>CAVUIK010000019.1:0-240502 GCA_963741565.1 uncultured Alphaproteobacteria bacterium | reverse complement strand
CGCCCACGGTTGCCCATGGGAGCACAGCAAACCTAGGGAAGCCGCCGCGAACATTCAAGAATTACATGCGAACACATGCGGCAACTCAATTGCGTGCGCGTCGAAAGCTATGCGCCGGTCATCGCAATCGCCACGGTTCATCTCGGAGGCCACCGAGGAGCACGATGCGACCACCTAGGCCAGCATGCAGTGCGCTGACATCATCTGGTCACGCGAGCATGCGCATGCGGTTGGTCGAAGCCGCCGGCATCGTCGTGAGAGTGGCTGTCGTCGTCGCTGCCCTGACGCAGCCGCTGACCTGATCCACGTTGTTTGGCTTAGTTGTCATGAGCGTTGGACGTTACGTGTGTCGGATTTCGCGAAGCGCGTCACATTGATGGTCACGTTGCAGCAAAACCGCCTGCATGCTATACATCGTTTAGTTTTGATCAACAATTGTTCTCCAACCGCAAGTAGCCGGGAAATCCTGAACGAGACGGGCAGTCCCGGCCGCTTGTGGCAGAAAGAGAGCAAACCATGATCAAAATCATCTGCGCAGCTTTCGCAGGCGTCCTTCACGGACTGGCGCTTCACGGATTACTGCCGAAGCCGCCGACGGATCCAGTCTTGACAGTCATACTTCTCGGCTGGGCCGCAGCGGTGCTGATGATCGTGAGCACTAGATAGCTCACCTTGGACAGGCCGGTTGCTTGCGCGATCGGCCTCCCTTCTTACTGTCACGCCCTTCTTATTGCACTATTCTGCCCAAATAGCGTCTCACTGTCTATATCAATGACACAAGTTGATCGGGGGGCGAGTAATGCCGCAAGACAGCGTACCGCAAACTGATTCACCGTTTATCGTTTGGCGAACGACGAGCCATCTGCGCCGCATCCTCGATGAGGGCCGTAATCGGCCCCCACCAAGTGTCGGATCACCCGCACTGGTTTGGCATATAGGCGTTTGGCGCAAGCACAATCATCCAAGGACGGGTCGAAGCGCCCCAAGCCAATCGTATGTCGACGAATATGAGCAACACAACGCTCAATTTTTCAAAGAAATTTCAGACTTTCTGCTGCGGTTGCAATCGCTGGGTGTCGAGAGCGATGGCGCCCTTCAGCACCTACAGCTGGAGCCAATCGCCATCGAAGGCAGGCTGAATGATCGTCATGCAGTCGATCCCCGACCGTATAGGTTTAACATCTTCCCACAACAGAGCGCATCATTCACGCTTTGGTGGCGCGATAGTGCCACGAATGGAACGCTCAATACGCGCCTTGCTCCTGATGCTGTCGACAAGGATCAGGCCCTGAAGGTACTCGTTCAGTTTCAGAGCTTCCAGGATTATATAACAATTACATTCTACATTGATGGAGCCAAACGCTTCTCAGGCAAGCAAATCCACGCCCCCACAGAAGGCAGTCTTGGAGTACGCCGAAGCCAGCTATCCTTTCATCTAGACAACATCAGACGATGCGCGCACGAACAAATTGTGTCGGGTAGCATCGAACTCGCGCCACCGGCTGATGCAGGGTCGCCACAGGCATGGGTCAAACTGAAGGCGGCCACCGACTATTTGTTTGACGGTATATGGAACGAATTTCAGTCGAGCTTCGGATTCACAACCCGATCCGAAAAGATCACGGTAGAGGGGCATGAACCCACGGTAGTCGGGCATGAACTCAATGAGGGAGTGATCTTCATCAATCAGCGCGGCCTAGTGATGTCCATTCGGGGCCTTAAGACGGATGAGATGATTATCGGAAACATCAGCGTGATGCACTTGCTCAACGAAACAATATTCCGCTTCCTACCGAACAACCCTCCAAGGACCTTGGCGGCCGCTCGCCCACGGATCCAGCTCCACGCTTGGGCAGGTTGATGTATTCGACCACTCCGCGGGTGAACCAGAGGTGGTCCTCAAGTCGCTGTGGCCATTTCTTTCGGAAATGGTCGAAGACGCCGGCAGTAGGGACTGGGTGGGCTGCGGAATACTCGATTGGCGCGCGTTGCTCATGTCCACACTAGGTTCGCGGCCGCAACCTCCTAGTACGACAGAGATGCAGAATCCGACGCCATTGCACAAGAGGCCAGTTGCGCCAGAGCGCTTCCGAATTGTCACCAAAGATGAGCCGCATCGCAAGCAGATTGGACGCTTTGTTGAGCGTTTCGTCGCCCTTGAAACGATGCGCGCCATTTCATTCAAGAACCTAAGGAACCTCTGAACAACCCTGGGATCATGGCACACTGTGTGTCAATGATTCGAGGGGGCTGCGATGGACCAGCTGAGCTTTGCGTCGCTCGACTATGCGGCGCAAGAAGAAGCGGACGAAGCGCGACGTGTTCCTGGCCGAGATGTCCGCTGTGGTGCCGTGGGGCGCGCTCGAAGCGTTGATCGAGCCGCATTATCCGAAGATGGGGCCGCAGGGCGGCCGGCGGCCATTTCCGCTGGCGGCGATGCTGCGCATCTACTGCCTGCAGCAGTGGTACACCCTGTCTGATCCTGGCGCCGAAGAAGCGCTCTACGACATCCAGTCGATGCGCGCGTTCGCGGGGCTGGACCTCGGCCGCGACGCCATCCCCGACGAGACGACGATCCTCAATTTCCGCCATCTGCTCGAGCGTCACGATCTGACGAAGGCGATCTTCGCGGCTGTTGCCGAGCATCTCGCGGCGAAGGGCGAGCTGCTGCGCGGCGGCACCATCGTGGATGCGACGCTGATCGCGGCGTCACCCTCGACGAAGAACAAGGAGCAGCGGCGCGATCCCGAGATGACGTCGTCGAAGAAGGGCAACCAGTGGTATTTCGGCATGAAGGCGCACATCGGCGTCGATGCGGAAAGCGGGCTCGTTCACACGGCGGGCGTGACGACAGGCAACGTGCACGATGCCAAGGTGATGGACAATCTGATCCGCGAGGACGACACGGCGGTGTACGGCGACAAGGGCTACGCGAGCGACGTGAAGAAGCGCGCGGCGGAAGACGCCGGCGTTCTGTGGGCGGTGAAGGAGAAAGCGAAACCGGGCCGCGATCTGACGAAGCGCCAGCGCGCTCGCAACCGCCGCTTCGGCAAAGTGCGCGCGAAGGTCGAGCACGTCTTTCGCGTCCTCAAATGCCAGTTCGGCTATCGCAAGGTTCGCTATCGCGGCATCGCCAAGAACGGCGCGCAGGTGTTCGCGCTGCTCGCGCTCGCCAACCTGTATCTCGCCCGCGGCCGACTTGCGTCCGCTTGAAGGGGAATGCGGGCTGAACGGAGCCAAATCGACGCCCGCCAGCCGCTCAAACAGCTGAAAATCGCGACAATCCGCGACTGCCGTCGTCAAACGTCGTGCTATTCAGAGGTTCCCTAGGCACGATCAGCAACGCCTCTCTCCATCTTCGAGCGCTGACGATGGAGCTCGACGATATGCTAGAGACATGGGCCGTCGACAAACAACAGAGGCAGGATGACTTTCGCAACAATATTGTGCCACCTGCGCGGTCCAACCAGGCCTCAGCACCTGGTAAGTCGGTGGAAACGGCTGATCAGGATAAGAGGAGTAATTAATTCTGACGAGGACACCGAACAAATGTCGGCGGAAGAGTATTTCTATGAGCGATTGGGACGCTGAACGCCACTTACGAAACTCGACCGATCAATATCGCTGCATCACTTGAAGTGATTGGCCCTGGTGGCTCCGGGCACCTAGCTCACTCAATCGACGATGCCACGTACTATATCGGAGAGTTCAACTGGCTACTGCGCACCTTGGAGATTGGCAATATCGCAGGTTGGATCAGCTATTGTCAATTTGCGGATCGTGGTATGCGCCCAACCTTCAATATGATCGAGAATACCGGGCGGCAGCTTATGATTGCGCAGGACCGGATAAAAGCCCTAACTGATGTCGTTCAGGTCAGTGCATTGATTGTCCAAGCAGACGCGACTTGCCGGAACACAGCTATGTTGCGAAAAATTGCCGGCGATCTCCATAAATTGAATGCACTGCTGCTGAGGATACAGAGGCTTGCTGGCGTGACGGCATTCGCTTTAATGTTGTACCTGGGTTTAGTAGCTCAGGTAATAATTATGGGGAAAGCGGTGTTGGACTATTTTGGTCGCATCCTCGGCGTCAGTGGCTAAATGTCGGGTTTCCGATGGCTGTTCCCCAGATCAAGCAAGCAGTAGCGAGGCTCAAAATGACCCCATGAGATTGCGGTCACCCTTTTTCCTCCGGATCCATCGGTGTAGGCATCCTGGAAGTTGTTTTTCGCTAACACCGGTAGTCTTCTGTGCAGTGATGGGCATCGAAACATGGCCTGACTGACGTTGATGAGCCATCGAGCAGTAGAAAAGTATTGTCGGGATGACGTGGGAGAGCGGTTTTCATGGCCGATATAGCAGGCGCAGCCAATGCGCCCAACGCAAGAGAAATCATAATTTATGAGCATTCAGACTTGCTGTATTGGTGGCCGGTGTCGCTGGCGGGGATCATTTGCTGGGGGATCAGCTACTTTCTCGGAACCGACTTCAAGATTGGCGGGCACAAAGCGGTTTATATTTTTCCAGATGCCCGGTTGGGTATAGTTTTTGCGACCGTCCTAGTTTTGATCGTCACTTTAACTCATCTGCGCCCGCGAGGAATGGTGGTCTTCGCACTGTTGTTAATTGCCATAATATTGGGAATTGTTGTTGAGTGGACCTTTTCATTGGCGACATTCGTGGAATTTACATCTCATTTGCTTGTATTCATGAACGCAGGCTTCTATGCATTCGTGGCAATTTGCGTTTCGGTAGTCTGGGCGATTGGAGTATTTTTGGTCGACCGCACATCATCGTGGCGGTTCACGCCTCATTTTGCAACTGAGCGTCGTCAATTTGGGATCAACAATGCTTATCCCACCGCGGGGATGAATATCGAGTTGTTGCCTAGCAGCTTCTTGCTGCACCGGCTAATCGGCTTCGGCACCGGGGATCTAATCTTGAATATACCCATAGGCCCCAATGAAATGAAAAGAGTACGGATTCAAAATGTTCGACGGGTCAGGAAGGTGCAGCAGGCGCTTGTGAATTTGCTCGACGGGTAGCGCGGTTTGCCGGGCAACGGCGGAGGATAAACTTAACAACCTTCGCTGATTTCGGGGCCACGATGCCTCTCACCTATTGTGAGAAAGCGGGCTAGCTCGGCTTTCTCACACTGTGAAGCTGCTTGATTTGCGGCCCGCTCATTGGCGAGCGGGGCCATCGAGTCCCGCAACTTTGATACAATTCTCTTCGTGCTCCGCGCACCCCGCGCAAGGTAATCGACCTGAAGCGATTGCCGCGGATCGACGGCCGCAATAATTGCGATCCCTTCTCGCGTGGTGATCCATCGCGTGTCGCACCATTTTCTCCGGCTTGCGCTGCGGTGCCGGCATCCCGCCGACATCGCTTGCGAGAAGGAGAGTGCCCGTGTCCGACAAGACAAAGCGCATTCGTGAGCTGAACGATCGGTTTCGAACGACGTTTGCCGGCGGCAAGGTCTATATGACCGCCGGCATTGACGCCCTCGCTCCCGACATCAAAGCTGCAGCGATCCGAGCCGTCATGACCTTCACCGACTTCACGAAGGACAATGACCCGTTCGGAGAGCACGACTTTGGTGCATTCGAGCTGGGCGGACAGCGCATGTTCTGGAAAATCGACACTTTCGACAAACGCGATCCCGATCTCGGCGCCGAAGACCCGAGCGACGAGACGATGACGGAACGCGTGCTCACCCTCATGCTCGCCGAAGAGTACTGAGGACCCTCACACTTGGCCCTGCCCGCACGGTGGGGCCATTTTTTTGCCGCAGGAACGGTCGTCGTGTTCAAAAGAACACATGGGCGAACTTGTGGATAGCAAAAGGATCATTTGCTGCAGAGATATGTCTCCCATGCTTCCATCAACTCGCGGCGCTTCGCGAGCAGTGTTCCACGTCGATAGGCGGCCTCAGTCTTGCTCTTAATGGTATGGGCGAGCGCCATTTCAGCGACTTCGGAACCGAATTGCGTTTCTTCTGATACCCAATCGCGGAAGCTCGAACGGAACCCGTGGGGTGTGCACTCGTCCTTCGAGTAGCCGAGCGCATCACGCGCGACCAGGAAGCGGTTCTCCGACATAGCACGTCCAGCGCCACGATCGGGAAAGATGAGATCGCTCGTCGGCGTTTCGGTTTTTGCGTGAGCAAGAATTGCCAGGGTTCGCCTGGTGAGCGGGACGACATGCTCGCGTCCCGACTTCATGCGTCGGCCGGTTTTCTCGTCTTGTCCGGGAATGGTCCACAATGCTGTATCGAAGTTGACTTCCGACCACAGAGCGTGACGCACCTCAATTGTGCGAGCGACGGTGAGGATGAGAAATTCAAAGGCGCGTTTCGACATCACATCGATGCTGCTGGTCTGTAGCTTCGTGACGAATGTGGGTACGTCCGCATACGGTAGGGCAGCGTGATGTTTGTCGGTCTTCTTGTGCTTTGGAAGAGCGTCGCCGATGAGGTCTATTGGATTGTCGCCGCTGCGATGGCCAGCAGCGCGAGCCCATTCAAGTACCGTCGACATGCGTTGACGCACGCGGCGGGCGGTTTCGGGCTTCGCGGTCCATATGGGGGAGAGTACTTCGAGAACGTGAGGCGTTGAAATGGTGTTGACCGGTTTTTTGCCAATCTTGGGGAACGCGTAATCGATGAGAGTATTGATCCACTGGTTGACGTGTTTGCCATTGCTCCACGTCTCGCGGCGCAGGTCGTACACGGCACGCGCACAGACTTCGAAGGTCGGGGCAATCTTGGCGGGTTTCGCGAGGCGCTTGCCCTCGGTCGGATCTTTGCCTTCGTAGGCAAGGGAGCGATAGCTGCTTGCTCGTTCGCGCGCTTGTCGCAACGACACTTTGTTGAGCGGTCCAAGTCCGAAATCGCGTCGTCGACCCGTGACGGTCAAGCGAAGTTTCCAGCGTTTGTTTTCATTCGAATTGACTTCGAGATAGAGACCGCCGCCATCGGGATACCAGCCTTCGGCTTTGGCGTTCTCTACAGCGAGTGCCGTCAATCGATTGAGCTGGTGCGATCGCTTCTCAGACATGGGTGTGAATCCCTGCGAAGGACTCGAAGAGGTCGACACTTTTAACCCACAATATAGCCCACTTAAAAAGCGCGGCGCAACGCGTTCGTGTGAACACCTGCGAGCGGCCCATGTCCTGAGGGTGGGCGAATTTATGTTGTAAATTCAGCATCTTGCGCGTGACACACGGTCGCGCATGTGTTGCAAGTTGTTGTATGTTGGGAAGGGTTTTGGCGGAGACGATAGGATTCGAACCTACGGTACCCATTTCTAGGTACAACGATTTAGCAAACCGCCGCCTTCAGCCACTCGGCCACGTCTCCGGAAGCCTGAGGCTATAAGCGCCCCCCAGCGGAATTGCAAGCGCGCGCAGCCGCCCCGGCTGCCCGCCGATGGACCCGGTCCAATGCAAGGTGGGTGGGGCCCGCAGATGGCATCCGGAGCGCGATCCGCCCTATTTCAGCAGCCCGCGCTCGCGCAGTACCGCCTCGGCCACCTTGAAGGACTCGATCGTCGCGGGAATGCCGCAGTAGGCGACGGTCTGGTAGAGCACCTCCTGGATCTCCTCGACCGTGCAGCCGTTGTTGATCGCGGAGTTGACGTGGAGCTTGAGCTCTTCGGGCTTGCCGAGCGCCGTCAGCATGGCCATGCAGAGCATGCTGCGCACTTTCAGCGGCAGGCCGGGCCGGCTCCAGATATCGCCGAACGCGTATGTCTCCGAGAACTGGCGCAGCGGGCGGTTGAAGTCGTTGGTCGAGGCATCACGGCGGGCGAGATAGTCGGCCCCGATCACCTCGCCCAGAAGCTTGCGGCCGCGCGCGCGTTGGTTTTCGATGTCCATGATTGATTCCTCCGTTGGCTTGGGCTCGGCCAACGATAGCCCAGGTCCGGCCGGCGTGTCGCTCCGGCGTCGCTGGCCATGGCGCGAGCCGGCGGATAGGGTCGCGGCACACACGTTCGTCCCGTCACGCCCGAAAGGTCATCACATGGACTACAGCACTCTCGGCCGGAGCGGGCTCCGCGTCTCGCGCCTCTGTCTCGGCACGATGGACTTTGGCGCCGGCATGGACGAGGCGACGGCTGCTCATGTGATCGGGTCCGCGCGCGAAGCGAAAGTCAATTTCATCGACACCGCCGACGCCTACAACAGCGGCGCCGCCGAAAGCATGGTCGGAAAGCTCATTGCGAAAGATCGCGATACCTGGGTGCTCGCCACCAAGGTCGGCCAGCAGGACGGCCCCCCGCATCGCAAACAGGGCCTCTCGCGCAAGTGGATGCTTTCCGCTATCGATGCCAGCCTCAAGCGGCTCGGCACCGACTATGTCGATATCTATTACATGCACCACCGGGACCGCGAGACGCCGTTGATCGAAAGCGTCGAGGCGATGCGTGACATCGTCGCCAGCGGCAAGGCCAGCTACTGGGGATTTTCCAACCACTACGGCTGGGAGATCGGCGAGATCATGCGGCTTTGCGACAAGACCGGCACGCCGCCGCCGGTGATCGCGCAACCGATGTACAATATCGCCATGCGCCATGGCCGAGAACGACTACCTGCCGGCCTGCGCGCATTATGGCATCGGCGTCGCGCCGTTCTCGCCGCTGGCGCGCGGCGCACTCACCGGAAAATACAGAGAAGGCGCGCCGCCGCCGAACGACAGCCGTGCCGCCCGCGGCGATGCCAGCATCCTCACCCGTGATTTCAGCCCGCAGACGTTCCAGGTGGTCGAGGCGATCCGCACGCATACGGCCAAGCGCGGTATGACGCCGGTCGATTTCGCGGTGTTGTGGGTGCTCAACAATCGAACGGTGACGAGCGTCATCGCCGGCCCGCGCACGCTCGAGCAATGGACCGCCTACCTCGGCGCCTTGAAGCACACGTTCACCGCCGAGGACGAAACATTCGCCGACAGCCTGGTCGCCACCGGCCACCCCGCGACGCCCGGCCTGATCTGGAGCCGGCATCCGCCGATGGGCCGCCGCCCGATCACCGGCTGAGCGCACGGGAACGCAAAGCGGCGCCACACGGGACGTGCGGCGCCGCTCAAAGCCGATCAGCCACGCCTTAGCCGGCGCGGACCAGTTTGCCGGCCGTCGCGCCCGTATAGGCGCCGTTTTCGAAGGTCGACACACCCGAAACGAACGTATGCTTGTAGCCATCGACGCGCTGCACGAGGCGGCGGCCATTCATCGGCAGGTCGTAGCGGATCTCAGGCACGTGCAGCCTGAGGCCCTGATAATCGATCACGTTCACGTCCGCCTTCAGACCTTCCTTGAGCAACCCGCGATCCCGCATGCCGAAGAAGCCGGCGGTCTCGCTGGTCTGTCGCTGCACCATCCGCTCCACGGGCAGGCGGGGCCCGCGGCTGCGATCGCGCGCCCAGTGCATCAGCATCCAGGTCGGCACGCTGGCGTCGATGATCGACGAGCAATGTGCGCCACCGTCGGACAAGCCCAGCAGCGTGGTGTCGTCCTCCAGCATCGTCTGGATGACCCCGAGATTGTCCTGATTGTATCCGACCACGGGGAAGAACAGGAAACGGTCCGCGCCACCGGCGAGATAGTCGTAGGCGACCTCGTCCGGCGTGCAGTTCGAACGCGCGGCCATGCCAGCGATGCTGTCCTTCTTCTCCGGCTCGTAGTTCGGCGGATCGGTCAGCGGGAACATCCGGTCCCAGCCCGTCACGATGTACTGGCGGAACTGCGACAGCGGGCGCAGCAGCTCTGGCGTCGGTTTCTCGGCCAGAACCTTGGCGCGGAACGCGGGATCCTTGATCCGCTTCATGCGTTCCGCGATCGGCAGTTTCAGCAGCGCCTGATAGCTCGGGCGGATCGAGAACGGGTTCAGCGCGGTATCGATGCCGAGCAGGACGCCGACGGGCCGGCCCGCGATCTGTGCGGTGACCATGGCGCCCTGCTTGCGCGCCGCGTGCACGCCATCCAGCATCCGCCGCCAGCGCGTCGTATCGTTCGGCTGATCGGTCAGCAGGAACCAGGCCGGGCGGCCGGTGTCCTTGCTGAACTTCGTCATCCACGCGAATTCCTCGGCCTCGTCGTCGAAGTCGCTGTTCATGCCGAACGCGCCGTGCTTCAGGCCCTTGAAGGCCGAGCCGATGCCGAGCAACTCGTCTGTCTCCGAGAAGCGACCCGGCACCATCTCGCCGGTCGGCGTCTTGTGCGAGTTGGTGCGCGACGTCGTGAAGCCGAACGCGCCGGCTTCGAGGCCCTGGCGCACCGCGTCGCGCATCGTCTGGATATCGTCGGCGGTCGCCGGCTCGCGGCGGACGGCGCGCTCGCCCATCACATAAACGCGCAGCGGATGGTGCGGAATTTGTGCGCCGACATCGATCGAGCGCGGCTTCTGCTCCAGCGCATCCAGGTATTCCGGAAAGGTTTCCCAGTTCCACTTCAGGCCATCGGCGAGCGCGACGCCGGGAATTTCCTCGATCGATTCCATCATGCCGATCAGGTCGGAATGATCCGCCTTGTTCCGGCGCACCGGCGCGAACCCGACGCCGCAATTGCCCATCAGCACGGTTGTGACGCCGTGCCAGGACGAGGGCGCGAGCTCGCTGTCCCAGGTCGCCTGGCCGTCATAGTGGGTGTGAACATCGACCCAGCCGGGCGTGACCATCAGCCCCTTGGCGTCGATCTCGCGCTTGCCGGGTCCCGCCTTGCCGCCGACCTGGGCGATCTTGCCGCCGTCGAACGCCACGTCGCCGGTGTAGCCTGGCTTGCCCGATCCATCGACGATGGTGCCGCCTTTGATGACCGTGTCGTGCATAGGTTTGCTCCTCGGAAATCGCTATCGCCGCGCAGTCCGGGAGTATGACAGACCGAGGAATGCCGCAGGTCAAGCGTTTGGCGCGTCTATTGGCGCGTCGGGCGCGGTTTCACCGTTGCGAAGCTGCGCCGAGCACCGGGCGGCGGTCGTCGTCCGTTCGCTTGGATCAGGCGGCGATGCAGAGGCTCGTCGCCTCCCCTCGCCCGCTCGCACGTCGTTAGGCCAGCGCAAGCTCCCGGTAGCCCTCGGCCACCACCTCTTCGGCCCGCTTTCGGAAATCCGGCGCGCTGCCGCTGTAGCGGGCAATGATGCGGGTCTGCTTGCCGTCGACGTTCTGGTTGATGCCGGTCATCCAGGAATCGACCTCGTTCGAAAGCAGGCCCTCGCCTTTCTCGATCACGAAGTCGGTCCAGCTGGCGACGGCCTCCGGCCGGGGATCGACGCGCGTCAGGTTGCGCTCGCGCATGTAGCGGATCAGCCGCGTATTCCAGTCGACGTTGTATTCGATGCTGCGGGGGATGTTGCCGAGCGCCGTGTGTGGGCCAACCAGCATCAGCATGTTGGGAAAGCCTTCGACCTGCACGCCGAGGAATGTCTGCGGCGCCGGTTTCCACTTATCCTTCAGGCGCTGCCCGCCGGTGCCCTGGATATCAATGCGATCGAAGGCGCCGGTGATGGCGTCGAACCCCGTCGCATAGATGATCATGTCGAACTCGAAATGGCGCGCGGTGGTCTGGATGCCGGTTTCCGTGATGTGTTCGATCGGCGTATCGACGATCGAGACCAATTCGACGTTGGGCTGATTATAGGCCTCGTAGTATTTGGTCTCCATCGGCACACGGCGTGTGCCGAACCCGTGATCCTTGGGGATCAGCATCTCCGCGACGCGCGGATCCTTGACACGTTGGCGGATCTTGTTCGCGACAAAATCGGAGACGACCTTGTTCGCCTCGCGGTTGGTCAGCATGTCCCGGAAGTTGCCTTGCCACATGCCGAAGCCCGGCGTCGCATACTGCTGCTCGAAGAACGCCTCGCGCTCTTCCGGCGTCACGTCGAAGGTGCCACGCGGATCGATCGAGTGCAGAAAGCAGGCGGCCGTTTCCTGGCAGCGCTTGAACATCTCGGGATAGCCGGCCTTGATCTTGGCTTGAGCGACGGCGTCGATTTTGCCGTTGTGCAGCGGCTTGCACCAGTTCGGACGGCGCTGAAAGACCGTCAGATGCCCGGCCGTCTTCGCGACTTCCGAGATCGTCTGAACGCCGGTGGCGCCGGTGCCGATCACAGCCACCCGCTTGCCCTCGAAGCTGACGGGATGATGCGGCCACAGACCCGTATGGTAGGCCTCGCCCTTGAAGGTATCCCGCCCTTCGATCCGGGGCAGCGTCGGCGCCGAGAGCGGGCCGATCGCCGTAATCAGGAAGCGCGTGCGAAAGCGCCGGCCATCCTCCGCCGTGATCGTCCAGCTGCGCGTCTCGTCCTGGTAGTGGGCCGCCGTGACCCGGGTCCGGAACTCGATATCGCGGCGCAAGTCGAACTTGTCGGCGACATAGTTGAGATAGCTCAGCGTCTCCGGCTGCGGCGCAAAATGCTCGGACCAGCTCCACTCGTCGAGCAGCTCCTTAGAAAACGAATACTGATAGGAATAGCTTTCGGAATCGAACCGTGCGCCGGGATAGCGGTTCCAGTACCAGGTGCCGCCGACGCCTGTTCCCGCCTCCAGGACCCGCACACGCATCCCGAGCTCACGCAGGCGATAGAGCTGGTACATGCCCGAAATACCCGCGCCGATCACGATGGCGTCGTAGTCGAGATCCTGCGGGGTGCCGGCTGCGTTCGAAGTGGCCATGGCTGTTGTCCTTGATGCGACATCACAAGCGACGCCTTTGGACGTCCGTGCGGAATAGGCAGAAAAACGACGCGCGTCCCAACACTACCTTGCCGACGCTTTTCGACTCTATCCCTGGCGCCGCTTTTCGGCGACGACGCCCGATGCCGCAAGCTTCTCGATCGCGGCTTCGTCGAAACCGTGCTCGCGAAGCACCTCGCGCGCATGCTGGGAAAACTTCGGCGGCGCCGACTTGAGGCTGCCCGGCGTGCGCGACAAACGCACCGGCGTGCGGATGCCCTTGTACCAGTCCTTCTCGATGATCGCGCCGCGCGCCTTCACGTGCGCGCCTTCGAGCACCTGCTTGGTATCGAGCACCGGCCCACAGGGCAGCCCCGCCTTCAGCAGCTCCAGCGAGAACGTCATACCGTCGACTTCGGCGAGCTTGGCGTTCAATACCTCGTTCAGCGCGTCGCGGTTCGTCTGGCGGTCGCCGTTGGTCTTGAAACGCGGATCGTCGGCGAGTTCCGGCCGGCCCAGCACCTCGCACACCTTCTTGAAGGCGCGGTTGTTGCCGGCGCCGATCATGATTTTGCACGTCTTAGTCTGGAACATGCCGTAGGGCACCAGGTTGGAATGCTGGTTGCCAGTCAGTTGCGGCGTCTTTCCCGACAGAAAATAGTTCGGGAAGTGCGGATGCATCAGCGACAGCGCCGCATCGTAGAGCGTGACCTCGATCTGCTGGCCCTCGCCAGACTTGGTGCGCTCGTGCATCGCCATCAGGATGCCGATCACGCAATAGAGCCCCATCGAGATGTCGACGACGGGGAGGCCTAACCGCATCGGCCCGGATTCCTCGGAGCCGTTCACACTGTAGTGGCCGGTCATCGCGCCGATGATGCCGTCATAGCCCGGGAAGCCGCCGAGCGGGCCGTCGGCGCCAAAGCCGGAGATCTTGCAGTAGACCAGCTTCGGAAAGCGCAACTTCAGCGCATCGTAGCCGATGCCCCAGGCTTCCATCGAGCCCGGCTTGAAGTTCTCGATCAGCACATCCGCGCCCTCGAGGAATTTCAGCAGCACCTCGCGGCCGGCGGGCTGCGCCAGATCGAGGCCGACCGAGCGCTTGTTGCGGTTGATGCCGATATAGTAGGACGCGTCGCCGTCATGGAAGGGCGGGCCCCAGTCGCGCACCTCGTCGCCCATCGGTGGCTCGAGCTTGATCACGTCGGCGCCGTGGTCGGCGAGCAGCTGGGTCGCGAACGGTCCGCCGAGCACCCGCGTCAGATCGACGACCTTCACGCCCGCCAGCGCCCCGCCCGCAGCCTTGCTCTCCCCCGTTTCGCCCACCGGCTTGGCCATCGTGCTGCCTCTCCCTGTCCTGTGTGTCACGCGATGTGGCGAATTCCGCCCATTCGGTGCCACAGGCGGCCACAGGAGGCAATGGCCTGCCTCTAATGAGGCTGGTTAATCGGAGTAGGTCGGGCGTTCCAGGCCATCAGCCGCTACGCCGCCTCCGTCGTAGCGTCACTGCCAGCGTACCGGGATCACGGCTCTTCCTCACCCTCAGCGGGGCTGCCCGGAATGATGTCGGCAACGCCGCCCTCGTCCTCCTCGGCCTCCAGGAAGGTCTCGTCCTCGCCAGCCGCTGCCGGCTCCTCGGCACCTTCGACGTCGGCCAGCGCATCCTCGGCCTCGACTTCGGGCGGGTCTCCAGCCACTGGCACCACCTCAGGCTTGCGCTGCGCAGCGCGCCGCTGAGCGGCCGCCTCTTCGCGCGCTGCCGCCGCGCTGATCGCCGGCACGACCGGCACGTAGGCCGATCCGCACATCGGGCATGCAATCGGGTCGCGGGCCAGATCGTAGAAGCGGGCGCCGCACGACCCGTTCTGGCAGGTCCGCTTCGTGCCGCGGTCTGCGTTCTTCGACATGAGTGCCTCGGATGGTCAGGAATTTTGCGGCTCGCTATTGCATGCGCCAGCGCGGCTGTCTAGTGGTGGCAGGCTCTTTGGTTGCGCCTTCGCGCAGCCGAAAGGAAGAGAGTTCAAGATGCACGACAATCCGGCCAAACCGCTGAGCGCCGGCCGCGCGCGCGCCCTCGCCGGCAACGTCCGCGTCCCCGGCGACAAGTCGATTTCGCACCGCTCGCTGATGCTGGGCGCGCTCGCCACCGGCATCACGCGGATCGAGGGACTGCTCGAAGCCGAGGACGTGATCAATACGGCCAAGGCAGTAACTGCGCTTGGCGCCCCGGCCGAGCGGCGCGGCGCCGCCTGGGAGGTGCGCGGGCGGGGTGTCGGGGGGCTCGCCGAACCCAAGGGCGACCTCGATTTCGGCAACTCCGGCACCGGCTCGCGCCTGATGATGGGGGTGATCGCGGGCAACGACATCCGCGTCCGCATGGTTGGCGACGCCTCGTTGTCGAAGCGGCCGATGCGCCGCGTGCTCGGTCCTTTGCGCCAGATGGGTCTCTCGACGGACGAGGATCGCGAGACGCTGCCGCTGACCATCCACGGCACCTCCAGCCTGGTGCCGATCGAGTACGCCTCGCCGGTGCCGTCGGCCCAGGTCAAATCCGCCATTCTGTTCGCGGGCCTCGCGGCGGCCGGCGCCACCACTGTGATCGAGAAGGAGGCCACCCGCGATCACACCGAGCGCATGTTCCGTTATTTCGGCGCCGACGTGACCACCGGCCTGCGCGACGGCCGCCCGGCGATCACCGTTCGCGGCGACGCCGAGTTGCAAGGCCGCCCCATCATCGTACCGGGCGATCCCTCGTCGGCAGCGTTCTTGGCAGCGGCTGCCGCTATGGTTCCGGGCTCCGAGGTCACCGTATCAGGCGTGCTCGTCAACGAGACCCGCACCGGCTTCTACACGACGTTGCGCGAAATGGGCGGCGACGTCGCCTTCCTCAACGAGCGCATCGAGGGCGGCGAGCCGATCGCCGACATCCGGGTCCGCCACCGCCCGCTCAAGGGCGTGCGTGTACCGCCGGGACGGGCACCCTCGATGATCGACGAATACCCGATCCTCTCGGCCGTCGCCGCCACAGCCTCCGGCGAGACCCGCATGGAGGGTCTCGCCGAACTCAAGGTCAAGGAAAGCGACCGCCTGGCTGCAACCGCGGCCGGGCTCATCGTAAACGGCGTTCAAGCCAAGGTCGACGGCGATACCCTGATCGTCGCCGGCGGCCCGATCCGGGGCGGCGGGCGAGTCGCCACCCACATGGACCACCGGATCGCCATGGCGTTTCTGATCCTGGGGCTTGCCGCAGACCGCCCGGTGACCGTCGACGACACCACTTTCGTCGCCACCAGCTTCCCGGAATTCCGCGGCCTGATGGAGACGCTCGGCGCCACATTCACCGCCCAATTGTGATCCAGAGTTATCCTTCACGTTCACCGCAATTGGCGTCAGTTCGCGAATTTCAAGGGTTTGCCGCCTGGAGGCCTGGACGGGCGCCATAGGATCACTACATACTCACATGATAGCGGCTCCTCAAAAGGCCGTTTGGATGCTACAACCATGCCGAATGGCATGATGGAGGGATGGATGAGCAGGATTTGTTTGGCAGTTGCGGCACTCGCAGCCGTTGTAGGACTGTCATTTGTGGCCGTTGACTTCGCTGACGCCCGTGCGGGCCGTGGCGGCAGCTCGGGCAGCCGTGGCGGCAACACGCACACGGCGCCGCCGGCCACCAACACGACCCCGAAAGGCGCAGCTCCGGTCGAGCGCTCGATGACCCAACCTGGCAAGGCCACCAGCGCCGCAACGGGCGCGGCCGCTGGCGCCGCCAACACCGCGACGGCGGCGTCCCGCTTCGGCGGCATGAAGGGCCTGCTGACGGGCGCACTGATCGGTGCCGGTCTCGCCAGCCTCTTCGGAATGGGCGGCGGCCTCGCGGCCATGCTCGGCTTCATGCTGCAGATGCTGCTGATCGCCGGCATCGTGATGCTGATCGTTGCATTCTTCCGCAGCCGTCAGGCTAAACCGGCCCTGGCCGAGGCCGGCGCCGGTCCTGCCGCGCAGCAGCCACAGAACGCCGCCTTCCGCGCCAACGTCGGCGGGACGGGCGCTGCGCTGCCGCCGCTCGCCATCCAGGCGGATGACTTCGGCACGTTCGAGCGCCTGCTCGGCGAAGTCCAGTCGGCCTATGGCCAGGGCGATCTCAAGTCGCTCGAGACTCGCACCACGCCGGAGATGCTCTCCTACTTCGCGCACGAGATCGACGACCTGAAGAAGCAAGGCCAGCGTAACGAGATCGGCGGCGGCAAGCTGCTGCAGGGCGACCTGTCGGAAGCCTGGCGCGAGGCAGGCGCCGAGTACGCCTCGGTTGCGATGCGCTACGAGATCCTCGACGCAACGATCGAGGTTGTATCGGGCCGCGTCGTCTCGGGCAGCCGCACCGAGCCGCAGCAGGTCACGGAGGTCTGGACGTTCGTGCGCCCCGTCAACGGCCGCGCCGACCAGTGGGAGCTCTCGGCGATCCAACAGGCCGCCTGAGCTTCGCTTTTGTGATTGGCGCTCCGGATGCCCACGCGCATCCGCGCCTGTCCGGTAACAGTTGAATTGCCCAAGGCCCCGCCACCGCGCGGGGCCTTGTCGTGTTGGATAGGCGCGCGCACACGTCTCCCTTGCGTTCCCGGCCGACGCGCACCGCGCTGCGCGGAGCCGGCCCGCATCGGTGATGGCCACTGACGCCCCCACCGCCCTCCTGAAGCGATCGCGCACCCTCCCCCGCATTGCTCCGCCGCCCGAAATCCCCTAGGACCGTCCCGCGCATCTCGCCGCCCGGCTGCACGGCGCCGAGACCGACCCCAGGACGCTCCGAGACCGACGCCCAGGACGACACCATGATCATCGCCATCGACGGACCGGCCGCCTCCGGCAAAGGAACCCTCGCCAAGCGGATCGCGGCGCATTTCGGCTATGCCTGCCTCGATACCGGCCTGCTCTACCGGGCCGTCGCCCGCGACGTGCTGGCCCGCGGCGGCTCGCTGGAGGACGAGGGCCTTGCCGCCCGCATGGCCCGCACGCTCGATTCCGCGAGCCTCGACGACGACGGCCTGCGCCTCCCCGGCGTCGGCGATGCCGCCTCCGTCGTCGCCCGCCACGCCGCCGTGCGCGCCGCCCTCCTCGACTTCCAGCGCGATTTCGCCGCCCAGGAGCCCGGCGCCGTGCTGGATGGCCGCGACATCGGCACCGTCGTGTGCCCGGATGCCCCCGTCAAAATCTTCGTCACCGCCGATGTCACCGTCCGTGCTCGCCGCCGGTTCGAGGAATTGCGCCGGCGCGGCGAGCCCGTCACCTATGAGCGTGTTCTCGATGTGATCCAACGCCGCGACGAGCGCGATGCCGGCCGGGCCGATGCGCCAATGAAGGTTGCCGCCGATGCGATCTTGCTTGACACCACCAACTTGGATATAGAAGCGGCATTCGAAGCCGCCGTTGGACTGATCAAGAGGAAGATCGGCCAATAGGGCACGCTGCAACGGCGCGCTCAATCCCCATTGGTGGGTCCAAGAGACCTTCCGGCGATGGCTTTCGCGACACCACACCCAAGCCCTGCGCTTGATGGCCCTGGCTGTCCGGATTTGCCCGGCGCCGGAGGCCCTATCGGCATTGGGCATCAAGCATGGGCCGGCGATGGCATTGCCACCGTGGCTCGATCCGAATGACCGAACCGAAGGACCACGAATGAGCACGCCTGGCATGAACGAGATGAACCCATCGCGCGGGGATTTCGAAGCGCTGCTGAACGAGAGCATGGGCGGCGAGTCCGCCTTTGAAGGCACCGTCATCAAGGGCCGCATCACATCGATCGAGAAGGATCTCGCGGTGATCGACGTCGGCCTGAAGATGGAAGGCCGCGTTCCCATGAAGGAGTTCGGCATCGGCGGCAAGCCGGCCGATCTCAAGGTCGGCGACGAGGTCGAGGTCTACCTGGAGCGCATGGAAAACGCCCTCGGTGAGGCCGTCCTGTCGCGCGACAAGGCCCGCCGCGAGGAAAGCTGGACCCGTCTCGAGAAGCGTTTCGAGGCGAACGAGAAGGTCGACGGCGTCATCTTCAACAAGGTCAAGGGCGGCTTCACCGTCGATCTTGACGGCGCCGTGGCCTTCCTGCCGGGCTCCCAGGTCGACATCCGCCCCGTGCGCGACATCGGCCCGCTGATGCATCAGGCGCTTCCCTTCCAGATCCTGAAAATGGACCGCCGCCGCGGCAACATCGTCGTCTCGCGCCGCTCCGTGCTCGAGGAGACGCGCGCCGAGCAGCGCTCCGAAATCGTCGCCCGCCTCGCCGAAGGCCAGGTCATCGACGGCGTCGTCAAGAACATCACCGACTATGGTGCCTTCATCGATCTGGGCGGCATCGACGGCCTGCTGCACGTCACCGACATGGCCTGGCGCCGCGTCAACCACCCCAGCGACGTCGTCAATGTCGGCGATACCGTCAAGGTGCAGATCATCCGCATCAATCCGGAAACGCAGCGCATCAGCCTCGGTATGAAGCAGCTGTTGTCTGACCCCTGGCAGGGAATCGAAGCCAAGTATCCGGTCAACGGCCGCTTCAGCGGCACCGTCACGAACATTGCCGACTACGGCGCGTTCGTGGAGCTGGAGCCCGGCGTCGAAGGCCTCATCCACGTCTCCGAGATGAGCTGGACCAAGAAGAACGTCCATCCCGGCAAGATCGTCTCCACCAGCCAGCAGGTCGAGGTCCAGATCCTCGAGGTGGATCCGAACAAGCGCCGCATCTCGCTCGGCCTGAAGCAGACCCAGGACAATCCGTGGGACGGCTTCCTCACAGCCCATCCGAAGGGCTCGACCGTCGAAGGCCCGGTGCGCAATATCACCGAGTTCGGCCTCTTCATCGGTCTCGACAACGGCGTCGACGGCATGGTCCATCTGTCGGACCTCGACTGGAACAAGGCTGGCGACGAGGTGATCAAGGACTACAAGAAGGGCGACACGGTGAAGGCCGTGGTGCTCGACGTCGACAGCACCAAGGAACGCATCAGCCTTGGCATCAAGCAGCTGGCCGGCGATCCGCTCGACACGCTCGCCAAGTACAAGAAGGGCGACACGGTCACCTGCGAAGTCACTGTGGTCGAGGCGAACGGCATCCACGTCAAGATCGCCGACACCGACATCACCACCTACATCAAGCGTTCGGATCTGTCGCGTGACCGGTCCGAGCAGCGCCCCGAGCGCTATAACGTCGGCAACAAGGTGGACGCCCAGGTCCTCTCGGTCGACAAGCACTCGCGCCGCATTCAGGTCTCGATCAAGGCACTCGAGATCGCGGAAGAGAAGCAGGCCGTCGCCCAGTACGGCTCGTCCGACTCTGGCGCCTCGCTCGGCGACATCTTCAAGGCAGCCTTGAAGAAGCGCGAAGGCGACGAGCCCGCGAAGGAGTAACGCGCGTCGGCAAACGCCGGTCGGCATCTGATGCCACAACAAAAAGAGGGCCCGGCAATCGCCGGGCCCTTTTTGTTTTTGCAGCGCGACTGTTGCCAAGACTACTCCGCCGCTTCCTTCGCCAGAAACCCGCCGGACTGGCGCGCCCAGAGCTCGGCATAGATCCCGCCGCGCGCCAGCAGCTCCTGATGGCTGCCGGTCTCAACGATCGCGCCCTCGTCCATGATGACGAGCCGGTCCATCGCCGCGATCGTCGACAGGCGATGCGCGATCGCGATCACGGTTTTGCCCTCCATCAGGTTGTTGAATTGCTCTTGGATCGCCGCCTCCACCTCGCTGTCGAGCGCGCTCGTCGCCTCGTCCAGCAGAAGGATCGGGGCGTTCTTCAACAGCACGCGCGCAATCGCGATCCGCTGGCGCTGGCCGCCGGAGAGCTTCACACCCCGCTCGCCGACATGCGCGTCATAGCCCTTGCGGCCCTTCAGATCCTCGAGCCGCTCGATGAACACGTCGGCCTGCGCCTTCGCCGCGGCGGCCCGAGCCCCGGGCTCGCCCGCATCCGGCCGCCCATAGAGGATGTTGTGGCGGATCGATCGATGCAGCAGCGACGTATCCTGCGTCACCATCCCGATCTGCGCCCGCAGGCTGTCCTGCGTCACGCGTGCGATATCCTGCCCGTCGATCAGGATGCGCCCGCCTTCCAGGTCGTAGAACCGCAGCAGCAGGTTGACCAACGTCGACTTGCCCGCGCCCGACCGTCCCACGAGCCCCACCTTTTCGCCCGGCCGGATGGTCAACGACAGGTTGTCGATCACACCGGCGTCCTTACCATAATGGAACCGGATGCCCTCGAAGCGAATCTCGCCCTTGCTGACGGTGAGCGGCTTGGCCTCTGGCGCGTCGACCACGGCCTGGGGACGCGAAATCGTCTCCATACCTTCCTGCACCGTGCCGATGTTCTCAAAAATTCCGGCGACCAGCCACAGCACCCAGCCCGACATCGCAACGATACGCATGACCAGGCCCGTCACGATCGCGATCGATCCGATCGTCACCGCATCCGCTGCCCACAGCCATATCGCGAGCCCGCTCGCGGCCACGATCAGCACGCCGTTGAGCGTGTAGAGCACGAACTCCATCACGGTCAGAATGCGCAGACTGTCCTGCCATTTCTCCATCTGCTCGCGCAGCGCGTCGCGGGCATAGGAATCCTCTCGCTCGGCATGCGCGAACAGTTTCACGGTCATGATGTTGGTGTAGGTATCGACGATGCGCCCGATCAGCATCGAGCGCGCCTCGGCCGCCGCCGTCGAGCGCGCCTTGATTTTCGGTACGAAATACACGAGCACCCCGATGTAGGCCGCCAACCAAGCGATCATCGGCACCAGCAGCCGCTTGTCGGCCGTGGCAAAGATCAGCGCCGTGCCGATCCACTGCACCGAGGCGTACCACAGCCCGTCGATCAGATTGACCACACTGTCCCGCAGCGCGGGCGCCGACTGCATCATCTTGTTGGCGACTCGGCCGGCAAAATCGTTCTGGAAGAACCCCAGGCTCTGGCGCAGTACATAGCGATGCGTCAGCCAGCGCACACGGTTCGTGAACGGCCCCGCGATCAGCTGGTTCTTGATCAGGTCATGCAGCGTCGACACCACCGGCCGCGCGACCAGAGCGATGAACGCCATCCAGATCAGCAGTCCTTTGTGGTCTGCGATGAACGTCGCCGGGTTCGCCGACGCCCGCATCAGATCGACGAGATTGCCGACAAAGGCCATCAGCGCCACTTCGATCACCGCGCCGCCGCAACCCGCGATCAGCAGGAGGATGAAGACGGGCCAGACCGGCTTGACGAAATACCAGTAGTAGCCCAGGAGCGTGCTCGGGGGCTGACGCGGAGGATCATCCGGAAAGGCCGGAATTCGGGTTTCGAACCAGCGAATCATCATGCTATCTCAAATGCTTGGGTCAATGCGGACACCACCCCAACCGCGCCGCATGCTGGCTGCGCGGGGGCTGACCCGATCGGACATTGGTCTCAGAATGCGCCGTCGATAGCCGCCAAAAAGGACGATAGCATGACCAAGGTCAAGGTCGAGCGGTGGCCGCCCCACAAACCTCGGCGCCACCGACACGACAGAGGAACCAGCTGAATGACCGGCCCCGCGCTCGACCAGCAGAAGTCCGACGCCCGTGGCTGGTTCGAGAGCTTGCGCAACGAGATCTGCGCCGCGCTCGAAACGCTCGAGGCCGAATTGCCGCCTGGCGCCCCTCTCGCCGATCGCCCTCCTGCCCGCTTCGAGCGAACCCCCTGGCGGCGCGCCGATCACGCGAGTCCGTCGGAAACCAACAGCCTGACGCCGGCCGCTGACCTCGGCGGCGGCGTCATGTCGATGCTGCACGGCCGCGTCTTCGAAAAGGTCGGCGTTCACACCTCGACGGTCCATGGCGAGTTCGCGCCTGAATTCCGAAAGCAGATCCAGGGCGCCGAGGAGGACCCGCGCTTCTGGGCATCCGGCATCTCGCTAATCGCGCACCCACAGAACCCGCATGTTCCGGCGGTGCACATGAACACCCGCTTCGTCGTCACCACCAAGTGGTGGTTCGGCGGTGGCGCCGATCTGACCCCCGTGCTCGATCAGCGCCGCTCGCAGACCGATCCCGACACCATCGCGTTCCATGCCGCCATGGCCCAAGCCTGCGCGCCGCACGGCGTCGCCGACTACGCGCGTTTCAAACAGTGGTGCGACGAGTATTTCTATTTGCCGCACCGCCGCGAGATGCGTGGTATCGGCGGCATCTTCTACGACCATCTGACGCCCGACACCGCGACGGGCGGCTGGCCCGCTGCGTTCGCCTTCACGCGGGATGTCGGGCGCGCCTTTCGCGACATCTACCCCACGCTCGTGCGCCGGAACTTCGCGCACCCCTGGAGCGACGCTGAGCGCGACGAGCAATTGGTCCGCCGCGGCCGCTACGTCGAGTTCAACCTGCTCTACGATCGCGGCACCATGTTCGGCCTGAAGACCGGCGGCAACGTCGCCTCGATCCTCTCCTCGATGCCACCCGTCGTGAAGTGGCCTTAAGGTCTCGCCCACCGCCGCACCGCTGCCTCCAGAATTACCGCCACCACAACAGCATAAACCGCAATCATCGGAATGTTGTAGCGGTCGATGTTGACCGACACGAACCCATGCAGGCCTGCCATGGCGAGCGGCGGCAATAGCAGCGCCAGAAATCCCGCGAGCCGTCCCCGCGCCCACATCCGCCGCGCCACCGGCCACAGCAGGATGACACCCGCGACCGACAGATATTTCGCCACGCCAAGCCCGCGCATGGTCAGCGGAAATGTCACCACGATGTGCGTCCAGATGTCGCCGAGCAGATGCGTTTTCAGGATCTGCGGCAGCACCCCGGCGTCGTCCGGGGAGGCCTCGATAATGCGCCGCCGGTAAGCGCCCTCGCCACCGTCGAGATAATAGTTCTGCGGGTGCGTCCATCCGAGTTTTTCCCAAAGCTCCGGCCGGAACAGGAGCCGCGCGACATCGTCACCGAAATCCGGCAGCCAATAAATCCACGCCACCCACCACTCGGACCAGCTCATCTGATTGTAGGCGAGACGCTGGACCAGGATCACTTCGGCGTAGCCCGACGACAGCGCGGGATCACCGAATTGCCTCCAGTTGCGCAGCATCCAGGGCGCCAGCACCACCAGCGCCGCCGCAACGAATGCCGCGACGTCCACCGGCCGTGGCAGCCAATCCCGGCGCCTGCCGCCAAGCGCCGCGAGTGCCATCGCGCCAGCGATCATATAAAACAGATAAACATAGGCTGGCCGCGCCAACGCCGCGACACCCAGCGCGCACCCCGCGGCAATGCAATCGCCGAGCCGTCGCGCCAGAACCCAGCGCACCGCAAACAACATGAACATCAGGAACGCCGGAACCGTCAGGTTCTCCGACAGATAGGTCCGGGCATAGAAACCGGCTTCGCCGGTCGCCAGCGCGATGATCATCGCCAGCCACGCGACCGTCTCGGAGGAGGTGAGCGCCCACGCGATCCGGAAGATCGCGAGCATCGCAATCGCCCACAGCACAATCTGGACCAAGATCAGCGAACGAAACGCGCGCGGGCATCCTTCCTGCGGTTTTGCCAAGTTCCCGTATTTCACCTGACACCGGATACTGTCTGCGAGCCCCCGATCGACGGTCGCCAATGCCGCAATCAGCATCGGGTAGGCCGGCGCAAAGAAGCGCCCGGGCGTCGCCCACGAGGGACTCTCATCACCGAAATGCTCTGGCCCCGGCGCGCGTCCAAACGGCCCGCGCTTGAAGGTCCCATTGGTGAACACGCCAAAGAGCTGCAGATCCCGCGCAATCGTGAGGTAATAGAGCTCATCGAAAAGCGCATCGCGCGGCGGCTTGCGAAGCGCCTGCACGCCGACCACCAACAGCGCCGCCAGCAGCGGCGCAAGTGTCAAGCGAATCCACGGCCGGCCCACGTCGTTCCTCGCCCCGCTCCACGCTGCACTCAGAGCCGCGCTACTGCCCTGCGCGCGTCGCCGGCGCAAGCCGTACCGCCATCACTTCGTCGAAGATCTGCGCGAACTCGATCGCGCCCGGCTTCTTGATGTGCACCTCCATGCGTTCATCAAGTGCCGCAAGCAATTGCGCCGCTGTTTTCTCGCGCACGATCGTATTGCGATAGTAACCGCCCTGGCTGAAAAAATTCGACGTCGGCATGCCGCGCGCCACCGGCTCCATCATTTCGAGCCCCGTGCGTGGTCCCGCGAGGTTCATCAGCTCGATCTCGGCGCCGGTCAATCGCGTCTTGCCGGCTCGCTCCGCCTCGTCCTTCAGGCCCTTCAGCTTGATCACCTGCAGCCAGGGACCGATGTCGGCGTCCAGGTTCAGCGCATGAATTCCGAGGCCCTTCGGCTGGTTGCCGAGCTTGACCTGTTCCTTCCACTCATTGGGGACGGCTTTCGCCGCCTGCTGCATGCGCCGGACCGCCAGGATCTTGGCGCGCAGCAGCGTCGCCCGCCGCGGGTCGGAGGTCGCCGCCATCTGATTGAGCCGCGCCAGGAATGCGTCGCCATGCTTCACCAGCTCGTTCACCGAGTTGGCATTGAGCAGTTGCGCATAGCCCAGCGCCGACGAAATCGGCGTGCCCTTCCGCGTATCGGGGTCGATGCCGGCCTGCATGTCGTAGGTGCCGCGCCCACCGGTCTCCAGCGCATAGACCCGCACCACCTGCACTTTGGTGAGCCCCAGCGCCAGCGCTTCGCGCGCATAGTGCCGCTTGAACTCGCGCTCCGTCGTCGGCGTCGGCACGAAGCCGAACTGCTGGCGCGCATTGGCCAGGAAATCCGCGACGCCGGGACGGAGTGTCTCGGGCTCCGGCGGCTTTGTCGTCGTAACGATCTTGGCGATATCCGGCGGCAGCGCTGGTCCAGCGTATTTCGGCGGTTGCTCCGCAATGTAGTCATCGGCGGTGAACGGCGCACCGGCTGTGCGCTTCCGGCGGCGACCTTCTCGGCGCTCGTCGACGGCGGTCCAATAGACCTGCAGCTCGCGGTCGAACGCGGCGCGCGCGCGCAAATAGAACACATAGATCCGTTGCTGCTCAGAGGTCAGCTTTGCGGCAAGCTCTTCGCCGATGCCTTGCGCCCACAACGCGGCTGGCCCGGCCACGACAAGCACGCATCCGGCCGCCAGGCCGGCGAGGATCTCCCGCCGCCGCATTGCCTGCGGGAATTTGCCTGCTGGATTTTGCACGGCCCCACGCCCTTTCTGAACACTCCCTATGGAGAGAGTCACACAATCATGGAAGCGAAAAGGCAAACCCGGGATGGCGCAGGGGATCGCCATCCCGGGGGCATCGGCGCCCGCCCGGGGAAAGCAGGTGCCGGATCTTGTTCTTGTGAATACGACCGGCCGTCGGCTTTGGTTTCGCGGCGTGACCAGGGACGCCGTCAATTTGGTTAAATCGGGCGCCACGCACAGGCACCACTGCCATGGAGCCGTCGAAGCCTTGAGCCGCGCGCCGGCGCCCGATCCAACCAGAATTTGAAATAAGCCGGGCCGTCTCGTTTTCAACGAGAACACCGATCACGTTGTGATCACGAGAAATTTGCCGGCCCCATCGCCCTGGGCGTCCCGACACCCCGCAACTTGCATGGCGGCTGTGAAGCCGCGGCGCTGGAAATAGCGGCAGACCCGTGAAACACTGGTGCAATTGATTTGGGGCCCGATTGATTTGGGAAAGGACGCTCGTGGCTCAGGACTGGTCAGGCGCGATCGACTGCGACATGCATCCGCGCGTGCCGAGCATCGCCGCGCTCACCTGTTATATGGACGACTACTGGCGCGAAACCGTCGAGGTCCGCGGCATCGACGGTTTTGACTCCATCGCCTATCCGAACAACGCTCCGCTCACGACCCGGCCCGATTTCAAGGACGGCAAACTCCGTGCCGACGAGGACGCTGGCCGCACCGCCAAGGCGCTGCTCGATCCCAACAACTTCTCGCTCGCCATCTGCAATTGCCTCTACGCCCTGCAGCTGATCCGCGACGAGAACCTGGGCGCGGCGTTCGCCAAGGCCGTCAATGACTGGGTCCGCGCCGAGTGGCTCGATCGTGATCCGCGCCTGCGCGCGTCGATCGTCGTCTCCACCCAAAGCATCGAGCGGGCCGTCGACGAGATCAACCGCTGCGCGACCGACCCACGTTTCGTGCAGGTGCTGCTGATGGCGATGGGCGAGCAGCCGCTCGGCAAGAGCGTGTTCTGGCCGATCTACCGGGCCGCCGAAAAGCACGGCCTCACCATCGGCATTCACGCCGGCTCCACTTACTATCACGCGCCCACTGGGTCCGGCTGGCCGAGCTATTACATCGAGGACTATGCGGCCCAGTCGGTCGGCTTCCATACCCAGCTCGGCAGCCTCATCGCCGAGGGCGTGTTCGTGAAGTTCCCGAAGCTCAAGGCCGTGTTGCTCGAGTTCGGGCGTGACCTGGCTGCCATCGTACATGTGGCGGTTTTCGAAGTTCTGGCGTGGCGTCCGGCTCGAAGTTCCCTGGATCGACCGCCCGCCGATCGAAATCGTCCGCGATCACATCCGCCTCACCGTGCAGCCCTTCGATGCCCCGGACGATCCCGACATGGTCGCCCGCATTCTCGACCAGCTGCCATCCGAGGACATGCTGCTGTTTGCGTCGGATTTCCCTCACTGGCAGTTCGACGGCGATGCTATGCTGCCGTGCGGAATCGACGCCCAACTGCGCAAGAAGATCCTGATCGACAATCCTCGTGCCGCTTACCCTCGACTTGGAGGTTCTCATGCCGCTTGATGTCCACCCCACGCCCGATGCGGTTGCCACCGCCACCAACCGGCTTGCCATCATCGACAGCGATATCCATCCGGCCGTGAAGTCGATGGCGGATCTGCGCCCTCACTTGTCGAACCAATGGTGGGAATATCTCAACACCTACGGGTCGCGCCGGAAGAACGGCAGCGCCACGGTCGAGCCCTATCCGAAGTCCGCGCCCAACGCCTGCCGGCGCGACGCCTGGCCCCAGGACGGCCGCCCTGGCTCCAGTCTCGAGTTGATGCAGAAACAGTACCTCGACCCGTCGGGTGTCGTGCACGGCATCCTCGGCCCCCTTGGTCCCACCGGCCAGGGTGATCTCAACATCGAATTCTCGATCGCCATGTGCCGCGCCACCAACGAATGGCAGCGCGAGGCCTGGACCAACCTCGACAAACGTCTCAAGGCCGCGATTGTCGTCCCCTATGAGGATGCGCAGGCGTCCGCCGCCGAGATCGATCGGCTCGGCGCGAACCTCGACTACGGACAGGTGTTCTGCCTGACGCGCTCGTCCGAGCCGCTCGGCAATCGCCGCTACTGGCCGATCTACGAAGCCGCCCAGCGGTATAATCTGCCCGTAGCTTTCCATGTCTTCGGCACCAGCGGGCACCCCGTCACTGGCGCCGGTTGGCCCTCGTATTATATCGAAGAAGGCTCCGGCCACTCGACCTCCTGCCAGACCGTAGTCACCAGCCTCGTCATGGAAGGCGTGTTCGAGCGCTTCCCGAAGCTCAAGGTGGTGATGGTCGAAGGCGGCTTCGGCTGGCTGCCGCCGCTCACCTGGCGCCTCGACAAGCTGTTCGACCGCATGCGCAACGAGGTCCCGCACCTGAAGCGCCGCCCCTCCGAGTACATCCGTGACCACGTCTGGGTTTCGACGCAACCGATGGAGGAGCCGGACGACCGGCACCACTTGCTCGACACCTGCGCTTGGATCGGCTGGGATAAGCTGCTGTTCGCCAGCGACTACCCGCACTGGGATTTCGACGATCCGTTCCGCGCCTTTCCGGCGGGCGTCACGCCCGAGCAGCATCGCAAGGTGTGCGCCGAGAACGGGCTGGCGGTCTATAGGCTCTGACGCTGCCATGGCACGCCACGTCGTCGCGCGGGCCCAGGACATCGCGCCGGGCCAGCGCAAACTGGTCACGGTTGATGGCCGCGGCGTCGTCGTCTTCAATCTGAAGGGCGACTACTACGCTCTGTCGGCGACGTGCCCACACAGGGGCGGCAATCTCGCTGATGGCGTCATCACCGGCCTCGTCGAGTCCGACAGCCCCGGCGACTATCACTACTCCCGCGGCGGCGAGATCATCCGTTGCCCCTGGCACCAATGGGAATTCGACATCAAGACCGGCCGCTCCTGGTGCGACCCGCGCCGCCTGCGCCTGATGAAGTTCAATGTCGCGGTCGAGCCCGGCACCAAACTGGTCGAAGGTCCTTACGTCGCCGAGACGTTCAAGGTTACCGTCGAGGACGACTACATCGTCATCGAGGCGTAATTAGCCAAATTCAACAAAGCTTGGCGCATGATCACGAGGCCGTGATGGTGCAGCGCGTGGATACGCCCTTCCCGCGACTCAGGGTTTGCCCTGATACTGCGGCTCCGTCGCCGTTCAACCTTGGCGCCGCAGGGAGATCACCATGCAAGCCCAACTTGCCCGCAATCCGTTACTTGGCTTCATTGCAGCCGCCATTGCCGTCGTCACCGTGCATCAGGCGATCGTTTATGTTTTCGCCAACTATCTCGGCTTGTTTCCACCCACAACACAAGCCTGGAACATGAAGCCCTATGGCCCGCTCGGTGTGCCCACCATCGTCAACGGCATGTTCTGGGGCGGCCTGTGGGGGGCCCTGTTCGCACTGATCCACGACAAGCTCCCCGGTGCCATGTGGCTGAAGGGTTTGATTTACGGGCTATTGATCACGCTGATCAGCAACTGGACGCTGCTGCCGATCATCCGCAAGGCGCTCGGCGTAACCAATGCCGCGCAGATCGCATTGTTTAGCGGTGGCGACCCGAAGCGGATGCTGGCCGTCGCTCTGCTGCTCGGCGGCTTCGGTATCGCAACCGCGCTGATCTACAGCGCCATCGCCGGCCGTCGCTCGTAACGGGTGTCGAACTGGCCGCCAAACGCAATAGCGGCACGAACCGCGCTCGCGTTCCTTCGAACTGGCCGCCTAAACGAAAGAGCGGCCGGACCGGTCGCTCTTAATCCTCCAATCGAGGCGGTTCACCGGCGCCGTTGCGGCGGGCGGCGTTGGCCACCGCCCGGTCCGGTCGCGCCAGGAGGCGGACCGCTGCGGGTATCCTTGTGACGGAAATTAATCCGCCCCTTGGTCAGGTCATACGGCGTCATCTCCACCGTAACCTTGTCGCCGGCCAGGATCCGAATACGGTTCTTTTTCATCCGGCCCGAAGTGTAGGCGATGACCTCGTGCCCGTTCTCGAGTTGCACGCGACAGCGCGCGTCCGGCAGAACTTCCGCCACGACACCTTCGAATTCGAGCATTTCTTCTTTGGCCATTCCCACTCCTTCATCGCTGCAGACGTGGCGCGCCCTGCGCCCGCAGCGCCAACAAAAACGGGGCGGACTTGGGGCCCGCCCCTCGATCGTTCCGTGATGACCTTCAGGTCTTCAAATTGACCGCGGCACTTTTGCCGTTACGGCCCTTCTCGATCTCGTAAGTGATCTTTTGGCCCTCGCGGAGACCCGTCAGGCCTGCCCGCTCAACAGCCGAGATGTGCACGAAGACGTCGTTACCGCCCTCATCCGGCTGGATGAAGCCGTAACCTTTTTGCGTATTGAACCACTTCACCGTGCCAGTCGACATTCAAGTTCTCCAATGCTGGCCTCGGCCGCCAGCCCAATTGCCAGCAGCCGTCAAATCACGCAATGGAGTGGTAACAAGTTCAGCCACATTGGTGCTGTCGTGTAGTGCGCGCCATAGCGAGTTCGACGGTCTTATATGAGCCCGTTTGTCGCAGAAAGCAAGTCACGATCTAGAGCGGGAAGACACTACACAGTATTGACCAAGACCAAGTAACGAAGCCCCTTGCCAATTGTGACGAGGGGAAGAAACCAACGCAGCGGGACCCGCAGGACGCCAGCAATGAACGTCAAGGGATCGCCGATAACCGGTAACCACGCGAACAACAGCGACCAGCGGCCATAGCGCTCGAACCGGCAACCGGCTGCCGCGATGTCGTCGGCCGTGAACGGAAACCAGCGGCGCCCTTGGAATCGGGTGACCCCGCGGCCCAGCCACCAGTTGAAGCAAGACCCACCGACGTTCCCAATTGTCGCACTGGCCAGCAACAACCAGACATTGCTCAGGCCAGCCCTTATCTGAGCAATGAGCACAATTTCCGACGCCATTGGCAGCAACGTCGCCGCGCCGAACGCAGACACGAACATCACCAGATGAGGCCAAAGCGCATCGAAGAGTTGCATCAGCTGCACGCCGGTCCGTTCGAAATGGTGCGCCCGGCGGGCGGCCCATCCGTTGATGTCAATCGTTGAATTCGATGCCCGTCTGGGCGCGGTCATGCCACAACAGCAACGTCCCCCGCCCTATTCGGAACCGAAGCGTATACCGCCCCGATGAGCAACCAGAAAAGCCCGCTCCCCTCCGTCGACGAGGTCCTCAATGACCCGATTGCGCGCACCGCAGCAGCGCGATTTGGCCGTACCGCCGTCGTCGCCGCCGTCCGCACGACGCTCGGCGATCATCGCACGCGGGCGCGCGCCGGCGTTGCGCCCACCACCGACCGCGCCACTCTGGTTCCCCTGATGGCGCATGCCGCAGCCGAGCGGCTGGCGGCCGCCGACGCGCCGAACCTGCGCCGTGTCTTCAATCTCACGGGCACGGTCCTGCACACGAACCTCGGTCGCGCCGTGCTGCCCGAGGCCGCCATCGCGGCCGCGAGCATGGCCATGCGCTATCCGGCCGCCCTCGAGTTCGACCTCGGGACGGGCGGGCGCGGCGAGCGCGACGACGCTGTGCGCGGCCTTGTCTGCGCGCTGACCGGGGCCGAGGACGCCATCGTCGTCAACAACAACGCCGCCGCCGTCCTCCTCGTTCTGAACGCGCTTGGCGCGGGCCGCGAAACCATCGTCTCGCGCGGTGAGTTGATCGAAATTGGCGGCGCTTTCCGCATCCCCGACATCATGGCCCGCGCCGGCACTCGGCTGCGCGAGGTCGGCACCACGAACCGCACGCACCTCAAGGACTACGTTAGCGCAGTTGGCCCCGACACCGCACTGCTCATGAAGGTGCATACCTCCAACTATATGATCCAAGGCTTCACCAAGGAAGTGACGGCCGCCGAACTCGCCCCGCTCGCCCGCGAGAAGGCCATTCCGCTGATCGATGATCTCGGCTCCGGCACACTCGTCGACCTCACCCGTTACGGCCTGAAGCGCGAGCGCACCGTATCCGACGCCCTCAAGGATGGCGCCGACATCGTGACATTCTCCGGCGACAAGCTGCTTGGCGGGCCGCAGACGGGCTTCATCGTGGGCCGCAAGGATCTCGTCGCCGCGTGCGCAAGAAACCCGCTGAAGCGCGCCGTCCGCCTCGACAAGGTGCGCCTTGCGGCCCTCGAGGCGACGCTGCGCCTCTACAGCGATCCTGACCGCCTTCCCGAAACGCTGCCGACGCTGCGCATGCTCACGCGCGCGATCGCCGACGTGGAAGCCCTGGCTGCACGTCTGATCCCGCCGCTGACCGCCGCGCTCGGCTCGTTCTTCGAGATCGCGCCGCGCGACTGCGCCAGCCAGATCGGCTCCGGCGCACTCCCTCTCGAAACTTTGCCGAGTGTCGCCCTCGCGCTCACGCCGCGCACCCGCGCCGGCGCTGGCCGCCAGCTTGAGGCTCTGGCCGCAGCCTTCCGTCGCCTGCCGATCCCGGTCATTGGCCGGATCGAGAAGGGCGCCGTGGTCATGGACCTGCGCTGCCTCGACGACGAAGCGGCCTTCGTCGCGCAACTCGCCGCTCTCGCGCTGCCGCTCGCGGACGCCACCGCGCCGACGTCCTCGTGACAAAGGCGCCTGACATTGGCGCTGCATGCGGTGACGATCACATAACGCCACCTTGATTGCTCTGGCTCCGATGGCCACCGCGGCGCTCCTCGTGCGCCGCCCACCGCGTCTTGACAAGCCCCCGCCCTATGCCGTTCTGATCGCCTTGCTGGCCCCGCTCGCGGCCAGGCAGCGCGGAGGAGAATCGTCCCCGGTGGGGCGTCCGGACTTCAAATCCGGGGAGGGTCGCAAGACGGCTCTTGGTGGGTTCGACTCCTGCCTCCTCCGTATTCTGACTAATTATTGTCGCAGAACCTAGCGCAACACAACGGCACTTCGATCTATCTTTTATCGTGCTGTTTCAGTGATTTATCGTATATTTTGACGACAGACAGAAGCCCGACACAGCCCGACAGCACCCTCTTTTTCGAGTGCGAGAATGCGTGGGTTCGACTCCCGTCCATCCGCCACAGTCACGCAGCTTGCGGAGAACGACGATGGCGACTGGCCACCGCATCAATCAACTGACCCACCTCGCCGTGCAGAACCTCAGCGAGCCCGGCTGGCACGCCGACGGCGGCGGGCTCTATCTCGAGATCAGCGAATCAGGAACCAAGCGATGGACACTCCGGGTGCGGGCCAATGGCCGAATGCGCGAGTTCGGCCTCGGCCCTTTGCACAAGGTGTCGCGGAAAGCGGCCGTCGAGTATCGCGCCAAGCTCTACCGGGGCATCGATCCGGTCGCCGATAAGCAGGCGAGGATGGTTGTCGTGCTACCGCCGGCACCGAGCTTCGAGGTGTGCGCGCAAGAAGTGCACCGGTTGCGCAAGGCGCAGTTGAAGAACGCCAAGCACATCCAGCTCTGGATCAACCAGCTGATCGACTACGCGTTCCCGGTGATGGGCAAGAAGCCAATCGACACCGTGACGACGGCCGACGTCTTGGCGGTGCTCTCGCCGATCTGGGTGACGAAACCGGGAACCGCGCGTCGCCTCCGCCAGCGGCTGCGCAACCTCCTCGATTGGGCGCGCGCCTCGGGCCATCCCAGCGGCGACGAATTCGAAGTGGCCAATACCGAACGCGACCCACACCACACCAAAAAGTTGCAGGCATTGCGCACATCAGGTTGGCGATGAACAGCAACCCAGGCAATACATCTTTAGGTAGATTTTCATGGCTTGTGACCTTTGGGCCACATCGAGGTCGCCACAAAGTAATAACGATTTTAGCGGGATCAAGTGAGCCGTCAGCGATGATTTCTACGCGGCAAGGCGCAAGGCAAGAGATTTCATTTACTAAGACGCAACCATGGGTTGCTACATTGTCATCAACTAGAGATTGTTGTTATGCCGCGATCCTCCCGCAACTCCACGCGTTCCCACGCCCGAGAGAGACCTCCCATGTCGTCCAAGCCCAACGCCCTCGACGTCGAAATTGTTGCCGCCCCGGTCTATCGCGCGCTCGAGCCTCGGATCGCCTTCGACGCGGCACTCGCGGCGACGGTCGATCAGACGGTGGGCGAACCTGTCGCGACCGCAGACGCGACCGCGGCGCCAGCTGAGGAGGCACTGTCCCTGGCCGCCGTGCGCGCGCTCTCGCAGGCGATCAACTCGGCGGACATCGGACCGACCATCGACGCTAGCGGGATTCTGGCTGCGCGATCAGCTGGCGCCAACATCGTGTTCATCGATAGTGCTGTCCACGACGCCGCCATCATCGCGGCGGCGGCGCCGGCGGGGGCCGAAATCGTGGTTCTCGAGGCAGGCCGGGACGGTGTCGCGCAGATCGCAAGCTATCTCGACGGTCGGCAAGACGTCGCCGCCATTCATATCGTCAGCCATGGCAGCGACGGGCGACTCGACCTTGGCAACACCCATCTGACACAGGCGAGCATCGCAGGCACACACCGTGACGAGCTCGCCCGCATCCGCGCCGCACTTTCGAGCGATGCCGACATTCTGCTCTATGGCTGCGACGTCAGTGGAGGCGCTGGTGGCGCGGCGTTCGTTGATGCGCTCGCGTCGGCGACCGGCGCCGACGTCGCCGCCTCTGATGACGCGACGGGGGCGGCCGACAAAGGCGGCGACTGGGATCTGGAAAAGCGCATTGGTTTGATCGAAGCGGGGTTGATCGATGCGCCGGAATGGAATGGTGTCCTGGCGCCGTTCAGCATTTCTGCCGCCACACTGCCTGTCGTGCGCAACAACACCGGCGCCGTTGTGGCTGCATTCGGTCGCGACTCCTTAGGCAACATCGTTGCTGCTGGCACCGCTGGCAGCACAACCCTTCACATCACCGATACCACGAAGATGGTTGGCGCCACTGTTGTGTGGGCCAACGCCGGATTTGTCGGCGGGACCGCAATTGATCTGCGCGCCACGGTCTTGTCGGTCATCGACACCAATCCGAACGCCGGTCAAGACCCGACATTGAACTTTGCCATTAACGGTGATGATCCGTCAGTTCGAATTGAGAACGCTGAAGTTCGTATCCGCTGGGATGCCTTTGCCGCGGGAACTTACAATCCTGTTACCGGAACCGGCACGGTGGCTCAGGGCGATGTCGGGTTCTTTATTCGTGACATTGACGCCCAGGGTCACCTCTACACGGTCGTTTCGGGCGTCCTGACGAAACAGTATCATAACCTCACTGGCATCAAGCCGCAGGAATCCGTGCGCGCCGATCTTGACGAACTCGATAAATACACGACGGAATCTTTGGCGACGACCCACTTGACGGTCGGCCTCAACATCGATCCCGATACTGGCGCCACAGTTATCGATCCGCTTCACTCGTCATTCGGGAAAATCACCGCAACGAACCTCTTCGACACGGAAAACGCCGCGTCCGTATCGGGCGTAAAATTCAACTGGAATAATGTGAGCGCGTGGGAAGTGACGTATCGCGTGGCGCCGCCTCCCGGTACGGTTCTGCTGGATGGCCCCTTTACGTTCAACGGCATTGCCGACACTTCGCTTACTGGCGTTTCGCACGGCCAGCGCTTCTTCGACCATGACGGCGACGGCGATCTGACCTTCGCCAGCGCATACACTGTTGCGATGCGCAACCTCGACCTCGACGCCAGCAACAACACCATCGCAGGCACCGGCTACGTCAATACCTTTGCCGAAGGCGGCGCCGCCGTTTCGATCGTCGATACCGACGTTGACATTACTGGCCTCGATACCCGTATCGTCAGCGCGACCATAACGCTCACCAACACGCTGGCTGGAGATCAGCTTCTCGTCAGCGGCAGCACCGCCGCGAGCGGCACAGTCAACGGTCTCACCTTTACGCTTGGTGTCAATGGCAGCGGCCAGATCACTGTCCAACTAACTGGCAGCACGACAGACCCAACGGTCTATGAAACCGCGCTCCAGCAGATCACGTTCAACAACACCTCGGAAGCGCCATCGGGCGTCAACCGGCAGATCAACGTCTCTTTCTCCAACGGCACAGTGTCGAGCAATACGGCGCTGTCGACGATTCATGTGACGGCCGAGAACGACGCCCCCATCGACGGCGACGAGAGCAACACGGTCACCGAGGATATCTCGCTCACCGTCGCAGACGGCGCGACGGGAGATTTGCTCGATATCGCCACCGATGCCGACGGCGATACTCTGTCAATCACCGACTTCACGATCACCGGTGTGTCCGGCCTCCATGCCGCCGGTAGTAGCGTGACCATCCCAGGCGTCGGCGCGATACAGATCAACGCCAACGGCTCCTACAGCTTCGCCCCGGCCGCCAACTACACTGGCGCAATCCCAACGATCACCTACACCGTCTCAGACGGCAACGGCGGCACCGATACGTCCACGCTGACGCTCGTGATCGCGCCCGCAAACGACGCGCCGAAAGGCACAGACAAGACGATCACGGTTCTGGAAGACGACAGCCACACGTTCACGGCCGCCGACTTCGGCTTCACCGATCCGAACGACAGTCCGGCGCACAACTTCCTCGAAGTGATCATCACGACGCTGCCGGCCACCGGCACGCTTGAGTTCGGCGGCGCGCCCGTCACGGTGGGTCAGGTGATCCCGGTTGCCGCCATCGGCACTCTCGTGTGGACGGCGCCGGCCAACCTGTTCGCAGCCGGCATCGCATCGTTCGAGTTCCAGGTCGTCGATGACAGCGGCCCAGCTGCGAACCTCGTGGTCAATGGAAGCCTCGAGGACACGGCGTTCACGGCTCCCAACACGTATATCCCAGACTACTACAGCATGACGCCGCCGACAGCCGCCGACATCAATCCTGTCGGCCTAGAAGGTTGGTCACGCGTGGTGACGCTGCAGCCGAGTGGTGGTCCCAGTCCGTACTACGTGCTGCAAAGCACGGCATTGGTGCGCGACGACGATGCAGCGACCACCGACACGCCCTATGGCGACCAGTTCGGCTACTTTGCCAATGTCTACCAGACGATCTCCGGCCTGACGCCAGGCGCGACCTATGTGATCAGCGGTGACGCCATTGTAAATGCGCTGAACCCGTTCAGCACGGCCAACTTCCAGCTTGATGTCTATGACGGCGCTGCCTTCAACGGAACCATCGACAATACGGGTGGTGCAAATCCCGCTACGATTGCGACCGGCCGCCTGAACAGCGCCATTGATGGAAGCGATCCTGCATGGCGGAACCTCACATATGCGGTTGTGGCTCCTGCCAGCGGCTCGATCTCGCTCGTCGTGATCAAGCAATCGATTGGAATGGCTTTTTGCAACTGGGACAATATCTCGGTGACCCCAGCGGTTTCGGCGAACACCGATCTCGCGCCAAACACCATCACGTTCGACGTCGATCCGATCAATGACGCGCCGGTTGTCGATCTCGATGGGCCGCCAATACTTACCAATCTCGTCCTCAACGGCAACTTCGAAACAGGCTTCACGTTCCCAGGCGATGGCGCCAACCCCTTCACGGGCTGGATGAACAACAATTTTGCCAACTATGCCGAGATCGGACCTTGGGCACCGGGCACAGACGGTGCCAACGTACTCGACATGGAAAGCGGCCTACCCGGCAACATGGATTTCCAGCAAGCAATTGCCGGACTATCGAATGGCCAGACGACATCACTCACATTCGATACCATCAACTACAATTCCCTCTACACGGGCAACGGCATCGATGTCTACTTCGGTGGCGTTCTGCTTGGCAGCGTATCGTCCACGGTAGCCTGGGAGACGACAACATTCGCTGTCACCGGTGGTATGGGTGACGGCTCCAACGTCCTTCGGTTTGTCGGTACGGGTCCGGAAGATTCGGCTGGCCTGGCAATCGACAGCATTCAAATCAACGTGCCGGTCGATGCCGGCCCCTACGAGACGACCTACATCGAGAACGGTCCCGGCGTGCCGATCGCCGACGTCACCGCGCACGTGACCGATGTCGACGACACCAACATCGAGTTGGCGATCATCACATTGACCGATGCGCAGGCCGGCGATCTGCTGGCGGCAGGCGTCATGCCGGCCGGCATCATCGCGAGTGCCTACGATCCCGTGACGCACACGATCACGTTGACCGGATCCGCGACGCTCGCCGATTATAGTGCAGCAATCCAGGCGATCACGTTCACCAACACGACAGATACTCCCTCGACAGCCGATCGTCACGTCGCGGTCACCGTCAATGACGGCGATCTCGCCTCCAACACGGCGGTGGCCACGATCCATGTCGTCCCGGTCAACGACGCGCCGACCGGCACGCCGGCAAACCACGCCTCTGCAGACGGCCAGACGGTTTCAATAGACGTCGGTACAGCATTCACGGATGCGGAAGGAGACGACATCGACTTCACGATCTCCGGCCTGCCTTCGGGTCTCACGTATGATCCCCAGACCGGCGTTATAACTGGAACACTCGGACCCAACGTAAGCCAAGGCGGCGCGGGAGGCGTCTATACGATCTCTGTCGACGCCACAGATGGCATCGCCACGACTTCGCGCACCTTCACGTTCACCGTCATCAATCCGGTGCCGGTCGCCGCCAACGACAGCGGAACGACAAACGAAAACGCGGTCCAGCTCCTCGGCAACGTCAAGACCAACGATCACGACGGGGGTCTCGACAGCGATTCGTTGATAGTTACGTCCGGACAGAATGACAGCGGCGGAGCCTTGACCATAGGCAGCGAAGTGACCTTGCCCTCGGGCGCCAAGCTCACGCTCAACGCCAACGGCACCTACACGTATAGGCCAAACGGTGCCTTCGAGAGCCTCGATCTCGACGAGAATGCCACCGACACCTTTACCTATACGACCTCGGACGATCAGGGCGGCACGTCGACGGCGACAGTCACCATCACGATCGACGGCCGTAACGATGCGCCTCAGGCTGGCGTGCTACCCAACGTTACCGGCCAGGACGGCGACACGGTGAACCTCAATCTCGGCGCTCTGTTCACAGATCCCGATGTGGAGCCGCTTGCTTTCACGATCAGCGGGCTGCCTGCTGGCCTGACGTACAACCCGGCGACAGGCCTTGTCACGGGACAGATCGATTTCTCGTCCTCGCAGAACGGTTTGTTTGCCGCGCCCGGCGGCGGCACAATCTATCTGATCCAGGTTTCGGTCTCTGATGGCGACGCCGAGATCACGCGCACCTTCCAGTACAAGGTCACCAATCCGGCGCCCGTCGCCGTTGCCGATACCAATTCGGTAGGTGAGGACGGTCCAGCGGCCACTGGTAGCTTACTGCCGAACGACCGCGACGGCGTGAACGACAGCGATACCTTGACGCTCGTCTCCGCGCTCGACAGCGCTGGTCAAGGAATTGCATTCGGGACCCAAGTCACGCTGCCGTCAGGCGCGCTTCTAACGCTCAATTCGAATGGCTCCTATAGCTACGATCCGAATGCCTCGTTCGAGAGCCTCGATACCAGCGAGACGGCAACCGACACCTTCACTTACACGATCTCCGATGGTCAGGGTGGCACGGCTACGGCTACCGTGACCATCACCATCACTGGTGCCAACGATGCGCCAATCGCAACCGACAACACTGGCGCAGTGAAGGAAGAAGGCCCGCTAACAGACAGCGGCAACGTCATCAGTGATGACGACGGGTTCGGCGTTGACGGCGATCCAGACGTCGAGCCGCTACATATCTCGGCCGTCAACGGCACCCCGGTCAGCGGCGCAACAAGCATCACAGGCACCTACGGAACGCTCGTCATCAATCCCAATGGCAGCTACGTCTATACGCTCGACAACTCCAACCCTACCGTCCAAGCGCTGCAGAACGGCGAGACGCTGACGGAAAACTTCGGCTACACCGTTTCCGTTACGGCTCCAGACCTGTCAACCAACGGCAGTCTGGAAGGCACTGCACCTGCTGTCGATCGCAACATGCACAATGCAATGTTGCCGCCGAACTGGCTGCTGTACCAGACGCCAGACGTGTTCAACTCGGCCACCAACTTCAACGGCTATTCCTGGGCTCCCACGCCAGATGGCGGCGACTTCTTGCATGGTATCGGCGTTGGCGGCTATCAGGAAGGCTTCCAGCAGATCTTGAACGACCTCGTTCCCGGCCAGGAGTACTCCATCAATTTCTCGCAGGCCATCGCCGCAAATGGTTATGGGCCATCGGGAGACGGTCACTGGCAAGTGAGCTTCGGATCGCAGACGCAGTCTGCTGCCTCGATGACGACGCCAGCACTCGGCACGGCGTTCTCATGGCAAGCTCAGTCGCTAACGTTCACGGCCACTAGCACCAGTCAAACTCTGCTGTTCTTTGCTGTGGGCAATTCAGGCGCGAACCGCGTCGATCTCGGCATCGATGGAATCAGCATTCAAGCTGTGGGTGGCACTGGCCTGGCCGCGTCCGCTAACCTAGCCATCACCATTAACGGCACCAACGACGTGCCGGTAGCGGTCAATGACGTTGGAGATGTCGGCGAAGACGACGCAAGTGTCAGCGGCAACATCATCACGATGGCACCGGGTTCTGACTCGGACGTCGACAGCGATCCGCTAACTGTTACCCTCGCCAACCAGGCTGGCACCGCCATCACCATCGGCACCCCGTTCACGGTCGCCGGCGGCGGCCTGCTGACGCTCAACGGCGACGGCTCCTACAGCTTTGAGCCCGGCACCGCCTACAACGGCCTCGACGCCGGCGAGACCGCGACCGAGACCGTCACCTACACCGTCTCCGACGGCAACGGCGGCACCGATACGGCCCAGCTCGTCATCACCATCATTGGCGCCAACGACGCGCCGGTCGTTATCGATCCGTCCAACCCCGGCACTCCGTCGAACCCGATCCCGGCCACCGATCCCGCGAACATCATCCCCGATGTCAGCCGCAACGACGGCCAGCCGCTGGTCCCGATCCAGGTCGCCACCTTCGTGGTCGATCCGGATGCTGAGCCGCTGACCTTCGCCGTCGATCCCTCGACACCCGGCTGGATCGTCATCGATCCCGTCACCGGCGAGCTGACCGGCACGCCGCCGGCCAACGCCAGCCAGACCTCCAACACCGGCAATCCCGGCGCGTACCTGATCACCATCACCGCCACCGATCCCGAGGGCGCGGTCGTCACCACGACCGTCACGCTGACCCTCGTCAACCTCGATCCGGTTGCGCTCGATGACGCCGGCAGCCTTGGCGAAGATGCGACCTCGGTCACCGGCAACGTCCTCACCGACGCCGTCACAGGCGATGCCGACACGGCACCCGACAGCGATCCGTTGCTGGTCGTGTCGGCGGCGCAGGGCACCAGCCCGATCACCATCGGCACCCCGTTCACGGTCGCCGGCGGCGGCCTGCTGACGCTCAACGGCGACGGCTCCTACAGCTTTGAGCCCGGCACCGCCTACAACGGCCTCGACGCCGGCGAGACCGCGACCGAGACCGTCACCTACACCGTCTCCGACGGCAACGGCGGCACCGACACGGCCCAGCTCGTCATCACCATCATTGGCGCCAACGACGCGCCCGTCGTTATCGATCCGTCCAACCCCGGCACTCCGTCGAACCCGATCCCGGCCACCGATCCCGCGAACATCATCCCCGATGTCAGCCGCAACGACGGCCAGCCGCTGGTCCCGATCCAGGTCGCCACCTTCGTGGTCGATCCGGATGCTGAGCCGCTGACCTTCGCCGTCGATCCCTCGACACCCGGCTGGATCGTCATCGATCCCGTCACCGGCGAGCTGACCGGCACGCCGCCGGCCAACGCCAGCCAGACCTCCAACACCGGCAATCCCGGCGCGTACCTGATCACCATCACCGCCACCGATCCCGAGGGCGCGGTCGTCACCACGACCGTCACGCTGACCCTCGTCAACCTCGATCCGGTTGCGCTCGATGACGCCGGCAGCCTTGCCGAAGATGCGACCTCGGTCACCGGCAACGTCCTCACCGACGCCGTCACAGGCGATGCCGACACGGCACCCGATAGCGATCCGTTGCTGGTCGTGTCGGCGGCGCAGGGCACCAGCCCGATCACCATCGGCACCCCGTTCACGGTCGCCGGCGGCGGCCTGCTGACGCTCAACGGCGACGGCTCCTACAGCTTTGAGCCCGGCACCGCCTACAACGGCCTCGACGCCGGCGAGACCGCGACCGAGACCGTCACCTACACCGTCTCCGACGGCAACGGCGGCACCGATACGGCCCAGCTCGTCATCACCATCATTGGCGCCAACGACGCGCCGGTCGTTATCGATCCGTCCAACCCCGGCACTCCGTCGAACCCGATCCCGGCCACCGATCCCGCGAACATCATCCCCGATGTCAGCCGCAACGACGGCCAGCCGCTGGTCCCGATCCAGGTCGCCACCTTCGTGGTCGATCCGGATGCTGAGCCGCTGACCTTCGCCGTCGATCCCTCGACACCCGGCTGGATCGTCATCGATCCCGTCACCGGCGAGCTGACCGGCACGCCGCCGGCCAACGCCAGCCAGACCTCCAACACCGGCAATCCCGGCGCGTACCTGATCACCATCACCGCCACCGATCCCGAGGGCGCGGTCGTCACCACGACCGTCACGCTGACCCTCGTCAACCTCGATCCGGTTGCGCTCGATGACGCCGGCAGCCTTGGCGAAGATGCGACCTCGGTCACCGGCAACGTCCTCACCGACGCCGTCACAGGCGATGCCGACACGGCACCCGATAGCGATCCGTTGCTGGTCGTGTCGGCGGCGCAGGGCATCAGCCCGATCACCATCGGCACCCCGTTCACGGTCGCCGGCGGCGGCCTGCTGACGCTCAACGGCGACGGCTCCTACAGCTTTGAGCCCGGCACCGCCTACAACGGCCTCGACGCCGGCGAGACCGCGACCGAGACCGTCACCTACACCGTCTCCGACGGCAACGGCGGCACCGATACGGCCCAGCTCGTCATCACCATCATTGGCGCCAACGACGCGCCGGTGGGAGGCGGCCAGTCGGTTGCCACAGCGGAAGATACTACGCTCAGTGGACTGTTGCCGGTGGCGACGGACATCGATGGAGATGCCCTGACCTACAGTCTTGGCAGCACGTTGCCGAAGCACGGCACTGTCACAGTCAACCCAGATGGCAGCTACATCTACACGCCGGTCGCCGACTACAATGGCCCCGACAGCTTCACATACGGTGTGTCGGACGGCACGGTCACCGTCGTTATGACCGTCACCATCACAGTGACACCGGTCAACGATGCGCCAGTGGCGCTAGACGATCGCGGTCAATCTGATCGCGGTGCGCCGACGACACTTGCCGTTCTCATCAACGACCGCGACACGGACCACGATTCGATGACGGTCGTGCTTGCAACGGCCGACCACGGGACGGTGGCGATCAATCCAGACGGAACGATCACCTACACGCCACAGTGGGGCCTCGAAGGTCAGGATGTGATCCATTACCGCATCAGCGACGGCAAGGGCGGGTTCGCCGACGCGGTCGTTCGGATGGCAGTAACGGCTGATCCGTCAACACGCTTGCCTGATGCGCCGATCGTCGCGGCGCCAAGCCTCGCAACAGTCGCGGAGCGCCCGTCGGTGAGCGGAATGGTGGTCGATACGGTGCGCGCGACAAGGCCACAAGGCGCAACCGCGGTTCCCGCTGTCCATGGTATCGTGGTTGACACCGTGCGCGATCTCACCCGCGAGATCGAAAGTGGCGCGACACGACCAGCAACCGGCTCCGACGTCGCGGGCTTGAGCAACTTCTCGATCAAGTTCTCCAACGTCTCGTCCGATGCCGTGGTGTCGATCGAGACCTTCGTCCGCAAGGGTTTGCTCATTGTGCACCTGGGTGCGTCGGATAACATGAGCCGTGACGGCGCAATCGAGTGGAAGGTGCAGCGGGCCGATGGCCGTCCGATGCCGGACTGGCTGCAGTTCGCCGGCCCAAGTGTGTTGATGGGGGAGCGTGCTGCCAACGAGGAAGCGATTGATCTGCGGCTGACCGCCATTCTGCCCGATGGCACGACGGTTGTGCGAGAGGTGCGCATCATCGCCACGACAGGCGAGTTGCAGCCATTGCGTTTCAGCCGGCAGGGTGCGATTGCGCCATTCTGGGAGCAGATCCCGACCGAACCGCTGTTGAGACGTTCACAGGTCGAGGCGCTCGGCCGACTGCTCGAAGCGGCTGAGTGATATCCGCAAGTGTTTACAACTCCTGGCGCAGCTCCGCGGCAGAGAACTCCGTGCAGATCAACAAAGCCTTGGCTATGGTCGCCACCGAATCGCTCGACGTCGGGGACACCAGAATCGATGCGCGGCGGCGGGGCTAACGCCCAGGCGCCACATCCCTCACTATTTCTGACCGACGGCATCAGTTCGCAAGCTCGAACGAGTCTCGTTAGAGAGCGCACTCTATAACGTGTGCCATCGACTAACGCTGTGGAGTCGATGCTGCGAACCGGCGGATTGAGAACGGTGCAATCGGCAGGTTGCTCGAACCCGTGGTCAGGACTTCGGCAATGACCGCGCCGACGATCGGCCCGAGTTGGAAGCCGTGCGCCGAGAACCCGAAGGCATGGAAGATCCCGTCCTCTGTACTGCTCGGACCGATGACGGGGATTTTGTCCGGCATCTGCGCCTCGATGCCGGCCCAGGCCCGCACGACTTCGGCGCCCCGCATGATCGGAAAGAGATCCAAGACCGTTGTTGCACCAAGTCCCAGCTCCTGAAAATCAAGCTCGGTCAGGTTTTGATCCGGCACAGCCCGGCCAAGACGCCCACCGCCGATCATCACCGTCCCATTTGCGAGCTGCTTGAATGACAACGGCCGCGACGTTGCTCCGACGACAGGACGCACGAATGGCGGCATCGGCGAGGTGATCATCATCATCGGCGCGATGGCTTGCAGCGGCACCGGCTCTCCCAAGATCGCCGCAATGTCGCCGGCCCAAGCACCTGCGCAATTCACGAGACGGGCTGCCACGTGGCTTCCTTGGTCGGTTATGATCTCCCAGTCCCGTCCCTGTCGACGGAGACGGCGGACCCGGGAGCCTTCCTCGAAACGCACACCCAGGCTTTCAGCCGTTCGCTTGAATGCAAGTGTTGTGCGGTAGGGATTTGCCGCGCCGTCGGCACGTGAGACTACGCCGCCAACGCAATGTTGGGCCACCGCCGGGAGCAGAGTGCGCAATTCGCGGCGATCAATTACTTCTTCATGGCCGAAACCGAGGTCGCGAAGCTGGGCTGCGCGGGCGGACAGGACCTCCAAGTCGGCTTCTGATTCCGCGATCTTGACCTGGCCCGACGCTTCAAAACCGCAATCGTCGTCGACGAGATCGCGAATGCGATGCCACAGTTCCATCGACGCGACCGAAAGTGGCACCTCGGCAAGATCACGACCTAGCCGGCGCACCCCGCCAGCATTCACGCCCGATGCATGTCGGCCAACGTAGTCTTTTTCAATCACCAGCACCTTCAAGCCCCGGCGCGCCAGATGCAGCGCCGCTGAGCACCCATGCAGACCACCGCCGATAACCACGACGTCGGACGTTGGCATCGCTCTACCTCCGCATGGGCTGACGGGGCGCACCGGCGCTGGTCTTCATCGGTCCCCCGCTTCCCTGCCGACCAGTAGGCGCTCCAGTCCGTAGAGGCGATCGATCAGCACCAGAAAAACGACGGTGACAGCGATGACTGCCGCTGAGACCGACGTGACCAATGGATCGATGCTGTCCTGAATGTGCGCGAACATGCGTACGGGCAATGTCTCGGTGCCGGGCGCCGCGATGAATACCGTCATCGTTACTTCGTCAAAGGACTGGATGAAGGCCAGCGCCCAACCGCTCGCGATTCCCGGAACGATCAATGGCAGCGTGATTCGGCGAAAGACATTTTTCTCGCTGGCACCGAGCGAAACCGCCGCCTGCTCAAGCCGACGGTCGAGACCAGTCGCCGAAGCAAGCGTCAGCCGCAGCGCGAACGGCAGCACGATCACCAGATGCGCGAGCACCAGGCCGGCGAAGCGGCCGCCAAGGCCGATCTCGGTGAAGAAGCGCAGAAATGCGATCCCCAGCACGACGTGCGGGATCATCAGCGGCGACATCAGCAACGCAGTCAACATCTCGCGGCCAGCGAACTCGCTCTTGGCTAGCGCAAGTGCGGCCGGCACGGCGAACAACACCGCCAGCGTCGACGACAGCAGGCCGATCTTGACGCTGGTCCAGAATGCCGAAACGAATTCCGGGTAAAGGGCGATCGCGCGAAACCAGCGCAACGAGAACCCACGGGTCGGCAATGACAGGAAACTATCCGGGGTGAACGCAACCAGGCACACGACAACGATCGGCGACAGCATGAACACGACGAATAGGCTGTGGAAGAGCAGCGCTATCGGCCCATTGCGGCTCATTCAAATGCCTCCCGATAACGGCGCTCGACGATGCGATTGCAGCCAATGATGATAGCCACAAGCGCGATCAGCAACAGCATGGCGATCGCGGCGCCGAGCGGCCAGTTGAGCGTGTTGAGGAACTCGTCGTAAGCCAGCGTCGCGACCACTTTGAGCCGACGGCCGCCGATGATCGCCGGTGAGGCGAAGGCAGACGCCGCCAGCGCGAAGACGATGATGCCGCCTGCCAGCACGCCCGGCATGACTTGCGGCAGCACGATGCGCCGCAGGATCGTGAGCGGCCGTGCGCCAAGCGAGGCCGCCGCATTCTCGATCTGCGGGTCGAGGCGTTGCAGCGAGGCCCAGACCGAAAGCAGCATGAAGGGCATCAGGACGTGCGTCAGCGCGACAATCACGCCACCTTCCGTGAACATGAAGGGAATGGGCGCTGTAATGACGCCCGCACCGAGCAGCAGCTTGTTGACGATGCCATTCGCGCCGCCGAACAGCAACGCCCAGCCGAGCGTGCGCGCGACGACGGAGATCAGCAGTGGGCCAAGCGCAATCAGCAGAAAAATACCCTTCCAAGGCGCCCGCATGCGCGAGAGGATGTAGGCTTCGGGAACTCCAATCAGCGCGGTCGCGATTGTGACTAGAATTGCGATGCGGAATGTCCGCACAAAGACGTCGTGGAAATAGCTATCACCGAAGACCTCCCGCCAGTTCTTCAGAATGACGACGTTCTCGATTCCCTTGTACTGGCCCCAATCGTTGAACGACAGCACGAGCGTCATTGCGAGCGGAACGAGCACGACGGCCAAGAACAGTAGGAGTGCGGGACCTGCCAGGAGGTAGGCGGAGCGCGTGGCGTTGGGCTCCGTCATTCACCAACCCCCGAGCCAACGGCATGGATGATCATGTCCTCGGTTCGCCAGCCGACCCGGACGGCTGAACCCTCAGCGGGAATCGCCTCACCTGTGTTCTGGTGGATCATCACGAGCCGTCCCGATGCCGTTTCGATCTGACAGAGCCAATAGTGGCCCTGAAAGACGCGGGCGATCATGCGCCCATCGAGCCCGGGCAAATCGTTTGCAACGAGGGTAAGCTTTTCCGGCCGGACTGAAATGTCGACCGGCCCGAGTGCGCCATTCTCCAGCGGCCAGCGCGCACGACCGATGCACACGTCGCGCCCGCCGCTCGCCCCAGTCATTGCCTCGCCCACCAATCGGTTGGTGCGACCGAGGAACGTCGCAACGAAGGCGTTGTCAGGCCTCTGGTAGACCTGCTCTGGCAAGCCGATCTGCTCGACGCGACCGTGGTTCATCACTATGATCCGGTTGGACAGCGCCATCGCCTCCGACTGGTCGTGCGTGACCAGCACCGTGGTCGTCCCGAGCGTCCGCTGAATCTCGCGCAGCTCGATCTGCATCTCCTCGCGGAGCTTCGCATCCAGGTTCGACAACGGCTCATCGAGCAGGAGAACGCGCGGCTTGATGACGATGGCGCGAGCAAGGGCCACGCGCTGCTGCTGGCCACCGGACATCCGGCGGGGATAGCGTCCGGCAAGCTGCCGCAAGCCGACTAGCTCGAGCGCTTCATCGACGCGATGTGCACGCTCCGTTGGAGCAACCTGTTGCATTTCCAGGCCGAATGCGACGTTCTCGGCCGCCGTCATGTGCGGGAACAACGCATAGCTCTGAAAGACGATGCCGAGCCCGCGCTCAGAGGGGCGTACTTTCAGCAAATCGCGTCCGTCGAGCGTGATGGCGCCCGAGGACGGCGCCACAAAACCCGCGATCATCTGCAGCGTCGTAGTCTTGCCGCATCCCGAGGGACCGAGGAGTGCGACGAACTCCCCCTCGTCGATCCCAACTGAAAGGGCATCCACGGCTGCCTGATCGCCGAACCGCTTGGTCAGCTTGTCGAGAACGAGGAACGTCATGATCCTTGATCGCGACTCACCGCTCCACCTCTCGGTTCCAGCGCTTCGTCCAGTCTTCGCGGCCGGCGTTGATCGCGTCCCAGTCCGGCGAGATGACGAGCTTTGCGCGCTCGCCGACCGGCGCCATCTTGAGCTCGGGCATGGCTACATCGACCTTGGTATTGACCGGGCCGTTGCCCATCTCCTTGGCCATGACCGTCTGTACCGGCGTCGAGATCAGCGTCTTGATGAACTCGTGTGCCAACGGATTTACGGCCGCCTTCGAGACCGGGCAAGCCGACGCCAGCAGGATCGGCGCGCCTTCTTTCGGGTAGACGAATTCGACGGGAAAGCCGGTGTTGGCGAATGCCTGAACGCGCCCCGTACCCCAGACCGCCAGCACGGCCTGGCCGGATTGGAACAGCTCGGTCATTTTACCCGGTGACGGCTCATAGACCAGCACGTTCGGGTTGATGTTCTCCTTCATGACCTTGAAGCCGGGCTCGATCGCCTTCTCGCCACCGCCGTTCATGCGGGCGAACATCATCAGCGTGTATAGCCCATACGTGTTGTTGATCGGCGGAATGACCAGCAGCTTCTTGAATTTCGGATCGGCAAGATCGGCCCAGGACGTCGGAATCGGCCAACCCTTCTCCTTGAACACCTTGGTGTTGACCATGAAGCCGGTGCCGGTCTGGCCGACGGCGACCGCCTTGTCGTCCTTGAATACCGCCGCCTTGTAGAGATCCGATTTATCCAAGCCTGTGATCGGCGCGCAGAAACCGAGCTGAATGGCTTGATACATCGGCCCGTCGTCGACGATGGCGACGTCGATCACCTGGTTCGACTTCTGCGCCTGCAGCTTGGCGATCGTGTCCGTGGAGTTGCCCGCGGTGTACTCGATCTTGACGCCATGCTTGGCTTCGAAGGCCGGAAACACGTCTTTCCGCAGCACCTGCTCCCAAGACCCACCATATCCCGCCACCACCAGCGTCTTCTGCGCGTTTGCCTCTCCGCTGAATACAATGGTTGCCATTGCAGCAGTAATTGTGGGCGCGATCCATTTCATAGACACTGTCCTCCATGCCTGCGAGACACTGCTCAAGGCTGCTCAACGGTGCCATGCCACAGCCTCGAGCGTCAATGTTCTCGCCATTAGCGACGGTAGCGGCGCTGCACGATGAGATTGGCGATCGCGGTCAGGATCAGTGTCGCGGTCATCAGGATAAACGAGATGGCAGCGCCGAATGGCCAATTGTTCAACTGGAACTGACCGTAGACGAGGGGGCCCATCATCTTGAACTTGGGCCCGCCCAGCAGCACCGGCGTCGCATAAGCATTCATGCCGAGAATGAAGGTCAAGATCGTGCCGGCGATGATGCCCGGCAGCGCCAGCGGCCAGAGCACGCGGCGAAACATGGTGAGCGGTCCGGCACCGAGCGAGAACGCGGCTTCCTCGACATTGCGCGCGATGCCTTCAATCACGCTCTGCAGCGTCAGGACCATGTATGGCAGGTTGACGGCGATGATGCCGGCGATCACGGCACCTTCGGTGAACATAATCTGCAAAGGCTCTGTGATCAGCCCGATTTTCATCAACGTGACATTCAGGAACCCCTTCGAGCCGAACAGCGTCATCCAGCCTGCAGCGCGCACAGCATTGCCGACGAACAACGGCAGCACCACAAGCATGATGAGTATGTTCTTGTACCGTGATTGCGTCCGCGCCAGCAGATAGGCCAGCGGGAAACCGAGCAGCAGGCACGCTGCCGTACAGATCAGCGCCACGCGCAAGGTCGTCAGGAGGATATTGACGTAGAACGGGTCGGTGAAGAACCGGATGTAGTTCTCAAGCGTGAACGCCTCGACCATCATCACGCGCGGCTTGAACTGATTGAGGCTGTAGCGGAACAAGATCGCCAGCGGCAGAAGCAGTCCGAGCAAAACGATGCAGGTCGCCGGCCCAACCAGCGCGCTCGCAGAGAGGAGCGAGGTTTGGTTTTCGTCGATCGCTGGTCGGATTGCCGACGGTGCCTTGGACGTAGCCATATGTGCGGCGGAACTCGCTTTGCAGTCGCGCGTCGTTAGACGTGGGTCCGGTCGCCCCCCGCACGTGCGAGGCCAGACTTCAGCTCTTCAGTTCCCTGTCCCACCAGTCTTTCAACGCCACGTCGTTCTTGTTCATGTAGTCGTAATCGAGGTCGACCAACTTCTTGACCTCCTCGGGCGAGAACCCGATACGGCCGTTCAGATCGGCGGCAACCACAGCATTGGAAACGGTCGGATTGTAACCCATGTCGACGGCGAATGCCTCCTGGGCACGCTTCTCCAGCATGGCATCGAGATAGGCGTAGGCGCCATCCTTGTTTGGCGCGTTCTTCGGGATGACGAACCCCGAGACGTAGGCGAGTGCGCCTTCCGGCGGCGTGATCGCCTTGACGTTGATACCCGCGTTCTGCCACTGCACGACGCGCGCTTTCCACATGACACCGACGCCGAACTCGTCGGACTTGAGGCCCTGCGCGAACGCCTCATTGGTCGGATAGATGCGCATGCCGGCCTTCTTGCATTCAAGCAGAAGCTTCTTGCCGGGCTCGAGATCGCCGACCTTGCCGCCGGCGGCCAGGGCCGCACAAACGAGCGCGTATTGATATTGAATGTCGATGATGCCGAGCTTATTGCCATGTTTCGGATCGAAGACGTTTTTGTAGCTCGTTATCGTATCCTTCACGACCTTGTCGTTTTGAACGGCGACTTTACCGGAGTAGATGTGCCCGACTCCGTAGGGATACTTCATTGCCGGCAGAAGGTTGCCGGCGTTCTTCAGCTTGGCATAGTCGATCGGTGCGACGACGCCAGCGTCGTGCATCTGGAACATGTTGACGGCGGAGAGGCCCTGAATATCCGTCGTACCTCGCGGCAGGCGTTGCTCGGCCAGCATCTTTGAGCGGCGTTGCGGATCGCCAGCCTGGTCCTGCACCACTTCCCAGCCATTGCTGATCAGAAGCGGTTGCTCGATGTTCTTGTTGAGCAGCTTCGCGTAATCGCCACCCCAGGTTCCGACGACAATCTTGCCCTTGCCCTGAGCGCGGACCGAGGTGCCGAAGGCGGCGGCACCGGCGAGGCTTGCCGCCGCGCCCAGCATCTGTCTGCGGGTAGCTGTCGACTTTAGCGATTTCGTCATGGGACCCTCCTACGGTTGCTCGTTGTCATAGCGTTTTTTGAACCTGCATATCGCCTACAAATAGTGCACCGGTGCCAGCCTGCCAGCCGACGCTGACCTTATCACCGGGAGTCGGCGCGCCGCGTTCGGTGCCTCCGGCGATCTGAATAGTGACGCGCTCTTTCGGCGAGAGCCGCACGTGAACGTCGAGACTGGCGCCGAGATAGGAGACGAATTCCACCACGCCCGGTAGCGCGTTGTCCATGGCCGCCAGGCTCTGATGGTCGCCGAGCACGAGCCGCTCTGGCCGCAGCGCCAGCGCCGCAGGGCCAGGCGTGCCGCCGGTGCAGCGGATCGCCAGTCCACCGTCGCTGCGGAAGTGACCCGGCACCTCGATCGTGCCCTCGACGAACGTAGACCGGCCAACGAAACCCGCAACGAAACGGTTGGCTGGGCGCTCGTAGAGGTCTTGCTGCGTCCCGAGCTGAGAAACGGCACCCTCGTTCATGACGACGAGACGGTCAGCCATGGTCAGAGCTTCCTCCTGGTCGTGCGTCACCATGATGGTCGTAAGGCCGAGCTGGCGCTGCAATTCCCGGATCTCGATGCGAACCTCCTGGCGGAGTTTGGCGTCGAGGTTCGACAGCGGCTCGTCGAGGAGCAGTACGTCGGGTTTGAAGACGAGCGCGCGGGCGAGCGCGACCCGCTGCTGCTGGCCGCCGGAAAGCTGCCGCGGAAGTCGGTCACCGAGGTGACCGAGGCGGACGAGCCGCAGCGCTTCGGCGACCCGGGGGCCGATCTCGCTGACGGCCACTTTGCGCATTTCAAGGCCGAAGGCGACGTTCTCGGCAGCGGTCATGTGCGGGAACAGGGCATAACTCTGGAACACGAGTCCGGCGTTGCGCTTCCAGGGCGGCAGCTCCGTGACCTCGCGATTTCCCAACAGAACACGACCGGCTGTCGCCTCGATGAACCCCGCCACGATGCGCAGCGTCGTCGTTTTGCCACATCCGGAAGGCCCAAGCAGAACCAGGAACTCGCCGTCCGCAATCACAAGCGACACGTCTTTCACGGCATGAAAGTCGCCGTAGCGTTTTGTCAGTTGAATGAGCTCCAGGCGCGCCATCTCAGACCACCCGCGAGATTTTGACGTAACGGTCGGTCAACAGCATGGCTGCCCCGATGAGCAGGATCTGCAGCACCGAGACCGCCGCGATGGTCGGGTCGATCTTCCATTCGAGATACTGCAGGATGGCGATCGGAAGCGTGGTGCGGCCCGGTCCGACGAGAAACAGGCTCATTTCCAGGTTGCCGAACGACGAAACGAAACCGAACAGCGCCGCTGCGACGACGCCCGGCAGGATCGATGGCAACGTCACCCTGTGGAACGTGATCCAGCGATTGGCACCGAGACTTTGCGCCGCCTCTTCGATCGAGCGATCGAGCCCCGCGAGACTCGCCGTGACAAGGCGTACGGTCCAGGGAATGACGACCAGGACATGGCCCGCAACCAGTCCACCGAGGGAGCCGAGGATCGGCAGGCCCGTATGAATCTCGGTTTCGACGTGGAACACGTAGATGGCCATTCCGAGCACGATACCCGGCACGACCAGCGGCAACAGCAGGAGGCTGTCGATCACTTGGCGACCGCCGAACCGATAGCGTGATAGACAGAGCGCTGCTGGCACGCCAACTGCCAGGCCGATCAGCGTTGCCGCAATCCCAACCTGGAGGCTGAGAAGGAAACCCGACAGGAAACGGTCATTGCCGGGAATTGCTGCGAACCACTTCAGCGAGTAGCCCTCGGGCGGAAACGAGGGAATCTCCTGCGCAAAAAAGGCGAGCCAGGTGACGAAGACCAGCGGCGTTAGTATATAGGCGAGTGCGATCGAGGCCGGAGCCAACAATGCCAACCGGCTCAGGTAGCGCGCTGCGCGCATCCGAAACCGCGAACCATTCAGTGGCAATTGCCTCGCCGGCGTCGGAGCGGTCTCGACCATTTGCGGCGCCCCCTCCCGAGGCGCTCAGGCGAGCCGGTTCTTGTGGAACCGTTCGCCCTTCATGATGACAGTCAGATGCTCGCCCTGGCCCGACAGCACGGCAAACGACTTCAACGGATTGCCGTCGGCCACGATGATATCGGCAAAGGCGCCGGGCGCAAGCACACGAATCTTGCCGTCAAACGCAAAACTTGGGCACCGATCGTGGTCGCTCAACTCAACCGATTCTTATGTAGCTTGCCGCCCTTCATAATCAGCAACAGATGGCGACCCTGTTCCTGAAACAGTCCCAGATCCTTCAGCGGATTGCCGTCGACGACGAGGAGATCAGCGAAGGCGCCGGGCTTGATGCACCCGAGCTTGCCTTCCTGGCGGACCACCTTGGCGCCAATAGTCGTCGCCGCACGGATGATCTCGATCGGCTTTTGCACTTCTGAGCGATGCAAGAACTCCGCCGATTGCGCGACCTGAAGCTGGCCCAACAGGTCCGTACCGTAGGCCACTTGCACGCCTGCGCGCTTGCAGATTTCCAACGACTTGAGGCCGCCGTCGATGACGAGGTCGTTCTTTTCGAGCATGTCGCCGCTCATGCCGAACGTCTTCGCCTTGGCGCGCATCTCGTAGTACGTGACGAGATTGGCAATCAGGAACATGCCTTTCGATGCCATCAGCTTCGCCGACTTTTCATCGATCAGATTTCCGTGCTCAATCGTCCTGACGCCACCGTTGGCAGCTCGCGTGATGGCCTCAGGCGTATAGGCATGGGCGCAGACATAGCGGCCGAAGGCGTGCGCCTCCTCGACGGCGGCCGCGACCTCGGGCATTGAGAATTGAATGCTGTCGAGCGGATCATACGGCGAGGCGACGCCCCCCGACATCATGATCTTGATCTGGTCGGCCCCCTGGCGCATCTGCTCCCGCGCGGAGCGGCGTACGTTGTCGGCGCCGTCCGAGACCTCCATCGTGAACTTCAGCGCATTGCAGCAGAAGCAGCCGCCGCCCGTATCCGTGCGCCGGCGGCCGTCGCTGTGACCGCCGGTTGGGCCGATGGCACGGCCGGCGATGAACAGGCGCGGGCCCGGCACGAGGCCTTGCTCGACGGCCGTCTTGATACCCCAGTCGGCACCGCCCGTATCGCGCACCGTCGTGAAGCCGCGGTCGATCATGCCGCGCATAAGATCGATGGCACGCGCTGTCATCAAGGTCAGCGGCACATTTTCGAGCTGACGGATATAGACCTCCGACAGCGTCACGTGCACATGGGAATCGATAAGTCCCGGCATCAATGTGCGCTTGCCGCAATCGATGACGGCCGCCTTCGGTGCCTTGATCGGCTTGGCGGAGATCTCCTTGATCAGGTCACCTTCGATGAGCAATTCATACCCACCCTGGAGATCGTCCATCTCCGGATCGAGGAGTTGAAAATTCCGCATCAAGACTTGCGCCATCGATCATTCCCCGTTCTGCAATCTTATGCCGAGCCTCACCCAATCGTCGAACCGCGTCAATTCTCATTCATGTGCGCAGCAAGATGTTCGATCCGTCGGACATGGGACCGCCTCGGCAGCAGGCTCTCAATGCCCCCGCCAGCGCGCCGGATCGAGTCCGGAGCGCATGCCCTGCGCCGCGGCGTAATCCAGCACTGCCTCGATCCTCTGGCGCACCCAGCTTGCCGTCTCGAACTTCACTCGTGTGACTTCGGGAAAGGGCCCAAGACCCATATCTCGGCGATACCATCAATGGATGAGGAGGACCGCAGCCGAACGCATCAGAACAGTAGAATGTGCGGATGCCTCCCGCGCCAAGTCCCTCTGGACCAGCTAAGTCGGCGGCCCGGTCAGCGAGACCAGCTGGCCACCGTGTTGCTCGATGCGACCGGCGAGCGCCAGCTCCAACAACGAGACCCGAACCGCCTGAACGGGCAGGCTCGTCGCCCGGACAATCTCATCGATATCGACCGGCGCTGCACTGAGCACGCCAAGCACGCGCTCTATGTCGGAGAGGACCGGCCCATCGGCGCGGTGCGCCGGCGACGGCGGCACTCTTGGCATCGGCGGCGCGACCGAGGCTTCAGACAATTCCGAGCGTGGCACCGGCCGCATCGGGGCCAGGATTTCGACGACGTCTTCGGGCGACGTTACCATCGTCGCCCCGTCATGCTTGATCAGGCCATTGGTCCCCTCGGCCCTCGGATCCAGCGGATGGCCGGGAACCGCCATCACCTCGCGACCCTGTTCGGCTGCCATCCGCGCGGTGATGAGGCTGCCGGATCGCCTCGCCGCCTCGACCACCAGGACCGCCAGCGCAATGCCAGAAATGATGCGGTTCCGGCGCGGGAAATCCTGTCCGCGCGGTTTGAAGCCTGGCGGCATCTCACTGACGAGACAACCCTGCTCGGCGATCCGCTGGTGCAGGTCGGCATGTTCCGGTGGATAGATGAAATCAGGTCCGCCCGCGAGCACGGCAACAGTCCCAGTGGCGAGTGCCGCCTCGTGCGCTGCGCCATCGATGCCACGCGCCAATCCCGATACCACGAGGTAACCCTCGGCCCCCAAGCGAGCCGCGAACATCCGCGTCAGCTTGATCCCCGCTGCCGAGCCATTGCGCGCGCCAACGATCGCCACCGCGGGCCGCTGCAACAACTCGAGCCGCCCGACCACGTAGAGCATCGGAGGAGGCACCGCGATATGCGCGAGGGCCGCCGGATAGCCCGGCTCGATGGTGAAGATAGGCTCTGCCCCGATCTTCGCCGCAGCCGCGAGTTCGTCCTCCGCCGCTTCCCGCGAGGCAATCCGCACAGCCCGCCCACCTCCGCGGCGGGACATCTCGGGCAACGCGTCGAGGGCAGCTTCGGCGCCTCCGAAATGATTGATCAGCTCGCGAAACGTGACCGGTCCGACATTTTCGGAGCGAATAAGCCGCAGGCACGCGACGCGCTGCCGCCGATCGAGCACAGCCACCGGCAACGGCGCCTGGACCGGCACCGGCTCGCTCCCACCCTCAGACGGGCCTGGATGTCTCGGACTTCGCACCGATCTTTGGCTCCTGGCCCGCTACCAGCCGGCGGATATTCTCGTGATGCTTGTAGAACAGCAGCGCGGACAGGAGCGACACTGCCGGAGTCACGAACGGTCCACCCTTGGCCATGAAGAGGAAAAACGTGGCCAGCGTCGCGACCAACGCCGACAGCGACGAATACCTCGTGATCAGCGCGGTGAGCAGCCAGACACCACAAAAAACGGCCGCCGCCGGCCAGGAGGCGGCGATCAGCACACCGATGTAGGTGGCGACACCCTTGCCGCCCTTGAACTTCAGCCAGACTGGAAAAATGTGCCCCAGGAACGCGCCGAGACCACCGAGCCAGGGCGCCGCGTGCAGGAAGCCGAGATCGTTGACTAGGCGCCCTGTCGGCACCGGGCTGCCCAGTGGGACGAGCTTAGTCGCGATGACAGTGGCTGCAAAAACTGCCACATACCCTTTGAAACCGTCGAGAAAGAGCGTCGCGGCGGCCAGCGCCTTGTTCCCGGTCCGCAACACATTCGTCGCGCCGATGCTACCGGAGCCGATCTTCCGCACATCGCCGAGCCCCGCCGCGCGCGTCAGCAGGAGGCCGAACGGAATTGAGCCGAGCAGATAGCCGATCCCGAGGACGGCAAGTACCGGCAACATGTACCCCATGGGCGGCGTCACTCGTTTGGTGGCGGAATCGGAGATATGACGGCAAGGACACTTGACGCGCCTCGCGGGCGTTCAGGCGCGCAGATCGACACCGTACTGGTACACGGTTTTTCCGGCAACCATGGTGCGCAAGACCCGGCCTTGCACCTTCTGCTCGTCGAACGGCGAGTTCTTGGAGCGCGCCCTCAGCTGCTCGCGATCGACGACCCATGGCGTGTTGATGTCGAACAGCGTCAAGTCAGCCGGTGCGCCTTTCTCGAGGCGCCCTGCGGCGAGACCCAGTAACTTCGCCGGATTGATGGTCAGGGCCTTGAGCAGCGCCATCAGCCCTATCTCATTGTTGTGGAACAGGCGCAGCGCCGCCGGCAGCAGCGTCTCGAGGCCGATCGCACCATCGGCGGCCTCGGCAAACGGCCGCCGCTTCACATCCGCATCCTGCGGATCATGGCTCGACACAATGACATCGATTTCGCCGTTGGCCAGACCACGGACCATCGCCGCCCTGTCTTCCTCGGACCGCAGGGGCGGGCGCAGCTTGAAGAAAGTACGATAGGGACCGATGTCGTTCTCATTGAGCGTCAAGTGATTGATCGAGACACCACAGGTAACTGGCAGTTTCTTGGCCTTCGCCTGCCGGACAACATCAAGGCTGTCGCGGCACGACAGGGTCGCTGCGTGATAGCGCCCGCCGGTGATTTCCACGAGCCGCACATCCCGCTCCAGCACGATAACCTCGGCCATGCGGTTAACGCCAGGTAGCCCAAGCCGGGTCGCGATCTCGCTCGAATTCATCGCCGCGCCCGAGGACAGATAGGGATCCTCGGTATGGTGCACGATCAGCGCGCCGAAATCCTTGGCGTACAACAGCGCGTTGCGCATCACGCGCGTATTGGCGATCGATGATTTCCCGTTGGTGAAGGCGACGGCGCCGGCCCGTTGCAGCAGGCCGATCTCGGCCATCTCCTCGCCCTTGAGGCCGCGCGTCACAGCGCCCATGATGAGCACGTTGACGATGGACCGCTCGCGGGCCCGCCTCTGCACATAGTCGACCAGCGCAACCTGATCGATCACGGGCTCCGTATCGGGCATGCACACGATGGTCGTGACGCCGCCGGCAGCCGCGGCAAAACTCGCCGTTTTGAGTGTCTCGCGATGCTCCTGGCCGGGATCGCCGGTATACACCTGCATATCGATCAGGCCGGGGCACAAGACGTGCCCTTCGCAATCGACGACCGTTGCCCCATCCGGCGCATTGCGCCGCAAGTGCCCGCCGAGGTCGGCGATGATATTCTCGCGCACCAACAGGCCGCCTGGCTCGTCCCGCCCACTCGCAGGATCGATCATGCGCGCATTGATGAAGACCGTCGCGCCATTGTCTGCAGGGGCTTTGGTTGGTCTCTTCATGGCCCGCCTCAATGGTTTGGCAGGTTACGTGCGAGGGCTTCGAGCACGGCCATTCGGACCGCGACGCCCATCTCCACCTGATCGCGAATGACGCTGCGAGAATGATCCGCGATCGGCGACGCGATCTCGACGCCACGATTCATCGGGCCGGGGTGCATGATGAGCGCGTCGGGCTTGGCGAGTTCCAGCTTCTCATGATCCAGTCCGAAGAAGTGGTAGTATTCCCGCGTCGATGGCACGTAATTGCCCTGCATGCGCTCACGCTGCAAGCGCAGCATCATGATAATGTCGCAGCCTTCGAGGCCCTTCCACATGTCGGTATAGATCTCGGCGCCAAGCCGGTCGATGCCAGGTGGCAGTAGCGTCGACGGAGCGACCAGCCGCACGCGGGCGCCCAGCGCATTGAGGACATGGATGTTCGAACGCGCGACCCGGCTATGCAGGATATCGCCGCAGATCGCCACCGTCAGACCGCCGACACGGCCCTTTGCGCGCCGAATGGTCAATGCATCGAGCAGCGCCTGCGTTGGATGCTCGTGGGCGCCATCGCCCGCATTGATGACGGAGCAATCGACCTTTTGCGACAGCAGTTCCACCGCGCCAGCTGCGGCATGGCGGACCACGATCATGTCAGGGCGCATCGCATTGAGCGTCATCGCCGTATCGATCAGGCTCTCGCCCTTCTGGATCGACGAGGTAGACACGTTCATATTCATTACGTCGGCGCCCAGCCGCTTGCCGGCAAGCTCGAACGACGACTGGGTCCGGGTCGAGACCTCGAAGAAGAGATTGATCAGCGTTCGCCCTCGGAGGACGTCGCGCTTCTTGTTGACCTGGCGGTTCTGATCGGCGGCGTGATCCGCCAGATCGAGGAGCGAATTGATCTCTCGAGCGGTCAGCCCCTCGCATGTGAGGAGGTGACGCTTTGGAAAGTAAATGGCTGCTTTGTCTTCGATGCCCATTAAAGTGGTGCTCATACGCGACCCTACCGGATCGGGCAAGAGGAGAGATGATCACTCCCAAGGACACACTTGCCGGGCTCGTCCAAAGTGGCCTTCTGCGTTGACCATGCCAGAAAGCTCTGGCGCGACACCGCCGCTGGGCCACTTTCTCGATTGATCAGTCGGGACATCGCCAGATATATGTCACGCGATCGTTTTGCGCGCGGAGCTGGCATGGTTGCCTTGCAAGCCCGGTGAGCAGACTGTTTCCTGGTCCGCGGCGATGCCCGGCGGATCAACCGCTGCGGGCGTGGCGGAATTGGTAGACGCACTGGATTTAGGTTCCAGCGGCGCAAGTCGTGGGGGTTCGAGTCCCTCCGCCCGCACCACTGACCGAGCCGACGACAACAACCTAGCCGCCGTGCGGCCAAGACGAAGCGAGTGAAGACGACATGGAAGTTTCAGTAACGAACAGCGACGGCCTGAAGCGGACGATCAAGGTTGTGGTAGGCCAAAGCGAGCTGGGCGAGCGCTTCACATCACGCCTCGGTGAGGTCAGGAACAATATCCAGCTGAAAGGGTTCCGGCGCGGCAAGGTGCCTGAGAACCACATCAAGAAGGTCTACGGCCGCTCGCTGATGGCCGAGGTCGTCCAGCGCGCCGTCGAGGAGACGAGCCAGAAAGTGATCGCCGACCGCAAGGAGCGGCCCGCCTTCCAGCCCAAGATTGATATGACCGAGGATCAGGCCGAGATCGAGAAGGTTATCGGCGGGTCGAGCGATCTCGCCTATTCGATGTCATTCGAGGTTTTGCCGGAGATTGCAGTTGCAGACCTCGCCTCGCTCAAGCTCGAACGCCTCGCGGCCGATGTCGACGAGGCAGCCGTCGACAAGGCGATCGACGAACTCGCCGGCCGCAATATGCGCTACGAGCCCGAGGATGGCCGGGTTGCCGCCACCGGCGACCAGCTGACGATCGACTTCGTCGGGCGCATCGATGGAGCTGAGTTCGAAGGCGGCAAGGCCGAAGGCGTGCCACTGGTTCTTGGCCAGGGCGGCTTCATCCCGGGCTTCGAGGACGGTCTGACGGGCGCCAAAGCTGGCGACGAGAAGGTCGTCATGGCCACATTCCCAGCCGATTATCAGGTAGCGACGCTGGCCGGAAAGCAGGCAGCCTTCGATGTGAAGGTGAGTGCGGTCGGCAAGCCGGTGAAACCGGCCATCGACGACGACCTTGCCAAAGGGTTCGGGGTCGATGATCTGGCAGGACTCAAAGATCGTGTTCGGACGCAGATCGGCCGGGAATACGATCAGGTCTCCCGCGCCAAGATGAAGCGGGCCATGCTCGATGAACTCGACAAGGCCCACACTTTCCCCCTCCCCCCGACCCTGGTCGCGAACGAATTTGAGGCTATCTGGGGCCAGCTCCAGCAGAGCATGGAACAGGCCAAGAAGAGCTTCGCCGACGAAGGCAAGAGCGAAGACGACGTCCGCGCGGAGTACAATAAGCTTGCCGAACGCCGTGTCCGCCTCGGTCTCGTCCTTGGCGAGATCGGCGAGAAGGGCAAGATCGAGGTGACGCAGGACGAGCTCAGAAATGCGCTGTTCGAGCAAGCCCGCCGTTTCCCTGGCCAAGAACGCATGGTCTATGAGTATTTCGAGAAGACGCCGGGCGCCGTCAGCCAGCTCCGTGCCCCGATCTTCGAGGAAAAGGTTGTCGACTACATCGCGGCCCAGGCGAAACCGACCGAGCGTAAGGTCCCGCGCGAAGAACTTTTGAAGCCGATTGACGCCGACGAGGCCGTCCCCGGCATCGGGACCTGATCAGGGCCGCGTCACGTTCGGCTCAGCCATGGTGCGAACATCGAATCGCACCATATACAGCAGCAAAGAGATCCTCGAAGAGTGAGAAGGACGCCATGAGCGTGATCACCAATACCTATTGGCCGACCGTAATTGAGCAGACGGCCCGCGGGGAGCGCCCCTACGATCTGCCGTCCCGGATGCTGCAGGAGCGGATTATTTTCGTGATCGGCCAAGTCGAAGACCATATGGCGTCCTCGATCTGCATGCAGTTGCTCTTTCTTGAGGCTCAGAACCCGAAGAAAGAGATCGCGATGTATATCAACTCGCCCGGCGGCGTGGTCACGTCGGGCATGGCGATTTATGACACGATGCAATTCATCCGGTGCCCGATTGCGACGCTGTGCATCGGCCAGGCCGCGTCCATGGGGTCGCTGCTGTTGACGGCTGGCACCAAGGGCATGCGCTACGCCCTGACAAACGCCCGGATCATGGTGCATCAGCCATCCGGCGGTTTCTCCGGTCAGGCCAGTGATATCGAGCGCCACGCCGAGGATATCATAAAAATGAAGCGCCGGCTGAACGAGGTGTACGTCAAACACACCGGTCAACCATATGAAAAGATTGAAAACACGTTGGACCGCGACTATTTCATGACAGCCGACCAGGCGAAGGACTTCGGCTTGATCGACCGCGTCCTGACGAAGCGGGATGAGGTCGATTTCGGCAAGATCTCCTAAACTTTCAGTCGGGCTTCGCTTGGTGAGCGAATTTTAAGCGGGCTGGTTGGCCCAATCCTTGCTCATCCTGCGGCGACAAGGCAACAAGTGGCTGCTATGTCACATGTGACCGTAAACGATGATCTGCAAAATGCGGAGCGTCAGTCAATTGTTAATCCATTCTTGATCGAGCGGTCGATAGCATGCTCAGATCGTTGAAGGGATTCCCTGCGTAGTCAGTGACCATCCGCCTTGGTCCTCTGTCTGGGCTTGATGTCAGCAGCCAACGGCGGGCTCTCATGCCTCCCGGCGTGCGGGTCTAGAAATAAGATCGGGAGGGTGAGAAAAGCGATGCCTAGCGAGAAGAACACCCTCTACTGTTCGTTCTGCGGCAAAAGCCAGCATGAGGTCCGAAAGCTGATCGCCGGGCCGACCGTGTTCATCTGCGATGAATGCGTCGAGCTATGCATGGACATCATTCGCGAGGAGAACAAAAACACCCTCGTCAAATCGCGGGACGGCGTGCCGTCCCCGCAAGAGATCAGCAGTGTTCTAAACTCCTATGTGATCGGGCAGGACCACGCCAAACGCGTGCTCGCGGTTGCCGTGCACAATCACTACAAGCGCCTCAATCACGCCGCCAAGAACAACGACGTCGAGCTTGCCAAGTCCAATATCCTGCTGGTCGGCCCGACCGGTTGCGGAAAGACCCTGCTCGCTCAGACCCTGGCGCGCATCCTCGATGTGCCGTTCACGATGGCGGACGCAACGACGCTGACCGAGGCCGGTTACGTCGGCGAGGACGTCGAGAACATCATCCTCAAGCTGCTCCAGAATGCCGACTATAACGTCGAGCGGGCGCAGCGCGGCATCGTCTATATCGACGAAGTCGACAAAATCAGCCGCAAATCCGATAATCCCTCGATCACGCGCGACGTCTCCGGCGAAGGCGTGCAACAAGCTTTGCTCAAGATCATGGAAGGGACTGTTGCATCGGTCCCGCCACAGGGCGGTCGCAAGCATCCGCAGCAGGAGTTCCTGCAGGTCGATACGACCAATATCCTGTTTATTTGTGGTGGCGCCTTCGCCGGCCTTGAGCGCATCATTGCGCGGCGCGGCAAAGGCACCTCGATTGGCTTCGGTGCGACCGTGGTTGGTCCCGACGAGCGCCGGACCGGCGAGATCCTGCGATCGGTCGAGCCCGAGGACCTCCTGAAATTCGGGCTGATCCCCGAGTTCATCGGCCGCCTTCCCGTCATCGCCACCCTCGAAGACCTCGACGAGAAAGCGTTGATCCAGATCCTGACGGAACCGAAGAACGCGCTGGTCAAACAGTACCAGCGCTTGTTCGAGATGGAGGACGTGCGCCTTACCATCACGCAAGATGCGTTCAAATCTATCGCCAAGCGGGCGGTCGAACGCAGGACGGGTGCCCGCGGCCTCCGCTCGATCATGGAGCAGATACTGCTCGATACCATGTTCGACTTGCCGAGCTTGAAGGGCGTCGAGGAGGTCGTGATTGGTCCTGAGGTCGTCGATGGCGGCGCTCGCCCACTTCGGATCTATTCCGAGCGGGTCGAAGAAAAAGGCTCGAGCGCCTGACATCGGCCATGTTGCGGCCTTTCCCCAGCCATCCGGTGCTGGGATCTGAACGATAAGCCTGCGACACTTGAAGTTGGGGGAATTTCCCCCACCTAAATGGCCCGTGTGCATTAAGCTTATGCACAGCACATCAACCAAGAGCGCGTTGCAACGCGCCCAAACCGGTGGCCATACTGCAAGTTGGCGCGCCGCTTGTATTGTGACAGGACGCGTGCGACCGCCGGTGGCGGCCATGCCTTGGCCCAGGACGGATGGAAAACATGAGCGACGACAACAAGAAGCCAAAAGACAAGGGTGCGCGCGACGTCTACCCGGTGCTCCCGCTCCGTGACATCGTTGTTTTCCCCTACATGATCGTCCCCCTGTTCGTTGGTCGCGAAAAGTCGATTAACGCACTCGAGGAGGTCATGCGCGCCGAGAAGCAGATCCTGCTCGCGGCGCAAAAGAACGCCAGCGATGACGATCCCTCGACCGAGGCGATATACACCGTTGGCACGCTGGCAACCGTTCTTCAGTTGCTCAAGCTTCCGGACGGCACCGTGAAGGTGCTGGTCGAGGGAACGTCCCGCGCCCGTATTCTCAACTACACGACGAAGTCCGAGTACTTCGAGGCCGAGGTCGAGCGGATCGATGAGCAGCCGGGCAACAAGGATGAGATCGAGGCGCTGGCGCGGTCCGCCGTTGCCCAGTTCGAGAGCTATGTGAAGCTCAACAAGAAGATCAGCCCGGAAGTTCTCGGCAACATCAGCCAGATCGAGGACCACTCGAAGCTGGCCGATACGGTCGCGTCCCACCTCGCTATCAAGATTTCCGACAAGCAGGATATCCTCGAGATCTTCAAGATCTCCGAGCGCCTGGAGCGCGTCTACACGCTCATGGAGAGCGAGATCTCGGTCCTGCAAGTGGAGAAGAAGATCCGCAGCCGCGTGAAGCGGCAGATGGAGAAGACCCAGCGCGAGTACTATCTGAATGAGCAAATGAAAGCCATTCAGAAGGAACTCGGCGACAACGACGAGCGCGACGACATCGCTGAGTTCGAAGAGAAGATAGAGAACACCAAACTGTCAAAGGAAGCCAAGGACAAGGCTCTCGCTGAGCTGAAGAAGCTCAAGCAAATGAGCCCGATGTCGGCTGAGGCGACGGTTGTGCGCAACTATCTCGACTGGCTGCTGTCGATCCCCTGGGGCGTCAAAGGCAAGGTCAAGAAGGACCTCGCAGAGGCCCAGGACATCCTCGACAAGGAGCACTACGGCCTCGAGAAGGTCAAGGAGCGCATCCTCGAATATCTGGCCGTGCAGACGCGCACGAACAAGCTGAAGGGACCGATCCTGTGCCTCGTCGGCCCGCCGGGCGTCGGCAAGACCTCGCTTGGCAAGTCGATTGCAAACGCGACAGGCCGTGAGTTCGTGCGGATGTCGCTTGGCGGCGTGCGCGACGAGGCCGAGATTCGAGGCCACCGCCGCACCTACATCGGCTCGATGCCCGGCAAGGTCATCCAGTCCATGAAGAAGGCGAAACGGACGAACCCGCTCTTCCTGCTCGATGAGATCGACAAGATGGGCTCGGATTTCCGTGGCGATCCGGCAGCTGCCTTGCTCGAAGTGCTTGATCCCGAGCAGAACCACACGTTCAACGACCATTATCTCGAGGTCGACTACGATCTCTCGAGCGTCATGTTCGTGACCACGGCGAATACCCTGAATATTCCTCCGGCCCTGATGGATCGGATGGAGATCATACGCCTCGCGGGTTACACGGAGAATGAGAAGGTCGAGATAGCCAAGCGCCATCTTATTCCCGAGACGCGCCAGGCTCACGGCCTCGAGGATGCCGAATGGTCAGTCGATGACGAAGCGATCAAGGGCGTCATCCGGCACTATACACGCGAAGCGGGTGTCCGCTCGCTCGAGCGTGAAATGTCGAAGCTGGCCCGCAAGGCCGTGAAGGATATCCTGACCGCCAAGCACAAGAGCGTGCATGTCACGGCGGAGATGCTGCCTGACTATCTCGGCGTGCCGAAGTACCGCTATGGCGAGGCAGAGTTGGAGGATCAGATCGGCGTGGTGACCGGACTGGCCTGGACGGAAGTCGGTGGCGAAATCCTGACCATCGAAGGCGTCATGATGCCGGGCAAGGGCAAGATGTCGGTGACCGGCAATTTGCGTGACGTGATGAAGGAGTCGATCCAAGCGGCGAACGCCTACGTGCGCTCGCGGTCGGTCGATTTCGGCATCCCGGCATCGATGTTCGACCGCAAGGACATCCACGTGCACGTGCCCGAAGGCGCAACGCCCAAGGATGGCCCGTCCGCCGGCGTCGCGATGGTGACAGCCATTGTCTCCGTGCTGACAGGCATTGCGGTCCACAAGGATGTCGCGATGACAGGCGAGATCACGCTGCGCGGGCGTGTCCTGCCGATCGGCGGCCTCAAGGAGAAGCTGCTCGCGGCCCTCCGCGCCGGCATCAAGATCGTCCTCATCCCCGAGGAGAATGTGAAGGACCTGGCAGATATCACAGACGAGGTGAAGGCCAAGCTCCAGATCATTCCGGTCGCGCGGATGGATGACGTTCTGAAGCACGCGCTGATCCGCAAGCCTGATCCCATCGCCTGGGAACCGGAGCCGACTGTTCCGCCGGCGGACGACACGGCGGGCGGGCGCCCAACGGCCCACTGATCGTTCGACTTCGGCCTGGCTCCCGGGCCGGAACCCTGAACAAGCAAAGCCCCTGGCGCTAACGGCGCCGGGGGTTTCTGTTTTCGTTCTCCGAATGCGGCGAAAGGCCCTCCGAACGCCCTGTTTCCGGGCGTTTCGAGGGATTTTTGGCTTGACGGCCCCCCGCTTTAATCGTTGTTAACGCCGTTGCTGCGCCTCGTGGCGGAGCTACCGGCGGGAGACGAGGCCTGGAGATTACTCCAAGCAACCGACGTCCCTCAGCACACCCCATTCACAGTTTAGAGGACGAGGAACATGAGCAAGCAACACCTGATCGATGCCGTCGCTGCAAAATGCGAGCTGAGCAAGGACAAGGCAAAAGACGCGGTCGACGCCGTGCTCTCACAGATCACGGAATCGATGAAGAAGGGGGACCCGGTCCGTATCCCGGACTTCGGAGTGTTCAAGGTAGCCCATCGCAAGGCGCGTGAAGGCATTAATCCCTTGACCAAGGCCCCGCTCAAGATTCCCGCCTCCAATGTGCCGAAGTTCACGCCGGCCAAGAAACTCAAGGAGCAGCTGAATTGAATTGAACTGATGATCCCGTGATTTCGGAAGCCGGCCGCGGGCCGCGGGCCGGCTTCATGCTTTTCTGGGCGGCTTAGTGGCCTCCACATCCTCCTCGCCGGATGGGCGACGAGCGATCTCGGCAATGAAATCACGGGCCCGCGCCGGCTCTGTCTCGAGGAAGGGCACAGGGCGGATCACATGCATGGCCGTAGCGCCGATCCTGGCCGTGAGCGCAGCATTGAAGACGCTTTCTCCGAGCCGCCGCGACACGCGACGCAAGAGGTCCTGGCCCAGGAATTGCCCAAGCAGGTCATCGGTCATTGCGACGCCGCCGGTTGCGATGATATGGACAAACACCATCCTGGCCAGTTTAGCCGTGCCGAAAAAGCCGGGGCGACCGCCATAGATCCCTGCAAGGCCGCGCAGCAGCCGCATGTTTTCGACCAGAACCCAACCAACCGTCAACAGCGCGGTCGGGCTAAGAGCCGAAACAACGCTTACACGGCGCGCAGCCGCACCGACCCGGCGGCGCGCGTCGCCATCCAGCGTCGCCATGACCTCGCGATCGGCCAACCGGATGAGGTCGCCGGGATCGCGCACGTCACGCTTGTGCTCGGCCACACGCGCCAGGGACCACCGAAGCTCGGGCCTCGCCTCGAGCGGCTGCAAGATGCGGTCGATCGCTTTCCGCTCGAGCGCCAGATCGCGTGTCGACAGAGCCCGATCTACGTCCAGCTTCAGCGCCCCGAGACGACGCATCCGCCAGAATCCCACGACTTCCCGCCCCAGGATCATGAGTAGCGCCATCGCCATGAGCGAGAGCAGACCAAAGGCCGTCCAGCCGATCCAGTCCTGGCGTTCGATGGCAACCGTCACGAACCGCGCGAACCACAGCATCAAGGCGAGGCTGGCCAGCAGCCCCCCAGCCGCAAACAGCAGCGCCCCCCAACGGAACCCGCGCCCGAAATCAGCCCGGCTCAGGCCCGACCCCAGCGGTCCGCGCTCCGGTGCGCCAATGTCCGGCGGCGCATCGGCAGCAACCGCCGCTTCTGAGACCTTCAAGTCCGGATGATCCGGCGTGAAGACCTCCGGCTTTCGGCCACGTCCCGAGCCGCTCGACTGGGCGCTCATGTGAGGCGGTCTCCCATCAGGAAATCGAGTGCCCGGTCCAAACGGATGTGAGGCCAGGGTACAGGCGTACCCGTGGGTCCATCCCCCCCAATACGGGTCGGCCGGAAACGCACAAACCGGACGGAGGCATCCGAGGCTTCTGCCACACCCCGGGCCAGGGCCGCCTCGAGCGACACCGGAAGATCTCCGGGAAAGATGGCAGCCAACCGGCGGCCATCAAACGTCTCGGCACCGATCCGCTCGCCCGGCAAAGGTGTACCGACGATGCAGCCAAGTGTTTCCCCCTGCCGGGTCATCTCCGCCTCGCGGGTGGCCCGCAGAGCCGCGATCGCGACGGATTTGACACTGGCCCCCGCAAACTGGGCCCGCTCCGAGGCACGTCGCGTCAGCCCAGACAAAATCGCTTCGAGCCGGTCATGGTTCATGGGATGCAAGTGATCGGCCTTGGTCGCCGCGAACAGAATTCGGTCGATCCGTCGGCCGAGCAGCCGGCCGAGCCAACTCGACACTCCCGGCCGGAAGCAGGCCAGAACGTCCCCTAGCGACCGTTCGAGATCCGCCAGCGCAGGCGCGCCGGCATCCACCGCCGACAAGGCATCCACGAGCACGATCTGGCGGTCGAGTTTGGCAAAATGATCGCGGAAGAACGGCCGCACGACGTGGGATTTGTACGCTTCGAAACGGCGCTCCAGCATTTGACCCAGGGAACCTCGAGGCGATACGGTGGTCTCAGTAACATTGAGCGGGAAGAACGTCAGCAGCGGCGAGCCATCGAGATCCCCCGGCATCAGGAAACGTCCTGGCCCGAGCGTCGGGTCATTGACCGGGCTGCTCCGCGCCGCCGTGAGGTAGGCGGTAAACTGAGCCGTGCCAGCAAGCGCCGTCGCTTCATCATGCGGCTGGTCCGACGTAACGCCAGCCAGAAAACCCAGGAAGCCGGCCGCAGCCTTGGCCCGTCTTGGCTCATGCGCCGACTCCAACGCGCCGCGCGACCAGACCGCATAGCTCTGCTCGAGCATCGGCAGGTCAATCAGCCACTCGCCGGGATAGTCGACAATGTCCACGTGAAGCCGACTTACGCCGAACCGCCGGCGCAATGGATGCACGGGAATGTATTCGACCGTCACGCGCAACTGGGCGATGCGCCGCGTACTCTCTGGCCAAACCGGAGGGTCTTGGGCCAGCGCCGCAAGGTGCTCTTCGTAAGAAAAGCGAGGTACCTCGTCGTCGGGTTGCGGTTCGAGGTAGGCCCGCAGAATGCGCCCTTCCGCCGCCGGCGAGAAGAATGGCAAGCGGCTGGGCCGCGTCAAGTTTCGAACGAGCCCGGTGATGAAGACGGTTTTGCCGGACCGCGAGAGCCCGGTCACACCCAGGCGTAGTGTCGGTGTGGTGAACTCCGACACATAGCTCCCCGCTTGGCGCAAGGATGTCAGCGCAGTGCCGGGAATGTCGGAGATTGCCAAAGGTTCACTCAGTCCAAAAACGATGTTCGGATGTACGGCAAATTGGGCATAGATGTTCCCGCGCGCAAGGCCCCACAGGCCGTCCGAGACTTCTGGGTCCCGTCCGATACGCGCAATTGCCGCCATATCGAAGCGTCGGCAACTCTCATGGCGAAGTGGCTATCATATGCTATTGTTAATTGACTGCCCGGCGTTCGCGGTCATTCTTTTCGAGTTGCGCATGACCAAATTGAAGACAGTTAACCTCAATCTGCCCGCGACTCGCGAGGATCTCGCCAAGATCGAGCTCGGCACCGTGGTCTATCTGACGGGGCGCGTCCATACCGCGCGCGAGGGTGTCTATAAGCGCGCCGTCGAGGACCGCAGCAACGTGCCGTCGGACATTGGCACCGCAAGCTTCCATTGCTCACCCGCAGCCAGCGTTGGTCCCAACGGTGAGCTCACGGTCGGCGCTGTGACGGCAACGGCATCGTTCCGCTTCGCAAAATGGATCGACGGTTGGCTCGGGATGTCCGGCTGCAATGTGATCATCGGCAAAGGCGGCATGACCAGCGAGATCTACCGGTCGAGCTTCGTGCCGCATGGCGCGATCTACCTGACGACTGTCGGCTATGGCACCGGTGCGCTGCTCGGGCGCGGCATCAAGAAGGTCGTCGCAGCTCATTGGCTCGACGAACTCGGGCTGGCGCAGGCGATCTGGGTTCTCGACGTCGAGAATTTCGGTCCGTTCCTGGCCGAAAGCGATCTCCAGGGACGCTCGCTCTTCGAACGCGAGAACGCCAAAATCGCCCCAGGCCTCGAGAAGCTGTATGCGGGAACCAAGCCCGCCACGTTACGCCGTTTTGGCGAGACCGACGACAAGACCGATGAGGTCATCTGAGCATTTGTCTCAGCTCGACAGGTTAGAAGATCCGCGATCAGATACGCCATGACACCAGCCGCTGACCTAAAGGACCGCCAGCTCTTTCGCGCCTGGAGTTCGTGTGTCCGTTCGCTACAACGACTTGGACCCGCTCGGCCACGTCAACAATGCCGCAATGGCGGTCTTTCTCGAACAGGCGCGTTGCGAATTGATCACACCACTGTTGAAGGCTGCGTCCCGCGATCTCGACATGGTCCTGGCCTCGACGACCATGGAGTATCTGAAAGAGCTGCATTACCCAGGCACCGTGGAGATCGGTACCATCGCAACGCGAATCGGAAACAAATCGTTTGCACTGGCGCACGGCGTGTTTCAGGACAAGACATGCGCTGGAACCGCCAGCCTCGTGCTTGTGTGCTTCGATCTCGCAGCGCGCAAATCCGTAGAGCCGCCCGCAGCCGTGCACGGACTGCTCAAGGACCTCATGATCGCTTAGAAACACGCGACGGCGTTCGCGTGTTTCTGGACCCGTTCTGGCGCCGTTGTTGCGCAGACGTCGTCAAGCTTGCGCCGGTCCTGCGTGCCCATTCATTTCGGGGCGCTGCACGCCGGCTGTTGGATCGTCCATCCGCCGCGACTTGCCCTCGAAAAACGCGCCCTGCTCGATCGCGAGCTGGCTGTGGAATATGTCGCCTTCAACCTTGCTGGACGCTTGCAACACGACACGCTTGCCGCGAATGGAACCCAGGACCGTGCCGCGTACGACGACCTCATCGGCAACGACACCGCCGGTAATACGCGCGCTTTCGCCGACGACGATACTGGCCGCGTGGATATCTCCCTGCAACTCCCCATCCAGGTGGACTTCACCTTTTGAAACGAGATTGCCGATGATCGTCAGGTCTGCGCCGATCTGCGACTGCCCCGTCCTGGCCGCACTCCTGTTCAGCGACTGCGCGACTGATGGCATTGGAGCGGCGGACGGAAGCGGTGGTGCTGACCTGGCCAAGTCGAAGGCCGTCGGCTCTTTATCTGGCTTCTTCGTGAACATAAATACTCCCCTCGACACAACGCAGGCTGACGACGTCGCAATGCTCGCCCTACCGCTTACCGCGACCGCCCCACGCGATCGCGCTTTTTACTTCGGCACTGCAAACGCTACCACAAAAATTGCGGCAGGTCCTTGACGGACTGGCAAAATTGAATCTCTCGCGCGTCACCATCAGGGCGTGTATCCGACCGGCACCAGCGGCTTGTAAAAGCCGGGCATCAGGCCAGCCTCGGCTCGCGCTTTATCATTGAAGGGCGGCTTTACGGTGCCTCGAAAATACCGCCGGACGAGGGCATGAAACGTTGGCTCGGGCGCAAGCCCCGCGCGATCTGCCATAAATCGAAACCATTTGGCCCCGAAAGCGACGTGTCGCTTTTCGTCACGGTAGATGATCGCGAGCACCGCTGCGGATGCCACATCGCCTGCCCGCTGAAGGCTCTCGATCATTGATGGAGTGACGTCAAGCCCTCGCGCCTCAAGGACCAGCGGCACCACGGCAATCCGGGCGATCAAGCTGTCACCCGTCGCAGCGGCCGATTGCCAGAGCCCGTCATGTGCGGGCAGGTCCCCATAGGCCGCTCCCAATTCCCCCAGGCGACCGCACAGCAGGTCAAAATGGCCGGCCTCCTCCAATCCGACCTGCACCCAATCATCATAAAAAGCACGCGGCATCGGCTCGTGAACGAAACGCCCTACCAGATCCCAGGTCATATCCACGGCGTTAAGCTCGATGTGCGCCAGTGCATGCAGAAGGGCAATCCGCCCCCGCAACCCGCCGCTCGACCGCCGCGGCATCTCGCGAGGGGCGAGCAGCAGCGGTTTTGGCGGCCGCCCTGGCTGCTCCGGCATCGGGCGCGCCGTGCTGATGGCACCGATCGACAGGCGGCCGTCCGACCAGGCCTTCGCGGTCAGCCGAGCCAAGGCGACTTTCTCCTGCAGATCAGGCGACATCACGATGCGACGCGCTCCGTCAACCAAGCTGAGCGGTGGGGTCGAGCCTGGCACGGCCGTCGTCATCATGCCTTTTGATTTAACCTTTCAAATCCTGCGCGGCCACCATCACATCCTCGGCGTGGCCCGCGACTTTCACCTTCCGCCACACTCTCGCGATCTTGCCCTTCTTGTCGATCAGAAAGGTCGCCCTCTCGACCCCCATGTACGTCTTGCCATACATGGATTTTTCCACCCAGACGCCATACGCGTTGGATGCCTCCTTTTCCTCATCCGCCGCGAGATGTACGGACAGGTCATGCTTCTTGCGAAATTTGGCATGGCTCGCAGCACTGTCCGGCGAGACGCCAACAACCTCGACGCCAGCCTTGGCGAATTCCTTTGCCAGACCAGTAAAGTCTTTCGCCTCTTGCGTGCAGCCCGACGTATCGTCCTTAGGGTAGAAATATAGGACGACAATTTTCCCCTTCAATTTGGAGAGTTTGATGTTGGCGCCACCGTCGCTCGGAAGATCGAAATCGGGAGCGGATTTGCCTGCTTCGAGCATAAGTGCCTTCCTTTTGTCTCTTTTCTGCGGACAAGTACGAACCAATAAAGCGAAAAGATCACGGCGCTTCCTGAGGCGGCGTATCTTAGCGTCGGCAAAGCCCACCATACACGCTGGTCGTTTGTCTTTGCAGGCTTGAGGGTCATCGGTTGTCGAGAACGGAAGACGGTGGCGATGGGACGCGCGCCCGCCCTCACTCGGGGATTCCCGGGCAGACACCGCATGTTCGCACCCTGCCTCCGACAAGCCGAACGCAGCAGCCGAACCGAACCGCTGCCGCTTTTCGCCCAAACCCACTGAAGCGCCATCTGGGCCGAACCGCGCGGGCGCTCGGATGGTGCTGCGCCGTCATCGTTCCACTCATTCTGCTCGCCGGCGGACTTTTATACTTGAAGCTGCTTAACTCGCCCATCTCACTGCGTTTTCTCGTCGACCCGATCGAGCGGGCACTCAATGCCGAGCTCCCGGGCGTTGCGATCGTGTTCGAGGACGCGATATTGCGTCGCTCGGTAGCTGGCGGCGTGGAGATGCGTCTTAAGAACGCACGCATGACCGACCCCGATGGCGCAGCTATCGCAATGGCAGCATTTGCAAGCGTCGAGTTCAGTTCCACCGGTCTGTGGAGCGGACGTATTGCCCCATCGCGTATCGATCTTATCGAGCCCAAAATAATTCTCTCCGCTGATGAGCATGGTCGACTGTCGATCCGCACCATTGATCCCAGCGAAGCTCCTTCTGCGTCAACCGGCCCGCCGGCCAGCCCGATTGCTCCGGACTCCGCTCGTTCCGCAATGGCCGACGCCGGACAACCAGCCAACGCCAAGCTGGGTCTGGCGCGGTTTTTTGCAGAGACCATCGCGCGCGCGCGACGCCAGAACTCCACCGCATTTCTGAAAACGATCGGCCTGCGAAACGCCACCGTGATAGTCGACGACAACGGTCGCCAAACTCTGTGGAGTGTGCCGTCGCTGGACGTCGGTGTCGATCACAAGCAGAAGCGCAGTGTCATTGTCGGCCGCATCCAAGTCGCATCCGGCGCGGATCCGTGGACTCTTGCGTTCCGGGTGGAGGATGCCGAGAAAGCCAAGACGATTTCCCTGGCCGCAACACTCGAAGGCCTCGTTCCCCACCAGCTGGCACGGCAACTTCCAGCGTTGTCCGCTCTGACAGGCTTGGACTCCCCGGTCTCCGGGACAGGTAATTTGAATTTCAGCACGGACGGCACCGTGCTCAACGGTCGATTCGATCTCGATGTCGGAGCCGGTGCGCTCCGCTTTTCCACGATCGACAAAGCCATGATTGTCATCGAAGGCGGCAAGCTCGACTTGCGTTACAATGGCGAGACAGGACGCCTTGATCTTCGACCCTCCCCCGTCGCATGGCAAGGCGGCAAGATCGTGCTCGAAGGATCGATCGAGCCTGCGCCACCTGGCGGCGCCGAATCCTGGCAATTCCGCTTCGGCTCTCGCGATGGTCACATTCACGATGTCGAACCCGGCGCGGTTCCGCTGGCCATCGAACACGTTGAACTCGGCGGGCAGACAATGCCGGGGCTGCAAGGATTCGACGTCACCACGGCGGTGGTAAAAATCGCTGGCGCCGAAATCAATGTCACGGGTCGTGTTGGAGCCGCGCAGGGAGATGCTGCGACATTGCTCGACGGCCGGATCGGCCCAATGCCAATAGCGACGATGAAGGCGCTGTGGCCGTCGACGCTTGCGCCGGAGATGCGCGCGCGCGTCATCAAGCATGTGACGAAAGGGGTGATCAAAGGCGGTCACTTCAAGTTCGCACAGCGACACGGGACCGAGATGGCCGTGGCGCCCGGCCCCGATCCGGCGCGCCGGTTTGCGTTGACGCTTGAAGGTAGTGATTTCGAAATCGACATTCATAAGGGCTGGCCGGCCATAGAGGCCGCGCGCGCGCTGTTGCGCATGGAAGGCTCCAGTCTCGAACTCACTGTTCCCGACGCTCACGTCACTGCGGCCGCCGGCCGCAAGATCACGATGAAGGGCAGCCGCATGACCGTCGTCGATCTCGATCAACCGCAACCGGTTGCCGAGATCGCCACCCGCGCCCAAGGCCCCTTGGCTGCTTTCCTGGAGCTCCTGGGCCGCGAGCCCATGAATGTCCTGAAGCCCGGCAGCCTCCCGGCCAACCCCATCGATGGCAAGACCGAAGCACAATTGAAGATTACGCTACCGCTCGGTCCGAAGACGACGTTTGCGGACGCCCGCATCGAAGGCAAAGGGCGGATCACTGATGGCCGCGTCAAAGACATCATCGGCACCCACGACATCAGCGGCGCCTCTATTGCCTTCGACGCAACCGAGAAGGGCGTCGACATCAAGGGCGAAATGCTGCTCGCCGGTGTGGCCGCAAAACTCAGCGGTCAATGGCACGCACAGCTCCCGCAAGGCAAACCGACGCCCCTGAAGATAACGGCACGCCTCGACGGCGCGGACCGGAACCAGCTGGGCCTCGATCTCGAGCATCTGATCCAAGGCGACGTTCCGATCGAAGTCCAGATCCATCGCCCAGTAGGCAGCGACGAGCCGAAAGTCCAAGTCAACGTCGACCTCACATCGGCGGAAATGACGCTCGATGACCTCAACTGGTCGAAGGGCGCGGGAAAGCCGGCGCGCCTCACATTCGACGTCGGCAAACCACGAACAGGCAAGGGGATCGAGCTGCAGAACTTCAAGCTCTCCGGCGAATCGATCGCAATCGACGGCTGGGTGGCGCTTGGGCCCGACAATCGTCCACGCGAGTACCTCTTCCCCGAGTTCTCGCTCAACGTCGTGACGAATCTCGAAGTCCAAGGCACGCTGCGCCCCGACCGGGTCTGGGAGGTGAAGGCGAACGTCAAGACGTATGACGGAACTGAGTTCTTTCGCTCCCTGTTTGCGTTCAATACGCAGCAGAAACCGAAGCGCAAAAACCGCCCCGGCATCGATCTCACCGCCGATCTCGAGCGCATCGTAGGCGCCAACGACACGGGATTGCGGCAGGCCCGTCTGCGCTTGCAGAAACGCGACGAGCAACTGACAGCCCTTGATTTCCGTGCCGTGCTCGACGGCGGCAAACCCATTGCAGCGACCTTACGCCCAGAGCCCGGCCGGCCGCACCTCGTGCTCGTGCAAACGGTCGACGCTGGGCAGGCCCTGAAGACAGTCGGCGTTTACGCCAACATGCTCGGCGGCGTCGGCGAACTCGAAGTCAATCTCGACGGCCGTGGCCCCGCCGAGAAAACGGGCACGCTCACGATCCGAAATTTTCGAGTGCTCGGCGACCCGGTCATTGCCGAGGTCCTACAGAATGCCGATGACAGCCGCCCCGCCATCGATGCCGGCAAGGCAAACCGGCGCATGGTTCGCGAACAGTTCGACTTCGAGCGGTTGCGAGCGAGCTATTCGACCGGTAACGGGCAACTCGTGCTCGACAGTGCCGCGATCACCGGGCCTCTGATCGGCGCGAGCGCCCGCGGGAAGATCGACTTTGTCGCGCGACGCATGAGCTTGGGCGGTACATATGTACCGCTTTCCGGGCTCAATCGCGCCTTTGGTGAGATCCCACTACTTGGTCCTCTTCTGACCGGCCCCAAGGGCGAGGGCGTCTTCGGGATCACATTTGCTGTCGAGGGGCCGATGGCGACGCCCCAAGTCATCGTCAACCCCTTCTCCATTGTCGCCCCCGGCCTTTTCCGCGAGATCTTCCAGATGACACCGGAAAACCCACGGGTGACGCCGCGCGTCGAGCCGGCGCCGAAAGCTGCCAAGGCCGGCGGCGCCCAGATCCGAGCAAGCCCTCCGGCGGAAACGCCCGCGCGCCCCGGCAGCAAGCCGAGAGTTGACCCTGAAGTGCTGGGCGGTTGGTCTTCCGAAGCCACCGACAACAAGGGCGCGCGGCGCAAGTAGCCGTCGTCCACACCCGGAAGCGCCGGAAGCAGGACTGCCAAGCCGATTCACAATCGCGTATAGTTGTGTTGGATCGAATCAAGACCAATCGGCCACCGACCGCGAACCGGGAGCAGACCATTGAGCGACGACCGGATCGTCTCTGGCGGCAAGAAGGAGGCCGATGCCTTCGAAGCAACGATTCGTCCTCAATCCCTCGACGACTTCACCGGTCAGGAGCAGGCACGAGCCAATCTGAAAGTCTTCATTCAGGCCGCCCGTGCCCGTGGCGATGCCCTCGATCACGTGCTTTTTGCAGGGCCGCCGGGCCTCGGCAAAACGACACTCGCCCAGATCATGGCCAAGGAGATGGGTGTTGGATTCCGGTCAACGTCGGGGCCAGTCATCGCGAAGGCCGGTGACCTCGCCGCCTTGCTGACGAACCTCGAGGACCGCGATGTTCTGTTCATCGACGAGATCCACCGTCTCAATCCCGCCGTCGAAGAAATCCTCTATCCGGCCATGGAGGACTACCAGCTCGATCTCATCATCGGCGAAGGACCGGCGGCCCGCTCGGTGAAGATCGATCTCGCGAAATTCACGCTGGTTGGCGCGACCACGCGCGCGGGTCTTTTGACCAATCCGCTTCGCGACCGCTTTGGCATCCCGATCCGCCTCAATTTCTACACCCACGCCGAGCTGGAGCTGATCGTCTCTCGTGGCGCTCGTGTCCTCGGCGCGCCGATGGCCAAGGAAGGCGCGCAGGAAATCGCCCGCCGCTCGCGCGGAACACCCCGCATCGCCGGCCGTCTGTTGCGTCGTGTCCGGGACTTCGCCGCCGTCGACGGCGCACCGATCATCGATGCGGCCGTCGCTGACAAGGCCCTGCGCATGCTCGAGGTCGACAGTGAAGGTCTTGATGCCCTCGACCATCGCTACTTGGGTTGTATCGCTCGGAATTATGACGGAGGACCGGTTGGCATCGAGACAATGTCGGCCGCTTTGTCCGAGCCACGCGACGCCCTTGAAGAAATCGTGGAGCCCTACCTGCTCCAGCAGGGCTTCATTGGACGAACGCCACGAGGCCGCATCCTGACCCCCAAGGCCTATAAGCATCTCGGGATGTCAGGACCAGGAAAACTCACGGCGCCAGAGCTGCCGATGTTCGAGGATGACGATGCCCCCTCTCGAAACCCGGCAAATTAGGATTGCGCTAACCACTCTGACAGTTGCGATGTAAAGAGGATTGGAGCCCGGTACGCATCTTGCTTAACAGGATGCGGCGACGGCGGAGAGTGTCGCGGGAGACTGTTTGCGTGTTCACTCGGCGTAGCGTCCTAAAGGGCCTGACGGCATTGGCAGCGACCGGCACTGGCGTTGCCGGCTACGCGTTCGGGCTCGAGCCGCTTTGGCGACTCAACGTTCAGCGCTACGCGCTAACCCCGCACCGATGGCCGCTCGGCCTCAACCTTCGGATCGCCGTTGTCGCGGATCTTCATGCTGGCGAACCGCAAATGCCAGTTCATCGGATCGAGCAGATCGTGCACACCACGAACAACCTCGGCGCTGACTTGATCGTTCTACTCGGCGACTTCGAGGCTGGGCATCGTTGGCAGAGTCGGATTGTTCCACCTGCCAAATGGGCCGGCGCCCTTGCTGCCTTGAAGGCGCCACTCGGCGTTCATTCGGTCCTCGGCAATCATGACTGGTGGGACGACCACGCCGCTCAACGGCGCGGCAAAGGTCCCGTCTATGGCCGACTGGCCCTGGAGCGCGCCGGCATCGCCGTTTACGAGAACGACGTCATCCGCCTTCGCAAAGACACTCAAGACTTCTGGCTCGCTGGTTTGGCGGATCAGCTGGCCTTCCGCAAAGGGCGTGTCAATGGTCGCTGGGTGTTTCAAGGGATCGACGACCTAGATGGCACTCTGGCCAAAGCGAATGACCAGTCCCCGGTCATCCTCCTGGCCCACGAGCCCGATATCTTTGCCCGCGTTCCGGATCGCGTGTCGGTCACCCTGTCAGGGCACACACACGGCGGTCAGGTTCGCCTGTTCGGCTATTCCCCCATCGTGCCATCGCGCTACGGCAATCGCTACGCGTATGGGCACATCGTTGAGCATGGACGAAACTTGATCGTCTCGGGTGGCCTGGGCTGCTCGATCCTGCCGGTCCGGTTCGGCGTACCGCCCGAAATCGTCGTTGTCGACCTAGCTGGTCAACAGCTTGACGCGCCGCGCACAGCCTGAGTGTTGGGTGCCCGCCATCTGGCTGACAGCGCCTATAGTGCCTTGTCGCGTCCAGCCGGCGCCAGTGTGGACCCATCAACTTCCAAGGCGAACAGGAACCGAACCACGCCGCCAGAATGGTTGCTCTCGGAGCGGCCCGTAACCAGTTGCGCTCTCAGCGTTGCCGGTCCAAACGCTTCACCATGGAAGTCCTCGATTGCAACCACCTCGACCATCTCCGGAGAGCTTGCACGCGATGTGATCGTGATGCGATCCCCAATCGCCAAGGGTCTGCCGAGCGGCGCTGGCGCATCTACCGACGCGCTGAACCACAGATTAGCTGGCCGGCTTGCCCAACTGGTATCGAAATCGCCCAGGATGGGCCCATAGCTCTTGGCCAGCAGGCGGTCCGGCGAGACCCGACTCGCGCCGAGGAAGCCAATCACAGCCATCGTGGCCAGTAACAGGCCCTTGAGCCAGCGAAAACCAGTGCGACGGGTCATGAAACCTCCAGGAGCGGCCTTAGGTGTATATAGGATGCCAATCGCAAGATGTGGAGGAGGGAGCTACTCACCCAGAAGTCAGGGTCAATGCCCCCTCCGCCACCCATCGCGCCGAGCGGAGGCGTTCACCCGGCGGAGATGTCTCAGAAACGCAAGATTCAGGGCGACCAGCAACGAAAACGTCAGACCGAGGACGGTCATCTGGGTCGCCCGCTTTGCAACATAGGAATCGGTGACTGGGCGGCGCATGGCGGCAGCGACAACCGCATTCTCAGTGCGCATGGTCGGCGGCGACGTCACGTCAATGGCTCTAGCGGCTACGACGTCAGCAGCAAAAGCCGATGTCAGGGTCGTCAGGGCCGACATCGGCCCGGTCAACAACGACAAACCGAATACAAACAAACTCAAGCCAATGATCCCGTCCCTCAGAGACCGGCTCAATATTCGAACTCCCCGTCCGTTCATCGCAAGCTCCTCTGTCGCGATCCACATCCCGTCCGTTTTCGAGTGCCGCCAAGTTGTGCATGCGAATGCGGTGTGATTAGGCCTTGAATGTGGCATTGCCTTAGGTATTCGGCGCACAAGAGGCTTGCGTCGCATCTGGATCCGCAGTCACTGCCATCAATTTTCTCGGTCACACGGATTTGTCTTTCGGATTGCGGTCCAAGCGCTTATCGATCAATACAAAGTCGATACATTAGGAGATCTCCGCCGATGGCGCCGCTACTGAATCGGCCTCGAGACAGTCGCGCCTTGCCACCCAGTCAGGCGACAAAAACCCTTGTCATGACCGGCGGCACGAGCGGGTTTGGCCGGCGCATGGTCGAGCGCATGATCCGGGACCATTCAGGCTGGCGTCTTCTGCTTCTGGCGAGAGCGTCGGACCAGGCCGACGAATTGGCGGCCCGCGCTGGCCCCAATCGCCTCACGCTCGTCCCTTGTGATCTCGCGAGCCTGGCGTCAGTGGCGGAAGCCGTAGCCGATGTTAGCCATCTCCTTGGCGATGCCCCCGTCGATGCCCTGGCCTTGAATGCTGGGCTGCAATCGATTCTGAACGACCAGCGCTCCGCCGACGGGCTTGAGCTGACCTTCGCCGTTAATCATCTCGCCCATGTCATGATCGCCGACCGGCTGCTCGAGCATATGCGTCCCGGCGGACGTATCGTCATTACCGCCAGCGAGGTGCATGACCCAGACGCTTTCTGTATGGTCGGGATTACCCGAGCCATCTGGGAAGATCCCGTCATCCTTGCCGATGCAGAGCGCGCTCAGGCGCATCTCCCGGAACGCGTTGATCGCGGCGAGGCGCGCTACTGCGCCTCCAAGTTGCTCAACGTCATGCACGCGCGCCATCTGGCACAGGCCGCGCCGCACCTAGCATCGATCGCTTTCAATCCGAGCGTGGTGCCAGCGACGAACATCGCGCGCGACCGCAATTTCCTGCAGATCCTTGGTTGGAAGTACATCATGCCGGCGCTAACGCCGATACTGCCAGGCGTCCGCTCGATGACCCAGTCGAGTGGAGATCTGCTCTGGCTCCTGACGCAAGCCGACGCGACCGCATTGACTGGTCAATACGTTGACGGACGTATCGTCCAGCCGGGCTCGGTCAACTCGCGCGATCGCGTGAAGATCGAACGTACCATGTTGGTGAGCCGAGAATTGATCGCAGCCAAGATTGGCGCGCTTGCTCCGGTTCAAAGCGGCGGAGGCTCCACGATGGCAGGTGCGGCGACGCCCAATCGTGTGCGGGGAGCCGCCGCCTAGAGGGCTACTGCGGTTGGATAAACTTGAGCGCGGCGGACGACGCAGCCCCGCCAATAATACAGGGAATGCCGATCTCGACGTGACCCAGCGCACCGGCAACCACGCAGCCAAGCGCCAATGCCGTTTGCCCGGCTTGCCCCCAGAATGACGCATTGCGGGCGGTTTGCGGTCCTTTGCGTTTGAGATCCTCAATCGAGGCAAGTGCATCCTTGCGAATTTTTGCGGTCTCGAACGTTTCTGCCGCCTCGATGACCTCGCGCAACTCTGTCGCAATTGCTTTTGGCCGCGTTGCAGCATCCCGCTTCAAATAATCGAGCAGTTCCTTGTCCTGTTGAGCGTTATTGGCCAGCATCCACTTCGCCATGCTGCCAATCGTCAATCGTTCAACGTTGTCTCGTTCTTTGGCCCACTCGAGCGCCGTCACGATGCGTTGGATGCTATCGAAGCGGCCTGTCGCAAAGTAGTAGCCCCACAAAGTATCCATCGCCGCCGGCGACTGCTCGAGCGACAGGGTTGCGAGCGTTGGCGCCTTATCATCAAGATGGCGCTGGATGAGAACTTTGCGAGCCGGCATCCGCTCGACCAGCTTGACGAGCAACGCCTTCCAATCCTTCAGTCCAGAGTAGGCAATCGCTCGAACAAGAACGACCTGTTCCTCTGGCGGCAATGGAAACATTTTGGTGACAAGTGCTTCGGCCGAATTCGGATTATCGCCAAGGACGCCCGCAATGAACCCAACGTAGGCGCCAGCAGCGTCGGCATCCCGGAAGATACCAAGCGTACTCATAGCGCGCACTGCGTCTGGAACGAGTGTCGCTTGAGGTTTCGATCGATAGCCGTTGATCCATTTCAGAATCGCATTCGGGCTCGAGAAAGCACCTTTCGGAGGCGGCGCCGCTTCTGCATCGAAACTCAACGCGGCGATGATCGCAGCAGTCAATATGGCTAACAAGACGTGCATGGCTCCTCCGGCGGCCGCGTGGGACCTAGCAAGTGCGTCTTTGTGGCGGGCCGATGGCATCGAGCCGTCATCGCCGGTGTCCAAGTCGGGACGGGCATTAGTTGCACATCAACACATCGGTTGGACTATTCTTTGAAAATCCAAGGAATTATCGGCTTTTTCGAGGCGTCTGAAATCGAAGCTTAAGGCGGATGTGGTCTGTTCATCGCTGGGGTTGCAGTGGGAATCCGGGCGCTGGAGTTTGTACATGTCGCTGCTGTTCATTGATGACCAGGGCGAAATCTGGAATGGGGACTCGAGGACGCTTCGTTCGGCGTTTGACTCGCCCTACTCGGGTGGGGAGTTTTCGGACTACGTCGTACTCAATCTCGGGTTCCTGGCGGTCAATCTCTATGGCTCGTCTTGCCAGATCAGACTGCGGCCAAGCGTGGTCACCGATGCCGCCCATCGATCCCTGCAGCGCTGGCTGCAGGAATGGCGCGGCGAGCGCGTCATCCTTACGGGGTATGACCAATCCTGGAGCAACGAGCTGATCCGCTCGACGCCGCTTGTCGTCGAGCGCCTCGCGGAAATGATCGACAAGGCGCGCGCGCCCCGACCCACCGACTTCCTGACGCGGGATCGCACGCCAGCCGAACTCTCGAGCAATGCTGCGCTCGCGACGATCGTCGGTCACTGGCCAAAGCTGTCACAACCGTCGGCCCAGCACGAGCTGATGAACCTTCTGGAAGCCGCGATCGGCAATCGATATGTGGCCGTCAAGAAGGAACCTGCCAACGGTCGGATCGTCTTCCACGAATTTGGCGGCGGCCTATTTACCAAGTATGAAACGTGGCGCACGTGCGCCGTGGGCGCCCCCATCGAGGAACAGCCGGATCGGCACTACGGCCGCTGGATTACTTCTACCTATCAAGAGATCATGGAAAAGGGCGTGCCGCGGGTTGATGATGTCGACGCAATCGTTCGCTGGCCACACGCTGGGCGCACACGGCTCCGCTATCGCCGCATCATTGTTCCGGTCGCGCTGCCGTCAGCCGGCAAGCTTCTGATTGGCGGCTCGATCATGGACAACGCGATCGACCTGCGCGTCGCCAGCCGCTAAGTACTTGCGGCAATAGGCGATCTGCTCGGCAGCGTCCGTCCAGATAAGAGCGGATCGAATAACGCCGTCTCGTCGCACCGGCGTTTGGATCAAGTCCACGGACCACTCGACATGTGGGAAGCCGGCGCTCTGAGCCACGCCGCCCTTCACAACATCCTCAGCCATAATGCTGAACATGATGTCATTGTCCCAACGTGTCAGCGTCAAGGCCTTGACCACGCGCGATAGGACCTGAACGACACCCCGCCGGCGCTGATCCGGACGAAACCACACGGCACCGCCAAAAACCGCGCGACCATAAAGGTTGTCAGCCGTAGGCGCAGAAACGTTGACAGCCTCACCCGCCAATCGCGAGCGCGCGGGATCGGCATAAAAGAACCGCAGGCTTTCCATTTCCTCCTTTAGCGGCGCCGACGTCAGTGAATAGAGCCGCGCCGCCTGGGCCGTAACGGCCTCGCCCGCAGCGTTCCGGCCGATCAAAACGATCGACGTCTCAGGTGTAATACCCCCGACTTCGGGATCGAACAGCGGCAGAAGCGGGCGCCAACTGTCGCTGTTGCGCCGATTGATGTCGATCAACTCGCCAAGGTTGCCGAAGGACAGCGTCAGGCCCATTTCCCGCAATTCTGTATCGGCCTTGAGGAAAACACGACCCAGCACATCGACCGGACCGAAATCGACGACCACATCAGACAGAAAGCTGCGATTGCCGGTCGAGGCCCGTGGGATGACGGCCGGTTTAACGACAGCAGGTTGGGCGCTCATGGGCATATCCTCCCGTGTCCTGAACCGACACGATCTGATACTTTCCATTAAACGACAAGTGGTGGACGAAATTCAAGGTGGATGCCTCGAATTGTATGCGCGACCGACGCGTCTTGACTGTCTGGTTGCCAGGAACAACAAGGACATCATGTCGAGAACGGATGCCCCCAAGCCGCCAAGTGCCGGCCCTGTCATTGAAGGCGCGGCGGTGGAGGAAGCATCTCCGCCCGCTCCGCCGCAAACCAGCGCAAAGCCAGTCGGACCGGACCTCATTGCCGGTTATCTTAAATCCTTGCCCACCAGCCCCGGTGTTTATCGGATGCTGGATCTCGAGGGAACGGTCATCTACGTCGGCAAGGCGCGCAGCCTGAAGGCCCGCGTCTCGAACTATTCAAGACTTGGCAGCCACACGAACCGAATCGCGCGGATGATTGCTGGCACCGCATCGATGGAGTTCGTGACCGTTCGTACAGAAGCCGAGGCGCTGCTGCTCGAGGCCAATCTGATCAAGCGGTTCCGGCCGCGCTTCAATGTCCTGATGCGGGACGACAAGTCCTTCCCCTTCATCCTGATCCGGCGCGATCATCCCGCGGCCCAGATCCTGAAACATCGTGGCACGCGGAATGTGCGCGGCGACTACTTTGGGCCGTTTGCATCAGCCGGCGCCGTAAACCATGCCGTGAACACGTTGCAGCGGGCGTTCCTGCTGCGGACGTGTTCCGACAGTGTCTATGAAAGCCGCACCCGGCCTTGTCTGCTTCACCAGATCAAGCGCTGCTCGGCGCCCTGCACCGGAGAGATCGCATTGACCGACTACGGTCAACTCGCCGACGAAGCGTCTCGCTTTCTGCGCGGAGAAAGCCAGGAGGTCAGAAAGCAGCTGCAATCACAGATGATGGACGCGGCCGACAAGCTCGAATTCGAGCGGGCTGCGGGCTATCGGAATCGACTGCAAGCCATCGCCCACGTGACCGCCGATCAAGCGATCAACTCGGAAGGGGTCGAAGAGGCCGACGTTTTCGGCGCCCACCAGGACGGCGGCCAGACCTGCATCCAGGTGTTTTTCTTCCGCACCGGACAGAACTGGGGCAATCGCGCCTACTTCCCGAAGGCCGACCGGTCACTGCCCGTGGAAGACATCCTCGAGAGTTTTATGGCCCAGTTCTATGATGACAAGCCGGTCCCGCGCCTGATCCTTGCCAGTCACGATTTCCCGAGCCGCGCCTTGATGGAAGAGGCTCTCGGCACGAAGGCGGATCGCAAGGTCGAAATAAGAGTCCCGCAACGCGGCAGCAAGACTGGGCTTGTCGAGCATGCCGCCTCAAACGCGCGCGAAGCGCTTGGCCGCCGCCTTGCCGAGAGTTCATCGCAGCGGCGCCTCCTGGAAGGCGTTGCCGAGCGCTTCGGCCTTGCCCGCCCGCCGCGGCGTGTCGAGGTCTTCGACAACAGCCACATCATGGGAACGAACGCCGTCGGCGCCATGATCGTGGCCGGTCCGGACGGATTCGTGAAAGGCCAGTACCGAAAATTCAACATTAAGTCGGATGCGACCACGCCGGGCGATGACTACGCCATGATGCGGGAAGTCCTGACGCGGCGCTTCAAGCGACTGCTCGACACGGCGGCGGCGTTGCAATCGCCATCTGGCGAGCTATCAGATGTTCAGCCCCAGGACGTCCCCGAGCCAGCGCCATCCGCACAATCGTCGCGCATTCTGCCGCCTTCTCTGCCGCCGCGTGGCGAACGCGGCGCAGACGCGATTGCGTTCGGCGTCCTCAAGGCAGAGCCCACGGCTGCGACTATCGACGACAAGACGGACGAAGACACCGATGATGACGCATTCACCGAAGACCTTCCGTCACGCCCGGATCTCGTCCTGATCGACGGCGGTCTGGGCCAGCTGAAGATTGCTCAAGATGTCTTCGCATCCCTCGGTATAACCGACATCGTCTTGATAGGTGTGGCCAAAGGCCCGGAGCGCGACGCCGGCCGGGAACATTTTCATTTCACTGATCACAGAAAGTCGATGCTACTGGAGCCGCGCGACCCCGTTCTCTACTTTGTGCAACGCCTCCGCGACGAAGCCCACCGCTTTGCGATTGGCACGCATCGCGCGAAGCGATCGAAGGCTATCGGTATGAACCCACTGGAAGAGATCGCAGGCATCGGGGCAACCCGCAAGAGCTCCCTGATGAAGCATTTTGGATCGGCGAAGGCCGTGTCCCGGGCGAGCACGGAGGATCTGACGTCCGTGCCGGGCATCTCGGCCGACATGGCGCAGAAAATCTATGACTTCTTCAACGACAAAAGTTAGCCAAACGAAAAGCCCCGCGCCGATCGGCGCGGGGCTCCATGCGGTTTAATGCGAATCAGCCGTTAGTTCTTCTTGGCTGCGGCCGGCACTGCGGGAGTCGCGGTCGGCTTTGCCGCCGCCAACTTCTCCTTTTTGCATTTCGCCAGAGCGGCTTTGCGCGGCTTGCCATGAATGTTCTTGGCATCCAGTTCGGCCGAGCAAGCAATGCTCTCCGGCGTGCGCTCAACCTTCGGCGCAGCCGCCTTCTTGGTCGCCGGGGCCGCGGTCTTGGCTACGTCCTTGGCTGCAGGAGCTGCGGTCTTGGCCGGATCCTTCGCCGCCGGTGCGACAGCTGCCGGAGCCGGAGCCGGCGTGGTGATCGCCTTCGGCGGAATGACGGGCGTCGTTGCCGGCGCGCCCGGCGTCGTCGACGGTGCCGGAGCCTGTGCGACCGCCAAACCTGCGGACAGCAGAAGCGCCGCCACGGCAGCACCGATGCTCATCTTGATTGTCATAGGAATTCACTCCTCAGGATGGAGGGTTGCTTGGAGGCAGAGCCCGAAGTTGAAGGGTAGGCGGCATCAAGGCCGCTGTATGCGAGTCGACACTCTTGTGCAACGGACCACAAGTCGACGGCGCGTCGGGCTTTGCCGAGCGATGCCATCGTTTTGCCCGTTTTGATATGAACCGAGCATGAATAGCCCAAGGGCATGAGACGGAGCCGGAATTTGACACTCGGCATCACCCGGAGATAGTTGGCGAATGGCACGCCCACCCAAACCGCCGCCGCTCAAGGCGCCAGACACCGACAAGATCCCGAAGCCGCGCCCCTCGCGAGGCAGGAGCGGCAAGCCCGTTGCGCCGCGAGCCGAGACGGCAGCCGGAACACCAGGCTTCTCGGATACCTCGCAGGCCGAATTCACGGCAACCGGCCCCCTGACCGAGCGGCCAGCTGCCGTCGAACGCGCACTCGGACGGCCCACGGGCACCCAGTTGCCAGCCTTGCGCCAGGTCAAGCCTCGACCGGAGGACTTCTCACCGTCAGCGTCTTTGAACGCGATCCTGGCTCGCCCGGAAGAGCGCTCCGATCGGGCCCGGGAACTGATTGCGCGCCAGCCGATGATTGCGTCGCACCCACTGGTGGCCGGTACGTTGCAGGCGTTTACGCCCCATCGGCCACCACGCCCCGAAAAATCGGAAGGCGGGATCGAACTCAAGATTGTCTCCGAGTACGAGCCCAAGGGTGATCAACCCCAGGCGATCCAGGATCTGGTGCAGGGCATCAGCAAGAACGATCACAATCAAGTGCTGCTCGGCGTCACCGGCTCTGGCAAGACGTTCACCATGGCGCATGTCATCCAGGCGACACAGCGGCCGGCGCTGATCCTGGCGCCAAACAAGACGCTCGCGGCCCAGCTTTATGGCGAGTTCAAAAGCTTCTTCCCCGAGAATGCGGTCGAGTACTTTGTCTCGTACTACGACTACTATCAGCCCGAGGCCTATGTTCCGCGCACTGATACGTACATCGAAAAGGAAGCCTCGATCAACGAGCAGATCGATCGTATGCGTCACGCCGCGACGCGCTCACTGCTCGAGCGCGACGACGTCATCATCGTGGCCTCGGTCTCGTGCATCTACGGTATCGGCTCCGTCGAGACCTACACGGCAATGACGTTCACCGTGAAGCTCGGCGATCGGATCTCGCGCGATCAGCTGTTGGCCGACTTCGTCGCGCTCCACTACCGGCGCAACGACGGCAACTTCCATCGCGGGACCTTCCGGGCGCGCGGCGACTTAATCGAACTGTTCCCTGCGCATTTGGAGGATCGTGCCTGGCGGTTTTCGCTGTTCGGCGACGAGGTTGAGGCCATTACCGAGTTCGATCCGCTGACCGGCCACAAAACGGACGAGCTGAAGCTCGTGAAGGTCTATGCCAACTCGCACTACGTGACGCCGAAACCGACGCTGCAGCAGGCCATCAAGGCGATCAAGACGGAGCTGAAGCAACGCCTGGATGAGCTTTATGCCACGGGCAAGCTGCTAGAGGCGCAGCGCCTCGAACAGCGTACCACCTTCGATATGGAGATGATGGAAGCTACTGGCTCGTGCGCTGGCATCGAGAACTATTCGCGCTATTTGACAGGGCGCCAGCCGGGCGAGCCGCCGCCGACGCTGTTCGAGTACCTGCCGGACAACGCGTTGGTCTTTGCCGACGAGAGCCACGTCACGGTCCCCCAGATCGGCGGCATGTTCCGTGGCGACTACCGGCGCAAGGCCACGCTCGCCGAATATGGCTTCCGCCTCCCCTCGTGCCTGGACAATCGCCCCATGCGCTTCGAGGAATGGAATGCCATGCGCCCGCAGACCGTCTACGTGTCGGCGACACCCGGCGGCTGGGAGATGGAGCAAAGCGGCGGCGTGTTCGTCGAGCAGGTGATCCGGCCAACCGGACTTATCGATCCGGTCTGTGAGATCCGCCCGGCCCGCACCCAAGTCGACGACCTGCTCGACGAGGTGCGTCAGGTCGCGAAAAAGGGCTACCGCACGTTGGTCACCGTGTTGACCAAACGCATGGCCGAGGATTTGACCGAGTACATGCACGACAATGGGATTCGTGTCCGCTACATGCATTCCGACATCGAGACACTCGAGCGCATCGAGATCATCCGCGACCTGCGGCTTGGCGCCTTCGACGTACTCATCGGCATCAACCTGTTGCGCGAGGGGCTGGATATTCCAGAGTGCGCGCTGGTTGCCATTCTCGATGCCGACAAGGAAGGCTTCCTGCGCTCGGAAACGTCACTCATCCAGACCATCGGCCGCGCGGCGCGCAACATCGACGGCAAGGTGATTCTCTACGCAGACCAGATGACAGGCTCCATGGAGCGGGCCCTCGCCGAGACCAGCCGGCGGCGTGAGAAGCAGACCGCCTACAACGAGGCGAACGGCATCACGCCGGAGAGCATCAAGCGTTCCATTCACGATGTGATGGCTTCGGTCTACGAGCAGGATCGCGTGACTGTCGATGCCGGCCTGGCGGAGGAGAGCGGCGAGGCGCTCGTTGGGCACAATCTCGCGAAAGTCATCGAGGGCATGGAGCGGCGCATGCGCGAGGCGGCGGCCGATCTGGAATTCGAGACGGCGGCGCGGCTGCGCGACGAGATCAAGCGTCTGCGCGAGACCGAGCTCGCCATCGCCGATGACCCGCTCGCGCGGCAAAGCGAGGTCGAGGATCGTGCGGGCGCTTTCCAAGGCACCAGGAAATACGGAGCGGCGGCGAATACGCCAGCGATTCCGCGCGTCAAGAAACCTTCGCTCGACGACATGGGCCCCGGCACGGACCGGCCTTTGCCGGCGCGCGAGGTCAAGATCGATCCACGAACCAAGGCCGGAGCGTTCGGCGAACACGTTGGCGGACCGCACAAGCCGACCCTCGACGAGATGGGGCCGCATGCCGAACGGGGGCTACCGGTGGACAAGCATCGGCCTCAAACCAAACCTGATCTGATGGCCGCGCGACCACCGTCGAAGACCGTCGATGTGGAAATGGGTAAAGAGAAAACGCACCGGCGCGGTCGCCCCAAAAAGACCGGTCGGCCCGGGGCCTGACAGCTCGCCCTATGAACTTTCCGTCCTTGACAGTCGGGGCAGACCATTGCCAACATGAAACCTTGCGGTCGGCGACGTCCGGGATTTCGTTTGTTTGTGACCGAACTTGATACTTGAGCAAGTCTCTTCACAACCTGACCCCGCGGTCCGCGTTTGATCATTTGTCGTGGGGACTTATTGCATGACACTCAAGAGCATATCACGTTCCGTCGCTGTCCTGGGATGTACTCTTGCAGCCGCAGCACTCTCGCAAAACGCGCTCGCGCAAACGGTCAGCGCCACCTGCCCAAGCACGCTGTCGATGGTCGAAGGCCAGGACCCGACCGGCTCCGTCATCTGCACCATCAACACAACGACCGGAACCGCCAACTTTCGTGTCGACAATGTGCCACTATACATGGACGCAACCCCACTGACTGGGACCGCGACGACGACGCCCCAGAACGTGACCTTCACGTTCAATGCTTTCGGCAAGGGCAATCTCGTGCCGGGAACCCACGGCGTCAATATGGCGTTCTTCAACACCACGTCGAACACGCGGATCGCCGAACGTCCGATCTATGGCGACGTTCTCAACAGCGGGCCACCGCCGAACGACGAGTTCGCCAACGCGCTGAACTTCTCGCTCGCCGCCGGCACGGCCGTCGCCTCCAACATCACGGCCACCACCCAGGGTGGCGAAGGGAACTTCCGGTCGGTCTGGTGGAATTTCACGCCGACCGCCTCGGGCCAATATGCGATCGACACCGTCGGTTCGTTCTCGAGGTCGTTCGAGGAGATAGATACCGTTCTCGACGTGGGCACCGGAACCTCGTTCGCCACGCTCGTACCTGTCGCGTCCAACGATGACCTCGTCGCCGGACGGCTGATCAGCGGCGTGGTCATCAATGCCACGGCCGGCACCACGTACCGCATTCGCGTCGCCACCAAGGCGACCTCAGCCGCCAACGGTTTCGGATTGCACCGGTTGAACATTCAGGCCGTTCCGGCGAGCAACATCGTCGCAACTCCGGACCGGCCCTACACGGTCGCGGGCGAAGTCGGCAGCTTCCTCAACGGCGGCGGCCGCACCTACTACGTGACCAACCTTTCTGCCGGCGCCGCAACGGTCACACCGACGACGACAACCGGGGGCGGCTATACGTTCACGCCTGCCTCCGCGAGCATCGCTGCAGGTGCGTCAGCGCGCTTCCGGATGGACGAAACCGGCGCCGCTGCGGCGACGGCAGGTGCATTCCTCCATGCAATCAACTTCGGCAATGGCGTCTCGATCCCGTTGCGACGCTCGGTCAATACCGTGACGCCGGGTGTTGTGCTGGTGGCGTCCATACTGCCAACAGCACGGACGCGCGCCTTCGGGCAGGAGGCCACGGCATTTGCGACCATCCTCAACGCTGGAACGGTGCCGGCTACGGGCTGCCAGATCAGTGGCGGCACCGGGACATACTCGGCATTCAATTATCAGAGGACGGACGCGAGCAATCTACCGACCGGCACACAGAACGAGTTCGTCAACATTCCGGCCGGCGGGGCGCAGAGTTTCGTGTTTGCGATGACACCGACAGCTCGAACAGATCGAAGCTACAATTTGGCATTCGACTGCGCAAATTCGCGGCGCGCGGATCCGATCCCTGGCGTCAACACGTTCCTCATGTCGAACCCGCCAACTCAACCTGCCGACATGGTGACCATTGGAGCGACGCCCACCGCTGACGGCATCTTGAACGTTCCGCTTGGCGGTGCCAGCGCCATGGCACTCGCGTCGATCAACATCGGAACCTCTGCCACGGTGAACGCCACGGTTGTGGATACGCTACCCGGCAGCACGCCGGCCAACCTGCCGCTGACCATGCAGATCTGCCGGTCCAATCCGACGACGGGAGTGTGCACGTCGACTCTCGGCACGACGACAAGTCTCGGCACCCTCGCAGCCAACGAAGTCGTGACGATGAGCCTATTCGTCACGAGCAATGGGACCGCGATCCCGCTCGACCCGGCAACCAAACGGATCTTCGTGTTCCTCGGCGATACGAACACCACCTTCCCCGTCGGCGGCACCAGTGTCGCCGTGCGCACCACGTCGACGGACGCTGGCGTGGCAACGGCAAGCAAGTAGAGCCGGACGGTTTGGACGAGATCACGCCGCGCCCAACCGGGCGCGGCGTTGTGATTCAGGGAGCGAGCTTTCCAGAGGGCACTGCGGCACGCGTGATCGCACCACCATAGAGCAAATCCGCGCATTCGGATTGACGCGCATGTCGGGGTACTGTCTGGTTTTGGTTAAAATGATTCTGGGACTATGCGGGGAAACGCATGACTACGATGGCTACCGCAGCCCGTCTGGCAGCAACTTTAACCGTGGCTGCAATACTGGCAATATCGGCCAAACCAGCAGCAGCAGAATCCCCCATCATCTTTGGAACGTGCACGTCAACGCTGCTGATGGAGCAGGGCGGTGTTCCGACCGGCAATATCACCTGCCCTGTTTCAACGACCGAAGGATCAGCGAATTTCAGGGTCGACAACGTCCCACTGTATCTGACCGCGACACCGGCCACAGGGACGGCCACGACAACGACACTGAACATCGTACTCACCGTCAACGACATTGGGCGAGCAAGCCTTGTTCCGCAGGTCACCGTCAATAATATTGCGATCTTCGATACATCCGCAAACGAGGCGGTTGGCTCGCAATTCGTCTTCTTTGAGGTGCGGCACGACGGCCCACCGCCAAACGACAACTTCGCCAATGCGCTGAACTACCCTGTCACCCAATCGACGGCGGTGACTGTGAACTCCACCGCCACGACCGAGGCGGGTGAGGGCAACTTCCGTTCCGTCTGGTACGCCTTCACATCGCCGACATCGACGACCTACGTCATTGATACCGTCGGATCGTTTTCAACGGTCAACGGCAATGACATCGACACCATCCTCACGGTTTACACCGGGACTTCGCTGACGGGGCTGGCGCCCGTCGTCACGAATGACGACTTTGCCGCGCGGTTTGTCAGTCAGGTCGTGCTTGATGCGGCCGCCGGAACAACGTACCGCATCCGCGTTGCCACGAAAGCCACGTCCGCGGCTGCAGGCTTCGGCATGTACCGCCTCAACATCCAGCCGATGCCAAGCAATCGGATCGTCGTCTCGCCGCAGCGCCCCTATGCCGCCGACGGAACTTTGGGCAGCTTCACCAACGGCGGCGGTCGTTCGTATTACGTGTCGAACTATTCGAACAATCCAGTCACGATCGCTCCAACAACGTCGGCACCGGGTTACTCATTTTCGATCCCATCCGTCGATTTGCTTCCGAACGAAGGCGCGCGAATCCGTCTGAACGAAGCGATCGACGCGTCGGCGACGGCCGGGTCATTCACCGATGCCGTCACATGGGGAGCAGCGGGCACAACCGAGGTGCGCCGATCGATCAGCACAGCGGTGCCAGAAACCACATTGTTCGCCTCGGTACTGCCAGTCTTCAGATCGAGAGCGTTCGGAGATCCCGCGACGGCGTTTGCGACAGTCCTCAACGCTGGCGCAGTGACAGCGCAGGGCTGTTACATTGCCGGCGGAACGGGCACGCTGGGATTGATCGATTTTCAGCGGACGGATGCCGCCAATCTGCCGATGGGGCCACCCAACCAGTTCGTGAGTATTCCTGCCGGGGCGTTCCAGACGTTCGTGTTCGCCTTGAACCCGTCATACATCGGCAGTCGCAATCTTCTGATGACTTTTGATTGCGCGAATAGCCTGCGAGCGGCGCCGATCAACGGCGTGAATACATTCGTTTTGTCGACAACGACCACACAAGGCGCCGACATGGTGACCATCGGCGCAACGCCGACGAACGATGGTATTCTGAATGTGCCGGTTGATGGCGCGACGGCGATGGCCGTGGCATCTGTCAATATTGGAACCGCGAACACAGTACGGGCCTTCGTCATTGACAATTTCGACCGGAACCCGTTCTCACTCCCATTGACCGTGACCGTGTGCCGAAGCAATCCGAGTACGGGCGCTTGCCAAGCGCCCCCAACGGCAAATGTCGACCTTGGCGCAATTGCCAATAATGAGGTCGTGACACTCAGCCTGTTCGTACAGGGCCAGGGAACGCCCGTGCCTCTGGATCCGGCTGTCAAACGCCTCTTCATTACCTTCGAGGACGGGGTGGGGAATCCGTTGGGCGGAACCAGCGTTGCCGTTCGCACGACACCAACCGACGCCGCCGCACGCACAGCCAGCCGGTAACGCGAACGCCAACCACGCGACGCCACGCCTGGTTGAGCGCGGCGTCACAGCTTCTGGCACTTGTTACTTTATTGGCGAGAACGGCGCGGCGAGCAGGATCTTGCTTTCCTGATGAACCGTCGGGCTCGGCTTGTCGGGCGTCGACGGCGGCGGCCAGATGCCGGCATCCATGGCCTTCTTGCGCACCGCGACACGCTCGTCGAGGCTCTTGTAGGCCCAGATGTGCACCCACTGATTGAGATGACCGACGTCGGACGCGAACACGCCGATCAAAGGCGAGAGCTTGGTGCGTCCCGGCAGATGCTTGCCCCAGTTCTCGGCCATCTGCGCGGTGCCGCCAGCCTTGAGTACATAGGTCCGCATCTCGAAATAGGGACCGTGACTGGACGGCGACAAGGGTGGCGAGAACGGTTGCGGAATCATGATCTCGGACTTCATGTCGGTGATCAGATCCTGAGTTTTGGGTGGCCAGATGCCGGCCTTGACGACGGCCTCGCGAACCTTGTTGCGCTCGGCCACGTCGTTGTACTCCCAGACGTGGATCACCTGGTTGAGCGGACCGATCTCAGTGGTCCACATGGCAGCGAGGCGCGAATGCTCGAGGCGCTTCGGCAGCAGCGGCTCCCAGCGCTTCATGAATTCGCCCATCATGCGCGGTTGGATCGTATAGGTGCGGAACTCGTAGATCATGGTGCGTCTCCCTGGCTGGCTCTGGAGGCACGAAGTCTATCTGCCCCTTGGCCGCATGCGAGCTCAAACACAATGTTCCATTTTTGTTCTTGACGTCCCGACGTGGTTGGGCACAATTCTGCGGCCAGTATCACCATTGGAGGATGCAATGACCGAGGATGCGCTGGTCTGGGACAAAGTCGAATGGCGGCAGGGCGATGGTCGATACCGCTTTGAGGTCAATCAGGGAGGCCTGCATGCGACGCTGTCCTCACCCCACGGCCAGAGCCTGACATTGCCCATGGTCGCCTGGGAGGGCCTGTTGGATGCGTTGGCGGCGGCCCGAAAGACGAAGACCCGCTCCGAGAAGGCGTTGCCGGCACGGGCTGGCGCGCGTTGGACGCGATCAGAGAGCGACGATTTGGCGGCCGCATTCGAAGCCGGTGCATCAATCCGGTCGCTTGCGCTGTCGCATAACAGGACAGCTTATGCCATCGAGACACAATTATCGCAGTTGGGCCTCTGGGATCGGCTTCAAGGGCAGGCCGCGCCACGGCCCCGAGACATCCCGCGCCGGGAAATCCCAGCGGATTGGCCACCTGATCCGCCCCATCGCGACCAGCGTTAACTTAGCGACGCAGCAAGGGATAGAGTAGGTCGTGCAAGGGCGATGGTCCCGGCAAAAGGTCGATCCCGAGCGCCGATTTGACGATGTAAGCGACAACAACGACCGCGCAGAGTCCCGTAACGAGCAGGGTTGCCTGTAAAAGGGCCGTCAAAAGCTGGTTGACCGTTAGCTCGCTGTCACGGTGCAACACCTTGGCTAGGGCGATCGTGCGGGTGCGCTGGCGGATAACGACACGTCGGTTCAGCATATCGACTTTTCTTCTCATCCAGGCCTGCGCAAAGCAGCGGGACGGAGCTTTCACTTAGTCCCTCGAGGGACAATCAAGCAAGCTACAGGCCAACTGGATCGGCCCTCATATCAAATGAGCCACCCCTGGCCTTGACAAATGTGACACTGTGGCAACATCCAGCAAGGGCCCGTCCCGGAACGGCCGAGCATTCGGCAGTCGCAATAAGTTGTAAACTCTTTTGCGACCAAGGTCTCGGAGACGATTCATTGAGAATTGCCGGCGAGAGACAGGCCTATGAGATCAGCGCATTCGGGTACACGGCCCGCCATCGCCGCAATGGCGGTCATGGCCGCAGCTCTTACAGGGCCCGCCACGGCGTTGAATGCGAACGAGGCGCTCTTTGCGGCGCTCGTGGGGTCGTGGTCCGGAAAAGCTAACGTTCAGCTCGCCAATGGCTCGGAAACCCTCACGTGCAAAGCCTATTATACCACCAAAGACGACGCCGGCCTTGGCCTGGCCATTCGCTGCGCCTCGCCGAGCAACAAGATCGAGTTGCGCGCTGCGCTGACCTCCACTGCCGGCAAGGTGACGGGCACCTGGGAAGAGCGCACGTACAATGCCGTTGGGACGGTCGTCGGGCAGGCGCAAGGCGACAAAATGAACCTCGCAATCACTGGCGGCGCTTTCAAGGGAACCATGGCGGTCACCGCCCAAGGCAAGTTCCAGTCGGTAACGATCCGCACAGAAGGAACCGGACTCCAGAGCGTGACCATCAGCCTGCAGCGTGGCTGAGGCCGCGGTGGCCTGCATGACACAGGCCGCGCCTGACAACATGGGCACCCGGGCACTGGACTTGTCGCATCAGCTTCTTGTCCTGTAGAGGGTCTTTCTCACATGCTGGCATCCGCAGCTGGTACTCCAGGAGAATGGCGATGAGCACGAACAACTTTCGTCTGAACGCCGCTCGTATCGTGATCGGCGGCGCGTTGCTTGCGGCCCTGGCAACCTCGGCCGCGGCGCAAGACTACGGACGCCGACATGCGCACCCCGACATCGTCGTCGCGGAGAGCCGCTGGGGCAAAGGGGCGGTTGCCGGACCTGTCCGGCGGGGACGGCATGGGTGGCAGGTTCGCCTGCCCCGCGGCACCTGGATCGACTGCGGCAAGAGTTGCTCGGAAACGTTGCGGCGCCAGACGGTCGATTTCTGGGAAAGCCAGGGGCCGCACGCCCGCGACAGCGGACCCAGCTATTTCCATTGGACGTTTCCCTGGTGACCAGCCGGTCGCGCCACGCACGCCGCACGATCTACTCGGCGGCCTGTGGCGGTTCATTGATCAGCGTTGCGCCAGGCTTGACGTGCGTGAATTGGACGGGCTCGTCGCTGACGGCGAGTCGTCCGTCGATGGCGCGCACGACGGTGTAGCGCGAGGTCGAGAGATCGCCGGCATCCTTGAAGTCCTCGCGATAGTGCGCCCCGCGCGAATTTTCGCGCCTCATGGCAGCATGGGTGACGACTTGCGAGATCTCGATCTGGGAGCGCAAGTTCAGCCAGTCATGCCAAGTGAGATTGAAGGCGCGGTTGCTGTCGGCCACGCCGGCAACAGCCAACTCGCCCGACAAGGCATCGAGCCGGCCGAGCGCGCGCGTCATGCCGCCAGCGTCACGAATGATGCCGACGTCGTCCCACATCAATTCGAGCAACGTGTCGCGCAGCCGGTTGAGGTCACCGCGCTTCTGCGCGAACGGCGCCTCGGCGCGGGCCTGCTCCGCGGCAACGACATCCATGTCCGGTGACCGGTACCCGAGACCGCGCTTGATATCGGCAGCCATCGTCTCGCCAGAAATGCCGCCATAGACCGTCGAGTTGGCGACTCCATTGCCGCCGAGCCGGTTTGCGCCGTGGACGCCGCCTGCGTCCTCGCCGGCGACATACAGCCCGTCAATTCCGGTCGACGTATCGACCTTGCAGACGATGCCGCCCATCAGATAGTGCGCCGTCGGCACGACTTCGACGAGACCGCCCGCGAGATCAAATCCGCAGTCGGCGCAGCGCTCGACCATACCCTTGAACTGTTTGCGGACTTTATCGGACCCAAGATGACCCATGGCAATATAGAGACCGCCATTCGGCGTCGTCCGCCCCGCCTGCATCTCGCGATACATCGATTGCGAGACGAGATCACGTGTCGCCCGCTCCCCCCGCGGATCGTAGTTGAACATGAAGCGTTGATTGTTGCCGTCGAGCAGATACCCGCCTGCGCCGCGCAGCCCCTCCTCGATGATCGTGCCGGTCATGCGCGTATCCGGCCCCGCCAGAACACCGGTCGGGTGGAACTGAACCATCTCCATGTCGCGCAAGGCCAGCCCATAGCGAAGCGCCATGGCAAGGCCGTCCATCGACTTGTCGCCCGAGGGCGTATGGTACTTGTACATCGTCGGTCCGCCGCCCGTTGCAAGCAAAACGGTCTTCGCCTCCACCAGCCGGAAAGCGCCCGTCCGTACGTCAACGAAGAGTACAGCGGCAATGGCGCGCGAGCCCTGCTCCGGAATCAGCGCGACCGCGCGATGCTCTTCAAGCCGGCGAATTGGACGCGCCCACACCTGCTCCATGAGGCGGTTGATGATCTCGATGCCAGTAAGATCACCTTTGTGTACGGTGCGGTCGAATGTCTGCCCGGCGAAGGCCTTGCCATGTAGCGTTCCATCGGGATTGCGATCGAAAAAGCAGCCGATCTCGTTTTCGAGCTCCTGCACACGCTCGATCGCCTTGACCACCAGCGTCCACGCCAGTTCCTGATGCGGCAACCACTTGCCGCCATCGATGGTGTCCATGAAGTGCCGCTCGATCGAGTCACCTTTACCAAGCGCAACATTGTAGCCGCCCTGCACCATGCGCGTGCAGCCGGACTTGCCCAGAAGTCCCTTCGAGGCAACGGTGATATCGAGGTCCGCGTTCGCCTGATGCGCATGCAGCGCCGCAAACAAACCCGCTCCGCCAGAACCGAGAATTAAGACGCCGGTCTTCAGTCGTTCCATCGCAAGCTCCGAGGCATAATGGCGAGGTCAGGCGTTCAGCCGATAAACGCGCGCCGCAGTGTCGTGGTAGAGTTTAGCTTTCTCGCGGGCTGAGGCGCTCGTTGTGACGCGCTTAAACGAATTCCAGAGTACGTGATAGCTGCAGCTCACCTTGTCGACGGGAAAGTTCGACTCGAACATGCAACGGTCGACGCCGAACAGTTCGATCGCCGTCTCATAGTAGGCGCGCGTCGCCTGGCTGAGTTCCAGACTTGTCGGCGGATTGGGCCGCTCATGCCAGCCGAAACCGCAATACTCCATGGCAAGTCCGCCGAGCTTCACGACGATATTCGGACAGGCCGCAAGATCGGTCATGCTGGTGCGCCAGGCTGCAAAAATTTCGTCGCGACGGCCGGCATAGGCACCGATGCCGGGGATACCACCGAGGTGATTGAGAATAATTGTCGTCGCTGGAAATGCGCGCGCGAGGTCGGCGACCTCTGGCAATTGCGGAAACCGGCATGGGAGGTCAAAAGTCAATCCCAGCGGCGCCAGTTGCGCCACTCCCTCCCGGAACACCCGGTCGAGATACAATCCCGGTCGCGGGGCACGTGCGATGCGCGGATCGGGATCCCATGCCCCCGTGCACCGAATACCGCGGAACCGGCCAGGAGCCGCGGCAATCTCGGCTTCGAGAACCGGACGTACGCTTGCGCCCGCCGAGAGATCGGCAAAGCCAACAATGCCAGCCGCGACTTTGGCCGGGCCATAGAGCCCCGATGCCGCCATCGCCGCAATGCCGTTTGCGAACTCGACTTCGCCGACATACTTCATCTCATCCGGTCCATCGGCTCGAAACATCGCGAGATGCTCGATGAACACGGTCGAAACGATGTTGTGGCCGCTTTGCAGATCACGCTGGATCTCGTCGATCATATAGCGCCGCTCGATCCGGCCGTCACGATGGTCCCAGAGATGGTGATGCGGATCGCATATCGGCAGGTCTGGTTCGATGATGTCTTCCCGGACACGGGCGAGCCATTCGTCGTTGGTTGCCATGATTCCGATCCGCGAAACGCGGCCTCTTGCGTTCAAAGCCTCAGACGAAAAGGCGAAAGACAAAGACCGCAGCAACGGCGACAGCGATCGCAATCACTGCCATGGCCAGCCGCTTCTGGCCGTCGCGCCACGGCTGGTTCTCGATCACGAGGACACGCAGTCCGCCCAGCAGGTGCACGGCAAGCAGAAAGACGAGACCGATCTCGGCTATTTTGACGAGTGGCTGCTGTGTCCAACCGAGAAAACCATCGAAGCGTGCCTCGCTTTCAATGGCAAGGCCGAGGGCCAGAAAATGCAGGGGGAGAAAGCACGCCAGCAGCACGCCCGAAACACGATGGATCATCGCGGCCAGCCAGAGCGGATCGCGACGATAGCCGGTTGAGCGGGGCCGAGCGTTCTGCATTTGCGACATCAGCGGTGCTCTTTGTAGGCGTAGTCGAAGTTGATGGGCGGCGACGTGACGGAGATGTAAACGAACGGCTCTCCACCGATGGTGCGCGCCCCGTGCGTTTCGCTGTCGGCAAAGCGGGCGACTTGTCCGGCGGCAAAGGGCCGCTCGACCCCATCGGCGAGCAGCAGAACACCGGCGCCGGAGACGCCGATCCAAATCTGCTCGGAGGTTGAGTGGTTGTGGCGTTGGCTGATGGCCTCAGGCTGCATCGTTACGCGCGTGATGGTCACCCGGGTCGACGTCGAATTGTGCGGCGAAAGCAGCTGCTCGGAAACGATGCCGGGATTGGCAAGCCGTTTGAAGTCGGTGGGATCTAGAAATTCCACGGATGCATATCCTCTCACGTCAGTACGACTGCAGAAACGGCTCTTAATCCTAGCAGGCACAGCATGAGCCCAAAGACCCACATGATCAAATCGAGCGCTCGGGGATTTCGCGCGACGACGGCTGGTGCCCACTCTCGGAGTACGCCCCGCACACCAATCGCTCCGTGGATCGACGCCAGCGCAACGAACAGCGCGTAGTAAAGCCCCCAGCCGACGGAGCCACGCGTACGGCCGAGGATTTCGGCGGCGGATATTCCGTTGTGCGACGCATAAAAGATGACGATGAGATGGCCGATGATCAATGGCGCCATCAGCGCCGCGGTCAGTCGCTGCAGGACGTACAGGCGGATGTTCATGCGTTGTCATCCTCGGGGTTGTCCCGAGGCCCCAACCATCCGCCCGCGATACGGATGGGTTGAGTCGCGCCGAAGCCCAATGCTGAGCCTTTCGAGATCAACTTTAAGGCGATCCGGTGTTGGGCCATGGGTCCTCGGGTCAAGCCCGAGGATGACACCTGAGGAAACGGCTGCGTCACGGTATCAGCTCCCCGCGGATGTAAGCCTGCATCGTGCGGCGCTTGAGACCCGCGATTGAAGCGGTCGGATTAAGCGCAACCGGGCAGTGCTGTTCGCAGGACTGGTGCGTATGGCACGCATGGCAACCGCCGCCCTGGGAAACGGCATAGAGCCGCTCGTCGTTGCCGGCATCCCGCACATCGTTGACCAGCGTCCAGGCACGGTTGAGCGCGGCCGGCCCCATGTAATCGTCGTTCCACCGCACGGTGTCGCACGCTGAAAAGCAGACGCCGCAATTGATGCATTCGATTGCCGCATCGACGGCGCGCCGCTCCGGGCTGTCGGGAGAGATGGATTCAACTGGGTGATGGCGTGTCTTTGACGGCGAGAACGCGCCCTTCGCATCCTGCCACTTCTCGAAGAAGCGGCTCATGTCGGTCGCAAGGTCCTTGATCACCGGGAGGTTGGCAAGCGGACCAATTTCAAGTCGGCCGTTCTCGACGACCTTGGAAATGTGTGTGCGACAGGTCCAGCGCGGGCGGCCATTCACAGTCATCGCGCAAGAACCGCACACACCGACTCGACAGGCGAAACGATAGGAAAGCGTCGGATCGAGATGGCGTTGCACGTGGGTCACGACGTCGAGCACCGTTTGGCTCTCGCGCATCGGCACCGTGAATGTCTCATAGCCACCCTTTTCGGTCCCGCGCCAGATCGCGACGTCGATGGTCCTAGTGTCCGTGATCGTCGTCATCGAACCGTCACCTCGATGCGCTGCATGGCGTTGTTGCCAAATCCGCCACGATCATAAATCGGTTCGGCCGGCTGCGTAGCCCCGTTCGCATCGGTTGCGCGACTCTGAAGCGTATAGTCTCCGGGCACCGGGTTCCAAGCAGCCCGCCAACCTCGCCACGCATAGGCCCCGGCCGGCGGGTCGAGGGAGACCACATGGACTGCGCCGTTGACGAGAAGATCGACCTTGGCAACCGGCACACCGCCTCCGCTCCATGCGCGACCAAAGATCGTAACAGGCCCGGCCTCGACCAGTCGCCGTCGCGTATACCAATCCGGTATTCCGGGCGGCACCATCAACGATTTTACGCGCATGTGGGTGATGGGGACGCCCTTCTCATCAACATGCGTCTTGAAATGGTAGGTCCCGATCTGCTGATGTCCGGCGTACGGCTTGTCGAGTGCGGTGATCGACTTCAACCATTTTACACTGGCCATGCCATACCAGCCGGGAACGACGATCCGCAGCGGAAAGCCGTGCTGCGGCAGCAGTGGCTGGCCATTCATCTCGGTGACGAGCAGCACGTCGTCCTTCGAGGCCAGCTCCGGCTTGAGGCTGCGCCCGTACGTATGCTCGTGGCCACGATCCACACCCCGGTCGACGCTTTCGAACGCGATATCGACGACGCCAGCCAACAGTCCTGCTTGCTCGAGAACACCTTTGAGAGGCGTGCCCGTCCACTCGGAAGTGCCAACGGCCTCACTCATCCAGGGCATGCTCGGCATGCGCGTAGGAAAAAGGCCGCGACCATTGCCGGCGCACTCCAGCGTCACCCTCAGAGTTTTTCGTGGCATCGCCTTGATATCCGCAATCGACAGCGTCAACGGACGGGCAACACGCCCTGCGACTTCGAGCGACCACTCAGCGGCATCGGCGACATAGGGAATGTCGAAGTGATTGAGGAGATAATGAAGCCCCGCGGGCGTCACGTCATGCCGCAACATCTCGAGTGCGATGCCATGATTGCGGTTGGCCAGGATCACCTCCTCGCGCGCATAGGGGCCATCGGTCGGTTCGCGCGGCGCAGGGTTCCTGAACGGGTTGTAGTCGGTCATCGGATGAACTCTCGGGTCGAAAACCAGACCGACAGCAAACGGGCATTCGCATGAAAAGCCAAGCGCTCATTGCGTCGCCATCGACGGTCGGAACTTGGATCTGCTCAACTAAACGCTGCTGTCAGCCGCTCATCGTGAGGCCGCCGGAGACAGAGATCACTTGGCCGGTGATGTAAGCGGCATCGTCGCTGGACAGGAACGCCACGATCCCCGGGAGATCCTCCGGCTGGCCGAGGCGTTTCAACGGGATTGCCCGTTTCAGCCCCTCATAGGCTTTCTCGCCCTGCGGGCCGGTGCCGAGAAACGTTTTCAGGAGCGGCGTGTCGGTCGGCCCCGGACAGACGCAATTCACGGTCACATTCGAACGCGCCAACTCTCGGGCGATCGTTTTCGTGAACGAGATAATGCCGCCCTTGCACGCCGAATACACGGCTTCCATGGACGATCCGACGCGGCCTGCATCCGAGGCGATGTTGACGACGCGGCCGCGCCGGCGCTCTTGCATTCCCTTCAGGACGGCATGATGCAGATTGATAGGCCCCTTGAGATTGATCGCGATGATCTGCTCCCAGAGCGCGGGATCGGTATCGAGGAAATAGGCGAATTTGTCCCAACCGGCATTGTTGACCAGAATGTCGGTCGGGCCCGACGCCGCTTCGAATGCCTTGACGCCGGCCATCACCGCTGCATGGTCCGTGATGTCGACGGCGTGAGCACTCGCGCCATTGCCGATCTCCCGGGCGACTGCCGCCGCAGCCTCAACCTTCAGATCGAACACGCCGACCTTGGCGCCTTCTTCCGCAAAGCGCCGGCAGATCGCACTGCCGATCCCTCCGGCGCCGCCCGTCACGATGACCGACTTTCCCTTCAATCCACGCATGGGTTTCTCCCCTGTATCGCTGCCGCTTCTCAGAACGTGTAAGCGAGCCGCGTGCCCTGATCGATCGCGCGCACGGCGTCGAGCTCGGTCGCCTCCGCTGCGCCGCCGATGAGGTGCGCCGAGATCCCTTGGGCGGTGAGCATAGTGTGCAGCGACCGCTCCGGCTCCTGGCCGGCGCAGATCACGACCGTGTCGACGGGGATCACCTTGTCGTCCGTGCCGACCGTGATGTGCAGACCGGCCTCATCGATCCGGCGATAGGTAACACCCGCGATCTGCGCCACCTTGCGCTTGGCAAGTTGCAGACGCAGCACCCAGCCCGTCGAAACACCGAGCGTCCGCCCCATACGTCCGGGTTTGCGCTGCAGCATCACGATCTCGCGCACGAGCTTGGCGTCAGCCGGCCTCGCGAGCGCGCCTTGACCAGCATTGGCGACATCGACACCCCATTCGGCCAGGAAATGCTTGGGATCCATGGCCTGATCCTGGGGCGGCGATGACAGGAACTCGGCGACATCGAAGCCGATTCCGCCCGCGCCAACGATGGCCACTCGGCGCCCGGCACTCGCCTTGCCCGAGAGGATATCGATGTAGGACACGCAGCACTTATGATCGATGCCTGGGATCGCCGGCGCGCGCGGAGTGACCCCCGTTGCGATGACCACCTCGTCGAAAGCCCGCAGGTCATTGGCCGTCGGGCGGTAGCTGAGCTTCACCTCGACATTGTGCTTATCGATCATGCGGCGCCAGTACCGCAGCGTCTCGTCGAACTCCTCTTTGCCGGGGACGTTTCGCGCGAGATTGAGTTGCCCGCCGATGCGCGATCCCGCTTCGAAAACGGTGACATAGTGACCTCGCTCGGCAGCTGTCGTCGCGCAGGCGAGGCCCGCAGGTCCTGCCCCGACGACGGCAACGCGCTTTTTCTGCACCGGCGCCGGACCGTCGAATTCAACCTCACGGCCCGCCTTTGGATTGACCAGGCACGATGCAACGCGACCGGAAAAGATGTAGTCGAGGCACGCTTGGTTGCAAGCGATGCACACGTTGATTTCGTCTGCGCGCCCGCCGCGGGCCTTGGCGACGAACTCGGCATCGGCGAGCCAAGGTCGCGCCATGGACACGAGATCGGCTTCGCCAGAGGCGAGAATGCGCTCTGCAACGTCGGGCGTCGAGATACGGTTCGATGCGACCACGGGGATGCCTACCGCGTCCTTGATGCGCTTGGCGGCGAATGTCCAGACGGCCCGCGGCACTTTCTGCGCGATCGTCGGGATGCGCGCCTCATGCCAACCGATCCCCTGATTGAGGATCGAGGCACCCGCCGCCTCGAGCGCCTTGGCCTGGGCAACGATTTCTTCGGCCGTGAGACCACCCTCAACCAGGTCAATCGAGGAGAGCCGGAAGATGACGATGAAATCCCGACCGACCTTGGCGCGCACCCGCCGCATGATCTCGACGGGAAAGCGCAAGCGGTTCTCGAGACTGCCGCCCCACTCGTCAGTACGATCGTTCGTGCGCGGCGCCGTGAACTCGTTGATGAGGTAGCCCTCACTTCCCATGATCTCGACGCCGTCGTAGTCGGCCTCGCGGGCAAGAGCGGCACAAGTCGCGTAGTCCTCAATCGTGCGTTGGATATCCTGATGGTCCATGCGGCGAGGCGCCTTGGGATTGATGGGCGACGCGATCGTCGACGGCGCAACGGAGGCGCCATGGGTTGCATATCGACCCGCATGGAGGATCTGCAGCGCGATCTTGCCGCCTGCGCCGTGGACGGCCTCCGTGACCGGCCGATGCTCCTGCAGCTGATCGGCATGATCAAGCACCGGGCCCTTCGGCTCGAGAAGCCCGTCGTGGTTTGGCGAGTATCCGCCCGTCACGATCAACGCCGCGCCGCCCTTGGCGCGATCCGCATAAAAGCGGGCGATGCGCTGCGTCGCGCGATCAAGCGTTTCGAGCCGGGTGTGCATCGAGCCCAAGATCGCCCGGCTCGAGAGCGTCGTGTGGCCCAAATCGAGCGGCCGCAGCAGGTTGGGGTAGGAGGGCATGGATATCCTGTCGCAATCGGTCCTGACCCACACCCTTCCGGGGCTGGCGGCTGTCGGCTTTCGAAGCGCCAGATCTAACATGGCGTTGCGGCCCGGCGCCAGCAGCAGCGGCGGCCGTCCGGAACACGGCATGCCCTGCGCCTCAAATCCGATGTGGACGTTCAGGGGCGGCCTTGCCAGGATACCGCCGGATCGAGACAGATCGCGTGGAGGAGAGCAACGTGGACGCAGTGAAGCTTGAACGGCACGGCGCCGTCGCAGTCCTTCGGCTTGATGACCCGGCTGCCATGAATGCGCTGTCGCCTGCAGTCAAAGCCGGGATGCAGACCCTTGTGCCAAAGGTCACATCCGACGCCGGCGTCCGGGCTATTGTCATCACGGGGACCGGCAAAGCGTTTTGTGCGGGCGGCGATATCCGCTCCATGAAGGACACAGACGGCCGCAAGGCGCCAGCGGTCCGCACACGCATGCAAGTGACCCACCTCTGGGCGCGCGCGCTGCTCGACTGCGACAAGCCGGTGATCGCCGCTGTCAATGGCGCAGCTGTCGGCGGTGGCCTGGCGCTCGCGTTGCTCGCCGACATCGTGATCGCGAGCCGCGACGCCTACTTCATGAGCGGCTATTCCAAGCTCGGTGCGCTGCCCGACCTCGGCGTCCTTCAGACGCTGCTCTGGGCCATCGGCAGCCTGCGTGCCAAGGAGATGATCCTACTCAACCGGCGCTATACCGCGGAAGAGGCCGTCGGCATCGGGCTGGCGAACCGCTGCGTCGCGCCCGAAAAGCTGATGGACGAGGCATTGGCCGCGGCGCGCGAGATCGCGGATGGCCCGGGCGCCATGCTAACGATGAGCAAGGTCATGATGAAACGGGCCTACGAGGCGAGTGTCGAGGAGTTCTTCGAGCGCGAGGCGATCGCCCAGTCGATTGCCTTCGGCAGCGCCGAGTTCGCGGAAGGCGTTGATGCGTTCCTTGCCAAGCGCAAGCCGAAGTTTACGAAGGATTGAATAGCAGCGCGGACCTCATTCCATGATGGTCGTGCGCCAGTGGACGCGGCGCTCGTCGGCCGGATTACCGCCGGCTGCCGAATGCACGGTGCAGCGGTTGTCCCAGATCACCACGTCCCCCGCCTGCCACTTGTGCCGGTATTCGGCGTTGGGCTGCAGCATGTACCAGGTGAGCTCGGCGAGTAGCCGGTCACCCTCGGCGTCCGCCATCCCGACAATCCGAATGACGTGGGTCGGATTGATGTAGAGCGACTTGCGCCCGGTTTCAGGGTGGACGCGCACCATGTCGTGGACGGCCGGCGGTCGCGCCTGATCCTCCGGATCGAGCAGATCAAACCCCTTCCGCTCCCGCCCGCCGTAGCCAAACTCGACCTTGAGCGGGGCGATCCGCTCCTTCAGCCGAGGCGGCAAGGCATCGTAGGCGGCATGCATGGACGCAAACAGCGTGTCGCCGCCATAGCTCGGGATTTCGAGGCCGTAGAGTTGCGTCCCCTTGCAGATCTCGGTGTCCCAGGGGCTGTCGGTGTGCCAGCCTTGGCCGCGGTTGAGGATCAGCTTCTCGCCAGTGGCATCCTTTGCGAGGCTGGTCACGCCCATCAATGTGATCTCGGGGTTCTCGGGATCGCGCGTCTTCTTCACCCGGTGCGGCTTGAGGCGTCCGAAACGGCGGCTGTAAGCGAGGAAATCAGATTTGGCGAGTTGCTGGCCGCGCACGATCAGCACATGCCGGTCGAGCCACGTCTGATAGAGCTGGCGCCATTCGGCCTCGCTCATGCGCTTGACGTCGATACCAGTGACGAGGGCGCCGACCCCTGGGCACTCCGTTCTCGATCCGCATCCGAGGCTCCTTTGGTCGGGGAATTGCTGCCACGATAGGCCGCACATCTCGGGCCGTCAAAGCTTGGGCTGCTGCAGTTGTTGTGCGGCCCAAAGTCGTTCCTGACGTCTTCGGCCGGCTGAACCGGCACCACGCGCTTCGATCCCGCGTTCGGGCACCACCCGAACTGGGATGAGCTGATATCCCGTCAGTCGCCAGCCAGGTCGTGAACCTCGGGAAAGAACATGTCTTTCCAGGACGCGGGCTTTGTCTTGATGATGCCAGCCGCGTACATGAAATCGGTGAGCTTCAAGAGCCGCTTCGGCCCCAGATCGAAAATGAACTCGGGATCCGCGAGTTGCTTCTCCGTAGCCGCCGCTGTCTCCTTGCCCCCGGTATCCGCGGCATAGATCTCGGCTGCTTTCTTGCGGTTGGTTTTGATCATGTTCGTCGCCTCGCGAAAGGCATCGACGACCGCCTTGAAGGCTTTCGGATTTTCAGAACGGAACTTCGATGTCGACCACACCGATAAAAACGACGCCGGCCCGCCCATCACGTCGTATGAGCTAAGCACTTTGTGCATCCCCCTCTCGAGCGCCCTGTACTGGAACGGCGGCGCCAGAAATGACGCAGTGACTTCACCCCCTGACAGCAACGCGGCGAGACCGTCGGGATGGGAAAGATTGACGAACAGCGGATTGAGTTTCTTGAATTCGGTGATACCGAAGGCCTTGGCCACCTCCATCTGGATGTAGAGCGTCTGGATCGACTGGCCCGCTCCCGCCATCGAGATGCGATCCTTGTCGGTGAAATCGGTGATGCTTTTGTAGGGGTTGCGACTGACCAAGAAGACCGGCAGAGCGCACAGTGCGCCGACGCCCTGGATCCCAACGATGCCGCGCGTCTTGTCCCAGGCCGTCACCATCGGCGCGATCCCACCCGATCCAAAGTGAATTGAGCCGGCAATCAGACCATCGTTAATCGGAACCGCATTTCCCAGCACCGACCATTTCGTCTTGAGATCGGGAAGCCCGGCATTTGATGCGTGCTTCTCGACAAGCTTCTCGTGCAGCATGATGGTGAGCGGCAGGTAACCGATCCCGAATTGCCGGACCAAATGCACTTCCGAGACCTCCGCCCGACCACTGCCGGACCCAACAGACAAGGCCAGTGTCAAAGCCGATAGCAGCCATGCTCCGCGTCGCACCATTTTACGCCCTCCGCGCTACGTCGCTCGCAACTCCATCCAACAAGGTCGAGCGCCAAGCATAGCAGCACCAACCGGGCCTCGGCCAGTCAATGACTAGGCCACCAGGGCTTTACGTTCTGGCCGCGCGGCGCAATACTGCTCCAGGGCGACGGGTTACCTAGCGCGTTTCCGAGTGCGGCCAACGAGGAGCGAGACCATGACGTATCAGACGATCCAGGTTGAGCCACTGAGTCCGGTGATTGGCGCCGAGATCAGGGGCGTCGATCTTTCGCGCCCGCTCGGCAACCAGGCCTACGAGGAGATTCACCGGGCGTTGATGCAGCACCTCGTGATCTTCTTCCGCGATCAGGATATCGATCTCGATCAGCAGAAGGCGTTCGGCCGGCTGTTCGGCAAGCTGCACATCCACCCGACGGCACCGGCGCCCGAAGGCCACCCTGAAATCCTCGTCATCAAGGCCGACGAGAACTCGAAGGCGATTGCCGGAAACCGCTGGCACACGGACGTGTCGTGCGACGAGGAGCCGCCGATGGGCTCGATCCTGCACATGCGCCAGTTGCCGCCTTCCGGCGGTGACACCATGTTCGCGAACATGTACACCGCCTATGATGCGCTGTCGGAGCCGATGAAAGCGTTCCTGTCGAGCCTCAAGGCCTGGCACGAATCCGAGCATATCCATCGCGGTAAGCTCGGCCATAAGCTGGCCGAGGGCAAACAGTATCCGCGCGCGCTGCATCCGATCGTGCGCACGCATCCCGAAACTGGTCGCAAGGCGTTGTACGTCAACTCGGGATTCACGACGCGGATCGAAGGGCTCGGCGACAATGAAAGCCGCGCCATCCTGGACATGTTGTTCGATCACATCCGAACGCCCGAGTTCCAGTGCCGCTTCCGCTGGCGCGAGAAGTCGATGGCGTTCTGGGACAATCGATCCGCGCAACACTACGCGCTGTGGGACTACTTTCCGCATTCGCGTCTCGGGCTATCGCGTGACGGTCTGCGGGACGCGTCCTGTGTAAGATGGGTGCGCTCAGACCGGCACGAACGTGCCGGCGGCGTGATTGAGCACCGACAGCGTGCCGCTGGCGATGTCGAAGTAGGCACCGTGCAGCGATACGCGTCCTTTGCCTTCCAGGATCTGGATGCACGGGAACGTACGCAAGTTGTCGAGCGATGTCTTGATGCCTTCCCGCTCCAAGGCTTCGCGCTGCTCATGGCCAGGCTTCAAGGTTGCATCCTCGAGGATCTGATCTCGCGGACCATCGAGCATCGACATCCAATTGCGAATGAATTGCGCCTCAGTCTGGCGGGCGGCATCATGCTCCAGGCACGCACGCACGCCACCGCAACCGGAATGACCGAGGATAACGATATGCTTGACCCGCAGGGTTAACGCCGCAAATTCCAACGCCGCACTGACGCCGTGGAACTTGCCCGTCGTCTCGAACGGTGGAACCAGGTTTGCCACGTTGCGCACGACAAAAAGCTCGCCCGGCATCGCCGAGAAGATCGTCTCGGGATCGACGCGGCTGTCGCAGCACGAGACGACCATCACTTCAGGGCTCTGGCCGAAGGTCGCGAGCTGTTCGTAATGCTCCTGATTCGGCGTAAAATGGCGGAACTTGAACCGGCGATAGCGGTCCGCAAGGTTCTCTGGGAAATAGCTCACGGCGGACCCTCTCTTGGCTGGCAGCGTTGATTTTCGAGCCGATATAGTCTGCAATTCGAGCCGAGTGAAGCCGGCCCGTCGATCGACAGTGACGATCAAGCCCCGAGTCTTGCTCATACCGGCCGTCAGACCGCCGCCGGCAATCCGTGGGAGAACGCCGTTCGGCTGATATGATGAACACGAGCAAACGTTTACCAGTTCACACGTTGGGCAAGGAGCTGAGGCGCGATTGCGCCCAAAATTGAGCGTTTTCAAAACGTCACATACTCGGCGTAGAGTCCACAGGTAACAATAGGACGACGGAAGAGTTCTCGCGGATGAAACCGAGCTGAGCCAAGGTGGGGGGCCGAACTCGATGCGATCAGATCCTGAAGCGATCATTGCTGGTCTGTTGTCCGCGTGGCGACTGCAGGACATTGATGCGACGCTGGCCTACTGTGACCCGCACATCCGCTACCGCGTTCATCAACCCGTTAACGTCACCGGCTTTGGCGGCGAAACGATGGGTATCGACGAGGTGCGCGACTATATGGAGGCTGTCTGCCACCGCTGGACGTTCCTGGACCTGAAGCCGACAGCCTGTATCGTGCTGGGTCCGGTCGTTCGCAATCAAACCTATTTCCGGTCCATCCATCGCCGGTCCGGCCAGATCGTCGACGGCATCAAGCGGCACATCTGGCGCGTCGACAACGGGCGCGTCGCGGAATGCGACGAATATCACGATGCGGCCGGTCTTGCCGCCTTCGTTCGAATGGCAGAAAGTACGGTGACCTGAGATTGTTGCCTCCAGTGGGGGGCTGCGGCGAGGCAGCGGACCCCTTGATGACTTGGCTCGGCCCCACCCTTCGGATGCGCGACGAGCGCCACTACGGCAATCGCATCGCACGGTGCTTCGCCGACCGCCCCGACAGTCTCAATGCGATGCTGCGAGATGCAGTCGCCGCCTCCGCATCAGGCGAAGCGCTGGCGTGCGGCACGGACCGCGTCGACTACCGCACGCTCGAAGCGCGGGTCGCCGGTTTGGCTGGCGGACTTGCCGGCCTCGGTGTGACGCGGGGCGCGCGCGTCGCCATCCTGCAATCGAACCGTATCGAATTCGTCATATCCTTCCTGGCCATCGTGCGGCTCGGGGCGATTGCGGTCCTGCTCAACATTCGGGAGCGGCCACCGGAACTTGCCTACGTCATCCAGGACTCCGGTGCGAGCGTGATCATCCACGACGCCGAGCTGGCGGCCTCCATTCCAACGCCCAGGGACGTGCCCCAGCTCAAGTGCCGAATTTCAATCGGGCCCGATCCCGGAGCGATCCCGTACGAACGCGTGGCTGCGGGGCTGGTCCGCGAGGCTGCGCCCATCGGTGAGGAGGATGTCGCGGCAATCCTCTATACATCGGGGACGACGGGCCGACCGAAAGGCGCCACGCTCACGCACCTGAGCATCGTACATGCGGCCATGGTCTATCAGCAGTGCATGGGCCTGACATCGGCTGAACGCTCCATCGTGTCGGTACCGATGAGCCATGTGACGGGTTTGACGGCCGCAATCGCTGCCATGCTTCGTGTTGCCGGAACCCTCGTCATTCTGCCTGAGTTCAACGCCGACGCGTTCATCGCGCTTGCCGCTGCCGAACGCATGACGCACACGGTGATGGTGCCGGCGATGTATAATTTGTGCTTGCGAACGCAAGCCTTCGAAGCGGCAGACCTGTCCGCTTGGCGGATCGGCGGCTACGGCGGCGCGCCGATGCCAGCGGTGACGATCGAACGGCTTGGCCAGCGTTTGCCTGGGTTGCGCCTGATGAACGCCTATGGTTCGACCGAGACGACAGGTCCTGTCGTCCTGATGCCGCCTTCAGCAAGCGCAGCGCACGCGAGCCATGTCGGCCGCGCCGTTCCCGGCTGCCAAATCCGCATTATGGATGACGACGGGCGCGAGGTCGCGGTTGGAGAGACAGGCGAAGTTTGGCTGCGTGCGGCCAATGTGGTTCCGGGCTACTGGAGCAATCCCGCGGCAACGACAGAGAGCTTCGTCGGGGGATACTGGCGCTCAGGTGATCTCGGACGCATCGACGCTGACGGGTTCCTCGAATTGCTCGATCGCAAGAAGGACATGATCAATCGCGGCGGCTTCAAGATCTACTCGGTCGAGGTGGAAAACGTCCTCGCGGGCCATCCCGCCATCATCGAAGCCGCCGTTGTTGCACGACCATGTCCCGTGCTCGGCGAGCGCGTCCATGCCTTTGTCGTCGCGAGGACTGAAGGTGTCACGCTTGCGGGTTTGCGGACCTACTGCGCCAGCAAGCTCGCCGATTACAAAATCCCCGACAGTTTCACTCAGCTCGACCAAGCGCTGCCTCGCAATGCCAATGGCAAGGTCCTGAAGCGGGACTTGAGGCCACTGGTCCCGGCCGAGCCGGCGCCAGATCTGGCGCAACGAAAAGATCCTCGAGCCTGAGCCCGAGGATCGACTGTTCAGTATGACTTGAGAGTATTCGGTCTGCAGTATCAGGGCCCGGCTGGTGAGCCGGGGTGGTGGATCAGTGACCGCGGTAATCGTTGCACCACTCGACGATGGAGCTGTCGGTCATGACGACGGAGATGTCAGCGGCGTTGGCAACGCCCGAGAGCAGGCCGATGGTGAGAAGGACTGAGAGGATCGCTTTCATTGGAAGTCTCCGATTGCTTGTGTGTTGGATTGGATAATATTGTGTGTTTTTCGTTTTAATTCAGATGGTTAATGGCAGATCTTGTAGCCGTGCTTGTTGATATAGCAGTTCTTGTAGCCACCCCAGTCGGCGGTCGGCTCGTAGGTGGAGGCGTTGGCGGCGCCAGCGAAGATGCCGAGGGCGATGAGGCTCGAGATCAAGGTCTTCATGGGATGTCTCCGTCTGGGTTCGAGGTTTGATTTCGCGTTCGTTTACTTCGGTTTCCGTCGGGCGGTTCGTTTCGTCCCGGCTGATGATTGAAATATAAACGACGTTCAGATGGATGTAAATAAAGATCAGACCGTATCGTATTCAAACAAACGTGAACTCGCCGCGAGCTGGGGCGGCACCGGTCAGCGAAGAGCACCGATCACTGGTCAGCGGGGAGCAGAGCAACAACAGCGGGCGAGGGGCACGGTGCGGCTGGGGCGGGATTGCGCGCAGGGCCGCTCTGAGGACTGGTGGCGCGGTGTGGGCGGCCGCCATGATGCAACAGCGCGCGTGGAGTCCGAGCTCTCGGGAAATGAGAACCGATGCAGACAGGTGTCACGGGCGTCCACCCGTGCGCGCCGATTGCATGCGGCGCCTCCTCGCATGGAAGCGCCAAACAGCTGCAATGGGTCGCAACGGGCGGGCGAGAAAATAGGACTGGAGACACAGCTTCAGAGCCAAATTAGGATCGCAACTCGAATTGGAATTGGCGACGCTCAGATATCGCCGAAGGACCCGCCACGACCTTTGCCGGATGCGAAGCGGGCGGCGCCAGCCTGGCCCTCGGCCTTCACGGCCTCGACGCTGGCTGCGAATTCGGCCCTCATGGCATGTTCGAACGGGAGGTCCCACTGGCGGTAGACCGACGCGCGGTCGAGTTTCATGCACAGCTCCGGGAAGCGAGCGATCTCGGCGGCAAGTGCTTCTGCCGTGGCCCGCGATTGCCCTTTGGGCACGATGCGATTGGCGAGCCCAAAGGCCAGCGCCTCGTCGGCCTTCACCGCGCGGCCGGTCAAAATCATGTCGAGCGCGCGCGACTGGCCGATCAGGCGCGGCAATCGGACGGTGCCGCCATCGATCAAAGGGACGCCCCAGCGCCGGCAGTAGACGCCGAACGTGGCGTCCTCCTCGACGACGCGCAGATCGCACCAGATCGCAAGCTCGAGACCGCCCGCAACGGCATGGCCTGCAACCGCCGCGATCACAGGCTTTGAGAGCGCAAGCCGCGACGGCCCCATGGGCCCCTCACCGTCGAGCTTGTAGCGCTTCAAGCGTTCGCCCGACGCAACCGACTTGAGATCGGCGCCGGCACAGAATGCGCCGCCCGCGCCCCAGAGTACGGCGACCTTTGCGGTATCATCGGACTCGAAGGCGCGGAATGCATCGGCGAGGCCCTCGGCCGTATCATTGTCGACCGCATTGCGCACGTCGGGCCGGTTGATGATCACCGTGACGACTGGACCCGAGCGTTCGATGAGGACTTTGCCGTGGAGGGGCGCGCTCATAGCGTCGGGCGCTCCTCCTTGACCGTGATCCGCCAGAGCGTGCGCGGCTGATCAGGCGGGGTGAGCGGCGCAGAATGCAGCAACGAGCAATTGTCCCAGATCACCACGTCGCCGGGTTTGTAGGCCGGGAGGGTGCGATATTTCTCCTGCGTCGCATGCTGCGCCAGATCGTCGAGCAGCGCGCGGCCTTCATTGTCGCCCATGCCTTCGATGCCGAATGACGAGCCGGAGACGGCGTAGAGCGATTTCTTCTTCGTGTGGGGATGCGACCGGACGACGGGATGGCGCACCCAATCCATCTTGGATTTCTGCTCATCATTGAGCGGCGATGCCGCAGTCCGGCTCGCCTCGTCGAGGTCGTCGCGATTGCCGTAGTGATGGCGCGCAATCAGTCCGTCGAGCTGCTGCTTCGTCGCCTCGGGCAGATCCTCGTAGGCGCGGCGTTGATCCGCGAACGTGGTGCCGTGCTCGCCCTTCGGGATCTCCTGAGCATAGAGCATCGTGCAACGCGCCGGGACCGGCAAGTAGGAGTAGTCGGTGTGGAAATAGGTGCCGCCGTCGGCGAGGCCGGCCGGCTCGCCCTTCTCGGTCTTTTGGTTCGACAGAATGAGGATATTGGGATCGACGGGATGATGGAACTGATTGATCACGTGCGGCTCGGGCTCACCAAACCGGCGGGCGAGCCCCAGGAAGCTTTTCGGTCCGATGGACTGTTTTGGGATGATCACGACCAGATGCTCGTGGAGCGCCATCTCGATGGTGTCGAAGAAGCTATCGTCGAGGAACCGCAGATCGAGGTTCTCGATTTCGCAGCCCATCGCACCCGGAATTCGTTTCACCGCCAGCTTGGCCATGACGACCTGTCTCCATGATCACGTATCGGCCTGTTTTGCATGGTTCGCGGCGCCGGTGCAACCGCTTGGCGCAAGCAGTCTCACCTACTGCCGGCTTGCAGAGGGCCGCCGGTGATGGTCAGATTGGCGCAACAGATATCGCGGAGGCCGCCATGCCGATTGCCATCGTCAACCACGAGAGCCAGCCGAAAGATGTCTGGCGGGCTGGGGTTCTCACGCGGATGATGACGTCGGCACTGACGGGCAGCGCGCAGATCACGGTGTTTCAGCAATGGTGTGATCCGGGCCTCGGAGCGCCGACGCACCTGCATGCCGTCGAGGAGGTTCTCTCCGTGCTCGCGGGCGAGGCCGAATTGTGGATCGAGGACGAGCACGCGGTTTTCAAGGCTGGGCAATCCGTAACGATCCCGGCGGGGCGCAAGCACGGGTTCAAGAATATTGGGACGGCGACGCTGCACATGCAGGCGATCCTGGCCTCGCCGATCTTCGAGGCGGCATACGATGATCAACGCGAGACACCGCGGCGATGGGTGCCACCGAACGAGCCGCAGCGGCGCGCCTGACTCTCGGCTATGAAAGGCCGTCCATGACTGACGACATGATGATAATGGCGTTCCGCATCTTCGGAGCGCTGGTGATCGGTGGCATCATCGGGCTGGAGCGCAGCTTCCATGGCCGGCCGGCCGGCTTCCGCACGCATGCCCTGGTGTGCACCTCGTCGGCTCTGCTGATGCTGGTGACGGTCTATCAGAGCACGTGGATGACCAATCTCACGATCGACGCCATTCGCACCGACCCGACGCGGATGGCGCAAGGCATCATGACAGGGATTGGATTTCTGGGCGCCGGTGTCATATTCAAGGAAGGCCTAACGGTGCGCGGCCTGACGACAGCCGCCTCGATCTGGATTACGGCGTCGATCGGCGTTCTGGTCGGCATCGGGTTCTGGTTCCCGGCGCTGGTCGGTACCGCGGCGACGCTGCTGGTGCTCAGTGCCTTCCGGGCGATCGAAGCCAAGATGCCGAGTGAGTTCTACGCCCACCACCACGTGCGATTCAGGCGCGAGGCGGTGATGGACGAGGAGAAATTGCGGCAGTTGGTCGGCGAGCATGGCTTCACCATCGCCAATCTGCATTCGCGGCTGATCGATGACGGCGCCAACTTCGAATATCGCATGGTGATCCGCAGCCGCAATCGGGAGAGCGCCCGCGCCCTCTCGATGCATCTGCTCAATTTGCCCGAAGTGATCGAGTTTCGCATCTCGCCGACGGGTGATTGAGGCAGCGGCTCACTCCTCCCACGGCACGCCGCCGGCATAGGTGCGATAGGGCACGCTGGCCAGCCAGCCGGAATCAATCGGCAAGAGGATACCTGTAATGGTACGCGCCTGCTCTGACAGCAGAAATGCGATGCCGTCGGCGATGTCCTTCGGTTCCGGCAGATAGGGCAGCGCGTGCACGCCCATGATCTTCTTCATGTCGCGCTTGCCCTCGGCGACCTTCTGGCGAAGCGGCGGCGTCATGACGTAGGTCGGACCGACGGAGTTGACGCGGATATTGTGCCGCCCAAGCTCGACGGCAAGCAACTGCGTCAGGCGCTCGACCGCGGCCTTGCCCGGGTTGTAGGCCGGAAGCGGCAACGGCATGCGCGAGTTGATGGAGCCGAGCGTGACGATTGCGCCGCGCTTCCGCGGGATCATCCGGCGCGCGAACGACTGACAGGAATGGAGGGTGCCGTTGTAGTTCACCTTCCACATGCGCTCATGGTAGACCATGTCCATGTCGAGGACGGACTCGGTGTTCGGGATGAGGCCCGCGGCCGTCACCGCGGCCTCGATCGGGCCGAGGTCTTTTTCAATGGCGGACGCGACGGCCTCGACGGCCTTCGCGTCGGCAACGTCGCAGGCGTAGAACTTCGCAGCCCGACCGCTGGCCGCGATCGCGTTGGCAACCGCCTCGCCGCCGGCCTGGTTCATGTCGACAATGGCAATGTCATAGCCGTCGGCCGCAAGCCGCTTCGCTGTGGCCTCTCCGATACCGCTTGAGCCGCCGGTGATGGCGGCGACACGTTTTGCGCTCATGGGTTCCTCCAGATCTCGAATTGGCCGATCTCGATTTGGCCGGCCAAAGGCTACTTCAACATCTCCGGCACGAGAAGCCGCGGCAGGAACAGGCACACCTCCGGCCAGATGATGAGGGCCGCCAGAACCAGCATCATCGGCACCAGCATGATCATCGTGTCCTTGAGCGCGTAGCGCAACCTCACACCCGCCACCGAGCAGGCAATCATCAGGCAAAGACCATAGGGCGGTGTCACCAAGCCGAAGGCCAGCGACACGATCGAGACAATCGCGAACTGCACGGGGTGCAGGCCAACCGATTTGGCCAGCGGCTCGAGCACCGTGCCGACGATGATAATCGCGGGGATCGCATCGAGGAAGCAGCCGACCACGAGGAAGCAGAAGGCGATGAAGAAGCCGGCCGCAATCGGCCCCATGCCCCAGGTTGAGACGTTGGCCAGCAGCTCCTGCGGGATCTTGTAGTAGGCGAGGAGCCAGCCGAAGGCACTCGCCGTACCGACGCAGAAGAGCGCGACGCCGGCGAGCCTACCGGTATCCAGAAACGCCTTGTAGAGCTCCTTCGGTCCGGTCTCGCGGTAGAAGAAGGTGGAGAGCGCGATCGAGTAGAGGACGGCGACACAGGCCGACTCGGTCGCGGTAAACCAGCCGAGCAGGATGCCACCGACGATGATGAACGGGGTCATCAATGCAGGGATCGATTGCCACATTGCGCAGCGCAGCTCGACCCAGGTGGCTTTCGGGTAGGTCGGATAGCCGCGCCGCACCGCGTAGATGTGCACGGTCGCCATCTGGGCGCCAGCGATCAACAGACCCGGCACAAGGCCCGCCAGATACATAGCGCCGATCGAAGTCGAGATCAGGCCGCCCCAGACGATCATCAGGATCGACGGCGGAATGATTACCGCGAGCACGGCTGACACCGCCGTAATCGCGATCGAGAACGAGAGGTCGTAGCCCTCCTTGGTCTGCGCATCGATGAAGATCTTGGATTGGCTCGCGGCATCCGCCGTCGAGGAGCCCGAGATGCCCGCGAAGAACACCGACAGCACGACGTTAATCTGGGCCAGCGATCCGGGCCAACTGCCAACGAGCGTCTTCGAGAGCGAGACCAGGCGATCGGTGATGCCGCCGATGCTCATCAGGTTGGCGGTCAACAGGAAGAAGGGCACGGCCAGCAGGATGAACGAATTGTAGGCGTTGAAGGTCTCCTGTGCGAGCATCATCATCGACAGGCGCGGCTCGATCAGAAGGATCGGCAGGCACGCGAGGCCGAGCGCAAAGGCCACGGGCACGCGCAGGATCAACAGCGCGACAAACACGCCAAACAGCAGAGCCGCCGCCTGGCCGGCAGACAGCACATTCCCGGTCATGGCGTTACTTTCCCGATCAAAATGTGAAGCTCGTCGACAATCTGCTCGCCCGCGAAAACGAACCACGTCGCGCCGGCAACGGGCCACGCCATGTGAATGAGCCACAGCGGCAGGTCGGCGAGCTCGGACGTGCGGTTCCAGGCGAAGCGCGTGAACTCACCGCCGGCCCATACGAAGACCATCGCCAGGGCCAAAACACCCAGCCGCGCGACGATGCGCACGGCCGCCTCTGTCCGGCGCGGAAGTTCCGGCCAGACGTCGACCTCGAAATGCTGCGCCTCTCTAATGCCCACCATGGCGCCGATCATGATGCACCAGATGAACAGGAAGCGAGCCATCTCCTCGGTCCAGATGTAGGAGGGGATGAAGGGCGTGTAGCGCGAGATGATCTGCAGCGTCACGGGAATGATGAGAATGGCGACGGTCGCCGCCAACAGCCATTCGAGCAGGCGCGCATAGCCCGCCGTGATCTTGCGCCAGATGCTCACTCGATTGTCCCCCGCCCCGCCGAATGTATCACGAGACGCCGGTCAAATTTTCTGGAAGGGCCTCGCCGCGCAGGAACGGCTCGATCAGCGCCATGAAGGTGGCGAGCTTGTCGTGATGCACCCAGTGGCCGGCGCCATCGAGGGTGACGATCTCGGCATCCTTGAAATGGTCGGCGCGGCCATCCTTGCGCGGGTCCGACGCCCAGCTCTCCCGGCCGTAGACCAGCAGCGAGGAAGAGGTGATGTTCCGCCAAAGTGACTCGATATCAGTCTGCGGCATGTCGTAGGGCAGCCAAACGCGCACAAAATTGTCGAACTTCCACGAGTACGTACCGTCCTCGTTCTGGTTGACGCCATGCAGCGTCAGATGCCGCGCCTGCTCGGCGGAGAGGTGCTTGTTCTGCTCCTGCATGCGCGCGAGCGCATCCTCGATCGAGGCGTAACGGCGCGGCTGGCGGCCAGCGGCCGTGCGCTGCGAGTCGATCCATTCGCGCATTTTCGATTGCATCGTTTTTTGCGCCGTTTCGGTTTGCGACCGGGGCGAGCGGCCGAGGCCTTCGATCGCCACGAGACGCTTCACGTTCTCCGGATAGATGCCGGCGTAGCGCACCGTGATGGCGCCGCCCAGCGAATGCCCGACGATGGTGACCGGCGCGAGCTTCAACTGGTGGACGAGTTGGGCCAGATCATAGACGTAAGCCGCCATGCTGTAGTTGGCGCTCTTCGACCATTCGCTGTCGCCGTGGCCGCGAAGATCAGGCGCGATGACATGCCAATCCTTGCGCAGGCGGCGGGCAACCCAGTCCCAATTGCGGCAGTGATCGCGCCCGCCGTGGACCAACAACAGCGGCGGCGCTCCCGGATTGCCCCAGTCGACATAATGCAACCGCAGCCGCTGGGAGAAAAATACCCGCGACGTCGGTCCAGCCATCATGTCATCGGACATTGGAATCTCGTGCGGGGTTGGGTGCTGGTGCGCGTGGAGATGACACGGCGCCCGCTTCGAGCAAGCGAGCGCCGGCAATGCAGTGTTACTTGATCGCGCCAATCTTGTTGAAGATCTCCTCGGCGCCGATCTCCTTGGCGTAGGCCGCCATAACCGGGTCGACCAGCTTCTTCATTTCGTCACGGCCGGAGAAGGGGATCCGCTTCAGCTTGCCCGCCTTCTCCATGGCTTCGAGCTTCTTCTCGTCCTCGCCACTCTCGACCTCGCGGCCATAGGCGCCTGCCTCCTTGCCGGCCTTGAGAACGGCAGCCTGAAGATCGGCGGGCAGCGACTTGAAGGTCTTCGCCGAGAAGCAGATCGGGCGGATCGTGATCGCGTGCTGGGTCATGGCGAGGTTCGGCGCCACTTCGAAGAACTTCATCTGCTCGACGCCGGCGGCCTCGTTCTCGCCGGCCTCGATGACGCCGTTCTGGATGGCGTTGTAGACCTCGTTGTAGGCGATCACGGTCGGGGACATGCCGGCGGCCGCAAACGTCTTGGACCAGATCGGCGCGCCCTGGACGCGGACTTTCAGGCCCTTGATGTCGGCGAGGCTCGCCTTCGGCTTGCTGATGAAAATGTTGCGCGTGCCGCCGCCGGCATAGCCGATCAGCATGACCTCGGCCTTCTGTGCGATTTCGTCGGCGACGGGCTTCAGCAGGTCGGCATCAAGCACCGCATTCCAATGCTTGAGGTCGCGGAACAGGAACGGCGCGTCGATGAAGGGCGCAGCTTTCGAGAAGGTCGACATGTGCGCCGGCGAGACGATGGCGTAATCCACCGCCTTGCCCTGCGCCATGTACTCGAAATACTGCTTTTCGAGGCCGAGCGCCGAGTTCTTGTGGAGTGTGAAATTGACCGGCTTGCCGTAGTGCTTCTTGACCAGTTCCTCGAACCGGATGAGGGCCTTGGTGAAGGCGTGATCATCATTGAACTGGACGGCGCCGTTGAGCGTCACAGGCGCCTGAGCGACGGCCGACCCCACGCCAGCGAACAATCCAAGAATGCCGGCGGCCAGCGTCGAAAGCAGAGTTTTTTTCATTGGCGGTTTCCTCCATACCAGGGTCCGATAGTAGCCCAGGCTGGCGGTCGCCAACAACAAAAGAGCGGCCTGTCCACCGTTTGACTGGGGTAGGGCCTGCGCGAGGGCCCGCCCAAACCAGCTGGCGCGGGCGCGATCGCTTACGTCAGGCCCTGGAGGAAGCTGTCAATCAGGGCGTTGGTCGCGGCAACGCGCTCGAGCTGCGGGAAATGGCCGATCCCCGGAATGATTTCGATCCGGGCGCCCTTGACGTGTTTGCGGACGAGGTCGAGATAGGGTGTGGTTTGCCCGGCCGCGAGCGCGACCCGCTTGCCGTCGGAATTCGTCATCGTGGTCTGGATGACCAGCATCGGCACTCTGACCCCGGCAAGCGTGCGGTCCATGTGCTCGCTATCGTAGCGGCCGATGTCGACGAAGAGCGGCCCGGCAATCTTCGGGTCACGATCGACGGCGCGCTGGATGATCACCTGCGCCTTGGCCTTGTCATAGTCGGCGCCGAACATCTGCGCGAAGGCCGCGGTTACGAATTTCGCATAGCCCATCTCGGAGATGGCCTTGCCGCGGGCCTCGTAGGCCTTGGAGCCGGCTTCGCCGAGGCGGCTGCCGTCGACCAGGATCAGTGCCTTGGCGCGATCAGGCGCACGGGCCGCAGCTTCCAGCGCCACGCGGCAGCCCATGCTGTGGCCGACGATGACGGAGGGTGGCAGCTCGAGCTCGTTGATGAGAGCGGCGACATCGGCGCCGTGGGTCTCGATTTTCGCGTGCGCCGCCGTGCCGGGAGTGGTGCCGTGACCGCCAAGGTCGACGGCGACCGTCTCGTGCCGGCCCGAGAGGTGGGCGACCTGATGATCCCAGTCGCTGCGCGCGCAACCGAAACCGTGCACGAACACGATGGGCGGCGTGCCTTTGCCCGTCCTCGTATGATGTATCGCTGCCATCGTACAACTCCTATCCGGCGGTCATGTGGACGAAGTTGTTCTAGCAGAAAATCGCTGGACGCCACCCGCCCCGATTGGAGCCCTGCCGTTGCGGCCGGATCAGTTGGACGGATGAGCGTCGACTGTCAGCGGGCTGATGCGGCCGTTGGCGTCACGCAGCAGGAGACGGTAGACGTAATTGCCATCCAGCTGGCACAGCGTGATGCGCACCAGATCGCGATCGAACCGGGTGCGGGCCTGGATCTGGAGATCGGAGGCTGCACGCAGCCGCTCGCGTGCCACAATCGGAGCTGCGTCCGACCAATCGTTAAAACAGGTGGAGCCTTCGAGCGCCGCGGCAGGCTTGGTCACGGCGGGTAATGCGATAGCCGTCAGGGTGGCAATTCGGATGAGAGACTTAAGCAACATCGGGCAACTCCTGCGCCTATTCTAGGCAACGCGCCTGAACCTGCCGTGAATGGCGGGCAGGGACTTTAGCGGCGCTTCGGTTGCCCACTTCGCAACCGCGCAGGCGGCGCTTCGGTTGCCCACTTCGCAACCGCGCAGGCGGCGCTTCGGTTGCCCACTTCGCAACCGCGCAGGTCAGAGCCGGACTTTGACGAGCCGGCGTTCGAGGAGAGTTGTGGCTCGAACGCGGCCGAAGATCGTCATGACCGTACCGGCCAAACCGGCGATGGCCTGGATAGCGGCAAACCCATCGCGACCGAGCTGCTCGAGCAGATCGATCGAGATGTTGATGCCGAAGGCGGCCAACAGTGCTGGCGCAACGGTGCTGACGGCGGTCAGCACGGCGCCCCAGATGGTGAGCGACTCGCCCCACCATTTTCCTCCGGGCAGTGGATTGGCGGAGCCTTGTTGGGTCGTTGACGTCTGGGTATCCGTATAGATGTCGGGCATGGTTGGTGTTTCCTTTCGCGGTTGAGGGAGAGACGTGTCGAATGAATTGGCGTCGAGACGTGACCGGGCGGCGGCCAGTGCGGCATCGACACGTGCCAGCCAGCCGCGCCCGAAGCGCCAAAAGTGAGAGAGCGCGCGATAGCGGCGCCGCCGGATCTCGGCGTACCGTTGCAGCGTCGTCGCCAACGGTTCGGCGCCGGCAGCGGCGAGCGTCACCGGGCCAATCTCGCCGTCAATCGCAACGTCGAGCGCTTCCTGCAGCATGCGGGCAGCCGTTCCGACGCCTTGGTTGACCGCGGCATCGAAATGGAAGATGGCGAGCGATGCGGGCAGATGCGAACACTGCGCCGGCGCCCAATAGCGGTTGCGGTAGATACGGCGGACAAGGGGGTCGGGGATCTGGCGCAACTCGGACTTCAAGCGGCCGATGCTGCCAGCGTCGACAACCGCGCCCTGCTCACGCGCATAGACGGCAAGCGTGATGCCCTTGTTGGTCGGGCCACCCGGATCGAACGGATCGTCCGACCAGGCGCCTTCGGCAGCGAGCACATGGGCGAGCCCGCGTTCGAACTCGGGATCGGCGACCGGTGCACCCGTGACGGTCGCAGCGGACGGCAACCGGAAGCCCAGAATGCGGCGCCGGTCGAAGGCCGCGACACTGACCGCATCCGCCTGATTGCCACCGAGCAGAATGACCTCGGATGCGGTCATGCCGATCAGAAAGCCGACGTGGCCCTGGGCCGGATCGCTGCCGCGCGTGAGCACAACGATCACGCCCAACGCTGGCGCCTCGGTCGCGACACCCCAATTGAGATAGGAGCGCGCGAGCAGCGATCCTGTCGGGACAAGCCCCGCCGCATCCAGGCAGGCGCCAACGAAGGCGGCGCACCAGGCCGTGGCATCGTTGGCAGCCGCCGGATGCCCGGCACGGCGGATGTAGGCCTCGATCCGCGGATTGCTGCCTGCACCCGCGGTCTCGCGGACGCCAAGCTCCGACCAGGCATAAGCCATCCAGGGCGGTTGCTGCATGGCAGACCTCCGTTGTTCCAAGAGAAACGATGCGTGGAGCGTCCGGCCGTAGCTCAGATCACCGCGTTGCGCGCGGCGCCCCGCCCCGCGACGACACTGATCTGGACCACGCGAACCGAGATGGCGCTCTGCACGGAGCCGAAATCGGTAACCTGATCGGCGGCCGTGTAGACGACAGTGGCGGACGTTGCGGATAGCGTGCGAAGCACGGTCATGCCCGCGAGGATGTCGATCTCGTATCGTTCGATGTCTTCGGCGAGGGGCACCTCGGCGGCGGTCCAGGAGTCACCGCCCGACCGCGTTCGACGGACCCACGAAATCGCAAGATTTCCGCCGCTGCGTGCACCCCGAACATGACAGGGACTGAGCGGCCGCAGACTGACGCCAGCGAACGTCACCGTGCGCGTGGTATAGGAGGCGTCGCCGAGATCTCGATTGGCTGGGCCGAAGCGCCAGTTGAGCGGGAGGCCGCGATCGTCCTGCGCTAAATCTGTCGGAACGATCGACGCGTCGAGCAGGACGAAACGGGCGCCGGCCGGGATGCCAGCCGCAGCACTCTGTTCGGTGCCGAGCTGGCTACGGAGCATCATCATGAGCTCATAGGTCCGGGGCGACGACAGAGTCGCGGTTTGGAACTGGACCACTTCCCAGCTGCCGTCCGCCGCCTGGATCGCCGCCGCGTTTGCTCCACTCAGTAGATTGACCTCGGTGGTGGTCGTGAGGGCGCCTTGATCAAGACGGACGCGCAGGTTCGTTGCCTTGTCAAAGACGCCTTCGGGGCCCGGCGACATGGCATCGAGCGTCACGCCGGTGGTCGCCGGGCGCGTCGCAATCGCCGACAGCGCAAAACCGGAGGTGTCGGCCGAGCGGTAGAACGCGACGCCGCCGCCCGGCCACGGTTGCTTGGCGGCCGCGAGATAGCCGAGACTTGCCGATGCCGCACCGTCGAGCAGCGGCAGATCGAGAAACACCCCGAGAGCTTCGCCGGCGGGAACGATCGGACCCGACATCACGGGCCGGCCCGCACCGACCGCCCCGACATAAATCTCGGGGTCGATACTGCGCGCCTCGATGTCGCGCGCGCCATGCTCGCCGATCTCGACAATGCGGAGCGGCCGCTCGCGGCCGGCGTGATCGAGCATGATGACGTCGCCCGGCTCCAGTGCGAGCCGGCTTGGCGGCAACGCGAAGCTCGCGCGGTCACGGGCGGCCCAGGCCTCGAACAGCCAGGTGTCGACGGTGCGGGTGGCCTGTTCGCTGTCCATGACGACGGCCAGCTCAGCGCTGGAAACGCGCGTGCTGGCGCCAATCAGGCGGCGCGACGAGGCGACGGCCTGGCGATAGTCGCTCTCGGGCGCCGAGAACGTGATCCGCGCGGAGGCCGGCAACTCGGTCTCCTGCGCACGCGTCAGCCGCATCAGATCGGCGCCGGCCCGCGTCTCGACCAGATCATCGGGTGACACGGTCTGGGCGATGTTGCCGGCACCCCGCATCCGAAAGCGGATCTTGGCGCCGCTCTCGAGCGTATCGAAGAAATAAGCCAGCTCCAGAGGCTGCAGCGCCTCGCGGCCCGACATGACGCGATCGATGACAAAGCCCGTGACGCTGCCGTCGAGTTCGCTGACATCGAAATCGGTGAAGCCGTAACCTTCCAGCAAAGAGCCAACGACGACGGAGAGCGGTTGCGCGGCAAGACGCCCGTTGATCCAGTGGCCAAGGCGCCAGTTCTCGCCGTCCCCCCAGACCAGGGCGTTTGCGGGGAAGGCGGGATAGGGCCGCGCATCCCAGGCGTAGACGTGGATGTGCTCGAGATCGAGCATCCGGCCGCCATACACAGACGAGACAGGATTGGCACCGGCGATATAACCGGGGTGCGCGGGATCGAACGCCTCGAGAATGGCTTGGAGATAGCGGCGCTGCACGAGATCGTCGCGATCGCCGGTGGAATAATAGGGCAGAAACGACTCTGCACTCTTCGGATCGACGAAGACATTGGGCTGGTTCGCCCCCTTGTCGACAGCGGGCGAACCGATCTCGGTGAGCCAGACGGGTTTCGATTGAGGGACCCAGCTGGTAGGCGTCGCGGCCTCGACGCCACCGGGGCGGTTGTAGTGCGCATTCAGCCACCAGGATTTCAGATCCTTGTAGCGGAAGATCCAGGGCTTGCCGGCGCCGTCCGTGATTGGCGACCGCACTTGCGCGTCGCGGTCGGCCTGGCTGGCGTAATACCAGTCGAAACCCTCGCCCGCGAACAGGTTCGATTTGAGGTAGTCGAGATCGTAAATCGAGCGAACGCCGGCTTGGGCGTCGAGATGATTGCGCCCCTCGCGCCAGTCGGCGAGCGGCCAATAACAGTCGATGGCGATGGCGTCGATCGACGGCGACGACCAGAGCGGATCGAGATGGAAGGCGACATCGCCGGTGCCGTCGGGCGGTTGGTGGCCGAAGTATTCGGACCAGTCGGCGGCGTAGGTCACCTGGGTGCCGGGGCCGACGATGGACTTCACGTCGGCGGCCAGCGCGACGAGGGCGGCGACAAACGGATAGGTCGCGGCCCCGGAGCGCAGCTGGGTGAGGCCGCGAAGCTCGGTGCCGATGACGATGGCGTCGACGCCGCCGCCGGCCACAGCGAGCTTGGCATAATGCAGGATCTGGCGGCGAAGCGTCCATTCGACGGGGCCGGTATAGACAACGGTCTCGCCGTCGAGGCCGAAGTGCGCGGGCGACGCTGTGCCGACGAAGTTTGCGACAGCAGCCGCCACCGCCGGCGTCTTGTCGGGTGTGCCGGGGCGGCCCGGCGCCGGCGCGACGGTGATGCGCCCGCGCCAGGGATAGGCGGGCTGCGAGGCCGACGTCGAATAGGGATCAGGCAGCGCATTCCCGGACGGGATGTCCATCAGAATGAACGGCGTCAGCAGAACTTTGTGACCGCGCGCCTTCAGATCGCGAATGGCGGCAACGACGGTTTGATCCGAGGGTGTGCCGCCGTACGAGGCCCGGTCGCCGATGGCGCTGACGACCGGCGCGGACGACCGCGTGAGGCCTGCGACGCTCCACGCGATCGGGTTTGTCTCTTTGTCCGTGGTATCGACCGCCGGTCGGACGAGGCATTGATCGGCGCGCAGATCCGAGCCGAACCAGCTGACGACGAGCGAGGTGGATTTCGCATTTGGCAACGTCTCGGCCAGTTGATCGAGCGCCACATCCCAGTCGGTGCCGCCGCGCAACGTGTGTGTGTTCTCGGCCTCGCTTTGCGCAGCCCCGATGCGGCGCGTCACCGGCTCCGTGGCATAGACGAACTCGCCCGAACCCGGGATCATGACGACGGCGCGGATCTCACTCTCGAAGGGATCGGTGGCGCGGTAGACTTCGAACGAGAATTGCGGGATGCGGTTGCCGAACGCGGCGAGCGGCAGATGCTCGAAGACGATGTAGGCGACGCCGCGATAGGCCGGCGCAAGCGTGGCCACCTCGCGGGCGACGATCAGGCTGTCCGGGTTCTGGGTTTCGGTGCCGTGATAGAGACGCCACGTGAACTGCGAGAGATCGAGTTCGCTGCCATCCGCCCAGACGCGGCCGATGCCGGTAATCGGACCTTCTGCAAGCGCGATCGCAACGTTGGCGAAATAGCGGTAGTCAGTGCGCGTGACGGCACTGCCGCCTGACGACGCCCGCCCCTTGCCGCTGCCGCTGCCGCCACGGGTCGTGACGGCTTCCTCCTCGAGATCGGTCGCCCAGATCAACTGGCCGCCGAGCCGGGCCCGACCGAAGAGGCGCGGAATGGCAGCGCCCTCGATCGAGGTGGTGACCTTGAGATCAGAGAGCCTGGGTCCACTGACGGCGCGCGATTGCCCGCTGGTCGAGAACAGCGCCTGATCGATGACGGAGCCGGCGAGCGCGCCGGCCTGCTGGCCGATGACGGCACCGGAAATTGTTGCGCCGAGCACCGAGATGCCGGCGGGCAGAACCGCGCCGCCAATCGCGGCGCCAGCAACGGAAAGAGCAAGAGTTGCCATCAGTCGATCATCCCAGGAAAAGAGAAGGCACCAGCCAGACGGCGTTGCCACCACGGCGACAATGAAACTTCGGCGACGGCTGCGCCTTCGAGCGCATGCACCATGGCGTCCGGGGCCGTGAGGATCGCCGCGTGCTTGGCCACCAGTCGCGGCCGATAGCGAAAGACGAGGACGTCGCCCGGCCGGGCGGCCAGCGGCTCGACCGCAACCAGATGTGCGCGGGCCGCTGTCAGCAGTGTCTCGACACCAGTCGCTTCGGCCCAGTCACGGGAGTAGCCGGGCAATGCACCGGGTTCCTGCCCATAGAGATCTCGAAACACGCCGCGCACCAGACCGATACAATCGACACCGGCGCCAAGCCGGCTCGCCTGGTGGTGATAGGGCGTGCCGATCCAGCGACGCGCGAGGCCGACGACCAAGGCGCGCGTGATCAGGCCCGGAGATGGCAAGTGTGGGTTCATGGCGCTCCCCCTCAGGATCCGCTCGGACGGCGCGGCGATGCCAGGAAGTCGTTGCCCGGCATCTGCGGGAAGCCGCGAAAGTTGATGGTGTTGGCAAACTTCTCGCGGCAGGTCGCGAACTGCTTGTTGCAGCCCGCCGTCAACGTCACGAGATCGCCGGGCGCCAGCGCACCGACAAGCGGTTGCCAAAGCTCGATGCGCGCCGTGCCGCTGATCAGCGTATGGCGCTTGATCTCGATAGCGCGACCGGTATTGGCCCCCGACGTGAACGACGCGAGGCCGTGCGTGAACCAGCCATCGGCAAAGGCCGTCAGCGCGGTCGTGGCGAACGATCGAGGCGACTCGACGGTGTGGATCGCGATTGCCGCCCGATAGGTGGCGGCCCCGAGATCGACAGCACAGCGCGGATCGCCGAGCGCCGCATCGCAGGCGAACTGGAAGACGCGCCCCTTGGGCTGCTGCAGGTAATGGGCGAGCCCGCGGACCTCCGCCGTGAACGCGGTGCTGGTCCGCCGCACTTCTCCGAGCGAGCCGCGACGCATCACGACGCGTTGCTCCGGCGCCGACCAATTGACCCGGAAGATCTCGACCGCGGCATCGTCGAAGTCACCGGCGGCGAGCGCGGCCTCGGACAGGCGCGTCGAGACCAGCGCGCTCTCGACCTCGAGATTGTCGACGCTGAGGCCGATCGAGTCGCGGATCTCGCTAGCCGTGAAGCCGGTCGCCGCTTCGAACGTGGTGCCATCGAAGACGAGGTCGCGGTCGTGGTCGGTGAAGCCCAAGCGCTCGCCGGAGCGGCGCGTGATCCGCCAGCACCAGCAAAGTGTCGTGGCACCGGTATCGAGGTGAGCCTGGAGGCCGGCGGCAAGCGTTTTCATGAGACAACCTTTCGGGTTCGATCGCAATTCCGCGACGGACGACGTGTGCGGCGCATGTCGCACGGGGCCCCACTCAGATCCGGATCTCGACGATCGGGATCGCCGGGATGGCACCGTGTCGGAAGCCCTGAATGGAAATTTCGAGCTTGTCGGTATCGAAGCGAACGGGAACATCGAAGGCGAAGCCAGCCGTGATGGCTGCACCCGCCGCGGGGATGCGTCCCGCGCGGAACGTGACGATGCCCGTTGCCTGGTCGACATCGAAATCGACACCAGCTGTCTGCGCCGTTCCGGCCACCGCGATCACCACCGAGCCCGCAACCGGTTTCTTGATTTCGCGGTCGTAGGGCGCATAGGCCTGTCCGTAGCGCTTGACCAACTGGAAATCGGCGTGCGTGCCGGTGCCGAGGCCGAGCGACTGATCGAGCATGGTGACCGCCGCTTCGGGTGCGCCGGATGTCCAGTCGCCATGATCCTTCCAGCGAAACCCATGCAGGCGGCCTCGCCGCTCCTCGAAAAACGCGATCACCTGATGCAGTGCATCGAGCGATTTGACGCCATAGCCGGCATTGTAGCTGCGGCGGGAGTGCGCCCAGCGCGCGTTGCGCTCCTCGAAGCCTGAGCCGAGCACCACGATATCGGTGCGGCGCTCCGGCCCGCCCTGTGCGCCGCGCGAGATATCGGTGGGGAATCTGACGTCGTGAAAGGGAGTGGGCATGGTTCGCTCACGCGCTGATCCGCGCGCCTTCCTGTGGGTGGGGAATAGTCGAGATCGCAACGCGCGGGCGCTCCGCGGGGGCGGCGCTTGCGCCGGCGGCCCGTGGCCGCGGACAAGACAGATGCAGCGCAAGCTCACGCGCTGATCCGCGCGCCTTCCTGTGGGTGGTGAAAGGTCGAGATCGCAACGCGGGGGAACTCGCGCCGGTGTGCTGTTGGCTGAAGCCCCCTCACCCCAACCCTCTCCCCAAGTGGAGTGGGAGAAGGCGAGCCAAACAACTGCGCTTGGCTCAGTAGTGGCTCGGGACGCACAGCTCGTGCGTTATCGAGATCAGAGGTTTCGCTGGCCCTGACCAACGGCACGCGCCAGCATGGCGGATAGTTGCGCTTCCGAGCGGCGGAAACTATCGGCGTCCGGGCTCGTGATGTTGAACGTGACGACGGCGCCGCCGGTGCCACTTGCAGCGACTCCGAGCCGGCCATCCGGACCACGCGCGAGCGGCATGATGGCTTCAGCGCCCCGCTCACCGGCAAGCCCGACGCCTTGGCCGAAAGGAAAGGCGACCGGCGCGGCTATGACACCCCCCTTCGCGAACGGCGTCGGCATACTTTGCGCCGCCACACCAGGCTGAGCCATCGCACCGCCGGCCCCACTGAGCAGATTTCCGAACAGGGAACCGATCCCCTGCTCCAAGGGTTTGAATGCCGCGCGGAACGCGAGGCTCGACAACTTCAGTCCCAGCGAGTTGATCGTATCACCGAGACTTGTGCCCTTCAGGGCGACGCCTTCGAACGCGGACGTGAGCGTGCGGCCGAACTGCAGGCCCAGCTTGCTGGTTTTCTCGAGGCTGCGCTCGAGATCGGTCGTATCGGCTTTGATGGCGACTTGAATGTCGCCGAGGGGCAGATCGTCCATGGATGAAACCTCACTGTGTATCGGGAAAACGGATGATCAACTCGTCGAGATCGCCGCGCACCAACGGTCGCGATGGATTGGCGGTTCCGGTCAGCCCGCGCATGGCGGCCGCCAGCTCGCGCGGTGTCATCGCCCAGAACTGGGCGGGTGGAAGCCGGAGCAGCCCGAGGCCGGCCGCCATCACCTCGTCCCAGGGAAAGGGGCAGGCGTTTCGGGCACCTCGGCGGGTCCGCGACCGGATGGCGACGGCGGCTGGCTCCGGTCCGCCTCTGATGGACCAAAGGTTGCGCCGAGCAAGCGCGCGACGATATCGACGAAGCCGGATGCGCCGCCTTCTCCTTGCATGCGCGCGACCTGGTCGTCAGCGATATCGTGACCGGCGCCGCGCAACCCCGCACCGATGATGCGAACGGCGTCGCGGGAAGCAAGCCGGCCGGTGGCAAACCGTTCGGCGAGTGCCAGCATGTCCTGATCGCCGAAAGCAAACTCGAGCTCAGCCAGTGCGCCGAGCGTCAGACACAACTTGTAGGCGCGGCCGTCGAGCAAGCCCTCGATCTCACCACGGTGCTGATTGGGCATGAAACGTCTCCTGTAGCGCGCGGGATGATCAGAGCGCGGTGAAGGCCAGCTCGCCGGCCGACTCGAGCGCGATTTCGAACGCGACCTCGCCGTCATGCCGACCCGAGAGCTCGAACGAGCTGATCTGGAATGGCCCCTGCACAGTGCCGAAATCGGGAATGACGATCTGCCAGGCGCGGATGGTGCCGTTGAAGACGTAATCACGCACGATCGCGTCGGACGCCGCATCCTTGAAGATGCCGGCGCCTGCGACACGCGTCGCCTTCACGCCAGCGCCCTCGAGCAGCTCGCGCCAGCGGCCGGCGGACTCCGAGTGGGTTGTATCGACGGTCTCGGCATTGAATGAAATCGAGCGCGAGCGCAGCCCGGCGACCGTCGTGAACGAGCCGGTGCCGGTACTATCGACTTTAAGGAGTAGATCTTTGCCTTTCTGGGCAGCCATGATGGGGGTCCTTGGTTGAGCTTTTGACGGGGGTGGGTGGATACGAAACGACAACGGCCCCTCGCGGGGCCGTTGTTGGCTTGGTTGGGACCAGCGCGACGAGCCGGGCAGGCGCCTGGCGGCATCGACGTCGGCGGGAAGCCGTGGACGGTGTCAGGCTGAAGCCAGGCGCCGGATTGCGACCGAGCGCGTCGGCGATGCGGGTGACGAGGGGTAAAACGGTCTGGCGCCACAAGATGCGTTGGGCCTCGGCCATGTTCGGGTACGTATTGTCGCCGGGAATGCCGAGCCGATTAGCTTGCTCGCCTCCGGCAAGACGGCGGCACGCCCAAGGCCAGCGCGATCTCACGCGCGGCGACGTGGCGCGCCTCGATGAAATCCATGTCCTTCGGAGAGAGCGACATCGACTTCCAATCAAGCCCGCCTTCGAGCAGCAGCGGACGGCCCGCATTGGTCGCGCCCTGGAAGCCGGTTTCAAGCTCGGCCTTGAGGCGCTCGTACTGCTCGCCGGAGAGGTGACCGTCACGCGAGGTGTAGACCAGCGCGCCGGAGGGCCGCGCCGCGTTGTCGAGCAAGGCACTTCAATCGGCCCGCCTCCGGCAGGACGTTCCAGGCCGCCGACGTGTCGTGTCGAAGATGCGCAACCCAATATTGTGCAGGTCGATCGCGGAAGCGGCGGCCTCCAGCGGCGACAGGCCGTAATGATCGTTGGCGGGGTGGAACTGCGAATTAGGCCGACTTCACGTATCTCGTTCCAGCCGATGGTCGGGCGAACCAAACTCCCTCACCGCAGAGAACCAGTGGATCGTCGGGCATAGACTGCCATTCTGATATGATAGCCTGCGTTATGACCTCGCGCCCTTCCCCGTATTGGCGCTGTTCAGACCAGTCATAGCCGGAACCACGTTCATGACGAACAGGGATCGCCCCGGCATCAAGCAAGGCAAAAATGCCGCGACGAACGAACTCGTTCAATTCAGACCCCGAAAGACCAAACCCATCGCGACCGGCGGGCACAATTTGCCATAGGCCGACAGCATCAACGGGAAGCTCTCCAGGGAGCTGGGCGATCCATTCGCTGATCGTTGTCCTATAGTCGATGTGGCGCGCGTCATCTGTCATTTTCTGTGCACCTTATATCCGTTCTTCAAGCCGCTGGATTTGCCGTCGACAATTTCGAGTGTCGGTCCACTCGTCGTACTTTCTCTAGCACCGACGATTGTTCCGTCGGGTCGTTGGTACCACTTCCCGGGATAGTCCTTCGGTGGTGAAATTTCCTTCGCTCCGTCAAGCAGTTTGCTTTTGAGCTGATCGAACTCGCCCGGCGGAACAGTTCTTATATTGTCACCGGCGCCCGGAATTCGATCCCCGATATCTCTACCCGAAGGCTTAAGGATGTCCTCGGTTTTTTGCGGTTCTGGAGGTTTTTTCGGCTGCGGCTGTTGCTGCTTCGGTGGAGGTGAAGACGGCGGAGGCTTTTTGGCAATTGGATGAACAAGACTGTCGTCACCGTCGCCGTAGGTGAAGCGGCCAAGCGCATCGTGGTGCGGATTGAACTTGGCGGCTGCGTCGGCGGCGGGTGGTGGCGGTGATGCCGAGTTGGCGAGTGGGGCGTAGCCGATAGCGGCACGTTTTTCGTTGGGCGTGAGGAAGGATGTCTTTTCGAGTGCGGGCCTTTTCGAGGGAGAACCACACTCAACCTCGCCCGCCACCAGCAGGACGCTTCACCCTCCGGCGGCAGAGCTGCCTCTCATTGTTTTTTTTCCTCGATAAGTTCGAACAATTTCCGCTCGTCAAGCTCAATCGCCTCGTCTCCTTTGAAAATACTGTACTGCATCATATCCACATCGAAATCGACCTCGATGCGGCTGCCGACTAGTGCGAATGTGACAGTAAGGCTATCAGGCGCCTGCTGATCAATATGGAATTCGACACTTTTTCTGTTCAGCACATCCAAGAAATCCAATATCCGTTGGAGGCCATCTTTTTTCGTCATGACTATTCTCCTTTTCTGTAGCGCCGACGCTCAAGCAGCTTCTTGCATGTTCGCGCCCGAGCGTCACCGCCCTTTGCGAGGTCAATAACTTCGCTGATCGTAGTGTCAAGAAACTCACCCGGCATGACTTCGGAAATTGATTTGTTGCAGAACTGCGAGATGAACTTCTGGACAGTCAGATTCCACAGCTCTTTTGGAACTCCGCCTGGCTTCTTGGCAACTTGCTGAACGAACGGATCAGCGTTGCTTTCGCCTCCGTCACCATCGCCGTCGGTCCAGCGGCCGATGGCGTCGCGGGGTTGCGATGGGCTGTACTTGGGGGAGACGGGGTGTTCGGTGCCGTCGTCGGGCGGTGACTGGGTTGCATCCGGCAACGGCGCGTAGCCGATGGCCGCGCGCTTTTCGTTGGGCGTGAGGAAGGATGTCTTTTCGAGTGCGGACCACAGGGCTTCGCGTTCGGGCGCGAGGGCCGCGAGCTGATCGAGATCCGGTTTCAGTCGAAGGGCATCGCCGTAGGCCGGCGAAAGCCAAGACGAGAGCGCGGTGGCGATGCGGGTGACGAGTGGGCAAAACGGTCTGGCGCCACAAGATGCGTTGGGCCTCGGCCATGTTCGCGTACGTATTGTCGCCGGGAATGCCGAGCAGCATCGGCGGCACGCCCAAGGCCAGCGCGATCTCGCGGGCGGCGACGTGGCGCGCTTCGATAAAGTCCATGTCCTTCGGAGAGAGCGACATCGACTTCCAATCAAGCCCGCCTTCGAGCAGCAGCGGACGGCCCGCATTGGTCGCGCCCTGGAAGCCGGATTCCAGTTCGGCCTTGAGACGCTCGTACTGCTCGCCGGAGAGGTGGCCGTCACGCGACGTGTAGACCAGCGCGCCGGAGGGACGCGCCGCGTTGTCGAGCAGCGCCTTGTTCCAGGCCGCCGACGTGTTGTGCAGGTCGATGGCGGAGGCTGCGGCTTCCAGCGGGCTCATGCCGTAGTGATCGTTGTCGGGATGGAACTGCTTCAGGTGCAGCACGGGGCTGCGGCCCGAAGTCGTGTCGTTCGCGAGGCGCACGCTGCGCCCGCCGACCGTATATTCGTAGGCTTCCGGCCAGCCGTCAGGACCGGGGATCACTTTCATGCGGTCGGGGCGCAAGGTGTGCAGCTCTCTTATTCTTGGCGCTTCAGATGCCGCATGCCCTCGGGCTTGTCCCGAGGGACGCGCATCCGCGCCGAGTGACACCGCTTCGAGATAAGCGTTGCCGGTGACCAGCAGATGCCCGACCAGAGTTTCGATCAGATCGGCGCGGGTCTGCGCGGGATTGGGACGCGCGATGAGGCCAAGCAGCGGATGATCCTCGATCTCGGTGTCGCCGTCGTAGAGCAGCAGCGGCACCGAGCCCGCGCATTCCGCGATCATGCGAACGCAGCGATAGACGATCGCGTTCTGCATGAAGCCTTCGCGCGCGAAGGCGGCCATGTCGCGCGGCGCCCACACTGGACGGCGCAAGCTCTCGAACGCGATCAGCGGACCCGCCGCGGAGGATTTTTTGTTGGGCGCTTCGGATGGGATTCTTATTGCGCCTTCAGATGCCCACTGCGCATCCGGCGCCTTTGTTTGGCCGCCGGGCGCGACAGCGCGCGGGCCTGGCCAGGGAAACGCACGGGCGAGGCGCGCGGCGACGCGCTGCGCCGTCGCGGATAGCGAAGCGTTGACTGGCATGGGTGGTCTCCAAATCAATACGGCCCGCGCCCGGGATGCGGGCTGCAGGCGGTCGGTCGTGGGTCCCGGCCTGCGCGGCGATGACGGGTGCGATGGTGGCGAGCGGAGCGTGCCATTTCTTGTTGGCGCCGTCGGATAGGCACCGGTGCGGCTGCGAAGTGGGCAGCTGACACCGCGACTAGAGAACTTCCGTGACGGCCCGAAGGCGAACGATGCCGTGATAGGTTTCGCCATCGGGCTCGCGCCGGGCGTCGGAAAACTCGTGCTGCAGATTGACCAGGCGGTGGCCAGCCAACGTCAGCGCGCGATCATGCAGCGCCTCTTTCAGCGCACCCATGATGGCGTGGGTCTCGCGGCGGCCTTCGGTGCGGGACCAGACGTGCAGCGTGAGCAGATGCTCGTCGCCGCCCTCGGTTCCCGTGCTCCAGTCGCGCACCATCGACTGGCCGATCGTGAGATAGGGAAACTCGGCGCGTTGCGGCACATCGTCGAAGATGCGCGGGGCGCCGAGCAACCCGACGATCGCCGCATCGGCGGCAATCGTCGCATAGAGCGCCTGTTGCAGCGCCCAACTCGAAGCGGACATGGGCGATTGTTCCTCTAGCTAAAATGGGGACCGATGCGCGGGCCGGCGGCAGGTGACGAATGTGTCGATGTTGCGAGTTGTGGTTCGCCGGTCGAAGCTGCAGGACTAGGCGCTGGCGCCGTCGCGGATGACCGATCGCGAGCCGACATCGCGTTCGAAGCGAAAGGATCGGCTGCGGGGTCGGCCGATCCCAAGGGATCGGGGCGGCGGCGGCGCAGGCGCGTGGCCACCAGCCGCGACGCGGCGTTCGCGATGCGGGCACGCAACGGGGCGAGCGCGCGAGGCACCGGCCCGGTCAAGCGGACGTCAATTCTCACAGCATATCCTCCCGACAGAGGCAGCGCAGCATGCGCCGACGTTCGTCGACATCGCGCGCGGTGACGATCTCGAAGATGCGGGCACCAAAGCGGAACCGCATCGCCGGGCGCACGTCGCTGCGGTGGCGGATGGTGATTTCGTGGGTGACCTGGCCGGTGATCGCCTCCGCCAGCACGCGCTCGTTGCCTCCAACCGGGGCGATGCGCGCCCAGACCTCGGCGACGTCGGACCACGTTTCGATGGCGCCGCCGCCGCCATCGCCGACGCGTTGGGCGGCCTGCAGCGCCATCCGGTGGCGCAGCGCGCCGGCACGAAGGTTGCTCACAGGCGCCTCCGGCGATGCGGCGCCAGCAACTCCGAAACCATCGCCGGAATGGCGTTGACCGCCGAGCCGATCTCGACGGGCTCGCGGTTCTCGTACCAGTGGGCGATGAGCAGGAGCAGCGCGTGGCGGATGGTGGCGGGGACGTGCCCGGGCGTCGCGCCGAAACCGGCGGTGAGGCCGATTTCGATGCCGTTCACCGAACGATCGGGTGCGGCCACCGGCTCGGGCCCGAGCCAGACAAGCCGCGCCGGCAAACCCAAGCCATCGAGAAAGAACGACGAGGCTGGCACGATCTCGCTACTGTTGTCGCGGCGCCACAAGCGCACCTGACTGATCGCGGCGACAGGTCGCAACGGCAAGGTGAGGCGCAGCGATTTGGGCCAGCGGTCGAGCGTGTAGGTCCAGCTCTGTGTGATCAGTGCCAGACCCAGCGCCGCCTCGACATGCAGTCGCGACGTGATGATGAGACTCTGGATGAGCGCGTCCTCGGCGGTGCCGTCCACGCGCAGATGGGCCTTCGCCTCGGCCAGCGTGACTGGCTCGACGGCGGGCCCGCTCGTCATGACGAGGGCCATTTGGGGTTCCGGATTGTTTGGGGTGCAGTCAGAGAGGAACGGGTGGGGACGGGTCGCCGGGGGTGCGGCGGGGTCGATCGACCCGATGCGCCGCGTCGGCTCCCGTCCCCGTCTCGTCAGGCGTCGATCAGACGCCGAACTTCATCAGCTTGATCGCGTTGAAGTCCTGCACGCCGCCGCCAACGCGCTTCGTCGTGTAGAAGAGCACGTAGGGCTTCGACGAGTAGGGATCGCGCAGCACGCGGATGCCGACGCGGTCGACGACGAGATAGCCGCGGCGGAAGTCGCCGAAAGCGATCGCGTAGGCGTCGGTGGCGATGTCCGGCATGTCCTCGGATTCAGCGACCGGATGACCGAGCAGTGTCGGCGCTTCACCGGGACGTTGCGAGGGCTGCCAGATGTAGTTGCCGTCGGCATCCTTGAACTTGCGGATCTGCGCCTGCGTCGCCCGGTTCATGACGAAATGTGCGTTGGCGCGGTAGGCGCTCTTCACGGAATAGGCGAGATCGATCAGTTTGTCGGTCGGGTTGGTTGCCGGAAAGGCGCCGGCGACACCCGTCGCGATGGTGCCGATGTTGCCCCAGCTCCAGGAGGCGTTGGCGACCTTCGGGTAATCGAGGAAACCGCGTGGTTTGTTGACGCCGTTGCCGTTGACGAAGGCCGCACCCTCCTGCTCGGCGAAGGCGATGCGGACCTCGTCGGCGATCCACTCGTCGATGTTGACGGCGGCGTCGTCGAGCAGCGAAGCGGTCGCGGCCGGCATCGCATAGAGCTCCATCGTCGGGAATGACAGTTCGGCGAGCGTCGGCGACGTGGTCTCGGAGCGCGCCGCCGTCTCACCCACCCAGCCGGTGCCGGGGCCCGTGAGCGAGAACGGCTTCTTGTAGACCGAACCCGACACCTGTCGCACGCCGGCAATGGCGCGGATCGGCGAGATGTCGCGCAATGCGCCGTTGACCACGCGCTCGGTCTCGGCGGGTACGAGGTAGCCGCCATCCGGGTTGGAGCCGACGGAGAGCGCCTTGCCTTCGAGATCCAACAGATTGCGCGCCTCGCCTTTGCGGATGTAACCATCGAAGGCGGACTTGTGCTGCAAGCTGGCGTGTGAAACCGGCGTCGAGCCACCAAGGCTCGGGCGCTGCGACTTCAGTTGAAGTTCGTCGATGCGCCGCTGACTGTCAGCCATGGCCTGGTCGAGCCGGGCGATCTGGTCGAGGGTAACGGGATCGGCGGCGCCACGGCGCTCGATCTCGGCGAGACGGCGCTCATTGGTTTCCTTGTAACTCTCGAAGGCGCGCATGGTGTCGGCGAAGGCCGTACGCGGGTCGGCCGGCTGGTCGACCACTTTGGTCTCGATGGGCGTGTTGGTATCGTGCATGGGACGTCCTTGCGTTTGGGTGGGTGGTGGGTCGTGAGGGATTGCAGGGTTTTCGTAATTTGGCGGTTCGTGCTTGGCGGCGGATGCGTCCTTTCATGACTGGGCCGGACCACGCGATGCGTGGTCGTCGCGGCGAATGGCTGGGGTTGGGCGTGCACGCGCGGCGCTGCGCACAGCAGCGCTGTCGGACAAACCGCACGAAGCGGGCCTTCCGTCAGCGAACACATGAGATGAGCGTGATTTACCGAGACGCGCGCGGTTCAACCGGATTGAAGTGCTTCTGTTCGAGGGCGGCGAGGCGCATCAGGTTGACGAGGACGCGCTCACCGGCGAGCTGGGAAGCGACGACACTCAAACCGGGTCGATCTCGGAGGGACTGTCGAGTTCGGCGGGAAACGGCGATGGCTCTCAGTAGGGCTCGAGCACGCGTGCCGCCGTCAGTAAGCTGAGGCACATCCGATTGCAAATAGTTCACGTCTTGGGATTGCAGGCCCGTTTGATACGGGCAAGGAGTTTGGCGGCGTTTGGATACTCTTTCGCGAGGGCAGCGAGGTCGGCGAGCAGGTCGTCGGGCACCAGACGCTTTTTGTCGGTGAGCCACTTCGCATAGTTGTAAACAGCGTCCTCGCTGCCGCCTGCAATCGCCTTCTGCACCCAGTACAGAAACAGGGATTCGCTCTTCTCCTGATCGTTGGCCCCGCTCCGATGCTCTTCCGCCAGCATGTTCTGTGCCTGCACGTGCCCCAACTCCGCTGCGCGGCGAAGATAATCGCTGCCGATGCGCTGCGTTTCGAAACCACCTATCATCGCCCAGTTCATGCGGTAAGCGTGGTAACAGCGGAAGCACGCATCCGCATCGTCGCGCGCCGCCGCCAACTCGAGTTTTTTCAGCCACGGCAAAGCGTCAGCCTGCTCACGATGGTAGAATTCATAGGAGGCCATCAAAAAATAGGCTGGCGGATAGTCGACCTCGACAAGCCGGTTTAAGATCGGCAGCGCATCGTCGAACTTCTTATCGTCATAGAGTCTGTCAGCCGCATCATAGGCGGCATCTAGCTCATCCAGGTTGTGATCACTCATGACGGCAAAACCCTCGCTGAACCGACTGCCTCGCTGCATGCTCTACTCATGGCCGCGGCCACCGCCCCTGCTACCAGAACGTCCACTACCTCGTCTCCCTGATCGCTGGCCTATGTAACTCTTGACCGCATCGTTGAAGCTGCGAATGCGAGGATCCCGGCTGTTGTCGATCGCATCGCCCAATCGCACGGCCTGCTCGCGGGTCATCGGATTGGCCTTGTCGATACCGTTGTCCTTGATAAAGCGGTCCGTCAACTCATTGACACCTGCCGAATACGCGCGGTGCTCGGCCGACCGCCCGCGATGCGGATTGGCGGGATCACTCTGGTCTTTCAATTGGCCGCTACTCCCGAGCGTCCGCCGGCTCAAGATGTCAACGGCATCGGGGGACAAAATGTTGCTGCGCAGCTGGACCTCGGCAAGCGGTAGCAAGTGGTGACCCGTGGAGTCACGATACAATGAACGGATCGCGCCAGGCGGCAAAGGCTTGCCGGAAGATGCTGCGAGATGGAGCAGGGTCTCTCTGTCTGTTTCAGTCCATGTCAGGTCGTCATCTGTTTCATCAGCGGGGTCGCCGCTTTCGATGGCAGCGTCATCGAAGGCATCGGGTGTCGAGCCGTCGCCGTCTGTCCACTGGCCGCCGCCTGTCTCTCCGGCGGGAACGCGAAGTTGGCCAGGATTGAAGCGCTTCTGTTCGAGGGCGGCGAGGCGCATCAGGTTGACGAGGACGCGCTCGCCGGCGAGCTGGGAAGCGAGCGCGCTCGCCTCCGGCAAGACGTGCGGGTCGAAGCGCGCCAACTCGCGGCTGTGGCGATCGAGGCGATGGCGCATGCGCGCGGCGGCGGCTTGGATGTCTGTTGCAGCGCAGTGCGATGCGACATTGCGTGAGGCGAGGCTGGCTGGCACTTGGTGCTTGGGGCTGACGGCGAACACGCGTGCTTCGGGCAACATCGGAAAGGTGACGACGGAAATCTCCCAAAGGTCGATCTTTTCGATATTGCGAACGCCGCGCGCACGATCGCGCCGGGCCTTCACCGCCTGGAAGCCGATCGACAGGCCGTCGATGGCGCCTGCGCGCATCAGGGAGAGCACCTCACGCGAGCGGGCGACGTCGGGCATCAGACGGCCACGGACGAAGAGGCCGCGGGCGTCCTCGACGAGAGTGTCCCAGACACCGATCGGCTCGGCCGGATTGTGCTGGAAGAGCATCTTGACGCCAGCGGCGCCGCGCCGGGCGAGCGTCTCACGGAAGGCGCCGGGCAGCACAACGTCGTGGCCGAGGTCCTCGCGATTGAAGAGCGAGGCATAGCCTTCGAAGGTGCCGTCAGCGGCGATGTTCACGTCGGGTTGCGCGTGCGGCGCTTGGAATTGGCGATGGCGTTCGGACATGCGGGATAGGCTCCGGGTTGAGGCGGATCGCGGGGGACAAGGTGTTTCAGGGGCGCGGGCGGCAACTGGCCGTCGCCGGTGGTGAAGCGGCCGAGGCCGTCGTGGCCGGGGTTGAATTTGTCGGCGAAGGTGTCGGGGTTGGCGGGGGGCTCGATTGGATCGCCGTCAAGTGAGGTGGCGTCGGCGAGGGGAGCGTAGCCGATGGCGGCGCGTTTCTCGTTTGACGTGAGGAAGCTGGTTTTCTCGAGGCGGGACCACACTCATGCCTGCCTGCCTTCGGCAGGACGCCTCGCGTTCGGGAGCGAGGGCTTCGATGGCGTCGATTTCGGGCATGAGACGGAGTTGAGAGGACGGCGCGGATGCATCGCGCTGAAAGCGCGTCCTCGACATCGTGGGCATCCGAAGCGCCCAACCAAGACGTCAGCGCGTCGGCGATGCGGGTGACGAGTGGGATCACGGTGGTCTATCGCGCGCGCCTTCGGCACGACGGCCATGTTGGGGTCATCGACGGCGACATCGATTTACTCGGTGCCAAAGCCTTCCCTCCAATTATCTTCATCCACTTCGTAGACGTCAATTGTAAACTCTCCATTCGGCAATCGAAACCCTGGTTTGGTTCGGAGTCTCGCAATCGCGGCTTTCGCCGATTCTTGCGATGAGTAAATGCCAATCAACTTAGCATCCTCATTCGTTGTCGTTTCTACAACGTGATGCAACACAAAAACTTTGTCCATGTTTCTTTCCTTTCGCCTCAACGTAATCGCTTGCTCATTCAAACGCGCGGTTACCGTATTTTTTCAACTGATTGAATTCGGAACTCGGGCCAGTCTTGTAGTTGCCTTCGCCATACTTCTGATCCAACAACCGCTTTGCGAACGCCTTTCCGTCCTCGCCTACAAAGGGGCGTTCTCCTTGTACCCAGGATGGTATGTTCTTCGCACCTTCTTTGCCACTGACGCCTTCCTTTGGCTTCTTGTATTGCTGGATACCGTCATTCGGAGGCGTTGGCTTCGTTGCTTGCTCGGGTGACTTTGACGGTGCAGGCTTCTTGCCTGCACCCAACGCTCCTCTGCGTGGCCTGAACGCCAAGGGCTGAACGCCACCTTCTGCCCCGCCACCGCCAGTGGCGAAGCGGCCGAGGGCGTCGTGGTGGGGATTGAACTTGTCGGCGGCGGGCGGTGGAGGATCGAGCGGGGCGTAGCCGATAGCGGCGCGTTTCTCGTTTGACGTGAGGAAGCTGGTTTTCTCGAGGCGGGACCAGAGCGCCTCGCGTTCGGGGGCCAGGGCTTTGATGCTGTCGAGGTCGGGGACGAAGCGAAGCGGGACTTTTGTTTGACCTTCGGATGCCCACTGCGCAACCGGCCGCGCACCCGCGCCGAGCCAGTGCGCAAGCGACAGTTTTTTCAATTGACGATGGGCATCATTCATCAGCCGGGGGTTTTGGTCTGTGATCGGGTTGGCTGCTTGGTGCGGCTTCAATGATAATCATGAAGCCGGCCCCATCATCACGACGTGATTTAATTGCATAACCACTGTCTGACATCTTCTCTATGCTCACGAAAGCGGAATACGCAACGAACTGCGCCAATCGCCAAACCTCAGCGCGCAGTCTGGTTCGTAGTACAGGATCCACATTCATGGCTTCTGGCGGAGCGACCCGAAACCCGCTCGTTTCTCGGTGCATTGTCCAGCCTGCAGCGAGCGCAAAGCCTAATTCATGCAGTAGGCCTTCAGCTGTATCTTGCGTCATTTCTTGTTCCATAGAGTACTCCTCATGGTTTCGGGATGTATGGGCCGCCAGGCATTGTCGAAAAGACAGAGACGACGCCGCCCTCTTCATTTAGAATTACTGTATTTCCACGGGAGTCTGTGTGTCGCCATGTCTTCCGACCTTGGTCATCTACGCCATTTGAGATCCTGCGGTTGTTTTGCACGATATCGTCTATGTTTTTGTCAGTAAAATTCCGATCCGTGGCTTGCTCCCGACCATGTTTTGTCAACCGCTGACCGCCAGGCGTCGATCCAGGGTCGATGCGAGGTGCAGTGCTCTCTACCGGCTTTTTGGGATCGATTGGTTGCTTTTCAGGCGTCGGGTCCTTGGACGGAGATTTTGGCCTCTTGGCAACGGGATGGAGGAAGGAATTTCCGCTGCCATCACTTGGGTTGTCGCCATCGCCGAAGGTGAAGCGGCCGAGGGCGTCGTGGTTGGGGTTGAACTTTGCGTCGGCGTCGGCGAGGGGTGCGTAGCCGATGGCGGCGCGTTTTTCGTTTGATGTGAGGAAGCTGGTTTTTTCGAGGCGGGACCACAGCGCCTCGCGTTCGGGAGCGAGGGCTTCGATGGCGTCGATGTCGGGGATGAGACGGAGTTGAGAGGGCGGCGCGGAAGCGAAGTAGGCATCCGAAGCGCCCAACCAAGACGTCAGCGCATCGGCGATGCGGGTGACCAGCGGGATGACGGTCTGGCGCCACAAGATGCGTTGGGCCTCGGCCATGTTCGCATAGGTATTGTCGCCGGGAATGCCGAGCAGCATCGGCGGCACGCCCAAGGCCAGCGCGATCTCGCGGGCGGCGACGTGGCGCGCTTCGATAAAGTCCATGTCCTTCGGAGAGAGCGACATCGACTTCCAATCAAGCCCGCCTTCGAGCAGCAGCGGACGGCCCGCATTGGTCGCGCCCTGGAAGCCGGATTCGAGCTCGGCCTTTAGGCGCTCGTACTGCTCGCCGGAGAGGTGACCGTCGCGCGAGGTGTAGACCAGCGCGCCGGAGGGCCGCGCCGCGTTGTCGAGCAGCGCCTTGTTCCAGGCCGCGGATGTGTTGTGCAGGTCGATCGCGGAGGCTGCGGCCTCCAGCGGCGCGAAGCCGTAGTGATCGTTGTCGGGATGGAACTGCTTCAGGTGCAGCACGGGGCTGCGGCCCGAACTCGTGTCGTTCGGCAAGGCGCACGCTGCGCCCGCCGACCGTGTACTCGTAGGCCTCCGGCCAACCGTCCGGGCCGGGGATCACTTTCATGCGGTCGGGGCGGAGTACGTGCAGTTCTCTTATGCTTGGCGCTTCTGTTGGCCACTGCGCACCCGCGCCGCGCATCTGGCGCACGTCACCTTCTAGTGAGACCGCTTCGAGGTAAGCGTTGCCGGTGACCAGCAGATGCCCGACGAGGGTCTCGATCAGGTCGGCGCGAGTTTGCGCAGGGTTCGGGCGCGCGATCAGGGCGAGCAGCGGATGATCCTCGATCTCGGTGTCGCCGTCGTAGAGCAGCAGCGGCACCGAGCCCGCGCATTCCGCGATCATCCGGACGCAACGATAGACGATCGCGTTTTGCATGAAGCCTTCGCGCGCGAAGGCGGTCATATCGCGCGGCGCCCACACCGGACGGCGCAAGCTCTCGAACGCGATCAGCGGACCCGCCGCGGAGGATTTCTGCGACGCTGGCGCAGGCGAGCGGGCGAAAGCGCGCGGACCTGGCCAGGGAAACGCACGGGCGAGGCGCGCGGCGACGCGCTGCGCCGTCGCGGATAGCGAAGCGTTGACTGGCATGGGTGGTCTCCAAATGAATACGGCCCGCGCCCGGGATGCGGGCTGCAGGCGGCCGGTCGTGCAAGGAAGGCGGGTCGAAAGGTCAAACGCGCGCCATGCGGAGCGCGGCGCGGCGGTGGATCAGCGGGATGCGGATGACGCGGTTGTCACATCGCTTCGATTGGGAACGGCGTCGGCTGCCAGTAGGGTTCCAGCTTGTGGGCGTTGGTGGTCGCGGCCTCGAACTCGTGCAGCGCCGCGGCGATCCCCGCGCGGTCGTTCTTGGCGAGCAGGTCCATCAGGCGCATCGCGCCATGATAGTTGTTGATCGTGACGTCCGCGTCCTTCGCGGTCGGCTTGGGCCAATTCTGGAGCCTCGTCTCGGCCAGATGCCGTGCGGTGTCCAGATCGCCGAGCGCAAGGCTCATTACGAAGATGTCCTTGGCGGCATGCAGCTTCCAGTGCGGCATCGTTCGCCCCGGCGCGGTCCCGCCCTTGCGGATGAAGGCGACGAATTGTTCAAACGTCTCGATCGGCCGCAGAATCGGCAGCGCCTTCCGTTCAATCGTCTCGCGCAAGTGGCGGGGGATGTCCGGGCTCGACAGCAGCCACCCACCTGGCCGACCGGGCCCGATGTTCTCGCCCCATGAGGCGTGACAGCGCAGGCGCGGATGAAACAGATTGAAAACGAACCAGCGAACATCGAACACATCGGCGGAGCTGGTGCTGTAGATGCACACACAGCGCAGATGATGACGGATCGGCTTGAGCACCAGGAAACGGCCGACGAGCGCGAGGTCAGCGTGCTCCGCCAGCATGGGTTCGAGCATCCGTTTGACATCGCGCGTCGTCGTCATCGGCGGGGCCTCGTCTCGATCACCAGGAGCCGGCGGGTGCCCGGGTAATAGGAATGTACATTGTTGGCGATCTCCACCATGCGCGCCGCCGTCAGTCCGCTGCGCCCCGTCTTGATATCGTAGACGCAGACCGTGCCAGTGCCAACGTTCTCCAGAACGTCGACACGGATCGACCGAGGAGCGCCGTAGGGCGTGTCCCCATCCGACTTGATCGATGAGACCTCAGCTAGAAAGTCCAGGTCGTCGCGAGCATTGCTCAGAGGCTGCGGATGGTGGGGTTGGCGACGGCCGAGAAGAACAGCTCCGAGAGCGCCCAGACGAGCGCGTCGACGCGATCGGGGCTGCGGCCTTCGGAAAGCCCTTCGGGGCCGAAGTCGCACATCTGATTTTCGAGTGCGGGAAATTCGCCGACATGCACGACGCGGCCTTGCGCATAAAGCGCGGAGACCGGCTCGGCACGAGCGTACTTGCCGCGTGAGGCGAACACTTTCTTGACGGGCACGTTCGGGTCGACCTGACGGATGACATTCAAGACGAGATCGCCGCCCTGGTTGGCTTCGGCGACGATGCGGTCAGCCTCGAAGTCGCGATAGGCGGCGACGACGGCGCGGGCCCAGGTGGTGGTATCGCGGCCTTGCAGCGAGCGATCCGCGAGCACGTAGGCGCGCCCGTCAGGACCAAGGCCTGCAACGACGATGCCGCAGGTGTCCGCGTTGGCGGTGGCGGTGACAGGCGGATCGACGGCGACGACGATCCGTTTCAACTCGGGCGGAGCAGCGATGCGTGCGTCGACCACCCATTTGCGCTGCCAGAGCGAATCCTGGCGCTCGGTGATCACCTCGCCGTCGAGTTCCTGGCGGCCGAGGGTGGTGCCGGCATAGAGGCGCGTGATCTCGGTGATGAAGGAGGCCGCGAGATTGGCCGCGTTGTCGGCGGTGCGCGCGCGGGTAACGGCGGTTGCGGCATCGGCGAGGATGCGCTTCATGAGGGGCGTCGCGCGCGGCGTCGTCGTGACGACCTGACGGGGATGAGCGCCAAGGCGCAAGCCGAACTGCAGCATGTCCCAGTGATTGGAGCCACGCGCCCAACGGCCGAGCTCGTCGCACCAGGCGGCGTCGAACTGCGGCCCGCGCAAGCCCTCGGCATCGTCGGCAGAAAACATCTGCGCGATGGCGCCGTTCGGCCAGACGAGTTGGCCTTTCGAGATCTCGTGCAGGGGGCGCTGTCCCGGGGGATGAACGCTCATCAAGCCGGAGACACCATCGATCATGACGGAGCGGACGTGGCCAAGGGTCGGGCCGACCAGCGCGATGCGCCGCGCCGCGGGTTCGCCCGGCCAGAGCCCGAGCGCCACCGCGCGCACCCACTCGGCGCCGGCGCGCGTCTTGCCGGAGCCGCGGCCACCGAGATAGGCCCATGTGCGCCAGGGCGTGCCAGACGCGGTGGCGACCGGCGGCAACTGATCGTCACGCGCCCAGATCTGCCAATCGTGGACGAGCGTGACGATCTCGGCGTCGGACAGCGACGTGAGATACTGCGCGAGGGTGGCGTTACGATCGCCCGGTGGCAGCGTCGACAATCTTGTGAAGCCGCTCAGCCAATGCGCCGCGTGCGCGGTCCGCCTCGTCGGCAAGACTGTTGGCCGCGGCGTGGCCGGCGAGGTCGTTGGCGGCAAAGTGTTTGCCGGCGGTTCCGGCAACATTGCCAGCAGCGGGGCGGTCGAGGTCATGGTCCAACTCCGTCACTTTGCCGAGGTTGTCGATAAGGGCGCCAATCGCGCGGGTTTCGCGCTCGTGGTCGGTGGCGGCGGACGCGTCGGCAGCGCCTGCGTCGATGGCGGCGAGATCCATGGCCATGCGGCGCTCGAGCTGTTCGAGCTTCAGCGAGATCGCAGCGACGAGGCGAGCGACCAGCGCGCGGCGGACGCTGGCGGTGAGCGGCGAGATCGTATGCGCGGGTTGTCCGGGTTGTGCGGGTTCGCCCCCCTCGCGTCCCTGGAGCGAGCCAGTGGCGCGATCATGGAGCGACGCCAAGGAACGGGGAGACGATGTAGCGGCGGGTGTCCGGCCTGTTTTCGATGCGGGTTTGCGCTTTGGCGCCGCGCGACGCGGGTGTCGGGCCCGTGGCGGTGGTGGTAGCGATTGAGCATCGGCGGCAGCGGATGGCCGCGGCGGAACGGTTGCAGCTGCCGTTGGTGGGGTTGGTGGCAGCGCCGGTTGTTTGCTTCCCGGAAAGGGACGCGGAAACTTGCGGATCCAGGTCTGGCGTTTGCGGATCGCCTCGAGCTCACCCCGTGTGATCGCGAAGCGGGCGCAGATCTCGGCGGCGCGGGTATCGGTCTCCTCGTAGCAGTGTCGGATCGCGGCCCAATCGGGCGCGGTGTCGTCGGCCATGTGGCATCTCCGGTGGACGGGCGGTGGAGAGCCCCGGCCCTGGCGCGGGCGACGCGAGAGCGACATCGCCGCGCTGGCCCAGGCCGGCGGCGGGATGTGGTGCATCTCGGAAGGCGGGGATGCGAGAGGGCGCTGGCACCACTGGAGGGGCCCAGAGAGCAGCAATCCCAATTGTCGCGTTATACCTGAAACATACTGAAACAGCGGTGCGCTGTCAACAACAAAAACAGATCAGCCAAGTATTGATGAGAAACATGACAAGATGATTGATGGATAATTATTGCGAAACCCGCAAAATACATAAGGAAACCGAGCTTAGAGATGGGGATAACTCGGAGCGCGGGGTGGGATGGCGGGCGGATCGATCCGGACATTTGATCCCGGAGAACGCGGCCCGCGTGTCCCGGCATCGCGATTGATGGCTGCAGCCTTTTTGGACCCAATCAAAATCGACAAGCGCGCTTCGTCGTTGTCGCGCGTCGTGCACACATGACCCGATCAGTGCACCACAGTTACACCGCGCTGGCCGCGCCCAACCATACTCGCAATCAAAGCGTGGCGCACTCCAAGCAGTCGCCCAACCTCGAGCGCGGTTGCGCGCCAGCTCAATTCTTTGACGCTGCCTTGTCCAACAGCCCGTTTGTCAGCACGAGTTCCACCGCTCGTGGGGCTCGGGCCGCAACCACGGTTTCCCAATACTGCGGCCAGCGGGTCAGGCGCAACTTGTCCTTGAACTCAAGCATGGCCGTGCGTTCCGCTTCATCCAAGGACCGGGTTTCCGTGAGTTTGCCGACCTTGGCCTCGATCAGATCCCGCTTGGCGTCGAGTGCATCATTGAGGTCGAACAGGCTTTGAGGCGCATAGACCGGCATCGACGTCTTCATGCGCGTGAACACGGTATCGGAGATGACGGCGTGCAGCGGCAGCTTGCGCGGGCGATAATTATAGAGATTGCTGAACCAGTGCCGCACCTGTCCGAGCGGATCGGGATCGACGGTTAAAACGCCATCGCTGGCCCCATCCGACGTGACGCCTGTCTTTTTCGACTTCGTGGCAGCCAAATACATGCCCCACCGTTCGTCGCCGGGAGGTGTCGTGCCGTCCTTGGCATAACCGCTGCTGATGCGGCTCAACAGGAAATCGAGTGTGATGTCTGAAAGTTTGTCGGTTGCCCAGCCGCCACCGATGTTGGCGTGATCGCCGGAAAACCAGACCTCGACGATCCGCTCTGGCCGGATCGGATCGGGATCCATCAACGTCGGCTCGAACTCCGCACGGCTCTCGTCGAGGGCGACCATGTGATAGGCCTGCGCGACGTTGTCGGGTACCGTCAGATCCTTGAACAAATTGAGTTGTTGCAGGTTGATTCCGGCGATGGTCTTGGCCACGCCGAACGATCCGACCGTGTCCCAGCAACCGAGCACATCGATCGGCACCGGCTGCTTCCTGGCCGAGGTCCACAAGGTCCGATGTTTACCGAACAGGCGCAGCGTCCATACCGATCGCGGCGCGCCGCGCGCGTCGATGGTCCGCGCCAGCAGACGTGAAATTGCCGAGCCGCGACTGAATCCAAAGATGAAGATCCGGTCTCCCGGCTGGTATACGCGCACCAGATCCAAGTAGGCGCGCTCGACGATTTCTGCAGCGCCCTTGCCGGTGGCCATGCCCAGCGTCTGCAGAATCGGATCACTATCGTACTTGTTGCCGACGCCCGCATAGTAGAAGCCGATCTGCTTCTCGCCATACCTCTTACACAGCGAGGCATCGAACTGGCCGATCGGCACGAACATGCCCGACTTGTCGGCCTTCAGCATCCGGAACAGCTTGAAGACGTTGGTCTGGGCCAGGAAGCCCATCTCCATCTGATCAGGCGTATTGCTGGTGCCATCGAGGCAGACGATGATGTTCTTCGGCATCCGCGCGGTCCAAGCGGCCGAGTTGCGGAGCAAGGTGTAAATCAATGGCAGACCGAGCAGAATGAACTCCCACTTGTAAATCCAGCCGGTGAGGCCGGAGCCGAGGAACGACCAGATCCAGCTGCGCTTCGACTCCGCGTCCTGGACCACCGTGAATTGCTGAGCCTTGGCCGGCGCTGCCGGGGTCGCCGCCGGAGCCGTGCTTTCGGTGCCCGTGGCCAACGGCGGAATGCCTTTCGTCGTGCTGCCGGGCTCAACCTTCTCCCCATCGACCTTTCCGGCCGATGGGGCTTCCGGGATGGTCTTGCCGCCAGGCATCGTTGTGCCCTGAGTATTGCTGGTACCGGTCGAGGTTGCGGCGGGAGCGGCGGACGGCGCAGCCGCCGGTCGCTCCGGTGCGGCAGACTTGGCAGGTGACGCCGCGCCGGTGCTATGGCCGGGACCCCAACCCTGCCAGCAGGCGATGCCGATGAATACGAGCAGCGCCGTGAGCGCCCAGTTTTGCACGCGCGGCGCCAGAAAACTCAGACCCTTGGCGTGCCGCCGCAACCGGTACGCGAGGATCAGCAGAACAACCTGTGAAACGATGAAAAAGAGGATCGCGCCGGATCCCGGCATGGGCTTGGCGCTGGTCAGCGATCCGAACAGCCCCGAGAAGTTGATAGCGAGCAGCACGGCAAAAGATGTCGCGAACCAGAGCGAGAAATTGCGCCGGTAGATGAGGCCGGCCAGTCCGGGGATCAGCGAAAAGAGGCTCAGCTGCAGAAGGGTCGTGACAAGGCTTATCGAAATCGCCCCGAAATCCGAGGCCAGCTGGTCGAGGTAGACCTTGAGCAGAGGGCGGGCGATCTTGTCGACGACCTCCCAGGCGCTAAAGCCGCTCACCGTCGTCCAGAGTTTTTTGCGTGTCTCCTCGGACTCGAAAATCTTCGCCGCCTTGTCGAGCGTCAGCGGCTCGTTCGCGGATTGGGTCAGCCCGAGACTGGCACCCATCTGATTGAAACCAGAAGGCAGGGCGTAGACGACGAACAGCAAAATGGTCGCGAGCAATAGGGCGATCGGCGCTACGACCGATCCTTTGCGGATCCCAAGCTGGATCGGCGCATCTCTCGAGGCCGCTGGCGTGGCAGGCGACATGATACTTCCCCCCAGCTCGACATTCTTTTGTTCGCCCTCCTCAGAGCCTTTCAGAGGACGCGGGACAGACCCCTTTTTTTGAAGCATCGAGCAAGCGACTGGATTTAAATAGCCCTCACCAAAAATACAAACTCGCATGTGGCACCGCGGCCACATTATGAGCGTTACACAGATGTTGTGAGCGTTGGACAGATGTGAGGATGTCTCTTCTGGCCCCAACCCGGCCGAGCGCAGACGCCGGGTCTATTGCGTCCTATGACGCGCCATTGCCAGCCGCACCTTGCATCAGACACCGAGGAGGTCGGGGAGGTGAGCGAGCGTGCCGACGACGTGCTGGGCGGCGCCGCCGGGCACTTCGCGGGTGGCGTCGTGGATGCCGCCGACGTCGCGCCGGATCTGGACAGTGGTCCAGCCCATGGCATTAGGCGCGACGAAATCCTTCACCGGGTTGTCGCCGACATAGACGAAGCGATCGCCGGGGGACCCGAGCTTCGACGCCATCACCTCGAACGGTTTCGGGTGCGGCTTGAAGTAAGCGCGGTTCTCGCCCAGGCCGTCGGTGTAGACGATCTCGGCGAAACGAGGCGCAACGCCGAGACCGCGCACCTTCTTCTGCTGCATAGCAAGCGTGCCATCGGTGATCAAACCGAGCGGCCCGAGCCGGCCGTAGTGATCGAGCGCGGCGCGAGCGTCGTCGAACAGCGTCAGCGTCGGCTCGGCGGTGCGATAGGCACCGTGGAACTGGGTCACGTGCTCGGGCTTGTGATCGGGAACGTGCTTGGCCAGCACCGTCGCGAAGATCTTGCCGAGCATACCGGTGTCGAGCATGTGCGTCATCTCGACGTGGAGATCGGGCACGCCGAACGCGCGCTCGGCCCAAAGGGCTGCAGCCTTGAACCCGGCAATGGCGAAGTCGCGCTCGGGATAGAGGGTGTCGTCGAGATCGAAGACGACGTGGAGGCGGGACATGGGCTGCCTATGCGTGGTGGGCCGAGGCCCGGTTGCACCGCGGGCGGCCCGCGGCCGGTGGTCACCGCTCCGAGCGGGCGCGGCGGATCGCGAATAGATGCAGGATCGCCAGCGCAAACACAAGGATTGCCCCGCCCTGATGCGCGAGGCCAAGCGAAAGCGGCACCCAGGCGAGCAAGGTCCAGATGCCGAGCGCGGCCTGCGCGACCACAGCGATGGCGAGGAGAAGGGCCGTGTGGCGCACGCGCTCGTCGGCGGCGGTGCGCGCGATGCGGATGGCGTGCCAGATGGCGGCGGCGGTGACGACATAGGCCAGCAGGCGGTGATTGAACTGCACGGTGGCGGCATTCTCGAACAGGTTGAGATGCCAGGGCGTCAACTGCCAGAGGCCGCCAGGGACCAGCGCGCCGTCCATCAGCGGCCAGGTGTTGTAGGTGCGGCCGGCTTTAAGCCCGGCGACGAAGGCGCCCAGGATGATCTGCGCGAACACCAGAACAACGAGGGCGCGAGCGATCAGATGCTGCCGGGCGGTGGTGGTGCCCAGGTGGACGCGGGCGGGTTTCGGGCCGAGGCCCAGCGCCAGCCACAGGATCAGGCCGAAGATGACGACGGCTAGCCCTAAGTGCAGCGCCAGCCGGTACTGGCTGACATCGACCCGGTCGACGAGACCGGACTGCACCATGTACCAGCCGATCGCGCCCTGCAGACCGCCAAGGGCCAGCAGACCCGCGAGCTTTGGCCCGAGCCCGGCGGGCAAATGGCCACGCAGCCAAAATACCAGCAGCGGGACCGCGAATGCGATGCCGATCAGACGGCCGAGAAACCGATGCCCCCACTCCCACCAGAAGATCGACTTGAAGGCCGCGAGCGACATGCCCTTGTTGAGCTTCTGGTACTGCGGGATCTGCTGGTAGCGAGCGAACACGTCGGCCCAGTCGGCGTCGGACAACGGCGGCAGCGTGCCAACGATCGGGCGCCACTCGGTGATCGAAAGGCCGCTGTCGGTGAGCCGGGTAGCGCCGCCGACCAGCACCATGGCAAAAATCAGCGCAGCCATGCCATAAAGCCAGAGGCGCAGCGCACGGTTGCCGGTCGCAGGGGCGACACCGGTTGGGCCAGGCGTTCGGGCACGGCTGAAACGGGCGTCGGCGACGGCCATGGGAAGCTCCTGACTGCTAAGTGGACGTAGGCATGCCGCGCGCAACCGGCAATGCGCCGCAATGGCGCAAGCATCGAGTGATTGGGGGGTGGAGCCCCGGCGTTCCCGGCACTATGGTCGCGCCATGAATCAACCTGTCCGACCCACCTCACGCGCGCTCGCCGGCACCCTGCTGCTGCTGGCCTTCGTCATCGCCTATGTGTTCGCGGCCATGCTGCTCGGCACGGCGATGCTGCCGGGCTCCGGCGGCGTGGGACAGTTCATCTATTACCTGATTGCCGGCCTCGCCTGGGTGCCGGGCGCGGGGTGGATTATTCAATGGATGTACCGGGTGCGTTAGATGCGCCTTCAGCTGCCGAACGCGCAGGCGGCGGGACGCAAGCTATCGGCGAATGAAACCGCGCTCGCCGACGCGCCGTGCAGCCGGAAAAGCACAAGCAATATCAGCGCCAGGATGGCTGCGAGCATGAAACGAACCCAGGTTCTGTGAACCCAACTTTGCATGCTGATATTCTTTCCACTCAACCGGCTTTCCACTCAACCGGCAACCGCGAACATCACGGATGACGCTGATTCACGTCTGATCCCTGCCAGTCCTGCCAAATCTCAAGTGCGGCCAGTAGCGCAACAAGCCCGCCGAGTCCCCAATGCCAGAAGCGCGCCTGGCCCTCGCCGTCGTAGCTCAACACGGACGGTGACGCCGCCACCCAGATCCCGCAGGCGAGCAGCAGCACCTCTTCCCATCGGCGGAAGTGCACAAGCTCAAGCTGAGCCAACAGAAGCAAGACCAATCCGCTGACGGCGGCATTGACGACGACCATAGAATTGGCGGTTTCGGAGCACATCCACGGCGTCAGCCCGATCATAAGACCCAGCAGGAGCGCCAAGCCGTCTTCCCAGGTGCGGTAGGTCTTGAGGATATCCTTGATCGCCATCGCTGCCTCCCTTCGCCGGAACAGACGCCAGTGACGAGCCCGGCCTTGGGCTCACGCCGAGCGCACCGGCACTTTCCGCGTCGGCGCTTCCGCCACCCGGGCCTTCGGCAGCTTGATCGTCAGCACGCCATGCCTGAACTCGGCATCGATTGCGTCAGCATCGGCATCGGGCGGAACCCGAAAGGCGCGCTGGAAAGCCCCATACTCGCGTTCGGAGAAGATATAGCTCTTGCCCGTTTCGGTGTGCTCGAAACGTTTCTCTCCGGTGACAACGAGCATGCTGTCCTGCAGTGCGATTTCGATGTTCGCCGGATCGACTCCCGGCAACTCCATGCTCACCTCATAGGCCTGAGCCGTCATCGCCGCGTCCGATCTCGGCGCGAACCATTCCGCGATTTTCTCGCTGACCCTCTTGACCGGCTCATAGAGCGAAGGCATCCAGCCCCCCGTTTGAGATCTTTCGACCATGTCACATCCCCATGTTGCTATGGCATACTGTGCACTCGGCGCGAGAGGTCACCTTGAGCTGGGTCAACAGCCCGCGTGCCCTGGCGCCTTCGGATGGCCACTCACTCGTTGTCGCTTCGAATGCCATCCTCACTTGTCGAGGACGGCCATCCGCGACGCGCATCCGGGCCGTGTGCTAGACACCGACATGACTCAAAAATCGATTCGGATACTGGGGCTTGATCCAGGGCTCCGGCGCACGGGCTGGGGGCTGATCGAGTCGGACGGCGTGCGCCTCTCCTATGTGGCGAGCGGGCACGTCACGTCGGACGCCGAGAACGAGCTCGCCTACCGGCTGCGCGAGATCTACGAGGGCATTGCCGGCGTCATCGCGTCGTTCAAGCCCGCGGAGGCCGCGGTCGAAGAAACCTTTGTCAACGACAACGCCAAGGCGACCCTGAAGCTCGGGCAGGCGCGCGGGATGGCGCTGCTGGCGCCGGCGATGAAAGGCCTGCGGGTCGCCGAGTATTCGCCGAACCTGATCAAGAAGACCGTGGTCGGCTCGGGCCATGCCGAAAAGAAGCAGATCCAGGTGATGATCGGCTTCCTGCTGCCGAAAGCGAAATTCGAGTCCGCCGACGAGGCCGACGCGCTGGCCATCGCGATTTGCCACGCCAGCCACCGGCAAAGCGCCGCCCGCCTCGCCGCGGCGGCTGCGACCGCGGCAGCGCGATAGGGGGCGGGAGGCAGGGCCGGTGTGGTGGTGGGGCGGGAGATGCAGACAGACCGTAGGGCGCAACAGGCCCTTGCCGTATTGCGCCGGGCCACGTTAGAGGCGTGAGGTGGTTAGTTCATCGATCTTGCCCAACCCGCACAATTGTCCTCCTCGGGCTTGCCGCATTTGCTGCTGACGTTGCCGGTTTGGGGGCAAGTGCGGACTTGGCATGCTCCCCCGTTGTCATCCTCGGGCTTGTCCCGACGACCCATGGTCCCGCAAATTCGGAGGCGAGTTGGAGCGTGCCCGATGTCCGGTTTTACGTACTGGGTCTACATTCTCGCCAGCAAGCCGAATGGAACACTCTACATCGGCGTGACCAACGACTTGCTCGGTCGCATCGACGCGCATCGTGCGGGCATCGGCTCGAAATTCACGAGCCGATATGGCGTGAAGATGCTCGTGCACTATGAGCCGTTTGCGTCAATCGAAGACGCGATTCAGCGCGAGAAGACGCTGAAGCGCTACGTGCGGCAGTGGAAGATCAATCTCATCGAGCGGGAGAACCTGCATTGGGTGGATCTCTATCCCGCGCTGCTGGCGTTACCGGGAAACCGCATCACCTGAGTTTGCAGCGCGATGGGTCCTCGGGACAAGCCCGAGGATGACACGTTGGAGATATTGCTCAGGCGGGGATGGTTCAAAGGACTGGGCGTCCGGCTGGCGTAATCCATACGGATTGAGACGACCATCGACTTCGGCTGTGGATAAGTTGGCGATCGGGGGCTTATTGCAAAAGCCGTCATGATCGTCGCGCAGTGGCGATAGGTGGGAGGCTCTTCGCTCTGGCCCGCACCCCATGGGCGTGCATCATGACGCAGTCATGCTCCGCATGAACGCGCGGGAGAGGCCAATCGGGTTGCATGATGCGCGGGAGGCCCTATCAATGCGGGCGAATGGGGTCGCAAAGGGGCGCACATGATCGGCAAGCTACGGGGCAAGGTGGATGCGATCGGCGAGAGCCACGGCATCATCGACGTCAACGGCGTCGGCTACGAGGTGCAGCTCTCGGCGCGCACGCTGCGCAACATGCAGATCGGGCAAGAGGTGTCGCTGACCATCGACACGCATGTGCGCGAGGATGCGATCCGTCTGTTCGGCTTCCAGAGCGAGGTCGAGCGAAGCTGGTTCCGCACGCTGCAGTCGATCCAGGGGGTCGGCTCGAAAGTGGCGCTGGCGGTGCTCGGTACGCTCGCCCCGCAGGATCTGGCGAACGCGATTGCGCTGAACAATTGGGCGGCCGTCGAGCAGACGCCGGGCGTCGGCAAGAAGCTCGCCCAGCGCATCGTCACCGAGCTGAAGGACAAGGCGCCGGCGCTCTCGGTGGCGGGGCTGAACGTGCCGGCGGCCAAGGGCGGCGGATCGCTTCCAAGCGCTGGATCGGCCGAAGGCATTGCCGGGGCGGAGGCAATCTCGGCGCTGACCAACCTCGGCTACAACCCGGCTCAGGCGTCGGCCGCAGTTGCAGCTGCCATGCAGGAATTAGGCCCCGAGGCCGACACCGCCCGCCTGATCCGGCGCGGGCTGAAGGAGCTTGCCCGCTAGCCGTTGGACGGTAAGAGGGCACCGAGATTTGCTTTATGCCTACAATTTTTCTCGCCGATTAAACAGTGCTTTAACCTCCTTCGGTAGGATGGCTGAGACTTATCTCGTGGGGCTTTTTCATGACCGCTCGGACAGCCACCCTTACACGCGCTGCAATGCCGTCGGCGTTGATGGGTGCCAAAACCGATGAGCGGCGTTGGGCCCAGCGCAAGCCGCGCAGCCTGCCGGCCTACGTCTACGGCGACGGCCTCTCAGCGTCGGTGCCCTGCGTCGTGCGCGACCTCTCGTCGACCGGGGCCAAGATCGAGATCGTGATGGGCCGCGACACGCCGGTGAATTCGGCGGACGGCATCCCGAAAACGGTAACGCTGTTCCTGTCGACGGACGACACCGAGGTCGACTGCGCCGTCGCCTGGCGCGACGGCTCGTTCTTCGGCGTGCGCTTTACCGGCTCGACCAGGTTGCGCCCGCGTCCCAAGGCCGTGCTGCGCCGGAAAAAGTAACGAAGTCATTGCATTGGTTGCGTCTTCTAATGCCCACTGACGCATCTGGCGCGAGGGCCGTCGGCTGCCCACTGACGCATCCGGCGCGTGGGCCTCTCGCTTGACCCGTGTCTGGCCTCAGGCCGCACACGGGTCTTGTTCCGTCAAGCGGCTGAACCCGTCCGTTCTCATTTTCCAACACCTGCAAAAGCTTGGAATGGGTCGGAAATAGGTTGCCAACTGGCTTGGCAGGCCAAGGTCCGGGGCCTATGGTGCGGCGCGAAATTCCTGGTTAGAGGTGCCTAGCATGTCAAAACTCGAAATTATGTGGACGAAGGTCGATGAGGCCCCGGCGCTCGCGACCTATTCCCTGCTGCCGATTGTCGAAGCCTTCGTCGGCGCGGCGGGTGTGTCCGTGAACCTGAAGGACATATCACTGGCCGGGCGCGTCATCGCCACCTTCCCTGAAAAGCTCACGCCTGCGCAGCGGATCAACGACGAACTCACCGAACTCGGCGAGCTCACGTTACGGCCCGAAGCCAACATCATGAAGCTGCCCAACATCTCCGCCTCGATCCCGCAGCTCAAGGGCGCAATCAAGGAACTGCAGGGCAAGGGTTACGGCGTTCCGGATTATCCGGACAATCCGACGACCGATGCCGAGAAGGAGATCAAGGCCCGCTACGGCCGGGTGTTCGGCAGCGTCGTCAATCCGATCTTGCGTGAAGGCAATTCCGACCGCCGCGCCGCCGCCGCCGTCAAGCAATACGCCCGCAAGAACCCGCACAAGATGGGCGCCTGGAGCAAGGACTCCAAATCGCATGTCTCGTACATGCCGAGCGGCGATTACTTTGGCTCGGAAATCGCGACCACGGTCGCTGCCGCGACCAACGTTCGTATCGAGCTGGTTGGCGCCGATGGCGCCGTCACGGTGCTGAAAGCAAAGACCGCGATCGAGGCCGGCGAGATCATCGACGCGGCCGTGATGAGCGCCAAGGCGCTGCGCAAGTTCTTTGGTGAGCAGATCGACGACGCGAAGAAGCAAGGCGTGCTGTTCTCGTTGCATGTCAAGGCGACGATGATGAAGATTGCCGACCCCATCGTGTTCGGCCATGTCGTTTCCGTCTTCTTCGCCGATGTGGTGGAGAAGCATGCGGCCACGCTGAAGAAGCTCGGCGTCAACCTCAACAACGGCTTCGGTGATCTGTTGGTGAAGATCGAGGCGCTGCCGGAGGCCGAGAAGAAAGTGATCAAAGGCGACATCGCGGCCGCCTACGCAAAGCGCCCGGCTCTCGCGATGGTGAACTCCGACAAAGGGATCACCGGCCTGCATGTGCCCAGCGACTTCATCATCGACGCCTCGATCCCGGCGATGATCCGCGAGTCGGGCAAAATGTGGGGCCCGGACGGCAAGCTGCACGACACCAAGGCCGTGGTCCCCGATCGTGCCTACGCGCGGCTGTTCCAGGCGGTGATCGAAGACTGCAAGGCCAACGGTGCGTTCGATCCCAAGACCATGGGCTCGGTCCCGAACGTCGGCTTGATGGCGCAGAAGGCCGAGGAGTACGGCTCGCACGACAAGACGTTCGAAGTTGCCGCGAGCGGGACGGTTCGCGTCGTCGCCGATGACGGCAAAGTGCTGCTGGAACGCCCTGTCGAGGCCGGTGACATCTTCCGCATGTGCGAACTCAAGGACGCCGCCGTCCAAGATTGGGTCAAGCTCGGCGTGCGCCGCGCGCGCCTCACCAACACGCCGGCCGTGTTCTGGCTCGACAAGAACCGCGCGCACGACGCGCAGCTCATCGCCAAGGTCGAGACGTGCTTGAAGGATCACGACACCAAGGGCCTCGATATCCGCATCCTTGCCCCGGTCGATGCGATGAAGTTGTCGCTCGAGCGCATTCGCAAGGGCCAGGACACGATCTCCGTCACCGGCAACATTCTGCGCGATTACCTGACCGACCTGTTCCCGATCATGGAGCTCGGCACCTCGGCCAAGATGCTGTCGATCGTTCCTTTGCTGGCGGGCGGCGGACTTTTCGAGACCGGTGCCGGCGGCTCGGCCCCCAAGCACGTGGAGCAGTTCCAGCAGGAGGGCTATCTTCGCTGGGATTCGCTCGGCGAGTTCCTGGCACTGGGTGCGTCGCTCGAGCATCTGGGGCACACCAACAAGAACGACAAGGCGCTGGTCCTCGCGGAGGCGCTCGACACGGCGATCGGCCAGTTCCTGGACAACAACCGCAATCCCGCGCGCAAGGTCGGCGAGATCGACAATCGCGGCAGCCATTTCTATCTGGCGATGTACTGGGCTCAGGCGCTGGCGGCTCAGACCAAGAACAAGGATCTGCAAGCCCGCTTCAAGCCGCTGGCCGAGGCGCTTGCCAAGAACGAGGCCAAGATCAACGGCGAGCTGATCGCCGCACAGGGTAAGCCCGTCGACATCGGCGGCTATTACCTGCCCAACGACGCCAAGGCCGCGGCCGCAATGCGGCCGAGCGCCACGCTGAACGCGGCACTCGCCGCGCTCTGACGGGCAAACCGCTCCCTCTGCCCGTTCGTCACGGGGAGAGGGCCCGGCGCGAAGGCGCCAAAGCAAACGAGGTGTGAGGGGCGGCCACGGGCACGTCATCGCGGTCGGTCCACGTTGATCGCGACTGCATCCGGGCCATAAGCTGCCGGCTGCTCGCCCCGGCGGTCTCGGACAGACAACCATTGTCTTGGACCCAGCTATGATTACAGACAGCAAAGACTATTTTGCCAAAGGCTGCGGACGTTGCGAGCGCTTCGCCACGCCGAGCTGTTCGACACGGCGTTGGGCCGAGGGGCTCAGTGATCTCCGGCGTATCTGCCTTGAAGTCGGGCTTGTCGAGACCGTGAAGTGGGGGCACCCGTGCTACATGCATTCAGATCGCAACATAGCGATTATCGGTGCTTTCCGTGACGATTTCCGCGTGACGTTTTTCAACGCAGCCCTCATGCAAGACCCCGAGAGCATTCTCGAAGAGCGAGGGCCGAATACGCGCTATCGAGATCTGATTCGCTTTCGGAGCAACGCCCAGGTCGGCGCCATGCAGGCCACCATCCGAAATTATCTGAAAGAGGCGATGGGGTATTCTGCCGCTGGCGTCAGACCGCCAAAGGAAAAACGTGAAATCGAATTGCCCGATGAGCTTGTGGGTGCTTTGGACGCTGACCCCGAACTTGCCGAGGCTTTTCACAGCCTGACACCTGGACGCCAGAGGAGTTATGCACTCAATCTCAGCTCAGCTAAGACGTCCGCAACGCGAACAGCAAGAATTGCCAAATTCCGCGACAAGATCATCTCTGGAAAGGGCGCGAACGAGCGATGATCTGGTCGCTCCAACCGTAACCGGACTCGTGCCGAATAGATGAACTCAGCTCTCGGCCTATGGCGCTATGGGTCACGAACGCCGGTTGGCGATTTCTGGCGCCACTCATCCTCAGCACCCAAATGCTGCCAGTCAACGGGTCACTGTCAACTGGTCACTTGACGAGCGCTGACGCGATAGGTCCGATGGCATGGACGATCGCACGAGTTGCGACTTGGGGCGATCGAAGCGCATTTAGCCAATCCGGTTCATACCGAGGCTGGACAAAATGTGGAGTGGACCGGATCACTCGCCGGCTCGACCGATTGGTGCGCCGATTGGACCTTGCCGAACGAGACGCCTGACGGCTGAGGGCATGAAACCATGGACACGACACGAACACCACATCTGACCGGCGGTTGCCAATGCGGCACGCTACGTTATGCGCTTTATGCGCCGCCCGAGCGGCATTCGATCTGCTGGTGCCGCATGTGCCAGAAGGCGAACGGCGCCTATTTCGCAGCCCACACCGGCGTCAAGCGCGCCGACTTTGCCTGGACGCGCGGCGCGCCCGGAACGTTCCGTTCGTCGGAGACGGTCGAGCGCGATTTCTGCCGCGACTGCGGCACGCCGCTGACCTATCGCAACCTCGGCGCCGACCGCGTCTCGATCGTGATCCCGACGCTCGATCAACCCTATGCGATCGTGCCCGAAGCCCAGTACGGCACCGAGAACCGGCCGTACTTCGGCACGGCTCTTGGCGGCTTGAAGGAGATCCCGACCGAGGGCTGGATGAAGCCGGAGGAGCGCGCGCGGTTCGCGTCGCGCCAACATCCCGATCATGATACCGAGACCTGATTGTCGGCAACGGGCGCCGCACGGGGTGTGAGGCGCGTTCCGCACGGAGCAATGCGGAGACGGGAGATCCGATCATTGCAAAGGTACGAGCACAAGAGGCCGCTTTACCGCCGGGTCAACACGCGCACCCGTGGCGTGCATCATCGGACGGGTGGCGACTATCGCCATGACCGCAATACGCGGCGTGAGACACGCAACGAGACCGAGGAGGTCCCGCGCGGTTCGATGCATGGCCAGAAACGGCGCGGCCTGGATTACACGCCCCTGTTTCGTTTTCTGCTGTCGAAGATCGGCGAGGATTGGGCGCCGGTGCGTGCCGAGGCCGCGGCCCGCCTCGATCGGGACGACCCGATTTACTGGATGGTTGCGCGCAACGAGCGCGAGCGACAGCCGTTCGTACGGATTGGTGGCAATGCGCTGTTCAGCGGCCTATACGTAACGGACAGCGGCAAGCTCGCCAAGGTCGCGCCGGATCTCTCAAACGAAGACCTGACGCCGTATTGCCCCTGCTGCACCCATACGTTCAACGGCGTCCCGCTGGTCACGTCATTCAAGATGTCGATCTAGATGCGGCACCAGGTGTGATCAGTCGCGCGGGCAAGCGGCTGGAAGCGGTGGTGTGAAGTCCCGCTCCCCGTTCTTCATCGGGAATGGGCCAAGGTTGAGTGGCCGTCACACGGTTGGAGCGCGAAAGCGGCTAAATTCCACCGTCGTCCGACCAATTCAGTCGCCTGTCGCTGCGCGAATTGCATGCAGCTTGCCGCTCAGATTGTCAAAAAGGTGTGCTGGTAGAGGATTTTCCGATTGTGCATAGTCCATGGCGCACATCAGATAGTCCCATCAGACAACTCTTGATCGAGTGAGGTTGCCATGAAGTTGCCCCACGTGGACCGGCGCGGCCTGTTGATCGGCGGTGCTGCGATGACAGCAGCGACGACCATCGACCTGACATCCCTCTATGCCCAAGGCGCCAACGTTCTTCGCGTCGGCATGACGGCATCGGACATCCCCCTGCCCAACGGTCAGACCGACCAAGGCGGTGAAGGCATGCGCTTCATTGGCTACACCCTGTTCGACGCCCTCGTCGCCTGGGACCTGTCGACGGGTGACAAGGCAGCCGAACTCATTCCGGGCCTGGCCACCAGCTGGGCGCCGGATCCTTCGAACCCTACCAAGTGGATCTTTAAGCTCCGTGAGGGCGTCACATTCCATGACGGCTCACCACTCAACGCCGACGCCGTGGTCTGGAACTTCGCCAAGATCCTCGACAAGGACAGCCCGCAGTTCGATCCGCGTCAGGCTGGCCAGGGGCGCTCGCGCATTCCGATGGTCCGGACCTATCGCACGATCGATCCGATGACCGTCGAAATCGGCACCGAAACTCCGGATGCTCTGCTCCCCTACGCCATTGCCTGGATCGTGATGTCGAGCCCGAAGCGGTGGGAAGAAGTCGGCAAGAGCTGGGACAAGTTCCTCTCCCAGGCGTCGGGCACAGGCCCGTTCAAGCTCGACAAGTACGTGCCGCGCGAACGGGCAGAGCTGGTGCCCAACGAAAAATACTGGAACAAGAACCGGATTCCGAAGTCCCAGCGCCTCATCCTGTTGCCGATCCCCGAGGCCAACGCCCGCACCGCAGCCCTGCTCTCCGGTCAGGTGGACTGGATCGAGGCACCCGCACCAGATGCCGTACCGCAGATAAAGTCGCGCGGTTTCAACATTGTTTCCAATGTCTACCCGCACAACTGGTGCTGGCACTTCAGCCGCCTCGAAGGCAGCCCGTGGAACGATGTCCGCGTGCGCAAGGCGGCGAACCTCGCGATCGATCGCGACGGCATGGGCCAGCTGCTCGGCGGCCTCATGCTGCCGGCGAAAGGTTTGCTTCCTGGCACCTCGCCTTGGTTCGGCAAGCCGACCTTCGACGTGACATTCGATCCCAAGGCGGCAGTCGCGCTGCTCGCCGAAGCGGGCCACTCGAAGGCCAAGCCGCTGCAGGTTCGCGCATTGATCTCACCGTCAGGCTCCGGCCAGATGCAGCCGCTGCCGATGAACGAGGCCATCCAGCAAATGCTCGGCGAGGTCGGCATCAAGGTCGACTTCGAGGTGCTGGAGTGGAATGCGCTGCTCGCCTCGTGGCGCGCGGGCGCCAAGGACGCCTCGTCTCGCGGCGCCCATTCGAACAACATCTCCTACAGCAGCCAGGACCCGTTCCTGGCGCTGATCCGCCATCTCGCGACCAGCCAGTTTGCGCCCAAGGGCACCAACTGGGGTTACTATTCGGATCCCGCGATGGACAAGCTGCTCGACACCGTAACCCAGGCGTTCGATCCGGCCGCGCAGACGCTTGCGATGCAGCGTGCGCATGAGAAGTTCGTCAACGATGCGCTGTTCCTGTTCGTCGCTCACGACATCAACCCGCGCGCCATGAGCACGCGCGTCAAAGGATTCGTGCAAGCCCAGAGCTGGTTCCAGGACTTCACGCCGGTCTCGGTCGGTTGATCGATAATCCTGATCCTCACTGCCAATGACGCGGAGAGATCGATGGAACACGCCCCGGCCTCGTGCAGAAGCCGGGGCAATTGCACTCTGCGGTGAAACCACTCCTGGCCCATGCCAGCCTGTTCTCATAATTGCCCGCCAGCAAGCGCCATCATCGCACGAGACGGAAACCTTCGGCGATTTTGCGGAAGACGGGCAGATAGATGGCGGCCTGATCCTCGGGCGCAAAACCGGTGAGACCGAACATCTCCTTCTTTTCGTTCGCGAGCCACACAGTGACCGTCAGCACAGTCTTGCCGGTTCCAGAATCACGCACGCGGGCGACCATCTCGACGGCGTCGAGTCCATCGATCGTCAGGTTGCGCGTCTCGGGCGCACCCTGGACATCGGTCCCGGCCTCCGCGAGACTTTGGCGTGCCCGCTGCTCCGGCGACTGGAGGCCGGGCTCCGACATATGCATGACCATGAGCAAGGGCTCGTGCTTGGGCCCGCCACCCTTCGTTGTTCCATCGAGCGAATAGAACCGCAGCGGCCCGGCCAGCGCCTTTGAGCGGACCGGCTTGAACGGGCCCAGCTCAGTCAACCGATAGCGCTCGACAACAGCTGCCGGTTTCTCGGCGGCGGTGGCGCTTGTGAGGATGCGCTCGATCTCGGCAGTCGTGATCTTGCCGCCGGTGAGCGCGGCCTCCGGCACTTCGACGAGCAGCACGGCGCCGCTCGCCGGACCGCAGAATGAGACGATGAACTGGCGTTTGGACTCGGCGGTTTTCCTGCCCGTCAGGTAGACGTGCGGCTCAGTGCGCGCAAGCTTGCCCTGGCTGACGTCGGCGAGGCCATCCTCGAGCTGGCGGCGCGGCATCGCGAGCCCCTCGGGCGTGCATTGTTTGTACGGCCGGTCGAACGCCACCACGGCGACCTCGGTCGTGAGATTGAGGAAACCGGCGCCGACCGGCAGCGGCACATAGGTGTCCGGCAGGTCGACGACAATGCGGCTGCCCGGACTCTGGCGGGGGGCGGCTTCGGCGGTCGATACGGCCAGCACCGACGAAAGGCCCAGTATCGACGAAAGACAAAGGGAGACAGCAATCAGGACCCGCATGGGGCACTCCTTGGGATACAATATGGCGTTCGCTCAACTGAATGTACGTGGACCGATATGGTCGGCGGTCCTGCGTTTCCAAGTGCGGAAACCGATCGTAGCCGCCGCCTCACCGAAACGTGTTGGGGCTCGGCGGCCTGGTGCTGCGCTGGCGACGTTCACGACGCAATCGCCACTGCCTTGTGCGAGTTGGCGCCGACCGCCATAAAGGCCCAAAGAGTCACCGCAGCCGGTCGAGCAGAACAAAATGAAAACCGAAACGCCGCGCCCGATCCTCCTGAAGGATTACCGTCCCTCGCCCTACCTGATCGACAAGGTCGATCTGGATGTGGTGCTCGACCCGACGCGCACGCGCATCCGGGCGCGCCTGAAGATGCGGCCGAACCCGGACGTCTCGGGCAAGCGCGGTCCGCTCGTCCTCGACGGCGAGTTGCTCACGCTCGAGAGCGTGAAGATCGACGGGCGGGCGCTTGCCGCCGGCGAGTATGAGGTCAGTGAAAGCGCGCTGACCATCGCCAAACCGCCGGCCGGGAATTTCACGCTCGAAACCGTGGTGTTCTGCAATCCGGAAGCGAACAAGGCGCTGTCGGGGCTCTATCTCTCGCGTGGCATCTATTGCACGCAGTGCGAGGCGCAGGGCTTCCGGCGCATCACCTATTTCCTCGACCGGCCGGATGTGCTCGCGACCTACACCACGCGGATCGAGGCCGATCCCGCGCTGACGCCCGTCCTGCTCTCGAACGGCAATCTCTCGGAGCGCGGCTCGCTCGATCGCGGCAAACGCCACTACGCCGTCTGGAAGGACCCGCACCCGAAGCCCGCCTACCTGTTCGCCCTCGTCGGCGGCAACCTGGGCTCCGTCGCTTCCTCGTTCAAGACGCGCTCGGGCCGCTCGGTCGATCTCGCCATCTACGTCGAGCCGGGCCAGGAGGCGCGATGTAACTGGGCGATGGATTGCCTGAAGCGCGCGATGCGGTGGGACGAGGACAAGTTTGGCCTCGAGTACGACCTCGACGTGTTCAACATCGTCGCCGTCTCCGACTTCAACATGGGCGCGATGGAGAACAAGGGCCTCAACATCTTCAACGACCGCCTCGTGCTGGCCAGCGCCGAGACCGCGACCGACGGCGACTATTTCAACATCGACCGCGTGATTGCGCACGAGTATTTCCACAACTGGACCGGCAACCGCATCACCTGCCGCGACTGGTTTCAGCTCTGCCTGAAAGAAGGGCTGACGGTGTTCCGCGATCAGCTCTATTCGGCCGATCACCGGTCGCCCACCGTGCAGCGCATCTATGACGTACGCATGCTGAAGGCACGCCAGTTCCCCGAGGACAGCGGACCGCTCGCGCATCCCGTACGCCCGGACCGCTTCATCGAGATCAACAACTTCTATACGGCGACGGTCTACGAGAAGGGCGCCGAGCTCTGCCGGATGATCCACACGATGCTGGGCGCTGACGGATTCCGCCGCGGCATGGACCTCTACTTCGAGCGCCACGACGGCGAGGCCGCAACGGTGGAGGATTTCATCCGGTGTTTCGCGGAGACCAGCGGGCGGGACTTCGGGCAGTTCATGACGTGGTACGGACAAGCTGGCACGCCCGGCCTCGTTTGCGATCTCAAGTACAATGCCCAGAAGAAGACCGCCGAGCTGACGGTGGAACAGGTGCTGAGCCCGACACCCGGACAGGCCACCAAGAAGCCGCTGCACATTCCCCTGCGGCTCGGCCTGCTCGGCGGCAACGGCAACGATTTGGCCCTGGAGCTCGCCAACGGCGAAACGATCGACGACGGCGTGCTGGAACTGACCAAGCGGCGCGAAACGTTTCGCTTCGTCAACGTGCCGGCGCGCCCGGTGCCATCGCTACTGCGGGATTTTTCCGCGCCGGTCAATCTGACGGTGGACCTCTCGCCGGAGGACCTCGCCTTCCTGATGGCGCATGACAGCGATGCCTACAATCGCTGGCAGGCGGGCCAGGACTACGCGATGCGCCTGCTGGTCGAGGCCGTCAGCGCGCTCCAGAAGAAGCAGCCGGCGCCCGATGCCCGCGCTTTCATCGATGCACTCGGATTGATCGCCGCCGACGAGCGGCTCGAGCCGGCGATGCGGGCGCAAGCCTTGGCCTTGCCGAGCGATAGCGATATCGCGCGCATCATCGGCCGCGACATCGATCCGGCTGCCATCCATCGCGCCCGCTCGGGGCTGCGCCGCAAGCTCGCCCAGCGGCTCGGCGCCAAGCTCGAGGATCTCTATGCCACCCATGCGGTGAAGGGCGCCTATGCGCCGACGCCCGAACAGATCGGCAAGCGGTCGCTGCGCAACGCAGCGCTCGGCCTCCTGGTGGCCCGCGGCACGCCGGACGACATCGCCCGCGCCAGCCGGCATTTCATGTCGGCCAAGAACCTCACCGACGAGATTGCGGGCCTCGGCATCCTCGGCGACGTACGCGGGCCCGAGCGCGAAGCCGCCCTCGACCGCTTCTTCGCACGCTGGAAGGGAGACCACCTCGTCATCGACCACTGGTTCGCCTATCAGGCCGCGTCCTCGCTGCCGGGTACGCTGACAGCGGTGCGCAAGTTGCTGCAGCACCCGCTGATGTCGCTGAAAAACCCGAACAAGGCGCGTACGCTGATCGGCGTGTTCGCCGCCAACCCGGTGGCGTTCAACCGCATGGACGGCGCCGGCTACCGGTTCGTCGCCGATCGCATCCTCGAGATCGACGTGTTCAATCCGCAGGTCGCCTCGCGCCTGCTGACGGCGTTCCGCAGCTGGAAAACGCTCGAGCCCGGCCGGCGCAAACTGGCGCGCGAAGCCCTGCAGCGGATCGCCAAACAGGAGCCGCTGTCGCGGGACGTCTACGAGATCGTTTCGAAGATGCTGGATTGACACAGAACGCCCTTGCAACTTCGTCCGATCACGACTTGTTCTCGTCGACAGGTGAGTCGCGAAGCAGGCATGGTGCAGGGGTGATTCGGCGATGCGTCCCGCGCCGGGTTGCACTGGGCAATGCGACAATCTGGCTGAGGCAACGATGGTTTGGACCCTGTCCACCGGTCGACAGCGGACTCTTGTGTCCGGCATGGCGGCAGCGCGAACGCCGCTGCGATCCACCTGGATCAGCGACACCGCATCGAGCCCGCAGCTCGGACGAACACTCGCAACCGCCAATCTCGCCCTCGTCGGCTGGCTGATCACCGAGTCGCTCAGCGCCTCCCCGCTCGAAGCCTCGACCACCGTCGCCGCCGCCTTCGCTGCCGCCACCACCCCCATTCAGAGCGGCGCCCCCTGGCTGCTGGCGCTCGCCGTCACCACATCGGTGTCGCTGCTGCTGCTCGCCGCCCGCGCGACCGGACGGCGCCAAACCGAGCCGCAACCGGCCGTCGCTGCGCCCGCGCTCAAGTCTGCCCCAGATTCTGGTTACGACATCGGCCAGCGTCCCGACGGCACGGTCGCCGATCTGATGGCGCAGATGAGCCACGATCTCAGGACGCCGCTCAACGCCATCATCGGCTTTTCCGACATCATGCATCGCGAGCTGCTCGGCCCCCTCGGCTCCGAGCGCTACCACGGCTATGCCGCCGACATCCGCGAGAGCGGGGTCACCCTATTGAAGTCGGTCGAGGACACGCTGGCCCTGACCAAGCTGTTGGCCGGCAGCGAACGCGCCGCGACCGCGCCGGTGTGCCTGACGACCGCGCTCGGCGAAGCCTGCCGCACGATGGCGGCGACGGCGACCGACCGGCGGATCACGCTGCAGCGGATCGAGGCCGATGATCTCCACGTCGCGGCCGAGGCGCAGGCGCTGCGGCAGGCACTGATCAATCTGGTCGCCGCCGGCATTGCACTGGCGCCGGATGGCGGCACGCTCCGGCTCACCACCGCAAGTGTCGGCGCCGAGGTTCAGCTCGCGATCGAGGCGCAGCGCCCTGTGGCGGGCGCCGCGGCGGCGCCGACGAGCGGGCAAGCACACCACGCCTCGCTGTCGATCGCCATCGCGCGCACGCTGGTCACCTTGCAACGAGGCGAATTGGCGGAGCACCGCGACGCTGCCGGATCACTGCGCGCGCTGGTCGCCAGTTTACCCGGCTGTGCGGCGTAACGGCGCGACGTGCACGGTGATAGCGACGCCTTGATACCGTCGGCCGCCCCCTCAGGCGTCCTCCCGGCCTTATCGCATAACGATATTTGAGCCGGGGAAGAGGTACAACCGGGCGCGACCATCACGTTGCACGTCCGCTCGCCCCTCGATCCTGTCTGCAATCGGGACATTGAGACGCCAGTCGGTTGGGCCAGGAACGACCGCCATCACCAGATCGATCGAAGGCTTGCAGAGCAGCAGGTCCTGCAGACCATAGCTGACAGTCAGCGCCGGCAGCGGCGGTCGAGGCCTACCCACTCAATCCGACGCGGTGTTTGCCGCGGTCATCGCGTCGAAGGCGTGAATCCAGCCGAACTGCTCGGGAAATTGCTGCAGCCTCGCGTTCCGGACAGAGACTGCATGGACGCCATCTGGCAGATGCAGCGCTTTGTTGGTTGCCCACGAGCTCCGTTGAATGGCCCTGCTCCGCGGCCTACGCAGGGCTTCGTAACGTCCGAAGATGGCAGGAAGGTCGTCGCGCCTCGACGTAGCCAACAAACACGCGAGCGTCGCCGCATCCTCGATCGTGGTGTTTGCACCCTGCCCCTGATGCGGCAGCATTCCATGTGCAGCATCGCCAATCAGTACGGCCTGGTGCCGGTGCCAGTACCGCGGCTGATCGACGACGAACAACGCCCATCGCTTGTCGATCCAGCCGGCGCCGACCATCTCTGCTACGGCAGGATGCCAGCCGCGAAAAGCCGTGAGCGCTTCGCCCGGCGCGGCGGGGGCAATCCAACGATCATCATCCCAGACGACAGGCCCCTCGACGACCGCAAAGAAATTGACGTCCTCCGTGTCTCCGCCGATCGCATAGTGGAGCAGGTGCGCTTCCGGGCCCATCCAGAACTGTATGGCTTCCGGATCAGGCAAACTCGGCAAGCGATGGCGAGGGACGATGCCGCGAAATGCGCTCGTCCGGGAATACCGCATGCCGACGTGGCCGCTGATCCAGCGGCGCACGACCGATCGAACCCCGTCGGCGCCGACCACGAGGTCGGCCTCCCGAGTGGCGCCATTATCGAACACGAGCTTCATCCGGGCTCCCGCGACAGTCATGTCGATCAGGCGGTGACCGAGGTGGATATGCTCGCGGCCAAAGGCACTACCAAGGATTTTCTGCAAGCTGGCGCGATGGATGCCCAAGTAAGGCGAGCCGAAGCGCGTGCGGTATGCGCCGCCCAGGCGAACGGGATGTGCAGCGACCCGCTGCCCCGTCCGCCCGTCGCGCCAGATCAGCTCAGTCGGCACGGTCGACGCTGCCGCGATTCCGTCGAGAAGCCCGAGCCGTTCGAGTTCCCTGGTGGCGTTGGCGGAGAGCGCGACAGCCGCGCCGATCTCGGTCAACTCCGACGATTGCTCGAAGATCTCGGCGAACATGCCCCGCTGTCGGAGCGCCAATCCGAGAACGAGCCCACCGATCCCGCCTCCGACAATTGCGATCTGCATCGGGCTCTCCTCACTCAGCGGCTCATGTCTGAAGCGGCACAAGCAGTCAGATCAGTCAACAATCCGCGACGCAGACGTATTTGAGATATTGCCTTGCTCACATTGTTCGACCGCTGGACCGCCCATTTCCCAATAGGCGCTTCTGGGCAGCCAGTGACGAGCGATTATAATGTCGGGCCCGTCGAAGCATCTGCGCCAAGGACGCTCGTGGCCAAGCCTACTGATGTTCTCTTCGTCTGCATCGAACGGCAGCCGACGTACGCCGTCAAGGCTTCGCGAGACGGACCGATGGCAGAACGCGCATGGAGCGCTCAAAAGGCCCACCAAACCCGCCGCATCGGCGACCGCCGAGCCGGTGCCAGTGATCGCTACTTCGGCTGGGTGGTGTCGCCGGAGGTATTGGCGGGGCCGGCGGCGGGCTCGCGGCGCTTCCACCAGCCGCGGCCGCGACCGCCGCCACTGCCGGCCGGCGGTTGCCATGTCGCGAACGCCGCCCGCTCCTCCGGCGTCATCCCGGCAGCAACCGCGACGAACAGCGTGTGGGCCGCCACGCGTGCCTTGTTCTCGGCGTCCAGCACGCGCCGCTGCGCCTCGGAAAAGCGGCCGAGGTCGAACGGCATCGCCGTCATCGCGGCGCGCGCTTCGAGCCGGACAGTCCGCACGTCCAAGCGGAACGGCCGCATCGCCTCGCGCTCACCTCGGGTCGCCGACCAGATCGCCTGGCGGCGCTCGGAGGGGAGTGTCCAGATGAAGCCGAGCAGATGCGCGTTGATCGCGTTCGGCCCGGGCACCGGCGGCGCATGACGGAACCGCCACGCGGCGGTGCCCAGCGCGCCGAGGATCAGCAGATTGAGCGCGAGCGAGGCCACCAGCAGCCACTTGAGCCACCGCCGCGATCCGGTTCCCGACACCATCTGCGCCACAGTCTCGCTCATAGACGATCCTCTTCCAGTGCGCTCGACAGTCCATCGAATTGCAGCGCGGCGACCACGTCCTCGGCGTCGCGATGCGTGCCAGACACATCGAACGCGCCGAGCATGCGGCTCGACACCAGATCGGTGGTGCCGAACATCATACCCATCATCAGCGAGGCCGCGAGCACGGCGGCCGCCTGCCACACGCTGCGACGCGGCATGGCGATCGCGGCGGCGGCGCCGGTCATCGGCCGGCTCAGCGGTTCGCGGGGCCGGCGTTGCGACAGGGCGATGACGTTGCCAGCGGACCTGTCCGTCGCCGCTTCCGCGACGCGTGGTTTCGCCAGGGCCGCCGCGACGATGCGATCGGTGAGCGGCGCGCGGCGCGCGGCGTCAACGACCGGCGCCCGGGCGAGCACCAGTTCGAGCGCCTGCGCCTCCTGCCACGCGCGCTTGGCCGCCACGCTCGTCTCGATCAGACGGGTGGCGGCGGCCCGATCCGCCTCCGGCCAGCGCGCCGGCTCGCCGCCGTATAAGTCAAGCAGCGCCGCTAAGGCGTCCCGGGTCATCACCGGCTGGTTCATTGTCATCGCTGCCCAAGGCCCGGGGCCTTGCCTCCTGATAAAATCGAGGGCGTCATTCGTCCCTCGCATCGTCCGGCAGAAGATTCTGCCATTCATCCTTCAAGGCCGCCTTGAGCGCACGGCGCGCACGGGCCAGCAACGACTCGACTGCCTCGTCGGAGACGCCGAGCGTCTGCCCAACCTCGATCTGGCTCAAGCCCTCGTAGTGAAACAAGGTGAGCGCCAGCCGCTGCCGGTCGGGCAGCGCCTTCAACGCCCGATCGACGCGCTCCGACAGCTCGCGCTCCTCGATCGAGACCATCTGGCGGGGCGGCTCGGCCTGCTCCGGCACCTCGTCGACCACCATCAGATGCCGGCCGGCACGCACCCGGTCGATGCACAGGTTCGAGGCCACGCGGCGCAGCCACGGCCTGAAACCACCCGGCCCCAGTTCCAGCGAGGCCGCGTTGCGCCACAGCCGGAGCAGTGCGTCCTGCGCCACATCCTCGGCCTCGGCATCGTCGCGCAACATGCGGCGCGCCACCGACAGCAGCATCGGCAGGTGCTGATTGACGATGGCGCGAAAGGCGCTCTCGTCACCATCTCTGAGACGAGCCAGCCACAGGGCGTCCGCGCCACCGAGCGCAGCCGCACCGTGCGGTTCAACGCCGGAGCTTGGACCGTAGCTTGGTTCGTCCGTACCTGCCAACGCCCGCCTCATGATCGACGGCCCCTCGAGGCCAGATCCCGATATCCTGCCCGAACCGGAAGCGGCGGGCCACCCTTGCAGGTTCGCCCGCCGTTCGTTCCTCGTTTAGCGATCTACGGCTCAGTTGGCGCCGGGACCGCGTCGCGGGCCGCCGGGACCACCCGGACCGCCTGGACCTTGGCCGCTGTCACCGCCTGGGCCCATCATGCCGCCGTCGCCACGTCCGCGCCCGCCGCCGCCATGGCCGCCGAACCAGCGGCCGCCGCCGGGCCGCTCGTTGCGTGCGATGGTGCCGTCGCTATTGACGTCCATCTGCGCGAATCGCTCGGCCGCCTTGGCGTTGAACTGCGCGCGCGTGACCCGGCCATCCTTATCGGCGCCGAATTGATGGATGAAGCGCTTGACGCGATAGTCGACCATCTCCTTGCGCATACCGTCGAAGTCGACCTTGTCGATGCTGCCATCCTTGTTGCGGTCGAGGATCGCGAACCGCTTGTCGGCCACCGCCAGCGCCTCGTCGAGCGTGATCACGCCGTCCTTGTTGGCATCGGCGCCGCGCAGCATCTGCATCATCGGCAGGCCGCGACCGCCGCCGCTCATGCCGCCCATGCCACCGTGGCCTGGGCCGCCTTGGCCTGGGCCGCCTTCGCCCGCCAGCACATTGCGGCCACGCATCATCGGCGGCAGGTCGTCGTCGTTGATCTTGCCGTCGTTATTGAGGTCCATCTCGGCGAAGATCTTGCGCACCGTCGCCTGGAATTCCTCCTTCGTCACCTTGCCGTCCTTGTTGGTGTCAAAGCGGGTGAGCACCCGCTCGCCCATCTGGCCACTCATATCTCCGCGCATCTTGTGGCGCGCGGCCATGCCCGACGCGAATGTCGCCTCGATCTCGGCGGCGTCGATCACGCCGTCGCTGTTCTTGTCGAGGCGAGCGAAGCGTTCGCGCGTGCGACCGTCGTAGTCGTCTTTGGTCAGCGCCTGGCCGAACCGGCCCCGCATGCCGCCAGGACCGCCCATGCCGGCCTCCTCGCCAAACTGTGCCCCGAACTCTCCCTGGCCACCGCGCCAATGGCCCCGATGGCCCTGGGCCGATACGGCAACCGCTGCGCCGGCCGCCAGCAACAGGCCACCGGCAATCAGGATGACTTTCTTCTTGGACATCTGGATCTCCTTGAAACGTGTCTCGATTTTGCTTCCCAGCCCGGGGCTCTCGCCCCCTTCAGAGGGCTTAACGGCCCCCCACCGCCGATCCGTCGCGGCGGGCCGAGAAATCACCGCAGTCTTAGCCCTCGAACAAATAAACTCGATATTTCAATCGTAAATGCCGACTGGCGCAGAGCCGCAATCATCTGACGATTGCAATCGGTCATCGCATCATGCAGCGTTGTGGCGTCCCTGTACCGTGTGCGAGCCGAGCGCGATGGAACGACCACCCGTTACCGTTCTGGACGTCCTGAAAAATCTATTCCCGCGGAGAGGGTCGAAGCAGCCCCCTTATCCGATCTGGCCAGGGCAGAAGATTGCCGATGGTGACCAAGCCTACCATGACCTCCCCATTCATCCATTCGACGTCTTTGCAGCAACCGCAAACCTCATCGAGCTGAGCGGCGCCTATCACCACATTGTTGCCGGAGGCGACAACGCCACCCGCCGCCGGTTCAGGCGCGAGCGACTCAGGCATCGCTCGGAACGGATGTTGGCCCTTCGGGCCGGCCGCCTGGAGGCCTGTCGAAATCAGGCGAAACTCTGGCGCGAACCAGTCGCAAAGCTGGGGACTGCCGTGCCACGAGACGAACGCGATGAACGCATTCAACAATTGATTGCAGCCATTCGAAAACGACGCGACGATCTGTCCGACACGGCCAAGAAATGGTCCGAGCTTTTCGCCCAATATGGCTCCGAACCAGTCTTCCAAATATTGAATGCCAAGTCGCCTCCGCCCAAATGGTGGCAAGTCGCGCTGGAATTGATGATCACTGCAGATGAAGCGAGTGAGGGTGTCGGCTTCACGCCCATTCAACTGGACCCAGCGTCGTGGAGCGATTTGTACTGGTTCGAACGACCTTACGTCAGGAATATGCGCGAAGAGTTTTTACGCCGGAGCGCCATGCGTGACAACGATGCCGCCGACAATGGAATTCCCCAACATCGCTCGCTAGCCTACACCTCGCTCTCGGACGCTCGCCAGGATGTCGCTTGCGTTCTGCCGAAAGCACGCACGACCGCAGTTGGCTGCACGCTTCGCTCACTCTCACATCATTTGGCGCTTTTGCCAGCCAAGGGAATTGCTCGCGGACGCTGGTACCCTGCCGTGGATATGGCAGCGACATTGGACGATGTCGAATTGAACGTTTTGTTGGTGCCATTTCCGTTCAGCATAAGCGACACGTCCTTTCATGGATTTCTCGGGCGCACACGTGTCGGCACATCGTTTGGCTTTTTCGAGGTCAAGCCGGACTGGTTAGGTCGCGAAGATCCCAAGTCGGTTTCATTGTTCATCGACAAGCTCTACGCATTCGTCGTTGATTTAGCGGCCGATGCGCTCACGACCCATCAAGCCACCAGCATCGACGCCATCGTCTTCCCCGAATTGGCTCTCAGGTTCGATGTCTACGTCGCCTTGAAGGCGCGCCTGAAAGAGCGCTTTCCCGATCTAGAGGTCTTTGTCAGCGGGTTGTCAGACGACGGCAAAGGCCGTCAAGGAAACTTCGTCGCCGTGTCGACCATGCCGAAATCACAATCACCCTCGCCGAAAGCAAAATCTAGCCGCGATCACTTTACAACCGACCCTGCCTTTTCTGACGCAATGCGGACGACAGTGCGAGAGAAGCATCATCGATGGAAACTCGACCGTCATCAGCTGGATGGTTACGGCTTGTCTGGCGCGCTGAACCCGAAACTTGATTGGTGGGAAGACATCGATCTGCTTAGCCGCCGTGTCGATTTCACCGTATTCCGGAAAAACTCGGTGATTGCGGCGATGATCTGCGAAGATCTGGCGAGAGTAGACCCCTGCCAGGAATTATTGCGCGCCGTTGGTCCGAACCTCGTCGTGGCTCTCCTGATGGACGCGCCGCAACTACCCACTCGATGGCCGGCGCGGTATGCGACCATTCTCAGCGACGATCCGGGCTCATCCGTATTGACATTGACATCGCGCGCCTTGATGACACGACAACATGTTCTCGGATTGCGGAAAAGCGAGAAGCCCGAGGATCGCGTGATCGCCTTATGGCGCGACGACCACTATGGAGTCGCCCGGCCTATCGCATGTCCGCACGATTGTCACGGCGTCTGGCTGAAGCTTTGGAGTTCACGCACGACCGACACATCGCTGGACGGCCGCGTCGACACGAGCGGTCAGACATGGATCTACGGCAAAGATCGACCACTCCGCATACCGAACGTGGCCGAACGTTACCCTGAAATCCTCGGAAAAGATGACGTCAGCCTTCAAGTATCGCCAAAATCCTGAAGGCTGCGCTAGCTACTTGCCGGTCGTGTTCTTGATGTCGCGTTCCAACTGCGCTCGAAACGTCTCCGTGCTCGCTTTGCCGCCCGGAATGAGGTCTGTCTCGTACATCTCGATGTACAAATCCATCGTAGCGGTATCGCGGATCGGGTCACGCACTCGCTGCTCACCTTTTGGCGGTACTACCTTCGATGTCTTTGCCATGGTCATCTATCCTTCGCTCACTCAGCACGACAGACGCCAGATCAGACTCTGTACATCCCTGATTTGCAGCCCATTGGCTGTCTTGTTTTGAGCACGGTTGGAATTTTTTCCACAACCGTCGGGACTCCAAGCCATTACATCGTCGCATAGAGCTGTTAGTGCACGGTTAATCTAGTTTCGATGCGTGGCAGATGCAAGCCCGAGCCGCGGCGGCATTGAGGCGCTGAAGCGCAATTCTTTTTGATCAACCGTTCTCCTCCCCCACTATTGCACGATGATGTCGAACAGGGCGGCGACCTCGGCGGTGACGCCCGCCAGGGCGGCCTCGAGATGGGGGAAATCCGGCATTTCACCAACCCGGGCGAGCAGTGTTTTCAGGCCGTCGGGAGCCTTGGCGGGATCGAAACGGCCATCGATGCACAGCCTGAGGATCTGGGTGAGGTTGTTGACCAGCTGGGCCGCCGGAATGAGCACCTCCGCATGGCCGGCGGCGAGGTGCCCGTCCTTGGCCAGATTGCGGAGCGCCTGGACGGTGTTCTGGTCGAGGATCGCTGGGTCGCCCGCGGCGTGGATCAGTTGCAGATACTGGGCGATGAACTCGAGATCGACGAGCCCTCCGCGCACCTGCTTCAGGTCCCAGAGATCCTGGCCACCCTTCTCCTTTTCGATCAGGGCCCGCATCTCCCGCACGTCCGCCGTGACCTTGGCGCGGTCGCGGGGCCGCACCAGCGCCGTGCGGATCGCGGCGGCAGTTTTCGCGCGCATTTCAGGCCGACCGGAGATCACGCGCGCGCGGGCCAGCGCCAGATGCTCCCAGGTCCAGGCATCGCTGCGCTGGTACTCGATGAAACTCGTGAGCTGCGTCGCCACCGGCCCCTTCTGGCCGGAGGGCCGCAGCCGCATGTCGACCTCGTAGAGAGCGCCTTCCGAGGTCGGCGCCGACAGCGCACTGATCAGGCGGTGAGTGAAGCGCGCGTAATACTGGCTCGGCGCCAGCGGACGGGGCCCGTCGGACTGGGTCGCGCCCGGGTCGTAGTCGTAGACCACGATCAGATCGAGATCGGAGGCCGCTGTCATCTCGTGGCCGCCGAGCTTGCCCATCGCGATCACCGCGGCCGCGCCGCCGGGCACACGCCCGTGCGCGCGCGCGAGGTCCGCCTCGACCTTCTCCTGCAACGCGCCGATCAGGTGCTCGGCGAGCGCCGCGTAGGCGCCGCCCGCCTGCCCCGCACCGATCGTCCCCGTCAGCACGCGGACGCCGATCAGGAACGCCTGCTCGCTGCCGATGACGCGCGCCCGGTCGAGCGCCTCAGGGAGATCGGCGGCGCCCTGGATCTCGTTGTCGACGATGCGGCCAAGGGCGTCGTTGTTCGGCAGATTGCCGAAAAATCCCGGATCGAGCACGGCATCCAGAACGCGCCGGCGATGGCTGAGAATGCGGGCGAGGCGCGGCGCAGAGCCCATGATGTCGGCGACGAGGCGCAGCAAGCGCGGGTTGGCGCGCAGTAGCGAGAAAAGTTGCACGCCGGACGGCAGCTCGGCCAGAAAGCGATCGAAGCCGGAGAACGCCGCATCGGGATCGGCGGTCTCGGCCAGCGCCTCGATCAACAGCGGCTGCACTTCGGTCAACAGCTCGCGCGCCCTCGGACTGCGAATCGCCGGATAGCGCCCGTGATGCCAGCCGCGCACCGCTGCGATCACATCGGTCGGGCGGTCGTAGCCCATGCGTCCCAGTGCCTCGATGGTGCCGGGATCGTCGGCCTCGCCAGCAAACACCATATTGGCGCCGCTGCGCGTCAACTCCGGCATGGTCTCGAACAACACGGCGTAGTGTGATTGCACGCGCTGCAGATGATGGACCAGCTCGCGTGCGAAGTCGTCGTTCGACGCGAAGCCTGAAAACAGCGCCAGCTGCTCCAGCTCCTGCGCCTGTTCGGGCAGCGTCTGCGTCTGCTGGTCGGCTATCATCTGCAGGCGGTGCTCGATGCGGCGCAGAAACTGATAGGTCTCGGCCAGTTCGGTCTCGACCTCGGATTTGATCCAGCCGCGGGCCACCAGTGCCTTGAGCGCACTGAGCGTATCGGGCACGCGCAAATCCGTCTGCCGGCCACCGGCGATCAGCTGCTGAGTTTGGACAAAAAACTCGATCTCGCGAATGCCGCCGCGCCCAAGCTTCACGTTGTGGCCGGCGACACCGATCTCGCCGAAGCCTTTGAATGCGTGGATCTGGCGCTTCATGGCGTGAATGTCGGCGATCGCCGCGTAATCGAGATACTTGCGCCACACGAACGGCGCCAGATCCTTGAGCAACGCCCGCCCCGCCGCCAAATCCCCGGCGATCGGGCGCGCCTTGATCAGCGCCGCGCGCTCCCAGTTCTGGCCGAAGCTCTCGTAGTAGTTGAGCGCGGCGTCCGACGAGATTGCCACCTGCGTCGCGCCGGGATCGGGCCGCAATCGCAGGTCCGTGCGAAACACGTAGCCGTCGCTGGTGCGCTCCTGCAGCAGCTTCACGAGATCGCGCGTCATGCGCACAAAGAACGCCAGCGGCTCGAGGCCGGGCTTCAGCACCACCTTCAGCGGCTCGAAAAAGACGATGAGGTCGATGTCGCTGGAATAGTTGAGTTCGCCGGCGCCGTGCTTGCCCATCGCGATCACGATGTAGCCGGAGCTGGACTCGGGGTTCGCGGCGTCGGGGCCGAGCCAATCGCCCTTCGCCACGGCCTGCCGGAACAGGAACCGGATGGCATTGGCGGTTGCCGCATCGGCCGCCGTGGTGATCGCGGCGGTCACCGTCATCACCGGCCAGACGCCGCCGAGATCGGCGAGTGCGACCAGCAGCGCGACCTCGGACTTGAACTGCCGCAGCAGGCGCATGGTATCTGGTATGCTGGCCGCTGTGGCAACATCGCGCGCGAGCCCGGCGACCAGCGCCTCCAGATGAGCTTCGGGATTGGCATCGAGCAGACGCACGAGACGCTCGGGGTCGCGCCGGATCAATCCTGAGAGAAACGGCGAGCCGGACAAGACACCGAGGAGGAGATCCCGCGCCGGCGGATGCGCCGCGAGCGCGGCGAGGCGGGGGCCGGCAGTGCCTTCGCTCGCATCGGCCAGCAGATCTGCGAGGCGTTCCCCGGCATTCGAGCCGGTGGCCACGCGCGGCGCATCCACCAGCCGCCGATGGAGCGCTGCCAATGTGGCCTGGCCAGCCTTCATATGATGCTCCTCATGCCATGCCTCTCATGCACTTATCCTCTCGATCGCCCCAGGCGTCCGGATTGGCGGCGGCAATGACTTGGCGCCCGGCACCGCGATCGGCAGCGACAGCACCACCCGCAAGCCCGGCGCATTGTCCTCGAGGCGGACCTCGCCAGCATGCAACCGCGCCACCGCCGCGACAAGACTGAGGCCAAGTCCCGTCCCCGGCTGCGAGCGGCTGGCCTCGAGCCTGACGAACCGCCTGAGCGCCCGCTCGCGATCCCCGGGCGGAATGCCGGGGCCCCGGTCGGCGACGGACAGTTCCACCAGTCCCGCCACGACGCGGACCGTGACGTTGATGCGGCGGTCGCGCCCGGCGTCGGCCTCCCCATCCTTGCCAGCCCCTGCGGAATACTTGATCGCGTTGTCGACGAGATTGGCGGCGGCCTGGCCGATCAGATGGCGGTTGGCGGACACCGTGGCGCCAGTCGTGATCTCGCAGGTCATCGCCAAGCCCGCTTCCTCGGCGACCGGCTCGTAGAGTTCGACGACATCGCGCACGATATCGCCGAGGTCCACGGCCTCCAGATTGTCTTCCATAGTACCCGCTTCGAGACGCGCGATCAGCAGCAGCGCGTTGAAGGTCTTGATCAGTTCGTCGGCCTGCTCGATCGTGTGCTCGAGACCATCGCGCCAGGCCGGGCTCCCACGCTGGTCGGAAAGCGCGGTCTCGGCCCGGTTGCGCAGCCGGTTGAGCGGCGTCTTCAGGTCGTGGGCGATGTTGTCGGACACCTCGCGCAGTCCCGCCATCAGTTGCTCGATGCGATCGAGCATGCCGTTGAGCTGACCGGCCAGTCGATCGAGCTCATCCTCCGAGCCACCGTGCGGAATGCGTTCGCTGAGATGGCCGGCCATGATCGCCTGGCTGGCGCGGCTCATCGCGTCGATCCGAGCGAGGCTGTAGCGGGCGAGCAAAAGACTGCCGGCAACGCCGAGTAGCAGCAGCAGCGCCGAGCCGAGCCCGATGCTGCGATAGATCGCGATCAGCAGGCGGCGCTGATCCTCGATGTCGCGGCCGATGGTGAGCCGCGCGGTCGTGTCGATGTCGATGCGCAGCCCGACCGCGGTGCGTGTCGCGGGCGGCGTGCGATCGAGCGCGGTGTGGCGGAAGAGGCCGTTGCGCTGGCCCGCCAGGAATTCCGGCGGATGGCCTGCGAGGTTACCGGCCCGACGCTCGCCGGTTTGATCGGTCAAATGGTAGAGGCCGCCACCCGCCGCCCGGCTCTTCTCGGCGACGGCCGCGATCAGCGCTGGCCAGCCGCCCGCCGCCAGTTCGGACCGCAACTGCTCGGCGTCCGCCAGGATCGCTTCTTCGGCCGCCGCGGTCAGGATGCGATGCGCCTGCCAGCCGACGAACGCGATGATGGCACCCGCCGCCAGCGACAGCAGCATCACGACCGCAAACGAGCGGCGGAAGACGGCCGACTTGAACAGGCTACGCGGCGCCATCGCGGATCATGTATCCGGCCCCGCGCACGGTGTGCAGCAGCGGCCTGTCGTAGGTCTTGTCGATTTTCGCTCTGAGACGCGAGACATGTACGTCGATCACATTGGTTTGCGGATCGAAATGATAGTCCCACACGTTTTCCAGGAGCATGGTGCGCGTGACCACCTGCCCGGCATTGCGCATCAGATATTCGAGCAGGCGATACTCGCGCGGTTGCAGCGGGATCGCCGCGCCGCCGCGCGTCACCTTGTGCGCGAGGCGGTCGAGCACGAGATCGCCGACCACATACCGCGTCGACGGTTCCTCGGGCGAGGCGCGCCGAGCCAGGGCCTCGATGCGCGCAATCAACTCGGTCAGGGCAAACGGCTTCGTCAGGTAGTCGTCGCCACCGGCCTTGAGGCCCTTGACGCGATCATCAACTTCGCCAAGCGCCGAGAGGATGAGGACGGGTGTCCGCTGGCCGGCGGCACGCAGCGACTGAATCAACGACAGGCCGTCGCGGCGCGGCAGCATGCGGTCGATGACGAGAACGTCGAAGCCGCCGTCGAGGGCCGTTTCGAGACCGGCTTCGCCATCGCTGCACACCTCCGCGTTGTGGCCGATTTCCTTCAGGCCGCGCTGGATGAAGTGTGCGATCTCGCGATCATCCTCGACGACGAGTACGCGCATGGCGGTGTCCTATCGCGGCAGGCTCTGGGCTCGAAAACCTAGGGTCGAATTCTCGTTGACCCCAGTCGGATTCCCCTCCCCCTTGCGGGGAGAGGAGAAAAGCCCACTCGTCCACGTCGTCTAGCATTGTGACCCATTCATAGCATACCCAACGGTGTCATCCTCGGGCTTGTCCCGAGGATCCATGGCGCAACGAATGAAGGTTCCCGCATTAGCCGAAATATCGTGCCAAAACGCTGACGGCGAGCCCGCTGGACGATGGGTGGTCGGGACAAGCCCGACCATGACAACCGTATGTCTTTTTGAATGGTACAGAACACTAGTCCCCGTCACAATCTTTGATGCATGTGGCGCGCCCAGCCTGAGCCGGACGCGCCGCAAGAACGCATGTCTCGGCAGGCTTAGCCAGCCTTGATCTGCACGGCAACGAAGCGGATGCTCTCACCCGACTTGACGCGGAGCAGCACGGCCTTGCGACCGCCGTCGACGGCCCGCTTCACGCCGGCTTCGACGTCGCCCGGCTTCTGGACGACCTGGCCCTGGACCTCGAGGATGACGTCACCGGAGCGCAGACCCTTGGCCGCCGCATCCGAAGTGCCCTCGACGTCGCTGATCAGCACGCCTTCCTTCGGTGCGCCGGCCTTCCCGGTCGGCGTCGCGGTGAGCGAGATACCGAGCTGGGCGAGCGGCGTCGAAGCGACCTTCGGCGTTTCGGGCTTGGCGGCCGCCACTTCGGTCGCGCCCGGGAACGTGCCGAGTTTCACGTCGACCTTCTCCGCCTTGCCGTAGCGCATGACCTCGAGATTGACGGTGGTGTTCGGCGCGTACTCGGCGATCTTGCGGGCGAGATCGCGGCTGTTGTCGATCTTGGAGCCGTTCACCGACAGGATGACGTCGCCAGCCTTCAGCGTCGAGGACGCTGCCGGACCCGATGCCGTCACCTCGTTGATGAGGGCGCCGCGCACTTCGCCCATGCCAAGGCTCGCCGCCTTGTCCTCGTCGACGTTCTCGATCTTCACGCCGAGCCAGCCGCGGCTCACTGTCTTGTTGGTGCGCAGCTGCTCGATCACCTCGTTCGCCGTCTTTGCGGGAACCGCGAATGCGATGCCGACGTTGCCACCCGACGGGCTGTAGATGGCCGTATTCACGCCGACCACTTCACCGTCGAGGTTGAAGGTCGGCCCGCCGGAGTTGCCGCGGTTCACCGCCGCGTCGATCTGCAGGAAGTCATAGGGGCCCGAGCCGATGTCGCGGCCGAGTGCAGAGACGATTCCGGCGGTCACGGTGCCGCCGAGGCCGAAGGGATTGCCGACGGCCAGCACCCAGTCGCCGACGCGCACCGGCTTGGTCGCGAACTTCACATGCGGGAAGGTCTTGCCGCCCGTGATCTTGAGCAGCGCCACATCGGTGCGCGGATCGGTGCCGACCAACTCTGCGTCATGCTTGTTCTGCTCGTCGAAGCTCACCTGGATCTTCGCGGCGCCATCGATGACGTGATTGTTCGTCACCACGTACCCATCGGCTGAGATCACGAATCCCGAGCCCTGCGCCAGCGCGCGGCGCGGCGCCTGATTGCCGCCGCCGCCATTGCCGCCACCGCCGAACTCCTTCGGCAGGTTCTTGAAGAATTCGTTCAGCGGATGATCCTCCGGCAAATCGGGGAACGATCCGCCTGGCCCGCCGCGACGGCTGTTGGGACCGGGAGCCGAGGGGCCGCCTTTGCTGCTCGCGACCTTGGGGCCGCCGGCCGTGACGTGGACGCTGACGACAGCTGGCCGCACGCGCTCGACGACGTCGGCAAACGTCAGCGGCGCCCGGCCGAACGGCGTCTGGATGCCGGGGGCCTCGGTCGCGCGCTGTGCGAGCACCGGCGACACTGCGGTCAGCGCCGTAGCGCCGAGCAGCGCGGCGGCGACGAGCCCGAGCACCCGGCTCGGGCGGCGATGCGTGGCGGACGGGAACGGGGAAGCAGTCATCGGGCAATCCTCTTGGGTCTCATCGGCGCGTGTGGCCGGATCGGGAACGTGCTATAAATAAGTCTGCCTTACGGAGACCTTTCGGGGGCATTAAATTTTGGTAATTACCCGGGCGCGACGCCGTCAGCTAATCTCCGGCGCGGGGCCAGGAACGTCAAAGCACTCAACGAACAGCACTCTCGAAAAAGATGCGCATGCGCTTCGTCGAAGGACTTCCAGCTGACCCGAACCGGCCCCGACACGGCGGCGCGACCCGGCGCGGCTTGGCCGCATCGCTTGCCGGTCGTCTCGCTGGCCTACTCACCGGGATCGCGCTCATGGCCGCGCCTGGCGAGGCCGCCGTCTTCGGTGCCGACGACCGGGTTCAGGTGCCGGCCCGCCTCGACAAGGTCGCCGAGCAGATCGGCCTGCTCTTCAACAACACGACGCGGACCATCTGCACAGCCTTCTGCGTCGCCGACAACGTGATCGCCACCGCCGCGCATTGTCTGGCACGCGGACAGGGCTCGGCAGCCGTGCGCTTTGCCGACTTTGCGTTCGCGCGTGGCTTCGACAAGAGCCGGACTTTCACCAAGATCGATGGTCACGCCACCGGACAGGCGGCGCAAAGCATGATGACCGGCGATTTCCGCCTGCGCGTGCGCCCGCCGATCGATGCGGCCAACGACTGGGCGCTGGTGCGCCTGCAGTCCAAGGCCTGCCCGGGCGGCTTCCCGATCCGCCAGCTGACGCCTGCCGAGATCATCGCCCAATCCGATGCCGGGCGTCTGTTCCAGGTCTCCTATCATCGCGACTGGACGCAATGGCGCCCGGCCTACTCGAAGCCCTGCCGGGCCGCGCGCGACTTCGGCGCGGTGCAGTGGTCGACCATCTCGCCGGATTTCATGAATGCGGACCAGATGATCCTGCATCAGTGCGACACCGGCGGCGCCTCGTCCGGCTCGCCGATGCTGATGGAGACGCCCGAGGGCATGGCTGTCGTCGGCATCAATGTCGGCACCTACGTCCAGTCGAAGATCGTTTCGCAGAACGGCCAGGTAACCCAGCGCGGCAAATCCGAGACGGTCGCCAACACCGCTGTCAACGCCCGCGTTTTCGCCGCCAAGGTCGAGACGCTGAAGAGCGCCGCGATGCTGTCGGGACCTCAACTGCGTACGTTGCAGGAACTGCTGCGTGACCAGAGCCACTACGCCGGCCGCATCGACGGCAGCTATGGCCCGGCGATCAAGTCGGCCATCGAAACCTACGAGAAAGCACGCAACCTGCCGGTCAGCGGGCTGGCGACGGAAGCGCTGCTTGCGCGGTTGACGGAAGATGCCTCGCGCGCCGGCAAAGTATCGCCGTCGAGCAGCAGCCCGCCGCCCGCCCGATAACGAACCACTCTATTGCTCGAGTTCGGCTGACAGGGCTGGCCGGCCGGGATCGAAACAGCCAACAGCCCTACATGACAGGAGAGACATGTCCCTCAAGGAAAAGCTCGACGCGATGCGCGACGCTTCGGCGAAGCGAATCCCACCCGAGCGGCAAGTGATCATGCACCGGGCGACGGCGGACCTGCGCGCCTCCGGCATCATGGGTCGCATTCTGAAGGTCGGCCAGACCATGCCGGCGTTCACGGCCACCGCCCATGACGGGCGCCCGATCAACTCCGGCGACCTGCTGGCGCGCGGGCCCCTGGTGATCTCCTATTTCCGCGGGCATTGGTGACCCTACTGCCGCACAGAGCTGGATGCTCTGCAAACCATCTACCCGCAAATCCAAGCCCTCGGCGGCGAGATCGTCGTCGCCTCCTCTGAAACGGCGGATATTTCGAAGGGCATGGCCGACAAGCAGGCCCTGACCTTCCCGATCATCTGGGATCAGGGGCTCGCGATCGCGCGCTCATTCGGACTGGTGTTCGCGGTTCCCGACGATCTCAAGGCCGTCTACCAGGGCTTCGGCATCGATCTGCCGAAGAACACGGGGCATGCAGCCTGGGAGCTGCCGGTGCCATCGCGTTTCGTCATTGATCGTGGCGGCGTTGTCCGCGCCGTCGACGCCGATCCGGATTACACCGTCCGGCCCGAGGTCGAAGCGACGCTCGCCGTCGTGCGCGGCCTTGCATAATCACGCTGGCCGCCGCCGTTAACGCGGCGGCCGAACTCCGCGCAACCTGTTCAGCGCTTGTCGAGAAATCTTGGCGAGGCGCGCCTGTTCTTCTTGTGACAGCGGAGGGGCTGTCGGCACTGCGGCACCGGCCGCGGCGGCTCGCATGCGGCGCAAGCCGGCATAGAGCCCAGCCAGCAGCAACAGCAGCGGCGCGAACCACAGCAGCAGCGTCCCCGCCGACATCGGCGGACGCAGCAGCACGAACGTGCCATAGCGCTCGACGACGAAAGCGCGCACGGCGGTGTCGGTGTCGCCGGCCTTGAGCCGCTCGCGCACCAGCACGCGCAGATCGCGGGCGAGCGGCGCGTTGGAATCGTCGATCGACTGGTTCTGGCAGACGAGACAGCGCAGCTCCGCCGAGATCGTCCGCGCGCGCGCTTCGAGACGCGCATCCGGCATGATCTCATCCGGCTCGACTGCGCGCGCCGTTCCAGAAAGCCCAAGTAACCCGAACAGGACCGCAACCAACAGCATTCGCATCGCCTACTCCGCCGGCTGGATCTGGCGGCGGGCGGCGCGGCGGGGCGCGCCGACGCGCAGGCGCCGATCCGACAGCGACAGACCGCCACCGACGAACATGAAGATCGCACCGATCCAGATCAGCCGCACCAGCGGATTGAAGTAAAGCCGAACCGTGAAGCCGCCCCCCGGCTGCTCGTCGCCGAGCACGGCATAGAGATCGCCGGACCAGGCCGCGTGAATGCCGGCCTCCGTCGTCGGCGTGCGCGGCGCATCATAGAGCCGCTTGGCGGGCGCCAGCTCGGTCACTGCGGCCGAACTCCGCGTTACCGAGAAATAGCCGGTCAGCTCGGTGTAGTTGGGACCGGCCGACGGCGCGGTGCCCTTGAACGCCAGCGTGTAACCGCCGATCTCCGTGCGCTCGCCGGGTTTCATGATCAGGATCTTCTCGCTCTGCCAGGCGCTCATCGCGACGATGCCGAGCGTCGTCAGGCCGATGCCGACGTGCGCCAGCGTGCCCCCGATGCTCGCGCGTGGCAGATTGGCGAGACGGCGCGCCACCTCGCGCCAGGGCGCGCGGCCGAGCTTGATCCGGAACGCAAGCTCCGACAGCGTGCCCGCAATCACCCAGACGCCGAGCGCGAGCGCGAACGGCGCCACCCAGGGTCCGCGAATGAAAAAGGCCAACGCGAGCGCCGCCGCCGCCACGCTGATCGCCACCGCCGCCAGCAGACGTTCGAGCGCGGCATGGAGATCACCGCGCTTCCAGGCGAGCATCGGCCCGAACGGCATCACCAACAGCAGTGGCACCATCAGCGGCGCGAACGTCATGTTGAAGTAGGGCGCGCCGACCGAGATCCGGGTGCCGGTGAGGCCCTCCAGAGCCAGCGGGTAGAGCGTGCCGATCAGCACGGTGCCGGTGGCGGTTGCCAGCAGGATGTTGTTCAGCACCAGACTGCCCTCGCGCGAGATCGGCGCGAACAGACCGCCTTGCCGCATGGCTCCGGCGCGGGCCGCGAACAGCGACAGCGCGCCGCCCGTGAACAGCACCATGATCATCAGAATGAAGACGCCGCGCTGCGGATCGACGGCGAACGCATGCACCGATGAGAGCACGCCCGAGCGCACCAGAAACGTACCCATCAGCGACAGCGAGAACGTCAGGATCGCCAGCAGGATCGTCCATATCTTCAAGGCTTCGCGCTTTTCCATGACGAGCGCGGAATGCAACAGCGCGGTGCCCGCGAGCCACGGCATGAAGCTCGCGTTCTCGACCGGATCCCAGAACCACCAGCCGCCCCAGCCGAGCTCGTAGTAGGCCCACCAGGAGCCCATCGCGATGCCGAGTGTCAGGCACATCCAGGCGGCGAGGGTCCAGGGCCGGACCCAGCGCGCCCACGCCGCATCCGTGCGGCCTTCGAGGAGGGCTGCGACCGCGAACGAGAACGCCATCGAGAACCCGACATAGCCCGCGTAGAGAAACGGCGGGTGGAACGCGAGTGCGGGGTCCTGCAGCACGGGATTGAGGCCCCGGCCTTCGAGCGGCGCGGGCGACAACCGCAGGAACGGGTTCGACGTGGTGAGGATGAACAGCAGGAATGCGAAGGCGATCGAACCCTGCACGGCCAGCACGTTGGCCTTCAGCGTTTCCGGCAAGTTCAGCCCAAACACCGCCACCGCCGCGCCGAACATCGCGAGGATCAGCACCCACAGCACCATCGAGCCCTCGTGGTTCCCCCACACACCCGAGATCCGGTAGAGCAGGGGCTTCGCCGTGTGCGAGTTGGTCCACACATTGAGCACCGAGAAATCGCTGGTCACGTAGGCGTGGGTCAGCGCCAGGAATGCGGCGAGCACCAGGGCGAGCCCGGCCAGCGCCGCCGGATCGGCAAACTGCATCAGACGACGATCGCGGGTATGCGCGCCCCAGGCAGGCAGCAGCGTCTGCGCCAGCGCCAGCAGCAGCGCCAGGATCAACGCAAAATGTCCAAGCTCAGCGATCATGTCAGTCGGCAGTCCATTTCCGGTCGGGTCGGGAGGTCCTTATAGCAGACCGGGCCCATCTCCACGCCCCGATGTCGCGCCAGAAATATGGATCTCTCGTGGCCACGGGGCGCCACAGTCATCATTTCGCGGGCTGAGAACGACAGTCTCGGCGACTCGACCTGTCTACAATCTCTCGGGAGATCCGGTCGCGGACTAAGCCGCTTTGCCGACCGCTACGGGGCTATTCGATCCTACATCATGTTGCGAAGGGTTTTCATCGGCCCCTCGATCGCCGCCCGCCGCCGTTGATGCCGCGTACACGACGTATTGGCTCCAGGGCTGCCATTTGGGACCGCCTACACTCACCTTGTGAAGAACAGAAGATTTCTGCAACACATCCTCGTACTGCGGATAGACGTAGACGACATAGGCTTCGCGGGGCCTTGCTCTCAGTGATGCCTCGAGATTTGACATGACGTTCTGAAGGATCTCGCGCCCAAAAGGATCGAAGAGAAAGAGCACAAGTGGCTCATCTCCGTAGGAATAGTCGAGAGCATCCATGCATTTCAGATCGAACGCCGCGCACTTCTGGGAGGCGGGTTTATAGCGTTTGACATTTTCTTCCGCGATACGGTGCAGGCTTTCCGTGAGCTCAATGCCGACGATTTTCGCAAACGGAAACTCCGACGCGACAAGCAATGCTCGACCTTTTCCGGACCCCATGTCGACGAACGCGAGCTTGTTCGGTTGCAACGGAAGAGATTTGAGAAATCTCGTAAATGACTGAAGCCGTGGTTGGCACGTAGAAGTGAACCGAAGTCTTTTGGTCACGCTCGAATACGGGCGCCGAAGTATCCGTGCCGTAGCGCGCATCGAAGCGTTCAGAACGCTCCTCAATGTAGGATCTCGCATATTCGAAGAGATAGAAGACGCGCCCGAGCACCGGTCCGTTCAGATCCAACGGGCCTCGGAATACTTTAGCGAGTAATGGATTGAGGGTGGTCATGTTCGCCTTTCAGGTAACGCTTACAGAGGGCTTCAGACCTGGCGGCAGGCGTTGGAACCAGGGTCGCGATGCTGAATGTTGGCAATTCAGCTTAGGGGCATGATCGCGATAGACCATGAGGCCGCACTTGGACCGCTGCGATGCCGATTGATCGCGCCCAAACGCGGGAACACCCTTATGCTCTTTTGGTCTCAAAACAGACTGTTAACTTGGGCAAATTGAGGAGCTGCCCGACTGAGTGGTTGATACAATTTCATCAAGCGACAACTTAAGCAAATTACGCTTGTGCGGCATTTGATCCCGGTCACCGCGGTGGCGACGGCTCGCAGCGGACCGCAAACCAAGCAGCAACGTGCACCTGACGGCCCCAACGGCTGCAAGAACGCGTCCCGCATGGCCATCACATCTTCGGCGGCGCCGCATCGCCCGGCGCCTTGGCTGGCACCTTGTCCGTTGGATGCTGCGCGCCAGCACCAAGCTTGACGCCCTTCTCCTTGAGCGCCTTCGCCACCTCGGGCGGCATGTAGTTTTCGTCGTGTTTGGCGAGCACGCTGTCAGCGCGGAAGCGGCCGTCGGCTTCGAGGCGCCCCTCGGTGACGACACCCTGGCCCTCGCGAAAGAGATCCGGCAGCACCCCGCGATAGACGACCGACAGCGTCTTCAAGGTGTCGGTGACACCGAACTCCACGTCCTGGCCCTGCCCGCGCTTGACGCTACCCTCGGCGACAAGGCCGCCGAGCCGGAAGCGCTGGCCGGCCGGCAGCGGTTTTTCCGCGATCTCGCTCGGCGTTTTGAAATAGGTGATGGTGTCGCGCAGCGCGAACAGCACGAGGCCCGCAGCCAGCGCCACAACGGCGACGGCGCCGGCGATCATCGTGGCGCGGCGTTGTTTGCGGGTCATGGCGTCGGGACTGTCCTCATTTTACAGCGCACGATCGGCGTCACGATCCGAGCCCCAACGATGTCGCCAGCGCGGCGAGGGCCGCCAGACTTTCGGGTGCGTTGGTGAACTGCTGGCGTGCCCGACCAAGTGCTGCGATCGCGTCGGATTTGCGGCCCATCACCGTATAGGCCCGGATCAGCCGCTGCCAGCCCGCGAGATCATCGCCGTTCTTCTGAAGACGGGCGGCGAGGCCCTGCACCATGTCCTCGATCATGCGATCGCGGTCGGCCGCCGGCAATTGGCCAGCCGACGCGATATCGGCGGCTGAAGGCCCGCGCGCGTCGTTGGCCGGTGGACCGGGCGATGTGGCCGGCGGCGCGACACCGCCGAGCTTGGCGCGCATCGCTTCCAGGCGTTCTGTGACGAGCGGCCGCCAGGACGCATCCGGCTCGCCACCCTGCAGCAGCTGCGCGTAGTCAGCGGCGGCAGCCGCGTGATTGCCGTCCTGCTCCTTGGCGAGCGCCAGCCAGAAGCGTGGCTCGATGCGGCCCGGCTCCAGCTTGGCAAGTTTCTCGTAGGCGACGCGCGCCGTTTCAGTGACGATGCCGTCGTGAGCCATGACGGTCGCCTCGGCAAATCCGGCGAGCCGCGTCGTTGACTCGCCCTTGATGCGCGTGGCGCGCGCGAACGCGTCGGCGGCCTCGCGAAACCGTTGCTGGCGCAGATAGACCGGCGCGATGACGTCCCAGCCGTCGCCGTCTTCGGGATGCTTCTGCAGGCGCGCCTCGACGGCGGCGACGAGTTGGGCAACGTCGGCGTTGGCCGCCGGCACGGGCGGTTGCGTGGCAGCCGATTGCGATGGCAGGCCCGGCTGGCCGACGGCGAGATAGAGCGCCATCGCGGTGATTGGCAGGCCGGCCATCAACGCCAGCGCCGCGTGGCGGGCGGCGGCGACGGCGCGCGGTGGATCGTTGACAGTTAGTGGCGTTGCGGCCGCAGCCTCGCTCTCGGACGCGCTGGCGAGCAGCCGCCGCGCGATCTCGGTGCGCGCCGCCTCGGCCTCACCGGCGCCGATCAGGCCGCGCTCGCGCTCGGCGTCGATCTCGGTCAGCTGATCACGATAGACAGCAGTGGCGTCGCGGCTATCGGCATCCCGCGCGGTCTCCGGCCGCAGCAGCGGGCGCAGGACGAGGGCCAGCACCGAGGCCGCCATCACCGCAAATCCGACCCACAGCAGCATGTTGTCTCCGGCCCAGCCCGCATGGTCCCTGAATAAGATCGGCGCCCTGCGGTTGCAAGGCGCCGATCCCGGACTGCGTTAAATGCCGCGGCGAGGTTTCCCCTCAGCTGACGCCGCTCCAGGTGCCGTCCTCGTTGCGGCAGGCGGTGCCACGCATCGCCTGCGGGCGGCCGTCGATATAGACGGTGTGCGTGTAATCGCGGCAATCCTGCGGACCGCGCCGATAGGACTCGGCCGGAACGATCTCGCCGTAGCGGCCATTTTGCGGGTTGCGCCAGCGAACGGGCGCGCCGGAGGGGCCGCGCTCCAGCGCATCGAACTCGGCGCGCTGCGCCAGCAACCGGTCCTCCCGATCCATCGAGCGGCCAAGCTCGCTGCCGATGATGCCACCGGCCACCGTGCCGATGATGGCGCCGGCCACGCGACCATTGCCGCGGCCGACCGCGCTACCGAGAATGCCGCCGGCAATGGCGCCGACCGCCAGGCCTGAATCCGATTTATTGGCGTCGGGGCCGCATCCGACAACCGCCAACGACATGGCCAATACCGTCACCGCGAGCGAATTGCGCATGACTTCCCGTCCCTCTGATCCGATTTTCCAAACGACGCGCGCCCGGCCGAAACCTGGCGCCGCTAGCCGTTGAACGCACCCACCTGACAACCATTTATGGCGCGCAATTCGGGCAGAACTACGGCTCCCGCCCGGGCTTGATAAGCGGCTACATTTGCTTGATAAACAACCGCTTTTCTGCCCCGTCCAGCAATGCGTCCGGCATTTCCATGATGCGCGGTCCATCCGTCCACAGCAGCGTCGCCCGCACGGCCAGACCCGGATAGATTCGCCCTATCACCAGACGGTAGGCGGCCAGCTGTAGCAGATACGCCTCCGCCACCTCGCCGATCTCGTGCGGCGGCGGCCGATTGGTCTTGTAGTCGACGATCCAGATCTCCTTTTCAAGCCGGACCAGCCGGTCGATCTGGCCGGTGACGCGCACCGTCTCGCCGTCGCCGAAGGGCGGGGCGATCTCGGCGACGATTGGCACCTCGGCGCGGCTCGCCGGACCGAACAGGGGCGCGAACTGCGGATCGCGAAGCACCGCCAGGGTCTCGGTGACGATGCTCGTCCGCGTCCGCGGCTTGAGATCGGCGCCGCGGGTTTCGACGAAGCGGCGGGCGACCCGATCCCAATGGGCCGGGTCTTGCCCCGGCAGATGCTGGAGCAGGGCGTGCGTCAGCGTGCCCCGCAGAAACCGGCTCTCGGCGGTCCGCGCCTTCGGCGACATCGGTGGCGCATCGCTCGAGCGCTCGCGCGGACGCTCGACCGGCTCGCCCTCGGCGTCGGTTTCGAGCGGCGCGATCTGGGAGGGAACCAGCGGCACGGCGCGACCAGGTTCGCGCGGCGCGGGCCGGCGGGCCCAGCTGGGCGGCGGCAGCGGCTCGACGGCCGCGACCGCCGCATCGCGTTTGGGCACGGCCGCGGCCTCCTGCGGCGCCTCGATCCGCCAGACCGCGCGCCCCGCAGCATCCATCGATTCCACCGCCTGTTCGTCGATCGCCTCGCGGATGAGATCATACCAGCAACCGGCCTCGCGGCCCTTGGCGCCTTCGAAACCCGCCACATAGAGCCGGTCGCGCGGCCGCGTCATCGCCACATAGAGCAGCCGGTTGCGCTCGCGCCCGTCGCTCTCGCGGGCTTCCGCCCGGACGTCCTTCACGGTATCGAGCGCTTTCGAGCCCTTGATCGGCCACACGAACGGCTCCGGCACACCGATCGGCCGGGCCATGTTGCGCATCACCAGCAGCGAGCCCGGTCGCTGGCCGGACCCTGTCGTGCAAGTATCCGGCAGGAACACGATTGGCGCTTCGAGACCCTTGGCGCCATGCACCGTCATCACGCGCACCTCGTCGCGCCCATGCTCCATGTCGCGCTTGATCTGGCGATCGCTGGCCCGTAGCCAGTCGATGAACCCCTGCAGCGACGGCGGCGCGCTGTCGTCGTAGGTCAGCGCCAGCGACAGGAACTCGTCGATCGGATCGGCAGCCTCCGGACCGAGACGGGCCAGCAGCCGCGCGCGCATGCCGTCGCGGTCGAGCACCTCGACGAAGAACTCGTAGGGTGGCATCAGGTCGGCACGCGAACGCCAGCGCTTGAGCGTCTCGGCGGCCGGCCGCAGCCGCGGAATGTTGCGGCTAGCACCCAACAGCGACGACCAGAGTGAGCCCCGGCGGCGCGGCGCGATCTCGATCAGATCGTCGTCGTCGAGATCGAACAGCGGGCTCTTCAGGATCGTCGCCAGCGCCAGATCGTCTTCTGGCAGCAACAGGAAATCGCCGAGCACCAGCAGATCGAGCATCGCCAGCTGATCGGAGAGGCGAATGCGGTCGGCGCCGGCCACCGGAACCTTGCGGTCCTTCAGCGCGGCAACCATGGCGTCGGCAAACGGAAGGCGTTTGCGCACCAGGATCAGCACGTCGCCCGGCCGGATCGGGCGATCCTCCGAGACCAGCCGCTCACCCGCATCGATCCAGCCCTTGATCGTCTCCGCGATGCGGTTGGCGAGCCGGCTCACCGGCGACTGTTGCGCCACTTCCTGGTGCGGCTGCCAGATCGGCGCGTCGTCGGTTGTCTCCGGCTTCTCGGTATCCCAGATCTCGACCCGGCCCGCCATGCCGATACGGCTGGCGGCATGCCGCACGGGATCGCCGGACGCGGTCAACCCGCGCACCTTGTTTTGATCGGCGAACACGCGATCGACCGCCTCCAGGATCGGCGCGACGGTGCGGAACGACACGGTCAGCGGGATGCGGCTCCAGGGTTGCCCTGAGCGCGCGGCGAGCGATCGAAACGTCTCGCCCATGGCGGCGAACTGCTCGGGGGCGGCGCCCTGGAAGCTGTAGATCGACTGCTTCTCGTCGCCGACAGCGAACACGGTGCGGCGCTGTTCGCTGCGGGCGCCGGTGCCGGCATAGAACTCCTGCGCCAGCGCATGGATGACGGCCCATTGCCGCTCGCTCGTATCCTGCGCCTCGTCGACCAGGATGTGATCGAGGCCACCGTCGAGCTTGAACAGCACCCAGGCGGCCTGCTCGCCCGTTGCCAGCAGCGCGCCGGTCTTGCGGATGAGATCATCGAAGTCGAGCGCGGCGCGGCGCGCCTTCAGCGCGGTATAGCGGGCGAGCACGGCGGAGGCCACGCGCACCAGCGCCATCGTCGCTTCGACGACAGCGAGATTGCCGCGATCCTGCAACAGGCGCACGAAGCGGCCCTGCACTCGATCGAGGATCGCCGCGAGATCTGCGTGCGCTGTCGCCAGCGCTTTGGTCATCAGGCGTTTGCGCGGCTCCCCACCCCCGGTCAGGAAGGCGTCCGTCAGCGCCTCGCTGCGCGCGCGGTCCGACGTCGCAGCGACCGCGGCCGCAAAGGCGTCGCCGATCTGGATGTCGCTGCTGGTGCCAGTGCGCAGCACATCGCTGACGCGCCGCAAGGTCGCCTCGGGCAGACTTTGTGCGAGCTTCTGGTCGAGTTCGGCCAACGTCGCGTTCGCGGGCACGCCCAGCGCCCGGCGGTACAGCTGGCCTGCCGCCGCCAGCTCATCGTTGGCGCCGAGATCGAGACGGCTCGCGGCTTCGAGCCAGTCGCGCCGCCCCAGCGCGTCGCGTAACAGCTCGTCGAAACCATCGTCGGCGGCAAACGCGATGATGTGGCTGAGCGCTTTTCCCAGCGGCGCCGCGGGCTCGCGGGTCGCGGTGATCAGCACGTCCTCGATCGCATCCCGCTGCAGGACGCGCGTCATCTCGTCATCGAGGATGGCGAAACCCGGCGGCACGTTGGCTTCGAGCGGGAAACGCTGCAGCAGGCGCTCGCAGAACGCGTGGATGGTCTGCACCTTGAGACCACCCGGCGTCTCGATCGCGATCGTGAAGAGATCGCGGGCGCGGGCCAGTTCCTCGGGTGTCGGCCGGCGGCGCTGCAAGGCCTCGAGCGCGCGGGCGAGTTCCAGATCATCGGCGACCACCCATTGCGCCAGCCGCTCGAACACGCGCGAGGCCATTTCGGCGGCGGCCGCCTTGGTGTAGGTGAGGCACAGGATGCGCTCCGGCTTCGTCCCCGTCACCAGCAGGCGCAGCACGCGGTTGGCGAGCACGTGCGTCTTGCCGGTTCCGGCATTGGCCGCAACCCAAGCCGATCCAGCCGGATCCGACGCCTTGGTCTGCGCGTCGGTTGCGCTGCGCTCGCGCTCGTTGGCCGCGTGCTTTGCCGGTTCCGCCATTACGCCGCCTCCCCGTCGTCGGTCGCCGTCCACTCGCCGACACGGGCGAGATGGGCATAGTCGTCGTAGTCATAGTTGAAGTGGCGGCGGCGCATCGCGCGATAGCCCATCGCGGGATCGTCATAGTCGGCAATCAGCCGTTCGAGACCGCGCACGGCCTCGGCCGCCACCTCGGCGACAGTTTGGCCCTTGAGCTTCGGCTCTTTCTCCTCGCCTGGCGGCTCGGCGCCGGTCGCGCGAATGTAGCGCAACCCCGTCACGGTCTCGCCCGCGAGCCCGACGAACGCGCCCGCCGCCGCCATCGCGGCTTCGAGCGGCAGCTGCGGCGCCTGGCCCGAGCGGACCGCCGCATCGGGCGGGATCTGTCCCGTCTTGTAGTCGGTGATGACAACGCCGGCGGCACTGCGATCGATGCGGTCGGCGCGCGCGCGCAGCGTGAACGGACCGCCGGGTCCGGCCAGTACATGCGAGCCATCGACCTCGGCCAGCAGCGTGACGACGCCCTTGCGGCGCGCGGGCTCGGTGGCCGCAAACCACTCGGCGAACCGCGCCATGCGTGGCAGCCAGAACGCGCGGACCCGTGGTTCGCGGCCAAGCTCGGCGACAACGTCCTCTGCGATCACCATGAAGGCCGCCGTGATGTCGGCCGGCAACGTATCGGGAAACTGGGTCGTGAAGCGCGACAGCGCGGCGTGCACGATCTGGCCCTTCTCGGAGGGCCCGGGCTCCGCGCCGAGCAGCGGCAAGGCTTCGAGCCGCAGGATATGGCGCGCATAGATCGCGTAGGGGTTGGCAATCCAGGTCTCGACGTCGGAAACCGAAGCGCGGCGCGGCCGCAGATCGAGCGGTGGGGTCGGGCGCGGCGGCGTGATCCGGCGCTGCACCTCGACGCGGTCGCGCGCTCGCGCCCAGGCGACCCACGGCGCTTCCGGCGCGAGCGCACCGGTCAGCTTCAAACCGGTCAGCAGCGCCTCGAGCCGCAGCAGCCAGCGCGAGGGTACCGTCGGCACGCCCTCGACCTTGTTGGCGCGCGTCAGGTAAACCGTCTCGGCACCGAGCAACGTCGCCAGGTCATGCGCCGCGCGCCCTGTCTCTTCTTCCGGCGCCGGCAGGCCAAGCTCCTTGCGCATCGACCGATTGAGCCACGCGCCGGGGTCGGCCGCCTTCGGCCACGTTCCCTCGTTGAGCGAGCCCAGCACCATCACATCGGTCTGCTGCAGGCGCGCCTCGTACGGTCCCCAGATATGCAGCCGCGGATGCACCGGCACGCGCGAGCGCACGTTTTCCGAGCCGATCAGCGTCCGGTAGAAATCCGGATAGTCGGCCGCGGTGATCTCGGGCGCCGGCAGCGCTGGGTCCATCAACCGCGCGAAAAGGGTTGCAGCAGCCTCGCCGGCTTCGCCATCCCAGAGCGGCGAGGGCTCGTCGTCCGTGGCATCGGCGAGGCGCGCGATCGCCTCGGCGGCGGCGACATGGGCGGCCGCGATCGGCGCCAACGGCCGAGCCACATCGTCCGGCCCCAGCGCGACGAGAGGCGCGAACGCCGCCTGCAGGCGCAGCACGAGATCGCGCACCGCCGTCCAATCCGCTTGGCCCAGATTGCGCACCGCAGCCCCGCGCCGCTGGCGCGCCGCCAGTTCGGTCGCCGCCCGCTCCACCGCCGCTTCGACGCCGGCGAGGCCGCGGCCGTAGTAAGAGGTGCGGAACGCCGCGATCTCGAGGATCCGCGCCGCTCGGCGCACGACGCCCGCCGCCAGCCCGAGCCGCGTCATCGGGTGCTTCAACAGCGCCATCAGATCCTTCGGCGCGAACTCCGACTGCCAGGCGTTGGCGACCAGATCGAGGAACGCGCCCGGCATCGTCTTGGCGAAGGGACGGCCCGCCGAATCGTCGACGCGAATGCCCCAGCTCTCCAGCCGGATCGCGACCCGGCGCGCCAGCAGACGATCCGGCGACACCAGCGCCGCGGTTCGCCCCGGCGTCTCCGCCGCTTCGCGCAGGATCAGCGCCACCGCTTCCGCTTCGTCCTGCGCCGACGGCGTTTCGATCAGGCTCATGCCGGCGAGGCCAGCGGTCATCTCCGCGGTATCGGCCGCGGCGACGAACTGGCGCCATTCCGACATCGAGCCGGAGGGCCGCAGCGCTTCGGTCACGATCCGGTTGCGCAGGCGCCGCGCCGGCGGCAGCGCTGCACCGGCCAACGCGCGCACGTCGCCGCGTGCAATTCCGAGCCGCGCCAGCAGAGTGCGAAAACCGTACTGCGGATGCTCGTGATGCGCGTTCGCAACCAGGCCGTCGAAGCTCGCGTCGTCGAGCGTCTGGTCGAGTGCGGGCAGCACGATCGCACCCAGCGCCTGGCCGGCGATCGCCTGCATCAGTTCGGCGGTTGCCGGAATCGAGCCGGTAACGCCCGCGACGATCATCGGTGCTGTCAAAGGTGCCGCCGCCAGCCGCCGCGCTTCGGCACGGATCAGGCGATTGCGCCGCTCGGCGGGCCCAAGGAACCCGCGCTCCTGCAGATGCACCGGCCAGTACTCGGTGACGATCTTCAGGAACTCCAGTGTCTGCTGCCAATGCTCCGACAGCTCGTCGGGGACGAGATCGCGAAGCTTGGCCAGCGACACGTCCTCGGTGGCGACGGCGTCCATCAGGCTCGCAAGCTCGGCCGCCAGTCGCGCAGCCTGCGCCGGCGTCGCGCCCCCCGATGGCATCGGCGCTGCCGGCGCCAGCTTGCCGCGTTCGCCACCTGGACGCGCGATCGCGGCCGACCACGCCAGCACCAGGCGGGTCAGCACCAGACGCCGCTCGAGCGCATCGACGGCCGGCGGAATATCGGCCTCGTCGGCACTGACCGGCGCCAGCGCGCTGAAGCTCTCGATGAGGCCCAGATCCTCCTGGCCCTCGGCAATCGGGCGCATCGCCGGGAGCAGCAGCGCACGGCCACCCGAGGCACGCAGGAACGCGTCCTGCAGCGCCCGTGTCGCGCGCCGCGTCGGCAGCAGGATGGTCATCGCCGGCAGATCCAGCAGATCCAGCTTCGGGCCGCCGTCGGCCGGCAGGCTGCCGGCGAGGATCGCCTCGGCCAGCGCATCGAGAAACGGGCGCCCTGGCGGCACCGTGAAAATGTTCGGCAGGGCTGGCGCCCTCACAATCGTCTCGGCCACGCAGGCCTCCCTCGTCAAACCTGGGTCTGTTCGCCGATCCGCCGCTCGGCGTCGGCAAGCGCTGTTGGATCGCCGACATGCATCCATGTGCCGTCGAGGACGATGCCGCGCACGCGGCCCCCAGCCAGCGCCGGGTCCCACACCCGATTGAGCGAGAACGCGCCCGCCGGCGTATCCGCCAGCAGGCCCGGCGTCATAATCGACACCCCGGCGAAAACATAAGGCGCCGTTGCGGCGCCTTCGCGGCGCCGGAGCCGCCCGTCCGCGGCCCGGTGGAAATCGCCCGGCCCGTCGTAGCCGAGTGACGTCGCGCGATCGGCGAGCAGCATCAGGCAATCCATGCGCGCCGCGTCCCACGCCGCGATCAGCCGCGCGATGTTGCTGACGCCCGCTTCGATCCAAACCGAATCCGAGTTGTGCACCAGGAACGGCGCGTCGCCGAGCAACGGCAGGGCGCGCTTCACGCCGCCGCCGGTGTCGAGCAGCACGCCCCGCTCATCCGAAATGCGGATCGCGGGCGGTTGCCGGCGCGCGCCCGCGTGCGCCTCGATCTGGTCCGCGAGATAATGAACATTGACCACCGCCTGCTGGACGCCCGCCGCCGCCAGCCGGTCCAGCACGTGATCGATCAGCGGGCGGCCGGCGAGCCGCACCAGTGGCTTGGGCACCGCATCCGTCAGCGGTCGCATCCGCGTGCCAAGTCCGGCCGCCAGAACCATCGCCGTCTCGATCCGCCCCGGCCGCGCAGGCTCGCCAGACTCAGTTGTAGAGGTCATGGGCGGGTGATACCGCGCCCCGCGCCCAGGGTCACGCCCTCCGGCCCGCTTGCACACAGGTCTTCACAGCCTGGGTCGATGCTGCACAGCGGTCTTGTGCGGGTAGGTCCGGGACCAACCCTGCGGTGGCGTCCTGTGAGACCATGCGCGCGACAGCATCGGCGGCCTCGATAACGCTCCACGTGTCGGCGTACTGCGGAGCGTCGACCGCCAATTGACCCAAGATCGAGCCATGCCGGGCTATTCCCCTCGCCCGCTTGCCGCAATCGGAGGCCCGCACTATCGTCGGGCCAGAACGGTCGGCGGATGGAGATGGCAATGGCGCAGAAAAAGCTCAGTGAGATGATCAAGGGCCAGTCCATGCTGGTGGCGCCCGGCGCTTACGACTGCATCACCGCACGCTTGATCGAGCAGGCCGGCTACGACTGCGTCTACATGACCGGGGCCGGCACCTCCGCCGCGCACGGTCTCCCCGACTACGGCCTCGTCACCATGTCCGAGATGGTTGCCAATGCGCGCCGCATCACCAGTTGTATCTCGGTCCCGCTCGTCTCCGACAGCGACACCGGCTACGGCAACGAGCTCAACGCCTACCGCACCGTGCAGGAGTTCGAGCGCGCCGGCGTTTCGGCGATCCACATCGAGGACCAGGTGTTCCCGAAGAAATGCGGGCACCTCGACGACAAGGAGCTGGTCAGCCTTGAGGACTATGTCGCCAAGATCCGCGCGGCCGTCGCGGCCAAGAAGTCCAAAGATTTTCTGATCATCGCGCGCACCGACAGCCGCGCCGTCGCCGGTTTCGACGAGGCCATCCGGCGCGCCAACGCCGCCGCCGATGCCGGCGCCGACGTCATCTTCGTCGAGGCCCCGCAGACGCTCGAGGAAGTTGCGCAGGTGCCGAAGCTGGTCAAGGCGCCCTGCCTGCTCAACGTCGTGCTCGGCGGCAAGACGCCCGCCATCAAGCTCGCCGATGCCGAACAGCTCGGCTACAAAATCGCGATCCTGCCGGGCATGCTGCTCGCCTCGATCATCGGGCTTTGCGACAAGATGCTTGCCGAGGTGAAAGAGACGGGGTTGCTGTCGCAGCCCTACAGCGCAAAGGGCGGCCCTGCGAAAACGTTCGCCCGCTTCGGCGCCGCCGAATGGGACGCGCGCCGCACCGCGTTCCGCGAACCCGCCGCCAAATCCGCGAAGGCCCCGAAGCGCGACGCCGCGGAGTAACCCCGCCGGCAGTCATGACGGCTCCCCAAAAGCGACGATGACGCCGCCACCACCGGCATTGTAGTCGCGTCGATCAGTAGCCATCTCATTGCCCGGACCCCATGCCCGATGCTTGCGCACCTGCCCGGTGCAATTGCCCGATCATTCGCCTATGCACGGATGCCGCACGGTCTATACAGTAGCTCTCAACCCACCTTATCCCCGTAGTGACGGGCAGGATCGCCTCTCGATGCTCGTCTATGTTGCCAAGCGAATTGTCTATACGCTGCCGATCATGCTCGGCGTCGCCCTGGTGTGCTTCATGCTTGTGCACCTGGCGCCGGGCGATCCGCTGGTATCGGTGCTGCCCCCCGACGCCTCGGAGTTGTTGCGCCAGCAGTTGCTCGTGCTCTATGGCTTCGACCGGCCCTACTGGGAGCAATTCGCCAAGTGGCTGTGGCGCGCCATCCAAGGTGATCTTGGCACCTCGATCCGGACCAGCCGGCCCGTGGTTCTCGAAGTCGCCAAGGCCGTCTCGAACACGCTGATGCTGTCGGCGCTGGCGACGGCGATCGGCTTCCTGCTCGGCACGCTGTTCGGCTTTGTCGCCGGCTATTTCCGCGACACCTGGATCGACAAGCTCGCCTCGGCCATATCCGTGATCGGCGTGTCGGTTCCGCACTACTGGCTCGGTATGGTGCTGGTCATCGTGTTCGCAGCGACCCTCGGCTGGCTGCCGCCGACCGGCGCCGGCCCCGGCGGTTCCGAGGACTGGAAATGGGACTGGGTGCATGTCCGCCACTTGATCCTGCCCGCGATTACGATGTCCGTCATTCCGATGGGCATCATCGCCCGAACCGTTCGGGCACTGGTGGCGGAATTGCTGACGCAGGAGTTCATGGCGGGGCTGCGGGCCAAGGGGCTCTCGGAATTCGGCATTTTCCGCCACGTCGTGAAAAACGTGGCGCCGACTGCGCTGGCGGTCATGGGCATTCAACTCGGCTACCTGCTCGGCGGCTCCATTCTGATCGAGACCGTGTTCGCGTGGCCGGGCACTGGGCTGCTGCTCAATGATGCCATCTTCCAGCGCGACTTGCCGCTGCTGCAAGGCACAATCCTGGTGCTGGCGATGTTCTTCGTGGTGCTCAATGTTGCCGTCGACGTGCTGCAGACGGCGCTCGATCCCCGCGTGATGCGGAGCTGAGGCCATGCAAAGCACCACAACCGCTGGAACCAGCCCCGACATGATCCGCTCGCCCGCCTACTGGCAGACGGTGTGGCGGCGCTTCCGTCGCGATCCCGTGGCCATGGCCGCGCTGATCGTCATCCTCGCGCTCGTTCTGATGGCCGTGTTCGCGCCCTGGATCGCGCCGCAAGATCCCTACAAGGGCATCACGCTGCGCCGCCTGCGCCCGCCTGGAACCGATGGCTATCCGCTCGGCACCGACGACCTTGGCCGCGACATGCTCTCGCGGCTCATCTACGGCGCCCGCCTCTCGCTGTTCATGGGCGTGACGCCTGTGTTCCTGGCTCTCGTCATCGGCGCGGCGATCGGCATCACGGCCGGCTACGTCGGCGGCTGGGTCAATACGATCCTGATGCGCACGATCGACGTCTTTTTCGCGTTTCCGTCCGTTCTACTCGCGATCGCACTCTCCGGCGCACTCGGCGCTGGCATCGCCAATGGCCTCATCTCGCTGACCGTGGTGTTCGTGCCCCCGATCGCGCGGGTCGCCGAAAGCGTGACGACCAGCGTGCGCACCCGCGACTTCGTCGAGGCGGCCCGCGCCAGCGGCGCCAGCTCGTTCTCGATCATCCGCCATCACGTGCTCGGAAACGTGCTCGGCCCGATCTTCGTCTACGGCATGAGCCTGATCGCGGTCTCCATGATCCTCGCATCCGGGCTCTCGTTCCTTGGTCTCGGCGTCAAGCCGCCCGAGCCGGAATGGGGCCTGATGCTCAACACGCTGCGCACCGCGATGTACACCCAGCCGCTGCTATGCGCACTTCCCGGCGTCATGATTTTCCTGACCTCGATCTCCTTCAATCTGCTGACCGACGGCCTGCGCTCGGCAATGGACATCAAGGACTGAGAGAACCGCCGCCATGGAAACCGAACAGCACCCAGCCACCGGCACGACGCCTGCCTCGCCGTTGCTCGACGTCGCCGGCCTCGTGAAACATTTCCCGATTCAATCGGGCCTGTTCGGGCGCGCCGGCGGCGTGGTGCGGGCTGTCGACGATATTTCGTTTGCAGTTGAAGCCGGCGAAACGCTCGGCATTGTCGGCGAATCCGGTTGCGGTAAATCCACCACCGCACGCCTCATCATGCATCTGATCGCCCCCGACGCCGGCACCGTTCGGTTCGCGGGCAAGGCCGCAGGCTCCCGCGAGTTGCCGATGAAGGCCTATCGCCGCCAGGTCCAAATGGTGTTCCAGGACAGTTACGCCTCGCTCAATCCCCGCATGACCATCGAAGCCTCGATCGCCTACGGACCAGCGGTTCACGGGCTTGCCAGCGGTGAGGCGATCCAGCGGGCGCGCCGCCTGCTCGACCGCGTCGGGCTCGATCCGTTGCGCTTTGCCGGGCGCTATCCGCACGAGCTGTCCGGCGGCCAGCGCCAGCGCGTCAATATTGCCCGCGCGCTCGCCCTCGAGCCCAAGCTGCTGCTGCTCGACGAGGCCGTCTCCGCCCTCGACAAATCAGTCGAGGCACAGGTGCTCAATCTACTGCTCGACCTGAAGCGGGACTTCGGCCTCACCTACATCTTCATCAGTCACGATCTCGAGGTTGTGCGCTTCATGGCCAATCGTGTGATGGTCATGTATCTCGGCCGCATTGCCGAGATCGGCCCGACCGAGGCGCTCTACTCCGCCAGTCGGCATCCCTATACGGGCGCGCTCCTCGGCTCCCTGCTGTCAATGGACCCTGATCGGCGCACCGAGACGGCGCCGCTCGCCGGCGACCCGCCCAACCCCATCGACCCGCCGGCCGGCTGCCGCTTCCACCCCCGCTGCAGCTTTGCCGAAAGTGTGTGCCAAGCCAAGGTGCCGGACCTCGCTGCAACCGGCCAGAATCACGCAGCAGCCTGTCATTTGGCGGACCGGGCGTCCGGCCACAGCCGCGCCAAACAGATGCTTGCGGAGGCCGCGCGATGACCGCCTCCGATGCCATCCTCGACATCCAGGGCCTCACCGTCACGTTCACCGGCGGCCCGAAGCCGGTACGCGCTGTCGACGGCGTCGATCTCTCACTGCGGCGCGGCGAGACGATCGCGCTGCTCGGCGAATCCGGTTCCGGCAAGAGCGTGACGCTGCGCTCCGTGCTGCGCCTCCACAATCCCCGGAAATCGCGCACCGAGGGCCGCATTCGTGCCGACGGCATCGATGTGCTGGCCCTTGAAGGCCGCGCTCTGACCGACTTTCGCGGCAAGACGGTCTCGATGATCTTCCAGGAGCCCATGCTGGCGCTGGACCCCGTCTATACGATCGGCCAGCAGATCGTCGAAGCGATCCTGCAGCACGAGCCGATCTCGAAGGCCGACGCGCGCAAACGTGCCCTCGAGCTGCTCGAGCGCGTGCGCATCCCGAGCCCCGAGCGCCGCCTCGCCAACTATCCGCACGAGATGTCGGGCGGCATGCGGCAGCGGGCGATGATTGCGCTCGCACTCTCGAGCCGGCCAAAGATCCTGCTCGCCGACGAGCCGACGACCGCGCTCGATGCCACCGTCCAGGTTCAGATCCTGCTGCTGCTGCGAGAGCTTAGCCGCGAGCTCGGCCTCTCGATGATTTTCGTCACCCACGACATCTCGGTCGGTGTCGAGGTCGCCGACCGGATCGCCGTGATGTATGCCGGCCGCATCGTCGAGATCGGCCCGGTGCGCGACGTGATCCGCACACCCCGCCATCCCTATACGATCGGCTTGCTCTCGACGCGCGCGCACGGTGGCCGTCTGACGGGCCACCGGTTGCCAGCCATTCCCGGCAGTCCGCCCGATCTCGCCAACCTGCCGCCCGGCTGCGCTTACGCACCGCGCTGTGCACTCGCCACCGACATCTGCCGGTCCAAGGCGCCCGATGCCGTGACGCTCAAGGCGGAGCATCACGTCCGCTGTCACCGCACCGAAGCAACCGCCGAAGGCCTCGCCGCACTCCGCGCGCAGTAGCGCCTGCTGGCGCCTAAACGCCGGCCTCACCCGTCCGCCAGCAGCCGCGCCAGCGGTGCGGCCAAGCCCACGCTCTCGACAGACGGCGTCTGCGCGAGCGTCCCGGTCGCAGGTTTCAGGAATGGCACCGCCGCCAGCGCCTCCGCGGCGCGAATGACAGCCTCCAGACTGTCGATGAGGGGCACTGGCACGCTGATCCTGGATCTGCCGTGCCAGCCCAGCCAACCCGGCGCCGCCGAGGATCACACTTCCCGCCCCATGCGCCGTGACGCACGTCCGGCAGGCTTCGGCCAGCATGTCCAGCGACTCCTTCGGGCGCGCCGCGATGTCGGCCCCGGTCGGCGCCACGGTCTGGATCACGGCCAGACGATCCGCCAGCCCGATCGAGGCGACGAATTCCTGCAGCATCGGCCCCCAGCGCGCGCCACCGGTAACGATGGCAAACCGGTCGCCGAGCGACGCTGCATGTTGGCAGGCGGCTTCCGCCATGCCGACGACCGGTTGCCACGCAATCTCCTTGAGGGCCATCAGGCCCGGATCGCCGAAGCAGGCCAGCGCCACCACATCAGCGTCGGCGCCGTGCTCGGCGTAGGCCTCGAGCGCGGCGTGTCCCGCGATGGCATTGGCCGCCCGGCTCGCCACATAGCGGGCCCCGAAGCGACCAGTGACCGCAATGAGTTGCGTCCCGGGCGCCGCGACCTGGCGGGCCACGCCGAGCATTAGGTCGGTCATCGCTGCGGTGGTGTTCGGGTTGATCATCAGCAGTTTCATGGCGGCTCCGTCGATCGGTGAACACCTGGTCGCCAACAGGCTACTCCAGAGCCGCCCAGCCTTGCTATGCTGACGCCACAGACCCTCCCCTCCCAAGCAGAGAGACACGACAATGCCGACGCCCTCCTACCCGCGCGATCTTCGTGGCTTCGGCCGCACAACACCGGCTCCGCGCTGGCCCGGCAACGCCCGGATCGCCGTCCAGTTCGTGGTCAACTATGAGGAAGGCGGCGAGAATTGCATTCTGCACGGCGATGCAGCGTCGGAGGCCTTTCTCTCCGAGATCGTCGGCGCGGCGGCTTGGCCCGGCCAGCGGCACATGAACATGGAGTTGATCTACGAGTATGGCGCCAGAGCCGGCTTCTGGCGACTGTGGCGGGCGTTCACCTCGCGTCGGATGCCGGTGACGGTGTTCGGCGTCGCGCACGCGATGGTGCGTAGCCCCGAGCAGGTGGCCGCCATGCGCGAAGCCGACTGGGAGATCGCCAGTCACGGACTGAAATGGATCGACTACAAGGATTTCAGCGCCGCCGACGAGCGCGCGCATATCCTCGAGGCCATTCGCCTCCACACCGAAGTCACGGGCGCGCGACCTCTCGGCTTCTACCAGGGCCGCACCTCGGCGCACACGCTCGAGATCACCATGGCGGACGGCGGGTTTCTCTATTCCGCCGACAGCTACGCCGACGACCTGCCCTATTGGGTTCGGGGACCGCACGGTCCTTTCCTGATCGTGCCCTATACGCTCGATGCCAACGATATGCGCTTTGCGACGCCGCAAGGCTTCAATGCGGGTGATCAGTTCTACACATACCTGAAGGACTCCTTCGACGTGCTCTACCGCGAAGGCGCCACTGCGCCCAAGATGATGTCGATCGGCCTCCACTGCCGCCTCGCCGGCCGGCCGGGCCGCGTCGCCGCGCTAGAGCGCTTTCTCGACTATGTCGCCGCACACGATCGTGTATGGATCACGCGGCGGCTTGACATCGCACGGCACTGGCATACGAACCACCCGGCGACGGCCTGAGGCGGCATCTCCACATCCCCCGACGCGAGGCATTCCAATGGCAACGACCGCGCCCTCTTATCGTCCAGGCCCCGACGGCGCCGCCTGGGACAAAGTCGCTCCCGCCGACGCCGGCTTCGACGCCGCCCGCTTCAATGCGACCGTTGAATATGCGGTCGCCAGCGACAGCCCGTGGCCGCGCAGCTTCTACTATCCGGATGGACGCTACGTCGGCATCGTCGAGTGGAACGAGACCGGCCCCTGGAGCGAAATCACGGGTCCGGTGAAACCGCGCGAAAACCCCGCCGGGCTCATCCTGAAGGGCGGCCGCATCGTCGCCGAGTGGGGTGACACCGCGCGCACCGACATGACGTTCAGCGTCGCCAAGAGCTATCTCGCGGTCTGCGCCGGTCTCGCCGTCGCCGACGGACTGATTGCCTCCGTCGACGAGCCGGTTGGCCAAACCGTCAAGGGACCTTGGTTCGAAAGTGCCCATAACGCGCGCATCACCTGGCGGCATCTGCTGCAGCAGTCGAGCGAATGGCAAGGCGAGATCTGGGGCAAGTCGGATCAGGTCGACCACAACCGGCAGCTCAGCGGCGGCGACAACCGGCACAAGGGGCAGAAGCGCGAGCTGGAAACGCCGGGCACCTTCTACGAATACAACGACGTCCGCGTGAACATGCTGTCATTCGCGTTGATGTCGCGCTTCGGGCGGCCCTTGCCCGAGGTGCTTCGCGAGCGCGTCATGGACCCGATTGGCGCGTCGCAACAGTGGGAGTGGCACGGCTACAGCACGTCCTGGGTCGAGGTCGGCGGGCGGCGCATGCAGTCGGTCTCGGGCGGCGCCCATTGGGGCGGCGGGTTTTTCATTGGTGCCCGCGATCAGGCGCGTCTCGGCCTGCTCGTGGCCGGTGGCGGACAATGGGGCGGACGCCAGATCCTGTCCGCGACTTGGGTCGAGGAGATGCTCACCCCCTCGCCGACCAATCCCAACTACGGCTACCTCTGGTGGCTCAACCGGAACGGCAAGCAGTATCCGAGTGCCCCCGCTTCGAGCGTTTTTGCCCTCGGCGCCGGCACCAACTTGATCTGGATCGATCGGGAGCATGACATCGTCGCCGTCCTGCGCTGGATCGACAAGACCAAAATCGACGGTTTCTTCAAGCACCTGACGGCGGCGCGGCGTTAACGACAACCCACGCGCCTGATTGGCGTCGCATTCCCGTGCTCGCATGGTGGGGGCCAAGACCCGCCCTGAGCACAAACGAGGTTTCGCGTGATCAATCCCCCGGTCTCGACCGTCATCGACGAGAATCTGGCCATCGAAGGCGAGATCCGGAACGCCCGGATGCTCGAGGTGCGCGGCCTGATCAAGGGCGGCGTCACCGCCGAGTTGCTCCACATTCATGCGGGCGGACGGGTGTTCGGCCGGATCCGCGCCAATACCATCGAAGTCCACGGCCACCTCGAGGGCGACGTGCAGGCCAAGACGCTGATTTCGATCGGCCGCACCGGCGTCGTTTCCGGCCATATTCGCTATGGCCAGCTGGCGTTGGCGGAAGGCGGCGACCTCGATGCTCACGTGCGCAACGTGCCGCCGGAAATCGGTGGCGACTTCGAAATCGTGGTGCGGCGGGGCCGCTCCGTCCGTGTGACCACCGCCGACCTCACCGCCTACGACCCGGACGACACCACCCAGAATCTCCTCTATGCGGTGTCGAAGTCCATGAATGGCCATGTCGCGAAAGCCGACGAGCCGTTCTCGCCGATCACGCAGTTCAGCCAGGCCGACCTCGAACGCGGCGGCGTGATCTTCTTCCATGATGGGGCCACGGATCCCACGGCCGGCTTCGACGTCGTGGTCAGCGATCAGGCCGGCGCAACGTCAGGTGCATCACGGACGGTGACCGCCGCCGTGATCTGACGGCGATCACCGATCACTCCATTGTCGCCAGGCGCACCGCAAGCCGGCAAGCCTGCTCGAATTCGTCGAGATTGATCCACTCGTCGATCGTGTGCGCCTCGTTCTGGCCGGCGCCGAGCGTCACCGTCGGAATGCCGTGCCGCACCATCCAATTGGCATCGAGGCCGCCGTTGGTCGCCCGCACATTCGGCTTGGTTCCGTCCGCTGACACCGCGGCGATCGCACGCTTCACGACCGGCAGTGTCTCCTTCAGGCGGAACGGGTGATAGTCGGTGTGGGTCTTGAACTTGACGCGGCCGGCCTTGCCGTCGCTGTTGGTGACTTTCGCCGCCGCCCGCTCGAACGCCGACTTGTAGGCGGCCGTGATCTCTTTGAAGAACTTGGCGTCGTGGCTGCGGCTCTCGCCCTTTACGTGCACATAGTCGGTGACGACGTTGGTCGCGTCGCCGGCGGGCCGGCCTTCGCCGCCGGTCACCGGGCCGATGTTGCTCGTCCCCTGCCGATCCCCCTTCACGACTTTGCCGAACCAGCCGTCCGCCTGCACATCGGCCAGCGCCAGGCTCATGATCATCGTCGCGCTGATGCCACGTTCCGGCGCGCCGCCCGCATGCGACGCCCGGCCAAAGATCTCGACCTCCCAGCGGTCCGCACCGACCGCGCCAACCACCACGTCCGACGCCGCCCGGCCGTCGTAGTTGAACGCCATCTTCACCGGGCCGAGGTCCGCCGGGTCCACGTGCCGCGCGCCCCAGAGCCCGCTTTCCTCGCGCACGCAGAACATCAAAGTCAGCGGCGGATGATCGAGCTTGTGCTTTGCAAGCTCCGCGGCCAGCGAGACGAGGACCGCGCACCCCGTGCGGTTGTCGCCACCGAGCGCCGTCTTCGCCTCGTTGACGATTTTGCGGCCCTGCCGCTTCGGCTTCGCGCCGGCACAGAGCGGGACCGTATCCATGTGCGTCATGAACAGCAGCCGGTCCTGGTTGCCGAGCTTGCCCCGGCCGGCCAAGTCGACGATCAGATTCCCGGTCTCGGTCGGCAGCGGAATGCGCGTGTTCGCATCGTCGAGCCGCATCGCCTTGGCCGGCACGCCGACTTCCTTGAGTGCCGCCATGATCTCGAGCCCGATCTTCTTCTCGCGGCCCGTGACGCCTTCGACGGCGAGGAAACGCATCAGCCGCGAGATGGCAGCTTGGGTATCGACAGTGGTCATGCAGGGCTCCGGAGACAGGTGGCAACGTCCGAACATGCCATGGCGGCACCACCGCGACCAGTCATGGGGATGCCAACTTTGTGACTGGCGGGCACCCCGCCTCTCTGTCATCGATCCCGGCCGTTCCCCCGCAACCGACAGCAACCGAGACCTCGCTTGAAACTCTGGCACCTCACCACCGTGGTCGCTCTCTTCGGAGCACTCGCTCCGGCCGTCGCCGCGGAGACCTACACCGCGGCCCTGCCGGACCTCCGAGTTGCCCGTGGTACGCGCGACGTCGCTGCCGCTTGGCTGGCCGACGCAACGCCGAGGTATGCGCATTTCGTCCTCGGCGCCCGCTATGAAGCAGCTAGCCTCAGAGTTCGCACCAAGGCCGGCTCGGAGCTGGCACTCACCCTGCCCGAGCATCAGGTGTTCGAGGATCGCGAACCCCGTCTCGCTGATCTCGATGGCGACGGCACCGATGAAATCGTCATCGTGCGCAGCTCACGCGACAAAGGCGCCGCACTCGTGGTGATCGGCATCCGCAATGGCCAATTGAGCATCGTCGCCGAAACGCAACCGACGGGACGTCCAAACACGTGGCTCAATCCCGCGGGCATCGCAGACTTCGACGGCGACGGTCGGCTCGACATTGCCTATGTGCAAATGCCGCACGTACTCGGCAAGCTTCGTGTCGTCACGCTGCGCGGCGGTAAATTGGTCGAAATCGCGACGATCGACGATGTGTCCAATCACGCGATCGGCGCGCGGCATATACGGCTGTCGGTCGTCACCGATCTGAATGGCGACGGCGTCATGGATTTGGCGATCCCCTCGCTCGACCGCAGATCGCTGCGCTTCCTCACCTTCAAGGGCGGCGCCCGCGAGATTGGCCGTAAGGCGCTCCCCGAGCCCGCCATGTCAGACTTCGAACTCGACCGCGGACCGCAGGGCCTCGCGATCCTGGTTGGCCTCGCCAGCAACCGCCGCGTGCGGATACCCCTTCGTTGAGGGAATACAATCGATTCTTATCTGCCTGCCAGTTCTTGCAAGTCCTTGCCAGTCTTTGCCGGTCATGCCGGCCGGACCCGGCTCGGGGCCACCGCGAAGGTGACGGTCGCGCAATCGCCGAATGCCTCCGGCGACTAGAAATTTGCTTTGAGCACCGCGGCGATGTCTTCGACGGCGTCGTTGGCTTTGGGGAGCAGCTTGCCGTTCGAGAGGAAGCCGTGGATCTGGCCCGGATATCGCTTCACGGTGGCCTTTACGCCCTCTTTTTCGAGCCGCGCCGCGTAAACCTCGCCTTCCGCGCACAAAGGATCGAAGCCCGCAAGCAGCACCAGCGTGGGCGGCAGACCCTTGAGGCTCGACGCCAGCAACGGTGAGGCCCGCCAGTCCTTGCGCTGCTCGGCCTTCGGCACATAGAGATCGATGAACCACTGCATCGTCTCGTCGGTCAGAATGAGCCCGCTATCCCGCTTGAACTTGCCATAGTAGTTGCCGCTCATCGATAGATCGACCGCGGGATAGACGAGGATCTGCGAGCGCAGCTTGATCTTGCCGCCGTCGCGCAATCCAATTGCAACGGCCGCCGCCAGATTGCCTCCCGCACTGTCGCCGCCAACGGAAAGTCGCGACGGATCGATCTTCAGCATCTCGGCATTGGCAACGGCCCAGTCCACCGCCGCGAGCGAATCGTCATACGCCGCCGGGAAGACGTGCTCCGGCGCCATGCGATAGTCGACCGAGAGCACCGCGCACTGCACGGTGTTGGCGATCCTGCGGCAGACCCAATCGTGGCTGTCGAGGTCGCCCAGCACCCAGCCGCCGCCGTGGTAGTAGATGTGGCAGGGCAGGTTGCCCATGTCGGCGGTACCGGCGCCACGATAGAAGCGCACCGGGATCGCGCCGTGTGGCCCCTTGGCCTCGTATTCCTTGACGCGATCGATCTGCGGCAGGTCCGGCTGCGTCACCAGGCGCCCGCGCCGGAACACCTCCTTCGCCTGCATCGGCGGTAGCGAGTTGATCGGCGGCCGGCCGAGCTTCTTGATCAGGTCGAGAAAGGCTTGGGATTCGGGGTCGAGGGACATGGGCGCGCTCCTGAAGAACGAGGTGGTTGTCATTTCACGAATTCAACAATCGCCTTGGCCACCGCGTCCGGCTGATCCAGCTCCGCCAGATGACCAGCGCCGGCGATGGTCTTGATTTCGGATTTGCCTTTAATCGCTTTGGCGATGCGGGTCGCGTAGCTCCGCGGAATGACACGATCCTGTTCGCCCCACAGCAGCAGCGTCGGTGCGATGATGGTCGGCAGCCTTTTCTCGAGCCGTGTATTACCCAGAGGCCAGAATACGCGGGCCGCCGCCTCCGACGCGCGCACCTGCTCGATCGGCCATTCGACCGAGTTAGCCCCTGCCGGCATCGCCTTGAAGTCGGTCCACGTCTGGCCGTTGGCGCACAGCAGCGGCGCGATGTCATCCGGGCGCTGTGCCCACACGTCGGCCGGCGGGTCGGCATCGTCGTAGAGACCGAATGGCGCGATCATTGCCAGACGCCGCACCTTGTGCGGCCACATCGCCGCGAACTCGGCGACGAACGAGGCTCCGACCGAACTTCCCGCCAGGTCCGCGCCTTCGAGACCGGATTTGATCACGATCTCGCGCACCGCGCAGATCCAGTCGAGATGGCTATCGAGCAGCGTGTGCCCTGCCGCACCCGGGAAGCCGGGCAGCGATGGGGCAATGACGGTGTGCGTCTGGCTGAGCCTGTCCAGCATCGGGATCCAACGCGGAAGGCCGCCAAGGCCCGCGATCCAGCCGAGCTTCGGGCCCTGGCCTTTGGTCCACACGCGGCACGGATGCCCGTTGATGTCGATGAATGTCGTCGTCGGCTCGGTCAACGTCGTGGCTCCGCGACTCCGAGGGTTCGGTGCCACAGATTGGGTTAAGTCCGGACAAAGTTCAAGACGTTGGCCGTACATCCCGTGCACGTGAATGCAGAACCATGATAGGATGTAATCATGAACGCCATCGTGCTTAGCAGGTAACGTAGTGACGCTTACCAAGTCCCGCCCCGCGACTTACGCCGACATTGAGGCGCTTCCCGCAAATATGGTCGGACAGATCCTCTATGGCGTGCTCTACGCTCACCCGCGCCCCGCGCCGCGACATGCGGCGGCAACGACAGAGTTGATCGGAGAACTGCGCGATCCGTTTGGACGCGGCAGAGGAGGTCCTGGTGGCTGGAAAATCCTTGTCGAGCCGGAACTCCACCTAGGCCCCCACGTCATTGTGCCGGACATTGCGGGCTGGCAGCGGGAGCGGCTGCCGAAATTGCCGGATACGGCCTACATCGAGACGCCGCCCGATTGGATCTGCGAGATCCTGTCGCCTTCGACACAGCGAGTTGATCGTACGGACAAACTCGCGGTCTACGCAACCTTCGGCGTCAAGCATTGCTGGTACGTTGACCCCCTCGCGAAAACGCTGGAAGTGCTCGCGCTGCAGGGTGACAAGTGGTTGATCGCCGCCACTTTCAAAGACGCCGATTCCGTGACCGCGCCACCGTTCGAAGCACATACGTTCGCACTCGACGTGCTTTGGCCTGACTAGGCACGAGATGCCGGGATCGCGAATGGCCGGTTTCGGCGGCTGTCCGGACGGCAACGTCCGTCAGGACTGTCAGCTTCGAACATCGCTTTTGACCCATAGCCGAATAGGGTGACAGCGGAGCTTGCCCGACTGCCGAGAGCCCGGTGACGGATGGAGCTACCGTAGGAGGCCAAGGAGGCAATGGGCCTCATGCGGAAACCGAGCAGGCCAGACGGACGGCCTTGCCGGACGGCAGGTAATCAGTAAAGTGACAGTCGGGACTGGGTTGCAATCGGTCGAGTGCATTCAGCCCTTATTGCCCAAGGAGAGAGATAAAGGAGAGAGATATATGTCCAGTCATAGCACAAAGCCGTTTTTGCCAAATGAAATGCTTGAGAAATTTCGGCAGCGCGCCGCCGCGTACGACAGAGAGAACCGGTTTTTCCAAGAAGACTTCGATGAGCTCGTTGCCTCGGGTTATCTGAAGTCGCCCATCCCAAAGGAGCTTGGTGGTTCTGGTCTGACTCTCTCTGACGTCTGTCGCGAGCAGCGACGGCTGGCGTATTACGCACCTGCAACCGCGATTGCAGTCAACATGCACCTCTACTGGCTGGGCGTCGCCGCGGACTTATATCGAGGTGGCGATAAGACTTGCCAGTGGATTCTGGAAGATGGCGCTCGTGGAGAAGTCTTTGCTGCTGGTCACAGTGAGTCTGGCAACGACCTGCCCGTACTTTACTCTACCACGCGTGCCGAGAAGGTGGATGGGGGCTACAAGTTCTACGGCCGGAAGAACTTCAGCTCCCTCACCCCCGTTTGGACCCGCCTTGGGCTCCACGGCATGGACAACTCAGACCCGGCTGCACCAAAGGTCGTGCACGCATTTATGCCGCGCAGTACGGAGAACCACCGCATCATCGAAACTTGGGACACTCTTGGTATGCGGGCCACGCGCTCCGACGACACCGTCCTTGAGGGTGCCTTTGTCCCCGACCGCTACATATCGCGAGTGGTGCCACCGGATTTTGCCGGCGCCGACCTTTTTATCCTCGGCATCTTTGCCTGGGCACAGCCAACATTTGCCAGCGTTTATCTGGGCTTGGCTGAGCGTGCGTTCGATATCGCCGTCGAATACGCCAAAACCAAGAAGTCCATCGCGATGGGCGACAAATCGATGGCCTATAACCCGATGGTTCAGTACGCCGTCGCCGAGATGCTCCTCGAACTTGAGGCAATAAGACCACATGTCGAGCGAACGGCCGACGACTGGTCAACCGGTGTTGATCACGGTGGCCTCTGGGCCGCGAAGTTGGTTGCCACGAAGTATCACGCTGTCGAGGGTGCGCGACGGATCGTCAAGTCGGCATTGGACGTAGTCGGCGGTGGCGGCATCTTCAAGTCGAACGAGCTGGAACGATTACTGCGTGACGTGACGCTTGGCCCGGTTCATCCAGCCAATTCCGGCCTCGTCCACGAGATAGTCGGCAAGACCCCGCTTGGCATCCTGGGTCAATCGCCAAGATGGGGGTAGGGCCAATAATGCCTTCTCCGGCAAGAAGCTGAAAACGAAGCGCAACACCCGAGCAGCTCCTCGGCGTCACCTGCTGATTCCCGCGATTTTTCGCGCGCGAGAACCTAGCAGGTGACGCATGGTTCGCATCTCTGGACCCAGGTAGATCGGGTCCTGACACCGCGGTTAGCCGCGTTGCCGGCCACTCTACGAGGCGGGAGGAATATTGGAATTCACGCGGAACTGATTGGCCTTGTCGTACATCGCCTTGACCGCCCGCAGGCGATGATGATTGGCGCCGAACGAAGCGCGGACCTTCTCCGGGTTGTCATCCGCGGCGATGTGGTTGATGTAGGCCGCGCCTTGCAAATGTGGCTCCAGCCGGCTCCAGAGTTCGCGCACCCAAGCAATGTGCCCGTCACTTTGCGCCCCATCGGTCCACTGGCCAATCGCATCGAAATCCCACTGCGCGGATCGCGCGCCGAACGCGGTTTCGCCGGGCGGGACGCGGGTGATGGCGCCGTGCAGGTAGAACAAAAATAGGGCACTCAAGGGCGAGCTGAAGCGGCCCGCACCCTCCACCATGACCTTGATCAGATCGTCGGAAATCTGCTCAGTGAAAGCGGAGCGCCAGTAGCGGTGCAGCCCGTGCTCTGCGTTGGGCGCATCGAGCATCGTCTGGCGCGCACCGTAGCTCATCGGCGCCACGAGATCGGCGGCGGGTCGTCCGAATTGCCGGGCCGGCGCGAGGATGCGCTCACCCTCGTCTAACGGTCCGTTATAGCCGAGCAACATCGCCGCCATGGGTACGCCTTCCGGAGAGGTGATCAAGGCGGCATAGGCCTCCGCCTCGTCCGGCAGAGTGGGGCAGAAATCGCGATAGAAGCGTAGCACATCTGCGGCGCGGTCCAGGGGATGCAAGACCAGCCCTCCCAACACTTGCGTCATGGGATGAAGCTTGAACTCCAGCGCGGTGACGACACCGAAATTCCCGCCACCCCCACGCAGGGCCCAGAACAGATCTGCATGCTCGACCGCGCTGGCCCTGCGGAATTGGCCGTCGGCGGTTACGATCTCGGCCGCAAGGACATTGTCCACGGTTGCGCCGTGCTTGCCCATGAGCCAGCCCAGCCCGCCGCCGAGCGTAAGCCCCGCGACACCGGTGTTAGAGACCGTGCCGCCCGTAGTGGCGAGGCCATGGGCCTGCGTTGCCGCATCGAATTCGCGCCAAAGCACGCCACCTTCAGCGCGAGCGATGCGTTTAGCCGCATCGACCCTGATCCCCTTCATGGAAGACAGGTCGACGACCATGCCACCATTATTGGTCCCATAGCCGGGTGCGCTGTGGCCTCCACCGCGTACCGACAGCAGCAATCCGCGCCTGGCGGCAAAACTGACGGCGTGCTGCACGTCGAGAACGTTGCCGCAGCGTGCGATCAGGGCCGGGCGGCGGTCGACGTTGCCGTTCCAGACGCGCCGCGCATTCTCGTAATCCGCGTCGGCAGCCAACACCACACCGCCTCGTAAGCCGTCACGCAATGCGGCGATCTCAGCCATGCTTACATCAGAGCGAGTACCATCGAGAGCAACGATTTCTACCATGGCGCGCCTCCTCTGAAGATCGTCGCTAATCAGGAAACATCCGGCAAACTCGCAAGTCAAGGATCGAAACACGCCGAAACTTGGCCCGGTTCTTAGCGGTCCGCTCGTTGGCATCGAGGTCCGGAATGGTCAGTCTCAACCGTTCATTCCGATCCCTGACTTTCTGCTTTCCTATAAAGAGCCGACGAACCGCAAGCATCTGTCAATCGTATGGACCGTGTCCCTTGTTGTGGCCCATTGCAGGAATTCGTTGCGACGTAGCACGTCGTCCGGTTGCCGGTGTGCTGCTGTCGCCGCCGCTCCTACCCCACGCCCAGCATTCGTGTCACCGGCCGGCGCAATCGCAATCTGGCCGGACGCTCTGATGAGTGGCGGGCGCTACAGGGCCTTGTGCGGTGCGGCCGCCGACCTTTTGCCCTTGCAGGTGCCGGCCGGAGGCCCTAGGTGCAGCCAGTCGCGGCGGCACGCCCGTGCCGACGGCCCCGCTCAGAAGGATAGACCATGGCTCGTTTCGGTTGGATTGTTCTGGGCTTGGTCGGGGTGGTCGCGGGGGCGGAGACGACACTGGCTCAGGACATCAGATCGGGCGGCATAACCATTGCGGCGCCTTGGGCACGCGCGACGCCCGGGGGCGCAAAAGTCGGCGCGGCCTTCCTCGAAATCCGATCCGAGCCCGGCGCCGACGACAAGCTCGTCGCGGCCAAGTCCCCCGCTGCCGGCACGGTCGAGATCCACGACCACATCCGCGACGGCAGCGTCATGAAGATGCGCCGGATCGAGGCCATTGCGGTTGCCGGCGGCAAGACTGCCGCATTGAAGCCCGGCGGGCAGCACTTGATGTTGATGGACTTGAAGGGCGATCTCCGCGAAGGCGAGACGGTCGAGGTGACGCTGGTGTTCGAGAAGGCCGGCGAAATCAAGGTGCCGGTCCCCATCGGCAAGGTCGGGGCGATGTCGGGGCCGGGCATGCCGGCAGTGGGCAACGGCTCAGGCTCTGGGTCGGGGGCTGGTTCCGGATCGGGTTCGGGCCCCGGCCGCTAGAGCAAATCGTCTGGCGATGCGGCATTGCGGCAACGGTCGCGTACCATGAATACGCCAGGGCTGGCTTGGCGCTCGCCATTCCGGCTGGCCGCCGCTAGGCTCGGCTCATAAGAAAATGGCCGGAGGGAGTGGCTTATGGCGCGCTTGGCGCGCCCGGTCTCTGAGTTGCGGCCGGAGTACGATGCTGTTGTCATCGGGTCCGGCTATGGTGGTGGCGTTGCTGCGTCGCGCTTGGCACGAGCCGGGTTGAAAGTGGCGGTCATAGAGCGCGGCAGGGAGTTTCTCCCTGGCGAGTTTCCTGACACCCTGATGGGCGCGCAGCGCGAAACCCAGATCAACGGGTCGGGTCGCCGTATCGGTTCCGAGAACGCCCTGTTCGATCTGCGCCTGGGACCGGACGTGCATGTCATGCAGGGATGCGGTCTCGGCGGCACCTCGCTGATCAATGCCAACGTTTGCCTCAGTCCGGATTCGCTGATTTTCGAGGACGCGCGCTGGCCGACCGCAATCCGTGCGGATCATTACCTCCAGGTCGGCTTCGGCCGTGCCCGCAACATGCTGGCGCCGGAGCCGCTTCCCTCGACCTCGACACCTCTGAAATTGAAGGCGCTGGAGACGGCGGCCAAGGCGTTCGGCCGCGAGGCCGAGCGCGTGCCGTTGCACATCACGTTCCGCGACACGGTCAATCGGGCCGGTGTGCACCAGCCGGCCTGCACGGAATGCGGCGACTGCATGGGCGGCTGCAATGTCGGCGCGAAGACGACCGTGCATTCGACGTACCTCGCCGATGCGGTCAACCACGGCGCGGAGGTCTTCACAGGGCTGCGCGCGCGGCACATCGAACGGATCGACGCGAAGCGGTGGCGCGTGGTGTGTGCGATCTCGGACGGCAGCAAAGCGCTGGTGCCGCTGCGCAATATCCGGGCCGCGATTGTAGTGGTCGCAGCTGGTACGCTCGGCTCCAACGAGATCCTGATGCGATCGCGAGAACGCGGCCTGAAGGTTTCGGATTCGCTCGGCAAGGGCATCTCGACCAACGCCGACATGATCGCGTTCGGCTACAACAATGATACGCCGGTCAATGCGGTGGGCGTTGGTCATCCCGCCAAGGCCAAGGTGCCGCCGCCGGGACCCGGCGTGTGTGGCCTCATCGACCTGCGGCGGCGCCGCGATCCCGACGATCGTCTGGCCGTCGTCGAGGCCTCCGTGCAGAGTTCCATGGCCCGCATTCTGCCGTTGATGTTGCCGGCCGGCGCCCTGCTCGGCACCGACACCGACAAGAGCCTGTCGGATTTCCTCAGCGAGGCAGGACGCACGCTGGAGAGCCTGTTTGCAGGGGCTTACACTGGAGCCGTCCACAACACGCAAGTGTTCCTCGCTGTCGGCAACGACCGGGGGAACGGCGAGATCCGCTTCGATGGCGATCGCGTCGAGATCGTCTGGCCCGGTGCCGTGGATGACCCCGTTTTCAAGCGCATCAACGCCACGCTGGAAAAGGCCGTGGCGGCGACGGGCGGAACCTACATTCCAAATCCCGTCTCCAACCGCTTCCTCGGCGGCAACCTGTTCACGGTGCATCCGCTGGGCGGCTGCCGGATGGCGAACGACCGTTCGAGCGGCGTCGTCGACGATCGCTGCCGCGTTTTCGATGCCGATCCGGCAAAGGGCAGCACGGCCGTTCACGAGGGTCTCTACGTCTGTGACGGATCGGTCATGCCGCGACCGGTCGGTGTGCATCCGTTGCTGACGATTACCGCTGTTGCTGAGCGCGCCATGCTGTTGTTTGCGCGCGACCTCGATTTGCCGCTCGACGTTGCGCCGAAGGCGGATGCGCCAGCGCGCGATTTCGTTGGCTTGGTCCGTGCCGAGCAGCAGGCGGCCAAAGGTGATAAATCTCGCAAGGCGGGCCCGCGAGCGTGAGATGAATCCGGCCGGTGCGTGGACAGCCTCCGCCGGGACAAACAGGGACGGTGCGTAATCAATGCGTTTGGCGCGTGAACTCGACAAGCTGAAGCCCGAGTACGACGTCGTCGTCGTCGGCTCGGGTTACGGTGCCGGCGTTTCTGCAGCGCGGTTCGCGCGGATGGGGCTTTCGGTCGCCGTGCTCGAGCGCGGCCGCGAGTTCCAGATCGGCGAGTTTCCCGACACGGTCCCGGAAGCGATCAACGAGTTCCAGTATCGCCACGAAGGCACCCGGTACGGCCATCGCGCCAGTCTCTATGACCTGCATTTCGGTAAGCATATGCACGTGCTGGTCGGCTGCGGGCTCGGCGGCACGTCGCTGATCAACGCCAATGTGTCGTTGCCGCCCGATCCGCGGGTGTGGGAAGATTCGTGCTGGCCGCCGGAGCTGTTTGATGACGACTCGCTGAACCAGGGTTTTGCCCGGGCGACCGAGATGCTGCGTCCGACGCCGTATCCGAACAAAGTGCCGCTGCCGAAACTGGACCGCATGCAGGAGGCGGCCAAACGCCTCGACGCCGAGCTGACGCTCCCGCCGATCAACGTCGTCTTTGAGGAGACGGTCAATGCCGCCGGTGTTCGCCAGCCGGCCTGCACGTTGTGCGGCGATTGCTGCTCGGGCTGCAACGTCGGCGCCAAGACAACGGTGCAGATGACCTATCTGCCCGACGCGGCCAATCATGGAGCGGAGATCTTCACCGACGCCACCGTGCGCTATCTGCGCAAGGAGAACGGCGGCTGGCGGCTGTTCTATATCGTCTCGAGCCAGCGGCGCGACGGCTTCCAATCGCCCGAGATGTCGGTTGCGGCCAAGATCGTCGTGCTGGGAGCCGGCAGCCTCGGCTCGACCGAGATCCTGTTGCGCTCGCGCGAGAACGGGCTCGCGCTCTCGGAGCGGCTTGGCCACGGCTTCACTGGCAACGGCGACGTGCTGGCGTTCGCCTCGAACGGCCAGAAGGAGGTCAACGCCGTGGGCGTGGGCGTTCCGCCCAAATCGCGGATCTCGGCGCCGGGCCCATGCATTGCCGGAGCGATCGACTTGCGGGGCAACGATCGCCTCGATCACGGCATGATCATCGAGGAGGGCGTGATCCCGTCCGGTCTGTCACAGGTGCTACCCGGCATCTTCAACGTGGGTGGCGTGCTGTTCGGCAAGGAAACGAGCAACGGCATGCTCGACGAGTTCCAGAGCTCGATCCGCCGCGCCGAAAGCTGGATGCTCGGCGCCTACGCTGGCGCCATGAACCACACGGCGACCTTCCTCGTGATGGCGCACGACGACGGCGTTGGCCAGCTCAAATATATCGACGGTGGCGTCGAACTGGAATGGCCGGACGTGGCGGGCCAGGATGTGTTCAAGCGGATCGAGGCGCGCCTGCTCGACGTCTCGGCCGCCAACAATGCCCGCTATATCCGCAATCCCATCCAGAACACGTTCCTCGGCCAAACCCTGATCACGGTCCATCCGCTCGGCGGTTGCGGAATTGGCGCGGACGCCAGCCGTGGTGTGATCGATCACAAATGCCGCGTTTTTGACACGGGGCCTTCGGCCGCGCCGGGGGCCGTCCACGAAGGTCTCTATGTGATCGACGGCTCGTCGGTGCCGCGCCCGCTCGGCGTCAATCCGCTGCTCACCATCACAGCGCTTGCCGAGCGCGCGATGATCCATGCGGCGCGCGACCTCGGGCGACAATTGACAGTGGCGCCGAAGCCGAACACTGCGGTGCGCGAGCTCTCCGGCGGCGCCGGACAGGCCAACTTCGTCAACACGCTGTTGCAGACCATGCGTGGCGGGGTCCCGATGCTGGATCTGAGCGCCGGCAAGGTTGTGGAGATGGCGAAATCCGCGGCCCTGCGCGAGGCCGATCGGGTGTCGGCGGGGCTCGAACGGGCCAAGTCCGCCGTCGAGGCCGGCGTGAGGACTGTAACCGAGGCCAACATGCGTCTCGGCGCGCCCTCCGAAACGAATGATGGCCGCCGCCCCGCGGGCATCACGTTTACCGAACGGATGGCGGGTTTCGTCTCAGATCGCGTCAACGCCGACTATGCCGCCGCCGCGACCGTCGGGCACTCCAACGACAGTACGTTCAGTTTCGTCGTCACCGTGCGCATCGACGACATCGACCGCTTCCTGATCGACCCCATGCACGAGGGCCGCATGACGGGCCTCGCCTACTGGAAAGCGGTCTCGAACGAGCCGCTCGACATCAGCAACGGTGTGTTCCGGCTGATGCGCCGGTCGACAGATGCGGCCGAGACCCGCCTGTTCGAGTACGAAATGACGCTGACGTCGCGCGACAAGCGCAGTTTCACGTTTCGCGGCCAGAAAAACGTTCACGACGACCACAAGCTCGGTGATCTCTGGGCGGATACGACCACGCTCTTCATCGACGTCAAGGAGAACGGCGGCGTGGGCCAGGCCGCGCGTGGTATTCTCAATATCGCCGTGTCGGACTTCGCCAAGCAGATCCAGACGATCCAGGGCATCGGTGGCGCGTCTTTTCTTGAGCGCAACAATGCCATCGCCAAATTCGGCGCCTTGTTCGCGGGCACCCTGTTCGATGTTTACGGCAACATTTTTGCGCCGTTGAAGCGCTACAATCCGGACCGGGTCCGCAAGAAGCGCGGGCTTCGCGGCGGCGTGCCACAGGTGCATTTTTTCCAGACAGCAGATGGCAAGACGCTGCGCCTGACCCGCTACAACAGCGACGGACAGAACTCGAAAGGCCCTTTGCTGTTCACGCATGGCCTCGGCGTGTCGAGCCAGATTTTCACGATCGACACGATCGAAACGAACCTGCTGGAATACATGTGCGATCGCGGCTGGGACTGCTGGCTGCTGGACTTCCGGGCCAGCATCGATCTGCCCTACGCGACCGAGCGCTGGACCGGCGATGACTGCGCCCGCTTTGATTATCAGCCCGCCGTCGATCTCATCCTGCGCGAGACGCATGCGCCGAGCGTGCAGGTGATGGCGCATTGTTTCGGTTCGACGACCTTTGTCATGGCGATGCTTGGCGGCCACCTGACGGGTGTGCGTTCGGCGGTCATCTCGCAGATCGCTGCCGACGTATTAGTGCCGTTCTTTCCGCAGCGCCTGCTGGCCTTCCTGCGAGCGCCGGCACTGTTCGATCTGCTCAAGATCGACGCCGTCAACGCGCGCGCCACGACTGACGAGGGCTTTGCCAATCGGCTGATGGACACCTTCATCCGGCTGGCTGTGCCGTTTCAGCGCGAGGAACGGTCGCGCAATGCGACGTCCAACCGGATCACGGCCCTTTACGGTCAGCTCTACGAGATCGCACAGCTCAATGCCGAGACGTTCGACACAGGCCTGCCCGAGATGTTCGGGCCGGCCAACATCGACGCCTTCAAGCATCTGGCCCTGATCGCGCGCAAGACGGTGATCGTCGATGCGACCGGGGAGGACGCCTATATGCCCCATCTCGACCGGCTCGCCTTCCCGCTCTGCTTCATTCACGGGGCCGAGAACGCGTGCTTCAAGCCGGAAAGCACAGCGCGGACCATGGACAAATTGATTGCGCGCAATGGCGCCCGCTTCTATGAGCGACACCTTATTCCAAACTATGGGCACATCGATTGCATCTTTGGAAAAGATGCTGCAAGAGACGTTTACCCCAAGATCCATGAGCATTTCGAGAAATCCGCTCGCAGCGAGTGAGCCAATTCGTTCGAATTGGCCTTGCTGCGTGAGTTCCTTGGCGAACAGTTTGAAAGTGGACAAAAAACGAGAGGACGCGACGGATTGGCATGGCCAAGGCAGCTAACACGAAATCATCTTCGAAGAAGCCGCGCGACTTGGCTGGAATCGACCTCAATGCGCTCAAGGTGTTCGATGTCGTCATGGAAGATCGCAACCTCACTCGGGCCGCGACGCGTCTCGGGATGACCGTTCCAAAGGTCAGCCGCACCATCGATAAATTCGAGGAGCAGCTCGGCGCGGAGCTGTTCGTGACTCATGGTCGTGGAGTGACGCCGACGAAGGAGGCCACGGAAATCTACCATGTCGTGCGGCAGGCTTTGGACCAACTCATGGCGGGATTGACCAAGGAGAAGACCTTCGATCCGGCCACGGCGAGCCGTATCTTCACCATCGATATTCCGGTCGGCGGAGACTGCGTCATCGCGCCCTCGCTGCTGGAGTATGCGCAAAAGGAGGCGCCGGGCGTCCGGTTTCATATCCTGAGCGAGCGGGCCGCTATGCTGAACGAGCAGTTGCGCAGCGGCGAGACGGAACTGTCGATCGACTATGAGGTCGGAGCGAACAACGAGCTCAGCCACGAGTTGCTGTACCAGGATCCGTTCTATCTGATCGCCCGGAAAGGACATCCGGTGCTTGGCTCCAAGAAGGCGTTGACGGTCGAGACCTTCCAGACGTTGCAGCATGCGGGTTTGACCTGGACCCGGAAGCGGGGGGACAGCCCAATCGCGACGCGTCTCAACCGTGCGCGCGTCAACCGCAATTTTCAGTTTCTGGCGTCGACGCTTGGCGCGATGCCGTGGGTCGTGGCATCGAGTGATTATGTGGCGACCGTATCCGAGCGCGTCGCGCGGCGGTTCGCCCGCCATTTTCCAATCGAGTTGCATCCGCTGCCCTTCGATATCGCGCCGATCCCGATCTACAGCGTCTGGCATTCGCGATTGGACGACGATCCGGCCCATCAGTGGCTCCGCAAGGCGATACGCACGGCCTGCGAGCGGATCTGAGCGGTTATCGTGCGGCAGGCGCGAAGTAGCCCTCGATGAAGCGTTGGTAGATGTCGGTCAGCCGATGCAGATCGGCAACCGGCACGCGCTCGTCGACGGCGTGGATCGTCTCATTGACAAGCCCGAACTCGATGACGGGACAGTAGGCCTGGATGAAGCGGGCATCCGACGTGCCGCCCCCGGTGGTCAGCGCGGGTTCGCGCCCGGTGGCCGATTTGACCGCGTCGCGCATGGTTGAGACCAGCGGACCGGGTTTGGTCAGGAAGACATCGCCGGTCCCGGAGAATGTCACGGTGTGGCGGGCATCGACTTCGGCGGCGGCAATGGCGCATTGCTCGCGCACCCACGCCTCGAGCTTCGGGCGGCGCCAGAGATCGTTGTAGCGCACGTTGAATTTGGCGCGGGCCTCCGCAGGTATGACATTGGTCGCTGCATTCGGCGCCGAGATCACGGTGACCTGCAGGCTTGACGCCTGGAAGTCAGGGGTGCCCTGGTCGAGCGTCGTCGATGACAACCGGTCGATCAGGCGTGCCAGTTTCGGCACCGGGTTTTCGGCGAGCTGCGGGTAGGCGGCGTGCCCCTGCCGGCCCAGCACGACCAGCTCACCGTTGAGCGATCCGCGCCGGCCGATTTTGATCTCGTCGCCGAGTTGTTTCGGGTTCGAAGGTTCGCCCACGATGCAGGCACTCATCACCTCGCCGGCGTCGCGCATCCAGTCGAGCACTTTCATGGTGCCGTTGATCGAGGGGCCTTCCTCGTCCCCCGTGATCAGAAAGCTGATCGAGATGTCGGGCCGATCGCCGTGGGTGGCGAGATATCGCAGTGTCGCCGCGGCGAAGCAGGCGATCGCACCCTTCATGTCGACGGCGCCCCGGCCGTAGAGCACCCCGTCGTGAATTTCGGCGCCAAACGGGGGGCGGGTCCACGCGGCCTCGTTGCCGACAGGGACGACGTCCGTGTGGCCCGCAAAGCAGAGATGGGGCTGTCCGCGGCCGAAGCGGGCATAGAGGTTCTCGACGTCCGGCGTGCCCGGTTCCGTCATGGTCAAGCGGTGACAGGTAAAGCCCGCTGGCTTCAGAAGCGCTTCCAGAACGGTCAGCGCGCCGCCCTCGTCCGGCGTGACCGAGCGGCAGCGGATCAGCTCCTGTGTCAAGCGAACGGGGTCAAATCGGGCGTCGGGCATGGCTGGCTCGCCGGGTGGAAGTGTGGAGACGCTATCTCTGGCAGAGGCGTCTTGGTATGGCTAGTGTCCTGGGTTCCATTGACCAGGATCTTCCGTGCGCGCTGCCTTTCTCTTGTTGTTGCTCGGTGTGGCGTCGGGTGCGGCCACGGCCGAGCCGCCGGCGGACGTAACGCCGGCCGAACGACGGCACATTCTGGCTCACGGTCCCTGGCCGCCGCGCTGGCGGCCCGATCCCAGCAACCGCGTATCCGGGCAACCTGCCGCGGTGGCTCTCGGCCGGCAGCTCTTCTTCGACGAGCGGCTGTCGCGCTTCGGGGTGCTGGCGTGCGCCGGCTGCCATAAGCCGGACAAGGCCTGGGGTGACGGGCGCATGCGGGCCTCCGCCGCCGCCGAGCTCGACCGCAACACGCCGCATCTGTTCGACGTCCGCCACCTCCAGTGGTTCGGCTGGGATGGCGGGGCCGACAGTCTGTGGGCGCAGAGCATCCGCCCGATCCTCGACCCGCGCGAGATGGCAGCGTCGCCCGAGCACGTGAACGGCGCCATCGCGGGTGATGCAACGCTTGCCATGAGTTATGCGCGGGCCTTCGGCGCGCCGGCCTCCCGGCATACGCCGGAGCGCACGCTCGTCAATGCGGCCAAGGCGTTGGCGGCGTTCCAGGAGACGATCGTATCGCCGCGCACCCCCTTCGATGCGTTCCGGGATGCCCTGCAAAGCAACGATCAACGGGCGATTGCTGCCTATCCGCCATCGGCATTGCGCGGTCTACGGCTGTTCGTCGGCGCGGCGCAATGCGCGACCTGCCACGCCGGGCCACGGTTCGCGACCGACGCCTTTCACAACGTCGGCGTGCCGTTACAGGTTCAGGGAAAGCGCGAGGATCGCGGTCGGCCTGGCGGCCTCGAGAAGCTCGCGCGGAGCCCCTACCGGCGCGACGGCCGTTGGAGCGATGCGCGCGGGCGTGCTGCCCGGGTGAGCCCGGCCGAGCCGGCGGTGATCGAAGGCGCATTTCGCGTGCCGACATTGCGCAACGTCGCGCGCACCGGCCCCTACATGCACAATGGCTCGGTACCGACACTGGCAATGGCGGTGCCGCACGGGCCGCAAGGCGACCGCCTGTCGGCTGACGAGGTTGCGGACCTCGTAGCCTTTCTTGAAACGCTGACGGCCCCCGCTCAACCTCAGCGATGAGGCGGCCTCACGCCGGATCGTTCGCCAAGCTGCCGGTTGGCGGAATCGGTGCTGCGGCCGTCGATGCGGACAGCCGCACCTGCGGCACCGATGATCGCGGCGCCTGCTCGATGATCCGATGCACGATGCTGATCTTCTGCCAGATCTTGTTCGAGAGGTTTGTGCAGAGCTGCTCGAGGTCGTTGGCGGTGCTGGACACCGTCGGATCTGGCAGGCTCTGGGCATAGAGCGTTGCGACCTTCGCCGTCAGCGACAGCATTTCGGAGCAGTAGTCCAGATAGCGTGTCAGTAGGAACGGCGTCAGCTCGCGTTTCGGAGACGACGGCGTTGCCGCGTTGCCGGCAAGCGTTTGCATCGGGTCTTTGGTCAATTGATGCATGTCGATGACGTGGGCAATCGAACGCAGTTCATGCAGAGCCATCAGCGCACGGCGGCGCTTCATGCGTTCCTCGACGGTGAACAGGAACAGCGCGGATGCGCCCATCAGCACGATGATGTTCATCGCGGCTTCGATGCCCTGCAGCACGGAATAGACGCTATCGGCGGTAGTCTTGGAGAAGTCGATCAGGTTGCCGGTCTTGACGAGCAGGATGACGCACGCCGCGATGACCGCCCACACGACGGCCCGAAGTGGCCAGTTTGGACGCGCGATCTGCTCGGCCCGCTCCTTGTGCTCGCCGGCGATGCGCGTGAGTTCGGCACAGACCCTTGCCAGGCCAGCGTCCGGGAACCGCTCTTGATGCGGTGCTCGAGTGTGGCGAGTGACGCGATGATCTTCTCGGATTCGAGCTTGCGGTACATGCGTGTTGGCCCTTCGCTTGCCCACTGCGCAACCGGTCCTTGGTTGCCCTTCGCTTGCCCACTGCGCAACCGGGCTGTCAACCCGGCGGTGAAAATGGCGCGGGTCGCATCACCTTGTCGTCCTGCATCAAGACCATGCCCTCGGTGCGCTGCAAGAACGCCGCCCACTCCGGATCCGCATCGCGAGCCGCGCGCTTGCGCTCCATGTCGGCGAGGCTGTCGTAGCGCCAGATATGGACGACCTGATTGAGCGGGCCGATGACGCTCGTGTAGTAGCCGGCCAGTTCGAGACCATGGCGCTGCATGACGGGCAGCGCGTAGCGCTCGAACAGTTCGAGATAGGCCGGCATTTTGCGCGGAACGAGCGTATAGGTTCGCACATCGACAATCATGGTTCGCCCCCGGGCGACGAGGTCAATCCCGCAGCAGGTCGTTGATGCTGGTCTTGGCGCGGGTCTGCGCGTCGACGATCTTGACGATCACGGCGCAATAGAGCCCGGGACCTTGCATGCCGTTTGGCAGCGGCAGGCCCGGCAGCGAGCCCGGAACGACAACCGAATACGGCGGCACCTTGCCGACATGGATGCGGCCGTTCGAGCGGTCGACGATCTTGGTGGTTGCGGAAATGAACACGCCCATCGAGAGCACCGAGCCCTCGCCGACGATGACGCCTTCCACCACTTCGGAACGCGCGCCGATGAAGCAATTGTCCTCGATGATCACCGGGTTCGCCTGCAACGGCTCCAGCACGCCGCCGATGCCGACGCCGCCGGACAGATGGCAGTCGCGGCCGATCTGCGCGCACGAGCCAACCGTTGCCCAGGTGTCGACCATCGTGCGCTCGCCGACATAAGCGCCGAGGTTCACGAACGACGGCATCAGCACCACATTCGGCGCCACATAGGCGCCACGCCGCACGATGGCGCCCGGTACCGCGCGAAAGGCCGCTTTCTTGAACTCTTCCGGTCCCATGCCGTCGAACTTCGAGGGCACCTTGTCCCACCACGACGCGCCACCCGGCGCACCCGCAATCATCCCCATGTCATTGAGCCGGAACGACAGCAGCACCGCCTTCTTCAGCCACTGGTTGACGACCCACTCCTCACCCTTCTTCTCGGCTGTGCGTGCGGTGCCCTTGTCGAGCAGATCGAGCGCGGAATTCACCGCGTCGCGGACCTCGCCCTTGGTTTGCGCGTTGACCTTGTCGCGCATCTCCCAGGCGGTCTCGATGGTCTGTTGCAGGGCGGCGGTGGACATGGAGGCTCTCCAGTGCATATGGGGCTATCCAAGCCTTGTGGCGCGGAGCTACGATGCTGTCAATTGCCGGGCGATCTGCGCTTGCGAACCTGAGATGGCGGAGGCAAGGTGCCTTTTTTGCCTCGGTCTCGAGGAAGCCGGAACCGCGATGAAAATCGGTCTCTTCATTACCAATCAGCAGCGGCTCGACCGCGACATGGTCTCGGCCCTCACGGACCAGATCACCATGGTCCACCACGCCCGCGATCGCGGCTGGGACACGGTGTTGACGGGCCAGCACTACCTCAATGAAGGCGACAACAAGCAGCTGCAGCTGGTGCCCTTCCTGGCGCGGCTCGCGGCGGAAGCCGGCGAGATGCGGATCGGCACCGGCATCCTCCTGCTCAATCTGCACAATCCCGTCTACACCGCGGAGACGATCGCCACGCTCGACATTATCGCGAAGGGCAATTTCATCTTTGGCGTCGGTCTCGGCTACCGCGACATGGAGTTCGATGCGTTCCGGGTGCCGAAGGGCGAGCGGGTGAAGCGTTTCGAGACCTATCTCGAGCTGGTCCAGAAGCTCTGGAGCGGCGAGCCCGTGACGTTCGAGGACGACACCTGCAAACTCGACAATGTCGTCATGAATATCCGCCCGATCCAGCAGCCGCGCCCGCCGATCTGGATCGCGGCCAACAACGATCCAGCCGTCCGCCGCGCCGCGCGCATGAGCGACGCGTGGTTCATCAACCCGCATGCGACGCTCGCCTCGCTCAGTCGCATGATGGGCGTCTACCGGGATGAGCTCAAGGCGTGCGGTAAGCCGTTCCCGAAGGACCTTCCGGTCTTCAAGGAGGTGTTCTGCGCCAAAGACCGCCGCACCGCCATCGAGATGGCGGCGCCCTATCTCGGCGGCAAATACAAGGATTACGCGACGTGGGGCCAGGACAAGGTGATGCCGGATGGCGCCGACTTCTCGGCGACGTTCGACCGGCTGAGCGAGGGTCGCTTCATCATCGGTTCGCCGGAGGAGTGCTACCAGCAGCTGCGGCCGTACTGGGAGGACCTTGGCTGCAGCCATCTGGTGGTACGCACGAACTGGGCGGGCATGCCCGCCTCGCTCGCCTTGCAGAGCATGCGGCTGATCTCCGACGAGCTGCTGCCGGAGCTGCGCCGGGTCAAGCCGCGCCAGTTCTAAGTCGGGGCTGGTGAACCGCGCGAGATCCACTGTCCGGAGAGCGGATCTCGCGGCGATCGGCACCGCTGGCGCCGAGCCTGTCTTCGTGCCGCCGGATAAGAGTTTGCAGGCAGGTCCCGGTTGGGGTATCAGAAGGCTGGCTCGCACCCATAGCTCAGCTGGATAGAGTGTCGCCCTCCGAAGGCGAAGGTCGCAGGTTCGAATCCTGCTGGGTGCGCCACTGCTTGATATCAACATGCTCGCATGTTGCTTTGTCAGTCACGGTTGCAAGATGTTCGCATTGCCTACCGCTTGCGAGGGGGCACAACATCCTTGAAGGCATCAAAGGTTTTCCAGGCTGGCTCTTTGGGCGCGACATTGACCCGAGGCAGGTCGTCAGAAGGCTTGTTGGCATCCAGGTTTGGAATGTAGCGTGGACAATTAGGGAAAATGTCTTCTGGAATGACCCTCACAATTAGTTGCGCGCCGGCCAGTTCCTCCAGCATCGGGTCTTCGAAGTGGAGACTGGCCCGCCCGTTTACGCGCAAGCGCTGCGGCTTTTCCCCCAAGGTGACGAACAGCAAGCCGACCTGCGGATTGAGCTTGATGTTGCCTAGGCTCTTGAACATGCCATTCCCATCGTAATCGGGGAATACGAGCAGATCCGAGGAAGGAACTTTGACGAAGCCCGGCGGCCCACCTTTGAATGAGCAATCCGGGCGTCCTTCGCGGTCCGCAGTTGCCAGGAAAAAGAAGCCGGCGTTTTCGATCAACGCCTTATCCTCGTCTTTGAAACGGCAGCGCCACAGTCGTTCGACAAGCCGATCGGCGAGCGGCCTGGAACCAAAATGATCCTGCAGATCACGGTTGCCCTCGTGATACATCGACATGATGGTGCCTCCTTACAGGAGCGGCTTCGACACCGCCCTCGTACTACTCTAGAGCAAGACGGAACGAGAGGCATCTGGCGGCTCGGGTTTCATGCGAACAGGGCATCCGTGAGTTAAATATTTCGTTGAAATTTTAATTGCATAGATGTGCTTGCTTTTATCCTGTCGGGCGCGCCAAAGCTTGGTTGCCAAATGATAGCTGGCTGTTGGCTCCTGTGGCTCGTAATGCTCCTGTAGCTCGTAATGGTGTCATCGCTTGGCGCTGATGACATGGGCTTGGATGCGTCCCTCCACGGCACCGCTCCCAAATTTGCGCGCCAGGGCATCGGCAGACCGTTGCGTAGCTTCTTCGAGTAGCGACCCATCTCGCGCCTCGATCTCATTTCTCAGCGGCGTCCCTTGACAGTAGGCGACAGCGACGTCTCGCGCCGACGGTGCCCTGCTCACCGCAGTCAGTGTTTCCACTTCGGTTGATGAGAATCCGGCGGCAATCAGGTGCTGACGGATTTGCGCGACGTCATGGTAGCCGTGGGGCGTGCGAACCATGAAGAGTGGCGGGTCGATTGGAAACACCGTTGCGAGCGCCTGTGTCACGATATCGGCGAACTCGTTCTCCGTGATCCGGTCCCAAACATTGAATACGAACGTACCATCTGGCTTCAGCACGCGCCTGGCCTCCCGGTACCCTTGGGTTTTGTCTGGAAAGAACATCGCTCCGAACTGGCAGGCGACGGCATCGAAACTGTCATCCGGGAACGGCAGCGCCAATGCGTCGGCCTTCTGCCAGGTGATCCGACGATCACCGGTCAGCCGTACAGCCGCATGGTCCAACATCGCCTGGTTGAGGTCGGTTGCAACAATGCGCGCCGAATCCGGCAATCTTGCTGCCATCTCTCGCGTCAGGACACCAGTGCCCGCTGCGGTCTCCAGGACCTGCATCGGCTCGATCTGCAACAGTCGGGTCGCGAGATCTCTAGCCGGCACTTCGAAGATAAGTGGAACGAGATAACGATCATAAATCTCGGGGATCGATCCCGCGAAATGACTGTCGGATATCGTCATGATCCGGTTCCCAACCAGCGTCAGCGCATGGCCGACAGATATCGGATGTGGTGAACATCTGCCAGCCTAGGACGAGTCACATCACAATTTCAATCACATGTGCAGTTGGACGCTTTTTTGCTGTGGGATGGACCATCAGAAAAGATGGCGAAGCCTCCCAATCGTCGATTGTTGGAACCGGTATCGGGAAGCTATGCCGCGGGCGGATTCTTGCCGCCGGCCAGGGCATCGAGGGCCAGCATTGCCGAGACGTTTCCCGCTTCCTCGCCGTCGCTGGGAGCCAGAACAGATGCATGCACTGTAGAGATTTCAATCGTTTATGTCGACTTGGACAGCGGCGCAGATACGTTTGCTTTTGAAAACAGTGGCGCGCCAGATCGTCGTTTCCTGTTCAGGATGAGGGCTGAGACTCTCGGTAACCCACTTGCGCAGCGTGTTTCCATGCACGTCGAGATCACGCGACGCCTGAGCAACCGACACCCCGCGATCCCGGATCAGCCGAACCGCCTCGACCTTGAACTCGCGACTGAAACTCCGTCGTCCCATTGGCCACCTCCAGTTCCATCATGACACCTAAACTTCGTGTCTACTGAACCGGCAGCAGCCGAAAGATACTGTTCAGGTTGACAGAAAACTGGGTTTGGGACTGTTCCTGGCGTCATCGACGGCGGCAACGCGCCGGCAGCCGCAATGCAGAACGGGCTGCTTGGCGACAAAATCGACATGGCTGCGGCGACGAAGGGCTTGCTGATCGGCTCTTCGAGCCATGAGGACGGTGTCGAGGTCTACGGCAAGCTCGATCCGGGCCTGTCGTTATCGCTCAATTTCTTCGGTGGCTGGGCCTCGACGACGGCCAAAGCGGGTGGCTTCGCGCAGGCGACCGGCGTCACGCTTAACACCATAGCCACCCCGGACCTGTCCGCGTGTGCGCTGTGCACCCTGAGGCGATGGCCACATCGTGTCCTCCGGAGGCATGTCGCCGGTTGCCGCGCAACAGTTGTATCATTGATCAAATGGATGTTTCCAAGCCGGGAATTCCTGCTATAAGGGCGACGCGCTGGTCCGAGGCGCTGCCGCCTTGGCAGCGCAGCGGCTGCGATGCCTTGCTCCCAGGAGCAGGGATTGGTGACGCGGGGTGGAGCAGCCCGGTAGCTCGTCAGGCTCATAACCTGAAGGTCGTTGGTTCAAATCCAGCCCCCGCAACCAACCTTTTCAAGCACTTAGCTGAAATCACACACTACCAAAAAGCGCTCTGGGTAGCACATGGGTAGCAAAAAATCGGGCGTTGGCAGGTTCTGCCATGCGCTCGCGTGTGAATGTCAGCCAGGGTTCTCCGCGGGTTGCGCGCCTCAAAAATGGTTCGCCCGAAACTTTCGCAAACACAGGTTGCTACCCAGTAGCCGCGCGCCGTCCACGATACCCTAGTGGATCGCGGCCGATGATCCGATCGATGATTTCTTGATGAACATCGATCCTCTGTTTACATTGTTGGTCACCCTTAGCGACGCTGGCGCACGACGTCCGTGCTGCCTTCAGCTACCAAGGCGCGACGCGGGATTTGGAAAGACGCCGCACCCTACTGTCAATCACGTTCGAGGTGCCGCGCAGGGCCAGAACGGAGTGGATGGACTTGCTGTACGGCACGTCGACTACGCTAGGACGAGATAGAAAATCATTGATTTGATGGGAACTTTCAGAATGACTGCTGCTGCACTCGGAACAATAGGCGTCACATCAAGGGGTCTGAAGCATTTGAGACATTCCAGTGAAACGTCGCCACTTAGACGAGTAGACCGGATTTCATGCGACGAGAGGCGTTTGATTTAACATTTACGGGCATGTGGCAGGTAGTTGAGATTGGTCTTTTTGCAGGGGCGGGAGAGCAGCCACTTTAGCGCATATGTTTGAGCTGAAAGCGCGCTCAAATCCAATTTTACAGATTGTTAAACCTGTGTGATCCGTCTGGCCTGATAGGGGAACCTCACTTGCGAGAAGAAGTGCAAAGCACGGATGACGCACTCGACGTCTTCATCAGCTACTCACACCTAAACTTAAACGAAGCAGCGACGCTAGAAACATATCTCCGGAAAAGCGGGCTAAGCGTTTGGCGAGACGATAGGTTGCTGGTTGGCCGGGCATTCCCAATTGATATCGAGCGAGCGCTAAGAAGCGCTAGGCGAGTACTCGTTATTTGGTCTGAACACTCAGTCAAATCAAAATGGGTTGTGGCCGAGGCGACGCTAGCAGCTTACATGTGCAAGCTCGTTCCGATTATCATAGATCGTTGCCAAATTCCTCGCGGCTTACACAAACTCAATGCTATGTCATTTGTTGGCCGAAGTGTTCATTCTGAAGCCGTGATACAAGCCCTCGGTGAACCATCCGATAGGCTCCAATGCCGTTTCGAAGACCCCCCTGAGATTGATCTATCCCATATGACGGAGACGCCGGAACTTTTTTTGGGGCGCTCTGAAGAGCTCAAACTTCTCGATGATGCTTTAACAACTGGACACATTCTCCCTGACACAGACGTTTTTGTAGCGCCAGACACTAATACTCTAATCTTTGTCGCCAGCGGTGGGACCGGCAAGACCGCGCTCGTCAACTACTGGCTGCGGCGATATACCGACGTCATGCCGTCTTGGGGTATCAAGAGAATCTTTGCTTGGTCCTTCTATCGACAGGGCTCCGCCGATGATCGACTTATTTCGAGCGACCTCTTTTTTGACGTTGCGCTCCGCTGGTTCGGATATGACGGCCCGTTCTTGTCATCCCCATTCGAACGAGCGACTAAACTAGCGGACCTCATATGCGAACGTAGATGTATACTAATTCTAGACGGCTTGGAGACTCTCCAATTCCCACCTGGCTCAATGGGTGGAAGGCTGCGTGATGAGACCTTGAGATATTTCTTGAAGAAACTCACGCTGCGTAATATCGGTCTCTGCATTATCACAACCAGGCACGAACCCCACGAACTTTCATCTTCCGAAGACCGTGCTGTCATTATTCGCAAACTCAGGGGTCTTTCCGTCAATGAAGGAGTATTGCTCCTTAGGCGACTGCAAATTCGCGGCGCGGAAGGTGAGCTGCGCCTAGCAGTTGTTGAGTACGATGGCCATGCACTGGCGTTGAGGTTGCTTGGAAACTACCTTCGAGTGGTTTTTGCTGGCGACATTGTCAGATCGTTACCGCCTCGGCAGCCTCCTTGACGATCCAGCAGATGGCGGACACGCGAAGCGCGTTATGCGTTCCTACGAGGAATGGTTCAGCCAAAATAACAGAGTTGAACTTTCTATATTGTACATATTGGGTCTTTTTGACCGACCCGCACCCCCAGATGCCATTGAAGCACTCCGCAAGTCGGGTCACTTTTTACAAATTTCCGAGGAACTGGATTGCGTCAACAATGCTCAATGGCAGTTTGCCGTAGAGACGTTGCGGAGCCTTGGGTTAGTGAACCCTCAATCGGCGACTGCGCGATCACTGGATGCACATCCTCTTATTCGAGAGTACTTCAGCTCCCGATTGAAGCTTGAGAACCCCGCATTATACAAAACTGCGCATCGAGCCCTCTTTGTTCACTACAAGGATCAAGCGCCGGAACTGCCGAACACTCCACGAGAAATGGAGCTTTTGGTTCATGCGATTGTGCATGGATGTAGTGCAGGCTGCCACGAAGAGACGTTTAAGGATGTATATTGGCCAAGGGTTCGGCGAAAGGATGAGCACTTCAACGTTCATCAGCTTGGTCTTTTTGGTGATGACCTATACATATTGTCTCACTACTTCGATCAGCCGTGGGACACGCCGTGGGCTGGTTTAAATCGGTACGATCAATCCGAGGTGGCCAATTGGGCTGGGTATTGCCTGCAGGCACTCGGACGATTGAATGAATCTCTTCCACTAATGAAAATGTCGCTATTGGGTTTTGCAGAGCTTAAGGCCAATCGGGAAGCCGCAATCGTTGCTTCAATAATCAGTGGGATACAACTGTTTCTGGGTCAGATTCCGCCCGCTATTGATGCGGCGCGGACGGCAGTTATGCTCGCCGATGCGAGCAATGACCTCCGCGAACGGATTGACGACAGAACGATTTTGGCGGAAGTGCTATTTGCCTCCGGTGACGCATTTGAAAGTGAAAGATGGTTCTCGGAGGCCTGCGCTTTGGGCGCAGGCAGCGTGCACGGACTTCCGCTGACTTCTGCTGCCGGTTATCGCCATTGGGATTTTCTTATTTCGAAAGGTGAAACACAGACCGTTTTCCAACAAGCCACCAAAGCGTTGGCACTCAGCGGCCATCTAAAGTTGTCTATAGTTGCCAAGGCGATGTGTCACCTCGCTATTTCTAGAGCAATACATATCGAGCAACGGCTGCACAACGAAGTTGATTCATCCGCAAATGAGCACTTTGAGGCGGCTTGCACTACTCTTCTTAGAGTTAGGCGTTCAGGATCAGATCCCACGGGGATTTTTGGCCCGCGCCGAATGGCTGATCGAGCGCAAAGATTTCCATCTGGCCATCGAAGATTTACGGTTCTCGTTTGATATTGCAAAGCGCGGGGCTTTCATCATTTATCAGATCGATTGCCATCTGTTAGCGGCCCTGTTGATCATGGCCATGCCGTCTGAGTCGGGAGTGCGACTTGACGAGCATGATGTCAATTCGTGTTTCCGCATGCACGAACACCTCGACACAGCTAACAAGCTAATAAATTCCACAAATTACAATCGAAGGAAGCCCGAATATCACATTGGGCAGGCGCGACTAGCGTTCTTGGAAGGCGATTTGAATGCTGTTACGGAGCAGGTGAAGTTAGCTAAAAAGTGGATCAAGGAGCTTAAAGCTGTGCAACTTATTCCGCTGATTTCCCCCTTGATGTTTCCTGGCGCTCAAATTGAAGACGTCGAAAGGTCAGATGGATGAGGCGCGTTCGGTTGGAACTGGGCAACTTCTAGCGCGACTCCGTATCGCGTGCTTCGTTTTTACCGCAACTCGACCGGCGAAGTGTAGCCGATGTGTGAGGGTCTCGCATCCTCGGGAATGTCAAACGCTGATATACGTTTTCGCCGGTCATGCATGGACTGTGTCTCTGACCAGCCTAGCGCCGCGGTCTCACTACTCCCCAGCACATTCAAGACCATACAGATTTAATTCGCCTCCGGGAGAACGTCGAAGGCCAACCCGCCGAGCTCAAAGTCCGAGGCTGCGAGAGGATCGCGGATTTCACAGCCTACAAAATCTTGTGGCACTCAGTGAATTGTAGGCCCTAAGTGACCGCGCCGTTTCTGGATGCTCTCTGGCTCGTACCGCTTGAATAACAGCACTCGGACTTCCAGCAGACGCTTGCCTTCGTCGCGGTGCCCGGCATGATTGGCACGCGCACGTTTGTAGTCGGCGAAGGTGATGAGCAACGACAGATAGTAGAACGGGCGGGCACCTTGGTAGTTCACATGGTTCCGATATCGCCACGCGCCGAGCTGAAGGCCGAAGAACTCGCCGGGAGTGAGCTTCAACAATTGTGCTTCCTCATGCGCGGCAAGGTCGGCGACGAGCCGGCTTCAGCCGCCAATCCTTAACGCCCCTTAACCGACAAGCCGCGCGGGTGCTCACATACTCACGGCTCCATCGATTCGAGAGGGTGAGCTGTCATGCGCTGCCACTACATCAGCGACCTGCATCTGGAAGCCCAGGACTTCAAATGGAAGCTACCGAAGGGCGACGTGCTCATCGTTGCCGGTGATCTATGTCACGCCCGCTGTCTCGATCCTGAGCGACGCGACAAGTTCAGCATCGATCAACGCGCCAGGGTGATGCGCTTTGCCGAGCGCGCGGCCGCAAACTTCGCTCACGTCCTGCTCGTCGCCGGAAATCACGATCACTATGACGGGGTGTTCGACGAGACCATCGGCCTTCTGCGGCAGCATCTGCCGGGCATCACCGTCCTCGACAACGACTGCGTAGATTTGGATGGGGTGCGATTTTTCGGCTCGACGCTCTGGTCGGACTTCGAAAGCAGGAGCCCGGACGCCATGAACGGCGTGCGCCGACGCATGGGCGAATATTTCTTCGTCAAGAAACGATCCGTCACATCGGACGGAGAGACACTGCTGGCCAAGTTCCGCCCGGAGGACGCGGCCGATGCCTTCGACGCGTCTTGGTCGGCCTTGCAGCGATGCCTCGCCGCCAATCCGTCCAAACCGACGGTCGTTATCACGCATCACGCGCCGAGCCGACAAGGAATCAATCCCGCATTTGCAGGAAACGGTCTCGACGGGGCCTATGCGAGCGATCTCGACGCCACCATCGCCGCGCTCGACAACGTGCCGATCTGGGTGCACGGCCACACACATATCAGGAAAAGCTACAGCATCGGCGGTACGCGCGTGCTGACCAACTGCCGAGGCTTCGACGGCAAGGACGGAAACGCTCGGACGTTTTCACCGGCTACTCACTTTGATATCTGATCTGAAGGGCGCCGGACATCGCGTATCCACATGCGGGCGGCAATATCTCGTTCCTCGCGGCCCATCGCCTGAAGATAGATTGCCGTCGTGCTCATGCTGGCGTGGCCAAGCCATCGCTGAACGAGGTTGATCGGCACACCGCACCGGATGGCATGAATACCGAAGCCATGACGAAGCCCCTTCGGAGTAGTCTGTGCGCCCGCCGGAATTCCCGCATCAGTCATGACGCCCTTGACGAGCTGCCACGCCCGGCTGCGTGAAAGTGACCACAAGCGGCATGCAGCACCGTCGTCCGTCTGAATGTGGACGGCGCGCAGTGCAGCCAGCAACTCATTAGGCACGGGCACTTCCCGCATCACCGGGATCTTTGAGCGCTTCTTGAGACAACGGATGGCGATGAAGCCTTCGTCGAAATCGATGGATGCCGAAGTTAGCGCAAGCGCCTCGGATATCCTGCATCCTGTGTAAGCAAGAGTTGCGCACAACGTGGCAAGCTCCGGCCTGCCGCTCGTCGCGGCAGCTGCAAGAAAGTGCCGACGCTCGTCCCCGGTGAGGTACTTGCGCTGTCCGTTCGTGGTGAAAAGGCTGAGAGTGCCGTCGGCTGTGGAGTGCATCTCATCGTTCCTTCCGCTCGTCTACGACGAGCCTCAGGACGCGACGGATTTGCCTATTCTGTTGAACTCCCCCAGAGCCGCCCGCGCCAACGCGGCAAGCGGTCCCGACTGGCGGCGAGAATATCACCGCACCCCTCGTCTGAGCAATAGAACCGTGGTTATTCCCGCAGATTCAACAGAATAGGCAATTCTGTCGTGTCGGGCCGCAACCAGGCCGAGCGGTCGATTGCCTCGAAACGGGAGCGATGTCAGAGAAACCGATTTACGCATCAACCGGGATCGTAGTGACGCCGCAGATGGTCACGATCAAAGGGCAGTCTTATGCAGTGCGCCAGATTGCCGGTGTCAGCTGTCGAACCTATCGAAAAACATGGATGAAGCGCCTGCTTTTAGGGCTTGCGGCGCTGTCGCCAATATCATTGATTTTGTTGTCCGAGATTGGATTTGATCGTGGTGCGTGGACAAACTCCCCACAACTCTACCAAATCGTAAATGTTATGGCAGTGATAACAGGATTGGCTGGGCTGTTTTTTGCAGTCTGGGGCGGAGTTCCGCTGCTGTATGGTATGCTGAATAGCAAAGCAGGCAACTTCCTGAACTTTCCACAGCAGATGGGCGCAGGAATGAGATCTGGGGCCTGAAGCCATCCGTCACGCGCGACGTAAAATCCGCCATAGAGCAAGCAATCGTGCTCAATGGACGGGTAGGTGCATGACCGAAAAATTCGTTAAAGACCGTGGTCGTGGCAAAATGGATCTTTACGAAATTTGCCAAGCGTCGCTCCGTAAAGTCAAAGATCGAAGCCGCGATGGCGACATCAGCCTAAGGCGATGTTTATCGCACGGTCCTG
>CAVUIK010000018.1:0-26541 GCA_963741565.1 uncultured Alphaproteobacteria bacterium | reverse complement strand
CCGTGGCTCAGAGTTTTCGCAGAGTTATCCACTGGTCTCTTGCCGCGATTGCGAGCTGCCACCTGTTGATTTCTCGAACAAGTGCGGGAATGTGGCCCACATGAGGCTTTGCGGCGCTTGTCCGGCCAATCCGACTCACCAAGAGTGCTGGCTAAGAGTTGGGATACAGCTCAATGCTGAGATGTTTTGGGGGCAGTGGGACATGAAGCAGGAACGATCGGGCACATTCCTGAGCGCCGTGTTTGTCGACTACGACAACATCTACCTCTCATTGAAGAGGAAGAGCGAGGATGCCGCCAAGCGGTTCGCCAAGGATGCACCGGTCTGGCTGAAGCAGATTGAAACGGGTGGTCTCATCACGCCAACCAATGGCCCCGGCACGGAAGGCACGCGGCGAATTGTGATGAACCGGTGCTACGGCAACCCGGTTCCGCGCCGCAATACGACAGACAACTCCACCGATATGAACTCGTTTCCGTTCGTGCGGCATCATTTCCTGCGCTCGGGCTTCGAGATCATCGACTGCCCGCCGCTGACGGCGCAGCTCAAGAATTCGTCCGATATCCGGATGGTCATGGACCTCCGCGATTACCTGACCCATCCGACGTACTTCGACGAGTTCATCATCTTGTCGGGTGACGCGGACTTCACACCTGTTCTACATCGCCTGCGCGCGCATGCCCGCCGCACCGTCATTTTCGCGACGGACTATACGGCAGCCCCCTACACTGCGATCAGCGACGGCGAAGTGCGTGAAGCTGACCTGATCACCCTTCTGGTCGACGGGCGGATCGGCGCCGTGGCATCGACGGCCGAGTTTGTGGCTCAGGCCGAGCCGGCGCAAATCGATGCCGCTCGCCGCGAGATCATGGCCGATATTACGACTGCGGTGCGGAATTCGCCGAGCCCGGTGCCGCTGGAGGTCTTGGCGGATCGCGCGGTCCGGCTCATCGGTCACGAAAAGACGATCGGCACGTCGTGGGGCGGGGCGGGCGGCTTTCGTGAGCTCTTGGGCCAGGGCCTGCCGGACGATTTGAAGTTGTCCGCGGAGCCGCCGTACGTGGTGATCGATACCCGACGGCATCTCATCGCCCAACCTGTCAGCGCGAAGGCACCTGCAGCGACCGCCGCCCCCGAAGCAATGGCCGTTCCGAGCCGTGGCGAGCGGATCGCGGCGCAGCCGCAGACACAAGCGCAGCTGTCCTACGCAGCGCCAACCCACGAAGCGCCAGCGGAGCGCGGGTATGCGCCCGCTCAACAGGCTTACGCGCCCGCCACTCATGCGCCCGCCTATCGGCCTCAGCAGCAGCCGGCCCAGCCAGCCGCACCGGTGGCCCAGGCTGCTCAGTCTGCGATGTACGCGGCATACGAGCCGCCGGCGGCCCCGTTGCGTCGGATGTCGGAGGCGCAGGCGCCGCTGGCCCAGGCACCGATCGCTCAGTCACAACCCGCGCAAATGCCGGCGGCCGCACCACGCGGCGGCGACGTATCGTCCGCAATCCAGCAGTCGATCGCGCGGATCCACGAGGCGTGCCAAGCCCCGCCACTGGCTCCGCCCGAGTACAGGATGTTGTTCGACGTCATGGCTCAGGAGATCAATGAGAACGGCCTGATTGGCGCTCAGACCATCGCCAACATCGCCAATCGCGCGCAGGATCGCGGTGTCGACATCCGCCGCGACGACGTACGGTTTGTGCTCGAGGTCGTCAGCGAGGCAGATCCGTGGTTCGAGCAGGGTGCCTCTGCCAACCTCTTTGCCGGACGCTTCCGCAACTTCGTCGTCGCCCGCTGCCGCAGTCAGGGCCTGAACCTCTCCGCAGACGAACTCGACCTCGTCGAAGCCTGGTTTGCCGGGAATGCAACGCCCGGTGCCGCTCAGCTCGGTCGCGCACCGGCCGCCTCCCAGCAGGCGAACCAAGCTCCGCTGGCACAGGCGCAGCGTGCGCCGTCGGCTCCAGAACCCAATACTCGACAGCAGCAGTGGTCGCTTGAGGAAGGCCGGCAGCACGTGGCCGACCAGCGTCAAGCCATGCCTCGCGGCCCGACCTCGCCGGACGGCGGCAGTGAAGACTTCCCGCGGATCGTGCGGACCCGGCTCAGGGGCTAAGCGGCTCCGTCAAACGGGTGACAGCGACGCCCCGGTCGTGAGGCCGGGGCGTTTTGCGTTTGTCGCGCAACGATCGGACTGAGGATAGAAGATCCGGCCGCCCTGGGGGTAACGTTGACCGGCACAACGGAGATCGTCGAAACTGCCGGCATGGTGTCGAGGCGACCGCCGTCGCGCACAGTAAAGGTCAGTGTGCGGTTGCCGGCGGTCGGGGTTCGCGAAGTGTTTTCATCTGTGATGCCGCGGATCAGTGCAGCGAGATCGGCCTGGGCCAACGGCACCGGAATGCCAACGTTGTCAGGCTGGACAGGGGCACCGATCCACGATCGTGATACTTTTTCGTCGGCATCGTCGGTAATCGACCATGTCGTGCAGCCGATCACCACCGTTTGTTCGCGGTGGCGGCCAGCGTATCGCCTGCCCGGATGATCTGCATCGCCGGTTTGCCGTCAGCGCCGTGGGTCGCGACCTTGCGGCCATGGCCTTTCAGTTGGAGGAGAGCCGCGCGTCCACCTCGTCGGCGACACTGGCCTACAGCAGCATAGCGCTCGGCGAGCCGATCCATGGGCGCACCGCCGACGAGATCTATATGGCGGACCTGCTGGGCCAGCTGTTCGCCTACACCGAGGTGTTTGACATGGCGACCCAGCCGGAGCTGATCAATCTGCAGAAGTCGGTGGTCGTCGTGGAAGGCGTGGCGCGCAGTCTCGACCCCTCACTCAATCTGTGGACAGCGGCCGGGCCGATCGCGCGCGAATGGATCGAGGCCAACCAAGGCGCAGAAGCAGAAGATGCCATGCACATCGCGTCAGTAACAAATTCAGCCGTTCAGTCCCTTTTTCCGGCGGTGCTCGCAGCACAACTGTCCTGCAAGTCGAGCACCGCCGCATTGGTGCGGCTCAATTGAACTGGCAGCGCCCGATAGGCGTCGGCAGCTGGGTCGATTGCCGCAGCCGTATCAAAAAAAATGCGCCCGGCCGGAAGGCCGCCGCGCAGATCCCAGACCGCAGCGGCGAGCAAAGCTCCGGGACGGGCGACCCGTCGCATCTCGGCCACCGCCTCCAGCGGTCTTGGCACGAAATGCAGAACAAGGAGCGAGAGCACTCGGTCGAATGAGCGGCTTGCGAAAGGCAAAGCGCAGGCATCGCCAACCTGGAAGTGGAGCCTGAGATCGCGATGGGTCCGTGCGGCGTACTCGATGTACGGCGCCGCAAGGTCGACGCCGTCGATCCTCGAAGTCGTCGGCACGGCCTCGATGACACTTGCAAGACTGCCAGTGCCGCAGCCAACGTCCAGTAATCGCTCGCCGTCCCCGAGTTCGGCGAAGGCGGCGAACGCGATAGCGAGCCGCCGGCTCCATCGCCCATCTGGATTTCGTAACCCGCCGCGTCTGCTACAGCGAATGTCGACGAGGCTCGCATAGTCCTGTCCCTCTCATCCTGCTCTGCACGTGAGCTCGAAGCACTTACTGCACCTTCACGTCGGCCGCTTTCGCAAGCGCTCTGTTGAGCACAACTTCCCGCTCAATCTGCGCTGCGAACTCGGCTGGTGCCATGGGCATCGGCTGGACGCCGAGCGACGCCAATTTTTCGACCACGGGAGCCGATTGCAGCGCCATAAGCGTCTCGCGTCGCAGCTTCTCGACGACGTCTTGCGGCGTTCGGGCCGGAGCCAGCAAGGCAATCCAGAACGGGTATTCCGCGTCGGCGACACCTGCTTGCGCGAGAGTTGGCAGCTCTGGAAGAAGCGGGGATCGCGCATTCGTATTCACTGCGAGCGTCTTGAGCTTTCCGCCGTCAATATGCCGATTGATCGTAAGCGGGCCAGCGCCCCCACCTTCCCAGCGGCTCAGGCGTGCTTTACGTAGGCCCAGGGCATCAGTTCGTCGATGCGGGATGCCGGCCAGAGGTTCACGAGCTTGGTCAGCACATCGGTCAGCCAGGCCAGGGGATCAACGGCGTTCAACTTGCAGGTTTCCAGCAGCGACGCGATCATCGCCCAGCCCTGGGCACCCTGGTCATGACCTGCGAAGAGCGCATTCTTCCTGCTCAATGCGATGCCGCGGATCGATCGCTCGACCGTATTGGAATCGATCTCGATGCGAGCGTCGTCGAGGAACCGGCACAAGCCGTCCCAGTGCCTGAGGCCGTAGCGGATCGCCTCGCCGAGTTTGCCGCCCTTTGATACCTTGGCGAGACTCGCTTCGAGCCAAGGCTTCAGCGCCTCGATCACGGCCTTGGCGTGTTTCTGGCGCAGTGCGCGCCGCACCTCCGGCGACAGCCCGCGAATGTCGGCCTCGATGTCGTAAAGCAGCTTGAGCCGCGCGAGGGCCTCGGTCGCGATCGGCGCCCTTGTCTAATACCGCCGATTGAAAGTGTCGACTCGTGTTGCTCTGGTGCGACTCCGTCAGAGTGAGGATCGTGATTCCATCTTCTCATCGATTCGATGGAGGGGACGATGCTGGCACTTACGATCCGACGCGACCGCACCCCGGCGGTGCTTCGCAAGCAGGCAAAGATCGAGACCGACATACGCGTCGCCCGGCGCATCCTTGCGATCGCCAACGCCCTCGAGGGCATGAGCCGCGAGGACGCGGCCCGGTCGGCGGGCATGGACCGCCAGACGCTGCGCGACTGGGTCATCCGCTACAATGCGCACGGCCTTGACGGACTCACCGACCAACCGCGCGACGGGCGCCCGTCCAAGCTCGGGCCTGAGGAAAAGGCGGAGCTTGCCGGCATCGTGCTCGCCGGTTCCGATCCTGAAACGAGCGGCATCTCGGCTTTCACGCGCGACGACCTCGTGGCGATCTGTGAGGAGAGGTTCGGCAAGCGCCTGCACGCGACCTCGATGGGCCGCATCCTGCGCGAGCTCGGGCTGTCGCGACAAAAGGCACGGCCAAGCCATCCGCAAAAGGATCCGGCCGCTCAAGCGGCCTTTAAAAAGAGCCCCGCGACTGCTGAGACGAATTCAGCGTACGCACAAAAATAAGCGCATTCGCCTGTTTTTCCAGGACGAGGCGCGCATCGGTCAGAAGGGGCGAACCTGTCACGTCTGGTGGAAGCGTGGCGAGCGCCCGCCGGGTCTCAGCGACAAGCGCTTCACGTTCGCCTACATCTTTGCAGCGGTTGAGCCCGGCACCGACAACGGCTTTGCCCTCGTCATGCCGTACGCGAATACGGACGCCATGCAGGAGTTCCTCAACCGCTTCGCGGCCACGATCGCGGACGACGAACACGCCGTCATGGTGCTCGATCAGGCCGGCTGGCACGGCGCGAACGCCCTCATCGTGCCCGCCAACATCACACTGGTGTCGCTGCCGCCCTATTCACCCGAACTCAATCCCGTCGAGCGGCTATGGCTGCACCTGAAATCGCGCTTCCTGTCGCACCGGCTCCACGCCGACTACGACGCCATCGTCGATGCTGCCTGTGAAGCCTGGAACCATCTCAAAGCCGAGACGGGACGCATCAAATCTCTCGGCTCGTATCCGTGGATACAAAAGGTCAGGACTTAGGATCGGCGGTATAAGACAAGCCTTCGGCTTTTGGGCCGCCCACGTAGACCTCGTAGAACTTGCGCCGCAGATGGCTCCAGCAATAGGCGAGCGTCACCGGCCCGCCGACGCGCGACGGCGCAGCCAGTTGCTTGTAGACGGCGTAGCCGTCCACCTGCAGCACGCCGTTGAATCCGGCGAGCAGCTTGACGGCGTGTTCACCGCCGCGACCGGGCGCATACGAGTATGCGACCGCCGGCGGGCCACTTCCCCGGTGCTCCGGATGCCCACTCGCATCTGCACCGCCTCCCCACGGTCGATCATCGCGGGCGATGGCCCACATGAAGCCGGTCTTGGTTCTGCCGTTGTCGGGTTCGAGCACCGGACAGCGGGTCTCGTCACAGAACAGTTTCGGCGAGGCTTTCAGCACCAGCAGAAGCCGATCGTGCAGCGGGGTCAGCTCGGCTGCCGCGGCTCCGACCCACTGCGCCAAGGTCGAGCGCTCGATCTTGGCGCCGTGACGGGCCAAGATCTGCGATTGCCGATAAAGCGGCAGATGATCCGCGTGTTTGCTCACTACGACGTCGGCAACGAGGGCCTCGGTCGGCAGGCCGCCCGGGATCAGACGGGCCGGCGCCGGAGCCTGGATGATGCCGGCCACTTCGTCTGCGCCAGTTTTCTCGCATGACCGACAGGCATACTTCGGGCGGCGCGTCACGAGAACACGAACCTTTGCGGGTATCTTGTCGAGGCGCTTGGACGTGTCCTCGCCGATGACGTGCAATTCGCCGCCGCAGCAGGGGCACGTCTTGGCATCCGGCGCGATCACGACCTCCTCGTGCGCCAGGTGATCGAGAGTGTCGTTGCGGCTGGCGCGGCGTTTCTTCGCCGCCGTGGCCTTCAGAGCCGGATCGGCCTTTTCGGCCTCCGCATTGACCTTGGCCGCCGCCGTTTCGAGATCGTCCAGCGCCAGCGCCAGCTGGTCGTCCGTAATGCGCTCGGACTAGCGGCCGAAGTGCGCGCGGCGGATCTCGGCGATGATCGCTTCGAGCCGCGCGTTGGCGGTTTCGAATTTCTCGTTGCGGGCCATGAGCGTCTCACGCTCCGCAGCGCGGGCCGCACGCTCGGCCACGATCAGCGCGCGCAGCGCATCGATATCGTTGGGCAACTTGCCTTTCGCTGGCGTCATGGTCTGAGTGGGGCAACCCGATTACGTCACCGGAGGAGTTCGCGAACATCCGCAGCTACAGCCCCTACGAGAACGTTGAGCGCAAGGCCTACCCGCACATCTTTGCTTATGGCGGCCTCACCGACCCGCGCGTCACCTATTGGGAGCCGGCCAAGTGGATCGCCCGGCTGCGGGCCCTCAACACCAGCCAGAACGTCGTTCTCCTGAAGACCAACATGGAAGCCGGTCACGGCGGCGCTTCCGGCCGGTTCGAGGCCTTGAAGGAGATCGCAGTCGATTACGCTTTCGCCCTCAAGATCGCCGACCGGGCGGGTGCATAAGCCGCCTCGCTGTCGGCTTGCTGTGAGACTTGTCTTTGCTCAAGGAGGGGTTAGTGCATTTCCTCGCGATGGTTCTTGGAACCCTCCATGGATCCCTTTCGGACCCAATCAACTGGGGGATGATGACTATCGTCTTGCTGGCCGCAGCAAGCTTTAGGCGAGCGGCCTTTTTGGCTTGCGCGGTAGGGCCTGTCGTCAGTTAAGCAGAGTCCAATCAGCAACATCTCGTCAAAAATCGCGTGGGCCCGCCCCTGTTGTCGTCAGTCGAGGGATTCCCAAATCATTTTTTCTCTGACTCCTGGGTTGTCGGCAAGGGGGAGGCCGACAAATGCAACGGTATGCCTTGCGCGACGACCAGTGGACGAAGATCAAGGACTTCCTGCCGGGGCGGGAGGGCCACGTCGGTGGCACCGCGTCGGACAACCGTTTGTTCGTCGATGCCGTTATCTATCGGTATCGGACCGGCATTCCATGGCGGGATCTGCCTGAGCGGTACGGCGACTGGAAGGCCACGCACAAGCGCTTCCGGAGATGGTGCGAAAGCGGCGTATTTTCACGCATTCTCGAAGCTTTAGCGATCGACGCCGATGCGGAATTCATGTCCATCGGCTCGACCAGCGTCCGCGCCCACCAGCACAGTGCCGGAGCCCAAAAAAAGACGGCGAAGATCAAGCCATCGGCAGATCTCGCGGCGGGTTGACGACCAAGATCCACGCCATCGTCGACGCGCTCGGCAATCCGGTGGCGCTGTCGCTAACGCGGGGGCAGTCGCACGACATCACACAGGCGGTGCCGTTGCTCAATCAGGTCGAGCCCGCCGCGTTTCTGGCCGACAAGGACTAGCCCGCGTTTCTCAACATGGGAAGTCGCATCGGGGCTCCGACTCAGCGAAAGTTGTTGTGCTGCAACGACTTCACGCCAGAGCGAGGAACGCCCCGATGCCGACACAGTGTAACCAGGATTTGTTCGAATTCGGAACCGTCGAGGGTCGCGTTGTTGTGGGCGCGTTCGATGGCGGCGAAATCACCTCGGACGCGGGCGCGCTGCTGCTCGGCCAGACCGACAAGGCGATCCGCCTGGTGTCGCGCTTGGCCTGCTGCTTCCAGGATGGCCGCAGTCCAACGTTCACCGTGCACAAACTGCCGGCTCTGCTCAGCCAACGCATCTTCGGCATCGCGCTTGGCTACGAGGACATCGTCGATCACGATCAGCTGCGTCATGATCCGGTGCTCGGCGTGCTCGGCGGAGCGCTGACGCGCAAACGCTCGAACTGCGCAGCCCTGGCGGGCAAGTCGACGCTGAACCGGCTCGAGCATGCGGCCAAGGTCGGCACCGATCCCTATCACAAGATCACGCACGATCCCGCCGCGATCGCACGCCTGTTCGTGACGCTGATGTTGGAGGCGCACGGCGCGGATGGTCCTGCTGAAAGCGGGCTCGCCTCCGGCAAGACTGGGCTTCCGTTGCGCCAACGGAATGCGGCCCCGCGCCAGCTGATCATCGACCTCGATGCGACGCACGATCCGATCCACGGCGAGCAGGAGGGCCGGCACTTCAACGCGTTTTACGACTGCTACTGTTATCTGCCGCTGTACATCTTCGCCGGCCGGCATCTGCTCGCCGCCAAGCTCAGAAGCGCCGACAGGGATGCGGCCGACGGCGCCGAAGACGAGATCGCGCGCATCGTCGCCCAGATCCGCGAGAGCTGGCCCGACGTGCGCATCATCCTGCACGCCGACAGCGGATTTGCGCGCGACGCGTTGATGGATTGGTGTGAAAACAACGGCGTCGACTACATCTTCGGCCTCGCGCGCAACGTGCGGCTCGTCGGCGCGATCAAGCGGGAACTGGTGCTGGCCCGCCGCGCCAGTCGCCGCGCCAGTCGCCGCTCCGGCCGAGCCGAGCGCCGCTTCGCTGTGCTGGAGGATTGGGACACGCGCGACGGCTGGGCGAAGCCGCGCAAGGTCGTCGCCAAGGCCGAGTGGACGGAGGGCAAAGCAAATCCGCGCTTCATCGTCACCTCGCTGCATTGGTCGGACGGCGACGCGCGCAAGCTCTACGAGGACATCTATTGCGCGCGTGGGGAGATGGAGAACCGCATCAAGGAATGTCAGTCTGATCTGTTCGCGGGACGCACCAGCGCGGCATCGATGCGCGCCAATCAATTGCGGCTGTGGTTCGCAGGCTTCGCGTATGTGGTGATGGCGGCGCTCAGGCGCATCGGTCTTGCCGCCACTGGGTTAGCGTCAGCGACGTGCGGCACGATCCGGCTGCAGCTGCTGAAGATCGGTGCGATCATCACCACCAGCGTGCGCCGCGTGAAGATCGCGTTCGCCTCGGCCTGCCCCCATCAGAGCACATTCGACATCGCCTGCCATCGGCTTCGACGGGCCGCGGCCTGAGCCGCTCCCTCGCCCGATCCCCAACCCTGCAACAAGGACCATTGTCGAACCCGATCGCGCCACATTCAGTGGCAACGCGAACCTGCGGCCGTCACAACGCCGTCAGGCCGCAAGAGCAGAGCCCGCCAAGACCGCTACACAGGATGAGAGGGTCGGGCTAGCACTGGACGATCGGAAGGAATTGGCCAGGCAATTGGGCGGCCTGCTCGATGGGGTTTACTCGCTCATGGTGCGTACACAGGTGTATCACTGGAACGTCGAAGGTCCGCTTTTCGAGCCGGTGCACAAGCTGACGGAAGCGCAATACACTGCTCAATTTGCTGCGGTAGATGAGATCGCGGAGCGAATTCGAGCACTCGACGGAAAACCTGCGGTTAACCTCAACGTATTCCCCACTGGAGTCGCGAATTTGCCGGAATCGCAAAACGCGGCCAGCATGATCGCAGATCTCGTTTGCAGTCACGAGACCGTCGTCCGCGCGATGCGGCCCGTCGTTGCCGCTGCGACCAAGGCCGATGATGTGGTCACTGCGGATTTGTTGACCGGCTACATCGCACAGCATGAGAAAGATGCATGGATGCTGCGCTCGATGCTGCGCGGTCCGTGAGACCAGCGCGCGAGCCACAGCCATGGCGACTTGTTCGCGGCTGTAGGCAGTACTTCCTGCGACACTGTCCTTGCGTTCGGCGCCGCGGAGGTTCGGCTTAACGGGGGGTGCGGAGGTAGCGCGGCTTTGGACGATGAGGATAGTAGACTTTCATTCATTGACGCGGCATCGCGCAGTTCGCTCGGCCTATTCCGGAACAACTTTACCCTGCCAATCGAAAACCTTACCGCTGTCTTGCGGCGTCAGCCGCGAGATGACGTCCATCAGATGCGCAGCCGCGATGCCGGGGCCGGCCAACTTGTCTGCTGGTACGCCGGCCTGAAACGGCTTGGAAAGGGCCGTGTCGACCGTGCCCGGATGCAAGCCGACGCAAACCGCAAGCGGATGTCTGACGGCAAGTTCGATGCTCAATGTTCGGATGATCTGGTTGAGTGCGGCCTTAGACGCGCGGTAGCTGTACCATCCTCCCAGGCGATTGTCGCCGATGCTGCCGACGCGCGCCGAAAGGGCAGCGAATACGGCGCGGCGATCGCGAGGCAACAGGGGCAGCACGTGCTTGGCAATCAGCGCCGGCCCGATCGCGTTGATCTCGAATGCGCGTATCATCGTGGCTGGCTCGAGTGAACGCCACGTTTTCTCCGGTTTCATATCGGCGTCATGCAGCAGCCCGGTGGCGATGAGCACCAGATCAACCGCGCCGAGTTCTTGGGCTGCTGCTGCGATCGTTGCTTCGTCGCGGAGGTCAATCCGCCTCGTCGAGGTTCTGTGGCCTGCTAGATCAACCGCTGAGCGGGACCACGTAGTTACGTGGCTAAACCGAGCGTCGGCATCGAGCAAGGATGCGAACGCAGCCCCAATCCCGCCTGATCCACCTACGACGAGTGCTCGCATAACTGCCTCGGCCTCCTCAGCCGACTTGTGCTTTGCGCATCCCGCGCATCAAATTTCCGACAGGAACGTCTACGGCTCAGACCAAACAACAGATTGCGCTGCGTGAGATCCGACGATGCTCCTCGCATCGTATGACTTGCAATAACACTCAGGAGCGCAGAGTTCGGCGAACGCCATGTCATCACCCTTGCACGTCGTGTGGTTCAAGCGCGATCTGCGCATCCACGATCACCGGCCGTTGACAGAGGCTGCAAAGCGCGGGCCGGTCTTGCCCCTCTATGTCGTGGAGCCGGATCTTTGGCGGCAGCCGGACGCATCAGCTCGGCAATGGCAGTTCATCTCAGAGTGCATCCGCGAACTCGAAGCGGCCCTTGGCCGGCTTGGTCAACCGCTGGTGGTTCGCGTGGGGCCGGTCGTCGATACTCTGGAGAATATCCGCAAATCGCAGGGTATCGCGGCGCTGTGGTCACACGTGGAGACCGGCAACGCTTGGACTTTTGCACGGGACAAGGCTGTCGCCGCTTGGGCCCGTGAGCACAGCGTAGCTTGGCACGAGATTGCGCAGTTCGGTGTCCAGCGAAGGTTGCGCAATCGCGATGGCTGGGCAGCGGCCTGGGATCGGCAGATGTCGGAGGAGATCACCGACCCGCCTCGGGCTCTCGCGCCTGTCCCGGGATTTGGTCCGCAAGTGTTGCTGCCGCTCGGCGATCTCGGCCTTAGCGAGGATGGCTGCACCGAACGCCAGTCGGGTGGCCGCCGGGCGGCTCTCGATCTGATCGACACTTTCCTCGCCGGCCGCGCTCAGAACTACCGGCGGGAAATGTCAAACCCGCTGGCGGGTGCCAGATCTTGCTCGCGCCTGTCGCCTCATCTGGCGTGGGGCACGGTTTCCATGCGTGAGATGACCCAGGCGACGTGGACCCGCGTCCGTGATCTCAAAGAGGAGACGGATCCGGCGGCGAAAAAATTGCGCGCCTCGCTGGTCTCGTTCTCGGGCCGCCTTCACTGGCATTGCCACTTCATCCAGAAGCTCGAGACCGCGCCGGCGATCGAATTCCTCGAGCTTCACCCGGCCCTGCGCGGGCTCCGGCCAGGGGTTGCCGATGCGGCGCTGCTTTCCGCATGGGCTGATGGCCAAACCGGCTATCCATTTCTCGATGCGTGCATGCGCAGTCTGAGGGCGACGGGCTGGCTGAACTTTCGCATGCGCGCGATGGTGATGTCGTTTGCCGGCTATAATCTGTGGTTGCCCTGGCGCGAGACGGGATTGCATCTGGCGCGCCAGTTCACCGACTACGAGCCCGGCATTCACTGGCCGCAGGCGCAGATGCAGTCGGGAACCACGGGCATCAACACCATTCGTATCTATTCAGTCGTGAAGCAGGGCCACGACCAGGACCCGACGGGAGCATTTGTTCGCCGCTGGCTTCCGGAGCTGAGAGATATCCCCGACCAACATCTGCAGGAGCCGTGGCGGTTCGATGCCGCTAACCGCATCATCGGGCGCATCTACCCAGAACGGATCGTCGACCTCAAAACCTCGACCGCCACCGCCAAGGACAGGATCTATGGCGCGCGGCGCAGCGCTGGCTTTGCCGCTGCAGCAGATGCCATCCAGGACAAGCACGGCAGCCGCAAGAGCGGTATGCGGTTGACCGGCCAGCGTCCAAAGCAACCCCGAGCAGAAGCGGAAGGCGCCACCCAAATCGGACCCCGCACAAACGGAGTTCGACCTGTGAGCGAGAAGGCGCCCAAGCGCTTCACCAAAGCGACGTTACCGAGCAAGACGTGCGTCGCATGCGGTCGTCCGTTCGCATGGCGCAAGAAGTGGTCGCGGAATTGGGAGGAGGTCAAGTATTGCTCGGATCGCTGCCGGGCTGTCAGAGGCGCAAAACCGCTCAAGGCCACGTCGTCGAAGGTTTGAGGGCAGCAAGGAACGTTGCAGCGCTGGCTTTGATGCGCGCCTTCTCGTCGTCGGCGAACTTTTCGTAGGTGCGCACCATCTGCGCCATGCGCGGGTTCGTTTTGATCGTGGCCGCATGCCGACGGATGAAATCCCAGTAAAGTGCATTGAACGGACAGGCATTCGGACCGGTACGCTGCTTCACGTCGTAGGCGCACGACCCGCAGTAGTCGGACATCCGATTGATGTAGGCTCCGCTCGCGGCGTAGGGCTTCGAGGCGAGTAGCCCGCCGTCGGCGAACTGGCTCATCCCAATGGTGTTGGGCAGCTCGACCCACTCGTAGGCGTCGGCATAGACGGCCAGGTACCATTCGTGCAGCGCCTGCGGCGAGATGCCGGCAAGCAGTGCGAAGTTGCCGGTCACCATCAGGCGCTGGATGTGATGCGCGTAGGCCTCTTCCTTGGTCTGGATGACGGCCTCGCGGAGGCACGTCATTTCGGTTTCGCCGGTCCAGTAGAAATCTGGCAGCGGAGCCTTATGGTCGAGGCCGTTCGAGGCCGCATAGTCCGGCATCTTGAGCCAGTAGATCCCACGCACGTACTCGCGCCAGCCGATCACTTGACGGATGTAGCCTTCCGCCGCATTCAACGGCACGCGACCAGCTCGGTAGGCGGCCTCCACTTTACGACACATGCCGAGCGGATCGAGAAGCCCGCAGTTCAGGTACATCGAAACGATCGAGTGATATAGGAAGCGCTGGCCGGTGAGCATGGCGTCTTGGTAGTCGCCGAACTGTACGAGCCCGACGCTGACGAAATGGTCGAATGCTGCTTCGGCATCGCTGCGCGTCACGGCGAACCAGAACGGATCGGCATCGCCGAAGTGGTTGGCGAAGCGATCCTTCACCAGCGCGACGACCTCGCGAGTCGTTGCATCTTGCTGAAAATGCGCCGGCTCGGGGATGAACAGATCGGCCTTAGCTGTCTTGCGATTGTCGTGGTCAAAGTTCCACTGACCGCCGACGGGCGCGGAGCCATCCATCAGCAGCCCGGTCTTACGGCGCATGTCACGGTAGAAATATTCCATGCGCAGCTGCTTGCGACCTTTGGCCCAGGCGGCGAATTCGTCGATCGAGCTGATGAAACGGGTATCCGCGCGAACGTCGACCGGCAAATTGAGCCGGCTCGACCAGGATTGGATGGTCTGGAGGACGCGCCATTCACCGGGCTCAGTGATCACGATCCGTTCTGGACGGTGAGTGGCGACGGCGCGTGCGACCTCCCCGGTCAGAGTGCCGGAATTGCCGTCATCGCCGAGTTGCGTGTAAGCGACCCGCCAGCCCTGCGCGCGCAATTCTTGCACGAAATGCCGCATCGCCGAAAGCAGCAGGCTGATCTTTTTCTTGTGATGGCGCACGTAGGTGGCCTCCTCGGCCACCTCACACATCACAACGAGGTCGCGGGACCGATCGCAGGCGACCAGGCTCGACAGCTCAGGAGACAGTTGGTCGCCCAGTACCACCACGAGGTTGCGGATCTTTTTCGGCAGTGGGGCGCGAGGCATTGGGTCATCCACACTTCACGACGGTCGCGGAGCAATGTCTGCGATCGCAAATGAAAGCCTCAGAGCGGGTACCTGATGATCACGGGCTTCTCGCGGTTCAACGTATTGGCTTCGATGCGTTGCACGATGAAGTCCGCCACGTCGGCGCGAGCGACGATGCCGTTACGCCATTCGCTGGAGCGCGTCAGAACTTTGTAATTGCCGCTCGACGGGCAATTCATGAGCACTCCGGGTCGCACGATCAGCCACTCCAGGTCGCTCGAGGCAATGAGCGCCTCTTGGATCGACTTGTCGTCGTAGGCATTCTTGAAGATCAGCCTGAAGGGGAGCCGCTGCAGAATGTTGATGGCGTCATGGCTATCGCCAGCGCCAAAGCCGGTAACGGCAACGAGCTTGCCGACGCCAGCTTTGATCATCGCCGGAAGGAGCACGCGAGTCGCTTCCGAGAAAAGCGTTACAGGCTTGAGGATGAAATCAAGCGACGGCGGCACGCCAAGCGCCTGCACGACCACATCGATATCCGCGAGCGCCCGGAAGACATCGTCGGCGTTGCGGGCATCGCCGATGAACGCTTCGCAGTCGCCTCCGATATCTGTCGCCAGCCGGTCGTTGCGAGACATGGAGCGCACACGATGTCCCTTCGCAACCGCAGCACGGCACACGGCCAGACCGATCCCCTGGCTCCCACCCATTACGAGAATGCGGGTCATGAGCGGCTCCGAATCGACATCGTCGCCCGCAACATCCACTGCAAGGCTGGCCGCACGACAAGGAACGATCGATAAACAACCTCGGTTACTTGCAGCACGCCCGGCAACAGCACGATGCGACCAAGCCAGTGCCAAGCGGGAAGCGCGAGCCACAGATGACCGAAGCCCTCGGCACCCGAAACCAGCGTATCGTCGGCGCGGCGCACATGAAACCGCGCAATGGCCGTCGCTTTGTCGAGCCCAGGAACGATTATGTCCGAGTGATGCGCTACAACGTCGACGAACGCTACGGACTCCGCGCCCGCACAATGACGATACACGCCAATTTCAGCTGCGCACAGCGGGCAGGACCCGTCGTAAAAGACAGTTACAACGCCAGCTTGATCGGTCAAAGTAGTATCCTTAAGGCTTGGCCATCGCTTGGGCAGTCGCGCGACGATCGCAAAGTGGAACAGACGGGGCTCGCATCTTATTCATGCTCCCCATCATGACGACGGCCCGAACCTGCCTTGAACAGTTCCGGCTTGGTTGCTGCCGCCGTGTAGGTTGCCGTTGTGATCGCTGCCGCTGCAATTAGGACAGCATGACCGATCAAGCTTGCCGGAAGCATCGCGTAGCTCCCAATGGCCACCGAAAAAGCAACTGCCCACATCCACCCCAAGATCTGCAATATCAAGTGGCGCGTGGCCACATCGGGAATGTGCCGAAGCGGGTTGACTTCATGATTGAAAATAAAATTCCATGCATCCGCGATTAACTTTTGCATTTCGGTGCCTCATTTGGGTCGGCCGGACGCGGGATACTCGCCCCTGCCGGAGCCATTCGATGTTGGTCATTGCCCATCCGACTTCTCGGCCTCAAGCATACCTCTCAGGGTGAGAGGCGCAGTTGAATTGGGGGCGACGGTACAATCATACCAAAGCCACCAAGTAGGCCGTCCTTGCTGAGCTTGTCTCTACAAACGATGCACGTTGCGAAACAGATCACCTGCTCAGACGGTCGATGCAGGTTAGCGACCTATGGCTGGCCGCCGGAATTGGCGCCGAGTAAGGTGCGCCGCAACATTTTGGACCCTTGAGCCGTCTGCGCAGTGTGCCTGGAATAACACGGCACCACTGATCGTCCTTGTTCGACATGGACCGTTATTGATGCTGTGGATGGCTCCTCCATCGGCGCATCAGCGCCCAGTTGATGGTTGCCGCTGAGGTGATCTTTGATTCGAGGAGGAGAGACATGAAAGCGGTCACCATGGTCGGGCTCGACATCGCCAAGAACGTATTTCAGGTGCACAGCGTCGACACCAACGGCCAGGTCGTTTTTCGCCAGCAATTGAAGCGTAGCCGCGTGCTTGCCTTCTTCAAGAAGCTTGGGCCTTCGACGGTCGGAATCGAGGCCAGCGATACATCGCACCATTGGGCGCGCGAGCTCAGCCAGCTCGGGCACACCGTCAAGCTGATGCCGCCCGCTTATATGAAGCCCTACGTCAAGCGGCAGAAGAACGATGCCGCCGATGCCGAGGCGATCTGCGAAGCCGTGTAGCGGCCGAGCATGCGCTTCGTACCGATCAAAACGCCCGACCAGCTGGCGTGTCTCGTTCTGCATCGCACCCCCCATCTCTTCATCCGCCAGCAGACCGCGCTCATCAATGCGATCCGCGCGCATCTGGCCGAGTTCGGCATCATCGCGCCGGTCGGTCGCGGCGGCGTCGAACAGCTCGTCGGCGTGATCAACAATCGTCGCGATGCGCGCATCCCCGATCTCGTGCGCACGTGCCTTACGGCGCTGAGCATCCAACTCGCTGCAATCAAAGAGCAGATCGCCATTCTCGACCGGCGCATCAACGCCTGGAATCGCTCGAACGAGACCTGTAGGCGGCTCGATGCCATCCCTGGTGTCGGGCCTGCCCTTGCAACCGCACTCGTCGCCAGCGTCGGCGACGCAAAGGCTTTCGAATCAGGGCGCGACTTTTCCGCGTGGATCGGCCTCGTGCCGAAGCAGAATTCGAGTGGTGGCAAGGAAAAGCTCGGCAACATAACCAAGGCCGGCGACCGGCATCTGCGATCCCTCTTCTGCGCTGGAGCGCTCTCCGTGATCAGGGTCGCCAAGATGAATGCGAGCAATCCTCGACATCGGCCCTGGCTCGCCAAGCTTCTCGAGCAGCGGCTGACCAAGGTCGCTGCGATCGCGCTCGCCAACAAAATGGCGCGCATTGCGTGGGCGCTGATGGCCAAGGGCGAGCGCTACCGAGAGCCCGAAGCACTCGCGCGGCAGGGCGCGTAAAGAGAAGAGATCGGCCACGGCGAGCGATCGCCAGGTCAGCGACGGGATCGCGCCGGCAACGGCGTGAAGGAACGGTTGGAAAAGGCGGACAGCACGTAACGCAGACGGTTCGATCCGGTGATCGGGACAACCCACATGGGCCATGGCGTCGTCGAACGCGAGCTTTTGACCGGGACCTGATCCGCGAAAGGCATTATTGCCAGCGGCCAATCCGTGCCGCACTCAAAGGCCGGAGACATGGCTGCCTCGACACCCGCTGCACCGTGCTCGTAGCCCTTGACAACCCGGAGCCGTCCACACATGGCCCATAGCAGGAAGCCATCATGTGACTGCCCTCCACCAGGAAGCTGATGTTATCTTACGGGCGCGTGCCAACTGGGCATCGCCGGGCGTCCGCCAGCCACGCTCGTCAATCGCGTCAAAGTGAACACCGCTGGAGCCGGGCTGTCGTGAACCGAGTCCGATGCCTATGCTGGCGTGAAGCCGCTGGAGGTCTCGGCCCCGCGGGCTTCCATCCCTGACGCGATGCACGGGTCTGCAGATTCCTGTCAGATCACGACTCGGTCGTCCTGTCGGGCAACCGCGCGGGGGGCTTGCCTGCTGCTTTCCAGTGTAGCGGGCGTGTCGCCACCTCAAGGTCGGCGATGCGGCTGGCCGCGCGTTCGATCCATCCGCCTCCCTCCTCCACTCCGTTCCGGCCCTGCCCAACACCTCGAAGGTGCTCGACGGTAGGGTGCGGCGCCTTTCCAAAGCCCGCTTTGCGCCTTGGCCGCTGAAGGCAGCACGGATGTCGTGCGCCAGCATGGCCAAGGGTGACCAACATGTCACAGAGGATAGACGTTCATCAAGCAATCACTGACCGGATCATCGCCGCGATCGAGCAGGGTGCCGGCGAGTTCAAGCTTCCCTGGCATCGTCCTGCCGGTTCCATCACGCGTCCGGTCAATGTTGAATCCGGCAAAGGCTATCGCGGCATCAATGTCGTGACGCTGTGGGTCGAAGCGCAAATGCGCGGATAAGCGGTGCCGGTATGGGGAACATACAAACAACACCGGGAGGCGGGTTGTCAGGTCCGCAAGGGCGAGAAGGCATCTCTCGTCGTCTTCTACAAGGAGCTGGAGTTCGACCGCGAGCCCGAGAAGCCGGGCGACGAAGCGGGAAAGGACACGGCGTGGATGGCGCGCGGCTACTGGGTCTTCAACGCCGAGCAATGCGACGGCTACGAGATGCCCGAGAAGCGGCCGGCTGCTGTGATCGACCGCAACGAACGTGTCGAGAGCTTCATGACGGCGAGCAAGATCGAGGTTCGCTACGCCGGGCATTCGGCGTTCTACCGGCCATCAGAGGACTACATTCAGATGCCGGACACCGGATTGTTCACTGGCACCGACACGTCGACGGCGACGGAAGCGTTCTACGCCACACTGCTCCACGAAGGAATCCACGCGACAGGCCACAAATCCCGCCTCGACCCGACCTTCGCCGGACGGTTCGGTACGTCCGAGCGCAGCGCGGAGGAGTTGGTCGCCGAGCTCGGGGCCGCGTTCCTGTGCGCCGACCTCAGTGTGACGCCGGTATTGCGCGACGACCATGCTCACTACATCGCGCATTGGCTCGAAATCATGAAGGGCGACAAGAAGGCGATCTTCACCGCCGCTGCCGCAGCCAATCGTGCGGTCGAATACCTGCACGCACTGCAGCCCGAGACGCCATGAAACGGCGTGACACACCAACCACCTTGCCCCGGAGCGATCCGGGGTATTTTCTTTTTTACGCGCCTCTGAAGGACGAGCGCCATGACACGCAAGAGTACGAAAGCGAAGATCGATGCCGTCACAGCACCAGCCAAATGGTCAAAGGCACCCAAGACAGTATGGGCAACAGACCCCATCAATGGCTCTGAGCTTGTTTGGCGTCACGTCACTGGTCGAGTGGCGAATTGGCCCGAACACGTGTCCTTGGCTGGGTCACGTAGCGAGTTCTGCGTTGAGTGGCCGAAGGGCGCGTCGATCCCGATCACTTCGGCTGGCTACATCTCAATCATGCACAATGAGAACGAGCCGACCGCCGTCGGCGATCACTACCGCGTGCAAAAGTGCGTGGATCAAAGGGCGTGTTCGAAGAGTTGAGCTAGGGGCGACCACAATTGGCGTCAGGAGCATTTGATCGGGTGAGTGACACCCAAATCGACCACTAAAGTCTCACCAAATCCCACCTGATCTCAGTTTCCGGCTTACCCGAGGCTTACCCGGCGCCGTTTTTCGTCCGCGGTCGCTTCTTTTTCTTGTCTTTAAGTAATTGATTTTACTTAGAAAATTTGGTTGCGGGGGCCCGCTGCAGCTATTGCAGTACTGGGCGGGTGTACGGATCAAAGCGTGAGGTGCTCAGTCGTAGTTTTGGGGCAGATTGCTCGATTTGGTCCAATTCTCCGCCCAAAATAAAGTCAATCAGATCAGAGCCTTGGCGAGTGTGGCGGCCGGCGTGCGATGCATTCGCGGCCATTCCCCGCCCAATGTTTCTGGGCTACGATGAGGCTGGCCCGGAGTGCCAGCGCGAGGTCCGCTTTGCGCCGGTCACATGTGCCCGGCCGGCGTCACGGAGCTGTTCAAGCAGCCGCTTGATGTGATCGCGGCTTTTGCCCGGAAGCACTTGGATGAGTTCGGCCATGGGCGCCCCATCCGCACCGGCAGCCTTCAGGTGCTTCATCAGCAACTCCTTTTCGGTCTCGCGGTCCAGACCCGCCTTGCGCGTATGCACGCCGGTTTCGCCCAGGAACGAGTAGAAGCGGCGCGACAGAATCAACTTGCCGCGCCCGGTGCGCTCGATGACTCCGGCTGTCACCAAGCCCTTCGTCCGATCCTTGAGATGATCGGGCAGCGGCTCCTCGCGGTGGACCAAGTCGATGACCAGGAAGTCGTCTGTCGAGAAGCGCTTCAACTGCTCGTCGCCGACCTGCTCCAGGAAGCGGAGGAAGCGGGGATCGCCAACCTCGCCGGGCAGTCGCAACATGACGCGGTGCGCATCCGACTGATAGGGATCCGGCAGCGCCTTGCCCTGCCGGATGCTCTGGCGGAACATCAAATCCATGCCCTGGCCGGATCGCTCGACCAGGCCGCACCGCGCCAGTGCCTCGGCGATGCGCCGGTTGCGCGGCTTCTGCCGCTCGCGCATGTTGTCGGCCGTGATGCCGTCCGGAAATCCGCCAGGGCTTTCGATCTCGAGCATGCGTGGCGACTGCTTGATCCAGATCGAGCCGCCGTTGCGGTAGTCGCGATGACTGACGGCATTGAGCACGGCCTCGCGGACGCTGTCCTCGTCGAAGGTCGGGATGTCGTACTTGAAAAGCCCTTCGCGGAACTGCTGGACGTCGTTGCGCAGGTTGATGAGCTTCCAGATGTCATCGAACCACAGGAAGAAGCCCAGCCGAAATTCCTGGCGCTGCTGGTAGGCGATGCTGGCTTCGCTGCTGCGATATTCGAACACGGCCTCGGCCTGCGCGAGATGCCGCGACAGTGCCTTCGCAGTCCCGAGCAGGATGAGAGCTGGCATACGTCGGCTTGCCGTCGACCGTCAGTTCGGCGTTCTCCAGCAACTCCGCGGCCGACCAGTGGGCGATGTCGGCACGGTTGCTCTTGCGCTGCCAACGACTGCGAAACGCCGCGATGGCGTCAGCGTCCAGCACGGCTGGCATCGACGCTGGGCACGATCTCAGCCGAGAAATCGACTTGCGTCTCGCCAAGGATCAGGGCGAGTTGATCGACGGTCATGGGTTGCAGGCTGCTGCCAGCCCGCATCAGATAGCGGCCCTTGTAGTTCACCGGCCTGCCGGGTGGACGAGGCGGAACGACGAACGAGAGCACACGCCCCTCGGCGGTCATGATCTCGATCAGCTCGACCCGCAGATGCAGCCGATCGAACAGACCGATCTTGGTCCGGTCGGGTGCGTCGAATGCCGCCGTGCCCACGATCCGGCGCGGCAACTTGTCGGTGACGCCCAGGACGATGCTGCCTCCGCCTTCGTTCGCCAGCGCACAGCAGTAGCCGACCAGTTCCTCGAAGTCGTACCGGTTCTTGGCCTCCTTGAACTCGACATGCTCCGTCTCGCTGTCGAGCAGCAGAGCTTGCTGGAGGTCGTGTTCAGTTCGAATGATCATGTGACGATGTGGGCTTGCCGTTAATGGCCGGAGCGGATTGAGTCGGCGCTGGATGCACCAGTGTGATCGTCGACGACAGAACAACAAGATATCAACTTGATTCGAGCGACTCGGCGAGCCCGCCAGCATAGCCCGGTTTTGGCGAAAGTTCGGAACGGACTGCAGGTGGATACTGAGTTTTCATGATCGCAGGGAGAGCAATGGGCGACGAGGCAAGCCAGATCCGACTGCGTATGCAGGAGCTCGATCAAGAGCGGCAGACGCTGGAACGGCGGCTGCGTGAATTGCAGCAACTCACGGCAGAGCCCCCGGCACTTGTTGCCCAACCCAAGCCGCTCGTGACCAACAGCTCGTCTGCCACGGACAAGATCGCGCTCTTCCGGCGCCTGTTCGGCGGTCGCACCGATGTCTTCCCGGCGCGATGGGACAACCCGAAGACCGGGCGATCGGGCTACGCTCCGGCCTGCGCCAACGAGTGGGTGCGTGGCGTGTGCGGCAAGCCGCAGGTCAAGTGCGGCGATTGCCCGAACAAGGCGTTCATCCCGGTCACGCCCGACGTGATCGAGTGCCACCTTCGCGGCGAGGATCGCGTTCGACCCAATGGGCGGGGCAAAGATTTTGTCGCCGGCGTCTATCCGCTGCTCTTCGACGACACGTGCGGATTCCTGGCCGTCGACTTCGACGACGAAAATTGGTCGACCGACGCCCTGGCCTTCATCGCATGCTGCCGTGACTGCGATGTGCCGGTCGGCACTTGAACGGTCGCGTTCCGGGAATGGCGGCCACGTCTGGCTGTTCTTCTCCGAGCCCGTTGCGGCATCGGAAGCCCGTCGTCTCGGGACATTGCTGCTGACGCGAACGATGAACCGGCGGCCAGAGATCGGCTTCAAGTCCTACGATCGCCTATTTCCGAGCCAGGACACGATGCCGAGCGGCGGCTTTGGCAACTTGATCGCGCTGCCATTGCAGCGCCACGCGCGGGAACATCGGGAACAGCATGTTCGTCGACGATGATCTGCGGCCCCATGATGACCAGTGGGCGTTTCTCTCGCTCCAGCGCCGGATGACGTCTTCGGAGGTTTCCTCCGTGATCGCGAAGATCGAAGCGGAAATGCCTGGCGGCGCCACGGGCGTCAGACTGCCCGTCGACGACGAGAACGCGGACGAGCCGTGGAAGATGATGCCGTCGCGCCGACGCCAAGCGCAATCCTCCAAGGAACCAATGCCCGCGCACGTCGACGTCGTGCTCGGCGATCAAGTTTATGTCGACCGTTCCGGCCTGCCGTCGTCGATGGTGGCCCAACTCGTCCGCGTCGCGGCGTTTCAGAACCCCGAGTTCTATCGCGCCCAGGCCATGCGGCTACCAACGTTCGGCAAGCCGCGCATCATCTCGTGCGCCGAGCTTCATCCGCATCACGTCGGCCTGCCGCGTGGCTGCCTCGATGAAGCTGTCGAACTGCTCAAGTTGAACGGAGCCACGGCGCAGTTCAAAGACGAACGCAATGCTGGTCGACCACTGGACCTCAAATTTCTGGGCACCCTGCATGATGTACAGGCCGCCGCCGTCGCCGCGATCGAACCTCACGACTACGGCGTGCTGGCCGCTACGACGGCGTTCGGCAAGACCGTCGTCGGCGCGCGCATGATCGCCGCGCGTGGTGTCAACACGCTCGTTCTCGTACATCGCCGCCAACTCGTCGACCAATGGCGCGAGCGTCTTCAGTCGTTTCTGTCCGTGAAGGACGGCGACATCGGCACGATCGGCGGCGGAAAGCGCAAGCCGACAGGGCGGATCGACATCGCGCTGATCCAGAGCCTCGTTCGCAACGGCGAGGTCAGCGACCTTGTCGCCGACTACGGCCACCTGATTGTCGACGAGTGCCATCATCTCTCGGCCGTCAGCTTCGAGCTGGTCGCGCGCCGAACCAAGGCACGCTACGTCCTGGGATTGTCGGCCACGGTCGCCCGCAAGGATGGCCATCACCCGATCATCTTCATGCAGTGCGGGCCCGTCCGTTACCGGGTGGATGCGAAATCGCAGGCCGCGACCCGGTCGTTCAGCCACAAGGTCCGCCTGCGCGAGACTGGATTTCAGCACCGGCCCGATCAGGAGGCGCAGGGGCCATCGCTGATGACGGCGCTCTATGCGGCGCTGGCGCAGGACGAGAAGCGCAACGATCTGATCTTCGACGACGTGCTGCTCAGCCTGGAGGCCGGACGCCGCCCGGTGATCCTGACGGAGCGGCGCGACCACCTCGAATATTTCCGCACGCGGCTGGAAAAATTCACGCGAAACCTTGTCGTCCTCTACGGCGGCATGAACGCGACCGAGCGGCGCACCGCCGACGAAGGCCTGAAACGACCCGACACCGAGGAGCGTCTCGTTCTGGCGACCGGCCGCTACCTCGGCGAAGGCTTCGACGACGCCTCCCTCGACACGCTGTTCCTGACCATGCCGATCTCATGGAAGGGCACCCTCGCCCAATACGTCGGCCGGCTGCATCGCGAGCACCATGCCAAGCGCGAGGTCGTCGTCTACGATTACGTCGATTCAGGCGTGCCGATGCTGGCGCGCATGGCGCTGAAGCGGCAGTCGGGTTATCGAAGCCTCGGGTATGAAGTGGCGGCAAAGTGATCGCGTTGGTGGCATGTTGCAGCGGGCAGGGGGCGCAAGATGACGATCACTCGAAAACTGGCCGAGATCCTCGGCGACGTCGACCGGCCCGGCGATTTTTTCGCCTCGGGCCGCGCCGAATTTCTGGCGCCGCGCCTCGAAGTCGAGGGCGTCGGGCCGATCGCGCTGCCGCTGTTGCCGGCGCAGGCCAAGCAGTTGATCAAGGCGGCGACGCGCGCGCCCTACGGGCGTGGCGCAGATACGGTCGTCGACACGAAAGTGCGCCGCACGTGGCAGATCGAAGCCGGCCGCGTCGCCATCAGCGGAAAGCACTGGGCCAAGACACTCGATGGCATTGTCGAGCGCGCTGCAGAGGGGCTGGGCGTCGCCGAGCCCGTGACCGCCGAACTCTACAAACTGCTGGTCTACGACAAGGGTAGCTTTTTCGTCAGCCACCGCGACACCGAGAAGGCCCCCGGCATGTTCGCGACGCTGGTGTTGGCGTTACCATCCCAGTCGAAGGGCGGCGAGTTGGTCGTACGGCATCAAGACCGCCAAATTCGACTGGATCTTTCCTGCGAGGAGCCGTCCGAGATCGCATTTGCTGCGTTTTATGCCGACTGCGTGCACGAGGTCCTGCCTGTGACGTCAGGCTGCCGGGCAACACTCGTGTTCAACCTCGTGCGCAAGGCAAAAGGGAAACCGCCGCAGCCGCCGAGCTACGAGGCCGAGGCGAAGATGGTGACCCGGTTGTTGCGCGCTTGGGTGGAGGAGAAGGTCTCCGTTGGCGACGACGCTACACGCACAGACAGAGCCGAACTCGCGTCTCCGGAGAAGTTGATCATTCCGCTGGAGCACGCCTACACGCCGGCTGAACTCGCGTTCGAAAAGCTGAAGGGCGGGGATGCGGCGGTCGCGCGGTTGCTCGTCTCGGCCGCACCGCAAGCTGGCTGCGACTTGCATCTGGCTCTGCTCACGGTTTGGGAGAGCGGCTCCGCGGAATACAATGGCCGTGAAAATTGGCACTATCGCCGTGGTCGGCGCGACTCGGGCGTAGAAGAAAATGCCAAAGAGTTCGAGGTTATCGAGGTATTCGACGGCGGCAAGACACTGTCGGACTGGCGCCGACCGGACGGTGTGGCCACGACGCTCGGCAAGCTGCCGATCGAGGACGACGAGGTATCGCCGCCCGATGCGCTCGATGACATGGAGCCGGACGAGGAGCATTTCCACGAGGCGACGGGCAACGAGGGCGCCTCGTTCGACCGCACGTACGCGCGCGCCGCTCTGGTCGTGTGGCCGAGCAGTCGCATCCTGGCAGTCCTGAACCAAGGCGGTCTCGAAGCGACGCTGCCATTCCTGGGAGAGATGGTCGACAGATGGCAATCCGCCGGAACCAAGAAGGGAGCGCCGCACAAGCGGCAGGCCGAGGAACTTGCCGGACACATGATTTCAACGTGGCCGGTGAACACGTGGCACGCACGGGAACGCTCCGAGCCGAGCGATCTCGGTCGCATGCTGAGCTTGCTCGCCCGTCTCGGCGATCCAACGCTGACTGAGCGGATGCTCGAAAAGCTGATCAGCCAGCATGGCCACGACAAGGCGGACAATCCCGCGATTCTCCAAGGACTGGCAGGGTTCGAGCTCTCAAGCGCGGCCAGATGGCTCAAGAAGATCATCGCGTCAAACGGGGTTGACGCGCTCGGTCCTAGTGCCGCGTTGCTGGCCGGCGCCCTCAAGGGCCGCTTCGCGAAGGCGCCGGCGCAGCTGGCGGGCGCGGTGCAATCACTGATGGATCAGCTCCCGGGCGATCCTGCTTCCGCACCGAAGGATCAATGGGGCCGACCGAGAAGCGCGAAGCCCGATGCAGCCTTCGTCGTCGATCTCACGACTGTGGTCGACGGGGTCGATGCCGGTCTTGCCAAGAGGGTCGCGGCTCACGTTTGCGCGTGGCCAAGCCACTTCGATCTCGACCGCGTTCTGGTTCCGGCTGCAAAGGTTCTGGTCAAGAAGCGGGGGCGCGGCGGGGTCGCGTTCGTCGCCCTGCATGCCGCCGCGGTCGCGCACCTCGAAACGCGCATCGCGGAAACGTTGGAGCCACCACGGGATTGGACCCGGCCGAGCGCCATTGGTTGTCAATGCCAGCATTGCAGAGAACTATCCCGCTTCCTCGCCGACTCGGGAAAGCAAACATGGACGCTGCGCGCCGCCCAGAACATCCGCACGCATGTCGAGAACGAGATCAGCCGAGCCCGAGCCGACGTCGACACTCACACCGAACGCCGCGGCTCCCCTCACAGCTTG
>CAVUIK010000017.1:137500-406510 GCA_963741565.1 uncultured Alphaproteobacteria bacterium | reverse complement strand
CGGTGAGCCCAAATGTCACGCTTCGATCCGTCTGGCTCACGATCGTCATCCAATCGGCCGTAAAGTTGACCGACCAAGGTACCGTAGTGTCGCTGTCGTCTCTGACAGTGAATGTCGTCGAGAAGGCAGTAAACGGCCTTCCGGCTGGACCGTTCCAATTGGGTCCTCCTCCCGGCGATACCTTGAGTGATTTAACAGGCTGCCTGATCGAGAGGGCGATCGAGCGGGCGGCAGAACCTTCGATGCTGCCGCTCGTCTCATTCGCAAACGTCACCACGGCCGAGTAATCGCCGCCGGGTTTTGCGTTGGCTTCAGAACCAATCGCGATCGATACGGCCGCGCTTGCCCCTCGCGCGAGGGATCCGGAAGCGGGAGTTATGGTGACCCACGACTTGGTCCGCGTTGCCGACCACGTCAACGGTCCTGTGCCCGTGTTCGTGAGCGTGTAGCTCTGTGACGACGGCGAGAACGGACCACCTTGAGGGCCCGACGATATGAACGACGTTGCAGGCGAGATGCTGAGGCGCGGAAAGATGAGCCGAAGCGCGTCGGCGCAAGCCCAGCCTTCGGCCAGGGTGCCAGCGAGCGAAAACTCGGTGTCCGAAAATTGGTTGCCGTCGGTCTGCATCGGCTGATACCAGCCGTTGCTGCATGCGGGAAGTCACTGTCGCGGGCGCGGCACGAACAACATCGTACAGTTCACCAGCAGCCAGCTGGCGAATGGACCGGTATTCAGTCGCGCCCGATCCTCCGGGTCCCACACGCAGGGACGTGGCCGTCACCACCTGAAACCGCGTGGCGGGCGAGTTTGCGGTCGTCGCATGCATGCTCGCGACCGGATCGATCCAGCCGTAGGTATCGGGATAGTCGGCACTATAACCCCAGTTCGCTAAATCGTTGTTGGAGCCCAATGTGCTGAATGTCTTCAGCTCAAAATGGAGGTGGGGGGTGCTCCAGTACGACGCACTGCCATACCCGCTGGCGCCGGATCGGCCAAGGCGTTCGCCGATCGCAACGGGTACCGGCGCCGCGCAGGTGTGCCGCGCATCGGTTCCCAGATCGACCGGACCGCACGAGGTGAGCAGCGCCGCTTCGATTGACGCCAAGTGGGAGTACTGCGTGTAAAACGTCTGCCCTGCCGCCGTGATATGTCGCACGAAGACCGTATGGCCGAGGCCATGGTCCTCGCAGCCGGTGCTGGGTCCACCACCGCATGAGACGGCATTGTTCTCCTGAATGACGACGACATGTCCCGCAGCGGCAGCCACGACGATGCTATCCAGCGGAACGTTCAGATCCAGGCCGGTGTGATAGCGATTGGCGACCACGGCGTTGAACTGGGCATAGTCGTTCTTGAGCTTGGTGCGATCGTCGATTTCAAGCGGCCACCGGAGGCTGAGACCGTTGGCGTTTGCAAATGACGGCGCATCAAGACGCGCCGGCGCCGACAGAAGCTTTGGCCAGGCTGAACTCGATGTTGCCGGTGGGACTTGCGTGGAGGGGCCTGATTGGGATCGTGAGCTATCCGTCTGGACGAATAACAGCGCTAGACAAGAAAGAGAAGATGGGCGCGGTGCGCCAGAGCATTGACAGTAATCATAGTCCCCCCGAAAACAATTTGATTGTCTAGATGAGACGTTTGGCATCGTCGCAACCAATCGCCCGTCTTTGGCAATGTGGCGATCAGTCTGCATGGTGACGTGTGCAACCGAAGGGGCAGATCGTCGCAATGGATAAGTCCTGACGTTTGGCAATCACACGTGCATCAGCTGCCGCTCAATTCTACTGCCCACCATGCAGGTAATCAAACATTCGCGCATGCGTTTGTGGCGTTCCCATCGCCGCTCATGTGAAAAGAAATCGTTGTGTGATGCACCCTGAAACCAGAGCGTGTCGTCCACGCTAGCTGCTCTGTTGAGCGGTCGTGCAGGCCAAGCGGACATCAATGTTTCAGTCGTCAGACTCGGATCACATTCGGAAGCTGAAGTCTGCTTTCTCTGCACTGCGATGGTCATGCGGTTGCCGCCCGACAATTCTGACCCGGAGCGGTCATCGTGCCGGTGCACAACACGTGTGTTGCAAACATTGCAGTCGGTAAGCGAGGCACACTGTGAGCCGCAGCAGTCACGCTTCACTGTGGCGTCACCCCAGATATCGGCTTCAACCCTGAGACTGTTTACCTTCGTGTTTTCGCTGAGGAGCAGCCGCTTTATGCGACGTCTTCGCAAATCTGCTATGATGCTGGTATGTAGATCCGGTCACAGGGATGGATCACATCCGAGCGCCGCTTGTTTGCTCGTTGGATAGCTGCGTATTTGGCGCCGTTCCCATAGTGCTGCGCAGCGATACGCCAGTAGCGATCGCCTGGTGCAACCACGTACCATCCAGGACGCGCAACCTTGATGCCGGATCCTTTACACGATGCAATCCTGAATTTTCCAGTCACTGTTGCGACGTCGCCGTCGGGCGAGACTGCAGACTTAGCTCGCGGTCCCTCCGCTGCTGCCACCGCCACTGGTGCCGCTGCCCTAAATGGGAACTGTGCAGCGGCGTTCTGCGACCCTACCAACTCCGATGCAGGCTTGGCTCCAGCAGCCTTCTTCATTGCCTCAGCAATGACGGCGCCGTGCGTCTTCTGCTTCTGCGCAGCCCTGAACGTTTCTTGCATAGCCTTGTAGTTAAGTTGGAAGATTTCGAGTTCTCGCCGTTCAGCCTTGGCGATGCGAGCACCGGCCTGGCCGCACTGGGGTCTGCTTGAGGCACTTGGATCGCCCCCACGACCTTTGGTGTTAGCGGTAGTTCGCGGAGCCGGAGCAAAGGCAAAGGGCTGGTCAGCACGCGCGAGCCTTGCGAGGCTATAGTCGCCGTGGGACCAGTGATTTCGGGAACATTAGAGCCGGGCAGCGACTTCAGATTGCGCTGAGCTTGATCAAAAATCCGACGCAAAGCCTCGGCCTGCACCTTGTCCCCGCCCTCTCGTACGACGGTGTCCAGTCTATTGTTTGCCACGCTTTCTACATAAGAAAGTATGGCGTGGCTTGGCTTGAAGCGCTGAAGATGCAGAGCGATCTGCCCTGCAGTCAATCGTGCCTCCAATTGCTCTGTTGATCCTTTTTCTACGAGGGCCGCGGACGTTGTAATTGCGGCGACAGTGTCAAACGATGGCTCGCCATCGACACTACGCTTGAGGTAAGCGACTGGTGAAATGTTGCGGTGCGCCAGCTCAGCGAGATTTCGAGAAATGACCGACTGAACCTTTGGCTCATTCCATCTCGCAGGATCAACGGGAACAGGGATCAACGCAAAGCTCGCCTTTGGTGCCTTCTCGGCAATTTGGGCGCTCTTTTGCCGCGACGGCTACTAAACCCGCCTTGGCGCGGTGAGTTCCTCGGTGGAGGATCGCTGCGTTTAACGACCGGTTTCCTGGTCTCCGCACCAACGTCATAGATCCATTCCTTAAGCAAATCCCTCAGTTGGGAGGAGGGAGGATTTCCAGATGCTCACCCGCGCCACCTTCGACTTTCGAAATACTGAGAGCTTCGCTGTGGAGCACGTCAGATGCGCTGTAAATGGGAACGGTCCCGTCGCCACGCGCCAACCCCTCGCCGACCGATACGCTAGCGCTCTTGAGAATCGCCTTGCTCGAAGTTGTTAGAATGTCGATGGAACCTGCCGTTGCACCATTGATCAACCCTACGACGTAGTACCGATACGCCAGCTTTGGCCAGTTCTCCAATGCTAACGCGCAGTTTCTGATCTCAGCGTCGCGAAGCCGTTCGGCAAGTTCCGTTTCGTTGGGAATATGATATCGTTTTTCTTTGGCATGCACCAATAGCCCCAAGCCTTTCCAATTCGAGAAATCAAACTGGTTCTTATGCCGAGCCTGCTTGCGAGGCGCCACATCCAGAACATTGGTAGTCAGACCGCGCCTATCAACAAGCCGCAGTGGGAACTGGATCGGAAAAGTCGCCGCGTCCGTGATATATTTCTCAAGCGGCGCGCTGCAGGCTGAACTCCCCAGCAATGGTAGTAACTCAAATGTGGAGTCGAATGAAAGTGCGGAACGGCTGATTGCCCCCCCCAAATAATCAAAAGCCTTTGCCAGCGTGTCGTGCCCGAAAAAAGAATAGCTTTGAACGAGTGCAGCCAAAGTTCGTGGGGTTCCAAGATGTGGCGTGGCGATTAAAGCAACTCCTCTGATGTCGAGCTTCTTTCCGTTGGGGCAGTCGGCATAGTCTTTTTCGGTTAGAAGCCGCTTGGTGACCAAACCACCCATGCTGTGAGCAATGATGTAAATCTGAGCCTCCGCGACCTGATTTCTGATTGCGCAAAGCCTCATTTTTAACTTCTTCGCATTTTCAATGTTGGATGCCCGCCAGTCGTACGGAAAAGCAAAGTAGTTGCGCTGATCGAATAGATATTCATCGAGAAGTTCAGTGATGCGCCCGTAGATCTTCTTGCTGAAGACGGGGGATGCCGCAGCGGTCTCCCACAGCGTTGCTCGATAGTTCTGAGAGCGATTGAAGAGTAGATCGGCTGCGATTGTAATGTTGCCCCAAATTGCCTTGCATCGCGTAGCAGGAAGATTGGGCGTACCATTGCACGCTTCCAAAACTGATCCATACAAGCCCGGAACGAAAACGAAGACGGGCGTGATAACATGTTCTTTGGGTTCGTCCTCAGCTTTGGGAACCTGGGCCATCGTGAGCGCAGGCTGGTACATGAGCGCAAGGCACGAGACGGCGAGTACTACCATCAGCCTTGAAGCTGCATCATGGATTTCGCGTTGCAAGCCATACATGGGCATTCCACCTGGTTCTGCGTCGCTCTTGCTGACCTCGCTCGGGCGCAAACAACGCGCCGGCCTGGAGCCACAAATCTAGTGAACATGGTTAAGGACAATTGCGGAAGAGCAACGACAGGCATGGTGCCACGGCTGCCACGCCGGGTCTATGAACACAATTGGCCGAAACTTGCTGCGCATGATGCGTTGCTGTGATTTTCGCGACGATGCCCACCGATTTGCTGTGCACAGGAAGCACACTCCTACTGATCGTCCGTCTCTCGCATCTGTCGCACCTGGCCCGTCGCGAAGGAGCGGAGATGGCCGGTCTCTGGCTATCGCGCCGTTCAACGAGATCGCGCTCGACCTTGCCGGTCCAGTGCGCGAGCGGAGAAATGTCCGCTGTCGGAGGTCGAGCGATTGTACCAACTCCATAATTTCGGAGGTGACGATGCTTGCGCGCCGTCGGCATCTATCTCTGCGTCTCGACGCCCAGCCAGTCACATACAATACTGCGAGGACCCAAAAGCTGTGGTCACCTAGATGCCTGCACTCGTATGTAATCGAAATTACTTAGCCGTTCGCGTGTGGGGAAAATCGTGGGGTGAAAATCACAATCGACATATAACCTATTGATATTTCTGACACCACGTAGGATTCCCTCTCCGCCATTTGCCGCGTTGCACGCTGCGACACACGTTGAACATCGCTGCACGTGAATTCGAGTTAAGTTACTGTTATTAAGATATTTTATTTGTTTTACGAGAGCGTCATTGGCAATGTCGCGATACCCGCCGACCCAATCATTTCTGTGGGAGAAAATTGCGAGCGTCGCTGAGAACCCCTCAGGCGCGGACGTCTGCAACGCTTCCATCGCAATGGACTGCATCGGCTCTCCGCAGCAGCCAACCGATTGCATGGCCGGCCAGGTTGGCATAGCGACGGTGGGGGCCTCTATCTGGAAGTCGATGCATCAGGTCGAAAGCGTTAGGCGATGCGTCTGACCCTCAATGGCCGACGCCGAGACTTCGGACTTGGCTCTCTGACGAAAGTTGCCTTGCACGATGCGCGCGAGTTGGCGGCCGACTGTTGTCGAAAGGCGCATTAAGTGATCGACCTTGCTGCTGAGCGGCTCAAACGACGCCAAGCCACGTCGTCCATCACGTTTCAAACGTAAGCTGAAAAAATGCATGAGCAACGGCGTACTGGCTGGGCGAACGGAAAACAAGTCGACGAATGGATTTCGACTTTGCGGGGCTACGCGTTTTCACACTTGGTTCTGACACCGGTCGCCAACATCGGAACGCCGGAGGCGCTCAAGGTCCTGTCGCCCATCTGGCTGGAGAAGCGGGAGACTGCGCGCCGTGTCCGCCAACGGATCGCAACGGTGCTTGAATGGGCCCGCGGTGCAGGCGAACGCCGACGCCGTCCGGTGCTCCAGCTCGACGCCGCGCTCGCCGTTCGTGTCTCTAACTTTTCTCCACGTGCGCCGGGTCCATGAAGAACGGCTCCCAGGTGTGGCCGTCGGGATCCTCGAACGTGCGCTGGACCATGAAGCCGATAGTCCGCCTTCGGCCTCGGCTCCTTGCCGCCGGCCTTGATGGCCTTTGTCGACCATGTCGTCGACGGCCTGCTTGCTTTCGAGCGCGAGCGCCACCAGCAGCCCGGTTGTCGTGCAGCGCGTCCGGGATCGGCTTGGTCGTGAACGACTCTGAACTTCTCGTGCGTGAGCAGCATGGCGTAGTTGTGCTCGGAGATGACCATGCAGGCGGCGGTGTCATCGGTGAACTGCGGATTGAATGTGAAGCCGAGCGCCTTGTAGAACGCGATCGACTTGGCGAGGTCCTTGACCGGCAGATTGACGAACATCTTCGTGGACATGACAGGCTCCCTTTGTTGGGGCTGGTTCTGCTGACATTCAAGCTTTCGGCTGCGACGATGACCATCCACGACACGCCGAACTTGTCGGCGACGGCGCCGAAGCGCGGCGAGAAGAACGTCTTGCCGATCGGCATCTGCACGGTGCCGTCCTTGGCCAGCGCATTGAACAGGCGGTCGGCCTCGGCCTCGGTCGGCACGGACAGCGACAGCGACATGCACTGGAAATCGAGCGGCCCCGACTTCATGCCGTCCGACATCATGATCTCGGAGCCGGCGATGCGCAGCGACGCGTGCATGATCCTGTCGTCGAGCGCGGCCGGCACCTTGTCGCGGCCCGGGCTTGTCGGGATTGTCCTTGAAGCGCATCATCATCAGCGACCTCGGCGCCGAGCGTTGCCTTGTAGTAATTGATCGCCTCCTCGCAGCGGCCGCGGAAGAACAGGTAGGGTTGGATGGCGGGCGGCGCCGTCGCGGCCTCGCCGACGAACGGCTTGAAGCCGCCGAAGAACATGCGCTTGCCGTCGAACGGCATCGATCTTCGGGTCCATGCCGGCCATGCGCGGATCCTTCATGGCCTTGGCGTTGACCTCGTCGCGGTGCGCGCGCGAGCGATAGGTGATGATGCCGACGAACGACGGTCTCGCCGGGCTTCAGATCGACGCTCTGCGGAAACGACGTGACCTTGCCGGACTGGCGCATCGTCGGCCTCGACCTCGACGCACGACAGTGCGCCGTGCTCGCGCCAGATCTGCGACGAACAGCTCGGCCTGCTTGCGATAGGCCTCGATGTTCTTCTTCGGAACGGGGACGACGAACAGATCGGTGTAGGTGGTCATGACGATCTCCTCAATTTGCATTGTCTGGTCTTGTTGCTCTCGGATTCACTTGGCGGCGGCAGCCGCCTCGAGCTTGGCGACGTCGATCTTGACCATCTGCATCATCGCCTCCATCACGCGCCGGGCCTTGGCCGGATCGGGATCGGACAGCAGTTCCGGCAGGCGGCGCGGCACGATCTGCCAGGAGAGGCCGTACTTGTCCTTGAGCCAGCCGCACTGCACGGGCTGGCCGCCGTCGGCCGTCAGCGCCGCCCAGAGACGGTCGACCTCGGCCTGATCCTCGCAGTCGACCGACAGCGAGATTGCGTTGTTGAATTTTTCGTGCGGTCCGCCGTTGAGTGCCAGGTAGCTCTGGCCAGCGAGCGTGAATGTGATCAGCAGCACCGAACCTTCCTTGCCGCCGGGATAGTCGACTGTCGACCTTTGCACGTGTTCGATCGACGAGTTGGCGAAGACAGACGTGTAGAACCGGACGGCCTCCTCGGCGTTGCCGTCGAACCAGAGGCACGGGGTGATTTTCTGTTTTGGCGTCATGTCGTTCTCCGCCTGTTGCTTGGTTGGGCTGCCTTACTCCGGAATTTCCGGCTCGACGAGCAACGCCAGCTGCGCCAGCGACTGCTGCCAGCCGAGATAGCAGGCCTCCATGCGGAATGACGGCGGGAATGCCGGCTTGCTTGATGTGCACCTCGGTGACGACCGAGACCGCCTTCAGCGTCACGGTCACCTCCATGACGCCGGGCAGGTTCGGATCGTCGAACTTGTCCGTGTAACGAATGCGCTCGTGTGGCACGAGTTCCAGATACTCGCCGCCGAAGGCGTGGCTCTTGCCGGTCGTGAAATTCGTGAACGATATCCTGAAGGTGCTGCCGACCTTGGCGTCCATGTGATGGACCTTGGCGGTACCGTGGCGGCAGCCACTTGGCCATGGCCTCGGCGTCGAGGAACGCCCGGTAGACCTTCTCGGGTTTGGCTGCGAGCACGCGGTGCAGATTGACCGTGTTTCCGAGGGTGTGCGGCGTAGATTGTGCCTTCTTGGCCATGAAGTGTCTCCATTGGATCGCGTTGCGCCCTCGGCCGGCTGGCTGCAATAAGGCAAACTGCTACGAGGACGATCGAGCACCTAGCGCTCCGACAGCTCGGGCTCAAGTGTTTAACTTGGGTCTCTCAATTTGTCCGCTGCAGCATAATGCGCCATCTGGTCGGCGTGTGCCTTGACGAAGGGCGGGCGCGTCGTGGCGCGAGAGATTCAGGCGCGACACGCGGGAGATCCAGCGAGCCCGTCGAACCGAGCGACCAGACGCAAGACATCCGCCATCAGGATGTCGGCAATCGAGAAGTCGCCGGCCAACCATTCGCGCACTGCTAACACCGCCTCCAGATGTTTGTGGCGAGAGTTCACGAAGTCATCGAAGAACTTGCACATCTGAGTATTGCCGGCGGTGCTGGTGAATTGGAAAAAGGAGGCTCTGTTCGCTTTTCATGTTGAGGCGCATCGGTATGCCGCCTGAAGGCAGTATTCGGGCGTAAAGTTTTCGGCGTAACGCTCGAGGGAGCGGCGCCAGCCGAGATAGCTCGACAAATACCAAGACGCGACGCCCCAGAACGGTCGCATCCAGGCCTTGAGGCGGCTAGTGTAGGAGTTCACGTTCTGGATGTGGAAGCCACGATAGACGTGCTCGCCGCGGCTGGTGATGATCGGGATATGCAGAATGTTCTCGGCATGCGCGAAGGCCGCGTAAGCATCGCGACCGTCGCTGACGAGAATGGCGTCTTTGGCGACGAGTGGCTTCAAGTACTTCGGCGGTCGTTGGCGCCGGAGATCGCAGAGAACCGCTTTCGCTCGTGGCGCCGCTGCGGTCGCGCGCGATCAGAACGATGTCGTAGTCGTCCGGTCGACGTGCCCGTCGTCTTGGGCTTGCCGCCGCGCTTTCTCGGCGCTCGGCCAACCAGTCCACGCGAGCCTTTGGCGGATTTGAGAATGAAGGTCTCGTCGGCTTCGACGATCCCCGAGAGGCGCTTCGCCTTGGCATTTTTCGACGTTGCCAGGAACCGATGCCGCCAGCGGAACGACGTCCCCAGATGCACCCCGACGCGGGCCGCCGCCTTCCTCAGGCGTCAGGCCGTCGACGATGGCGCAGGCATAGTCGAGCCACTTCTCGCGCTTGTGCAGATGCGCCAGCGGCGTGCCGGTGAGTGCATTGAACGTGCGGTCGCATGCCTTGCACTTGTACCGCCGCATGCGGTCGCCGCGCCCCATCTGGCAAAGCTCTCCGAGCCGCAGTGGCCACAGGCCGGTGCCTTGTCGAACACGGCTTCGAGCCAACCGATCACGTCATCGGCGGAGCCGCGCGTCTTCAGTGCCGTCGAGAGGGCCGTTCGTTGGATCGGCCGGCGGGGTGAAGGGAGGCGGAGTGCTGCGATATCAGGGCGGAATCGAGCAATCTTGGATTGAGATAAAAATAGAAATCTTAGGTTGATGGTTGGTAAATACGCCTCCACGCGCTGCCGCAAAAATCCAGGGCAACCTCACGCGATATCTCTATAAAATACTAGAATGTAAAGAAAATCTGTGAGCGCTGTGGCTGCAGTCCCACAGTCGTCAAATTTCTATCTATGCGTGTATTAAAGTATTGTAGACCACGCTGCGCTCGTGTACTTCGAAAATGAAATGCTCGCGTAGGTTGTAGAGTGGCCGTGTAATGTCTGGCCCGTAGCGTTGCATGCCGCGCCATCGTTGGTTCGCGACGCAGGATCCAATTACCCCATCCAACCGAAGGAGTTCGCGATGTCAGCGCGAAGCCGTTCCGTCGTGGCCTATTCTGCAGCTCTTGCTTTCGCTACTTTGCCGCTTGGCGGCTGTGCGGTCACGCCATCGCCACTTGCCGAGAGTGACATCTCGCATCTCGCCGCCACGTCCATTGCCGATGTCGCAAAGGATCAGGAGCCGATCTCCGGCCCGATCGATCTCCATCAGGCCATGGCGCGTGCGCTTAAATACAACCTCGACCATCAGGTCGAACTTGCCGAGTACGCGGTGCGTGACCGCGAGCTGAATCTGGCGCACTATTCCATGCTGCCGACATTCGTCACCAACTCCGGTTATACGGGGCGCGACGAGGTCAACGCCAGCAACAGCCAGAATGTTTCGACCGGCGCGCAGAGTCTCGCCACCTCGACCAGTCAGGACCGGCGTCTGCGGAGTGCGGATGCCACGTTCGGTTGGAACATCCTCGACTTCGGCCTCTCCTACGTTCGAGCGCGCCAAGCCGCCGACAAAGTCCTCATCCAGAATGAATTGCGCCGCAAAATCGCATTGCGGATCATCGAGGATACGCGAGCTGCTTATTGGCGTGCGCTCAGCGCGCAGCGGCTGCTTGGACAGTTGAAGCGCGTCGCGGGGCAGGCCCAAACCGTCGAGCGCGAATCGCGCGGCCTCGCAGCGGACGGCCAGACCTCTCGCATCACTGCCTTTACGTACCAACGCGAGATCGTCGAGGTGCAGCGCACCCTCGGTGAATTGGCGCGAGAGTTGAAGGTTGCGCATGCGCAACTCGGCGCCTTGATGAACGTGCCTCCCGGCACGCCGTTCAGCCTCGTTGACAGCAAAGCTGCCAGCCGCTCACTGCCGCAAGCGTCCTTGGCCGAGTTGATGTCGACCGCCGTGTCGAACCGGCCAGAGCTCAAGGAGGTCGCCTACAAAACTCGCATCAACAGTCAGGAAGCACATGCCGCGCTGCTCGAAATGTTGCCGGGTTTGAACATTTACGCTGGAGCGAACTACGACAGCAACTCGTTCCTGCTGCACAATCACTGGGAAAGCTGGGGCGCGAAGGCAAGTTGGAATCTGATCAAGGTGTTCTCTTATCCCGCGCGCCGCGCCGTGATCGAGGAGCAGGACGAATTGTTGAAGACCCGCGCACTCGCGGTGACCATGGCGATCATGACGCAAGTGTATGTCAGCCGTATCCGCTACGCGCATGCTCAGCAGGAATACGCGACCGCCAAGCGGTATCGCGATGTGCAGCACAACCTGCTGACACAGATCCGCGCCGAAGCGGCTGCCGATCGGGTCAGCCGCCAGACGCTGGTGCGCGAAGAGATGAACATGCTGGTCGCCGAAGCAAAGCTCGACATCGCGCATGCCGCAGTCGAGAGCGCCTTTGCGCAAGCGGAATCGTCGCTGGGTCTTGTTGCGCAAGGTCCGCCTTCGCGCGGCGCTTCCGTGCGCGACATTGCCCAGGCGTTGCGAGCGCGCGCTCGCAACCCGCTATCTACGGCATCACTGGCGCAGTGATGCCGAACCGATCCGGTTGTGTCGCGTCCTCGTTCATAGATCCCGATCGGAAGCGATAATGTCAAACTCAATGTTCGCAGCCGTTGGGCGACGAAAGCTGCGCGTCAGCGGAGCGCGCACCATCAGTGGAGTGGCTTGGATCGCCTTTGCCGGGGCGATCCAAGCTTTGCCTGCATCTGCACAGACACCTTCGAGCGCGCAGCCCATGCGAGGCGTCGTGCGCGCCGTACATCAGGCCGCGTTGAGCACCGAGCTCGTGACGCCCGTTGGCGCCATCGGCGCGCGCGAAGGTCAGCGATTTCGGGCTGGTGATCGATTGATCGAGTTCGATTGCCGGCGCCAGACCCACGAATTGTCAGCGCTGGCTGCGACTGTGCGTGAGGCGCAAGTCACTCACGACTCCAATGCGCACCTCGTACGCAACGGCGCTTCCAATCGCAACGATGTTGTGATCGCATTGGCACGATTGGAAAAGGCGCAAGCGGAGCACGCCGCATTGAAGCAGCGGCTCGCCGGCTGTCTCATATCCGCGCCCTTTGACGGTGTCGTCGTGGAACTCGGCGTCAACGCGCACGAATTGCCGCCAGCGAACAAGCCTCTCATGATGATCGCCAGCGATCGGCAACTCGAAATCGAGGTGATTGTGCCCTCGCGCGAGCTGCCGCGGTTGTCGGCGGGCACCGTCTTCGAATTCACCGTAGATGAGACACAGCGTGTCTATCTTGCTCAAGTTCTCCGCGCTGGAGGTACTGTCGATCCGATGAGCCAGACCACGAAAGTCTTCGCCACCTTCAGTGAGACGTTTGACGGAGTGTCGCCGGGAATGAGCGGCACGGCTAAGCTCAAAATCTCAGAGAGGCCGCTGATGGTGACCGCGCAAGCATCAACTGTTGGGCAATCGGTTCGACCGATCTCCAATGGCGAAGGAACTACAGGAGCTGACCAGGCCGCACTTGCGCTGTTACTGCGCATCGAGCAACAAGCGCGGAAGGCCGCCACCCTCAACGAATTGCAACAGCTTGCGGCCAACGAGACGCGAAAACTCAATCGTGCTCGGCAAATCTTTGTCGTCGACATGGCGACGCGTCGGCAGCCCCGCGTGGTTGCGGCATCCGGCGTCGGCGCAGTGGATGCATCGTCAATGCTGGTTGTGGCGGTAGGCAGCCTCGTGCAGCGTCTCAGAAACGAGCGCGAATTGAGCCAGTCTGTCGACTTCGCACTGCCGGCCTATTCAGAGCCCGACGGCGATCTCGCAATGGCCTATCCCTTCCGCAACCTGCTGTGGGTGCCGTTAGCGGCACGTGACGGTGGCGTGTTCGCCGGGCTCGTCTGTTGTCGCGAAACTGTTTGGGGGCAAGCGGACATCGCGGTTTCGAACCGTCTCTCCGAGACATATGCCCATGCTTGGCGGGAGCTAACCGGTCGTAGAACCGGAAAGCTTCGGAGGTTGCGCCCGCGCTTTGCTGCCCTCACGATCGGCTTGTTGGCAATGGGTGGCCTTGCGCTGCCAGTGCCGATGACGGCGCTGGCCCCGGCCGAGGTTGTTGCGGCAGAACCGATGATTGTCGCCGCCCCGGTCGACGGTGTCATCGAGACGATCGATGTTGATCCGGGACAGGAGGTAAAGCCGGGTGATGTCCTCGTGCGGCTATCGGATACGGTCCTGCGGAATAAGGCCGAGATCGCTCGTCGGGACGTTGCAGTTGCCGAAGCTCGCATCAAGCAAGCCACGATTCTCGCCATGAGCGATGCGCGCGGGCGCCACGAGCTTGGCATCGCCGAGGCAGATCTCGAGCTGAAGCGCGCCGAACTGGCCTTCGCCGTCGACATGTTGACCCGCTCGGTCATCAAGGCGGTACGCCCCGGTGTCGCGGCCTACTCCGACCGGAAATCCCTCATCGGGCGCCCGGTCGCGACCGGCGAACGGATCATGGAGATCGCCGATCCCGCAGCGGTCGAAGTGCGGATCGACGTCGCAATGCCCGATGCGGTGGCGCTCGCACCCGCCGGTCGCGTCAAACTATTTCTCGACGTCGAGCCACTGAGTCCGAGGGAGGCTCGCATCGTCCGATCCGACTATAAGGCAAGACCAGGCGACAGTGAGATCCTGGCGTTCAAGACGTTTGCGCGCTTCGAAGGCACAGAGAAAGCGCCGCGAATCGGCTTGCGCGGCACGGCGCAGATCTACGGCGAGCAGACGTATCTTGGGGTCTTCTTGTTCCGCCGGCCGCTCGTATCCGTGCGGCAATATCTGGGCCTGTGAGATGCTGGATGAGAAGGCGCCGCCGCCCTTGTCGCGTCTGCGTGCCGAGTTGCGCGTGGTCGAGACGACGCTCGGCGGTCCATGCACGATGTTTGATCCATTGCGAAATCGTTTCTTTCGTCTCGATAGCATCGCAGCATCCATGCTGGGTGTCTGGCCGCAGTGTGCATCGGTCGAGCACGTTGTGGCAGCCTGTGACGATCTGCATGGCAGTTGCATCTCGCTGCAAAGCGTCGAGGCGTTTGCTCGGTGGCTTGACGCGAACGAGTTGACCGAGGCTGCTGACGAGCGGATCTGGCGCGTCCGCTCGGCGGCAGTCGACAAGCAGCGCCACGGTTGGTTGATGTGGCTGGTGCACAACTACCTGTTCGTGAAGATCCCGCTGTTTGCACCGCAACGCACACTGCAAGCACTATCGCCTTGGCTCGCGCCGCTCTTTTCCAGATGGTTTGTGTGTCTCACGGGCTTTTGTGGTGGTGTTGGTTCGTATCTGGCGAGCCGCGAATGGGAGCGGTTGTTGGCGACCTTGCCAGAGCTGTTCTCCCTCCAGGCGAGCATTCTGTTCGTCGTCGCGATCGCGATCGTGAAGTCGCTGCACGAACTAGGGCACGCCGCCATGGCCGTGCGCTTTGGGTGTCGGGTACCCTCCATGGGGATCTGCTTCATGGTCATGGTGCCGATGCTCTACACCGACGTCAGCGACGCATGGAAGCTGAGTTCGCGCCGACAGCGGGTGTTGATCGACGCAGCCGGTTTGATCGTCGAGTTGTGCGTCGCGTGCTTTGCGCTACTCGCCTGGGTCTTGCTGCCCGAAGGCGCAGCCAGGTCGCTTGCCGCGATGCTGGCGACCACGAGCCTGCTGCTCAGTCTCGGGCTCAATCTCAACCCGCTCATGCGCTTCGACGGTTATTACATCCTGTCGGATCTGCTCAGCGTCGAGAACCTTCAGTCACGCGCATTCGCGCTCGGCCGATGGAAGCTGCGAGAGTGGCTGTTCGGGCTCGGCGCGCTGCCGCCCGAGCCGTTTTCGCGGCGCATGATAACGGGATTAATCAGCTACGCCTGGGCTGTTTGGATCTATCGGTTGATCGTGTTCACTGGCATCGCCGTGTTCGTTTACCAGGCGTCGTTCAAACTGCTCGGCCTTGTCCTGTTCGCCGTTGAGATCGTGTACTTCATCGCGCTGCCCTTGTGGCGCGAAGCCAAGGAGTGGTGGGCCATGCGCTCTGCAATCGCAAAGACGCGGCGAACCTTGATCACGGCCGCCTTCGGCGGAATCGTTATAACTGCGGCATTTACTCCCTGGTCGACGCATGTCGAAATTCCCGCCATCATCGAGGACGAGGAGCTTGCGCAGCTTTATCCAAAGCGCGCGGCCTATGTCGTAGAAACGGGCGCGCGGCGCGGCACGGACGTCCAACAGGGAACTCTTATTGCAGCACTTGTTTCACCCGATCTCGACCAGGAAATTGCGCTCACGAGCCTCAAAATCAAGCAAACTCGTCGCCGCCTCGAGCGACGCTCTGGCGACGCAGAGGAGCGCGCGCAAACGCATGTGCTTGAGCAGGCGCTCGCTGGTCTCGAGAGCCGCCACCTCGGTCTGGAGGCGGAGCGCCGCGAGCTGCGTGTCGTGGCGCCGCTCCATGGCATCGTCGCCGAGATTGAGCCGCATCTCGACAAGGGTCGCTGGCTGCAGCGCAAAGACCTCATTGCTCTGGTGCGCGGTGCCGGCATACGCGTGGTGCGGGGCTACGTGTCGGAAGACAATGTCGCCCGTCTCGATCTCGAAGCGGCCGCAACGTTCGTGCCAGAACAGCTCGATCAGCCACGCCTGCCGGTCAAAATTTCGCATGTGGCACCGGTCGGCGTTGGGTCACTCGACATGATCGAGTTGGCATCACACTACGGCGGCAGTGTCACAACGCGTGCGCCGCAGCGAGGTAGCGAGAGCCGCCTGCTGTTTCCGGTGACGGGGCAGTTCCTCGTCACGGCAACGGTTTCAGCCGATTCCAGCAAGAAAAGCGCGCGCATCAATCGCGGCGTTCTGCATGCAAAGGGGCGGCCAGAAAGTTTCGCGGCACGCACCTGGCGCCACGTGCTCAAAGTGCTCGTGCGCGAGAGCGGGTTCTGACGGTTGAGCGTGAGTTCGCGGCGATGAAAGCGACGCCTTGAATTGTCGGAGCTGAAATCGCTCGTCGGACCACGCGTCACGATGGTCGATGTTGCCCCCATTGCGCAGCGCTGCTGCAAAGCGTCGACAATGTCGGCAAATGGGCCTCTTTCCATCGAGGCCACACTGGCTGAACGGGTAAGTTCGGAGGCTGCGAGAAGCGCGCAGAACTCAGGGGTGTCAGGCTTGCTGATGGAAAAACTCAGTTGAAAGAAGGGCTCGGATCGACAAGCCACGGTATTCCGTTGAAGCGGCCAAGCCACACGAAGCGCTGTTTCATGACGGGCGAACCGGCTGCCGGGAACGTCGTCGTTGCACGGGCGAACTGACCGATCTTGACGACGATCCGAACATGGAGGCCTCTCAACAATGCAATGCATCCAGCGAGAACAAGCCCGCAAGTACACATTCGACTACGCCGACGCGCCACTGTTGCGCGTGATGCCTGGTGAGAGCTTCGAGATCGAGGCCTATGATGCCAGCACCGGCTTCTTCAAGCAGACAACGGATCTTGCAAGTCCCGGAAACAGGCCAGGGTCTGACCGTACGCCGCCCCTGAATAAACCGATTGCTGGACCGATTTGTGCCGAGGGCGCTGAGCTGGACGACACGCTTGTGATCACCGTCGAGGACATTCTCGTCGGCGATTATTCATGGCTGGCGATCGGACCGCGGCGAGGGCCGTTGGCAGAGCCGACCTGTTGGCCGGAATTCTCCGGCGAATAAACGACGAAGATCTTTCAGCACTCGCACGGCTTGGCTTTCGTCGTCGCTTCGAACAGTGCAACCGTCGCCGGGTTAAATGTGGGAGTTCGCCGCAAGAAGCGGGACCGCAACGGGCGCCCGATCTCACTTCAATTCTGCAAGTTGGTGCGCCGGTATGACTTGGCTGAGGGCATGGCTGTCTCCGCCAAGCCTGAATGTTTGATGGCTGCTCTGGATTTGCCAGCCGAGACCTCGATCATGCCCAAAACAGCGCGTGCGCCGTAGTGCAGCCTTACAAGACTTGAGGACCCTGGCTACATTACTGGAAATAGCTGGAGATGACGGTGGGCGCCTCTCAGAAGCGCGCGATCCGCACCTGCCGAGCCCGCCTCAACGAGCGCGGCCTCGCCCGCTTTGAGGTTTTGGGCCGCAACGTCGACCGTGATCTAATCCGGTCACTGGCGCGTCGTCTCGCCGAGAATGGACCTGATGCCTCGCGCCTGCGCGCTGCGGTCAGCCAATCCATCGCAGGCGAGCCGCCCCAAAAGGGAGGGATTTTGACTGCCCTCCGGCGCTCGCCGTTGGTTGGCGCCGATCTCGACCTCAGGCGTCCGCGCGACAAAGGCCGTAAAGTCGAGATCTGATGCGCTACCTGCTCGATACGAACATCATCAGCAATGTCACGAAGCCGGTTCCCTCAGAGCGCTTGCTGGCGTGGATGGCGGATCAAAACGACGCGAACCTTTACATCGCGTCCCTGACCGTTGCAGAGATCCGTCGAGGTGTGCTGGAAAAGCCAGCCGGCAAACGCCGCGATCAGCTCGACGCTTGGTTCAGTGGCCCGGAGGGACCTCAGGCTCTGTTCGCTGGCCGGGTTTTGTCTTTCGACGAAACCTCCGCTTTGATCTGGGCGCGCCTGATGGCTGATGGAAAAGCTCAGGGACGGCGGCGGAGCGCACTCGATACCATCGTTGCTGCCGTCGCCGAAGCGAACGACTGCGTCGTCGTCACCGCCAACGAGCGGGATTTTGCCGGGATCGAGATCTTCAATCCGCTGCGCGACAGCGGCAGATGATCAACATGATCCCGATCGACAGCACACCACCGACCCTGCCGTTCCGGATGCGACGTGGCTGAACCGCAAGCCACCAATAAATTCAGGCCTTCCTTCAAAAAATTCCCTCTGGATCAGATGGCTGCTCAAAGTTGTGGTCGGTTTATGATCCAACTTGCATCATTTCCATGAATCATAAGCTACTGATAATACAATGATAAACTTGGAGTCTATTGCATCCTTACTCCCACTCGATGATCAACGAGCCCTTACGGCCTTTCAAAATCCATCGCTATGCGAGTCTGTCGAAAGTCAGTGCCGCCAAACGTACCGTCACAGTTCGACGCCGCCAGCGTTCATGTTTCTGGTGGTAGCCATGGATTGAGCCAAGGAACGCCTATCGGTTCGAAATCGGCGGTGTTGCGCGTAACAACGGTCAAACCATGTGTCAAAGCCGTCGCTGCGATGAGCGCGTCGCGCTCCGGGCGCCGATCGGGGACATGGAGGTGCGCGCATCGGCGCGCGATGGCTCCGTCGATCGACAGGATGCGCGCGGCAAAGCTAACCAGGATTTCCTGCTCAAGCCACCGTCGCAAAATGGCGCCTTGAGCTGCGTCGCGACGCTCCATCAGCAATGTCCCTCGTTCCAACTCCAAGATGGTTACGACGGAAATCGAATGCAGATCTGTTGGCATATTGGACGCCCATTTGCGCACGTTTACATTTGCGCGCTCCGGCCGGCGAAGTTCCGATAGAACATTTGTATCCAGCAGAAACATCAATCGAAGTCCGCTGGACGCGAAATGTCGTCGCCCATGCGCGGTGGATCGAAATCGAAGTCGCCCTCTTCCTTTTGCGCCAGGGTCTGGAGCAGGCTTGGCCCTTCGCCCAGCAGCTTGCGATAATCCTCGAAGCTCAACAGGACATGCGCAGGCTTGCCGCGATCTGTGATGATCACGGGCCCTTTGTCTGCCGCCTTTTTGGCGCCGCCGGCGTCTTGATTGAACTCCCGGCTCGAAATGGTGGTGGTGGTCACGGGTCACCTCCTTGCGGAGTTCCCTAGCACCAAACATACCACAGGTCAAGTATTTGTAGCAACGTTGCTACATTCACTCCCACTCGATGGTGCCTGGCGGCTTCGACGTGATGTCATAGACGACGCGGTTGATGCCCTTCACCTCGTTGACGATCCGGGTCGCGATGCGGCCCAGGACCTCGTGCGGGAACGGGAAGTAGTCGGCGGTCATGCCGTCGGTCGAGGTGACAGCCCTGAGCGCGCAGACGTGGTCATAAGTGCGCGCGTCGCCCATTACGCCGACGGTGCGCACCGGGAGCAGGACCGCGAAGGCCTGCCAGATGGTGTCGTAGAGGCCGGCTTTGCGGATCTCGTCGAGATAGATGGCGTCGGCTTTGCGCAGGATCTCCAGCTTTTCGTCGGTGATCTCGCCGGGGCAACGGATAGCGAGGCCAGGGCCCGGGAAGGGATGGCGGCCGATGAAGGCGTCCGGCAGCCCCAGCTCGCGCCCGAGCACACGCACTTCGTCCTTGAACAGCTCGCGCAACGGCTCGACAAGCTTCAGGTTCATGCGCGCCGGCAGTCCGCCGACGTTGTGGTGCGATTTGATCGTGACCGAAGGTCCGCCGGTGAACGACACGCTCTCGATGACGTCGGGGTAAAGCGTGCCTTGAGCCAGGAACTCGGCGCCGCCGATTTTGCGCGCTTCGGCGTCAAAGACGTCGATGAACAGGCCGCCGATGGTCTTGCGCTTGGTTTCAGGGTCAGTGACGCCGCGGAGCGCGCCAAGGAATTGGGTCTTCGCGTCGACGTGCACCAGCGGGATGTTGTAGTGCTCGCGAAACAGGCGCACGACCTCCTCGCCCTCGTTCATGCGCAAGAGGCCGTGGTCGACGAAGATGCAGGTCAGCTGCTCGCCGATCGCCTCGTGGATCAGGACGGCGGCAACCGCGCTGTCGACGCCGCCGGAAAGGCCGCAGATCACGCGGCCACGGCCGACCTGCTGCTTGATTTTCGCGATCTCGTTCTGGCGAAAGGCGCGCATCGTCCAGTCGCCATGGGCACCGGCGATCCGCTGCACAAAGTTGCGCAGCAGCTCGGCGCCGCGCGGCGTGTGCACGACCTCGGGGTGGAACAGCACGCCATATCGGCGCTGGGCTTCGTTGGCGATGACCGCATAGGGCGCATTGTCGGAGCGGGCGATGACGCGGAAGCCCGGTGGAACCTCGGTGATCTTGTCGCCATGGCTCATCCAGACGATGTCGCGTGTGCCCTTGGACCAGATACCGTCGAACAGGGGGCTGTCCTCGACAATCTCGATCTCGGCGCGCCCGAACTCTGCGGCGTGGCCGCCTTCGACCTTGCCGCCCGATTGCACGACCAAGGTCTGGTTTCCGTAGCAGATGCCGAGAATCGGAATCTGCGCTTTCAGGATGCGCTCCGGCGCCCGGGGGGCGTCGGTCCAGTAAACGCTGTTAGGCCCGCCAGAGAAGATGACGCCCTTCGGCTGCAGCCGGTCGAAGGCGGTCTCGGCATTGTTGAAGGGGTGAATCTCGCAGTAGACGCCGGCTTCGCGCACCCGCCGCGCGATCAGCTGGGTCACCTGGGAGCCGAAATCGATGATGAGAACGCTGTCGGTCATGGCGCTCAATAAGCCGGAAATGGTGCCGAGGCAACGCGGCGGGATGCGGCGGGCCGATTCGGTTGTGCACGAGACGGGGCCAGCCTGCGGCGATGGGGTCGTCGGGGGCGCTCGTGGGCGGCAGGACGCACCGATGGGTCGGCATGGGCGGGGCTCCCAAGCGGGCCAGGATATGCTAGAAGGCCCCGGCATCAAGGAGCAAGAGCATGACCTCCGACACGACGACGGCTGCGGCAACGGTGGCTGCCCCTGGAAAGGACGCCCACACCCACACCCATGAGCATGGGGACGGATGCTGCGGACATGACCATCATCACGGCCACCATCACCACGCACCGGTGACAACCTATCAGCGGGCCACCACCAAGGTCGGCCGCAACGACGCCTGCCCCTGCGGCAGCGGCAAGAAGTACAAGAAGTGCTGTATTGCGAACGAGCGGGCATAATCCGGTGGCCGTACAACTCGATGCCAATTAAGCATCGTTAGCAAATCGTAAAGTCGCAGGGTGCGTTGACGACTAAGGTCCTCGGAACTGTCAGCGTTCCGGAGCCTCGCCATGCGCCTTTTCCCCTATGCCCTGATTGCGGCCGCCTTGGCCGTCTCGTCGACCGCCGCCAGTGCGTCGCAACCGTCGACCACCCGCATTGAGACGCGGCCGTTCTACGGCGCGACGGTGACGCTGGAGGAAGGCGTGCGCGTATTCCGCCCGCTGCCGTCGCACAACAAGATCATCATCAATCCCGGCGGCAAGACACCGCTCAATCTCAGTTACGAAGAGAACCACACGACGTCGAAGAACTACAATTACAACTACAACCAGGAGACCTCGTCGTCGGACAACAGCAGCCACAGCGGCAGCCCGGTCGGCTCAGTAGGCTCGGTCGACGGTGGTGGCCGCGAATGGGGCGGCATGCGCGGTCCCCGGCGTGGCGGCCGGGGCCACGGGGGCCACGGCGGTGGCAAGCCTCACTGATTGCCCCTCGAGCCGCAGCGCTTGTCTCGGCGCGCGCGCACAGGTAGTTGACGAACGCCCGGCCATTGCGGCCGGGCGTTTCGCTTTCTGAACCAGCAGTCCGTGCCATGCCCCGCTATCGAATCCTGATCGAATACGAAGGGACGCCGTTTCTCGGCTGGCAGATCCAGGCGGATGGCCGCTCCGTGCAGGGGCGCGTGACGGAAGCGCTGGCCGCGTTCGCGGGTGAGACGGCGGTCGTGCGCGGCGCCGGGCGAACCGACTCGGGCGTGCATGCAATGGGCCAGGTAGCGCATTTCGAGCTCGCACGACGCTGGGAACCGTTCAAGCTGCGCGACGCGCTGAATTGGCACCTGAAGCCGGATCCGATCGTGGTGCTCGAAGCGGCCGAAGTGGATGCGGCGTTCGATGCGCGCTTCTCGGCGACCGGCCGCCATTATCTCTACCGGATCCTGGCCCGCAAGGCGCCGCCGGCGCTCGACCGCAATCGCGTGTGGTGGGTGGCGCGCCCGCTCGATCCGCTGGCGATGGCGCAAGGCGCGCGGCACTTGATCGGCAGGCATGATTTCACGACATTCCGGGCCGCCGGTTGCCAGGCAAATTCGCCGGTGAAGACGCTCGACACGCTCGATGTGCGGGTCGTCGGCGACGAGATCCGCATCGAGGCGTCGGCGCGCTCGTTTCTCCATCATCAGGTGCGCTCGTTTGTCGGCAGCCTGAAGCACGTCGGCGAGGGCAAATGGCAGCCTGGGGACATGAAGCGCGTGCTCGAAGCACGCGATCGTACGCTCTGCGGGGCGCTGGCGCCGTCGCGGGGGCTTTATCTGGTCAAGGTCGACTATGCGGCGGGGGCGCCAGCGGCGCTGCCGCCGGATGATGCCAGCGCGAAAGAATAGCTGGCATGCAAGCGCATCCCGACGCCCGCTGTGATGCTCAAGCCGCGCGTTTCGGCGCCCAGCGGAGCCATTCGCGGATCGCCCGGCCCATCGTCAGCTCACGGTCGGCAGCAGATAGCCACGATTGTTCGGCGAAATGCGAGACGCACTCGCCCCATGAACACGGCATGCGTGTGATATCCGTGCCCCAAAACATCCGGTGCGGGCCGAAGGCATCGAAAATCGCCTGATAGCGGGGCCCAAGGCTCTTGAACGGATAGCCGTCGGTCACGTATTGCGGGCCGCCAGTCACCTTCACGGCTATATTTGGGTGCTTTGCCAACACCAACACGTCTGGAAGCGAGGCGAAGGCGGCGGCGTCCTTGTTGCCGCGCCGGACGCCGAAGTGATCGACAATCAGGCGCAGGCCAGGGTGGCGCGCGGCGATCTGGCCGACGAGCGGCAGGAAGTCGCCGGCCAGTATGGCGATCGGAATGTCGAGCCGCTCGGCCGCGGGCCACAGCCAATCCGTGGTGCCGTCGGTCGGCCACGTCTTCATATGCGGCTGCAGGAACGTATAGCGCAGGCCGACCATGCCCGGCTGTTGTTTCCAGGTCTCGATCAGCGGATGTTTGTCTGGCTGGTCGAGCGGAATGCGGCCGAGAATGGCGAAACGATCGGGATACTTTCGGACGGCATCGATCGCCTGTGCGTTGCTGTCGGGGTCCCAGCTCGGCGGATGCAGGATGGCGCCGTGGACGCCAGCCGCATCCATGTCGCGGATCGCTTCGTCGAGCAGGTAAGGCGTCGTGCGGTGCGGCGGGACCACCGTGCCCTTGGTCCATAAATGGATCTGCGCGTCGATGATTATGGTCGCCTCAGCCATCGATCAGGATCTTGGTCAACTCGTCGGGCGTGGAAAGCATCGGGTAATGGCCCGTATCGATGACGTGCCATTTGGCTTTCAGCTTGTCAGCGGAGCGCCGGATATGGGGCTCGCCCGGGTTCGGTGCTCGGCTGCAATAGAGCACGGATGCGTTCCATGTCAGGTCCCAGAACCGTTCGAGTTTGACCGGCTCGTGGAAGACGGCGGTTGGATGCAGCGCCATGCGATCGGCGGCCCAGTTGCGCAAGCCGGGTTCGAGATCGGCGAACAGGCGGCCGTGCGCGTCCTCGCGCGAAGGTCCGAGCGCCAGCGGCGTGTTGATCGAGGCAGGGCGCGTGACGATGTCGCGAATCTTCTCGCCGTTGAACAGCGCCAGCGCGTCGGCAAACACCACGCGCGAGATGCGATCGCGCGCCAGCTCGGCGACGCGCGCCATGACCATGCCGCCGCTCGACGTGCCGGCGATGACGACGTCCTTCATGTCGTGGAAGAACATCATCTTCACGAGTTCTTCGGCCTGTGACTCGGTCGTGATGCCGCCGCGCAACTGATGCGCGCGCTCGGCGCAACCATCGAGCGTCGGCGCGTACACCGTGTGGCCGGCTTTCTGCAGGCGTTCGACGACCAGCTTCCAGATCCAACCGCCTTGATAAGCCCCGTGGATCAGCAGGAAAGTGGCCATGGTCGATGCTCCCGTTCGGTTGCGTTGATGTGAGTGGCGGCGTTGCGTGCGGCAGCTGGCGTCACAGTCCGCCGGTGACGTCGATGGTGACGCCCGTGACGAAATCGGCATCGGCGGACGCAAGGAAGCAGATGACGTTCGCCTGATCGGCCGCCTCGGCCATTCGGCGCAGCGGCGTCTTCTCGATGTCCTTGGCCTGTTCCTCGGGCGCGCGCTGCTCCCATCGCGGGCGGATGCGTTCGGTCAAGGTCATCGACGGAGCAATCGCGTTGACGTTGATGCCGAAAGGGCCGAGTTCGGATGCGAGCTTGGTGGTGAGGGCGATGATGCCGCCCTTGGCCGTGGCGTAGGCGGCGGAGCTGGCGACGCTCTTCCCACGCCCCGCGATCGAGGCGAGGTTGACGATTTTGCCGCGCTTCTGGCGCTTCATCACCGGCACGACGGCGTGGGTGAACAGGTAGGTGCCGGTCAGATTGAAATCGATCAGCGCCTGCCAGTCCTTGAGCGACAACTCGTCGATGTCGGCCTGCGGCTTGGCGATGATCGTGCTGCCACCCACAGCATTGACCAGAACGTCGATCCGGCCGAACTCCTTTTGGACAGTTGCGGCCACGCTGGCGACCTGGGATTCAGCCAGCGCATCGCAGCGAAAGCCGTGCGCCTTGCCGCCCGCGCCGGTGATCGTGGCGACCGTTGCATCGAGCCGCTCCGCGTGATTGTCGACCGCAATAACGGTCCCACCGTCGCGCCCGACGATGTTGGCGGTTGCGCGGCCGATGCCGCTGGCTGCGGCTGTGATCAAGACAACGGTATCGGCGAAACGCATGGCACCCTCACTTCACTCGATTTACGTTCGACCCGTCTGTCCGGGGATCATCTGCGGTTTCCAGCGAGGCGTCCAGCAGCAACGTGCGGGGCGCCGACATGTGGCGCTAACGCGATCTCCTTGACCAGCTTCGACAGGACGAGCTTGGGAAACGCGTCATGGTTTTCGGCGGCCAGCGCAAATGCCCCCGGCCCGCCGATCACGTTGTCCTCGTAGTACTTGAGCAGTCCGCCAGGCGGATGTGTATGCAGCGGGTTGAAGGCGAGCGGCACCTCGCTCAGGATCGCAAGGCCGTTGATCACAATGTCCTGCTGCAGCGCCGCGTCACGCGCCGCCACAACATTCCGGCCCGAATTGCTGGTCCCATCGCCAGAGACATCGATGACACGGCGTGTCGAGGTGAATGGACTGCGCTGCAGCTGTGCAACGGAGTAGTCGATCGCCGAACCGATGGCAGTGCGCTCCATGAACCGCCGGGGCGCGGTGAGCACTTGCCCGGCAAAGGCGTCCGCATCCGCCTTGCTCGCAATCGTCGTCCAGTCAACGAGCACGGCTTGTGCCGCCTCACCGGACCATTCGACGTAGCAGATCGCAATGCGCTGGTTGGGCGCGGATTGAATCGCCGCGATGACGCGTGGATGCGTCAGCGCCGCAGCATAGCCTTCCCGCTGAAGCTTGAATTTTCGCTCGTCGACACTTCGCGAGATATCCGCCGCCAGCACCAGCAGCAGGTCGACGGGGCCCGCGGTTTCAGCTTTGCCGGACGACGCGTGCCCCGTGAGCCCCAGTCCAGTTGCGATGCAGCAAACAGCCAGAATCAGCAATTGACGCATGGTGAGCCACCATCAAAACACTGCAAGTCCCTGCCGGCGCAGTCCGATGTCCGGCCTCAGGCCTGATACCAACCGTTCAAACCTTCGGCACGATCTCGGCGACAAATCGGTCGATCTGGCGCTTCATCTCGTCCGCGCTGGAGCCCCGGTAGCGCACGATCACACGCGTGAAGCCGAGGGCCTTGATCCGTTTCAAATCATCGATGATGTCAGCGGCCGAGCCGGTGCCGGGCTCGCGGGCATCGAAGCGGCTGCGCTTGGCTTCGCCGATATTGAGGAAGATCTTGTAGGCGAGCGACAGGTCCTCGAAGCGGCGGCTCTGTTCGCCCATCATCCGCTTCAGGGTGGCGAGCCGCTCAGTGAGCTTTTCGGGGCTCGCGGTGACGGCGATCCAGCCGTTGCCGAATTTCGCGATCCGCCGGAGCGCGGCATCTGCGAGACCGCCGATCAAGATCGGCGGATGCGGGCGCTGTACGGAGCCGGGCGCCGAAAACACCGGTGCGAACGAATAGGTCTCGCCGTTGAAGCCGACTTCGCCGCCCTCGGCGATTGCCTTGAAGATCTGCAGTGCCTCGTCGGTAGCAAGTCCTCGCTTCTTGAAGTCGACGGTGTTGAGAACCTCGAACTCTTCCTCGAGCCAGCCGACGCCGGCGCCAAGCTCGATGCGCCCGCCCGAAAACTGATCCAATGTCACCAGCATGCGCGCCAGCAGAAGCGGATTGCGATAGGGCATCACCAACACAGCCGTGCCAATGCGCAGCCGCTTCGTCGCGCCGACCAGAACGCCCATCGTAGCGACCGGCTCCATCAGCGGGTCGTCGAGCTTGGTCGGGAAATCGCCCTTCGCGCTGTAGGGGTATTCCGATTTGAAGGTGACTGGGAAGGCGACGTGATCGGCGAGCCAGATCGAGTCAAATCCGGTCGCCTCGGCGTGCAGAGCGAGGCCGAGAATACTGTCGGGCGTCGCGAGGGGGCCATAGATGCCGACATCGAGGCCGAAGCTGCCGAGGCTCGCCATTGTGGGACTCCCGTTCTACGCAGGCAATTTAGTCAGGTGCATCCGGCTGCCCATGCTGGTGCTGGTCTCGAAGTAGATCAGCGTCTGGCCGATGGGGTTGATCGCGGGCTCAGGCGTCGCGAACTGGAGGCCTCTGCCGCGGTAGACGGCGATGTCGGCGTCGAGGGTCCCAGTCACATAGCCGACGTGATCGAGCACATGAACCGAGCTCATCGTGCCTGCATCCGGCGGCTCAATCAGTTCCACTTGCGCGCCGCCGCAATTGACGAAGGCTACCCGCCCGCCGCGACGGGACGGTCCGCCGCCGGCATTCACGCCACCGAGCTTGTCGGCGTACCAGGCGACCGCTGCGTCGAGATCGCGCACGAGATATCCGGGGTGGATGATGCTGTCGATCTGACCGGCACCGCGACTGGCGACGGCCGATCGCGTGGGAACCTGGGTGAGGTGGATCAGGACGCCATGGGTCATTGCCGGGTCGAAATAATGGACCTGCTGGCCAACCGGATTGGTGAAGGGCGTCTCGCTCAGAAACGACAGACCCTTGGCTTTCGCCTGTGCAGCGGCTTTCGCGATATCCGCAACGACATAGCCGACGTGATGCATCACCAGTGTGTCCTTGGGCAGAGCGCGCGTATCGGCGGGCTGCATGAGCTCCGCTTCCACCCCGCCGAAGCGGACGAACGCGTTGCGCCCTCCACCCGGGACGACTGGACCGTCGGCCAGCGCGCCGCCGCCGGCGTTGACGGCGCCGAAGGCGCGCACGAACCAGGCGACAGCCTTGTCCAGGTCTCCGGTCAGGTACCCAATGTGTTGGATCGTATCGAACATCGACAGCCTCCGGCGCGAGCGTCAGGCGCAAGCCGCCGATAGTGCCGCTCTCTTGCGGGCAAGTCCACTCCACATGGCAATGGCCGCAACGGCGCTCAATGCGGGTAGATCAAGCTCGGGTCCAAGGCTAAGGTGGAGGTCGACTTTAGGACCTCGATGACTCAGGGAGCCACCAGATGGCCAACGTCAATGCGGGTGCGTTTACCACGCGACCGGAGATCGATGGCACGTTCGGTGTCTGTGCGACGACGCATTGGATTGCGACTGCGGTCGGCATGTCGATGCTGGAAAAGGGTGGCAATGCGTTCGATGCGGGCGTTGCAGCGGCGTTTACTCTGCAGGTGGTGGAGCCGCACTTGTGCGGTCCGGGCGGCGATGTCCCGGTCATCGTTTACGACCAGCGCAAGGGCAAGCCGGAGGTGATCTGTGGCCAGGGGCCAGCACCGGCAGGTGCTACGATCAAGCATTACCGTGATCATCTGGGCCTCGACATCATTCCGGGGACCGGGCTGCTTGCGACCTGCATTCCCGGCACCTTCGAGACGTTCCTGAAGGTGCTGCGCGACTACGGCACGATGCGCCTTCGCGATGTGCTGGAGCCGGCCATCGGCTACGCGCAGAACGGGCATCCGATCGTCGAGCGGGCGACGGCGACGATCTCGACGGTGAAAGAGCTGTTCCGCGAGCATTGGCCGACGTCGGCAGCGGTCTATCTGCCCGGTGGCAAGGTGCCGGTGCCCGGCACGCTGTTCCGCAATGCCCAGCACGCCGAGACCTACATTCGCATCTTGAAAGAAGCCGAGGCGGGCGGCGGCTCGCGGGAGGCCGAAATCGACCGCGCGCGCCGGGCGTGGAGCCAGGGCTTCGTCGCCGAGGCAATCGACCAGTTCTGCCGCAACAACGAGGTGATGGACGTCTCGGGCCGGCGCCACAAGGGTGTGCTGACCGCGCAGGACATGGCGACGTGGCTGCCGACCATCGAAGACCCGGTTTCGCTGAAGTATGGCCGGTATAATCTTCTGAAGCCGGGGCCGTGGACGCAAGGCCCGACGATGCTGCAGACGCTGGCGATCCTGAAGGGCTTCGATCTCGACAAGCTGTCGCCGACCGATCCGGATTTCATCCATCTTTGGATCGAAGCCGCGAAGCTCGCCTACGCCGACCGCGAAGCGTTCTACGGTGATCCGAAGTTCGCCAAGGTGCCGATGGATACGTTGCTGTCTGAGCGCTACAACTCCGACCGGCGCCGCGAAATCGGCATCTGGGCGTCGATGGAGCAGCGGCCGGGCACCGTCGAGGGCTTCGGCGGCAAGGTCATCATGAAGGGCGTCTCGGAGAAGCGCGTCGCGGTGTCGGCGGCCGGCGCCGGCGAGCCGACGGTCGGCGAAATCCACACCGGTCACGGCGCCGACAAGGTGGAGGCGAGCGGCATGGTGCGCGGCGACACCGTGCACATCGACATCATCGACCGTGACGGCAACATGTTCACGGCGACGCCGTCCGGCGGCTGGCTGCAATCGTCGCCGGTGATCCCGGCGCTGGGCTGGCCGCTCGGCTCGCGCGCGCAGATGTTCTGGCTCGACGAGCAGCACCCTGGCGCCTTGCACCCCGGCAAGCGCCCGCGCTCGACGCTGTCCGTCGGCATGGCAATGCGCGACGAGAAGCCCTACATGATCTGGGGCACGCCGGGTGGGGATCAGCAGGACCAGTGGGCCTCGCAGTTCTTCATCCGGCACGCGCATTTTGGCATGAACATGCAGGAAGCCATCGATGCGCCGGCCTGGCATATCGAGCATTTCCCACAGTCCTTCTGGCCGCGCGCCGCGCGCCCCGGTGTTGTGGTGATCGAGAACCGTGTGCCCGAGGCGACGATCAAGGAATTGAAGCGGCGCGGCCATAAAGTCGAGGTCGGGCCCGACTGGTCCGAAGGCCGCCTGACCGCTGCGTCGCAGGACGGTGTGCGCCGCAAGGCCGCCGCCAATCCGCGGGGAATGCAAGGCTACGCCGCAGGGCGGTAGGGGTTGTCCAGGAGGTCCAGGCGTTGTCCGATCGAGCATCGGGCGGCGCAGCAGCCTTGGCAACGGCCGGTCAGGAGCGAGGGAGCAGCGCACCATGAAATTCGGGATATTCTACGAGCACCAGCTGCCGCGTCCCTGGGGGCAGCGCAGCGAATACGACCTGCTGCAGAACTCCCTGAAGGAGGTCGAGCTCGCCGACAAGCTCGGCTACGACTACGTGTGGGAGGTCGAGCACCACTTCCTCGAGGAATATTCGCACTCCTCCGCGCCCGAGGTGTTCCTGGCCGCCGCCAGCCAGCGCACCGAGAACATTCGACTTGGTCATGGCGTGATCCAGATCACCACCAATCAGCCGCATCGCGTCGCCGAGAAAGTGGCGACGCTCGACCTGATCTCCGGCGGCCGTGTCGAGCTGGGCCTGGGTGAAGGCGCCGGCCCGGCCGAGTTGCATCCCTTCGGCGTGCGGGTGCGCGACAAGCGCGACCGCTGGGAGGAAGCGGTCAAGGCCATCGTTCCCATGTTTACGAAGGAGAGCTGGGAGTTTCACGGCCAATACTTCGACTTCCCGGCCCGCAACGTCATTCCGAAGCCCTTCCAGAAGCCGCACCCGCCGCTGTGGGTCGCCTGCTCCAACATCCAGACCATCGGCAAGGCTGGCGAGTGGGGCATGGGCGCACTCGGCTTCTCGTTCGTCTCGCCAGATGCCGCCAAGGCCTGGGTGCACAAGTATTACAACAACCTGCTGCATCACGCGCAGCCGCTGACCGACTATCCGAAGAACCCCAACGTCGCCATCGTCAACGGTTTCATGTGCGCCAAGACCGACGAGGAAGCCCTGGAAAAGGCGGCCGGTTGGACGTTTTTCATCTTCGCGCTGTCGTACTATGGCCGCAAAGGCGTCGACGCTCCGGGCACCAGCGATCTCTGGCGCGAGTACGAGGCATGGCGGCACACCGACAAGGCGCAGGCTGCACTGCGCAATGGCCTCATCGGCTCGCCCGAGACGATCCGCAAGCGCCTCCGGATGTTCGAGGCTGCGCACGTCGATCAGGTCATTCTGCTCAATCAGGCCGGCCGCACGACGCACCAGGATATCTGCGACAGCCTGAAGCTTTTTGCCGACGAGGTGATGCCCGAGTTCCATGCGCGCCAGCCGGCGCAGGAGGCCTGGAAGGCCGACGTGCTCGCCGGCCGCATCGTGCTCGAGGACCTCGATACGCAGAAGTACGATCTCTATTCGCACCAGAACGAGGACATCGTTCGCCTGACGCCCGAGCAGCTGAAGCAGCGGATGGCCGCGAAGGAAAAAGCCGCTCTGTAGGGCCGATTCGGCTGCGCTGTCCGACCTTTGGCCTCACCTCTTTGGACGCATCCGAACGCGCCGGTCCAAATCCGGTGGATGCAGGACAGGCCGCAGCATGGCCGCTTCACGCGCCGGATGCGCGCCTTTGATTGGCCCTTCAGCTGCCCACTCGCGCAGCCGGGCCGGGCATCCGAAGGCGCGCCTTAAAAGAACGCCTGCAGCCCCGTGATCGCGCGACCGAGGATCAGCGCGTGCACGTCATGCGTGCCCTCGTAGGTGTTGACGGTCTCGAGATTGGCGGCATGGCGCATCACATGGTACTCGATCTGGATGCCGTTGCCGCCGTGCATGTCGCGGGCCGTCCGCGCGATATCCAAGGCCTTGCCGCAGTTGTTGCGCTTCATGATCGAGATCATTTCCGGCGCCATCCGGCCCTCGTCGAACAGGCGTCCAACGCGCAACGCGCCTTGCAGGCCGAGCGAAATCTCGGTTTGCATGTCCGCCAGCTTCTTCTGGACGAGCTGGGTGGCGGCCAGCGGGCGGCCGAACTGCTTGCGATCGAGCGTGTACTGGCGGGCACGGAAGAAGCAGTCTTCGGCCGCGCCCATCGCGCCCCAGGCAATGCCGTAGCGCGCACGGTTGAGGCATCCGAACGGGCCCTTGAGGCCCTGAACGTTCGGCAGCAGCGCGCTCTCCGGCACGACGACGTTCTCCATCACGACCTCGCCGGTGACCGAGCAGCGCAGCGAGAGTTTGCCGGAGATTTTTGGCGCAGAAAGGCCCTTCATGCCTTTTTCGAGGATGAACCCGCGGATGCCGCCGCCATGCGCCTCGGACTTCGCCCAGATCACGAACACGTCGGCGAACGGTGCATTCGAGATCCACATCTTCGCGCCATTCAGCCGGTAGCCGTCGGCGACCTTTTCGGCGCGGGTCGTCATGCCGCCCGGATCCGATCCGGCGTCCGGCTCGGTCAAGCCGAAGCAGCCGACCCATTCGCCGGACGCGAGCTTCGGCAGATACTTCATGCGCTGATCTTCTGAGCCGTATGCGTAGATCGGGTACATCACCAGCGACGATTGCACCGAGTTCATCGACCGGAAGCCGCTGTCGACCCGCTCGACCTCGCGCGCAACCAGACCGTAGGAGACATAGTTGGCGCCCGCGCAGCCGTATTTTTCCGGGATCGTCACGCCGAGCAGGCCAAGCGCGCCCATCTCGCTGAAGATCGCGCGGTCCGTCTTTTCCTCGAGGTAGGATTGGGTCACGCGCGGCGCCAGCTTCGACTGGCAGTAGTCCCGTGCCGTATCGCGGATCATGCGCTCGTCGTCACTGAGCTGGTCCTCGAGCAGGAACGGGTCCTCGAAATTGTAGGGCGCAGCAGCTGACTTGGATGGCGACGTGTCTTGCATGGTGTCCTCTGATCGGTGATTGGCGCCGGCAAGGCCGGCATCGCATTTTGAGCGTTCCTACTGTGCCAGAAAGCCGCCGTCCACAATCAGCTCGACGCCGGTGATGTAGGAGGCGTCGTCCGAGGCCAGGAACAGGCTGGCGTTGGCTACTTCCTCGACGCGACCTTCGCGGCGCATGGGAACGGCGCGTAGAACCCGGGCGCGCACGTCGGGGTCGGCGCTCATCCGCGAGGTGCGCATGGCCGGCATCAGGCCCGGGTGGACCGAATTGCAGCGAATGCCGTCGGCGGCGTATTGGACAGCGACCGCCTTGCTCATGGTGCGCACCGCGCCCTTGGCCGCGTTGTAGCCCATGTGTACGAAATTCTGCCCGGCGATCCCTGAGATCGACGAAATATTCACGATCGAGCCCGATTTCTGCGCCTGCATGATCGGGATCACCGAACGAATGCCGAGGAACACGCCCTTGGCGTTGATCGACATCTGCTGATCCCACGTTGCCATGCTGAGCCGGTCCGGGTCGCTGCCCGAGACGCCGGCATTGTTGACCAGCACGTCGATCCGCCCGAAAGCCCTGACGGTGGCGTCGGTCACCTTCTGCCAGTCGGCCTCGCTCGAGACGTCGTGACGGACGAACAGCGCCGCTGCGCCGATCTCCTTGGCGATCGCCGCACCTTCGGCCTCGTTGAGATCGGTCAGCACCACTTTGGCGCCTTCGCGGGCGAAGATCCGGGCGGTGGAGGCACCCATGCCTGCGGCCGCGCCGGTAACGATGGCAACCTTACTCTTCAAGCGCACGATGTCCTCCTGACGATTGCTGATGCGGGTGATGCTCGGGGCGGTCGACGAGCCAAGCATACATCCGATTTCCGGCAGCACAGAAAAGGTTCTTCGATCGGATGGAAACAGAGCGTTTGATGGAAGTCATTGCGCCGGGGCAGCAAAAACACCATCTTTAAGCAACGCACGGCGGAAGGAACAAACTTGGGAGACGACAATGCTCAAGACAGCTTTGTGCGCTGCCGCCCTGGTGGCAGCAACCGTGACGGTATCGACGCCGTCGGCCAATGCCGCGTCAGTCACAGGCCTCGCGACCGCTATCGAGAAATCGGATGGCGTGACACACATTCGCCGCGGCGGTGGAGGCGGTGGACGGATCGGCGTCTATCGAGGTGGGAACCACTTTCGTGGTGCCTATCACCGTGGGTTCCGGCCGCATTTCGGATTCTACGCGGCCGCGCCGCTGGTCTACGGTTACTCCTACTACAATAGTGGCGGCGGCCATTGTGCCTGGCTCCACAGGAAAGCGCGCCACACCGGCAGCTCCTACTGGTGGCACCGCTACCGCAACGAGTGCTGATCGTTTGATCGGTTGACACCGGCGGTTGCCCCGAAGTGAGAGGGAGGCCCGCGCCTCCCTCGGCATCGGGCTTCAGGGTTGTGCCGTTGTGCGCAAGCCAGCTAGGTTTGCGCAGAACGGTAGCTCCGAAAGTCAGCAATGGCCCTAGATTTCGAGTTCTCTGCTGAGCACGAGGCGGTGCGCGACAGTGTGCAGCGCTTCTGCGCCCGGCATATGGCGCCGCTGGTTCGCGAGGCCGAAGAAGCCGAGACTTTCCCGAGAGAGCTATTCCGCCTGTGGGGCGAAGCGGGGCTGCTGGGCGTCCGTTATCCGGCGGCCGACGGCGGCACGGGCATGGACAAGATCGCCGACTGCATCATCCGCGAGGAAATGAGCTACGTTTGTCAGGCGTTCGCCTCGAGTTGGTCGGCCCATACCCATCTGGGGATCTGGCCGATCTGGCGGGTGGGATCGCCCGAGCAGAAGCAGCGGTTTTTCAAGCCGGCGCTTGCGGGCCACAAGATCGCGGCTTTTGGGTTGAGCGAGCCGGACGCTGGATCGAATATCCGCGCACTCAAGACACGCGCCGAGAAGGTTCCCGGCGGCTGGCGTCTGACAGGCAGCAAACTCTACATCACCAATGCGCCGATCGCCGACTTCATGTTGATCGCGGCCCGCACGATGGCCGAGCTCTCCCCGCATGCGATCAGCCTGTTCATCGTCGAAATGCCCAATCCGGGCTTGGCGATCACAAAATTGCAGAAGGAAAGTATCCGCAGTTCCGAGACCGGCCTGATCTACATCGAGGACGCCTTCGTGCCCGACGATTGTCTGCTGGGTGGGCGCATTGGCACGTATCCGGTGATCCTGGAGTCGCTCAGCGAGAACCGTGTCGGGGTCTCGGCGAATGCGCTGGGGATGGCGCGGGCCGCCTTCGATGCCGCAAGCCGGTATGCCGGCGAGCGGCTGGTTGCCGGCCGTCGCGTCGGCGACTATCAGGCGATCGCACACAAGCTCGCCGACATGTCAGCCGAGATCGAAGCCGCGAAGTGGCTCGTCTATCACGGGGCGTGGCGGGTCGACCGCGGAAGCCTCGATCCAGCGTTTGCAGCCAAGGTGAAGCTGGTGGCCAGCGAGACAGCCGTGAGGGTCAGCGAGCAGGCGATCCGCGTGCTCGGCGGCGCCGGCATCATGCGTGACACTCCCGTCGGGCGAATTCACCGCGACGCACTGCTCTACGTCATCGGTGAGGGCACCAGCGAAATCCAGCGCAACATCATTGCGCGCTCGTTGGGCTTCAAGGCCTGAGGTCTTGAAGGGACTGGGGCGAGGCCTGACAACATGCCGCGGCAAGACTGCATCGTCCTGTCGCTCCGGCCGCATTGGCGCCACGTTGCGGGCCGTTCTGACAGCCTCGCTGCGCGCAAGCCTATAGATGCGTGAGCCGCAGAAGGCTTGATCCCAAACCCCGTTTCCTGATAGCCGGACGTCGCGTGCCGTTTCCTCGCCCTGCCGTGAGCGGGATCCGCACGTCCATCAGGCAAAACCAGAGGTGACCATGTCACGCAAGAAACCCACGGCACGCGTCGAAACGCTGTTCTTCAACGTGACCTACGAGGATGGGACGCTGTCGTCGAACCGCAAGATCCTCGCCACCCAGCTCGACAACGCCAGCGACGATGACGCCGCCCAGTCTTTGATCGAGGCCCAGGACCGCGAGATCGGCGAGCGCTCGGGCCGGCCGCGCCCGCGCATCAAGGCCATTGCCCGCGTCAGAGACAAATAGGCGATGGTTGGCGCCGATCGTCCGCAGCCGCCGAATTCTGGAGCCGCCGCCCCGAATAGAACGGCGTCGCCCTGTCAGGCGTGCGGCGCGTGCTGCGCCTACGCCGGCGATTGGCCGCGCTTTTCGACCGAAAGCGAGGCGGAACTCGATCGCATCCCGGCCGATCTCGTCGCACCGTCGCTTGGCGGCATGCGCTGGCTGGGTGACCGCTGTGCCGCGCTCGATGGCGTGGTCGGGACGGCAACTGCTTGCCGGATCTATGCCGACCGGCCGCACGTCTGCCGCGCTTGCGAGCCCGGCGACGATGCCTGCACCATGGCGCGCGAGCGCCGGGGACTCGCGCCGCTTGAGATGGGCGATCCCGATCGCTAGCGTGGCATTAACGTGAACGTGGATCAGCATTCATCCAGAACGTGGCCGGAGCGATTGTCCTCTGGCGACGTTGCGACATCCGCGCTAAACGTCCGCGATCCCATTTCACGTGATCGATCCAACGACAGTGGAGGCATTTTCCGATGACAATGACGCTCGAACAGGTCGCCCAAGCGATGGTCGCAACCGGCCGGGGTATTCTCGCCGCCGACGAAAGCTCGGGGACCATCAAGAAGCGGTTCGACAGCATCAACACCGAGTCCACTGCCGATAGCCGCCGCGACTACCGCGAAATGCTGTTCCGCTCGACGGACGCGATGAAGAACCACATCTCCGGCGTGATCCTCTATGACGAGACCATCCGCCAGAAAGCCAAGGACGGCACGCCGCTCGCCAAGATCATCTCCGACGCCGGCTCGCTCCCCGGCATCAAGGTCGACGGCGGCACCAAGCCGCTGCAGTTTTGCCCCGGTGAAGTCGTCACCGAGGGGCTCGACGGGCTTCCCGGCCGCGTAAAAGAATACGTTGCCCTCGGTGCCAAGTTCGCAAAGTGGCGCGCGGTGATCGACATCAACGCCGGCATCCCCAGCTACACCTGCATCAAGGCCAACGCCCACGCGCTCGCGCGCTATGCCGCGATCTGTCTCGAAGGCGGCCTCGTGCCCATCGTCGAGCCCGAGATCTTGATGGACGGCGCGCATGACATCGACCGCTGCGCCGAGGTGACCGAGTGGGTTCTGAAGGAAGTCTATCAGGAACTCTACTACAATCGCGTCACGCTCGAGCAGACGGTGCTCAAACCGAACATGGTCATTTCGGGCAAGAAGTCGCCCAAGCAGGCCTCGCGTGAGGAAGTTGCCGAGAAGACGATCCGCGTCTTGAAGCGCACGGTGCCCACGGCAGTGCCAGGTATCGCCTTCCTGTCGGGTGGGCAGTCGGACGAGGATGCGACAGCGCATCTCCACTACATGAACGCCATGGGCAATCTGCCGTGGAAGCTGACGTTCTCCTATGGTCGCGCGCTGCAAGCCGCCGCTCTGAAGTCGTGGAGCGGCAAGACCGAGAACGTCGCCGCCGGCTCGCGCGCCTTCTCGCACCGCGCCAAGATGAACGGCCTCGCCGCCGCCGGTAAATGGGCGCAGGGCCTGGAGAAGGCGGCCTAAGCGCGGCATTGCCGTTTTGACGACGACGCGCGGCCCGGAGGCATCTCCGGGCCGTTGCTGATTGACGGCTCTGTCCCCCGCTGGTCCTCTAAGGGCCCCCTGTCATGGAGGTCGGACCCGTGGAAGAGAAGATCACCTTTCCTGCCGGCGGTATCACGCTCGAAGGCTTGCTCTCGCTGCCATCGCCGTCGCCGCAAATCGGCGCGATCGTTTGCCATCCGCATCCGCTTTACGGCGGCGACATGCACAATACTGTTGTCTCGGCGTTGGCCGACGGATTTCAGCGTGCCGGCATGGCCACCCTGCGGTTCAATTTTCGCGGCGTCGGCAGCAGCACCGGCACGCATGACGACGGCAATGGCGAGATCGACGACGTCAATGCTGCTGTGACCTCGCTGCTCGGCCGTCAATCCGTTTCGACCGTGATTGTCGCCGGCTATTCGTTTGGCTCGATGGTCGGCCTGCGGGCCGGTGCCGATGACCCGCGCGTCCACAAGCTGATCGGCGTCGCGTTGCCGATCCGCCGGCGCGATCCGACATTTCTCAACACTGTGTCCAAGCCGAAGCTTCTCATCTGCGGCGACCGTGACGATCATGCGCCGGTTCAGCAACTGAACCAACTGTTCGCCGCGCTTGCGGCTCCCAAATCGCTAGCCATCATCGACGGCGCTGATCATTTCTTTGGCGGACAGGAACAGCGCGTCAGCGCGGCAGCCGTCGCGTTTTTGTCGACCTGATCGAATCTCAGATCGGGATTGCGCGGCTGATCGACGTCGTCACGAGCTACCGACCAAACATGCCCTCAAATCGTTGGCGAGCGCCCGCATCAGCGTCGGGTAATGATCCGGTCCCGCCGCGACTGCCACGCCAAGTGGGTCAAGCACGCCACGCCGCGCTAGCGTGCCTTCGACGATGGTGTCGATCACTTTCGGCCCGAATTGCGGCTCGGCGAACACGCAGGCTGCCTTTAGCGTGGCGATTTTGCCCCGCAATTCCGAGAGGCGCTTCGCGCTCGGTGGGATGTCGGGGCTGACCGTCACCGAGCCAACCGGCGCCAGCTCATACCGTCGCTCGAGATACTGGTAGGCGTCGTGGAACACGATGTAGGCCTTGCGGCGCACGGGAGCGAGCGCTTGCTCCAGCTCACGGTCGAGCACATCCATGCGCTCTCCGAAGCTGGCCGCGTTCGCCAGGAACCGCGCCGCATCGCCGGGCGCGATCGTCGCCAGTACATCTGCGATCTGGCGGGCCATCAGTTTCGCATTGATGGGGTCGAGCCAGATGTGACCGTCTATGCCCGCCGTCGGACGTGAAGCATTTTTGCTTGCAGGCTTACCGTGCCCTTGCTTATGCCCGTGCTGGTGGCCTTTGTCCCCGGCACCGCCATGATCGTGCGCTTCGAAGTCGCTGCTGGCCCTCAAGGCATGAGTAGTAAGCCCCGGTGTCTCGGCCAGCGTCACCAGCCGCACGCGCTTCGGCAGCGATGGGGCGATTTTGATCGTGTAGGGCTCGAGCTCTTCCGAGACTCGAAAGATCACATCGGCCGTATTCAGCTCCTTGGCGTCTGACGGCTTCAGCGAGAACGTGTGTGGCGAGCCCACGCCGTCGATCAACAGCCGCGGCGCGCCGGCTCCCCCATGCATGACGGCCGCCACGATCGAATGGATGGGTTTGATGGTGACAACGACTTTCGGCTCGGAGTTGGCCGCACCAGATCCGGCGTTGGCCGCGAGCAGGCAGGAGATGAGCCAAACCATGCGTAGGGACCGCGACGTGCGGCCACCGGCGGCCAGTGTGAGGCTCCAATTTTGACCTGCCCGAATTCGATCTGCCACGATGACTCCAATATGTTCTGCGATCTTCGGCGACAGACCGCGCCGATGGTTGATCGGGGCGAGTCAAAGGGAGACTGAAACTTATCCCTCATGTTAATGACGTTATAACATACCCTATTCGAGTCAACCCTTAGATCTGCCCTCCGCGCCCGGATCGGAGTAGAATGGTGCGTCACTCGGTCTGGCCGTTAACCAGCCCGGATGCCTGAATGGCCTTTCGGGGCCGCTCTTATGGATTGGACGACCTATGGCCCTGCTCTCGCGCTTGCGCTGCCTTGCTGCTTTCGTCGGTTTCGCCGGTTTGGTCGGCGCGGCCGTGTCGCCGGCCCGCGCCCATCCGCACGTTTGGATCAACGTGGAGACGACGGTCCTTGTCGAGCAGGGCAGCATCGTTGGTTTCCGCCACAAATGGACATTCGACGAGTTCTATACCGCCATGGCCATCCAGGGCCTCGACACCAACAACGACGGCATCTATGCCCGCGAGGAACTGGCCGAGCTTGCCAAGGTCAATATCGAAGGCCTGAAGGAGTTCAAGTTCTTCACTCATGCCAAACTTGCCGGGACGGATCTGGCGGTGCAGGAGCCGAAAGACTTCTGGCTTGAGCACGCCACCGCCCCCAAGAACGCGGATCAAGCATCCGCGACCCCTCCCGCCGCGCCCGATGCCTCGAAGCCGGGCGCGCTCTCGCGCCTTGGCACAGCGATCTTCGGCTCCGACAAGGAAAAGGCGGCGCCGTCCTCAGAGAAAGTGCTGTCTCTGCATTTCACGCTCCCTTTGCAGCAGCCGGTTCTGATCGACGCGCCCGAGTTCAACTTTGCCGTTTATGACTCGAGCTTCTTCCTCGCGTTCGAGCTGGCGAAGTCCGATCCCATCAAGATCACGGGCGCCCCCGCCAACTGCCGCGTCGTGCTCGGTGAGGCGACGAAGGAAGCCGCCGACGCGCAAAAGCTGGGCGAGGCATTCTCGCAGCAGCTCGGCACCCAGAATTTCGGCTATTCGGCGTCCCGGCCGATCAAGATCGCATGTGGCTCCAAATGATCCAGCGTAGCCTGTTTGCCATACTGGCGCTGTGTGCGCTGCTGCTGACCGACGGTCCCGCCGTCGCGCAGCAGGCGGCGCCGCCCGTCACAGCCCCGGCCCCGTCTGCGGCCCCGAAATCCTTCCTGCCGCCAGCTGCGCGATCGGCTGGCGCGCCCGCGCCCGCCGCGGCGGCGCCACCGAGCGGCATCTATGCCTGGATCACGGCGCGCCAAGCCGAGATCAACCAGCGACTGGCGCAAGCCGTGCGCGACATCCGCACGCGCAATCCCGTCATGGCGACGCTGGCGCTGGCCCTGTTGAGCTTCGCCTATGGCGTCCTGCATGCGGCGGGTCCCGGGCATGGCAAGGCCGTGATCTCGTCCTACGTGCTCGCCAATGGACAGACCGTGCGCCGCGGCATCCAGATCTCGTTTCTCGCCGCGTTCTTTCAAGCGCTGTCGGCCTTGATCCTGGTCGGCATTTTGGTGATCGCGTTCCAGGCGACGGGCCTCGCGGTGAAGTCCGCCGAAGCCTGGCTCGAGACGATCAGCTGGGGTCTCGTCACGCTGGTCGGCGCGTGGCTGCTCTGGAGCCAGTTCCGCAAGCTGCGCCCAGCATCGGCAGCTGTCAGCAGGCATCCGCCGTCGCATCCCCACGAGCACGCGCTTCACGATCATGACCATGGCCATGTCCGTCATGGGCACAGTCACAAGCACGATCACCAGCTCCCGCATGGCCACCATCATCATGCCGACGACGGCCACGATCATTCGGAGTGCTGCGGTCATGCGCATATGCCGGATCCAAAGCAGCTCGAAGGCGCCTGGTCCTGGTCGAAGGCCATCTCGCTCGCGCTCGCGGTTGGTGTCCGCCCGTGCACCGGCGCCATCCTCGTGCTCATCTTCGCCCTGAGCCAGGGTTTGCTTTGGGCCGGCGTCTTCGCCACCTTCGCGATGGCGATCGGTACCGCGATCACCGTTTCCGCACTGGCTGCACTCGCGGTCGGCTCGCGCGAGTTGGCCGCGCGCTATGGCAGCGGCGGATCGCTGTGGGCGGAACGCGTGCGGATCGCAGCTGGCGTCGCCGGCTCGGTCGCCGTCCTACTGCTGGGCCTGACGCTTTTCATTGGTTCGCTGTCGCAGACCGGAGTCTTCTGAGTTTCCGCGCCCTCTTGCTCTCTCCGTGCATTGGGACGAAGGTTGGGGCAATGGCGGTGACGGTGAGCCCGCCTCGTCAAGCAATCCCAGGAGACGCGCATGCTCAAGTTCTATTTCAACGGCTCGCCCAACCCCACCAAGGTCGCGCTGTTCCTCGAAGAGGCTGGCCTGCCTTATCAGGCCATGCCGATCGATGCGCGCAAGGGCGACCAGTTCGCACCGGAGTTCCTCGCGATCAATCCGAACGGCAAGGTGCCCGCCATCGTCGACGGCGACACCACGGTGTTCGACAGCAACGCCATCCTGCTCTATCTCGGCGAGAAGACCGGAAAGTTCATGCCCGCCAGCAGCCCGAAGGCGCGCGGCGAGCTGCTCTCGTGGCTGATGTTCGTCGCAACAGGTGTCGGGCCCTATTCAGGGCAGGCGGTTCACTTCAAGCATTTCGCGCCCAAGGGCAACGACTACGGCAACGAACGCTACCAGTTCGAGGCGATGCGGCACTACCAGGTGCTCGATGCGCATCTCGCAAAGCGCAAGTACATTCTCGGCGACACCTACACGATTGCCGACATGGCGGCCTGGGGATGGGCGCGCCTGATCCCCTTCGTGCTCGGCGACGACGCCTTTGCGAAGCTGCCGAACGTGAAGCGCCTGCATGACGAGATCTCCGCACGGCCGGCCGCGGTTCGCGCAGCCGCGCTCAAGGACAAGCATCCTTTCAAGGCCGACTGGGACGCTGATGCCAAGCGCCACATGTTCAAGCACATGCGAGTGACCTGATCGGCCAAGCCTCCAGCGCCTTGAGATCAAGGTGCCTCCCCAAGCGGCGAGCACTAGGAGAGGGCGGTATGACTGCGACGAAGCGCCAGATGCATCTGGCCGTGTTCTGGCTCGGTACCGGCAATCACTCTGCGGGTTGGAGAATGGAGGATGCGGCCGACAGCAATTGCAGCTGGCCGACCGTGGAAGCGGGCGCCCGGACCGCCGAACGCGGCAAGTTCGACCTATTCTTCATTTCCGACAGCCTGGGCTCCGGTCCGACCGACCATCCCTCGTTCATGACGCGTCTGGAGCCGACGACAACCGTCGCGGCCTTGAGCCTTGCCACGCGACACGTCGGGCTCGGCGCGACGGTCTCGACGAGCTTCAGCGAGCCCTACACTGTCGCGCGTACATTCCAGTCGCTGCAGCACTTGAGCAAAGGGCGCGTGGCCTGGAATGTCGTCACCAGCAGCTCCGACATCGCCGCGCGCAACTTCAACATGGAGCGCCATCACGAGCACGACAAACGCTATGAGATCGCCAGCGAGTTCGTCGATGTGGTGCGCGGGCTCTGGAACACCTGGGACGCAGGCGCCATCCTCAAGAACAAGGCCACCGGTGACTATGTGGACCCCGCGAAGGTGCGCACGCTCGATCATCAGGGGCACTACTTCCAGGTCCGCGGGCCACTCAATATCGAGCAGTCCGCGTATGGCAATCCGCTGATCCTCCAAGCGGGGGGATCGGAGCCTGGACAGGAGCTCTCGGCGCGCGATGCCGACATCGTATTCTCGGTGGTGAACGGCGACACGGCTGCGGCGAAAATCGCCTACGACAACCTCAAGACGCGCTTGCCGAAATATGGCCGGCGGCCGGCCGATATGGCGATTTTGCCGGGGGTGATGCCGATCATCGGGCGCACCGATGCCGAAGCCAAGGCGCAGCTCGACCGACTGCAAAGCTGGCTGACGCCGACCAATGCACTGACTTTGGTTTCGCATCGGATCGGGCACGATATCTCGGGCTATCCGCTCGACGGGCCGGTGCCCGAGCTGCCGCTCACCAACAACAGCCATTCGTTCGCGCGGACAGTGCTCGACCTCGCGCGGCGCGAAAATATGACGCTGCGCGATCTCTACAACATCACGGCGGCGGCGCGCGGACATTGGGTCATCTGCGGCACGCCGAAACGGATCGCGGATACGCTGGAAGAATGGTTCACCACCGGACTGGCGGATGGGTTCATGATTCTGCCGGCCTACTTCCCCGGCGCCTTCGACGACTTCGTCGATGGCGTCGTGCCGGAGCTGCAGCGGCGGGGGCTCTTCCGCCGGGACTATGTGGGCTCGACATTGCGCGATCACCTGGCACAGGGTGCCGGCGAATAGCTGGTACAGAGGATCGATCGATGCCCGCCATGCGCGCCGTCTGGTACACGCGAACCGGCCCTGCCGCCGACGTGCTGACGTTCGGTGAGCAGCCGAAGCCCGAGCCGGCGCTGGGCCAAGTGCGTATTCGCCTGATGGCATCCGGCGTCAATCCGGCCGACGGCAACCGGCGGCGCGGCCAGGGCTATGCCATGGAAGCGCCGTTCGTCATTCCAAACAGCGATGGCGCGGGCGTCGTCGACGCACTTGGGCCTGGCGTCACAAAGTTCAAACAAGGCGACCGCGTCTGGCTCTACAACGGCCAGCGCAACGGGCGCAACCTCGGCACGGCCGCGGAGTTCATTGCTCTCGATACCGATCTCGTCACGGCGCTCCCGGAGACGACGCCGTTCGAGGCGGGCGCTTGCCTCGGCATTCCCTGCATGACCGCGCATCGCTGCGTTTTCGCGTCCGGTCCCGTCACCGGCCAGACGATCCTGGTGACCGGCGGCGGCGGGGCGGTTGGCAACTATGCGATCCAACTCGCGGTTTGGGGTGGCGCACGCGTGCTCGCGACCGTCAGCACCGCCACCCATGCCGAGGACGCACGGGCTGCTGGCGCCGGCGTCATTATCAATCGCCACACCGACGACGTCGGCGCGCGCATCCGAGCTGAGACCGGCGACCGCGGCGTCGATCGCATCGTCGAGGTTGATTTCGGCGGCAATCTCGCCGTTGCGCGAGACATCATCGCGGTGAACGGCACGATCGCGTTCTACGCCTCGCGGGGCAATCCGTCGCCGGTGGTTCCCGCCGCCGAACTGATGCGAAAGAATGTCACGATCCAGTCGGTGCTGCTGCCCAACTCGCCGCATGCCGCCCGCCGGCAGGCCCAGTCGGATATCCTGCGCTGGCTGCGTGAGGCCCCGCGCCAACATCGCATCGCCGGATCATTTTCGCTGGCCGAGACCGTTGACGCCCACCTCGCCGTCGAAGCCGGCGCCAAGCGCGGCACGGTGGTGGTCCGCCCGGACCTATAGCGACGGGCCTATCGTCCCTGACGCTCGACCGGCCCTCAAATCCCCTTTTTCCGGGCGGCCAGCCACGCGTCGCGCTCACTTGCCATGTCGCGCTTGGCGGGCACAAGGTCGATCCGCGCGGTCACGTTCGCCTTGCTTTCTTTGCGGGCCCGGATCGCCGCCCGGATCGCCGTATGCAACTGCGCCTGAAGGTCCAGAAGTTCCTTCACGGAAAGCTGGTCGAGTTGTGGGTCACCCACGTGCCAAATCTCCTGGCCCAAATCTCTCGGTATTGCCTGCGATGGGACGCAAAATGCTATCAGATCCTATCACTCGATCCGCCGCGTCCCTTCGTCTCGTGCATAGGCTTCAAAGTGACACGGCATCGTCATCAAATGATGGGCGAGGGTCCTGGCCCGTTACAGCATTCCGAGAGGGCCCTTCCGGCGCGGCGGCGGGAAGGCAGCGTCGAGGGTCTCCAGATCGTCGGCGTCGAGGACGAGGTCAGCGGCGGCGGCATTGGCTTTGACATGGGCCAGGTTCGAGGCCTTCGGGATCGAGACGACGTGGGGATGCCGCATGGTCCAGGCCACAGCGATGGCCGCGGGCGTCACGCCATGTTTCTTCGCGACCCGGGCGAGCGCGGGTTCATCGAGAATCGCGCCCTGGCCCAGCGGCGAGTAGGCCATCACCATCGTCTGGTGCTTGGCGCAGTCGCCGATCAGGTCGAAGTCGATGCTGCGGCTGCCCAGATGATAAAGCACTTGGTTCGAGGCGCAGCTGCCGCCGTGCTTGACGGCACGCAGTTCGTCCATGTCATCGCTGTCGAAGTTCGAAACCCCCCAGTGGCGGATCTTGCCGTCGGCCTTGAGCGTCTCGAACGCCGTCACGGTGTCGGCCAGCGGGTGCGATCCGCGCCAGTGCAGCAGGTAGAGATCGATGCGGTCGGTCTTGAGCCGCTTCAGGCTGCGCTCGCAGGCCGCGATGGCGCCTGTGCGCGAGGCATTGTGCGGATAGACCTTTGACACGATGAACACCTTGTCGCGAATGCCGGCAATGGCCTCGGCCACAACCTCCTCGGCGCCGCCTTCGCCGTACATTTCCGCCGTGTCGATCAATGTAACGCCGAGATCGACGCCGGCTCGAACCGCCTTGGCCTCGGCGCTACGATTGCCGCTCCGTTCGCCCATGTGCCAGGTGCCGAGGCCGAGTTGCGGGATCTTCTCGCCAGTGCGAAGCGTGACGTGACGCATGAAACCCTCCTGAGCAGTCCTGACACGCCATCTACAAATGGTCTTTCGCCGACCGTCAAGTCGGGGCTCGCGCAGCCCGCAAATGGCGGCTACTCTCGACCGGTCAAGCAGGATGGTCATCGCACATGCCAATCGACAAGCAAGTCGCCACCGCCGCCGAGGCGCTGGCCGGCGTGAAGGACGGATCGACGGTTTTCATTTCAGGCTTTGGTGGCGCTGGCTTCCCGAACGTTCTGATCCGCGGATTGCGCGAACGGGGTGCGAAAGGTCTGACACTCGTCGTCAACTCGGCGACGCACCGCTATTCATTGACCCACGAGTTGATCGAAGCCGGGCAAGTCGCCAAGGTCATCTGCTCGGCAGCACGCGGCGCTGGCAAGGATCTCTCGCCGTTCGAGAAGCTTCTGAAGGCTGGCAAGATCGAGCTCGTCTGCCTGCCGCAGGGAACGTTTGCAGAAGCGATCCGCGCCGGTGGCGCCGGCATTCCAGCCTTCTATACGCCGGTCGGCGTCGGCACGGATCTGACGCGCGGCAAAGAGGTGCGCGCCTTCAAGGGGCGCGATTATGTGCTCGAACCTGCGATCGAGGGTGAGCTGGCGCTGGTGCGCGCCGATACCGCCGATCGCTACGGCAACCTGACGTTTCGCTTCGCGCAAGCGAACTTCGGTCCCGCCATGGCGACGGCCGCAAGGCTGACGGTCGCCGAGGTGCGCGCCATCGAGCCTGAACCGATCCCCCACACGCGCGCCCAGCTTCCGGGCGTCTACATCGATCGCGTCGTTAAGGCGCCCAACTGACCCGGAAGGAATACAGCATGGCCGAACCGCTCAACCGCTTGCAGATGGCGTGGCGCGCCGCCCAGGACGTGGCCGACGGGACGCTCGTAAATCTGGGCCTTGGCATGCCGCTCGCCGTTGCCGACTACATCAAGCCGGAACTCGACGTATTCCTGCAGTCGGAAAATGGAGTGATCGGCGTCGGCCCGCTGGCGGCGGAAGGCCATATTGATACCGATCTCGTCGACGCGGGCTCTCGGCGCGTGACGCTGCGGACCGGCGCGACCATTATCGATTCAGCGGCCTCGTTCGCAATGATCCGCGGCGGCCATATCGATGTGTCGGTGCTCGGCGCCTTCGAGGTTGCGGTCAACGGCGATCTCGCCAACTGGGACATGCGCGTACCGGACAAGGGTCCATTGGTCGGTGGTGCGATGGACCTGGCCGCGGCGGCCCGCTCGCTCTGGGTGATCATGGAGCACAACACGCGCAAGGGTGCCCCGCGGCTGGTCGATGCCTGCGCCTTGCCGCTCACGGCACAGCGCTGCGTCAAGCGCGTCTACACCGACATCGCCGTCGTCGACGTAACCCCGTCGGGCTTTGTCGCACGAGAAATTCTGGATGGCATGACCGCGGCCGAGGTGGTGCGCCGAACCGGCGCCAAACTCACGATCGCGCCGGATTGCCGGCCGCTCAAGGCGCCGCCGATCAAGCTGCCGGAGGCGTGACGAAACCGGTGTCTCGAATTGCCGGGGCTGGAAATGGTGGCCATGGATGAAGCGCCCGTAGTAATCGTCGGCGGTGGTCCCGTTGGCCTGACGATGGCGCTCGATCTGGCTTGGCGCGGCATCGAGGTTATGGTGATCGAGCGGCGCTATCCGGCCGAGCCGCCGGAGCCCAAGTGCAACCATGTCTCCGCCCGTTCGATGGAGGTCTATCGCCGCCTCGGCCTCGCCACCGCGTTGCGCGATGCCGGTTTGCCGGCGGACTACCCCAATGATATCGCCTACCGCACGGCCTTCACCGGGCCCGAGTTTGGGCGGATCCACATCCCCTGCCGGCGCGATCGCTACAGCGACAAAAGCGGTCCGGACGGGCATTGGCCGACGCCAGAGCCGCCGCATCGCGGCAATCAGATTTTCCTCGAGCCGGTTCTCTTCCGCCACGCAGAGCGCCAGCCGAAGATTGCGATCCTCAATCGCACCGAGGTCGAGCGCATCGAGCAGCACGAGGACGAGGTCGTCGTCCATGCCCGCAACCTCGACACCGGGGCATCGCGCCGGCTGTCATGCCGCTATCTCGTCGGCTGTGACGGCGGCCGGTCGCTGGTGCGCCGCTCGATCGGGGCGGAGCTCGAAGGTGACGCAGTCGTGCAACGCGTTCAGGCAACCTTCATTCGCGCCCCGGAGTTGATCACGCTGCAGGGGTTCGAGCGCGCGTGGATGACCAATACGGTGAACCCACGCCGCAACGGCAATGTGATCGCCATCGATGGCCGCGAGCGGTGGATGGTGTTCAACTATATGCGACCGGAACAGACGGATTTCGACGCCGTCGATCGCGACGAGGCCGTGCGGGGTATCCTGGGTGTCGGCCCGGACTTCCGCTACGACATTCTCTCGAAAGAAGACTGGTATGGCCGCCGGCTCGTCGCTTCGCAATTCCGCAAGGGCCGCGTCTTCATCGCCGGGGATGCGGCGCACATCTGGGTGCCCTATGGCGGCTACGGCATGAATGCGGGCATCGCCGATGCCATGAACTTGTCGTGGCTGCTTGCGGCGCATCTCGGCGGGTGGGCGCCGGCAACTATTCTCGACGCCTACGAGGCGGAGCGCCGGCCGATCACCGAGCAGGTCTCGCGCTTCGCCATGGCGCATGCCGAAAAGGAAATCCGCCGGCGCGGTGCCGTGCCGCCAGAGATCGAAAACCCGGGGTCCGAAGGCGACCGGGTTCGCGCCGAGATGGGGCGCCTTTGCTGCGAGATCAACGTGCACCAGTACTGCTGCGGCGGTCTCAATTTCGGCACCTACTACGACGCCTCGCCGATCATCGCCTACGATGGCGCGCCGCATCCTGTTTACACCATGTCCGCATTCACGCCGGCGACCGTGCCGGGCTGCCGCACACCACACGTCTGGCTTGAGGACGGACGCTCGCTCTACGACGCGCTTGGGCCGGCGTTCACCCTGCTGCGCCTTGATCCGACACTAGCAGCCGACGGGTTCGAGGCAGCAGCCCGGTTGCGCGGTGTGCCGTTCGCGGTGCTTGATATTTCTCCAGCGCACGGGGCCGACGGGCCCTACACGACAACGCTGGTGCTGTCTCGCCCCGACCAGCACGTTGCCTGGCGCGGCGACAATGCCCCTGCTGATCCGCTTGCATTGATCGATCACGTCCGCGGCGCAGGTCTGCGGCCGCCGTTTTTCGCTACGTGACTGTCTACGGCCGCTATTGACGGGCGGGGTCGCACCGACCCAACCTGCAGCTTGAGGCCTTGAACGAGGAGACCCACATGACTCACGGCATGGTTTGCGCGGCCCAGCCTGAGGCCGTCGAAGCGGGCATCGAGGCCCTCAAGGCTGGTGGCAACGCAGTCGACGCCGCTGTTGCCACGGCCTTGGTTCAAACCGCTGTCGATCCGCAGATGTGTGGAATTGCCGGTTTCGGCTCGTTGCAGGTTTACGACCCGAAGAACGGCCGCCACGTCTGTCACGATTTTCACGGCCGCGCACCGCTCGGCGTAAAACCCGACATGTGGGAGAAGCTGCTGATCGGGGAAGCCGAGGACGGTTTCGGCTTCCTGCTGGAAGGTCGCGTGAACGAAATCGGCTATGGTGCGATCACCTCGCCGATGACTATCAAGGGTCTCGACGAAGCCTTGAAGCGCTATGGCACGATGCGGCTCAAGGACCTGCTCGGCCCGGCCATCCACTATGCGCAAGACGGCTTCATGGTGCGCCCGCACGTCGCTGCCTATTGGAACCAGGTGCCGACCGAAGGCCGCGCCCCGCACGCCGAGTTTCTGACGAAGCTGCCAGCCACGCGAAAAATCTACGCCAAGCCGAATGGCAAGCTTCATGCCGTCGGTGAGACGTTGCGCAATCCCGATCTGGCATCGACCCTGCGCCGGGTCGCCGAGCACGGCGTCGAGGATTTCTACAACGGCGAGATCGCACGCCGCATCGCGGCCGACATGACGGCGAACGGCGGCCTGATCACGCTCGCCGACCTGAAGGCGGCGGCGCCTGAAACCGTGGAGCCGCTATGGGGCACATATCGGGGGATTCGCATCTCCACGAACCGCCCGCCAGGCGGCGGCGTCATGCTGATCGAGATGCTCAATATTCTCGAGAACTTCGACCTGAAGGCGATGGGCCACAACTCGCCGGACTACATCGCAACGGTCGCCGAAGCGATGAAGATCGCGACTGTCGACAAGGATACCAAGGTCGGTGATCCGCGGTTCGTCACAGTGCCGCTCGCCGAGTTGACCTCTAAGGACTACGCAAGGCCGCTGGCCGCGCGCATCAAACGCGGCGAAAAAACCCGCGTGCCGCGCCTCAAGAGCGGCGGGGGCAAGGAAAGCGCGGACACGACTCACGTCACGACGGTCGACGAGAACGGCGTCTGCGCGACGATGACCCATACGCTTGGCACACCTTCGGGCGTCGTCACCGAGGGGCTTGGCTTCATGTACAATGGCGCGATGGCGGTGTTCGATCCGCGCCCCGGCCGGCCCGGCTCGCTGGCGCCCGGAAAATCGCGGTTCTCGTCCATGGCGCCGTCGATCCTCTTCAAGGATGACAAGCCGTTTCTGGTGCTCGGGGCGCCCGGCGGCACCTACATCGCCATGGGTATCCTGCAGGTCATTCTCAACGTCGTGGAGTTCGGCATGTCGGCGCTAGAGGCCGTTCACGCGCCGCGTTTCAATGCCACGTCCGATACGCTCGACATCACCAACCGTGTGCTGCGTTCGACCGAGGCCGAGCTTCAGCGGCGAGAATACACCGTGCGCCGCTGGCCGATGAACTTCCATTTTGCCGGCGTGCACGCGATCCGCATCGTCGACGGAAAATTGGATGGCGGGGCCGATCCCGGTCGCGACGGCATGGCCGTGATGGTTTGATCAGCACATCGGAAACACAATGCCCAAGCGCGTCCTGATTGCCGGCTTCAAGCACGAGACCAATACGTTCGCCGTGCTGCCAACGGACCTCGCCGCCTATCGGTCGCGCGCGTTCCATCGCGGTGCCGAAGTCGCGACCGTCTACAACGGCACCAATACGGAGATCGCCGCCTTCATCGACGGCGGCAAAGCGAACGGCTGGGACATGGTCCTGTCGCTGGTCGCCGACGCCACGCCGTCGGGCAAGCTCACCCGAGAGTGCTACGAGGCGATCGCTGCCGAAATTCTCGCTGATGCCGAGAACTCCGGCCCGTTCGATGCCGTACTTCTCAACCTGCACGGCGCCATGGTTGCTGATCATGTGGACGATGGCGAAGGCGAGCTGCTGGCACGGCTGCGGGCGGTGCTCGGCTCCAAGGTGGTCATTGCCGCGACGCTCGACCTCCACGCAAATGTCACCGACAAAATGGCGCGCGAGGCCGATATCCTGGTCAGCTATCGCACCTATCCGCATATCGACATGTACGAGATTGCCACCGAGACCGTCGCCATCGTCGCGCGAACGCTCGATGGCAAGATCCGGCCGCGCACGGTGGTGGCGCGCACCAAGACGATGACGGGGGTGGACGAAGGCCGGACCACGCAACCTGGGCCGATGACCGTCGCGCTGGAGCGGATCGCGGCGATCAAGCGGGAGGCCGGCGTGCTCGCGGCATCGGTGAATGCGGGATTCTACAAGGCCGACATCCCTGAGGTCGGGCCGACGGTTGTGGTCGTCGGCGACGGAGCCGATGCACGTTACCAGCAGCTAGCGGACAGCCTGCTCGGACACATCTGGGACACGCGCCACGTCAAGACCGTGACGTTCTCCACGGTCGCCGATGCGGTCGCGCGTGCGAAGCGCAATGGATGGCCAGGTTCGCCCGTGGTGCTCGCCGACTTCGCAGACAATCCCGGCGGCGGCGGCTACTCGGACTCGACTGGCCTGCTGCGAGGCATGATCGATGCAGGGCTCGAAAACGCCGCCATGTCGCCGATCTTCGATCCCGAGAGTGCCGCGGCCTGCCACAACGCCGGCGTCGGCGCGACACTGTCGTTGCGGGTCGGCGGCAAGATCGATCCGGGCTTCGGCGGCCCGATAATGGCAACCGGCAAGGTCACCTGCGTCTCGGACGGCCGCTTCACGATTCGCGGGCCGATGATGACGGGCATGCACATCAATCTCGGACCGACGGCGACCTTCAAGGTAGGCGGGGTATCGATCGTGATCGGATCCAAACGCTTCCAGAACTACGACCTCGGCTACTTCGAAATCGGCGGCATCGACCCGAAGGCGGCGAGCGTCCTGGCCGTCAAATCGATGCAGCATTTCCGGGCGGCTTACGCGCCGATCGCCGCGGAGATCATCGTGGTAGACGAGGGCGGTGGGATCACCTCGCACGACATCCGCCGATTGCCGTTCCGGAAGGTGCGGCGCCCCATCTATCCGCTGGACCTCGATTAGGCGCTGGAGCCGCTACGGTTAATCTTCAATTGCGCTCACTGTTCTGCAGCCGACTTCTACAAATCATGTTAGGTTCGTTGCGTGAGAAGCCGGAATGGCTCCACACGACTGTCCGTTTCTTGGAGGTAGGCCATGAAGTCGATCCTCGTTCCCACTGATCAAAGTGAGATTATGATCTCGGTGCTGAAGTGCGCCGAGTTGCTGGCGCGGCGCGTCGGCGGCGCCACCGAAGGCGTGGCGTTGCGCCCGATTCACGTCGAGATTGTTGCACCCGATCCGATCGTTGCGGTCACATTCCCACCGGCCGATTGGAACGATGCCGAGTTCGTCGGCAAGGCGAGGGCCGAGTTCGAGCGCCACATGGCGGCATGCGACGGCATCAAGCACCGCTGGCGTGGAGGGCCGTCGATCGACGACTCCGCCCTCGGCGGCCTTGCGCGCGTCTATGACATCGTCGTCCTCGGGCGCCCGACGGCGGGTGGTGGTGGCCCGCGCATGACGACGCTTGAAAGCGCGCTGTTCGAGAGCGGCCAAGCCGTCCTTGTAGCGCCCCCCAAGGCGCCGAGCGTGATGGGCGAGAACGTCGTGGTCTCCTGGAACTGCAGCACCGAACAGGCGCGCGCGACGGCATCGGCAATGCCGGTTCTGCGGCAGGCCAAGAGTGTGACGGTCTTGAGCATCGACGGCCTGACGGTGCCCGGGCCCAGCGGCGAGCAAGCGCGGGACTGGCTCGCCGCCAACGGCGTCAATGCCCGAGAGATGTCGATCGGCAATGGCGGTCGCAAGCCGGGCGAGGTGCTGATTTCGGAAGCCCAGAAGCTTGGCGCCGATCTGATCGTCAAGGGTGCCTACACCCAGAGCCGCTTGCGCCAGATGATCTTTGGCGGCGCCACCAGCCACTTGCTCACGCACAGTCCGTTGCCGCTGCTGATGGCCCGGTGAGCATCCGTGACCGCCAGCGACCGGCCCTCAGGTGATCGGGCCGGTCGGCTGTCGGCTTTGCCCTTCGGTGGGGCGCGCCTGGATCTGCTCGCGCCGCACGCTCGGGACCAGCCAAAACATCGCGAGTCCCATCGCCGAGCCGAACGCGCCCAACGCGAACGAGGCGTGGTAGGCGCCGGTGATCTCGTGCAGGTAACCCGATAGCAGGGAACCGGCCCCTGCCCCGATGCCGAGCGCCAGCGACAGAGTGCCGAAAATGCTGCCCACGGCCCCGCCCCGGAACAGAATTGAGATCAGCGCCACGATGATCGGGCCACGCGCGCCCTGCATAAGCCCAAAGAAAATCACGAACCCGTAGACGAAGATCAGCGACGGCATGACGGCCACCGCGATCAGCGACGATGTGCCGATGATCGATGAGATGTAGGACAGCGTCACCGTTCCCAACCGGCCGAACCGGTCCGACATCCAGCCGATTACCACGATGCCAACCGCCGACAGCGCCCCCGCCATGCCGAAAGCGCTGGCCGCAAACAGCGGGTCGAATCCTTGCTCGATCAGATAGGCGACCGACTGCGGCAGCACGCTGTAAGCGGCGACCGAGGTCCAGAAATAGGCCATGAACAGCCCCCAGAATGCTCCGGTCCTGAGCGCGGCCGAGACCGTCCACGGCCCGCTGGCGGTTGCCGTCTGCCGCTCCCGCTGCAGGCGCCAGGTCTGCGAGCCTTGCGACATCCGGCCGAGCGGCAAGACCATCAGCAGCGGAATCAGCGCGAGTACGGCAAGCCCGAGAACTCGATGCGCCTGGCGTGGACCGGATGCGTCGATCAATAGCTGCGTGGCCGGCGGGAACAGCAACATGCCCGCGCCGATCGCGGCGTAGGGGAGTGACATCACCGATCCGATCCGCGTCGTGAACCAGCGCGAGATCAGGCTCGAGGCGACCACCATGCCAAGCGTTGCCGAACCAAGGCCGCCGAGCAGACCGACGCAAATGTAATACTGCCAGATCGCCGTCACCTCGCCGGCAAGCGCATACCCCGCGCCGAGCGCCAGCAGACCAAAGCCATAGGTGACGCGGGCGCCGAGACGGTCGATCAGCTGACCCGCGAATGGCGCCGAAAAGCCGTAGGCGAGCATGTAGATCGAATAGGTGGCGGTCATCTCCGGGCGTGTGGCGCCAAGCATCTTCTGGACTGGCAGCAGAAACACGGCGAACGTTTCAGTGACTCCGCGGCCGACCGTATTCATCACGAATGTCAATGCGACCAGGACGATAAGAAAGCCGCGGCTGGCGTCGGCAGGCGGTGCGTCGGCGGGTTGCGGGCTTGTGGCGCTCAAGGCGTCTCCTGGCGGCGGGATGGGCCGGTTGCGAACGCCAGCGCGCTCAGGTCTCGAGAAAAGTTGTAAACTCAGCGGCGGGCACCCGCTCCGTGACGAGCTTGTTCTCGACGACATCCCAATCGGGATAGCCGAGCGCCATGCCCGAGATCAGGATCTCGTCGTCGGGAAGCGGCAACGCCTTGTGCACGGCCGATCCGAAGTAGACCCAGGCCGCCTGCGGGCACGTCTCGAGGCCGTAGCCGCGCGCCAGCACCATGACGTTTTGCATGAACATGCCGAGATCGAGCCATGAGCCATATTCCAGCCGCCGGTCCATCGTGAAGAAGAGGCCGACCGGGGCTCCGAAAAACGTGTAGTTCTTGAGCGCCTGGCGGGCGCGGCCCTCCATATCATTGCGAGCGATCCCGGCGATGCCATAGAGCTCGAAGCCGACCTTGCGCCGCCGTGATAGATATGGCTCGGGGAGCGGATCGGGGCTATAGCGGTATTCGTCGGTTTTGGGTCCTTTGGCCGCTGCTGCGCTGACCTCGCGCGTAAGGCGGTCCTTCGCGGCGCCGGTGACGGCGCGGACCCGCCACGGCTGCGTGTTGGTGCCGCTGGGCGCGCGCGCCGCGTCATCGAGAATGCGCAAAATCAAGGCGTGTGGCACCGGATCGGCCTTGAATCCGCGAACCGATTTGCGCCCGGTCACCGCAGATCGGACGTCAAGGGTGGGTTCGGGGATCTTGTCCATGATGTGGGTCTCTCTCAAAGTTGGCTTGGTCGGCAACGGCGGATAGCTCTGTGCACCCATTTCGGTACATGACCAATGGAATCGAGTTATAGCCTCGATCAAGGATTTTCGAGACGGAGGCCAATCAGAATGGTGCATGGCGCAATCAGTTGGCGGCAATGGGTCGCCGGCTTGGCATTGGCCGGGGCGGTATTGGTGTCATCGGCGCCAAAGACCGCGGCAGCAGTCTGCGGCATGGAGCCTGTCCGCGCACGGGGCGAACCGTCGCGGTTCGACACCTTGGCCCGCGCCAAGGCCCGGGCAGCCTGGCGGGCCAAAGTTCGTGCGCTGCCGGCACTTGGTCCGAAGTATGCGGCTTGGGCAGCGGCGCAGGACATCGAAGAACGCTGCATCCGCAACGATGACGTGGTCTATTGCATTTTTGTGGGAACACCGTGCATGCAGTAAAGGCCGCGACCGGGCGCGCGGCCGTGAACGACCGATCGCGCTGGGTCATCGCGTTCTCGTTGTCGACGCATAATTTGCCGCAAGGAATTCCGGAGGTCTGATGCAGCCTGCAATCGTGAAGGGGATGGCGTTCGCGACTGCGGCGATGCTGCTGCTGGCAGACGCGCCGCCGGCCGTTGCGCAGGATTGCGGGCCAAAGCTGGTCAAGGCCGCTGGCGCCCCGGCAGTGCTGGAGCGTGTGGCACGAAGCCGGGCTCGATCAGCCTGGGTCAACAAGGTAAAGGCCAAGAAAGCCCTGGGGCCGGAGTATGCACGGTGGTCGCCGGCGCGGGAGGCGGTTGTCAGCTGCAAACCGGCCGGCCGGCGCATCGCCTGTGAGGCCGTGGCGATCCCCTGCAAGCCATAACGGCATTGGATGGTGGCGCCGCGTCTGACGGCTTGGGCAAAGCCTGGAGTCCTTCTGGTTTGCTGGCGCGACACCCTGGTCTATAAGCACGCCAACCGATCGCGACCGAGCGCGGACCCAAGGGTTTGGCGCAAATGAAGGAAATCCGCCCGATGTCGAAGGCGCCAGACGCCAAGGCCGTTGCCGCCACGCCGAAAGGCACCAACCGGCCAGACGCCCGCCTCCCGAAGGGCTTCCAGGACCTGGCGGGCGAAGACCTGCGCGCCACCACCCGGATGCTCGCCACCATCCGCGAGGTCTACGAGCGCTATGGCTATGAGCCGCTGGAGACGCCCGCCTTCGAGTACACCGACGCCCTCGGCAAGTTCCTGCCCGATCAGGACCGGCCCAACGCCGGCGTGTTCTCGCTGCAAGATGAAGACGAGACCTGGATGTCGCTGCGCTATGACATGACCGCGCCGCTTGCCCGCTACGTCGCCGAGCACAAGCAATCGCTGCCGACCCCCTATCGCCGCTACACGATGGGCCCGGTCTGGCGCAACGAGAAGCCGGGCCCTGGCCGCTTCCGCCAGTTCATGCAATGCGACGCCGATACCGTCGGCACCGAGAACGTCGCCGCCGACGCCGAAGCCTGCATGCTGATGGCCGATGTGATCGCCGCCCTCGGCATTCCGAAGGACCAGTTCAAGATCAGGTTGAACAATCGCAAGGTGCTCGACGGCCTGTTGGAACTGTCGGCATCGACCCGACCAGTCGATGCCGATGCGCAGCGGCGCCTGACCGTGCTGCGCGCCATGGACAAGTACGACAAGTTCGGCAGCCGGCGGCGTGCGCGCTGCTGCTCGGCAAAGGCCGCAAGGACGAGAGCGGCGATTTCACCGCGGGCGCCAACCTCGAGGCCGGCGCGATCGACGACCGATCGTGCGGATTCCTCGAAGCCTCGACGGCAGTCGGCGGCGATCTGATCGGCAAGGTCGCGCCGCTCGTCTGCCAGCAAGTGCCCGCGCCAGCGACGGCCTGCGCCGAGCTGGCCGCAGATCGAAGCACTGCGTCCGCGCCGCCGGCTACGGCGCCGAGCGCATCGCCTTCGACCCCTCCGTCGTGCGCGGCCTCGACTACTACACCGGCCCTGTCTTCGAGGCCGAATTGACCTTCGAGGTCAAGAACGAGGACGGCCAGACCGTCCGCTTCGGCTCGGTCGGCGGCGGCGGGCGCTATGACGATCTGGTCGCCCGCTTCACCGGCCAGCGCGTTCCCGCGACCGGCTTCTCGCTCGGCCTGTCGCGGCTGCAGTCGGCCCTCGCGATCGTCAACAAGGGCGCCGCGCAAACGCTTGGCCCCGTCGTTGTGCTCGTCATGGATAAGGCTGAGCTGCCGCGCTACCAGAAGATGGCGCATGACCTGCGCGCCGCCGACATCCGCGCCGAAATGTATCTCGGCACGTCCGGCATGAAGGCGCAGATGAAATACGCCGACAAGCGCGGCGCGCCCTGCGTCATCATTCAGGGCTCCGACGAGCGCGCCAAGGGCGAGGTCCAGATCAAGGACCTGATCGAAGGCGCCAAGGCCGCCGCTGCCATCAAGGACAACGCGGAGTGGAAGTCCGCCCGTCCCGCCCAGATGTCGGTGCCCGAAGGCGGCCTCGTCGCCGCGGTGCGTGACATTCTCGCCCGCCACGGAGGTTGAGCTTGGCGCCGCGCATTCCCCCAGCCGAATTGCCGGTGTCCGCGCGCTGGATCGAGGCCCTCGACCGGCAGGCAACGATCATCATGGCAATCTTCGCGCGAGCCGGTTTCGAGCCGATCGCGCCGCCGGTGATTCAGCCCGCCGACGTGTTCCTCGATCTGATCGGCGAGGAACTGCGTGCGCGCACCTATGTCTTCACCGACCCGAACGGCTCCGAGCTGTGCCTGCGCCCCGATCTCACGATCCCCGCCTGCCGCCTCTATCTCGCGCGCTATGGTCGCGACCGGGCCGCGGCCCGCTTCGCCTACAACGGGGTCGTGTTCCGCTATCAGCCGCAGGGCGGCGACATTGCCCGCCCGCGCGAGTTCCGGCAGGCGGGCATTGAATCCTTCTGCGCCGACGATCCGGTCAAGGCCGAGGTCGAGATCCTGGCATTGACGGTGGCGTCTGTCAGGGCGTCAGGGCTGCGCGCGTTCCGCCTGCGAATTGGCGATCTCGGCGTCTTCAATGCGCTGCTCGCGGCGATCGATATGCCCGAGCGCTGGCGGGCGCGGCTGGCGCATCATTTCTGGCGCACCGAGGCCTTTCGCAGCCAGCTTGCCCGCCTGGTCGGGCCCGGTCAGGTGGGCGGCGGGCAAACGGCGGAGCTGCGCGAGGCGATTGCGATTGCCGGCGGGCCGGGCGGGGTCGCGGCACTCGAGCAGCATCTCGAGGCCAAGGGGTTGACCATCGCCGGCACCCGGACGCTGGGCGAGGTCGCGACCCAGCTCGCCGATCTGGCGAAGGATCTGGCGGCGCCGCCGCTCGATCGCCGGGCTGCCGATCTGCTTGAGGCCTATTTGAAGCTGTCATGCCCCGCCGATCAGGCCGCGGGCCAGATTCGGGCCTGTCTCATGGGCAGCGGTATTGACATCGAGACAGCGATCCGCGCCTTCGAGACCCGGCTGACGATGGCGGGGGAGGAAGGCATCGATCTGACGCAGGCGACGTTCGCGGCCGGCTTTGGCCGGGCGTTCGAATATTACACCGGCTTCGTGTTCGAGGTGCTGTCGCCGGTGCTCGATGACGCGACGCCGATGGGCGGGGGCGGGCGCTACGATACGCTCGTACACGCGATCAGCGGCACGCAGTCGGTTCCCGCCGTCGGCGCAGCCCTGCACACCGAGCGCCTGTTGCTGGCGGTTCGCGGAGGGCGGCCATGACCGAGAGTCGAGACGCTGATGCTGGCGGTGCCCTCGAAAGGCCGCCTCAAAGACGACACTGCGGCACTGTTCGCCAAGGGTGGCATGGTGCTCGCCAAGACCGGTCACGAACGCGGCTATCGCGGCGAGCTGAAGGGCCTTGCCGGCGTCGAAATCCTGTTCGTGGCGTCGTCGGAAATCCCGGACCTGTTGCGCAACGGCGAGGCGCATCTCGGCGTCACCGGCGAAGACCTCATTCGTGAGACGTTGCCGGATGCCGAGAGCGACGTCGAGATACTGCGCAAGCTCGGCTTCGGCCATGCCGATGTGGTCGTCGCGGTGCCCGATTTCTGGATCGACGTCGCGACGATGGCCGACCTCGAGGAAGCCGCCGTCCTCTATCGCCGCCGTCACGGCACGCGGATGCGGGTCGCAACCAAATACACAAACATCACGCGGCGATTTTTTGGCGGCCATCGCTTTGGCGGCGCAGCGCGCGCGGGCGAACCGGTCACCATGTACCGGATCGTGCAGAGCCTCGGCGCCACCGAAGGCGCGCCCGCGGCCGGCAGCGCCGAGTTGATCGTCGACATCACCTCGACCGGCTCGACGTTGAAGGCCAATGGCCTGAAAGTGATCGACGACGGCGTCATTCTGCGGTCGGAGGCGAACCTCGTCGCCAGCCGCCGCGCCACCTGGACGTCCGGGCTCACCGCGCTCAAAGCCGACGTACTCCGGCGCCTCGGCGCCGCTTGATCACGCGACGCGTCGCCGCGATCTCGGCCCTGTCAAGGTGATCCGAAACGAATTGAGAGCCTCGAGCGTGAGCTCGAGACTCTCAATTCAGTATCGGGTCTGCAGTATTGGGGTCGCATCGAATTCACCAAACATCGTCATCCCGGGGCTTGTCCCCGGGACCCATCCCTCCGCTGGGTTCGGCGCGTGAGGGGTGTCGCCGGCGCGCCACCGGCCTTCAGTCACTGACGCGCCTCCGGCACGATGGATCCCGGCAAAAAATGCCGGGATGACACGAAAAGATTGGCCCGTAGGCCGGAAAGAGTGTGTCGCGGTCGTTCGGGCGGTTGGCCCCGGGGCCACCGCGAACGGCGGCCCCAGACATCCCGCACCCCGCTGTCAACGCCCTGGAGCCAGAGCGAAGCTCGCTTTGGTGACGGACGGCGCGCCCTGTGCCGCGGCGAGGATCTGCGCCATCTTCTGCTCCAGCTCCGCGATCCGCGCGGTCTGTTGCTTCAAGGCCGCGATTTCCGCCGCCTGCGATTGCACGAGGCGATGCAGTTCCTGCGTCGCCGAGACGTTGAGCATGGCGATGGCGTCGTAGTCGACAGTGCGGAAATCATTCACCTCGCGGCCGTAGACGAACACGCCGTCGCCGTCGGCTTGAACTCGGTGCGGAATTTTCCGTCGGCGACTTCGAGCACCTCGTGCGTGTCCGTCTTGCTGCCGTCGATCAGCTGCACGCGATCGCCGACCTTCAGATCGGTTGCGAGATGCACCCAGCCGTCTTTGAAGTCCGCCGGCTTGTAGATGTCGGGCAGGGCGTCGGCGCTGCGTTTCACAGCCTGCGGGAACACGGTCTCAACCTGTTGCGCGATGACTTTCTTCTGCTTGCCCGTGCCTTTGCCGATGATATCGCGATACGTGTAGTCGGTGACTTCGATGCCGGCCAAGGTCGCCAGATCACGCGCCGAATCCGAGCGCCCGTCGATGCTCTTGGTGCGTTCGTCAGAAAAGGCATAGTATTCGGTAGCCGCGATATGACTGTTGGAGTACAGCCCTCCAGTGGAATAGGAACTGAGTTCCTCGTATTGACGTTAAATACGAACCGCGATTTGCGAGAGAATGAAAGCCAAGTGTGGTAGGCGCCGTGCTGATGCCAGAGATTTGGACCTTCGACAGGACCGGCGTGGTGGTGCCGATGCCAACATTGCCGTTGGCATTAATCGCCATTCTATCGGCGGCGCCATTTATGGTATCAACCCGGAACCTCATGCCATTTGTAGGAGTCGATGCCCTGACGTCGAAAAACCCACCGCCCGCCGAATCTAGCGAAAACAACCTGAGGCCGTTCTCGGCCTTGATCCGTCCTCCCGCCAAAGAAGAGGCTTCCGGCAGTTGCCCGTCGGCATAAAAATGTTTTTGCTACCGTAGATGTCGCCGACAACGTTCAAGTAGTTTGCCAGTCGCATATTGACATTGCCGTTGCTGTCTACATCGAACCGCGAATTGGCGCCCTGCAGGAAATTGATCGTGCCGCCCGCCGCGATGTTGTTGATGCGGTATTCCTTGGTGTTGTTGTTGAAGCCCTGGAACACGCCGAGCGCGCCGGTGTGGTCGATACATCAGCGCACCGGAATAACCGGTGGCCGCCGTGTTCTGCAGCGCAAAGCCGGTTTGGTGCCGCTGGTGTTGTTGAAACTTACACTCATAAAGTCGAGCGGCGCCGTGGTGCCGAGGCCGATCTGCGGGCCGCTTTGAAACAGCACGGAATTGCCTGACGATGATGGCCCGTTGAACACGGGAACTCGTCCCGCCGTCCCGCAGCCGGTGACGTTCTGCGCCAGCGCCGTCGATGCCGAAAGCGCGAGTGTCACGAGACTGCTAACGCCGAGCGTACGTGTGGTGTGCCGTCTGGGGGTCGTCATGTCGCTACCTTTCTCTGTTGAGCTTCCAAATCCTTCAACCCGCTCTATCGGTCTGCGAGTTGGTTCACGTCGGCCGCTACCGTCGTGACCGCGGTCGACGTGGAGCCGCGCACGACACCGCCCGCGTCGACGTACTCGAACAGGATGCGGTAGCGGGCGGGATCATTGGGAATGTCGCCGGTCGCCTGCAGGAACGCGGCCCAGGTGGTCGGCACGTTGTTGGCGAATGTCGTCGATATGTTCGCGGCCGGCGGCGCCAGACACACGCCGTTGGCCGGGTTCGTCTGGCAGACGGTCGCGGTCAACGCCGTCGCGGCGTCGAGCAGGCGGACCCGCGCCGTCAGCGTCGCCGCCGCGCCGATATTGACGGTCGAAGTCACGAACAACCCGGCGCCCATTGGCCCGGAGATGCGGGCGTACCCGTCGTTGCTCGGCGTCACCCCGATCGTGATCATATCGGCAACTGGGTTGGTATCGAACGACAGCCGCAGCGTGTTGACGGTGGTCAGCGGCAGCGCGCTCGGGACGCCGGCACATACGTAGACGAAGCGGACGTCGCCGGAGGCCTGCGCCGCCGTTGGCGTGAAGGCGATGAGGAAATTCTGGGCGGCGCCTGCGGCAATCGTGGCCGGCGTGTTGATCGTGCCGGTGAGCTGGTTGGTCGCGTTCGTGGTCTGGAACGAGAAGCGGCCGTTGACGGTGGTGACCGGCGAGATGCGGCAACCGTTGAGGGCCGTGCTTCCCGCATTTATGATCGTGGCAAACACGGTCGCGGGATTGCCGACCTGCACCGACCGGCTCGACGGCAGCACCGCCGCCACCAGCGGGCTGGAGGTCGCCTGAGGGAGGAGCGAGTAGTAGAAGTTTGCGACGATCTTCTGGCCCGCGCTGGCAAAATGGTCCGAGTCCGCGTAGAGGCGCGTCATGTCGGCGGTCGGGTTTACGAGCGTCGAAGGGGCACCGGGCGCTGTCGAGCAGAGCAGTGCCTGGCCAAAAGTCACCCCAGCAGGCACAGTGCAGGCAACAGTCGACGGAGCGTTGTTAAACTCCTGGAGGCCGAACGCCGCGCGATCGGCGATGATCGCGAGGAAGATGCTGTTGAAGTCGGCCTTGATTACGGCGCTGCCGAGGCCGGCGAGGGCTCCGAAAAGCGCGGTGTTGTGCGCGGTTCTCAAAGCTCGCTTGGAGGCCGCCGGCGCAATTTGCTCGTTAAGGGAGCGCACCAGGATACGTCGGGCGCCCGCCGTGTGCAGGGATACGATGGACGTCGCGAGCGCGTTCGCCTGCGCCACGACGTAAGCTGTTGGATCGGCAGGCGGGCTTGTGGCAGCAGTGTCGCCATGGGCGTACTCAACATCGTTGTCACCCGAGTGAATAAGGAACAGGGCATTGGGACTGGCAACGTTGCCTCGCGATGCCAGAAACGCCGCGATCTGATTGGCCGTTGGTACGGCTGCTAGACGACCGCCGTTGGCGGCCGTATTGAGCGCGACACTTTTCGCACTGCTGGTCGCGTAGTTCGTGCCGCCTTGGTTCGAGGGCTTGAGGTCCAAGCCGAAATAATTTGCGAGATGCTCCGAGTTCATCAGGCCAGGTCGTGACGTTGCCGCGCCAGCTCCTGAGGCAACTGCGGCCGGCCACAAGGCATCGAAGGCTGCTGACGTTCCCGTGCTCGGCAACGCGCGATAGTAGCCGGAATCGAGGTTGCTATCCCCGAAGACCACAGCCTCCGAGTAGGTCTGGGCGCGCGCATCCCGCGGCGCTTGCGGTACCGTGAACAGTGTTGTGACTGCCAACAACCACGTCGCTGACTGGCGCATGAAAGTCCTCCAATGGTTCGCCACTCAGTTGTGATCAGCCGTTGGCGCTCTTGCTGGCAGATCCCCTGAAGCCGATCCGGCTAGGCAGCTGCATGATCGGGTGTTAATGCTATTGGTGTGAAAGCACCGTAGTCGTCCGAAGCTTTCTGATATTTTCCGAAGAGTTCTGAAGTGGCGCGTCAAATGCTTGATGACATTCGACAATCCCTACAGTTCGATCGCTTCTCCCTCGATCAGGTTCGGTGCGTGCTGCGACGAGACGAGACTGAACTTCCTCTGCGGAGACAATCATTCGAGGTGCTTCAGTACTTGGCGCGACGGACCGGCTCAGTCGTTTCGAGCCAGGACTTGGCCGACGCGCTTTGGGCCATCAAACCAGCCGATCCCACCGAGTCTGTCGCCCAGTGCGTCAAAGAGATCCGGCGCGCCATGGGCGATGACGCCCGCTGGATGATCAAGACGGTATCCGGGCGCGGGTACGCGTTTCAACCGGAGGTGACTTCTGAGCCGCCGGTGCCGTCGCCGGTTGTGAGACCTGCCGACAGCGAGCCAGTCGTCCGGCGCTGGCCCACCGTCGTGATCGCGAAATTCGCGCGGCCTCGCTTCCGGCTGGACAGACCATCGGCTGTAGCCGCCCTGCTTACCGCTCTGTTCGTCGGCGCATGGCTCGTCTGGCCGCGCCCGATGTCCGCGTCGGTCGACACCGCGACGCCGACGATGATGGCCACCCCGACCGTCGCCGTGCTCCCGTTCACCGTGCTGGGTTCAACCAGTGGCGCCAATGACCCGGCAGCAGCCTTTGCCGCCAGCGTCCGAACCACATTCAGAAATGGCGCGCGCGGGTTCGAACTCGTCACTCCGGCCGCGAACCAGGGCGTCAGGCCAATGGGTCTCGCAGGGGGCGGCGCCCGGTACGTCTTGAGCGGGACGCTCTGGCCGGAGGGAGACCACCAGCGTGTCAACGTTCAGCTCGTCGACACCGTATCTGGCAAAACGACTTGGTCCGAATCCTTCCAATTCAATCCGGGGCAGTCCGGCGCCTCGGACCGCGTTGCTGGCCGGATCGCACGCCAGCTCTCTGTGCGCACTCGAGAAGTCGAGGCCCGAAGACCCCTGCCGGCGAGACCGGAGGCGGATCACTACGCACTGCAAGGGATGGCCATCCTGGTAGCGGACCCCAGCTCCCTGGGCGTCGCCAACATGCTGGACCGCTTCGAAGCGGCTCTCGCACTTGATGCCAGTTCAATCCTGGCCCTACAAGGATTCGCGCACTCCAAGCTCGTCCAAGTCCATAACGGCTGGCTTCCGCGTGAACAGCATGTAGCCATGCTCGCCCAGGCGGAAGATGCTATCGAACGCATGATCAAGTTGGACAACCGTTATCACTACGCCCACCAACTCCGTGGATCGCTGCTGCGCGCCCGCCGCGACGTCGATCATGCCATCCCTGCGTTCGAATATGCCCTGTCCCTCAGCCCGCATTTCACACCCGCACTTGCAGAGTTGGGCCGTTCAAAGATCGACGCGGGACGGTCTCGCGAAGCGATCGGGCACCTCGAGCGCGCCATCCTGTCGAATCCGACCGACCATAGCATCTACGTGGTGAATTTTTGGGCCGGCATGGCCGCGCTTCACATCGGCGACGATCAGGCCGCCGTGGGCTGGCTCGCGCGGTCGCGCCAGGCCAATCGCGATTATTCCCATTCCGCGCAATTGCTCGCCATCGCCTACGTTGGTCTCGGGGAGATGGAGAAGGCACACGCCGCCATGGCCGAGTACAGGGAGCGCGTTCCCCGTTTCTCGATGGTCCTATGGCAAAAAGTCTGGGCAACGACGAATCCGGTGGTCGCTGAGCAACGCAAGCGGATGGAGAATGCGCTGCGACGTTTGGGCGTCCCCGAAGAGACGGCCGCAATTATGCCACGGCAGGCCAATCTGCCGCGGAATTAGCCGGCCGTGCGCGTCATCGCTTCTGGAATGGCTTCATGCCTTCGCGGGCCAGTTCGTCGGCGCGCTCGTTCTCGGGGTGGCCGGCGTGCCCCTTCACCCATCGCCAATCGATCTCATGGCGGGAACGGGCCGCGTCCAACTGCTGCCATAGCTCGGCATTCTTGACGGGCTTCTTGTCGGCCGTCTTCCAGCCGTTACGCTTCCAGCCGTGGATCCATTTGGTGATGCCGTCGCGCAGGTAGACGCTGTCGGTGTGCAGTTCCACCTTCGACGGCTTCTTCAAGGCTTCCAGCGCCGCGATGGCTGCCATCAGCTCCATGCGATTGTTGGTCGAAACCTGCTCACCGCCGGACAGCTCCTTGCGATGCGCGCCCGACATTAGGATCGCACCCCAGCCGCCGGGACCCGGATTTCCGGAGCACGCGCCGTCGGTATAGATGACGATCTCGGGTCTAGCATTGTCGGGCCGGCCGCCGTCGTCGCCGCTATCTGGGCTCATGCCGGATCCTCAAGGCCATAGTCGCGCACCGACGTCACGGCCTGATGGAAGGCGAGACGTCGCAGGTACTCGTTCGGGTCCTTGCGCTTGACCAGTGCATCCGGCGGCGTGTTGATCCAGTCGTAGGCCCGTGTCAGCAGGAATCGCAAGGCTGACCCCCGCGCGAGAACCGGCAGCGCGGCGCGCTCCTCGCGGCTCAACGGTCGAACCGCATCATAGGCTCGCAGCAGCGCCCGGCCTTTGGTGACGTTGAACGAGAAGTCGGGCTCGAAGCACCACGCGTTGAGGCAGATCGCGACGTCGTAGGCGAGCGCATCGGTGCACGCGAAGTAGAAATCGATGACGCCGGACAGCTTGTCATTGAGAAAGAAGACGTTGTCCGGAAAGAGATCCGCGTGGATGACGCCAGTCGGCAACGCCTTGGGCCAGGCGCGTTCGAGCCAGTCCAACTCGTCGTCGATGCGCGCCTCGAGCCCTGGAATGATCTCGTCGGCCCGGTCGCAGAAGCGGTCATAGAGCGGCCGCCAACCGCGGGCGCCAAGCGCGTTCACCCGGCGCATCGCAAAACCTTGCCCGGCGATATGGAGCCGCGCCAGGACATCGCCGACGGCAGCGCAGTGCTCGACGCTCGGCTTCTTGATCCATAGACCCTCGAGAAACGTGACGAGCGCCGCGGGACGTCCCGCGAGGTCGCGCAGGTTGCGTCCCTGTGCATCGCGAACCGGCGTCGGGCAGGTAATGTTGTTGGCCGCCAGATGCTCCATCAGTTCGAGGAAGAACGGCAGCTCCGCCGGATCGACGCGCTTCTCATAGAGCGTCAGGATGAACCGGCCCTGGCTGGTGGTGACGAGATAGTTGGTGTTCTCGACCCCCTCGGCAATGCCTTTGCAGGAGCGCAGAGAACCCAGTCCATAGCTCGCGATGAACGGCTCCAGATCCTCGTCCGAGACTTCGGTATAGACGGCCATTGGCGCTTCGTTCCCTGTCAACCACCTGCCGGCGCATCACGCAATTCGCGCGGCACGTTGAAAGCGATCCGTTCCTCGGCCGTCTTCACCGTCTCGACCGTCACCGCGAAGCGCGCGCTCAGGGCGGCGATCATTTCGTCGACGAGGACTTCTGGTGCCGACGCACCGGCCGAGATGCCGAGCGTGCGCACGCCCTCCAGTTTCTCCCATGGAATGTCGCTGGCGCGTTGCACCAGCAGCGATTGCCGGCAGCCGGCGCGCTCGGCCACCTCGACCAGTCGAAGCGAGTTCGAGCTGTTCGGCGCGCCAACCACCAGCACGCAGTCGGCGCGGGGCGCCAAAGCCTTCACAGCCGCCTGCCGGTTGGTGGTGGCGTAGCAGATGTCCTCCTTGTGGGGTCCGACGATCGCCGGGAACCGCGTCTTGAGAAGACGGACCATCTCGGCAGTGTCGTCAACCGAAAGCGTCGTCTGAGTAATGTAGGCGAGCCGCTCCGGATCACGCGGGGTGAGCGCCCTCACATCCGCTACGGTCTCGACCAGCGTGACGGTGCCCACTGGCAATTGCCCCATGGTCCCGATCACCTCCGGGTGGCCCTCGTGGCCAATCAGCACGATCTCGAGCCCCTCGGCGTGGTGCCGCTCGGCCTCGACATGCACCTTCGAGACCAGAGGGCAGGTGGCGTCGAGGTAGAACATTTTTCGATCGCGGGCCGCCAACGGGACCGACTTCGGCACTCCGTGTGCCGAAAAGATCACGGGTGCGCTGGTTTCGGGGATCTCATCCAGCTCTTCCACGAAAACGGCACCTTTCTGCCGCAATGAATCGACAACAAACTTGTTGTGCACGATCTCATGCCGAACGTAGACCGGCGGACCGAACTTCTTGAGGGCCAGCTCGACGATCTGGATGGCCCGATCCACGCCCGCACAAAAACCGCGCGGCGCGGCCAGAAGAACGGTCAGCGGCAGACGTTCGGACGATTTAGTCATCAGCGTTCACTCTGGCTGGCGATCAGGGGCGAGCGCATTACAGGGGCTGCCGTGAACACTTTTGTGCACGGCCCAAGCGTGGTGCTACACTTGACATCTCAATTCAACAAGACCCATGGTGGGGCACCTACAAGCTGGGGTCGAGTGCGAGTGGTGCGTCAGATGCCACAGCATGGTTTGGACGGGGGTCGGGTGTCCAACACTGTACAACAATCCCGCGCGGGGTCCGTTCCGCGCATCGCCATGCTCGTCGTAATGACGGGCAGCATGCTCGGTGGCTGCGGTCTGTCATCCCTGACATCGGGTATTGGCGGCGGCGTCTTCGGTGGCGGTGATGCATCGAAATCAGCGGGCAAACCGCTGACCCAAGAAAAGATGCTCCAGGCCGCGAAGTCGGATGGCGCCATGGGCGTTGGCGGCGACGTTGCAGGTGGTTGCCCCAAGATTTCGGACCATGCAGCGTGATCATCACGTAACGATCTATGAGCCTGGTCGCGTTGGCGACGGCCTTGCCGTGGTTCACCGCGGCGAAATCACCCAGACCGCTCGCGAATGCTATATCGAGGGTAATCGGGTCACGGTGAAATACGGTTTCTCCGGTCGCGTTCTGCTCGGGCCGCGTGGCAAGGACGGCAACGTCTCGCTGCCGGTCAATGTCGTCGTCACCGACGCCAAACGCGCCCAGGTTACAGCCGAACGCGCAGCCATTGATTCGGCGGTCACGCTGGATAAGCCGATCGGCTATTTCTCGTCGGTTCGGTCGGTCACGTTCCCGGTGCCAGAAGGCGCTCGCCCAGGCGAGTTCGAGATTCAGGTCGGCTTCGATCCAAAGACACCCGGCGCAGGTTGATCCTGCCAATTGCTCCGTCATTGACGCCGCAGGGCTTTGCAGGCCGCGTGGGAACGTGGCAGCGTCAACATGATTGACATCACGGTTGCACCCCCTATCCTCTTCGCATCGCTAATCGAGGCTAGCGGAAGAGACCGGCTGAACAAGCGTTGACAGCTGGCGCCGAAGGAGCAACCGCCCCGGAACCTCTCAGGCAACAGGGACCGCATGGCCGATGGCACTCTGGAAAGCGGCCGCACACTGATGTGCGGCCCACCGAAGGGGTAAGGTGCTTTGAGTTGCGACGCAGTGATCTCTAACTCGCTGTGTCCACGGGCCGGTTGCGAAGTAGGCAACCGCGGCCCAAACAAAAGCGCACCGAAATCTCTCAGGTCCCGCGACAGAGGGGGCTTGAACCTGCGCCGCCCGGCGTGGGGTAGAGCCGTATGAGACCTCGTCATGGCCCAATCCCCGGGCGCCGATACGCCGCTGAAGCGAACCCCGCTCTATGACATCCATGTGGCCGCAGGCGCCAAGATGGTGCCGTTTGCCGGCTACGAGATGCCGGTGCAATACCCGATGGGCGTTTTGAAGGAGCACCTTCACACGCGCGAGAAGGCTGGGCTGTTCGATGTTTCGCATATGGGGCAGGCATATCTCCTCGCCGATGACAACAACCACGAGACTGTGGCACGCGCGCTGGAAGCGTTGGTGCCTGCCGACATCCTGACGCTGCGCCATGGCCAGCAGCGCTACTCACAGCTTCTGAATGATGCGGGTGCGACCATCGACGACCTCATGGTCACACGGTCCAATGATCCAAAGGACGACGGTCGTCTGATGCTCGTCGTCAACGCCTCGCGCACGGATGTGGACTACGTGCACATCGCGGCGCGTCTGCCGAGGGGCGTTCAGTTGCAGCCGTCGGCCGCGCGGGCGCTTTTGGCCCTGCAGGGACCGGGTGCGGCGGGCGTCATGGCTGGCCTGTCTCCAGGTGCGGCAGGTCTCGCGTTCATGACAGCCAGTGCAGCTAAGGTCGGCGCATTCGACTGTCATGTCTCGCGATCGGGCTACACGGGCGAAGATGGATTCGAGATTTCCGTTGCAGCTGCGAGCGCCGTGGCGCTCGCCGAGCTTCTGCTGAGGCAACCAGGCGTCCATCCGATCGGCCTCGGTGCGCGCGATTCGCTTCGCCTCGAGGCCGGGCTCTGCCTGTACGGACACGAGCTCGATGAAACGACATCGCCGATCGAGGCCGCGCTGCAGTGGTCGATCCAGAAGCGCCGCCGGGAGGAGGGTGGCTTTCCTGGTGCTGCCCGCATCCAGCAAGAGCTGAAAGACGGGCCCGCGCGCCGCCGCGTCGGCATCAAGCCCGAGGGCCGGGCGCCGGCCCGCGAAGGCACCGAGGTGCTGGCCGCCGATGGCGCCACGATCGGGACAATCACGTCCGGCGGCTTCGGCCCGACGGTGAATGGGCCAGTCGCCATGGGATATGTCACGGCCAGCCACGCAGCGCCCGGCACGAAGGTGCAACTCGTCGTGCGCGGCAAGCCACTGCCGGCCGAGATCGTCACGCTGCCGTTCGCACCGCATCGCTACGTCAGGAAAACGGGTGTCTGATCTCGGGTTTGAGACCGATGCTGCGACCCATCCAATACCGGTACAAATGAGAGAGGGAGGAAGTGATGGAAAAATTCTCGAAGGATCACGAATGGGTTCGTGTTGATGGCGATACCGCAACGATCGGCATCACCAAGCACGCCACGGAGCAACTCGGCGACGTCGTATTCGTCGAAGTGCCGGAAGTCGGCCGCAAGGTGAAGGCCGGTGAAGCCTGCGCTGTTGTTGAAAGCGTCAAAGCCGCAAGCGACGTGTTTGCGCCCGTCACCGGCGAGGTCATTGCCGCAAATGCCGCTATTGCAGGCTCGCCCGCGTCCGTCAACGAGGATCCGGAGGGCAAAGGCTGGTTCTTCAAGATTAAGCTGGCAAACGCGGGTGAACTTGCCAGCCTCATGGACCGGGCTGCCTATGACACCTTCGTGAAGGGGAGCGCCTGATGCGCTATCTCCCACTCTCCGATATCGATCGCCGCGACATGCTCGCCAAGATCGGCGTCTCGTCGATCGACGACCTGTTCGTTGATGTGCCGCCCGGCAAGCTTATGCGCGACTTGCCGAACCTGCCGAAGTCCAAGGGCGAGCTCGAGGTCGAGCGCGAGATGGGACGGCTTGCCGCCCAGAACACACCGGCGGCCTCGCTGCCGTTTTTTATCGGCGCCGGCGCCTATCGGCATCATGTCCCGGCTTCGGTCGATCATCTGATCCAGCGCTCCGAGTTCCTGACCAGCTACACACCCTATCAGCCCGAGATTGCGCAAGGCACACTGCAGTATCTGTTCGAATTCCAGACGCAGGTGGCGAATCTCGTCGGGCTCGATGTCGCCAACGCGTCGATGTACGACGGCTCGACATCGGCGGCCGAAGCCGTGCTGATGGCGCACCGCGTGACGCGGCGCAACAAGGCTCTGTTGTCGGGTGGGCTGCATCCCCAATATGCCGATGTCGTCCGCACGCTCGCGCATTTCGGTGGGTCTGAGGTTGTGGCCCTCGATGCCGATCCGAAGGGGGCCGAGGACATCGCGGCTCGGATCGACGACAAGACATCGTGCGTGGTGGTGCAGTATCCTAGCTTCTTCGGTTCGATTTGCGACCTGCAGCCGATAGCCGACGCCGCCCACGCGAAGGGCGCGCTGCTGATCGTTGTGGTCACCGAGATCGTATCGCTGGGGTTGATCAAGTCGCCGGGCGAAATGGGGGCCGATATCGTTGCTGCGGAGGGCCAGTCGATCGGGAACGGTCTCAACTTCGGTGGTCCCTACGTGGGGCTGTTCGCAACGCGCGACAAATACGTGCGCCAGATGCCAGGCCGCCTCGCGGGAGAGACAATTGACGCCGAAGGGCGCCGCGGGTTCGTGCTGACGCTCTCGACCCGCGAGCAGCATATCCGCCGCGAGAAGGCGACAAGCAACATCTGCACGAACTCGGGTCTTTGCGCGCTCGCGTTCACGATCCATATGACGCTGCTCGGCGAAGCTGGCCTGAAAAAGCTGGCGCGGATCAATCACGCGAATGCCTGTGATCTAGCCGACCGATTAGCCGCGATCGACGGCGTCGACGTTCTGACGCCGGCCTTCTTCAATGAGTTCACGATCCGCGTTCGCGGTGACGCCGCCGGGATCATCGACAAGCTGGTCGACAAGGGGGTGCTGGGCGGTGTGCCGGTGTCGCGGCTCATTCCCGGCAAGGCGCAGGTCTCCGATCTCATCGTCGTTGCCTCCACGGAAATCAATACGGACGAGGATCGGGACGCTTATGCAAGCGCCCTGACAACGGTGCTGTGATGGATTGGACGATGCCGCTTGACCCGCATGATCGGGAGATACTCGCCGGACTCCGCCGGCAATTCACGGCCTGTACCAGCGACATCGGCAAACCGGGCTGCACCGTTGATTCCGTCGCAGACGCTATTGCGACGCATCTTGCCGCGATGACAACGGCTAATATGCCGCCGAGCGCGCAACCGATCTGGTTGGAGCGGGTCGCCCGACCATTGAAGGTGGATGCCGCCAAACCGCTCCCGCCGCGGTCCATCAGCGCAATCCGATCGTGGCCGGCGGCACGCGTGAGTGAACTCGTAGCTGCCCTTGTCGCGATCGAAGCTGTCCTCGTGGATGTCGAAAACGAAGCGCTCCACGAGGCGATCTACGTTGAAATTTCGAGGGCCTATTCATGAGCCAGCCGTGGGTTCTGTATGACGTGATGGATGGCGTAGGGCTTATCACCCTGAACCGTCCCGACGTCATGAACGCGTTTGGCGGCACGATGCGCGAGGGTCTATTGCAGCACTTGCGCCAGGTGGAGGCCGAAAAGGCTGTGCGCTGCGTTGTCATTACCGGTGCCGGCAACGCGTTCTGTGCCGGGGGCGACATTGCAAGCATGCTTGAATTGCAAGCCAGGAATGACACCGCCGTGATCACCGAGCGCATGTGTATCGGCGCCGAAATCGTGAACCTCATTCGAGCGATGCCAAAACCGGTGATCGCTGCGGTCAATGGCGCCGCCGCTGGCGCAGGGATGAACCTGGCGCTGGCTTGCGACATGCGGTTTGCTGCGGAAGGCGCGCGTTTTTCGGAAAGTTTCGTCAAAATCGGCCTGGTTCCGGATTGGGGCGGCACGTTTCTACTGACGCGGTTGGTGGGAACCGCCAAGGCGCTGGAATTGATGATGACCGGGGATCGAATCGACGCTGCGACCGCATTGCGTATCGGCCTCCTCAATCGTGTCATCCCCGATAACGTGTTTCGCGAAGAGGTCATGGGATTCGCGCGCCGGCTGGCGCTTGGGCCCGCCAGAACGCTGGCCCATATCAAGCGTGCCGCTTACATCGGGGCGACCGGGGCATTGTCTGATGCCTTGGCAACCGAGGAGCACGCACAGGTCGATGTATTCCTTGCCGCCGATGCGCGCGAAGGTATGCGCGCGTTCATTGAAAAGCGGACGCCGACGTTCGATTGACGACAGCTACCCGACGCCTACCCGCTGATCTCCATCTGTCCTTCAGGCTGAGACCATGACCATGAACACCCAAGGCCGTCCGACATCCCCCGGCAGCGCCGCCACCTCCGACGCGCGGACCTTTACCGGCAATCGCGGCCTCGATCATGAAGAACCGCTGCTGTTCGAGACCGGGCGCCCGGATACCACCGGCGTCGATCTGCCAGAACCCAAACGCAGCCGGCCACGCCTCGGCGGTCTCGAGCGCATGGCGCCGATCGGGCTCCCGGGCATGACCGAGCCGGAAACGATGCGTCACTACGTGCGACTGTCCCGCAAGAACTACGCCATCGACAGCGGACTTTATCCACTCGGGTCCTGCACGATGAAGCACAACCCGCGCCTCAACGAAAAGATGGCGCGGCTTGCGGGCTTCAGCGACATCCATCCGCTGCAGCCGCAGCGGACAATCCAGGGTGCGCTCACTCTGATGGAGGCGCTGGCTGGCTACCTGATGGAGTTGACCGGCATGAAGGCGGTGACGCTGTCGCCGAAGGCCGGCGCGCATGGCGAGCTTGCCGGCATGCTCGCGATTAAGGCGGCGCACGAGGCTACAGGCTCGAAGCGCAATGTCGTCCTGGTGCCGGACTCGGCGCACGGCACCAATCCCGCGACCGCGGCGTTCATGGGCTACATCGTCAAGTCAATTCCCGCGCGCGCCAATGGTACCGTGGCAGCGGGCGCAGTGAAATCGGCACTCGGTCCCGATGTCGCGGCGATCATGCTGACCAATCCCAATACGTGTGGGCTGTTCGAGCCAGAGGTTGCCGAAATTGCCAAGGTCGTGCACGAGGCGGGCGCCTACTTCTACTGTGACGGCGCCAATTTCAACGCGATCGTCGGTAAGGCCGCGCCGGGCGCACTCGGCATCGATGCCATGCACATCAATCTGCACAAAACGTTCTCGACGCCGCATGGCGGCGGCGGTCCGGGTTCGGGCCCCGTCGTGCTGTCGGATGCGCTGGCGCCCTTCGCACCTTTACCGCTGGTGCGACGCGAAGGTGGCAGTTATCGCCTGGTCGAGCATTCGGCCGACGCCGTCGCCGGCCAGAGGCCGTTCGGCCGCCTGACCGCGTTCCACGGACAAATGGGCATGTTTGTACGCGCACTGACCTACATGCTCAGCCACGGATCGGACGGTATGCGACAGGCGTCGGAAGACGCCGTTCTCAACGCGAACTACGTGCGCGCCGGGCTACGCGACCTCATGAGCCAGCCGTTCGGCGATCGGCCATGCATGCACGAGGTGCTGTTCGATGACGCTTGGCTCAAGGACACCGGGGTCACCACGCTCGATTTCGCCAAGGCGATGATCGACGAGGGATATCACCCCATGACTATGTATTTTCCGCTGGTCGTGCACGGGGCTATGCTGATCGAGCCGACGGAATTGGAGTCGAAACAGTCGCTGGACCTGTTCATTGCAACGCTGCGCGATCTCGCAAAGGACGCGACGTCGGCATCGAACGACAAGCGCCGTTTCAAGGAGGCTCCGCACCTGACGCCGCGCCGGCGTCTCGACGAGACCAAAGCGGCGCGCGAGCCGCGGCTGCGCTGGCGCCCGCCGGCGCCGCAGCAGGCGGCCGAATAGTCTGTCGAACAAAGAAGCGGCCGGTCCTGGGACCGGCCGCTTCATTTTGCCGACCTGGAGGGCACGAGATTTATTTCTGTGGAAAGTAATGATCCGCCTGAAAGGCATAGGGTGGGAACATGAAGCGCTTGGCCGGTACCACTTTTGCGGCATAGGCTTTCTGCGACTCATAGACCTTCTTGAAGAACGGGCTCTTGGCCGACTTCTTCCTCGGCAAACTTGTCCCAAACCTTCAAGAACTCCGTGTTGATCTCCGGCGGCGTCGTGAGCAGCTTCACATTGTGCTTCGTTGTGAACTCTGCGATGGCCTCGGCATTCTGCTTCTGCCAGTTGGCCCACCAGCGCAAGAACGTCTCACTGACAGCGGACTTGATCGCTTCTTGGTTTTGCGCCGGCAGGCTGTCCCACACGTCCTTGTTGATGACAAGCTCCGCGACCGAGGCGCTCTCATGCATGCCAGGCGTGTAGTGGTTCTTCCATACCGTGTGTAGTCCCAGACGCATATCTTCGATGCCGCCGACCCACTCCGCGCAATCGATGGTGCCACGTTCCGCAGCGGGCAGGATTTCACCGCCGGGCATATTGACGACGGCCATGCCCATCTTGGCATAAAGCTCCGCCACGATTCCCGTCTGGCGGCATTTCATGCCCTTGAAGTCGGCGAGATTTTGGATCGGCCGCTTGAACCAGCCCAAGGCCTGTGGGCTCGGCGCAACAAATGGAAAGGCGACTAGATTGAGCTTGATCTCCTTCTGGTAGAAATCATTCCACATCTCGAGGCCGCCCGCTTCATAGACCCAACCGAGGAAGTCGATCGGATCCATCCCGGAAATGCCGGCCGGGGTGTTGGCGAAAAGCGTCGCAGCCTTGCTCTTGCCGAACCACCAGTAGGAGATGCCCTGTGCGCCATCGATGACTTTCTTGGCCGCAGCGTCGAGAATCTCGAATGGGGGCACGAACGTGCCGCCCGGGTGCGCCTCGATTTTCAGTTGACCGCCCGTCAGCTTGTCGACGCGCTGCGTAAAGAAAATAAATCCTTCTTGTGTGGTGGCCGACGCTGGAACGGCGGATTGCATTTTGAGCGTGCGGCTTGCCGGTTGCTGCGCCATCGCAGGGTCGCTGAGCGCGGCCACTCCTGTGAGACCTGCTGCAAGGGCCGCGGCACTCAATCGAATTCGTCCGAGTGTTTTCAACGTGTCCTCCCATGGTCCGGGCTTCGGCGATGCCAGCCCGCTGTCGCTTCCAGTGACGGCCGGGTTGGCCGACAGCCAAACTTAGCGCGACTTCAACGCGAAGAACCAGGGGTAACGGGATGGGGCTTGGGACTACGCAGCCAATGTTTTCTGGTAGCTGGCATAGGCGCGGGAGAGACCATCCTCCAGCTTGGTCGAGGCGCGCCAGCCCAGGCGGGCCAGACGCGAGACGTCGAGCAGCTTGCGCGGCGTTCCATCCGGCTTCGACGTGTCGAACGTGATCTGGCCCTTGTAGCCGACGGTTTTGGCGACCACGCGGGCAAATTCTGCGATCTCGATATCCTCGCCCGTGCCGATGTTGACAAGCGCGCTGTCGGAGTAGGTCTGCATCAAGTGGAGGCAGGCGTCGGCCAGGTCGTCGACATACAGGAACTCGCGCCGCGGCTTTCCCGTCCCCCAGACCACGACGCTTGGTGCCTCCGACACCTTCGCTTCGTGGAAGCGCCGGATAAGAGCCGCAACGACATGGCTATGCTCGGGATGATAATTGTCGCCGGGCCCGTAGAGATTGGTCGGCATCACCGAGATGTAGTCGGAACCGTATTGGCTGCGATAGGCCTCTGCCATCTTGATGCCGGCGATCTTGGCAATGGCATAGGGCTCATTCGTCGGCTCAAGCAGTCCGGTGAGCAGAACATCCTCGCTCATCGGCTGAGGCGCGAGCTTCGGATAGATGCAAGACGAGCCGAGAAACATCAGCTTCTCGACGCCGTTCTGATATGCGGCATGCAGCACATTTGTGGCAATGACGAGGTTCTCATAGATGAATTCACCGCGCAGCGTGTTGTTCGCCAGGATCCCACCGACCTTGGCGGCAGCCAGGAACACCGCCTGCGGCTTGCGTTTGGCGAACCACGAGCGAACGGCAGCCTGATCGGTGAGGTCAACCTCGGCGCGGGTGGTCGTGACCACCTCGCAGCTCTCGCGTGCCAAGCGGCGGGCCAACGCACCGCCGACCATCCCCCGATGGCCCGCCACATACACTGACTTGCCTTTCAGGCTGTAGCTTCCGCTGGTCATTGACGCTTCCCGTTTCGATCGATGCGATCGGCTATATACCGCCTTTCGCGGCCCCAATCACGTTGTGTGTCATTGCCTTAACGATGTTCCAGACCGGCTCTCCATGAGCAAATATCGAGTTATTTCCTGAGCGTTAACAGAACACGTATTCACAATACTTTAATTGTTGTGTACAGAGCAGGCACAAAAAAGACTACAGGGATGAAACGACCTTTGGGGAGACCGATGGGTCGCGTGTGACACGACCCGTGTGAAGCTATGAGGTAGACGGGGTATTTCTGTGAGTGGCGTTCAGCGTATTGCATGGCGGCTCGTCGGCCGCCCTAGCGTACTGATGCATCCGATCGGCGTTGCGGCCGGTCTCGTAATTGCGGAGACGGCACTGTTGGTCGCGATAGCGATCGCCAGCGGTGTCGCCTACCACGAGGTGACGTACGGCACTCTGGGGCCGATCTCGACGTTCGCGACAGTCGGGTGTTTGGCTGCCCTTTGCTATATTGCACCGTTCGGCTCGAGCGGTGACTACGTGGTCGCCGACATCACTTCTGGACAACGGTCGGCCAAGCGGGTCATTCATCGCTGGCATGCGGGCCTGCTGATGTTGGCCCTGGTTGGCTTCCTGACCAAGACGACGGCGGTCTTTTCGCGCGGTTGGCTGATTATTTTCTATGTCGCTGGGCTCGTAAGCCTCACGCTGCTCAATACGCTGAGTACGTCACTCGTGCGCTATGGCGTTGCGAAGGGCTACATCGTTCCGCGTCGCCTGATGCTGATCGGAACGGACAGCCAAATCGCGCAGTTCTGGCGCCGCCGCGACGCGCAGTCGGGTGATCGTGTCGTGTCGATCGCGCATTTGCCCGACGCGGCGGCGATGGCATCGACCGAGTACGATGCGGCCCTCGACAAAGCACTGTCGACGGTCGTGGATCAGGCCCGCGCCTTCGAGGTCGAAACGGCTCTGCTCCTGTCCGGGCCGCACGACGGCAACGTCGTTGCCCGCTGCGTGGAGGCCATGTCGCTGCTGCCGGTCGCCGTCCATCTCGACGCAGGACCGGCTCTCGACCGGTTCGGCGATTTGCGCGTGAAGCAGATCGGCCGATTGTCGACGCTGGCGCTCACGGATCTGCCGTTGAGCCCGCTTGATGCCCTCGCCAAGAGGATGATGGATGTGGTGGCGTCCTTGGTCGGTCTCGTGTTGCTCGCGCCCGTGTTTGCGCTGGTTGCGCTGGCCATCAAGCTCGACAGCAAGGGCCCGGTCTTTTTTCACCAGCGTCGCCGAGGCTACAATCAGCACGAGTTCCGGATCGTCAAGTTCCGCACGATGACTTGTCTGGACGACGGCGACGTGATCGATCAGGCCCGGCAGGGTGATCGGCGCATCACGCGCGTTGGCGCCTACTTGCGAAAGCTCAATATCGACGAGCTTCCGCAGCTATGGAATGTGCTGCGCGGGGAGATGTCGATCGTCGGACCACGGCCGCATGCGGTCGCGCATGACCGGCTGTTCGAAACGCGAATCGTCAAGTACGCGCGACGGCTCAACGTCCGGCCGGGGATCACTGGCTGGGCTCAGGTCCACGGTTTCCGCGGCGAGACGGATACGGACGACAAGATGCGCCGACGCGTGGAGCATGATCTGCACTACATCGACAACTGGTCGATCTGGCTCGATCTCTATATCGTGGCTATGACGGTCTTGTCGAAACGCGCTTTCGCCAACGCCCGGTGAGGCGGGGCCGGTCGATTTCCCGTGCAAGTCAGGGGTGATCGCATGACCACGATGCCGGCTCAAAGTCTGCCCGAGATCGCGGAAGCTGATGCGCAGCCTGCTATCGCGCGCATCTATAGCGAGATCCGGACCTTCTCGGGCGCACCAATGGCGGCCTTGATCTGGCGACACCTTGCTACCCGCCCGAATGCGCTGCCGGAAGCCTGGGTTGCGTTGCGGCCGCTCTTCGCCAATGGGCGTCTGCAGGAGGTTGCCTGGCAGATGGCCGATGCCGTGGTGGTCGGGCCACCGGTGGTCCTGCAAGACCCCTTCGATGCCGGCCAGCCGCTGGCCAGCATCGATCGCCCGGCATTTGTTCGCGTGCTGGATGCCTATAATCGGGCAAATCCGGTAAATTTCATCGCAGTTCGCGCCCTATTTCATCGATTGGAGGCGGGGGGTGATGATGTCGCGCAACCCATTGGATCTCGACCGTGGTCGCCACCGCCGCCAGTTGGCGTCTTGCCGCCCATGCTGCCGGTCAGCGAGATGTCCCCCTGCGATCGCGGGCTCATTGCAGCGCTGGCCACGAGCGACAAGTTGGATCGCAGCCAGGTTGTGCCGAGCCTCTACCGGCATCTGCCGCACTGGCCGCAGTTGATTCCGGCGATCCATGCCGCGCTGATCCCACGTCTACGATCAGGTGAGCTTGAGGCCGAGGTCAGTCGTGTGTCGCGGGCGCTCGATGGCGAGGCCCGAAAGCTCGCGCTTCATATGCCGAGGCTGGATACGCTGGCCAGCATTGCAGGCGTGACCGCGACACTCGAGGAGTTCTCGAGCCTGATCCCGGAGATGGTGGTCATCGGATTGCTGCTTCGCCGCGGATCATGAGGCTTTGGCGTGCTCGGACGGCGCCTGCGTGCCGCTGCTATCCGCCTTTTGCAAGCGTTGTAGAATCTCGCCAACGAGATCACGGACCGCGGCGCCGACTTCGCCGGGATATTTTGCCGCAAACGACCGCTCCTCATTCTGGTAGCGGGCCGCGTGCTGGAGCGAATTGAGCCTCGGGATGACACGTTTGAAGCAGTGGTTGTCGGCATTCTCTTTCAGCCAGCGCTCGTATTCCGCATCTTCGGCCGAATGCTGGTCCTTCATGTTGATGAGGACGCCGAGATTCTCGGCGAAGCCCATCTCGGGATTGAGGTCGCGGAAGCGGCGGAAGACGTCGAGGCCGCAGACGGAAATGTAGTCCGGCTTGGTCGGCGACATGTGGAAGTCGGCCTCTCGCAGCCAACATTCCGTGAGCACGGACAGCCCTGGCGGGCAGTCGATCAACACAACGTCGAACACGATCCGCGCCCGGCTCAGGAGGCCACCGATCGTCGCCCGCAGCCGGGCGTGCAGGGCTTCCTTGGAGACTTCCCGTTCGAACAGCGTCAGCTGCATATCCGATGGCATCAGATAGACGGTTTTGGCGTCATCGACATCGGAGACGCCGCCCACGACGAAATCAGTCCATTCGACCGTGGTGTTACGCAGGACCGTCGCAACGAGATAGTCGACCAGCGTGCGCCCTTCGCCTTGGATCTTGCGCAAGCTCTTGGTGGACATCAGCATCGCGCTGATGCTCGCCTGTGCGTCCGAGTCGATCACCAATACGTTCTTGCCGTGGAAGGTTGCCAATGTCTCGGCCACCGCCAGGACAATCGTGGATTTGCCCACGCCGCCCTTGGTATTCATGATGGCAATAGTATTGCGCATCGTCCTCTCAACCCCTTGCTGCCAGTGCAGCCCCGCCCCGTGTCGCCGAGGCATCGATACATGCGACACGAGTGTGGCATTCCCAGGGAACGGTCTCAACGGCCCTTGAATTGCGGCTTGCGCTTTTCCATGAAAGCGCGGCGGCCCTCGACGTAGTCCTCGCTGTCGAAGCAGGCCTGTACCATGCGATCGAGCTTGGCGTGGTCACGCTGGGCGGCAGGGCGGCCGATCTCACGGGCGACGGCCTTGATGGTGGCAATGGTCAGCGGTGCGTTCTCGGAGATCTGACCGGTCATGGTATCGACGGTCGCATCGAGTTCGGCCTCGGGCACCATGGAGTTGATCAGCCCCATGTCGAGCGCCTCGCGGGCTGAGTATTGGCGGGCTGTGTAGAACATTTCCATGGCGCGGGAGACGCCGACGATTTCGGCGAGGCGGTTGACGCCGGGAAAGCCATACCCGAGGGCGAGCCTTGCAGCGGGAATGCCGAACTTGGCGGTGTCCGTCGACACGCGCACATCACAGCAAACGGCGAGGTTGGCGCCGCCCCCGATGCAGTAGCCCTGGATCTTGGCGATGGTGGGTTTTGGGAAATTGTACAGCGTCTCGTATGCCTTGATGGAAGTGTTGCCGTACTTGGCGACCGACTCGGGCGTCGAGCGAGTCTGCTCGAACTTCGAGATGTCAGCGCCGGAGACAAAGGCCTTGCCACCCGCACCAGAGACGACGAGGACGCGCAGGTCGGGGTCCTTGGCATGGTCCTCGAGCAGTCCGATCATGCGCTCCCACATGTCCAGGGAGACGGCGTTCATCTTTTTGGGGTTGTTAAAGATGAGGTGGGCGATGCCGCCCTCGCGGCGAAAGAGCAGTTTTTCTTCGGTCGTGAGTTCGGGCGCGGCAGCTGTCATGATCGGTCTCCGGTGCAAGGACCCGGGTGGCCGCGCTGGCAGCGCACCCGGGTCAAGTGATTGGCCGGGGGACCATAAGCCGGCCGACCGCTGGTGCGATAGACGAAGATTGCGGAAAGCGTTCACAACTCTTGGCCGAATTAGACTGCCTGCCCCGTATCCACCACCTTGCCGCCGCAAGCCTATGGCATCGCTTGCTGGCTCGGGCCTCGATCGACATAGTGGCTCTCGCTTCCAGGGGGACCAGATGAGCCGCGGTGTCGACAGCAGAGAGGCATGGCTCATCTCGATGGCCGTCCTGACGATCCTGTCGGTCTCGTTCGGCTCACCCTATGTCGTCACCGTTGCCCTGAAGCCGATCGCAGCCGAGTTGGGCGGTCAACGCTCGGTGCCATCCGGAGCCAATGCCCTGGCTTGGTTGGGAACCGGGGTCGGCGGGCTGCTGATGGGGTGGGTTGCCGAGCGGATCGGGGTGCGTTGGACCGTGACGATCGGTGCGGTCATGATCGCACTTGGCCTCGCCATCTCTTCGTTTGGCCAAGCGTGGCAACTTTACCTAGGCCACGGTTTGCTGATCGGACTTTTCGGCAATGGCGCGATCAATGCGCCGCTCTATGTGTATGTGACTCGATGGTTCGATCGCCGCCGCGGGACAGCTTTGGCGCTGATTGCGAGTGGCCAGTATGCGGCTGGCGCCTTCTGGCCACCGTTGTTTGAACGGGCGCTCGCAGACTATGGTTGGCGGCAGACCATGATCGGCTTTGGCGTGCTGGTCGCTGTGCTTGTCGTGCCGTTGGCGCTGGTGTTTCTGAAGCAGCCGCCCAAGCCACCCGAAGTTGCCGTCGGCAGTGCGAAGGCCGATCCCGGTCGCATGCTGGGGATGCCACCGAACCTCGCATTCGCGCTGCTGTGTCTCGCGTCGTTCCTGTGCTGCATCCCGATGGCGATGCCGTCTGCGCATCTCATTGCCTTTTGCGGCGACCTTGGTTTTGCGGCCTCGACCGGCGCAGTGATGCTGTCGGTTCTGCTGTCCCTGGCGTTTCTCAGCCGCCAGTTCTGGGGCTGGCTGTCGGACCGGATCGGTAGCCTGATGACGCTGCTGATCTGCTCAGGTGCACAGGCGTGGGCGGTTTCCGGGTTCCTGGCGACGCAGGACGAGATGGGCCTGTTTGTCGTCTCGGCGGCATTCGGACTTGGCTTCAGCGGGCTCATCCCGGCCTACATCCTGGCGGCGCGCCAGTTCTTTCCCGCCAGTCAGGCGAGTTGGAGAATGCCAGCGCTGCTTCTGACTGGCACATCCGGCATGGCAGCCGGTGGCTGGAGTGCGGGCGTGATCTACGATTATTCCGGCTCCTATTTGCCGGCCTTCGCTACGGGTCTCACGGCTAACCTGATCAATTTCGCCATCCTCACAGGGATTGTTCTCGCGTCCCGGCGCGCCAACCGGCGCATCGAGGCGATGGCGTGAGCCTGCCCGGTCGCAAGCTACCAGCTACTTGGTGGGTGCGGGAGGCGCGCTGGCCTTGGTGTCCTTGGCCGCCTCGCGGCCATCGGAAAACTGGGAAAAGACGATGTCGGGCGATGACGTGTTGTGCCTCGAAATCGCGGTGCGCCCTGCCCAGATGTCGGTGGCGGTCGCCTTCTTGAACCCCATGATGGGCTCTTCCCGCCAACCCTTGGCGCCTTTCTCTCGGACGGCCACTCGCGCCACGTCATTGTTGAAGTCGGTGATGTACATCGAGCGCAGGGCCGTGAATGGCCGGCCGTTGATCGGCTGATCGAACACAACGTCGAGGGAGATGCGGCTTTGGTCGACCTTTGCGAGCTTCAGGGTGGCGGTGCCGCCGCGCTCGAAGGCGAGCGTGAAAGTCCGCGACTTCGCATCGAACACGATCTCCTTGAAGCGCACGATCGGTCGGCCGTCGATCTCAACCGGTCCGACAAGGAACGACGAGCCGAATGCTGTCGGGGCCATGCCCGCGGGGGCCAGCGGCCGCAGGCGCCAATAGCCGTCCTGCGGGTAGAAGACGAGCACCTCCTCGCCGCCCATCGGACGGATCATCCAAACCTGCACGAGGTGCAGTCCCGTCTCGACGCGGTCGCCGATCCGCACAGTCGCGGTCGACGGGCGCCAGAACGTCGGCATCGTCCACCCGACAAGCCAGATGTCGGGCTCCTCATAGATCGTACGGCGCGTCGGGGCGGCCACCTCGGCCTTGTGCGCGGGATCGCCGGTCATGTCGCAGGCGGTCCAATCGGCTTCGAAGCTGTCGCGCTGCAGACTGGTGATGTAGGCCGGATGTACAGCCTCGATCCGGAAGCTCTTGATCTCGCGGCCTGAGATGTTGATCGTGACGTTGTCCTTCTCGGCGCACAACACAGGCTCGGAAGCGCTCGTTACCTCGACGGCTTGCCCGCCGAGTGACGCCGCCAGGGCCGGCGCAAGGCCTGCGACAAGAGCAAGGCTGACCAGCAGCTGCAGCAGGCAAGGGCGAGACGCGATCATTCAGAGGATCCCGGGGATTGTTGCCGACTATAAGGCGACGATGACATTGCGTTCGCGAAGCCGTGTGATTTCCGCGGCCGACAGTCCGGCGGCCGCCAGGACCTCGACATTGTGCTCTCCGACGCGCGGCGGCTGCAAGCGCAGGCCGAGCCGCTCGCGCTGGGCGCCAAGCTCGAACGGCATGGCTGGCAGGCCCGCCATCTTGCCGGCACCGCCGCCTGCGCTCGCGATCGCAACGTCGATTAAGCCGCGGGTCGCCAGCAGATGCGCATCCTCGAACAAGTCCCGTGGCTTGCCGACCGGCGCCCATGACACATTGGCGCGTTCGCAGCGCCGGGCGACATCGTCCTTCGGCAGCTTGGCGATCACCTCGCGCAGCTCCGGGATGAGCCACGACCGTTCCTTAACCCGCCGGACGTTGTCGGCGAGGCGCGGATCGGCCGCGAGCGCTTGCAAGCCGAACTGCTCGACGAATCGGGTCCATTGCTGATCGCTAGTTACGCCGATGAAGAGATCGCCGCCGTCGGCCGAGAACACATCGTAGATGCCCCAGGCGCCGCGCCGTGCGGGCATCGGCGGCATATCCTCGCCGGTGATGGCGATGCCGGCGAGAGCCGTGCTCATCAGGAAGACGGCGCTTTCGAAGAGCGCGCTCGAGACGCGTTGGCCCTTCCCCGACGCATCGCGCTCGCGCAATGCCGCCTGCGCCGCGACGACGCCGAAGACGGCGCCGAGGATATCGATGATCGAGGCGCCGGCGCGCAACGGCGAGCCCGGCGGGCCCGTCATGTAGGCGAGGCCAGCCTGGAACTGGACCACCTCGTCGAGGGCCGGGCGGTGCTCGTAAGGCCCCGCGAGATAGCCCTTCAACGCGAGATAGACGAGCCGCGAATTGATCTTGGCGAGCGCCTCGTAGCCGCAGCCGAGGCGATCCATGGTCCCGGGACCGTAGTTTTCGAGGACGACATCTGCCGTGGCTGCGAGCCGGTGCAGGGCATCTCGGCCTTCCGGCGTCTTGAGATCGAGAGCTAAACTACGCTTGTTGCGGTTAAAGGCGGCAAAAAAACCGGCCGCGAAGCCGCCGAGGTAGCGGGTGGGATCGCCACGGGGCGCCGGCTCGACCTTGATGACGTCAGCGCCGAGGTCGGCAAAAACCAGGCCGGCGGTCGGGCCCATCACGGCGTGGCTGAACTCGAGAACCTTGAGACCGGCAAGCGGAGCATTGGACATCAGCGGCAGCCTCAGGCTGAGGGAATTGGGCGGGCCAACCTGCCCCATCTGCTCGGGAACTTGAAGTGCTTATCGGCCGCCCCATCGCGGTGGGCCTCGAATGGGCGTCCGCGGACCCACTTCCTTCGGGTTGCCTGCGCAAGTTATGGGATCCGTGGGGATAACGGATCATCCGTAAAGCATTCATTAAAATGTGTCTTGGCATCCGTTAAAATCCGGTTTACGTGTGTGCCCGTTTGCTGCAGTGCAAAAATCGTAACAGTGGCGTGGCGTTATGCAAAACTCTTCAGCTGGAATAGCTGCCTCTGATCGTGGTGTGGCGGTTGCAACCATCGATGGCTGGCCGATTACGCTGGCGTCTCCGAAGCATGCGCTAGAGCGGCTCGGATCGGACCTAGAAAAGCGCAACGGCTTCATCCTTGCCTGCATGAACCTCGACCATCTCGTGAAGCTGCGCACGGACGAGGGTCTGCGGAGCGTCTACCGCAATCCGCGAACCCAAATCATGGCCGATGGCGCGCCAGTTGCGGCGCTGGCCCGTTGGCAAGGCGCCGACGTTGAGCGGTCTCCCGGGCCCGACTTGATGATCCCGATGTGCCGCCAGGCCGCCCGTCGCGGTATTCCGGTCTTTATGTTCGGAACGCGAGAGGATGTGCTAGAGGCCGGCGCTGATAGGCTGCGCGCCGAGTGCCCCGGCCTCGAAATCCGCGGGATCGAAGCGCCACCGTTCGGTTACGACCCTCGGTCGCCGGAGGCCCATGCGGCAGCAGATCGGATGGCCCAATCCGGAGCCGGGCTCGTTTTGCTCGGCCTCGGCTCGCCCAAACAGGAGATTTTCGCAGAGCAGGCGCTGGCGCGTCATCCACACCTGAGCTTCTTGTGCATTGGCGCAGCGCTGGATTTCGTGACTGGCGAACAGACGCGCGCACCGGCCATTCTGCGCAATAATGGTCTGGAATGGGTCTGGCGCCTGGCGACCAGCCCGCGGCGCCTGGGCATGCGCTACGCTCGGTGCGCCATGCTCTTTGCCAACCTGATGGTCGCCCGCGCCATGGGCCGTACAGCCAACGGCTAACCTGCGCCGCAATGGGATCTGCGGACAACTAGTGTCAGCCGCACTTTTGAAGCGCGGCTGACATTGTAATTCGGTCAGTTATGAAAACGCGCCGCAGCAGGCAGCCGACAGGTGGGGCGCCACCTCTAGTGGCGGGTCTTCGATTCCAGCTTAGCAATCGTTTCTTTTAAGCGAAGTTTTTCCAGCTTGAGACGGGTTATCTCGTGATCTGAGGACGCGGGTCTCAACGCCTCCTGCTCGATCCGACGCTCGAGAAGCCGATGCTTCTCGGAAAGCTCTGCGAGATGTGCTGCAAGCGACATCATGCTCTCCTCTATGCGTTATCGACGGTAAAAGCTTGCCATGACTGACCGGCGCTGTCCAATCTTCCGCAGGTCAGAGTGAACAATTTCTTTGAGTGGAAGCTCTGAATTGCGCCGGTCAGTCTACCAAATCCTTGACGAAGCCACGGTTCCGGCTTGGCGTTCGCCGCGCGACGGCTATAATTGACATATGGACAAGAAAGAAACTGAAGACCTCTCATTCCGCCAGGACGAATTGCCGGCGGACCGCTCGCTCGTCCTCGTGGACGACGACAAGGCCTTTTTGCTGCGTCTCGGGCGTGCCATGGAGCAACGCGGCTTCGAGGTGCGCATGGGCAGCTCCATCGCCGAGGGCCTGGAGCTGATGCGCCAGAAGCCGCCGGCCTTTGCCGTGGTCGACATGCGCCTCGAAGACGGCAATGGCCTCGACGTGATTGCCGAATTGACGAAGCTGCGACCCGAAGCGCGAGCGATCGTGCTCACCGGGTATGGCAACTTCGCGACGGCCGTCTCGGCGGTCAAACTTGGTGCTGTCGACTATCTGGCGAAGCCGGCTGACGCCGACGAGGTGACTGACGCTCTGCTGGCACCGGCAGACGAGAAGGCGCAGCCGCCGGAGAATCCCATGTCGGCCGACCGGGTCCGATGGGAGCACATCCAGCGGGTGTATGAGTTGTGCAACCGCAACGTCTCGGAAACAGCGCGGCGGCTCAATATGCATCGTCGAACGTTGCAGCGAATCCTGGCAAAGCGCGCGCCGAAATAGGTGCGTTCTGCCGGCCTCACTCGCGCGTCAATGACTCGAGCGACATTTCGGGATCAGAGACTGCCATCAAACGGCCGGCGCCAAGTCGGGCAAGGCGCAGGGTGAAAGCCTTGCGCCGTGCTGGCGCCAGACGATGTTCCGGCGCCGGGCGCACCAGCTCGCCTCCGTAGCGATCGGCAACAATCAGCCCCGTTTCCTCAGGCAGGATCTCGCGCGGGAAATCGGGCGCCACCGCAAACAGCAGTTGATCGCAGAATGCGCGATAGTCCGGCCATTTGGCGTCGGCGCGGAAGTCGGCGATGCTGGATTTGATCTCGATGATCAGGATGGTGCCACTCGCGTCGATGGCGACGAGGTCCGCCCGCCGCCCGTTCGCGAGCGCCACCTCCGGCAAGCACCGCCAGCTCAATGACAGTGCGAGGCGAGCAGCGCCTCGGGCGATGTCGCGTGCACGGTCCGATAGGCGGCCATCCTCGAGCGGCGACGGCCTTCCTGAAATTGCCATGACAACATCCGACAATTGACTGCGGGACGGGACTGCCGTTCTCTCCGGCATGATTAGCACTTCGGCATCGGGCCGGAAGGCGTCTCGATTGAAGCGGAACGCGAGGGGATATGTTTTTCAAGCGCAATCAACCGGACGCAGTGCCCGACGTTGCCGTGGCAGGGAAGGTCGCCAGCTCTCAGGCCGAGGCCTATGCCCCGCTGGCCGCAAGCGAGCTGCGCCGAACCGTCGATCCGGCGACCCTCGGGTTCAAGACAACGTCGGATCTTGAGCCGATATCAGGTTTGATCGGCCAGGAACGCGCGCTGAAGGCCATCCAGTTCGGGACCAACATCAAGGCGCATGACTTCAATCTGTTCGTGCTCGGGCCGCCTGCATCCGGTAAGCGCACCGCGGTTCGACAGTACCTCGAGAAGAAAGCGGCGGGTGCCGAGCCGCCAGCAGACTGGGTCTATGTCAACAATTTTGAAAATCCAAATCGTCCGCGAGCCTTGAAGCTGCCGCCGGGCCGCGCGCGTTCCCTTGACAAGGCGATGATCACGGCGCTCGACGAGCTGCGCAATACGCTGCCGGCGCTGTTCGAAGGCGAGGAGTATCAGGCGCGGCGGCGGTCGATCGACGAGGAGTTCCGCTCCGGCCAGGATCAGGCTTTCGAGGCGCTGAACCGCAAGGCACTTGAGCAGAATATTGCGATCGTGCGTACGCCAACGGGGTTCGCAATGGCGCCGATGCACGAGGGTAAGATCGTCAAGCCCGAAGTATTCAATACGTTGCCGGAGGGTATGCGCAAGGAGGTCGAGACTCGCATCGAGGGCTTGCAGAAAGACCTGGAGCAGATCCTCGCGAGCACGCCCAAGACGGAAAAGCTGCGCCGCGCGCGCACAAGCGAGCTCAATGCCGAAGTGGCGTCGCATGCGGTTCGCGATGCATTAGAGGATGTCGCGGCGGCGTTTGCGAGCGAGAAGAGTGTCCTGGAGTTCCTTGAGGTGGCAGGTCGCGATCTCGTGCGCAACGTTGCGTTGTTTCTGGCGCCGAGCGGGGAAGAAAGCGAGATCGTCAAGGAGCCGGCCGATACGGCGCGCGATCCGCGGTTCCGCCGCTATATGATCAACGTCATGGTCGCCAACGGCGAACATCCGGGTGCTCCGATCTGGGAGGAGTTCAACCCGACCTTTGGCAATCTGATCGGCCGGGTGGAGCATATCGCCCACATGGGCGCGCTGGTGACGGATTTCCTGCTGATCAAGCCAGGCGCGGTGCACAAGGCGAACGGCGGCTACCTGCTGGTGGATGCACGCAAGCTGCTGCTGTCGCCATTTGCCTGGGAAGCCTTGAAGCGGACATTGAAAGCCCGCGAGATCCGCATCGAACAGCCGTCTGAGATATCGGTCCTCGGCTCCACGCAGTCGCTCGATCCCGAGCCGATTCCACTCACCGTCAAAGTCGTCATTTTCGGCGAGCGCGAACTCTACTACATGCTGAGCCAAGCCGATCCGGATTTTGCCGGTCTGTTCAAAGTACAGGCCGATTTCGACGATTCGATCGCACGGTCGGCCGAGAACGACCTGTCCTACTCCCGGCTGATCGCCTCGATTGTCCGCCAGCACGGCTTGAAGCCGGCAGATGCAGAAGCCGTCGCCCGCTTGATCGACGAAGGCGCCCGTCTCGCCGACGATCGCGAGAAGCTGTCGATCGAAATCGGACGGATTGCCGACATCGTCGTCGAGGCGAATTATTGGGCCGATGAAGCCAAGCACGACACGATCCAGCGCGCGGACGTCGCGAGCGCGATCAACGAGAGCACGCAGCGCGCGGATCGGATGCGCGACCGGGCGCAAGAGCAGATCAATCGCGAGATCGTGCTTTTGGACACGTCGGGCTCCAAGGTCGGCCAGATCAATGGCCTCTCCGTGCTCCAACTCGGCAATTTTTCATTCGGTCGGCCGAGCCGGATCACAGCACGGGTTCGCATGGGCACGGGGCGGGTTACCGATATCGAGCGCGAGGTGGAACTCGGCGGTCCGCTGCATTCGAAGGGCGTGATGATCCTGTGGGGCTACCTCGCCGGCGTCTTTGCGCAGGATGTCCCGCTGGCGCTCGCGGCGACGCTGGTGTTCGAGCAATCCTACGGTGGCGTCGATGGCGACAGTGCGTCTTCGACGGAGCTTTATGCGATGCTTTCAGCGCTGTCTGGCGTTCCGATCCGCCAGTCGCTGGCTGTAACCGGCTCGGTCAACCAATGGGGGGAGGTGCAAGCCATCGGCGGCGTCAATCAGAAGATCGAGGGTTTCTTTGATGTGTGCCGGGCACGAGGGCTGGACGGAAACCAGGGCGTACTCATCCCGAAAGCCAACGTTCAGCATCTGATGCTGCGCGAGGATGTCGTCGAGGCGGCGCGCAACGGCAAATTCAATATCTACTCGGTTGGCCACATCAACCAAGGCATCGAGATCTTGACCGGCGTCAAGGCGGGCGAGCGCAATTCCGATGGACGCTTCCCTGCGGGCACGATCAACAGGCTGGTCGAGGATCAGCTGCGAACGTTTGCCGAGCGCGGGCGCGCGTTCGCCAAGCCGGACGGTGGCTCGCAAGTCAATGGAAAGGCGAATTCATGATCGCCCATGTTGCCGAGGCGAGCGAGAACCGAGGGCGCGTTGTGCTGCAATTGACGGCAGGACGGATGAATCCGATGGCGGTCGCGGCGGCCATCAGGGTTGCGCAGGCGTTCCAGTCCGAGCTCGAGAGCTTGTTCGTCGAAGATGAGATGCTGGTCGATGCCGCGAGCTTTCCGTTCTCGCGCGAGGTCTCCTTGTCGGGCCGAGCCAGCCGACCGCTGTCGCGCTCCGACATCGAGCATGAGATGCAACTCATTGCAACGGCGGTAGGCCGGCAGATCGAGGCCATGGCGCACGCCGCCGATGTTCCTTTGCGCCGCACCGTGGTTCGAGATGATCCCGTACAGGCGCTGTCGCGGGCATGCACCGAGTGCGGGCCCTGGAACGTCGTGGCGCTGGCCGAGCCTCTGTCGTCCCGCAGCTCCGGCATGATCAGCAAGCTGTTCGACGCCGTGCCGGCAACCGGAATCGTTGTCGTCGGCCCGGCCGCCAAGCGCGTCGATGGACCCTATATCGTCGTGGTCGAGGATATTGCCCACCTCGAGCCGATGTTGCGCACCGCGCACCGGTTGATCGGCGAAACCGAGCCCGAGTCAGGTGTGCCGCAGATTACAGTGCTTCTGATCGCGGATACGGATGACAAGCTCGCCTGGCTCGAAGGGCAGGCACGGCTGGCATTGGAGGGCGACGCTTCGGTCCGTATCAGGCACGCGCGAGCCACGAGTGCCATGCCGGGTGTCATCGCGGACATTGTTCGCCGTTTGCATGGCGGGTTCCTGATCGGCGAATTCGGCGGCCTGCTCGTGCCGCGCGACGGCGATCTCGGCCCATTGGCGATGTCGCTCGAATGCCCGTTGCTGCTGGTGAAATGAGTCGACAGGCCGGCTCACCAAACCCTGGGCCTCATGTTGCCGTGTGCCGCCACACAGCCGTCTGCTTGATCTCGGCGTCTTCCAGCTCACGCGTTACTGGGACCCGATAGTCGGCGACCCTCGCGAAGCGGCCGCGGGGGAAATAGCTTCGTTGAGGATCGCCGATGAAGATCGAGGCGCCTTGCATGGCGGCCTGGTCGATGAAGGCGAGCACGCGGTCCGCGAGTGTGCGCTCATAAAAAAGATCGCCGACGAGGATCACGCCGAAATCGGGCGACGAGGTGCCGGCCAGCAAGTCGTCGGCCGTCGTTGCGACGGTCGTCTGGTTGACAGCAGCATTGAGCTGTGTTGCGGCCAGGGCTACGGCGTCGATGTCGGCGGCGAGAACCGACGTTGCGCCGGCTTTCATGGCCGCAATCGCCGTCAGACCGGATCCCGTGCCGAGGTCCAGGACTTGAGCACCGCGCGTGATCTCCGGATGATCCAGAAGGTATCGTGCGAGCGCCTGTCCGCCCGCCCAGGCGAACGCCCAGTAAGGCGGCGGAACATTCATCTCGCCAAGCTCCTCCTCGGTCTTGCGCCAGATCGGCAGCGATTCCTCCGCGAGATGAAGCTTGATCTCCGGCACCAGCGGCGGCGTCAACAGGCGCGTGTTGGCCCGGATGAAACTTGGCCAGTCGGATGTCCTGAGCGTCATTGTGTGGGATCGTGTCCTGTGCGCCTGGCCCCGAGACGCCAGAGCCGCGCCCGCTCGGACGGATGGGCTGGAAGTGGCGGCATAAGCGGGGCAGCATACTCGGCAACGAGTTCGAAAGCGACCATCGCACCAGCCTTGGCGCTTCGCCGGTTGTTCAGTCGCACTCGGCGCGCGCTTGAGCGATCCGCGAACAGAACCTCGATCCGTCGTTGTGCCGCTTGCTCCAGCAGGGCGGTTACCCGCATCGCCAGTTCCGGCTCGTAGACAAGATCGCCAATGAGGACAAGGTCGGCCGGCGGCAGGTCTCCCAGAATGTCTGTGGTTGTGGTTTGCAGCGAGACGCGGTTGACACGCGCATTCTCGCGGACGGCGGCAGTCGCTTCGGGATCGACGTCGGCAGCTAGCACCTGCGCCGCGCCGGCCATTGCTGCTGCGATCGCCGCGATGCCAGACCCTGCGCCAATGTCGACCACGCGCTTTCCCACCACGGCCTCGCGATGATCGAGCAACCAGCGGGCCGTCGCTTGGCCGCCGGGCCACGCAAAGGCCCAGTAGGGCGGGTAGCGCTCGCTAGTCTCGGGGCGAGCCTCGGCGGCGCTGAAAATGCCGGTCGGATCGCGGGCCAGGTGCAGCACGATCTCCGGCACCAGCGCCGCGTGCGCCAGCCGCGTCTGGCTGGCCATCAAACTCTCAGGCATGAAGGCTCTGGCATGGGTGTTCAAAAACCTGGGGCTGGTGCAAGCTTCGCCAAACGCCCCTCATGACCGAGGACACCTCAATGATCAAGCGCATGTCGCTTCTGACCCGTCGCCCGGACGTGACACCCGAGCGCTTCCGGGAGCACTGGTTCGGCCTGCACGCCGACTTCGTGAAGCGCATCCCCGACGTGCGCGGCTATGTGCAGAACCTGTGGTTAGGGCCCGGTCCCAATCCGCTGCGCCCGCCCGGCCCGCACAAAATCGACGGCATCGTCGAACTCTGGTTCGACGATGAGGCCGCCATGAACGGCGCTTTCGCTTCCAAGCGTGGCGCGGAGCTGATGGCCGACGGGCGGCTCTTCATTGAGACGGTGACGACCTTCGTCGTCGAGGAACGCATCGTGATCCCGGGCTCGCGCGGCGCGTCGAAGTTCATCGGCGTGTTCTGGAAGCGCCCGGATCTGAGCGAGGCAGATTTTCGCCACCAATGGGCGTTCGAGCATCCTCCGCATGTGCGCCGCGGTGTGCCGCATGCCGTTCGCTATGCGCAGGCCCAGGTGATCGACGCGGCCCACCGGCATGCGCTGGCGAGCGGCGGCGCCAAAGTCGACGGCTTCGTCGAGATATCCTGGTCGAGTCCGGCCGACATGGCTGCCGACATGCAAGGCCCGACGATTGCCGCCATGCGCGCCGACGCCGACCGCTTCATCGAGCAGATCTCCGGTTCCCAGATTGAGGAACGCGTGGTGATCTCGCCGCCAGAGTAATCAATTCTCAGCGCATTTGCTTTTTTTTCCGGTCAATAGTAGAGCTTGCCTATGATTGGTTCGCCGACAGCGGCGAGGTTAAGATTTGTTTTTACATTTTAGCGGGGCCGATATGTGGCAAACCAAAGCAGTGCGCGGGGTTATTCTCGTTCTCGTCTTCATCCTTTGCTTGCCCGCGACGCCCGCACTAGCGCAGTACTCGATCATCTGGACAATCGAGGGGACGGTCGGTGGCGCCGCATTCCGTGACATCAAAGGTATCGCGTATCCTGCCGGCTCGACGGGCTTCGAGAGCGCGATAGGTAATGTCATTGCTAGCATCAGCGGCGGGGAATTCACGCTCGGTGTGAATTACAAAATTCCGGGAACCGAGACGTTGTGCTTTATGACAGGCGGTGGCCCATTAGGCTACGGAGGCGGGCTCCGAAACAGGTCAGGAAACCTTTCGAGCGCCTCACAAGACTGCAGCGCCGTCTTCGGCAATTTTACTGCGAGCGGAGCCGACTCCGAAGGCGATTTCTACGTTGCATCCAGCAATGGGCCCTATGAGATTCGCCATAAGGGGCAACTGCTCGACACCGCGATAACGACCTATTTGCTCACCGATGGCGACTCCATCCAGACAATCGGCCCAACGATCGTGCGTGTCGTCAATCGGCGCGACTCCAGCATCACGACCATCGCACCAAACACTCAATTCACGCTCAACAGATCGACCGGCCACGCCACTTTATTCGATCTTTTGTTCGGCTGGTTGCGAGCAGGCGCCCTTCGTATCGTCATCGGTGATCAAGAGCGATGCACACCCAATCCTTGTAAACGAACCGAGACCCCCAACACTGGTATCGGAGTTCGGGGAACGAGCTACGACGTAGAGGTCAGTACGACCGGGGGTACCACATCGACACGAGTGCTCGTCAACTCGAATAGCGTTGACGTGTCATCCAAGCTGACCGGCGTAACAACGACGTTGACAGCAGGGAACAGCCAGACGGTCACCGACGAAGCTACGCTTCTGGCTGCCGTTCTTCCCTACGCGCGATCTGTGAATATTGGAACGCCGGCGACGGCTTTCGCTACCATCCTCAACACAGGGACAAGCGCCGCAGTTGATTGCGCGCCGTCGCTGCCGATTGCAACCCAGGCGTACTTTCAATACCAAACAACCAATTCGGCAAATCAGCCCGTTGGCACGGTCAATTCGCCAGCGACAATCGCGGCTGGTGGCGCGCAAAGCTTCGTTATCGCTGCAACGCCGGCAGCAACTCTTGCCGGCGCTGAATTGGAAATTGGCTTCAAATGTGCCAGCACGATTTCGGCGCCCGTGACCTATGGCGTGAACACGTTTATCCTTTCGGCAAGTTCCGGACCATCTCCGGATGTGATCGCAATCGGTTCAACGCTGACGAACGACGGCATCGTGAGTATCGCCGGATCGGGAGGAGTTAGTGCATTCTCGGCCGCGGGCATCAACATCGGCTCGGCTGCGACTTTGACCGCTAGAGCAGACGACGGAGTTCGCGGATTGCCGTTGGAAATCACCATTTGTCAGACAATCGCGGATGGTACTTGTATCGCGCCACCTGCCGCAAATGTCGCCACCAGTTTTGGTGCCGCACAGACGGCAACCTTCAGTATCTTTGTTCGGTCCAGCGGGGCGGTGGCTTTCGACCCCGGCGCGAACCGTCTTTTTCTTCGATTTGTCGATCAGTCGGGCGTGACGCGTGGCGCAACGAGCGTCGCCGTCCGCACTACAAGTCCGTAATTTAGCGGCTGCAGGTCAAGGCTTCGTTAGGTGAAATGTTTTCGCATCTAACCCGCCCATGCGGCACACCTCGGCCCATTCGTCCTTGGTGACCGGCTGGACAGAGAGGCGCATGGATGTGACCAGGCTCATCTTGGCGAGCTTGGCGTTCGCTTTCACGTCGATGAGCGTGACTGGCTTCGGCATGTCGCAGACCGCCTCAACGTCGACGCACTCCCAGGTGCTGGTGGTATCGTCTGGGTCTGGGTGCGCCAGGGCAATGACGCGGATCACGCCGACAATTTCGAGGCCGATGTTGGAGTGATAGAAGAACCCGAGATCACCGAGCCGCATCGCACGCATGTTGTTGCGCGCCAGATAGTTGCGCACGCCCGTCCACGGCTCGCCTTTCGCTCCGCGCGCCTTGCACATCTCCCACGAAAACACATCCGGCTCGGATTTCAGCAGCCAGAAGCCGGTGGAGACTGGGGTGGGGGCAGGGAATTTGGCCATGCTCAGTTGCTCGATCGAACTGGTGACTGCGGGCCCACTTATTGCGCGGTCAGGCCGCCGTCGACGACCATGCCGGAGCCAGTCATGAAGCCAGCGTCATCGGACGCCAGGAATACGATGCCCTTCGCGATGTCGGCGGGCACGCCGAGCCGGCCGATCGGGTGCATTTTGAGGGCCGTGGCGCGGGCGGCATCGACATCGTTGCTGCCCAACTGGCCGGCGCGGGCGGAAAAGGTCTGCGCGCCCATGTCCGTTTCGATGACGCCGGGATGGATCGAGTTGACCCGGATACGGTAACCCTTGCGGCCATAGGACAGCGCCGTCGATTTCGTGAACAGCGTGACGCCACCTTTGGTCATGGAGTAGAGCGGATCGAGTTGCGAGCCGACGAGACCGGCGACCGATGCGAGATTGACGATGGCGCTGCCGTGCGGGCTGGTCGCGCCGCGCTCGCGCAGCGCCGCGGTGCACATCTTTGTGCCGAGCCAGACGCCAGTCATGTTGACCGCGACGAGACGATGCCACTCGTCGAGGGTGACCTCCTCGAAATCACGGCCGAGAAATAGGCCGGCATTATTGACGAGGATGTCGAGACCGCCGAACTGCTTCGTTGCTGTGCCGACCGCATTGGTCCAGGCCGCCTCGTTCGTCACGTCGAGGGGAATGAACACGGCCTTGCCGCCCTTGGCTTCGATGTCCTTTACGGTCTCTTTGGCGCGATCGGCCAGCACATCGCCGATGACGACCTTGGCCCCGGCTTCGGCCATCAGTTTCGCGGTCTCTGCGCCAATGCCGCGGGCTGCGCCCGAAAGAAGCGCCACTTTTCCGTCAAGTCTGTTCATGCCAGCTGTCCTTGTCTGAGGTGATCGAGATGAGACGTGCTATCCGCCGACGAGATGGTTGCGGAGTGCGGTGACGGCGCGCGAGGTCAGGCCAATGAGCGGGATATCGAGGGGTGGCGCCTGCGACGAGAATTTGGCGATGACGACCTGGTTACGGCGATCGACGAACAGGTTCTGCCCGTGAATACCCATAGCGAAAATCAGCGGCGACGGGCCATGCTCGACGTACCACTTGCTGCGGTAGTGCATCGGCAGCCCCGGGTAGTAGGGAAGGAAGCTGCCGGCGTCCCAGGCCCGGCGATCGCCGTTCTGCTCGATGTCGTCGAGCCAGGCCGCCGGGATTACCGTCTTGCCGTTACGCGCGCCGCCATCGACGAGCAACTGGCCGACCAGAGCCAAATCCATGGCCGTGGTGCACATGCCGCCGGCGCAGCGTGGCGCGCCGAGGCGGTCGACGGTGATGTAGGCACTCGTCGCGGCGCCCATCGGCTTCCAGATCAGCTCGCTCATGAGGTCGGCATAGCGCCGCCCGGCCGCGCGTTCGATCACCCAGCCGAGCAGATCCGTGTTCGGCGAGACGTAGTGAAAACGGCCGCCGTGCGGACCGTCCGATGCCTCGAGTACGCGATAGAACGCGCGCAGGTCCGTTGCCGTCTCGCCAGGGCCGAGCGGGTTCCAATTCGTCGCCTTGCGATAGGCGACGATCGGGCCGGATGTGGCGAGGTAATCCTCGTCGAACGCGATGCCGGCACGCATGTCGAGTAGTTGGCGGACGGTCGCGCTCTTGTAGGCTGTTCGAGCGACTTCCGGAACGTAGTCCGTGACCGGCCGCTCTGGATCGAGCACGCTCTGTCCCGCGAGCGCGCCGGCCAGCAGGGCCAGCATGGACTTTGAAACAGACATCAGGATGTGCGGCGTCGACGGGGTCATGCCGTTGGCATAACGCTCGAGCACAACGCGACCCTTGTGCAGGACCACGATTGCGTCCGTACTGGACTGGTTCAGGAACGCATCGAAGGTGATGGACCGGCCGCCACCTTGATCGATGCTGAGGCGGTTGACGTCGGCCGTCCCACTCGGCAGGCGCCACACGGCAGCGGGATCGTTCGGAATGTCGGCCGAAGGCACGATCTCGCGCACGTGCTGGAAGGCCCACACGTTGAACGGCGCCGTCCGCCAGTTGGCAAGCGTCACTTGGGTCCCGGCCGTTGATGGGAATCCGTCCATTACTGTCGGCATCGTGATGTTCCAATCGTCTTCAGCACGTCGCGCCGCCGTCGACCGCCAGATACGAGCCGGTCACGAATGACGCCTCATCGGAGAGCAGGAACAGGGCCGCGTTGGCAACCTCGTGCGCCTGACCGGGGCGGCCCATCGGCGTCTGATAGGCGCGCTTCTTGACCAACTCCTCCTTGTCCATGCCCTGGGTCGACTGCTGGTCGGGGCGGGCGACGAACACTCGCAGCATCGGCGTATCGATCGGTCCGGGGCAGATGGCGTTCACGCGGATCTTCTCTTTGGCGTACCGCTTGGCGAGGCCGCGCACGAGACCGACGACGCCGTGCTTCACCGCCGAGTAAACGGGGCTGAACTGAGAGCCGGAAATGCCGGACGTCGAGGCCGTATAGAGCAGTGAACCGCCGCCGCGGGCGCGCATTTCTGGTAGCGCGGCCTCGGTTGTGACGAGCACCGTGCGCAAATTGAGCGTCACGGCGTTGTCCCACTCCTTGAGATCGAGGCCTTCGAAGGCAGCTGGACCGGGATGACCGACGTGGTTCCACACGAAGTCGAGACCGCCGAAGGCCTTCGCAGTTTCCCGGACGATGCGGCGGGAATCCTCGTCCTTGCTCAGATCCGCGACAATGCCATGAGCCTTGCCACCCGCCTTCTTGATTTCAGCAACCACGGCCTCGACGCCTTTCGCATCGATGTCGACGACACCCATGGATGCGCCTTCTTTTGCAAAGCGGAGCGCGCCAGCCCGGCCCATTCCCGAGGCAGCAGCGGTGACGATTCCGATCTTGTCTTGCATGCGCATGGCGGTTCCTCTTTGTCTGCTTGCGGCGACTGCCAACAACGAGCCACAGGACCCACCAGCTTTCAAGCCCCGCCAACTCGGATTTCGCCCAGAGCCGGTCCAGGAGCGCCGGACTGAATTGCATTCCTGGCCCGGTGCCGCCTATGGTCGAAAGCTCGCTATCAGAACGGGGCCTCATGGCGAAATCTGTGACCGACACTGGCTTGCTGACAGACGAGGTGATCGACGGTTTGTTCTACCTGCCGGAGGTGCGAAATGAGCTTGCGACATTCAAGGAGCTGATCGGGGATACCGCGCCGGAGGCGCTGCCGCAAACGACCAAACGGGCTATTCTTGATACGCTGTTGGACCTAGGGCATCTGACACTGACATTGTCTCCGGAAGCCGAGGCCGTAGCGCTCAAGAATGATCCCACCTATGTGCCTCTGATCGACCAGGCGTTGCTCGAAAGAATCCTGGCAGACCCGCAGGCGATCCAGATGATTGAAAGCTTTTTCGCCGGCACGCAAATCGAGGGCGAAAAGCTGCTGGATATGCCCCGGGCCAAGCAATGGGACACCGTTTCGGCGATCATTGCGGCAATCGACCGGGACGGCCAAAACCCGGAATGAGCATAAGCGATGACTGATCGCGGCCTCGCCCTAAACCGGACGTGATCCGGATCAGAACGGATGTTGGCAGTTTGTTAAGCTTGGTCGGTGACAGTGTGCCGACCACAAGTTTGTCGCAAACCATCACTACGCGATGGACTGTGGGCGTCAGTCAGTCCACTTTGCGTCGAGAAGGCAGCGTCATGGCCTCTGAGTTCGTTGTGACTACACTCGTTCCCGTTGTGTCACGTTCGCGTCTTGCCTCGGCCCTTGTCGGGCTTCTTGCATTGACGGGCGCGCTGAGCGCCGCGCCAGCACCCGCTGAGGCTGCCGAACCCTGGCCGAGCCAAGTCAACGCCGTTTATCGCATCGAGTTCAATGGTTTCGATGTCGGATCGGTGAATTTCACGGCGAACGTTTCCGGCCAGACCTACACCGTTTCGACCGATGCGCACATCTCGGCACTACTCGGCGCGATCCAGTGGCGGGGCAACACGCGTAGCGCCGGGACCCTTGCCGGCAATGCACCACGGCCAGCCGGTTACACCTTCGATTACAACGGCACCAGCAAGCGCGGCTCGATCAAGATGGGCTTTGCGAACGACGGCATCACGTCGATCGCCCATGTCCCGCCCTTTATCCCGCCCGCCGACACGGCGCCGGTTCGCGACAACCATCTCAAGGGCGTCCTCGACCCGCTCAGCGCCGTCATGGCATTGAGCCGTTCCGCGGGCGAGAACCCGTGCGGTCGCCGTCTTGCGGTTTTCGACGGCAAGCAGCGCTTCGACTTGCAGTTTTCGTACTTGCGCCAGGAGCATGTTGCCGACAACCGCCCAACGGGCCAGCCGGGTGTCGGGTTTGTCTGCCGGGTGAAGTACGTGCCGATCGCCGGACACAAAGCCAACGAAGAAACCCGCTCGATGGCACAATCCAACGGAATCGAAGTCGCACTGCGGCCCGTCCCGAGCGCTGGGCTGTTCATTCCCTATCAGATCACTGTGCCGACCGGCGCCGGCTCGGCAAAGCTGATCTCTCAGCGGATCGATATCATCACGCGGAGCGAGCAGATCGCTCTGTCGAACTGAGACGCGATCCGCATTAGCCGTCACTTTCCCGACGCCGGCGCGACCACAGTGGTCGCGCCGGCTTTTTGTTGTGTGTTAGACCTTGCCGGCTGCGGCCATCGCTCCGGTCGACAGCTCGTGAAACCTCGAGGACGCTGATCAGCGCATGCAACGGCCAGCATCGGAAAACCCGGACGGGACCATGTCGCCGGTCGACGTACGCGATCTGCGCAAAGTCTACGGCACGGTTGTCGCCGTCGACGGCATCACGTTCGCATTGAAAGCTGGCGAGGTGACAGCTCTTCTCGGGGGCAATGGTGCTGGCAAGACAACGACAATTTCGATGCTGATGGGGCTCGTGGTGCCAACGTCAGGGATCGCGTGCGTGCTGGGCGCCGACATGGCGATTGAGCGGCACCAGGTGCTGCATCGAATGAACTTCGAGAGCCCCTATGTCGACATTCCGATGCGTCTGACCGTGCGCCAGAACCTCGAAGTGTTCGGGCGCATCTACGGCGTCGCGGATCTTCCCGGCCGGATCCTGGAGCTTGCCGGTGAGTTGCGATTGTCCGACTTGATGGACCGGCCCTACGGCAAACTCTCGGCAGGCCAGAAGACCCGAGTCTCGCTGGCTAAGGCTTTGCTCAATGCGCCAGAGCTGCTGCTGCTCGACGAGCCGACGGCCTCGCTCGATCCCGATACCGCGGACTGGGTGCGGACCCGGCTGGAGCGGTATTGCCTCGAGGAGAACGCGACGATCGTGCTTGCCTCCCACAACATGGCAGAGGTTGAGCGGCTAGCTGCCCGCGTCATCATGCTTGAGAAGGGGCGCATCATTGCCGACCAGACGCCGGGCGAGCTGATCCGCCACTATGGCCGCCAGAACCTCGAGGAGGTGTTCCTGGCAATTGCGCGTCGCAAGTCGGACGATAGGGAAGGCCAAGAGGCGTCGGCATGAGGAGGACATTACTGCTTCCGCAAACCGGTCTGCGCGCGTCGGTGCGGCGCATCGGCGGCCAGGTGTTGCGCTATTGGTATGTGATCCGGTCGTCATGGCCGCGCACGGCCGAGCTGATCTATTGGCCTCTGGTGCAAATGCTGATGTGGGGCTTCCTGCAGGCGCATCTCGCCAAAACGACGAGTCTCGGAGCGCAGGCCGCCGGGCTGTTCATTGGCGGCGTACTGCTGTGGGACATCCTGGTGCGCAGCCAGCTCGGGTTCTCGGTCGCGTTTCTGGAAGAATTCTGGTCGCGCAACCTCGGCCACCTCATGATGAGCCCGCTGCGGCCCTATGAGCTGATTGCGGCGCTGATGATCGTGAGCTTACTCAAGTTGTCGGTCGCAATGGTGCCGGTGGCGTTGCTGGCCTACCTGTTCTTCGGGTTCAACATGCTGAGCCTCGGGTTCGCGTTCGCAGCCTTTTTCGCCAATCTCATTCTGACCAGCTGGACGCTGGGCTTCATTGCGACGGGGGTGGTGCTCCGCTGGGGGCTTGGAGCGGAAACGTTCTCATGGCTGATCGTATTCGTGCTGTTGCCGCTGGTGTGCGTTTACTATCCACTCTCGACGCTGCCGAGTTGGCTGCAGCCGGTTGCGCTGGCCTTGCCGCCGACCCATGTATTTGAGGGGTTGCGCGCGCTGGTGCTCGATGGCGTGTTCCAGGGCCGCGCGATGCTGATCGCTCTCGCGCTCAACGTGGTCTACATCGCCGCCGGATATGCCCTGTTTCTTTATTTCCTGAACGAGGCGCGGCGCAGCGGAGCGCTGGTGCAGATGGGCGAGTAGGTCACACCGAAGTGACGCGAAGTCCCATGGCGAAGGGCCGGCTGGCGTGCTGTGGTTATTCTCAGTTCGCAGGCTTGCTACGGAGCCGCGACAACGGACGGAAAGCGCAAACGGATGTGGCGGCGGTTGATACCCTTGGCGTTGGGCGGCGCGATCGTCGGTGGCGCCATCGCATTGCTAGTTGTGCCTGGCGCCCGGGAGTGGTTCTTGTCGGCTCCCGGCCAGTTATCGGTCGGCAAGGCCTTGGTTGGCGGGCCCTTCGCCCTGACCGACCACACGGGCAAGCGGGTTACCGACCAGGACTTCCGCGGCCGTCATATGTTGATCCTGTTCGGCTTCACGTATTGCCCCGATGTCTGCCCATCGGGTTTGCAAGTAATGTCGGCTGCCCTCGATAAGGTCGGCAAGAAGGGCGAGAAAGTGGTGCCGATCTTCATTTCAGTGGACCCCGAGCGCGATACTCCCGAGCAACTCGCCAAGTACGTGCCGAGTTTCCACCCGCGCCTGGTCGGGCTGACCGGCGGCCTGGCCGAGGTCGACGCCGCCGCCAAGGCCTACCGCGTCTACTACAAGAAGGTGCGGGACGAGAAATCGACAGGCGCCTACACGATCGACCATACGGGCCTGATCTATCTGATGGGCCCGGACGGTGCTTACATCACCCATTTCTCGCATGCCACCGGGGTCGATGTGGTCGCAGAGAGACTCGGGAAATCACTATAAGTGTTGTAGCGGCGATAATTCTTTAACCATGAACCGAATCGGAGCACGCTCTCAAGCTGGGGAATGTGACAATACGACGTCAGACTGGCCCAACCCCGCCGAAGAGCGGCTGCCGGCCAGAACAGACGCGGTGGGGTTAACACACGGGGGAGCCGGGGATGCTCTACCAATGGTTCGAGATCGGTCACGCGGCTGTAGGGCCGGCGCGTGTGGCTGCTGATTCGTACAGGCTTATGCTGACCAATCCGCTCAACCCGCTCACCCATACGAGCGTGGGCCGGCACACGGCTGCGGCTCTCGAGGTCTTCGAGAGGACTACGCGTCGATACGACAAGCCGTCCTTTGGTCTGCCAACCACGACGATCGACGGTGAAACCGTGCCGGTGACCGAGGAGGTCGTCTGGCAACGCCCGTTCTGCCGCCTGATCCATTTCAAACGGCAGCTGCCCGAGGGCAAGAGCCGGAGTGACCCGAAGCTGCTTCTGGTCGCGCCGATGTCGGGACATTTCGGGACCCTCCTGCGGGGCACCGTCGAGACGTTCCTGCCGGATCACGAGGTCTACATCACGGATTGGCAGGACGCGCGCAACGTGCCGCTGGCGGCCGGTACGTTCGATCTCGATGATTACATCGACACCATGCGCGACATGTTCCGCCACTTCGGAGGGGATGTGCACGTGTTCGCCGTCTGCCAGCCGTCCGTTCCGGTGCTGGCTGCCACCGCGCTGATGGAAGCAGATAATGACCCGCACGTTCCGCTGTCGCTGATCCTGGCTGGCGGCCCGATCGACACGCGCCGCAACCCGACCGTGGTCAACAAGTTGGCCGAGCGGCGCGGAATCGATTGGTTCCGAAGCAATGTGATCTCGCGCGTTCCCTGGCCGAATACAGGCTACGGTCGCAAGGTCTATCCGGGCTTCCTTCAGCTCACGGGGTTCATGACCATGAACCTCGATCGCCACGTCAACGCGCACAAGGACCTGTTTTTTCATCTGGTCAAAGGCGATGGCGATAACGCGGAGAAGCATCGCGAGTTCTACGATGAATATCTGGCCGTCATGGATCTGACGGCCGAGTTCTTCCTGCAGACCGTCGATTCAGTCTTTGTGAAGCACTTGCTGCCGAAAGGCGAGATGACGCATCGTGGCCGGCGCATCGATCTTGGCGCCATCCGCCGCGTCGCTCTCATGACGGTGGAAGGCGAGAAGGACGACATCACGGGAATAGGTCAATGTGCGGCGGCGCAGGAGTTGTGCCATAATATCCCGGCCGATCGGAAAATGCACTTCGAATGCCCGACGGTCGGTCATTACGGTATCTTCAATGGCTCTCGGTTCCGCCGCGAGATCGCGCCGCGGATTGCCGCATTTGCCCGGCGCAATGACCCCAAAAGCATCGAGGACGTGGTGCTGCCGCCACTTGATCGCAGCAACAGCTATGTCATCGGCTCGGCGCTACCGAGCAGTGGCGAAAGCTCGTTTGTCGTGAACGCCTTCGCCTTCAAGGCGGCCAACGACGTCTCCAGTGTTCCGGAACTGGTGCCTGTCCACTTTAAAACACGTGGCGGCACGGTCGGCGCAAACGGCGGCGAGACGCAAATGTTTATGGGTCTCACGGGCACGGCTAGCATCGCATCGTTGAGAATGTGGCAACTGACGGGATCGATGTTCCTGAATATTGTGTCGCAGTGGACGTCGGGCAACACGCCGCCTCGCGCTTGAATGCAGTGAGATTGCTGGACGTGTGCGGATGTCGCGTGGCATGATGGCAACGCAAAGTTACTCTCTCGCACTGACGATTGCGTTTGCCTATTAGTGTGTCCGATAAAAATTGTATCGAGTGAGCGGTGCTTCGGTCGCCGTATGTGCGCCGCAATGCGCAGCGTGAATGGTCGAGGGCATGGTCGGCGCAGTCGGTCGCCGAACCAGCGGGGACATTGGCGCAGTCGACGCCATCCAATTTTCCAGAGGTCAGCATGTCGAGGTTCGCAGCCAAGACAGCGGTGCCGGTGCAGCTGCTCAAGGTCGATGGGATTTCCGCTCCCGTGGAAGTTCACCGCCATCCGACGGCGCGACGTTTGACGCTGAGGGTCAGCCGGACGCAGCGCTCGGTCGTGCTGACAATTCCGCGCAATTCGGATTTTCGTGAGGCTGATCGCTTCCTGGCGCGTAGCCTGGACTGGGTCCGCGAGCGGTTGGAATGTGTGCCGGATCCGGTGCCGTTCGCTGCGGGCGCGCTTGTGCCGCTGCGTGACATCAAGCACCGGATTGCCTTTGCGGGACCGTTGCCGGGGCGTCCGGTCGTCGAAATCGCCGTCCGCAACGATGCCGCGGCGCTCGTCGTGAGCGGCGCACCCGAGCATGCGCCGCGCCGATTGAAGGATTGGATGATCGCGGAAGCGCGCGGGGATCTGGATCAGCGCGTGTTGTTTCATGCTCAACGGCTCAATCTGCGGGCTCGGCGCATCACGTTGCGGGATCAGAAGAGCCGCTGGGGTTCCTGCTCGGCGGACGGCCAGCTTTCGTTTTCCTGGCGGCTGATCATGGCTCCACCGCTGGTACTCGATTATGTGGCAGCGCACGAGGTTGCCCATCTCGCCGAAATGAACCATGGCCCGCGGTTCTGGCGGCTGGTGGAAAAGACCATGCCGGGGTTCGAGGAAGCGAAGGTCTGGCTGAAACTGCACGGCTCCGAACTTTACCGATACGCGGTCTGAAAGCAGCAGGATCGGGCTCGGTCGGCTACCGAGGCGGTCATTCTTCGAGCAGTACCTCTTTGGCCTCGTTGATTTTGGCGGACAGGTAGGTCGAGCCGCCGCGATCGGGATGCAGCTTGAGCATCAGCTCGCGATGGGCGCGGCGAACGTCGTCCGAGTTGGCGCCTGGCTTCAGACCCAGGATTTCGAGCGCCTCGGTTGATGTCATGCGCCCATCCGGCCCTTTCGGCGTTTCCGCCTCGGAGCGGGCCATGTCCTCGCGCCACGTGGGATGGATGCGGTCGAGGTAGGCCTCAATCAGTTGTGCGGATTGCGGATCATTGAACCGGCAATCCTGCCAGAGGTGTGCCAGCTCGACCGGCCGCAGAGTCTCGATAGCGCGGCCGGCGAAGAAGCCCTTGAGAATGCTGCCGTGCATCGCGCCCGTGTCGAGGTCGAGCTCCATTTCGAGATGTTCGGTGCGCACGTTGGAAGTGCGGCCTGGTGGTGGCGCGCGCGTGCGCTGGCGAGATCCGAGGATTTGATGGGCGTCGTCCCGCAGCAGCCAGACCCCGAGAGCCGTCAGCGGAATAGCGTAGGTCGCGACGCCACGCATCAGCATGAAGGCGGCACCACCCAGGACGGCCACGCCGGTACCGACGCGAACGCGCTTGGCGAGGACGGTGGGGTTGGTACCTGCGAACGACTGAAGGCCTAGCAGGGCCAGCATCAGTGCGACTAAGCCAAGGAGAAAGGGCTGCATGGACACCTCGCACCCTCGCGTTATTTGGGCCGCATGTCGGCAAGCAGTGCACGTGCGGCGCGTCCATCACGTGCATTCGAGAGGCGCACCAGCGCCTCATGCCCACCGGCGGCATAGACTGCGACGGCCTTGAGCAGATCCCGCAATTGATCGGCCGCCCCCTGGTCGAATTGGCAGGTTGCCCCGCCGGTTAGGCGAGCGATCTCACAGAACGCTCTGCTGGCGGCGGGATCGTTGCCCTCCTGAAACAAGAAGACAGGGAGTCCCAAGAGGGCCAGTTCACCGGCGCGGCCACAGAGATCGTCGACCTTTTCTTCCATACAGTCGCCGACATAGACGAGTGCGGACACCTTGGATTTCTCCGTCTCCTGTCGCGCATGGCCCAGGATCTTGCCGATCTGCGTGTATCCACCCCGGCAGTCGACGGTTGTCATCAGCCGGGCCAACGCATCCGGATCGGCAACCCATCGGGACGCACGGCATTCGCCCGCGCCTCGGAAAAACGCGAGTTGCACATCGAGACCACCCACCTGCTTCACCGCCTGAAACATGTCCGCCTGGAGGGCCAGGGCCATGTCCCAGGTGGGCTGGCGACTCATGGTGGCGTCCATGGCAAAGATCAACCGGCCGCGGCCAACCGTGGTGCGGGCTCCAAGCTCTTTCATGCGTTTAACGAAGTCGGCAATCTGGCCAGAGGACGATGCGCCGGCCGCCGGTATGGTGCTGGGCTCGCAGTCGGCAGGCAAATGGTCGGAGCGGGGGGCCGCGAGTTGCGGTTCCGCGGGTTGGCCGGTTGTCCGCGTGGTTGGTCCCTTGTCGCTTAGGCTATCATCTTTATTGTTGTTTGGCATTGGGTTAGGCCTCCGTCCGTGCCCTCAACCCGACAGTGACGCTGGTCGCTAATGTGGGGCCGCAGGTGCTAAATCACAACGGCAAAGACGGGTGCCGGCGGCCTGACCGGGACGGGGAGGCTTGGGGATAACGGGGATGAGACCGGCTTGCCACCCCTTGCCTCGCTCCGAATCGCCCTAACCACGATCCGAGGGCCCGAATCGGATTGCACCCCTATCGGAGATGACGGGGGCAATCGGCAAGGCCAATAGATCGGTAGACGTGGGGGCGAGCATGTCGAAACATTCAACCAATGCCGTGATCGGCAGTTTGGCCGTGATGCTGGCACTCGGCGGTTGCGCCGGGACGACGACCGGAAATCCCGAATCCAACGTGGCCGAGGGAGCGACCCAGCCGGGTGCTAAGCTCGACCGCGTGGCGCTCGGCAAACTGGCGCAGGCCGCCAAAGATGACCCGAAAGACGTGACCGCGGCGCTCCGCCATGCCCGCGCCGTCCGCACGCTTGATGGCAAACCTCAGGCCTTGGCCGTCGTCGAGCGTTCGGCTCGGACCAACTCCGACAATCGCTTTTTGCAACGAGAGATCGGCCTTCTGGCGCTCGAGATCGGGCAACTCGCCAAGGCCGAGGCCGCACTCTCGAAGTCGCTCGATCCGAAAGTGCCGGACTGGCAGACCCATCTGGCGCTGGGTACGGCGCTGGCCAGCTCCGGCAAGCGCAAGGATGCGGATGCTCATTTCAAGACGGCCTTGCAGCTGCAGCCGAATCATCCTTCGATTCTGAACAACATGGCGCTGTCGCTCGCGCTGGACGGCAAGGCCAGCGAAGCCGAGAAAGTGCTGCGCACGGCCGCGCAACCGGACGGCACCGCGCCGCAAGTCAAGCAGAACCTGGCGCTCGTGCTGGCAATCAGCGGCAAATACAAGGATGCAGAGAAGGTGGCGGCCACGGTTCTTGCGAAGGACGCAGCCTCTGCCAACATCGCGATGGTCCGCAAGATGCGGCCGGCTTCGGGAACCGCGACGGCTGCAGTCGCGCCACCACCGACAGTGCCGGTCGCTGTGCCGACCGCCGCCACCGATCCGCTCATCGAGGGGTCGCGTCGCTCCGGGCTTGGGGCTGGCGACCTTCGATAGAGAGAGCCAATGGCGCTGCGCAAAGTTTCTTAAAATTGCCACCAGCTCGTATACGGTTCGGTGAGAGGGCTATCGTATTCTCCTAAAATTAATCGATTTGGGAGGTTGCGATGGCACCGAACGGACACCCGGAACTCGAGAATTCGGGGCTGCATCGGGTCGCCATTTGGCGCGTCCGCCCGCTCGAGACTTTCCTGCGCGACACCGCCGGTGCCGTTAATATCATGTTCGCATTCATGATATTCGCGGCGATCGGATTTTGTGCGCTGGCTATCGACTATGGCATGGCCGAGCGCGAGTTCACGCGTATGCAGCGAGCCGCCGACTCCGCCACGCTCGCTGCGTCGCACAGGCTTGGCCAACTCGACCAAGATACGAGTGGTCCGGCCGTCGCGCAGAAGTTCTTCGTTGCCAATACACGTGGACAATTGCAGGACACACTCGATTCCGTTCAGATGGACCCTTCGGCGGGTGAGGTTCGTCTCAAGGCCAGTGGCTCCTCGCTGACGTTCCTGATGGGCATCTTCGGCATCAACAAGGTCGACCGCTCGGTGACCGCGCGCGTCGTGCGCGGCGACGGTACGGTGGAGATCGCCTTGGTTCTCGACAATTCGGGCTCGATGGGCGGTCAACCGATCGCCGACCTGATCACTGCTTCCCAGAACTTGATCACCACAGTCTTCAATGGCACGTCACCGGCCAACCCTGACCGGGTGAAGGTAGGCGTCGTTCCGTTTGCAGCAGCTGTCAACGTCGGCGCAGGCAATCGCGCTTCGACTTGGGTGGACCAAAACGGGATCTCGCCCACAAACGCGATCAACTTCTCGGAGAATGTGCCCCGCTTCACGCTTTATGACCGTATGGGCGTGGCGTGGAAAGGTTGCGTCGAGGCCCGCACCGCGCCGCAAGATGCGCAGGACACACCCGGCAGCGCCGGCAGTCCTGCGAGCCTGTTCGTTCCGATGTTCGCGCCAGATGAACCAGATGGCGGCAACGACGGCGGCTCGAGCTACTCGAACAGCTATCTCGCCGACGACGCCGGCAGCTGTCCGAAGTTGAAGCAGACTTGCATCGCCTTCAGCCGGCGCGGAAACTGCACGCAGTACCAGACCGAGACGCTGACGCCCCAGGTCGCGCAGGCGCGCACCTGCAAGTATGACGGCTCGACGCCGGCTGCGCCCGGCCCAAACTACATGTGCGACAGTAAGCCGGTCCTGCCGCTGACCAACAGCAAATCGGACGCGCTCGCGTCTGTCGGAAATCTGACCGCCAAAGGTAACACCAATATTGGTGAGGGCGTGATGTGGGGCTGGCGCGTCCTGTCGCCCGGTGAACCGTTCCCGGAGGGCCGCGCCTACGACACGCCGAAGAACGAGAAGATCATGATCGTCATGACAGACGGCGCCAATACCTACTCGACCGCCACCAACCACAACAAATCAAACTACGGTGCGTTCAACTACGCGGTCCATAACCGGCTTGGGACGACGTATACCAATACTGGGCTGGTCTCCAACATGAACAGCAAGACGCTGGCGGCATGTCAGAACGCGAAGGCTACCGGCATTAAGATCTACACGATTGCCTTCCGGCTCGAGTCTGATCCGGCAACGATGTCGCTGCTGCGCAGCTGCGCAACGGAGCCGACGATGGCTTATGGCGCGAGCGATGGTGCGGCACTTTACCAAGTGTTCGAGATGATCGGCCGCGAGATCTCGCAGCTGCGCGTCGCGGGATAAGTGGTCACGAGCGCTCGGCGACGAGGCGAGCGATCTCGGCGCGAAGTTCAGGTATGCCGGCGCCCGTCTCCGACGACGTCATGTGGACGACGGGAAAAGCGGCCGGGTGGCGCTTGAGCCCTTCGATGGTTGCGGCGTGAACGGCTGCGAGGGCCTGCGGAGGTATCTTGTCGGCCTTGGTCAAGACGATCTGGAACGTCACGCCAGCCTCGTCGAGCAGGGTCATGATCTCGGCGTCGACGGCCTTGAGGCCGTGACGGGCATCGATCAGGAGCAGAACGCGTGCGAGCGTCGGGCGGCCCCGCAGGTAGTCCTTCACGAGGCCGGTCCACTCCTCGACCTTGGCCTTCGGCGCTTTGGCGAAGCCGTAGCCTGGCATGTCGACGAAGTAGACCTCGGGCTGGAAATGCTCGGCGACGAAGAAGTTCAGCTCCTGGGTGCGGCCCGGCGTGTTCGAGGTGCGCGCCAGCCCCTTGTGGCGCAGCACCGCGTTGATGAGGCTCGACTTGCCGACGTTCGAGCGGCCGGCGAGCGCAACCTCGCAACGGTCGGCTTCAGGCAGATGCTCAAGCGCGACGACGCTCTTGAGGAAGCGCCAATGGCGATTGAAGAACGCCTCGCCAGCGGCGATGTCATCGGGTTCGAACGCCACGTCGGGCCTCACTGGGACTAGCTGTCATCCCGAAACGCCAGGCGCGGGGCCGAACGTTCCGGGATGCTATGGCTTCGATCCAGACTTGCGAGCCGCAAGCCATTTCTCGATGCCGAGGTTCTTCCACAAATGGACCTCGGCGCCGTTCTTCTTGGTGATGTGGTACTGCTGGATCAACGACAAGATGTTATTCCAGGCCCAGTAAATGACGAGGCCAACCGGGAATGATGCCAGCATGAACGTGAACATCACCGGCATCCAGTTGAAGAGCTTTTGCTGGATGGGGTCCGGCTGCTGCGGGTTCAGCTGCATCTGCACCCACATTGTGATGCCCATCATGATCGGCCACAGGCCGACTTGCAGGAACTCGGGGACGGCAAACGGCAGCAGGCCGAACAGATTGAAGATCGAAGTCGGGTCCGGCGCGGAGAGATCCTTGATCCAGCCGTAGAACGGCGCGTGACGCATGTCGATCGTCACGAACAGAACCTTGTAAAGGGCGAAGAAGACGGGGATCTGCAGCAGGATCGGAAGACAGCCCGACATCGGGTTGATCTTCTCCTTCTGGTAGAGCCCCATCAGTTCCTGCTGCTGACGCGCCTTGTCGTCTTTAAATCGTTCGCGCAGCTTTTCCATCTCGGGCTGCAGCTTCTTCATTTTCGCCATCGACTCGTAACTCTTGTTGGCGAGCGGGAAGAACACCGCCTTGACGAGCACGGTGGTCGCCAGGATGGCGAGGCCGAAGTTTGCGGCAAAGCCCATGCGGCCCAAGAAGCTCGCGAGCCAGTCGATCAGATGGAACAACGGCTTGGTGATGAAGTAGAACCAGCCCCAGTCAACGACCAGATCAAACTTCTGGATGCCCAGGTCTTTCTCGTAGGCTTCGATCGTCTTGACTTCCTTGGCGCCGGCGAAGAGCCGGGCTTGTGTCGAGCCGGTGGCACCATTCGCGACCGTCAGCGGTTGGGCCAGATAATCGGCCTGGAACGCTTCCTTCTGCGCGCCGACCTTCTTTGTGCCCGAGAAGCTGGCCCGGTACTCAGCCGTCTGGTCCGGTATGATCGCGGCGGCCCAGTATTTGTCGGTGATGCCGAGCCAACCGCCGGTTGCCTTCTCGACGACTTTGTTGCCGTTGTCCTTGAGGACGTCGGAATAGGTCAGCTCGACCAGGCTGTTCTTGCCGGCGACACCGATCAGGCCTTCATGGAGAATGTAGAAGCCCTCGATCTTGGGCGTACCGAGACGGAAGATCCGGGCGTAGGGGTAGAGTGTCACTGGGGCGGGAGAGCGATTGTCCACCTCGTCGGTGATGGTGAACATGTAGTCTTTGTCGACGGCGACCTTGCGCCGGAAGTTGAGGCCCTGGCCGTTGTCCCAGCTCAGGAGCACCGGTTTGTCGAGACCGAGCGGATCTTTCGATGCCGCCGTCCACAGCGTATCGCGGTCCGGGATCTTGGTGGCGACGCCCTGCGAGGGTGCAAAGCCGTACTCGGCAAAATAGGGCTCAGGCGCTTCAGCCGGCGAGAAGAGGGTGACGAGCGGGCTTTTCGGGTCGGCTTGAACTCGATATTTGACCAGCGACAGGTCGTCAATGCGACCGCCCTTGAGCGCGATCGAGCCTTTGAGGCTCGGCGTCTCGATGCCAACACGTGGCGATGTGGCGAGGGCCGCCTCGCGGGTCACGGCAACGGCAGCTTGTGCAGGCACTGCGCCCGGCGCGGGCGGGGCAATGCCAGGAGTTGTCCCTGGCGTGACCGCCGCCGTTGGTGCGCCAGGCAAGCCCGGGGCCTGCGCGGGCGCGCCAGGTTGCCCTGGAACCTGCTGGGCCTGTTGCTGCGTCGGGTTCAGCCGGGCGCGCTTCTCCTGCTCTTCTTTGATCTTCGGATTGACGAAGAACAGTTGCCACCCGAGCAGTACCATTGCGGAGAGCACGACGGCGAGGAGGAGGTTTTTTTGATTGTCGTCTTGCTGCATCGTATATGCGCCCCGGAGGCTCTTGTCTTAATCAGCGTCGATTTTGGAGGCCGAACTGGAGGGTTTCGCTGTCTGCGACCCGCCCGTCCGCGTGTGAAGTTTGCCGAGTGCGGTCCGCATATCCCGCTCAAGGTCGGCAAAGCGATCGTCGGCGGCGATGGGCCGGGGCACGATAACATAGTCGAAAGCGGGGTTGGCCAGATCGGCCTCGAGACCGCGCAGGATCGAGCGTAGCCGCCGGCGAATCCGGTTGCGGACCACGGCACTGCCGATTTTGCGGGTGATAATAAATCCGAACCGGGCGACAGCGGCGGGGGCCTCGGCCGGGCGTGGCTTGCCTTCGATGACAAAGCGGGGTGTCGACCAGCGCTGGCCACCCCGGATACGCCTGAATTCGGCGGCGTGCTTCAGAGTGACGAGTTGCATCGAGGGCTGCCCTCCATCGATCCTCGGACCGACATTGCGCCAGAAGCAGCACAGCCCGTCAGGGCCCCTAAGATCCGGGCCACACGCGGGTACGAGGTTCCGGGCCTGATATCAGGCCGACAGACGCTTGCGGCCCTTGGCCCGTCGGCGGGCGATGACCCGAACGCCGCCAACAGTCGACATGCGCTTGCGAAAGCCGTGGCGGCGCTTGCGCACAAGCCGGCTGGGTTGATACGTCCGTTTCACGTCCACTCTCCATGTCGGGCCGGTCCAGCCGGCAGCCAAGCGCTACGATAGCTCAACGGCCACACCCCTCGGGGTTGGCCGGGCGGACCAGCGCCTGTGCTTGAATTCGGCCGCTTATAGGCGGGGCAAGGGTGCTAGTCAACCGGAGCGGGCACCATGACGCTGTTGGTTCAGGCCGGGTTCGCGCCCGGATTGGCCGGTATCATGCGGATCTCGTCGCCCAAGACCTGGATGGCAACCGTCGGCAGGGCCTCCCCGCGACAGGGCCCTGACACGCAGAAGCCATCCCCGATCCGGAACTGAGCGCCATGGGTCGAGCAGACCAGATACTCGCGCGCCGCGTCCAAAAACCGGTCGGGCACGGTCTCGAGTGTCGCCATCAGGTGGGGGCAGCGGTTCTCGAAGGCACGCACGTGCTCGCCGTCCTGGACGACGACGATGTTGCGCGCTTTGGGCCATTCGCCAAGTGTCACGCCTCGGGCGCCGGTTGCGGCGAGATCGCCAAGCCGGCACAGCAGGGTTCCCGTTTCCGTCATGCCACCCTCACGCAATCGCATAGACGCCGAGAACGGCCCCTTGGATCAGCATAACGCCGAGCCAATGCGCGCCGTCGATCAACGTCAATTTGGCCTTCTGCATTTGGAACTGATGATTGACGATCAGGCTGGTCATGATGAAGCCGGCCCAGATGAAGAACGCGGTGGCGACGCCGTTGCGCAGGTTCGCGGGAAGTCCGGCTTTGGTCAGATGGAGCAACAGGCCTGCCAACATCCAGGCCATCAATAGCTGGGCGAGGAATGTGATCACGAACGGCTTTGGCGAGGGGCCACGAGGGCCCTTGATCTGTTCCTCGGTGAGGTTTGCGGCCTCCATCCACTGCTTCGACAGTGCACCGTACCAGACACCGCCGAACAGGAAGGCCGCAACGGCGGCGAGCGGCAGCGCCCACACATTGAGACCGGCAAACAGCTTCATGTCACACCTCCCTGTTCGGTATCCAGGCCTTCAGTCGCAACCATCAATGTGCACAAATATATCAAAGTGCGATCGCTGGGACTATGCCGATCCAGCGAGAGTGAGGCCCTCGCGGCCGGTGTCAGACATGCAAGGCCGGCATTGCCGAGCCGGACAGGGGGACCTATCATCGAACGAAGTGGCAGACCGGGTTCATCGAGGAGAGACCGTTCTATGCGCAGCAGCCGGATCGACGTGCAACCCATTGCAGGCGCGCTCGGAGCAGAGATCCACGGTGTCGATCTCTCCCAGAACTTGGATGATCAAACGATCTCCGATATTCGCCGCGCACTGCTCGATCATTGCGTGATTTTTTTTCGCAAACAGGAGATCGACGTTCCCACGCACAAGGCGTTCGCAAAGCGCTTTGGCAACATCTTCATTCACCCGAACTACAAGGGGACCGGCCCTGATCCTGAGATCGTCGATATCCGCCGCGAGCCCGGCGACAAAAAGATCGTCGGCGAGGAATGGCACGCAGATACAACTATGGTCGCCGAGCCGCCGATGGGCGCGATCCTCTACGCCATCGAAGTGCCGAAGTTCGGCGGCGACACGCTGTTTGCCAGCCAGTACATGGCCTATGAGGCGTTATCCGACGGCATGAGGTCGATGCTCGCAGGGCTCAAGGCCTACCACACGGACCGCAAAGTTGCGGGACCTAAGGCCAATCTCAACGCGCAACGTTCGACCAAGGTGCGCGAAGACAGTGATTGGCGAGAAACGGTGTCCCTGCACCCGGTCGTCGTCACGCACCCGGAGACTGGCCGCAAGCTCCTCTACGTCAATCACTCCTACACGACGGGCTTCGAAGGCATGACGGAGGACGAGAGCCGGCCGCTGCTGAACTACCTGCTCGAGCATGGCCATCGGCCTGAGTTCACCTGCCGGTTCCGTTGGGAAAAGGGTTCGATCGCGTTCTGGGATAACCGCGTGTGCAAGCATCTTGCCGTGCACGACTCGCATCAGGAGAAGCGAATCATGCGGCGCATCCAGGTCGCGGGCACGCGGCCTGCCTGACCACGACAGCCCCTCGATTACCGTGCAGCGGCGGCTTGCTGATCGGCGGGGACAGTGCGCACGGCGACGCTGGTCGCGCCACGCGTCACGCCATCTCCGGTTTTGAAGCGCAGGAACAACCGGTTCGATCCAGGATTGTACGGGACATTGCCTGACCCGGTGATTTGAATGGTCAGTGTCGTCACCTGGTTCGTGGCGCTGCCGAATGTCATCGAAGCCACCGGCGGGGCGAGACAAGCTGCCGTGACGGGATCGGAGACACAGACTGCGGTGATGAGGCTGAGGCCTTTGCCGCCGTCGTCGACCGACGCCGTGATCGAGCCGCTTGCACCCACATTGATCGCGGCTGCCGCAAATGCGGTGACCCCCGCATTCCCGGGAATTGAGACAATGCCGTCGTTCGACAGCGTCCCGCTGATCGCGATCATATCGGGTGATGCCGCTGCAGATGCCGACAAGAGCAACGTATTGACGCCGGCAATGCTCGCAACCAACGGTACGTTTGCGCACTCGAAGCGGATCGGAGCATCGACCGAGTTGACACTTGCCGACGGCGTGATCGCAAAAACGAAACTCTGGCCGCTGCCCGCCGGGATCGTTACGGGTGTATTCGATGTCCCGACCGGGATGTTCGAGGTGTTCGTCGTCTGGTAGCTGAATGTACCTTGGATGCTGGCCGGTTTGGCGAGCCCGCAGGCGGTCGCGGCGACCGTTCCTGGGTTGACGATCGACGCGAACGCCGTGGCGACTTGGCCCGTAACGACGGAGCGCGCAGTCGGCAGGACGGCAGCGACCAGGTTGGTCGGCGCGGCTGCTACGAACCGATAGATGCGACCGTCGCCGTAATTGGCGACGTAGACCTCGCCAGCTTCATCCTCACCGAAGGTGCTGATCAAGAAGCCCGTCGACAGCAGTCGTCGCGAGGTCCACGACGTGCCATTCTGCGTTGCACCCCAGATGCGCCCACTCGCGAAGTCGCCGTAGATATATGTACCAGCCAAGCCTGCGATCGCGCCGCCGCGGTAGCGATACCCACCCGTGATCGACTGCCCCTCAGTTCGGTCGTAATCGAGGATCGGGTCGGTCGGCGTGCCGATCGCGCATGTGCGTGTGGGGTCGTAAATCGCGAAGCCTTCCTTGCTGCTCCAGCAATAGTTGCGCCCGCTGGCACCCGCCGGCTGGAAGTTCACCTCCTCGCGAGCGTTCTGGCCGACGTCGGCGATGAAGAGGTCGCCGGTCTGCCGGTCGAATGTGATCCGCCAGGGGTTGCGCACGCCAAGCGCCCAGATCTCCGAGCGGGCGCCCGCTGTCGAGATAAAAGGATTGGCGCCTCCGGCCGTGCATGCGGCGCCCGTCGTGCGGTTGATTCGGATGATTTTGCCCAGGAGGGTCGTAAGGTTCTGGCCCGTCAGCAGCGGATCGCCGCCGCCGCCGCCGTCACCGATGCCGGCGTAGAGGCAGCCATCGGAGCCAATCGCCAGGGCGCCGCCATTGTGGTTCCCGAAATCGGCATGCGGTTGCGTCTTCAGGATGAGTTCGGAGGCCGGGTTCGCGACATTGGCATTCGAAGACACCGTGAAGCGGGAGATCGTGACGGCGCCGGCCGGCTTGCTGGTATAGAAGACGTAGAAGAAACCGTTGGTCACATAGCTCGGGTCGAACGCCAGTCCGAGCAGGCCGCGCTCGCCGCCGTCGAGTACGGGACCACTCGTGCCACCGATGTCCAAGAACGGCGTGGCCAGAACCTGGGTGCCGTCGAAAATGCGGATCCGGCCGGGTTGCTCTACAATGAACAGGCGGCTGGACCCGTCACCAGCACTTGCAATCGCAACGGGCGTGGCGAGACCGGATGCGACTGGCTGCAGTACGATGTCGGGCTGGCCTGTTTGAGCCTTGGCGGCAGAGCCGATGAAGCCGAAAGCCAACGCGGCAGAAACCGCCCATTGGGCGGCGATGGATACTCGGAACGTCATGGCAGCACTCCCTTGTGGGCCCAGCCTGGCATATGGACCAAGTCTGGTTGACGGACTGAGCTTGCGGCCCCGGGTCAAACCAGAACCTACAACGCGCGCATCCCGGTTCCACGTCTTGCATACGAATTACCGCGATATCCCATGATCAAAATATGGTGACCGGCTCCTGCGCGGCCTGCTAGGCATGGCTATCGCGGATTGTCTCTTTGCGAGGCTTACATGCGTCTGCCATTTCCGAAGAATGGTCGCACCAAGGATGCGGTGCTGGCCGAACTCGCAGCCATGAAGACGATGGACGCCGATTGGCAGGGCGGGCGCGTGCCGTTGTTCGTGTTCAAGGCCAACGACGATGTGGACGACATCGGGCGGGCAGCCTTCAATACGTTCTTCACCGAAAACGCGTTGGGAGGGCGCCGCGCGTTTCTGAGCCTCGGTCGCATGGAGCGCGAGGTCGTCGAGATGGGGCTCGATCTTTTTCGTGCGCCGGACGCTGCCCAAGGCTTCATGACCACCGGCGGCACAGAGAGCATCATTATGGCGGTCGAGGCGGCGCGGAACTTTGCGCGCGCGCGTCGCTGCGAGCCGCAGCATCGCGGCAATCTCGTGTTGGCGGAAACGGCGCATCCCGCCTTCGATAAGGCCGCGCGGCTGATGGACCTCGGCGTGCGCCGCATCCCGACCGCGTCGGATTTGCGAGCCGACCCGGCAGAGATGGCGTCCGCGATCGACGCCGATACGATCCTGATGGTCGGCTCCGCCCCCTGCTTTCCGTTCGGCATCATCGATCCGATCGGCGCGCTGTCGGACATCGCCATGGCGCGCGAGATCTGGCTGCATGTCGACGCATGCGTCGGCGGCTATCTGGCGCCGTTCGTGCGCGAGATCGGGCGGGATGTGCCGGATTTCGATTTTTGCCTGCCGGGCGTCGCCTCGCTGTCGGCTGACCTGCACAAGTTCGGGTTCACGCCGAAACCCGCATCGACCGTGTTTTATCGGGATGGCGAAAAGGCGGCGCACCACGGGTTCAATGCCGACGTCTGGCCGAATGGGCGGTTTGCGACCACCACGATCGTCGGCACGCGCCCGGGCGGTGCCGTGGCCGGTGCCTGGGCGACGCTGCAGCATCTGGGACACTCCGGTTACCAGGCGATTGCACGCGACCTGATGCACATGGTCGATCGTTACAAGGCCGGCGTTGCGGCGATCCCGGGGCTCCAGGTGATCGGAGCGCCGCATCTGTCGATCGTGGCGGTTGGCTCCAACGACATCGATATGTTCCGGGTGGCCGAGCTGATGGCCGAGCGTGGCTGGCTGCCGGGATTGGTCCAGCGGCCGAAAGGTCTCCATCGCATGATGTCGCTTCTGCACGCACCGTCGATGGAGCAGCATTTGGCCGATCTGGAAGCCTGTGTCGCTTCGGCGCGCGGCGAGCGAGGCGGCACGGTTGCCGGCATCAAAGCGACCTATTGATCCTTTGCCCGTGAACGGAATGCGCCGGATGCGCCGGCATTGCGTTGCTCGGTGCCCAGCCGATCGCGTAGAGTAGCCGCGTGGATTGGGCTGGAGGAACTTGAGATGACGTCGCGACTGCTGACGGCAACATTTGCCGGTTGTCTTGCGCTTTTGGAAGGCGCGCCGGCCGTGGCGCAGCGACCCGCCGTCGCCAAGTCGGCCACGGCCGGAGTTGCTGCCGGCGATGAGGTGCAGGGCCTCTCGCGGGAGCGCCTGGCGCGCATCGCACCGGTCATGAAGCGTCAGATCGATGCTGGCACCTTTCCAGGCGCCGTCACACTCGTTGCCCGGCGCGGCGAGGTGGTGCATTACGAGGCGCACGGCTTTCTCGACACCGGAACCAGTAAGCCGATGCGAAAAGACTCCCTTTTTCGCCTCGCCTCGATGACCAAGCCGATCGTCTCGGTTGTGGCCGTCATGTTGATCGAGCGCGGTGACATGGCGCTGCACGAGCCGATCTCGAAGTGGCTGCCGGAACTCGCCAATATGAAGGTCGAGGTGAGAAGTCGTGACAAGGACGGCAAGGAGATCGTCGAAGACTTGGCGCCCAACCGCGCGATCTTGGTGCATGACTTGCTGCGCCACACGGCCGGCTTCGTTTATTCCGGCTCGGCCAAGTCGCCGCGCATCAAGGAGATGTATGAGAAGGGCAACATTGAATCCCGCGAGACCGATATCACCGGCGACGAGATGCTGAAGGCGCTCGGCCAGATCCCGCTGGCCAACCAACCGGGGACGGTCTGGGAATATTCGATCGCGGTCGATGTGCTGGGACTGCTGATGGAGCGCGTCGCCAAGAAGCCGCTCGATGTGCTGCTGAAAGACATGCTGTTCGATCCGCTCGGCATGAAGGACACAGCGTTCTGGGTGCCTGAGGCCAAGCGGTCGCGGCTGGCGGAAGCCTTCGATTCCGAGCCGCAGAAGTCTTCGATGCTGAAGTCCTACCGGATCTTCGAGAACCCCGCAGGGAAGAGTTATTTCAAGGGCGGCGCGGGGCTCGTCGGCACGGCCGAGGACTATCTCAAGTTCGCACAGATGATCGCCAGCGGCGGCGTCGCCAATGGCCGGCGCTTTCTGTCGGCGAAGACCGTCGCCTTCATGTTGTCGAACCACACAGCCGGAATGGGCGGCTCGACGATCGCGACGACAGGGCCCGGCTACGGCTTCGGCCTCGGCTGGGGTGTGCGGCTGGACGACGGGATGGGCTACATTCCCGGCTCCAAGGGCGATGCGATGTGGGCTGGCGCCTGGGGAACGAGCTTCTGGGTCGATCCCAAGGAAGGCTTGGTCGGCATCCTGATGACGCAGGCGCCGTCCAAGCGCTATGATACGCGCATGCTGATGAAGAACCTCGTCTATGGAGCGATGATGCGCTGACGGGGACGGCGCCGCAACTGGGGCTGGGAACAGGCACCAGTTGCGGGGCAGGGCGAGCTGTGCAAACAAGACGGTCCTGGGAGGCCCGCCGAGGTTCCGTGCTCCGCATCGACAAGCTCAAGATCGATATTCTGCCGCCGCTGTCGTTCGCGGTGCCGGCGGGGGAATGCCTGGCAATCGAAGGGCCGTCGGGCTGCGGCAAGACGCGGCTGCTACGGGCGATCGCGGACCTCGATCCAGCGGACGGCTACGTTTTCCTGGATGGCGCTGAGCGCCGCGAGATGAGCGCGGCCCGCTGGCGAGCCGAGGTGCGGTATGTTGCTGCTGAGCCCGGTTGGTGGGCGCCAACGCCGCGTGCTCATTTTCCGGAGTCTCCACGGATCGCGCGGGTGATGCGCAGCATTGGGCTCGATGAGGCGCTGCTGGACCGGCCCGTCGCTGAGTTGTCGACCGGCGAGCGCCTGCGATTGGCGCTGATCCGCGCGCTCATCGACGAGCCAAAGGCCTTGCTGCTGGACGAGCCGACGGCGGCTCTCGATGGAGAGGCGGCGGCCCTGGTCGAGGAACTTATCCGTTTCGAGATGCTGTCCGGCCGGCGCATCGTTCTCGTCAGCCACAACGCCGGCCAGATTGAGCGGCTGGCGCATGCGCGCCTCCAACTCGCCAAACCCGTCACCGTTCCGCCCGTCAACGCGCCTGGACAAGCCGCATGAGCATCATCGTCAACGAGGTCCGCCGCAGCGCTTACCTCGACTCGGTCGCACTGATGCGCGTTGCGCGCCAACTCAAGGCGCTGCCAGGGATCGAGGAAGCGGGGCTGATGATCGGTACGCCAGCCAACAAGGAGATCCTGGGCGAGGCGAACGTGCTGGCTGCGGCCGGCGCAGCGGCCGAGGCTGGCGATCTCGTCATTGCGATTCGCGGCGCTTCGCAGGCCGCAGCCGATGCCGCCCTCGCAGAGGCGCGCAAACTGCTCGACGCGAAGCGGACGGGTGCTGGATCGGGCGCCGCCGCCTGGCAGCCGCGAACGCTCCGCTCAGCACTTGAGACCTTGCCGGACGCCAATCTCGCGCTGATCTCGGTGCCTGGCGATTTCGCGGTGGCGGAGGCCCGCAAGGCGCTGGCGCACGGCCTCAACGTGATGATTTTTTCCGACAACGTGCCGCTGGCCGACGAGATTGCCCTGAAGCAAGAGGCCCGCGGCCTTGGCCTGCTGGTGATGGGGCCGGATTGCGGTACGGCGATCATCGGCGGTGTGCCGCTGGCGTTCGCGAACGTCGTGCGGCGCGGCGACATCGGGATCGTCGGTGCTTCCGGCACTGGTATTCAGGAGGTGAGCGTTCTGATCACGCGTGGCGGCGGCGGCATCAGTCATGCGATCGGCACCGGCGGACGCGACTTCAATGCCGAGGTCGGCGGCATCACGACGTTGACGGCCATGGGCCTGCTCGAGGCCGATCCCGAGACACGGCACATTGTGCTGATCTCGAAGCCGCCGGCCGACGCGGTTGCGCGCGCTGTTCTGGAGCGTGTTGGGCGCAGCAAGAAGCCGTTCACGATTTGCTTCTTGGGCGCGCGCGGACTGAGCTTGCCGCCCAATGCGCAGGCCGCCGTCACGCTCGAGGAGGCGGCCATGCTGTCGCTCGGCGCAGGGGCAGCCACAGTCATGCCGGTTCCCGCCAAACCAGCCAATGGCGGGCGTCTCGTGCGCGGGCTGTTTTCGGGCGGCACACTCTGTTCGGAAGCGCAGATCGTCGCGATGGCTGCGGGCACAAAGGTGTCGTCCAATGTGCCGGTGCCGGGCGCTGCCGGGTTGGAAGCCGGCGTAAGCGGCGGGCACCAGCTGATCGATCTCGGAGATGATGAATTCACACGCGGACGTCCGCATCCCATGATCGAGCCGGCCGTGCGCGACGAGTCGCTGCGAGCGGCGTTGGCCGATCCGGCAGTGGGTGTCGTCCTGCTCGACGTTGTGCTTGGAACGGGGAGCCATTTGGACCCAGCGGGGCATATCGCCGGTGTTCTGCAGCGGTACATGTCGCGCGGGGCTCTCGTCGTTGCATCGGTCACCGGAACCGATCAGGACCCGCAAGGGCTCGCTGCGCAAACCGCCTCGTTGATGAAGGCTGGCGTCGTGGTCGCACCGAGCAATGCGGCGGCCGCGCGCCTGGCTTTTGCGGCGGTTGGCTGGCATGACGGCGCGCTCCATTTCCGGGCCGTGAAATCGTGAGCGCCGCATGCCGACTCCGCCATCCTTTGACATAGTGAGCGTCGGCCCCATCGCGGGTGCCGTGCTCGGGTCCAACGACGCCGTTCGCGTAGCAGCCGTCTACGCGACGAGTTTCTATCTTACGCCGGATGGCCGGCAATTCGTGTGCATCGGCGGGTTGGAGCTTGGCCGCGGGCCGCTCAATGCGCTGTGTGCAGTGATACCGGCAGCGGATTGGGCGACGCTTGGGGTCAAAGATAGCCAGCGCGGACGCATCGATAGCGGCGCGCTGTGGCTCGATGGTGGGCCCAGGTTCGCCGTCGCTGGCGCAGAGCCGTGGACGCCGGCGCCGTGGCCGGCGGACTGGTCCGGCGAGCGCCTGATCACGGCTCTGCGCGATTTCTTGACAACCGCCGGCCGGCATTTGCCCGACGAGGGCTTGGCGCCGATCGTGATGGGCAAGGCGTTCGCGCCGGTGACTAGTCCGTTTGCGCGGGTCGCAACGCTGAAGATTGCGGCGCTGGAGGATTGGTTGACCGAGGCCATCGCCGGCAACGACGAGATGGACCGTATCGCCGGCGACGCGGTGCGGGGTTTGCTGGGGCTCGGTCCCGGGCTGACGCCGTCGGGCGACGATTTCATCGCCGGGTTATTGATCGCGCTGCACGCGATGGGCATGCCGGCGCTGGCGAGCCGGCTGGCGGATTTCGTGACATCGGCACCCGAGGGTGTGACGAGCCCACTCAGTCTTGCCTTTCTCGATGCCGCCATCGCCGGCCATCCGAGCGAGAGCATGCATGCTGTGATCTCGGCGCTGCTTTCGAATCGGAGTTGCGATGCGAACGCACTCATCGCGAAGATCGACGCGATCGGCCATAGCTCAGGCTGGGACATGCTGTCTGGTGTGGTGGTCGGTCTTGCGGCCGGTGCGGGCGCGACGCAACGGACTTAAGAGAATGGTTATGCGATGCCGTTATGGCGCGAAGCTCGATCGGCCCTGGATGCCCCAGTGTCCGTCGACCCGGGTCACGATGTAGATCGAGCGATAGCAGTTGATCACACTGCCGTCGGCGCGTAGCCGGCTGAATTTCGTGTCGAAATGTACCTTGTCGGCATCCGCCGTGATGACGTTACGCTCGTGCCAGACACTCTTGGCCCAGTCCTTTGCGTCGGCGCTGCTGCGAAAAAACCCGAGATTGAAATCGTCCGCATTGATGAACAGCGTCACCTTGCCGGCATGGAAACGCGCGTGCGGGAAGTTGAACGATGCGCGAATAGCGGCCACGTCGGAGGCCGAGAACGCGGCCATGAACCTGTCGAGAACCGCCATTGCGGCGTCAATGCTGGATCTATGGGGATGGGTCAAGGCTGGGAACCCTCCGGTGGCAATTCGACCCCGGCTTGCGACGTGATCCGCCCATAGTGTTCGGGGCGGCGGTGGGCCGCGAAATTGAAGATCGTCTCCTTGCCGAAGCGCGTCGCATCGAGATCGCAGTCGTGAACCAGCAGCTCGTCGGCCTCGGTCTTCGACTCCGCAACGATGTGCCCGTTCGGGTCGACGACGATGCTGCAGCCGAACAGCGGGTGACCGTCCTCGACGCCGGCCTTCGCCACGGCCACAACCCACGTGGAGTTCTGGTAGGCGCCGGCCTGCACAGAGAGCTTGTGATGGAACGTGCGCGTGCCCGGCGCCTCGACCGTGCTCAGCGAATTGCCGGACGGCGTATTGAAGCCGAGCGTGATCATCTCGACGCCTTGCAGGCCCATCACGCGATAGGTCTCGGGCCAGCGACGGTCGTTGCAGATGCACATGCCAAAAATGCCGCCGAGCGTTCGGAACACGGGAAAGCCGAGGTCTCCGGGTTCAAAATAGCGCTTCTCCAGATGCTGATGTGTGCGGGCGGGGTCCAGCTCGGCATGGCCCGGCAGATGTACCTTGCGATACTTGCCGACGATCAAGCCGGATTTGTCGACCAGAATCGACGTGTTGAAACGGTGGCCGTCGGGTGTCAGCTCGGCATAGCCGAAGGACATTGCCATCTGGTGCTGGCGGGCGCGCTGGAACAGCGGCTCCGTAGAGCGGCCCGGCATGTCGCGTTCGAACCAGCCGTCTACCTCCTGCAGGCCTTCGTGATACCAGCGCGGGAAAAACGTCGTCAGCGCCAGTTCGGGATAAACGATGAGATCGGCCTTCTCGCGGGCCGAAGCATCCATCAGCGTAATCATACGCGTCACCACGGCCTCGCGAGTGTCGGCCTTCTGGATCGGGCCGAGCTGAGCGGCGGCAACGCGAATGGTGCGCATAACGGGTGGGCTCCAAGGTTGACCCGCTTGGTCTAGAAGCGGCCGGGTTTCTCGCGCCAGCCAGTCAATTGGCTCACGCGGTGATCGCCTGCCGAAACGTGAAGCTGACGCCGCCAAGCGAGATCTTATCCCCGTCGGCGAGCTTGGCGTGCTCCTTGACGATGCCGTTGATCAGGATTGGGTTGGGCTCGGCGCGGTCGGCCATCTGGTTGTGGATTTCGAACTTGCCTCCATCGCCGGCAACCAGTAGCGCGTGATGCCGCGAGACGCGGATATCGTTGACGCGAATATTGGCGTCGCTGTGCCGGCCGATGACAGTGCGCGCCTCGGTCACATCAAACTTGCCGAGGCCGTCGTCGAACTCGATGGAGGCGAGGGCCGGCTTCGCGGACGCCGTGGTCTTGGCGACGACCGGACCGGCCGTATCGAGGACCGGCTCCGCCAATGGTGCTCCGTCTTTCATACCCTCGCCATAGCGCTTGAACATCCAGCGCATGGCGGGAGTCGAAAGGCCAGTCGAGAAGAGGCACATGAAAATCGCGGCGGCGAACATCACCGGTGACACGACCTCTTTCTCGAGGAATACGACGATGACGATGATTCCCATCAACCCCTTCGTCTGCAGCAACATGCCGACTCCCATCGAGAATGGCCAGCTTTCACCGGACATTCGGGCCGCAATGCCGTGGCCGATCATTTTGCCGAAGACGCACAGGAACGAGCTGATCGCAAACAGGATCCAGACGTTGGGATCGCTGAACTTGAAGTTCGTGTTGAGGCCGGTGTTCAAGAAGAAGAACGGCATCAGCACCAGCGTCGTTGCCAGATCGAGGCGATGGGCCGCCATCTCACGGACCTTGTCGGGCAGGAAAAAGCCCGCAATGAACGCGCCGAGTACTGGGTGCAACTCGGTGATTCCCGTGATCGCCGATGCCACGAAAATGGACAATGCCGCCAGCGTGATGACCGCGTTCTCGGGTGCGTCGTTCTTGAACATGCGATCGAAGATCGGCGTTGCAACGAGCTTGATGAACCCGATGCTGAGCGCGGCGCCGAGCCCGGCCTTCAGCAGGGCAAAGCCGAGATTTCCTCCCAGCGTCAACGCGACGACAATGCCGAGGCCAAGCCACATCATCGTATCGGCAATACTGGCACTGGCTAGCGCAACAGCGCCGATCCGGCGGCGCGTGATGTCGAGGCCGCGCAGGATAACGGCCAAAACGGGGAGCGCCGACACCGCGATCACCAGGCCATAGGCGATCGCGAACGAGAACGCCGTTGCCTTGGGGCCGACCGCCTGCGGGATGGTGTAGTAGATGACATAGCCCGCAATCAGCGCAAGAACCCAGCCGAACAGCATGCCGATCACGCCGATCGAGACGACGCTCTTGCCGGACTTGCGGATCAACTCCTTGTCGGCGTCAGCGCCGGCGAGAAACCCGAACAGACAGACCGCGATTGTGGCTACAGCACCGATGCCAGCAGCGCGGTTGACGATCTGATTGCCGTGGTAGCAGGTGACGCCGAAGAGTGCGTTGAACAGTTCCTTGGCGTCGGGATTGGTGCAGGGGTTGATGGGTTTCGACGGATCGAGCCGAGGTGCGCCATTCAGGAACGCGGCGTCGAACGCACCGAAGATCGATGGTCCCAGCAGCACGCCGGAAAAGATTTGGACGACGCCCAGCGGGAACCACCGGCCGAGATTGAAGACGCGCCAAAGAATATAGGGAAACAGCACGACGACGCTGGCTTGAACAAGGAGGATGTAGGCCGGTTTCAGCTCTTGAAGCGCGTGGACCAGTGCTCCGTACATTCGCAAGACTCCGTCGAGGATTTGCGCCGCTGGAGCAAACCTGCGCCGGGCCAAGACTGATATCACTTCGGTATTAGTCAACGAGCGGCCATCGCCCGTCAATCGCCCGGTCTAGGGATTGATGACAATTTCACCAGCAGGATTAAGGACGCGGGTGCGCGTCGGCGGTCGCTCGTTCCGTCGGGTCGTTCCAGTCGAACTCAGCCCCGCACAGTGGCACGAACAGTAGCGTGGTACGGCCCATCATCACCTTGTCGTGGGGTTTGAGTTCGGTGTTTGCGAGTAGCGCTGAGTCGTTCAGGTGCACGAGATTCGGCCGTTCGAGGTTGGGGACAAGCTGGAACTGGCGTTTACGGCCGTCATAAACCAGATAAGCCTGCTTCTCGCTCGATATGGCGTCGTCGCCAAAATCGATCGGTATGCGCTGACTGGAAGAACGGCCGATCGGATTGCTGCCGGCGTAGACCGGGCGGAAATTGCCTTTGCCAGGCCCGTCCAAGACCACCAGCCAGCCGACGACCGGCTCCGCCTTCAGGCCTTCGACGGTAGCGCCGTAGCCAAGGATGCGCGTATGGCCCGGATCCGACGCAATCGGCTTCGGTGCGGGCGGCACGGGCACATTGTGCGGGACCGCAACGGTCGGAGCGGAATTGTCTCCAATGATCACAGTGGCCTCGTCGGCGGCGTTTCGGCGGTTGAGCGGATCGGGTGAATTGGCTGGGTGCTTCATCGCAAAAATTCCAATGACATCTCGAGTGGTTAACCGCGGCTCAAACGGAGCGAGTGACCTAAGCCACTATAAGGGGTCGGAACCCGAATTGGGAAAGATGATCTCGCGATGAAGTGAACGCTGTTGAACTTGGATCGTGGCAGCCGCCTCCCTATACTTCTGCCGAGCCATCGCCCCACTCGTTCGCGATGCCGCAGTCATGGAAAGATTTCGAACTTGGCACTTCGTCTGCTTGATGTGCTCACGGGGCAAGCCCGAACATTCCGTCAGGAGCGCAATGCTGAAACACTGGTTCCGCCCGTTGCTCACTGCCACTGCGGCGCGATACAAGGATAAGGCATGATGCGCCTCGACCTCGCCACAGCTGACTATATCGGCGCCCGCTCGCAGCAGCAGGACGCAGCTTCGGCTCAAGTGTTGAGCGGGGGCGGCGCCGTCCTCGTCCTCGCAGATGGCCTCGGTGGCCACGAGAGCGGTGCGGAAGCCTCGCAGATCGTGATCAATACGTTTCGAGAGGCCGCCGGCGTCGGCGCATTCGACGATACGATCAAGCGGCGCGGTGCCTTGCGCGCCGCAGTTGAGAAGGCCAACACGCGGATTGCCAACGGAGTGGATCCGACGCATGGGCACCGCGGCATGGCGAGCACCGCCGTGGCGGCCGTGGTGGCGGAAGGCCAGCTGAGCTGGGTCAGCGTAGGCGACTCGCATCTTTACGTCTGGCGCAGTGGTCAACTGAGGAAGCTCAACGAGGATCATTCCCAGGCCGGGTTGATGATCCGGTCCGGCCAGTATCAACCGGACGATCCGGAGGTGCTCGCGGTCAAGTCGGTGCTGGTCTCGGCGCTGACCGGCCGCAAGCTCGAGATCGTCGATCACCCGGCGCAGTCGTTCGCCGTCGAACGCGGCGACGTACTGCTGCTGGCCAGCGATGGCTTGAATACGTTGCCGGATGAGGAGATCGAAGCGATCATCAGGGACGTCGAGCCGCAGGGCGCGATCAAGCTCAGCACGACACTGCTCGAAACAGTGCGCAATCGCCGGGTCGACCGGCAGGACAATACGACCGTCGCCATCGCCCGCGTGATTGACGTTCTGGGCCAGCCAGCCAGGGCGAATCCCGAAGCGGTGACCGAGATCCGCGCGCCGATCCACCCGATCACGTCGCCAACCGAGATCCTGTCCGTGAACCCGCGGGCTCAAGCCGCGGCGCCGACGATTCCGGCAACGCCGGTTACACTCGGCGCCGGCGCCAAGGCTGCAGCGGATGGACAGTCGGCCGCGGCCGTCACCCCACCGCCCCCGGCCGCACGGCAACTGGCGTCCACGCCGCCGCCGCTCGTCGCCGAGCCAAGTCGCGCAGCGATTGCCGAGACGCAACCGTCGACACGCTCGCCACAACAGCCAGTCGAGCAACAGTTGGGCGCGCGTTCGCGTGGCCGGCTCGGCTGGCTCGCCGCGGTGCTTCTGATCGCGCTGCTTGTCGCTGCATTGGCCTATGTCGCGATCCTGGTCCTGCGGCCAAGTTGGATTGGTTCGGGCGACCCCGCAACTGTGCCCGACCCCGCCGTGCCAGCGTTTTCGCGCAGCGACGCGCCGTCCCAGCTGCAGCCAGTTGCCGGACCTGCGCAAGGCTCCGCAGCTCAGCCCGTGGCGCCGGAATTGGTTTCGCCGCCTCGGGCCGCCCAACGCAAACCGACGTCACCTGCGCCACCGGCCCTGGTTGAGCCGCCGCAGCTGGTCACGCCCGAGCAGCGCCCTGTCGCTGCGCCGCCACCGCAGCAGCAGCGGTAAGCTGTCCGCAAGAAGATCTCAGCGAATGCCGAGGGCGACATGAACCTCGCGCAACGTCGCGATGGCATCGATCCCGGCATAGATGAAGGTGTCGACGCCAGCGGCTTTCAGCGCGGCCTCCTGGTCCTTCGGGCGACCGGCGAGAAAGACCCGTTGGGCGCCCGCGGTTTTGAGCAACGAGGCGGTGGCCTCGCCAAGTTCGGCATAGACGCTGTCGGCCGAGCAGAGGCAGGCAATGGTTGCGCCGCTTTCGGTGAAGGCGCGGCCAGCTTCGGTTGACGTCGCGAATCCTTCGGAGTCGGTGGCAGCAATTCCACCGGCCGCCAGGAAGTTCCTGATCCACGTCGTGCGCGTCGAGTGCGCGGCGAGCGGACCGAGCGAGGCCAGGAAAACGCGGGGCGGTGCGCCGGAGTTTCGGGTAGTGGCGTCGGCGGCATCGCGCAATTGCTCGAACGGCTCCGCGAGACGCGCCGGCATCAGCGGGGTGACGCGCTCGCCATTGAGGTCTGCCGAAAGCCGTTCGGATGGCCACGCTGCTACGGTAACGCCGTCGTCACCCAGCTTCGGGAATGTCGAGGCGCCGGTCAATTCGAGCCGGCCGGTTGCGACGAGCTTCGCGCGGGCGTCGGATGCCGCCGTGAGATCGGCCTGGATACGGCCAGCTGTCAGTGCAGCGCCAAGGCCGCCCTCGGCCTCAATCGTCTGGAACAGGGACCAGGCTTTCGCGGCGAGATCTTGCGTGAGCGCCTCGACATACCAGCTGCCGCCGGCCGGATCGGCAACGCGGGCCAGGCTGGATTCCTCGAGCAGAACGTGGTGCGTGTTGCGCGCAATCCGGCGGGCGAACGAATCTGGCTGGCCGAGCGCCCAGCTGAAGGGAAGCACGGTAATCGTATCGGCGCCGCCTATGCCGGCGGCTGCACAGGCGATGGTGGTACGCAGCATGTTCACCCACGGGTCGCGGCGCGCCATCATGCGCAGCGACGTTTCGGCGGTGAAGGTCATGCGGGGAACGGCGACAGCAGCGCCCGATACCTCGGCGGTGCGCGCGACGAGCAGCCGGGCGGCGCGCAGCTTGGCGATGCCTAAGAACTGGTCGGCATCGACAGCGAGATTGACTGCGATTTTCGGCAGCGCGTCGGCGGGCGCTATGCCGGCGGTCTCTGCGGCCCGCAGATAGGCGACCAGGGCGGCCAGTATCAAGGCCAGTTCCTGGGCTTCGGTCGCGCCCGCGGCATGCCACGTATGGCCGTCGGCCCGCAGTGCTGTGACGTGGGGCATGGCCAATGCGGTCCGCACAAGGTCCGCTGCAATGGCCAGCGCCTTCGGCAGCGGATGATAGAGCGCGCCTGTGGTCGCCAACGTTGCGAGTGGATCGTAGTTGAAGGCGCCGCACCGCTGAGCTTCGTTAATCCCGGCAGCACGCCAGGCGGCGATCAGACTGCCGGCCGTGTCGGGCGTATATTCGCCGGCGGAAAGTGCAACGGGGCACACGTCCAGCAGCACGCCCTTGAGCGCGCGGGCGATGCTCTCACCTTCGTAGTTGAGCCCAAAGGAACCAGGCGCGGCGATCTGCAACGTAATCGATGTGGCGCCGCCGGCGAGGTCCTCCAGGATCGCCGCGTTCATGGCGGCGGGGTTGGTGTCGGCATGGATCTGGCGGATATCCCAGGTTTGGCGTGCGCCGGCCGGTTGAGTGCCGCGAACGAAAGGCGCCTGTCCGGGCACTGCCTCCTGCGCGCCTGCGCGTTCATCGGCTCGCGTATAGAGCGGTGCAATCCGCAGGCCGTCTGCCGTACGCGAGACGAGTCGCCGTTCGAAGTCCGCGCCCTTCAGTGTTTTCTGGACGAGCGCCATCCAGGCGTCGGTTGAGGGGGCCGGGAAGGCATCGGCAAAACGAACGTCGGTCATGTCGGTTCCAGGACTTGAGGAGCGCCTCGGGCGGTTATTGGCTTCTGTCTTACGCCAGCCGACCGCTGCCTCCAACCCCATCCCGGGCGTTTGCGCGTTCGCGTGACGAACACCCGCGAGAGATTGACTTAGGCCTTGATCGGCACGGTCTTGTCGACACGGATGGCCTCGGTCGAGAGGCTGCACCGAATGGCGATCGCCTCGACGCCGGCAGCCGTAGCAGCGTCAAACGCCGTGCCGTAGCTGGCATCGACGTCGCGGGCGAGAGAGAGCCGGCTCGCGTCGGCCCGCTGGATCAGGAACACCATGACCGCGCGATGCCCCTCGCGCACCATGTCCGACATTTCCGCGAGATGTTTGGCGCCGCGCTCGGTGACGCTGTCAGGAAACTCGGCATGGCCGTGCTTTCGCATCATGTGCACGTTCTTGATCTCGACGTAGCAGGTGCCTTTCGCCGGGTCCTCGAGAAGTATGTCGATACGGCTGTTTTTGCCGTACTTCACCTCGCGGCGCAGGCTGGCGTAGCCCTTGAGTTCGGCGATGCGGCCCGTCTCGATGGCCTCGGCCACGAGCTTGTTTGGATGGTTGGTGTTGATGCCGACAAGGCTCGGCCCCTGACCCAGATCGACGGTGACCATTTCCCAGGTGTGCTTGTATTTCCGCGTCGGGCTGTCCGACGTCGACACCCAGACCCGGTTTCCGGGGGCAACCAGCCCCATCATTGAGCCCGTGTTCGGGCAGGTTGCGGTGATCCGGTCGCCCGTGTCGAGTGTTACATCCGCAAGGAAGCGCTTGTAGCGCTGGATCAGCGTGCCGCCGATCAAGGGTGTCGGAAAATCCATCGTGCGAGTTAACCCGAATGCGGCAGGCCCGGCAACAGCAGAGCAGGCGGTTGCTCGGCGTGCAAGGCAGCCGAAGTCAACCTTCACAGTATTTGATGGAGGACTTCAGTCCTATCCTGGGTTATCTCTCAGTACAGATTGGACGTTATGGGATGTTCGGCGTGGCCAGCAGCGCTGCGGGGCCGGCAGCAGATGGGGCAGCGGGATCGTGAACCGGCAAAGTGACGTTCTGAGGGATGGCGCTGTCACGATCGAGCGCATCGTCGAGGGGCAAGGACAATTGCTGGTTATGTTGCCGTCGTTGGCACGCTTGCCCAGTGACTTCGACGAGGTCGCGGCCAGCTTTGCGACCAAGGGCTACCGCGTTCTCAGGCCGATGCCGCGTGGTATCGGGGGCAGCCAAGGGCCGGCAGCTGGCATCACGTTGCGCGACTTGGCGCACGATGTCGCCGTGACGATCGAGGCCGAAAAAAGCGGACCCGCAATTGTGCTCGGGCACAACTTCGGGAACTGCGTTGCCCGCATGACGGCCGTCGCTCATCCAAATCTGGTCCGCGGGATCGTGCTTGCTGCGGCGGCCGCAAAATCGCCAGCACCCGAGATCTCTGCCGCCGCCGAAATCTGCGCAGACCTTGCGCGGCCGGACAGCGAACGGCTGGCAGCACTGCGTCTCGCGTTTTTTACACCTGGGGCCGACGCCACCGGCTGGCTCAATGGTTGGCATCCCGCGGCGAAAGTTCTCCAGCAGGACGCCGCGCGCGCGTCGCCGAGAGCAGATTGGTGGCACGGCGGAGCGGCACCAATTCTCGACTTGCAGGCCGCGTCGGACCCATTTCGGCCGCGCGCAACGGAACGCGAGCTCAAGGACGACCTGGGCGAGCGTGTCACGATTGCCGTTGTGGCACACGCAAGTCACGCATTGTTTCCCGAGCAGCCGCAAGCCGTGGTCTCGGCCGTAGATGGCTGGGCGCGGCACTTGCTGCTGGGCAGCTGAGCCTCACCCCCGCGGCGGCTTGTCGAGACGCAGCACCAGCCCTTCGAGCCCGGGTGCAGCCGCCGGATACGCCTTCGTGACCCGGTGATCATGTCCCGGAATGATGCGGTCGCGCGTGCCGGCCAGCGTCTTGATCCGGCGATAGCCCTCGAGCATGCCCGGAAGATCGTAGAAGATGGCGAAGGGGCGTTCTTCATCCACCTCCTCGAAGACGTGGACCGCGTCGGATGCCAGGATCACCGGGCCGCGCTCCGTGGCGACTCGCAGTACGGCCTGGCCGCGCGCATGGCCGCCGACCAGCAGGAACTCGAGGCCCGGCGCCATCGTGACATCGCCCTTGTGAAAGACCATGCGGCCCGCATAGACGAGATCGATCAGCGCCTTTACATCGTCGACGTGATAGGCGAGCCGGAACGGGGGATGGGTCATGTCCCGCCCAGTGATGTGGTTCATTTCTTCGTCCTGGATGTGGAACCTCGCTGCCGGATAGTCTTCCAGCGTACCGACATGATCGAAGTGCGCGTGCGTCAGGATCACATCGGTGACGGTGCGCGGATCGATGCCGAGTTTCGCCAGCGCCTCACCTGGGTGACAGAGGAAATCATAGGTGCGGCCCATGCGTTCGGATTGGCGTGCCGTCATGCCGGTATCGATAACCCAGGTGCGCCCACCGCCCTTGAGTGCGTAGGTGAAAAAGTCGAGGCCCTGGATCATCTTGCTGTGGTCGCCGCCGAGGAACATGTGCCCCTCCGAGCGGAGGTCCTGCTTGGCATAGCGAATGGCGATGATCTCGTAGGTGGTGGCGCTCATGCGATGGCTTTCGGCGTTGCGGGGCTGATGGGGAATGGCCAATATCAAATAGGCTGTAAGCCGTTGGCGCAATGACCATTGCTGCATGGGAGGGTACGAGTGGTCGGCTTTTTCGATGGGTTCAAGCTCGAGACCGCGACTGTCGAAGGCGGAACGATGCGTCTGCGCCGCGGTGGCTCGGGGCCGCCGTTGCTACTGCTGCACGGCAATCCCCAGACGCATGCGATGTGGCACGCCGTGGCGCCGGCACTGGCCGCGCATTTCACGGTCGTTTGCCCAGACCTGCGCGGCTATGGTGGCTCATTCAAGCCGCCAGCCTCCAAGGACCATTTGCCGTATGCGAAACGCACAATGGCGACGGACATGGTTCAACTGATGCGCAAGCTGGGCTTTAGCCAGTTCGACGTCGTGGGCCATGATCGCGGCGCCCGCGTTTCGCATCGTCTTGCGCTCGATCATCCGGCTTGCGTGCGCCGACTTATGCTGCTCGACATCATCCCGACGATCGAGCATTTCGAGCGCGCCGACATGGCATTCGGACTGGGGTATTACCACTGGTTCTGGTTTGCCCAACCGCATCCATTTCCCGAAACCAACATCAACGCCGCGCCCGATGCGTGGTTCCGCGCGCATACATCGCGTGAGCCGAAGGATGACGACTTCTTTCATCCGCTGGCGCTGGCGGACTACATGGCTGCGATCCGTTCACCGGAGATGATTTGCGGCATGTGCGAGGACTACCGGGCGGCGACAACGATCGATCTGGTCCACGACAGGGAATCGCGAGCGGCAGCTGTAAAGGTGGCATGTCCGCTCCGCGTGCTATGGGGCGCCAAGGGCAAGATTGCAGCTTGGTACGATCCGCTGGCGATCTGGCTGCAGTATGCGTCTGCTGACGTCAGCGGCCGCCCGATCAATACCGGCCACTATTTGGCTGAGGAAGCTCCGCAGGCCGTGATCGGCGACGTGCTGGGATTTCTGTGCGCGCCGTAGCCGCGCCGCGACCTTTGCGTGCGTAGCAGAGCTAGCCCAGTCGGCTGTTCGGGAGGCGTCAACGGCTAACCCGCATTTCTCCGGACGGCGGCGCCGGCCTCATACCAGCCGCGTGTCCGGTTCACAATCCAAACGACCGAGAGCATCACGGGGACTTCGATCAGCACGCCGACCACGGTTGCCAGTGCCGCGCCTGAATTCAGGCCGAACAGGCTGATTGCCGCCGCCACCGCCAGCTCGAAGAAATTGCTGGCACCGATCAGCGCCGACGGCGCGGCGACGCAATGGGCCTCCCCCACCCAGCGATTGAGCACATAGGCGAGGCCGGCGTTGAGATAGACCTGGATCAGGATCGGTACGGCGAGCAGCGCAATCACCGACGGCTGCGCCAGAATCTGTGGCCCTTGGAAGCCGAACAGCAGCACGAGTGTTGTCAGCAGGGCCATCAGCGACACCGGCTGCACCGCCGACAGTAGGCGGGTGAGCTGGGTGGGGCCCCCGCTGCCGAGTGCGGCGCGGCGGATCACTTGCGCCAGGATCACCGGAACCATGATGTAGAGCACTACCGACAGCAGCAGTGTCTGCCAGGGCACGACAATCGCCGAGAGGCCCAGCAGCAATCCGACGATCGGTGCGAACGCGAACACCATGATGAGATCGTTTAGCGCCACCTGGCTCAGCGTGAAGTGTGGCTCGCCGTCGGACAGATTGCTCCACACGAACACCATCGCCGTGCAAGGCGCCGCCGCCAGCAGGATAAGCCCCGCGATATAGCTGCCGATCTGGTCGGCCGGCAGCCAGGGTTTGAACAGCCAGCCGACGAAAAACCACCCGAGCAGCGCCATCGAGAATGGCTTGATCGCCCAATTGACGAACAGTGTCACGCCGATGCCGCGCCAATGCTCGGCGACCCGGCCGAGCGACGCAAAGTCGATTTTGATAAGCATCGGGATGATCATCAGCCAGACCAGCGCCGCCACCGGCAGATTGACCTGCGCTATCTCGGCCGATGCAACCGCCTGGAAAAGGCCGGGCAGCAGCCAGCCGAGCGCGATGCCGGCCGCGATGCAGAGCCCAACCCACAACGTCAAAAACCGCTCGAACGAGGACATCGCGGCGCTCCTGCTTCGATTGCCGATAAGGCTGACCGTTTAAAGAACGGGGGCCGCGTGTCAAAGGGCTGGTTGCAGCCGGGCTGAAATGGCCTGGTGATCGCTCAATCCCGCCTGCAGCCGGACCTCGTCGACACGGTAATGGCGCGAGGCAAAGAGCCCATCGACCATCAGCTCCAAGGGGCCGGCCCGATGCAGCAGCGGATCGAGGCTTGTGGTCACGTCCGCCGGCACCCAATCCGTCCAGACGCGCGCAAGCGTATCGAAGATCGGCCCGCCCCGCGGCGCGTTGAAATCGCCGGTCAGAACGATGGCGTCCTGGCCGAGTTTGTGGATGAGCCGCTCGACGGCCTCGGCTTGAAACGCCCGTAGCTGGCCATCCGGTGTCCACGGGAAATGCGTGGTCCCGACGCAGAACTCATGGCCGGCGACGGTCAGCCGTGCACGGGCAACGGCGTAGCGGCAGGTCGACAGCTTGCTGTCGGCGGTTGCGCGATCGAACAACAGCGTCCCGTTGCCGGTGCCGGCGTACTCGGCGGCATCAGGGGCAACCAGCGGGTTGCGCGCCAGAATGGCGATACCGAAGGGCAGACGATCGCCCGGATGGATCGCCATTGGCACGTAGTGGCAATGCGCCAAGCCGGTCGCGTTTTGGATCGTGTCGATGTCGGGGGCGGCCAGTTCCTGCAGGCACACGACGTCGGGCTGCGCTGTGCGCAGAAACGGTACAATACGGTCCAGATGCTTCGAGCGCTCGACGTTCAGGCTGATCAACCGCATCCTGGCCCCCATTTGCGAATCACACAGCCGCTACATATCCTTCATGAGCGTGACCCGCGACTATTTCCAGCCGATGATCAGTCGAAGGCTTGTCGACCCGCAACCGGAAGCTCTTATCCAATTGAACGTTCGCACGAAAGATCGTTTCGGCGGTCGAACGGGCCATTCGTCGCCAATATGGTGCATCCCGACACCGGCATCGTCGCGCGGCTCGGGCTCATCAAGAAGCGCATGAGCGCGTTCTGCGGGGCTTACGAGCAGAGCTTGGGGGATGTTCGATGCACACGGCGGTTGACGCCCAAGGCTGCGAACGTGAACTGCAGCAGGCGAGTGCGGGGCGGGCCAGCGTGCGAGCGCCGGACAAGCAAAAGGCGAGCACTTCGCCCGCCCCTCGCCCTTGACGGTCATCGGCATCCCTGCCTGTGCCGTAGACAGAGTATAACTGATCGTCGCGATGATGGGCAACAGCGATGACAATAGGTGGTGGGGCGGTTCCCTCCCTGCGGTCGGGCCACGCCCTAGTAGCCGGAGAAAGTCCGGCGACCGGAGCCACGGAAATTCGTGTCTCCGCCCATGCGTGTAACGGTCGTTGCCGCGAAGTATGGCAGGCGGGAATTGCCGGCTGAAGCGCAACGAACAGCGACGCGTATACCCGCAACTGTCGCAGGGCGTAACGTCGTGCCACCACGCATCCGTGTGTGACGGGTGTGTGACGGTGGGTTTTTTGATTTTGCGCCGAGGCGCTAAGTATGTGATTTCATTGGTGGAGCCGAGGGGAATCGAACCCCTGACCTCTGCAGTGCGATTGCAGCGCTCTCCCATCTGAGCTACGGCCCCGGGTAACAGTGAGCGGCCATTTATCGGCTGCCCTCTTGGCTTGTCAAGAAACCGCCGGCCCGGCACGCGCCACGCCAATGGCGTGCTTCCAGCACAGCGCCAGCCAAGAGACTCCGCTCAGGCTGCGGCGCCGAGCCTCTTCAGGTACCATTCGCCGTCGCCGAACAGCGTCTCGCACATGGTCAGCCGCTTGTAATAGTGGCCGATCGCCAGCTCGTCCGTCATGCCCATACCGCCGTGCAGCTGAATGGCTTGGCCGCCGACGAATCGGGCCGACTGCGCGGTTTTCACCTTTGCCATCCAGACGGCGCGCCGGGCGTCCTTGACGTCATCGTCGAGCGCCTGCAACGCGGCATGTACGATGGCGCGCGCCTCCTCGGTCGACACGCTCATGTCGACGAGCCGGTGTTGGAGGACCTGGAACTTCGATAGCGGCTGCCCGAACTGCTGGCGCGTCTTGAGGTAGTCCACCGTCATCTGGGTGACGGTTGCCATGGCGCCGACGGCTTCCGCGCATGTGGCCGCGACGCCGCGATCAATCAGGCGATCGACGAGAGCCGTCCGGTCGGCATCGCTGTCGCCTAGTTTGGCTGCTGCGCCGACCTTGACGCCAGCGAGCGAGATTGCCCCGCCGCGCCGGCCGTCGAGGGCGGGCGCCGGCTTCAAGTGGACGCCGGCCGTCGTGCGCGGAATCAGGAACAGCGCCATCGGCCCCGTGTCGGACCCCAATCGCGCGGTAACGAGCAGCTGGTCGACCGCGTGGGCGTGCAGCGCAAAGCCTTTCTCGCCCGTCAGTACGTAACCACCGCCGTCGCGTTTGGCGACTGTCTTGACGTAGTCGCGGGCGTAACCTGCACCCGGCTCGGAATGACAGAACGCGATCATGTGCTTGCCGGCGGCTATGTCGGCAAGCAGCGTTTGCTGCTCCTTGGTGCCGGCCAGCTCAATGGCGGCGGCGCCGAGCACGATTGTGCCCAGCAGCGGTTCGAGCACGATGTGACGGCCCGCGCCTGCCATCACGATGCCAAGCTCAGTCATGCCGCCGCCGGCGCCGCCGGCCGACTCCGGCAACGCGACGCCGAGCCAACCCATGTCAGCGTATTTGGCCCATTCGGCGCGGCCGAAGCCTTCGCTCTCCGGCCCGCGTGCAAGTTTTTTCCAGCGCTCGAAGCTGTACTGCTCGGCCAGCATCTCCTGCAGGCTGTCGTTGAGGAGCTGGCGTTCCTCGCTTGAGAAGGATGGCATGTTCGTGGTCCTCAGAGTCCCAGGGCGCCTTTGGCGATGATGTTCTTCTGCACCTCGCTGGAGCCGCCATAGATCGTGGCGGCGCGGCGATAGAGATGCTCGTAAACGACGTCCGCCGAGGCTTCAGGGCCGATGATCTCGCCGTTCCAGCCGGCATTGAGCGCGTCGCTCTGGAACACCATGCCGTGGCGGCCGAGCACGTCGAGGCCGGTTTGCAAGATGGCCTGCTGTAACTCGGTGCCGCGCAGCTTGAGGGCGGCGGCGCCCATCAATGACGGCGCGCCGTCCTGGCGTGCGGCGGCGAGCTGGTCGGCCATCAGTGCTTTCACTGTTGCGAGGCCGACCTCGAGCTCGGCCATCCGGCGCTTGAAGATCGGATCCTCGGTGAGCGGCTCGCCGCCTTCGCGCGTCTCCGCGATCAGGCTGCGGATCTGCTCGATGCAGCCCTCGATTTTCGCCACGTCGACGTTGCCGACGCGCTCATTGGCGAGCAGGAATTTGGCGTAGGTCCAGCCCTTGTTCTCTTCGCCGATGCGGTTCGAGATGGGAACACGAACGTTGTCGAAGAACACCTCGTTGAGGTGATGGCCCAGCGTGATGCCGATGATCGGACGTACGGTGATGCCCGGCGTCTTCATGTTGATCAGCAGGAAGGAGATGCCCTCCTGCTTCTTGGCGTTCTGGTCGGTGCGCACGAGCGCGAAGATCCAATCCGCCCAGTGGGCCATCGACGTCCAGATCTTCTGGCCGTTAACCACGTAATGATCGCCGTCGCGATCGGCCCGCGTCTTCAGCGCCGCTAGATCGGAACCGGCGCCCGGCTCTGAATAGCCCTGGCACCACCACACGTCATTTTTCATGATGCCGGGCAAGTGCTGCTGCTTCTGCGCTTCAGTGCCGAACGTATAGATGACGGGGCCCGCCATGGTTGGACCAAACGAGAGCACGGGCGGCGCGCCGGCGCGGCCCAGCTCCTCCTGGAAGGCGAGGAACTGCTCCGGCTTCCAGCCGTGGCCACCCTTTTCCTTCGGCCATTTGCCGGTGAGCCAGCCTTTCGTGCCGAGGCGCTTCAGCCAGGTGTCGTATTCCGCCCGTTCGAGGTGTTGTCCACGCGCCTGTTTCTGGCGAATGGAGTCTGGCAGCTCGCGCTCGCAGAAGGCCCGAACCTCGGCGCGGAAAGCATCCAGTGTCGTGTCACGTTCGACGCGGCGTATGAACATGTGCGGTCCCCAGTTTCGATCAGCGGCAGCCAACAGTCTCGAACGCTAGAAGCCCGCGGCCCACTTGGCAATGCCGGTTTGCGGAATTGCCGGGCCACTGCCGGCGTGGGCTATTTCAGAAATCCCAGCCGTCGCGGCAACCAGAGCACGATTTCGGGAATGAAGGCGACCATCAGTAACGTCACAATGATCGCGCCCAGGAATGGGAGTGTCGGTTTCAGCAGCTTGTCCATGGACAGGCCGCTGATCGACATGCCGACGAATAGGCACAAGCCGACAGGCGGCGTGATGTGGCCGACGGCCGACGCAATCACGCAGACCATGCCGAAATGGATCGGATGCACCCCGACCGAGTGGGCGACGGGAAGCAGCACGGGGACCGTCACCAGGATGATTTCCGACGGCGTCAAGAACGTACCGAGCACAATGTAGAGCACGATCACGAGGATCATGAACAGCCACCACTGCGGCGCAATGGCGGCGATAGCCTCGGCGACCTGGAACGGAAATTTCGAGTACGTCAGTACCCATCCGAAGGCGCCAACGAAACCGATGATCATGCCGATCACGCCGGAGAGCCGCGCACTGTCGGCGAAGATCTTAGGGATCTCGCTCAGTGCGGGCTCGCGATAGAAGATCGGCGGCACGATGAGGGCGTAGACCACGGCAACGGCCGCCGCCTCGGTCGGTGTGAAGATGCCAAACAACAGGCCACCCATGATGATCGTCGGGATCATCAGCGCCGGCAAAGCGTTGCGCAACACGCGCATGAACTCCGGCAGCGTCGGCGGGGCTTCTCTCGGGTAATTGCGCTGCTTGGCAATCACGAAGACCGGAACTGCCATGCCGGCGCCGACCAGGAGGCCGGGGATGACGCCTGCCAATAGCATTGCGGTCACCGACTCTTCCGCAATCCACGCGTAGATCACGGCTATAATCGACGGCGGAATGATCGGCGCGACGACGGCGGTCGAAATCGTCAACGCGGTCGCGAAGTCGAGGTCATAACCTTTGCGCACCATCTGCGGGATCAGGAAGGTTCCGAGCGCCGAGACGTCGGCGACGGCGGAGCCCGAGATGCCGCCGAAGAACATGCTGTCGACGACATTGACATAGGCGAGGCCACCACGGAATCGGCCGACGAGCGCCGTCGCCAGATCGATGATCACGCGCGCCACGCCGCCCCGCGCCGCAATGTTGCCGGCAAGAATGAACAGGGGCGCCGATAGCAGGAGATAGGAGTCGGAGAGCAATCCGACGAAGCGCGTCGGAATGATGATGGGGTTGAGCGCGGGGTAGAGGAAAGAGGCGCCGAGCACGCCGACGGCCATCGCGATGCTGATCGGCATCCCGAGTATGATGAAGGCGAGGAAGACCAGCAGGAGGGTTTCAGCCATTGCTTTTGAGCGCCCTGTAGATATTGCGGAGCAGCGGCAGAATGATCAGCGCGGACCCGACGGGGACGGCCGCGAATACGTAACCGAGGGGCAGGTTGAGCCCGGCGCTCGTTTGGAACTGGGCGTTGGGCACCAGTATGAAGCTGAGCTTGATCATGTAGAGAAAGAAGATGACGCCCACGGCATTGGTGAGCACCAGAACCGCCGTCCGCAGTCTGGACGGGAACAGGTTCAGGAAATAGTCGAGCACCGTATGCTCGTCGCGCCACATGGCGGAGGCAGCACCCAGCATGACGAGCCAGACGAAGAGAAAGCGCGGCACCTCCTCCAGCCCGTCGATGCCCGTGCGTCCGAGGAACCGCAATACGACCTGGATGAAGACGGCAAATGCCATGACGGCAAGAATGGCGCCGCCAACATATCCGATCATGTCATAGAAACGCGCCCAGGCTGTGGGCGCGTCTTTCTGCTCTTTCGAGCTGTCCGGTGTGTGCGCCATCGGCTTGCGTGGGACCTCTGGTCTATTTGATGCTCAGGATGTAGTCGACCATCTTCTTGGAGTCCTTGCCGGCAGGCGTCGCGTAGAACTCCTCGTAGACACTCTGTGTCGCGGCCAGGAACGGCGCCGGATCCGGCTTGGTAATCGTCACGCCCTTGGCCTTGACGAGGTCTTGGATCTCCTTGTCTTCGTCGAGGATGAACTTGCGATTGAAGGACTTGGCGTGCTCCCAGGCATCGGCGATTGCCTTCTGGCCCGCGGCATCCTGCTTGCTCCAGGACGCCTTCGACATGATCAGCGCCACGGCCTGATGGGTGTGTCGAACGTCGGCGACGTTCTTGACGATGTCGTAGAACTTGGAGTGATAGAACGTGTTGACGCCGCCCTCCGCGAACTCGACGACTTTCGTCTGCAACGCCGTCGGCAGCTCCGGGAACGCAATCGGCGTCGAGATCATGCCGAGCGCCTTGAACGTGGCGACAAGGATCTTGTCCTCCTGCACGCGCACCTTTTTGCCTTTGATGTCCGCGAGCCCGTCAATTTTGCCATGGCCGTAAATGCCGCGGTAGCCGGCCGCGATGAAGCCGATCAGCTTGAGGCCCTTCTTGTCGAGCACGTCGGCATAGTACTTCGTCAAGGTGTCGCTGCCGTCGAGCGCCTTGTAGACGTGTCCATAGTCGCGAAAGATGTAGGGGAGCTGGAAAACCGACATCTCTGGGATCAATGTGGAGAGCGGTGCGGTCGTGATCGGTCCGAAGTCAACCGCGCCGAGTTGAATTTGCTGCGCCACCTCGCGCTCGCCGCCGAGTGCACCCGAATGGTGGTGGATGACCTTCATCTTTCCGCTGCTGAGTTCGCCGAGTTTGTCGATGAACTGCTGCGCGGTTTGCGCCGTGCCGTGCTTTGGGGGGTTGGTATTGCCGAGCGTCATCTCCTTGTTTTGCGCGACGGCGGCGGACACGCCCGCCAGCAGGAGCATCGCGGCAAGTCCAAGACGGGTTGACTTCAGAATCGCGGGTAGGGTCATGTGCGCTTCTCCCTGGATGACGGTAGACTTCATCGTTGCTGCCGTCGCGTTGATGTGGCGATCGTTTCAATCATCCTCAGCTGTGATCCCGTGCGGGTCAAGGGAGTTCCGCGCTTTCCTGCATGCTTGATCCGGCGGGACGCCATTGACCAATGTTGTCGCTTCAACGTCTATTGGGACAAGCTCGCTGAACGAACCAGGCTGGAGATCACATCATGTCCGCGTCGACTTTCAATGCGCAGGCCGCAGCCAAGTTCATCGCCGACGCCCATGCCGCTGGGCGGGCCTACCAGAACCTCGAAGGTGCGCTGGAGCCGCGCAGCATCGCCGACGCTTATGCGGTCCAGGAGGCGCTGCGGGTGCTTTGGGAGCCAATCTACGGTCCCGTCGGCGGCCTGAAGATTGCGACCACCACGAAGGTCATGCAGCAGTTGATGGGCATTGATCACCCGTGCGGCGGCATGATCTATAGCCGCCGAATCCACGCCTCGCCTTATCCGTTGAAGCTCGATGACCACCAGCACGTTGTGGTCGAATGCGAGCTTGCGGTGCGCGTGACGCGGACGCTCGCCAAGACGGCCGGACCGTGGACGGCGCAGGACGTGCGTGCGGCGGTGGGCGAGGTGATGCCGGCGTTCGAGTTGATCGAGGATCGGCGGGCCGATTACAAGACAACCAAGGCGACAACGCTGATTGCGGACAACGCCTGGAACGCTGGAATTGTGCTTGGCAAGCCGGTTTCTGTGCCACCGGAGCAGGAGCTGAACGGTCTCAAGGGACGGCTGGTTACGCCGGCAGGCGTCAAGAACGGCGCCACAGATGATCCGATGGGCGCTCTCGCCTGGGTCGCAAATCTTGCGGCTGATCGCGGGCGACCGCTCAGTGCTGGACAAGTTGTGATCACAGGCAGTGTCGTCGCGACGTTGCCGATTGCCGCCGGCGAGACCTTCACGTTCGAGATCGATGGCCTCGGGCGAATCGAGATGACCGCGAAAACGTAATAGTTTCGGGGCTATCTTGACTGTCTGCGCGGAGAGGCTTAGACCGGCATGGCGACCGCGAGGTGCGGAAAGACGCGATTTCCCTAGGAAAATCGCCGAAAACCGTGGCAAACGCATCACGGACGTCGATTTCTTGGCAATTCGAGTGACTTTCTGCTTCCGGAAATCACTGATTCCCCATAGTACGCAGCGTGAGGCGCTGTTTTGCCCGATGAATCAGCCGCCTAACTCATCCAACTCACCGCAGGAAATAGATAAATGGCTAAAGCAGCAGCTAAGGCGAAAGCCGGCAAACCCGCGAAAGCGGCAACAGTTACTTTGAAGCATCTCGGCAACGCTATCGCCGAATTGCACAACATGCCGAAGAAGCAGGCCAACGAATTGCTGAGCGACATGATCGGCATGATCACGACGCACCTCAAGAAAGGCGCGCGGATTCGCATCGGCGGCTTCGGCGTCCTCCAGGTTCGCAAGCGCCCGGCGCGCATGGGTCGCAACCCCGCCACCGGCGAAGCGATCAAGATCAAGGCGAGCAAGAAGGTCGCTTTCCGCGCCGCCAAAGAACTCAAAGAATTGGTTTGATCCGGAGAATTGGCCCCCGGTGGTGATAATCCCGCCGAGGGCCAATCCCGCTTCGTTCTCATATTGTTTTAAACGCCGATTTCAACTGCAGAATGGCGCATGTAAATGGGTGCCTCGAACCTGCCCATGCCATATTAAAGGCTTGTAAGCCAAACTGACTTCGCATTTGATCGGAACCCGATGGCGATCGGCTACGCTCCATAGCCTCGCGCGTACTTGGCAGGCGAAATCACCATGACGGTTCAACCGAGCTTCGACGCGTCCAAGTTGACGATTTGCGAGGGACTTGCCCGCGCCTATGATGAGGCATGGTCACGGATGGCTGCGCCTGGAACTTGGCTTTCCGGCGCTGAGCGGATCGCGATCGCCCGCGAGGCGCGCATGGCGCGGACATGTCCGCTCTGTGACGCCCGTGCTGCCGCGGTGACACCTTACGCCGTGGCAGGCGAGCATGCGGCCGTCGCGCCGTTGTCGAGGGAGGTCGTCGAAATTTCACACCGGCTGGCGACAGATGCAGGCCGCGTTACGCAACGCTGGCTTGACGAAGTGCTGCACGCAGGCGTGACCGTCGAAGTCTATGTCGAGGCGATCGGTATTATCGCTTCGTTGACGGCCATCGACGAGTTCGACCGAGCACTGGGACGAGAGCTTCGGATATTGCCCGCTTCAGCAACTGGTGGGCCGACCCGCAAACGCCCGACGATGGCGCAACTCACGGACGCCTGGGTGCCGACGGTTGCGCCGGGTAGCTACCAGCCGGGCGAGATCGACCCCTATCCGCTGCACGGCTCGAAGAATATTCATCGCGCGCTGAGCCTCGTGCCGCAAGAAGTGATCAATTTCTTCGATCTCGATGTCGAGCTGTATCTGCGTGATCAGGAAATCCGCGAGTTCGGCGTCGAACACCGCGCCCTCACACATCCGCAGATCGAGCTGATGGCGGCGCGGGCATCTGCCTTGAACGATTGCTACTATTGAACGGTCAGCCACGCGGCACTGCTCCGTGCGAGCGGCGAGTTCAAGGGCGAGACTTATGAGTTGGCGGCGGCTGTAACGCAGCATCAAGCCGGAGACAGCAGCGGCGTGCCGCAGGCTGCCATCCTGATCGAACTGGTCGAGGCGCTGCATGCGCGCGACGAGACACGAGCGATGCCAGCGCGCGATGCCGTCTACGGTGCTCTCGGTGAAGCGGCATTCGTCGACGCTTGTGCGGTCTTTGCGTCGTTCAACGCGGTCGTCAAAATCGCGGACGCCACAGGTATTCCGTTGGAGGACTACAAAGCGGCCGCAACCTTAGACTTGCGCGCGGGGCTTGGACTCGACCGGTTGAAAAAGTGACGGCGTGGCCGCGCGTTCAGAGTTGAAGACGCCGCAATACAGCTTCCAGGGCTGATTTGATTTTGTCCGCTGTTAGCGAAGTGTTTTGAACTGGTGCGGGATCGCTGGAGAGGCCAGCGAGCGAGCGAGCAAGACTGGGAATTTGAAACGCGATCAATCGGACGCGACCGGCCTTGGCGGCGAGTGCAGGGATCGACCGTCTGAGGACTTGACCATCATGAACGACACGCCTCCAGCGACGGCGCCCATCCTGCGGCCGACGTCCCGTATCCTGGTGCTCGATCCCCAGGATCGATTGCTGCTGTTCTTTGCGATGATCGGACACTCGGTCGAGCCTCAGCGCCGCCCCGACGCAACCGGTTTCTGGGCGCTGCCGGGCGGCGGTCTCGAGCCGGGCGAGACGCATGAGGCCGCGGCCGTGCGCGAGTTGCACGAGGAGACGGGCATCGTCGCTCTAGGCGAGATGGCCTGCATCGCGACGCGCGATGTGACCTACCCCTGGAAAGGACGGCACTATCGTTCGCGCGAGCGCTATTACTTCACGCGCGTCGCCTCCGACCGGATCGACGCCAGCGGCTGGCAGGAGGGTGACACGCGCTGGATGAGCCAGCTCGGCTGGTGGGACCTCGCCAGGCTCGAACAATCGCCCGACATCATTCGCCCGCCGGGGCTGCTCCAACTCGCCCGCCGCGTGCAGGCAGGCCAGCTGCCGGGTGCGCCCGTCGAGCTGCCGGCATGAGCGCGATCGCTGCCGCATCATTGGCATTGCTGCCATCGCTCGTCGTCCTGCTTGCCGTTCTGGCGCTGAGGCAGAGCGGACTGGTGGCGGCGTTCGCCTCGATGCTGGTGACGCTCGGGCTCTGGCTCTCGGCTGCATTCTCGGCGCCCGCTGCATCCCAGGCCACATTCGCCCTTGGGGATGCCGCGGTTCTCGCCGCGCTTGTGGCCGCCATGGTTGTTCCCGGCATTCTTTTCGTCGAATGCACGCGGCGGCAGAAATCGCCAGAGGCCGTCGGCGCACTCGTCGATGCCATCGATTTGCCGCGCCCGCAGGCGGCAATCCTGATTGCCGTCGGGCTTGGCGTGATGGTGGAAAGCCTGACCGGCATGGGCGTGTCGCTGCTGGTCACGGTGCCGCTGCTCCTGCGCCTCGTCGACCGAAAGCAGGCGATCGGATTGGCGCTGGTCGGCATGAGCCTGATGCCCTGGGGGGCGTTGTCGATCTCGGCGCATGTCGGCACCAAGCTGTCGGGGCTGCCGCTGGACGTCCTGACCTATTGGGTGTCGCGGGTCAGCGGACCCGTCGCTTTTTGCCTGCCGCTGCTCTGCCTGTACTTCGTTCCGGAGCGCAGGCCGCGTGACGTTGGCGTTGCTCTACTGGCGGGCGCCGTACTCTGGGCGGCGATTGCGGCGAGCGCGCATTGGGCCGGCATCGAGGTGGCCGGCGTGATCGGCGGCCTGGCCGTTATTGCATTGCTGGCGCTGCTGGCGCGGCGGCGAAATGGCCTCGCGGCGGCGCTGGCGGCGCGGGGTCTGCGACCCTATCTGGTCCTGTTGCTGGCCGTCATCGCGCAGAAGCTTGCATTCGGCCCGTTAGAACGATTGGGCTTTGCGCCGGCGCTCGCGACCGATCGTGTCAGCTTTTCTGTCCTGACGTCGCCAGGTGTGGCGCTGCTGTTGGCGACGTGTCTTGCCGCACCATCCGGCCTCAACGCCGCGACGCTGCGGCTCGTGGCGCAGCGGTCCTGGCGGCCGGTGGCGAGCGTGGCGCTGTTCATGCTGGCGGCGCGCCTGCTGGTTGAGATCGGCGCGATCAAGGCCCTGGCCGGGGCGATGTCGGGTCTCGGTCAGGCCGGCGCGCTGATCACCGTGGCGGTGCTCGGCGCCGTTGGCGGTTTCATCACCGGCTCGGGCGTCACGGGAAATGCGCTGTTCATGCCGAGCGCGGCGGTCGTCGGCCAGACCTTTGGGCAGCTGCCGCTGTTCGTAGCACTTCAGAATGGTGCCAGCGGGCACGTCGCTATGGCAGCGCTGCCGGTTGCAGCGATCCTGATCACCGCGCTCGGCGCGCGCCGCGATGGCGACGACAGCCTGGCGATGCGCATCGGGTTGGCGCTCGGTGCATGGCATATCGCTGTGCTGATCGTGGGCGCCCTGGTGCAGCAGACGTGGCTTTCGCGATAGTCCTGGGATGCAGCGAAATCCCTTGGCGTTGGCGATGCCAGAATGGTTTGGCCACAGTCCAAAGGCCTATGCTAAAATCTACGTTGGTCGGGCTGCAGGTGTGCCGGAGGTTGAGATGTCTAGCTGGAAGCTGAACCTCGCGGCGACGTGGGTCGTCCTCGGGGCATTGGCCGCCCCGGTGGCACCGGCGCTGGCGGCACCCGCCGACACGGCGCAATGTCGCGAGCAACGGGTTGTCATGCTGGGCGCGTCCTGGTGCGGGTTTTGCCGGAAGGCGCGCGCATTCTTCGACGCCAATAGCGTCGCCTATGAGGAAATCGACGTCGATAAATCGCACGAACCGCGCGTACGAGAGGTCAGCAAGACGCTCGGCGTTCCGCTGATCAGCGTGGCCGGAGAATTCGTGCGCGGCTTCGATGAGGCGCGGCTGCGGATGCTGTTGTGTCTCGACGACTGAACGTAACGATCCTGACGAGACGCCAAATACACCGACGGAGTGAACATCCAATGCCAGTCCGCGAGCCCGTCGTTCTGGATAGTGTTACGCACATGTCAGTAGAGCACCGCGGCCGCATTTCCTACTGCGGCTCTCACGGCGGCGTCTACGCCGCCTACTATGCGGCGGCCAAGGGCATCGCGGCGATCATTTTGAACGACGCGGGGATCGGACGCGAGCAGGCCGGCATTGCCGGACTTACGTTGCTCGAAAAGCTCGGCGTGCCGGCGGCGGCGATCTCGCACATGTCGGCGCGGATTGGCGAAGGCCAAGACGGCGTCGCGCGCGGCGTGCTGACGACGGTCAACGGTCCTGCTGCCAAATTCGGATTGAAGCCGGGCCAGCCGTGCCGCGAGGCGCTGGCCCTCCTCATGAAGGGCGCGCTACCACCGTCGCCGAAGCCCGAGCCGCTCGAGGAATTGCGCTTCGAGGTTCCGGAGGCCGGCCGGGGCGGTGTGAAGGTCTTCGTTATCGACTCCATGAGCCTGGTGAAGCCCGAAGACGACGGCCACATCATCATCTCGGCCTCGCATGGCGGTGCGCTCGGCGGCAAACCGGAGATGGCGATCAAGTACCCGGTGTTCGCCTGCGTCTGCAACGATGCGGACCGCGGCGCCGACAACGCCGGTACAACGCGCTTGCCGGCGCTGGATCAGCGCGGCATCGCGGCGGCTTGCGTCTCGGCCTTCTCCGCCCGCATCGGCGACGGTCGCTCGACTTACGCCGACGGATACATCTCGACGATCAACGAAACGGCCCGAAGCCACGGCGGCGCCATCGGCCAGTCGACGAAAGAGTTCGTGGCTGCCATGGTGACAGCACGGCTCAAGTCCGCCAAAGGCTGACAGGTTCATTCCGTCGATCGGTGCGTGTCCGAGTTGCTCACTGTTTCCGCCAGAGGATCACCATGCAGTTCGATTTCGAAGCGCTATCGCCCGCCAACCGCGGCAAGATCCTGCTGTCGACAATTGTCCCACGCCCGATCGCCTGGGTAACGACCCAGACGGCCGATGGAGTCCCCAATGCGGCGCCCTACAGTTTTTTCAACGCGATGGGGGTCGATCCACCGATCATCGTGATCGGCGTGCAAAGTCATCCCGACAAGCGCTTCAAAGATACCGGCGCCAACATCCTGACGTCGGCCGAGTTTGTAGTGAATCTTGTTTCCGAGGCAACCGCCGAGGCGATGAATGTGACCTGTATCGACGCGCCACCCGGCGTCGATGAATTGAAGCTGGCGGGTCTCGAGATCGCGCCTTCGGTCAAGGTTGCGCCGCCGCGCATTGCTGCTTCGCCGGTCGCCTTCGAATGCAAGGTGCACACGTCGCTCACGTTCAGTCCCAATCAAGCCATCGTCGTTGGCCGCGTTGTACATGTCCACATCCACGACGAGTTCGTGCTCGATGCCGAGCGCTGTTACATCGATACGCCGAAGCTGAAGCTCGTTGGCCGCATGCACGGTTCGGGTTGGTACAATAAGACCGGTGACCAGTTCGTGCTCGAGCGGCCGGTCTGGGCGGACTGGGTGAAGCAAGGGAAGGTGTAGCCAGCAAGCCTGGGGTGTGTCGGTCGTTACGATATGCTGGTCCGCGCGGAGCCGCTGCTTATCTCAGCGCATGGTGACATTTAACTTAGCGCTTTGCTGAAGGGGAGGTGTCGCCGACCGCGCGCATCAAAGTGCTGACAGTCAATTCGCCGATCTGGCGTCCCATCGTCTTGGCAGCTTCGGTTGAGAACCTGTAGTGGAACCCGGCATAAATGCGGGCCTCCGAGACTTCCTTGCTGTAGTCGTCGACGCTCGTCCAACTGCGGCTGCCGCCTGGAGCCGGCGTGGTTTGGAGCGTGAGCCCGCCGATATCGTTACCTCCGTGCTCTTTGAGCACCTCGGCGACTGCTGCAGCGGTGATGCAGTGGGCGCATGGATATTCGGGATGCGGTGGTGTGACGCCCAATGGCGTCCATGTGGCGTCGCGCTGCGTTCTTGGGTTCGAGGCGAGATCCGCGTTACGGATGGCTGTGATGGGGCGCCAGAAATTGTAGGCGTACTTGGCGTCGAACACGGCAATGAAAGCGTCGCTCGCAGCCATTGCGACGTGCGCATGCAGGCGCGCGGAGTCGAGCACGTCCAGTTTTCTCTTTTCGGCGACCTGCTGCACCAATGGGCCATAGGAGCGCGGTCCCGTTAGAAACCAGAAGCGCCCGATATCCGTCTGGGTGGTTGTTCGTGTCTTGCTGGCGGCGCCTCCGATCTCCTTGATCTCGTTCAGATCGCGAGCCCAGGTTTCTGAATCGAGGGCAGGCGGTGGTGCTGGGCGAAATTGTGCGCCCTCCTTCATCACCCATGGCCGCACGCCTCCGCTTGTGCTTTCAATTGGAAGCGCCGTCGGGACATAGACGCCCGGCTTTGCAAAGGGTCTGTAACTCTCCTTGGCGTCACTGCCATCATCGGTCCGCAATGCGATAATGCCGGCCGCTGCGCGCTGACCAAGCTCGATCCCGCTTGCTTTCGCCCGTGCATCGGTGACCGTGACGAGGGACGCTGCGAAGGCCTGATCGAGAGCCGCTTGCTGGTCGGGGAACAGCTTCAAAAGAATGGCGTGCGCCGCGGACGCGGCAGCCGCGTCCTTGGACGTCGATTTGTCGGCTGTCAGTTCGAGTTTGTAGGGCAGGTAACGCCGTTCGACGGCGTTCACGGCCTCGAACATGGCAACGTGCAACATCGCGAGGCTTCGCGTGAACGGAGTATTCGGCAGCTGCTTGGATGCGCCGATGCCAATGGCCCTGGCACCCCAATCCGACACGATGTCGGCGTGTGCGACGCTCGGCACAGCCACGCTGAGCGTTGCCCCGATGAGCGGGGCCATCGCGCGATTGAGGATCGTCTTCCGCATGTTAGTCTCCTGAGGTTGACGTGCAGCGCGTGCGCTGGCTCAAGTTGGTAATGCTGTCTGACATCGGTCGATCGCGCTTGAGGGAGGCATCATCAAACGCTTCAGATTTCATTTATTTGCTCGCTATGGCATGATCGGTTGTTCATGGTGTCGCCGGAGCTTGGAGCAATGATCTGGGTGTTCGAAAATTGCGTTCTCGACGCGGATCGGCGGGAGTTGAGCCGAGATGGACAGTTGGTCTCGGTCGAGCCACAGGTTTTTGATGTACTCGTGCATTTGATCCGCAATCGAGCGCATGTCGTCACCAAGGATGCGCTGATAGACTCGGTTTGGAGTGGACGCATTGTCTCGGACTCTGCATTGGCCAACCGGATCAATGCAGCTCGTGCCGCCGTCCGCGATAATGGCGAACAGCAGCGGCTCATTCGCACGTTGCCGCGCAAAGGGTTTCGCTTCGTCGGTGACGTCGTTGAAACAGGGTCTACACGGGGGCCTGATGTTGTTCAGATCGAGAGCAACCCGACGGCACCGAAAGTTCTCGCCTTGCCGGATCAGCCGTCCATCGTCGTTCTGCCGTTTGCGAACTTGGGGCCCGATGAGGACAGTGGCCATTTTGCCGATGGTATGACCGAGGATCTGATCACGGAGCTGGCGCGGATCCGATGGCTATTCGTCATCGCGCGCAACTCGTCATTTGTCTACAAGCATCGCGTTGGCGATTTGCAGCAAGTGTCTCGCGAGCTCGGCGTGCGATATGTCCTCGACGGAAGTGTGCGGCGTTCGGGGCAGCGGTTGCGCATTAACGCTCGGCTTGTCGATGCGACGACCGGCGTCCACCATTGGGCAGAACAGTATGACAAGACTGTCGGCGAGTTTTTCGCTGTGCAGGACGAGATCACGAACAGCGTAACAGCGGCTGTCGAGCCACACTTGCTTGTGGCGGAAGGAGGCCGTGTTACGCTCCGGGCCACAGCTGATCTCGGAAGCTGGGAATTGACCGCTCGTGCCCAAAGCCAATCGTGGCGGCTGACAAAGCTGGACTATGAGGGCGCAATAGAAACCTTGAAGCATGCCATCGAGGTCAATCCGAACTATCCACCCGCTCAGGCCCTGCTCGGTTTCTGTCTCGTCTTTGCGGTTCACATGGGCTGGCTGGCAAAGGAGCCGCATGTTGCGGTCGGTCGCCAGCACGCTGAGCGGGCGATCGGGCTCGACGATCGGAACCCATGGGGACATTCGGCGCTTGGATATGCTGCAATGATGCAGCACCGGACCGGGGAATCGGTCGCGGCTTTCCGCAGCGCGGTCAAACTAAATCCGAGTTCGGCCGCGGCCCATTCTCACCTCAGTCATGGGTTGGCATTCGCTGGCCAATCCGACGACGCGATCGAACATGCGTCTCTGGCAATTCGGCTCAGTCCACTCGATCCGGAGATGGCTCGATTTTTTTCTGGCTTGGCGATCGCCCACTTCGCAGCGCGACGATTTGAGCAGGCCCTCCAATTCACGAGCGAGCAACTTCGCCTACGCCCCGACTTCCGAGGGGCTCTACGTCTGCATTGCGCCAGCCTCGCGCACGCCGGTCGCATCGACGATGCGCGCGCAAGTCTGGCCGGACTGCAACGAGAACAGCCGGATCTATCAATAGACTGGATCAGGCAGAACGTTCCCTATCAGACGCCTGTGTTGATCGATCTTTTTATAGAAGGGTTGCGCAAAGCTGGCCTCAATGAATGATCAGCACTTACCCGATACCGGCTGAGGCGCGAACTGCGAGCATTGATTGTTCCTGGTGGACGTTGGCGGCTCCGCGTAACTCTGCTTAACTTTGCGCAAGGCGACGAAGCCATTGCGCTTTCAAGGAGACGCCACACGATGCCCGAGATGGGATTGAAAACCAAAGTCGCGATCGTCACCGGCGCCGGATCGCGCGCCGATGGCATCGGCAATGGACGTGCGGCGGCGATCCTGCTCGCGCGCGAGGGCGTGAAGGTGGCGCTGCTCGATACGACGGTAAAGGCAGCAGAGGCGACGAAGGCGATGATCGACAAGGAGGGTGGAACCTCCATGCTGGTCGAGGCTGATGTAACGAAAGCGGCGTCCTGCCAGGCTGCCGTCGCCAAGACAGTCGCAGCGTGGGGGCGCGTCGACATTCTGGTCAATAATGTCGGTATCGGCGGACCGCCTGGGAATGCAGTGGACGTCGATCCGGAAGCCTGGGATCAGGCCATGCGCATCAACGTGACCTCGATGATGCTGATGGCCAAGTACGCAATCCCCGAGATGCGCAAGCAGAAGGCGGGATCAATCGTCAATATTGCGTCTGTGGCCGGGCTACGCGGTGGACATCCGGGTCTCCTCTATCCGACGTCCAAGGGTGCCGTCGTCAATCTCACGCGGGCCATGGCCGCGCAGCACGGCCCTGAAGGCATCCGCGTGAACTGCATTGCGCCCGGCATGGTCTATACGCCGATGGTTTATTCGCGCGGCAACGGCATGAGCAATGAATTGCGCGAAGCCCGCCGTCAGCGCTCCTTGCTGCAGACGGAAGGTTCCGGCTGGGACATCGGCAACGGCGTCGTCTATCTGTGCTCCGACATGGCGCGATGGGTGACGGGCGTTATCCACCCGATCGACGCCGGGGCGACTGCTGGCACGACCAGTTCGCCCTCACCCGTCGCCGACAATACATGACGCCTTCTGTTAACTTTGCTGCTTGAATGCCCCCAAAAACATATCCCCACCCCTTGCTGCAACCCCACCTGTTGACCACCCAACCACGCCAGTTCTTCGAGGCCACGCCATGACCCCACCGACCCCGAATTCGACCCGCCGCATGACCGGTGGCCACGCCCTTGCCGAGATGCTGAAGCTTTCTGGTTGCGGCCCGATGTTCGGCATGGGTGGTTTCCAGCTGCTGCCGTTCTATGAGGCGTGCCGGGCGCTGGGCTTGAAGCACTATCTGATCAACGACGAGCGCTGCGGTGCCTTCGCCGCCGATGCCTGGGCGAAGGTCACCAACCGCCCTGCCGTTGCCGACGGCACGCTGGGCCCTGGAGCGACCAACCTGACCACGGGCCTGATCGAGAGCCTAAATGCCGGCATCCCGATGATCTCCATCGTCGGCGACGCCAATCGCGAACACGCCTGGAAAAACATGACGCAGGAGGCGCGCCAACTCGAGATCCTGCGCCCCGCTGTCAAGGAGATCGTACGGGTCGAGTCGATCAAACGCCTCCCCGAGCATGTGCGGCGTGCGTTCGCGGTGGCGACCAGTGGCCGGCCAGGGCCCGTCATCATCGATGTGCCCGAGGACATCGCGCACGGCGAGCACGACTTCGACGCGGCCGATTTCTGGGTCGATCCGGAAACCTTGAAGGCGCAGTCGCGGCGCACGCGCCCTGACGGATCGAGTTTGGAGAAGGCGGCGGCGATGTTGGCGAAAGCCGAGCGCCCCTTGATCCTGGCTGGCGGCGGCATCCACATCTCGGAGGCGTGGGGCGTGCTGGAAAAATTCGCGGTGAGCTACGGCATTCCGGTCGCCCACACGATGTCTGGCAAGGGTGCCATCGCCTGCACGCATTCGCATTCCGCGGGCCTGTTCGGGCGCTATGACCGGATTGCTAACGCCTTGATCGACGCCTCCGATTGTTTGCTGGTCGTCGGCTGTAAGCTCGGTGAGATCGCGACCAAGCGCTTCTCTCTGATCCAACCTGGCAAACCCGTCATCCATGTGGAGATCGATCCGACCGAGATCGGGCGCACGACGCGCACCGATGTGGCGCTCGCCGGTGACGCCAAGCTGACAATCGAGGATCTGGCCGCTGCCCTCGGGTCCGGCAAGGCGATTGCGCAGAAACGCTCTGCCTACGTTGCCGAACTGCCGAAACGCATGGCCGAGTGGCGCAAGGGCGCGAAGGATCGCCTTGAATCGAAGGAGAGTCCGATCAACGTCGGCCGTCTCATGAACGAGCTGAATACGATCATGCCTGCCGATGGCGTCGTTGTCGCCGATGGCGGCTTTGCGGCCCACTGGGGCGGGCTGATGTTCGACACCAAGCAGGCCGGGCGTCACTTCCTGCCAGATCGCGGTTTTGCGTCGATCGGTTACGGCGTGCCGGGCGGCATCGGCGCACAGATGGCCGTTGGCCCGAAGCGCCGCGTGGTTTCGCTGACCGGCGACGGCGGTTTCAACATGAGCCTTGGCGAGCTGGAGACGGCTCGCCGCGTCGGCGCAAGCTTTGTGGCGGTGGTGTTCAACAACGCGGCGTCCGGCTACGTGAAGGCGCTGCAGCACGCAGTCTACGGCCAGGGCGCCTACCAGTCCTCGGATTTGATTGAGATGAACTATGCGCAGATCGCCGAGGGCTTCGGCTGCAAGGGGATTCGAGTCACCGATCCGGACAAGCTCAGCAAGGCTTTGAAGGAAGGCCTGGAAAACACATCCACGCCAACCATCCTCGACGTTGTCGTCACGCGCGATCCCTCAAAGATGCTACCCGCCGCCGACAATCGCGCCGCACTCACCGTCAAAAAGGGCGACCGTCCCGTATAGCCGGATCGTGTCATGGCTGGTTTGCGCATTCGAGACGCGAGTCCCACGGATATTGGTCGTTTGCACACGATCAATGCGGCTTCGACGCCGGGTGTTGGCGCGGTGACGATCGGCGAGCTTGCGCGGCTCCAGGAGATGGCGAGCTTGACGGTGGTGGCGGAGCTCGCGGGCGGCCGATTGTTAGGATTCATTCTCTGCATGTTTGAAGGAACGGATTACCGGAGCCCGAACTACCGGTGGTGCGTGGACCACTATCCTCAGTTCGCCTATTGCGACCGGATTGCCGTTGCTTCCGAGGCGCGCGGTCAAGGCGTTGGTGAGAAACTCTACGCCGAGGCTTGCCGCCGCCTTGCTGGCAGCCGCCGTGTTCTGCTCTGCGAGGTTAATCTCGAGCCGCCCAACCCGGGTTCCATGCGCTTCCACGAGCGTCTCGGTTTCCGGTACGTTGGCGAGCGTTGGCTGCCTGACAGAAGCTATGGCGTCGCCTATCTCGAGAAACAGCTATGCAGACAGACTTGGCCATGCGGGACGTGACCGCGGCGCGTTCGGCTGCTATCAGATGCCAGCATTCAATCAAAAAAGGGAGGACTGAAGATATGTTGAAGCTCATCACGTCGATTGCGGTGGCGGCAGCGCTGCTTGCATCGACACTCGGCGTCAGGGCCGAAGTGAAAGAGGTGGTCCTGGGTCAGCAGTTCGGCGCCGTCTATATTCCCGCGATGGTGATGGAGGGCAACAAGCTTGTCGAAAAGCATCTTGCGGCCTCCGGGATGGGCGACGTCAAGGTGACCTGGGGCAAGCTTGGCGGACCGGCGGCGCTGAACGACGCCATGCTGTCCGGTAACCTCCATTTCGCATGCCAGGGTATTCCGTCCATGGCGGTGATCTGGGATCGCACGCGCGGAAACATCGGCGTCAAGGCGCTGGGCTCCGTCGCCAACAACAACATCTGGCTCAACACGCGGAACCCGAACATCAAGTCGATTGCGGATTTCACCGAGAAGGACCGTATCGCGATCCCCTCGCTGAAGGTGTCGACGCAAGCCCTCATGCTCGCGATGGCGGCAGACAAGCAGTGGGGTTCCGGTAATCACACCAAGATAGATCATTTCATCGTGGCGTTGCCGCATCCGGAGTCGCTGGCCGCCGTCACCAGCCCGACCCACGAAATCAACACCCACTTTGCAACTTCGCCCTTCCATGAGGCTGAGATGAAGGCGGGTCTACGGACCGTCACGACGGCCTACGAGATCATCGGCGGATCGATGACGGGCCTGACGTTCACGTCCAACGAGAAGTTCCGGAAGGAGAACCCAAAAGTCTTCGAGGCCGTCAACAAGGCCTTCGACGAGTTGTTCGAGTGGGCCAATGCGGACAAGCGGCGCACTGCCAAGCTCTTCATCGAGATGACCAAAGAGAAGCGGTTGAGCGAGGACGACGTGTTTGCTCTGTTGAACTCGAAGGATATCGAGTTCACCAAAGTACCCAACAAGGTGGGCACCGTCGTCAGCTTCATGCACAAGATTGGCATGGTCAAGACCAAGCCCGAGTCGTGGAAGGATCTGTTCTTCCCCGAGGCGCACAACCTGCCCGGCAGCTGACCGGAGGAGCTGACATGCTGAGATTAGGTTGCGGAGCAGGCTTCTCGTCGGATCGGCTCGAGCCGGCCGTCGACCTCGCCGTCAAAGGCGGGCTCGACTATCTCGTGTTCGAGACGATCGGTGAGCGCACGCTGGCCTTCGGCCACCGCGACCGCAAGCTCGATCCGAAGAAGGGTTACAATCCGCAGCTCGGCGCGCGCATGCGGGCCGTGCTCACGGCCTGCAAGGCGAACGGCACGCGGATCGTCACCAACATGGGTGTCGCCAATGTGCCGGATGCCGCCGAGTTGACGATCAATATCGCGCGCGAGCTCGGTCTCAAGGGGCTCAAGGTCGCGGCCGTGCTTGGCGACGAGATCACCGACCAGATCACGCCGGAAACGCGCCTCTTCGACAACCATGACCGGATGGTCAAGGAGGTCGGGCTGCCGCTGGCCGGCGCCAACGTCTATCTCGGCATCGATGCGATCTTGCCGGCACTGGAGACCGGCGCCGATGTGGTGATCACGGGGCGTGTCGCCGATCCGTCGCTCTTCCTTTCGCCGATCGTGCACACGTACGGCTGGCAGCGCGATGATTGGGCAGCGCTCGGCCGCGGCACACTGGTTGGCCATCTGATGGAATGCGGCATGCAGATCACCGGCGGCTATTTCGCCGATCCCGGGATCAAGGACGTGCCGCGGCTTGCCGATTGCGGATATCCGATTGCCGAGGTTGCTGCCGATGGCACCGTGGTCATCACCAAGCTCGCCGATGCTGGCGGCATGGTGACGCCGCGCACGGTGAAGGAGCAGCTGCTGTATGAAGTTCACGATCCAAGGAGGTACCTTACGCCCGACGTCACGGCCGATTTCTCGAAGGTCGAGGTGCATGAGCAGGGCCGTGATCGCGTTGCCGTGACGAAAGCCGGCGGTTCGAGGCGGCCCGACCAGTTGAAGGTGACGGTTGGTTTCGATGGAGGTCATTTCGCCGAGGCCGGCGTCAGTTATGCGGGGCCCAATGCGGCGGCCCGCGCACGGCTTGCCGCCGACATTCTCGATGACCGGTTGCGTCGGCATGCGGCGATCGCGCGGCAGATGCGCGTCGATCTCGTGGGGCTGAATTCGCTGCATCAGACCGCGCATGAACGGCGCATCGAGAGCGAGGATGCCCGCGTGCGTGTCGCCATGCGTTCGGCGGACCGGGCCGCCTGCGAGACGATGCTCTGGGAGGTGGAATCGATGCTGTGCTGTGGGCCAGCCGGCGGCGGCGGCTATCGCGGGCAGATCACGCCGTCGGTCGTCACGCACTCCACATTGATCGATCGCGCGCGGGTAACGCCCAGCGTGAGGGTTCTCATCGCATGAGCATCAGTCCGAGCACCCTAACGAACCGCCGCATCAAGCTGCACGAAATCGCTCACGCGCGGGCCGGCGACAAAGGCAACACGTCGAACGTCTCGGTTTGGGTCTATGACCCCGGCGATTATCCGCTGGTTAAATCCCAGCTGACGGCGGACCGGATCAAGGCGGCGTTCCCCCAGCTGCTGCAAGGTCCGGTGACGCGATACGAGCTCGACCAGCTGCACGGCCTGAACTTTGTCATGCTGGATGCGCTCGAAGGCGGGGTGAACACCTCCCTCGGCCTCGATAGCCACGGTAAGTCCTGGAGCTACCTGATTTTGGGTCTTGAGATTGAAATCCCTGAAAACAGAGGCCGTTAGATGGATTTCGGCCGGCGTTCCGCGCTGTCGCGCTCTGGCCATATTGACCGCCGATATGCTACGGCATGAGGCGATTCAATGTTGGGTATCGCGATGAGACGTCTATTGGCGCCGAAACATTTCCGGTCCGCAGTTGCAGCCATCGCCATCCTGTTGGCAGGGCTTCTGGTGGCGCAGGCCGAACTGGCAACGGATTGCTTCAGCGATGACAACGAGCGGCGCATTTCAGGCTGCACCACGATCATCGAGGGGTCTGGTTTCACGCCTGCGGACAAGAGCCAAGCTTACGCAATGCGGGCGCTCGCCCTGTCGCTCAAGGGGCTCTATCCCCGCGCAATCGATGATTACGATGCCGCGATCCGGCTGGTTCCGGATTTCGCGGTGGCGCTGAACAATCGGGCCTGGGCCTACTTCAAATGGGGGCAGGGTCCGAAAGGGCTTCCCGACGTCGAGAAGTCGATGCAGCTCAACCCCATGAGCGAACACACCTGGGACACCCGCGCGCACATCCGGCAAGTCATGGGCCGTCACGAGGACGCCTTCCAGGACTATGAACAGGCCGTCAATCTTGGCGGCGAGCGCATGATCAAGCTCTATCAGTGCGGGCTGTCGGAGCGCGGGCTCTACAAAGGCCGCATGGACGGCATCTACAGCGAGGAAACCCGCACGGCTCTGCGCACATGCTCGCAATCACGGACCTGCGATCCGTTGCCGGGTGATGAGATGTGCCGCGATACGACCTCATGACGCTGATTACGACGGCCGCGACTGGCCACCGTGGCCTGCTGCCGCCATCGCCTCGTGCTTCTTGACGTAGAGTGCTGCGAAGTCGACCGGATCGAGCAGCAGCGGCGGGAAGCCGCCTTCGCGCGTCAGATCCGCAACGATACGGCGCAGGAATGGGAACAGCAGCGCCGGGCAGTTGATGTTCAGCATCGGGTCCAGCGCCTCCGCCGGCGCGTTCTCGATCTTGAACAGGCCAGCGTAGGCCAGCTCGAACTCGTAGATCACGCCGGACTGGGCGCTCTTAGCCTGAGCCTTGAACGACAGTGCCAATTCGAAAAGATCCGGTCCCACCTGGGTCGGTGTGACGTTGATCTCCAGATTGAGATTCGGGTTATCGGGCGGGTTTGTCAGCAGCTTCGTGATATTCGGGCTCTCGAACGACAGATCCTTGATGTATTGGCCGACAACGCGGACCTGCATCATGGCAGGCACCGCCGCGGGGGCGTTGCCATTGCCGGGCTTCTGCTGTTCTGCCATGACGGATCGCTCCTCGCTCGCGTGATCGCTTGGTGGCTATCACGCAGGCGCTGCGGCTCGCAATCGCTTTCGCTGGACACCAGAGCCGGATCAGGCCCCGTCGCGTCCATTGGGCCGGCGGCGGTTGGGATCGAGAGTGCGTTCGTCGAGCCGCTCGAACTCACCGTCGATGACCGGCCCCGCCCCGGGCGGAGACGAATGCGGCCTTTGCTCCTGCGGCGCCGGGTTCGGACCCGGTCCCAAATCCACATGGAACTCGCTGAACATCGGCATCTGGCGCAGCGCGAACCAGGTGAGCAACCGTCTGGCCGGTGGAATCAACAGGATCAGCCCGAGGGTGTCGGCAATCAGGCCGGGCGTCATCAGCAGCACGCCGGCAAAGGCGACCATGGCGCCGTCCAGGATCGGTCCGACGGGCGGCTCGCCCCGCAGCAGTGCCTCTTGCATCTTGAGCGGGGCCGCCAGACCCTGGTTCATCAGGACGGCCAGGCCGGCAAAAAACGTTCCAACGACAACGGCCAAAGTCGACCAGAATCCCAGCGATTGGCCGACTTTGATCAAAACGCCGATTTCCAGCAGCGGGACGGAGACGATCAACAGCAGCAGTACCAGGCGCATGGCTTAGTCTCGTATCACGATGAATCGCTTGCAGTACTTGGCTTGGTCGTCCGAATGCCCTAATTTCTCCCTGGTTCGTTGACCTGATGCGTGACGGGAGTTGAATGGTGCTCCGCCTCATGCGACCAGCGAACCGAAAGAACTTTGACCAGACCCATCTGGACCCGTTCGAGCGTCAGTCCCATATATTCGTCGGACAGTGTCCGGCTTGGCTTGGAAAGCAGCATAGACCATGGACGGCAAATTCGACATCATTACGCTGGCATTTCTCGTTCTTGCTGTGGTGATTGTCCTGAAGCTCCGGAGCGTGCTTGGCCGCAAGACCGATGATGATGATGCCCGCGTCGAGCGCTCGAAGGCACAAGAGCGCAATCGCGCTGCTGAACCGGCAAGCAAGGTCGTGCCCATGCCGCGCCGGGACCGGCAGGCGGCCCCCGTCGAGGCTGCGACCTCGACCTCGGTCGCCGTGGTCGAGGAGAAGGTGCGGACCTTTGCCGCTGGCAACGAGGCGCTGGCCGATGGATTGCTGGCCATTCATCGAACGGATCGGAGCTTCGACCCGGATGGCTTCCTGAAAGGCGCGCGGCAGGCCTACGAAATGATTGTCACGGCGTTCGCTGAAGGCAATCGTAAGACCCTTCGCACGCTGCTCAGTCGCGAGGTTTTCGACGGCTTCTCCGCCGCCCTGACCGAACGCGAGAGCCGCGGAGATCAGATAGACCAGAGCTTCGTTGGTATCAACAAGGCAGACCTCATGGACGCCGAGCTGAAGGCCGGCACGGCCCAAGTCAGCGTCAAGTTCGTGAGCGAGCTGATCTCGGCTACCCGTGACAAGGCCGGCGCCGTAATTTCCGGCGATCCGAAGAAAATTAAAGAGGTGATCGACATCTGGACGTTCGCCCGGGATATCAGCTCCCGCGATCCAAATTGGAAGCTGGTCGCCACGCAGGCGCCCAATTGATGCGACATGCGGGCAGGCACGATGCCACCTGACAGGGAGTGGCATCGCAGGGAGCGCCGGCCGTACGGGGGATCGACGTGGTTGTCTACGCTGAGACCGGAGCGACCCGGACGCCATTCGCACGGGCTCGGCTGGTGGCGGTCTGCCTACTGCTGGCGTGCCTGCCTGCAGCGGCAGCGTCTCCCCCGCAACCTGTGACCGGAACTCAAGGCAAAGCGAAGCCGGCGGCGGCCATGTCAGAGACCAAGTCCAAGCTCGTACCGATGTCCTATTCCGAGCTTCCCGGCTGGGCCGACGATGATCACCTCGCCGCGTTGAAGGCGTTCCAGACGTCGTGTCCGCGGCTGGCGGCGGCCGCGAAGGCCGGCAACAAGGCCGGACGGCTGCCGACGCCGCCCGAGCTGGTCGCGGCCTGCGAGGCAGCGCTGGCGCTGCCCGCCAAGGTCAAGGGTGTCGAGGCGCGCGCGTTCTTCGAGCGCACCTTCCAGCCGCATCGCGTGCTTCATGGGAGGCCACATGGCCTGCTGACTGGCTACTACGAGCCTCAGCTCGAAGGATCACGGACTCGCACTGATCGCTTTCAAACGCCGCTACTTCGCCGACCGGCCGATCTCGTCAACGTAGTGGATGAGACGCAGCGGGGCGCCGTCGGCACCAAGCTCACACATGCTCGCAAGACACAGGCCGGCATGGTCCCCTTCGCGACGCGGGCCGAGATCGAAGCCGGCGCACTCAAAGGGCAGGCCCTGGAGCTGATCTACTTGGCAGACCCGGTCGAGGTCTTCTTTCTGCAAATCCAGGGGTCCGGCCGCGTCCGGTTGACGGACGGTACGACGATCCGGGTCCACTATGACGGCAAGAATGGGCACCCTTATACTTCGATCGGCCGCTATCTCATCGACAAGGGATTGCTGGCCGCCGACAAGATGTCACTTGGCACGCTCAGTACGTGGCTGAAGTCGGATCTGGCCCGGGCCCGCACCGTCATGCATCAGAACGCCTCCTATGTGTTCTTCCGTGAAATGCCCGATGGGACAAATGGCCCACTTGGCGTGCTCGAGATCCCGCTGACCACCGGGCGTAGTCTTGCCGTCGACCCGGCTGTGCACGCGCTTGGAGCGCCGATCTATGTCAGTGCGCCGACGCTTACCCATGCAACCAAGGGTAGGGCGTTCCAGCGCCTGATGGTGGCTCAGGATGTCGGTTCCGCGATTCGAGGCCCCGAACGGGGCGACATCTATTTTGGCTCCGGCGATGCGGCTGGGCGGATCGCTGGCATCACCAAGCATCCCGGGCACCTGTTCGTCATGCTGGCGCTGGGTCCGGCCGAGCCGATCGTAACGGGGACGACGAAGCCGAAAGCCGGCAAGACCCAGCCATGAAGCGACCCTCGCGTTCGATCGGTTCAGGCGGCTCGCGCAAGGCCTCCATGATGTCGGACGACGATCGGGCGCTCTGGGAGTTCATGGCGCAATCGCTGGAGCCGCTTCGGAAAAAGAAACAGCGCGTGCCGGAGACCGAGGCGCACACCGATGCGGATGCCCGCGAGTCCCGGTCGCGAGCGAAGCCAGCCGAGCCGCCGCCAACCGGCGTCGCGCGCGAGCGGCCACGCTCCCGCCACCCGACGTCGAGCCACGAGCCGAAACCAGCAACACAGCGTCCGGCACCATCACCGCCGCCCCTCGCTACCTTCGAGCGCAAGGCGGTCCGCCGCATCGCCACAGGTAAGGTGGAGATCGACGCGCGCCTCGATCTGCATGGTCTGCGCCAGAGCGAGGCCCATCATCAACTGGTCGGCTTCCTGCAACGCTGCGCGGTGGCTGGATTGTCGGTGGTGATGGTGATCACCGGCAAGGGTGGCCCGCCGGGGACGATGGCCAGACCGCTCGCCGAGACCATGGGGGGCGAGCGCGGCGTGCTGCGGCGCAATGTGCCGCTCTGGCTCGAGGAGCCTGCGCTGCGGCGCATCGTCATCGGCTACCGGGCCGCCGGCGCCCGCCACGGCGGTGACGGTGCGCTCTATATCCAGTTGCGAAAGCCAGCCCGTTCGCGATAGCCCTGGAGACGCATTTTCGGGAGGATGCTCTGATGCATGACCCACTACCGGTTGTCGACGCTCACCATCATTTATGGGATCTCGAAGGCACGATTGCCTATCCGTGGCTGACGACCGGCGAGCACGCCTACATGGGCGACAACTCAGCGCTCCGCCGCACGTATCTGCCGGAGGAATATCGCCGCGATACGGCGCTCCACAATGTGGTGGCGACAGTTCACATCGAAGCGGAGTGCGATCGCCGGTTTCAGGTGGCTGAAACGCGTTGGGTTTCAGAGATCGCCGCGCGCTTCGCAATGCCGGCGGCTATTGTGGCGCATGCCTGGATCGACGAGTTCGAACTCGGAAGAGATCATCGCGCAGCATAAGGCGTTTCCTCTGGTGCGCGGCATTCGCACCAAGCCGATTATTTCAAAAGGGCCAGGCGACAGCGTGCGCGGTCAGCCGCGAAGCATGCAGGATCCCATGTGGCGCAAGGGGCTTTCGTTGCTGGAGAAGCACGATCTGTCTTGGGATCTGCGCGTCACGTGGTGGCATCTCGAGGAGGCGGCCGAGGTCGTGCGCGAGCATCCGGGCCTGCGGGTGGTCCTCAACCATACGGGATATCCACTCGACCGGTCGCCGGAAGCCCTTGCCGTCTGGCGCCGCGGCATGGAGGCGCTGGCGGCCTGTCCCAACGTCCATTGCAAGATCTCCGGCTTGACGGTGCTCGGCCAACCCTGGACGCTGGCGGCCAACAAACCGATCATCCTGGAGGCAATCCGCATTTTCGGCGTCGAGCGCTGTATGTTCGCCTCGAATTTCCCAGTCGATGGTTTGAAGGGAAGCTGGGACTATCTTTTTAGCTCGTTCAAGAAGGCGGTCGCTCATTTGCCGCTCGGCGAGCGCCGGAAGCTGTTCGCAGAAAACGCCCTGCGGTTCTACCGGATCGATTTGACTTGAACGCGCGTCGTTGACGGGCGGGACCGGCAACGTCACGGTGATGACAGCACCCATGCCAAAGAGTGGAGAGCCCCATGCCCATGAAATCGATTATCGGTCTCGATCACGTCGTGGTCATGGTCCGCGACCTCGCTGAAGGTGCCCGCCGCTGGCAGAGCCTTGGCTTCACCGTGTCGCCCATGGGCATGCATACCGCGATCATGGGCACCGCCAATCACACGATCATGCTGGGCCCCGACTACATCGAGCTGATCGGCGTTGTCGCCGAAACTGAGCGCAACGCTCCGGCGCGAGCCTTTCTCGCCCGCCGCGGCGAAGGCATCGAGCGGGCCGCATTCACCGGCACCGACGCCGACGACGGCGTCGCCGAGCTCAAGGCGCGCGGATTCGCGGCTCTCGGTCCCTATGATTTCGGACGGCCGGTCGACCTGCCGGACGGCCGCAAAGCCGAAGCGAAATTCCGCACGTTCGTGTGGCCGATCGAGGAGCGTCCCGGCGGCCTGCGGATCTTTGCCTGCCAGCACCTGACGCGTGAAAACGTCTGGATTCCCGAATTGACGCGGCATGCCAACACGGCGACGAGGCTCGATCGAGTTCGAGATGTTATCAAGGGATCCGGGGGCTGCTGCCGCGCACATGGGCCGCCTGATCGATCGCCCGGCCGAACGGCAGCCAGATGGCGCACTTCGCGTCGAAACGGGCGCGGGTCGTGCGGATTTCGTATTTCTGGATCGCGCCACTTTGGCGAAGCGCCATCCGGGCGTCGCGATCGATACGCTGCCCGACGAAGGCGCCGTCACGCTGGCGGTACGCGTTGCCGATGTGGGGTCGGCGGCAAAGGCGGTCGGTAAGCGCGCAGTCGTTGCGACGAACAGCGTCGTCAAAGTCGCGCCGCCGGAAGCCAACGGCGTCATCCTGGAGCTGCTGGCAGGTTGAGGAGTTTTGCCCGATGACCGAGCGCGCGCACGCATCCGTTGCCGGTCCCGATGCGCACGTCTTTCGCGCCGCTGCAGAGAGCATGCCGCTCGATGCATCGCAGCTTGGAGCGTATCTCGCGCGCGCCGGATTTCCCCTCGATCCCGATCAGCTGATCCGGCAATTCGGCACCGGCATGGCCAATATCAACTATCGGCTGAACGCTGGCGGCCGCCGGCTTGTTCTGCGCCGGCCGCCGGACGGAGACTTGCCGCCTGGCGCCCACGACATGGCGCGCGAACATCGCATCCTGTCGCGGCTGTGGCAGGCGTTGCCGCTCGCGCCAGAATGCGTCCATCTGTGCGAAGACCGGTCGGTGATCGGCGTGCCGTTCCAGCTGATCGAATATCGGCCAGGGCTCGTCATTCGGGGCGACGACCGCCGGCATTTCGAAGGGCGACCGGATGTTGCCGAGCGCACCGGCCGGATGCTGGTCGAAACGCTTGTTGCGATCCATCGGGTCGATACCAACGCCGTTGGCCTCGACGATCTCGGCAAGCCGGAAGGCTTCGTCGCGCGCGCAATCAAGGGTTGGCGCGTGCGCGGCGAACGCCTCGACCCGGCCCCCGCCAACCGAGCGCTGATCGCCGAAATCGGCGGCTGGCTCGAGCGGCAATCGGTGCGCCAGCGGGCGCCAACACTGCTGCATTCAGATTTCAAACTCGACAATCTGATCGTCCACCCTGAGACGCTGGCTCCGGTTGCCATCGTTGACTGGGATATGGGAACGCGCGGCGATCCGCTGTTCGACCTTGCGACCCTGCTCTCCTACTGGGCGGAGCCCGGCGATCCCTCGTGCATGCATGACATGAAGCAGCTGCCGACGGTTGCGCCCGGCTTCCTCACCCGGACCCAAGTCGTGGCGCATTATGCCAAGTTGACCGGGTTGGATATGTCCGACTACCCCGTGTTCCGCGTTCTTGCGATGATGAAGCTGGCGGTCGTGCTGCTGCAACTGCATGCGCTTTGGACCCGCGGAGCTGCCAAGGGCGCCGACTATGCCGATATGGCCGCAATTGCTGGCGATTTGCTCTTGTTCACCCGGGATGTGGTCGCCGGGCGTGCCTGACGGCCAGAAACGGCGACGAAGTGCGGGACGCAGCACGTGCGGCCGGACTTGCGCGTTCCGGCACAAAGCCTTAACCCGACCCGATAGCCGCTGATTGCGCCCGGCCCGTATTGCTTGGCCCCGTTTGTAAGAGTTCGAAGCCCCATGCCGAAGACCATCGCCATCGTCGGGCGCCCCAACGTCGGTAAATCGACGCTCTACAATCGATTGACGGGACGGCGCACGGCGCTGGTCTCCGATATGCCCGGCCTGACGCGAGACCGTCGCGAGGGAGAAGCGGAATTTGGTGGCCACACCCTCACCGTTGTCGACACGGCCGGCCTTGAGGAAGCCCTGGAGGGATCGATCCCCGCGCGCATGCGCGCCCAGAGCGAGTTGGCCATTCAGCAGGCCGACTTGATCGTGTTCGTGATCGATGTGCGGGCCGGCGTCACGCCGTCGGACAAGGCGTTTGCCCGCATCGCCCGAGCGTCGGGTAAGCCAATCTTGCTGGCTGCCAACAAGTGCGAAGGCCGGGCGGCGACAAGCGGCCTATACGAAGCCTACGAACTGGGGCTTGGCGAGCCGATCGCGATTTCGGCCGAGCACGGGGAAGGCCTCGGCGAGCTGGAAGACCTGGTCATCGACCGCTTGGGTCTCGATCGCAAGCCTTCGAAGTCCCGCAGGAAGTCGCGAAGGGACCGCGCGGCGGAGGTCGCCGAAGCCGAGCAGGCGGCCGAGGGCGACGGCGACGCCATCCCCGAGGACAGCGGTCACGAGGAGCGCGATCCGTCCTTGCCGATCCGAGTCGCCATCGTCGGACGGCCCAATGCGGGCAAGTCCACGCTGGTCAATGCGATTCTGGGCGAGGATCGCATGATCACCGGGCCCGAACCGGGGTTGACCCGGGATTCGATCTCGACCGACCTGGACTGGAAGGGCCGGTCGATGCGGTTGTTCGATACGGCCGGTCTCCGGCGCAAGGCGCGCATCTCAGAGGTTGCCGAGAAGCTGTCGGCCAGTGATGCCGTGCGTGCGATCCGCTTCGCCGAGGTCGTCGTCCTCCTGATCGACTTCGACCGTGCCTTCGAGCAGCAGGATCTCACGATCGGGAACATGGTGATCGACGAAGGGCGCGCACTTGTGATCGCCGTGAACAAGTGGGATCTGGTCGAGGACAAGCAGAATCGCCTCAAGGATCTCCATGAGACCGTGAAGGAGACCTTTGCCGATGCTCTGGGCGTTACGGTGGTGCCGGTCTCGGCGCTGTCGGGGCGCGGCGTGGATAAGGTGATGGATGCGGTGGTCGCAGCTCATGGCGTCTGGAACCGGCGCATCAGCACGTCGGATCTCAATCGCTGGCTGCAGGCAGCGCTCGACCGGCATACGCCGCCAGCTGCGAGCGGGCGGCGAATCCGGTTGCGGTTCATGACCCAGCCGTCGGCCCGGCCGCCGACGTTTGTGGCGTTCTGCTCGAAGCCGGCGGACCTGCCGAAGTCCTACGTGAAGTATCTGGTGAACAGTTTGCGCGAGACGTTCGACCTGCCGGGCACACCGATACGGTTTCATCTGCGCAAGGGCGCCAACCCTTACGCAGATCGTTAGCCTTCGGTTCCCTCAGGGCTGCTCAGCAGCCGCGGCGGTCATACTTCGCGCAAGCCCAATCCTGGCCATCATCACAGCGGCGCTCGAGCTGGCGGCAGCTCAGGCCGTCGCCGCTGCTGTTGCCGCGAGCAACCTCATTGATGATGATCCCGCCGATGACGGCAGCAGCGACACCAGCAGCGACATTGCGGCCCGTGTTCGAGCGCCGGTGACCGCCCGAATAGTGCTGCGGGCCCGCACGATGGGATTGCACGACCGGCGCACCCTTCGTGTACTTCTTGCCGGAATACTGCGCATCGGCAGATGTTGTTGACGCAACCATCGCGCCCAGCCCAACTGCGCAAGCGACCGCGAGGCCAAGGTATTTCATCGCCATTGTCCAGTCCTTCCGTTGTTCCCAGGTACTTTACATGATTTGCGCCGTCTGAAGGTCTCAAATCGATTGGTTGCCCTCTGAAGTGATCATCGCGGCAACCCTGCCCCAGCGTAGCAAGAGCCGGGCCATGTCCGAGCGTTAACCGCTGCCCTTGGTTCGGGTGTCGCCGGGCGTCGCGCGGGCTTCAAGGAAGTCGATCATCGCGCCGGCAACGTCGATTCCGGTGGCGCGTTCGATGCCCTCAATACCTGGCGAGGCGTTCACCTCGAGCACCAGGGTGCCCCGGCTCGATCGCAGCATGTCGACGCCAGCAACGTTCAGGCCCATGGCTTCGACCGCTTTCAGCGCGGTGGCAATTTCGGCTGGCGACAGCTCGATAGGTTCGGCCTTGCCGCCGCGGTGCAGGTTCGAACGGAACTCGCCCTTCCGGCTGGTTCGCTTCATCGACGCCACGACCCGGCCGCCGATCACCAAGGCGCGGACATCTGCGCCGGCAGCCTCCCGGACGAATTCCTGCACCAGGATGTTTACGTTGGCGGCCGAAAACGCCTCAATGATCGAAATCGCACTCGCCTCCGTTTCGGCGAGGATGACGCCCATGCCTTGCGTGCCTTCGAGCAGCTTGATGACCACGGGCGCGCCGCCGACTTCAGTGACCACGTCCTCGGCCCGTCTGGGTCCGTGCGCAAAGGCTGTCACCGGCAGCCCGACGCCGGCTCTGGCCAGCAGCTGGAGTGCCCGCAGCTTGTCGCGCGATCGGCCGATCGCAACCGACTCGTTCAGAGGGAACACCCCCTGCATCTCGAATTGACGCAGCACAGCCAAGCCATAGTTGGTGATCGAGGCTCCGATCCGTGGGATCACCGCGTCATAGATCGGCAAGGTCCGCCCACTGTGGCGAAGCACCGGATTGTTCGACGTAATGTTCATGTGGACGTGCAGGGTATTGATCACGTCGATTTCGTGCCCGCGCGTCCGTGCCGCTTCGACGATCCGCCGATGCGAGTAGAGGCTTGGGTTGCGCGCCAGCATGATCAGCTTCATGGCTGCCCTTCAAGGTTTTGGGTCCTTCTTAGCCGATCCCAGAGGTTCAGGGCCAGCTGCGCCTCATGCGCCACACTGGTGCGGACATGAGATTGACGCTCGGGGGCTGGCAACATAGCGTTCAATCGACCATCTTGAGGTGGTGCGCCAAGGAGGGCGCAACCGCGCATGACCGAGAAATTGACCGGAATTCAGAAGCTCAACGATCGGTCGCGGGCGATTTTCCGGATGATTGTGGAGTCGTATCTGACCACCGGAGAGCCGGTCGGCTCGCGCAACCTGTCGCGCTACCTGCCGGTCCAGCTCTCTCCGGCCTCGGTACGCAACGTCATGTCGGACCTCGAGCAGCTCGGCCTGATCTATGCGCCGCACACCTCGGCGGGCCGCTTGCCCACCCAGGTCGGCCTGCGTCTCTTCGTCGACGGCATGCTGGAGACCGGCAACATCGCCGAGGACGAACGCCGCCAAATCGAAGCGCAGCTCTCGGGCCGCCGTAACAAGCCGGTCGATCAGGTGCTGGCCGAGGCCGGCGAGATGATTTCAGGCCTGTCCCATTGCGCCGGTGTGGTGCTCAGCGAAAAACAGGACGTGCGGCTGAAGCACATCGAGTTCGTGCCGTTGGAGCCCGGCAAGTCGCTGGTCGTCATTGTCGGCGATGATCAGACGGTGGAGAACCGCATCATTGCCGTGCCGCGAGGCCTGCCACCCTCGGCGTTGAGCGAGGCGTCCAACTATCTCAATCATCACCTGCGCGGCCTCACGATCAGCGAGGCGACGACGCGGATCGAGACCGAATTGACCAAGGCCAAGGACGAACTCGACCAGCTCACCAAAAAGGTGATCGAGGCCGGACTCGCGACCTGGTCGGGCGCGCATGACGACCGCAAGAGCCTGCTGGTGCGCGGCCAGGGCAACCTGCTGAAGGATCTCTCGGCGATCGAGGATCTCGAGCGGATCCGCAAGTTGTTTGACGATCTCGAGTCGAAACGCGACCTGATCCAGCTGCTCGGCTCGGCCGACAAGGGCGAAGGGGTCCACATTTTCATCGGCGCGGAGAACAAGTTGTTCTCACTGACCGGGTCGTCGCTGATCGCCGCGCCGTTTCGCGATTCGGGATCGAAAATCGTCGGCGTTCTCGGGGTTATCGGGCCGACGCGGCTGAATTATGCCCGGATCATCCCGTTGGTCGACTACACGGCCAAGCTTGTGGGCAAGGTGCTCACTTGATTTTTTTGCATTGCGGGATGATATCCCGACGGCGAGGCACGCGATCACGGGCGAGCCGATCCCGGCCGCGGGCTGCGATGAGACCGATCATCAGATCAGGGGCGATATGACGAACGAGAACAAGGGGCAGGGCGACAGCCCGACCGGCAGCGGCACGCCCGATTCGAGCCATACCGCAGCACCGGCCGCTCCCGCGCCGGGCGCTACCGCCATGGCTGCCGAAGGTGTGGCGGGCGCCGCTCCGTCGGCGGCCTTGCCGCCAGGCGAGGCGCTCGAGGTCGCGACCCTCAAAGCCGAGGTCGCCGACCTGAAGGACCGCCTGTTGCGCGCCCATGCCGACATGGACAACATCCGCAAGCGCACCGAGCGCGAGAAGGCGGACGCCCACAAGTACGCGATCACCAAGTTCGCCCGCGATATCGTCACCGTTGGCGACAACTTCCAGCGCGCGATCGATACCGTCCCGCCGGGCGCGGCCGATCAGGACGAGGCGTTGAAAAGCTTCCTCGACGGCGTCGTGATGACGGAGCGCGAGCTGATCAATGTGCTCGACCGCAACGGCGTCAAGCGGATTGATCCGAAGGGCGAGCTGTTCAATCCGCATCACCATCAGGCTGTCATGGAAATGCCGAACCCGGACGTAGCGTCGGGCACGATCACACAGGTGTTCCAGCCCGGCTACATGATCGAGGATCGCGTGTTGCGCCCGGCCATGGTGGTGGTGGCGAGGGGCGGCTTCAAGCCGGTGAAGCCTGTCGAGACGCCAGCCCAGACGGCGGCCCAGACTGCCTCCAAGGCGGCCAACGACGATGCCCCGCCGGGCGGTCAGCCCGACCCCGACAAGCCGGTCTGATTGTGCGACGGTTGTCGCATCGTCTCAGCCGGCCCCCGTTACCCGCCGGAGCGTGAGGTTGATGCGGCCGCCTTCCGCCAGCAGGTCCGACGTGCCGGCGACGATCCGGTCGATGCCGTGATAGGCGTGACGCGCGGCGCCGCCGAGGATCACCACATCGCCGGATCTGAGCGTCATCCGCGTCTTCGGATCGGTTCGCCTGGGCCCGCCGACGTGAAAAATCGCGTCATCGCCGAGCGAGACCGAGAGCACTGGAGCGCGCTGGTCCTGCTCGTCGGCATCGCGATGACTGCCGAGTTTGGCGGCGCCCGCGTAGTAGTTGATCAGGCAGGCCTCCGGGCGCGCCGTATACTGCGTCAGGCGTTCCCACAGGGTGATTAAGCGTTCGGGAATGGCCGGCCAAGGCAGGCCGGTCACCGGGTGCGTCGCCTGGTAACGATAGCCGCCGTGCTGGTCGGTCAACCACCCGAGTTCACCGCAATTCGTCATGCGGACGGACAGCAGTTTACCGGTCCGCGGCATGGCCGGCGCATAGAGCGGCGCGGCGCCGATGATTGCCCGCAGGTCCGCGAGCAGCCCAGCTTGTGCGGCGGCGTCGAAAACCCCTTGAATATGCTTAAATCCCTGTAGGTGCGTCACGGTGGGCTATCCGCTAGAAGCAATGGGTTGGTGATCGCAGCCAGCGACAATATTATCACAAGACAGAGACCAACGGACATTGCGGCCCCGATAGCCCACCCCTATATAGCTTTCAGTAGAAAACACAGCTTCAGGGGACCGCTTCTCAGCATTCCATGACCGCGTCATGGGGGGCTCCGGATGCCAGGATCACGGCCGGCGCGAGCCGAGCCAAGTGGGTCCGGGCGGTTCGCCGCAACCAAGGGACACTGCCGATATGTCGAAAGTCATCGGAATCGACCTCGGAACAACCAACTCGTGCGTCGCCGTCATGGAAGGCGGTCAGCCGAAGGTCATTGCCAACGCCGAGGGCGTCAACACCACGCCCTCGATCGTCGCCTTCACGGAGGACGGGGAGCGCCTCGTCGGTCTTCCGGCCAAGCGGCAGGGCGTCACCAACCCGGTGAATACGCTGTTCGCGATCAAACGACTGATCGGTCGCCGCTATTCGGACCCCGTCGTCGATAAGGACAAGAAGCTCGTCCCTTACAAGATCGTCGAAGGCAAGACCGGCGATGCTTGGGTCGAGTCTCGCGGCCAAAGCTATTCGCCCTCGCAGGTGTCGGCCTACATCCTCCAGAAGATGAAGGAGACGGCGGAGGCCTATCTGGGCCAGCCGGTGACGCAGGCCGTCATCACGGTTCCCGCGTACTTCAATGACGCCCAGCGTCAGGCCACCAAGGACGCAGGCAAGATCGCCGGTCTCGAAGTGCTGCGCATCATCAACGAGCCGACGGCGGCCGCTCTTGCCTATGGTCTCGACAAGAAAAAAGAGTCCAGGACCATTGCGGTCTACGACCTCGGCGGCGGCACGTTCGACGTGTCCATCCTCGAGATCGGCGATGGTGTATTCGAGGTGAAGTCGACGAACGGCGATACGTTCCTCGGCGGCGAAGACTTCGACATGAAGCTCGTCTCCTACCTCGCCGACGAGTTCAAGAAGGAGAACGGCATCGATCTGCGCAACGACAAGCTTGCGCTGCAGCGGCTGAAGGAAGCCGGTGAGAAAGCGAAGATCGAGCTGTCGAGCACGCAGCAGACCGAAATCAATCTGCCCTTCATCTCGATGAACCCGCAGACGCAGTCACCGCTGCATCTGACGATGAAGCTCACGCGCGCCAAGCTCGAGAGCCTCGTCGAGGATCTCATTTTGAAGACACTGCCGCCGTGCCAGCAGGCATTGAAGGATGCGGGCCTGAAGGCGGCCGAGATCGACGAGGTCGTGCTTGTCGGCGGCATGACGCGCATGCCGCGCGTGCAGGCCGAGGTCAAGAAGCTGTTCGGCAAGGAGCCGCATAAGGGCGTCAACCCGGACGAGGTCGTCGCCGTCGGCGCCGCGATCCAGGGCGGCGTTCTGCAGGGTGACGTCAAGGACGTGCTGCTGCTCGACGTGACTCCGTTGTCGCTCGGTATCGAGACGCTGGGCGGCGTGTTCACCCGCCTGATCGATCGCAACACGACGATCCCCACGCGCAAATCGCAGACGTTCTCGACGGCTGACGATGCGCAGCGCGCCGTGACGATCAACGTCTATCAGGGCGAGCGCGAGATGGCCGCCGACAACAAGATGCTCGGCCGCTTCGATCTCGATGGCATTCCGCCGGCGCCGCGTGGCGTGCCCCAGATCGAGGTGACATTCGACATCGACGCCAACGGCATTGTGCATGTCTCGGCGAAGGATAAGAAAACGTCGAAGGAGCAGTCGATCCGGATCCAGGCCTCGGGCGGTCTGTCGGATGCCGATATCAAGCGCATGACCGAAGAGGCCGAGCGCTTCAAGGACGAGGACAAGAAGAAGCGCGATCTGGTCGAGGCGCGCAACCATGCGGAGCACTTTACGTCGCAGGTCGAAAAGGACCTGAAAGAACACGGCGACAAAATCGGTGCGGCCGACAAGACCGCTATCGAAGGTGCCGTCACCGCGCTCCGCGAGGCCGTCAAGACCGACGACGCGGAGAAGATCAAAGAAGCCAACAGCGCGCTGATGCAGGCGTCGATGAAGCTTGGCGAAGCGATCTATGGCGCCAACAAGGAAGCGGCGGACGCCCCCGAGGGTGACGCGGCCAGCGGCGCCGCCGGCAGCCGCAAGAGCGGCGGCGACAATGTCGTCGACGCCGACTTCGAGGAGGTCAAGGACGACAAGAAGAAGTCCGGTTGATCCGCCGCGAGGTTCAAGACATGACGGCCCTCGCCTTGCATGCCGAACGATCGAGCGCCCCGGTTCTGGGTAGTGATCGGCACGGCATAGCCAAGGCGCGGGCCGTCCTCATTTTGCCGGTGTGAGCGTTCGATCCGCCGGTGCGGGATTGTTGCAGCGAAAGTCCGGCAGATGGCCAAACGCGACTATTACGAGGTCCTGAGCGTGGCGCGAACCGCCAACGAAGGCGATCTGAAATCAGCATTCCGAAAGCTCGCCAAGGATCATCACCCCGACCGCAATCCCGGGGACAAGGACGCGGAACGCAAGTTCAGAGAGCTGAGTGAGGCCTACGAGGTCCTGAAGGATCCGCAGAAGCGCGCGGCCTATGATCAGTTCGGCCATGCGGCCTTCGAGGGTGGGCGCGGCGGCGCTGGCGGCCCGGGCGGCTTCGGTCCCGACTTCGCTTCGTCAATGTCCGACATCTTCGACGATCTGTTCGGCGAGTTCATGGGCGGGCGGCGCCAACCCGGGCAGCGGCCGCGCGGCAACGGGCGCGAGCGCGGCGCTGACATCCGTTACAACATGGAAATCTCTCTGGCCGAGGCCTACACCGGCAAGCAGGCGCAAATTCGCGTGCCGACGAGCGTCGGCTGCGAGACTTGCCAGGGCAACGGCGCCAAGCCCGGAACCAAGCCCGTTCAGTGCACCACCTGCCAAGGCATGGGCAAGGTGCGCGCCAGCCAGGGCTTCTTCACCATCGAGCGCACCTGTCCCACCTGCCAGGGGCGCGGCGAGACCATCGCCGACCCCTGCACCTCCTGCCAAGGCGCTGGCCGCGTCACCAAGGAGCGCACGCTGCAGGTTTCGATTCCGGCGGGCGTCGAGGATGGCACGCGCATTCGTCTTGCCGGTGAGGGCGAGGCTGGCGTTCGCGGCGGCCCGGCCGGCGATCTCTACATTTTCCTCTCGATCAAGCCGCACGAATTCTTTCAGCGCGATGGCGCCGACGTATTCTGCCGCGTGCCGATCGCGATGACGGCTGCCGCGCTCGGCGGCAACATCGATGTGCCCCTGCTCGACAGCACGCGCGTCGCCATGGCCGTGCCGGCGGGCACCGAGACCGGCAAGCAGTTCCGCATCAAGGGCAAAGGCATGCCGGTGCTGCGCTCGAAGGTGCACGGCGATTTGTACATCCAGGTCGAAGTGGAGACGCCGAAGAACCTGACCCGGCGCCAGCGCGAGCTGCTGCAGGAGTTCGAGAAGGAAGCCAAGGCCGAGAACAGCCCGGCCTCTGCCGGCTTCTTCTCGCGCATGAAGGAATTCTTTGAGGGCAAAGGCGCGTGAGCGCGCCCCGCGCCAGTGCACGGCCGGATCCGGGCGCTGTCGCCACCGTTGCCCCGGCTTTGGCTGAACCCGGCTTCGCGGTCTACGTCCATTGGCCGTTCTGTGCGCAAAAATGCCCCTACTGCGACTTCAACAGTCATGTGCGGCACGGCGGCTGGGATGAAGCCCGCTACCTCGATGCCTACCGGCGCGAGCTTCGGCATATGGCCGCGCTGGCTCCCGGGCGGCGGGTGCACAGCGTCTTCTTCGGCGGCGGCACGCCCTCGCTGATGCAACCGGCGACGGTCGCCGCCATCATCGACGAGATCGCAGGGCTTTGGGCCGTGGAGCCGGATACGGAAATCACGCTGGAGGCCAATCCGTCGAGTGTCGAGGCGGAACGGTTCCGCGGCTATCGCGCAGCCGGCGTCAATCGCGTCTCGCTCGGCGTCCAGGCTTTGAATGACGGCGATCTCAGGTCGCTGGGCCGCCTCCATAACGCCGCCGAGGCTCGCGCTGCCCTCGATATCGCGCGGCGCACCTTCGCGCGGTTTTCGTTCGACCTCATCTACGCGCGGCCGCGCCAGACCGAAGCGGACTGGACCGCCGAGCTCACGTCGGCGCTGGCGCTGGCGGAGCATCACCTCTCGCTTTATCAGCTGACGATCGAGGACGGCACGCCGTTTGCCGCTTTGCATCGCGCCGGCAAGCTGGCCGTGCCCGATGCCGATCTCGCCGATCGCCTGTACGAGATTACGCAAGAGCTCTGCGAGGCCCACGGTCTCCCAGCCTACGAGATCTCGAACCACGCGCGTCCCGGCGAGGAAAGCCGGCACAATCTCGTCTATTGGCGATACGGCGCCTATGCCGGAGTCGGCCCGGGCGCCCATGGGCGTCTCCTCGTCAATGGCCGGCGGCGGGCGCTGGCCACGGAAAAAATGCCGGAGGCCTGGGTCGCCGCGATCGAAGCGCGAGGCCACGCCATCATCGATGACGAGGCATTGTCGCGGGCCGACGCGGCGGATGAACTGCTGCTGATGGGGTTGCGCCTGACAGAGGGGATCAGTCTTGGCCGCCTGGCGCGGATCGGTGGCGTGCGCCCGGGCGCCGGTGCGCTCGAACGGTTGATTGCGCTTGGTATGGTCGAGAGGTTAGGTACCGATGGCGTGCGCGCCACCCGCGCCGGCCGTTTCGTGCTGAACGAGATCGTCCGCCAATTATCGCAGTCGTTCGAGAGCGTGCCGGACTGAGGCCCCCTCACATCCCGAGCGCGGCGCCGAGCTGCCGCTTGAGGGCGTCCTTGGCAGGCGCGGCCGCCGCGAAGATCTCGCGGATCTTCAGGAAATCCATGGTCGTGAAATGCCCGACGTCGGGGCGGATGAAGATCTGCGGCGGCGACGCTTTCAGCTTCTCGCGCGTGATCGTGTGAAACAGGATCTGCGTCGCGCCGACCCAGGCGGCCTTCGTCGACGGTATCTCCCGGCCGTCGTGGCGCTGCGGGACGCCCGTCACGTCGACGGCGACCGTGACGTCTGCCTTGTCCATGACGATGTCGAACGGTGTCGGGTTGACGTATCCGCCGTCGAGTAGGACGCGGCCGTCGATCACGACAGGCCGCATGACGGTCGGCAATGCGGCGCTGGCTGCAATCGCTCGGATGACCGGCCCGCTCGACAGAACGGCCGGCTGGATCCCGTAGAAATCCGTGGCGACCACCCAGAATGGGATTTTCAGGCTGGCGAAATCCACCCGAACCGATTCGGGCATCAGCATCTCCAGCAGCGTCACGCCGTCGATGACCGAGGGACGGCGTGCACTCCACAGCGTCGAGATATGTCCCGGCAGGACACGCGCCAGTCGGGCCATGAGCGCGCGCCGGCTCGACAGGAGTTGCTCGAAATGGCTGCGGATCTCGCGGGCGCTCAGTCCGGCGGCGTAGGCCGACCCGATGATCGCGCCCATCGAAGTGCCAGCGATCGCCACCGGCGTCACGCCAAGCTCGTCGAGGGCTTCGAGCATCAGGATGTGCGCCAAGCCGCGCGCCGAACCTCCGCCGAGCGCCAGGGCGACCGTCGGCCTCGACCGCGCAGCGGTCTGCTCATGCGGCGCGGCGATCATGATTTCTTGCTGCGCCGTTCCGGTAGCAAGCGCCGTTTTTTCTTTTTCTTTGGCGCGTCGTCTTCTGCCACCGGACCGACCAGCACCAGCGGCGTGGTCTGCGCAACCGTCTCGCTGCCGAGGATCTTCGTCAGCTGCCGCTTCAATGCCGCTTTCGCCGGCGCAGCGGCAGCCATGATGTCCTTGTAATGATGGAACTCGAGAACATGGAAATTGTCGGTATCGACGTCGATGTAGATGTCCGGTTGCGTCGATTTCAGTTTTTCGCGAACAATCGACCGCTGCAGGATCTGCGACGACGAAATCAGCGCCTCGAACGCGCTGGGGCCGCCGGCCGTGGTCGGATCTCTGGACGCGCCCGACACGTCGATGGCGACGATGATGTCGGCATGTCCCGTGAGCAGGTCAAACGGCAACGGATTGACGAGGCCGCCGTCCATCAGCGCGCGACCGTCGATGACGACGGGCTGGAAGATCGCCGGCAGTGCCATGCTGGCCGCGATGGCGCGCCTGAGTTGACCTGTCGAAATGACGGTGGCCTCTTGCGCGTAAAAGTCCGTTGCCACGATCTGCAACGGAATTTTCAGCTCGCTGAAGCTCGCCGCCACTTGCGAGGGCAGTAACAGTTCCAGCAGCGCATTCGGATTGAGCAGAGCGGCGCGCAGCGGCACCAGATTGAACAGCTTCTGGATCGGATCGGCGCGCGCCGACAGCAGCTGGCGCATCAGATCGAATCGCTGCGACAGCGTTTCCTCGGTATGGGCACGCAACAGGGAGGCCGGTATGCCGGACGCATAAGCTGCGCCGAAGATCGCGCCGATCGAGGTGCCGGAGATGACAGCGGGCTGCAATCCCAGCTCTTCGAAGGCTTCGAGCATCAGGATGTGCGCCAACCCGCGCGCACCACCGCCGCCAAGGGCCAGTCCGATCGTCGGCGGCTTGCGGAGCGGAATCGGTGGCCCCGCATTCGACCGTGCAATCACCTTGCTCATGTCACGCAATACTCGTTTCTCTAACCCTCAAGCGCAGGCTCAGGATTTTCGTTCGAGCAGGAACGGCAACAGCGCCGCCAGTGTCTCTTTCGGCGCCTCCTCGGCCAGGAAATGGCCGGACTCGATGGGCTCGCCGCGAACCTCCGGGCACCAGGCCCGCCAGGTCTCGAGCGGTTTGTTCACGAAGCCGTTCTTGCGCTGCGCGCCCCAAAGCGCCAGCATCGGCATCGCGATGCGCCGGCCTGCGGCCTTGTCCTTGGCATCGAAATCAGGATCGCAGGTGGCGCCCGCCCGATAGTCCTCGCAGCTGGCGTGGATCACCTCGGGTTTGGAGAAGGCATGGCGATAGTGTGCCAGCGCGCCGGGGTCGAAGGCCCCCAGATCCTTCGTCTGAGTCCACTGCGATAGCAGATAGTCGAGGAAATACGAGGGATTGGCGCCGATCATCGTCTCCGGGAACGGCGCGGGACGGGCGAGGAACGCCCAGTGGAATCGGCCGATCGCATTGCCTTTGTCCATATCCGACCAGGCGTCGTGGGTGGTGACGATATCGAGCGTCGCCAGCCGCTCGACGCGTGCGGCATGATCGAGCGCCATGCGATAGCCAACGCGCGCACCCCGGTCGTGGCACAGCACGCCAAAACGCTTGTGGCCAAGTGCGTCCATCACGGCGACGAAGTCGTTACCCATGGCCCGCTTCGAATAGGCGAGATGTTCGGCATCCGTTTTCGGTCCCGTGCTGTCGCCATAACCGCGCAGGTCCGGAATGACGAGCGTGAAGTGCCGTGCCAACTCCGTCGCGACCTTGTGCCAGCAGACGTGGGTTTGCGGGTAGCCATGCAGCATCAGCAGGGGCGGCCCGCTGCCGCCGGTCCGGGCGAAGATCTCCGCGCCATCGGTCTTGAATCGGCGGGTGCTGAAACCGGGAAACAAGTCGGGGAGGGCGGTCATCCCGTTACTCCTGGTATCGCTTGAGGAAGGGCAGGGTATGCGCGATGAGATCGGTAGGGTTCTCCTCGGCAATATAATGGCCACCATCAATTTCATGTCCCGAAATATTGGGGCAAACCGCACGCCAAAGATCCAGGAGGTTCTTGATGCCGCCGAGGCTGCTTTGCTTCCCCCAGATGGCGAGCGTCGGGCATTCGATCAGGCGGCGGAATTTGCGGTCCGCGGTCTCGTCGGCGAAGTCGCAATGCGCGCCGGCGCGGTAGTCCTCGCAGGTCGCGTGCCGATGGTCGGGGTCCGAGAAGGCGGCGACATAGTCCGCCATCGCCCTGGGGTCGATGGCGTCGAGTGTTCCGCTTTTCATGCCGCGCTTCAGCTGGCTTTCGAGCCAGTCGATCGGGTCGCTGCCGATCAGGCTCTCGGGAAGCGGAGCAGGTTGCGCGAGAAGAGCCCAATGAAACATGCGCAATTTCGTGCTTTTGTCTTGCGCATGCCATTGGTCGAAAACCGACATGATGTCGAGCAGGACGAGCGCCGAGATATCGGAGCCATGGTCGATCGCGAGGCGATGCGCGACGCGGGCACCGCGGTCATGGCCCATGATGGCAAAACGCTTGAATCCGAGCCGCTGCATCACGACGAGCACATCCCCGGCCATTGCCCGCTTCGAGTAGGGGCGATGATCGAGATCGGTCGGCGGGCAGGAGCTGCGCCCGTATCCCCTGAGATCGGGCATCACCAGCGTGAAGTGCTCTGCAAGTGCCGGCGCGATGCGGTGCCACATGGCGTGGGTTTGGGGATAGCCGTGCAGCAGCAGCAGCGGTGGTCCCGCTCCGCCGACGCGGGCAAAGATCCGCACGGCGCCGACATTCAACTCATGGTCCGCGAAACCCGGAAATAAGTCACCGGCAATGCTGGGCGTCGCGCCTGTCATCCGCGGCTCTCCCGCTCGATGGCCCGCCAGCCGATGTCACGGCGGCAGAAGCCTCCGGGCCAGTTCACGGCGTCAACGGCCTCGTAGGCGCGGCGTTGCGCCTCGCACACGGTTCGGCCGATGGCGGTGACGCACAGCACACGGCCGCCGTTCGCAAGCATGCGGCCGTCCTCGCGCCGGGTCCCGGCATGGAAGATCGCGACGTGCGGCAGGGTGGCGGCCTTGTCCAGGCCCTTGATCTCGCTGCCGCGCTGGTAGTCGCCGGGATACCCGTTGGCTGCCATCACGACGGTCAGCGCAACCTCGTCGCGCCATCGGAGATCGAAGCTGCCGAGCACGCCGTCGGCGGTGGCGAGCAGCGCCGCCAGAAAATCCGACTTCAGGCGCATCATCAGAACCTGGCATTCCGGATCGCCGAAGCGGACATTGTACTCGTAGATCTTCGGACCATCGGCGGTTACCATGATGCCGGCATAAAGCACGCCCCGGAACGGTGTGCCGCGCTTGGCCATGCCCGCAACCGTCGGGCGGATGATTTCCGCCATGATGCGCGCCTCAATCTCGGGCGTTGCCACGGGTGCGGGCGAATAGGCTCCCATGCCGCCCGTGTTCGGTCCCTGATCGCCATCGCCGACGCGTTTGTGATCCTGTGCAGTGGCTAACGGCAGCACGTTGGTCCCGTCACACAGCGCGAAGAAGCTGACCTCCTCGCCGGCGAGAAACTCCTCGATCACCACCTCTGCGCCGGCTGCGCCAAACGCGCCGCCAAAGCAGGCGTCGATGGCGGCGTCCGTCGCAGCCCGCGTCTCGGCGATCACGACGCCCTTGCCGGCCGCGAGCCCGTCGGCCTTCACGACGACCGGCAGGCGCTGCGTGGCGGCCGCGTAGCGCTTCGCCGATGCTGCGTCCGTGAAGCGCCCGTAGGCGCCTGTCGGAATGCCGCATTCGGCGCACAGATCCTTGGTAAACGCCTTCGATCCTTCGAGCTGGGCCGCCGCCTTGTTGGGGCCGAACGCCTTGATGCCGGCGGCCTGCAGATCGTCGACGAGGCCGGCCACCAGCGGCGCTTCGGGGCCAACGACCACGAAATCGATCTTGCTCTGCCGGCAGAACGCGATGATCCCCGCATGGTCCGCGGGGTCCAGGGCCACGCATTCGGCCAATTCCGAAATGCCGCCGTTGCCCGGGGCACACCACAATTTTGTTAGTAACGGACTGGCGCTGATGGCCCAGGCGAGGGCATGTTCGCGTCCCCCGGATCCGATCAGCAGCACGTTCATGTGCGAGGCTCCTTGAAAGGTCGGGAAATGTACCGGAACCGACGCCACGATTCGGCTGGCTTGATGTATCATCGAACCCGGTGGCAACAAAGGAACCCGATTCGTGGCCGAGCCCGCACGCGCCGGACGCGCCCGGCGTCAACATTGCCGAGTTTTCGGTCTCCGAGCTCTCGGGCGCGATCAAGCGCGCCCTCGAGGACGGCTTCGGCTATGTCCGCGTCAAAGGAGAAATCTCGGGCTATCGCGGACCGCACGCCTCCGGACACTGCTATTTCGCGCTGAAGGACGACAAGTCGAAGATCGAGGCCGTCATCTGGCGCGGCAATTTCCAGCGCCTCAAGTTCCGGCCCGAAGAGGGCATGGAGGTCATCGCCCAGGGGCGGCTCACCACCTATCCCGGCTCGTCGAAGTACCAGATCGTCATCGAGACGCTCGAGCCGGCGGGCGTCGGCGCGCTGATGGCGCTGCTCGAGGAGCGCAAGCGCAAGCTGACCGCTGAGGGCCTGTTCGAGGAGGCGCGCAAGCGCAAGCTGCCGTTTCTGCCGAAGGTTGTCGGTATCATCACCTCGCCGACCGGCGCCGTGATCCGCGACATGCTGGCAGGCTTCACCGAGCGTTTTCCGACGCGCGTCCTGTTGTGGCCGGTCCGCGTGCAGGGCGAGACGTGCGCCGGCGAGGTCGCCAACGCCATTCGCGGCTTCAACGCACTGCCGGCGGATGGCCGCATTCCGCGTCCCGACCTGATCATCGTGGCACGCGGCGGCGGCAGCCTCGAGGATCTGTGGGGGTTCAACGAGGAGACCGTGGTGCGGGCGGCGGCCACCAGCAAGATCCCGCTGATTTCGGCCGTTGGCCACGAGACGGATTGGACGCTGATCGATCTCGCCGCCGACGCCCGCGCGCCGACGCCGACCAAGGCCGCCGAATGGGCCGTGCCGAAACATGCCGATCTGGTCGAGCGGACGGCCGAGCTCGGCCAGCGCCTGCGGGGCCGCACGCGGCGGCGCATCGACGAGGCGCGTGCGCACTGGAAGGCGGCGTCGCGCGGCCTGCCGCGCCTGGAGGATCTGCTGGCCCTGCCGCGCCAGCGCTTCGATGCGTCGGAGAAGCGGCTCTCTCGCGCGCTGTTCGCCAATACGCAGGCGCATGCCAAGCGGCTGGCGCGGGTTGCGCCACGTCTGCAGGCACGCCTGCTGTCGGTGCGCATCGACCGCGCGCAGGATCGGCTCGATCGGACGAGCGCCCGGGCCCGAGATGCCCTGGCCCGCGGAGCGGCGGCCCGCCGCGCGCGTCTCGAGCGATATGCCGGACGGCTCAGGCCAATGACGCTCAAGGATCGTCTCGGCCGGGCAGGTGAGCGTCTTGAGTTGCTGTCGCGCCGCTTCGGGCAGGCTTTTTCGGGCGCGCTCGCCAATCGTCGCCGGGTGTTGGACGGGCAGTCGCAGATGCTGGCCTCGCTCAGCTACCAAAGCGTCCTGAAGCGCGGGTTTGCGCTTGTGCGCGACGACAGTGGCCAGGCGATCCGTTCCGCTACAGACGTTGCGCCCGGCACCCGGCTCGATATCGAACTGGCGGACGGGCATATCGCGGCCGAGACGACATCGTCGCGGCCGGCCAAACGCGCGGAGCCGGAATTCCGCGCCGCCGCGCGGCCGTTGCTCAACGTCCGGCCAAGCCCGGCAAAACCTCCGGCGGCCAGGGCTCTTTGTTCTGAAGTTCTCGAGTTCTTGTCCTCATGCCTGCGGACTGCCCGGGCTCGGCGCCGCCGTCTTGCGACCTTAAGCGTCGGCCATCATTTCTGGCCAGCCAGCGATCCCGCCTGTATGGTGGGCGCGAATTTTGGCTCGAGGATCCAGCCGCACGATGAATTGGTTCGAACGCCTATTCGGCCTCAAGGGGGAAGCCCGGGTCAAGTTCATGGACGGCGAGTTCCAGGTGATCTCGCCGGGCGATTTCGTAACCTGCGCTGTGACGGGCCAGCCGATCGCGCTTCCGGACCTGCGCTATTGGAGCGTCGAGCTGCAGGAGGCCTATGTGTCGGCCGAGGCGTCGCTACAGCGGCATCTGGAGTTGCGGGGGCGCCGGCAGGTTTAGTATCGCGCGTTGGACGGATGGGCGCGCTCTAGCGCCGCCGTCAACAACGCCACCAGCTGGTCGGCGTGTGGCGCATCGAGATGCAGCCTGATTGGCAGCGTGAGGGACGCCAGCCGCAGGGTCTCAGCGGCGCCGGTCCGCCCGCGCAGCCGGGCCAGATCCTTCTCGGTCGTGATCAGCAGCGCGGACGCTTTTGCCGCCAGCTGCAGCAATCCCATCGCATCCCGATCCGAGAACGCATGGTGGTCCGGGAAGCGGCGTTCCGCGACCACCTCGGCGCCGAGCTGGCGCAACAGATCGAAGAAGCGATCGGGCGATCCAATGGCGGCGTAGGCGGCGACTTTGGTCCCTACGAGCCATCGCGCATCGCCGGCCGGGCGCGGCTGCGCGGCCAGGACCGGCCCTTTGAACGGTTGCCGCAGCCATCCCATGACGGTTTCGGCCGGGATTGCGCGGTCCGACGGCGCGTTCACGACAATCGCGTCGGCCAGCGCGAGCTGGAAGGCGAGTGGCGCCCGGAGCGGCCCGGCTGGCATGACGCGGCCGTTGCCGAGCCCGCGCCGGCCGTCCACCACGGCGAGCGACAGGTCTTTGCGCAGGGCGGGGTTCTGCAATCCGTCGTCCATCACGATCACATCGGGCATGATCACGCCGGGCCGGGACGCGGCTTGCTCGATGGCGCGTGCGCCCGCCGCGCGATCCCGCGCCACCAGGGTGGGGGCCGCGGCTGCGAGCAGCAGGGGCTCATCGCCGACGTCACGGGCCGTATCGCGCGGGAGGTCGACCCAATGGCAGTCCCGGACGGCGCCGCCATAGCCGCGCGTCAGAACCGCCGGCGACCGGCCGAGCTTGCGCAGCTCCTCGACCAGCAACAGCGTCAGCGGTGTCTTGCCGGTGCCGCCGGCCGTGAAGTTGCCGACACAGATGACGGGCAAGCGTGACCGGTAGGGCGTCGTCGCACGAAAGCGGCGCTGCGCGAGATGCCCCCACAATGCGCCGGCTGGTGCCAGCAGGCGCGCCGCGGGCCGCACGCGCTCCGCGTACCACCACGACGGCTCGTCAAGACGCACGTCGCAGCCTCGATCCGGCGGCGTCGGCTTGCAGCATCGGACTGAGCGTGGATGCCGACCGCTCGAGCGCGCCGGCGAGCGTCGTCAGGGCGCGCGATCCCTGCTGCTGCATCTCGCGCAATGTCGCCGGATCGGCCTGCAGCTTGGATACGGCCGCCACGATGGCGTCAACGGTGCGCACCTCGATGGCGCCGCCATGCGCGAGCAAGGCCGCATACGAATCTTCGAAGTTGGTCCAGTTCGGCCCCGTGAGCGGGACAGTGCCGTGCCGGACGGCTTCGATCGGGTTTTGCCCGCCGCGGGCCACGAGCGAGCCGCCGATCAGGGCGACCCGCGCCGCCGCATAGAACGTGCCAAGCTCGCCGATCGTATCTGCGATGTAGATCTCAGTGCGCGCCGCCGGCAGCGCGCCGAGCGAGCGACAGTTGACACTGAATCCCTCGGCTTTGAGCGTCTCCGCGAGCTGTGGGCCGCGCTCCGGATGGCGCGGTACGATGATCGTGCACAGCCCGTCGAAACGCCGCTGCAGCTCGCGATGCGCCGCCGCGATCATGATCTCCTCGCCTTGATGCGTGCTGGCGGCAAGCCAACGCGGGCGATCGCCGAGCGCGCCCTGCAAGGCGTCGAACGCAACGCGGTCCACGGGCGGCGCCGGCGCGTCGATCTTCAAGTTGCCGACAGGCACGGCGTGCCGCGCTCCGAGCGTGGTGAACTTGGCCGCCATCGCTTCGTTCTGCGCGAGTACGATGGTGAAGCATGCAAATAGCGCCCGCGCCACGCTGGGCCGGCGCAGCCAACGCTCATACGACCGGTCCGACATGCGGGCATTGACGAGCGCCATCGGAATGCCGCGCGCCCGCGTTTCCATCACGAGATTGGGCCACACCTCCTGCTCCGTGAAAATGGCGAGCGCGGGTTGCCAGTGCTCGAGAAAGCGGGCGACGAACTGGGGCGCATCGAGCGGCACATATTGATGCAGGGTTCCGGGCGGCAGGCGGCTCTTCACGAAGCGGGCGGACGTCACGGTGCCGGTTGTCAGCAGAATGGTGAGGCCCGGCTCGAGTTCGGCGAGCCGGGCAAGGAGCGGCAGCACCGCGTTCGCTTCGCCGACGCTGGCGGCATGCGCCCAGGCCACCTGGCCCGTCGGTCGCGGGATCGATGCCGCACCCAGCCGCTCGCCCCGGCGAAGCGGGTCTTCCTTACCCCGCCGCTCCCTCAACCCGAGAATAAGGCCCGCCGCCGGCCGCGCCATCCGCGTCAGCAGGCGATAGGCCGATAGCCCAAATCCATCGTTCAATAGGCGAGCCTCCGGCGCCGGCTTCGCGATTTCCGGCAGTGGCGCCTGAAGGGCCATATGTCGATGTTCTCCGGCTCAGCCCGCGAGGCTGACGATTTGGTCGCTCGGGCGACCCGTTGCCCGTCGGTTCTATATTGGTTATGAACCGCTTGCCAAGCGCGACCCGATCTGCCGTTGCGGCTGTTGGGGATAGGTCTCGCCTAAGGTGCCGGCGCGTCCCAAATGCTTTTTGCGAGGAAAAGCCAAAGCAGTCATGGGCAAGCTTGCCAAGCACCAGCGACGCCAGATGCGCCAATGGGTCCGGAACTGGCGCCGCAGCGTCGCCGACCGGTCCCCGGCCTGGATGCGGCAATCCATTGGGCCCGCCATCAACTATGCCGACATGCTGCTGGTCGATCATGGGCTGTTTCGCCTGTTCTACCTCAATCGCCACCGGCTTGGCCCCGAGGCTTGGCGCTCGGCGCAGCCGGCGCCGCATCAGATCGCACAAATTGCGGGGCTTGGGATCAAGACCATCGTCAATCTGCGCGGGGAACGGTGGTGCGGGAGTTATTGGCTCGAGCAGAAGGCCTGCACCAAACACGGCCTGAAGTTGGTCGATTTCCAGGTCCGCTCGCGGGCCGCGCCCTCCAAAGAGGAGATTTTCGGCGCTCGCAGGATGCTCCAGCGCATCGAGTACCCGATGCTGCTGCACTGCAAGTCGGGGGCGGATCGCGCTGGGCTGATGAGCGTCCTTTATCTGATCGTCCGGGAGCAGGTGCCGGTGGAGCAGGCCAAGGCTCAGCTCAGCCTCAAATTCGGGCATATCCGACAGTCGGACACCGGCATCCTCGACTATTTCTTCGAACGCTACATCGCGGACAATGCCAACTCGCCGATCGCCTTTTTCGATTGGGTTGACCGGGTTTACGATCCGGACGAACTCAAGGCCGCGTTTGCGTCCAAGGGCTGGGCCAACGTCGTCACCAACCGGATCTTGCGCCGGGAATAGGCGGTTGCTCCCTCGGCCGGGGTAAAGCCTCGACGATAGCCCCATGGCGCGACCGCGCCGGCTGCGCCATCGTAGCCCGTGATTTGTGGAAAACCAGGGAGACCACCATGGCGCGTGAACCGGTCGAGCAGGACAACAAGCAGCTGTTGCATCCAGTCTTTGGCGGCGAGCTGAAATCGCTCAACAGCACCGAGTTGACCAATCTCGACGGGCTCGACATCGTCGGTATATTCCCGAACTATGCTGAGGCGCATCGGGTCTGGAAAGGCGCGGCGCAGAAAACCGTCGACAATGCCTAGATGCGACACTTCATCTTGCGCTTGCATCGGTTGCTCGACCCGGACACGACGGGGCGAACCCGCCGAAGTGGTAGCCGATCTAGTTCTGGAAAGTGATCCAAGCGGGAGGACGGAAGATGCATCGCCTGGAGAAATCCGGGCCACGCATCGCAACATCGTCAAAAACCTGGTCGTTCAGGCTCTCGACAACTGAACGACGCCACGAGAACCGGCATGGTGGCGCCACGGATCAGTGGTGCAGCCGTCGCCAGGGAGTTTGATTGAGCGACATCAAGGATACGGATCCGCGCCAGGGCTCGAGCCTCGGTCTCGATGCGAAACGGCGCGGGTTGCTGAAGCGCGTGCTCGACGACTGGGTATGGCCCATGCGCCGCGAGCTGGCCGTCGCCCTGCTGCTGATGGTCGGCCTTGCTGCGGTGACAGGGTGTTATCCGCGGCTCATCAAGTTCGCGTTCGATGTGCTGCCGAAGGGCGAGGTCGGCGCGATGTACCAGATCGCCGGGCTCATCATCCTCGCGACGATGACGCGCGCCGTGCTGCTCTATCTGACGTCGGTTGCGACCAATCGCATCGTCATGCGCATCACCGTCGATATGCAGAAGGCTGGCATCGCGCACCTGCTGAAGGCCGATTATGCGCGGCTGACGCGCGTTGCGCCGGGTGAGCTGATCTCGCGGCTGACCAACGACATCAGCCAGATCCAGGTCGCCATGCAGGCAGGGCTCACGACTGCCATTCGCGATGCGATGACCGTCGCCGCCCTGGTCGCCTACATGATCTGGAGCGATCCGATCCTGTCGTTGATCGTGCTCGGCGTCTACCCGATCGCAATCCTGCCAATCATGGCGATCGGCAAGCGCTTGAAGCGGGTGGCCCGGCGTACCCAGGAGGAGCTGGCCGACATGCTGTCGCTGCTGTCCGAGAAGCTCGGCAGCTCCCGCCTCATCAAGACGTTCCGGCTCGAGGATTATGCAGCCGGCCGCATGATCGGCGCGTTCGAGCAGATCTACGCGCTGCGCATGAAAACCGTGCGCAATCGCGCGCGGCTCGACCCCATGCTGGAGGCGTTGGGCGGTATCGCCGTTGCCGGCGTGATTGCGCTGGCGACGTGGCGCATCGCTTCCGGCATCAGCACGATGGGCGACTTCATGGCTTTTGTGACGGCGCTCGTTCTTGCCGCGCAACCGACGCGTGGTCTCGGCAATCTGTCGGTGCGCATCCAGGAGGGGCTGGCCGGCGCCGAGCGGTTCTATTCGGTTCTCGACGAGCTGCCGACGGTCGTCGATCGTCCCGGCGCCGTGGCGCTCGCCGTCACACGCGGCGAGATTGCTTTCGAAAACGTGTCCTTTGCCTACGCCGGCGCCGACCGGGCGATGGCGGTGCGCAACGTCTCGCTGGTGGCGCCGGGTGGCAAGACGGTGGCGCTGGTCGGACGCTCGGGCGCTGGCAAATCCACGATCATCAATCTGGTGCCGCGCCTGTTCGACGTCGACGCCGGCCGGATCACCATCGATGGTCAGGATATCTCGGGAGTGACGATCGCCAGCCTGCGCGATGCCATCGCCATGGTCAGTCAGGACGTCACGTTGTTCGACGATACGATCCGCGCCAACATTGCTCTCGGTCGCCTCGACGCCAGCGAGGCCGATATTGTCGCCGCCGCCAAGGCCGCTGCCGCGCATGACTTCATCGCCGAGCAGCCGCAGGGCTACGATACGGTCATCGGCGACCGCGGCTCGCGGCTATCCGGCGGGCAGCGGCAGCGCCTGGCGCTCGCGCGCGCCATTTTGAAGAACGCGCCGGTCTTGCTACTCGATGAAGCGACAAGCGCGCTCGATACCGAGTCCGAGCGCTTGGTTCAGGAGGCTTTGGCGCGCTTCACGCGTGGCCGCACGACACTCATCATCGCGCATCGCCTGTCGACGGTGCAAAGCGCGGACCTGATCTGCGTGATGGAGGACGGCGGCATCGTCGAGACCGGGGTTCACAGCGAACTCATGGCCAAGGGCGGCGTCTATGCCCGGCTGGCACGAACCCAGCTTGTCGCGCCAGGGACGCCAGTGGCGGCGCAATAGCGCGCGCCGCTGTTAACGGGTCGTTAACTGCGGGATCGCAATGTCGGGTCTCGGGAAACCGCGCGCCGCATGCACAAGCCGCATGCACAAGAGGTCGGCATGACAAGGTCGAGGTCCGACGATCGTGGATTGGCCGCTCTCGATTTCTCGTCGGACCTGCGTGTCATGGTTGCTCGCTGGTTCGACCATCTCGTGCATGAGCGAGGAGCGTCGGGGGCAACCATTGCCGCCTACACCCGGGATCTCGACCAGTTCCTGGCCTGGCTCGGCCAGAGCCGTGGGCATGCCGCTTGTCTCGGAGACTTGAAGACCATCGACGCGCGGACATTCCGCGGCTTTCTGGCATCGCGGCGGCGCAGCGGCCTCGAGAACCGGTCGCTCGCCCGCACGATGTCGGCGTTGCGGACCTTCTTTCGGTGGCTCGAGACCGAGGACGTGCTATCGAGCCGCGCCGTGTTCGCCGTGGCGATGCCGAAGGTGCCGCACGGCGTGCCGAAGCCGCTCACCCGGGAAAAGGCGGCAGCGCTAGTCGACGGTGGTGCAGCGGCTAATCTCGACTGGATCGAGGCACGCGATACGGCAGTCCTGCTATTGCTCTACGGTTCCGGGTTGCGGATCTCGGAGGCGTTGAGCCTGCGCCGCAAGGATGCGCCGAACGCCAGTCGCGATGTTCTGCGCGTCGTCGGCAAGGGGCAGAAAGAGCGGCTGGTGCCCGTATTGCCGCTGACCGTCCAGGCGATCGAGCGATACCTGCGGATGCTCCCTTATCCGCTCGAGCCGGACGATCCGATGTTCCGCGGCGCTAAAGGCGGCCCCTTGTCGCCGCGCATCATTCAGCTCGCCATCGAACGCGCCCGTGGTGCGCTCGGCTTGCCGGCGACGGCGACACCGCACGCGCTGCGGCATTCGTTTGCGACGCATCTATTGTCGTCCGGCGCCGATCTGCGCCAAATTCAAGAGCTGCTGGGGCACGCGAGCCTGTCGACCACACAGATTTATACGGAGGTTGACCGCGAGCGGCTGCTGCAAGTCTACGAGGCCGCCCATCCGCGCGGGACGCGCGGGGCTTGAGGCGGGATCTGGGTGTCGCGCCGGCGATCGGGATGATGGTGTGAAGTTTGGTGGAGTGCATAGGACATGATGCGACGCTCGATCCGTTGGCTGTGGGCGGCAACCGTGTCGGCGGTGATCGCCTTGCCCACCGGCGCGCTTGCGCAAAAGGCCAGGCCCGCCCCACCAGCCTGCTCGGGGCAGGATATCCTGGACGAGATTCGGCAGAACAGCCCCGAGCAGTCCGCGCGCATTGATGCCGCCGCCACGACCACGATCAACGCTAGCGCGCTGCTGTGGAAGATCGAAGGCCGGAGCGGACCGCCAAGCCATCTGTTCGGCACGGTGCATCTGACCGACGATCGTGTGAACGCGCTGCCGACGTCGGTCACGACGGCTCTTGGCGCCGCCAAGCGCGTGATCCTCGAGATTGCCGATCTCTCGCCGACGGCAACCGGCAAGGCGATCGCCAAGATGCAGGCGCTCCTGGTCTTTTCGGATGGCCGGTCGCTGAAGTCGCTGCTGACACCCGGCGAGTACAAGCTGATCGGCAAGGCGATCGAGCAGGTGGGTATGCCGGCTGATGCCGCGGCCGTGCTCAAGCCCTGGGTGATTACCATGGCCCTGGCGCTCACCGCTTGTGAGCGCCGCCGGTCGGACGCGGGACTTCTGCCGCTCGACATGCGCTTGGCGCAAACGGCACGCGCGGCTGGGGTTCCCGTGCTCGGCCTGGAAACGCTGGAGGATCAGCTCAAGGCCATGGCGGCGGTGCCTGACGAGGATCAGCTCACCATCTTGAAGGCCGGCTTGAAGTTGATCGATCGCGCCGACGACCTGATCGAGACCATGGTGCGCCGCTATCTCGCGCGGGATCTGGCTCGGATCTGGCCGCTGCAGCATGAGCTGTGGCGCAGTGCCGGATTCGACCCGGCAGCACTGGGATCCTTCCAGAAAGAGCTGGTGTCCGTCCGCAATGCCAAGATGCGCGATGCGGCGCTGCCCCACCTGCAAAAGGGTGGGACCTTCATCGCCGTCGGAGCGCTGCATCTGCCGGGGCGGGATGGACTGGTCGAGATGCTGCGCGAAGCCGGCTACACGGTCACGCCGGTGGAGTAGGGTTGCCTCGCCGCCCGCAGCGGGCCAATGTCGGCGCTTGCTCGGTTGGAGGCGTCACCATGGCACGGACGGCACTCATTGTTGGCACCGGCAGCGGAATCAGCGCGTCGCTTGCCCTGCGGCTCCATGGCGAAGGCTACAAGCTGGCGCTGGCGTCGCGCAGCCCCGAACAGTTCGCTGATCTGACGCAGCGGACCGGGGCTCATGCCTTTGCTGCGGACGCCGCGTCACCCGAGTCGATGCAGCGCCTCTTTGCCGACGTCGACCGCATGCTGGGTCCTCTCGACGTGGCCGTCTATAACGCCAGTTTCCGGACGCGCGGGCCCTTCGTCGACCTCGCTCCGGCCGACGTCATGAAGTCGCTCGAAGTCACGGTGTTCGGCGGGTTTCTGATGGCGCAGGAAGCGGCCCGCCGCATGTTGCCCCGCGGCCAGGGCGCGATTTTTTTTACCGGCGCCTCGGCCAGTGTGAAGGGCTACCCGCAGTCGGCGCCGTTCGCCATGTCCAAATTTGCGCTGCGCGGTCTTGCACAGTCGCTAGCTCGCGAGTTGCAACCACAAGGTATCCACATCGCCCACTTCGTGATCGATGGTGGCGTCCGCAATGCGCAACGCGGACGGACGGAGGGCAGCAACGACGCGGCCGACAGCCTGCTCGATCCTGATGCGATCGCTGACGCCTATCTCAGCGTCTTGAAGCAGCCGCGCTCGGCCTGGTCGACCGAGGTCGAGTTGCGCCCGTGGGCTGAACGATTCTGAAGACGGCAACTGAAAGGAATGGACGTCGCGATGCAGCAGCTTGGGATGGGGTTCTACTGGCAGGATATGGCGGTTGGGCAGAGCTACCGCACGTTCGGACGCACGATCACAGAGACCGACATCGTGAACTTCATCTCATGCACCGGCATGCTCGAGCTGTTGTTCACCAATGAGGTCTACCGGCAGACGGAAAGCGCCATCAAGGGGCGCCTCTCGCCAGGGGCTCTGGTCTTTTCGATGGCCGAGGGCCTGACCATCGCCGGCACGATCCAGGGGACGGGAATGGCGTTTCTGGGGATGCAGTTGGATATCAAGGGGCCTACGTTCGCCGGGGACACGATACACGTAGAAATTGAAGTTATTGAACAGCGGGCAGCCTCCCAAGGCAATCGTGGCCTTGTGCGGACGAAAAACACCGTGGTTAATCAAAGGGGCGATATCGCGATGATTTACAGCCCACTACGCATGATGAAAGGCCGCCCGAAAGCCTGAATCTGAATGCTGATCATCGTTAGCTGATTGTTAACAGAATCGTTGCTTCAGCGCGATCTTGAGTGTAACCTTAGGGTGGTGAGATCAGGGGCGACCCGGCGTATTGGTTGTGAAAGGTTGAGCAATGTTGCGGCGGCGGCAGCGAAATGCGTTCCTCTCGACATTCAGTCTCGGGCTCTGCATGGCGGGTCTACCAGCCATGGCATTTGTCGCAGCTCATTATTTCTGGGCTCCGCCGGCGCCAGAGGGCACCGCGTTGAGCCACTCCGAACAACTGATCTCGTTCACCCAATCCGTGTTGCCGAGCGCGTCGCGCTGGTCGCAGCCGCTTATTGACGCTGCCGACATGACGAAAGGCTCGATCCAACCGGTGTCCACCCCGGCTGTCACATCGCGGACTGAGGTCGTGGCCGTCAGCCGTGCGCCGGAGATACGTGCATCGACAACCGGAGCAGGCAAGGCTGATCTGCAAAAGCTGACCCTGAACATTCAGACCGAATTGAAGCGCGTGGGCTGCTTCAGCGGCGATCCGGATGGATCTTGGTCTGATGGTACGCGGAGGGCCATGGCGGCCTTCAACGAGAGCGTGAAGGTTCAGTTCCCGCTTGCGGCACCGGACTACATCCTTCTCACTCTGCTGCAAGGACACAATTCGAAGGCTTGCACGCGGGCCTGCAATGTCGAGAACGTTCGTTCCGGCGAATGCATCGGTCGCGAACAGGCGCACCAGCAGCAGGCCCAGCAGCAGGTCAGACCGCGCCCGAAAGTCAACGCGAAGACCGAAGGCTGGACTGCAAGTGTGGAGGCCGCGAAGCCGAGTTCGGCACCATCGATGGCGAAGGCGCCGGTACGTGCGTTTGACAGTTCTGCCGAGATACCGGTCAGCCAGGTTGTCGTCGCGCCAATTCAGATCTTACCAGGCCGAATGGCGGTTGGAGCGGCGGCGACAGGGGTGGCGTCGCCGGCTCCTGTCATCGCGCCGCGCGTCATTGCAACGCCACTCGTTTCGGAGGCAGCACCAGCTGCGACGGCTCCCAAGCAGGCAGCGCTGACACCGAGCGCCCCGGTCGAAGAGCAGTCCGCGCGGGCGAAAGAACGCCCTGCTGTCAAAGAACGGCCGGCGCGTTCTGTGGGCAGAGAACCGACCAGGGAGCAGCGAGCGCCGCGATATACGGAAGCGCGCCCGTCCTATCAGCCGCAACGCGCGCGGGAAGCTGTGTTCCTAAACCTCAGCAGAAACTCGCCCTAAGCGAGGTCGCGAGCGACGTGCGTCAGCCGAGCCGCCCCAGGTTGCGATAAGCCGCTTCCACGTCGGCTTCGACCTTACTTTCTGTATAACCCGACATGATTTTGGTGCGCGCCGCTGCGCCAAACTGTGCGCGCAGCGCTGGGTTGCGCGCCAGCCGCTCCAGCGCGTCGGCCAATGCAACCGGGTCGTTTGGCGGAACAATCAGGCCTTCTACGCCATTGCTGACGAACTCCCGGCACCCCGGAACGTCCGTCACGACCAGCGGCCGGCCTGAGGCCGCCGCCTCGAGCAAGGCGCGCGGCATGCCCTCGCGGCTGCGGGCAGGCAACACAAAGATATCCGCGTGCCGCCAGACGGCAACGATGTCGCGCGTTATGCCCATGTAGTGGGTCTTGCGGCCGTCGCTCCAGCTCTCGAGCTGGCGATGCGTGATGGCCTCGCGGTTGTTGTCTTCCGTTGGTCCGTAGAGCTCGATGATGATGGGAGTCTTCCGCTCTGACAGCAGCCGCGCGGCTTCCATCAGAATATCGACGCCCTTCGGCCAGATAATGCGCCCGACGAACGCTGCAATCGGCACGGCGTTGTTCGGTTCGGGCTGCACCACGAACTCATCGGGGTCGATGCCTGCCCCGCCAAGCATGGTGAAGCGCGTTCCGGGATCGGCGCCCGCGCCCTTCAGGAACGCCAGATCTTCCGAATTTTCGACCAGCAGCCAGGTCGATGTCCGGCGCACCGTGCGTCCCAGCAGCTTCAAAGCGATCGCGCGCGCAAACGTCGCACGCATCGAGTCGGAAATCGCCAGAAATCCAAGCCCCGTAATGTGCAGGACAATCCGCGGGCGCGGCGCCAGGCCGAGCGCGAGAATTCCGAGCACGATCGCCTTCATGGCGATCAGATGAATGACATCGGGCTTTTCCGCCCGGAGAATCGCCGCCAGGCTGCGGGCCGTAGCCGCTTCGCGGGCGGGATTCATCGAGCTTCGGTGATATTCGAAAGCGATCGTCCGAACGCCGAGTTCTTCGATTTCGGCCAGCCGGCCCGATGAGCGGGCGATGACGACGACGTCCCGCGACAGCAACAGTAGCCGGCGCATGAGTGGCTTGAAGTGCGATAGGGCGAACCAGTCCTCCGTCACACAGATGACGATTTTGTTATAAAGATACGGCGACCGCGACGGTGCATCGGCCTCACGGGCCGCCACAGCTTTCGCAACTTCTCCGTTACGGGACCGATCAATCATCTTGAGAGCGTGACTTTCACTTCGGGCCTGCGCGTGCTGCAAGCGTGCAAGACAGCTAGGCAGAGTAGCGCCCGCAGTCTAGCCTACGTGTCAATCTGCCCAACAGATGACCGCAATAAGGACGTGAATATGACCGCATTTGATCCAGCCGCCGCCGCCCGGCTACTCGCCGAAGCTTATAATGCTCGCTCGCAAGTTAAGGAAATTCCGGAGAACGCCCGCCCCCGTTCGCTCCCGGAAGGCTATGATGTTCAAGATCGCGTCGCGGCCGAAGCATCCAGGAGCGGCGGCATCAATGACTCCGTCGCCGGCTGGAAGCTTGGCCTTGGCAGCCGCAACGCCATGAAGGGCGCCAAACTCGATCGCCCCGTGATTGGCCGTGTCTTCAAGTCGCGCCTCTATCGCCCTGGCGACGCCGTACCCGTTTTGGCTGGCGTCCCGGTTCTGGTCGAGATCGAGATTGCCTTCACGCTCGCGCGGGACATTGCGCCCGGCGATCACATCGCCAACCCGCTCGACGCGGTCGGCGAAGCCCACATCGCCTCCGAGCTCGTGGTCTCGCGGTTCAAGGACCGGACCACCGTCGGGCTGCCGAGTTTCGCGGCCGACAGCGTCGGTTTCCATGCCTTGATCGTTGGCCAGAAAATCGCCACGTCGGCCATTCAGTCGGTGACCGGAACGGCCGTCGTCATGGCTGGCGGCAAGGAGATGGGGCGGGCACTCTCCGGCGACGATTCGATCGATCCAGTCTGGTCTCTGGGTCAGCTGATGGCGCACGCGCGCGACCGCAAGATCACCTTGCGCAAGGGCGAGATCGTGACGACCGGCACCATGACGAAGCCGTTCGAAATTCTGGCCCCGGTGGTGATCGAGGCGACATCCGATGGCGCGTCTATCACGTTCTCGATGAGCTGAGCCAGACCGATGACAACGCCCGCAGATAATGCGCCCGTCACGACCGTTCGCCTGCAAAACATCGCCCAGGCCTATGGTCAGTCTGCGGCGTTGATGGCGGCGGTCGAGATCGGTGTCTTTACGGCGATCAGCCGGGGTGCCGGATCGTTTGCCGAGGTGGCAGCAGCGCTCGACATCCAGCCGACCAATGCAGAGCGGCTCATCGTGGTGCTCTGTGCGGCTGGCCTCATCCACGTCGAAAAGGGGTGTCTCAAGAATGCGGCCGACGCCGAACGGTTCCTGGTCGAGGGTAAGCCCGGTTATATGGGGCCGTGGATTACCTTCACCAAGCCGCAATGGAACGAGTGGGGCCGGCTTGCCGAACACATCCGCGCCAGCCACCTGAAGGTGATGGGCGCCATCGAGACCTTCACGGTGGCCGACGCGCGGCGCTACCATCAGGCGACCTACTCGATCGGGATGGGCGCCGGCCGGCGCTTCGTCCGGCAGGTCGACCTCAAGTCCCGTTCGCGGATCATGGATATCGGCGGCGGCTCGGGCGCCTACTGCATCGCCGCCGCCAAGGAACATCCGCATCTGCGCGCTGTCGTCCTCGACTTGCCGGTGGTGTGCGAGGTCGCAACCGAGTTCCTGGCCGAGAACGGCGTCGCCGATCGCGTCGTGGCGCAGCCCTGCAACTTCACCAGGGACCCCTTTCCCGGCGATTGCGACGTTGCGATCATGGCGTCGAACCTGCCGATGTACAGCCGCGAGGTTATCGCCGCCGTGATCAGGAAGGCCTATGATTCGCTGCTTCCGGGCGGTGAGATGCATCTGATCGGCGAGACCACGAACAACGAGCGGACAGGGCCATTGGGGCCGGCCTACTGGGGCCTCGGCCAGGCTGTCGTCGACTCGCAGGGCTTGGCGCACTCCGAGCGCGATGTGATCGGCTACTTCGAAGCCGCCGGCTTCAAGGCTGTACAGGTCTTGGAGTTCATCCCGGGCTCGCTCAGCCGCATCGTCGGCCGCAAAGCCTGAGGGCCGCATTAGGCCGCGGCGGGGCTCGTTCCGCGCCTTACCGGCGATTGCGGAGGCAGCCATAGGGTCCTGCCGTGACAGCGGTTCAGCCATGCCATCTCCTGGCATCAGGTGCCTCGAATTCATGATAGGGCTTCAGGATTCGCCAAGATCGTCGTCTAACGTGCCACCCGATCGGCCGCCGAAACCGGAGCCCCATGACAGCGCTGACTGAAGCGTCGCCCAATTACCGTCGCAACGTGGCTTTGCTCGCGGTCGCCCAGGGGTTGTTCATGACGACCCAGTCGATGGGCATCGCCACGACGCCCTTGGCTGGTCACTCCCTGCTGGGTGCGGACAAGTCGCTGGCGACATTGCCGATCTTTCTCAATCATGCCGGCATCATGCTGACGACGATACCGGCATCCATGCTGATGGGGCGGATCGGCCGCCGGCGCGGCTTCTCGATTGGCGCCATCCTGGCGATCGTGTTTGGCCTGCTCGCCGCTTGGGCTGTATGGATCCGCAGCTTCGAACTCCTCTGCGTGGCTGCGTTGCTCCAGGGAAGTGCCGCGGCCTTCGCCTGGTATTATCGGTTCGCAGCTGCCGACGCCTCGCCGGCCGAATTCAAGCCCAAGGCCATCTCCTACGTTATGGCAGGTGGGATTGCGGCGGGGCTCATCGGTCCGCAAATCGCCAAGTGGACGGTCGATCTCTTTGCGCCTGTCGTCTTCATGGGCGTCTATCTGGCAATCGCCATCGTCGGCCTGCTTAGCCTCGAGCTGCTGCAGTGGCTTCGCATCCCTCGACTGTCCGCCGCAGAACAGGCCTCTGGCGGACGGCCGCTCCGCGAAATCATGCGCCAGCCGGCCTACATCACCGCCTTGCTCTCGTCGATGTTCGGATACGGTGTGATGACGCTCGTGATGTCGGCGACGCCGCTGGCGATGCTGGCGTGCGGCTACGGGTTCGCCCACAGCGCCACCGTGATTTAGGCGCATATCATCGCAATGTTTCTGCCGTCGTTCTTCACAGGGCATTTGATCGCCCGCTTCGGCGTGCTGCCGATCATCGCGACGGGCGCCTTGATCCAAGTCGGTTGTGCGCTGGTGAATCTGGCCGGCATCGATTTCATGAACTTCCTGGTTGCCAACGTCTTCGTCGGGCTCGGCTGGAATTTCACCTTTGTCGGCGGCTCGACACTCCTGACGCGGACCTATCAGCCGAACGAGCGCGCCAAGGTGCAGGCAAGCCATGATTTCATGGTTTACGCCACGACGGCGACGGCTGCCGCGCTGGCCGGCTTCCTGCAGCAGAAGGCAGGTTGGGATACGATCAATCTCGCGGCCCTGCCGATGATGGGGATCGTCATGCTGGCCACCCTCTGGCTCGCCATGAAGCAGCGCCAGCAACAACTGGTCGCGCAGCCCGCGGAATAGGAACGGGCATCGCACACTCCATGTCGTTTACCTTGTTGGCTCGAGACGCGCTTGCGTCGGGCCATAGCGCAGCGTTTGATGCGCTTGGAGCCGATCGAGCCCTAATCGGCGCGCCGGCGGCGTATCGACGGCCGCCGACTACATGCGCTTCGGGCTGATGCTGGCGAACGGCGGTGCCCTGGAGGGTCAACGCGTCATGAGCCGGTCGACGATCCGGCTGATGGCCTCGGATCACTCTGGGCACGCGCGTCGCAGCGACGCCGACGCCAGGCGAGCTGCTGCTGGGCACACCAGGCTATACGTTTGGCCTGGGCTTTGCGGTACGCCAAAGCGACGGCGTTGCCGGCGTGCCTGGCTCGCAAGGCGAGTTCATGTGGGCGGGCTATGCCGGAACCTATTTCTGGGTCGACCCGCGCGAGCAGCTCGTCGGGGTCTATATGACCCAGGCGCCGAGCCCGATCCGGGCGTCGTATCGCCGGTTGATCAAGCAGCTCACCTATCAGGCGATCGCCGACTGAAAGAGCCGGTATCGAGGGTCGGGGGCGGGGCTGCGGCTCCGCCCTTTGCCGTCAAGGCGGGCCAACGCTTCGGCCCCAAGCCCGGGCGCGCACTGTGCAGCTATTTTATCCATATCGCCGAGACGCCGGCCGCGCCCTTCGTCCGGCCACCAATCCGGCCACCAATGAGACCGATCGGTTGGGATTGGGGCCCTCAGGTTGCCTGAGGTTGCCTCCGCCCGGCCCGTTGCTTGGCGGCGAGCCAGACCGTGGCCAGCACGATCGTCAGCATCAGAGGCAGGGTCGCGACATTGATGACGGTCCAACCGGCTGACGCATGCATGACACCGGACGCCAGCGCCGCCGTTGCCGTCGTTGCATAGACGGTGAAGTCATGCGCCGCCTGGACCTTGGCGCGCTCGACAGGCTCGTATGTCCGCGTCAGCAGGGTGGTGCCGCCGACATAGGCGAAGTTCCAACCAAGTCCGACGAGCACGTTCGCGATCAGGAAGTTCCAGAAGTCGACGCCGGCGAGATTGACCAGTGCGCAGCCGAGCTCGATGAGCGCGCCCGTGGCGATGATCGGCAACACGCCGAAACGCTGGATCAGGTGGCCCGTGAAGAATGACGGCAGGAACATCGCAATGATGTGCCACTGGATCACGGTGGCGCTTTCGCGGAAGCCGTAGCCGCAGGCAACCATGGCGAGCGGCGTCGACGTCATGACGAGCGTCATGACCGCGTATCCGAACATCGACGACATCACGGCCGTGACGAAGGCCGGCTGACGCGCAATCTCCTTCAGGGGACGGCCGCCCTTGGCCTTCTCGGTCGCCGACAGTGGCGGGATCTGCAGCGCCTGCAGAATCAGCATGCTGGCGGCGGCTACCAGCGATAGGGCGACAAAGATGCCCATGAAGGTCACCGGTGCGAACCAGTCGACCGTGTACTTGGCAAGCTCAGGTCCGATGAAACCGGCAGCAACACCACCGGCCAAAACATAACTGATCGCGCGCGATTTCAAGTGTACCGGCGAGACATCGGCGGCGGCGAACCGGTAATAGTGGGCGAAGGCTGCCGCCGAACCCTTCAGGAACGCGGCGAAGCACAGCAATTCGAAGCTGCGCATCCAGACGGCCAGCGCAGCGCACACGCCGAACAGGACGGAGAGCGTGGCACCGATGGTGAACCCCCACCGCCGGCCGATCCGCGCCATCAGCAGTGAGGCCGGAATTGTCACGGCCATGATGCCGGCATGATTGAGGAAGAGCGGCATGGTGGCGAGCCACTGCCATTTCGGCTCCAGCATGGCGAGGGCCGCGATCGGCAACGTCACGGTACCCATGGCCTGCACGGTCATGAACATGCCCTGCGCCAACGCAAGCAGTGGAACGTTGCGTCGGTAGCTCGACGTGTCGTCGGTACTCGCGGTGGCGCTCGCAGTCATGTCGGCCTGCCTCCCATTATCGAACCCGGACAACCTTTACCCGGCTCGCGACCCCCGTGGAAGTGGCCTAGAACTCGAATTCCGGGCCTTCGAAATAGCGGAACTTCTCCAGCGCATCAGGGCGCAGGGTGAAACCGAGGCCGGGCCGCGCCGGGGCATGAACCATGCCATCGGGGCGAATGTCGAACGGCTCGTTCAACAGCTCCCACATCATCGGCATGTAGCCCTGGGTGACTTCGAGGATGTGGCAGTTGGGTGCCGACATGGCGACGTGAATGCTGGCCGCGAACAGGATGCCGCTGCCCCAGGCATGCGGCGCGAGGCGCACCCCGTGCGCGGAGGTCAACGCTGCGATCCGCCGGATCTCCGTCATGCCGCCGGCCCGCGCCACGTCAGGTTGGGCGATGTCGAGGGCGCGGCGTTCGAGCAGATCCAGGAAGTCGAACCGCGTGAACTCGCGCTCTCCGGACGCGATGGGGATGGTCGTCGCCCGGCGCACCTCGGCTTGCCCGGCGTGATCGTCCGGAGATACCGGCTCCTCGAACCAGGCGATGTCATAGGGTTCGAGTTCCCGGGCGAGCTTGATCGCCGTTGCGACCTCGAGCGAGCCGTGCGCGTCGATCATCAGTTCGACGTTGCGTCCGATGCCGCGGCGGGCCGCCTTGACCCGGCGTACGCACTTTTCGATCGAGAAGCCGTCGCGGCCAACGACGCGCATCTTGCAGGCGGTGAAGCCTTTGGCCGCGTAGCCAGCCAGCTCCGCCTCGGCCTCGTCGCCCGGCGCCCAGCCACCGCTGGCATAGCCGCGCACCGACGATCGGACCGCGCCGAGTGCCTGATAGAGCGGGACGCCAAGCGCCTGCGCCTTCACGTCCCAGACGGCGATATCGATGCCGGCGATGGCTTCCATCGCCATGCCCCGGCGCCGGCTCTCATCGGCCTGCGTCACGCCACGCTCGAGGGCCGGCGTCGCGCGGGAGCCGTTGTACATCTTCTCGAAAATGCGCTCGGAGAACATCGGGTCCTCGCCGACGGCCTCCGGCGCCAGTTCGTGCTCGACGATCGCCTTGACGACCGGCGGACTGCCAAGCGCTGCGCCGATGCCGACCAAGCCGGTGTCGGTTTCCACCCGAATGAGCGTTGCGTCGCTCTTGACCTTGGTGCCGAGGTCGGTGCGATGGCGCTTCTCCATCGGGACCGGCGCCGACATCGGAATGGCGGACACCTTGGTGATCTTCATGGGGCAATCCCTTCTGGCGCATGACATCGGCATCGGCTGGCTCAGGTCGCGGCGCTGGGCTATTGAATAGGATCATCAGAGCAACGTCGAGAGCGGCAAAGAGAGCGACATGGCCTTCATCGAAGTGAACGGCGCATCCCTGCGCTACGACCTGACTGGTTCGGGTCCCAAGACGCTCGTTCTCGTCCACGAGATGGGCGGCACGCTCGAAAGTTGGGACGATGTGCTCCCGGCACTCAACCAAGGTCGCCGGGTGCTGCGCTACGACACGCGAGGCGCGGGGCTATCGGAAAAGATCCGCGGCACGGGCGACATCGACCAGTTTACCGACGACATTGCAGCCCTGCTCGACGCGCTCGGAATCAAGGGCAAAGTCGCAATTGCGGGTATTGCGGTCGGTGGCGCCATTGCCATCCATTTCGCCGCACGTCACGCCAACCGCACGGCAGCACTGATCCCGATGGGGCCGGCGACGGGCATTCCCGGCGACCGCCGCGCTGCGATCGCGACCGCCGCCGACGCCATGGAAAAGGGCGGCATGCGTGCGGGTATGAAGGCCGCACTCGCCAACAGCTACCCCGAGATCATGCGCGGCGACGCGGCGCGCTTCGCGCGCGTGCGCAACCAGCGCATGGGCAACGATCCCGCCAGCCAGGCCGCAATCTATCGGATGCTCAATGGCATGGATCTCTCGGCCGATTACGCCCGGATCACCTGCCCGACGCTGTTTCTCTCGGGCCGTCACGATGGGCTGCGCCCGCCACCGACAGTCGAGCCGCTGGCCAAGCTGATCAAGGGCGCCCGCTTCGAGGCGCTGGAGACCGCGCATTTCATGTCGCAGCAGACGCCGGATCTGGTCGCGGGCGTGATGAATAAATTCCTGGCCGAAGCAGGGAGCTGAGCAGCCTGCACCGTCGGCTGATGACGCAACATGCGCCGGGCGCTTGTCTAGGACCAGGTTCGAGCTGGTGATTGAGGTTCCGGGCGAATTGGGTATTCTCGCGGCCGGACCCAACGGCATCACCCTCCAAGATCGAGACACCACCCGCATGATCAACAAGATCGTTCAATCGCTCGCCGACGCCATGGCCGGCATCAAGGACGGCTCCACTGTTCTGCTCGGCGGGTTCGGCGCCGTCGGCCAGCCCAATCAGTTGCTCGATGCGCTGACCGAGCAGGGCGCCAAGGACCTGACAGTCGTCGCCAACAACGCAGGCACCGGCCGTAAAGGTCTGGCCGGCCTGATGGCCGCCGGGCGCGTGCGCAAGATCATCTGCTCGTTTCCACGATCGGCTGGCTCGGTTGTGTTTGAGGAATTGCAGGCCGCGGGCAAACTGGAGCTGGAACTGGTCGCACAGGGCACGCTCGCCGAGCGCATCCGCGCGGGCGGCGCCGGCATTCCCGCGTTCTTCACGGCGACCGCCTACGGCACCGCCATCGGCGAGGGTAAGGAAGTGCGCGAGTACGACGGGCGCAAATATATCCTGGAGCGCGGCATCAAGGCCGATGTGGCGCTGGTCGAGGCCTGGCAGGCGGATCGCTGGGGAAACCTGCGCTACCGCACCAGCGGGCGCAATTTCAATCCGGTGATGGCGACAGCGGCAGATCTGACGATCGTGCAGACACAGCATCTCGTCGAACTCGGCGATCTCGGACCCGACGATATCCATACGCCGAGCGTCTACGTCGACCGCGTCATCCACATTCCCTACGGCGATCCGCCGCTCGCGCAGCCGATGGATTGATCGCACCAACTCTGTCCGCACGACCTCTCATAAAGGACATCACATGACCGCCACAACCGCCGCCGCCGCAAGCCCCGCCGCCAACAATGTGCGCGGCTGGGACCGCAAACAGATGGCAGCCCGCCTTGCCCAGGACATCCCCGAAGGCTGGTACGTCAACCTCGGCATCGGCATCCCGCTGCTGGTCGGCGACTACATTCCAGAGGGCCGCGAGGTCGTGCTCCAATCCGAGAACGGCATCGTCGGCATGGGGCCGCTGCAGACCCGTGCCAACCTCGACACCTGGATCGTCAACGCCGGCAAGCAGAACGTCACGCTGGTCAAGGGTGCCGCCATGGTCTCGCACTCCGACAGCTTCGCGATGATCCGCGGCGGGCATCTCGATCTGTGCGTGCTGGGCTCATTCGAAGTGGCGGAAAACGGTGATTTTGCCAACTGGACGACGTCGCTGAAATCGGTGCCGGCGGTCGGCGGCGCCATGGATCTCGCCGTTGGCGCTCAACGCATCTGGCTGATCATGGATCACACGTCGAAGGACGGCAAACCGAAGCTGCTCGAGACCTGCACGATGCCGCTGACCGCAGTCGGCGTTACGAAGCGCGTTTACACCAATCTCGCTGTTGTCGACATCACGCCGCGCGGCTTCGAGCTGGTCGACATGAACCCCGAGATCACCTTCGAGGCCCTGCAGGCCCGCACTGGCGCCAAGCTGCATCGCAAGGTCGGCTGAGGCTAGAATCCACAAGGAACGGGCGGCCCCGAGATGAGGCCGCCCGCTTCGTTTCAGGTGAGCGCTGCGTGATCAGGCGTGCGCCTCGATCTGCTTCGGCGCACCGGCGCCGATCGCGATCGCGCGCGGCTTCAGGCGCTCCGGCACGTTGCGGACGAGCTCGATAATGAGCAGGCCGTCCTTCATCTCAGCGCCCTTGACCTCGACGTGATCGGCAAGCTGGAACCGGCGCTCGAAGGCGCGGGTCGCGATGCCTCGATGCAGGAACTGGCGGTCCTTGGCCTCCGGCGCCTTCTCACCCTTGATGGTGAGCAGCTGCTCCTTGACCTCGAGCTTGATGTCGTCTTGGGCGAAGCCGGCGACCGCCATCGAGATCGCGTACTCGCTCTCGGATGTCCGTTCGATGTTGTAAGGCGGGTAGGCGGGGGCATCGCCCTCAAGACCGGCGACGCTGTCCAAGAGCTGGACGAGGCGGTCAAAACCAACGGTCGAGCGATAAAGCGGAGCAAAATCATAGGGTCGCATAGTGTCCTCCTTCAGGAAGCAAGGTGCTGTGAAACCGTCCCACGCGGGGCCCGGCGGCTTGAACTGTGCACCCTCGAGAGGCGTGCACGAGCCTCATCTGGGAAGCGAAAGGCCGGATTCAAGAGGGCTGCGGAGCGACTACAATCTGCGGCTGTGTTGTTCTGGCAACGCAACGCCAATATCTTGAAAGTTGTGCCGAACCCTGTTGACCAGGCTGCCCAATAGCTTAGTTTAAAAAAGTGTTAAGGTACTACAGAATCGATAGACGGACATAAAAGTGGCGTTTTTCTGCGGGTGAGAAAAATGAGTCAGTCGTCAACATTGAAGCGGGACGGGGCTAGAAGTGATATGCAGCACTTGAGCCGAAGCGGGCGGATTTTTGGGGCGCTCTGGTTTTTGGTTGGATTGGCCGTTTTGGCACTTCGGCCGAGCGCCGAGCCGCACCAGCGCGGCTAAGTTTCACGATCGGCCGACAACGATCCGACGATGTCGAGCAGCAGCTTGAGGTCTTCGGGTCGCGATAGGCGGTGGTCGCCGTCAGGCACAGCGTGAACGCGTGCCCAATCGCCAGACAGGTGTGCGACGAGGTCCAGGGTGTGCTCCCAAGGCACATCTGGATCCTGCAAGCCGTGCAAGATGATGACCGGCCGGCCCGGATCGAACGGTGTCGTGCCGATCAGGTGATGGCGGCCGTCCTCGATCAGCGCGCGGGTAACGGGATAGGGACCGTCGCCGTACCGCGATGGACGGAGATAAACGCCGGTCTCCATGATCGTTTTGCGGACACTCTCGGGAAAACGGCTCCACATCAGCTCGGCCATGTCCCAGGCGGGTGCAATCAGCACCAGAGCCTTGATCCGCGCCGCCAGGCTCGGCTGCTCCTGCATCAAGCTGCGCAACAGCAGCAGGGCGAGATGCCCGCCCATGCTCGAGCCGATCACGATCTGCGGGCCGCTCGTGAGCCGCGTAAAAACAGCCACTGTCTCCTCCAGCCAGTGGCTGAGCGTGCCCTCCTCGAACCGGCCTTCGGACCGGCCATGGCCCGAGTAGTCGAAGCGGGTCATTGCGACCCCCTGCACGTCGGCCCATTCGGCTAACGCGGTCGCCTTGAGGCTGGTCATCTCGGACCTGAAGCCCGGTAGCCAGAGGAGCCCCGGGCCCGCATCGGCCCGTCCCGGCGCCGCAATGTGTGCAATGCGGCGGCAACGGGCGCCATCGCCAACGCTGATGAATTGGTGTTCTGATCCTGACATCCGCCGCGCTTTGCCCATTGTTGAAGGACCGATCGTTGCCGATCGAGCGACCGACCATACTCCAGATCATCCCGAGGCTCGACACGGGCGGCGCCGAGCTGTCGACGATCGAGATCACGGAGGCAATCGTACGCGCCGGTGGCCGAGCCCTGGTCGCTACCGACGGTGGCCGGCTCGCCGAGCGGATCACGGCGGCGGGCGGCGAACTGATCGCCTTTCCGGCGGCCACCAAGAATCCGGCCCGAATTTCCCTCAATGCCTTGGCACTCGCTGGCCTATTCCGGCGCGAGGCTGTCTCGCTGGTGCACGCCCGAAGCCGCGCGCCGGCCTGGAGTGCTCTGATCGCGGCGCGGCGCGCCAAGGTCCCGTTCGTTACCACCTATCACGGCGCCTATGCCGAGCGCGGACACTTGAAGCGGCTCTATAACAGCGTCATGGCGCGAGCAGACCGGGTCATCGCCAACTCTGGCTACACCGGTGCGCTGATCCGGAGCCGTTACGGAACGTCGCCGGACGTGATTCGGGTCATCCATCGTGGCGTCGATTTCGACGTCTATGATCCCGCGCGCGTGCCGGTGGAGCGGATGCAGCGGCTGCGCGACAGTTGGGGCATCGGGGCTGGCGAGCGGATTGTGCTGCAGGCGGCGCGACTGACCAGCTGGAAAGGGCAAGGTGTCGTTATCGAAGCGTTTGCGCGCCTGCCGGTTGCCGTGCGAGCCGACACCGTCGTGGTTCTGGCTGGCGACGATCAGGGCCGGCGCGGCTATGCGGCCGGTTTGCGCCAGGCAATCGACCGCAACGGTCTAGGGGACCGAATCAAGCTGGTCGGGCATTGCGATGACATGGTTGCGGCGCTGGCCGCCGCCAGTGTGACGGTGATCGGCTCGATCGAGCCGGAAGCTTTCGGGCGTGTCGCCATCGAGGCCCAGGCGATGCGGTCGCCCGTCATCGCCACGCGCCTCGGCGCGCCTCCGGAAACCGTCCTCGCCGAACCCGACGTTCCACCAGAGCGCATCACGGGCTGGTTGGTGCCGCCTGGGGATGCACCGGCACTCGCCGCCAGCCTGTTGCGGGCACTCGACTTGTCGGCTGCTGAGCGAGCGGCGCTCGGCCTCAGGGCGCGCGAGCATGCGATCGGCCATTTCTCGCTCGACGTCATGAAGCTGAAAACGCTGGAAGCATACGACGAACTGCTCAATACGACGCTGGCTAAGCGTTTCGTGCGGGCCACAGATGCACGATCCAGTGGGGTGCAGCTGCACTGATGGCTTGACTTGTGGCCGAGAAGCGCGAATTCTCAACTCCAGGTGCGTCGAGTTGCCGCTATATTGCCATCGGCAGCCCGTCGGCTTACATCGTAGTCACCGTTTCCCTGTGCAGCCACCGAAGGAGGCCCAACATACGTCGTCCCATGCGCGCCGCGCCCGAGCGCGAGCAAACCGGTCCCAGAATCAATGAGCAGATCCGGGTCCGTGAAGTCAGATTGATCGACGAAAGCGGCCAGAACGTCGGCGTTGTGCCGAAGCTCGAAGCGGCCAGCCGCGCACTCGAGGCGGGGCTCGACCTTGTCGAAATTTCGCCGGACGCCGATCCGCCGGTCTGCAAGATCATGGACTTCGGCAAGTTCAAGTATCAGGAACAGAAGAAAGCTGCCGAAGCCCGCAAGAAGCAGAAGGTCGTCGAGATCAAGGAGGTCAAGATGCGTCCGAGCATCGATGACCACGATTACGACACCAAGATGAAAGCCATCCGGCGCTTCTTCGAGGAAGGCGACAAGGTGAAGATCACCCTGCGTTTCCGCGGCCGCGAGATGGCGCACACGCACCTCGGCATGGAAGTGCTCCAGCGGGTCAAGACCGATACCGAGAGCTTTGCCAAGGTCGAGTACGAGCCCAAGTTCGAGGGACGCAACCAGATGATCATGATTCTGGCTCCCAAGTGACCGCGTCAGCGATTGGGACCGTCCCAGCCTCGCTTGTCACAACATGACTTTCGAGCCCCGGCGTTCCTCGCCGGGGCTTTCTCATGTCGGGTCCCGGCCAGCCGACGGAACCAGGCGGACTTCGCAATCACCACACGAGCGGCGCGCTTGGCGCTGCCGCGAAAACCGATTAGCACTCGGGTCCTGACAATCCCCACCCCACCCCCTTACCCGCGAGGGAAGGGGGGCCGCGCGCCAGCCCCTGGCTGGGAAAGGCGGTGGACGCACGAAAGATGCTGGAATGAAATTCACACTCGCCTGGCTGAAGGATCATCTCGAAACCAGCGCCTCGCTGGCGGAAATCAAAGCAAAGCTCGACCAGATCGGGCTCGAGGTGGAGTTGATCGATGACCCGGCGGCTAAGCTCGGCGCGTTCACGATCGCACGCGTGCTGGACGCCAAGCGCCACCCCAACGCCGACAAGCTGCAGGTGCTGCAGGTCGAGATCGCGACGGGCAAGCCGTCAGTCGAGGTCGTCTGTGGCGCGCCGAATGCCAAGACCGGCCTCGTCGGCGTGTTCGCGCCGCTCGGCGCCTACATTCCCGGCACTGGCCTGACGCTCGAGAAGAAACCGGTGCGCGGCGTGGTCTCCAACGGCATGATGCTTTCGGAGCGGGAGATGCAACTCTCCGACGATCATCATGGCATCGTCGATCTCGAAGCCAAATTCGCTGACAAGATCGGCCAGCGGTATATCGACGTGATGGGCCTCGGCGATGTGGTGATCGAAGTGAAGCTGACGCCGAACCGGCCTGACTGCACCGGTGTCCGCGGCATCGCGCGCGATCTGGCCGCCGCTGGGCTCGGCACGTTGAAGGCTGAGAAAAAGCTCGACGGCGTCGAAGGCACTTTCGACTGCCCGGTTGAGATCAAGCTGGAGTTCCCCGGCGGCGACGACTTGGCTTGCCCGTGCTTTGCCGGGCGTTACATCAAAGGCATCAAGAATGGACCGGCGCCGGCCTGGCTGCAGAAGCGCCTCACCGCCATTGGCCAGAAGCCGATTAACGCGGTTGTCGACGTAACCAACTACATCTCGGTGGATCGCGGCCGTCCGCTGCACGTCTATGATGCCGACAAGCTCAAAGGTGCGATCCGCGCGCGGCTCTCGAAGCCCTCCGAGAAGTTTCTGGGCCTAAATGGTCGTGACTACGTGACCGACGACAGCATGTGCGTCATTGCCGATGACCGAGCGGTGCTCGGCTTCGGCGGCATTCTCGGTGGCGCGGATACCGGCAGCACAGAAGCGACCACCAACATCCTCATCGAGTGCGCCTACTTCGATCCCGGGCGAACGGCTGCGACCGGGCGCAAGGCCGGCGTGCAGACCGACGCGCGCTATCGCTTCGAGCGCGGCGTCGATCCGGCCTTCATCGAGCCGGGTCTCGACCTCGCAACCCGCATGATGCTGGACGTGGCCGGCGGCACGCCGTCGAGGAAAAAGATAGCGGGCAAGCCACCGGTGACACCGTTCACGGTCGATTTCGAATTCGCCCGTGTCGAGAAGCTGATGGGGATCAAGATCCCCGATGCTGAGATCCGCCGCACGCTCGAGGCGCTGGGCTTCGTCATCGAGGGCAAGGGGCCGGCTTTCAAGGTCACCGCGCCGAGCTGGCGCCCGGACGTGCATGGCCCGGCGGACCTCGTCGAGGAAGTGGCGCGCATCGCCGGTCTCGAGACGGTGCCGTCGGTGCCGTTGCCCAGGCTCGATGGCGGTGTGACGCGAGCCACGCTGACCGAGCTGCAGAAGCGCGTGCGCCGCTCGCGCCGGTCGCTCGCCGGCCGCGGCATGGTCGAGGCCATCACGTGGAGCTTCATCCGCGAGGAAGAGGCACGCCATTTCGGCGGTGGCGCGGAGGCGCTGGAGCTCGCCAATCCGATATCGACGGAAATGACGACGATGCGCCCGAGCCTGCTGCCGGGACTGCTGGCAGCGTCGGCGCGCAATCGCAACCGTGGCTTTGCGGATGTGGCGCTGTTCGAGGTGGGCCAGGCCTATCGCGGCGACGCGGAAGGCGATCAATTCGTGACGGCGGCCGGTGTACGGGCAGGGGCGGTGCGGATTGCGGGTTCGGGCCGCCATTGGGACGGCAAGGCCGAGAGCGCCGATGTGTTCGACGTCAAGGCGGACGCGATGGCGTTGCTGGCAACGCTGGGGTTCGATCCGTCGAAGGCGCAGATCTCGCGCGATGCGCCAGGTTGGTTCCATCCGGGCCGCTCGGGCGTGTTGCGGCTCGGCCCGAAGGTCGTGCTCGCGCACTTCGGCGAGATCCACCCCGACACGATGAAGCTGCTGGGGCTCGCCGCACCGGCTGCTGGTTTCGAGGTGTTCCTCAATGCGCTGCCCGCCGAGAAGCGAAAAGGGCGTGCCAAGCCGGCGCTCGACGCCGGCGATCTGCTGCCTGTGACGCGCGACTTCGCCTTCGTTCTCGACAAGGCCGTGGCGGCTGGTGACGTGATCAAAGCCGCGCAAGGAGCCGAGAAGGCGCTGATCTCGGCCGTGCGCGTGTTCGACGTGTTCGAAGGAGGCAATCTCGGCGCCGACAAGAAGTCGCTGGCGATCGAGGTTACGCTCGCGCCGAAATTCAAAACACTGACCGATGAGGAAATCGAGGCGGTGGCCAAGAAAGTGGTCGCCGAGGTCAAGCGCACGACCGGTGGCGAAATCCGCGGGTGACAGCGATCGTGTCGGCCGAGGTTATTGCTATTGGTTGGGTCGAAGGCCTAGGTGCGTGGCTCTCCCTCAATTTCGACCGGCCACCGTCCAGCCGGCGGTGATGGCCTCTTCCTCTGTGCAAAACCAGCGGTCGCCGCGGGTCTTCGAGACGGCGGCGCGCTCATACTCGGGCTGCCATGGCAAGACGTAGACCTTCGCGCGCCCGGAGCCGGTGGCGCGTCCTTTGATCGGGCAGCCGTCCGGTGCTTTGCGTTTCGCTTCGTCCCAAACCTTTGTCCGCCAGATCGCGGGCCGGTCGGCCTCGCCAGCCCAAACGCCCGCCTTGGCGACGCGCGCTTCGGCTTCGGCGGCGCGATAGCTGGCCAGCACACCTGTGTCGGCGAATACGTGGCCGCCTTTCACGAGTGCTGCGTTGATGTTGGTAGCGCCGTCGAAGCAGGTTCCGGCGGCGACGCCCGCGGCATCCGCCTTGCCGACGTCGCACTTGAGCGTGCGCCCCTGCGCCAGCCGGCTGAGCGCGGCGGCAGCCGCCTCACCGCACCGCCAGCGCTTGTTACCGGGTTTGGCGCAGCGCTGATCCCGCTCCGGGGCCTCGATGCCGACAAGCCGAACGGTCGCCGACCCCACGCGCAAGGTGTCCCCGGTTTGCGCGACCGCGCGCCCCTCGATACTGGTTGTTGCAGCCGTGATGAAGGGCATCGCCGGCATTCCAGGCAAGGCCGGCAGGCGCAGCGGCCCACCCATGATCGCCCATCCGGAGCCCGCCAGCGCGCCAGCTGCGAGCGTGGTGGCGACGCCGCCGCGCACGCGCTTGCTCAGGCGCTGGAGCAAGGACGGCCATGGCCCGCCATGTCCGACGATCAGAGCCGGGACACAGGCGACCAGAAGCGCAGCGCCGCCGATGTAGAGCGTGATGGTGGCGTCGCGATCCACCAGCCCGGCGTTGCGCGACCGAATGAAGCCGGCCGCCAAGGCGATCGCGCCGACGATTGCGAGCGGACCTGCAATGCGGGGCTCGGCCATCGGCCGCAAGAGCGGGGTCAGCCTGTGCTGCAGGGTGGTTCCGAGGTTGGCGATGCCGCGTCCGATACCGGCGACACAGTGCGCGAGACCGGTGCCGAGACTGCGAGCCGCGTGCTGAGACCCCGCGCCAAGCTGGCGGGCGCCGGCCTGGGCGGCCTTGCCGGCCGCTACGCCAGCGGCAGCGACACGCGCCGCCGCCTCATCCTTGAGTCGCTCAGCCTTGTCGCGGCGCGCTTCGCGCCGAAGTTTGATCGTGGTGCGCACATACTTGTGCCACTCGAAGCCGTCGTTGCGTTTGCGCCAGCCGAACATGGTCCCCCCATCTCCGCCGCTTCATCGATTCGTCTCAACACGACTGCTTCTGCCGAAAATGGGGCAAAGCCGCGGCGGGGTCGGAGTTATCCTCTTTCCAAGTGGGACCTCGGCGGAAATTCCCGGCGTCTTGAAATACATTCTTCAAATTCGGCCTTGATCAAACCGCGAGCTGCCGACCACAATACACCAGCGTTGAGCTGAACTTGGTCCACAGAAGGAAACGTTCATGTCGTCTGTCTCGCGCCTGCTCACCCTCCTGACCGCCTCCGCCGGTTTGGTGGCTGGATCGATAGCCCTGTCCGGCCCGGCCTTCGCTCAGAAGGGCGAGCCGTCGACACCAAAGGTCGACTGCAGCAAAAAAGCAAATCAGAACAAGGCTGCGTGCAAGAATCGTCACAAAGAACTCGATGACGACTCTCTATTCTATGCTGGCTATTGGTTGGCCCGCAAAGGCGACTATCAGCTCGCGCTCCACTATCTCAATCAGGCCGAAAACAAAGCTGATCCGCGCATCCTGACGTACATCGGCTTCTCGACGCGCAAGCTTGGCCAGCCAGATACGGCAATGGGATTTTACGCCCAGGCCCTGACGGCGAACCCCAACTACACGGTGGCCCGCGCCTATCTCGGCGACGCCTACCTGCAACAGGGCGATCGCGCGAAGGCGGCCGAGCAGCTGGGTGAGATCGCGTCCCGCTGCGGCACGAGTTGCGAAGAGTACCAGGAGCTTGCCGCCGAGCTGGCGAAGTTCGACGCCAAGGGCTGACACGGCCCGATCGCATGCGAATTCGAAGCGGGCGATGGCAACATCGCCCGCTTTCGTTTGCGGGCCCGTGCGCACGGCGCTAGGATGGCCGCAACAAAACTTCGTTCAATTGGAGCACCGCCATGGCCGAGGCCGGCAACCACCAATCCCCGCGCGAAGAGATCGACGTTCTCAAGGCCGCCAACGACTGGCTGGCCAGGGATGGGCAGGTGGCGCTCGCCACCGTCGTCGATACCTGGGGCTCGGCCCCGGTGCCGGTTGGCGGGCAGATGGCGGTGGCCGCCGACGGCCGTTTCCAGGGCTCGGTCTCCGGCGGCTGCATCGAGGGTGAGGTCATCGTCGAGGCCGAGGAAATCCTGAAATCCGGTCAGCCGAAAACGCTGGAGTTCGGCGTTGCCGACGAGACGGCCTGGCGTGCGGGACTGCCGTGCGGTGGCAAGGTGCAGGTGTTCGTCGAGCGCATCGACGCCAAGGCCGGTGGCCGCGAGCTGCTGGGCCGCGCCCTCGAAGCGCGGCAAGGCCGCAAAGGCCTGGTTGTCGAGACCCGGCTCAAGGATGGCGTCAAACACGTCTGGGCGCGTACCGACGCCAATATGCCGAACGACATCTCGGATCGCTTCAGCACGGCCAAGAGCCAGCTCAAGGAAACGCCCGACGGCCAGGTGTTCCTGCACGCACTGGTGCCGCCCGCGCGCATCCTGATCATCGGCGCGACGCATATCGGCCAGGTGCTGTCCGAGATCGCCCGGCTCGCGGGCTACGAGGTGGAGATCATCGATCCCCGCACTGCCTTCGCCGCGCCCGACCGATTCCAAGGCGTGAAAATTCACGCCGAGTGGCCGCAGGACGTGCTGCCGAAGATCGGTCTCGATCCCTACTCCGCCGTGGTTGCGCTGGCGCACGTCGGGCACATTGACGACGAGGCGTTGAAGCTCGCGGTGCGCTCGGACTGCCTCTACATCGGCGCGCTGGGCTCGCAACGCAATCACACGAAGCGCCGTGAGCGCCTGACCGCGGCCGGCATCACCGAAGCTGAGATCGCGCGCATCAAGTCGCCGATCGGTGTCGATATCGGCGCGCAGTCGCCGGCCGAGATCGCGGTGTCGGTGATGGCCGAGATCATCCTCGCGGTACGCGGCACCAAGCGCGCGAAGGTATGACCGGAGGCCATACCCGGGCAATTGCGGGTTTCTTTGACACCGAAAATAAATTTTTGGTGGTGCAGGCGAAGGCGCCGCGTGGAGAGTTCGCGGGCAAGGTCTGGTTGCCGTCATCGGATGATCCGCTTGTTCCGCCGCCGTGGCCGGCCGAACGGCTGGAAAGGCGTTCTGGAAGCTCCTACCTGAGCCCGGCGCAACGATTGCGCGAAATCGGGCATGCCGATGAAACGTGTGGTTCGAACCAGCTGATTGGAACACCATGGATGCATTGATGACGCTGGCTGCGGATCCCGCAGCGTGGGCCGCGCTTGTGACACTCATAGCGATGGAGGTCGTGCTCGGTATCGACAACCTGATCTTTATCGCGATCCTGTCCAACCGTCTGCCGGAGCACCAACGTGAGCGCGCCCGCCAGATTGGTATCGGTCTTGCTTTGGTTCTGCGTCTGCTGCTGCTCGGGACCATCGCGACCATCGTCAAATTGACGGCGCCGCTGGTCACGGTTTTCGGTCAGGCATTCTCCTGGCGCGACTTGATCCTGATCGCGGGCGGCCTGTTTCTGGTCTGGAAGGCGACCAAGGAGATCCATCACAAGGTGGATGCTGATCCTGGGCCGGACATGTTTGACAGGAAAGACATGAGTCTCGGATTCGCGGCGGCCATGGGGCAGATCATGCTGCTCGACCTCGTCTTCTCGATCGACAGCATCATCACAGCGGTCGGCATGACGGAACATGTGCCGATCATGGTGATCGCTGTGGTCTTTACTGTGCTGGTCATGCTGATCGCCGCGACGCCGCTGTCGAACTTCATCAATCGCCATCCAACGATCGTGATGCTGGCACTCGCATTCCTCTTGATGATCGGCACTGTTCTCATTGCCGAGGGCTTCGGCGTAAAAGTGCCGAAGGGCTACATCTATGCGGCGATGCTGTTCTCAGCCCTCGTCGAAGGATTGAACATGATGACGCGCCGCGCCAACCGGGCGCATCGAGCGGCACCGCGGGAAACATCGAAGGTCTCGTAGCCGCCCGTCTCAGGCGCCGAGTTGCCCGAGGCGCTTGATTGCGAGGATGCGACTATCGCTCTTCGCTATCCGGTCGACGGCTGCGTGCAGCGTCTCCACGGCGACCGCCATATGATAGGCGTTGGCGTGGAGCAGCATGACGCCGTCGACCATCACGCCGATATGCCCGGCCCAGCAGATCAGGTCACCGCGCACCAGGCCGTCGAGATCGGCCGGAATCAGCACGTCGGAGCCGAGTTCGGCGCGCTGCATGTCGCTGTCGCGCGGGCACTTCAGTCCGACCGCATGGCAGGCCAGCTGCAACAGGCCCGAGCAGTCGACGCCGAGACGCGAGCGTCCGCCCCAGAGATACGGCGTGCCGATGAACCGCTCGGCGATCTCGGCGAAGTCGCGCGATGGCCGGCCGCGCTCTTGGATATGGCGCGCGATCACATAGCCGCCGGTCTTGAGCGTTGCGAAGCGCTCATCGGTGGCTGCGACGGCAATCTCCGAATTCATCGAGAGATGCATGAGCGGCGGTGCCTTGATGTCGGCGGCCGGATAGACAAATGTGCCGAGCGCCGACACCCGGTGCGTGGTCTCGGGCGTCTCGCGGGCCAGCGCATCAGCCGGCACATAGCCGACGTAGCGATCACGGTCGAGCTGGACCCAGGCCCAGCCATTGGTGACATCGAAGATGCGGACCAGTTCGCCGAACAGCACCTCGTTCGCGAGGCTTTCGGAGACGGCCGGCTGCTGGCGCAGGGGAATCACGGGCCGGATCACGCGGGCCGGTTCACCGGCGGCATAGGCCGGCGCTTCGATGAGCGAGCGCAGGGATTCCGCTGCCAGGTCGGCTCGAAAGGCATTGAGCCGCGGATCGAGTGGTGCCGTCATCGGTTTGCCCCTTCGGAACAGGCGGTCAGGCCTTATGGGCGCGGCTCAGCATCTCGAAGATTGCGCGCGCGGCTTGCGGCTCGCCGCCCTTCGGGCCGAGCGGCTTGGCCGATGGGCGCCATCCATAAATGTCGAAATGGGCGAAACGGCGAGCCTTCGAAACGAACCGCTTCAGGAAGACGGCCGCTACGATGGAGCCGGCAAAGCCGCCCTCGGCCACGTTGTTCATGTCGGCGACCGAACTGTCGAGCCAACTGTCGTAGGGCGTCGTCAGGGGCAGCCGCCAGACCGGGTCGGCAACCGCGCGGCCGGCCGCCTCGATGTCGGCCGCGAAGGTGTCGTTATCGCAATAGTAGGGTGGCAGATCAGGTCCGAGCGCCACGCGCGCGGCACCCGTCAACGTTGCAAACGTGAAGAGATAGTCCGGCGCCTCTTCGTCGGCGAGCGTCATCGCGTCCGCCAGCACCAACCGGCCCTCGGCGTCGGTGTTGCCGATTTCAACGGTTTTTCCGGACCGGCTCTTGATGACGTCGCTCGGCCGGAAGGCGTTACCGGACACGCTGTTTTCGGCAGTTGGCAACAGGACCCGCAACCGGACATCGAGGCGATTGGCCATGATCATGTGGGCGAGGGCCAGCGCGGTCGCGGCGCCGCCCATATCCTTCTTCATCAACAGCATGGCGCTCGACGGCTTGATGTCGAGCCCGCCCGTGTCGAAGCAGATGCCCTTGCCGATGATCGTTACTTTCGGTGCCTCCGCGCGGCCAAAGCGCAGGTCGATGAGGCGCGGTTCGCGCGGGCTTGCCCGGCCGACGGCGTGGATCAGCGGAAAATTCTGGTCGAGCAGAGCCTCGCCGACGATCGAGGAGATTTGCGCGCCGTGCTGGGCGGCGAGCCGGCGGGCGGCCGCTTCGAGTTCGGCGGGACCCAAGTCGTTGGGTGGTGTGTTGATGAGGTCGCGGCCAAGCGCGATCGCCTCGATCACCGACGTCACGCGGGCCCGGTCGACGGCGTCGGACCAGGCGAGCCGGGGCAACGGATCGGCGGCGCCCGACTTGTAGCGCCGGAAGCGATAGCCACCGAGGCCCCAGGCGATGGTGGCGAGCGTCAAGTCCTCGATCGATCCTTCGAGGCGATAGTCGCCGGCAGGTAGCACCGTCGGCAAAAGCCCAAACGCGGTGGCTGCCGGTTCGCTGCCGCCATTGCCGTTTTCACCAAGGCCCAGCACTGCGCCGGCAAGCTCGCCCTCAGGCCCCGGGAGCAGGGCGTGCCGGCGTGCGGTTGCTTTGAAGCCGATCGCCTTGAGCCAAGCCAGCTGGGCAGGCGCCAGCGGCGATGCGCCAGGCGCCAAGTCCTTCGGTCTGAGCGCCCAGATCGGGCGGCTCCGCGAGGGCGTGCCAGACGGCACGAAGAGGTCCGTGATCGCGGCCGTGGTTGTGTCGGTCATTGGCACTTTCGATATGGGCGATGGTTGCAAGCACGAGCTGACCGCGGATTATCGCGACCTGACGAACAAACACAATTGCCGAAGCAAAATCTGCGGCCGATCGTCAACACTTAATCCTTTATTGACCGGCGTCCCGGAAACTGACGCTCAACATGGTGCAGGCCTTCGTCAGCCTGCCCGCTAGGGAGTTGAGCATGAGCATCCGTCCTGCGACCAGTTCCCGCGTAACCCGCGCCTTGAGCCGTCTGGGCGTTCTTTCCGTCACCCTGTCGCTCGGGGCCTGTGCCCAGATGGGCGACCTGGGACTTGGCAGCAGCAGCGAACCTGCATCATTGGCCTCGGCCCCTGCGTCGGCAGGTCCGCAGAGCGATCTCGAGAAAGCAACCGCCTATTGGGCCGACAAGGTCGCGAAGGAACCGAAAGACGGCAAGGCCATCCTGGCCTATGTGCGCAATCTGAAGGCGCTCGACCGCAAACAGGACGCTTTGAGCGTCCTGCAGTCCGGCTATCTCTACAACTCGGTCAACCGCGAGTATCTGTCGGAGTACGGACGCCTGGCGCTCGAACTCGACCAGATCGCAGCCGCCTCCCAGATCCTGGAGCGGGCCGACGACCCGGCACATCCGGATTGGCGCGTGATCTCGGCGCGCGGTACGGCGCTGGCCAAACAGCATCAGTTCAAGGAGTCGATCCCGTTCTTCGAGCGCGCCCGATTGCTGGCGCCGGAGCAGGCGTCGCTGATGAACAATCTTGCGATGGCCTATGCCATGGACGGTCAGGCCGAGAAGGCTGAAGCACTGCTCCGCCAGGCTCAGGCCAGCAACGGCAGCGACAAGCGCGTCGTGCAGAATCTGGCTCTGGTTCTGAGCCTGCAGGGCAAGCACAGCGAGTCGCGGGCTCTGACGGGTGAAGGTGAGCCAGCGGATGCGTCTCCTGCAGTGGGGCTTGCGTCTGATCCGGGTCCGAATGCGCCGCGCAGGGCGACACCGGCTGTCGCTCGCGGTCGCCAGACGGCGCCGGTTCTGCCCGTGAGCAGCCAGCCGCTCGATGCCGACGACATCATCCGCGCCGCCATGGCGGCCGAGGTTGTCAAATCACGGCCGGCAGGCGCCGCCTCGTCCAAGAAGAAGCAGACGGCGGAAGTCACCGACCAGCCGGCGCTCCGCGCGTCGTCCCGCTGATCGCAGCGGATCCGACCGGAACTCCAACAGCCCGGATGGCAGCGCTGCTGCCGTTCGGGTTTTTCGTTGTCGGCTGTTTGGATGCGTCCGGGCTTGCGCTTCGCCGCCCAAGGGTCTTCACTCCCGCATTCGTCCAGGCGATTGCTGCCCAGAGATCTCGCTATGGCCTCGCAGAAGGCAAGCAACGGCACATTCTTCGAGGATTTCAGTGTCGGACAAGTGATCCGGCATGCGACCCCGCGTACGATCACAGCTGGCGATGTCGCGCTCTATCAGGCGCTTTATGGGAGCCGCTTTGCGCTCCAGTCCTCCGACAGTTTTGCCCGCCAGATCGGGTATGCGACGTCGCCCGTCGACGATCTCCTCGTCTACAATATGGTGTTCGGAAAAACGGTTCCCGAGACGGCGCTGAACTCAGTCGCGGCGCTGGGCCTCGGCGACTGTGTGTTTCAGCGGCCAGTGTTCCCTGGCGATACGCTGTCGGCAACGTCGGAGGTGATCGGGCTCCGAGAAACGCGCAATCGCGAGGCGGGCGTCGTCTACATTCGATCGGTCGGGCGCAACCAACGCGGCGAGGTGGTTGTCGAGTATGCGCGCTGGACCATGATCCGCAAACGCGATCCGGCGGCGGATTTTGGCGCTATGAGTGTTCCCGCGCTGCCGGAGCGGGTGGACCCGACGCGTCTTGGCGCCGCCGTGCCGGTCATCAATCCCTATACCTTCGACCGGACGCTGTCGGGCGCGGCGGCGCTCTGGAGCGACTATGAGCCCGGCGAGCGGATCGATCATGTGGACGGCATGACCATCGAGGAGGCCGAGCATCAGCTTGCGACCCGCCTCTATCAGATCCCGGCGAAGGTGCACCTGAACCAGCACTCCGAAGCGCAGGGACGGTTTGGTCGCCGTCTCGTCTACGGCGGCGCGGTCCTGTCGATGGCGCGCGCGTTGACCTGCAACGGATTGGCCAATGCGTTCCATATCGCGGCCATCAATGGCGGGCGGCATGTGGCGCCCGCCTTTGGCGGCGACACCATCTATGCGTGGTCCGAGGTGCTGGAGCGCGTCGATTGCCCGAGCCGGCGGGATATCGGTTTGTTGCGGTTGCGGACCATCGCGACGAAGGATCTCTTGTGCTCCGGATTTCCCAGCCGAACGCCTGCGGACGCCTATGACAGCGGAATTATTCTCGATCTCGATTACTGGGTTGCACTCCCTCGCTAGGGGGCAAGCGCCATTCCGGGCCAGCCGTTAAGGCCTTGGTAGGACTGCTGTGCAAGTCTCTTCTCATCTTGCTGGCATCGTCGGGCCAGTGTCGAGGATCGAGGAGCGCAGGGCTTGCCTAGTGGCAAGGACCAGGCGCAGAGGCTCAGTTGACAAAGCGTGTCGCAGTCATCGGTGCCGGCATGGCGGGCTTGACCTGTGCAAGGGTCTTGCGCAGGGCGGGCTTCTACGTCGAGGTCTTCGAGCAGGACCGGATCATCGGCGGCCGCATTGCGACGACGCGCCTCGGCCTGACGCCGTTCGATCATGGCGCCCAGTACATCACGGCCCGCTCGACGGCCTTTCGTGCCTATCTCGAAGAATTGACCCGCTCCGCCTACGCCGCGCGGTGGCAACCCAAGCAAGCCAACGGCGACGACGCTTCGCTGATGCTGCCGTGGATCGTCGGCACGCCGGGCATGAGCTCGATGGTGCGGCCGCTGGCCGAGGGCGTCCGCCTCCATAATGACCGTCGTGTCCACACTTTGCAGCGGTCCGATAAGGGCTGGTGGCTGTGGTTCGAGGACGAGACCCACGCGGGGCCGTTCCACGCCGTTGCCATCGCGACCCCAGCCAAGGAGGCGCAATTGCTGGTCGGGCGCATCCCACATCTGGCAGACCCGCTCGATCGGGTTAGGGTCTTGCCGATCTGGACGGTTCTGGTTCGCCTTGAGGATCGCGTGATGCCGGCCCAGGACGTGTTTTCCGACATGTCCGAGGTCGTCCGCTGGATCGCCCGCAACAACGGCAAGCCGTCCCGTTCCTCGCGTGGCGACCACATTGTCATCCAGGCGTCGCCGGCCTGGAGCCGGGATGCGGAAGACGTCGAGCCCGAGGTTATCGCCTCTGAAATGTGGAGCGAGGTCTGCAATATCCTGAGCCTGCCGCCGACGCGTCCGGCGCAGATCTCGGCGCATCTTTGGAAAAATGGTCTGGTCGAGCAGTCGCTCGGCGAGAGCTTCCTGTTTTCCAGTGAGCACATGGTGGGTATTGCCGGCGACTGGTGCCTCGGGCGCCTGGCGGAGCACGCCTTCGAGAGCGGGTTTGGCCTCGGGCATTCGATCGTCAAGGCGTTCGACTGAGCCGCCGATGCCGTGCGGCAATCCGGCCTCAGCGGTGCGGCGTGGTGGCCCAAACTCCCCATTGATCCCAACATTGTCCGTGCATTTATCGCCGCAGGCGATTGCCCCTCATGGTGCTGCGCGTTAAGAGTTGGGGCTCAGCCTGTGTCACGCCTGGAGAGGCCCCCTGATGGCGAACTCGGATTCGCAAGCTTCCACGCGGCCCTCTCGGCCGTTGTCACCGCATCTGTCGATCTACAAGCCGGCCATCAACATGGTGATGTCGATCCTGCATCGGATCACCGGCGCGGCGCTCTATTTCGGGACCGCGCTGCTGGCGTGGTGGCTGATCTCGGCCGCCATGGGGCCTGAGCCGTTCCGGGCGGCCAACGCGGTGCTTGGCAGCCTGCCGGGCAAGATCGTGTTGTTCGGCTATACCTGGGCGCTGATGCATCACATGCTCGGCGGCATCCGCCATCTGATCTGGGACACGGGCCGCGGCTTCGATCTGTCGACGGTCAAGCTGCTGTCCTGGGCGTCGATCATCGGCTCACTCGGGCTGACGGCCGCGATCTGGTTACTTGGGCGAGGAGTAATCTGACATGACGCTTCGCCCGAACGAGTCTCCGGTTCACGCCCGGATCAGGACGCCGCTGGCCCGGGCTCGCGGGCTTGGCTCCGCCAAGGAAGGCGCCGATCATTTCTGGCTGCAGCGCGTAACTGCTGTCGCTAATGTCGTGCTGGTGATCCTGTTGACGTGGATCATCGTAAAACTCACGGGAGCGGATCACGCCGCCGTCAAAGCGGCGATCAAGAACCCGCTGGTGGCGCTGCTGCTGCTGCTGTTCATCGTGTCGGGCCTCGTCCATATGCGGCTTGGCATGCAGACCATCATCGAGGACTACGTCTCGTCGGAAGGCCGGAAGGTGATCTGCCTGATGCTGAATACGTTCTTCACGGTCGCCGTCGGACTGACCGCGATCTTTGCAGTGCTCAAACTTTCGTTCGGGGCGTGACAATGGCAGACAAAAGCAATGGCAAGGCCAATGGCATGACGGCGCCGGCCGTCGGCGGCCGGTCCTATCCGATCACCGAGCACACCTATGACGTCGTGGTTGTCGGTGCGGGTGGTGCGGGACTTCGCGCGACGCTTGGCTGCGCGGAAGCGGGCCTGAAAACGGCTTGCATCTCGAAAGTCTTCCCGACGCGCTCGCACACGGTTGCGGCTCAGGGTGGCGTCGCCGCCTCGCTCGGTAACATGCACAAAGATGACTGGCGCTGGCACATGTACGATACCGTCAAGGGGGCCGATTGGCTCGGCGACCAGGACGCGATCGAGTATCTCTGCCGGAACGCGCCGCAGGCCGTCTACGAGATGGAGCACTACGGCGTGCCGTTCTCGCGGACAGAGGATGGCCGCATCTATCAGCGCCCGTTCGGCGGCATGACCACCGAGTTCGGCGAGGGGCCGCCGGCGCAGCGGACTTGCGCCGCCGCTGACCGCACCGGCCACGCGATGCTGCACACGCTCTATGGCCAGTCGCTGCGCCATTCGGCCGAGTTCTTCATCGAGTACTTCGCGATCGATCTGATCATGGATCAGGAAGGCCATTGCCGCGGCGTGGTCGCACTCTGCATGGAGGACGGCACGATCCACCGCTTCCGGGCCAAGAAGACGATCCTGGCGACCGGCGGTTATGGACGCGCGTATTTCTCGTGCACCTCGGCCCACACCTGCACCGGCGACGGCAATGCCATGGTGCTGCGTGCCGGCCTGCCGCTCGAGGACATGGAGTTCGTTCAGTTCCATCCCACTGGCATCTACGGTGCGGGCGTGCTGATCACCGAAGGCTCGCGCGGCGAGGGCGGTTATCTGACGAACGGCAACGGCGAGCGTTTCATGGAGCGGTATGCGCCGCACGTGAAGGATCTGGCCTCGCGTGATGTCGTCTCGCGCTCGATGACCATCGAGATCCGCGAAGGCCGCGGCGTCGGCCCGAACAAGGACCACATCTACCTGCATCTCGACCATCTCGATCCGAAGATCCTGGCGGAGCGTCTGCCGGGCATCACGGAGAGCGCCAAGGTGTTTGCCGGCGTCGACCTGCGCCGCCAGCCGATCCCGGTGCTGCCGACGGTCCACTACAACATGGGCGGCATCCCCACGAACTATCACGGCGAGGTGTTGACCAAGAAGGGCGCCGACCCCGACAGCATCGTGCCGGGCCTGATGGCCATTGGCGAAGCTGCCTGCGTGTCGGTGCACGGCGCCAACCGCCTCGGCTCGAACTCGCTGATCGATCTCGTCGTGTTCGGCCGCGCTGCCGGCCTGCGTGCGGCGGAGACCACGGAGAAGGGCTCGGCGCATCTGGATCTGCCGAAGGATTCAGCCGAACTCGCGCTCTCGCGTCTCGATCGCTTCCGCAATGCCAAGGGAGGCACGCCGACGTCGAAGCTGCGCCTCGATATGCAGCGGCTGATGCAGAACAATTGCGCCGTGTTCCGCGACGGCCCGGTGTTGACCGAGGGCGTGCAGAAGATCCTCGAGATCTGGCGCGGCTCCGACGACATCGCCGTCAACGATCGCTCGCTGGTGTGGAACTCGGATCTGATCGAGACGCTCGAGTACGACAATCTGATCGCGCAGGCCGCTGTCACCGTGGTCTCGGCCGACAACCGCAAGGAAAGCCGCGGCGCCCATGCCCGCGAGGACTTCCCCGATCGCGACGACAAGAACTGGATGAAGCACACGCTGACCTGGGCCGACGACAAGGCGCGCGCGGTCAAGATCGACTACCGCCCCGTGCACACCTACACCATGACCAACGAGATGAAGTATATCGAGCCCAAGGCGCGGGTGTATTGACGAGAAAGTGGAGGGACCGATGCTACCATTGCGGCGGTTCTACTTTCTCCGTCATGGCCAAACGGATTGGAACCGCGAGGGCCGTTTTCAGGGACATTCGGACATCCCACTGAATGCTACCGGACATGCTCAAGCCGAGGCAGCCGGTCAACGCCTCAAGACCCAGAAAATCGAACTCATCGTCGCGAGCCCACTGATCCGCGCGCTCAAGACGGCCGCGATCGTCGGCGAGCAGCTCAGCCTGCCCGTTCATGCGGAGAGCGGGATCCGCGAGCGGACCTTCGGCGCGTTTGACGGCCTCCTGATTGACGAGGTCAAGCGCCAGCACGGATTGAGCTTGGAACAGTCGGCGCGCGATATTCTACCGCCCGATGCCGAGCAGTGGCCCGACACAGTCGCAAGGTCCGGTCGGGTTGTGGCCAAATGGCTGGCGGCGCATCCCGGCAAGGCGGTTCTATTCGTCGCGCACGACGGCATCTTCCGCGGATTGTCGGAATTCGCCAATGTGGCCGACTCGATCAGCCGTCACGGCACGCCTTATGTCTTCGCCCCCAAAGACGGGCACTGGACCGTGTCGGATATCCCATAGGGGGTTTCGATCAGGTCCGCCCCGCCCCCATCGCAACAATCGCGTCGGCGATGGCGACAGTGTGGCGGGCGCTCTCGGCGTGGAGCAGCTCGACCATTTTCCCATCGAGATTGATCACGCCTTGACCCTTGTTCTCCGGCAGCTCGAAAGCGGCGATGATCCGGCGGGCCCAGGCGACGTCGGCGGCAGTTGGCGCGAACACCTCGTTCGCGATCGCCACCTGATCGGGGTGGATCAACGTCTTGCCGTCGAAGCCAAGTGCGCGACCGTGCCGGCATTCGCGCTGCAACCCGCCAGCATCCCGGAAGTTGTTGTAGGCGCTGTCGAGCACGGCTAGGCCGTGGGCGCGGGCCGCCGTGACGATCGACGACAGCCAATAGAGCGCGGCTGATCGATCGCCGTCGAGTTCCGCCCGCGTTTCCTTAACCAGATCATTCAGCCCGACGATGAGACCCGCCAGCCGCGATCCCGGATGGCGCGCGGCGCCGGCGATTTCGGCGAGGTTGAGGATGCCGAGCGGCGTTTCGATCATCGCCCAGAGGCGGGTTGTCTCCGGCGCGCCCGCGCGGCGGAGCGCGGTCGAGACGCGCTCGATATCGGCCGCGCTCGTCGCTTTCGGCAGCACGACGGCGTCGGGGGCAGCGTCGGCTGCGGCCACTACATCGTCCTGCCACCAGCGCGTATCGAGACCATTGATGCGGATGCCAAGCTCGCGCCGGCCATACCCGCCGCCCTTGACGGCGGCGACAACCTGCGCGCGCGCGGTCTCCTTGGCGTCCGGCGCGACGGCATCCTCGAGATCCAGGATCAGCGCGTCGGCGGCGATGGTTTTGGCCTTCTCCAGGGCGCGGGCATTGGAGCCCGGCATGTAGAGGACACTGCGGCGCGGACGAGGGGGCGTCATCGAGGTCTCCCAATGGGTCGCGGGGCTCGGCCGGCGCTCGGCCTAGCTCTGATCGGGCTCGGCGGCCGGCAGGCTGGCCATGCGCGCCGGGCTCGGCTAAATGATGCTGATAACTCGCAACCAGGGTGCACATCCGTCAATGTCCAATTCCCAGAAGCTGCTGTTTCTCGCCGGTTCGGCCCGCGAAGGCTCAATGAACAAGCGCCTGGCCCGCCTCGGCGCCGAGATCGCGCACGCCAATGGCCTCAGTGCAACGTTCGCCGATCTCGGCGACTACCCGATGCCGATCTATGACGGCGACATCGAAACCAAGGACGGTCCGCCCGAAAATGCGCGCAAGCTGAAGGCGCTGATGGAGCTGCATCAGGGCATCTTCATCCTCTCGCCGGAGTACAACGCCTCGATCACGCCGCTGCTCAAGAATACGTTGGACTGGATCAGCCGCGTGAAGCTCGACGGCGAGGTGCCCTCGCAGGTGTTCAAGACGCGCGTGTTCGCGCTCGGCGCCGCGTCGCCCGGCAATTTCGGCGGTGTGCGCGGCGTGCCGCATACGCGGCAGGTCCTGGAGATCGGGCTCGGCGCGCTGGTACTGCCCGATCAGGTGCTGGTGCCGCGGGCCGGCGATGCCTTCGACGATCACGGGCACCTGAAGGACAAGACGCTGATGGAGCTTTACAAGGGCGTCATCCAGAAGCTCGCGCGCGCCGCCCAGATCAAGCATGGATGAGCCGGAATGGCCGACAATCATGATCCGCGGTCCCGCCTGTTCGTCGCGCTCGATGTGCCCGATGTCGAGCGCGCGCGCGGACTGGTGGAGCGGTTGGGCGCCAGCGTGCAATGCTACAAAGTCGGGCTCGAGCTGATCTTCGGCGGCGGCATCGGTTTTGCTCAAGGGTTGAAGGCGGCCGGCAAAGACGTGTTTCTCGACATGAAGCTGCTCGACATCCCGAACACCGTCGAGAAGGCGGCGGCAAATATCGCCGGCCTCGGGCTCGATTACCTGACGGTGCACGGCACCGACCGCAAGACGCTCGATGCGGCGGTGAAGGGCCGCGGGACAAGCAAGCTCAAGCTCCTTGCCGTGACGGTGCTGACGAGCTTGGAGCAAGCGGATCTCGCCGAGCAAGGCGTGACCAGTATGAGCCCGGCGGAGCTGGTGGTGCATCGCGCCAGGCTGGCGAAGGCGGCGGGGTTCGACGGCGTAATCGCCTCCGGCCAGGAGGCGCAATCGGTGCGCGCGGCGGTCGGGCCGGATTTCCTGATCGTCACGCCCGGCATTCGTCTGGCCGAAGGGCGCGACCGTGACCAGACGCGCGTCATGACGCCGGGCAAGGCCATCGCATCCGGCGCCTCGCATCTGGTTGTCGGCCGGCCGATCGCAGAAGCCGCTGATCCGCAGGCCGTGGCCCGCCACATCGTAGACGAAATCGGAAAGCTCACCGGCTGAACGCGCAAAGGAGACCGCCCATGCCCAAAGGCTATTGGATTGCCCACATCGATGTGACGGACCCCGAAGGCTACAAGCAGTATGTGGCGCTCAACGCCAAGGCGTTCGCCAAATTCAAGCCGAAGTTCCTGGTCCGCGGCGGTCAGTTCACCAAGAAGCACGGCGAGGCGCGCGCGCGGCACGTCGTGCTCGAGTTCGACAGCTACGCGACGGCACTCGCCTGCTACGAAAGTCCCGAGTATCGGGAAGCCGAGATCGTGCGCAACAAATACTCGAAGGGCGACGTGATCGTCATCGAAGGCTACGACGGTTGAACTCGATTGTTGTCATCCCGGCATCTATTGCCGGGATCCATGCTGCAAAACTCTGAGACGATCGAAGTTGCGGGACTATGGGTCCCGGGGACGAGCCCCGGGATGACACTTGAAAAACCGATGACACTTCCAGAAATCGCCGCTTCGGAGACACTCTGATGGCCCGCATCCCCTATCCCGATCAGGCGAAATCCTCGCCGGAGGTTCGCGACATGCTGGGCCGCCTGCCGGCGCCCGCCAATATCTTCAACATGATGGCGCATGCCGAGACCTGCCTGAAACCAGTCATGAAGCTCGGCGGCACGCTGCTCGGCAAGCTGAAGCTCGATCCCAAGCTGCGCGAGCTCTGCCTGTTGCACGCCGTCAATCTCGAAGGCGGCGAGTATGAGTGGCTGCAGCACGTGCCGATCGCTCTCGATCTCGGCGCGACCCAGGCGCAGATCGACGCGCTGCGCAAGAAGGACGACACGGCTCCCTGCTTCGATGCCACGGAGCGGGCCGCACTCTCGTTTGCACGTGAGGTCGTCGTCAATGTGCGGGCGTCCGAGGCGTCGCTTGCCGAAGTCCGCAAGCATCTCTCCGAGCGCGAGATCGTCGAGCTGATCCTGATGGCGGGCTTCTACATCTCGCTGGCGCGCTTGACAGAAACACTTGGCGTCGAGAACGATCCGCCGATGGGCAGCGCGCTCGTCAAGGGCATCGAGAAGCGCGTGGCGGCTTCAAAGGTCAAGTAGCGCGCGATCCGGCAACCTGGCACCGGATGGGCAGCTCAGCCCAGGTCACTCTAAGCAAGCCCACCCTGGACGAGCCCGCGCAGGACGAGCCTGTTGATGCGTTCCGCAAAGGCTGCGGGATCAGCGGGCAGCTCGCCGTCGAGAATGCGCGCCTGATCGTGCAACAGCCCGGCGATGTCGGCCAGTTCGTCGGTGCGGCCCGCGGCCTCGCTGGCGGCGGCAGCCTTGACAAGGCTGTGCGCCGGATTGATCTCCAGGACTGGTAGCACGCTGGCGCCCTCGTTGCGCTGCCGCAGGAGGCGATCGAGCGCGAGATCGGGGCCAGCGCCCGGGGCGACCAGACAGGAGGCCGACGCGACCAGCCGCTTCGAGGCGCGCACATCGCTGATCGCGGTTTTGAGCGCGCCCTTGAGCGCGGTGATCAGGGAGGCGATGTCGCCGCTGTCGCCGGCGGACTTGGTTTCGTCGAGCAGCGCAATGGCGCTGAGGTCCACCTCGCCTTGCGACAGCGAGCGCAACGTCTTGTCTTCGAAACGCAGCGGCTGCGATGTCCAGAAGCTGTCGACATGATCGGCGAGCAGCAACACCTCGATGCCGCGGGCGGCGGCTGCCTCGAGCTGGGGACTGGCCTTCAGACGGTCGAGGCTTTCGCCGGCCAGATAGTAGATCTCGGTTTGGCCGGGGCGCATGGCGGCGACATAATCCTTGAGCGAGCGCCAGCCGGTGCTGCCCGTGGTCGAGCGGAAGCGCGCGAGCTTCAGCAGCAGGTCGCGCCGCTCGAAGTCTTCGTAGATGCCTTCCTTGACGACGGCGCCGAACGTCTCCCAGATCGGCTCGAAGCGGGCGGGCTCCTTCTCGGCCAGGGTTTCGAGCTCGGAGATGACGCGGCTGGTGACGGCCTTGCGGATCAGGCTAACCGTCGGATTGTTCTGGAGCATTTCGCGCGAAATGTTCAGCGGCACGTCCTCGCTGTCGATGACGCCGCGCACGAAGCGCAGATAACTCGGCAGCAGGTCTGCGTCTTCGGTGATGTAGACGCGCCGCACGTAGAGCTTTACGCGGCCCTTGCGATTCATATCGAAAAGATCGAACGGGCGCTGCGAGGGCACGAACAGCAGGACGGCGTAGCTCTGGCGGCCTTCGGCTTTGTAATGGATGGTGAGCGCGGGCTCGTCGAACTGGCCGGCGACGGTGTTGTAGACCTCCTTATAGTCCTCGGGTTTCACTTCGGACTTGGACCGCTGCCACAGCGCGCTGGCTGAGTTGACCTGGCGGACCTTGTCGTCGGCCTCGACCAGCTCGACGGGAAACAGAATGTGATCCGAATAGGTGCGCACGATCCGCTCGATTTCGTGCGGGTCGAGGTAGGCGTCGGCGTCAGACTTCAGATGCAGGTTGACCGTCGTGCCGCGCGCGATCGTTGCCGCCTGCGCGTCGGTGGCGGCGGCGACGGTGAAGCCACTGCTGCCATCCGACGACCAGACATGGGCACTGGGCGCGCCGGCCCGGCGGCTGATGACCTCGATCTGATCGGCAACCATGAAGGCCGAATAGAAGCCGACGCCGAACTGGCCGATGAGAGAGCTCGAGGCGTCTTTTTCGGCCGAGATGCGATCGAGAAAGGCCTTGGTGCCCGAGCGCGCGATGGTGCCGAGATTGTCGACGAGCTCAGCCTCCGTCATGCCAATGCCGTTGTCGGAGATGGAGAGACGGTGCGAGGTCTTGTCGATTGTGATGCGGATCGCGAGGCGGGCATCGCCGGCGATCAGGTCCGGCGCGGCAATGGCCTCATAGCGAAGCTTGTCGCAGGCGTCGGAGGCATTCGAGATCAGCTCGCGAAGAAAGATCTCCTTCTCGGTGTAGACCGAATGGACCATCAGCTCGAGCAGGCGCGAGACCTCGGCCTGGAAGGATTTCTTGGCACCGCTGTCCGCGGGATCGTTCGGCATCTGTCGCTCATCTCCTGCCAGCGTTCGACGCCGGGATTATTCCCAGGGCGCGAGCGGAATCAAGCCGCTGCCGTCAGCTATGCTTGCATGGTCGGCGCGCAAAACAGAAGAGCCGGCTTGCGCCGGCCCTGAGGCATCATCAGAGGTAGATTTTGGGTTGCCTCTAAGATGGCCCGGTCCTTTGGGCATTGCCCCGGGGGCTGGGGGGCTGTGTTCCAGAGCTTCGCTTCGGGACCGGGCCAAGAGGCAACGATGCAGTTATCGCCGCCCTTTGCGGCGTGCTGACGACCGGATTTGGGCGAAAGCGCGAATTTCGCGGGAAGGGCGGCGTATGCCGGATGCGCGGGCGTAGTAGCGCGGCGCTCAAACAGCAAAGGCCCGATCCTAGGAGAGAACCCTCGGAGGGGGCTGGGGGGCTGAGTTCCGAGAATTCAGAGGATCGGGCCAGTGCCGATGAAGGCAATTTGATCCAGGATTACGGCTTGGTTTTGATCGGATTTGGACGGTTTTGTGATCTTTGTTTCTGATCGTTACGATTTGGTCTCGGCAGGGGGTGCGATCTGGTTGCGCCAGATGCCAGAAGCGGTAAGCTTGTGGCATCCAGATGACAGGAGGCGCCCTTGAGCGACAGCGAACCAATAGCGTTTCGCCCCCGGCCAGGGGCGGGTGTTTCTGGTGCCAATCCGCTGTCTGCCGGGTCCCACGCTGCTGCCGTCGTCGCTTTCGACCGCCGTGAGCTCAGCGATATTCTGACTGTCTACGGTCGAAAAGTGGCGGCCGGCGAGTGGCGGGACTACGCCATGGATTTTTGCAAAGAACATGCCGAGTTTGCCGTGTTCCGTCGTTCGAGCGAATGGCCGCTTTATCGCATCGTGAAGGCGCCTAAGAATGCGCGCAAGCAAGGCGCCTACAGTGTCGTCACGGTGACGGGGCTGATCCTGAAGCGCGGCCACGATCTGCGCCGCGTGCTCGAGGTTTTCGAGAAGCGGCTGCATCTGGTCGATTGACCGGCGTCCCCGAACGGGCCGGCGTGTACCCGCGCGCTTATTGGCAGGCGTTGCGTTTGGCCGTCATGCCGGCCAGGTGGGGTTCGAGATCGCCCGGCATCAGCAAACCAAGAAAACCGGCGAAATCTTGAGACGACACGTAGCCGTCCTCGACCACGGCGCGCAGGCCTGCCAGCAGGTTCGTATCGATGTGGAGCAGGCTGTTGACAGCTGACGCGACTTGCGGATGCAGGTCCGGCGATCCGCCCGATGCGGATGCCGGTCGGGACTTCAACCCGTGTTCGATGAGGTGCGCCTGGGGTGCGGCGGTTGTCAGGTCGACAACTTGTTGTGCGAATTGGCGGCCGTCCCGCCATGTTCCCAGATAGGCTTTGACGGTGGCGACGAGGTCGCGGCGCGCTTGGGGATCGCACAACCGGTGGCGGTCGGTCTCCATCAGACAAGTGACATACTTGGCGAAATTTTCGACCTTGCGGCCTTCCGCGTAGATCATGCCCTCGGATCGGCTCATGGCCCGATTGCGCCCGACATCGAGCGTCACGCCGATGGCCGGCGGCTTGCAGGTGGACCGGACAGGCGCGCTCGCCTGGTTGGCGCCGACGTCCTTCTGCAGAGGAATCTGCTCGAAGCGCTCGTCCATCGATTGGCTGGCGGACGTCAACGCCATCTGCGCGGCGGCAAAGGCCAGAACGATGGCGACGGAAATGGCGACGGCACGCAGATAAGTCGGCATTTCCGTCGGTTCGGGCGCCTCGCGGGCCGCCAGGAGGTCGCCGAGTTTGTCCCGCGGCCTCCGGCGGAGGGGCGGGCGAGACTCTTCAGGTTCAAAACTCATCTGGATGCCCTGCGAAGCGATTGTGCTGGTGGCACCGAATGTGGGGCCAGCACTCTCCCAGAGGCGGGTTAAGGCGACGTTAGTTATGTCGGGGGCGAGGGCGGCCGGCAGGCGACGGTTGCGTCAGTGGGTGGCTACTTGCGAGCGTGGCGGGCACAAGGCTTCAGGTCGGCGCCGTCGTATCTCCGGGGCCGAGCGGGAGCTGCATCGTGACGCTGTCGAGCCAGCGGCCATGCTTGTGGCCGACCGAGCGGATCGTCCCGATCAATGTGAAGCCGAGTGCCTGATGCAGCCCGATCGAGGCGGCCTGACGGCTGCCATCGCCAACCACGGCAATCATCTGGCGGTAGCCGCGTCGGGTGCATAGTTCGATGAGCTCGGTCAGCAGCAGGCGGCCGACGCCGCGGCGGTGCGCTTCGGGCGCCACATAGATGGAATTCTCGACACTGTAGCGGTAGGCGGGCCGTGGCCGGTACTGGCTGACGTAGGCATATCCCACCACGCGCGTGCCATCGACGGCGACGATGTAGGGAAATCCGCCGTCGGCGATGGTGCAGTAGCGGCGCGCCATCTCGGCTTCGTCGGGCGGCTCGTACTCGAAGCTCGCGGTGCCGTCTACGACGGCTGGCCGATAGACGGCGGTAATACCGGGGATGTCGGCCAGTGTCGCGGGGCGTAGAAGGATTGCGTCAGGCATGAAACGGCTCGATCGGCTGTCGAGGCAAAAACGCCAAAAGCCCCGCAGGTGAGTGCGGGGCCTCGGCTCAAACTGTTTCCAGGCTTACTCGCGGTCGCCGAACAGCGACAGCAGCATCTGGAACATGTTGACGAAGTCGAGGAAGAGCGACAGAGCACCCCAAACCGCGGCTTTGCTCATCGCAGCGACGTCGCCAGCGATCATGTAATACTCGTCCTTGATGCGCTGTGTGTCGTAGGCGGTGAAGCCAGCGAACACCAGCACGCCAATGCACGAGATGGCGAACTGCAGAGCGCCCGACTGGAACCACAGGTTGGCGAGGCCAGCAAGGATGATGCCGATCAGGCCCATGAACAGGAAGGTGCCCATGCCCGACAGGTTACGCTTGGTCGTGTAGCCCCAGAGGCTGAGCGCCGCAAAGGCTGCCGACGTGATCGCGAACACCTGCGAGACCGAGCCGAGCTTGTACTTCATGAAGATCGACGACATCCCGGCGCCGATCAGCGACACGAGCAGCCAATAGGCAATCTGGGTACCGGCCGTGCCAAGCTTGTGCCCGACGAACATCAAGCCGATGAGCATGACGAGCGGCGCAAACATGATCACCATGAAGAGCGGCGACAGGTAGAAGGACTTGCCGAACTCCGTCAGTTTCAGACCGTTGCGCAGGGTGCCGGCGGTCAGCGCCGGATCCGTCGTCACGGACATCGAGAACAGGGCGTAGGCGATGACCGCCGCTAAGCCGATGCCAACCGAAAGATAGTTGTAGACGCGCAGCATGTGGCTGCGCAGGCCAGCGTCGAGAGCGGACGTATCCGTCCGGCCAACCGATCCAGCCTGAGCGTTGCGTGGGAGAAACTGAGCCATATCGTTCCCTTTGTGCCTCTCTGGAAGCCGATCTGCGGCGAACCGCATTACCCGTCCAATATGCGCTCTGTTCGTGTCGCTTTCAAGCATCCGTCGGAAAGAATCCCGATTGTGACAGTTGGATTTAAAAGCCGGCGCGCTCTGGCCCTCGTACGCTTGAGTTTCAGCTCCGCCCGCCGAAGATATTTAGATGGATTTTTAACAAGTTAACGAAATCTCGGAACAGCTCTCGGGCACCGGCTACGCAGATTTTTGTCAACGCGTGAGCCGCGTGTCGTAGTCGTGGGGCCAGGGCCTACTCGGACCGGAGATAGGGCACGGGCCGGGCGTTTAGAACGCGCCAGGTTCCGAGCCCGCCGAGCAGGATGACGAGGCTGAACGACAGCCCCAGCGACAAGCCAACGGCCGGCCAGGAGAACAGGAACGGAACGTCCATCACCCGGGACACTGTCGCCCAGGCCGCCAGCCCTCCGAGCCCAACCGCGAGCAGACCGGTTGCTACCGCAACGATCGCGTACTCCAGAGCGTGCGACGTGAGGATCTGGGCGCGTGTGCCGCCGAGCGTCTTGACGATCACGGCTTGCTTGATGCGCCGGCGCTGGGCGGTGGCGAGCGCACCGGAGAGGACCAGCGCCCCGGCGATCAGGGTGACGCTGCCGGCGGCGCGGACGGCCTTCATGATGCGCGAGAAGACAGTGTTGAACGAGTTGATGGCGTCGCGCACGGGGATCGCGGTGACGGCCGGATAGGCGCGTCCGATCTCGCGCGACAGCGCGGCTTCGCGCGCGAGCGGCACCGATTTCGGTAGCGCGATCGTTGCCAGCATGTTGTGCGGCGCACCCTTCAAGACGTTCGGCGAGAATACCATCACGAAGTTGATGGCCAGGCTCTCCCAGCGGACCTCGCGCAAATTGGCGATGCGTGCGGTGATGTTGCGGCCGAGCACGTTGACCGTCACCTCGTCGCCGACAGCGAGCTTGAGCAGCCGGGCGAGATCGGCCTCGAACGAGACCAGTGGCTCGCCGGCATAGTCGGCCGGCCACCACTGGCCCTTCACCACGCGGGAGCCTTCCGGAACTTCGCTGGCATATGTGAGGCCGCGATCGCCATTCAGCACCCACTGCGCTTCCGGCGGCGGCTTGATCTGATCGACCGGCTTGCCCGCCAAATTGACCAAGCGCCCGCGCAGCATCGGGGCTTGATTGACGTGGGCCGTGGGTTCGTTCTGGTGCACCAGGTTGCGCAGGTTGTCAGCCTCGCTGCGCGGTACGTCGAGAATGAAAAAGTTCGGCGAGTTGCGCGGCAGGCGGCTTTCCAGCTCGTCGACGATCGAGGCATCGACGAGGGCGACGGCCACCAGCAGCGTCAGACCGGAGCCGAGCGAGAGGACGACGGCGCGTGTCAATCCGCCGGGCTGGCCGAGATTGCCGAGTGCGAGTGCGAGCGCAGGCTGGCGCGGCCGGGGCAGGCGGCGCGCGGCCCACGTGAGCAGGCTTCCGAGCAGGGCAAAGCCCGCGAGGATCCCGATCAGCGCCAGGCAGAAATAGACGGCGAGGCGCTTGGCGTCCGATGTCGCAACCGCGAGCCCGAATAACGCCAAGCCCACGGCGACGGTCGCAACGCTGATCGGCCATCGTGGCCAACGGCGCTCCGGTGCCACCTCGTCGCGAAACAGCACACCGGCCCGCACTTGCTCGGCCAAACCGAGCGGCCACAGCGTGAACAGCATGGCGACGAGCAAGCCGTAGAGCGCCGCGATGGCGAGGCTCCACGGGCTCAGCGCCAGCTCGGCCTTGATCGGCAAGGCATCGCCGATCGCCGCGTTGAGCACGGGCGGGATGAGCAACCCGAGCGCCAGACCGATCAGCACGCCAAGTCCGGAAATGGCGAGGATTTGGGTGAAATGGAGGAGAAAGATCTGTCGGCTAGACGCGCCGACGCTCTTCATCGTGGCAATCACACGGCGGCGCCGGTCGATGTAAGTCTGTACGGCATTGGCGACGCCGACGCCGCCGATCAGCAGCGACGTGAGCCCGATCAGCGTCAGGAACTGGCGCAGGCGGTCGAGCGTGCGGGTGACTTGTGGCGAGGGATCGCGGCGGTCGGCGATCGTAAAGCCAGAATCGGGCCAGTCGCGTTTGACGGCATCACGGAAGATAACGAGATCGGTGGTCTGGCTGGCGGGCCCGAGCTTCAGCGCATAGCGCCAGCGAACGAGGCTGCCTGGCTCGGCCAGCCCCGATTTGGCGAGGGTCTGGAGCGAAACGAAGACGCGGGGGCCGAACGTCAGCCGGTCGGAAATCTTGTCGGGCTCCGCCTCGACCAGGGCGCGAATGATGACCTCGCTGTTGCCAATTCGGATGGTGTCGCCGAGCTTGCGGCCGAGCCGCTCGATCAGGATTTCGTCGACAGCGGCACCCGGACCGTCGAGGATCGCCGCGCGGGGCGCTATCCCCGTCTTGAGTTTCAAGGCGCCGGCCAGCGGATAGGCGGCGTCGATGCCCTTCAATTCGACCAGCATCTGCTCGGCGCCATCGAGGGTGCGGGCCATCGAGCGTAATGTTGCGGTTTCGGAGACCTGGCCACGGGCCGCCAGCCACGCGCGCTCGGCGGGTTCGGCCTGGCGATGGGGGCGGGCGACGATCACGTCGCCTCCGAGCAACGCCTCGCCCTGCTTTTCGAAGCCGGCGCGCAAAGCGTCGGTCAAGGCGCCGATGCCCGCGATGACCGCGACGCCGAGCGCGATGCACGCAACGAACACGGTGAACCCGGAGAGCCCGCCCCTGAGATCGCGGAGTGCGAGCGACACCAGCCGCGGCATCGAAATACCGGCCCGCTCGGGCTGGTGTGGGGAGATGGCCACATCGTTCATGCGTTGGCCTCGGCTGCACGTTCGGCGGACGATTGGTCGCTGACAATCCGGCCGTCGGCCATGCGCACGACGCGCTGGCAGCGCCGGGCGAGCGCTTCGTCATGGGTCACCAGCACCAGCGTCGCCCTGTTGCGCGCGCGCAGGTCGAACAGAAGATCGATGACTTGACGGCCGGTCGTGCCGTCGAGATTGCCGGTCGGCTCATCGGCGAGCAGCAACCGCGGGCGTGGCACCAGGGCGCGGGCGAGTGCGACGCGCTGTTGTTCGCCGCCGGAAAGCTGGGCCGGAAAGTGTTGGATGCGAGCGCCGAGCCCCACCTCGATCAGAGACGCTTCGGCCTTCTCGCGGGCCTGACGGTCGCCCTGGAACTCCAGCGGCAAGGCCACGTTCTCGAGCGCCGTCATGGTCGGCACCAGATGAAACGACTGAAACACGATGCCGATGGTACCGCCGCGGGCGCGGGCCAGCGCATCTTCGCTCATCGCCGAGAAATCGTGGCCAGCGACCAGGACGCGGCCGGTCGTCGCCCGCTCGAGGCCCGCCATGATCATCAGCAGCGATGTCTTGCCGGAGCCGCTGGGGCCGACAATGGCCAGCGACGTGCCGTCCTCGATATCGAGGTCGACCTCTCGCAGAATCGACACCTGGCCGGCGCGACTAGTCAACGTCAAGCCGATCTTTCTGAGTGATATCAATGGGGTATGCAAGTGTTATTCCCTCCCAGAGGCGGTTTCGAGCGCCCCCTACTCCCGCCGCGATTGGGAGCGATTATATTGTGTCACTGAAGCCTTGGCTGGCCAGGGCTCGCGAATCTGACCGGCGAGGCATCATGCTCTCTCACTTCGGCCAAATGGTGCGCGCCGCACGCATCGTCAACATTCTTCTGCTGGCAGGCGGCATCCTTCTGCTGGGTGGTGCGGGTCCGTTGATGGCAACAACGTCGAAACGTCCGATTCAGATCGTCGTGCTCGGCGACAGTTTGACGGCCGGCTTCGGAGTGAAGCCCGGCGAGGCGTTTCCCGAGCAACTGCAGCGCCTGCTCGCGGCCAAGGGCTTCGACGCGAAGGTCGCCAATGCGGGCGTGTCAGGCGATACGACGGCGGGTGGGTTGACACGTTTGGATTGGGCCGTTCCGGAGGGCACCGATGCCGTCATTCTGGAGCTTGGCGCGAATGACATGCTGAGCGGGCTGCCGCCGGAGCGCGCTCGGGCCAACCTCGAGACCATCATTGCGCGGCTGAAGGCGCGCCGGATCGACATTCTGCTGACGGGTATGCGCGCGAGCCGCAATCTCGGCAACGACTACGGCAATGCCTTCGATCGCATCTTTCCGGAGCTCGCCGAAAAACACGGGTTGATTTTGTATCCCTTCTTTCTGGCCGGTGTGGCGCTCGACCCGAAGCTCAACCTGCCGGATGGCATGCATCCGAACGCCGCCGGCATCGCGCTCATCGCCGAGCGCATCGGTCCGCGCGTGGAGGAGCTGATCGCGCGGGTGAAGGCGCAACCGAAAGCTGGACGCGACTGAGAGGACCCGCCATGCTTCGTCTTTTCGTCGGGATCGAGATTCCCGCGGCGCACCGCTTGAGGCTGTCGCTCGTCAGCGGCCCGCTGCCCGGCGCCAAATGGGTCGAACGCGAGAGCTTGCACCTGACGCTCCGGTTCGCGGGCGAGATCGAGAACCATGTGGCGGACGAGTTCGCCGATTTCCTGGCCCAGATCGCCGCCGATCCGTTCGAAGTGACGATCAAGGGGCTGGATGCCTTCGGTGGCCGCGAACCCCGCGCGATCTACGCCGCTGTTGCCGCCAATCCGGCGTTGGAGCACCTGCAGCGGGCGATCGAGCGGGCCGCGCGCAACGCCGGCCTGCCGCCGGAAACGCGCGCGTTCACGCCGCATGTGACGTTGGCGCGGCTCAAAGGCACCAGCCCGGAGCAGGTCGCCCGGTTTCTGGGTGAATGCGGCGCACTCACGACCGAGCCCTTTCCGGTCGCGCGCTTCGTGCTGATGTCCTCGCGCCCGCGCACCGGCGGCGGCCCCTATGTGGTCGAAGCCGCCTATTCGCTGGGCAGCGGCGACGGGTGATGCGAAAGCCGCTGCGCGCGATCGACAGATGCAGTGAAGTACATCCAACACCAGAGCGCTTCTGTCCGAAGTTTCGAGCCAGATGCTCCTGCACGACACCTACGCCAGATGCTCCTGCACGACACCTACGGTTGTCATGCTCGGGCTTGTCCCGAGGACCCATCGTGCACCACGCGCGTCCGCGTCAAGCGACACGCAGCGGCGCCGATCCAAACTTCTATCGACCAGCGCAATTTGCGGAGAATTGGGTCCTCGGGACAAGCCCGAGGATGACACCTGATGAGTTGGCGAGGACAGCTAGGCCCAAAGCATGAACCACGCGGAGCCGATCATTGCCCTTGTGGGCGGGCTGGACTATGACACCCCTCATACCGTCAACGCATCGCCATCCCCGGCGTGCCGCAGACCGGCCCATCACAAAGGACGCACTCCATGAAGCTCATGATGTTCGCGAAGGGACGCGGCGCCGCGCTCGGTCTGGTGGAAGGTAATAGTGTCGTTGACGTCGGCGCAGTCGATGCGTCGCTGCCCAAGGACATCCAGGGCGTCATCGCTGCCGGCGCGCCGGTCACAGCCACGCTGAAGGCGATGGCGATCAAGGCGCCCGCGTCCGCCAAACAGCCGCTTGCCGGCGTGAAGCCGGCACTGCCGTTCTCCAATCCCGGCAAGTTCATCTGCGTTGGCCTCAATTACCTCGAGCACGCCAAGGAAGGCGGGCATCCGCCACCGACCTATCCGTCGTTCTTTCCGCGCTTCACGAGTTCGCTGGTGCCAGCCGGCGGCAACGTCATCCGGCCGAAGTGCTCGATCCAACTCGATTACGAGTGCGAGCTGACCATCGTCATCGGCAAGCGCGGGCGGCACATCTCCGAGGCGACGGCGCTCGAGCACGTCTGGGGGTACACGCTTTTCAACGACGTTTCGGTGCGCGACTACCAGCGCAAGACATCGCAGTGGACTGCCGGCAAGAACTTCGACGGCACTGGCCCGCTCGGGCCGATCGTAGTCTCGGCCGATGAGTTGCCGCCCGGCGCGGCTGGTCTCAAGATCATGACGCGCGTCAACGGTGAGACGATGCAGTCTTCGAACACCAGCGACATGATCTTCTCGGCCGCGCAGTGCGTTGCGATCCTGTCGGAGATCATGACGTTGGAGCCGGGCGACCTCATCGCCACGGGAACGCCGTCGGGCGTCGCGCATGCGAGGAAGCCGCCGACCTGGATGAAGACCGGCGACACCGTCGAGGTCGAGGTCGAGAAGATCGGCATCCTCAAGAATCCGGTCGTCGACGAAGCGTAGGCGCGAGGCAGGACCTCCCGGCTAGCTCCGACTAACTCCGGCGCGCCAGTAGGCGGTCGACCATTTCGGGTGCGACGCCGAGATAGTACGCGGGATCAACCAGACGGGCCAGCGCGGCGCCGTCGAAGTGGCGCGTGATTTCGGGGCGCGTCCTGAGCTGGTCGAGCAGCGGCGTGCCCTTGTCGAGCGCGGCGCGGCAACATTCATAGACGACATCGTGGGCGACGCCGCGGCCGGTATGCGGCGCCAGCGCCATCATCACCGCTTCGGCAACGATAAGCCCGCCGGTGAGATCGAGATTTCGCTTCATGGCATCGGGCATCACGATCAGGCCTTCGAGCATGAACCGTGCCTGATAGAGCGCGCCGGCCGACGCGATGAACATCTCCGGCACGGCGATCCATTCGAGGTGCCAGGGGCCGGTCGCCCGTTCGTGGTCGGCGGCCATGCCGTCGAGCATCAGGCTGGCGTGATTGCGAACCGCCTTGGCCAGCGCGACGATCATCTCGCAGGAGATCGGGTTGCGCTTCTGCGGCATGGTGGAGGAGGCGCCGCGGCCCTGCACGAACGGCTCGAATACTTCCCCGATCTCGGTCTGCATCATCAGCATCACGTCGACAGCGATCTTGGAGAGACTGCCGGTGATGAGGCCGAGCAGGCATCCGGTTTCAGCGAGACCGTCGCGAGCGGCATGCCAGGTGATGTCGGGTTGGGCGAGACCAAGCTCGGCGGCGAACGCCGCTTGCACCTTGAGGCCGTCGTTGCCGAGCGATGCGAGCGTGCCGGCGGCACCCGAGAACTGCGCAACGAGCACGCGCGGCTTCAACTGTGCCAGCCGCTCGCGGTGCCGCCGGATCATCGACAGCCAGACCGCGGCCTTGTAGCCGAACGTCACGGGAAGCGCATGTTGCAGGTGGGTGCGGCCCGCCATCACGGTGTCGCGATGGCGCGCTGCCAAGGCCGTCAGTGCGGCATCGAGGGCGGCGAGATCGGCTTCGACCAGCGCCAGGGCGTCGCGCACCTGCAGCACGGTCGCCGTATCCATGATGTCCTGGGTCGTTGCGCCCCAATGCACGAAGCGGCCGGACTCGCCGCACTGATTCGCCATCTGGTGCACGATGCCGATGATGGGATAACCGACGATGTCGGTTTCGGCCTTGAGCTTGGCGAGGTCCATCTTCGACGCGTCGGCGCGGGCCGCGATCTCGGCGGCGGCCGTCGCCGGAATGAGCCCAACTTTGGCTTCGGCCATGGCCAGTGCGACCTCGGCGTCCACATAGCGGCGCACCTGCGCCTCGTCGCTGAACACGGCGCGCATGGCGGGGGTGCCGAACATGTCGCGGAAAATGACGGAGTCGAAGACGGAGGAGGGCATGGGGCTCTCGGTTCAGCGGGAGTTCGGTTGCGCGGACCATAACCGAGGCCACCGCCTCAGGCGATGGCCGGTCAGGAGGATCGGGTGCCGTTTTCGGGTCGTGCGTTCCGCTGCCGGCCATTAGACTGCGGCCCGATGCCAACAGGAGATGGAATCGTGACCCAACGCGTGGCCCCGAAGCGAACATCCCCTGGTGCGCCACCTCGCGAGGCCGGGGAAATGGCCGCGCGGATCGCGGCCCTCGAATGGCCGGTCCTGTCGTCCGCACTCGAGGTCAACGGCGCCGTGACAACGCCGCCCCTGCTCACCCCCGACGAATGCCGGGCGATCGCCGCGCTCTATCCGGCTGACGCGCCGTTTCGCTCGCGCATCGTCATGGCACGGCACGGTTTCGGCAAAGGCGAATACAAGTACTTTGCCTATCCGTTGCCGGAGCTGATCGCCGGACTTCGGACGGCGCTTTATCCGCGCCTGGCGCCGATTGCGAACCGGTGGTGCGAACGCCTGCGGCTCGCCACGACTTTCCCGGACGGCCATGCCGAATTTCTCGCGCGCTGTCACGCAGCCGGCCAGCTCCGGCCCACGCCGCTGCTGCTCCAGTATGAGGCCGGCGACTACAATTGCCTGCATCAGGATCTCTACGGTGCGACCGTATTTCCGATCCAGGTGGCGATCCTGTTGTCCGCGCCTGCCCGCGATTTCGAGGGCGGCGAGTTCGTCATCGTGGAGCAGCGGCCGCGGATGCAGTCGCGGGCCGACGTCATTCCGCTTGCCCAGGGCGAGGCCGTGATCTTTGCCGTTAATGAGCGCCCGGTGGCTGGCACCAAGGGCGACTATCGCGTGAAGATGCGGCACGGTGTCAGCCGGCTCCGCGCGGGCCGCCGGCATACGCTCGGCATCATTTTTCACGACGCAACCTGATAGTATCAGGGTGGTCGGAGTGTTTTGGGAGGCGGCGCATGCTCCAGCAGATCACGGATTTCAAGGCGGAAGCGGCGGCACTCGCCGGACTTCTCGAACGGCTCTCCGATGCGGATTGGGAGCGCGAGACGCTGTTCAAGAGCTGGACGATCAACGATGTCGTTCGTCATCTGCACACTGGCGACATCATGGCGGCGACCTCGGTCGCCGATCCCGCGGCCTTTGTGGCGCTTCTCGCCGATGTGCGCGCGAAGCGGGCAACCGGGTTCACCCCGCGCGACGATGCACGCGCGCGGTTCGGTCATCTGGCCGGTGCGGCGCTGCTCGATGCGTGGCGGCGCCAGATGGCGGCACTGTGCGACAAGCTCGACGGGCTCGATCCGAGCACGCGCCTCAAGTGGGCCGGCCCCGACATGAGCGTGCGCATGTTCACAACTGCCCGCCAGATGGAGACCTGGGCACACGGGCAGGAAGTCTTCGACGTCATGGGCGTGGAGCGCGCGCCAACCGATCGCTTGAAGAATATCGCCGAGATCGGCGTGCGCACTTTCGGCTGGACCTTCGTCAATCGCGGCGAGACGGCGCCCGCGCCTGTGCCGCAAGTGCGCCTGCAGGCGCCCTCCGGTGGCGAATGGGTTTGGAATCCCGACGTCCGTGAGCAGTTGGTGGCGGGCGCGGCGCTCGACTTCTGTCAGGTCGTCACGCAGGTGCGCAACGTTGCCGATACGGGTTTGCGGGTCGAAGGCGCCGTCGCGCAGCGCTGGATGGCCATCGCACAATGTTTTGCGGGCAAGCCGGAGACCCCGCCCGTGCCCGGCGCGCGCTTTCGCGCGTCGCGCTAGGCGCGTTGCTCAGGCTGGCGTGGGGCGTGGGCTGCGGGTGCGGGCTTCCAGCTCGAGGTGCACGAGCACAGCCTCGATGATCGCGGCGCCCGACAGGCGCTCGATCTCGGCAATGCCAGGGTTCGCGGCAACTGCGACGACGATCGGGTTACGCCGCGCGAGAGCAATGTCGATCGACGCAAAGCCGAGCCCGATAGCCTTCGCGGCCCGAGAGGCGAGTTCTCGCGCGGCGCCAAGCTGGGCCGGAGGGGATTCGATGGTCCGCCACTCCGGATCTTCGTCGAGCGCTGTCACCGGCGACCGCTCGATGGCGCCGAAGGCGCGGCCGCCGACAATGGCGAAGCGCACGAGCGGCCATGCCGCGAGTGCGTCGAGGCTGTCCGCCAGAACGTGCGAGTCCGGCCGGCCGGCCTTCAGCAGATCGCCGTGGCTGACCGCGGCTTCAGGGATTGGGATGCCCGCTCGCGCGAGGCATTGGCGTTCGGCCAATGGGTCCGACGTGATGGCCAGTGCCGACGCTGGATTGATCGCGGTGGCGCCCAAAATCTCGAACTGCCGCACGATCGCGAGCGAGAACGAATTGAGCACGCGGCCCGAGCGAATGACGACGGCGTCAACGCCGGTCAGCGGCCGGCCATCAACGAAAACAGCTGGGTCTTTCGCGTCGACGAACAGCGAGATCTGCGTCCGATCGATGACGTGCATGGTGTGCCCGCGCCGGGCTGCCTCGCGTACGAGGCGGCGGTTGGTGGTGTTGTCGGGCCGGCGCGTCAGCAGCACGATCGACAGCGGTTGCGCGGGCGCCACCGCACGCAAGCCGGCCTCGTCGCGGGGCTCGGCGGCGGCGAGGTGTGCATAGTGCCGGTAACTCAGGCGTGGCTGCAGGAACGATGCCGCCGGATCGACCACCATGTCGTCCTGGATCGCCTGGCGCCCGAGCAGCATGCGATAGGCCATGGCGTCGCGGTTGGTCAGCGTGATCTCAATGGGCCATGTCCGCTCGCCCATCCTGACGACACTACGGATCACGACGCGCGTTTCGCGCTCGCCGTTGGAGCTGGTCACGTCCCGCCGGTCGATCACATCGGCAACGCATATTACCTCGATATCGTCACGGCCGGGCACAGGATGAACGGCGAACCGGACTTTTGGTGCGCTCTCGGGGCCAAAAACCTCGATCGATGCCGCGTGCAGCGCCGATGTGCGGGCGCCAGTGTCGATCTTGGCCTTGATCGCGGGAAGTCCCAGCTCGGGCAAGCCCAGCCATTCCTCCCATCCAATCGTCCACGGCGTTGCCATTCCGGCAGGTCATCCTTGCGCGTTAAAGCGTTGATCCCTATCGATCCGGTTAGCGCAGTTGGGGCCAGCCTGCAATCGATGGGTGGCGGGCGCGGCCGGGGCGGGGGAGCCATGCACGGGCAGGAGGGTGGCGAATACGTGCGATGGCGGGCTGGCTGGCTCGCGCCGCGCTATTTGCCTCGTGCGTGGGCGCTGCTGGGCATCGCCCTGATCGCAATGACGGCGGTTTTCGTGGCGGGCGGTGATCGCTTCGACTGGGCGCGGCCGTTGGCCGAAATCCCGGCGCTGCCACTGACGGCTGGGCTGATCGCGGCAGGCGTGCTGTTCCTGTTGGTGGTCCCGCTGGCCCGCGCCACGGCACAAGAGGATGCCGCGACGCAACGCCGGCTGACCGGGCTCGTGCTCATCGTCGGCCTCATTCTGCGCCTGATGATGCTGCCGACGGAGCCCGCCCTCGAGGATGACCAGCAGCGCTATCTCTGGGAAGGCGCGATGGTCGCCAATGGGCTAAGCCCTTACGCCGTATCGCCTGCCGCAGCCAAAGCCGCCGATCGCGGGACGGCGCTCGGCGCGCTTGCCGAAGCAGCGGGTCCCGTACTCGAACGTGTCAACCACCCGGCCCTGCGAACCATTTATCCGCCGGTTGCCCAGGCCGCATTTGCACTTGGCTATTGGATCGAACCGTTCAGCCTGACGGCCTGGCGGCTGGTCCTTCTAGCGGCTGACATTACGACGGTTGCCCTGTTGCTGCGGCTGCTGGCGGATATCGGGCAGGCGCCGGTTTGGTGCGCCGTCTACTGGTGGAATCCGGTTGCGATCAAGGAACTCGCCAACTCCGCGCACATGGAGGGCGTTCTGCTCCCGCTGGTCCTGCTCGCGGTCTGGCTGGCCACGCGCCGCTGGTGGTTGTCGAGCACGGCGGCACTGGGTCTGGCGATCGGCGTCAAGGTCTGGCCGGTCCTACTGGCACCGCTGCTGTTGCGCCCCCTGCTCACGCGCCCCAAGGCCGGGTTGCTGGCGCTCGGCGTGCTGGCCGGGCTGACGCTGTTGTGGGCCCTCCCGATCGTGCGGGGCGGATTGACGGAGGGCTCCGGTTTCCTCGCCTATGCCAGCGAATGGCAGGCAAACAGCGCGCTGTTGCCGGCGCTGCGCGGATTTGTGCGGCGCGTGCTGGATGGGCTCGGCACTTCGACCGAGCCGGCCAGCGCCATCGCGCGCGGCGCCCTTGCGCTCGGCGTCGGCGTCACGGCATTGGGGCTCGCGCGGACGGCGATCCATTCGACGTCGGATCTTCTGGCACGGATTGCGGCGCTGACCCTGGTGCTGGTGCTCCTCAGCCCGGCTCAGTTCCCCTGGTACGTCTTATGGACACTGCCGTTCGCCGTCTTCGTGCCGCGCCGTGCGATCCTGGCGATGACGGTATTGTTACCGCTCCACTATGCCTCGTTCCATTATTCAGCCATGGGGACTTATGATCTCTATCGCGATTATGGCGTCTGGCTGATCTGGCTTCCGATCTGGACGTGTGCGGCAATAGATGTGCTGGCGCCACTTCGCGCGCCGGCCAAGCGGGATAGATGTCGATGAGATCAGGGCAGCGCGTCGCCGTCGTCATTCCGGCGCTCAACGAGGAACGCGCCATCGGCCGGGTGATCGCGGACATCCCGGCCTGGGTCGACCGCATCGTCGTTGCCGACAATGGCTCGACCGATCGCACGGCGGACATCGCACGCACGGGCGGCGCCATTGTCGTTCCCGAGCCGGAGCCGGGCTATGGCGCCGCCTGCCTGCGCGCGCTCATGCATATCGAGGACGCCGATATCGTCGTCTTCGTCGATGGCGACTACAGCGATTATCCGGAAGAGATGGTCACGCTTGTCGATCCAATTGCCGGCAGCCAGGCCGACATGGTGATCGGCTCGCGTGTTCTGGGTGTCCGCGAGGCCGGTGCGCTCACGCCGCAGCAGGTGTTCGGCAACTGGCTTGCGACGCGGCTCATTCGCGTGTTCTGGGGCACGAGATATTCCGATCTCGGGCCATTCCGGGCAATCTCGGCGACCGCGCTGCGCAGCATGCAGATGCAGGACCGCACCTACGGCTGGACTGTGGAAATGCAGATCAAGGCCGCCATGCAGAAGCTCAGGATTCTCGAGGTTCCGGTGCGCTACCGGCGCCGGATCGGCGTTTCTAAGATTTCGGGCACGATCAAGGGCACGATCAAGGCCGGCTGGAAGATCTTGTCGATCATCGGGCGCTTTGCGCTGGCCTCACGCGGGGCGCCGCGCCTTGCCGGCGGGCCCGGCGGCTCAGCCTGAGGCCGTGCGGCCTACTCGGCCTTGGTCGCTGACTTTGCCTTGGGGGCGGCGGGCGCAGCAACAGCTGCCGGTTTGTTCGTCGGTTGCCCCTTGGCGCCTTTGGCCTTTGCAGCGGCGGCTGCCACCGCTTTAGTCTTGCCTTTCTTGGCCACGATCCGGCGGCCGTTTCCGTTGCAATTCCAGGCCGTGACGGACTGGCGCACGCTGACGACGCCTTTGGCGTCGGCGGCGATCGGCATGTTGTCGATCGTTGCGGAATTGAAAATCTGCTTCCAGTCATACGACTGGAAGCCGTGCTCGAGCAGGCTCGCCGCCCGCACGGTGCGATCGCGGCCTGATGGCTCGCCCAGCACCACAGCGACCAGTTTGCGGCCTTGTCGCGTTGCGGTGGCGACGACGTTGAAGCCTGAATCGCAGATGAAGCCGGTCTTCAATCCGTCGGCGCCCTCGTAGCTGCGGAGCAGGCCATTGTGCGAGCGCAGGCGTAAACGGCCGATCTGCACATCGACCTGCGCCCAGAGCGGGGCCTGTTCGGGGAAATCGCGCAGCACCGCCCGGGACAGCTTGGCGAGATCGCGCGCCGTCGTCACCTGGTCGGCATGCGGCAGGCCATTGGCATTGACGAAGCGTGTCTTCGTCATTCCGAGCCGGCGCGCGGTGTCGTTCATCAGCTGAACGAACTGCTCCTCGCTACCGCCGACTGTCTCGGCGAGCATCACAGCTACGTCATTCGCGGACTTCACGATCAGCGCCTGCACGCCCATCTCGACGCCCATCTCGGCGCCTATGGGCAACCCGACTTTGCTCGGCGGCTGCTCGTGGGCCTTCTCGCTCACCTTCATCTTGTCGGTGAGCTTCAGCCGGCCAGACTTCACCGCTTCGAACGTCAGGTAGGCCGTCATGATCTTGGTCAGTGAGGCCGGGTACCATTGATGGTCCTGATCCTCGGAATAGAGGACACGGCCATCGGTGGCGTCGAACAGCAGGGCCGGCCCCGCCATCGCCGCAGAAGTCCACGTCATCGTTGAGACGGCCGACAGGACCGCAGCAATGTGTCGAGCAGTCTTCCGCATGCGCGCGAACGCCTCCATCGAATCAAGAATTGAACGATATCGAAATATTCAAGATCAAGCGACAATTTGTCGGTTCTCGGACTTGCTCTCGCGACGCAATGCCGCAATTTTGTGACGGCCCGCCGAACCACCCGCGCAAAGCCATGCTAGGTTTTGCTCAAAAGCCTGCCGCTGACTAGCCGCTGCCAACCCCACCGTGCCCGCCCGGAGGAGCCCATGACTAACCGTATCGAGATCGACATCCAGGACCGTTTCGTTTTCGCCGGCGGCGCCACGTTCGGCCCGGTGGGTGCCTACGAGCGCATCAAGGGGCGCGCACGCTTCGCGGTCGATCCCAAGGCGGCGGACAACGCGGGCGTCTGTGATATCGACAAGGCGCCGGTCGACGCCCAGGGCCTCGTCCATTTCGCGACTGACATCTCGATCCTGCGCCCCGTCGACGCGGCCAAGGGCAATGGCCGCCTGTTCTTCGACTGGGGGAACCGGGGCAATATCCGCTGCCTCCAGTTTTTCAATGATGCGCCAGCCTCGAACGATCCCCGCACCTTCGAACATGCCGGCAACGGCTTCTTTATGCGGCGCGGCTACACACTCGCCTGGGTGGGTTGGCAGGCGGATTTGCTGCCCGGCGGCAATCGGTTTCTGCTCGATGTGCCGGTCGCGACCAACGGCGGCAAGCCGATCACGGGCCCCGTCCGCGTCGAATACATCGCCGACAAGGCCGGCATCAAGACGCTGCCGCTGTCGTCCCGCGCGTCGACCCGCAGCCATCCGGCGGTTTCGCTCGATCCGCGCAAGGCGAGCCTCACGCGTCGGCGCTATCCGAACGACCCTCGCATTCCCGTGCCCCATGACCAGTGGATGTTCGCGCGCACTGAGACCGGCATGGGCCTCGATGCTGCCGGCGCCGAGACGGCGATTGTCGCCTCGGACACGCACATTCACATGCCCGCTGGCTTCGAAACCGGCTGGATTTACGAACTCGTCTATGAAGGCCGCGATCCTCTGGTGCTGGGCTTGGGCCACGTGGCCGTGCGCGATTTCGTGGCGTTCCTGAAGTCCGGTAAGCCCGATTCGGCAGGCAACCCAAACCCCGCAGGCGGGGCGATCACGAAGGCCTACGGCTGGGGCCGCTCGCAAACCGGCCGCTGCATCCGCGATTTCATCTGGCGCGGCTTCAACGCCGACGCGCAAGGCAAAAAGGTTTTCGATGGCCTGCTGCCGCACGTCGCCGGCGGCGGGCTCATGTGGATGAACCACCGCTTCGCCAACGCGATCGTCTCTGGCGGACAGCAGTACGAGGATCACGAGAACCCGGCCGACCACTTCCCGTTCGCCTATGCGTCATGCACCGACCATCTCACCGGCAAGACCGACGCCATCTGCAAGCGGCCAGATACCGACCCGCTCGTCTTCCACACGCAGACAGGCACCGAGTACTGGCAACGGCGCGGCAGCCTCGTGCACACCGACACCCGGGGCAACGATCTCGCGCCGCCCGACAACGTGCGCGTCTACTTGTGGTCGTCGTCGCAACACTTCGCCGATCCGCTGCTCAAGACGGCGACCAATGCCGGTGTCTGCCAGAACGTGCAGAACGTCGTTTGGACATCGATGTTCTTCCGCGCGCTGCTCGACAACATGGATGCCTGGGCAAGCAAGGGTACGGTGCCGCCTGACAGCCTGATGCCGACGCGCAAGGCCGGCACGCTTGTTGAATGGGAGCAATGGCAGAGGAGCTTTCCGGCTATTCCGGGCGTCGCGACACCGCATGCGCCGAACACGCTTGAACTTCTGGATTTCGGACAGTTGGCCGAGCAGGGCCTGCTCGAGGAGCCGCCACGCCGCACGGGCAAGTTCTACACGGTGCTGGTCCCCGCCGTGGACGCCGACGGCAACGACGTGGCGGGGGTCCGCGCACCGATGGTGCAGGTGCCACTTGCGACCTACACCGGATGGAACCTGCGCATGCGCGGCTTCGGCCACGGCGCGACGCACGAGTTCACCGGCTCGACGATTCCATTTCCCGAGTCGGCCGAGGAGCGCACTGTCATCCGCGATCCGCGCAAGTCCGTCGCGGAGCGATATGCGAGCGCGGCCGCCTATCAGAAGGCCATCGGCGAAGCGGCGCGGAAGCTGGTCGCTGCGCGCCTGATGATCGACGAGGATGTCGAGCGCTGCATCGCGGCTGCCGCCAACTGGCACGCACCCCGGCATGACGTGAAGCTCTGACGTCCGGTCATCGCGATGACCGGAAGTTCTAACCCACTCAGCCCGACCGAGGCACAATGACCATGTTCGACTGGCAGTTCCCCTATACGTCCCAACGCATGCCGGTGCTGGCGCGCAACTGTGTCGCCACCTCGCAGCCGCTCGCCGCACAAGCGGGCCTGCGCATGATGCTGAAAGGTGGCAACGCGGTGGACGGCATCCTGGCCACGGCGATCGCGCTGACCGTGCTCGAGCCGACCGGCAATGGCATCGGCGGCGATGCGTTCTGCATTTTGTGGGACGGTAAAGAGCTCAAGGGATTGAACGCATCGGGGCGCTCGCCCGCCGGCTGGACGCCCGATCGCTTCAAGGGCCTCGCCGAGATGCCCAAGCGCGGCTGGGACTCGGTCACGGTGCCGGGTGCGGTATCGGCATGGGTCGAGTTGTCGGACAAGTATGGGCGACTGCCGTTCGCGGACCTCTTCGAGCCCGCAATCAAGTATGCGAGCGACGGCTACATGGTTTCGCCGACCATTGCGAGACTGTGGGCCAATGGCGCCGCCGAGCTCAAGGCGCAGCCGGGCTTTGCGGAGGCGTTCATGCCACGCGGTCGTGCCCCCCACGCCGGCGAAACGTTCGTCTCCAAGTCCCACGCCCGAACCTTGCAACGCATCGCCGAGACCAAAGGCGAGGCCTTCTATCGCGGCGACCTTGCCGAGCAGATCGCTGTGTTCGCAAATCAGCACGGCGCGGCTTTGACGGCCGCCGACATGGCGGCACACACGCTCGACTGGGTCGAGCCCGTCGGCCTCGATTATCGCGGCTACACGCTGCACGAAATCCCGCCCAACGGTCAGGGTATCGGCGCGCAGATTGCGCTCGGCATCCTCGAGAACTTCGACGTCGCGGCAAACGCGATCGACTCGGCTGACGATTTGCACCTGAAGATCGAGGCGATGAAGCTCGCCTTCGCCGACATCAACGAATACGTGTCGGATATTTCGACCATGCGCGTCACGCCGGTTCAGATGCTCGACAAGGCTTACCTGAAATCCCGCGCCAAACTGATCGACATGAAGACGGCCACTCGGCCAACGCATGGCAATCCCGCAACCAGTGGCACTGTCTATCTCACCGCTGCCGACGAGAGCGGCATGATGGTGTCCTACATTCAATCGAACTACTCTGGTTTCGGCTCTGGCGTGGTGGTGCCTGACACCGGCATTGCGCTGCAAAACCGCGGCTCCGGCTTCACCCTGAAACTCGGCCACGCCAACATCGTCGCGCCGCGGAAGCGCCCGTTCCACACTATCATCCCGGGATTCCTGACCAAAGGCGGAAAGCCGGTGATGAGCTTTGGCGTGATGGGCGGCTCGATGCAGGCGCAGGGCCACATGCAGGTCATCACGCGCATGGTCGATCACGGCCAGAACCCGCAGGCTGCGAGCGATGCGCCCCGTTGGCGCATCGACAGTGGCGTCAGGGTTGGCATCGAGCAGGGCGTTTCCCCGGAGACCATTGCCGCGCTCAAGGCGCGCGGCCACGACCTGGCCCAGGCCGACCGCTGGAGCACGGACTTCGGTCGCGCCCAACTCATCTACAAGATGGAGAACGGCTACCTCGCGGCCTCCGAACGCCGCACCGACGGGCAAGCGGTCGGGTTTTGAGGGTGCGTTCCGATCAGGGCACGTATCGGCTCAATGACGGCAGAAACCGAACGGCTGTGGACGGTTCGCCTGGTCGATGCGGTCATCTCGTTACCCATTTCCATTCAAGGCGAAAGCGCCCACCGCTGATGAGCATCCGGCACGCTTTCGACCTTGGGGCGATCCCCACTGCTTATCGTGCAAGTTCGACAAGTCCCATGGCGATGCCGGGCCAGAAGTAGAGCATGATCATGCAGATGATCTGAATGATCATGAACTGGCCCATGCCGTTGTAGATCGTGCCGATCGACCATTGCGGCACGACGCTCTTGAGGTAGTAAGCCGACATCGCCACAGGCGGACTGAGATAGGCCGTCTGCAGATTGACGGCGACCATGGTGCCGAACCAGATCATCGTGTCGGCCTTGGTCATCCCGAAGTTCAGTTTCTCGACGACGGGGAGAAAGAGCGGCAGGAAAACGAGTACGATCACAAGCCACTCGAAGGGCCAACCGAGAAGGAAGATGATGGCCATTATCAGCCAGAATTTTCCCGGGTCGCCCAAAGGAATGTCGAGCAGAAGGTTGGCAAGGACGGTCGCAGAACCGAGCTTCGTGAAGACCGCTCCATAGACGTTGGACGCAACCGCCAGCATCATCACCATGCCAGTCGTGATGGCGGTGCTGGTAATCGCTCCCCGAATGGCAGCCGTGGTGAGTTTGCCGTACATCGCGGCAAGTCCGATCGCACCGACTGCTCCGCACGCCGCGGCCTCGGTGGACGTCGCCATGCCCGCGACAATCACACCGAGCGTGGCAAAGGTGAGAACGGTAACTGGGACAATACCTACGACGACTTCCTTGAAAATCACCCAGCGATCCGTAATCCGCTCCTCGAGGGGGACTGGCGGTCCAAGCGACGGGTTGATGTAGCTGCGGATCAAACAGTAAGCGATGTACATTCCCGCAAGAAGAAAGCCCGGGCCGAACGCTGCCGCGTAAAGCAAATTTACGGGCACGCCCATAGTCGGCCCCATGACGATGAGCATCACGCTCGGTGGAATGAGGATGCCCAGCGTTCCGCCAGCCGTAATGGCACCAGCGGAAAGTCTCGCATCGTAGCCCGCTTTGATCATCATGGGACCGGCCATGATGCCGAGCATCGTAACTGACGCGCCGACAATTCCCGATGCAATGCCAAACAGCGTCGCCGTCAGGAGCACAACCAGATAAAGCGCGCCACGCATCCACGCGAGCATGTGGCGGAACGAGGTGAACAGGCGCTCCATCAAGCCGGCCTGATCGCACATGTAACCCATGAAGATGAATGCAGGGACCGATGCAAGGATGTCCTCCTTCATCATTCCCCAAATCTGGAGGTAGGCCAGATCGAACGTCTGCGCCCATCCCAGGCCGAAGCCGCCGAAAACCAAAGCCAGGAATAACAATGTGAACGAAATTGGAAATCCGACGAAGATGATGGCGATCATGCTGCAAAGCATGATCATGCCAAGAATTTCAGTTCCGTTCATCGGATCAGACCTCGATCTTCTCGTGCTTCACGAGAAGTTTTCCACTGCGAACCGCCCAGAAACTTTTCATGAGCTCGGAACAGCCCTGCAGGAACAGCATGGCACAAGAGAGAGGTATTATCGCGCGCAGCGGCCAGATCACCGGCTGCCAGGCGCCGGAGTTCGATTTTTCGTTGATCGACATGGAATAGATGAAGTCGTCCCAGCTCGACCAAGTTAGGATTGCCATCGTCGGGAGGAACAAAAGCAAGAAGGCGCAGCAATCAATGATGCCCTTGGTTCTGTCGGAGAACTTGTCCCACAGCATATCCGTACGGACGTGGGCACCCTGTTGAAGAGCATAAGATCCGGCGAGCATGAATAGAGCGCCGAAGGCATACGTCGTGGTATCGAGGGCCCAGATTGTCGGGTCGTTCAGGACGTAACGGCTGAAGACCTCGTAGACGTTCGGAAAAAGGAGAAGCGGCACGAAAACGAACGCCATCACGATACCGACCGTCTCGGTAAACCAGTCGATTGCGCGAATGACGACGATATAGCCTGCTGGTGGCTCTGTCATTGAATCCCTTAATCTTTGCGGGTTTTATTTTCCGACTACGGCGACTTGAATTTCCCTCTGCCGATGCCCAGGAACCGAGCGGGCAAAAAATAGATCGCGGCTCGAGTCGTCAACCGCTGTCCTGCTCTGGACGTGCGGAGCAGGTCCGCTAGTGGGTTTAACGCGACAACGTTGGAACCATCGCGAAGTGCGGCCGCCTCTCTACCGTCCCGCAATCGGATCGTACCCCCACGAAAACAGCGGCCGGCCGCCATCGCTGCGGATTTCGACGACTTCCTCACACCACGAGCGGTCGAACTGGCTGCCCGGATAGAGGAGATGGATCGGCGCGACCATGCCCTCCTCGAGCACCCAATTGCTGCCGTGTGCCTTTCCGTTGGCCGTCATCAGCTCGAGCTCCATGTGCGAGAGGCCGAGCCCGTGGAAGAAGATCAGCGCCCGGTCGGGATCGGGAACACCGGCTTTGCGGTACGTGGCGCGGGCGAGCGCCTGCAGTTCGACGATTTTGGCGCCCGGCTTCATGGCGGCGATCAGCGTTTCGGCGACCGCAGTCGTTGCTTTCGCCCACCGTTTCGCGTCGCCCTGCGGCTCGCCGTCGACGACCCAGGTCTTGCCGCCATCCCAGCAAAACAGGTCGATCGTGCCGTGACAGTCAAAGAGTACATGCGTGCCGGCCTCCACCTCGCTGTCCTCGAAGCCGGTCGCAAGCATGATCGTCTGCTCGGTGCCGCGCGGGTGGCCCCACACCATGCCGCCGGGATCGCGCACGAAGCCGCCAAGCTCGGCCACGCTTCGGGCATAGGCGATATTGAGGTCGCGCCAGGTCGCGCCCTTTTGCCAGGAGGCGACCGTCTTGCGGATCGCGACCTCGTTGAGGCGGGTCGAGCGGCGCAGCATGTCGAGTTCGAACGGCGACTTGATCGAGCGCGCGAACATCATCGGGTCATAGCCGTCGGCGATCGTGACGCCCTCGACCCCGAGCCGCAGGCCGAAGCCCTGGTCGTCGAAGGCAATCTTGGCCTTATCGAGCTTGAGATCCCTAAGCGCCTGCTTCATCGCCGATCCCATATCCGTCGAGAATTGCTGGCGCGCGTTCTGGATCCAGGGCGTGGCGAGGCTCGCCGTCGGAATGAAGCGGTCGATATCGGACTTTGATGCCGGCAGATCGAGCGGCAGCATGACGGCGCGGAACGGGCGGATGTCCTCGATCCAGGTTTCCTGGCGAAGGAATGTCGCGAGGTAGTAATCGGCAACGACGATGATCGGGTGCTCGGGCGCATGCCGCGACAGGATCACGGCGCACACGCGTGGCTCGTCCGATTTGTGCGCGATGCCATTGAAGCCGGAGAGGTAGAAGACATTGTTGGTCGTCGTCGCCACGATGGCGTCGAGGCCGCGCGCCTCCAGCGCGTAGAGCACCCGATCGAGATTGCAGAACCGCTTGGGCAGCGGTTGGCGGGCAAAGGCGTCGGCTGATGCAAGTCTCGCGGTGCTCATGCGGCGTCTCCAGCGGCTGGCGAACAATGCCGCACCATGCTACGCGCTGTCGTCAACCACTGCCAGCCTCCCCATGGCGCGTCACATCGGGGCCAAAGGGGCAACACTCATGGAAGCGTGCATGTCCCTCTTTGATCTCGCCCGCCGTGATTTTCCCGCCTGGTTGGCGCGTCTCGACGATCTCGTCGCCACCACGCTCATTCCCAGCGAGCATCGCCTGTCCGACGCGGCGGGTGTGCCGGATGATCTGGCGGCACCGCTCAAATCGTTCGGTTTGTTCGGATTGACGATCCCGGAGCGCTACGGCGGGCTGGCCCTCGACATGGAGAAGCAGTGCCTAGCGATGATCGCGGTGACGCGGGCCTCGAGCGTCTACCGCGCGCGCTTCTCGACCACAGTTGGTCTCTCGGCGCAGGCTATCCTGCTCAACGGCACCGAGGAGCAGTGCAGCACCTATCTGCCGAAGCTCGCCCGGGGCGAATGGACCAGCGCCTTCGCTCTGACCGAGGAGAACGCCGGCTCGGATGCCACCAATGTCGAGACAACCGCGCGCCGCGATGGCAACGGCTACGTGCTCAATGGCCGCAAGCGTTACATCACCAATGCCAACATCGCCGACCTGTTCGTGGTGATGGCGCGCTCCGACGAGACGAAGCCCGGCGCCGACGGCATCTCGGCCTTCCTCGTGGAACGGGGCACGGCGGGACTCAGCGTCGGCCCGGTCGACCCCAAGATGGGCCAGGCCGGCGCGCCGATCGCCGAGATGACGTTCGACAATTGCCGCATTCCGGCGTCCGCGCTGTTGGGCCTCGCCGAGGGCCAGGGCTTCAAGAATGCAATGGGCGGCATCAATACGGCGCGGCTGCATGTGGCCTGCACCTGCGTCGGCCAGGCGGAGCGATTGACCCGCGAGGCGCTCGCCTACGCCATGCGCCGCCGCCAGTTCGGCAAGCCGATCGTCGAGCACCAGTCGGTCGCGAACCTGCTCGCCGACTGCCGCGCCGAGACGTTTGCCGCTCGTGCCATGATCATGGATGTCGCCCGGCGCTTCACGCATCCGCCGAGCCTCGAGCTCGCGGCCGATATCGCCTGCGCCAAGTATTTCGCGTCCGAGATGGTGTGCCGGGTCGCCGATCGCGCGGTGCAGGTGCTCGGCGGTGCCGGCTATCTCGCCAACAACGCGGTCGAGCGGCTCTACCGCGACGTCCGCCTGTTCCGCCTGTTCGAGGGCACCAGCCAGATCCAGCAGATGGTGATCGCGCGGGCCATGGTGCGCGGCGCCAAAGCTGCTGTCGCTGCCGGGGAAGGCGCGGCATGAGCTATATTGCACTAACGACTGCCGATCTTATTCTGGCGGCGCTCCTGATCGTGCTCAACGGCGCGATCTCCGTCATGTTCCGGCTGGGGCTCGAGCGGTCGTTCCTGATCGCCTCCGTGCGCATGCTTATTCAGCTGGGCCTGATCGGGTTCGTGCTGAAGTTGGTGTTCGCCCAGACGTCGCCGCTCTGGACCGCGCTGCTTGCCGCCGTGATGATTGCCGTCGCCACCTACGAGATCACGTCGCGGCAGTCGAACCGCATTGCCGGGCCATGGAGCGCGGGCCTCGGCGGCGTCACGCTGTTGGTGGTTGGCTGCCTGACGACGCTCTATGTGACGGCCGCCGTGATCGGCTCGACGCCTTGGTATGCGCCGCGCGTGTTCCTGCCGATCCTTGGCATGGTGCTGGGCAACGCGCTGACCTCGGTCTCGCTGGTGCTCGAGACGTTGACGCAGGCCGCCAAGACCGAACGTGCCGGCATCGAGGCGCGCCTGGCTCTCGGCCACACGCGCTATCAGGCGTTCGAGGGTGTGTGCGCCCGCGCCCTCAAGATGGCGATGATGCCGATGCTCAACGCGATGACGGTTGCCGGCATCGTGACGTTGCCGGGGATGATGAGCGGGCAGATTCTGTCCGGTGTCGACCCGGTCGAGGCGGCGAAGTATCAGGTTGTCGTGATGTTCGCGATTGCGGGTGCGACGGCGTTGGCGGCGCTCGCCGCAGTCATGGGCGGGGTCTGGTTGCTGACCGACGACCGCGCCCGGCTGCGTCTCGACCGCTTGGTGTCCTGACGCTTAGGCGCTGACATCGGCGGGGATCGACAGGAACCCCCGGAACCGCACCCGCCCACCGCGCGTGGCGGGCGCCGCAAGACGGTAGTCCGGAAACCGTGCCAGAAACTCGCGGATCGCGATCTGTCCCTCGAGCCGCGCCACGTTCATGCCGACGCACTGGTGTGGCCCCGAAGCAAACGCCAGGTGGCGGTTCGGCTGGCGCCCGACATCGAGCCGGTCCGGCATGTCGAAGCGCTCCGGATCGCGGTTGGCCGCGCCGATCAACAGGGTGATCGACGTGCCGGCGGGGAAGGCCCGGCCGCCAAGTGACACGTTGCAGGTGGTGCGGCGGTTGCCGAGCTGGTTCGAGCTCTCGAAACGCAGGAATTCCTCGATCGCGCCCGGAATCAACGCCGGGCTGGCGATCAACCGCGCGCGCTCCTCCGGCCATTCGGTCAGCGCATAGAGCGCGTTGCCGATGAGATTGGTTGTCGTCTCGTGGCCGGCATTCAGGATGAAGATGCAATTCTGGTAAAGCTCGTCTGTTGTCAGTCGGGCGCCGTCCGCCTCGCCCTGGATCAGGCGGGTCAGCACGTCTTTTGCGGGATCGCCGGGTCGCGCGCGCCGGTCCGCGACGAGCCCCGCCAGATAGGTTGCGAACGCGGTGACGGCGCAATTGCCGTCGGCCAGCTGCGCCGTCGTTGGTGCGGGTTCCAGCGCGCCGAGGATGGCAAGGGACCAGGCGCGCAACGGCCCGCGCTCGTCTCGAGGCACCGCCAGCATGTTTCCGATCACCTCGACTGGGATCGCCGCGGCGAAATCCTCGATCAGATCGACGCGTCCCCTGGCGGCCATCTGGTCGAGCAGGCCATGCACCAGCGCCAGGATCGGCGCGCCCATGTCCGAGATGGCGCGCGGCGTCAGGGCGCCCGCCATGATCCGCCGGACACGCGTGTGTTGCGCGCCGTCGTTGAACACGAGGCTGGTCGTGTGATGCTGGTAGAGCGGACTGTCACCGAACTTCGGGCGGAACTCGATCTTCTTGTCCGAGGAATAGCTGGCCGTGTCCTTGTAGATCGCTTCGAGGTCCGCATGGCGCGATACGAGAACACTGCCGGATGCCATGACATGCACGGGCGCGTGCATCTGTAGCGCGTGATAGACGGGATAGGGATCGGAATGAAACCCTGCCGGCAGCGAAACAACGTCGAAAGCCTCTGCCAATTCCCGTGCGGCGACCTCCGGCATGAGCCGCAGGCCGTCAGTGTTGATCGGCAGACTTCCCGGAAAAATCTCGCGCGGCGCCATCGCTCAAGCCTTGTGCTGGACGACCTGTTGCTCGATCGCTCCGAAGATCGAGGCGCCGTCGGTATCGAGGATCTCGAGCCGTACGCGGTCTCCGAAGCGAAGGAACGGGGTGACTGGCTTTCCCGTGAGCAGCATTTCGACGACGCGGACCTCTGCGAGGCAGGTGTAGCCGGTGCCGCCCTGATCGACCGGTTTGCCCGGGCCGCCGTCGCCCTTGTTCGAGACGGTGCCGGAGCCGAGAATCGTGCCCGCGGACAGCCGCCGCGTTTTTGCCGCGTGCGCGATCAGCTGTGCAAACGAGAATGTCATGTCGACGCCGGCGTTCGGCTGGCCGATCAGATTGCCGTTCACGTACGCCAGATACGGCAGATGCAACTTGCCGTCGCGCCATGCGGGGCCAAGCTCATCCGGTGTCACTGCGACCGGCGCAAATCCCGACGACGGCTTGCCGTGAAAGAAGCCGAAACCTTTTGCGATTTCGTTCGGGATGAGATTGCGCAGCGACACATCGTTGACGATGGTGACGAGCCGGACATGGTCGAGGGCGTTAGTTGTGGCGATGCCGATTGGCGTGTCGCCGAGGATCACGGCGATCTCGCCCTCGAGATCGATACCCCATGACTTCGTCCGTCATCTCGATGGGATCGCGAGCCCCGAGGAACGTATCCGAGCCGCCCTGGTACATCAGCGGATCAGTGTTGAAGCTCGCGGGCAGCTCGGCGCCGCGTGCCTTCCGCGCCAGCTCGACGTGATTGACATAGGCCGAACCGTCGGCCCAGGCGTAGGCTCGCGGCAGCGGCGCCATCGTGCGCGCCGGGTCGAAGTCGCTGACGGGAAAGCGGGCGGGACCTCCGTCTGCCACGACGTTGATCTCGGACGAAATGCGCTCGGCGGCCAACACGTAGTTATCCCAATCATCGAGCAGCTGCTGCATGGTCTCCAGGCCGGCGATGACATCCTTCGCCAGCACCGCCTTGGTCAGGTCGCGGGAGACGATCGCCAGGGCGCCGTCCCGTGTTCCGTTGCGCAGCGTTGCGAGTTTCATGGGACCATGCCTCCGGGTTCACGCCTGGCTCGGATCAAAGCGCTTCTGCAGGCTCTGCCAGCAGTCGGCATAGTCGGTTTGCAGCGTCGGCAAGGTGCCGGCGTACTGCGTTACGCGCTGTGGATAGCGGGTCTCGAACATGAAAGCCATGGTCCCCGTCAATTTGACGGGACGCAAGTCGCCGGTCGACGCGTTGTGGTAAGCGGTCGCGTCGGGTCCATGCGGGAGCATCAGATTGTGCAGGCTCATGCCGCCCGGCGTGAACCCCTCGGGCTTGGCGTCGTAGACCCCGTAGATGAGCCCCATGAACTCCGACATGATGTTGCGGTGATACCAGGGCGGCCGGAACGTATCCTCGGCGACCGCCCACCGCTCCGGGAAGATCACGAAATCGACGTTCGATGCGCCGGGTGTCTCGGACGGCGCCGAGAGCACCGAAAAGATCGAGGGATCAGGGTGATCGAAGGAGATCGAGCCAACCGCATTGAAGCGCCGCAGGTCATACTTGAATGGCGCGTAGTTGCCATGCCACGCGACGACATCGAGCGGCGAATGGCCAAGCTCGGTCTGCCAGAGTGAGCCGCCCCATTTGACAGTCAGCGTGGTCGCGACGTCCTTGTCCTCGTAAGCTGCCACGGGCGTGAGGAAATCGCGAGCATTGGCGAGGCAGTTGGCGCCGATCGGCCCGCGCTCGGGGAGCGTGAAGGCGCCGCCGTAGTTCTCGCAGATGTAGCCGCGCGCCGGCCCGCCCATCAACTCGACGCGGAACTTGACGCCGCGCGGGATCAGCACGATCTCGCCGGGCTCAGCCTCGATGCGGCCGAACTCGGTGACGAAGCGCAGCTTTTCCTGTTGCAGTACGATCAGCATTTCGCCGTCGGCGTTCCAGAAGGCCTCGTTCTCCATGGAGCGGGTGGCGAGGTAGACGTGTGCGCCCATGCCGGTCTGCGTACCCACGTCGCCCGCCGTCGTCATGGTGCGGATGCCCTCGATGAAGGAGAGCCGTTCGGCGGGCATCGGCGTCGGCCCCCAGCGGAGCTGCCCAATCGGCATCTCGAACTCGAGGCAGGGCGCGGTGCGCCAGAGGTTCGCCGCAGCTTTGCGGAACGTGCCCGAATGCTTCACCGACGGCCGGATTCGATAGAGCCACGACCGCTCGTTGGTGGCGCGCGGCGCGGTGAACGGTGAGCCCGAGATCTGCTCGGCGTAGAGCCCATACTTGCATCTCTGGGGCGAGTTGCGCCCCACCGGCAAGGCACCCGGCAGGGCCTCCGTCTCGAACGTATTGCCAAAGCCCGAGAGATATCCAGGCGCACTCGCGCTTGGGCTGCTGCCGCCGATCTGGGCCGTGTGCACAAGCGTGTCCTGGGGCATGATCGGTCTCCTCTCCGGCCGGTAATGGCGGTCGATACAGTTTAGGGCGCATTCGGCGACGCCGTCATGCGCTAACGCAACGGTCCGTGCCGGCACAAAACGGCCACCTCTCATTCCACCCTACCGTCAGGTCGCACCGTCGTCTCACCCGTCGACGACGATGCCCGGATAGCGCTTGCCGGTCTCGAGATAGTCGGCGGCGATCTGACCCAGCATCGGCGCCAGCAGGAAGCCGTGCCGGTAGAGGCCGTTCACCATCAGGCGGTCGCCGCGCACCATCACTTTCGGGATATTGTCGGGAAACGAGGGACGCAAGCCCGCGCCCAGTTCCACGATCTCGGCCTCGCCGAAAGCCGGGTGCAGCGCATAGGCAAGCCCCAGCAGCTCGAGTGCGGACCGGACCGTCATCGGCGAGGGATCCTCGCTCTCGATGACCGTGGCGCCGATCATGGAGATCCCGCCGCCCCAGGGCACCACATAAAGCGGATGCCGCGGATGCAGCAGGCGCACCGGGCGCGCCAGCGCGATATCGCGCGAGTGGACCAGCAGGCGCTCGCCGCGCACGCCACGCAGGGTCGGCAGATCCTGGCGCGCACCAAGTCCGCGTGCATCGACGACCAAACCGGTCTCGCGGCCATCACTGCTGGCGCCGAAGCAGACGTCGACGCCGGCGGCTCGGACAGCTTCGAGCAGGAACGCCATCGCCACCCGCGGCGCCATGTGCGCCTCCTCGGCAAAGAAGAGCCCAGTCTGGAAGCGGCCCGCGAGATCCGGCTCCAGCGTGCCGATCCGGTCGGCGTCGCAGATCTCGTAGCCGCGCGTCATGCGCTGGAAGCGCTTCAATTCCGATTGATCGCGGGCAGCGGCAACGACCAGTGTTCCCGCCTTCTTGACCCAGGGACACGCGTCCAGCCACAGCCGCATCGCGGCAAGGCCAAGCTCGCGCACGATCGGCTCGGCGCCTTCCTCCTCGCAATAGGGCGCGAGCATGGCGCCGGCCCAGCGGCTGGCGGCAGCGGAAAACGGTTCCGGCGATGCCTCTAGCAGGTGCACGGCATGGCCGCGGCGCGCCAGGGTCAGCGCGGCCCACAGCCCGGTGATGCCGGCGCCGACAACGGTAACGGACAATCGCTTCAAAGGCCTTCTGATCCTCGCTCAGCTCCAGGCGACACTGTAGAGGTCTTTAATCGGACCGGGGATCGGCGAGAAGTTCCATGTCGCGCCGCCGTCGCTGGTGGTGAAAATCTCGCCTTCGTAGCGTGCCGCAATCGCGACATGCTTCGGATCCGAGTTGGACAGGCCAATCGACATTACGGTGCCATGGACCTGAACCTTGTCGAACCGTGACCAGGTCTTGCCGGCATCCGTGCTCTTGTAGACGCCACCGTCCTTGCTGGCGGCAGCGACCGACAGCGCGCAATAGACGGTTTTGGGATCCTGGGGCGAGGCTTTCACATCGCGACCGTAGGTGACCGGCGAGTATTTCTTCATGTCCTTGTCGACCCAGGTCTTGCCCTTGTCGCGGCTTTCGAAGAGGCCCATACGGCAAGCCAGCACGACGGCGTCGGGATCGGCCGGGCTGATGGTGATAGCGTGGCCATCGAGCATGCCTTCTTGGGTGCTCTCGGTCGCAATCTTGCTCTTGAGGTGCGGCAGATCGCCGAGCTCGGCGAGATGCTGGCTGCAATCTTCCCACGTCTCGCCGAAGTTCATCGACCGCATGGCGCCGGCAATTTCGAGTGCGGCGTAAACTTCGTCAGGGCGGGTCGGATGCTGGACCATGCGCATGACGCGATGCGCGAACGGGCCGGTGCAGCGGCTTTTTACCGGAGGTGTCGACATCTTTGTCCAGCTCTGTCCCCGGTCCTCGCTGCGATAGACGTTGAGCGGGGAGCCGCCTGCCAGAATACGGTTGGGATTGCGGCTGTCTGCCTGGAATGACCAGATCTGCATGTCCTTGTCCGGGAACGCAGCCTGCTTGAACGTGCCGCCGCGATCGGTCGACACGTAAATCCCATCTTTTGTCCCGGCGAGAACGACATTGGCGTCGGCCGGGTGAACGTTGACCGTGTAGGTTTCCACGTCGGGGAGCACATTGCTCCATTCACTGCCAGCGGCGTCACGACGGAATACGCCGACTTTTCCGATCGCTTCCGGCCGGCCGACATAGCCTGCAACGCCCGCGTAGATATACGACTGTGCCATAGGGCTCTCCAGAATTTCTATTGCTTCGGCATCCGCCATTGAACCACCGCAGCGGGATCAGTCCGAATTCAGCACAACAGAGCACCTGTTGGTGATGCCCTGTTGCTATGGCTGTCTCCAAGCGGGAGCGGGGCCTGGCTTACTGCTTCGGCGGGAAAATGTGTGCCTGTCGCGCGTATATCTTCCACTTGCCGTCGGCGGCTTTCTGCCAGACTTGGAACACGCCGATTCTGGTCTGCGTGGTCTTGCCGTCGAGTTCGTTTTCCGACTCCCAGATGTGGCGTGCGACGGCCGATGTGCCGTTCACCTGCACTTTGATGTCGGAATACTTGAGCGCCTTCATCGTGGCCTTGCGCGCGGCAACCGCGGCAAGAAATTGGGCTTTGTTCTCGACCACGCCAGCGGAGTGGCCATAATTGAGCCCATCGGCGACGAGGTCGCCGAGCTTGGCCGTGTCCTTGGCGAACATCGCGGCGCGGAACGTCTCGATATTTGCCGTAATGGCTGCCTCATCCGCGGCATTGGCAAGCACAGGTGCGCTTGCAACGATTGGAACCAGAGCCGCGCCGGCGGCGGCAAGGGCCAAGTGGCGACGTGTGAGCTTCATGGGTTTCCTCCAGCGTGGCGTTCGGGGGCAGGCGGACAATCGTCTGCTGACGTCACGCCTCGATGATACGCCCGGCCTGAGGCTCCGACAAGGCTTGGCGGGGAACAACGGGCGCCGGATCATTGCTTCAGCCCGGCGCTCGCGTTTAGGATGCCGGTCAGTAGCTGCCGACCATCAGGAGACGCCGATGACCAGCCGCGCCAACCAGCGGATCGCTTATTTCAATGGCCAGTATGTTGCCGAAAGCGAGGTGCGCGTGCCCTTTCGCGACCGCAGCTTCCTTTACGGTGACGGCTGCTTCGACATGACCCGCACCTTCAACGGACGCCCGTTCAAGGTGAAGGAGCACATCGACCGCTTCTATCGATCGCTGGCCTATCTCAATATCGATATCGGGATGAAAGCCGCCGAGATGATCGAGGTGACGCACGAGGTCGTCCGCCGCAACGCGCACTTGCTCGCCAAGGGCGACGACTGGTGGGTCGGACAGCGCGTCTCACGCGGCGTCAAGAGTGTGGGCGACGGCGCTGATCCCTGGGAGCATATGGGGCCGAATGTCGTCGTCGATTGCATGCCGCTGCCGTTCAAGGCGCGGGCCGCTCACTATCGTGATGGTATCCGCGTCGTCATTCCATCGGTCCGGCGCACGCCGCCCGGTTCACTCTCGCCGCGCGTCAAGACGCACAACTACCTGAACATGGTGATGGCGGACATGGAGGCGCGCGAGCGGGATCCCGAGGCCTGGGCGGTGCTGCTCGACGAGAATGGCAATCTTTGCGAGGGCATGGGCTCCAACATCTTCGTCGTGAAGGACAAGCGCATTTCGACGCCGCTCGGCCGCTACGTTCTCGAGGGTGTTTCGCGTCAGACGGTCATCGATCTCGCCCGCCAGGAGGGTTTCGAGGTGGTTGAGCGCGACATCGACCTTTACGACGCCTATACGGCCGACGAGGTGTTCCTGACCTCGACGTCGCTGTGCCTCTGTCCGGTGTCGAAGGTCAACCACGCGACGATCGGTGACGGTCGGGTGCCCGGTCCCGTGGTGAAGCGGATCCTCGACGCCTATTCCAAGTCTGTCGATTGCGACATCCCAGGGCAGTATCTGAGCCGGCTTGGTTAGGCCCGCCTGCAGGCGGCGCCCGGCCGGCGTTATCCGCTGGGCGCCGGTTTCGGCTGGTAGAGGCGCGGCTTGGTCAACGCCTCTGGCAGGAGCAGCTCGTCGAGCTCAGCCTTCGTCAGAAGTCCCCGTTCCAAAACGAGGTCGTAGACGCTGCGCCCAGTGGCCAGCGCTTCTTGCGCAATGCTGGTGGCGAGGTCATAGCCAATCACGGGATTGAGCGCCGTGACGATGCCGATCGAGCGCTCGACGCCAGCTTTCATATGCGCACGATTGGCGGTGATCCCGCTGACGCATTTCTCCGCGAGGACCAGGCAGCCGGCGCGCAAATGATTGATGGACTTGTGCAGGCTGTGCGCGATGATCGGTTCGAACGCATTGAGCTGGAGCTGGCCGCCTTCTGCGGCGAAGCTGACGGTCAGGTCGTTGCCGATGACCTCGAACGCGATTTGGTTGACGACCTCGGGTATGACCGGATTGACCTTGCCGGGCATGATGCTTGAGCCGGCCTGGACCGCCGGTAGGTTGATCTCGCCGAGGCCGGAACGCGGACCGGATGACAGCAGCCGCAGATCGTTGCACGTCTTCGAGAGTTTGACCGCCACACGCTTCAAGACGCCGGAGAGCTGGACAAAACTGCCGCAGTCCTGCGTCGCCTCGATCAGGTTGCCGGCCGTCACGACGGGAATGCCTGTGATGTCGCGCAGGTGTTGGCAGACGATGCGCGCATAGTCGGGATGCGTGTTGATGCCGGTTCCGATGGCGGTTGCGCCCATGTTGATCTCGCAGATCAGCAGGACAGCCTCGCGCAGCCGTTGCTCGTCCTCGCCCAGCATCACCGCATATGTCGAGAACTCCTGTCCAAGTGTCATGGGCACCGCGTCCTGCAACTGGGTGCGGCCCATTTTGATGATGTCCTTGAACGCGTCCGCTTTGACTTCGAATGCGGCGCGCAACACGGCCATGGCGTCGACTAGTTTCAGGACACCGCTATAGGCCGCTATCTTGAGCGCTGTCGGATAGACGTCGTTCGTGCTCTGGCTCATGTTGACGTGCTGATTGGGGTGCAGGAACTGGTACTCACCCTTGGCGTGCCCCATCAGCTCGAGGGCGCGATTTGCGATCACCTCGTTCGCATTCATGTTGGTCGAGGTGCCGGCGCCGCCCTGGATGACATCAACCACGAAATCGCCGGCCAGCTTGCCGGACATAATCTCCCGGCAGGCCGCTTCGATGGCCTCAGTCCGGGCGCCGTCCAGTAATCCAAGATCGCGATTGGCGCGGGCCGCCGCCATCTTGATCGCGGCCAGTGCAGCGATCATCTCGGGATAGATGCTGATGGAAACGCCGGTAATCGGGAAGTTCTCGACGGCCCGCAACGTGTGAATGCCGTAGTAGGCCGAGGCGGGCACGTCCCGATCACCCAGGAGATCGTGTTCGCGGCGCGTTGCCATGTGAACCTCGTAGCGTGACTGGCCGCGAGCGTTGCATGGGTGGGCCGCTGCTGCAATGTTCACTGGCGTGGTTTGTTCCCCGGCTGATGCTGGCGGCCCAACACATTGCCTTGGTCTGTAAGCCGATGTTGCGCAAATCGGCTTTCATCAGCAGTTCCATGCGTGGCGTTGCTGCAATCCGACGGATGTTCTCAGGCGGGGAATTGGGGCGTGATAGTGTCGCGATGGGATAGCTCTGGAACGGGAGTCGAAGCATGCAGGATCTGGCGCCGCAGCGTCATGAGATCGAGCCGATTGAGGTGGCGCCCATCGAGGTGATCCGGGATATCCAGTTGCATCGCATGCGGTGGTCGCTGCGACACGCCTACGAGAACGTGCCACACTATCGCCGCGCCTTCGATGCGAACGGCGTGCGGCCCGAAGATTTGCGCGGGCTCGGTGATCTCGCGCGGTTCCCGTTCACGTCGAAACAGGATCTGCGCGCCAACTATCCTTACGGCATGTTCGCGGTGCCGCCCGAAAAAGTCGCGCGTATTCACGCCTCGTCGGGGACCACGGGCAAGCCGACGGTCGTCGGCTATACGAAGCGCGACCTCGCAACCTGGACCGAGGTTGTCGGCCGTTGCCTGCGCGCATCTGGCGCCCGGCCCGGCATGAAGCTGCACAACGCCTACGGCTATGGCCTGTTCACCGGCGGCCTCGGCTATCACGACGGCGCGCAGGCGTTCGGACTAACGGTGATTCCGGTGTCTGGCGGCATGACGGAACGGCAGGTACAGCTGATCCAGGATTTCAAGCCCGACATCATCACGGTGACGCCGTCCTACATGCTGGCGATCCTGGACGAGTTCCGGCGGCAGGGGATCGATCCGCGGAAAACCTCACTAAAAATAGGCATTTTCGGCGCCGAACCCTGGACCAATGCCATGCGCGACGAGATCGAGGCGGCGTTTGCGATCCATGCCGTCGATACTTATGGGCTCTCCGAGGTGATCGGTCCTGGCGTCGCCAACGAGTGCGTCGAGACGAAGGATGGGCCGCATATCTGGGAAGATCATTTCTACCCCGAGATCGTCGATCCCGAGACGGGCGCGCCGGTTGCTGAAGGACAGCTCGGCGAGCTGGTGTTCACGTCGCTGACCAAGGAAGCGATGCCGGTGATCCGGTATCGCACGCGTGACCTGACGCGGCTACTGCCAGGAACGGCGCGCAATATGCGGCGGATTGAGCGCGTCACGGGGCGTTCCGACGACATGATGATCGTGCGCGGCGTCAATGTCTTTCCGAACCAGATCGAAGAGCAGATCCTGAAGGTGAAGGCCCTGGCGCCCCACTACCAGATTGTGCTGACGCGGGATGGACGCATGGACGAGATGGAAGTTCTGGTTGAAGCGCAGGCATCGATGACCGGTGCGAGCGAAAGAGCGGCTGCCGCCGGCGAGCTCGGCAACCTGATCAAAAACCTGATCGGTGTTACGGCGCAGGTCACTGTCACGGACCCGAACGGCGTCGAGCGCAGCCAGGGCAAGGCGCGGCGTGTGATCGACAAGCGGCCGAAGGCGTGACGGTGCCGATGGCCACCACCAGAGTGCCGCGCTGGGCGATCGCGCCGTTGCCGGCCGCGCCGCATATTCCCGGCAGCGGAACCCACCCCGATCATGCGGCCCTCGCCGGTGTCAAGGCGCGCTGCCCGTTGGCTGTCACGGATGCCAATTGGCGGGATTGCCCGCCGTATCTGCATGGCCTCGATCTCTACGCCAGTGCGTACTACTGGGAGGCGCACGAGATGTGGGAGCCGGTCTGGCTCGCGACTCAGCCGAATGCGCGCGAGCATCAGTTGATGGTGGGTCTGATCCAACTCGCCAATGCCGCGCTGAAGCTGCGGATGCAGCAGACGAACGCCGCTGGGCGTCTTGCCCGGTTGGCATTGCTGCAACTCGGCGAATGCCGGCGCGCTGACCTGCGGCCGTTGATGGGCGTCGATGTCGATGCGTTGATTGCGGGCGTGCAACAGTTCGCGGACCAGGCCGGTGGGCGGATGGCGCCTCTCGCGCCCTGTATTGTCCTGGGGGAATAAGCCCGCCGCGGCTGCGCAGCGCCGTCACTGACGGCCATCGACCGGCTGAATCCGAACCGGTGGACGGCGCATCAGCTCCTCGATCCGCGTACGCTCGCGCTGGAAGGCGGCGAGTTGCTTGCCCGTCAGTTTGCGCTCCCGCGGCACCTTGATCAGCTGCGGATCGACGAAGCGGTTGTTGACCAGGATCTCGTAGTGAACGTGCGGTCCCGTCGACAGTCCGGTGTTGCCGATATAGCCGATGATCTGGCCTTGCCGGACCTTGGCGTCGGGCCGGCTCGTCGGCGCGAAACGGCTCATATGGCCATAGGAGGTCTGATAGCCGTTGGCGTGGCGGATGCGGATGTAGTTGCCGTACTGGCCCTTGAATGCGGCCTCTTCAATGACGCCGTTGGCGGTCGCGTGAATAGGGGTCCCTATCGCCCCGGACCAGTCCTCGCCGGTGTGCATCTTGCGCTGGTTCAGCAGCGGGTGGAAACGCACGCCGAACCCCGAAGCCAGGCGCACGTCATCGCTACGGACTGGCCTCCGGATCATGAACTTCCGCGAGTTGTTGCCGCTGTCGTCGTAGTAGTCGACGACGCCGTCGGAAGTGCGGAAACGATAATAGCGGTAGGCTTCGCCGCCGATTGTCAGCGACGTGAACAGCAGGTC
>CAVUIK010000017.1:0-130000 GCA_963741565.1 uncultured Alphaproteobacteria bacterium | reverse complement strand
TAGCGTCGGCATTCCAGCGTTCGGTGACGGCTGGGCTTGCGGCAAGCGAAGCTGTCGTGGCCGAATTTGCAACAAGGCACCGGTCGGCGAAGCAGCCATCTGCGCGGTGTCCGCTGGCCCGCTTACGATCAACGAATATGATCTGCCCGAAACTTACGTCGCAGGTGGCGCGGCTGGAACCAGCCACCACAGCACCAGCCCAACGATCCCTGGCGCGATGCAAATAAGCGCGTAGAACCAGTAGGTGTTCGCGAAATAGAACGCGCTTGCCCGCCGATGTCGTCGTGCGGCAGCGCGCGCGTCCCATGCGCCGGAATGGGCGAGTTGCTCGCGCTCTTCGCGGGATGGCGTTGCTTCGGCCAAACGAAAATCGACATCATCGTGGTTGGGCCGGCAGCGGTCCATGATCTGGCGATAACGCTCAAGATAGGGAATGAGCTGATTCTCGGTGGCGATTGGCGCCGCGGCCAGCATCTTCTGCAGATCGTTGACGTCGCGCGCGCAATCGTGGAGCTCGCGCGCATTGGCGCCGTGGTTTTTCTGCTGCTCGGTCAGTCCGATGATCAGAGTGAGCCAGCTCGAGACAACGGCCACATACTCGAGCACGTCGCGGGTGTCACCGCCGACGCGATGCTTGAACATCAGGTTGAACACCGAGATCAGCCCGCCGTAGAGCGCCACGATTGCCAGCGTGACGATCCCCGCACTTTGCTTGCGATCGAGCCGCTTGGCCGCGTTGAAGCGGGCTCGTTTGACGATTTTCCAATCGATGATCAGCTTTCGCTTGAGGGGATGCTGGGGCATTGGCCCGCCGGCGCGCCCGGCAAAAGGCGCCGGTACGACGTTGTCGCTGCCAGGATATGCGCTGCCCGCGACGGCCAGCCAATTGGGGGGCTCTCTCATTTCGCCATCAGATTGCGAGCTCGGCCCAGATCGCGGCGTGATCCGAGGCAGCATGATAGGACGTCTGCATCTCCGGATAGACCTCCCAGAGCGCGCCGTTTTTGCCGCCCCAGATTCCTCGACGCCAGATGCCGCCCTTCTGCATGCGATCGAACAGCGCCGGCGACAGCAGCAGGTAGTCAATCTTTTCCCGCGCTGTGCAGTTAGCGTAAGTCCCAGGGCGGCCGCCATCGTCGAAGCTGGGGTGGTCGGCCGCGTCTTTCAGATCGGTCTCTCGCAACAAGGGGGCGAGGGCCTCGCTCTCCGGCGTGTCGTTGAGGTCGCCCATGATGGCGACGTGCTTGGCGCCTTCGCTCTTCAGCCGCTCGTAGATGCGCCGGACGGCCTCGGCCTGCAGCCAGCGTTTCGAATCCGAGACTTCCTGCGCGCCATAGCCCTTGCTCTTGAAGTGGTTGACCAGCACCCAGATGGTTTCGCCGGAGGGTGTCCATACCGAGAATTCCGGGCAATCCCGGCTGAAAACGCGCGATCCGTGGCTGGAGACGTCGTCGACATGGCTGCGCATCCAGCCGATGCGGTAGCCCGATTTCGCCATCAGCCCGACGTCGATGCCGCGCTCGTCGTTGCCGTCGACCAGCATGACGTAATCGTAGGGCTTCGCTTTTACACTCGGCAGCAGCCCGTAAGAAAACTGCATTAGTGCCGAACGGCCTTCGCACTCGACGACGCCGATCACATCGGCGTCGACGTCTCGCACGACCTGGGCCGTGTTGCGCGTCGCCGTCTCGTTGATGATCTCGTTCTTGAGCTCGACCCAGCCGACCCAGCCCGAGCGGCCTTCGGCAACGATCTCGGGCCCGCCGACGACTTTGCGTTTCACCAAGTGCCCGCGGTTCTCGCGCAGCGTCACGTACTTGGCGTCACCCTTCTTTTCGAGGCCGAGGCGCTTCAGTAGGGCCTTCAGCTTCAGTTTGATCTCGTCGGTATAGACAGGTTCCTCGAGCAGTGTGTTCATTTCGGCATAGGCTTCGAGAATGCCGCGGCCCTCGGTCCAGGTGTCGAGGTTGAGCGCGCGGGCGCGGGTGAACAGGTTCTCAACATTGTAGGAGGCGATGCGCATGCCATTCCCTCTCCGAATCGTCGCTTAGCGTGTCTTGGAGTGTAGAGAGAGTGGTCCCCGCCAGTGCGGCCGCTGCGCCCTCATCCACAGGAACCAAGGATCGTGACCGAGCTTGCGGTCCCCGGAACCGGAGTTGACCCGTTGGTCAATCGGCCGCCATGGTAGTGGCGCCGCTCAAGAGGGCTCCCATGATTCTCCTCGTTCTCGGATTGATCGTTTTTCTCGGTGTCCACCTCGTTCCAACGCAACCCGACCTGCGGCGCGGGCTGTCCGGCCGGATCGGCGAAGGTGCCTACAAAGGCCTCTTCTCGCTGATCGCTCTGGCGGGATTGGCGCTGATCATCTTCGGTTATCACAAGATCCAGGTGATGCCCGGCAAGAACCCCGCGCTCTGGAGCCCGCCGCTTTGGGGCCGCCATGTCACGATGCTGCTGATGCTGCCGGTGTTTCCGCTGCTGCTGGCGGCCTACCTGCCGGGCCGGATTGCGGCCGCCGTCCGCCATCCCATGATCACAGCGGTGAAGTTCTGGGCGCTGGCGCACCTCTTCGTGCGCGGCGATATGGCGTCGCTGCTGTTATTTCTGGGTTTTCTCGCCTGGGCGGTCGTCGACCGAATCTCGTTGAAGCGCCGCGAGGCCGAGGGCCAGGTCACGGTCAAATCCGGGCCGGTCTCCAACGATCTGATCGCGCTCGTGGTGGGCCTCGCCCTTTACGGCATCGTCCTGAAATGGGGACATGCCGCCCTGATCGGGGTCAAACTCATACCTTGATCCCGCCGGCCCAACGGGCTTCGACACGAAATTGTCGGAAAATGCGACGATGGAAGACTGGGTCAAGTCCGGGCCAGCTTGGGGCCGGCTTGGTGACAGTTTGGATAAGCCCCGTGTGCCGTGGATGAACGACTTTCACAAGCCACGTCCACGGGCTATAGGATGAACCGACGGTAGCCGGGACACAGGATGGCCCGCGTATCGCGTGGTGGTGGCGTCGGGGAGAGCACGTAAGCCTATGGTCGATCGGTCTGAAACGTTTGTCCGCGAGGTCGATGAAGAGCTGCGGCGCGACCAGCTCCAACAGCTGTGGGACAAGTACGGACTTTATGCCGTAGCCGCTGTCGTGCTGCTTTTCGCCGGTGTTGGCGCCTATAAATACATGGAAAGCCGCAAGGTCGCTGCCGTCGAGGCCAATGGCGCGCGCTATGAGGCCGCATCGAAATTGATTGCCGACGGCAAACCCGATGATGCGCTGAAAGAGTTCTCGGCGATCGCCAAGGACGGCACGCCCGGGTATCAGGCGCTCGGTGGACTGCGCGTGGCTGGCGCCCATGCCAAGGCTGGCCGGATGGCCGAGGCACTCACCGCATTCGAGGTGCTCGGCAAGGATGGCCGCGCCGATCCGATCCTGCGCGACTTCGCGTCGCTGCAAGCTGCCATGTTGAGATTGGACACCGCAGACTGGACCGAGATGGAGAATCGGCTCACGCCTCTGATGGGCGAAAAGTCGCCCTGGCGTGCGCAGGCTCGCGAGATCCTGGGGACGGCGGCATTCAAGGCGGGAAAGCTGGACGAGGCTCGCAAGGCGTTCGATCAGCTGCTCGGAGATCGCACGGCACCGCAAGGACTTGTACAACGCATCCAGCAAATGCTGGCGATTTTGACCGACATGGAAGCGGCGAAGGCCGCTCCGGCTGTGGAAGCGCCAAAGGCGGAAACGTCACCGCCCGCGACGACACCTTCGACCCCACCGAAAAAGAAGTAGGGACGTGGACCAAATGATGAAGCGGCAGCGGTTCCTGAACGGAAGCATTTTGGTGCTCGCTATGGCGGTCGCGGGATGCGCCGACTCCATGCAACTGCCCCGGCTTCAGGATCTGAACCCCTTTGCTGAAAAGGAAGTGCCGCTGCCGGGCAAGCGCGTCTCGGTCGCGCTCGCCGAAGGCCGTGCCGGACTTGATGTGGCGCCCGCCGACCGCCCGATCGTTCTGCCGGCGCCGCGCGCCAACGATGCGTGGTCGCAGCCTGGCGGCACGGCCAGCAATTCGCCAGGCCACCTCGCGCTCAATGCGACCGTGCGGCAAGCGTGGACGGCCGACGCCGGCCAAGGTTCGACCAGCTACGGCAAACTGACCGCGAGCCCGATCGTGGCCGACGGCAAGGTTTTCACACTCGATACGAATGGCCGCGTCTCCGCGTTCTCGATGTCGGGCGCTGCGGTTTGGAAGGCGTCGGTCGTCCCTGATAAAGAGAAAGCCTACAAGGGCTATGGCGGCGGTCTCGCGGCTGACGGTGGGCGCATTTATGCAGCCACGGGCTTTGGCTATGTGTTCGCCCTCGAGAGCGGCAGCGGCAAGAAGATCTGGGAAAAGAACCTCAACTCGCCGATCCGCAGTTCGCCGACCGCGGCCGGTGACAAAATCGTGGTCATCACCGCCGATGGCGCCGCGCGCGCGCTGAAGGCTGCCGACGGCGCCGAGCTGTGGACCCATCAGGGTCTTCCGGAGCGGGCCGCGATCCTTACCAACGCGAGCCCGGCCATCGATGGCGACATTGCCGTCATTCCTTATCCGTCCGGTGAACTCGTAGCGCTCAAGCTCAGCAATGGCCAACCGGCGTGGACGGAGTCGCTGGCGCGCACGCGGCTTGCTTCGTCGCTCGGCTCGATGACCGATGCGGGCCGGCCGGCGATCGACGGCGGCACGGTGTTTGCCGTTGGACATTCCGGCCGGATGATTGCGACGAATGCGCGCTCGGGCGAGCGGATCTGGTCGCTGAACGTTCCCGGCATTCAGGCGCCGGTGATCGCGGGCGATATGGTCTATGTGGTCGATACCGGAGGCCAGCTGATGGCGATTACGCGCCGGGACGGCAAGGTGCTCTGGACGATGAAGCTGCCGGACGCGACCACATGGTCGGGACCGGTGCTTGGCGGCGGCAAGCTGTGGCTGACGTCGAACAAGGGGCAGCTGGCGAGTGTCGATGCCGCGACCGGCAAGATCGAGGGCCGGCAGGAGTTGGGCGCCCCGACCTATATCGCGCCGGTGATCGCAGGCGGCAAGATGTTCGTGCTGACCGACAAGGCGCGGCTGATCGCGTTCAACTGATCGATCCGTCCACGCGGGACAGGCATAGACTTCGCCACAATGGCATGATTTCGTCACGGCCGGATCGCATGAGGTCCGTAGCCGCGAGGGTCATATGGGTCTCATTCGTCTCGTCCGGCTGTGTTCTGCTGCAGCGTTGCTGTGCACGACCGCAGCGCTGCCAGCCGGTGCCCAGGATCAGCGTCCCGCACAAGCACAGTCGAAAGAGCAGGGCCGCCGGGAGGGCGCCAGTGACGCCCGCACGACGCCTGCCCCGCCGCAGCGGCGGCTGCCTGCGAATTCCGTCACCCTGCATGCGATCGAGTTGCCGGGCGCGCGCTCGCTGAAATTCAAAGCGACGGCGGGCTCCGTTCCTATCCTCGGGGACGATGGACAGTTGCAGGCCGAGATCGCCTACATCAGCTATGTGCTGGCCGACGGCACCGAGGATGCCAAGCGACGGCCCGTGACCTTCGCCTTCAACGGCGGCCCCGGCTCGGCGTCGGCTTGGCTGCATCTTGGGGCGCTCGGACCCTGGCGCGTCAAGATCGATGGCGATGCGGTTGCGCCGTCAGCGCCACCCGCTTTGCTCGTGAACCAGGAGACGTGGCTCGCATTCACAGATCTCGTGTTCATTGATCCCGCGGGCACGGGATACAGCCGCGTCGAGCGGGAGTGGCGGGCAGGACGCCGGGCAAGCGTCGACGGGACGGCCCAGCGCGGGCGGTTCCAGCTCACAACAAGGCGCGTGGTCCGTGACCGGTGACATCGAGCAGCTCGCAACTTTCGTGCGCCGCTGGATTGCCGCCAACGACCGGCACACCTCGCCCAAGGTTCTTGCCGGCGAGAGCTACGGCGGATTCCGTCTGCCGCGCCTCGCCTATACGTTGCAGTCGAACCAGGGTATCGGCGTTTCCGCGCTGATCGTCATATCGCCGGTGCTCGACTTCGGCATGTTGCGTGGCCGGCGCGATCTGCCGATGAGCAATGTCGGAATTCTGCCGTCGTTGGCCGCCACCGCGCTCGAGGCACAGGGCAAGACGCCCTCGCCGGAGACGATGCGCGATGTCGAGAGCTACGCGAAGGGCGAGTTTCTGGCCGATCTGATGCGCGGCGCGCGGGATAAGGACGCGGCGCAGCGGATCATCAAGAAGGTCGCCGGCTTCACCGGACTTCCTGAGGAGGTCGTGCGGCGTTATGGCGGGCGCCTCGACGGCGCCATCTACCGGCGAGAGGCCAATCAGCCGAAGGGGCTTGTCGCGAGCCCCTACGATGCCAGCGTCACGGGGATTGATCAGGATCCGACGGCGCTGTTCTCGCGTGCCGATGATCCGTTCTCAACTGCCCTGACGGCGCCGATGACGAGTGCAATGCTGGAACTCTATGCGAACCGGCTCAACTGGCGCCCCGAAGGCCGCTACCGGATGTTCAACCGCGAGGTCAACTCGGGCTGGGCCTGGGGTAACAGCACCAGTCCGCCGGAATCGATGTCGCAGCTGCGCAGCGCATTGGCGCTCGATCCGAAGCTCGCGGTGCTCGTGGGGCACGGCTACACCGATCACGTAACGCCCTACTTCACGAGCACAATGCTGCTGGATCAGCTGCCGGACTACGGTGGCAACGGCCGCGTGCGCTCGGTGACCTACCCGGGCGGGCACATGTTTTATTCACGCGACGCGTCGCGAACGCGGTTCCGCGACGACGTAAAGGCTGTGATCGAGGCGGCTGTGAAGTGACGGGGATGGGAATATCGGACGCGCCATGAGATAGTGCTGGGCCGGCTTCTGGTCGGCCCATCATGTCCAAACTGTGGGAGGAAGCGATGAAGACGTTCGTGAAAGCCTTGCTGCTGTCGTCGGCGTTGGCCTTGCCGATCGGCGCAACCTACGTCGCGGTGTCTGAGATCTCGGCTGCAGCCGCCGGTCACGCGAAGGCAAAAGAAGCCAAAGCGGCGCCGAAGGCCATGAAAGTGATGAAAGCCAAAAAAACCAAGAAAGTCATGAAAGCGAAGGCGGTCAAGAAGGTTGCTGCGTACAAATCGTGCGGGACCTTCAACTACTGGAAGGCCGGAAAGTGCTTGGACGCGCGCAATAAGAAGTGACGCCAGCAGCGTCGTGCCTTCGGCTTGACACCGCAGGATGGTCGCGGCAGGTGTCCTGGCCGAGGCCAGACACTGTCGTCGGCAGACTCGTCATCGGCCAGATACCGTCAGGCTCAAGTTTCGGCGCCGCCGTTCACCTGGATCATCTGGCCGTTGATGAAGCCACCCTGGTCCGAAGCGAGCAATGCGACGGCGGCCGCCACCTCGTCCGGCGTGCCGAGACGGCCGACGGGCACTCGTGCTTTCATCGTCGCGATGTGCTCGGCCTGCCGCGTCTCCTGCGCCTCACCCATGATCGGGCCTGGCGACACGATGTTCGTGGTGATGCCCTTCGGCCCGAACTCCTTGGCGAGTGCTTTGGTCAGGCCCCAGGCGGCATGCTTCGACGCCGAGACGTGGGCGCGGCCGTTGTAACCGTGGATCGCGTTCATGCCGGCGAAGTTGATGATACGGCCCCAGTTCTGCTTGATCATGCCGGGCAGACACACGCGGGCGAGCCAATAGGCGCTGTCGAAATTGACGGCCATGGCGTAGCGCCAGGCTTCCTCGGTCATCTCGAGGAACTTGCCGTCTTCGCGTACGGCGGCGTTGTTGACGAGGATGTCGATCGTGCCGAACTTGGCCAGCGCCTCGCTGGCGATGCGGTGGGCGTCGTCGCGGCGGCCGACGTCACCCATGGCGACCAGCGCATCGACGCCGAGGGTGCGGGCTTCGCTGGCCACGGCTTCAGCCGCAGCCTTGTCACGGGCGCCGTTGATGACGACGTTGCAGCCCGCTTTGGCGAGATGCAACGCGCAAGCGCGGCCGATGTTCTTGTTCGATCCGGTGATCAGCGCGGTGTGTTTGCCTTTGGCCATCTAGCGTCCTCCCGATGTCGGCATCTCGATCATGAAGGATCGGATTGCAGGGCAGGCGTCAAGTCCGCTGGCTGACGCGAGGCCTGCAGCTTGACATTTTCCCAGTCCCGACGCCCTATCCGGCGATGCCGCCAGCCTCATCGACCGATCAACGCCCGATCCTCGACCAGAGCGAGGTCGACCGTTTCGCGCGGATCGCGTCGGAGTGGTGGGACCCGAACGGAAAATTCCGGCCGCTGCACAAGCTTGGCCCGACGCGGCTGCAATTCGTGCGCGATCGCATGGTCGCGCATTTCAAGCTGGCGGGTGGTGGGCTCAAACCATTCGCCGGTCTGCGCGTGCTCGACATCGGCTGCGGCGGCGGGCTGATCTCGGAGCCGGTCAGTCGTCTCGGCGCCGCTGTCACGGGGATCGATCCTGCGCCCAAGAACATTGCCGCAGCCAAGTCGCATGCCGAGGGCCAACGCCTCGACATCGACTATCGCGCTGCCATGGCTGAGGATTTGCTGCGCGAGGGCGCGCAATTCGACGCCGTACTCTGCCTCGAGGTGGTCGAGCACGTGCCGGATCCGGCGGCCTTCATGAAGCTCTGCGCGGATCTTGTGCGCCCGGGCGGGCTGCTGATTGCCTCCACCATCAACCGCACGCTCAAGGCGTATCTGCTGGCCATCATCGGCGCGGAGTATGTGCTGCGTTGGCTACCCGTCGGCACGCATCAATGGGAACGGTTCGTCACGCCGGACGAACTCGCCCGCCATCTCGTCGCGGCGGGGCTGTCATCGCTTGCGTTCGAGGGGATGGTCTACGATCCGCTGGGTGATCGCTGGTCGCTCTCGCCGGACACCGACGTGAACTATCTGGTCGCCGCGGCAAAAGTCGCGCGGTAAGCGGTTAGGTTGTCACCTTGATTGGGCTGGCTGAGTCCGGCTCGACGGGTTCCGTGAAGCCGCCTTCCGCCACCAGCCGTGCAAACAGCCCGCCTTGCTGGACGAGTTCGCGGAACTTGCCCCGTTCGACAATACGGCCCTGCTCGAGCACCAGGATGCGGTCGGCATCGGCCACGGTCGACAGGCGGTGCGCGATGATGAAGGTCGTGCGCCCTTCGCGGAGCGCGTCGAGCGCCCGTTTGATTTTCCCCTCGGTTTCCGCGTCGAGCGCACTCGTCGCCTCGTCCAGGATGAGGATCGGCGAGTCCTTGAGTATGGCGCGTGCAATGGCGATGCGCTGGCGCTCGCCGCCGGACAGCGACTGGCCGCGCTCGCCGATCGCGAACTGGTAGCCGCCGGGCTTTTTCATGATGAAATCGTGGGCTTCGGCGAGACGCGCGGCCCGCTCGACCTCGGTATCGGGCGCATCGGGGCGGCCGACCCGGATGTTCTCGGCGATGGTGCGGTTGAAGAGGCCCGCATCCTGGAACACGACGGCGATCGAATGCCGCAGCGAGGTCAGCGTTGCGTCGGAGATGTCGCGGCCATCGATCAGAATGCGGCCGGCATCGGGCTGGCGCATGCGCTGGAGGAGAGCAAGGGTCGTTGTCTTGCCGGACCCCGTCGGGCCGACGAGAGCCACGGTTTCGCCAGGGCGCGCCGCGAACTCGACGTCGAACACGCCCGCTGCCCCGGGGCCGTAGCGGTAGGAAACGTTGTCGAAAGCGACGTCGCCTTTGACATCGCCGAGCGACGTGGCGCCGGGTTTCTCTTCGACCAGGCCCTTCGCGTCGATCAGCTCGAAGTAGGTCCGCAGCGTCGGCGCCTGCTGGTTGATGCGCACGAAGAAGCCGGACAGCTGATCGAGCTTGCCGATCAACAAGTTTGCAAAGCCGACGAAGGCAACGATCGCGCCGACAGTGATCTCGCCTTTGGCCGAGAGCACGGCGCCGACCGCAAAAACGAGCACCATGGTGATGGTTGATGCGGCGCGGGTGAGAACCGTGAGCAGGCCCCACCAGGTCAACACGGGATACTGCACGGCGAGCAGCTTGCCCATGATGTCCTTCATGGCCTGCATCTCAGCGCCGAGCCGGGTGAAGCTCTGGACGACGGTGACGTTGCCGAGCACGTCACCGACGCGGCCGAAGACGTTCGAATGATAGCGTTCGACCTCGGCCTGGCCATCGCTGGTCTTGCGCACCACCATCATGTTAAGGACGAGGTAGACGACGGCGAGACCGCCGAGGATTGAAGCCATGCGCCAGTCCAGGCGAATGGCGGTCGGCACCAGGAACAGGATGCCGACGATGGCGGTCAGTTGCTCGCGCAGGAACGACAGCCAGTTCCAGAACAGTGAATCCGTGCCGGCCAGGATGGCGCGAACGACGGCACCCGAGCCCTTCTCGGCGTGGTAGCTGATCGGCAACGTTATTGCCCGCTCGAAGGCGTCTCCCATCGCAATGAGCCGGCGGCGGTGCGCCATGCGGTCGGCGGCGACGGCAACCACCACACTCGCAAGAATGCCAACGAGGCCCAATGCGGCCCACAGCCCGATGGTCGGAAACGCGCCTTCCCCCTTGGCCAATGCATCGACCACCCAACCGAAGATCAACTGTTCGAGCACCTGGATGATCGCGATCACCATCCCGGCGCCAACGAGCATAACGGCCAGCCAGCGCTCGCTCGCGAGCAGGCCGAGGGCGCGGCGGTAGGTCTGCCAGGGTGTCATGCCGGCGTCGGTCCTTAAGGTCGAGTTCGGGGCGGCTTGGAGAGCTGAAACACGGCCCATTTCAGTCGGCTGCTCACCTAGCACGGCGCGTTCGGGGGGCGGTAGGGGAATTGCGCAGGTCCGTCCGGCCGAGCAGCGTGTCGATCATTTCACGCTGAATGAACATTCATAAAGTCGCCATCATTCGTGCAGAGAAGGGGCCGTGTGGTGACAGCAATCCGTCCACGGTGGCTGATTGGGGAACATGAGGAGGATAGGACGGCTGCGACGCCGTCCGATGCGCATGATCGTCGACACCTGTCGATGACAATGCCGCGCACGGGGCAGGGGAAGCCAACACCAATGAGCCAGCCTCGTCGATCGACGGACTATGGAACCGTTATTCTTCATCTCCTGCTGATCGGCTCCTTTGCGGTGCTCGTCGCAACCGGTCTGCGGATTGCGGCTGACGATCCAGACGCGGCTTGGCTCGCTATTCTGGATCCGGTGCTGCCGGTTGGAAATCTGTGGTTTCATCATCTGGCGGCTGGAACGGCCATGACTGCCGTGCTGGTGGGCTATGCCTGTTACATGTGGCGGGCGCGCCTCACCACCCGTGTACAGTTCGACAAGACACGGCTACTGGCGATGCTGCGCCCCGGGCGGACCCGATGGGCTGCGCTCAACATCCTCGTCTACTGGGTCCTGATTGGAGCGCTGGTGGCCGAAGTCGGCACTGGCGTTCTGTTGTTTGCCGGTGCAGGTCGATTGACGCTGGCCATTCACCTCTACGCCACCTTCATGTCCATCGCCTGTGTGGTCGCGCATGTCGCCTTACATGCGGCCTATGGAGGGATGGCGCAGCTCTCGCGTATTGTCCGTCCGGGCCCCCTGCATGTGGCGCGCCCGCCGCCGGATCTTGCCGAGCTGCTGGCCGAGCAGTTGGCAGAGAGGGCGGAACGGAATGCGCGTGACGCGCCATCTGCCGGGGCGGAAACAGGTGATCAACATCGCCGGAATCAGAAGCCTGTATCGCTGTCCGCGCATCCGTTGGCGCTGGCCGTTGGCGCGATGGTCACGGTCTGCAGCCTCGCCGTCGGCGCCGAGCATGTTTCGCGCCCGGCGTTGCGGGTGGTGGAAATCACGGAAGCTGAAACGCCAAAGCTCGATGGCGATCTCTCCGATCCGGCCTGGACCAAGGCGGCGCCGGTTTTCGTGCAGACGACGCAGGGCGGCGATTTCGGTGGTACCCGTCAATCGCTGATCGAGATCCGTGCGCTCCACGATGGGCAATATGCGTACTTCGCGTTTGTCTGGGAGGACCCGACGAGGTCCCTGAAGCATCTGCCGCTCGTCAAGCGCAGCGGGCGTTGGCAGATCGCGGCGAGCCGTGCGGATCTCGGCGATGAGACGAAGTATCACGAAGACAAGCTGGCGGTGCTGTTGGCCCGGCCGGGGCTACCGTTGATCGGTGCGGCGATCCATCTGGCGCGGCAGCCGTTGTCGAGCCTGCCGCCGAGCAGTTCGGGTCGCGGTCTCCACTACACCGTCGACGGCAGCATAGCGGACGTCTGGCAATGGCGCGCATCGCACGGCGGGCCCGCCGGGCACATCGACAATTGCCATATTGGCGGCCCCCTGGCGCCGGGCGATGCAGCCCCGGTTGCAAAATCGCATTATTCGGGTGGCTTTGCGCGCGATCCGGGAGTCGTGCCTTATCAGTCGAACTTCGAGGATGCGGCGGGGCCCGACGGGGCCACAGCGCTGCGGCCGCTCCGGCTGCCGCGCGACCCTGCTGCAATTGCGGCAGCCATGGGACGGATCAGCGATGCGGCGACGGAAAGCGAAAGCGAAGGATCGCGGTGGTGGATGACGCTCGGCGAGTCGGTGCCCTATGCGGCAGCGCTCGATGCCAAGATCGCGGACGGCACGGTGATCCCCGGTGTTCTGGTCGTGCAGGAGATCGCCGACACGCGCATCGGCATTCGCGGCGCGGCACGCTGGGCAGCGGGGCGCTGGACGTTGGAGTTGGTGCGCCGGATCCACACCGGCAGCGCCTACGACATCCCCATCAAGACCGGCGTGCTGATGTGGGTGGCCGCCTTCGACCACGCCGAGAAGCGGCACACCCGCCATTTGCGGCCCTTCAGACTCGAGGTAGATTGATGGCGCGACTGCACAAGATTTGCTTGGGAAACGATACGTTTCATGCCCGGTCAGGCCAGCTGTTGCTCGATGCCGCGCTGCTGAGCGGCGTCGAGCTGCCGCACGACTGCCGTGCGGGGCGTTGCGGCTCTTGTCTGACGCGCGTCCGGCAAGGCGTCACGCTCGGCGGCGAGGGCCGGCAATTCGGGATCGTGCACGCTTGTCAAGCCAGGGTGTTCTCGGATCTGAAGCTGGAGATCGAGCCGTTGCCGCCGGTCGTGCGCGTGAAGGGCATGGTCGTCGAGCTGATCGAGATGGCCGAGGGGATCGTCGAGGTCACGATCAAGCCGGATCGCCGTTTCGCCGTGTTCCCCGGTCAATATTGCCGCTTCAGCTTCCGCGGCTTTCCGGCGCGTCCATTTAGCCCGACGTCGGCGATGACATCTGTTGCGAGTGATGGATTGATCCGACTGAATATCAAACGCGTGCGTGGTGGACGCGTGACGCCGCAACTCGGCCAGACAATTCCAGTGGGGCACCCGGTTGCGATCGAAGGTCCGTTCGGCCAGGCCTTCCTGCGGCCGGGGCTCGACAACCGCCTGGTCCTCGTCGGCAGTGGGACTGGATTCGCGCCGATCTGGGCGGTAGCGGCAACCGCATTGCGGGAGAACCCGCATCGTCCGATCGTGCTGCTCGCGGCTTCGCGCACGACAGGTGCATTCTACATGGCTCCAGCCTTGGAGTTGGCGCACCAGTTCCCGAGCGTGTCAGTGATTGCAGCCATCGATGACTTGCCGCGCAGTCAAGGGCTCTTGCTGGCAGGGGCCGCCATCAAGCATCTGCCTCAGGTGGCGGGCGGCGATATCGTCTATGCCGCCGGCGCGCCAGCGCTCGTCGATGCCGTTGGGGTGGTCGCCGATGCGGCCGGCGCGACCTTCTACTCCGACCCGTTCGAGCCTGTAGCGCAAACGGCTCCCGGCTGGCTCGACAAGGCCCGCGATTGGCTGCAGGCCGGCTGAATTATGGCTGCGGCTTGCCCCGGTTGGCGCGCTGGCTGCGATGGTTCACGCGGTCCTGCAGGGTCAGCCAAGCGAAAACGGCGGGCATGAACCAGGGCGTGCCATTGAACAGGGGGACTGGCGCGGGCGGCCGGAAATCGAGCGCCGACACGCCCTCCTCCTTGCCGAGAACCTGGAGCGCCGCCTTCTGGCCGGCCCAGCGGGCCCACACCACGCCTGAGCCGCAGTAGCCGGTGGCGTAGCGCATGCCGTTCCTCGAGAAGATGCGCGGGATCATGTCCCGGTTCATGGCGACATGCCCGTACCAGCTGTGCGTGATCGGCACGTCGTCGAGGACAGGAAAGATGTCGACCAGCGCGCGGCGCAGGCTTTCGGTCGGCCAGGCCGGATCGCCCGCGATGGTGCCGTCGCGCCCACCGAACAGGATGCGGCGGCCGTCCGGCGAGGGGCGGTAGTAATAGTGCAGCTTGCGCGTCTCGGAGAGCATGTAGCCCTTAGGCATCAACTCGCGCATCAGATTGTCGGAGAGCGGCGCCGTTGCGATGATGCGGCTGCGGACCGGAACCATGCGCCGGCGCAACCAGGTATCCGCCTTGTCGATGTAGCCGTTGGTTCCCATGATGACGTGCGCGGCCCGAACCGTGCCGCGGTCGGTCGTCACTTCGTAACCGTCGCCTTCCGCGCGCACGCCAGCGACGCGCGTTTCTCCGTGGATCGTCACGCCGGCGTCGATTGCTCGGCGCAACATTCCGGCGTGCAATTTTGCTGGATGCAGGCCGCCGATATCCAGGCGCACCATGCCGCCGTGATAGAAATCGGTGCCGAGTTCGCGGCGCTGCTCGGCCTTGGGAATGGCGTAGGCTTCGATGCCGTAGGTGGCCTTCAGATAGTCGGCGTCGCGCGCCAGCGCCTCGTAGTCGGATTGCTTCGAAGCGCCCGAGAAGCGGCCGGTCATCTTGTAGTCGCAGTCGATCTTTTCCTCGGCGATGAAGCGGCCAAGATCCTCGCGCGCAAGTTTCGATTCGGCGTAGATCGCCTTGGCGCGCTCCTCACCAACCGACTTCGCCAATTCGGCAAGGGTTGGACGAATGCTGCCGCTCGCAATGCCGCCGTTGCGGGTCGAGGCGCCTTCGCCGGGACGCAGCCGGTCGAAAATCTGGACGGAGCGTCCAGCGCGGGCGAGCGTCAGTCCAGCGGACAGGCCCGTGTAGCCGGCGCCGACGATGACCACGTCCGCGCGGCTGGCCACGGTCGCTTGCGGAAGCGTGGTCGGCGGGGCGGCTTCCCACCAATAGGGCTCATTGTGGATCATCGGGTCTCGACTTTGCGCTTGGATTGCGGGATTGGGATGCATGTTTCCAGCATAGCGCCTCGGTGCTGCCGCGCGAAGCGTGATCGGACCGGCAGGCCATTTGCGGTGATCATGGCTCCGGCGGCGCGCTTAACCTTCCTGATCCAAAGCCTCGCGCAGGCCCTGCGGAGGCCAACCGCAATCGCCGGCAACAGCTTGCAGCATGCTTGACCGCCACGGAACGGCGACCCTACTCTCATCGTGTCCATGGCAACTGGAGAGTTCAATGTCTGTCACAAGTCGCAGTTGGCGCCGCGCGGCGCAGCTCACGGCAACCGCGCTCCCTCTGGCTTTCAGTATGACCACGGTAATCAATCCGGTGCTCGCCCAGGCTCCTGCGGCCAAGGCAACGATCTGGAAATTGCAGAGCACATGGCCGCAAGCGAACCTTCTGCAAGGCTCACCCGCCACGATCGCCAAGGCGGTAGAAGAAATGTCGGCCGGGCGCCTGAAGATCGAGGTGTCGCCGGCGGGCCAGCTCGTTCCGGCGTTCGAGGTTCTCGACGCAACGCACAAGGGCGTCATCGATGCGGCTCACAGTTGGCCCGGCTATTGGACCGGCAAGAATACGGCGGCTGGTCTCTTCGGCGTTCCGCCGGGCGGTCCATTTGGAATGGGTCGCGACGAGTTTCTCGCCTGGATGCTGGAGGGCGGTGGCCTCGACCTCTACAACGAAATGCTGCAGAAAGAGCTGAAGCTCAACGTCATGTGCCTGATCACGACGACGGTTCCGTACTGGGAAGCGTTCGGTTGGCTCAAAAAGTCGTTCAACGATCTGGCGGAGCTGCGGCGCCTCAAGTACCGCACATCCGGGCTCGGTCTCGACATGCTGCGTCACATGGGCATCGCCGGCGTCCAATTGCCGGGCGGCGAGGTAATCCCGGCGCTCGAGCGCGGCACCATCGATGGCGCCGAGTGGGCGATCCCGAGCCACGACATCCTGATGGGCTTCCAAAACGTCACGAAGTTCTACTACATGCCCGACATGCGCCAGCCGCCGGCCGTGCACGAGTTCCTTATCAACAAATCGAAGTGGGACGAGCTGCCGGCCGACATCAAGGCAATGGTGCGGTCCGCCGCCATGGCCGAGATACAGCGTTTCACCAGTTTCACGGTGGCGCAGGACGGCAAGGCGGCCGCCGAGCTCGAGGAGAAGCATGGCGTCAAGATCATGCGCACTCCGGATGAGGTGTTCAAGGCGCAGCTCGAGGCTGCCGACAAAGTGTTCGAAGCAGAGGCCAAGAAAAATCCGTTCTTCGCCCGGGTGCTCGAGTCACAGCGCACGTTCGCCAAGCTCGCTGTGCCGCATGCGGCCCGCATCCGGCCGCCGCTTGAGCGCGCCGTGGAGCATTATTGGGCGAAGAAATAGGCGCACGCGCAGAAAATCAATCGACCGGCGACTACTCTCGAGGCAGTTGCCGGTCGATCTGGTCAATGGCTATTACGCCATTCCTTCGACAATGCGGATATCGCGGTCGGCGCCATCGCCAAGTGCTACGAGAGCCGCTTGGTAGGCCGGGCTATCGTGGGCCCTGATCGCGTCTGCGACGCTCGGGAACTCGATGACGACGACACGTTGCATGACGCCGTTGTCGTAGACTTTGCTCGGCAAGCCACGAACAAGGATTTTGCCGCCGGCGGCCACGATGGCAGGGCCGGAGAGGGCCGCGTAGGCTGCCATGTTGTCGGGTTTGGTGATTGCCCGATAGGTCGCCACCCAGAATGCTTTGGCCATGTCCAGTCTCCAGCGAGTTGGTTGGGCAGAATAGCCAGTTTGGCTCCCCTGGGAAACCGGCACCCAGAACGGGCACCCGGACCGAGATCGGCAGCGACATTTCCCAGCCGCCGCGATCAAGACCTCGTGCACAGGCTTGTTGAGCGGTCCAGCCGTGCCCACCTGCTGCGAGGGCCATGGTCTGCTAGCCGGCGGGCCGGTGGTTAATTGCCGATCGTCTTGCCAGCCCGGGCGAATTCCGCCACCGTCCAGATGTTGAATGCCAATATCGAGCACCAAGAGAGCGCTGCCCGTGGATTATCGCCAAGCCCTGCCGATCGGCGCCGTCCTGGCGGGCGACTACAAGGTCCTGGATGTGCTGGGACAGGGCGGGTTTGGCCTTACCTACAAGGCGCAGGATACCCGGCTTGGCTCGCCGATCGCGATTAAGGAATACTTCCCCTCGGACATGGCGCTGCGCGAGCACGGCGCGACGGTGCATGCCAAGTCGGCGCGCGAGGAGGGCGTGTTCGCCTGGGGCCGGCAAAAGTTTCTCGAAGAGGCCCGCACGCTTGCTCGCTTCCGGCACCCCAACATCGTCCGCGTGTCGCGGCTGTTCGAGGAAAACAACACGGCCTACATGGTGCTCGACTTCGAGCAGGGGCCGAACCTCGCCCAATGGCGCGACCGCCTCGGCCGGACGCCGACCCAGTCCGAGATCGACCGGATCGCGGTCAAGCTGCTCGATTCTGTCGAGGCGGTGCATGCCGCCGGTATCCTGCATCGCGACATCAAGCCGGCGAACATCATCATGCGTGACGGGTACGATCCCGTGCTCATCGATTTCGGCGCCGCGCGGGCCGCCCTCAGCACGCGCTCGAAAACCGTGCATGCGATCGTGACGCCTGGCTATTCGCCGAAGGAACAATACGCGCTCGATGTCGACCGGCAAGGCGCGTGGAGCGACATCTACGCGCTCGGCGCCACATTCTACTATCTGGTGACGGGCATGGCGCCGGCTGATGCGCTGTCGCGCGATCTCGAGACGGCCATGCCGATGGCGGCCGACCGCGAGGCGTATCGGGCCACGTTCATCGAGGCGGTCGATGCGGCGATGAGCGTGCGGGCCCAGGACCGGCCGCAGACGGTCGCCGAGTGGCGCCAGATGCTGCTCGCGGAGCGGGCGGCGCAACCCCTGGGGAAGATCGGGCCGGCGACGCAGGCCGCAGCCACGGTGGTTGCGTCGGCACGTTCTTTCTCGCCGAATGTGACGTTCGATCAGATCCGGTCGGGTGTGCCGCCCCAGCCGGCGGTCGCGCGTGGCGGGCGGGGCCGGGTGCTCGGCTGGACGGCTGCCAGCGCGGCGTTGCTAGGGGGGATCTGGTATTACGTGTTGGTGTTGGCACCGGCCCAACGCGTGCGCGTTGCGACACTGGAGGCACCGGTTGCCGCCGAACCGAACCGGCCAGGTGCAGCGGTACCACCGCCTACCTCAGCCGCGTCATCGCAAGCGGCGGCAAGTTCTGCCGTTGCTCCGCCGTCGTCGAATGCGCAGCAAACGACCGCGCAACCGGCCAGCGCGCAGTCGTCGAGCGCGACGCCACAATCGCCGGGCGGTGCGTCGTCGTCATCGGCGACGTCGCGGGTGCCAGCCGTGTTCGAACGCAAGACGCTGCCGGCCGCGTTGCCCCAAGCCGAGATCGAGCGGATTGCCCAATCCGTGCCATCAGCCAAATGGCGGCTCGCCGTCGGGCTCTTCAATCGCGAGACGGTGCGTGGCCTCAGCGAGCAGATGCCCGATTTCATCGCAGAGCTGCGCACCCTCAGCGGTGGGCGATTGACCATCGAGCCGATCACCGGCGACGCGGCCGCGCGCGGGGCCGAGGTGTTGAGCCAGGTGCGGTCACAGTCGGATGTGATGGCCTGGCACACCCCGCTCACTGACAACGCCCGGGGCCGGACCTACTCGATTTTTGGCGGCGCGATCCCGTTTGGCTTGGCTCCTGCCGATCATGTCCGCTGGCTGCGCGCGGAGGGCGCCTACCTGCTTGAGCAGACTTACGCGCGCGATGGCTCGAGCCTCAGGGTGATCCCGTGCGGCATTGGCGGCGCTCCAGGAGTGTGGCTGCGCAAGGAGATCAGGACGCCCGGTGACCTGCGCAACCTGAAGGTGCGCAGCAACTCCCCGGTGCTGACCGACGTCCTCCAGAAGGCCGGCGCGTCGCCGGTCTCGCTGACCGCGACCGAGAATGCCGCCGCCGCGTTCTCGTCGAGTTGGATCGACGCCTGGTTTTCGGGGACGCCGTTGCTTGGAACGTTCCTGCGCGCACCATTACCGGCGCCAGTCTATCAGTACCCGAGTTGGCATCAGGCGAGCTTCCTGATGGAGCTGGTGATCAATCCGGCACTTTGGAATGTCATGCCGGACGGCCAGCGCCGGCTCGTCGACGAAGCCTGCCGGCGCAATCTCGACAAGTGGGCGACGGGGTTCGGCAGCGCGCAAAACGACGTGCTGACCCAGATCCGCGCCCAGCGCATCGCGGTCCGGCCGTTTACCGGACCAACGCTCGAGGCCCTGAAGAAGGTGACGACTGAAGTATTGGTCGAGGAATCGACCCGGAATGCCGAATTCAAGGACGTCCTGGACAGCTACAACCGGTTTCAGCGCTAGCCGGTTTGTGCGCGACGTCGAGAAGTGTCGTCTAAATCATTTATAAATCAATCGTTTACCCTATATTGCGATATCCTCTCTAGAAAAGAGAGAACGGCGCACCACATCCATGTTGTGCGGCAAATTGTCTAGGGCAGGTCCATGAATATTCTCAGTGGTTTCGAGATCCTCGGTTTCGTTCTCATCCTGTTTGCGATCCTCGCACTCTGGTCCACGGTGAAGGTGGTCCCGCAGGGTTACGCCTGGACGGTCGAGAATTTCGGCCGCTACACGCGAACCTTGACCCCTGGCCTCCACATCCTGGTCCCGGTGATGGAGCGCATCGGCTACAAGATGAGCATGAAAGAGCAGGTGATGGACATCCCCTCGCAGGACATCATCACCCGCGACAACGCCATGGTGAAGGTGGACGGCGTGACGTTCTACCAGGTCCTGAATGCCGCCAAGGCTGCCTATGAGGTCGAAGGTCTCGAAGGCGCCATCGTCAACCTGACGATGACCAATATCCGTACCGTCATGGGGTCGATGGACCTCGACGAGCTGCTGTCGAACCGCGACCAAATCAATGCCCGGCTGCTGAACGTCCTCGATGCGGCCACCGAGTTGTGGGGCATCAAGGTCACGCGCATCGAGATCAAGGACATCGCACCGCCGCGCGACCTCGTCGACAGCATGGCCCGCCAGATGAAGGCCGAGCGTGATAAGCGCGCCCAGATCCTGGAGGCCGAAGGTCACCGTCAGGCCGCCATTCTGCAGGCCGAAGGCGAGAAGCAGGCCGCCGTGCTCGAAGCTGAGGGCCGCAAGGAGGCTGCCTTCCGCGATGCCGAAGCACGCGAGCGCGCCGCCCAGGCCGAAGCCGAAGCCACGCGGATGGTCTCAGACGCGATTTCGAAAGGCAATGTGCAGGCCATCAACTACTTTGTCGCCAACAACTACATGAAAGCGCTTGAAGCCATCGCAAAGTCGCCGAACCAGAAGATCCTGATGATGCCGCTCGACGCGTCGTCGGTGATCGGGTCGTTGGCGGGCCTGTCCGAGATCGCTGGCGAAGCCTTCGGGCGCAATAGCGGCGGCCATTCACGCGCGAACGGCGGCAGCGTCCCAAAAATCTGACGCGGCTTGGTCTGCGCGTGCTCACAACGCGCGCAGGTGACTTGATCCAACTCCCGTTCCCCACGCAAGACAGAGCTTCGTCCCGCCATGATGAATATCTTCCAGTCGCTCGGCCCCTGGAGCTGGCTGATCCTGGCTGTCCTCCTGTTTGCGCTCGAGACCATCGTGCCCGGCATCCACTTTGCCTGGTTCGGCGCAGCGGCCGTAGTCGTCGGTTTGCTGGCGCTCGCGACGCCGATGGGCTGGCCGCTGCAACTCGTCTTGTTCGCGCTGCTGGCCATGGCGTCGGCGATCTTCGCCCGCCGCTATGCCCGGCCGGAAGCTGTCAAAAGTGATCTGCCGGATCTCAATGCGCGCGGCGCGCAATATGTTGGTCGTGTCGTGACGGTCGAGGAAGCCATTGCCGGCGGTCGCGGCAAAGTTCGCGTCGGCGATACGATCTGGCAGGCGCAAGGCGCCGATGCCACTGCCGGCGCCCGCGTCAAGGTCACCGGCACCAACGGCACCGTGCTCGTCGTCGAGCGTGACGCCGGCTGACGCCATCGCGCGGCGCCGGTTCACGGGCTGCCGCGAAACACGCCATCCTTGAAAAACAAGCGGAACGGCGTCGTGCCGGTAGCGCCGCCGTCGAACGCGCGCCACTTACCGTTCTGGCAGAGGATGCCGCCTTGTGCGGGCACACCATCGAACTCGATGACGTTGCTGTAAACCTTGGGATTCGGTCCCGCTTCCACCGCCATGAACGTCGTAATGCACTTTCCGCTCGTGATGACGGGGTCGTAGCCTTTGATGGTGATGCCGCCGCCACCGGTGGACGGAAAGGTGCTCTTGAGCAGGGGCCAGCTTTCATAGGTCTCCTGCGCGCCGGCGGGCGACGCTGTGAGCGCCAACAGGCATGTTGCGAGTGTTGTGACGGCGGATCGGTTGCGTGGGCTCATGGTCGCCTCTCGAAGCGGTGCCGGGTGCCAGAAGGTACGGTGCGCCGGGCTGGGAGTTTCGCAAAATCGCCTCGAAATTGAACACTTGAACAAAGTTCACGGCTATGTTAGATAGTATACATCGTTCAATTATGGAGAGCCAAGATGCTGACCTCGCTGAAACAGTGGTTCTGCAACCGAGCCCTTGGGCCTGCCGCCCGCGCGGCACGGCTGGTCCCGGATCGCGAGGCGCGTCTGGTGTTGACGCCGCGAAGCCTGGAGCAAACCGAACAGCGGCCTTTGGATCAGGCGGCACCGGGGAAACCATCGCGCCTGCACCTGCTGACGGGCGGCCGCGACGCCGCACCGCCGCCACAGGGCGGCAACACACTCGTCAGAGGGGCGGCTCGAGTTGGCGATACGTGAGCCTCATTTATTAACCGCAATATGATTATGAAACATAAACTTAGTTGTCTGTGCTTCGGTCTAAAATGAGCCGGTCGATACAACGCGAGGATATCCCATGTTCGCGAGCCTGATGGCCACCCGACGTTTCGCGCCCCTGTTCTGGTGCCAGCTGTTGTCGGCGTTGAACGACAACTTTCTGAAGACGTCGTTGAGCCTGCTCATTCTCTACAAGCTCGGCACCGACAACGGCCCCGCGCTGGTGACATTTGCATCGGCGATCTTCATGGCACCGTTCCTGGTCCTCTCGGCGCTGGGCGGCGAACTCGCGGACCGCTTCGACAAGGCTTACGTCGCCGAGCGCGTGAAGCTCGCGGAGATCGCGGTTGCTGCCGTTGCCTGCGTCGGATTCCTAATCCCCTCGGTGCCGGTGCTGCTGTTCGGGCTGTTCCTGTTCGGCGTCATTGGCGCCCTCTTCGGCCCGGTTAAATACGGTATTCTGCCCGACCACTTGAAGCCGGAGGAGCTTGCGGCCGGCAACGCGCTGGTTGAGGCTGCGACGTTTCTCGCCATTCTCGGAGGCACGATCTTCGGTGGCTATGCCATCGCCGGCAACTTCAGCCCGTGGATGCTGTCGTCGATCATCATGGCGATGGCCGTGGCCTGCTGGCTGACGGCGAAGCTGATCCCGCCCACCGGTTCCGGTCAGGCGGATTTGCAGATCACCAAGAACCCGCTCGTCTCGACTTGGCATCTCGTTCGCGATCTCAAGGCGGACCAGCGACTTTGGGTTGGCGGGCAGATCGTCTCCTGGTTCTGGCTGGTCGGTGCCGTTGCGCTCTCGCTGCTGCCGACGCTGATCAAGGATCGCCTGGGCGGCAACGAGTCCGTGACCACGCTCGCAATGGCGATGTTCACGATCGGCATCGCGCTCGGCTCGCTGCTGGCGGCACGCCTGAGCCATCAGCGGCCCAATCTGGCGCTCGTGCCGTTCGCAGCGTTGATGATGGGCATCGTGTCCCTCAAGATCGCTGGCATCGTCTGGGCGGCGAACCCATCGCCGGGCGTGGACTTGGGGGCGTACGCCTTCCTGTCGAGCCTCTCTGGTGGACCGCTGCTGATCGCGCTCTTCTGCCTGGCGTTTGCCGGCGGGCTCTTCATTGTGCCGTCGTTCGCCGCTGTGCAGCAATGGGCGCCAGTTGCGCGACGCGCGCGTGTGATTGCCGCCGTCAATGCGCTCTCGGCCGGATACATCGTGGTGTCGGCCGTCGCTGTCGGTGTTCTCCAAGCCATGGGCGTCAGCCTGCAGATGTTGTTCCTGGGGCTCGGCATTGCCAATCTCGTCGCCATGGTGCTCGTGCTCCGCGCCTGGGGCCGGGATGGCGTGCAGGATTTCGGCCGCTTCCTGTTTAAAACCCTGCTGCGCCTCGAGGTCAAAGGCCTGGAGAAGCTGCCGAAAGAGGGCGAGCGCGTCGTCATCGCGCCGAACCACATCAGCCTGCTCGACGGTCCGATCATGCATTCGATCCTGCCGGGTCATGCCGCGTTCGCCATCGATACTGGCATCGCCAAGGCTTGGTGGGTGCAGCCGTTCCTGAAGGTGATCAACGCACTCACCATCGATCCGACGAAGCCGCTGGCGACGCGTCAACTCGTCAACATCGTCAAGGGCGGCCAGACCGTCGTCATCTTCCCCGAAGGCCGCATCACGGTCACCGGCGGCCTGATGAAGGTCTATGACGGCACCGCCATGATTGCCGAGAAGGCCGACGCGTGGATCGTCCCCGTTCGCATCGAAGGCCCGGAACGGTCGCCGCTCGGATACATGACGAAATCCCAGGTGAAACGGAGCTGGTTCCCGAAAACCACCGTCACCATTCTCGAGCCGCGCAAGATCACGATTCCAGCCGAGCTCAAAGGCAAGGTGCGCCGTCAGGCCGCCGGCGCAGCCTTGCAGGACATCATGGTCGACACCGCCGTCGAGACGGCACGCATCGATCAAACGCTGTTCTCGGCGCTGGTCGAGGCGAAGGAAACGCGGGCCGCCGCCAAGATCGCGGTCGAGGATCCGCTCGGCGGCAAGGTCTCCTACAAGAAGCTTATTCTTGGCGCGCAGGTGCTGGGCGCCAAGCTTGCGCCGCTTGCCGCGGAGGGCGCATCGGTCGGCGTTCTGCTGCCGAACTCGGTCGGCGTTGCCGTCACCTTTTTCGCCTTGCAATCGATCGGCCGCATTCCCGCGATGATCAACTTCACTGCCGGCGCCGTGAACGTCATCTCGGCTTGCAGGGCAGCGAAGGTCGACGTCGTGCTCACGTCCAAGGCGTTCATCGAAAAGGGCCGCCTCGAGGACCTGATCGAGAAACTGGGCGCTGCCGGTTTGCGCATCGTCCATCTCGAGGATATCCGAGAGACGATCACGTTTGCTGACAAGATCCGCGGCATCGCGCAAGGGTCGGGCGCGCAAGTCGTGCGCGCTCCCGGCGACCCGGCGGTGATCCTGTTCACGTCGGGTTCCGAAGGCACGCCGAAAGGCGTCGTGCTCTCGCATCGCAATTTGCTCGCCAACGTCGCGCAGTCGCTGGGCCGGATCTCGGCCAACAGCGAAGACAAGGTCTTCAACGTGCTGCCGGTGTTCCATTCATTCGGATTGACCGGCGGCCTGATGATGCCCTTGATCGGCGGCATCCCCGTTTATCTCTATCCCTCGCCGCTGCACTACCGGATCGTGCCGGAGCTGGTCTATGGCTCGAACGCGACGATCATGTTCGGCACCGACACGTTCCTCAACGGGTACGCACGCACTGCGCACCCGTATGACTTCCACAAGATCCGTCTGATCATGGCCGGCGCCGAGGCGGTCAAGGATCGTACGCGTCAGATTTACATGGAGAAGTTCGGCGTGCGCGTTCTCGAAGGCTACGGCGTAACCGAGACCGCGCCGGTGCTGGCGCTCAACTCGCCGATCGCCAATCGCGCGGGCACCGTTGGCCGGCTGTCGCCGCTAATGGAGAAGCGCCTCGACCCGGTCCCTGGCATTACCGAGGGCGGACGTCTCTATGTTCGCGGTCCGAACGTCATGCTGGGATATTACCGCGCCGAGAACCCAGGCGTGCTCGAGCCGCCCGCCGATGGCTGGCACGATACCGGCGACATCGTCTCGTTCGACATTGACGGCTACATCCGGATCCGCGGCCGCGCCAAGCGGTTTGCCAAGATCGCCGGTGAAATGGTTTCGCTGTCGGCGGTCGAGGCGATGGCGGCCGAAGTCTGGCCCAATGCTTTGTCGATTGTGGTGGCATTGCCCGATCCACGCAAAGGCGAGCGTCTCGTTCTCATGACGCAGGAGGCCAACGCGGCCCGCGACGTCTTCCAGCGCCATGTCAAGCTCAAGGGCGCGACGGAGCTGAGTGTTCCGGCCGAGATCCTGGTAATCGACCGCCTCCCGCTGCTGGGCTCCGGCAAGCCTGACTATGTCGCGGCACAGGACCTGGCGAAGGCGCGCACGGCTCCGGCTTCCGCCGCCGATGAGGCGAGTGCGGCAGCCTGACCGCGCGCAATCGCGCCTGCGGCGTCGCGTCCTGGCGCTGGCCAAGCGGCAATCCCCGCTTGAGCCGCGAGCCTGGGTAGGGCATGCAGCATCCGGTTGGTGTGCGGTCTCCGGCGGTGTCAGGCCAGCGGCCAGGCACCGGGATGAAAAGACATCGGGATGCAAAGGGTGGGGCTTGAGTGTGAGCAGACGCAAACGCGGCGCATCGACCGGGGCCGAGGGCGCCGACGGCGAGCGGTCGTCGCGGTCGCTGCGGCCCCTGGCGGCGTTACAGCCCTATCTCTTCAAGCATCCGCGCATGCTGGCGCTGGCGGCCGTAGCGCTGGTGATATCGGCGGTCGCCATGTTGTCGGTGCCGCTGGCGGTCCGCCACATGATCGATCAGGGGTTTTCGGGCGCGAGCGGCCCGTCGATCGATCGCGCCTTTTTGACGCTGATCGGCATCGGGCTGATGCTCGCCGTGGCCAGCTCGGTACGGTTCTATTGCGTCAGCTGGCTCGGTGAGCGAGTTGTCGCGGACCTGCGTGCCGACATCTTCTCGCATCTGACGACGCTCGGCCCGGCGTTTTTCGATCGCTCGCACTCCGGCGAGATCATGAGCCGGCTGTCGGCGGATACGACGCAGGTGAAGGCGGCTGCTGGCACGGCCATCTCACAGGCGGTACGCAACACGATCATGCTGATCGGTGCGTTCGTCATGATGTTCGTGACGAGTCCGCGCCTGTCGAGCCTGGTGCTGATCGCCATTCCGGTGATCGTGTTGCCGCTCGTCGGCTATGGCCGGGTCGTGCGCCGCCGCTCGCGCGATGCCCAGGATACGCTGGCCCAAGCGTCGGCCTATGCGTCCGAAAACCTCGGCGCCGTGCGGGTCATGCAGGCCTATACGCACGAGGCGACGGTGATGGGGCGTTTTCGCGCCGCCGTCGAGCGCGCGTTTGAAGCTGCCCGCTCGCGGCTTGCGGCCCGCGCCGGCTTGACCGCGATGATCATCTTCCTGGTCGTGAGCAGCGTCGTCGGCGTGCTCTGGTACGGCGCGGGGCTCGTCGTTCGCGGTGAAATGACGGGCGGCGCGCTCGGCCAGTTTGTCATTTACGCGTTGTTTGCGGCTGGTGCGCTCGCGGAGTTGTCGGAGGTTTGGGGCGAGGTGCAGCAGGCAGCCGGCGCCGCCGAGCGGTTGGCCGAGTTGCTGGCGGTTCGGCCTGAGATCGCCTCGCCGCCGACACCAGCACCCTTGCCGGTGCCGCCGCAAGGCCGCCTGGAGTTCAAAGATGTGACGTTTGCCTATCCGACGCGCCCCGATGCGCCGGCGTTGCAGGATGTGACGTTCACGGTCGCGCCCGGCGAAACGGTGGCGCTGGTCGGCCCGTCGGGAGCGGGCAAGAGCACCGTTTTCTCGCTGCTGCTGCGCTTCTTCGATCCGACGCACGGCGACCTCCGGTTGGACGGCGTGCCGCTGAAGGACGCAGATCTGGCCGCTGTTCGCGGCCGTATAGCGCTGGTGCCGCAAGACGTGGCCCTGTTTGCCGACACGATCGCCGAAAACATTCGCTATGGCGCACCGGAGGCAAGCCGCGCCGACATCGAGGCGGCGGCCCAAGCCGCGAACGCCGACACCTTCATTCGCGCGCTCCCCGAGGGCTACGAGACCACGCTCGGCGAGCGTGGCGTGATGCTCTCAGGCGGCCAGCGCCAGCGCATCGCGATTGCGCGCGCAATCCTCAGGGACGCGCCGGTTCTGTTGCTGGACGAGGCCACCAGTGCGCTCGATGCCGAGAGCGAGGTTGCGGTTCAGGCGGCGCTGGAGCGGGTCATGCACCGGCGAACGACGATCGTCATCGCGCATCGCCTTGCCACCGTGCAGAAGGCGGATCGCATCCTGGTGCTCGACAAGGGCCGGATTGTTGAGGAGGGCACGCACGCGGCGCTGGTGGCGCGCGGCGGCCTCTATGCCCGGTTGGCCGAGCTGCAGTTCGGCCTGCGCGACGCCGCGCAATAGCGTTGCCCAAAAAATAAGGCGTCCGGCACATGACGCGCCGGACACCCTTGCACAGTTCCGGTGTCAGGTCGTGAGCCAGCCGAACTCCTGCGGCTTGCGGCCGGCGGCATGGTGCAGCTGGACATTGACCAGCGCCGGACCCTTGAACTTCATGGCGTCGTCCAATGCTTTGCGCAGGTCCTTCGGGTCGTCGATGTACCAACCCTTGCCACCGAACGACTCCATCATTTTGTCATAGCGGGCGCCGTTGATCAGCGCGCGCGGCGGGTTGTTGAAGGGATCGTCGGGGTACTTCTCGGTGCCGCTGCCGATGCCGCCGTTGTTCAGCACCACGACCTTGATCGGCAGATTATAGCGGCAGGCCGTTTCCATCTCCATGCCGGAGAAGCCGATGGCGCTGTCGCCCGATACCGAGATGATCGGACGGTCGGGATGCACGACGGCGGCAGCGATCGCGAAGCCCATGCCGATGCCCATGGTGCCGTATGTGCCAGCGTCAAGGCGCAGACGCGCGTTCTTGTTCGGCAGCTGCGTGCGGCCGATGTCCATGGTGTTGGCGCCTTCGCCGATAATGACGGCATTGTCCGGCGCCCACGCCGAGATGTCCTTCAGCGCGCGGTAGTAGTTGGTGGGTGCGCTGTTGTCGTCGATCATCGGCTGGATCTGTTTGGCGTTCTTGGCCGCACTCTCCGCGATCGACTTCTTCCACGGCGTGCCCTCGGCGTTGAACCACTGCTGGCTCCGGAGCGCCGTATTAAGCTGGCCGACGATGGCCTTGCCGTCACCGACGAGCGCCACTTCGGTGGGCACGTTCTGGCCGATGGCTTCGGGCGAGATGTCGAGCTGGATGATGCGCACCTTCTTGTTGAAGCGCGGCTGCTGGCCGTAGTGCATGATCCAGTTGAGGCGGGCGCCCATTACGAAGATGACATCGGCCTCTTTCAGAGCGTGGCTGCGCGCGGCGCCAACCGAGAGCGGGTGATTGTCGTCGAGCACGCCTTTGCCCATCGGCGAGGCCAGGAACGGCAGCTTGGTGCGCTCGATGAAGGCGCGGACCTCCTCCTCGGCTCTGGACCAGGCCATGCCCTTGCCGACGATGACCAGCGGCTTTTCCGCCGACTGCAACGTAGCCAGCGCCTTGGCGATGTCGTCCGGCATAGCACCCATGCGTGGCGGCTCCGCGCACTTCGGCGGCACCGACAGCTTCTCGGTATCGACCTCGCCTTTGATGATGTCGTCGGGCATGTCGAGATAGGTGGCGCCGGGGCGGCCGTAGATCGACTGGCGCACGGCCATCTCGACATAGAAGGGAATGCGGTGGGTGTGTTCGACGGCGTGTGCGAACTTACAGAACGGCGAGGCGATCTGCACCTGCCGTTCCTCCTGGAAGCCGCCCATGCCGTTCTGATAGGTCGGCGATGCGCCGCCGATGCCGATCATCGGCCAGCAGTTCTGTTGTGCGTTGGCGAGACCGGCCAGCATGTGCACGACGCCGGGGCCCGACACTGTCAGGCAGGCGCCGGGACGCCCGGTCAGGTAGCCGACCGCGTGCGCGGCGTAGGAGGCCGACTGCTCGTTGCGCATGCCGATGTACTTGATGCCGGCCTTCTGCGCCTCGGCCGCGATTTGCTGCACGGGAAAGCCGACAATGCCGAACATATAGTCGACGCCCTGCTGCTTCAAACTTTGCGCCATCAGTTTGGCGCCGTCGATTTTGGCCATTTGTTTCCTCCGAAGACCCAAGTGAGTGCCCACCGCCGGGGTGCGTTAATGCCGCGCACGGGGGCAGCATTGCATAAGTCAGGCAGGCTGCAAACGGTTGATCCCGGAGGTGCGCTGCGTCCGGACGGCGTGGCGGCGTCATCTGCCGATTGGCGGTCATCGGCGGCATGCGCTAACGTTGTGCGAGATTGAGCGCGCCGCGTGAGGCGCCCAGCCGAGGAGAGACCGCATGGCAGTCGTCGAAACCGAGCGTCTCGGCCAAATTCTGGTGGTGCGCATGAACCGGCCGGAGCGTCTCAATGCGCTCAACACCGAGATGCGGCTGGCGCTGGCCGATACCTGGAGCATGTTCCGCGAGTCGAAGGAGCTGGAGGTCGCGATCTTCACCGGCACGGGGCGCGGCTTCTGCGCGGGCGAGGACATGAAGGAGACGCTGGAGACGGGCAAGCCTGGCGGCCGGCGCGATATCGTCAATCCGTTCATGGACGGCACATTGGAAAAGCCGGTGATTGCGGCCGTCAACGGCTTCGCTATGGGGGGCGGTTTCATGCTGGTCGAGCGCACCGACTTGCGCGTCTCGGTGCCCGAGGCCGTGTTCGAGGTGTCGGAGGCGAAGCGCTGGCTGGTCGGTGGCTACAATCATGGCCACGTCGCCAACCTGCCCTATCCGATCGCCATGGAGATGGCGCTGGGCTTCCGCTTCACCGCCGAGCGGTTCCATCAGATCGGCTTCCTCAATCGCCTGGCGCCGGCCGACCAACTGATCCCGACGGCAATCACAATGGCCGAGCATCTGTTGACCCTTCCGCCGGCATCGCGCGTCAACACCGTGCACATGATGCGCCAGATGCGGCCCGAGCCGACGGCGGCGCAAGACGCGCTTGCCGCGAAGCTGCATGACCACGGCGACAAGTCGGATCTGATGGAGTTGCGTGCCGCCTTCGCCGGCAAGCGCAAGCCCAACTTCAAAGGCTGGCTCGATCCCAAGGATCGCTATCGCCTGCCCAAGCTCGGCGAGAAATGAGTACATAGCGGTGTCATCCTCGGGCTTGTCCCGGGGATCTAAGGTGCCGGCATGGTGCCGTTGAACTTTGGACCTCATGCGCGGCGACCATTCACTCATACGAAGCGATCGAGCAAGCTGATAAATGGGTCCTCGGGACAAGCCCGAGGATGACACCTGAGCGAGAGTGGATCGGTAGTTCAAGTGCGCAGGGTGGTCGAACCGTCGGCATCGCTGCATGAGGTTTGGGGCAGCAACGGGAGACGCCCATGGATTTCGGTCTCAATCTCGGGCCGCGCGGTGCGGCCGGTACACCGGAAGGTCTGGCGGCCCTGGCGCAGCAGGCTGACCGGCTCGGTTATGCCTATCTCGGGATTGCCGACCATATCGTGTTCCCGCGGCAGTCCTCCTCGCGCTACCCTTACGCTGCAGATGGCAAACATCCCTCGAATGTCACGGGCTACTGCCTCGAGCAGCTGTCGTGTCTCGCCTACATCGCGGGGATCACGCGCCATGTGCGCCTGCTGACCTCCGTGATGGTGGTGCCGCACCGCCAGCCGGTCCTCGCCGCCAAGGTGCTGTCGACGATCGACGTTCTCTCGCGTGGCCGACTGACGGTCGGTGTCGGCGTCGGCTGGCTCGAGGAGGAGATGGCGGCGCTCGGCTCGCCGCCCTATAAGCATCGCGGCGCGGCCTCCGACGCCTATATCAATGCCTTTCGACAGCTCTGGTCGAGCCGCGAACCCAAAGGTGACGGCATCTATGCCAAGCTCGACGGCTTGGTGTTCGAGCCAAAGCCGGTCCAAAAACCCGGCCCGCCGATCTGGGTCGGCGGCGAAGGTGCCGCCGCCCGCCGCCGGACGGGGCGCCTCGGCGATGGCTGGTATCCATCGATCCGCAATCCGGCGGCTCAGCTCGACCGACCCGAGAAATTTGCAACTGCCCTTGCCGACGTCCGCCGCGAAGCGTTGGCCGCTGGACGCGATCCGGCGTCGATCGACGTCGCCGTCTATGCGAACGGCCTCAGTCTCGGCACGGCGCGCACGGATGCGGATGGCTCACGCACCACCTTCACCGGCTCGCCGGAAGCGATTGCCGGCGATGTCCGGGATTTCGTCGCGGCAGGCGTGCGCCATGTCATCATCGGCTTCGAGAGCGGCGATCTCAACCACTCGCTGGATCGCATCGAAGCCTTTGCGAAGGACGTGATGCCGTTGACGCAATAAGGGACCGATCCGGTGCCGGGCTTCGGTTGGGCACGGGTCGATCGCATCTGTCGAAGTCACACAGGAGACCCGCATGGGCACGCTGACCGGAGTGAAAGTCGTGGAGTTCGCGGGCATCGGCCCGGGGCCGTTTGCGTGCATGATGCTCGCCGACATGGGCGCTGAAGTGATCCGCATCGATCGCGCTGCCGCTGTCGGCAAGGAAGCGGTCGCGCCCAAGGTTCAGACGACATTGCGCGGGCGGCGCAACATCGCGCTCGATCTGAAGAAGCCGGAGGCCGTGGAAGCCGCGCTCGCGCTTTGCGACAAGGCCGACATCCTGATCGAGGGGTTCCGGCCCGGCGTGATGGAGCGGCTGGGGCTCGGCCCCGAGGTGGCGATGAAGCGCAATCCGAAACTGATTTACGGCCGCATGACCGGTTGGGGCCAGGACGGCCCGATCGCAAAGACACCGGGCCATGACATCAATTACATCGCCCTGACCGGCGCGCTGGCGACGATCGGCACCAAGTCGGGGGGACCTGTGCCGCCGCTCAATCTGGTCGGCGACTACGGCGGTGGGGCGCTCTACATGGTGGTTGGCGTGCTGGCGGCCGTCATCGAGACGCAACGCTCCGGCAAAGGCCAGGTCGTCGACACGTCCATGGTGGAAGGCGCCGCGTCGCTCATGACGCCGATGTACGGCGCGCTTGCCGCGGGCGTTTGGAAAGAGGAGCGCGAGTCGAACCGTCTCGACGGCGGCTGTCACCATTACAACGTCTACGAAGCCAAGGACGGAACGCACATCTGCATCGGCTCCAACGAGCCGCAATTCTACAAGGTGATGCTCGAGACCGTCGGCTTGGCCAACGAGACGCTGCCGGCCCAGACCGACCGCGCGCAGTGGCCGGCGATGCGCGCGCGTTTGGCTGCGATCTTCAAAACGAAGACGCGGGCCGAGTGGACCGAGATCATGGAACAGAAGGAGATCTGCTATGCGCCGGTGCTGTCGATGAGCGAAGCGCCGAAGCATCCACAGAATGCGGCGCGCGGCTCGTTTGTCTCCGTCGACGGCGTCATCCAGCCGGGCCCTGCGCCCAAGTTCTCGCGCACCGGCAGCGCCGTCGCCCGCGGTCCCGCCTGGGCCGGCGAGCACAGCACCGAGATCCTCACCGATTGGGGCTTCGAACCGGCGAAAATCAAGGCCTTGGTTGCGAGCGGCGCCGTCAAGCAGCGATGATATTGCGCATGAAGGCGCGAAGCCGCTGGTGGACCGGGCCTCGTGCGCGACCTAGACTGTGCCAAAGACACGCCATCATCAGGAGACAGGCGATGCGCCTCCGCGACGCGGCCCGCGTCATTCGTTCGAAGAATGCCGGCCCGACCCAGGTTACCATCGACCTGATGTTCGATGACCCCAAGCTCTACGAGCGGGCCCTCAAGGCGGCGAGCCTGAAACCCGCCGTCATCGCGCAACGCTATGGCGTCGCCGAAGCCGAGGTCATTCCCTATCCGGCGGCCAATGCCATCAAGATCGTGCTGCCGCGCCGGGTCATTGCCGGCTCGCCGGGCGACACGGACGTCTACGGCGCCCAGCAGCACCGGCCAATGGTGGATGTCGAGATATGAGCAATTTCAAGCGCGTCATTCAAAAATGGGAAAAGGAGCGGGGGCCGCTTCGCATTCTGTCGGCCTCGGGCCAGCTCGGCTATGGCATCGCGGAGAAGGCGTTCCGTGCGGGTCTCGAGCGCGACCTGCATCTGATCGGCGCCGACATGGGCTCGGTTGATCCAGGTCCCTACTACTTGGGCTCGGGCAAGCTCGCGACCGCATATCGGACCACCAAGCGCGACCTGAAGTTGGCTCTGACCGGGGCGCTCGCGATGAAGGTGCCGCTGATCATCGGTACCGCAGGTACGGCTGGCGGCGACGTACATCTTGAGCAGACGCTGGCGATCATTCGCGAGATCGCCCGCGAGGAGAAGCTCAGCTTCAAGCTGGCGACGATCACCGCCGAGATGCCGCGCGACCTGATCAAGGCGAAGGCGCGGGCCGGGCAAGGTCGCCTCGATCGGCCCGATTCCGGCGCTGACCGACGCCGAGATCGACGGCGCGGCCTGCATTGTCGGCCAGATGGGCACCGAGGCCTTCATCCGCGCCATCGACATGGAGCCGGACGTGATCATCGCCGGGCGCGCCTGCGATACGGCGATCTATACGTCGCTGCCGGCGCGTCTTGGCTTCCCAATCGGGCCGGCGCTGCAAATGGCGAAGATCATCGAGTGTGCCTCGCTCTGCTGCGAGGGCGGCGGGCGCGACGCCATGCTCGGCACTCTCGAGGGCGACAGTTTCGTCCTCGATAGCATGAACCCGATCCGGCGGGCGACGCCGATGTCGGTGGCTGCGCACGGTCTCTACGAGCAGGCGGACCCGCTGTCGGTCGCCGAGCCCGAGGGCGTGCTCTACCTTGAGAACTCGAAGTTCGAGGCTGTCGACGACCGTCGATGCCGTGTCTCCGGCGGGCGCTGGGTGCCGGCCAAGCAGTTCTCGGTGAAGATCGAGGGCGCGACGCGGGTCGGGGCCCGCGCGATCATGGTCGCGGGCTCCACCGATCCAGTGTTCATCGAGAAGGCGGACGAGATCGCCGCCAGCGTCGAGGCGATGGTGCGCGAGCTGGTGCCGCCCGATCCGAAGAACCCCTACAAGATGTACTTTCGCTTCTACGGCCGCGGCGTCGTCGGCGCGCAGCCGGTCTCGCAGCTGCCGGAGGAGGTCGGCGTCATCGTCGAGTGCATCGGCGACGACGAGGACGAGGCGCGCGCTGTCGCCGCGACGGCCAAGCAGTACCTGTTGCACGCGCCGTTCCCGGGCCGCATTTCGACAGCCGGCAATCTCGGCTTCCCGTTCACGCCGCCGGAACTGACGGCGGGCGACGCCTATCGGTTCTCCGTCTATCACATCATGCAGGTCGACGAGTTGGCGCCGCTGTTTCCGGTGAAGATGGAGACGGTTGGCGGTTGAGCGGTCGTTCAATGGAGCGCCCAGAGAAAGGCTGCAGTTGCGGCCGGTTCCAAGCAGCGTCCTGATAGAATGCAGCCGTCCCCAAGTCACCAACATGGCGCGAGAAGCCGGACCGGCGTCATTTCCGCAATGGCCTTCAGCTTATGGTTGGTCGGCATGATGCAAAGCATGGTGTAAGGCCAGTTCGCGAGAGCGAGTATCGCTCCGGCGATCCAGCGCCAGTCCTTGGTCAACCACGCCGTGATCAGGCCGCAAGCGCCGGACGCGATCGCCAAGCTCGCTTGCATAGTGTATCCGGCATCGTAGCTCGGCTTCCATTGCTTGAGCAGGCTCTTGTCGTCGAGTTGAGCCGAGCGGGGTGCTCGGCAAAGTTGATGTAGAACGCCGCCTCGGCGAAAGCCGCTGCGAAAACAAGTGCAAGATGACCCGTCAGCATCGAGCGCCTCCATCGGCTTCGTCGTAGGCACGGCTCTTGTAGCAGATGTGCGAACCATGCGGGTCGTTGTCGGTGACGTCGGCCTGCGGTCATGCGCTGAACCGACGTGATACGCAGGCAAGCCATCCCCGCCGCGCGATAACCCGATAACGCGGCGGGCCATTTTCTGAAGTCACAGGTCCGCGCAATTGTCATCCTCGGGACCCATCGGCCTGCGCCGAGGGCCAGCAAGCCCGAGGATGACAAACGATAAGTCTTGCGAAGCCCGAAAGGGGGCAATGCCGTCGCGGTTGGCCGATGCGCTGGTGCCTCCTATAGTCCTGAAAGTTGCCGGGCCGGAGGCGGGCGGGACCGCGTCGGGCGCCATGCGCGAACGCCGGCTCACGGAGGCACGAAGATGCAACAAGTTGCGACGGGCTACGGGTTGATCGAGGGTCCGGTGTGGGACCCCGCCAAGGGCCTCTACTTCAGCGACGTCATCGGCGGCGGCGTGTTTCTGCTCGACGCCCAGGATCAAGTCACACAAGTGGTGCCGAAGCGGCGCGGCGTCGGCGGCATGGCGTTGCATGCGGCTGGCGGCCTCGTCTGCAGTGGCCGCGAGATCATCCATCAATCGCTGTCGGCTCCCACCTCGCACGTCCTCCTCGACGCCAAGACCGCGCCTGAGGCGAAGGGGTTCAATGATCTGACGACCGACCACAAGGGCCGCGTTTTCGCCGGCTCCGTCGCCTTCAATCTGTTCGCACACGAGCCGATGAAGCCCGGCAACCTTTACGTCATCGAACTCGACGGGCGGGCGCGGGCGGTATCAGACGGCGTGCTCGTGACCAACGGCATGGGCGTCTCGCCGGACGGCCGGCTACTCTACCACTGCGATGCGCGGCGCGAGCTGATCCGCGTCTACGATCTTGCCGATGACGGTGCGGTCAGTGAATGGCGCTGTTTCGCGCATATGGGACAAGGCAAGGTGCCGGATGGACTCAAGGTTGCGAGCGATGGATCGGTCTGGGTGGCGGACGCGCGCGGCGGGCGGATCGCGGTGTTCGGCGCTGATGGCCAGCATCGGCGCGACGTGCCCGTGCCGCTGCCGATGGTGACGAGCCTCTGTTTCGGTGGCGCTGATCTGCGCGATCTCTATGTCGTCACCGGCTCGCGCGGCGGGCCGAGCGAGCGGTGCGGCACCGTCTACCGGATGCGCGTCGACACGGCGGGGCTCGCGCTCGCGCCCGCGCGTGTGACGGTTGGGTAGCCGCGTTGCGCCCTACGCCTTCGGCGCGGGCCCCACGTACGGCGGATCGCGCTCGAACACCTCCTTGATGCGGCGCGGCTCGACCTCGATCTTGACGCCGGCGCGCTCCTCCTGCAGCACCATCGATACGCGGCTGTCGCGCGCCGCCCAACCGCGGTTGAGCGCGTCCGTCATGTCGGCGTGCGCCAGCGTCGAGAGGCGCAGCGGAACGCCCAGCTCGCGGCCAAGGTCGGTGGCCAGCGTCATGTCCTTGTGTGCGAGCTTCAAGGCAAAGGCCGGTGGCTCGTAGGTGTTGACCAGGAATTGGTCGCCGAGCCGATCGAACGTGCGCGCGCGGCCGAGTGCGCCGGTGCGCACAGCTTCCCACAGCGCCACAGGCTCGACGCCGCCTTTGACGCCGAGCGTCATGACCTCGGCGAGGGCCGCCTGCACCGCATAGCCCGCGCAATTGTGGACGAGCTTCGCGACCGAGCCCGCACCGATCGGTCCGATGTAGCGCGCCGCGTCGCCGATGGCGTCGAGCATCGCCTTGTGTTTGTCGAAACGCGGCCTGATCGCCGCCGACCCAGATTGCCAACCGCCCCGACTTGGCGCCGGCCGGGCCACCGCTCACCGGCGCATCGAGGAAATGCAGGCCCTTGTCGGCGTAGATCTTGTGGATGCGCCGGACCAGGGTCGGCGAGTTGGTCGACAGATCGAAGACGGCAGTGCCGGGCTTCAAGCCGTCGAGCAGGCCATCGGCGCCGGTCGCCACCTGCTCGACCTCGGGCGGCCCCGGCAGCGACGTAAAGACGACGTCCGACATGGCGGCAAGCGCCTTCGGCGAGTCCGCCCATTCCGCGCCCGCGTTCAGATGCGCCGACGCCGATTGCCGCCGCATATCGTGCACGACAAGTTTGTAGCCCGCCTTTTGCAGGTTCGACGCCATGCTGGCGCCCATCATGCCAAGGCCGATGAATCCGATTTTCATGATCTGGGGTCCTGCTCTGGTGCGAGCCGTCCGCAATGGCGCGGACGGTTGGTTCGATGACGAGGCACCATGATGCCCTGATCCCGGCGGCGCGTCAGCTCTGGGATTGTCGCCACTGCTATGCAATCATCGATGCAGAACCGGTTGTCCAGCCAATGAGACATTCCATGAAACTCGGTATCACCCTGCCTCTGGTCGATCTGCAAGGCGACCCGGTGACGGTCCGCGACTTCGCGCAAGCCGCAGAAGGCCTCGGCTACCACCACCTGGGGGCACCCGATCACGTGCTCGGCGTCAACGTCGCGAGCCGGCCGGACTGGGGCCAACGCAACACGTCCGCCGACTGCTTCCACGATCCGTTCGTGCTGTTCGGGTTCCTCAGCGCCTGCACCAAGACCATCGAATTCTCGACGCAGGTGATGATCCTGCCGCAGCGCCAGACCGCGCTGGTCGCCAAGCAGGTGGCCTCGCTGGACGTGCTTTCGGGCGGCCGCTTCCGGTTCGGCATCGGCATCGGCTGGAACCCGGTCGAGTTCACGGGCCTCAACGAGAGCTTCGCCAATCGCGGCAAGCGGTCGGAAGAGCAGGTGCGCGTCATGCAGGCGCTGTGGGCCGACCGCCACGTCACGTTCAAGGGCGAATGGCACACGATCGAGGACGCCGGCATCAATCCATTGCCGACCGGCCGGCGCATCCCGCTCTGGTTCGGCGGCCACGAGGACGTGACGCTGCAGCGGATCGCGAAGTGGGGAGACGGCTGGATCATGCTGGCGCATGGCCTCGGCGACAAGGCCAAGAGCGAATTCGAGAAGTTGCGCGGTTACGCGAGAGAAGCCGGGCGCAACCCTGCCGATATCGGGCTGGAGGTCTGGGTGTCGACGGGCGCTGGTGGACCGGACGACTGGCGCCGCGAATTCCAGGGCTGGAAAGCGCTCGGTGTCACGCATGTCACCGTCAACAGCACCTATGCGCGCGGGCCCCATACGCGGATCGCCGGCAAGTCGATGGCCGCCCACCTCGACGCCATGCGCCAGTATCACGCGGCCGTCAAAGACCTCATTTGACGACATCATCCCCTCACGCTCCACAAAACAACTCCGGAAGGTTCTCCATGACAACGGCCACGATCGACTACGCAAAACTGCTTCGCCCCGATCTGCCGCCGGCAGCCGTCAAGTTCGCTGGATTTCCGAAGTACAATTTCGTCGGTGGGCACAACGATGCCGAGAATGTACCGGTCGACGGCCTGATCGCGGCGGCGGCGTCCGTGCTGAAGCGCGAGGGCCACACGCTCGCGACGTATGGAATGCAAAGCGGCGCGCAGGGCTATCGACCGCTGCGCGAGTTCGTCGCCAGAAAGCTCAAGGCCGATGCCGGTATTGTGTGTACGGCCGACGAGATTCTGATCACGTCGGGCTCGGGCCAGGGCATCGAGCTGATCAATCGGGTGCTGCTCGGTCCCGGTGACACATTCATCATCGAACGGTCGACCTATGGCGGCGCGCTCAACCGGATGCGCAAGAGCGGCGCTACTGCCGTCGGCGTTCCGGTCGATCATGACGGGTTGAGCGCTGTGGAGTTAGGCAAGACGCTCGCCGACCTCAAGGCGAAGGGGCAGATGCCGAAATTCATCTACACGATCCCGACGGTACAAAACCCGACGGCGACGATTATGAGCGAGAAGCGCCGCCGCGAGATCATCGCCCTCGCCGACCAGTACGGCGTGCCGATCTTCGAGGACGAATGCTATGCGGATCTGACCTGGGACGGCAAGCGGCCGCGCGCGATCCGGGCGCTGGCCGGCAATGATCGCGTCATTCACATTGGCTCGTTCTCGAAATCGATCGCGCCGGCGCTGCGTCTCGGGTATCTCGTCGCCGACTGGCCGCTGATGAGCCGCCTGCTCGCCTGCAAGACGGATAGCGGCACCGGCGCGCTCGAACAGATGATCCTTTGCGAGTACGCTTCGAAGCATTTCGATGCGCACGTGGGTGGCCTGCGCAAGGTGCTCAAGCGCAAGCTCGATGTTTTGACGGAGGCGCTGGCGGCTGAGTTCGGAACGGCTGCCGAGTTCGAGGCGCCGGCCGGCGGCATATTCCTGTGGATCAAGCTGCCGGACAACGTCGATACCCTGAAGCTGTTCCAGGCGGCCTCGAAAGAGGGCGTGGCCATCAACCCGGGACCGGAATGGTCGACCGACCCGGTCCACTCGAAATCAAGGCTGCGGCTGTGTTTCGCCAATCCCACCGAGGCGCAACTGCGCGAAGGCGTGGCCAAGCTCGCGGATATCTGCCATCGCGAGTTCGGCACCCCACAGCGCAGCCGTAACGTGCAGCGCTGATCTTCCCGGCGGCGAGCGCGTTCAATTGGGCACGCTCGCGCAACTTGGTCAGTTGACGCGCTCGAGTTTCTGCAGCGATCGCAGCGGGCGGGGCATGGTCTGGCCAGGGAAGCTCTGTCCGAAGCCTGAATAGGACACTTCGCCGACGTAGATGGCGCCGCGGCTGTCCATGGCGAGCCCGTGCGGCGCGATGAACTTGCCGGTATCGAGCCCGGCACCCTCCTCGCCGCCGAGGCGCGAGATCAACTTGCCCTGATCGTCGACGATGGAGAGCCTGGGCCCGAGGTTCTTCCACTTGAGATTGATCGCCAGCGACGGACCGAGCTCGCCGATCACGAACATCGGTTTCTGGCCGGCTTGGCACGAGCAATAGAGCCCGCAGGGCCGGTGCAGATTGTTCCATTGCGTTTCATATTTCCCGTTGCCGTCGAACACCTGAACGCGATGGTTTTCGCGGTCGGCGACATAGACCCAGCCGTCCGGGTCGGTGACGATGTTGTGCACGACGTTGAACTGGCCGGGATTGGTGCCGGGCTCGCCCCAGGTCTTCAAGAGTTTGCCGTCGGGCGCGTACTTGTGCACGCAGGCATTGCCGTAGCCGTCAGAGACATAGATCTCGTCCTTGGGCGAGAGCGCGGTGTGCGTACAGCGGTGGAACGGCTCGCCCGACATCACTGGCGTCGGCTTGCCGGGGACACCAAGCGTCAGCAGGATCTTGCCGTCGGTGGTGCATTTGCGGACCGTGTGGTCGCCGTCGTCGGTGCAATAAAGGTGGTCGTGCTTGTCGATGTGGAGGCCGTGCGCGCGTTTGAATACGCCCTCACCCCAGCTCTTGATGAAGTTGCCGTCGCGGTCGAACACGATCATCGGGTGCTCGCCGCGGCAGAACACGTAGACGCGGTCCTTGGAGTCGCAGGCAACGGCACCGACGTCCATGAACTCCCAGCCGTCGGGCAGCTTCGCCCAATTCTCGACGACGCGATACTTGTGATCACCTTGACCGAGGGTGGCTGGCATCGGGGCGGCTCCATTGGTCGTCTTTATGCAAGTTCAAGGCGCAAGGTTTTGCCAAGCGCTTTGGCGGCCCGCTTCAGGGTTGCGAGCGTAACACCATCATTGTCGGGATCGAGCAGCCGGTCGAGCTGCGCGCGGGTCGTGCTCATAGCTTCTGCCATGGCGGTCTTTGAAAGGCCCTTCTTGGTCATGGCGTCGGCAATCTGCGCTGCGATGACTTTTTTGGTTGCTCCGAGCCTAGCGTCCTCGAGAAGGCCTTCTTCTGCAAGGAAAGCCTCAAATCGACTTCCGCGATTCTTTTTCTTGGTCATGCCTTCATTTCCTTCAGTCGAGATAGTGCGAGATTGAGCTCATCGCTCGGCGTCTTCTGTGACTTCTTGATGAACCCGTTCAGCAGAACGATCTCCTCGTCGACGAACGCAAACAGGATGCGCGCAATCCGGCGGCTTGGAAGTCGGGACCGCACCTCCCACAAGCCTCGGCCAAGTGAGCGGCAGAGCGGCAGCCCAATAGGCCATCCCTGCTGTACGGCCAGAATGTCGATTCCAATAATCCGGCGTTCATTCCGATGAAGTTCTCTCAACCAGTCACGAACGGGTTCTGCGCCGCTCCGCGTCGCGAAAAAGACGACCGGGATCGGTATTGACGGATTGGGCATCTACATCAATGTATCAAAAATGATGCAATTTTGCAAATTGAAGTGTCATGCTCGATTCGGCAGACCCGTTCGGTTCTGCACTGGCCACCGCTATTTCTTGTGCTGCTTCAAATATTCCTTGGCGGGGCCCGGGTCGATCACGGGATAAACCTCGAAGGTGGCTGGCACGATCTCCGCCCATTCGTTCATGAGCCGGTGCAGGGTCTCGTTGTCGGGGACGTCGAGGAGTGCGATCGCGCCTCGGCCTGTGCGAGCCCAAACGCCCTTGCACAGACCCTTCTCCTGCAGCGGCGCCAGCCACGTCCAATAGGCTTCGCGGTTCGGTGTCATCGAGGACGGCTTCTCGGGGCGTGGCGTTGAGATGATCATAAACAGCATGTCACATTCCTTTTTGGTGCTGACGTCTCCGGTCCAATCACCGACTTGGACTTGCCTTTGCCGGCGTCAGTATTTTCGAGGGCTCGAACTGGGCTTCGAGCCGGTTGCCATGGCGGTGCAAAAGGCGCCACGCGCCGTCCTCCAAGCGGAAGATGTGTGTCACCCGGTTGGTCCAGCCGGTCTTGCCTGCAACGCCCGCCATGCTCTGGTCGCCGTAGGTCTCGATGTCGGTAACGTAGAAAATCCCGGGGGTGACGACGGTCGTCACGTTCTCATAGCTGACGGTGCCGCCCTGGAACTGTTGGCCCGCCCAATCCCACCGCTTCGCCACGCCTTCCCAGCCGCGCTCGTAGCCGCCCCAGCCGTAGAAGCTCGTCGCGTCGGCCGTGTGCGAATAGAGCGCTTTGATCGCGGACACATCGCCCATCGCAACGCGTGCCATGGCTGCGTGAAGCCGCGCGATCGCCTCGCGCACCGATTGTTCGATCTCTGCCATGATGGCTACCCAATTATTGACCTTCGCCACGATTGAATACCGGAACGCCCGCGTTGTCACCCGGCGGAACTCTGTTCAGGTGTTGCACGAGCTGTCATGCGTCTCGCCAATGTGGCACAAGGCGGACCAGCTCTGACAATCCAACTTCAGAACCGATGTTCGCATGCGCCGACTTTCCCGCCCGCTCGACCAGTTGAAGCCCCGCTATGACGTGATCGTCGTCGGCTCGGGGTATGGTGGCGGCGTGGCGGCGTCGCGTCTCGCTCGCGCCGGCAAGCGAGTGGCGGTGCTGGAGCGGGGCCGCGAGTTCCTCACCGGCACGTTTCCGTCGCGGTTTCCCGAGTTGCGCCACGAGATGCAGGTAACGGGAAAACGCATCAAGACAGGCTCGCCCACGGGCCTCTACGATGTGCGACTTGGCGAGGACATGCATGTGCTGGTCGGTTGCGGGCTCGGCGGCGGCTCGCTGGTCAATGCCGGCGTGGCGTTGCGGCCCGACGCCCGTGTCTTTTCTGATCCGGTTTGGCCGGGCCAGATCCAGCAGGATGGGCTGCTCGACGAAGGCTATGCGCGGGCACGGCGTTGGCTGCGGCCTGCCCGTCACGCCGGCGCGGCCGAAATGACCAAGTACAAGTCGCTCGACTCCGCGAGTGTCGCTGTCGGTGCGGCGCCGCATACACCTGAAGTCGCCGTCAGCTTCGAGCCGACAGTCAATGCGGCCGGCGTCGCGCAACCCGGGTGCACACTCTGCGGAGATTGTTGCGGCGGCTGCAATGTCGGCGCCAAGAACACGGTGGCGCTGACCTATCTACCGGACGCGGCTCGCCATGGCGCCGAAATCTTCACCGAGATCAGCGTTTCCTATGTTGCCAGGGATGCGAGCGGCGACTGGATCGTGCATGCGATGCCGATGAGCGCCAAGCCAAACGACGGTGATGAGGCGGTGCGGCTGAGGGCGCAGCTCATCGTTCTCGCCGCCGGCACGCTCGGGTCGACCGAAATCCTGCTGCGCTCGCGCGAGCAGGGGCTTGCCGTGTCGGACCGCCTGGGCCAGCGCTTCTCGGCCAACGGCGACATCATCGCCTTCGGTTATGGTGCCAAGTCGCCGGTGAATTCGATCGGCGTCGGACATCCCGCCAAGATCGCGGGGATGGCGGTCGGCGCGGCGGTGTCCGGCCAGATCGATCTGCTCGACGCGACAACACTCGACAATGAGCTGCGCATCCAGGAGGGCGTAATTCCGTCGGCCCTGGCGCCCGCGCTGCCGCTGATGTTCGTCCCCAACGGCCGCCTCGTCGGTGCGCTGCAGAGCCTGATCAGCGGCGTCTACAAGGGGCCGCTGGCGAGCCTGCAGACGTTCTTCGCCGTCTCGCACGATCGAGCCGGCGGCGTGATGCGCCTCGAAGATGGCCGGCTGGTTTTGACGTGGCCCGGCGCCAAGGACGAGCCCGTTTACGCGCGGCTCGACGCGGCGCTCTCCGCCCTGGTGACGCGCGCCGGCGGGTCGTATGTGAAGAACCCGCTGGCTGGCACGGTCATGGGCCACCAGCCGGCGACCGCTCACCCGCTCGGCGGTTGCGGCATGGGATGGGACGCGGCTAGCGGCGTCGTCGACCACAAGGGGCAGGTGTTCGCCCCGCAGACCGGCGCCGGGCCAGCCGCCGTTCACGACGGCCTCTACGTCATCGACGGCTCGATTATCCCGCGGTCGCTCGGCGTCAATCCATTGTTGACGATCACGGCGCTGGCCGAGCGCGCGCTCATTCACATCGCGCGCGATCGCGGCCTGTCATTCAGCGATGCGCCGGATTGGCAATCCATGCTCACCGAGCCGGAATTGCCAACCGCATAGGCGGGCCTGCGCTCGCTACTCCGCGATCACCTTGGCGGTCTTGAGGGCGCCGATCGCGTCGCGATCCATCTTCAGCCAGTCGGCGAGCACGTTGCCCGAGTGCTGGCCGAGCGTCGGCGCCGGTTTCATCGCGGGCGGCTCGCCCGAGAAGCGCACCGGCCACCCGCTCATCACGTAGTTACCGAGCGCCGGATGCTGCATGGTCTGGCGGATCTTGCGGGTCTCGAACGTTTTGTCGTCGGCGATCTCGCGCGTATCGAGCACGGGGCCGGCCGGGATCGAGGCGCCGGAGACGAGGCGGGCGGCGGTGTGCTTGTCGTGCTGGCGCGTCCATGCCGTGACGAGTCGCGTCGACCTCCGCGCGGTGCTCGGTGCGGGCGGCCGGCGTCTCGAAACGCTTGTCGCCGATCAGTTCCTCGCGACCCATCACCTTGAGCAGCCGCGTCCAGTGCTCGGGGTTGGCCGGGCTCGTGAAGATGTAGACGTAGTCGTTGGGTCCGCCGCCCTTCGTCGGATAGACCCCGATCGGCGGATTGCCGCCGCCGACCGTCTTCGAGCCTGCGCGCGGGGCCGGCTTCATGTCGGTGCGCTCCATATAGGCGAACGCATTTCGGATGTAGTGCAGGATCGAGTCCTGCATCGCGACCTGCAGATGCTCGCCCTGACCCGTTCGCAGACGCCGCACATAGGCACCGAGGATCGAGATGGCCATGATCATGCCGGTTCCCGTGTCGCCGAGCGTCGCGCCCGGCTTGCACGGCGGTCCGTCCTCTTCGCCGGTGAGCGACATGAGGCCACCGCAGGCCTGCGCGATCATGTCGAACGCGAGGCCTTTCTCCATCGGGCTGCCCGCACCGAAGCCTTTGATCTGGCAGAAGATGATCGCCGGGTTGATCGCCTTGACCACGTCGTAGCCAAGGCCCAGCCGCTCGATGGCGCCAGGCGCGAAATTCTCGATCATCACATCGGCGTGCTTCGCCAGGCTCTTGACGATCTCAAGACCCTTCGGATCCTTGAGATTGACCGCGATCGAGCGTTTGGCCGAATTGTACTGCAGGAAATAGTTGCCATCCTTGTCCGGCGCCATCCGGCCGACCGAGCGGCCCGGATCGCCCGCCCCCGGGTTCTCGACCTTGACCACGTCGGCACCCATCCAACCGAGCGCTTCCGTGCAGGAGGGGCCAGCCTCGAATTGCGTGAGGTCGAGGATCTTCAAGCCAGCTAAGCAATTCTCTCCGCTCATGTTCGCGCTCCCGGGTTACGGCGACCGGCCGAGCTTACGACCTGGCCAGCGGGGCGTCGAGAACGGCGTTACGAACCCGGACGGGCCTGAGGCAGGATGCCAATGGCGGTCGCTTGGGTTTCCGAGTTGGGGGGCAGTGTCTGTAAAGCCACAGTGTGCGTCGGTGGCTGCGCCGCCGCTGCGCCGCCGCTGCGGCGGCGCGTGTTCCCGGTTCTGCGGCTTGTTCGACAGTCGGCAAAACGTAAATCGAATCAGTGTGCCTCGCACCGCACCATCGGCATTATCCTGGTAGCATCCATCGACGTGCCGTTCCCTTGCTGAGAGAATTCGGCAATATCTTATGTGGCGAATCAGGTGGGATGCGGGGGCACGAATGGCGCTTTTCGAGGCATTGGGCGAATTGGCCGGGACGGCGATCCTGACGGCCGCGCCAGCATGCGATCTGGCTATTTCCCCGGAGGCGCTCGCCAATCGCGGCAAATTCAGCGGATGGCTGCAGGTCCGCGGTGACGCGGTCGCGCTGAACGGTATCGTCGATGCCTTGGCCCGGGAAATCTGGGTCAGCGCGGAGACCCGGGGCCATACGCAGCAGGTGCTGGAGCACCACGCCGTCGTGATTGCCAGCATCCTTGCCACGTTTCTCCCGGCCCATGCCCACCTGTCCCAGGCCATCGAGAGGGCCCGATCGAGTGATCCGGCCGGAGCCAGCGAGCCGATCGCCCGGCGCATCTCGGTCGACATTTTTGCGCGTGCCCGCAGCCAGGGCGCGATTAGTTCTGCCAACCTGAAGGATGACGTCTCGCTGTTCCTGATCGATCGAGTCTATGCCCATCTTCTGGATACTCCGGCCGTCCTGCTGGGAATGGCCCCCGCGATCGGTGACTTCATCGCCAGTCAGGCCAGCAAGCTCGCAGTGGCTCCGGCAGAGAGCGCTGCGAGCGGCCTGCGCAGTCTGGGTCTTTCGGCGCGTATGACGAAGCGGCTGGAGTCCGTCGGCGGCCCGGTGCTGCTGGCCGATCTTCGCGAACGTTTTGGCCTGACCGAAAAGGCCATGCGCCGCCTCCTGTCGCTGGTCGACGAGCAGGGCACACGGATCGACGATATTGTCCCACGGCTCGAGGAATTGTCGGGCTGGCTCGGCGATGTGCGGGCGCAACTTTTGAAGCCGTCCAATGACGAGCCTGAGATCCGGCGCCTGAAGAGCAAGGCCGCCGCCGCACTGGCAGACGGCGATTTCGAAGCGGCGATGGAGACGCTGCGCCACGTTCGCCGCGAAATCCGCGAGGCGCGCCGTCGCATAGAAGAGCGATTGCAGGACGAAGTGGCTGGCCTCAAGTCGCAGATGCTGGAAGAGGCCCGCGCGACCGCCCGGCTCGCCGAGCTGGCGATGACCCGGCGCGAATTCGCCAGCGCCGCCGAGCTCTTTGCAGAAGCGAGCCTCAGCCTGCCGAGCACCGATCGCGAGGGCGCCTGGCGCTACAACCTGCAGCGCGCCGATGCACTCTATGCGAAGGCGCGTGACGAGACCGACGGCGGCGCGCTGTCCGATGCCACCAACATCTACGGCCAGGCGGTTCGCAGCGCGGCGGAAAACGCCAATCCGAAAGGCCTCGTGCAGGCCTGCCTCGGTCACGGCAACGCCTTATTGCTGGTCGGCGAGCGCGAGACCGGCTCCGGGCGTCTCAAGGATGCGGCGCAAGCCTATCGCAAGGCGATCAACGGCATGACGCGCGAGAACGATGCGCGGAGCTGGTCGCTGGCGCATTTGAATCTTGGTCGCGCACTGGCGCTGACGGGCGAGCGGGACAACGCGGTCGATGTGCTGCGCGAGGCGGCGGGAGCCTACCGCGAGGCGTTGCGCGAGATCGATGCCGAACGCTTTCCGGTCGATCATGCCGCCGTGCAGATGGGGCTGGGCGGTGCGCTGCTCGGCCTCGAAGAGCGAGAGGGCGGAACGCCGCTGCTCGCCGAGGCGATCGAGGCCTACAGCGGATCGCTCGAGGTGCTGGAACGGGAGGCCGGACCGGCGCTCTGGGCCGAGGCGCAACTCAATCTGGGGCTCGCCTTGCTGGGGCTCGGTGAACAGCAGGGCTCGATCAACCACTTGGAGCGGGCAGCAAGTGCCTTCCGCTCGGCTCTCGAAATCACAACGCGTGAGGCTGTGCCACAGAAGTGGGCGCTGACCCAGATGAACCTCGGCAATGCGCTGGCAGCCATCGGCGAACTGGATCCGCAGGGCACGGGGCGCCTCGCGGACGCAATCTCAGCCTACAATGCGGCGCTCGAGGAATTCCGCCGTGAGACCGAACCCCTGAAGTGGGCGATCACGCAGATGAATCTCGGCACCGCACTCATTCGTATGGGCGAGCGGAAGGATAAGCGCCGCCATTGGCTGGCGGCGGCAAGTTCGCTGGTGCCGGCACTCGAGGTATTCGAGACGCACGGCGCGGAGGCCTATGCCGATGCGACGCGGCGCAATCTCCGGCGCTTCCACGAGAGTTGGGACAACCTGATCTCGGCGCCGGCAACACCCAGCACCGACCGGCCGCGGCTGACCAAGGCTGGGTGAGGCTGCACGATCGCCCGCGATCCCGACCTCAATCGCGTTCTCTTCGAGTTTCTGGACGCCGGCGGCATCGTGCGCGGATCGACGTCAGCCGCGGTGACCAGTCAGTAGGTATCGCAGGTTTCTCTTCGGTAGAGAGCGGGGTATGCTCGGCAAAGGTTGTTTTGCGAGGAGCATCGCCATGAGTACGGTCGGCAAACCCAAGGTTATCGGCGTTCTTGGTCTCGGCGCCATGGGCGCCGGCGTGGCCGCAGACTTGAAGGCTAGCGGGTTCGACGTCGTCTCGACGCTCGGTGGCCGGTCCGGGAAAACGCGGGACCGGGCGGCGACTGCGGGCGTCCGCATCCTCGACAGCCTCGAGGCGGTGATCGCCGCCGCCGACACGTTCCTGTCGATCGTGCCGTCAGATCAGGCCGAGCCTTTGGCGGCCAGCTTCGCGCGGGCGCTGAAGGGCCGGAACCTGCACTTCGTCGATTGCAATTCGATCACGCCGTCGAAAACGGCGCGCATTGCCACGCTGGTGCAGGCGGCCGGCGCTACGTTCTCGGATGGCGGCATTATTGGCCCACCGCCCGGCGCCGGAAAAATGAAGACGCGGCTCTACGTGTCGGGGCCGAACGCCAGCGCGCTCGAGGCGCTCGCCAGCGAGCGGATGCCGGTGTTGCAGCTCGGATCAAGCCTGACGCAGGCGACCGAGATGAAGGTACTGTTTGCGGCCGCCAACAAGGGCGCGACGGCGCTGCTCGCCAATGTGCTGGCGGCGGCGAACAAGGTCGGCCTGCATGACAAGGTGGTTGCCGAGATCGACAGCGTGCGGCCGGGTCTGCTCACCTGCGTGCGTTCGGCGGCGCCAGATCTCGACGACAAGGCGATGCGCTGGGCGATCGAGATGGTGGATCTGGCCGAAGGCCTCGACGAGATGGGCGCGCACGGCGGCTATCACACGGCCGCCGCCGAGAGCTATCGCCGGCTTGCTGCAAACCTGCCGGATGCCAAGGGCGCCGATCCGATGGCCCGCGTGCTCAACGCGTGGGTCGGCCCAAAGCGGGGTTGAGAGGGCTCAGTTCGGCCGGCAGGCGCGGCCACCGACCAAGCATTTCCAGCCGGGGCCTTGGTCGGCCTTCTCGCACTTGGTAGTTCTGGCCTCGGCCAAGCGATACTTGCCCCAGACCGTCCCGTAATCGAGATCGGTGAATTGCTCCCAATTGCGCACGGCTGCGGCGAGCGCCTTGGCGCGGTCTGCTGCATCACCATTGCCATAGTGCCAATGGTCGGCGATACAGGTTTTCTTGCCGACCTTTTTCCATTCATGGATTTGTGCAATGCCCGTTTCTGCCAATTGGGCCAGCACTGGTGAGTTCAATATTGTGACGGCCAAAACTGTAATGCCTGCCATTCGGCAAAGTATTCTCATGGAAATGTCCCCTGCGCCCGATGTGCGGATTAAGCTATTTTACAAGCCGAGTTGTGGGAAGGTGAAGAGGCACGGAATTGGTGCATCGCGATGCGCGGGGCTATTCCGGATGCCGAATTGCATCCCGTACAAGGATCTTGTCCGGGCCGCCGATCGGGTGATGCCACCTCCCGATGTACATGCCCACGGCTCGGCCGATGTCGCCCCTCGACGAGAACGTTGCGGATTGGGTCGGCTCGGCTAAGCTTGCGGGAACGCATCCCACCTCCGGACCCAACTCCCCATGGCCACCTCTGATTCTGTGCACCGCCTCGCCGTCGATGTCGGCGGGACGTTCACCGACGTCGTCCTCGAAACCGGCAAACGTCTGCTCTCGACCAAGGTGTTGACGACGCCGGCGGCGCCCGAACAGGCGATCCTCGACGGCACGCGGGACGTGCTGGGGCAGGCCGGCGTCGCGTTCTCCGATCTGGCCGTCATCGTGCACGGCACGACGCTGGCCACCAATGCGATCATCGAGCGCAAGGGAGCCTTGACCGCGCTGATCGCCACCGAAGGTTTTCGGGATACGATCGAGATCGCCGACGAAAGCCGCTTCGACCAGTACGATCTCACCATCGAGAAACCGAAGGTTCTGGTGCCACGGCGGCTGCGCTTCACCGTGCCGGAGCGGCTCGACGTCACGGGCGCGGTGCGGCTTGCGCTCGACGAGGCGGCGGTCGAGAAGGCTGCCCGGCGCATCAAGGCCGAGCACGTACAGGCGGTGGCGATCGCGCTGATGCATTCCTACGCCAATCCGGCGCACGAACTGCGAATCGCGGAGCTGCTGCGCACGTTGTGCCCGGGAGTTTCGATCACGCTGTCGTCGGAGGTGTGTCCGGAGATGCGCGAGTATGAGCGCACCTCGACGGCGATCGCCAACGCCTATGTGCAGCCGCTGATGGCGGGATATCTCGGCCGGCTGGAGACTGCGCTCGCGGCCGAAGGCTATCGCCGGCCGATCCATCTCATCACGTCGGGCGGCAATCTGACGAGCCTGTCGACGGCGCGGCAATTTCCGGTGCGGCTGGTGGAGTCGGGCCCAGCGGGCGGCGCCATCCTGGCGGCGCACGTGGCGGCCGAGCGGGGCGAGAGCCGCGTGCTCTCGTTCGACATGGGCGGGACGACGGCGAAGATCTGCCTGATCCGCGATTTCCAGCCCTTCAAGGCGCGCACCTTCGAGGTCGATCGTGCGGCCCGCTTCCTGAAAGGCAGCGGGTTGCCGGTGCGTGTGCCCGTCATCGAGATGGTCGAGATCGGGGCCGGTGGCGGGTCGATTGCAAGGATCGACGAGCTGCGCCGCATCACGGTCGGGCCGGATAGCGCGGCGTCGGTGCCGGGCCCCGCCTGCTACGATCGCGGCGGCACCGATGCCACCGTCACCGACGCCGATGTCGTGCTTGGGCGCATCGACGTCGAGGGCTTTGCCGGCGGCATGCTGCGCCTCGACCCGAAGCGCTCGGACCGGGCGCTCGAGGTCAATGTCGGCGAGCCGCTGGGGCTGACGCGCGAAGTGGCGGCATATGGCGTCACCGAGATCGTCGACGAGAATATGTCGAATGCCGCGCGTGTACATTCCGTGGAGCGGGGCGTCGTCATCGCCGAGCACACGCTGATCGCGTTCGGCGGCGCGGCGCCACTGCATGCCTGCCGGCTGGCCGAGAAGCTTGCGATCTCGAAGATCATCATTCCATCGGGCGCTGGCGTCGGGTCGGCGATCGGCTTCCTGCGGGCACCAGCCGCATTCGAGCTGGTACGCAGCCGCTTCATGCGGCTCGATGCCTTCGAGCCGGGGGCAGCAACCGGACTGATCGCGGAGATGAGCAAAGAAGCGCAGGCCTTGGCCGCGCCGGCGGCGGCAGGGCGGCCCTTGGTCGAGGAGCGGGTCGCCTACATGCGCTACACCGGGCAAGGCCACGAGATTGCGATCACGTTGCCGGATCGCGCGCTGACGGCGGCCGACGCGGACAAGATCCGCGACGCCTTCGAGGCCGACTATCGCCGCCTGTTCGAGCGGCATATCCCGAACGCGATGATCGAGATCCTATCCTGGTCGGTGCTGGTGTCGACGGAGCCGGACAAGGTGCGCAAGCTTGCCGCCCGCAAGGCCGTGAGCGGGGCCGCGAAGGCCAGCGGGTCGCGGCTGCTCTGGGATCCGGTGGACGGCCGCCCGCAGAAGATCGACACCATCGCGCGCGACGCCTTGAAGGCGGGCCAGCGGATCGCGGGGCCGGCGATGATCCTGGAATCCGGCACATCGACGTTCGTGTCGGCCGCGTTCGAAGCGAGCGTCGATGCCGGCGGCGCCCTGGTGCTCGAGCGCCGGGCCGGGCGCAAGGGGTGATGGCGATGTCAAGTCAACGGGCGTGAAGCCTGTTGCCGGTAGCGATCTCCTGGCCCATGCTGGGCCGATGCCCACGATCAATGGCGATAGCAGGAGCGCACAATGAAAGCCGCCGTATTGCATGAGGTGAACAAACCGCTCGTCATCGAGGATGTCGAAGTCAGGAAACCCGGACCGCACGAGGTGCTGATCAAAACCGCGTATGCCGGACTTTGCCATTCTGACCTACATTTCATCGAGGGGCTTTATCCGCATCCGCTGCCCGTCGTGCTGGGACACGAGTCAGCCGGTGTCGTCGATCAGGTCGGCTCGGAGGTGACCTACGTCAAAAAGGGCGATCACGTCATCACGTGCCTGTCGGTGTTCTGTGGCACGTGTGAAAACTGCACGGCGGGCCGCCCCGTGATCTGCCTCGACACCAGCGTCAAGACGCTGCCGGGCAAGGTGCAGCGGCTCTCGATGAAGGGCCAGCACGTCAACACGTTCACAAATCTGTCGTCCTATGCCGAAATGATGCTCGTGCACGAGAACGCGATCGTGAAGATCGACAAGGAGTTCCCGATGGACCGCGCGGCGTTGATCGGCTGCGGCGTGATCACGGGCTTCGGCGCGGCGGTCAATACGGCCAAGGTGGCGCCTGGCGAGACGGTTGCGATCATCGGCTGCGGCGGCGTTGGCATGGCGGCGGTGAATGGTGCTGCGGTGGCGGGCGCCGGCCGCGTGTTCGCGGTGGACACGAACCCGGCGAAGCTGCAAATGGCGGCGAAGATCGGCGCGACCGATCTGATCAATCCCAAGAACGGCGATCCGGTGGAGCAGATCCGGGCGGCGCTTGGCGGTAACCCCAGCGACGGCGTGCATCACGCGATCGAATGCCTCGGCACCAAGACCACGGCCGAGCAGGCGTTCCAGATGCTGCGTTACGGCGGCACGGCGACGATCGTCGGCATGGTGCCGTTCGGCACCAAGATCGAACTGCACGGCTTCGATTTCCTGCGCGAGAAGCGCATCCAGGGCTCGTCGATGGGCTCGAACCGGTTCCGCACCGACATGCCGCGCCTGATGGACTTTTACCGGCGCGGCAAGCTGCACCTCGATGACTTCGTCTCGGCCGAGATCAAACTCAGCGAGATCAATGAAGGCTTCAAGACCATGAAGGAGGGCAGAGTTATCCGCAGCGTCATCAAGTTCGACGCGTAATCGCAAGATCGCCCGCTGCGAGGTTGATCGCGGCGGGCGTTCCGGGCGCCAGCGGGCGCGGATCGACCTCGATGATGCCGCGCTTCAAGCGGATGCGATAGGTGGCAAGCTTTTCCGTGAACGGCGGCGGCGCGCAACCGTCGACGAGGCGATACTGATAGCCATGCCACGGGCAGGTGATGCAACCGTCGATGATGCGGCCCTCGCCGAGCGGGCCGTTCTGATGGGCGCACAGATTGGTGACGGCGGCGATCTGGTGGCCGTCGCGGAACACCGCGATGCGCTCGCCGCCCGCTGCCACGACGATCCGCGCGCCCTTGTCCGGAATGGTCTCCGGCGGGCCGACGATCAGCCAGCCCTTGCGGGTCGCACGGGTGCCGCCGTCGAGCCGGCGTTCGCGCCATCCAGCGATCAGATGCAGCGCTGCCACCAGCACGCCGCTGGTGCCGGCCATGATCGCCGCCCGCGGTGAGGCGTCGAACTGCGCGACGCCAAGCGCCACGTGCATGATGACCAGGGCGTAGGCCGCATAGACGCCCATGTGGAGCGCTTTCCACACGGGTGGCCGCAACACCGCCAGCCAGAAATCGTGACTGGTCGCCGCCATCAGGAACATTATAAAAAGCGCGCCGATGCCCAGTACTTTGAACGGAAAGCCGATGAATTTGGCATAGTCGGTCCAGGTGGTGAGTTCGCCCGGCAATTCGTGCAGCGCGTTGCGGCCGGCGTACCACTCCAGCATGAAGAACGCGTGCAGTAGCGCCACCAGGAACGCGAGCACGCCGGCATGGCGGCGATTGTAGAGGAGCGGCAGCGCGCGGGGCGTGAGGCGGGCCAGCGGGCCGATCGACAAGATCGCGGTCAGCATCAAGAAGGCGCAGGAGCCGAAGGCGCGGATCCGAAGATCGATCCAGGCGAGGTGATCCGGCGGGGGGCTGAGCTGGGCGCCAATGACAATGAAACCGGTGATGTAGATCGCGACAAGGGCGAGCAGCCAGACGTCATAGACGATCTTGGCGCGGTTCCATTGGACGGCGCGATAGCCGGTGCTCATGGGCGCGGCTCCAGGACGGCGGACGGCGGCGAGAGTGGCGCCGCATGCGCTGGCTTCTTCCAGGCGAGCGCCAGGCCGAAGGCGATGCCGATGGCAGCAGCGAGCAGCGGCCACAGCATGCGATGCAGTTTCCGCAAGGTTCGGGTCATGAGACCTCCGGATGACGCGTGCGCAGCCAGCGCGTGAGGAGCATCGGCCAGAAGGCGATGGCGCCAGGGATCAGCAATAGGCGCGCCGGCCACGTGATCGGTGCCGGGGCCGGCAGGATGCGCGTCGCCCCGAAGATGATGAGGAGCACTGCGGCGCCGACGCCGAGCCCGGCATAAAGGAGGAACAAGAGGGCAATGGCTTGGGTGATCATGGAGGCAGAACCAAGTCGACGCGATGAAATGATCGCTGGCCGACAGTGGCGGTGGCGCGCTGCCGCTGCAAGCGGATTGAAGACAACTGGTGGGGGAATCCACGCCACGGGCAGCATCCATAAATTGTATTATTCTTCCGGTGAGCACTTTTGAATTGACGGCTACGCATCAAATGCGAACCTATCATCCGTGTTCTGTCGTGTAACTCGCCGTTAGTCGTGCGGGGCGTGCTGTGTGGCGTTCGTGGGGGCGTTGTCACTGCCGTGTTGCGGTCCTGCTGGTGTTCGCGCCGGCGATCATATGCGTCGGCAACGCTGATGCCCAGGACCGAGCTGGCGGCGCGGCCGACTGGATCGTCACCAGCGAGCCGGCCCGCCCTCAATTTTCCTATGAAACCTGGGTTGGCGCCGACGCCGCCGGCAAAGCCTGGTCCGTCTACAGCGGGCTCGCAGCGGCGCCCTTCGGCGACATCCGGACCGATGGGCTGAGGCTGCGCTCGTCGATGGCCTACGGCCAGTATGCCTATAAGCAGCACAAAACCATGGCTGATTTTCGCGGTACGATGACGACGGCCGATCTGTTGGTCGGCTACCAGAAGCAATTCGGCGCGGTGATCGTCAAAGGCTTCGTCGGCGGCTCGGCCGAGCAGCATGAGATCGTGGCGAGCGGCGCGCGGTTGCTCGCTATCGACACCGAAAATGCAGTGCAGGGTGGCCGCATCAGCATCAAGGCGGCGCTCGAGACGTGGATCAGCTTCGGCAACACCGGGTTTCTGCAGACCGATATCAATTGGAGCGAGGCGTTCAGCGCCTATGGCGGACGTCTCAGGGCCGGCTATCGCATCAATCCGGCCTTTTCAACAGGGCTTGAATTGGCGGCGCACGGCAACATCAATCACGATGCAGGACGCGCCGGCGCGTTCCTGCGCTTCGAGTGGACGCAAGGCGAGATTTCCGCCTCGGCCGGCGTTGCGGGCAACCAGAACGAGATCACCGGCCCCTACGGTTCGATCAGCGCGCTGTTTCGTTTTTAGTCGGCGCTTCTGCTGCGGGACTTTGCTTGCGCCTTCAGATGCCAACTCGCGCATCCGGCGCGTGCTGCTCGGCCCGGCACGCGCCACGCCAATGGCGTGCTTTCAGCACGGCGTGGGCAGCCGAAGGGCCACTAAAAAAGGCGAAGCCGTGGCAATACGGTGTGCGCGCGATGCTCGTTCGACACGCGGGGGTCCAACTGGCGACACGAAACGTACTTATGCCTTTTCGTTGATCACGGCGTGAAGACGGGTTCAGGCAACAGAAGCAATCGCGCGCGTTCCGAGGATAACGACAGGCCACCGGTCACACCGGTCAGCAATCGCCTGCGACCCGGGACCGCCAGCGATCAGGTGAGTGGGCGGACGATGGCTTTCAGATCCGAGGCGGGCAGATCCGAGGCGCGTGCACCCGAGGCTGGCAAGACGCGATCGGCGGGGCGCAATGTCGATCTGTCCTGGGATAATCCCGAGTTCGACGAGGCCGACAAGCCGGCCCGTGACTGGAAGAAGCTTTTCCTGGTGATCGGACTCGGACTGCTGTCTTGGGTGGCGACGTACGTCGGCATGCTCGAGCTGATCGAGGCCAACATGGGCGATCTGCCGCTGATCCACAAAGTGATCATCGGCTTCTCGGTCGCCATGCTCATGACAATGGTGGTGTGGCTGCTCGACCAGATGTTCTCGGACATCGGCTGGTTCACGCGCATGGTCTACACCGCCGGTTACGTCTTCTTGACCGTCATCTCGGTCGGCTTCGGGTTCGGCTTCTACTGGAAGGTTCTGGAAAGCCGGGGCGAGGCCTCGCGCTCGGCAGAATCAGCGGTTGGCCAGGTGCAGAACTCGCTGCATGCCGCCGTTACCCGGCTCGAGCAGCTTCAAGGCACGCTCGACAGCCTGAATACGATTTCGACGCAGAAGGCGACAACCGAGCGCGACGTCGGCACGTCGTGCCCGAACTCCAAACCGGGTGACGGCCCGCGCCGCAAGATGCGCGACGACGACGCCGCGCGCTTCAAGTTCGCATCCGATTTCGTCAAGGGCCGCATTGGCACCATCAAGGGCGATCTCACAGGTCTCGACGGCGACCTCGCCAAGATCGTCAAGGACGACAGGACCACGGTCGACGCCAAGTCCGGCAACCGCAACGAGTTCATGCGCAACCTCGGCCGCAAACTCGACATGACAGTGACGGGTTTCAACGCGTTCCGCACCGATCCGCAGCTGAAACAGATCCGCATCGATCTCAACGAGCGCGCCGACAAAGTGACGTTCGTGGACACCAAGGGCGGCACCTACACCTGCCCTGACTCGCAGCTGACCACCGCGCTGAAAGGCGTTGTTCGCGCGATCGACGAGTTGCCCTCGCTCGAGAAACCGAAGATTGCCGCGGTCGAAGGTTCGGAGGCGGTGATCGAGGCGTTTCGCCGCCTGACCGCCACGTTCTATGGGGCCCTGTCGTTTAAGCTGCCGCCGTCGCCGGAGGAGCTGCGCGAGCTGCAGAAGAAGGCCGTGCAGTCGGTCGAGGCCAATGCTGCCCAACAGGCCAAACTCACGGCAATGGCCGAGCAGGCGGGCCTCTCGAAGCGCGATTATGTTCCGCTCGCCATCGCGATATTCGTCGATATCTGCCTGCTGCTGGTGTCGATGAAGGCGCCGGGTAGCCGCTTGCAGAATCTGTTGCCGAAAATGCGCGCCGCCGAACGCGGGCCGGTGATCCAGATCCTCTCGCGCTTCAATGAGATTCATCGAGACAAGGAAATCCGCGAGAACTTCGAGGTGTTCCGCCACGTCGTGTTCGATTTCCATGGCGACTATTACGCAGCCGTCCCCATGAATACGCCGTATCGCCCCAACCCAAAGAACGGTGCGCAGCGCCAGGGCTACGGCGTCTCGGATGCGCAAGATCTACTGCAGGAGGCGCACCTGCTGGCGAACCTGTTCACAAGCTTCGAGAAGGAAAAGATCTTCACCCGCGTCTACAGCCCGCTGCTGTCGACCGGCACCGTGCAGAAGCGATTGCGACGCCAGGGCAGCAAGTTCGCCAATGCCGAGGCATTCCGGCTTTACCGGTTCCGCGACGGCGCCTGGTCGGACATCATTCTCGGCGCCGTGATGGGGGCTGCCCGCCGCGTGGAGGCCGACAAGCGCCGCCGCCGTGTCGAGGACGAGATCTTCCGCTCGAACGAGCCGACGCTGCCCGGTGACCTGAGCCATGTGGCGGCCGGTACCGCACGCGCCGGCGCGCCTGCGGGCGAATGGGTCCCGCCCGCGCAGCCCGCGTATCCCCCCACCTATCCCTATGTCGTCGGTGGCATGCCGCAGGGCGACGGGTTTGGACCGGTGCCAAACGGCGCGCCGCATCCGGGCTACACAGGCTTTGCCAATCCCGCCCTGGCGTCGGCGCCCGGTCAGGCGCCCGGATCGACGGCCACGACCGGCGCAGGGTTTGCGTCCCGCCAGCCGTTCATGCCGCGCTCCGAGACAATGGCGCCGGATCGCTTGCCCGACCGCCGGCCGGCCAACAACAACACGGAGCCCCGCGAGCGCCGTGGTGACGAGCGCATCGACGATGTCGCGCGTGCCGAGGCCGTGCAGCATGCATCGCGATCGGCGATGGCGTCGGAGAACGTGATCTTGCATCCGGCCGTGAACCGTTCTGCGGCCCCGACGCAACCGGCGCCGGTAACGCCAGTGCCGCCCGCATCTGCTTCACTCGTGGAGGCACCGGCAGAGCCGACCGTCACGGTCGAGGCGACGCGCGAAACGTTCACGTACCGCGTTCCGGTCAGCGAGGCGCAAATGCCGGCCGGCCTGCTGCGGGCAACGCAAGGCGCGACGGCCCGCGTGCTCGAGATGACGCCGATGGCGGAGGAAGTGCGTGCCATTGAAGCCTCCACCTCTGCCGTCGTCAGCGACGTTGCGCCTGCAGTGATCAAGGTGTTGCCGCCGCCGCTGCCGAACCTCGCGCCGCCTGTGGCGGAGACCGCGATCGAGGTGGCCGACGTCATTGCCCTGCCCGAGGCCGCCGCTGATCAGTCCGCCCGCGTCGAGCGCGCCGGTTGGGAGGCTGCACAGGCCAACGGCTGGCGCATGGCGCATGACACCACGCTGAACGCGCATATCGAGTTGCCGGACGATATACGGACCATGGCGCGACGGTTCGGGCCGCAGAACCGGGAAAGCTGAGACACAAAAAATTCCGGCCTGCTCAGCAAAATCGATGTCATGCCCTCGCGCTGTCTCAAAACGGCCGGGGGCATAATCTTTATTTAACCCTGCTCCCCCCAAATAGGCGGGTAACGACAAGAGCGCGGGTCTGCTCCCCCGCGCCACAAGGGACCGAAACATGCGCTTCAAGTCACCCTCGAGTGATCCATGCGTCGTTGTCGAAAACCGTGACCAGCTTTTCAGGTCGTTTATCTTGGAATGCCTGCCCCCCACCCGGGCGGCCGACTCGCAGCCCGTTCTCCTGTTGGCGCAGTCGCCCGGCAGTCCCGTTGCCCGGGCGCTGTTTGAACTTTCCGGTGAGATTGCGGCGCGCGGCTACAGCGCTCACGTGATTTTCGTCGACAAAGGCGCGACCGGTCCTGCCGGTGATGCCAGCGTCCGTTTCGATGTGGCGTTTGCACATGAGACCCGCCATGCGCCGTCGGTTGTCGATGGGCATGAGCAACTCGTGCTCGGCGCCGGCGCGGTCTGGTACGGCGATGTCATGCGCCGCGATCCCGAGAAGCGCGATGCGTTTTCAAGCTTCACCAAGGCCAATTCCGCCATCGGCGGCAGAGCGCGCCTGACGTTTGCGCGGCTCTGGAAGACCGCTCAACCCCTGTATCAGCACGCGCTGCCAGCCGCTACGCCCGAAGTCGTCGCCGAGCCCTGTGCCGAAGTGACCGGCAACATCACCGGCATTGCAGCGCAGAGCGGCGTCAACGAGACGTTGGCTGCCTGGGAGCCGCCGCTCAGTCATTAATTTGCGTGGATAGTTTTTGTTGCGACGTCTGCTTTGCGCATACAAGCCGGTGGCTCCCTTGGAGCCGCCGGCTTTTTGCTTGCCGAATCTTGCCGTGATTGCCCGGATTTGCCGGAACTTACCCCCGGCCGGGGTGGGCGGGGCTTATGTTCTCCGCAAACTTAGCCAAACTTATCCTCACGATCAAAATGCTCCCCATATGAGCTGTGGTCCGCGCGATCCCCGTGCGGGCTGGCTTCGATGAGATTGAATTGAGGACGGTCCATGCGTATTGCCCCTCGCCTGATCCTTGCCCTGTCGCTCCTGGCCTCCGCCGCGCCGCTCGCTGCCCAGGAAACCATGTTCTCGCATCCCCAGGCGACGCGCGACGCCGAGCGAATTGTGGCCGCCATCGCGGCGACGGCGAAGGGCAAAGCCGCACCGGCGCCGTCCGCGCAGGCGCGTCTGGCCGCTCTCAAGCAGCTGGCCGAAGGCCAGGACCCGCGCGCGGTTTCGGCAACGCTCACTCAGGTGCTCGCCGCCAATCCGAAAGACACCGAGGCCTGGCTGGCACTGGCGCGGGCGCAACTCGCCATCGAAACGGACAAGGACCAGGGTTCCGAGCGCTATGAGCTGCCAGCTAACGCCTCGGGCGCGGCCTATCGCGCCCTGCAGCTGAGCACCACGCCCGACGCCAAGGCCGCGGCGCTGGGCGTTCTGTCGTCGGCATTGCAGCGGCGCTCGCTGTGGCGGCCGGCCATGGACGCGCTGAAAATCAGTTTGTCGCTGGCGGAAAAGGCGGACGTTCGCGCAGCCTTCGAAGCGCTGCGCAGCACGCACGGTTTCCGCATCGTCGACCACAAGGTGGATGCGGAGTTGGCCGAGCCGCGGCTCTGCCTGAATTTCTCCGAGCGCTTAGTCGGCCAGCCCGCCGAGCTGTCGAAATTCTTGACCGTCGATGGCCGCGAGCCCGCCAGTGTTTCCGGCGATCCCAAGCAGCTGTGCATCGATGGCCTCGCGCACGGCAAGCGCTACGAGGTGCAGGTGCGCGCCGGTCTTCCCGCCGACACCGGCGAGACGCTCGCCAAATCAGCTGAGATCGCGAGCTACATCCGTGACCGCCAGCCGGCGGTACGATTTTCGGGCCGCGCCTATGTGCTGCCCAACCGCGGACAGCAGGGCATTCCCGTGGTCACCATCAACACGCCGAAGGTTGCCGTTGAAATTTTTCGTGTCGGTGACCGCGGTCTCGCGGGGCTCACCGGTAGCGATCATTTCCTGAAGCAGTTGCAATCCCACGACATCGAGACGATCCGCGATCGCCAGGGTCAAAAAATCTGGTCGGGCGAGCTCGATGTGCCGCAGCGCCGCAACGAGGAAGTGACGACGGCGATACCGGTCAGCGAGGCCGTGCCGAAACTGGCGCCCGGCGTCTACATTGCGTCAGCGCGCGTCCCGGCAAAGGCCGGCAACGGCAATAGTGACGGCGACAGCAACGGCAGCGAGCGCGAACGCGCGGCGCAGTGGTTCATCGTCTCCGATCTCGGCCTCACCGCGCTGTCGGGCGCGGACGGTATTCACGCCTTCATCCGCTCACTGGTCAGCGCCAAGCCGGTTGCCGGCATCGGCGTCCGGCTGGTCGCGCGGAACAACGAGGTGCTCGGCACCGCCACCACCGATGCGAACGGTTATGCACGCTTTCCCGCGGGATTGAATCGCGGCGAAGGTGGTCTCGCGCCCGCACTGCTGGTGGCCGAAGGTGGCGACGATTACGCATTCCTCGATCTCGCCGCCGCGGCGTTCGATCTGACCGACCGCGGCGTCAAGGGCCGCGAGCCGCCCGGCGCGCTCGATGCGTACCTGTTTCCCGAGCGCGGCGTCTACCGTCCGGGCGAATCCGTCCATCTCACCGGCCTCGTGCGCGACCGCAATGCCAAAGCCGCAGGTCTTCCCGTGACGCTGATCATCGCGCGTCCAGATGGCGTCGAGCACCGGCGCATTCCGCTCTCCGATCAGGGGCTCGGCGGCCGCACGACGACGCTGGCGCTCGGCGCTTCGGCCATGACGGGAACTTGGCGCGCCAAACTGCACAGCGATCCGAAAGCCGATCCGATTGCGCAGACCGCGTTCCTGGTCGAGGACTTCGTTCCCGAGCGCCTTGACCTGAAGCTCGAGCCGGCACGCCCCGCGATCGCTACCGACGATACGCTGACAATCAGCGCAACCGGCCGCTATCTGTACGGTCCGCCGGCTGGTGGTCTCGACATGGAAGGCGACGTCATCGTCCGGCTCGCGAAGGGTGATCTGCCGGGTTTTGCCGGCTATCAGTTCGGCAATGCCGAGGAAAAGTTCACGGCCGTGCGCCGTCCGCTCGAGGCCCTGCCGCAAACCGATGCCAACGGTGCTGCGAGCATCGCCGTACGCCTGCCGCCGGTGCCCAAAACGGCGCGTCCGCTCGAAGCCGACGTGCTCGTCCGGTTGCGGGAAGCCGGCGGTCGCACCATCGAACGCAAGACGACCGTTGCCGTCACGCCGGCCGAGCCGCGCATCGGCATCAAGCCGCGCTTTGCCGACGCTCGTGTCGGCGAAGGCGAGAGCGCCGAATTCGATCTCGTCCTGCTGGGGCCCGACGGCAAGCTCGCGCCCAGCCAGGCCTTCAAGTGGGAGATCGTCAAGCTCGACCAGCGCTGGCAGTGGTACTCGCGCAATGGCCAATGGGCCTACGAACCTGTGACGACCGCGCGTCGCCTGGCGACTGGCGCGACAAGCGGGACGCCCACGCTACCCGCTCGCGTTACGTTCAAGCCGGAGTGGGGCCGCTACCGCATCGACGTTACCGCCGACGGCAGTGCCGTGTCGCGCACAACAGTCGCATTCCAGTCGGGCTGGCATGCCGCTGAAACGCTCGAAAGCCCCGAAACGCTCGATATTGCGCTCGACAAGGCAACCTACAAAGCCGGCGAGACGGCGCGCCTGCGCATCGCCTCGAAAGAAGCGGGACGCGCGCACATCGCCGTGCTCGCTGGCGGACTGCTGGTTTCGAAACAGGTCGATGTCGCGGCTGGCGGCACGGATGTAGCGCTCGAGGTCGACGAGAGCTGGCGGCCCGGTGTCTATGTCACCGCCACGCTCTACCGGGGAATGGACGAGGCGGCCAAGCGGATGCCGAGCCGCGCCATCGGCGTGAAATGGCTCGCCCTCGACATGGCGAGCGACACCTTGAAAATTGCGCTCGACGCGCCGGCCAAGGTGCGCCCGGCGTCAAAGCTGACGGTTCCCATCAAGATCTCCGGCCTGGCCAGTGGCGAGGAAGCTCGCGTCACCGTTGCCGCCGTCGACGTCGGTATTCTCAACCTGACGCGTTTCGAGGCGCCGGCGCCGGAGGCCTGGTTCCATGCGCAGCGCAAGCTCGGCATCGAGATCCGGGATTTCTGGGGCCGCCTGATCGACGGCATGCGCGCCGAGCGCGGCAAGTTGCGCTCGGGTGGCGATGGCCCGGGCGGCATGAGCCTGCAGGGCAGCCCGCCCGTCGAGGCGCCGCTGTCGCTCTATTCCGGAATCGTGAAAGTCGGTCCGGACGGCACGGCAGAGGTCACCTTCGACATACCCGACTTCAATGGGTCGGTGCGACTGATGGCGGTCGCCTGGAGCAACGGGCGGGTTGGCTCGGCTGTGAAGGAGGTGATTGTTCGCGATCAGCTCGCGCTGACGGCGACGGCGCCGCGCTTCCTGACGCTTGGCGACACCGCGCAATTGGCGCTCGACGTGCACAACATCGAGGGGCCGGCGGCGGCCTACAAGGTCGCGATTGCACAAGAGACTGATGCCGGTGCGGCGTCGAGCCTCCCAGGTCGCGAGCTTGTCCTGAAGCCCGGCGAGCGCCGCCGAGAAACGGTCGCGATCAAGCCTTCGTCGCTCGGTCGCATGACCTATGACGTGCGCGTCTCGGGTCCGGGCGGCATCGAGGTGCGCCGCCGTCTCGCCTTCGACGTGAAACCACCAGCCGGGGACATCAAGCGCCGCACGGTCGCAAGCCTGAAGGCTGGTGGCGGAAACGTCGTCCTGTCGAAGGATCTGCTCGGCGATCTGATCCCGTCGTCGGTGCGCGTCTCGCTCAACGTTGGTCCGGCGGCAGCGCTCGATGTCGCCGCGCTGATGACCGAGCTCGACCGCTACCCTTACGGTTGCGCCGAGCAGACGACGAGCCGCGCGCTGCCGCTGCTCTACGTCAACGATATGGCCAAGCGGCTCGGCCTCGGTGCCGAAAGCGAGATTCGCGAGCGTGTCCAGAAAGCAATCGACCGCGTCTTCGAGATGCAGGATGCGTCTGGTGCTTTCGGTATCTGGGGTCCGGAAGGTTCGGATCTCTGGCTCAGCGCCTATGTCACCGACTTCCTGACACGCGCCAAGGAGACCGGCTACAGCGTGCGCCCGCAACCCTTCGCGCAGGCGCTCGACCGCCTCGCAGGGTTCCTGTCCTACGCCCAGGACTTCGAGAAAGGCGGCGAGGACCGGGCCTATGCGCTCTATGTGCTCGCCCGCAACGGCCGCGCCCCGGTCGGCGATCTGCGCTACTACGTCGATACGCGGCTCGACCGCTTCGCGACGCCGTTGGCGCAGGCGCAACTCGGTGCAGCCCTTGCGCTCACCGGTGACAAGGAGCGCGCGGAAAAGGCTTTCAAAGCGGCGATGGTCCGTCTCGAAGGATCAGCGGACGCCACGAAATCATTCGATCGCGCGCGCTCCGACTATGGCTCGCTGGTGCGCGACGGCGCGGGGATCCTGACGCTCGCCGCCGAGACCGGCGCACTCAACGCCGAGGTGCCGAAGCTCGCTGGCGTGCTCAGCCGGGCCTACCGGACGCGAACCTATACCTCGACACAGGAACAGGCGTGGATGCTGCTAGCCGCGCGTGCTCTTGCCGACGAGGCCAAGGCAACGCGTCTCACCGTCAATGGCGTGGCGCATCAGGGCGAGCTGACGCGTCGCATCACGCCGGCCGAGATCGACACGTCGTCGCTCACTGTCGCCAATACCGGCGACACGAGCGTCGATGCCGTCGTCACGGTGCACGGTGCATCGCTGACGCCCGAGCCGGCGGTTGCCAAGGGCTTCACCATCGAGCGCGCCTACTACACGCTCGATGGCAAGAAGGTGGAGCTTGCCAGCGCCACCGGCGGCAGCGCGACGCTGCGCCAGAATGATCGCCTCGTCGTCGTGCTCACGCTGAAGGGCGCGGAGGCGGGCGGGCGCATCATGCTGGTCGATCGCTTGCCTGCTGGTCTCGAAATCGAGAACCCGCGGCTTGTCGAGAGCGGCGATCTCAAGGGGCTCGATGTCGCCAAGAACGCGAAAGCGCCCGAGCACACCGAGTTCCGGGACGACCGCTTCGTTGCCGCCTTCAATTTCTTCGGCGATAAGGCGGGCAAGTCCGGCGACAGTGAGGCAACCGCGACGCTCGCCTACATCGTTCGCGCCGTGACGCCGGGCTCCTTCGTGCATCCGGCGGCAACGGTCGAGGACATGTATCGCCCCGACCGTTACGCGCGCACCGCATCCGGCCGCCTCGACATCACGGCGAAGAACTGAGGCGCGCGATGGCTCGCGATACACTCAAAAAACTGTTGTCGTGGTGGAAGGTGGCCGGCCGCCATTCTTCCGCCCCAGATGCTGTGGCAATATGTCCCCATACCGCTCCGGTCGTCATGACAGCCTCTGCGGAGGCGGAGCGGTCCGAGTTGGGGGAAACGTCCATAGGATGGACGCCAAGGCGCCGCGGTAAGAGATCAGCATCCGACCGCGGCGCCACTTCTCGTTCCCTGCGCAAGGTTGCGCTACTCGCCTCGATAGCCACAATGGCCGCAGCATTTGCCGTTGCATTCGCTGTTGCGCGGCTGGGTTCGCTTCCGCTCGAGCGCGCGGCCAACCTTTCCACCACCGTGCTCGATCGCAATGATCGTCTGCTGCGTGCCTTCACCACGCCCGATGGCCGTTGGCGATTGCCCGTCGAAGTCGCCGATGCCGACCCGCGCTATCTTGCCATGCTGATCGCATTCGAGGACAAGCGTTTCCGGAGCCACGCCGGCGTCGATCCCTTTGCGTTGGGCCGCGCTATGCGCCAGCTCGTGCGCAATGGCCGCATCGTTTCGGGCGCCTCCACGCTCACCATGCAGGTCGCGCGCCTGCTCGACGGTGAGCACGAGCGCAGCGCCATGGGCAAACTCCGCCAGATTGCGCGCGCGGTTCAGCTCGAGCGCAGCCTCTCGAAGGATGAGATCCTGCGGCTCTATCTGCGGCACGCTCCGTTCGGTGGCAACGTCGAGGGCGTTCGCGCCGCCTCACTCGCCTATTTCGGCCGCGAGCCGCGCCGTCTATCGATCGCGGAGGCGGCCCTCCTCGTCGCGTTGCCGCAGGCGCCCGAAGCCCGCCGTCCCGACCGTCACGCGCCTGCGGCCCGCCGCGCTCGCGATCGCGTGCTAGCGCGTGCGCTTGCGGCCGGGGTGATTTCGAAAGAGGACCTCGCCGATGCGGGCCGCGAGCCGGTTCCCACACTCCGCCGCGAGTTCCCGAAGCTCGCTCCGCATCTGGCCGAAGCCGAGATCGCGCGCTACCCCGGTGACACCATTCACCGCCTGACGCTCGATGCGCGGGCGCAAGCTCAGCTGGAGACGCTGGCGCGCGAGCACGCCGCCACGCTTGGGCCGAAGCTCTCGGCCGCCATTCTCGCTGTCGATCACACGACCGGTCATGTGATCGCCCACGTCGGGTCGGCCAACTATTTCGACGAGAGCCGTCTCGGCGCCATCGACATGACGGACGCGGTGCGCTCGCCCGGCTCCACCCTGAAGCCGCTGATCTATGGCCTGGCATTCGAGCGCGGTCTCGCCCACCCCGAAACCCTGATCGAGGATCGCCCGGCGCGGTTCGGCCACTATGCGCCGAAGAATTTCGACGAGGACTTCCGCGGCACTGTCTCGATCCGCGAGGCGTTGGCGCATTCGCTCAACATTCCCGCGGTCAAGGTGCTGGCCGAGGTCGGTCCTGCGCGTCTGGCTGGCCGGTTGCGCCGCATCGGGCTGGTGCCGCAGCTGCCGCCGCGCACCGAGCCGACGTTGGGGCTGGCTCTCGGCGGCGTCGGACTGACGCTCTCCGATCTCACCGCGCTCTATGCGGCGCTCGCTCGTGGCGGCGAAGCCATCCCGCTGATGCACCGGCGTGGTGACCAAGCCGCCCTCCGTCCAGCACGCCAGCCGCGCGTGCTCTCGCCCGTCGCCGCCTGGTACGTCACCGACATCCTGAAGGACGCGCCACCCCCCGCCAACGCCAAGGGCGGCGCCATCGCCTACAAGACCGGCACGTCCTACGGCTATCGCGACGCCTGGGCCGTGGGCTTCGATGGGCGCCATACGATCGCGGTCTGGGTTGGCCGCGCCGACGCCACCGCCACGCCGGGGCTGACCGGTCGCGGCGCCGCAGCGCCCGTCCTGTTCGACGCGTTCGCGCGGCTCGCCGAACGCCCGGTCCCGTTCGCGGCCGCGCCCGCCGGTGTCCTGCGAGCCAATAATGGCGCACTGCCGCTGCCGCTGCGCCGCTTCAAGGAGGCCAGCGCCGCCAGTGACGACGAGACGTCCGAGCCGCCGGTGCTGATTGCGTTCCCCCCCGACCGCTCCGATCTGGAAACCGACAGTCAGGCGCCGGCCGAGATCGTCCTCAAGGCCGACGGCGGTGCGCTGCCGTTGACCTGGCTCGTCGACGGCCAGCCGATCGCGGGCCATCCTGACCGTCGCGAGGTCGTCTGGCAGCCCGAAGGATTGGGTTTTGCGCGCATCTCGGTCATCGACGCCAAGGGCCGCTCCGACCGCGTCGACGTCCGCCTGAAATAGCTCGCGCCTACCGGTCTGGATTTACCAGCACCCTCTGGCACGCGTTCGAATGTGAGGCTATAAGCGGCGACGGCCCGGATGCGCAGTGGGCATCTGAAGGGCCAAGTGAAGACGCCCGGATGCGTTAAGCGGAGCTTGGCTCCGCCAAGACGCGGGCAATGGACGGGCCACTAAAACGCGCGGCTGCGAAGTGGGCAGCCGAAGCGCCACTAAAACGCGCGGCTGCGAAGTGGGCAGCCGAAGCGCCACTAAAACGCGCGGCTGCGAAGTGGGCAGCCGAAGCGCCACTAAAGACGCCGGCTTAGCTCAGCGGTAGAGCAGCGGTTTTGTAAACCGAAGGTCGGGGGTTCAATCCCCTCAGCCGGCACCATTCACAAATGGCCAATAGAGCCATTGGTCCGTTCCGCGAGGCTGGGCGTGTATCGCTGGGACCTGCGCGCGTCGCACCTCAGCATGCCCGCCGTTGGCCGATCCAAGTGAGGCCAGATCGCGCGGCCTTCTCGTCTCCTGACATCTCTGCTCGGGTGGAGCGGTCGAGCGGCCGCGATGTGACGCGACGGGATCGGTTGGCTTCCTCCGGTTCCCGGCTGTCGCGGCGAACATCGGGCTCGACGGAACCCCGAATCATGGGTAGCGCGTAAATGCTCAGCCAGGATCAGGATGTCCCTCGTGGAAACGAGCCTATACGCGCCGGTCAAGCGCTTCCTCGAAGGCTTGGGCTTCGAGGTCAAGGGCGAGATCTGCGGCTGTGATGTGGTGGCGCTGGATCAGGGCGCGCCGGTGGCTGTGGTCATCGGCGAACTGAAGCTCACCTTCACGCTCGAACTGTTGTTGCAGGCCGCCGATCGCGTGTCGGTGTGCGATGACGTGTGGCTGGCGGTGCAGGCATCGCGGCGCGGCCGGGGCCGCGAGGCCGATCCGCGGGTGAAAAAGCTTTGTCGCCTTTTGGGATTTGGTCTGCTCGCGGTGACGGCCACCGGCAAAGTCGAGGTTTTGGTCGAGCCGGTGCCCTGGCGTCCGCGCAAGGATGGCAAACGCCGATCGCGGATCGTCGACGAACATCGACGGCGCGTGGGCGATCCGGCCTCGGGCGGCAGCACGCGGCGGCCGATCATGACGGCCTACCGGCAGCAGGCGCTGGCATGTGCGGTGGCCCTGGAACAGGCGCCGGGACGTCCGCGGGACTTGAAGCAAAGCCTGCCGGACGCGCCCAAGATCCTGCTCCGCAACGTTTACGGCTGGTTCGTCCGCGTCGAGCGCGGGCATTATGGTCTTTCGGAGAGCGGCCGGGCGGCGCTGGTGCACTGGAAGGACCATCTGCCGGCGCCAGCGCCCGGCCTGCCGCCAGAGCTGCCGCGCCAAGAGCCGCCGCTCCAAGAGCCGCCGCACCGAGCGCGCCAAACGCGGGCCGCAGTGCCCGCCAATTGACGGCTGATTTATCCCGCGCGTTTACTGTCGCGGGCGAATGGCGGCCCGAACTTATCCCCATCCGGCTGGCCGGCCCCAATATAGCCGGAGCACATTCGCGGGACGGGCTCGCGAGGTTGCACGCCGGGGTGCCAATATGCGGCTCGTCGACTACACGCTGAAACTGCTGGGATTGTCGGAGACCATGCGCAAGTGGCAGGGCGTCATTGCCGAGGTCGACGACAAGCGGCGCGACAAAGTTGCGCGCTTTGCCGACGAGATCGCGGCGACGCTCGCCCGCGCCGGCGACGCGTTCGTGCGCCTCGACAAGGACCCGGCCGACCGTGAGGCGGCGCGCATCGCCACCCGCGAGTTCGGGCGGCTCTCGGGCTATGTCGAAACGATCGTCGCGACGCTGGAGGGGCGTATGGACGGGCGCCGTCTCGCGGGTGTCAAGCGCCGCCTCGAGGGGCTTGCCGCCGATGGCCTCGCGTCGGCCTCGATCGAGAAGGCGAACGCCGCGCGCATCGAGCGGCTCGCCGCCGCCGAAGGATATTTCCGCGCGCTCGCCGATGGGCTGCGGGCGTGATCCGCTCGGACGCTAGGCCGTCGCCGACGCACCGCGCACGCGGCCCGTTTCCCAGCCGATCAGCGCCTTTTTGCGCGTCAGGCCCCAGTGGTAGCCGCCGAGATTGCCGTCGCCGCGCAGCACCCGATGACAGGGCACCACGAACGAGATCGGATTGCGCCCGACCGCGGTGCCAACCGCCCGCGATGCGGTCGGTTGCCCGAGATGGCGCGCGATATCGGCGTAACTGACCGCGCGGCCCATCGGTATTTTCAAAAGCGCCTCCCAGACGCGCACCTCGAAGTCGGTGCCGATCAGGATCAAGCGCACCGGCTGCTCGGCGGTCCACTTCGCCGGATCGAAGATGCGGCGGGCATGTTGTTCCGTTTGCTGTGGCGCCTCTTTGAAAGTCGCCTGCGGCCAGCGCCGCGTCATGTCGGCGAGCGCCTGGCTCCGTGTTTCGCCCGTATCCTCGTTGACGAACGCGACGCCGGCGACGCCGCGCTCGGTCGCCAGTACCAGGGCTTCGCCGAACGGACAATCGTGAAAGCCGTACACCATATCGAGTCCGGCACCGCGCCGCTTGTAGTCGCCGGGTGTCATCGCCTCGTGGGTGACGAAGAGGTCGTGCAGCCGGCTACCGCCCGACAGCCCCACCTCGTGCGAGGCGTCGAGCACGCTGGCCGCGCCGTCGAGCAGGCCGCGCGCATGGTCGAGCGTGACGGCCTGTACGAACTCCTTGGGCGAGAGCCCGCACCAGCGCTTGAATACCTTCTGGGTGTGCGCGGGGCTCAGCCCCAGATGATCCGCCAGCCGCTCCAGCGGTGGCTGTTCGGTCCAGGTTTCCGACAGGAAAACGATGGCACGGCGGACGAGGTCATAGTCGCGCGTGGTGGCGACCGACATTGGTGGTTTCGGTGATTGGAGCATGGCGGTCTCCGAGCGGAGGGAAGCTGTCATGCGGGAACATTAAGCCGCCGCAGACCGGGGATCGACCCGAAACCTGCGGCGGCGCTGCGGGATAACCAGGGATAGCGCCTGGGGATAACTTGTCAGTGGATATCGTCCTGCTCGGCGAAGGCGCGCTTCAGGTCCTCGACCGTGAAGCCGGGTTTCCTGGCTTTGTCGAGGATGGCGGCCTCCTTGCGGGCGAGCAGATCGCAGGCGGCCGGGATTTTCTCGGCGACGGCGTGCGGAATGACGACGGCGCCATGTCGGTCGGCGTGGATCAGATCGCCCGAGCGCACCAGCATGCCGTGGATGCGGATTTCCTGACCGAAGCCTGCCAGATGCGTGAAGCCGTGGCTCGGAGCGATCGAGCCGGCGAGCGCCTGGAAGCCCGGTGCCCAGGCCGGGATGTCGCGGATGCAGCCGTCGGTGACGACACCGAGGGAGCCAAGCGCCTTGTGCACGGTCGACTGCACCTCGCCCCAGAACGCGCCGAAGCCGACGTCGTGGCCGTCGAGATCCTGGATGCAGGTGATGGTCGGTCCGGGCTTGCTGGCAATGTACTCGTAGTAGGACACGCGCTGCTCGCGGGCCGCTTTGCCCTGCAACTCGTGGGCATGCGAGGCGCGCACCGTTGCCGTGCGGGCGTAGCCGACGATCGGGGCTAAATCCGGGAATGGGCAGACCAGTTGCTTGGTCGTGAAACCGGTGAGGCGGCGCTCCGGCGCCACGATCTCGAGTGCATTGCAGATAGTCGGCGTGTCGACCGCCTTGAGCTGCTCGAGCAGCTTCGTCGTGTGCGGGGCTTTGTCGGCCATGAGGTCCTCGTTGGCTGGTTTGATATGGGGAGTGGGACGACTGTAGCGGTAGCTGCGACCGCCGTCAGCCCGGTCGCCATCGCCGATCGCTATCGCACGGGATCAGGTCGCAGAAATGCCCTTGCGAGTGAGGAACTCCGGGAATGCGTCCTTGGCCTGGGCGCCCCGCATCACCTCCGTGCCGTAGCGGTGCTCCGCTGCCCAGCGGGCCTCGAGCCCCTCGCCCTGCTGCTCGAGCAGCAGCGCCTTCACGCCTTTCACGGCGCCACGATGGTTGCCAGCGATCATCTTTGCGATCTCCATCGTCTTGGCTCGCAGCTGTGCTCTCGGAACGAGATGGTTGAGCAGCCCGATCCGATAAGCCTCCTCGGCCTCTACGATGCGGGCCGTGAACAGCAATTCCTTGGCCTGCGGCCAGCCGATCTGACTGCCGAGCGACCAGGTGGAATTGATCCGCCCATAGGCAGCCGCGAGGAAGCGGAACCGGGTGTTCTCGCAGCCGATGCGGATGTCGAGGGAGGAGGCAAGCACGGCGGCGCCACCGTAAGCGAGGCCGTTCATCATGCCGATCACCGGCTTGGCGCAGCTCGAGATCTCCAGCATGCGCCGCGGATGGCCCATGCGGTCCTGCTCCTCGCGGCTATAGCGCTTGTCGTCCGACACCTGCTCCTTGATGTCGCCACCCGCCGAGAACGCCTTATCGCCGGCTCCGGTGATGACGAGGCAGCCGATCCCGTCGTCGGCTTCGAGAGCCTTGACCGCATCCAGCAACTCGGCGCCGAGCTTGCGGTTCATGGCGTTGAGGACGTCGGGTCGATTGAGCGTGACGATACCGACGCCGTCCTCGCGCTCCACCAGGATATGTTCGTAGGTCATTCCTCGCTCCTCCTTTGGCCGCAGCGCCGTATGGTCCGGTCGTACTGTGTTCGCAAGTGGCAGCGCGGGCAAGGGCTGCCCCAACCCGGACGGTGCAACACGGAGGCTTCAGAACGGCATTGTCAGCCGCCTGGCTGTGACCTTGGAGCCGGAGCCGTAGCTGATTTCGACCATGGTGGTATAGTCAGCCTCATCCCAGTGACCCGGGAACGTGTCGGCCGGCGCGCCAAGAGTGGCGACAAGGCGCGGGATGTCCGAGTGGCGCCAGGAGACGACGCCGAACTTGCTGCGATAGGCGCGCTTCTCGCCCAGTGCGGCGACCAGCGCGTCAACTTCGGCATCGTCAAATTTGCTCTTGATCTCCAGGCCGAGGGCGGCAGCAAGCGGCTCGATCGTCTCGACTGGCCGGCGCGAGCGATCCGAGGACTTTGCGGCGATGAGGAAATCCGGCCGCCCAAACGACTCCAGAACGTAGGGCACCAGCCGCGCGGCGCGCTCGTGGCCGGCGGGCGAAAGGTTGCGATCGCGCCGATCGCCCGTCTTCTCGGCATGGCGCAGAACAATGAGGCGTGCCGGCCCCGTGTCCGGCTGAAAAGGCGAGACGCCCGGCAATGCTGCTGGCGCGCCGAAAAACAGGGACTTGAACCAATGCAGCAGTCCCATGATGCAGCTAGCCTCGGTACATCAGGCTGAGCCCAGCCGTTGCAGGAGCTGTTCCGCCCGGGCCCGCTTCTCAGGGTTCTTGTCACGCTGGATTATGCGCAGGATCGCATCACGAGCTGCAGGATCGCCGCGTTCTCCCATTTCAAACGCCATCCGATCTCGCCGCTCGTAGTGGCTGCGATCGAGTGGCACAACGTCGAGCTTGAAGGATCGCCAGTAATACTGTGCGTCTGTATTCTGCCAGCCGGTATAGACGTCCTCCCAAGTCCCGCATCCGGCGTAGGGGATCATGTTCGTGTCTGCGATCGGCGCACGTACCGGTTGATAGCGTGCATCGAACGACATGCGGATCTCCCGCGACCGGTTCGGCAGCGCTTTGTGCACCGTGACATCTTGAAAAATCAGAGCGTCGCCGGCCTTGAAAGAACCCGTCAACCAAGTGCCGGGTACTGGCACCGAAATATCCATGCCGCCGGCTCCAGAGCCGACTTTCGTCTCCAGGATGCCCTCGGTGTGTGAGCCGGCAGCGACGGCCAGCGCGCCCTTCTCCCGCGGGCAGTCGCCGAGCGGCACCCAGAGTGCGTAGCTCGTGGCTCCGCCAATGTGCACGCGATCCTGGTGTACGCCGGTTGTGAACTCGAAGCGATCTGTTCGCGGGAAGATATTTCGCTGGACGAACATCGGATGCGCGAGCGCAGGCTCACCGAAGATCCGTCCGAACAGGTCGATGACGCGGGGATGCGTGCGCAGGCGATGCAAGCTCTCATCCGCCCACAGACCGCGGAAGACCTGCATATAGCGTTCTTCCGGGTCCTTGCAGGCGGCCGCTGGATTAGCGATGCCAGCCTCGATGGGGTGCGCGGGATCGAGCCAGCCGCCAGCTGCGGCCTTGGCGAGAAGCCGGCCGCGCACGTCCTGGATGGTCGCGATCGGCAATAAGCCGCGAATAAAGAGGTAGCCATCGCGGGCAAGCGTCTCGCGCAACGCGTTGCCATCGGCTGCAAGGTCGGTCGAATTGAAAAAATCGGGGTAGGAATTCATGGGGCCTGGGCTCCGTTTATCGAAGCCTATCGCTCGGCAGCGATCATGTCGAGCGCGTGCCTGCAGAACCCCATCTTCGACCGATTTATGGGACGCGAGGCAACCATCGACGGCGCATTGGATGCGAGCGCCAAGGATCTGCTAGGCTGGCGGCGCAACGATGCTGGAGATGTCCCATGCGCTACGGATTTTATCTGCCGACCCGCGGTCCGTTGGCCAATCGCCGCGATCTGTCGGCGATCCTGGACATGGGAGAGCGGCTGGGCTTCGCCTCCGTCATGGTGGCCGACCACATCATTCTGCCGACCAAGATCCAGTCACCCTACCCCTACACCATCAACGGCAACTTCGTCAGCGAAAGCGAATGCTTCGAGCAACTGGCCATGATGGCGTTCGTTGCCGGCCGCACCGAGACGCTGCGCATCGTCTCCAGTGTCATGATCGTGCCGCACCGGAACCCGGTCTTCAACGCGAAGTCCCTGGCGACGATCGACGCGGTGTCCGGCGGCCGCGTCACCGTCGGCATTGGCGTCGGCTGGATGGAGGAGGAGTTCAAGGCGCTGGGCGCCGCGGACTTCAAGCATCGCGGCGCGGTCACCGACGAGTACATCGACATCTTCAAGAAGCTGTGGACCGGTAAACCGGTCTCGTACAAGGGCCGGTTCTACAGCTTCGACGAGGTGGTGTGCGATCCCAAGCCCCTGCAGGTGCCGGGCCCTCCAATCTGGATCGGCGGTCACTCGAACCCGGCGCTCCGCCGCGTCGCCCGGTTTGGCGATGGCTGGCATCCGGTCGGTGCGACCGCGGCCTCGCCCCTGCCGCCGGAGGAAGTGCGCCAGAAGCTCGAAATGATCGAGGCCCTGATGCGCGCCGAGGGGCGTGACTTCAGCAAGCTGCAGATCAGCTACAAGGCGCCGATCTATGACGGCGGCATGCCCCCGAAGGGTGAGAAGCGGCGGCTGTTCAGCGGCGGCGCCGATGCGGCGCTGGAGGATATCGCGGCCTTTCAGAAATTGGGTGTGCACGAGCTGGTATTCGATTTCCGTGCCGCATCCCTGAGCGCGTGTCTGGATCGCATGCAGCAGTTCAGTGCGGAGATCATGACGCGCGCGTGATGCCGCGCGTTCAGTGTCTGGCTTCAGCCTGACACTTTGGCGTCCTCGTCACGTCGCGTCCTCGGTCCGTGTTGCCATGGCGCCGTCGTAACGGTGTCCGGTTGAAGCCAGACACCGGAAACAGAAGCCAGACACCGGGATCACGTCTTGCTGCCTTTCGTGCGGGCCTCGTCCTGCTGCTGCTCGCGGGCGCGGGTCGCGGCGAGATAGCCGCGGTTGTGGGTCGGCGTCACCCACATCTCGTTGATGCACACGGTCGGCGGTTGTTTGGCGACAAACACGAAAGCGGCGCCCATGTCCTCGGGTTGCACCATCCGGGCGAGCGTCTCGGGCAGTTCCGGTGGATCGCGCAACTTCATGATATCGGTCGCGACCTCACCGGGGAGGATCACAGTGGAGCGGATACCGTTGGCGCATTCGCCGAGATTGATGGTGTGGCTCATGGCGACGACGCCGTGCTTGGCGGCGGTATAGATCGGTCCTGACACCGGGCTGATGTTGCGCCCCGCCATCGACGAGGTGTGGATCAGTTGCCCATCCTGCTGCTGGCGCATGATCGGCAGCACCGCATGCGTGACATAGATCGCGCTCGACAGATTGCCGTGGACGAGAATGTCGATCGCCTCCGTCGTCAGGCGCGGCCAGGTGCGGTTCGGCACGTTGATGCCGGCATTGTTGACGACGATATCGATGCGGCCATGCGCGGCCATGATGGCGGCCACGATCTTGTCCACGGACGCCGCCTTGGTCAGATCGCCGGTTTGGACGGACGACGTTCCGCCCGCCTGCTTGATGACGGCGGCGACTTTCTCTAACGGCTCTTTGCGCCGGCCGGTCAGAATGACGATCGCGCCTTCGGCGGCCAGCGCCTTGGCGGCCGCCTCGCCGATGCCGGTGCCGGCGCCCGTGACCCAGGCGATCTTTCCTTTTATGCTGCGCACGCGGCCTCTCCTTCGTTGCCGGTCTTCCATGGACTGGCTTGAGGCTAGACCACCGGCTGCGGGGTGTCACGGACCAGACGCTGCTCGAACCAGCACCGCTTGGAATAGCTGACATGGAGCAAGGTCTTGCACGATGATGTCCGGGATCCATCCAATTCAACCAAAAGGCGGCAGTCGATGAGCAGTGTTGTCGGAACTTGGGCCCTGGTGCGGGCGCACGCGGTTGCAGCGGACGGGACGGCGCGGCCGGCGCCCTTCGGCGGTGAAAAGGCGATGGGCCGCGTTGTGCTGAATGCGGACGGGCGGATGATGGCCGTTCTCGTCGACGGCCGCCCCGCCTTGTCCGGCGACGCGCGGCGCGAGTACAGTTCCTACTGCGGCAACTACACGTACGATGGCAAACAATTGATCACACGCGTCGACGCCGCCTCCGATCCGACGCGCATGGGCACGGATCAGGTGCGCGATGTGTCCTTCGAGGGCGATCTGATGGTGTTGCGCCCGCCGCTGCGCTCCTACGGCGGCGAGGCCGAACGGCGTGTCCTCTATTGGCGGAAAATTGCGGACGTTTGAGGCAGGCCGTACGACGGCTCGCGCAACCAGCGCCGCCACACGCCAACGACGCTCCCTCACGCGACTGATGATCCTCCCCCCACGGGGAAAGGGGCGGTCGCTTGCTGCGTCGTCAGCCAGATGTCTGTAGCTCCCTCACTTGCGTCCGCGGCCCAACCACACGCGAAGACGTCGAGAGGGGCCAGGAGCGTCGGTTGCAGCTTCGGCGAAACGAAGTGTGAGGTTAGTCCGGTCCTGGGTAGCATAGCCGAAGGTCCGAGCGACAAGAAGAAGCGGTGGTTGCCCTACTGCGACCATTTGACTGGGTCACTGAGAAGTATTGTTCGCTTGACGTGCCCAACGCCAGCCTGGAGCGAACGCGGCATCAACATCTGGTACACCAGAACTGGTACATGCCGGCGAAGGCGCGCGGCTTCTGCTCCTCGAAGGTTGTCCATTCGGACAGGTCGCCGGGATAGGTCGCACCCGGGTGGACTTGGCGCAATGCCTCGATCGGAAGGTCGACAAAGCCACGAAAACTGAGGCCGTTGGCTCCGAAAAACTCCTTTATTTCAGTAAGGCTCGTTGTGTGCTCGTTCATATGTAAAAAGAAGTCGCGAAAGCCGCTCATCGAGTAGGCGTCACGGCTTTGCAGATACTCGGCCCCCGGCCATTCACCGGCCCTATCGTACAACGATCTGCGGTAACTTCGTAGCGCATCGTCGCTCGCACCGGCTCCGGGAAAGCTGGGCTCCGCCTTCAGTACCTGCAAGTTCTTGCGGGCCGTTCTGCTATATAGCCCTATCAGCATGATGCCGCCCGGCGCCAAGCATTGGACAAGTTTTTTCCACGCTGCGAACGGATCGGCCATGTGATGCAGCACGCCGCCGCATTCGATCACTTGGAAGCGCCCGATGAACGAGGGTTCGAATTCGAGCACCGCGTTGAGGTCGCCGCGCGCCAGCGTGAGATTCTTCGCTCCCATGCGGTCGGCCATCAACGACGCATAGCCAAGGCTCGTTTTCGAGATGTCGACACCGAGGACGCTCGCATTGGGTCCATAGTCGAAGGCCGCGGACACCGCTTGGCGGCCCGTGCCGCAGCCGGCGATCAGTACTTCGAACGGCTTTTTTGCGAATGCCAACTGGCCGGACTTAAAGTGGGTCTTGATGTGCTCGATATACCCACCATCCGGATATAGCGGTACGCTGGTCCAGCGCGGATAGGGGCTCGCCTCGTACTGGCCAGCGACAGATCTTGAGACCTCGTCCGACAACGCGCTAAGAACAGGGAGGCTCGTCCCCCGATCAACGATCTGGTTTTCCTCTGATATCCGCTCGATCAAAGCGTCCCGGAAGATAGCGGGAGCGATAGCAGCAAGTCCTCCGGGAGATGCGCCCCCCCCCCCCCCGGTCTCGATCGGGGCGTTGAGAAGAAAGCGAACAGATCGATAGAGGCATGCCAACAGGGCGCGATTGCCTGCAGCAGGGTCGCCCTTGAGCAGCGCATCAGGTGCAATTTCGATTTCGCCGAGCTTACGCTTTTCTTCGTCGGTCTCGTGCCAAACGAACTCGTTGTTCCAGACCTGCCGCAGAAGGGCGACGGTGAAGCGACTGAGCGCGTCGTCCTTCAGTCGCTCCGGCGGTAACTCAAGCAGAAGCACACGACGAACAGCCGACAGTAGCAACTCAATGTCTCGGCGGACAACGATACCGCTTGCCAACAGGGCGAGAAACAACTCGCTCTTTAGCAGATCGTGCGTGCGTCCGACGCATAGCCTTCGTGCCACAACGTCCCAACCGTCGCGGTTGCCTTGCTGAAGAACCTGCCGAAGCGGCGAGGATTGCGCGAGATGGTGGATACCTGCTGCACCAATTAGATCACGATCGACAGTCTGAAAGGCGAGCGCTGCGGTCAGACCCGCACCATCGAGCCGTGGCGTCTCCTTGAACACCCCGCGTGCCAGCACCTCGCAGAGGCGGAACGCGGCGCGCTGCATCGAGCGATCAAGTCGCAACGCAACTGTGAGGTGTTCTGCGGCGCCACCTTGGTCGCCCATGGCTTGCAAGATGATGCCGAGATGGAACCTGAGGCGGGCATTGCCGCTATCGCTTTTTACGGCAGACATGAAGCATCGCCGCGCAGTTGCTAGGTCTCCTGCTGCGACGGCAGCCGATCCCCGCTCAGCCCATGAGACGGCCTTGTGGCTTGTCAATTGGATGTTTCGCTTGGTTACACGCTGCGGTTGAATCGCACCCAAAGTCTGCGCGAGATCGCCAGATCAAGCGTGACGTACCTTTGGATACGCGCGCATACGACACTTGTCGGACGCTGCCGATTGATGTTCGAAACTCCACCTCAGCACAGATCCCTAATTGTCCTTGGCTCAAAGGACGCGATGATCATAAGCGGACGCGACGGCGATGTGCAAGCTCCGCTCTCGCCTTGTTCTCTTGTGAGTCATTCGCAACAAAATTGGGCCCGTCGGTCCAGCGCGTACGCAAGCCTGCTTAACCACCATCAACCGCCGTTGGTCTCGACGTTCAGAGCAAGTGGCCGCCCCTCCCCCGGATCAAGCGGCCGGGCTAACCCTCTCCCCTGACGTACGGGGAGAGGGGTTCCGCGCAGAGCGCGTGAAGGTGCGATCGCTGATTGCGGCACGTCACAGTGCCGATGGCCCGATCGGCGGGCGCCGGAGCGTCGTGCTGAAAGCGCGCCTGCGGCACGCCGGAGTTGCGCGCCTCCGGCTGAACTTCAGCGCGTGCCTCCGGCACGACCGCGTCACGCCCACCAGACGTCGGGCACGGGGAAGCGGCCGGCGCTGGTCTCGATCACCTGGGCGGCGCGGAACAGCGTGGCTTCGTCAAACGGCTTGCCGATCAGCTGCAGCCCCATCGGCGTGCCTTCGCTCGAAAGTCCCGCCGGCACCGAGATGCCCGGCAGTCCCGCCATGTTGACGGTCACCGTGAAGATGTCTTCGAGATACATGGCGAGCGGGTCGCCGGATTTTTCGCCGGCCGCGAAAGCCGGGTTCGGTGTGGTCGGGGTGAGCACCACGTCGACGGTGTCCCAGGCCCGATCGAAATCGCGCTTGATGAGACTGCGCACCTTCTGCGCCTTCAGGTAGTAGGCGTCGTAGTAGCCAGCCGACAGCACGTAGGTGCCGATGAGAACGCGGCGGCGCACTTCCTGACCGAAGCCGGCGGCGCGCGTGTTCTCGTAGGTCTCGATCAGGTCGCGGCCCGGCACGCGCAGGCCATAGCGCACACCGTCATAGCGCGCGAGGTTCGACGAACATTCGGCCGGCGCCACGATGTAGTAGGCGGGCAGCGCGTACTTGGTGTGCGGCAACGAGATATCGTGGATTGTCGCGCCTTGATCCGTCAGCCATTGGATGCCCTTCGCCCAAAAGGCCTCGGCGTCCTTCGACATGCCGTCGATGCGGTACTCTTTGGGAATGCCCACCCGGAGACCCTTGATGCCTTTGGGGATCTCGGCCTCGTAGTTGGGCACCGGCGCATCCACGCTGGTGCTATCCTTCGGATCGTGGCTCGCCATGTGGCGCAACATGATCGCGGCATCCTTCACCGTCCGCGCGATCGGGCCCGCCTGATCCAGCGAGGAGGCAAACGCCACGATGCCCCAGCGCGAGCAACGGCCATAGGTCGGCTTGATGCCGACGGTGCCGGTAATCGCGGCCGGTTGGCGAATCGAGCCGCCGGTATCGGTCGCGGTTGCCGCGAGGCAGAGGTTGGCCGCGACTGCCGCCGATGAGCCGCCGGACGAGCCGCCGGGCACCAGTTTCGCGTTGTCGAGATGGCCGCTGCGCCTGCGCCGCCAGGGATTGACCACGGGGCCGAAACAACTGGTCTCGTTGGACGAGCCCATCGCGAACTCGTCGTTGTTGAGCTTGCCCAGCATGACCGCGCCGGCATCCCAGAGGTTCTGGCCAACAGTCGACTCGTAGGTCGGCGTGAAGTCGTCGAGGATCTTCGAGCAGGCGGTGGTGCGGATGCCCTTGGTGCAGAACAGGTCCTTGTTACCCAGGGGGAGCCCTTCGAGCGGGCGGGCCGTGCCAACCGCGAGCCGTGCGTCGCTGGCCTTCGCCTGGGCGAGCGCATGGTCCGGCGTCGGCAGCACATAGACGTTGAGCGCGGGATTGGCTTTTTCGATTGCGCCGAGGAACGCCTTGGTCAGCTCGGTCGCCGAAAACGATTTGGCCCGCAGGCCGTCGCGGGCCTCGGCGAGGGTCAGCTTCGTCAGGTCGGTCATTCCACCACCTTCGGCACGACGAAGAAGTGGTTGGCCCGCTCGGGCGCGTTCTGGATCACCTGATCGGCGATCTCGCCGTCGGTCACCGTATCGGCACGCGTCTTCAATGCGATGGGCACCACGCGGGTCATCGGCTCCACGTCCTTGGTGTCGACCTCGTCGAGCTGCTTGACCCACTCGAGAATGCCGGAGAGCTCCTTTTCGAGCCCCTTGGCCTCCTCCGGCGTCACCTTGATGCGTGCGAGCCGCGCAATGCGCTTCACGGTCGCTTCGTCGACCTGCATGGCAACCTCATGTCGGGTGGTCTATCGTCCGTCGTGATAGCGGGGCGCTTGCTGCGGCGCAACCTTCGTGGATACTCGCCGAAACGGCGGCGGAGGGGTGATGACGGATCAGGCGGCTCTCGAACGGACCTTCGGACGGCCGGGACGGCTCGCCTTCGTGGCGAGTCCGCTCGGCGGCAAGGTCGCCCAGCTGACGGCCGGCGTCGACGTGGCGACGGTGGCCCTCCAGGGCGCACAGGTGCTGGGCTGGACACAGGCTGGGCGCGAGCTGCTCTGGCTCTCGCCGGTCGCGCGTCTTGGCACGGGCAGAGCCGTCCGCGGCGGCATTCCCGTCTGCTGGCCCTGGTTCGGGCCGCATCCCGCGGATGCCAGCAAACCCGCGCATGGGTTTGTGCGGACCCGGGATTGGGATGTCGTCGCAGTGGAGGCCGAGGCATCCTCCGGTGCCGTCACGATTGGGCTCTCCACCCGGACCCGGGCCGAGGACCATGCGCTCTGGCCGCACGACGCCGAGGCGCGGCTGACCGTGACGCTTTCGGATCGCCTGACGCTTGCGCTCGAGACCCGCAACACCGGCACGTCGCCGTTCGTGCTGACCCAGGCGCTGCACAGCTATTTCCGCGTCGCCGATATCACAGCGGCCCGTATCGAGGGCCTCGATGGGCAGACCTACCTCGACAAGCTCGACGGCGATGCCCGGAAGCGGCAGACCGGCGCCATTGCCATCGACCGGGAAGTGGACCGGATCTATCTCGGTGATACCGGGCAGATCACGCTGCACGAGGGGCGGCACTCACTGGCGATCGAGAGCCAAGGCAGCGCCAGCGCGGTTGTCTGGAACCCGTGGATTGAGAAAACCCAGCGGCTCGGCGACATGGGCGCGCCCGACGCCTACCGGCAGATGCTGTGCATCGAGACGACGAATGCCGGTGACGACGTCATCCAACTCGCGCCGGGGGCGTGCCACCGGCTTACTGTCACCTACCGTGCTGGCTGACCGCCCAAAAAAGAAAGCGGCCCGCGATGGGGCCGCTCTGAAGTTCAATCGGAGTTGATCCGATTACCTTTTTTTGGCTTTTTGCGTCAGTGCCGAGGCCGCAGCAGCCTTCGCGTCCTTGCTGGACTTCGGATCGCGCATGACCTTGGAGGCGGCGCTGGCGGCCTTCGGGCTGGTCGACTCTTTGCTCTTCGACTGCGTCAGCGCGGAAGCTGCTGCGGCCTTCGCGGCTTTGCTGGCCTTCGGGTCCTTCATGACCTTCGCGGCCGATGCGGCTGCCGACTTGCCGGTGCTTTCGTTCTTCGCCATGACTGGGGTGTCCCACTAGGGTTGACGCGTGCACAAGCGCGCCCACACGTATCTCGATTTGCGCGCTTCGGCTAAGCAATCGCGTGCTTTTGCGAAGGCGGCCGCAGCTATTTCAGACGAAAGAGAACCTGCATGCTCGATGAGCACCTGTTGTGCATCAACCAGGCGACCCTGCTGGAGCAGTGGTCGCTGCCCCAGTTCATCGACGGGATGGTGCGCCATCGCATCCCCGCCATCAGCGTCTGGCGGGACAAGCTGAAGGCGTGCGACAGGACAGAGATAGCCCGGAAAATAAGCGATAACGGGCTGGTCGTGACAAGCCTGTGCTCCGGCGGATTTCTCACCAGCGCCGACCCGGCAGCGGCCCAAGCGGCGCTTGACGAGGCCCGCCGCGCGATCGACGACGCGGCCGCCATCGGCGCTCAGTGCCTGATGCTGGTCGCCGGTGGTGTCGATCCCAACGCAAAGGATGTGGCCGCCGCCCGAGCCCGGGTTCTGGAGGGTCTGGCGCAACTTGTACCCCATGCCCGCGGCGTCCGCATGCGCTTGGCGCTCGAGCCGCTGCATCCCATGGTGTGCGCCACGCGCTCGGTGCTCTCGACCCTCCGGCTCGCCAACGACTGGTGCGATGCGCTGGCGGCCGACGACGTCTTCGGCATTGCCGTCGACACCTACGCGGTGTGGTGGGACCCGGAACTCGCGGCGCAGATTGCGCGGGCTGGCCGGCGGATCTGTGCCTTTCACATCAATGATTGGCTGGCCGAGACCCGCGACGTCCGCCTCGATCGCGGCATGATGGGCGACGGCCTGATCGATATTCCCGCGATCCGCCGGTTGGTCGAGGCAGCGGGCTACCAGGGGCATCGCGAGGTCGAGATCTTTTCCGAACGCAACTGGTGGCGGCGCGACCCCGACGAGGTGGTCCAGGTGATCAAAGAGCGCTACCAGACCACGGTCTGATGATCTCCCTTAGCAATTAGTAGTCCTCGAGCGCTTTGGCGATGGCCTCGATCAGCTGCTTGCCGTGCTGCTTCGCCAGCGCCTTGCGCTCGTCCTCACGACCAGCCGTCAGGCCCGGCAACTTGGTTGAGGTTTCGCAGACGATCTTGCCGATGTCCGGCAGAACAATCTCGAACATGCGACGGTCGTTGGATGCAACGCCGACGTTCAGCCGGGGTTTTGTCATGGTCGACGTACTCCTACCTTGCGGCGAGCCTAACACGGCCGGCCCCGCCAAATTGGGCAATCGGGACGTGACGATACCGGCGCCCCATACCCGCCCGCACCTGCGCCATTGCCATCGGCGTCCCGGCGCGGCATCACTGCAGACGATACCGTCTCGCCAAGGAACGTCACGAGGAGCCGATGCCCCTATCCCGCCCCGCCTCCTGTATCATCGGCTGGCCCGTCAAGCATTCGCGCTCGCCGAAGCTGCACGGCTACTGGATCAACCGCTACAAGATCGATGGTGAATACCGCGCCGAGGGCGTCCCGCCGGACGACTTCCCGGAATTCATCCGCAATCTGCGCGCGCACGGCTATGTCGGCGCCAATGTCACAATCCCGCACAAGGAGATGGCGCTGGCGTTGACCGAGGCCGACGACCGGGCCCGGGCGGTCGGCGCGTCGAACACGCTCTGGTACGAGGGCGATCGCCTGCGCTCGACCAACACCGACGTCGAGGGCTTCGTGCTGGCGCTCGATGCAACGGCGCCCGGTTGGGACAAGCGCACGCAACGTGCGGTCGTACTCGGCGCCGGCGGCGCGGGTCGCGCGCTGGTCTATGGCCTCATCGAGCGCGGCGTTCCGGAGATCCATATTGCCAACCGCACCCATGAGCGTGCCGTCGAGTTTCGCGCCAGCTTCGGCCCGACGGTGCATCCGGTGCGATGGGAGGATCTGCCAAGGGTGATTGCGGGCGCCAACCTTCTCGCCAATGCCACGGCGCTGGGTCTCAAGGGCAATCCCGAACTGGAGATCAATCTTTCGCCGATGGCGCCGGGGGCAGCCGTCGCCGATATCAACTATGTGCCGCTGCGGACCAAGCTGATCGTCGACGCCGAGCGGCTCGGCTTTCGCACCTCGAACGGTCTCGACATGCTGCTCTATCAGGCCGTGCGCGGCTTCGAGCTGTGGTTCGGCGTCCGGCCCGAGGTGACGCCCGAGCAGCGCGCCATGCTGGTCGCCGACATCGAGGGCCGCTGATCAGCCCGCTGCCAGCTACAGGATGAACTTGGATAGGTCGGCGTTCTTGGCGAGATCGCCGATGCGGCTGGCGACGTAAGCGGCATCGATCACCTGGGCTTGGCCATTGCGATCGGAGGCCTCGAACGAGATCTCGTCGAGCACGCGCTCCATCACCGTATGCAAGCGCCGCGCGCCGATGTTCTCGACCGTCGCGTTGACGGAGGCCGCGATATCGGCGAGCGCGTCGATCCCGTCATCGGTGAACGACAAGGTGACGCCCTCGGTCGCCAGCAGCGCCACGTATTGCTTGATCAGGCTCGTCTCGGGCTCGGTGAGGATGCGCCGGAAATCCGACCTGGTGAGCGGCTTCAGCTCGACGCGGATCGGCAGGCGGCCTTGCAGCTCCGGGAGCAGATCGGACGGCTTCGCCAGATGAAACGCACCGGAGGCAATGAACAGGATGTGGTCGGTCTTCACCGGCCCGTGTTTGGTCGAGACGGTGGTGCCCTCGATCAGCGGCAGCAGATCGCGCTGTACGCCCTCGCGGCTGACGTCGGCGCCGGCGCGGCCGGCATCGCTGCGCGAGCACACCTTGTCGATCTCGTCGAGGAACACGATGCCGTCGTTCTCCACGGATTTGATCGCCTCGTGCGTGATCTGCTCGCTGTCGATCAGCTTGTCGCTCTCTTGCCCGATCAACAGATCGAAACTCTGGCCGACGGTGGTGCGCCGCGGCTTGGTGCGTTGCCCGAACGCTTTTCCCAACATCTCGCCGATATTGATCATGCCGACCTGGCCGCCCGGAATATCCATGGTCGGGAAATTGGGCGCTGCCTCTGCAACTTGGATCTCGATGATCTTGTCGTTGAGCTCGTTGTTGCGCAGCTGCCGGCGGAAGCTCTCGCGGGTCTCGGGCCGCGAGCTGGCCCCGACGAGGGCGTCAAGCACGCGCTCCTCGGCGTTCTTCTCGGCCAGCGCCTTCACCTCGCGGCGTTTGGCGTCTCGGATCAGGCCGATGCCGACTTCGACGAGATCGCGGATGATGGAGTCCACGTCGCGCCCGACGTAGCCGACCTCGGTGAATTTGGTTGCCTCGACCTTCAGGAACGGAGCCCCCGCCAGCTTGGCGAGGCGGCGCGAGATTTCGGTCTTGCCGCAGCCGGTCGGGCCGATCATCAGGATGTTCTTCGGCAGCACCTCCTCGCGCATGTCGCCGGTGAGCTGCTGGCGGCGCCAGCGATTGCGCAACGCGATCGCTACGGCGCGTTTGGCGTCGCCCTGGCCGATGATGTAGCGGTCGAGCTCCGAAACGATTTCACGGGGCGAAAAATTGGTCATGGGCGGTGTTGGCAGCTTTCATGAGGCGTGCTGCGGCCCGGCAGGCGCCGGACCGGGAAGCGGAAGGTGGTTCGTGGGGACGGTGGACGGCGGCCAGCCTTCGGCGTCAAACGGCGCCGAACTTCAGCGTCGTCAGGCCGATCTTGATGGTGTCGCCGGTCGCAAGTGCACAGTCGCCGGCCAGCCGCTCGCCGTTGACATGCACCGGGTTGGTCTTGCCGCCGTCGTAGATGCGAAAGCTCTTCTTGGCGCCGTCGTAGGCGATGACGGCATGCTGCAAGCGGGAGATCGTGGTGTCGCCGAAGTCGAGGGCAATCCGGTTGTCGGCGCTGCGTCCGACCTGATTGGTGCCACTGAAGACCGGCCGGGACTGGCCTTGGCCGGGCCCCTCGATCACCAGCAGCGTTCCGACCATCGCATTGGACGCGTCGGAGATCACCTGCGTCGACAGGCCGTCCATGTTGGCGCTCGGCCGATTGCCCGGTTGCTCGCCCGGCGTGATCACCGTGTGGGTCTTGTCGCGATCGGCCATGTTGGCGCTCCTTGCTCGCAAGTACTCAGGCTGCCAATCGGAAGGTGAAGCTCACACCGCCGAGTGTAACGATATCGCCGTCCGCAATGTCGGCGTGTTCCTGGACGACGCCATTGATCAGCATGGGATTGGGTTCCGAGCGGACGCTGGTCAGATTGTGGATCTCGAAACCGCCACCGCGCTTGGCGACGAGGCGAGCGTGATGCCGGCTGACACGCACGTCCGGCACCCGGATATCATCCTCGCTGTGGCGGCCGATGACGACGTCGGAGCGCATCACGGACACCCGGCCGGGGGCGCCATCGAATTCGAGGAGGGCCAGGGCGGGCGGCGCGGCCACGGTGGACGAGGGGGCATTGGCGGGTGCGGCCTGCGGAGCGCTCGGCGGGGCGGCCTTGCCGGCGGTCGTGTCCTGGCGCCCGGTCGCAGATGTGCCCTCGCCCGGGGAGCCGGACGCTGGTTTTCGCCGGATGGCCCAGAACCCCACCGCCGAACTCAAGATGGCGATAGCCAGAATGACGATCCAATCGCGCATGCCAATCCTTCGTTGCGCCGGGTTGTGGCTGGAACGGCACGTGAACCCGGGTCTCGCAATCACATATGGTGAGACTACCTGAATTTGGAAAGTGAGATCAACGGTGCCGGTCGCGTTGTCGAGGTGAATGCGTTCAATTTGTCGGGGGGCCAGATCTCGTTGGTGGCCAAGGTCGAGGCGCGGCCTCCGTCGCATCCGGCGGTCGGGGCGGGCGACCGCTGGCCTCGATGGCGCCATCCCACGCTTTCAGGAAGATCTGCGTCAACGGCATGGTCAACGCCGTCGAGGCAAGCGCCACCAGCACCAAGGCCGAGTAGGTCTGGGCACTAACGATGCCGGCATCACGGAACACGGTGACGATGACCAGCTCCATCAGGCCCTTGGTCTGCAGCAGCACGCCAGCGAGGCCGCCGAACGCCCAATTTTCCCCCGACAGACGGGCGATGACAGTGGTCGCCGCGATCTTGACCAGCACGCAGACCGCCATGCCGATGCCGAAGATGGTCCAGATCAGATTGTCGGAGATCGAGATATTCGCCTGCAGTCCGGTATCGAGGAAGAAGAACGGCAGCAACAGCATCGAGGTCGGCATGTCGAGCTTGGTCGCCGCCATGTGCCGGATGCTGTCGGGCAGCAGGATGCCGACGAGAAACGCGCCGAGCACCGCATGCAGCCCCATCACCTGGGTGATCGCCGAGCACATGAAGATGGCGACGCCGACGATGATCATCTGCACGCGCTCGGGCGTCTTGGTGCGGATCGTGTAGCGCAGCAGCGGATTGAAAACAAAATAGCACAAGAGCGCCGCCACAACGCCGCCGCCGAGGGCTGCGACCAGCTTGAGACGCAAGGCCGCCGACGCCGGCCGCAAACGGCAGAATCACGGCGACCGACGCCCAGAGCAGACCGTCGCCGATTGCAGCCGACGCCAGTGCGACGGCGCCGATGCGCCGCCGGTTGAGCTGCAACTCGCCCAGGATGGCAGCGAGCACCGGCAGTGCCGGCACGGCATTGCAAAGCCCGAAGGCGGCGGCGAACAGCGCCGGGTCCGCAATCGAGCCCATGACGCTCGGATAGGCCATGGCCAGCTTGTAGCCGGCCAGAATGCCGACGACCCATGTCGCGATGAGGCCGCCGATGCCGACCGACAGCACGGTACGCCCGGCGTTGCGAATGATCTCGCGGTCGGCCTCGGTTCCGGACAGGAACGCGAACAGGCAGACCGAGATCGCCGCCAGCGCCTTGATGCCGGGAACCACGGCGCCGGTGAACAGCAGCGTGTAGATGTCGGGGGCCACCCAGCCGAGGATCGTCGGCCCGAGCGCGATGCCGGTGAAGATCTGAATGACGGCGAGGGGGAAGAATTTCTGAAGCCTGAGAACCCACCACAGCAGGAACGGCAACAGCACGATCAATGATGCCCCGATCAGGAGCACCGATTTCTGGTCAATCTTCATGCAGGTCCTTTACCGGCGGATGGCGGTCAGCCGGAACGCAATACCATGCCGCAAGAGTTCCGGATAAGGCTGACATGTGTGCCATTGACCGGTCAACGCCGGTGGTGGTGTGTCAGGGCGGTCGGCATGGTTTGCCGATGTCCCAGGCAACGTAGTAAACAGAGACAATCCTGAAATCACAACGACAGCCGCGCGGAGACGATCCAATGAAATTCGGTGTCAGCACTCTGTCGCGCGGTATCTACACCTCGCGAGACGCCTATATGGCCGTGGCGCAAGCGGCCGAGCGCGCCGGCTTCGACTTCATGTCCGTCAACGATCATCTGATCGTGCCGGGCAAGCTCGGCTCGGCCTATCCCTATACGCAAGGTGGTGTCTGGTCGGCAGCCGAGCACGGTCATTGCTTCGACGTAATCACGGCGCTGGCGTTCCTCGCGGGCTGCACGTCGCGGCTGCGGTTGCTGACGTCGGTGATGGTGGTGCCGCATCGCCCGGTCATCGCGACAGCAAAGATGCTGGCCACGCTCGACGTGCTGTCCGGCGGACGCCTTATTCTTGGTGCCGGCGCCGGCTGGATGAAGGAAGAGTTCGCGCTGCTCGGCGCGCCGTTCGAGGATCGCGGCCGGGCCACCGACGAATACCTCGAGGCATTCAAGGTGCTCTGGACCCAGGAGCGGCCATCGTACAGCGGCAAGCATGTGAATTTCTCCGACGTCATCTTTGCGCCCCAGCCGATCCAGAAGCCGCACCCGCCGATCTGGATCGGTGGCGAGAGTCCGGCCGCGCTGCGGCGGACCGCGAAGCTCGGCGACGCCTGGTATCCCGGCAACAACAACCAGCAGAAGCCGATGGATACGCCCGCGCGCCTCAAGACTGGCATCGCCGACCTGCATCGGGTCGCCGAGCAGTCCGGCCGCAATCCGAAATCGATCGACATCTGCCTGATCGTGCAGAACCCGTTCGACTGGGCGGAGCAGAAAACGCAGGACGGCTCCGCGCGGCGGATGTTCACCGGCACATCGGCGAACATGGCAGAAGATGCGGGCGCGCTGGCGGCGGTGGGTGTCAGTCACGTTGCCTTGCGTCTCGGCGGCGAGACGGTTGCGGAGTCCGTCGCCCGCATCGAGCGCTTTCGGCGCCGACGTCATCGCGAAGGCGTAGTGGCCGGTCGGGTTGGGTTGGCGCAGCCCGATCGCCAACCCGGTTGCGCGCCAGCTGAGCCGCGTGCAACTCAATTTTCATCTTTACGCGAACACCTCGGGCGGCACGCCGTGGTTCACATTGGCGGCCGGCGGCGCGACATAGCCGTAGCGCAGGTTGGAGCGGCCTTCGCCGCTCTTGTCATAGTCGGCCTTGAGAGCTGCGAGCTTGTCGGTTTCGAGCGCCGCGCGCTTTTGCTGCGTGATGCCGTAAAGCCGTGCGTTGTTCTCGCCGAAAATCGCCCGCTTCACCGGACTGTCCGGGCCGCCAAGTGGTTTGAAGCCAAATTTCTTCTGCATGTCGGCTGGGATCTCTAATCTCCGCAATCCTTCGATCTGCCACTGGGGCGAGCCGGTCCAGACCGCGTCGGTGCCCCAGTTCACGTGGTCGGCGCCGAGGCCCTTGATCAGAATGCCCATCAGCGCTGCGCACACGCGCGGTTGTGCCACCAGCGTCGTCGCAAACAGCTGACCGACGTCGCCATAGACGTTCTTGACGCCATACTGTGCGGGGATATCGGCGAGGTCGCTCGTCCACGAAACGCGGCCCGTCCGCTCGAACTCGGCGAGCGCCACCTTCGGATCGCCGCCGACGTGGCGGTAGGCCGAGTGGTAGATGATGAAATTGAGCTGCGGCCAGTCCTTCGCGGCTTGCCCGACGTCGTCGACGGAGCAGAACCCGCGCAAATGCGGAAACTGCTTCTCGATCGACGGTGCGAACAGCCCCTTGTGGATGCAGACGTTCTTGACGCCGGCGGCCACCATTTTCTCGTAGCCCTTGTAGGCGATCTTCTCGTCGTCCATACGCCACGGGATATTTACTGGTGGCCTTATGCGTGTTGTCGCCGATCGTATAGCCCTTCACCGAGTTGGGTTTCAGCGCCAGTCCCGCGTCGAGCTTGTCGAGCCAGCCCGGCTGGCCCGGCGTGAAGATCATATGGGACAGCAGCCGCGTCGTTCCGCCGGCCTCCTTGTTGACCTTGTCGCGGGCCGCCGCCATTTGCTCGTTGGTCAGGAACCAGTCCTGCTCGGTGTCGGAAGGCGCCGACGAGATCAGCGCGATCTTGGTGTCGCTGTCGAGGAACATCTCCTTCATGTAGTTGGCGTACTTCAGGTCCTCGATGGTCTGCTCTTTCTCGGCAAGCGACTTGTTCCAGCCGGCCTTGCCCACTGAGTTGCGCATGTTGACGAAGTTCATGATGCGCGTGTCGTCGCGTAGGAAATGCGTATGCATATCCATGATGAACTGGCCTTTGAGCTTGGCCGCGCGCTCCTGCGCCTGGGCAGGCGTGGCGGCTTCGGCGCGGCTCACGTCGAAGATGGAGCCGTAGACTTCGTTCATGGCGACGAACGACGCGGCCATACCGGAGGCCGTCTGGAAGAACCGGCGGCGATCGAGGTTCTGCTTTGCGCCTAGCTCGTCGGCCATGGCGAGCACGCGCGCTTCGACCTCGCGTTGCTGCTCGTTCTGCGGATCGGGATAGAACTCGTCGCTGGCGACGATCTGGGTCGGGACGGGCGTCCGTGTCGGCACCAGCTCGGAAGGGATGAGCTCGGCAAGCTCCTTGTCGCTCAACGTTCCACTCATGACGCAACTCCTGGCTGGATCGAACCTGAGGCGGCAAGCGTAGCAGGGAAGCGTTCCCGGAGGAAAGCCGCGGCGGGCGGCCGATTGCGTTCGTTCCAGCGGCGAGCAATTGCGCTTCTCCTCGCCGGGTATTCGGACCATACTTGGCGAAAAAGATGATCAGAGCGGAACCGCCTTCAAGGAGATCCGCATCGATGCGATTCGATCGTCGTCAGTTCGGCCGCGGCGCTGCCGCGCTGGCCGTCTCGTCTTTGCCCACGACCCGTGCGATGGGCCAGATTGCGCCCGACGCGGAAAAAGCGCTCTACGAGGCAGCGAAGAAAGAAGGATCGCTCATTTACTACACCGCCCACTATTCGGCAGAGGTAGCGGAGGCGTTCGCTCGTGGTTTCACCGAGAAATATCCGGGCGTCGTCTGCAAGGTCGTGCGCACGACGGCGCAGGTTGCCTATCAGCGGCTGACTCAAGAGCTGAAAGCCGGCGGGACACAGTGCGACGTGTTCGCCTCCACCGACATCGGCCATTTCCTCGAGCTAAAGTCGAAAAGCCAGCTCGACAAGTTCACGCCCGCCAACGCATCGACCCTGCTCCCGGCGCTGCAGAACGTCGACAAGGACGGTTTTTTCCATGCGACGGCTGTTGGCGTTGTCGCCATCACCTACAATACGCAACGCGTCAAGCCGGACGAGGCACCGAAAAAATGGACCGACCTGGTTGATCCCAAATGGAAGAACCAAGTCTCGGTCGGCCATCCCGCCTATTCGGGAACGGTCGGCGTCTGGGTCTGGCAGATGATGGCGCTCTATGGCTGGGACTATTTCGAGAAGCTCAAGGCGAACAATCCGCAAATCGGCCGCTCGATCAACGACACGCTGACCATGTTGCGCTCGGGCGAGCGGATCGTCGCCGCGAGTTCGGCTAATACGGCACTCGACGCCAAGGTCAAGGGTGATCCGATCGAAATCGTCTACCCGACAGACGGAACGGTCGTGTTCGTCTCGCCATCGGCAATTCCGAAAGGCGCCAAAAGCCCGAATGCGGCGCGCCTGTTCCTGGAATTCATGACCTCGCCGCAAGCGAGCCAGATCGCAGTCAACAATTTCGTCGAGTCGCGTCACGCCGACGTCGCGCCGAAAATCGGCAAGCCGCTCGGCAGCGTCAAAACGTTGCTGCCGACCGCGGAGCAGCTGCACAAGGGGATTCCCGACGTCAAGGAGCGCTGGCGCGACACGTTTGGCGTGTAAGCCGTGGCGCATGGGCCTTGATTCGCCGCGAAGGTGCAGCATACTGGCTGCGCCATAAGGAATGCCCTGTGCCAACAGCGGGGCCTAGTGTCCCGATCGCGACGTTCGCCACCACCTGCAGCACACTCGGTGCGAACTCGCGATCAATAAGGACACTAGAGAAACATGAGCTTAGTGTGGCGTTACGTTCAGAAGTCCGCTTGACGAGGCCGCCGCAAGGTAGAAGCGGACTTCTGAACCGCCACACAAGGGAAGGAAACTGCGATGACGATCACACGCCGCCAATTCGGCGCCGGCGCGGCTGCGCTTGGCACAACCGGGTTGCTTCCAGGTGCTGCTCTGGCCCAGCTCGCGGGGGACGCCGAGAAGGCGCTCTACGAGGCAGCCAAGAAAGACGGCGAGCTCACTTGGTACGACGCGCATCACGCCGCTGAGCTCGCCGAGTTATATGGTAAGAAATTTTCCGAAAAATATCCCGGCGTGAAGGTCAACGTCGTGCGCACGACCGCAAACGTCGCCTTTCAGCGCCTGACGCAGGAGATCAAAGCCGGTGGTCCGCAGTGCGATGTGCTGTCCTCGACCGACATCACCCACGCCATCACGCTGAAGGCGCAAGGCCAGCTCGAGAAGTTCGTGCCGGCGAACGGCGCGACGCTCAGCAGCGCCTTGAAGGACATCGACAAAGACGGTTTTTTCCATGTGACGTCGATCGGCACCATCGGCATCACGTACAATAGCGCCAAGGTCAAGCTCGCCGATGCGCCGAAGAGGTGGACCGACCTGGTCGATCCGAAGTGGAAGAACCAGGTGTCCGTCGGCCACCCCTCGTTCTCCGGCTACGTGTCGATCTGGTGCTGGGAGATGGAGCGTCTTCACAAGTGGGACTACTTCGAGAAGTTGAAGGCGAACAATCCGCAGATCGGCCGCTCGATCCAGGATACGCTGACCATGCTGCGCTCGGGCGAGCGGATGGTGGCGGCCGGCAGCCTCGCGACGGCTTACGAATCAAAGGCCAAAGGCGAGCCGATCGATGTGATCAATCCCGAGGACGGAACCATCGTCATCGTGGCGCCGTCGTGCATCGTCAAGGGCGCCAAGCGGCCAAATGCGGCCAAACTGTTCATGGAATTCATGTCAAGCGCGGACGCCAGCCGGATCTCGGTCGAAACGTTCGGCGAGTCTATCCATGACGCCGTGAAGCCAAAGGCGGGCAAGCCGCTCTCCGAGATCAAAACCATGATCGCGCCGCCCGACAAGCTCCTGAAGGGGCTTGCCGAGGTGAAGGAGAAATGGCGCGACACGTTCGGCGTGTGAAGCGGACGCACCGGCGGTGATCAGCCAACCATAGGGCCAGCCCCATGACGGATGTGACGATGGCTGCGGGTGTGGATGCCAGCGCGCGTCCGTCGAAACGTCCGTCGTTCGGATTCGACTGGACGATGCTGGTCTGGCTGGTCTTTGCGCTGATCCTGATCGTCATCGTGGTCAACCCGATCTTCCGGCTTGTCTGGGAGAGCATCTCAGCCGAGGCGGGCGGGTTGACGCTCGACAACTATGCGAAGGCCTATGGCCGGCCGCGCTATTGGCAGGCACTGCTCAATACCGTGGTGATGGGCTTGGGGACGGCGCTGCTCTCGGCGTTGCTGGCGGTGCCGCTGGCTTGGGCGTGCGTGCGCACCGACATGCCCGGCCGTGGCTTCGTCAAGATGTGCGTGCTCGCGGCCTTTATCATCCCGCCCTATCTGGCGGCCGTCGGCTGGGTGCTGCTGGCGGGGCCCAATTCCGGCTGGATCAACAAGGCCTGGATGTGGATGACCGGGGCCAGCCAGGGCATCGTCAACATCTATACGCTTGGTGGCCTCATCGCGATCATGGGGTTGCACCTCTTCTTTTTTATCTTCGTGTTCACGTCGTCGGCGCTCGAGCTGGTGTCATCCGAGATGGAGGACGCGGCCAACGTGCTCGGCGCCGGCCCGGTGAAGACGGCGTTCCGGATCACGCTGCCGCTGATCATGCCGGCGATCCTCGGCGGGCTCATCATCATCTTCCTGCAGTCGATCGCGCTGTTCGCGGTGCCGGCGATCATCGCGATCCCCGCGCGCTATCCGGTGGTGACGACGCAGCTGACCGAGTTCTTCTCGAACAATCGCGTCGATCTTGCCGCTGCCTATTCAATTCCGCTGCTGCTGATCACGATGGCGATGCTGGGGATGCAGCGCTGGATGCTGGCCCGCAAGGGCTACACTGTCGTCGGCGGCAAGGGCGGCGAGCGGCGTATCGTCAAGCTCGGGCCCTGGCGCTGGGTGATGTTCGGCTACGCCATGCTGGTGGCGATGCTGTCGGTGTTCATGCCGTTGATCGTGCTGATCCAAGCGGCCTTCTCGAAGGCCTGGGGGCGGGGTTTCGCGCTCGACAATCTCACCTTGAAGCACGTCACGTTCATCCTGTTCGAGCACCAGAGCGCGGTGCCCTCACTGATCCGCAGTATCGTCTACGCGGGGATTGCGGCCTTCGCCGCGCTGACGCTGGCGCTCGTCATCGCCTACATTGTCAAACGCAACCTGATCCGCGGTGGCCAGGCGCTCGCATTCCTGTGCATGGCGCCGTTCGTCATTCCCGGCATCATTCTGGCCATCGGTTTTTATGCGGCCTACGCGCCGCCGCCGCTGATGCTGGCCGGCACGTCGCTGATCATCATCGTTGCGTTCACGACGCGGCTGCTGCCGATCGCCTACCAGAACAGCGCCGCCGGCATTGCCTCTATCCATGCCGAGATGGAGGAGGCCGTGCGCATTCTTGGCGGTGGCCGGCTGACCGCGATCCGCCGGGTTGTCGCGCCGCTGCTCAAGCGGTCCCTTGTCGGCGCCTGGATCCTGATTTTCGTGCCGGCGTGTCAGGAACTCTCGACGGCGATCTTCCTGTCCGGTCCCAGCAATCGCGTGCTGTCAGTTTTGATCTTCGACTTTTCTGAGGAAGGCCGGTTCGAGCAGCTCGCGGTGCTCGGCGGGCTGCTGCTGATCATCACCGTGATCATTGTCGCGATCGGGTTCCGCATCGTCGGACGCGACTTCATGCTGAGGAGAAACTAGGCCCATGCCGGTCGTGCATCTGAAAGGCCTCACGCGCGCGTTCGGGGCCTTCAAAGCGGTCGACAATGTCGACCTCGAGATCCGGGACGGCGAGTTCCTGTCGCTGCTCGGGCCGTCGGGCTGCGGCAAGACCACGACACTGCGCATGATCGCGGGCTTCATCGACCCGACCGGCGGCACGATCGATGTCGATGGGCACGTGCTGTCGTCGCCGACCGGCTCGCTGCCGCCGGAAAAGCGCGGCATGTCGATGATCTTTCAGTCGTACGCGATCTGGCCGAACATGACGGTCGCGGAAAACGTCGGCTTCGGGTTGGAGATCCGGAAGATCCCGAAGGATGAGGCCAAGAAGCAGGTCGCAGCCGTACTCGACGTCGTGCAGATGGGCCATCTGGCCGACCGGTATCCGGCGGAGCTGTCGGGTGGCCAGCAGCAGCGCGTCGCGCTGGCCCGCGCCATCGTGGTCAAGCCAGCGGTGTTGCTGCTCGACGAGCCGCTGTCCAATCTCGACGCCAACCTGCGCGAGGAGATGCGCTTCGAGATCCGCCGCCTGCACGAGGCGATCAAGATCACTACCGTCTACGTGACGCATGATCAGGCAGAGGCGATGGCGACGTCCGATCGGATCGCGGTCATGAACCAGGGCCGCATCGAGCAGGTGGACGCGCCCTACATCGTCTACTCGCGCCCGAAAACCCGCTTTGTCGCGGGCTTCATCGGCCGCACCAATTTCGTGACCGCGCGGCGCGAGGGCGAAAACGTCGTGTTCGACGGGTTCGCGCTGCACAAGGACTGGTTCCGGGAAGGTCTGCCGGGTGGGCCTGAGATCACCTTCTCGGTGCGCCCGCAAAGCCTGAAGCTCGAACGCGGCAACCCCACGATCGACGCCAGCCGCGTCCCAATTGCCGGCGGCGTGACGCAGCGCACGTTCCTCGGCGAGCATTGGGACTATACGTTCCGGCCCCAGCAATCAGGTCTCGACTTGAAGGTGTCGGCGCCACCCTCCGAAGTGTTCGAGATCGGCGAAGTCGCCACCTTGGTGCTTGATCCGGCGCTGATGGTCGCGATCCAATAGGCTTTCTCGCTTTCGCTATGCCCTGCACGCGCAATTGCGGGTGGGGAAATCGCTCAAGGAGCCACGATGGACATCGATACCGGCACGCCGAAAATGATCGCCCGCAAGGAGAACGGCATCGGCTGGATGATTTTCAACCAACCGGAGAAGCGCAACGCCGTCTCCTTCGCCATGTGGCAGGCGATCCCGAAGATCGTCGCTAACTATGAAGCCGATCCGGATATCCGCGTCATCATCCTGACGGGCGCCGGCGACAAGGCCTTTGTCTCGGGTGCCGACATCTCCGAGTTCGAGGAGAAGCGCGGCAGCGAGGAGGCGGTCAAGGTCTACAATGCGGCTGGCGACTATGCGTCCGAGGTGATCGCGGGCACCTCGAAGCCGACGATCGCGATGATCCGGGGCCTGTGCGTCGGCGGTGGTGTCGCGCTGGCGCTGAACACGGATATCCGGATCTGCGGCACGGACTCGTTCTTCGCGGTGCCCGCCGCCCGGCTCGGGCTCGGCTACCGCTATTCCGGTCTCAAGCGGCTGGTGGATGTGGTGGGCCCATCGTTCGCCAAGGAGATCTTCTTCACTGCCGGCCGATTTACGGCGGAGGACGCCCGCGTCATGGGCCTTGTCAATCGCGTGGTGGCGCCGGGCGAGGTCGAGAGCTTCACGCGCGGCTACGCAGCCAAAATCGTCGAGAACGCGCCATTGACCGTCAAGGCCGCGAAGATGGCCGCGAACGCGGCCGCGCGCGATGAGTTGAAGCGCGATCTCGATGCGATCGACCGCGCCGTCGCCGAATGTTTCGGGAGTGCGGACTACATCGAAGGCCGCCGCGCCTTCATGGAAAAGCGCAAGCCGCAGTTCAAGGGGCGGTAGAGTCCGTCCCGCAAGCGCGCCAAGCCTGTGAGACCACAGTCTGCCTGAGGTCCCGGTCCGGCGCGCTACCGCAAACGACCGGTCACGATGGAGAAGCCCCGCCGACCAGATGCGATCGCGAAGGCTCTGGCATCTTGGCTATTCCTGGTGACCATGTCGCCTCAGCCGACCCCGGTCTTTGGCGTGGGCAAGAATTTCAGAGACACCGAAGAGTAGGAGGAGCGTTCCAAGCACGACCTCGATCGCCGCCAGGGTTCGCGCGAGCGTGCTCATAGGTACGATGTCGCCGTAACCGACCGTACTCAATGTGACGACCGAGAAATGCAACGCTTCGGGAAAGCTCAAGGCCTTCGCCTCCAGACCGACGCGGAAGTGCGCCTCTAATGCAAATCGCGAGATGATGCTGTAGAGCGACGCGAACACGAGAATGATAAGCGAATAGAACGTCAGAAAGGCAAAGGCCGGCAGCAACAGGTGCGCAACGCGCTCAAAGAACTCGTCAAACAGCAAACCCGTGTCGACGAGGAAGATGGCCACGTCACGGCTCGCAGCCAGCACGATCAGGCCGATGAGAAGCATTGCGGTAAGGAACCCCGGCGACGAATTGATCTGGCCCTGCGAAAGCTGGGAAAGGGCAATTACGCAGGCCCCGACGACGAATACGGGCAGCAGCCAAGCGATCGCTTTGATCACGGCTCGCTCTCCGCCCAAGGTCGGATTGGTGACGATTGCCGTGATGGCGGCGCGCTGTCGCCAGCACCCGATCAGAAACGACGCAATGGGCAGCGCGAAGCCGATGCTCAGCGGAAGAGTGCCGACTTGGCCGAACACATCCTCGATGAACAAAGCAAACACCGACGCGTAGACAGATATCAAGTTGACGAAGGCAATCCACAGGAGGCGACTGGACGGAAACAGAAGCTGTAGCGCCACAACCGCCAGCGTCGTCGAGATGACAATTGTACCAAACAGCAGGCTTCTCGGGCCAGCAAGCGCCAGCGACACCAAGATGACCAGTGCAAACGAAAATATAAACGTAATCGGGTGCGCGCCGCTGCTTGGCGAACGTGCCCGGGCACGCCTCTCCGAGGCGGACATATCCAGCGGCGCATGCAATGGTTCGCCGTCCGGCTCTCCGGGTTCGCGTGGTGCCGCGGTCACGTCATGTCGCCTCGTTTTTTGGCCGACGAAAAGCGTCGCTGCTGGTCTGGATGGCCGCCGATGGTCAAGCCTTCCGCATCACCTCGGCGGCGAAGCGCTCCATCTTCTCCAGGGTCTCGGCTGCCGTCGGCGCGGGGAACGAGACGTTGACGTCGGTGACGCCGGCGGCCGCCAGCGCCTGCGCATCCGCGACCATGTCGGGGGATGATCCGGTGAACGTGCGCCGGCCGCCGGAATGCGCTTTCTCCTCGCCCCAATTCACCGCCCACAGCACAACATGGGCGAGGCCGATCGCCTTCGGATCGCGGCCAGCCTTCTCCGCCATTCCCTGGAACGCTTTGATCCCAGCGGCGACACGCTCGGCGGTATCGAGGCGGTTTGCCGGATTGCTCGAGCCCGGATACCAGGCGTCGCCCAGGCGGATCGCGCGGCGCATGGCGGCGTCGCTTTCGCCGCCGATCCAGATCGGCGGATGCGGCTTTTTGATCGGCTTCGGCGCAAACAGCACGCCCTTGAAGTCGACGTGCTTGCCGTGAAATTCCGGATAGTCCTTGGTCCAGAGTTCCTTGAAGGCGGCGATGTACTCGTCCGTAACACGCCCGCGCTCCTCGAACGCCGGCGCGCCGACGGCCTCGAACTCCTCCTTCATCCAGCCCGCCCCGCAACCGACGATGACGCGTCCGTTCGAGAGCACGTCGGCGGTGGCCAGCATCTTGGCGGCGAGCATCACCTGCCGGTGCGGCACCACCATCACCGAGGTCAATAGCCGCACGCGCTCCGTGCAGCCGGCGAGGAACGAGATCGTCGACAGGATCTCGAGGCACTGCCCGGTCGACGATGGCGCCCAATCGCCGCCCTCGCTGTAGGGATAGCGCGAACCGATGCCGCCCGGCACCACGATATGATCGTTGGCGCTGATGAAATCGAAGCCGAGCCGCTCGGCGGCCCCAGCGATCGCGCGATAGCCCTCACGCGTGGCCATCGGCCCGCGGGAGAGAACGTTGACACCAAATCGCATGAGGTCATCTCCATCCATCAATCTGTTGGTTGGTAGGGAAGGCGGCGGTCCGGGGTTTGAATATCATCTTTTGGCTTTGCGCGCGGCCTTGGCGTCGAAGAAGGCCTTGATGGCGGCCTGCGGTTCGCCGGTCTTGTAGGCGTCGGAGAGCGCATCGATGCCGGCATAGACGCCTTCATCGACCGAGACGCGTTGCCAGCGGTTGATCAGCGCCTTCTGGCTGCGCACGGCGGCGGGCGTTGCCCGCAGGATCGTCGCGATCCAATGTTCGACCGCGGCATCGAGGCCGGCAGGAGCTGCCACCTTCTGCACGAATCCCATGGCCAGCGCGTCGGCGGCCGGGAAGGTTTCGCCGGTCAGCAGGATCTCGCGGGTCTTGCCCCAGCCGATCAGGCCGGGCAGCAGCGCGGCCTCGATCACTGACGGCAGGCCCATGTGCACCTCGGGCATGCCGAAGACGGCCGTATCGGCGGCGACGCGCATGTCAGCCGCCGCCGCCACCTCGAGCCCGGCGCCCAGGCAGAAGCCGTTCACCCGCGCGATTACCGGCACCGGACACTCGCGGATGGCGAGGCAGGCCTTGTGCAGGCGGGTGATGTACAACCGGCTGCTGTCGGCGCAGAGCCCGCCAAGCTCGGCAAGGTCGGCGCCGCCGATGAAGGCGCGCGCGCCGGCGCCGGTCAGCACGATGGCGCGCAGCGCCTCGTCGCGGGCCAGACCTTCGAAAGCCTGGCGCAACGCCACCACCTGCGCCGTATCCAGGCAATTGAGCTTGCGGGCGTTATCGACGGTGACGGTTGCAATTCGTCCCGCCCGGCCCCGCTCATCGAGCTTCACATGCACCGCGGCTTCGGTCATTCTCAGGTCTCCTGTTGATCTGCGGCCACAATGGCAGATTGCGCCATGCCACTCCAGAATCGCGTGACCCCCGAAGGCGAGATCGTTGCGGTCCCCGAGCGCGGGCTGATCATGGGCAACCGTGGCGGCCCGCTGCATGACGCGGCCCGTAATCTGCGCCGGCGGCGCTGGGTATCGCGGCAATGGATCTGTTGCCGGCTGGAGTTTAACGGCCGGCATCGCGAAGTGATGGCTCCGGATCGCTATACGGAGCTTTTTTTCCTGGACGAGGCGACAGCGCTGGCGGCCGGCCACCGTCCCTGCTTCGAGTGCCGGCGACAGGATTTCTTGTGGTTCCAGAAGCTCTGGGGCGAGGCGCACACACTGACCGAGCGTGCGACGGCGCCGGCAATGGATCGGGTGCTGCATCCCGAGCGCGTCGATGCCAAGGGCCACAAGGTCACCTATCACTGCGACGTGGATCGGCTGCCCTCCGGCGCCTTCGTGCGCTATGACGGGCGTCCCCATCTGGTGCTCGCCGGCTGGCTGCTGGAATGGACGCCCGGCGGCTATACAACGACCCGGCACCGCCCGGAGCAGGGCCAGATCGAGGTCCTGACACCGCGATCAATGGTCGCCGTACTTTCGGCGGGGTTCTGCCCGACGCTGCATCCCTCCGCTGAGGTGGTCTCGTGAGGCGGTGCTGTCTATTTGATATAACTCTTCGTCTTCAACCTTGAGTCGATTATGACCCGACGCTCCCTGACCCGCACGCTGCGCCGCTCCTCCTGGCTCCTCGTCGCCGTGCTTGCGATTTCGCTGGCGTCCAAGCTGGCGGACCACATTCCCGGCGTCGCTGGTGGGCCCATCGAGAAGATCGCCAAGGACCTCTATGAGTTCTTGAAGGACATGGCGCTCGTCTTCGTGACGGTGGTCGCGGCCTATCTCGCGAGCGTCTTCCAGAAGCGCCAGCAGTTCGTCACGGCGCTCCAACAGGAATGGCGGGAAATCATCCACGCGAAGTCGGCGCTGTTCACCTACACTCAGCTCGACGCGCCGACGCAAGCGCACTATCTCGCGGCGTTCTGCGCGATCTCCGAGACCATCGACAACATGCGAACGGTCTATTCGAACGTCGGTGAGACCAAAGATCAGATCGGTCTCTATCCCTTCGCGCCGCTGCACGACATGCGCCGGGCCTTCCAGACCCTGGAACCGAAGTCGAACGCGGTCGCGAGCCCCGAGGCGCGCAAGCTCGCGCGGGATGCCATCCTTCAGTCGTTCTACGCGTTGCGCGAGAACTTCCTCGATGAGCTGGATCTCGAGGCGCCGGACAAACCGTTGCTGATTTTCGGCGGCCGCCGCATGAAGCAGCCCGGTGCCGAGCACTGGGCGCGGCTGATGCAGGATGGCCAGCGCTACGTCCAGGACAAGAACATGCCCGGCGATCCCAAGATCCAAGCGTTCCTGACCGAGCTTTACGACAAGGAGCACACGACCGAGAAGCCGTGGCGTCAGGTCGTGAACGGAGCCAACGGACCCAATGGCCGTGCCGGGGCATCGAACGGCGGCGCTACCGGCGAACGCCAGCCAAACCCCGCGCGCGACCCGTTGACTTGAAACTCAACAGTCCAGCCGCGGCCCGGAGTGGCTCGCGGTCAGCCGCGCCGTGCGCCCGACGTGTAGATCGGCGTTGCGCGAGTCACAGCCACGCGTTTCTGCGCCGTCATCTGGGTTTCGAGGGTCGCGTAGGCCGCATTCACCCGGCGTGCCATCACCGATAGGTACTCATTCACTTCGGCCGGCAGCTCGGCATTCGCATAGCGGTCGGGATGGTAGGCTTTGGACAGCTTGTGCCAGGCGGCCTTGACGTCGTCGAAGGTCGCCGAGGACGGCACCCCCAGGATCGAATGGGGATCGAAGCCGTCAAGGTCGCGGACGCGCGCGGCGAGGTTCGGGGCCCTGGGCACATTCAGTAGCGTCACATTGCGCAACGTCGATTTGGCAACGAACATCCGCTCGCCACCGTAGGGCTCGAAATCCAGGAATGCGCCGGGGCTATTCAGAACCTCGTAGATGTTGCGGCCCATGGCGACCAGCAGCCGGCCCTTCTGGACCACGCCGTCTTCGCTCAAAATCTCCACGGGGATGGCGTGGTCGGTAGTGTCGATCTTGTTGCGCTCGAACATGCGGCCTCGGTTCGGGACGAAGCGTCCTCAATTGGGACGCTGGTATGCTGGTTCCCGCCTCCCTCGCAAGAACCGTGACACCGCTCGCCGCCGTTAACGATTTGGAAGACTCTCCCACCAAGGCAATTGTCCACCGCCCCAAGGAGAGGAGTCCGGCGCCCTAAGAAGAGGAGTCCCGGGGAGAGCGGTGCGGGAGGGCCGTTCGTGCTGGTTGTTCGATCCTTAACGTCGGCGACCTCGTGGCCTTGAGGGTGCTTCCTTCGGTGGCGGGGGATCGGTACAAAAGAAGCGCTGTTGAGTTTTGACAAAGGGGGGCAGTGATGGCCGCATATAATCTTGGCGCCCTGCTTACGGAGAACACACCGCGGGATCGCGTGGCGTTCATTGCGTACGGGACGACGGACGATGTTGCCAGTTTCACGCATGGCCAGGTCGACAGTCTTGCCAGCGGCTTTGCGCGCGGCTTGATCCAGCGCGGGCTTCGGCGCGGCGACGCCGTTATCATTCTAGCAGGCAACAGCGTCGACTACATCGTCGCCTATCTCGGCATCATGCGCGCGGGCCTCGTCGCCGTGCCCGCCAATCCGCGGCTATCGAAGGCGACGATTGGGTTCATATTGAAGGACGCTGGTATCAAGCTCGCCGTTGTGGACACAGAGAGCCGGGGGCTCATCCCCGATGATCTTCCAGCCATCGTGCTCGGCGACGAGAACGGCCAAAGCAGATTTCAAGCGGAGTCCGACGCCGGTCCGTTCGAGGCGGTTAAGCCGGAGGCTCACGAAATTGCGATGATCCTCTACACCTCGGGTTCGTCCGGCCAGCCGAAGGGTGTGCCGCTGTCGCATCAGGCGCACCTGTGGGCGATCGCCAGCCGCGTCGGCAAGGGCGGCCACGACGACGAGCGACTGATGATCGCGGCGCCGTTCTTTCATATGAACGGCCTCGGCGCGGCGAAGTTTGTGCTCGCGGCAGGGGCCTCGGCCGTGATCCTGCCGCGGTTCGACGCGCGCCGCTTCATCGAGGCGATCGGGCGCTTCAAGGTCACCTGGATGACCGGCGTGCCGACCATGTACGCCCTGATGGTCCGGGAAAAAGCCACGCTGGCGTCGACCGATGTCACATCCGTTCGCTATGTCCGCCTCGGCTCGGCGCCGGCCAGCCAGAAACTGATCGACGATATTCGCGCGGCCTTGCCCGGAGCCGCGTTCTCGATCGTCTATGGCACGACCGAGTCGGGTCCGATCGCATTCGGCGCACACCCGCAAGGCTTGCCGAAACCCGATACCGCGCTCGGCTGGCCGCTGCCCGGTGTCGAAGCGCGGTTTCTCGGCGACGACGATGGCACGGCCAGCGAGGGCGTTCTCGTCATCCGTACGCCGGCCAACATGCGCGGTTATCTCAATTTGCCGGAGCGCACGCGGGATGTCCTGCTGCCGGGCGGATGGTACGTCACAGGCGATGTCATGACGCGCGACGCGCGTGGCTGCTTCGCATTTGCGGGTCGTGCCGACGACATGATCAACTGCGGCGGCGAGAACATCTTCCCCTCGGAGGTCGAGCGCTTGCTGGAGCGCCATCCGGCCGTGGAAGAGGCCGCCGTTATCGGCCTACCCGACGAGATCAAGGGCGAGCGCCCCGTCGCGTTTATCGTGCCGAAGGCGGGGAAATTCGTCACCGAAGACGAGATCAAGGCCTATGCGCTGAGCCATGCGCCAGCCTTCCAGCATCCGCGGCGCGTCATGTGCCTGGAGCGAATGCCCTGGGCCGGAACCAACAAGGTCGATCGCAAAGCACTACGCGCGCTCGCAGAGAGCAGCGGGTGGCTGAGGTCGGCGGACTGAGAAACGGGAGAGCAAAGCCATGCGAGCAGCCGTCATTCACAGGCACGGCGGGGCCGAGGTGCTCACGTTTGAGGCCAACTATCCCGATCCGCGCCCGGCCGATGCCGAGGTGCTGATCCGGGTCGGTGCTACGTCGCTCAACTATCACGACATCTTCACGCGCCGCGGCATGCCGGGCATCAAGGTGCCGTTGCCGTGTATCGCCGGCATCGATTTCGCGGGCGAGATCGTCGGGCTCGGCGCCGGCGTCGAGGGTTGGCGCGTCGGCGACCGGGTTCTCGTCGATCCGATCGATCGGGTCACGTTCGGCGGCCTGATTGGCGAGATGCGGCCTGGTGGCCTCGCCGAATTGTGTGCGGTGCCGGCACATCATCTGGTTCGGCTTCCCGATGAGGTAACGTACGAAGCGGCCGCTTGCCTGCCCGTCGCTTACGGCACTGCATTGCGGATGATGGTGACGATCGGGCGGGTCAAGGCAGGCGAGCGGGTCCTAATCCTCGGCGCGTCGGGTGGCGTTGGCACGTGCTGCGTGCAGCTTGCCAAGAACGCGGGGTGTCACGTCATCGCCTGTGCTAGCACGTCCGCCAAGCTCGACCGCTTGAAGGCGCTCGGTGCCGACGAGCTGATCGATTACACGACCGAAGATTTCGTCAAAACCATCTACGCGCGGCATGGCAAGCCGCATCGCCGGACCATGACCGGCGGAGTCGATGTCGTCGTCAATTTCACCGGCGGCGATACCTGGGTGCCGTCACTCCGGTCTCTCCACCGACAAGGGCGTCTGCTCACGTGCGGGGCGACGGCCGGATTCGATCCCAAGGAGGACATCCGCTTCATCTGGACCTTCGAACTGCAGATCCTCGGCTCGAACGGCTGGATGCGGGAGGAGCTGGTCGAACTGATCGAGCTGGTCCGCAAACAAGAGATCACCCCCGTCGTCGACAAGGTCCTGCCGCTCGAAGCCGCGGGTGAGGCATTCCGGCTGATCGAGGATCGGGCGGTATTCGGCAAGGTCGTCGTCAAGCCCTGACGCTTTGGTTCGGTGTTTGGGGTGCCCACGCGTTAACCCGCGCCGGGCTGGAGCCAGAGGGGACGCTTGGGTTGCCGCTGGCCCTTGCCGCTGCAATGTGCTAGGTCCCGCGCAATCTATTTTGCACTGCAGCATGCCCTGGCGGCTGCGGGCGTACGCGTTGGCGCGGATCGGACCCCCTATGCTTATCAGAAACATCGCGATCATCGCGCACGTCGACCATGGCAAAACGACCCTGGTGGACGCCCTGCTCAAGCAGTCCGGGGCCTTCCGCGAGAACCAGAAAGTCGATGCCCAGGCGATGGACTCGAACGACCTCGAGCGCGAGCGTGGCATTACGATTCTTGCGAAATGCACGTCGATTTTCTGGCATGACACGCGCATCAACATCGTCGACACCCCCGGCCACGCCGACTTCGGCGGCGAGGTGGAACGTATCCTGAATATGGTCGACGGCGTCGTGGTGCTGGTGGACGCCTCTGAAGGCCCGCTTCCGCAAACCAAGTTCGTCGTCTCCAAGGCCCTGAAGCAGGGCCTGCGGCCGATCGTGGTGATCAACAAGATCGACCGTCCAGACGAGCGCCACGACCAGGTCCTGAATGAAATCTTCGACCTGTTCACCAGTCTCGATGCCACCGACGAGCAGTTGGACTTCCCCGTGGTTTACGGTTCGGGCCGCGACGGCTGGATGTCCGACGATCCGCAAGGTGAGCGCAAGGATCTGACGCCGCTGTTCGAGTTGATCTTGCGCCATGTGCCGCTGCCAATCGCCGAGGAGGGGCCGTTCCGCATGCTGGCGACGACGCTGGAAGCCGACCCGTTCCTGGGCCGCATCCTGACGGGTCGCATCCGCTCCGGCAGCATCAAGCCGAACCAGCAGATCAAGGCGATCTCGCGGGACGGCAAGCTGATCGAGACCACGCGCGTGACCAAGGTGCTGGCCTTCCGCGGCCTCGAGCGCACCTCAGTCGATCTCGCGGAAGCGGGCGATATCGTTGCCATCGCCGGCATTACCGAAGCGACCGTCGCCGATACGCTGTGCGACCCTGCCGTCGAGACGCCGATCCCGGCGCAACCGATCGATCCGCCGACGCTCGCGATGATGTTCCGCATCAACGACGGGCCGTTTGCGGGGCAGGAAGGCGACAAGGTACAGAGCCGCGTCATCCGCGATCGCCTGCTGAAGGAGGCCGAGCGCAACGTGGCGATCCGCATCACCGAGGTCGCCGACAAGGACAGTCTCGAGGTGGCGGGGCGGGGCGAATTGCAGCTCGGTATCCTGATCGAGAACATGCGCCGCGAAGGCTTCGAATTGACCGTCTCGCGTCCGCGCGTCGTGATGCAGGCCGACGAGACAACCGGCCAGCGGCTGGAGCCGATCGAGGAAGTCATCATCGACGTCGACGAGCAGCATTCCGGCGTCGTCGTGCAGAAGCTCTCCGAGCGCCGCGGCGACATGATGGAGATGCGCCCATCGGGTGGCGGGCGCACGCGGCTGGTGTTCCACGTGCCGACGCGCGGCCTGATCGGGTATCAGGGCGAGTTGCTCACCGACACCCGCGGCACGGCGGTGATGAACCGGCTGTTCCACGCCTACGCGCCGTTCAAGGGTGAGATTCCCGGCCGGCGCAATGGCGTTCTGATCTCGAATGCGACTGGCGAGTCGACCACCTACGCGCTGTTCTATCTGCAGGAGCGCGGTTCGATGATGATCGACCCGCAGACGCGGGTCTATGAGGGCATGATCGTCGGCCAGCACGCGCGCGACAACGACCTGATCGTCAACATCATCCAGGGTAAGAAGCTCTCGAACGTGCGCGCCGCCGGCAAGGACGAGGCGCTGATCCTGACGCCGCCGATGCGCATGACGCTGGAGCGGGCGATGTCCTATATCGAGGACGACGAGCTGGTGGAAATCACCCCGAAGACGGTCCGCCTCCGCAAGCGCTGGCTTGATCCGAACGTCAGGAAGCGCATGGAGCGCAAGAGCGAGGCCGAGGTGGCGTAAGCGCGAAGCCGCACGAGGCCGGGCACATTGACGGGCATCCGTCGATCGTAGAACGCACTGGGCGTGGCGGCGGTTCCCCGTTGACGATCCGGTCCGAGCCGTCTCTCCTGGCGCTCGAACGCGATCGGAGAAATCTCGCCATGACCAAGACCCTGCTTATCACCGGCGCTTCGCGCGGCATCGGGGCCGCAACAGCCCGCCTCGGCGCCCTGCGCGGCTATGACGTTGCACTGGCCTACGGCAGCGACCGGGCTGCAACCGAGGCGGTCGCGGCCGACGTCCGCAAGGCCGGCCGGCGCGCCGTCTATCATCCAGGCCGATGTCGCCGACCCCGCCCAGGTCAGTGCGATGTTCGCCGCCGTCGACCGCGATCTCGGCCGCCTCGATGCGTTCCTCAACAACGCCGGGATTTTCGCCCTGGCCAAGCGGTTCGTGGACATCTCGACGGAGGATCTGCAACGCATGATCGCCACCAACCTGACGGGCGCCTTCATCGCCAACCAGGAGGCGGTGCGGCGCATGTCGACGCGGCTTGGCGGCAAGGGCGGCGTCATCGTCAACCTGTCGTCGATGGCGGCTCGGCTCGGCAGCCCCGGCGATGGCGTGCACTATGCGGCCTCGAAGGGCGGCGTCGAGTCGATGACGGTCGGCATGGCGAAGGAACTCGCCGGCGAAGGCATTCGCGTCAACGGCCTGCGCCCGGGCCTGATCGACACCGATATCCACGGCCGTGCCGGTCAGCCAGACCGCGTGAAACGCCTCGAGGCCTCGGTTCCGTTGGGCCGCGGCGGCAGGGCCGACGAAGTCGCCGAGGCCGCGCTCTGGTTGATGTCGGAGCAGGCCGCCTACATCACCGGCATCACGCTCGATGTCGCGGGCGGACGCGGGATCTGACCGACGACCGATCCTTGGGCAGACTGCCGGTATTAACGAATGATGACCTGCGACCCAGTAAAATTCGAATTGTCCGGAGACGGAGCCTCAATCGTTGTTTGCTAGCATTCGAGGGTAATTTTCCGAAGTGTTGGAGAAAATGGTCATGGCACAGTCAACGGTTGACCGGCTGGTGGTATCCGACGGAACCTTCGATCCCGGAGGCGAGCCGCGCGCGCGGTATCGTCAACTCCGCGTCGCCGCTGATCGTCGGCCTCGTGGCGCCGATCATTGCGACGATGCTGATCGATCCATCGGCGCTGCGCTATGCGCAGTTCCTGATCACCGGCCTGTTGACGCCGCTGCTGCTGTTCTCGATCGGGGTTTATCTCTACAGCGTGGTCAACCCGGGCGAGGTCGCCGGTCTGGTCATCGATCCGCAAGACCGAGCAGGTCGAGATCGTGCAGGCGAATTTCTTTGCCACCAAACGCAGCGCCGTCCCCTTCGACGAGATCGCCTCGTTCCAGATGGCCTCGGCCTACGATCAGGATGGCTATGCCGTCACGCAGGCCGAGATGGTGATGCGCAGCGGCGAGCGCATTCCGCTGCCGGCAACGGTTGAAGGCGGGCACATCCGCGCACTCAATATGGCGCTTGGCCGTCGCTGACGTGGAATCGGTGTCCGGCCCCTGGCCTGACACCGACAAGGGCCAGCCATCCGCTCACCCCAAGAACGGCAGTTTCGCGATCAGCGTGAACCCGTTCAACATCAGCAGCGTGCCGACGGCGCCGAGCGCGCCGCTGAAATACAACAGCGTGTTGGCGCCCGCGATCAGCGCCACCGAGGCCAGCACGATCGCGATCTGCAGCAGCGCCTGCGCGACGTCGAAATAGGGGTCCTTGCGCATCGCGACGTCTCGCTCGGCCTCGATCGCCTTCGCCTTGGCAAACAGCTCGTCAAGACCTTCGTTGGTCTTCTTGTCGGACGTGAAGATTGCAACCGTTTCCCGATAGCCCTTGATCCGCTGCTCGATCTCGGTGCGGGCGGCGGCCGGCATCGACGGATTGGACTTGCAGCGACAATTCGAGATCGTCGGCGGCGAGCAAGTACGACGTACGGCGCACGTTCTTCGCCTGGAAGAATGCCCACATGTTCGAGGCTTCGATATTGGCGCGGGTCGCGTCCTTGGCAGCATTGCCACCGCCCATGCCGCAAATCGCGAGCAGGGCCGCCAGAACGCCGACGTAGATGCCGATCCACTTGGACCGGGGGTCGTCAGTGGGTTTCGTCTCGATGTCGCTCATTGCCATGCGAAGGCCTTCCAACCAGATGTTGTCTGGGCCTGATTGCAGTGTTCGCCGAGCCGCGTCCACCGGAAGCTGGTGCTCACGCCATCATTAACTGTGAACAGAGTTACCCGACCGCGTCGCGGTTCGGGAGCGGCCTCGATGGACGCGCGCTCACCGCGTCGGGACGGGCTTGTCGCCGCGATAGTCGTAGAAGCCGCGCTGCGTCTTGCGGCCGAGCCAGCCGGCTTCGACGTACTTCACCAGCAGCGGGCATGGGCGATATTTCGAATCAGCGAGGCCCTCGTAGAGCACCTGCATCACCGACAGGCAGGTATCGAGGCCGATGAAGTCGGCGAGCTCGAGCGGCCCCATCGGATGATTGGCGCCAAGCCGCATGGCCTTGTCGATGGCCTCGACGCCGCCGACGCCCTCGTAGAGCGTATAGACCGCCTCGTTGATCATCGGCAGCAGGATGCGGTTGACGATGAAGGCCGGGAAATCCTCCGAAACGGCCGTTTGCTTGCCGAGGCTCTCGACGAAGCCGCGTGCCGTCGTAAACGTGTTGTCTTCGGTCGCGATGCCGCGGATCAGCTCGACCAGCTGCATCACTGGCACCGGGTTCATGAAGTGAATGCCGATGAAACGCTCGGGCTCCACGGTCGTCGCCGCCAGCCGTGTGATCGAGATCGACGACGTATTGCTGGCGAGGATCGCGCCCTTTTTGGTCTTGCCGCGCAGGTCCGTGAAGATCTTGCGTTTGATGGTTTCGTCTTCGGTCGCAGCTTCAATGACCAGATCGCAATCGCCAAGCGCCTCATAGCTCGCAGCGAAGCTGATGCGCTTCAGCGAGGCCGTCATCTCCGCGTCCTTGATCAGGCCGCGGCGTCACCTGCCGCGACATGTTCCTCTCGATGATGCCGATCGCCTTGTCGACCGCCTCCTTGCGGATGTCGTTCATGGCGACATTGTAGCCAGCCAAGGCAATGACATGCGCGATGCCGTTGCCCATCTGGCCGGCGCCGATGATGCCGACCTTCTGGATTTCCGGGACCTTGGCTGCCGGGCTGGCGTTTTTTGTCTTCAAGGCTGCGTCCATGACGGGATTTCCTGGGCGGGAGGACTGAGCGGCGCGGGACCAAGTGGCCCCGCGCCGTCGTGCTATTTGCCAGCTTTGGCTAGCTCGGCGGCTAGCTCGGGAAGGGCCGTGAAGAGATCGGCGACCAGGCCATAGTCGGCGACCTGGAAGATCGGCGCCTCGGCGTCCTTGTTGATCGCGACGATGACCTTCGAGTCCTTCATGCCGGCGAGATGCTGGATCGCGCCCGAGATGCCGACGGCGATATAGAGTTCCGGCGCCACCACCTTGCCGGTCTGCCCGACTTGGAAGTCGTTCGGCACGAAGCCCGCATCGACCGCGGCGCGCGAAGCGCCCATCGCGGCGCCGAGCTTGTCGGCGACTGGCTCGATGTATTTGGTGAAATTCTCGCCCGACTGTAGGCCGCGCCCGCCCGAGATCACGATCTTGGCGCTGGTCAGCTCCGGCCGGTCCGACTTCGAGAGCTCGGCCTTGTCGAACTGCGAGAGCCCAGCTGCTGCTGGTCCGGACACGGCTTCGATCGGCGCCGACCCGGTTTCGGCGGTGGCCTGGAACGAGGCGGTGCGAACTGTGATCACCTTTTTCGCCTCGGCCGTCTGCACGGTCTGGATGGCGTTTCCGGCATAGATCGGCCGCTCGAACGTGTCGGGCGAGACGACCTTGATGATGTCGGAGATCTGCATCACGTCGAGCATGGCGGCGACGCGTGGCAGCACGTTCTTGCCGGCCGCCGTCGACGCCGCGATGAGCGCGGTGTAGTTCGCCATCATCGGCACAATCAGGGCGGCCATTTCTTCGGCCAGCGCGTTGGCGAGTTGCGGGGCCTCGACCAGCAGCACCTTCTTGGCGCCGTCCAGCTTTGCCGCCTGCTCGGCGACCGCCTTGCAGCCTTGTCCGGCGACCAGCACGTGCACATCGCCGCCGAGCGCCTTCGCGGCGCTCATCGCCTTCAGCGTAGCCGAGCCGAGCTTGGCGTTGTTGTGATCGGCGAGGAGGAGAATGCTCATCATATCACTCCAGCGTCTTTGAGTTTGGCGACGAGTTCGGCGGGGGTCGCGACCTTCACACCGGCTTTGCGGCCCGGTGGCTCGGTTGTTTTCAAAACCTTCAGCCGTGGCGCAACATCGACGCCGAAATCGCCGGGCTTCTTGATGTCGAGCGGCTTCTTCTTCGCCTTCATGATGTTCGGCAGCGACGCATAGCGCGGCTCGTTGAGCCGCAGGTCCGTGGTCACGATCGCCGGCATCTTGAGCTTCACGGTCTCGAGGCCGCCGTCGACCTCGCGGGTGACGCTGATCGTCTCGCCGTCGATGACGATCTTCGAGGCGAACGTGCCTTGGGCCCAGCCGGTCAGCGCGGCGAGCATCTGCCCTGTCTGATTGCAGTCGTCGTCGATCGCCTGCTTGCCGAGGATGACAAGGCCCGGCTTCTCGGCATCGACGATGCCTTTGAGCAATTTTGCAACGGCCAGCGGCTCGACCGCATCGTCGCCCGTGTCGACCAGGATGCCGCGATCGGCGCCCATGGCGAGCGCGGTGCGGATCGTTTCCTGCGCCTTCGTCGGCCCGATGGAAATGGCGACGATCTCGGTGACCTGGCCTTTTTCCTTCAGCCGGATGGCTTCCTCGACGGCGATCTCGTCGAACGGGTTCATCGACATCTTGACGTTGGCGAGCTCGACGCCCGTGCCGTCGCTCTTCACCCGGATTTTCACGTTGTAGTCGACGACCCGCTTAACGGGCACCAGGACCTTCATCGTCTCCTCGCTCCCCAGGATTTTGTCTGGCCCGCTGATCGAGCCTCATTCTGCATGACTTGATTGTGACTATATCGTGAAATGCTGCAGTGCGACGCCCCCGCACCCCATTGAGGCAATTTGCCCCGTTTGGCGGGAAGACTGGAGCCGGGTGCGACCTTCGCAGGTGCAAAAAATTAGGGTGGGGAAGGCGCGGAGTCAATTGCGACCCCGATATAACTGCTGCTCTGAGGCGATCCGTTGGCGGATGGTCCTCGGCTTCAGCCGGCGCTGGCGGGCGGACGGTCGAACAAGGGCACGCCCGGCCGGCGCATGACCAGGATCAGCACCGCGCCGGCCAGAATGCCGCCAACGTGCGCCCACCAGGCGATCGGACCGGTATCCGGGATCAGCAGCATGGCGAACTGCGTCGCGATCCAGGCGCCCAGCGCCAGCGAGGCGGTAATGCGGAGCGGGATGAACCGGAACGCCACGACCCACACCCGGACATGCGGATGGAGGATCAAATAGGCGGTAATGACGCCGGCGACCGCGCCGCTGGCGCCGATCAGCGGGATCGTCGAGTTCGGCAGCATGACTGCGTGAGCGACCGCGCCGGCGAGACCACAGAGGATGAAAAAGCCCAGGAACTTGGCGTGCCCCATGGCGTCCTCGACGTTGTCGCCGAACACCCAGAGGAACAGCATGTTGCCGGCAAGATGCAGCGGATCGCCGTGCAGGAACATGTAGCTGAGCATGGTCAGCCCTTCCGGCACCGGCAGCGCGTCGAGTGGTCCCCGCGCCGGTCCGCCGAAGAATCGCACCTGGAACAGCTCAGCGGGAACGATGGCGAAACTCGCAGCGTAGGACTGACCGGTGTTCGTCAGTTCGAGCCCGAAGATGACGACGTTGATCAGGATGAGCGCGATGGTGACGATCGGCCATTTGATCGAGCGGAGCGGATTGTCATCGGAGAGCGGCACGAACACGTTGGCACATCCTTGTCACTCGAGGGGCCGATTGGCGAGCCTCGTCCAGCGGTCTTGCGTCAACGGTTCTGTCCGGGGACCCAAAGCACGTCGCGCGCGCCCTTGTCGTTCACGAAACGGCTGGCGACGAACAGGTAGTCCGACAGGCGATTGATGTATTTGAGCGCGGCTGCGCTGACCGGCTCCTTGTCGTCGCTGGCGAGTTCCACGATGTGGCGCTCGGCGCGGCGGCAGACGGTTCGCGCCACGTGCAGCGCGGCGGCGGCCGGCGTACCGCCCGGCAGAACGAACGAGCGCAGCGGTTTCAGCTCGCCGTTCATGGCGTCGATCTCGTCCTCGAGGCGCTTGACCTGGGTGTCGCTGATGCGCAGAGCTTGATAGCCGGGAGCTGCGCCTTTCGGCGGCTCGCCGCGATCGGGCACGCAGAGATCGGCGCCGAGATCGAACAGGTCGTTCTGGATGCGCACCAGCGCCGCATCGACGTCGGGTGCGGCGCCGCCGAGGTGCACGCGCACCATGCCGATGGTCGCGTTGGTTTCGTCGACGGTGCCGTAGGCCGCGATCCGGACCGAAAATTTCTGGACGCGCTCGCCGGTGCCCAGCGCCGTCGTGCCATCGTCGCCGGTGCGCGTATAAATTTTGTTCAGAACAACCATGTCTCGTGCTGCCTATGCCTCGCGCCGCGACCGCGGCAAGCTGCGGGCTCCTGCTTTAGCATGCCCGTGCGGTTTCGTCCGGGTGCAGTCAAGCATCCGACTGCGGCAATGGTCGGGCAACTTATCCTCGCGATTTACCAGTCGGCTGGAATGAGCCCCGGAAGTTATCCCCGCGCCCGTCGACGGCCCCATAATCTCTCCAGTAATTGGAGCGAGACGAGGACTGGCGATGACCGCCTGTACAACTGACCAGCCGACGGCCAAGGGGCGACGCGCCTGCCTCACTCGCTTCAGCGCGATGGCCGCCTGGTATGCCGTGATAGCTCAGAGGGTGCGCTTATGGGCCCACCCAATCCACCATCAGGCGCTGGCTGATCGCCTTGGCCTCTTCGATGGCGGCAATCTCGCAGTATTCGTCGGTCTGATGCGCCAGCGCGGCGGGACCAGGGCCCAACACGACGGTCGGAATGCCGCCGAACGCAGGCGTCAGCGCCGAGGCGTCGGTGAAATAGGGGGCGGCCGCGATCTCGGGCGCCCGCCCCGAGATCGTTTGCACGGTGGTAAAGACGCCCCGCACCCAAGCGATATTCGGTTCGGTCCACACTGGTACCGCCTCGTCGAGCATCGAGACCTCGACCTCGGCTCCCAGATAGCTTGCGAGCTGCCGCTGGATCTCGGCATGGCGCTGGGCCGGAATGGTGCGGATATCGAGGCCCACCTCCGCCAGATCCGGCACCGAGTTGATGTTCATCCCGCCATGCATCCAGCCGACATTGAGCGTCGGCGCGCCCATCACAGCGTGCCGCGCCACGTTGAAATCGAAATCGTCCAGCCGGGCGACGGCGCGCGCTGCCCGGCCAACCGCATTGACACCCTGGTCCGGCATCGAGGCGTGCGCGGTGACGCCCTTCGCCGTGATCTTCAGCCGCAGCGCGCCCTTGTGGCCGACCATCGGCCGATTCGATGTTGGCTCCGCGACGACCAGCGCGCCAGCCTTGCCGAGCAGGCCGCGAGCCGTCGCAACGATGTGGTGCGCACCGGTGCAGCCGGTTTCCTCGCCTGCCGTGATGATCAGCAGCAGGCCTGGCCCCTTCGCGAGATGCGGGGCGGCATCGATGGCGGCCGCGACGAACGCCGCGACGCCGCTTTTCATGTCGGAGGCGCCCCGGCCATAGACCCGTCCGTCGCCCGTCTCGGCGCCGAACGGATCCATGCGCCATGGCGCCGCACCCAACGGCACCACGTCGATGTGGCCCGTGAACGCCAGCGGCGGCCGGTCGTTGCTGCCGCCGATGCGTGCGATCAGGTTGGCGCGGCCTTCGCCCATCATCACGTAGTCGCAGCGAAATCCGGCCGCCTCCAGCAGTCCCCCGAGATGGCGCGCGCAGGCCTCCTCCTCGCCCGGAGGATTGATGGTGCGAAAGCGAATGAGATCGCGCGTGAGGGAGACGGAATCGATGGCCACGGAGTGCTCCAGGGGTTGGCGGTCAGGTCGCCGATGATTGCGGGCGTCGCCTGCCTCGCCCATGCTGATCTTCGGGCCGAATCGTAGGTGAGGCAATCGAGCGAAGCAACTTGGGCGAGCGAGGCAACATGGGCAGGCGAGCGCAACGGCCCATTCCGCAGTTCCGGCAGGTGCCGTCCTATGGCGGATGATGCGGCCATGCATGGCGAGCCAGGTGCGGCACCAACACGTCCGGTGACGGTGGTGACGGGCGGCTCGGAGGGCATCGGCTTGGCGATTGCGCACCGCTTCGCAGCGCTCGGACACGAGTTGCTCTTGATTGCGCGCTCGCGCGATCGCCTCGAGGCCGCGGCTGCCGAAATCCGCGCACGGCACGCCGTCGGCGTCGCCACCTTGGCTCTCGACCTCACGGCGCCCGATGCGCTGGCGAGGCTCGACGCCACACTCGTATCGGCCGGTTCGCATGTGAACGTCCTCGTCAACAATGCCGGTCTCGGGTTGACTGCGGCGTTTGCAGACTGTCGCCCATCTGATCTCGACCACCTGATCGCGCTCAACGCCACCGTGCCAACGCGCCTGATGCGCCATGTGTTGCCGGGCATGTTGCAGCGCAAGACCGGCGGTGTCCTGAACATTGCGTCACTCGGCGGGCTGACGGCTGGCCCCTATCAGGCCGCGTATTACGCCAGCAAAGCCTATTTGATCTCGCTCAGCGAGGCTGTGGCCTCGGAGATTTCCGGCCAGGGTGTACGAATAAGTGTTGTGGTGCCGGGGCCCGTAGCGACCGAGTTCCACACCAAAATGAGGGCGGATTCGTCCTATTATCGTTGGCTTCTGCCGACGCCGAGCGCCGCGTTCGTCGCCTGGTGGGCGGTGCGGGGGTATCGGCTCGGCTTGCGGCTGGTAATCCCCGGGCTATTGATGACACTGGCATTTGCCGGTTTGCGAATTCTTCCGCATCGCATAGTAATTCCGATAGTTGGGTGGCTCTTGAAGCCCAGAACGGGCCTGCAACCGAATGGGGGCGAAGCTTGATGCTGGACGGACGACTCTCGAATGAGGATGCCACTCGATCGCCCGGCGACAGCGCGCCGGCGGCTCTGCCAGATCCATCCGGCGAGCGGCGGCCCGTTCTGATCATCGTGCATCAGGCTCATTCCAATCCGGGCCACGTCGGCCAGTGGTTCCGCCGCAATGGCTACCCGATCGATCTGTGCCGCCACTACGATGGCCAACCGTTGCCGAAGACGCTCAGCGGCCATTGCGGTGCCGTGATTTTTGGTGGCCCCCAGAGCGCCAATGACAACATCGATTTCATTCGCAAAGAGGTCGACTGGATCGGCGTTCCCCTGAAGGAGCAGAAGCCATTTCTGGGAATTTGCCTTGGCGCGCAGATGCTGGCGCACCACCTCGGCGCACGCGTCGACCATTGCCAGAATGGTTGCGTCGAGATTGGCTATCACGAGGTGCGCCCGACCGAGGTTGGAGCAAGGCATATCGGCCTGTTGCCCGAGAAAATGTACCAGTGGCATCGCGAAGGCTTCGAGGTGCCGCGCGACGGCGAGCTGCTGGTGACCTCAGATGGGGCTTATCCCAATCAGGCCTTCGCGTATGGCGCCGGCGCGGTCGGCGTGCAGTTTCATCCCGAGATTACGTTCGCCCAGGTGAACCGCTGGTCGGGCGGCAATCCGGTTCGCCTGCTCATGCGTGGCGCCAAGCCGCGTACCGAGCACATCGATCACCATCTGATGCATGCGCGGCTGGTTCACGACTGGCTCGATCAATTCCTTCGCCGCTGGGTCGCCGTTGGTCTCGGTCTCGGCCAGTCCCGTGCGGGCGTGCGATGACGATCGTGTCAATCATTCGCCCTTTGGTAAGGGATTTGCTGTTCAATAATCCAGCGCGCCGTGATCTCGAGTGTTGCGTCCACCTCGCGCCAATTTGGCGGCGGATGACTGTGGCCCAGTTGGTGCTCCGGTGATCCGCCGCTTTGTTTTTTCATTGGGCAGTTTGAGGCTTGTTCGCGCAAGTACCCGCCACGCCAAGGTTGCGTGGCGCCTGCTTTGGCAGCCACGGCCGATGTTGTCCTGTAGCGCTGGAGATTATGCCAGTCTGTTGCAAGGGCAATGGACCGATCCGTGACGCCAAGTGCTCGCATTTTGTTTGTGACTGTCAGCCTGGATCTGGGCGGCACCGAGCGGCATCTGGCGACGCTGGCGCCGGCCCTTGTCCGGCGCGGTTGGTCCGTGGCGCTGTTCTGCACCAATCGGTTGGGTGCCCTCACTGGCGAGGTGCTGGCCGCGGGCGTCGAGGTGATCGGCCCGCCGATGCCGCGTGTCGCGGGCGTGCAGTCTCACGGCAAACGGTTTCTGTCGACGGGCATGGCCGCCGCCCGACTGTTCTCGACGATCCGCCGGATCAAGCCGGACATCGCGCATTTCTTTTTGCCCGAGCCCTATCTGATCGGTGCGCCGGCGGCGATCACGCTCGGCGTGCCCATTCGGATTCTCAGTCGGCGCGGCCTCAATCTCTATCAGCAAGCCTGGCCGGGCTCGCGCCGCCTGGAGGAGCGTCTGCACAAACAGATGTCGGCGGTGCTGGCCAATTCGCACCGTGTCGCGGACGACCTCGTGGGTGAGGGCTGCGAACGCTCCGAGATCGGCCTCATCTACAACGGCGTTGGGCTGGCGGGCCTCGACCAGCCGATCGACAGGCCGGCCGTGCGCCGCGCGCTCGGCATCGAGCCGCATGCCATCGTTGCGATCATCGTTGCCAATCTCATCGGCTACAAGGGGCACGCCGATCTGCTCCAAGCGCTGCGTCTATGCCGGGCGCGGCTGCCCGAGCCCTGGACGCTGTTGTGCGTCGGCCGGGACGAAGGCCAGCGGGCGGCACTCGAGCAGATGGTGCGCGAGACGGGATTGGATCGCAACGTTCGCTTTCTCGGCATGCGCAACGATGTCGCCGAGCTCATGAAGGCGTCCGACTTGGCGCTCCTGACCAGCCACGAGGAAGGCTTCTCCAACGCCATCATCGAAGCAATGGCCGCGGGCCTTCCCCTCGTCGTCACCGATGTCGGCGGCAATTCCGAGGCGGTCGTCGATCGTGAAACCGGGCTTGTCGTTCCGGCCCATGATCCCGCCCGCCTGGCTGACGCCATTGCGGAACTCGCCGGCAGCGAGGCGCTGCGCCGTAAGTTTGGGGCAACCGGTGCGGCGCGGGCGCGCGCGAACTTCACACTTGAGGCCAGCGTCGACAAATATGATGCGCTGTATCGGGGATTGCAGCGGGGCTTGCGGGTCAGCGAGATCCCGGAGTTGCACCGTCGTTGAGCCCCGCGCCGCGAGGCTCAACGCATTCGGCAGCATTAGGGCTCACTTCAGCGGTGAATGCGCCGAAGGCAACATGATCATGGTGTGCATCTCCTCGAGGAGGCCGCCGGCCTTCTTCAGGAACTCCTGCCAACCCGGATCTTTCTGCACAGCCCCGCGGGCTGCCGCACGCGCGTTGAGATCGGGATAGGCCCACAGGTGGCAGACCTCGTTCGGTTGGCCCGCTTCCGTCTGCCAGAGACCGACGATCTTCGAATATTTCTCGCGGACCGGCAGCGCCTCCGTGAAGTGCTTGGCCCATTCGCGGGCCGCGCCCGGCTTCGTGCGGTAATAGCGGAACTCGTAGACGTTGCCGGCGCTGGCCGGCGCCTTCACGTCGACGATCGGATTGAGCAGCCGGATGTCCTGGCGGATCAGGATCGGGCGGGTGAGTGGGATGTATTCCTTCGTCCAGCGCTCGTTCTTTGCGAGTTCGCCCCGCAGCCGCGCGCGCTCGTTCAGGTCTTCGTAGCTCCACAGATGGGCCACCTGATTGAGGGGACCGATCTCGGTCATCCAGTAGCCTTCGAGCTTGCCGTAGTTGTCGCCACGGATCGCGCGTCCAACCTCGCCCGAGTTCTTGGCCATCTCGCCGACGGTGCCTGCCTTCACGGTGTAGATTCTGAGTTCGTGGATCATCCATTCCTCCGGTTCTTTGGAAAGGATCCACCTTAGGCTGCGCCAGCCCTGTCGTCATCCCAGGCCTGTCGTCATCCCAGCCCTGTCGTCATCCCAGCCACTGTCGTCATCCCAGCCCTGTCGTTATCCAAGACGCGGTGCATCCGAACATCGGAAACGCAAATGGGCGACCGCGAGGCCGCCCATGGTGTCAGTCGATCGGCTGCGTCGCAATTACTCGGTCACCTCGGCGCTGCGCAACGGTTTTGCCGGCGCGCGTTTGGCGATTGGCTTCTTCGCATTCGTGTAGACCTTGCGGCGCGGCGCCGGGGCCTCATCATCCTCGACGTAGTAGGTTGCCGGAGGTGCTGATGCGGCGTGGCGCGCGGTGCGGCGGCGCTCACGCGGTTCATCGTCGGCACCGATGGGCTGTGCAGCGGGCGATGAAGTTGAAGCAGCAGCTTGCGCAACGCTTCCGCCCGACGACCGGAACGTCTGCCAGGTCACGTTGACCTTGGTACCGACCGGAACCCGCGGATAGAGATCGATCACGTCCTGATTGTACATGCGGATGCAACCCTTCGACACGGCCGAGCCGATCGTCCAGGGGGCGTCCGTGCCATGGATGCGGTAGGCGGATGCGCCAAGGTACAGCGCGCGCACGCCAAGCGGGTTCAGCGGATGGCCGCCCGGCACCCAGTTCGGCAGACGCGGGTTCTCGGCCCGCATCGTTGGCGTCGGCGTCCAGGACGGGTTCTCGCGCTTCTGACTGACGCTGGTCATGCCTTGCCAACGGCTCTGCTCGCGGGGAATGGCGATCGGATAGGCTACGGCCTGCCCCGTTCGCACCACGTGATAGAGGCGGCGATCTCCGAAGCTGACGATGATCTGGCCGGCGGCGTACTGCGGGCTGAAGCTGACGATCTCGCGGCCGCTGCCGCCAACAGTCTGTCCGCCGCCCCACACCCAGGAGTCTTGCTGCGCCTGCGCCTGTCCGGAACCAACCGTTACCGCCAATGCGGCAAGCGTCAGAAGCTTGCGATATGTCAGGCCGGCTTTCATGCTCATCTCCAATTCGAGCCCGTTGAGTTCGGTCTCGTTATCTCGTCGCCGTCTCTGCGCGGTGTTGAGCACAGGGCGGGTCATGATTTCAACTCACGATTGAATGATCGCGAATTGTCTAAGTTTAGGCATCCTGCGCCGTGAAGCTAAATAGAGTCTTGATAGCTGTGCCGCAGTGATCGCTTTTAGCATAGACGCGATCTGACTTGGCCATGCGGCATGGCTTTGCGCAACAGGGTGCGCGACCTCGCCGCGGCCATTTCCGGACTTCGGGCACCGTTTGTGGAGCCGTGTGGGAATTGAGCCACTAACGGCCTGATGATATGCGCATTTTGTGGATTACCGATCCTTTGCGGGCCGGTTGATAAATGCGCCCGACGCCGAGGCTTGCGACCGGCGCGCGGTGCTATGTTCTATTTTAGTTCTTGACGATGCGGGGATGATCAACTAGAACGAACAAAGAACGTGGATGGCGCTCTGGCTCTCCAGCGCGCCCCACCTTCGAAGAGCGTTCCGCGCGAGTCGAGGCAGCCCCACTCCCTCTCCTCACTGCAGTCTCGCGCGGATCTTCGATGGCCTCGTGCCCCCGAGGCCATAATGTCAGTCGTTGCGTTTGCGTTCGGTTGCGTATGTGCGGATCCCCTTGGACGGCGCTGGCAGTCACCCCAACCCCTGCCGCGCCGTCCCTCCGCCTATCCCGTCCATCCCCTTGCCAAATGTGTCGACGCGTCCCAGCTAGCCGCTCCGCGATCCCTTCCCTTGTCGCGACAGCGAGCCGCGCACCAATCCCAACCTAGCCCAATCCCCTCCCAACCAAAGACACGCCGACTGCAGCGCAACAGCCAACACGCGCGACGCTCGCGGCGAGCGGCACACTGGCCCGCGCTCGACTTCATTGCTCACCCTTGTCGCGGATGCAGGCAGGCTCTATGACTTTCGTCGATTAAGTCCGGACATATGGCCCTGCGTGAGCCTCGGGCCTGCTCAACAGTTGAGGAGTACGCCTTGAGCGAGAGCGAAAGCATCGTCGCCGACACCGCCGCGCGGATCTTTACCGATCTCGCCGATCCGCAGACCATCAATGCCGCCAAGACCGATGCCTGGAAGAAGCCCCTTTGGGACGCGCTCGCCGACGCCGGCCTGACGCTCGCCTGGGTGCCCGATGATCTGGGCGGCTCCGGCGCCGAACTCGCCGACGGCTTCGAGGTGCTGACAGTTGCCGGGCGCTATGCGTCGCCAGTGCCCCTTGCCGAAACGCTGCTTGCGGGATGGCTGCTCACCCAGGGCAAGATCGCCTCGCCCACCGGGCCGATGACACTTGCACCGATGCGGCCCACGGATCGCATCACGCTCAACGCTGACGGCACGTTGTCCGGCCGCGCGCGCGGCGTGCCGTTTGCCCGCGATGCCGCGCATGTCGCGGTGCTCGCGCAGGGTGCTAAAGGCGTCTCGATCGCGCTCGTCGAGACGACGAGCTGCCGCATCGCCGAGAGCCGCGGCCTCGCTGGCGCCGTCGTCTATGACGTGACCTTCGACAAGACGCGCCCGGTGACGGTGTCCGACGCCCCGAAGGGCTTCGACCAGGGTACGTTGATGCTCATGGGCGCAACGGCCCGCAGTCTCTCGACGGCGGGCGCGCTGGAAGCCGTTCTCGCGCTATCGGTGAAATATTCCGGCGAACGCGTCGCGTTCGAGAAGCCGATCGGCAAGTTCCAAGCGGTGCAGCACAACCTGGCCCGGCTCGCTGGCGAGAGTGCCGCCGCCTCGACGGCTGCGACCTCCGCTGCCGATGCCATCGCGCGCGCCAAGTCGCTCGCCGGTGACGGCATTTTTCTCGAGGCGGCGTCGGCACGCATCCGCTCCGCCGAAGCGGCAACCGAAGGGGCCGCCATCGCACATCAGGTCCACGGCGCCATCGGCTACACCAAGGAGCACATCCTGCATCGCTTCACGATGCGCATGCTCACCTGGCGCGACGACTTCGGCAACGAGAGCCAGTGGGCCGTCGATCTTGGCAACCGCATTGCGGCCGGCGGCGCCGACGAACTTTGGCCGCTTGTCGCCTCGCGTTGAGGGGCGGGACAGCCCAAGACCAATCCAAGGAGAAGTCGTTGTCATCCCGGGCCTTGTGCCCGGGAACCATCGGGAGGCAAGTAAAGAGGTTGAAATGGTACGCGGCGGCGCCGAACACTGACGGCTCCGGCTGCGCAAGTTGTAAAATGGGTCCCGGGGACGAGCCCCGGGATGACAATCGTAAGCATTGACCGGATACCCCCATGTCCACCGCTCTCAAGTTCGATCCGATCCGACTGCCGAAAGAGTGTGAGGATCTCCGCAAGGAGGTGCGCGCCTTCCTGAAGGAGGAAATCGCCGCCGGCACATTCGATCCCAGCGCCGTCGGCCGCGACGACGCCTTCAATATCGAGTTCAGCCGCAAGGTCGGCAAGAAGGGCTGGATCGGCCAGACGTGGCCGAAGAAGTACGGCGGCCACGAGCGTAATTTCCTCGAACGCTATGTCGTGACCGAGGAGTTCCGGGTCGCCAATGCGCCCGTGCGCGTGCATTTCACGGCCGATCGCCAGTCCGGGCCGACGCTGCTCAAGTATGCCAACGAGCAGATCAAAATGGATATCCTGCCGCGCATCTGCCGGGGCGAATGCTGCTTCGGCATCGGCATGAGCGAGCCGGGTTCGGGTTCCGATCTGTTCGCGGCCAAGACCAAGGCCACCAAGGTCGACGGCGGCTACCTGATCAACGGCTCCAAGATCTGGACCAGCAACGCCCACAAGGCCGACTATCTCATCGCGATCTTCCGCACCTCGCAGCCGACGAAGGAGAACCGCCGTCACGGACTGACCTCGTTCCTCGTCGACATGAAGAACACCAAGGGCATCAAATGCAATCCGATCATCCAGTTGTCGGGCGCGCACGAATTCAACGAGGTCGTGTTCGAGGACGCGTTCATGCCGGACGCACACTTGCTCGGCGAGGTTGACGGCGCCTGGAAGCAGGCGACCAGCGAGCTCGCCTACGAGCGCAGCGGTCCCGAGCGTTTCCTCGAGACCTTCCAAGTGATGATCGAGCTGGTGCGCGTGCTCGGCGATAAGCCCGATCTGCGCGCCGCCGAGGGCCTTGGCCGTCTTGTCGCCCAGCTGCATACGCTGCGGCGCATGTCGGTCTCCGTCAACGGCATGCTGCAAGCCGGCAAGGAACCGGTTGTCGAAGGCTCGGTCGTCAAGGATCTCGGCACGCTCTGGGAGCAGAAGCTGCCGCACAAGGCGCGCGAGGTCGCCGCCTTCGTCGAGAGCGAGGACGTCCACAACCGCGTTGCCTTCGAGGAGCACTTGGCGTTCGCGACGACGATTGCGCCGAAACTCACCATTCAGGGCGGTACGACGGAAGTGTTGCGCGGCATCATCGCGGCTGGCCTCGGCCTCAGGGGACGGTGAGCCAGATGCAAACCAAACGCGACATCGGCGCACTTCTCAATCCGAAGTCGGTTGCCGTCATCGGCGCAGCACCACTCGGGCAGGGCTTGCGTGGCCGTATTCTCGAATTCATGCGGCTGCACCCTTTCGCCGGAAAAATCTATCCGGTCAGCCGCAGCCACGCCGACGTGCAAGGCCTCAAGGCCTATCCCTCGATCGACGCGTGCCCCGGCCCTGTCGATCTCGCGATCCTGATCGTGCCCGCGAAGTTCGTCGCCGAAGAGCTTGAACGGTGCGGCAAGGCCGGGGTGAAAGCCGCGGCGATCATTTCGTCGGGCTTCGCCGAAGAACCGGGAGAGGCCGGCGCGCGCATGCAGGCTGATCTCAAAGCGATTGCAGCGCGCTATCACATGGCCGTCACCGGTCCGAACTCCGAGGGCTTCGCCAGCATCGACACAGCGTTGTTGCCGACGTTCAGTCCGGTGGCCGGCCCATCCGATATCCCATTGCTGCCGAAAAACACGTCGAACGGCCGCGTCGCACTCGTCGCACAATCGGGCGGCATGGGCTTCTCCTTCTTCGATCGCGGCCGGCCGAAGGAGATGGCGTTCGACTACATCGTCACCACCGGCAACGAGGCCTGCCTCGAAGGCCTCGAGATCGTCGAGCACTTGCTGGATGCGGGCAAGACCGACGCTTTCCTGATGTTGATCGAGGATATCAAGACCCCGGAAACGTTCCGTCGCGTTGCCGAAAAAGCGCTGCGTGCCGGCAAGCCGCTCATTGTCAACAAGATCGGCAAGACGGATGCGGGCGCCCGGGCCGCGGCCTCGCACACGGCGGCGCTCGCCGGCTCTTACAGTGCGTTCCAGGCGCTCGCGCACCGGTACGGCGTGATCGAAGGCGCCCAGGTCGACGAGATGGTCGATATCGCCAACGGTTTCATGACGTGGAAAGGCCGCCTGCCGCTGGGCCGCCGCGTCGGCATCTGCACGGGCTCCGGCGGCGGCGGCGCTTGGCTCTCGGATACCTGCATGTCGGCCGGCCTCGAAGTCCCGACGTTGGACGCCGCGACACGCGCCATTCTCGACCCGCTGCTGCCGAGCTACGGCACCTCGCAGAACCCGGTCGACGGCACTGCGCAGGCGATCCGCCAGATCGGTTATGCCGGGATGATCGGCCCGCTCGTCAACTCTCCTGTGATCGACGGGGTTATCGCGATTATGAGCGCCCGCTCGGCCGAGCATGTGACGCATGAGAAGGAGAAGCTGAAAGCACTCAAAGCCGCCGCCAAGAAGCCGATCCTGTTCTGGACCTACACATTGCCCTCGCCGGCTGCCGTCGCGGTGCTATCGGAGGCTGGCTTCCCGCTCTACACCGATATGCAAAACGTCGTCTCGACGATGCGTCACATGGGCGACTACCACGTGCTTCGCGAGCGGTTCCTCAAGGCGCCTGAGATCCGCAGTCACGTCGAAAACTCGGAGACAAAAGCAGTAGCGGCCGGCCTCGCCAAGGTGACTGGCGCGTTGACGGAGGCTCAATCGAAGCCGCTGCTCGCGGCCTATGGCATCGGCACGAGCGCAAACGAGAAGCTGGTCACGTCGCGCGAGGCGGCCATCGCAGCCGCGAAGGAGATCGGCGGCGCGGTCGCGCTCAAAGTGCAATCACCAGACATCCTGCACAAGACCGAGGCCGGGGCCGTCGCGCTCAATGCACGCACAGCCGAAGAGGTTGGCGCGGCCTTCGATCGCATCACGTCGAGCGCCAAACGCTACAAAGCTGATGCCAAGGTGCAAGGTGTGCTCGTGCAAGCCATGGCCGCGAAAGGCCGCGAGGTGATCCTCGGCATCAATCGCGATCCGCACTTTGGGCCGATGCTCATGTTGGGTCTCGGCGGTATCAACGTCGAAGTCTTGAAGGACGTCGTCTTTGCACCGGTTCCCGTCCGGCATAGCGAGGCGCTGGCAATGATTGGCCGCCTCAAGGGCGCCAAGCTGCTCGACGCCCACCGCGGCGAGCCGGCTGCCGACACGACGGCGCTGGCCGACCTGATCGTCAAGCTGTCTCATCTTGCCGCCGACCACGCCGACAAAATCTCGGAGATCGACTTGAACCCCGTCATTGTCCATCATGAAGGCCAAGGCGCGACGATCGCCGACGCACTGATTGTTACCCGATAAGGTGTCATCCTCGGGCTTGTCCCGAGGACCCATCGACGAGCGGGCTCGGTCGCCAAGGATTGAGCACTGTCGCGCAGCGGCACTGCGGCATCCGCGGCACAAGCTGAAAAATGAGTTCCTCGGGACAAGCCCGAGGATGACAATCGCAGAATGAAGAGCAAGGAAACGATCGTATGACCCAATTCACAGACATCGCCGTCACCAAATCCGGTCACGTCGCCACCGTCGAAATCAAGCGCCCGCCGCACAATTTCTTCGACATGTCGCTGATCAAGCAGATCGCCGATGCGTTCGAGAGCTTCGACAAAGACGTCGAGGTTCGCGCGATCGTTCTCTGCGCGGAGGGCAAATCGTTCTGCGCCGGCGCCAACTTCGGTGACGGCTCCAAGCTCGACAAGGACGGCAACCGCCCCAACGAGAACCAGATGGGTGGCCACCTCTATCAGGAGGCCGTGCGCCTGTTCCGCACGAAGAAGCCCGTTGTCGGCGCCATCCAGGGCCCCGCCATCGGCGGCGGTCTCGGGCTCGCGCTGGTGCCGGACTTCCGCGTGACCTGTCCGGAGGGCCGGTTCTCGACCAACTTCACCCGGCTCGGTTTCCATCCGGGTTTCGGTCTGACTCACACCTTGCCGGCGCTCATCGGGCAGCAGCAAGCGCATCTGATGTTCTACACGGGCCGCCGCCTCACCGGTGAGGACGCGCTGAAGATCGGCCTCGCCGATGTGCTGGTTCCACTCGCCGAGGTGCGCGGCGCTGCGCAAAAGCTAGCAGCCGAAATTGCGGAGTCGTCACCGCTGGCCGTGCAAGAGACTCGGGCCACCGTCCGCGCTGGCCTCGCCGATCGCGTCAAGGCGGCGACCGATCACGAATTGAAGGTCCAGAGCCAGTTGCGCCTGACCGAAGATTTCAAGGAAGGCGTTCTTGCCGTCAGTCAGCGCCGTGTCGCGAACTTCAAGGGGCGCTGAACGGGAGAGGCTTTCATCCCTTCTCGCCGCTCGATAAAAACGTGAACAACTCCCGGCGCCGTACTGGCGAGCGGTGAGAGGGAGAACCGATCCATGGCTCGCCTGCCCTACATCGACAAGTCGCAAGTCGCGCCCGAGAATCAGGACCTGATGAAGCGGGACATATCGCTCTACAAGCAGCTGGTTCACAGCCCCGGCGCGCTGCGCGCCTTCCAGGGTCTCGGCTATTACATCCGTTGGAAGAGCCCAGCCGACGCGCGCCTGCGCGAGCTTGCCATTCTCCAGGTCGGCTGGCTCGCTCAGTCGCCCTACGAGTGGTCGCACCACATCAAGATCGGCTATGACTTCAACGTTACCGACGACGACATCAAGGGTCTGATCGCGGAATCGGACGGCAAGCCCAGCTCTCTCGATCCCGTCGCCAAGCTCGTCTGCAAGGGCGCCCGCGAAATGACGGCCGACGGCCAGATGTCCAAGGCGACCTTCGATTCGCTTCGCCAACACATGTCGAATGAGCATCTCGTCGACCTCATCGTGACGACCGGCTTCTACAATGCCGTCGTGCGCGTGCTCGCCAGTCTCGAGATCGACGTCGAGCCCGAATACCAGACGTATCTCGACAAGCATCCGCTGCGGAAATCGAAGTACTAGACCACTTGCCCGGCCTGACCGCTGACGACTGTGAGCCCCATGTAAAGGTGGCACCCATGATCCCCATCGCCGTCATTGCAGAAGACCGCCGAGGCGCTGATGGCGAAGGCCGCCATCGAGATCCCCGACGACTATCTCGGCGGGCTTGCGCGCCTGCGCCAACACCGAGAAGGGCGACCTCTCGGCGTTCGTCATCCAGGCCATGCTCGAGAACTACGAGGCGGCGAAAGAGGACCGGCGCGCCATGTGCGGCGATACCGGCGTGCCGCGCTGGTACGTGAAGTACGGCAACGACGCGCGCGTCGAAGGCGGCCCCGTCGCGCTCGAGGCGGCGCTGCGCCGCGCCACCGCCAACGCCACGCAGGACGTGCCGCTGCGCCCCAATCGCGTGCATCCGCTCTGGCGCACCGACCACAACAACAACGTCGGCATCGGCGCGCCCGAGATCGAATACGCGTTCCATCCCGAGGGCGACTGGATCGACCTCACCACCGTGCACAAGGGCGGCCTGTTCGGCACCGACTACCGCATGCTGTTTCCCGGCGACGGCATCGAGGGCATCAAGCGCTTCTATCTCGACACGCTGATCGCGTTCGGCAAGCGCGGCCTCGCCTGCCAGCCGGCGATCGTCGGCGTCGGCCTCGGCGGCTCGAAGGACATCTGCATGGTGCTCGGCAAGCAGGCGGCGTGCCTGCGCACCGTCGGCGACCGCAATCCCGACCCGAAGATCGCCGCGCTCGAAGATGAGCTCAAGGACCTCGGCAACTCGATCGGCATGGGCGCCATGGGCTTCATGGGCTCGTCGATGGTGGTCGATTGCCACATCGAGGTCGGCTACTGCCACACCGGCGGCATGCCGATGAGCGTGCACATGTTCTGCCTGTCGTCGCGCCGCGCCACCGCGCGCATTCATCGCCGACGGCCGCGCCGAATTCCGCACCGACCCCGAGTGGTTCACCGACTACTCGCGCCGCACGACGGTCGAGTGGGACGGCGGCGCCGGCGCGCGCAGGCGGCGGAGTAATCCCACGTTCAGGCTGGTTCCACCCTCAGCCAGACCGCAATGTCGTGGAAGGCGACGCCGCCGTTCGGCGGCACCGGGTCTTCGCCGACCAGCGTGTTGATTCCCGCGACCCTCCTCGAAGCGCTCGGACGGCCAGATGCCTTCCACGACCAGCGTGTCCCGCTGCTGCCCGGCATCGAGTTCGCGCCCGCAGCACCGACTTGAGCCGCGGGCATTGCCTATTCACGCACACGCAGCCCCGCGGTTACGCCATACGCCGCTGCGGTGTCCGGGTGGATGCGCAAGACCGGCCCCGCGCCGCCTTCCTTCGCAGTCGATGTCGGCGTCTCCGTGAAGGTCGAATTCGGAAAATGCCGTGCCGGCGGCGTCCCAGTTTCAATGGGTGCTCCGCCGTCGTTCGCTCGAAATTGGCCACCCAATCGACGACCGGAGGGAGATGCGATTCCATAGGGACCGAGTGCTGTCCAGTCCGGCTTGAAGTGAAACCGGCGGTCCGCATGCGCAAAGGCGTTGATGAAATGCGCTTCGGCAAAGGGCTGTGCCCGGTCGATCCAGCCGACATCCTTGATCGCGGCGAGACCGCCGAGGCCGCCGCGCCGGAACGCATCATCGATCATCTGGCGTTCGGTCATATCGAATCCGGCATGCGGCGCGCCGAGGCGCTTGGCCAGCGCGCATCGGACGGCACTCGTTCGATGGGCTTCGCCCGGCGGCTCGATCAGCTTCGGGCCAAAGGCCAGGTGTGTATGGCCGTACGCGGCGTAGAGATCGTCGTGCTCGACGAACATCGTCGCCGGCAGCACGATATCGGCGTAGCGCGCCGTCTGCCGTCATGAATTGCTCCTGGACGGCCGAGAAAAAGATCGTCGCGGGCGAGCCCCTGGCGCACCAGCGTCGTGTCGGGCGCGACCTCGGCCGAGTTCGCGTTCTGGATCAGCATGGCGGTGACCGGCGGCCCGCCGGCCAGAGCGTCCGGCCGTCCGGCGAGCACGGCGCCGATCCGCGATTGATCGAGCACGCGGGTCTTTGGATCGACGAGGTCGAGGCCGTGCATCGCGCTCGGATCGAAGCCCCAGGCGTCGCGATCCCAGGTCATGAAGTACGCACCGCCCCCTTTGTGCCGCCAGCCGCCGGTGATCGACGGCAGGCATGTCACCGCATGCATCGCGGCCGAGCCGTTGCGGGTCCGCGTGAACCCGAAGCCCAGTCGAATGAAGGCGCGCGGGGTCCGGCCATAGAGCCGCGCAAAATCTGTGATCAAATCGGGCGTGAGGCCCGTGATCGGGGCGGCCCATTCGGGCGTTCGCGTCAGGATGTGCCGCTCGAACATCCGAGCCCGAAATCGGTGAGGCGGGCGAGATGATTCGCGATCGGCAAAACCCTCGCAGCAGCAGAATGCACATCATCGCGAGCGCCAAGCGCGCCGTCGCTTCCCGGGCTTGATGATCAGCGAGAGGTCGGCCTGCGCAACGGTCGGCGTGTGATAGACGTCGACGACCGCGAGCTTGGCGCCACGCTCCCGGCGCGCTCGCGTCACGTGGGTCATCACGTTGACCTGGCTCGTGACCGGATTGCCGCCCCACATCACGATGAGATCGGC
>CAVUIK010000016.1:0-508648 GCA_963741565.1 uncultured Alphaproteobacteria bacterium | reverse complement strand
CATGGCGGAGCGGCCGGGTTTGTCGAGGCGGGCGTCGCACAAGGCGTCGATGGCCTCGATCATCGGCAGCGGGAAAGCGGGCCTGGACGAGTTCCAGACGCTCCTCTGCTGGTATCGAGGACGGCCGCGGCCGCGAGCGGGAGGTGATTTGGGTGTCTTTGCCATCACACTGTTTTATAGATAACGAAAAATGACGTCAATTCATTGCTTGGTCACGTTTATTGTTATACAAATATAGCGGGCAACAGCCCATGACGTAAGCGGCCCGCCGCGGTGCGCTAACACCACGACGAGCCTAGGCCATCATCCTGTATAAGAGGAAGACAACCGTGACTCACATTACCACGCCACCCCGTGGCGAAACAGCCGCGCGCACGATCGCGCGGGTTTTCACCGGCATTCTTTGGATCGCCGGCAGCGCCTACCTCGTCAATCATGGCCTGCACCAGCCGACCCCGAACTGGGTCGAGATCGCCAGCATCCCGTTCATCTGGGCGGCCGTGATCGCGGCGCCGATCGTCGCGCACCAGGCCTGGGGCTCGCGCGAGCGGACGGCCACGGCGCTGCTCCTGCTGGCGGCGATTTTCGGCAGCGCCTACACGCTGTCGAGCACCATCGCCCGGCAGTCGGAGGGCGCCGACGAGTTGCGGACGCGGGCCGCCGAGATCGCGCGCCAGCGTGCCGATCTCAACCAGCGGCTCGCCGAGGCGCGCGACAATCTCGCCAAGTATCGCGGCGATCAGGCGCGCGAATGCGCCAGCGGCAAGGGCAAGCGCTGCGACGGCATCACCTACACGGTGCAGACGTGGGCGGCGGCCATCGAGGGCTACGAGCGGCGGATCGCGCGATTGCCGGCGCCGCAGACACCGGACGCGGGCGACAAGCGCATCGCCGCGTTCGTGGCGCTGCTGCCGAACGTGACGAGCCGAATCGAGAAGATCGAGGACGACGTGCGGCTGGTGAAGCCGACGCTGTTCGGGATTTTCCTCGAAGCGGCGGCGCTGGCGTTTGCGTTCTACGGGTTCCGGCCGGGCAACCTTCCTGCGGGCGATGCGGCGCCAAAGTTGCCGCCGGCCGAGCGGGCAACTGTTGCAGTTGCCAGCACGACCAAGGCGCAGGCCGAGGCGGATGTCGTGCGGTTGCGCGGCGTGGTCCCCTCGCAGGATGACCTCGCGGTCCGCTGGAACGTCCACAAGGGCACCGTCTCCAAGTGGATGCGCGACTTCGAGGCGCGCGGCCTCGTCCGGCGGCAACGTTCGGGCCACTGCAAATCGGTTGCCGCATTGCGCGCGGTTGCCTGAAGGTTGCCGGCAACTGAAGGGCCGCCCGGCGCCGTTGCGCTCCGGGCGGCCTTTGGTTGCCGGCGGTTGCGCAAGTTGCCGGGAGTTGCGGTGGGTTGCCGAGTTGCCGGCGCGGGTGTGGCGGATTGGCGGGCAACTGAGCGGAGTTGCCGGGCAACCTTGGGCAACTGCGGTGGTTGACGCGGGCCGCCGCCGATTGGCGCCCCACAGACGCAAGGCAGCTTTTCCGGTAGCGGACACGATCCCATCCTTGCCGTGATCGCATTGTCCGTTCAGACTGGCGTTCTTGCGCCTGGCAAGTAGTGGCGAGGATCCGATGCGGATCATTGCCGCAGGTTGTCTTCTTTTTGGCCATGGGCTTAGTGGCGCACGCGCAGGAGGAGGACGATGTCAGGAAATGCAGGGGTGCTCAGCCCCCGGCAGCCATCGCCGCCTGTACCCGTCTAATTGATGGCGGAATCTTAAGGGCGAAGGGCTGGCGGCGGCCTACGCAAGTCGAGGCCGAGCGTACAGCATGGGCCGCGGCTATCAGGCAGCCATCGATGATTTTAGTAAGGCCATCGAAATCAATCCCAACTTTGTCGAAGCCTATTTCAATCGTGGTCTCGCCTACGGCGATTGGGTCAGAACGAACAGGCGATTGCTGACTACACGAAAACTATCGAACTTACCCCTGAGCTGTGTCAGCGTACAATCACCGGCGTGAGCGTACCTGCAGATGGGCGACACCGAGACGGCACAAGCTTAACATCTAAAAAGGCCATCCAAATCGATCCAGATTGGGCTGCGGCCTACGACACCCGCGCCAACATGGAAAGCTTGGCCGACGCGAACAAGCCATTGCCGACTATCGGCAAGCGCTTCGTCTAAGTCCCAGCTCCGAAAGCAGCCGGTTAGGGTTACAGCGGCTGAACGTTGCGTCAGATGGCGCAGAAGACGGTTCGGCGATGCTCGACAATGTCAATCGCCTATATAGGGAAGGAAAATTCGATGAAGCTATCATCGAAGCCGAGAAAGCGCTGAAGGCGCTGCAGACGCGCTGGGGATCGGCCGATCAATGGGTCGGCTTGGCTCTGAAATTCCTGGCTGGCCTTTATTCCAATGTCTTGCGTTATGGGGAGGCGGAAAAACATTATAGACGCAGCATTTCCATTTACGCGGCCGCATCAGGCGAGCACGAACGCGTGCTAGTGGTAGTGTTGGACGAGTTCTCGGATTTTCTAACGCTCTTGGAGCGCCACGCAGAAGCCGCCAGCTCGTATCAGCAGGCGGCGGCGCTCGTTGAGAAGCTGCAGGGCCACAATCATCCGGACCTCGCTATCGCGTTGAACAAGCTTGGTCTCGCCTACGACAAGCTCGGCCAGTACGAAAAGGCGGCGGCCCTGTACATCCGGTGCATCGAAATCCGCGAGAAGGCATTGGGTCCGGATTCCCAGAGCTGGCGCAGTCGCTCAACAATCTGGGAGAGACGTATCGGAGCTTGGGCGGAACGACGAGGCTGAAGTTCTCTATAAGCGCTCCCTGCACATACGCGAGCAATCGCTCGGGTTGCAGCATCCCGAAGTCGCCACTGCGTCTAATAACCTGGCTATTCTGTTGATGGTCCAGGGCCGGCTATGCTAGGCCGACGCCCTATTTGAGCGTGCTCTCGAAATTTTTTTGAAAGCGTGGGGTCCCACCGACGTTCGAAGTCGGCATAGCACTGATAACTTGGCGACCTCCTACACTCTGGGGAGGGGCGATATTCCGAAGCCGAACCCTTGTATCGGCGGCTGGTATCCATCTTCGAGACTGCCGCGTCAGGTGGCGCGAGCCCCGACCTTGCGAGCGCGCTGAGCAATTTCGCTGAGCTGTATCGGCAAAGCGGGCGTCCAGTTGATGCCGAACCGCTGTATCGGCGTGCGCAAGTGCTAATGGAAAACTCCTGACGGTCCCGAGCATCCGGCTGTGGCAGGAGTATTGAACAATTTGGCGCTCGTGCGCAGCATGCAGGGGGACTTGGATGAGGCGGAGCGGCTTTTCCGCCGCGCCATTGAAATCAGGCGGAAAACGCTTGACTCGGAGCACCCACTCACAAGCACCACCTTGAACAATCTCGCGGGTATGCACATCCGGCGGCAAGACTGGGTTGAGGCCGTGAAACTGCTGCGCCAAGGGACTGCGGGTGCGGCGCAGCGTCGAGCGCAAGGTAACGACTCGGCCCGCCGATCGGTTGGAAGCACGATCGGCGATGATGCAAACAAAACCGTTCCGCGCTGTCCATGCTTGTTAGAGCCACCTATCGCCTCGAACCATTTAGGCAGGATCGACAACCCAACTACCTAGAACTGGCGTTAATCACTGCGCAGGGGGTTCAGAGATCGGAAGCCGCATTGGCTCTTGCACAAATGGCTACGCGCAGCCTCGCTCCGGAAGTGGCAGCACGTGCGAAGACGGCAAGATCTGGTGCGCGAATGGAAAGCCGGCGATGCACTGCTGGTTTCACACGTCTCGCGGCCGATCGAGAAGCGTAAGCTAGCCGTCCGAGGCCGACATGCGCATCCGCCTCACGTCCCTCGACGCGCAGATTGGCGAACTCGATAAGACGCACCGCCAAATCCTTACCGGAATTTGCCGCCGCGCTAGGGATGGCCGAGGTGCAGGCCGAGCTGCGCGACGACGAGGCGCTGGTCCTGTTCCTCGACACGCCGCGAATTGGAAGCCGACACCGGAGGAAACCTTCGTCTGGGTCGTCACCAAGACCGACTGCGCTGGGTGCGCACGCGATCTCGGCACGCCGGCGCTGACCCGCGAGGTGGCGGCGCTGCGCTGCGGGCTCGATGCGACGGCGTGGGCACGGCGACGGCGCGCCAAGCGCTGCGCCGAGCTGCTGAAGCTGCGCGCTCGACAAGGCGCCGAAGGCCGAGCGAGCCGCTGCCGTTCGACCACGCCCGCGCGCACGCGCTCTACAAGGCGCTGTTCGGCGAGGTCGAGGACCTGATCAAGGGCAAGCACCTGCTGCTCGTGCCGTCCGGCCCGCTGACGCAGCTGCCGTTCCAGGTGCTGGTGACCGAGCCGCCGACAAGGCGGCGATCACAAGTCGCGTCGCGCTGGCTCGCGCGCGACCATGCCATCACCGTGCTGCCGGCCGTCTCGTCGCTGAAGGCGCTGCGCCGCGTCGCCAAGCCCAGCGCCGCGACGCAAGCCGATGATCGGCTTCGGCAACCCGCTGCTCGACGGCGACCAGAGCATCCGCGGTATGGCGACTACACGAGTGCAGGCCGCGCTCGCGCGCGCACAAGCAGGCTGCGCCGCAGACGCCGCGCAGCGCATGGCCGCGCTGCGTCGGCCGGCGCCGCGGCGTCGCGCCGATGCGCAGCGCGCGGCGGCCTCGCCGATCTCGCCCATCTCGAGGCTGCAGACGCCGCTGCCCGAGACGGCCGACGAGCTGTGCGCGGTCGCCGCGCGATCTCAAGCGCCGACGTCGACGACATGCGGCTCGGCGCGCGCGCCACCGAGACGCGAGATCAAGGCGCTGAGCGCCGAGCGGCGCAGCTCGCGCAGCTACCGCATCGTGCATTTCGCCACGCACGGCACGCTGGCCGGCCAGCTCACCGGCACGCAGCGAGCCGGGTCTGATCCTGACGCCGCCCGCACGGCGACCGACGAGGACGACGGCTATCTGTCGGCCTGCGAGATCGCCGGCCTCAAGCTCGATGCCGACTGGGTGATCCTGTCGGCCTGCAACACCGGCCGGCGCGGCGGCGCCGGCGAGGCGGGCGGAAGCGCTGTCGGGCCTCGCGCGCGCCTTCTTCTACGCCGGCGCCCGCGCGCTGCTGGTCTCGCACTGGGAGGTCGACTCCGACGCGACCGTGAAGCTGATCACCTCGGCCGTCGGCGCCATCACGCGCGACAAGACCGTCGGCCGCGCCGAGGCGCTGCGCCGCGCCATGCTGGCCATGATCGACAGCGGCAAGCCGCACGAGGCGCACCCCGCCTTCTGGGCGCCGTTCGTGGTGGTCGGCGAAGGGGCGGCGGCGCGGTGACGCGAAATCTGATAATCGCTGAGCACGATCGGAATTGGCTCTTGTGGCAAGATCTGACGGGGCCGTAGGCGTCTCCGGAAACACACGCCGTTCGCAATCCTTGCGTGTACTGTCAAAACCAAGCTCAACGCCACGTGGAAGACCAGCGTTCGAAGCACCTTCGTGCCGCGATGGACCTGAGACGGCGCGCCCTTTCGCCCCACGGCGCCCAACGCCATCCATTTTGGTCCGCGCACGGCTGGGACCCAGGTTCCTCCGGTGAAGACCGCCTTGCTGTGAGGCCTGGGTTGCGGAGTTCTTGGCGTTGATCCGGGGCAGCGCGGGAAGTGGATGTGTCCACAAAAGCGATCATGGACACAAGTGATGAAGAGCGGCGTCGGAACAAGCGCTGGCCGGAGGCGCTGAAGCGCGAGATTGTTGCTGCGACGTCTCGGCCGGGTGCGTCGGTCTCGGTGTGGCGCGGCAGTACGACGTCAACGCGAACCAGGTTTTCGCTTGGCGTCGCCGCTTTCTCGAGGAGGCCGAGTCGCGACGCCGGCTTTGTTGCCGGTGATGATCACGCCCGAGCCCGATGACAAGCCGCGCCGGCGGTTTCCGAGCCGATCGAGATCGAGGTTGGCGGCGACTGCCGTGTGCGGGTCGGTTCGAGCTTCGATGGTCGCGCGCTGAAGCGCGTGCTCGACGTGTTGAGGAAGCGATGATCCCGGTCCCATCGGACGTGCGGGTGTGGCTCGCGGTTGGGCGTACCGACATGCGTCGCGGCATGAATGGGCTCGCGCTGCAGGTTCAGGAAGCACTCGGACGTGATCCGTTCGTCGGCGACCTCTTCGTGTTCCGCGGAGCGCGTGGCGACCTGATCAAGGTCCTCTGGCACGACGGCCTCGGTTTGTCGCTTTACGCCAAGCGGCTCGAGCGCGGCAGGTTCGTCTGGCCGCCGAGCGTGCCTGCACCATCCGCGTCGCCGCGTCCGCCAGAAGAGCATGCAATCTCGATCTCGGCCGCGCAGCTCGCCTACCTTCTGTCCGGCATCGACTGGCGTAACCCGGTTCACACATTCCGCCCCGAACGTGCAGGATAGCAGCGCTTTTTGCGGGCGGCGGACGTTGGCCTGTGATTCCCTCGGGACATGGATTCGCCGCCCGATCTTCCCGACGATCTCGATGCGCTCAGAGCCGTCGGCTGGCCCTCGCCCGCAACGCTGGCGACGCGGCGACCATCGCGCGTCAGAACCTGGAGATCGCCAAGCTCAAGCGGCAGATCTACGGGCCGCGCTCGGAGCGCACCGCGCGCCTCCTCGATCAGATGGAGCTGGAGCTCGAAGAGCTGGAGGCCGCGGCCACCGAGGACGAGATCGCCGCCGAGCAGTGCCGCCGCCAAGACCACGAATGTTGCGCCGTTCACCCGCAAACGTCCGTCCGCGCCAGCCGTTCCCGCGAGCATCTGCCGCGCGAGCGCATCGTCGTTCCGGCGCCACCGACCTGCGACTGCTGCGGTGGCAGCGCCTGCGCAAGCTCGGTGAGACCATCACCGAGACACTGGAGGTGATCCCGCGCCAGTGGAAGGTCATCCAGCACGTGCGCGAGAAGATGACCTGCCGGGACTGCGAGAAGATCAGCGAGCCACCGGCGCCGTTCCATGTCACGCCGCGCGGATGGGCTGGTCCGAACCTCCTGGCCATGCTGCTGTTCGAGAAGTTCGGCAGCACCAGCCGCTCAACCGCCAGGCCGAGCGTTATGCCCGCGAGGGCGTGCCGCTCAGCCTGTCGACGCTGGCCGATCAGGTCGGTGCGGCTTGCGCGGCTGAAGCCGCTGCTGGAGCGGATCGAGGCACACGTTTTCTCGGCAGAGCGCCTGCACGGCGACGACACCACGGTGCCCGTACTGGCCAAGGGCAAGACCCACACCGGCAGATGTTGGGTCTACGTACGAGATGATCGCCCGTTCGGCGGCGGCGCTCCACCGGCGGCGATGTTCTACTACTCACGCGATCGTGGCGGCGCACACGCCGAGGCGCACCTCGCGCGCTGGTCTGGGCTGCTCCAGGCCGACGCCTACTCGGGCTACAACAGGCTGTACGCGGCCGACCGTACGCCGGGCCCGATCCTGGAAGCGGCGTGCTGGGCGCATGCGCGTCGGCCATTCTTCGCACTCGCCGACATCGAGGCCAGCGCGCGGCGAAAGGCGGAAGGCAAGTCAGCGGCGCCGATCTCGCCGCTGGCGCTGGAGATCGTGCAGCGCATCGACGCCTATTCGAGATCGAGCGCGGCATCAACGGCAGGAGCGCCGACGAACGCCGCGCCGTCCGCCAGGACCTGAGCCGGCCTCTCGTCGACGAGCTGGAAGCCCGCATGCGAGCCGAGCGGCCGAAGCTCTCGCGCGGCAACGACCTCGCCAAAGCCATGGACTACATGCTCAAGCGCTGGCCCGCCTTCACTCGCTTCCTCGACGATGGCCGCGTCTGTCTTTCGAACAATGCGGCGGAGCGGGGGCTGAGGGGAATTGCACTCGGAAGAAAGTCATGGCTCTTCGCCGGCTCCGATCGCGGGGGCAACGCGCCGCCGCCATGTACAGCCTCATCGTCACGGCAAAGATGAACCATATCGACCCGCAGGCCTGGCTCGCCGACGTGCTCGCCCGCATCGCCGAGCATCCCGCCTCGAGGCTCGACGAACTGCTGCCGTGGAACTGGCGCTCTCAGCAAACGCGATCAGCCGGGCGGCCTGACGATGGCCGCCCCTGCGGTGCTCACCGGATACTTACGACCCCAGTGGGACCCCGGAGCCCAGAACGCGAAAAAGCCGCCCGGAGGCGGCTTTGAATTTCTCAGTGTTTTCAGTGTTTAGTTTGGTTGCGGGGGCTGGATTTGAACCAACGACCTTCAGGTTATGAGCCTGATAGGTCATAGGTGGCGTGATGATGCCGCTGCATATTTTTGGATGGCCGGCTCAAGGCGGTGCCGCTCTGATCAAAGTTGTTCGCCATCTTGCGGGGCGGCGCAACTGGATTGGCAACAGAGCGCCGAATTTTCCGAGCAAGGAGAGCCAAAGTGGATTTTTGTGGTGCAAGGTTTCTCGGGAACCCCACGGGAACCCCAGGCCATTTTCAGTAAAAGTGTATTTCGTCTAAGTCCTTGATTTAATTGGTCGGAGCGAGAGGATTTGAACCTCCGACCCCCAGTCCCCCAGACTGGTGCGCTAACCAGGCTGCGCTACGCTCCGAACCATGCTGCCGACCATAGCGGCCAACTGCACTTCTGATGCTTCTACGCGAGCGCCGCCAGCTTCGCAAGGCGGCTAGCGCGGGGCCCAGTGTCGGCCAAGTCCGGCGCAGTGGTCTACTCGCAGTAGTTGCCGGTGGCGCGTGGCGCGAGGTCGATGTGGAAGTGGTTTCGGTGCGCCTCGTTGGACTCCGGACCGAGGATGGTGCCGAACGTCCGGCAGCCCGTCGTGTGCACATGGCGCAGGAAGCGCTGTTTTGCGCTCTTGGGGTCAGTCAGCGGAATTTCGATCGGGCCGGTAGCTGCGGCTTGACCGGCGCTGCGCTTCGGACCGCCGAGGCGGGAAGGTTCACGCAGGCCAAATGTGCGGGGCGTGCCGCTGGGCGGAGCGAGGAGGGGGACGCCCGCCGGTGGCTGGATTGCCGTCAACGTATCGGCGATTGCGGCCTTGAGGGACGGCGCCTGCGGGGCGGTCGCTTGGGCGGGTGTCTGGGCGGGTGTCTGGGCGGTGGCCGCGTCGCCGGCCGGACCGCGTTTCTGGGCGGCGGCGTTGTCGGCGGCACGCTTCTGTGCGGATTGGGCTTCGGCTTGCCGTTTGGCCGCCTCGGCTGCGGCGACTTTGGCTCTGATATCCCGCCCGGTCATGCCCCAGTCCGCCAGCAAGTCAACGGAGGCGGCGCGCTCTGTCATGAAGCTTTTGATGTCGAGCGCATTGGCGCGGCCATGCTCGCTGAGCCGCGACGAGCGGCGGCCATAGGCATTGCGGCAGGAATAGGAACTCATGACCTCGACGCGGACGATGGCGGAGCCGAGCATCTTGCGGGCGGCGGGTTGAACATCGCCTGCCATCCAGTTCGCGAGTGTTTCGACCATGTCGCAGGTCACCACCGCAGGCGGTGAGAATGTAATCTGTGGGTCGCTGCCGACACTGATCAGTTCGACCGGCGCCGGGGCGCCGCATTCCGCGCCGTCGCGGATCGGCTCGACCGGGACGACGACGGCCTTCACGCGGGCAAGAATGGCATTGCAGCGCGCGCGGGCCACTTCGATCTCGGCGAACGACCAGCCGGCGGCCGTGGACTGATGGGGCGCGCCCGACGGCAACAGCTTCGGCCATTGCGGCTCGGTGGCGGCGGCGGGACGGTGGGTCGTTCCCGTAGTGAGACCCGGCTGCGGGGCCGGCGGCTGGACCGCGGGCGTCTTCTGCGTTGGCTCTCGCGCCAAAGCCGGGGCAACGGCGAGCACCATCAGCAGCAGGACACCCGCAAGGCTCGGAAGTCGCGCCATTCTAGCCTCGGTTGGATCGGCGGGCGAATCTTTCCGCAGACTGCCGAAAGTCGCTCGAGTTGTAAAGTTCGAGTGGAGAGTGATAGCGCCTCGGGGGCGGGCGGGCAACTCGTCGCTTTCAGTCTGTGGAGCGTGCTTGATAAGATGTGCATCGAATCGGTGGAAACCGGAGGAGCAATGGCGGCAAGTGGGGACGACGACGGGCGCGCGCCAGGGACGTTCGACCCGGCGCCGGACCAGCCGCCGGGCCTGCGCATCGAGCGCAATGGCGCGGTCGCGGTCGTCATCCTGGACCGTCCGCGGTCGCTCAACGCGCTCTCGATCGGCATGCGCGCGCAGCTGCTCGAGGCTTATCCGAAGCTCAGCCGCGATCCGCAGGTCTATGGCGTGCTTATCCGCTCGACCGTGCCGCGGATTTTTTCCGTCGGCGGCGACGTGCGAGAGATGACGGGGCTGGTGCGTCACGATCTGGCCGCCGCGCGCAGGGGGCTCGCCGACGAGCTGGCCCTCTGCTGGCTGCACGAGTGCTTCACCAAGCCGACGGTCTCGCTGATCAACGGCCGGGTCATGGGAACGGGCGTCGGCATCTCGCTCTATGGCACCCACCGTGTCGCCGGCGAATCCTATCGGTTTGCGATGCCGGAGGTGGCGATCGGCTATTTTCCGGATTGCGGCGTGATGCATGCGTTCGCGCGGATGCCGAAAGCGATCGGGCTTTATCTGGGTTTGACGGGAACCGAGATCGGCCGCGCAGACGCGTTTCATCTGGGACTGGTCACGCATTGCATCGACGCGGGCCGTTTCGGCGAGATCGAGGCGCATTTTGCCGACGCAGATCCGATCGATCCGGTGCTCGACAGGCGACACACGGACCCAGGGCCGAGTGAATTGCTGAGCCAGGCAGACCGTATCGAGAGGGTGTTCGGCGCGCCGTCGCTTTCCGAGATTCTGGGCCGGCTGGAGGCAAGGGCAGGGGAGGGGCGCAAGGAGGACGCGGCATGGGCCGCGGCCACGCTGGCCCGGTTGCGACAGGCCTCGCCGCTGGCGCTGGCCGTGACAGATCGGGGTATCCGCGCGGCGAAGGACCTCGATTTGCGGAGTGTGCTGCTACAAGACGGGAGGCTGGCGCATCGTTTTGTCGAGATTGCCGATTTCCGCGAGGGCGTGCGGGCGGTGCTGGTCGACAAGGACGGCCGGCCGGCGTGGGCGCCGGCGCGACTCGAGGATGTGACGCCAGCGATGCTGGAAGCCTTGTTCGCGCCCGCCGGCACCGCGGAGCTGGCGCTGCTGCCCCGGTCCGCGCCGCAGGCGGCGCGGATCTGACCGCGATCTGATCGGCGGAACGGTGCCTTATCCACCAGCGGTATATAAACGCTGATTGATTGCATCGGCTGGGTCGCGCGAAAGTAAATCGCGATGTTAATGTTTCCGAAATAGGGATTTCACTTAAAGTTCTATTCAGTATGTCTTTTAGGGTAAGATTTAATTTCCTGAGTTAGTGTCCTGCCTATAACCCGGAAGCTCAAGCTAACCGGGAGCGTCAGACAGGTAAGATATAAGAGGCAGGACAATGAGTGTTGCGTTGGACTTGGCGCGTACCCGCGCGCCGCAAATGGACGAAGCCTTCCGCGGTGAATACCTTCAGGCGCTGCGCCTGATCGAGCGGCTGCATCGTCTTCTTCTCGATGTCATCAAGGACGAGTTCGACCGCCTGGGCGGCGCCGAGCTCAACAGCGTGCAAGCGCTGCTGCTCTACAATATCGGTGAGGGCGAGCTGACCGCAGGTGAGCTCAAGACGCGCGGCTACTATCTCGGCTCGAACGTCTCGTACAACCTGAAGAAGCTCGTGGACATGGGCTACCTGCACTACAAGCGCTCGGAAACCGATCGCCGGTCGGTGCGTGTCAGCCTGACCGACAAGGGCAAGGATGCCTGCGATATCGTGCAGGCGCTCTACCAGCGCCAGATGGGCTCGATCGAGCAGGTCGGCGAAGTGCATCGCGACGACATTCAGGGGTTGAACCGCGCGCTGGTTCGCCTCGAGCGCTTCTGGTCCGACCAGATCCGCTACCGCCTGTGATCGGGTCGGCCGAGGGGATGCGGCCGTACCAACACAGTGAGCATAAGCAGAAGGGGGCCTTGGGGTCCCCTTTTCGCGTTGTGGCCGGATGGCATCATGGCTGGGCAGATCAACCCGCCGGGCTGTTTTGAACTTTGAGAACTTAGGCGAATAACCCAGAACAATCCGCGAGGAACGGTCGCTTGGTGGGTTCGTTGCCGTGATCAAATGCGAACAGCGCGTTAGCATTTCTTAACCAAATGCAACCATGCTAATGTTATTGATGCGGGGTTTGGCCGGACGTGGTTGGAACATGAACAAAAACAACGCGATACGTTCGATTTTTGCGCTCGCCGGCGTGTTCGTAGCGCTGGATGGACCGGTGGCCTCTGCCTATGATGGCCAGGGTTGGATCCAGTTCCCGACGCAGAGCACCCGGCCCTCTATTGACCAACCTTACGACCATTCCTTCGCGAAGCAGTGGGAAGCCAACCCGCCGAAAGGCTTTCCAACCCTTTCGCCTGAGAATCTCAATGCCCTGAAGGCCGCGATCAAGCGCTATTCCGATATCACCGATCGGGGTGGATGGCGGGCGCTGCCCGATGCCCAATTGATCCCGGGCTCCGGTGGACCTGCGGTCGAGATCCTGCGCGAGCGCCTGGTTTTGTCGGGCGATCTCAAGGGCAGCGGCGGTGGCTTCTCCGAGCATTACGACGGGGACGTTGAGAAAGCCGTGAAACGGTTCCAAGCATCGAATGGCCTCACGCCTACGGGGATCGTGGACAAGCGGACCGTGGTGGCACTGAACGTGCCAGCGGCGGCCCGGCTGCGGCAGTTGAAGACCAACCTGCTGCGGTTGCAGGAGCTGGCCAAGGGCGCCGGCAGAAAATACATCGTCGTGAACATTCCCGCGGCCCAGATCGAGGCGGTGGAAAACGACCGGGTCGTGTCGCGGCATGCTGGTGTGGTCGGCAAGATCGACCGTCAAACACCTATTTTGAAGTCGGCCATTCACGAGTTGAATTTCAACCCTGTCTGGCACCTCCCGCCGACGGTGATCGAGAAGGACCTGATCCCGAAGGGCCAGGAGATGTCGCGCAAGAGCCAGGACGTGCTGGCAAAGTACAGCATCGATGCCTATGGCGCCGACGGCAAGAAGGTCGATACGACACGCATTAACTGGACCGCTGCGGCAGCCCGCGGCCTGACCTTTCGCCAGCAGCCGGGCCCGGAAAATCCGCTCGGTTTTGTGAAGATCAACTTCCACAACAACCATTCCGTCTACATGCACGATACGCCGTCGCAGACATTGTTCGGACGGAATTTTCGGGCGGCAAGCTCGGGTTGCGTCCGGATCTCTGGTATCGAGCATCTGGCGGCGTGGTTGACGTCCGAGCAAGGGTGGAGCGAGGAGCGCGTGCTCGCCATGAAGAAGTCGGGCGAGCGGCTCGATGTGCGCCTGAAAAAGCCCGTGCCGCTCTATTTCGCCTACATCACGGCGTGGGCGACTGAAGACGGCGTGATCCAGTTCCGCCGCGACATCTACAACAAAGACGGCGTCGGGCCGATGGCGTCAGCCTACTGAGGCGTAGGCCAATCACGACCGGCCAGTCGTGACCGGCCAGTCGCGACCGGGCGTCACGGATTCTGAAATGGGGCGGGCTATGGGGTCCGGCCGCATTCGCGGCGGGTTGGTTCAGGCTTGAGATTTATCAAAGCCGCCACCGCGCGGATGCGACAAACAGCGGAGATGCCAGCGACAGTTTGACGTTATAAATTTGGCAGCGGGGGCGCTGGGTTGGGTTGTTCGCCGACAGAGCTTGGCCAACGCGCGGCGACGGGTTAGATGTCTGCCGGAACTTAACGCGTGCCGGGTGTGGAGTGGGAAAGGCCTATGGATTACGCATCGACGTTTGCGTCTGCTTTGGCGGCCATCCATGCCGAAGGCCGATATCGGGTATTCGCGGATATCTGCCGGACCCGCGGAGCGTTCCCGACGGCCCACCACTACGGAGCTGACAGGGCGCGGCGGATCACCGTGTGGTGCTCGAACGACTATCTCGGCATGGGGCAACACCCCCTGGTGTTGGCCGCCATGCACCAAGCCATCGACGAGGTGGGCGCGGGCTCCGGCGGCACGCGCAATATCTCCGGAACGACGCATTATCACGTTGAGTTGGAGCATGAGCTGGCCGATCTGCACGGCAAGGAGGCAGCGCTGCTGTTCACGTCGGCGTTCGTCGCCAACGATACCACGCTGGCGACCCTGCAGAAGCTGCTGCCGGGCTGCGTCATCCTCTCGGACGCCAAAAATCACGCCTCGATGATCGCCGGCATCCGCAATGGCGGGTCGGAGAAGATCATATGGGCGCACAACGATATGGCGGACCTCGAGCGGCATCTAGCGAAGCTGCCGGTGGACCGGGCTAAGATCATCGTCTTTGAGAGCGTCTACTCGATGGACGGCACGATGGCGCCGATCGGCGAGATCTGCCGGCTGGCGAAGCGCTATGGGGCGCTGACCTATCTCGACGAGGTGCACGCAGTCGGCATGTACGGTCCGCGCGGGGGCGGCATTGCCGAGCGCGACGGCGTTATGGACCAACTCGACGTGATCAACGGCACGCTTGCCAAGGGTTTCGGCGTGATGGGCGGCTATATCGCGGCCTCGCGGGATCTTTGCGACGCGATCCGATCGTATGCGCCGGGCTTCATTTTCACGACGTCGCTGGCGCCGGCGATCGCGGCGGGCGCGCTGGCCTCGATCCGGCATCTGAAGCAATCTGATACGGAGCGCCTGCGCCACCAGGAACGCGCGCGGACGTTGAAACGCAAGCTCAAGTCTGCCGGCCTGCCGGTGATGGCCAATCCGAGCCATATCGTGCCGGTGCTGGTCGGTGATCCCGTGATCTGCAAGATGGTGACGGATAGCCTGCTCGATCGCTTCGGGATCTATGTACAGCCGATCAACTACCCGACGGTGCCGAAGGGCACTGAGCGCCTGCGCCTGACGCCGACGCCGCTGCACACCGACGCGACGATGGACGCGCTGACGGCCGCGCTCTCGACGCTCTGGGCGGAGTGCCCGATGTCGGTCGAACAGAAACGCGCCGCGGAGTAGGGGCGGCGCGACAATGGGGAGCGACGTGGGTTGGACACCGATCCGCTCGCGCAGCCGTACTTTCCAGGCTGGATACCGGTCCCCACTTAGGCGAAGCTCCTGAGGGCGCGGTGCTCGTTGCCGCAACCTGGGAGGTACGCCATGAGAGTTGCAAGCCTGCTGTTTGCTGCCGTCGCATGGGTTGGCGTGCAAGGTCACGCCTCGGCGCAGGAAAACTGGCCGACCAAGCCGGTCCGGCTTGTCGTCAATTTCGCGCCCGGCGGCTCGACCGACAACGCCGCCCGCCCCTTTGCGGACCGGTTGTCGAAAGCCTTCGGCCAGCAGTTCGTCATCGAGAACAAGCCAGGTGCCTCCGGAACCATCGGCGTCGAAGGCGCGATCCGCTCGGCGCCTGACGGCTACACGTTCCTGGTCACCGGCTCGCCGGTACTCACTGTCATCCCGCAGGCGCGCAAGGTGAACTGGGATGTGTTCAAGGATCTCATGCCGGTGGGTCAGCTCTCCGACTACATGCTGCCGATCGTGGTCAATCCGTCGCTGCAGGTCAACTCGATCAAGGAACTGCAGACCTATGCCAGGGCCAATCCCGGCAAGCTCAACTGCGGCTCGGCGGGACTCGGAACTTTCACGCACCTGATCTGCGAAACGCTGAAGATCAACGCTGGGATCGATAATCTCCACGTCCCCTACCGCGGCGGCGCCGATGCGCTGAACGATTTCCTGGCCGGCGTCACTCAGATCCATTCCGAGCCCAACGTGCTGCCACACGTGAAGGCGGGCAAGGCCAAGCTGCTCGCCATCGCGGACCGGCAACGGCATCCGGATTACCCGAGTGTGCCGCTGATCTCGGAGCTGCATCCCGACATCAATATTGTCGGGTGGTTCGGTGTGTTCGCGCCGCCTGGCACGCCGCCGGCAATCATCAAGCGGCTCAACGATGAGATCCAGAAGATTGGCGCCGCGTCAGAATTGCGTCAGCAATTCCTGGGGATCGCGCAGCGGATCGAGGTGGGCTCGACTGAGAAATTCGCCGGTCTTCTCAAAAAGGACTGGGAGTACTACGGCAAACTGGTCAAAGCCTTGAATCTCAAGCTCGAGTGAGGGAGCGGTGTGGCACCCAAAATCTGCAACTATGGTTCCGGGCCACGGCGCATGTCGCCCTCACGCCGCCGGCTGGAAGCTTTCGGCGCGCGCCATCGCCCAGGTCTGCCGGAAGGCCGGGTGGTCCGTGCCAGCTATCAATTCACCAGGTCCGAGAGAGCGGTACAACTCGGCGAAGGTGACGATGCGGTCGGGCGCCGCGCGATGCATGAAATGGTGTGGCCGGAACTGGCTGGGATGATGCAGTCCGGCGGCGGCGACCAACTCGGCCAGCGCCTTGACCGTCTCCTTGTGGAAGTTGGCGACGCGTTGGGCCTTGTCGGGCACCACGATGGCGCGGGACCGCAGCGGATCGGAGCTGGTGACGCCGGTCGGGCATTTGCCGGTGTGGCAGGTCTGCGCTTGGATGCAGCCGACTGCGAACATGAAGCCGCGCGCGGCATTGCACCAGTCGGCGCCGAGTGCCATGGCGCGGGCCATGTCGAAACCAGAGACGACTTTGCCCGACGCGCTGAGCTTGATGCGGTCGCGCAGGCCGGCGCCGACCAGCGCCGAATGCACGAACACGAGGCCGTCGCGCAAGGGCATGCCGACGTGATCCATGAACTCGAGCGGCGCGGCGCCGGTGCCACCTTCCTTGCCGTCGACGACGATGAAATCCGGCGTGATGCCGGTCTCGAGCATCGCCTTGACGATGGCCAAGAATTCCCAGGGGTGGCCGATGCAGAGCTTGAAGCCCGCGGGCTTGCCGCCTGAGAGGCGACGCATCAGGGCAATGAAATGCATCATCTCGATCGGGGTCGCGAAGGCGGCATGGCGGGACGGCGAAATGCAGTCGCGTCCCATCGGTACGCCCCGGATCGCGGAGATTTCCTCGGTGATCTTGGCGGCCGGCAGCACGCCGCCATGGCCGGGTTTGGCGCCTTGGCTGAGCTTCAGCTCGACCATCTTGATCTGGTCGCGTTGCGCGACGTCGGCGAAGCGCTCGGGCGAGAACGAGCCGTCCGGATGGCGAGCGCTGAAATAACCGGAGCCCAGCTCCCAGATGATGTCGCCGCCATGCTCGGCGTGATACGGCGAGAAGCCGCCTTCACCAGTGTCATGGGCGAAGTGGCCGAGTTTGGCGCCGCGATTGAGGGCGCGCACGGCATTGGCCGACAGTGAACCGTAGCTCATGGCGGAGATATTGAAGACCGACGAGGCGTAGGGCTTGGTGCAATCAGGCCCGCCGATCGTGATACGGAACGGATCGGTAGCGAGTTCCGTCGGGGCGACCGAGTGCAGCAGCCATTCGGCTTGCGTGCGGTAGACATCGAGCTGGGTGCCGAACGGGCGTTTGTCGAGATCGAGTTTGGCGCGCTGATAAACAAGGGCGCGCTGATCGCGGGAGAACGGGGTCCCGTCCTTGTCGGTTTCGAAAAAGTATTGGCGCAGCTCCGGCCGGATTTCCTCGAACAGAAACCGCAGATGACCGAGGATCGGATAGTTGCGCAAGATCGCGTGGCGCGTCTGGACGAGGTCGCGCAGGCCAATGACGGCCAGCGTTCCGAGGATTGCCAGCGCAATCAGCCAGGACGGGCGCTCGCCGCCGAAGTGGAGCCAACCCGCAAGTGAGCCCAGCGCACCGAAGGTCGCCAGGGTTAGGAGCAGATAACGGGCAGAACCCAACGAATGCAGGATGTGCATGGATGCTCTCTCTCGATCGATCGGGCAGCATACCCTGCCTTGGCGACAGTGTGTTGGCCCCTCGCAGGGCCAGAGAGTGCCAGAGAGTGCCAGAGAGTGACCGCCTGAACGGTTAATTCCGCCGCCCCCGCCTGGGTTCGCGTCCTGCGGCTCTCGCAGACCTTGTTGGGGCGGCGGCCTGCGTGCTATCAGGCCTCGAAACAGCGCGCAGATCAGGAACTTGGCTCATGTCCTCTACGAAATCCGCCCGTCCGGCGGCGAGTGCTTTCTTTCGCGCCTCGCTGGCGGAGGCGGACCCGGAGCTCTACGGCACGGTTGAGCGGGAGCTGCGCCGCCAGCAGACCGAGATCGAGCTGATTGCCTCGGAAAACATCGTCTCGCGCGCGGTGCTCGAGGCGGCGGGCTCGGTGATGACCAACAAGTACGCCGAGGGGTATCCGGGAAAGCGCTACTATGGCGGGTGCCAGTACGTCGATCAGGCCGAGACGCTGGCGATCGAGCGGGCGAAGACGTTGTTTGGCGCGAAATTCGCCAACGTTCAGCCGAACTCCGGTAGCCAAATGAATCAGGCCGTGTTCCTGGCGCTGCTGCAACCCGGCGATGCCTTCATGGGACTCGATCTCAACGCCGGTGGCCACCTGACCCACGGCTCGCCCGTAAATATGAGCGGCAAGTGGTTCAAAGTGCTGCCTTACGGCGTGCGCCGCGAGGACCAGAGGATCGACATGGACGAGGTGGCGAAACTGGCGCGGGCCGCCAAGCCAAAGCTGATCATTGCGGGCGGCACCGCCTATTCGCGGTTCTGGGACTGGAAGCGCTTCCGCGAGATCGCGGACGAGGTCGGCGCCTATCTGATGGTCGATATGGCGCATATCGCCGGACTGGTGGCCGGTGGCGTGCATCCCTCGCCGGTGCCGCATGCCCACGTCGTGACGTCGACCACGCACAAGTCGCTCCGGGGCCCGCGTGGCGGGCTCATTCTCACCAACGACGAGGACATCGCCAAGAAGATGAACTCGGCGGTGTTTCCGGGCCTGCAGGGCGGCCCCTTGATGCACATTATCGCGGCCAAGGCGGTGGCGTTCAAGGAAGCGCTGCAACCCGAGTTCAAGCAGTACGCCAAGGCCGTGGTCGATAATGCGAAGGTGCTGGCGGAGACTGTGAAGGCTGGCGGCTATAACATCGTCGCAGGCGGCACCGACAACCATCTGATGCTGGTAGATCTCACGCCGAAAAAACTCACGGGCAAGGCGTCCGAGATTGCGCTCGGGCGCGCGCACATCACCTGCAACAAGAACGGCGTGCCGTTCGATCCGCAAAAGCCGTTCGTCACGTCGGGCATCCGGCTCGGCACGCCGGCCGCGACGTCGCGCGGCTTCGGCGAGGCGGAGTTCCGCGAGGTCGGCCGGCTGATCGTCGAGGTACTCGATGGCCTTGCGAAAAACGGGGATATGGGCGACGCGCAGGTCGAGAATCGTGTGAAAGAGCAGGCAATCGCGCTCTGCAACCGGTTCCCGATTTATGGCTGAGATCAGCGCGGGCAGACCGTCGATCCGGGTGTCCGACAGGATGTGAACGCATGCGCTGCCCTTATTGCTCGAGCGAGAATACGCAGGTCAAGGACAGTCGTCCCACCGACGAGAATGCCTCGATCCGTCGCCGGCGGGTCTGCCCGGATTGCGGTGGCCGGTTCACGACTTTCGAGCGCATCCAACTGCGCGAGCTGACCATCATCAAGCGGTCCGGCCGGCGCGTTCCGTTCGATCGCGATAAGCTCGCCCGTTCGGTTGAGGTGGCGTTGCGCAAACGGCCGGTTGAGCCCGACCGGGTTGAGCGCATGATCACCGGTATCGTGCGCCAGTTGGAAAGCATCGGCGAGAGCGATATCCCCTCGTCGGCGATCGGCGGGCTGCTCATGGAAGCCTTGAAGGGCCTCGATCCCGTCGCCTATGTGCGGTTTGCCTCCGTTTATCGGGATTTCCGCGAGGCGGCCGATTTCCACGAGGTGCTGGGCGAGATCGCCAACGCGCCGCTGTCGGCGGACAGCATTGTCGACGAGGTTGCGGGTCTCAAGTCCGGGTCCGAGCGTAAACACTGACGCCAGAGAGTTTGCATAGAGTGAGCCGCCCTGCCGACATGACCCAGACGCGCGCAACGTTCGACGCCCACATGATGGGCATCGCCATCCGAATGGCGCAGCGGGGCATCGGCACCACGGCGCCGAACCCGTCGGTTGGCGCCGTCATCGCGGACGAGGCCACGGGCGAGGTGATCGCGCGCGGCTGGACACAGCCCGGCGGGCGTCCGCACGCTGAGAAGGAGGCGCTGCGGCGTGCCGGCGAGCGGGCGCGGGGGCGCACGATGTACGTCACGCTCGAGCCGTGCGCGCACACCGGCCGCGTCCCGACGTGCGCCGACGCCATGCTCGGCGCCGGCTTGAAGCGCGTCGTCTGCGCGATCCCGGATCCGAATCCTGTTGTGTCGGGGCGCGGATTTGCGCAGCTGCGTGCTGCCGGCATCGACGTGGATGTGGGGCTGCGGGCCGACGAGGCGCGCTGGGTGACGCTCGGCCACATCCTGCGCCAGACGATGGACCGGCCCTTCGTTCAGTTGAAGTTGGCGCTCGATTCCGAGGGCTGCGTGGCTGCCGGCAACGGCGCGCCGGTGTGGGTGACATGCAAAGAGGCCCGCGATTACGCGCATATCCTGCGCGCCCAGGCCGATGTCATTCTGGTCGGCGCGGGCACCGTTATCGCGGATGACCCTGAACTCACCTGCCGTCTACCAGGCCTCGCCGATCGCTCGCCAGACCGGATCGTGTTGGATACCCGGCTGCGGACACCGGTCACCGCCAAGATCTACCGGGAATCCGCCAACAAGCCGCGCATCTGGGTCGCAGCTGCAGCCGGCGAGGCGACCGACGTGGTCCAGCAGCATGGCGCCGCGCTGGTGATCGATGCTGGTAGCACGGATGGCCACACGCTCGATCTCGCGGGCCTGCTGGAGGTGCTGGCGTCCAATGGGCTGACCCGGCTGATGGTTGAGGGCGGCCCAACGGTGTGGCAGGCGTTTCTCACTGCGGGGCTGGCCGATGAGGTGTGCGTCGCCGTTGCCCCCGACAAAACCGGAGGCGAGACGATCACGGTGATCCCCGGCGACAAGACAGCATTCTTTGCCCGCTACAATCTGCACCCGGTGGCCCAGCGTATGCTCGGTGTCGACCGTTTGACCGTTTACCGCCGCGACCGTCCATGAGCGAACCCGCCCGCCGGCCCTTCCGCCATTTCGTCCGCGTCCGCTACCAGGATTGCGACAGCCAGCACGTCGTTTTCAACGCGCGCTACGGCGACTACCTCGATCTCGCGATCACCGAATTCCTAGCGGCAGCGATGCCGCAGCGCGATCCCTGGGACAACGATTTCGAGATCCAGCTGAAGAAGCAGACGATCGAGTGGTTCGCGCCGGCTCGGTTCCAGGACGTGCTTGAGATCTCGACGTGGGTCGCATCGTTCGGGCGGACGTCGTTCAATGTGACCTTCGAAATGCGGATCGCTGGCACGACGGATGTGATCGTGAAGGCCGATACGGTTTATGTTCACGTGACCGACGACAACGGCCGGTGGAAGAGCACGCCACTACCGGACCCAGCCCGCGTCTTGCTCGATGCTGGCGCCAAGGCCAAGATCGTCGACCACGCCGGCTATCATCCGATCGTGGTCCCGAACGCGTAGAGAGGTCGAGGCGTCATGTTCACAGGCATCATCACGGACGTCGGCACGGTGGTCTCGAAAGCGGGGGGCGTATTCACCATTCGCTCGGGCTACGCGCCGGAAGGGATCGCATTGGGCGCCTCGATCTGCCACGACGGCTGTTGCCTGACGGTGACGAATGTGCAGGCCGACGGGACGGGCAGCATCTTCACGTTGGACGTGTCGAATGAGACGCTGTCGAAGACGACGCTTGGCAACTGGGCCGCGGGCACGGCAATCAATCTTGAGCGGGCATTGAAGGCTGGCGACGAGCTCGGCGGGCATATCGTGTCCGGGCACGTCGACGGCACCGCGCTGATCACGGAGATCCGGGCCGACGGTGACTCCCGCCGTTTCACCTTCGAGGCGCCAGCCGACCTCGCCCGCTATATTGCGCCGAAGGGCTCGGTTGCCCTCGACGGCACGTCGCTCACCGTGAACGAAGTGTCGGGCGCCCGGTTCGGCGTCAATCTGATCCCCCACACCTTGACGGTCACGACGTGGGGGCGCAAGAAACCAGGGGACCGGGTCAACCTGGAAATCGACCCCCTTGCGCGCTACGTCGCGCGACTGATGGAGTACCGGGCGTGACGGATGCACCGACGACATCGAACCTGAAGCGTGTCGAATATGCGGAGGGCCGTGGGTTTATTTCGCCGACGGACGAAATCCTCGAGGATTTCCGCAATGGCCGGATGATCATCCTGGTCGACGCGGAAGACCGAGAAAACGAAGGGGATCTCGTGATCCCCGCGCAGATGGCAACGCCCGAGGCGATCAACTTCATGGCACGCTTCGGCCGCGGGCTGATTTGTCTCTCGTTGACCGAAGGGCGCGCCAATGCCTTGAACCTCGAATTCATGACGCGCAAGAACGAGGCACGCAACCGTACGGCGTTCACCGTTTCGATCGAAGCCCGCGAGGGCATTGCCACAGGCATCTCGGCGCACGATCGCGCACATACCATCCGCACCGCCATCGACCAGTCGAAGGGCGCCAACGACGTGGTCTCGCCGGGACATGTCTTTCCCCTGGTCGCCCGCGAAGGCGGGGTTCTGGTTCGCGCCGGGCACACGGAAGCCTCGATCGATCTGGCGCGTCTCGCCGGGCTCTATCCTGCCGGCGTGATCTGCGAGATCATGAATGACGACGGGACGATGGCGCGTATGCCCGATCTCGTCGCGTTTGCTCAGCGCCACGGCCTGAAAATCGGCACCATCGAGGACATGATCGCCTACCGCCTGAAGAACGACCGGGTTGTGAAGCAGACGTCGACGGCGAAGGTCGACAGCGTCTATGGCGGTGTGTTCGATCTCAACACCTATGTGTCGCTGATCGAGGACGTCGAGCATCTGGCGCTGGTCAAGGGCGACCTGACGAAACCCGGGCCGGTGCTGGTTCGAGTACACGCCGTCAGCGTCCATGCGGACCTGCTTGGTATCGGAACGCATGGCGAGCATGGCTCGCTGGTCCAGAAGAGCATGGAGATGATCTCGCGCGAAGGTCGGGGCGTGCTCGTGCTCTTGCGCGATCTGCGGCCGCACTCGGTCTCGGAATGGATTACCAAGCATGACCACAAGGCCCGCAGCGGCCGCAGCGAAGAGCGGCGCAAGGTCGATATCGGCCTCGGCTCCCAGATTCTGCGCGACCTCGGCGTCTCCGAGATGGTATTGCTGACCAATCAACCGCAATCGCGCTACGTCGGCCTTGAAGGCTACGGCCTGACCATCGTCGGCACGCGCAAGATCGAGTAGCGACATGGCAGGGCAATCCACGGGTGGCGGCGGGCCGACAACGGCAAAGCTCGGTGCGCATCTGCTGATCATCGAAGGCCGCTACTATGAGGACCTCGCGGACATGATGGCGGACGGCGCCATTGCGGTTTGCGAGGCGCACGGCTGCACGTACGAGCGCGTCGGCGTTCCCGGCGCCTTGGAGATCCCCCAGGTACTCGCGGCGGCGATCGAGGCCGGCCGTTTCGAAGGCGACGGCGAAACCGGCTCGTTTGACGGCGCCATTGCGATCGGCTGCGTGATCCGCGGCGAGACCTACCATTTCGAGGTTGTGTGTGATCATTCGAACCATTGGCTGATGGAGACGGCCTGCACGCTCGGCGTACCGGTCGGCAATGCCATCCTGACGGTCGATACCAAGGCGCAGGCAATGGCCCGCGCCGAGGGCGGCGTGAAGGGCAAGGGCGGCGACGCCGCGCGCGCCGTGCTGCGCCTGATCGAGGTCCGCCGGGCCTTCGCCGGCGATATGGCATGACAAAGGACCGGGCTCAGCTCCCCTTAGCGCCGAGGACGGCGGCGCGGCTGTCGGCGGTTCAGGCCCTCTATCAGATGGATCTGGCGCAAACCGACCTCAATGACGTGATCACCGAGTTCGTGGCGCATCGTTTTGGGGCTAAGGCGGAGGACCGCTCGCTGGCCGATGCCGATCGCGAGTTTTTCACGGCGCTGGTGCGGGGCGTGGTGCGCCGGCAGCGCGAGATCGATCCGATTATCGACCAGCAACTGGCCGATGGCTGGCGGCTCACGCGGATTGACTCGATCCTGCGCGCGGTCCTGCGCTCGGGCGTGTTCGAGCTGCTGGAGCGGACAGATGTCCCGCCGAGGGTTATCATCAGCGAGTACATCAACACGGCACACGCGTTCTTCGATAGTGATGAACCCCGCGTCGTGAATGGGGTGCTCGACAAGCTGGCGCGGCGGCTACGGGCGGCCGACTTCGCCTGATCCGGGCGCCACACATGGGCGAGGGTGCGGTGGATGCCTCCCCACGGCCGAAATTGTCATCACGATCAGGTAAATAGCACGGCCATAGTGTTGCCGTCGGGGCCTCGCATCGTGGGCCGCGAGGTGCTAATTTATCAGTGGCGACCGGATTCGGGTCACCGAGCTCCAACATATCGGATGAGCACGGGATGAAGCGCGAGAGGCATCGGATCATCGTAGCCGCCTGCACGGCGCTGGTGATGTCGTGCGCGCAATGCCAGTGCCCAGGTCACGGGGGAGGCGACCCAGCAGAAGGCCAAGGAGGCCGTTGCGGCGTTGCAACGCGGACAGGCCGACAAGGCCGCCGATCTCTATACCGAAGCCCTGGCTGACGCGACGCTCGCCAACGACAGGCGTGCGTCCCTTTTGAACGACCGCGGCGTCGCCTTCTCGCGGCTCAATCGCCTGCGGGCCGCGATCGACGATTTCAACCGGTCTGTTCAACTTGGGTCGGAGAATGCCGCCGTCTACAACAATCGCGGCAATGTGCTGATGGCGCTGGGCCTGCCGAAAGAGGCCGAGAAGGATTTCGATCGGGCGCTGCTGCTGGCTCCGGGATATGCGGCGGCCTATATCAATCGCGCCCATGCGCTGGTCAGCCGAAACGACACCGAGGGCGCCATTCGCGACTATTCGCACGCCGTCCAGCTGCTGCCGCAGAACCCGGCGGCACTCAATGGCCGGGGGCGGCTGCACCTCGCCCAGAACCGGCCGCATGCGGCATTGCGCGATTTCAGTCGGGCGGTTGGCGGCGATGTGCGGTTCGGGCCGGGCTACCGGGCGCGCGCGGAGGCCAAGATTCGCCTCGGCCGCTTCGAGGACGCGATAGAGGATCTCAGCCGTGCGGTCGCGTTCGATGCGGCCAATGCCGAGATTTATCTGAACCGCGGCTATGCCTACCTCGCAGCCAAGAACGCCGCGTCGGCGATCAAAGACTTTGGGAAGGCCGCCGAACTCGAACCAAAGTCGAGCGCAGCCCTCGAAGGGCAAGCGCTCGCCAACGCCAAGGCGGAGGACTACGACGAGGCCTTGAACGACCTCGCCAAAGCGATGGAGCTGGATGGGCGCTCGGCTCAGGCCTACGCCTATCGGGCCGTGGTCTACAAGTGGATGAGCCAGCCGGAGCTTGGCCAAAAGGATCTCGAGCGTGCCGTGCGGCTCGACGCCGACCGTCCCGAGGTGCAGTGGGCGCGCGGCGAATTTGCTGAGCTGGCAGGTCAGACCGAAGAGGCGATCGGGGAATTGCGCAAGGCAGTGGCGCGCCGCCCAGTGCTGCGCGAGGCGGTGGCCGCGCTCGAGCGGCTGGGCGCGCCCGACAACGATGATGCCGAGGTCCGTGAACTGGCGTTCGAGCGCTGGCGGGTTTTCGTCCGTCAGGGGCGGTATCACGCCACAAACCCTGAATATCCCAAGCTCTCGGTGCCACTCGAGATGATTGGCGAGGGGGCGCCGAAAATCGTCGGCTTCGATGTCAAGAAGGGCGATCATAAGGGCGTCGGCGTCCTGCACTTCATAGCCGGCCAAGCTGAGGGCAAGGGCGCTATCGAGGAGATCGAGCAGGGCGCTGTGATCGACCTCCAGGGGCGGGCGGTGGTCGCCGTGGAAACGGTGCGCCAAGGTACCCGTCTCGCGGCGTGGGATTGGGGCGAGGGCCGCTTGGTGGTGACGGGGCTCGATGGCTTCAAGGAAGACTATCCGCTGCGCCTGTCGCGGCCGAAGGAGGTGGCGCAACCTGCGGCGCCGGCGCCAAAGCGCGTGACAAGTTCGGAGGGCGCAACAAAGCCGCGGCCACAACCGTCGTCGGGAGGGACGCCGAGCTGGGCCCCCTGGGCGCAGCAGCAGGGCTCAAACGGTGGCACGCAGCGCCAGCCGCGCCAGCAGCAGCCTAAATCGCTGTTCGACCTGATCTTCAAGAACTGACATCACGAGCGCCACTGCTGCATAGCGGCGCTGGCGATCTCAATCCTTTCCCGATTTTAACCATAAAGTAGGAACGAAGCTTTATAGCAGCGTCATCAGTCCTCTTTGTTTGTCCCGCGTAGGAGACTTTGATGCGTTCCGTCGCTTTGCTGGCTGCTCTTGCAGCCGGTGCGTTGCTTGTGTTGCCCGCCAAAGCCGAGCAGGTTGCCAATCTGCCGGAAAAGTCAGCCGCGAATCTGGCGCCAGAACCCGCCCCGTCGAGCGCGCCGCGTAGCGGTGAGCCAACGGCTAGCCCGCTGGTGCCGTCCGCGTCTATGCGCGATCCTGCGGAGGCTGGCGCCAAACCGGCCGAGCCAAAGGAACCGGCAACGGCCGAAGTTGAAAAGCCGAAACCCAAGCCGATTACACTGATTGCCAAAGTGAACCTCGCGACCCAGCGCCTGCACGTCATCGAGAACGGCAGTCCGAAGCAGACGTGGGTGATTTCGTCGGGGGCGCCGGGGTTCCGAACGCCAACAGGGACGTTCCGCGCCCAGTGGACGGCGAAGATCTGGCATTCCCGCCAGTATGATATGGCGCCGATGCCGCATTCGGTGTTTTTCAAGGATGGCGCGGCCATCCACGCGACGGGTAGCACGGAGTGGTTGGGTCAGCCTGCCTCACACGGGTGTGTCCGGTTGGCTCCGGCGAATGCCGAGGTATTCTACAATCTCGTCCAGAAGCACGGCGTTCAGCAGACCCAGATTCAGGTTTTCGGAACACCGCCTCCGCCGGCGGCCCCACGCGTCGCCAGGCGCCTCCCCGATTCGCGCCTCGCGGCCTATGGAGTGAACCGGAACGGCTTGATGTACTTGCCGCCTGGAAGTCCGCATGCCGGACAATCCTCTTTTGTTCACAATGGCGTGACATACATCCGGGTCCGCTAAGCGGCGTCCTGCCGCCGATACAAGCCCACCCAAAGCTGTTAGAACGCGGCTTCGGTGGGCATGGATCGGACACATGGCGCGAACGCGAATTTCCTCGGGAACGGTGGCGATCTGCCTGATCTGTGCGCTCGCTAGTTTGGCCGGTGCCGGCTGCGATCGCCCTTCGGCGAACACCGAGAAGGCCAAGGCCACGCCAAAGGCCGCTCCGCCGCCGCCCGTGGTGACGGTCAGTCGGCCGGTGGTTCAGGACATCGTCGAGTGGGACGAGTACACTGGACGGATCGAGGCCGTGGAGTTGGTCGAGTTGCGCGCCCGGGTCTCCGGATATCTGATGGATATCGCGTTCAAGGATGGCCAAGACATCAAGAAGGGTGCGCTGCTCTACGTGATCGATCCGCGCCCGTTCGAGCGCGCGGTTGAGCAAGCCCGGGCCGAGCTGGCGCAAGCCAAAACGAAGGTCGATAATGCCAATCTCGACGTCGAGCGCGGCCGCCCGCTGGTCGAGCGCCGGGTGATGTCGGAAAAGGTGTTCGACGACCGCGCCAATGTGCTGCGCGAGGCGCAGGCCGCGATCAAAGTGGCCGACGCCAAGGTGGCGACGGCGGAGCTCGATTTGTCGTTCACCAGGCTTACGGCGCCGATCAGCGGCCGCATCAGTCGCTCAAACGTGACGGCCGGCAACTGGATCGCGGCTGGCGGCACCGCTAACTCGACCCAACTGACAACCATTGTCAGCCAGGATCCCGTGCACGTCTATTTCGACGTGAGCGAGAACAATTTTCTCAAGTACTCGCGTTTGGCTGATCGCGGCGAGAAGACGGGCTCGCAGCAGATCGGTGGCGCAGTCGAGGTGGCGCTGCCGGACGAGACGACGTTCTTGCACAAGGGGCAGCTCGATTTCGTCGATAACCGGCTCGACCAGGGAACCGCGACAATGCGCGCGCGCGCGGTGCTCGACAACAAGCGGGGCCAGTTCTCGCCCGGCATGTTCGCGCGGGTCCGGCTGGCGGGTTCGGCCCGGTATCCAGCCGTTATGCTGCCCGACGAGGCAATCGGCACGGATCAAGCCAGCAAGTTCGTGTTGATCGTCAGTGAGGACAATGCGGTGTCGCGCAGACCGGTCAGTCTCGGGCCTGTTCACAATGGCATGCGGATCGTGCGTGATGGTTTGAAAGCCGACGAGTGGGTTGTGACGAAGGGTGTCCAACGCGCCAGGCCCGGTCAGAAGGTCGATCCCAAGAAAGCCGATCTCAAGGCCGCCGAAGCCGCGCCCGCTCCGCCAGGCGTTGTGCCGGCGGCCGCACCCGCTCCTTCAGTGACGCAGCCCCCAAAGGCGCCCACTGGCGCCAAGAAATAGGACGAGGGCTCCATGCGCTTGTCGCGCTTCTTCATCGACCGGCCGATCTTTGCGGCGGTGATTTCGCTGTTCCTGACGATCATTGGCGGTATTGCCTACGTCGCCCTGCCGATCACGCAGTTTCCCGAAATCACGCCACCGACGATTACCATTTCAGCCTCCTATCCCGGTGCGAGTGCGCAGACCGTGGCCGACACCGTGGCCGCTGTCATCGAGCAAGAGGTGAACGGCGTAGACGGTATGCTCTACATGTACTCGCAGTCGACTGCCGATGGCTCGCTTGCGATCACAGTTACGTTCGAAATCGGCTACGACGTCGACAAGGCGCAAGTGCTGGTCCAGAACCGCGTCGCTTCGGCCGAGCCGCGGCTGCCCGAGGAAGTGCGCCGCAGCGGCGTCACGGTGCGCAAGAATTCGCCGGACCTGCTGCTTGTCGTGCACATGGTCTCGCCGGACAAGACCTACGATCAGGTCTACATCTCGAACTTCGCCCTGCTGAATGTGCGCGACGTGTTGGCTCGGATCGAGGGGGTCGGCGGCGTCAATGCGTTCGGTGCACGCGAGTATTCGATGCGGGTCTGGCTCGATCCCGAGCGGATCGCCGCGCTCCGGCTGTCGGCCGAGGAGGTGCTGGCGGCGCTGCGCGCGCAGAATGTGCAGGTCGCCGGCGGCGCGATCGGTGAGCCGCCGATGCAGTCGACGGGTGCCTTCCAGCGTTCGCTGCAGCTCAAGGGACGCCTCAAGGAGCCGCATGAGTTCGACGAGATCGTCATCAAGAGCCAGGCGGACGGCCGCACGGTGCGCCTGAAAGACGTAGCGCGTACCGAGCTCGGTGCGATCAACTACAATACCTACGGTTATCAGGATCGCTACCCCGCAACGGTGCTTGTCGTCACGCAGGCGCCGGGCAGCGACGCGCTGAAGACCGCCAGCGCCATCAAGGGCGCCATGGTGAGTTTGGCTCAGACGTTCCCGAAGGGCCTCGAGTACCGGATCGTCTACAACCCGACGGAGTTCATCGAGGTCTCGATCCGCGAGCTCAACAAGACGATTATCGAAGCTGTGGCGCTGGTCGTACTGGTCGTCTTGCTGTTCCTGCAGACTTGGCGGGCGACGATCATTCCGGTGGTCGCGGTGCCGATATCGCTGATAGGCACTTGCGCCGTCATGCTGCTGCTCGGCTATTCCATCAATTCGCTGACGCTGTTTGGCATGGTGCTCTCGGTCGGCGTCGTCGTCGACGATGCGATCGTCGTCGTCGAGAACATCGAGCGGCGCATGCAGGAGGGGCTGTCGTCGATCGAGGCTTCGCGTCTTTCGATGGACGAGGTTGGAACGGCGTTGATCGCAATCGCGCTTGTGCTGACGGCGGTGTTCATCCCGACGGCGTTCGTCGGCGGCATCACGGGCGCCTTTTACCGGCAGTTCGCCGTCACGATCGCGACCGCGACCGTCATCTCGGCCTTCGTGTCACTGACGTTGTCACCGGCGCTCGCCGCCATCCTCTTCAAGCCGCACGCCGCCGATCACGGTGGACGGCTCGGCATCGGCGGCCTCATCATGTGGCCGGTGAAGGCGTTCTTCCGGGCCTTCAATTGGGGGTTCGACCGATTGGCGCGGGGTTATGGGGCGCTGGTTCGCGGGCTCGCTCGCATCGCTCCAGTACTTCTTTTGGTGTACGTCGGCCTCGTTGGACTGGCCGGCTGGCTCGTCATGAAAACGCCGACGGGCTTCATTCCCGCGACCGATCGCGGCATCGTCATCGTTTCTCTGACGTTGCCGGCGGGCGCCTCGATTGAGCGCACGGACCGGGTGATGAAGGAGGTCAACGAGATCGTGCTGGCGACGCCCGGCTACAAGCACACGTCGGGATATGCCGGGCGATCTGGCGCGACGTTCACCAACGCGTCGAATGCAGCGGCAGTTTTCTGTGTGCTCGACGATCATGCCGAGCGCGAGAAGAAGGGCCTGACGATCCACACCATGACGGCCGAGCTGCGCCGGCGGCTCTCCGTGATCCAGGAAGCCAATATCATCGTCATCGTACCGCCAGCTGTGCGCGGCATCGGCAACGCATCCGGCTTCTCGATGCGGCTGCAGGACCGGCTCGGGATCGGCTCGGAGGAACTGTCGCGGGCGGCGCAGGAGTTGATCCGCACCGCCAATGCGACACCGGGAATCCAGAACACGTTCACGACCTTCCAAACCCTGACGCCGCAGATCTTCGTCGATGTTGACCGGGTGAAGGCGCAGATGCTGCGCGTGCCATTGTCAAATATCTTCGAGGCGCTGCGGATCTATATGGGCTCGGCCTATGTGAACGACTTCAACATGTTCGGGCGGACGTACCGGGTCACCGCGCAGGCGGATGGGAACTTTCGGCTCGACGCTGACAACGTCAGCCGCATCCGGGTTCGCAATGCCGACGGCAACATGGTGCCGCTCGGCACGCTGGTGACGTTCAAGGAGGTCGCCGGGCCCGAGCGCGTGCCGCGCTACAATCTGTTCCCGACCGTCGAGATCCAGGGCACGTCGGCGCCGGGTATCTCATCGGGTCAGGCACTGGCGCTTATGCAGGATGTGGCTGCACAGTCGTTGCCGGAGGGCGTGACGTTCGAATGGACGGATCTGTCGTTCCAGGAGAAGCGCGCCGGGCGGACCGGATACTACATCTTCGCGCTATCGGTGCTGTTCGTGTTCTTGGCGTTGGCGGCGCAGTACGAAAGCTGGTCGCTGCCGCTGGCCATTATTCTGATCGTGCCGATGTGCCTGCTGTCGGCGACGTTCGGCGTCTGGCTGCACGGCCAGGACATCAATATTCTCACACAGATCGCGTTCGTCGTTCTGATCGGGTTGGCCGCAAAGAATGCGATTCTGATCGTCGAGTTTGCGCGCCAGCTGGAGGAGCAGGGGCGCGATGCCGTCACTGCCGCTGTCGAGGCTTGCCGCCTGCGGCTGCGTCCGATCCTGATGACGTCGTTGGCCTTTACGCTGGGCGTGCTGCCGCTCTACTGGGCGACGGGCGCCGGCGCGGAGATGCGCCAGGCACTGGGGATCGCTGTGTTCTGGGGCATGATCGGTGTGACGCTGTTTGGATTGATCTTCACGCCGGTGTTCTACGTCGTGATCCGCCGTCTGACGTCGCGCAAGACCGAGGCGTCGGCGCCGGCAAATCCCGAGCCCCCAGGCGCTCTACAACCAGCCGAGTAGGCTCTTATTGCGCCTTCGGATGCCCAACTGCGCATGCGGTGCACCTCGAGAAGGGCATGGTCCAATGTCGGCCGCCGCCGATGTCTGCGAGAGCCGAAAACTCGAGTGGGTACCGGAGCAGGGGGGCTGCCGACGGGCAGGCCGAATGATCAGAGGTCCTGTTCTGACGCGTTGAACGTGTCGCACTGTTGGATCTGAGCGGTCTGAAGGCCGCGACGGAACCAGCGGACGCGTTGTGCTGCCGAGCCATGGGTGAAGGCGTCCGGTACGACGCGCCCGGTCTGCTGGCGCTGGATCATGTCGTCGCCGATCTGCTGGGCGGCGTTGAGACCTTCTTCGATATCGCCGGGCTGCAACCGGTTCTTGAGCTGGTGATTGAGAGCAGCCCAGACGCCGGCAAGGCAGTCCGCCTGCAGTTCCATGCGCACCTGGACCTTGTTCGCCTCGCGTTCGGACATGCGCTGCTTCAGACGCTGCACCTGTTCGGCAATCCCCAGCAGCGTCTGCACGTGATGGCCGACCTCATGCGCCACGACATAGGCCTGCGCGAAATCGCCCGGCGCGTTGAAGCGGCGCTTCAGTTCCTCGTAGAAGACGAGGTCGATGTAGATCTTCTGGTCGACCGGGCAATAGAACGGACCCATCGCCGCCATGCCGGTCCCGCAAGCCGTCGGGTAGGAGCCCGAGAACACGACCAGTTTCGGTTCCTTGTAGGTCTTGCCGAACGATTGGAACACGCGGTTCCAGACATCCTCGGTGTCGGCGAGGACGCGGGAGATGAATTTCTTCATCTCGTCGGTGTTGGCCTCGACGCGGCCGCCGGCTCCGCCGGGCAAACCAGGAATTTCGAACGGCGAGCGCCCGGTACCGGGCGGCACCTGGCCCTGGTCGACGCGCGGCATCTGCACGCCGCCGCCAGCGCCGCCGCGCAGCAGATCGAGCGGATTGAAACCGAACAGCAACATCAAGGCGCCGACGATCAGCATGGTCGTGAGGCTCATGCCGCCACGCCCGCCCATGCCGGGAATGGGGATCTGCATGCCGCCGCGTCCAAAGGGCGAGCCGCCGCCCTCGCCGCGCTTGTCCTCGACGTTCCGGCTCTCGCGATCTTTGTCGTCGTAACGCATCGTCAATCTCCAGTCGGCGCTCCGCGCCTGTCGGGCGGAATTCAGCACGCCGCCAGGGTGCAAACAAGTCCAAACCCGCCACGCTGCACACTGGCGTCGCAACCCAGCCGAGATCTAGACCTTGCCGCCGGATTTGGCCGGGTCGGGGAGGGCGAGCGCCTTGGGCAGTACCTTGGCGACGCTTTTTGGAGGAGCGCGCAGCAGGCTGCGAACCTGGCGCGATGCGGCGATCTCGCCCTCGTTGGCGAAGGCTTCGTGGTTGCGCTCGATCTCCTTGACGTCGTAGCGGTAATTGACCATCAGCCCGTGCGCCTCGCGCAGACCCTTCTCGGAGACGTCGCCGAGCCAGTTAATGCGCTCGAGACGGGCGCCATTGCCCAGATGAAACCGGGCGACCGGATCGACGGGGCGTCCGTCCGACGATTTGGCCACCAGGAAGTAATGGGCGGCGAGCGCCAACAGGGTGGCTTGGACGCCCTCAGCCTCGTCGGGGTCCTCGTGCCAGCTCGGATCGGAGAGGACCTGCAGCGCGACCCGGTCGGCGTCGGTCACGGTGCCGCTGGCATCGGCGCGCGCGCGGTCAAGCCAGCGTGCAAACGTCGGCACCGGAGAGAGCGTCACGAATGTCTTGAGTTGAGGCTGCTCGCGCACCAGTTCCTCGACCACCTGCTTGATCAGGAAGTTGCCGAATGAGATGCCGCGCAGGCCCTCCTGGCAGTTCGAGATCGAGTAGAACACCGCCGTCGTCGCCTTCTCCGCGGCCACACCCGCCTTGTGCTTCTCGTTGAGCACAGTCTGGATCTGGCCGGGGGTATCGCCGCTCAAGGCGACCTCGACGAAAATCAGCGGCTCGTCGATCAGCGACGGATGGAAGAAGGCGAAGCAGCGTCGGTCGGCAGGATCGAGGCGGCGGCGCAAGTCGTCCCAGCCCTGGATTTCGTGCACGGCCTCGTACTGGATGATTTTCTCGAGAATGACGGCAGGTGTCTGCCAGTCGATGCGGCGCAGGACCAGGAAACCGCGGTTGAACCACGACGCGAAAATGTGGGCCATGTCGGCGTCGACCTGGCCGAGCGACGGCTCGCCCTTCGGCAGACGCAACAGGTCCCGGCGCATGGCGACAATTTCAGCGGTCGCCCCCGGCGCCAAGTTGAGACGGCGGAAGAACTCCTGGCGCGGGCTCTCGACGGCAAGTTGGAGACGCTGCATGGCCGCGTCATCCGGGGTCGCGAGATAGGCTTTCACCGCCTGCTGCACGTCGTCGGCGTCGGGCCTGAACTCGTCGGCCAGCAGTTTGAAGAAGGTGCGCCGTTCCTCCGCGCCAAGGCCCTTGTAGAGATCGACGAGCTTGCTCGCGATGGCAACACCGGAGGCTTCGCCGCGGACCGACATCAGGGCGCGCGCGAGTTCGAGGATATCGTCCTTCGAGCCGCCGATCAGCGACGCTGGCAGGTAGTGGCGCCCTTGCTCGGCGACCGTTGTCAGGAGGTCCTGGAGGAAGGAGACGTTGATCGCCATGCTGCGCATCCTGTTCTAGGGCCGGTCTGAACCTGGGTTACTCCCAGCCCGGCCGCCGCCGGAGCTCGCCGCCTCGTGCCCCACTCGCAAAAATCAGCCCCTCGACGCGGGCGACATCCGGAGCCATGTTGGGCCTGAGTTTATCTGATCACCATGCCACTCGTGAGGACAAATCAATGGCGACGCCGGAAACTTATGAGATTCTTGCATTGAAGTATGGCGAGAACACAGCCCGCAAGGGTGCGGACAATTTCATGCACCCGACGCCGGACGACCACGCTTCGACAATGCCGATCGACTATTTCGTGTTCGTCATCCGCAATGCCAACCGCACGATCCTGGTCGATACGGGCTTCGACCACAAGGAAGCCGCCGCCCGCGGTCGCAAGATCACCGAGGAGCCGATTGTCTCATTGAAGCGGATCGGCATCGAGCCCGGCGCGATCAAGGAGACGATCATCACGCATCTCCATTTCGACCACGCCGGCACCATGGACCAGTTCCCGGCCTCCAAGTTCCATCTCCAGGAGGCGGAGATGGCCTACGCGACGGGCAAATGCATGTGCGAACCCTCCATGCGTACGCCGTTCACACCGGATCACGTCTGTCAGATGGTGAAGAACGTCTATTCCGGCCGCGTGCACTTCCACGATGGCGACGGCGAGGTCGCTCCAGGGATCACCGTTCACAAGTCGCCGGGCCATAGTCAGGGCATCCAGGCGATCCGCGTGAACACGGCGCATGGGCCGGTCGTGCTCGCCTCCGACGTCGTCCACTTCTACGCCAACATCGAACAGCGGCGGCCGTTCTACATAACCATCGACATGCAGGCGACGCTCAAGTCCTACGACAACCTGATTGCGATGGCCGGTGGACTGAATAACGTCATCCCGGGACACGACCCGCTCATCCTGAAGCGCTATCCAGCGTGGAAGCCCGAAACCCAGGGGCTGGTGCACAAGCTCGACGCACCGCGGATTGGGTAAGGGCCGAGGTCTATGGTACGAACCGTTTGATCTGGCGCAAGGTGGCGCCAGAGTCGGGCGCGCAGGGTGTCCTGGGGGCGTTCAACCCTGCGAGACCCACCATGACAACAAACATCGGGACGTTCGATCGCATTCTGCGGATCGTCGTCGGCATGGCCTTGATCAGTCTGGCGCTCGGCTACGTGCCCGGCTATGCGCCGCAAATCTGGGGCTGGATCGGACTTGCGCCCCTGCTGACGGCCTTTGTCGGTTGGTGCCCGGCTTACAGCCTGCTTGGCATGACCACATGCGGCAAGGTCGGTCGAACCTGACCAAATTGCCAACCTGCGTCAGCCGGTTGCTCGTGTGGTGATCGAGACGTCTGCTGTTCCATTGCAGCTGGTCGCAAGGCTGACGTGGCTCGATCTCAATCACATTAGAGCGGTTGGCCGGCGTGGATGACGACTTCGCAGGCGACCCGCTTGGCCTTCAGACGGTCGCAGACGCGACGAGCATCCAATTCGGTCGCGATCGGTCCGGCGATCAGCTGCACCACCGATGGATCGTCCTTGTTTTCGATGTAGCGCGGCTCCAGCGATTTTAGGACGGGTTTGTGCCGTTCCAGAAGGAGTTGCCAGCTGAGCCGCAGAGCGTCGAGCGACGGCCCGGCCGTCAGATGGACGGCGCGCGGCGGTCCTGATGCCACCGGTTGTGCAGTCAGCGCGGCCGGCAACCCATCGGCCGCTGCTGCGGCGATCGTATCGGGTTTTCGGGGCTCACGCGCGGGCTTGCCTGCCCGGTCCTCGATGACACCTTGGACAGTTGCTGACGCCAGAGCGTTGGCAGGCGACGCAGAGCTATCGGGCTTAGCGGCAATATTCTGTGACGCGGTCTGGCGGGTTGCTTCCAGCGCTGTCACCCGGGCCTGAATCGCCAGGAACTGCGTTTCTTGTACTGCGAGCTGGGTGCGGGTCGCGCCCAACTCGGTTTTCAGGGCGGTCACGGTCTGAGTAAGCTCCTTGATCGCGGCTGTGGCCTGCGCGAGGGCTCGCTGGCCCCGATTGTCCTCCGGGCTCGAGCCGCCGGTCGACCACTGGAACTGTGCGGCCAGATCGGGTCGAACGGCGATCAGAGCCAGGTAGCCCAGGGCAAGGCCCGCCAGCAGGGCCCAGGCGACGACATAGAGCCTGAAAGCCCGGTCGGGAGGGGCAATTCGTGCGGGGGCGGCGGAAATCGTCATAGAATGACTCTTTGCGGTGGATGCAACATGGACCGAATCACCCGATGAGAGTCGGGCTGTTCCCCATTGAGGTCAACGCGAACCGGTCCCAATCAACCGAAATCGGTTGCCAAGCCCAACCTCACACTCTTGTAGGCCAGGCGTTGGGAGGCGACAGGCCGCCGCGCCCCATCGGATTGCAGGCGCAAGTCTGCTACAGTTGGGCATGTGCGGCCGGCGGCATGCTTCTTGCTCGGTTAACCGGGCGCGGATCGCTTGAGCCGGTTGAGAGGATTGGGCCCGTGGATTGGCATTGGGCCGGTGCAGCGATTGGTAGGAGCTGAGATGACATCGTCGCTACTCGCCGTCGTTCTCGGTGCCGGCAAAGGCACGCGAATGAAGTCGGTGTTGCCGAAGGTGCTGCACCCCGTAGCGGGAATGTCGATGCTGGGCCATGTGCTGGCGACCGCACGAGGGGCGGGTGCAACACGGATCGCCGTGGTGATCGGACCCGAGCATGCGGCTGTCAAGGCGGACGCCGAGCGACAGAGCCCGGGCGCTGCCATTCATATCCAGACCCAGCAGTTGGGCACCGCTGACGCGGTCAAGGCCGCGCGATCCTCGATCGAAGCGCACAAGGGCGACGTGATTGTCCTGTTTGCCGACACCCCCTTGTTTCGCGTCGAAACGATCGCGGCTGTCCGTGATAAGCTGGCTGGCGGTTCGGACGTGGTCGTGGTCGGCTTCGAGGCGAAAGACCCATCGGGATATGGCCGCATTCTGCGGTCCGGCGACGGAACGGTTACCGCCATCCGCGAGCATAAAGATGCGAACGACGCCGAACGCCGCGTCACGCTCTGCAACGCCGGGGTCATGGGCTTTCGCGGCGCATCCGTATTGCCGCTGCTCGATGCCATCGGCAATAAGAATGCGAACGCCGAGTATTATTTGACGGATGCAATCGAACTGGCGCACGCGCGCCTACTCACGACCAGCGTCATTGCCTGCGCCGAGGACGAGGTGTTGGGCGTGAACTCGCGCGATCAACTGGCAACTGCCGAGGCGATCTGGCAGGCGCGGCGGCGGCGCGAGGTCATGCTCGGTGGTGCGACGCTGATCGCACCCGAGACCGTCTGGTTCTCGCACGACACTGTGATCGGGCGCGACGTCACCATCGAACCAAACGTGTTCTTCGGGCCCAACGTGGTGGTCGAGGACCGGGTCATCATCAAGGCCAACTCGCACATCGATGGCGCCGACACCAAGAGCCGCGCCGGTGTGCGGATCCGGGCGGGCGCAGAGATCGGTCCTTTCGCGCGCCTGCGGCCTGGGGCCGAGATTGGGCCCGACGTCCACATCGGCAATTTTGTCGAGGTCAAGAACGCGACGCTCGAGGCGGGCGCCAAGGCCAACCACCTTTCCTACATCGGCGATGGCCGAGTCGGCGCTGGCGCCAACATCGGCGCGGGAACCATATTCTGCAATTACGACGGCTACTTCAAACATCACACCGACGTCGGCAAGGGCGCTTTCGTCGGCTCGAACACGTCGCTGGTGGCGCCGGTTAAGATCGGTGACGGGGCATTTGTCGGTTCGGGCAGCGTGATCACCAAGGACGTGGCCGCCGACGCGCTCGCCATCGAGCGGGCGAGCCAGGAGGAGCGGCCGGGCTGGGCCGCCAAATTCCGGGCCGTGATGCAGCGCCGGAAGGACGACACCAAGACAAAGGTGTCGTAAACCCGGGACATCAAACGTGAATTGAGCCGGATGCGCCGGTTTGAGTATTTGTTAGTAGCTGGTCGAGACGGATAAGGACGAACGCCATGTGTGGAATTGTCGGGATTCTGGGAACCAAGCCGGTCGCCGTTGATCTGGTGGATGCGCTGCGCCGTCTCGAGTATCGCGGCTATGATTCAGCGGGTGTCGCCACCGTCGAGAATGGCCACCTGACGCGCTGTAGGGCCGAGGGCAAGCTGCGCAATCTGGCCGAACGTTTGACCAAAGAGCCGCTGCAGGGACATGTCGGCATCGGCCACACGCGCTGGGCGACGCACGGCGCACCGAGCGAGCGCAACGCCCACCCGCATATGACGGACAAGGTGTCGGTGGTCCATAACGGGATCATCGAGAACTTCCGCGAGCTCAAGGATGAGCTGATCCGGGCTGGCGCCAAGTTTGCCTCCGACACGGACACCGAGGTCGTCGCGCATCTCATCACCTACGAAATGACAAACGGGGCTGATCCCGTCGCCGCCACGAAGACTGCGCTTGGCCGCCTGCGCGGTGCGTTCGCGCTGGCCATCATCTTCTCGGGTCACGATGACCTGATGATCGGCGCCCGGGAAGGCAGCCCGCTCGCGATCGGACACGGCGAGGGGGAGATGTTCCTCGGCTCCGACGCCATCGCGCTCGCGCCTTTTACCAGCCAGATCACCTATCTCGATGAAGGCGATTGGGTCGTGCTGCGCCGCGCGAAGATGGAGATCTACGATCGCCAGGGCCGGCGCGTCGAGCGACCGATGATCACGTCGCAGGCGTCGGGCTTCCTTGTCGACAAGGGGAACCATCGCCACTTCATGCTCAAGGAAATCCACGAGCAGCCGGAAGTGATCAGCCACACGCTCACCAACTACATCGACATGGCGACGGGCCGCGCGCAGTTCCCGGACCTCGGCATCGAGCTCGACAAGATCACCCGCGTGACGATCTCGGCCTGCGGAACCGCCTACTATGCGGGGCTTGTCGCGAAATACTGGCTCGAGCGGTATGCCCGTGTCCCCGTTGAAATCGACGTTGCCTCGGAGCTGCGCTATCGCGAAGCGCCGCTCCCGGCTGGCGGGCTGGCGGTGTTTGTCTCGCAGTCCGGCGAGACTGCCGACACGCTCGCGACGCTGCGCTACTGCAAGGCCAATGGCCAGAGGATCGCTTCGGTTGTGAATGTGCGCACCTCGACGATTGCGCGCGAAAGTCACGCGATGCTGCCAACCTTGGCTGGTCCCGAGATCGGCGTGGCCTCGACGAAGGCTTTCACCTGTCAGCTGTCGACGCTCGCTTGTCTGGCGCTGGCGATGGCGCGGGCGCGCGGCCACATCAATGAGGAGCGCGAGCGAGAGCTGGTGCGGGCACTGATGGAGGTGCCGCGCCACATCTCGACGCTGCTGCGCGACGAGCGCCGCTACGAGGAGATGGCGCATTGGCTGTCGAAGGCGCGCGACGTGCTCTATCTCGGCCGCGGTGTGTCCTATCCGATCGCGCTCGAGGGCGCGTTAAAGCTCAAGGAAATCTCCTACATCCATGCCGAAGGTTACGCGGCAGGTGAGCTCAAGCACGGCCCGATTGCTCTCATCGATGAGAATGTGCCCGTGATCGTGGTCGCCCCGGAGGATGATCTGTTCGAGAAAACGGTGTCCAATATGCAGGAGGTGGCAGCCCGTGGCGGCCAGATCGTCCTTGTGTCGGATGCCCACCCGGATGCCGTCGGCTGCAAGGTCGCCGCCCACTTGCGCATGCCGAAGGTTCACCCGTTCGTCAGTCCACTGGTTTATGCCATCCCGATGCAGTTAATCGCCTACCATACGGCCGTGGTTATGGGCACCGACGTCGACCAGCCCCGAAATCTCGCCAAGTCGGTAACTGTGGAATAACTCCAGCGACTGGGGAAAAATACTGGCCGTTCATTTGCCTAATTGTGGTGGTTCATCATAAGGTCAGGCCAGCAGGGGTGCTGGCGTTAAGATCACAAGGCAGGCAAGCCATGGCTCGCGCGTGGGCAATTATGGCTCTCACGGCATTGGTGTTTGGGGCTCCGGTCGCCGCGTCGGCGCAACCGGCGGCGCCCGAACCGGCGAAGAAGCAACCCACTGCGAAGAAGCAATCGGCCGCGAAAAAGCCGAACACTGACGCCGACAACGCGGCCCCCAAGGCTGCGCGTGATCCGGCGGACGTCGAGAAAGCCCTTGAAGCGGCCAAGAAATCGCTCGAGGCCGGCAAGGCGGATCTTGCCGTCAATCAGGTCAATGGCCTCGTCTCGGGTGGCGGGATCGAGTCGCGCTCGATGGCGCGCGCTTTAGCCCTGCGCGGTCAGGCCTATCGCAAACAAGGCAAGCCGGCGCAGGCTTTGGCCGATCTGCAGAGCGCGCTGTGGTTGAAAGGCGGATTACCCGACGACGAGCGGACCGCGGCCCAGCAGGCCTACAGCGGGGCGCATCGCGAAGCCGGCCTCGGTGACAATCCCACGATCCCCGGCGCGAAGTCAGCGGCCGCAGCCAAGGCCGCCACTGGAACAGGAAGGACCGCTGCCGCTCCGACAGCGGTTGCTGCAACCTCAGCGTCAGCCGTGCAAACGGCATCGACGACCAAGCCGCCGCAAGCCGCGCGTACTGCAGCCGATCAGGTGGCCGCCGCACCGGCTGCACCACCTGCTCCCGCACCCGCCGTGCAAGCTCAGCAAGGCGGCAATTTCTTCTCCAACTTGTTTGGCGGCGGTACGGCCGCGCCAGCGCAAGCTCCGGCAGCACCGCGAACAGCAACGCCCACCGCTGGAACACGGGTGGCTGCCGTTGCGCCTGCTGTCGCGCCGGCCATCCCCGCTGCCACCGCCCCAGCGCCAGACAAAGCTGCGCCCGCGTCCGGCAAATACCGGCTGCAACTTGGACCGGTGCGCAGTCGCGAGGAAGCCAAAGCCGTCGGCGACAAGGTCAAGGCCGAGCACGCGAGCCTCGTCGGTGGCCGACAATACGATATCGAGGAAATCGCCTTCGGCAACATGGGCACGTTTTATCGGGTCCGTATTGGGCCTTACACCGACGCGAACGCGCCGAAGGCGGCATGCGCCGCCATCCGGGCCAAGGGCATCGATTGCATGCTGGCCGGCCCATAATCGGCGGCCCTTTGCGACATTGCGTTCAATGCTGCGCTCGATTGTGCTAGGAGACCGCCACCGGCGCTTGCCGCCGGTTTGGTGAGGCCATGCAAGACAAGTCCCCGGGTAAACGTCACGATCCCAAGCAGTCCACCATCGCGGAAGCGATGTTGGGAACGATCGCGCCTGTGACCGAGCCGCCGCATGTGCCCCGGCTCGGGACCCGCCTGCGCAATTACTTCCTGACCGGCCTGGTCGTCGTCGGTCCGGTCACGATCACCCTCTACATCGCGTGGTACGTGATCAACGCGTTCGACAGCTGGGTGAAGCCCTATATTCCGCGCATCTACAATCCCGACAACTATCTGCCGTTTGCGCTGCCAGGCGCCGGCCTAGTCTTCGCCATCGTCATCCTCACGATGATCGGCGCTCTCGCGGCGAACCTGATCGGGCGCTCGCTGATCAGCGCGGGCGAAATGATGCTCGATCGCATGCCGATCGTGCGCAGTCTCTACAAGGCGCTGAAGCAGATCTTTGAGTCCATGGTGCCGACCACGGGCGCCGAGTCGCCGTTCCAGAAGGTGGCGGTGATGGAGTTTCCCTCGCCCGGTATCTACGCCCTGGTCTTCATCACAGGGGCGGCTGCCGGCGAGATCGCCAAGGTCGCTGGAAACGAGGATCTGGTTGCGGTATTCATGCCGACGCATCTGATGCCGCCGTCGGGGTTCACGGTTTTCGTACCGCGCACCAAGGTGACGCCGCTAGAGATGTCGGTGGAGGATGCGGCAAAGATCATTCTGTCTGCTGGCATGGTGACCCCCGATGGCCAGGCCAAGCTGAAAGAGCTGTCCGAGGCCGCCAAGAAGGCGAACCGGCAGGCCCGCATCAAGGCGTAGCGCTTCGTTCTGGCCGCACCGTGCCTCTCACCTGGATAGCTGGATGCCTGCTCACCAACCGCTGATCGGCATCGTGCTGATGCTGCTCTCGACGGCCGTTCTGGCGGTAAAGGACGGCGTCGCCAAGACGTTCCTGGATGTTGTGAGCCCGGTGCTGATGATCTGGTTCCAGTTCGTCGGTTCGTTCGTGATCCTAGCGGCGTTGACCTTGCCGAAGTACGGCTGGCGCGTGTTGACGCCTGTTCCTTTGGGAGGGCAGTTCGTTCGCGGAGCGCTTAGTGCCGGCGCGGTCTCGACGCTCTACTGGTCGCTGAGCCACATCCCGATTGCTGATGCGACAGCCATGTTCATGCTGGCGCCGATTGTCGTCACCGTGCTGTCGCCAGCTCTGCTCGGTGAGGCTGTCGGGGTGCGCCGCATGCTGGCCGTCGCCGTCGGCTTCCTGGGCGTGCTCGTGATCTTGCGTCCGGGCTTCGGCGGCGAGATGGCCGGCTACTACATTGGGTTGCTCGCCGGCGTCATTATGGGCTTCTACTTCATGGCCAACCGCAAGCTGGCGGGGCGGGCCCCGCCAGTTCTCAGCATCACCCACAATTGCCTGATGGGTGGCGTGGCGCTGTCGTTGTTCCTGCCGCTGTTCTGGACCACGCCGCCAGCGCACGTAACGCCAAAACTTGCGGCCATCGTCGTCCTGGCCATCGCCGGTCAAGGCCTGATGATTTCGGCCTTTGCGTTCGCACCAGCCGGCGTCGTGGCCCCGATCAGCTATGCGATGCTCGTGTTCGCCGCATTGATCGGCTACTTCGCCTTCGGCACGCTGCCGGACACTGCGACCTGGGCAGGAATGACGTTGATCGTGGGTGCCGGCCTTTTCATCGCCTGGCGCGAGAGGCAGCTTGCGGCGCTACGATCGAAAGCCGCGCTCACGCCGCCCTGAACAGGCGCACCGCCTCGTCGCATTCGAAGAGATAGAGAAGGTGGCGCAGCGCCTCGCCACGCTCGCTGGTCAGCTGCGGATCCTTCGACAGCACCATGCGGGCATCGTCGCGCGCGGCCGCCAGCAGTTCGGCAAAGGCTGGCACCTCGGCGACGCGGAATTCCGGCAAGCCCGACTGGCGCGCGCCCAGAACTTCGCCGCCGCCACGCAGTTCGAGATCCTTCTCCGCGATGAGAAAGCCGTCCTCGGTCTCGCGCATCATCTCGAGACGCGAGCGGGCGGTCTCGCCAAGCGGCGCCTTGTAGAGGAGGACGCAGTAGGATTGGCGGCTGCCACGGCCGACTCGGCCCCTGAGCTGGTGCAACTGGGCCAATCCGAACCGTTCGGCATGCTCGATCACCATGATCGAGGCATTCGGCACATTGACGCCAACCTCGATCACGGTCGTCGCCACCAGGATCTGCATGCGGCCGGCGGAAAACGCCTCCATGGCCTTGTCTTTCGCTGGGCCGGTCATTGCGCCATGCAGCAGTCCGACGGTGTCGCCGAAGGTCTGCGCGAGATGGGCCTGGCGCTCCTCGGCTGCGGCGAGTTCTGATTTCTCGGTCGATTCGATCAGCGGACACACCCAGTAGATCTGGGCACCTTGGGTGACGGCGCGCTTCAAGCCGTCGATCACCTCTTCAATCCGATCGGTCGAGACGAGGGTGGTGGTGACGGGCTTGCGTCCCGCCGGCTTCTCGGTAAGCCGCGAGACGTCGAGATCGCCGTAGTGCGTCATGAGCAGAGTGCGCGGGATCGGCGTCGCCGTCATCACCAGCACATTGACGCCATGCTCGCCGCCTTTGGCCTGCAGCGCGAGGCGCTGGTGCACGCCGAAGCGGTGCTGCTCGTCGATCACCACGAAGGCCAGATCATTGAACGCGACGTCGGCCTGGAACAACGCGTGGGTGCCAACGAGGATGTCGATCTCGCCCGCTGCCAGTTTCTCGAGGGTGGTGGCGCGCCCGCGGCCCTTTTCGCGGCCCGTGAGAAGCCCGATGCGCAGGCCCGCCGCCTCGGCCAGCGGCGCAATGGTCTCGATGTGCTGGCGGGCGAGCACCTCGGTCGGCGCCATCAACGCGGCCTGCCCCCCGGCTTCGACCGCGATCGCGCAGGCCATCAGCGCCACCACCGTCTTGCCCGAGCCGACGTCGCCTTGCAGCAGGCGCAGCATGCGGGTCGGCGCCGCCATGTCGTCGGCGATCTCCTTCAGCGCCGAGCGTTGGGAATTGGTGAGCGAGAAAGGGAGCTGGTCGGCGATGCCCGCGCGAATGCGACCATCTCCGACGGTGCTGCGGCCCACCCGGTTGCGCACGCTGTCGCGCACGAGGCCGAGGGCCAGTTGTCCCGCGAGCAACTCGTCATAGGCGAGCCGGCTCCAGGGGAGCGCGCCGGGCGAGACGTCGGCGGCGTCGGTGGGCCGGTGCAGACGCTCGATCGCCTCGCCGATCGAGGGCCAGCCCTGTTGCTGGAGCCAGGCCGGGTCCTGCCATTCCGGCACCTCGGGAAAGAGCATCGCCGTCTGGCGGGACGCCTTGCCCAGAACCTTGGAGGAGAGCCCCGCGGTCAGCGGATAGATCGGCTCGAGCAGCGGCAGGTCCCCGCGCCGCTCGGGGGGCACGATGTAGTCGGGATGCGTCATCTGCAGTGTTTCGCCATAACGTTCGACGCGACCACTGACATAGCGCAGCTCACCAACCGGCAGCTGGGTCTCGACGAAGCGTCGCTCGGCATGGAAAAACACCAGATCGATGCGGCCGGTATCGTCCTCGCAGGCGACCTTGTAGGGCGCCTTGATATTACCGCGAGGCGGCGCGCGGTGCTTCAGGACGCGAACCTGGAGGGTGGCGATGGTGCCTGGCAGCGCGCCCGCCACCGTCGGCTCGGCGCGACGGTCGATCACACCTGTCGGCATGTGCCACAGCAGGTCGATGACCCGGGGATCGGTGATGCCGGGCGGCAGGCGCAACGCCTTGCGCAGCAGCACGATCAGCCGGGGGCCGATGCCGGTCAGGCTTTGCGCCGAGGCAAACAGCGGATTGAAGCTCGCGGGTCGCATGCGCCTTTGGGTTCGCAGTAAAGGATGGCCGAATCGCCGGGCGGAGGGTTGGACGCGACCGTTTGGCGGCGCCCTTTCCTGCGGCGGGTGGGAGCGGTATACCACGCGGCGCGACGTTGGACAGGCAAGCCGCAACAGGCGCTGAAATTGCTTGTCCAAAATCAATGAAGGCATGACTCATGAGCACCGATCAGGATCTCGAGCTCCGGCGCCGCCGGGCCGCCTACCGTGCCGCCCATCGGGGCACGAAGGAGATGGATTGGCTGCTCGGCCGCTATGCCAGTGACCGGCTACCCGATATGAGGGATCCCGATCTCGCGGAGTTCGAGATCCTTCTGGCGCTGCCCGATCCCGATTTGCAGGTCTGGCTGATGACGGGCGAAGGCTTCCAGACGAGCGAGTTCGCCGGCCTGATCGGGCGCATCCGGACGTTTCACAAGCTCGGCCAAGGAGTGTGACGGGGTGAGCGGAGTCCTAAAAAGCGCACCGGCAGCCGCCGCCAAGGTTCAGCGCAAGCTGGAGACGCTGACCGGCGTGCCGGAGGGCTATGACGGGTTCGTGCTCGGGCAGCTCGCGGCCGAGGCGTCGGCAGCCGGCGGGCAGGCGTCGGCGATCCTGCACATCGCGCGCGACGACCGCCGGCTCGACCAGCTGGAGACGGCACTCGCCTTCTTCGCCCCCACGGTAAAGGTGATCTCACTGCCGGCCTGGGACACGGTGCCCTATGACCGCATCGGCCCCAACCCTGACATCATCGCCAAGCGCATTACGGCGCTCGCGCTGCTGGCCGCCGGCCAGCGCAAGGAGCCAACGGTGGTCCTCACCACCGTCAATGCGGCGCTGCAACGCGTGCCGCCGCGCGCCTTCATCAAGCAGGCGCTGCGCCAGATCGCGCCGGGCCAGCGGATCGATCGCACGCAATTGATCGAGCGCTTCTCACTGGCCGGCTTCGTGCGCAGCGGCACCGTAATGGAACCGGGCGAGTTCGCAGTTCGCGGCAGCCTGATCGATATCTTTCCGCCGGGGCGGCAGTCGCCGGTGCGCCTCGATTTCTTTGACGATACGCTCGAGAGCATCAAGAGCTTCGATCCAGAGACGCAGCGCACCGCCAAGATCGTGCAGCGCCTGCTGCTGACGCCCATGAGTGAGCTGTCCTATGGCGAAGCTGCCGCGAGCCGGTTCCGGCAAGCCTACATCGCGATCTTCGGCACCGCCAACTCCGGCGACCCGCTTTACGAGGCTGTCACCGCCGGGCAGCGCTTCCAGGGGATGGAGCACTGGCTGCCGCTGTTCCACGAGACGCTGGAGACTGTCTTCGATTATGTCCCGGGTGCCGCCGTCTGTTTCGACCACATGACGGCGCAGGCGCTGGCCGACCGGCAGGCTCAGATCCGCGACCACTATGAGGCCCGTGTCGACGCACTGGAGACGGCGACTTTCGGCGCGCCGCCCTACAAGCCGGTTCCGCCCGAGCGCCTGTTCATGCCCGACAGCGAGTGGCAGCGCGTCCTCGACCGCCGCGACGTCCGCCATCTGACACCGTTCGATACGGTCGAAGCGAAAGGCGGGACGGTCCGGCCGTTCCGGGGACGGACCGGGCGAACGTTCGTGGCCGAGCGCTCGAGCGAAGGTGTCAATTTGTTCGATGCGGTGGCCGCGCATCTCAAAGTGCAGGCGGCGCAGGGAAAGCGCACGATCGTCGCCACCTGGACGCCGGGCGCGCGCGAGCGGCTCGCCGTGTTGCTGGCTGAGCACGGCGTGACCGGCGCCAAGAAGATCGAGAACTTCGACCAGGCGTTGCTCGAGCCCGCGACCGTTCCGATGTTGGCCGTGCTCGGGCTCGAAACGGGGTTCGAGACGCCGGATCTCGCCATTATCGGCGAGCAAGACATTCTGGGTGACCGTCTGGTCCGCCCGCGGCGCAAGGCCAAGCGCGCCGCCGACGTCATCATCGAGGCGACCAGCCTGTCGACCGGCGATCTCGTCGTCCATGCCGACCACGGCATCGGTCGCTTCGTCGGCTTGAAGACGATCACGGCTCTGGGTGCGCCCCACGACTGTCTAGAATTGGCCTATCACGGCGGTGACAAGCTCTATCTGCCGGTCGAAAACATCGAGTTGCTGTCGCGCTACGGCTCCGATGAAACGGGCGCTGAACTCGATCGTCTCGGCGGCGTGGCATGGCAATCCCGCAAGGCGCGTCTCAAGAAGCGCTTGCGGGAGATCGCCCACGAACTGATCAAGGTTGCGGCGTTGCGCCAACTGCGCGAGGCGCCATCGCTGGCGCCGCCAGCCGGTGCCTACGACGAGTTCGTGGCGCGCTTTCCCTATGACGAGACGGAAGACCAACTGGCCAGCATCGAGGCGGTTATCGAAGACCTCGGCGTCGGACGCCCAATGGACCGGCTCGTCTGCGGCGATGTTGGCTTCGGCAAGACCGAGGTGGCGCTGCGCGCCGCCTTCATTGCGGCGATGGCGGGGTTGCAGGTGGCCGTGGTGGTGCCAACGACACTGCTCGCCCGCCAGCATTACAAGACGTTCGCCGAGCGCTTCAAGGGGCTGCCACTGAAGGTCGGCCGCACCTCGCGCCTTGTCGCCGCCAAAGAGGTCGGCGAGGTCAAGGCCGGTCTCAAGGACGGCACGATCGACGTCGTCGTCGGCACGCATGCGCTGCTCAGCAAGTCGATCGCCTTCGCGCGGCTGGGCTTACTGATCGTCGACGAGGAGCAGCATTTCGGCGTCGGCCACAAGGAGCGGCTGAAGCAGCTGAAGGAGGACGTGCATGTCCTCACGCTGACCGCGACGCCGATCCCGCGAACGCTGCAACTCGCGCTCTCGGGCGTTCGCGAGCTGTCGCTGATCACCACACCGCCGGTCGATCGGCTGGCGGTGCGCACCTACATCTCACCGGTCGATCCGGTGATCCTGCGCGAAGCCTTGCGCCGCGAGCGCCATCGTGGCGGGCAGACGTTCTACGTGGTGCCGCGCATCGCCGATCTCGACGATGTCGCCGAGTTTCTGGCCGAGCACACGCCCGAGCTGCGGGTCGCCCGCGCCCATGGGCAATTGGCGCCGACCGAGCTCGAGGACGTGATGACGGCGTTCTACGACGGCCAATACGATGTGCTGCTGTCGACGGCGATCGTGGAGTTGGGGTTGGACATCCCGAACGCCAATACCTTAATCGTGCACCGGGCGGATATGTTCGGTCTTGCCCAGCTCTATCAGTTGCGCGGCCGCGTCGGGCGCTCCAAAACGCGCGCCTACGCCTACTTCACGACGCCGGTCGGGCATAAGCTCACCGAGGGTGCGCAGAAGCGCCTGAAAGTGTTGCAATCGCTTGACACGCTCGGCGCGGGCTTCTCGCTGGCGAGCCACGATCTAGACATTCGTGGCGCCGGTAACCTGCTCGGCGATGAACAGTCGGGGCACATCCGCGAGGTCGGCTTCGAGCTTTATCAGGCGATGCTGGAGGAGACGATCCAGGCACTCAAAGGTGGCGAGTTCGGCGAGACGGCGGACCAATGGAGCCCGCAGATCCAGCTTGGTATGCCTGTGCTGCTGCCCGAGGCCTACATTTCCGACCTGCAGGTGCGCCTCGGGCTCTACCGGCGCTTGTCGACGCTTTCCGTCCGTGAGGAGATCGACAATTTCGGCGCCGAGCTGGTCGATCGTTTCGGGCCGCTACCGGCCGAGGTCGAGCATCTGCTCGATGTCATGGAGATCAAGTCGCTCTGTCGTCGCGCCGGCATTGCGCAGGTGGATGCCGGGACCAAGGGCGCCTCGATTGCCTTCCGCAAGGCTCAGTTCGTCAATCCGGACGGCCTCGTGAAGTTCATTGGCGCGTCGAAGGGCCTCGTGAAGGTCCAGCCTGACATGAAGCTGATCTTCAAGGCCGACTGGGAGACGGCTGGCGCGCGCATGCGCGGCGTGCGCGGTCTCGTGCAGGAGCTAGCAGCGCTGGCGGAGAAGGCGGGCTGAAATCGTGAGATCGGCGGCGCGGCCCTCGCCGGAACAGCCGCGACGCCATCGCAGGGTTCGCTCCGGCATCCACGATCTCCGGTTTCGGATTGGAGCTGCCCTCCCAGGCAATCGCCGTGGCCGACCCGTTGCCGAAGTGGCGGAGTCGGAGCTTGCGTCAGTGAGGCACGTCGGGTGACGATCATCGCGTCAGTTGGCTGCAAGGAGGCATCGGGCCACAATCGACTGTGCGCAGAAGCACAAAAAGACAGTGACGGCAGCAGCGACAGCGCATCCCTCTCAGGGCTGCACGTCTCGGAATCGAGAGAGAACTCCGATGAACTTCCCCGGCAGTTGCGGGAGTGAGTAATATCGGCAAGCGACTCCAGCTTATTCTTTCTTGCTGGGGTCGTCGACGGGGTTCACGTACTTGATGCCAAAAGGTCCTTCGCCGGTAATCTGAATGACCGTCGGTACTTTAGAGAATGCATAATGGTTGGTATTCGCAGGTAGATCGACGAAGCCGCCTCGACCAAGCCTATTGGCCTGCTTTTCATCCAGCTTATCGCCAGATCCGAAATACAGCTCACCAGAGATAACCGTGATGCGTTCTGTGTGCGGATGTTGGTGGGCTGGTATCTTGTACCCCGCCGGCATTTGTAGACGGACAGTGAACCATCCCGGCTTCCCTGCATCGCCAGACAAGCCTGCCATCCGACCGCCTTTTGGAAGCACATCGGGCGCAGGCCCCCACTTGATAGCGGTGGCTGGAATGCCTTTCGGCCCTGCATCCTGGGCGACGGCCGCGGTGGCGACAAGCGCAAGCGCTGATAAGGCGACGACAGCACGCATGCTAATCTCCAGTTTGGTAGCAGTGGTTAAGCGCGGATAATCTGATCCTTGAGTGAGTATAGAATTAAATCAATCCCATGGTGCGACGCACATCCCACCCGTTGTGAGGTCAACCTCGCGCGTCCCTGGTTCACCCTGACTTTCTTCTAACCTACCAGGGACCGGACGAACCGCAAGTTCGGCGTCGGTCAACACACTAGGGTCGAAAGTGGCCCATCGCGCCATCCCTGCCTTGTCCGCAGTCCGGCCATCGCCGCCGTTGAGGGTCGGGTCCAGGGCGTCAGCCCACCCGCGCAAACCGGCCTTCGATCGGATAGCCCGGATCGGTGTATCCGGGTGTCGAGGGATGGCCCGGGCGGACCAGGGCATCGACCAGCGCCTCGTCCTCCTTGGCCCAGGGATAATCGAGCGCCGTCACGTAGGCGGTCCACTGATCGAAGGTGCGCGGGCCGGCGATCACCGACGTGACCGCCTGATTGTTCAGCACCCAGGCGACCGCGAATTCGACCAGCGTGCGCCCTTTGGATTCCGCCTGCGCCTTGAGCTTCTGCGCGATGGCGAGCGACTCCGGCCGCCACTCCGTCTCCATTAAGCGGCGATCATTGCGCCCGGCACGCGTATCCGGCGGCGCGTTGCTGCCCGGCTGGTACTTGCCGGAGAGGACACCGCGCGCGATTGGGCTGTAAGGCGCGACGCCGATGTTGAAGGCGCGGGCTGCCGGCAACACTTCCACCTCGGGCATCCGATTCATGATGTTGTAGTAGGGCTGCAGCACGACCGGGAGCGGCGCGCCGACATCGCGGCAGGCGGTGGCGATCATCGGGATGTGCCACGCCCGAACGTTCGAAAGACCCCAGTAGCGCAGCTTCCCCGACTGGATGAGATCGCCGAACGAGCGCGCCACCTCGGTCCACGGCACGGTCATATCCACGCGGTGGATGTAGGTGATGTCGATCCAGTCGGTGCCGAGGCGTTTCAGGGATGCGTCCGTGGCCATGATCATGTTCCGCCGCGACAGGCCGCGATCATTGGGGCCGTTACCCATGGGCTGGGCGAGTTTGGTGGCGAGCACCCAGTGGTCGCGCTTAGGCCGGATCACCCGGCCGACCACCTCCTCGGAGCGGCCCTTCTCGTAGGTGTTGGCGGTGTCGATGAAGTTGACGCCGTGCTCGGCGGCATGATCAACGATCCGCTGCGCGTCGGCCTCAGGCGTCGGGCCGCCGAACATCATCGTACCGACGCACAACTCCGAGACTTTGAGGCCGCTGGTACCAAGCGGGCGGTGACGGGCATTGGGCATGGGGCGCGGCCTTTCGTGGGCGTATCGTCGGGTGATTGCGAGCCCTAAGTTTGCCACGCCTCACCGCCGTTGTCGCGGAGCGTCGCCGTGGGTCATGTCGTGCTGCCATCACCCCAGGCATCGCCCCAGCGGGCTTTGCGGGCGCGCTTGAACGCGTCGCGGTCGCGTTTGGCGATGACGTGGGTCGCCAGGCCCGTTCGGGTGCACAGCTTCAGCGCGATGCCGCCGCGCTCGGCGATTGGCTCGGCAAGAATCCGCGCTCCGGCCGGGCTAGCTGGCCCGCGCGTTACCGCCAGATACGAGAACCGCTCGTCCTCGAACGGCGCGTCGGCGTCCTTGAGCAGCTTGTGATCGCGCAGCCGCGGCAGGCGCACCGAGAAGTGGCACCAGTCGATGCCAGCCATGGGGCATGGGACCGGTCCGGGACAAGGCGCTGCCACATGGGCGCCGGCCGCCGTCACCGCATCGCGGGCGCCCCGGATGCGCGCGAAACCTGCGGGCGTGCCGGGTTCGACGAGCACGGCGGCTTGGTTGGCGCTGGTGTAGGCCCGCCGCGCCAAGGTCACAGCTTGGTCCGCCGCGATCTCGACCAGCACATAGCTTTGGACGACGAGGTCGGCGCTCTCCCAGGCCGAAGTCCGCTGCGTGATGTCGGCCGCGACCGTCTCGAAGGTTGCGGTGAAGGCGTGTCCGGATGCCTGCCGCAGCTCGCCGGCAAGGCCCCGAAAGTGCGGATTGGACTCGACCGCCACCACCCGCTCGATGGTGGGCCAGATGTCGAGCGCGGCAAATGTCGCGCTGCCCGGGCCGGCGCCGAGATCGAGCAGGGTGCGCGGCTCGAACTCCGGTCGCTGCGCGCGCAGACGCTGGAGCGCCATGTGGGTTGCCGCATAGGTCGCGGGCATGCGGGCCACGGCGTAGGCCAGCGCGTCATCGGAGCTTCGGACCGTCGCGGACGATGTCGCACCCTTGCGATAGCCCTCTGAGATCCGCGCCGCGTGCTGGCCGAGAGTGGTGCGCGAGACGCCCTCGAGCAGGTGCGCCAAGCCGGCGCGCAAAGGATCGGGCAGGATCATGGGATGCGTTCGCCGTCGGCCGTGACCCAGCGCGTGTTCCACCACATCCACTGGTCCGGTTTTTCTCGGATCCACGCCTCGAATTGCGCGAACAGGGCGGTCGTCAGCGCGAGATTGTCGGCGTTTTTGTCGCCGGTGCGGGGGATGTCGAGTGGAACGATCTCGACCCGGAAGCGGCTGGCAGTGCCGAGGCGAATGCAGCGCCCGGCCCAGAACCGCGCCCCGACGTGGCGGGCGATCATGGCGGGGGCCGTCGTAAACTTTGCGTGCCGCCCCAGGAACGGGATCGGTGTGCCCCGCCGGTCGTAGTGGTCGCAGACGAAGCCGATGCAGCCGCCTTTGCGGGCGAGGTCGATCAGCCGGCGGCCCGTGCGTTGCCCGCTCTTGGCGTCGTCGTCGTTGTCGCCTTTGCCGAGCAAGCCACCGGGGAACGCGGCCCGTCGCGTGCGCTCGAGCCAGCGGTCGATGAGCGGATTGTCGAGTGGCTTGTAGACACCGACCGGCTGGCGTCCGGCCGCGGTCAGCGGCCAGATCGTCAATTCCCAGTTCCCGAGATGCGCGGTGCAGGCGATCAAGGGGCCGGGCATGCGGGTCTCCGCCTGCCAGCGCGCGTCGTCGGCCAGCGCGATCCGCGCGGGGTCGGCGAGGATGCGATCGAGGATCAGGGTCTCGCCAAAGATGCGGCCCATGTTGGCCCACATAGCGCGGGCAATCGCACGGCGCTCGGCGTCGGTTTTCTCGGGAAAGGCGATGGCAAGGTTGCGCAGCGCCCGCTGGTTCTGGCGCAGCCACGGTCCCGCAAGCCTGAGCGCCATCGCGCCAACCGCTGGCGTCCATTCGATGGGGGCGATGCGCGCAAGCGCCTCAGCGGCGCGCAGGGCCGCGTACTCCAGGCGGTGACGGAGCGACGGCGGTGACGCTGCGCTGCCCGTCACGCCTCCCAGCTCGGTGTTCATGACCATCGCCGGTTCGACCACATCCACTGTTCCGGCACTTCGCGGATCCAGGCCTCGAACTCGCGCTGCATGGCAGCGGTGATCCACTTCACGTCCTCGCTGGGATTGCTGGTGCGCGGGACCTTCAGCTCCTTGATTTCGATCTGGAAGCGGCTGGCGGTGCCAACGCGCAGGCAGCGGGCTAGCCAGATGCGGGCGCCAACGCGCCGGGCGATCATTGCAGGGATCGCAACCGAGCGGGCGGGCCTGCCGAAGAATGGAACCGGCAGTCCGCTCTTGTCGTAGAGATCACAGACGACCCCGAGCCGGCCGCCGTTGCGCACATAGTCCATGATCTGGCGCGCGGTGTTTTGGCCTTCCTCGCGGCTGCCATCGACCTTGCCTTTGCCAAGCAGGCCGCCGGGATAGAGATCCCGCCGCTGATGGCGCAGGTAGGTGTCGACATAGGGGTTCTTCACCGTCCGGTAGATCGCGGCGGGATGCGCGCCGGCAACCGTCAGCGGCCAGATCGCCAGTTCCCAGTTGCCCATGTGCAGCGAGGCGCCAATGACCGGTCCGAGCTTGTCCTTGTAGCGCCGGAAGACCTGCGGATTGAGGATCTCGATCCGGTCGGGCTCGCGGATCAGCCGGTCGATCTGCATGGTCTCGGCCATGACCCGTCCGAGGTTCTGCCACATCGCCTTGGCGATCGCCTCGCGCGCGGCGAGGGGCTTTTCCGGAAACGCGATGGCAAGGTTCGCCATCGCCCGCTTGTGGCGGCGCAGGTGCGGCGCGATCCAGCCCCACAGGCGCGCCGATAGCGCGGCTGCGACGTCGAGCGGCATCAGCCTCACCAGGCCGATCAGCAACCGCAACAGCAGATACTCCAGGCGGTGCCGAAGATCGATCAGGAAAGGCATCATGGCGCGGCTGACGTCTCCAAGGGCGAACCCGGCTGTGCGGGCCGTTCAAACGGTAGCCTCGACGCGGCATACGAAGACCAGGGCTGTCGGTCAAAATACCAGGCCCTGGCCGCCGGGGCCGGTATTGCCCTGGCCCCGGGTGGCGTCAAGCATCCACGCCGCCGCATCGCCGTTCAGGGACGCCATAGCCGGGGAAGCGCCGAGGCTGGCTCGATGCCGGCGCGCATCACCAGCTGGCGCAACCAGGGAATGCTGTCGAGGGCCATCAGCGCCCCTCCCCGCGCGAGATCTGCGGGGAGGAAATCGGCCAGCAGCGAGCGGTTGAGTAAATCGACGGCCAGGCTGCGGCTGGCGACATCGGACGACCGCGCGGCGGTGTAGCGCGCGAGCACCGGGGACCCGCCCGGATCTTCGCCATTGGCAATGGCCGCAGCCGCGATCTCGCCGATCCACGCGGCATCGCGAAAACCGAGGTTGAGACCCTGGGCGCCGATCGGCGGCAGCCGATGGCCCGCCTCGCCAACCAGCGCAACGCGGTTCTGGGCCAGCGGCTTGAGCGAGTGTTTGGCTGAGAGGGAACACAGCCCGCTCACCGATCGCGCCGATCGGACCCAGCAGGCCCTGAAGATGCGTCTCAAGCAGCCGCGACAGCTCCGCATCGGGTAACCGCCGGGCGCTTTCGATGTCTGCGGGCGTGTCGACCCAAACGAGGCTCGATTGATGGCCAGGGAGCGGCACCGTCGTCAGCGGACCGTGGCGGCGATGAAACTCGGTCGATATGGCGTCGTGTGGCCGGCGATGGCTGAATTGCAACGCCAGCGCCGATTGCGGGTAAGGCTGCTCCGTCGTCGTAATTCCAGCGGCGGCGCGGCACATCGACCGCTGCCCGTCGGCCGCGATCACCAGCTGGGCGTCGATCGACCGGCCATCGTCCAACGAGAGGTGCGCCGTTTCGCCGGAGATGTCGAGCCGTGTTGCGAGGGCATCAATCCATTGGATATGCGCGGTCCTGTGGCACGCTTCGATGAGCGCCGCGTTCAACAGCGAATTCTCGATATTGCTGCCGAAGCTTGCTCGCCCGAGGTCGGCGGCACGGAACAAGATCTCGGGCGTGCGCAGGAGACCGCCGGTTGCGTCGATGAGGCGAAGCCCGCGGAGCGGCGTCGCTGCGTCGGTGATGGTCGGCCAGACGCCGAGGTGCTCGAGGAATGTGATGCTGCCGCCGAAGAGTGCCGTTGTTCGCGTGTCACGCGACAGATCTTCGGGCCGCGGCCGCCGCCCCACGAGCGTGACGGCTGCACCTGCGAACGCAACGGCGAGGGCTGCGGCCAGTCCGGTTGGGCCAGTGCCGACAACCAGGATGGGCGTGATTGCTGATAGGGCCGGTTTCATTGGCTACCTTATGCGAGATGCGAGCAGTAGCGCCTCGCCCGTGGATCGGCGAGAGATCTGCCGCCGCACCCCGATTGTTGCGGTTGCGAGACAGTGCATGGGGTCTCTTTGAGGCAGATGGGCCACTACGATTTGCAGGCGTCGGGTAACATTATGATTTCCTGATCTTTATCCGGTCTGTCCCAAAGATGCTGTGCCTTGATATAGCCGTGGATCTGTCAAAATAGAGGCCCTGCGGTCGTCTCAGGCTACCGTCGATCGTCCCCAATAGGCTCGGCAAACGTGCGCTAAACCCGTCAAAAGGGACCGCGAATCGGTTGATTCTCACGATTTCGAGACGCCTGCCGACTGGATTTGTGATGATTCGGTCACAGGCATCCTCCATTCCGGGCGTCACCCCCACTTTTCGCTACCGGCGTGCGGAAGCTGTGCGTTAAGCCTGTCCATACCGACAGGTCGAGGGCCGTATCAGGCAATCGCAAACCGAAAGGCTGATCGGCCAGTTAGGTTCCCGGAGTCAATAGTGGCTTGGGTAAGCGTTGTGTCAGGAGAGAAAAGTATGCATGGGGGACTGCTGAAGTCGGCTAGCGCAGTGGCGATCATCGCCGCGGCTGGTCTTTTCGCCAGCCCCGCTAAGGCAGCTGACCTTGGCGGTGATTGCTGTGCAGATCTCGAAGAGCGGGTTGCCGAACTTGAGGCAACAACCGTTCGGAAGGGAAACCGAAAGGTTTCGTTGACAATCTCGGGCTTCGTTTCGCATCATGTGGTCTGGTGGGATGACGGCGCGCGCAGCGACACGTACATCGCTGACGGTGGCAACTATGGCTCGCGCTGGCGCTTCGCTGGCTCCGCGAAGATCAATCCGAACCTGACAGCCGGTTTCCTTTACGAGTTCCAGAACAACGTAAACGGCCTGCAGGGCTTGAACCAGACCAATGGTGGCGACGACCTGGGTAATACCGGGACGGCGGCTTCGGGAACTGGCTTCACCGTGCTGCGCGACTCGACCGTTTGGCTGCGCCATAAGCAGCTCGGTATGGTCAAGATCGGCCATGGCTCGACTGCGACGGACAACCTCGTCCTGATCGATGTCGCTGGTCTCGGCGGCGCTTCGACCCCGGACGTATCACTCTACAACGGTGCGATGCTGCTGCGGAATTCCAGTGCGCCAGGCGCGCTCAGTGGGGTGACGTGGAACAACATCATCGTCGGTGGAGAATCTTGGGATACCACGCGCCGCAATCACGTCCTCTATGAGACCCCGTCGCTGGTTGGCTTCACCTTGCAGGCAGCCGTCGCCGAGGACAACTACTGGGATGTGGCACTGCGCTACGCTGGAGAGTTCGGTGGTATCCGTATCGCCGGCGGCATCGGCTATCAGGTGAACTCGGAGTTCAACGGTGCAGCAGGTGCTGTCGATTGCACGACGAACTGCCTGAAGGAAGAGACACAGTTCAAGGGTGCCCTTTCGATCATGCATGTTCCGACCGGTCTGTTCCTGACGGGTTCGGCAGGCAAGCGTGACACGGAGCGGAACGATGGGATCGTCGGCTCGGTCGAGTCGAGCTACTGGCACCTTGCCGGTGGTATCTCGCAGAACTTCTTCGGCATCGGCAAAACCGTGCTCTACGGTGAGTACGGCAACCATGACGACGCTCTGCGCACGTTCGCACCGGCGACCTGGAAATCGAGCGAGGCCACCAACTGGGGCATCGGCGTAGGCCAGTACATCGATGCGGCCGCCATGGAAGTGTTCATCGCCTACAAGAACTTCGAGGGCAGCGCCGTCTCGAATGCCGACGTGAAGAGCGACTTCCAAGATTACCAGACGATCATCATGGGCACGCGCATCAACTTCTAAGTTGATCCAGCCGGTCACCACATCACTTCGAAAAGGCCGCCTCCGGGCGGCCTTTTTGCGTTTGGGTCATCCATGAAGGGAAGTGGCTCAGTGTCCCGATCTCGGCTGGGGCGTTGGGACTCGAAGATGATAATCGCTGACCGTCTGATAGGCGTGCCCCAACCGCAATACCGTGCTTTCACCAAACCACGGGGCCGCCAGTTGCAGGCCGAGCGGCATACCCGCGCTATCGAACCCGCAGGGCACCGAAAGTGCGGGCAAGCCGGCAAACGACCAGCAGTAAGTAAACTGGGTGATCTTGCGGATCGCAGCGAACCACGACTCGCCTTGCAGTCCGGCTTCGGCGAGCGGCGCGCCCATCGGCAGCGTCGGTGTCAGGATCGCGTCGACCCGCTGAAAGGCCTGCCGAAGGCGTTGTTTGAAGGTCTCGTTCCAGCGCAGGGCCGCTGCGTATTCATGACCCTTCACGTCCCGGCCGAGCATGGCGCGCGTGTAGACGTCCCGCCCGAAGTCGTCGGGGCGGGTTTCCAAGCGGTCTTTGTGCACGTTATAGGCATCGGCGAGCAGCACCTTGAACGCGAGCAACTCGTGGCTGCGCTCGACGTCACCGAGATCGATCTCGACGATCTCGACGCCGGCGCGCCGGTAAACGTCGATGGCCGCCGCCATGGCTTGCTCGAGTTCAGGGTCGAGCCCGTCGAAAAACCAGCGCTTCTGGATGCCGAGACGCAGTCCCGCCACGGGGCGGTCGAGCTCCGCCATGACGTTGGGCACGGGCACGTCTTCAGAGATCGGATCCTCGGGATCGTGCCCTGCGATGACCGCAAACATCCTGGCCACGTCGGAGACCCGCCGGGCCATCGGCCCGACGGTGTCGAACCAGGCGGAGACCGGCACCACGCCCTGGCATGAAATGCGGCCGATCGTCGGGCGCAGGCCGGAAACTCCGCAGAACGCCGATGGGATCCGGATCGAGCCGCCGGTGTCGGAGCCGATCGAGCCCACGCACATGTTGGCAGCGAGCGAGGCGCCCGAGCCGCCGCTGGAGCCGCCGGGAATGCGGCGCGTGTCCCAGGGATTGCGGACCGGACCATAGTGCGTGCTTTGGCTGGTCGGGCCAAACACCCATTCGTGGAGGTTGGCCTTGCCGACGATCACGGCGCCTGCCCGTTTCAGGCGTTCGGTGATGAATGCGTCGCGGTTGGCAACATTGCCAGCCAGGATCTTTGAGCCGGCGGTCGTGGCGATGCCCGCCACGTCGATGCAATCCTTGATTGAGAGTGTCATCCCGGCGAGCAGGCCGCACCAGTCGCCATTGGCCCGACGCCTGTCGATCTCGGCCGCGGTTGCCAGCGCTTGGTCGCCGGTGACGGTGAGCATCGCCTTGGTCGAGGGATTCCAGGTTTCGATGGCGCTGAGGGCGGCTTCGGTGGCGCGAGTGACGGGGCGATCGGGCATCGGCGGCTCCTTGGCGGGGTGGGTTGCGGGACTGGCGTGCAACATTATGGGATCGGTTCGCCGCTTCAACCTTTGGGCTTCACGTCGCGCACGGGGAGGTAGATCAACAAGGCCACGAGCGCGGCGATGGCGAGCGCGCCGAACGCCACGCGATAAGCGTGCTCGGGCGGAGCGCTGGCCGCCGCCGGATAGAGGCCGATGATCCAGCCGAATGCCAGCTGCACCACCGCAATGGCCGTCATGATCCCGGTATTGATCACCGAAACGCCGCGCCCCATCAGATGTGCTGGCACGAGCCCGCGGGCATGGGCGAAGAGGACAGTCGGGTAGGCCGACGACAGTCCGATGAGGCAGAAGACCGCGGTCACCCAGAGGAGAGGCGGGTGCTCGGTGACGGCCAGCAGCACGGTGCCGCAGAGGACGCCGATATTACCCGAGACGATCGACGCTTTCACGGAATTGAACCGTCGGGCGACTTGGCCGAATAAGATGTGTCCGGTCATGCCGCACACCGCCATCATCAGCAGCAGGTTGCCGCGCGCAATTTCATCGAGTAGATGGATGTCCTTGAGATAGGGCGCGCCCCAGACGCCCGTGATGGTGGTGGTCGCCGAAATCGGCAAGCCAGTCACGAGCAACCGCTTCATGCCCGTGTACTGTAGCGCTAGGCGGACGCCCCGCAGGACCTCGCCAAAGCTTTCGTCCTTGCCAGGCGATGGTGTGTGTGCCGGCGGCCGGTCGCGCACGATTGCGGCGAGCCCGATCATGAGCAGCGCGATGAAGGCCGTGAACAGCCAGTAACTCGATCGCCATCCGATCTCGGCAAGCAGCACCGCGAACGGGGCCGTTGCACATAATCCGCCGAACGCCGCGAAGCTGTTGGCAAAGCCGCTTTGCGAAACGACACGGGCCGGTGGCATCCAATTCGCCATCACGGCGAAGGCGCCCGTGAACACTCCGGCGCAACCGATCCCCATCAGCACGCGTGCGGTGATCAGCAGCTCGATCGATGTCGCGGACGCGAACAGCGCAGTCCCCGCCATCGTGAAGAACAGCATGCCAGAGAGCGTTAAGCGCGGACCGAACCGGTCGAGCAGGATGCCGGTTGGAACCTGCATCAGCGCGTATGAGAAGAAGAACGCGCTTGCGACCGTCGAGAGCATCGCCGGACTCAGCGTCATTTCGCGCGCGAGGTCCGGCGCCATCACGCCGAAGCTCGAGCGCAGGAACAAGTTTGTGAATCCCAGAACGTAGAGGATCGCGAGGATCGGGAGCAGCATGCGGGGGCTGATCACACCAGCGCGATCGGGCGGACCGGGCAACCGGTGGCGCCCTTGAACTTCACCGGCGCCAGCATGAAGCAGAAGCTCGTCGTGCCGCGCGCCAGCAGACCACCGAGCGCCAGGTTCTCGATGATGTAGACGCCGGCCTCGGCCAGGCAGTGCTGGTGCACGGGCATGATCGCCTCGGGGTGGTTGGTGCCAGGCAGCACTTCGAGTGCCATGTTGTCGGCGCCGATCGCCACCACGTCCTGCGAGGTCAGCCATTGCGCCGCTGCGAGGTCGAGGCCCGGCTCGCCCGCGACGTAGCGGTCGTTGTCCTTCATGAAAAAACGGCCCCAGCCCGTCTCGATCAGCACGACATCGCCGGGCTCGATGGCGAGCTTGGCGCGGTCGAGGGCGCGTTTGAGATCATCGGTGGTGACGGCGCGTCCAGCGGCAAGATGATCGCTGCCATCGAGTTCCGAGACATCGAGGCAGATGCCGCGAGTGACCATCGGCGGGCAGTTTTCGATGCCCAGATTCAGCAGCCCGAAATCATCGACGGTGAGTTCGGCGCTGTAGCCGCCGTGCATGCGGTCGCCATAGGTGAAATGGCCGAGACTGTCGATGTGGGTCCCGACGTGCGTGGTCAGCTCCATCCGTTCCAGATTGGAGCCGGCGTCATTCTTGGCGCCCATCTTGCGCCGCCGCCGGATGCTGCCCGCCGACGAGGGGCCAATCTGCATCAGGTAGGGCGTCTGATTGGGTGCGATGCGAGGCGCGCCAACCTCGATGACATGGCTGAGATCCACGATCTCTCCTTCATTGACGCGTTTGAGGGCCGCAAGTGTGCGGGCCGGCGTCAGCAAGTGACCGGCGCCGATCTGGTCGCCGCGGCCCCAACGGCCGTGGTCGTGAATGCAGTTGGTCATCGAATTCCCCAAAACGCAGATGGACGGTTCGGGACATGATGCGGGCTCGAGAGACTTTGAACAATCATTTTGAGTGGTTTGCGTTGGCTCGCCGTCGGGCCGGCAGCCAACTGCGCGCATCCGCCTGCTGTTGGCATGCCCCGCCGATCAGCGTACCGTTCGGTGATGAAATGGCTCGAGCGGTCAACTCGAAGGAGTTTAGGTCGATGGCGGAAAACACGATCTCGCTGGATTGTCTCAAGGGTGTGCGGGTTCTTGACCTCTCGCAGTTTGAGGCGGGTCCGTCCTGCACGGAAGCGTTGGCCTGGCTCGGCGCCGAGGTGGTTAAGGTCGAGAACCCGAAACTCGGCGATCCCGGGCGGGCCGCGGTGTTCGGCAGTCCGGAAAAAGACTCGCACTACTTCCTAATCTTCAATGCCAACAAGAAGTCCGTGACGATCGATCTCAAGTCGGCTGATGGCAAGAAGCTGCTGATGGAACTCGCCGTCAAGGCCGACGTCATGGTCGAGAATTTCGCACCCGGCGCCATCGAGCGGCTGGGCTTTGGCTATGACGTGATCTCGAAACTCAATCCAGGCATCATCTATGCGCAGGTGAAGGGGTTCGGTGAAGGGAGCCCCTACGAGGCGAACCTCGCCTTCGACATGATCGCCCAGGCTTGCGGCGGCACCATGAGCATCACCGGGGATCCCGACGGCCCGCCAGCGAAGCCAGGGCCGACACTCGGTGATACGGGAACCGGCATGCTGATGGCGATCTCGATCCTCGGCGCGCTGTTCGAGCGCCAACAGACGGGCAAAGGCCGGCGCCTGCAGGTCGCCATGCAGGATGCGATGTTGCACTATATCCGCATTGCATTCTCGACGCAGGCGCGCACGGGCAAGCCGGCACCCCGCGCCGGCGCCAAGACGTTGTCGGGCTCCAATCCGCCGGCGGGCATCTTCCCGTGCAAGGGCGGTGGGCCCAATGACTATTGCTACATCTTCACCAGCCGCGCGAACCCCGAACACTGGAAACGGCTCATGGTTCTCATCGGCCGGCCGGAGCTCGCTGACGATCTGCGCTTTGCAACTCCCGAGAGGCGCGCCGAGCGTGAGGTCGAGATCGACGAGATGGTGTCGGCATGGACGCGCCAGCACACCAAGCAGGACGTCATGCGCATCGTGGGCGGTGCCGGAGTGCCGGCTGGCGCGGTGCACGACACCATGGAGTTGCACAACGATGCGACATTCGAGACGCGCGGCATCATGCAGACAATGCATCATCCCAAGGTTGGCCCGTTCAAGATGCCGGCGTGGCCGGTGCGCTTCGACGGCAAGCCGCCGGAGGTGCGGCCCGCGCCACTGCTCGGCGCCAACACGGGTGACGTGCTACGGAGCTGGCTCGGCAAGAGCGAGGCGGATGTCGCCAAACTGAAGGCAGCCAAAATCGCGGGCGCCTGACCGTCCTCTGATCAGAAAAGGCCGGCTTCGGCGGATTTTTCGAGTGCGGGCCGGAAATCCGGATGTGCGATGGCGATCAATGCTTTCGAGCGTTCGGAGAGGCTGCGGCCCTTGAGTTCGGCAATCCCGTACTCGGTGACGACGATGTCGGCGTCGCCGCGTGCCGTAGTGACCACGCCGTCGGCGAGCCGGGGCACGATGCGCGAGGCCTTGTGACCCATGGCGGTCGTCGGCAGTGCGACGATGCCGATGCCGCCCCTGGAGAACTGGGCGCCACGCATGAAATCGCCATGCCCGCCCAGCATTCCGATGTGCCGGCCTCCGGCCATCTCGGCGTTGACCTGCCCCGTGAGGTCGACCTCGATGGCGCCGTTGATGCCAATGAAGTTTGGGAGGCACGCAATGACCGCGGGGTGGTGGGTATGGCGCGGCGTGCGCAGCTGCAGCGCGAAGTTGCGATGCGCCCAGCGATAGAGCTGCTCGGTGCCGAGCAGCCCGCCGGTGACGGTCAGCCCGGTGTCGATGGGTTTGCGGCGGTTGGTTACGACGCCCGCCTCCATCAGTGCCATGACGCCATCGCCGATGGTGCCGCTATGGACGCCGAGATCCCGCTTGGTGGAAAGGCCCGCGAGCGCTGCGTCAGGAATGACACCGAGGCCGGTCTCGATGGTCGCGCCATCCGGCACCAGGCGGGCGATGTGCTGGCCGATGGCACGTTCCGTGTCAGTGGGGGTCGATGCCCTCATCTCGACGAGCGGGTGCGAGACATGGATGACATGATCGACATCGCCACGGGCAATGGCCGTGTCACCGAAGGTGGCGGGCATCCGGTCGTTGACCTCGGCGATCACGACGCGGGCTGCGGTGATCGCGTCCAGCATGTAGTCGGCGAGGGCCCCGATGTTGTAAGCGTCGCCGTCGGCCGCGAGCTGGACCAGTGCCACGTCGGTCCGGATCACCTGTTGGCGCACGAGATCGGGTATCGCCGAGTAATTGACTGGCAATACGTCGAGTGCGCCGAGGGATTGCAGCCGGCGGTTGGTGACGGCGCCGCCAAAGGCAGTGACCTTGAGCGTGGCGGCGAGGCGCCTGGCATCGAACGTCTCGGTGAGGCTGAGCCCGGCGAGCGCCCGGCAGTCCGGCGGGAACCGGTCGAGCTGATCGTTGAGCAGGCGCAGCAGATGCGTCGGCTCAACGGCGGCCTGGCCCCAGATCAGGCCATCTCCTGGGCGCACGAGGTTGGCGATATCGAGCGTCATGTCACTCCATGCGGGTCCGGCAATACGAGACCAGAAAGAACACCGAGATCAGCCCGAGCCAGGCCGCGCAGGCGGCCACCCAGATCGCGCCGGTGGCGTTGACCCGACTGATGATGGCGGCGAAGACGACGGGTGCCGCGGCATTGACGATGTTCTGGGGCACGGTGAGGAGGCCCATGTAGCGGCCGAACTCGCGGGCGCCGAACAATGTCAGCGGCAGCGTATTGCGGGCGATGGCGAAGAGACCGTGACCGAGCCCCATGGTGATGCAGAAGGCGATCGCCGTCCCGATCGACACGCCGAACGGGAGGATCGCGAGAAACGACGCGCTGACCAGGAAAGCCGCGAGAAACGTCGTGGTGAGAATCGAGTGGCGGCCACCCGAAAGCAATTCGCCGAAGCGCGCGAGCGCCTGACAGGGGCCGACGATCGCCCAGAGCGCAATCGCCTCCTTGCTGGAGAGGCCCAACGCGATGAACACGTCGATCACCTGGAGATAGAGGCCCCAGGTGATGAGCCCTTCGGTACAGGTCCAGATCGCCAGTAAGGCGAAGGCGCGATTGCGCTGGCCTGGAGGCAGGATGCCTTCGGAAAGGGTTGACGACTTCTCGGTGGTGGCGTTCGGGGCTGCGATGGCGGAGCCGCGCCGGAGTACCAGCCAGTGAACGGGCGCACAGACGACAACGTGCAGCACCGCAAAGACGAGGTAGGCGCCCCGCCAGCCGATCACCGACATCAGCCATGCGTTCAACGGCAGAAAAACCGTCGATGTCAGGCCCGAGATCAACGTGAGGCCGGTGATGGCCCGCCGCGCATTGGAGCCAACAACCTGCACTAGGCCGGGCATCGCAGCGTTGTTCAGCATCATCGGGGTCGCGATGCCGATCAGCACCCAGGCCAGCCAATAGGTGGTGAGCGAATTTGCGAAACTGTGTGCGACCATGGCGAGGGCGGCGACGAAGGATCCGATGGTCATGATCGGGCGGGCGCCCAGCCGGTCGACGAGGCGGCCGATCCGTGGGGCCAACAGGGCCGCAACCAGCAGCATGACCGTAATGCCGCCGAACACGAACTCGCGCGACAGGGCGAGGTCCTTGCCGATGGTGGTGCCGAAGATCGGAATGGCGGAGAACGATGTGCCCCAGCCGATCACCTGGGTCGTGCCAAGCCCGAGAATCACGGCCCGCGTGCGGCGGCGCGTCCCGTCATCGGCGTTGGTGAGTGTCTTCTGCACGCGGCGGTTCGCCCCTGCTCGATTCGGCAATACAACGCTACACGAGCCGGGGCCCGGCGTCCTGCCGTGCACCCGACCGGCAGCAGGGGTGAGGTCACCGGCTGAAGCTCAGCGCCCGCATGATAAGCATGGCGCCACCAAAGATGATTGTGCCTTCAAGGAGCCTGTCGTGCACCGCCGCCGAGAAGCGGGTTGAGAGCCATTTGGCGACGAGGGCGCCCGGCGTAGCCATGACCCCGATGACGACGGCGACCAGCCAAAGTGAGGACGGCAGAGCGCCCGAACCGAAAAACACGCCAGCTTTGACGATGCCGAGGATGGTCGAGACGGCGGCATCGGTGGCGATGACCTGGGTTCCCGTCAGTCCGGCGGCCATGAGCATCGAAATCAGCAGGACGCCGCTGCCCGTGGTGCCGCCCATCAGGAAACCAAACCCGACGCCGGCAGTCGCGAGCCCCGGTTCGTCGAGCCGCATCTGCCATGTTTTCAGGAGGCGGCGTAAGGGCACGAGAACGATGAGCATGGTCCCGATCAGGAAGGTTGCGCCGCGGCCCGAGAGCAGCGTGAAGCCCCAGGCGCCGATGCCGACGGTCGGCAACGCGGCCGCCGATACGATAAGGGCTTTGCGGATGTCGAGATCGCGGCGGAACGTCAGCACGCGCGTCGGGTTGGTGATCAGCGCGGAGAGCGCGATCACTGGCACAACGGCTTCCGCGCCGATGGTTGGCACCAGCACCAGCGGCATGATGAGGCCCGTGCCGTAGCCCGCGAGCCCACCTACGATCTGCGCACCAAAGGCGACCAGCGCCACAAGTGCGAGTTGGACGAGCGTCAAGTCCCCGAATGTCATTCCGCCCCGGTCCCGCTGGCTGAAGGCGCCCAGTCGCCCGTCTCAAGCCCCGATGATCGGGATTTCCTCGGTGATGAACGTCTTGATGGCGCCGAGGTAGAGCGCGCCGTTGTCGGTCACGCGCTTCATTTCCGGGCTGGCGCCCGTGCGTTTCAGGGCCGCCATGTCGTCGAACCAGAGCTCGGCGATGGCATCGACCTTCATGTCCATGGTGGGGACATCCGATCGGGTTGGCTCGTCCAGGACAAAGGTCAGGATATAGCGGCGCACCTCCGGGCAATGTAGCACCAAGGGGGCATGCTCACCGACCCAGACCTTGCGGAAGTCTTCCGGGCTCATCTCGGGCTTGCGGGACAGCAGCGACAGGCTCTTGATCATGGGGGCCTCGGACAGGTTGCGCGGCCGCAGGTGCGGGGCGGATCGACGTCGGCAGACGAAGCATCATGCGCCCGTGGCGGCAAGGGTGCAATTCACGGTGATGGCCGGGACTGCGCCCGCGGGGGGCGGCGTTTTGCTCATGACCACGGAATGGCCGCAAAGCCCTGTCGGTGTTGGCGCGTCGGGGACGCGATAGCCGTTTTCACGGAGGGACTTGTCATGAGGCGGATTGGCCAATGGCTGATGGGGGCCATCGTGTGCCTGATCGGCGTCGCTCCAGCGGCCGCGCAGGCGGAGAACCGCGTCGCGCTGGTGATCGGCAACGGCGCCTACCAACACAGCACGCCACTCGCCAATCCCTTGAACGATGGCCGCGACATGGCCGTGGCCTTGAAGGCCAACGGCTTTCAGGTGATCGAGAGCTTCGATGCGGACAAGCGGGCGATCGACCGGTCGGTGCGCGATTTCGCGGACAAGCTCGCCAAGGCCGACGTGGCGCTGTTCTTCTACGCCGGGCATGGGCTGCAGGTCGGCTCGCACAACTATCTCGTGCCGGTGGACGCCAAACTGGAGCGCGAGCGCGATCTCGAATTTGAAGGGGTACGTCTCGATTTCATTTTGCGGCAGATGGAAATTGATCGCGAAGGCAAGACCAACATCGTCTTCCTCGATGCCTGCCGAGATAATCCGCTGGCTCGCAATCTCGCGCGATCGATGGGCACGCGGTCGGCGGCCATCGGGCGCGGTCTGGCGGCGGCCTCGACGGGGCTCGGCACGTTCATTGCTTATGCAACACAGCCCGGGAATGTGGCTCTGGACGGTGAAGGGACACGCAACTCGCCGTTCAGCACCGCGCTTCTGAAGCACATGAGCATCAAGGGCCGCAATCTACCGGCAACCATGATCGAGGTGCGCAAGGATGTGGTCGCCGCCACCAAGGGCCAGCAAGTGCCATGGGACCACTCGGCGCTGACGGGTGATTTCTATTTTGTGCCGGGACAAGCGCAGATTGCATCTGCGACTGCGGCCGCGACGCCGGCGACCAGCACGGCCGAAGTCGCAGCCCTGCAGGAGCGTCTCAAGGGCCTCGAGGAGGAAATCAAGCGCCGGCCGAGTGCGGCTGCCGGCGCCGACGCCATGAAGCTCGCGGAGCTCCGGGCGCGGGCCGCAAACCTCGAAGACTTGACGAAGGAACTACAGCGCAAGCTGCTCAGTGCCCGCATGGAAGAGGCGAAGACCACTGATCCCAGTGAACGCGCACGTCGAAGCAAGCAGTCGATCGATATCCAGATGGAGATGACGCGGCGCTCGCTCGATCTGAAGAAACTCAAGGAAGAGATGGTGTCACTGGAAGGGAAGCTGGCCCCGGGTCTGGAAACCTCGAAGCGTGGCGGGTCCGCGTTCGTTGTGCGCTCAAACAATCGGCTGGAAGGGCAACAGATCGCCGCACCGCCAAGCACGGCGAATTGCGAGACGCGCTGCCAGTCGGAACAAACCTGCGGCGGCTGGCATCTGTCGCGGGACGGCATCTGCGAGCTGTTCGGCACGGTGACTCGCCGTGTCGAAGAGGCCGGCTGGCGGTCAGGAGTGAAGTCCGAGACTGTGCCTGCCGCAGTGCCGGTGGGTGTCCCGCCCGTGCAGCCAAAGGCAGCGGCCGCCGCGCCGCAGATGACGCTCGACGAGAATGTGCGGATCGATGGCAACCGGATTGCTGAGGCCCGCCAACCCAACGCTGACGCCTGCCGGCAGTCCTGCGAGGCGACGTCGGGTTGCGTTGGCTATCAGCACGGCCGCAAGAGTCCCATGATGGGGCAATGCCAGCTGTTCGACCGGATCGACGCCCGCCAGCAGGACGAGCGTTGGCGATCGGGCGTGCGCGGTGATGTGACGGCGCGACCCACGGGCGTTGACGGGGGTGGGGTGGCGCTGAAACTCGGCGTGGCGCCCATCCGCGAGGAGCGAGGCTTTGCCATCTACGAGGGCAGCCGTATCGAGGGCGACCAGATCAAGATGAGCAATGCCGACTCGTTGGCATCCTGCCAGGTCGTGTGCCGCAACACGGCAGGCTGTGTTGCGGCAACCTATAACGAGTTCTTCAAGGGCAAGAATGTCGCCTGCCTGGTGTTCCGTAGTGTCAGCGGGCTGTCGGAGGTGAAGGACGGCACAACGACCACCGCGGTCAAGGTGGATTGAAGGGGATCAGGCGGCATGATCGGCGCGGTAACCGGCCATGCCAACGGTGTGCTGGATGCCGTCCGCAACCCCGGCTATGAGTGGTCGGCGAAATCACAACAATGGCCGCCATGACCACACGCCTCAAGATTGCCCTTGCGCAGTTGAACCCCATTCTCGGGGACCTCGCCGGCAATGCGTCGAAGCTCCTGGCCACGCGAGCGGCTGCTGCCAAGCAAGGCGCCGACCTCGTCGTGTTCTCGGAGCTCTTCATTTGCGGTTATCCACCGGAGGATCTGGTGCGCAAACCGGCCTTCGCCGCCGCCTGCCGGGCTGCCGTGGAGCAGTTGGCCGCGGACCTGGGCGCTGGCCCCGCGGTCCTCGTTGGTACCGTCTGGCCGGACGAGAACAAGGTCTATAACGCCGTTGTCATGATCGAGGACGGCCGCATCACGGCGGTGCGTTACAAGGTCGATCTGCCGAATTACGGCGTCTTCGACGAAAAGCGCGTGTTCGATGTGGGACCATTGCCGGGCCCGGTCAACTTCAAAGGCGTCCGGCTCGGCGTGCCGATCTGCGAGGACATCTGGCGGGATGAAGTCGTCGAGTGCCTCGACGAGTGCGGCGCGGAAATCCTGATTGTTCCGAACGGTTCGCCCTACGAATGGAAAAAGGAGCACGTGCGCCTGAACGTCGTGGTGGCGCGGGTGACGGAGTCCGGACTGCCGCTGGTGTATCTCAATCAGGTGGGTGGTCAGGACGAACTGGTGTTCGACGGCGCGTCGTTCGTGCTGAACAAGGACAGCCGCATCGCTGTTCAGTTGCCGGCGTGGGAGGAGGCGCTGGTCGTCACGGAATGGGAGCGGTCGGCCGATGGATGGCGCTGCCTGCCAGGAGCACTAGCCCTACTCGAAGAGGGGGACGCTGCGGCCTACCACGCGTGCGTGCTGGGACTACGCGATTATGTCGGGAAGAACGGATTTCCAGGCGTGGTGCTGGGTTTGTCGGGCGGCGTCGACAGTGCCTTGGTCGCAGCAATGGCGGCTGACGCGTTGGGGCCGGAGTGCGTGCATGCGGTGATGTTGCCCTACCGGTTCACTTCGAACGAGAGTTTGGGCGATGCCGCCGATTGCGCCAAGGCGCTCGGTATTCGCTACGACACGGTGCCGATCGCACCGGCAGTCGACGGCCTCTACGGAATGCTCGGCCCCTTGTTTGCGGGTAGGGCGCGCGATGTCGCCGAGGAAAACATCCAAAGCCGGGTGCGCGGCACCACCTTGATGGCCGTCTCGAACAAGTTCGGCGGCATGCTTGTGACGACAGGCAACAAGAGCGAGATGTCGGTCGGATACGCGACCATCTACGGCGACATGAACGGTGGCTTCAATCCGATCAAGGATCTCTACAAGATGGAGGTCTATCGCTTGTGCCGTTGGCGCAATGGGCACGTGCCAAAGGGTGGCAAGGCGCCGGGCGGCGTTGTTATCCCTGAGAACATCATCACAAAAGCGCCAACGGCCGAACTACGCGAGAACCAGAAGGATCAGGATTCACTGCCGCCATATGAGGCGCTCGATGACATCCTCGCGTGTCTCGTCGAAAACGAAATGCCGCTTGGCGACATCGTCGCGCGCGGTCACAGACCGGAACTGGTCAAAAAGATCGAACGGCTGCTCTATCTCGCGGAGTACAAGCGGCGGCAGGCGGCGCCTGGCGTCAAAATCTCGTCGCGCAACTTCGGCCGTGATCGCCGCTATCCCGTGACCAATCGGTTCCGCGAGGACATCGGGGCCGCATCCACGCGCCCGGCAACGGCGGCAGCCCCGAAAGTGGTCCAGCCACGGGCTGACGGCGGCGACGTGAGCTGAACTCGCCCGTTATCCATCTGCAAACCTCACCATGAGAGCATCCCAATTGCTGCGCGCGGACCAGCGCGGGCTGTTCCAAGGTGGCACAGGTGGCAGACATTCGTTGGCAGAAGCCGCCCCGGCCGTGGGAGATCGAGGCCGGCGATGCGGGGCCGGATGGCGCGCTCTTGCGAATCGGCGACAAGCGCTATGCCGTGCGCGAGATCGTCGGTCTGCGGCCGAGCCGGATCTCGGAGCCGAACGTCAACGGGCACCTGCTGGCAATCGGTCTATTTCTTCTGATCGGCGCGATCTTCGTGCTGCCGGTGGTCCTGCAACTGGTCGAGAAGAAGTTCCTCTTTGGCGGCGTGCTGTTTCTCGGCATCGGCGCCACAGCGATCCTGGAGGTCGTCAAGGGCCAACGGATGGAACTCTACCGACTGGAGATCGACCTGGCGTCGGGCGCCCTCGCCCAGTTCTCGACGCCCGACGCGGACGAATGCTGGGCCCTGATCCAGGCGCTCGAACGACAAGGGTAGGCCTAGATCCCCTGTTGCAAAGCGCGCCTACAGCGTGGCAGGCGGGCCCTGGTCAAGCTTGCGCAGGTAGATGATGGGAAAACCGTGCTCGGTGCCAATGGCGTGGGCCCCATGCGACGAAATTTTATAACCCAGCAGGTCAAAGAACCCCACGGAGACGAACGGCGCCCGTACCGTAAAGACGTCGAAACCAGCGGCCCGGGCGCGCTCCTCGGCAAGGGCCAGCAGCCGCCGCCCGATCCCGAGCCGGGTGAAGATCGGGTCGACGCAGGGCCCCGTGATGCGCGCGGCGCGACCGGTGTCGCCGGCCGCCGTCCAACTCGCTGAGCCGACGATGCGATCGTCGACCAAGGCCAGCCATAGATCTTCGCCCATCAGTGCCTCGGTATAGTCGGGGTCGTAAATCTGGCCGACCACGGCAGTGACCTCCGTTGGGTCTAAATGCGGGCCGATCAGACGTTGGAAGGAGGCGGCGTGGAGATGTCGGACGGTAGACCAGTCGTCGAGGCCCACAGGCCGGAACTGGACGGGAAAGGGCTGCTGCCCATCACTCTCGCTCTTCGGAGCATCCGTCACACCAACTCAACCCTTCCGCAAACGTCGAACACCTTCGGTGACACGCGCGTGCGAGCGTTGGCTGGTTATCACCGCGCGGCGGCTTTGGCCGGAACCGGTTGTGCCGCTGGTGTCTCGGCCTTGCGGTCCCCGCGATCAGCGGGCGACGGGGTGTAATCAGCCTGCTTGCACGAGCAGCCTTGCACGTATTCCTTCTGGTATCGTTTGGCCGTCCGCAGGCTCATGTAGGCCGATTGGTTCTTGGCCGAGAGAGCCTGCTCGATGGTGCCGCCAGGGTTCTGATAGTAATACAACTCGGCAGGTGCGGCACATTTCGACTGACAGGCATCGATGTCGCGGTCGAAGTGGTTTTTCAAAGTCGAGAAGCTAACGGGAAAGAAATAACCGTCGCACAGGCGAACGCAAACGGTCCGATAGGTCGCGAACGGCAGCGAGCCAAAGTCGTTGCGCGAGGCCGGCGCGGTGTCCTCGTCCTGCCAGAGTGATGAAAGCGGGTTTTTGCCGCGCCGCTGTGCTTCGGCGACGTAGTTCTGGCCGCAGTTGTTGCGGGCGAGTTCAATAATAATGTCGTCCTGATGCGAGCGGCCGCCGGTGCCAAGGATCTGCTGGCGCTGGGCATCGAGTTCGGAAACGCGGCGGCGCGCGGCTTCGGCCTGCCCGGACAGATCAATGCACTGTTTGTTTCGGCGCAACGTTTTCGAGAACAGGAAGTAATCATAGCAGTCAGACCGCTCGAGCTGGCTTTGGGCCGTGCGGAACACGCGGTCGGCGTTGCGCAGTTCGGTCTCCAGCTTGGGAAGCTGATCCCGCGTGGCGCTGCCACGCTGGCCCTCGGAGACGAGGCGCTGCTCGAGTTGCAGACAAATCGGCGCCTTATTGCCCCCACCGGCCTGAGGCGGCGGCGCATAGGTTCCAGGTCCCGGTGGCCCCGGTGGGGGTTGACCTGGCTGTCCGGGTTGGCCCCGCCAAACCGGCTCGCGCGGGATAGGCGGGGGCCGTGGTTCGGGGGACGTTTGGCTCGCCCAAGGCCACCAGCCCCCTTGCTGCGCGGAGACCTGGCTCGGCACCAAGGCAAGGCTCAGCAGCGCGAGGGTGATCGCCCCCGCCCCGATCGTCCAGCCATGCCGGCGCACTGCTGTCATGTCCCCATCTGCGCGCTGAGGTTGCAAAGCAACCCAAACAATCGAATCTCAACCAAGGTTGTGTGGCGGGATCATGGTCGCGCGCTGGCGAGGGGTCAACCGGGCTGCGTGGCCGCATGGGCACCATGCACAGGAGACTAGATCGGCTGCTGCCCGCCGGCGGGTCGCAGTAGCATGCGTTGTGCCGTCGCGGCCCACGACCTAGAAATACTCGGACCCCATCAGTAGGCGAGAGACACGATGGAACCGGCGCGCGATCTTTGGGCGATTGAGCAGGCAGCCGTGCGCGGGTGGCCAGCTCGAGAAACAGCCGTGATCGACGGCTGGCTGGCTCGGGCGACATCGGGCGGCTCCGTCCGCGCGAATACCGTGGCGGCGCTCGACTACACCGGGCGCGACCTCGACCAGTCGATTGCAGCCGTTGAGGCGTTCTACCGGGAGCGCCAAGCCACACCACGCATCGCAATCTCGGATGCCAGCGCGCCCGCGCAACTCGACGGTGAACTCGAACGGCGCGGGTGGCGCCGCAGTGGCGATCACGTGACCATGGCCAAGGACATTGCAACGCGAGCGGGCGCGCCACTGCCTGCAACGCCGATCCGGCTGGATTTGGCGCCGACGCCGGATTGGTACGCGGTCTATCTGCAGGGCCTTACTGAGAACCGCCAGGGCGCTGCCCCGGCGATTGTGGAGCGCGTGCCGCCGCCCCGCGTCTTCGTATCGGCAATTCGAGACGGGCGCGTCATTGCGAGCGGGTTGACAGTCATCGACGGCGTGCTGGCGTCGGTGCAATGCATGGCGACGGTTGTGGAGGCGCGGCGCTCGGGAGCGGCAACCGCTGTCCTGGCGGCGATCGAAGACACTGCCCGCACACAGGGTGCAGGGTGGCTTTACCTGCAGACCGACCATGATAATTGGGCCGCCCGATCCGCCTATGAACGGTTTGGCTTTGCGGTGGTTGGTCGCTACCATACCCGCGATCTGATCGCTTGATGCCGCCATGAGACCTCGCGAGCTGCCATGTCCAAAACTGCCAAAGCCAGTCTGACGGTCGTCGATTGGTCCAAAATTCCGGCACCTCCCGATGACGGGGGTGCGCGTCATCTGGTGGGCGCGATGGTGCCCGATCTCGCGCTCGCTGCAACCAACGGAGCCGCGGTGTCCTTGGCACGGCTCGCCGGGCGCACGGTCGTCTACGCCTATCCGCGAACGGGGACGCCCGGTCAGATTGGGCTGGTCGACGACTGGGATCAAATTCCAGGGGCGCGCGGGTGCACGCCGCAGTCCTGCGCCTTTCGTGATCATCATATCGAGCTACTTGCTGCCGGCGCCAAGCGTGTATTCGGGCTCTCAACGCAGGACACCGCTTGTCAGCGGGAAGCCGCCGAGCGCCTGCATTTGCCCTTCGCCATTCTCTCGGATCACCAGTTGGCGCTGACGACAGCAATGCGCCTGCCGACGATGGAGGTCGCCGGGGTCACGCTGATCAAGCGGATGGCGGTTGTGATCGACGATGCGCGCATCACACGCGTGTTCTATCCGGTGTTTCCGCCGGATCGGAATGCGGCCGAAGTATTGGTTTGGCTCCAGGCGAACGGGCGGTGACGAGATGACGTCGGCGATCGAGATCCGGCATCATTATGCCGAGGTGGGCGAGGTTATGCTCCACTACGTGACGGCGGGGCAAGGGCCGCCGGTGGTGTTGCTGCACGGCTGGCCGCAGACTTGGTACGAGTGGCGCCACATCATTCCGGAACTCGCACGCCGCTTTACGGTGATCGCGCCCGACTTGCGCGGGCTTGGCGATAGCTCTCGACCACTGACGGGATACGACAAGAAGACAGTCGCCAACGACGTGTGGCGGCTGACGACCGAGACGCTTGGCCACAAGTCGTTCCTGTTGGTTGGGCACGACTGGGGCGGCCCGACGGCGTTTGCGCTCGCCGCCGCACACCCTGATGCCGTCACGCGGTTGGTCATCATCGACGTGGTCATTCCCGGCGATGGCGGCGATTTCAGCCAGGGCGGGCGGCGCTGGCACCATCAGTTTCATATCACTCCCGACCTGCCGGAAGCGCTGGTGACCGGACGCGAGCGGATCTACCTGCAGTGGTTCTATCAGACGTTCGCCTATTACCCGGGCGCGATCACGGACGCCGATCTCGACGAGTTCACGCGGACATATGCGCAGCCGGGGGCGCTTAGGGCGGGGTTCAATTACTACCGGGCGATGGCGCAGGACGCCGCCGACAACAAGGCACTGCTCGCTACTGGGTTCCGCTTGCCGATGCCGGTGCTGGCGATCGGGGGCGCCGAAAGCTATCCGCATGCGCGCGGCCGTGGTTCGGATGTCGAGCAAAGCCTGCGCCGGGTCGCAGACAATGTGCGCGGCGCCGTGATCGAAAAGGCCGGCCATTTCGTACCCGAGGAGCAGCCGGCTGAGTTGGCGCGCTTGTTGCTTGGCTTCTTCGCGGAGGGCGGACCGTAAGGTGTCGCACTGTCGCAACAGAAATCCGCTCCCATATGCGTACATGACGTGCGTTGCCGGCTTGCTCGCCGATTTTCCGACCTCTCCTAAGTGACACCCCATGAAATCTGATGTTCTCGTCCTCGGTGCCGGCATGGTCGGCATTTCAGCGGCGATACACCTGCAGAAGCGCGGGCGTGCGGTCGTCCTCGTCGATCGGCGCGGGCCGGCCGAGGAAACGAGTTTCGGCAATGCGGGCCTGATCCAGCGCGAGGGCGTCGTGCCCTACATGTTCCCGCGCGAGTGGGCGACGGTCTTCCGCTATGCACTGAACAACTCTGCCGACGCCTCCTATCATCTCTCGTCGTTGCCGAAGATCGGGCCGTGGCTGTTTCGCTACTGGCTGGCGTCGACGCCCGATGGCAAGGCGCGCAGTGCGCGGGCGATGCTGGCGCTGGTCGAGCGGTGCATCGTTGAGCATGAAGCCCTGATGGCAGACGCCGGCATCAGCGGCATGCTACGACGAACCGGATACATCCGGCTTTATCGCGGGCGGGAGAAACTCGATGCGGCGCTGGCCGCCGAGGACGCTGAGCGCCGCATCTATGGCATTAATTCGGTGGCGCTCGACGGTAAGGGCCTGGAGGATCTGGAGCCTCATCTGCGCGATCGGTTCGCCGGCGGGATCCATATGACCGACCCGGCATCGGTGGCCGATCCCGGGGCCGTCGGGCGCGCCTATACGGAGCTGTTCCAAAAACTCGGCGGGCGATTCCAATCCGGTGAAGCGAAATCGTTGGAACGGTCGGGCAGCGGCTGGCGGGTTGCGACCCGCGATGGCTGGCTCGAAGCGCCAGAGGTGGTCGTCGCGCTCGGACCCTGGTCGAACGATGTGACGGGGGCGATGGGGCTCAAGATCCCGCTCGGCTGGAAGCGGGGCTATCACATGCATTACCGCGCCGCGGGTAATGCAACTCTGTTGCGGCCGGTGATCGACGCCGAAAATGGATTCTGCATGACGCCGACGACGACCGGCATCCGGCTGACGACCGGCGCCGAATTCGCCGGCCGGGACGCCGCGAAGACGCCGGTGCAACTGGCTCGCGTCGAGCCGCACGCGCGCGACATGTTCCCGCTTGCCGAGCGCGTCGACACAGAGCCGTGGATGGGGTGCCGGCCGTGTCTCCCGGACATGGTTCCGGTGATCGGACCGGCGCCGGGTCTCAAGGGGCTTTGGCTCGACTTCGGTCACCACCACCTGGGCTTCACGCTGGGGCCGGTTTCTGGCCGGCTGCTGGCGGAAATGATGACGGGAGAGGCGCCGTTCGCGGATCCGAGCGCCTACCGCGCCGACCGGTTCTGAGCGCGGAAGCCTACCCCCGCTGTAAATCACGCTGAATGATCTGCCGGGGCGGCGACACGCAGAGCGATTTGGGACCGACCCAGGCCCCGCCGCGGGCACGGCAGTCCGCCACTTGGCGTTCGCGGGCGATTTGCCACGCAAAAAGGCCGCCAATGGCGGCAACAATAAGCGCGGCGGTGAGTGTTCGTCGCATGGTGCGCCTCGACCCGTGCGTTGGTTCCCAAGACGTCATCCAAGCTAACCATCTTTGTCGAGGGTTTCTTCAGAAGTTTTTAAGACACTGGCGATCGGAACCTGGAGGCATTGTCATGGTTTGGTTGGTGCGTTGTGGAGCGATCATGCTGGCCCTTGGTGTTTCGCTGGGGGTGGCGCACGCGCAATCGCCTGGCGAACGGCTCCGCGCACATCTCGAGGCGGGTAGGGCTGCCGAGGCTGCCAAGGAACTGGCCGGCCGCGGCGGCGACGATCAGCGCCAGGCGCAGGCCATCGCGGAATTCACGGCCGCCGTCGAGCGGCTGCTGCAGGGGCTTCACCGCCATGGACTTGCCTCGCCACGCAATCCGTTCGTGCCCGTGCTGCGCCTGCCGGTGCCCGACAACGCCAACCCCGAACCGCTCGACTACCCCAAGCTGCGCGCCATCTATCAATCCTTTCTCGACGATCTTGCCCGAGCTCGCAGCACCCTTGCGTCTGTCCGGCCACACGAGGGCAGGATCGTCGTCGACGTCAATGCCATCAAGTTGAGCGTGAAGCCGGGTGTGCAGCTTGCACTGTCGGATGTCGCGGGTGCGATGCGCAATCCGATGTTGCGGCAGGGCGCGCAAACCGGGACTGAAGCGTGGGTCGTCGCGTTCGACTACGCGGATGCTCTCTGGCTGCGAGGCTACACGCATGTGCTCGGCGCGATGTTCGAATTCATAATGGCGCACGACTGGAGCCAGACCTACGACGCGACGGCGCACCTGTTCTTTGCCGGAGCCAAACGGCCGCCTGAACTGATCGACGCCCATGGCAGCATGGTCGATCAGATGATCGGTGGGCAAGCCGCCGGGTTCGCGGATCAGCTGGCGTTTCTCCACCTCATTCATTGGCCCGCTGGCGACAAGGCTCGCATGAGCCGTGTGCGCGGCCATCTGAAGTCGGTCACGCAGTTGAGCCGAGAGACCTGGAAAGCCGTCCGCGCCGAAACCGATGACGATCGGGAATGGCTGCCGTCGCCGAGCCAGTCGAGCCGCGCTGTGCCGTCTATGCCAGTCAGCGAGGAGCAGGTGACTGGTTGGCATGCCCTGCTCGACGAATTCGATGCGCTGCTCGATGGTCGCACGCTGATTCCGCACTGGCGCTTCAAAAAGGGCATCAACCTGCGTCGGGTGTTCGAGGAGCCGAAGCCTTTTGATCTGGTGCTGTGGACCACCGGGCACGCGGCCATGCCGTTCCTCGAAAATGGCCCGACGATCAGTCAAAACGACTGGTTCCGCCTGACGGCCATGTTCCGCGGCGGGTTTCTCGGATACGCCGTCTACTTCAATTAGGGGCCGTTTGGCACGGCGAGCGCTATTTGCCGTACCGGTCGCGCCATGCGGGGAGTGCTCCAGGAAGCGGTAGCGCCGTTGCCGCATAGACGCCGCGGGCAATGGCGCGGGCGAGACAATCGGCGGCGGCGAGGCCGATTTCGGTCAGATCGCGCATCCCGCCTGCCAGCGGCTGGCGCTGGGTGGCGACAGCGAACACGGTATCGCCATCCATCGGCGCATGAGCGGGCCGGATGGCGCGGGCGAGGCCATCGTCGGCCATGATGGCAAAGCGCTTGGCCTCCGCTTTGGTGAGCGTCGCGTCGGTCGCCACGAGGGCAATCGTCGTCGACGGTGGCGCACCACCTTTGGTGCGCAGTGCTAACGCGCTGAGGTCAATGCGCGAAGGCAGACCGCGCCCGCCGAATTCATCGCCGACCTCAAAAGGCGCGGCCCAGAAATGTGGACCATCGCCGACAGTCGCCAGTCCAATCGCGTTGACGACGGCGATCGCGCCGACGCTGTAGCCGCCCGGCGTGGTCATGCTGGCGGAGCCAAGACCGCCTTTGAGATTGGCCGTCGTCGCACCGAAGCCGCCGCCCACTGTGCCGAGCGCGAAGGGGCCGCTTCCCGCACGTACTGCCGCGTCGTAGCCTAGGTCCCAATAGGGCGGCTTGCGGCCCCACGATTTGTCACCGCCGTTGAGCAAATCGAACGTGATAGCCTGCGAAACGATCGGCACGGTGACAGCGCCGACATTGAAGCCGATGCCACGCTCGGCGAGATACGCCATCACGCCGCCCGCCGCATCGAGCCCGAACGCCGACCCGCCGGATAGCACGATCGCATCGGCGCCTTGCACCGTCATTTCCGGTTCGAGGAGGGCGGTGTCGCGTCCGCCTGGCGCGCCGCCCCGCACGATGCCCGAGGCGACGTTCGGCCCTGCGATGAGGATCGCCGTAACGCCCGACGCAAGACGGGCGTCGTCGGCGTGGCCGACCGCAATGCCGGGGACATCGGTGATGAGGTTAAGACGAGGGGGCATGCGTTGGGTTGCTGCTGGTGAAACGAGAAGTTCGGCGAGCAACCTAGCACGATGATCGAGCGGTACGGCTGCCGTGTCCGGTAATTTACGATCGTTTAACCACGATATGGTGGTGTCTCCGTGCGGCTTTGTCGAGTGCCGCGTGTAGCGTCGAGGTATGTAATGCGTTTTGTGATGTGTGGGGCCGTCCTGGCGACGGCGCTCATTTCGGGTGCCGTGTTCGCGACCACTGCGAAGGCAGCCGGTCTCTCTGGTCTCCACAAACATATTCAGGTCGGCGCGAAAGTCTGCTTCGCCGATCATGAGCACGCCGGCAACGGCTATCGCTTCACCAATCTGGCGCAGGCGCAAGTCAATGCCGTGCGCCATTGGAGCAAATTCACCGTGCTCGAGTATGGCAGTGCGTGGGGCAGCTATACCCTCGCATCAGGGCAGCGGATGACTTGCAAGAACCACGGCGGCGAATACAGCTGCGATGTCATTGCGACGCCATGCCGTCTGGGACATGCCGCAGCGGGACAGGGTCGCATGCACCGGTCGAAACGCGCTGTTCGCCGACACGTGGTTCCGATGAGCGCACATCCGAATCATGGTCAAGCAACGCAGTTGAAATGGCCCGGCGATCGCTGACCACTAAGCTTAAACCGGCGCGAGTGCTGAGCGAAACTCGCTCAGCGCATGCCGAGCATACGTTTCAGAATGCTCCAGCCGAAGCGCATGAAGATCAACCGGAACAGCCAGCCCATCACGCCACGGCTCTGGAACCCCAGCACGCTGCCGAGAATGTTGCGCACGATCGTCCAGAGCATGCCGCCGCCGACCGCCCCGCCAGCACCCTTGCGCAGGATGTCGGTGAGATCCCCATAGGGATTGTCAGCGCCGGTTCTGGGTATCGGCAAGGGAAGCGGCGCGCCGCCAGGATTGCCGCCTTGCGGCATTGGGAAGGGGAAGCCGCCACCCTGTTCACCACCTTGCGGCATCGGAAATGGAAAGCCGGTGGTATGGCCACTGTCGTTGCCCCCGGGAATGGGCGGCATGGGGTAGCCGCCTGCTGGAGGTGTCTCCGTCTGCGGCAACTCGAAACCGCGGCCGCGACCCGCGCTTCCGCCAGCCTGCGGCAAGGGCAATGGGAACCCGCTGTCCTGGCGGCCCCTGCCACCGCCGGGCCACGGGAAATTGCCGCTCTCTCGCGGTGCCGTTTGCGGCATCGAATGCGGGCCGGAGCCGCGACCGCTGTCCCCGCCGATATCGGGGATCGGGGGCATCGGATATCCGCCTTGCTGCTGCGGCACCTCGGTGCGCGGTAATTCAAATCCGCTCCCGCGCCGATCTCCGCCGCGCTCCGGTTGCGGCATCGGGAAGGGCATTCCGCCACCCGTGCCGCCGCTCCCGCCCGGTAACCGCGAGAGAATGTCGCCGAGGCCGCCCTGCGTTGCCTTGGAGAGCGCTCCCATCAGCATTTGCGCAATCAGCGGCAACAGCATTTTGATCAAGTCTTCACCGAGACCCGACGCCTGGGCTGCCTTCAACGCGACGCCGCGGCTGCGGTCCTTGGAGCCGAGGATGTGGCCGAGAACCTGATTGCCGTCCTCGATCGCCTGCTGGGTGAACAATTGGCGGGGATCTTCGAGCATCTGCTCGTGGTGGCCATGCCCGAGCGCTCCGATGACATCGGCCAAGCCGCCGCGGGACAATGTATTGCGCTCGAGCCCGTTGATCAGCTCGGGAAGGGCGGTTCTGACAGCGGCCTCGGCCTGCTCCGTTTCAATGCGAAAAACCTGCGCGAGATTGTCGATCAAGCGGCCCTGCTGGGCGGCTGCAATCGTGTCGTAGATCTGCATGTCGTGCCGTGGCCTCTGTCGCGCGCTGCCTTGTTTGCAGCATATCGGAGCGGGCCCGGCGGCGGAAGTGATGTCGCGGCTTTCCGCTTCGACCGTTAGAACGGATTCCAGGTCGCACGCGGCGTAAAGCGGATGTAGCCGATGCTGGCGCCGAGCCGCAGGCCGACACCAGACCGGATCGGTGCCAGGACGAGACTGCCGTTGGTGAGCACCGTCATGCCGACACCGCCAACCAGATAGGCCGAGCCGTCGACGCCGGAGAAGCCCGCGAAAATATCAAGATCGTTCTGCAACCCATAGACAAGAAACAACGTCTTGGATCCGGAGGCGCCGAAATCATAGCCGATTGAGGGGCCGTGCCAATGCACCTCCCGGCTGCCGCGGCTGCGTGTGAAGAGGGTGCCTTTGCCATAGCGGACGCCGGCGAGGAAGGCGCCGCCGCCTTCGTTACCGAGGACGTAGGCGGTCGGGCGCCCGAACTGTGAGAAAGCGTGCTCGATCACGCTGGCGAAGCCGGCAGAAACCGTGCCGAACAGGCCGCGTGAGGCTTCGCGGATTTCGTCGCGAGAAAAGCCGTCGCCGCCGTCGACCCGTGGAATCGGGGCGGGAAGGGGAGCGGATGCAACGGGTGGTAGGGATTGAGCCGCCTGCTGTTCCTGCCGTGCGCGCGTCTCTTCCACCGTGCTGGTGCTCCAGCTGGTCGCGGGGGGCTTTGGCTCGGTGGCCTTCGGTGTGGCTGGAGCTGGCGGCACCGGAGGTCGTTCAGTGCTCGCCGATTTTGCGGGTGGCGGCGATGCAGGCGAGGTTTTGGGCGCTTCCTTAGGCACAGCGTCCTTGACGACGGGCTTGGGGGCCGGACCCGGTGCCGGTCCTGGCGCGTCAGTAACGACGGCGTCCAGCCGCGCGAGCATGTGCTGGGTCTTGGCACGGACTGTCGCCTGCAACTCCAGCGACGTGGCCTCGAGCTCTCCGAGCTTGGAGCAGTTCGGCGCCGGGTCTTCGGCAAGTCGGTCCATGCGCGCGAGCAGTTGTCCGGCTTTGGTGTCGAATTCTTCGGTTTTGGCGTCGGCCAGCAGCTCACTGGCCTTATCGAGGTGCTCCTCCTCGCTCCAGCCGCGCTTTTCTTTCAAACGGCGAAAGCCGGCTTGAAGCTTAGGTTGTGAGTCCGTGGTCAGCCGCCGTAAGGCTGCACCAGTATCGTCAACCGCTTTGCGCAGCGAGTCACTGGTACATGTCTGTTGCGCTGTTGCGCCGCCAGCTCCAGAAAGGAGGGCGAGAGCGACCAAGATCGAATATGCCCACGACCGCATGGGCCAAGCCTTCCGGGAAGAATTGCACTTGATGTGAGGTAGTGCTCCGAAGGCGTTTCGTCAAACGGTCTAGTGTTGCTGAAAGTCAACGACTTGCCGTTTCATCCGTTCAGCGCGGAACCAGCCCGCTGGTGCCACCGGCCTTGCGGATGGGGCGCGGCGCGCGCTTGGCGGCGTTTCGCTCGGCCAGCGCAACCCAGCGGCGGCAACTGGCCAGGCTGGTGTTGCACGCGATATTGATCTTCGGTTTGGCGCGCGCCTTAGGGAGCACCGGCAATCCATCCCGCCCAATGGCAGCGCTGGCGAGTGCCGGCCCGCCCGGGATGATGCGTTGGGTGGCGCCCGCCAGATTGCGGGAAGACCAGGCAATGAGGTCGCCGCTGGTCATGCCGGCCATGAACGGGTTTGCCTGCACGACCTGAACGCCCAGCACGGATATCGCCGGCGTGGCAGCGGGAGTGCGGAGCAGGCGAAGAGCGCCGCCCGGCCCGACCAGAAAGGCCAAACGCAGGTTTGGAAAAGTGGTTGGCAGGCCGGCGCTCGCCAGGATCGCGGCATTGTCGAGCGTAAAGGCTTCAGCGGCCCGGCGGGAAAACGTCCGGTTGACGCGCAGCGCCAGAACCTGTGTCGGTGTCAGCGCGGCCGTTTCCGTCGGGAAATGGCGGCGTGCGACGTCGAGAAAGGTGCTTTCGATGAACTGGAACGGGCCGACCGCTGTGGAGCGGGGGTTGCGCGCATCGTCGCGACCGCCGGATTCCGCGATCATCAACCGATCGAGGAAGGCGCCCATCTCGATGCGATCTTGTGGCACCGGCCCCATCGGCGCGGCCATCTGGAGATTGGTCTCATCCGTGGCGTAAGGCTCTTCCGATGATGCCGGCAATGGCAGCGCCAAGAGGAGCGCAATGACTGCGCCGATCCCGAAACCCTTGCGAGGGTGGCGGCGTATCAGCGAGCTGACAAGGGACCCCAGGAGTGACATTGCAGTCCAGTCGTGAAAACGATCAAGTCCTCCAAGGTTTAGCGCGGCGGCCGAACGCTCGGCAACGACGAATGCGCCATTTCGGGTGGACGGCGCTCCGTAATCTTAATATCTCGCTCAGCGGCCCTTGTTGCTAGCGGCGACTGCCGGCGCTGGCCCGCCATCCAGCGCCTTGAACAACGTCGCGATGAGCTGTTGGGGGATCGGCATCATGTGGTTCGAGCCTTGGCGGCCAAAGATCTTGATCGGGTACCCCGTGGCGCCGGCGTGCCGCAACTGGGCCTCCGGGAGATCGATCAGGTAATGCTCGGAATAGGTGCAGAGGCCGAGCGAGCGATTGCAGTTCGAGATGTTGCGATAGATCTGGCGCATCGGCAGGGCCTCGGCCTTCTCATTGCGGGCGCTCTCGTAATGGCGGACGCCGGATGACGTATAGCCGATGTGAAGTTGCGCCTGGGTCGTGATGGCGCGCGTCTTGCGGTCCCGCCGGCCGATGAGCTTCACCTCCAACACGAGATTGGGGATGTTCTTCGCAGCGACCGTTGCGGTCGAGACTTCCTCATAGGGAAGGAACTTGTCATCTTGCTGTTTGACGACTTGCGCCTCGGGCGAGTTCAATCCAGGTGGGGCGCATCCCGTGAGCACACTCCCGATAAGGCTCACGACCATCCCAACGCGACGCCACATGCAACGCCTCCCCCACGGATGCGGAGAGACTATCCCAGTACGCCCGAATGTCCAGAGGGAGGCCCACTCGCCGTCGATGACCTATTCGTCGAGGTCCAGCTCGACCCAGACCGGAACATGGTCTGACGGCTTCTCGGCTCCGCGCAGCGCCTTGTCGATCCCGGCTCCGCGCAGCAGATCTGCCGCTTGCGGCGACAGCAGGATATGATCGATACGGATGCCGGCATCGCGTTGCCAGGCGCCAGCCATGTAGTCCCAGAACGTGTAGATGCCAGGTCCGGGATGGCAAGTGCGGATGGCGTCGGTGAAGCCAAGCGCAACCAATTGCCGGAAGGCCGCGCGCGACTCCGGTTGAAACAAGGCGTCGCCGATCCAGTCCTTCGGCTTCTTCGCGTCGATCTCGTCGGGAATGACGTTGTAGTCCCCCGCAAGAACGAGCGGCTCCTCGAGCGCCAGCAGCGAACGTGCGTGTTCCTCGAAGCAGGCCATCCAAGCGAGCTTGTAGGCAAACTTTTCTGTGCCGATCGGGTTGCCGTTCGGGAGATACAGTCCACCGATCCTCACAGCACGCTGGTTGACTGCGACTACGGCCTCGATATAGCGCGATTGAGCCTCGTCGGGCTCGCCCGGCAATCCCCGGCGGACATCCTCCAGTGGGAATTTGGACAGCAGTGCGACCCCATTGAACCCCTTCTGGCCATGAACCGCTACATTGTAGCCGAGGGACTCGATCTCCGCCGCTGGGAAGGCCTCTGTGACGCTCTTGATCTCCTGGAGGCAAACGACATCAGGGGACGTCGTCTTCAGCCAAACCAGCAGGTTGTCGATTCGGGCCTTGACGCCGTTGATGTTCCAGGTCGCGATCTTCATAGATCCCCATCTGCTTCGACGAGCAAGGTCGCGACTTTAGACGGCCAGCGCCGGTGCGTCGACTGAGATAGGACGGGATGCGACAGTCGTTAGCGGCTCATTAATGAAGGGCGGATATCGTAGGAGTTCTCAGGGTCATATTTTTGGGCCGACCGCCGGTACATGGAAAAGCAGCAATGCTGATCAACTACTACGAAGATGGCCAGAAAGTCGCGAGTACACGGACATCGCGAAAATTGCTGCTGCTGATGACCATGAACGGACTTGTGGCAGCGTTGGTGCTTTTCGCCTGGACCCTCATCTCGGTGATCGCATCGCGGCCATTGGCTTGGGCGACCTGGATGCCGGTTAGTCGAGGCTACGGTATCTTCTCGATCTTTGAGTACCCGTTCGTGATGCTGTGGACCTTGCCGCTGGCAGGTGTTTGTGGTGCCTGGGTCGCCGCCAAAGCGCGCAGGTGGGCGGTTGCCTACAGCGCTGCAGGGCTGCCAATCGCGCTGATCGCCATGATTTTCGGCTGGTACTATCTCGTGCCGCCGGAGTGGCATTGAAGGCGCGCCGCTGAGCCGGAGGCCCGGCCGTCGCTATATCGAAAAACTCGTACCACACCCGCAGGCGGCTGTTGCTTGCGGGTTTTTGATTTTGAATGACGCTCCGATCAGGTCGTCAACGAAGTCAATCTCCGAGCCTGCCAAATACTCCAGTGACACTGGGTCGATCAGGACCGTGGCTTGTTCGCGAGTGATGACGAGGTCGTCGGCCGCGCTGTCGGGGACCAGATCGAACTTGTATTGGAACCCGGAGCAGCCGCCACCTTCGACGCTGATACGCAGCATCGGGTTGGCCGGGTCATTGGCCACGATTTCCGCAATGCGTTGCGCCGCCCGGGCTGTAACAGCAAAGGTAGTCGGTGCCGATTCCGTGATTTGGGCCATAATTGCGCTCTTGCTCGACAGGTCGGGGCGTCGTTAGCATCTGGCTCGATTCTCTGTGAGTAAATAGGAAGCCGGACGGCAATGTCAAATGCGTCTGGTTCCCGCTCCCAGGGCGTGCATGGCAGGAGGCTGAACGGATGGCGGTAGTCCCGAGTGGCATGACCGCATCACGTTGGCTGGCCGCGTGGGCTTCCCAGCACGCGAATAGCCGAGGCCGGCTGGTGCCCGAGGCGAGCTGTCCCATGCGGACCCCCTTCCAGCGTGACCGCGACCGGATCGTCCACGCGACGGCCTTTCGCCGGCTGAATTACAAGACCCAGGTGTTCCTTTACCACGAAGGAGACCATTACCGAAGCCGGCTTACGCATAGTTTGGAGGTTGCGCAGATCGCCCGGGCAATTGCCCGGCAGCTGCAACTCGATGACGACCTGACCGAAGCGCTGGCTTTGGCGCACGACCTCGGGCATCCGCCCTTCGGACACGCAGGCGAACGGGCGATGGCGCGCGTTATGCAGGCGTTTGGCGGCTTCGATCATAACGCCCAAAGCTTGCGCGTGGTGACGGTGCTGGAGCGCAAATATGCGCAGTTCGACGGTTTGAACCTGACGTTTGAAACGCTCGACGGCTTGGTCAAGCACAATGGACCGGTCACGGGATCACTCCGCCACGGTGAGTCCGAGAATGCCAATCTGATCGGGGCCGTCAGGGAGGTGGGCCTAACGGAGCAACTCGCTCTATCGGATTTCGGCTCGGCGGAGGCGCAGGTTGCCGCGATTGCCGACGATATCGCGTGGCACAATCACGATATCGATGACGGTTTGCGGGCCGGGTTGATCTTGCTCGAGGACCTTGCCGATGCTCCGCTGGCCCAGCGGTTCCATACGGCGGCGCGTGCGGCTGGGGACGGACGGGACGACCAGCGGCTGATCTATGAGATCAACCGGCGCATGATCACGGCCATGGTTGCTGACTGTGTCGGCGAAACACGGGCTCGGGTCGAGCGCCTTGCGCCGACGACGAGCGCTGACATTGGCCGTTGGGACAAGCCCGTTGTCGCGTTCTCGGCGACGTTGGCCACGGAACTCGCGGGCCTGAAAGCGTTCCTCTTCGAGCGGGTCTATCGGCACCCCCGGGTGGTCCGGGACATGGATGCAGCCGAAGCCGTGGTGGTTGATTTGTTTCGGCGATACCTCGCGGATCCCGCGTCATTGCCGCCGGCACGCAAGGCCGCGCTTGACGGACAGGATGTGGCTGCGCGGGTCGTGCAGATCAAGGACTTCATTGCGGGGATGACTGATCGGTTCGCCATTGCGGAGCACCGGCGCTTGTTTGACGCTACCCCCGATTTGGGTTAGGCGCGTGGCTATTGGTCCGGTTGCGGGTTAGACCGGCTCGGGCCGCTTCAGGGACTTCGAGGTTGATATGAACGTTTTCGCGCATGCCGCGGAGCGCATTGCGACCGCACTGGCGGACTTGCAGGCGAATGGTAGTTTGCCCGCCGGCCTGCCCATAGGGGCGATCGAGGTTGAGCCGACCAAGGACGTGGCGCATGGCGACGTCGCCTCCAATGTGGCGATGGTGCTGGCTAAGCCGGCTCGCATGAAACCCCGTGACATCGCCGATCATTTGAAGGCCCGGCTCGAGGGCCAGCCCGGCATCACGCGCGTCGATGTGGCGGGGCCCGGGTTTCTCAATCTTACGCTCGACATGTCGCTCTGGCAAAGCGTGATCGGCGACGTACTTCGGTCTGGCGCGGGTTATGGGCTTGGTACGATCGGCAACAACGAGCCGGTCAATGTCGAATACGTATCGGCCAATCCAACAGGCCCCATGCACATAGGCCATTGCCGCGGCGCGGTGTTCGGCGATGCCCTGGCGAGCCTGCTGTCGGCTGTCGGTTACAAGGTGACGCGCGAATATTACATCAACGACGCTGGCGCCCAAGTCGATGTACTCGCGCGATCGGCGTATCTGCGCTATCGGGAAGCCTTCGGTGAGGACGTCGGCCCGATCCCCGAAGGTCTCTATCCCGGCGAGTATCTCAAACCCGTTGGCGCCGAACTTGCCAAGCAGTTCGGCCGCACGCTGCTGGATCAACCTGAGCATACGTGGCTTGCCGACGTTCGCCAGGTCGCGATCGAGGCGATGCTGGCTGAGATCCGGAACGATCTGGCCGCGCTGAGCGTCAAACACGACGTGTTCTTCTCGGAGCGGTCGCTGACGACGGGAAACCGCGATGAGGTCGCCGAAACCATCAGGGAGCTACGCGCGAAGGGTATCATCTTCGAGGGGCGCCTGGAGAAGCCCAAGGGCCACGACGCCGATGACTGGGAGGACCGCGAGCAGACCTTGTTCAAGGCGACGGCCTTCGGCGATGACGTCGACCGGGCGCTGATGAAATCGGACGGCAGCTATACCTACTTCGCATCCGACATGGCCTATCACCACAACAAGGTGGGGCGTGGCTACCGGCAGCTGATCAACGTGTTCGGCGCGGACCACTCGGGTTACGTCAAGCGCATGCAGGCGGCTGTGAAGGCGTTGTCGGCTGGCCAGGTGGTGCTCGACATCAAGGTGTGTCAGCTGGTCCGGCTCTTGCGCAATGGCGAGCCCGTCAAGATGTCGAAGCGGGCGGGCACGTTCGTTACGCTGCGCGAGGTGGTCGATGAGGTCGGCCGCGATCCCGTGCGGTTTATGATGCTCTTTCGAAAAAACGACGCGACGCTCGATTTCGATCTCGCCAAGGTCATCGAGCAGTCGAAGGAGAACCCGGTTTTCTATGTTCAATATGCGCACGCGCGGGCACATTCCATCTTTCGCAACGCGATGGAAGCGATCCCCGATCTCGACCCCATGGGGCCGGAAGTGACGATAGCGGATCTCTCGCGGTTGAGCGACGTGGGCGAGATCGATCTGGCCAAGCGGCTGGCGCTATACCCACGCATGATCGAGGGTGCGGCACGGGCACATGAACCACACCGCGTGGCGTTCTACCTCTATGATTTGGCATCAGCTTTTCACTCCCAGTGGAACCGAGGCAACGATTCGCCACATTTGAAATATATCCAGTCAGCGGATAGGACTCTGACCGCCTCGCGCCTGTCGCTGGTCAGGGCTTGTGCACAGGTGATCGCATCCGGTCTGTCGATCCTGGGAGTCGGAGCCCCTCGGGAAATGCGATAATCGGAGCGAATCGCTAAAGCCGGAACGAACTCGGCGAGGGGAAGCCATGTCACGCTCGAACAATCCAGCAGCGCAGCGCGGTGGGCCGCAAATGCCCCATTGGCCGCGTGCGGAGGGCGAAGCCGACCCATCACTTGATCCGGCAGCGCACTGGCAGCAGGCTGGGCAGCCTGCGCCTGGCTATCCGGCATCAGCCCCGGGCCAAGTCCAGGGATACGGCCAGCCGCATGCACAGCAGGGCTACGCCCCGCAGCAAGATCCCTATGCGCAGCGGGCCGCTTATGCCGCCGATCCGCAGCCGGCGCCCGCCCGCGGAAATTTCGCCCCTCATTTCGAGCGCTTCGCGCCGCCGGCACAGACCGCGCCCGCCCCGGCCCCCTATCATCCGGACGATCAAACGCTCGCGGGATACGCGCCGCACCAGATGCAGCAGGGTCATTATGGCCATGATCCCCGCTATGCCGAGCCCGGCGCAGCGGCGCATCAGCAGAACTGGGATCTCGCCAACTATCAGGCAGGCCAGATGCGTGGGCACGCAGCGCCGGCTCAGCCGATGGAGCCAAGTTGGCAACAGGGCCAGGGCTACGCGCCGCCCGACGCACAATGGCAGAATCAGCAGCACCAGCAGAGTTGGCAGCAGGGCGCGCCAGCGCATGATCCGGCCTTCGACCTCGGGGGGCAGGCCCACTACCAGCAAGACCAATATCAGCAACCAGGCTACGATCCGGCCACCGATCCAAACGCCGGCTATGCGCAAGACGACGCCGAAGACGGAGAACCCGAGCGGCGGGGCCCGCGTGCGCTGGTCGTCGTCGGCGCGCTCGTCGGGGCAATCGTGCTCGGTGGCGGTCTCGCCTACGGCTATAAAATGCTCGGCGGCGGTCGTGATGCCGGCAAGCCGCCCGTCGTGAAGGCCGATACCAACCCGGCCAAAACGAAGCCAGCCAATCCCGGTGGCAAGGACGTTGCCCACACCGACAAGAAGTTCTTGAACAAGCTTGGCGAGGACAAGGGCGCACCGGCCGCCGCAACGGCACCGGTGACCGTAGCTCCTCCCGTTCCCGCGCCAGCAGCGAGCGACGCCGATGGTGGCGGCCGCAAAGTCACGACTTTGATCGTCAACCGGGACGGCACCATCGCCCCCCAAATCAACGCCGCCCCCTCGGCACCGGCCCCTCAGGTTCCCGGGATGGTCGTCGAGGGGCTGACCACGCCGCCGCGCCCGCCATTGCGTGGCGCTGCCGGTGACACGCAGGCTATGCCGCCATCGGTCCAACCTAAGGTCGTCGCGGGTGCTTCGGTCCAGCCGAAGGTGGTGACCGCTCCGCCACCGCAGAAAATCGCAGAAATCACGCCGCCGAAGATACGGGCTGACGCTCCGGCGCCTGCTGCCGACGCGGCGAAGTCAGATGCCGCCGCTGCTGCGGTTGCCGTCAAAAAGAAAAAACCGGCCGTGCGCGATGACGCCGTCGCCCTTGGCGCCTCGGGAACCGCAGCCGCGGGCAACACTCCGGCACCAGCCGCCGCCTCGGGCGCGAACGGCTTCGTCGCTGTCCTGGCCTCAAAGAAGAGCCGGGAGGAAGCCCTCAAGAGCTTCGCGGACATGCACCAGAAGTACCCCAGCCAACTGCAGGGCCGCACGCCTGACGTCCGCGAGGTCAATCTCGGAGAGAAGGGTGTTTGGTATCGGCTTGTCGTCGGCCCCCCCGGGTCGAAAGAGGCCGCTGGTGACGTCTGCGCCAAGCTGAAGGCTGGGGGCTTTGCCGGCTGCTGGGCTGCGGCCTACTGAGGCTTGACTGAACGAGGTTCTTTGTCGACGGCGGCTTTCTCCGCCGTCGTTTGTTTTTCGGGCTTGCGGCTGATCCCTGTCAACGCTCGGTCTACGAGGCGGTCGATGCAGAAGGCCTTTATCACAGGGGTGTCCGGCCCCGTATTGACAGAGCAGGAGCGAGCTTTCCTGCGGGCTGAACCGCCCGCGGGCCTCATCCTCTTCGCCCGCAATTGCGAAACGGAGGAGCAAATCCGCGGGCTGGTGTACGCTTTCAAGGAGGCCGTCGGCACGGACCGGCTGCTAGTGTTGATCGACCAGGAAGGGGGACGCGTCCAGCGGCTGCGTCCCCCGCTGGCGCGCCTCCTGCCGCCGGCAGCGGCCTTTGTCGCCCATCATCCGGGTGACGTTGCGGGAGCGATGGCCGCAGCGAGTGTGGTTGCCCAAGCGACCGCGCTGGAACTCAGGGCGCTCGGCGTGAACACGAGTTGTGCGCCTGTGTTGGATGTCCCGGTCGCTGGCGCCCACGACATCATTGGCAATCGAGCGTATGCCCGTGACCCCGAAACAATCATTGCGCTCGGTGGTGCCGTCGCCGACGGGTTGATGAGGGGCGGTGTGCTGCCGGTCGTGAAGCATATTCCGGGACATGGGCGGGCGACCGCCGATAGCCATTTGCAGCTGCCGAGGGTCACGACCAGCGAAGCCGAGCTGATGGCCTCGGATTTCGTGCCGTTCAAGGCTTTGGCGCACATTCCGGCGGCGATGACGGCGCATGTGGTGTTCACCAGCATCGACCCCAACCATCCCGCCAGCACGTCGCTAATCGTAACGCGCCGGATCCTGCGTGGGCACATGGGCTTCGACGGCCTGCTCATGAGCGACGATCTCTCGATGAAGGCGCTGACGGGCACCTATGGCGAGCGGACCAGGGCTGTACTCTTCGCCGGCAGCGATCTCGCGTTGCATTGCAACGGGGGCCTGGCAGAGATGCGGGAGGTGGCGGCGGCCGCCCCGGCACTCGCCGGCCCGGCGCTACGGCGGTTCGAGGCGGCCCTGGCCGTGGCGCGGGCCCCAAGTCAGCCTGTGGATATCCCGCGCGTGGAAACGCTGCTACAGCGCCTTTTGGCGACGGTGGCCTGAATCAGTATAGGGTCGCGGTTGCCCACAGGTTATGCACAGGGAGACCCCCTTGGTGCTGCAACTTTGCTTCATGTGAACGGAGCCCTATGACCGCATCGGGTAATACCGAGAACCCGGCTGAGCCATCTAACCCAGAGGGCGCCGCGCCTGCCGCCGCGCCGATCAACGAGGCGTGGGAGACCGATGTTGGGCTCGATGAGCGGCTCGCCGGGGAAACGCTCAAGGTCGACGTCGCAGGTTTCGAAGGGCCGCTCGATCTGCTGCTGGCTCTGGCGCGGACCCAGAAGGTCGATCTCGCGAAGATCTCGATCCTGGCGCTGGTGGAGCAGTACCTGACGTTCATCCGCGAGATGCAGAAGCTGCGGCTCGAAATCGCCGCCGATTATCTGGTGATGGCCGCCTGGCTCGCATTCCTCAAGTCGCGGCTGCTGCTGCCGCGGGAAGAGAAACCCGATGACCAGCCCTCGGCCCAGGATCTGGCGGCACGTCTGGCCTTCCGTCTGCTGCGCCTCGACGCCATGCGCAAGGCTGGCGCGCAGTTGTTCACACGCAAGCGGCTCGGCCAGGAGGTCTTTGGCCGCGGCATGCCTGAGGGGACCAAGACCATTCGCGAGCGGCAATATTCGGCTGAGATCTTCGACCTGATCAAAGCCTATTCCGAGCAGCGAAAACGGACCACCGTTCGCCGCGCCCATGTGGTGAAGCGGCGTCAGGTCTGGTCGATCAAGGATGCACGCCAGAGGCTCCAGAAGCTCGTCGGCAATTCGGCCGGCCAGTGGGTACAGCTGGATTTCTTCCTGGAGCAGTATTTGCCGGGCTCCGAACTCGGCAAGACCGCGATGGCGAGTTCGTTTGGCGCGACGCTCGAGATGGCGCGCGAGGGCCTGATCGATATCCGCCAGGCCGCGCCCTTCGCTCCGATCTATATGCGCAAGCGCGAGGATGGCTCCGAATGGGAGCGGATGGGCTGAGGTGGGCGACCGGACGACATTGGTAACGGTTGAAGTTGTGATCAGTACAGAGGCGTAGGCGTGGCGAACGACGACAACAAACGAGCGCGAACGAAGACGGGGAAGCGCATGGAACCGCCGAAGCTGAATGTCCGCATCGACGAGGATGCGACCTATGGCGAGAGCGACGAGAGCTCAGACAACTTGGCCGGCGCCAGCCGCGAAGCCGAGCGGCCGGCGCATGGTTTGCCGACCAATGTCGCGGCTCTGCCGTCGGCGGATCGCCGCGAGAAGCTGCGCATTCTGGAAGCGCTGTTGTTTGCGGCCTCCGAGCCGCTCGATGAGACGCATCTAGCAAAGCATCTGGCGGCCGGCGCCGACGTTGCAGCCCTCATAGAAGAATTGCGCGGACTCTATGCGGGGCGCGGGATCAATCTCGTGCGCGTGGCTGGCAAATGGGCGTTCCGGACGGCCGACGATCTCGGTTATCTGCTGGAGCGCCATGCCGTGGAAGAGCGGCGCCTGTCCAAGGCTGCGCTCGAGACACTGGCCATCATCGCTTATCACCAGCCTGTGACGCGCGCCGAGATCGAGGATATCCGCGGGGTCGAGACATCGAAGGGAACGCTCGACATCCTGCTGGAAACCGGCTGGATTCGGCCGCGGGGCCGCCGCCGGGCGCCGGGCAAGCCGCTCACCTACGGCACGACGGAAGCGTTTCTCAACCACTTCACGCTGGATGCCATCAAGGATCTGCCGGGCCTCGCAGAACTGAAGGGAGCCGGGCTGCTCGATGCCAATTTGCCGCCGGACTTCGCGGTGCCGGAGCCGACCGATGTGGCGGCGCTGATGCCCGACGAGTTGCCGCTCGAGGACGAAGACGAGGCGGTGCAGGAGGAGCTGGCGCTCGAGGAGCCAGAAAACGAAGACGAGAACGACGACGTGGACGGTGCCATCGCTGATGGTGCAGAGTCTGAACCGAAGGGCTGAGACCGATGGCGAGGCGCGGTTTATGCTCTCTGCGCTGGGTTGGTGTCGTGGCAATTGTTGTGATGGCGGCTGGGCTGTCAGGCCCGCCGGCGTGGGCTGATATCTTCACGTCGCTCGAAACGCCGCCCACGGCCGCCGACATCGAAGAAGCGATCAAGCGCGGGGTCACAATCTTCGATTTCGACTTGGACGCGGATGGCGCGGCGGCTGCGGTCCAACGGATCAAGCCCGCCGGGGGCAAGATCACCGCCTATCACGTTGGAGGCGGGGGCGGGCGTGCCTGGGGCAGCGTGCGCACAGGCGAATTTGTGCGCCGCTACGACAGCCCGCGGGATTTCTCGACGCTGACAGCTGAGGTGCGCAGCCTCGTCGCCAAAGGGGCCAGCGCGATCCACTTCGACAATACGCACCGCATGACTGGTAAGCGGCTGGAGGCGATCGCAGATGCGATCGTGGCCGGTGGCGCCGGGTTCGTTGCAAAGAACAACGCGAGCAAGTGGCGGCTGGTGATGCAGCGGCGGTCCGATCTGCGAACGTCCTATGCAGTGATCGAGGACGCCATGTTCGATGCGGCGGAGACTCAGGCAGCCTACGATCTCTTCGCCAGAGGTGTGCCGGTCTATGTGGTCGGCTTCCGCAAGCCGATCGACGCGGGCGCGCCGGGCGTCTCCGACGACTACGCGCGGGCCTATCTCGAAGCCAATCCGTGGGCGCGAATCCTGTTGATGGACGACGAACGCGCCTACGACAGCCGCACCGGCGTCTTCATGACGCGTGAGGGCCGTTAGGCCGCTGAAAGGTGCGAATGTTAAGCGCAGGCGTTCGGGTCTCGAAGGCCGAGACCTGGGCTTACGCGTCCTTCCAGGCGAGCCATGTGATCAAAATTGATATCACCAGAGGGATCGCGCTGAGGATGAAGCGCTGGGCATAAGTGACTTCGGGCGCCGCCGAGCCAAAAATGGTGAGGGCAATCAACGCGGCAATGACGACGAACGAGAGCAGCAGCATCCGCATCGCATGGGGTCCCTGAAAAACTGGCTGACGGCCGTCACAACCCAGAACGTGAGCGCCGCCATGGCAGGGTTACCCCCAATGCTCCGGCAATTCCAGGCAATTCAACAGCGTGTTGGCGTCTGGGCATCTGAAGACTTGATTGGACAGATCGACCGGTCGCGATCGGGACCCCGTCGGTCGCCACCATCCCTGGCGATCACGGGGCTGCGCGGACTTCGTAGGGCAGGACCAGAACTTCGAGTTCAGGATCGTGCAGCGCCGCAAGTGCGCTCAGGAACTCGGAGCCATCGACTGAGTCAGCCATCGACTGCTGGGGTGTCCCGGCAATGGAGGCTATCACGAGCGAGCCGAGCGAAAGGCTTGGCGCACCGGTCACTACGATAATAGCCTCGTGATTACTGCGCTCACCCGGCATGTTGTCGCTGGCAATCGCGGGATAGGAATTGTTGGCGCGCGGAAGGGAAACGGATTGCCCGCGCTTGATTTGAAGCTTTTGGGTCATGCTCTCGGGATAGAGGCGCACGACCGTGCCGTTAGCTTGCCAAGCAAAAACGCCGATGTTGACATCCTTGACCGCATCGATCTTTACCCGGAACGACTGTTTGGCAATCACGGTAGCGGGCTCGATCGAGCCAGATAATTTGCGCTCGGTGCCGGTTGGCAGGAGACTGACCCTTGTTCGCAGCTCGACCCTCACTTCCGACGCGTTGACGGTGTGCTCCCGCCAGAACTCGCCGTGGGTCAGCCCACGCCCCATAAAGCCGAGCAGGTCTGCGGCCTCGCGGGATGAACTGACTGAGCCGGGCAGACTTGTATCGGAGGACAGCAGGGCCTTCAGGATGGCCTTGGCGCGCGCCAAGGCGCGTGCACTGCGCAATGCCTCGAGCTTCGGGTGCTCCTTGGTGATGCGCGCGTGACCGGTCACTTCAAACTCGCCGTCCGCGGCCGCTGCCTCCTTTTGGGCCGGACGCGCAGGGGGCTCGGCGAGTTTGCTGGTGGCGGCCTTCAGTAACTCAAGTCGGCGCTTGGCGAGCGTGGCAAACCGGCCTTTGGGATACAACTGCAGATAATCTTCGAAATTCTTGAGATCGTTCGTGTCCTTGATGCCGATCCAGAACTCCGTGTCGACGGAGAGGGCGATCCCTGCCGGGCTCTCATCTGAGGCCGGGGGCGGTTCGGCTGCTGGGTGGCCCGGTGCTGCGCTTGCCTTTAGCCACAGGGGTTGCGACAGTCTATTCAAGGCTTCTGGCTGCTGCCGCCGTTGCGTTACCCGCAGCACGTCCCCGCGCACACGACTGAACAGGGCGTTGATTTCGAGGCCGGGCGTGGCGATATGCTTCAAAAGTGCTTCTGTAAAGGGGCTGTTTTTGCCCCGGCCATCCTCGGCAACAGTGCCGGGTGCCGCTGCGTAGATGACGAAACGATCACCAGGCGGTGAGCTTATTCGGGCGAGGCCGCGCCCGAACATTGACGCCATCGGTGATCCCGTGGTGGGGCCCCTGGTGACAGTCCTGAACTGCGGGCTGTCGCGGCAGGCGTCGAGAAGTATGATGCTGGACTTTGCGCGTTTCCCCATATCCTCGATGATCTTATTGAGGGCGATGGACCTCGCGACGATTTCGGCTTCGCTCTTGAGTTCAATGTCGGTCGGCAGCAGATAGTTCTCGTCCTTATACTGCACGCCATGACCTGCGTAGAACAGCAGGCCAATGTCGGCGCTGTTCATCGCCACCGAAAATTCGCGGACTTTGTCTTTGAAAACTTCGAAAGGCAGGTCCTGCCCGATGATGAGTTCAAAGTTGAGACGATGGAGCGCAACCTGCATTGCCGCCGCATCCTCCACCGGGTTCTTGAGATCCCTGTCGGCGATGCTGCGATACTTGGAGTTGCCAATGATGAGCGCCACGCGCCGCTCTTCGACCTGTGCCGATCCGGGGGACATCGCGCTGAATATCGCAATCGCGACACAGCCGAGGAGGAACGTGTTACGCGTGCCGTGCATCTGAAAGATGTCCTGGTCTGCTGTTCGGGGCGCGAGCGCCAGCTCCCGGTGTGACACGGCACGGCCAGCGCCTCATAGGTTCGCGCCCCGCAACGCGAACGATCAATCAGAAGCTGGAGATCACGAAATCACCATTGCCCGTGAACTGCGGCTCCTGCTCGCGGCCGTGCGTCCGCCGTGCGGCCTTGCGAACCTGTCGACTGAGATAGGCCTGCAACTCTTTCGCTGTGACGGTCTTGTCCTTGTCGTCGTCGGCTTCCCCGGCCAGTCCCGCCAGCACGTAGCGCGTGAAGATGCCGTGTCCGGCTTCCGAATCCCAGCTCGCAAGCTGTCGATCTCCGGCGGCGGCAAATACGTTGATCTTGGATGCATCGCTTGGAGTGACTTTCGTGCCGTACACGGGTGACGCGCTCTTGATCAACTGGGTGGTGCTCGGATCGGGTGATTGGCCCGAGAAACACGCGTCCAGGAATACTGTGGTGCTTTGGGTCTTGAGTGCGCCAAGGTTCTTGTAGAGCAGCGACAAGGGATAGCCGTTGAGGCTCGCGTGATTGGGATCGCCATCGACAGGCAACAGGAAGTTGCCGATGCCGTCCGCCTCGCTCGTCCCCGGGACGCCGTGACCGGAGTAGAAAATATAAACGTCCGATCGGCCGTCCGGATCGATCAGGCGCCACAGTTTGCCCTTGTGATTCTTGTCCGTCCCGAACACTTCGTCCAAGGCACCGCGGGTGGCATCTTTGAGGAAGATGATGTTGCCGGTCTCGAGGCCCAGGGTTTTCGTCGCAATCGCCTTCATGGCCTCGGCGTCTCGGACGCCAAAATCCACGCTGGGCACGCCGTTGCGGTAGCCTGAATTGCCGATGATGACAGCGACGGCGTCCGATCGACGTTGACGCGCCTTGGGGAACACTGCCGCGTCGATCGGCGGCAATTGCGCCGTGATGGCTGCGGGCTTGCCGGTTTCCGCCTTGCTTGCCTCGACGGGCAGTGGTTGCGGCAGAACCTTGCGGTCCTCGTCTTTCAGCTGTTCGAGGCGCAATGAAGCGAGTTTTGTGAATTCGCCAATCGGATATTTCGCGATGTAGTCTTCGAGTTCGGCGGTGACCCGGCTGCTCCGCACGGTCTCCCAATGCGCAAGTTCGATCCGCACGTCGGCCTTTTCGGGCGCCCGGATGGGTTCCGGTGCTGGAGGACTGGTCGCGATCGGCACGGGCGTTGACACCGTTCGTGTGCGTCGGGCGTCGACATCCTTGAACAGCAATTGCTGTTCAGCCGCTGATAGGTGTCCGGTCTGGGGCAGCTGCTTGTCGCCTTGGAACTTCGAAATAGCCTGTTGCGTTTTCTGGCCCATGGAACCGTCGACACTGCCGGCGTCATAGCCAAGCAGGTTGAGCGACTCCTGGATCTTCTCGATCTCGGCTCTCGACGGTGCTGATCGAGTTGTCACGCTGCTGGCCGGCTCCTTGGCGGGTGCGCGGTTAGCTTCATTGTTGCGGGGAATGCAGCGCTTATTGCCGCCCTCGTTGGTCCACGTGTAGCCGGATTGGCAAACACACCGGCCGGGATTGCCCGAGGCGTTGGTGGCGCCCGATCCATAGATGGTTGAGCAGGCCCGGTATGACCGGCCTTCGCCACCGCCCTGCTGTTGCGGCGGCGGTTGCGTATTGGCCTGACTCGCCATACCGCCGATGATGAGGCCGAGAGCCACACCGGCTGCTGCCGCGCCGACCTCATTGCGCCGCTGCGCATGAACCGGATCCAGCGGCGCCACCATCATTGCCGCGGTCAGCAGCAGAATTAGCGACCCAGTTGATTTAGATGTGCGAACAATAGCCATGTCAGCCTCCCAATATCGCGGGGCTCATGACGGCTCGGATTTCCGAACAGCAGTAGCAAAAATTGACAAAAAAGTCGTTGCCGGAAGAACCCTAACTCCGTCAGGCCGCAACACCGACCATGCTGAAACTTGGCACACCTTACCGAGACGCACAACACGCCGCGCAAAAACACGGAATCAGCGTCACGCGCTCTTACGGACGGGTTGAACGATGTCGCTAGTTGTTGATTTCACGCCCAAAATTGAAGTGAGCCGGTGTTTGCTGCCGGCATCTCGGCGGCGCCGCTAGACGCGGCCTGTCGTGGCCACCCGACAACAAACCTTGAAAATTGTGCAACCGCCCAATGCCGTTGACCCGATCTTGGGAGTTTGCTTAGGGTCCAGCCAGCCACGGCCGGCACTTGGACCTCCGGATGGCCCCCGAGGTTGACCGTTGAAGATCCCCGACTTCTTTGCCCGCAAAAAGGCCGCCGCCGACCCGCTCGCCGCCGCAACCGATCGAGCGGCCGGGCGCGCCGGCGCCACGTTTGCGGCGAGCCTCACCTTCGAGCGCGTCGAGCGGCGCTATGAGGACACTTATGCCTTGCGCGGCGTCTCGCTCGAGATCGCGCCCGGTGAGGTCGTCTGTCTGCTGGGTGCCTCCGGATCGGGCAAGACCACGTTGCTGCGGGTCGCTTCGGGGATCGAAAAGCCGTCGGCCGGGCGGGTGTTGATCAGTGGCAGCGAGGTCGCCGGGCCCAACCGTTTCGTGCCGCCGGAAGAGCGCCATGTCGGCCTGATGTTCCAGGACTTCGCGCTGTTTCCCCATCTGACCATCCGCGACAATGTGGCCTTCGGGCTGCGCGCGCTGCCGCGCGAGGTCGCGGACCGCGAGGCCCTGGCGGTGCTCGCTCGCGTTGGCCTCGATCGCTTCGCCAACCAGTATCCGCATGTGCTGTCGGGCGGCGAGCAACAGCGCGTGGCGCTGGCCCGCGCCATTGCGCCCCGGCCGGCGGTCATGCTGATGGACGAGCCGTTCTCTGGGCTCGACATCCAACTGCGCGAGCGCCTGCAAGAAGAGACGCTGGCCCTGCTGCGCGAGACGCGAGCCACATCGATGATCGTCACCCACCAGCCGGAGGAGGCGATGCGCCTGGCCGATCGCATCGCGGTGATGCGGAATGGCCGGATCATCCAGGTCGGCAAGGCGCAGGATCTGCACCGCCATCCCGAGGATTTGTTCGTGGCGCGCCTGTTCTCCGAGATCAACGAGGTGCCTTGGACCGTGGTCGGGGGCGCGCTCAGGACCCCGGTCGGAACGTTCTTTGTTCCGGCCATTGCGGAGGGGGAACGTGCGGTGCTGTGCCTGCGTCAGCGTTGGATCAAGATCGGCGCAGCAGGAGAGGGCCAGCCCGGGCGCGTCATGGATGTGAAGTTCCTGGGCGACGCCGCCATTCTGGAGGTGGCAGTCCAGGGCTTCGAAAAGCCGTTGCGGGTGCGCATGCGGGAAAGCGAGGCGCAACCAAAGGGTGCCGATATCACCGTGACCATCGATCCGGAGCGGGTGCTGGTGTTTCCGGCTGAGGAGCTGCCGCAGGCGCCCACAGGCGAGCCTCGGGCGGGTTAAGCGCGCTCCCAAAATGGCCCGGCCAACCCTTGCTGGCAGGGGCCGTTTCTGCGATAGTAGGGCAGAGTGAACAAAGGCAGGACGGCGCGCGGGCCACACCGCCGGGTTCTGAAAATGGAGTTCCAATTCAATGGGTAGCTTGAGCGTCTGGCACTGGCTGATCTTTCTGGCGATCGCGCTGATCATGTTCGGCGGTAGCGGCAAGATATCGGCGATCATGGGTGACTTCGCCAAGGGTATCAAAAGCTTCAAGAAGGGCCTGGCCGAGGACGACGACGTCGCCAAGAAGCCGGATGCGCCCAAGACCATCGAAGCCGGCAAATCGCCTGAGGTGACCACGGGCGCGCCCGGCAGCAAGGTCTCCTGATCGCGTTGGAGATCCAAGGACCGCAGGCGCCGCTCGGACCAACCGGGGCGGCGCTCGCTGTTTGAGCGGGGGGCCGGGCGTGCAAGCTTCCACCGCCAGGCCAACCCCACGACCATGAGCCCGCAGGACCGATGTTCGATATCACGTCATCAAAGCTGCTGATCCTGGCCGTCGTCGCGCTGATCGTGGTCGGCCCAAAGGACCTACCTTTGCTCTTGCGCACGGTCGGCAAGTACATGGGCATGATCAAGCGTCAGGCCGCCGAGTTCCGCCAGCAGTTCGACGACGCCATGCGCGACAGCGAGTTGGCTGAACTCAAGAAGGACGTCGAGACCCTTGGCCAGGAGGCGAAGGACACGCTGCGAGAGGTCGAGCGGACGGTCGACAAGGAAATGGACGAGGTCAAGCGCGAGGTCGACCCGGTGGCCGAGCGCGCGGATCAGGCCGTGAAAAGCGAGGCGACCGCGGTCGATGCCGATGGCTTTCCTGTGCTGGCTGGCGATTTGCCGCCGGCGCCGGTGAAGATGGTCACAGAGAGTGGCGCACCCGCCGCTGCCGAACCCGTCAAGACGGGGGCCTGAACCATGCAGGACATGACACCGAAGCGCGGCGACCGAGACGACAAGGGGGACGAGCCGAAGCGCGAGGGCCAGGATGACATCGACGCCTCCAAGGCGCCGTTGATGGAGCATCTGATCGAGCTGCGCCAGCGGCTGATCCATTCGCTGGTCGCGTTCTTCGGCATGTTCATTCTGTGCTTCTATTTCGCCCGGCCGATCTACAACGTGCTCGTCGGGCCCTATTGCCGCGTGGTCGGCGACGACAAGTGCAAACTGATCGCGACGCACTTCCTCGAGCAGCTCTACACCAACATCAAGCTTGCGATGTTTGGCGCCGCGTGCCTCTCGTTCCCGATCGTCGCCAACCAGATCTACAAATTCGTGGCGCCCGGGCTTTACAAGAACGAGAAGCAGGCTTTCGTCCCATACCTCATAGCGACGCCGCTGCTGTTCATGCTGGGCACACTCGTCGTCTACTGGGTGGTGATGCCGCTGCTGATCCAGTTCTCGCTCGACATCACGCCGCAGGTGGGTGGTGACGGCAAGGCGGCCATCGAGCTGCTGCCGAAGGTGTCGGAATATCTGTCACTGATCATGACGCTGATCTTCGGCTTCGGCATCTGCTTCCAGCTGCCGGTGATCCTGACCTTGCTGGCGCGCGCCGGCGTGGTCGATGCAGCGGGCCTGCGATCGTTCCGGCGCTATGCGATCGTGGCGATCACGGGTGCGTCGGCGGTGTTGTCGCCGCCCGATCCGTTCTCGATGATCGCCATGATGGCGCCGACCATCCTGCTCTATGAGGCCTCGATCCTGGTCGTCGACTGGGTCGCCAAGAAGGACGCTGAAACGGCTGCCAAGGATGACGCTGCGTGATCTCAAGCGTCGCCTGGACGCGATCCTGCTTGCTGCTGTGGCCAACGCAAAGACCAACCGAGGACTGTTCCCGTGCACGACATCAAGGCCATTCGCGACAATCCGGCGGCGTTCGACGCGGGCCTGAAGCGGCGCGGCATCCTTGGTATCGAGGACGGGAAGTTTTCGGCCGAGGCGATCCTCAAACTCGATGAGCAGCGCCGCGCCCACGTAACCAAGCTGCAGGAGGCACAGGCGCGCCGTAATGCGGCGTCGAAAGACATCGGCAAAGCCAAGGCGCAAAAGGATGAAGCGACGGCCGCGAAACTGATGGCCGAGGTAGCGGCACTGAAAGACGTGCTGGCCAAAGGCGAGGAAGAAGAAAAGAGGCTCGACGCGGCGATCGAGGCGGAGCTGGCAGTCATTCCGAACCTGCCGCTCGATGAGGTGCCGTTCGGCACGGATGAGACCGGCAACAAGGAAGTCCGCCGCAGCGGCGATCGCGAAGGCGGTGCCGGCCGCAACACTCGACTTAAGCCGAAGCAGCATTTCGAGCTCGGCGAAGCGCTCGGGCTCATGGACTTCGAGACCGCGGCGAAAGTGTCCGGCGCGCGGTTCGTGTACCTCAAGGGCCAGCTCGCGCGGATGGAACGCGCGTTAGCGCAGTTCATGCTCGACATCCACACCGACGAGTTCGACTACACCGAAGTCGTGCCGCCATTGCTGGTCAAAACCCATTCCGCATATGGAACTGGCAATCTTCCAAAATTCGAAGATGATTTGTTTAAGACAACGAAGTTTTTCAGTGAAGATACGCAGTGGAAGATATTGAACTTGGCTAAGCCAGCTATCGACAAGGCATGGGAGGCAACAGGGCTACCGTTCGATCCGGATAACAGGGAGGTGATGCGCACAAGAGCTGCGCTCTGGAAGCAGTCTTGTTCTGAAGCCGCGAAGCAAATTGGTGTCGTGGGCGAAGCGGAGGCTTTCTTCCTCATCCCAACCGCCGAAATTCCGCTGACCAATCTCGTCCGCGAAACAATCCTGGACGAGGACGCGCTACCGAAACGGTTCACTGCGTGGACTCCGTGTTTCCGCTCCGAGGCGGGGGCTGCCGGCAAAGACACGCGCGGCATGATCCGCCAGCACCAGTTCTCGAAGGTGGAATTGGTCTCGATCACCACGCCGGAGAAATCCCTCGAAGAGCACGAGCGCATGACCAGGTGCGCCGAGACCATCCTCGAACGCCTCGGCCTGCCGTTCCGCACGATGTTGCTGTGCACCGGCGACATGGGCTTTGCCTCGCAGAAAACCTACGACATCGAGGTGTGGCTGCCGGGGCAGGACGCCTATCGCGAAATCTCGTCGTGCTCGGTGTGCGGCGACTTCCAGGCCCGGCGCATGGGCGCGCGCTACCGGCCAAAAGGCTCAAAAGACGTCCGTTTCGTGCACACGCTGAACGGCTCCGGCCTCGCGGTCGGGCGCACGCTGGTTGCCGTGATGGAGAATTACCAGCAGGCCGACGGCTCGATCACCATCCCTGAGGCGCTGCGACCGTACATGGGCAACAAGGACCGCATCATTAAAGCCTAGCGGCCCTGGGCAACAAGCTCTAGCAAAACCATTCCCTCTCGTTTGGCCGCGAAAGTTGGCCTACTCTCGGGGGCAACGAGGAGGACGCCATGCCCGGATCGATCGACGCCAAATCCCTGAAAGCCCTGTTGCGCCAGCCCGACGAGATCGCGCTGTTCGACGTGCGCGAACTCGGCGCCTACAGCCAGGGTCATCCGTTCCATACCGTGCCGCTGCCCTATAGCCGGCTCGAGCTGGATCTCGAACGCCTCGCGCCGCGCAAGACCGTGCGGATGGTGATGTTCGACGGAGGCGAGGGGACGGCGGCCATTGCCGCGCGACGCGCCGGGTCCCTGGGCTACACCAATGTCAGCGTCCTCACCGGCGGGGTCCAGGCGTGGGCGGCAGCCGGCTATACGCTCTTTGAGGGCGTCAACGTCCCGAGCAAAACGTTCGGCGAGTTGATCGAGATCGAGCGCCACACGCCGCGCATCACCTGCGCTGATCTCGTTGGCATGCAGGACCGCGGCGAAAACATGGTGATCGTCGATGGTCGAACGTGGGCCGAGTACCAGAATTTCAACATTCCCGGCGGTATCAGTTGTCCGAACGGTGAGCTGGCGCTGCACATCGACGGCATCGCGCCGGACCCCAAAACCAAGATCGTCGTCAATTGCGCAGGCCGCACGCGCTCGATCATCGGCGCGCAGACCCTGATCGATCTGGGCGTGCCTAACGATGTGGTGGCCCTCGAGAACGGAACGCAGGGCTGGTGGCTCCTGGGACTGAACGTCGAGAAGGGCGCTGACCGGCGCGCGCCATCGGGGGATCTGTCACCCGTGGCCCTCGAGAGGAAGCGGAGCCAAGCCCGGAGGCATGCCGAACACCACGGCGTAACGACGATCGACGCCGATGGAGCCATTGCGGCGAGCCGCGACCCGGGACGATCGACCTACCTGCTCGATGTCCGCACGGCCGAGGAGTTCAATCGCGGTGCGTTGCCAGGCTTTGCGCATGCGCCCGGCGGCCAGCTGCAGCAGGCGACCGACCAGTGGGTCGGCGTCAAGGGCGGACGCATCATCCTGTCGGATAGCGGCGAGGGCATTCGCGCGCTGATGGTGGCCGCGTGGCTCCGCCAGCTCGGGCATGAAGCGTCGGTTGTGAGCGAGACGCCGGCGACGCGAGCGGCGTTCGAGGCGTCGGGCATCGTCGCGGCCGGCAAGCCCGGTTTCGATGCCGCGCGCATCCGTCTGCGCGAGGTTGGCGCCGGTGATGTCGCCGCTTTGCTCGGTGCTAAAGGCGTAACGGTGCTCGATCTGCGGCCAAGTATGGATTTCCGGCGCGGCCACATCCCGGGCTCCCAGTGGTCGATCCGGCCCCGGGTCGGGGCGGTGGTCAAGGACACGTCGAAGCCGGTCGTGCTGGTGTCCGATGATGCCGCAATCGCGGGACTGGCAGCGCTCGATCTGGCTGAGGCGGGCGCCGGGGATGTGGCGTTGCTCAAGGGTGGCCTCAAGGCATGGGAGGCTGCCGGTGAGAAGCGGGCTGTAACGCCGAATGACCCGCCGGATGCCGCCTGCATCGACTTCATTTTCCACACGCTCGGACGCAACGAAGGCAATCTCGATGCGGCACGTGCCTATCTCGCGTGGGAGGTCAACCTCGTCAGCCAACTTGACGCCGATGAGCGTGCCGCGTTTCGCCTGCGGTAAGGAAAGGCTTCATCCGACGCCGCTTTCCCCCTAGAGTGCCGCCAGTTCTCGAACGCGTTTTGTTCCGAGACGTGCGTGGCGCCGACGAACCGCCGCCCTAGGACCCTGTATGCCTGAGCCAAAACGCCTGATTTCGGTCGGACATGCGGCCCTCGACCGCATCTATCGGATCACGGCGTTTCCGCCGGAGCCAACCAAGGTGCGCGCGCTGGAGGCGATCGAGGTCGGAGGCGGGATGGCGGCCAATGCTGCCGTCGCTGCAGCCCGCCTGGGCGCCAGCGTCGAGCTCTGGAGCCGGCTCGGGGAGGACAACGCTGCCGCAATCATTCGCGCTGGTCTCAAGGCGGAGAAGATCGACACGCGCTACGTCTATGGCTTTGACGACGCCCGTTCGTCGACCTCGGCGATCATCGTCGACGACGCGGGCGAGCGCCTCATTGTGGGCATGCGCGATACGTCAATTCCCTCGGGCACCAGCTGGCTTCCACTCGAGCGGATCGCCGAGGCCGACGTGGTTTTGGCGGACTTGCGCTGGCTGGAGGCCACCCGAAGCGTCTTGGAACGCGCGAAGCGCGACAGCGTGACAACCCTCCTTGACGCTGATCTCGGTGCACGCGAGGCGCTGCCCGGACTGCTGAAGGTGGCGGATTACGTGGTCTTTTCCGCGCCAGCGCTGCGTGAGTTCGCGCGGGGCGACGACGATCAGGCACGGCTTGCCGATGTTTTGACGACCGGCCCTCAGTACGTGGGTGTGACGCTGGGCCCTCGCGGCTATCTATGGCGCCGTAAGGACGGCAGGCACGGTGGTTGTACGGGGTTCAATGTCGATGCCGTCGATACAACTGGCGCCGGCGATGCGTTTCACGGGGCCTTCGCCCTGATGCTCGCCGAGGGGCGGCCGGATGACGAGTGCGCGCGGGCTGCCTGCGCGGTGGCAGCCTTGAAATGTATGCGGCTCGGTGGCCGGGCCGGACTGCCGACGCGACCCGAGCTTGAGGCGTTCCTTGCCCGCACGCCCACCCGTTAGCCGATACGCCCGCGCCAGAAAGCCATGTCAGCCGTAGGAGGGGCACGTTCGGTCGGCCTGCCTACTGGCCGCCCGCGACTTTATGATCGCTGGCCGTGGTTCGGACCGCGACGCTGGTGGCACCGCGCACGACGCCCCCCGAGGCGAGACGCAAATAGACACGGTTCGTCGCTGCGCTGAACGGAATAGCACCCGACGCCGAGGCAAAGATTGAGAAAGTGACGACCTCGTTGGTCGCAACCGTCACGCCAACCGACGCTGATGGTGGCGCAAGACACGCGCCGGTCGGATCCGACTGGCAAATGGCGATGCTCAGGGGCAGGGACGCGCTGCCGGTGTCGATCGTGGCCGTGATCAGGTCCGCCGCACCGATGTTGACGGCGGCTGCCGCAAAGAACCCGCCCGCCGGCGGCACATTCATGATGCCGTCATTGCCGACTGTGGCGCCAATCGCGACCATGTCCGGAGCGGGCGTGCTGGAGGACGACAGCAGGAACGTATTCACGCCGACGATCGTTTCGACCGGTGCCGTGTTCTCGCAGTCAAAAACCAGCCGTATGTCCGTTGCCGCCAACGAGGCCGACGGCGTGTAACCGAACACGAACTGCTGGAAGCCGCCCGCAGGGATGTCGACCGTCGTGTTTACGGAGCCGGTCAGTACGTTCGCGGGGCTTGCCGTTTGGTACTGGAACAGGCCAGGCAGCCCTTGGTTGCCCGGCATCTGCAGCGAGCAGCCGGTCGCCGGTGCGCCAGTCGCGTTGGCGATGGTGGCGAAGGCTGTCGCAATCGTGCCGGTTGAGACTGAACGGGCGTAGGGAAGTATGGCTGCAACCAGCCCGGTTGGGCCCTGGCTCGCCGTGAAACTCCAACTGAGCGACACGCTACCCGTGTTCGCAGCGCCGTATCCATCGACCGCAATGGAGTATTCCATGCCGGCTAAGGCGTGAAAGCTCAGCCGGCTTTGGAGGCCTGTGGACGCATTGTCATTGCTCATGATCTGTGTGAGGCCGGTCAGCGACGATCCGGCATAGACCGCTGTCACGGTATCGAATGCGCTGCCGTTAGTAGCGAATGTGGCCTGCCCCGTCGCAGGAGCCGTCCAGCGCCACCAGAGCGAACTGGTTCCGCTCGTGCCGGTAAAATGGAGTGGTTCGCCCGCCTCGCGGCTGGCCGTGGCGTTGTTGCCGCTAACGGATCCGCTGACACCAGAGATGATTGTTGCGTTGGCAAAGTTGTCGTTGGCACGCCCGGCTGTGACCGGAGTGATCGCGAGACTGACGAGCCGCGTTGTATTTCCGTTTCCGTTCGTGGTGTTTGTGAAGGTAATGGTCGAGGCGTAGCTGCCAGCCGCCAGCGCCGCGGCCCCAGCCGCGATGTCGGTGGTCACCGTCGTGGACGCGCCACCGGCCAGCGAGCCTGATGGGGCGCTCACGGTTGCGACCGTCGTGTTGCTGGAGGTCGCCGTCCAGTTGATCGCGCTCGACCCGCTATTCTGGAGTGTGAAGGTCTGCGAAGCCGGTGAGAACGGCCCACCAACGACACCCGCAGACGTCAATCCGCCCGACGGCGATACGGTCAGCGCTGGACTCGAGGTGATCGCGAGACTGACGGGCCGCGTCGTATTTCCGTTTCCGTTCGTGGTGTTTGTGAAGGTAATGGTCGAGGCGTAACTGCCAGCCGCCAGCGCCGCGGCCCCAGCCGCGATGTCGGTGGTCACCGTCGTGGACGCGCCACCGGCCAGCGAGCCTGATGGGGCGCTCACGGTTGCGACCGTCGTGTTGCTGGAGGTCGCCGTCCAGTTGATCGCGCTCGACCCGCTGTTCTGGAGTGTGAAGGTCTGCGAAGCCGGTGAGAACGGCCCACCAACGACACCCGCAGACGTCAATCCGCCCGACGGCGATACGGTCAGCGCTGGACTCGAGGTGATCGCGAGACTGACGGGCCGCGTCGTGTTTCCGTTTCCGTTCGTGGTGTTTGTGAAGGTAATGGTCGCGGCGTAACTGCCAGCCGCCAGCGCCGCGGCCCCAGCCGCGATGTCGGTGGTCACCGTCGTGGACGCGCCACCGGCCAGCGAGCCTGATGGGGCGCTCACGGTTGCGACCGTCGTGTTGCTGGAGGTCGCCGTCCAGTTGATCGCGCTCGACCCGCTGTTCTGGAGTGTGAAGGTCTGCGAAGCCGGCGAGAACGGCCCACCAACGACACCCGCAGACGTCAATCCGCCCGACGGCGATACGGTCAGCGCTGGACTCGACGTCAGCGACCAGCCGATGTCCTGGTACAGCGGAAGCTCGAGCACGGGCGTCTGCAGCGGCACCGTGTAGCTCGGCTCCATCAGTTGGTTCGGCGTTAAGGCCGTGTCGAAGTGCGATACCGACGAGCCTGGTTGCGCCGGGTTGGGCGCGTACATGCGGACGTGGTCGCCGACGGCGCCGGCCGAAAGGACACCGGCTGCCGCTCTGACGTTGGACCCGGTCCAGTGAAGGTTGCCGGTGGCGGTGCTGGCGGTCAGGCGCTGAGCGTCCGACATGCTCGGGTAGTCAGCAGGCGCGGCACCATGGTGCTCGAGGTGGAGCATGTAGGCATCATTAGCACCTGCAAACTTGGCGCCTGTCGTCAGGTTGACGAGCGTCAAGAAACCCAAACCGTGGCCCAGCTCGTGCAAAAGGACTGTTACGAAATCGATCTGATTGCCCGGGGGCGTTCCATCCAACCCGTAATACCAGGTGTTTGGAAACGGGCAGGTGGTCCCGATCGAGCTATTGAACGTCGCGCTGATGTCATCGCTGCTCGGGTCGAGATCAAGTCCGCGCAGCGTGTTGGCCAAGGCGGAGGGATAATAGGTCGCGGCGACGGGCGCGCCAGCAAAGTCGCGGAAGACACTAATGGGGCCGGCCGATCCGAGGATCGCACTGTTTGCGGAACAGGTAAGCGGATCGAACTGGGCGCGCACGCGGATCGCGACGGAACCGGCGAGGCGAGCACCCCAAATGTCGGCTGCGCGTTGGAAGGCGACCAGTCGTTGAGCGCCGAGCGTGGTGGCGGTATTGCCGCCGACCGGCGCAACGGGAGCCGGATCGTTGAAGCCTTCGCCGGCGCCGTCATTGTTGACGACAATGATCGTCGCGGCTTGTGCGGCGGGAAGCATCGCGCCCCCGATAACGGCCAATAATAGTAGGCCGTGACGCATCGCATTTCTGAACGACATTGTGGTGCCCCCGGGATCGTCAGTCAGATCACTTCTTGTCGCTGCCTTTGGACGCGTCGCCGAGGTGCTGCATTCTGAATTTGCCGGAGCCATCGACCGTTCCGACCAGCGGGCTTTGGAAGCGCCCCTGTAGATCGACCTTGATGCCGCCGCCTGGTTGTGAACCTGGCACCTCAACGAGTCCTTGATCGGACGTGTTCAACCCCTGCTGCTCCTGGGGAGTGAGCCTCAGCGGTACGGTTCCTGGCGTGGGTGTCTTGACTGTCGCACCGGTCTGCGGGTCGATGTGGATGGTCATGCCGGTCGCGGCCTCGGACCTTAACTGGGACTTGGCCGACTTGCCAGAAATGGCCTGCTGCCCGGCGATGGCCAGCAGAGGGCACGCTGCGAGGAGGCGGGTCAGCAGCCGGCGAGCGACCGGAGTCCTCAGTGGCTGGCTTGTCATGGTTCTCCTTTCGGGAGGCTAACGGACGAGCCGCGTGGGATCGTCCTATCGCGTCGGCATAGACTTGGTCTTTGACCGCATTATGCGCTGGGCAACGGCCAGCTATACCATCGCCCGGCGCAGACACTGTCTGAGGCGATTCTTGATTTCAGGCGAGACATGGCCTTGGCCCGGGCGCGCCGCCACAACTCAAATTTGACAGGCAGTGGCGGCGAGAGTTGCCTCGCGCCGCCCGCGTCACTCAGGTCGATTTGGCCAAGCTAGCGGCCGACAGCGAGTTTGGCGTCGCTGGCGGTGGTTTGCACGGCGACGCTGGTAGCACCGCGCACCACACCGTCCGACGAGAGCCGCAGAAACACACGGCTGATCGCCGGATCGAGCGGGATGGCTCCTGATGCCGTCCCAAAGATTGCGAACGTGACAATACCGTTGTTGGGTACGGCGACCGAGGCTGAGCCGGCCGGCGCTACCAAGCAGGCGCCAGCCGCATCGGTTTGGCATAGGCCCAACGCCAGTGGAAGGCTGGCGCTGCCCGTATCGACCGTGGCCAGGATCGTGCCGGCCGCGCCGATATTGATTGCGGCCGTGGCGAAGGCGCCGCTCGTGGGCGGCACGTTCATGATGCCGTTGTTGGTGGCCGTGGCCGAAATCGCGACCATATCGGGCACCGGGGTTGAGGACGACGACAGCAGAAACGTGTTCAGCCCGTTGAAGGTCGTGACCGGCTGGGTATTCTCGCAGTCGAACACCAGCCGGATGTCGGTGGCAGCAAATGTCGCGGATGGCGTGAAGCCGAAGACGAACTGCCGCGGGGCTCCGGCTGGGATATCGACCGGCGAATTCAGCGGTGCGTTGAACACGTTACTGGCGTCCGCGGCCCGGTACTGGAAGACGCCGGGAACGGCTTGGTTGTGGGGCATCTGAATCGAGCACCCGGTCGCCGCCCCGCCGGTCGCGTTGATGATCGTCGCAAACGCTGTGGCTGGCACGCCCACCTGAACCGATCGCGCATAGGGTAGAATGGCCGCCACCAGCCCAGCTGGGCCCTGGCTCGTCGTGTGGCTCCAATTCAGTGAGACGGCTCCCCCAGTCGTCCCCGACGAGAACCCATCGACGGCAATATTATAGGTTGTGCCGCCGACGGCGTGGAAGCTGACGCGGCTTTGAACCGTCGACGGCGTGTCGTCGCCACTGACGATCTGCGAAAGCCCCGTCAACGACGACCCAGCGTAAATTGCCAACACGGTGTCGAAGGCGCTGCTGCTCGTGTCAAACGTCGCCTGACCCGTGGCAGGTGCGGTCCATCTCCACCAGAGCGACTTGTTTCCGGTCGTGCCGCTGTAGTGCACCGGTTCGCCGGATTCTCGAGTCGCGGTGGCGTTGTTGCCGGTGGCGGTACCGCTGCTGCCGGAGATGGTTGTGGCGCTGGCAAAGTTGTTGTTTGGCGAACCGCCGCCGCCACCGGTGAGCTGGCTGATTGCGAGGTCCACGCGAATACGTGGTTTCGTCTGGCCGCCCGCCACGCGCCCGTCTGTGATCGGGAGCCCGGTTGATTTCAGCGCGGCCTCGATCTGCGCGACCGTGGCAGCGGGGACGGCACTGCGGATCGCAGCGAATGCGCCTGCGACCGTTGGCGTCGCCATCGACGTGCCGCTCTTGCCGCCAAAACCATCAGCGAATACGGAGGACGTGATCGAACTGCCGGGTGCCAACAAGTCGACAACGGCGGATGAATTTGAAAATGACGACAGTCCATCTGTCTTCGTTGTCGAACCCACTGTGATTGCGGTCGAGATACAACCTGGGGCGCCTACTCCGGCAGTCAAGCCGTCGTTGCCGGAGGCGATGATGGTCGCCACGTTGGCGGCCAGCAGGGTGTCAACCGCCGGTTTGCGCGTGTCGCCATCGCAGGTTCCAGCGTTGTTGCCGCCGCCCAAGCTCATGTTGACCGATGCGAGTGTTTGCGGGAGCGCCGCCCTGCGAGCAATGATCCGATCAAGACCAGCAATCTGATCTGAGGTGAACGCCAGGACACATTGCGTGCCGACCGGTGTTCCGGTCCCGCAGACTCCACCAACGGTTATATTCGTGAAACGTGCAAATACCGCTACGGCAAAAATCGTCGCGTCGGATGCCACGCCACGTAGGACGTTGGACCCGCTGGTCCGCTTGCCGGCTGCGATGCCAGCGACGTGGGTTCCGTGATCGCAACCGGAAATCGTGCACGTACCGGAAATGTTTGCGGCACCGGCCCCGGTCTGCGAGGCAGCGCCATTTGGGCAGATGCTGACGGACGAATAGTTCGCATTTGACGTTGCCGTCGAGAAGCAGGCTTCCTCGACGATCTTGCCGGCGAGGAACGAGCTGTGCGGCGCAACGCCGGTGTCGACGACTGCGACCATGAAACCGCTACCGGTCGCGCTGGCGGCGGGAGCCGTGGTCATGCCGATCAGCGGCACGCTCTCGTCGAGCGTCGGGGCACTGAGTTGATCTTCCTGGATGCTGGCAACGCGCGGATCGGCGGCGAGCGCCTCTAGTTCGACGGAAGTGACCGACATCGCCATGAACGGGAGATGGGTGTATTGGCGCACCTGCATGCGGGCGATCTTGGCAGCGTCATTGCCGGTGATCAGGTCGGCAATCGCAGACTGCATCGGCGCGAGGATGGCCGCCGTATCGGCCATCACCTTCGCTGATTTGCCCACCGCGTCGGCGTCGAAGGGAACCGCGAGGCGGACGATGACACGGGCGGTGCCGCCCTGCTCGGTCATGCGCTGCGAAATAGCACTGAACTCAGCGCCCGCCTTTGTCTGGAGGGCTGGCGTCTGGGCAGCCGCGGGTAGGGCGAAAAGTGCGGTGCTGGCCAAGGCCGCACCGAACAGGATCGTGCGCGCGAAGCGGGAAGGTTTCTGCAACATGGTATGCCTCTGAATGTTGTGCGTCAGGTAAGTCTTGCCGGTGGTTAACGACGTCAATTTTGCTTGTCAGTTTGGTTTGCTCAAACCCTGCGGTGCACTGAGCCCGTCTTCGGCCACCTGTACTACGAGAGGATGTGCCTTCAGAACCGCAAGCGCCTTGGCATCGACGGACAGCGCCATCTGCGGCAAACTCTGATATTTCCGGGTAACCGTGTAGCGATGCTTTTTCAGCGCCTTGATGACGGTATTCTGCGCTTGCGCAATGGAGCTGCCGGTCGCGGGCTTCAGCGTAACGATGACACGGGTTTGGGGCACGGCTTTGATCCGTGTTTGGGCCGCGTGAACCAGGACAGCCTCGCCTGGGCCGGGCGTTCGCATCTGGCCTAAGGTTGGCGGTGTGGCCTGCGCGGCCGTGAGGCAAATTCCAGTCAACAGACCAGCGGCTAGCAATCGTAAAATATGTTTGTTCACGCCTAATCCCCACACGTGAGCGGTACGACAACTACACTGGAACTATGCCGCCCCGCATACCGCCGCGTCAAGCGGAGGAGTTCATCGTGCTTAGCGGTTGAGCGGCTATCGGCCGGCCCACCACCAGGTGTCCAGGGCAAATCCGGTGAGCGGCGAGCGGGCCGGCCGGCCGAGAGTGCTCCAATGTGCAATCCAATGTGTTTTGGCGTGGTAGAGCGGGATCACGTAGTCGCCGGACAGCAGCAGGCGGTCCAGCGCTCGCACGGCTGACACGAATTCTGGTCGCTCTCGCGCTGACAGCAAGGCATCGATCAGGGCATTGGAGGCCGGGTCTTTCACGCCCGCATAGTTCAGCGAGAGGTCGATCGAGGCGCTTTCCACACTCCACCGGTTCATTTGCTCGTTACCAGGTGAGAGCGAGGCCCCCCAGGTCCACTGCACCATGTCAAAATCGAACGTCTTCATGCGGGCCCAGCGCTGCGCGCTGTCGACCAGCCGGATCTTGACATCGAGGCCAAGCCGCTCCAGCGGCTTGGCGAAGGCCTGGAACACGCGCTCTTCTGCCCGTGAACCGGCCATCATCTCGAAGGCGAACGGCTGCCGGGTTTTGGTGTGCACGAGCTTGCCGCCCGCTTGCGCATAGCCGGCCTCCCTGAGGAGGGCAAAGGCGGCCTGCAGATTTTGCCGGTTGTGGCCGCTACCGTCGCTGACCGGAAACCGATGCGTTCCGGCAAGGATCTCCGGCTTGATGCTGGTGGCATGGGGCTTCAACAGCGCTTGTTCCACTGCGTCGGCGGGTTTTCCATGAGAGGACAATTCCGATCGCTCAAAGAAGCTTTGCGTGCGCGTGTAGTGGCCATGGAAGAGATTGCGGTTGATCCACTCGAAGTCGAGCATCAGGATCATGGCGCGACGTACGCGCGGGTCGGAAAAGACGGGACGGCGGGTGTTCATGACCAGGGCGGTCATGCCGGCGGGTAGTCCCGTCGCAATTTCGGCGCGCTCGATGCGACCGTCTTTGGCTGCGGGAAAGTCGTAGCCTTCAGCCCATCGCCCCGCGTCGTCTTCGGCGCGAAGGTGGACCTCCCCAATTTTGAAGGCTTCGAACAGCGTGGTCTGGTCGCGGAAGAACTCGTAACGGATCTCGTCGAAGTTGAAGCGCCCGCGATTGGGCGCTTTGTCTGCGCCCCACCACTGGGGATTGCGTCGATAGATGACGCTGCGGCCCGGATCGACCTTGGCCACGACGTAGGGGCCCGAGCCAACCGGCGCATCAAACGTCGTTCGTTCAAATGTCTCGGCATCGATACGGTGTTTCGGCAAGACAGGCATCAGGCCGAGCAACAGCGGCGCCTCGCGATTGCCGTCCTCGCTGAAGATGAACTGGACGACGCCCGCTGCAGGCGACCAGGCCTTGGTCACGCCGCGATAGTGCGCGCGGTGGTAGGGCTGGCCCTTGTCCTTGAGCAGAGCCCACGAAAAAAGTACGTCGTCGGGCGTGATCGGCTTGCCGTCGGAGAAGCGGGCATCGGGATCGAGGTGGAAGGTCACGCTGCGCCGGTCATCCGGCACCTCGATACGCTTGGCGATCAGCCCATAGAGGGTGAACGGTTCGTCGGCGGAGCGCGTCAGCAAGCTCTCGTAAACGTGTTCGCGCACGCCGTTGGCCGCGACACCCTTCACGATCAGTGGATTGAGACTGTCAAAGGAGCCGAGTTGGCCAAGTGTAATACTGCCACCCTTGGGGGCGTCGGGGCGCACATAGGGGAAATGCGAATACGCAACGGGCAGGGCCGGGGGGCCATGCATGGCGAGCCCGTGGCCGGTCTGGGCCGCCGAGGGCGATAACACCGCAATCGCCGCTCCGGGGCCCAATGTTGCAAGCACGCCAATCCACAGGCGTCTCCACAGGCGTCTGGAGAGTTGATTCCGGGCGTGGTGTGCCATGAAGCCTCGTCGGCGGCGATGGGCGCCGGACCATACATTGCACAACCTGTGGGCAGAATCTGGTCTCGGGCAAGTCGGTTCCGTATTCCGTTTGATTAGGCGCGCCACAGTGGCTGTAAGCTCGATCCATTTCAGGGCATGTTCCACAACCCAGAGTAAAGGTGACCATGTTGCCGCAGCAGTTCGCGGAGGCCACGGGATTGCCGCAATCGGACCATTACTGCCTTGTGGATCACGGAGTGGTATCTGGTTCGTACGCCGGGATGCAGGGGAATGTGGTTGGATCGGCGGGCTGATGCCGCCAGAACCGCACACGCGTCCGGACGATCCGGAGCGATAACGAAAGGCAGGGGTGGTCATGATCGTACAGGCTTTCAGGATGAGCGCGGCGCGCGGTCTTTGCCTTGTGGCGGGTGTCGCCGTGGCGTTTGCCGCGGGTAGCGCAATGGCGCAGCAGAAGAAGAATGAGCCGGCCAAAGCGGCGCCAGCGGCAGCCGCTCCCGCCGCCGCGCCGGCAGCTGCCGGCGAACAGAGCGCCTGGGTCAAGCTCTGCGAAAAAGCGCCGATGATGACGAAAGACAAGGATGGCAAGGACGCGCGGGTGGAGAAGGGCATTTGCCTGACCCATCACGAGCGTCTCGACGGCAACACCGGCATGGTGCTGGTTTCGGCGGCCATCCGTCAGGTCGAAGGCGCCGATAAGTCCCATCTCATGGTGATGGTGCCGCTCGGCATGGCGATCCAGCCCGGCCTGCGCGCGTCGGTCTACAACAAAGAACTTTGGGATAAAGCGCAAAAGAACGAAAAGGTCGACGACACCAAGCTCACGCCGGTCAAGTTGAATTTCTCGCTTTGCCATCCCGCGGGCTGCACGGCTGAGATCGATCTGACGAAAGAGATTATGGACCAGCTGCGGTCTGGCGCTGGGGTGATGGTGTACTCGATCAATGCGAACGGCCAGGTGATCGCGTTCCCAGTGCCGTTGACCGGCTTCGTGACCGCGCTGGATGGACAACCCGTCGACAACGCCAAATACAGTGAGGCGCGCAAAGGCCTGATGCAGCAGATCGCGCAGCGCCAGCAAGCCCTCTATGAGGAGCAGAAGAAGGCGGCCGAAGCTGCTGGTGGACAGCCGGCTCCGACACAAGCCAAGGCGGCGGCGCCGGCTGCTCCCGCCCAGAAGAAATAAGGCGCGGTTGCCGATAACAACAAAGGCCGCCCCAACGGGCGGCCTTTTTCAGTGGCGCGCCCGGCGGCGCACGCTCAATGGGCCTGCACGAACTTCGCGTGATAGTGGCCATTCTCCTCGACGAACAGCTCCGGTACTTGCGGATGCCGAAGCGGTGCGCCGGTGTCATCAGGCAGGAGGTTCTGCTCCGAAACATAGGCGATATACTCGGTTTTATCGTTCTCGGCGAGGAGATGGTAAAAGGGTTGATCCTTGGTCGGACGCATCTCTGCGGGGATCGACTCCCACCATTCATCGGTTGACGCAAACACCGGATCGACGTCGAAAATAATGCCCCGAAACGGATGAATGCGGTGGCGCACGACCTCGCCCAGGCGAAACTTGGCCTTGCGGATCGCCTTGGCTTTGGTTTTGGCGCGTGACGGACGCTTCTTGGCTGTTGTCATCGGCTGATATTGGTCGGGTTGGGCGAGCTGTCAACGCCTGTGTGGCCGATCGGTTGCAATCTAGCGGCGTAGCGGCAGGCAGTTGTGCCGCAGAGTCAACGGTTGGTAACGGCAACCAGCCGATCGAGCGCCAACCGGGCGGCGCCGCTGTCTATGGCGCGGGACGCGAGCGCCACGCCGTCGACCAACGACGTAACCTTGCCCCCGACAATCAGTGCGGCGGCAGCGTTCAGCAACACAATATCGCGGAAGGGCCCGGCCTTGCCTGCCAAGACGTCGCGGATCGCGGCCGCGTTGGTCGCGGCATCCCCGCCCTTGAGGTCCGTGAGCTTGGCCGGCGCAAGACCTGCATCGGCCGGCGTCACCTCGAACACGGTGATCCGGCCGTCCTTCAATTCGGCGACATCGGTCGACCCCGTCGTCGTCAGTTCGTCGAGCCCGTCGTGACCATGCACGACCCAGACATGCTCTGCGCCGAGGTTCTTCAGGACGTTTGCGATGGGTTCCACCCACTGCCAGGAGAAGACGCCGACCACCTGCCGCGTAACGCCGGCCGGGTTCGAAATCGGCCCGAGCAGGTTGAACAGGGTGCGAATGCCGAGCTCGGCTCGCACCGGTGCCCAGTGTTTCATAGCGGGGTGGTGCAGCGGCGCCCACATGAACCCGACGCCGGCGGCATCGATCGCGCAGCTCACCTGTGCGGGACTTATGTCGAGTTTTACGCCGAGCGCCGCCAGTACATCGGAGGCGCCCGAAATCGAGGAAACCGAGCGGTTGCCGTGTTTGGCGATCCTGACGCCGGCGCCCGCCGCTACCAGGGCCGCGCAGGTCGAGACATTGTAGGTTCCGTGGCCGTCACCACCGGTGCCGACGATATCGACAGCGCCAGCAGGTGCAGTGACACGCGTCATTCGCGAACGCATCATTTGCGAAGCGCCAGTCAATTCTTCAACGGTCTCCCCACGCACCCTGAGCCCCATCAGGAAGGCGCCCATCTGGGCCTGCGTGGCATGCCCGTCGGTCATGATCTCGAGCGCGGTGTGGATCTCTCCCGACTCCAGTGTTTTGCCGGTCGATACCTTCTGGATCAGGGCCTTAAGCGTTTGCGCGGGCATGCAGTGTTTTCCGAAGGGATGCGAGCGAGGTTGCGGACCGAAGGCGGTTTATTCTGCTGCGACGCGCTGCGCCTTTGCGTTCCGACGCTTCGGAGCCAGGCCCGCCAGCGACAAGAAGTTGGCGAGCAGATCGTGGCCGTGCTCGGAAGCAATGCTCTCGGGATGGAACTGCACGCCATGCACTGGGTTCGTCTTGTGCTGCAGGCCCATGATGACGCCGTCCGCCGTCTCCGCGGTAATCTCAAGGTCGGCTGGCAGGCCCGCGCGCTCGACGATCAGCGAATGGTAGCGTGTCACTGAGAACTCCGGCGGCACACCGCGGAAGATGCCCAAGCCCTTGGTCGCAATCTTGGACATCTTGCCGTGCATTGGGGCGGGCGCCCGGATCACCTTACCGCCGTAGGCTTGGCCGATCGCCTGATGTCCGAGACAGACTCCGAGAAGAGGGATGTCAGGGCCAGCCTTGGCAATCAGGTCCAGGCAGATACCGGCCTCTGTCGGAGTACAGGGGCCAGGCGACAGGACAATAGCTTTCGGCTTCAGGCGGAGCGCTTCTGCAACCGTGATCTTGTCATTGCGCACAACCTCAGCCACCGCGCCAAGCTCGCCCAAGTAGTGGACGAGATTGTACGTGAAGCTATCGTAGTTATCGATCAGAAGGAGCATGTCTGACGTGTAGGGTAGGGCGGCCGCAGGCGTCAAGCGCGAGGCGGTGCGGCGGCATCCAGACGGCGCGGCGACATGAAGGTGGCGAGGCGGCCTTCATCCGGCTTGATCATGCGCCAGTCGTCCGTGGCGAAATCGATGACGACGAGCCCAGCGGTTGGCAGCTTCTCAGCGAGCGAGACGCGGGCGTCTTTCGGGCCGGAGCCGATAAGCTCGAGGGCGAGGTCATGTAGGCCGGGATTGTGACCCACCAGCATGAGTGTCTTGATGCCGGCATCGGTCGCGCGGACCACGGCCAGAAGCTTTTCCGGGCTGGCCAAGTAGAGCATGTCTTCAAAACGGACGGGAGGGGGTGGCGGTCCAAGGGCTGGCACCACCAGATCCAGCGTCTCGCGGGTACGCTGGGATGGCGAGGACACGATGCGGTCCGGGCGCGTGCCGTGCGCGGCCATGAAGCGGCCCATGGCCGGCGCGCTGGCACGTCCCCGCTCGTTGAGCGGGCGGTCAAAATCCTTCATGCCCGGCACATCCCAGCTCGATTTTGCATGTCGGAACAGGCAAAGCGTCAACATCAACAACCTCTCAGCCAACGGCGACGAACCGGACGCCCGGGAAACCAAGCTTGCCGAAAGCAGCGAAGCGTCGCATGGCCCCCGCGACGTTCCGGCTTGGCGTGGCTCAATCAATCACGCTAGCTTACTTGAGACTTCGAGGCAGCACGATGGAGACGCGCACATGGCGCACAAGGGCCTGATCTTCGGCATCTTTCTGGCGCCGTTTCACCGCGTGGGAGACAATCCAACGCTCGCCATCCGGCGGGATATCGAGCTGATCGAGTGGCTGGACCAACTGGGCTACGACGAAGCCTGGATCGGCGAACATCATTCGGCGGGTTGGGAACTGATCGCCTCGCCCGAGTTGGTGATCGCGGCAGCTGCCGAGCGCACCAAACACATTCGCCTGGGTTCGGGGGTGACGAGCCTTCCCTACCACCACCCCTACATGGTGGCGCAACGCTTCGTGCAGCTCGATCACATGACGCGCGGGCGGGCCATGCTCGGCTGCGGACCCGGCGCGCTCGTGTCCGATGCCTACATGCTCGCCATCGAAGCGTCGACCCAGCGCCGGCGCATGGACGAGTCGCTCGACGCCATCACTCGTCTGCTCAAGTGCGATGGTGGCGTCACCATGAAGACCGACTGGTTCGAGATGCGCGACGCTCGCCTGCATCTGGCGCCCTATACCGATCCTCATTTCAAGATTGCGGTCGCTTCGACGCAGACGCCGGCGGCCATGATTGCCGCGGGCAAGTATGGCACCGCCGTGCTCTCGCTCGGCGCGGGCATCCCGGGTGGCCCCGAAGCGCTGAGCCAGCAGTGGAAAATCGCTGAGGACGAAGCCGCCAAGCACGGTCGCAAGATGGACCGGCGTCAGTGGAGCCTTGTCGTCAACATGCATTGCGCGGAAAATGATGAGGAGGCTCTGCGGCAGGTGCGCAAAGGCGAGCGCGCCGAAACTATCAGCTACTTCGAGGAAACACTCGGCCGGCCGGCGGGCCGCGCTGACGATCCACTGCGCGAAGGCGTCAAGATGGGCACCACCCTGGTTGGTAGCCCCGAGACGATCGTCAAGGGCATCAAGCATCTGATTGATCTGTCGCGGGGAGGCGTCGGCGGTTTTATGTTCCGCGCGCACGAGTGGGCCAACCGGCAGGATACCTTCAACAGCTTCGAGCTGTTCGCGCGCTGGGTGATGCCGCAGTTCCAGGGTTCGATCGACCAGATCGTCGCATCGCAGGACTGGACCAAGTCCCATCGCAAGGACATTTTTGTGCCCTCGATCGCAGCGGTAAAGAAGGCCTATGACGATGCCGGCCGCACTGCGCCCGCCGACTTCAAGGCGCGCCTGCTCGGCACCATGGACGAAGACAAGAAGTAAGCGACCCGGGGCTGATATGTCTGAGATCGACAACGGACCGGTGGCTTGGCAAAGTCAAGCGAACCACAACCGGATGATGGAGCTGCAACGGCTCACCGGCGATCCACGCGCGCCAGGTCAAGTTGAGCTGGCGTATTTCGGAAGTTCCGCGTTTCGCATCACCAGCCCCAAGGGGCTTACCGTGATGGTTGATCCTTGGCGCAATCACCCGTCGCGGACGAAAGACTGGTACCTGAAGGATATGCCGATGACCGCCGTCGACATCGGTGTGTCGACACATGCCCATTTCGACCACGACGGCCTCAACCGGTTGGACGCTCACGTGCTGCTCGACCGGCCGATCGGCACCTACACCTTCCTCGATTTGACTATTCACACGATCGCCGACAAGCATTCGGTCGACAGTTCCGCCGGAACGTATGATTTTGTGAAGGTCTATCGCGAGCTCTACAACACCGACGTCCGGCCACCGGACAATCCGCGATCCTGGGACAATACGTTGGTGGTCGTCGAGACTGGCGGCCTGCGCATTCTGCAGTGGGGCGACAATCGCCACGACCCGCCGGAGGATGTTTGGACTCGGCTCGGGCGGATCGACATCGCGCTTTTGCCGATCGATGGCTCCCAGCATGTCATGAGCTTCAAGTCGACCGATCTCATCATTGAGCGCCTGAGGCCCAAGATCGTGGTCCCGCACCACTATTACATCTGGGATCTCATCCAGCGCGGCGCGACGCTGATGCCCGTCGACGACTGGGTGAAGGCGCGGCCGCATCGCGTGATCGGCGGGCCAGTCCAGCGGTACACGCCGGCCGACGTCGCAGCCGTCGGCGGAACGCGCATTGATTTTTTCGCCGACCACGTCTCCTTTGATAAGGCGGCGTGGCGGCGGGACTAGGTCGGTCAGCTTTTCGGATTGGCGATCATTTCAGCGATCGCCCTCGGCAGGGCTCTAACCTCGGACGTCAATGTATCCAGGCGCTTTTCCACACCATCGAACCGCTCATCAATCGAGGTGAATTTAGCTGTCTGATACAACTGTACATCGCGGAGCTGGCCGGAGATGAATTCGAACCGGCCTTCTACCTGAGAGAGACGCGTTTCGGTCAGGTCGGGCCGGCGCCTCAGTTCGCGGACTTCATTTTCCAATGTCTCGATCGTCATGGTCGGCCTTCGCTAGGAGGTCCTCGCCCAAATGGAAGTCTAGCACAAACAGAGAACGGATGTGAAATGGATAATGTTGGTCCGGCCAACGAGGGAGGGGCTGCCTGAAACGTCGCAGAGCCGACAGTTGCGCGGACTCAGGCGCTGACATAACAAGGACAGAGATCGCTCGGTCGGGCGGTCCATGAGCTTTGATCAGCGAGCGAGTTTGCAGGTCCCAAAAACCTGCATCGGGTCTGGGAGGAATTATGAACCAACTGCTGATGGACTACCTCCCCATCGCCATCTTCATCGGCGTGGCGCTGGCCATTGGCTTGGCGCTGATGATTGCTCCGTTCCTGCTGGCCTACAAGAACCCCGACCCCGAGAAGCTTTCGGCCTACGAATGCGGGTTCAACGCCTTCGACGACGCGCGCATGAAGTTTGACGTCCGCTTCTATCTCGTCTCGATCCTGTTCATCATCTTCGACCTTGAAGTGGCCTTCCTGTTTCCGTGGGCGGTCGCGTTCAAGGACGTGGGCGTCTACGGGTTCTGGTCGATGATGGCGTTCCTCGGCGTCCTGACCATCGGCTTCATCTACGAGTGGAAAAAGGGTGCGCTCGAATGGGATTAATCCTTCCGGGACAGCCGCTGTTCGACAGGCCAGGTGAGGGGACCGGCGGCATGGTCAGCCCTGGCGACCGCGGCATGACTGCGATCAACAATCAACTCGCCGACAAGGGCTTTCTTGTCACCACAACCGATGACCTCATCAACTGGGCGCGTACCGGCTCGCTGATGTGGATGACGTTCGGACTCGCCTGCTGCGCCGTCGAGATGATGCAGGCGTCGATGCCACGCTACGACGTGGAGCGGTTCGGCTTCGCGCCGCGCGCTTCGCCACGCCAGTCCGACGTGATGATCGTCGCGGGCACACTGACCAACAAGATGGCCCCGGCGCTCCGCAAGGTTTACGACCAGATGCCGGAACCGCGCTACGTCATCTCGATGGGATCGTGCGCCAATGGCGGCGGTTATTATCATTACAGCTACGCGGTTGTGCGCGGATGCGACCGCATCGTCCCGGTCGACGTGTATGTGCCGGGCTGCCCGCCCACCGCCGAAGCCCTCGTCTACGGTATCCTGCTGCTGCAGAAGAAGATCCGGCGAACAGGAACGATCGAACGGTAGTGTGGGGCTTGGACCGTGATCGCCGGATGCGCCCGAGACCCAGTCCGGCTGCCGTTGAGGGTCTCCGAAGCCTCGACCCAACCTGAGAGACGTCCATGGCCTTCCATAAATTCCGCTGCGATGGCCCTTACGCGACGGGTGCCGTGCGCACCACGCTCGATCGAAAGGGGCTGGCATTCAAACTGAGCCGCCACAACATGCCGGCGCGCGTCATCGGGCCATGCGTGGACGCCACCTGCAACGGCGACGCCTGGAGCTTCAACGATTGGGAGCGGGGCCCGGACGGTTGGACAGCGTGGCTGCGCTTCACGATGACTGGCGACCTCGCGGCCTTCAGCCGCAAACTGGCCACGCATGGCGTTCGCCACCACTTGGAATGGAGCCAGCCCCGCGATCCCGACACCGACCATATCCGCCAGGTGACTCGGTACACCTATCGTTGGGAGGGTCTCAATCGTAGCAATGCCGGCGGCACGTTGCCCACGATCGAAAAGTACCAGGAGACCCTCTGAACAATGTCGTTTGTTAAACTGCGCTGCGATTCCGCTTATGCCACGGGCGCCATTCGCACCAATCTCGATATGCCGCTGCTGATGTCCAAGCTGAAGCGGCACGGACTCGGCGCCGAGATGGCGAAAGGGTCGCTGCATGTCACGTGTGGCGCGGACACCTGGGTGTTCGGCGACTGGGAGCGGGACGGGGTCGGGCGTATCGGGTGGATCGGCCTTAAGATGTTGGGCGATGTGTCGGACCTCAGCCAGCAACTTGCCACTCTCGGCATCCGGCACAAGTTCGAGTACTCGCGGCCTCGCGATCTCGAGACCAGTGACGTGCGCTCGGTGACGCGCTACGATTATCGTTGGGATACGCCGGGGCTTGCGCCGCGCGCCGCAGTGACGGCCGCGATTTCAATTTTTGACGAGCAACTCTGAGACGGCCAAACGAGCAGGCCAGGGAAACGATGCGATGATGCAGGCATTGGATAGTCTTGGGGAGCAGGTGGCAGCGAGCCTCGGCGCGGCCCTGACGGGCACCCGCCAAGCCTTGGGCGAGCTGACGATCACCGTCGCGCCGCGAGCGGATCAACGAGGTGCTGGCCAAGCTGCGCGACGATCCGGCGCTGCAGTTCGAGATCCTGATCGACATTTGCGGCGTCGATTATCCGTCGCGCGCGAAGCGGTTCGACGTGGTCTATCACCTGCTCTCGCCGCGCAAGAACCTGCGTATCCGAGTCAAGCTCCAGACTGATGAGGACACGCCCGTACCCAGCGCAATTCCAGTGTTTCCCTGCGCCAACTGGTTCGAGCGTGAAGCCTACGACATGTACGGCATCCTGTTCTCGGACCATCCGGATCTGCGCCGCCTGCTCACCGACTACGGGTTCGAGGGCTATCCGCTGAGGAAAGATTTCCCGCTCACCGGCTACAAAGAGGTGCGCTATGACGACGAGCAGAAGCGCGTCGTCTACGAGCCGGTGAAGCTCACGCAGGATTTCCGCTCGTTCGACTTCGAAAGCCCATGGGAGGCTGCCAAGTACATTCTCCCTGGCGACGAGAAGGCCAAGGAGCCGCCGAAGACGTAAACCAAGGACAACGGCCATGCAGGATGCCCAGGGGAACGCGCTGTCGGGTGCGACGGCTTCGGCCGCCGCCAGCTATGACGCTGCCATCCGCGCGTTGACGCTCTCGTACGGCAATCCACTCGATCATTTCGACGCCGCCATCAAAGCCGCGCCCGCCTTTGCGATGGCGCATCTCGGACGTGCGTGGGCGCTTGCGGGAGCCAACGACGCGCTGCTCATTCCGGGCGCCCGCGTCGCTCTCGCCGCCGCCAATGCCGTCGCCCGCAACGAGCGCGAGAGGATGCATGCCGCAGCGCTTGCCCACGCCGTCGAAGGCCACCGGGCTTCGGCCACCCGCATTTTGGACCAGCTGACGATTTGCTATCCCCACGATCTGCTCGCCCACTTTGCTGCCATGTTGCTCGATGCGTTCCAGGGTCGCTTTCCCTGGGTGGCGGCCCGCTCGGCGCGGGCCATTCCACAATGGTCGAAGGATCAGCCGAGCTACGGCATCATGCTGGCGTTCTACGGATTCGGATTGGAGGAGGCTTGCGATTACGCGCGGGCCGAAGTTTTAGCCCGTACAGCTGCCGAGCTCGAACCGCATGGCTATTGGCCGCATCATGCAGTGTCGCATGTGTTGGAAATGACTGGGCGGCCCGAGGAGGGACTGGCCTGGATGGACCAGCGGGCGCAGTTCTGGTCGACGAAAGATCATAACAGCCGTGTCCATATCTGGTGGCACAAGGCATTATTCCATCTCGAACTCGGCCAGTACGACATGGCGCTCGGGATCTACGACAAGCCGATCCATGATGCTCAACGTCCGCTCGGCATCGTCATGACCAACGCCTCGGCGTTGCTGTGGCGGCTCGAAACACTTGGCGCCAAGGTCGGCGAGCGGTGGGCGCACGTGGCCGCGCTCTGGGAAGGGCATGCCGATGGCAAACTCTGCGTCTTCACGGACGTCCATGCTGCCATGGCCGAGATCGGAGCCGGACAACGTGCAGCGCTTGAGCGCCGCCTGGCCTTGATGCGCCGGACGGCGGCCGACGGAACCGAGAAAGCCCCCGGCTATCGGGACATCGGCGTGCCGGTCGTCGAGGGTTTCGCCGCCTTCCATGATGGCGACTATGCACAGTGCGCTCGATCACTTGTTGCCGGCCCGATACGATCTCTGGCGGCTCGGTGGCAGCGCCGCGCAACGCGATGTCGTGGATTGGACACTGGCCGAAGCCGCTGTGCGGGCTGGACGCCGCGATGTCGCCCTGTCACTCGCGAACGAGCGCATGGAGGTGCGACGTGGCAGCGTTCCCAACCAGCGCTTCCTGCGCGAAGCCGTCGCCATAGCCGTCTAGGCCAACCACAGAACGTCACCAGAGTGCGCCATGAAACCTTCGCTCGTTCCCGGCGTAACGGCCAGCCATGACTATCGCGTCTTGCGCGAGAACACGGTTCCGCATTTGGCCATGGATCGGTCGACGTTCGATGACATCCCCGAAGTGCTGGCGACGGCCTACATGGTGGTGATGATGGAGGGGGCGGCCACCAAGGCGCTGAAGCCCCATCTCGACGCCAACGAGGGCTCGGTCGGGATCGCGATCAACGTGACGCATCTGGCGGCCACGCTGCCCGGCCAGACGGTGACCGCCACCGCTGAAATCATCGCCGTCGAGGGCCGCAAGATCACGTTCAAGGTCATCGCCCACGACGGCCTCGACAAGATCGGCGAAGGCACCCACACCCGCGCCATCGTCCCCTGGGACCGCTTCAAGGCAGGAATTGGGCAGAAGGCCGTGAAGGCTCAGAAGTCATCTGATTAGGTCCATGAATGCCACCTCTGGAGCGGCGAGCAGGCCAGGATGTCGCAGGTTGCGCTTCCATTCAGCCCCGGGTATCGAACTAGAACCAAATCAGCGGCGAAAGCACCACATGCCTGAAACCGAGATCCGCCCCTTTACGATCAATTTCGGGCCCCAGCACCCCGCCGCGCACGGCGTTCTCCGCCTGGTCCTGGAATTGGACGGGGAGGTCGTCGAGCGGGTCGACCCGCATATCGGGTTGCTTCATCGCGGCACCGAAAAGCTGATCGAGGCCAAGACCTACCTTCAGGCGATTCCATACTTCGACCGGCTGGATTACGTCGCGCCGATGAACCAGGAGCATGCCTTCTGTCTCGCCGTCGAAAAGCTGCTGGGCCTCGAGGTGCCGAGGCGCGCGCAGCTGATCCGCGTGCTCTATTCCGAGATCGGCCGCATTCTCTCGCACATCCTGAATGTGACGACACAGGCGATGGACGTCGGCGCGTTGACACCGCCGCTCTGGGGTTTTGAGGAACGCGAACGCCTGATGGTGTTCTATGAGCGGGCCTCAGGCAGCCGCATGCATGCCGCCTATTTCCGTGTCGGCGGGGTGCATCAGGACCTCCCCCTGAAACTGGTCGAGGACATCAACAACTGGTGCACGCCATTCCTCAAAACCTGCGACGACCTCGAGGCCCTGCTTACTGACAACCGCATCTTCAAGCAGCGCAACGTCGATATCGGTGTTGTCTCGCTCGATGAGTGTTTCCGCTGGGGCTTCTCGGGGGTGATGGTGCGCGGCTCTGGCGCTGCCTGGGATTTGCGAAAGTCACAACCCTATGAGTGTTACGACGAACTGGATTTCGACATTCCGATCGGCAAAAACGGCGATTGTTACGATCGCTATTGCATCCGCATGCAGGAGATGCGCGAATCGACCCGTATCATCCGCCAGTGCTGCGAACGGCTGATGCGCGACGACGGTCAGGGCCCGGTCAATGCGCCGAACAGCAAGGTCGTCCCGCCGAAGCGGTCGGAGATGAAGCGCTCGATGGAAGCGCTGATCCACCACTTCAAGCTCTACACCGAGGGTTTCCATGTGCCGGAGGGCGAGGTTTACGCCTGCGTCGAGGCGCCCAAGGGCGAGTTCGGCGTCTATCTGGTCGCTGACGGGTCCAACAAGCCCTACCGCTGTAAGATCCGCGCTCCTGGCTTCCCGCATCTGCAGGCGATGGATTTCATGAACCGCGGCCACATGCTGGCCGACGTGTCGGCAATCCTCGGCTCCCTCGATATCGTGTTTGGCGAGATCGACCGGTGAGTGACTGCGGTCCCTCCTTTTCAGTCTCTGCTTGCAGGTCCGGCTGCGCCCCGGTATAAGCCTGCCACCGCGGCGGGCTGATGTCCGCCCGGTTCCCGAGCTTGTTGATGCAAGTCTGCTTTTGGCATGGTTGCAGGGCGAGCAAAGTGTCGGAGCGTGGCGCAGCCTGGTAGCGCACTTGCTTCGGGAGCAAGGGGTCGGAGGTTCGAATCCTCTCGCTCCGACCATTCCTCTGGTCGTTTGGATGACCACCCGATCTGCCCGCCGTTGCATGGGGTCGTCGTCGGTTGGCACCGATCGATCGCATCTATCGTTCGTGCGAACCCGCCTCGGGCCAACGGACTCCGTCACGTTGGCTTGCAGCGGTCGTATGCGCAAATTGCCAGTCTGGCATTGGCGCGCGGTGGTTAGAATGACCGAGCCAGCACGCAGGGGGCCGCATGTCCGTTACTTTAGCGATGTACGACAAGTCACACGACCATATCCGCACGCGTCTCGACGTGTTGCGGCTCGACCTCAAGATCTACACGTTCGACAAGTCTGGCCTGCTCTCGAGCGGCGGACGAAGTGTGCCACCAAGCGACCTCGCGGTCGACTATCTCTGGCTCAGTGCGCCGTTGACGGCCGACGGGTTCCAGGACGGCGCTTTCGAGCTGGCGCTGGCGATGAAGTCGGTGGGTGTGCTCCAGACCTACAACGCCGGCCTCGACCACCCCTTCTATAAGCGCATGTCCGCCAAGGGCACGCTCATCTGCAACAGCAGCGCGCAGGGCGTCGCGATCTCGGAATATGTGATGGCCCAGGTGCTGGGCTTCGTCCACCCGATCGAGCAGCAACGCCAGCTGCAGGCTCGTCGGGAGTGGAAGATCACGCCCTACCGGGAACTCTCGCAGACCAACTGGCTGATCATCGGGTTTGGGCCGATCGGGCAGGAGGTTGCCAAGCGGGCCAAAGCGTTCGGGGCGACGGTCTCCGTCATCCGCCGGTCGCCCGCCGCTTCGCCATTTGCCGACACGGTGGGCACAATGGCGGATCTCACGACGCTGCTGCCCTCTGCAGATGTCATCGTGCTGGCCTGTCCGCTCAATGCAACCACGCGCGGCTTCGCCAGCACGAGTTTCTTTGGCGCGGTTAAACCGGGCGCAATCCTGGTCAATGTCGCGCGCGGCGCGCTGATCGATGACGCGGCATTGCTCGGCTCCCTCGACCAGGGGAGACTTGCGACCGCCATTCTCGACGTGTTTGCAACGGAACCCCTGCCGACCGACGATCCACTCTGGTCGCATCCAAAAGTCCGCCTGACATCGCACATGTCATTTGCCGGCAGTGGCGTCCGAGGGCGCTGGGATCAGTTGTTCCTTGGCAACATCCAGCGCTTCGCCAAGGGTGAACCGCTGACCAACGTCTTCGATCCGAGCGACTTCGCGTGATGTTGATCAAGTCCTCCGGGGCTCGGCCTTGCGACGTTGCCGCTTCGCGGGACTAATGCACAATGTGCGGTCAAAAGGTGACCGCTGAGGAGACGTCCATGGACGAAAGCAAAATCGACCGCGCGGCCATGGGGCGGTTGGCGAAAGCGCTGGGCTTTATCTGCGGGGCAGCGCACCCGACGACGGTGGCCTTGCAAGCCGCCTCGGACACTGGCTCGGAACGCGATATCAAGGCGGCGCGCGCCGCATTTCTGAAGCTCAAACCTGGGGATCGCCGGGCCGCACTCGACATGCTCGCGGAGTAATGCGGCGCGTGGTTGGGCGATGGATTTGAGCTCAGCCGACGCACCCGGTTGACGGTCCAAATCAGGTCCAGTTTCGCGAGCCAATTGTCATGGATCGCGCCTGGGAGGCGTGGAGCGCCGGTGTGGGTGCTGCGGCTTGACCGGCCCGCCGGTTGGCTGGCGCCAGACGACGTGCAATGAGCCCTATGAGCCCTTCTGAGCCGCTGAGCGGTTGCAGTGTGGGCGCGTTTGCGTAACTCTGCCCGGGTTGGGGTTCACGGGAGGATTGTCATGCCACGGATGTCACGACGCTCAGTTGTAGCGGGTCTCGCATTTTCGGGGCTCATGCCGGGTATCACAGCGAACGCCCAAGGAGCATACCCGAACAGACCGATCAAGTTGATCGTGCCGTTTCCACCGGGTGGCGGCTCAGACTACTTGGCGCGCCTCATCGGGCCGAAGCTAACCGAAGGCCTGGCGCAGCCGATCGTCGTCGACAACAAGAGTGGGGCAGCCGGTGCCATTGGAGCGGAGGCGGCCGCGAATTCGCCGCCCGACGGTTACACAGTGCTGATGGTCGTACGCGAGCTCGGCCTCAATCCGAGCATCTACGTGTCGCAACCCTATGACGTGCTCAAGAGCTTCTCATGGATCTGCAAGGCGGCTGAGGGTCCCTATGTGCTCGTCGTCAATCCCTCGCTCGAGGTGAGGACACTCGATGACCTCGTCAAGCTCGCGAAGGCCAAGCCCGGAAGCATATCCTACGGTAGCCTCGGCATGGGGAGCATGGGCCACATCAATGTCGAGGCCCTGAAGCAACATCTCGGTATCGACCTGCTGCACGTCCCTTACAAGGGGGCGGGGCCGGCGATCGCGGCGACCGTTCAGGGTGAGGTGATGGTGACGCTGCCCGCCTTCACCGGAGCATTGCCTTTCATCCGCGACGGCAAACTGCGCCCGATCGTCGTCGGCACCGCCAAGCGTACAACTCAGCTTCCAGACGTGCCGACAGTCGGCGAGGCCGGCGGCGGCATGAATACACTGTTGCCGACGCACTGGGGATTTGCCGCGCCTGCGGGTACGCCGAGGCCGATCATCGACCGGCTCAATGCCGAGTTCAAACGTGTGCTGGCGCTGCCCGACATTCAAGAGAAGATGTTGAATGCTGGGCTCTTCCCAGTGCACAGCACGCCGGAGGAACTCGCGACCATCGTGACCAATGACGTCGCGCATTTCGCCAAACTGGTGAAATCGATTGGTATCACTCCGCAGTGATCTGTCCGGCAAATGATCCAGCGCACATCAAAGGAGCAGTACGATGGCCGCACCATCGGTCGAAGATTGGATCAAGATCAATGATCTCTTCACACGCTACGCTTGGGCGCTCGACCATGGCGACGTCGAAGCCATCGTCGGCTGCTTCACAGCTGATGGTGTCCTCGACAGTCCGGTGATGGGCAGTTTCAGCGGTCACGCGGCTATCCGTGATTTCGCTGAACGCAATGCCCGACTACGTCAGACCGGCGCTCAGATGCGTCACGCCATTTCCAATGTACAGGCCGATGTCGTGGGCAACCGGGCAGAGGCCAAATGCTATCTCCTCAACTACATGACGAAGGACGGGCACTGCGAGCTTCTATCACCCGGCGAGTATGATTGCCGTCTTGTGAAGAGCGGCGGCGACTGGCGCTTCGAATACCGCCTCGTCATCTTGGACCGACCCGTGAAAATCGAAGGGCGCTAATCGGCGGCGGTCCACAATACCAATGTGCAACCTCTATTCAATGACCCGCACGCGCGACGCAGTGCTTGGCTTGTTCCGGGTGAGTGATAACCGTGCAACCGCGTTCGAACCGAGGGACGCGATCTTTCCCGGCCATAGCGCACCCGTCATTCGATCGGACGTTGATGGCGAGCGGGAAGTGGTGACTATGTCCTGGGGTTTCGTGCTGCCGCAACCCGGCAAGGCTCCGCGGCGGGTTACGAATTTCAGGGACGACAAGACGCGAACCAGTACGTTCTGGCGGGAGAGTTTCGAGCGTCGCCGGTGCCTGGTGCCGGCATCGTCGTTTTGCGAGCCCCGGGAGGTGAAACCTGCGACCTGGCACTGGTTTGCTCTGAAGCAAGGCGACGAGCCCCGCCCGCTATTCGCGTTTGCCGGCATCTGGCGGCGCTGGCAGGGTCCGATCAAGAAAGACTCGGAACCGGTGGAGTTGGACGTGTTCTCATTTATGACGACGACGCCGAACGCCCTAGTTGCAACGATCAATCACGAACGCATGCCGGTGCTGCTCAGCGGCGAAGCGGCTTTCGAGACGTGGTTACGGGGACCAGCGGACGATGCCTTCGCGCTGGCACGGGAATTTCCACTCGCCGAAATGCTCATCGTGCAGGAAGGGCTAGAAAAAAAGGATCTGATGGTATCGGCAACGTGAGCATGCCAGCATGGCTCAATTGATTTGGAAGGATTCGCGCCATGACGTTATTGCTCCGGCTACTGGCTGTGGTTGTCCTGCTTGCGCCGCTCCCGGCGCAGGCCCGTCGGGTGGCCCTTGTGATTGGGAATGCGGCCTACAAGGACACGGCGCCACTCACGAACACGCGCAACGACGCAATCGATATGGCGGCGGCCCTAAAGCGTCTGCGGTTCGATGTGCTTGAGGGTGTGGATCTCGATAAGCGGGCGATGGAGCGGCTGATCCGGCAATTCGACCAGAAGTTGGCAGGCGCGGAGATCGCGCTGTTTTTCTATGCCGGGCATGGAATGCAGGTGACGGGGCAGAACCACCTTGTACCCGTCGATGCGCGGTTGTCGGCCGAAGGCGACATCGATTTCGAGAGCCTGCCGCTGAACCTCGTGTTGCGGCGCATGGAACGGGAGGCCAAGACCTCCGTAGTTTTGCTCGACGCCTGTCGGGACAATCCTCTGGCGCGCAATCTGGCGCGCACGATGGGAACGCGAAGCACCAATCTGGGCCTCGGATTGGCTGAGGTGAAAACCGGGGTCGGCACATTGATCAGCTTCTCGACCCAGCCCGGCAACGTTGCGCTCGACGGGGAGGGGCGCAATTCGCCCTATACGGCGGCGCTGCTGAAGCAGATCGAAGCGCCCGGGCGCGACATCATGGGGATACTGGCGGACGTGCGCGGCGAGGTGGTCAAGAGCACAGCAGGCAAGCAGGTGCCGTGGGAGCATACGTCGCTTCTGGGGCCGGTCATGCTCAACGGTGCTCGCGCGATTGAAACCGTGGCGAAGTCCACGCCGGGACCACCGCCCGCGCCCGTGGCGTCACCGCCGGCCAGTTCAGGCGCGGCGGAGGCATGGCCGCTCGTCAAGGACACCACCAGCATTACGGCGTTGGAGGCCTACGTACGCCGCTACGGTGATACCTTCTATGGGGATCTGGCGCGGGACCGGATTGCCGTGCTCGGCAAATCAAAGGGGCCAGCCGTGGCGGCGGTGCCCGCGCAACCGGCGCCATCCGCGTCGCAGAGCAACGAGGCCAAGGCTGGTGTGATGTCTTGCGGCCAGGTTCTTCCGTTTCTGACGCGCACCGGCGCGTTCGGTTCAAAGCCCGTCCAGGAAGCCGCCTACGCAGAGCGGGTCACGTACTACAAGCGCGGCTTGATCGGCCGGACAGAAGCCGTCGGCACGGCGCGAGACTACGAACGCAAGTATCCGACGCGCGTCTATGAGATCGACGAGAAATCGATCGCGGTTCGCGCCCTAGCCGATAACACCTGTCATGTGAGGTTCGAATACAACTACAGCGCCAGGAACAACACGGAGGAGCGTTCTGGGCGAGGCTGGTCGGAGTTTACCGTACGTCGCGTGCAGGACCGATTCGAGATCGTGGCGGAAACGGGTGACATCATAACCCGCGCCGTCCGCAGCCTCCGATGAGGGCGGAGCCTGGGACGCCATCGGCCTCAGATGGTGAGGGCGAAGTGGGTCGTCGTTTCCATATCATCGCCATACCACGCCGTGATCGCGGCCTCGCGCTTGCCGAGATAGGTAATCTTGCTGTCCACTTGCGTCATCGGCAGATCGTGGCCCGGAACCAGCAGACTGCCGGGTTTGCGTCGCCAATGCCCCCAGATCATCTCGATGGTTGCCCGGCTGACCGACGCGTCGTAAGTCATGTCGGTGTTGCGTGAGACCACCTCGGCACGATTTTTGGCTGCATCGCCTGTGAACACGACGTCCTTCTCGCGGCCTTTCAAAACGAACACGAGGCAGCCGGGCGTGTGACCCGGTGCGATATGTGCGGTGACGCCCGGGAACACCTCCTCGCCGTCCTTGGCGGTCACCAGCGTCGGCCACTTCTCGAGGCGCTCGACATAGAGCTCCGGCACCGGTGTTTCGCCCCATGGCTGCGTCAGGGCCCAATCCAACTCGACTTTGCCCAGCACGATCCGGGCATGCTTGAAGAGCGGCCAATTCACCGAATGGTCCCAATGCGAATGGGTCAACAGCAGATCGGTCACGTCAGTTGGCTTGAGGCCGTGCTTGGCGAGGCCGTCGATCACCAGTTTGCGCATGCTGAAGGTGCCGGCATCGATCAACGCGACCCGATTGTCCTTGCGCAGAAGCACCACCGTGCTCCAGCCGAGCCCGCCGTGGCACACGCTTTTGCCCGGGAATCCGGTGACGAGGATATCGATCTCGTAGCCTTCGATCTGCATGGCGGTCCTGTCGCTCCGTTGGAACATTGCAAAAAGTGTAGACGCTTCCAGCTGGCTGGGCCAGTCTTCCGATCAATGATGCTTCTTCAGCTGCGATAGTGCTCCGGACTCCCCGGGCAAGGAAATCCACTATGCCGATCGACCTGAAAAACCCCGTTCTGGAGGCGATGCGCGCCGGCAAAGCCGCCATGGGGCTGTCCGTTCGTTTGGTGCGCTCGCCCGATATCGTGCGCATCGCAAAGGCAACCAACCACCATTTTTTGTTCATCGACGGCCAGCATGCGATCTTCAACGTCGAGACGATCGTGACCCTCGCGAGCACAGCCCTGGCGTTGGGTGTGGCTCCGATGGTGCGCGTCCGCTCACCGGTGGATGCCGACGTGCCGATGCTGCTCGACAACGGCGTTACGGGAATCATCTTTCCGGATGTGAATACTGCTGCTGAAGCGAAGCGCTGCGTCGAACTCTGCAAGTTCCCGCCGATCGGGCGCCGCTCGGTCGGCGCCGTTTTCCCGCAATTCAACGGGCAGAGCTATCCGCTGACCGAGTCGATCCCGGCAATCAATGGCTCGACGGTGGTCTGTGTCATGGTCGAGACCAAGAAGGGGCTCGAGAACATCGAGGAAATCGCCAAGGTCCCGGGCGTCGATGTCGTTCACATCGGCACCAACGACCTGATGACCGACCTCGGCAAACCCGGCCAGTTGAACGATCCGATGGTCGATCAGTCGCTCGATCGCGCGATTGCCGCGTGCAAGGCCGCCGGCAACTACGCAGGTTGTGGCGGCGTGCGCGATCCCGCGCGGCAAGCTGCCGTCATCAAACGCGGTATCCGGTTCCTGACGACACAGAGCGATGCAGCGCTGCTGCAGGCCGGCGCCAAGGCCTGGACCGATGGCGTCGCCGCAGGCCTCGCGAAATCTTGAGCAGGTTCCCTCATGGACTTCTCCGACACACCTGAAGAAGCCGCGTTCCGGGCCGAGGCACGGGCGTTTCTCGCGAAGAATGCGGAGCGGCGTAAACCCGGCGAAGTCGCCGGATATCGGCGCGGACAGGATGAGCCCGGTGCGCTCGAGGCGGCCAAGGCCTTCCAGGCGAAGAAGGCAGCAGCCGGCTTCGCCGGTATCCATTGGCCGAAAGAGTGGGGCGGGCGTGGCGGCACGCCGATCCAACATGTGATCTACGCTCAGGAGGAAGCGCAGTATCGCGTTACCTCAAGCTTTTTCACGTTGGGCGTCGGCATGATCATTCCGACGATCTGCACCTGGGGGACAACGGCGCAGCGCGAGCGTTTTGCGGGGCCGGGACTACGAGGTGACGACGTCTGGTGCCAGCTTTTCTCGGAGCCGGCAGGAGGCTCGGACTTGGCCGCACTGCGCACGCGGGCGGAACGCGTTGGCGACGAGTGGGTGATTAACGGCTCGAAGATCTGGACGTCGGGTGCCCACTACTCCGACTTCGGGGCGTTGGTGGCGCGCAGCGACTCCTCGGCGCCGAAACACAAGGGGCTGACCTATTTCTGGCTGAGCATGAAGACGCCGGGGATTGACATCCAGCCGATCCGGCAGATGTCGGGGTCGCGCCACTTCAATCAGGTGTTCTTCAACGATGTGCGCATCCCCGATGCCCAGCGCATCGGGCCGGTGGGCGACGGCTGGAAGGTTGCGATCACCACGCTGATGAACGAGCGCTATTCGACCGGGGAGGCGCCGGGCCCCGACGTCAACGAGTTGATGGCGCTCGCGCGGTCGATACCCACGGAAACCGGTACGGCCATCGACGACGCGGCCATCGGGGATCGGATCGCCGACTTCTACGTGCGGACGCAAGGGCTGCGGTTCACGAAATTCCGCACTATGACCGCGCTATCGCGGGGCGAGACACCGGGACCTCAGTCCTCCATCGGCAAGCTCGTGACGGCGGTTAAACTGCAGGACATCACCTCGTTCGGGCTCGACCTGATGGGAATGGCTGGCGGCGTCGCCGAGCCTGACATGCCCCTCGGTGGGATTTTCGAGGAGGCGCTGCTCTATTCGCCGGCCATGCGGATTGCGGGTGGCACCGACGAAATCCTACGCAATATCATTGCCGAGCGCGTGCTGGGCCTCCCCGGTGACGTCCGCGTCGACAAGGACGTGCCATTTGCCGATCTACCGACCGGCCCGAAGCGCGCGTGATCCCTCCCTGCCGGAGACGCCGAGCATCCATGCGGATTGGCCGCCTTGACCGGCTGGGCCGACGCAGCGCAATTTGTGGCCATGACACAACTTCCGCAGGCGCAAGCCGCAACGACGGATGCCTTTCTGGCCGAGGCAGGCCCGCGGCTCGCCGACCTGTGTACGGCCTGCGGGGCGTGTTTCAAGGCCTGTCCGATGGCCGTCCATGCCGGGGTGGCGGGGAGTGATGCTCAGACCGTGACGGCTGGTTTGCGCGCGCTGGCGCGAGGCGAGACCGGGCCTGAGGCTACCGTCAAATGGGTTGCTGCCTGCGGGAAGAGCGGGCTCTGCATCCAGGCCTGCCCGGAGCGCGACAAAGGACTGGATGCCATGCTGCTCGTGCGTCTCGCACGCATGGCGGCCCTCAATGCAACGAAGCAGATGAAGCCAAAGGGCGATGCCCTGACGTTCCCGCGCGTGAAGACGTTTGCGCGCCTGCAACTCAGCGACGAGGAGTTGAAGCGATGGCTGTAAGCAACGCTGCATCTGATAAGATCACGTTCTGGTTCGGTTGCAACATGCTCCGCCACGCCGAGCTGATCCGGCTGTCGGTTGCCATGCTCGAGCGCGCCGGCTACGACGTCGAGGCCGCAGGTGGTCCAGCGTATTGTTGCGGCACGGCACACGATCACCAGCCGAAGCCCGCAAGCACCATGGCAGCGCGAACTGTGGAGCGCTTCAACACGGCGGCCGAAACGCAAGGGCGGGGGACGGTGGTCACTTGGTGCCCATCGTGCCACATGCACATGTCCGACATCATGGCCCCCGGAAATCCCGCGAAATTCGACGTGGCCCATGTGACGGAGATTCTTGCCGGCGCCGCCGACAAGCTTGTCCCTATGATGACCGTGCCGGTCAAGCGGCGGGTCCTGCTGCATCGCCACCACGGATTCAATTCGCATGTGGCGGTCAACGACAGAGTTGGAGCGCTGCTGGCTCGCGTTCCCGGCCTCGAGATTGTCGAAGGGCCGGCCGTGCCGGGACATATGTGCAGCTCGCTGATGGCGGTCCCCGGCGCATTCAAGGCCGCCGCATCCGAGACCTGGGACGCGGCGGTGGCCGGACAATGCAGTCAGCTGGTGACGATCTTCCATTCGTGCCATCGCGAGTTCGTGGCCTTGGATGGCCGGGACGGTGTCACCGTGCGCAATTGGATCCATATCGTGGCGGAGGCCATGGGTTTGCCGGCTGCCGACGCTTATCGCGATTGGCGCAAAGGAGCGGCACCCGACATCGCCGCGATCGAGAAGATCGGTGCCAAGACCTACGACACGCTGATCGCGCCGGAGCTCGGCAAACCGGCGCCACTGTGAGCGCTTCCTGGGGGACTTGATGCAGAAGCCGACCATCGACGCCGGCCCGGGGCTGGCCAAAGCGCAGGCTGCGTCCTTCCCGATCGTGCTGGCGTTGAGTTTTTCGCATTGCTTGAATGATTTGGTGCAGGCGCTGCTGCCGGCGATCTATCCGATCATCAAGGACACCTACAACCTGAACTTCGGCCAGATCGGCGTTCTGACACTGGCGTTTCAGCTCACGGCCTCGCTGCTGCAGCCGCTCGTCGGTGTGATGACGGATCGGCGGCCGCAGCCCTATTCACTGGTGCTGGGCATGGGGGCAACGCTGGTCGGGCTGCTGATCCTTGCTTATGCCGGGAGTTACCTGATGTTGCTTGTGGGGGCGGCGCTGATCGGGACGGGGTCGTCGATCTTCCATCCGGAATCGACGCGGATGGCGCGCATGGCCTCCGGCGGCCGGCACGGCTTCGCCCAGTCGTTGTTCCAGGTGGGCGGTCAGGCGGGACAGGCGATCGGTCCACTGCTCGCGGCCTTCATCATCGTGCCGCGCGGACAGGAGAGCCTCTCCTGGTTCTCGGTCGTAGCGCTGCTGGCAATGGTCGTGCTGTTCCAGGTGGGACGCTGGTACCAGCGCCAGCCACGTCCCACGGTGATGCCGAAAGGTGGTGGCACCGCGGCCAGTGGCGGCGGTGTGGCAGCAGGGGCGGGACTCGCGATCGGCGTTCTGTTCCTGCTGATGTTTTCGAAGAGTGCCTACACGGCGAGCCTGTCGTCCTACTACACATTCTATCTGATCGATAAGTTTCAAGTCAGCCTGCAGTCGTCGCAGGTTCTCCTGTTCCTGTTCCTGGTCGCCCAGGCAGCGGGTTCGCTAATCGGCGGATACATCGGGGACCGGGTCGGGCGGCGCTCGATCATCTGGTTCTCTATTCTCGGCGCGCTGCCGTTCACGCTCATGCTGCCGTTCGTCAATTTGTTCTGGACGGGGGTGTTGACCGTGCTGATCGGCGGCATCATGGCGAGCGCCTTTCCGGCGATCCTGACCTATGCGCTGGAGCTGCTTCCAGGGCGCGTCGGAATGATCGCGGGGTTGTTCTATGGCGTGTCGTTCGGTCTTGGAGCGGTGAGTGCGGCGCTGCTCGGCTACCTCGCAGATCTGACCAGCATCAGCACGGTCTATGGGCTCTGTGCCTTCCTGCCCCTCCTCGGTTTGCTGACCTGGTTCTTGCCGGTCCAGGCGCACGACAAGGCCTAGCCCGACGGGTGGCGGCTACTTTGCGACGAGGCCGCCGTCGAGGACGACCTCACTCCCCGTCATGAAACCCGAAGCCGGTGACAGAAGCCAGACCACGGCCTCCGCGATCTCATCAGGCCGCGCCATCCGCCCGAGCGGTACGTCGGCACGCATGCGTTGCTGGGCGCGCGCGGGATCGCGAGTGGTGGCGGCCATCTGGTCGACCATGTCGCCCTCGACGAAGGCGGGATGCACCGAATTGCAGCGGACGGGCGGTGATTTTCGAGCGCCTGATAGCGCTACCGACTTGGTGAGGAGCCGCACGGCGCCTTTCGACGCGTTGTAAGCGGCGAGGTTAGCCCCTCCAACCAGTCCCGAAACAGACGAAATGTTGACGATCGCGGGCGCGGCAGCCGCCACAAGCAACGGCATGGCATACTTGCATCCGAGAAACACGCCGTCGGCGTTGACCGCCATCACGCGCCGCCAATCCGCGAGACTGGTCTGCTCGACATCGCCGAGCATCACAATGCCAGCGTTGTTGACGAGGCCGTCGAGCCGCCCATGGCGCTGTAGGATCGCGGCCGCGGCAGCAATCCAATCCGCCTCGCGCGTGACGTCGAGGGTGAGGTCCTGCCCGGTAGCGCCGGCGACATCCGAGCGAACGGGCTTGCCGCCGGCCATGACGATCGCCTCCGAGATCGACCTGCCAATGGTGCCGGCGGCGCCGGTCACAAGAACGACATGACCGCTGAGGCGATGCGATTGCGAGGGCGGCACGACAGGTCTCCCGGTGGTCTGCGGTGTGGGGTTTCCAGCAATTTGTAATTCTGCGAACGGCGAAGCAAGGGCGTTGATGCGCGCAGCGGTTCGCGGACGATTGCCACGACTCTGCCTGACTTTGTGCACAGGATCGCCGCAGACGACTCACGGGGGACTGGATGCCGCCACCCAATCATCGCTTCGAGGGATACCTGCGTGCGGCCGGGCAACCGGGCGTAATCCGTGCCCGGGTCCGATTTGGTCTGGGCGGGCTCGAGATCGAGCGAGAGGACGAGAGCTCGCCGGTGACTTGGCCCTATGCAAGTCTGAGATCGACGGGAGGAGCGCCGGGTGTGCAGGCGTCGATCACCTCGGCGACGGCGCCACGCGATGCGATCACAGTCGCGGACGCCACCTTCCAATCGGCTCTGCTGCAGTCTGCTCCGCAGCTGCTGGACAAGCCGTTGCGCGGGCCCGACTGGATGCCGATGGTCGCAGCCGCGCTCGGCTCGCTGGCGATTGTCGGCGCCGCCATCTGGGCCATGATTGCGCTCTTTCCCTACAAGACGGTGGCACGGAAGATCCCCGAGGAAACACGGACGCAGATCGGCAAGCTGGCGATCAGAGAGTTGACCAAAGAGCACAAGCGCTGCACGGCGCCGGCGGGTAAGGCCGCGTTGAGCAAGCTGGTCGATCGATTGGCCAAGGCCTCCGGGACTGAAATCAAGTTCCAGGTCCAGGTGGTCGACTGGAGTTTGGTGAATGCGTTCGCCGTCATGGGCAACCAGATCGTCCTGACTCGAGGATTGCTCAAGGCGGCGTCGTCGCCGGACGAGGTGGCCGGCGTGCTGGGCCACGAAATGGGGCACGCCATCGAGGTGCATCCGGAGGTCGCCGTGATGCGCGCGCTCGGAACAACAATTGGGTTTCAGGTCCTGTTCGGTGGATGGACGCCCGATCTTGTCGGACAGGCGGCGTCGCAGCTGACGCTGCTGCGCTATGGCCGGGCCAATGAAACGGAAGCCGATGAAGTTGCGTTGCGACTACTGAAGGACGCCAAGATCTCGGCTGGCCCGTTTGCCGGGTTTTTCGACAAAATCAACAAGCCCGCGGAGGAGAAGAAGGCGAAGACAAACGGCGACCGTATGCCCGATATCTTCTCGACGCATCCGCCGCCGCCCCAACGCGCCGAGCGGGCCCGCGCGCAGCCACCCTACCCGGCGACGGCCGCGCTGGAGGCGGCTGATTGGGAGGCACTGTGCAAGATCTGTGAGTGAAACGGTTGCCCACTGGTCAGATGACGCCGTCGCCCTTGAGCTTGTCGAGATCGCCTTTGGAGAGGCCGAGCCAGTCGCGATAGACGGTGGCGTTATCGGCGCCGAGAATCGGTGACGCCGTGACTTTGACGTAGCTGTCGGACATCTTCACGGGCCAGCCGGGAATGGTGATCTTGCCGCGCACGGGATGGTCGACCTCACAAAAAATCTCGCGCTCGCGCATGGTTGGTTCGTCGGAGAGTTCCTTGGTGTCCATCACTGCGCCGCAGGGGACACCCGAAGCGCCAAGCTTCTCCATAGCTTCGAATTTCGTGAAGTTCGCGGTCCACTTCTCGATCTCGACGTTGATCTCGGAGGCGTGATTGCCGCGAGACGGCGGCGTCGCATAGCGCGGCTCTGTTTTCAGGTCGGGGCGACCGATGACGTCGCACAGGTTCTCCCAGTGCGCGTTGGTGGCGCGGCTCGTGTAGATGAAGACGTAGTCGTTATGGCCGCCGGGTTTGCATTTGAACACCTCGCACGGGGCATTGCCGAGTACGACACTGTTGCCGTTGCGCTCACAGGCCTTGTTGGTGAGCAATTGACGCGAGTAGGCGATACGGCAGTAGTTGACCATCGCATCCTGCATCGCCACTTCGACCTTCTGGCCGCGGCCGGTGACGGTGCGCTGGAACAGGGCGGCGAGCACGCCGATTACAGCATGAAGGCCGGTTCCCGTATCTCCGAGCGTGACACCCGGCTTGATCGGGCGACCATCCGCCTCGCCGGTGATCGACATGACCCCGCCGGCAGCCTGGGCGATCATGTCGAAGGCGAGGTTTTTCTCGTAGGGGCTGCCTTTGCCGAAGCCTTTGACAGTGGCGTAGATGATGCGCGGGTTCAGCTTCGCGACTTCTTCGTAGGAGAAGCCCAGTTTCTCGATGACACCCGGCGCGAAGTTCTCCGCGAAAATATCGGCGCCCTTGATGAGATTGCGCAGCATGGCCTTGCCGCGCTCGTCCTTGAGATTGAGCGTGACGGAGCGCTTGTTGGCGTTGAGCAGCATAAAATAATAACTGTCGGCGTCCTTGCGTTCGGACGACGCGTTGCGGCCCTGCTCGCCGCCTTTCGGGTTCTCGATCTTGACGACATCGGCGCCAAGCCAAGCCAGTGTCTCGGTAATCGACGTACCAGCTTCGAATTGGGTGAGGTCGACAACTTTGATGCCGGAAAGGGCCGGCTTGCCGCTGGCAGTAGCGCTCATTGGGGGCCTCCTGTCGTAAATTCGGAAGCCCCAATTATGCGAATGACTGACGGACTTGCACAAGTCCCAGTTTTCATTGGCCGGCGCGTATGCGCCAGGCGCAATGCCTCGGTTGCCGACGAAAGCGCGGAAAGCACCGGAAATTGCATGGGCGGATCGATTGATCCGCCCTTTTGGGGTTGACCTACTCGATCTTGATGCCGGCTCGTTTGATCAGGTCTCCAACACTGACGAAATCCGCCTCGAAGTGTTTTAGGAGGTCCGGCAGGCTTTGGACGACAGGAACGGACGACACCGCCTGCATCTTGGCCTTCATCTCCGGCGTCTTGGAGATCTCGTTCACCTTGGCGTTGATCTTTTCGGTGATGTCCTTTGGTGTCCCGGGGGGCGCATAAAGTGCAAACCAGACCGGAACGTCCGCATCTTTGATACCGGCCTCGGCCAATGTCGGCACGTCCGGAAACTCGGCGAACCGCTCGAAGTGGTTGACGTTGAGCAGGGTGAGCTTGCCGGCCTTGGCGTGGGGCAAGGTCGAGCCCTCGTTCATGATGTCGATGACGCCGGCCAAGCAGGTCTGTAATGCTGTCGGCGCCACCACGGTAGGGCACGTGCAGGATGTCGAGGCCGGCTTTGTAGCGCAGCATTTCATAACGTAGATGGGTCGTAGTCCCCGGGCCGGAGGAGCCGAACGTCAGTTTACCAGGGTTCTTTTTGGCGAAGTCGACCAGGTCTTGGAGCGTCTTGAAGCCGTGCTTGGGGTGCACGACGAAGCCGGAAATCGAATCGCCCATGCGCGCGACCAGCACGAACTGCTTGGAATCGTAAGTTGACCTTGCGCAGCAGCGGTTGAAACACCGTCGTCGAGTTGGACGAAAACAAGAATGTGTGGCCATCCGGGGCGGAGCGAAATGCCGCTTCCGCGCCGATAAGGCCCGAGGCGCCGCCTCGGTTTTCGATGACGAACTGCTGGTTGAACGCCTTGCCGAGGGCTTCAGCCCATGGGCGCGCCAAAAGGTCGGTCGCGCCGCCGGCTGCGAACGGAACAATCAACTTGACGGGCTTGTCCGGCCAGCTTTGGGCGCGCAGCGAGGCGGGCGCGGCCATGCCCAAGGCGCCGGCACCAGCGGCGAGCTTCAAGAACTTGCGACGTTGCATTTGAGTTTCTCCAGGGTTCGTATGAGAGCAAGGATCGGCTAGCGTGGGCCGCGGCGTCAATGGATCGCCAGCCGTAGCTGGTGTCGCAGAGGCTCGGGGTATTTTTCAGTCCGCGTCTTCGTCACCGAACAGAGCCGGTGGCGAAATCGTGGATTTGACCGGTGTCGGTCCAGGTGGGACTGGCCAGCTTCAGGAACAACGGCAGGATATCGTCGGGGGATTTGAGGGTGTGGGGATCCTCGCCCGGAAACGCCTTCGCGCGCATCCCCGTGCGGATGGGGCCGGGATTGACAATATTGACGCGCACCGAGCCGGCGACCAGCTCGCGGGCCCAGGTTTTCGCCAAGGCTTCGAGGCCTGCCTTGGAGACGGCGTACGGTCCCCAATAAGCGTTTTTGGCCAGGGCCGCGCCGGACGAAACAAAGATCGCTCGTCCGGCGTCGGACCGGCGGATCAGGGGATCGAGGGTCCGGATCAGATGCCAGTTGGCCGTAAGATTGACGTCGATCACCTCGCGCCAAGCGTCAGCGGTGATGTGGCCCAGCGGGGAAAGGGGCCCGAGCAAGCCAGCGTTGGCAACGAGAATGTCGAGCTTGTTCCAACGCTGGAGGATGGTCGGGCCGAGGGCATCCAGCTTGTCCCCACGCTTGAGATCCATAGGCAGCAGCGTCGCCGTTCCACCGGCAGCCCGGATCTCGTCATCCACCTCCTCGAGCCCGCCGACCGTGCGTGCAAGCAGGATGACATGCGCACCGGCCTTGGCAAAGCCAACGGCCAAGGAGCGGCCGATCCCGCGCGAGGCGCCTGTTATGAGAGCGAGGCGACCGTCGAGGGGTTTGTCTTCGGGCATGGCGATCTCGGATCGATGGCGAAATGTCGGTGTTGGAGGTAACGGGTCCGGGCCGTGCGAGCAAGTCACCGTAGCGCACGAATTTGTCCCTACTTTTTCGGGTCGGAGCCAGGGTCGACCTTGTCCATCAGGTCTTTTGCTCCCTTTTTGGCGCGATCGAGCACCTCTCGGGTTGCATCCTTGGCCTTGTCGAGCGTTGGTTTGGCGGCATCCAGCGCGCGGCCGCCGACGTCCTTGGCCCGCTCGAGCAGGGGCTTGGCCCGCTCGCGCGCATCCTCCGATAGCTTGAACATCTGTTCGGTGCCCACCGCCGAGATCTCCTTGGTGCGCCGCATGAAGCGGGAGAAGCCGCTTTCGGCGGGCACGAGAGCCTCGCTTCGAAGCGCCCGCACCGTGGCGATGAGGTCCTTGTGGTCCTGCTGGGCCTTCTCGCCGGCGACCTTCTCGAGCGCGCCGGTGAACACTACCAGCGGGGTGCAGGCGGTAACCACTTTCACACCGACCGACGACCAGCTCGCATTGGCGATTTGGGTCTCCTGGGCGAAGTAGACTTTATCGTTGCCGATCTGGGGCCGCAGGATCGCGCGGTCGATGATGGGCACAAAATGACCACCGAGTTCGCGGACGAGGCCGAAGCGCGCGTTGTCGGGATCGGGGAACTGGACGAAGATCGTGACCGTGTCGTCGGCCGATAGCGCCTGGCGGATCGCGGCGTCGGTGCTGGGTGCGTGGGCAACATTGGCGGCGCGGCCGAGCCCGTCTTTGTCGATGCTCGCGAGGTAGCGGTAGGTGGCCGCGCTGCCGCTGTCCTTCGGCGGCAGGATCACGCGCAGCTTGCGCGCGTTGGCGGCCAAATCCCCATAAGTCGCGATCTCCTTGACGCGGGTGACGGCGAACAGGCATTCGCGCACATCGTCCCGGCGCAAAAGCGTGACAGGAGACGGGTTTCCAGCCAACGCGCCTTCGAGGGCCAGGATATCGAGCTGGCCAAAACCGATCTGACGTGGGTTGGCCAACACGCGTTGGAGATTGTCGCCCGTGCCTTGCGACGTGGTGCACACATGCGGAAAGCTCGAACGCTTCAGTTCGGCCTCAAGCCGGGGGCACAGGGTCGAGTGATAGGCACCCGTCGTCTCGCCGGAATTGATAGCCGCCGCGCCGGCGATCGTTGGCAACACCAGGGCCGGGATCACGCTAGCCATGGCGATCGAACAGGAACGACTGAAAAGACGGGACATGGCGTCTCCTGAGGACCGGCGCAGAAGGGCGGCGTAAAAACTGGAGTCCTTATAGGAGGGAAATGGGGCAAATTGGGAACGCACCCGACTTAGCCCCCGGTTGCGGGGAGTTCAATGGCGCGGCGAATGAGGGAGAGCGCGGCGCGCACTGTGGCGAGCCGAATTTCGCTCCGGCTGATGGCACCGAAGCGGCATTCCTGGCCGAGAGTAGCGGCGCCCCGCCGTCCGGCAGCCAGATGGACGAGGCCAACCGGCTTCAGCACCGTGCCGCCGCCGGGGCCCGCAACGCCGGTTACCGCAACGGATACATCGGCCTGCGAATTCGCAATGGCAGCATCGGCCATCGCGCGTGCCACCTCGGCACTCACCGCGCCGAGTTCAGAGATCATGCGATCAGGGACACCCAGAAGCTTGGTCTTCGCATCGTTGGTGTAGGTGACGAAACCTCGATCGAAGACATCTGACGATCCTGGCAATTCGGTCATCAGGGCCGCAATCAAGCCGCCGGTACAACTCTCGGCGGTCGCCAGACGCAACCCGCGCTGCCGGAGAGCGGTAATCAGCGCCGTGGCCTCGGCCATCAAGTCGGGCGGAAACATCGAGTGTCCTCGTCAACGCGAAACGGCGCCAGGACATATCCAGGCGCCGCTTCAGGCTAATGCGAGGGATGGTTGAGCGCAAACCGCGACGGCTAGGCGGCGGCCAGTTTCTCTGCCTGCACCAACAAATGATCAAGCGTCGCGCGGCTCTCAGGTCCCATGATCTCGACGGCGCGCTTCTGAGCCGCCTGCCAGACCGGGAATGCCTCGCGGATCACCGCTTGTCCACGCGGTGTTAGATGAAGTCCGCGCCCGCGCCGTCCAGCCGGCGGGTCCATAATGATGTGGCCGAGCGCCAGCAGCCGCTTCAGGTTGCGCGAGAGCGTCGATTTCTCGATGTCGAGGTCAAGGCCTATTTCCGCGGCTGTAATGCCATCGGTTTGGGCGAGCTGTGTTAGCAGGGTGAACTGGCTTGCGGTGATCTTGTGTGATCGCATGGCGTCGTCATAGATGCGCGTAATAATACGGCTCAGCTGTCGGACGCGGGTTGCTATGCAGGCCTCCGATGTAGCGGCCGCAATCGATGGTAGATCGAGCTGGGCACTGCGTGCCGGCGGTGTCATGATGTTCAAGTGCAGCCTCCCCGCGTGGGTCGTGACGATACAACCCCTCATGCCGCGATTCGGGAACGGCGATCAATGATTCGAGGCGAGTGAGACAAAGTTGGCGAAGCTTGCGGCTGTAAATGCACACGCAATGGAGGCACCGCTCTCCGAGCCCTCCGCTTGCGCGACGCCTCCCAGGCCGAAATGCAAAATTAGAGTGTTACGTCGCCAGGGGTGGTGACCAAAGCTAGCGCCAGCACATCGACTCGCGCGGCGCCCGCCGCCAGCAACGCCCGTGTGGCAGCTTCGACGGTGGCGCCCGTCGTGATGACATCGTCGATAACGATGATGTTACGCCCTTCTATGGCGCTCCGCTTGCGGCCGGGCACCGCGAATGCAGCCCGCACGTTACGTCGGCGCTCTGACCGGTTCAAACCCACCTGCGGTGGGGTTGTGCGTGTCTTGAGCAGGGCCAAAGAATCCGCCCGGACACCCGTCAAAGCCGAGACCTCGTGGGCGAGGATCGCCGCCTGGTTGAACTGCCGCCGGATCAGCCGCCAGCGACTCAGCGGGACCGGCACCAGCAGGTGTGCGTCTTCGAGCAGATCACGTCCGGCGTCGGCCAGCCAGCGACCGAACAGTCGCCGGGCATCGTGCCGGTCGCTGTATTTCATCCGGTGGACGAGACGGCGCATGACTGGATCGAACGCGGCGACGGCCCGCGCTTTGCCATAGACCGGCGGATCGGCAGCGGCGGCGGCTGAAACAAGCGGGCCGTTGCCGCCGAACGGCATCGGCAGGCCGAGCCGGTCGCAGAGTGGCGGGCGAATGAACGCGATCTCGCGCCAACAGTTGGCGCAGACCGCGTCGTGCATAGCGACCCGCGCGTGACAGGCGAGGCAAACGGCCGGCACGATCAGGCTGCTCAAGGCGCGGGCGCCTCGCCCCGCGATCGCGCCCAGCGAAGCGGCCAGGCCAGGGCCGGAACCGTCTATCCCGGTGGTGCGGCTGTCTCCGTCTTGGCGCGGGGCCATGGGGCGTTCCCGGGTCTGGCGAGGCCGTGATAGTAGGAGGGTATGAGCGAGCGAGACCAGGAAATTTTTGATCGGGCCCTGTTGGCCAGGCGCCGCAATCGCGCGGCGGCAACAGCGACGGCACACGATTTCCTGTTGGCGCGCGTGGCCGAGGATTTGGCAGACCGCCTTTCGCTAATCCGCCGGACGTTTCCGGTCGCTGTCAATCTCGGCGCCCATCACGGGCTGGTCTCACAGCGGCTGCGGGCCATGCCGGGCTTTGATCTCATCGTCGACACCGACCTTTCGCCGCAGATGCTTGCGGCCTGCGGTGGGCCCGTTGTGGTGGTCGATGAGGAACTGCTGCCGTTTCGGCCCGGCGCGCTGGATCTCGTTGTGTCGGGGCTTGCCCTGCAGCACGTCAACGATCTGCCGGGAGCGCTGGTACAAATCCAGCGGGCACTGAAACCGGACGGCTTGTTTCTGGCCTCGGTTATGGGTGGAGCGACGTTGCAGGAATTGCGGGCCGCCTTTGTCGGCGCGGAGGCCGAGCAAGAGGGCGGCGCCAGTCCGCGCGTTGCCCCGTTCGCCGATGTGCGCGATCTCGGAGGGCTCCTGCAGCGGGCTGGATTCGCGCTGCCGGTGGCCGATGCCGATAGCGTGGCCGTGACCTATCCCAGCGCACTGGATCTGATGCGCGATTTGCGCGGCATGGGCGCAACCAACGTCCTGACCGAGCGCCGCAGGGTCCCTTTGCGCCGGGCCACTCTGTTACGTGCCGCCGAGATCTACTCCAAGCGCCACACCCGCCCGGATGGCCGGGTGACCGCGACCTTCGAGATCATCACACTGACGGGGTGGGCGCCGGACCCCCGTCAACAGCAGCCGCTACGGCCCGGTTCTGCCAAGGCGCGGCTGGCCGACGCGCTGGGTGTCCCTGAGATCGGCGCGGGCGACAAACCCGGGCGTGCTTAGTCGGCGGCCGGAGCGATGAGTGCACCGTGCCGACAGGCGTTCCGAAGCCCTGGGCCGAGCCTGCGTGAGCTGTCCCGCGATCCGTGGGAATGGACCGAAGACCGCCCCTACATTCTTGACTCTCGGGTCGATGCGCCTATGGTCCGGCCCGCTTCGCGGGCGCGAAGCGCGCGAGCCGAACTCGCGCCAACCTCGAACCGAGGCACCGGGCCATGGGCTTCTTCGCCGACAGTCTGAACCGAATCAGTCCATCCGCGACGATCGGTGTGTCGACGAAAGCGCGCGCGCTGGCGGCTGAGGGCCGCAATATCATCATCCTCAGCCAGGGCGAGCCGGATTTCGACACCCCGCAGAACATCAAGGACGCCGCCATCAAGGCGATCCAGTCGGGTAAGACGAAATATACCGACGTCGACGGCATTCCGGAATTGAAGGATGCCATAGTCGCGAAGTTCAAGCGAGAGAACCATCTCGACTACAAGCGCAGCCAGATTTCGGTCGGCACCGGTGGCAAGCAGGTGATCTTCAATGCACTGATGGCAACGCTGAACCCGGGCGACGAGGTGGTCATTCCCGCACCCTGCTGGGTATCTTACGCAGATATCGTACAGCTCTGCGGCGGTACGCCGGTGTTTGCCAACTGCCGCATCGAAGACAATTTTAAGCTGAAGCCCGACGTGCTCGAAAAGGCGATTACGCCGAAGACGAAATGGTTCATGTTCAATGCGCCATCAAACCCGACCGGTGCTGCCTACTCGAAGGCCGAGCTCAAGTCGCTGACCGACGTGCTATTGCGCCAGGGCCATGTCTGGGTCATGACCGACGATATGTACGAGCATCTCCTCTACGACGATCACACGTTCTTTTCGATCGCCGAGGTCGAGCCCAAGCTCTACGAGCGCACGTTGACGATCAACGGTCTCTCCAAGGCCTACTGCATGACCGGTTGGCGCATCGGTTACGCGGGCGGACCAGAGCCGCTTATCAAGAATATGTGCAAGCTGCAGAGCCAGTCGACGTCGAATCCGTCGTCCATCGCGCAGTGGGCGGGTGTCGAAGCGCTCAATGGCCCGCAGGATTTCATCAAGACCAACGCCGCCAAGTTCAAGGAGCGCCGCGATCTCGTTGTATCCATGCTGAACCAGGCCAACGGTTTGAAGTGCGCGAAGCCGGAAGGCGCGTTCTACGTCTATCCCTCGTGCGCGGGCGCCATCGGCAAGACCAGCGCGTCGGGCAAAGTGATTAAGACGGACGAAGATTTCGTGACTGCGTTGCTCGAAGAAGAAGGTGTCGCGGTCGTCCATGGCGCGGCATTCGCGATGTCGCCGTTCTTCCGGGTGTCCTACGCGCTCGACAATAAGAGCTTGGAGGAAGCCTGCCGGCGAATCCAGCGGTTCTGCGGGAATCTGCGCTGATCCTCAGGGGGCGGGATCCGAGTGACCGCAACCCGGGTGAAAGCCCGGGTTTTACTTTACCGGTGATCGCCGGCCGCCCCAGATCACCAGCATAACCCCCGCGAACACGGCGAGCATGGCTGGCACCACCTGCCAGTCCAGAGGGACCGGCGCCAGGATGCCGAGCGCAACTGCCGCAATCTGTAGCACCAGCGTGACGATCGGAACCAGTGCGGTCGTCGCCACGAAGTTTTCCGTACGGATCTTCACGACGACGGAGAAGCCCAGGTATTGCATCGCAGTCAACACGAAGCCGCCGACAAAGAGCCCGAGCAGATAGGTCGGCAGGTGCAGGAAATGCTGCGGCGATGGCAGCCCAGCCAGGGGCGGCACAATACCGTATGCGACGGCGGTCATAAGTCCGAAGACGAGCAGCGCGCCCATTAACGAGGTGACGCCGAGCACCAGGCCCGTGACCCGCATCTTCTCAGAGATGGTTTTGGCACGGCGGTTCCAGGGATGAAACTCGGTCGCGAACGCACGCGTGTTCATGATCACGGCGCAGCCCAGACCCAGGGCGAGGCCAGTCCAGCGGATCGATGGATCGAGTTGCGGCACGTACCAGGCGACGCCGCCAATGACGATGAGTGCACCGGCACATGACAGCAGGCTCGGCCGGCGTCCAAATGCCAACAGTCCCATGCCCATTGCGACGGGAACGTTGAGGCGCACGAGCAGGCTGCCGTCAGTCGGCGTCAGGACATTGAGTAGGAGGTAATAGGTCGCCTCCATCGCAATGATGCCGCCGCCGATCACCCAGCTCAAGGGATGGCGGATCACCGCCAGCCAGTCGGGCCCAGGGCCTGTGATGTGCAGCAGCGTCGCTGCTGCAATGGGCATGGCATAGACGAGAAAGGCAACGGGGTGGGCACCGATCTGGTAGCCGACTCCATAGCTGATGTTGAGCACGGACAGCGCTATGGCAAACAGTCCAGCCTCGACCCAGCCATTCAGGCCAACGTTGGCGGCATGCGGCTCGGGGGTCGATCTCTGCATGGCCAGCCACTAAGCGGGAACGCTGGCGCCGTCAACGCCGGGTTGGTGGCTGAGGGAATTGTGGACGCCGGATGGTCCGGTGCTCAGTGAGCGGCTGAAAGACTGAGAGCCAACGCAATGCCACCCACCAGGATAAGGCTGACAGCCCAGGCCGTGTCCAGATTGAACCAGCTGCGGGACACGAACCTGAGACCGAGAGAGCGGTAGGCGAGCCATGCCATGGCGCCGCCGGCCGCGATCATGGCCGCCGAATGAGCCGCAGACACCAAAATCGCCATGCCGAGTTTGGCGCCGATCAGCGCCCCGGCGGCCTCGTGGCCTCGTTCCACGTCAGACGTCCTGCAAAGCCCGAGATAGATCGGTACCAGCATCAAACCCGCCCCATGCGCGATCGCCACCGCGAATGACCAGAGCGCGAGCTGCGTCGGCCGAATGCGGGCGAGCGAGCGAGGATGTCGCGGGTTGATCAAACGGGCGACGCCGAAAGCGATCACCAGCAGGCCTGCACCGATCTGGACCTGTCGCTGCCATTGGACGAGCGTGATCAGCAGCGAAAACGGGAGGAGCACCAGCAGCATCGCCAGCAGGTGGCCAACCGCGAGCGGCCAAAGCGACGTCACCAGCGCGCGCGGGCTCTTTTCCATCAGCCCGGCGGAGACGGCAAGCGGCCAACCCATACCGGGGTTCACCCCGTGATAGAGGCCGCTCACCACGACGGCGCCCCAAAGCGCGGCAAGGCTCCAGTCTGCCGCTATCAAGGTCAAACCGACGGATAGCAGAATGAATCGGTCGAACAGTCCCCGCCTTCCAAGCGGATCTGATGCGCCCGGTACCCGTCGGGGAACGTCACCCAATAATCCTTGGCCAAGGTCAGTCCACCATTCGGATTTGCATTGGCCATGACTTCGGCCCCCGGGACGCCATCAGGATAGAACTGGTTATCCCAGGTGGAATAAAGCGAGTTTGTCCAGTAAACCCGCTTGCCGTCACGGCTGATTTCCAGCATCTGCGGTCCGCCCCCGAACACTTTTCCGTTGGGATGCGGGGTGCGGCGGGCGATGCCACCAACATGCACCGAGCCCGTCAGCTTCGGCTTCCGGGGGTTGACGACATCGTACTGGCGAAGTTCGCCCGTGCCCCAGCAGGCGACGTAGAGAAATTTGTCGTCAAGCGAGAGATCGATATCGGTGACCAGTGGCGGCACGGCGCCAAATCCCTGGAGCAGAGGCGGCAGTTGATCTTTGGAGGCCGGCTCGGCGGGGATCGTCGCCGTCTTCTCGATGTGGAATTTGCCACCTTCGCGCCACCAGGTCCAAATTGAGCCCTCGAGGTTCGTGGTGTCGACGACCACGCCGAGAAACCCGTACTCTCGCACAGGATCATGCGCGGGCCGCACTTCGAGCGCCATCTGGTGATTAGCGCCAAGATCAATGGTCTGCACGTTGCGGCGGGCCCGCAGATCCCAGAAATGAATCCGATGCCCGTACTTGTTCGCGAGCAAATCCTCCGCCACGATGCCATTCTCGAATTGCGGCGGCAGCGCCCACTCGCTCGAAATCATATAGTCGCGCGGCAGGTTCCACCAGAAATCATAGTGCTTGGTCTGTGAACCGCGATCGATCTCCCAGCGCCCGAGAATCTCGAAGCTTTCGCAATCCATGATGAACACACCGGGCGGGCCGTCGGTGCCGCCCTTGCCGCCACCACCGAGCGTGCTGACGTAGATGCCCTCCGGTCCGCAATGGACGGTGTGGGGCCGCGAATAGCCGGTTTTGCGGAACACTTCATCCGGCTCAATGATCTTGTGAATCTTCGCCTGGGTCGGATGGGGCTTGGTGTCGATCACATAGATGCGCGACGATCGAATACCTGGGATAATCAGGAACCGGCGCTCGAGGAAGGCGTGTCCGGTCAGCGGCGACAAGGACGACGAGCAGGCGTTCCAACCGAAATGGTGGAACTCGTCACCCTTGTAGGGCATCACGACTGTATGGACGATCTGGCTGTAGGTAGCCGAGCCCGGTTTGACGTCGACGACGGCGAGTGCATCCGGTTTGGAAAAATCCGGGCTGAGCAGCAAGGTATAGGCAAAGTCTTCCGGGGGCGCTTCCATCGCGAGTTTGGGCGAGGCGTGGAAGGTGGGATCAGGCCGCAGGGTCATGGGACATTCCTCCTGATGGCGTCGTAGTGACTGTCAAATGCGTCTCGATCGAAAACCGGCACCTGGTTCGGCCCTATCAACCGATACGCCGGGCCTTCAAAACAAGCGGACAAGCGCAGGGGCATTCACAATGCCGGCAACACGTCTGGTCTCACTTGCCGGCACCGGCAGACGCAGCCGAGCAGGTTCGGCGGGCCGAGGAAAGTCAGAAATCCGTGATGCTGTGATCAGCCAGTCGATGCCGCGCAGAAGCTGCAACCCGGCTCAGTCCTGCGTGCCGCGATAGCGTGCAAACAGGGCCTTGCTGTCGCCCCACGTGCGTTCGTCGAGCACGGTGAAACCCGCCGGCCAAGCGATTGTGACGTCGGCACGCTCTTCGAGCACGATCACCGCGCCGGGGAGCAGCCATCCGCCGGCCGCCGCCTCCGCAAGTGCCGCCTCGCCGAGGGCGCGGCCGTAGGGCGGGTCGAGCAGCACCAGCGAGAATTGCTCGCGTGGACCTGCGGCGCCGAGCTTCGTCGCGTCGCGCCGGTAGATCTTGGTGACGCCGGTGAGACCGAGCGCTTCGACATTGGTGCGGATCAAGCCACGGGCTGCTGCGTCCATCTCGACGAATGTGCATGCGCGTGCGCCGCGCGACAGCGCCTCGATCCCAAGCGCACCCGTCCCCGCGAAGAGATCGAGGACCAGGGCATCCTCAAGCGCAAACGCGTCGATGCCGTGCCCGAGGATGTTGAACATGGCCTCACGTACGCGGTCGGAAGTCGGGCGCGTCGTGGCCCCAGCTGGAGCGGCCAGGGCGCGGCCCCGCAGTTTTCCAGCGACAACCCTCACGCGTCGTCATCCCCAGCTTCGGATGGCGTGCCAGGGCTGGTCCGGCGCCGCTGGCGCTCGGCCTTGTGCTCACGTGCGTCGTCCTGGAGGCCCATTTCACCGGCGAGCCGGGGACCAAGCTGCTCCGCAATAACTCGACGCTTCACAGGATCGGTCTGGCCAGGGGGCAGGTCGAGCAATTGGAACGGCCCGAACGAAATACGGATCAGCCGGTTCACCTCGAGGCCGAGAGTGCCCAGAATTTTGCGAACCTCACGATTTTTGCCTTCGCGCAGCCCGATCGTCAGCCAGATGTTGGCGCCTTGCTCCTTATCGACAGTGGCCTCAATCGGGCCGTAACGCACGCCTTCGACCTCGACACCTTGCTTGAGCTTGTCGAGGTGCTCCTGGGTGACGCGACCATGCGCCCGCACGCGATAGCGGCGCAGCCAGCCGGTAGCCGGCAGCTCCATATGGCGGGCCAATGCGCCATCGTTGGTCAGCAACAGCAGGCCTTCCGTATTGTAGTCGAGCCGTCCGACCGAGATCACCCGGCCCATCTCGGCGGGCAGTTTCGAGAACACGGTTTCGCGGCCTTCGGGATCACGGTGGGTGGTCACCAGACCGCGCGGCTTATGATAGCGCCAGAGCTGCAGCGGCTCAGCGTTCGGCAAGGGCTGGCCGTCGACCAGGACCCGATCTGTGGGTTTCACATCGAGCGCGGGGCTGGAGAGGCTGCGGCCATTGACGGAGACGCGCCCCTCGGCGATCCAGCGCTCGGCGTCGCGGCGGGAGCAGAGCCCGGCCCGCGCCATCGCCTTGGCAATACGCATCGGCCCCGCCGGCGCGCCATCGGGCTCGGCGACCGGTTTGGCCGCGGGTTTGCCAGCCTTGGCGTTTTGTGGGCCACTCGGGCGTGATGGGCGTCCCGGCTTGGTGCCCGATTCCGGGCGGCGCTGCTTGGCGTCCCGATTGGGCTTTTGGCGCCTGTCCTGTTGCGGCATGCTACAATGATCTCGTGTGGTTGAGACCCCTTATGCCAGCTTCGCCCCCAATGAGCCATATGGAGCACGCGCTTGCCGAAGCGCGGCAGGCTGGCGCGCGCGGGGAAGTGCCCGTCGGCGCCGTCGTTGTATCGCGGGATGGGCTCGTCGTAGCTGCAGCCGGCAACCGCACGCGCGAGTTGCACGATCCGACCGCCCATGCCGAGATCCTGGCCATCCGGGCGGCCTGTCGGGCCGAGGGCTCCGAGCGGTTAACCGGTCACGATCTCTATGTGACACTGGAGCCGTGCCCGATGTGTGCGGCAGCGGTCTCGTTCGCGCGGGTGCGGCGGCTCTATTTCGGCGCGAGCGACCCCAAAAGCGGCGGGGTAGAGCATGGAGCCCGCATCTTCAGCCACGCGACCTGCCACCACGCGCCGGAGATTTACGGGGGGCTTTCCGCAGCGGTGTCCGCGGAGCTACTCGTGCGGTTCTTTGCCGAGCGCCGCTAGTGCGCCGCGCGTCCTGCTGGTCGGCACGGGCCATGGCGGCCAGGGAACGGATCGGATAGAGGCCAAACTGGCGACAGAGCGCGCCGAGCGGCTCGAAATCCGCGATAACCGTGCGGTAGATCCAGCGGTAGCCCCATTGAGTGTCGGCGATGGCGGCGGCGCGGGCGCCGCCGATCAACTCGCCGGTGGCCGCCAGCTCCAGCCAGCAGACGATGAGATGCTCATAGGTTTCTTCATAGGAGCGGGCACCCTCTGGCAGCGTCACCGGCGCTTTCGGATAGCGCCGGACCAGCTCATCCATGACCAGCGCGATGACGCCGGGTGGACGGCCACCAAGGCGCCAAAGGTAGCAGTGCATCTGCTCGTGCAGATAGGTGGAGAGCAACACGTCCGGCGTCTCGGCAAAGCGGGTGCCGAGCGTGATGACGGGGTCGGCAGCCGGATCGTCGGGATAGTTTGTACAGGTCGCCGCGGTCGGCACGATCCGGACGCGCGAGGTGAACTCGAAACGGGCGAGGTCATGCCGGCGGCGCAGGGCCAGCAACAGCTCGTGCAGACGCGCGGCCTCTCGCGCCGCTGGCTCGATATCGATGAGAATGTTGAAGGTGTCGCCCGTACCCGCCATGACCCCGTCTTCTCAGGATGACATTGCGCATACAAGTCATGAGAGGACTGCGGTCATTGAGCCCTGTGGATAAGTGGGCTCCAGAGCGACTTCGAAGATCAACGCGGGGGCCCACCAAGGTGTCACCCGTGAGGGCGCAACTGTCGCGAGAAGCGCAGAGCACGCACAACGGTGCGCCTCCAATCAACCGACTTCGGCGAGGAGGGAGAGTTGCCGGTTGCCGCCGCCGTCCTGGTCGACGAGGCGGGTCGGATAATCGCCCGTGAAGCAGTGATCGGTGAATTGCGGGTTGCGGCTGTCGCGGTGGTCGTGGCCCATCGCGCGATAGATACCGTCGACCGACAGGAATGCGAGGCTGTCGGCTCCCATGAACTCTCGCATTTCCTCGACGCTCATGTTGGCGGCGAGCAGGTCGGCGGTGCGCGGCGTGTCGATGCCGTAGAAGTCCGGATGCGTGATCGGCGGGCTGGAGATGCGCATGTGCACCTCGCGCGCGCCTGCCTCCTTGATCATCGCGACGATCTTTTTCGACGTGGTGCCGCGCACGACGCTGTCGTCGATCAGCACGACGCGGGCTCCGCGAATGACTCCGGGGTTGGCCGAATGCTTGAGCTTCACGCCCAGCGCCCGAATGCGTTGCTCAGGTTCGATAAAGGTGCGCCCGACATAGTGATTGCGAATGATGCCAAGCTCGAACGGAATGTTGGAGTGGCGCGCATACCCGATCGCTGCGGCAACGCCGGAGTCCGGAATGGGCACGATGACATCGGCGGGGACGCCGGACTCTGCCGAGAGCTCAGCGCCCATCGCGCGGCGAATGTCATACACGCTGCGGCCGCCGACTACGCTGTCGGGACGGGCGAAGTAGATGTACTCGAAGATGCAGGGGCGCGCGGGCCGCCGCGGGAACGGACGGTGGCTTTGGACGCCTTCGCTGGTGATGACGACCACTTCACCGTTCTCGATCTCGCGAACGAACTCGGCGCCGACGATGTCGAGCGCGCACGTCTCAGAGGTGAGCACCCAGCCAGATCCGAGCCGGCCAAGCACGAGCGGCCGGATCCCGATCGGATCGCGTGCACCGATCAGCATGTCGTTGGTCAGGCACGCAAGGGCATAGGCCCCTTCGATCTGCAGCAGGGCGTCGACAAAACGCTCGACGATGCGGCGCTTCTTCGATCGCGCAATGAGATGCAGAATAACTTCGGTGTCGGACGTCGACTGGCAGATGGCGCCCGACGAGATCAGCTCACCGCGCAGCGTCAGTGCATTTGTCAGATTGCCGTTGTGGGCAACGGCAAAGCCGCCTTGATCGAGGTCGGCGAACAGTGGCTGCACGTTGCGCAGGATGACATCGCCGGTTGTCGAATAGCGATTGTGGCCTAGCGCCACGCGGCCGGCGAGCCGGGCGATGACATCGGCCTTGTTGAAGTTGTCGCCAACCAGTCCAAGGCGGCGCTCCTGATTGAAGCGCTCGCCGTCGTAGGTGACGATCCCGCAGCCTTCCTGACCGCGATGCTGCAGCGCGTGCAGGCCAAGCGCCGTCAGTGCCGCGGCGTCGTCGTGACCGAACACGCCAAACACACCGCATTCCTCGCGGAGACGATCGTCACCGTACCTGCTTGAGGTGGAGACGGATGATGTCTGGACAGGTGCAGCAGGCAGGGATGTATCGCGGGAGTTGCGACCGTCTGCCGGGCCATGCACCATGTCGCTGCTCCGCTGAGGCGAATATCCGCGAATGGCTGACCGTCACGCAGGTGTCATCAGCCGATTTGGCCGGGGTATAGAACGATTTCCAATCCTTGACCATCCCTGATGGCCAGCGACCACGGGCCATTTCCACCATGGTTACCTTGCTGCTCGCCTTTGGGCTCAGTGAGTGACGAGGGAACCACACGAACCAGGATCGTACGGAACGTATTCCCGGTGCTCTTGATCCAAGGCAGCGACTTCGCCTCGCGCACCCATTGGTACTGCGCTTTCGGGTCAGGGAAAAACGATTCGTAGAACATATAGGGAATGACAATCAGCACGAAGCCGCGGATTGCGCCGAAGACGAAGCCCAGCGCCCGGTCGATCATGCCGACCCGGCTGTCGAGGATCGAGTTGGAGAGCCGTGCCGTGATCAGGTGCACGAGGATCAACAGAATGAGGAAGATGACGGCACCGGCGACAATCTGCGACACGGCGAGGGGCACGCTGAATTGCTTGGCGAGCTCTTCGGCGGCGGGCTTGTGATAGAGAACGAAATAGAGAACGCCACCGGCGGCCGCGATCCACGAAAGGATTGAGAGCACTTCGCGCGTGAACCCGCGATACATCGCCAGCAAGCCGGAAAGCAACGCCATCGCGATAAGCGCCGCGTCAAGGTAGGTCAGAGGACCGAGCATTCGATGGCTTCCTTGAGAACAGGGAAAAATGCCAGCTGGAGAAAGGGAGGGGAGGTTGACCGCTTCACTGGCATGGACCAACGGCCTCCGCAAGCTCCTTGAGGTGAGACAGTCGGTTGATTTTCAGCTTGGTTCCGGCGAGATCGAGCTCGCCAGCGGCAGGGACATAAGCTCGCTTGAAGCCGAGCTTTTGAGCCTCTTTCAGACGCGTTGCCATGTGCCCTGCAGCTCTGACTGCGCCCGAGAGGCTGATTTCGCCGAAGTAGACGTGATCGACGGGCAGTGCAGCACCGGAAAATGACGACAGCAGGGCGGCCGCAGCGGCCAGATCGGCGGCGGGCTCCGTTATTTTGAGGCCACCAGCAACATTCAGATAGACGTCATGCTGGTTGAAGCCGACGCCGCAGCGCGCATCCAAAACCGCCAGCAGCATCGAAAGGCGATTGGAATCCCAGCCGACGACCGCGCGGCGCGGGGTGCCGAGGGCCGATGGTGCAACCAGTGCCTGGATCTCGACGAGCAGCGGACGCGTGCCCTCGACACCGGCAAAGACCGCGGCGCCAGGCGCCTTCGAGTCGCGATCGCCCAGGAATAACTCGGATGGATTGGCGACCTCACGCAGTCCGGTGGCGGCCATTTCAAACACGCCGATCTCGTCGGTGGCTCCAAACCGGTTCTTGACGGCGCGAAGGATGCGAAACGGGTGGCCGCGGTCGCCTTCGAAGTACAACACGGTGTCGACCATGTGCTCGACCACCTTGGGGCCGGCAATCTGACCGTCCTTGGTGACATGGCCGACCAACAACAAGGCCGAGCCGCTTTGTTTCGCGAACCGGATTAGGGACTGGGTCGCGGCGCGGACTTGGCTGACCGTGCCCGGCGCGGCCTCGATGGTGTCGGCCCACAGCGTCTGGATGGAATCAATGACGATGAGGTCAGCGCGCTTGCCATCGCTGAGCGTTGCCAGAATGTTGGCGAGGTTGGTTTCGCTGGCGAGCGAGACAGGGGCATCAGCGAGGCCCAAGCGCTCGGCCCTGAGGCGAACCTGCGCCGTCGCCTCCTCGCCAGAAAAATAAAGTGTGCGCCGGCCGGCCTTCGCGAAGGCTGCCGACAGCTGCAGCAGCAGCGTCGATTTGCCGATGCCGGGTTCGCCGCCGATAAGCAGCGCCGATCCGGGTACAATGCCACCGCCGGTGACCCGATCGAGTTCGGGCATGCCTGTGGGATAACGGGGCGGCGCCTCGCCCCGGCTGGTCAGTGTCTCCAGGGCGACCAGACGGCCCTTGGTCGAGCGCGTGACGCCGGATCCCGGCGGCGGGCCCGCGTCAGTCTCTTCGACGAGCGTATTCCATTCGGTGCAGGAGGGGCATTTGCCGACCCAACGCGGTGAGACCCCGCCGCAGGCCTGACAGATGAATGTTGAGCGTGCCGGTTTAGCCATGCCTGCCTTGAACCCTGATTCGGGTGTCCAATGCGAGGAGCGCCACTCACTCGGCTGCGGGAGGCACTTGGCAATGCCGGCCCGGACCTTTCAATTTGCGCCAGCGTTGATTTGCACCGTGGCTGTCATGCCGTGCTTCAGCGCCAGATCGGCATTGTCGACCGACAGGGCGACCGAATAGCCGGGCTCAGACCGTGGGGTGTCGGTGTCGAACTGGATCGACGTGACCTTGGCATTGAAGGCTTTGCTCGGGAACGCCCTGACGGTGAACGTCGCCGTATTCCCGTCCTTGATCGCACCGACGTCCGCTTCGCCGATTTTTACGACAAGCTTCAGTTGCCGTGGATCGCTTCCGACAACGAACAAGGCCGGAACCTGTGTGCTGGCGGCCAGCGTCTCTCCGACCTCGACCTTGCGCGCGATCACAACCCCTTCGATCGGTGAGGCGATGTCGGCATAGCCGAGATTGAGTAGCGCGAGGTCGAGCGCGGCCTGCCGTTGCGCGATCGTCGCTTTGCCGAGGTCGATGCGCGCCTTCGCTTGCCCGAGCGTCGATTGCGCGCTTTCGAAGGAGTCACGGGTGATGGCGCCTTTCTGGATCAGCTTGCTGCTGCCGTCGAACTTGGCTTGAGCATAAATGAGGCTTGCCTGTTCGCGGTCGAGTTCGGCTTTGGCCTGCGCGAGATCGGCGCGCGCACGGTCGACGGCGTTCTGCAGCGGGCGCGGATCGAGCTTGGCGCAGAGCTGGCCCTTCTTGACGGGCGCGTTGACCTCGCAGGTGATCGATTGCACGAGCCCAGACACCTGACTGCCAAGCACAACGATGGACGTCGGCTGCAGAGTGCCCGACGCCGTGATTTTTTTCGCGGTGGTTGCCGAGACTGATGCGGATACGATCGTTATCGCGGCCACGGCGGCGGACACCAATTGACCCGCACGGCCAATCCGTTTTTTGGGATGTGAAACGACCGGCATTGTTCAATCCTCCAACTCAACTGTGAAAACGATCGTCGCCAAAATGGCGGTCAATGCCATGACTATGGCCCAGAACCTGGACCAACACACGCCTTTCGTGTGGCTGGACGAGCGGAGCTGTTTAGGTCCTGCGGTCAAGCTCGGTCTCCTCGTAAACTCGCACAACCCGTTGACCAAGGCGGGTGAGCAACTCGTAGCCGATCGTGCCGGCACGGTCGGTGAGATCGTCGATGGTGGTGCGGGCCCCCATCACTTCCACCCAAGCGCCGCGGATGGCTTGTTTCTCGGGAACGTCTGTGACGTCCACGGTGATCAGATCCATCGAAACCCGCCCGACGATCGGGACGGGGCTATCCCCCAGGAACCCCGCGGGTCCGGGCTTTCCGGTCGGCCCGCTCAAGGCCCGCAAGAAGCCGTCGGCATAGCCACAGGCCAGCGTTGCGATCCGGGACGGGCGTTCCGTCCGATATGTAGCGCCATAGCCGATGGCTTCTCCCGCGTCGACCGCGCGCACTTGGAGAATCCGGGCCTGGAGGCGCACGACCCAATGCATGGGATTGGGCACGCCCCTCGAGCGCACGTCCGCCGTAGAGGGCGATGCCGGGGCGCACCAGATCATAGTGGTAGTCGGGCCCGAGGAAGGTGCCACCGGAGTTGGCGAGGCTCGCGGGGGCAGCGGGGAGCATCGACCTGATCGCATCAAAGCGTGTGCGCTGGGCCCCGTTCATGGGATTGGACGGTTCGTCAGCGCAGGCGAGGTGGCTCATGACGAGCGCAAGGTCGAAATGCTGGAACAGAGCCCGTTCGGGGCCGGCGAGCTGCAGGGCTTCGGCGTGGGTCAGGCCGAGCCTGTTCATACCGGTGTCGAGATGGACTGCAGCCCGCAGCCGGCGTCCGGTCGCATCGCCATAGGCCGCCCATTCGCGGATTTCGTCGAGGCTCGACAGGCAGGGCCTCAAATCAAAACCGGCGTAGTATGCGGCGGCTCCCGGTAACAGGCCGTCGAGGACATAGATCGTGACGCCCGGTTGTGCTTCACGCACGATCCGGGCCTCAGCCAGCGTCGCGACGAAGAACGTCTTGCAGCCCTCGGCAATCAGCGCCCGCGTGATTTGCGGCAAGCCAAGCCCATAGGCGTTGGCTTTGATCACGCCCGCGCATTCGGCCCGACCGGAGATCCGATTGAGCGCCCCCCAGTTGGCCCGGAGCGCGGCAAGGCTGATGGTCAGGACAGCGCGGGCGTCGGGCGGAATGGGCACTTGGTCTCGGATCACGGTGCGGATCTCCTCTTGGCCCATTCTAGCGCATTTGGCGCGGGCACATCAGGGGACGTCCTCAGGGCGGAAAGCCTTAATGAAACATTTGGATAATCGCCGAAACTTGGGGCGAGATCGGTGCAATCTTTCATTTGATGCTGTGCGCATTTGAACTCGGCGATTTGACGAGGTTTCGACAAATCTCGGGTATTGTGACGGTCATGGGATAAGGCATTGAAGCGAAGACCAGGGTGAAACAAGCTATGCATGCAGCCGTTGCAAAGACATTCGTCGACCAGCGGGCCTTTGGCCGGCGCGAAAGCTGCATTCATGCGACCGTCTATGTCGCCGGACGCCAGTCGCTTCCCTGCATCGTCCGCAACTTCTCGGAGCAGGGCGCGCTGCTCGAGTTTGCCGAACCGATTTCGACGCCCTTCACGTTCCGCCTTTTCATCGACTCCAAGAACGTCGAGACGCTCTGCGAGGTCCGGCACCAAAAGAACAACGCGATCGGCGTGCGTTTCCTCGGCACCGGCGTGGCTGCTGTGTTGGAGCAGGAGTTGGCCCGCACCACCAGTCAGCGCCACGCCGACGGCACCTCCGTCCAGAACGCACCCCAGCGCCAAGCCAGCCGCGTCAATGTCGTCGAACTCCGCCGGTCGATGTTCGGCCCGCGGACCTGAGTCCTACTCCAGACGCGCCGGCAAGTACTGGTCATGCGCCAGGTCCGAGAAGCGCGTGTAGCTACCCTCGAAGGCCAGCGTTACCGTCCCAACGGGACCGTGGCGCTGTTTGCCGATGATGACCTCGGCCTTGCCGGAGACCATCTGCATCTTTGCCATCCACTCCTGAAATTCTGCGGTTCCCTCGTTCGGTTTCGATCGCTCGACGTAGTATTCCTCTCGGAACACGAACATCACCACGTCGGCGTCCTGCTCGATCGAGCCGGATTCTCGCAGATCCGAAAGCTGCGGACGCTTGTCCTCTCGCTGCTCAACCTGGCGCGACAGCTGCGACAGCGCAATGATCGGCACCTGCAACTCCTTGGCCAGCGACTTCAAGCCCGTCGTGATCTCCGACACCTCTTGCACCCGGCCTTCCGAGGACCGTTTGGCCGAGCCCGTCAACAGTTGGAGATAATCGACGATCAGCAGTCCGAGGCCTTTCTGGCGCTTCAATTTGCGGGCCCGGGCAGCCAGCTGGGCAATCGAGATACCGCCGGTCTGATCGATGTAGAGCGGCAGCTGCTGCATCTGCTGCGACACCTCGACCAGCCGCTTGAATTCGGCTTCGTCGATCATGCCGCGGCGGATCTTTTCCGATGAGATCTCAGCCTGCTCAGCGAGAATACGGGTAGCGAGCTGTTCGGCCGACATTTCGAGCGAAAAGAACCCGACGACAGCGCCGTCCAGATCCTTGACCGACCCGTCGGGCTGGATTTCCGAACGGTGGGCCTTGGCGACATTGAAGGCGATGTTGGTGACGAGCGAAGTTTTGCCCATCGATGGACGGCCAGCCAAGATGATCAAGTCCGATGACTGCAAACCACCCATCTTGCCGTCGAGGTCGCGCAGACCCGACGCAATGCCGGAGAGGCCGCCCTCGCGCTGATAGGCGTTGTTGGCCATCTCGATGGCTTGAGTCAACGCGGAGCCGAATCCGAGGAAGCCCTGGCCGTACTTGCCTTTTTCGGCGAGCGAGAACAGGCGGCCCTCGGCCTCCTCGATCTGGGAATCTGGCGGATGGTCGACCGGCGAATCGTATGCGCCGTTGACGAGGTCCTCGCCGATGACGATCAGTTGCCGGCGGATGGCCAGATCGTAGACCGTGCGCCCGTAGTCCAGAGCGTTGATGATGGTCGTTGCCTGCGCCGCGAGCCGACCGAGATACTGTGGCACGGTCAGCGTCTTGTCGATCGGCTCCGAATTCTCGAAATAGGTGCGCAACGTGATCGGCGTCGCCTGCTTGCCTGAAGCGATCAGCTTGGCCGCGGTCTCGAAGATGCGGGCGTGCAACGGATCGAAGAAGTGCTCCTGGAGAAGGAAGCCTGACACGCGATCGTGGGCCTCGTTGTTGACGAGGATCGCACCGAGCAGGGCCTGCTCGGCTTCGAGATTGTGGGGCGCGGCTCGGAAGACCTCGGCCTTGGGATCGGCGAGGGCTTTGGCGGCGTTATTTTGGGCGAGAAGTTCCTGTGGCATGTCGGGGACGCTAGACGATTCGCCCTGGACGCAAGGCCATTGCCGTCGTCGTCAACCCGCCCACTCCCCACTATCAACAAGGGGGCCACTTCCGCCTTGCCACTCGCGAATCGGTCTCACTCGCCCGCGAGCCGACGGCCTGCTCCCCCGGCCCATGCCGACCCCACCTCGGTTCGATACCGATGCTCCTCTGCCTGGATGTAATCCCTGGTCAGCGGCAGCGTCGCCGTTCGTTTTGCCAGTTGGATCTGGAACACGACGAGGTTTTGATACCTGAAGGCGCATTCGGAGCCAGCGAGATAGAACTCCCACATCCGGCAAAAGCGCTCGTCCCGGATTCGAGCGGCTTCGCTCCAATGCGCCAGGAACCGCTCTCTCCAGCGGCGCAGCGTCTCGGCATAGTGCAAGCGCAGGACTTCGATATCGGTCGTAACGAGACCGGATCGCTCGATCGCCGGCATCACCTCGGAGAGGGCTGGGATATAGCCTCCCGGGAAAATGTACTTGGCAATGAATGGATTGGTGATGGTCGGCCGGTCAGTCCGCCCGATGAAATGCACGAGTGCGACACCATCCTCGTTCATCAGGTCGCGAAGCTTCCGGAAGTAGGCGTCGTAATGATTGATGCCAACATGCTCGAACATGCCGACGGAGACGATACGGTCGTACGCGCCGTCGATATCCCGGTAGTCCTTGAAGTCGAATTTGACATGCTGCGACAGACCCAAGGCGTCGGCCCGCGCCCGCGCGCCCTTGAGCTGCTCCACCGAGAGGGTGACGCCATCAACGCTGGCGTGCGCACGCCGCGCCAGATGCAAGGCCAGGCCTCCCCAGCCCGATCCGATATCGAGCACTCGAGAGCCGTTCTTGAGCGCGAGCTTGGCGGCGATGTGATCAAGTTTTGCCTGCTGCGCCTTGTCGAGTTCGCCGTCATTCGCTTCGAAATAGGCGCAGGAATACTGACGTTCCCGATCAAGGAAGAGATCGTAGATCGAGCCGTCGATGTCGTAATGATGAGCAACGTTGCGCCTGGACCGGTGAGCCGGGTTGAACTGCGCAAGGCGCCGCGTCATGTAGCGGGCGTAATCGATACCCAATGCCAGCCGCGGCATCGGATGCACTATGGCATTTTCGAGGAACAGCGCCAGCAGGTCGTAGATCTGGCCTTGCTCCATGACCAGGCGACCGTCCATGTAGGCCTCGCCGGCGATCAGATGAGCGTCGAACGTAAGCTGGCGCTCAAGTCGGCGATCGGTGAACCGCACGACGACGGGCCGGCCCGATCCGTCACCGAACTGGTGCCGGCGGCCATCGGAAGTCATCAATGTCAGCGACCCGCGCCGCACGACGCGATCAACAATGTAGTGCAACGGCTTGAACATGGACGCTCTCCATGATCGTTGCCCCGCGACCCGCCACCCTTTCCCCATCTTATGTTCGGGCCGTTGTCCCACCTCAATTTTGCACCGAGAGTTCGGGGCTTCAAGCTGCGTTTGTGGTTACCTGTTGCCCCAAGTGTGCGCCGCAAAAAAGCGCCGGAAAAACGGTCCGGCGCTCTCGCGATCGTCGATTGCCGCCCGAATTCAGTCCGGCTGCTCGCCGGTGCCAGGTACTTCGCGCGCAGGTTCCTCGAACATCGCATCCTCGCTGTAGGTTTCGATCTCCGGCGCTTCATCCTTGATGACGGTAACGTCTTCGCCGCGGGCCTGGCGTTGGGCCTCGTCCACCGATCGGGCGACATTGATGCCGACCTTCACGATGACTTCCGGGTGCAGCTGGACACGGAGCGTATGGACGCCCAGTGCCTTGATCGGCTTGTCGAGCAGGATTTGGTTGCGATCAACCGAGAAGCCGCCGGCCGTCACCACTTCAGCGATGTCGCGCGTCGACACGGAGCCGTAGAGCTGGCCGGTATCGCCAGCCTGCCGGATCGTGACGAAGGTCTTGCCGTCGAGTGATGTGGAGACGCCCTCGGCGTCCTTCTTCAGTTCGAGGTTCCTCGCTTCCAGATGAACGCGCTGGCTCTCGAAATGTTTCTTGTTGTCGTCGGTGGCGCGGAGTGCCTTGCCGAGCGGCAAAAGGAAGTTGCGGGCATAACCGTCCTTCACCTTGACCACTTCGCCCATCTGGCCGAGGCGGCCGATGCGTTCGAGAAGAATGACGTGCATGGAGTGTCTCCGTTCTGTCGAGGGGTGTTTCGGGGGATGAGTGAAGTTGATGCTAGTCAGGTGGAGCCAGGCGGACCCGGGGGTGGCGAACGCCGCCAGGGAAGCATCGGCTCGAGCACGCCCAAAAGGGCGAGTAGGACCGGGACCCACGGGTTCAGGATGAAGAGCGCGGCATAAAGCCCCCACAGGACGAAGGTCCGTGCGGGCCGTCCCCGGGTCAGCACGTGGACAATCGCGAGCCCCATCAACGTGAACGCGAACAGGAACGAGCCTGCAAAGCCAGACGCCAGTAGACCCGGATAGCCGGCCAGCAATGACAGGCCCAGGGCTGCCGCCAACGCCAGCCGGGCGCCGCTCGGGAAGGTCATCGAAGCGACATCGGGCCAAGGCCGTTGCAAGCGGCCGGAGGCCAGCGTGATGCGGCCAGCAAGCCAGAGGTTCATCAAGAAGCCCGCGAGCCACGACAAGGCGGACGCGGCCGGTAGCGCATGCACCGCCATCTCGGTGAGCGCCTTGATCTCAGGCTCGCCGAGCTGCTGATCCTTGAAGCCCGGAATCTGCTTCAAAAACACCTTCTCGATCAAGTCCTTCATCATCGCCCGCAAGCCGTCGATGTCCGGGCTCAGCAGCATGATCGATAGGAACGACAACGCCGCAGCCATCAGCGCGGCAGCTATCACCATCCGGCCAACCGGATACCACTCGAGGGCGGGCTGACCCGGCGGACCATTGGCGCCGGCTGGCGCTGGGCGGTTCAGCAGCGCCAGATGGCAGAGGACGGCAATCGGGAGGCCCTGACTCAGTAGGAATACCACGCCAGTTTTCGGCGAGACGATTAGGCCCGTGCCGATCGCAGCCGCGACGCCTGAGATTGCGGCGGACGCCGAGCCCCAGCCTAACCCTGCCAGAAAGCAGGGAAGGGGTGCCAGGAAAAATAGAATGATTCTGCCGGCCATTCCGCCTGCTGACGCCGAAGCGAACAGCACGGCGGATGCAAGACCCGCAGCGAGGCCAATCAAGGCAAATACAGGCATATCAGCTGTCCCGCGCATGGCGGTTAGAGGTGGCCAGAGAGTCCATGGCCACCCCAACCTCGGTCAGCACGGCAATGGCCGTGCGTCGTGTTGTTTACTTGATCACGTAAGGAAGGAGCCCCAGGAAACGGGCCCGCTTGATTGCTCGCGCCAATTCACGCTGCTTCTTCGCGGAGACCGCGGTAATGCGGCTTGGCACGATCTTGCCGCGCTCGGAAACGTAACGGCCAAGCAGGCGAACGTCCTTGTAATCGATCTTCGGCGCTGCCGCGCCCGAGAATGGGCACGTTTTCCGCCGGCGATGAAACGGGCGGCGGGCTGCTGCCGGTGCCGCTGCTGATGTCTCGGCCATTATTCTTTCTCCGTGCTGGGAGTAGGCGTCGCTGCGGGTCTCGGTCCGCGATCGCTGCGGAAGCCGCCGCCACCTTCACGCGGGGGCCGGTCACCACGATCACCACCGCGGAAACCACCGCCACCTTCGCGAGGGGGCCGGTCGCCACGGTCACCGCCGCGGAAGCCACCACCGCCGCCACCGCCGCGAAACCCGCCGCGATCACCACCGCGGAAGCCACCACCGCCGCCGCGATCACCACGATCGCCCCGCTCGTCGCGGTCCGACTTGCGCATCTGCGCAGACGGCTCGGTCTCCAGAGCCTCGACGCGAACGGTCAGATACCGCAGCACGTCCGGATGGAGCCCCATCCGCCGCTCCATCTCATTGACGGCGGCTGCCGGCGCTTCGATGTTGAAGAGGGAATAATGGGCTTTGCGATTCTTCTTGATCTTGAAGGTGAGAGACTTCACGCCCCAGTATTCGGTCTTTGAGACCTTGCCCTGGGCGGCTTCGATAACGTCGGTGAATTCCTTGGCGAGGGCCTCGACCTGAGTCTGCGAGATATCCTGTCGTGCAAGGAACACATGCTCGTATAGCGGCATGCCTTGGCCTTTCGTTCGAGTTGTCCACCCCGGCGCGTAGCCCCTGCAGGCCGTGGCGTCGTGCGACGCGAAAGGCCCATCAAGACGACCCAAAGAGCGGAGACACCGGGAGAGGCGGCTATTCCTGCCGCAGCATCTGCAACTCAGGTGGCAACGCCAGCCCTCGCCGCAGCTCCCGTTCAGCCTCCAACCGGAGCGGGTGACGGGCGGACTTATACGCTGATTTTGGGCGCTTGCAAGGTCGAATGCCCACCTCAGGCTCTGGTTCACTTGCGATTTAACACTGATTTGGCGGGGCTGCTGTATCCATTAAAATCCAAACATCGACGATGGCCGGCTCTACGGTTTCGGTGCGTGATCGTGGGGGACCTTTGCCTCCAGGCTGGCTCACTCCGTCGTACGGTTAAGCAGGTTCTCCGTTGCCGGGCTCAAATGTCAGGGGTACGGTTCGAAGAACGATCCGATCGGAGGAGCCGCCATGCAGACGACCGCTCGATCCACTGCCGCTCGCACGCCTTCCGGCAACAGGCCATTCGCGGTGCGCCCACTACACCCCCTTTTCGGATGCGAGATCGTCGGACTGCCGTTGTCCGATGCCGTCAGTGAGGCCAATTTCGCGGCGGTCTACGAAGCGTTCCTCGAATACAAGCTGATCCTGTTTCGCAACGTCGATCTGCCGCCCGCGACCCAGGTGGCGTTTGCGCGCCGTTTCGGCGAGGTTCAGGTCCACGTCATGAACCAATATCACGGCTTCCAGCAGCATCCCGAGATCTACATGCTCTCGAACCGCAATGAGCAGGGTCTGCCCAACGGCAAACATCCCGACAAGGGCACGCTCTATTGGCACACCGATGGCTCCTGGCGGAACGTGGGCACGACGGCGACGATGATGTACTCCGAGGTCGTGCCCGACGCCGGCGGCGCGACTGAGTTCGCCGATATGGAGGCGGCATATCAAGAGTTGTCATCGGCTTGGAAAGCCAGGATCGACGGGCGAAGGGCGGTCCACAATCTCGATTTCTCGCGCACGCGGCGTCACGGTCACGATCCCATGACGCCCGAACAGAAGGCCAAGGTGCCGCCTGTGCCGCATCCGGTCGTTCGCGTGCATCCCGAGACTGGCGCCAAGTGCATTTATGTCGGCGATCACGCCGAGTCGATCGAAGGTATGGACTACAACGAGGGCCGCGCGTTGATCGAGGACCTGAATGTGGCGGCAACCCCGGCGCACCTTGTTTACGCTCACGCCTGGCAACCGGGCGAGTGCGTCGTCTGGGACAACCGATCGACGCTACACAGGGCGACCGGCTTTGATACCGCGCACCACATCCGCGTCATGCGACGTTGCACGATCCTCGGCAAAGACGTGTTTTGATCTGCGTGTGTCGTCAGATTTGTGGGCCGAGTGGGGTCCAGCGGTAAATCTCGGCCAACGGGATCGAGACATCTACTCCCAATGCCGCGAGAGCCAAACGGCTGCGCAAGCCCGCGATGGAGGTCGCCCGCCATTCGTTCGCGCGGTCGTAACGCGTGACGGCAGCTTTGGTTTGCGAGACCGTCAGGTAGTGCTGGCAATTCGGGATGCTGGCGTAGACTTTGCGGCGCCAAGTCAGATCGCTCTTCGTGTTGCTTGGCGACAGGATTTCGAACAGCACGATGGCGTCGTCGGTGATTGGGCTGCCGGTCAAAGGAGCTTCCTTCACGAAGACATCGGGTTGCGGAAGACTGTTGGGTGCGACGGGCACCTTGGTGCCGATACCAAGCAGTGCCACCCAGTCTGATCCGGTTCTGAGCTTTTCCTGCCGGAGCCAGGCACCGATGTTCATCGCGATCATCTGGTGCACATCCGTGGGCGAGGCATTCATACAGGCAACCCCCTCGATCAGCTCCCATCTCTCGCCGTCCGGCCGGGCCGCTGCGAACGCAAGAAACTCCTCGATGGTCATCTGCTCGTCGGGTTTGAGCTTGGTGGGCATAAGATGGCTCCTTGCCCCTAATATAGCACAGTCGGGGACCCTCGCTTGCCAGTTGACACCGCTCGACCGGCAATGCTTAAGCCGGGCTCCAGAACAGCCTCGAGCAGCAGGTGGGCAATGGCGATCGCATTCATTTTTCCGGGGCAGGGTAGCCAGACTGTCGGGATGGGGCGGGACCTCGCCACGGAATTCCCTTCCGCCAAGGCGGTGTTCGATGAGGTGGACAGTGCCCTCGGCCAGAGGCTTTCCGCCATCATGTGGGAGGGGCCACAGGAAACGCTGACGCTGACCGAGAACGCGCAGCCCGCCCTGATGGCGCATTCGCTTGCCGTGATGCGCGTGCTCGAAATTGAGAAGGGCCTGGTTCTGGCCGACAAGGTGAAGTTCGTGGCCGGGCATTCGCTGGGTGAGTACTCGGCGCTGGCGGCCGCTGGGGCCTTCACCATTGGCGATACGGCGCGCCTGTTGAAGCTGCGGGGACAATCGATGCAGAAAGCGGTGCCGGTCGGCCAGGGTGCGATGGCGGCGCTGCTCGGCGTCGGCCTCGACATCGCGAGAAAGATCGCCGCCGATGCGGCGCAGGGCGACGTCTGCGATGTGGCCAATGACAATGAGCCGACGCAGGTTGTGCTCTCCGGCCACAAGACCGCGATTGATCGTGTCGCCGAGGTCGGTAAGGCACACGGCCTGCGCCGCGCCATCCCATTGCCGGTGTCGGCGCCGTTCCATTGCAGCCTCTTGAAACCCGCAGCCGATGCCATGGCCGAGGCGCTCGCAAAGATCGATGTAAAGGCGCCAAAGGTGCCTGTGATCGCAAACGTTCTGGCCGCGCCGATTACCGACCCCGCCGACATCAAAAGGCGCCTCGTCGAGCAGGTGACCGGCACGGTGCGCTGGCGCGAGTGTGTACTCGCGATGGCCGCCGCTGGCGTCACCGAGCTGTATGAAATCGGCTCCGGAAAGGTTCTGTCGGGCTTAGTTGGTCGCATCGACAAATCCCTGAAGGCGCAAGCCATCGGCACCCCGGCCGACATCGACGTGGCGATTGCCGGGATCATGGCTTAGGGCGCCGAAGAGATCGCTGAGCGTCGACTTGGGTGGCGCTTTGCCGACCGGGTTGCGCCACAACGGAACGTTGCGCGAGACATCAAGGTGTTGCGTGGATACTCACTCCAAAGCCTTCAAGGCGTCTCCCCGCGTCCGCGTAGTCAACAGCTTCGACGAATTGATGGCCACGCGCTTCGCAGGGGACGTCAATGCCCTCTGTTGGCCGCGCCAACTGGCGGGTAACTTCCAAGAAATTGCGGAGCAGCTGCAGACGTCAGACGGTATCACCACGATCGGGGATGACGACCTCCGAGCCCTCACCCTAAGCCCGGCGGGTTCGGTGGCTAGGGAGGTGCTCCTGGAAGACCAGGAACTGTTACGTGGCCACGGCCTCGCGCCGGTCCTCGACTGCATCAACGGCTACCCCAGCGATTGCGCAGCGGGACCCGTTCCGACGGATGTCTATTCGTTTCATGTCGATCGTGCCCCGGTCCAGGCGGATACCTACCTCTGCACCTACTTGGGATGCGCCACCGAAGGGCTTCCAAATGAAATGGCGGTTCGCCGGATCGACGTCGCGGAAACCAGAGCCCAGCTCTTGCAACGCTTTGACGGTCCAGACGACGAAGCATTCGCCGCACACCTGAGCGACCGCTGTTTTGATTTGCACTATTGGCCACGACCGGGTGCCAAACCCTACACGTTCGGGCTCCACAACTTGTGGCGGATCGCCATATCGTATCCGGACTGCCTCGTGCTGCCCTGCATCCACCGGGCTCCCGTAACGTTGCCCGGAGTCCCAGCCAGGCTCCTGTTGATCAGTTGAGATTGCTGGCGATCAGGAGGCCAACGCTGGCTATAAGACGCCAAGCCGCAAGGGTCCGAGGTGTGCGCGACCTGCCGGGCAATTCTCTGGTGCAGCCGTCGGGGCCCTTGACGCCCCATTGTCTCTCCCGCAAAACCCGCCAACAACCATCCCGCGCCCAGCGCTAACCCTATGGGAAACGCCATGTTCGACTTGACCGGCAAGACCGCGCTCGTAACGGGAGCGACGGGGGGCATCGGCGGCGCCATTGCGCGCGCCTTTCATGGCCAAGGTGCGACCGTCGCGATCTCGGGCCGTCAGGTCGACAAACTCGAGGCACTCAAGGCCGAACTCGGCGAGCGCGTGGTCGTCTGCCCCTGCGATCTCGCCAACAAAGAGCAGGTGGGCCGCCTGATCGACGAGGCGGTGAAGGCGCTCGGTGGTCGGCTCGACATCCTCGTCAACAATGCCGGCCTGACCAGGGACAACTTGTTCATGGTGATGAAGGACGAACAGTGGGATGATGTGATCGCGGTCAACCTCACGTCGACATTCATGCTGATGCGCGCCGCTACCCGCCATATGCTGCGCTCGAAGACAGGCTATGGCCGGATCATCAACATTTCTTCGGTTTCGGGTATCCTGGGCAATCCCGGGCAGGGGAATTATGCCGCGTCGAAGGCCGGTATGATCGGCATGACCAAGTCGCTCGCCCGAGAGATTGCGCCACGCGGGATCACGGCGAACTGCATCGCGCCGGGCTTCATCAAGACGGCGATGACCAACGCGCTGAACGAGGCCCAGTCAAAGGCGATCATGGCCGCTATTCCCGCGCAAGCCTTCGGTACGCCCGAGGATATCGCGGCGTCGGCGGTTTATCTGGCAAGTACCGAAGCACGCTACATGACTGGCCAGACGCTTCACGTGAACGGCGGCATGGTCATGATCTGAGGCAATGCTCGACTTGGCTGCTGCGTGATCCTTATCGCAAGTGCAGCAGGGGCTGGCTATGCCGGCTGGAGTGACTGGCGCCTGGTAGAAGGCGGTGGTAAAGCACCGGTCCTTTCTGCGGGTCTGCCAGACAGGCCGGCGCGGCCCCTCATCAATGTCCGTGATCGGATTTCGACACGGTGTTGCCAAGTCGCCGCAGGCCGTGAATCCGGGTGGCCTGTGGCCAACCTCATTGAAACGTGTTACCGAGCCCCCCAAATCCGCGTATGCAACTTGGGGAAAAGGCGGCAGGGTGCCTTTCCCTGGGTGCAAACGCGGGTCGAACTCGGACTAGCTGCGACAATGGCCCGTCGTCCGCAAGGCACGGCCGAAAGCGTAGACGGGTAGTCAATCAATAGCGGCTCGAGAGCCGAGTTTAAACAGGCGAGGACAGAATGAGCGACGTCGCGGAGCGCGTTAAAAAGATCGTAATCGAGCATCTGGGCGTCGAAGCCGACAAGGTCAAGGAAGCCGCCAGCTTCATCGATGATCTCGGCGCCGACAGCCTCGATACCGTTGAACTCGTCATGGCATTTGAGGAAGAGTTCGGCTGCGAGATTCCGGACGACGCTGCGGAGAAGATCCAGACGGTTGGCGATGCCGTGAAGTTTCTCGAGCAGCAGGCGAAGGCAGCCTGAGTTGGGTCGGCGGTCCGGGCTACGCAGCTCGAGGCGCATTCGTTTCCAACCATGGCCTCCAGAGGTCAAACATGCGGCGCGTGGTCATCACCGGCCTGGGATTAGTGACTCCGCTCGGCTGCGGTGTCGAAGCGACGTGGACGCGGTTGCTTGAGGGCAAAAGTGGAGCCCGGAAGGTCACCGAGTTCGAAGTCGGAGATTTGCCGTGCCAAATCGCGAGCTTCATCCCGCTCGGGAATGGCAGCGACGGGACATTTAATCCCGACCAGTGGATGGAGCCGAAGGAGCAGCGCAAGGTCGATGACTTCATCGTCTACGCTGTGGCTGCGGCTGATCAGGCGCTGAAGGACTCCGGCTACAAGGCCACGACCACCGAGATGCAGGAGCGCACCGGTGTTCTCATTGGTTCCGGCATCGGTGGGCTCAACGGCATCGCGGAAACGTCGCTTTTGCTGAAGGAAAAGGGCCCGCGCCGCGTATCGCCTTTCTTCATTCCCGGGCGCTTGATCAATCTGGCGGCCGGCTACGTCTCGATCAAGCACGGCCTGAAGGGACCGAACCACGCCGTCGTCACAGCGTGCTCGACGGGTGCGCACGCCATTGGCGACGCCGCGCGGCTCGTGGCGCTGGGCGATGCCGATGTCATGGTGGCCGGTGGGGCAGAAAGCCCCATTGGGCGGATCGCCTTGGCAGGCTTCGCCGCCTGCCGAGCGTTGTCAACGGGCTTCAACGACAACCCGACCAAGGCATCCCGACCCTACGACAAGGACCGCGACGGCTTTGTCATGGGTGAAGGCGCTGGCGTGGTCGTGCTGGAGACCCTAGAGCATGCGAAGGCCAGGGGCGCCCGCATCTATGCCGAGGTCATCGGCTATGGCATGTCGGGCGACGCCTACCACATCACCGCACCGTCAGAGACCGGTGACGGCGCTTACCGCTGTATGCGCGCCGCGCTGAAGCGGGCTGAAATCGACGTCAGCGAGATCGACTATGTTAATGCCCACGGCACTTCGACCCCGATGGGCGATGAGATCGAGCTAGGCGCGGTGGAGCGGCTGCTCGGCAACGCGGCGGGCACGGTCGCGATGTCATCGACGAAATCGGCCATCGGCCACCTGTTGGGGGCCGCCGGCGCCGTCGAGGCCATCTTCTCTGTCCTGGCCATCCGCGACAACGTGCTGCCGCCCACGCTGAACCTCGACAATCCCACTGTGAAAACCGCCATCGATCTGGTGCCACATACGGCCAAGAAAAAGACCGTGAATACTGTGCTCTCCAATTCGTTCGGCTTCGGCGGGACCAACGCATCCCTGATTTTGCGGCGCGTCGCCTAGCCGGCTGGCATCAGCGGCGGCGTCGTCCTGCGTTTAGCCATATTTTCGCGTAGCCTGTTCGCTAGCTCTAAGAATCCCTTATAGGCGGGATCAAGCGGCCGTGCTGATCCTATTGCGCGCAAGGGTGAGACGTTCATGAACGACGCAAATCGCGATCTGCCGTCGCCAAAGCGGCCCGGATTGACGCCGCGCAGCCCATCAGAGCTGGCCGCGCCGACTGGGCCACCACGTCCTAGCCGTCAAACCCGCATCCGCGAGCCGCGCCGGATGAACGGGTTTCTACGCTTTGTGAATGCGCTGATGACGATCAGCTTCCTCGGCCTCGTCATCGCCGGGGCGGTGGCGCTGCTGCTGCGTTCGAGCTTCGATCAACCAGGGCCGCTCGCCCAGCAGACGATGGCGGTGATCCCGAAAGGGGAAGGCGTCATTGATATTGCCGGGCGGCTCGAGCGTGACGGCATTATCACGGACCGGCGATTGTTCATGGCGCAGTATTATGCGTTGCGGCTTTACGGCGGGCTCGCCAGCGACAAGGCGAGCATCAAGGCCGGTGAGTACGAGATCAAGAAGAACGCCAGCCTGCGGCAGGTGATCGAGACCCTCGTCGAAGGCAAGTCCATTCTGATGAAGGTGACGGTCCCCGAAGGCCTGACCAGCCAGCAGATCGTCGAGCGCTTGCGCGCCGACCCCAACCTCGCCGGCGACATCGCGCAAGTTCCGCCAGAAGGCAGCCTGCTGCCCGATACGTTCAAGTATTCGCGCGGCATGTCGCGCCAGGAAATCATCGACCGGATGCAGAGCGAGCACCAGAAATTCGTGGCTGCTGCCTGGGAGAAACGGCAGGCAGAGCTGCCGATGAAGACGGTGGAACAGGCGCTGATCATGGCGTCGATCATCGAAAAGGAGACCGGCCGGCATGACGAGCGCGACAAGGTCGCCGCCGTCTTCGTGAACCGCATGCGCAAGAACATGCGCATGCAGTCCGACCCGACAATCATCTATGGACTCGTTGGCGGTCAGGGCTCGCTTGGGCGTGGCATCACCCGCAGCGACATCGACTCAAAGACGCCCTACAACACGTACCAGATCGATGGTCTTCCGCCTGGGCCTATTTGCAACCCGGGCCGGAGCGCGATCGAGGCAGCACTCAATCCGGCGAAAACCAACGATCTCTACTTCGTGGCCGATGGAACCGGCGGCCATGCGTTCACGACGACACTCAAGGATCACAATACCGCCGTCCAGAACTGGCGGCGCATCGAGCGCGATCAGAAGGCCCGTCAGGCTGGCCAGCCCCAGAACCAAGCACTGAGCCCGCCTGCCCAGGGCACGTCCAGCGGGGGAACAGGGGCGTCGTTGCCGCCGACACCGGTCGCCGCCGACCCGGCTGTGCAACCGGCAGCTCAACCTGAACAGGCCACCGAAGCCCCAAAGAAATCACCACCGGCCAAGAAGAAATAGCGACGCCATTCCAGGTCGTGTGTGCCACGTGCCAATGCACAGGCATAGGACGATCACGTCCTCTGTGCGAAGGTTTGCGGTTGCCTGGGGGTATTGGGTGGTTGTGGCCGGCTCCCGGACTGAGTAGTTTCGCCGCCAACGGGGCGGATTCGCTCGGCAGGCGGGTGCATCGGGCATGACTCTCAGAAGCATGACGGGATTTGCACGCTCCGATGGCGCCAGTGGCAGCATGCGCTGGCATTGGGAACTGCGGAGTGTCAATGGCCGGGGCCTCGACGTCAGGACGCGCCTTCCGCCGGGCTATGACGCCCTGGAACCCCAGCTCCGGGACATGATCGCGAAGCGGATCACGCGGGGTAATCTTACCGTCAACCTCGTTATCGAGAGCGGTGCCACGGTCAGCGAGATCCGTGTCAACGAGACGGCCCTTGCACAGGTCATGGGCATCGTCGACCGGCTGGAAGCCACCGGGCGTTTTGCCAAATCTTCGCCGGAGGGTGTCCTGTCGGTCCGCGGCGTGCTTGAGATCAGCGACATCGTGGAGAGCGCCGAGACGCGGGCCGCCCGTTATCACGAGATCCTTGGATCATTTGAAGTCGCGTTGGCAGCCTTGGCCGACGCGCGCCAGGCGGAGGGCTCCCGCCTGGAACCGGTACTCGCCGGGCAACTGGCAATCGTCGAGCGCGTGGTCGCAGCTGTCGCCATGGCGCCCGGCCGCAGCGCCGAGACCATCCGCCAACGGCTGGCGGAGCAGCTGGCGCGCTTGCGGGACGCCAATACCGGGCTCGACGAGGCACGGCTTTACCAGGAGGCTGCGCTGATTGCCACGCGCAACGACGTCGAGGAGGAATTGAAGCGTCTGACATCGCACGTCGCAGCCGCACGCGATCTGATCGCGTCGCCGGAGCCGGTTGGCCGCAAGTTCGATTTCCTGGCGCAGGAGTTCAATCGAGAAGCCAACACGCTCTGCTCGAAGGCCAGCGATGTCGAGATCACAAAACTCGGCCTCGAACTCAAGGCTGTGATCGACCAGATGCGAGAGCAGGTACAAAACCTTGAATAGTGGATCAGCAACATCCCCTTCAGATCCGGCCGCGGCGGTTTTGCGGCGCGGTTTGCTGCTGGTGCTGTCCTCGCCATCGGGCGCGGGCAAGACCACCCTGTCGCGCGCGCTGCTTGGCTCCGAGACCGGCATCGGTATGTCGGTATCGGTAACGACGCGGGCGCCGCGCCCGGGCGAGGTCGACGGCCGCGACTACCATTTCAAAACCGTTCCCGAATTCGCAGCCTTGCGGGATGCCGGCGGTCTCCTGGAATGGGCGACGGTCCACGGCAACCTCTACGGCACTCCGAAGGCCGCCGTCGTTGATGAACTGACCGCCGGGCGCGACGTTCTGTTCGATATCGATTGGCAAGGCGCACGTCAGCTGGAGCAGCAAGCTAGCACCGATGTCGTGCGCGTCTTCATCCTTCCGCCATCGGCCATGGCACTGGGCGAGCGTCTGCGCAAGCGCGCACAGGATGGCCCCGAAGTCGTCGCACGGCGTCTTGCGGGCGCCGCGACCGAGATCCGGCATTGGGACGAGTACGACTACGTCATCGTCAACGCGGATTTTGACAGAAGTCTCTTGCAGCTCAAAACCATCCTGCACGCTGAGCGCTTGCGCCGCCACCGCCAGCCGCAGATGAGCGATTTCGTCCGCGATCTACTGGCGGGGCTCTGACGCAGCCTGCCGCGACGGAATATTACGTCCCGACGCCGCGGGCGAAGCGCCGTCCCAGCGCCAGGGCAGCGGCAAGCCCGATAGACAGCGCAACCAGTTGCGACTTGGCCGATGTCAGCCGGCTCGCGGTTCGCGCCAGCGCTGCGGGGATGTCGGGATAACTCGCGACCAGCGCGCCGAGCGTGCGCGCCTCGGCCATGTCGGCCGCCGCATAGAGGCAAGGCACAACGAGGAGACCAAGCCGGACACGATTGTCGATCCGGTAGTCCGCCTCGGCGTTCGGCCGACTATACCAGAGAATCGATGCCCCCAGCGCCAGCAGAAGCAGGGGCGGGAGCACAAGGTCGAGCGGCAGCAGGACATCCGCCACGAAACGCCGGCCCTCGGCGCCCATCAGCAAAAGGGTCGCGGAGACGTCCTCCGGCTCATAACCCCCGGCACAAAAACCGATGGGGCAGCGAAAAAACGGAATGTTGGGAATGGACATTCGACAGGCCAGCGTAATCGCCAGGAACCAACCGATGGCTAGCGCATTGAGCGCGCGAACGCGCGGAGCATTCAGCCATTGATCGAGCAAACTCAACATGTCGCCTCCCGCCTCTCTTCAAGCAAAGGATGGCCGCAGCGGCGTTGGTGTTCGGCGCTGCTACCGGTCACTCTCGCGAGAGCTGGATACAGACGGGACCAGCCGATCAAGTAGACATAGCATCGAGTGCCGCCGCAAGCCGCGCGAAATCTTCGGGCCAAAGTTGTTCGGCGCGCTTTTCGGGATCGAGCCCGACAGCTGACAGCAAAACTCCGACGTCGGGCGTCAGAATTCGCAGGCTTTGACGGATCATTTTGCGTCGCTGACCGAACGCTGCGGCAGTTACCCGCCCAAGTGTGATGACACTGCAGGCCGGCTCGCAGATCGGGCGCGGCTCGAACGCTACGACGGCTGATGCAACTTTGGGCGGCGGGATGAAAGCTTCCGGGCCCAAGGTCAAGCCGATGCGTGCAACCGTGCGCCACTGTGAGATGACGGCAAGCCGGCCATAGGCCTTAGTGCCGGGTGTGGCGACGATCCGTTCGGCCACCTCCTTCTGAAACATCAGGGCCATACCGGCCCACCACGGAGGCCAGGGCTCTGTCTCCAACCATTGGATCAGAAGGCGCGTCGCGACGTTGTAGGGCAGGTTGGCAACGATGAGAGCGCCGCCGTCCACCTCGCCAATGAGGGTCGGCCAATCCATGTCCAGCGCATCGCCCAGGTGCACATCAAGCTGGCCGGGATAGCGGGTCTCGATGTCCTTGAGCGCTGGAAGGCAGCGGGCATCGGCCTCGACGGCGATGACCCGCGCAGCGCCCTCCATGAGCAGCGCGCGCGTCAAGCCACCGGGGCCGGGGCCGACCTCGAGCACCGCTCGGCCTTTGATCGGCAACCCAACGCGGGCAATGCGGCGCGTTAGATTGAGATCCAGGATGAAGTTCTGGCCCAACGACTTCTTGGCTGCGAGATCATGCGCCCGGATGACGTCACGCAGCGGCGGCAGACCATCTGGACTGGCACCCGGACGGGCATGGTCTGTCGAGGTGTCCGTCATCGCGGGCGCCGCGCCAGGGCCCGCGCCTTGGCCATGCGATCAGCCATCCGCAAAGCAGCAACGAAGCTTGCCGCCGACGCTCGGCCGCTGCCGGCGATGTCGAAAGCGGTCCCGTGATCCGGCGATGTGCGCACGAACGGCAATCCAAGGGTGACGTTGACGCCGCTGTCGAAGGCGAGGGTCTTGATCGGGATCAGCGCCTGATCGTGATACATGCAGATCGCGGCGTCATAGGTTCGGCGCGCTGCGGCATGAAACATGGTGTCGGCCGATAGCGGACCACGCACGTCGAAACCCTCCCGTCGCAGTCGCTGGATAGCCGGCGCGAGGATCTCCAGGTCCTCGCGCCCGATCGTGCCGGATTCGCCAGCGTGCGGGTTGAGCCCGGCAATGACCAGCCGCGGGCGTGCCACTCCGAAGCTGTCCTGCAGGTCCGTGACCGTGATCCGGATCGTTGTGTCGAGTGCAACAGCCGTGACGGCGGCAGGTACGTTCTTCAGCGGGATATGGATGGTAAGCGGGACAACCCGCAGGTCGTCGCACGCCAACATCATGACGGGCGTCCAGGACCGGCCCGGCGCATGCCGGCTGGCCAGCTCGGCCAGGAATTCGGTATGGCCGGGGTGGCGAAAGCCCGCGGAATAGAGCACAGCCTTCGAGATGGGATTGGTTACGAGGGCCGAAGCTTTTCCGCTGGCGACCGCTGTCGTTGCGAGGGTAATTGAGTCGAGGACGGCCTGCGCGTATGCGAGTGATGGCGTGCCGGGCGTCACGTCTCCGGTCAGCGGGACGGGGAGAACCAGCAACTCTCCGAGCGAGGCAGCCGATGCCTCCGCCCAGTCCGTGATTTCGTGAATTACTATAGAGAGGCCGAGGCGGCTCGCCCGGGCTCGAAGCGCCACTGGACAGGCAAGCAGCACAAACGGCGGCAGCGGCTCGCGTTCGCGCGACGCCCAGGCGCACAAGGTGATGTCGAGGCCGATCCCTGCGGGATCGCCCATGGTCACGGCGAGTGGTTTTTCGACAAATTCGGTCACAGGCTCAATCTACCACGAAGCCCCCGGAACTTGCGAACGGGACCAACGGACGTGGTCAAACGGCCCCCGAGCGGGCAGCCGCTCCTCAGCGGATCTCGATCAGCGAGTCCTTCTTGAGGTCGAAAAGGTGACGCTGGGAGAGGCGTTCGAATTCCTTCATGGTGAGCTCATTCTCCGCCTGCTGCCGCTTCTGCTCATCGACCTTGGCGGTCCGGCGGCCGCAGAGCGCATAAAGCTCGACGCCGGTCGCCGACAGCGTGGCGGGCAGCATCTCCCCTTCTTTCGCCTGCAGGAGTAGGCTCCGCGTCGGTTCGCTGATGGTGGCGGCTTTGCGAGTTCCAAGATCCTCGAATGTGGCGTTGGTCTCAGCTTTGGCGAGCGTGGCGGTCGCCTTGCATCCGGAGAACTTGGCCCGCAGCGCCTCGGCCTCCGTAAGGCGGAGTGCCATCGCTTTCTGGTCGAGCTTGCCGGGCGTAGACAACGTAATCTTGTGGATCTGCAACTCGACAATCTCTTCGTTGTTGGCAGGACTTGCGGCGACGAACTTGTCGACATCTCGGCTGCTGACGTTGATCTGCGGACCAAACCGGCGACGGATCACCTCACGCCACGTCAGCGAAGCCTTAAGCCGCGCCTTGATCACGCCGGGGTCTGCGCCTTGCTGGGTAACATGCGCCTCGAATTGCTGGCTCGTCATCTTATTGCGCTGGGCCATGCCTTTGAATTGTGTCTCGACGTCATCGTTGGAAACGGTGATCGACTGCCGGCTCCCCGCTTGCAGTTTGAGCCGCTCCTCAATCAGCTCGTCGAGCGCGGTCTTGCGCATGCCGGGGAGCGCGCTGGCCCGTGCGTTGGTGACGGCCTGCTTCTGCAGGTTCACGACGAAGGCCTTTTTGCGCTCTTCGAAGGCCGCGACCACTTGCTCACGCGTCTTGCCTGGATTGGCCTTGATTGTCTCTTCTAGAATGGCACGCAGGCGGTTGTTGGTTTCCGGATTTTCGGCAATCGCCTTCATGTTGGCGCGCGCGCGATCTTGGATGTTGGCCGAAAGGGCGAGAAACCCGGCGCGCTTCTCGACCTCGTAAGCCGTGATCGGCTCGTCGTTCACCAGGGCGGCAATGCCTTGTCCCGATCCACCACCAACCCCACTGCCGCCGGCTGCCTTATTTGTCGATGCCGTCGTCGTTGGGCCTTTAGCTTTAGGCTTGGGTTTTGGCGCGGCCTTGGCTGCCGCCGCGGGTGGCTCGACGGGGGACGCCACCACAGGCGCAGCTGCCGGAGAGGGTGGTAGGGTCACCACAAGTCCTGGAATCGACACGGGCTGCTGTGCCGATACTGGCGCGCCAACCAGGATCATCAACGCCGCAAATGCGTCGCGCAACAGGCTGTTCCAGCGACGGGACGGAGTGCTGTTCATGCGGGTCAACATCGGCAGCCTATAGATTAGCAAATGTCGGTCGGCCTTCGCGGCCGGACCAGTGAGTCGGTCTCACTTTACCCCGTGCGAGCGCGACTTTCAGGCGTTTATCCACATCAACGGTGGCAAGCGCGAGGCAAAACGGCTCACGGATCGTGGAACCGCTCACCACCTTATCGAGGGATTGTCCCCGACGGGTTGCTGAAGATGTTGTCGACATTGGCGTTGGTATAGCTCAGCTCGCCCAGATGCTTCAGCTCAAAGCGCAGCATGATCGAGCGGTCCGGCTTGATGTCCCGGGTTGGATCGGTGAAATAGGTATCGATATAGGTCGCCGTCAGGACGAAGCATTCGTCCGTATATTTTACGATAAACTGGTCCTGAAGCAGCATCTGGTGCTCCAGGTCGTAGCGCCCAACGGCTGCGATGGACCAGAAATCGGTGAGCTTCAGCCCAACCTGTCCCAGCAGTTCTTGCGCGTTGTCGGTTAGACCAATGGCCGGGTCAGCCTTGGTGTAGGAGTACTGTCCCATCAAATTGACCGGCCCGAAATTCGCCTGGCCGAACAGGTTCTGGCGCACCAACGTCAGATCGTTTTCGTCGAAGCGGCTTTGCGAGACCAGCCGGAAGTTTGCCGACGGCGCGATGTAGGCGCCGAGTACGTAGTCCGACTTTGACGACTCGAGGCCGCTGCGCTCCGAGAAATTCGGGATCAATGGCAACTGTCCAAACTGGTCCCGGATGATGTTTCCGTTCACGTCGCGAACGTAATCCGGCACCTTGCCCGGATCGGTAAAGGGGTTTGTGCCCGCAAGTTGGAAACTTTGGCCCGCGATCACGCGCGCGTAGCCGCCCGTGTTCAGCTGGAACGTGTATTGCAGTCCGACGTTGGCCCGCGTACCGGTTTCCACACGATCATAGCCCGAGAACTTGTCGACATCGAACAGCAGCGTATCATCCCACACTAGGCTTTTTGCGTCTTCGTCCGGCAAGCGACGCTGGGAATTGAGATCTGGGCGAGCGATGACTTGGCCAATCGGCTCGATCGTATGCGATGCTGTGGCCGTATGCGCGACGAACGGAAATGCGTATTTGACGCCGACGGCTCCGATGCCGCGCGCAATCGAATCCTCGGGAATAGATGTTCCGAGATTCGGATCAAAACCGTTGGTGAACTGTACGAGGTCGCCGCGGGCCCGCGCAAATGGCGTCCACACTTGCCCGATGCCATCGATGATCTTCCGCCGCCAATTCGCTTCCACGGTGAGCCGTGTCGAGTCCGTACCGTCAGCCCGTGACAGGCTCTGCAGATTACCACTGAAGCTCAGCTCGCCGCCGACAACGGGTTGCGCAAAGATGTAGTTGTAGTCGACGACCGGATGAACCCACGCCTCCGTCGTCGGCGTCGAATTCAGCATGAGGCCGCCGAGGTGGTAGAAGGTCGTGTTGAAGTAGTTCCGGTCACTCAAGCCCTGGAAGTAGATCTTGTTGACGCGCTCGGTCTGCAGGATGCTGTCGAGCTTGTAAAACCGGCGGAACGTGTCGTCGGATTCAAGAGTGATGTCCCAACCGAACTTCCACCAGGACGCCAGTGAGAACTCACCGACGGTTTCGACACTGCCGCGCCAGCCCGTTAAGGCATCGCGGTTGGCAACAGATGTGCCCTCCGGAAGCTTTGAACCATCCTGCTCGATGCCCGCAATCTTGACGGTGTAATAGCCCTTGATGTCGCCGGCGCTGACACGGTGGCGCCAGTCGCCCTGCCAGAGTACCCCCTGCTTCGATGTATACATCGGATGGAACAGGAAGTCGTAGTTCGGCGCGAGTGCGAAATAATATGGGATGACCGTGGCATAGCCGAGGTTCGTTGAATGGCGGATTTCGGGTGCCAGGAAACCCGTGCGCTGCTTCACACTGGGATCTGCGTGCTCGAAGTAAGGCATATAGAAGATCGGCACACCGAACAGCTCGAATTGGGCGTTCTGGTACGCGATCGACGCGGCCTGCTGATCGTGCACGATACGAGAAGCGCTGATACACCAAAGCGGCGGCTTGCCCGGATCATTCTTGCAAGGCGTGAACTTGCCCTGCTCGAATTCCGTGATGTTGCCGTCCTTACGGATGGCTTGTCGCGCTGCGATACGCGTCTCGTCGGCACCGACGACGCTCAAGGACTGTATGAAGGCGTCACGGAAGTCGGCCGTCATCTCGATCCGCTCGCCCCGCACAGTCGGGCCATTCGGCTCGCGGATCTGAACGCTGCCCTCGGCGACCAGTGTGTTGGCACTCTGATCGTAGGTCACCTTATCGGCGGTAAGGACGTAATTGTTGTAATAGATCTCGACATTGCCCCGCGCGACGACGCTATTGCGCTTCGTATCGTAGATGAGTTCGTCGCCCTGCAGATAGAGCGGCTGCGCCGTGTCGACTTTGGGTCGAGATCCTAATGGCCCGCTAGGTGATTTCGGGAAGCTCGAGGCTTTCCCGCTGCTACCGGGCCCTTTGGCGCTGGGATCCTGAGCGAGTGCAGAACCAGCGCACGCCAGCAGTGCAACGAAGGCAGCAAGCAGCGCATGCAACGGCAGACCGGGAAATCCCCGGCGTTTCGCAGGACCAATGCGGTCCGGCGTGCCATTTGCTCGACGCATCACTTCAGCCGTCCTCCTGGTGCAGGAGCACCGTGATAGAACCACAGCATGCAACGATTACCGGAACCCAGACCGCCAACATCGGTGGTGCCAAGCCGGCTACGCCGATTTGCCGAGAGACCTCTGAAAGCAAGAAGAATCCGAACCCCCCTAGCATCCCCGCGATAACCATAGTCTGGATGCCCCCCGAGCGGAATGACCGCAAAGACACAGTGGCAGCCAAAAGGACCATCACCAGAAGCAGCAACGGGCGAGCCAGAAGAAGTTCGTATTGGACACGAAAGCGAGCAGACGAAAGTTGCGCCTTTTCAGCCACTTCGATTAGGCCAGGCAGCTCCCAGATCGACAGCGTCAAGGCATTGCCCAAGGCGTCGGCAACGCGCTCGGGCGTCAGGAACGTGCTGATGGCATAAACGTTGAACTGCTCGGGTAGGCGGCCAAAGCGCGATACCGTCGCATTCTCGATCTGCCAGAACCCATCGAACAGCTGAGCACGCGCTCCATCAACGCGCTCAACGAAGGTCCCACGTTGGTCGAACTGAATAAAAACGACGCTGTTCAAAATCGTGCCGCCCGCGGTCACCGAACCGGCGTTGAGCACCGAAGCCCCATCGGTTCCGTTCTGGCGGAGCCAAGCCCCAGTACTGTCGACGCGCAGGACGGTCGTTTCGCGCCCAAAGGCCTCTGCAAACAGGCGTTCGGACTCGGCGCGGGCCTGGGCGGCGAGCGGATTGTAGACTGCGACCGCGAAGACGCCGATCAAAAACGCCACGACCAACCCTGGACGGATGAACTGGAACGCTGACATGCCGGCCGCGCGCATGACCGACAACTCGGATTTTCGGTTGAGCAGGAGCAGAGCGCCAATGGAACCAACCAGCACGCAGAACGGCAGGAGTATCTCGGTGTAGGCGGGGAGCCGCAGGATGGCCATCAGCGCGATCTTGCCCGACGGCACCCGGCCAAATTTTCCCGCTTGCCGCAGCAACTCGACGATGTCGATCATGAAAATGAGGATTGAGCAGAGCGCAAACGTGCCGCAAATCATCAGCAGGAAACGTCGGCCGATATAGCGACGGAGGGTGCGTGGCAGGGTCATAGCACCGCCTCGCTTGGGCGCGGACGGCGCGGGTTGAGCCGGGCAAGACTGCGACCAAGGGCGTCTTTCACGTCATCCAGAAGGATGGCGGCCCGGCTGCGGCTGCGTTGCCGGGAGGTGCGCAACATGAGCAGCAGACCCAAACAGCCTGCAACGATCGGGATGGCGTAGACGATCCAAACCGCCGACGCCCGCAGCGACACGATATTCGTTCCGGCCAAGCCGGCGAGCCGGCACGCCGTACACACGAGAAAGGCCGTGATGATTGCTTCGACCCTGTTCTGGCGCGTCGTCCGGGCCTGTCCGATAAAGGCGACAGTCAGCAACACAAACGCGAAGGGGTAGAGCGGGCTCGAGAACCGCTCATGCAACTCGGCTCGAAGCAAGCCCGGCTGATACTTTGCGATCTCATCGTTCTGGATCGGCGAGATCAACTCGTGATAATAGCGCTCGCGCGGCTTCAAATCGGAACCCTGTTCCTTGCCCTCGAAGCGCGCCAGGTCGATGACATATTGATCGAACTCGATGATCTGAACCGGTTCGGGCGGCGGCATGCGGCGCAGGATATGCCCTTGGCGCATCATCAAAAATCCATCGCCATCCTGTTTGACGATGCGGCCTCGCTCCGCGAGATAGGTGCTGACCTGTTTGGTGTCACGGGCATCGTGCATGACAAGGCCGAGCAGTTCGCCGTCCAGGCTCCTGTCCTTGATGTGGAACGTCAGGTTGTTTTCAGGGCTCGAGAAGCGACCCGGCTGGATCACCTGCGAAATCAGGTCGGTGCGCATCTGCACGACATAATCTCGCAGCAACCTCAGGCTCCAGGGCATCGCGAAATGATTTCCGAGAGAAACGGCGACTGACATCAACGCGGCCAGCAGCAGGAGAGGGCGCGCGACGCGCCAGACGGTTGCCCCGCCAGCGGTCATAACAATAAGTTCGCTATCGCCGTTCAGCCGGTTCAGCACATGGATCGTTGCCACCAGAAGTGCGATGGGCGCAATCAGCGCCATCAGATTCGGCAGGGCCAGCAGCGTCATCTTCAGGAACAGCCAGGTATCCTGTCCCTGGGACGTCACCAGATTGAGTTGCCGGAGTGCCAGAGCGATCCAGACCACGCTGGTCAAGGACAGCATGATCAGCGTGACGGCGCCGGCGGCCTGCCGAAAGATGTAGCGCGAGAGGATCGTGCCGGTCAGGCGCATGTCAATAGCAACCCCACGCCGGCATGGCGCGCTCGCGCGGCATCCCAGGTATCGGCCCTGGAAGCGTGCGCCTTCAACGCCCCGGATTTGGCCGGAGTTAGTAGGCCTCGCCGAATCCTCGGCATAAATACCACCTTCGTGCGCCCCCACTATTCCCTAATCGGCGATCCCATAGCATGGTGGCCAAACTGCGGCTCTGTCCGGTGCAGGCGGGATCGTATCCTGCAGTTGCCCCAGGGCCACACGTCGCCTTGCCATTTCTAGCGTCGACAATAAACTCACGGCGCATATCCCTTAGAAGACCCAGCACGTCCTGGCCGCAACCACTCCCCACAAAGGGGAAACCGGTCTGCGAACAGGACCGGAGTGACCATGACGACGCAGCAGCCGGATATCCAATTCGTCGGCCTGACAGCCGGCCACGCTCCAACCACCGTTTTGACCATCGGTCATGAACTGACGTTTGGGGCCACCGCGGAGCGGCTCGACCGGCAATCGCAGGGCGCACTCAAGCGCGCGGCGGAAGCCGCCCTATTCATCGGCAAAGCCGGAAAGACCGTTGAAGTGCTCGGCGCTCCGGTGATCGAGCCGAAGCGGGTCGTGCTGCTGGGGACGGGGCGGGCGGTCGAAATGAAGGCATACGACTGGTTGAAAGCAGGGGGCACCGCCATGTCCCAGATTCTGGCGCGATCAGCCGAGCAGGCCAGCATCGTCGTCGAAGGCGAGGGGATGACGCCCGATATCGCCGCTCGCATCGCCGAGGGCGTGCTGCTCAGGGCCTACAGTTTTCGCAAGTACCTCACCAAAAAGCGCGATGACGCGGCTGAATCGCCGCCGCCCGCCGTCCGCTCCCGTATCAAGGTGCACTGCTCCGACCCGGACGCAGCGGCAACGGCATTCCAGGCCCGCCAGGCGGTCGCCGCTGGGGTCTATCTGGCCCGCGACCTGGTCAACGAGCCGGCCAATGCTCTCGGCCCCGTCGAGTTCGCGGATCGTCTGGCCGCGCTCTCGGTACCTGGCCTCGAGGTGGAAGTGCTCGATGTTGAGCAACTATCGGCACTCAAAATGGGCTCGCTATTGGCGGTCGGGCAGGGGAGCGTCCGCCCGAGCCGCGTTGTCGTCCTGCAGTGGCATGGCGCCAAGCGCGCGCGCAACAAGCAGCCGTTGTGCTTCGTCGGCAAGGGCGTGTGCTTCGACACCGGCGGCATCTCGATGAAGCCGGCCGCCGGCATGGAGGACATGAAGGGCGACATGGGCGGCGCCGCCTGCGTTTCCGGGCTGATGCTGGCGCTCGCCCAGCGCAAGGCGCCCGTCAATGCCGTCGGCCTCGTCGGCCTCGTCGAGAACATGCCATCGGGCAGCGCCACACGGCCGGGCGACATCGTGACGTCGATGTCCGGCCAGACGATTGAGGTCCTCAACACCGATGCCGAAGGCCGGCTCGTGCTCGCCGACGTGCTCTGGTACGCCCAGGAGCGCTTCAAGCCGCGCATGATCGTCGATCTCGCGACCTTGACCGGCGCGATCATGGTCGCGCTGGGCAAGGAGCATGCCGGTCTCTTTTCCAACAACGACAAGCTTGCGAAGGATCTGTCGGACGCGGGGGAGGCGACGGGCGAGAAGGTTTGGCGCATGCCCCTGGGTGCGGCCTACGACAAGCTGATCGACAGCAAGAACGCCGATATGAAAAACATCGGTGGCCGCTTCGGCGGCGCGATCACCGCCGCGCAGTTCCTCCAGCGGTTCATTAAGGACGCAGCGACACCCTGGGCGCATCTCGATGTCGCCGGAACAGCCATGGACTCCGGTCGCAACGAGATCAACCAGAGCTGGGGTTCAGGCTGGGGTGTGCGCTTGCTCGACCAGCTGGTCACGGATGCCTACGAAAAAGGCTGAGCGGGTTGCGAGGCCGGCGCGGAGGCATACGTTCCGGAAGACTGTCAATACAGTCTGTAATTAATGGTTATTGGGCATCATTTTTCCATAATATATATTACGCGAATGCTTTATAGGAAGCGCTCCGGCCAAAACGACGGCATATTCTGATCGCGCCAACGGATTGGCGTTCGGTTTTTTGACCGCGGACGATAGCATTTCCAGCATCTGAAGCAGGCCCTGCAGCGTCTCGCCTTCGCCTCGTATCAGTTCAACACTTTTTGCTGCGCTCTGCTCGTAGGACCGCAATTCAGGCTCGCCGGGATGCTCCTCGACCAGCGCCTTCAAGTCGCGCAGGAGATCGTTGACTGTGGTTCCCTCCTTTGTTCTCGGTAAATACAAAGTAATCAAAGCACTCGCCGCCATCGCCTGATGCAGCCGGATCTCCGCCGTCGCATCGCCACGCGCCGCGAGAGCGCGGACCTCGCCGTAGAGCGCCATCACCACGTCCCGCTCGGCAACACGCGGGCCGAGGTGGTTCGTCAGGTTCACCGCCGCCATGCTCCACGGCAGCGCGACGCGGGCGTCCGGCGGCTTGATGGCGTATGTTCGCTTGAACTCGGCATGCTCAGGGAAATCGTTGACGCAGCGGCTGACGAACCACCACATGTCGTCGGGGCGAATTTGCCAGGCCAGCTCCACCAGCGATTGCGCGTCGGCCGCATCGTGTGTCGCCAGCCGCTTCAGCGTTTCGAGTGCAAAAAATTCACCGACGATATCGGGCTCGAGCGGGCGGATACCAGCACTCGCGTGCCCGGTCATCGCCTTGAACATGGCGGGATGGCGGGCGATGTCCCAGGCCGGCAGCAGCGGCGACTCCGCCGCTTTCAGTTCCTGGCGCGTCAGCGGCGCCGACGATGTGGCCGCCATGGTGGCGAGCGCCAGCGCGCACTCCTCCTTGAGGATGTCGGCGGGTTTCGCGGCCGCCCCTGCCTCCTTCAGCCAGAACTTCCAGCGGTCGCGGTCGATGACATCGGCCAACAGGGCCGCCCGGTCCCAGGCCCGGACGTCGTGCCCCGCCTTCATCGCATCGGCCATCAGGTAGGCGAACAGCGGTCGCTGCTCCCTATCGATTTCAGTGAGCTTTTGGAGGGTCGCGTCCCGCCCCGCCTTCGCCGCGCCTTCAACTGTCAGCACGTGCTCGAAGATCGGCCAGACGTCGGCGAGCGGCTTCAGCTCCCAGTCGCTGCCATGCGTGTGGTCGCCCCGCACGACCGGCGATGAATTCAGGATCGTGTCGAGCCACGGGCCTTTCGCGTCGCGCTCGATCAGCACCACCCGCACCGGGTAGCGCAAAGTGTGCGGCCCCTTCCGGTCCCGCTCGGCAAGGCCCTTGAGCATCGCCGCCACGGCGCCCGCCTCGCGTCCGGCGTAGTCGACGATCAACAGGGTCGGCACGCGCGGCTGCCAGCGCGACCAATTGGGGTGGTCGTCCGGATTGGACTCGAGGAAACCCGCGTGCCAGCCGCCGCTGGCCTGTGACAGCACCAGTTCCAGCGCCAGCCGGCTCTTGCCCATGCCACCAGGACCCGACACCAGCATCCAGCGGAACGGCTTTTGCGGATCGCCGAGACATTTCGCGAGGGCTTCCTGATCGTCTTCGCGGCCGATGAACGGAAGAGTCCGGCTCCAATAGACGAAGCGATCGGCGTCCGTGCTCGGGAGATCCTTGAGCGACAGGTTCGGCTGCGTGTGGTCGGCATCGGCGGCCCAGGGCGGGCGAGCCACCGAGAGGATGGTATGCCTTGCAATCAGGAACGAGAGAGCTTGCGGGGTCGCAGGCTTCACCAGGGACGTGTGAGTTGTATCGGGCACCACCTCGAACTCGCCGGGGCCCGCCGCGCCCCATGCGCTGCTGATGCCCACATAGGCGTCGTTTCCGGCCAACACGTAGCGCGCCCACACCTTGTCCCGAGCGTCGGCGCGCTGGCGCAGATTCGCCTCGTCGGACATGAGCTGCAGCAGAAACGGCGAGTTGTAGGCCAAGGCTTCGAATTGCTCGCTCGGGCCGAGCCCCAGAACCGCCGTCGCCGCCGACGCGATCAGATTGCCGCCGGGAAGATAGCTGAACACCGTCCCGGCGGCTTTCGTTGCCGCCGCAAGCCCGACTGCGCCGAGCTTGGCGCCCAGCACGCCCATGTTCGGCGTTGCAAAATAGATGACGCGCGACACACGCAGCGTCTCCGGGCGTTCCTTGAGGACATCGGCGATATACCGCCGCGTGATCAGGCCACCCTGGCTGTGTGCGAGGATCGCGATCTCGTCGTAATGCTCGTGCCCGTACCGGTGATCGATCTCGGTGGCGAGCATCCGCGCGACGTGGGCGGGATGCGGCGAGCAGGACGCGGCCAACATGGCCGTGTGATAATCGAAATCGGCGACCTCCCATGCGGGACCGATCTCGTGATCGTCGCGCAGAAATTCCGGAAATTGTTCAAACGTCGTTGCCTTGGCGCCGTTGATGCCATGGATGAAGAGCACCAGCTTCCGGCGCGCTGGGAGCGTCGCAACCTCCCCCTGGCGCGCGGCCGGGTCCGATTCCTGCTGCACGCGACACCCCTGACTGACCCGCGCCGGCCCTATTCCCCCGACGTCGGCACGATGGATTGTATGGGGCGCATCCGGTTTGTCAAAGCGCGCGCAACCCCGCCTCCGCCCCGTCCATTATGTGAGATCCGAGGACAACGGGTGTCGCTCAATCCTCCGCAATCTCGACGGTGAACGTCCGCGACGCCACTTCGCCAGTTGCCAGGCGTGCAGTGATCGAGAACGTGTCGCGTCCAGTCTGCCCCTTGGCGGCCGTGTAGTAGATGCCGGTGCCGGGCACGCGCACGCCGATACAAGCGCCCGACAGCGAAGACTGGATCGTGGTCATCTGCCCCTCGCGGAGCGACACCGTCCCCTTCCCCGGAACCTGATCGAACACGATAACGGGCGCTGCCGTCGCCGCGCACGTCTTGTCGAACGACGCCATGACGAATACGCGCGCCGGTCGCTCGGCAACAACTTTGGTGCGGCGTTCGACAGGGGGGCTCCCCTGCTGGGCCAAACCCGGCCCCGTCACGACGGCGAAAGCGGCAGCCAGAACGAGAGGACGGATGTTCATGTGAGGGCCTCATATGCCCGAAGAACGCTGCTAGGGATCCGGTCGATTATAGACATGAGTCGCGATCAAATCGCGGGCCGAGGCCGACACCCCACCACTGTGTTATTACTCGGTCTCCCTAGACATCCCGAAAGGCCCGGACATGGCGGACCCGCGTAAGAAGACCCTCGCCGATCTGATTGATGTGATGGCGGCACTACGCACGCCCGTCACCGGCTGCCCTTGGGATCTCGAGCAGAGTTTTGCGACCATCGCGCCCTACACGATCGAAGAAGCCTACGAGGTCGCCGACGCGATTGAACGCCGCGATCTCGGCGACCTCAAGGAAGAACTCGGTGATCTCCTGCTACAGGTTGTCTACCACGCCCGCCTCGCGGAGGAAGAAGGTGCGTTCGCCTTCGCTGACGTGGCCGATGGGATCACCCGAAAGATGGTCCGCCGCCACCCCCACGTATTCGGTGATGAGGAAGCGCGAACAGCCGGGATGGCCAAAGGTGCCTGGGAACGGATCAAGGCGGAGGAGAAGGCCGAGCGGACCGCCGCTCGGACCGGCTCAATCCCATCCCCTCAAATGGGTGTGCCACCACCCCAGCCACTTCTTGACGACGTTCCCATCGGCTTGCCGGCCCTGACGCGTGCTGTCAAGTTGCAGGACAAAGCTGCCGCGGTCGGTTTCGATTGGCCATCGCTCGCCCCCGTTTTCGACAAGATGCGCGAGGAGCTGGCAGAGTTCGAAGAAGTCGCCCTCCCCGCTGACCCGCGCGGATCATCCGACCCGGCGCGCGCCTCTGATCTCGACAGAGTCACCGAAGAGTACGGCGACCTTCTCTTCGTCATGGCGAACGTCGCGCGGCACCTCCAGATCGACCCGGAGACGGCCCTGCGCGCCGCCAATCAGAAATTCTGCCGCCGGTTCGGCGCCGTCGAAACGAAACTCGCTGCGCGCGGCAAGTCGCCAGCTCAATCCGACCTCGCCGAGATGGATGCTCTCTGGGACGAGGCCAAGCAGGATGAGCGGAACGACTGACGCGCAATCGCAGGACGCGGCGCGTTCGCCGCCGGCTAAAATTGCGCACCCTTCACTTGCCGTTGCTGATTAATTCGTCCCTCGACTTTCGAGCCCTGCGCGTTTCAACTGCCCATCGAGCCGGCCACGTTTCGTGCGATCGATCCGAATCCGGTACGATGTGGCCCCATCTTCGCCGATGGCCCGCTCCAGCACATTCGTATTTTCATAGAGCCAGTGGGCAAGCGCGCCGGCCGCCGCCGGCACCACGACATCAACAATCTCGTCGCTGGCCGACAACCGCAAATCGATCGCATCGAGGAGTTGGCTGAACCCCTCGCCCGTGATGGCGGAGACGATCACAGGCGGCGCTTCGTTGCGCTGTGCGGCATGCTCCAACTCCCCACGCGCGGCTTCGTCGAGGCGATCGGCCTTGTTCCAGACTTCTAGGATATGGGCGTCAGGACCCGCGCTCGGAATACCCAAATCATCCAGCACGTGGGCCACGTCCTTGGCCTGGGCCTCACGCTCGGCATGGCTCATGTCGCGCACATGCAGGATGAGATCGGCCTCGACCACCTCCTCGAGTGTGGCTCGGAAGGCGGCAACCAGCATCGTCGGCAAATCCGAGATGAATCCGACCGTATCTGACAGAATGATCCGCCGGCCGCTGGCGAGCCGTACCTCGCGCATGGTCGGGTCGAGCGTCGCGAACACCTGATCTTTGGCCAGAACGCTGGCGCCCGTCATCCGATTGAAGAGCGTCGACTTGCCGGCGTTGGTATATCCGACGATGGCGGTGACCGGATAAGGTACCCGACGGCGCCCCGCGCGATGCAGCTCGCGCGTGCGAACGACGACCTCCAACTCTTCCCTGATCGCGTCGATGCGGTCCTGCAGCATCCGCCGGTCGAGTTCGAGCTGCGTCTCGCCAGGGCCGCCGAGAAAGCCGCCGCCGCCGCGCTGGCGCTCAAGATGGGTCCAGCTGCGGACGAGGCGACCTTTCTGATAGGACAGATGCGCCAGCTCGACCTGCAGCCGGCCTTCGCGTGTCCGCGCCCGCCTGCCGAAGATCTCGAGGATAAGCCCGGTTCGATCGATGACCTTGCAGCGCCACGTCTTTTCGAGATTGCGCTGTTGTACCGGCGAGACCGTGTGATCGACGATGGCGAGGGTGATCGTCTCGGCCTCGATGAACTGCCCGAGTTCTTCCACCTTGCCCTTGCCGAACAGCATCCCGGGTTTCGGAGTAGCCAGGGGTACAATCAGTGAACTGATCACATCAAGGTCGATCGCCTCGGCGAGACCCGTCGCTTCCGCGAGCCGGTCGTCGGGACTGTGGGTCGTTTTCTGGCTTGGCATGCCGTCGCTGCCGCTGGTGCGCGACTTGAGCAATGGCACCAGCACGATCACGCGTGTGGCCGCTGGCCGGCGATCGATCGGCTGCCGCGGTCGGCGCTCCGTTCCGGTTGGGTCGTTTGTGTCGTCTTCGATGGATTGTACTACCCTTGTGCGCCCTCTGCGGGATCCACGTCCATCAGGTGGACGGGTGCACCGGGCATAATCGTCGATATCGCATGCTTATAGACCAGCTGCGAATGTCCGTCGCGGCGCAAAAGCACACAGAAATTATCGAACCACGTGACGATGCCCTGAAGTTTCACGCCGTTGATGAGAAAGATCGTGAGGGGCGTCTTATTTTTCCGGACGTGGTTGAGGAAGGTATCCTGGAGACTTTGCGGGCGTTCGGCCATTTGACTGTCCTGTTCTTGTTGTTACGACCTGCACAGCCGTCCGCGGATGGGGCGCGTCCTCCGAACGGAGTCCCTTGCACCCCTAAATGTGTGCCCGCGAACAGCATCACAGAATTCAAATATGATGTGATTATACCCATAAAAAGTAGAACAGATCGCGGACATCCGCAAGCTAGGTGTTGCCGATCAGGCCGACGCGATCTCCGCTACATCGTGGAATGTCGCCCTGAGCCTCAGGGACAGCATCCCCGGCGCCCCATTGCCAATGGATTGACCGTCAATGGTGACCACGGGCGTGACAAGGCTCGTCGCCGAGGTCAAAAAGGCTTCCCGCGCGGCCTTGGCCTCGGCCACGGTAAACGGTCGCTCGATGACTTCGATCTCTTCGCGCCGTAGCAGGTCCAGCAACGTCGTCCGGGTCACTCCGCGGAGCAGGTCATTGCTGATCTGTCGGGTCACTAGCCGGCCTTGACCGTCGACGATCCAGGCGTTCGAAGACGCACCCTCCGTGACGAATCCCTCGGCGTCGACGAACCAGGCGTCGCTCGCCCCCTCTGCGCGTGCCGCCTCCTTGGCCAGTGAGGCAGGCAGCAGCATCACCGTCTTGATGTCGCAGCGGTCCCACCGGTTGTCCGGCAGCGTCTTGATGGCTATGCCCTTTTGGGCATTCGCTTCGACCTTGGCGACGGCGGCCATCCGCGCCAGGCACACAACGGTCGGCGGGGTCCCCGCGGGCGGGAAGAAGAAATCGCGTGGCCGAGCGCCCCGTGAGACTTGTAGATAAACCGAACCGTTCGTGACGCGATTGCGGCGAACCGTCTCCCGCAGCACGCGCGCCCAGGCGCCACGCGACATCGGTATCGGGATCCGGAGCTCCTTCAGCGAGCGCTCGAGCCGCTCCATATGGCGGGTTTCATCGACGAGCCGGCCGGCTCGGACCTCGCAAACCTCATAGACCGCATCACCGAACTGGAAGCCACGGTCCTCGGCATGAATGCGCGCCGCGGCATAAGGCTTATAGTAGCCATCGACATAGACGACGCGGGTCATTCGGAGGGCTCCAGCGGGCACGATCGGGCCAAGCATGGCGCGTGGCCACGCCTAGTGCAAGCCAATGTGGTCGTCGGCTGGACGGCCTCGCCGTCCAATCTGGGACTACCGCGCCTCGCCGGCACGCTGCTCAGCCCCGACGCCCAGCGCCCGAAGCTTGCGATGCAGTGCCGAGCGCTCCATGCCAACGAACTCCGCGGTCCGGGAGATGTTGCCCCCGAACCGGTTGATCTGCGCCAGCAGATACTCGCGCTCGAAGATCTCGCGCGCCTCGCGGAGTGGCATCGACATCAAATGCTCGGCGCCGCCGTTGACGGGCAACGGCACATTCGAACCAATTTCATCCGGCAGCATGTCGGCCGTAATGATTGTGCCCGGCTCGCCGCCCGACAGGATCAGTAGACGTTCGATGTTGTTGCGCAGCTCCCGCACGTTGCCCGGCCAGTCGTGCGCCTGCAGGACGGCAGTGGCGTCATCGCCGATCTTGCGCGGCGCAAGACCCGACGCCGCCGACACCTGCCCGACGAAATAGTCGATCAACGCAGGAATATCGTCCCGGCGTTCGGCCAAACTTGGCACGCGCAGCGGCACCACCGCGAGACGGTGAAACAAGTCCTGGCGGAACCGCCCTTCCTGCATCTCGCGTTCGAGATCGCGACTCGTCGATGAAATGATACGGACATCGACCGATACCTTCGGGCCGCCCCCGATGCGTTGAAACTTCTGCTCGATCAGGACGCGCAGCACCTTGCCCTGCGTCTCCAACGGCATGTCCGCAACTTCGTCGATGTAGAGGGTGCCACCATGCGCTTCCTCGAGCGCGCCGACCTTGCGTGGCCCGGTCCGGTCCTCGGTGCCAAACAGCTCCTCCTCGACGCGGTCCGGTGCCATGGCCGCCGCATTGAGCACAACGAAGGGGCCCGCAGCGCGCGCCGACTTGGCGTGAATGACGCGCGCGGAAAGCTCCTTGCCGGTCCCCGAGGACCCGCGGATAAGGATCCGGCTGTTGGTTGCGGCAACCCGGTCGATCTGGCCCTTCAGGCTGCTGAGCGCCGCCGACTTACCGACCATCTCCGAGCTTTGAGTTCGAACGCTCGCGCAACTCTTTGACTTCGCGCCGCAGCTGCGACGCCTCGAGCGCGCGTAAGGTCACGAGGACGAGGCGGTCGGCCTTGAATGGTTTTTCGATATAGTCGTAGGCCCCGCGCTTGATCGCGGTGACCGCCGTTTCGATGTTGCCGTGGCCCGAAATAATGACAACAGGGAGGTCGGGATGGCTGCGCTTGATCTGGGTCAGCACCTCGAGACCGTCGAGCCGGCTGCCCTGCAACCAGATATCCAGAATAATCAGGTGCGGCCGGCGATCCTCGATCGCCTTCAAGGCTTCGTCCGCATCGCGGGCGACACGGGGTGTATGCCCCTCGTCTTCGAGTATCCCCGAGACGAGGTCGCGAATGTCGGCTTCATCGTCAACAATCAAGATATCCGACGGCATCCATGGCTCCTTCAGGCTCGTTCTATTGCGCGGCTTGGCGGCTTGCGACCTCAGCCAACTCTGTCGTTTGCTCACGGCCTTCGCCGCGTCGGGAATGGATCGGCAGCGTCAGGCGCACGCGCGCGCCCCGTTTGCGCCCGGGCGCCTCAGGGGCGTCGTCCAGAGTCAGGCGGCCACCATGCTGCTCTGTAATTTTCTGGACGATCGCGAGACCGAGGCCGGTGCCCTTGTGCCCTTTGGTTGTGACATAGGGCTCAAGCAGGCGTGCTCGATTTTGCTTCGGTAATCCGAGACCGTTGTCGATCACGTCGATCTCGACACGATCGTCGAATTGGCGGACGATGGTCTCGATATTGCCGCGCCAATCCGGATCGCGATCAGATGCCTCGGCCGCCGTCTCGACGGACTCAGTTGCATTCTTCACCAGGTTGGTCAACGCTTGAGTGACCAGACGACGGTCGCACGACGCAATAACCGGCGTTGCCGGCTGCCGCAACACGTAGTCGATCGCAGGGTGGCTCTCCCGGAACAAGATCACCGGCTCCAACGCGGCCGCACCAATATCGGTCGGTTCCATCTGCGGTTTCGGGATGCGGGCGAACGAGGCGAATTCGTCGACCATTGTCTTGATATCGCCGACCTGCCGGACGATCGTATCAGTCAGCTTCTCGAACGTCTCGCGATCAGTCAAGATCGAGGCGGCATACTTGCGGCGCAGCCGCTCGGCCGAAAGTTGTATCGGCGTCAGCGGGTTCTTGATTTCGTGCGCGATACGGCGCGCGACATCGCCCCAGGCAGACGCACGCTGCGCCGAAACCAACTCGGTGATGTCGTCGAACGTGACGACGCTGCCTCCGCCCCCGTCGCCTTCTTGCTCACGGGTAACGCGCACTGCGAAGTTCCGTTCTTCGCCGCCAACCACGAATGAAATCTGCGCCTGTCCACGCTGCTTGATCGGATTGTCGCGTTCGCTCTCGATAAGGGCACCCAATGGTGGCACCACATCGGAGAGATTGCGGCCAACCAATGCGTCGGCGGCGTGACCGAGCAACTGTTCGGCCGAGCGGTTGGCGAGCCGGATCCGTCCTTGGGCGTCGAGACCGATGACGCCCGCCGTCACGCCTGACAGGACAGCCTCCATGAAGCGCCGTCGCTCGGTCAACTGGTCGTTTGCCGCCACCAGATCATTGCGCTGGCGCGACAGCTCCCGCGTCATGTGATTGAAGTCCCGCGACAGGCGGCGCAAGTCGCCCTCGCCACGACGCAAGGGAAGAACAACGTCGAGATCCCCATGCGCAACGCGCTGGGCCGCTCCGATCAGTCGCCGGATTGGCGCCACCAGCTGGCGCGCGAACCAAAGCCCCACCCAGATGGCCGCCAGAACGCCGGTCAGCGAAATCATGAAGTACATGACGCCGTGGACGAGCTTCAGCCCGCCCCGCGCGGCGCGCAGGCGCTCGTACTCGGCGACTGCGGCTTGGGTGCTGCGCAAGTGGCCGACGACCTTCGGGTCGACGGCCCGCGCCACATAAAGATGGAAACCGGGGAATTGCTGCAGTTTGGTCACGGCCGCGACGCGGAAGTTTTCGTTCGGCATGAGCAGCGGCACGTTGCCCGCTTCGGCCTGCCTGATGATAGCGACGTCGGGCGGTTGGAATCGGACACGAGTATCGCCAGCCGCCTCGATGATGCTCTGACCGGTCTCGTCGACGATGACAGCAAGCGATAGATCGCGCAGGCCCGCCTGGGCGACCAGCAGGTTGCGCAAGTTGCCGCGGTCCTTGAGGAGATCTTTCACATTGGTGGCGATGTCGTCGATGTCACGCGCCATGTTAACGGCGTCGGTGCGAATGACTTGGCCATGTTCGGCAATGTAGGCGTTTGCCACGTCGAGGGAGTTGGCAACGATCGTGCGCGTTCGATTGGAGAACCAGTTGTCGAGCGAGCGCGAGAACGATGTCGTTGCGGCAATCGCCAGCATCAACGCCGGTAGCAATGCGATGACGGTGAACAGGCCGACGATCCGAACATGGATCCGCGCACCCGCAATCTTCTGTTGCCAGGCACGCCAAAGACCCAGCGCCTGCAGGCCGAGCACGGCGCACATCGCCATGATCAGGATGATGTTGATGAAGAGCACGATGACCACGACATCGTTGCGCGGCGCAATCGGCGTCAGGCCGGTCAAGATCAGGAAGGTCGCAAGGCCCGAAACCAGCGACAGCAGAACGACCGCCAACCCGATCCAGAAGGCCCGGCCACTGGCACCCGGCATTCGGTCACCGATTGTTTCCTCGCCGTCGGTTGGTACCCCAGCCGCTGCACCACGCTCGCCAACGGCCATCAGGGGCCGCGAGCCCGCCCAAAGGCGGTCCCGTACCCGCGTGATCAGCCGATCGAGCACAGCGCGATCCACGTTGACGTCCCTCTTGGCGAGGCCCCGCCTCTAGTCAGACATTCTGACCCTAATCACCGGCCCGTGCCGGGCACCCGGCAACGGCATACCAACGCCACACTGTGACTTTTTCGCGACAGAGTGCGGGGATAGCGGTCAGATGACAGCGCGTCAAGCCGATGTCGCGCAATTTGAACGCCCAACAGGGGCTCACGGAGCGCCCTGGCCTCGGAAGACTTGTATATCAAGCGACTGAATCTTTTCCCGCAATGTATTCCGGTTGAGGCCCAGCAGTTCCGCCGCCTTAATCTGGTTGCCGCGCGTCGCCGTCAGGGCAGCCGTGATCAATGGCAGCTCAACCTGCCGGAGAACGCGCCGGTAAAGGCCCGGCGGCGGCGGTTCCTTGCCAAAGGAGGCGAAGTGCTCCGCGAGATAGCGCTCAACCAGTTCCGACAACTCCTTGGCCTCTTCACCGCCCGAAGCCATGCGCGGCTGAGCCGAAATGTCCGTTAGTTCATTCTCGATCAGCTCAACCGAAATGGTGTCCTGGGCATAGAGCGCCACGACCCGGCGGATCAGGTTCTCAAGTTCCCGGACGTTGCCCGGCCAACTGTAGCGCTTCAGCCGCTCGATTGCTGCGGGAGCGATGACGCGTTGACCCAGGCCTTGCCGAGCCGACGACCGGAGAAAGTGGCGCACCAGATCGCCGATGTCGTCGAGGCGTTCACGCAAGGGCGGCAGCCGCATGGGTACTACGTTCAAACGATAGTAGAGATCTTCCCGGAAGAGCCCCTGCTGGATCTGGGTTCGCAAATCTCGATGTGTCGCCGCGACAATCCGCACATCCGTCTTGATCGCAGTACGCCCGCCAACCGTTGTGTACTCGCCCTCTTGCAGGACGCGCAGCAGACGCGTCTGCGCGTCCATCGGCATGTCGCCGATCTCATCGAGAAACAGCGTACCGCCCTCGGCCTGCTCGAAGCGGCCCTCGGTGCGGTTCTGGGCGCCCGTGAAGGCCCCCTTTTCGTGACCGAACAACTCGCTCTCGATCAACTCGCGGGGGATAGCTGCCATGTTGAGCGCAACGAATGGACCGTTTCTCCGCTTGCCGTGGTCGTGCAAGACACGCGCGATCAGTTCCTTGCCGGTGCCGGACTCGCCGGAGATCATGACGGTTAGATCGGTCTGCGTCAGCCGCGCCAGCACCCGATAAATTTCCTGCATCGCCGGTGAGCGTCCAATGACCGGCATTTCCTCGCCGTCGGCTTCGACGGGCCGTTCCCGTCGTCGTCCCGGCTCCGCCAGGGCACGCCCGACGACGCTAACCAGCTCCGACAAATCGAACGGCTTCGGCAGATACTCGTAGGCGCCCTTTTCGGCCGCCGCGAGTGCCGTCATCAACGTGTTTTGCGCGCTCATGACGATGATTGGCAGATCGGGCCTGAGCTTCTTGATGCGGGGAATGAGATCGAAGGCATTTTCGTCGGGCATCACGACATCGGTAATGATGACGTCCCCTTGGCCTTCTGACGCCCAGCGCCAGAGAGTTGCGGCGTTACCCGTGGCCCGTGGCGCGTAACCCGCGCGCGCGAGCGCCTGATTGAGTACGGTCCGGATCGCGGCGTCGTCGTCAGCGATGAGTATGGTTCCGCGTGCCATCGATCATGTCTCCGATGTTCGGGGCTGGGGCCGTGCCGGCCGGTCTTGCAAAGGCAGGAGGACGCGAAAGACGGTGCGTTTCGGCTCGGAGTCGCACTCGATGATGCCACCGTGATCGTCGACAATTTTGGCGACCAGCGCGAGGCCCAGGCCGGTGCCAGTGCGCTTCGTCGTCACGAACGGATCGAAGAGATGCGGCTTGATCGCGTCGGGCACGCCGGGGCCGGTATCCTCGACCTCGATACGCAAGGGCAGTGCCACCCGCGTCTCGGAGCCTGGCACCGACAGACGAACGCCAGGCTTATAGGCAGTCCGCAAGGTAATGCGCCGGCCTTCCCGGCTGTCCTGCAGCGCCTCAGCCGCGTTTTTGACGAGATTGAGGAACGCCTGCACCAGCTTGTCCCGATTGACGGTCACAGCAGGTAGCGACGGGTCGTATTCGACGGTGATGGGAATGCCGCGCGCGAAACCCGACTCGGACAGGCGCTTCACATGATCGAGGATCGAATGAATGTTGGTGGGTTCCTTGGCGAGCGGGCGCTCGTCACCGAATACCTCCATGCGATCGACGAGATTCCGAATGCGCTCAGTCTCGGCAACGATCAGCTGGGACAACGCGCGATCCTCATCCGACAAGCCCGGCTCGAGCAACTGCGCAGCGCCGCGAATTCCGGACAAGGGGTTTTTGATCTCGTGCGCGAGCACGGCAGCAAGGCCGGAGACCGATCGGGCGGCTGCCCGATGGGTCATCTGCCGTTCGATCATCTGCGCCATCGAGCGCTGTTGCAGCATGATCAGCGTCAACTCTGGGCTTTCGGGGAGCAATCCGCCGTAGATATCGACGAGCCGTGGGGTCTGTGACTTGGGCGTCGTGATCTCGACGCCGTACTCGTTGAGCGTTACGCCGGTCCGCCGCACCTGGCGGGCAAGCGCCACCATCGGACTGCCGAATGCCATCACCTCGTCGAGCCGTTGGCGCCGCAGGACCGCAAGGCTCGATTCGAAAAACACCTCGGCCGCCGTGTTGGCGTAAATGATGCGTTCGTCTTCAGCGACAACCAGGATCGGGTGCGGCAGCGCGCTCAACAGCAGATCATGTTCGACGTGGCGCCGTCCCGCCGCAGCGGGTGTGCGGCGCTGGGTTTCGCCTGATGACGGATCGCTCATGCGGCGGCCTCGCGCGTATCCATAAGCTCGGCATAAAAGGCATCGAGACCCGCGAGCGCACGGTCCGGATCGTCCTCGGTGCACAGCTGCCGGCGCCACGATTTGGCGGTGGCCGGTGCCGCTCCACTCGTTTCCAGATACCAGCCAATATGCTTGCGCGCGTTCTTCAGGCCCAGCGCTCGCCCATAGTGCGACAGCATCAACGTGATGTGTTCGATTGCTAACAGGCGCTGGGTTTCGAGAGGCGGCGCGCCCGGATCTGCGCCGCGCTGAAGCGCCGTGCCGATCCGTCCCGGCGTCCACGGCGCGCCATACGCGCCACGGCCAACCATCACGCCATCTGCGCCGGACTGATCGAGGGCGGCACGCGCACTGGCAGGGCTCGCAATGTCGCCATTGACGATGACGGGGATTGCAATGGCGTCCTTCACCTTGCGCACGTAGCTCCAGTCCGCGGCGCCCTTGAAGAACTGGCACCGCGTCCGCCCGTGCACCGTGATCAGTTGGATGCCGGCGGCCTCTGCCCGCAGCGCAATCTCTGGCGCGTTCCGGCTCCGGTCGTCCCAGCCCAGCCGCATCTTCAGAGTCACCGGTACGTTTACCGCACCAACGACCGCGTCGATCAGGGACAGGGCGTGGTCCGGCTCACGCATCAGAGCGCTGCCAGAAAGCCGCCCCGTCACCTCACGAGCCGGGCAACCCATGTTGATATCGATGATATCCGCCCCCGAAGCCTCGGCGATGCGGGCACCCTCAGCCATCCAATGCGCCTCGCAACCTACGAGTTGTATGACATGCCGATCGAGGTCCCCGCCACCGGCGCGGCGGACGACATCGGGGCGCTCGGACACCAACTCCCGGCTGGCCACCATTTCCGACACGACCATCCCCGCCCCGAGGCGGTTGGCCAGCTGCCGAAAGGGCAGGTCGGATACTCCCGACATGGGTGCCAACACCACGGAATTGGCCAGCCGATGTCGCCCGATGTGGATCCCGACAATTGAACGTTGTTCGTCGATGCTCGCATCCAGCATGAATTTGCTCAATTAATAGGCAATGCATAATGGTGCCAGTTCATTGTGCATTCGTACGAGTTTCGAAGCCTCTTCGCAAGTGCGCAAATGCTGGTAACGTACGGTGAAGGCCCCCTGGACGGGCCCAGCCGGAACCCAACCTTGCCAATCGCCGCTGTCATTCTCGCCGCTGGGCGCGGCACCCGAGCCGCCGCTGGTGGCCAAACTGCGCCAAAGCAATATGCGCTGTTGGCCGGGCGATCCGTCCTGGCCCGATGCGTGACAGCCTTCCTGGCCGAGCCACGCATCACCCACATCCAAGTGGTCATTCACCGCGACGACATAGCGGCCTATCACGCTTCCGTCGCAAACTGCCTGTCCCCGCGCCTGCTCGAACCGGCGATCGGCGGGGCCACGCGGCAGGCCTCCGGGCTCGCGGGATTGCAGGCTCTCTCCGCGCTTCAGCCGGACATCGCCTTGATCCACGATGCGGCCCGACCCTTTACATCGCGGGAGGTTCTCGGGCACGTGATTGATGCGCTGGTTCATGCTCAGGGAGCACTCCCGGCGTTGCCGGTCGCCGATACACTGAAGCGGGCGTCTTCGGGCGGCGTCATCGAGTCGACCGTTGATCGAGCCAAGCTTTGGCGGGCGCAGACCCCGCAAGGCTTTGGCTACCAGGATATCCTTGCGGCGCACATCGCTGCCGCACAAAGCGGGCGTACGGACTTTACCGATGACGCGTCCATCGCGGAGTGGCATGGGCTCGCCGTCGCGCTGGTCCCTGGTGACGAACGCAACAGCAAGATCACGACGGAGCAGGACTTGCAAGTCTCCGAGCGCAGGCTCGGCAGCGAGATGGGTATGGATGTGAGAACCGGTACCGGCTTCGACGTGCACAAGTTCTGCGCCGGCGATCACGTCTGGCTCGGCGGCATCAGGATCGCGCACACGCGCGGCCTCGAAGGGCACTCCGATGCCGACGTGGTACTGCACGCCCTGGTCGACGCCCTCCTTGGCGCGATCGGTGATGGCGACATCGGCCAGCATTTCCCGCCTAGCGACGCGCGCTGGAAAGGCGCGCCTTCGCGCCTCTTTTTGGAAGATGCCGTGCGCAGAGTCCGCGCCTGCAACGGTCGAATCTCGAACGTGGACATGACCGTGCTCTGCGAGGCGCCGAGGATCGGCCCACACCGCGATGCCATGCGCGCGGCCATCGCAGCACTGCTGGGGATCGATGTCTCAAGGGTTGGCGTCAAGGCCACGACCACTGAGGGCCTCGGCTTCACCGGCCGGCGGGAAGGCATCGCCGCCATGGCCAGTGCGACAGTGATCATCGAGTGACCCGTTCGCCGACGGCCCGCCTGGTAGACCAGGCCCATCTCACACCACCGGCGTTGCGCAACCGGTTCCATAAACCACGCATGCCCGCTCCTCGAACGCCTCGGTGTAACGCCGCATGGCTTTGTCAAAGACGGCCCCAACCAGCATGTGCAGCATCAACGACTTGAACTCGTAAGCGATGAAGAATTCCACCTCGCAACCGCCGGGCGCTTCGATGAACCGCCATTGGTTTTCAAGCTTGCGAAACGGACCTTCGACGAGATCAGCGCGCACGAACGGCTTGGCAGACTCCAAGGTCACTCGACTGGTGAACGTCTCACGGATCGCGCCGTAGCCGACATCCATCGCCGCCACGATCGTCTCAATTCCGCAGCTCGCCGAGCGGCTCTGAATGCGGAGGCCCTCGCACAGCGGCAGGAACTTCGGATACTGCTCCACATCGGCCACCAGATCGAACATCTGTCGAGGCGAGAAGGCAACGCGGCGGCTGGTCTCGAAGCTTGGCATGAGCGTCAATCTACAGCGAGTTGATCGAGATAGGACTGCGCTGCGCGGTCGCTGTGCAGATGTATGGTGCACCCGGCAAGCCGATGCCGAACGATTGCTTCATCAATGCGGGGCGCAATTCGTGTCGGATAGGTCCATATATACCTTATGAATTCAAGATCCGGCCCCCGCTCCGGGCAGCCCGGCGCCATATCGGGGCGCACCCGGCCGTAGCTCGACGCCACGCGCCGCGCGACGCGCCATAGGCACGCAGTTCGTCCGCGATGTAGCCAGAATACGGTATCGGTCCGCGGGAAACGAAGGTCGAGCGTACTCGGACTGACACCCTCAATGATCCAACGGTCCTGCGCGACGACATGCGCCAAGCGCGCCAGGTACACGTCCTTCGGGGCCTGTACCCAACCGCGCTGCCAAAACAGCTGGTCGATATGAGTGACGGGAAGTCCGGTCCTGTCGCCGAGCCGTCGTGCAAATGTCGACTTGCCGGCGCCTGACGAGCCGATCACGACGACACGTTGAAATAGTACGGGCATTCGACGCATAGTCTCAATTATGCAGCGCCATCCGCGCCGACTTCAACTTCACGAAGTCGGCGTCAGCATGATAACTGGACCGCGTCAGCGGGCTCGCCGACACCAAAAGGAACCCCTTGGCCATGGCGATCCGCTCGTAGGCCTTGAAGTCGTCTGGGGTGACGAACGCCTTGACCTCGGCGTGCTTGCGCGTGGGTTGCAGATACTGACCTATGGTGAGGAAATCGACGTTGGCGGAGCGCAGGTCGTCCATCACCTGGAGCACTTCGTCACGCGTTTCGCCCAAGCCCACCATCAAGCCGGATTTGGTGAACTGGCGGGGATCGAGTTCCTTGACGCGTTGCAGCAACCGCAAGGAATGGAAGTAGCGCGCGCCTGGCCGAATGCGCAGATAGAGCGAGGGCACGGTCTCCAGGTTGTGATTGAAAACATCGGGCCGTGCTGCCACGACCTGTTCGAGCGCTCCGTCTTTGCGCAGAAAGTCGGGCGTGAGCACTTCGACCGTCGTCGCCGGCACCCGCGCGTGGATCCGGCAAATCACCTCGACGAAATGGGCGGCACCTCCGTCGGCCAAGTCGTCGCGATCGACTGAAGTGATCACGACATGCCCTAAACCCAGCTTCGCCACGGCTGCGGCGACGTTCTCGGGCTCCGACGGATCGAGTGGCTTTGGCAGGCCCGTCGCCACATTGCAGAATGCGCAGGCGCGCGTGCACGTGTCGCCCATGATCATCATGGTCGCATGGCGCTTGGTCCAGCATTCCCCGATGTTCGGACAGGAGGCCTCCTCGCACACCGTTTTCAGTCCATGCTCACGGACGATCTGGCGCGTTGCCGCATATTCAGGAGATCCCGGCGCCTTGACCCGGATCCAGTCCGGCTTTCGCAGCACGGGCGTATCGGGCTTTCCGGCCTTCTCGGGGTGACGCGGTGTTTTGTCGATGACGGTGACCATGCCACAAGGTAGGACATCGGGCGGTGGATTTCCATCGCCCGATGAAATTCGCTCCGTCAGTCCCCTAGCCCAGCATGCGCGCCAGTATGATAACCACGATGGCACCGATGGCCGAGGTCGCGATGTTATTGATGATGGGGTTGCCGAGGTTGAAATTCACTTTGGCCACATTGAGCAACCAACCGCCGACCACACCACCTATGATGCCGGCAATGATGTAGCCGAGCAAACCCCACTTCAAACCACCGACGATCAAGCTTGCAAGCCAACCTGCGATCGCACCCACAACCAACATCACGACAAGTGCCGTTGCGTCCATGGCGCATTCCTCCAGGCAATCGACAGCTCGGCGGCACCATGCCGCATGGCTGACGATGCCGGGCGATACTGAAACGAGTCGCCGGACGCGTCGAGGCCGATCATGTGCAATTGCTAACAGGCGCCGCTCACTTCAGGACACCCGGCCAGTTCTTTTCAGCACGTGGGATCAGCGTCGATTGATCTTTCTGCCATGTAGACTGGACACTCTTGCTTACGTTCAAGTAGAGCTTGCCGTTAACCACATCCCACACTTTCGGATCGCCAGGCGCAGTCGACCCGTGGGCCACAGCGAACGCGCAATAGCCGCCAAACTGCGGCGCGTATTTCTCTGGGCTGCCGACGAACGTGTCGAGATTTGCCTTGGACGCGAAGCGCCACTCCGCGCCTTTCCAGCTCACACGGAATTCCGATTTCCCCGCTACCGGCGCCTTGTCCGTCTGATAGGCAACGGCGTCGTGCCCTTCGAGTGCCAGATCCGCGCCGAGCTGCGCCTTGCCGGATTGGTAAATCTCCACGCGCTGGGCGTGGGCCGCCGGAATGGCTCCGGCGAGAACCATCGACGCGCCGAGTACAAGTGGTGCAATGCGCTTCAGCATGGTGGATCAAGACCTCTATGGACCAAACTATGCAATCAATCTAGCGCACGGCATTGGCGGCTCAACCCCGATCACGACATGATGATCGCCGTCATTCCGACAGGATAGGGTAGAGCGACGCTACCAATCCCAGCGCCATGGCGATGTTGAAGGCCCGCACAGCCCGAGCATTGCACAACAAGCGCCGCAGCGCGGACCCGAAGGCCACCCAGGCTCCACTCGACAGGATGCCGCCCAGTCCGAACAGAACCGTCATCACGGTCACGTTCCAGGGGAATGGCGCAACGGCCGCATAGGTCGAGATCGCGCCCACAGCCATCACCCAGGCCTTCGGGTTGATCCATTGAAAGGCCGCCGCAGCGAAGAACCCCATGGGTTGCCCACGCGCCCCCTCGCCCTCCTCCATCGGAACGGACACCGCGATCTGCCACGCCAGAATCAAGAGATAGGCCGCAACTGCGTACTTCAGGATGGCGTGCAGCACCGGCCAGGTCACAAACAGCGCGCCCAGCCCGACACCAACCAGCAACACCATGATGGCGAAACCAAGCGCCACGCCCAAGAGATGTGGAACCGTTCGGGCCACGCCGTTGTTCAGTGCCGACGTCATGAGCATGATGTTGTTGGGACCCGGCGTGAACAAGGTCACCGCACAGAACATGACCAGACCGGCAAGCTGCTCGGAGTTCATGCGCCGGCCTTGGCCGCCATGCCCGCTGCGCCCCGCCCGATCGCGGCAATGCCCGTGCGCGAGACTTCGACGAGGCCCAGATCTTTCATTATCGCGATGAACTGCTCGAGCTTCGACGACCGCCCCGTGATCTCGAACACAAAATGGTCGGTGGAGGCATCAATCACATTGGCCCTGAAGATTTCAGCCAACCGCAACGCTTCGTTGCGTGTTTCGCCTTTGCTCGCGACCTTCACCAGTGCGAGTTCGCGTTCCAAAGGATCGCCCAGCACCGTCAGATCGACGACGGAGTGAACGGGCACCATGCGCTCCAGCTGGTTCTTGATCTGCTCGAGCACCATCGGCGTGCCTTTGGTGACGATGGTGAAGCGCGAGAGGTGCTTCTCGTGCTCCGTTTCGGAGACAGTCAGGCTCTCAATGTTATAGCCGCGGCCGGAGAACAAGCCGGCAATGCGAGAGAGTACCCCCGGCTCGTTGTCGACCAGGATCGACAGCGTGTGCGCGACGAGCGCTTCCCGGGTTTCCTCGAGGAAGTAGGCGGAACCAGTGGCTTTCTGTGACATGCGTTGGCGACCTTTTGCAGGCTAGCGCCACCTGACAGTTGTCATGGTCGGGCTTGTCCCGACCACCCATCCATCCGCTGGCGCAGAGAGCGCGGCACAATGGGCCCTCGGGACAAACCCGAGGATGACACGCAAATCAAGTCTTCGGGCGGTGGAACACCTCGCCGGCAGTCCAGCCCTCTTCGTAGTGCGGGACCGTCCAGGGCTCGGCCAATGCCTCGGTGCGCCATTTGATGAACGCGGGATGGCCGAGCACGCGGTTCATGTACTGCCGCGTTTCGGTTGCGACCGGGATCTGGTAGGTGTCGAGCCGCGTGACGACCGGCGCATACATGGCATCGGCCGCGGAGAACGCGCCGAACAGGAAATCGCCGCCGCCGGAAAAGCGACGGCGGCAGTCTGACCACATACCCTCGAGCCGGCGCACGTTGTCGGCAACATCGGACCCCAGCTCCTTCGGCTGAAACCGCTTGCCGAGATTCATAGGGCAAGCGTTGCGGAGCGCCTGGAAGCCCGCGTGCATCTCGTTCGAAACGACGCGGGCGTGCGCGCGCGCCTTGGCATCCTTCGGCCAGATGCCTTTCTCCGGAAAGCACTCGTGTAGATATTCGATGATCGCCAGGCTCTCCCAGACCGTCACGTCGCCATCACCGGCGCGCGCCCCCGGCACGACGAGCACCGGCATCTTGCCCGCGGGCGATACGTCGAGCATGCGGGCCTTGCTGTCCGGGAAGTACATCGGGATGACGTGCTCCTCGAACGGAATGCCGAGCGCCGTCATCAGTATCCAGGGCCGGAGCGACCAGGACGAATAGAGCTTGTTGGCGATGTGAAATTGCATGTTCTGTCTCTGTGCGACGCTCAACTGGAGGCCCCGTGGCTTCGGGATCGGCGTTTTGATACACTGTTAGCGTGGATCTACCGGCGCCGTCGGCACCATCAATGATGCCAACAAGCGTCCTGGTCACACCAGCGTCTTGCCTTCCTTGCCGATCGCCTTCGCAACGTCCTCGTCTGTGACCGCTTCGCCCATCAGCATCTCGTTGTGGGCTTTGCCCGATGGGATCATCGGGAAACAGTTGGCGAGCTTGGTCACGCGGCAGTCAAAGATCACCGGCTTTTCCTTGACCGCCAGCATCTCCCGGATTGCATCGTCGAGATCAGCCGGATCATCGCAGCGCATGCCGACGCCGCCATAGGCGTCCGCAAGCTTGACGAAGTCCGGGAGCGATTCCGTATAGCTTTCCGAGTAGCGGTTGCCGTGCAGCAGCTGCTGCCATTGGCGGACCATGCCCATGTACTGGTTGTTGAGGATGAACACCTTGACCGGCAGCTTGTACTGAACCGCCGTTGACATTTCCTGGATGTTCATCAGGATCGAGGCGTCACCTGCGATATCGATGCACAGCGATTTCGGATGCGCGATCTGGGCGCCGATGGCCGCCGGCAACCCGTAGCCCATGGTTCCGAGGCCACCCGACGTCAGCCAGCGGTTCGGCTCCTCGAACTTGTAGAACTGCGCCGCCCACATCTGGTGCTGGCCGACTTCCGTCGAAATGTAGGTGTCCTTGTCCTTAGTCAGCTCGTAGAGGCGCTCAAGTGCGTACTGCGGCATGATCACGTCAGGCGTCTTTTTGTATTTGAGACATTGGCGCGCCCGCCACTGTTCGATCTGCTTCCACCAGGATTTTAGCGCGACCTTGTCCGGCTGGCTCGTCTTCGACTTCCAGATGCGCAGCAGATCCTCCAGCACGTAGGCGCAATCGCCGACGATCGGCAAATGCGCCTTCACATTCTTGTTGATCGAGGACGGATCGATATCGATGTGAATGCGCGTCGAGTTTGGAGAGAAGGCATCGACGCGGCCGGTGATGCGATCATCGAAGCGCGCGCCGACGTTGATCAGCACGTCGCAATCATGCATGGCCATGTTGGCTTCGTAGGTCCCGTGCATGCCGAGCATGCCGAGCCACTGCTTGTCGGATGCGGGATAAGCGCCAAGCCCCATCAGCGTCGAGGTGATCGGATACCCCGTCAGGCGCACAAACTCGCGCAGGAGCTGGCTGGCTTTCGGACCGGAGTTGATGACGCCACCGCCTGTGTAGAACACCGGCTTCTTGGCATTGGCGATGATCTCCACGGCTTTCAGAAGCGCGGGTTGGTCGCCCTTCAGTTTCGGCCGATAACTCTTGTGCGCCATGGTGGCATTGGAGGGTGCAACGTAGGTTCCGCTCGCGAACTGCACGTCCTTCGGGATATCGACGACGACAGGCCCGGGCCGCCCGCTTTTGGCGATGTAGAACGCCTCATGGATGATGCGTGCGAGGTCGTTGACGTCCTTGACCAGCCAATTGTGCTTGGTGCACGGCCGGGTAATGCCGACGGTATCGCACTCCTGGAACGCGTCATTGCCAATCAGGTGGGTCGGAACCTGCCCTGTCAGCACAACAACCGGGATCGAATCCATCAGCGCGTCCGTCAGACCCGTCACGGCATTGGTGGCGCCTGGACCCGATGTCACCAGCACGACGCCGACTTTGCCTGTCGAGCGGGCGTAGCCTTCCGCGGCATGGACGGCACCACCTTCCTGCCGGACCAGAATGTGCTTGATCTTCTCCTGCTGGAAGATCTCGTCGTAAATTGGCAAGACCGCACCGCCGGGATAGCCGAACACAATTTCCACGCCCTGATCGGCCAGCGCCTTGATCACCATCTCGGCGCCCGTCATCGTCCGTGCCATGGCCGTCTCCCGTCCTGCCCGATAGCGCAAGCGATCACGCCACGCCTGATCCGACATTGGTGAAGAACACTCGTCAAGTCAATAAACTGGATGTGGTGACGCTAAAATTCGCAAGTATCTTCTGTTTTTGCGCTACTCCACGTCACCATATTACGTTTTAGCCAGGTCGTCTGCCGTTTGACGAACTGACGCGTCTCCAGTTTTGCCTGAGCGATCGCGTCCGCCCACGCCGTCTCACCCCGCACCGCCGCCAACAATTGGCGCACGCCGAGGGCCTGCATGGCCGGCAAAGCCGGATCGAGTTGTAGCGACGCCAGTTGGCGCACCTCATGCCCCGCCCCGACTTGCATCATGGCGTCGAACCGCTGATCACAGCGCGCAAACAATTCGTCCCGCGGCCGGCTGACGACATACCGTTCCGCCTGGTCGGCGGCGATGAGTGGTGTGCCAGGCACCCGCTGCCATTCGGCCAACGAGCGGCCCGTCGCCTCCAGCACCTCAAGGGCGCGGGTCACGCGCTGGGTGTCACTGGGATTGAGGCGATCGGCCATCAAGGGATCGCGCGCCTGCAAGATCCGATGCAGCTCGGCGGATCCCTCCGCATTGGCGCGGTCCCGCCATGCCGAACGGATATCGTCGGGAATCGGGGGCACCGGCGACAACCCTTCAAGCAGCGCTTTGAAATAGAGACCGGTTCCACCGGTGACAATCGGCCGTTGGCCAGCAGCGCGGGCCTGATCGAGGGCATTTCGCACATCATCCAGCCAGCGCGCAACGGAGTACGCTTCAGCTGCGGAGACGTGCCCATAAAGGGTGTGCGGCACCAAAGCCATCTCCGCGCGCGACGGTCGCGCCGTCAGGATCGCCAGCTCGCGGTAGACCTGCATACTGTCGGCATTGATGATGATGCCCCCGTGCCGAGCGGCGAGGTCGAGGGCGAACGCTGACTTCCCCGATGCGGTCGGGCCGGCAATCAGAATCGGCTTAGCTTCAGGCTTCGTCATGTCCCCGTCCTACCATGGCGCTACGGCCCCGGCACCCACGTCGCATTTCGGTCCAGGCGTGGCCCCAAATAGGTGCGAGTTCCATGCACTCTGGCATTTCCACAACGTCGAAGGATCGCCCATGCTCAAGACAGTGTCCCGGATCGCCGGATTGGCCGCTGGCGGACTTTGCCTCACCCTCGTCATGACCGTCGCCAGCCCTGCCACGATGGCGCAGGAGAAGCCGGCGAAACCCGCAGCGCCGGCTGTGGCTCCAAGTTCGAGCTCCGCCGCGCCGGCGGCACCCGCGGTCAAGGCGGATGCAGGTCAAACTGGTCAGGTGGGCGGCGCCGCCATGCAACGGCTCAGTGGCGTGTGGGTGGAGGGCCCGGGCTTCGAAGTCACTTACGGCGCTACCTACGACTCGTGCGCCAAACGCTGCCTCGCCAATGCGCGCTGCGTGATGATCGAATTCTATCGCCCCGAGAAAAAGTGCAATCTCTATGACGCGGTTCGCCCACGCAAGAAGGGCGGCTCATCCGACGTCGCCATCCGCGGTTGAGGCTCGGCCATCTGCCCGTGGTGTGATCCGGTGCCGCAGCCAAATCACAGGAAAGCACTCGACGCCCGCTCTGTTGGGCAGTCGGACCTAGTGGACATTTTGCTTTGATGCGCGCGCCTATTGCATTGCGCCAGGGCCCTTTTTCTTCATCCATCATGTTGCCGATCGCGGGCATCACGAAACCGTGACGCGCTGACTGAGCGTGCATCGAGATAGCATGCTTCATTGTGTGCCGACATCGCGGGAACGGCGTCAGCATTTGGACAAGGCACCCCATGCCGCGTCACTATTGGTTAATTGCATTCCTGGGTGTTGCTTGGTTGTGCCATGTCCCCCCTCTCACGCAGGCGCAATCCAGCATCGGCCGCGAGATCCAGGAGCTCAGCGACAAGGCTCGCGATCTCCGGGACGTCGGCCGGCTGAAGGAGGCGGTACCGATCGCCGAACGCGCCGTGGAATTGGCCGTCAGCACCCACGGCGAAGGTAGCAAGGAACTGGCCACGACGCTCAACCGGCTCGGCGGCATCCTGCGGGAAGCTGGACGCTGGACGGATGCCGAACGGGTCTACAAGCAGGCATTGACCATCCGTGAGACGGCGGACCCGGCGCGGGCCGTGACCACGACCAACGACCTGGGCTTGCTCTATTCCGACATGAGCCGGTTCGCCGACGCCGAACGTCTGCTCAAAGATGCCTTGGCGACGTATATTAGAGTGCGAGGACCCAACGATCCCTCCGTCGCATCGGTCCAACAGAACCTGGCGAGCGTGCATCTGCAGCTGGGACGACTTGCCGACGCGGAAGGGCTGCTCAAATCGGCCGTGACCAATCTCCAGAGCCAAACCGCGCGCGATGACGCGGAGATCGCAAACGCGCTCAACAATCTCGCGAGCCTACATCGCGAGCAAGGCCGACTGGCCGAAGCCGAGGTGGTGGCGCGCGAAGCGCTGGCAATTCGACAGCGCGAACTTGGACGCAATGCGATCGAGGTCGCGGACAGCCTGAATGTGCTCGCATGGATCCTTTCGGGTGGCGGAAAGTATGAGGAAGCGGAGCCGCTGCTGGATCGCGCTTTGAAGATCCGCCGCCGTCTCGGACCCGAGCACAACGACGTCGCCGTCAATCTCGGCAGCCTTGCGGGCGCCTATGAGGGACAAGGGAAATTCGAGCAAGCCGAGACTGCCTATCGCGAAGCGCTCCGCATTCGAGAAGTGCAGGCCGGGCGGGACCATTTGCACACATCTGGGCCACGCAGCAATCTCGGCGCGTTCTACAAGGCGCTGGGACGCTATCAGGAAGCGGAGCCGTTGCTGCGCGAGTCCCTCGCCGTCCGCGAACGCGATCTTTCCCCGACGCATCCGGCCGTCATCAAGAGCCTGGCGCTCCTTGGCGAGGTCTATCGCCTGGCCGGCCGACCCGACGAGGCGAAGAAGTACTTCGATCGCGTGATCGCGACGCGTCGGGCCGCCATCAAGGAGATCCCCGTCTACTTCGCGACCAATCGCGCTCGCACACTGAACCCCAAAGCAGTCTCCTTCAGTTCGGACCGTTCGGAGACACTGAGCTTCGGTATGGCCAACGTCTGGGTGCCAGCAGACGCGACCCCGGCCACCACGCTTCCCGCTGGCAAGCCGCCCAACGCCGGCGACGACACGACCGAGATCAAACGCCTCGTCATTCAGCACATCGCAGCACTCAGCTCAGGTGATTTTGCGAAGGGCACCCGCGCCCAACTGCGCGGCGCAAACTTGTTCTCCGGGCAGGTCCTCGTCTTCGTGCACGGATTTAACGTGTCGTTCGAGAACGCACTCCGCCGTGTGGCACAGATCAGCTACGACATGCGATTCGATGGCGTGCCCATCGTGTTCTCATGGCCATCGAAAGGGGGCCAGACCGTCTACGAGCGCGTCGTCGGGGCCGCGAGCTATACCTATGATCGCGGCAGCGCCGATGCCGCCGTCAACCACCTCCGCGATTTTCTGAAGATCCTCGTGCGGGATGTCGGTGCCAAAAAGGTCCACCTGATCGCTCACAGCATGGGTAATCACGCCCTGCTCGAAGCACTTGAGCGCATCAGCATAAACCCGGCCACAGTGCCCGGCCTGGTCATCGGCGAGGTGATTTGCGCCGCCCCGGACGTCGACGTCACACGCTTCCGCCAACTCGTGCCCGCCGTGCTCGGCCTCGGCGGTCGCATGACGCTTTACGCGTCGGCCTCCGATCGGGCACTGTCGCTGTCGCAGATCGCGTGGGGGTCCACGCCCCGCGCCGGCTCGGCCTCGGCACCCGACGGTCCGGTGGTGATGAGCGGCCTCGACACCATCGACATCACGGCGGCAGGTGACAGCCCGCTCGCTCTCAATCACGATATCTACGCGCGAAACACGATCATCTCGGACGATATCCGGATGTTGTTGGAGTCAGGCGCGCGGCCCCCAAGCAAGCGGTCCGAACACTTCCGGGAAGTGCCAGGAAAAAGCGGGCCTTACTGGATCTTTCAAGTCGCCAAGAAACCATAGATTGACGCCAATTTCTTACCTGTCAGCTGTTTCGGAGGCCCCAAATGATTGTACTGCAGGCCATAACACTCGCAGCCCTAGCCGTTGCGTCTCCCGCCGCAGCGGAACTCTATGACACGATAGAACCGGCGCTTAGTTTTTCCGGCAAGCTTCTGCCGAGCCGGGGTTTGTCGCCAACGGGAGCGCGCCCAGCCGATCCCGCATGGCCGCGGGTCGCGCAATCCGATGACGAGGAAGATGAAGACGAGGAAGAGCGGCCGCGGCGGCGCCGATCGGGCTCGTCTCGCTCCGATGGCGCCGAGCCGGCCATTCCGTTCCGGCCTCGACCAAGCCAGACGACTGAGGACGCACCCGAGCGATCCCGTTCAGTCGGGCCAAAATCGTTTACACAGACCGGCCGCTCCGCAAAAACGGGCCGCAAAATGGACGAGGAACGGCTGTCGCGCGAACGAGCCCGATCGCAAGCACGGGATCGTGAGCGGCGTGATCCGCAGGAGAACCGCGAGCGACGGCGCAACCGAGACCGCTGAGACGACGCGACCCGGCCGGACAAAGGCCGCCAAGGGGCAGCTCAGGCCAGCGTGCACTTGCCATTATTGATCACGGTGACCGCGCGCTCCTTCAAGTGGCAGCGGAACGAGATCGTCTTGCCGTCGATCCACATGTCGGTCAGGATCGTTTCACCGGGATAGACGGGCGATGAGAAGCGCACATCAAATCCGGTGATCTTGGTGTGATCGTACTTGGCAATCTCCTTAAGAATCGTCCGGCACGCCGTTCCATAGGTGCACAGGCCGTGCAGGATCGGGACGGGAAAGCCGACGCGCTTGGCGAGCTCCGGATCAGCGTGCAACGGGTTGCGGTCACCACACAAGCGATAGAGCAGCGCCTGATCAAGGCGTGTTTCGGCGGCGGCCGTCAGGTCGGGTTTGCGATCCGGAAGCTTGTGCGGCTCGGGACCCGAGCCGTTCGGACCACCGAAACCGCCATCGCCGCGCGCGAACGTGGTGGAGACCAGCGTATAGAGGGGTTTATTGTCGCCGGCCGAGCGCACCGCCATCTCCGTGTAGATCACCGCGCCCTTTCCAACGCCTTTGTCGTAGGCTTCCGTGACACGGCTATCGACGATGATCTCGCCCTCAGGCTCGAGCGGCCGATGCAGCGTCAGACGTTGCTCTCCGTGGACAACCTTGGTGTAGTCGTAGCCGCAATCCTTGAGCAGCGGCACGCGCTGGAGCACGGTCGCGAGCGAAGGCACCGTCTTCAGTTTGGCTCGCTCGAACGTGTAGGCGAGTTCCTTCTCGTCATAGGGGTCGCGCCCCATGCCGACGCCGATCGCATAAAGCATGGTCTCTCGATCCGTATAGCTGAACCGGTCGCCGGTCCGTTTCAGCCCCATCAGCTTGTCGTAGTTCAATGCCATCGTCGGTTCTCCCGGGACTTGCGTTAGGGTGCATTAGGCGGCGCCGTATTGCACCAATGGTTGGTTGCGGTGCGCCGCAGCCGGCGCAATACGGCAACGGCGCCAATTGCGCCTTACCTGCTCAGCACCATCAAATTCAATCGAGTTCGGCGCCATCCATGCCAGAGTTCTTGCGCACCTTCGGCAGCATCTCGCGGAACAACCGCCCGGCCTCGCGGGGGTCTTCCACGGGGCCAACCTCGGCGCCCCGTTTCCAGCCCTCGCAGATGGCGATGCGCCCGAAACCCGCCTGGAACACGCGACCGGTGATGTCCTTTGCTTCCTCACTGGCGAGATAGACGACGGTCGGCGACACCCACTTCGGGTCGCGCGCCGCGATCTGCTCCGGTGTCAACTCGCGAAGGCCCTCGGTCATGCGGGTTTGGGCCGACGGCGATAGAGCGTTGACGGTGACGCCGATCCGGCGAAGCTCCCGCGCTGCAATGACAGTAAAGGCTGCAATGCCGGCTTTGGCGGCACCGTAATTGGTCTGGCCCACATTGCCGTAAATGCCCGACGTCGAGCTGGTGTTGATGATCGCCGCGTTGACGGGGCCGCCGATCTCCTTCGATTTCTCGCGCCAATAGGCGGCGGCATGACGGGAGGGCGCAAAGGTTCCCTTCAAGTGCACCTGGATGCAGCTGTCCCACTCGTCCTCAGACATGTTGACGAGCATGCGGTCGCGCAGGATGCCAGCGTTGTTGATCAGCACGTCGAGCTTGCCATAGTGCTTCACCGCCTGATCGATCAGGTTCTTGGCGCCGTTCCAGCTCGACACGTCGTCGCCGTTGACGATCGCATCTCCCCCCATTTTCTTGATCTCGGCCACGGTTTGCGCCGCGAACGAGTCGTCACGCCCCTTGCCGTCGACATTGGCACCGATGTCGTTGACCACGACTTTCGCGCCTTCCTTCGCCAGCAACAGCGAATGCTGGCGTCCGAGACCGCGCCCCGCGCCTGTGACAATCGCGACGCGCCCTTCACACAACCGTGCCATCCTGGAACCTCCCAATACCGTTGACCTGGGATTGAGTGTGCGACGGGGACGCAACCCGTGCAACGGCCTTCCTGCATCTGCGCCCTTGCGCCCTCGCACGGCTGCGGACTTATGCTATGCATCCTCCAGACCCCCTCTCCGGAAGGCCCTGCCCATGACCAAACGGCTCCCCCAGGACTGCGCTGATCTCTCCCATGTCCGCATCGAAATCGATCGCTGCGATACCGCACTTGTCGAAATGATTGCCGAGCGCTTCGGCTACGTGGAGCGGGCCTGGCAGATCAAGCTCGGCTTGAAGCAGGAAGCAAATGTGCCCTGGCGCAACCAGCAGGTGATCGATCGCGTTCGCGCCAAAGCCACCGAAAAGGGCGTTCCCCCCGATCTCTGCGAGGCGCTTTGGCGCCAGATGATTGGCTGGTTCATCCAGTACGAGGAAGAAAAGCTGCGGGACGAGATCGAGGCCAGCGGCAAGAGCAAGTCTTGAGATCATGCCGCAAGAGCTTCAGGATATCCTGCTTCTGTCTCTCCTCAACCCAGCCACCCTTTTGACCGGTTATTGGCTGGGCCGGCGCGCCGATCAAAGCCAGAAGTTGGTGCTCGCCGCCTTCATCGCGGGGATCGCTGGCGCCCTCTTCGCATGGCTGCTGATGCGCTTCGGCTATACGACATCGCAGCCGAAGCTTGTCGCCGGCATTTTCCTGACGTCGGCCATGCTCGGCCTCGCCTGGAGCTGGCTCGGCTACAAGATGCAGCAATTCAAGAAGTCCGGCGAGTAACGGCAGACCTTGCCTCATGTCTTGGGCGACGGCAGCCGAGCCTTCTTTCCCCCGATCAGCAGAATGACGGGCAGCGTCAGCGCGCAGGCCACCGTGAACATCCCGAACGCGTTGAGATGGGCGATCATCGCCGACTGGCGGGACACTTCATTCGAGAGCTTTTGCAGCCCGGTCAAAGAATATGGATCCCAGGCCCCGATCACCCACGGCAGTCCAAGTGACGGGTTGTAAGGCGTGATCTGTTCGATCATCCGACTGTAGTTGACGCCGGTCGACCGAACGATTTCAGCGACGCAGATCGAAATGAAGATGCTCGAACCGAGATTGCGCAACAGGTGATAGATGGCGCTTGTTTCAGCGAGGTCCTTCTCTGCGACGTTCGAGAACGTCACCATCGTCAGTGGCACCCAGATCGCACCGATCGCCAGTCCCTGAAGCGCCGCATTCGCGACCAGCGTCATCGGCTCAATGTTGAGGTCCATCTGGGTTAACCAGACGCCTGCGACCAGTAGCATGCCGAACCCGGCCATCATGCTCACGCGCGGATCGACGCCCTTGATCAGGCCGGCCGCAAGAAAGCCGATACAGCCGCCGATGCCGCGCCCGGCGATGATCATACCGACCGTCGACTCGGGAAAATTTGCATAGGCCTTGAGTAGCGGAGGTAGCAAGACAACGGGCGTGAAGTTCAACATTCCGTAGAGCGTCACCAGCACCAGACCGAGCGCATAGTTTCGGTTTGTCAGATGTCGCGGATTGAGAAAGGGATTTGGCACCGTCAGGACGTGCGTGACAAAGACCCAGAACGCCACGATCGCGATGAACGCCTCCAGCATGATCTCGGTCGATTGGAACCAGTCCAGCCGTTGGCCACGTGACAGCACGAGTTGCATCGCGCCGAGCGCCACGGAGAGCGCGATGAACCCGGTCCAATCGAGCTGGATAGGGCCGCGCTTCTGCCCGGCGGGCAGAAACAGCTGCAACCCAAAGACCGCGAGAAAGCCGATGGGCACGATGGCGTAGAAGGCATACCGCCAAGTGTAGGCTTCCGCGGCATAGCCGCCGAGCGTCGGGCCTATCACCGGGCCGATTACCACACCAAAGCCGTAGAGCCCGAGAACCAAAGCATGCTGCCGCTTTGGGAAGGTATCGAGCAGGATCGATTGCGACAGCGGCGTCGACGGCGCCCCAAAGGCGCCTTGGACGATGCGCCAGAACACAATCTGTTCGAGCGACGTCGCCAGACCGCACATCAACGTCGCGACGGTAAAGCCGAGGATGCTCCACACCATCACCCGTCGGACGCCGAACCGGGCCGCCAGCCATCCGGTCAGCGGCGTCGCAATGGCCGTCGCCAGAATATTGAATGTCATTACCCAGGCGATTTCGTCGGCCGTCGCCGAGAACGATCCCTGCATCTGCGGCAGCACGGTCGACACGATCAGGATCGTCGTGCTGTACAGCGTCGTCGCGAGCACCACGCACATCAGGATCAAGAACCGGCGTGCGCTGGGTATCTCGTTTGATGCGACCGCTGCGTCTGTCATAAAGCCGAATTTACCGGACGATCCGCCGCCCCGCACCTGCTTTCGCCGCAAGGCTGGGGCGACAGTGGTTCTCGTCAAGAAAACGGCTCAGCCCCGGGGCTGTGATCGGCGGTCGGCGTCCTCCAGCGCCCGCCTGAACGGTTCGCTGTTAGGGCAGTAGCTTATCCACTCGCGCGATTCGGGCCGTTCCGCGATATCGTGCTCACACGCCGCATGGCGGTCGCATAGGGCACAGGTTCGCTGGAGATCCCGGGTTGTGGTCAACCCGGTTGCCACAAGGTCATCCATGGTGAGTTCGACCAGCGCCAACCGTTGCACCAATGGCTGCGTGCGGTCCTTATCCATCCGGGATAGACACCGCAGGTCCGCGTCCGACAGCCCGAGGTCGCGGGCCGTTCGTGCCAGCTCGGCCGCAGTCAACCGCTCGACCTCAGACTGCGCGCCGCCGTGGAGACGATCATCGAGCCATGCACCCAAGCGGGCGATCGCTTCGGATAAGCTAAGTGGTCCGGGTGAGCCCGTCATTTCCAAACCTCCGCACTGCCTCACTCAAGCGTAGGTCCCTAGTCCCGCCCTGGCTTTGACGGTGATCAATGAATTGTCAGGGCAAGAACCCCTTCGTCAGGCTCAGTATCTGGCGGGTGCGTTCACGGCCCGTCACGCTCAACACGGCAACTGACCACGCAAGGTCCGTGCCGCCTTCCTCGGAAGATCTCGACCGCAATTCCCCGACGAGCGTCTCGCCGGACTTCAGTGATAACGGTTCCTGTACCGGAAAATACAGCTGCTCCCAATGCGTCGGCGGCGACAGCGGGCTCGTCGACAAAACCGTTCCTTCCGCCAGCCGCGCGTTCCACCACAGCGCAAAGCCATGGATAGTTGTATCGGCGCGCATCGTCCAGCGTCCTTCGCCGCGCCGCGCCAGGCGATTCTTTTCCCCGAAATCAACCGTGTCCCAGAGGACGGCCGATTTGCCGCCGCCCAACAGGTCCGCCGGCTTGAACGGGCGGACGTAGACATTGTTGAGGCTCATGGCGCGGGCCGGCGCCAAATCGAGCCCATAGCCCACGTCGTCCCAGGCGCACAGTTCCTTGTAAAACCTTGGCCCCGTGACCGGACACACGAACTGCTCGACCAGACCGGGCACGAGCACACCACCCGGCTTCAGATGCCGCGCCCGGGCATCGTTCATGGTCTCAACCAGAAACTCCTCGAGCGCGTAGTTGCCGAGCGTTTCCGTGACGACGACATCGCCTTTCGGTGGATCGATGATCTCGGTCGAGCGACCCGGGATCAGCTCGACATTGCGCAACTTATTGAGAGCGCGAAGTCTCTCAGCAACGGCGCCGATCTCAGCCATCTCGTAGGCGTAGACTTTCTTGGCGCCGAGCTTGGCCGCCAAAAAGGCCAGCAACCCCGTCCCCGTACCGATGTCGACGACGACGGTCTCGCCTTTACGGATCAGCTTGCGGAGCGCCTCGTGAAACGCCGCCACCCGGACACGGTCTGCGATCAGTGTCCGGTGATACTCAATGCGCATGCCGTGTGTCACCGTTCAAGAAAGTGGGCGCCGCCCGGGTCCCGGACGACGCCCACCTCTACTGTCGGGCTACGCGTTACACAAGCCCGGCATGTCCCGATCAGTTGTACTTCCGCCAGAGGGCACGGAGGATATCCGAGTAATCGTCAGTCCATGCCGGCATATCCGCTGCAGGCATCGACTGAACGTAGGCGAGGCGTTTGACGGCTTCGATGGATGCGGCAGACCGCGAAATGAACACGACCTGGCTCGATGAGGCATCGAGCGTCTTGTCGCCGGTCCGGTCTTCCGCAAGTTCAGCCCAAACACCAGGAAGCGACGCGGTGACGCTTGCAACGACCGACGCCAGATCGAGATGGCGATTCGATACATGCAACGCAAGCAAGCCATCTGGCGAAAGCTTCGCCAAATAAAGTTGCATGGCCTCGACGGTCATTAAGTGGATGGGCACGGCATCCGACGAGAAGGCGTCGATGACCAAGTAGTCGAAGCCCCGCGCGGGCTCCTTCGCCAATGTCAACCGCGCATCACCGACGACGATGTCGGCATTGGGGCGGCATCTCGAGAGGAAGGTGAAGCGGTTGGGATCCTGGGCGATGCGAACGACAACCGGATCGATTTCGTAGAACCGCCATGTTTCATTCGGACGGCTGTTGCAGGCCATGGAGCCAGCTCCAAGGCCTACCACGGCCGCGTTGAGCCCGCCGTCCGTTTTACCGGTGACCTCGCGCGCGATATCGGCGCCGCGCGCCATCGGGCCACCCGGATAATAGTAAGTTGCAGCCACTGGCGTAGCGACTCGGTTGCCAGATGCGTCTGTCAGGCGCTCGGCGCCGTGCGTCGTCGTCCCGTGGACCAGAAGGCGCATTTCGCCGGTGCCATCGCTGGTGACGCGGTGAACACCGAAGAAGCTTCGTTCGGCATTGCCGCGCGTCATCGCCGACGGAAGAATTGCGATGGTCACTGCCATCAAGGCCGTGAACACTACCTGCCACAGGACCCGATGCGAATTCAGGATCGTTGCGACACAAAACGCCAGCAGGAACAGCATCAGCGGCAGCGGGCTCGGAACCAGGAACTTGTACAGGATCGCGAGATTGGTTGCCGTCAGTAGTAGGAACGCGCCGATGGTTAGCATCAGCAGCTCGCGGCGTTCGGCCTCATCCGGCATGGTCTTGAAAAGGCCGGGACGGCAAGCGATGCCGAGCACCAGGAGCAATGGGAACTCCCAGATCACGCTGAACAGTTGCGGGGCGACGAGCGCCGCGAACATCCCACCGAGCACACCGCCGAACGACATCCACAAATAGAATTCCGTCAGACGCTCCGGTGACGGCCGGCGCTCGTAGAGTTCCCGATGCGCGATCATCGTCGTCACAAAGAAGGCTCCCGTGCCGCAATAGACCGCGATGGTCCAGCCCTCATTGCCGATCCGCGCCAGTCCAAACAGCACGCCACCAACCAGCGCCGGCTGAATGAGCAGCAGCCACTTGTGGGGGATGACCGGCGTCTCCTTGAACACAAGGATAAACGTGCCGAGGAAAGCCGCGAGCGGGAGGACCCAAAGAAAAGGTGCGGACGCGATATCGGTGGTGACGTAGGTCGTGAATGCGACAAGGAGGCCGGACGGAACGAACGCTAGACCGATCCAACCCGCGCGCTCAGCCCAGGTGGGCGCCGCAACGGATGGGCGCGCCGCGCCGGACCGCGACCCAGCATCCACCGATGTATTGAGCGCCATGCTGAGCCCGCAGAACGCGATGGCCACTCCGAGCACGATGAAACCTGTGAGCCAGATGCCGGCTTGCTGTGTCAGGCCGCTGAACGGCTCGATGACCAGCGGATAGGCAAGCAACGCGATCAGGCTGCCCAGGTTCGATGCGCCATACAGGAAATATGGATCCTTGGCATGCGAATGCCCGGAGCGGGCGAACCAAGACTGCAGCAAGGGCGCGTTGGCCGAAACCGCAAAGAACGGCAAACCGACGCCCAGCGCCAAGGTCCCGATCAACCAGAAATAAGCGTCTCCTGCGGGCGGCTCGGCGCCGGCAGGCAGGCCGATGGGTTGTGCCAGCACAGCGATAGCGAGCAGCGCGAGATGCACCAGGGGCGCGTAATGCGCCGGCACGAACCTGTTCAAGGCATGCGCGTAACAGTAGCCCGCGAGCAAGACGGCCTGGAAGAAGCACATCGAGACCGCCCACACCGACGGCGCGCCACCAAGCTTCGGGAGCACCATCTTGGCGAACATCGGTTGGACCGAGAACAGCAGCAGCGCCGACAGGAACAGCGAGCCCGCGAAGAGCCCAAGGGCCGCGGCCGTATCACGCTTGTCTGCGAACCGGCGAGACAGGCTCTGGCCGAGTGCGGTTGCGTCCATCACGCTGATCCTCCAAGTGGCACCGGGGCCCACGTATGGACGCTAGCGTCGAAGTCTTGATGTTCGCTGAACAGCCTCCTAATTCGTCACTGCAATTTGGCGATTGAACGCTAAGAGTGACTTAAGCCGAAATCCGCCTCCGGGCCCGCGATCACGAGAACGTGTCGGCACCGGCCTCGCCTCGAGCGCAACAAAGCGTTAACCTTTACCCGCGGTCCGTATATTGGGCCAAGGTTTTGTAGCTCTGCCCTTTTGCGTGAATTGCATTTTTGTGTGAGGAGTAATGCCATGAAGCTTTTTGCTTCCGCCGTTGCGGCGGCGCTATTTATTGTTGCTTCGCTCTATGTCGTAGCGCCGGTTCGGCTCGACCCATCGCCTGAAGACGCGCGGCTCCGCGCCTCAATGTCGCCGTTCGATCTGACGGTGGCGAACCGGCAATCGCTACCGCTCCTTCAGCCCGACGCGCACTGAGAATTGAGTGTGCCGCTTGCCGATCTGGTGGCACACTCAACCCGTCGGTGGTTTGGCATTCTCAGCCATGCCGTGTGCCTGCATGACGGCGGTGATCTCGTCGAGAACGACGGGGTCATCGATGGTCGCTGGCATTTTCCAAGGATCGCCATCGGCAATCGCACGCAGCGTGCCGCGAAGGATCTTGCCGGAGCGCGTTTTCGGCAGGCGCTTGACCGTCATCACTTGCTTAAAAGCAGCGACCGGCCCGATCTCGTCGCGGACAAGTTGCACAACCTCCGCCTCGATCTCCTTGACGTCCCGGTTGACGCCGGCGTTGAGCACAATGAAGCCCGCGGGGATCTGGCCTTTGAGCCCATCGGCAACGCCCATTACCGCGCATTCACCGACATCCTTGTGCCTGGCGACCACCTCTTCCATCTGTCCGGTCGACAGGCGATGGCCCGCAACGTTGATCACGTCATCGGTGCGCGCCATGACGAACACGTAGCCATCGGTGTCGATGTAGCCGGCATCGGAGGTCGTGTAGTAGCCCTTGAAGTCTTCCAGATAGCTCTTGCGAAAGCGCTCGTTGTTGCCCCAAAGCGTCGGCAGGCAGGACGGTGGCAACGGCAGCTTCACGGCGAGCGTGCCGGTCTGGCCAGCTGGGACTGGCTGCCCCTTCTCGTCGAGGCATTGGAGGTCATAGCCTGGCATCGGCACCGTCGGCGAGCCGTACTTGACCGGCAACGCCCCCAGCCCCGCGGGATTGCCGGCAATCGGCCATCCCGTTTCCGTCTGCCACCAATGATCGTAGACTGGCACGGCAAGCTTGGCTTCGGCCCACTTGATGGTTTCGGGATCGGCCCGCTCACCCGCCAGGAACAAGGTGCGGAAGGCGCTCAGATCATAGCGCCTGATCATGTCTCCGGCCGGGTCTTCCTTTTTGATCGCGCGGAAGGCGGTGGGTGCCGTGAACATCGCGGCCACCTTGTGGTCGGCAATGACGCGCCAGAACGCACCGGCGTCCGGCGTGCCGACGGGCTTGCCCTCGTAGAGGATCGTCGTACAGCCGTGCAGCAATGGCGCGTAAACGATGTAGCTGTGCCCGACGACCCAGCCGACGTCCGACGCCGCCCAGAACACCTCGCCCGGATCGATGCCATAGTGGTTCTTCATCGTCCACTTCAGCGCGACCATGTGGCCGCCGTTGTCGCGGACCACGCCCTTCGGCGCGCCGGTCGTCCCCGACGTGTAGAGGATATAGAGCGGGTCGGTCGCCTTGACCGGCATGCACCCGGCCTTTCGGCCGCTGGCCTTGGCGTCCTTGACCAGCTCGGCCCAGTCGTGATCGCGGCCTTCGGTCATGCCGGCTTCGGCTTGCGGCCGCTGCAGAACCAGGCTGATGGTGGGCTTGTGCTCGGCGAGTTCGATGGCCTTGTCGAGCAGCGGCTTGTAAGGGATCACGCGCGCCGTCTCGATACCGCAACTAGCAGAAAGCACAGCCACCGGCCTTGAATCGTTGAACCTCGTCGCCAACTCGCTGGCAGCGAACCCGCCGAATACCACCGAGTGGACCGCGCCGATCCGGGCGCACGCCAGCATGGCGATCGCGGCCTCGGGCACCATCGGCATATAGATGATCACGCGATCGCCGGTCTTGACGCCAAGGCCCTGGAGGACGGCACCTAGGGTTGCGACCTCGTGGGTCAACTCGCTGTAGGTAAAGCTCTTGGTCGATTGAGTGACCGGGCTATCGTAGATCAGCGCCTTCTGATCGCCGCGGCCGCGCAGGACGTGCCGGTCGAGACAGTTGTAGGCGGTATTGCACTCGGCGCCGGTGAACCAGCGGCCGTACTCGCCGGCATAGGGATCGAACACCTTGTCCCACACGTTAATCCAGTCGATCTCGCGCGCGGCTTCTGCCCAGAACGCGTCTGGATCCCGCTTCCAGGCCCCATAGACCTCGGCATACCGGCTCATCCATCCCTCCGTGGCACGTTCCGTGACGCGTCTCTCCGCCCGCACTGAGCATTTTCGCGATGCGCTTCGCAAGTGGCAATGCGCGGGCAGAGAGGCCCCGCCCTTACCTCAAGAACAAGACTGCAACCAATGAGGCTTTCGCGGGCGGCTGGTTCGATACCGGCGATCTCAGTGTCATCTACCCGGACGGATATATTCAGCTCAAGGATCGCTCCAAGGATATCAGCATCTCCGGCGGCGAAAATATCTCGTCGATCGAGGTAGAGGAGGTTCTCTACAAACATCACGCCGTCGCCCATGCCGCCGTCGTGGCCAAACCATACGAAAATGGGGTGGAACGCCTTGTGCTTTCGTCGAGCTGAAGCCGGGCGCGACAGCGAGCGACAAGTAGATCCTGGCCTGGTGCCAGGATCACCTCGCCCGCTACAATTGTCCCCGATTTGTGATGTTCGGCGAGATCCAGAAGACGTCGACCGGGAAGATCCAGAAGTTCCTGCTGCGGGACCGCGCCACGGCACTCTTGGGCCGGCCCCACCACCAGCAGCTGCCCTGGCAATAATGATCTGCCGAATGCCCCCGGACGGACTTGATGCTGTGAACTGATCGGCGTAACACATAGGGCGAAGTACAGGAATGCAATGTCCGGGATGCGGGTATTGAAGACATGCGGGCGCCTGTGGGGGCGAAGAGGGCATCGTGAGTAGAACTGTCGATCATGTGACACGTAGCTGTGGCGCCGTTGTCTGGGCATCCCTGGTCTTCGCCACCACCGTCAGTGTTGCGACCTCGGTCCAAACGCCGGCCCTGGCCCAGGAGACGCGACGGCAGTCAGCGCAGCAGCAAGCCACCAAGGTTCCGCAGGCCGTGAGTACGGTTGTGCTGACCCCGCATCCAAGCCCGCTTTTGGCCGTCGTTTCGATCAAACGGCAGCGCATCGACGTCTTTGATAAAAATGGTGTCGTGGTCTCCTCGCCGGTGTCGACCGGCCGCAAAGACTTCGAAACCCCGCAGGGCGCTTTCACGATCATCGAGAAAAAAGAAGAGCACATCTCCAATCTCTATGACGATGCCTCGATGCCGTTCATGCAGCGCATCACATGGTCGGGTGTCGCCCTGCATGAAGGCAACCTTCCGGGCTATCCGGCCTCGCATGGCTGCATTCGCCTGCCGTCGGGTTTCGCCGAACGGTTGTTCAAGATCACCCGCATGAATACCCGCATCGTCGTGGTACCGGACGAGACGGCGCCGATGTCGATTTCCCATCCCACCCTGTTTCAGCCGCGGCTTACGCCCACCGTCCCGTCTGAGCCGCACGCGGCCCCACCGCAGCTAGGCGAGAGCCAATCGGCCGACAGTCCGATGATGCTTGGCGCGCGCCTGCCACGGCCGGCGGGCTCGGCTTCTGTCGAGGTTCTGCGCCCCCAGAACACAGTCACCTCCCCGATCGAGGCTGCCCGGATGAAGCGGGCCGCTGCCGCCGACAAGGTTGCGCTCGCTGTCAAGGCGGCCAACGAGGCAAAGGCCGCGGTGAAGATCAATCTCGGGCTCCAGGCGAAAGCGCTTCGCGAGTTCAAGGCCGGTGAGGTCCAGCTCAGACGCACAACCGGGCGCCTGGACTGGGCGACGCGCGGCCTCGCCAATGCCAAGACGGAAACAGCAATAGCCAAGGCCGAAACCCTAAAGACTAAGACGGAGGAAGAGGTCGAGGTTCAGCGCCAGCGACTGGAGGAACTCCGCGCCACCCTGGAACAGCGGACCGCAACAGTCACAACCTTGTCCGCTGCAGCCAAGGAACACGAAGGGTTCCGCGCAGCTGCCGAGAAAGAAGCCCGCGATGCAGGCCGCCTCGTCGAGCCGATTTCGGTCTTCATCTCCCGCCGCGCCGGCAAGCTCTACATCCGGCAGGCACGCTACCCCATTGCGGAATTCCCCGTCACCTTCCGCGATCCGAACCGGGTTCTGGGGACGCACGTCTTCACCGCAATGGACACCAATGCGCACGGCGGCGTCAGCTGGAGTTTCGTGACCATCGAAGGGCCAGAGGCCCCAATCTCGGCGCCGATCAAACTGAAGAAGGGCGAGAAGGCCAATCAGACTGTGCCGCGCAATGACAAGCCCTATGCCATGGCGGCACTCGATCAAGTACAGATTCCACAAGACGCGCTGGAGCGTATCCTGCCCTATGTTCAAGCGGGGTCTTCGCTGCTGATTTCCGATCTCGGCCCCAGCATCGAGACGGGGCCGCATACCGATTTCGTCGTCCAGACAAAGGGCGAAGAGCAGGCCGCTGCCAACATCGCCAAATTCATTGCAGACAAGAAGGCCGAGGAAGCCGAGAAGCGGCGCGGCATCTATCGGCAAAATACGGCTCCGGCCCAAACCGGACCGACCAGTGAACGTCGAACCCAAAGCAGGACGGCGGCGCGCGGCGAATTCCAGGATCAGTGGCCGTCGCCGTCGGCTTCCCGCTTGCGGCGCAATCCCTCCCAGTAAGCGAGGCGCTTTCGTATTTCGCGTTCGAAGCCGCGTTCCGGCGGAACGTAGTACTGCGGGCGCTGGCGCATCTCGTCGGGAAAGTAGTTCTGGCCGGAAAACGCGTCCGGCGCATCGTGATCGTAATCATAACCTGCCCCGTACCCCTGCTCACTCATGAGTTTGGTCGGGGCATTGAGGATGTGCTTCGGCGGGCTGAGACTACCGTGCTCCTTTGCCGCCCGCATGGCGGCCTTGTAGGCGACATAGGCCGCGTTCGATTTCGGCGCCGTTGCCAGATAGATCGTCGCCTGAGCCAGCGCCAATTCGCCTTCCGGAGAACCCAGGAAATCGTAGACATCCTTCGCCGCCAGCGCCTGGACCAACGCTTGCGGATCTGCCAACCCGATGTCCTCGATCGCCATCCGCACCAGCCGGCGCGCGAGAAACAGGCGGTCTTCGCCGCCATCCAGCATGCGGGCCAGCCAGTAGAGCGCAGCGTCTGGATCTGAGCCGCGGACCGCCTTGTGCAATGCTGAAATCAGGTTGTAGTGCCCGTCGCGGCTCTTGTCATACAGCGGCGCCCGCCGTTGCACGAGCGTGCTCAAAGCGGCCCGGTCGAGGGGCTTTTGTCCCTCGGCGACACCGGAAAGAACCTCGGCCGCCAGATTGATGACGGTCCGGCCATCCCCGTCGGCCATGCCGAGCAGTGTCGAACGGGCATCGGCGTCGAGCGGGAGTGTCCGCCCCTCCTCAGCCTCGGCCCGCTGCAACAACAGCTCGAGTGCCGCCTCATCGTGGCGGTTGAGAACGAGGACCGACGCCCGCGACAGGACAGCGGCGTTCAGCTCGAAGGACGGGTTCTCCGTCGTAGCGCCGACGAGGGTGATCGTCCCGTCCTCCATCACGGGCAGGAAACTGTCCTGCTGCGAACGGTTAAAACGATGGATCTCGTCGATAAACAGCAACGTGCCCTTACCAACCTCGCGGCGGGCCCGCGCGCGCTCGAACGCCTTCTTGAGATCCTGAACTCCGGAGAAAATAGCAGAGAGCTGCTCGAACTCGAGACGCACGTCCTTGGCCAGAAGCCGAGCAATTGTCGTCTTGCCGGTCCCGGGCGGCCCCCACAGAATGAGGCTCGGGACGCGGCCGGACTTCAGCGCGCGTGTCAGCGTACCGTCAGGCCCAACGAGGTGGTCCTGTCCAACCACGTCCGATAATTTCGCCGGCCGGAGCCGATCCGCGAGGGGGCGCGCAGACCCCGCTTCCAGACCTGCGGCTTCGAAGAGATTGCTCATCACCCCCCGATACTACCATCGCAGGGCCCACGAGACCATTGCGGTCGATCCGTTGGGACCGTCCCAATCGCCGTGGCATTCCGACGATGCGCGGCTCGCGCAACCGGCGCGCAGCGTGGACAGGCACGGCATCAGGCTGTCCAAGCCCGAACCAACCGGGACGCTCGAACAGGAAACCCATGCGGGTCCCGCGCACCAGCATCGCCAGCGTCAGGGAACCAATGATCCCGGCCAACGTTGACGCGATTGCGACGACCTCTGGAACGAATCCAAAGCCGAGCTTGAGGAGAACCACGCGCGAGGCGCCCATGAAAATCGTAAAGGCCAGATAGATGGCGATCGTCCGGCTGCCGCAGAACGCCAGCACGTGGCCGCCAGCGGTGCCGACCAGCAACACGCTGGCTGCAATCACCGCAGCAATCCCGACGCCCGAATAGACAAGGTCCACACCTTTGACGGCAGCCCAGCCGCTCGCCACGCCCCACTGATTGGCGACGGCCCATACGGCCAAAACGCCGAGCGCGACCGGGGTCGGGATGCTGCCGAGCCGGCCGGCAATTCCGAAGATGAGCTGGCTCAAAGCGTAGCCCGTGTAGAAGAACACGAAGCGATTGGCGAACTCATCGAGTACGAAGATGCCGGTCTCCGGCCACAGGCAGTGCATGACGACCGCGGACGCCATCACCAATGGTTTTGCGACCGGCTGCAGCAGTTTGGTGACGACGCAATAGACGCCGAGCAGATAGATGAACCAGATCGGTCCGTAGGGGCGGATGAAACTCTGCAGATAGATCTCCGCGAACCCGCCGATGCCCTGCTCGCTGATGATCCCGGCCGCCTTGATGGCCAATAGCACGTGCATCCAAAGTACATAGAAATACACAAAGTGCAGAACCCGGCTGTCGAGATACGTGCGCCACGGCAGCTTAATCCGAGACGCCAGAAAAAGGCCCGAGATCAGGAAGAAATCAGGCAACCGGAAAGGGCGCGCCCATGCAATAAAAGGATCGATCCAGGTTGTGGTTCCCACGGCCTTTTCGACACCATGCGTGGCATGCATGAGGACGACGAGGACGATACAAATGCCTTTTGCGACGTCGACCCAATCGAGTCGAGTAGGGACTGCGGATCTGAGCATGGCGGCCTCTAGCGATAATAAGTTCAGGTCAACGGCAGATACCCCACTGGCCCAAGTACAAGGCGTGTGCCAACGTGAACGCCATTCGCCGGACTCACCGGAACGTGATCGCACGCCGTCAGCTAGGACAAACGAGAGACCTGCATGCTGTCAGAGCTGCCTGAATCCGAGGCCACAGGCCGGATCGCCGACATCTTCGGCGAGATCCGGACGCTCTGGGGCGTCCCCTATGTTTCGGCCATTCATCGCCACATGGCGACGCGGCCAGGATTGCTCGAGTGGTCGTGGGACGCGGTTGCTCCACTGTTCCGAAATGGCACGGGCCAGGACACGGGTTGGCGGGCGGCGGCCGACCTAGCATTGACACCGCTCGATCCGATCTCGCGCGATGTACTCGAGGTGTGGGGCCTCGACGCCAAGGCCCAGGCGACAGTCGCCAATGTCTGCGCTGGATTTGTGCGAGTGGCGCCCGTCAACATGGTATTTGCCGGCTTGGTACGCGGCATCCTGACTGGCGCCGTGCCGACGTCCCGGATACCGACCCGCGCACCCGCGAGCTGGTCGGCCCCGCCGAGCCTGCCCGCGACGCCGCCCATGGCCGACCTCGCGAAACTTGATTTGGCCCATCGCGCCGTCGTCGCGCAATTGGCCACGATCACGGATGGTAAGTCGTTTGTGCCGGGACTCTACCGGATGCTCGCGCCCTGGCCGGGCTTCATCGCGCATGTGGCGACGGTGCTGCAGCCGCGTCTTGCCAGACCGGAGATGGCCGCCGCCGGCGACACCTTGCGCGCGCGGATTGACGCGGTCGTCGCACAGCTTCGCCCGCAATTGGCAGCGGACCCCGCACCGCAGTCCGCACCCGCTGGCCAGGAGCGGGCCGATTTCCTGCGGGTGATCGAGACCTATCGCAAGACCAGTCCGGAAATGGTGATTGCAGGCCGGCTCATCGGCGGCGCCTTGCCCAAGGCTTGACGCTGCGTGGTGGCGCTACGCCGCCTCCAGGTGGCGAAGCCGGTAGACTGCCGTGTGCAGGATGTGCGCGATCGGTGTCGTGCCGTTCTTGATAATCAGGCAATCCAGATCAACCAGACGGTGACCCTTGCGTTCGTAGTTGTCCTGCACGCGGGCCCGCACCGTGAATTCATCCCCGATGCGCCCGACACCGAAGTTGCGCACCCTGCTGCCGGTATGAATCCAGGGCGCAAGCACGACGTTCTCGCGCAGCGCCGCATTGCACAACCGCAGCAGCGTGCCGGGATGCGCCAGTCCCTCCTTCGCGTAGATCGGATGCTGCTCGCGCACGTCCTTCAGATAGGTGGACGCCACCTCCTTGGTCAGGGTGATCGGCGCAATGCCGAGCCAGTTGCCGGGCGCCAAGCTTTTTTCATCGGCAGGCGGGCGCGACGAATGATCGGGTGATGGATGATGCTGATAGCCCTCGATCCATGGCGCAACCTGTGAGGCGGACCCGAGACCCGCACGCCCGGTGGCACACAAGACGCCTTCACTCTCCACCTTCAATTGCAGCACTTCGCCTTGTTCTTCAGCTGTGACTGTCGCCTTGCGCCCGTCGTAAACCGGCTTCAGAAAGCGCGCCTCCATCGTACCCCGCTCCAGCCAAACCCGGCCCCAGCGCTGCACAGCCAAATGGCTGGCGTACGCATAGACCTCGACGCCTGGCACCAAGCCGCCGCTGAAGCCGAGCTTTTTGGCGACGGCATCGTCGTGGATCTTATTCTCGGATGCGTGCGAGACGTTATAGGCATCGACGGTGTAGCTGGTGCGTATCGGCGTGGCCATGGCGAGCTCCGCGAGTTTCCCGAGGCCGCATTACCGCATAATGCAACATGCTCCTGCAAGCGTCTGGTGCTGTCACGTACCGGAGCCCCTCGATCAGGGTCTCGGCAGCAGCCGGCGGTCCTGGAACATGCGGAGCCACTTCACCATCATCGCCTCGCTGTCCATGACCTCGCTGAAGCCCGCTTGCATCAGTTTGATCGTCGACGAAAACGATGGTGGCGCCGGCTCCGCGCGTCCGTATCCCATCTGGTAATCGGCATATTCAAAGGAGAGACCGCCGAACGCCTTGAGATCGGGCGACACCAGCCCGTGACGCTGTCGGATCGCAGCCCATTCACTTTCGCACGGCTCGATCTCGCGATGCAGGCTGAGTGGCCGGACCTCGCCCGTTTTCATGCCGAGACAATCGGCCAGGGCCGGCCAGATGTTCGGCCACATAAAGACGTCGCCGTTCGCTACATTGAATGTTTCATTTCGTGCCGCAGCGCGCGTCGCCGGCCCAAATCATCACCCGCGCGAGCAAATCGGCGTCGATCGACTGGGACACGCGGCCCGGCCCGCCCGGATAATGCAGAGGTTCGCCACGGGCTTTGAGGATTGCCGCGTAGGCGCCGATCGCGGGGACGACATTCATCGCGCTCCCGAACGAATAGCCGACGATCAGCACGGGCCTGAAGATCGAGAACGACCACGCCTGCCCCTGCTGGCGCTCGCGTAGGTACGTCTCCTGGTTCCAGTAAAAATTTGGGATGTCGCGGGCATCCGAACGCCCTTCACGGGCCGGCACCTTCATTGGGCGCACGTGAACACCATAAGCTTTTGTACCTTGCAGCAAAGACACATGCCGCAGGTCCCGCGCGCAATCAATCAGCGGGTCCAACAGGTTGCGCAACATGTGATCGTTGGTTGCGATCTGCACGGGGTCGCGCCAGCCATCGATCAGTCCGGGCTTCTCGTAGAGGGCCGCAAAAATCACATGCGTCACCTCAGGCATCTGGCCAAAAAGCGCTGCGCACGCTGCCCGTTCGGTTAGATCGGCCGCGACGAACCGCGCGCCGTGCGTCTCGTCCGGCTTTCGCCGCGAGACCACGATGACGTCGCTGGCGGGTTCATGTGCGAACTCTTTCATCGCGGCATAACCGACAAGCCCCGAGGCACCAGCGATCAGCACAGTTTTACGAGGCATGCATGAGGCTCCAACGAAATGGCGGCGCCCATTGCTGAACGCCGCCCTATTCTACACAAACGGGAGGAACCGCTATTCCTTCTTCGCCAGACCAAGTTTCTCGAGGGCGGCCCTCTCCTCCGCGGCGAGTTTCGGCACGAAGGCCTGGTAGTCGGCCGTGTTCATGTAACGGCGCACGAAGTCGAATTTCTCGTGCAGCTCGATCACCTTGGGGTCGTCGTAGGCCTTCTTGAAGGCATCATGCAGCTTCGCGACGACAGTGGGATCCATGCCCTTGGGACCAGCGAGACCAAACGGCGAGTCGAAACTGTAGTCGTAGCCAAACTCCTTCAAGGTCGGGGCATCCGGCCACTTCTTGCTGCGTTCACCGTTGAGGATCAGCAGCAGTCGCAGATCACCCGAGGCGACCGTCGGCGCCCACGAGGGGCTTTCGACCATCGCCATGATATGCCCGCCAAGGATCTGCGCGATGCCCTCGCCGCCGCCCTTGCCGGGAACATGTGTGAACTTGACGCCCGATTGCCGCGCCATCAGTTCCATCGCAATCGAATTCGTCGTCGCAGGCCCGATCGTCGTGTAGGTAAACCGCTCAGGATTGGCTTTGGAGAATTCAATGACATCCTTCCAGCTTTTGAATGGACTGTCGTTCCTAACGACTGCGCCCAGCGTATAGCCGCCGATATGGATGACGTAGGTGAAGCTCGACACAGGATCATAGGTCGACTTCTGCATCACCGGTACGCGGAATACGGGAATGGCGATCTGACCGATCGTGTAGCCGTCAGGCTTCGCTGTGGCAGCCATCTGGGCAGGGCCGAGCGTAGCGCTACCCCCTGGCTTGTTGTCGACGACGACCGGTTGACCCAGATGCTTGCTTGCGGCTTCGGCGTAGCCTCGAAACAATAGGTCTGCGGTCACACCGGCAGCGAACGGCACGATCAGGGTGACCGGCTTATTCGGGAAATCGGCTTGCGCGGCAGCCGGCGCGATACCGGACAACGCAGCGGCAAGCGCGGCGGCGGATGCCGCGAGGACGGATCGAAGAGACATGGACACTCCCTTTTCATGACCCCGGCCTTCCGCCGGGTTGGGCGGGACCATACAAGGTCGCTCAGGGACTGTCAGCCTTTCGGCCGTGCCCCGCCGTCGCAAATGTCTCGCCGAGAAATGCCTCAATCGCAGTCGCGAAAAGGTCAGGTTGGAACACGGGTCCCATATGCCCGGCGCTGGGGATCTCTTGGTGCCGCGCCTGTGGAAGCGCGGCCAACAGTCGTCGCGCGATAAAGCCGACGGCTGGCGGCGACCGGCCGCCCGTCAGCAGAAGGACGGGGCACGACAGATCGCCGGCATAGCCTTCGGCCGTCGTCCGGTCCGCGGCTCACAGCCGCCACGTCCCGGCCGATCACATCGGCGGCGGCCACCAGCGCCTCGCGCGCGCTCGGCGGCAGATAGGCCCAGGGCATCTCATTCCAGGCTTCGACGAAGCCTCTCACACCAGCCTCAGGTTCCCCAGCCGCCAAGTTTTCGAGCAACGTCGCAGCGACGCCTGCGTCCCAGGCCGCCGCTTCGGCTTCGGCGCCCGTCGACCCGGCAAGCACCCCGAACGCCACCGGCTCGCACGCGATCATGACATCGGCCGCAGCGCCGCCGGCAACAGCCTTCATCGCGATCAAGCCACCCATCGAATGGCCAATGAGGATGCGCCGGCCTCGCGCTTGCGTCAGCGCGAACCGGATGATCTCAGCGTTGGCAGTGATCAGATCGAACTTCGGATCGATGAGGGTTGCGCCATAACCCGACAACGCCGGCAAGATGATGCGCCGGCCCTTGGCCGCGAGACGCTCGCCCAGCGGCACCAGCGCCCGCGGCGCACTGGCACTGCCGTGCACCAGAACGACAGTTTCGTCACCGTCGCCAAGCTCGACGGTTTCGATCGCCCCGAACGCGGTCGTGTGGACGGGCATTGCGATTAGATCCGCTGTGCTGCTGCGGATGCAAATGGAACGATCGGCGGACGAGCGTTCAGCGCGTCCTTGTCGAAGCCCGCGATTCGCTTGTAGGCCGATGCGGCCTCGGTCAACTCAGCCTCCGACAAGACATCACCGATTGCCTTGAAACCATCCGGTGCCCGCGTTTCCACGAGTTGCATGACCTGCTCGGGTCCATTGCCGCGATTGGCCAACACAATCCGCGAGGTCGCGGGCCGGCGCTCCGCCTCATAGGCCTCGAGCGCCGCCGTGGTCGTCCCCTTCTGTGCAATCTCACGCGCCAGGACCCGCGCGTCGAGAATGGCCTGCGACGCACCGTTCGAGCCGATCGGATACATGGGATGCGCGGCGTCGCCCATCAGCGTGACCCGGCCGTGGGTCCAGCGCAGCAGCGGATCGCGATCGACCATCGGGTATTCCAACACGCGCTCGGCGCCACGGATCAACCCGGGCACATCCAGCCAGTCGAACCGCCAGCGCTCGAACGCGGGCAGGAAGTCCTCAAGCTGGCCTGGGCGATTCCAATCCTCACGCCGCCAGATGTGATCGGGTTTGAACTTGCGTTCCGCAACCCAATTGATGCGCGCTCGCCCCTGGTCCAGCGCCATCTTTGAGATCGGATAGCATACGAACTTTTGGAATTCATGCCCGGCCATGATCATGGAGCGGCCCGACAGGAATGGCTGGCCCTCGGTCACGCCGCGCCAGAGAATGGCGCCGTTCCAGATCGGCGGGCCCTCGTTCGGAGCCAGCGTTTTCCGGATTGTCGAGTGAATGCCATCGGCTGCAACCAGCAACGCACCGTCGTGCGTTTCGAACCGCGCACCCGTCCGACGATCGCCGACGTGCACACCAACGCCAGAGGTGGTTTCGTCCCACCCCACGACATGCTGCCCGGTGCGGATCGCATCACGCCCAAGCCGCTCAACGGCCACGCGCAGAAGCGCTATCTGCAGTTCGCCGCGATGGATCGAGAATTGCGGCCAGTTGTAGCCAGCCGCTCGACCTCGTGGCTCACGCCAGATCATCTGGCCGTGTTTTGAGAAATAACTGAGTTCGGAGGTCTCGATGGCGGTTGCCGCCAGTGTCTCGCCGAGACCAAGCTCGGTCAGCTCGCGCACAGCATGAGGCAAGACGTTGATGCCGACGCCCAGCGCCTGAAGGTCATCGACACTCTCGAGCACGAGCGCCGGTACGCCGATCTGGTGCAGACTCAAAGCGAGCGTCAGGCCGCCGATCCCTGCACCTGCAATGACGACCGTCACGGCCGGTAGGCCTGTTTGTCCGTTCCGCGATAGAGCACCTTGACCTGCTCTTCGCTGACCATTTTGTGGAACGCCACCACTTCGGGCGCGAGGTCGCGCGTGGGTCGCGGCTCCGGTTCGAAGTTGCGATGCTCGTCGACGCCGCGGACGAGCGTCGCCCAGTCGCGCGTGCCAACAGCCTGCTTCACGTGCGTCGGAATATAGCGGATCGCCAAACCGATGCGCCGGTCGTCCGACTGGTTCGGCGCCGAGCCATGGAACAGCAGGACGTGATGCAGCGAAGCCTGCCCGGTTTTCAGCTCGGCATAGACCGCCCGCTTCTCGTCGACCTCGACCGCGATTTCCTGGCCGCGGGTCAGCAGGTTGTCCTGGTGGAAGGTATCGGCGTGAGACACCTGCTGCTTATGCGTGCCGGGAACGAATTTCATGCAGCCCGACACTGTGTTCGCCGGCGAGAACGCCAGCCAGACCGTCATGACGTCGGGCGACGAGAGACCCCAATAGGTGGCGTCCTGGTGCCACGACACGAAGCCGGGATCGCGGGGCTCCTTGATGAAGAAGCTAGTATTCCAGCAATAGAGATTGGGCCCAAGCACGTCCTCGACCGCATCGAGGATCTTGGGGTGGCGGACCATGTCGTTGACCCACGTGAACAGCACATGGCTGCGATGGCGCATCTCGCCTTTGATCGGCCCGCCGGTCTCCCGCTCATAGGCCTCAAGCTTGGATCGGAAGTCGGCGACCTCCCTCGGCGCCAGGATGTCGACGGGGAAGTGATACCCGGTCCTGTCGTAAGCCTCGATCTCGGCAGCGGTCAGAATGTTGGGCATATCGCATCTCCGTATCGTTGGTCACCGGCCGAACTCGGGTGGCCCTCAAGCTGCAGCCGGAATGCTGCGCCCGGACAATCCACGGCTGCGCCACATCAACCCGACCACGATGAACACATTGAGCAGGTTCCACAGGATGCCATTGATGAAAGCCGCCTGGTAGCTGCCTGTCAAATCGAAGATAACACCGGAGAGCCAGCCTCCGAGCGCCATACCGACCATCGTCGCCGTCAGCACGATGCCGACCCGAGCGCCAGCCTCCGACGGCGGATAATACTGGCGGACGAGCAGCGCATAACTCGGAATGATGCCGCCTTGGAACAGGCCGAATAACGCCGAGATAATGTAGAGCGACATCAAGCCGTCGAAGGGCACATAGAGGATCAGCGCCACCATCTGCAGGAACGATCCAAGCAGCAGCGTCTTCATGGCACCGATCTTGTCGGCGACCAGGCCGGAGGCAAGACGGCTGACGATGCCGAAGCCCAGCATGAACGACAGCATCTCAGCACCCCGCGCCGCGCCATATCCGAGGTCTCCGCAATAGGCGACGATATGCACCTGCGGCATCGACATCGCGACGCAGCACGAGACGCCTGCCACTATGAACAACGCCTGCAGGGCGTTGGGGCTAAACGGCATGGGGAGCGGCGCGTTGGCGGCGCCCGTCATCGCCGGACCGCCTCCCTGGACTGGGGGGCGCCGGCGGACGGCCAGCGACAGCGGCAGCAGGAACGCGATGCAGAAGAGGCCGAGGATCACATGCGTGGTTCGCCAGCCGTAGGTCGACACGAGATGCTGCACGACAGGCGGCCAGATCGTGCCGGCGAGATAGTTTCCGCTGGCGCAAATGGCAACGGCAATCCCCCGCCTGCGCGCGAACCACAGGGATATGTCGGCCATCATCGGACCGAAGCTGATCGACGATCCCAGGAACGCGATCAGCAAGCCCTGCGCAATCGCGTATTGCCAGATGTTGCTGGCATAAGCCGTTGCTATGTAGCCGAGCCCAAGCGTCAGGCTACCGCCGACCAGCGGCCGGAATACCCCGAACTTGTCGGCAAAGCGGCCCATCACGATGCCGCCGATGCCGAAGCCCATCATGGTCATAGTGTAGGCGAGCGACGCATCCGCCCGGCTGATCCCGAATTCCTTCTGGACAGCTGGCAGGATCACCACCACCGACCACATGCCGACGCCGCCAACGGTGGAAATGGCTAGAATCGCCAAAAGCCTCATCCACGCATATCGCGAGTTCGATTTCACCTGGCTGGCCAGACGCCGCCTGCATGGGAATAGCCGCTGACACGTGTTCGTCGCCCCGCTTCTGCCCGATCGGCCTAACACGCATGGGCCAACGCCAGCAATCTTGCGGCGCGAGATCGCGGGCGTTGGCCCTAGTTCACTGTGGAGGAAACACCCGCCGCGTGGCATGAGCGTGTCAGCCGGTCAAGGGTTTGCCACATTTTCGGTCGGCGCACTCGGCGCGCCATCCGACGACGGACGCTCGTCCGCAGGTGTGTTGTTGGCGTCTGTCCTGACGATGCCTGGCGGCGCTCTTCCGATAGGCGTTGCCACGGCAGAACCCGGCTCCGCCTCGCGATCCTCGAAGGCGAGCTGCTGCACGCGCACATTACAAATCCAGCACATGCCGCCCTCTATTTGAACAGCCGTGCGGACGCGATCTTGGCGCCGTCGGCCATGGCCCGGAGCTTGCCCCAGACGACGTCCTCGGCAACGCGGCCCATACCCGCTGACGTATCGAACCCGCAATCGGTGCCGGCCATCACCCGTGTCGGGTCCTTGAGGATCGTCGCGACCCGCTCGATCCGGTCGGCGACAACTTCCGGATGCTCGACGAAGTTGGTGAGCGTATCGATGGTACCGGCGACGATCACCTGGTCCGGTTGCGGCGGCATGGTCTCGAACACCTTGACTTCATGCGCATGCCGCGGATTGGCGAACGGCAGAAAAAAGCCGCCGACCTTTGCCTTCTGTAGGATCGGCCAGATGTCCTTCAAGGGCACGTCATGGGTGTGTGGGCCCTCGTAATTGCCCCAGCAGACGTGCAGGCGCACGTTTTCGCGCGGAATATTGACCAGCGCCTTGTTGATCGTCGAAATCACCAGCTCGACGAAAGCCTGGAAAGCCGACAGCGGCTTGTCGCGGAACGAGCCATGCCGCTCCAGGGCCAGATCCGGCGCATCGATCTGCAGCAGGAAACCTGCCGCCACGATCGCCTCATATTCGGTCCGCAGCGCTTCGCCAACGGCGCCGATGTAAGCTTCCGGCGTGGGATAATACTCGTTGCGCACGATTGCCGCGAGAATGCCGGGCGACGGTGCGGTAAAGAACGGCTCGACGAAGTGGCCCTTTTCCCTGGCGATTGCTGCCTTGAACACGTCGATCTCGGCTTTGAGCTCGGCATGGCCGATGTAAGTGACCGGCCCGACCAGCTTCGGCAGTTGTTCGCGATTGGACACGGCTTCCTTGACCGCGAGCTGCTTGCCGAGCTGCTCCTTGAACTTCGGGAAATCGTCGACGTCGGCCCAACCGCCCCGGCTACCGCCGTCCGCCAGACCCGACAGCCGGTGCCGCAGATAGAGGACGAACGACTCGCGCTGCTGCTCGCCGTTGTTGACCACGTCCATGCCGGCATCGATCTGCTGCCGCAGAACGACCGGAACCGCGTCCGCGCCGCCTTTTGCCAGCATTGCCGCGTCGGCGTCTTCGCCACGCACGCGCCGCGTATAAAGTGAGGTGAGCGCCGGCGGTCGCGGCAGGCTGCCGGCGTGCGTTGTGAGGATCCGTTTGTCGCTGCGCTGCATGGTGACTTTCTCAGTGAAAGAAGCGGCCGGAGTCGATGACGATGGTCTGGCCGGTCATCGTGTTGGTCCGGCACATCGTGACCACTTGATCGGCGCAATCGTCCTTGTCAGCGGCCCGCTTCAGCAACGATCCCGACGCCGAGCGTTCGATCTGCTCGGGTCGCAGGTTCGACGTCGCGCGCGTGCCTTCCAGCAACCCCGGCGCCACACAGTTGACCAGCACTTCGGGCGCGAGACCGACCGCCATGCAGCGGGTCAAGTGATTAAGCCCAGCTTTCGAAACCGCGTAGGCGATCGACGAGCCGGTTGGCCCGAGACCCGCCACCGAGGAAATGTTGACGATGCGGCCGCCGCCCTGCGCCTTCATGACCGGCGCCACCGCCTTGATCATCAGCATCGGACCGGTAAGGTTCACATTGATGATCTTGTTCCACTCCTCGAGCGTCAGGCCATCCATGTCTTGAAACGGGATCGACTTGTTGTAGGCGGCGTCATTGATCAGAATATCGAGACGGCCGAAACGCTTGACGACGTTGTCGACCAGCGCCTGCACCGCCTTCGGATCGGTGATCTCGCAGCCAAACGCGTCGGCCTGGATCTGATGCCCGCGCAGATCCTTGGCCACGCCCTCGGCCTGGTCTTTACTGCGCGCGTACATCACCGCGATATTGACGCCTTCCTTGGCCAGCGCGTGACAGATGCGCTGACCGAGACCGCCGTTGCCACCGGTGACCACGGCGACCTTGCCCTTCAACTCCATGCGTTCATGTCCTTGGGTTGTATCACCGTCTATTTCGCCGGTTTCTTTGCGTAGTCGGCGTCCGACACCGGCTCCAACCAGGTCGTGCCGCCGCCCTTGTCGTCGATCTCGGACATCGCGAGATGGCAGAACAGGTGCCCTGGCGCCGAGCCGTGCCAGTGCTTGAGTCCCGGCGGGATCATGACGGTGTCACCCGGCAACAGCTCGTGCGGCGCTTCTCCATCGGCCTGATAGCGGCCAGCGCCCGACAGGCAGTAAAGCGTCTGCCCGACGGGGTGCGTATGCCAGTTGGTGCGCGCACCCGGCGTGAAGGACACCCGCGTCGCCCGCATGCGCGACGGCGCCTCGCCGACCACCACCTCATCGGCATAGACGGTACCAACGAAGCTGGTGTTCGGTTGGGTCTTGGTGGCGCGCCCCGAGGCACGAACGATCTTGGACTTGGACATGCAGTTCCTCCTGGTGACGTTCAACCGAGATGTTTGTGAGTGAAGGCAATGATGCGCTGGAGCGCGTCCTCGCGATTGGCGGGATTGCGGGTATCGCGCACCACGAAGCCGCTGTCTTCGCCATCATAAAGGGCCAGATCAACCGGGCCGCCCGCCGCCTTGTAGGCCGCGACGAAGGCCTCGAGCTGCGGCAGCGGATGCACCTTGTCACCGCGTCCCTGCACATAAAGTACCGGCGGCAGCGCCACCTTCTCGCCTTTGGCCAGGATGGACGTCGGCGCCCCCTCCTCCATCGCAGCTTCGCTGCCCCAATACGTGTCGTGGCTCGGGATCACGCGCGGCAGCTGCTCGGGAATGGCACCACCCTTGGCGATCATCTCCTTGGCGTAGCGATAGCGGCCGAGCGGATCGATCACTGGCCACAGCATCACCACGGCCGCAATCGAGGCATCGTGCGAACCGAGTGGGCCGGACGGCACCGCCGCGTAACGCGCATCCTTCGGGCGCATGGCCGCCAGCATACCCTGATGCCCGCCGCTGGAGATGCCGAGAACGCCGACCTTGCCGGCGCGGCCGCTCCATTTGGCGGCCTGCGTCTTGGCCCAGCGCACGGCATAGTTGATATCGGCGATCGAGCCGGGATAACTGGCGGTGGGCGGCTGGCGGAAGTCCAAGGCCACGACGATGATGCCGGCCCGCGCCAGGATCTCGTTCAGCTGCGTATCGTTGTGGCGGTCACCATTGCACCACGCACCTCCGTGGATATCGAGCAGAATCGGGAAGGGCCCGGCACCACGCGGCCGGAATACGCGGGCGAGCAGGGGGCCGGTTTCATGCCGCACGTACTCGACGTCGGCCACATCGAATTCGTAGGTCGTTCCGTGAGGGCTCGTCTGTCGGGCTGACGTCTGGGCCATGTCGCGCTCCTGTATGAACAGAACCAATGCCACTTGGGGACTGTGGCACGGCCTGGTGGCACCGTACAGGCTCGACCTGAGCCGTGCCGTGCCAACTCGGTATGCCTCTATGCTGGGCATGCATTTGAGGTATTGAACCGCGTGCTCTATGGTAACGCCGCTTCCCCCTCATTCGTGATATCCGAGAGCCATGCCATCCATAAGCGAGAAGACGACGATCCCGTCGCCGCCAGACGACGTCTGGCCGCTGCTGAGCGACCCGGCGCTGGTCGCCGCGTGCATCCCCGGCGCGACCCTCTCGCCGGACAAAGAGGGCGACGCGTGGAAGGGTTCGATCCGCGTCAAGTTCGGGCCGACGGTCGCCGTGTTCAAGGGCGAGGCGACGCTCACCTACGATCATACGGCCCGGACCTGCACGATCGAAGGCCGCGGCATCGATGGGCGCGGCGCGTCACGAGCGCTGGCCAATGGGCATAGTGACGGTCAGCGGTACGGACACGACCACGCTTAAAGTCGACGGCGACTACTCCGTCACAGGTCCGCTCGAGACCTTCGCCAACGCCGGCGGCGTGCACGTGGCGCGCGCGCTGCTCGCCGAATTCTCGACCAACATGGCGAAGATGGTGGCCGAACGCCGGTCTGCTCGCGGTCGCCGTCCAGTTCTGACCCGGTTGCGACCGCGCAACCCGCAACGGCTGCCGCTCCGGCTCCCGTCGTCGACGAATGGCGCCGCACCGGCACCATCGACCGCCGCAGTGGCATCGCGGCTGGCCACATCGCCGCCGCCGGCCGCCGCTGCCGAACTCAGCGCCGGCCGCATTCTCTGGGCGGCCTTCAAATCCTGGCTTTCGCTCCCTGTTCGGCAAAAGGACCTGATCCCATGAGCAAAGCTCAACACATCCGGCATGCTCGCCCGCGCCTTCAAGGCCGAAGGCGTCGATCACCTGTTCACGCTGATGGGCGACGCCAACATGTACTGGTCGACGGCGATGGCCGAGCTGCCGGGCATGCAGCGTCGTGCATGCCCGCCACGAGCACTGCGCCGTCGCCATGGCCGACGGCTACGCCCGCGCGACCGGCAAGGTCGGCGTCGCCTCGACGACCTGCGGCCCGGGCTTCACCCAGATCATGACCGCGCTCACCTGCGCGGCCCGCGCCAACACGCCGATGGTGATCTTCGCCGGCGACTAGCCCGATCGCCGCCGCCTGGTATCTGCAGCAGATCGACATGGCGCCGCTGACGCTGGCGACCGGCGCGCATTACGTGCCCGTCCGCCACGTCGACCGGCTGCTCGACAACGTGCGCGAGGCCTTCCAGGTGGCCCAGGTCGAGCGCCGCCCGGTGGTGCTCTCGGTGCCGATGGACATGCAGAAGCAGGCGTGGCCGCACCTGACCGACTACACGCCCTCGTCCGAGCTGGTGCCCGTCGCGCAGCGACCGCTGCCCGATCCCGCGATCGTCGATCGCGTCGTCGCCATGATCGCGGAAGCCGAGAAGCCGATGATCATCGCCGGACGCGGCGCCGTCGCGCTCCGGCGCCAGGCCCGAGATCGAGGCGCTCGGCGAGCAGATCGGCGCGCTGCTCGCCACGTCGCTGCTCGGCAAGGGCTTGTTCAACGGCAACCCCTATGCCCTCGACCTCGCCGGCGCCTTCGCCAGCGACTTCGCGCGCGAGCGGTTCGCCGAAGCCGATCTGGTGCTGGCCTTCGGCGTCGGCCTTGGCCACTACACGACCGAGGGCGGCTATCTCTATCCCGGACGCCAAGGTCGTGCAGGTCGACACCAACCCGCGCGGCCTCTGGCAGGGCCTGCAAGACCGCCGACCTCCATGTGCGCGCCGACGCCAAGGCGACGGCCGCCGCGATCCTCGACCAGCCTGCAAGCAGAAGAACATCAAGCGTCCGGGCTTCCGCACACCGGACATCGCCAGTGCGATCGCCGCCGACGTGCCCGACGCCAAGCCGTATCCGGTGCAGCCGAACACGGTCGATCCGCGCCGCGCCATCGAGGAACTCGACCGCACCATCCCGAAGGACTGGGACATCGTCGTCGGCGGCGGTCACTACTTCTCGATCGCGATGACGCACATCAAGAACCGCGCACCGGACAAGATCCACGTCTTCGTCGACTTCGGCGCCATCGGCTCGGCGCTGCCCGCCGCCATCGGCATCGCCAAGGCGCGCGGCGACGGCAAGGTGGCGCTGATCGAAGGCGACGGCAGCATCATGATGCACGTGCAGGAGCTGGAGACCATCCGCCGGCAGGGCATCCAGATGCTGGTCGCCATCATCAACGACGGCGGCTATGGCGCCGAATTCCACAAGTTCCGCGCCAACGAGATCGATCCGTCGGGCGCCATACACGGGCGCGGCGATCTGGCGGCGGTCGCAACGGGCTTGGGGCTGCGCGGCGCCAACGTCAGCGCGCTGGGCCGCATGGAAGGCCTGTTCCGCGAGCACAGCACGGCCGAACACCGCGGGGCTCTGGGATATCCACACCGACGACCTGATCCCGTCACGCGCCTACCGCCGCATTCACTTCGGTGAGGCGTGAGGCCTATCCGGTATCAATCGGTGTCCGCGACGGCGCGACAATGATCCGGCAATGGCTGCGGCGCCGGGGGCGGCTTGTCCTTAGTGTCACTGCCGCCAGCTATGTCCTCGCGTGCGTCGGGATCTACCTCGGCGAACGCCGCATCACCTATCAGATCGCACCGACGCGAACGAACCCGACCGATGTGCGTCTCGATTCGGTCGTTGAGCAGCAACTCGTGACGCCCGATGGCCAACGCCTCGTCGTCTGGCGCCTCAAGGGTCGCCACGGCCAACCGACGCTGCTTTATTTTCACGGCAACGGCGATCCGCTCACCTACCGGTCGGGGCGGGTCGCCAGCTTTGAGGCCGAGGGCTACGGCGTCTATATGATGGCCTATCGCGGTTATTCGGGCAGCAGTGGTCAGCCCAGCGAGACCGCCAACGTTGGGGATGGCGTCCTCGCCTACGACACCTTGACCCGCGAAGGCCTGGTCCCGCAGCAGATCGTGATCTATGGCGAGTCCTTGGGAACCAGCGTGGCGCTGCAGGTGGCGTTACGCCGCGAGGCATCGGCACTGATCCTGGAGGCACCCTTTACGTCGATGGTCGATGCCTGGCGGCAATTCGTGCCACTCCTGCCAGTGCGCCAGCTGCTGCGCGACCAGTACAATTCGCTGGCCGTCATCGGACAACTGCGGATGCCGCTGCTGGTCATGCATGGGCGCCGCGACCGCCTCGTCTCCTTCCGACTCGGCCACACCCTCTACGAGGCCGCACCGGAACCGAAACGTTTCGAAGTCTTCCCCGAAGCCGCCCACACGAACCTCTACGACTACAACGCGATAAGCGCTGTGCGCCGGTTCCTCGTCGACGTCAGCGCCGGCCAGCACGCGATTTCCAACAAGCCCGACCGACGCTGAAACCAACAGTCTTGCCGCCGATGTCTGAAATCGGCGGCGAGACGATTGCCTTACGGTTGCCCCGTCTCCGCGAACCAGACCGGTTGACCCGTCCCACTCTCGTGCATGTTGTGCGCGACAACGTCATGCAGCGAGCCGTTGGCGTTGAACACGGCGCGCTGGCGGGTCGAGCTGTTGCCGCGAGTCAGCACCTCGTTGATCGTCGCGACATAGGGCTCATACCCCATCCGCTTGATCAGTGGCGCGGCCTCAGCCAACACGTCCCGGATCTGGTCGACGACCCGTGCCGTATTGCCGTCCTGATCAATGACGATCTCCGCCTCGAGTCCGAAACGCATGGCGCGCCACTTGTTCTCGCGGATGGTCCAGCGCGGCGGCGGCACCACTACCCCGATGTGGCGGATGCGATCGGCCTCGATATGCGCGAGAATGTGCAGGAAGGCCGTGACGGCCAGCGTCTCCGCCAGCGTTGCGGTGCCATCACACATCCGGAACTCGAGGGTGCCGAACCCGGGGCTCGGCCGCATGTCCCACCAAAGATCCTTGGTGCAGTTAATCGAGCCTGACCTTATCAGCGCCCCATGCAGCGTCTCGAACTCGCGCCAGTCGCGCATCCGGTAGGCGTGGCCCGACGTCGGCAGCGAGGCATAGACGCTCGGCCGCCAGCACGCGAGGCCCGTGTCCTGCCCCTGCCAGAAGGGCGAACTCGCCGATAGGGCGAGGAGATGCGGCAGCCAGCGCAGGAACACGTTGTTGAAACGGATACAATCATCGCCGCTCCCCATGCCAAGATGCATGTGAAGCCCATAGACCATCATCCGGCGCAACGGCATCTGCGTCCGTTCCATCAGCTCGAGATAGCGCTCGTCCGGCATGATCTCGGATGTGGCGTACTCCGCGAATGGGTGGCAACCGGTCGCCGCCAGTCCAATGCCAAGCTCGGCTGCCGCCCGCCCGACAAGGGGCAGATCGCGGCCGAGGCTCGCCTCCACGTCCTGGACCGTACGGCACACATCGGTGCACAGCTCGATCGTGCTCTTGAAGAACTCGGGTTTGAGGTTCTTGACGTCTGGGCAGGCCGCCAGCAGCTCGTCGGCCCTTGGGCTCAGGCCCATCGTCACCGGGTCGATCAACTGCAGTTCAATTTCGACGCCCAGCGTCAGCGGATCGCTCTGCGCGAACACGATCGGCGGGTGTTGTTTAGCGCCACCGGCTGGCGGCCGCGCCGCCGTTATGACCTCGGTGTCGGGCGCTAACGCCAGTGCGCTGGTCGTCGTTTGCATACGCTGTGTCATGTCAGACCTCTTCGGTTGACCCACCCTCACGCCACGTTTTGATGGAATGTGCGATCCGGCGATGTCGTCGCCGGCCGCTGCGTTCAATGCCGATTGGCTCTCTGCGCAGGCCCGCTGTGCACCATCAAACGACCGGACGAGATGCGCCGGTTTCGATGGGCCCCGCTGCGAGCTGGCGGAGGCTCGCGGACTGGCTCAGTCATCGCAAGCAATCTGAGATTGTATCGTTTCGTTGTAGATTCGGGCTTTTTAGTGTTGCTGGATCGATCCGCGACCTGAAGCTGCAATGCGTTGGCAATCCCCGGGCGCAGTGGCAGCATGCCGTTGCCTCGGCGCGTCGATCCCCCGGCGCACCGACCCAAAGGAAGCCCACGATGCAATTGATCGACTTGTCACGCGAGATCTATCACCGCACGCCAGCTCATCCCTCGCATCCTCCCGTGGTGATGACGACGTGGAACGACCACACCGAAATCAAGCGGGCTGGAAGCACCGAGTTCACGTCGAAGGCGATGTCGATTGCCTTGAGCGATCACGCCGGCACCCATGTCGACGCGCCCTGTCATTTCAACCCCGATCCAAGCGCCGCCTCGATCGATCAGGTGCCGCTGGAGAACTTCTACACCGAGGCCATCTGTCTCGACCTCAGCTACGTTCCCCTGAAGCACCAAGTTACCGTCGCCGAAATGGAGACCGCGCTGAAGGCCACGGGCCAGCAGATCCGGGCGCGCGACACCGTCCTCATTCATCTTGGCGTCAATGCCCGGCTCTGGGGCAAGCCCGGGTATCTCCACGACTTCCCAGGCCTCCATGTCGACGCCGTGCATTGGCTCGCCGATCACAAGATTCTCATGTTTGGTGTCGAGGCGATCAGTCCCGCCCCGGAGGGCGAGCCGAACTTCCTCGCGCACAAGGCTTGCGCTGCACGTGGCATCACGCATATCGAGTGTCTGTGGAATCTCGAGGCGGTCGTCGGCAAGGGACGGTTCCGGTTTATCGCGTTTCCGTTGAAGATCCGTGGCGGCACCGCATCGCCGATCCGGGCCGTGGCTGTGATCGAGGGTTGATGGACGTCGATCCAATCGGGAGTTCAGGCGTGACAAGTACGACGCAGCGATTTCGCATCATCCAGGTGTCAGACACGCACCTGAGCCGCAAGCGCGCCTACTTCATGGACAACTGGGAGGTCTTCGTAGCGGAGATCGCGGAAGCGCCTCCCGACCTCGTCGTGTCGAGCGGGGATCTGTCCTTCGACGGCGCCGGCGACGGCGACGATCTGGTCTTTTCGAAGCTCGAGCACGACAGGCTCGCCGCCGCCTGGGTCTCCATTCCCGGCAATCACGATATCGGCGAGTTGCCGCTGGCCGTGCGCCTCGACCAACCGATCGACAATGCGCGCATTGCGCGCTGGCGCCAGCACATCGGCCCACAATGGTGGTGTCGTGATGTCGGCCAGTGGCGGATCATCGGGATCGATACGGCGTTACTTGGCAGCGAGCGACGAGAGGCCCTGGATCAGTGGGCCTTTCTCGAGGGCGCATTGCGCGATCGCGGCAACCGACCCGTGCTGCTGTTCCAGCACATGCCGCCCTACCTCACCGAGGCGGACGATCCCAAATTCACGACACTCGCGGTGCCGCATGAGGTGCGCTGGCGGTTGCTCGATCTCTGCGTAGCCGGAGGCGTCAAGGTGATTGCGTGCGGTCACGTCCATATCCACCGCAAGCTGACCCATAAGGGCATCGATATCGTCTGGGCGCCGGGCACGAGTTTCCTCAACATCGTCGAGCGCCAAAAGGCCGGTCTTGGCATTCCGCGCCCGGGTTATGTCGAATGGACGCTCGACGGATACGCGATCCAGCACCGCCTGATCGAGCCACCACTGATGATCGCGCATGACGTGGGCGTCTGGAATGCAACCCACGGTTCGACGACCAAAATGCCGCCGCGTCCGTGGCGTGGCCGCGCTTAAGGGCTGACCAGAAGCCACAGCCCCCGGAGCAGGAAGGATATCGCCACGCCGAACACGATGCGCCGGCTCCAGGCGCGGAAATCGGCGTCCGTCATCCGATCGAGGACGTATGACGCAAGTGTGGTTCCCAGAAACGCCAGCGCCAGCGCCGCCACGATCGCCCACCACGGGATCGCCACCGAAAACGCATTGGCGAGCGAGCCGAAATAAATCACACGGAACAGATGCGCGATGGTCTGGCAGACGGCCTTCGTCGCGACGATCGCGCGCCGATCGAGCCCGCTTCGCTGGAAGAACATGTCGAGGATATGCCCCGCTGCGCCTGCGATCAGTTGCAGCACCATGATGAAGCCCCCGCAGAGATAGGGTCCGAAAGGCTTGGTGATGTCAGGATAATACTTCTCCGGCAGCGCCTCGGCGGCGAACGGCAGCAGGCCGAGGCCGATATAGAGCAGCGCCTTGTCCGGGATGAAGGCAACGAGCCGCATGACGAAAAACGCAGCCGTCGCGCCGATGACGAAGCGCCAGATGAGATGCCATTGCGCGAGGTGGCGCCAGAGCAGCGCCCGCCAGCCGTTGGCGCCCATCTGGATGACGCCGAACAGCACCATCGCCGGCACCACGTCCATGAACAGAAGTAGCACGCCCAGAAGGATCAACCCGCCGGCCATCCCAAAGATTCCAGACAGGAACGACGTGGCAAGGACGGCCGCGCCGATGACGGCCATAACGGCAGAAGTCATTCGTTTGTACCTAGAACATCCGGATGGCAGCCAATCGAAGCGGCGGCTAGTTGGACAGCGACAATGAGAGTTCAAAGTCCTGGCGACGTCCGGGCCCGGCGGCAGCCTCGGCGCCCAACTGATCCCGTTTATTTGTTATCGTACCTCGGAGCCGGCGCTAGCGGGATGCGGCACACCCTTAGGTCGATATCCGGACGCTGCACATGCAGCAACGTCAGAACGTGATGGCCGCCTTCAACTTGAAGGCGGTGTCCTGTGTTCCCTCGGTCAGGCCGAACAAAACGCCCGCTTCCAGGCTGAGCTTCGGGCCGCCGTCATCCGCACCGCCGGCCGCCCCAGCGTCCTTCACACTCATGCGCTTGCCGTTACCGTTCCCGCCCTTCAACGCCCGCTCCATATAGACCACCGGGCCGATCCGATGCTCCTGAAAATCGCTTCCCGGGCTGTCGCCGAGGTTCGGTATGACGCCGTATCCTTCGATGCCGAAAGACAAACCTTCGCGGATCTCCTGCTTCAAAGCCCATGCGTAGGCGAAGTCGACGCCATCCTCACGGTTCGCACCAAACGTTGTGGCGAAGAACGGATTGAGCAATAGCTGAGTTTTCTCGGTGCCAAGCTGGATGACCGGACCGAATGTGACAGTGTTCGTTTCATCGCGATCCACGCGAAAATCCACTCCCGTGAACCAGGCGAGACCCAAGCCCTTCTCGAACTTCTTGAACATCAACTGAGCTTCGACGCCGGCCGTAGACAACTGGAAGTCATCGTCTGCCGGCTTGTCGAACGACAATTTGGCACCGGCCTTCATCCAATCCGTGAACCCGTAGCCAAGGGCAATTTCATGGGACGACCGGAGACGGTCTGCATTGACTGGATAGCCGCTAAAAAACGTATTGTTAGTGCCGATCTCAGTCTCACCTTTTGTGACGTCAGCGCCCTTAACGTCGAACACGCCTGCGTGGGCCGAAGCGGTCGGCAGCAGGAGCGAGCATGCAACCACCATGCTGAAGCTGCAAATCTGGTTCATAAAGTGCAATCTCCGGTGTGGCTGACACCCTCTCACGTGAATCAGGCGCCGATGATCACTATACTTCTTTGAATCGTGCCCGATTTCAAAACCCGCTTCTGCACCGGAGATCATCGCCACCCGCTGCATTTTTACAACACCTTAGCCGAGGGAGTTGAACTCGCCGCATGCCATGGCCAAGCAATCCGCCTCCACGGCGCGTGCCATCTACCAATGTGGCCGAAACGACCCCAATGGAATTGCCGGATCGCCGGATGCCGAAGGGAAGTGCTGTTATCCCTTCAAGCCGCGAAGATGCTTCTCGCGTGCGGTCGCCGCCTGCATCAGGAACGGCATATCATTGCCCGCGAGGACGCACTTGACGCCCATGCCGATGTATTTGCCGAGCCCCTCGTCAGTGTAGACGCCCCCCATGCCCGCCCATTTTTTGTGCTTATTGCAGGCGTCGACCACAGTTTGATAGGCCTCGACCACCTTCGGATGCATGAGTTGGCCCGGCAGACCCATCTCAAGCGTCAGGTCGCTGGTGCCAACGAGCAGGACGTCGATCCCCTTTACCGCGGCGATGGCATCCGCGTTCTTGATCGAAAGCGGGCTCTCCAGCATCACGATCACCAGCAGGTTATCGTTGACGATCTTGGTCGATTCTCCCGGCGGCAGTTGCGCGAAGCCCAGCTGCGGCATCGTCCCGCCGATCGATCGCTTGCCGACGGGCGGATAGCGCAGGCGGTCCGCGATCGCCTTGGCCTCCTCGGGCGTGTCCACATGCGGCATTACGATACCGTAGGCGCCGCCGTCGAGCACGCGCGTCGCCATATCGAGTTGGCCTTGCGGCACGCGCACGATCGGCGAGATGCCGCACGCGTTCGCCGTGACCGAGATCTGCACGGCCATGTCGAGCGTCATTGAGTTGTGCTCGCAATCAATGAAAAGCCAGTCGTAGCCGCAGGTCTTCATCGCGGGTGCGATGTCCACCGTCCGCGCTTGCCGAAGGCCAACGCCGATCGCCAACTCGCCCTTCTTCAGGCGCTCGCGCGCGGGGTTCTTGCCAATTGCCGCCATCGTCCACTCCGGTTTGCAGGGTCTCCGGCTCGAAACCTACGCCGCGACCGCCCCCCGATGCAATGTCGCGCGTGGCCAGCTGCCATGCCTATGGCGTTGCCGGCTCCCCGGGCTGATCCGCTAACCGACCTGGCACTCGAGGCGGCCGATCACCCGGACGCCCTCGGATGTCTCCAGCCGGAACTGTCCGGTGTGGATGTTGGCGCCTTGCGCGAGCCGGGTCTCAATCACGAGATCGACGAACTGGTCGGCAGGACCAAGCAGCAGGCGGACCTTCATCTCCGGGCCGATGTTCCAGAATTGCGCGGGCAGCTTGTCGTCGAGGGGCCACTGGCGGCGGTCGCGCGGCACCTTTTGGTGGTGAATATCCAGCGACCCCTTCATGCCGCGGGCGGCATTACCCGTCCCGTCCTTCGAGAGGGGCAGGTAAAGGTCGAGCGAAATATTGCTGTCCGAGATCCGGCAGGCGATGGCCGGCCCGCGCACCTGTGCAATTGCTGGCCCGGCGCAACCGGCAAGCAGCGCCAGCCCCAGCATCACCTTCATCCCACGGCTCAGCCTCAAGCGCTCCATGGATAACGCCTTACGTGATTTGCCCCAGCCTGGAAAGGCCTGCCGTACCAGCGGCGGATGGCGACCAGTCGCCGTCCCTGAAAGCCTTTTTCCTTGCGGCCTCCGGCCCAAGGCGGTAGGCGTGACGCCTTAGATTTCCCTTACGAAATCCTACCAACCCACGCGAACCAGGGGACCCCGATGCGCGTCTATTATGATCGTGATGCCGATGTGAACCTCATCAAGGGCAAGAAGGTGGTCGTCATCGGCTACGGCAGCCAGGGCCACGCCCACGCCCAGAACATGCGCGATTCAGGCGTCAAGGACGTGGCGATCGCGCTGCGCAAGGGCTCGGCCGGCGTGAAGAAGGCGCAGGATGCCGGCTTCAAGGTTATGGAGGTCGCTGAGGCCGCCAAGTGGGCCGACGTGATGATGATGGCGACACCGGACGAGCTGCAGGCCGACATCTACCGGGATCACCTCGCCGCCAACATGAAGCAGGGCGCAGCGATCCTGTTCGCGCATGGCCTTAACGTGCATTTCAACCTGATCGAACCGCGCGCCGATCTCGACGTCGGCATGGTCGCGCCGAAGGGCCCAGGCCACACGGTCCGCTCCGAATACGCGCGCGGCGGCGGCGTGCCCTGCCTGATCGCCATCCATCAGGACAAGAGCGGCAACGCCCACGACCTGTTCCTCTCCTATGCCTCGGCCATCGGCGGCGGCCGCGCCGGCATCATCGAGACCACGTTCAAGGAGGAGTGCGAGACCGACCTCTTCGGCGAGCAGGTCGTGCTCTGCGGCGGCCTCGTCGAGCTGATCCGCGCTGGCTACGAGACGCTGGTCGATGCCGGCTACGCACCTGAAATGGCCTACTTCGAGTGCCTGCACGAGGTGAAACTGATCGTCGACCTCATCTACGAGGGCGGCATCGCCAACATGAACTACTCGATCTCGAACACGGCCGAGTTCGGCGAGTACGTGACTGGCCCGCGCATCGTCACGGATGAGACGCGCGCCGAAATGAAACGCGTTCTTGCTGACATCCAGCAGGGCAAGTTCACGACCGAGTGGATCCGCGAGTTCAAGGCCGGCTTGCCGAAGTTCAAGGCCACGCGCCGTCTGCACGACGCGCACCCGATCGAGGAAGTCGGCGTGAAACTGCGCGCCATGATGCCGTGGATCAAGGCCGGCGCCCTCGTCGACAAGGCGAAGAACTGAGACCGGCGATATGCGCTCGTGGCTGTGGGGCGGATCGCCGAGATCCGCCCCGCAGCCGTTTGGAGCTTGCCATCGACGATAGACATCCGCCAGATCGAGACGGCGATTGGTCTGGTCGTGCCGAAAGCGGCCTTTACCGCTGCTGCCGACGCTGGTGACCTCGTCGCTCTCGTGACGTCCCGGATCGACGCTGCCAAGCCCGCGCCGGACCTCAACGCTGCCGGCCCAGGAACTCCAGCACCAGCCGGTTGAACTCCGCGGGTGCCTCCCAGTAGGGCGCGTGGCCGACTTCGCGGAGCGTCGCGATCTCGTGGACCGGCATGTGGCGCGCGACCATCGCCTGCAACGGCGGCGGCGCAAACAAATCGGCCTCGCCGGTCAGCAAGAGCGTCGGCACGCGCGCCGCTTTGATGGCAGCCCACGTGACGTTGGCGCCGACCGGTAGATTGACAGCAGCCCCGCCCGCTTTTGCGGTGTGCTCCAACGCATTGAATTTCGCGACACCCTCCGGATGGCTCACGCCGATACGACGGCCCGAGTTCCAGAAAGTCGCTGGGGATCGCCTTTTCGCGCGCCATCGCCATCCCGAGCCGCGCATAGGCCTGCCGCCACTCGTCCTCGTTCGGCGAGAAGATCGTTCCGGCCAGCACCAGCGAGCGCACACGCTCGGGGTGAGCGACGGCAAATCCCAGGGCCGCGATGCCGCCCGCCGCTGCGCCGAGCACATGGGCGCGATCGACCTTCAGCTTATCCAATAACCGGGTCAAATCGCCGACTGTCGTCGCAGCGGTCGCCTTCGGACCACGTTCCGATTTGAACACGCCGCGCCGCGAATACGCGATCACGCGATAGCCGGCCGCCGCGAGCACCGGCTGCTGATAAACCCAAATCTCACTGGATTGCGACGCGGGATGTGACAGCACGACCGCCTCACCGCCGCCGCCCGTGTCCCAATACCAGAGCTTCGCGTCGCCAACATCGGCGAAGCCTTGGTGCACGGGCGCCTGCGCGGGAATGGCAACGAACGGCAACGCCATTGGCTGCAATCAACCGTGCATCAGCACGATGTCGAAAGTTACGCGCTTGGCCTCTGGTTCCATGCCCCTAACCGCGTCTTGCAGCGGCATCACGATTGTCTCTTTGCGATGGGAAGATTGGAGCCATGAATTGGTGTCGTGGTGGGCGTCGCCCCTAAAATACATCTGGGTAATGAGCCGCTCGCGCTTGCCGAACACCTCGAAATGGATGTGCGACGGGCGCATGCGGCCGGGGGACGCCGGATAGGCAGCGGGCTTGACGGTCTTGAAGCTGTAGCGGCCTTCTTCGTCGGTCGTGACAACCGCAAACCCCTCGAAGCAAGGATCGATCGGGGCGGGATTGTCGTCGTTCGGGTGATTGTACTTGCCGTGACAATTGGCCTGCCAGATCTGCACCTTGCCGGAGCGCACGGGATTACCCTGCCGGTCGAGGACGCGGCCCGCCAGATAAATGAGTTGGCCTTGCGCCTGGCCCTTGCGTCCCACGATCTGCGTGAGGTCGCCGCCTTTGAACGGCTCGCCGAGCGGATAGAACGGTCCGAGAATCTGGTCTGACGTCCGGGGCAAAAGCACTGTCGCCGTGCCGGCCTGAGCGTCCAGTTTTGTCGTCATGACAACCTCGCCGAGATTGGAACCACCGCGCACACCATTGCTGGGATGCCCGAGTTTGGGTCACCTGGCCGCTTCCTGTCAATGCATGCAGCCAGCCGGTTGCGGTCCCTACGTTCTGTGCTAAGTCAGCGCCGACGTGCCGGCCCCGCCCGCGGCCATCGCCTCGTCCCACGCCATCGAGTCCTCATGTCGAAACTGCCCCCGGGATACACGTTTGTGGATTGGACCCCGGAGCGCGTCGCGCGGTTCTGGGACTTCGTCGCCAAGGCCCAACCGGACGCCTATTTCACGAAACAGGTCGGCCACCGCCTCGTCCATCATTTCAGCGACCTCATCGCCACCTCGGAGCGCATCGTCGATTTCGGATGCGGCGCCGGCTATTTCCTGGAGGCACTGACACCCAGCCGCGCCCAGGTCTATGGCTTCGACGTTTCCGAAGGGTCGCTGACCGCCACCCGCGACCGCCTCAAGGGCCGTGCCGGATTTGTCGGCGCCTTTGGCCTTGACGCGATCGACAGCCCACCGCAACACGTTCGATCTCGGCTTTTGCCTCGAGGTGGTCGAGCATCTCGACGACGCCACGCTGAAAGCGGCGCTCGCCAGCATGCACGCCATGTTGAAGCCCGGTGGACGGTTAGTTGTAACGACGCCGAACGAGGAGGACCTGTCTCGCGAATGGGTGCTCTGCCCGGAGACCGGCCACGTCATGCATCGCTGGCAGCACATGCGCAGCTGGTCGGCCGCAACCTTGGCGCAATCGCTGACAGCGGCAGGCTTCCAGGTGGACCGCACCTACGCCTGTCAGGCCCATGCGCTGGGTCCGTCGCTGCGCGATCGAGCGCAACGGCTTTCGCTGGTCGCGTTGCGGCGCAAGCCCCCGAACCTTTTCGCCATCGCAACCAAGCGAGCCTAAGCCCCGCATTGCACGAGCCGCTTCGATATGGCCATATTCCCCTCCGGACACGTTCGACGGAGTGAGCCATGCCCGCCCAGATGACCATCGCCGACCCGAAGATTATCCAGGCATCGATCCCCGCGCCTCAGGCCTGGCACGGCCCCGATCTCGCCGACGACGATTTCGTCGTGAAGCTGACGCCCGATTGCATGGCCGAGCTTGAGGCCATCGTCGCCGAGCAGACCAAGGCGCCGGTACCGACCATCGTGCTCGAGCCGAGACATTTCGAACTCAAAGCCTGCCGGGCGCTGATGGACGGCGTCCGCACGCGGCTCGATAAGGGCCTCGGTTTCGTGATCCTCGACCGGCTGCCCGTCGACCGCTGGTCGCAGGAGCGGGTGACCGACGTCTATTGGCTGCTTGGTAGCCTGCTCGAGACACCGGTGGCCCAGGAGTGGTCCGGCAAGATGGTCTACGACGTCCGCTACGACGGCCAGGGCTATACCGCCGACACGCGGACGGCGCTGACGCCCGAAGGCCTCGACATGCACAACGACAGCTCCATGGGCGAGGCCCCGGCCAACTACATCTCGCTACTCTGCCTGCAGACCGCGCGCGAAGGCGGCAAGAGTTCACTATCGAGCGCCTATGCCGCCCACAATCATTTCGCAACCCAGCATCCCGACCTGCTACCGCGCCTCTATCAGCCGTTCTATCGCGACAAGCAGGAGTATCAGGCGCCCGACGTCGAGAACTGGTATCCGATCTTTGCATCGGACAATGGCGGCCTTCGTATCCGCTTCAACATCCGCCCGATCCGGCGCGGCTACAAGAAGACCGGCCGCGTGCTCGACAACGCCGGCAACGAGGCCGTCGAAGTCCTGAACAATTTCCTGATCGACCCGGCCCACCGGCATGATTTCTGGATGGAGCGCGGACAGATCCAGATCCTCAACAACCGCACCATCGTGCACGGACGCACGCCCTACGTCGATTTCGACGAACCAGCAAAGCGCCGTCACCTCATCCGCTTGTGGTTGCGCGCCGGCGACCGCCGGCAATTCCGGGGCTGAGGGGACCACGCATGAAACGCCATGTGACCATCGCCCTGCTCGACGAGATCCAGGACGCTTTCAATCGCCGGGACCCCGAAGCCATTGTCTCGCACTTTACCGAGGACAGCATCTGGCTGATGGCGCGCGGCCCAACGGCACCCGAAGGCCGGGTCTGCCGGGGCAAGGCTGAGATCGCTGAGGTGCTGCGGGCCCGCTATAGCCAAATTCCCGACATGCGCTGGGAGGACATGCGCCACTGGATCGTCGACCAGAGCAAAGCCATCTCCGAATGGACCGTTCGCGGCACGCCGACGGGTGCTCAGCCCTTCGAATATCTCGGTTGCGATCTCTGGGAGTTCCGCGACGGCTACGTGACCAAGAAGGACACGTATTGGAAATTCATCGGCTGACCCCGCTGCCGACCGCGACAGCACTTTCGACCGCCACACGCTCCCCGGACAGCGGAAACGGAATGACGACGGCCGAGCCCGCCTCTGCTTCGGCGCCAACCGGCGGTACTGCTGCCAGGCTGCGCTGCTCCTCGCGAATCCGGAACCGCCGGATCAACGATTTGGCCGCTTCGAGACGCCGCGCCGCAAGGTCGTGAGAGACCTGTTCGAGGTGGGCCAACGCACTGACGATGTTGCCGCGCTCGGCGAGGCAAATCCCGCGAAGTGGCCACCGGCATCGCGGGCCAACCGGTCGTGCAGCTTCTCGCGATCCGTGCTGTCGAGCCCATCCGAGTGGGTGGCGACCATGAGGCTGGAGCGCTGAAGGCGCCGCGGCAACGCCATCCAGAGGTTCCGCTCCGTTGCACGCCAGGCTTGGGGGGCTAGCGTGCACCAGATCGCGATATCGGCTTCGGCGAGCAGCGTCGTCAACCAGGGCGCCGTCGCGTCGTCGGGCTGCAGACCCGGCGTGTCGATCAACGCCCGGTGAACCAATGCCGGGATCGGCAATCCGAGCTCGACGACGTCGCCCGGACCTAACAGCGACGCAGACGTGCCCGACATCGAAAGGCTCGCAAACTCGCCGTTGCTGCGACGCAGTCGCGCTTCGATGCTCGGCGCATGGCGCACGACCGTCGGCAACCGGGTGTTACGGATGACATCGGTCATCAGGCACTCGTGATCGATCAGCGCATTGACAAGCGAGGATTTTCCAGCGTTCGGCTCGCCCAGCAGGATCACGCGCAGCGGGCGCGACAGGCGCGTGTCGATCCTCTGCAGCAGAATGCCCGCCGCCGAGCGCGCTCCAGTTGTCTGCGCCAGCGCGTCGACCCGTGCGCGCGTGGCAGCCAACTGGGCGAGGAACTCTCGTGTCGGTCCGTGAACGCTCATACTCTAATCCTGACGCAAAACAGACTTACTCAAACCTCACGTTATCAGAGCTGGCTCCATTGCCAACCGCTCTCCGCGGTCGGCCAGACCTTGCAACGACGCGCGCAAGGCCGTCCAGGCCTCAACGCGGGTGCGCGCCGCATCGAACCTGGAGGCAAACACCGACGGGTCGCCGCCATTGCCATTGGGATCGCCCGACTCCAGTTGACCCAACAGCTCGGCCCGGCGCTGGTGGAGCGTATTGACGACATCGAGCGTCGCCGTCGAGATCTGGCGCACCATCAGCGACGCACGGTGGCCGAGCGACTGGCTTGCAACCGCTGCCAGCTCATCGATCACAGGAACGAATTCGGCCCGCAGCAACCGGCGCAGCTCGATCGTGCGGCTCGACAGCGACGGCCGCCCGCGCCACCACGCCGCCCACCAGGGATGCGAGAGGTCGAGCGCGAGCTGGCTGCCGATCGACGACAGGTCGGGATAGCGCTCAAACCCGGGCGTAGCTGAATTCGCAACCTCGACCACGCCGCGCAGCACTCCGTCCTCGCTCAGCGCGCGCAGATGACCGCGAACGGCCTGATCGGTCTGCAGGAGCTTGCCCTCCCAGTGCCGAAAGACCCGCAGGAACTCGACTTGCAGATCATCCCTGAGCGGCGCCGGATCGCACCGCCAAGCGCGGCTGGCGTTGGTATCGTAGGCGACGGCCAGTTGCGAGACGGCCTCCTCGGTGTAGCGCGAGATGCATTGCCCCAGCAGCGACCGCAAATCCGTGACGCATCGCTCGGTCAATCGATCCAGCGAGCTCTTGAAAACACCGACACTCTCCTGCATCTGCTGGCTGGCGGCCGTCAATTGCTCGAGTTCCTGGCGCCAAACCTGAGCGTTCCGCGCCCGGTCCGACGCCACGGCCCGGCTCTCGACCGTCACCCTCTCCAGCGACCGCAAGCTCGACCGCTCCGTTGCTTCCTGCGAGCGCGCCAGCTCCAACAGGTAGGCTGAGAGTTGCCGGATCAGGTGAGCATTGTTGCCGGTCGACATCAGATCAGAGATTGCCCGGCAGACCGACGGCAGGCCCGAGCAGTGCATCAACGTCTGGACCACGGCGGATGGCGATGGCGGCGGCTGCGCCGGGTCGCCCGAGAACACTGGGGCGCCAAAATGACGTGCGTAGGCCTGGAACGTCGGCGTCATGGCGCGTGCGACATCACCGGGATGACCCGTGAGCGCGCAATTCGCCCACCAGGCGCTTCCGACGATGATCGGAATACGGGCGGCGGGGAACTCCTCCCGCAAACGCGCCTTGACGTGTGACGCAACGCGCTCGGCATCGCCGGCAATGTCGCGCAGGCCATCAATGCGGTTGATGAAGATGATGACGCGTTCCTTGTGCAGACCGCGCAGGATGCGCAGGAGCGCGAGATCGCCGGCCGACAGTGGTTGCTGCGCGGTCAGCACGACGATGTAGATGTCGGCCGAACCCAGGCTCTGGCGCGTGATCTCGTCCCGGACGAGCAAGGGGTCATTGGTGCCGGGTGTATCGATCAATGACACCGGAAACCCCGGGCGCGGTGTGTCGAAATAGAGGTCGGCAGACTTCGTGATATCCGAGAAGCGACCGACGTCGGTTGCGGGGTCCAGGCCGTCGTGGCCAGCGCTGACGTAGCGTTCCAACAAGGGCCGCGTGATCGACGAGAACTCGTGGCGCTGGCTCAACATCGACGTGAAATCGGGCCCGAGCCGCTGCTCGGTGCGCCGCCGCATGGTCTCGAGTTGCAGCCGCAGCAACTCGGTATTGAAACCGGGCACCAGGCGTTCGGTCAGCTCGCGCAAGGCGCCACCACCCTCCGCGATCCGTTGCCACTCGTCCGCGTCGAAGAGCGTGAACACTGCGCGATCGTTTGGCGCCGTAGCATCACGAAAATGCAGGCTCGTGACCACGGTGGTCCACGGGTTCACATCACTTGGCAGCAGATGCGGCCGCCCCACGAGCGCGCTGATGAAGGAGCTTTTGCCGGCTTTCACCTGCCCGACCACTGCGATCCGGCACACTTGCCCCTCGAGCGAACGCATCACCTCCGCCACCGTCTCGCCATAGGCGGGCTCAAGCAGGCGCGAGAGTTCCGGACCACACCGCATGAGCTCGCGGCGCAACAGTTCGAGCGACGCGCCGGTCGCAGCAAATGACGGGGCCGTTCCCGCGGTGACTGAATGTCCAAGGGTGCCGTCGAACGGCATGATCGGCATCTCGCTCATCGGCCCCCGATGCCCAAAAGGCGTGATTTGGCCTGGGGTTCGCCCAGCTCGTCGGCGCGCTCGTACCACTGGATGGCTTTGTCGACGTCGCCGACGATGCCGCGCGCGCCCATCTGATAGAGCACTGACGGATCGTAGGTATCGCCTAGCAACAGTGCGGCCAAGCCAAGACCGCCTTCCGCTGCCCGCTGGAACAGATGGCGCGCCGCACCGACGTGGCCCGCAGTCAGCTGCTGTTGGCCCTGCTCCAAGAGGCGCGCAAGCGACGCATCGTCGGGCCGGATGTTATCGGCCATTGGTGGGGCCTGCGGCGCGGGCGCGGGCTGGGCCGCACGGGCCGCCGGCCGTTCGGCGGGGACCGGCGCGGGGATCGCCCTGACAGGTGTTTCCAAAGCCGGCGGCGGCAGCGAGACGACTTTAGGCGATGCCGGAACCGGTGGCGGACTGGGGCTTGGCGCCTTGACGATCTCGGCAGCCTTTTCCGGAGGCGGCAGCGTTGGCTGGGGCGGGGGCACGGCAATGGTCACCGGGGCGGCCACGGGCTCGCGTACAGGCTCCGGGGCTGCGGCGCGGGCCGCAGGCGGCTGTGCTGACGGCGGGCTCGTCTCGGTTCTCGGCAGCTCGGGACGCGTCGGCGCCGCCGATTTGTTCACCGCCTGGACAGCCCGCAAGTTCCGATCGCGAAAGTCCTGGCTGACCATCCACAGCACCCCGGCGCCGCCGCCAAGAAAGATGAGGGGGCCCAGCCAGCGCAGCGAGCCGCCGCGGCGCGCGGGTTCAAAGGGCGTCATTCGTACGGGCGGTGGCAAACTGGACGCGGACGCCGCACCCTCGCTACGTGCCTCAGCCGTAGCTCTGACGATCGATGGCATCTCGGGCGCCACATCCACAGACCGTGCCGGCGGCGGCGACGGGCGCTCGAACGGCGAAGGCTCCAACGGCTGCAGCAGCGACTTGCGCTCGCCGCCGGGATTGCGGTGGGGAACGGGGCTCTCCCCCGCCGACGTTTCTTCGAGCCGCCGCAGCAGCTCTTTGACATCATCGAGATTGGACAGCTCTGGTTTGGCGGGCATGACGGTTTAATCCTTGACGGCGGGCTGGCCGGATCGCGCCATCAGGGCGCGGGCCACGCAAAACACGCAGTTTGCGGGCACCGCCCGTCAGTTGGTCTTCTTCTTCTGCGATGTCTCAAGGAATTCGCGGAACAGCCGCTCACGTTCCTCACCGTCCGGCGTGGGATCGCCCTTCGCAACCTTCTGCTTGATGAACTCGGCGAACGCCGCCTCTACCGCGACGGTCTGCTGGCGGCCCGAACGATCCAGCCATTCCTGCGCCGCCGGGAATCGGTTCCAACCTGGAAGAGTCGCTGCATAGTTCACCGTCTTCCACAACGGATGGCGCGGTGGTTTCTGCAGATTGGCGAACTTCGTGAAGAACGCGTCGACGAACTTGGCCGTCCGATTGTACCGCACCGATCCGCGGGGCCAGTTGAAGGTGATCAGCACCGTGCTACTGGCGATCGTCTCCAGCGGTTGCCCCTTCGTCACGAGGGCCTTGTAATCGTCGGCGCTTATGCTGGCTGGCAGGTACTTGCCTTGCAGCGCCGGCACAAAGGGCACGTCGATAAGCTTGAAACCCAATTCAGGACTGACCGCGGCATAGGCCGGCACCGGCTTTGGACACATGCAGACTGTGGCCTCGATCTCGCCATTACGCATTTTTTGGATCGCGTCGGGTTGGCCCATATTGACGATCTCGATATCGATCCCCAGATCCTTGAAGACGGTCGGGACCAAGAGCGCCGTGGAGCTGCCCTTGTTATTGACGTTGACTTTCTTGCCGCGCAGATCCTCGATCGTGCGTACGTTCCCGCGCACCAGTACCTGCATCTCCTCGGGAAAGAGCGGCGAGATGTAGGACACCTGCCGATCGAGGTTCGGTCCGAGCTCGCCCGATTTCTTCAGTAGATCCAGCGTCTGGACATTTGTCAGCGCGAGGTCGATGCCGCGCAGAAACACCACGTCGTGAACATTTTGCACGCCGGCGCCACCAACCACTGGCAGCACCCGCAAATCAAGTCCCGCCTCGACGACAACCGAGATGTCATGGGCCACCGCAATGTAGGCCGCACCGAGCTGCCCACCCATCAGGAACAGCACATTCTCGTTGAGACGCTCGCGGTAAGCTTCGCGGGCCTGCTGGGCCGCTCGTGCCGCCGCCCGCTGATCTGCCGCCTGCGTATCCTGCCCGAAGGCCGGCGCCGCGAATTGCAAGGCCGCCGTCACGCCTAAAATCATTCCGCGCACGCGCCAACCGCCGCGTTCGAACTGCCCCATGTCTCTTCCCCAATGGTGGGCACGCTTGCTTCCGCGTGCTGTTTCCGTCCTGTCTGCTCGTGCCGCTCCCGCCTGCGCATCGTTGATCCCGCCGGGATCATTCGCCGTCGTGTTGTGGTACCGGCTTCAATGCCTGGCCTGCCCGGCTCTCAAGGAGCGCCAGCGACCGGAATGAAACTCCACGACGCGAATGATTGGATGAACCGATATCAACGATGCACAGAAAGAGGCGACGCGAAGTGGCCGGAATTTGGGCGAGATCGCGCCCATCGTGAGGCAGGAGATGCGCGCCCCTACCGACGATGCGCACGAAGATCGTCGACGCAGCGGCGGCGTAAAGGCCCAATCAAAATGGGCTTATCCTCAGGCCGGGATGAAGATGTTTCGGCCGTCTTTTTGCGACACGGAGCCGGGCCGGGAGAGTTGATCGCCGGCTTCGAATTCTCTGAGCGTCGCCTCATCAGACAGGGTTAGCGCCAGAAACCGGGCGTTATTCTCGGAGAGGCGGCCCATGACGATTCCCATCTCCGGACCGCCACGGCCATGAATGACGGTGTACGTCTCGATGCGGGCGGCGCCGGATGGGGTCTCGCTGAATGCTGGTTTCGGCAAGCTGTCGAGATGGCGCTGTAGAACTTTTGGTTCCTCGCGCTCCCAGGGCTTCGACACGGGTGTCGTCGAGAACAAACCCGCCGCGTGTTTGGTCACGTAGTTGCCGTTCGCCGTGACGAGCCCGAAGGAGCCGGGCTTAGCCCGCACCCGATGCACCATCTCCGCAATCGAATGCGTCACGTAATTGTTTCCGGGCCCACCGAAGTAGGGCAAGCCGCCCGTGACCGTCAGGCCTCTCGGATCATCTTCAGACAACCCGATTTCCTGGCACGCGATCTCAACGGCCGACGTGAAGCAACTGTAGATATCGAACGCGCCGACATCCTCGATCGTGCGGCCCGCCATGTCGAACGTCTTCGCCACCACGCCACGGATTGCGGGCGAGCGGGCCAGATCCAACCGCTCCGAGATTGTCCAGTGATCGACGCCCTCGGCACAGCCATGCAGATAGACGCGGTTCTCGGCGGGCACGCCCGCTTCGTCGGCCATCGCCACCGAGCACACGATCAGTGCCGCCGCCATGTCGACATAGGCGCTGGCGTTCATCAGCTTCGTATAGGGAAAGCCGATCATCGGGTTCTCTTTCGACACCGTGATGATCTCGTCCGCGGAATATCCTTTGCGCCGCGTCGCCAGCGGATTGGCCTTCGCCACAGCCGCGAACCGCTCGAAGACGCGCCCGAGGTGGCGTTGATGATCCGCGATCGAACGCCCGCGCGCGCCGCGGATCGCGTTTTCGATCATGGGATAAACGTTGATCGCGGCACGAACGCCATGCAGCGCCTCGTGATCTGAATAGCCATTTCGGTGGCCGCCCATCTCGTCGGGTCCGGACGGCGCATCCTCGTTCCAATCGAGGGTCAGCCCGGCGCGGCGCGCGGCGAGCTCGGTTCGCAGCGGCTCGCATCCGGTGATCAGGGCTACCGAGGACTCCCCGCGCGCGATCCGCTCGCAGGCGCGCGACAGCATCACTTGCGGCATGTTTCCGCCACCGATGGGGTAGAGCAACTCGTTGGGTGCGGCGCCGATGGCTTGCGCGACCGACCAGGGTGGGTTCGCCATGCGCCCGAACGGCGACTTGAAACGGGGGTTTGAATCCGCGAACAGGCGGATCACTGTGAGTGAATCGATCGCCTTGAGCAGGGCGTCGCCCGATCCGGTGTCCTCTCCGGCCTTGCGAACGACATCGACGAGCAACCCGAGCGGTGTGCGGGCATTCTCAGGCGCCGAGGTTGTATCGGTGATCTGTGCGGCGCCGACGATAACGGGGGTGCGCGCTGGGTCGAGCATGGCGGATCTCACGAATTCTGTGGGGTTGGTAACAACGGCTCGAAGCCGATGGACGCTCGGACCGCGGTTGCGTCTGGTGCCGCAAGCATGGCCGCAAATCGTCGCGCCGCAGCGCCGTTGGCAGCTTTGGCCGCCGCAGCCGCCGTATAGACCGTCGCCAGGTCGAACTCAGCCGGCAATGTGCGCACCAGCGTGACACTCGGCGTATTGAGGATCTCGGTGACCTGCGTGCACCCGATGGGACGAGCCGAACGACTGGCACCGAGGGCGGCCATCGCCGTCTGGCCGTTGGGGTGCTCGCGGAGCTGGTCCCCGACCGCGCTTCCGATAGCGAGCGCCGATAGCATGCCGGCGATATGCTGGCCAGCCGTCGAGAGCCGGGTGTCGGGCACGTGAAATTCGTCCGCTGCCAGCAACGCCGCCTTCAGGTCCTCAGCCTTCCCCACCAATGGCAATGGATCGCCCCGTCGCACGGCGACGGCTGTTCGCACGACCCCGATATCGCGGATGCTGCCGGGGTCGACATGCCCCGATTGGGCCAGCGCGTCGATCAGCGCCCGCGTCAGGATCAGCAGATCGGCGGGCGCACCGGCGAGCAGCTTGTCGCGCATGGCGCCAACCGCACCAAACGTTCCGGAAATCGCAAATCCGATGTCCTTCTGAAGTGTGGCTGCGAGGGCATTGACGAGGCCATTCGCGGCGCCGCCACTGAGGATCACCAACTGGCGGTCGGTCATTCGGCCTTGGCCCCCGAGAGTTTGACGATTCCCGCCCACTTCTGGATGTCGGCGGTCAGAAATGTGTCGAACTGAGCCGGCGACATCCGCATGCCCTGCGCGCCCTGCTTTTGCCAGGCCGCAGCGGTCGCGGGATCGGCAATCACCTTGCCGATCTCACTGTTGAGGCGGTCAACCACGGCCTGCGGCGTGGCCTTCGGCGCCATGATCCCGAGCCAAATCGTCGCCTCGTAACCGGGAACTCCCGCCTCCGAAATCGTCGGCACATCCGGCAACACGGGCGAGCGCTGCTTGCCCGTCGTGCCGAGCGCCCGCACCTGGCCCGCCTGGACATTCCCCGCCATCGTCGTAATGGCGTCGAACATCATCATCACCTGCCCTGAAATGACATCGTTGCGGGCGCCGGAGCTGCCTTTAAACGGTATGTGCAGGATGTCGGTCCCGCTCATGGCTTTGAAAAGCTCGCCCGCCATGTGATAGGGCGTGCCGTTTCCCGACGACGCATAGTTGAGCTTGCCCGGCTGAGCCTTAGCCAATGCAATGTAGTCGGCGAGTGTCTTGGCCGCCACCGAGGGATGCACGACCAGAACGAGATCCGACGCATTGATCGGTGCGACGCCGACAAAGTCGCGCATCAGCGCGAACGGTTTGTCCTTGACCAACGATTCATTCGTCGTGTGCGTGTTCGACATCATCAGCAGCGTGTGGCCATCGGGGGCAGCGCGAGCGGCCTCGGTGGTGCCGACCACAGAGCCCGCGCCCGGCTTGTTCTCAACAACGAACGGCTGGCCGAGCGCTTCGGACAACTTCTGCCCGACGAAGCGGGCATAGATATCGGCTGGTCCGCCGACCGCGAACGGCACGATAATCCGCACGGACTTAGCCGGATAGGTCTGGGCGCTGGCCGCGCTGAGGCCAACGGCCAAGGCCAACACGGAGCCGAACGCACCTCGAATGACAGACACCATGGCTTTCCCTCCCAGCGACTGGATAGAGCTTATCTCCACAGCCGTCCGGGTGCCAGCGCTTGGCTGCGTCGCCCTCTCGCAGTCAAATCCGCCATCGATCTAGACGGCCGCTTGAAGCCGGTGAAGGGGCTTCCGTAAATGCCACGGCGCTCCCGCTGATACCCCCGACCCTGGCGTGGCCAAGCCGCCCGCGCCAGCTTAGACTGCGCTACAGATTCACGCTGAGGGGACCGGCCGACGCCGGACAAGAGACCGATGAACCAGCATCCGCGTGCGCCCGTTCTGCCAGATGCCCGCGCCGCAACCGACGATGAAGACCGGTTCCTCGGCGTCGGCGATCCCGGAGCGCTGGAAGCCCTCTTCGCGGCAACATCGGGCGCCCCCGCAACTCAGCGCCGGCCGGCGTCCAGTCGCTGGAGTTCGGGCCACTGGAGTTCCGGCCACTGGAGTTCTGGCGGGGGCGAGGTCGCGCTGACCGAGGCCTACCGAACCCGGGGGTTCCTGCGCGCCCGGCTCGATCCCCTGCGTCTCGCACGCCCCGTCGATGTCCCGGAGTTAACGCCCACACACTACGGTCTGGACGCACGCGCCGCGGCGCCGCTAGTCGCGCGTCTGGAGCGAGCCTACTGCGGCACCATCGGCTGGGAGATCGGGCACATCCACGACACCCAGCGCCGGCGCTGGCTCGAGACGCAGGCCGAGACCGTCGACGCCGGGCAGCCAGACACCGCCCACCGCCAGGAGATTTTGCGCCTGCTGACGCGGGCGGAAGCCTTCGAAAGCGCCCTCAACCAGCGCATCCCCGGCGGCAAGTTGTTCGGCCTCGGAGGCGCCGAGACCTTCCTGGTCGCACTCGATATCATTCTTGCCGAAAGCGCACGCCTTGGCATCGAGGAAGCGGTGATCGGCGGCATGCATCGCGGCCGCTTCAGCATGCTGGCGAATGTGCTGGGCAAGCCACTCAACGTCATGATCCCCGAGATCCTGGGCAAGACCGCGGTGCCCGACGGGCTCGTCTGCTCGTCGGATGTCGCCTATCATCTGGGCTACTCAGGAGAGCTCGATACCGGCGGCCGGACGTTGCACATCTCGGTCTCCCCGCATCCTTCGCACCTCCAGCTGACGCCGATCATCACGCAAGGCCGCGCCCGCGCCAAGCAGCAGGCTCGCGGCGAGACCGGTCACCGCCAGGTACTGCCGCTGCTGCTCCACACCGACGCGAGCTTCGCCGGACAAGGCCTCGTCGCCGAGATGCTGCAACTCTCGGGGCTCGGCCCCTTCGACATCGGCGGCACCATCCATGTCGTGATCAACAACCAGCTGGGATTCACAACCAACCCGGAGGAAGGCCGCACGGCGCGCGGCGCCACCGACATCGCCCGGCTGATCGAGGCGCCCGTGCTGCATGTCAACGGCGACGATCCTGACGCGGTCTGGCGTGCGGGCTTGGTCGCCGCCAACTGGCGGGCCAACTTCGCGACCGATATCCTGATCGATCTCGTCTGCTACCGGCGCCCCGGCCACAACGAAATCGACGAACCGCGCTTCACGCAACCCGCGATGTATCAGGCGATCGACGCCCTGGCGCCCGTGCATCAATTGTATACCGCGCGCCTCACGGACATGGGGATTGCAACAGCCGGTGCTGAGACCACGCGCACCGAGACCCGTGCGGCCATGCGCGACGCCTTCGACGGCGCCACCGCCTACAAAGTGAACGCGGCGGACTGGTTCGATGGCGCCTGGAAGGGCCTGCGCGCCGGCATCGAGACGGAGATGTGCACGTTCGTGCCGACCGGCCTCCCTGCCACACGCCTGAAGTCCATCGGCACGGTGATCACGACGCCGCCAGCAGGGTTTGCCGTCGACCCGAAGGTCGCCAGATTTCTCGACGAGCGCCGCCGCTCGATCGAGACCGAGCAAGGCATCAATTGGGCGACCGGCGAAGCGCTGGCGCTCGCATCCTTACTGTCAGAAGGTATGCCGGTCCGTTTTGGCGGCCAGGACAGCGTGCGCGGCGCCTTCACTCAGCGCCATCTCGAGATCCACGATCAGGCGACGGGGGCGCGGCACATGACGCTGGCGCCGGCCGCCACATCGCCCGGGCTCGCCGAGATCCACAACACCCCGCTAATCGAACATGCCGTGCTCTGCTACGAATATGGGCTGTCGCTGGCCGATCCAAAGCGGCTGGTGATCTGGGAAGCACAGTTCGGCGAGTTCCTGAATTACGCGCAAGCCGTCTTCGATCAGGCGATCACCTGCGGCGAGGATCGCTGGCTGCGATCATCGGGGCTGGTAATCCTGCTCCCGCATGGCCTCGACGGCGGCGGTCCCGACCATTCGACCGGGCGCCCGGAGCGGCTGCTGGCAGCCTGTGCCGGCGCCAACCTCCAACTCGTCAATGCCTCGACGCCGGCCAATCTGTTCCATGCGCTGCGGCGGCAGATGCACCGTCCGTTCCGCAAACCCTTGCTGATCCTCACGCCCAAAGCGCTGCTGCGCCACAAGGCTTGCGTATCGACGCTCGCCGAGTTCGCCGCCGGATCGGGCTTCCAACTCGTCATTCCCGATACCAGCGTGACGGCTGCCAGACGCGTCATCCTGTGCACGGGCAAGGTCTACTACGAGCTTGCTGCGGCCCGTGCCGCGCGCCGGCTCGACAAGGCAGTGGCTCTTATTCGCGTCGAGCAGTTGCATCCGCTCCCTGAAGCCGATCTCGCAACGGCACTGGCAGCGCACCCCGGCGCTGAGCTCGTCTGGTGCGAAGAAGAGCCCGAAAACATGGGGTATTTTACGCATCTCGACCGCCGGCTAGAACGCATCGCCGGGCGCATGGTCCGTCGCGCAGGACGCGCCGCGGTCGCCACGCCGGCGGTTGGCGTCAAGTACTGGCACGAGGCGGAGATCAAGGCCCTCATCGATGCTGCCCTCGGCGGGCTCGCCTAGTCCGGCGATTGTAACGTTCGTCGAGAGAGCACCGCAGTTGGCGACGGACGCCACGATGGTGACATCAGTCGGAGCGCGCCATCAGCGCCGCGAAAGATCGCTCTCTTTGGCGTTCCGCTCGAACGTTTCCGCGATACCCTTGATGCGATAGAGATTTTGGCCCTCTTCCGGCGGCAGCAGGCGGACGATCTTGTACTCGCGCGACGAGGCCGCCATGCTGGTGCGGCCCGGCGAGAATGTGACGGTCTGGCCGACTTTGAAGAGATGGATTGCCACGACTCACTCCTATGAACGGTTGCGCGCCTGCGCCGTCGCCCCGCCTGCCGGCGATGCCGGATGGCCTCGGAACTCGGACGCACGCGCAAATCGGTTTCGCTCGAACCACCACGTCGGGTCGCTTGAGCGAGCGGCCGCGTCCCCGTGGGGTCGTTAAGTATCGTGCGTCACAGATCCGCTCGCCTGGACGCGCCCGCCCTCAGCGATTGCCGAAGCTGCGCTTGGCCGCGCGCTTCAGTCTGATTGGCCCTTCGGCCGCTTGCTTCCCAGAAAACCGCGCGCGCTGATCGGCGTGCGCCTTACGAGCCTTCATTTGCTTCGCGAGGAAGTCCCGGGACATCGCAGCCCAGAATATCAGGCCGGCCACGACGACAAGTAGAGCTGCAAGCATATACGACATTATCCGCTCCACCAAGCCAGACTGTGGCCTACGCCGGGAATGACATGACGCGCCTCTGGCGGCGACGGGTCACGCAAACACGACGCTAGGCCCGAAAGATTAAGATTTGCACGGGTGAGCGAGCCAAAATGGCCATTGAACCGTTGGTGGACCGGACGAAGTCTGCTTCGCTGCTCGGTACTTTGAGCCCATCCACCCTAAACCAACGGAGACCACAATGACCGATACGACCTTCGATAAAGGCTTGAAATTGCGCAAAGAAGTGCTCGGCGCCGCCCATGTCGAGCGGTCGATGGCCAACGTTGACCCCTTCACCAAACCGCTCCAGGACCTCGTCACGGAGATGGGCTGGGGCGCAATCTGGGGCCGCCCGGGCCTGACGAAGAAGGAGCGCAGTCTGATCACCCTCGGCATTCTCACCGCGCTCTACCGGCCACATGAACTCGGCGTGCATGTGAAGGGCGCCATCAACAACGGATGCACGAAGGACGAAATCCGCGAAGCCCTGATCCACACCGCGCTCTATGCCGGCTTCCCCGGCACGATCGACGCCTTCCGCACCGCCAAAACGGCGCTGGATGCGATCGATGCGGACACCAAAGCTGCGAAAAAGTGACCATTGCGACACGGGGCGGCCGACCCGCCGCCCCGCTACCGCTGGTCGCCGGCGGCGAGCCGGCGCTCGAGCCAGGACGAATAGCGAGAGATGCCGAAGCAGATCACCCAGAACACCATGGCGGCGAAGATATAACCGGTCATCGGCACACCCGGCGCGAACCACTTGGCGTCCGTCAGGTTGAGCTGGATGATGCCGAGCAAATCGAAGATACCGATGATCAGCACGAGGCTGGTATCCTTCGCAAGGCCGACAAAGCTGTTGCAGATGCCGGGAATGACAAGCTTCAGTGCCTGCGGCAGCACGATGAGGCCCATCTTCTGGCCGTAGCGCAGGCCCAGCGCGTCGGCCGCCTCGAATTGGCCGCGCGGAATAGCCTGCAGGCCGCCGCGAATGGTCTCGGCCATATAGGCGCCCGAGAAGAACATCACCGCGATCAGCGCGCGCAGCAGTTTGTCGAAGGACACGCCCTCGGGCAGGAACAGCGGCAGCATCACCGACGACATGAAGAGAATCGTGATCAGCGGCACCGCGCGGACGAACTCGATAAAGAAGATCGAAGCCCACCGCGCCACCGGCATGCGCGACCGCCGGCCCAGCGCCAGCACGATGCCGATCGGGAACGAGCCGACGATGCCGCAAACGGCGACGACAAGGCTGACCAGCAGGCCGCCCCACAGTTCGGTCGCGACCGGCCGCAGGCCAAAGAAACCGCCGGCCAGCAGGATGGTGATGAGGACCGGCAGCACAAAGAGGCCGTAGAGGCCGATATAGCGCTTGCCCGGCGTGCCCGGCAGCACCAGCGGGATCAGCGCGGACAAGCCCAGCAGAAACGACAGATTGACCCGCCAGCGCTCGGCATCCGGGTAGCGACCGTAGATGAACTGGCTGAACTTCGCCTTCACGAATGGCCAGCAGGCCCCGACGTCGTCGCGACGGCAGACGCTGCCGTCCTCGCCGGTCCAGACAGCCGAGAACACCGCCCAATTGAGCGCGCCCACCACCAGCTTGTAGAGGATCCATAACCCGATCACCGTGAGCACGGTGTTCGACAGGGACGAGAACAGGTTATGCTTCAGCCAGCCGATGACGCCCACCTCCGATCGGGGCGGGGCAAGGTCGGGCGACGGTACAAAGGCTGGCGGGGACCCCGCTCGATCGAGCTGTTGCATCACATCACCTCTCGACCAACGCCATGCGGGCATTGAACCAATTCATGAAGGCCGACGTGGTCAGCGAAAGGGTCAGGTAGACGAGCATGGTGATGAAAATGACCTCAATCGCCTGGCCGGTCTGGTTCAGCACGGTGCCGGCAAAGACGCTCACCAAGTCGGGATAGCCGATCGCAACCGCAAGCGAAGAGTTCTTGGTGAGATTGAGGAACTGGCTGGTCAGCGGGGGAATGATGATGCGCATGGCCTGCGGGATGACCACGAGGCGCAACATGGTGCCGGTCGAGAGGCCGAGCGCGCGCGCCGCCTCCTTCTGGCCCTTGCCGACGCCCTGGATGCCCGCGCGGACGATCTCGGCGATGAAGGCGCCTGTGTAGAACACCAGGCCGATCAGCAGCGCCATGAACTCCGGCGTAACGACGAGCCCACCCTGGAAGTTGAAACCCTTGAGTTCCGGATACTCAAACGTCATCGGGAACCCGACCAGCGCCGCCACCAGCAGCGGCAGACCGACGACGAGGCCGAGCGTCGTCAACAACACGGGAAAGCGCTGCCCGGTCAGCATTTGGCGGCGGCGCGACCAGATGGCGATTGCAATCGAGCCGATGATGCCGAGCGCCAGGCACGCACCGACCCACTCGAGCCCCGGCGCATAGAGCGGTTGCGGCATGAAGAGGCCGCGCACATTGAGGAAGCTGCCGCCGGGAATGACGACGCTGTTGCGCGGCGCCGGCAAGTTCTTCAGAACCGCGAAATACCAGATGAAGAGCTGCAGCAGCAGCGGAATGTTGCGGGCGATCTCGACATAGATCGTGCCGATGCGCGCGATCAGCCAGTTCGACGACAGCCGGGCGATGCCCATTGTGAAGCCGACCAGCGTCGCCAGCACGATGCCGATTGCCGACACCACGAGTGTATTCAGCAGCCCGACCCAGAATGCGCGGCCATAGCTCGAGCGCGATGTGTAGTCGATCAGGGTCTGGGAAATGTCGAAGCCGGCGATCTGGTTCCAGAAGCCGAAGCCCGATGCGATGTTCTGTTTCCGCAGGTTGGTGATGGTGTTTGAAATGATCATCCAGAACAGCGCCACCAGAGCGATGACGATGAGAACCTGATAGATCGCCTCGCGCACCTCGCGGCGGTTGAGCATGGCCAGCAGCGACGTATCCGCAGGATCGCCGCGCCGCCGCCCGCTGCCCGGTTTTGAGGTGATGGCCATGTCCTGATGTCACTCCGGCCGGTCACATGATGCGGCGGTCTACTGCGGCATCGTTGCGACGCCGGATGCAAGACCGCCGGCCCCTGGGGGCCGGCGGCGATGGTGTCGGGCGTTACTGGATCGGCGGCGCGTACTGCAGCCCGCCCTTGCTCCACAACCGGTTGTAGCCGCGGGCAATCTTGATCGGGGAGCCTTCGCCGAGCGTGCGCTCGTACATCTCCTCGTAGTTGCCGACGTGCTTGACGACACGGACCAGCCAGTCCTTGGTCAGACCGATGCCGGGGCCGAAGTCCCCGTCATTGCCGAGCGCGCGCATGATCTCGGGCTTCTTGTTGTTGGCGGCGAAATCCACCACGTTCTTCTGCGTGATGCCGAGTTCCTCGGCATTGATCAGACCGTAATAGACCCACTTGACCAACGTGAAGAACTGGAAGTCGCCCTGACGAATTGCCGGCCCGAGCGGCTCCTTCGAGATGATCTCCGGCAGCACGACGTGGTCAGCCGGCACCTGCATCCGCGTGCGCTGGGTGTAGAGGCTCGACTGGTCGGTCGTGAAGACGTCACAGCGGCCCGCCTGATAGGCGGTGATGATTTCGTCCGCCTTTTCGTACACGACCGGCTTGTACTCGATCTTGTTCGAGCGGAAGTAATCGGCGAGGTTGCGCTCGGTGGTGGTGCCGGTGGCCACGCAAATCGACGCGCCGTTGAGTTCCTTGGCTGACTTGACGTTGAGCTTTTTCGACACCATCAGCCCTTGGCCGTCGTAGTACATGATCCCGGCAAACACGAGACCGAGCGAGCTGTCGCGCTGAATGGTCCACGTCGTGGTGCGCGAGAGAATGTCGACCTCGCCGGATTGCAGCGCCGTAAAGCGCTCCTTGGCGGTCAGCGGCTTGTAGGAAACCTTCTCGGGGTCATCGAAGATCGCCGCCGCGACGGCGCGGCAGAAGTCCACGTCGAAGCCGGTCCACTTACCCTTGTCATCGGGGTTCGAGAAACCGGGATTACCGGTGGAGACGCCGCAGCTGAGCTGGCCGCGCGCCTTGATGATCTCGAGTGTTTTTCCGGCGGGCGCCGCAGGCGCTGGTGCCTGCGCCCAACTGGTCCCGGCCAGCCCGAGCAGCGCCGCCATGGCGACCGCGCTGGTCTTCAGAAGATGTTTCATGTTTTGAACTCCCTTTCATTACGAGTTAGCGGAGCGTTTGCGCCGCGTTTGCTTGGTGCCGGTTGGCCCTCTCGGGGATCAGGCCTCGGATGTGGCTAGAGTCCCGATTGTTGCCGGCCCTGTCAAATTGAAGCTGCCGCGCCGTTGCTGTTCCAGATGCGCAACACCTTCAACTCTTCTGCGTGCAGTGTCAGTGATTGAGGATCTGCGACAGGAACAGCTTCGTGCGCTCCTCCCGCGGATTGGCGAAGAACGTCTTTGGCGGACCCTGCTCGACGATCTCACCGCGGTCCATGAAAATGATGCGGTCGGCGACGGACCGCGCAAAACCCATCTCGTGGGTGACGACGAGCATCGTCATGCCCGAGTGGGCCAGCTCGATCATGACGTCGAGCACTTCCTTGATCATCTCAGGATCGAGCGCCGAGGTCGGCTCGTCGAACAGCATGATCCGCGGGTTCATGCAGAGCGCGCGCGCGATTGCGACGCGCTGCTGCTGGCCACCCGACAGCTGGCCCGGGTACTTGTGCGCCTGCTCCGGAATCTTGACGCGCGTCAGATACTGCATGGCGACGGCTTCGGCCTCGCGCCGTGGCATCTTCTTCACCCAGATCGGCGCCAGACAAAGATTGTCCAGGATCGTCAAATGCGGAAACAGGTTGAACGACTGGAACACCATGCCGACATCGGCACGAATCTTGTCGATCTGGCGCAGGTCGGTGGTCAGCCGCGAACCCTCGACGAAGATGTCGCCCTTCTGGTGCTCCTCGAGCCGGTTGATGCAGCGGATGAGGGTCGACTTACCAGAGCCCGAGGGGCCGCAGATCACGATCTTCTCGCCACGCGCCGACACTGAGATTGATGTTCTTCAGGACGTGGAATTCGCCGTACCACTTGTGCACACCGATCATATCGATGGCCGCGGCCGTCGCTGGCCGGGTAACACCGCTCGCGGCAGGAACGCTCGTCATTCACCCTCCCAGGTTGCGGCCCGCACCGGTCCTTTCCGGCTTCCGTGTGCGTGGCCAGCAAACTATGGCGAAGAGCGCGGCGCGACGCAATAACGCACATCGTCTAATTTGCAGGCGAATTCCAGGTTTTTTCAGGCAGGTGCAACCGTCAGGGAACTGTGCTCCAATAAGTGCCCTTCCCTTCCCTTCCCTTCCCTTCCCTTCCCCTTCCCTTCCCTTCCCTTCCCTTCCCTATCTCCCAAAGGACCGCTGACGTGCTTCGGCTATCCGTCCTCGACCAATCCGTCGCCTGTGCCGGCCGCCCACAAGGTGAAGCCATACGGAATACGCTGGCCCTCGCCCACCATTGCGAGGACCTGGGCTATGACCGGTTCTGGTGCTCCGAGCACCACAACAACGATACGATCGTGGGCACCGCGCCGGAAGTCCTGATGGCCGCCATTGCCGCCACCACCAAGCGCATCCGGATCGGCAGTGCCGGCATCATGCTGCCCCACTACGCTCCACTGAAAGTGGCCGAGGTCTTCCGGGTGCTCGACGCTTTGGCGCCCGGCCGGATCGACATCGGTCTCGGGCGGGCGCCGGGCTCGGACGGGCGCACGGCCTTCGCCCTCAACCCCGCCGCCAACGAGCGCCCGAACCAGTTCCCGGCCGACGTCCGCGATCTTCTGGCCTGGCTCGCCGGTACGCCGCTGGCCGAAGGCCACCCCTTCCGCCAGATCAAAGCCTGCCCGACCGGCACCACGATCCCCGAAATGTGGATGCTTGGCAGCTCCGACTTCGGCGCCCAGGTTGCGGCGCATTTCGGTCTGCCTTACGCGTTTGCGTGGTTTTTCACGGATGGCAACGGCGCCGCCGAGGCCATGGAAATCTATCAGAAAACGTATAAGCCGAGCGACCGGCACCCGGAGCCGCGCTCGGCGCTCTGCGTCTGGGCCCTGGCGGCGGAGACCGACGAGGAAGCCGCCTATCATTTCAGCTCACGGGCGCGGTTCCGCCTGTTGCGCGACCGGGGCATCTTCTCACCGCTGGAGACGCCCGAAGCCGCCCGCGCCCACACCTATTCGGAGGCCGAGCTCGCCCGCATGGACGGCTATCGTCAGCGCGCCTTCATCGGTACCGGCAAAGCCGTCGCCGCGCGCATCGAGGAACTCGCCAGCAGTCTCAACGTTCAGGAAATCGCTATCGTGACGTGGGCGACGGACGAGCGCGCGCGCCACACCAGCTATCGCCTGATCGCGGAGGCCATGGGCCTCCCTCTGCTGGTGCAGGCGCAGTCGACGGCTGCCTGAAACGCAACATTTCCCGTCAGGGCGCCAGTGCCTGGATGTTGCTCGGCAGCGGCGGCGCATCCGGATCGCGCTCGCGATCCCCGGACAACTCCCGCAATCCATCGCGGCCATAAATGTCGGGGCGGAACTCGATGCGCCCACCGGGCTCGGCCCAGGCCGTCACATAAACGAAATAGACCGGCACGGGCCGCTGCAGAACGATGTCGGCCGCCGTGCCTGCCGCGAGGATTTCCTCGATCCGGCGCCGGTCCATGCCCGGTTCGTCCTTGGCCACCCATGCGGCCAGATCGAACACGTCCTGCACGCGCACGCAGCCGGCGCTGAACGCGCGCGCACGCTGGGCAAACAGCGGCTTCATCGGTGTATCGTGCATATAGACGCCGTGCTCGTTCGGCATGTCGAGGCGGACGAGGCCCAGCGCATTCTGCGGGCCCGGATCCTGACGGAACTTGATCCGCGTCGCTTCCGCCTGCCGCCAGTCGATGTTACCGGCATCGAGCTCCTGGCCGTTGAAGTTGCCGCTGAGCACGCGGATCATTTCTTTCTTGAGATAATCCGGTTCCTTCTGCAGGCGCGGAATGAGGTCCAGCGTCGCCACGCTGTCGGGAACGCGCCAGAACGGGAAGAAGTTCAATGCCCGGATCTGCGCGCGCACGACCGGCGTCTGGCGCTCGGGCTTGCCGGCGATGATGCGGTGGCGCATCTCGACCACGCCGCGCTCGACGGCCTCGAGCTGGAAGCTCGCCGCATTGACGAGAATGTAGCGGTCCTCGGACCGCTGCCCGAACAGCTCGTTGATGCGGTCGTAATTCAGCTTGAGCTGGGCCGCACGCGCAGCTGCCGGCACGTTCATCGCCTGCAGCGTCGGTTGATCGACGCGGCCCGAGACGCGCAGCCCGTGGTCTTCCTGGAAGCGGCGGACAGCCGCTTCCAACTCGCCGTCGAAGGCGTAGGTTTCGAAGCCGTTGGTGCCCCGCAACTGACCAGTCATGGCCAAGCGGCGCCGCACCTGCGGGATGCGCTCGTCGTCGTCGCCCGGCCGCATCATGCGGCTGCCGGCAATCTTAGGCCATCCGCCTTTCTGAGCGATCTGGTTGTAGTGCCCAATCGCCTTGTCCGTGGCGCTGAGAACGGCGTCGCTGCGCAGCGGCGCGGGATCCGACCGCAGATCGTTCAGCGGTGCATCTTTCGTGCGCGAATCGCGCTGCTGCCCCTGCGACGCCGGGCCTTGGCCGGTGCCAAACGCGTGATTGATCCATTCCGCAATCTGCGCATTGGCACCGGACGGCGTCATCAACAACGACGAGGTCAGCGCGGCGCACACCCCACGACGAGTCAGCTTGCGCGCCGGGTCCCCGCCATTCTTCGGCTCGTCTGTCGTACGACTGCTCATCCCGTTCCCAACTCTGGCCAGATTCAGTCTCGTGATGCTGAGTTCGGACCTTTGTGCGCTTCACCGCAGTTTGAAAGAAAACGCGGCTGATTTGCGGCGATGGCTCCCGATGCCCTAAACTGCGCTCCGGCTATACATCATTCGCCACCCCTCGCCAAACACGGTCTCGTGTCCGCGCGGAACGCCCCCGGCCACTGCGCCGAGTCGGCGCCAACTCACTGATCGAAAGGAAAGATGGGATTTCCATGACCGACAAACCAGTCCTCACGGCCATCGACCCACGCGGTGTTGCAACAATCACACTGAACCGCCCCAGCGTGAACAACGCCTATAATGGCGATCTGCTGCAAGCGGTTCTATCCACGCTCGATGATCTGGCCAAGACACCCAACCTTCGGGCTGTGGTGCTCAAAGGCAACGGCCGGCATTTCCAAACCGGCGCCGATCTCACATGGGTCAACGCTGTCCGGCCGGACACGCCCGCCATCAATCTCGAGGCTTCCCGCGCAACAGCCGCCGTCATCGACCGCATCAATCGCGCGCCGGTGCCGGTTGTCGCCCTGGTGCACGGCGGCTGCTTCGGCGGCGGCACGGGTCTGATTGCCGCCTGCGATATCGTGATTGCCGCCGACAACGCCATCTTCTCAATTGCAGAGGTCCGGTGGGGACTGCATGCTGGCATCATTATTCCTCAGCTTAACGACGCGATGTCGGTGCGCCAGGTGCGCCGCTATGCCCTCACCGGCGAGCGCTTCGGCGCCGATGAGGCACGCCGCATCGGCCTGGTGCACGAGGTCGTACCGCTTACAGCCCTCGAATCCCGCGGCGCCGAGATCATCGCGCAGATCCTAGAGAACAGTTCCACAGCCATGGCCCGGACCAAGCAGCATATCCTGGAGCATGCCTGGGGCGGGCTTGAGCAGCCTGTCATGACGGCCCTGATCCAGAGCCATGCCCAGGCGCGCCAATCCGCCGACGCAGAAGAAGGCCTCGCCTCGTTCCGGGAGAAACGGAACGCCGCCTGGGCCCCAAAGACGAGCTGAACACTCGCTACTGCGACTTAGGCACCTGGGGGAGTGGCGACTTGCCCTTCTCGAGGCTTTCGAGAACACCGCCCGTACCGGCAGGCGCACCGCCGCTCGCGGGCGGGACGGCCGGCGTGGAACCGACCGGCGCCGTCGATTTCGTGGCTGCCGGCTGGTCGAGCGGCGACACCGGCGCGACGGACTGCCTGGCGAGCAAGGTCAGCGTGATGCTGGTCGCGAAAAACGCAGCCGCCAGACCGGCCGTAGCGCGCGTCAGCATGTTGGCCGTGCCGCGCCCTGTCATGAACCCGCCCGAGCCCGATCCCATGCCGAGACCACCGCCCTCGGACCGTTGCATCAGAACCAGCGCGACGAGGCCGATGGCGATCAGCAGATGCAGCAGAAGAACAATGGTCGTCATTCCAGGCCTACGTCCGGTTTGCGTATTCTGGCGGAAGGGGTGAGCGGCTTCTACACGAGGCCCCGCGTGAGAGCCAGCCCCGATTGTGGCCTGTCCTTCATCGCCTCACTGTCCGGGCTTAGCCGGAACGGCGGGCGGCACGAACGGGTTGCCGGCTGGCGGTGGCGGCCGGTAGGCGTCGTCGGATTTGGGCTTTGGTGACGGTTTGGGTCGGGCTGGCGGGGGTTCTCCCGGCGCCGCCACTGGACCGGCCGGGGCCACCGCTTCGACCTTCGGCTTGAGCTTCGGTTTCGGCGGGACTGTTGCGGCCGGTGCCGTCTCACCAACCGGCACATCGGGTTTGGCCGCCGTCTCCGCGGGTTTCGGCTTTGGCCTCGGCGCCGCCTTCTTGACCGGCGCCGCCGGTACAGTCGGCGTCGGCGCGGCAGCGGCCGCATTCGGATCGGCCGGCACGTCTTCGTCGGAGGGCGGCAAGGTCAGCCGGGCCTTCGCCAGCCCGCATCGAAAGCCCAGCTGCTCCTCGAGGCCGATGAACCGCTCGATCTCACGCAGCTTGGCCGCCGACAGATTGGCCTTGGCCCACGCCGCGCCCTTGTCGAAACTCTCCTTGGCGCCGGCAGCCGTCAGCTGGGCCTGTTCAGCCTTGAGCGCATCACAAGCCTCCTTGGCCAACGGCTCGGCCTGCGCCGTCGTGCCCAGAAGCGCCAACATCGCCGCCGTCATCGTGACCACGCTCAACAACCGAACCAACCGCATCGTGCCTCCTGCGCCTCGCCGCCCCGCCCTATGCAACGGAGCAAGGGCAAATCCATGGCGGTCGCACCCCGCCATCGCTCAGGCATAAGCGGCGATGATACCGAGGAAATCGTCGGCCTTGAGACTGGCGCCCCCGACCAGTGCCCCATTCACGTGCGGCACCGACATCAGTTCCCGCGCATTCGACGGCTTCACCGAGCCGCCATAGAGCAGGCGCATCGCCCGGCCCTCCTCGCCGAACCGCGCGACCAGCGCGGCGCGCAGCACGCCATGGACCTCGGCCACGTCGGCGGCGGTCGGCGTCAACCCGGAGCCGATAGCCCACACCGGCTCGTAAGCCACCACCGTCCGTGCCGCCGTCGCGCCGTCCGGGAGCGATCCCGCCAGTTGGCGCCCGACCACCGCCAGCGTCTGCCCGGCCTTGCGCTCGGCCGCCGTCTCGCCGATGCACACGATGGCAGTGAGCCCCGCCCGGTGCGCCGCCTCGCATTTGGCGCGCACGATGGCGTCCGTCTCGCCATGATCCGTGCGCCGTTCCGAATGGCCCACGATGACTGCCGTCGCACCCGCGTCCGCGATCATCTCGGCGGCGATGTCTCCGGTATGGGCGCCCGCGGCCTTGGCGTGGCAATCCTGTCCGCCGACCAGCACGGCCGAGCCCTTCGCCGCCCCGGCGAGGGCCGCCAGCAGAGTCGCCGGCGGGCAGATCATCACGTCGGCCGCCTTGGCTGCTGCCGACGCACCGAGGCCCGCCTTGAGCTTGCCGATCTCGGCCAGCGCCGCGGTCAGCCCATTCATCTTCCAATTGCCCGCCACCAGCGGACGTGGACTCTCGGTTTGGCCTGCCATGATCTCTCCCGCGTCAGTTTAAAGGGCTAAGGTTGTATCATCTCGCATCTTGCGCCATAGAGGCGAGGCCCGAGGCCGCACCCAGCGCGCTTGCAGCGTGGTCCCTGGATTCCTATGATGCACCCGATCTGCTTTCAACCGTCGGCCTCCGCAGGGCTTAACCTGCGGCGATTTGCGGCGCGGGTCTCCCGCCCCGCATCGGCCGTCACGACCCAGCGCCCAGAACGAACCTGAGACCACTCATGCTTGATGCCTTGCGCCGCGGCGCCTCGAAGATTTTGATGTTCGTCCTGTTTAGCGTGCTGATCTTCAGTTTCGCGATTTGGGGCATCGGCGACATGGTGCGCAACGTCGCCACCGGGCCGATCGCCAGCATCGGCAAGACCGAGGTTCCCGCCGAGGACTTCACCACCGCGCTGCAGATGCGCCGTCAGGCCCTCTCGCGCCAGTTCGGTCAGCCGATCACGCCCGAGCAGTCGCGCGCCTACGGCATCGACGCCAGTGTTCTCGGCGAACTCGTCAACAGCAAGGCCGTGCTCAATCACGCTGAGGCCATGGGCCTCAAACTCTCCGACGCGACCATTGCCGGCGCGATCCGCAACGATCCCCTGTTCCAGGGCGGCGACAAGGCTTTCAGCAAGCCGATCTTCGATGAGCGCATGCGCCAGGCCGGCTTCACGGAGCGGCGCTATTTCGCCGAGCGGCGTGCGAGCGAGGTGCGCGAGCAAGTGACCGACGCCCTGTCCGAAAGCGTCGTGCCCCCCAATACGTTGATCGAGATCGCGCATAAGTACAGCGAGGAAATCCGCACCGCGCAATACATCACGCTCGATGCCGCCAAGGCGCCGAAGCCCGCCGATCCCGACGATGAGAAACTCAAGGCGCATTTCGAACAGACAAAAGCGCAGTACATGGTTCCCGAACAGCGCCAGATTACCGTGATGTCGCTTACCAACGATATGCTGAAGCAGCGCATCAAGGTCGAGGATACCGAAGTGAAGTCGACGTGGGAGCAGTCAAAGCCCTCGTGGGACCTGCCGGAGCGCCGCCGCCTGCAGCAGATCGTCTACAAAACCAAAATCTCGGCACAGGAGGCGCACAAGGCCATTCTTTCGGGCAAGGGCTTCCTGATGGCCGCACTCGAGGAGAACGGCGCTCAAGGCCGCATCGACCAGGGTCTGATCGCGCGCCGCGAGATCTCCGACCAGAAGGTTGCCGCCGCCGCCTTTGCGCTGCCGCTCAACCAGATCTCCGAGCCGATCGAAATCCGGGGCGGCGCGCTGCTCTTGCGCGTGACCGAGGTTACGCCCGCCAAGGCGTCCACCTTTGAGGAGGTGCAAGCCACGATCCGCGAGAACCTCGAGCAAACCCGCCTCAGCGAAACCTCGACCAAGCTGCGCGAGCAGATCGAGGACCTGCGCGGCGCCCGCCAGCCGCTCGCGAAGATCGGCAAGGACCTCAACATCCCCGTCACCGAAGTGGCGAGCATCGACAGCCGAGGCCTCGCGCCGGACGGCAAGCCCGCGCTCACCCTCGCCGGCGCACCCAAGATCCTGGCCTCGGCGTTCGAAGGCGGCAAGGATGTCCCGCGCGAGGCCGTCTCACTCGATGACGGCAGCGAGGCGTGGGTCGATGTCGTCGCCGTCATACCCGGGCGCCAGAAAACGCTCGATGAGGTCAAAGACGATCTCACCAAAGCCTGGATCACCGTCGAGAGCCGTAAGGCGCTTGCCACCCAAGCCCAAGGTCTTGTCGACAGGATCAAGGCCGCGACGACCATCGACGCCATCGGCAGGGACCTCGGCCTCAAGGTCGAAACCTCGCTCCCCTTCAAGCGCAACGCACCGACCGGCGCACTGACCGCGTCCGCCGTTCGCCAGGCCTTCAGTCTCGCCAAGGGCGGCGCCGCCAGCGCCGACACGGCTGACGGCAAGACCCGGATCGTCTACATCGTCTCCGAGATCAAAATACCGGTGGCGCCGACCAAGGAAGAGACCGACAAGCTTGCAGCCGAGCTTGGCGACCAGCTCCGCCGCGACGCCCTCGACAGCTACATCGCGACGCTCCGCGCCCAGCAGGGCGTCACCATCAACGAGGCCGTCTACAAGCGCGCGGTCGGCCTCGACCAGGCGCAGTAAGCTGCGGCGCGAGTTCTGAACCAATCCGGGGACCACCGGTGACCGCAACAACCACCGCCGTACACGCCGCCGATAGCTCAGCCCTCGAGGTCGAGCCGAGCTCTGCCGACTTCGCCCGCGAGTTGGACGCAGGCCGGCCACAGTTGGTGCGCACTCGCCTCGTCGCCGATCTTGAGACGCCGGTGTCGGCCATGCTGAAACTCGGCCGCGACCGGCCGATGAGTTTTCTGCTCGAGTCCGTCGAGGGAGGCGCCGTGCGCGGTCGCTATTCGATCATCGGGCTCGATCCCGACATCATCTGGCGCGCCTTCGGAAATCGTGCCGAGATCAACCGCGATCCCCAGCGCACACCCGACGCCTTCGCGCCGGAACCCGCCGATACAATGGCGTCGCTGCGCGCCCTGCTCGCCCAGTCGCGGCTGCCGGTCCCCGAAGATCTGCCGCCGATGGCCGCGGGCATCTTCGGCTACATGGGCTACGACACCGTCCGCTTGATCGAGCACCTCCCCGACATCAAACCCGACGTGCTCGGCGTCCCCGACGCCATTCTGGTGCGCCCGACGGTAATGGTCATCTTCGACACCATCAAAGACGAGATGACGCTGGTGACGCCGGTCTATCCGGCCGCCGGCCAGTCGGCGAAGGTCGCCTATGCCGACGCCATCCGACGCCTTGCCGACACCATCCGCCGCCTCGACGATCCGCTGCCGCATCTAGCCAGCGTAACGGACGATGTGCTTCCAAGCCCTGCGCCCGTGTCCAACACCACGCCGTCCGCGTTCATGGCGATGGTCGACCGCGCCAAGGAGTATATTGCTGCCGGTGACGCTTTCCAGATCGTACTTTCGCAGCGCTTCTCAGCGCCCTTCACGCTGCCCTCATTCGCTCTCTACCGGGCACTGCGCCGCACCAATCCTTCGCCATTTCTGTTTCATCTCGATTTCGGCACGTTCGCCCTAGTTGGTTCGAGCCCCGAAATTCTGGTGCGTGCGCGCAACGGCGAAATCACGATCCGCCCACTCGCCGGAACGCGACGCCGCGGCGCTACGCCGGCCGAGGACATGGCGCTCGAGCGTGAGTTGCTCGCCGACCCGAAGGAACGCGCCGAGCATCTGATGCTCCTGGACCTCGGCCGCAACGACGTCGGCCGCGTCGCCGAGATCGGCACCGTGCGCGTGACCGAGAGCTTCGTCGTCGAACGCTACAGCCATGTCATGCACATGTCGTCGCATGTCGTCGGCCAGCTCGACAAATCGAAGGACGCCATCGATGCGCTGATGGCGGGCTTTCCCGCCGGCACGCTGTCAGGTGCGCCAAAAGTCCGCGCGATGCAGATCATCGACGAACTCGAGACAGAGAAGCGCGGTCCCTACGCCGGCTGCGTCGGCTATTTCTCGGCCGACGGCAACATGGACACCTGCATCGTATTGCGCACCGCCCTGGTCAAGGACGGGCGCATGTACGTGCAGGCGGGCGCCGGGCTTGTCGCCGACAGCGTGCCGGCCGACGAGCAGAACGAGTGCGTCCTGAAGGCCCGGGCCTTGTTCAAGGCCGCCGAGGAGGCCGTCCGTTTTGCCGGCCTCGCCAAACGCGGCAATTCCTGATCGTGCAAAATCTGCGGACGTTATCCCCGCCTATCCCTCACTGGCGCAGATACAACGGCCGAACGGCTCCGTAGAGTTCGGCCAAGCAAGAAAAGTAATCCCCACCGCTTCAGGCTGTGCGATAATGAGAGCTGTGGCAGTTTGTATGTTTAAGTGAAGTTCAGGAGAATTCGCATGCCGGCAACCTGGTCCCCCGAGAGCTGGAGATCCAAGCCGATCGTTCAAGTCCCCGAGTACCCCGACAAAGCGGCCCTTGCCGATGTCGAGGCCAAGCTCTCGACCTTTCCGCCCCTCGTCTTTGCCAACGAGGTAAATGGCCTGAAGGCCAGGCTCGCCAAGGTCGCGGCCGGCGACAGCTTCCTGTTCCAGGGCGGCGATTGCGCGGAGAGCTTCAAGGAGCATACCGCCAACAACATTCGCGACTATTTCCGCGTGTTCCTGCAATCGGCGCTGATCATGACGTTTGCCGGCGGCATGCCCGTGGTCAAGATCGGCCGTATCGCCGGCCAGTTCGCGAAGCCACGCTCGTCGAACGTCGAGAAGCAGGGCGCCATCGAGTTGCCGAGCTACCGCGGCGACATTATAAACGGCTTCGACTTCACGACGGCCGAGCGCACACCCGATCCTCAACGCCAGCTCCAGGCCTACCGCCAGTCAGCGGCGACGCTCAATTTCCTGCGTGCGCTTCTACAGGGCGACTATGCGAGCCTCAAGAACGTCAACCAGTGGGCGCTCGACTACATGAAGGGCAAGCCCATCGAGACGAGCTACGAAGCGCTCGCCGCCGACGTCGGGCGCACCCTCGAAATCATGCGCGCACTCGGCATCAACGAAGCCAACACACGCGAGCTGGTGACGACCGATTTTTACACCAGCCACGAGGCGCTGCTGCTCGGCTACGAGCAGGCGTTGACGCGCAAGGACGAGCTGCTCGGCACGCGCCGCTTCTACGCCACGTCCGCGCACATGATCTGGATCGGCGACCGCACCCGCCAACCCGATCACGCCCACGTCGAGTTCTGCCGCGGCGTCGAGAACCCGATCGGCCTAAAGTGCGGCCCGAGCCTGGAGCCGGACGGCCTTCTGCGCCTGATCGACATCCTCAACCCCAAGAACGAGGCGGGTCGTCTCACGCTGATCTGCCGCTTCGGTTCCGACAAAGTCGACAAGCATCTGCCGCGGTTGATCAAAGCCGTGGAGAAGGCCGGCCGCAAGGTCGTGTGGTCGTGCGACCCGATGCATGGCAACACAGTCACCGCCACCACGGGCCACAAGACGCGGCCCTTCCAGCGCGTCAAGGATGAGGTGGAGCGCTTCTTCGACATCCATCGCGCCGAGGGCACGCATGCCGGCGGCGTCCATCTCGAGATGACCGGTCTCAACGTCACCGAGTGTACCGGCGGCGCCGTGCAGATCGTCGACGAGGATCTGGCGAAGAGCTACGAAACGCTCTGCGATCCGCGCCTCAACGCAGAGCAGTCGCTGGAGCTCTCGTTCCGCATTGCCGACCTGTTGCGCGGCGAACGCGCGGCCCGCGGCCTGCGGCCCGTCCTCCCCGTCGCCGCCGCAGAATAGGCGCAGGGGATATGTGGGGTCGGTGGCGCGCGAACCGCGCCACCAGTCCCCTCTCCCCGTTGAAGTCAAGCAACGGGGAGAGCGAGACGTGAACCTCACCGACCCCACCTACGACGTGCTTTATCGCAGCTTCCGTTTCGATGTGCCCGCGCGCTTCAACGTGGCCGAGGCCGTTGTCGGACGCCACGCGCGCGCGACACCGGACGCCGCCGCGCTGATCGAGATCCAACCCGCCGGCCCGCCGCGCATCTGGAGCTTCGCCGCGATCGAGCAACAGGCCTGCCGCCTCGCCAACGCGCTGGCGACCCTCGGCATCGCGCGTGGCACTGTCGTCGCCGTGCACCTTTCGCAAAGCGCCGAGACGCTGATCTCGCATCTCGCCATCCTGAAACTCGGCGCAATCTCGATGCCGCTGTTCGGGCTGTTCGGCCCCGACGCTGTCCGCTTTCGTCTCGAGGACAGTGGCGCGGCGCTGCTGATCACCACGGGCGCCAACCTCGACCGCGTCGCCGCCGACATCGCGGACCTCCCGACGTTGAAAACCATCCTCACCGTTGATGGCGCGGGTCCGCTCAACGCCCGGTCCTGGCATTCGCTCGTCGAGGCCGCCGCGCAACCCGGCCAGCCCGACGACACCGCCGCCGACGATCCCGCGTTCCTGATGTACACCTCTGGCACGACGGGCAATCCGAAGGGCGTGCTGCACGCCCATCGCGTGCTCATCGGCCACCTGCCCGGCGTGCAGGTGCCGCACGATCTGTTCCCGAAGCCCGGCGACCGCTTCTGGACGCCCGCCGACTGGGCCTGGGCGGGCGGCCTTTTCGACGTGCTGTTGCCCTCGCTCTATCACGGCGTACCCGTCGTCTCGCACCGCATGCCGCGCTTCGATCCGGAGGCCGCCTTCGCGCTGATGGCCGCCCACGATGTGCGCAACGTCTTCATGCCCGCGACCGCGCTGCGTCTTCTGCGGCAAGTCCCCGATCCGCAATCGCGACACGCCTATCGGTTGCGCTCGCTGGCCTCGGGCGGCGAGCCGCTCGGAGCCGACATGCTGGCCTGGGGCCGCGACACCTTCGGATTCACGATTGCCGAGTTCTATGGTCAAACCGAGGTCAATCTCGTCGTCGGCAATTGTCCTTCGGTATTTCCCGCACGACCTGGCTCCATGGGGCGCCCCATCCCCGGCCACATCGTCGAGATCGTAGATGAAGCCGGCAACGTGCTCCCGCCCGGCGAGGCCGGCATCGTTGCCGTGCGGCGGCCCGACCCCGTGATGTTCCTCGAATATTGGCGCCAGCCCGAAGCGACCGCCGCCAAGTTTCGTGGCGACTGGTGCCTGCTCGGCGACGTCGCCGTCAAAGACAGCGATGGCTATTTCTGGTTCCAGGGCCGCGACAACGACATCATCAAGTCGTCCGGCTATCGCATCGGTCCTGGCGAAGTCGAGGACTGCCTGGCGAAACACCCCGCCGTTGCGCTCGCCGGCGTCATCGGCACGCCCGATCCGCTGCGCGGCGAGGCCGTCAGCGCCTTCATTCAACTGGCGCCCGGCCACGCGCCGAGCCCCGCCCTCGAAGCCGAGATCCAGGCCTTTGTAAAAGACCGGCTCGCCTCGCACGAATGGCCGCGCAAAATCCGCTTCGTCACGGAGATGCCGATGACCGTCACCGGCAAGATCCGCCGCATCGACCTGCGCAAGTTGGACGCAGAATGACCCGCGGCCCGCTGGCTCCGCGCGGTGTCCGGCGTCAGCCTGACACCACCGGCACGACGCCCCTGCCATGATCGGCCGAACCACGCGTCCCGCGAAACCCGTCGGCCCGCGACCAGTCACGGCGTCCTATCTGCGCAACGCCGCGATGCAGTATCTATCCACCCGCTCCGCCAGCACGGCGATGCTTCGCCAGACGCTGGAGCGCCGCGCCAAACGGCGGCTCGACGTCAAATTGCTCGCCGACGACACCCGGAGCCTCATCGACAAAACCGTCGCCGACCTCGTCGCCTTGGGTCTGGTCAACGACGCCAAGTTCGCCGAAGCCCGCGCGGCCTCGCTCGTCCGCAAGGGCCTATCGCGCCAGCGCATTACCCTGGGGCTGCGCGCCAAAGGCATCGACGGGGACACGCTCGAGCAAACGATCGCGACCGACCTTGACGACCTGACCCAGGCGCGCCGTTTCGTCGAGCGCAAGCGCCTCGGCTCCTGGCGGCGCGGTGGCGCGACACCCGAGACGCGCGACAAAGATTTGCGCGCCCTCGCCCGCGCCGGCTTCAGCTACCAGATTGCGGCGCAAGCACTCGCGGCAACCACCGACGACGATTGACGGTGTCTCGATTGACGGCGTCTGGCCTTCAGCATGACGCCACCCACGCGCGCCATCATTTCCCCGTGAACACCGGCGTGCGCTTCTCAGCCCAGGCCTTCAGTCCTTCCTTGTGGTCCTCCGACGCACCGCACAGGCGTCGCGACTCGCGCAACTCGTCGAGATCCAACGCATGCGCCGCCACCTGATTGAGCGCCCGCTTGGTCGCGGCCACCGCCAGCGGAGCGTTTGCCGCAATATGCCCCGCCAGCTCTGCCACCCGCGGCATAAGCTTCTCCGGCGCCACCACTTCGTCCAGATAGCCGATCCGCAACAGGTCATCGGTCTCGACCGGCTGCGCAGTGAGGAACATGCGCTTTGCCGCGCTGATCCCGAGACGGTTGACATACCGCCTGAGCCCGCTCGGATAATAGACGATGCCAAGCTTCGCCGCCGGCATGAACATGCGCGTGCCCGTCACGCCGATCCGGAAATCGCAGGCGAGCGCCAGATCGGTCGAGCCGCCATAGACGCCGCCATTGAGCGCCGCGATCGTCGGCACGCGCAACGCCTCCAGCCGGTCCACCGTCTTTTCGAACGCGTTGGGGTCGTGCTCACTATCCTGGCCCGACTTGCGCTCCGCCAGCGCGCCGATGTGGAACCCCGACGAGAAGCTCTTGCCTGTCCCCGTGATGATCAACACGCGGATCGAGGGATCGCGATCGACCTTGTCGAAGATCTCGGTCAGCGCCTTGAGGTCGGCCGGCTCGATGCGGTTGTGCTCGGCCGGGCGATTGAGCCGCACCAGCGCACGGCCCTCGGTGATCGTCAGGATCGGCCCGGTCGAGGCGGGTTTGGTTTTCTCGGCAGTCGTCATGATCTCTCCTACAAGCTGTCCGTGGCGGCATCAGATGGTGGCGTCGAGGCGATAGAAGCGGCGTGCTGTACCGGCGAACAGATCTGCTCTCTCGGCGGCACTGGCGCCTTTGGCCAGCAGCTTGCACGCGTTCCAAAACACCGGATAGCTGTACGAGCCCTTATCGACCGGGAAGTTACTCTCGAACATGCAGCGGTTGGCGCCGAACGCCTGGATGCACGTCTCGATGTAGGGCTTCCACGCATCGGCCAGCATCTGCGATGACGGGGGTTCGGCCTTCGTCTCGAAACCGTAGCCGTTGATGCGCATGCCGAGCCCGCCGAGCTTGATGACCACGTTCGGGCACGTCGCCAGCTCCCTGATCGCCCTGGCCCAGCCTGGAAAGATCTCGTCGCGTTTGCCGGCATAAGGTCCGATCGCCAGCGGCCCGCCGACATGATCGAGCACGATCTGGGTGCCCGGGCAGGCACGGGCCATCGCCGTCAGTTCCGGGATCTGCGGGTGATAGAGCCAGGCGTCGAACGACAGCCCCATCTTGCCGAGCGTCGTCACCCCGTCGCGGAACGCCGTGTCGGCGAGCGCATTTTGCGGCGGCGTATAGGCGGGATTGAGGATCGACGTGTCCGCGTCCCACGCGGTGATATGCCGGATGCCGCGGAAGGTCCCGCCGCCGGCGCGGACATGGGCCTCGAGCACCGGCGCAACACGTGATCCCAACAGCATGTTCGCATGCCCGACGATCCCCGCGCACACCGCCGTCTTGCCATAGCTACCACTACGGCTCATGGCGCCGACACCGTTCACGAATTCGGTCTCGCCGACCGGCCGCATCTCCTCCGGCCCCCCCTCGCGATGGAACGCCCGGCATTGCACGAACACCGTGGCGACGATGTTGTGCCCCGAATTGGTATCGGCCAGCAGGTCATCCAGCAGATAGCGCCAGTCCGGCCGGTCCCACAAATGATGATGCGGATCGACGATCGGCAGATCTGGCTCCAAGATCGGCTCCTTCAGACGATCGAGCCAATCCTGGCGGACATGCAGATAGGGGGACGGCGCGGTGCTGCTCGGGGTGGCCATGGTCGGTTCCTTTGTCTCGTTGCGTCTCAAACGCTCGTCCCCGGATACCCGGTCACCGCTACTTCTTGCCCTTCTTTTTCTTCCGTTCCTCGGCGAATACCTCCTTCGCGACCAGCAGCGACTCCCGGATCAACGGCAGGCCGACATAGCCCGAGAGATGCAGCATCGTCTCGAACAGCTCCTCCTCCGTCCAGCCCTCCTTGAGCGCAAAGCGCAGATGGATCTCGAGCTCGGGATAACGCCCGGTCGCGGCATCCGACACCACACAGATCAGCGACCGCGTTTTGATGTCGAGCCCCGGCCGCGCCCACAGCGCACCGAATACCGCCTCCGTGGCGTGATCGATGAACGCCTTCGTCATCGGGTCCTTCGCGTACTCGGCTTCGTTCTGCGCAAACCCTTCCGCCCCGCGCAAACGTTTGCGGATCGCAACACCCTTCTTGTAGTTCTCGCTCTGCGCCATGCTCTGTCCTTCCTGACTGCAGATCTCGCGCCCGCCGGTCGAGCATTACCAACCTTGAAAACCCTTCGCCCAGGGTCAATCAGATCGCGCTTGGATGCAACAACGCTCGGTGTCCCGGACGCAATTGCGCCGCTACGCGCCATCAACTACGATCAACAGTCTTTTGTCCATCGCTGTCTGGCAGGTAACGACACCGTCTCTCCGCATTGGCGCTGTGCGCCACGTTCGTGAGGGAAACCGCTTGGTATACGACCAAAACAGGCTTCAACGGCCCCAACCTTCGCCAGTCAACTCATTGACTTGCTTTGCCATGCCCCATAGCTTGCCTTTGCGGCGAGGTTTTTCCTCGATGCTTGCTAGGTGCCTCGTTTGCAGTACGTCCGTTGCATTCCAGCAGAAAGATAACATCATGCATATTTTAGCCTACCGTGCGCCCCGCACGCTCGCAGTGTGCAGTCTCGTCACCCTCTCGCTTGCATCGACTGCTCTCCAAACCGTCGCTCGCGGGCACGACGAACCGCATTCGCCCAGTTTCGACACCCCGTCGACTACGGGCAATTCCAGCTTTGTTTCAGTCCGGCCCGCAGATCGGCCTCGGCACCACCTTGCCGCTCGACTTCATGAGCGTGCAGTTCAACAACGCCAGCGGCACGCAAACCGGCTTTGCCCTGCAGAATACTCAGCAGCTCGGCGCCTTGCCTACTCCGGCGCGCTGATGTTCGACCACACCGGCGCGCTCGGCGTATTCCAGGGCTTCAATAACCTCACCAAGGAGTACCGCATCAATAACGTCGGCAGCGGCGGGACCATCCACTTCCTGCAGGGCGGCGCCACGCGTTCTATCGTCAATGCGCGGGCAATATCGGCATCGGCCCACCTGGCGCCGGGCGCGAAACTCGAAATCGGCAGCATAACCAGTGGCTGGTCGACTGCCGGTTGGGGACGCGCGCTTGAGCTGGCCAATGCCAGCGTCGTCAAATGGCGGTCGAATGGCACCACGCGCTTTGGCATCGGACAAACAGCCCAGGGTTTGTTTTTCATCAATGCCAATAGCGATGACACCTCGGCCACGCCATCGTATCCCCTGTCGATCTTGAACAACGGCACTGTCGGCATCGGCACGAGCACGCCGACGCAGGCGAAGGTGGTGATCGATGGCTTTGCGGGCAACTTCAATGCTTTTTTTGGTCGGCTAATGACTCCACTACTGGATTTCTCCAGCAGAACTTTGGCGGCAGTGCCCTATCGAACTCATCAGTCTATGCTGCTAACGCACATCTCGGCCTTAGCATTCTATCGCCTTCTCCGACGAGCGGATCAAGCGCATCGACGGGCGCTCCGACGCGGCGCGCGATCTGGCGACGCTCAATGGTATAGCAGTCACGGACTACGGCTATATCGACACCATCGGCAAAGGCACGGGAAGAGAAGAAGGTCGTCGCGCAGCAGGTCGAGGCGGTATTTCCGCAAGCCGTGAAACGCAGCACCGACGCGCTGCCCGACATCTACAAACCAGCCCCCTTCAATGACGGCTGGGTTTCGCTGGCGACTGACCTCAAGAACGGCGACCGCGTGCGGCTAATCGACAAATCCAACCAGGCCACGCACGAGGTGCTGGAAGTCGCCGACGGGAAGTTCCGTACCGACTTCAAGACAGACGGCGACTACGTCTTCGTTTACGGCCGCGAGGTGAAGGATTTCCGCTCGGTCGACTACGACGCCATCGCCATGCTCAACGTCTCCGCCACGCAAGAGCTGCACCGCCTCGTCCGCACGCAGGCGGCGCGGATCGCCGATCTGGAACAGGACCGGCAAACTCAAGCAGCCCGCACGGCCAAACTCGAGAACCGCTTGGACCAACTACTGGCGACTCAGTCCGGCGTAACGACCGCTGCACCGTCAATCACACGCACCCATTTTGTGCCGGCGCGTCAACAGTGAAGCAACGGCGCGGGACACCACACACGAAGATGGCGTAGACCCCGGTCTGCCGCCATCGCCCAGCCCTCCGATCAGGTTGCCTACTCCGCCGCGCGCACCGGGATCGACGGCGCGTCCGGCACGGGCATGCGCGCGACCAGCGGCACCACCTCTTCGGCGAAGCGGCGCATCATGCGCTGGCGCGCCTCGCGCGGCCATAGCCAGCAGATGCGCATCGACCTTGGCTGCAAGACTGTCCTCGATGATCTGACCATTCCCTTGCGTGCGAGCGGGCGGCAGTCTTCGCCCCAGCTCAATCCATCGACTTGTATGCCCATCATCATTTCGAACGCTGCTGGTAAAGATCGAAGCTTCACGTTCCGTGGCATTGCGGCTGGCTCCGTGGCAAGTCTCGACAACCCACCCGTGTACCCCCTCTCACCCCTGACACAAGCTTCTGTACGTCACCGCGCCGGACGGCTCATGACTGCTTCGGCATGCCCCATACCTTGCTGGTGTGGCGCGGTTTTCCCTCGATACTTGATTGATGCCTCGTTTTCAAACGTACATTTCATTCCAGCAGAAAGATATCAGCATGCATATTTGCACACTGGCACGCCCCGCAACTTGCGTGTGCAGTCTCGTCGCCCTCGCGCTTTCGCTCGACGGCGCTGCGCGACCGTCACGGGTCGGACGCCCGGCGGATTCCCCTGTTTAGCGGTCGTCGTCGATCGGCAATTCGCAGCTGTTTCAAAGCGGCCCGCTATCGGCCTCGCACCACGCGCCGCTCGACTTCATGAGCATCCAGTTCAACAACACCAACGGCGCTCAAACCGCCTTGCGTTGCAGAACTTGGCAGCTCCGGCAATGCCTATTCCGGCGCGCTGATGTACGACCACCTCGCGCGATTGGCGTGTTCCAGGCTTCAACAACCTCACCAGGATACCGCATCAACAACGTCGCCAGCGGCGGCACCATCAATTTCCTGCAAGCGCCAACTCGCGGTTCTATGTGAACAGCGCCGGCAACGTTGCATCGGCACGAATAATCCAACTTCGAAGCTCGCTGTAAGAACGGCGACGAATTGAAACTTTGTCGTTGACGTTACCGGTGACAAGGCCGGTTGGCTCAATGACGCTGGAACATCGTGGTCAACAGCAACTGGTCGGTCTGACGCAGACGTTCAAGGTCGGACAGTTTGCCAGCATCGATGCCATGTTCATTGACGCTGCCGCAATGTCGGCATCGGCACGAACACCCCGACCAAAGCGATGTCGAAATCAGTGCCGGTGCAGCGGTTTCAATTTGGGGGCTTTTGGCTTACTCACTACTAGCGGCGCGTCGACGGGAAATCTTGGCGGTGCCGCCGTATCTGGCTATTCACTCTTCGCTAACGGTCTCATCGCCGCTTCCCAGTTGGTCGCCTTTTCCGACCAGCGGATCAAGCGCATCGACGGGCGCTCCGACGCTTCGCGCGATCTTGCGACGATCGCCGGCATCGAGGTAACCGATTACGGCTACATCGACACCGTCACCAAGGGCGCGGGCCGCACAAGAAGGTCATCGCCCAGCAGCTGGAGACGGTTTATCCGCAGGCGTCAACCGCATCACCGACGTGGTGCCCGATATCTACCGCAAGGCGCCCGTCAAAGACGGCTGGGTCAGCCTCGCCACGACGCTGCAAAAGGGTGAGCGCGTGCGCCTGATCGGCAACAAGAAGGAGGCATTCACGAGGTGCTCGAGGTCGAGCCGAGCCGGTTTCGCGCCGACTTCAAGCCCGACGTGACGTTGTGTTCGTCTACGGCCGCGAAGTGAAGGATTTTCGGCTGTCGACTACGAGGCCATCGCCATGCTCAACGTCTCCGCCACGCAGGAGTTGCACCGCATCGTGCAATCACAGGCGGCGGAGATCGTCGAACTCAAGCTACAGGCTGCGCGGATCGCCGATCTGGAACAGACCGGCAGACTAAGCAACCCGCATGGCCACGCTCGAGAACCGCTTGGACCAACTACTGGCGACCCAGTCCGGCGTAACGACCGCTGCACCGTCGATCACACGCACTCACTTTGTGCCGGCGCGTCAACAGTGAAGCAACGGCGCGGGGAACCACACACGAAGATCGCGTAGACCCCGGTCTCCGCCATCGCCCAACCCTCCTGAACAGGTATTCCTACTCCGCCGCGCGAACCGGGATCGATGGCGCCGCCGGCACGGGCATGCGCGCGACCAGCGGCACCACCTCTTCGGCGAAGCGGCGCATCATGCGCTGGCGCGCCTCGCGCGGCACCCCGTGCATCGCATTCGAAATCAGGAAGTAGTCGAAGCCGATGGCGCGCAGCTCCGTGATCCGTCGCGCCACCGTCTCCGGCGAGCCGACCAGACTGCGATCGAGGATCGGATCATTCTTCGCGGGATCGCCCATCAGCTTCATGTTGGCGAAGATCTTGGCAAACTGCTCATAGCCGGCGATGTCGCCCCACGGTGTCGTGTCGGTCGTGTAATGCTCGGCCTGCAGCTTGTAGAACCGGGCCATGTGGCCTCGCGCTTCCTCGCGCGCCTGCTCGTCCGTGTCGCCGATGAAGCACTTGGCGCTGATCGGCAGCGTCACGTCGGTCGGATGCTTGTTGGCCGACGCCGCCGTCCGCCAGCGCGCCAGGATCTTCACCAGCATGTAATCGGGAAACTGGGCGAGCGACAGCGGCGGCAGTCCGAGCTGCCCCATAATGGCCGCCGTATCCGGGCTGCCGATCGCGCCATAGAACTGCGGCATCCGCCCGGGTTCGAGCAACGGCCTGAGCGTGATGGGACGGTCGAGCTTCACGTGACGGCCGCTATAGGTGAAGGGCTTGCCCGCCAACGCCAGCTGCACCACTTCCCAGCATTCGAGGAAGCGGTCGCGCGCCTCGGACATCGGCACCCGCATCGCGTCGTATTCGAGCTTGGCGGTACCGCGGCCCATGCCGATGTGCAGCTCACCATTGGTCAGGGTCGCCAGCATCGCGATATCCTCGGCGAAGCGCACCGGATCGTACCAGGGCAGCACCATGACCGCCGTGCCGAGCCCGAGCCCCGGACAGGCCGCCGCGATATGCGACAGCAGCATCAGCGGATTGGGAGTCGGGTAATAGTCCGAAAAATGGTGCTCGACGACCCAGGCGGCGTTGTAGCCGAGCGTCTGGGCCAAGGCCGCGTCGCCGATCGCTTCCTGGTACATCTGAGCGTCGGTCGCGCCCTCTTGGTCGACTGCCCCGATCTGCACGCCATATCGCGCTGGTTTCGCCATGCCCGCCACTCCTTCCGGTATCGCCTGCTGATCCCTGTACCAAACCTAGCGGGCGCAGGTGCGCGTGTCACGGCTTGGCATATGGCATGACAGTCGGCTTGCGGGTCCGGGCGGACGCGTTTGAACTCAGGAATATGTGTTCTCGGGCGATTGTAGGCCGGGGCCACCACGAACGGTGGCCCCAGGGTCTGCAATCAGCGCGCACTGCCCGGCACGAAATGCGCGGGCGTCGGCCGTGTGCCCTGCGCGGCCGCAAGTAGCTGCGCCATTTGCTGCTTGAGCTTGGTAATTTCCGAAGCCTGCTGTATCAGCTCCGCGATCTCGTTGGTTTGCTCAGCGATCCGCGCCGTTTGTGCCTGGACCAGACGATGCAACTCCTGCGTTGCCGAGACGTTGAGCATCGCGATGGCCTCGTAGTCGACGAGCCGGAAATCTTTCACTTCGCGACCGAAGACGAACACCGCGTCCCCGTCGGTGGCAAAGTCGGTGCGAAAGCGGCCCTCGGCAACGTCCAGCACCTCGTGGATGCCATCGCTCTTGTTGCCGATCAGGCGCACGCGCTCACCTTTTTGCAGCGTCGTAGTGAGACTGACCCAGCCGTCCCTGATCGATGCCTTCTTGTAGATGTCGGGAACCACGTCGGTGATGCGGCTCACGGCTTGCGGAAACACTGTCTCGACCTGCTGCGCGATCACCTTCTTCTGCTGGCCAGAGCCTTTGTCACGGTGTCGATGTGGCCGTAGTCAGTGACTTCGATACCGGCGAGCGTTGCCAGATCGTGGCTCCCATCCGAGCGCCCGTCGATGCGCTTGATGCGCGCGTCGGAAAAAGCGAAGTGGGCAGATGCGACGATAGCATCAGTTGCATACAAGCTAAGCTCCGTCGCGCCGGCTGACACGGGAAATGCCCCATCAAATTTCAAGATCCAGCCACCTGGTGCGTTCTCGGTCCTATTGCCGTCAATTTCCACCAGCGCTTTGGTCGGGTTGGAGGTGCCGATACCCACGCGGCCGCCGTTCAAGATCGACAGGGGATACGATGGCGTAGCCGAGGTGTCATCGCTATTGGCATTGATGAAAAACAAACCCTGAGCGGTCTGTCCGATGCCAAAGCGTGTGGTGCCGTTCGTTCTCCACTTCACTACGCTGGCATTGGGCAGCTCGAGAGCGCGCGCCCAACCGGCTGTCGACCAGCCGTTCGTTGCGCCGCCGATTTCGAGCTTCGCGCCCGGCGCGGTCGTCCCGATGCCGACATTGCCAGCGCTGTTCACGAGGAACCGCGAATTGGCACCCTGCAGAAAATTGATGGTGCCGCCGGCGGCGACGTTGTTGATCCGGTATTCCTTGGTCGAGTTGTTGAAGCCCTGGAACACGCCGAGAACGCCGGTGTGGTCGTACATCAGCGCACCTGAATAACCGGCGGCCGCCGTGTTCTGCAGCGCAAAGCCGGTCTGCGTGCCGCCGGCGTTGTTGAACCGGATGCTCATGAAGTCGAGCGGCAACGTCGTGCCGAGACCAATTTGCGGGCCGGATTGAAACAACACGGAATTGTTGAGTGTTGCCGGACCCGAAAACTTTCCGATGAAATCGGTGGTCTGCGCGAGTGCGGTGGAAGCCGAAATCGCGAGGGCAACGGGAATGTAAAGACCAAGCCTGCGGGGCGTGCCAGTGTGCAAAATGTGCATGATGAACTCTCTCTGCTGGAATCCCAACGTCGCGTCGGCAAATATAGCCAGAACAATATTGCTGGCGAAATCCGCCGCAAATGGACGCTATGGAGGATAATTGGTCTCGTCAACGGCTTACACGGAACTCTCGTTGAACCGAGGAAATCCGGCCCGCCCGGTCCCGAGTAGCCCATTTCAACGAGGCTCGAATTCCGCCTAACTTCGCGCATAGGCGACGATCGCCGACACCCGCCAGCCAGGGGAGCCCCCATGCAGAAGATCACCTCCATCGATCAGCTCGACGCGCTCTACGGCGAGATCACGCCAGCGGCCATCGTCAAGGAGATCGACCACATCTCCGACGACTATCGCCACTTCATCGACAAATCGCCGTTCGTGATCATCGCCACCGTCTGGCCCCGAAGGCCTCGACTGCTCGCCGCGCGGCGACCCCGCTGGCTTCGTGCGCATCGTCGACAAGAAAACCGTGATGATCCCCGACCGGCGCGGCAACAACCGCGTCGACGCGCTGCGCAACATCGTGCGCGACCCCCGGATCTCCCTGCTGTTCCTGATCCCCGGCATCGGCAATACGTTGCGCATCAACGGGCAGGCCGAGATCCTGCTCGACGATGAGCTGAACCGCTCCTTCGCGATGAACGGCAAACTGCCAAAGACCGTGATCAAGATCACGACCGACCGCGTCTACTTCCAGTGCCCGAAGGCGCTGGTGCGCTCGAAATTGTGGAACCCAGACGTCCAGATCGAGCGCTCCGCGATGCCATCTACCGGCGAAATCCTGGCACGCCTCAGCAAAGGCGCGTTCGACGGCGCCGAGTACGACCGCGCCTATCCAAAGCGCCTCGAAGAAACGATGTACTGATCGGCGCGACGCCTCGGATCGCGCGGAATGTCTCAAATTGACGTTTACGTCAATTTTAGGCACTCTGCCGAAATGACCGACGCACAGCCCCGCGATCTCATCGTGCCGGCAGGTGACGGCTTCGCACTGGCCGCCACCCTCACGCCAGCGCATCAGATCGCTGCAACGCCGCCCGCAGCCATCGTCATAATCGGATCGGCTGCCGCGGTCCCGCGCCGCTACTATGCGCGCTTCGCCCAATATGCGGCCGAGCGCGGCATCCCGGTCCTCACCTTCGACTATCGGGGTGTCGGGGGATCGCGGCCGACTTCGCTGAAGGGCTTCAAAGCCCGCATGCGCGACTGGGGCGAGACTGACATTCCCGGCGTACTCGCCTGGGCGCATCGCACGCATCCGCAGCAACGCATCCTGTGGCTCGGTCACAGTTACGGCGGCTTCGGCACCGGCCTCGCCTACAACAACGCGCTGATCCGACGCCAGCTCTCGGTCGCCACCTTCAGCGGCCATTGGCCGATGATGCGCGGCCTCGAGCGCTACCGGGTCGCAGCCCTCATGGGCTTTGCCGTGCCGCCGCTGGTGCGCGCGATGGGCCGCTTTCCCGGCCGCCTGATGGGCGCCGAGGATCTGCCGCGCGACGTCTTCCTCGAATGGGCCCGTTGGGTGATGACCCCGCATTTCGTCTTCGGCGACGAGACGCTCGCTTCGCGCCGTCACTTTGCGACCTTCACGGCCCCGATGCGCTTCGCCCAGATCGAGGATGACGCCTGGGGCAGCGACGAAGCCGTCCGCCACATGATGGGCCAGTGGCCAGCCGCCGCTGAACGATCGCTCTGGCATGTCCGCGTAACCGACAGCGGGGCCAAGCACATCGGCCATCTCGGCTTCTTCCGGGCCGAATTCCGCGACACCTTATGGCTCGCGGCCCTGAATTGGCTGCTCGACGACAGGCCTGTGGGATAACATTGTCTGGTTTCAAGACTGGTCAGCGTTGCCGGCGCCCGCTATCTGCCGCAGACGACACTGTACCAAGACCGAAGGAGCCGGCATGCTCGAGGAACCGTCCTTCACATTCGGTATCGAGGAGGAATACCACCTCGTCGATCTGACCTCGCGCGATCTGGCTTCAGCACCGGCCGGCCTGATGGAGGCCGTCGCCCGCGAACTCGGCGACAATGTCTCGCCCGAGTTCCTGCGTTCGCAAATCGAGATCGGCACGCCCGTCTGCCGCTCCTTTGACGTCGCCCGCGCCGAGATCGCACGTCTGCGTGGCGCGATTGCCCGCCATTCCCGCGCCTTCAACATGGCGCCGATTGCGGCCGGGACGCATCCGTTCGGGCGCTGGTCTGAACTGGAGACGACGAAGAAGGAGCGTTACCAGGTCCTCGCCCGCGATCTGGCCTCGGTCGGCCAGCGGCTCGTCATCTGCGGCATGCACGTGCATGTCGGCATCGAGGACCCCGAGTTGCGCATCGACCTCATGAACCAGGTCCGCTATTTCCTGCCGCATCTGCTGATGCTCTCGACGTCCTCACCGTTCTGGGAGGGCCTCGACACCGGCCTCAAGAGCTATCGCCTCGCGCTTAGTCACGAGAGTCCACGCACGGGCCTCCCCGGCCGCTTCAACGGCTGGGACGAGTACCAGCGCACCGTCGACGTTCTCGTTGCCGGCGGGGTCATGGAGGACGCCAGCAAGATCTGGTGGGATCTGCGCCCGTCCGCCAAATTCCCGACGCTCGAAATGCGCATTACCGACGTGGTGACGCGGATCGACGACGCGGTCGCGATCGCAGCCCTCTATGTCTGCATCTGCCGCATGCTTTATCGAATTCGCCGCTCCAATCAGACGTGGCGCACCTACCCCGTGTTCCTGCTCGAGGAGAACCGCTGGCGCGCCCAGCGGTACGCCGTCTCGGGCAGTCTGTTCGATTTCGGCAAGGGCGCGCTCGTTCCCTATCGCGAGCTGCTCGACGAAATCCTCGAGCTGATCCGCGAGGACATCGACGCCCTCGACTGCCGTGCCTACGTCGAGCGCGCCCGTGCCATTGCCGCCGGCGGCACCAGCGCCGACCGCCAGCTCAGGGTGCACACCAACGCCCTCGCATCGGGCCTGTCGAACGACGCAGCCATGCACGCCGTCGTCGACCACCTGATCGCCGAAACCGTGGCCGGCACGTGAGCGAGGGCGGTCCATGGACCGCCTGCCGGCGCAGGCCCCGCGCTCCCCGGACCGACCCGCTTAGTTGAACACGAACCAGCGTTTCAGAGTACTAATGGGCCCGGACAACAAGGTGCGGGTCCAACGGATCGACTTCGAGAAGCCCCAGCGCGCCCGCGGAGATCCCTGCGATGAAAGCCTTGACCGTTGGCGGCGCGATGATCGACACGATTGCCGTGATCGCCAACGAGCGCATCGAGCGCATGACCATGCGCAATGCCGAGACCTCGTTCCTGCTGCTCGAGGAAGGTCGCAAGAACGAGGCGGAAGATATCTCCACGCATTGCGGTGGCGGGGCTGTAAATGCAGCCGTTGCGCTGGCCAGGCTTGGCCACGACGTCGCCGCACTGATCAAGCTCGGCCAGGATGCCCGCGCCGAGACCATCCTGTCGCAACTCGCCAAAGAAGGTGTCTCGACGCGCTTTGCGCTGCGCGATCCACGCGCGCCGACGGGCGCTTCGGTGCTCGTCTCCGCGCATGATCGCAATGCCGCGATCTTCACCTTTCGCGGTGCCAACACACTGCTGGTGCCGGCTGATCTCAAGGGCGACGCGTTCGCCGTCGACGTTGTTTATGTGTCGAGCCTTTCCAACGAGTCTGCCGATTGCTTTCCGTTGATCATCGAACGAGCCAAGGCCAGTGGTGCGCTCGTCGCGGCCAACCCGGGAATCCGCCAACTGTCCGCCCGGCAAGGGGCGTTTCGCGACATGATCGCCCAGATCGATATTCTCGTCGTCAACCGCCACGAGGCCGGAGCGTTGGTGCCTTGGCTGGTCGGCCGCTCCGGGGAAGGCGGGCGCCCACTCGCAAGCCAACCCGGCGAGGAGTTGCCCGACCTTGCGCGGCGAGGGCTCATGGCTGGCGGATTTGAAGTGTCACTTGGGGCGTTTTTCGACGGATTGCGACGGCTGGGCCCGCGATGGATCGTCGTCACTGACGGCCGGGACGGCGCTTACATAAGTTCAGCCTCGGGGATCGTCCATTGCCCAGCGCCACCAACGGTTGTTGCTGGCACCGCCGGCGCCGGCGATGCCTTCGGCGCGACGTTCTCCGCCGCCATTGCCGAGGCCGCATCCGTCGAGGACGCCGCTCTAGCGGCTGCCGCCAATGCCGCCTCCGTCATCGGACATCTCGACACGCAAACGGGATTGTTGCGAAGGGCGGACCTCGACGCGCGCGTCACCGTTCTGCGAAAGCAACTGGCTCTCAAACACTGGGCGTCGTAACGCCGCGCGGCACCTCAGCCATCGAGCGCCCGCAGGAGGGCCGCGATCTTCATCGTCGCAAAGTTCGAGAAACTGTCCGAGACCGCGTACGGCAGCACAATCCGGTCACCGTGACGCAGCGCGCCGCAACTGTAGACCACGTTCGGCACATAGCCTTCGCGTTCCGTCGCATCGGGGCGCACCAGTGGCTCACGCGACCTCGCCAGCACCTTGGACGGGTCCTTCTTGTCGAGCAGCACCGCGCCGATCGCATATTTCCGGACAGGGCCGACGCCATGGGTGAAGAGCAACCAGCCTTCGTCCAGCTCGATCGGCGAACCGCAATTGCCGATCTGGACGAACTCCCATGGATATTTCGGCTTCAGGAAAGCCTGTCCACCCTCCCAGGTGTAGAGGTCGTCGGAGGTGATCAGGTGCAGGTTCTCGTTGTCCTGACGACCGATCATGGCGTAGCGGCCGTCGATCTTGCGCGGAAACAGCGCCATGCCCTTGTTGTGAGTCGCCGTCCCTTTCAGGGGGGTCATGACGAACCTGCAAAAGTCCGTCGTCTCGATCAGCTCCGAGCGGATCGCTCGGCCGCTGTAGGCGGTGAATGTCGCGTAGTAGGTCTTCCGCCCGTTGTCCTCCAGTTCCACAAAGCGGGCATCCTCGATGCCGTTGACCTGGGTCTCGGTGATCGGGAAGATGACCCGCTCGCTCAATTCGGTATCGGACGGGAACTCAATTTCTACATCGTCACCGTTGGGCCGGCTCGTCCGGTCCGTCGTCTTGGGCAACGTCGCCAGCCGCGCGGTCGGATCGACGGTCACGTTGCCATCGACATCGATCTGTCCCGAACGGAACGTCAGCGAGGAGATATGGCCCTCGCCGACCGCGCGCAGGCTGAGGACGAACCGGCACCCCCCGTCTGGCGCTCCCGATTGATCGGGATGGCGCACGATGCTGGGGTTGAACAGCGCCGATGCTTCGAATGTGTATTCATGCAGAAAGTAAGCCCCAACCAAGTGGCGCTGCGTCTTGGTGAAGGACGCATGTGGATCAAACGCACCCTCCATCTCCGCCGCCCGCGCCTCGAACCTGTCGAGCAAGTTCCGGTGCCGGCCTTCGAAATTCTCCAGCACATCGGTGAGTTGCACAGCCGCCTTCTCGGGATCGAGGCCGAGCACCCGATCGACGATATGATTAGCGCGCGTCCTGTCGGTGCGGTTGAAGTCCCGCGGCTCGGTCGCCGGTTTGAAGGGGCGCACGATGACACGCGCCGGATCTGGACGCAGATAGAGCGCCTGCCGGTTGAAAAACATTGGCTGAGACAAGAGAGCCCCCTCGTGGATCGACGTTTTCCGATTGATGTTCAGGCGCTCAGCGCGAGCAGCGGCGCGGTCTCGGACAGGCCCGGCACGACCCCCGCGCGCGCCAGCTGGCGGATTTCAACGAGCGCCAGCATGTACGACAGGACGGACTCAGCCCCCATATTCAGATTGGGTCGATCAGCATGAAGCCCATCAAGGCACCCGCCCGTCGTCAAATCGACCAGCGGCACCTGGAGATCATTGGCGCCGAGGAACCATGTGAAGGCAAGCATGGCACCGGCTGACCACTCCAGGCTGTCGTCGCCGCGCGCGGCGGCACGGCACGCCGCGATCGTCGCCGCGGCTTCGAGTGGCTGCTGGTCGAATTTGGCGGGCGCTTCGCGGATCTTGCCGAAACTGTCGGAGCCGACCGGCCGAAAGCAGCCCGACGGCGCAGTTTGATGTGCCATGAGCCAGCGCAGGGATCGCACACCCGCCTCGACATACGCCTGCATGTCGACCGCGAGGCCCGTTTCAATCAAGGCTTGTGGCAAGCGGGCGTTGTCGTACGCGAGTACATTTTCAAACCAGTGCCAGTGGCCGACCGTGTTTGTCGCGAGCAACGCCATCAACCGGTTGGCGAGCAGGCGGCGCAGACGGTCGGCAACAAGGTCCTCGGGGATCATGGCGCAATAGGCATTGAGGCCGAGCAGCGTAAAGGCCCAGGCCCGGGGCGAGGAAAACTCTTCCGCAGGCGGCAGCGCCGTTTTGAACAAGTTCACGGCCCAGCTGCGGCGCGATGGATCGGTGTCGGTGGCGGCGCATACGGCCAGTGCCCAGAGTGTTCGGCCATGACTGTCCTCGGAACCGATCGGCTCGAGCCACGTCCGCTCGTAGCTCATGAAATTGCGGAATCGCTGCGTGTCCGGGTTCCAGGCATGCTGGACGAACGCGGCAAACCGCGTCGTCATTGGTTCCGGCAGGCGCGCCTCGCCATCGCCACCGAGGCTGCACGCAAACAGCAATGCGCGGGCGTTATCGTCGACACAATAGCCGTGCGAGCGGTCGGGGACGCTGTGGACTGCGTGCTGGAGCAGTCCAGTGCTGTCACACATCGACAAAAAATGGCCCGTGTTCAGAGATGGCACCGCAAACGGCTCCCGCCGCTCCGAGTCCTGGCCGGTGATCAGTCCGGTCGTTTGGCCGCGTCGACGGCCGCCGCCGGACCGGCCCGGGTCGCAGGCTTCGCCCAGCACCGAAAGATAGGTCTTTGCGGTCTGCGCCCAGACCATCGAGCGGCTCGTCGCATAGGCGCGCTTGCGCATCGCATGGCGGCGGACGTCGTTGGTCAGCAGACTAGAGATTTCTGCGCCGATCGCCGTCACATTCCCGAACGGCACCAGGACGCCACGTCCATCGGCCAGCAACTCCTGCGCGTGCCAGTAGGGCGTCGAGACCACCGCCTTGCCCAAACCAAAGCTGTACGCAAGGGTGCCCGACGTCATCTGCGCCTCATTGAGATAAGGCGTGACATAGACATCGCACATCGAGATGTAATCGAGCAGTGTCGGCTGATCGACGAACTGGTCATGGAACACGACATGTTCGGCAACGCCCAATTCGCGGGCGCGCGCCATCAGACTGCCGCGATAGGCCTCTCCCTGATGGCGTACGAGATTGGGATGCGTTGCGCCAAGCACGACGTAGACCGCATTCGGGCAGGAGGCGATGATAGCCGGCATCGCGTCGATGACGGTCTCAATGCCCTTGCTCGGTGCCAGCAGCCCGAAGGTCAAAATCACGGCCTTGCCGGCAAAGCCGAATTTCACCTTGGCATGTTGCGGCTCGATGAACGGAAACTCGGGGATGCCGTGCGGGATAACTTCGATCTTGCCTGCCGGCACATTGTGCACAGTCCGCAAGAACTGGCGGCCTTTGTCGGACATGACGACCAGCCTAGCCGAAAGATCGATGATCTGTTCCAGCACCGCGCGCTGCGCCGGCGTCGGCAGTGCGAGCACAGTGTGCAAGGTCGTGACGATCGGCATCTTCAGTCGTGACAACACCTTGAGAATGTCAGCCCCGGCCTCGCCGCCGAATATCCCGTACTCGTGCTGCAGCGAAACGACATCGAAGCCGCCCGCGTTCAAAAAGTCTGCGGCTTCATGATAGTCCTGTGCGACGTCATCGCGGATCTGCATCCGCACTGGCTGGGGATACGCATAGGAGCTGTTCGAGTCGGACATTGCGACCACGCACGTCTCGAGGTCGCCGCCTGACATCGCAACCGCACGATGGAGATCGTGGGTGAAGGTGGCAATGCCGCAACGGCGCGGAAGATGATTGCCGATGAAGGCGACTTTGCGCAGCTGCCTCATACGCCTGTACCAAATCGTCTCATTTCCAATTGTGTCTTTCCTGAATGTGGCGTACGCGTCGGCTCGTCCTGCTTCGCTTGCCGGCGGCAACGGTGACAAACTGCTTCGTTCCCGTGCCAACGGCGAAACTGTCCCTACCAGCGTCACGTCCCCGGCCGACATCCAGCCCTGGGGCCTTGGCTCAGCCTCCGGTTACCCGAACCTATGTGTCGATCGCTGCTTCGACCGTGTTTTTGACGACGTGTTATTCAGCGTGATATACGGCTCTGGCGCGATCTCACGATGCCTGTCGGCGCGACAAGGGATAGTCCTCGCTATCGTACAAGCTGCGAATCTCGTCAGCCCCAAATCGCGCTTCGTCCACCTGGACGACAGTGACTGCCAATTTCTCTGCGCTCTGCATCTCGACGGCATAGCGGATGGCGTCTTCGCCTCTCCGAAACCGACGGTACACCATCGGGAACCGCTTGGTGAGACGCCCACCGCCAACGAAAACTTCAGCAGGCTCCTTGAAATCGAAATGTTGCATCGCCTTTATATGGTGCTTCGGGCCACGCATTACATCCCCAGCATTCACACTTCGAAGTGCAATTGTCGGGGACTGCCGGGCCGCCCCATCCCTTCAGGCGGCATACGTCTGTACGGACGGGGGCGAGCGGAGCCCCTCGATTAAGGCCTGCAGGCGTTCGGTCAGCGCGGCCGCCGTTTCCCTGTCGGCCGGCAAATCCGTCGTCGAAAGAACGGCGCCGAAGGTGACGCAGATCCGTGGACGCCCGAGCAGATGATTGACTTCCATGCCCTTCGGACCTTCGTAAAGCGCCGGGACGATCGGCACCTGGGCATGCAAGGCAATCGTTGCCGCACCACGCTTGAAAATCGCGTTCTCCTGGCGTGTGCCAGCCGGAAACACCAGCAGCAACTCGCCGTTCCGGAGGAGATCGACCGCCGACTTGATCGAGCTTGGTGAGGGATCGGCCCGATCAATCGGGATCGAGCCACCGCGCGCCAAGACCCACCTTGCGATCGGCGACGCGAAGAGCTCTCGTTTGGACATGTGGCGCAGCTGCCGCGGATAAACCGCGTAGGACATCCAGAGGCTGTCGGCCCAGCCCGCATGATTGCAGACAATGACAGCGCCCGCCCCTCCTGGTCGCAGCACGGCAGGACAGCCGCGAACCTCAGGCCTGCCAACACGCTCAAACAACAGCTTGATGGCTGGCGAGGCAACGGTGAGCATGTTCATGGGAGACCTCGGCGGTGTTGAGCGCGGTATCGTCCATTTTCAAATGTGGTTCGCTGAGAACGGTGTGGGCTGGCGGCCCTGACAGCGCGCCAGCTTTGTCCTTTATCTCGGACAACGCATAACCCAGCGCCGCCCTCGATGCCGTTACATCATTCCGCCCATTCCACCGCCGTGATCGTGTTGGGCGGCGGCACTCGACGGCTTCTGTGCTTCAGCAACGCCGGCCTCGGTCGTGATCATCAAGCCTGCGATCGATGCGGCATCCTGTAGTGCGATGCGAACAACCTTGGCCGGATCGATGATGCCCTTCTCGATCATGTCCCCATACTCATCGGCCTGGGCGTCATAGCCGTAGGAGCCCGAGCGCTCATCCAGGATCTTACCGACCACGATGGAGCCCTCGACGCCGGCATTCTCGGCAATCTGGCGGATCGGTGCCTGCAGCGCCTTGCGAATGATGTTGATGCCGGCATCCTGATCGGCGTTGTCGCCCTTGACAGTGATCGCCTTGATCGCCTTCAGCAGCATGACACCGCCACCGGGGACGATGCCCTCTTCGACGGCCGCACGGGTCGCATTGAGCGCGTCGTCGACACGGTCCTTGCGCTCCTTTACCTCCACTTCGGTGGCTCCGCCGACCTTGATCACCGCAACGCCGCCGGCGAGCTTCGCCAGCCGCTCCTGCAGCTTTTCCTTGTCGTAGTCGGAGGTCGTCTCCTCGATTTGCGACTTGATCTGGGCGACGCGGGCCTCAATATCCTTCTTCTTGCCGGCGCCATCGATGACGGTTGTATGCTCCTTGGTAATCGACACGCGCTTGGCTTTGCCGAGCATGTCGATCGTCACATTCTCAAGCTTAATGCCGAGATCCTCGCTGATCACATCACCATTGGTCAGCACGCCGATGTCTTCCAGCATGGCCTTGCGGCGATCCCCGAAACCTGGCGCCTTGACGGCTGCCACTTTCAGGCCGCCGCGCAGCTTGTTGACGACCAGTGTCGCCAGTGCCTCGCCTTCGATCTCCTCGGCGACAATCAACAGCGGCTTGCCGGTTTGCACGATCGCCTCCAGCACCGGCAACAACGCCTGCAGGCTGGCGAGCTTCTTCTCGTGAATGAGGATGTAAGGTTCTTCCAGCTCGACGGTCATCTTCTCGGCGTTCGTGATGAAGTAAGGCGAGAGGTACCCGCGATCAAACTGCATGCCCTCGACCACGTCGAGTTCGGTCTCGAGGCTTTTGGCTTCCTCGACGGTGATGACACCTTCGTTGCCGACCTTCTGCATGGCCTTGGCGATCATGTCGCCGATGGCCTTCTCGCCGTTGGCCGCGACGGTGCCGACCTGCGCAACCTCGGCTGTGTCCTTCACCTTCTTCGACTTCTTTTGAATGTCCTCGACGACCTGCGCGACGGCCTTGTCGATCCCGCGCTTGAGGTCCATCGGGTTCATGCCGGCGGCGACCGACTTCATACCTTCACGCAGAATGGCGTGCGCCAGTACCGTGGCCGTCGTCGTGCCGTCACCCGCCATATCGTTGGTCTTTTGGGCGACCTCGCGGACCATTTGCGCGCCCATGTTCTCGAACTTGTCCTCGAGCTCGATTTCCTTGGCGACGGTAACGCCGTCCTTGGTCGTGCGCGGAGCCCCGTAGCTTTTGTCGATTATGACGTTGCGGCCCTTGGGCCCGAGCGTCGCTTTCACGGCACTGGCGAGAATTTCAACGCCGCGCATCATGCGATCGCGGGCATCGGCACCGAATTTGACATCTTTGGCGGACATGATTGGCTGGCTCCTTAAAGGGGTGAGAAACGCGAATACGCCTTGGCGGTTCGCAAATTACGGAACGATTGCCGCGCGAAACGCGGCTCGCATGCCTGGCGGAAATGGCGCGCATGGCCGTTGGCCACGCGCGTTATTTCTCGAGCACGCCCATAATGTCGCTCTCTTTCATAATGAGCAGCTCTTTGCCGTCGATCTTGACCTCGGTCCCCGACCATTTTCCGAAAAGCACCCTATTGCCCTTCTTGAGATCTATTGGGATGAGCTTTCCCGCTTCGTCCCGGCCGCCCGGGCCGACCGCAATCACCTCGCCCTGCTGCGGTTTTTCTCCCGCCGTATCGGGAATGATGATGCCGCCGGCCGATTTTGTCTCGGCGTCAGCGCGCTTGATGACAACACGATCATGCAGGGGACGAAAATTCATGGTCCAAATAGCTCCAATGCCCACAGGGCTCTCGCTATGCGGCGCCCCATTTGCTTCAATTTTCTGAGATGTCAGTGGTTTGGCAGTCGACGTGCGCGAGTGCCAGTCGATCACTTGGGTAGACTATTCAACGCGAACGGTCAACACTTATCGCTGCCGCCGATCGAGCGGTTTCCATATTTTAAGGATGAGCTTGCCGCGCGCCTCGCCGGCACAGCATGATGCGTCAATGGGGTCGACGGCACGCCTACAGACGGCGAGTTCTCCGGATGGCATCAGGCCGACAAGGCCGATCTCGACAAGCGATAGGCACGCCAAAGACTTCCCCTTCCACATTACCCGCCGACGATCTCGGCCGGGTCCGTAAAGGGCAGTTTCAGGGCTTCGGCCACGGCTCGATGCGTCAGACGACCCTCATGCACGTTGAGACCGGCACGCAAATGCGGATCTCGCGCCATGGCCTTCAGCGGTCCGTGATCGGCAATCGCCAACATGAACGGCAATGTCGCGTTCGTCAGCGCGAATGTCGATGTCCGGGCCACCGCGCCCGGCATGTTGGCGACGCAGTAATGCACGACCTCGTCAACGATATAGGTCGGAACGGCATGGGTCGTTGGCCGGGACGTCTCCGCGCAACCGCCCTGATCGATCGAGATGTCGACGATGACGGAACCGCGCGGCATGTCTTTCACGTGTTGTCGCGTAATGAGTTTTGGCGCTGTCCCGCCCGGCACCAGGACGGCGCCAATGACAAGGTCAGCTGCCAGCACCTGTTCCTCGACGGCAGCCTTCGTCGAGAACAGCGTCGTAATGGACGCTCCGAATTGCTGTTTGATCGCATAAAGCCGCTCGACATTGACGTCGATGATCGTCACATCGGCTTCAAGCCCGATCGCCATATGAGCGGCGTTGTAACCGGCGACGCCCGCACCGAGCACGACCACTTTCGCCGGAGCCACGCCCGCGACGCCGCCCAGCAGCATGCCGCGGCCCCCCTGGGCGATTTCGAGGCAATGCGCGCCGCACTGCACCGCCATGCGGCCCGCCACTTCGCTCATCGGCGCAAGGAGAGGCAAACCGCCGCGCGGACTTGTCACCGTTTCATAGGCGATGGCCGTGACGCCCGATTTGAGCAACGCCTCGGCCTGGAGGGGGTCGGGCGCGAGGTGAAGGTAGGTGAACAGCGTCTGGCCGCGTCGCAACATTTGGCATTCGTGCGGCTGTGGCTCTTTCACCTTCACGATCAGTTCGGCTTCGGCAAAGATTTCCCGGGCCGTTGCAACGACACGCGCGCCCGCGCGGCGGTAGTCATCATCGAATAGCCCGATACGGCCCGCCGCGTCCGTCTCGATCAGGACTTCATGACCGTGTGCCACGGCCTCACGCACCGCGCTCGGTGTGAGACCAACCCGATATTCATGGTTCTTGATCTCCTTCGGCGAGCCGATTTTCACGTGGGTTCCTCCTGATCAAATGCGCACTGACGGAAAATCACCAGCACCGAAATCCCGGACGCTGCTGGCCGCGGCGTCCAGGATAGCCACGACCGAGGCCAATCGTCACGCCATTGCAGACGAAACAGATCACAATTGGGCCGACATGCCGCCATCGACGACCAGCGTCGAGCCGGTCACGAATGACGCATCGTCGGAGGCGAGAAACACCGCGGCCGCCGCGATCTCGTCGGGCCGACCGAAGCGGCGCATCGGCGTCTTGTCGACTAGGGCTTGCGCGAAGGCCGGCACCTTCAGCACGCGTTCCGTCAGCCCGGTCTCGACGAAGCCCGGACACAGCGCGTTAACGCGGATATCGAAGCGCGCATACTCCACTGCCAAGCCCTTAGTCAGCGCGATAACCGCCCCCTTGGTCGCGGAGTAGGCGACCAGCTGGCGCATGCCGCGCCCACCCATGATCGAGGCGATGTTGATCAGCGAACCGCGCTTCGACTTGCGCAGCAGCTCGAACCCATCGCGCGCAACCCGCGCGACGCCGTCGAGATTGACCTCGCGGATGCGCACCCAGTCGGCGTCCGAGAGATGGCGGAAATCGCTACGCACATTCAGCCCGGCGTTGTTGACGAGAACATCGAGGTGGCCATGCGTGGCTTCGACGGCGCGCAGCATCGCGAGCACGTCCTGACCTCGGGAAACGTCGGCCGCGAGGCCTGTCGCCTGGCCGCCCGCGGCACCAATTTCGTCGGCAACCCGGAGCGCCGCCGCGCCATCGAGATCGGTGACGAATACGATGGCGCCTTCGGTGGCGAACCGGAGCGAAATCCCGCGGCCGATGCCGTTGCCCGCACCCGTCACCAGGGCAATCCGGCCTTCCAGCCGCTTCATGTCGCGCCTCGCATCCATCGACTGTCTTCGGCGACGGCGGCCCCTGGCGTCAAGCGCGCCTCGCACGAAAAACGGCGGGGAGAGCCCCGCCGTTCCAATCGTCGTTAATGCCGCCCTATTTGCTCGGGTCGTAATACGTCCCGAAGGAGTGGGCGTGATCATGGCCAACCTTGAACTTCAGCCCAACCCGTAGCAAGTGCGCGTCGGCGTCAACCTTCGTGCGGCCAGCGCTCAGCGTAAATTCGCGATCGCCAAACCCGCCGTAGAGATACTCTCCGAACAGGATCACGTGGTGCCAGTCGACCTCGGTGCCGACGCCGGCCATGATCCCGGTCACAGTTTCAACGCCCTTTGCGCCGCCAACTGCTGTCTGGGCCTCGAAGCCCAGGAAGCCGAAACCGAGCGTTCCATAGACAAGCCAATCTTGATGCGGGTAAAGACCGAACCGGCCGCGTGCCGACACCAGATAGTCCATGCCGTAGTTGGTACCGTTGAAGGTCGTGCGGGCGTCACCGAAGGACCCGTCCAGCTCGACGCCGACCAGCCAATACCCCTTGGGGCCCAGGTCGTAGCTGACGGACATGCCACCGGTCAGCCCGCTGGCGGTACCGGAGCCGCTCGTCGGCAACGACTGCCCGAAATTCACCGAGGCGCCCTGCCCGAATGCCCCGAATTTGACGATTCCGCCTCCGTCGTAGCTCTGCGCCCAGCCGGCGAGCGGCTGGCTAACCGCAAGCACCAGCGCGATAAGTGCCGTCGGCAGAACCCGTGCTACCGTCATGGTTCGTTCCTCTTCGATCTTAAAGCAGTCGTATGATCGAACGTGCCGACTCACAACGGCAATCACACCCTTTGCGCATAGCATTGTTCCCACCGTTACCGTAAAGCACCAATAACCTAAAGCTGTGGAAAACCACGGAAATGTGTGGCCCGGCGGCTACTCCGCGGCGGCGGCAGGCGGCACCCACTTGTCCCGCATGGTCACCAGCTCTTCAGCTGCACTGGGATGCAGAGCCATTGTCCGGTCGAAATCCGCCTTTGTGGCCCCCATCCGCATGGCGATTGCCGCCATCTGAACCATTTCGGCCGCATCCGGCCCCAGAATGTGGCAACCAAGCACCTTCTGGCTGGCCTGATCCACAACCAGCTTCATCAGCATTCGCTCGTCGCGACCTGAGAGCGTGTACTTCATCGGGCGGAAGCGCGCCTTGTACAGATCGATGGCGCCATGCTTGGCCCGGGCTTCGGCCTCGCTCATGCCGACGGTGCCGATCTCGGGCTCAGAAAACACACCCGTTGGAATCATCGCATGATCAACCGACCACGGCTTTTTGCCAAACACACTGTCGGCAAAGGCATGGCCTTCGCGAATGGCAACCGGCGTAAGGTTCACACGATCCGTCACATCGCCGACGGCATAGATGCTTGGCACATTCGATCGTGAATAGGCGTCGACGGCAATCTCGCCCTTGGCCCCGCGCTTCACGTCAGCGGTTTCGAGCCCCAGACCGTTCGTGTTGGGCACGCGCCCCGTCGCATACATGATGCCGCCGGTTTCGGCGGACGTGCCGTTCGAGAGTTTGACCCGGAGCATTTTCGGGCCGCCACTCCCGGCCAGCGGCTCGATCGCAGACGGTGTCGCGCCGGTGATCACCGTGATACCCCGCTTGCGCATTGCCGCCGCCAGATCAGCGCGCAGATCGTCATCGAAGCCGCGCAGGATCTGCTCGCCGCGATAGACGAGCGTCGTCTTCACTCCAAGCCCGTTGAAGATGCCGGCGAACTCCACAGCGATGTAACCACCGCCGACAACCACGATGGACGACGGCAGCTGATCCAGATGAAACGCCTCGTTCGACGTGATCGCGTGCTCGATACCCGGGATCTGCGGCACCTGTGGCCAACCGCCCGACGCTACCAAAATGTATTTCGCGGACACCGTGCGGCCGTCCTTCACCAAGCGGACGGTGTTCGGCCCTGCAACCACGGCCCGGGTGGCGATGATCTCCACCTTCGAGCGCTCGAGATTGGCGCGATAGGCCGCCTCGAGGCGGTCGATCTCCTTATCTTTGTTGGCAATCAGCTTGCCCCAGTCAAACTTCGCGCCATCGAGCGACCACCCGAAACCCGCCGCATCCTCGAACTCGCCATGAAAGCGCGCCGCATAGACCAGCAGCTTTTTCGGCACGCAACCGCGGATCACGCAGGTGCCACCGACGCGATATTCCTCCGCCACGGCGACTTTCGCGCCGTGGTTCGCCGCGATCCGTGCCGCGCGCACACCGCCCGAGCCAGCGCCGATCACAAACAGGTCGTAGTCGGTATTGGCGGCCATCATTCCCCCTCTTGCGCCCAATCCATCTCGAGTGTCGTCACCCCGTCCGGGCCGGCGATGAAAGCGGTATCCGCCAGCCCCAGGAACAACCCGTTCTCGACCACGCCCGGCACCATCTTCAAGGATTCGTCCAGCAGCTCCGGCTCCTCGATCTCGCCGAACGCGCAGTCGTAGATGTAGTTGCCGCCGTCCGTCACGAACGGCTGATTGTCGCGTCCGACACGCAGCTTGATGTCACCCTGGCAGCCGACTTGTGTGGCAAAATCCTGGATCATATTGCGCGTCGCCACATATCCAAACCGGACAACCTCGACCGGTAGCGGAAACGCTCCGAGCGCCACCACCAGCTTCGAACTGTCGGCGATGATGACGAGTCGTTCGGAAGCCGCCGCCACAATCTTTTCGCGCAACAGCGCGCCGCCACCGCCCTTGATCAGCCGCAGCTCGTCATCCAGCTCGTCGGCGCCATCGACAGTCAGATGGAGGGACGGCGTCTCGTCGAGCGTCGTCAGGGGAATGCCGAGGCCTGCGGCCTGCAGGCGTGTCGCCTCCGACGTCGGGACGCACAGCACATCGAGCCCCCCTTTCACCCGCGCGCCGAGCAGGTCGATAAAGTGCCGCGCCGTCGAGCCGGTCCCGAGCCCGAGCTTCATGCCGGGTTTGACCAACCCGATCGCCGCTTCCGCCGCCTGCCGCTTCAGATCATCTGGGGTCATCAGATCTCACGTTCCTCTCACGGCTCAGCGACATTCTCGGCATCGCCGGACGTCGACGATCCACATCCCATTCTGAACGATCACTGGTCGCTGAGACGCCAAATCGGACGTCCCCGCGGCTTAAATTCCGCCCATCAGCATGTACTTAAGCTCGACGAACCCGTCGATACCGTGTGCCGAGCCTTCGCGGCCGATGCCGCTCTCCTTGACACCACCGAACGGCGCCACCTCGGTCGAGATGATGCCCTCGTTGATCCCGACCATGCCGTATTCCAGCGCCTCGGCGACGCGCCAGACCCGGCCGACATCACGCGCATAGAAATAGCAGGCGAGACCGAACTCGGTGTCGTTGGCCATGCGGATACCGTCCTCCTCGGTCTTGAACTTGAACACCGGGGCGACAGGCCCGAACGTCTCTTCGCGTGCACACTTCATGTCGGGTGTGACATGGCTGAGCACAGTCGGCTCGAAGAACGTGCCGCCGAGCTTGTGGCGCTTACCGCCGGTGACGATCTTGGCGCCCTTTGCGACGGCGTCTGCAATGTGCTCCTCGATCTTGTCGATCGCGGCCTTGTTGATCAGTGGCCCCTGCATGACGCCCGCCTCGACGCCGTTGCCGACCTTCATGGCCGCTGCCGTCTTGGCGAGCTTCGCCACGAACTCGTCATAGACCCCTTCCTGCACCAGCATGCGGTTGGCGCACACGCAGGTCTGTCCGGCGTTGCGATACTTCGATGCCATCGCGCCCTCGATCGCCTTGTCGATGTCGGCGTCGTCGAACACCAGGAAGGGCGCGTTGCCGCCGAGCTCCAGCTCCACCTTCTTGATCGTCGACGCGGACTGGGCCATCAGCACCTTCCCGATCTCGGTCGAACCGGTGAACGTGATACCGCGCACCTTGGGGCTGGTTGTCAGCTCCAGGCCGATCTCGGCCGACTTGCCGGTGATGACATTGAACACGCCCGGCGGGATGCCGGCCTGTCGTGCCAGTTCGGCGAGCGCCAGCGCCGTCAGCGGCGTCTCGGTCGCGGGTTTGCACACCACCGTGCAGCCGGCCGCCAGCGCCGGCGAGACTTTCCGCGTGATCATGGCGTGCGGGAAATTCCACGGCGTGATGGCGCCGATCACGCCGAGCGGCTGCTTGATGACGATGATGCGGCTGCCCTGCTTGAAGTGGGGTATCGTCTCGCCGTAGATGCGCTTGGCTTCCTCGGCATAGAACTCCGTGAACGAGGCGCCATAAATGATCTCACCCTTGGCTTCGGCCAGCGGCTTGCCTTGCTCGCTGGTCAGCAGCATGGCCAATTCGTCGGCATGCGCAATCTGCAGATCGAACCAGCGGCGCAGGATGATGGAGCGCTCCTTGGCGAGCAGCTTGCTCCACGTCTTGAACGCTTTCTCGGCGGCGTCGATCGCCTGTTTCGTCTCCTTGGTGCCGAGCCGCGGCACTTTGGCGATCTCCTCACCGGTTGCCGGGTTGGTGACGGCGATCTCGGGCTTGCCGACCCACTGGCCATCGATGAAGCATTGTGTCTTGAGGAGCGATATGACTTTTTTGTCCACGGGGGCCTCCGATGCTGCGCTCTCGCACGACGGAACAATCGGCCGTCTGCGGGTTGGATCGCCTAGTCGTAAGCCTGCCATTGGCCCCGCGCAAGGTGGGGCCGCGGCGTGACAACTGAGGGCTTTACGCCCTAGTGTCGCGATCGCGCGCTGCTGGCGGCTCATCCTCGCGACCCGCGCAGAATTTGGCCCTTGGGGAACACCTGGCATGCACGATCTGACGATCGCCTTCGACCTCGACGGGACGCTGGTCGAAACGGCACCGGATCTGCTGCTCGCCACCAACCACGCCCTGGCGCTTGCCGGCCTGGCTCCGGTTGTCGCGACCGATGTGCGCGGCGTCATCAGCTTCGGTTCGCGCGCCATGATCGAGCGTGGTCTCAAACTGCATGGTGCGACGCGCACCCCGAGCGAGGTCGATCGGCTCCAAGAGAGTTTCCTGGCGCACTATGCGGACAACATCGCGGTTGCGAGCCACCCCTACCCTGGCCTCGAAACCGCGCTCGACCGACTTGCGGCGCGCGGCGCGCGTCTCGCCGTCTGTACCAACAAGCAGGAGAGCCTCTCGCGCCAACTGCTCGATGCGCTCGATCTCAGCCGGCATTTCGTGGCGCTGGCCGGGCGCGATACATTCTCCGTATGCAAGCCGCATCCCGATCACTTGACGGGCGCCATTCGCATGGCTGGTGGCGATCCGCGCAGAGCCATCATGATCGGCGACAGCGATACCGACATCAAGACCGCGCGTGCCGCCGGAATCCCCGTGATTGCGGTTCCCTTTGGCTACACCGACGTGCACGTGCGCGATCTCGGTCCCGACGCCGTCATCGAGCATTACAGCGAACTCGAAGCGGCCATTGATCGCATTCATAGCCGGTAAATCCCGACGTCCCGCTTCGGCCACAATCAAAACCCATATGCCATTCCATGACGCGTTGGAGAAACCAACCGAAAGGAACATGCGATGATCAAGCACCTGACGACGACCGCCGCCCTGACGCTGCTTCTCGCCGGCACCGCGCTGGCTCAGGCGCCCGCGCCTGCCCAGACGGCCCCAGCAGCTCCAGTCCAGATTGCACCAGTGCCCACCGCGCCCGCACCTACTCAGGCAGCACCGACCGCCACCACCGGCGATGTCGCCAATGCCGACGATTGCCTGAAGTCGGCCTCCGATCTTGCCCAGTCGGCAACGGATCGTAATCTCGCCGAGGACAAGCTCGACAAGATCGAAGACCTCCTGACGAAGATGGAAACCCACTGCGACGCCAAGCAGTTCAAGGAAGCGATGACGGTCGCAACCGACATCAAATCGATGATCGAGAAGCAGTAAATCCAGCGCTGGTGACCTGACAAAGGCGGCCGCCCGGCCGCCTTTCGTTTTTTGGACACGATTCGGGTGGCATCGAACGCCGGGGGCAGCTATTTCGCTTGGGTCCCCTAGCACCCCCGAGACGTCTGCATGTCCCGCTCCCAATGGCTGCTGCTGATCGCCCTCTCGGTGCTGTGGGGCGGCTCTTTCTTTTTCGTCGGCGTCATCGTCAAGGAGTGGCCGGCCTTCACGATCGTACTCGCGCGTGTGGGCCTTGCGGCGCTCATCCTCGTGCCGTTCGTTCTCGCCGCCGGCCATCGCCTGCCGCGAACTCTCGCCGGCTGGTCGCCCTTCCTGGTCATGAGCCTGCTCAACAACGTCATCCCGTTTTCGGCCATCGTTTATGGCCAGCGCGAGATTGCGAGCGGACTGGCCTCGGTGCTCAATGCAACCACGCCGCTCTTTGCGGTCACACTGACGCACTTGCTGACCACCGACAAGATGAGCTGGAACAAATTCGCCGGTGTGCTGATTGGCACTATCGGCGTTGCGCTGCTGATGGGACCAGCCATTTTTGGCTCCGACAAGACGAGCCTCGCTGGCATGGCCCTCGTTCTCGCCGCAACCTGCTCTTATGGATTTGCAGGCGTCTGGGGCCGCCGCCTGCGGGAGACCCCGCCCCTGGTCTCCGCCTGCTGCCAGTTGCTCTGTTCGACGGCCGTCCTGGCAGTCATCGCCGGGCTCGTTGACCGGCCTTGGCAACTCGCCATGCCGTCGCAGCTTGGCACACTCTCTCTGATCGGGCTCGCGGCACTGTCGACGGCGCTTGCCTACGTCATTTTCTTTCGCATCCTCGCGGTCTCCGGCCCCACCAGCGTGATGCTTGTGACACTGCTGATCCCGCTCTCTGGGATCGCACTGGGTGTCCTTGTGCTCGGCGAAACGCTGCTCTGGCGCCATATCGCCGGGGCGCTCGTCATCGCGTCCGGCCTGCTCGTCATCGACGGCCGGTTGCTCAAGGGCTTCAGTCCATCCAGAGACCGCCGGTCACGTTGATCGATTCGCCCGTGACGTAGGCCGCATCGTCGGAGACGAGGAACGAAGCGATCGCGGCGACGTCCTCCGGCACCGAGACCCAGGCCTCAGCCTGCCAGCGCCGCGAGGTCGGCCGCAAAACGATCCACAGTTTCGGGCTCCGTATCCCAGGCGCACATCAGGCGGCAACCGCGCTCGCCAATGAACGTATAGAAGCGCCACCCCTTCGCGCGCAGCCCGGCCTGGATCTGCGGCGGGATCTCCGCGAACACGGCATTCGCCTCGACCGGATACATCAACGATACGCCCGCCGCCCTCCGGATCCGATCGCCGAGGCGGCGCGACATGGCGTTCGCATGGCGCGCGTTCTTCAACCAGACATCGCCGTCGAGAAGACCGAGCCACGGAGCGGAGACGAAGCGCATCTTCGACGTCAACTGTCCCGCCTGCTTGACGCGCCACGCGAAATCCTCGGCGAGATCGGTCTTGAAGAACACCACGGCCTCACCAACCGCCAGCCCATTCTTGGTACCCCCGAAACAAAGCACATCGACGCCGGCCCGCCAGCTGATCTCCGCCGGGTGACAGTCGAGGTGGGCGACAGCATTGGCAAAGCGCGCGCCGTCCATATGCACGGCGAGGCCACGACGCCTGGCAACATCCGTGATCGCCCGCAATTCGTCGGCGGTGTAGACCGTGCCGAACTCCGTCGACTGCGTGACGGACACCGTCTTGGCCTTCGGCGCATGCAGATCCACGCGCTTCGTGGCGAACTGGTCGACCGCGTCCGGCGTCAGCTTCCCGTTGGGGCCTGCCGCGGTAAGTACCTTCGCGCCGCCCGAAAAAAACTCTGGCGCGCCGCATTCGTCCGTCGCGATATGCGAACTCTCATGGCCGATGACGGCATGATAGGACTGCCCGAGCGCCGCGAGTGCCAGCGAATTGGCGGCCGTTCCGTTGAAGACCAAGAACACCTCGCAATCCCGGTCGAACAGTTTGCGGATGCGGTCACAGACCTCCTTGGTCCACCGGTCATCCCCGTAGGAGGGCTGGTGCCCTGCGCGGTTGGCGCGCTCGAACGCGGCCATCGCCTCGGGACAGACACCCGCGTTGTTGTCGGAGGCAAACTGTTGCATCGGCGCACCTTGGCTGATCGGGATCGCGAGGATCAAACATAGTGCGCCCGAAGGCGCCCGTCAGCCCGGTCCCGGCGATGGGCCTGCAGCGGCGGGCCGTGGCCAGATGCGCCGATAGAGGGCGATCGACGCGGGCAGGATCACCAGCTGGCCAATCAGGGAGGCGAATAAGCAGATGCCGGCCAAACGGCCGAATTGGCGCAGCGACGGCAAATCCGACAGGATGGTGACGCCGAGACCCAGCGCCAGCACGATAGTGGTGAGCACGACGGCGGGCCCGATGTGGTGGATCGTGCGCATCAGCGCATCATTGACATCCGTCGTCCCGGGCCTCGCTTCCTCGATGTGGAAGCGATTGAGAAAATGGATCGTCGAATCGATTGCCAGCGCAAAAGCAACCGTGATCGCAATGATCGACGCGAATTGCAGCCCCTCGCCCGAGACCCACAACAAGGTGCCAGTCGCAAAGATCGGGAACAGCGACGGCAGAACGCTGGTTACGCCCGCGAGCACCGACCGCAGCGCCAGCCCCAGAAAGATGAAGATCACGAACATGTCGCCGACGAGCCCCCAATTCAGCTCGCCGATCAGACGGGCAGAGTTGCGGGCGGCAATCGCCGGCAACCCGGTCACCGCGATCTCATAGCCGGGATGCGCCTTGCGCACCTCGTCGAGGGCAGTGTTGATGCGCTCAACCACCGGCAGGATCTCGCTCGCATCGACATCGGGCAGCCGCCCGGTGACGAGCACAGCCTTGTCCTTCTCGGCGATGAAGCGCTGCACGAGGTGCTCGGGCAACACCTTCACATAGGCTATCAACGTCTCGATCCGCTGATCACCGGCATCGGCCAGCCATCGCCGCAGGCTTTCGAGTGACCATACATTGCCAAGGCCCGCGCGGGTCTCGAGCACCTTGTGCGACTTTGCAATCACGTCGAGCGTAGCCGGGTCATAAAGCGATTGATCGCCCGTCCAGCGGATCATGACGTGAACCGGATTGGCGCCAGTCAGTTTCTGGTCGAGGCGACCGGTCGCGGCGAGCGCCTGCTCCTTGTCCGGAACCTGATCGGCCAGCCGATAGTGCGGGACGAGCCGCGTATAGGCGGCGCCGGTCAGGAGGACGGCCGCGAGCCCAGCTAACGTCCACATGAGCGGCGCGCGAATGACCGTCGCGACGATGCGCTCGGTCAGGCGTCCGAGCACACCGATCCCGCCATCAGGTTGAGCCGACGCCGCCAACGCCACTGGCGCCGGCTCCCGGCGGATCAGCAGGGCGGCCAACGTCGGAACGCACACGGCAACTGCGATGTAGGAAATAGCCACCGCCATCAGCGCCGCCACACCGAACGTCCGGATCAGCGCACTTTCAGCGAACGAGAAAGAGACCAGCGCCAGCGCGGCATTCATCGCCGTCAGCAGGCAGGCAGGCGCCACGTCGACGATCGCATTGCGGGCCGCCGTCACGCGGTCGACGCCCGCCATGATGTCACGGCGGATCGCGAACACCAGATGCATCGAATCCGAAAAGCCGGAGACCAGGATCAGCGGCGTGATCACATTGATGAAGAGGTTGAGCCGGAAATCGAGACCGCCCAGCGCGCCGAGCGTCCACAGAATGGCGATCGAGGGCCCGAGCACCGCGATGATCGTCAACGATATCCGCCGGAAGAACAGATAGGCGATGACGCCCCCGAGCAGAAATCCGAGACCGTTGTAGAGCAGCCGATCACGCTCCACGGCGTTGCGGATCTCAAGTTGCATCACCGGCGCACCGGTCAGCTGCACCTTGAGACCCGAGCCATCCAAACCCTTCTCCGCGGCCTCCTTGATCCCCCCGATCACAACCTTGGCGGAGCGCTCCTCGACCAGCGACCGGTCGAGCGCGATGACCGCCAGAGCCAGCGTGCCATCGGGCGACAGGAACTTCCCCGACACGATTTCGTTCGCCCGGAGCCGCGCGATCAGCGCCTCGTACTCGGCGCCTTCCGGCAGGTCGTCCGGCACCACGGGCGGCGCATAGCCCGATGCATCCGGCTTGCCACGCGCCGAGAGCATCGACACCAGGCCTTTGACGCCGTCCGTCAGCTGCAGATCGACGATGGCTTTGCTGACGGCTTCGAGCTGCGGACGCTTCAACAGGTTGGCACCCTCGATCACGACCAGAATGTCGTATTCGCTCGACGGAAAGAGGCGATCGATGGTTTCGTACTGCCGGAATTCTGCGGTGTTGGTCCGAAACAGCTCGGACAGCGAGTCGTCGACCTTCAGCCGCAACATCCCAACCACGGCCAGTGCCGAGACGAGACCGATGAGCAGCGCCGACAACCACGGGTTAATGAGCGCCGCCAGTCCAAGCCGCTCGAGACCGAACGTGAAAGCAAACGACCGCCCTGGCTCTTCGGAGCCTGACATTCAACCCCCTGATCAGCCCCGTGAGCACCGTGTCGCCACAAGGCGGACCGGTGAATCATTATTCGTGCAACACTGCCGTTTCGACAGTGCTTCCGCAAGACGCCATAACGCGCTGATGCGCCGCAAACCCGGTGCGGGCAACTCTCGACGGCGCCAAGCGCGTCCTCTATAGGCAAGCCACATGAGTCGCACCTTCCCGCGCAGGAGCACCCGATGCCCGACAAAACGATCGACACGAAAGGACTGAACTGCCCACTGCCGATCCTCAAGGCGAAGAAAGCGATCGGAGAGGTCCCAGCCGGCGGAACGCTCGAGGTGCTGGCCACGGATCCTGGATCGGTTGCCGATTTTCAAGCGTTCTGCCGGCAGACCAAGCACGTCCTCGTCGAGCACACCGAGGCCGGCGGCGTTTACCGCTTCCTGATCCAGCGCACCGCCTGACCGGAGGGAGCCATGGTGATCCCCGGTCTCACGGATGGCGCGCCCCTCGCCTTGCTGGCTGCGACCGTCGAGTCGCGCCGGTGCAACGTGCTGGGTCACATGCGGGCGGCCGAGTACGTGGCGCTTTTCGACGATGCTTTTCTCGCGTTCATTCGGATCACTGGGCTGACGGGCGACGATCTGCGCCACGGCACCACGAGCCCGTTCCTGCTGGATCTCCACGCGACTTATTTGCGCGAGCTGAGTCCCGGAGACGACATCGCAATCACGGCCCAGATCCTCGATGCCGACGACCGTCGCGCCCGCGTCATCCTGCTGATGCAACAGGTCACGGGCGCCGCTCCCGCGCTGGCCGCCACTTGCGAACTCGCCATTCTCAACGTGGATATGGCGGCACGGCGGCCGGTTCCCTGGTCGCCGCCGCAGGCCAAGATCTGGGGTGCGCTCGGGCGGGCGCATGCATCGGTCGCCATGCCGCCTCAGGCCGGCCGCGCGATCGGTCCGCTCGGGCCCCGTTGACCAATCGCCGTTTCGGCGGCGCCTGACGGCTCACGGGCATAGCGCCCACCCCTCCCGCCGCGTATATTGGCCACCATGACCGACACGCCCGACATTCTCGCCAAGATCACCCGCTACAAGCTGGAGGAGATCGCCCGCGCCAAGGCCGAGCGACCGCTGGCGGCCGTCGAGGAGGCGGCCCGCCGTGCCCCCCCCGTGCGCCCGTTCGCGGCCGCCATCGCGGACCAGTCGAAGCAAGGTTATGCACTGATCGCCGAGATCAAGAAGGCGAGCCCCTCGAAGGGCCTGATCCGCGCCGATTTCGATCCGCCATCCCTTGCCAAGGCCTACGAGGCGGGCGGGGCCACCTGCCTGTCAGTGCTCACCGACAAGCCCTCCTTTCAGGGCGCGCCTGAGTTCCTGACCTCCGCGCGCGCTGCGACCCGCCTGCCGGCGCTGCGCAAGGATTTCATGCTCGACACCTATCAGGTGGCCGAGGCGCGCACCTGGGGCGCCGACTGCATCCTGATCATCATGGCGCAAATCGACGACGTGACCGCTCTGAGCCTTGCCGGCGCCGCCCGCGCCTACGGCATGGACGCCATTGCCGAGGTGCACGACGAGCGCGAACTCGACCGCGCGCTGAACCTGCCCTGCCGCCTGATCGGCATCAACAACCGCAATCTCCGGACTTTCGAGACGATCGCTCGCGACGACGGAGCGGCTCGCCCCGCGCGTGCCGAAGGATCGCATCGTCATCGGCGAGAGCGGAATCGCTGGCCATGCCGACCTCGAACGCCTCGCCAAAGTCGGCGTCCGCGCCTTCCTCGTCGGCGAAAGCCTGATGCGCCAGACCGACGTGACCGCCGCGACCCGGACGTTGCTACGGGGTGCGTGATTGGCCGGCATCCCGGCCGTATGGGCCCTACGGCACATGCGTAGCCGGTATCCTTCAGCTGCCTGAGATTGCCGACTTCGGATTGGCCCCGGTTGCAACCGGCGCTGAAGCGCACCGGTTCACCGGGAAACCGGAGTTCACCTTCCCGTCGCGAAACGGGCGGGCTCGGAGCGGGGTGCAGCCGTGCTGGCCGCTTGCAGGCGCGCGATCTCCGCGACCTGCCGCTTCAGGGCGGCGATTTCTGCGACTTGGCCTTTCAGGTCGGCAAGCTCTGCCACCTGCTCGGCGATGCGCGCGGACTGTGTCGCGCGCTGTTGCTCGAGTTCGGCGATGCGTGCCGTCTGCGCCTCCTGGCGGCGGTGCAGTTCCTGGGTGGCGGAGACGTTGAGCATGGCGATGGCGTCGTAGTCGACCGAGCGGAAATCGTTCACCTCGCGGCCATAGACGAACACGCGGTCGCCGTCGGTCTTGAAGGCCGTGCGGAAGCGGCCGTCGGCAACTTCGAGTACCTCGTGGACGTCTGCACGATTGTCTCCGATCAGCTTGACGCGGTCGCCTACTTTCAAGTCCGCCGCGAGGTGCACCCAGCCGTCCTTGGCCGGCGCCATCTTGTAGATGTCGGGCACGGCGTCCGTGTTGCGGCCGACCGCCTGCGGGAACACCTTCTCGACCTGCTGCGCGATCGACCTTCTTTCTGCTTGCCCGTGCCCTTGCCGACGGTGTCGATATAGCCGTAATCGGTCACCTCGATGCCGGCGAGCGTCGCCAGATCGTCGCGCCCATCCGAGCGCCCGTCGATCCGCTTGATCCGCTCGTCGGAAAAGGAGAGAAATTTCCAAGCCGATGATCTGATCGGTGGCATAAAGGGAGGGATAGACAACTGTGTTTGACGCGGCAACTATCAAATCTATATTACCACCACCTTCAGCAATAGTGTGACTCGTTTCCGTAAGACAATAGAAATTGACTATTCACGAAAGAAGCTCAATGCCGCTTATTTCCACTTTCGCTTTCGTCGGCGTTGTGGTGCCGATGCCGACGTTGCCGTTGGCATTGATGATCATCCGATCCACGCTGCCGTTCACCGTATCAACCCGAAACTTTATACCATTCGTCGAAGTCGACACCTTGGCGTCGATGAAGGCGCCGCCGGCCGAATCCAATGAAAACAGCCTGAGGCCGTTGGTTCCGTTGGCCGTATTTCCGCCGAGCAGCAGGTTCCCTGACGTGCCGGCCGCCGCCGAAGGCAGTTGCAGGTTGCCAAGGACGTGCAGCTTTGCCACCGGCGCGATCGTCCCGATGCCCACATTGCCGGCGGCTCTCACATAGAACCGGAACATTGGCGCCCTGACGGAAGTCGATGGTGCCGCCGGGCGCAATGTTGTTGATCCGGTACTCCTTGGTGAAGTTGTTGAAGCCTTGGAACACCCCGAGCGCGCCGATGTGGTCATACATCAACGCGCCGGAATAGGACTCGCGCGCCGTCTGTATTCTGCAGCGCAAAACCGGTCTGCCCGCCGCTGGTGTTGTTGAAACGGATGCTCATGAAGTCGAGCGGCGCCGTGGTGCCGAGACCGATCTGTGGGCCGGACTGAAACAGCACGGAATTGTTGAGCGTCGTCGGGCCCGAAAACTTGCCGATGAAATCGGTGGTCTGCGCCAGCGCCGTCGATGCCGAAAGCGCGAGGGTCACGAGACTGCAAACGCCAAGCGCTGCGGGACGTTCCGGTGTTCAAAATGCGCATGATGAACTCTCTCTGCTGAAATCCCACGTTCGGCAGCGAGAGCGCATCAGTATGGATCGCGCCCAACCCGCCGCTTGAAGATGGTATGGGCTCTGATCAAGCGCGTCAATCCGCAGCAGGTGCCGCAGCAGTTGTCGCGCCTCGATCGTCGTTAACGCGGTGGCCGATATGTACCCATGCCCGCCGAGAGGACGTGGGCCGGCCCCACCACGATCGGACCTCAATGCCGCAGATCGACTTGGAAGCTTGCGATCCCTCTGCCTTCGGTTCAGCTGCACGAAATGGCGGTTGCGCTGCGTGCCAGAGGCATGTTGGCACTGCCGCTCAATCCTGCTTTAGTGCGCGTCCGATGCCCCTCAATATCCGCCCCACCGCAGGCCCCCGACCTATGAGCAAACTCTCGCACCTGAACGACAAGGGCGAGGCCCATATGGTCGACGTCTCGGACAAGGCTGTCACCAGCCGCACCGCGATTGCCGAGGGCTTCGTCGCGATGGCGCCCGAGACGCTGGCGCTCGTCGAAACCGGGACCGCCAAGAAGGGCGACGTGCTGGCGACCGCGCGGATCGCCGGCATCATGGCGGCCAAGCGCACGCACGAGCTGATCCCGCTCTGCCATCCCCTGCTGCTCACCAAGGTCACGGTCGATCTCTCGCCAACCCAAGACCCGGCCGGCATCCACGTGCGCGCCGAAGTCAAGGTCGGCGGCCAGACCGGCGTCGAGATGGAGGCGCTGACCGCGGTCTCCGTCGCCTGCCTCACGATCTACGACATGCTGAAAGCTGCCGACAAAGCCATGGTCATCGAAGCCATTCACCTCGTCGAAAAAACGGGTGGACGGTCCGGCACCTATCGCGCCAGCCCGCACGATCGGAGTTGAGGATGGCTGGCGGCGCCCTGACTGTCGAAGATGCGTTGGCGCGCATCCTGGCTGACGTGGAGCCGATCCGCCAAAGCCAGCGGCTCGATCTCGTCGCGTCGACGGGCCACGTGCTCGTCGAACCACTCGCCGCCAAGCTGACGCAACCGCCGTTCGACGCGTCCGCCATGGATGGATATGCGGTCCGCGCCGCCGATGTCGCCAAGCTCCCAGCCACATTGACGGTGATCGGCGAGGCTGCCGCCGGCCACGGGTTTTCCGGACGCCTCGGCCCGGGCGAAGCGGTGCGGATCTTTACCGGCGCGCCCATCCCCGACGGCGCCGACGCCATTGTCATTCAGGAGAACGCGACCCGTCTCCAGAAGCGCGTGACGATCAACGAAGGCGCTCCCGATTCCGAGCACATCCGGCCGCGCGCTGGCGATTTCGCGGCCGGCGACCTGCTGCTGAAGACCGACCGGCGTCTGACGGCGCGCGACATCACGCTCGCGGCCGCCATGGGCCACCCGCACCTCGTCGTGCGCCGGCCGCCCATCGTCGCGATCCTCGCCACCGGCGACGAACTGGTTCTGCCGGGAATGACGCCGGGCGCGGATCAGATCGTGTGCTCCAATACATTCGGAATCGCGAGCCTCGTGAAGGCCGCCGGCGGCACGCCGCGTCTGCTCGGGATCGCGCGCGATACCACCGAAGACCTCGGCATGCATGTGGACCAGGCCACCGCCGCCGACGTCCTGGTGACGGTCGGCGGCGCCAGCGTTGGCGATCACGATCTCGTCGGGCCGTTGATGAAGAGCCGCGGCATGGCACTCGACTTCTGGAAGATCGCCATGCGGCCCGGCAAGCCACTGATGTTTGGACGGCTCGGAGGCCAGCGCATTCTGGGGCTGCCGGGAAATCCCGTGTCGTCGCTGATCTGCTCGCGCCTTTTCCTGGTGCCGCTGATCCGCGCGCTGCTCGGCCTCGAACCCGAACCCCGGCGAACGTCGCTGGCGAGGCTCACCGTGCCGCTGGTCGCCAATGGTCCGCGCGCCCACTACATGCGAGCTATCTCGCAACCTGCCGGCGACGGCCAGATCGCTGTAACGCCAGCTGCCAATCAGGATTCTTCATTGATGAGCCCGCTCGCGGCTGCAGACTGTCTGATCGTCCGGCCGATTGGCGCACCCGCCCTAACCGCCGGCGCGCAGGTTCCCGTTCTGACACTCGATTTTTGAGTGCTCGGAGGGTCGCGAAGAAAACACTTGCAGAACGAGACTAGAACACATAAGCATGTTCTTGCTTTGTCCGAGTTCGCAGCCCGTTGGTGCTTCGTTCCCATGCGCCACTCAAAGTGGACAACCCGCGAGAGACCCATGCTCACGTCCAAGCAGAAAGAACTGCTTCTTTTCATTCACACACGTGTGCAGGACAGCGGCGTCCCCCCGTCGTTCGATGAAATGAAGGAAGCCCTCGACCTCCGGTCGAAATCCGGAATTCACCGCCTCATCACGGCGCTCGAAGAGCGGGGCTTCATCCGCCGACTGCCGCATCGCGCCCGCGCACTCGAGATCATCAAGCTGCCCGATGCCATGACCGACGGCGTCAACCGCCGCCCTTCGTTTGCCACCGTTCCCGCAGAACCGCCGCCCATGCGGACACCGCAGTTCTCAGCCCCCGCGCAGGCGGCCTACATGGCCGCTTCCGGGGTTAATATCCCGATGATGGGCCGCATTGCTGCCGGCGTTCCCATCAGCGCTATCGAGAACCATACCCACGACGTCGTTTGCCCACCCGACATGCTCGGCAGCGGCGAGCATTTTGCCCTCGAAGTCAAAGGGGACTCGATGATCGATGCTGGCATCCATGAAGGAGATGTCGTCATCATCAAGCGGACCGCATCAGCCGACAACGGCGACATCGTCGTGGCTTTGGTCGAGAAGGAAGAAGCGACGCTGAAACGCTTGCGCAAAAAGGGTGGCTCGGTGGCGCTGGAAGCCGCAAACCCCGCCTACGAGACCCGGATTTTCGGACCCGATCAGGTGGAGATTCAAGGTCGGCTCGTTGGCCTGATCCGCCGCTATTCGTGACGCGCCGGGGCCGCCGTCCGTGCGGGGCTGATGCGGCCTGACGCACAGGGCTGGCCGCGACGCTTCCGACGTCACGCGCAACAGGCGCGGCTGAGCCGCCTGAGCGATCTCGCATACCTGAACGGTTCGACGGTGGGTCTCTCACGGATCGTCATCTGTTAGCCGGTCCAGTGGCGCGGGCTTCGGGCGATCGCGCTGCGTCGGCGCCGCCGGATTGGCGCCCGGACGGGCGCCCCCCGACAGCGGCTCATGCCAACTCGGGCCTGGCCAACGCGGGCCTGGGCCTCCCATGCCTGGCCGATCCGACCCATCGGACTGATCAGGCACTCCGGCCCGATTGTTCCAGCGACCTGCACGCGGCCGCCCGTTGCCGTCCGCCGCCCGTACCCAGACTGCACCGGCCGCACCCAGGGCCGTTGCCCGCGTTCCCCGGTCACGGTGCGCACCGTGAACGCCCCATCCGTCTCGAAGCGGATGGAGTGGGCGCCGAGTGCGCCCAGCGCCGCTCGATCGACGTAAAGCGCGGTGCGCGGACAAAACGCCGGGCGCGGCAGCAGAGCGACGATAATGACAGCGGTCCGGCAATCCTCGGCGAGAGCCGCCGCTGTCCGGCTGACAGCGACCACACGACCATTCCTTGGCGCGACGCAGCCACTGTCGTCGCAGCGAAACAGGCGCGCCTTCATCACGTCATCGATACGCCGTCCATCGCCATCGTGCTCGAGCCACCGGGCGAGCTCGAACGCGGCGCTGCGATCGCCGATCGCCGACAGCTCGCCCCGCGGATCCCGAACCGCAACCAGCGCACCGTCGCGCCCGACCAGGATATCGGGCGGAGTGCGGAGGGGCGCGATCAGCAATCCCGCCAGGATCGGCAGCGCCCCAAGCCAACGCCACCTCTGCCACCACAGACAGATCCACAGACCGCCCCCGATCATCAACCCCAAGGCAAGCGTTGGCATAGCGGGTACGCGACCCACGGCGCCCGGCAAAGCTGCCACGCGATAGGCACACCAGACCATCGCCTCGATCCCGAGCCCCATAACCTTCAGCGGCCAGGCCTCGAGACCGAAGGGCATCGCCGCGAGCGTCGCCAGCGCCGCCGGCATCACCAGGATGTTGCAGATCGGGATCGCAATCAGATTGGCGATGACCGCGTACTGCTGACTTTTGTGAAAGTGATAGGCGGCAAAGGGGGCAACGGAGAGCCCGGCGATTACCGTCGAGAGCACGATCCCACCAAAAAACAGCAGCACCCCCCACAGCACGCTACGGCTACCGTCCGCCTCTTGCGAGCCCGCCCGCTCGCGAACGAGTTCATAGGCTGCGACCAGCGCCGTCACCGCGGCAAACGACATCTGGAAGCCAACATCGATCAAGCTCTCCGGGAAGACCACGAGAATGGCCAGCGCCGCGAGCGCCACGTTGCGCAGCGCCAGCGCCGGCCGGTCGAGCAGCACGGCGAGAAACATGATCGAGATCATGATGTAGGACCGCACCGTGGGCGGCGAGCTGCCGGAGATCATCAGGTAGCCGAGTGCGGCCAACGCTGCGGCGCCAGCGGCCCATTTCTTGATCGGCCAATTGAGCGCGAGCGCTGGGACCAGCGACAGCAGGAAGCGCACCGACAGAAACACGGCGCCCGCCATGATGGTCATGTGGAGACCGGAGATCGAAAGGATATGGAGCAGCCCAGAGTCACGGAAGGCGTCATTGGTTGCATCCGAGATGGCGCCGCGCTCGCCGGTGATCAGGGCGGTCGCGATGGCTCCGGTTTCTCCGGCAAGACTGGCGGTGATGCGCTGGCCAATGTCCTGCCGCAGCCGCTCCACCGGCGTGCGCCACCGCAGCTCGAACGGGATCGGCGCTGCAAGCTCGGCCACAGCCGGCCGCATTGGCGCATAGCCGACGGCCCCGATCGAAAGGAACCAGGCCGTGCGGCCGAAATCGTAGCCGCCGGGCAGAGCTGGCGCTGCGGGCGGGCTCAGATTGCCGCGCACGCGGATAGCATCGCCCGGTGCCAGGGCCGGCGATCCGCCGGGCACTCGAACCCGGACGCGCAGCGGACGCTCGGCCTCGGCCAGGCTGTCGATGGAGGCGACCCGCACCGTCAGCCGCTCCGCGCCGCCCGGCCGCCGCTCGACGAGTTCGATCCAGCCCTCCAGTACAGCGGCAGTCGGGGCGGCCAGAACCGGTGCTGCGACCCGATCACTTCTGAGCTTGGCAGTCGCCAAACCGAAAGCACAAGCTGCGATGGCCCCCGTGAGCAACAGCGACGCAAGCCCCGACCGCCAAACGACCGCCAGACACCCGACGGCCAGCAAGGGCGCCAGCGCCACCCGCAGTGACGGCTCGCTCGGCAGCGCGAAATAGAATGCAATCCCGCAACCGAACAACACCGGCAGCCAGAGGAACCAACGATCCTGCTCGGCTTCGAGTGCGGCCAGCACGCCGCCGAACAGCCGCCGCTCATGCACGGAACCAATCGACGTGCCAGCCGTCGTTTGAGCCGTCGTGTGAGCCATTCTGGCGCGTCCCCCCGCCGCACCCGCGCGATGGTTGGCGGAAGCTTCGGGCTCAGCCGAACACAACTGTGCAACCCGTGCAAGGATGTTCGGCCAACCTACCGTTTTCCGGGGCCACCAGACTGCCTGGGTTGCGAACCCTTGGCTTGCGTCGCCTTGCCATCCGCCACCTTCGCCCAGGAATCGCGCAGCCCGACCGTGCGGTTGAACACGGGGCTACCCGGCGTCGAGTCCCGATCGCGACAGAAGTATCCGAGACGCTCGAACTGCATCGGAGCCTCGGCGTTGCCGGCAGCAACGGCGGGCTCGAGCCGCGCGTCGGCGATGACCTCAAGCGATGCGGGGTTCAACTCGGCCGCAAAATTCGCGGGATCGGGATCCGGCTTCGTGAACAGGGGCTCGTAGAGGCGCACCTGCGCCGTCATCGCATGCGCGGCCGAAACCCAATGCAGTGTCGCCTGCACCTTGCGCCCGTCCGGCGGCGTATTGCCGCCGCGCGTTGCAGGGTCATAAGTGCAGCGCAACTCGACAACGTTGCCGGCCGCATCCTTGACCACACTTTGGCATGTCACGAAATAGGCGTAGCGCAGCCGCACTTCTTTGCCGGGTGACAGGCGATAAAACTTCTTTGGCGGCGTCTCCATGAAGTCGTCGCGCTCGACGTAGATCTCGCGGCTGAAGGGCACGCGACGGCTGCCGGCCGACGGATCGTCCGGATGATTGACCGCATCGAGTTCCTCGGTCTGGCCCTCCGGATAGTTCTCGATCACGAGCTTCAGCGGCCGCAGCACGGCCATGCGCCGCGGCGCGGTGGCATTGAGCTGCTCGCGCACCGTGAAATCGAGCATCCCGGCATCGACGACGCTGTTCGCCTTGGCAACGCCGACGCGGCTGACGAAGTCTCGGATGGCGGCCGGTGGGACGCCGCGGCGGCGCAAGCCCGCCATCGTCGGCATCCGCGGATCATCCCAGCCTGAGACGTGACCGCCCCGAACGAGTTCCGTCAGAACCCGCTTGGAGAGCACGGTGTGCGTAATGTTGAGCCGCGCAAACTCGTACTGGCGCGGTTGCGAAGGCACCGGCAGGTTGGCCAGCAACCACTCGTAGAGCGGCCGATGATCGGCAAACTCCAGTGTGCAGATCGAGTGTGTGATGCCTTCGATCGCGTCGGACTGGCCGTGCGCGTAGTCGTAGCTCGGATAGATGCACCACGCCGTGCCCGTGCGCGGGTGGGCGGCGTGCAGAATGCGATAGAGCACGGGATCGCGCAGGTTGATGTTGCCAGACGCCATGTCGATCTTGGCGCGCAGGACGCGCGCACCGTTCGGGAATTCGCCGGCGCGCATGCGCCGGAAGTGGTCCAGGTTCTCCGCCACGGGGCGCTCGCGCCAGGGACTGTTGCGGCCGGGCTCCGTCAGCGTCCCACGCGCCTGCCGCATCTCGTCTTGCGCCTGATCGTCGATGTAGGCCTTGCCCGCCTTGATCAGGTGCTCGGCCCAACCGTAGAGCTGCTCGAAATAGTCGGACGCGTGATAGAGGTGCGGCCCCCAGTCGAAGCCGAGCCAGCGCACATCCCGCTCGATTGCGTCGATGTACTCCTGCTCTTCCTTTGCAGGATTGGTATCGTCGAAGCGCAGATGGCAACGGCCGCCATATTCCCCGGCGATCCCGAAATTCAGGCAGATCGACTTGGCGTGGCCGATGTGCAGATAGCCGTTGGGCTCCGGCGGGAAGCGCGTGACGACCACCTTGTGCCGGCCGGCGTCGAGGTCCGCCTGGACGATATCGCGGATGAAATCGCGGCCGGCCTCGCGTCTCACGCTCTCGTCTGCAGCCATGATTCCACTCTCCGGTGCCAGCCTCAAGTGGCCAGCAGTACGTGGCCCCTAGCAAATTCCGGCAAAGCGCCAAGGGCGAGCGTTCTTGGACTGGATATGCCGCAGTGTTTACGAGACAATCGACGTGGGAATGCGCGTCGTGCCCGTCCAAGGATTGGGCACTGAGACTGCATCCAAATGGTCTCAATCAGGCACCCGGCCTTTGACGACCCAAGCGGTTGCGGAATAGGAGCGCGGCCCATTGGCCTCACCGTCGACATAGGCCAGCCGCACCTTATCTCGCAGAGTGGCCTTCAGGTCAGGCGCGAGCGTGCGGACGTACTCGGCGAAGGGGCCATCGTTGCCCTCGAACGGGGCCCAATAATCCTCGAATGACGCAAATTCCATGCGGATGGTACGTGTATCCTGGACGACGTCCATCAGGCCCGCGGCCTTCCAGGCCCGTTCGAGATCACCAGGAAGCGACATCGGCCGTGCGACAGGCCTTGGCCCGGCGCTCGTTGGCGCCCGGATCAAGCACGGCTGCGGTGTCCCAGAACATCCGCGAACAAACAAAGCCGCCACGCTGATCCCAGGTCGCAGCCGCAACAGTCCCACCTCGACGGGTGACGCGACGCATCTCGCTGATCGCCTGTTCCGCCCGAGGAATGAACTGGAGAACCAGCATCGAAAGACTGTGATCGAACCGTTGCACTGGCGAAGGGGAGTGAGCAGGCATCGCCAACCTCGAATTGAACTCGGGCATCACTGGTCGATCGCTTCGCATGCGCGATATAGGGGCCTGAGAAATCGATCCCGTGAAGGGCGCAAATGCCGGCGTTGCCAGCAAGGGTCAAGGTCAGGCTTCCAGTTCCGCACCCGACATCCAGCACACAGTCGGCATCCTTGATGCCCGCGAACTCGATGAACTGCGGAGCCAACCGGCGACTCCATCGCCCCATCTGCAGCTCGTATCCGTCGCCGTCCGACGCCAAGAAAGTCGATGAAGTCATGACGTTGCTCCGCCAACGAAACTGTTTGGGTGTCGATCCGCGGTCCGCCCCACGACAGCCGGGCAGGGGAGCCAGGTAAGGCAGGACAAGTGACGCAGTCGGATCCATGAACAAGATTCGGTCAATGATGCGGCTCCAGAATAAAGGAGGCGTCGCGGCCTTGACGTTCCATGATACACCGCCCGCAAATCTGATCAAACAACCACCGCGGCTCCCCATGACCAAGCCCGTCGTCACCCGTTTCGCCCCCTCGCCCACCGGCTATCTGCATATCGGCGGCGCACGGACGGCGCTGTTCAATTGGCTGTATGCCAAGCACACCGGCGGCACGTTCCTGCTGCGGATCGAGGACACGGACCGCGAGCGCTCGACGGAGGCCGCCACCCGCGCCATCGTCGACGGCCTGCGACTGGCTCGGCATTCGCTGGGACGGCGAGGTGGTCCATCAATACGCCCGCGCCGCCCGTCACGCGGAGATCGCCAACGAGCTGCTCGCCCGCGGCCAGGCTTATCGCTGCTACCTGTCACCGGCCGAACTCGATGAGATGCGCAAGCAATCGGAGGCGCGCAAGGACGTCGGTCCCCGTGCGCAGTCCCTGGCGCGATCGTGGCGCGAGCGAGGCGCCGGCGGGTGTGAAGCCTGTCATCCGACTCAGGCTGCCCGCCGACGGCGAAACCGTAGTCAATGACATCGCCCTCGGCCGGATTGTGTTGCAGAACGCAACCCTCGACGACTTCATCATCCTGCGCAGCGACGGCACGCCGATCTACAATCTGGCGGTGACGGTCGACGATCACGATATGGGCGTGACGCACGTCATCCGCGGCGTCGAACACCTGACCAATGCGGCCCGCCAGATGCTGATCTATCGGGCCATGGACTGGGACATTCCTGCGTTTGCCCACTTGCCGCTGATCCACGGCCCCGACGGTGCCAAGCTCTCGAAGCGGCACGGCGCCCAGGGCGTCGAGGAATATCGCGCCATGGGCTATCTGCCCGAGGGCATCCGCAACTACCTGGCCCGACTGGGGTGGAGCCATGGCGACGACGAGATTTTCACGACCGAACAAGCCATTCAGTGGTTCGATGTGGCCGATGTCGGCAAATCGCCTGCGCGCTTTGATTTCGCCAAGCTCGCTGACGTCAACGGCCACCACATCCGCCAAGCCAGCACCGCCGAGTTGCTACGTCGCATCCGGGACTACCTGCCCCACGCGCCAAACGGCGCCGCGGACGCGGCCGCCTTCGAGGCTGCGGGCTGGAACCGGCTGGAGGCCGCCTTGCCCAGCCTGAAGGACCGCGCCAAGATACTGCCTGAGCTGGTGGAGGGCGCCCGCTACCTAGTCGCGCAACGCCCCCTCACGCTCGACGACAAGGCCCGCAAGCTGATCGATGCCGAGGCCAAGACCGCACTCGGACAGGTCGCGGTTGCCCTCGCCGGAACCAGCGATTGGTCGGCGGGGGCGCTGGAAGCGGCGGTGCGGACCCTGGCCGAGGAAAACGGCCTGAAACTCGGCAAAGTGGCCCAACCGCTGCGCGCCGCACTGACCGGCCGGTCGGTATCGCCGCCGGTGTTCGACGTGATGGCCGTGCTTGGACGCGATGAGGCCCTGGCCCGGATCAAGGATCTGGCGGACTGAGGCGCACCCGGCGCCGCACGTTCGGCCGCCCGTGCAAGCTCCGTTCGAGTTGCATAAGTCCCCCGCAGCAAAAGCACTTTCGGCAATGCTGCTTTGCGGGATAAGGTGTGCTAAAGAAGACTGGGGTTTGGGGGTCGGAGTTGGTCTCGAAAGGCGGGACCGGCTCAGCCGCTCGGTGGCTGATCGAAGGAACGACGCGATGAACGCACAGGATGGCGGTAAGAAGGGCGAGGCCTCGAGATCGGCTTCCCTTATCATCAACAACAAGCAGGTCCAGATGCCGGTACGCTCCGGCACCATCGGACCGGATGTGGTCGACGTTGCCCGCCTCTACCGCGAAACGGGCTGCTTCACCTACGATCCGGGCTTCACGTCGACGGCGAACTGCTCCTCGAAGATCACCTACATCGACGGTGAGGAAGGCGTCCTCCTTTATCGCGGCTACCCGATCGAGCAACTGGCCGAGAATTCGAACTTCATCGAGGTCTGCTACCTGCTGCTCCACGGCGAGCTGCCGAAGAAGTCCGAGTTCGACACCTTCCGCCACACCATCACCAACCACACGATGGTGCATGAGCAGCTGACCCGCTTCTATACAGGCTTCCGCCGCGACGCCCACCCGATGGCCGTGATGTGCGGCGTTGTCGGCGCGCTGTCGGCCTTCTATCACGACTCCACCGACATCCATGATCCCACGCATCGGATGATCGCATCGCATCGCATGATCGCGAAGATCCCGACGATCGCGGCGATGGCCTACAAATACTCGATCGGCCAGCCCTTCATCTATCCGCGCAACGATCTCGACTACGCATCGAACTTCCTGCAGATGTGCTTCGCGGTGCCGTGCGAGCCCTACGCCGTCAATCCGGTGATCGCGCGCGCGCTCGACCGCATCATGATCCTGCACGCCGACCACGAGCAGAACGCCTCGACGTCGACGGTGCGTCTCGCCGGCTCGTCGGGCGCCAACCCGTTCGCCTGCATCGCGGCCGGCATCGCCTGCCTCTGGGGCCCCTCGCATGGCGGCGCCAACGAGGCCGTGCTGAACATGCTCAACGAGATCGGCTCGGTCGACAAGATCCCCGAGTTCGTCAAGAGGGTGAAGGACAAGAACGAGGGCGTGCGCCTGATGGGCTTCGGCCACCGCGTCTACAAGAACTACGACCCGCGCGCCAAGATCATGCAGAAGAGCTGCCACGAGGTGCTCGATCTGCTCGGCATCAAGAACGAGCCGCTGCTGAAGGTCGCCATGGAGCTCGAGCGCATCGCGCTGCAGGACGAATACTTCGTCGAGAAGAAGCTCTATCCCAACGTCGACTTCTATTCGGGCATCGTGCTGCGCGCGATCGGCTTCCCGGTCTCGATGTTCACGCCGCTGTTCGCCGTGTCGCGCACGGTCGGCTGGATCGCGCAGTGGAAAGAAATGATCGAGGACCCCGAGCAGAAGATCGGCCGTCCGCGCCAGCTCTACATCGGACCAGGCCAGCGCGCCTATACGCAGATGGACCGGCGCACCTGAGCCAGCCCTGCGGCCTGACGTATGCTTCAACGCGGGCAGCCCCAGGGCTGTCCGCGTTATCGTTTGGTGGCGTAGCGCAGCACGATCTCGGCGGCGGCAGCGCCCGGTGTGCCGCTCTCGAGATGCATGAGCGCCGGTAGCCGCGCGAGCGCAGATTTTTGCCGGGCACGCTCGGCTTCGTCGAACAGCGCGGCGGAGACCGCGGCCGCCAGCTTTTCCGGAACGCAGTCTTCCTGCATCAACTCCGGGAATGCGCGCTCACCGAGCACCAGATTGGCCAGCGCGAAGTGCGGTGTCTTGACCAGAAATCGCAGTTGCGCCGCCAGTGCATCGACGCGATAGGCGACCACCATCGGCGTGCCCGCAAGCGCAAGCTCAAGTGTGACGGTTCCAGAGGCGGCCAGCGCTGCGGTCGCCAGTTTGAACGCGCGGCGCTTATCGTCCTCGCCGGTGACGATCTCGGGAACGATGGGCCAATGGCGCGCCCGCTTGGCAAGCTGCTCACGCAGATGTTCGACGGCCGGGATCACCACGTGCGGCATGCGATCACCCCTGAGCAGGATCTCGAGCATGCGCCCAAACGGCTCCATCAGACGATCGACCTCCGAGGCCCGGCTGCCCGGCAACACCACGAGCACCGGGCGCTCCGGCGAAATCGCGAGGCGCCGGCGCAAGGGTTCGGGATCGGCCGTGGCAAGGGCCGAAGCACCTTCGATCAGGGGATGGCCGACATAGGTACAGGGAGGGCCGCCTAACCGCAGATGAGCCTCCGGCTCGAACGGCAGGATCGCCATGACGTGATCGACATACGCGCGCATGCGTGCCGCCCGCCCCGGCCGCCATGCCCACACGCTCGGCGAGACATAGTCGATGATTGGAATTTCCGGTTTGCGGCGGCGAATGCGCCGGGCGATCGGATGCGTGAATTCGGGGCTGTCGATGATGACGACCGCGTCCGGCTCCGTCGCAACCGCTGCCGCGACTGTCTCATAAACCCGCGCGGTGAGACGCGGCAGGCGGCGCAGGATCGCGAGCGGACCCATCACGGCCACATCGGACAAGGGAAACTGCGACGACAGTCCTTCCGCCTCCATCAGCGGCCCGCCCACACCCTGGAAGCGCACGAAGCCGCGCCGCCGCGCTTTGATCTCGCTCATGAGCCTGGCACCGAGCGCGTCGCCGGAATGCTCTCCCGCAATCAGAAACAGGCGCAGCTCGCGCGTTCGGTGCGACAGATCGATCATGTCCCGCTCAGGCGCGGCTGAGGCCGCCGCGGCCATGTCAGCCGGTCGACGCCGATCCGGATCTCGCTCGTCCGGGGTCATATGCGAGGGGGTTCCATCATCAGGAACATCTTCGCATCGTTTGCCCAACCGATCATCTGTTTCAACGCGTCGGCCGGGGGCCGGGGACCGAGCCAGGCGATGCCGGCCAATGCTGCACGCTGCGCGGCCCTGAAGAGGTCCATGGTTAACGGAGCACGAGGCGCATCGGCGCCTGCAGAGGCACCCGCAAGCGGCGCCGCGATGACCAGAGTTCCGATTTGCGATCGAAAGGCGCGGCGGCCCCAGGCGTTCGAGCGCTCCTGGGACGAAAGCCACGGCACCAGCGGCAACTTACCGGCAACAGCCTGCACATGCTCGTGCGCAACCACCGTCGCAGGTCCGCCGCCATGCGCGTGCAAGACCGCCAGCACCTGCCGGCCGATCTCGATATCCCGGCGCTCAGCCGGTGTCGGTGCGCGCCGCGCCTCGACGGCCAGAACCGACAAAGACGTTGCCGCCGATCGCGTGCTCAACGCCGGCAAGTGATGCGCCGGGGAGACGCCACGAAACGCTGCGCTATCGAGTCCAAAGAGAAAGTGCCCATGCTGATCAGCCTCGGCAATCGCCGCCACACGATCGAGCACGATCGTCCGCCCGCGATCGACGCCGATCCCACGAAGGCCCGCTGCCCGAACACGCCGCACGGTCTCGACACCGATGGTCGGCAGATCGACCCGGAGCTCCTGGCCGGGCTTCGCCAGCTTGACCAGCACGCCTCCCGTGGCAAGCCCCGCCCCATACCCCTCGGGGCCGAGATCCCGAAGCAGGGCATCGGTCCCGCGCACACCTTCGACACCGACAATCTCCTCGGCAGTCGCGACTACGGCCTGGCCGATATCGAAAGCACCGAGGGCCGCGATCAAGCGCGCTGCGCGGGCCAACGCCCGGCTCTCGTCGTCACCCGGCACCACCTGCCCCCAGGCGCCATCGCGGGCCAGCAAGCCCGGAGCGACGTCCGCCACGCCGACCACACGAAATCCTTGCTGCTCGAAGAAGCGCACGATCTTGCGCAGCACGCTGTCGTCGCCGCCGCGCGTCAAGGCGATCACCGACGGAAGATGCCGGACAAACCCCGTGTCGATCTTGAGTTGCCACATGTTCGGGCGCTGCATCGCCCCGGCGATGATGATGTCGCGCGCGCCAGCCCGTTGAAAGGATCCGAGGAGACGGCCAAGCTCGCCAAGCTTCACGCGCTCATGCGGGAACCCCGCGACAGCCGAGTCAACGAAGCCATCGAAGCCCACGATATGCACGGGGCGGCCCGACCTGACGGCGGCGGCCGCGATCTCGATCGGCAGCGGGCCAGCACACGCAAGGATGCCAAGGGGTCCCTCGCCGGATGATCCGGCGCGGGCCGGCTCAGTCATCGGTGCCGCCCTTGGGCGTGCACAAGGCGCGCTTCCCGCTGACGCGCATGAAGGCGACGATTTCCTGCACGATCGGATGATCAGCGAATTCGACGGCGACGTCCTCGACGCGCTCAGCAAGCGTCCCCTCATCGGCGAACAGCAGGCGGTAGGCGCGCCGCAGACTATGGATCTTCTCGCGGGAAAACCCGCGTCGTTGCAGGCCGACGATGTTCAGGCCAGACAGATAGGCGCGATTGCCAATTGCCATGCCATAGGGGATGAGGTCGTTCTCCATCGCCGACATGCCGCCGACGAAGGCATGCGTTCCGATGCGGGCAAACTGAATGACGCCGGCGCCGCCGCCGATGATGGCGAAGTCCGACACCGTGCAATGACCGGCGAGCATGACATTGTTCGAGAAGATGACGCTGTTGCCGACGTGGCAATCGTGGCCGACGTGGCTGTAGGCCAGAAACGCGCACTTGTTGCCGACGGTCGTGCGCATGCCGCCACCCTCGGTACCGGGGTTCATGGTGACGGCTTCGCGGATCAGGCAATCGGAGCCGATCGACAGAGTCGACGGTTCGCCTTTGAACTTGAGGTCCTGGGGCTGGTGGCCGAGAGAGGCGAAGGGAAAGACGCGCGTCCGCTCGCCGATGGTCGTGCGCCCCGCGACCACAACATGGCTGATCAGCTCGCACCCGTCCCCGATCACCACGTCGCGACCAATCAGACAGTAGGGTCCGATCTTGACGCCGTCGCCGACCTTGGCGCCATCCTCGATAATGGCGGTGGCGTGGATGTCACGTTTTGACATTGGCTTGATCCGCGATCATGGCGCTGATTTCCGCCTCGGCAACGAGCACATCATTGACCTTGGCTTCCCCATAGAAGCGCCACACCGGTCCGCGGCTGCGTATCTTCCTGACGTGGAGATGTAGCGTATCACCGGGCATAACCGGCTTGCGGAATTTCGCCTTGTCGATCCCCAGAAAATAGACGATCGGCGCGCTGGTCGTCAGGCCGGCGTGGTTCACACACAGCGCACCGGCAGTCTGCGCGAGCGCCTCGATGATCAGAACGCCCGGCATCACGGGATAGCCGGGGAAATGTCCTTGGAAGAAGGGCTCGTTGATGGTGACGTTCTTGATGCCGACCGCACTCTCGTCGCGGTCCATATCCTTGATCCGGTCAATCAATAGAAACGGATACCGGTGAGGTAGCAGCTTCATCAGACGCGCGGCATCGGCCGTAGTAGGGGCTTTCGTCACGTCGTCACTTGCCTTCTGCATCGTCGTTCATTCCTAAAGTGCAACGCCTCAAGGCTCAGTCGTCGGAACCCGCATCGTCCGGGCCGGGCGGCGTCCGTTTTGCCAGCCGCCGGATTGCGGCAAGTTCGCGCGCAAATTCGCGAAACGGCCGCGCCGGTGTTCCGCCCATCCGCGCGCCCGCCGGCACGTCGTGCGTCACGTGCGAGCTGCCCGCGATCTGCGCGCGATCGCCGACCTTGATGTGACCGACAAGGCCCGAATGGCCCCCCATCAAGACAAAATCGCCGAGCGTCGTCGAACCGGAAATCCCGACCTGGGCAACGATCACACAATGCCGCCCAATGACGACGTTGTGCCCGATCTGAACCAGATTATCAATTTTCGTCCCCTCTCCGATGATGGTATCCTTAAGAGCGCCGCGATCGATCGTGGTATTGGCGCCGATTTCGACGTTGTCCTGGATGATCACGCGCCCGACCTGCGGCACCTTGATATGTCCGCCCGGGCCCATCGCGAACCCGAAGCCGTCCTGGCCAATCCGGGCACCGGCGTGGATCAAGACGTTGTCACCTATCAGCGCATGGATGACGGTCGCGCCAGCCCCGATGTAAGAGTTACGACCCACGGTGACCCGGTAGCCAATCTGGGCTCCAGCAGCCACCGTTGCCCCCCGCCCGATCTGCGCCTCACGACCGACGACGGCCCCGGGTTCGATCACGGCCCCGTCCTCGACCTGCGCTGTCGCGTGAATGAGCGACATGGAGTTGGCGGCGCTCGAACCGGCGACCTTCGGCGTCATTGCATCGGGATAGAATAACTGCAACGTCCGCGCGAAGGCCGGATAGGGAGCCTGGACGATCAGCGCCGTGGTCTTGGCTGGTACCCGCGATGCGAACGCAGGCGCGACCAGGCAGGCCCCCGCCGACGTTGCCAGCAGCGCGTCGACGTACTTGCGGTTGTCGAGAAAGGACAGATCGCCGGGCCCCGCGTCCGCCAGTGGCCGGACATCGCTGATGGAGCGCGAGGGGTCTGCGCCTGGCGCGACTTCGCCGCCGACGTGCCGCGCGATGGCGTCCAGCGTAAACGGACCGGCCCGATCAAAGAAACCTGGATGCTCCATCGGCCTTGCTTTCGATCGTGGGACCGAGGCTCATGGCCGATCCGCGCGGCCATTCTAAGCCGCAGTCCCTGTCAGACAGAAGGCGCCACGTGGGCGCCAATAGCAAACCGGGCCCTTAGGGGCCCGGCTGCGATCAGAACTTGGTGCTCGCGCCGAAGCGGAAGAGCTGTTCTTTGTCGTAGGTTTCTTTCATGACCGCCCAACCGAAGTCGGCGCGCAACGGGCCAAGCGGAGAGTCCCAAATCAAGCTGGTGCCGACCGATACGCGTGGCGCGGAGGAGTTGACGACGTTGACAGTCCGACAATTTGTCGAACCGACCGGCACACAAGTTGCCGTGTCGACGCTCCCGTTCAGCGCCTTGACCGCTGCCGAGGTCCCGAACAGAGAACCAGCGTCAACGAAGAACGCACCCCTCACACCCAAGTCCTCCGGGATCAGCGGGATCGGGAAGCGAACCTCGGCCGTCGCTGCATAGAACGTCGTGCCACCGAGCGCATCGCCTGTCGACAAGTCACGGGGTCCGAGGCCAGCCTTGTTGAAGCCGCGAATGGTCTCACCACCCTTGTAGAACATATCGATCAACCGGACATCGTCGCCGCCCCACGCCTGCACATAGCCAGCAGTCACGCGGCTGACGAACGTGATCTTTTCGGTGATCGGGAAATAGTAACGCCCTTCTCCGACCATACGGTAATACTGCACGTCTCCACCCAAGCCCGCAAACTCGCTCGTGCCCGATAGGAAGTAACCGCTCGACGGGTTCTTCGGATGGTTCCGCTTGTCGTAGCTCAAAGTGGTGCCGACCAACGACGTCCAGTAAACCCCTTCGGCATCGCGAATTGCACGCGAAGCGATCCGGCCATCGTCACCCAAGACCTTATCGACGTCGAAGATCTCGTCACGCGACAGTGTGTAGAACGTCTGCGCCCAGAGGTTCTCCGAGACCGGGAAGCCGAGCCGCACGCTGCCACCGGTCTTGCGGTTACGGTAGGCTGCGGTCGACGTCTGGTCGACGTCCTTGTGGAACAAGTCAAAGCCAGCCGCGAGGTTCCGATCCAAGAACCGCGGCTCCGTGAAGCTCAAGTCGATCTGCAGCCGCTCTGCCGAACCCGCGAGTCGCAGCCGGAGGAACTGACCGTTCCCGAGCAGGTTGCGCTCCGTCAGGCTGATGTCGCCGATGATGCCTTCGTTGGTCGAGTAACCCGCACCAAACGAAAGCTCTCCTGTCGGCTGTTCCAGAAGCTCGACGTCGAGGACGACGCGATCCGGCGCGGACCCTGCACGGCGCTTGACGTCCACACCCTTGAAGAACCCGAGACCCTGCAGGCGCTTCTTGGCGCGATCAACCATCAGCGGATTGAACGCGTCACCTTCCGCCAAGCGGAACTCGCGGCGAATGACATGATCCCGCGTGCGGGTGTTACCGATGATATTTATACGCTCGATGTAGACCCGCGGCCCTTCGTCGATAGCATAGACGATAGAGATGGTGCGGCCGACGGCATCGCGATCGGCGCGCGGGCGAACCCGAGCGAACGCATAGCCCTGCTCCGAGACGGCGAGCGTCATTTTCTCGACGGTCTTATCGATCGACGCTGCGTTGTAGGTAGTCCCGCGCGTCGTCAACAACTCGCCTTCGAGCGATTTTGTGTTGATGGCAGTCAACGCGCTCTCGATGCGGACATCACCGAACGTGTAGACCTCCCCCTCCTCAACCACGAAGTTGATGAAGAAACCACTGCCATCGCGATCAAGGTCAGCGTTGGCGGAGACGATCCGCACATCGGCATAGCCGTTCTTGAGATAATACTGGCGCAGCATCTCGCGATCGAGCGCCAAGCGGTCGGGATCGTAGAACGAGGCGTTCTTGATGAAGTCGAACCAGCCTGACTGCGTGGTCGTCACGATATCGCGCAGTTGCGAGTTGGAGAAGGCGCGATTGCCGATGAACTGGATGCTTTTGACCTTCGTCGCCGTGCCTTCCTTGATCTCAAAGACGAGATTGACGCGGTTCTGGTCGAGTTCGATCACCTTCGGCTCGACGCTCGCCGAAAACTTACCCTGCCGGCGATAAACGTCGAGAATACGCTGAACGTCCGCTTGAACCCTGGCACGTGTATAGACGGCGCGCGGCTTCAGTTGGATTTCGTTCTGCAGCGTTGGCTTATCGACATCGTAATTGCCCTCGAACGCAATCTGATTGATGATCGGGTTCTCGACGACGGCGACAATGGCAACGGATCCCTGCCGGTTGATCTTCACGTCGGAGAACAGGCCGGTGGCGAACAGCGCCTGCAACGATTGATCGACCTTGGTCGCGTCGTAGCCGTCGCCCACCGAGAATTTCAGATAGGATCGAACCGTCTCCGGCTCAACTCGGCGATTGCCGGTGACCTGAATCTCGCGTACCCGCCCATCCTGCGCAAACGCTGGGCCAGCTAGCCGTGGCTCGAAGGAAATCACAGCCATCAGCCCCCAAACGAGGAGCGCCAACAGCCTCACATTTCCCCCAGTCCCTGTCGTCCGAAACATCGGCATACGATGCGTTTGCCTTTCGGTCCGCCGATCCCCCAACCCCGCGTCGCTGCACATCGGCGGATGACAGCGCTGCGTCTTCGTTCGCGGCGCTTAGCTTCTTTCGGAGCTATCGCCATTACGGCACATGTCAACGCTTCCCACAGCGCGAACACATCCCTTGGTCTTCACCGTATTAACAATTCATGCAATCCGGCGGAAGTGGCAAGAATGCCCCAGTGGCCGCTATTCTGACGCGCTCGCTGACGTGTGCGCATTGCGTCTGAAATGTGACGCTACAAGCCTGATCGGCCTGCGATTTGCGGGACACCTGCAAGTCCAGTTGACTCGTTCAACCAACGCCGAACTTGCGCATGATGTCACCGAAGATCGCCGCGAACATCATCGTCGCTAGAATCGCGAGGCCGATCTTGAAGCTCAACTCCTGCTTGTAGTCATCGAGCGGGCGGCCACGGATCGCCTCGAGCGCATAGAACATCAGGTGACCACCGTCCAACAAAGGAATCGGCAGCAGGTTCATAATCCCCAGCATGATCGAGAAGACCGCGACCCAGCCGAGCAGGCCACCGATCCCGCTCTTGCTGGCGTGCGCCGTCATTTCGGCGATGGCAATCGGCCCGCCAATCTCGCTTTGCCGCTGGCCGCTCAGCACTTTCGCGATCGCAAACGGCAGCTTTGGCAGGCTCGCAATAATCTGCCAGCTGATGTAGGCGGTCTCGCGGACGCCGAGATCGACGGCCTCGATCAGCCCGTGTTGCTTGTGCTCCCAGCGGTCGGCTCCGGCTGTCCGGCGAATGCCAATCGCGCCAACCTGAACCTTGTTTCCAATGGGATCGACGATCTCCCGCATCTCCGGTGTGATATCGAGGGAAATAAGTTTGCCGTCACGGTCAATGACGAACGACAGCGGCTTGCCCGGGCTCTGGCCGACGATGCGCTGCAGGTCCCCGAAGCGCTCGATCGGCTTGCCGCCGATTTCCGTGATCCGGTCACCCGATTTAAGGCCGGCACGGGACGCTGCACTTTCCGGGAGGATCTCGTCCACGATTGCGGCCGTGCCATAGGTGCCGAGCATCCAGAACGTGCCGATGTACAGCAGGATGGCCGAGGCGATATTGAACGCTGGCCCGGCTGCGACGATGGCGGCCCGATGCCGCAAAGGCTTGGTCTGGAACGCGCCCGCCCGCTCTTCGGGCGTCATTTTCTCGAGCGCGTCTTTCGACGGGACACTCGCGCTGTTCTCGTCGTCGACGAACTTGACGTAGCCACCGAGCGGAATCCAGGCGAGGCGCCAACGGGTGCCGTGCCGATCGTTGAAGCCGCAGATTTCCCGGCCAAAGCCGATCGAGAAGGTCTGCACCTTCACGTTGCACCAGCGCGCAACGATGAAATGCCCGAATTCATGGATGAACACGACAACCGTCAGCACGGCCAGAAACGGCAGCAGCACCGAGAAGAAATTCCACACCATCGCTTGCAATCCTCGTTCGTTAACTCTGGCGGAGCCGGCTCAACCGTAAGCGACAGCCGGTGTCGCCTGTCCGAGGCGCCGTCCGGTCGCTGTGTCACTCGTAGTGCTCGCAACTGTCATACCAGTTGACCTACAGGTGCGCGAGAAGGGCGGCAAATTCAAGATGAGTCTGCCCCATGCGATCAATTGATGGCCAAAAGCGCGGCCCCGGGCGACCGGACGTTCACCATAGCCGCATAAATCGCCGCGGCGACGGCGGCGAAAATCAAGCCGTCGACCCGATCCATGAAGCCGCCGTGCCCCGGAATGAGCCCACTTGCGTCTTTGACGCCGTGTCCGCGCTTCAGAAAGGACTCGGCGAGATCGCCCATCTGCGCCGTGAAGGCGAGGACGATGCCCGTCACCACCAGGCGCGCGACATTGGTCTGCGGCATCCACGCGGCAATGGCGGCCCCGACAACGGCACCTGCCGCCAGCGCGCCGAGCAAGTCCCGCCCAGGTCTTGTTCGGTGAGACGGCCGGCATCAATTTCGGCCCGCCAATGGTTCGCCCCGCCACATAGGCACCGGTGTCGGCGCCCCAGACGACGAGCAGCAGAAAGACGATCGCGACCAGCCCATGCTCGGCCCCTCGTAGCCAGATCAAGGCAATCGACGGCAGCCCGGCATAAAGGGCTCCAAGCGCATCGAGACGGCCCTTGCGCTCGAATCCGAGAAGGCCTGACACCGCGGCGCCGGCCAGCACGGCGATCAGTGCCAGTGCCGGTAGTCCCATATCCGTGAAGACGACGGCCGTCACCAGCGCTGCCACCTGCACGACCAGCGTGACGTCCCCATCGGAGCTGCGGACGATCCGGCCCCACTCCCAAACCACAATCGCGCCAACGGCCAATACCAGGAGCGCAAAGGGCCAGCGGCCCCACCATGTCAGGCCGAGAGACGCCCCCCCCAGCACCAGGCCGGAGGCCAAGCGCGGCCAAAAATCCTTGGGCAATCCACCCGTTGCCGGCTGTTGAGGCGATGACACGTCGGTTTCTTTCTCGGTGACCGCTTAGAGGCCGCTGGACCGGCTGGCCAGTCCACCGAAGCGGCGGTCGCGGGAGCGGTACTCGGCAATGGCGCGTTCCAACAGCTCCTGTCCGAAATCGGGCCAGTGTGCTTCAAGGAAAACGAACTCGGTATAGGCGCATTGCCAAAGCAGGAAGTTCGACAGGCGCAACTCACCGCTGGTGCGGATCAACAGGTCGGGATCGGGGATGCCGGCGGTGTCGAGCGCGGCCTCAAAATCGCTGATGGCGATATCGCTGGGCTTGATCTCGCCGCGGGCCACACGCTCGGCGATGCGTTGTGCGGCCTTGGTGATTTCGGCGCGGGCGCCATAATTGAATGCGATGATCAGGTCGAGTTTGGTGTTGGCCGCCGTCAGCGACTTGGCCTCCTCGATCAGCGACAGCAACTCGGAATCGACGCGCTCCGTGCCCCCGATGACGCGGATGCGCACGCCGTTCTGGTGCAGCTCGGCGAGATCGCGGCGGATGAAGCGCTTCATCAGGCCCATCAGATCGTCGATCTCGGCCAGCGGGCGCGACCAGTTTTCCGACGAGAAGCTGAAGATCGTCAGGTAGGGGATCGACAGCTGAATGGCCGCCTTCACCGTACGCCGCACGGCCTCGACGCCTTTGCGATGTCCTTCCGCACGGGGCAAACCCAGGCCTTTGGCCCAGCGACCATTGCCATCCATGATGATGGCGATGTGCTGCGGCATCGGACGTTGCTCGGCGTTGGACACCGACGGTTCGGTTTGCTCGGTCACGGCAGCTCGGTGGCCTCGGAGATTGGCGCAGCAAGACGTGCCAGCGGCACGTCCTCGGTCAGACTTGCTTGATCTCCGTTTCCTTGGCCTGGAGCAACTGGTCGACGTCCTTGATGATCTTGTCAGTCAACTCCTGCACCTTGGTCGAGTGCTTGCGCTGCTCGTCCTCGGTGACCTTGCTGTCCTTCTCGAGCTTCTTCAGCAGATCCATGCTGTCACGCCGCACGCCGCGCACCGCGACGCGCGCATTCTCCGTGTACTTGTGGGCGATCTTGACGAGTTCCTGGCGCCGTTCGGCATTGAGCGCTGGGATCGGCAGGCGGATCAGGGTGCCGTCAACCATCGGGTTCAGCCCGAGATTGGCCTCGCGGATGCCCTTGTCGACGGCCTGGACCTGGCTCTTGTCCCAGACCTGCACCGAGAGCGTCCGGGCGTCCGAAACCGACACCGTCGCCACCTGATTGAGCGGCATGCGGCTGCCGTAGACCATGACGTGCACAGGGTCGAGCAGCGTGGTCGTCGCCCGCCCGGTTCTGAGGCCCGAAAACTCCCGCTTGAGAGCGTCGAACGCGCCCCGCATGCGCCGCTCGGTATCATTGATGTCAAATGTAGCGGCTGCCATCGCTGTCTCCATCGATCGTTTGTCAGACGCTAGGCGCACTGACCGAAATGCTCAAACAGGCGAGCCAGGGCTCGCGCCCGACTTGGCGCCGGCAGTCACGAGTGTCGCCCGCGCCTCGCCACGTAGCATTTTCAGGATATTGCCACTTTCCTCGATGGAAAAGACAATTACTGGAAGTTCGTTGTCGCGAGCAAGCGCGATTGCAGCCATATCCATGACTTGAAGGTTGCGCTGCAGAACATCGTCGTAGGTCAATTGATCGTACCGGATGGCCGCCGGGTCCTTCTTCGGATCGGCCGAATAGACGCCATCGACCTGGGTCGCCTTGGCCACGGCCTCGCATCCCATCTCAGCGCCCCTGAGCACGGCCGTGGTGTCGGTCGTGAAAAACGGATTGCCGGTTCCGGCGGCAAAAATGACGACGCGGCCGAGCCCCAGATGATGCAGCGCCTTGGGCCGCACGTAAGCCTCGCAGACCGTCGGCATCGGGATGGCCGAGACCACCCGCGCCGGCACCTGCTGCTGTTCAAGCGCGTTCTGGAAGGCCAGCGCGTTCATGACGGTCGCCAGCATGCCCATGTAGTCGGCCGTGGCGCGATCCATGCCCTTGGCGGCGCCGGCGAGCCCGCGAAAGATGTTGCCGCCGCCGACCACCACCGCCATCTGCACGCCAGCCGCCACGGCTTCCTTGATGTCCCGCGCCAGCCGGTTGCAGACCGCCATATCGATGCCATAGGCGCTCTTGCCCATCAGGGCCTCGCCCGAGAGCTTGAGAAGAACCCGCTTGTAGCGAAGCGTCCCGCCGGCGCTGCTCATCGATCTCTCCTGTGCACCTTCGAGGTGCCGCCGTTGGATCAGCTGCCCTTCGTCAACTTGGCGACCTCGTCGGCGAAGTCATCGCCCTTCTTGTCGATCCCCTCGCCCAGCTGATAGCGCATGAACTGGGTCACTTTGACCGGAGCGCCCGCCGCCTTCTCCTCGGTCTTCAGGTACTGCTCGACCGTCATCTTGCCGTCGCCGCCAGGTCCCATGAACACCTGCTGCAGCAGCACGACCTGGCCGAAGAACTCCTTGCGCAGACGCCCCTCAACCATCTTGTCGATGAACTCGGCAGCCTTTCCGGTCGCTTTGGCCTGCTCGAGATAAACCTGCCGCTCGCGCTCGATGAGCGCCTGATCGAGCTGGTCCGCACTGACCGACTGCGGGTTGGCGGCTGCAATGTGCAGCGCGACCTGCCGGCCGATCTCGGCGAGCTTGTCGGCCTTGGCTTTCGATTCGAGCGCAACAAGCACGCCGATCTTGCCGAGGCCGTCGACGACTTTGTTATGCGTATAGCTGGCAACCGCCCCTTCTGTCACGGTGAGCGCGGCGGTGCGCCGGATCGACATGTTCTCGCCGATCGTCGCGATCATCTCTTTGAGATGCTCGTCGACGGACTGGGACTTGCCGGGAAACGGCATCGCAACCAGCGTCTTCAGGTCGCCGCCGGCCTTCAGGCCGAGCGTCGTGATCTGGCGCACGAGATCCTGGAACTTGTCATTGCGGGCAACGAAATCGGTCTCGGAATTGACCTCGACCAGGGCGCCGGTCTGGCCCTGGACAACGACGCCGATGAGCCCGTCGGCGGCAATCCGGTCGGCTTTCTTCGCGGCCTTGGACAAGCCCTTCTTGCGCAGCCAATCGACGGCCTGTTCGAGATCGCCCTTGGTTTCGGTCAGCGCGGACTTGCAGTCCATCATGCCCGCGCCCGTCTTTTCGCGAAGCTCTTTCACCTGCGCAGCCGTGATCGTTGTCATGGGCAATGCCCCATATGTTGGCGGGCGCAGACCGGCTGCACCCGCTGGGTGAACGCAAAGTTGGAGACGTCGCTGGCCGATACGCCTGCGGTCTCCAGACGTTAAGCGACGGCCGCGTCGACGAACTTCTTGGCCTGCGCCATCCAGTCGTCGCGGGCGATGCTTGCCCCGGGTGCCCAGCTCCTTGTCGAGCGCGGCCACGCGGCCAGCGTCAAGATCGGCGAGTTGCCAGAAGTGGTAGACGCCGAGATCGTTGAGGCGCTGCTCCAGCTTCGGGCTGATGCCGGTGATGCGCTTGAGGTCGTCGGCTTCGCCGCGCGGCGCATCGATGCCTTTGAAGGGCACGAGGGCGGCCGGGATCTCCTCGACGGGCGGGGCCTCGGAGGCTCCAACGTCGACGCCGGACGAGGTCTGGCCACGCTCGATGCCGTCGAGGGCGGCGCGCGCGATGAGATCGCAATAGAGCGTGATGGCGCGGCCGGCGTCGTCATTGCCGGGTACGGGGTAGTCGATGCCGTCCGGATCGCAGTTGGTGTCGACGACCGCGACGATCGGGATTTTCGAGCTTCTGCGCCTCTTTGATCGCGATATCCTCCTTGTTCGTGTCGATCACGAACAGGAGGTCCGGCAGGCCGCCCATATCCTTGATGCCGCCGAGCGCCTGATTGAGCTTGTCGCGCTCGCGCTGGATGTTGAGCAGCTCCTTCTTGGTGCGGCCCTGCTGGTCGCCGGCGAGGATCTCGTCGAGCTGGCGCAGGCGGCGGATCGACTGCGAGATCGTCTTCCAGTTGGTCAGCGTGCCGCCGAGCCAGCGATGATTGATGTAATACTGGGCTGAGCGCTTGGCAGCTTCGGCGATCGCCTCGGAGGCCTGACGCTTGGTGCCGACGAACAGCACGCGGCCGCCCTTGGCCACAACCTCAGACACCTGCAGCAGGGCCTGATGGAGCAGCGGCACGGTCTGCGCGAGATCGACGATATGAATGTTGTTGCGGGCGCCGAAGATGAAAGGCGACATCTTCGGGTTCCAGCGATGGCTCTGATGGCCGAAGTGAACACCAGCCTCGAGCAGCTGACGCATATTGAAGGCGGGAAGCGCCATAGAGTTTAGTCCTTGTTTTCCGGTTGAACCTCCGCGGACCTTGAGAACAGGCCCCTTAAGCCGAACGAATTCGGCCAGGAGCCCACCGGAGCGCGCGCCGGGGCTTTTAATCCGGCAGGCGCCATGGGTCCGCGTGTGTGATGGGCCGGTGTGTAGCCGCCAACCCCAGACTTGACAAGCCCTTATGGCGCGGAATGCCTGCTGGACGCCCCTACGTCAGCTTGCCGGCGACGGATTTTCCCTCCGACGTCTCCATGCGCTGGTGATCGAAGAACGCACACGTCTTCTTCGGAGTGTGGAACTCAAACATCTTGTTCCGCAACCAGCTCCCGCCGTTCCGTATGCCAAACGACCGTGTTTCCATGCGACCGGAAAGCGATGCCGAGACCGCATATTGAACAACGATTATTATCGTTTTCGAAGCCCCGGACGGGCGGGGATCATCGGGATGTAACGAGCTGTGAACAACCATCAATTAACAGCTCTAGCGCTGTCCACGTGCTTCCGCGCATGCTAGCGTCGCCGACGGGGACACCGGGGAAACGGGAGACGACGCTTGAAACGCGGGTGGACGATTGCAACCCTATGCATGCTCGTCGTGTTCGGGTTTGCTCTTTACTTGACCCTTTTCGGCATTCACCCGCTCAAATCGCGACCGCTCCCGCTGAAGGACACACTCGGTCCCGGCCCCGGCTTCTTTCCTATGTGGTTGAGCATCCTGGGGCTTGCGCTCGGCGCCTTACTGCTGGTCGAAGTCCGCCGCCAGCCAGCCGACACCGGCGAGCCGCTGATGCCGGACCGGGCGGCGTTGATGCGGATCCTGGCGGTGCTGGGTCTGCTCGCCCTGGCAGCGCTGGCGCTCGATCCGCTGGGGTTCCGTTTGACCGCGCTGGCCTTCACATTCCTGCTGCTGCTCGCGCTCGGCATTCGATCCCCGGCGATCATCGCCGTATTCGTGTTGGCCGCGAGTTTCGGCGTGTTTCACGTCTTCTATTACTGGCTGAAAGTGCCGCTGCCTATCGGCCAATTCGGGATCTGACACCTCCATGGAAACGTTGCAATTTCCTGCTGGCCGGCTTTGCCGCGGCGTTGCAGCCGGGCAATCTGATGTTCGCGCTCATCGGCTGCGTGCTCGGCACGCTGATCGGCGTGTTGCCGGGCGTCGGACCGGCAGCCGGCACCGCGATCCTCATTCCGCTCACCTTCAAGCTCGATCCGACCGGCGCCATCATCATGCTCTGCGCCATCTATTATGGCGCCATGTACGGCGGCACGATCACCTCGGTGCTGCTCAACGTGCCGGGCGAGGCCGCCTCGGTCATCACCTGTATCGACGGCTACCAGATGGCCAAGCAGGGCCGCGGCGGAACCGCGCTCGGCATTGCCGCGATCGGCTCGTTCATCGGCGGCATCTTCGCCGACCGTCGCGCTCGTCGTCGTCGCGACGCCGCTCTCGAAGCTGGCCTTGAGTTTCGGGCCGCCGGAGTTCTTTGCGCTGATGCTGGTCGGACTCTGTCTGGTGACGGGCCTCGCCGGACGCTCGCTGATCGCGGGCATCCTGATGACGGTGGTCGGGCTGCTGCTGGCGATGATCGGCATCGATCCCGTGCGCGGCGCGCCGCGCTTCACGTTCGGCGTTCCCGATCTCTATGACGGCATCGGCTTCATTCCGGTGGTCATGGGCCTGTTCGGCGTCGCCGAAATTCTGACGACCGCCGAGAAGCCGGCTACGCGAGGTCATCAAGACCAACCTCTCGCGCGCTGCTGCCGAACCGCGAGGAATGGAAGCGCTCGCTCGGCGCCATCGTCGCGCGGCACCGGCATCGGCTTCTTCCTGGGCCTCATTCCAGGCGTCGGCGCGATCATCCCGACGTTCATGTCCTACATTCTCGAAAAGAGGATCTCGAAGACATCCGGAGCGAATTCGGCAAGGGCGCCATCGAGGGCGTCGCCGGACCGGAGACCGCCAACAACGCCTACGCCAACGCCTCCATGGTGCCGCTGCTGACGCTCGGCATCCCCTCGTCGCCGACGATCGCCGTGCTGATGGGCGCCTTCATCGTCAACGGCCTGACGCCGGGGCCGTTCCTGTTCCAGGAGAAGCCGGAGCTGGTCTGGGCCGTGATCGCGAGCTTCTTCGTCGGCAACGTGCTGCTGCTGATCCTCAACCTGCCGCTGGTCGGGCTGTGGGCGAAGATCCTCGAAGTGCCCTAGCAGTACATCTGCGTCGGCACGCTGCTGTTCTGCATTCTCGGCGCCTACTCGATCAACCAGAGCGTCTTCGACGTCTGGATCATGCTGCTGTTCGGGATCATCGGGTTCATTCTCCGAAAAGCTCGATTTTCCCGTTGGCGCCCGCCGTGCTCGGGCTCATCCTCGGGCCTCAGCTCGAGAAGTCGCTGCGGACATCGCTGGAGATGTCGGCCGGCGACTTCACGATCTTCTTCACGCGGCCGATCACGCTCGGTGCTGTTGATCGTATCGGCCATCATTCTGGCCGTTGCTGCGCTTCCAACTCGCGCCAAAGGAAATCCGCGAGGGCAGTGGAGACTGAGCACTTGATGATGGACCAGGGAGGACCGTCATGCGTCGCACTGTTGCTGCATTGCTCTTGACCATCCTCGCACTGCCGAATGCCGCTCGCCCAAACCTACCCCGAACGGCCCATCAACCTGATCGTGATGGCGCCGGCCGGCGGGCCCACCGACGTCGGCCGCCCGCGTCCTCGGCTCGATCGTCGAGAAGGATCTGAAACAGCCGATCGTCATCGTCAACAAGGTCGGCGCCGGCGGCCAGGTCGGATGGACGGAGCTGGTGCGCTCCAAACCCGACGGCTACACCATCGGCTTCATCATCATGCCCGGCACCAATACGGTGATCATCGATCCGGAGCGGCAGGCGATCTTCAACGAAAAATCATTCACGCACATCGTCAATCACGTGCAAGATCCCGGCACGATCTGGGTGCGCGCCGAGAGCCCCTACAAGACGCTGAAGGATCTCGTCGAGGCGGCGAAGAAGGCGCCGGGCACGATCCGGGCCGCGACGACCGGCATCCTCTCCGATGACCATCTCAACATCCTGATGACCGAGGAAGCAACCGGCGCCAAATTCCGCATCGTGCATCTCGAAGGCGCGGCCAATCAGCTCAAGGAGACGCTTGGCGGCAATGTCGACGTGTCGTTCGACAACGTCGGCAGCGTGGTGAAGCCGCTGAAGGCCGGCCAGGTCCGCGTGCTTGCGGTGACGGACAAGCAGCGCTCGAAGTTCCTGCCCGACGTACCCACGACCGCCGAGCTCGGCTTCCCGACGATCATCTCGAGCTCCACGCGCGGCCTTGCCGCACCGAAGGGAACGCCCGAACCGATCATCAAACGGCTCGAGGCTGCACTGACGAAAGCAATGGCCGATCCCGATCACATCAAGCGGATGGACGAGCAGGGCCTCGCCGTCAAAGCCGATGCCCGCTGCCGAGTTCGCGAAGCTACTGGAGCGAGCAGCACGAGATCGCAAAAAAATACACCGATTGGGCGAAGAAGCGCCCGCAATAGCAGCTACAAAGCCCCACCGACAACAGGGAGACGACCTATGAAACGTACGATTATCGCAGGAGCCTTGAGCGCACTCGCGCTCGCAGCCAGTTCGGCACACGCGCAGGACTTTCCAACAAAACCGATCAACCTGATGGTCGCCTATCCCGCCGGCGGCTCGACCGACATCGGCGCGCGCATCGTCGCCTCGATCGCCGAGAAGGCCATGGGCCAGCCGATCGTCGTCGTCAACAAGGGCGGCGCCGGCGGACAGGTCGGCTGGACCGATCTCTCGCGCCAGAAGCCGGACGGCTACTACATCGGCTTCGTCAACCTGCCAGGCTTCAACACGGTCATCCTCGATCCCGAGCGGCAGGCGATCTTCGATACCAAGAGCTTCACGCCGATCATCAATCAGGTGCTCGACCCCGGCGTGATCTGGGTGCGGGCCGAAAGCCCGTTCAAGACGCTCGCCGACATGATCGACGCCGCCAAGAAGGCGCCCGGCACCGTCAAGGCATCGACGACCGGCATCCTGTCGGACGACCACCTCGCGATCCTGATGATGGAGGAGGCCGCCCCCGGCGTCACCTTCCGCCTCGTCCATCTCGAAGGCGGCGCGGCGCAGATGAAGGAGACGCTCGGCGGCAACGTCGACGTCTCCTTCGACAACGTCGGCTCGATCGTGAAGCAGGTGCAGGGCGGACAGGTGCGGGCTCTCGCCGTAACCGATCCCGAGCGCTCGAAGTTCCTGCCGAACGTGCCGACGACGAAAGAGCTCGGTTATCCGACGGTGATCTCGAACTCGACGCGCGGCATCGCCGGGCCGAAGGGCATGGACCCGAAGGTCGTCGCGAAGCTGCAGGAGACCTTGAAGAAGGCGATGGAAGACCCCGAGCACGTCAAGAAGCTCGAAGAGGTCGGCCTCGGCATCAAGATCATGGCCGGCGCCGAGTACCAGAAGTACTACGATGAGCTGCATGAGAAGTCGAGAAAGTACACCGAGTGGGCCAAGAAGCGCCCGCAGAAGTGATGGTATGAAGGCGGCGCTGTTACCGGAGTGGCAACGGCGCCGCCCCAACTCCGGGCTTGTTCCGGTAACGTTCCGGATATATGGATTGCCCTCTGATACGCGGAGGACCCATGGCTGATCTCGCGGAACGCGTTGTAGCGCTGGAAACCAAACTTGCAACTCTCGATGGCAGAGTTTCATCCCTCGAAGGACAGTTCGACTTCATCTCGCGGCAACTCCGCGATTTGCACTTGTTCACGCATGCCCGGTTCGGAGAGGTCGACCGGCGCCTCGATAAGCTCGAAGGCAAGGTCGACAGCTCGAGCAAGTCGACGGCTCGATGCCAAAGTCGACGCCATGCCCCGCGCCATCATCGAGGCGCTGAGGGAAGAGCGTCGCTAACTCGGCTCAAACCGCGGGCTCGATGCGGCAGTGGTAGCAGTTGTTCGACGCCGAACGTACGTGCACATAGGCGACGGCCGGGTCCGCGAGCAATTGGGCGGCGACGGCTGGGATCGCTTCCGTTGGCGTGACACGCCCAGTGCCATAAGAAATGCGGTCATCATCACCGTACCCGCGCACAATGTAGGCCGGACTGTCCAGGAACAGCGGGATTCGTAGCATCGCCGCCACCGCGGGCACAGGGCTCGACGTGCAAGAAGATCGGCCCGACCTCGGCATAGGGCTGAGGCGCCGGAAACGGGCGGTGCGCCAAGGTCAGAAAGGCCTCGCCTTTCGCGATCATTCCAAGGCAATGCCGGCAGGGATAACCGTCCTTGGGTGCAATCCCCCGCTCCGGAGCTTGACCGTTGGCATCGGGATGCCCGGCCTGCAAGCGGTGCACCAATGCACTGTCGAGGGCAACGAAACGAATGGACATGACGGGCTCCATCAATTGACACGCCCCTATCTACAGGCGCCGGTCGCCGCAATCGACCCGAAACGTGCGGTCCGCCTTGAGGCACGATAGGGTCTCACGTGACGGGCGCGCGCGTCCGATCGTATGAGGAGGCCAAGATGGACGGCGGATGTACCTGCCGCAGCATTCGATATCGCCTGACAGGCGTGCCGCTGATCGTACATTGCTGCCACTGCCGCTGGTGTCAGCGCGAAACCGGCGCCTCGTTCGCGCTGAATGCGATGATCGAGTCGGAACGCGTCGGGCTCATCGAGGGTACGCCCGTTGTCGTGGCAACGCCGTCGAACAGCGGGCGCGGCCAGAAGATCGCCCGGTGTCCGATCTGTCACGTTGCCGTCTGGAGCAATTATGCGGGCGCCGGAGACGGCTTCCGGTTCGTGCGCGTCGGCACGCTCGATGCGCCGGACCGGCTGCCGCCGGACATTCACATTTTCACCGCATCGAAGCAGCCGTGGATCGTGCTGCCGCCGAACGTGCCGGCTGTTGCCGAATTTTACGACCGGAACGAGCTTTGGCACCCTGAAAGCCTCGAGAGGCGCCGACAGGTGCTCGCGCGCCCGGCACCCTGACATATCGGCAACCGGAGCGCGAGCCAAAGCTACGAGGACAGCGCCCCGGCTGACATCGTCGCAGAATGGATCGGAAGGCCTGTCTGATCCGGACCACCGAAAACGGACACATGTGCGCATCCGCATCCACAATGGACGTGAGCGATCAGATCTCCGCCACTTCGAGGACGCCGGGGAGCGTCGCGATCTGGCCGCGCTGAATCGGGCCGATCTCGTAACGGCCGGGGAGCAGGAACTCCATCTCGCGCACACCTGAAACGTTGGCCGCGCCGGCAACCTCCATGGCGAAACGGATCTCACCCTTGCCGCCGGGTTTGAGTTGCGCCTTGATGGCGGCGATCCGGCCGGCATTGGCTGCAACCGCGCGCCCATCAAGGACGACTCGCAAGCCCCGTTGCACCATGCTGGCGGCCGTATCGAGACGCTCCAGCGCTTGCACGCGCATCTTGACGGTCTCGCCGTCGCGCTCGGCTTCCACTGAGACCAGGACAGGCGTGCCCGGCTCCAGTAGATCGCCGGACCGGGCCAGTGTGTCCGAAAAGATCACCGCCTCGAACTGGCCGGTCGCATCCGAGAACATGGCGAACGCGAACTTGTTGCCCTTTTGCGACCGCCGCTCGCGAGCCGAAACGACGATCGCGGCGAGACGGCCGGCGGAGACCGTCAGGCCCGCGCGCTGCTCGAAGTCCGCGAAGCGCATGACGCCGAGCTTCGGGAGCACGTTGGCGTATTCGTCGAGCGGGTGGCCCGAAAGATAGAAACCGACGCCCGCGAACTCGTGTTGCAGGCGCTCCATCGGGGTCCACATCTGCACCGGCCGCATGTCCATGCGCGGCGATACGCTCTCGCCCCCGAAGAGATCGCTTGTCCCCGCCGCATTGTCGGACGCAATGCGGTTGGACAGCGCCAGGATCTGATCGACGTTGCCGTGCACGAGCGCGCGGTTCTTCTCGAGCGCTTCGAAGGCGCCGGACATGGCGAGCGTTTCGAGCGCGCGCTTGTTCAGCGCCTTGGGGTCGAGACGCCGCGCAAAATCAGAGATGTCCTTGAAGGCGCCGCCCTTTTCGCGCGTGGCAACGATGGTCCCGACGGCAGCGGCGCCGATGTTCTTCAGGGCCGCCAGCGCATAAATGATTGCGCCTCTATTATTTCGCGCTTCGGATGCCCACTTCGCATCCGCGCCGGACTTGCCGGCAGCTTCGGATGCCCACTTCGCATCCGCGCCAGGCTTGGCGGGCGCCTTCGCGTTCGCGGCGGGCGGCTCCGCGCCGAACTCCACACCCGATGCATTGACGCAGGGCGGCTTCACCTGAATGCCCGCGCGCCGCGCCTCGGAGGCAAACAACGCAAGCTTGTCGGTGTTCGAGAGGTCGAGCGTCATCGATGCAGCCAGGAACTCCGGCCGGAAGTTCGCCTTCAGATAGGCCGTATGATAGGCGACGAGCGCGTAGGCTGCCGCGTGGCTCTTGTTGAAGCCATAGCCAGCGAACTTGTCGACAAGTTCGAAGATGTAGACGGCATCCTCTTTCTTGACACCTTTCGCGATCGCGCCCTCGACGAACTTGGCCTGTTGGGCGGCCATTTCGTTCTTGTCCTTCTTGCCCATCGCGCGGCGCAGCAGGTCGGCCTGTCCGAGGGTATAGCCGCCCATCACCTGGGCAATCTGAATAACCTGCTCCTGGTAGATGATGACGCCATAGGTTTCCTTGAGGATCGGCTCGATCATCACGTGCGGATATTCGATCGGCTCTTCGCCGTGCTTGCGGTGGATGTAGGTCGGGATGTTGTCCATCGGACCCGGGCGATAGAGCGCCACCATCGCGATGATGTCCTCGAAGCGGTCGGGCTTCAGCCGCTTCAAGCTTTCGCGCATGCCCGTCGATTCCAACTGGAACACGCCGACCGTATCAGCTTTGGCGAGCAGCTCGTAAGCGGCCACCACCTTCGGATCGTCGCCGGCGATGTCCAGGCCCGGCAGATCCAGATCGATGCCGCGTCCGCACTTGATCAGCTCGACCGCCTTCTGGAGCACGGTTAGCGTCTTGAGGCCGAGGAAGTCGAACTTCACAAGACCAGCCGCCTCGACGAGCTTCCAGTTGAACTGGGTGATCGGAAAGTTCGACTTGGGATCCCGATAGAGCGGGACCAACTCATCCAGCGGCCGGTCGCCAATCACCATGCCGGCGGCATGCGTCGAGGCGTGGCGGTAGAGTCCTTCGAGCTTCTCGGAAATTTCGAGCAACCGCGCGACGACGGGCTCCTCCTTGGCGGCTTCCTGCAGCTTCGGCTCGCCATCAATCGCCTGCCGCAGCGTCACCGGACTAGCCGGGTTGTTCGGCACCATCTTGCAGAGCTTGTCGACCTGGCCGTAGGGCATCTGCAGCACGCGGCCGACGTCGCGAAGCACGGCACGAGCCTGCAGCTTGCCGTGGGTGATGATCTGGGCAACGCGGTCGGCACCGTATTTCTTCTGGACGTAACGGATCACCTCGTCGCGCCGGTCCTGGCAGAAATCGATGTCGAAGTCGGGCATCGAGACGCGCTCGGGATTGAGGAAGCGCTCGAACAGCAGACCGAACCGCAGGGGATCGAGATCGGTGATGGTCAGCGCCCAGGCAACGACCGAGCCTGCGCCCGAACCGCGGCCCGGGCCCACGGGGATGCCGTTCTCCTTCGACCATTTGATGAAGTCGGCAACGATCAGGAAGTAGCCGGGGAACTTCATCTTGGCGATGACGTCGACCTCATAGTCGAGGCGCTTGTCATAGTCTTCCCGGGTGAAGCCGGCGGCGAGCGGGACCACTGCGAGGCGACGGTCGAGGCCGGCCTTGGCCTGTCGCGCCAGCTCGGCGGCCTCGGCGGCAAGACGCTCCTCGGGACTGGCGCCGTCCGTCAGCTTGACGAACGACGGCAGGATCGGCTTGCGACCTTGCGGGCGGAACGCACAGAGCTTGGCGATCTCGACCGTTGCGGCGATCGCCTCGGGCAGGTCGGCGAAGAGCCGCATCATTTCGGCGGCGGTCTTGAAATAGAACTCGCGCGTCAGCCGCCGGCGATCGTCCTCGTTGACGTAGCGGCCCTCGGCAATGCAGATCAGCGCGTCGTGCGCATCGTAGTCGTCGGGCTTGGCGAAATAGCACTCGTTGGTGGCCACGATCGGCAGCTCGAGCTGGTACGCCAGCGCCAGCAACTCGGGCTCGGTCGCCGTCTCGCCCGGCATGCCGTGGCGCTGAATCTCGATGTAAAGCGCCGTGCCGAAGGTTTTCTGCAGCTGCTGCAGGCGCGCGCGGGCGACCTCGGTCTGGCCGTCCCGAATGGCGCGATCGATCGGCCCGTCATGGCCGCCCGAAAGCGCGATGAGACCAGCGGCGTGGGCCTCGATATCGTCGATCTTGATGTGCGGGCGCTCGGTGTCTGCGGTCTTCAGATGGCAGGCACTCGCCAGCTTCATCAGGTTGGCATAGCCCTGCTCATTCCGCGCCAGCAGCGCGATGGCGCCGGCGGCCTGACTCGGCGGCGCGTTGAGGCCTCGCGCCAGACTGCCCTTCGCCGGCGCCGCGTCGCGGAAATCGACCTGCAGCAGACAGCCGACGATCGGCTGAATGCCCTCCTTGGCGAGCTTGTCCGAGAATTCGAGCGCGCCGAACATGTTGTTCGAGTTCGGTCAAGCCGACGGCTGGCATGTGGGCCGCATCCGCGAGCTTGGCGATCTTGCCGATTGGCAGCGCGCCCTCGAGCAGCGAATAGGCCGAGTGCACCTTCAGGTGCACGAAATGGCCGGCGGCGGGCGACGGCTTGGCGGTATCGTCAGGGCGAATCGCTTGGGTCATGGAGCATCATACGATTAGCGGCAGAATGCCAATGAGGGTTATTCAACCGCAATCACCTGTGATCCCCGTATTCCACGCCCTTGGGGGCATTTAATGCCGGAATTCATCGTGCCGGAGATGCGTCGGAGAGATCGTCCCGAAGGCGCGTCACCGACACTCTTGAACGCTTCGCACCCAGCGGAGGGATGGGTCCCGGGGACGAGCCCCGGGATGACAAAACGGGGCCTGCGCCTGCGCCGAGGGCACGAAGGCCCCGGCTCTCAGGACGCGGGACGCCGTTCCGCGGTTCGGCTGGAGACGCAGCTCGGCAGTGGTCGGGATCAGCCGGTCACTGTCGCAGGGTTGATCTCGATCAGGCGACCGGCTTCGAGACGGAGCACGCGGTGCATGCGCCGGGCGAGGTCCATGTTGTGGGTCGCGATCAAGGCTGCGACGCCGGACTGCTCGATGAGCCCGATCAGATCGCCGAACACGTGCTCGGACGTCTTCGGGTCGAGGTTGCCGGTCGGTTCGTCCGCCAACAACAACTTCGGCTGGTTGGCCAGCGCGCGGGCGATCGCGGTGCGCTGCTGCTCGCCGCCCGACAGCGCGGCCGGCCGATGGTCGAGCCGCTCGGCATCCAAATTTAGGCGAAGACGACGCATCGGGCACTCCGTCCTTCAATTCATAAGTGCCCAGACACGTTGGTTTGCGTCCGTCAAATTTTCCCGGAGCGGTACGGATCCGACCGCAACTTCAACGTCAGCCAAGCGTCGTCTTTGGCCTTGGACGGATGCATAGCGTGATGACGCAGATCAATGCCGCTGTCGCGAGGGCGGGTCAACCTAACCGGACGACTTGAAACCGGGCGTTGTAAACCAAATAGAGGAATGCAGCGAGAACTGGTGTTAGGGCTGCACCACCCGCAGTGCTGCCGCGACCAAGTATTGGTGATTGACGCAGAGTCAGTTGCGCGCATGAAAAAGGAGTGAAGTCATGAACTGGGATCGTATCGAAGGCGAATGGAAACAGATCAAGGGCAAGGTCAGGGAGAAGTGGGGCAAGCTCACGGATGATGACTTCGACCAAATTGCCGGAAAGCGAGAGCAGCTCGAAGGCAAGATCCAGGAGCGTTACGGCCACGCCAAAGACCAAGTGAAGAAGGACGTGGATGATTGGTCCAAAGGCCTGGGTCTGTGAGCGCACCCTAAGCCGATCTGCTCGATGGCAATCAAGTAGCCGCAGCAGCTTAGGGTGCCGTGCGGGGCACCTGATTTTCACCTATCGTTCTTGCGTCATTGGAATGCCGTGAACCGACCTAACGGACGGGTTGTGGTGGCCCTGATGGTCCCTCTTGAGAGATGGAAAGCCCATGTCGAACATTAAGTCTATGTTGATCGGCGCGCTTATCGTCGCCGTCGGGGTGCTTGGCTATTTCTACTATCAAAACCAAAGAAACACCGTGTCCATCCAACTGCCGACCGTCAAAATAGAGAAACAATGAACTGGCGAAAGCGCGGGACACTTGGTTTTGATCAACCCTCAAGAATGGCGAGTGTAACATGGACCTTGTTCAAGTCGTTATCGTACTTATTGTCGTCGGAGTTTTACTCTGGTTGGTCAACAATTACCTGCCGATGGATGGCAAGATCAAATCGATCCTCAACGGCGTGGTTGTGATTGCCGTGGTGCTTTGGCTGTTACAAGCGTTCGGTGTGTTGGGCTCCCTCAGCAGCATCAAAATACGATAACCGTGGCGCACGCTGTAGGGCAAGGTCGAAACAAACGCCTACTGGCGTAAGTCTGACCATGGAGAACGATCGATGTCTCTCGGAACCATCCTCCTTGTCATCATCATCATTGCGCTGCTGGGTGGCTTTAGCGGCCGCTTTGGAGGCTACGGGTACGGCTTTGGTCATGGAGGCAATGGCGTCCTCGGCACAATACTGATCGTCGTGCTTATTCTCGTCCTCCTTGGGCGCCTCTGATGCGACACAACAACCGGAACAGAGATTTACTATGACAGAGTCAAAACGCGCCGAGCATATCGTCCGCGAAACCGTCCTGAAGATGCTATCGAGCGAGGAAATCGCCCGGGTCAGCACCGCAGAGGCTGCGTCCCAGCTGATCGAAGGGGACGAGTATTTGGACCTACGGCATCTCGATCACGGCGTCCAACGCGCCCAATCCGCAATCAAGGTTCCGATGGGGCAAGTCCTTCCGCGAGGAGCAATCCGCCCTGAGACCTGGGACAAGATCCTGGCCCAACTGGCCGGGTGAGCTAATTTCCCAGGCAAGATCAGTCGACATTTTGTTCGCGATGCGGCCCCAACTCTCAGGACGCGCGAGTCGCCAGTTGTGGGGGCGGATCAGCTCGTCACTGTCGCAGGGTTGATCTCGATCAGGCGACCGGCTTCGAGACGGAGCACGCGGTGCATGCGCCGGGCGAGGTCCATGTTGTGGGTCGCGATCAAGGCTGCGACGCCGGACTGCTCGATGAGGCCGATCAGATCGCCGAACACGTGCTCGGACGTCTTCGGGTCGAGGTTGCCGGTCGGCTCGTCGGCCAGCAGTAATTTCGGCTGGTTGGCCAGCGCGCGAGCGATCGCGGTGCGCTGCTGCTCGCCGCCCGACAGCTCGGCCGGCCGATGGTCGAGCCGCTCAGCGAGCCCAAGCCCGGTGAGCAACTCGCGGCCACGCGCTTCGGCAACGGCCTTCGAGCGCCCCTGGATGAGTTGTGGCATCGCCACGTTCTCGAGCGCGGAGAACTCCGGCAGCAACTGATGGAACTGGTAGACGAAGCCCATCTCGGCGCGCCGCACGCGGGTGCGGGCGGCATCGTCCATCCGCGAACAGTCGCGTCCGCTGACGAGCACGCGGCCGCTGTCCGGCGTCTCGAGGAGTCCCGCGATGTGCAGCAGCGTAGACTTGCCGGCGCCGGACGGGCCAACCAGCGCGACGGCCTGGCCGGGCAACAGCGTCGCCTCGGCGCCGTCGAGCACGCGGATTTCACGCGCCGCCTGATGGAACGTGCGCCGCAGATCGGCAAGCTCGAGAATGGCAGACACCGGCGCTCCGTCCACGACAGTTCTCCTCACTCGTATCGCAGCGCTTCGACGGGATCGAGCCGCGAGGCGCGCCACGACGGGTAAAGCGTCGCCAGCACCGACAGGACCAGCGCCATCAGCACGATGTAAGCGGTCTGGCGAGGATCGATATCGGCGGGGAGCCGCGTCAAATAGTATACGGCGGGATCCATCAACGTCGTCCCGGTGATCCGCTGGGCGAACTGGCGGATCGACTCGATATTCCAGCAGAACACCACGCCGAGAATGAGACCCGCGATGGTGCCGACAATGCCGATCGAGGCGCCGGTGATCAGGAACACGCGCATGATCGCGCCCTTGGTCGCGCCCATCGTGCGCAGAATCGCGATGTCGCGGCTTTTCTCCTTCACCAGCATCATGATGCCGGAGATGATGTTGAGCGCGGCGACCAGCACGATCAGCGACAGGATGATGAACATCACGTTCCGCTCCACTTCGAGCACGGTGAAGAACGTCTCGTTGCGCTTGCGCCAATCGGTGAAATGGAGCCCCGATCCGCCGGCGGCCTGCATCGGCGCCAGATAGTCGCCGACCCGGTCCGGATGCTCGACGAGCACTTCAATGACGTCGACCTGATCGCCCTTGGAGAAGTACTTCTGCGACTCGACCAACGGCATGAACACCATCGACTTGTCGTATTCGGACATGCCGAGCTCGAAGGTCGCGAGCACCTGGTAGCGCTTGATCCGGGGCGCGGTTCCGAACGGGGTCGATGCCCCCTTCGGCGCGACCAGCGTGATGCTGTCGCCGGCCGTGACGCGTAACGCGTTGGCGAGGCGCTGGCCGATCGCGACACCCTCCGCGCCATCGAAGCCGTCGAGCGTGCCAAAGCGGATGTTGTCGGCGATCAGCGGCAGCGATTTGACGCCGGCCTCCGACATGCCGCGAACCAGCGCGCCGAGCGTATTGTTGGCCGACGAGATCATGGCCTGCCCTTCGACCAGCGGCAGCGCGCTTTTGACGCCCGGAACGGTCAGCAACTTCCGGGCCGCTTCCTTGTAGTCTTCGAAGGGATCATGGATGCGCTGGACGATGACATGGCCGTTGATGCCGAGGATCTTCTGGAAGAGCTCGTTGCGAAACCCGTTCATGACGGCCATCACGATGATCAGCGTGGCGACGCCCAACATGATGCCGATGAAGGAGATCGCGGCAATCACCGAGATGAACCCTTCCTTGCGCCGCGAGCGCAGATAGCGGCGCGCCAGCATCCATTCAAACGGAGCAAAGGGCTTGGTATCGACGCTGGCAGCCGTCATCAGATCCCCTCGGAGTTGCGTCGTCAGGCCAAGTTTCGCTCACGCGTGACAGCGGCAATCAATTCGGCGACACCGGCAGTGGTGGGTGCGGTCTTGCGCTCGCCCGTCTTGCGGACCTTGATCTCGACCTCGCCCGCCTTTACGCCCTTCGGGCCGATGATCAGCTGATAGGGAATGCCGATCACGTCGGCGGTGGCGAATTTGGCTCCGGCCCGCTCGTCGCGATCATCATAAAGGACGTCGATGCCCGCCGCCTCGAGCGTGCCGACCACACCGGCACAGGCCGCGTCGGTTTCCGCGTCGCCAACCTTCAGGTTGAGCACCGCGACCTCGAACGGGGCCACCGACACCGGCCACACGATGCCGTCCTTGTCGTGGCCCGCCTCGATAATGGCCGCGACCACCCGCGACGGGCCGATGCCATAAGACCCCATATGGACAGTCACCGGTTTGCCGTCGGCGCCCTGCACGGTCGCCTTCATCGGCTCGGAATACTTGGTGCCGAAGTAGAAAATGTGGCCGACCTCGATGCCCCGGGCCGAGACTCGTTTGTCGGTGCCGATCGCATCGTAGGCCGCGGCGTCATGCTTCTCGGAGGTGGCGGCGTAGAGCGAGGTCCAGCGGTCGACCACCGACTGGATGCCGGCGACATCGTCGAAGTCGGTCGCAGCCGGCGGCACGTCGAACGCGAGATAGTCGGTGTGGCAGAAGACCTCGCTCTCGCCGGTGTCGGCCAGCACGATGAACTCGTGGCTGAGGTCACCGCCGATCGGGCCGGTGTCGGCCTGCATCGGAATTGAACGCAGGCCGAAGCGGGCGAACGTGCGCAGATAGGCGACGAACATCTTGTTGTAGGCGTGCCGAGCCGCGGCCTTGTCGAGATCGAAGGAGTAGGCGTCCTTCATCAGGAATTCACGGCTGCGCATAACGCCAAAGCGCGGGCGCACCTCGTCGCGGAACTTCCACTGGATGTGATAAAGGTTCAGTGGCAGGTCGCGGTAGCTTTTGGCGTGGGAGCGAAAGATCGAGGTGATCATCTCCTCGTTAGTCGGCCCGAACAGCATCTCGCGCTCGTGCCGGTCGGCGATGCGCAGCATCTCTTTGCCGTAGGCCTCGTAGCGGCCGGACTCGCGCCAGAGCTCGGCCGATTGGATGGTCGGCATCAGGAGTTCGATGGCGCCGGAGCGATCCTGCTCCTCGCGGATGATCCGGTTAACTTTGTTCAGCACCCTGAGGCCCAGCGGCAGCCAGGCGTAGATGCCGGCGCTTTCCTGGCGGACCATCCCCGTCCGCAGCATCAGCTGGTGCGAGATGATCTCCGCCTCTTTCGGCGTTTCCTTGAGGACGGGCAGGAAATAGCGAGACAGGCGCATCGGATCCAATCCTGGATGTTGCTCGCGCGATCCACCACGCGGTGTGCGCGCAACGACGTTCGATCTCGGGCGTCAATAGCCATTTCCGGGCACGGTGGCAATGTTAGGGGCCCGTAAAGCGGCGTCCGTCCCACGTCCGGATGCCGCAACAGTCACAGGCGACTGAATTGTCGGCAAATTTCCGGCCGAGCCCCGACACCGTTGATGACAAGCTGTCGCGGTTTGGATAGATTGTGGCGGTTTAGTGAATGGGGCCGCTGCGACCGGAGGGTCAAGCGTGGCTCGAGTCTGGGGAGACAAAGTCGAGCCGGCACGGGGGAGAAGGCCAGCCGACGCAACGACAGGACCGGCACAAAGTGCGATGGAACACCGGGAATACCGGGTTCGGTCCTCTGTTCGAATTCCGGGACGAAGCCCACAAAGCTTCGTCCCTTTGTTTTTCAAGCATCAGCGCGGCGTCGCGGAGATCGCCAGGTAGCCCGCGAGATCGATCAGCCCGCTCCGGATGGCCAACCACATCGCCGCGAAGATCACTGCAGACACCAGCGTGGTCAGCCCAAGCGCGCGCCGCAGGCGGAACGCAGCTGGCGCACTCTCCGGCGTGCCGGGAACCACCGAGCCCGCCTCGGCCTGGGTGCGGACGCCGAACGGCAAAACGGCGAACAGCACAGTCCACCAGAGGATGAAGTAGACAGCAATCCCGAGTGACACGCTCATGACACGTCTCCGCCTGACGTCAAACCTGCTCGAGCTCGACCAGCGTGCCGAGGAAATCCTTCGGGTGCAGGAACAGCACGGGCTTACCATGCGCACCGATTTTCGGCTCGCCATCGCCGAGGACACGCGCACCCTCGGCCTTCAGGCGATCGCGAGCCGCGATGATGTTCTCGACCTCATAGCACACGTGGTGGATGCCGCCGTCTGGATTGCGCTCCAGGAACTTGGCGATCGGCGAGCCGGCGCCTAACGGTTCCAGCAACTCGATCTTGGTGTTCGGCAACTCGACGAAGACGACCGTGACGCCGTGCTCGGGCAACGCCTGGGGCGCCGACACCTTGGCGCCAAGCGTACTGGCATAGACCGGCGTCGCGCCTTTCAGGTCTTTGACGACGATGGCAACGTGATTGAGGCGTCCGATCATGAGCCATTCCATTGTGTGTTCAGGCGACGTTATTCCTTGCGCGAAGACGCGGGGTCGGATCGCTGCCCTCCCCTCACCCCTTATCGTCAACGACGGCGATGAAGACCTTGACGATGGGCTTCTTGCCCCAGACGTTGTCGACGCCGGCACGGATCGCGCGGCGAACGGCTTCGCGCACGAGTTCGGGATCCTTGCGGCGCGACGGCGGGATGCTCTTCAGCGTGCCCTCCAGCGCATCCAGAACGATATCCTCCATGGTGTCGCCGGCGACGTCGGTCGCCGGAATTCCGTCGAGCGCGATCTCGGGATCGGCGACAAGCTTGCCTTGCTTCGAGAGCACGATTGAGGCCGCGATCAGGCCGACGACGGCGAGCTTGCGGCGCTCGCGCACCGGCCCTTCATTGGCGGGCACCAAAAGGCGGCCATCGCGGAACAGGCGGCCGACCGGCACCTCATCGATCAGTCGGGCGGCGCCAGGTGCGATCTGCACCATGTCGCCGTTGATCGGCGTCAACACTTGCGGCACGCCGCACTCGCGTGCGATCCGCGCATGCTCCTTCAAATGCCGGATCTCGCCGTGCATCGGCAGCGCGATCTGCGGGCGCACCCACCCGTACATCTGGCGCAACTCTTCGCGGCGCGGATGCCCGGTGACGTGAACCAGCCCCTCGTTGTCGGTAACCACCTCGCAGCCGAGCCGCGCCAGCCCGTTCTGCAGTCGGCTGACCGACTTCTCGTTGCCGGGAATCGTGCGCGACGAAAACACCACCATGTCATCGTTGCCGAGCGTGATCTCGGGGTGCTCGCTCTCGGCGATGCGGGCAAGCGCGGCGCGCGGCTCGCCCTGGCTGCCGGTGACGAGCGCCAAAACCTCGTGTGGCTTGATGTAGGAGAACTCCTGCTGATCGGCGTAGCGGAAGCCCTGCGGCAGATAACCGGTTTCAATCGCCACCTGGATCGCGCGGTGCATGGCGCGCCCGGCAACAACGAGCCGGCGTCCCGTCGCGGTCGCAACGTCAGAGACGGCCCGGATGCGCGCCACGTTCGAGGCGAAGGCCGTCACCAGCACCCGTCGCTTGGCACGCTTGATGATGGCTTCAATGGACGCCGCGACCTCCCGTTCGGAGGGGGAGCGGCCATCGCGGAAGGCATTGGTGGAATCGCAAACAAGCGCCAGCACGCCCTCCTCGCCCAGCGCCGCGATGCGGGCTTCATCGGCGGGATCGCCGATCAACGGGGTCTGGTCGAGTTTCCAGTCGCCGGTGTGGAACACCAGGCCGTGCGAGGTGCGGATGGCGAGGCCACTGGGCTCCGGGATCGAGTGCGCCATGGTGACGAACTCGCATTCAAACGGCCCGACCTTGAATTTGGCGCGCAGCGGCACCTCGGTGATCGGGATCTTGAGCTTGTTGCCGTACTCAGAGAGCTTGGCTTTCAGGAAGCCGGCCGTGAACGGAGTTGCATAGACGGGACATTTCAGGCGTGGCCACAGTTCGATGACGGCGCCGATGTGGTCCTCGTGCGCATGCGTCAGCACGAGCGCCTCGAGATTGCGCGCCTGTGCCTCGATGAACTTGAGATCGGGCAGGATCACGTCGACGCCGGGGTCGAACTCACCCTCGGGGAACGTAATGCCGAGGTCGACCATCAGCCAGCGGCGCGCGCTCGGCCGGCCGTGTCCGTAGAGGTAGCAGTTCATGCCGACCTCGCCGGCGCCCCCCAGCGCCAGATAGACGAGCGCGCTATCGTCGCGTTCGCTCCGCTTCTCACCACCGTCGGCCATTCCAGCTATCCCATTCCCATCACTGCATCAGCGCCACATCACCGAAGGTGTAGCGCGCGCGCGTTCCAGCACCATCATCCATTAGCAGGCCCCCATCCGCATCGAGACCGGCGAAGGCGCCCATCACCGGACCTGACCCAGTATTGATCGAGATCGACTGTCCGAGTGGGATGGCCCGCGCGAGCCAAGCCTCTCGGATTGGCGCGAAGGCCTGTCCGTTCTGCCAGATCGCGAGCCAATGCTCCATCGCCTTTGCCAGCAGATCCGCCAACGCCTCGGGCGAAATCGATGCGCCGTGGGCCGTCAGACAGGTCGCAGACCGGTCCTGAAGAGCGGGCGCGGCGCCCATATTGATGCCAATCCCTATAATAACAATCAGATCCGGCGGAAACTGGCAGCTCTCGACCAGAATGCCGCAGGCCTTGTCGCCACCGATCAGCACGTCATTGGGCCATTTGAGCTGGACCCGCCCGGCGGCGGCCAGAGGCAGCGCCGCCCGCACCGCGTCGACGGCTGCGACTCCCGCCAGGAGCGCAAGGCCGGCCGCCACGCCAACGGGGCAACTGGGGGCGAAAAGCAGGCTCGCTGCGAGCGCGTGACCTGAATCCTGCCAGGAGCGACCGGCCCGGCCGCGGCCTTGGGTCTGGCGGGTCGAACACAGCCAAACGGGGCCGCGCTCGCCGGCGGCGGCGCGACGCAGGGCTTCGCTGTTGGTTGAACCCACCTCGTCCAGAAATTCGATCCGCGGCGATTGATCGGCGGGCATGCCGTGTCCTGTCTGAAATATAATTCGGTCAAACCAAACCGTGCCCGCGGCCTCAACCGTTCGGGTGAGCCCGCCCCCCTCCCCTCACCCCAATGGGAGAAGGAGATCCCAATACCAGCTTTGGCGGCGTAGACAGCCCATTCCGCCGGCCCAACGCCTGTGGCCTAAAACAGCGATCGGGCGGCTGCGACAGCCGCGGCCTCTACCGCCGAGGCGACGAAGGGAATTGCGAACCCTATCACCAGGATCAGCGCCACCCACATGATGGCGCCGGCCTTCGCCTGCATCGGCAGAAACGGCGCCTTCGGTTCGTCGAAGAACATCAGCTTGACGATCCGCAGGTAGTAGTAGGCGCCGACGACGCTGGCGATGACGCCGATTACGGCGAGCGGATAGAGGCCCGCCTTGATCGCCGGCAGGAACGCGTAGAACTTGCCAAAGAAGCCCGCCAGCGGCGGGATGCCGATCATCGAGAACATGAAGACGGCGAGCGAGAAGGCCATCGGCAGGTTGGTCTGGGAGAGCCCGGCCAACTCCTCGATGTCCTCCACGGGCCCCAACTCGCGACGCATCGCCAGGATGCAGGCGAAGACGCCGAGCGTCATGACGATGTAGATGGCGAGATAGACCAGCACACCCTGGATGCCTTCGACGCCGCCGGCGGCGAGCGCGACAAGCGCATAGCCCATGTTGGCGATCGACGAGTACGCCATCAGCCGCTTGATGTTGGTCTGGCCGATGGCCGCAAACGCGCCAAGAATCATCGAGGCGAGCGCCAAGAACACGATGATCTGCTGCCATTGCGGCTTCACGCCCGGCAGCGCGGTAATCACCACACGCGCCAGCAGAGCCATGGCGGCAACTTTCGGAGCGGCGGCAAAGAACGCTGTGACCGGAGTTGGCGCGCCCTGATAGACGTCGGGCGTCCACATGTGGAACGGCACGGCCGAGATCTTGAATGCGAGGCCGACCATCAGGAAGACGAGGCCAAAGATCAACAGCATGTTCTGGCCGGCGCCGGCCGCCTTGGCCGCCGTCGCGATGCCGGGAAAGCCGGTCGTGCCGGAGAATCCATAGAGCAGCGAGGCGCCGTAGAGCAGCATGCCCGACGACAGCGCGCCGAGGACGAAATACTTGAGGCCCGCCTCGCTCGAGCGCACGTCGTCGCGCCTGAAGGCCGCCACCACGTAGAGCGCGAGGCTCTGCAGTTCGAGGCCGAGATAGAGCGAGATGAGATCGTTGGCCGAGATCATCATCAGCATGCCGGCGGTCGCCAGCAGTACCAGCACGGGGTATTCGAACTTCAGGGCGCCGCTCGCCTTCATGTCGTCGAACGACAGGATCAGCGCGCCGCCGGCGCCGATCAGCGCCAGGATCTTCATGAACCGGCCGAAACCGTCGACGACGAAACCGTTGGCAAACAGAGTTTGGCGCGCGCTGTCTCCGGTCAGCACAAAATAGCCGACCAGCGCCAGCAGGGCGACCGACAGCCAGCCCACCGTCTCGGCCTCGGTTTCGGTCTCCGGCCGGAACACGCCATACATCAAAAGCAGCATGGCGCCACCAACGAGGACCAGCTCGGGCAGCAGGCCAGTGAATTTTGACAGCTCAACCATAGTCGTTGTCTACCTCGGCTGACGGATAGGGAGCTCGGCGGTGCGCGGCGCCTTGACGGCCAACTCATAGCGCTCCACCAGCTGCTTGACCGAGCGGGCTGGCACATCGAGCAATGGCGCCGGATAGATGCCGAACAGGATCGTCAAGATCACCAGCGGCGCAATGATCGCGATTTCGCGCGGCCCCATGTCGGTGATGGCCTTGAGCGAGGGCTTGTCCAGCGTGCCAAAGATCATGCGCCGATAGAGCCAGAGCGCATAGGCTGCCGACAGGATGACGCCGAAAGTCGCGAAGAAGGCGACCCAGGTATTGACCTTGAAGGCGCCGAGCAGCGTCAGGAATTCGCCGACGAAGCCGCTGGTGCCGGGCAAGCCGACGTTCGCCATCGTAAAGACCATGAAGCAGAACGCGTAGATCGGCATGCGGTTGACGAGGCCGCCGTAGGCCGCGATCTCGCGGGTGTGCATGCGGTCATAGACGACGCCGACACACAGGAAGAGCGCCGCCGACACGATGCCGTGCGAGAGCATCTGGAAGATGGCGCCGTCGATGCCCTGCTGGGTGAAGGTGAAGATGCCCATCGTCACGTAGCCCATGTGGGCGACGGAGGAATAGGCGATCAGCTTCTTCACATCCTCTTGGGCGAGCGCCACCAGCGACGTGTAGATGATCGCGACAACCGACATGGCGAAGACCAGCGGCGCCAGCATCTCCGAGGCCAGCGGGAACATCGGCACCGAGAACCGCAGGAAACCATACCCACCCATTTTCAAGAGGACGGCTGCGAGCACAACTGAGCCGGCCGTCGGCGCCTCGACATGGGCATCCGGCAGCCAAGTGTGCACCGGCCACATCGGCATCTTGACTGCGAACGAGGCGAAGAAAGCAAGCCACAACCAGACCTGCATGTTGGCGGGGATGCGGGCCTTCTCGATCAGGGTCGGGATGTCGGTGGTGCCGGTCTGCCAGTAGATCGCCATCATGGCGAGCAGCATCAGCACCGAGCCGAGCAGCGTGTAGAGGAAGAACTTGAAGCTGGCGTAGACGCGCCGCTTGCCGCCCCAGATGCCGATGATCAGGAACATCGGGATGAGGCCGCCCTCGAAGAACAAATAGAACAGCACGACATCGAGCGCGCAGAACACGCCGATCATCAGCGTTTCCAGCAGCAGGAACGCGATCATGTACTCCTTGACGCGCTCCTCCACCGACTCCCAGCTCGCCAGGATGCACAGCGGCATCAGAAAGGTGGTGAGGATCACGAACAGCATCGAGATGCCGTCGACGCCCATCTTGTATTTGAGCGGCCCGAGCCAGGCGCGCTCCTCGACGAACTGGAAGCCCGGGTTGGACTTGTCGAAGTTGATCCAGAGCAGCAGCGAGATCGCAAACGTGATGATCGTCCCCCAGAGCGCGATCCAGCGCGCATTCTGCTTGGCATCCGCGTTGAGGACGGCAATGAACAGCGCCACCACGGCCGGGAAGAACGTGATGATCGAGAGCAGATTGTTGCCAAACAGGTTCATCGCACGCCTCCGAAGCCGAGCATGAACCAGGTGATGATCGCAGCGAGACCCATCAGCATGGCAAAGGCGTAGTGGTAGATGTAGCCGGTCTGCAGTTTAACCACGCGTTCCGTGACGCGGCCGACGCCGGCCGCCGTGCCGTCGATGGTGCCATCGATGACCGTGCCGTCGCCGCGCTTCCAGAAAAAGCGGCCGATGGCGTTGGCCGGACGCACGAACAACCAATCGTAGAGCTCGTCGAAGTACCACTTGTTGAGGAAGAACAGGTAGAGCGGGCGGAACGCCTTGGCGGTCGCAGCCGGCAGTCCCGGGCTGACGATGTAGTAGAGATAGGCCAGCGCGAGACCCGACAGCATGGCGATGGTCGGCGCCCAGCCGACCCAGCCCGGAACCTTGTGCAGGTCGTGCAGGATATGGTTCTGCGGGCCCTCGAAGATCGCCTTGCCCCAGAACGCCTTGTAGGGGTCGATAGCGCCGGCGGCGACCTTGCCTTCGATCGTGCCGATGAAGAGCTTGGAGAAGGCGAAGCCCGCGATCACCGCGCCAAGCGCAAGCAGCGCCAGCGGAATGAGCATGACCAGCGGGCTCTCATGCGGCTCGTGGTGGTGCGCGTCGCCGTGGGCGTGATCGTCATGCTTGTGATCATGCGCGTGCGTGGGCGCCATGGCCCCAGCGGGGCGATTGGTGGAAGGTCATGAAGATCAGGCGCCAGGAGTAGAACGACGTCATGAAGGCGGCGGCGACCAGCATCCAGAACGCATAGTTGTTGAGCGTGTGGCCGGCGTACGCCGCCTCGATGATGGCGTCCTTGGAATGGAAGCCGGCAAACCCCGCGATATGCGGGATGCCGACGCCGGTCAGCGCCAGCGTGCCGATCACCATCATCCAATAGGTGACGGGAATCTTGTCTTTGAGACCGCCCATGTTCCGCATGTCCTGCTCGTGGTGCATCGCGTGGATCACCGAGCCGGCGCCGAGGAACAGCAGCGCCTTGAAGAAGGCGTGCGTGAAGAGATGGAAGATCCCGGCGGTATAGGCGCCCAATCCGCAGGCCGCGAACATGTAACCGAGCTGTGAGCACGTCGAATAGGCGATGACGCGCTTGATGTCGTTCTGGACGAGGCCAACGGTCGCGGCAAAGACCGCAGTGATGCAGCCGACCGCGGTGACCACTTGCAGAGCAACCGGCGCCAGCTCGAACAGCGGCGACAGACGCGCCACCATGAACACGCCGGCCGTCACCATGGTCGCGGCATGGATCAGCGCCGACACCGGCGTCGGCCCCTCCATGGCGTCCGGCAACCAGGTGTGCAGCAGGAACTGTGCCGACTTGCCCATCGCGCCCAGGAACAGCAGCAGGCAGAGGCACGTCATGATATCGACGTCGTAGCCGAGGAAATTCATCGTCTTGCCGGCCATGGCGGGCGCCGCCTGGAAGACGGTATCGAAGCTGATCGACTGAAAAATCGCGAAGATGCCGAAGATGCCAAGCGCGAAACCGAAGTCGCCGACGCGGTTGACGACGAAGGCCTTGATGGCGGCGGCGTTGGCCTCGGGCTTGTGATACCAGAAGCCGATCAGCAAATAGGAGGCGAGGCCGACGCCCTCCCAGCCGAAGAACAGCTGCAGGAAGTTGTCGCTGGTGACCAGCATCAGCATCGCGAACGTGAACAGCGACAGGTAGGCGAAGAAGCGCGGGCGGCTGTCGTCCTCGGCCATGTAGCCGATCGAATAGAGGTGGACGAGCGCGGAGACCGTGTTGACGACGACCAGCATGACGGCGGTCAACGTATCGACGCGGATGCCCCAGGAGACGTCGAGGTCGCCGGAGACGACCCAACTCATCAACTTGACCTTGTCGGTCGCGTGACCGATGCCGACGTTATAGAAGACCACCCACGAAAGAACGGCCGCGATCATCAGGACACGCGGTCGTGATGATCTCGGACGGCCCGGTCACCGATGATGCGGCCGAAGAAGCCCGCGATCAGCGCGCCGAGAATGGGCAGGAAGACGATGGCGGTGTAGATCATTGGGCTCGCTCGCGCTCGCGGGTGTCAGCAGCGGCAAGCGCTGCCCCCGCTCCCCTTGGGGAGCGGGTTGGGATGTGGGGGCCTACAGCGACACCGAACCAGGCCGCCAGCCCCATCGACCGGCCTGCATCGACGTCGATGGCTCGACGTCGATGCAGGCCGGTCTCTCCCCAGGAGGAGAGGCTAATGAGGCTGCGATCGGTGCAATCCGGTCTCACGTGCATCACCCCTTCATCATGTTGATGTCTTCGACGGCGATGGTGCCGCGGTTGCGGAAGTAGACGACGACGATGGCGAGGCCGATCGCGGCTTCGCCGGCGGCGACCGTCAGGACGAACAGCGCGAAGATCTGTCCGACGAGGTCGCCCATGAAGCTCGAAAACGCGACCAGGTTGATGTTGACCGCGAGCAGCATCAGCTCGATCGACATCAGGATGACGATGACGTTCTTGCGGTTGAGGAAGATGCCGAAGATGCCGATCGTGAACAGGCACGCGGCAACGGCGAGATAATGGGCGAGGCCGACGGTCATGCGGGGGCTCCTTCGAAGGCCGGTATCATCACAGGCAGATCCCGCCCCAGGCGCACATCGCATAGGCCGCGCCGAAGGCGGCAACCGCGATCAGCAAGGCCGGAAGCACGATAAGCGCCACGATGCCACCGGCGGCGAGCTTGTTCGCGCTCTCCCGGCGACGATCGGCCAGCGCATTCTGGATCTCCTCGCCGCCGAAGTCCTTCTGGTAAAGTTCCTCGGGAATCTCGGTTTCCTTGTTCGACATCGCGAGTCCCTATTTCCCAACCATCGCCCAAGACGCCAAAAGGTAGCCCCCCAACGGCGCCGCAAACACAAACGCCTTGAACACAGACAATCCGGCGACCCGCCAGAGATACGCGAACAGCGCAATCCAGCTGGTCAACGACAGTGCCAGGAGCAACTGCGGGCGCATTGGTCGACGTACTCCCCACGCGTTACCCCTGCCCCTTGGCGCTGACCTTCTCGGGGATCGTGTAGCCGCCGGACGGCACCTTCACGACCTCCATGGCGGCGGCCTTCGTGCGTGCGTTCTGCGCCGAGATCGACTGGCGTTTGACACCTTCCTTGTGGCGCAGCGTCAACACGATAGCGCCGATCATCGCGACCAGCAGGATCAGACCCGCGGCCTCGAAGTAGTAGACGTAGGGGTCGCGATAGAGGAGGCGGCCAAGTGCTTCCGTGTTCGAAATTCCGGAGCCGGGCGTCGGCGCTGCCGCCAATCCAGCGGCTGGCTTTGCGGCGCCGGTAAATCGCACGAACACCACCATCAGCAGCTCGGCCAACAGGATGAGCCCGACCGTCGCACCCAGCGGCGCGTTCTTGATGAAGCCGGCGCGCAATTCCGCGAAATCGACGTCGAGCATCATGACGACGAACAGGAACAGCACGGCGACCGCGCCGACATAGACGACGATCAGGATCATCGCCAGGAACTCGGCGCCCAGCAGCACGAAGAGGCCGGCCGCATTGAAGAACGCCAGGATCAGCCAGAGCACCGCGTGAACGGGGTTTCGCGCCGTGATCACCATCACGGCGGCGGCGACCGTCGTGATCGCGAACAGGTAGAAGAAGGCGTCGGCGAGTGTCATCGTGTCCAACTTCCCGGTGTCAGGCTGAAGCCAGACGCCATTGCTTCGCGTGCTTAAGCCACAACCTATCAACGTGTCATCCTCGGGCTTGTCCCGAGGACCCAATTCTCAGTTCGCTCGAGCGATACGTCGGGACTGCTGCATCGCCCCGTCTCGCACTTTCTGCTTCCCCCTTGCGGCACCATGGGTCCTCGGGACAAGCCCGAGGATGACACCGCTTACCGGTACGGCGCGTCGAGGGCGAGGTTCTTGGCGATCTCACGTTCCCAGCGGTCGCCATTGGCGAGCAACCGCTCTTTCGAATAGTAGAGTTCCTCCCGCGTCTCGGTGGCAAACTCGAAGTTCGGTCCCTCGACGATCGCATCCACCGGACAGGCCTCCTGGCAGAGGCCGCAGTAGATGCACTTCACCATGTCGATGTCGTAACGAGTGGTGCGGCGCGTGCCGTCGTTGCGGCGGGGGCCCGCTTCGATGGTGATCGCCTGCGCCGGGCAGATTGCCTCGCAGAGCTTGCAGGCAATGCAGCGTTCTTCGCCATTGGGATAGCGACGCAGCGCATGCTCGCCGCGGAAGCGGGGCGAGATGGGCCCCTTCTCGAACGGGTAGTTCAGCGTCAGCTTCGGGCGGAAGAAATACTTCATCGCCAGCCAGAAGGCCGAGACGAACTCCGCCAGGAACAGCGACTTGATGCCGGTTGCGATGCTCATTGTGCGGCCCCACTCCCCATCATCGTGCCAAACCGGCGATCAGCCATCCGGCCAAGACGCCTACAATCGGCCCCGCGATCAAGACCGCCTTGCCGATCGTCTCCGCCGGACCACCCGTCGCGAGCATCCAGCGATAGACGCCGATCCCGATCAGAATGCCAACCACCAGTCCAATGGCACCGGCCATGACAGAACCCCTCCTTTACTGCACCAGCTTCGCGATGCCCAACAGGGCCGCGAGACCGAGCAGACCGAAGATGATGCCGAACATCGGCAGCGACACCCGCGAGACCGGCGGCAGCTTGTCGCCCAGATACCGCATCACCGCAAAGTTCGCTGCGGCCGTCAGCAGAAACGCCAGCCCTAACGCCTTGTTTGGATCCATGCCACATCACCGAGATCGCGTTGCTCCAGTCCGTCACCGCATCACCCCCGCGGCAGCAAAGACCACCGACGCCGCGAACGCCAGAAGCGCCGCGACGACCACGTTCGCGCCAATGCGCCGTTTCAGGTCCCGGCCATGCACAATCGAGACCATCGACATCACCACGAACAGGGCGCCGATGATCGCGAGCGTGGTTGGATAGTCGAACCTGTTCATTGCGACCACGGCCCGTATTGCAGCCAGCCGGCGACGGCGACGACCATCAGCAGCGACAGCGGCAGAAACACCTTCCAGCCGAGCCGCATCAGCTGGTCGTAGCGGTAGCGCGGCACGATCGCCTTCACCATCGCGAACATGAAGAAGACGAACGTGATCTTGGCCAGGAACCAGATCGGCCCCGGCACCCAGTTCAGCGGTGCGACATCGAGCGGCGGCAGCCAGCCGCCGAGGAACAGGATCGTCATCAGCGCACACATGGTGACGATCGCCACGTACTCGCCGAGCATGAACAGCAGGTAGGGCGTCGATGAATATTCCACCATGAACCCGGCGACGAGCTCGGACTCCGCTTCGGGCAGATCGAAGGGTGGGCGGTTGGTCTCGGCCAGCGCCGAGATGAAGAACACCACGAACATCGGGAACAACGCCAGCCAGTGCCAGTCGAGCAGCGACTGGGTGAGGCCGAGGCGCGTGCCGATGCCGGTCTTCTGAGCGTTGACGATATCGCTCATGTTGAGCGAGCCGACACAGAGCAGCACGGTGATGATCACAAAGCCGATCGAGACCTCGTAGGAGACCATCTGGGCGGCGGAGCGCAACGCGCCCAGGAACGGATACTTCGAGTTCGAGGCCCAGCCGCCCATGATGACGCCGTAGACACCGAGCGACGAGATCGCGAAAATGTAGAGAATGCCGACGTTGAGGTCGGAGATCACCCACTTGCCGAGGCTGTTCTCGGAGACGGGGATCACGGCCCAGGCCGCCAACGCCAGCACGGCGGTGACCAGAGGGGCGAGCAGGAACACGCCCTTGTCGGCGCCCGCCGGGATGATCGGCTCCTTCAGCACGAACTTCAAAAGGTCGGCGAACGATTGCAGCAGGCCGAATGGCCCGACGACGTTGGGCCCCCGGCGCAGCTGAACCGCTGCCCACACCTTGCGGTCGAACAGGATGAGGAACGCGACGAGGATCAGAAGAATGGTCAGCAGCAGAACGCTCGCGCCCGCGATCCAACCGAACCACAGAAGGGAGCTGCCCCAGGTGTCCCAGAATGCCTGCAACGATGCCATCATGGTGCGGCCCCCTATTCCGCCGCCGCGCGTGCGCCGCTCTGGCCCGCCTTGATCGCGCTGAGCTCGGCCATGACGCCGGAGGCGCGCGCGATCGGATTGGTCAAGTAGTAGTCCTTGATCGGGGCCGCGAATGCATCGGCGCCGACCGGAGCCGTGCGCGCCGCGAGCTTTTCGATCGCGCCCGCTACCGGCCGGCTCGACCGCTTCGAGGCGGGCGAGCGCTGGCGTGGCCTTGTACATCGCGGCGCGGAGCCCAGCGACCGTATCGTAGGGCAGCGTCTCGCCGGCTTTGGCCGACAGCGCCCGGAGGATCGTCCAATCCTCCTTGGCGTCGCCGGGCGGGAACGCGGCCTTGGCCGTCATCTGGGCGCGGCCCTCGAGATTGACATAGGTGGCGCTCTTTTCGGTGTAGGCAGCGCCCGGCAGGATGACATCGGCGCGATGGGCGCCTGCGTCGCCGTGGCTGCCTTGATAGACGACGAACGCCGGAGCCCAGCGCCGCCATGTCGAATCTCGTCGGCACCGAGGAGATAGACGACCTCCATGTCGCCCTTCAGCATGCCAGCGATATCGCGGCCACCGAGCGCCGGCACGAAGCCGAGATCGAGGGCGGCGACACGCGAGGCGGCGGTGTGCAACACGTTGAAGGCGTTCCAGCCCTGTTCCTTGCCCGCCATTGCATCCTGGGCGACGCGCGCGGCGAGCGCGATCACGCCGGCGCCGTCAGCGCGCGCCATCGCGGCGCTGCCGACGATGACCATTGGGCGCTTGGCCTGCTTTAAGACGCCGGCAAAGGCATGCCGCCCGTCAGCCACATCCTTGAGTGCAGCGGGCCCCGGACCGATGTGGTCGAAGGCGTAGCCGAGATCGGCCTTCTCGCCGATCACCGCAACTGACAAGCCGCCTTGGCGCCAGCGCTTGCGGATGCGGGCGTTGAGCACCGCAGATTCGAGCCGCGGATTGGCGCCGATCAGCAGGATAGCATCCGCCTGCTCGATGCCCTCGACCGAGGTATTGAAGAGGTAGCCGGCACGGCCATCCGCAGGGTCGAGCTTGGCGCCATCCTGGCGGGCGTCGAGGCTGGCGATCCCCATGCGGCCGAACAAATCCTTCAGCGCGAACATCTCCTCGGCACCGGCCAAATCGCCGGCGATCGCACCGACGCGGGACGGCTGCGCGGCCTTGAGTTTTTCGGCCACGAGTTGCAGCGCCTCATCCCAGGTCGCGGGCGTCAACTTGCCGTTGCGGCGGACATAGGGCCGGTCGAGGCGTTGCGTGCGCAGGCCATCGGCGACGTGGCGCGTCTTGTCGGAAATCCACTCCTCGTTCACGGCATCGTTGTTGCGCGGCAGGATGCGCATCACCTCGCGGCCGCGCACGTCGACGCGGATTGCCGAGCCCAGCGCGTCCATGACGTCGATCGATTCCGTCTTCGTCATTTCCCAGGGACGCGCATTGAACGCCGACGGGCGATGCGTCAGCGCGCCGACCGGGCAGAGGTCGACGACATTGGCCGAAAGCTCCGACATCATCCCCTTTTCGAGGTAGGTCGTGATCTCCATGTCCTCGCCGCGGCCGATGGCGCCGAGTTCCTCGACGCCGGCAATCTCGGTCATGAAGCGGACGCAGCGCGTGCACTGGATGCAGCGGGTCATCGCCGTCTTGATCAGCGGCCCCAGGTGCTTTTCCTCGACCGCGCGCTTGTTGAGCGCGTACCGCGTGCCGCCGCCGCCGAACGCCATCGACTGGTCCTGCAGGTCGCACTCGCCGCCCTGGTCGCAGATCGGACAATCCAGGGGATGGTTGATCAGCAGGAATTCCATCACGCCCTCGCGGGCCTTCTTAACCATCGGCGACAGCGTATTGACCACCCACAGCGAGTTGTCGCGTTTCGGCGGCAGATCATTGACGCCGAGCGCGCAGGAGGCCTGCGGCTTCGGCATGCCGACGACCTCGACGAGGCACATGCGGCAGTTGCCCGCGATCGACAGGCGCTCGTGGTAGCAGAAGCGCGGAATATCGACGCCGGCCTGCTCGCACGCCTGCAGCAGCGTGATGCCGTCCTCGACCTCGAGGGTCTGGCCGTCGATGATCAGTGTCTTTGGCATGCCTGCCCCTCGAACCGCCCCCCAACCCCCGAGGGACGCACAACCACCCTGGCGACGGGAATCGGCTCCCCGCCACAATCTCACCCCGCTTCCTACAATGTCCGGACCACAGACGCCAGCGGTCCTGAACGCGACGAAATGCACCGCGCGAAGCCCCGACTGCAGGGCTTCAACCGGACGATCGGGCGCTGGTGACCAGCAGTCCGAGACCGGACACCAGGAGCACCAGCATGACGATCCGCTGGTAGGAGCGGTCGCCGAGCCGCTGGTAGAGCCGCGCGCCGGCCCAGGCGCCGATCAACGTGCCCGGAAGCGCCGCCAGAAACGCCACGCCGACGGCCGCGCTCAATAGTCCCGCGACCGCGTGGGCCACGAGCGCGGCGGTCAGCATCGTCAAATTGAAGGCCTGAAGCAGCATCCGGCGGTCAGCCTTTGCAGCACCCCGGATATCCGTCCACACCGCCATCAACGGGCCGGAGAGACCGGCGAGGCCACCCGTCATACCGCTCAGCATCCCGACCGCCAGATCAGCCGGCCGGCCGCCCCAATCGCCGGCACTGCGCACGATCTGCGCCAGCGCCGCCGTCGCATAGAGAACCAGAAATGTCCCGACGCCGATCCGGAACAGCGCCGGGTCGACGCGCGGCAGCAACCACGCGCCGATGGGCACGCCGACGAGCCCCCCGATCAGGTAGGGCGCCAGGCGCCGGAGATCGAGATCGCGCCAGACCAGCGACGCCGACTGCAGCTGCGCGACGACCGACGTCAGAATGACCAAGGTGGCCGCAACCGGTGGCGGCAGCACATAAAGCCAGATGCCGATGGCGGTAAGACCCGTGCCGAAACCCGTCAGGCCATTGACGAAACCGCCCGCAAGCGCCCCTAGCAATACGATCGCCGCCAGCTCAGCCGCCATCGCGGGCCGGGCTTGCCGTCACCCGTTCGATCACCGCCTTCACCTCGTCAGAACAGTCTTTCAGCGAACCGCTGCGGAACTCGTCGGAGGCCAGATACGACTTGTGCCCCACCAGGTGCCGCCCCAGCGTCTCGCGCCATTGCGGTGTCGGCTCCAACAGCAGCACCTCGTCCGCCATGGCCAGGAAGCGGGCGATGAAATGACGATAGCGCACCACTTCGGCTGGCCCGGCGATGCCGCCAAGCAGCGGTTCGGCCAGCTCCGGATACTGCATGGCCGTCGTCATATAGCCGGCGTAGGCCGCCTTCGCGCGGGTGCCCAGCTCCATCTGGCGCTCGCGGCGGCGGGCAGCCCACCACATCCACACGAACCCGATGGCGATCGCGATGCCGATGGCGATTGCGAAGCCCTTGATAATGTTCGCTGTATGATTGAGCGACCCCGGCGCCAGAAAGACCATGTCCATCCCGTCCTCACACGCGTGCGCGGCTGTACCGACAGCGCGGCCCCGAGCCGTTATCTAAGGGCAGTCCCGCACCGCGGCAAGAGAGCGAGAACAGCGCAGACGGGAGGGACGCGAGGCGGGGGAGACTTGAAAGGCCCGGTCCGTTCAACGGCTCCGCATTGACGCGCTTGATCAGAGCCCATACCATCTTTAAGCGGCGGGTTGGGCACGATCCATACTGATGCGCTCTCGCTGGCGGACGTGGGATTTCAGCAGAGAGAGTTCATCATGCGTATTTCGAACACGAGCACGCCCAGCAGGCTTGGCGTCTGCAGTCTCGTGACGCTCGCGCTTTCGGCATCGACGGCGCTGGCGCAGACGACCGATTTCATCGGCAAGTTTTCGGGCCCGACGTCGCTCAATAATTCGGTGCTGTTTCAGAGCGGCCCGCAGATCGGTCTCGGCACCACGACCCCGCTCGACTTCATGAGCATCCGTTTCGACAACACGGGCGGTGGGCGGACCGGCCTTGCGTTGCAGAACACGAACGGCAGCGCAACGTCCTATTCCGGTGCGCTGATGTACGACCACCTCGGCGCGACCGCCGTGTTCCAGGGCTTCAACAACAACACCAAGGAATACCGGATCAATAACGTCGCGTCGGGCGGCACGATCAACTTCCTGCAGGGCGCCAATTCGCGGTTCTATGTGGACGGTTCCGGCAACGTCGGCATTGGGACACAGACGCCTGACACGAAGTTCGATGTCAACGGCAATGCCGTTCTCAGCGGCGGCGGTCGCTCGCTGTATGTGAGCGGCATTACGACGGCCGGCCAGGATGGTTTGCGGCTCCACCACCTCTCCGGCAACAGCTATATCGATTTCAAGGGGCCCGGAAACCTCTACTTCCGCGGAGACAACAGCCTTGGCGGCACCGAGCAGATGGTCATCACGGGCACAGGCAGAGTCGGCATCGGCAACAGCAATCCGACACAATCGAAGGTCGTGATCAGTGGTATCGCAGGCACTTTCGAATCCGGTAATTACGGTTACCTACGAAGCGGTGGTGCCGGCGACACTTCCGGAACTTCTATTTTTCCCACCAGGGGGCCTTCTTCACTTTATGCCAGCGGCACTATCGCGGCGAACGATTTCCTCGCTTTTTCCGATGAGCGGATCAAGAACATCCGCGGGCGCTCGGACAGCGCGACGGATCTCGCGACGCTCAGCGGAATCGAAGTCTCAGACTATACCTATCGCGACACCTACGGCAAAGGCTCGGGCAAAGAAAAGAAGGTCGTCGCGCAACAGGTCGAGCAAGTGTTCCCGCAAGCGGTCAGCCGAAGCGCCGACGCCTTGCCCGACATCTACAAGCCCGCCGCGTTCAAGGACGGTTGGGTGTCGCTGGCGACCGACCTCAAGGTCGGCGACCGCGTAAAGCTGATCGGCAAAGAGACCGAGGGCACCTACGAGGTGCTCGAGGTTGCCGACGGCAAGTTCCGTACCGACTTCAAGACCGGCAGCGACCGCGTGTTCGTCTACGGCCGCGAAGTCAACGATTTCCGCTCGGTCGACTACGACGCCATCGCAATGCTCAACGTCTCGGCGACGCAGGAACTCCATCGCCGCCTCGAAAAAGAAGCGGCCGTCAATGCCGAGCAGGCAGCCCGAATCGCTGAGCTTGAGCAGAGCCGCCAGGCGCAAGCTTCCGAACTCGCCGCGCTCAAGCAGCAGATGTCCCAGATCCTCGCCGCGACACAAGTCCGCACGGCCAACGCCCGCGCATTTCGTGCCGGGCCGCGCGCTGATCATTCCGTTCCGCGCGATCCAAGCGGGCAGACACCACTCGTGTCTGCCCGTCGCCGTTTCAATGGCGCCGCGAGCCACCGCGGCAGCGGTCGCAACGTGCATTGGCTTGATTTTCGGGATCGTGCTAAAAATAGCACAAAACAGCGGTGCGGTCCATCGTATTTTGCATCGCACAAGAGCCTGCGGCAGGGTAATTCAAGTCTCATGTCATCCCGGCATTTATTGCCGGGACCAATCGCGCCTGGCGCGTGTCGGTGAAGCACTCTCACACTCCGGCCCCAGCGGAGGGATGGGTCCCGGGGACCCGTCAGCATTCGCTGAGGGCAGGCAAGCCCCGGGATGACAATGTTGTTCGTTCGCCAAGAATTGAATTGCCCTGGGGCCTGCAGGAGGATCGATCGCCCCTCTGTGGCAGCACCTCGCCGCGCCCTCGCCCGATCCTGGCAGCCACGCTAAGCTTGGGCCCGGAGTGCCAGCAACCGGGCCGCATGCATGAGCGACGTGCTTGACCATCTGACGATCGAGGAGGTGTGGACCCGGGCTGTCCGCGCGCACGCACAGCGCCCCGTGCTCATCATCCCCGCCAATCCCGCGCGCGCCTATTGCCCGGACGGGCTGGCGCTCACTTATGCGGCGGCCGACGCCGAGATCCAGGCCCTGATCACCGCCTACCGGCGCGCCGGCTACGGACTCGGCCACCGGGTGGCGATGCTGCTGGAAAACCGGCCGGAGCACGTGCTGCACAAGCTTGCACTGAACATCCTCGGCGTCTCCTGCGTGCCGATCAATCCGGACTACCGGCCCGCCGAGATCGCCTACCTCGTCGATCACGCCGAGCCCGAGCTGATCCTGGCGATCGGGGCCCGCGAGGCGCAGATCCGGGCGGGCCTTCGGGAGACGACGCTGCAGCCACCCGTGGTCCTGCTCGATCGCGCTATCGGACCCGATGCCGCCGCCGCGCCGCGCCGCCGAGACGGGTGCGCCGACGCCGGCCACCGAGGCCAGCATCCTCTACACGTCCGGCACCACCGGCCGGCCGAAAGGCTGCCGCCTCTCGCACGGCTACGAGATCGCCTGCGCCGACTGGTACGCGACGCGCGGCGGCGTCGCGACATTCCACACCGGCACTGACCGGATCTACAATCCGCTGCCGCTCTATCACGTGAACTCCGGCGTCGTGTCGCTGTTCGGCGCCATTCTCAACGGCAACGCGCAAGTGCAGCCCGACCGCTTCCATCCCGAGCGCTGGTGGCGCGAGGTGCGCGAGACGAAGGCCACCGTCATCCACTATCTCGGCGTCGTCGTGCAGATGCTGATGGGCCAGCCGCCGAGCGCCACCGACCGCCAGCACGGCGTGCGCTTCGGGTTCGGCGCGGGCGTCGAGCCGCAGCTGCACGCCCCGTTCCAGGATCGGTTCGCCATTCCGCTGGTCGAAGGCTGGGGCATGACGGAAATGGTGCGCATCCTGCTCGACGCGCACGAGCCGCGCCAGGTCGGCACGCGCGCCTTCGGCCGGCCGGGCCCGGGCCTCGATGTGCGGGTCGTCGACGATCATGACCAGACGGTGCCGCCCGACACGCCCGGCGAAATGGTGTTGCGCCATTCCGCCGAGACGCCGCGGCGTGGCGCCTTCTCCGGCTATCTCAAGAACGACACGGCGACCGAGGAGAGCTGGCGCGGCGGCTGGTTCCACACCGGCGACACCGTCCGCCAGAACGCCGACGGCATGCTGTATTTCGTCGACCGCAAGAAGAACATCATCCGCCGCTCCGGCGAGAACATCGCCGCCGCCGAGATCGAGGCGCTGCTGGCGACACATCCCGATGTCGTGCAGGCCGCCGTGCTCGCGGTCCCCGACGAGACGCGCGAGGAAGAAGTGTTGGCCTGTATCGTGACGCGATCCGGCATCCGCGATCACGCCGCCGCCCTATCGCTGTTTCAGTTCTGCTTCGAGCGCCTCGCCTATTACAAGGCGCCGGGCTGGATCTGGTTCGCCGATTCGCTGCCAACCACCGGCACGCAGAAAATCCAGAAACACACGATCTTTCCCGAGGCGCATGACCCGCGCACGGTGCCCGGCATGATCGACCTGCGCGCCGCCAAACGGCGGACGTAAGGGTTGGCGCGCGCAAAAAAAAGCCCCGGCCGATACTTCGGCCGGGGCTCCGCGATCGCCAGGAGAGAGGTCTGGCGGCTTATTTCTTCTCGACCGGCTTTGCGGCGTCCGTCTTGCCAGCCTCGACCTTCGCGGGCTCAGCCTTCTTCTCGCCGGCGACCGGCGCACCAACCGCCATCGCGCCCGGCAGCTTGCCGGCCTCGACCTTCTTGTCGTCAGCCTTCACGGGCGCCGAACCGGCCGGAGCCTGCGTCGTGCTGGCAGCGGGCGCTGCCGGCTTCACGGCCGGAGCAACCGGGGCCGCAGGAGCGGATGCCGTCGACGGAGCCGCTGGAGCCGCAGCCGGCGTCGGCTGTGCGGTCTTCGGAGCCTCGACTGGCTTTGTCGCCTGCGTTGCGGGTGCTGCCGGCGCGGCCGGAGCCGATGCCGTCGGCGCCGTCTTGACGGCCGGCGCAGCGGCGCTCGGTGCGGCCTTCACGTCACCCTTAACCTCGGGCTTCACAGCGGGCTGGGTCGCTGCTGGCGCGGTGGTGCCGGTGGCAGGCTTCGCGTCCTGCGCGAACGACGGGACGCTCAGGAACACCGTCAGCGCAGCCGCGGAGAGAAGTTTCGTCTTCATTTGGTGGGGTCCTCGATGATGCAGCCTCAAGGCGAGGCGTGATCACATCTGACACCACAATTCAGGCGCCCTGTCGGCGCTCCGCTAAACGCTGCATGAAGCGCGCATTCATGGGCCATTCAACATTGGTCGCGTATCGCAGACGGGTAACTCGGGGGCACGCCGCATCAGACCTCGATCGCGCCGTCCGCGACGCGCACCGCATGCCCGCCGATCCGCACCGTCGCGAGTTTGGCCCCGTCGGCCACCAGCGACAAGTCGATGAGGCTCGGCCGGCGCATCTCGAAACCCTGTTCGATGACATAGCGATGCTCGCCCGCCGGCGGATCGTCGAACCGTTGGATGACGCCTGCAAACGCGGCGACCGCCGAGCCTGTCGCTGGGTCTTCCATGATGCCGTGCCCCGGATCGAACATCCGGGCATGGAAGTGCGCGGTGTTATGCGCGGTCTGCCGGCAATAGAGATAAGCCGCGCCCATAGTGCCAAACGCGCGATCCCAGCGCCCGAGCACCGCTCGAGCGCGTGCGATCGCCTCCAGCGAACGCACCGGCACGAACAGGTAGGGAAGTCCGGCCGAAAACCGTGCCGGCTTGTGATTCTCGAATCCAATCTCATTCGGCATCAGCCCGACGGCGGCCGACAGATCGTCCAGCGCCGGCACCGATCCGATGTCCTCCGGCAGCTTCGGCGCATCGAATTCGGCAAATGGCGCCTGTCCCGCCTGGAAGCGCACACCGACGCGCACGGTGCCGATGGTCTCCTCCAGAACGACGATCGCATCGCGGCTGTCGCCGAGACCGGGCGCCCTGAGCTCGGCCAGCAGCGCCGCCGTGCCGACCGTCGGATGACCGGCGAACGGCAGCTCGGCGGACGGCGTGAAGATGCGCACCCGGGCCGTATGCATGGGGTTCTGCGGCTTCAGAACGAAAACGGTTTCCGACAGATTGAACTCGCGCGCGATCGCTTGCATGCGGTCGGTATCAAGCGCATCCGCCTCCAGCACGACGGCCAGCGGATTGCCGCCGAACCGCTTGTCGGTGAAGACATCGAGAGTGTGATAGCGGATGCGCATGAGCTTGGGTCCCATTCGAGTGGCGCGGACAATGCCGCAAAACCACGCCGCTTCCAAGCCCCGCTTCGATCTGCACTCAGTCCCCGGCGTCCAGCACATGGCGCAGCAACGCGGCGGCGTACGGCGTGACCTGCAGCGCCGCCATGTCGCCGGGGCGGCGCACGATCACGACATCCAACAGCTCGCGCTCCGGGTCGACGGCGAGCCCCGCCAGTAGCTCCGACCGCAGCGCATCGGCCGAAAGCGCTGAGCGGAATTCGATCGCGATCGAGATCTGGCGCTCGTGGACCGTCACCCAATAGCCGGGCATGCGGCGCAGCGCGATCCGGTCATCGACCGCCAGCTCCTCCGCGAGCTCACGCTGGATACTCGCGTCGATATCGATCTGGCCGCCGGCATCCACATCGCGCGGATCGAGGAAGCCGCCCGGCGGATAGGCGAGCCCGGAATTGAGATGCCCCGCACTCTGGCGCCCGAGCAGCACATGGCCCTCGACCGAGCGCACGAGCGCCGAGCCGAAGCCGTCGTGAACGGTCGGGTCCCGGTGCCCCTGCTCGCGCCAATAGAGAAAGCTCGCAAAGCTTTCGCGACTGAATTCAGCGGCGAACGTCCCGCCCCCCACGTCGAAGCGCCGCAGCAACAGAATGGTGCCGTTAAAGAACGCCGGCTGCTCGGCGCTGCGCCGCGCCCAATGCGCCGCGATCGCCGCCGCATGCACCCCCGCGAAATCCCAAGCGTCTGTGACCTCGCGCAACACCACCCGCTCGACCCGAACCGTGCCTGCCGTCATTGCCCGCCGCCGTTTACCGTTCGCTAACCATCAACCTTTAGGTAACACCTGGGATCGCGGGCGGGAACGCCAGCGGTCCAAGTTCCTTGTTGTATCGCGTAGGGGTTCTCAATGTCGTTCGACGTCTTCATGCGCCCGCTCGTGCTCGGCGCCGGCGCCATGATGTGTGCGAGTGCGCTCGCACCGCTGCAAGCAACCGCACAGAATTACGGCGCGCCGGTTACCTACGGGCAGCCTTATAGCGCGCCGCCAGCGAAAGCCGGAGCCGCCAATCGCCGCGCCTTCGACAACACCCCGCGCCGGGGATACGAAACCGAGCCCGCGCTCTCCCCCTTTGCAGCGCCCGGCATCTGGCAGGGTCTCTATGCCGGTCTGCATGGCGGCTACAATTTCGGCGGCATCGACGATCATACGCGGCGCGCCTCGCTGGGCCTCGACGGCGGGGCGCTCGGCGCACACGCCGGCTACAACTGGCAAACCGGACCCTGGGTGATCGGCGCCGAGCTCGACGCCACCTGGGCCGACGCCGACAGCCGCAAAACCTTTGGCGGCCCGGTCACGATCGACGCGCGCAACGACTGGTTGGCCTCGGCCCGCCTGCGGGCGGGCTACACGCTCAACAACATCTTCATGCTCTATGCGACCGGTGGCGTCGCGTTCGCCGGCTACGACGTGGGTATTGCCGATGCAATGGGCAGCCGCCGCGCGCAAGAAGGGCTGTTCGGCTACGTCGTCGGCGGTGGTCTCGACGTGAAGCTGACGCAGACCATCAGCGGTCGCGTCGAGGCGCTCTACTACGGCTTCGATGACAAGGCGTTTTCGTTTCCGGATGGCCGTTCGTCGTTCGATGCCGACGTAACGACGGTGCGCGCGGGCCTCACCTACCACTTCAATTGACGCCTTGCGCTGCAATTGATTTGCACATCCAAGCTCGCGGCGATATCGGGTCTCGTGCGTGCGCCGCACGGGACCATTGCGCCGCGCAGCGTCATACTCATTTTGTTTTGCTCGCGACGCGACTATTTCCAAATCGAAATATGAGTTGAAACACCGGTCTTGAAATGACCGCTTTGCCGCCCCGATTTCTCCGCAGTTGGGCGGCCAAATCAGCCTCATCGAACGGCGCTGGTGCACTCCCGACGAACCAAGCCAAGCGCCGTTAGAAATTGAGATTTCGCCGCCGGCCAAGCCCACGCAGATCCGGCGGCATCACGAACACTGTGTCCGAGGGCGACGGTCCGACGACACGCTGCCGCGCCGAAGGGTCGCCCGCTAAGGGCTCCACTCGAGCCCCGAGCCGACGGTCCATCGTCGCGGCTGAATAGGATCGCAGAGCCGTTGTGGTTGATGCCAACGACGCTCCGGCACCGCGATCGCTCTTCGGGAGACCGCACTGGCTTCGGCTGGTGAGGCCACCCGATCCGGGACGGCAGCGACCCCCCGCGTTGCTGCCGTCCCGGGTAAGGCTCGGCTCGCCATGCTGCTGCGTGCAGCAGCGAGGCACGCCAAGCCCACTGCCGGAAGGATTTATTTGACGCCGCTCCGCCACACACCTCCCTCCCCGACGCGGTGTCGGATGAACCCTTCCGGTGGCAACTCAGGTGCCACCGCACCAAATGCCAACCCTGAAGCCCCTAGCCGCCGCCACTGCGGCATGGCACGCTGCGATACGCAGACGGTTGGGGCGTCAATGGCACATTCACCAAACAGCTATCGTGGCTTTCGCGGTAAAGTCGGGCGCACGCGCGCCGAATCCGAACCTTACTGGGACCCGCCGCTGCGCCCCGCCCAAGGCGCACCCAACGTCGTCATCGTCTTCATGGACGATCTCGGCTGGTCGGACGTCGGCTGCTATGGCTCCGAGATCGCCACGCCCAATATCGATGCGCTCGCCGGCCGCGGGCTGCGCTTCAACCATTACACCACGCACCCGATCTGCTCGCCGGCGCGCGCGGCCCTGCTCACCGGCATGAACGCGCACTCGGTCGCGACCGGCTGGCTCGCCAACAACAATCCGGGCTTTCCCGGCTATTCCGGTGAGATCCCGCTCGACGCGCCGACGCATCGCCGAGACGCTGCGGGCCGCCGGGCTACGCCACGGCCGCCGTCGGCAAGTGGCACAACTCACCCAACGGCGCGCACCCCAATCGCGTCGTGGCCGACGCATCGCGGTTTCGACCGCTTCTATGGCTTCCTCGAAGGCGAGACGAGCTACTTCTATCCAGCCCGCATTCTCGCCAACAACGTGCGTGGCGCCGATCGACGAGTACCCGGAAGGCTACTACGCCACCGACGACTGGATGGAGAAGGCGATCGGCTTCGTCACCGAGATCCGCAATCAGGATGCGACGCGGCCGTTCTTCCTCTACGTCGCCAACAATGCCGTGCATGGGCCGCTGCAGGCCAAGGAACAGGACCTCGCCAAATACCGCGGCCGCTACGATGCGGGCTGGGATGTGATCCGCGCCGCGCGCTTCGAACGCCAGAAGGCGCTCGGCATCGTGCCCGCCGATGCCACGCTGTCCGAGCGCGATCCCGAGGTGCCGGCCTGGGCAGACGCTGCCCGACGATCAGAAGCGCCTCTTCGTGCGCCACATGGAAGCCTACGCCGCGATTCTCGATTGCGCCGACCAGAACATCGGCCGGCTCGTCGCGCATCTCGAGAGCGATGGGCGAACTCGACAATACGATCTTCGTGTTCTCCTCGGACAATGGCGGCACCAGCTCGGCCGGCCCGACCGGCATGGTCCACTTCAACCGCCGCTTCGCCGGCCTGCCACCGCGCACGGTCGAGGACGACATGCCGCATGGCCGACCTGGTCGGCACGGCCGCAGGTGCCAGCGCTCTATCCGATGGGCTGGGGACAGGTCTCGAACACGCCGTTCCCGTCCTACAAGACCTACACCGGTGGCGGCGGACGGCGCGTCGCCTTCATCGTCTCGTGGCCGGCGCAGCTGAAGGACGCCGGCGCCATCCGCACGCAGTTCGGCCACGTCACCGACGTGATGCCGACGCTGCTGGATCTTGCCGGCGTCAAGCCGCTCGAGATCTCGCACGGCAAGCCCGCCCGCACGATGCATGGGCAGCAGCCTCGCCGCCGTGCTGCGCGACGCCGGCCGCCCCGTCGCCGCGCAACGAGCAGTATTACGAATGCTGGGCCAATCGCGCCTTCTATCGCGACGGCTGGATCGCGGTGTCGCTGCAGAAGAAGGGCTCACCCGTCGATTTCGACAACTGGACGCTGCACCACCACGCCGACGATTTCTCCGAGAGCATCGACCTCGCGCGCCAGCATCCGGCGCGGCTCAAGGAGCTGGTCGAGGCCTTCGACGAGGCGGCCTGGGCCAACATGGTCTACCCGCTCGACAGCCGCAGCCCGATCCAGAAGTTCAACGAGCTGCCCGCCCATCAGCGCCCGCCGGCTATCGATCCGCCGCCGTTTCCTGCCCAACGCGCAGACCGTGCATCGCAGCGTGATCGTGCCGCTGATCGCGGATCGCGCTACAAGATCACCGTCGACTTCGACGCACAAAGCCACCGACCAAGGCGTGCTGTTCGCCATCGGCGACATCACCGGCGGCATGGTGCTCTACATCGAGGATGGACGCCTGCATCTCGTCTACAACGGCTTCGGCGAGTTCCACGACGCTTGACCGGCCCGACAGTGGCCGCCGGCACGCGCATCGCGGCGCTGGAGTACGAGGCGCTCGGCAAGCGGCGCGGCCGCGGCCGGCTCGTCCTCGATGACGGCGGCGGCAGCGATTGGGCCGATCTCGAGCCCGACCATGCTCTACGGCTTTCATGAAGGCCTCGACATCGGCCTCGACCGGCGCGGACCCGTCAGCTGGGATCTCAAGCGCCGCCGCGGCGCCTTCCGCTACACTGGCCGCATCCAGGACGTCGTCATCGACAGCGGGCCGTTCGCTCCGGATAGCGCCTTCGGCAAGGGTTGACCGACATTCCGCAACGCAAAAAAACGAAACCGGGAGGATCTCATGTATCGGCCTTTCACTCTGGCGCTCTCGGTGGCGATAGCCGGCACGCTTGCCGTTTCGCCCACCAATGCACAAAAGTCGGGCGGTACGCTCCGCGTCAGCAGCTCGGCCAATCCGTCGAGCCTGTCGGTCCACGAGGAGGTCTCGATCACGACGGTGCAGAAGATCTCGCCCGTGTTCTCGAACCTCGTCATGTTCGATCCAATGAACAAAACGAACTCCCCGTCAGCGATCATTCCGGAGCTTGCGGAGAGCTGGGCCTGGGACGCCGCCGGCACGAAGCTCACGTTCAAGCTGCGCAGCAACGTCAAGTGGCACGACGGTAAGCCGTTCTCGGCGAAGGACGTCAAATGCACGTGGGACCGGCTCACCGACAAGGAGCCCGGCTACTTCCGCAAAAACCCGCGCCGTATCTGGTACACGAACTTGAAGGAGATCACGACCGCCAGCGACACAGAGGTGACGTTCCATCTCGACCGGCCGCAGCCGTCGCTCCTCTTGATGCTGGCGTCCGGCATGTCGCCGGTCTATCCCTGCCATGTCGAGGCTCGGATCATGCGCACCGCGCCGATCGGCACGGGCCCCTTCAAGTTCGCTGAATTCAAGAGCAACGAGGGGGTGCGCATGGTTCGCAACCCCGACTACTGGAAGCCGGGCCTCCCCTATCTCGACGCCGTCGATATGCGGATCATGCCGAACCGTTCGACGCGCACGCTGGCGCTCATTGCCGGCGAGCTCGACATGACCTCCTCCGGCGACGTCAACGCCCCCGTGCGACGTGACATCAAGTCGTCGGCGCCGCACATGGTCTGCGTGCCCGGGCCGACGAACGTCTCGTCGAACGTGCTGATCAACACTGTGAAGCCGCCGTTCAACGAGCCGAAGCTCAGGCGTGCGGTCGCGCTCGGTCTCGATCGGCAGGGCTTCATCGACATCATGTCGCACGGTGAATCGCGCATTTCCGGCGTGATGATGGCGCTGCCCGAAGGGCTATGGGGCATGCCGAAGGACGTCATCGAGAAGCTCCCCGGTTACTCCGGTACGCTCGAGGCGCGGCAGGCCGAGGCGAAGAAGATCATGGAGGGCCTCGGCTACGGGCCGTCGAACCGCTTGAAAGTGAAAGTCTCGACGCGCGACTTCACCACTTACAAGGAACCGGCCATCATCCTCGTCGACCAGCTCAACAAGCTCTACTTCGACGCCGAGCTCGAGATCATCGAGTCGACGATCTGGTTCGGACGCGCGGCGCGGCAGGACTTCACCATCGCCTTCAATCTGTCGGGCGTTGCGATCGACGATCCGGATGTGACCATCACGGAAAACTTCCACTGCAAGTCGGAGAACAACTTCACCAAGTACTGCAACCCGGAGGTCGACAAGATGCTCGAGACGCAGTCGGCCGAGCGCGATCCCGAAAAGCGCAAGCAGCCTCGTGTGGGACATCGAGCGCGTGCTCGCCGAGGAGATCGCGCGCCCGATCATCTCGCACGGCCACACCGGGCAGTGCTGGCAGCCCTATGTGCGCAACTACGTCCGCCAGGAGAACTCAATCTACAACCAGTGGCGCTTCGAGCAGCTCTGGCTCGACAAGTAGGCGCGGCCGCTCACGCGCCGTGAACGGGGTCGAGGCCGCGGCGCCGGTAGACGTCCGCCGCCTTGGCGCCCGACAGAAACGCCAGCAGCGCGCGGGCGTTTCCCGCTTCGCGCGTTTCCTTGAAGACTCCGCCCGAGAAGATCACGTTCGGCTGTAGCTCGGCCGGGATCGCGCCGACCAGCTCCACGCCCGGCACCGCCATCAACTCACTCATCTGCTGGAAGGCCAGCTCCGCCTCGCCCCGGGCGACCGGCTCCGCCGTGAACCCGGCGTCGACAATGATCGCCTTGCGATTGACCGCATCGGCCAGTCCGAGCCGCTGAATGAGCCCGGCAAAAAAGATCCCGCTCGCTCCGGTCTTCGAATAGACGATGGAAGGCGTCGCCAGCAGCGCCGCCTTGAACCGGTCGACCGTCGAGATGTCGGGTTTGTGGCCCCCCGCGATCACCGCAAGCCCGACTTTCGAGCGGGCAAGGTCGACACGGCTGCCCGCCGCCAGCTTCCCGATATCGGTGAGCAGATCGATCCCGTCCGAGGTCAGGAACGTGACGTCCGCCCGCTCGCCGTTGCGGATCCGCTCGAGCATCACTGTGGTGGGATTGAAATCGCATTCGAGTTTGATCCCGTGTTCCCGCTCGAAGTCGGCGCCGACTTCGTCGAGAACACCTTTCACGCCGAGCGTGCTGAGCACCCGCATCAAAAGCAGCCGATCACGGTCGAGCCACAGACGCCCTTGTTCAGGAACGAATTGTAGCAGCAGGGCTGCTCGGGCTTGCAGAGCCAGGTGATCGGCTTGCCGCCGTCGCCCCTGGCGCGGCATGTCTTGAGGCCGGCTTTGCTACCCGCCGCCTTGGTTGCTACCGCCTTGTCGGATTGCGCGAATGCCACCGTACCCGGAAGTGCCGTCCAGGACAGGCTCAGGCCCAAGGCCAGCATTACCCACATGCGTGTCATGATCGTCCCTCTCGCAGACTCGATTGTCCCGCAGCCCCGACTATGCCGCGCGGCATTCCACTTGGATAGGTCCTGCCACCCCGGGGCGTGCCGCCGCTAACATCCTTGCCATGCTGCCACCTGCCGCTGGTTTCCGGGCATCTCCGGGTCTGGCCCTGTGGTCCAGGACCCGCAGTTATGGCTCCGCAGTTCGGTCTTGCTTCGGGCGGGCCTCCGGCAGTAAAGTGATCGGACTGGCGGCCGATGGTTTGGCCGCGTTCGGCTCTGATGATCCAGCTCATGCGCGTTTTCGACGCCACATCGTCGTCGTCTCCGGCGCGGGCCATTCGCCCGCCGCGCCGCGCGTTGGCACTGACCCTCCTCCTTAGACGCCCCTGAGCCGTCAATGCTTCGGTCGAACCGGAGCGCGCTCAGGGGACTGGTTGCAGCAGAGCTAGGATCAACGCCAGCTCCCGAGAGATGCTGGCCGGATGAAGGGACGACAACGATGACCACCACCGGAAAACACGACACCGCAACCGTCATTGCAGCCAATGCAGCCAGGGACCCGAAGGACCGGGTCCTCATGTTCGACACCACACTGCGCGACGGCGAGCAGTCGCCGGGCGCGGCCATGACCCTCGAGGACAAGCTGAGCGTCGCCGAATTGCTCGACCAGATGGGTGTCGACATCATCGAGGCCGGCTTCCCGATCTCATCGAACGGTGATTTCGAAGCGGTCAGCGAAATCGCCAAGCTCGTCAAAAATTCAGTCGTTTGCGGCCTCGCACGCTCGAGCTTCGCCGACATCGACCGGGCGGGCGACGCCGTCCGCGGCGCCAAGCGGCCACGCATTCACAGTTTCATTTCCACGAGCCCCGTGCATCGCAAGTGGAAGTTGCAGATGGACGCCGAGCAAGTGATCGAGGCGGTCGGCGCCAGCGTCGCCCGGGCCCGCCAGTACACCGACAACGTCGAATGGAGCGCCGAGGACGCCACCCGCACCGAGCGCGACGTGCTGCTGCGTTGCTGCGAAATCGCCATCAAGCAGGGCGCAACCACGATCAATATCCCCGATACCGTCGGCTATTCGGTGCCGGAGGAATATTATGAGCTGATCAAGATGCTGCGGGAGACCGTTCCCGGCGGCGACAAGGTTGTATGGTCGACGCATTGCCACAACGATCTCGGCATGGCCGTCGCCAATTCGCTCGCTGGCGTCCGGGCCGGCGCCCGCCAGATCGAATGCACGATCAATGGTCTGGGCGAGCGGGCCGGCAACGCGGCGCTCGAGGAGGTCGTCATGGCGCTCAAAGTGCGCGCCGACATCCTGCCCTACTGGTGCGAGGTCGATTCGACCTACTTCACACGGGCCTCGAAGCTGGTGGCCGCCGTGTCTGCGTTCCCCGTCCAGTACAACAAGGCCGTGGTCGGACGGAACGCCTTCGCGCACGAGAGCGGCATCCACCAGGACGGCATGCTGAAGAACGTCGAGACCTATGAGATCATGAAGCCGGAGACAGTTGGGCTTGCGAAATCCACCTTGAGCCTCGGTAAGCTGTCGGGCCGGGCCGCCTTCAAAGACAAGCTCAAACAGCTCGGCTACGAGCTCGGCGACAACAGCTTCCAGGATGCCTTCCGGCGCTTCAAGGACCTGGCCGACAAGAAAAAGCTGGTTTTCGACGAGGACATCGAGGCGCTCGTCGACCAAGAGGTGGCGACCCACTCCGACCGGATCAAGGTTTCCGCGCTGATGGTGATTGCCGGAACCAGCGGCCCGCAAAAGGCGACGCTGACACTCGAGATTGACGGTAAGCTGATCACCCAGGAGGCAACGGGCGACGGCCCGGTCGACGCCATCTTCAAGGCCATCAAGGCCATCGTGCCCCACGAGGCCCGCCTGCCGCTCTATCAGGTGCTGGCCGTCACTGAAGGAACCGACGCCCAGGCCGAGGTCATGGTGCGCCTTGAGGAGAACGGCAAGCAGGTCACGGGCCGAGGCGCCGACACCGATACCATGGTCGCCTCGGCCCGCGCCTACATCTCGGCCCTGAACAAGCTTCTCTTGAAGCGGACCCGGGGGCCGAACGCCCAGGCGATGAGTTCCTGATCGTCCAGCCTTGAAACAATTGGAACACGGGGCCAAGACACCCGCTGTTCCTCTGTTGGCGTCGCCGATGATTTGCTCTATCATATTGACTTGAAACTGTATTCCTAGCGATCCGCAGACTGGATGGGCTCCTCGTCCGGCTCGCGCTTCCAATCGGCATACAGTTTGCTGAGCGTTATCCGCCGCCAGCGTAGCACTTTGCTAACCACGTCGAAGCGGCGGGCACAGGGGCAAGAGTCAGTAAATGTTGTCGGGCGTCACCCAAGCTTTCTCTGACGATATCGCAATTGATCTCGGCACAGCCAACACCCTCGTCCACGTCGTCGGGCGCGGCATCATCATCGATGAGCCATCCGTCGTTGCCATTCGCTCCCGCCACGGCACGCGGGAGGTGCTGGCCGTCGGCCAGAAGGCCAAGATGATGGTCGGGCGCACGCCTGAGTTGATCGAAACGATCCGGCCGCTGCGCGACGGCGTGATCGCCGACTTCATCGCCACGGAGGAAATGCTCCGCCAGTTCATCAAGCGCGCGAAGTCCATGCTGGGCTTCCGCCGCCCGCGCATCCTGATCTGCGTTCCCGCCGGCGCGACACCGGTCGAGCGGCGCGCCGTTTACGAGACCGCTGTCTCCGCTGGCGCCCGCCGCGTGTATCTGATCGAGGAACCGGTTGCCGCCTCGCTCGGCGCCGGTCTCCCCATCGACGAGCCGGCGGCCACCATGGTCGTCGACATCGGCGGTGGCACCACCGATATCGCCGTGCTCTCGCTTGGGGACGTCGTGCAGGCCCGGTCGCTGCGCTGCGCCGGCAATTCAATGGACGACGCGATCATCCGCTATGTCCGGCGCAAACATCAGCTGATCATCGGCCACGGCAACGCCGAGCGCATCAAGATCGAAGCCGGCACCGCGGCGGCCCACGCCAACGGCCGCGCCGCCGAGATCCGCATTCGCGGCCGCGACCTGCGCCAGGGCAAACCAAAGACCGCGATCCTCGGACCGCAGGATATCGCCGAGGCCCTGCAGACACCGATCGAAGAAATCGCCGAATTCATCCAGCGCGCGATCGAGGATCTGCCGCCGGAGGTCGCGACCGACGTGTGCGATCGCGGCATCTCGCTCTCGGGCGGCGGCGCGCTGCTGAACAATCTCGACATCGAGCTCGAACGCCACGTCGGCGTCAAGTTCCAGATCCCGGACAATCCCATGCACTGCGTTGTCAAGGGAACGGCATTGGTTCTCGAGACGCTCTCGGAACGCGAGCATCTGCTGATCAAACCATAACGACCGCCATGCGGCGCCAGCAAGCGGCGGCGCGCAGGAGCCGATAGCCGATATGAGAGTCCTGAAAGACGACGTCTTTTCGAGGCGTCCGCAAGCCAACCAGCAACAACGCCGGCGCTCGGGCGTCATGGCGTTCGTGTTTATCCTGATCTCCGGCGCCTTGCTGGTGCTCAGCCGCATCGAGCATCCCGCCGTCAACCAGATGCGCCTGCAGATCGCGGAGCTGCTGGCCCCCGCCCTGCAGGTGATCACGCTCCCGCTGGCCCCGATCCGGCGGATGACCCAGGAGCTTGCCGCCTACACCGCTGGCACCGATCAGGCCGCCCAGTTGCGCGACGAGAACCAGCGCCTCAAGGGCTGGGAGGCCCGCGCCCGCGAACTCGAGCGCCGTCTCGGTGATCTCGGAGCCCTCGCCAATGTGGTGGAGGAACCGGGTCTCAAGTTTGCGACCGGCCGCGTCATCGCCGATGCCAACGGACCGTTCGCGCGCAGCGTGCTGCTCAGCGCCGGCCGGCAGAACGGCATCCGGAGCGGCTATCCCGTGATCAGTGCCGATGGCCTCGTCGGCCGCGTGCTTGAGACGGGCCAGCGCTCGGCGCGCCTTCTTCTGCTCACCGATCTCAACAGCCGCATCCCCATCCTCGTCGGCGAGAGCGGCATTCGCGGCGTGCTGATCGGCGACAACAGCGGCAGGCCGCGCATCGTCCATCTGCCGGCCAACGTCGAGATCGCCAGCGGTGACGCCGTCGTGACCTCCGGCATCGGCGGCATCTTCCCGCGCGGCCTGCGGATCGGCGCCGTCGAGGACGACGGCTCGCATTTTCGCGTGATCCCGCATTCCCGCCTCGACGATCTCGACTACGTCAGCGTCCTCTTCTTCGACAGTCCCGCCCTCGAGCTGGCTGACGAGGATCACCGCCCCTCGACCCAACAGACGCGCCGCGATCTTGCCCGGCGTGCCAATCCCGCCGCCCCGACCGAGAAATAGGGCGCCCGTGACAGTGTTCGCCAAATTACTGCCTATTGTCTCGGTGCTCGCCTTCGCGGTACTGAGCGCGCTGCCATGGGGCCTGCCCGAGAACTTCGGCTACACGCTGCCGGCGCTGCCGTTTGCCATCATTTATTTCTGGACCCGCGAACATCCGCGCCTGATCCCGGCCTTCATCGTCTTTCTTGCCGGCATCACCGTCGACGTCCTCACGCATGGCCCGCTCGGCTACTGGGCGATCGTCTATCTCACCGGAGTTGCCCTCGCCTGGTTCTTCGATGCCGTGCAGGAGCGCTTCGGGGGCCCGCGCGGCGCCGCAGCCGTCATCGTCATCCTGCCGCTGGTCGCCGCGACCGGCTGGCTCCTTGCCTCGCTCTATTTCGGGCGGCCCGTCGCCTGGCAGCCGATGGCGCTGGCTGCGGCCGGGCTCGCGCTCGCCTATCCGCTCCTCGTGCTCACCCTGTCGCCGGTCAGTGCCTGGATCTCAGGCCCCAGCACTCTCAACCTCGACCGGAGGGGCTAGGTCATGTTCATCCGGGACGGCGACGACAAGGTCCAGCGCCAGCTCTTCAACCGTCGCAGCCTGCTCGTCGGTCTGGCACAGATGGCAGGCTTCGGCGTCATCGGCACCCGCCTCTTCCAGCTGCAGGTGGTGGAGGGCGCCCGCTATGCGCCGCTCGCTGAGGACAATCGCCTCGACGTGCAGATGCTGGCGCCCGCGCGCGGGCGCATCTTCGACCGGTTCGGCGAGCTTCTGGCCGCCAACAAGGATGGCTATCGCGCTGTCCTGGTGCCGAGCCAGGTCCGCGACGTCCGTGGCGTCGTCACGCTGTTTTCCCGCATTGTCCCCGTGCCGCCCGAAGAACAGGAACGCCTTGTCCAACGCGCGCGCCGGCAGGCGCCGACGGCACCCATCGTGCTCGCCTCCGACCTCACCTACGAGCAGATCGCCGAGATCAACCTGTTCGCGCCCCAACTCGCCGGGCGTCCGGACCGAGATCGACAGCCATCGCCGCTACTTCCACGGCGCCACCGTCGGGCATGTCGTCGGCCATGTCGGCGCAATCGATCGCATCGCACTCGATGACGACCCCGTGTTGCGCCTGCCCGGCATGCGCATCGGCAAGCTCGGCATCGAGCGCGGCATGGAGGACCAGTTGCGCGGCGAGGGCGGCCATATCAAGCACGAGGTCGACGCGCGCGGCCGTGTCGTGCGCAATCTCGAGCGCACCGAGCCGACACCGGGCAACGATGTCGTCGCCACCATCGACACGCGTTTGCAGGCCAAGGTGCTGGCACGCCTGTCGCGCGAAAAGCGAGCCGCACTCGTCGCACTCGATATCCCGACCGGCGAAATTCTGGTCATGGCCTCCGTGCCGCAGTTCGACACCAGCGAGATGACCGGGGCGACCGGCGGCCGGCTGATGCGCCGCCTCCAGTCCACCCAGCACAACCCAATGGTCAATCGCACGATCCGCGGCACCTATCCGCCCGGCTCGACGTTCAAGATGGTCGTGGCCCTCGCCGCGCTCGAGATGGGCGTCGTCAATTTCCGCGAGCGGATCCCGTGCGAAGGCAAGTTCGAGTACGGCAACCAGGTCTATCGCTGCTGGAAACGCAGCGGCCACGGCACATCCGATCTGCACCGGGCGATCCGTGAGTTCCTGCGACTGCTATTTCTACGAGATCGCGCGCCGCGCCGGCATCGAGGCGATCGCCAGCATGGCGCGCCGGCTCGGACTGGGACAGACCTACGACAGCGGCATCGCCCTTCAAAAGCCCGGCGTCGTTCCGGATGGCGACTGGAAACTCGCGCGCTTCGGCAAGCCCTGGATCGGCGGCGAGACGATCCTCGCCGGGATCGGCCAGGGTTACGTGTCATCGACGCCGCTGCAGCTGGCGGTGATGACGGCGCGCCTCGCCTCGGGCCGCGCCATCGTACCGACGCTGGTTCGGCCGGCTCCAGGCGTCACGCGACCGGTTGCCCCGCTCCTCAATGTCAAGCCGGACTGGCTCGATGCCATCCGGCGGGCGCTGGCCGCCGTCGTCAACGAAGATGGCGGAACGGGTGGCAATGCCCGCCTCGAAGACTCATCGGTCCGGATGGCCGGCAAGACCGGCACGTCGCAGGTCGGCCGCGCCTCCGCCGAGCAGAACCAGGCCGATCTGCGTTGGGAGCTGCGCGACCACGCGCTGTTCGTCGGCTATGCGCCCGTCGCCTCCCCTCGCTATGCGGTGGTGGCCGTCATCGAGCACGGCGGCAGCGGCGGCCAGGTTGCGGCGCCCTTGGTGCGCGAGGTGATGGCCGATCTCCTCGCCGACGATCCCATGTCCCGCCCGGCCTACACCGGTGTTGCGCCCCAATTGCGCCCCGCGCCCGCCCGAAAGGAAGGGTGATGGCTTTTACCACCAACTCGCAGATCATTTCCCCGCACCGCTCGATCGGCGCGAAGCTGATGCGCGTCGGCTGGCCGTTGCTGGTTCTGGTCTGCCTGATCGCGGGCGTCGGCGTCGCGACGCTCTACTCGGTCGCGGGCGGCTCGTTCACACCCTGGGCCGACAAGCACACCATTCGCCTGCTGATCGGGCTCGCCCTGATCCTAGCCATGGCTATTGTGCCGCTGCGGGTGTGGCTTGCGCTCGCCTACCCATCCTATCTCGTGGCCTTTGCCCTGCTGGTGCTGGTCCCGATCGTTGGCAGCGACGTGATGGGCGCCCGCCGCTGGATCCGCCTTGGCGACTTCAGTCTCCAGCCTTCGGAACTCATGAAGGTGGCGCTGATCGGCGCGCTCGCCCGCTACTATCAGTGGCTGGCGCCTGGAGCGCGTTTCGCGACCCGCCTGGCTCATTCCGCCGCTGCTGGCAATCGCGGCCCCTGTGGCTCTCGTTCTCAAACAGCCGGATCTTGGTACCGCCGTCCTCTTTGCGGCCGTCGGGCTCGGGATCATGCTGCTGGCCGGCGTCAATCTCCTCTATTTCATCGGCGGGACCGGTGCCATCGTCGGCCTCGCGCCGATTCTTTGGACCTACCTCCACGATTATCAGCGCCGGCGCATCCTGACCTTCCTCGATCCGGAGCGCGATCCTCTCGGCGCCGGCTATCACATCCTGCAATCCAAGATCGCCCTCGGCTCTGGCGGGCTGTTCGGCAAGGGCTACATGCAGGGCACGCAGGGCCAGCTGAACTTTCTCCCGGAGAAGCAGACGGATTTCATTTTCACGACCTTCGGGGAGGAGTTTGGGTTCATCGGCGGCGCCGCGCTGATCGGCCTCTACGCCATCCTCGTGCTCATGATCCTGGCGATGGCGGTGCGCTGCCGCAGCCAGTTCGCGCGTCTCATCGTGGCCGGCGCGGCACTGGTCGTCTTTGTCTACGCCTTCGTCAACATGGCCATGGTGATGGGCGTGGTTCCCGTCGTCGGCGTCCCCTTGCCGCTGATCTCGTTCGGCGGCACCGCCATGCTCACGGTATTGACGTGCATCGGCTTGGCCATGTCGGGCTATGTCAACCGCGACGAGCAGATCCGGCGCGAGGACGTCTCCGCCTTTCCCTGACGCCGCCAAACGCGCCGCGGCCCCACCGTTCCCGTCGCATTGCCTCGCCCGGCCATTCCTGCTTATCTCCGGCCATCAACCGCGCGAGGCCCCATGTCTGACACGAAACCTACCGTCGCCGTCATCGGCGGCACCGGCGATCTCGGTACGGGCCTCGCCCGCCGCTGGGCCAAGGCCGGCTACACGCTTTTCATCGGCTCGCGCACAGCCGAGAAAGCGAGCGCCGCCGCCGACGCCCTCGCAGACTTTGCGACCGGCGTGAAGCCGCGCGGCATGGCCAATGCCGATGCAGCGAAAGCCGCCGACGTGATCGTGCTGACCGTCCCATTCGCCTCGCAGGCCGCGACCCTCGACGACATCAAGTCCGCGGTCGCTGGCAAAATCCTCGTCGACACCACGGTTCCGCTGATGCCACCGAAGGTCGCGCGCGTGCAACTGCCGCCTGAGGATTCGGCCGCCGTCGCCGCCCAGAACCGCCTTGGCCCAGGCGTTCGCGTGATCTCTGCCTTCCACAACGTCGCCGCCCACAAGCTCGAAGTCGTCGACATGGTGCTCGACTGCGACGTTCTCGTATTCGGCGAGAAGGCCGAGGACCGCGAGGTCGCGATCAAGCTCGCCGAGGCCTGCGGCGTGCGCGGCCTGCACGCCGGCCCGCTGGCCAACTCGGCCGCCGCCGAGGCGCTGACCTCCGTCATCATCGGCATCAACCGTACCTACAAGGTCGACGGTGCCTCGATCCGCATCACGGGTTTCGGACCGCCGAAGTCATGATCCCCCGCGCCGTCACGATCCGTCCGCTCAGCGGCATCCCCCGCGTCAAGCCCGGCGACGATCTGGCCGCCCTGCTGATTGCGGCCATCGAGCGCGCGGATCTGCGGCCGGCCGCGCAAGATGTCGTCGTCGTCGCGCAGAAAATCGTGTCCAAGGCAGAAGGCCGGATTGCACGGCTCGACGACGTCACGCCGTCGCCACGGGCGCTGGAACTCGCCGCCGTCACGGGCAAGGATCCGCGCCAGATGGAGCTGGTCCTGGCCGAGTCCGACGACGTCCTGCGCGCCAAGAAGAACGTGATCGTGGTGGCGCAGCGCCTCGGCCTCGTGATGGCCAACGCCGGCATCGACCGCTCGAACGTCGAGCAGGATGGCCCGGGTGAATCCGTTCTCCTGCTGCCGCTCGATCCCGATGCCAGCGCCCAGCGCCTCGAAGGCGGCCCTCGATCAGCGCTTTGGCGTCGCTCTCGGCGTCGTCATCACCGACAGCATCGGCCGCGCCTGGCGCCTGGGTACGACGGGACATGCGATCGGCGCCGCAGGTGTTCCCTCCCTCATCGATCAACGCGGGCAACCCGACATGAACGGCCGCGCGCTCGAAGTGACGGAGACGGCGTTTGCGGACTCCGTTGCGTCGGCCGCCGTGCTCGCCATGGGCGAAGCCGCCGAAGGTACGCCCGCCGCGCTGGTCTCGGGCCTCTCCTGGACGGCGCCCGAGAAACCCGCTCGCGCGCTGGTCCGCGCCATGCACGAGGACATGTTCCGGTGAGCGCCGCCGCGACGGGCGCCGGAACCGGAACCGGAACCGGCCGCTATGTCGCGCTGTGCGGCGGCATCGGCGGCGCCAAGCTGGCACTTGGTCTCTCCAAGGTGCTGCCGCCCGATCGCCTGACCATCGTCGTCAACACCGGTGACGACTTCGAGCACATGGGTCTCCACGTCTCGCCCGACGTCGACACCGTGCTCTACACGCTCGCGGGCCTCTCCAACCAGGACCTCGGCTGGGGGCTCGCCGGCGAAACCTGGAGCTTCATGGGCGCGATGGCGCGGCTCGGCGGCCCCGACTGGTTCCGCCTCGGCGATCACGACTTGGCAACGCATGTCCTGCGAACGGACGCACTCAGGCGCGGCGAGACGCTCTCGGAGGTCACCGAGCACCTGCGCCAGCGGCTGGGCGTCGCCCCGAACATCGTGCCGATGAGCGACGATCCAGTCCGCACCGTCGTCGACACGGACGAAGGCCGCCTCGACTTCCAACGCTATTTCGTCGGGCGGCGCTGCGAGCCGCGACTCACGGCCATCCATTTCGAGGGGGCAACATCAGCCAAGCCCGCCCCTGCTGCGGTCGCCGCCCTCCAGGCGCCCGATCTCGCCGGCATCATCATCTGCCCCTCGAACCCCTGGCTCAGCGTCGATCCGATGCTGGCAGTCCCGGGGCTGCGGCGGGGCTTGGCCAATCGCACCGCACCCTGTGTTGCCGTCACACCTCTGGTCGGCGGCATGGCGATCAAGGGCCCGACCGCCAAGATCATGGCCGAGCTCGGCCACCCCCTCGACGTGACCAGCATCGTCGCCCACTACCGCGGCCTGATCGACGGCTTCATCCTGGATCAGGCCGACGCCGCCCAGGCCCCGAGCCTTGGGCTTCCCGTCCATGTCACGAATACGATTATGCGAACACTCGATGACCGGGTTAAGCTTGGCCAGGCCGCCATCGGCCATTGCCGCAGCCTCGAGACCGGGACGGGACGCCCCCCGCAGACATGACCATGCCATCGACGAGGGCCCACGCCGTGGCCGGAACATTTGCGGTCGTCCCGGTGAAGGCACTTGCACTCGCCAAACAACGGCTGTCTGGCGCGCTCTCGGCTGATGCGCGCCGACGGCTGTCGCTCACGATGCTGTCCGATGTACTCGCCACGCTTGGCGAGGTTCCCGCCCTTGCCCGCACGGTCGTGGTCACGCGCGACCCTGATGTTGCCCGCCTCGCCGAGGCCGCCGGCGCGACCGTAACCACCGAGCCCGCCGGCGCCGACCTCAACGCCGCGATCATGCATGGTCTGGCCGAGGCCGGCCGTCACGGCGCCACGCGCGCTCTCATCCTCCCGGGCGACCTGCCGCTGATCACGCCGACCGACGTCGAGCGCCTGCTGCGACGCCGCGCCACCGGCGCCGCCATCGCACCGGATTCGCACGGCCGCGGCACCAATGCGTTGCTGCTCACTCTGCCGGCACGCATCAGCCCGGCCTTCGGCCCCGACAGTTTTGCGCGCCATACAGCGGCGGCGCAGGCGGCCGGAACCGAACTCGCCGTCGTTCGCAGCGACGGCCTCGCCCACGACATCGATACGCCAGCCGATCTCGCGCGGCTCGACACGCGCTCCCGTTACTCTTTTCTGGGCTTTGGACACATGCAGCCGCTGACCGACGCCGAAGCCGACGCTTTGGTCGAGCACGCCGATCTCGACGCCCTGATGGCCCGCGCCGAGGCGATGACGGTCGCGCACCACGGCACCGTCGTCACCTTCTCGAAGAAGGTGTTCATCCCGCTGACGCAGCTCTGCCGCGACGTGTGCAGCTACTGCACGTTTGCGCACGCGCCGCGCGAGGTGAAATCACCTTACCTGTCGCTCGACGAAGTGCTGGCCATCGCCAAAGCCGGACAGGCGCAGGGCTGCAAGGAGGCCCTGTTCACGCTTGGCGACAAACCGGAGCTGCGCTACGCCGCCGCCCGCGAGGCGCTGGCCGCCCTCGGCTATGCCACGACGCTCGATTACGTCGAGGCCGCCGCCCGCCACGTGCTGAAAGAAACCGGCCTGCTGCCGCACATCAATGCCGGCGTCATGGATGAAGCCTGGGCGCGGCGCCTGAAGGACGTGTCGGCGTCGCAGGGCCTGATGCTGGAGACCGCGTCAGCCCGGCTTTCAGAACGCGGCGGCCCGCACTTCGGCTCCCCCGACAAGGACCCGCACATCCGCCTCGAGACGATCGAGGCAGCCGGCCGCGCCGGCGTCCCCTTCACGACCGGCATTCTGATCGGCATCGGTGAAACCCGCCGCGAGCGCATCCAGTCGCTGCTCGCGATCCGCGAGATCCACGCGCGCCACGGGCATATCCAGGAAGTCATCATCCAGAACTTCCGGGCCAAACCCGACACGCGCATGGCGACCGCCCCCGAGCCGTCGCTCGAGGAGCACCTGTGGACGATCGCGGCGGCCCGACTCATCCTCGGACCAGCGGTCAGCGTACAGGCGCCGCCGAACCTGCAGCCCGATGCCCTGGCGAAACTGATCCGCGCCGGCATCAACGACTGGGGCGGCGTCTCGCCGGTGACGCCCGATCACGTCAATCCCGAACGCCCCTGGCCACAGCTCGACCGTCTGGCGGAGGCGTCGGCCGCTGCCGGGCGCACGCTCTCCGAGCGCCTCGCGATCTACCCGGCCTACGCGCATGACCCGGCCCGCTGGCTCGCCAAGCCCCTGATGACGCCCGTGCTGAGGCTGATCGACAGCGACGGCCTCGGCCGCGAGGATGACTGGGCGCCTGGTAACGCGACGGTCCTTCCATCTGCGCGCGACGCAGCCCGCGTCACCGCGCCCGTCGTCGCTCGGTCCAGCGACATCGCCCGCATCCTGGAGCGCACCCTCGCTGGCCACGTGCCCAACGAAACCGAGATCGCGCGCCTCTTCACGGCGCGTGGCGACGACTTCTCAGCCATCTGCCATGCGGCGAACGATGTGCGCCGGCAGCGCTCTGGCGACGACGTCACCTACGTCGTCAACCGCAACATCAACTACACCAACATCTGCACCTACGGCTGCAAGTTCTGCGCGTTCTCGAAGGGACGCCTCTCCACCAACCATCGCGACAAGCCCTACGATCTCGATCTCGAGGAGATCGCCGAGCGCACGCGCGAGGCCTGGGCGCGCGGCGCCACCGAGGTCTGCCTGCAGGGCGGAATCGCGCCCAAATACAATGGCCATACCTATCTCAACGTCACCGAGGCCGTGAAGCTCGGCGCGCCCGACATTCACGTGCACGCCTTCTCGCCGCTCGAAGTCTGGCACGGCGCAACCACCTTGAAGCTCGATCTCAAGGACTATCTCGCGCGCCTCAAGGCGGCCGGTCTGTCGAGCCTGCCTGGAACCGCCGCCGAAATTCTCGATGACGAGGTGCGCCGGATCCTGTGCCCCGACAAGATCACCACCGACCAGTGGCTCGAGGTGATGGCGGCGGCCCACGCGGTCGGCCTGAAGAGCACGGCGACGATCATGTTCGGCCATGTCGACCGCCCCATCCACTGGGCGCGCCACCTGCTGCGCGTCCGCCATCTGCAGGAGCGCACCGGCGGCTTCACCGAGCTGGTACCGCTCGCCTTCGTGCACATGGAGAGCCCGATCTATCTGCGCGGGCAGGCGCGCAAGGGACCGACCTTCCGCGAGGCCGTCCTCATGCATGCGATCGGACGCCTGGTGCTCGACCCCGTGATCACCAACATCCAGGCGTCATGGGTCAAGTTGGGCCCGGAGGGCGCAGCCCTCTGTCTTGAAGCTGGCGCCAACGACGTCGGCGGTACGTTGATGAACGAATCCATCACCCGGGCCGCGGGCGCCGCCTTCGGCCAGGAGATGACGCCAATCGCGCTCGAGCGGATGATCCGGGCCGCCGGCCGCCGCCCGCGCCAGCGCTCGACGTTCTACGGCCCTGTCGCGGAGGAGCGGCTTGGGCAAGCCTTTGCCGACTGTGAGGTGCGCCCTGGCAGCATGATGGCGGCGGAGTAGCTCCCAGTCACGGCGGCGGACCGGACCTTCTGGCCGCGAGGTCGCGGCGGGCCAGAAACCGCGCGATGATCGGGCTGATGATCAGCGCCACGACGAGGCGCGCCGTCTGCATCGCCAGCACGAACCGCACATCGACGTTGCTCGAAAGCGCAATGATGGCGACCGAATCCAGACCGCCTGGGCTCGTCGCCAGATAGGCGGTCAGGGGATCGATACCCGCAACGACGACGAGAGCCGCCGCAATCGCACCGCAAAGTGCGATCAGGGTCACCGTCGACGCCAGCATGATCGGCAATGCCCGGAACGTGTGCCGCAGGATCGGGCGCGTGAACCGCAAGCCGATGCTCCAGCCAGCGATCGCGTAGCTGATCGCGAGCAGCGCGGGCGGCAGCTCGATCGTCATCCAACCCGACTCCTGCAGCACCATCCCACCGACCAGCGGAATCAGAATGGCGCCCGCGGGAATGCGCAGCACCGTCGCCGCAACGGCGCATCCGGCCGCAAACAGCATCGTCATCAGAAACGGGGCCCACGCGACGGCGGGAAACCAGGCGGCCGATGGTGGCACACCGCCAGCGCTACCGGCCCAGATCCTGGAGACCATCGTCGCGGCGATGGCGACGCCGACCACGCGCAAGTGCTGCATGACCGCGACCAGCCGGATATCGCCGCCATAGGCCTCCGACATCACGATCATCGTCGTCGAGGCCCCGGGCGACGTTCCCCAGATCGCGGTCGTTCCCGGCAGCACTTGCCATCGCGAAAGCAGGAGACCCAGCGCGCTTGCCGCAACGATCACCGACACGATTCCCGAAACAAAGACCGGCCAGTTCCGCCCGAACTCGGCCAATACCGAGATCGGAATGCTGCGCCCAATCATGCAGCCGATCACGCTTTGCGCGAGCACGAACACCGGCACCGGCACACGAATTGTCCCGTCGTTGGCGCCGATGGCGATGGCCGCGATCATCGGGCCGATGAGAAGGGCGGCCGGAACGCGCAGGATTTCCGCAATCACCACCAGCGTCACAGAAAGCCCGACCAGCACGCTCCATTGCCACACAGCGGAACGGCCGCTCACGAGTTCCCAGCGCAATGGTGGCATGGCTTGATGCGCTCCAGCCGCGCGGCCGGATCAGGCTCGTCCGGTGGCGTCCCCATGCGGTTCACGGGGCCCGCACATAGCGTTTGGTCAGAATTCGGATCCGGTCGCGGAAGTGCGGACGCACCCGCGCGCTCCAGGCTGTGTCGGCGGCCCGCTTCCAGGCCTCGCTGTTGGTGACGTCGGGCGCGGCGAGATGATAAAGTGCGACATAACGGTGACTGCCGCCAGTGCTGCCCTCGGCGCGGAACCGGCGTGCCGCGAGCGTGCCCGGAACCGCGGCGAGCGCCGGTAAGTGCTCCTCGTCGTACCACCTGTTAAAGTCAGCCTCGCCCTCCGGCGCCACATTCATCGCATTGAGCAGCAAGCCACCCGCGCCCTCCGGCGCTGCCGCTGCGCCGGGCGTCACCTGCGTGCCCTCGAAGCGCAACACGCGTTTGCATTTGGACGTCACGCGCTTCGACCAGACCGACAGGTTCTCGTAGGCGATCGCCGCGTAGGGTGCGCTGCGCAGAACTCCGAGCGTGTCGAGATCGTAGGTGGCGACGGAGACCGATGGCTCGGTGGCGCCGATCCAACGCTCGCAGGCGCCGAAGCCCGGCACGCGGCGGCGCTCGGGGATATGCTCCAGGTCGTACCAGTCGTGGAACTCGTCGACGTTCGCCGTCGAGAAATCGAACGCGGCAATCAACAGGCCCTTCGCCATGGCATCTTCCTCACCTGGCCGGCAGCGCGGTCTCCACCAGCTTCGCCCAGTACGACACCCCGGCCGGAATGGCGTCGTCGTTGAAGTTGTAGGCAGGGTGATGCAGGCCCGCCGTGCTGCCGTTGCCGACGAAAATGAAGGCGCCCGGCCGCGCCTCCAGCATGTAGGAGAAGTCCTCGCCGCCCATCACCGGCGTCATGGTGTCGTTGACGGCGGCATCGCCCGAGATCTCGCGGGCAACCTTCGCCGCGAATGCGGTTTGCGCCTCGTGGTTCGACGTCACGGGATAGCCGCGGGTGAAGGTCAGCGCCACCTTGGCGCCGTGCATCTGCGCAATCGCCGCGCACACCTCGCCGATGCGCCGCTCCACGAGATCGCGCACCTTGGCCTCCAGCGTGCGCACCGTGCCAGCCAGCCGCGCCGTCTGCGGGATCACGTTCATGGCGTCGCCCGCGTTGAACATCGTCACTGAGATCACCGCGCTCTCGAGCGGATCGACATTGCGCGCAACGATCATCTGCAAGGCCTGATGCAGCTGGCAGCCGATCATCACCGGATCGATCGACACGTGCGGACGTGCCGCGTGCGCGCCTTTGCCTTCGATGGCGATATCGATGCGGTCGGAGGCCGCGAGCAGCGGACCCGGCCGCAACGCGAACGAGCCGACTGGCAGCCCCGGCATGTTGTGCATGCCGTAGACCTCGGCGATGTTCCAGCGGTCCATCAGTCCGTCCTTGACCATGGCGAGGCCACCCGCGCCGCCCTCCTCGGCTGGCTGGAAGATGACGATCGCCGTGCCGTCGAAATTGCGCGTCTCGCAGAGATACTTGGCGGCGCCCAGCAGCATGGCGGTATGCCCGTCATGGCCGCACGCGTGCATCTTGCCCGGTGTCTTCGAGGCATAGGCCAGACCCGTCGCTTCCTGGATCGGCAGCGCGTCCATGTCGGCCCGCAGTCCGATCACCTTGCCCGAGCCTTGCCCGCGCCCCTTGATGACGCCGACGACACCCGTCTTGCCAATCCCCGTTACGACGTCGTCGCAGCCGAACGCCTTGAGCTTGTCGGCGACCACAGAAGCTGTCCGGTGCACGTCGTACATCAGTTCTGGATTCTCGTGGATATCCTGCCGCCAGACGGCGATCTCGTCCTTCATGCCAGCGATGCGATTGACGATCGGCATTGCGCACTCTTGCTCCCTGTCCGCGACGGCCCAATTCCCGGCTGATCAAACCCTCAGCCTATCAGGACCGACTTGCGGGCTCCGGTCAACGGCCCAGCTTGCCCAGGTAGGCAAGCACCCCGTCGCCCGCGAGCGCGCCGGTCGACAGGCACGCCTGCAGCAGGTAACCGCCGGTCGGCGCCTGCCAATCGAGCATTTCACCCGCCGCAAACACGCCCGGACAGCGCCGCAGCATCAATGCCTCCGTCAGCTCATGAGCGCGGATGCCGCCGGCCGTCGAAATCGCGCGCGCAATCCCCGAAAATTCCTGTGTCTCCACGACCACCGCCTTGATCGCGCCGGCGAGCACGGCGGGCTCGGTTGGAAGGGCGGCGCCATGACGCTCGCGCAGCAGACTGATCGCGGCGGGTGAGAGCGCAGCCGCTTTGCGCAACCAGTTCGATGCCGATTGCTTGCCGCGCGGCCGCGTCAGCCGTTCCGTCAGCTCGGCCAGCGACAGATCCGGCCGCAGATCGACCGTCAGCTCGGCGCGGCCCGTCGTCGCCAGCGCCACCGCAATTTCGCGCGAGAGCGCATAGACCGCCCCGCCCTCGATGCCTGACCGTGTCAGCACGGCCTCGCCCCGGACCGTGTGCCCTGCAATCGATAGCGCGATCCGCTTCAGCGCCGCACCCGCAAAACGCTCCCGGACATGTGCCGACCAATCGATTTCCACGCCCGCGTTGGCCGGCCCGAGCGGCGCAACTTCGACGCCGAGTGTCTCCAGAGCCGGCACCCACGCGCCGTCCGACCCGAGCCGCGGCCAGCTGGCCCCACCGAGCGCCAGCACCACGGCATCAGCGCCGAGCACCTCCTCCTGGCCGGCCTCGTCAGCCAGGCGAACGCCGATCGGCCCGGATTCCAATCCAACCCAGCGGGTGCGCGTGCGGAGTGTGACGCCCTGCGCGCCCAGTCGTGCCAGCCACGCCCGCAATAGCGGAGACGCCTTCATGGCCTTTGGAAATACGCGTCCACTGGAGCCGACAAACGTCTCCTGGCCCAGCGCCTGCGCGAACCCGATCAGCGCCTCGGGTGGGAAAGCGCGGATCGCCGGCTCCAGCCACTGTTGCGCGGCGCCGTACCGCTCCAGGAACCGCTCGAGCGGCTCGCTGTGCGTGAGGTTGAGACCGCCGCGCCCCGCCATCAGCAGCTTGCGCCCGAGGCTCGGCATCCGATCGACGATCGTCACCGCAACACCTGCCGCGGACACGCGATCGGCGGCCATCAGGCCCGCCGGCCCGCCGCCGATGACCACGACGTGTTTCACAGTCGCTCCGTCGCCGCGCCGCTCCAGCCCTGCCCGGGCCTCACCAGACGCCTGTATTGGCCATCGACGCCCAGGGCTCAGCCTTCGGCTTTGCCTCACCCTTCTGGAGCAGCTCCAAAGAAATGTTGTCCGGCGAGCGGACAAAGGCCATGCGCCCATCGCGCGGTGGCCGGTTGATGGTGACCCCAGCCTTCATCAGGCGATCGCAGAACGCGTAGATGTCATCCACTTCGAAGGCGAGATGTCCGAAGTTGCGCCCACCGGCATAGGCTTCCGGATCCCAATTGTAGGTCAACTCGAGCAGCGGCGCCCGCTCCGCGCGCCCGCGCGCCTCGTCATCGGGACCGGCGAGGAACACCAAAGTGAAACGACCCGCCTCGTTGTCGACCCGGCGAACTTCCTTCATGCCGAGCTTCTTGCAATAGAAGTCGAGGCTTTGGTCGATGTTGGTAACGCGAACCATGGTGTGCAAATAGCGCATGGGGCTCTCTCGGGCTCGGGGTGAACAGTGTCCGGCAGTTCCGCATTTAAGGCCGGACCGGTCAGCGTGGCAATAGTGTTGCCGTCAGAGCACAAACCGGACAGACCGGCGACGCCCTCCGTATCAATTACTCCCCGTTCAATAACAATTTTACCTTGTGTGGAAAACCTGCGGACAACTCTGCCAGCACACATCCGCCGCAGGCTCCTGATTCGCCAGATCCAGGGGTCAATCGAGGGTGATCAGAGGTGAAATACAGTCCCCATCCAGATTATCCCCAAGATCATCAATGCCCGATTTTCAGCGTCAGATTAGCCCGATCTGGTACCCACCCAGAAGGCCACAAAATGACGAATTTTCAGTCCATTAACCAACACTCTGCCTACCGATATCTGCGCTTGCGCAAGTAAACCGTCAATTATGACCAATTGGTAAAAATGCTTTACCAGCCACCCATCGCGTGTCTATGTTCCGGCCTGTCGCAACCGACACCCCGGGGAGGGGGCAACTGCCCGAGGTTCGGAAGTGACAAACCGATCTGCCACATCGGCAGGGAGGTGTGTGTCAGCAATGTTTGTAAGCGGGGTGAATACATGGGGGATTCCACAAAGTTGCCGGGCTTGTCGGAGCCGTTCGATCCGTTCAAGGATCCACGGAAGCCAGACGAGACGGGAGGGCTGGAAGTCTTCGAGATCGCAGGCTCGATCAAATGGTTTGATGCCTCGAAGGGCTACGGCTTCATCGTGCCGGACAACGGGCTGCCGGACGTGCTCCTGCACGTGACCTGCCTGCGGGCGGGAGGCTATCAGACGGCCTACGAAGGTGCTAGGGTTCACGCCCAGGTGCTGAAGCGTCCCAAGGGCATGCAAGCCTTCCGGATCCTCAGCATGGATGAAAGCACCGCGATCCATCCCTCGCAGCTTCCCCAGCGTACGCACGTCATCGTGCAGCCGGAGAGCGACTGGGAGCGGGCCATGGTGAAATGGTTTAATCGCGTCAGGGGCTTCGGCTTCTTGTCCCGGGGGGAAGGAACGCCTGATATCTTCGTGCACATGGAGACTTTGCGGCGGTTTGGCTTCACCGAACTGCGCCCAGGTCAAATTGTTCAGGTCCGCTGGGGCATGGGCGAAAAGGGCTGTATGGCAGCCGAGCTCAAGCCAGATGGCTTCACGAGCGGATTGCCGTCCTCGCACTGAGCGCGCTCTTGCACGCTACCAGAAAGCATATTTTGACAGGGCTGCGTATCGCGCGGCCCTGTTTTCGTTATGGGCCATGCTGCTCCTGGCGATGGCGGTCACGGAGGGGCGGGCTGAGATGCGTCGTGACCCACTGAAACTAGTGACTGGCTCGGGCGAGCACTCGTTCCAGGTCGAGGTTGCCAATACGTCCGAGGAAAAGGCGCGCGGTCTCATGTTCCGCCGATCTCTGGCCGACGACGCCGGCATGCTCTTTCCCTACGAGCCACCGCAAGAAGCCACCATGTGGATGCGCAACACCTACATTTCGCTCGATATGGTGTTCATCCGTGCCGACGGGATCGTCCATCGTATCGAGGAAGGCACCGAGCCGTTCTCGGAGCGCGTCATCGCCTCCGGCGGCGATGTACTCGCAGTCCTCGAGCTTCGCGCGGGGATCGCAGCCAAGATCGGCTTGAAGGCCGGCGATCGCGTCTTCCATCCGCTGTTCCAGCGCCCGGCCAAATAGCTCGGCGCCGCCATCGACCGTGCGCATTCACCAAAATGCACGCGCCGGCTGCGCAAGTGGGCAGCTGAAGGCGCAAAGAGATCTGACCTTGACGCGCCCCGGCGAACGCGGCACATCGTGGGAAGTCTGGTCTTCGGGGTATAGCTCAGCCTGGTAGAGCGCTTGCTTTGGGAGCAAGAAGTCGGGAGTTCGAATCTCTCTGCCCCGACCAGACCGATCGCACGACCAAGCCGACCGCCGCCAAGACCAGGAACGCCATGCCCGCCCGGATCTACAAACCCGCCAAGACCGCCATGCAGTCGGGCCAGGCCCGGGCCAAGGACTGGGTGCTCGAGCATGACCAGCAGGGCCCCCGCGAGGTCGACCCACTGATGGGCTGGACCAGCTCGCGCGATACCCAGGCCCAGGTGCGCCTGACGTTCGATACCAAGGACGAGGCCATCGCCTACGCCGAGCGCAACGGCATCGCCTATCGCCTCGACGAGCCAAAAGCCCGCAAGCCCATCCGCAAGTCCTATTCCGACAATTTCAAGTTCGGCCGCATCGGCTCCTGGACGCACTAATTTTTCGCGCCTTCGGATGCCCACTCCGCATCCGGCGCCTGCGCCTTCGGATGCCCTCGTCTTGGCGAAGCCAAGCTTCGCTTGGACGCATCCGGCGCCCGCGCCTTCGGATGCCCTCGTCTTGGCGAAGCCAAGCTTCGCTTGGACGCATCCGGCGCCCGCGCCTTCGGATGCCTGGCCCGGTTGCGGCACCTTGTTCGCGCGCCTTCGGCACGACGGGCAGCTGAAGGGCCAATCAAATACGCCTATCCGGCGTGCGGATTAACCACCGCCCTATCAAGGTACGCGACCAGCGCGCAGCAGGCTTCAACTGGTCCAAGACTTGCGGGAGACGGGACAGTCTTATCGACCGTCTCGGGCGTCAGGACACGCCCCCAAGGATTAAGGACCATCCCATGTTCAATGCGCGCAAAGCCGAACACACGTCCGCAGCCGCCCCGTCGGCCTTCACGGAAACCACCGACCACAAGGATCACGCCCCCTTCAACATGGCGGCCCGGAAATCAGTGACCCAAGGCAATCACTCCATCGTCGATGCCTGCCTGACAATGCGCGGCGACCTCGAGAGCAATGGCGACATCCTCGTGCAGGGCAAGGTCATCGGCAACATCAAGTGCAATCTGCTGATCGTCGACGCCGACGCCTTGGTCGATGGCGGCATCGATGCTGAAAGCGTCGTCATTCGCGGCCGCACCAAGGGCACGATCGTCGCCGATCGGGTCCACCTCGAGAAGACGGCGGACGTCGACAGCGAGATCAGCCAGAACGTTTTCTGCGCTGAGGAAGGCGCCCGTGTCCGCGGCACGCTCAAAATGAAAGCGGCCAACGACAGCGCGCCCAGCAAGGCCGGCTGACGTCCCGAAACGATCCAGCCGTCAGGGTTTCATGTCGTAGAGCTCCGGTCGCGGCATCGCGCCCCATTGGCCGCCGAGTTGGGCCCACATCGCTGGTAGATGCGCCAGAGATGCGGGCCGCCATTTGTCCGGCGCGATACCACCATTCGGTACCGCACCGTCAGGCCGTGACTTCGCTTCCCAGATACTGGATCGCCGCTGAGACGCCACCGTCGCCATGCGGGATCTTCATCGCCTTCAACGCGATCTCGATGGCCGACAAGGTACCGAGCACCATCGGCGCGTTGGTGTGGCCCATGTGCGCGATGCGGATCGCTTTGCCGGCAAGGCCGCCGATGCCCTGGCCCACCACCACGCCGCACTTCTCCCGGCAAAAGTCCAGCAGCGGCTTCGGATCGCGGCCCTGCGTCAGCACATTGGTGATCGAGTTCGAGCGCTCGGCGGGGTTGATGATGTTCATGGCCAGCACCTGGCCTTCCTCCCAGCGCGAGACCGCGCGCCGCGTCGCTTCCGCCAGCAGCGCGTGCCGGCGGAACACATTGTCGAGACCTTCCGCAAAGATCATGTCGAGCGCTTTACGCAGCCCGAACACGGTGTGCATCGGCGGCGTGCCGCAATACTTGTTGTAGTGCTCGTCGCCATCGCGCGCCGACCAGTCCCAATAGAGCGTCCGCAGGCCCGCCGACTTGTGCGCCTCGCGCGCCTTCGGTCCGGCGGCGACCAGCGCAATCCCCGGCGGCGTCATCAGGCCCTTCTGCGAGCCGGCCATCGCGATGTCGACGCCCCAGGCATCCATCTCGAACGGCATGCAGCCGAGCGAGGCCACGGTGTCGACTAGCAGCAAGGCCGGATGCTTGGCCGCATCGATCGCCTTGCGGATCGCAGCGAGATCATTGACGACGCCTGACGCGGTATCGATTTGCACGACCAGGATGGCTTTGATCGAATGCGACTTGTCCTTGGTCAGTGCGGCCGCAACCGCCGCCGGATCGACGGCGCGGCGGATATCCTGCGGCAGTAGCTCCACCTCGACGCCCATCATCTTGGCCATCTCGCCCCAGCCGATCGCAAACCGGCCGCTCTCGAGCACGAGCACTTTGTCGCCGCGGGAGAGCACATTGGTCAGCGCCGCCTCCCAACCGCCGTGCCCGTTGGCGGCATAGATGTAAACCTGCCCCTTGGTGCGGAAGAGTTTGGGCAGGTCCCCCAGCAATCCGGCTGTCAGTCCGATCATCTCGCCTGTGTACAGGTCGATCGCTGGGCGGTTCATGGCCTGCAACACGGCATCCGGCACGTTGGTCGGGCCGGGAATGGCGAGGATCTCGCGGCCGTTTGCGATGGTCATGGGTGGCCCCCTGATGAGAGTGATGTGTGTCCGGATCGGCGATGTCGGGGAATCTTACGGGCGCGCGCCAAGCGCCGCAACCCTGGCGGCTGCTGCATTTGCGCCCATCGGCAATCCCTACCCAAGCATCTCGTCGCGGATGGCGAGATGGACCGCGGTGCCGCTGCAGATGCGATCGACGGCACCGGCGAGGCGCGGTTCGTAGAGGGCTCGGGCCGCCTCTGCCGCCAGGATTTTGCCCTCGTAGAAGGCGGGATCGGCCGCTTTGCGGGCGAGCGCGGCATGCGCCGCGTCCGCCATCTCGGTCCACATCCACAGCAGGGCCGTGCACCCCGCGATCTCCATCACGTCTGCGGCGTGCGCAAGTTGGGCCGTCGCCCCCTTCTCCTGCCGCACGCGCGCAAGGTGTGCATAGGCATCGGCCAGTGCCTCCACGCCGCGGTCTGCCGCCCGCCCGACGGGCTCGGCCCGCGTCCCCCGTGCCGATTGCGCGGCGAAACTGATCTCGGCTGTCAGCAGCACCAGGGGGCGGCAGTCCCCGAGCCCGAGCTTCCGCCCCAGCAAATCGATCGCCTGGATTCCGTTGGTGCCCTCGTGAATGGGATTGAGGCGGTTGTCGCGATAGTATTGCTCGACCGGATGATCGCGGGTGTAGCCAGCGCCGCCGAGCACCTGCATCGCATTCCAGTTGGCAGTGAGACACTCCTCCGAGAGCCACGCCTTGAACACCGGCGTCAGCAGGTCGAGCAGCAGGCCGGCGTCGGCGCGCTCGGCCTCCGTTGCAGCAGCCGCCTTCAGGTCTGCCAACTTGGCGAGCCGAAGCCCAAACGCGATGCCGCCTTCAGCCGCCGCCTTCTGTTGTAGCAGCAGTCGGCGCACGTCGGCATGCGCCACCAGGGCCACCTGCGGCGACGCCGGATCCTTGGTGTCGGGCAAACGCCCTTGCAGCCGATCGCGCGCATAACCCAGCGCATGCAGGAACCCGGCACTCGCATGCGCGACGGCCCCCATCGAGACACCGATCCGCGCCTCGTTCATCATCGTGAACATGCAGGCGAGACCGCCACCGAGCGCGCCGATCAACTCGCCGATCGTCTCGCCGCCTTCGCCGACATTGAGCACCGTGTTGACGGTACCGCGCTGGCCCATCTTGTGATTGAGGCCAGCGAGCACAACGTTGTTCCAAATGCCGGGCCGGCCATCGTCATCCAGGCGTTTGCGCGGCACGATGAACAGCGAGATGCCTTTGACGCCCGCCGGCGCGCCGACGATCCGCGCCAGCATCAGATGCACGATATTCTCGCCCATCTCGTGCTCGCCGCCCGAGATCCACATCTTGGTGCCCCTGAGCGCATAGCGCCCGTCGCCCAACGGCTTCGCGGATGTGGTGATGTCGCCGAGAGACGAGCCCGCCTGCGGCTCGGAGAGCGCCATGGTGCCGTAGAATCGGCCCTCGATCATCGGGCGCATGTAGCGCGTGCGTTGGGCCTCGGTTCCATGGTGCGCCAGAAGCTCGGCTGCGCTCATCGTCAGCATGGCATAGTTGGCGATCGAGACGTTCGCCGCCTGGAACCAGAGGAACACGGCGTTCGCGATCGTGCGCGGCAGGCCAAGGCCGCCGTGCTCGGGACGCGCCGTCATGCCGAAGAAACCGCCTGTCCGCATGGCCTCGAGCGCGGTGCCGATCTCGCCCGGCAGCACGACCCGGCCGTTCTCCATGCGCGGCTCATGGGCATCGAGCAATCCGTAGCTCGCCAGCAGTTCCGCGCGCGCCAATGTTTCAGCCGCGTCGAGCATGGCGCCCGCCGCTGCCCGATCCAGGCCTGCAAACGCCGGCAGCCGCAGCACCTCCTCGCACTGAAGCACCTCGTCGAGCACGAAGGCGATGTGGCGCGGGTCCAGGAGTGATATCATGACTTGCCGGAGTTGCCGGACTTGCCGGCATCCGCGAGCGAGCCACCTGACGCTGCGAGTTTCTCGAGCAACGGCGCCAGCGTCCAACGGGCTCCGTACGTTTTCTCGTAGCCACGGATCTTCTCGGCGACCGTCTTGAGGCCCAGGATGTTCTCCGCCTGCCACATCGGACCGCCCCGCCAGGCCGGGAAACCGTAACCGGTGAGATAGATCGTATCGATGTCGGAGGCCCGGAGCGCGATCCCCTCGTCGAGGACTTTCGCGCCTTCGTTGATCAGCCGCAGCAGGCAGCGCTCGACAATCTCGTCCTGGCTGATCGTCCGCTGGTTGATTTGCTGCGCACGCGCCTCCTCCCGAAACATTGCGATGATCTCGGGATCCTCGGTGCGGCGTCGATCGGCGCCGTAGAGGTAATAGCCGCGCCCCGTTTTCTGGCCGTGCCGGCCCATCTCGGATATCCTGTTGGTCGTGCGATAAAGCCGCGTGCGCTCAGCGGTCAGCATGTTTTCCTGGCGGACGCGATAGCCGACGTCGATGCCGGCCAGATCCATCATCGCGTTTGGTCCCATGGCAAGCCCCCACGCCTCGAGCGCTCCGTCGATTTCGGCGGGCGTTGCACCTTCCAGAAGAATCGCCTGCACCTCCTCGAGATATTCTTCGAGCATGCGATTGCCGATGAAGCCGAAGCACACGCCCGACACCGCGCCGACCTTGCCGATCCGCTTGGCGACGGCGAGCGCAGTCGCCAGCGTATCCTTCGCCGTCTCGCGGCCCCGCACGATCTCGACGAGGCGCATGACGTTGGCAGGTGAAAAGAAATGCATGCCGACGACATCGGCCGGCCGCTTCGTCGCCGCGGCGATCTGGTCGACATCGAGCGTCGATGTGTTGGAGGCGAGCACCGCGCCCGGTTTGGCGATGCCGTCGAGCTTGCCAAACACCTCCTTCTTGATCGCCATGTTCTCGAAGACGGCTTCGATGATCAGGTCTCGATCGGCCAGATCCTCGAGACGCATTGTCGACGTCAAAGCGGCCTTGCGCTGACGTCCCTGTTCTTCGGTGATCCGCCCGCGCTTGACGTTGCTCTCGATCGTGTCATTGACACGATCGACGCCGCGCTTCAGTGCCGCCTCGTTGGTCTCCACCATGACGACAGGCAGCCCTGCATTGAGGAACGCCAGGCCGATCCCCGTCCCCATCGTGCCGGCACCGACAATGCCGACCGCCTTGATCTCGCGCGGCTTCACGTCAGGGCCGATGTCGGGAATGTCGGCGGCCTTGCGTTCGGCGAAGAAGGCAAACTGCAATGCCTTCGCATAAGGGCTGGCGGCGAGCTCGCGGAACAACGCCCACTCGCGCGCGACGCCGGTCTTATAGTCGCTGCCGACCGCCGCCTCGACCGCCGCGATGCAGTTCTTGCCCGCCATCGGCCCCGACGGATGCCGGGCCAACGCCGCGCGACGCCTGTCAAAGAGCCCCTCCGGCACGCTAGCGGGATCAATGCGTTTGGCGCTCGTTGGCCTGGCCCCCTGGCCTTGGGCGATCAGTTCGCGCGCAAACGCCACAGCGCCGGCCACCACATCGCCATCGACCACGCGATCGACGAGACCAACCTTTTCGGCCGCCGCTGCCCCGATCGGATTGCCCGAGACGATCATGTCGAGCGCCGCCTCGACGCCGATGACACGCGGCAGCCGCTGCGTTCCCCCGGCCCCCGGGAGAATGCCGATCTTCACCTCGGGCAGCCCCAGTTGCGACACCGAGCGCGATGCCACCCGGTAGTGGCATCCCAGCGTCACCTCGAGCCCGCCGCCCAGCGCCAGGCCGTTGATCGCGGCCACCACTGGTTTGGCAGACGCCTCGACCTCGTCGATGACCTGGCCAAGCCCCGGCTCCTTCAGGCCCGACCGGAACTCCGTGATGTCGGCGCCGGCCGAGAACGCCCGCCCCTCGCCCGTCACCACGATCGCCTTGATCGCGGAGTTCCGGTTGGCCGCCTGGATGGCCGCCTGGAGGCCGAACCGGACCCCGTGCGCCAAGGCGTTGACTGGGGCATTCGAGAGGCGGAGCACTGCGATCTCGCCGTCCGTCCCGACCTCGACCTTGGCCATGATGTGGTCTCCTGCTGCTCTGTTCACCGGCGCCACGCTCCCGGCTTGTTGAGCCGCCCGGGTCGCGTCTAACTGTCGTCCCACCTTAAACCGGAGGATGCGCGGATGCTCAAGGGCCTGATGATGAACCGGCCGCTGCTGGTCTCGAACCTGATCGACTTTGCGGCGGAAGTTCATGGGCAAATGCCCCTCATCACGTCCGCGGTCGAAGGCGGCATCCATCGCACCACTGCGCGCGAGACACGAGCGCGCGTCGCCCGGCTCGCCAATGTGCTCCGCAAGCTCGGCATCAAGCCCGGCGACCGCGTCGCTACGCTCGCCTGGAACACGACGCGGCACGTCGAGCTCTATTTCGCGATCTCCGGCATCGGCGCGGTCTGCCACACGATCAATCCCCGCCTGTTCCCCGAGCAGCTCACGTACATTGTGAACCACGCCGAGGACAAGATCCTGTTCTTCGATCTGACATTCCTGCCGCTCATCGAAAAGCTGCAACCGGGTTTCAAGCCCGTCGGCACCTATGTCGCGATGACCGACCGCGCGCACATGCCGGCAGCAAGCCCGTTAGCCGGCCTCCTGTGCTACGAGGATCTGATCGCCCTCGGCGAGCCGGAAATCACCTGGCCCGATCTTGACGAGAACGCCGCCTCGTCGCTCTGCTACACGTCGGGGACGACCGGTGAGCCCAAGGGCGCCCTCTTCTCGCATCGCTCGACGGTGTTGCACACGCTGTTCGTGACCGCCTGCCTGCCGGATGCGTTCGGCGCCGACAAGCCGCTGCTGCCCGTCGTGCCGCTGTTTCATGTCAACGCCTGGGGCCTGCCATACGCGACGATGCTGTCCGGCACGCCGCTGGTAATGCCTGGCCCGAAGCTCGATGGTGCGAGCCTGTTCGACCTCCTGGAAGCCGAAAATGTCTACTCGTCCTGGGGCGTGCCGACGGTTTGGCTCGGACTGCTGGCGGAAATGGACAAGCGCGGCCGCAAACCGCGCAACTTCTCCATGGTGATCGTCGGCGGGTCGGCGGCACCGGCCGCCATGATCGAAACCTTCGAGCAGAAGTGGGACGTCACGATTGTCCATGCCTGGGGCATGACCGAGATGAGCCCCGTTGGTACGTTTGGCAAGTTGTCGCCTGAGATGAAGGCCCTGCCGTTCGCCGAGCGCCTCAAGATCAAGTCCCGCCAAGGCCAGCGGTTGGTCGGCGTCGATTTCAAGATCGTCGACGAAGACGGCCAGCGCCTGCCGCACGACGGCGAGGCCCAGGGCGAACTGTTCGTGCGCGGGCCAACCGTGATCTCCGCCTATTTCAACAATGAGGCAGCGTCCGCCGCCGCCTTCGACAAGGACGGATGGTTCGGCACCGGCGATGTCGCCAAAATAACCGCCGACGGTTTCCTGACGCTGGTCGACCGCACCAAGGACCTGGTGAAGTCGGGCGGCGAATGGATCAGCTCCATCGACGTCGAGAACGAGGCGATCCGCTGCCCAGGCGTCGCCAACGCCGCAGTTATCGCCGTGCCGCATCCGAAATGGTCGGAGCGTCCGCTGCTCATCGTCGTCAAGGCGCCCGGCGCCAATCCGGCCAAGGACGACATCCTCGCGCATCTCGCGGATAAGCTCGCCAAGTGGCAGGTGCCCGACGATGTCGTCTTTGTCGACACGCTGCCGCTGACGGCAACCGGCAAGATCTCGAAGAAGGACCTGCGCGCCCAGTTCGCAGGCTTCAAGCTCGAGGGCTGAACGTCGCAATTCTGGACATGCGACAAACGCGTTGACAGAGCGCTCATAATCAGACTTGACCTGCCTCGGCCAGCCTAAACCCCTCTCGGAGTCCATCGCCATGAAACTCAAGCTGCATCATTGAACCTGTGCACTGTCAACGTGCCGGCCATGAACACGTTCTATCGCGAGATCATGGACATGCAAACCGAGCCGGGGCTGTCCGAAAACCGCGACACGTCACAAGGTTATTCCGGACAGGTCGCGTTCGTCACGGATGGCACGACCCAGGTGCATCTTGCCGAACGCGATCTCGCCAGCAACTTCAAGACCAAGCAGGCGGTCAATCCGCTCGAAAAGGGCCACATCGCCTTCCGCACCGACGACATCGCCGCGTTCAAGAAACGCCTCGAAGCCAAGGGCATTCCCTATTCGGACTTCGGCGCCTGGGCGATGAAGGGCTGGCAGCAGATTTTCTTCTATGATCCCGACGGCAATGTCATCGAAGTCCACCAGGCGAAATAGCCTCGCTTTGCTTGGCGTCTCGGTTGCCGGCGGCGCTGAAAGCGTCGCCATTGGCCGACGTCGTGATCGCAGCTCGGTGCGGATGCTTGCGGGCATCAGAAGCGCCGCTAACGCTGCGCGTTCTGACCATAGGACTGGAAGCGTTCCAGCACGTCTGCCATCTCACGCTTGCCGAGGATGACCGGCTTGCCGAGAGAAAGCACCTTGAAGTACTGCTCCGAGAGGATTTCGACCTCGGACGCCAGTTCCAGCGCCTTCGCGCAGGTCTCACCCAGGGCGATCTGGCCGTGATTGGCCATCAGGCAGGCGTCGCGGTCTTTGAGCCCTTTGGCCACATGACGCGCCAGCGTCTTCGTCCCGAAGGTTGCATAGGGCACCAACGGTATGTCGATGCCGCCGGCCACCGCCACCATGTAATGGAACGCCGGGATGGATTTCCCCGCGCAGGCCAGCACGGTCGCATGCATGGAGTGGGTATGGACGACAGCCGCCATGTCGATCCGCGCCCGATAGGCCGACAGATGGAACCGCCACTCGCTCGAGGGCTTGCGCTGCCCCACCGTGGCCTCCCCCTCGTCAGCGACGAACACGATGTCGTGTGGCATGATCTGGTCGTAGGGCATGCCGGACGGCGTAATCAGCATGCCGTCGCGAAACCGGCGCGAAACATTCCCGGAACGACCCGGCGACAGGCCGCGCCGGCTCATCGCCAGGGCGGTTTCCAGCACCTCCTGGCGGGCCCGGGCTTCTGCGACCCGATCAGTTGCACCATCATCGTTGGCGGCCACGCCTTGGCACTCCCATAATTGCCCTGAAGAAGATACGGTTTCCCCGCAAACCTACAACGAAGGCCTTCAAGCAAGGTTGACCGGGGCGCCCGAAAGTTCTCTCCCCCGCACAAAAGAGACCCGACATGAGCGAAACCGCCATTCCGCTGACCGTGCTGACCGGGTTCCTCGGCTCCGGCAAGACGACCCTCTTGAAACGCCTGCTGGACGATCCCGGCATGGCCGGTACCGCCGTCATCATCAACGAGTTCGGGGATGTCGGGATCGACGACGCCCTGGTCGAGAAGGTCGACGACGATGCGGTGCTGCTGCCCTCGGGCTGTGTCTGTTGTGCAGTCCGCGGCGACCTGGTCGAAACGCTCGAGAAACTGCACACCAAGGCGCTCTGGGGCGACATACCCCCGATGAAACGCGTCGTGCTCGAAACGACTGGCCTCGCCGATCCGACGCCGATCGCCCACACCATCATGACCGAGGAACGCGTCTACCGGATCTACCAACTCGACGCCGTGGTCACCACCGTCGATGGCCAGCACGGCCTCGCGCAGCTTGACGAGCAGTTCGAACCGGCCAAGCAGATCGCGATTGCCGACCGCATCGTGCTGACCAAAACCGACGTCGCCGACCCGGCTACTCTGTCCCGCCTGCAAGGCCGCATCCGCGCACTCAACAAGACCGCACCAATCCTGACCTCGATCAAAGGCGACATTGCCCCGTCAGAGCTCATTGGTCTTGGCGCGCACGAGCCGGCGCTGACCGGCGCCGATCCGATCACGTGGCTGGCGGCCGACCGACTATCTGCCAAACCCGCGCCAGGGCACACGCACGCGCATACCCATGATCAAGCCTGCGCACCCGATTGCGGTCATGATCACGCGCCCGCACACGATCACCGCGACGATTGCCATGACGCGACTTGCGCGCATCCGGAACACCATCACGGCCATTTGCACGGCATCAGCTCGTTCTGCCTGTCGTTTGCCGAGCCGCTGGAAGGCAACGAGGTTTCGAACGCCTTGCAGCTGCTGGCGCAGCTCTACGGCGGCAAGCTGCTGCGCGTGAAAGGCATCCTCAACATCAAGGAGCAGCCGAAGCCGTTCGTCGTCCACGGCGTCCAGCACATCTTCTATCCGCCGGATACACTGAAGGCGTGGCCGAGCGCCGACCATCGCTCTCGCCTGGTGTTCATCACCAAGGACCTGCCGGAAAGCCTCGTGCGCCGCCATTTCAAACCGTTCATCGGGCTCGCCGAAGGCGCTTGAGCGCGACCACCGCCTGCTATTCCCACAATCCCCTATCAATGCTCAATAGGTTCAGCCCAGCAACCCTGAAAGGCCCTGACGAGCCATGTCCCAACCCGCCCGCCAAATCCCCGGCGTCTATCACCGCAAGATCGGCGACATCGTCGTCACCTCGATCAGCGACGGCTTCCTCGACGGCAATCTCGACGTCATGCGCAACGTCGATCTCGCCAAGGCGCACGAAATCCTGGCGGCTGCGTTCCGCCCCGCACGCCGCACCAGCGTCAATACGTTCCTCATCCACTCGAAGGGCCGGATGGCGCTGGTTGACACCGGCTCCGGCAACTATCTGGCACCGACCGCGGGCAAGGTTGCCGAAAACCTCGAGGGCGCCGGCATCGATCCGGCCAAGATCGACACCCTTCTGTTGACCCACATGCACCCCGACCATTCGGCCGGCCTCGTCGACATGACGACGGGCAAGCTGAATTTCCCGAACGCCGAACTCGTCATGCACGAGAAGGAGCTGGCGCACTGGTTCAACGACGCCGAAATGGCGAAAGCGAACGAGCGCGAGAAGAAGCTCTATTTCGACGCGGGCCGCGAGCAAGTCGCGCCCTACAAGAAGCAGACGCGCCTCTTCACCGGCGGCGAGGTGTTCCCGGGCGTGACCGCGGTACCGAGCCCCGGCCACACGCCGGGACATACGGCCTACCTCATAGCGTCGGGCAACGATCAGCTGATGATCTGGGGCGACACCACGCATGTTCCCGAGGTGCAGGTCGCGATCCCCGAGGCCGGCATGGCGTTCGACGTCGATCTGGCGGCCGCCGCCGCGTCCCGCCGGCGCATGTTTGACCGCGTCGCCACCGATAAGCTGCTGATCGCCGGCATGCATCTGCACTTCCCGGCGTTCTCGCGGCTCGCCAAGCGCGGCGACCAGTACACGCTCTACCCCGAAGCCTGGGTGCAGACGTTCTAAACGCGCCTTCGGATGCCCACTGCGCATCCGGCGCGTGGAACGCCACAATGGAGTTCGACCGATGCACGCGTTCGATTGTCGGGAACGCGGACACGGCCGTGGCCAATCCGGAAGTGTCTGGCCTCGGGCCAGACACTGCATCGCCACTTTTACGGAATGATCACCGCCTTGCCGGTGGTCTGGGTGTCGAACAGCTTATAGGCCTCCTCGGCCTGATCCAGGCGCCAGCGGTGCGTGAAGAGCTTCTCGACATCGACGTTGTGGTCGGCGACGAACTCCGCGCAATCGGCTTGCCCCTGCTTCGAGAACGTCCACGAGCCGACGATCGTCACCTGCCGGCGCAGGATATCAGGTGAAACGTCGAGCGTGACTTGACCGCGCTCGCCGACGTAGCAGGCGGTGCCCCACGAACGAACCGCGCGCACGGCGGACGCGCGCGCATCGGGCGCCGACGAGCAGTCGAGCGTCTTGTGTGCGCCCTCGCCGTGGGTCAGATCGCGGATCGCGCCGACGATGTCGTTCGCCTTGGCGTTGATAAGCTCGGTGGCGCCGAACTCCTTGGCGCGTTGCAACCTTTCGTCCGACACATCGAGCGCGATGACGCGAGCCCCCATGGCGGCGGCAAGCTGCGTCGCCGAAAGGCCAACCGGGCCCTGTCCAAAGATCGCAATGGTCTCGCCGCCCTGCAGGTTGAGGCGCTTCAGCGCTCCATAGGCCGTGCCCGTGCCGCACGCGATCGCGGCGCCGGTGACGAACGACAGGCTGTCGGGGAGCGGCACCAGAGTGTGCACGGGAACCTTCATGTACTTGGCATGGCCGCCATGACCGCCCGAGCCGAACACCGTGGTGCCCTCCAGGCACATCTGCGTCCAGCCGCCCCGGCAGTGCTTGCAGCCACCGCAGCCGTCGTAGTGGTGGTCCATCACGCGCTGGCCGATCTTGGCCTCGCTCGCCGCGACACCGCTGCCAACTGCGACGACAACGCCGCACGGCTCGTGGCCCGCGATCGAGCCCGCCTGCCGTTTGATGCCGCCAGTCACCGCGCCCTCTTGCGCCGGCGCCGCACGATACTGATGCAGATCGCTGCCGCACATGCCGGACGCCTTGATCTCCAGCACGACATCGCGGGGACCGGGTGTCGGATCTGGAAACTCGCGCAGCTCGAGCTTGCGATCACCGAGGAAGACGACGCCTTTCATGAGAGTTCTCCTTGTCTGATTGTTTGACTGTCTGATTGTCTGTGTTGAGCCGGGTCTTGTTGTCTTGCAGCGCCGTACGACGCGGCGCCCATGCCTAGTTGATCGGCCTAGTCCATCGGCCTATTCCATCGGCACGAGGCTCTCGGCATTGCGCGACTTGAGTTCGCCCATCAGCCGGCGCTTCCATTCGCCGGAGCCGCCGAGCGACAAGCCCAACAGCTTGGCACGACGATAGTAGAGCTGCGCGTCCCCCTCCCAGGTATAACCCATGCCACCGTGGGTCTGGACGTTCTCCTTGCTGGCGATCCAGCCGGCATCGTTGGCGGAAATCCGCGCGACGCTCGCCGCCAGCGGCAGCTCGGCGGCATTCGTGGAAAGCGCCCAGGCGCCGTAGTAGGCGTTGGAACGCGCCAGCTCGACCGCCACGTACATGTCGGCGAGCTTGTGCTTGATGGCCTGGAACGAGCCGATCGGCCGTCCGAACGCGTAGCGCTCCTTGGCATAACCAACCGCCATGTCGAGTGCGCGCTGCGCGCCACCGACCTGCTCGAACGCCATCATCACGGCGGCGCGGTCGAGCAGACGGCGGATGTCGGCGGCCCCTTTCGCGCCGTCGAGGATTTCAGCCGGCGCGCTTTCGAACGTCACCCGCGCGTGCGAGCGGCTCGGATCGACGGTCTTGACTATGTCACGCGTCACGCCCCTGGCTGCCAGCGCGACGACCGCGAGCACCGGTCCACGCCGCGGATCAACGGCGGCGACGACGCAGAGATCGGCGCCATCGCCATCCGGCACCGCCAGCTTGACGCCGCTGATTGCTCCGTCCGAGATCCGCGTTTGCAGGCGGTCGATCACCAGCGATCCCGGCTGTTCGGCAGCGGCAAACGTGCCGATCAGCTCCCCGGATGCGAGCTGCGGCAGCCATCTCGATTTTTGGGCGTCGCTGCCGAATGCCAGGATCGCCTCGATTGCCAGGTAGACGCTGGAGGAATAGGGAACCGGGGCGATGGCGGCGCCGATCTCCTCCGCAAGCACGCAGACGGCAAGATGACCGAGCCCCACCCCGCCATAAGCCTCGGGCACCGACGCGCCGACCCAGCCGAGCGCGGCGATCTCGGTCCACAAACCGCGATCGAACGTACCGTCGCCATCCAGCGCCTTGCGTGCGACAGCAGGTGGGCACTTGGCGTTGAGAAACTTGCGCGCCTCATCGCGGAGCGCCTTCAACTCATCGGGAAAATCGAAATTCATGGCTGTGGCCGCGCCGCCTTGAAAGACAAAGAAGGGCCGCACAGAGCCGCGGCCAGTCGCCCGACCAATCATGGGCTGGCGGCGGACTGGAAGTAAAGTCCCTCGACGACGACGGCCGCATCTCGGTCACGGACCGCTCGTCTCGTCGAACAGCTGCGGCAGGCGCTCGGCAAGCTGGGCGGCGAGACGGTCGAGGTGGTTCTCGGTGAGCGGGCGCACCTCGGCCAGCGCCGCCTGGAACGCCGAGGGCGTCAGCTGGGGCAGCGGCAGGAAGCGGCACCACCCCTGCGCCTGCATGAAGGCGCGGTACTCGCGCTCTTCGTCCTTGAAGTCATGCTGGCGCGGCGCGACACCAACGACCGGCAGGCGCGCGCAGACGGCCTCGGAGATCATGGTGCTCGAGTCTTCCGTGCACAGGATCGCATCGACGGCCGAGAACAGGCGCGGCAGCGTCCCCGCCCCCGCCGTCCGGAAATCGATGAACTCGGCGATCGGCCCGTCGGGCTCCCGCGCCAGCGCGGCAAGCCTGTCACCGACCCCGTCCGGGCTGCGCGGCGATGTCGAGACCACCCAGCGCGTCCCGGCGGCGCGCCAGCTCTCGGAGAGGAACGCGACCAGGCGGCTCCAGTCCTCGCCACTGTAGCGGAAGTAGCCGGAATCGCCGCCAACCAGCAGGCCGGCAAGTTTGGGCGCCCCTGCGTCAGCCCGCCAAATCGCAGTCCCGCGCGCGCCCAGCTGATCCGGATCGATCCCGTTCGGCTTCAACGCCACCAGATGGCGCGGCAGCGTGGCATGGCGTGCGTAAGACGACACGACCAGCGAGACGTCCTCAGGCGCGGCGCGCCGCAATGTTCCGCAGAAGATGTTGACAGCCTTGAGGTGACGGGCGGCTGCGATATTGGCCGCGATCGTGTTCCCGCCGGCCGAGATCACCAATCGCGACTCGGGCAAGCGCTGCGCATCGAGGCCGTAGCCAGCGCGCAGGATGGCTCCGCCGCTCATCCCAGCCCCCGCCAGGCCCGTCAGCGCGCGGCCCGGGATCCAGCGCCGGCGCCGCAGCTCGATCCGCGTGACCGCGACCGGCCGCCGGCGCCCGATCGCCGCGGCCACGCCCTCGGCCAAATGGTAATGGCCAGGTCGCCCGTCGGACAGGATCAGGATGGGAAGCGGGCGCATTCGGCCTTTGATCCAGGAGCAAATCGGAGCGGTCACACGACGACGCTCATGCAACCCGATGCGCGCAACCGCAACGTGACACCTTCGCCGAACCAGCTCATATTCACATTCGCGGCTACCCATAAAAGTTGCAGCGGCCAGGGATCAGGGGGGCGAATGAGCGGTCTCAGGGACATTGTTCAGAGCAATGGCCCGGCATGGCTTGCCGGTGGCGGGCTCCTGATCGGGTTCGTTTTCGGCGCCGCCGTCTACCGCACCAATTTCTGCACTATGGGATCGATCTCGGACATCGTGAACCTCGGCGACTGGCGGCGGTTCCGCGCGTGGCTGCTGGCGGCGGTGACGGCGCTTGTCGGCGCCCAGCTGCTCGACGCCATCGGCGTCGTCCAGCTCTCGAAGTCGATGTACATGACGCCCAATTTGAATTGGCTCGGGCATATCCTGGGGGGGCTGATGTTCGGCGTCGGCATGGTGCTGGCGGGCGGCTGCGCCTCCAGAAACCTCGCCCGTGTTGGTGGCGGCGACCTGCGCGCGCTGTTGACGCTGGTGGTGCTCGGCATCTTTGCGTACATGGCCATCGGCGGGTTGTTCGGGCCGGTTCGCGCCGCACTCGAGCAGGCAACCAGCATTCCTTTGAAGCTGCCGACCCAGTCGTTGGCCGATGTGGCGACCATCCTCGGGCTCAGCGCCGGCGCCGCGCGGCTCGCCGTGACGGCGCTGATCGCGACGGCCGTGCTCACCTACTGCTTCCGCGATGGCGATTTTCGCAATTCACCCGTCCACATTGCCTCCGGCGTCGCCGTCGGTCTGTGCGTGGTCGCGGGTTGGGCGCTGACCGGCCTCGCGTTCGATGAAATGGCCGACAAACCGACGCAACCGATCTCGCTGACCTACGTGCGCCCGACCGGCGACACCCTTGAATGGCTGCAGCGCTTCACCGCCGCCCGCATGCCGGGCTTTGGCGTCGCCAGCGTCCTGGGCGCCATTACCGGCGCTTTCGCTGTGGCCAAAGCCATGGGCCGCTTTCATCTGCTGACCTTCTCCGATACCGGCGACACCCTGCGCACCCTGCTGGGCGCGGCCCTGATGGGGGTTGGCGGCGTACTCGCGCTCGGCTGCACGGTCGGCCAGGCCGTCACCGGCGTCTCGACGTTGGCGATCGGTTCGTTTCTGACGTTCGTCTCACTCGTCGCGGGCGCCGTTTATGGTGTAAGACTACTCGAGCGCTGGATCATGTCAGAGGTATAGGCAGCGCGGTATTGGCGTCCAGTCAGTGTGTCCCCCAGCGTGTCCCCCAGCGTGTCCCAATGAACCCCATAGTCGTATCCGATGTGATGGCAGTCGGCGAATATCCGACGCCCGAACAGCTGGAAATCCTGGCGAAAGCCGGCTTTAAGTCCGTCATCAACAATCAGCCCGATGGCGAGATCGCCCGCTTCCCGCCCGGTGCGGAGGCAGGTCTGGACGCGAAGCGGCATGGCCTTGCCTATGCCTTCGCGCCGATCGAGAGCCGCACGCCGTCGCCCGAGGAGCTGGCGACATTCGCCCGCGCTGTCCACGAACTGCCAGCGCCCATCTACGCCTACTGCTATTCGGGCGCGCGGTCGGCCGCTGCCTGCGCGTTTCTTCTGGCCGAGCACAAGGACGCCGACGCGATCATCGCCGATTTCGCCCGCTTCGGCTTCGACATCGAAGCGCTGCGGCCCTGGCTCGCCGAAGCGCGCGCCAAGACTGTGCCACCACAGCCGACCGCCGCAGCGCCCGCATCCGCCGCCCCTGCACACGCAGCATCAGAGCCACCAGCGCCCGTCACCATGGTGGCGGCTGTCGTTGCCGGAGCGAACGGCACGACGGCGATAGCCGCGCCCGAAGCTGCACCTTCCGCAATCGCTGCCGCCGCTCCAAAACCGATCGTCATCTATCCGCGCGCGTACGGCTCCAGCGGCTTTGCAATGTAGCGGCCGCAAGTCGGCGACCTCAATCTTGGCGCCGCCCAGCACCTTATCCAATGGTTTTGGAACGCTTTGACCGAATTCGTTTTGCTTCATACAATCTTTAAGCGGCAGGTTGGGCACGATCCATACTGGTGCTCTCTTGCTGTCGAAAATGGGATTTCAGCAGAGAGATATCACAATGCATATTTTGAAATGTGGCACGCCGGGCACGCTCGCCTTTTCCAGCCTCGTCGCACTCGCACTGGCGTCGAGCACAGCACTGGCGCAGACCGTCACCGGGGTCGGGACGCCGGGGCGGATTCCCCTGTTCAACGGGGCGTCGTCGATCGGCAATTCGCAGCTGTTTCAAAGCGGCCCGCTGATCGGCCTCGGCACCACGGCGCCGCTCGACTTCATGAGCATCCAGTTCAACAACGCCGGCGGCACGCAGACCGGCCTTGCGCTGCAGAACTCGGCGGCTGCCGGTGCCTATTCCGGCGCGCTGATGTACGACCACACCGGCGCCATCGGCGTGTTCCAGGGCTTCAATAACTCCACCAAGGAATACCGGATCAACAACGTCGCCAGCGGCGGCACCATCCACTTCCTGCAGGGCGGCATCTCGCGGTTCTTCGTGAACAACGCAGGTAATGTCGGCATCGGGACGACCACGCCGGGCGCGAAGCTCGAAATCGGCAGCATAGCCAGTGGCTGGTCGACTGCCGGTTGGGGACGCGCGCTCGAGCTGCCTAATGCCAGCGTCGTCAAATGGCGGTCGAATGGCACCACGCGCTTTGGCATCGGACAGACAGCCCAGGGTTTGTTTTTCATCAATGCCAATAGCGATGACACCTCGGCCTCGCCATCATATCCCTTGTCGATCTTGAACAACGGGACCGTTGGCATCGGGACGAGCACGCCAAGTCAAGCAAAGTTGGTGATCAGCGGCAGTGCGGGAAGCTACCCGTTGGATTTATATAGAGAATATTCGGCAGTCAGCGGTGTATCCGGTCAACAAAACGCTAACGGCACACCCTCGAATCCTTCTTCACTTTACGCTACCAGTTTTATCTCGAGCCCTTTGTTCGTTGTCTTTTCTGACGCGCGGATCAAACGTATCGATGGGCGGTCAGACTCGGTGCAAGATTTGGCAACGCTGGCCGGCATCGAAGTCTCCGACTATACCTATCGCGACACCTACGGCAAAGGCTCGGGCAAAGAAAAGAAGGTCGTCGCGCAACAGGTCGAGCAAGTGTTCCCGCAGGCGGTGAAGCGCGGCACCGACGCCTTGCCCGACATCTACAAGCCGGCCGAAGTCAAGGACGGCTGGGTGCATCTCGCCACCGATCTCAAAGTGGGCGACCGCGTGCGGCTGATCGGCAAGGCGACGGAGGGAACGTACGAGGTCCTCGAAGTCGCCGAGGGCAAGTTCCGCACCGACTTCAAGACCGGCGGCGACGGCGTGTTCGTCTACGGCCGCGAGGTGAATGATTTCCGCTCGGTCGACTACGACGCCATCGCCATGCTCAACGTCTCGGCGACACAAGAACTGCACCGCCGGCTCGAAAAAGAAGTGGCCGTCAATGCCGAGCAGGCGGCCCGCATCGCGGACCTTGAGAAGAGAATGGCCCACTTGCTCGCCGTCATGGCGAAGCCGGTCACGCACGCGACGTTCGCGCCCGCCCCTGGGCAGTGACCGTCCGCTGTTCACAACCTCTGGGGCGGCCGTTCGCGGGGCGCCCCAGACCCCGATCGCCCTTCCAAGAAGCCCATCGCGCACTCCGATCTTTACACGGGGGCGTCGCGGCCCTATCTGACCCCTCTGAAATGCGGATCGCAGTCCGCAGGCAATCTCTGCCACGGGCCTCGGTCACGGGCGACAATGGGTTGGGACCGCCATGCTCGACACATTCGCGTCGGCCGACGCCTGCATCAACCGCGCGCAAGCCCGAGAAACCGGTGGTCGGCTTCCGGCCCCAGGCCGCCGGCCACGCCGCGCGGTGGTTCCTGAAGCATTTTCCGGGCGACGTGGCCTACGCCTACAAGGCGAACAGCTCCGTGTTCCTGCTCGGCGCGCTCTATGGCGCGGGCATCCGCCATTTCGACGTCGCCTCGCTGCCCGAAATCGAGGACGCCCGCACGATCCCCGACGCGACCTTCCACTTCATGCATCCCGTGAAATCGCGCCACGCCATTCGCCGCGCGTTCGGCCTTGGCTGCCGCTCCTACTCGCTCGACACCGAGGACGAGCTGAAGAAGATCATGGAGGAGACCAGCGGCGCCAGGGACCTGATCCTGTGGGTGCGCATCGTGGTGCCCGCCAAGGACAGCCGCATCCCGCTCGAGCGCAAGTTCGGCACCGCCGGCGCACAGGCCGCGCGGCTGATCGCCAAGACGCGGCAGGTCGCCAAGGAGCTCGGCATCACCTTCCATGTCGGCTCGCAGACCGTCACACCCGACGCCTATGGGATTGCGCTCGGCGAAGTGAAGAAGCTGATCGTCAAGGCCGGCGTCGTCGTCGACCGGATCGACGTCGGCGGCGGCTTCCCGTCACGCTATTCGAACGAAATGCCGGCGCCGCTTGCCGATTTCATGCGCGTCATCCGCGATGGCATCGAGACGCTGCCGGTCGGCGACCGTTGCCGCGTGATGTGCGAACCCGGCCGCGCGCTGGTCGCCGAGGCCGAGAGCCTGATCGTGCGCGTCGATGCGCGGCGTGGCCGCGACCTCTTCATCAACGACGGCAGCTACGGCATGCTGTTCGATGCCGCGCATCTCGGCTTCGTCTTCCCGGTTCGCCTGGTCGGGCGGCCGGTGAAGGACACGCATATCGTGTCGCCGTTCGAGTTCTGGGGGCCGACGTGCAACTCGATCGACCACATGAAGGGCCCGTTCCTGCTGCCGGAATCGATCCGCGAGGGCGACTTCATCGAGATCGGCAACACCGGCGCCTACGCCCGCGCCATCGCCGGCCACTTCAACGGCTACGGCCACTACGAGGAGGTCATCCTCCAGGACGCACCGATGTTCACGATGTACGGCGAGCCGGCCCCAGCATCAAGAGTGTCGGTCTGATAGCCAGACACCGTTGACGCATGGCCCTCATATCGGGGCTTTGGTGCCGAGCATCCGGAAAGTCGTCTTGATGCGGCGCACGGTGCCGGTCTTCGAGCGCATCACGACGGTCTCGGTCTCGGCGAAGTCGCCGCGGAAATGCACGCCTTCGAGCAGCGAGCCCGACGTCACGCCGGTCGCCGAAAAAATCACGTCATCGCAGGCCATCTCGGCCATCGAGTATTTCTTCTTGATGTCCTTGATGCCCATCGTGGCTGCGCGCGCGATCTGTGCCTGACCTTCCGCGCCGGCGTCCGGCTTCAAGCGGCCCTGCATCTGGCCACCGATGCAGCGAAGAGCGGCAGCCGCCAGAACGCCTTCCGGCGCGCCCCCGGAGCCGAGGTAGATGTCGACGCCCGTTTCTTTCGGGTCGGTGGTCCAGATCACGCCGGCGATGTCACCATCCGGAATGAGGCGCACGCCGGCGCCGCACTTGCGCACCTCCGCAATCAGCTCGGCGTGGCGCGGACGGTCGAGAATGCAGGCCGTGATCTCGCGCATCGGGCAGCCCTTGTGCTTAGCCAGATCCGCCAGCACCTCGGTCACGGGACGGTCGAGATCGATGATGCCTTCCGGGTAGCCGGGGCCGATCGCGATCTTGTCCATGTACATGTCGGGCGCATTGAGCAGGCCGCCCTCCTCCGAGATGGCGATGACCGCCAGCGCGTTCGGCATGTCCTTGGCGCAGATCGTGGTGCCTTCCAACGGATCCACCGCGATATCGACACGCGGCCCCTCGCCTGACCCCACTTCCTCGCCGATATAGAGCATCGGCGCCTCGTCCATCTCACCCTCGCCGATGACCACCTTGCCGCGGATATTGAGGCGGCCCAGCTCCTTGCGCATGGCGTCAACGGCGGCCTTGTCGGCCCCCTTGTTGTTGCCCTGGCCTCTGAGGCGTGCAGCTGCGATCGCGGCCACCTCAGTGACCCGCGCCACCTCGAGCACCAGGACGCGGTCCAGGCCACCTTTGGTTCTGTCGCTCGCCATCGGTCGTTCCTCCGCTTTTCACCCGTTCCCCAGCGTCTTCACGTCAACGGGAAGAGGGGACGGCTTCTACAGCTTCTCGATCCGGATCATTTGCGGCTTCTCGGCAACCTTACCATCGCTCTCGATGGCGTCGAGCGCCTTGCGAATCGCTTCCTCGGTCGTCTCGTGCGTGATGATGACCACGGCCGTCGGGGCTCCGGGTGCAGGCCGCGCGTCGATGCCGGGCAGCGCCGACTTCGGACGGCGCTGGACGACGCTTTCGAGCGAGACCTCGCGGTCGGCCATGCGCTTGGCGATCGAGGCCATCACACCGGGCCGGTCATGCACGACCAGGCGCACGTAGTAGGCGCCCTGGTGCTGGCCGATCTTGGCGCGCTTGTAGGTCTTGAGCTTGGCCGCCGGCACCCCGAACGGCGCGAAGACATTGCCACGGGCGATGTCGAGAATATCGCTGGCCACCGACGATGCCGTCGCCTTGGCGCCGGCGCCGGGGCCAACCAGCAGCAGGTTGCCGACGAAATCGCCATCGATCGCCACCGCGTTGGTCACATTGGACACCTGGGCGATCGCGGCATGCTTCGCCACCATCGCCGGGTGTACGCGCTGCTCGATGCCGCTCTCGGTCATCATGGCGACGCCCAGCAGCTTGATGCGGTAGCCGAGATCGTCGGCTGCCTCGATATCGGCCTGGGAGATCGTCTGGATGCCCTCGATGTGGATCTGGTCGAATGCGACCTTGGTGCCAAAAGCGAGGCTGGTCAGCAGGGTGAGCTTGTGGGCGGTGTCGAAGCCGCCGATGTCGAACGTGGGATCGGCTTCGGCATAGCCTTTCGCCTGAGCCTCCTTGAGGACGTCGGCAAACGTTCGCCCCTCTTCCTGCATCTTGGTCAGGATATAGTTGCAGGTCCCGTTGAGGATGCCGTAGACGCGGCGCACCTCGTTGGCGTGCAGCGATTCCCTGAGCGTCTTGATAACGGGGATACCCCCCGCGACAGCGGCCTCGAAATTCAGGGCAACGCCGTTCTTCTCGGCCAGCCGCGCCAGCTCGACGCCATGGCGGGCGAGCAACGCCTTGTTCGCGGTAACGACATGCTTCTTGGCGGCAAGCGCCGTCTCGACCGCCTTGCGCGCGATCCCCTCGTCGCCGCCGATCAGCTCGACAAAAACGTCGATCCCGGGATCAGCTGCAAGCTTGGCCGCGTCGTCAAACCATTTGAAGTTGCCGAGCGGCACGCCACGGCTTTTGGAGCGGTCGCGGGCCGACACCGCCACGACCTTGATCTCACGGCCAATCCCGTCGGAGATGCGGGCGCCATGGGTCTCCAGGAGATGCAACAAACCAGCGCCGACGGTCCCAAGACCCGCCACTCCGAGTTTCAGGGTCTCAGTCATGATTGCGGCAGCTCACAGCGAATTGATTCAATTGAGCGATCAGCGCTTGGCTGAATCGCGGATCGGAATGACGTTATGCATGGTTTCCGGCCCCTGGGCGAGGAACTTCTTGATCGCCCGCGCGGCCTGCCGGATCCGCTGCTCGTTCTCGACCAAAGCAATTCGAACGTACCCTTCGCCGTACTCGCCGAAGCCCAACCCCGGCGAGACCGCCACGTCGGCCTTCTCGATCAACAGCTTCGAGAATTCCACCGAGCCAACCGCCCGGAACGCTTCCGGGATCGGCGTCCATGCAAACATGGAGGCGGGCGGCGGCGGAACCTCCCAGCCGGCGCGCCCGAAGCTGTCCACCAGCACGTCACGGCGGCGGCGGTAAGTGGCCCGGATTTCCTCAACGCACTCTTGCGGCCCGTTGAGCGCAGCGGCGGCGGCCACCTGGATCGGCGTGAAGGCGCCATAGTCCAGGTAGGATTTGACCCGGGCCAGTGCGCCAATCAGCCGCTCGTTGCCAACCGCAAATCCCATCCGCCATCCCGGCATGTTGTAGGTCTTCGACAGCGACGTGAACTCAACCGTGATGTCGATCGCGCCGGGGACCTGCAGGACGGACGGCGGCGGCTCGCCATCGAAATAAATCTCGGCATAAGCGATGTCCGACAGAATGATCAGGTCGAGCCGTTTCGCCAGTTGCACGGCTTCCCGATAGAAATCGAGATCGGCCACCATGGCGGTCGGGTTCGACGGATAGGACAGCACCATGGCCAAGGGGCGGGGGATCGAGTGCTTCACCGCCCGCTCGACACCGCGCAGGAACTCCTCGTTGTTGGACGCTGGAATATGCCGGATCGCCGCTCCCGAAATGATGAATCCAAACTCGTGGATCGGATACGTCGGGTTGGGAACCAGGATCACGTCGCCCGGCGCTGAAATGGCTTGCGCCATGTTGGCGAAGCCCTCCTTGGACCCCAGTGTGGCGACGACCTGGGTCTCCGGGTTGAGCTTCACACCAAACCGGCGCTCGTAATACGCGACCTGGGCCCGGCGGAGCCCCGGAATGCCCTTGGAGGCGGAGTAGCGATGGGTCCGCGGCCTGTTGATCGTCTCGACCATCTTGTCGACAATGTGCTGGGGCGTCGGCAGATCCGGATTGCCCATGCCGAGATCAATGATGTCGGCGCCGCGCGCCCGGGCCCCCGCCTTCAGTCGGTTGACCTCGGCGAAGACATAAGGCGGCAAACGTTTGATTCGATGGAAGTCCTCGATCACGGCGGACCTATCGGGTTGAGGCTGCGATGCGGCTGTTTACGCTCGTCACGCGACCGCGTCAAAGGGCAGACGCCTGGTAACATACAGACCGGCATTCGACGTTACTTGGCCTTCTCGATCTCACGAATCGCTTTCGCTTGCTCGGAGGCCTTCTTCTGCTCGAGTTCGCTGATCGCGGCCTTCTGCTGGTCCTTGGTCAACAGCGGCCGGTTATCCTTCTCCAGGGACGGCAACGCCGTGTAGGGCAACGACTGCGCGCAGCCTGCCAAAAGCGCCGCTATCACCACAAGGATTGCCGAACCGGCATGAAATCTGGTCATTTTCATCGCCAATATCGTTGCGATACCCCAATTAACCGCAGCGGAGATGTGATCCGCATACCAGATTCCCTGATTCTCGCGTATGTTGTTGGCGTCTGTTGTCGCGTCTATAGTGAGTTTTGCGACCCCACCGTTCTTAACTCTCCCATGAATCACAGGATTATGGCATTGCCGGGGAAGTTGCCTCCCGCTGGAGCCCACGATGCAGAAGCCCAATCCACCGTCCGAGATCGACTGGTCCAGCTACCGGCTGTCGAACCCGGACGAGTTCGTCCGCAATATGATGCTGTTCTGGGAACAAGGCGGCCGGGCCATGCAAGGCCTGATGCAGCGCGCCGACGCCAAGGGCGGTTCCTACAGTGGCGCGACCGAGTTTAACGAAGCATCCAAGATCATCGCCGACGTAGCACGCCAATGGATGGCGGAGCCGAATCGGGCCGTCGAAGCGCAAACGGACTTGATGCGCGGCTACATGGATGTGTGGACGGCGACCGTGCAGCGCATGATGGGAAAGGACATTCCACCCGTCGCCAGCCCCGAAGCCGGCGACAGCCGGTTTCGCGATCCGGACTGGTCGAAGAACCCCTACTTCGATTTCTGGAAGCAGTCGTACCTCGTCAGCACGCAGTGGGCGGAGAAGTCGCTTGCCAATACCAATGGTCTCGATGAGCGTACCAAGCAGCGCGCCGAGTATTACTTGCGCCAGATCGTGACCGCGCTGTCGCCCTCCAACTTCCCGGCGACAAACCCCGAGATCTTTCGCGAGACGATGCAGACCAACGGCGCCAATCTCGTGAAGGGCGTCCAGCAACTTCTCGCCGACATGGAGAAGTCAACCGACCTGCTGAAGATCAGCCAGACCGACACCTCTGCATTCGAGGTCGGCAAGAACGTCGCGATTACACCTGGCAAAATCATCTTTCAGAACGATATCATTCAGCTCATTCAATACACGCCGACGACCGAGAAGGTGCACAGCATCCCGTTGCTGATCGTACCGCCGTGGATCAACAAGTTCTACATTCTCGATCTGGCGCCAGCGAAATCCTTCATAAAGTACATGGTCGCCCAGGGCTTTACCGTGTTCGTTGTCTCCTGGGTCAATCCCGACGAGCGCCTCTCGCACAAGACATTCGAAGCTTACATGAAGGAAGGCGTTCACGCCGCGACCGACGCGGTGCTGCGCGAAACCGGTGCCAAGCAGACCAACGTGCTCGGCTATTGCGTCGGCGGCACACTGCTCGCCACCACGCTGGCATACAACGCCGCCAAGCGTCAGGATCCCTTCGCATCCGCAACGTTCCTCGCCGCCCAGACCGACTTCACCAAAGCCGGCGACCTCCTGCTTTTTATCGACGATGCGCAATTGAAAGCGCTCGAAGAGATGATGGCCGAGAAGGGCTATCTCGACGGCTCGCGCATGGCGACCGTGTTCAACATGCTGCGCCCGCGCGACCTGATCTGGCCTTACATCGTCAACAACTACATGCTGGGCAAGAAGCCGTTTCCGTTCGACCTGCTGTTCTGGAACCAGGATTCGACGCGGATGCCGGCCGCCAATCACAGCTTCTACCTGCGCCAGTTTTATCACGAAAACAAACTCGCCAAGGGCGAACTGACCATCGGCGGTACCAAGCTGGATCTGAAGAACGTGAAACTGCCGATCTATGAGCTGGCCGCACGCGAGGACCATATCGCGCCGGCGAAGTCGGTCTACCTCGGGTCCCGCTTGTTCGGTGGACCGGTAGAGTATGTGCTCTCCGGCTCTGGCCACATTGCGGGCGTGATCAACCCGCCAGCCGGCGAAGGCAAAAAAGACAAGTATCAGTTCTGGACCAATTCGGATCGCGTCGAGACGATGGATGAGTGGCTGGAAGGCGCCACGGAAAATCCGGGCTCCTGGTGGCCGCATTGGGCGAAGTGGTTAGCCTCGCACTCGGGAGGCATGGTCGGTCCACGCACCCCCGGCGCCAAGCTTGGCGTGATCGAGGACGCACCCGGTAGTTATGTCCGCACCAAAAGTTGAACGCATCGTCCCACCTCCCAGCGCATTCCAAGACTGCGTTGTCTCCCAAGCACTTGGCCGCACAGCCGCGAATCGCATAACCCGTTTGTCGTATGGCATAGGGATAGCGGGTACGGCATGGCGCAATTTCTGGCAGTAGCGAACCGCAAGGGCGGCGTCGGCAAATCGACGATCTCGGTGATGCTGGCGCATGCCGCCGCCAGCTGGGGCGGCCGGCGCGTGTTGGTCATGGACCTCGACACGCAATGCAATGCCTCGCTGATGCTGGTTGGCGGCGAAGGCTGGGACAAGGCCCGCCGGGCCGGGCGCTCCATCGCCGACTACTTCTACGACCGCTTCGAGAAGGTCGCCGAGGACGAGTCGGAATACGTTCTGTCGAACGTCGGCGACGTCGCCTATGCGCGAACCGCCAAGGGCCGCGTGTCGCTGCTCGCCGGTTCGCTGCTGCTCGAGGATGTGCAGGGCGAGTTGTTCCTGAAGCAGGCCAAGGTGGGCAAGGAGCCGGATGCGGTGGCGGCCCAAGTCCGCACCCGCATGATGCGACTGATGAAGCACTTTGGCATGGACTTCGATCTGGTCATTCTCGATTGCCCGCCGGGGCTCTCGTTCGCATCGCTTGCCGCGCTTGATCTCGCCGATCAGGTGATCGTTCCGTTTCGCCCGGATTTCGTGTCGCAATTTGCACTCGACCGCGTCGCCTTGCTGATCGAGAAGGTGGAGACCGGCGACGAACTCGCCGACATCCCGTTCATCGACCGGCGCTATATCTGCCTACCGAACTACATCCGCGGCCAGGGCCGCGAGCGGCTCCTGATCGATCAAATTGCCCTCGACCATCCGCTGCTGAAATCGAAAGTCCCGATGCTCGACAGCGTCGCGCGAGCCTTCGACTGGGAAGATACGAAAAAGAGTCTGGCCGACAAGTACGGCGACGCGCTGCCGCACTTGCGCGCCTTGCACGACGAAGTCTTCAGCAGTGCAACCTGGCTCGACCGAACGGGAACCTCATGACCGGCGAGGAAAAATCGCGCCGCTCCAGGAAGTCCAACGCCGATCCGGCGCGATCCTTGTCGGGCGCAGCCAAAAATGCCTATCTGCGCCGCGCGATCCGGGAAGCGGACGCTGTCTCACCGGAAGGCCGTGATCAGCTGACGCAACGGCTGCAGAAGGACATCGCGCAGGTCACGCTGAGCACGACCAAACCCCTGGCCGAACCAGCCGCAACGGCGCCAGCCATCGCCGCCGCGATGCCAGCCTTCGATCCGTTTTCGCCCAACGTCGTCGTCGTCATGCGCACAAAGGGCCGCGCCGAAGCGATGGCGGCCCTCGAGACCATACCGTCGGCAGACCACCTCAAGCTGCTGGCCCGCGAGCAGCAGCTGACGATCGATTTCGCATTGACCGCGCCGCCGCAGATCCGGGTCGCCATCGTCGCCTCGGCCGAGCGCCGCATTGCCAACCGTCGCGCAGCCGCCAGCTGACGGCTGACTGCTGGCCCATAGTGCTCGTCCGGCATGCCGCCCTGACAAACATCACTCGTTTGTGTGTTGGCGCCCGCGGCGACCTCGCGCTATGGCCATTTCAACGCGGGGATATCGCCACAGTGAGCACCACCCAATCCGACCGCATGGCAGGCCGACGCACGGCTTGCGCCGGTTCCCCCCGTCACCATCACTTTGGTCATCATCGCAGCCGTCTTGCTGGCACTCGTCGCCCTGGCCGCCGGCGCCCTCGTCGTCGAAGATCCCATAGCCTTTACCCCATTCGTTCTGTTGCACGGCGTTGTCTATGTTGCGGGTGTCTGGCTTGTCGTGACCCAACGGGCGCGCCCCCGCGATCTCATCCTCATTCTCGGCATTGGCCTGCTGCTGCGCGCCGTCGCGATGACAACGCCGCCAACCCTCACGACGGATGCCTATCGCTACGTCTGGGACGGACGGGTGCAGGCGGCGGGCATTAATCCCTATCTCTACGTTCCCGCCGACCCGCGCCTCGCGCATCTGCGAGACGAGCGCATTTATCCCAACATCAATCGCAAGGAGACCTACCCGACCATCTATCCGCCGATGGCCGAATTGACCTTTCTCGCCGCGCGGCTCTTTGGCGACGGCATCGAGGGCATCAAGCGGATCATGCTGGGCTTCGAGCTGATCATCGCCGGCGCCATCCTGGCTTGGCTTGCCGCAGAAGGCGTCCCCCGCGAGCGGGTGCTCATCTATGCTTGGCACCCCCTGCCGATCTGGGAGTTCGCAAGCCAAGGCCATCTCGATGCCGCAGCCGTCGCCCTGCTCCTGCTGGCGATCGTGGCTGCGCACCGAGGGCGCCAGGTTCTGGCCGGGATCGCGCTTGCAGCCGCCGGCCTCGTCAAATATCCGGCCCTATTGTTCGGTCCCGCGCTCTGGCGGCGTTGGCGGCTCACCATGCCGCTCGCGATGCTGGCGACCGCCGCGATCCTCTATCTGCCCTATGTGAGCGGCGCCGGCCTCAAGGTCATCGGATCCCTGTTCCTGCATCTCGACGAGGAGGGCTATCGCGACGGCTACGGCTTCTATCTCGTCGGCATGCCGCGCCATATGGGATGGCCCTATATCCCCTCGGCGATTTTTGCGGGGCTGGCGGGGTTGATCCTGCTGGTGCTCGGCGCGCGCATCGCGCTACGCCGGAACGAGGATCGCATCAACGCGCAGGAGCTGCTGTTGCTGTGCAGCGCGTTCCTGGTGCTGATCTCGCCACACTATCCCTGGTATTACGGCGTCGCAGTGCCACTGCTTTGCCGGCGCCTGTCACTAGGCTTGCTGTTCATGACGCTCGCCGTTATGGGCATATACGTCCAAGCGCCCGACGGACCGCTCGAACCCTTCACGCAGATCAAGGTTTTTACCGTGATGTTCTCTGGCGCGGCCTTGCTGTGGGCGGGCGAATGGTGGTTCGCCCGCCGGCGCACAGCCAGAACATTTTCGTAAGGCCTTATATGGCCGCCAGCGCCTCTTCCAGATCGGCGATGATGTCGGCCTTATCCTCGATGCCGATCGACAGGCGCACAACGTCGGCGCCAGCGCCCGCCGCGGTTCTCTGGGCGTCGGTGAGCTGGCGATGCGTCGTCGATGCCGGATGGATGATGAGGCTCCGCACGTCGCCGATATTGGCGAGATGCGAAAACATCTTCACATTCGAGACCAGCTTGACGCCCGCCTCATAGCCGCCCTTCAGGCCGAACGTGAAGACGGCACCAGCTCCCTTCGGGCAGATCTTCTTGGCGAGCGCATAGTACGTGTTGCTCTCGAGGCCGGCGTAGCTCACCCAGGCGACCTTCGGGTGCTTCTCGAGGTAACGCGCGGTCGCCAGCGCATTTTCGCAATGGCGCTCCATCCGCAGCGGCAAGGTCTCAATGCCGGTCAGCAGCAGGAATGCATTCATCGGCGCAATCGAGGGTCCGAGATCGCGCAGCCCCATCACGCGGCAAGCAATCGCGAATGCGAAGTTCCCGAAGGTTTCGGCGAGGCGCATGCCGTTGTAGCTGGCGTTGGGTTCGGTCAGCGTCGGGTACTTGCGCTTGGCGCCGAGCCAGTCGAACGTACCGCAGTCGACGATCACGCCGCCCATCGAGTTGCCGTGTCCCCCCATGAACTTGGTGAGCGAATGGATCACGATATCGGCCCCATGATCCTTCGGCCGGCAGAGGTAGGGCGTCGCCAGAGTGTTGTCGACAATCAGCGGCACGCCAGCCTTTTTCGCAATCGCCGCAATCGCCGGGATATCGACGACAACGCCACCGGGATTGGCGAGGCTCTCGACCATAATGGCCTTCGTCTTCGGCGTGATCGCCTTCTCGAAGCTCGCGGGATCGGTCGAATCCGCCCAGATCACGTTCCAGCCGAACTTCTTGAACGCATGGTTAAATTGATTGATTGAGCCGCCATAGAGCTGGCGCCCCGCGACGAACTCGTCGCCCGTTTCCATCAGCGTATGGAACACCAGCAGCTGCGCCGCATGCCCCGACGCGACGGCCAGCGCGGCAGTCCCGCCCTCCAGCGCGGCGACACGCTGTTCGAGCACGCCCTGCGTCGGGTTCATGATGCGCGTATAGATGTTGCCGAATGCCTCGAGATTGAACAGCGCTGCGGCATGATCCACATCGTTGAACACGAAAGCGGTCGTCTGGTAGATCGGCGTGACGCGGGCCCCTGTCGCCGGGTCGGGCGCGGCACCGGCGTGCACGGCGAGCGTGGAAAAACCAGGGGTTTTCTCGGTCATGTCGACTATCTCCGGGCGGGCGTTGGATCCTGCAAATTGGGGCCATGAATGGGTTTGGCGTCAGCCAAGTCAACCGCTAAAACAATGCGCAGCCACTACCAACAAGGTCACACCATGCCGCTTGCCGTCATCACAGGCGCGTCCTCGGGGATCGGCGCCGCAACCGCCGCGCGTTTGATTGCCGATGGCTGGCGGGTGATCGCTCTCAATCGGACGACGGCCGCAGCCGGCATCGAGACGATTGCAACGGACCTCGGTTGCCGTGCAGAGGTTCTTGCCGCGATCGAGCGCCTCGCGCCACAACCGGTCGATGCCCTGATCCACGCCGCCGGCATCATGCACACCGCCCCGCTCGGCGCCTTTAAATCAGGCGAAGGCGACTTGATGTGGCGCGTGCACATCGAAGCCGCTGAAATTCTCGTCGACGCGTTAGGCCCAAGACTACCGCGTGGAGGTCGCATCGTTCTTGTTGGCAGCCGCGCCGCCGTCGGCCTCAAGGGCCGCAGCCAGTATGGAGCTACGAAGGCCGCCCTCACGGCCATGGCCCGGTCCTGGGCATCCGAGCTGATCGACCAGGGCATCACCGTCAATGTCGTCGCGCCGGCGGCCACAGACACGCCAATGCTGACAGGAGCTGGCCGCACTGCGACCCCAGTGAAGTTACCGCCGATAGGACGCCTGATCAGCCCGGATGAGGTCGCGGGGTTGATCACCTATCTGATGTCCCGAGCTGCCGATGCAATCACGGGCCAGACCATTACGATTTGCGGCGGGTCATCTTTGGACGCCTGAACTTTAGAGCAGACCTCGCGCATCAAACTATGTGTGATTTGTGCCACGACCGCTTCGAACCACAACTATAGATTGTTTTTTTAGTTGCGGAGGTTGAAGTTCGGTAGTAGTTACGATCATCCGCAACCTTTAGTTGTGGATACGGCGAGGCCAACTCGCCAAGGAAGCGGTGCCGACCCCACGCGGCGCCGCTTTCCCGTTTTGGGCGCCAGTTCGTACTGTTGCTTTGCATGTCTGGTCGACAGCCGCAGACGAGATTTTGTCAGACCTGGACCTGGGTCCCGACCTCGACGACGCGATCCGTCGGGATCTTGAAATACTCCGTCGCATCCTCGGACTGGTGCGCCAGCCAGATGAACAAGCGCTCCTGCCAACGCGGCATTGCGGTTTTCGGCGTGGTCTTCAGCGAGCGCCGCGACAAGAAGAACGACGTCGCGGGAAAATCGACATTCAGATCCTTGCGCCGGCAATGCTCGAAGATCTTCGGCACGCTCGGCGTTTCCATGAAACCGTAATTCGCCGTCACGACAAAAAAAGCGTCGGAAACGCGCTCGATCTGAACCCGCTCGTGGCGCGGCACGCGCGGCATCTCGCCGGTCTTGATGGTCAGAATGATATTGCGCTCATGCAGCACGCGATTGTGCTTCAAGTTGTGCATCAAAGCAGTTGGTGCGGACTCCGGATCGGACGTCAGGAATACCGCGGTTCCCGGCACTCGGTGCGGCGGCTTCTGCTCGAGATGGCGCACCAGCCAATCGAGTTCGGCCTCGTTCTTCTTGGTGACGCGGGCCAACACCTTAGAACCGTGTGCCCATGTGAACATGATCAGCGCCAGCGCAAAGCCGACGACCAGCGGGAACCAGCCACCATCGAACACCTTCAGCATGTTAGCGGTGAAGAACGCCTGCTCGAGCAGAATCAGCGGCACGATCAATAGCAGCGCTTGCCAGAGCGGCCATTTCCAAAGCTTCCAGATGACGAAGAAGGCCATGGCCGAATCGATGACCATCGTCGCGGTCACCGAGATCCCGTACGCCGACGCGAGCTTCGACAACTCCTTGAAAAAAAAGACCACGATCAAAACGCCGATCAGCAGGATCGTGTTCAGCTTTGGCAGATAGATCTGCCCTGCCATGCTTTCCGACGTATGGCGAATGGCGAACCGCGGCAGAACGCCCAGCTGAATCGCCTGTCGCGTCAATGAAAACGCACCCGTAATGACGGCTTGGCTTGCAATCACTGTCGCGCAGGTCGCGAGCAGGACCATCGGTATCAACGCCCATTCGGGATAGAGCTTATAGAGCGGACTTTCGATCGCCTTGGGGTCCGTGAGGACGAGTGCGCCTTGCCCGAGATAATTGAGCACCAGTGCCGGAAACACGATCGCGCTCCAGGCGAGTTGAATGGGCTTGCGCCCGAAGTGCCCGAGATCCGCATAGAGGGCCTCTGCCCCGGTCACGGCCAGAAACACAAGACCCAGAATGGTCAATCCGAGCAGCCCATGTGTGGCCAGCAGGGTCAGGCCGTAGTAGGGGCTGAACGCCCAAAGGACTTTGGGATCATCGACAATGTGAATGAGGCCGCCGATTGCCAGAACGATGAACCACAATAGGGTGATTGGGCCAAAAAACTTCGCAACCTTGTCGGTGCCCCGCGACTGCACCATGAACAGCCCGACCAGGATGATCATCGTGATCGGAACGACGGCCGTGGTCAGAGCTGGCGTGACCAGCTTTAGTCCTTCGACCGCAGACAGCACCGATATCGCTGGCGTCAGGATGGCATCGCCATAGAAGAACGCGGCCCCCAGGATGCCAAGCGCAAACAGAACTGGCGCCGAGCGCTGCGCGACGGTTTGTCCAAGCGCCATCAAAGCGAAGGTTCCGCCCTCACCGTGGTTGTCGGCACGCAGCAGAACGACAACGTATTTCAGTGTGACCACCAGCGCGAGCGACCACAAGATCAGCGACAAGACGCCCAGCACGGCCTCCGGCACAGCAATGCCGTGGCCGGTCGCGTGTGTCACAGCCTCTTTGAAGGCGTAGAGCGGACTCGTGCCGATATCGCCAAACGCCACGCCGATGGAGCCGAGCGCCAGCGCCCAAAGCTTCCCGTGATGTTGTCTACTGTCTGCGTCTGCTGATGGTGTCGCAGAGATATGTGCCACCAGGCACCTCCGGCTTGGATTCGCCGCATGAGCGACGAGCGGGCGGCTTATACGCCCGAAGTCACGAGAACAAAAGCTTGATTTCCGGAGGCAGGCCGGCTGTCGACTGCAAGGCAGCCCTGCGCGAACGCCAGCAAATGGGAGCTCGCGTATAATGACTGACCGTTCATTAATCATCGTTCACGCTGGCCGTTCAGTCGGCCGCTACGATGCGAGTCGCATAGCACGCAGTGTCCCGTGACTCCATCGGTGCCCGTCGCCAGCCTGCCTTCACCCGATTCGCGTCGCCAGCGGCTAAACGCAAGTGCCCGAGCCTGGGACGGCCTCGTACACAAGGGTTTGACGGGCCCTATAGCCAAGCCCGCTGCGCTGCACTATGAAGCCGCTTTATGCCCAAACGAACAGATATCAAATCCATCCTCATCATCGGCGCCGGGCCAATCGTCATCGGTCAGGCCTGCGAATTCGACTATTCGGGCACCCAGGCGTGTAAGGCCCTGAAGGCCGAAGGTTACCGCATCATTCTCGTCAACTCCAATCCGGCCACGATCATGACGGATCCGGACTTGGCGGATGCGACCTACATCGAGCCGATCACGCCGGAGATCGTCGCCAAGATCATCGAAGCCGAGCGGCCGGATGCCGTTCTGCCGACAATGGGCGGCCAGACCGCGCTCAACACCGCACTCGCGTTGGCGAAGGACGGTACACTCGCCAAGTACGGCGTCGAGATGATCGGCGCCAAGGCTGCCGCCATCGATAAGGCGGAGGACCGGCTCCTCTTCCGCGAGGCGATGCACAAGATCGGCCTCGAGACTCCGCGCTCGAAAATGGCCCACAACCGCGAGGAAGCCGCCGCAGGCCTCGAGCATGTGGGCTTGCCCGCCATCATCCGCCCGTCATTCACGCTTGGCGGCACCGGTGGCGGCGTTGCCTACAACCGCGAGGAGTTCTTCGAGATCATCGAACGCGGACTCGACGCGTCACCAACCCGCCAGGTGCTGGTCGAGGAAAGCGTGCTCGGCTGGAAAGAGTTCGAGATGGAGGTGGTCCGCGACACCGCAGACAACTGCATCATCATCTGCTCGATCGAGAACATCGATCCGATGGGCGTGCACACCGGCGATTCCATAACGGTCGCCCCTGCGCTGACGCTGACCGACAAAGAATACCAGATCATGCGCAACGCCTCGATCGCCGTGCTGCGCGAGATCGGCGTGGAAACGGGCGGCTCGAACGTCCAGTTCGCAGTCAATCCGGCCGATGGCCGGCTCGTCGTCATCGAAATGAACCCGCGCGTGTCGCGCTCCTCCGCGCTCGCCTCGAAAGCCACCGGCTTCCCGATCGCCAAGGTCGCAGCGCGGCTCGCTGTCGGCTACACTCTGGACGAGCTCGAGAACGACATCACGGCTGGCGCCACACCTGCTTCGTTCGAGCCGACAATCGACTATGTCGTCACCAAGATCCCGCGCTTTGCGTTCGAGAAATTCCCCGGCGCCGATACGACACTGACGACGTCCATGCGCTCCGTCGGCGAGGTCATGGCCATCGGCCGGACGTTCGCCGAAAGCCTGCAGAAGGCGCTGCGCGGGCTCGAGACCGGATTGACCGGTCTCGACGACGTCGACTTCGACGGGCTGGGCCAAGGCGACGACAAGAATGTGATCCGCGCCGCCCTCGGACGTCCCACGCCCGACCGGCTCTTGAAGGTTGCGCAGGCCATGCGGCTCGGCGTCGATCACGAGCAGATCCATGCGTCGTGCCAGATCGATCCCTGGTTTCTGGCAGCCATCCAGGGCATCGTGGACACCGAGGAGCGGGTCAAGGCGCACGGACTGCCTGTCACGCCCGAAGCCTTTCGCAGTCTCAAGGCGATGGGCTTTTCCGACGCGCGCCTTGCCAAACTCGCCAAACTTTCCGAAGCCGAGGTCTACCAGCGGCGCCAGCAGCTTGATGTGCACCCCGTCTACAAGCGCATCGACACCTGCGCGGCCGAATTCGCGTCGCCCACCGCCTACATGTATTCGACCTATGAGCGCGGCCTCCTGCAAACGGCGTCGGGAGCGACCCAGCCCCCTACGTCGGAAGCTGCCCCCTCGGACAAGCAGAAGATCATCATTCTCGGCGGTGGCCCGAACCGGATCGGCCAGGGTATCGAGTTCGATTATTGCTGCTGTCACGCCTGCTTTGCGCTCTCGGACGCCGGCTTCGAGACGATCATGGTCAACTGCAATCCCGAGACCGTCTCGACCGATTACGACACCTCCGACCGGCTCTATTTCGAATCGCTGACCGCCGAGGACGTGTTCGAGATCATCCGCGTTGAGCGGATGAACGGCACCCTCAAGGGCGTGATCGTGCAGTTCGGCGGGCAAACACCGTTGAAGCTCGCCGAAGCCCTGAGCTTGGCTGGGGTGCCCATCCTCGGCACCTCGCCGGACGCCATCGATCTCGCCGAGGACCGTGACCGGTTCAAGGCCCTGGTCGAGAGCCTGAAGCTCAAGCAGCCCGACAGCGGCATTGCCCGGACGCCGTCAGAGGCGAAGGCCATTGCCGAATCGATCGGTTATCCGATTGTCATCCGGCCATCTTACGTGCTCGGTGGCCGCGCGATGGAGATCGTCGCCGATGGCGGCGAGGTCGACCGTTACATACAGCGCCTGTCCGTCACACTCGCCGGCCACTCCGAGCTTGTCGTCTCGGATAAGCGCCCCTTGCTGATCGACAGCTACCTCGCCAATGCCGTCGAGGTGGATGTCGACTGTCTTTCGGATGGCACCGACACATTCATCGCAGGCATCATGGAGCACATTGAGGAAGCCGGCATCCACTCTGGAGACTCGGCCTGTTCGCTCCCGGCCCACACCCTCGACAGCTCGGTCATCGTCCGGCTCGAGAAGCAAACCCGCGATCTCGCCCTCGCCCTAAAAGTCGTCGGACTGATGAACGTCCAATACGCCATCAAGGACCGCCAGATCTACATTCTCGAGGTCAATCCCCGGGCATCGCGGACGGTCCCGTTTGTCGCCAAGGTTATCGGCATTCCCGTGGCCGGCATTGCGGCTCGCGTCATGGCCGGCGCGCCGCTGAAGAGTTTCGGTTTGAAGCCGGCCCGCCCCAAGCACGTCGCCGTCAAGGAGGCCGTGTTCCCATTCGCCCGGTTCCCGGGCGTCGACCCGATCCTTGGCCCCGAGATGCGCTCGACCGGCGAAGTCATGGGCATCGACCGGGACTTCGCGGTCGCCTTCGCCAAGAGTCCAGCTCGGGTCGGGAACCGTGCTCCCGATGACGGGAACGGTCTTCGTGTCGGTTCGCGAGGCCGACAAGGATCAGCTTCTCGGCGCTATGAAGGATCTGGTCGAGATGGGCTTCCGGATTGTCGCCACGCGCGGGACGAAACGGCACTTCGAGGCGCACGGAATCCCGTGTGATCAGGTCAACAAGGTGCTCGAGGGACGCCCGCACATCGTCGACCTGATGAAAAGTGGCCAGGTCCACCTCGTCATGAATACGACAGAGGGGGCGAAGGCGGTCGCGGATTCGAAAGACATTCGCCGAACAGCCTTGCTGAACAGGATTCCGTATTATACGACCCTGGCCGGAGCCGTTGCCGTGACCCAGGCCATCCGGGCATTGAAGTCGGACATCTTGAAAGTCGCCCCCCTGCAATCCTATGTAATGCCGGCTGCCTGAGCTTGCTCAGCCTGTGGGCAAGGGGCTGGTCAAATCCCGAAACCTGAGTGAGACTGCCAATCAAGGCGCGACCACATGGCTCGCCGACGTGGAGATTTGGACGATGGCGATGGAAAAGGTCCCGATGACCGTTGAGGGCTTCCGGAAACTGGAGACCGAGTTGCAGCGGCTCAAGGGCGAGGAGCGTCCGCGCATCATTCAAGCCATCTCGGAGGCGCGCGCGCACGGCGATCTGTCGGAAAACGCCGAATACCATTCGGCAAAGGAAGCGCAGGGCATGAACGAGGCCAGAGTCATGGACCTTGAGGACAAGCTCTCGCGTGCCGAAGTCATCGATACGACCAAGCTTTCAGGAGATACCGTCAAATTCGGCGCGACCGTGACTCTGACGGACGAAGATTCCGGCGACAAGGTGAAGTACAAGATCGTCGGCGATCTCGAAGCCAACGTCCGTGACGGCAAGATCTCGATCTCGAGCCCGATTGCGCGCGCGCTCATCGGTAAATCCAAGGGCGAATCTGCCGAAGTCACGACGCCCAAGGGCTCGCGCAGCTATGAACTCTTGAAGATCGAGTGGAAGTAGGTCCGTCGGCTATTCCAGCGCATCGACGGGCACACCCGGCTCGAATTTGACGCTGCGCAACACCAACGTGGTCTTCACGCTGGCGACATTGGGCAGCGCCGCCAGCTCGCGCAGAACGAAATCTTGGAACCGCGTCATATCCGATGCAACGCACTTCAGGATGAAATCGGCGTCGCCAGCCAGCATGTACGCCTCGCGCACGAGAGGCCACTTGAGAATCTGGTTTTCGAAGTCGCGCAGTTCCGGCTCGCCTTGGGCACGCAACGTCACCATGGCGAAGGCGATGACCTCGAAGCCCAGCATGCGCTCGTCAAGGGCCGCATGGTAGCCGCGCACGAAGCCTGCCCGCTCCAGTGCCTGCACACGCCGCAAACAGGGCGGCGGCGACAGGCCGACACGTGCGGAAAGCGCAACATTGGTGAGGCGGCCGTCTGCTTGCAGTTCCTTGAGGATGCGCCAGTCTGTTGCATCGAGCCGAATGCGCATCGGAAACAAGCCTCTTTGCGTTACAGTGCGGATCGCCATTGCATTACGTTCAAGGCGAGCACAGCGCAAGATTATTGCGCAGGTGCGAGTTGATTGAACTGCCACGAGGGATTGATGGGGACCGGGCAACCCTTAGAAGGCCTGACGGCCTGGCTGATCACCGACGACAAGATCGGCATGCAGGTGCAGGTCAAAGGCGTCGCCGATGCTTTGGGGCTCGACTGGTCCCACAAGCAAGTGGCCCCTCGCGGCCTCTGGAAGCTGTCGGCACCTTGGGGACCACCGGACCCCGCAACCCGGTTTGGTCGCGCCGGTAGCCTGTTCGCGCCGCCGTGGCCGGCGATCGCCATCGCCACCGGCCGCCTGTCGATCCCCTATATACGGGCCCTCCGGCGTAAAGCCGGCATGGCGACCTACACGGTCGTCCTGCAGGATCCGAGAACCAGCACCAACACCGCCGACCTCATCTGGGTCCCGGAGCACGACAAGCGCCGTGGCGCCAACATCATGACCACGCTGACGGCGCCACACAGCTTCTCAGCCGAGCGTTTGACTGGCCTCAAAGCCCACCAACCCGACTGGCTCGCCGGCCTTCCCCATCCGCGCATCGCTGTCGTCCTCGGGGGACCTAACGCCGTCTACAAGTTCACGGTTGCGGACGACCAGCGCCTGGTGTCCGCTATCGCCTCGATGGCCCGGCTCGGTGCGAGTTTCCTGGTCACTCCGTCCCGGCGGACCCATGCCTCCCTGCTGGAGGGTGTCCGACAGGCCGTCGCCAGCAGCCCATCGTTCATCTGGGACGGGACCGGCGCGAACCCTTATCCCGCCTTTCTCGCCCATGCCGATGCTTTCGTCGTCACCGGCGACAGTGTCAACATGACCGGCGAGCCGCTATCGACGGGCCGGCCTGTCTGGGTGTTCGAGCCGTCCGGCGGCAGCGCCAAATTCAGCCGCTTTCATGCGGCGCTGCGGCGGTATGGCGCCACACGATCGCTACCGAACGAGGTTAAAAGTCTAGAGGCTTGGACCTATGAACCGCTCGATTCGGCCGCGCTCATTGCGCGCGAAATCACGCGGCGTTGGCAACGGCGGCGGGACTTGGTGCCGGGGCTAACCGGCGGCGGCCACGACAACGCGATAAACCGACCTTGGGAGATCTGCCATGGCGCATCTCGATCTGGCAAAGCTCAGAGCCGCAAAAGTGGAGACAAGCCCTTACATGTACACGATCGTGCCCGCTTTCCTGCCGGCAGCGAGCGTGGCCCGCATCAATGCCACCTATCCCAACATCGAGAAGGGCGGCAGCTATCCGATCGAAAGCCTCGATGCCGGAATGACGATCAAGGAGGTGATCGATGAACTCGACAGCCCCGAGTTCGAGCGCCTCATTGCCGAACGGTTCGGCGTCGACATCCAGGGTCGCCCCAAAATGTACTCGCTACGCGGCTATACGCGCGCCAAGGACGGCCAGATTCACACGGACTCGAAAGACAAGATCATCACCGTGCTGCTCTATCTCAACGAGAACTGGCAACAGCCGGGCGGCCGCCTGCGCATTCTGAAGAACGGCCACAACGTCGACGATTTTGTCGCCGAGGTGCCGCCTGACAACGGCACGTTGCTTGTCTTCAAGCGCTCGGGCACGTCATGGCACGGGCATCATCCGTTCGACGGCCCGCGCCGCTCGCTGCAGATGAACTGGATGACGAGCGAAGGCTCGAAAGGCTTCCACGCCATACGTCACAAGATCTCAGCTGCCGTGAAGAAGGTGATGGCGGGCTGACGCGCCACCTACCTTGTGCTGCTGCTCGTTCCGACCGCGCCTCGAGATGGTCCGCCGCTCTGGCACTGACCCAGGCGCGCATGCCCCTTCGCTCTCCATCCCCGCGTTCGCCGAGCCGATTGACCATGGCGCGCAGCGCAGCCTCCAGATCGTCACTGGCCGGACCACTGATCCAGACCACGCGCTGGCTTTGGACGTGCGCATCTCCGGCCACCCCGTCGCAGTCCGTCAGACATACCTCCGCGTCGGTCGCAGCCGTTAAGGTAACGGAGCCGACCGTCGACGGGTTGGCCGATGGAGCCTGCGCAACAGTCGATGCGGCACCCGTCTTGGCCTTCGCATAGACCACCGTGCCTGCGCGACCAAGGCAGCCCGCCAGACAGACGATGATGTCGTGGTTGGGATAGGCTGCCAAGGCGGCCTTCACCAGGACGTGGTTGTCACCGATGCTGCCGGACGCCTCGAACGGATCGCCAGTGTCCACAACCTCCCCAATGCGCTCCGTCTGCGCTTTCAGGGCGCGTCCATTGCCGCGATCGGCGGACTTGGCTGCTGGCGGTGAACCCGCGCATGCGCACATGACCGCGAGAGCAGCCGCGCAAACACCTCGAATTGTCATTTGACAAGCCCCGTTATTTTTTTGTGACACGACTTTAGGCTGCAAATTGAAAATGGTTTATTGCTTCGATCGAATGGTGGCAGCCGATCGTCTAGCGTCGTGAATTCTCCCCTAATTTTCATCTGATTGTGCCGGAGATCCCTAAGGACTTGTTAACTGATCATCCCAGGCACGCCCCACCCGGCGACATTACGTTGACCGCCACAACCGGGGTTGGCTAATCTCGGCGTCGTCGCACGCACGCGATACCCGGAGGTTCGGCATGCTACTCGTCACTTCGGCCAACGATGCTGCCGCCCAGCAACGACAGGTTCACGTCAACGGTCGCGACTACACGCTGAGCGCCTACGTGGGCGCCGCACCAAAGAAAGGCCACTATGTCGCCGGCAACGAGGTCAACGACAATGGGCTGCCGCAGGGCTTTCTTGTCGACCAGCCTCCCAACGCGGTGACGCCAGCCCATTTTCACGAGCCCAACCAGTTCCAGGTCTTCGTCGGCGGCAACGGTCGCATGGGTGCCTTTCCGGCAGCACCGATCACGGTCCAGTACGCCAATGGGCACACGCCCTACGGCCCGATCGTCGCCGGCGATCAAGGCGTCCGCTACTTCACGCTGCGCCAACGCTGGGACCCTGGCGCCAAGTACCTGCCGGCCTCCCGTGACATGCTCCGAAAAGGCGGACAACGCACGCGCATCAAAGGTGGTATCGCCGAAACCGGCGAGACGGAGCGCCGGGCCCGCGCCACCGCTGCGTTCGAACCCGTCTTCGACTGCGAGCCGGATGGCCTCGCCGCCTGGATGCTGCGGCTCGGCCCCAACCAGGCCCACGTCCTGCCCGAGCCCGCCGGTGGCGGCGGCCAGTATTTGATCGTGATGCAGGGCCACTTGGCGCACGACGGGCAACACCTCGATCGCCTGTCTACGCTCTACATTACGTCCGACGAACCATCGCTGACCGCGCATAGCCGGCGACAGTGGCCTCGACATGCTGGTGCTGCAGTTCCCGCATCCAGGTGCGACTCTGGCTGGCGGATCGAGCCGCGCAAGCTGACGCGACAGCACCGGGACACGTCGGGGTGTCCGCGGGGCCTCGGACTGTGTGGCCGCGCCTGACCGCGTTTTGCGGGCACACCGGCTGATTGCTATAGGCGCGTGGCCGCCCTACGCTGCATCAAAACCAGCGAGAGGACGGCAGCGATGGGACAACTCAGCGGCAAGGTCGCAGCAGTGACGGGTGGCGCGTCCGGGATCGGCGAGGCCACGGTCCGGCGCTTTGTCGCCGAAGGTGCCCAGGTCGCCTTCGCCGATCGCGATGCCGAGCGCGGCCAGCGGGTTGCGGCCGAGATCGCGGCCGCCGGCGGCAAGGCCGTCTTCGTCGAAGCCGATGTCGCGCAAGAAGCGAAAGCCCTCGCCTTCATCCAGCGCGCGACGGATCAGTTCGGCCAGCTCAACATTCTCGTCAACAACGCCGGCATCCGCCTCTATCAGACCGTCGTCGACGCCAGCGCAGAGAGCTGGGACCAAATCCTCGGCGTGAACCTCAAAAGCTTCGCCTTCTGCGCCAAGGGCGCGATCCCCGCAATGCGCCGCGCCGGCGGCGGGGCGATCGTCAACCTGGCCTCGGTGCGCTCCATCACGGCTGGCGGCGGCACGCTGCAGTACGACACAACCAAAGCCGCCATCGCCGGGCTCACGCGCGCCTTGGCGATGGATCACTCACCCGAAGGCATCCGCGTCAATGCGGTCTGTCCCGGCCCCATCTTCACGCCGTTCCACGACCGCCGCATCAAGGCCGCCGGCCAAACCGTTGAGCAGTACAATAGCGATGCCGCCACCCGCACGATGATGAAGCGGCCGGGCACCTCCGAGGAGGTGGCGGCCTGCATCCTGTTCCTGGCCTCAAACGAGGCATCCTACGTCACCGGCTCGATGCTGTTCGTCGATGGTGGCATGACGGCGATGTAGCGCACACGAACCCACCCCGAACCGGAGAGCCACCATGGCGAAGCCGATCAATCCTCCCCACTTCCCGAAGCCCGCGTCCAACTACTCGCAAGGCATCGTGCACAAGGCCGGCGCCGAACGGCTGGTGATTTCCGGCCAGGTCGGCGTGAAGCCCGACGGCAGCACGGTCGCCGGCCTCGACGGCCAGATGACGCAAGCCTGGGACAATTTCCTCGCCGTTCTCGCTGCGGCCGGCTTCACACCCGCGCATGTGATCAAAGTTATCGTCTACGTGACCAAGCCCGCCTTGCAGGAATTCCGGCGCGGCCGCGAAAAGGCGCTCGCTGGCAATGCGCCGGCCGCCACCTACGTCCAGATCGCGGGGCTCGCCAGCCCCGACTACATGGTCGAGATCGAAGGCGAGGCCGTGAAGGAGTGAGCGAACCGTCCGCAGAAAATCACCAGCCGGCCTGTAAGCCGGGTTCTGTCTGAGGACTTGCGCCCCCGCGACGGCCATTCCTCTGGGGCGCCCGTTGCCGGGCGCCTCGAGCAACCAACCCGGGCGGCAGCCTGGATGAAGGTTTGCAGCCGCGTTGCCGCGCTGCCGGCCACCCCTATTTGGTCTTGCTCCCGGTGAGGTTTGCCATGCCAGCGCCGTTGCCGGAGCCGCGGTGCGCTCTTACCGCACCATTTCACCCTTACCCGGAACCGAGGTCCCGTCGGCGGTATCATTTCTGTGGCACTGTCTCTGGGGTTGCCCCCGGCGGCCGTTAGCCGCCACCGTTCATCCATGGAGCCCGGACTTTCCTCTGCCGTGGCCCATTGCTGAGCCCGTGCAGCGACCGCCCGGCCGACTGGTGCGGCGAATAAGGGGGCACTCGCGCTCGTCGTCAAGGCTTTGTCACGCGCCGGTTGACGAGCGCCAGTCCCGCAAGCACCAGGGCGAGCCCGACGATCAGGTTCGGGCTCAGCGCTTCTCCGAGGATCACGTGTCCGGCAAGAACGCCGAGTACGGGCGTCAACAGCATGAACGCCATCACCTTCGACGCGGGATAGCGGGTCAGCAGCCAATTCGTCGTCGTGAACACGACGAACCCGACGAATACCACCGTGAACGCAAACGCGTGCAAGACGGTGCGCGTCAGATTTGTGATTCCCGGCTCGCCCAGCGCCAGAGAGAGCACAAGCAACATCGGGCCAGAGAGCGCCAAAAGCCCAAACGTCACGCGCTCGGGCGACACCTGGGCGAGGCGGGTCGCGCGGATGGTGAGGGTCAGGAAGCCCCAGGCGAAGGCGCCCGCGAGGCACAGAAGATCACCGGCGAGCGTCGGCAGCGAGATACCCGCCCCTTGCACGGGCTCGCGGCCGAGCATCACAACCGCCACACCGGCAAAGGCCAGGATGAGGCCCGCGATCTTCGCGATCGTCAGCCGATCCCCCGGAATGAGGAAATGCGCGCCAACCGCCACCACGAACGGCGACGTGTAGAGCAGCACCACCGCGTGGGCGACGGTGGTCCGCTCGAGACCGGGATAGAGGAACGCGAACTCCAGCGCGAAAAAGGCCGCCGCCAGCAGCGCCGCCTGCCCTGTTCCATCCCGCTTGAACAGCGGTACGCCCCGAATCGCCGCGAACGTTCCGAGGAGTGCAGCGGCCGCAAACGACCTCAGGCTCGCCTGCAGGATTGGCGAAATGCCGGCATTGGCGACCTTCATAGCGACCTGACCCAACGCCAGGAACACGCACATGAGCAGCATCAGTGCGACGGCGAATGTGTCGAGCGCGCCAGGCGCTGGCGGTGGTTGCCTCGATCCCGGTTGATCAGCGGCCACGCTGGCGCCCGCCATTGGGCCGCACGGACAGCCTCACTGGAAGACCCGCAGCAGCAGCGACAGCACCACACTGACGACGATCGACGTCACAATTGGAAAGTAGATTTTCGTCTTGCCGTCCGCGCTTTCATACTTGATGTCGCCAGGCAGCAGCGACAGGCCGGGCGTCACATTGGGATCGCCCTGCGCCGAACGTTTGTCGGCCACCAGCCCCACCACCGTCAGCGCTGCGAGTATGGATAGGAACAGTGTCAGCCAGTACATCAGCCACTCCCGGTCAAAGATGCATCTGCCTACATATGAATGACCCGCCCGTAGGCGTCGAGCACGCTCTCGTGCATCATCTCGGAGAGCGTCGGATGCGGGAACACGGCGTGGATCAACTCCTCCTCGGTTGTTTCGAGGTTCATCGCGACGACATAACCCTGGATCAGCTCGGTCACTTCGGCACCGATCATGTGCGCGCCCAAGAGCTGCCCGGTCTTGGCGTCAAAGATCGTCTTGACGAGGCCCTCGGGCTCGCCGAGCGCAATCGCCTTGCCGTTGCCCTGGAACGGGAAGCGACCGATCTTTACGGCCCGCCCCTGCTCTTTGGCCTTGGCCTCGGTCAAGCCGACACTTGCGATCTGCGGATGGCAGTAGGTGCAGCCCGGGATCATCGCCTTGTCCATGGCGTGGGTGGGCAAACCTTTAATGGTCTCCACGCAAATCACGCCCTCGTGCTCGGCCTTGTGCGCCAGCATCGGCGGCCCCGCGACGTCGCCGATGGCATAGACGCCGGCAACGTTGGTGCGCCCAAACCCGTCGGTCGCGATCGTGCCCCGCTCCATGCGCAGCCCCAAGCGTTCGAGGCCGAGGTTCTCGACATTTCCGACGACACCAACGGCCGAGATCACGCGCGCGAACTCTGCCAGCGTCGTGCCCCCCTTGTCATCCGTGATGGTGGCGACGACGCTGTCAGCGCGCTTCTCGAGGGCCGTCACCTTGGCGCCGGTGAGGATCTTCATGCCCTGCTTTTCGAAGCGCTTGCGGCCGGCGGCTGCGATCTCGTGATCTTCCACGGGAAGGATTTGCGGCAGCAGCTCGACGACGGTCACATCGGCTCCCATCGTGCGATAAAACGAGGCGAACTCGATGCCGATCGCACCGGACCCCACCACCAGAAGCGATTTGGGGATCGCGGCCGGCACCATCGCCTCGAAGTAGGTCCAGACCAGTTTTCCGTCCGGCTCCAGGCCCGGCAGCACGCGCGGGCGGGCGCCGGTCGCGATGATGATATGTTTCGCCTGGTAGGTCCCGGACCCAAGCGTGCCCTTCGGCACGGGGTTCTGCGGCTGGACGGCCGGTTTCGTCGCCGCCCGTACAGCAACCACACCGGGCCTCTCGATCACGGCCTCGCCCCAGATGACGCTGACCTTGTTCTTTTTCAGCAGGAACCCGACGCCACCATTGAGTTGCGCCGATACCCCGCGCGAGCGCTTCACCACCGCGGCGGCATCCGGCGTGATCGTGCCCGTGAGCGTCAGGCCATAGTCCTTGGCGTGCGTCGCATAGTGATAGATCTCCGCCGAGCGCAACAGCGCCTTGGTCGGGATGCACCCCCAGTTGAGGCAGATCCCGCCGAGGTGCTCGCGCTCGACGATCGCTGTCTTGAAACCAAGCTGGGCCGCGCGAATGGCTGTCACGTAGCCGCCCGGGCCCGCGCCGATCACGATGACGTCAAATGTGGTGTCGTCTGCCATGCGGAATTGCCTTGGACTGGTGGGCTGGAACAAAAATGGGCTCCGGACGTGGTCCGGAGCCCCCTATTCTGCGGTGCCGGGCGTCCTGCGCCAAGCACCAATCCACAGCCGCACTCAGACGTGGCAGCGCGCGCCCAGATAATGATTGAGCGTCTGGTTGTAGCGGTCCGCGTCAGCCTTATCCGCCGGCGACACTTTGCGGCCGGCCGACACGGCTTCGACCTTCGACGGGATGCCGCGCGAGTCCATTTTGTTCAACTCAGCGCGCAACGACTGGCAGGATTGCCCCGCCGGCAGGGGACGCGCGCCCGGATCGCCACCGGGTGCCCCTTGTGCCGCGCAGCCCCCGAGAAGGGCCGCCACGACGACCGCTCCGAGCCAATTCAAATTCGACTTCGCCATGCTCACCTCCTCGACGTGTCTTGAACGAACCGCCAGTCCCCCTACGCCATTCGGCGCAGGTTTTGTTCGCCGGCGTTGTCGTATGCGAGACGTGTTATTCTTTCTTCTCAGCCGCGGCTGCGGAGGCATCTGCCGGCGCAGAAGGAGCTGTAGCGGCCTTAGTTGCGCTCGGTACGGCGGCTTTGGCAGCAGCCTTGGCAGCAACCGACGTGGCCGCCTTCGCACCGACTGGTGCAGCCGCTTTGGCGTTCACTGCAGCGGGTGCCGCTTGGGCAACCGCTGGTGCTGACGCTGGGCGCGCGATCGTCGAGCATTTCGACTGGAAATCGGCATTCGCTTTGTTCAACTCGGCGACTTTGGCCAGCGACTCGCGCTTCATGTTGACGGTCGGCGTCTTGCCCTGGGAGGCCGCGGCGACCCGATCCGCCACACCGTCCTTGCGCAAGGTATCGATCTGGTTGGCCAGTGGCCCGCACGCCGGGTCGGCGGATGCCGACTTCTCCGGCAGGGCGGATGTGGTCGTGCCGCCGCCGATCAGCTGCTCGCTGGCGCAGGCGCCGAGCGCGAGTGTCATGCCCAAAGTGGCGGTGAGAGCAAGTGCTCTTTTGAAAGACATGGTGGTCCCCTCGAATCCGGTTCATGTCGGTTCCCCCCGACACACCGCTCCATTAGGCCCGCCCAGCCCGCTCAACAAGATCACGATCTGACTTAGCCCCAGTAGACTGCCCATAAGCAAGGGCCGAACTGTGGAAACTGATGTTTTGTTGCCGCAATGCCACAGAGCGCATCCGGCCCGCGTTGAAACGAGGGCACCTTCCGCGGACCCTTCAGACCAGCATGCGGACCGGGTCCTCGATCAAGAGCTTGAAGGCGTTCAGCAGTTCGGCGCCGACCGCCCCATCGACCACGCGATGATCGCACGAGAGCGTGCAGTCATCATGTTGCAACCTGCAGCGCATCGCCCACGACAACGGCCCGCTTCTCGCCCGCACCCACGGCCAAGATCGTCGCATGCGGCGGGTTGATCACGGCGTCGAAACTCTTGATGCCGAACATCCCGAGGTTCGAGATCGACGTCGTTCCGCCCTGATATTCATGCGGCGCCAGCCGCCGGTTGCGCGCCCGGCCGGCCAGATCCTTCATCTCGTTCGAGATCTCGCCGAGCGTCTTGAGTTCGGCGTGGCGCACAATCGGCGTGAACAGACCGCCTTCGACGGCAACGGCCACGCCGACATCGGAGTGGCGATGGCGCAGCATCCCTTGCTCGGTCCAGGTGGCGTTGGCCGCCGGCACCTGCTGCAGCGCCAGCGCCAGCGCCTTGATGACGAAGTCGTTGACCGACAGCTTATAGGCGCGCGGTCCCTCTTTTGGCGCCGCCGCATTGATCCGCTCGCGCGCGGACAGCAGGCTGTCGAGCCGGCAGTCGACCGTCATGTAGAAATGCGGAACCGTCTGCTTCGACTGTGTGAGGCGCTGGGCGATGATGCGGCGCATACCGTCATGCGATACGACCTCGTAGCTGCTCTTGTCGTAGAGCGCGAGGATCTTGTCATCGGGCATCGCTGCAACCTGCAGCGCCCCCGGCGACGCGGTCGTCATGGCCGTACCGGTAGCCGCCGAAGTGGCCCTCGTCGCTGATGCCGCGAGCGCGGTTGCCGCAGCGGGCGCCGCGCTGGCGATGCCGGACGCCGGCTGGGAGCGGGCGGCAACGACGTCACGATCGATGACCCGGCCATGCGGCCCGGAACCCCGGACGACCGCGAGATCGACACCCAGCTCCCGCGCGCGACGCCGGGCCAGGGGCGACGCAAAAAGGCGCGTCTCGGACGTCGCCATCGGCGCACCGGCAACGCCCGCCAAACCGGCAGACGCCATTGTAGCGCCGGCTCCCGGCGGGGTGGCGGGCCGGGACAGAACCGGCGCCACTGTCGCCGCAGACTGGGTAGGCGGCGCCGCGCTCGCGACCGGCCGGGGCGGGGCCACAGCTGGCACCGGCGGCACAGCTGCCTGGCGGACAGGGGTCGCGCCGGCCACCTCTCCGTCAGCCAGCAATACCGCGATCGGCGTGTTGACCTTGACCTTCTCGGTGCCGGCCGCAATCAGGATCTGCTGCAGCGTCCCCTCGTCGACGGCTTCGACCTCCATCGTCGCCTTGTCGGTCTCGATCTCGGCGAGAATATCGCCCGCTCGGACTTTCTGGCCTTCCTTGACCAGCCACTTCGCGAGCTTGCCCTCTTCCATGGTCGGCGACAGGGCGGGCATCAAAATCTGGATCGGCATTGGGACTCATTCAAGCTGTGGTTTCGGGAGCAGACGGCAACGGCCAGAGGTCGGATAGGTCGAAGGGTACAACGTCGAACGGCGGGGCGGTCACCCGGTCGCCATCTTGGAAGGTGTCAAACAGAACCCATTGCCCGTCACGCAGCAGGAAGACCTCAAGGATTTTCGCGACGGGATCGAGGTGCCACAAGTGGAGGACACCATAGGTCGCGTAGATTCGTCGTTTGGGGCCTTTGTCGTTCGCCTCGGTAGACGGCGAGAGCACTTCGCAAATCCAATCGGGCGGCGTCTCGAAGTAGCTCGTCGCCGGCATGTGCGGCATGCGATCCCGGCGCCAGCCGACGAGATCGGGCTGCACGATGTGCGGCCCCAGATGCAGCTCAGGCTCGACGACGAAGATCCAGCCGCCTGGTCCACCGCGACCCTTCTGGAATGGACCGCCAAGCTCGATCTGGAGTGCAGTACCTGCTGTCACATGCGGCGGCGCAGGACGCGGATGCACGAAGAGGCTACCGAACAGGATCTCGGCGACGAGGCCCTCGGGCACCGCGCGAAAATCCTCATAGGTCGCGTTTCTCTTTGCTGGCTCTGCCATGGGCTCAAGTCTTGAAACGGATCTCGGTCGGCGTCCATTTTGATTTGCGGCGCGCGACGCGCTCGTCGGGCGTTTCATGTTCGTAGAGCATCGGCACGCCCGTGCGATCTTGGAATTCGGAAATGCCGAGGCCGCGCGTATTGGCGACCGACCATGTCCCGCCATCCGCCTCCAGAACGACCCCGACATAGACGCCGCACTTGGTACAAATTAGGCTGGTTGCCGTCTCAGTGCCGAACTTGTAGCGCGTGAGCGTCTTGTCGCCGATCTCGATGACGGCCCTGCCCAAGGGATCGGAGATGGTCAGCGAACCCTGGCGCAGACAGAAGCTGCATTGGCATGATCGCACCTGCGTTTCCTCAGCCGGACGCGTCATCTCGAGCGTGACGTGAATGGCGCCGCAGTGGCAACTGCCCTTGTAGGTATAGGGTGTCATCCGAGACCTCCCGTGCGCATCATCAGAAATGCATCGTTGGCGCGGAACCGCGCGCGTCCATCGACAATCGTCAGGGAATGCGGTTGATCGATGCGCATGTCGTGCGCCGTATGCCAGACCTGCACGCCCTGGGCCTCGAGATCAGCCGACACGCGCGCTCGTGCTTCCGCATCACCGAATTGCGCGGCTCGTGCCAGGTCGCGGAAAGCTGCGACGAAGTCGGTGAACGCGGGATGATTGGCGAATGCACCCGACATCGTGTCGCCCGTCTCGCTCTCGATCCGGGGAACCGCGCCGAGAACCTTGTCGCCAGCGCGCACCTCGACCACGTCGGCATCGGCTGCTTTGCGGATCGTAGCTGAGCGGCGCGCCGGCGATCTCATGGTGATGTCACCTCTCCAAGTCAGGCATAGCACACACCCTTCACCGCGGCGACGACGTGATCGGCGTTCGGCAGAGCCAGCTTCTCAAGGTTGGCGGCATAAGGCATCGGCACGTCGGCGCCCGCCACCTTGGCCGGCGGCGCATCGAGATAGTCGAACGCCTGGATCGCGGCCTGCGCGCAGATCTCGGAGCCGACCGAACATGTGGGCCAGGCTTCCTCCACCGTCACCAGTCGATTGGTGCGCTTGATCGAGCCGATGATCGTATCCCAATCGATCGGGCGCAACGACCGCAGGTCGATCACCTCGATTTCGATGCCCTCCTTCGCCAGTATGTCGGCGGCGGCGAGCGCGTATTGCATGCCGCGCGCAAACGATACCACCGTACAATGTCGTCCAGGCCGCACGATGCGCGCCTTGCCGATCGGCACCAGCCAGTCCGCCGATTTGGGAACCGGGCCACTGATCCCATAGAGCAGCTCGTTCTCGAGGACGAGCACGGGGTTGGGATCCCGGATCGCCGCTTTCAGCAACCCCTTGGCGTCGGCGGGATTGGACGGCACGACCACCTTCAAACCCGGCACATGCGCGTACCATGCCGAATAGCATTGGCTGTGCTGGGCGGCGACGCGGGCGGCCGCACCATTCGGGCCGCGAAAAACAATCGGCGAACCCATCTGGCCGCCCGACATATAGAGCGTCTTGGCCGCGGAGTTGATGATCTGGTCGATGGCCTGCATGCCGAAGTTCCAGGTCATGAACTCGACGATGGGTTTCAAGCCCGCCATCGCTGCGCCGACGCCGACACCGGCAAATCCTTGCTCTGTAATCGGCGTGTCGATAACGCGCTTCGCGCCGAATTCCTCGAGCAGACCTTGGCTCACTTTGTAGGCGCCCTGGTACTGCGCGACCTCCTCGCCCATCAGGAACACATCGGGGTCACGCCGCATTTCCTCGGCCATCGCATCGCGCAGCGCTTCACGCATCGTCTGGGTGATCGTTTCTGTGCCGACCGGCCAACCCAATGGAAATGGGTCTTCCCCGGTGGCGGGCGCGGAGCGGACGGCTGGAATCAGCTCAGCCGCTGGTGCCGGAGAAGCCGTCTGCCCGCGTGTGTCTGGTGCGGTGGCTGGAACGCCATCGTTTGCCGCATGCGGTCTGCCCCCGCCATTGGGTCGCGGCGCGGCGGCAGCGGATGTCTCGCCGTCAACCCGGATCACCGCGATCGGCGTGTTGACCTTGACCTTCTCGGTGCCGGCGGGAATGAGCAACTCTGCGATCACGCCCTCGTCCACCGACTCGACTTCCATGGTCGCCTTGTCGGTCTCGATCTCGGCGATGATGTCGCCGGGCTTGATGCGGCTCCCTTCCGAGACGAGCCATTTGGCGAGCTTGCCCTCCTCCATGGTCGGCGACAGGGCAGGCATCAGGATTTGCGTGGGCATCGGTCTTGTGCTCGTCAGGTTGCAGGCTCGGAAGGTGGATCGAATGGCCAGAGGAGGCCAAGTGAGAAAGTGATCGCATCGAACGGCGGCGCGCAGACGTTCTCGCTGTCGGAGTACGTATGAGTCAGCACCCAGTCCCTATTCTGGCGATGGAAGACTTCAAGCAGTTTGATGCGCGGGTCGAGCAGCCAGAGATGCTCGACCTCGTAATGCGCATAAATGCGGCGCTTGTCGCCCCGGTCATATTTCTCGGTGGAGTCCGACAAGATCTCGCAAATCCAGTCTGGCGCGACCTCGAAATAAACCTTCTCTGCCGGCTCCGTCATCCGTTCGCGCCGCCAGCCCGCGATGTCGGGCACCGCAATATGGGGACCAAGGTGGAGCTCGGGTTCATCGACAAAGATCCAGCCCCCAGGTCCGCCGATGCCCAGTTGGAACGGATTGCCAGTCACCATGCCGAGCACGCTTCCCGCCCCGCCATGGCGACGCGCAGGGCGTGGATGCGTCACCAACGATCCAAACAAGATCTCCGCCACGAGATGCGGCGGCACCGCCTCGAGGTCGGCGTAGGTGGCGGGTTGTTTAGCGAACTCGGTCATTCAGATCCAATAGTGCATCGGGACAAGTCAGGGCAGTCCAAATCACGATGTCATCCCGGGGCTTGTCCCCGGGACCCATCGTTCAGCGCACGCTGCGTTAAGACGGTGGAGCACGTCGAGACCCTCCATTGGCTCAAACTGAAACCACGCAACCCCGTCTCATGCAGATTTCCGGCGACCGGACTGGCGGCACCATGGGTCCCGGGGATAAACCCAGGGATGACTAGTGAGAGATGCGGCGGCACCGCCTCGAGGTCGGCGTAGGTGGCTGTGGATTTGGGGACGACAGTCACCATCGCTATCTAGGCTTCTCCCTGAGAAAGGATCGAACGGTAAAACAACCTGCACCTACGCCCCGACCAGCACATCCGTCCACAGCTCCTTCGGATCGGGCTCGGGATTGGACTGGGCGAACTCGGCGGCGGCCGTGACGATCTGGCGGATTTCGGCGTCGATCGCTTTCAGCTCGTCCTCCGAAACCATCCGCGTCTCGAGCACCCGCTTCCGCACGCGCTCGATCGGGTCGCGTTCCTCGCGCACGCGGTCGACCTCTTCGCGGGTGCGGTACTTCGCCGGATCGGACATCGAATGGCCGCGATAGCGATAGGTCAGCATTTCCAGAATGTAGGGCCCCTTGCCGGCGCGCGCATGGGCGGCGACCTTTTCTCCCGCCGCACGACAAGCGCGCACATCCATGCCGTCGACCTGCTCGCCCGGAATGTCGAACGACGCGCCGCGCATGGCGAAGTTCGTCGTCGCCGACGAGCGCTCCGTCGACGTGCCCATGGCGTAACGGTTGTTTTCGATGACGAAGATCACCGGCAGATGCCAGAGTTTTGCCATGTTGAAGGTTTCGTACACCTGCCCCTGGTTGGCGGCGCCGTCGCCGAAGTAACACCAGGAGACGTTGTCGTTTCCGCGGTATTTGTTGGCGAACGCGAGGCCGGCTCCGAGCGGCACCGAGGCGCCGACGATGCCGTGGCCGCCATAGAAATGCTTCTCCTTCGAGAACATGTGCATGGAGCCCCCCTTGCCCTTGGAGTAGCCCCCCTGCCGTCCCGTCAGCTCGGCCATAACGCCCTTGGCGTCCATTCCCGATGCCAACATATGGCCGTGATCGCGATACGTCGTGATCACCTGGTCGCCGGCTTTGGACGCCATCTGCAAACCGACGACGACCGCCTCCTGGCCGATGTAGAGGTGACAGAACCCGCCGATGAGCCCCATGCCGTAGAGCTGGCCCGCACGCTCCTCGAAGCGCCGGATCAGCAGCATCTCGCGGTAGGCCTTGAGTTCCTCATCGCGTGTGAACGCGGGCACGTTGCGGCCGACAGCCGACATCGCGACGACGTTCGACGTTCCATCCGTCCCGGACGTTGCCATGGAGCCTCCTTGCCAAGCCGGATCGCTGAGACCCGCTGCACCACTGATTTGCCTGGAACCTACACGAGGCAACGGGCCGGTGCCACCCCCGCGCACGCCCGGCACCCCGGCAGACTCAGCTCCAACTGCCCGAATAGACAGCACCCATGGCTCGTGATCACCCCGCTTTGCCGCGATCAGGCAAGCCAGGTCCAAAGGCCGACCCCGGCATCACCCGCAGCCAGGCCGCATCGTCGCGATTGACACCATCGAGGCCGACGCTGGCGGTCATCCGCCGCCGGAGCGGCCGCCAACGATCGTTTCGCATCTGCGAGGTCAGGCGCAATTCCCTGGCGCGAACCTGCCGCGGGGAGTGGCCGAGCCGATTGGAAAATACGGGTTAGCGGCGCGGCTCGATGAGCAGGCGATCGCCAGGTTGCGCCAGGCCGAGCATGTGGCGGGCCAACTCGTCGACGAGATCCGCATCAGGGGATGTTTCGGAGAGCAGCGCGATATCACGCTCGAGCCGGGCTCGCACGGCCTCGAGCGCCCTGATCTCCTGCTCCAACGTGTTGGAGCGGGAGATCAGTCTGGATCGCGCATCGAGACCGTGTCCGCCTTGGATCGTGTGAAAGCCGAAGTAGGTGGTCAGACCCAGGCACATAAGCAACACAAAATTGCGCCGCATCTGAACAACTGGCTTTCTCTTTTTGGGAGATGACGCAAAACTGACCGGTCCAACCGGGGACAGTTGTGGTTCTACAGGGCGCGGGTAAAATCCTCGTAAATAGCCGACTGATTTCGCGTCATTCGATCGGTTGCAGGATCACCCTTGCCAAACCTCACCCTTTGCGGATGACGCTGCGGCCGGCGTAGCGCGCGATATCGCCCAACTCCTCCTCGATCCGGATGAGTTGGTTATACTTGGCGAGCCGGTCCGAGCGCGAGAGCGAGCCCGTCTTGATCTGCCCGCAGTTGGTCGCCACTGCGAGGTCGGCGATGGTCGCGTCCTCGGTTTCACCGGACCTGTGCGACATCACCGCCGTATAGCTCGCGCGATGCGCCATATCGACGGCCGCCAGTGTCTCCGTCAACGAGCCTATCTGGTTAACCTTTACCAGGATCGAGTTCGCGGTCTTGCCGGCGATGCCTTTGGCGAGCCGTTCCGTGTTGGTGACGAAGAGATCGTCGCCGACAAGCTGGCACTTCGCGCCGATGAGATCGGTGAGCGCTTTCCAGCCGGCCCAATCGTCCTCCGACATACCGTCCTCGATCGAGATGATCGGATACCGCGACACGAGGCCGGCGAGATAGGTCGCCATGCCGCCGCCATCCAGCGTCTTGCCCTCGCCTTCGAGCACGTACTTGCCACCCTTGTAGAACTCTGTCGCGGCACAATCGAGCGCCAGCATGACATCGTGGCCGGGCTTGTAGCCGGCCTTCTCGATCGACGTCATGATGAAGCCCAGCGCCTCGTCGGCGCTTTTGAGGTTCGGCGCAAAGCCGCCCTCGTCGCCGACATTGGTGCTGTGGCCCGCATCGGAGAGACCCTTTTTCAAGGTGTGGAAGATCTCGGCGCCAACGCGGATCGCCTCCCGGCACGAGGCCGCGCCGACCGGCATGATCATGAATTCCTGGATGTCGATGGGATTGTCGGCATGCGCGCCGCCATTGATGATGTTCATCATGGGCACCGGCGTCACGTGGGCCAGCGCGCCGCCGACATAGCGATAGAGCGGTAGACCGCGCGCGCGGGCTGCCGCCTTCGCAGTTGCCAGCGAGACGCCGAGAATGGCGTTGGCGCCGAGCCGCGCCTTGTTCTTGGTCCCGTCGAGCTTCAGCAACGCGTGGTCGATCCGCTGCTGGTCTTCGGCGTCCATGCCCCGCAAGGCATCGTAGATCTCGCTGTTGACGGCCTCGACCGCCTTGAGCACGCCCTTGCCGAGGTAACGCGCCTTGTCGCCGTCACGCAGCTCGTTGGCCTCGTGGGCCCCCGTCGAAGCCCCCGACGGCACGATGGCGCGGCCGCGCACGCCGCCCTCCAGCACCACATCGACCTCGACCGTCGGATTGCCACGGGAATCGAGGACTTCACGGCCGATGATATCGGTGATGGCGGTCATTGTGTTTTCCCCCGGGAGAGCGGTATTTAGGCGGGCTTTGGATCGCCGGAGCCTTTTACCGGCTTCGTTGGAACACGCAAGGGGAGCCCATGTCCGCCTATTCGCTGGTGCTTAACAGCGGCCCCGCCGGCCACACCGCGATCGAGGACGCCGTCGACCAGATCTTAGGGCTCCGCAGCCCCGTGCTGTTCGGCGAACCGCGCTGGCTCGCCGACGACGAGGCGGTCGACATCCCGTTTGCCGCCAACGCCGACCTCGCCCGGTTGATCGTCGATGCCGTCCGCGCGGAGATCGGCGGGTTGCCGCTCGATATCAATCTGGTGGCCGACGCCGGCCGGCGCAAACGCTTGCTGATCGCCGATATGGATTCAACCATGATCCAGCAGGAATGCATCGACGAGATGGCCGACGTCCTCGGCCTGAAGCCGAAGATCGCTGCGATCACCGAGCGCGCCATGCGCGGCGAATTGCCGTTCGAGGCCGCCTTGCGCGAGCGGCTCGGCCTGCTGGCGGGCATCACCGAGGCGCAACTCGAAGCCGTCTATCGCGACCGCATCACGCTGATGCCGGGCGCGCGCATATTGATTGCGACAATGCGGGCCAATGGCGCCTTCACCGCGCTCGTCTCCGGCGGCTTCACGTTTTTTACGTCGCGAGTCGCGAAAGCCATCGGCTTCGAGACCAATCGCGCCAATACGCTCGCGGTCGCCAACGGCCAGCTCACCGGCCGCGTCGTCGAGCCGATCCTTGGCCGCGAGGCCAAACGCGCCATGCTCGATGCGCTCTGTGCCGAGCGTAAGCTCGACGCGCAGGCGGCGTTGGCGGTCGGCGACGGCGCCAACGATCTCGACATGATCCGCGCAGCCGGCCTGGGCGTCGCCTATCGCGCCAAACCGGTGGTGTCCGCCGAGGCGCACGCCAGCATCACCCAGGGCGATCTCACCGCGCTGCTTTACCTGCAGGGTTACGCGAAGGCCGAGTTCGTGGCGGCCTGATCGCTTAAGATCGCCGCAGCAGCGCCTTCGCACGCGCGATCAGCGGCTCGACGGCCGGCTTCCACCGCAGCCAGGTTGCGCGCACCGCGCCCTTGATGCGGACCTTCAACAGACGCCCATATCGCCAGGCCCAAGACTGGCGAATTCCTGCAAACAGCGCCTCCTTCCACGGCGTGAACGTGTAGTAGGCCCGCGCGAACCACCCCAGTTGCATCAGCGCGGGTCGCGTCAGCATGAAGATGCGCGCGACCAGCGCCGTGCCGACCAGCTTGGCGCCGATGAACAGGACACCTGCACTCACCAGGTGCCCGCCGGCGATCAGCCAAAACGAAAACAGTTTGATCGGCAACAACAGCAGCGACGGCAGAGCGAACACGGCAAGTGCGGGATATGGCGGCAGCGAGGCCACCAGCGCCTCGATCCGCGCGACGGTCGCCAGTTTCGCGAGCCGGCCAAGCAACGCCGCCAGCGGCCGCCAGCCCCACTCCTCGAAAATGACGATCAGGGCGAGGAGAACCTGGGCGAGGCCCCACACGATCCGGCGCGTGGCGCGGATCACCCGGATGGCTGCAAACGCGACGGCGCCCGCCCTCGCCCCGGTCTTGCGCAGACCCTGGCGGCGGCGTTCAGAGGGCGAAGACGGCTCAGGCTCGGTCATGCCGCGCAGGTTATCGCATCCGGCTCGCGTGCGCGTTAACGTCGACACATCTTGGTGAGCACCCGCACCTCAGCCGCCCGCCAATCGCCCCGCGGTGATCTTCTCGCCTTGGAGGCGCTTCTCGGCTTCGAGCGCCTGCGCCAACTGCTCGCGCGCGGCCTCGGCCTGGCGCTGCCGGTTCCAGAGCGAGGCATAGAGCCCACTCTTCGCCATCAGCTCGCCGTGCGTGCCCTGCTCGACCAGACGCCCCTGCTCCAGCACGATGATGGTATCCGCCCCGATGATCGTCGACAGGCGATGGGCGATCACCAGCGTCGTCCGGTTCTTTGACACCCGGTCGAGCGCGTCCTGGATTTCCTTCTCGGTGTGGCTGTCGAGGGCGCTCGTCGCCTCGTCGAGCATCAGGATCGGCGGCGCTTTGAGAATGGTGCGGGCGATCGCGACCCGCTGCTTCTCGCCGCCCGAAAGTTTCAGTCCGCGCTCGCCGACCATCGTCTGATAACCCTCCGGCAGCGCGCGGATGAAGGTATCGATCTGGGCGAGCTTGGCTGCGGCCTCGACGTCGGCGTCGGAGGCATCGGGCCGACCATAGCGGATGTTGTAGAGGATGGTGTCGTTGAACAGTACGGTGTCCTGCGGCACCACGCCAATCGCGGCCCTGAGCGATGCCTGCGTGATCTCGCGGATGTCCTGACCGTCGATGGTCACCGCACCGCCCGACACGTCGTAGAACCGCAGCAGGATGCGGCTGATGGTTGATTTCCCCGCGCCTGACGGGCCGACGATTGCCACCATCTTGCCGGCCGGGACCTCGAACGTCAGCCCCTCCAGGATCTGTCGCTCGGGATCGTAGTGGAACTTGACGTTATCGAACCGCACTGTACCACCGCTGACCGCGAGCGGCTTGGCGCCGGGCTTGTCCGGCACCTCCGGCGCCTGCTCCAGGATGTCCATCATGCGCTCGATATCGGTGATGCCCTGCTTGATCTCGCGATAGACCATGCCCATGAAGTTCAAGCGGGATGAACAGCTGCAGCATCAGCGCATTGACCATGATGAACTGGCCGACGCTGTTCTGCCCGCGCACCACCGCCAGAGCCGACATCGCCATGCAGATGGTCAGCGCGATCGTGAAGATGACGGCTTGGCCCGTATTGAGAACTGCCAGCGACGTGTAGGTCTTGACCGAGGCGCGCTCGTATTGCTCCATCGACCTGTCGTAGCGCTTGGCCTCGCGCTCCTCGGCGCCGAAGTATTTGACCGTCTCGTAGTTGAGCAAACTATCGACTGCCTTGGTGTTGGCGTCGGTGTCGCTCTCGTTCATGGAGCGGCGGATCTGGACCCGCCATTCCGTGGCGCGGATCGTGAAGCTGAGATAGGCGACGATCATCGCCGCCACAACCGCCACATAGCGCCAGTCGAACTCGATCGCCAGCACCACCATCACCAGCGCGAACTCGATGATCGTGGGGATCAGCGTCATCAGCGTCATGCGCGTGATGTTTTCGATGCCCGTCCGCCCCCGCTCGAGCACGCGGGTCAGGCCGCCGGTCTTGCGTTCGAGATGGAAGCGCAGCGACAACCGGTGCATGTGCTCGAAGGTCGCCAGCGCCAGCTTGCGTACCGCATGCATCGCGACCTTGGCGAAGAGACCCTCGCGCGCCTGCGTCAGCAGCACCATCACGATCCGCGACAGCCCGTAGACCACCGTTGCCAGGATCGGCGCGCCGATCAGCCAGCGCAACGTTTCGTCTGTCGGCAGCCGGCCGCCCGCCGCCGCCACCAGCGCGTCCGTCGCCCATTTGAAGGTATAGGGCATGGTCACGGTGACCAGCTTGGCGATCAGCATCAAGACCAGCGAGATGACGACCGTGCGCTTCAGGTCCGGCCGGTCGCTCGGCCAGATGTAGGGATAGAGCGCGCGCAGCGCCCGCAACTGGCTGGCGTCGGGATTGAGCCAGGCGAGCCACCCCGTCCGGCGCGGTGACGCTGGCCCGGACGCGGGTTCGGGTTTCATCGTTCTCTGCATAGCCCGCGTCTTAAACCGCCATTGCCGCAATGTCGAATGCCCGCCTCGGTTTGGCGCCTTACGCTCCGGCGTAGGCCTCGATGGCGCGGCGGGTCACCGGGTCGAAGTAGCCGGTCACGCGCCCATGGTACACGCCGGCTGCCGTCAAGAGCTTCTGGATTTCGCGCCGCGTCGCGCTGCTGAGCGCCTCTGGCCGTCCGAGCAGGTCAACGCGCGCATCCCGGTGCCCCGCCTTGTAGGACGCCAGCAGATAGTCCGCCGCGGCCTTCGCATCGCGACCAACGCCGCGGCCCTCATCGAACAGGAAAGCCAGCTCACGCATTGCCCCCGCATGCCCCTTCTCGATCGCCTTCTTCAAGAGGCGCACCGCTTCGCCAAAATCGCGCTCGCCGCCCTCGCCGCGAACGTGCATCAACGCCAGATTGTACATGGCGCGCGGATTGTCCTGGGCGACCGCCCTGCCATACCATTTGCGTGCCTCGACTCCATCGCGACCAACGCCCCGTCCCTGATGATAGAGATAGCCGAGGCTCGTCATGGCGTTCGGCTCACCCGCTTCGGCAGCGGTCCGGTAGAGACGCAACGCCTCCGCCAGATCGATCGGCGCGCCGTCGCCATGTTCGAGCATGGTGCCGAGCGACGCCATCGACGGCGGGTGCCCAAAGTCCGCCGCGCGCCGATACCAGACGGCCGCCTCGATGAGACTCTTGTCGACGCCGCGGCCTTTGTCGTAGGCGCGCGCCAACTGATGCATGGCAGGCGGCAAGCCGCGCTCGGCGGCCGCCATATAGAGCTTGAACGCTTCGACCTGAGACTCAGGTGTTCCCACCGTGTCGAGTTTGACCGCGGCCTCCAGCAGGCGTTCGGCCTCGGGATCGCCGCGCGAGGCGCCGAGCACGGTGCCGATCCAGCCGGCCACCGACCCGGCCCCGGTTTCGCTGACGCGGGTCGTCGCCTGTTCCAGCTTGACGCGGGCGACATCGGCAAAGATGCCGTTCGGATACCTGGCCATATGCTGCTTGAACAGCGCGGCATCGTTCAGTGATTTGACGCGGTCCCAGGCCAGGATTTCCGCCAGCTCAGCATCGTCCAGTCCATCGAGAGCAACCGTGCGCCGGCTCTCTTCGGGCTGGGCCGTTTTCGGCTTGAAGTAGAACTCGCCGGTCAGCGACGAATGCTCCCACGGCGTCTGCCGGTTGCCGGTTGCCGCCAGCACCTGCCGGCGTGTCTTGCGGAACACCTCCTCGAGCACGATGCCAGTCGACGGAATCGCCTGCGCGAGCGCGGCACTGTAGGGACTGTTGTCGCCGGTCCCATCGAGGGCGACCTGGCCGGGCGCCGTCGCAAATGCGATGAACGTGCCCGCCGGTGCACTCACCGGCGCCAACCCGCGCGAGCCCGACCGCGCCATGCCCTCGAACGGATTATTGCGGCAGGCATCCAGCACAACGATATTCATGCGGCTCGACGCGCGCTCCATCGTCTTCAGGATTTCCTCGAGATTGACGCCCTCGACGGCGACCTCCTGTTCATCGCGGATATCGGAGCCGACCGGCACCAGGAAGTTCGCGCCGTCCACCTGGACACCGTGCCCCGCGTAATAGAAGAGCCCCACGCTGTCGGAGTTGCGCAGCTTGCGCCCGAACTCGACGACGGCGCGGCGCATCCCCTTCTGGTCGATGTCGATCAGTTTGGTGACGTCGAAGCCGACGCTTTTCAGCGACTTGGCCATCGCCTCGGCATCGTTCTTCGGATTGGCGAGCGGGGCGACCGTATAGCCGGAATTGCCGATGACGAGCGCGATCCGGCTTTCCGCCTGCGCCGGGCCCCGCCCGAGCAGCACCAGCACGCACACCAGCAGCCCCACCGCGGCAGCCGCGCGCGGTCCGAGCCATCGTTGAGCCAATGCGGCCCTGAGCGTCCCGTTCCATCGAATCATCGGCCCAGCATAGGCGACGCCGCCGGCCCGCAAAGCGGCACAACCCGCTCATCCCCGGTTTCCCCAATCTGGCCCCGGAAATTTCCACTACACCCCCGGAGCATCGGAGCTTAGGATCGCCGCCAAATCCACCCAGCGAGGAAGAACCGATGCGGCACGGCGGCAAGATCCTGATCGACCAACTCGAGGCGCAAGGCACGAGTGCCGTCTTCACGGTTCCCGGCGAAAGCTTCCTTGCCGCCCTCGACGGGCTGCATGATTCCAACCGGATCAAGACCGTGATCTGCCGCCAGGAAGGCGGCGCTGCCATCATGGCCGAGGCCTGGGGCAAGGTCACGGGCGAACCCGGCGTCTGTTTCGTCACGCGTGGTCCGGGCGCCGCCAACGCCATGGCCGGGTTGCATATCGCCCAGCAGGATTCGACGCCGATGATCATGTTCCTGGGCCTCCCCGGCGAACAGCACGAGGACCGCGAAGCCTTCCAGGAGATCGAGACGAAGTCCCTGTTCTCCTCGTTCGTGAAATGGGCGGCCGTCATCCGCTCGACCACGCGCATTCCCGAGTATGTGAGCCGCGCCTATCACACCGCTATGAATGGCCGTCCCGGTCCCGTGGTGCTCGGCTTGCCCGAGGACATGCTGTCGGCGCTCGGCGAGGCGCCCGACGCCAAGCCCGCTCGTTTCGCGCTCCCCTCGCCCAGCGCCGCCGATGCCGCCGCCCTCAAGGCTGCGCTCGCCAAGGCCAAATGCCCGGTGATGATTATCGGCGGTCCCGGCTGGAGCCGCGCCATCCAGAAGAAGGTCGAGGCGTTCGCCGACCGCTTCGATATGCCCGTCGCCGCCGCGTTCCGGTTCCAGGACTACATCGACAACCGGCATCGCTGCTACGTCGGCCATGCCGGCATCGGCCTCGACGCCAAGCTCGCCGACGCCGTGCGAAATGCCGACCTGCTGCTCGTGGTTGGCGCGCGCCTCGGCGAGATGACCACCTCGGGCTATACGCTGATCGACATACCCACACCGAAGTCGTTCCTCGTCCATGTGCACCCTTCGGGCAACGAGCTCGGCTCGGTCTATCGGGCGGACCTGCCGATCAATGCGACCGCGGCCACCTTCGCCGAGTTGCTGGACACCTTGCCGAAGCCCGCCGCAACCCCCTGGAGCGCGCATCGCAAAGAGCTGCGTGACGCCTACGAGGCCTACATCAAGCCGGTCGCGACGCCCGGCTCCGTGCAGTTCGCCGAGGTCGTGAAAACCGTTTCAGACATGTTGCCCGAAACCGGCATCGTCACCAACGGCGCCGGCAACTACGCGGCCTTCGTCCACCGCTACACCCAATACAAGGGCTACCGCAGCTGCCTCGCGCCGACGTCCGGCTCGATGGGCTATGGGTTGCCTGCCGCCATCGCCGCCAAGCTCGCCGATCCCACGCGCACCGTGGTCAACTACGCCGGTGACGGCTGCTTCCTGATGACCGGCCAGGAGTTCGCGACAGCCGTGCAATACGGCCTCAACATCGTGACCATCGTCGCCAACAACGGCATGTACGGCACGATCCGCGCGCACCAGGAGCGCCAGTATCCCGAGCGTGTTTCCGGCACCACGCTGATCAACCCGGATTTCGCGGCCTACGCCCGGGCCTTCGGCGGTCACGGCGAGACGGTGGAGCGCACGGCCGACTTCAAGGCCGCCTTCCAGCGCGCCCTCGACGCCAACAAGCCCTCGATCATCGAGGTCAAGATCGATCCCGAGGCGTTGACGCCCCGCCAGACGCTCTCCCAGATCCGCGCCGCCGGCAAGGCTGGGAGGTAGCGCCAAGGAGAGACGCCATGGTGCGCGGCTTTGACCATCTGATCCTGCCCGCGCGCGATTTGGCGGCGCAGGCGGAGCTCTACCGGCGCCTCGGCTTCATGGTCGGCGCGCAGAATCGGCACGATTGGGGCACGCTCAACCACATCGTGCAGTTTCCGGGCGTGTTCCTCGAGCTGATCACCACGGAGCCGGGCTTCCAGCGCCTGCCGCCGGACCACCCGGCGGCAGCCTTCGCGCTCACCATCGCCGACTATGTGGCCGAGCGTGACGGCTTCGTCGGCCTCGTGCTCGAAGGCCGCGACGCCAAGGGCGACGAAGCCGATTTCACCGCAACCGGCATCGGCGGCGTGCCGAATTTCTTCTTCGAGCGGCGCGGCAAGCGGCCCGACGGCGCAGATGTGCACGTCGCCTTCACGCTGGCCTTTGCACGGGCACCGGAAGTCGCGAAATCCGTGTTCTTCACCTGCCAGCAACATCACCCCGAGAACTTCTGGAACCCGGCCTACCAGCAGCACCCGAACAGGGTGACGGGCGTAGGAGCGATCGCCTATCTCAGCGATCCCGCCGACCGCACCGTGCCGTTTTTCGAACGATTCATCGGCGGCAAGGCCGACGCGCCAGACGCCGACACCCGCCTCTTACCGAGCGCCCGCGGCACCCTCGAGGTGGTGACACCTGCAGGCCTTGCCGCACGCTATGGTGCGGCTGCGTGCGGCGCCGGCGCCCCATCATCGGGTTTCGCTGCGATCCGCTATACCTGCCACAACCTCGAGGCCGTGCGGTCCCACGCCGACAAGGCCGGTCTTGCGACCTACGCACACAACCACATGATCGTCGTCCCACCCAGCGCCGGACACGGCGTAACGCTGGCGTTTGCCGGCCCCGCGTGAGTTCGAGGTTCAAGTTGCGATGAGCCGCGCAATCTCTGCGCGGACACTACCGGCGTCAAAGTGTTCAACTGGCAGCCGCGGAAAGCCGGACACGAAATACTGCACTTCGTCGGGGAACTCAGCGCCATCGAGTTGGATGGCAAGAAACGACTTGCGGCTGTCGCCGGCGACGTAAACCTCGCGAATGACCGACGCCGAACTGAACGCGTTTTGCGAGCACATCAGCGCAACGATCCGCGATGATTTGATGGCCTTGACGATGGGTGCCGCATACCGCTCAGCACCGTGTGCTGCCGTGCGGTCCATCCAGACCGTGAAACCGGCTCGCTCAATTTCCTTCACGAGCCGGTCCACCACCGCCGCGTCGTGGCGGCTGTAGGACACAAAGATGTCGTGCGGCCCGGAGCGGGCACTCGCAGCTCCAAGGGAGGCCTTCCCGATATCCTGCGCAGTAACAGACGCTTGATCGTGCGAGACGCGGCGCGACATCCGCCGCACGAGCCAGATCAAGGCGCCGATGCCGCCAAGTGCCGCTAGCATGGCCACACCGAGACCGGGATCGAGCGATTTGGCGATCGGCTGGACGACCGGAGGCTTGGTTGTCTCCATCACCACGACAGCAGGCTTGCTCAACCTGAGCGTCGACAGTCCAGCCCCCACGGCAACGAGAAAAACCATCGCGCCAGCAAGCCATGGCCACTTGGAGCCGGTGTCCCTATGGGAGCCGCGTGAGGTGGAGTAATCCGTCCTCCCCGAGGCGGGCAGCGTCATCTCTGAAGCAACCGGCGGCAGGTGCCGGTCCATGACACCCCTCGCGGCCCTCGCGACCTCGGCCGCGCCGATCTCCGGAAATGGGCCGCCGATATCAATTGCCGGCAAGTCAGCCAATCCCGCGGGTAGCGGCGTGCCATCGAGCCGCGCCAGCACCAGCCGATCCTCGGACCACGCTTGAATGGCACGATGGATCTCCTGTTGAACCGACGCCGAACCGGCCGCCGCATCGGACCAGATGACGACGGCGCACTCGGCTGATCTCATCGCCTGGTCGATAAACGCGTCCCAGGACATGCCCGGGCTCATGTGGCTGGCATCGATCGGATCAAGCTCTGCGCGCCTGATCGCGGAGATGATGGGCCGGATCGCATCTCGATCGGCGTGCGCATAGCTGATGAATACGTTGGGCATGAAATGCAACCTGCAGGTCGCGGAATTCTAACTCTAATGAGCCGCCTGACGAAACGAGTGGCCTGCATCTCCTAAAGTGCCGGATACAAGCTCTTCAGCTTCACACGGGCGTCGGCGGTGGTGAAGTGCCATTTGGCCCTGGCATTATGAGTATTGCGACGTTTGCGCCAAGCGTCCACCTTGCTCTTGAGTGTGGCGGCGTCTGGGATGCGGCGGGCGAGGCACTGGCCGGAGACAACGGCCAACGCGGACTCGGCCAGATTGAGCCAGCTGCCATGCTTCGGGCTGTAGTGCCACTCGAACCGCTCGCCGATCCGGCGGGCTTCGGCCGGCTCGAATGCTTCATACAGTGACGCGGGCGTGTGGTGTTCAGGTTGTCCTGAACCAGCACGATGGCGGGCGGCGTGCGCGTCTACGATGCCGCCGGCTACCGATTTCGCCTTCATCGTGCTGATCGCCGGCTCGATCATCGGTTTCATTTGCACGCTCCTCATTCGCGAGACCCACTGCCGGCAAGTGGCGCGACGCATCGTCCTTGACGTGACCACGTCGGCTATCGGGCCCCAACCTCACCAGTGACACGGGACAGCGTATCGACCATGGCTTGGATCTCCTCCGGCTTGAGCCCTCCGTGCCGGACCAGGAAGCCCGCCACGTCCCGGCCATTGCGGCGCCCGGAGAGCTTTCCGTCCTTGATGATCAGCGATGATCGCGCGAACTCGGCCGCCGTCTTGTGGCAGCTGGCGCACTTTTCTTGGAATACCGGCGATGTCGAAACCTGAGCCAGCAGCATGGCGTAGATGCCCTCGACGTTTGCCGGTCCCATCTCGTGCTGCCCGAGAAAGCGCTTCATGTCGCGCTTCGGATGTTGGCCGACGAGGACACCCTTCTCAGAAGTCAAACGCGCGCGAGCAAAACTGCCGGCATGGCCGTGGCAATCCTTGCACCGGCCGTCCCAGAATTCGTGAAGGTCCAGCGCGCTGGCTCCCAAGGGCCCAAACAGCAGCATCGCCAGATAGACAGCGATGCGAACCAGACCCATGACCGTCAACTCCGATCCCAAACGGTCGTACCAGGACATTGCGCCCCCTAGGCCGAATGGCGCGCGCTGATCGCTTCGGGTGTACCCTTCATCGTCGCAGCATCTGTCACTCCGTCATGATCCGCGCCGATCTCGTCCCGCCACGAGGCAGACTGCTCGAGTGCCGCCAGCGCGACCGCCAAGACAACAGCAAACCCCAGTGCAACGACCCAGAACGGCAGGCCCAGCAGCTGATTGAAACCTACCTTGTCGCCGGTCTCGGCAAAGACGCGGGTGATCGCTGCATCGTTAAAACCGTACGCCATGGCTCCAGCCAGACCACCGGCAACGACGAACAGAGCATCCTTGTAGCCCGCGCCCACCTGCGCCAGCGACGTTCCGGGACACGCGCCCGCCAGCACGATGCCGACCCCCAGGATCAACCCGCCGATGATATCGGCTTTCCATAGTAGCGGCTTGAGGCTGAGCTTCACACCGAATAGCCCATTCAGCACGGCGAGGACGATCAAACCTGTGATCACCGCTGCCAGGAATACCTTCAGCATCAGAAAGCTCTTCAGCTGCATCTGGCCAACGATGACACCGGCCTCGAACACGCGCGATTTCTCGAGCGCGAATCCGAACACGAAGCCGGTTGCCAGCCCGATCAAAATTCCAGAGATCACAGACATTGCATCGTTCCTATCACCTGCGCCCGAGCACCATCGCCGTCAGGATCCCACCGGCGAACATCGCGGCAACCGCCACCGTTGATCCAACGGCCAGCTGCGCCATGCCGGATATGCCGTGTCCCGAGGTGCAACCGCCAGCGATCCGCGCCCCGAACAGCATGATGAAACCGCCCAGAAACGCCACCGGCGCGCGCGACCCGAGCGAACCCGTGCCCATCATCCGCGACCATATGGGCGACACCGCCTTCCGACGCGCGCCCGACATACGCATGGACACATAGGCGCCCATTGCAATTCCAGTCACGACAGCCACCTGCCACCAGTTCTTTGCGCCCCACATGTGGCTCGCGAAGTACTTGATCGTCTCCACAGCCGGATAGACGAACGACACGAGATGCGCCGCCACCGTGACGAACGACGACGACGCCCCGAGCGCAGTGTCCATCAACAGGAACGTTGGGATCTGAAGGAGGCCGATGACCGCACCCGCAAGATAGGGCGACCAAGCTTTGTCTGTAGGGTTGAGCATATGCTGATCCCGATTGCCAAGCAGCACACACATATGCGCCATGGCATCAGGAGGGCCTTGACCCCGGTCAATCGCATCCGCGTCAACCGCGGCCCGCAATTTGACGTCTGGGGCGGCGTCCGTAAGCGGCCACCATTGACCCGGCCGTTCGGCGCCGGACCGCGCTTTACACGCCCAGGTCGCGCTTCACCTCGAACACTTCCATGATGCGCGCACCCTTGTGCGGGCCGTCGCAGACGAATTGCCACTTGCCCTGGCTGTAGGTGTCGCAGAGCTTCACGCCCTTGATCAGGATCCAGTGGCCTTCTTTGCCTTTGTGGATCGCCAGGATGTAATGTGCCCAGGCATTGCGCGGCTTCTGCATCCAGCTCCACACCGACGGGCGCGACTTGCGCTCGAGATGCATATAGCCCTCCTTCAGCTCCATCCGGTAGCCGAAGTGCGCCAGGGCGGCCGCCACCTCTTCGGTGTAGGTGCCGCGGATCACGGGCTTGCGTTCCTCGGGCAAGCCGCGGAAGGCGCGGATCTCGTCCTCGACCTTGGTGACCGTGTGCCCGGTGATCGCCGACAGCACGAACGGCCCGCAGAACGCCACGCGCCCGGTGTCGTTCTGGACATCATTGAGGCTCGACGTGATGCGATGGGCCCCTTCGATCGGCATCGGCATGACCAAACCCTCCTCGACCGCAACTGACGCATTAATTAAATCTTTCCATTGTTCGCTTGATGAAACGTTAAGGCCCGTATCAACTGCGGGTGACACTCAGGGAGCACGACGATGGCGAAGACGACGAAACCCGGCAACGGCAAGGGCACCGGCTCGACCGCCAAGGACAAGCTCACGTCCGTCCCACAGCGCGGCTTCTTGCGTGGCCTCCAAAACTACGGCGACCCGGATTTCTCAATCTACATGCGCCGCGCCTTCGCGCACTCGATGGGCTATTCGGCCGACGAGCTGAAAAAGCCGGTCGTTGGCATCGCCAACACCTACAGCCGCTTCAATCCCTGCCACCGCCATTTCCCCGAGCTGGTCGAGGCCGTCAAGCGCGGCGTCTCGGCGGCGGGCGGCCTGCCGCTCGAGTTCCCGACCATCTCGGTGCACGAGTCGACGATGGCGCCGAACTCGATGAAGTTCCGCAACCTGATGGCGATGGACACCGAGGAGATGATCCGCGCCCAGCCGATGGACTCCGTCGTCATGCTCGGCGCCTGTGACAAGACGGTGCCAGCCCAGCTGATGGGGGCGGCGAGTGCCGGCAAGCCCGCGATCCAACTGATCGGCGGACCGCAGATGACCGGGCGCTTCCGCGAGCACCGGGTCGGCGCCTGCACCGACTGCCGCAAATTCTGGGTCGAATACCGCGCCGGACGGATGGGCGCCGCCGACATCGCCGAGGTCGAAAGCCGCCTCGTCACGACAGCTGGCTCCTGCGCCGTGATGGGCACCGCCTCGACGATGGCCGCGATCGCTGAGTCCCTCGGCATGACGCTGCCCGGCACCGCCGCCATCCCCGCCGTCCACGCCGATCGCATCCGCGCCGCCGAAGCTACGGGCGCTGCCGCCGTCCGCATGATCCGCGCCAACCTGACGCCCGACAAGATCATCACGCAGAAGTCGATCGACAACGCCACGCGCGTGCTGCTGGCGCTCGGCGGGTCGACCAATGGTGTCGTGCACTTGGCCGCCATCGCCGGCCGCGTCGGTTTGAAGCTCGACCTCCACCGCTTCAACGAGCTCTCGGATTCGACGCCGGTCTTGGCCGCCGTGAAGCCGGTCGGCAACGAGTTCTACATGGAGGACTTCTATGCCGCCGGCGGCATCGGTGCGATCCTGCGGGAATTGAAGCCGCTCCTCCACCTCGATTGCATGACCGTCACCGGCGACACGCTCGGCGAGCGCCTCACCGGCGAGGCCGACGCCTATGTCGACCGCCGCGTCATCCGCCCCGCCAAGGACCCGTTCGAGCCCGAGGGCGGTCTGGTCGCGCTGTTCGGCTCGCTTGCCCCGGATGGCGCCATCATCAAGCGGTCGGCCGCGACCAAATCGCTGTTCGAAAAAACCGGCCGCGCCGTCGTTTTCACCGGTCTGGCCGACATGAACGCCAGGGTCGACGATCCCGACCTCGACGTCTCTGCCGACGACTTCCTTATTCTCCAGAACGTCGGCCCAGCGTCGCCTGCCGCCATGCCGGAAGCCGGCTTTCTACCGATACCGAAGAAGCTGCTGCAGAAAGGTGTCAAGGACATGGTCCGAATGTCGGACGCGCGCATGTCCGGCACAGCTTACGGCACCATCGTGTTGCATATCGCGCCGGAAGCCCACATTGGCGGGCCCCTCGCCTTCGTGAAAACCGGCGACAAGATCCGCCTCTCAGTCAAGGAGCGGCGCCTTGATCTGCTGGTTGACGAGGCCGTGCTCGCCACGCGGCGCACCGAATGGGCAAAGCGCAAGATCCCGCTGCCCGGTCGCGGCTACGACCGGCTGTTCCGCGAGTCCGTCATGCAGGCGCCCGACGGCTGCGACTTCAAGTTTCTGCAGGGCGAGTGAGGGCCGCCGCCGGCCCCAGAACGCTCCCGGATTAACTCTGGTGCGCGAATTTGCGTGACACAGCGCAACGCTGATTGTAGTGTTTTAAGCGATGGGTTGCATCAGGTGTGGCGCGCTGGCTTTGGCCGGAGCAGACGCACCCGCTGCAGCCCTTCGTTGGTTTTCGGGCCGCCGCGACAGATCGAGGATGGCTCAAGCTCTCTCGCGTGACCCGACGACTTTGATGTCGGGGTTGCCGGGGTTCGCCGGAGTCAGCCCCCTGGAACAATCTTCAGGAATGGGCCGGACCGCACTCTTTTAAGGTCAGACCCCGCACTCTCACCCCTTCATCTTCGGATCGAGCCAATCGCGCAGGCTGTCGCCGAGCAAGTTGAACGCAAACACGGCGAGCGTGATCGCCAATCCCGGAAACAGGATCATCCAGGGCGCTGCCTTGTAGAAGTCGGCCGACGTGCCGGAAAGCATCAGCCCCCAGGCCGGGGTCGGCTCGGTGACGCCGAGCCCCAGGAACGACAGTGACGCTTCCAGCAGGATCGCCTGCGCGATGAATGCCGTCGTCATGATCAGGTAGGGGGCAATGATGTTCGGCAGGATGTGGCGCAGCACAATTCGGCTGTGGCTGTAGCCAGCCGCCCGCGCCGCATCGACATAAGGCATCTGCGCAATCGACAGCGTCGACGAGCGCGCGATGCGTGCCATCTTTGGAACCATCGGCAACGCGATCGCGGCGATCAGATTGATATCGACCCCGAGGACCAGCTTTTTGCCAAGCACAGCGACCACCACCATGGCGAGAACGATGATCGGAAACGACAGCAGGATATCGACGATCCGCTGAATGATCGTATCGATGCGTCCGCCAAAATAGCCCGACACCGCACCGAGCACAGCCCCCGCCGTGCAGCCCATCAACGCCGAGATGATCCCGACCGCGAGCGCCGTCCGCGCGCCATAGACCAACCGCGAGAATACGTCGCGGCCATACTGGTCGGTGCCGAAGAAGTGCTCCCGGTTGGGCCCCGTCAGCATCGAGGCGAAATCGACGGCTTCAGGATCGAACGGCGCAATGAATCGCGCGCCCACCGCGAACACGAAGTAAAGCAGAATGATCAGGAAACCCACGAACCCCAGGGGCTGCGCCTTGATGAACTGCACGGCCCAGTGCTGGCGCTTCGGGATCGCATCGATCGGAAATGAGGCTGTCGTCTGGGTCATGGCGTGGGCTCCATTTCAGCTCAGACGGATGCGTGGGTCGAGCCACGCATAGAGCACGTCGACAATCAGGTTCACCACAACGAAGGTTGTCGCAATCAGCAGCACGAGGCCCTGGATCAACGTGAAGTCGCCGCGTGTGGTCGCGTCAACGAACAGCTTGCCGATGCCGTTCAGGTTGAAAACCTGTTCAGTCACGACGAGCCCGCCGATCAGGAAGGCGAACTCCAGCCCAACCACGGTAACCACCGGCAGCAGGGCGTTGCGCACGGCATGCCGGCGCACAATCAACGCCTGGTATACACCCTTCGCACGTGCCGTCCGGATGTAATCCTCGCGCATCACCTCGAGCAATGCCGATCGCATCAGGCGTGTGACCACCGCCGCATATCGGTAGCCGACCGACAGTGCTGGCCAGATCAGCGCCGACAGATTGGTGACCGGGTCCTCGAAGATCGAGACATAGCCGATTTTCGGCAACCAATTGAAGAACGCCAGCAGACCCAGGATGATGAGCATGCCGAGCCAGAACCCGGGGATTGCCAACCCGGAGACCGCGAGCACCCGGATGACGTTGTCTATCCAGGTATCTCTGTAGATAGCCGATAGGGTCCCGAGTGGTATCGCTATGAACACCGCGATCAGGGTCGCCATGATCGCCACCTGGAACGACACGGGGAACCGGATCGCGATCTCTTTCGCGACCGACTCGTTCGTCCACAGCGACTTGCCGAGATCCCCCGTCGCCAGACCGATCATGTAGTCCTTGAACTGAACCAGCATCGGCTTGTCGAGGCCCAGCCGTTTCCTCTCGGCTTGGATCGTCTCCTCGGTGACCTGCGCTCCATCCGCCCGCAACTTCACGACGACGACGTCGCCCGGCACCACGCGGATCAGGAAGAACACCGCGATCGCCACCCCGATCAGGGTCGGGATCACCAGCAGTAGCCGCCTGAGAATGTAGGTCAACATGAGAGGCGCCTTTGTGACGGTTGGAACCGGAGCGATATCCTCCGGTTCCCGTTCTCTAGATTATTGGTCGAGCCAGACGTCGACGTAATCGTGGGCGGTGAAGTGGCTCGGATGCAGCTCCCACCCCTTGATCTTCTTGTTGTAGGTCACGATCCGCTGCCACCACAGCAGCGGCGCCGAATAGGCTTGTGTCAATCCCGCGGACCTCGAACTGGTTGACGAGTTTCTTGCGCTCGGCTGGATCGACCGCCGCCGCTTGCTTGTCGAACAGCTCGTCGAGCAGCTTGTCCTTATGTCGCGAAGCCGACTGCGAGGATTTCTCGGCCGTCAGGAACTTGTCGAACTGGGCCGAGGGGTCATCCGCGAAGTCCGAGATGAACTCGATCAGCACATCGAAGTTGCCTTCCTTCATCGCATCGAAGAACAGCTTCGTCTCGAGCTGGCTGTGTTCCGTTTCGACACCGATCCGCTTCCACTGGTCGATCATGAAGATGCCACCGGGCGTGTACGGCTCGGCAACATTTCGATTGACCAGCTTGACCTTCAAATTGGGCACGCCCGCTTCGGCGAGTAGCTTCTTGGCCTCGGCGCGCGACTTCTCGATGTCCTTCGAAAAGCCCGGCAACTTGACCAGCTCCGACTCTGGCAAGCCGTAGTCATACCCCGGTCGGAACATGCCCGAGACGAACTTCAAGGCCGAGATCTTGGCGAGGCTCGGCGCGCCACCCCAACGGTCGATCGCCATCGTCAGGGCCTGCCGGACACGCACGTCGTCGAACGGCTTCTTTTCCGTATTGAACGTGAACATCAGGTTGGTCACCCACGGCCCTTCGACCGTGACGGCCTTGTCCTTCATGGCGTCCATGATCTGGTCGCGCTCTTTCGGATTGCGCCCGCGGAACTCGGCGTCGAACTGCCCGCCGATGATACCGGTCGCCACCGAATTCGACTTGACGAAGAACGCCTGATACCCGTCCAGGTACGGACGGTCCTTGATGAAGTAGCCGTCGAAGCGCTTCGCCGTCCAGGACTCGCCCTTCTTGTATTCCACAAACTGGTAGGCGCCAGTCCCCAGGACCGTCTTCTCCGGAAACTTCGGGTCTTCCTTCAGCTTCTCTGCCCGATAGATGCAGTTCCAGGGCGAGGCGAAGTGCGTCATCATCGACGAATTCGCCCGCTTCATCTTGAAGACGACGGTTTTCGCATCCGGTGTCTCGATTGCGCCAATGTCGGAATGCAGCGCGCGGCGGACCGACACCACACCGTCAGGTGGATTGACGATGCGGTCATAGCTCGCCTTGACGTCCGCCGACGTCATCGGCGCGCCGTCATGAAACTTCACGCCGTCCCTCAGCTTGAACGTGTAGGAGAGGCCGTCTTTGGCCATCTCCCAGCTTTCGGCGAGGTCACCAACGACCTTCAGTGCATCGTAATTGCCCTTGAACTTCAGCAGTGTCGAATAGTGCGCGCGCGCCGGATGGGCGAACGCGAACGTCGACACCGCGTGGCAATCGATCGTCGGTGGTTCGGCAACCACCGCAAACTTCATGATGCCACCCTTCTTCGGCGTTTGCGCTAAGGCAGCTCCGGTCCCGAACAGGACCGAGCCACCCGCAATCACCGCCGTCACTAGTCTTTTCACGTTTCGTCTCCCTGGACCGTTTCTTGGCTTTGCGCGGATCAATCGTGGCTCACTGATCGAGCCACACGTCGACCAGCGTCTGTCCGGCAAAGTGGCTCGGCTGCAGATCCCAACCCTTGACCTTCTTGTTGTTCACGACAATGCGCTGGTACCACAGCAACGGCATCGAATAGGCCTGCGTGAGCACCGTCCGCTCGAACTCGTTGACCAACCCCATCCGCTTTACCGGATCGACTTCCCTGGCCTGTTTGACGAACAACTCATCGAGCTTGTAATCGCTGTGCCGCGAGTACGGCACACCCGACATCTTGTTGCTCAGGAGTGTATTGAACTGGGCCGACGGATCATCGGCGAAGTCCGAGATATTGTTGACTGCAACGTCGAAATCACCCTTGCCCAGCGAGTCGAAATAGAGCTTGGTCTCGAGCTCAGCGTGCTCGGCTTGGATGCCGACGCGGCGCCACTGGTCGACGGCGTAAACACCGGCCGGCTGGAACGGCTGACCGAGCTGGCGGTTGAGGAACTTCAACTTGAGGTTCTCGTGGCCCGCTTCCTTGAGCAGTCGGCGCGCCTCAGCCCGCGATTTCTCGATGTCACGCCAGAAGCCGGGGATCTTCTCGAGCTCGGCCGTCGGCAACGACCACGGCGCCCCCGGACGGAAGGTCCCGCTGACGCCCTTGATCAAGGAAATCTTGCCGAGGTTGACGCCGCCGCCCCAGCGATCGATCGCGAGAGACAGGGCCTGCCGCACGCGCACGTCGTCGAACGGTTTGCGCTCGTTGTTGATGACGAGATTGATATTCGTGATCCAGGGACCCTCAACGACCGAGAACGAGTTTTTGGCCGAGCTGCTCATCAGCTGATCGCGCTCGGCTGGCGAGCGACCGCGAAACTCCGCGTCGAACTGGCCACCCTGCAAGCCGGAGACGACCGCCGTCCCTTTGACGATATAGGCTTTGTAGCCATCGAGATAAGGCCGGTCCTTCACGAAGTACTGGTCGAAGCGCTTGGCGACCCAGTGCGATCCCTTGACGTATTCGACGAACTGGAAGGCGCCTGTCCCCATCACCTTCTTGGAGGGATAGTTGATGTCCTTGGCGAGTTCGGCCGCGCTAAAGACACAGTTGAACGGCGAGGCGAACTGCAACAGCAGCGAGGTCTCGACCTGCTTGAGTTTGAAGATCACCGTGTGAGCATCGGGCGTTTCGATCGTGTCGATCGCCCCGTGCAGCGCCTTGCGTGCGGAAATCACGCCCTCCGGCGGATTGCGGATGCGGTCGTAGGTTGCCTTGATGTCCGCGGCTGTGAAGTCCGATCCGTCGTGGAACTTTACGCCCTTGCGCAGCTTGAACGTATAGGTCAACCCGTCCTTGGACACCTCGTATGACTCGGCCAGATCACCCACGATCTTACTGTTGTCGTGCGGCCCGACGAACTTCAGCAGCGTCGAATATTGCGGCGCCACCGGATGCACCATCGCGAACGTCGTCTCGCGATGGCAGTCGGTCGACGGCAACTCGGCCACTACCGCGAAATTCAGGATGCCGCCCTTCTTTGGCGTCTGCGCGGTAGCCGGCAGCACCGCCGCGCCCGATAGCAGCGCGGACGAGACCGCGGCGAGGACGAGTTTCTTCATGACGTGACCTCTTGTTTGACGGGACGTGAAGCGAATGTGTCAGGCATGGATGCAAGCCACCATATGACCGGCGGCGACTTCGCGTTGGGCGGGAACGTCGCCCTTGCACGCCTCAGTCGCCTTCGGGCAGCGCGGATGAAAGACGCAACCGGACGGCGGATTGAGCGGGCTCGGCAGCTCGCCCTTGATGATGGTGCGCGGCCGAGTCCGCTCGACCACCGGATCGGGGACCGGAGCAGCGGCCAACAGGGCCTGTGTGTAGGGATGCTTCGGATTGGAGAACAGCTCGGCCAACTCAGCGAATTCGACGATACGCCCAAGGTACATCACGGCGACGCGCGTCGAGATGTGGCGCACGACAGCGAGATCGTGCGCGATGAACAGATACGTCAGCCCAAGTTTGATTTGCAGATCTTCGAGCAGGTTGATCACCTGCCCCTGGATCGACACGTCGAGCGCCGACACGGCCTCGTCGCATACGATCACGCGCGGATTGACGGACAGCGCCCGGGCAATGCCGACGCGTTGCCGCTGCCCGCCCGACAGCTCGTGCGGATAGCGCAACGCCATGTAGGGATAGAGCCCGACCAGTTGCAGCAGCTCGGCCACTCGCGGTTCGATCTTCTCTTTCGGCAGGATGTCGTGCACCTGCATTGGCTCGCCGATGATCTGGCCGACCGTCATCCGAGGATTGAGCGACGAATACGGATCCTGAAAGATGACCTGCATCTTGCGGCGCACGTCGATCATATCTTTCCGGCCCATCGGGGCGAGATCGACACCCTCGAACAGGATCTCACCGGCCGTCGGGTCCTCGAGCCGCAGGACCAGCCGGCCAAGTGTGGACTTGCCGCAACCGGATTCACCGACCAACCCAACTGTCTCGCCGGCCCGGACCGTTAGCGAAACGTCGTTGACCGCGCGAACAATCTTCTTCGGTCCGCGCAGAAAACCACCGCCGACCTCGAAAAACTTGCTGGCGTGCTTGATATCGAGCATGGTCTTGTCGCCGGCCACCTCGTGATGCGCACCCATCGTCACGCCCTTGGCCGTCTCGGCCCGGTCGAGTGCGTCGATCTCGGGCGCCCGATGGCAGGCCGCGAAATGCCCGGGCTCGACCTCGACGAACGACGGCACATGCGCGCAGGCTTCGAGCTGATAGCGGCACCGCGGCCGGAACCGGCACCCCTCGGGCGGGTTGAGCAGGTTCGGCGGCGCCCCTTCGATGGTGGCGAGCTTGGCGGATCGGCCGCGATCGAGACGCGGCACCGCCGACAACAGCCCGCGAGCGTAGGGGTGCAGAGGATGCCCGAACACCGCCTCCGCCACACCGCTTTCGACGAGGCGCGCGGCGTACATGACGTTCACACGGTCGGCATAACGCGCCACGATGCCGAGATTGTGCGTGATAATGACAACCGCGACGCCCAGCCGGCGCGACAGGTCTTTCATCAGCTCGAGGATCTGCGCCTGAATGGTCACGTCGAGCGCCGTCGTCGGTTCGTCGGCAATCAGCAATTTCGGATTGCAGGCGAGGCCGATGGCAATCATCACGCGTTGCCGCATGCCGCCGGACAACTGGTGCGGATGCTGCGCGAGCCGGTTTGCCGGATCGGTGATGCCAACGAGCGTCAGCAGCTCGATCGCCCGCTCGGTCGCCTGCTCCTCGCTCATTCCCATGTGAATAAGCAGCGGTTCCTTGATCTGGAGCCCGATCGTGAGCACTGGGTTCAAGGACGTCATCGGTTCCTGGAAAATCATCGAGATGTCGCGGCCGCGGATCTTGCGCATCTCCTCGTCGCCGAGTTCGAGCAGCGACCGGCCCTCGAACTTGATGCGCCCATTGAGAATGCGGGCCGTGTTGGGCGGCAGCAGGCGCATCACCGCGAGCGCCGACACGGACTTACCCGAGCCAGACTCGCCGACAATCGCCACCATTTCACCGGCATGAACCTTATAGGTCACGCCCTCGACGGCGCGCACGGTTCCATGCGACGTCTTGAAATGGACGTGCAGATCCTCGACCTCCAGGACCACCTTGTCGCGCGCCACAGCGCCGGCTGGTACGACCGAAGCGGCCGTCCAGGCATTGCCTGACGCTGGCAGACCATGCTGCAAAGTCCGTCCTCCCATTATTCCAGGTTGTACAGCTTCGGCCGCACGTGTCCTGGATTGACCGCTTTGCACCCTTGCTATCTGAGGAAAGCGTTGGCAGCAAGGACCGCGGGGACAATTTGACTTTCTTTGCCGAACGGGTGAGCCGCCACAACTTCGACCGTCCGTAGACACGCTGACCAACCCCGTCTGGCCAACCCCGTGTTGACCGGCCGGCGAAACCGCCGCAACCTCCCCGTCAACTGAGATGAGGGCTCCAATGACCACCACCGGACGGCTTGAAAGCGGCATTGCTTGGTCCCAGACCGACCTGCGCCCACCCTGGATCAGGGCCGGAAAACCGGTCGTCTTCAACCACGGCATCGGGACCAACCACGACATCTGGGCGGCGTGGCTGCCGACGATTGCCGCCCGTCGCCCCGTGACGCGCTTCGATCTGCGGGGCTACGGACAGTCCGTCGTGCCGCCGGCCGGCCACACCTGGAGCATGGATGAGTTGGTTGCAGATTTGATCGGGGTCGTCGAGAAGGCGGGCGGCGGCCCCGCCCATTTGGTTGGCGAGTCCCTCGGCGGCACTGTTGTGCTTGCCGCCGCCATCCGCCACCCCGACAAAATTGCATCTGCGACGGTCAGCAACACCGCCTTTCGCGGCATGGGCATCCAGTACGTCAAAGGCTGGCGGGACGAGTTTCGCCGCCAGGGCGTGAAGGCCTGGAGCCGGGGCATGATGGAACGCCGTTTTGCGCCCGGTGCCCTGGACGAGGCGCAGCGATCGTGGTTCGAATCCGAGCAGGACAAATCGCCGGAGCACGTCACCGTTGGGCTTGGCGAGATGCTGGCGGCTGCCGACCTCTCCAAGGACCTGTCCAAGCTCAAGGCGCCACTCCTGATCCTGATGCCGGATCGCAGCCCGTTCGTCCCCGCAGCCATGGCAACCGAGTTGCTGAGCCTAATCCCCCACGCGGAGCTCGCCATCTTCCCAGGCGTTCGTCACGGTCTGCCGTTCTCGCATGCGGCCGAGTGCTCGGCCCGCCTCGCCGAGTTCCTCGATCGCGTCGAGCGCGGCGCCACCGGCCGCGCACATCTTGCCAAGCCTTGAGGCCGCGCCAGTTCTAAGGCACCCTCCCACGGAAGCGTCGGCGCGCATAAGGGCGCCGATCGCGCCCAACGATCCGGACCACGCTATGACCTTGCATCGCCTGCAGCACGTTCTCATCCAAACCCGGGACATCACGTCCACCGTCGCCTGGTACGTCGACGTCCTCGGCATGCGCGAAGGTCCCCACCCCGACTTCAAGTTTCCCGTCGCCTGGCTCTACATCGGCGACGAGGATGTGCTGCACATCACTGAAGGCGGCGCCGGTGTCACCGAGAACCGCATGCGCTATCTCGGCCAGCAATCGACTGAGACGCAGGGCAGTGGCGTCATCGACCATATCGCCTTTCGGGCAACCGGATTGCGCCAGATGCTCGAGGCGCTGCGGACCAAGGGCATCGCCTTCACCAAACGCCAGGTCGACGGCCAGGGCCTGTTCCAGCTGTTCCTGATCGATCCGAATGGGGTCAAAGTGGAGCTGAACTTCGACAGTAGTGAAGCCAGCGGCGTCGCGCCCGATCTCATGGCATCGAGCCTCGCCGGCTGAGACAACCAAGTGAATTCGCCCAACAGAACGGGAATGACACCGTGGCACGAGACTATCTGAAAAAGGCGTCCGCGCAGATCCAGAAGCGCCGCTCCGAGGTCGAGGACACGGTTCGACGGATGCTCACCGAAATCGCCGAGCACCGCGATGCCGGCATCGCCAGATACGCGCGCGATCTCGACAATTGGACCGGCCCCTTCCGCGTCACGCAAGCCGAGATCGAGGCCAAATCGAAGTCCCTCTCCAAGGTCTTCAAGGAGGATTTTGCCTTCTGCCACGGCCAGGTCGTCGAGTTCGCCAAGCGCCAGAAGGACAGTATCCAGGCCTTCGAGGTTGAGCAGCAGCCCGGCGTCGTGCTCGGCCAGAAGCTGATCCCGGTCTCGACCGTCGGCTGCTACATCCCTGGCGGCAAGTACCCGCTGATCTCAGCCGCGATCATGAGCATCGGTACCGCCAAGGTGGCGGGCGTCGGCCGCATCATGAGCTGCGCCCCGCCGCGCGGCTCCGACGGCATCTATCCGCAAACCCTTTATGCCCAGACCATGTCCGGCGCCGACGAGATCTACTGCCTCGGCGGCGTGCAGGCGATGGCCGCGATGGCCTACGGCTGTCTCGGCATGCCGAAGGCCGACATGATCACCGGCCCGGGCAACGCTTTCGTCGCCGAGGCCAAGCGTCAGCTGTTCGGCATCGCCGGCATCGACCTCCTCGCCGGACCGACTGAGATCCTCGTCATCGCCGACGACACCGCTGATCCATTTATGGTTGCGACCGACCTGTTGGGCCAGGCCGAGCACGGCCCCGACAGCCCGGCCTGGCTGGTGACGACGTCGCGCAAGCTGGGCCTCGCCGTCATCACGGAGATCGAGCGCCAGTTGGTCACCCTCGAAACCCGCGAGAACGCCGCCAAGGCCTGGGCCGACTATGGCGAGGTTGTCGTCGTCGCCGATGACGACGAGGCGATTGCGGTCTCCGACGCCTATGCGCCCGAGCACCTGGAAATCCAAACCGGCCGCGACGACTACTACATCGAGCGCCTCAAGAACTACGGTTCGCTGTTCATCGGCGAGGCCTCGACGGTGGCCTACGGCGACAAGGGCGTCGGCACCAACCACACGCTGCCGACCGCGGGTTCCGCGCGCTACACCGGCGGCCTCTCCGTGCACAAGTTCACCAAGATCGTCACTTACGAGCGCCTGACGCGCCGCGCTTCCCGCGAACTCGGCCCGGTCATCGCCCGTGTCTGCCGCGAGGAAGGCATGATCGCGCACGCCATCACCGGCGAGGTCCGCGTCAAACGCTACGAAGGCGCCAACTGACCCGACGTGTCTTCCCGGCTTGATGCCCGGGACCCATCGCGTCGTTCTGTCGAAGCCTGCCACCTGAGCACCTGGCCGCCTGAGCACCTGGCCGCCTGAGCACCTGGCCGCCTGAGCACCTGGAATGACAAAGATGCCCCACCTGATCTTCGTCTATGGCACCTTGAAGCGCGGCTTCCCCAACCACGCACTCCTCGACGGCGCGCGTTTCGTCGGTGAGGCGACCACCCTCGAACGCTATCCGATGATCGTCCAGGGTCGCTATTTCTCGCCCGTCGTAATTCCGGAGGCAGGCACCGGCCACCACATCGTCGGCGAAATCTGGGAGGTCGACGACGAGCGGCTCGCCGCCCTCGACGAGCTCGAGACCACGCATCTCCCCACCGGCTACATTCGCCAATCCATCGATATCGCCATGACCGCGACCGACGCGCGCCTGACCGCCGATATCTATTTCAAGCCGCGCGACCGCGTGAAGATCGTCCACTCCGAGCCGCATGCCGATTATCAAGACCGCCGTTACGTCCACGACCGCGACCGTCCCTCTTAATTCCCGCAACCCACCGTTCCGCCCCGAAGGACAACACATGACCGCCACCACCTCTGTCCGCCCCATCCTCGCGCTCGCCATGGGCGACCCATGCGGCATCAGCCCGGAGCTGACCGCGAAACTGATCAACGACGCCGAGGTGCGCGCCGCCGCCGCTCTCATCGTCATCGGTGATCGCCGCGTCCTGGCCGAAGGTGAAGCTACAGCGAAGCTCTCCTGCGACATGGCAACGTGGACACACGGCACACCGCTGGCGCCCATTGACCGGCCAACCTTCGTCGATCTCGGCCATCTCGATCCGAAACGCGTCACTCGCGGCGTTGCCTCCCGGGAAGGCGGCACATTCGCGATGGCCAACTTCCGCACTGCGCTCCGCCTCGCCAATGCGGGCGTGGCCGACGCCATGACTTTCACGCCCTTCAACAAGCACGCCATGAAACTCGCCACCGGCGACTATGAGGACGAGATCGCTGTCATCACCGAAGAGACCGGCGCCAACTCGCCCTGGCCGCGAGTTCAATATTCTCGGCAACCTCTGGAATGCCCGCGTCACCAGCCACATCCCGCTGAAGGACGTATCCAAGAATCTGACCATCGAGCTCGATCACGAATGCGCTCGTCCTCACCGACGCGAGCCTGCGCGAGGCCGGCTTTGCCAAGCCGCGCATCGCCGTCGCCGCCCTCAATCCGCATGCCGGCGAAGGCGGCAACTTCGGCCGCGAGGAGATCGACGTCATCGAGCCAGCGGTGAAAGCCGCGCAGGCCAAGGGCATCGCCTGCGAAGGCCCGTTCCCCTCCGACACTGTGTTCGTGCGCGCTAAGCGTGGCGACTTCGACGCCGTCCAGACCATGTTCCACGATCAAGGCCAGATCGCCATGAAGTTGATGGGTTTCGAATCCGGCGTCACTCTGATCGGCGGCTATCAGTTCCCGGTCTGCACGCCTGCGCACGGTACCGCTTACGACATTGCTGGCACGGGACAAGCCAACCTCGGCGCCAGCCGCAATGCCATGCTGGTGGCGGCGCGCATGTCGACACCCAGAACCATGAGCGCCGCCGATCGCGGCCGCATCCTCACCGAACTCGTCGGGCGCGCTTTGTCCAAGGCCGCATGATGACCGACGCCGACCTACCCATCATCGACGCCCACCACCACTTCTGGGATCTGTCGCTCGGCGCCCAGCCGTGGCTCACCGAGCCGCCCTGGCTCCCGTTCCGCTACGGCGACTACGCAGCCATCCGCCACCACTTCCTACTGGCCGACTACAGGCGCGCAACCGCGGGCCACAACGTCGTCGCCACCGTCACTATGGAAGCTGAGTGGGACGAGGCGCGGCTCATCGAAGAAACACGCTGGACCGCCGCGCTGCACGACGCCAATCCGCGCTTTCCCGCGGCCCACGTCGCGCGCACCTTTCTCCACCGCCCTCAAGCGCCGGAGGAACTGGCCACCCATGCCCGCTTTCCGTTCGTCAAAGGCATCCGACACAAGCCCGCAGCCGCCACCTCACCGGATCGCATCGTGCGGGGCGCTGCCGCGGGCATGACCGATCCGGCGTGGCGGCGCGGCTATGCCGCCCTTGCGCGCCATCGGCTGCACTTCGAGTTGCAGGCGCCCTGGTGGCACGTCGATGAATTGCTCGATCTGATCTCGGCCCACCCGGAGACGCCCGTTGTCATCAACCACGCGTTCCTGCCAGTCGACCGCTCGCCGGAGGCGATCGGGGCCTGGCGAACCGCCCTGAAACGAGCCGCCAGCGCACCACAAGTCAGCATGAAGATCTCCGGCTTCGGCCTCAACGGCATTGGCTGGCCCTACGCCGCACAGCGCCCGATCATTCACGAGATCATCGACAGCTTCGGCATCGACAACTGCTTCTTCGCCTCGAACTTCCCGGTCGACGGCCTCACCGGCTCCTTCGACACAATTTATAACGGCTTCAAGGCCGCAACAGCCTCCCTGCCGCGCGCCGACCGCATGAAACTCTTTCATGATAACGCCATCCGCGTTTATCGTCTGGGCATCGCGCCGCTGGCCGCATCGACCTGCTAACCTCTCCGTATCTTTAGCGTCAGCCAAGGAACACCAGAGTATGTTGATCCGAACTGTCGTCCTGCCACGAGCCGCCGCCATTGTGGCACTGCTGGCACTCGCCGCCCCCGCCCTCGCGCAGAAGTCAGGCGGCACACTGCGCTCTTACATCTGGGACAACCCGCCGTCCGCCTCGATCCACGAGGAAGCGACGATCTCGACCGTCTTTCCGTTCATGCCCGTCTACAACAACCTCGTCATGTTCGACCAGGCCAAGGCCGAAGCCAGCCTCGACACCATCGTCCCCGACCTCGCGACGAGCTGGGCCTGGGACGACGCAAAAACCAAGATCACCTTCAAACTCGCGCAGGGCGTAAAGTGGCATGACGGCCAACCCTTCACGGCCAAGGACGTCAAGTGCACGTTCGATCTCGTCTCCGGCCTTGCCTCCTCCGAGGACTTCCGCAAGAACCCACGTAAGGTCTGGTATCACAACCTGAAGGCCATCACCGTCAACGGCGACCATGAGGTCGCGTTCGAGTTGAAGGGGCCGCAACCGTCCTTCCTGGCCCTCCTCGCCTCCGGCTACTCGCCGGTCTATGGCTGCCATGTCTCCCAGCGCGACATGCGCACCAAGCCGGTCGGCACGGGACCGTTCAAACTCGCTGAATACAAGCGCAACGAAAGCGTCCGCCTCGTCAAGAATCCGGACTACTTCAAGAAGGGTCTGCCGCGCCTCGACGGCATCGACTATCGCGTGATCGACAATCGCTCGACGCGCGTCTTGGCCTTTATGGCCGGCGACATCGACCTGACCTTCGTCTCGGACATCACCGTCTCCGGCCTCAAGGACATCAACGCCAAGACACCAAACGCCCAGTGCCAGTTCGTTCCCTCCAACAACACGATCAACATGATCGTCAATGCGGGTGCTCCCCCCTTCGACAATCCACAAGTGCGCAAGGCCATGGCGATGGCCGTCGACCGTCCCGCCTTCAACACCATCCTCGCCGAAGGCAAATCGATGATCGGCGTCGTCATGTTGCCAGCGCCCGAAGGCAAATGGGGCATGCCGCCCGAGGAACTGGCGAAGCTTCCCGGCTACGGCACCAACATCGAAACCAACATCGCTGAAGCCCGCAAGATCATGGAGGGTCTCGGCTACAGCAAGGACAAGCCACTGAAAGTCAAAGTCGCGACCCGCAACATTCCCCTCTACCGCGATCCCGCCGTGATCTTCATCGACCAGATGAAAAAGATCCACATCGACGGCGAGCTTGACGTCATCGACACCACGATCTGGCACGCCAAGGTGCAGCGCAAAGAGTATGCCGTCGGCCTCAATACGACTGGTGTCGGCGTCGACGACCCCGATGTCAATCTCGTCGAAAACTACACCTGCAAGTCCGACCGCAACTATACCGCCTACTGCAACGAGGAGGTCGACAAGCTGATCTTCGCACAGTCCCGCGAGACGGATCCAGTCAAGCGCAAGCAGATCCTCTGGCAGGTCGAGCGCAAGATCGCCGAAGACGTGGCGCGCCCGATCATCCTGCACAATCGCGCCGCCACCTGCTGGCATCCCCACGTCAAGGGCGTCACCAGCCACAACAACTCGCTCTACAACAGCTGGCGCATGGAGAATGCCTGGCTCGACAAGTAAGTACAGCTTATCCCTTGCCTCACGCGATCGCGCCGAACACCGCAAGGTCGACGGCCATCGCCATCGCAAGATAGCCGACGCGGTTCGGGTGCAGCCGGTCGCCCGGACCGCCAATGGTACTATCCGGCACGAACTCGGGCTTCAGGCAGCCAGTCGCCGGGTCCACCGTCATCGCGTCGAAATCGATGACGGCGTCGTAGAGCCCGCTCATGCGGATGAACCGGTTCAGGGCCTGCCGTTTCGCGTTCTGCTCGGCCGACCCGTGTTGGACAAGCGGCGTCCCGATCGCCGTCAGAACCGTCCCGCCGATGACGCGTATGCCAGGGCTTGCCGCTCGCACCCGACCGATCGTCTCGCTTAGCGCCGCCGTCACCGTGTCGAGGGACGCATTCCCGTTGGCCGAGAAATCGTTGATCCCTTCGAGCCAGACCAGCGCCTTCACTCCGCTGAGCCCCAACACATCCCGCTCGATGCGCGACTGTCCAGAAGGACCGCCGGGAAACGGATGCGCTGCGCCATAGCGGGCCGGCCCCGCAATCTGATTGCCGCCGATGCCGGCGTTCACGACGCCGATGCGATTGCCGAGCCGCGCATAGAGACGCCGCGCCAGGACATCCGGCCAGCGGTCGTCGCCGTTCATGGTCGAGCAGGTCCCGTCCGTGATCGAGTTCCCGAAGCAGACGATCGCCGAGCTCCCCTCCGGCATCGCCATCTCGAGCGCATCAAGAAAGAACCACGATGCGGTCGGATACGGGAACGCTGCCTCGCCTTCGTCGCTGCAGACTGCGGCGCTACCTGGGGGCGATACATACGATGTCTGCAGCGCCTTCGCGTGCCACGTCATCGGCCCACTCTCGCCCTCGACCCGAAAACTCACGGCCAGCTTGCGCCCACTCAGTTCCGCGGCGCCGGGATCGCGGATCGCAAGGCCTACCGGATCGCTCCAGACAACCTCTCCGGGCGCTATCGCAACGTCGCCCGCACCACCGAACGTCACGCGCCGATTGGTTCCTGGGAGTATCGCCGCGCCGCCGAGTTGCAACCCGGCATGCACACCGGTGAGCCGGAGGGGCTTTGTCCCGACCAAATTGGAGAACCGCAAACCGCGCCTCCAGTCCCCAGATGGACGGCCGCACGATCAATCGGAACGACTGGTCGTTGGCGCCACGCTCGGGCGCGGGAAATGTGAACGATTGATCGGGCTGGGCCGACGGGTTGCCCGTCGGATACGGCCCTTGCGCTGATCCGGCCCAGCTAGCGACCCAGTGTTGGTGTCACCACGCACCCCCAACCCGAGGCGGCTTCGCCTCAACCCGTCACCCAGTCGAACAGCAGTTTCATATTGAGCGCGATGATCACCACAGCGATCACCGTGGCAAACACCACCAGCCAACGCGGCGCGACCAGTTCGCCCATCTTCGCCCGGCTCGCCGTAAACTGCACCAGCGGCACCACGGCGAACGACAATTGCAGCGACAGCACCACCTGCGAGAGGATCAGCAGCTTGCCCGTTTCCTTCTCGCCATAGAGCAGCGTCACTGCCGCCGCAGGTATGATGGCGATGCCCCGCGTCACCAGACGGCGCACCCACGGCTGCAGCTTCAGATCGATGAAGCCTTCCATGACGGCCTGCCCCGCCAGCGTCGCCGTCACGGTCGAGTTCAGTCCGCAGCAGAGCAGGGCAATCCCGAACAGCGACGGTGCGATCAGCGATCCCAGCAGCGGCGACAACAGCGCGTGCGCCTGGCCGAGCTCCGCAACGTCCGTCCGCCCGGTCTTGTGGAACGTTGCCGCGGCCAGGATCAGGATCGACGCGTTGATCAGCAGGGCCAGCATCAACGCGACCGTGGAGTCGATCGTCGCGAAGCGCAGCGCCTGGCGCTTTTCTGTGATCGAGTCCCCGTAGGCCCGGGTCTGGACGATCGCGGAGTGCAGATAGAGATTGTGCGGCATCACGGTCGCGCCGAGGATACCGAGCGCCAGATAGAGCATATCGGGGTTGGTGATGATCTCCGTTGTCGGTGCAAACCCACGGATCAGCGGCCCCCACTGTGGGTTCGCGAGTGCGATCTGGACCGCAAAGCACACCGCGATCACGCCGAGCATCGTGATGATGAACGCCTCGAGATAACGAAACCCAAGCTTTTGCAGATAAAGGATCAAAAACACGTCGAGTGCCGTCAGGATCACGCCGATTTCGAGCGGTAGCCCGAACAGCAGATTGAGTCCGATAGCTGTACCGATCACCTCGGCAATATCGGTCGCGATGATCGCGATCTCGGCCAGCAGCCACAGTGGCCATGCGACCCAGTCCGGATAGGCGTCACGGCAGGCCTGTGCCAGGTCCCGGCCCGAAGCGATGGCAAGGCGTGCACACAGCGACTGCAGCACGATCGCCATGATGTTGGAGACCAGTGCCACGATCAGCAGCGTGTACCCGAACTTTGATCCACCCGCGAGCGAGGTCGCCCAGTTCCCGGGGTCCATATAGCCAACAGCCACCAGATAGCCAGGCCCGACGAAGGCCGCCATGCGGCGCCAATCGCCGCCGGCCACCGGAATAGTCCGGTTGACGTCGGACAGTGCCGCCTCGCCCCGCGTACGGCGCCAACCCGCGCCGTCGCCGTTCCCGATCGCTTTTCTCGCCAATTCAGCCACGCATCGCACCGTTTTTCCATTATCCGCCGCCACATTTAGTGCAGTTGCAAATCATTTGCAACAACGAGTTTCGGTACATAGTGGGGTCAGGCCGGCGCGGCCCATTCATCCGTCCTCCCGGCCGAAAAGCGGAGCTCATTCGACGCGCGTCAGTTCAAGCCGCGCACGCCGCGACGAGCGTCGGGATCCAGCATCAGATGTACCGAAGGCTCGATCGCTTGTCGTGCGCGACGCGCGCGCTCTTCGCTGGGTCCCATCTCGCGTCGGCGTGCGCTCCGTGACCAGCAAGACCCGAGAATTGAATGGCCTTGGGCCAAGCCGCCAGCCGGGACGCGGGCCGGCGGCCATCTGGTTGGAACCGCTACTTGTCGAGCCAGACGTCCTCGAGCCGCCAGTTGTTGTAGATCGAGTTTTCCATCAGCATGTAACCTTTGACGTGCGGGTGCCAGCACGTCGCCGCCTTGCCGTGGAAGATGATCGGCCGCGCCACGTCCTTGAGTAGTTTGCGCTCGATCTCCCAAACGATTTGACGCCGCTTGCTGGCATCGCCCTCTTGGGCCTGCTCTTGCAACAGCTTGTCGATCTCGGCGTCCTTGTACTTCGAGAAATTGGCATCCGATGTACTGTCGAAGCCCATGAGCAACACGCCGTCGGGATCGTCGATACCCGCGCCGGCGAGGTTCAGCGCCACCGTGTACTGGCCGCCGAACAGGCGATTGTACCAGAGCGATGACTCTATGATCTCCAACTCGGCCTCGAAATGCATCTTGTTGAGCTGGTCGACCAGAATTACGGCTGGGTCCTTGAACGTCGTGAAATCACGCGTGGCGACCTTGATCTTCAGCCGGTTTGTCGGGCCATAGCCAAGCTTCTCCATGATCTTGATGGCCTCGGCGCGCTGGGCCGCCGGATCGCCATAGCTGACCAGCTTTCGCAGCTCTTCCGTCGGCAAGCCCCAGTTGCCCTCAGGCGGAGCCATCATGTTGACCGCAAGGTTGGCCTTGCCCTGAGTCAGGATGTCGATGAAGGCCTGCCGGTCGAGGCCGAGCATCATCGCGCGGCGCAGCTCCGGATTGTCGAAGGGCGGCTTGTCGCGATTGACCAGCATGTGCGTCGTCACATTAGTCGGCGCGATCTTGCACACCGCGTTCGGCGCCTTCTCGCTGACGTCCTTGAGCAACGGCATCGAAACATCGGTCACCTGCGTCATGTCGAACTCGCCCGCGGTGAAGGCAAGGATTCGTGTCGAGCGGTTCGGCACGATGCGCCACTCGACGGCGTCGAGATAGGGGAAACCCTTCTTCCAATAATCCTTGTTTTTTTCGATGCGGATGAACTCGTTGCTCCGGAACTCGGCGAACTTGAAGGGGCCGGTGCCGATCGGCTTCGTGCGCATGTCACGCCCGGCGACATGGCAGGGATAGATGGCCGTATAACCCGCCGACAGCATCGACAGCAGCGAGGCCTGCGGACGCTTCATGACGAACGTTGCTTCGTGGTCGCCGTTGGTCGTCACCTCAGTGAGCTGGGCGTACCAGATGCCGCGCGGATTGCGCCGCAGGTATTCCTTATCCTTGCCGTTCAAACGATGAAACGTACATTGCACGTCCTTGGCCGTGAACGGCTGGCCGTCGTGCCATTTGACACCCTGGCGCAGCTTGAATGTGAGCTTCGTGCGTGTCGCATCCCACTGCCAGCTCTCAGCTAGCTCCGGGATGATCGTCTCGGGGCTGTTGCGTACCTTCTGCGGGTCGAACCGCACCAGATTGTTGTAGACGCCGGAGAACGACATCACCGTCGCGATGGTCGTTTCCTCGTGCACCGATGCACTCGGTGGATTGGATGTATTGTAGATCCGCAGTGTTCCGCCGG
>CAVUIK010000015.1:0-17523 GCA_963741565.1 uncultured Alphaproteobacteria bacterium | reverse complement strand
GCGAACCACAGACCCTTGCCGCTCGGCACCATCTGCGGCATTCTGGCGTTGGACGCCGATTTGGACAGATGCGTTGGCCTCACATGCCACGCGTCGACCTCTGAAGCAGGTCCTGCCGCTCTTGGCCTGCCGGATGTCCACGGCATGACCTCGAACGGGTGACAAGACCGCCTCTCCGGCCGCCGCGCGGTAGTGACGAGATGCCTGCCATCTTCCAGGCCGTGCCCCGCTGACGCGAGGGCAGCGCGCACTGTTCGCTGCTCTTCGCTTGGCTCTCATTCGAGGAGAAAGCGTGATGAACGTCGCCACGATCTTAAAGCACAAGGGCTCCGAAGTCGCCTGGGTCCGGCCCGACGCAATCCTGCAAGAGGCGGTTCAGTTGCTGGCCGACAAGCGGATCGGCGCCGCGTTGGTGCTGGATCCGGATCTGAAGATCCTCGGCATCGTCTCGGAGCGCGATATCGTCCAGGCCATGGCGACCCATGGGCCTACATGTCTACAGATGCCCGTCACTTCGGTCATGACCAGCTCGGTCAGCACGTGCCGGGCGTCCGATACGATCGATCAGCTGATGTCGCAGATGACGACAGGTCGATTCCGGCATGTACCAGTGGTCGAGGACGGACGGCTGCTGGGGATCGTTTCGATCGGCGACGTCGTCAAGCTCAAGATCGCCGAGTCGGAACTCGAGGTCTCCGCCATCCGCGATTACATCGCCGCGCACTGAAGCGTAACCGGAAGCGGTCCCATGCCAGTCCCGGTTACACGAGGACCGGTGTCATCTGGTGGTGGCCGCGTCCGAGCAGGCCGCCATTGGCGCTGAAGGCGGCGATATCGCGCTCGGCGATCTGCTGGCCGAGCGGGATCAGTTCCTTGGCGCGGTGAAACTCGAACAGGCCAAAGCCGTTCAGCCGCGGGCAGATCATGAAGTCCGGCGGGTCGCCCATCAGGCGGGCCCGGGCGATGCGATCCTGCACGACGTTGAAGGCGTCGAGCATGACAGAGGAAATGCCGGGTTCCGAGGCGCTGCGGCCGAAGAACTGCCGGTGCAGCAGCTTCCAGGCCGAGCGGCCGGTCACGCTCGGCTTGCGCCGGCGCCGCCGTTTGGGGTTCTTCGGGCTGCGCGTCGTCGGCGCTCATGACATCGGGGATCAAGGTGCCGCCACGGCCGAAGACATCGCCATTCAGATTGACGGCGATGACGGTTCGCGCGCCGAGGGCGCGGGCGGCCGAGACCGGCACGGGATTGACGAGGGCGCCGTCGGCCAGCCAACGGCCGCCGACATTGACGGGACGGAAGATGCCGGGCAGCGCATAAGATGCGCGCATGGCGTCGACGAGCCGGCCACGCGTCAGCCAAACTTCGTGGCCGGTGCCCAGTTCTGTCGCCACCGCAACGAACTTGCGTTTCAGATCCTGGATTTGCACGTTTTCGAGGTGGCGATCGAACTCGTCGCACAGACGGGCGCCTGTGAGCAGGCCGCCGCCGGACAGATTGAAGTCGAGGAAGCTGAATACTTTGCGGCGCGTCAACGTGCAGGCGAAGTCTTCGAGTTCGTCGAGTTTACCCGCTGCGTAGCATCCGCCGACGACGGCGCCGATCGAGGTGCCGACGACGATATCTGGCTCGATGCCGGATTGGATCAGGGCTTTCATGACCCCGATGTGGGCCCATCCCCGGGCAACGCCACCGCCAAGTGCGACTGCGATCTTGCCTTTGCTCATATGCCACTCCCCCGCACCGTGGGTTGCCTTGGCGCATCCGATCTGTTCGAGGATCGACGCTCACTGACCCAATGCTGGTGCTACTTACCCTATCATCCAGGCTAGCATGAGGCCATTAACCATCCCCTACCGCTCCTAGGTCGGATTCACGGGAAGCGAGAATGGATAGTTCTCTAGGCGTTCTTCTTGTAGACTTGGCCGCATCGAAGACGGGGTTGCCGTCACGAGCTTCCAGGCGTGTCGCGACCGAAAAGGGCTGGCCAACGGGTACGGAACGGTAAAAACAGGAAACGTGCCCCGTGTGACATGAGGCGCCATGGCCTTCGACCTCGACCTTCAGCCAGACGGTGTCCTGGTCGCAATCAGTGCGCAGTTCCACGACCTTCTGCCGGTTCGAGCTGGTCTCGCCTTTGACCCACAAGGCGCCGCGCGACCGGCTCCAGTAGGTCGCCCAGCCGGTTTCGATGGTTTTTTGTAACGCCAGCGCATTCATCCAGGCGAACATGACGACATCGCCGCTGCGCACATCGGTGACAATAGCCGGGATCAGGCCCTGGGCGTCGAACTTCGGCGCGAAGGCCGTGCCGTTTTCGATTTCGGCCGTCGTGCCGCGGGCAGCGAACGGGGCGTTCGGTGCAGGGGCGGTAGGCATCGGCCGATCGTCCCTCTTATCATTGCTCATTGGGTTGCTCGCGCGTTGGCAGGCATGGCGCATCATCCTCGTCGTTTCTGACGGAGTCGTGGCGCAAGGGAGAGCCAGGGTCAACCTTGCCCCTAAAGTGCTTCCGGGAAAAGTGTGAGCGGTTTTCCCGAAAGAAGCACGACCAAACAAAGACCTAGGGTCGTTCCTTGATTTCACCCGGACCGGGACGACCCAGGCGCCGGCGGGTGGGGGCGCTGGTCTTTAGGTCATGCGGCGGGGTAGATCTTGCAAATTCGGCAAAATCGCACAATATCCGGCCATATATAGCGCTCGCTGTCGTCCGCACGCCAACAAGGCGCTTGTGTGGACTGGCGCCGAGCCTCAAGAGGATCTGCATGTCGTCTCTGGAAGATCTCTACAACGCGCAAATTCTTGAGTTAGCGGCCAACATTCCGCATGGCGCGCGGCTACAGAATCCGGATGCGACGGCGACGGCGCATTCGAAGTTGTGCGGCTCGACGATCACCATCGATCTGAAGATGGAGGGCGATCGCGTCGTCGATTTCGGTCAGACCGTCAAGGCGTGCCTGCTGGGGCAATCGTCGGCCGCCATCATGGGACGTCACGTCGTTGGCGCCAGCGCCGCGCAGATCCGCGATATCGCCGCGCGCGTTCGCAAGATGCTGAAAGAAGGCGGCGTCCCCCCCGACGAGGAGTGGCCCGAGATCAGGTTGCTCGAGCCGATCCGCGCCTACAAGGCCCGGCATGCGTCGACGCTGCTTGTGTTCGATGCGGTCGAGGACGCCATTGCCCAGATCGAGGCCCGCCGTGCCACAGCCGGTGCAGCCAAATCCTGAAGATCGCGTGCCGGGTCCGTTGATCGGGTCGCAACCCTGGGTGTGATTTCGCGCGCGGGTGCGCTCGTGTTGAAAGCGCCGATCTACGTCTATCGCTACACCTTGTCGATTGTTGATGGGACGCGGCTGCCGCTATCTGCCGACCTGCTCGGAATACGCGCTGGAGGCGATCGATCGCAACGGCCCTTGGCGCGGATTGTGGCTGACGACGGCGCGGTGCGCGCGCTGTCATCCGCTTAACCAGAATGCAGGCCGGCGACGGCTTTGATCCCGTACCTGATATCCGCCACGAGCAGCATCGCTGGACGCCCTGGCGATACGGGCGCTGGCGGGGGCCGCGCCCGCCGGCACCATGATCTGCTACAGCTTCGGCAGGATCCGCTTGAAGACGGCGGGCGAGCCCTCGTCGAGCTGCAGGTGGGGCCGCATGCGCGCGTTCCACGGGCTTGATGAGCGCGCTGCGTCCCAGGCCTTTTGCTCCGAGACGTCGCCGCGCTCGAACTCGTAGACCGTCATGTATTTGGGCACGCAATCGACGGCCACGAAGCGCCGCGCGCGCAGGACGCCCGGCACTTTCAGGAAGCCCGGAATGAAGCAGGTATTGTACCAAGCGTTGTACTCGTCCTCCATGTTCTGGGCGATCTCCATGCGGCCGATCTGCAGATAAGGCGAGGGTCCAATCGTATTCTCGATGTTTTGCAGACGCGCGGGAAAGATCTGGCGATAGGCATTGATGATGTAGTTGCGGCCCGCATGACCGCCCGAGATCTTGGTACGACCGGGCGAGGGCTTGTAGCGGACCGTGTCGAGGAAATCGGCGCTCTTGAGAACGTTGTGGTCTTCCAGCTCGTACATGGCGAGGTGTTTGGGGCCGCCCTTGAGCGCGACATAGCGGCCTGCCGACAGGAAGCCCGGCACCTTCAGCAGATGCGGCACGTGTTCCTCGTCGTACCACTGGTTGAAGTCGGCTTCGTATTGAGCGTCGATGTCGGTCCACACCATCAGCAAACCGGTTCCGCGTGTCTTGGGCATGTGACTTCTCCTGGATCAACAAGTGAGAACGAGCAAAGGATTGAGAGTCAGGGCTTGGCTTCAATGCCGATGCGCGCCGGTTGCGGCTTGGCATCGGGCGGGCGCAGATAGAGCGGGGAGAGGTGAGCGCGGATTGGTAATGCGGGAGCGAGAAGGGCAAGCAGCCGTGCGTGCGGCTCGAGTGCCGGCAGGGCGGCTTCACCTGTTGGGATGGCTTCATCTGTTGGATCGTCGTGTGATGCGAGGTCCGAAGCGGCGACAACGGATGCCGCGCCGGAGCCAACCGCCAGGAATGCGCGGCCGCCGAGCCGCTGGACAAGTTCTTGCGGCGTGACCAGCTGCGGATCGCACAAGGCATCGCCGCCGTTCTCGCCGAACAATTGCGCGTAGACTTGGCCCTTGCGGGCATCGACACAGACCGCGAGCGTGCGGCTGGCGCGTTGCGGCCCCAACAGATGATCGGCGCGCAGTGCCATCGCCATCAAGCTGGTCATGGCGACGATGGGCTTATTCAGCGCGAGTGCCAGTCCCCGGGCCGTCGCGACGCCGATGCGTGTGCCCGTGAAGCTGCCAGGACCTTCCGTGACGGCGATCCGGTCGAGGTCGCGGAATTCCAAGTTTGCCGCCAGCATGACCCGCTGCATCATGGGCAACAGCGCTTCCGCGTGTCCCGTCGCGCGCTCCTCGTATTCCTCGCGCACGATCACCTCGCCGCGCGCGGTCGTCTTGCGGACGGCCACCGAACAGGCGCCAAAACACGTATCGAACGCGAGGATGTTCATGAGTGCACGGACTCGATCAAAGGATCTTAGCGATGTCCTCGAAGTCGAAACGGGGCGAGCGGGCCATCACACCCGTGGGATCACCATGGCCGAGATTGCAGATGAAGTTCGACTTCACGGTCGTATCCGCAAAGAATTCCTTGTCGACGCCGGCCGCATCGTAGCCCGACATGGCGCCGACATCGATGCCGATGGCGCGCGCCGCGATCATGAGATAGGCGCCCTGCAGTGTACCATTGCGGATAGCCGTGTGATTGATCACCTCAGGCTTGCCGGCGAACCAGCTCTTGGCGTCGGTATGGGGAAACGTGCGCGGCAGATGCTCATAGAAGGCAAAGTCGTTGCCGATGATGACAGTCACGGGCGCCGCCATCGTCTTTTCCTGGTTGGCGGCCGACAAAAACGGCCTCAGGCGTTCCTTGGCGGCCTTGCTGCGCAGGAAGACGAACCGCGCGGGCTGACAATTAGCCGACGTCGGGCCCATCTTCATGATGTCGATGATCTCGCGCAGTTGGGCGTCGGTGACGTCCTTGGCCTGCCATTTGTTCTGCGTGCGCGCCGTCAGAAAGAGCTGATCGAGCGCCTGGGCATTGATGCGGCCGGACATGAGAACTCCTGTTTGTCTGCGTGCCAGCTTCACGAGGCATCGCTCGCGAAACGTCCATGGTGGCGAGAGCTAGCAGTGCGCCGGTAGGAGTGCAATCATGCAGCGGAACGGTGAGCGTGGAAGCGCGCCACCCCGAGGAGAGCCAGTCCGACATGCCCTATGCCTTCAAAGACAGCCTGCGCACGGCGATCCAGGATCAGCTCGCCCGTTTCGAGGTGCGGCGCATCGCCAACCCCGAGCTGCGCCGCGCGGCCGTCGCTTTGGTCGTCGTCAAGAGTGCCATCGACGATAGCGCCTGCCTGCTGCTGACGCGGCGTTCCGACAAACTGCGCCGCCATAGCGGACAGTTCGCGTTGCCCGGCGGGCGGCTCGATGCTGGCGAGACGACGGTACAGGCGGCCCTGCGTGAACTCGACGAGGAAGTGGGGCTGCCGCTTGTGGAAGGCGACGTTCTCGGCCGCCTCGACGACTTCGAAACGCGATCGGGATTTCGCATGCGCCCGGTCGTGATGTGGGGTGGGATCGCCGCGGACTTGCGGCCGGATCCAATTGAGGTCGACAAGGTCTTCCGCATTCCATTCTCCGAACTCGACAGTCCGGCTATTCCGCTGTTGGAGCCGGGCGAGACGATCGCCACGCCGATGCTTTCGGCACCCTTGCCGACGATGGGCAACCGCGTGCATGCGCCGACGGCGGCGCTGCTCTATCAATTCCGCGAGGTGGCGATCCGGGGCGCGCACACGCGCGTCGCCCATTTCGACCAGCCGATGTTCGCCCGGCGCTGACAGCCGATTTAAGCCAAGCAATAGGAGGAAACCAGTCATGGCCGCTGCCAAGAATACTGCATCCATTAAACGGCCCAAGGCCGCGGTGAAGCCGGCGGTCGCCAAATCAGCGGTCTCGAAGAAATCTCCGTCGCGCCTGCCGCTGGAAGGCCTGTTGGTTCTCGATCTGACGGCGCATCGCGCGGGGCCGACGGCCGTGCGCCAGCTCGCCGACTGGGGCGCCGATGTCATCAAGATCGAGCAACCCGCCAACGCCGACGACGGCATGGGCGGCTCGCGCCACGGTTTCGACTTTCAGAACCTTGCACCGCAACAAGCGCTCGATGACGCTCAATCTCAAGAGCCCCGAGGGCAAGGCGGTCTTCATGGAGCTGGCCAAGAAGGCCGATGTGATCGTCGAGAACTATCGCTCCGACGTGAAGCATCGCCTCGGCGTCGACTACGAGAGTGTCGCCAAGATCAATCCGCGCATCGTCTATGGCTCGATCGCGGGCTTCGGCCAGAGCGGACCCGATGCGACGCGTCCCGGCGTCGATCAGATCGCCCAGGGCATGGGCGGCCTGATGTCGATCACGGGCTTGCCGGGGCAGGGACCGGTGCGCGTCGGCATCCCCATCGCCGATCTGACGTCGGGCCTGCTGCTGGCACAAGCCATGATCCTGGCGCTCTACGACCGCGAGCGGACGGGCGCGGGCCAGTGGGTGCATACCTCGCTGATCGAGTCGCAGATCTTCATGCTGGATTTCCAGGCGGCGCGCTGGCTGATCGCGGGCGAGGTCGCGCCGCAAGCCGGCAACGATCATCCCACGGGCATCCCGACCGGCGTCTTTCAGACCAAGGACGGCCACATCAACATCGCGGCATCCGGACAGGGCCTATGGCTGCGGCTGTGCGAGGCGATCGGCGCGCAAGACCTCGCAGGAGATCCCGACTATGCCGCCGGGCCGAAGCGCTCGAAGAACCGCAAGGCGCTGAACGAAAAACTCAATGCAATCACGCGCACCAAGAGCAGCGCGCACTGGATCGGGCTCTTGAACAAGGCCGGCGTCCCCTGTGGTCCCATCAATTCGATCGACCAGACCTTTGCCGAGCCGCAGGTCAAGCATCTCGGCATCGCCCGCGCCGTCAAGCATCCCAAGCTCGGGGCGATCAAGGTGGTGGGCCAGCCCATCAATATGAGCCGCAGCCCGCAACCCGCGGCCCTCAAGCCGACCCCGGATCTGGGCCAGCACACCGACGAGATCCTCGAAAGCCTCGGACACTCGGCGAAGGCCATCAAGGACCTGCGGGCCAAGCGGGCGATCTGAGGGTGCGTTGACCAAAAAAAATGAGCCGGCTTCGTTTGCACGAGGCCGGCTCTGAAGTTTCAGACCCGGACGGGTCGGGGATGACAGGGTGGGGATGGTCCGGGGCTGATCTCTCAATATCATGCGCGGTCGGTCGCATCACCGACGCGGGGCGACCTCCGCCGAGCGCTGGCTGCGCGGCGCCGAGACCGCCACCTGTGGTCCGGCTTGCTGGGATTCCAGCGACATCCAGACGCGCGGATTCAAATAGGACTGGCGCATGACGAAGTCGTAGCCCGAACGATGCCAGGGCTTGATCTCGTCCGACTTGTTGTCGAGCACGAAATCGCCTTGCGCGGTGCGGACGGTGAGCAGCGCGTGACCGTCGCGGCGATCGTCGCGCACGACCGTGATCAGCAGCGCGCTCTGCGGCCAGCCCTGCTCCAGCAGGATCTTGCGCTTCAACAGCACGTAGTCCTCGCAGTCGCCTTTCTTGCGGGCGTCGGGATAGGTCCAGTATTCCTCGACCCCGAACAGTTCCATGTCGGTGGCGGGCTGGATGTCTCGATTGATCATGCGATTGATGCGGTCGAGTTCGAGCAGGCGAACGGGCGTGAGTTCGAAGCGCGTTTCGTCGCGCGTGCTGCCGCTGCATTCGTCGGGCAAGCCGCTGGCAGAACTGGACGTATCCGATCGGAGGGGACGCGTGGCCGTAGACCCGCATGAAGGCCGCGCCATAGGTGTTGGGCGCCTTGACCGGTTGGCGCGTTTGAGCGTGCGCGACCGTCGCCAAGCCCGCCTGCAGCAGAAACTGCCGCTATGATGAGACTAGACTTCCTCACGACCCATACCCCTTACAATACATCACGTTTTACCAAGTAAACTACTGAGATTAGACTTAAGTAATCTCAACGCTATTGAGCTTCATTTTCTGCGTATTTTAGTCGAATTGTACGCATGTGGCTGGCGCATGCCGGTCCGCGCATCGCCGCGCGCGGGCAGCGATGCGTGTTGAGGTGCGAGTGGTCTGTTGATGAAATGCGCGCTAGACCTGCGGACCGTCTCAGCCGAAATAGCGGCGGAGCGCGGCCGGGTTCTGCACGTCGAGGAACTCGAGCGCGAGACCAGACTCGTGATGACGCACGACGCGGGCGCGCAGTTTGCCGAGCGTGACGACCTGGCCAGGGACCGGCCGGGCATCGGTCGCGACCGAGGCGCCAGAGATCGACACGTCGAGGATCTTGCAGGGCACGACGATGCCTTCATCGAGCTTGAGGTCGGCCGTGTCGTTGGTGGGTGAACCACGATCGTGGCGGCGCTCGTCGATGCCAGGCAGATCGCTTTTGTTGACGAGCCAGGTCAGCGTCGCGCACAGCTTCTCGCGCTTGTGGATCGAGGCCTGCAGGGTCATGGCGAAGCCGCCATCGAAGATGCGGGCGACCGGGCCTTCCAGACGGCCGAGCTGATCGAAATAGGCGATGACCTTCTCGCCGGGCTCGACCGGCACGGGAGACTGGGTCAGCAGCGCGCAACCGCCGATCGAGATGTCGTACATGCGGCAGGAGAACTCCTGCTTGTCGGCGCGCATGAAACGCCCGAGCAGATCGACGTGCACGCGCCGGAAGCGCCGGCGGTCCGCCACGAGGCGGGCGGGCATGTGCGGATCACGGCGGGAGAACGTGGAGGGCGTTGTCGTCATAATTCAACCTGACAGCACAATGGTGACTAAGAATGCTCCCGGCGCGAATGGCGATGATCTGCCTTGGCGTTCGAGGTGCGGCTCTTGGATCGTGTCAGGCGACTATGCGGAACGAGATTTAACGAACCTCTAAATGCGAACTGAAAATGGAGCGTTTTGGGAATTTGCCCAGGTCGGCCAGGAGAAAGGGGCTGCGGGTTCGCGCGGCTGGCGAGCCGGCGTTCACGTCGCCTTGCCGCCGTCGAAAACGCGAAATCGCCGGCGATCGGACGAAACGATCCGGGCGCCGCGTTGCTCGGGCGCGAACGGGCTTTGCCGGTTCAGTTGCTGGAGGACGGCATGGGGCCGGCCGTCCGGCCAGATGGTCTCGTGGCTGACGAGGCTCTGGGGCAGATGTGCGAGCGGCTTCACGGCTCGTCAAGCGGTTCGAGAGGCACCGCGCAACCGAGCAAGCGCGTGACGGCGCCTGGGTATGAAACAGCGGCAACAGCAAGATTTCGATCTGCGGATTGGACGGCACACCTGGTTCGGCGTCGAGGACGGGCTCTGTCGTCAACAGCGGAGACGCCGGCCTGCTCGATCGTCAGTTGCAGTGCATGCTGGATCGCCTTGTGGTCCTCGGTCTTGGAACAAATCAAGAAAATCGCCATCCCGGACATCTCGGCCCAGTAAGTTCGACATGCGCGTGCCGGCTAGCCGGAACCGGGCGTGGCCGGGGTCCTCGCAATCGAGAATGAACGTATCGGGAAGAATGCTCGCGATCCGGGACGGTTCGATCTCGAAGCGCCGCGGCGCCACGCGCTGGCCACGAATTTCGTTCCAATAGGAATAGAGGGAATGGCTGATCTTGTGCTTCATCTCGTCCGGCCGGTGCGGGCGCCAAATATACTGGCGGGGACTGCGGGCAACTGATACTGGCCCAGATGACTGGCCCAGATGCTGACTGCGAGATCAGCACGTTCCATGCCATCAGAGGTTGCTGATCGCGGTGCGGCGGGCGGGTGCGTTCATTCATCGTTTACGCTGAAGCCGTCGACGCACTTCAGTGCGTGGGCCGGCCGAGCGGTGGCTGCGGCAGGGACGGCAAAGCGGCGCTTTCGAGTAGCAAGGAGGGCCCGTGGGCCGCGGACAACCACGCTCGAGAGAGCCGATCTTCAATGTGCCGGGCGTCATCCTGGCCATGATCGGCCTGCTGGCGGCCGTGCATGCCGCCCGCGTCTATCTGCTCAGCGACGAAGACGACACGCTGGCCACCCTGGCGATGGCGTTCATTCCGGCCCGCTACACGGGCGCCATGGACCAGTTGCCCGGCGGCTGGCTGAGCGCGCTCTATTCGCCGTTCACGCACATGCTGGTGCATGCCGATGCAACTCATCTTGGGCTGAATTCGGCGTGGTTGCTGGTCTTCGGCACCTTCGTCGCCCGCCGGCTCGGCGTCTTGCGCACGATCGTCTTTACCATCGTCACCGGCCTTGCCGGCGTGCTCGCGTTTACGGCCGTCCATTGGGGCGCGCTGCTGCCGATGGTCGGCGCGTCCGGTGCGGTGTCCGGCTTGATGGGCGGCGCCATCCGCCTGATGCACGCGGTGATGCGGGTCGGCGCCATGCGCGATATGGCGGTCGCCGCCCAATTCGTGCCGCTTGGGCAGCGTGCCCGAGGCTTTGCGCGATCGTCAGGTCTTGACGATCATCGGCGTGACGTTGGCGATCAATCTGGCCTTGGCGCCAGCGGCAACCTGCTGACGCCGGGCAGCGGCGGCATCGCCTGGGAAGCGCATGTGGGCGGCTTCCTGGCGGGACTGCTGGGCTTCGGCCTGATCGATCCGGGACCCAAGCCGCTGCCGCCGTTGCCGGATGATGTCCCGGCGCGCGACGCATGCCCCGGCATGTTATAGACGGCTTGACCGGACGTCTGCGTGCGGAAACGGCCGGGCACCGTCGAAGGCAACGCCCTCACCAGCTCTTCGGGCCGGCGGCCTTGCCCTTGGTGGCGGCATATTTCTCGATCTCGCGCTGGACGGCCGCCTGCGATTCCGCCCCGGCGGTCTCGTGCTTCTTGGCGGCGTCGTCGTAGCTCCAGACGCGCTGGGCGTTGGAGTTCTTCTGGAAGTGCGGATGGACGAAGCGGGCCATCAGCTCGTAGCTCTTGAACGTCGCCTGCCAGTCGGCCCAGTTGTGGGCGAGCAGCAGGATGGCGCCGCAGCCGCCTTGCGAGCCCTGCCAGATGCGCTCGAAATGCCTGATGCAATCATCCGGCGTGCCGATGCAGGCGACGCCTTCCTTGGTCAGGAACTCGTAGGGATCGTCGATGCCCGGCGGCACGATCGGGAACGTGGCGACGTCGTTGAAGTACTTGACGAAGTTCTTGAGGCCGAATTCGACATCCTTCTTGGCCTTTTCGCGCGTCTCCGCCACGTGGGCAAAGGTGACGATGCGCCATTTGCGGCGATCGGGCGTTTGTCCGGCGGCGTGCGCCGTTTCCTCGTGGATGCCCCAGTTCTGGGCATAGGCCTGCAGGGCTGCGTCCGACGTGCCGCCGATCGACAGCATGCCGAGCCCGTGTTTGCCTGAGGCGACGTAGCCGACCGGCGAGCGGCTGGCGGCCACCGCCATCTCCATCATCGGCTGCGAATAGGGCTGCAGCTGGAGGCGCGCCTCGTTGAGATTGTACCAGTCGGTCTTCTGGGTCACCGTCTCGTTGCGCATCAGGCGCATGAGCACGTCGAGGCTCTCGTCCATGCGGCGGCGCTGGTCGGCGGCTTTCAGGCCGATCTTTTCCGCATCATAGATCAGCGATCCCGGACCGACGCCGAACATGGCGCGCCCGCGCGTCTGATGATCGAGCTGCATCATGCGCGAGGCCAGCGTGAAGGGGTTGTGATAGGGCAGCGACACGACGCCGGTGCCGAGCCGGATGTTACGCGTCACGGGCGCTACTCCGGCGATGAACATTTCCGGGCAGGCGATGATCTCGAAGCCGGCCGAATGATGCTCGCCGATCCAGGCCTCGTGATAGTTGAGCCGGTCGAGATGCTGGACGAGTTCAACGTCGCGCTCCATGGCGAGCGTCGGGTTCTCGTTCAGGGCATGAAACGGGGCCAGGAACACGCCGGTCTTGATGAAGCGGTCTTCCAACGCGATTTTTGGCGCGGGCGCGTGACCGGCGCCGTTCTTGGGTTTCGCAGTCTTGGTCGTGCCGGCTGAGGCTGCGGACTTGGGCGCGGGCATGGGAACTCCTGTTGCGGTGAGCGGGCGAGAGCGGCACGCGGGGGAGGGCGTCGTGCCGTGGGAGGACTGGCACTGAGGGTAGCCAGCACCATCAACGGGAGCAAGTCACGCAAGGGTGGATGCACAGGTGGTCCACGCACAGGTGGGTGCTTCCTCGCCCGGTTTCGCTTGGAAGAGGGCCGGAGATCGGCATACGATCCGAGTGACAAGAGGGACGGGAGATTGACAGCATGACCGCCACTGCAACGCCGCTCGCCGATCAGCTCGATGGCTTTGCCCGGGACGCGATGTCGCGCTGCACGACCTGCGGGGCCTGTTTCAGCGCCTGTCCAACAGCCAAACAGATGGGCTTGCCCCAGGACGATGCGCCCGGCGCGGTAGCGGCATTGATGGCTCTGACCAAGGGGGAAGAGGGGGACGATATCGCACGGGCCTGGGTCGAAGCCTGCAACGGCAGTGGCAATTGCACGGCGGCCTGCCCCGAGGACATCAACGTGCGCCAGTGGGTGTCGGTGGCGCGGCTGAAGAATGTCGAAGCCAAGAAGCCATTGGCGGCACGGGCGGCCAATGCCTCGCAGCGTTTCCGGACGATGGCGCAGGCGGTACGGTTGCTGTCGAGCATGCAGATCCCCTCGGCGGCCTTGAAGCGCATTACGGCGCCGGCCGAGCGCCGCAAGGCCGACGTGATCTTCTATACCGGCTGCAATGTCCTGCGCTCGCCGCAGATCATTTTCAGCATCATGGACCTGCTGGATGTTCTGGCTGTCGACTACGACGTCGTCGGTGGCGCCTCGCATTGCTGCGGCGTCTACCAGTTTCTCGACAGCGATCTGGAAACCTACGACAAGGTCGGCGGGCGCACGTTCCGGCGTCTAGGCCAGTCGGGCGCGAGCCGCGTGCTGACGTGGTGTCCAAGTTGCCAAAAGCAATTCGCGGAAGTGGAAGTCGGCCGGGCGCCGCCGGCGTTTGATATGGATCACGTCTCCAACTATCCTAGCCGAAAACATCGACAGGCTGCGCCCGCACTTCGCCAAGCACGCACACACGCAGCCCAAGCGGCGCGCCGTCCTGCATTCACACGAAGGCATCCCCGGCAATCTCGAAAGCATCAAGGAGTTGCTGCGCGCCATACCGAATTTCGAGCTGGTCGACGTGCCGCAGGATTCAGCGTTCACCTACACCTGTAACGGCAGCATGGCCTCGCATGCGGATCGGGAGTTGGCCAATCACAAGGCATTGGCGGCGGCCGCCGAGCGCGAGGGCGTCGATACGCTGGTGACGATGTACCACTCCTGCCAGCGCAACTTATGCGGTGCCGAGGCCTTATACGATTTCGAGGTCCGAAACTTCACGGAGCTGTTGGCGGACGCCGTGGGGCGCGGCGGTCATCCCGACACCTACAAGCAGTTCAAGACAGGGCACGATCTCGACACGGCCTTGCTGGCGGCGCGCGGCTACCTCGAACAGAACGGCGTCAAGGTCGACAAGGCTCAGATGGAGCAACTCGGCGTTCTGATGTTTTCCGAAAACGGCCTCGCCAGTGATGGCGTCGCGACCAAGGCGGCGCTACTGACGTTGGCGGAGTAGAGGGGGGCTTCAACGCAGTTGTGGATGACTTGTTGCGGTTCCGATGCGAATCGCGTCAAAAGCGGTTCTGGTGGAAAAGGTGTGAAGTTCGATCATTGCCTGACTGCGACTCAGCTACATGCATGTGTAGCTGGAGGATGGTCATGGCTGACGAGCATTCAAATTGGCGAATCGGGAGTGTGTTTTCCCGGTTGCGAACGCTATACGGAAAGAGCCTGCTTGCGGCTGCTGCGGCAGTGGCTTTGATAATTTGGTATGGGGTCGCGAAGTGGGGGGGCGATGTCGTCCATCAGCTCCTATCGGTGATAGCTCCACCCAAACAAGTTATTGAGAAGGTCATCAAGCCTTCGACGCCATTAGAGCCTCGCCCTACCTCGCCGCCAAAGTCGACAGGCTCAATTAAGCCCGCCAAGCCGCAGCCGACCGCTGAAACGAAATGCTTGCGCGAACAGAATGCAGCTCTCATCGAGAATCGCCATTCGCTAGATGAGGCCAAAGCGGCACTTGCCAAATGCAAGAGCGATTTTAGAACCGCACGCATCATTTCGACTGAAGAATCAGCGATAGTCACTGCGATCCATGGTCGAAGTATTTGGTAGGCCTAGAGGCATTCGGTAAGAGTATCGAGGCGAGGTGCGCAGAGTACAAGCCGAACAGATGATCCCACCACCAGTCGTCACGCCCGCGCAGGCGGGCGCCCAAGCAAGCTTCAACGGAGCTGGTGATCACAGTCTTGCGCTATCTGCCCATTGTCACCATGGTCGAGCACGCCCAGAAATCATCGAACAGATCGTTCCATTGCGGATTCATCTGCTCGATGAGCCTGATTTTCCACATGCGCCGCCACTTCTTCATTTGCGTTTCGCGCCGGAAGGCAACTTCGAATGTCTCGTGCATCTCGTAGTAGACGAGCCGATGCACCCCGTGCTTCTTCGTGAAGCCGTCGACTAAATCCTGTTTATGGATCGACACGCGATCTTGGAGATCGCCGGTCACGCCGATGTAGAGCGTACCGCTGATGCCGCTTGCCAGGATGTAAACGCAGGGTTGTTTGGTCATGACGCAAGCGTGGGGTTGAACAGTGATGGTCAGCAAGGCGAGGCACGCTTGGGCGCCCGCCTTCGCGGGCGTGACGACAGAGGACGGTGGAGGCCTGAGAGTGTCGGACCCAGAGGGTAGGACACCACCGCGACACCCTACCCCTTCTTCTCGACCATCCCCGTGACCGCACCAGCTCCCGACGAGCGGCCGCCGTCGACGACGAAGTGGCCGCCGGTCGTGTTCGACGACAGGTCCGAGCACAGGAACAACACCATGTTGGCGATCTCCTCGGGCGTCGTGTAGCGGCCCGACGGGATCGACGAGGCATACTTCTCGCCGACGGCCTTGGGATCGCCCGGATTGAGCATCGCTTCGAGCGAATGGATCATGCGGGTGTCGACGGGGCCGGGGCAGACCGCGTTGACGCGCACGCCCGCGCGCGAGACTTCGGTCGCCGCCGTCTTCGTCAGGCCGAGCACCGCATGCTTGGAGGCGACGTAAGCCGACATGCCCGGCGAGGCGTTGAGGCCGGCGACGGAGGCCGTGTTGACGATGGCGCCGCCGCCCTGTTTCAGCATGGCGGGGATGACGTTCTTGAGCCCCAGGAACACACCCTTGACGTTGACGTTGATGACCTGGTCGAACAGGGCCTCGTCGTATTCGTGCGTCGGTTGCACCTTGCCCTCGATGCCGGCGTTGTTGAAGAAGCAATCGATCTTGCCGTATTTGTCGAGCGCGGCTTTGACATAGGCCTGCACGTCGGCGGACTTCGTCACATCAGCAGTGACCGGCAGTGCGTCGCCGCCCTGCTGCTTGATCGAGCCGGCGGTCGCCTCGGCGGCCTTCGCGTCCTTGTCGACGACCACGACCTTGGCGCCACGCGCAGCGAACGCCATGGCGGTCGCCCGGCCGATGCCGTTGCCCGCACCGGTGATGAGCGCGACTTTGCCAGTGAAATCCATGGGAGTCTCCTTGGGTGAGTGCTCGAATTCGAAGGGTAGGTTGGCGCTGAGCGCTCTTTGCGCGAAGCCCAACATTTCATGGCGCGCTGCGAGACGTTGGGCTTCGGCCATGGAAGATGGCCTCAGCGCCAACCTTGTCTGTCGAAATCGTGCGACAAGAATGTGCCGGACAGGAGATCGTGCCAACCTCGATCAAGAGATCATTCTGTAGCTTGATCCCTGCCCGGCTCAGTTCTGCGTTGAATCCGAACGGTTGACAGTGCGCGAGGCGTTCACAGCGCCCCGTAGCCCGCAAAGACAAGGGTGGATTCGACATGAAGGTAGCATATCCGATTGCAGGCATCGATATCTCCTCGACAACTCTCGACAGCTCGGTTCTGGACGAGAGTGGAAAGTTCGAGGCATCGTCGTGCGCCAATACCAAGGCTGCGGCCCGAAAACTTGCCAAGGCTTTTGCCAAGAAGAAGGTCGCGCTCGTGGTCATCGAGTTCGACCGGTGGTTACGAGACCGTCGCCATGGCGGCTCTGGCGGCCGAGGGCGTTGCGTTCGCGCGCGTCAATCCGCGTCAGGTCCGCGACTTCGCCAAGGGCATCGGCAGGCTCGCCAAGACCGACCCGATCGATGCCCGGGTGCTGGCGATGTTCGGCGAGCGCGCCAGGCCTCGCCTGACGACCCTGCCGACAGCACAAGAGGCCCATTTGAAAGCCCTTTCCTTGCGCCGGCGGCAGTTGATCGATGCCAGGGTCGCGGAGAAAAATCATCGCACGCAGGTCACTTCGAAGGACATCATGGCCAGCATCACGCGCATGATCGATGCCCTAGACGACGAGATCGAGGGCATCGAAGACGAGATCGCGGTTCTCATCGCAAGTTGCGAAAAAATGCGCGGACGTCAGGAACTGCTCGAGAGCATTCCGTGCGTCGCCGCGACCACCAGCGCCGTCGTGCTCGCCGAGCTGCCGAACTTGGCGACCGCTCGACAAGCGTCCTCAAGGCCCTCGTCGGCGTCGCGCCTTACAATGCCGACTCCGGCGGCGTCAAAGGGATCCGGCACATTCAAGGCGGCCGGGCCCCTCTTCGCCAAGCCCTCTACATGTCGGCACAAACGGGCTATCGGTTCAATCCGATCCTGAAAGCCTTTTACGAACGCCTGCGCGCGAAAGGCAAATCGCACAAACAGACGATCGTCGCCTGCATCGCCAAACTGGTCTCGATCATGAACGCCATCATCAAGACCGGAAAGCCTTTCAATGCTAAAATCGCGACCACGTGAAAAACACGGTTGCTAC
>CAVUIK010000014.1:0-77004 GCA_963741565.1 uncultured Alphaproteobacteria bacterium | reverse complement strand
CTGTTCGCCGCCAGCGTCCGCGACAACATCGCGCTGGATACGGGAGCGACCAACGACGAGGTGGAGCGGGCCGCCCGGATCGCCAAGCCGAGCGGTTCATCCGCGCGCTGCCGCGCGGTCTCGACACCGTGGTCGGCGAGCGCGGGCACACCCTTTTGGGCGGCCAGCGGCAGCGGATCGCGCTCGCACGGGCGCTGGTCCGGCAGCCGCGACTCTTGATCCTCGACGACGCGACCTCCGCGGTGGACCCCACCATCGAGGCCCAGTCCTCGGGGCGCTCCGCGCCGAGCTCCGAACGACCCTCGTCGTCGTCGCGTATCGCTTGTCGACGATCCGCCTGGCCGACCGGATCCTTTACCTCGAGGACGGGAAGCTTCGCGCGACGGGATCGCACGACGAACTCCTCGCGACCATGCCCGGATACGCCGCGATGATCCGCGCATACGAACGGATCGAGCAGCGATGAGCGCCCTGACGGACGAAGAGGTCGTGCCGGTGGTCGAGCCCGAGCTCGAGATCCCGCCGCACCTGCAGCGCGCGCGGTCGGTGCTCCGCCACGGGCTGCACGAGTCTCCCGAGCTCCGCAAAGGGCTGGGCTTCACGGTCGTCATCTCGCTCGGCGTGACGGTCGCGGAGCTCATCACGCCGATCTTGGTCAAGCGGACTTCGACAACGGGTTCACCAACGGCTTCCAGGCGGCGTACGTGCTGACACAGTGCGCGTGGGCGCTCGTCCTGGTCGTCCTCACCTACGTTGCGGGACGGGCTGCCGCACGACGGCTGGTGCGCGCGTCAGAGCAGGCGCTGATGTCCCTTCGCGTCCGGACGTTCGAGCACATCCACCGGCTCTCGATCGCCGAACAGTCCGAGGAGAAGCGGGGCGTCTTCGTTGCGCGCGTGACGGCCGACGTCGACACGCTCTCGCATTTCACCGAGTGGGGCGCGATCGCCTGGATCATCTCGCTCGCGCTCGTGATCGGCGGCCTGGGCCTCATGCTCGCGTACTCCTGGCAGCTCACGATCCCGGTCGTGCTCTTGGTCATCCCGCTGCTGGTGGTCGTCTTCTCGATGCAGGCCCGCCTGACGCAGGCATTCGACCTGGTTCGCACGCGCGTCGGCGAGTTGCTCTCGGAAGTCTCCGAGAGCGTGATGGGAGCTGCGGTCGTGCGCGCCTACGGCCTGGAGGATCGCACGGACGTTCGACTGAAACGCGCGATCGATCAGCGCTACCGGGCGCAATCGTGGCGCACTGGCGGTCGGCCACGCTGTTCCCGCTCGGGACGATGTTCAACGCGGTCGCCGTGGCGACGATCGTGGTCCTCGGCGCCATGTTCGGACCGGAGTGGGGGCTCACGTTCGGGAGCGTCACCGCGTTCATCTTCCTATCCGACATCTTCCTGCACGTGTTCATGGATTTTCCCGAGATCTATTCCGAGACGCAGACGGCCATCTCGGGCTGGCGGAAGATCCTCACGGTTCTCGACCTGCCCGTCGAGATCGTGGAGCCGGAGAACGGGGTCGAGCTGCCCAAAGGTGCCCTCGCGATCCACGCGAGCGACGTTCGCTACTCGTACCGGGAAGGTGCCCCGGTACTTTATGGGGATCACCGTCGATGTCGGCGCCGGTGCGCACCTGGCGATCGTCGGCGAGACGGGGGGCGGGAAGACGACGTTCGCGAAGCTCTTGGCGCGTCTGGCCGATCCGCGGACGGTCGGATCGACGTCGACGGGATCGACCTCCGTAACGTCGCGCCGGCATCGCGGGGGCGCGCGATCCGGATGGTTCCCCAGGACGGGTTCCTGTTCGATACGACCGTTCGCGAGAACGTACGGTTCGGCCGGCCGGGCGCGACCGATCGCGACGTCGAGACCGCCTTCGACGAGCTCGGACTCGCCGAGTGGGTGTCGTCGCTGCCCGATGGGCTGGACACCCGCGTCGGCGAGCGGGGCGAGGCTCTGTCGGTCGGCGAACGGCAGCTCGTCTCGCTCGTGCGAGCGCAGATCGACCAGCCCGGACTGCTGATCCTCGACGAAGCGACGAGCGCGGTGGACCCGGCCACTGAACGCCGGGCCACCGAAGCGCTCCGCCGGCTCTCGGCCGGACGTACCGTGATCACGATCGCCCACAGGCTGTCGACCGCCGAGCACGCGGAGCGGGTGCTCGTCCTTCATGAGGGCCGCCTGGTCGAAGAGGGCACGCACGAGGAGTTGCTCGCGCGCGCCGGTGTCTACGCGGGGATGTACGCCAGCTGGCTCGGCAACGTACGCGACGAGCACGAGCGCCCCTCCGACCCGGACGCCGGGTAGGCTTCGGCCCCGATGGGCGACTTCGTCGATCAGTTGCGCGACGTTGCTGCGGCCTCGCTCCTGCCCGAGGAGGGTGAGCTCACCGTCCCCGGCCTGCTCGAACCGGTCGAGGTGCTGCGCGACCGGTGGGGCGTGCCGTACGTCTCGGCGACCTCGCTCTCCGACCTGTGGTTCACGCAGGGATTCGTGACGGCCGGCGAACGACTGTTCCACATCGACCTTGCGCTCCGAGCGGCCACGGGCCGGCTCTCAGAGGTCTTCGCCGACCGCACGGTGCCCGACGACCGGTTCGCACGGACGATCGGCTTCCACCGCGTCGGCGCCCGCCTCGCGGCGGACTGGGACGACACCTCGCACGAGATGCATGCCCGGTTCCGGGAAGGGGTCGCCGCGTGGATCGCGACGACACCGGCGATGCCCGTCGAGTACACGTTGCTCGACCTCACGCCGACACTGCCGATCGACGACGAGGGCGCCTGGGCCGCCGCGTACGTCTTCCTCGCGTGGGGACTCTCGGGGAACTGGGACACCGAGCTGCTCCGCCTCGCGATCGCCGAACGCTTGGGACGCGAGGCGGTCGAGACGCTGCTCCCGCCACTCCCGGTCGATCCGCCGTCCGTAGCGACCGGCTCGCTCGGTGGACGGCTCCTCGACGACCTGCCCCGTCCGAAGTCGCAGGGTTCCAACGACTGGGTGGTCGCCGGTTCGCGAACGAAGAGCGGTGGCCCCCTCTCGCGAACGACCCGCACCTCCTCGCGCAACAGCCGGGCGCCTGATCGAGATCACCTGCGCGCGCCCGGGTACGAGGCCGCGGCGTCGCGCTCACGTTCTCGCCGGGCATCCTGCTGGGAACCACAGCGCACCACGCATGGGGCGTGACCAACGTGACGGGTGACGTCCAAGACCTTTACGTCGAACGCCTGAACGAGGACGGCAGCGCCGCCGAGCACGACGGTACCTGGGACCGCCACGATCCACCGCGAAGATATCCACGTCCGCGGGTCCACCGAACCGATCGTCGTCGACGTCCGAGAGACGCGACACGGTCCCATCCTGGAATCCGCCGTGGAGGGAGTGCGCGACCCCGAGTACGTGGCGCTCGCTCCGACCGAGACCTACGCGCTGCGATGGACCGGACTCGAGTGCGGCATCCGTCCGTCCCTCGCGCTCGAGGCGGCCGCCGCCGGCAGCTTCGAGGAGTTCCGGCGAGCGGCATGGGGCGTCGAGTGTCCCGGCCAGAACTTCGTATACGCGGACATCGACGGGACGATCGGGTACCAGTGCACTGGCCGGTACCCGGTTCGGCGCCGCGGAGATGGGACCGCGCCCGTCCCTGGGTGGACCGACGAGCACGAGTGGGACGGATGGGTCCCGTTCGCAGAGCTGCCGTGGGCGACCAACCCCGAGCGCGGCTACCTGGTGACGGCGAACAACCGGATCCACGACGTCGATTACCCGCATCTGATCGGGCACGATTTCCACACCTCGTACCGAGCCCGCCGGATCATCGAGCGCCTCGACGACGTGCTGGCACACGACGTCGGCTCATCCGCGGCGATCCAGATGGACACGATGTCGATCCCGGCCCGGACGACGCTTCCGATGCTGCTCGAGGTCGAGCCTCACACGGACGATGAACGCCGGGCGATCGACGTCTTGCGGTTATGGGACGGGGACATGGCGGCGGACTCCACCGCGGCCGCGATCTACAACGCCTGGTCGCGGCAGGTAGCACGCGCAGTGCTGGAGCCACGTCTGGGCCACGAGCTTTTCCGCCGCTACCACGCCTGGCGGGAGGTCTGGCAGTGCGAGGCGTTGCCGGCCCTTCTGCGCGAACCGCGCGACTGGCTCGACCACGATCTGCTGCGCGCGGCGCTCTTGGATGCTCTCAGGGACCTCCGCGAGCACCTGGGCGACGACCTTCCTTCGTGGCGCTGGGGCGCGCTGCACCGGCTCCGGCTCGTCCATCCCCTCGGCGCCCTCCCAGGGCTGGAACCGCTTTTCACCGCCGTCGACGTCGAGCTCGGAGGCGACGAACAGACCGTCATGCAGGGCGGGTTCGACGGGCGTGATGGATACCCGGCCGCGGTGATCGCCTCCTGGCGGGCCGTCTACGACCTCGGCGACCTGGACCGGTCGGTCGGCGTGCTCCCCGCCGGCGTCTCGGGCAACCCCGCGTCGGCGCACTGGAACGACCAAGCATCGCTCTGGAGCGCCGGAGAGACGCACCCCCTGCCGTTCACGCGCCCCGCGGTCGAGGCCGTCGCGGTCGCCGCGTTACGCCTGCTCCCCGGGTAACATCGGCACCATGCCGAAGTCCCGCTCTCGGAACCAGAGCAACGCCAAACGGCGCTACCAGCTCGGCCCCACACCGAAGAAGGAACGCCAGAAGCCCAGCCCGCGGTGGTATTCGCCGCTCGTGCTCGGGCTCATGGGGATCGGCGTGCTCGTCATCGTGCTGAACTACATGGGGATCCTGCCGTTCACGCACAACCAGACGAGCCCGATCGCGCTGCTCGTGGGCCTAGGGCTGATCGGGGTGGGCTTCCTCGGCACCACCATGATCCGCTGAGTCGCACCGCCATCCCTTCAACGAATCACACGGATGTGATCCTTCCACAGCGATATCCACAGCTGTGAGGAAACGGCCTCCTTCGCCCCACGGGTGTGGATAACCTGTGGAACAGCGGTGCGGGAGCGGTGGAAAACCGCGCGATCGCCCTGCGGCCGGGCGACGGACCACCAGCATGGGCTCCCCGCAGTGGCGCGGGATCTGGAGCTCACCCAGGCGCGTGACGCGGAACTCGGTCCCGCATTCGCCGCACACCAGGAAGACCTCGAGCTCCTCGACGTCCTCGACCTCCGGTCGCTCGCGTCCGGCGCCGCTCGTGATCGATCGGAGCATCCCGATGCCGAGTCGCCAGATCAACAGGCCGAGCAGGATCGCGGTGAGGATCAGCAGCCAGGTGGGCACGAGCCAACCGTAGCATCGGGGCTATCACCACCCGCCGTTCGGCCCCTCCCGGCGTGCACCCGGAGGGGTCTACGATGGTCCTGCCCGCCTGACGCACCGCGTCGTGAAAGGGGTCCGACGATGGAGATGTTCGAGGCGGTCCAGGGATTCTTCGATCGCGCCGCCGACCGGCTGGGGCTGGACGACGCGACGCGCACGGTGCTCTCGACGCCGCGGCGGGAGGTCGCCGTGCAGGTCCGCGTTCCGATGGACGATGGCAGGCTCAACGTCTACCCGGGCTGGCGCATCCAGTACAACGCCGCGCGCGGCCCGTTCAAAGGCGGTCTCCGGTTCCACCAGAACGCTTCGCTCGACGAGTTCCGCTGCTTCGCCGCGCTGATGACGTGGAAGACGGCGCTGCTCGACGTGCCGTTCGGCGGCGGCAAGGGCGGCGTGAAGGTCGACCCCAAGCAGCTATCGGAGGGCGAGATCGAGCGGCTGTCCCGCGCGTTCTTCGCGGCCATCGCCATGATCGTCGGTCCGTACCCAGACATCCCCGCCCCCGACGTCAACACCGGACCGCGTGAGATGGCGTGGATGTACGACGAGTACTCGAAGATCACGGCGACTCGCCCGGCGTGATCACCGGCAAGCCGATCGCGATGGGCGGTTCGCTCGGACGTGACTCGGCGACGGGACGTGGCGGCCTCCTCTGCCTGGACCGTGTCGCGCACCATCGCGGCTGGACGCGCGAGCAGATCAACATCGCGGTCGAGGGGTACGGCAACGCTGGGTCATGGTTCGCGATCCTCGCGCATCAGCATGGGGTACCGGATCGTGGCGGTCTCCGATTCGAACGGCCGTCGATTTTCGCTTCCTGTCTCGCGACCGTATCGTAGCCGATGAGGTTGCGCGGACGGCCTATCTTGTCCATTATCTCGTTGCACGCGTCGATGCAGAGCGCACATTGGATGCACTCGAGCTGCGAGCCCTCGCGAATATCGATACCGGCCGGACAGACTACGACGCATGCCTTGCAATCGATGCAATCGCCGCGTTTCGCCCAGTCGACCAGACCGTCCACACCTTTGCGGGCCGGTCCGCGTGGCTCGCCGCGCTCCGGCTTGTAGCTGACCAGCAGCGTGTGCCGATCCGTCATGGCGCCTTGGATGCGCGGCCATGGGCACATGTAGGTGCACACCTGCTCGCGCGCAATGCCGCCAAGGACATAGGTGGTGAGCGAAAAGATGCCGAGAAACAAGTATGCAATGGCCGGTGCCGTGCCGGTTGCCAACCCTCGCGCCAACGTCGGTGCGTCTTGGAAGTAGAACACGAGGGCGCCACCTGTGAGCACACCAACGGCGAGCCACGAGAGATGCGTCATGACTTTCTTGAAAATCTTGGCCGGACCCCAAGGCTCCTTATCGAGGCGGATGCGTTGATTGCGGTCCCCCTGCCAGAACCGCTCGATGGTGATCATTAAGTCGGTCCAGACCGTTTGAGGGCAGGTATAGCCGCACCAAACGCGGCCCGCCATGGACGTCGCGAGGAACAAAGCCATAGTCCCGAGAACCAGCAGGCCAGTAACGTAGTAGAATTCCTGCGGCCAGATCTCGAGGAAGAAAACGAAGAAACGATTGTTGGCGATGTCGAGCAGAACGGCCTGATCAGGCAGATCAGGACCGCGATTCCAGCGCAGCCACGGCAGCACGTAATAGATGCCGAGAGTGATTGCCATAACAGCCCACTTGAGCCGGCGGAAACGGCCGTGTGCAAGCTTCGGATAGATTTTCTGTCGGGTGGCGTAGTGAGCACGAGTTGCCTCGCGGTTGACGGCCGCGACATCCTGCATAGTCGTGCCCAATGCCGGTTCGGCCTTGGGGTCACGGCGCCTATCGAGAAGGGTCGTCACCGTGTTTGGTTTCCATCGCTTGCCATTCCCGCAACCCGCTTAATCTGCCACCACAGCAACTCCGAGCGTAACCTTGGTCGAGACCCGGGGGACGTGAATTGATCCAAATCAGTCGGTTCAATAGCAGAGGCGCCGAGGGCAACTTTCTGCGGCATCGCGACGGTCGCGCATGGCCAGAAACACATGGCGTATCTCCTGAGCCGGGGCCTCCTACTTGCCGCCACCGAGGCTGTGCACGTAAATCGCCAGCGCTTTGAGCGTTACCGGATCAAGTCGCCCTGCCCACGCCGGCATGGCACCGCCGCGACCGGTGCGGATACTCTCGACAATGGCCGCTTTGTCGCCGCCATAGAGCCAAATACCGTCAGTCAGGTTTGGCGCGCCCTGCTCAATCTTGCCCCGGCCCTCGTCGCTATGGCAGAGAGCGCACTGCTCTTTAAATACCGCGGCTCCGCGCGTGACGGCTGCAGTGTCTGCTGCCCGGCCAGAGATTGAGAGTATGTATTCGGCGGCGTCGTTGATTTGTGCGTCGGTCAACAGCTTGTCGATGCCGTAGCGCGGCATCTGGCTGTTGCGCGTATCCTTGTGTTCCGAGCGGACACCGTACAAGATTGTTTTGTGGATTTGGTCGACCGCGCCACCCCAGATCCAGTCGTCGTCGTTGAGGTTTGGATAGCCGACAAACCCCTGCGCGCCACGTCCGTGACAGGGCGCGCAGTTGGCCTGGAATGCGACCAGACCGCCGGCCATCGCAAAGCGCAACAACTCTGAATTGGCTTTGATCTCGATAAACGGCGTCTTCGCCAGCTGCTCACGCATGCCGGCCTGGGCACGGCTCGCGTCGGCGATCTCTTTCGCCACGGCCTCACGTTGGCTATAGCCGAGCACGCCTTTGGTGTAACCGGCGATTGTAGGCCAAGTGGGATAGGCAATCATGTACCCGACGGCCCACACAATGCAGGCGTAAAATGTCAGGAGCCACCACCGCGGCAACGGCTTGTTCAATTCCTTGATGCCGTCCCATTCGTGTCCCGTCGTCGCGACGCCGGTGACGTCATCAATCTCAGGCTTGCTCATGGCCGCCCCCGGCTTTGGTGTCCATCCCCTCCAGATCAAGCGAGCGACGTTGAATATCGTCGAAACGCTTGCCGTTTGCGGGCCGGAGGGCGTAGGCGAGTACCGCCGCGAACATGGCGATAAACATCAACAGGGACGCTACCTGACTGATGGTGGCGATGGTCGTGTAAGTCATGGTGGCCTCAGCGCAGGTTCGGCCCGACCGCATCGAAGGTGGCGAAGTCCACCATCTGGCCGAGGATCTGAAGGTAGGCGATCAGTGCATCGAGTTCGGTCGGCCCGACTGCCGCCGACCGGTCGTAACGCAGCACTTTTGCCTTGGGGTAACGCCCCAAAAGTTCACGGGCTGCACGACTGTCCGGATCAAGTTGGGCTTTCAGATCGGCCTGGACCTTTGCGATCATTTCGTCGCTATAAGGCACACCGACCATGCGGAGCGTCTTGAGCTTTGCCGCAATGTCATCCGTTCTGAGAGGTGTATTGGCCATCCAAGGATAGCCTGGCATGATGCTTTCCGGCACGAGCGCACGTGGATTGACGATGTGATCAGCCTGCCATTGATCTGAATACTTGCCACCGACGCGCGCCAAATCTGGTCCCGTGCGCTTCGAGCCCCATTGAAAGGGATGGTCGTACATGCTTTCGGCGGCAAGACTGTAGTGCCCGTAGCGCTCGACCTCGTCGCGCAGCGTTCGGATCATTTGGCTGTGGCAACCGTAGCAGCCTTCACGCACGTAAATGTCGCGGCCAGCCTGCTCGAGTGGCGTGTAGGGCCGCATGCCTCTGACCTTTTCGATGGTACTATCGACCCAGAACAGCGGGGCGATCTGCACCATTCCGCCGATCGATACGACGACAAGAATCCCGATCAGAAGAATCAGAGAATTCCTCTCGAAAACAGCGTGATTTATATTGCGACTTCCCTGTCATTCGGCTGGCTGGAGGCGCAATGCCGGTGCCGCCGCAACGCGCGGCTGGTCCGCCTCGTCCTGCAGGGCATCACCCCGAATTGTGCGCCAGGCATTGTAGGCCATGATCAGCGAGCCGATGATAAAAAGGAGCCCGCCAATGGCGCGGATCACGTAATACGGCTTCATCGCTTCGACCGTCTCGATGAACGAATACTGCAGGAAGCCGAGCTTGTCGTAGGCGCGCCACATCAGGCCCTGCGTGATCCCGGAAACCCACATGGCCGTGATGTACAGCAGGATACCGATGGTCGAGATCCAGAAGTGCCACTCGACGAGTTTCAAGGAGTAGAGCCCGCGCCGATTCCAGAGCCACGGCACCAGGCAATAGATGGCGCCGAACGAAACCATAGCCACCCAGCCGAGCGCCCCCGAGTGCACGTGACCGATGGTCCAGTCCGTGTAATGCGAGAGCGAGTTGACGGCTTTGATGCTCATCAACGGTCCCTCGAATGTAGACATGCCGTAGAACGCCACCGACACAACGAGCAGGCGGACGACCGGATCGGTTCTGAGTTTGTCCCAGGCGCCAGCGAGCGTCATGAGGCCATTGATCATGCCACCCCACGACGGCATCCACAGCATGATCGAGAACACCATGCCGAGCGTCTGCGCCCAGTCCGGTAGCGCCGTATAATGGAGATGGTGCGGCCCGGCCCAGATGTAGAGGAAGATCAATGTCCAGAAGTGCACGATGGAGAGACGATAGGAATAAACCGGCCGCTCTACACGCTTCGGAATAAAGTAGTACATGATGCCGAGGAACCCAGCGGTGAGGAAGAAGCCAACGGCGTTGTGGCCATACCACCATTGCGTCATGGCATCCTGTACGCCAGCGTAGACGATGTAGCTCTTGCTGCCCGTCAGCGAAACCGGGATGCTCGCATTGTTCACGAGATGCAGCATCGCCACCGTTACTATGAACGCCAGGAAGAACCAGTTGGCGACGTAGATGTGAGGCTCCCGGCGCCGCGCCAGCGTTCCGAGAAACACAAGCAGATAGAGGACCCACACGACGGTCAGCAGAAGGTCAGCGTACCATTCGGGCTCGGCGTATTCCTTGCTTTGCGTGACCCCGAGCAAGTAACCAGTACCGGCAATGGTAATGAACAGCTGGTAGCCCCAGACGACGAACCACGGAGACCAGCGGCCGGCGAGGCGCGCGTGGCTCGTACGCTGCACGACATAGAATGAGGTCGCGATCAGGACGTTTCCGCCAAACGCAAAGATCACCGCGGACGTGTGCAGGGGGCGCAAACGTCCGAAACTCGTCCATGGCAGATCGAGATTGAGTGCGGGAAACGCAAGCTGCCAAGCCAGCACGTCGCCGACGACGAAGCCCGCAATGCCCCACACGATAGCGGCGATCGTCGCCACCTTGATTGGCCCATCGAAGTATGTCGCTGTCTGATCACTTGCCGGGCGGCCTGCCGAATGGCCAAGGATCGCAATTGCACCGAGACTGCCTGCGACGGCCAACAGTGACCCATGAAAGATCATCGCGGTGTCCTGGGATCCAAGCGCCAGGATGAGGCCGATCATTCCGACAATTGCGGCCACTAAAACGGCCCCGCTGTCGCCAAGCGCTTCCTTCTCCGCCGTCGTATCCGGCATGATGCCCCCGTGGCCGTTCAACACGCGCTGCCTACGCGGAGGTCACCTAACCAAAGTCGATCGCGGGGGATTTGATCCGGATCAACTTGGTCTCCAGTCACGTCCGGCAAGTCTGCCGGACGTTTACTCGACGCGCCGATGTTGACGACGGACAGGCGCAACGATCGACTTTGCACACATTCCAACGACGCAGTGCACGCCTTGGAAGTTCCCCGAACGCTAGCATCCTGTTCTGCAATGGGCAGGTTGGCGTGCGCGTGGACGGCACGGTACCCGAAGTGCTTCTGGAACGCTCGCCGCGCGTCCCGACAGATTGATTACACGGGCGACAGACAGAGGGACCGGACTCCGAAAACCTCAACAATTGCGCAATTTGAATTCATTGCTGAGTATTGCCCCCAAGCACCGAAACCTGAAAACAGCGCACGGAACGCAAATGACATTTAAACGCAATTGCAACCGCATCATCCCTGAGCCGGAGGCTCTGGAACCTCCTCAGCGACTAAAAGACGTCCGTCATCGCGGAGCGCGATGTATATGGCTGGAATCACCAGCACCGTTAGCATCGTCGACGAGGCAAGGCCGAACAGCAGCGATATCGCGAGACCCTGGAAGATCGGATCGAACAGGATGACGGCGGCGCCGATCATGGCAGCGATAGCGGTGAGCAGGATTGGCTTGAAGCGGATGGCGCCGGCCTCGAGCAGGACTTGACGCAAGGGCAAGTCGGCGAAGCTGCGCTGCCGGATGAAGTCGACGAGCAGGATCGAGTTGCGCACGATGATGCCGGCGAGTGCAATGAACCCGATCATCGACGTCGCCGAGAACGGCGCCCGGAACATCCAGTGGCCGAGCATGATGCCGATCAGCGTCAGCGGCACGGGCGTTAGGATCACGAGCGGCAGCTTGAACGAACCGAACTGAGCGACGACGAGAATGTAGATGCCGAGCAGGGCCACGCCAAATGCTGCACCCATGTCGCGGAAGGTGACCCAGGTCACCTCCCACTCTCCGTCCCAGAGCAGCACGGGTTTTGCCTCGCTCTCGGGCTGCCCATGAAAACGGATCTCGGGCCGGGCGAGCGTTCCCCAGTCCTTCTTCTTGATGGCGTCGCCGACCGCGAGCATGCCGTAGAGTGGCGCCTCGTATGCGCCAGCAAGCTCGGCCATCACCATTTCGGCGGGGCGGCCGTTGTGCCGGAAGATCGGAAACGAGGCCTTCTCAAGCTTGAGGCTGACAACGTCGCCAAGCTCGACGATGCCGCGTTCGCCCGGTAGCGCATTGGCTGGCACCGGTGTTGTCAGCGTTTGGGCTGATACGGCGAGCTTGGGCTTGGGCAATTGAATGGCGATCTCGACGGGATGCCGCCCGCCGCCGCGATGTGAATAGCCGACGGCAACGCCGCCCATGTAGGCCTGGATCGCGTCATAGACATCGCGCTCCTCGACCTTGTGGAATTCGAGATTGTCCTGGTCGATCGAGACTTTGAGGCGAGGCGCCTCGACTCCAAAACTGTCGTCGTCATCGACGATGAAGGGAATGCCGCGAAAAATGCTGCGGACTTCGCGGGCGATGGCGCGCCGCGTCTCGGCATCGGGCCCGTAGATCTCGGCGAGGAGGGTCGCGAGGACCGGCGGGCCGGGCGGCACTTCGACGACCTTGAGCGCGGTACCGTCGGGTAGGCCCAGATCCTTCAGGCGACGGCGCACGTCAAGCGCAATTTCGTGGCTTGTCCGCTTGCGTGCGACCTTCGGCGTCAGATTGATCTGGAGATCGCCCTGCTCCGGATCGGACCGCAGATAGGAATGCCGTACGAGCCCATTGAAATTGAATGGCGCGGCCGTGCCGACGTAGGCCTGGATCGAGGACAGCTCGGGCAGCCCGCCAAGCCGCTCGGTCGCCGCCAGCAGTGCCCGATCCGTGGCCTCGAGCGAGGCGCCGCGCGGTAGATCAAGGACAACCTGCAACTCCGATTTGTTGTCGAAGGGCAGCAACTTGACCGTCACCGATTTGGTGGCGAACATCAGCAGGGAGGCAAGCGTGGCCACGCCGACGATGACGAGAAAACGCCACGCCGTCCGTCGCGTCGCCACGATTGGTTGCGCGACGCGCACATAAGCGCGACCGAGCCAGCCGCCTTCGTCCCCCGTGTGGTGCGCGGCGTGCACGGGTGCGCCCCCCGCCAGCCGCAGCATCAGCCACGGTGTCACCATGACAGCCACGAAGAACGAAAGCACCATTGCCGCGGACGCATTGGCCGGAATGGGGGCCATGTAGGGCCCCATCAAGCCTGACACGAACAGCATCGGCAGCAGTGCGGCAACGACGGTCAGCGTCGCCACGATGGTGGGGTTACCGACCTCGGCCACAGCCTCGACCGCAGCCTGCGTCCGGCTGCGTCCGTCACCCATGGCCCAGTGCCGGGCGATGTTTTCAATGACGACGATGGCGTCGTCGACCAGGATACCGATCGAAAAAATGAGCGCGAACAGGCTGACGCGATTGATCGTGTAGCCCATGGCGTAGGACGCAAACAACGTCAGCAGGATCGTCGTCGGGATCACGATCAAGACGACGAGGCCTTCGCGCCACCCGATCACGATCCCCATCAAGAGCACGATCGAGACCGTGGCGAGGCCGAGATGCAGAAGAAGCTCATTGGCCTTCTCATTGGCCGTTTCGCCATAGTCGCGCGTGACGACGACCTCGATGTCCCTCGGTACCATCGTCCCCGTGAGAGCGGCGAGGCGATGCCGGATGCGCTCGGCGATCACGACGGCATTGGCCCCGGCGCGTTTGGCCAGCGCGATCGTCACGGCGGGTACGCGCTCGAGCTTGCCGTCGACGGTTTTGCGGAAGTGCCACGCTTGCCGCTCCAGTGGCTTGGCGCCGATGACGACATTGGCGACGTCACGAACGTAGACGGCGCGACCGTCGCGCGTCGCGATGAGCAGCAGGCCGATGTCGGGCACACCACGCAACGTCTGACCAGCGGTAACGACAATGCTCCGGTTGCGATCGCGAATGCGGCCGGCCTGGAACGAGCGGTTGGCGTCGCGCACCTTGGCAGTGAGCTGGGCCAGCGTGACGCCATAGAGCGCCAGCTTCTCCGGATCGGGCTCCACGCGGATCTGATCGGGGCGGCCACCGACAATGTAGGACAGGCCGACATCATCGAGCTTGGCAAGCTCGATCTGCAAGTTCTCAGCCAGGTGATAGAGGGCGTTGTCGTGATAACGGGGCGCCGCTGCCGCGGTCGGTGCGAGGGTCAGGGTGACGATCGCGACGTCGTCGATACCGCGACCCACGATCAGAGGCTCCGGGATGCCGGTCGGGATGCGGTCGAGGTTGCCACGCACCTTCTCGTGCACGCGGAGAATGGCCTCGTCCACCTTGGTGCCGACCAGGAAGCGGGCCGTCACCACCACGCGATCGTCGGCCGAGTTGGAGTAGACGTGCTCGACGCCGTTGATGGCCTTGACAATGGTCTCCAACGGCTCGGTGACGAGGCGCACGCCGTCCTCGGCTCTGAGACCATCAGTGCGCACGAAGATATCGACCATCGGTACCGAGATTTGCGGTTCCTCCTCACGCGGCAGCGCAAACAGCGCGACGACGCCGAGCGCAAACGCGGCGAGCAGAAGCAACGGCGTCAGCGGCGAACCGATGAAAAAACGTGTCAGGTGTCCGGAGAGGCCGAGCGAAGTCTCGCCGACCCGCTCTGGCCCGGACGCTCCGTTCTCGACCGTCATGGCTGCGCTCCAACGCGAACGATGGCGTCACCGGCAACCAGGCCGGCCAGAACCTCGATGCCGTCGGTACCATTGTCGATCGGCGCGGCTTGGCCAAGTTGCACGACGATGTCTTGCGTCGCCCCGTCCATGCGTGCGACGCGCACGTAATCGAGGCCGAAGCGCCGGAACGTGAAGCTTGCGGGAATGACCATCGTTTTGCGCTTGCCGGCGGAGATCCAAACGAGGGCTCGCTCACCGACGAAGTAGTCGCCGAGCTTCGGCGCTTCAGCGTCTGCAATCACACGACCGCCCTGCAGCTCAGGATACACCTGCACGATGCGGCCCTCACCGATCACCTGCTGATCCAGAGAAAGTCCACGGGCGCCGAGCTTGATTGTGTCACCCTTCTTCATGAAACGGGCATGCCGCTCCGGCAACTCGAGGCGGAGCAAGTAGAGGTTGGCGGCAATCGTGGCGACACTCTCTCCGGCCATCATGACGGTGCCGGTCGTGACCGGTACTTTGAGCACGCGGCCGGCGGCCGGTGCCAGCACCCGTCCTTCAGCAACCTGCTCCTCGGCGACCTGCCTTTCCGCGCGCAGGGACTTGAGCTCGTTGGCCGCAAGGTCGTGGGCCGTTTTGAGCTGATCGACGCGAGCTTGAGGGCTGACGCCGCGTTGCCGAAGCTGCTCGGCGCGGTCGTAATCGAGCTTGGCGTTGGCGACCCGCGACTCGAGCCCGAGGATCTGGGCATCCAACGCCTTGATCTTCAGTGCGATCTTGGGATCGGCTAGAACGGCCAGCACCTGTCCGGCCTCGACGTGGGCGCCCTCGTCGACCTTCAGCGAGACCACCGTACCGGGCGTGCGAACGCGCGCATCAATGCGGTCCTTGCTGCGCACCGTTGCGAACACGGCCTTGAAATCATCGACCTCAAGCTCGACCACCTGGAACGTTTGTGGCGCAATAGCTGTTGCCACGGCCGATTGCTGGGCCCACAAGGACTGCGCCCAGCCGACGGAATAAACCGCGATTGCAGTGAGCACCATAAGGCAAGTCCACGTGTGCCGGCCGGGCGCTTGCATGAACACAACTCTCCAAAGACGGTCGCACCGCGTGCAACTGCCGCTCGCCGCTGCGTGTTATTCTCCGCTGGCGGCGACATGGCTACGTTGACGCTCGTCAATGAGCGCGGCATCGCACCATGTTCCAAACACATGCTCTTTCTCTCGATCGCAAAGGCTGTCGATGCAGAAGTCTGTCCCTGCCTCCGTGTCGATACAATCGTGGGTCCTCAAGCGGCGGCGATGGCCGTTGCTGTTGGCGGGTACCGTCGTGCTCGTAGCTGGCGGATACATGTTCGCGCAGCGGCGCCCCATTCCCGTGTCCGTCGCGCAGGTCGAGCGCGCTGTTCCTGTCAAAGTCTATGGACTTGGCACCGTCGAGGCGCGAGTCCTCTCGGAGGTCGGCTTCGAGGTTGGCGCTGCGCTGTCGGAGCTGAAGGCCGATCATGGTGACCGCGTTGCAAAGGGCAGCGTACTGGCGCGACTACACAGCGCGGAGCAGGACGCCAAGATCGCCAAGGCCAAGGCGGGTGTCCTCAACGCCGAGGCCGCGCTGAAGGTCGCCGAGGCTGCCGTCGGACGGGCACAGGCGATACTTGCCCAGAAGGAAGCCATCAATCGCCGCAAGCAGGCACTCCTTGGGCGGCAGATCACCTCGGTCGAAGTGGCCGGCGAATCCGAGAAGGAGGAGGTCGTCGCGCGTACGGACGTGGCGTCGGCGATCGCGAACATAGCGGTGGCCAAGGCTCGTTTGGCCGATGCGAAAGCGCAAGACGACTACGAGAAGGTGCTGCTCGAGCACCACGTTCTGGTGGCGCCTTACGATGCCCTCGTCGTCAAGCGGCACAAGGAGCTTGGTGCCGTCCTGAAGGCGGGCGAGACATTGTTCACGCTGATCGACGCGACCTCGGTGTGGGCGCTCGCCTACATCGACGAGGGCAGGGCCGGCGAGATTCGCCTGGGGCAGCCCGCGGAGGTGAAGCTGCGGTCTCGTCCCCAGGATGTCTACCGAGCTCGCGTGGCGCGCATCGGGATCGAGAGCGATCGCGTCAGCGAAGAGCGGCGGGTCTACGTCATGTGCGAGCAATGTCCTGCGAGCGTCCATCTTGGCGAGCAAGTGGAGGTGTTCGTTACAACCGGCGTTCTGGATCAAGCTGTGCTGGTGCCGGAGCACGCGATCCAGGGCTTCGACGGTGCCTCAGGGCGCGTGTGGACTGTCGAAGGCGGGCGCTTCCGCAAGCGTTTGGTGCAATTCGGACCCCGCACTCTCGATGGTCGCGTCGTCGTGGCAGGCGGCGTGCCTGAAGGCGCGCGCCCCGTCACCTCTACCGGCAAGGATTTTTGGGAGGGGCGTGCCGCCCGGATCATCGAAAGTGGCAAGCCATGAACCTCGCCTGGCGGGATGTGCGCCACAATCTCTTCCGGTTCATCTTGACCTGCGTTGGGCTCGGACTGCTGCTCGGTGTCGTGTTGGCCATGATGGGCATCTATCGCGGACTTGTCGTCGAAGCCCTGTCCGTGGTCCGCAGTCCGGCCGTCGATGTCTGGGTGGTGGAGGCCGGCACGCGCGGGCCGTTCGCCGAGGCGTCCCGCATTCCCGGCGACACGCGCGAAGCCATCGCGCGGCTTGCGGGCGTTACGGCGGCAGGTGCCGTGACATTTCAATCGGCGGAGGCCACACATGGCACGGCCAAGCTCCGGCTCTACATCACCGGCTATGAGCCCGGCCGAGTGGGCGGCCCGGAGCGGATATCAGAAGGACGCTCGATCGGAAGCAGCCACTTCGAGATGGTTGCCGACCGGCGCACCGGCCTCGTATCCGGCGACCGCATCGAACTCGGCCGCAACCGTTTCCACGTGGTGGGCCTGACTGAGGAACAGGTCGCATCGGGCGGCGATCCCGTCGTCTACATCTCGCTTCTCGATTCCCAGAAGTTGCAGTTCGATCTCGCGCCGCCGGCTGCACGCGTGCAGCTGGCACGAGGAGCAAGCGGCGCCGGCCGGGACACGGTCAACGCGGTCATCGCGCGCGTTCATCCGAATGTGGCGCCGCAGAGCGTTGTCGAGACGGCGCGGCGCTGGAAGCATCTCGCAGCTATGACACAAACCGAACAGGAGTCCATCCTCACCCAGTCCGTGGTCGATCGGGCTCGACGGCAGATCGGCCTGTTTACGTCGATCCTGCTGCTGGTCTCGACCGTCATCATCGCACTCATTATCTACACGATGACCATGGAGAAGATCCGCCAGATCGCGACGCTGAAACTGATCGGCGCTCCCGACCGCACGATCGTCGCCATGATCGTGCAGCAGGCACTCGCGCTCGGCTTCACGGGCTTCTTCTCCGGAGTTCTGCTCATCCTCACCATCAAGGACTACTTCCCGCGGCGTGTGGTGCTCGAGCCCGACAATGCGTTGACGTTGGCAGGTATCGTCTTTGCCGTCTGCATTCTGGCGAGCGGGCTCGGCGTGAGGGCCGCCTTGCGGGTCGATCCAGCAACGGCTCTCGGGGGATGAGCATGGCTCCGGACGACACCTCTGTAATTGGTCGCGCGCCCCTTGTCGCCGTGCGCGACATCTCAAAGCACTTCGGTGAGGGCGAGACCCGGGTCGATGCCTTGCGAGAGGTCACACTCGACGTGTTTCCTGGCGAGGTTGTGGCCCTCCTGGGCCCTTCCGGTTCCGGTAAGACGACGCTGCTCAACGTCATCGGCTGCATCCTCGATCCGTCCTCCGGTTGGATGAGCCTCGACGGCGACGTGGTCTATGACGGAGACTGGCTCCGAACCGATTTGCGCAAGCTGCGCCTCGACAAGATTGGCTTCATCTTCCAGTTCCACAATCTGTTGCCGTTCCTCGACGCGACCGACAATGTCGCCGTCGTGCTGCAACTTGCTGGCTTCGAATGGTCAGAGGCGAGACGCCGGGCAATCGATCTGCTGGAGTACCTGGAGGTTGGCCATCGCAAGACCTCGATGCCCGCGAAGCTCTCGGGTGGCGAGGCACAGCGCGTCGCGATCGCCCGCGCACTCGCCAATCGCCCGCGCATCATTCTCGCCGACGAGCCGACGGCAGCCCTCGATTCCAAACGCGCCGGCATCGTCATGGATATGTTGCGCAAGCTGGCGACTGAGCAGGAGGCGGCCATCATCGCCGTGACACACGACGAGAAGATCTTCGACCGCTTCGACCGGATCTTCCAGCTGCGCGACGGTCGGCTCGAGCGGGACCAGACGATGGGGCGTGCGCATAAGGCCGACTTCAAGCCCTCGGAGCTTCACTCCTAACGGTCCGTCGATCACGTTCATGTTGCTGGACATGCTTGAATTGACGCATGAGGCAAGAGCGCAGACATTCGGCTGGAGCGCAATTGCCGCTTCTGCGTGGCGCAACTCAAGCTTCAGACGCGCATGAAGCCGCCGTCGATCACACTATTGTGCTTGCGTGCCAAACATGGCGTTCCAAAGCATTGCCGCGCCAAGCAGGACGAGCAAGACTGGGGCAAGCGGCCACGTCAGGCCGAGCAACGCCCAGACGCCGCCGACAAGGAACACCACACCGCAGGCAACCGGGAAGGCGTCGATTGTCTCGCCTCGTCGCCAGAGAGTGAGTTGTGCCCCAAGAGTAATCCCGCTCGTGCCAAGCAAGGCCCATCCCCATCCAACATCGGCGAGTGCGGTAAAACCGATCCAGATCAACAAGAGGGACCAAGCAACGGCATCCAGGTGACGCGCATATGGCGTCTTGTCTCGCCGGCTCGCTGATGCATTTGGGATAGTCATGATCGCTCTCTGTTTCAGTTCAATTGCGCCGTAGGTGGCGATATTTGGGCTTATTGCGCACTGCGCAGACTGGTGATGTAGGCGATAACATCGTCCCGGTCCGCCCGCTCAAGCACGAGGTTCGGCATATTCGGATGAGGGCTCTGGAACCAGACCACGAGAGCGATCGGCGTCATGCCTGGGGTATTAGCGATCTCAGTGAATGTCGCGATTCCGAGCACTGGCGGCCGCTGGGGCTGTCGGCCATCGACCGCATGGCAGCCCGCACAATGCACTTGAGTGTAGGTGAGCCCGCGTTGCGCATTCCCGGGTTCTTCACTCCAAGCCTGCGAACTAAAAAGCATCAGCAGCAGCACTGCGACTGCCGAGCCGTGAAAACGCCAACAGTGCATGTGTCGCCTCCCCTGACGGGTTCGTTAAGTCGCCCGAAGAGTCACGCGAAATCACTGACAAGTGGCAGTCCAATCTCAAGCTTGTTGAGGAGCCGATGTTTCGAGCCGAACTCGGAGGCCAAGACCTCGAGCGCCCGCTTCTGCTCAGAGGATGCAATGTAACCGTTGAGTTCTATGACATCGTCGCTAACGAGGACATTGACATAGCTCGCATCGAGCCACCGCTCCCGTGCCATGCGCTCGAGAAGCTGCTTCTGCAAAGACGCATTGCTCATGCTCGCAGTCGGCGTGGCCGCGCTCCGCGCCAACGCATGGACAAGATCGCGGCGGGTGATGATACCGACGAGCCTGCCGTCGCGCATCACGGGAAGCCGCTTGATACCGTGCGCGGCCAGACTTTCCGCGACTTCCGGCAGTGTTGCATCGTCGCGGATCGTCGCAACGTGTCGAGTCATCAAATCAGCAGCCGTGGAGCCATGGCTCTTGGTGTAGGCACGCGCCATGTCGTCGGAGCGCGAAAGACCAATCAGCCACCATTTGCTGGTCGCGCCTGCATCTCGAGTGAGGCCGCGCATCAGATCGGACTCACTGACGATGCCGAGCAACTGGCCTTTTGCATCGACGACGGGCACGCCGCTGAAACTGCGCTTGGCCATGAGCGCCGCAATCTCGCGAACCGGCGTCGTCGCCGCAATCGTCGTCACGGGGGATGTCATGATCTGGTTCGCAAGCATGGCAACGCTCCTTGCCTTGACAGCCATATTTGGCTGGATCTAGCCAGCTTCTTGCGAGTTGAGTCATTGACCGCAATCAAGGTGACTTACGTTCGAGGCGTGCCGCGCATTGGCAGAAGCATTGGTCAGGGTGCCTATGCCGGCGGTCGGAGGATTTGATGGCTTCCGTCGGCCGGGTGACCCAACCGGTCGCAAATCGAATCCGCTCGCGCCGGCGCTGTGTGGACCGATAGGGTCGGCACGCTTAGTGAGGACGCCAGCAACCGAGCAAGCGAACCATTGCTGAACGAGAGAATTCCCGTTGAGCTATCGTTCGTGCTTCGTCATGTGCCCGCGAACCGACTGGAGTTGAGCGTGAAGGCCGTCGATCTCGTCAAGCAGGTCGAGCACCAGCGCAACGCCAGGAGGATTAAGGCTGAGATCCCGTTCGAGACGCCTTGCCTTGGCGACGCGAACAATTGTGAGGCTGGTGAATTTCCAGTCCGCTCTCGCCTGGCCGATAGGCTCGATCACGCCATGAGCGACTAGCTCAACGAGCCAATTGACATCGACATTGCAGGCAAGACATAGGTCGTCGATGGTGAGGAGACTTTCTGCATCAACAATCTCAGCGGTCACGCAGATTTTGCTGTCGTCCGTCATGGCAATCTAGACTCCAAAATCTGACCTGGGATCAAAAGCAAGCTCGTGCGCCATGTCCGCGTAGATCTGTCTGGCCTTTTCGGTATCGGCTGGCGGCAAGACGATCTTCAGAACGGCGTAGAGATCTCCCGGCTTGGCCGCAGGTATGCCGCGGCCCTTAATGCGCAATTCACGACCCTGCGACGAGCCTGCTGGGATCTTGAGCATAATCGGCCCTACCGGTGTCGGGAACTTGACGGTGGCGCCGAGCGCTGCTTCCCACGGGGCGACGGGGAACTCGACATAGAGATCGCTTCCGGCGGCACGATACAGGGGATCCCGGTTGAAATGGATCTCCAGATACAAATCACCAGCCGGCAACCGTCCGGTTCCTGGGGCCCCCTGGCCTTTCAGCCGAATACTCTGACCTTCCGTAACGCCTTTCGGGATCGTGACGTTAAGCGTGTGGTCCTTCAGAATGACGTGTCCGTCGGCATCAACCGCCGGCATGCGCAGTGATAATTTCCGAGTGGCCCCCTCGAGAGAATCGCGCAGATCGATCAAAATCTTGGCATGGTGGTCTTCGCCGCGTGCATGGAACTCGGCTCGGCCGCGCGATGGCTCCTCACCCCGCTGCATTCTGCTGAATAGGGTCTCGAAGAAATCACTGAACTCACCTCCTGCACGTTGCGATGTCGCGCCGGAGAACTCGAACCCCGCGTCCCAGTCCGGCGGTGGACGGAACTCCTGACCGGGCTGCCATTGCTGACCCAATTGATCGTAGGCGGCGCGCTTGCCGGCGTCGGAAAGCACCTCGTTGGCCTCACCGATCTCCTTGAACCTGGCCTCGGCACCGACATCCTTGTTGATGTCGGGGTGATATGTGCGGGCAAGCTTGCGATAGGTCTTCTTGACCTCGTCCTGGGTTGCATTGCGCTCCAGCCCCAATACCTTGTAGTAATCTTTGAATTCCATGAAGCCTCGCATGAGGACGCGGCAATCACCGCAACGGTTCTGAGATGCTGGCCTAGAGCCCGAATGGATATGTATCCGGCAAGCCCTGAAGCTCAGCCACATCGAACGGCTTCACGGCACTGGTCCGGTCGATCCAGATGTACTCATCGAATTGCTTCGGGAGAACGACTTCGAAGTAATGGCTCGCGAGCTCACTGTCTGGGCGGTAAATCACACCGATCGCGCGCTGGAGCCGTGGTTTCTCAAGTTTCTCGCACAGTTCCGCGCTTCTCGGCTCCCTCAGCGGCAGCAGCAGGCCCGGCGCGCTGGTCATATGGAAGTGCCGCTCGTAGCTCTGAGGATGCGCGGGCCGCACGTCCATGACTTGCATCGGTTCGTCCCAGCCTGAGGCCGCGGCGACTTTTCCGTCGTTGGTTCCAAAACCTATCGAGAAGCACGCCTCGCCGAATTGCTTGCGGCAGAGCTGCCCGATGTTGTGCTCGCCACGCCGACCCATTTCTGTGGCTGAGGCGTCACCGATGTGAGAGTTGTGTGCCCAGATTACGGCCTTTGCCGCGGGCCCGTGGTGCGCAAGGACGTTCTTCAACGTCACGAACATGTGAGAATCACGGTGGTTCCAGGAGGCTCGCGAGCCGTAATACATGATCCGGTAGTACTGCTCCGCGTTGGCCACCAGCCTCGCGTTCTGCGAGGCATCGAAGAACCGTTCGCCGTCGCGCAATACGTACGCCTGTCGTTTCTGGAGCAGCTCGACGAGAATGTGGGCCACCGCCTGCTCACATTTGTGATAGGTCCCCCGCAGTGCCGCGCGGCCATACGCGGCTGGGTCGGCTTCCCAAGGCGACAGACAGCCATATCGCTGCCTCGCGATGGCAGCGAGTGCTGGATCGACCGACTCCAAATAATCGATGACAGCGCGGGCCGACGTATAGAGGCTGTAGAGATCTAGACCGTAGAAGGCGGTGCGCTGGCGAACCTCCAGAGACGAGTTTCTCTTATGTAACCAGTCGATGAAGCTGCGTGTCTCCTCGTTGCGCCACATCCAGGTCGGGAAGCGTGCGAAGGCCGTCCATTCGGACGGCGGTACCTCGCGGTGGCGAACGTAATGATCGATTCGCGCGGCGTCGGGCCAGTCAGCTTCGGCGGTAACGATGCTGAAGCCTTTGGCTTCGATGAGCCGCTGCGTGATCCGCGCCCGCATGCGGTAGAACTCGGATGTTCCGTGACTTGCCTCGCCGATCAGCACGACACGCGCGTCGCCGATCCGCCCCAATAGTGGCTCGAGATCTGCGTCTTCGAGCCTGCCGAAGGTTTCTGCATGCTTGGCGATAAGGCCAGGCAACGACACGCTGACGGCGGGTCGTGACTGCACCACGCGAGGTGGTTTTGTTTGCCAATCGCCGTCGTCGCTCTCCCAGCCTTCCTTGCCGATCAGCGGCACGAACCGCACGTCTGCGATATCCTCGCGGTCGTACTCCTGGTCATCCACGCGTGTAATCCGAACAAGCTCCTGGGATTTTGGATCGCTTCCGACAGGCACCACCATGTGCGCACCAATTTTAAGCTGCTGCATCAGCGACCTCGGAACGTTGGGCGCGCCAGCCGATACCAAAATCGCATCGAATGGAGCCTCATCGATCCAGCCTTCAGTCCCATCAGCATGGCGAACATGGACATTGGCGCAGCCGGCCGCCTCCAGATTCCGCGCTGCTCTCTCGGCAAGTTGGCCAATCCGCTCGATTGTGAAGACCTCCCGTCCGATCTCTGCAAGAACGGCTGCGGCATAGCCGGAGCCGGCGCCGATCTCGAGCACCTTCTCGCCACCGCGAAGCGCCAGCGCTTCGATCATGAACGCAACAATATAGGGCTGCGAGATCGTCTGGCCGGAACCTATGGACAGTGGTGTATCATCGTAAGCTTCGTCGCGGAGTGCCTTGGGAACGAACAACTCCCGCCGCACCGCCCTCATGGCGGCAAGGACGAGTGGATCGCGTACACCCCGGGCTTCCACCTGCCGGCTCACAAACCGATCGCGCTGTTGCTCCATGGTTGCCATAGATACCTCTCTGGATGCGTCATGTCGGGTCACCACCGTGGAGGTGGAGCAGTGCCAGCAAGTCGTGATGCGCGCGACGGCTCGATCTCGGCTAAACCTATTTGCTTCACATCGACACGCTGGCAGTGCCTGGCGCTTGAGATTTCGACACCGGCAGATCGGCCATCGTCGCCGCGGTCAGGAGCAATACGCTCGCAACCAAGAGGCATTCTCAAGTACGATGCGCACCACTTCGGTCGGGTCGATGATCCCCGCATCTACAGACTTCGGACTGGCGCTCCGGTTGGCATCGGCGGCGATCCGAAACCTCGCTTTGAATTACTTCCTCAGAGCCAGAGCCTGCGCGTTGATGTCGATCAACCCAAGCCGGCGTCGGCATGACTACCAATCAGCGCGCCAGCAAGAGAGGAGTTGATCCGTGAAGGTGCGGTTCTGGCGTTGTTCGCCGTTACCAAAGACGTTCCAGGGCCGCGCGGCACTCCGGCTGACCGCCGACTTCGTGATCAACGTTTGCCGTTGCGCAGATCCGGGGATCGCGGGCGGCGGCGAATGCGGCAGCCTGAAAGTTAATGCGGCAGCCTGACAATTGCAGAGGGCGCGACGCAGTAAACATCTGCTCGAACCATCGGTACCGCAGTCCCCAGACAGCCCAGCGTCGCGACCAAACGATTGACCGGTATCAAGCGCGACGAACCCGACAGGCGCTATGTGACGATCCAATCAATCCGTAGCTGTCCATGTGGCAGCCTTGAAGCCGAGGCCCCAATGTCAAGCCGCCATCATGCAATCGTCTGGATCGACCACCTTGAAGCCCGCGTTTTCCATTTCGATCTTAGCGAAGTTGAGAAGCTGGTACTGCGCCCGCACAATCCAGAACGACACATTCATCACAAAGCCAACAGCATTGGTAGCGGCCACGCGGCGGAGGATCATGCCTTCCTTCAACGTGTGACGGAGGCCATTGCCGATACTGGGGCCGTTCTCGTTGCGGGACCCGCAAAGACCAAGAACGAATTTGTCAAACACGTGGCGCGCTACGCGCCGCTGGTGCGTGCAAAGATTGCTGGCGTCGAAACCCTCGACGACCTCACCGACGGTGAATTGATCGCCCATGGCCGCGCATACTTCAAGGCAGACCATCAGATGCCACCGCGCGGCCGATAGTCTCCAGATCCGCTCGGCACCGCGGTCGTTGACCGCCGAGCCTCCCGTTATCCGCTGCAACGTTGTGATTTTGCGGTAGCCAGAGCGGCGATATTTGTGGATCAGCTTCACGATGCCGGCGTCGACCGCTCCTCGTTGTGGCGGCTGATCGGTGTCTTCTGCTCCGTCGAGCGATGCTGTCCGAACGCCTATGTCGACACACGCATTCTGCGCGCAGTTGGCCGAGCGACGGGTGCGCGCCGCGATGACCATGCGCCGCTGAAGATGATGACGAGCACTTGTCGGGAGAAGGAATAGGACGAACGCCGATGCAAGGAGTGCATGATGTCAACCTCGGCATCCACGCACATTGTTCGGGGCGGAAGGCCTGCATGGGCAGAATGAAGAGATGGCCGGAGGTTCCTGCGATGACAGCGTCCAGAATATTCGGCATTGCCTATTGTGCAGTGGTCTCGGGTGGGCTGGCAGCCGGACCAGCTCATGCACAGGCCGGAGATCGCGCACTCGGTGAGCAGATTGCGTCTCGTGAATGCGCCGGATGCCACGGCATTGGCTTGGCCAAGGGGACCTTGGTTCAAGGCGTCTTCGTGCCGAGCTTCAGTGAAATTGCACGCCGGGAGCACCAAACGCGGGAACGATTAAAGGCATTCATCACGATCCCGCGCCATCCGATGCCAGGCCTACCGATCGAAGAGCGTCATCTGAGCCACCTCGCGGAGTACATCATTTCGTTGCGCGATTAGGGGCCGCAACAGAGCAGGGCTCAGGACGCCATGCCTCGCGGCGGAACAGTGCGCATCGGCTCCTGGAGCGTAGGGAAGCTTTAGGCGAACGTGAACCCCAGGCACCTCTATCCTCGGGCGGCGCCCAGCGATCATTCGGTGATCATGGATATTGGTCAGCGTGTTCGCGCAGTAGGGCGTTTCTTACTGATGGCGGGACACCCGTGGTTGCCGCCCAACGAGTTCCGCAATGGCCCAAGTGAGCAAGACCGCAACGACGATGGCGACAGTGACCCCAGCGCTGACGGGAACGAGCCCGAGCAATATGCGGAGCGGCGGCAGGATGACAGTCGATGCCTGCAGCACCATGCCCAGCCCGACCGCAACGTGTATCCAGATGTTGGGCAATGGCACCACGCCGATCCGCCTCGCTGGATAGACAAAGACCAGCTGCATCATGGATTCGTAGAGAAAGACGGATGTCCGCGTCTCTTCGAGCGAGTAGCCGAGTTGCGGCATGGCGGCGAGGAAAGCGATACCCCCAATGGCTTTTGCCGTGCCAGAGATGACGATGAAACGGAGAGAGGCTGCATCAAGAAGTCTCGAGCTCGGCGGTCGGGGTGGTCTGCTCATCACATCGGGATTGCGATCAACGGCCAAGGCAAGCGCGGGAGGCCCATCGGCCACGACATTGATCCAAAGCAACTGCGCGGCCGTCAGTGGCAACAGGAATGTGCCGCCGATCGGGTCCTTGATGCCGAGCAGGAAGGCCAGACCGAGGCCGGCAACCATGAGCACGATGAGTGCCAGATCCGTGGAAAAGAAGAACCGGATGAATTTCTGGATATTCTCGTAGATGCTGCGGCCTTCCTCGATGGCAGTGACGATGGTGGCGAAATTATCATCTAGCAAGACGATGTCGGACACCTCCCGCGCGACATCGCTGCCGCGCTGCCCCATGGCGACGCCGACGTCGGAACGCTTGAGTGCCGGTGCGTCGTTGACGCCATCTCCCGTCACAGCAACAATCTCGCCGTTAGCCTTGAGAGCCTCGACAAGGCGGAGCTTGTGCTCGGGTGCCACACGCGCAAACACGTTGACGTGGCGAACAAGCTCACGCAGTTGCTCGGACGACGCCTGCTCGACTTCGGACCCGATGACAGCGCGTTCTGTTGTGATGCCGATGGCCTCGCCAACAGCTTTGGCCGTGGCCGGATGATCGCCCGTGATCATGACCACACGGATGCCCGCAGCTTTCGCGCGCCGCAGCGCTTCCGGCACCTCAGGGCGTGGCGGATCCCACAGCATCACCAGACCCAGAAATGTGATATCCTCGTCCCGCTCCTCTTCTCGCCAGCCAAGCGCCAGAATGCGATAGCCTTCGCTCGCATGCGTCAGCGCCTTGGCCTCCCAATCGCGCTTTTCCTGGAACGACAGCGAACTCCGCCCGATGAGGACCTCCGGCGCTCCCTTGAGATAGCTGACCTCCTGGCCGCTCTCGCTCACCGTGACGCGCATGAACTTCGTCACGCTGTCGAAAGGACGGCTGGAGACCCGCGGACGGCTGGCTGCTACATGGGCAGGATCAGCGCCGTTCTTTGCTGCGTAGTCGAGCAGGGCGATTTCGAGCGGGTCGCCCACTCCCGTTGCAATCTCGGCATCGTTTGCCAGCACCATGGCACGTAGCGCCCGGTCGGCATCGGGGGCATCGATTGCCCGCACGTGCATGCGGTTCTCGGTGAGGGTTCCGGTCTTGTCCGTGGCGATGACGGTGACGGAGCCCAGAGCCTCGACAGCGCTGAGACGCCGAACGATGGCTTTGCGCTTGGCCAATCGCTCGACGCCCATCGCCAGCGTCAGGGTCAAGACCGCCGGCAGACCTTCCGGTACGGCGGCCACAGCCAGGGCGACAGAGAACAGGACGACTTGTCCGAGGCGCCCAGGCCCCTCAACCACCAGACCGCCGATGGTTAGGGCGAGGCCCACCATTAGGATAGCGATTGCGACCTGGTTGCCGAACACGCCGAGCCGACGCTCGAGCGGGGTCTTACCCGCTTCGATCCCACCGAGCATGGTCGCAAGCTGCCCCATCGTACTCTGAGGACCCGTCTTGGTGACCTCGATGTAACCTTTGCTGCGCACGATTAGCGTGCCGCTGAGCAACACGCTCTGCAGATCCTTGTCGATGGGTAAGGATTCCCCGGTGAGGATCGATTCGTCAGCCATCACGCCCTGGCCGTCCACAAGGTGGCCGTCGGCCGGCACGCGGTCGCCGGCCTCGATCCGGGCAATATCGCCGGGAACGAGCTCGATCGCCGGAATTTGCGCCAGCTGACCGTCGCGCATGACACAGACGGACGGCATGGCGAGAGCCTTGAGGCGCGCCAACGCCTCCTCGGCCTTGCTTTCCTGATAGGTGCCGAGACCAGCGTTGAGAACGAGGATGAGCGCGATGGCTATGGCTTCATAGGGAACTTGGCTTGCGCCTTCATGCAGCCAGAGAGCTAGATCAAGGGCGAGCGCGAACAGCAGGATGTAGATGAGCGCGCTCTTGAATTGACTGAGCAGCCGCTGCCAGAGGGCAATCGACCTCGCTTCCAGCAGGGCATTCGACCCGTGCTCGGCCAGACGCCGCCGCGCTTCCAACTGCGAAAGGCCGTGCAGCGTTGGTGCGTTGTCGTTGGCAATCATTGGAGGAAATTCCTGTTTCCAGGTCGGTGTGTGTATTCCGGGAACCTGGGTCCAAGGCACTCTCACTGCCGACTATACCCACGCCATGCTGGAGATGGGGCAGGTCAAGGTCTTGGTCAGCTGTGACGTTCGCAGCGCCATGCGTTCCACCAGCGAAGACAATTGTGGAGGCTTTCTCGACGGTGATCTTCAACTGTGTGCTGCGTTAGTGCAATTGCGTGGCTTCCGGATGCGACCAGCCTGCAGCAACCGTTCCAACGCTTGACGCCCGCCTTCGGCGGCGATCACTTTGACCCGTCTCGGGCAATCCAGCCCAAGATGGTCGTGCTGTCGAATTCAGTCATGCTCGCGACGGACGGCTGCATGACGTCTAGCGACGGTCCTGTGGCGAAGGAGGGCCACGCCATGATCGGCATTGAGCGGTAGCGGTCATCGTTGTGGGGCTTGTCCATTTTTGCGCTCCTGATATCTATCATGCCAAAATCCAAACGCTTTCCATGCTCGGACCCAAGGGGCTATGACCAGGATCAAAGGCGCGTATCAGTGATCGACAATGGCAACACAGCCACGTAGGTGGCGGCGGCTCTCGTTCGGTCAATTACGCACGTAGTCAGTGGATCCGGCGCGAGTTCGCCAAGGCCACCAAAACTTACGACAAGGAGGATTGCCGCGCCGCCTCGCAGTCTCCCCTCGATCGTGTGCCGGTACACGAGAGCGGCGCGCTATTCCAGCGTGCGCTTGCAAGTTATCTCGCGACAGTCGAGCTCAGCATTATAGCCTGGTCCAATGTGCCTGTTGGCACGAGCCCGAGTTCGCTCCTATGCCACTTTCGCGGCGGTGCCTCTTTTCCAGACTCGTTGGCGTCGTAGACACCCGGAAGCAGCTTGTCGGATATATCAATTCAGAACATCTGGCTGAGCTGATCATGATCGGATCCGCGGCATCAGCGCGGTCGCGGACCAAATGAAGCGTTCAGCGGACATGCCAGATGACCTTCGATCGAGAGGTGAGATGGCGACAAGCTGCGGGACTGGCCCCTAGCGAAAGTCTACCGGTTCATCGAGCCCGGGCTAGTCGTCCTCCAATCGTATTCAATTATTCATGCCGCAATGCGTCGATTGGATTTAGCCGAGCCGCCCGCCGCGCCGGAAAAAATCCGAAGACGACGCCGACGATGGCCGAAAACATGAATGCCATGAGGACGATGCCGGAATCCACAATGAATGGGACTTGCAGTGCGTTCGTGGCCAGTCCGGCGAGCCCCAAGCCCAATACGATACCGACCAGTCCTCCAAAGAGTGACAAGACAACGGCTTCGACCAGGAACTGCGATAGCACTTGGCGCTCCAAAGCTCCGATCGCCAAACGAATCCCGATTTCGTGTGTGCGCTCAGTCACCGACACGAGCATAATGTTCATGATACCGATGCCGCCGACAAGCAGGCTGACAGCCGCAACAGCCCCCAGCAAGCCCGTCAGCATTGCAGTTGTGCCAGCAGTCGCCTTTACGATCTGCTTCATATCCCGAACAGAAAAATCATCCTCTTTTCCTGGGGAGATATTCCGGCGCTCACGAAGCAATTGCTCAATCGCGGCCTGCACAATGGCTGTCTCAATGTCATCCTTGGCCGAAACCATCACACGCGTGATGTCGGTATTGCCAGCCAGCCGCCGGTGGAAGGCGCGGATCGGCATCACCACGATGTCGTCCTGGTCGGTACCGAAGCTCGATTGCCCCTTAGGGTCGAGTAGCCCGATGATTTCACACGAGACCTTGCCAACGCGCATGCTCCGTCCAAGCGGATCGCTGAGACCAAAAAGCTTCTCCCGCACCGTCGTTCCTATGATGCAAGCGGTCCGACCGCCCCGCATTTCCCCATCATAGAACTGCCGACCCGCCTTCAATGCCCAATCCTGGGTGATGAAATAGTCGTTGTCGGTTCCGGTAACGACCGTGATGCGATTGTCAGTGCCATAGACGATGGTTGCCGATTTTTGAGCGACCGGAGCCACCGCCTTTATGCCATTCAGTTGTGACTTCATCGCCTCGACGTCCCGCGCATTGAAGGACCTCGCATCGGAACTGGCTCGCCCGGGGCCAAACTGACCCGGGCTGACGAACAGAAGGTTTGAGCCAAGCCTTGCTAGGTCAGCGGTCACCTTGGCGGTTGTGCCGTTTCCGATCGTCACCATTGCGATCACGGCTCCGACCCCAATTACGATCCCGAGAACTGTCAAGAACGAGCGCAGCGCATTGCGTTGGATGGCTTGGAGGGCGAGTTTGACCGCTTCGAACAGCATCACGCCACCTGCTTGTTGTGGGTATCGCTTTCAATCCGTCCATCGACGAACCGAATGTTCCGTCGTGCATAGGCGGCAATGTCCGTCTCGTGAGTAACCATTACGATCGTCATTCGCTGATCTCGATTTAGGCTCTGTACCAGGTCCATAATCTCCCGACTGGTCTTGGTATCGAGGTTTCCAGTCGGCTCGTCAGCGAGGAGAACTCCGGGATCGGTGACAATTGCCCGCGCAATCGCGACCCGCTGCTGTTGGCCGCCGGAAAGCGCTGATGCTGTGTGGCTCTCGCGTCCAGAAAGGCCAACCCGCTCGAGCGCGCGGGCTGCAAGCTGTCGCCGTTCAGCGACCGGCAAGCCCCGATAGATCAGCGGCAGCTCGACATTCTCCGCGGCTGTCGTCCTCGACAGTAGATTAAATCCCTGGAAGACGAAGCCGAGAAAATGGCGGCGGATCAATGCGCGCTGATTGCGCGCGAGGCGGCCGATGTCGACGCCGTTGAAGCGGTACTCGCCTGTGGTCGGCGTATCGAGGCAACCGATGATATTCATGGCCGTCGACTTGCCGGAACCCGATGGACCCATGATAGCCACGAACTCCCCCTCCTCGATTGTCAGATCGACACCATCGAGCGCGTGCACGGTTGCGGCTCCACTTCCGTACGTCTTAGTGACGGCCTGGAATTCGATCAGAGGAGGCGTGACGTTGGCATCTTTCACAGCAAAGTGGCCCTTCACAGCTTGGCGGCGGCTTGGTCGACAATCAATGCCTCGCCTGTTGGCACGTCTTCGCCCAGGATTTGCGTGCGCTTGCCGTCGCTCATGCCAATCGTCACCTTCACCGGCACTGGGACGCCATTTTGCAGCTTCCACACCGTACGGTGCGGGCCCGTTTCCTCATTCGGACTTGCCGGTCGGAACTGGGGCGGACCTGGCAGCAACCGACGCAGAAAACTCCGGTTGTCCGTGGTGTCGCCCACCGATGGCCTGTAGCGCAACGCCGCATTCGGGACCAACAACGCATTTGTGAGCTCCGTCACCCTGATCTCTGCCGTCGCAGTCATACCCGGCCGCAGCAACAGCTCGGAGTTGTCGACGCTCAGCACGGCCTTGTACGTGACAACGCCTTGGATGGTCTCGGATGCGAAACGTACGTCGCGAATGCTTGCTGGGAATTTTCGGTCCGGAAACGCATCGACGCCGAAGCTGGCGTTCTGCCCAGCTCTGACTTTGCCGACATCGGCTTCGTCGACGTCGACCTGCAGCTCCATCTGCTTCAGGTTTTCCGCTATCGAGAACAGGACAGGGGCCTGAAACGATGAGGCCACAGTCTGGCCCGGGTCGACATTGCGCTTCAAGACCACGCCATTGATTGGCGACGCAATGATGGCCTTGGCAAGATTTGTCTCACTGAGTTTCAACTCAGCTTCAGCGACGCCCATGTCGGCGCGTGCGCTTCCTGCCGCCGCAACTGCGCGATCGTAAGCCGCTTGCGCAACGTCGAGATCGTGGGTTGAAGAGTACTGCTTGGCCGAAAGCGACTTCTTCCGGACCAGTTCACGTTGCTTTTCTACGATCGTCACATTGGCGTCCGCCACCTTAGCCAATGCCGCAGCGACTTTCGCGCGGGAACTATCGGCGGTCGCTTTCAACTTATCGGCATCGAGCTCCGCGAGCGTCTGCCCCAAAACCACAGGTGAGTTGTAATCCACCAGAACCTTGCGGACGGTTCCGGAGAGTTCACTGGAGACATCCACCTTGTTGATTGGTTGCACCGAGCCAGTCGCGGTTACGACGACAACCAAACTTCCGCGGCTCGCGGGCTCAGTGAGGTAACGGACAGCCCCGGACTTGCTGCTGAACGACGATGCTAGCCCCACCAGCAAGAGCCCTAACACCGCCACTGCGGTCCATTTGACGTCCCGACGTTGCGTCCAACTCGGCGCCGAAGACGTGCCCGCACCGATGATCTGTTCCAGGTCGACGCGCGCTTTTTCTTGCATGGTTCTACTCACGGAAATAGGCCTCCGGCTGCGGCGCGCGTAGCGGTCCGGACGATGCGCGACGTCAGCTACGCTCCCGGTTGGGCGCTCTCACTTCAATGACACATATCAATTGCGAGTGTCGGCTTTGGGTTCACGCATAACAATTGTGCAGAGGACAAATAGGGGATCACCCTGAAGAACGCATCTGAGCCAAGTGGAATTGGCCACGCAGTGTTGCCTCCACGCGGCACGGCATTGGGATTCCTGTTCTTTGCCTGGGATAGCGTCTCGAAGTCGAGCGCTGCTACCGCAAGAGCACTGGTGGGCGGAGTGGTCGGGCTCCTGGTCCTCAACCTCGCGGTCAATATCGGATTTAATCATTGGCATCGCTGGTTCTTTGACATGCTTGAGCAGCGGGAGGCTGGCAAGCTCTTTGGCGCTATCGTTGCTCTTTCTGGTCTGATCGTTTCCGGAGCCGCGTTTGCCGTGTCGATGATGTGGTGCCGTATGACGCTACAGCTTGAACTGAGACGCGTGGTCACCATCAAATTGATCGACATGTGGATCGCGCGATCAAGAACCGGACAGCTCCACGTTGCCAACGAAAACCACGGAAGCCCGGCGTTTCGCCTAGCAGAGGATGTCCGGTTGGCACTTGATCCAGTTGTCGACTTAGGGATTGGCTTTGCAAACGCGGCAATACTTGGAGGGACGTTCGTCGGCATTCTGATTGTTGTCGGTGGATCGATGACACTCGAGCTCGCATCATTTCGATTGACGATCCCAGCCTATCTCGCAATGGCGGCAGTCGCGTACGCTGCCGTTCTGTCGCTGGTGATGCACCTCGTTGGGCAACCCTTGATTCGTTGCGTCGCGGAGAAAAACGAGTCCGAAGCACAGTTCCTGTTCGAATTGACGCGCGAAGTAGAAGGCCGCGCTCTCAAGGCTCGTGAGAGCAGTGACGCTGATGCGTTCGAGCCTGCAGCGGCAGCATTCGCCAAAGTGACCCGTCGATGGCATCGTGTCATTCGAGAATATTGCCGGCTGACATGGCTGACCAACTCACATTCGTTCTTCTCGCCGATCCTGCCCTTGCTCTTGGCGTCCCCGAAGTACCTAAGCGGCGAGCTATCGCTTGGCGCGATCATGCAACTTGCCGCAGCTTTTACGATTGTACTCGGTGCGCTCAACTGGTTCACCGACAATTACGTCCGGATAGCTGAATGGTCGGCCTCGGCGCGGCGGGCGGACGAACTCCGGCATGGCTTGCTTCCGGGCGCGGTAGCTCCAACGTCACATCTGGGATCGGCACCCAATTGACCTTTGCCCCGCTTGATATCGGTCAAGGTCGCCAGTCGCGTCGTCTGAATTCTTGAAATAGAGCGTCGCGGAATTGCGCGTCTGTATAGAACTCGTGGGAGGTCAGAATGCTGCAGTCGACAGCCGCATCGCGCGTTGCGGGCGTTATCGCCGCCGAACATCCGGTGCCAAAGCGCCGCTGGCACGCGAAGGGATACGCCATAAGCATATCCTCCTCACTTTTGATGGCTTTGGCGGTCGGCCTTTTCTTCATTGCCGGCGCCGGGTGGACGCCGCCAGAGACATGGCAGGTGCAATCCGATTTTGCCGTGACCTGGATCCTTCTCACCTATATCTGGATACAGATGGGTAGCCTCATCTTGGTTGGCGCCGGGACGAAGAACCAGATGTGGATCGATGCGCTGACGTCGATCGTTCCCCTGTTCCTCATCTTCTACGTCATCCTGCAGCATATGAGCGGCTATGTGACCTTGTCGCCATTCCAAGCCCGGACTGCCTGGGTGACGGCCTACACAATGCTGCTCGACGTGGTCATCGATCTCGGCGTCTCTGTGTTGCTCAGCCGCCAGGTGGTGGAAGTTGGCGGCGGCGGTGTTGGCTAGGATGAGGCGCCTGACGCGGCGCGATCCGCGCCTCCGCCGGCGGGGCCTCACGCCAATTCAAGGTCACTGCGAGAACCGCCATTTGGCAGTGCTTTGACGAGCGCCACGTGCATATTTCTCTGCTGGCCATCACGCTCGCTGGCCTCGGCATCGGACTGTTAGCAAGCGTATGGGGGCGGTCGGGGCTCGCACTGCGGATTTGGTCTGCCGGGACCGCGCCGGTCGCACTTATGCTGGCTATCTCGATGACGCGCGATCTGTTGGCGGGCCGGGCCGGCGTAGATGCCATCGCGTTCGTGTCGATGACCGCAGCGCTCATCCTTCGTGAACCGCTCGCGGGTGCGTCGTGGCCCTCATGTATGCGGGTGGCACGGTGCTCGAAGACTTTGCCGTGGCCCGCGCAGAGCGCGATTTGCGCTCGCTGATCGACCGTGCGCCCCGGACTGCACATCGCATGTTGCATGGTACGATCTCTGACCTCGCGATCGAGGATTTAACCATCGGGGATCGAATGGTCGTGTGGTCCGGCGAGGTGATCCCTGTCGATGGCGTGGTGCTCAGCGCAACGGCCGTCCTGGACGAGGCAGCGCTCACCGGCGAACCCATGCCAGTGACGCGCCAGCAGGGCGAACTCATCCGCAGCGGCACGGTCAATGCCGGGGAGTCTTTTCAGTTGAGTGCGACGGCCCGCGCAGGCGATAGCACCTACGCCGGCATCGTGCGCCTCGTGACGGCAGCTCAGCGGCCAAAGCACCATTTATGCGGCTTGCCGATCGCTATGCCCTGCTGCTTCTTCCAGTAACGCTGATCGTCGCCGCAGCAGCATGGCTGATCTCGGGCGATGCCATTCGTGGCTTGGCTGTGCTGGTCGCAGCGACCCCTTGTCCGCTGATTTTGCCGCGCCTGTGGCCTTCATCTCGGGGATTGCGCAGGCGGCACGACGCGGCATCCCCGTTAAAGGCAGCGGCGCCATGGAGATCCTGGCCAGGGCCCATGCTGCTATTCGACAAGACCGGTACGCTCACGGTCGGTGGGGGCGTCTATCGCGATCGAGCTTGCGCCGGGCTGCGACGCAAATGAAGTACTGCGGCTTGCTGCCTCGCTTGAACAGGCCTCGCTGCATGTGGTGGCTTCAGCCATCGTATCAGCTGGCGCTGCGCGAGGGTTGCCGCTTACAATTCCGTCGCGCGTGACGGAGGCGGTCGGCTCCGGCCTCGAAGGACAAATGGATCCAGTGTCGTCCGCGTTGGTTCGCACGCCTACGTGTTTGGGGCGACGCAGCCCGACGCTTGGAGCCGTCGCGTGCTGCGCCGAGCTTCTTGGCGCTCCGCATTGAGCGTATTGATTGCGGCGGACGGCTGGCCCGTTGGCGCGCTGGTGCTTGCCGATGAGCTGCGCCGAGACACGCTGCAGGCGATCGCCGCGCTCCGAACGGCGGGTATCAAACGCATCGTCGTCGTGAAGGGGGATCGCGCCGACGCGGCCGAGACGATCGGCGCCGCGCTCGATCTCGATACCGTGCTTGCCGACCGTTCCCCCTCTGACAAGTCGAGCGGTAGCGTAGAGCAACGACGCCATCCGACGGTGATGGTCGGCGACGGCATCAACGATGCTCCGGCGCTGGCCGCTGCTGACGTCGGGATTGCGACGGGTTCACGCGGCGCGTCAGCCTCGTCAGAGGCAGCTGACATCGCGACCCTGGTCGACCGGCTCGACCGAGTTCCTGAGGCCCTGGTCATCGCGCAGCGCACGCGCGCGATTGCCCTGCAGAGCATTGTTGCGGGTATGGCGCTCTGGGGCGTTGCCATGGCAGCAGCAGCCGTCGGCTGGTTGACACCGGTTGCGGGTGCCCTCGTGCAGGAGGGCATCGATATTGCGGTCATCCTCAATGCACTGCGGGCGTTGGCGCCACGACGGGAAGCGCCGCGGGTATACCGGCGGCAACGGCATTGAGCCTTCAGCACGACCACGAGCCGCTGTTCGTCGGTCTGGACCGCCTGCGCGCCATCGCCGATGCACTTGACGATGCCATCAGTTGCAGCGCTATCCCTGATCGCGGAGGCGCACCGCATCGTCGAACAGACTATAATGGAACATGAGCGCGACGACGAACGCACCGTTTACCCACGCCTGGTCCCGCATCTAGCCCACGGTCATGGTCTCGCGGCGATTAGCCGGGCGCATCGGGAGATCCTTCATCTCGGCCGGTTGCTTGCACGTAGCGCGGATGGACTGGATGTTGGCGATGCAGACCGCTATCTCATCCGTGACGTCCAGGACGATCGAATCGATTGAGGCGCTTGTCCGGATTTACATCGCGCAGGAAGAGGTGATTTACGAGCACGCGGCGTGGTGGTAGTCGCGACCGTCGCTTTACCAGGCAAGTACGCAATTCGCCGCCATCAGGGTTTAATCAAATGTCAAAAATTGCAATCATCGTCGGCCACTCCCGTAGGGGGACTTACTGCGAGGCTCTCGGTAAGGCCTATATGCGAGGCGCCAAGGCGGGAGGGCACGAGGCGGAGCTCTTTGTGATTGCCGACATGGCATCCGACCCCATTCTGCATGAAGGTTACGCCAAACTGCAGCCGCTCGAGCCCGATCCGCAACGCGCCTGGGATGCTATCCGTGGAGCAAATCATTCGTCCTGGTTTTCCCACTTTGGATCGGTACGCTTCCAGCGATCTTCAAGGGGTTTATCGAACGTGTTTTGCAGCCTGACCTCATCGAATTGGATCGAGCAGGAACCTTCGGCAAGCCGCTTAAGGGCAAGTCGGCACGGATCATTCTCACGATGGGTATGCCAGGCTCGATCTATCGTGGCACGATGGAGCCCACGCACTGAAAATGCTAAAGCGCAACATTCTCAAGTTCGTCGGTGTCGGATCAATCCGATCGACCATTCACGGAATGATCGGGACCGCCAGCGACGAGACGCGGGCCCAGTGGCTCGCCGAGGCGGAGGCCATGGGCCGTGACGCGGCATAGATCAATGCTGCTGCGGCTGGCGGAGGTAAACGAACCAATAGACGCCGCCAACGAGAACGCCGCCGCCGATGATGTTGCCGAGTGTCACCGGGATGAGGCTTAGAAGAAATGCCGGCCAAGTCAGACCAGAATGGTCAGAAAGCATGATGCCAGCCTCCGACCAGAGCATGGCTGGCGCAAAGGCTTTCAGGAGGAGCCCGAGCGGAATCAGAAGCATGTCGGCGACTGAGTGCTCAAAGCCCGCAACGACGAAGGCCGACACTGGGAACAGTACCGCGAGTACTTTGTCGCTGGTCGTGCGGGCGCCCATCGCGAGCCACACCGCGAGGCAGACAAGCACATTGCAGAGAATGCCAAGGAAAAAGGCATGATCTATCGCCAGCGTGGCCTTCTCCGTCGCAAGTTGCATGATCACCTTCGAGATCGAGCCATTGGCATTGAGCGGTTGTCCTGAGAGAAAGACGAGGATGGCCGTTCCGAATGCTCCGATGAAGTTCCCGATGTAGATGATCGTCCAGGCGCGCAGCATCTCGGCGAGGCGGACCTTGCCCGCGGCCCACGCCATCACCATCAAGGTGTTGCCGGTAAAGAGTTCAGCTCCGCCCACGACCACCAGGATCAGCCCGAGGGAGAACGCGATACCGGCAAGCAGCCGGCTGATACCGTAGGGGACCACACCAGCCGACCCGGCCAGGACCGTCGTCGCGAACATGGCGCCAAGCGCAATGAAGGCACCGGCAAGCACAGAAAGCGTGAGCAACGTCACTGTATCGACGCGCACTTTTTGGGCGCCAAGCTGCTCGGCCTTGCGTGCGATCTCAGCTGGCAACAGCGCATCGGTACCGTGATTTCCCGCATGCTCGTCGTCTCTCGACATTCGCAACCCTTTCGCGCCACAAGTTGTCGGCGCTCGTCATCCCTGGATTAGGAGCGACCGCATCGGGGTCGGCTTTGAGGCGCGTCAACCCGTTGCTGTGCACCGACAACGCGCGAGAACAATTATTGTTTCGGCGCCTACTGATCGTAACATCTCGCGTTGGGGGCACGTTCAGCCGCGGACGCATCGACGCGCCTGGTACAGATATAAGGAGAGTGAGATGAAGAAACCGATCGCAATGTTGGCAGTCGCCTCGTGCTTAGTGCTTGTGGCCGTTGGCTTGAGCTATGCTCAACAACCGGGCAAGGGGACCGGCCAAGGTCCAGTCATAACTCAGCGCGAAGATGACATCGCCAAATTCTGCGCTGGCAAGTCGAACGACGGCGAGGTCCGCGGCTGCCTTGAGGTCAAGAGGGCAGACGTGACAGCCGCCTGCAAGACCGCCCTCGATGCCACGGGCAGCGGGAAGGGCCACAAGCAATAGACCTGTTGAGCCGAGCCATAGGCGTCGCGAGGGCCAACCGCTCTTGCGGCTCCATTCCTGGGGTCGGAGGAAATCGAGTCTCCCGCACGGCAGCTTCGCATCCGCGACCGCCTTCGTTCCGAATCGCGCAACATCCTAATTTGAGTGTTGCGCGAGGTTGCCGCCTGACATGTTTCTGTTGCAGCGTGAGGCGTGGATCGGCCCAGTCTCGAAAATGTGCTCCGGAACTGGATCCGCGCGTGGCAGGTGCCTGGCGCAGGCTCGCCCATGCCCGCAGCCGGAGATCTGGCAGGACGGCTTAACGATGAGCGCGGGAGCCTTTGGAGTGCCCCCGTGCTGCAATAACCTGAACCCGGGTCTGGGCGATTGCCTCAATTCAGCGGGAACCTCACGCCGGCGCGCCCGGTGACCGAATTGTAGTCGTTGGCGCCGATACCGTCGTAGCTGACCCCGAGGTCGAGCGAGTTGCCGGACGGCGCCTGCGTCCTCATCCCGAACTCGATCTGCCCTCGCACGCCTTCCGGACCCGAGCCCAGACCATCGAGCCCGGCTATACCGCCGCCCGAGGCCTCAGAGGCGAAGTTCCAGATCAGGTTCGCTGCGAACGGCGGCTCGACGATAACGCCCGACGCCTCGAACACCCTGGCGATCTGCGGACCGGCGTTGATCTACCCAAACCGGGTCGCCACCGAGGGTATGTTCAACCCGAGACTGTCGACACAGCTCTCGGACCGATCCTCGAAGTGGGTGGCCGAGATGCGCGGCTGAACCTTGAGATCGCCTTAGTGGTGGCCGCCGGTGAGCGAGGCGGCCGCGCGCCTGCGCGAGGTCTCGAATTTGTCGGTGTAGTTGAGCACTGGGCTGATCTCGTTGTTCGAGCGGCCCCAACCGGCCCGGACCTGCCGGAAGAGGTTCTTGTCAAGGCGAACCGTCGTTTAGGGCCCGACCATCCAGCCGGTACCTTCGGCGAGGCTGCTGTCGGTGCCGGAATGCTGGAGCATGGAGTTGAGCTGGACGAACGTGCCGACCAGCAGCGAGCGATTGAGCACGATGTCGGCGCCGACCGTCAGCAGGCCGAAGTGGCCTTTGTGGCCGATGTCGAACCGGTCGTCGCGGAAGCTGCCGTACTTGCCCTCGATCCAGAGGTCGAAGGGCGAGTTGCCGGGGCGAGCTTTCCCGCCGGCACCATGAGCTGTGCTCCTTCGGATTCAAATTGGACGACCTTAAATATCGAGTTGCCCCCCTCATACCAGACCCACCTAAGTTTTGATCTTCTCGATCCATGGGTAACCGCTGAGTGATGCGAGGCGGCCATCTTCGGCGGTGAGCTTGTTCCAGGCGGCGCAGGCGGCGTCGGCGATTGCGTCGTCGTCGTTGTGGAGACGCAGCGAGAGATACTTGTCCTTGAGGTAGAGCCAGACCCGCTCGACCGGGTTCAGCTGCGGCGCATAGGGTGGCAGCGGTACCAAGGTTACGTTGGGCGGCACCACGAGCGCCTTGGCGCCATGCCATCCCGCCTGATCCAGGATCATGGCGGCGTGCTCGTCTGGGGCCAACGTCTCGGCGAACTGGTCGAGGAAGATTTGAATCGTGGCGGTCGAGACTTCCGGCATGACGAGCGCGAAAGCATCGTCGGTTCCCGCTCGCACTGCGCCGTAGATGTAGGCGAACGTGAAGCGGTTGTCGGCCAAGCCCGGCGGCCGCTCGCCGCGCCGATACCAGCGATGACGCACGCGGCCCTTCTGTCCGATCCGGGCCTCGTCCTGGAACCAGACCGTCAGGCGTTTAGCTTCATGTGTATCTGCAATTTTTTGCAGAATTCCTGGAGCGTTTTTTGAAGACCTCTTGCGAGGCCAAGTCTGTTTTCGGATGCAACGGTCGGCATTTCTGCCGCGACATCCGTTCGCGCTTGATCAGCTTCAACATGGCCTCGGGATGATACGAGACACCGAACCGATCGCGCACGATCTCGGCGATGTCTTCGAGCGTGTACGCTGAGACCCCCTCCGCCTCGATATCGGGCCCCGCGCAGATGACCTCGACCAGTTCGCGGCGCTGGCCCTCGTCGAGCTTGCAGGGCCGGCCCGGGCGCGGCGCGTCGTAAAGGCCTTCGAGACCGTCGGCGTTATAGGCGAGAATGGCATCGCGCAACGCCTGCCGCTCGAAGCCTGCGAGCCGTGCCGCTTCGCAGCGTCGCATGCCTTCGAGTGCATGGGCGATGGCCTGCATGCGGGCAGCCGCCCGGCCGCACTGGGACGCGCGCGCCGCAGTCCGCAGCTCATCCGCCGTCATCCGCCTCGAGATCTCGACCGCCTGCCCCTGCATCCCCGTCCCCCGAATCAATCCCGTCACGGCGAACGGAATCATGACGGAACCGGCAGCACAACAGACCGAGTTAGGAGTTACACAGGGTTGGGTATTACCCGCCCTCGCCTCTATGACATTGACGAGAACATCACCCTCGCCCTCGACCTTTTACGGGGTCGAACCTTCAAGCATTTTATGAACGATCGTGCGCTCCGCTACGCGCTCCAATTCGCCATTCTCATCATCGCCGAGGCCGTCCGTCATATCCCGCTGGAGCTACGCAACCAGCACCCGACGATTCCGTGGCCCAACATTGTCGCCATCGGGAACCACCTACGTCACGAGTACCACCGGATTGATCCCGCTGTGGTCTGGGACGTCGTGACCGTCCACCTCATGCCGCTCCACCAAGCCGTCAAGGCGATGCTCGCCGATGAAACTATCAGCACGATGGTCGGGCTGCCACCTGATGAGGGAAAACGACCCAGTACGGGAAGGTCGTGGCTTCCACCACACCCCCCCAGGGGCAACCGACTGGCCCTGCCAATTCGGTCACTAATCCGTCACTACCCCTGTTCACTAGATTGTGGCAAACTTGGCTAAGTTATTGATTTTATTGGAGCGGGCGATCGGGATTGAACCGACGACATTCAGCTTGGGAAGCTGACGTTCTACCACTGAACTACACCCGCATCCGGCCCATAGAATACGGGAAGGGTGGCCGGGTATGCAAGGCTGCTCATTGAGCTTGTATTGGACCGGGATTTGGTGATGGCGGCCATATAATCGTACTGCGTCACGGTTTCCGGCGCCATTTTGATCGCGTACAGGCGTTGCACAGCCAGATGTACTCGCGTCATGCCGAAGGCGTGCTCGTCTCTCCCGTCTCACCGCCGCCCTTGGTCTCGGCGATCACGTTCGTGCTTGCTCGCCTTCGGCTGAAGTGGCCGTCGCGCCGGAGGCGCGCCACTGACGAGCCCGTGCAGCCGGTGGTCAGCGGGCGAACGGCGAGCTGCTCCTGGCCGTCCTGCCGGAGGCGGGCAAGCAAGATTGTAGGCGCCGCTCCACAGCAGCGCCCCCAAGGTCGCCGACGTGAGCCGGTTGCGCTTGTTGTAGGTGTAGGTGGTGGTCGCGCCCGGCCGGTTGTCAGTCAGGATATCGCCAGCGCCATCGCAAGTGGAGGCGCGGACGGTTTGCACCCCGCGCGTGACGTTGGCGAGCCGGTTCGAGCCCACAGGATAGCCGTAGACGTCGTCGTTTATCGCCTAACAGTAAGTAGCCAAAATCGGCATTGTCAACCCGCACTTGTCTCCGGGTGCCAGCCAGTACAGACGGTCCGCTTTGTACGCTGCAGTGCTCAGTAATTTCACAGCAATCAATTCGATTGCCTGCGCCACCGCGCCAACCGAATCAACTTGTATCGCGCGATGCTGAAACAGGGGCCCGATCTTAGGAAGGCCGATGATCTCGTAATCTACGTCCCAATCCCTGTTGACCAGCTTAGGCCGATAAACGACGATTTTGACGAGCGAACCCTGATCCCCAATCTCACTCAGATGAACCAAGTCCCGCGTTGCGAGAGTACTTTTCTGGCGCGCTTTCACTCTACCTCCTACACCCGTCAATGCCGGATGAACTCTCCGCAGAAGCGCCTGACAAATGTTCCTTAAGTCCTGTCGGGTATCGTCGGCGTCGGTCACCCGGATCGACCGGTGCAGATGATCGATGGCTATCGATTCAATGCCGCAATGGTCGCCGGTGAAAGTTCAGACAGGGCAGCCCTGTCGGCGACGACCGTCGTTCCGTCGATCAACCGCAGGCAAGTCGCTGGCACATCGGTCGAGGGTGTCTCTTCGAGCACGCGGCGCAAGATCCCGGCCTTGTGACATCCTGAGACAAGCAAGATCGAATGCCGCGCGGTGGCAATCGTGCCGAGGCCAAGCGTGAAGGCGCGATGGGGAACGCGTTCCTCGCCTCCCCAGTACACAGCATTGCTTGTGATCGACGCAGGCGTCAGCGACACCTGTCGCGTCTCACTATCAAACGGGCTACCGGGCTCGTTAAACCCTAGGTGTCCATTGGGGCCGAGGCCCAGCAATGCGAGATCGATCTGGTACGCTCGTGCCATTCGCTCCATCCGGGCCGCCTCCGCGATGGGAGTCGTGGCGGACGGGTCAAATGCAAGCAAACGCTCGCGGCCAATGCCGAGGGGCTTGAGAAGGATGCGATCGAGCCAGCCACTGAGCGAGCGCGGATCGTCTGCCGCGATATCAAGATACTCGTCCAGTTGGATGAAGCGCCCCTTGCTGATGCGGCTGTTACGGCCCGCCGCGACGCAGGCCGCGAAGAACCCGAGCGGCGTATTGCCTGTCGGGAGCACGACGCAAGGGACGCCTTTGCCAGCCAGCAGCTCCTCGGCGAGCGCAAATGCCTTGGTACTCAGTTCGTCGTAATCATCCGCAATCAGCAGTTTCACAGCAGCTCCGTCCGACGATGATCCGGGGCCAACCACAAGGCGCCGGCACCCACGGCTCCGGCCCATTCGCCTAGCTCAGCATACGCAATGGTCAACTGGCGCTCTAGCAGCGGTGGGCAGAGGCGCCGCACTGCGTCTTGCACTGCGGCCAGGAACTCAGTACCTGCACGCGTCAATCCGCCAGACAACAGAACCATCTCGAGATCGAGTATAGCGTGCGCATTGCTGATCGACACGCCCAGCAGTTCGGCGATCTTCGCGAGCCTCGCTTTCGGGTTCGCCGCGCCGCTGGCCGCTGCATGCGCGATCGCAGCAAGATCTAAGCCCTCAGTCCGCCGTAGTCCACCAGGAGAGGCTGCATCCTCCAGCGATTGCCAACCGTTCCCGGTTGCTGTTGGAACCAGCGACAGGCCGATCTCGCCGGCCATGCGGCGCGGGCCCGCCCTCACGCAACCGTCGAGAAGGAGACCGCCGCCAATTCCTGTTCCAAGTGTCAGCATCAGGACGTTGCGAGCGCCTCTCGCGGCGCCGAAACGCGCTTCGCCAAGCATGGCGACGCGAGCATCGTTCTCGATCCGGATGGGCATCCCCAGCGCGGCGCCGAGAAGTGCGCCGATCGGCACGCCAGCAAGCTCGGAAATATTCGACATGCCCGGAATCAAACGATCCTCGGCGTCGAGCGCCCCGGGCACGCCGATGCCCACACCGATCGGTTGCTCGTCGCCCCGCACTCTCTGCACAACGCCGGCGATACGGCCCAGCAGCGCTTCCGCCGCCACGCCTGAAGGCGTTGCCGCGAAATACTCGGCGAGGCGCCGTCCCTCGCTATCGATCAAGGCAACGCGGAGATTCGTGCCGCCAAGATCGATGCCGATAGCTGTTCGCTTCGGGCTCATGCGCGTCTCGCGCGGGCGAGCCTTCGGATAACGTCGACGCGCGACCAGTCGTTCTGCTCGACGGTCTGGCGCAGGAAATCGCTCCAGAGGAAAAAGACCTGCCCATCCACAGGCGATCGAGCCACATGGCCACTCATCGCCCCCATTTCGCTGGCGTCGAGCGCGGCCGCGCGACCTTCGCGGGCATGCATCCCATCGAGATAGAGCGGAGCTGCCTGCAATGTACACACGGTTGTCCGGCCCGTACGTCTTTTAACCTCGGTTCCGATGGCCGCAGGCCATTCGACAGGGCGCTTCAAGATCTGGTGGTAGGTCATCACCTCGTAGACATCGATCACGTCGCGAAGAGCTTCGAAGTTCTGCCCGAACACAGTTGTGGCGGCATTGTCGTAGTCGGACTGCCCAAATGGCAGGGTATTTAGAACCATCTGGACATCAGACTTTATGGCGCGAGCAGCATCACGCACACGGCGCACGACGTCGACGGTCACGCTGCATTTCCAGTCAATCCAGGCCACGTGAGCATGGGCCTTGATCCAGGCAGCCGCAGTCGCCGGCATATGAGACGGCAATGTAACGCCGGTTGCACGCTCGAACGCCTGAAGCGTTTCTCGATCAAAACTATACTCGGGAAAATCGTGCCGTCCATGATGTGGCATCCACAGCTCCCAGAAGCCGGGCCAACGCATGAAGCCCAGATGAATGCCGTCAGGTTCCAGCGCGCGCACCGCCTTTTCTATCTGTGCGATCTTGCTGGCGACGTAGCGTGCGTGGATCGGAGGAATGCCAATGTACCAGTCGATCTTGTCCTGGATCCGGCCATCAGCATCGACCGCGTTCCACTCAGGATTGGCGGCCAGCGCTTCGGGATCGAACATCATCAAGCAGCTTGCAACATATTTGATGCCGCGCCGAGCCAAAGCCTCCCGAAAGCGGTGATCGTCATAGCTTGCGTAGCGCGCTGCATGCTCGGGCGCGACCGCGCTTGCAACGGCGGTGTTCGGCATCGGCAGGAAGCGGCTCTGCGAAAGCACGAACGTCACGCCCCAGTCGGCCAGGAGATTGGCCGCGTCGGCATAGTCGAGGCCGAAACGCAAATACCAGTCATTGTCGTAGATCTTCATCCCGAGCGCGAAGGCGGGATCGCGGCCGCCCAGATCGCCAGTATGCCAGGTTGCGCTCACGTCACCATTCACCTTGGAACTGCGCGACGTTGGCAGCCGTGATCTTTGGCATCGGAATGATGTTACGCTTCTGGGCCGGTGCTTTCCCACCCACGATTTCGAGCGCCAACCGCAGGCCTTGCGTGGCATCCGCAGTCGGCGACTGATCGACCGTCGCATGCAACAGCCCGCTCTTGATCGCGGCAACGCCATTCTTGCTGCCGCCGACGCCGACGATCTTGATATTCTGCAACTTGCCTGCCGCCTTCGCCACCTCCGCAGCCGACGCCGCGGTATTGTCATCCTGGCTGAACAGACCGTTGATCCGCTCGCCATGCGTCGTCAGAAAATCCTCCATGATCGCCTTAGCCTTCAAGGGATCCCAGCTGGCAGACTGGCGCGCGATAATCTTGATGCCGGAGTTGAGAGCCTTCAGGCGCTCCTCGAAGCCCTTGCGCCGCGCAAGCGTCGTGCTCTGCCCGGGGGTACCCTCGATCATCACGATGTTGCCTTTGCCGCCGAGTGCGTCGTGCATGAGTTCGGCCGCGAGTACCCCCTGCAGATGGTCGTCCGGGCCGGAATAGCCGGAGATCAGCGCCTGTCCCGCAGCCGCCGGCTCGTTCGATACGGCGAGAACCGGAATCTTCCCATCGCGCGCCGCCTTGATCGATGGAACTATGGCGTTGCCGTCAAGCGAGCAGACCAGAATAATATCGACTTTGCGCGCGACGAGGCTTTCCATGTCGCGGGACTGCTTGGCGATGTCGCTGTCGGCGCTGGTGATGACAACTGCGACGTTCGGGTTCTGTGCTACGGCGGCCTGGAATGCCTTAGTGTAGGCCGCAATATAGGGCCAGCCAAGATTGGGCTGTGATAGGCCAATCGTGACCTTGCTTTGGGCGGCCACTAGGCCTGCTCCAGAGCAATACGACACGACCGCAAATAGGCCGGTGCCGAGTGCAACGCGCCGATCGATGACGGTCATGAAACCCTCCCTTTATCTCCGGCCTCGTCGGCAACGTTTCGTGCCCGTCGACCCACCCTTTTGGCAGCAAGCCTATCTGCAGCGATGATCGCCAGCAACAGTCCACCCTGCAAGACCCGTTGCCAGTAAGCCGGGATGTCCAATAAGCGCATCACGCTCTCGAGTACGCCGATACAAAGCAATCCGGCAATCGAGCCCCAAATCGACCCGGCGCCGCCCGTCATGCTGGTGCCGCCGAGCAGGACTGCCGTTATGACGTTGAGTGCGGCCTGCTCGCCGATGATGGGGGAGCCAGTATTGAGGCGGCCGGCCAGCAGAACTCCGGCAACGCCTGCGCAAAAACCACATGCGGTGTAACAGATGACTTTCAAGCGGACTGTCTCGATGCCGGATGCTCGCGCCGCCGCCTCATTGCCTCCAAGAGCAAATACATCGCGACCAAATGCGTGATGCGTGAGAAAGACATGACCGATCGATGCCAAGCCCAGCAGAATTAAGCCAACCTGCGGGACGCCCGCGATGCTGCCACGCGCAAATTCCATGAGCGCTGTCTCGTTTCCCGACACAGGCTCAGAAGCCGTGGCGGTCAGCACCAGCGCGCGCACGATGATCATCGTGGCAAGTGTTGCAATGAATGGATTGATCCGCAGTACGCCAACCAACAATCCGTTCGCCAGGCCAACCAGCGCTGCGGCACCGAGAGAAAGCAGAATAGCGAATGGCAGTCCGAGTTGTTCAGCTCCAACGACAATGCAACCTGCGAGCGCCATCACCGAACCGATCGACAGGTCGAAGCCCCCCGCCACCATCACGATCGTCATCCCGACACAGGCGATGCCTTCGACGGCGACCGCCGCGACCAGGCTCTGCAAGTTGGCCGGGGACCAGAACGATGCCCCGAGGACAAGCGACGCGACAAGTGGCAACAATGCCAGCAAGGTCACGCGATTGCGCCGGAGATGCACAGAGACATCACTCATCGATCGGTCGCCCTGTAGCGCGCATCGAGGGCGACCGCTGTGAGCAACACCAGGCCCTGCAACAGCAACTGCAGACTGTAGGAGAAATCCAGTAAGCGCATCGCATTGGCGACAACACCGAGAATGAGTGCGCCGCCCAGTGTGGCCAGCACATCGCCATGCCCTCCCGTCAACCTCGTGCCCCCAAGCACCGCCGCCGTGAGCGCCGCCAGCTCCAAGCCGGCCCCCGACGTTGGATCGAGATTGCGCACACGCGCCGCCATGATTATGCCCGCGAGCGCCGCCAATACGCCGGAGATCATGAACATCTGGATCACACGGAGCGCGATCGGGATCCCGACCAGCGTTGCCGCTGCTGGACTGCCGCCAATGGCCCGAACATGCCGCCCGAGCAGCGTGTAAGCCAACAGCAGATGTGCGAGCGCGACAATCGCCACAAGTATCATCACGGACACCGGAACGCCCAGCACGCGACCGCCGATCGCAACGAAGGCTGCCGACGCATTGTCGACCCGCACATGTTGGCCGGCAACGAGGACCAGGGTGAGGCCACCAAGCGCGAGTTGCATGCCGACCGTGGTTACGATCGAGTTCGCGCCAAGACCCCCGACAAACGCGCCATTGATTGCGCCAGCCATCATTCCCAGCAACAAGGGCACCGCAATTGCCGAGAGCGTGCCTGCCGCATCGACCGGCTGCATTTGGATCGCAACAACGGCCGCGAGCGTCACAATCGCCCCGACAGATAGATCGAAATGGCCCGTCACCAACACCAGCGTGATGCCGATCGCAAGCAACGCAACGATGGATGTTTGATTGAGAATGTTGAGAATATTCGGCAGCGTCCAGAAGGCGTCAAGCGAGACGGCAAGAACAAGGACGACTGCAGCCAGAATGACCCAGACCATATGGCGCATGACGCGGCGCCCGGTCGCGTACGTGGCGCGGCCAGACATCGCCTTGTCACCGCGCAAGGCGCGATTTTCAGTATCCCATTGCAAGTCTGCCGAGCCTCTCCTCGTTTGCATCCGCGCGATTGAGTTCGCCGGCGATCCTGCCCTCGCGCATGACAATAATGCGGTCAGAAAGCGCGAGGAGTTCCGGCAGCTCCGAGGATACCAGCAGAACCGCACGGCCAGCCTCCGCTTGCGCTCTCAAGATGTCGTAGATTTCGGCTTTGGCGCCAACGTCAATGCCCCGTGTCGGCTCATCGACAATCAGGAGGCGCGGAGCCAACCGCAGCCAGCGCGCCAGGATCACTTTCTGCTGATTGCCCCCGGACAAGGTTGCGACGCTTTGGTCAAGCGAACGCGCGTTAATCTTGAGTGCGCGAACTCCGTCGTTTCCGGCTTGCCGTTCCTTGCGCGACTGGAGCAGCCCGAACGGACCGGTATGCCGAGTTGGCAGCGACAGGTTCTCGACGATTGCGAGATTGGAAAACAGGCCCTGCTCTTTCCGGCTCTCAGGCACAAAACCCATCCCGGCTGCAATTGCTGTTCGAGGATCGCCGCCCGGCAATCGTTGGCCTGCGAACTCGACTTCGCCGGAATCCGGTCGATCTGCGCCGAAGATGCAGCGAACCACTTCTGTCCGACCGGAACCCACAAGGCCAGAAAGCCCGATGATCTCGCCGGCCTTAACGTCAAAACCGACGTCGATGAACTCAGTTCCCTTTGAAAGCCCACGCACGCGGAGCACCGTATCAGTGGTCGAAACCGTGCGACGCTGAACCTGCTCAGGGATGTTGCGACCAACCATCAGTGCGACGAGACGCGTTATATCGTAGCCGGCGGCCGCCTCGCTCGCGATCAGACGGCCGTCGCGCATAACGCTCACCGTTTGAGCATTGGCCAACACTTCGTCGAGCTTATGCGAGACAAACAGAACGGTCGTGCCTTGACGCCGAAGTTCGGCCGTTACGACCCATAGACGCTCGGCCTCCCGTGGCCCAAGTGATGAGGTTGGTTCATCCATGACCAGGATGCGGGCTCCGCTCGCGACGCCTTTGGCGATCTCGACCATCTGCTGCTGCGCAATCGGCAACACGCCGGCAAGCGTGTCCGGGTCGATGTCGAGGTGTAGCCGGCGAAGCGCCTCGGCAGCAGTCTGACGCAGGGCTGCAAAATCCACGAAGCCAAAGCGGCGCGAGGGCAACCGACCAAGACAAATGTTCTCAGCCACTGTCAATGCCGGAATAATTGTGAGTTCCTGGTGAACCACCGCAATGCCGTGGCGGCGCGCCGCCGCCGGGCTCGCGAGTTTCAGCGGCGCCCCATCAAGCTGAAGGCTGCCCGTGTCAGGTCGCAGGTTTCCCGACAGGATGTTGATCAGTGTCGACTTGCCGGCGCCATTCTCGCCGACGATTGCGTGGGCCTCGCCCTTCAATACGGAGAGCGAAACATCGCTGATCGCCGCCCTGCCACCGTAGTACTTTCCGAGGCCTCGAAGTTCGAGCAGGGGACGGGGCATTGTCATCGAGGCTACAGGCTCAAGACGCATACGGTCGCCCGATCAGCACAGGCCAAACCAGCTGCGCCGGCTGCCGCAGGCATGAAATTTCGGTCTGATCATCGCTTTCCCAGCCAATTCGCCATAGAAGAGTTCGCTTCGCCCCAGTTTCTTACGTCCCGCGACGTCGTGCCTTGACGCGTCTCCGGCACTGGCCCGCTGCACGCGGCGGACACGATCAGTCCAGCGTCCGACAAATCTCCACGATGTTGCCGTCGTCTCGTCCCCTCTACATTCGACTATCCTATACAGAACCTGCATCCTACCAAGAACCTGAAAGTCCACAACTCCTTCATCGGCCGAGCGATGGCACCGGCTGATGCTGTGGGCGGCTCCTCCGCTGGCCCGCTAGGCAAAGGGTTGGTTGCCGCCGAGGTGGCCATCGATTCGTGAGGAGCAACATGCGGACGGTCGCTTGGCTGGACTCGAAATCAATACGCTCGAGCACATAGGGCGGTTCGGCCACGGGTGAATAAGTTTGGCGCTGGCAGGCGACCGCAGATTCACGGAACTGTCACGATGAGCGTGGAGACGAACCGCGAGCGGAGATCGGAGGCGTCATGATCGAACGCGGGATACTCGCGTTGATTGTCGGTCCATCCGTCGTCGGCAAGGATAGCCCCATCGCGCGAGCGAGAACCTTGCTTGCCGGAGATCTTCGTTTCCGCTTCCCGCGCCGAGACATTACGCGGCCCGTGGTCGGTGATCCCGAGAGCCGCATTGCTCTGACGCAAAGCGAGTTCAATACGGCCAAGGCGTACGGTGCGTTTCTCCTGAGACGACGCGGCAGGGACCAGAGCAACGCCCAGATCAGCGTGTCGACGCCACGGATCGCTTCAAAGAAGCGGCGCGACATGAATCGGACAATGTGGCTTGCCATCACGTGGTGGGCCGCCAGGAAGGCCAGTGGGAAGGCCAAGGGCACCGAGAAAGGTGCCGAGGTATGCGATCAGCAGCGTTTCGATGGGTCATGCTCAAATCCTATCGTGTTGCAGGTGGACCTCGAGTAGGTGTGAAGTGGAAGCCTCAGACAGCAACAAGTGCCCGGGGCTGATCGCGATGCTAATGCTTGCAAACAGCCCGCCAGCCGGCTTGGTGATCCAGGCGATTTTGCCCCCCGATAGGCATAATGGGCGTGGCGCACGATCCCATTCCGGCCCGCCGATCCCCTTACCGTTTTGACTGGTTGGGCGCCGTCAGCTTCACAATCCGCAACCGGTACCCTTGGTTCGCTCGCCCCATGCGCTCAATCCCGTAACCGAGCTGTGCCATTGATGTTGCCAGCCTGCGGAACAATCCTGATCGCCCGCTCCAATCGATCCACGGCAACACCTGAATTTTTTCAGAAATCTCGGCACATTTTGAGACATCCCTCGCCGATCACGGCCGGCTCGATGTCAGCCCTACAATTCAGCTTCGAAAATCGGCTCTCCCCCAAGCCAAATCCAGCGCCGCTGACTTCGATCTTAGCGGTCGCGTTACATTTCTCAGCGACATTGGCGTTTGGAAGAAGTCCCACATGCAATGACGACCGCCTTTCAGTTGTATGAGCGTTCGCGGACAGTCACGCCCCCGGTGCCGGACCGTTGCGCTCGCCTCGACGTCTTTTGAATTCGATCCAGCGATCCAAGCGAGCCCGTGACTATGACGATCACCTACGACGGCCAAGGCCGCCCCATTTCCGAGCTCATCGACAATCCCGATGGCACGCACCGGATCGTCAACTGGGACCCCGCCAACAGCGCGTACTGGTCGTCGTATGCGACCGTCTACAACAGCAGTTGGGAGCCGATCTCGCAAACCCGAGTCGACGACACCGGCGCGACCTGGACGATCGACTTCGCGAACGGCAAGCCGGCCTCCGCGGTTGGCGTCGACCCAGACAATGGCGTCGACTGGTCGACGGCAACGACGACCTATGACAGTGCAGGTATTGCCGCCGCCCTGACGATCGACAACGACGACGGCACACACCAGATCGTGACCTGGGACACCGGCAACACCGAGTATTGGACGTCCCTCACCACGAACTATGATGCCAACTGGACCCCGACCTCGCAAACCCGGACCGACGACGATACGACGGTCTGGGCAATCCAGTTCGTCGACGGGCGCCCGGAGTCCGCGATTGGGCTCGACCCAGAAAACAGGATGACGTGGTCGCAGGTCGCAACTTTTTATGATGACCAGGGCCGCCTCGTCACGCAGATGACCGACAACGACGACGGCACGCACCAGATCGTCAACTGGGATCCGTCGGGTGCCAGCTATTGGACGACGCTCACGACCCAGTACGATGCCAACTGGACTCCGGTTTCCCAGACCCGCGTCGACGACGACACGACAACCTGGACCATTGAATTCACCAACGGGATCGTCTCTTCGGCCGTCGGCCTCGATCCTGACAATCGCATGCCATGGGCACGGATCACGACGACCTACGACAACCAAGGCCGCGCGATCGCTCAGACGATCGACAACGACGACGGCACACAGGACATCGTGGCCCTGAACCCCGTCGTCAATGACGCACTCGCAGATCTCGCGTCGTTCGATGCGGCGCTGCTTGGCGGTGACGACACAACGGAACTGATGGAATTCACAGCCCTTGCTGTCGTGAATGGCGAGGCCGATCTCGTTGCCGGCGACATCCTCGGCGAGCACCCTTCGGTGCCGGTCTTCGAGAACACCTTCGACGCAGACCTTCCCGTCGACCAGGTGCCGTTTGCCGATGTGACCTTCAACGGTTGGCAGCTCCAGCAGGACCAGTTGCTCTAAATCAAGCTCGTCCCGCCATCAGCGTCCTGGCTCTTTACAGCCCCATTCCGCCATCGAGCAGGATGGTTTGGCCGGTCATGTAGTCTGACGCTCCAGACGCAAGGTAAAGCGCCAGCAGCCCGGCCTCGCGCAGCTTTCCCGGCCGGCCAAGTGGCACGGCCGTCTTCGCCCGCTCCGCGGTTTCGCGCACGCGCTGCTCGCCGGAGGTGACGACATCGGGAAACAGCCCCGGCGCTATGCAGTTCACCTGCACTCCGAATGGCGCCCACTCCAGCGCCTGAGCGCGTGTGAAGCCGGCGAGCGCCGTCTTTGCCGTCGTGTAGAGCACGATCTCCCGTCCACCTTGATGCGCGGTCCACGCCGCGACATTGATTACCTTGCCGGATTTGCGCGTGAGCATGTGCGGACCGACCGCGCGCGTGCACAACAACGCCTCGGTCAAGTTGATGTCCATGATGAAGCGCAGATCGTCGTCGGAGATCGGTGTGCCACTGCCCGCGGTGCCAGGAAGCGCAACGAGAGGTTTTCTGATCGAGTCGCCAAGCGCGTTGACCAGCACATCCACCCGTCCGAGCTTGGCGATCACGTCCGCGACCGCACGATTGGCGCCGTCCGACTTGGTCACGTCCGCGATCACCGGAATGACCCGCCGTCCCGTCGCCGCCGACATCTCAGCGGCAAGCCCCTCGACATACGTCGGCGTCAGTGCGTTGATCGCAACATCCGCACCGGCCTCCGCAAGCACCTGGGCAATCCCCTTGCCGATGCCGCGCCCCGCACCCGTAACGAGAACGACCTTGCCCGTCACATCGTATTCCGCTGGCATCATCTCGCATTTCCTCTTGGGGCCAAGTCCGGTCGGAGGTTAGGGCTGGTCATCCCCGGAGCCTAGTCAATTGTTCCGGGGTTCATGCGCGGCCGACGTTGGACTTTTGCCCACTTTCGGGCAAGATCGGTGGCACAGACAATCTGCAATCCAGCGGCTCGCGGCGATCGACCGGGCGGTCGCGCCTTCAATCCTGCAACCTGACGATGGAGCGATCTCGCGATGGCCGAGCAAATGAATGGAGCCGAGAGCCTGGTGCGCACACTGCTCGCCGGCGATGTGAATGTCTGCTTCACCAATCCTGGCACATCCGAGATGCACTTTGTTGCGGCACTCGACAAGGTGCCGGGCATGCGCTGCATCCTCGGTCTCTTCGAGGGCGTCGTCACGGGCGCCGCAGACGGATACTACCGCATGCTGGACAAACCAGCATCGACACTACTTCATCTCGGCCCCGGCCTTGCGAACGGCCTCGCAAACCTGCACAACGCCAAGAAAGCGAACTCTGGGATCGTGAATATTGTCGGCGAACACGCGACCTATCACATCGCTCACGACGCGCCGCTCACCTCCGACATCGAGGGCGTGGCGCGGCCTATGTCACACTGGGTAAAAACGTCGCCGAACTCGCGCACCATCGCGGCCGACGGTGCGCTTGCCATTCATGCCGCGCGGCATACACCCGGACAGATCGCAACCCTGATCCTGCCTGCCGACACCGCATGGGGCCCCGCCGATGGCATCGCCGAGACGGCTGCTGCGCCGGCTCCCAACAAGGTTTCGGACGGCGCCGTCAAGGCCGCCGCCGCCATGTTGCGCAGCGGCGAAAAGGCAACCTTGCTCATGGGCGGAACAGCCTTGCGGCATCGCACGCTCGAACTTGCGGGGCGGATCGCCGCCAAGACCGGTTGTGGCATCCTGACGGAAGGCGCCAACACCCGCCTCGAACGGGGCGCCGGCCGGGTCCAGGTCGAACGCATTCCCTATGTCGTCGAACAGGCGCTGCGCGTGATGCAGGCCGCCGGCAATCTCGTTCTGGTTGGCGCGCGAGAGCCCGTTGCGTTCTTTGCCTATCCCGAAAAACCAAGCCTCTTGATGCCGAAGGGCGCGACGTCGACAAAGCTTGCCGGCCTCGAGGACGACATGGAGGCAGCCCTCGAAGCGCTGGCAATCGAACTCGACGCCATGAAGACACCGCCAGCCCGGATCGCCGCATCGCGCCGGCCCGCGCTCCCCACGGGCGCGATCTCGCCCACCTCGATCGCCTCCGTGCTTGGCGCCAAAATCCCGGAAAACGCGATTATCGTCGACGAAAGTGTCACGACCGGTCGCGAGTTTTTCCCCGAGACCGCGGGAGCCCCTCCCCACGACTGGATCAATAACCGCGGCGGTTCGATCGGCTACGGCATGCCGGTTGCCATTGGTGCTGCCATCGCCTGCCCCAACCGCAAGGTCATCGCCATGATCGGTGACGGCAGTGCCATGTATACATTGCAGGCGCTGTGGACGATGGCGCGCGAGGGCCTCGACATCACGACGTTGATCTTCGCCAACGGAACCTACAATATTTTGCGCGGCGAGCTGACGAACGTCGGCGTCCGCAACCCGGGTCCGCGCGCCGTGGATATGCTGTCGCTCGCCCGTCCTGATCTCGACTGGGTCGCGATGGCTCGCGGCATGGGCGTGAAGGCGTCCCGTGTCGATACTGCTGAGCAACTCGCCAAAGCATTGGATGCCGGGTTGGCTTCCGGAGGACCCAATCTGATCCAGGTCGCCATGTAGCGAATGACTTCGCCTACCCCACCTCGTTGGCGACACCGATGCGTGTTGCCTGTTGTGCAAATATGCTAGTGTCTGCGAGTTGTGGATGGTCGCGGGTCCATCCTGGACTAATGAGCAAGGCGCTGGATGCTTTCCCGTCGGGATTTTCTGCAGGTCGCGATCGCCACAGGTGCGCTCACTGGGTTAACCGGCGGCGTGGCCCGTTTGGCGGCGCAGCAGCGCATCACGCAAGCCGATCTCTTGCGTTTCGAGTTCGAAGGGCCAGCTGACCATCCTGCACATGACGGATTGTCATGGTCAGCTGATGCCGCATTACTTCCGCGAGCCGTCCGTCAATCTCGGGGTCGGCGACGTCTACGGCCACCCGCCGCATATCACCGGCGCGGACTATCTCTCAGCCTTCGGCATCGCACCCGGCTCGCATCTCCAGTACGCACTGACGGACGTCGATTTTTCTGAGCTCGCGAAGACGTATGGCCGCGTCGGCGGCATGGACCGTATGGCGACCCTGATCAAGGCGATCCGGGCCGAGCGCGGCGCCGACCGGACCTTGCTACTCGATGGTGGCGATACACTTCACGGCTCCTACACGGTCATGAAGTCAGGCGGCGCAGATATGGCCGCCGTCCTCGACACGCTTGGCTTCGAGGCAACGACCGGCCACTGGGAGTTCACCCTCGGTCACGAGCGCATGCGGGCCCTGTTCGGCGACAAGTATCGCCCGGGTCAGCTCCGCACGACATTCCTCGCCAACAATATCCGTGACACCGAATTCGACGAGCCGGTATTCCAATCTACCAAGCTGATCGAAAAGGCCGGGATCAAGATCGCCGTCATCGGCCAAGCCTTCCCGTTCACGCCAATCGCGAACCCGCGATGGATGATGCCCAACTGGTCGTTCGGAATTCGTGAGAGTGACATTCGAAAGAGCGTGAAGGCCGCCCGCGCAGGTGGCGCGCAACTCGTGGTCTTGCTGTCGCATAATGGATTTGACGTCGACCGCAAGCTCGCCGGCCGCGTTGATGGCATCGACATTATCCTCACCGGCCACACCCATGACGCTCTCCCGGTCCCCGTCAAGGTTCGCCAGACGTTGCTTGTCGCCTCCGGCTCGCACACAAAATTTCTCTCTCGGCTCGACATCGAGATGCGCGATGGCCGAATGTCCGATCATAGCTATGCTTTGATTCCCGTCTTGACGGACGCCATCACCCCGGACCCGGAGATGGCCGCGTTGATTGCCAGCGTCCGCGCACCACACGAGGCCATGCTCAAGACCGAGCTGGCCCGCGCCGAGACGCTGCTCTATCGGCGCGGCAACTTTAATGGAACGCTCGACGATATGATCGGCGACGCACTGCTGGCCGAGCGTGATGCCGAGATTTCCTTCTCGCCCGGCTTCCGTTGGGGCACCTCGATCCTGCCCGGTCAGTCCATCCACTGGGAGGAGGTCTACAACGCCACCGCGATCAGCTATCCCAGCACCTATCGGACGCCGATGACCGGCGAGATGATCAAAATGATCCTCGAAGACGTCGCCGACAACCTCTTCAATCCCGATCCCTACTATCAACAGGGCGGTGACATGGTTCGCGTTGCCGGAATGGGTTATACGATCAACGTAGACAAACCGATGGGCCAGCGTATTTCGGGGATGACGCACTTGAAGACCGGCACACCAATCGATCCGGCCAAAGTCTATGTCGTCGCGGGTTGGGCCTCGGTGAACGAGGCGACGCAAGGCCCGCCGATCTGGGACGTGGTCGGCAACCATCTCAAGAAGCGTCAGGTTATCAGATCGAATACGGCAACCGCCGTGAAAGTTGTCCGGAGCCGAGCATGACGGCACAACCAACTTTGAGCACACACCGGTCGACGCCCTGGCATCGGCACATCGCCGCCATTGAACCACTGGAAGACGCCACATTCGAACCGGCACTCGTTGCCGAACTGCAGTCCCGCGCCGAACGCGCGCCGCTACCATCGATTCGCTTCTCGACGCCGACTTTCAAGGACTATAGCTCGTCCGAGCTCTCGGCTTGCGCCAAGAATTCGTTTCCCGCATTCTCGGTAACGGCTGGCGCCTGCGCGCTCGACTGCGACCACTGCCAGGCCAAGATCCTGGAACCGATGATCCCCGCGACGTCACCCGAGATGCTCGATCGGAAGGTCCGCGATCTGATCCTGCTGCAGGACCTCCAGGGATTTCTCCTCTCGGGTGGCTCCAACCGACGCAACGAAATCAAGTACGAGCGTTATCTCCCGGTCGTCGAAGGCCTGAAGCGCGACTTCCCGCACCTCAAGATCGCAATCCATTCGGCGCTGACCGACGCGCCGCGCGCGCGGCAGATGGAAAGCGCCGGTGTCGACACGGCTATGATGGACGTCATCGGCGCCACCGAGACGATCCGCGACGTCTATCATCTCGACCGCTCCGTCGACGATTTCGAGGCAACGCTTGCTGCACTGTGCGCGACGCGCATGGAGGTCGTCCCGCACATCGTGATCGGCCTGCATTATGGCCGCATCCTCGGCGAGGCCAACGCGCTCGACATTTGCGCTCGGCACGGCATCCATTCACTCGTCCTGGTCGTCGTCATGCCGTTCTATGCCCGGCCTGGCACGTATGTGACGCCCGCCACTGGCGACATCGGCCGGTTCTTTCTCGAAGCGCGCTGCCGGTTGCCTGAAAAACAAGTCCTGCTCGGTTGCGCGCGGCCGGCTGGCATGCACAAGCGCGTCACTGACGCTTACGCCGTCATGGCGGGTCTCGACGGCATTGCCTTCCCGGCCGACGGTGCCGTCGCGTTGGCAAATGCAATCGGCCGCCCTTACGTGCAGCAGCACGCCTGCTGCTCGATCAAGGTCGGCGGCCCCTTCGAAGACCGGGCGAAATCGTCCTGCGCCGCCTGACGTATGAGGTGATCGATGTCGTGCTTGAAGCAAGAAGCGGCGCTCCCCTCGCGCAGCGGACGGCACGGCGCCGACCACAACGCGAGCGACGCGATGCAGCCACGCCAGCCCGGCGTCACGCCGCGCGACGCCAAGAACGGGGCGCGCGTCAAACACGCGAACGTGCCGCCTGCAGGCGTCTACCTCCCAAACAATAACCGCCTGACGCCCCACATGCGCTCGCCCGACTACGTGCAGATATCGACCGCGGCCGCGATTACACTCGGCCTGATGCCCGGCAAGATGTACGGCTGCGCGTGCACACGCTGTCTCAACCTGCTGCTGACCTATCCCGAAGGTTGTCGCGCGAACTGCGCGTACTGCGGACTGGCGCGTCACCGTGAAGCCGATCGCGACTATGCCGACCGCAACTTCATCCGCGTCGATTGGCCCGCGGTTCCGATGGCCGAAATCGTCGAGAAGGTGGCGGCCGACGGCAACAAGACACCATTCCACCGCATGTGCATCTCGATGATTACGCATCCCAACTCGGATGCCGATACGGTTACCGTCCTCAAGCATTGGACGGACCGCATCGATCCTGCCACGGTGCCGGTATCCATCTTGTCCAACCCCACCACCATGTCGCGCGCCGACGTCAAACGCCTGCATGAGCTTGGTGCCGACATCTTCACCGTGGCGCTCGATGCCGTGACGCCCGACATCTTCGACCGCACGCGTGGCAAGGGGGTGCAGTCGCCGCATTCGTGGGCCAAATACTGGGAAATCCTGGAGGACGCGCGCGACATTTTTGGTCGCGAGAAGTTCGGCGCGCATCTGATCGTCGGTATGGGCGAAACCGAGGCAGAGACCCTACATCTGGTGCAACGCCTCGTCGATATGGGCGGCCACAGCCACATGTTCTGTTTCTTTCCCGAGAAGGGATCGCTGATGGATCATCTGCCAGCGACCCCGCGCGATCAGTGGCGGCGTGTGCAGCTCGCCCGCTATCTCATCGACTACCGAGGTGTGCGCGTCGATCAGATGCGCTTCGACGACCTCGGCCGCATTACCGACTTCGGTATTCCAGGTTCAGAACTCGATACGATCATTGACCAAGGTCTCGCGTTCAGGACATCCGGCTGTCCCGGCAAAGTGCGCGAAGATCTCTCAGCCTGCGATCGGCCCTATGGTGACAGCCCGCCATCGAACATCGCGAGCTATCCGTTCCAGCCCAAGCCATCCGACCTGCGCAAGATCCGCCACCAGCTCGGCCGCGAAAAGCCCGGTGCCCCCTACGTCGACGGCGAAGAACTGGACGTGTGAATGCCCGCACCAGCCAACCCATGAAGTACGTCTCCGTCGTCCAGCACACGCAGTCCGAATGGCTCGGCGCCATCGAGGATCATCTCGAAGGGCGGGGCGTTCGCTTCGGCTATGCGCGCCCGTTCACCCCTGGCGGCAATTTACCGAGCATCGAAACGCTGGGTGACGGCCTGATATTGCTCGGAGGCGGACCTTGGGGTGCCGCCACACCAGATCACGTACTGCCGACGCTCGACGCCGAAGTTCGCCTCGCTCGCGCCTGCCTGATGCTGGACAAACCTGTCGTCGCATTCGGCCTCGGCGCGCAGATCCTTTCGCTCGCGGCCGAGGGCACTGCCGAGCAAAGCCCACTGGTGCTCGACCTCGCCATGATGCGGCGCTCGACGCCCGACGCTCTCGGCGGCTTCCTGCCGGATGCGTTTCCGATGGCCGTCTACATGCGGGACCGGCCGTGCCCCCCGGCCTATGCCTCAATTCTGGCCATCGACGCAGCCGATCGACCCGCCGTCTTCCAAATCGGCCGCAATGCCTTCGGCTTCGCTGGGCATCCGGGCATCCGGCGCGCCATGATTGAGGATCTCATCATGGAAGCCGAGGACGCGCCCGCCAACTCAGTCGACGCCCTCGAAGCGATCGCGCAAGCCACTCGATCGATTGAGGACGCGCTGATACCCATCATGACAGGCCTCGTTTCCGCGACGGGTTGGATCACATCATCGACCTGAAGATCAGAATATTCGATAATTTGAATATCTACTTGCTCACCCCCAATCTGATGACTACGCTCGCGCCGGTAAATCGACCAAGCCTGGGCTGAGAGGGCCGCATGAGCGCATATACGCGCGTGCAGGATTTCATTGGCGATCCGATCTCCGAGGCGCCCGTCGTGCCGCGCGCCAAGCTCGAGGCGATCTTCCGCGATCTGCAAGACGACATGCGCTTCGATCACGAACTGAATGGCTGCCTGAACTGCGGCATCTGTACCGCCACGTGCCCCGCCGCCCACTATTACGACTTTTCCCCGCGCGAGATCGTCCAGCTGTTGTGGACCGAAAATCTCGAAGGCATCTACGACGCGATGCAGGAGAAAATCTGGTCCTGCGCGCAGTGCTACACATGCGCCGCCCGCTGCCCATTCAAGAATTCGCCCGGCGGCCTCGTGATGCTGATGCGCGAAGTCGCGATCAAACATCAAATGCAAAGCGCCAAGGACGTGCTGCGCCCGTTCAGCCGTGTCATGTTGAAGCTGATCTCGACCGGCAACCAGCTGGCCCCCGATATGATCAACGCTCAGGCATTTGCGGACTGGGGTCCGAATATATCGAAGGTCGAGGCGCCGTTGAAGTTGCTGCGCCAAGCGATCCCGATGGCAACCCTGAATACGACGGCGACCGCTTGGGAGGTCAACCTGAAGACATCCGTCGAACTCTATACGATCTGGGAGATGACCGGTGTTCTCGACCAGCTCGAAGGTATCGACGAAAACTTGTTCGACGTCATCACCGATATCATGCAGGAAAAGCGCGACGACTGGAAAGACTTCCTCGAAGAGCAGGAGGATGCGTAGGGTGCAATAGCCGGCGGCGCATTGCACCGGGAGCACGCCGCCGCCTCACAGAGACGGCGCAATACGGCCATTGGCCTATTGCGCCCTACGGAAACGGAGACGCCAATGCCAGCCAAGAAATCAAACGTCCCCGCCGGCTACCAAGCCGTGATGCCCTATCTGCGTGTGAAGGGAGCAGCGGATGCCGTGGCGTTCTATAAGAAGGCGTTTGGCGCGAAGGAACGGTTCCGGCTCACCATGGGCAACCGTCTTGGGCATGCGGAACTCGACATCAACGGCTGTGTGGTGATGCTATCCGATGAATTCCCCGAGATGAAAGTTCTCGGACCGAAGTCATTGAAAGGCACCACGTTCGCGATGGCCATCATGGTCAAGGACTGCGACGCGGCCATCAAGAAAGCTGTCGCCGCCGGCGCGAAATTGACACGCCCCCCAACGGACGAGTTCTACGGCGATCGTTCCGGTCAGATCGAGGATCCTTTCGGTCATGTCTGGATGCTCCAACAGCATATTGAGGACGTGTCCCCAAAAGAAATGCAGAAGCGGCTCGACGCGATGATGGCGCAAACCGAATCGGCGCCGGCGAAGAAGGCGGCGAAGAAGAAGGGCTGACGGCATGACAGAGACAACCAACGGCGAGCGCTTCACCGGCCATGGTACCGAATGGAAGCCAGCCAATTTATCGACCACCGAGGCGCAGCTCGCGACGCAATGGGTCGAGCAGCGGATCGACCGGCGCTCGATGGCGACCAACAAGGATCGCGTCGCCGACGTCCGCGACGCCATGTGGCAACTGGAAAAGGATGGCGAGATCGTTGTCCACCGCGTCACCGACGCGCACAAACCCGTCACCGTGAAAACACTCTATGGCTGGGACAAGAAGATCCCGACCACCGCGCTCTGGCATCACAAAAGCTGCGGTCAGTGCGGCAACATTCCAGGCTATCCAGTCTCGCTCCTCTGGCTGCAGAACAAGCTTGGCACCGACTACCTCGACGAGACCGACCAGACCAGCTGCACGGCGTGGAACTATCACGGCTCCGGCATCGGCAATCTGGAAAGCCTGGCGGCCGTATTCCTTCGCAATTTCCATCAGGCCTACGTTTCGGCGAAAGCGCACGGCGGCACCGCAGGACACTACTACCCGCTGGTTCACTGCGGCACGAGCTTCGGCAACTACAAGGAGGTCCGCCAGTATCTGATCCACTCCGCGAAGCTGCGCGAGAGTGTGAAGAAGATCCTGGCCAAGCTCGGACGTCTGGTCGACGGCAAGCTGCTGATTCCCGAAGAGATCGTTCACTATTCCGAATGGTTGCATGTCGTGCGCGGCGACATTGCAAAGCATCAGATCATCGACGCCTCGCAGGTTCGCGCCACCATCCATCCCGCTTGCCATGTCTACAAGATGGTGCCGGAAGATGCGATCTATGACGACAGCGTTCTTGACGGCAACCGCGTCGCCGTCTCCACGGGCCTGATGCAGGCCATGGGCGTCCAGGTGATCGACTACAAGACCTGGTACGACTGCTGCGGCTTTGGATTCCGCCACATCATCTCGGAGCGCGAATTCACGCGCTCGTTCGCCATCGACCGAAAAATTCGCGTCGCTGTCGAAGAGGCCAAGGCCGACGTGATGATCGGCCACGACACCGGCTGTATCACCACCCTCGACAAGAACCAGTGGATCTCGAAGGCGCAAGGCGACGGCAAAGAGGTGGCGCTGCCCGTCTTGGCAGACTGCCAGATGGCGGCGCTGCTGTGTGGCGCCGATCCCTACAAGATCGTGCAGACGCACTGGCACGCCTCACCCATCGAAGGCTTACTCGAGAAACTTGGCATCGACTGGCAAACCAGCAAGGCCGGGTTCGAGGCCTATCTGCGCCAGATCCAGTCTGGCACCAAGCCTGACCAGCTCTACGATCCACGTCTTCGGCTGACCAGCGGACCCGGGTTCAAGCCGGTGACACGGGAAGTCATCCCGCCGCCGCCGCAATGATATCCCCTCTCTCCGCACTCTGCACTTGTGCGGGGAGAGGGTTAGGGTGGCCGCTTGCTCGGAGCCCTTTGCCGCCCCTCACCCCGACCCTCTCCATTGGAATGCAGACAATCGGGAGAGGGAGTAGAGCACAATGACCAAACCCATTCTCATCGTCGGAGGCGGACCGGCAGGCCTCGCAGCAGCGCATGCCTTGTCGCAAGTCGGGCAGCCGAGCATGCTCATAGAAAAGATGGACCAGATCGGCGGCGCTCCCATTCTGTCGGGGTACGCGAAGCTGGTGCCGTCCGGCTTGTGGGCCAAGGATGCGATCGGCGGCATGGTCGCGCGCGTCCAGTCTGATCCCGCCATTTCGATCTCACTCAACACCAAGGTGCAGACCTTCGATGGTGCGCCAGGCGCCTTTCGCGTGGTTCTGTCGAACGGGCAATCCGTCGAGGCCGGCGCTGCTATCCTTGCCACCGGCTTCACGCATTTCGACAGCAACAACAAACCGGAGTGGGGCTTCGGCACCTATCCCGACGTCGTGACGACGACGCAAGTCGAGCAGATGATCTCGACAGGAGCAGGCGTGCGATGCCCTAGCGACGGGCGAAAACCGAAGCGCGTCGCAATCCTGCTGTGCGTCGGCTCGCGCGACCGCCAGATCGGTCGCGAATGGTGCTCCAAGATCTGCTGCACTGTGTCGGCCAACATGGCCATGGAGATCCGCGAAGAGCTGCCCGACGCTCATGTCTACATCTACTACATGGATATCCGCACCTACGGCCACTACGAGACCGATTACTATTGGCGCAGCCAGGAGGAGTTCAAGGTCAAGTACATCAAGGCCCGGATCGCCGAAGTGACGAGCGACGGCCGCCAGCTGATCGTGAAGGGCGAAGATACCCTCGTGAAGCGGCCGATCACGATCCCCTTTGACATGGTCGTGCACGCAATTGGCATGGATCCCAACGTCGACAACATGACGCTGTCGGCTGTCTTCGGCGTCGAGCTGCACAAGCACGGCTTCATCGCACGCAAGGACTCCTACGGCATTATGGGCGCCACATCGCGCCCCGGCGTGTTCGTCGCCGGCGCGGCAATCGGCCCCGAGACGATTGACGACAGCATTGCGCAGGCGAATGCAGCGGCGCTTTCGGCCTTGGCCGCAGCGCGCGGCAGTGCTCACGCGCATGCGGCGGAGTGACCTGGTGGATATCCATGCTGCGACAGTCGCACGGCCGACCCTCCATCTCTCCGGACCAAAGCTGCGCGCGGCTTTGGGCACGTTGATTGCGGCGGCTGAGAACGTGGGTGGCATTGAACGGTTCGCTCAAGCCGTAGCGCTCAAGGCTGCGGTGATGGAGGATAGGCTCGGACACGGCCGCGCCGGGCAGTTGGAACGCGCAGCATTCGACGAGATCCTACCGCTTATGCCAACCGTGCGCCGTCGCGTCGGCAGCTTGATCGCACAGCAGGGTTGGCCGCAGGTGCGCGCCGCCATCGTCACGCTACTCCACGACGCGCATGTCCCCGGAACTGCGGACGCCCGCGTGGCGGCATTCGAGGGCACCCTGCGCACGCCCCCCTCTCCCCATGCTTTGCGCTTGCATTTGCCACCGCGCTTCATCCGCGATCTCGCCGCTGAGATCCTGCATGCGGCCCACCCTGAACACTATCCGCTGATGACCCGGTGGGTCTGGGACGCGCATGCGAACACGGGCGTCCTGCGCGAGATATGGCACGACACGGCGAGCGGCAGCGATGATGTCGACCGCATCGTCATCGGCGTCCCCGACACCCACGAGACCTTCCTCGTGCTTCGCGAAGAGCTGTCTCAGTTCCTGGCGGACACCGGCATTTTCCGCGACATGTTGTGGTACGTGGATCTCCTGTGCGCGCAGATCTACGCCGACTACATCAACGCCCAGGGCGGGGCTTATCTGAAGACCGACTTCAACGCGGGAGCCACCGATCCCTTGGAGCATACGCGGCGGATATTAGGGCTCGACGGCCGCGGCGCCGACCTGCGGCCGTGGTCCCATCCTGCCGGTGACACTGCCAGCCTGGGAGGCGGGGACTTGCTCCCCTCGACGCGCTGATGCCAATCCACGAGAAATCACTGATCCGACCAGAAGACCTGAAAACCCACGACAACCTCGTTATCGATGGCATCGATGTGTCGGGGCACTGGTCAACCTTCATCGAGCCGCGCGTCGTCACCGACTACAACGAACGCATGGAGGAAGAGATCGCGGCAATGCCGGGCGGCGAGGACATTCATCGCTGCTTCCAGTGTGGCAGTTGCACAAACGCGTGCACCATTAACGCTATCGAGCCACGGTTCAATCCGCGTTACTGGATTTATCTGATCCGCATGGGTTACGAGAGCGAGCTGCTGCGCGACAAGGACATCATCTGGCAGTGCGTGTCGTGCCACAAGTGCACACACATCTGCCCGCGCGACGTGAACCCCGAAGGCGTGATGAAGGCCACCGCACACTGGCTCGAGGCCAAGGGTTTCACGCCACCGTCGCCATCGCGCATTTTCGACGATGAGTTCAGCGCCCAAGTCATCAAGCGGGGCAAGATCGAAGACACCGAGGTCCTGCACAAGTTCCTAATCAAAACTCAGCAGCCGCTGATGCAGGACTGGCTGGTACAGATTGCCCGCAACGTCGCCATGCGATTGCCTTTCAAGTGGGGGCTGAAGATGGCCTGGGCGCAGGTCAGGAAGCCCCGGACCCGCGGCTGGGCCAAGTCGCGCGCCGCGATCGAAGAGTACATTCACGAGGTCGAGACGGAGAGGAAGGCGGTGATATCGCCTCCTTTCCCTGCTCGCTCGCCACAGAGAGCGAGCTCCGAGAAAAATGCGCGATTGCGCGAGCCGGGAGTGGGTTAGGGTGAGGGGTGGCCGCTTGCTCAGCGCCAGTTGCCGCCCCTTACCCCGGCCCTCTATCCCGCTCGAGTGCAGGGATGGGAGAAGAAGAACACATGGTCGACATCACCGAACGCGCCAATAAGTACCGTTCCGTTGCCTACTATTCCGGATGCGCACTTGAAGGCTCGGCCAATGGGTACGACGTCTCGACGCGAGCCTTGGCGACAGCGCTCGGGCTGCAGTTGCGCGACGTGACTGACTGGAATTGCTGCGGAGCGATGGAGGTGAAAAACGTTGATCCTCGGCTCCAGACGTATTTGTCGAGCCGTGTGCTCTCGAACGCAGTGAACCTCGATGGCCAGAACGTCGTGATGGCGCCCTGCAACGGCTGCTATCACAATCTCAAAAAGGCCGAACACGACTTGCAGCACGACGCCAAGTCACAGGAGGTGGTCGAGAGGCTGTCATCAAAGTCGGGACATGCCACTTACAAGGCAGGGCAAGCCGAGACCATTCACGCCCTCGACTGGATCAAGGCGACGATTGGCGAGGCGGGATTACGGGAACGTACGAAAGGCCGCCTCGACGGCCTCAAGGTCGCCAACTACTACGGCTGCATGTACGTGCGCCCGCGGCATATCTTCCCGGAAAAAGACAAGGGGCCCGGTAGCGAATCAACGTCAAAACCGCATTACATGGACGACCTGCTGGCGGCAGCCGGCGCCGAGAACGTCGAGTTCCCGCTCAAAACCGCCTGTTGCGGTGGCGCCCATACACTGTCGGACAGCGATACCTCCACCAAGCTCGTTCTCAACATTCTCGAAGCTGCCGAAGCGTCAGGCGCCGAGGTCATCGCCACGGAATGCCCGACTTGCCATACTGGCCTCGAGATGCACCAAGTTCGCGCCGAAAAACGCTATGGCCGCAAGACAAGCGTGAAGATCCTTTATTTCACGCAGCTCTTGGGCCTCGCGCTCGGCATCGGACCAAGGCAGCTCGGCATCCACACGAACATTTCGGATTCAATCGACTTCCTCGTGGACCGCCGGCTCACCTGAGCCCGTCGCGGCGGCGGGGCGCAGCATTGGCCAGTTGAGGCCTTCAGCCATACTCGCCGCTCGATGCCGCACTATGAAAGCCCGAAATCACGCCTATACTGGATTTGCCTCTCGGAAACTGTCATCCCGACAGGCAATAGTCATGAAGCGAGCACTGAAAACAGGTCGAGGCTGATGCAGCAACGCACGACGGGCGACGCAATGGGCGGACATGACCATGCCGGCACAGAGCCGCACGTTGCTATGTCAGTTTCCCCCGCTGACGAGATCAAGACGACGACCTGCTACATGTGTGCTTGCCGTTGCGGCATCCAGGTCCACCTTAAGGATGGCAAGGTCCGCTACATTGACGGCAATCGCAACCACCCGGTCAATCGCGGCGTGATCTGCGGCAAGGGCGCCGCCGGCATCATGCAACACTATGCGCCGTCACGCTTGCGGGCGCCGTTGAAGCGCGTTGGCCCGCGCGGCTCTGGAGAGTTCGTCGAAATCAGCTGGGACGAAGCGCTGGCCACCGCCACCGATTGGCTCGGCGAAGTTCGCGCCCGCGATCCGCGAAAACTGGCTTTTTTCACGGGTCGCGATCAATCGCAATCGCTGACGGGTTGGTGGGCGATGCAGTTCGGCACGCCCAACTTTGCGGCCCACGGCGGCTTCTGCTCGGTCAATATGGCGGCCGGTGGGCTCTATACGTTCGGTGGCTCGTTCTGGGAGTTCGGCGAGCCCGACTGGGAACATACCAAGTATTTCCTGTTGTTCGGCGTCGCAGAGGACCATGGCTCGAACCCGATCAAGATCGGGCTAGGCAAGCTCAAGGCGCGCGGTGCCAAGGTCGTCTCCATCAATCCGGTCCGCACCGGCTACAACGCCATCGCTGACGAATGGCTCGGCGTCAAACCCGGCACCGACGGACTGCTTGTTGGCGCGCTGATTCACGAGCTGTTTCGAACCCAGAATGTCGATCTCGACTATCTCGTGCGCTACACAAACGCGCCCTGGCTCGTGATCCACGACACGGGCGCCAAGGACGACGGGCTGTTCGCCCGCGATGCGGACGGCAAACCGCTCTCTTTTGACAAGACGAGCAATACCCTTGCCGCAGCCAACCGCACCGATATCGCGCCGGCGCTCGTCGGCGATTTCACGCTGCCGGATGGCCGCAAAGCCGTCCCCGTCTTCCGCCTGATGGCTGAGCGGTTTCTTTCGGCCGAGTACGCGCCGGAGACCGTGGAAAAGGAATGCGGTGTTCCCGCAGCAACGCTCCGGCGCATCGCAGCCGAAATCGCCGAGGTCGCCTTCAAGCAGACTGTAACGCTACCGATCAAGTGGACAGACTGGGCTGGACGCGAACACAACGAGGTTATTGGCCGGCCCGTCGCCGTACACGCCATGCGTGGGATCTCGGCACATTCCAATGGTTTCCACACCTGCCGCATGTTGCACGTGATGCAGATCCTGCTCGGCACCATCGATGTCCCCGGCGGCTTCCGGTATAAGGCACCGTTCCCCCGACCCGCACCCCCACCTGCGCGCCCTGTCGGCAAACCCGCGCAGATCAAGGCGGGTTCTCCGTTGCCGGGCATGCACCTCGGCTTCGTGCATGGCCCCGAGGATCTTCTGATCGATGACGACGGCGTGCCTTCACGCATCGACAAGGCCTATTCATGGGATGCACCGATCGCCGCGCATGGCCTGATGCACATGCTGATCACAAATGCCGGCAGGGGCGACCCATACCCGATCGACGTGATGTTCCTCTACATGGCCAACATGGCGTGGAACTCGTCGATGAACATCGGCGCGACCCTCGACTATCTCACTGCCAAGAATGACGACGGCACCTACAAGATCGGCAAGATCATCTACTCGGATGCCTATGCGTCCGAGATGGTGGCCTACGCCGACTTGATCCTGCCCGACACGACGTACCTCGAGCGCTACGATTGCATCTCAATGCTCGACCGGCCGATCTCGGATCCTGATGGTCCTGCCGACGCGATCCGCCACCCCGTCGTAAAGCCGGACCGGAACGTACGTGGCTTCCAGGAAGTCCTGATCGACCTTGGCGCGCGGCTGAAACTGCCAGGTTTCACGAATGCCGATGGCGCGCCGAAGTTTCCGGGCGGCTATGCCGACTACATCGTCAATCACGAGCGCACACCCGGTGTCGGCCCGCTGGCCGGCTGGCGCGGTAAAGACGGCGACAAGTTCGGCACGGGCGAGGTAAATCCGAAGCAACTCGACCGCTACATCGAAAATGGCTCGTTCCACGTTCATCACTTGAAACCCGAGCAGCGCTACCTGAAGCACGCGAACAAGTCCTATCTCGAGTTCGCCAAGGCGTCGGGGTTCATCGGCAGCACCGATCCGATCATCTTCCAGCTCTACTCCGAGCCGCTGCAGAAGTTCCGGCTCGCGGCGCGCGGACATGGCACACAGCAACCACCGGAGTCGCATCGCCAGCGTGTCGAACGTTACTTCGATCCGCTGCCGTTCTGGTACGCACCCTTCGAAGGCACTCTCATCGACGATCGCGCGTTCCCGATGCATGCCATCACGCAGCGGCCGATGGCGATGTATCATTCGTGGGGCTCACAGAACGCGTGGCTGCGCCAGATTCACGGAGCAAACCGTCTCTACATGGCGCGTGAACGCGCGGCGTCCCTCGGCATCGCCGACGACGACTGGGTGTGGGTCTCGTCCCACATCGGGCGCGTCAAGTGCCAGGTCCGGCTCATGGAGGGTGTCAATCCCGATACGGTGTGGACCTGGAACGCGATCGGCAAGCGGTCCGGCGCCTGGGCACTCGACAAGGATGCGCCCGAAGCGAAGCAAGGGTTTCTCCTCAATCACCTGATCGCCGAACTGCTGCCGCCCCGCGAAGGCGGCTACCGTTACTCCAACGCCGACCCCGTCACCGGGCAGGCCGCTTGGTACGACCTCCGCGTCAAGATCGAGAAGGCGCCGGCCGCCGAGACACATGAAAGTTGGCCGAGCTACGAGCCGATCAAATCGCCAACCGGCGCTGTCGCCCCGGCCACATCCGACTTCGGGCGCACCTTCAACAAGGAACGGGCATGACCGCGCTGCCGCAGACAACCAAGAAGAAGCTCGGCCTCGTGATCGACCTTGATACCTGCGTCGGCTGTCAGGCCTGCGCGACGAGTTGCAAGGAATGGAACACGGGCGGTTATTCGGCCCCACTCAGCGATATCCAACCCTACGGCGCCGACCCGCATGGCGCGTGGCTCAATCGCGTGCACAGCTATGACGTCGGCGAAGGTGCGACGTCTCGGACCGTGCACTTCCCGCGGTCGTGCCTGCATTGCGAAACGCCAGCCTGCGTCACGGTCTGTCCGACCGGCGCCTCCTATAAGCGTGCCGAGGATGGCATCGTGCTGGTCGATCCCGACACCTGCATCGGCTGCAAGCTCTGCTCATGGGCCTGTCCCTACGGCGCGCGCGAGTTCGACGACGCCGACGGCGTGATGAAAAAATGCACGCTGTGTGTCGACCGAATCTACAATGATCACATTCCCGAGGACGACCGCGTGCCCGCTTGTGTGCGTGCCTGCCCGACCAGCGCTCGCCATTTCGGCGATCTTGGCGACCCGAACTCGGCGGTCTCGCAACTCGTCAAGGAACGCGGCGGCTTCGATCTGCTGCCCGAGATGGGCTACAAACCGGTCAACAAGTATCTGCCGCCCCGTCCGCGCCGCGATGCTGCAACCGCGCCCGCCTCCAGCGCGGTCGAAGCAACCAACATCGCCGCCACCGGCTCGGCGCTCGAAAAGCTGTTCGCCTTCGCCGATAAAGTGCTCTCGCGCTAACCTTCCTCGAGCAACCGCATGCATCCCGCCTATTCGGTCATTCTCTTCACCACGCTGTCTGGCGCGGGCTACGGCCTCCTGATTTGGCTAGCCGCGATGGCGCTGCATGGATCGGTCCCGCCGGCGTCACTGCTCGGCCTGGTCGGTCTTGGCCTTGCGCTTGGCCTGATCGTCGCCGGGCTCCTGTGCTCAACCGCCCATCTTGGCCGTCCAGAGCGAGTGCTCCGCGCCTTCTCGCAATGGCGCACGTCCTGGCTGTCACGCGAGGGCGTTCTGGCGGTCGCAACTTTTGCTCCGGCCGGCCTCCTGGCGCTCGGTTGGGTGTTTCTCGAGTTCGCACGGTCATATCTTTGCGTTAGCGGCGCTGCTCTCGATCGCAGGTGCGATTGCAACGACAATTTGTACCGGCATGATTTACCAGTCTCTGCCGACGATCCGCGCCTGGCACAATCCACTGGTGACGCCGATCTTCGTCATACTCGCCATCGGCACGGGCGGATTGCTGGCAATACTGCTTCTCAGGATCTTCGGCTTCGCGCCATCAACGCTCTCGCAGGTCACAGCTCTTTTTCTCTGTCTGGCCGCGGCCCTGAAATCGCTCTACTGGTCCCGGATCGATACCGCCGCGAAGGCTTATACCGTCGGCAGCGCCACAGGCCTCGGCAGGTTCGGCGATGTCCGCCCCCTGGATCCCCCTCACACCCAAGCCAATTTCGTGATGCGCGAGATGGGCTATCAGATTGCCCGCAAGCACGCGCAAAAACTCCGTTGGATCGTACTTGCGCTTGGATGCCTTGTGCCGGCGCTGCTGCTGGTCTTGTCGCTCGTCGCGACGGGTCCCCTGGCGACGCTGATGGCCGGCCTCGCCGTCGTCGCCGGCGCTATTGGCGTCTTCACCGAGCGCTGGCTCTTCTTTGCCGAGGCCCAACACGTCGTGACGCTCTACTATGGCGCCAAAGTCGCCTAAAGCAATCGCTGCGAGGCGGCCATGACCCACTTCTCCGGAAACCCAATCACACGACGGCAGGCGCTCCGATCGAGCATCACTCTTGGGCTTGGCCTCGCCGCAATGGCGGCTCCCACGCGTGTTCTGGCCCAAGTGCCGCGCCATCGCGCTATCCGTCTCGGTGCCTTCGAAATCATCGTGCTCAGCGACGGGCATCTCGAACTTCCGTCCGCCAATTTTGGCGCGAACGTCTCCGATCGCGAGCTTGCACAAGCCCTCGCCGGGTCCCCGCAAGCTCGTGGGGCCATCGCGGCGCCAACCAACGTCACGCTCGTCCGGTCCGGGGCCGACCTGATCCTGATTGACGTCGGCGCCGGTCCGAACTTCATGGAGACGGCCGGCAAGTTGCCCCTGAGCCTCGCCGCCGCCGGCATCGATCCCGCGAGCATAACCAAAGTCGTGCTCACGCACGGCCATCCCGATCATCTCTGGGGCGCCATCGACGAGTTCGACGATAGCCACCGCTTCCCGAAGGCCGCCTATGTCATCTCTGAAGCCGAATGGGCCCTCTGGATGACCGGCGACGCCTCGGCCAAGGTCCCCGCGACCCGTCAGAACTTCATTCCCGGTGCCAAGCGCAATCTTGCGCAGCTGAAAAACCGCATAACCACCGTGAAACCTGGCCAGGACGTGCATCCCGGCATCACGGCCATCGACACCGCGGGCCATACGCAAGGCCATATCTCCTTGGAGATCGCGGCCGGCAACGAACGGCTGATCGTCCTCGGAGATGCTTTGACACACCCGGTAATCTCATTCCGGTACCCCGAGTGGCGGCCAGTCGCCGACCACGAGGCGGAGCGTGCCGTCGCCACGCGCAAGGGCTTGCTAGATCGGCTCGCCACTGACAAAGCCCGCATCATCGGCTTCCATTTGCCATTTCCGGGCCTTGGGATTGTCGAGCGGCGCGGGGCCACTTACGCGTTCGCGCCCGCCACCTGACCTGCAACCGTCAAGAGGCCTTATTGGGCTCCGAACGGTGCTTGTTCTTCGGCACGAAACCGGATCGCTCCGCTTGGCGCGGCTCGGACACCCAGACTTCGCGGTTCGGGTGCATGCCGCCACCGCGCGCCGCCGGCACGGCCGAATGGCGGGCGCGATGCAGCAGGCGCGTGTCGGCAGCGCCGCAATGAGGGTGGGTGCCGCCGTTGTCGGCGACCGCCTTCGCCCACGCCGCCTTGCGCGTCTTAAGCGTGGCGGCATCGGCGAGCGCCGTGCAGTTGAGCTCGTTGCGGTTAAGGTCGATTACAATCTCATCGCCATCGTGGACGAACGCGATCGGGCCGCCGAGGGCTGCCTCCGGGCCGACGTGGCCGATAACGAGGCCGACCGATCCACCGGAGAAGCGCCCGTCCGTCATCAGCCCGACGATGATCCCGCGCTCGCGACAGAGCGTCGTGATGCGCGAGGTCGGATCGAGGAACTCCGGCATGCCGGGCGCGCCGCTCGGTCCCTCGTAGCGCACGATGATCATGTCGTTGTTCTGGAAACGCCCAGGCGTCTTGTCGAGTGCGGTGAGCAGGCTCTGCTCGCTATCGAACACGCAGGCCTTGCCGCGGAAGGCATTGTCTTCGAGCCCGCCCTCGACACCAGCGAGCTTCAAGATGGCAGAGAAATCGGGCGACAGGTTGCCGCCAAGCACGCGCAGACCGCCGGTCGGCTTGTAGGGTTTTTCCACCGGATACACGACCTTGCCATCGGCCCGCTTGGCGCCGAGGCGCTTGACCTGCGCAGCCAGCGTCTCGCCGGTGCACGTTTTGACGTCGCCGTTGAGCAGGCCGGCCTCCAGCAGTTCGCGCACGATCACCTGCACGCCGCCGACCTGGTCGATGTCGACCATCGAGTACTTGCCGTAGGGCCGCGCGTCAGTCAGCACGGGCACGACATGCTGCGAGAGGTGGTTGAACTCCTCCGGCGTCATGATCTCCTTCCAGAAATCGGCATAGCCAGCAGCGCGGGCGATCTCCGGCGCATGCAATGTAACGTTGGTGGAGCCGCCGATGGCCATGGCCACGATGACGGCGTTGCGCAGCGAATCTCGCACCACGATATCGCGCGGCTTCAGGCCCTTCTCGATCATGCGCGCGAGATATTCCACCAGCTCGACCGCAAACTCATTGATCCTGCGCGGATCGTCGGAGGGCGGCGCCACCATGTGCAGCGGTTGCATACCCACGACGCCGATAAATGTCTGCATGGTATTGTAGGTGAACATGCCGCCGCAGCTGCCGTAGCCGGGGCAGGCATGGCAGGCGATGTGATGACGGTATTCTGCATCAGGATGGCCCGCGACCTGATAGGCGCTGACGAGGTCGATCTTTTCGCCCGTCTTTGGATCGGTGCCGGGATGGATGGCGCCGTCCGACATGATGATTGCGGGCTGATTATGCTCGAGCAGTGCCGCGAGCGTGCCGACCGGCGGCTTGTCGCAGGCGACGACGGCGATCGTGCCGGCAAGCCCCGTCGCACTCAGGTGCTCGCAAAGCGCGTCGTGGGTTACTTCACGCCCGATCAGCGAGTAGCGCATTTCGCGCGTACCGTTGCGAATGCCGTCCGAAGTTGCGATTGTGTACTCGGGCTGGACGAGGCGCAGTTTCAGCTGGCCGGGCCCTTTGCCGATGCGGTCCTTAAGGTGCGCGTGGATGGCGTCGACCTTGGACAAGACGCCGAGGTAGCACTGGCTGTCGCCCTTCGTGCCGACCACACCGACCGACGGATGGTGGATGAGGTCCGGATCGGTGCCGAGTTCGCGCGCGAGGCCGATGGTCTGGGAGTTGCGGCCGGGATGATGGTCGATGAGAACGACATGGGATTTCGGCACGGATGGGCTCCTTCCAAAGGCGCGAAGAGCAGTGGCTCGGCGAGGATGGCGTTCGGAAAGGCGTTATGGCCGGGGCAGCGGCTAGAGGCAAGGGTTGAGCCTCTCGACCGAGTCCTACAACCTTGGTGCGGGCACCCAATGTTGAAAAGATCTGTGGGCTGATCCAGAGATGCTTGTGGGCTGCTAGCGCTGCATGCGCCAGTTCGCGCACCGGAACCGCGACCGTTGAGGGGCCCCGATAGGCTGTTGGCGGAGAGAGTGACCGCCAAATGGGTGTCCGTCGGGGTTCGCAACCGTCCTAATAAAACAATGTAAGTCAATTGCTTACACTAATTATCGTCCGTCTCCGTCCTGGATTGTTCGCCCAAATCCGCGTATTGTGTTGGGGATCAAATCGGGGTCGAAGCGGGGAATAAATTATGGGGCGGAGCGTCCACAAATTGAGCTCGCGGGCGATTGCCGGGATATCGCGGCCCGGCCGGCACGGTGATGGCGGTGGGCTGTATCTTGACGTCGGGCGGACTGGCACCAAGGCTTGGGTGTTCCTGTTTCGGAGCCCAGTTCATCGGCTCGACCGCAACGGCAAGACGACTGGCCGCCTTCGCGAGATGGGGCTGGGCGCCGCCGGCTCTGGCGAAGGCGGCGAGGCCGGCAAGGTGCCGCTCAAGCGCGCCCGAGAGCTTGCCGCTGACGCCCGCCGCTTGTTGTCCGCAGGGTTCGACCCGCTCGACGAACGCGAGCGCGCCGCCCTGCCCCCGGCCAAGATCCCGACGTTCGGCGAGATGGCCGACCAGTTGGTGGCATCCATGGAGCCGAGTTGGCGGAACGACAAGCACGCCAATCAGTGGCGAATGACTTTGAAGGAGTATGCCGCGCCACTTCGGTCGAAGCCCGTGAACGAGATCGGCGTCGATGACGTGTTGGCTTGCCTTAAGCCCCATTGGGAGCGGCGCCCCGAAACGGCCGGCCGGCTTCGAGGACGCATCGAGCGCGTCCTGAACGCAGCGAAGGCGCAGGGGTATCGGACGGGAGAGAACCCTGCGGCTTGGCGAGGGCACCTGGAGAACCTCCTTCCGCGACGCCAGAAGCTTGCCCGCGGCCACCACGCGGCGATGGACTGGAAAGACGTTCCCGCCTTCGTGGCCAAGCTCCGCGATCGGACGGGTATCGCTGCGCTCGCTTTCGAATTCCTGATCCTGACCGCCACGCGGAGCGGGGAGACACGCGGGGCGCGCTGGGCCGAGATCGATATGGAGGCGAAGGTCTGGACCATCCCGGCCACCAGGATGAAGGCCGGCAAGGAGCACCGCGTTCCCCTGACGCAACGCATGCTCGCGATCCTGGAGACCGTGAAGCCGCTGCGCCGCGACGATGACCTCGTCTTCCCCGGAGCGAAATGGGGCGCGCCACTATCGGACATGACGCTAGCGGCCGTCCTGAAGCGCATGAAGATCACCGCCGTGACGCCGCATGGCATGCGATCCGCGTTTCGCGACTGGTGCGGCGAAGCGACGAGCTACCCGCGGGAGCTTGCCGAGGAGGCGTTGGCGCATGTCGTCGGCAACGCGGTCGAGCGGGCCTATCGTCGCGGCGATGCGCTTGAGCGGCGGCGCGAGATGATGGCGGC
>CAVUIK010000013.1:0-34015 GCA_963741565.1 uncultured Alphaproteobacteria bacterium | reverse complement strand
GCCGGAATGCAAGAAGAGGAGCGGCGGGCCGTCGCCCAGCTCGATCATGTCCGTTGAGACGCCCGAGATGACTATTCGAGACCACTGCACCGGCTGCGCCCCTTCCCAGCGTCACCCTTGGGCGATCCGCTGCCTATTCAAGATTGTCCGGACATAGTGGAAGCACGGTCCGGAGCCGTCACGCGTATCGGCGCCGTCCAGGCCCATCGCCAGGTTATGCCGGAGTTCGGCAGCCTATGCGCACCGCTGGCCACCAGCTGGGGCAGGCATCGCCCTTGCGGTCGGCGCGGCGATTGCAGCGAGACTGGAAGGGCGAACACCGCGTCAGAACACGCCGTCGTCGGCCAGCGCCTTGATCTCGGCCGTCGTCATGCCGAGCAGCTCGCCGTAGACGTACTCGTTGTCCTCGCCGTAGCAGGGCGCGCCGCGGTCGATGCGCCCGCCGGCGTAGGCCGGGCTCTCGGAGAGCTTCACCGGCACCTCGGCGACCGGCCAGCGGCCGATCTTGGTGCCGGTCACCTCGGTCAGCCATTCGAGATGCTGCAGTTGCGGATCGTGATCGCAGCGATCCTCGGCCGTCTGGCAGACGCCGGCCGGCACGCCGGCCTTCTGCAGCGCCATCATCAGCTGGCGGGCGTCGTGGCCGTCGCGTCCAGTCGCCGACCATGCGCGTCGAGCGCATCCTGGTTGGCGAGGCGGCCGGCGAGCGTCGCGAAGCGGTCGTCGCGCGCCCACTCGGGATGTCCCGCGACCTCGCAGAGCGCGCGCCATTCCGCATCGGTGAAGCAGGCGATGGCGAGCCAGCGGTCCTCGCCCGCGCACGGATAGGCGCCGTGCGGCGCCGCCGGCTTGTACGGCGAGCGGTTGCCGTAGCGGGTCCAGATGCGGCCGTTCGCCGACCAGTCGAGGATCGGCGGTGCCGCAGATGAAGAGGCCGACCTCGGTCTGCGAGGCGTCGATCCACTGGCCCTCGCCGGTGCGCTCGCGATGATAGAGCGCGGACAGCATGGCGAGCGCGAAGCTGTAGGCGCCCATCCAGTCGAGATAGGAATAGCCCCAGCCGGCGGGCATCGCCGGCTCGGGCAGGCCCGACATCTCGGAGAGGCCGGCGAACGCATTGGCGATCGGGCCCGACGGTGCGGAAGCGGCCGTAGGTGCCCTGCGCGCCCATGCCGGACTGCTGCACGTAGATGATGTCGGGCTTGATCTCCTTGAGCGCTGTCGTAGCCGAGGCCCCAGTTGTCGAGCACGCCCGGCGAGAAGCCTTCGGCGACGATGTCGGACATGGCGACCAGGCGCTGCGCGATCTCGAGCCCCTTGGGGTGGCGCACGTTGAGCGAGATGCCGCGCTTGCCGGGGTTCTTGTTGTTGAACTGGCCGCCCATGTCGGGATCGGTGACGCCGTGCAGCGGCGCGGTGGCCTTCTCGCGCGCCTCGCGGCCGCCGACCGGCGCCATGGCGGCGAGCCGCGTATCGGGATGGCGTCTTGATCTCGACCTTGATGCTCTCGGCGCCGAACGCGGACAGGAAGCGCGTGCCGCCGGCCGAGGCCAGGAACCACGTGAAATCGAGGATGCGGATGCCGTCGAGCGCGAACGGCTTGCCGCGCTTCGACGGCTTGCCGGCGCGCGCCGGCTCGGGCTTCGGCGCGATCACCGGCGCGTGGCGCTCCGGCAGGCGTGTCGACCGTTGCCGCGTCCTCGTTGAGGAGCGGCGCGCGCCGGCCGACCGTCCAGCTCGGTCGCCGGTGCGCGACCCACTTGCTCGTGGCGTAGCGGAACGACCGGCCGAGCTCGGGATGCTCGACGTCGGTCACGCTGCCGCGCTCCAGCCAGTGCTGATCGACGGCGTTCTCGTGCGGCTTGCGCAGCGGCGCCCACAGCATGCCGGCCTCCTGCGCCTCGCGCCAGGGCATGTTCTCGTAGGTGAAGGCGCGCACGAAGCGCGGCACGGCCTCCATGGACGGATCGCGCTTCGACGTGTCGGGCGCGGTGCCCGGAACGAAGCGCCCGGTGCGCGGCGGCGCGGCCGTCTTCGGATCGAGCCCGGCTCGATGCCGTAGCGCTCCAGCAGCGCGACGAGCTTCTCGCCGTCGTCGGCGCGGTTGCCGAGATTGGCCATCACCCAGCGGCCGTCCTTGGTGTGCGCGATGGTCGGATGCGGCGACACGCTCTCGCGCGCGTGGCGGCAGGTCTGGCGGTAGACCGGCGCGCGCCGCATGACCCAGGTCATCAGATCGACCTCGGTGCACTTGGCCACCGCCTCGTGCACCGCGCACGACACCTGCTGGCCCTTGCCGGTGCGGAAGCGGTACATCAGCGCCGCCATGATCGCCATCGACGAGCTGCTCGCCGGCGATGTGATAGGCGTGCCACATCTGCGGCGCGATCGGCGGCAGGTCGTACTTGCCGCCGGGTGCCGGGATCGTAGCCGCAGTTCATCATCACGCCGCCGAGCGCGAGATGGACGAGATCCGAGCCTTTGAAGTCGCCCCACGGCCCGTCGTCGCCGAACGGCGTGACGCGGGCGTGGATCAGCGCCGGATACGCTCTTTGCGAGCGCGCTCGGCCCAAGCCCCAGCCCGTCGAGTTCGCCCTTCGGCGTCGACTCGAGCAGGATGTCGGCGTCGGCCAGCAGCGCGCGGAACCGCGCGCGATCCGGCTCCTGCTTCAGATCGAGCACGATCGAGCGCTTGCCGCGGTTGTACTGCCAGAAGAACAGCGAGCCCTCGGGATCCGCCTTGTCCTTGTAGAACGGGCCGATGCGGCGCGTCGGGCTGCCGCCGGGCGGCTCGACCTTGACGACGTCGGCGCCGAGGCCGGCCAGCGTCAGCCCGCAGTACTCCGCCTGCTCGTCGGCGATCTCGATGACGCGGATGCCCGTCAGCGGGCCGGGGCGTTCGGCGCGGCTTGAGGAACGTACCACCTCGAGCAGCGACGACGTTCCTGGAGCGAGAACATCCACGTACGTTGGTCAAGCATATTGCGAAGCGGCTTCGAGACGCCGTGCGACGCACTTCCAGCATCGCACGTCGGGGGTTGTGCGCCGATGCATCGCGCCGCAGTGCATCGAGGTCCTGGTCGATCTTTACTAGCTCGATCAGTGAGTCGAAAGCGCTCGCAGCCACAGCGAGCGATGACCAACGAGGCGGAAACGGCATGTTCAGCGGCCGGCGTTCGACGGTTACGCCGGACTCTGGGCATAGCCGAATGACGTTGACAGTTTGAGCGAGATCGGGCGCCCCGGAATAATGAGCCCGGCGTGCTCCGCGCCAACGGCTTCATTGCGGTCCCAATGACCGAGCGCGATGTAATCGGCATTCAAGGCATCGAGGTCGTCGTCGCCGAACTTCCAGGATCGATGCGCCTGGTCCTGCCATTCGTGAGCCGGCACATAGTGGCCATGCGCCACGACCACCCGCCAGCGGGTCTCGCGCGTTGTGTTCGCGGGCAACGGCGGCATGTCGCCATAGCTGCGATGGGGCTGGCCGAGGACCTCGAGATCGAATGGCTCGAATAGAATGCGCTCCCCGTGCGTGTGACCAATCACCATCGTGTGTGGCAATTCGAAATGCCCGAGCGATGAAAAACGCCATCCGGCATCGCGGGGTCATGGTTGCCGGGCAGCAGGATCACGGGCATGCGCGCTTCTGCCAGCAGCGCACCGGCGCGGCGAGTTACAGCCTCTGGGATACGCCCGTTGTCAAAGGTGTCCCCGGCGAGCAGCAGGATGTCGGCTCTCACTGTTGCAGCGGTCTTGAGAACGAAATCCAACCCCTCGAGCCCGTTGTATTTTCCGGGCTCGATATCGTCGTCGATATGCAGATCCGAACTGTGCACCAGCACAATTGCGCGCTCGTCACCAACCATGTCGTCCTCCCCCAGCAGCCATTTCCCTTGTGGCAACGAGTGCTCCCCAAATCATGCGTGAGCCTAGCACCGGTGCAGCGCCTACTCAGCCAGACGTGCCGGCACACTGCAGCGTACCTCTGCTGATGAGCGTCTCGATCTCGCTGGGGGCAATGCCGAGTTCGGTCAGGATCTCCCGGGAGTGCTCGCCGAGCGCGGGGCTCATGCTGAGTCGGTCTCCGGTAGCCGGTCGAGGCTGGCCTGCAATGGACGCCATTGGCACGCGTCCGACTGTGCGATCCTCGACCCAATGCAATGCTGCGACGGCGTCAACCTGATCATTGCTGAAAAGATCTTGATGGGAGTGCACCGCGGCATGAAGGACATCGATCCCGGATAGTAGCTGGCTCCATTCGCCGGTCGTTTTCTGCTCGATGATCGGACGCATCAATGCCATGAGCGCGTCGCTGTTCGCGACCCTTGCTCGCGGGTCATTGAAGCGGGGATCGGCGATCCATTCTACTTTGGACAGGAGTTTGCAGAAGCGCTCGAAATGAATTTGGCGGCGAGCATTGATGCTCATATGGCCGTCGCGCGTCCTGAACGTGCCGACGGGCATGCCGATGGGCTCAGCGGTTCCGCCCTGCAAGTACGATTCCATGAGGGCCGCTTCCTGGAGCACGAGGGCCGATTCCAGCAGGCTCGTCTCGATCAGCGCGCCTTTGCCCTTCATCGCCTTGCGATAGAGCGCGGCCGCGACCGCTTGGAACGCATAAAGGCCAGTCGTGAAATCGATCGCCAGCATGTTGATCCGTTGCGGCATGCCATCCTTATCGCGATTGATCGACATCAGCCCCGTAAACGCCTGCATGACCGAATCGGTTGCTGGCTGCTCCACCTTCGGGCCGCGCGTGCCGAAGCCGGTGATCCAAGTGTAGATGACGGCCGGATTGGATTTCTGGAGCGTTACGTAATCGAGACCGAAACGGTCGATCTTGCCGATGCGGTAGTTGTGAATGACGATGTCGCTGTGATCCGCTAGGCGCCGGGCGATGGCAACGCCCGCTGCATCCTTCAGGTCGAGCGCGAGGCTTCGCTTGCCTCGATGCACGACCAGGGAATGAGCGGTCTGATCGCCGATGGGTTTGCCGAGTTGGCGGCTCCAGCACCCGGTTCCGGTCGGCTCGAGCTTGATGACGTCGGCGCCGTTGCGCGCCAGCATCATGGCGCAGTAAGGGCCCGCGACTCCCTGCGACAGGTCGAGAACCCTGACCCCTTCAAATGGCAGATCGTTTTGCGGCATCAATAGGGCTCCCCGACGAAGATGAACGTCGTGCCCGTCACGATCGGCGCGCTAGCGCCGACGAAGGAGACGTTGGCGTCCTTGACCTGGCGCGATCCCGCGCGACCGGAGGCCTGCAGCGCGCCCTCGATGATATGCCAGAGACCATGGATGCGCCCCGTGCCGAGACTGCCGCCGAACGTGTTGAGCGGCAGTTCGCCGTCGAGTTCGATGCGGCCGTCCTGGATGAAATCGAGCGCCTCGCCCTCCTTGCAGAAGCCGTAGGATTCGAGGCCGTAGATCACCGACGCCGAGAAGCCGTCGTAGATCTGCGCCACGTCGACGTCCTTCGGCGTGAAGCCCGAGCGCTCCCAGGTCAGCTTGGCCGAGCTGGCGCCGCCCTCCATGTAGTTGGCGAGGCTGCCGATGCGGCCCGCGACCTCGAAATGAAGCCGCTGGCCGTAGCCCGCGAGGTAGGCGGGCTTCGGTTTCAGGTCGCGCGCCCGATCCGCCGTCGTCAGTACGATGGCGACGGCGCCCTGCACCGGGATATCGCAATCGTAGAGACAGAACGGATAGGCCACCATGCGCGAGTTGAAATAGTCCTCGCGCGTCAGCGGCACGCCGTGGAAGAAAGCGTGCGGATTGTGCTGCGTGTGCCGGCGCTGCGTCAGCGCCAGCGTCACCATCTTGTCGCGGCTCTGGTTGTGCCGCTCGAGACAGCGCGTGTAGGCGACCGCCATGTGCTGCCCCGGACCGCCGAAGCCATAGGGTGCGGTGAACTGCAGCGGACCGGGCGCACTCGCGCCCGGCAGATTCTGATAGGTGCCCTTGGGATTGTGCATCGCGCGCCAAACGACGGCGTACTTGCACACGCCGGCCAGCAGCGCGTTAGCCGCCTGTTGAACGGCGCCGCCGATGTTGTTGCTGCCGACCTGCATGTGCCAGGTGAGATTCGGCAGCTTCAGCATCGCCATCATGCAGTTGACCGAGACGACCGAAATGCCGTCGACTTCGGCATGTCCCGTGGCCGGCAGCTCGGGATAAGTCGAGAGGCCGTCGATGTCCTCCATCCGGAGGCCCGAGTCCGCCACGGCGCCTTTGACCGCCTCGAGCGCGTGCGCGGCGAGCGGAATGTCCGCCGATCGCGAGACCTTGGAATAGCCCACGCCGCTGACGGCGATCTTGCATCGATTATCCCACATGGTGCTGTTCCTATTCTGCTGCCGTTACACGCGCCAGCCGGAACTGCGGCAGCGTGATGTCGTCGTTGAGCTTCTCGAAGCAGACTTCGACACGACGGCCGACCTTGGCCTCGGTGTATGGCACGTCCAGCAGGTTGGCGGCAAGCAAGGCGCCTGGCGCATCGTCGAGTTCCACGATGATGCTGGCGTATGGAACCGCGGCGGCGAAGCGCTTGTCTCCGGTGTGATACATGATGGTGTAGGCATAGATCGTCCCGACGCCGCGAACAGGCTCGAACTTCAGATCGATACCCATGCATTTGAGACAGGTCGCGTATGGCGGATGCTGGAAATGTCCACAGCTCTGGCAGCGCTGCAACTCCAGGACACCGCGCCTGGCGGCATCCCAGAACGGCTTGGTCCATTCGTTCGGTACGGGAACCGGCCGCGTCACCTTGCTCCAGTCACTGTTGTTCATCGTCGGTGTCTCCAGATCAATCCGTTCGGCCACAGCGCACGAAGCTCCAGATGCAATGGTGAACTACCCGAACATCTTCTCGCCCGCGTCGATGTGAATTGCTGAGCCAGTGATCGCGCCCGAACGCTCCGAACACAGGAAGGCGACGGCGAATGCAAGTTCATCCGGACGCGACTGGCGCTTGATCGGGTGCCTTCTTGGGCGCGTCGGGCGCTGAATTCAGGCGTCATGCCCGGATGGGTCTCATAGTCGCGGACGGTATCCATGAAGCCCGGATTCACGTCGTTGACCGTGATCCCGAACTCGTCGAGGCCCGACGCCAGTGACTTCGTAAGCGTTCGCAGCGCTCCCTTGGCAGTGGAATGCGGGACCCGCGTAAAGCCGCCCGTATATCCGTCCGGGCCGTTCACGTGGATGATGCGACCCCAGCCGGCCTCCTTCATCGCCGGCACGAAGGCCTTGGCCAGATACCAAGACGCGGTCAGCTGCTGGTTTAAGAAGAAGTGCCAATCCTCGTTCTCTGCCACCTCTGTCTCGCTGATGATCAGTGGTGGAGAAAAGGCGATCCGGTTGCCAACGAGACGCACGATCAGTCTGCGCTTCTTGACCTTGACCGCGACCGTCTCCAAGACACCGGCTGCGGTCGGCTCCCGGGTCATCTTGACCTTCACGACCAGGTTCGAAACGGTGAGCGCATGCAGGCTGCTGGGTATCCGGGGCATGAGCAAAGATTTTCACTGTTGGCGGGACTTGGGCTCGATCGATTGATCCGCAGGCAATCACAAGATCATCATATGTTATGAGCGGCAAGACGCCCATGGGAATGGTCTGAGCATCACTTCATACCGAATAAGCTTGACAGGCCATTCCGCGGGCCAACTTGTTTTACAGCGTATCGGCTCAAGCCGCTGATGATCGACCGAGAGATGGGACTGGGCCAAGGGGGCATATGACATGACGACCAAGCTGCTGCGAAGCCTTGCGGCACTGCTCACGAAAGCACTGCTGGCAACAGCATCGTTTTCCGTTACAAATGCGCAGACCCCTTAGAAAATCAACGTCGCGATTGGTGCCTCAGGCCTCTATTTCATTACGCATTTCGTGGCTGAAGGCGGTGGTTTCTTCAAGCGTGAAGGTTACGCGCTCGACACAGTCGATCTCACCACAGGCCCCCGGCCGGTGGCAGCCATCATGGGAGGCAGTGTCGATATCGCCCCGCTCGGCCTGAAGCTCGTCGTGCAGGCGACCTCGCGTTCGACCGGCACGCGCATGTTCGCCATCAAGAGTGTCATCGCCGCGCGATCGGGCCGGCCTCGCTGCCAGATTTTGATCGGCGCGATACGCACGCCCTCCTTGTAGATGTTGCTGGACAGACCGGAGTAGCTGCCCGGAACCTTGCCGCCGACGTCCACCTAGTGGGCTTGGACCGCGGGAAAGATGATGAGCTTGCCAGCTTCGTCGAAGACCGGGAATATAACGGGCACGCCATTGAGGTGTGTGCCGCCCCGGTAAGGTTCGTTGAGCATCAGCACGTCGCCAGGATGAATATCGACCTTGAAATCCTCGAATGCGCAACGCACTCCCCAGGCTAGCGGCAAGACGTGCCCAGGGTGATCCCACCAGTGCGCGACGCGCTGACCGACTGGTCCAAACAGCGTGCAGGAGAAGTCGTTCATCCCGTAGATCACGGATGAATGGGCGACTCGAATGATGTTGGCCAGACGTGCCGCGCGCCGTTGATGACGCTCGTTCCTTCGCCACGGGATAGTAGCAGCGTGGGCCTGATTGGGCGTTCAGCAGGGCTGCTATCGAACCGCGAGACTTTTCTAGACTGCTCTCGGCGACTGCAATGGCGCCGACAATCGCTCGAGATCGGCGAGGCAGGCCTCGAGAGTGCGGCCCGAAGTATCGATCACGCATTCGGCGCGGGCGTATTCGGGTTCGCGCTGGGCGAGCAGCGATTTCAAGTGTTCGAGTGCTTTCGGATTGCCGTGCATGGGCCGCATGTCGCCTTGGCCCGCAACGCGCGCCAGATGTTCCTCGGGCGAGGCCTTCAGCCAAACCGTCTTGAAGGCGGCAAGGATCATGTCGAGCGCCTCAGTGTTGCCGACGATGCCACCTGCGGTCTCCAGTACGATGCGATCGTCGCGACGCGTCACCTCTGAGACGACATCGTTCTCGAGCGCTCTGTAGGCGTCGGCCCCACCGAGATTGAAGAGGTCGGCGAGGGTCATGCCTGCGCGCGCCTCGATCTCGCGCGTGATCGAGACGAATGCGAAACCGTGACGTTCGGCGAAGCGACGTCCAAGCGTTGACTTTCCGGCGCCACGCAGGCCGATCAATGCGATGCCCCGGGACGCACGGCGGCGCTCTGCGAGATAGTGCTGGAGGAACGGCAGTGCGCCATCCAATTCGGCAGGCGACATGGCTGCGAGCAAAGCCTGGACGGCTTGACCTTGGAACCCGTTCGGGCCCGCTATAACGGCAACGCCGCGGGCGGCCGTCACCAGACTTGCGAAATCCTGGCCGAGAGCGCCAGCGACTTTGACCAGCACCCCGACCGACGCGTTGGCGCCGCCATTCTCCAATTCATTGAGATATCGCTCCGAAACGTCGGCGAGGCCAGCGAGCTGCTTGCGCGTGATCCCGACCCGCGCACGGCCGGCGCGGACCTGAAGTCCAATGCTGCGGGCGATATCGTGAGACATGATCTGTCCTGGTCGGTCGCGACACTTGGAGATAATGCTTTATAATGCAGTCAAACTGCCGTCAACGTGTGAAAGAGGCGACAGCTGGCTAAGGTTTATGTTGACGCATGAGAAAAAATGCATCTAGCCTACATGGCCGAAAGACAGGATGCGTGCGCGGGAGGAATACATGGCCGATAATGCATCTAAGTTGACTGCGCCCTCGGGGATTATAGATTTTGCGCGCGCGCCGGAGACGTATCGCCATTGGAAGCTCACGTTCAGCGGCGATGTGGCCGAGCTGATCATGGACGTCGACGAAAATGCGACGCTGTTCCAGGGCTATCAGTTGAAACTCAATTCCTACGATCTCGGCGTGGATATCGAGTTGGCCGATGCGCTCCAGCGGCTGCGGTTTGAGCACCCGGACGTGAAGGTCGTCATCCTCAGGTCGGGCAAGGACAAAGTGTTCTGCGCCGGCGCCAACATCCGCATGCTCGCGGGGGCGGCGCACGCCCATAAGGTGAACTTCTGCAAGTTCACCAACGAAACCCGCAATGGCATGGAGGACAGCTCCGAACACTCGGGGCAGAAGTTCCTCTGTGCCGTGCGGGGTACGGCAGCCGGCGGCGGTTACGAGTTGGCGCTCTCCTGCGATCAGATCATTCTGGCGGACGACGGAAATTCCACAGTCTCGCTGCCGGAGATCCCGTTATTGGCGGTGCTGCCGGGTACCGGCGGCCTCACCCGCGTCACCGACAAGCGGAAGGTCCGGCGTGATCGCGCCGATGCGTTCTGCACGATCGAGGAGGGTATCAAAGGCAAGCGCGCCGTCGAGTGGCGTCTTGTCGATCAGGCTGTGCCGAACTCTAAATTCGAAGCGGCCGTTGCGGATGCCGCCAAACAAATCGCCGCCACGTCCGATCGGCCCAGTGGCGCCAAAGGCGTCGCTCTCACTCCGCTGCATCGAACGATCACAGCTGATGCAGTCACGTATGCAACCCTCCGCGTGGACATCGACCGGTCCGGTCGGCGCGCCACGTTTGTCTTGAAGGGGCCGGTTGACGCGCCGCCCGCCACGGCCGACGCGATCCATGCGCAAGGCGCCGAGTTCTACATGCTGCGCCTCGCCCGTGAACTCGACGATGCCGTCCTGCACATGCGCCTGAACGAGCTTGAAATCGGCACGTTCGTCTTTAAGTCTGAAGGCGATCTGGCAAAGGTTCTCGCCTATGACGCGGTGCTTGCGGCCAACCAGACTTATTGGCTCGCCCGCGAAATCATCAACTATTGGAAGCGCGTCCACAAGCGCATCGACGTGACGTCGCGCTCGCTAGTCGCGCTGATCGAGCCCGGCTCCTGCTTTGCCGGCACGCTCGCCGAAATCGTGTTCGCCTGCGATCGCGCCTACATGCTCGACGGCACGTTCAAGGGCGACAACCGCCCGGCTGCGACGATGGCGCTCTCAGCCCTCAATTTCGGCCATTACAAAATGTCGAACGGCCTCACGCGTCTTGAAACGCGCTTCCTCGGTGAACCTGAAAGTGTGATCAAGGCGAAAGCCGGTGTCGGCAAGACGCTCGACGGCAGCGACTGCAATGCACTGGGTCTCGTATTTGAAGCCTTCGACGAGATCGACTATGCCGACGAAGTCCGCATGTTCCTCGAAGAGCGTCGCGGCTTCTCGGCCGACGGACTCACCGGCCTCGAGGCGAATTTGCGCTTCGCTGGACCCGAGACCATGGAGACGAAGATCTTTGGTCGGCTCACCGCCTGGCAGAATTGGATCTTCAACCGCCCGAGCGCAACAGGTCCGGACGGCGCATTGCGACGCTACGGCACCGGCATCAAAGGTGACTTCAATCTGGAGCGGGTGTGAAGTCGCGCTTCGCGATCGGTCGTTGGTGACTGCCCGAGCCCGACGCACAATTTGCGCTGCACACTCAACCACTCACGCAGTAATGAGGAAGCCATGTCACAGACCGCCACTCCTGCCGGCACCGTCGACTATTCGACGAAGATCCCGAACAACGTCAATCTGGCCGATGACCAGCGCGTGCTCAAGGCGCTGGAGCAATGGCACCCTGGCTATATCGACTGGTGGAAGACGATGGGGCCAGAAGGGTTCCAGACCTCGGACGTCTATTTGCGTACCGCCATTTCGATCGATCCCAAAGGTTGGGCGAAATTCGACTACGTGAAGATGCCCGAGTATCGCTGGGGCATTCTGCTGGCGCCGCAAGACAGCGAGCGGCAGGTGAATTTCGGTGCGCATAAAGGCGAAAAGGCGTGGCAGGAGGTGCCGGGCGAATATCGCGCGATGCTGCGCCGCCTTGTCGTAATCCAGGGCGATACCGAGCCGGCTTCCGTCGAGCAGCAGCGGTTCCTCGGCAAGACCGCGCCGTCGCTCTACGACATGCGCAACCTCTTCCAGATCAACGTGGAAGAAGGCCGCCACCTCTGGGCGATGGTCTACCTGCTGCATAAATACTTCGGCAAGGATGGCCGCGAGGAGGCGGAAGGCCTGCTGCAGCGCCGCTCGGGCGATGTCGACAAGCCGCGCATGCTCGGCGCCTTCAACGAGGAGACGCCAGATTGGCTGTCGCTGTTCATGTTCACGTTCTTCACCGACCGTGACGGCAAGATGCAGCTCGAGAGCTTGGCACAATCTGGCTTCGACCCGATGTCGCGTACCTGCCGCTTCATGCTGACGGAAGAAGCGCATCACATGTTCGTCGGCGAAACCGGAGTCGGACGCACCATCGAGCGCACCTGCGAGGCGATGAAGGCCGCCGGCATCGAGGATCCTTTCGATATCGCCCGCATCCGCGCGCTGGGCGTAATCGATCTGCCGACCATCCAGAAGAAGGCAAACTTGCACTACTCGCTGTCGCTCGATCTCTTCGGTTCGGAGGTGTCAACCAACGCCGCCAACTTCTACAACGCCGGGCTCAAGGGCCGCTTCATGGAGACCAAGATCGAGGACGATCACGCGCTGACCACTGCGACCTATCCGGTCCTGAAGCTGGTCAACGGCGAGATCCGCAGGGTCGACGAGCCGGCACTGACGGCGATCAACATGCGGCTGCGTGATGACTACATCAAGGATTGTCAGGGCGGTGTCTCGCGCTGGAACAAGATCATCGAGAAGGCCGGCATCAAGTTTGCGCTGACGCTGCCTTCGGTTGCCTTCAACCGCGCCATAGGCGAATTCAAGAGCATCGAGGCGTCGCCCGACGGCAAGCTGTTGTCACAGGAGCAATGGATCAAGCTGCGCGATCAGTGTTTGCCCTCGAAGGGTGACGGCGACTTCATTGCGTCCCTAATGCAACCCTGTTGGGAGCGGGGAAAATACGCCGGCTGGATCACCGCGCCGAAGATCGGTGTCGACAACAAGGGCGGCGACTTCGAGTATGTGAAGATCCACACCGTGTCGTGAGCCTCGTTCCTTCTTCCCATGCTCTTCGTTGGATGGGGAAATGTTTGGGTGAGGGGCGAACGCTTGCTCCGAGCCTGTTGCCGCCCTCACCTCGACCCTCTCCTCGTCAACGTGCACGACGGGGATAAGGGCAGTCCTTGCCATGACCGCCACGACCCTCAAGAAACAGCATCTCATCGATCCGGAGATCTGCATCCGGTGCAACACATGCGAAGCGACCTGCCCGGTCGGCGCGGTCACGCACAATGATGCCAACTACGTCGTCGATGCCCAAAAGTGCAATTATTGCATGGATTGCATTGCGCCGTGCCCGACCGGCGCCATCGACAACTGGCGGGTGGTTCGCGCGACGTATGCGGTCGACGATCAGTTCGGTTGGAACGAGCTGCCGAAACAGGACGATCTCGGTGAGGACGTGGCTGGCGCTGTGCAGGCCGTCGAGGCCGAGGTCGAGAAACTCTTGGCGTCCGCCCACGCCGGGACGGGCGGCAAGGCCGTCGCACCGGCATCGGCCTCGAAGCCGACCGTCAATCTTTATCGCCGCGACAAGCCCGCCATTGCCATCATACAGGGCAACTTCCGTGTCACGCGCCCCAACACCGAGAGTGACGTGCGCCACATCGTGCTCTCGTTCGGCTCGACGGTGTTCCCCGTACTCGAAGGCCAGTCTATCGGCATCGTGCCGCCTGGAACGCAACCCAATGGCCGCCCGCACGATATTCGACTCTATTCCATCGCGTCGGCCCGCGATGGCGAGAAACGCAATGCCAACAACGTCGGGCTGACCATCAAGCGTGTCGAAGGTGGTGTCGGCTCCAACTACATGTGCGACCTGAAGGTCGGCGACCGGGTCGAGGTGACGGGGCCGTTCGGCGCCACGTTCCTGATGCCGAACGACGCCAACGCCAACGTGCTCATGATCTGCACGGGTACGGGATCGGCTCCGTTCCGCGCCTTCTCCGAGCGACGGCGGCGGGCCGCGCCAGGGGCGCCCGGCAAGCTCGTCATGTTCTTCGGCGCCCGCACGCCCGAGGAGCTACCCTACTTCGGCCCGCTGCAGAAGGTGCCCGCGAGCCTGCTCGAGAAGCACCTGGTGTTCTCGCGTGTTCCCGGCACGGAGAAAGAATATGTGCAGGACCGCATGCGTCGGGAAGGCGCGAGCGTCGCTAAACTCCTGGCGAGCGGCGACACGCACATCTATATCTGCGGGCTGAAGGGCATGGAGACCGGGGTCGAGGAGGCGCTGGCAGATATCGCGCGCAAGCACGGCCTCGAGTGGGCGGGAATCAAGCCTGTGATGCGCGAGAACGGCCGATACCATGTCGAGACGTATTGAAGTCATGCGGTCGCGGCCGCGCTGAAGCAGGCGACAGAGCTGCGCTGCGCGAATTTTGGGGAGGTCCTTGTGCTGTCAACGCTACTCTCGCAGTTGCTCAATGGGCTGCAGTACGGCCTGTTACTGTTCCTGATTGCGAGTGGCCTGACGCTGATCTTCGGCGTCCTCGGCATCATCAACCTCGCGCATGGCAGCCTGTTCATGATCGGCGCCTATCTGGCATTCCTGTTGGTGCGCGCCACAGGATCGCTCTGGTTGGCGCTGCCGGTGGCGATCGCGGGCGGCGTCGCGCTGGGGCTTCTGCTCGAACGCTTCCTGTTCCGATACTTCTACAAGCGCGAGCATCTCGATCAGGTTTTGTTGACGTTCGCGCTGATCTTGATCTTCGAGGAGCTGCGCTCTCTGCTCGTTGGCAATGACTTCCACGCGGTGCCGGTGCCCGTTGCCCTCGATTTCTCGATCCCCATTACAAGTCAGTTCAGTTATGCCGCGTATCGGTTTGTGGTGATTGCAATCTGCCTGGCTTTGGCCGCGCTCCTGATTTGGTGGGTCGAGCGAACCAAAATGGGTGCCATCATCCGCGCCGCATCCGAGAAACCGGAAATGGTGGATATCCTCGGCATCGACGCCAGCGGCGTGCACTTGACGGTCTTCGCCGTCGGCACCGCGCTCGCGATGACGGCTGGCGCGCTGGCCGCGCCTTTGACCTCCGTCTACCCGAACATGGGAGATGGGCTGCTGATCATCTCGTTCGTCGTCGTGGTCATCGGCGGCCTGGGATCGGTCTCCGGTGCGTTCTGGGCGGCTCTGCTGATCGGGCTCATCGACACACTCGGCAAGGCCTATGGCTCGTCGTTCGGCGGTAGTGGGCTCAGCGGCCTGTTTGCAGCCGCCGCCTCGATGTCCGTCTATATCCTGATGGTGGTTGTGCTGCTCTTCAGGCCCACGGGTCTCTTCGGAGGGCGGGCATGACGGACCGGGCCCGTATGCTCCCGCAGTCCGTGTTTGGCTGGACAGCGCTCGGCGTCGGCGCGGCCGTTCTCGCTTTGCTGCCCTATCTCGCGACACCCTACTACGTCAGCCTGATCACGACTGCGATGATTGGCGCGATGCTAGCGCTCTCGCTGCATCTCCTCGTTGGCGCGACGGGTCTCATCAGTCTCGGGCACGGCGCGTTTTATGGCCTTGCGGCCTATGTCGTGTTCCTGCTGTCGCCGGAAGGCGCACCCCGGCCCATCTGGCAAACGTTGCCAGCGGCCATGGTCATGGCGGGCTTGGTGGCGCTGGTCGTTGGCGGCTTGTCGCTCCGGGCAAAGGGCTTCTTCTTCCTGATGGTGACTCTGGCCTTCGGGCAAATGATTTTCTTTGTCTTCCACGACACCAAGCTCGGCGGCGGTACGGATGGCGCGTATCTGGCGAAGCCCCTGATTTCGGCCCTTGGCCTCGCAATCGATCCGCAGAGCCTGCCGCGGGCGCGGCGTGCCTGGCCAGCCTACTACCTGGCGCTGGTCCAGCTGATCGCCACTTATCTCGGGCTGGCGTTCCTGTTGCGCTCGCTGTTCGGTCGCGTGCTCGAGGGCATTCGCGTAAACGAGCACCGCATGGCAGCGATGGGATTCGACACGACGCGCTACAAGCTCGCCGCCTTCGTAATCGCGGGCATGCTCGCCGGCGCCGCGGGGCATATGTGGAGCCTGCACACGGGCTTTGTGAACCCGGAGCTCGTCGGTTGGCACAAGTCGGCGGAGGCGCTGCTGATGATCCTGCTTGGCGGAATTGGCTCGCTTGCCGGCGCGATTGTCGGCGCTTTTGCCTATGTGGCGCTCGGCGAGGTGGCACAACTCGTCACCGAGCGAAAGCTGCTGGTCGAGGGTGTCGTCATTCTCGCCGCCGTTCTGCTGTTTCGAAACGGTCTGACGGGAATCCGTTGGCCAGGCATGCCAAGCGTCCGCGAGAATTCGGCGATCGCTGACGGAGCACAGCGTGAGGCGAGCGTCAATGACTAGCGCGCCGCTTGCGTCCGAGGCCGTCCTGCTCACCGAGGGTCTCTCGAAGTCGTTTGGCGGGCTTCGGGCTGTTCGCGACGTCACGCTGGCGCTCAACCGAGGCGAGTTGCATGCGGTGATCGGCCCGAATGGCGCGGGCAAGTCGACATTCGTCAATCTGCTGGCGGGCGAGCTCCAGCCAACAGCCGGTCGCATCGTCCTCGACGGACAGGACATCACCGGCACGCCCGTCCATCGGCGCACACATCTGGGCATTGCCCGCTCGTTTCAGCGCACCGACATTTTCAAGTCACTCTCTGTCCTGGAAAACGTGCGCCTAGCCGCCCAGGCCGTGAGCCTGCCGGCCACGCGACTTCTGCACACGCCGAGCCGTGAACCAGCCCTGCTTGAGCGCGCCCGCGCGGCGCTCGATCGGGCGGGGCTTGCCGATGGCCACCAAAGTCCGGCCGGCACGCTCGCGCACGGCCAGCAGCGTCAGCTCGAGATCGCTATGACGCTGGCGAGCCAGCCCAAGGTCTTGCTGCTCGATGAGCCATTGGCCGGCATGGGGCAGGAGGAGGGAGAACGCATGGCCGTGCTGCTCAAGTCTCTCGCGAACGAGCACGCAGTCCTGCTGATCGAGCACGACATGGATTTTGTCTTCAAGGTCGCGGACCGCATGACAGTCCTGGTCGAGGGCGCGGTGCTCGCAACAGGCCCACCCGCCGACGTGCGTGCCAATCCTGCCGTCCAGACGGCCTATCTCGGCGGCCACGCATGAGCGCGAAACCGATCATCGATGCACACAAGCTGCACACGTACTATGACGCGAGCCACATACTGCGGGGCGTGTCGCTGGCGCTCCACGGCGGTGAGATTTTGGGTCTCATGGGCCGCAACGGCATGGGAAAAACGACGCTCATTCGAACGATCATGGGCCTCGTTCGGCCGCGGTCCGGCACCGTGACGATTGCGGGGCTCGACATGACCCACGCGCCGACCTTTCGGATCGGCCAGGCGGGGATTGCATATGTACCGGAGGGACGCGCGATCTTTGCATCGCTGTCGGTCCGCGAAAACCTGACTCTTGCCGAACGCGCGGGTGTCGACGGCGCCCGCAACTGGACGTTCGAACGCATTGTCGACCTCTTTCCGCGCCTCGGGCAGCGGCTGACAAATCGCGGCGACCAGCTTTCGGGCGGCGAGCAGCAGATGCTGGCCATCGGTCGCGCGCTGGCAACCAATCCGCGTGTTCTCATCCTCGACGAAGCGACCGAAGGCCTGGCGCCTTTGATCCGCGACGAGATTTGGAAGACAGTGCGTCTCGTGCGCGACAGCGGGATCGCGACCCTTGTGGTCGACAAAACGGTATCGGAAGTAACGGCGACCGCCAATCGGGTGGTCATACTCGTCAAGGGTGAGATCGTGTTCGAGGGAACGCCAGCCGCCTTGCGAGCGGACCCCGCGATCATGCAGCGCCATCTGGGCGTTTGAAGAGAGAGCGGCCTTGGGCTCAACGCGGAGGACAACATGTCGGGCACTCAGTCAAACGCAAGCGGGTCGCTTCCAGCCGGCGCCTACAACGCCGCCGTTGACATGGTCGATCGCAATGTCGCCGAGGGCCATGGCGAAAAGCTGGCGTTTATCGATCCGAAACGCCGGCTGACCTACGCAGAACTGGCGCGCGCTTGCAATCGGTTCGCCAACGTTCTGCCGAGGTTGGGTATTGCGCGCGAGCGGCGCATTGCGCTGATCATGCTCGATACCATCGACCTGCCGGTTGTGTTCTGGGGAGCGATCAAGGCCGGGGTCGTGCCGGTTCCGCTCAACACGCTGCTGCCTAATGAGACGCTCGCCTTCATGATCGAGGACAGTCGCGCCGAGGCGGTTGTCATTTCAAGCGAGCTCTACGAGCGCACGGCGCCGATGCTCGACCAGATTGCGGCGAGGCGCCACCTGCATGTCATCGTCACCGGCGCGGCCGCCCACCCGCGCGTGTTGGAGCTGGACCAGCTGCTGGCGGCGAGCGTGCCAGAGGCGGCGGCCGCCGATACGCGCGCTGACGAGGTGGCATTCTGGCTCTACTCGTCCGGTTCGACGGGGCTGTCGAAGGGAACGCTCCACCGTCATACAAGTCCGATGGCGACGGCGAAGCTGTTCGCGCAGGACGTGCTCGGGATGACCCGTGACGACGTGGTGTTTTCGGCTGCTAAGCTCTTCTTCGCCTACGGCCTCGGCAATGCCATGTCGTTTCCGATGTCGGTTGGCGCAACTGCCATCCTGCTCCCCGACCGGCCGACGCCGGATAGCGTGATGGCCATCATGCGCGCCCACAATCCCACCATCTTCTTCGGGGTGCCGACGCTTTTTGCGGCGATGCTGGCGTCGCCAGCGCTGACAGCCGGCGCGGGTTCGAGTCGCCTGCGATTGTGCACGTCGGCCGGCGAGGCGCTGCCGGAGGAGATTGGCAACCGTTGGCAGCAGGCCGTCGGAGTCGAAGTCATCGACGGCATCGGCTCGACCGAAATGCTGCACATATTCGTCTCCAACCGGCCGGGCAAGATCCGCTACGGGTCTTCGGGCACGCCGGTGGCGGGCTACGAGGCGCGGTTGCTCGACGACGATGGCGAGCCGGTCCCGGTCGGCGAAATCGGTGAGCTGGTGATCAAGGGACCATCGGCGGCGGAGGGCTATTGGCTGCGGCGCGAGAAATCGCAGAAGACATTCCGGGGCGTCTGGACGCACACGGGCGACAAATATCGGATCGACCCGGATGGCTACTACGTCTACTGCGGCCGCACCGACGACATGTTCAAGGTGTCGGGCATCTGGGTGTCGCCATTCGAGGTCGAGAGCGCGCTGATCACGCACGCCACTGTGCTCGAGGCCGCGGTTGTCGGGCAGGAGGACATCGATGGCCTCATCAAGCCCAAGGCATTCGTCGTGCTGAAGCCGGGTGTCGTGGCCGACGATCGGCTCATCGAGGACCTCAAGGCGCACGTCAAAGCCGCTGCCGGCCCCTGGAAATATCCCCGCTGGATCGAGGCCCGCCCAGACCTGCCCAAAACCGCGACCGGCAAGATCCAGCGCTTCAAGCTGCGGGAGACGTTGAGCCGGGCCCGCGGTCGGACTTGGGGTGTCGGGTGCAAGGCGTGGTTCAAGTCGCAATCGGCGAATCAAGCGCAGGCACCGGCGCGACCGCTCAAATGGCGACGGCGGCGGGTGGTGCGGCAACTTGTGTGCCGCCGGCCAAGCGATCCGCCGACACGCGAGCCGCCGCAAGCGCGCGACCGATCCCAATCAAGACGGGTTGGCCGTCGGCCGGCATGCCCGCGCCGCGAGCCATCTGGTCGAGATCCCCATGCCAGCGGGTTTCATCGGCGCGCGTTGCCGCCGCCACCGCGACGACCGGGGTCGCCGATGGCAATCCAGCTGCAAGCAGTCGCGCTGCTATAGCCGGCGAGGTCCGTCCGCCCATGTAAAAGACCAGTGTGGTGGCCGGATCGGCAAGACCGTGCCAGTCGAGGTTGTCCGGAAGCGCGCCATCGCGAGCGTGTCCAGTGACGAAACGAACGGACTGGGCGTGGTCGCGATGTGTCAACGAAACGCCGAGGCGCGAGGCCACCGCCAAGGCCGCCGTGATCCCTGGGACCACCTCGACAACAATGCCGTGCGCTTCGAGTTCGGCAATTTCCTCGCCCGCGCGTCCGAAGATCATAGGGTCGCCGGACTTCAGGCGGACGACGCGTTTGCCCTGCCGCGCCAGGGATATCATGAGAGCATTGATGTCGCCCTGGGCGCAGCTGTCTCGACGGCCCCGTTTGCCGACGATCATCCGTTTGGCTTCGCGCCGCGCCAGCTCGAGGACCTCACCCGAAACGAGATCGTCAAACAGGATGACGTCGGCCGATTGCAATGCCCGCATGGCCTTCAGCGTGAGCAGCTCGGCGTCGCCAGGGCCGGCGCCGACCAACGTCACACGGCCCCTGGCTGTCGCATTAGCGGTTGCCGTTTCGTCGATCAGCGTTTCGATCGCGTCGTGCGCCTTGGCGTCGGGAGCGGGGCCGAACGCGCGATCTGCAAAGCGCTCCCAGAACCGGCGGCGCGCTGGACCCTTTTCCAATCGATTGTTCACTTTGGCGCGGATGTCGCGGGCGATCGCTGCCCATGCGGCAAGCGGCGCCGGGAGGAGTGTCTCGATGCGGCGCCGGATGGCCTGGCCGAGAATCGGTGCGCCGCCGTCGGTCGAAATTCCGATGACGACCGGCGACCGATTGACGATCGCGCCGAACTGGAACTGGCAAAAGGCGGGCCGGTCGATGACGTTCACCGGCACACCGGCGCTGCGGGCCGCGCAGTAAAAGGCCTTTGCTTCGGCATCCGTTTCCGCGTCGGCAAGCGCGATGGCCGCATGCCCAAAGACCTCGATCGACCAGGCGCGCGGGTGGTACACGAAGCGACCTGGAGCCGCGCCGCGCACGAGCAGTTCGGCCATTTCAGGGCTCACGTCTGGCGCATAGATCTCGACATGCGCACCGGCCGCGGCGAGTAATTCAGTCTTCCAGGCGGCCGCTGGCGATCCGCCCGCGACCACGACGCGCTTGCCGTGGAGGCCAAGGAAAACGGGCAGCGTGGCGAGCGGCCCCATGCGCTGGGGGGGCGCTGCTGCGGGCTTTCGAGGGACGATCTGCACGGGATCAGAGCTCCGGGTTCTGGGTGGCGACCAATTCAGCCATGTCTGCTCTCACGCGGCTCGTTCGGATTTCAATACGCTGGCGTCGAGGAGAACGCGGCCATTATCGATTTTGAGCGCGAATTTGCGTACGTCGCCTTGGTCGGCCCCCTGTGCCTTGCCGGTTTCAAGGCTGATCACCCAGTTATGCAACGGGCAGGTGACGGCATTGTCGTGCACGATCCCGTTGCTCAACGGGCCGTTCTTGTGGGGGCAGCGGTCCTCGATGGCGAATGCTTCGTCGCGGGCTGTCCGAAACACAGCAATGCAGCCGGCCGGCGTTTTGACCACACGCGCGCCGCGCAGCGGAATGCTGTCGAGGGCGCCGATGTCGACCCATCGGGCGTTTTGGGTGCTCATTCGGCGGCCTCCTTGAGGGTGAGGTCTGCCATGGGGCTGAACTCGTGGGCGTCCTTGCCTGAGGCGCGCTCGGCCCAGGGATCGGATTGCACAAAGGACTGGGAGAGGACGAAACGGCCATAGAGCGCATTGCGCCGCTCCGTGTCCTGTATGACCTGTTGGCGAACCGTGTCGAGCCCGACGCGCTTAGCCCATTTGTAGATGCGTTCGAGATAGCGGCCCTGCTCGCGGTAGAGCTGAACCAGAGCGGCAATCACTTCGATCGCCTCATCCTCGGTAACGACATGACCCAGGACTTCGGTCCCCTTGATATCGAGGCCGGCTGCCCCCGCGAAATGAATGTCAAAGCCGCTCTCGACGCAGATCACGCCGACGTCTTTGCACGTTGCCTCCGCACAATTGCGCGGGCAACCAGACACGGCCATCTTCACTTTGGCCGGGGTCCAGGAGCCCCAGAGGAATTTTTCAAGCTTGATGCCGAGGCCGGTGCTGTCCTGCGTCCCGAATCGGCACCAGTCCGTTCCCACACAGGTCTTCACAGTGCGCAGGCCTTTGGCATACGCGGCGCCCGAGATCATGCCGGCCTTGTTGAGATCGGCCCAGACAGCCGGCAGGTCCTCTTTCTTGACGCCAAGCATGTCGACGCGTTGGCCGCCAGTGACCTTCACTGCCGGGATTTTGAATTTGTCGACGACATCGGCGATGGCGCGCAGTTCCTTGGCGCTGGTCATTCCGCCCCACATGCGCGGTACCACCGAATAGGTGCCGTCCTTCTGGATGTTGGCGTGAACGCGTTCGTTGATGTAGCGGGATTGATTGTCGTCCTTGTAGTCGCCGGGCCATGTGGCGAGCAGATAGTAGTTGAGTGCGGGACGGCATTTGCCGCAGCCGCAGGACGTCTTCCATTCCAGCGCCTGCATCAGGTCGGGTATCGACTTGAGCGCCTTGGCGACGATGAGGCGCCGCACATCGTCATGGCCAAGATGCGTGCACGGGCACATCGGCTGCACGGCGGCGGGATTGTAGGAATCTCCGAGCGTGATCTTGATGAGGTGTTCGACAAGGCCGGTACAGGAGCCGCACGAAGCCGACGCCTTTGTGTGCGCGCGTACATCGTCGAGCGACGTCAATCCGAGGCTCGTGATGGCGCCGGTGATCCGTCCCTTGCAGACGCCGTTGCAGCCGCAAATCTCCGCTTCATCCGGCAAGGCTGCAACGGCCGCCGTAGGGTCCAGCTGGGTTCCTCCCGCGAACGCAGGTCCGAAGATGAGTGTCTCGCGCATCTCCGAGATGTCGGTGCCTCTTCTCAGATGATCGAAGAGCCAGGCGCCGTCCGACGTATCGCCGTACAGCACCGCCCCAACGATGCGGTTGTCCTTCAAGACCAGGCGCTTGTAGACGCCGCGGGCGGCATCCCGCAGCACGATTTCTTCGCGATCTTGGCCGTCCGCGAAATCGCCTGCGGAAAAAAGATTGATGCCGGTCACCTTGAGCTTGGTCGCAACCGCGCTCGGGGCGAATGTGGCGGTTGCGTCTCCGGCGAGCTGCTCGGCAATTGTGCGTGCCATCTCGTAGAGCGGCGCCACCAGACCAAAAACCTGCCCGTGCGCCTCGGCACACTCGCCGACGGCGAAGATATCGGGATCACTGGTCTGCATGGTCGCGGCGACCTTGATGCCACGCCCGACATCGAGCCCGGCCTCTTTTGCCAGACCGGCGTTGGGTTTGATGCCAACCGCCATGATCACGAGATCGGCGATCAGCCGCGTACCGTCTTCGAGCACGACAGCTTCGACAGATTTCTCGCCGAGGATCGCTTTGGTATTGGCCTTGGTGATCACGCGGATGCCGCGCGCCTCGATTGCCTTTTGCAGCAGGTGACCGGCGGGAGCGTCGAGCTGGCGTTCCATGAGCGTCGGTGCCAAGTGCACAACCGTGACGTCCATCCCCTGTTCCTTGAGGCCAACAGCCGCCTCGAGGCCGAGCAGTCCGCCGCCGATCACGACAGCTGAACCACGCGACTTGGCAGCGATCAGCATTGCCTGCACGTCATCGAGATCACGGTAACTCAGAACGCCCGCGAGCTTGTGTCCGGGCACGGGGATGATGATCGGCAGCGAACCGGTCGCGATCAGCAATTTGTCGTAAGGCACTGTCACACCCCGCGCCGATGTGACGGTCTTGGCGGCGCGATCGATCGCGGTGACGGTTGCTCCCTTGTAGAGGGTGACGCCGTGCTTCACGTACCAACCATCGCCATGGATGACGATCTGCTCGAAGCTCTTCTCGCCTGAGAGAACCGGCGATAGCATAATGCGGTCGTAGTTCACCCGGGGTTCGGCATTGAAGATCGTAACCGAGTAGGCATTGGGGGCGCTCTCGAACAGCCGCTCCAGCGCTCGGCCAGGCGCCATGCCGTTGCCGATCACGACGAGGCGCTGTTTCGGCGGTTCGGCATCAAGCGGGCTCGAGTGATCGCGTGTCTTGGTGGTCATGCGGCGGCCTCGACGTAGCTATGACGTTCGTATAGGAACTTCATCACGGACTCGCGGGCGCGGATGTAGGTCGGATCGGCGACCATCTCGAGCCGGTTGCGCGGGCGCGGGAGATCGACGTCGAGGATCTCGCCGATCCGGGCCGCCGGCCCGTTGGTCATCATGACGATGCGATCCGACAGCAGCACAGCCTCGTCGATGTCGTGTGTGATCATGATGGCGGTATTGCCAAGCCGGGAATGGATCTGCATGACGGAGTCCTGCAGTTGCGCTCGCGTCAGCGCGTCGAGCGCGCCGAACGGCTCGTCCATCAGCAGAACCTTCGGCTCCATGGCCAACGCGCGGGCGATGCCGACCCGCTGCTTCATCCCGCCGGAGATTTCGGAGGGACGCTTGTCCTTTGCATGCGCCATCTGGACGAGATCGAGATTATGGATTGTCCAGTCGTGTCGCTCGGACTTGCTCTTGGCACCGCGGAACACCTTGTCCACCGCGAGGCGAATGTTGTCGTAGACCGACAGCCACGGCAGCAGCGAATGGTTCTGAAATACGACGGCGCGGTCTGGGCCCGGCTCATTGACTTCGCGGTCTTCGAGCAGCACTGCGCCCGACGTGACTTTCGTCAATCCGGCGATCAGATTGAGCAGTGTGGACTTGCCGCAACCGGAGTGGCCGATAATCGCGACGAATTCGCCCTTCTCAATTGTCAGGCTCACGTCCTTCAGAACTTCGGTGGTGTGATTGCCGCGCACGAAACTCTTGTCGACGGTGTCGATTTTGAGAAACGGCCGGCCCGCGCGCATGGGATTTGAGCTGGTGTGCAATCTCGGTTCAACTGGTGCGATCATGGCCGCCTCCTCAATTTGCTGTCGTGCCGCGGGTCGCCAGCGTTCCGACGCCGGCAATGACGCGGTCAAGAATGAAACCGACGAGCCCGATGTAGACCAGTGCGACAACGATCTCGGAGAGCTTCGACGAGTTCCAGGCGTCCCAGATGAAGAACCCGATGCCGACGCCGCCAGTCAGCATTTCGGCGGCCACGATCGCGAGCCAAGACAGTCCGATCCCGATGCGCAGCCCTGTGAAGATGTAGGGCGCGGCTGACGGGATCATGATGCGCCAGAAGAATTCTGCGTGATTGAGGCGCAGGACGGCAGCGACGTTGCGGTAGTCCTGCGGAATGTTGCGAATGCCGACGGCCGTATTGATGATCACTGGCCAGACCGCCGTAATGAAGATGACAAAGATCGCGGATGGCGCGCTGTCGCGGAATGCCGCCAGCGAAATCGGCAGCCAGGCCAGAGGCGGCACGGTGCGCAGCACCTGGAAGATCGGATCGAGCGCCCGCGTCGCCCACTGGCTCTGTCCGACCAGTGCGCCGAGCATCACGCCGACGATAGCCGACAATCCAAACCCGATGGCTACGCGCTGCAGAGATGTCAGAACCCGCCAGCCAAGGCCAATGTCCTGCGGGCCGTTGACAAAAAACGGGTCGACAATGAGGTCCTTTGCCTCAACCCATATTTTGGACGGAGCGGGCAGGCTTGCCTTTGGGCCCGAACAGGTGAGTTCCCAGACCAGCAGCAGCAACGCCAGCATGATCAGGGACGGTAGCACGTTGGACAGCACCGTGCCGAGCCACCGTGCAAGCATGTCCGCAAGTTTGGGCTCCGACTTCGGGAGCGCGAGGACAACCGGGGCGCGCTCCAAGATGGTTTCGCTGGCAACGGGCGCGTGCTGCCGCCCAACAGCCGTGTCAGCCGTCTTCAGTTTCAGGATCGCAGACGTCATTCGGGGCTCCGGTCGTTGGGCTGTGTTGATGGGCTGTGTTGATGGGCATGCGTCGGGCACGCCTCAAACTTGAACACGCTTGATCGACAATGATTTGAGGTAGGCCATAGGGTCGGCAGGATCGAATGTCTTGCCGTCGAAGAACTTCTCGATGCCTCGACTGTCGGTTGCCGGGACATCGGCGGTCGCGACGCCGAGAGCTTTGGCGGCATCGCGCCAGAGGTCTGCGCGCGAGACTTTTGCCAGCAAGCCTTTGATGTCCGTCGAGGGCTCCAGCTTACCCCAACGCATGATTTCCGTGAGCATGAACTGGTCATGGCTCGGCCAGGGGAACGAGGCGTGGTTGCGCCAGTATTTCATGAGCTGGGTGTCGTTTTTGGCGGTTTTGCCATGGCCGAAATCGAACGTGCCGGAGAGACGGCCGAGAATGTCGGCGACGGGCGCGTTGATCCATTGACGTTTGCCGACGATCTCCGCCAGCTCCGGTTTATTCTCGGCCTTGTCGCACCACATCTGTGCTTCGAAGAGCGCCATCAGCAGAGCCCGCGTGGCCTTTGGATGCTTGTCGACCCAGTCCATCCGCATGGCGAATGACTTGTCTGGATGGAGTGGCCAGATCTCGTCGCACGTCAGTGCGGTGTAGCCGATGTTCTGGTTGACGAGCTGACCGTGCCAAGGTTCGGCGACACAGAAGACGTCCATGTTGCCGACCTTCATGTTCGCAACCATCTGTGGCGGTGGCACAGGAATGAGCTTCATGTCGGCGTCGGGATCGATGCCACCGGCGGCGAGCCAATACCGAATCCAGAGATCATGGGTGCCCATTGGGAAGGTGTGGGCGCCCGTGAAATCCTTGCCAGCGGCCTTCCGTTTGGCGATCGCCGCTTTCAGGGGGGCGGCGTCGATACCGATCCGCGGGTCTTTGAACTCGTTGGAAACCGAGATGGACTGACCGTCGATGTGACACCGCGCCAGCATCGCCATTGGGATCGGCACGTTGTTCTGCGTGATCTTTCCCGCCGCCATCAGGTAAGGCATCGTGGACAGAATATGCGCACCATCGATGCCGTTGCGCTCGCCGCCGAGGGCGAGATTGTCTCGGGTGGCGGGCCATGACGCCTGTTTGGTGACCTCGACATCCGGCATGCCATGCTTGGTGAAGAAGCCTTTCTCCTTCGCCACAACCAGGGGGCAGGCATCCGTCAGCGCAATGAAGCCGAGAACGGCTTTTTTCGTTTCAGGCCCAGCGCCCTGCGCGAATGCGCCGGCAGGAAGCAGGGTCTGAGCCGCCAGCGTGAGCGCCGACACGCCGCTCCCCTTGAGGGCCGCCCGTCGAGACAGGAGACGGAGGGATGCTCGATTTGTCGGCGCGCTTGCCATGGTCATCTCCATTGGTCGTGCAGTGGGTTCCACCGCGGCGGCTCAATGGTTAATGAAACTCAAGAAGCGTGCCAGTTGCAAAAAATGGATAAAACTAATAAATATCAGATGCTTGATAGTTTCGTGCGGTTCCGGCGCTGAGACGCGGTTGCTAGTATTTTGTGCATCGCAATATCGATGGCTGTTTTTTATGCGGTCGCCAACAATGACCGAGGGCCGTTAGCCGCGGCGGCCGGCGCGGTTGCGTTTCAGATCGGCGATGATCTCCCGGGCGCAGTTGTGGCCGGGAATGCCGGTAACGCCGCCGCCCGGATGTGCGCTCGATCCACACAGATAAAGCCCTACCAGCGGCATACGGTAGTTGGCGTGACCGAGCACGGGCCGCGTCGCGAACAGCTGATCAAGTCCAAGCTGGCCGTGGAAGATATCGCCGTCGACGAGTCCGAACCGTCGTTCGAGATCGAGCGGGGAGAGGACTTGCCGCCCGAGGACGGAGCCTTTGAAATTCGGCGCGTGCGCGTTGACCGTGTCGATCACGAGATCGGCGAAGCGATGCTTCTCTGCAATGTTCGACCAGCTTCGTCCGTCTGGTAGCCGAGGAGCAACATGCTGAACAAAAAGGCTCGCCACATGCTGACCTGCGGGGGCCAGCGTCGGATCGAGGGTCGATGGAATCAGTATCTCAACCACAGGGTGCTTCGACCAACCATCGGCGCGGGCGTCGAGATAGGCGCGCTCCAAGTAGTCGATCGTCGGCCCGATGATGATGCCAGAGCCGTGGTGATCTTGCTGTTGGAGGCCTGGCCGGCACCGAAAATCGGGCAGCTCCGAAAGCGCGACGTTCATGCGGAAGGTGCCAGAACCGGTTCGAATACTGAGAAACCTCCGGCGCACCTCGGGCGGAATGGCGCTGTCGTGGACAAGATCGCGGAACAGGAGCTTGGCGCCAACGTTGGCTGCAACGGCGCGCGCCTGAATGCGTTCGCCGCTTTCGAGTTCAAGTCCGGACGCCTGCGCGCCGCTGACCAGGACCCGACACACCGATGCGTTGGTCCGAACGACCGCGCCCGCGGACTCGGCCGATCGCCGGATTGCGTCGCTGATGGCTCCCATGCCGCCGATAGCGTGCCCCCAGACGCCCGGCTTGCCGTTGACCTCGCCGAAGCAATGATGGAGCAGGACGTAGGCGGTACCAGGTGTCGATGGCGCCGCATAGGCGCCGACGATCCCGTCGAACGCAAAGGCCGCCTTCACGATCTCGCTCTCGAACCAGCCATCCAGAAAGTCCGCGGCGCTCTTTGTGAAGAGATCGACAACGAGGCGTTGATCGTCGAGCGAGAGCCCCATCAACCGGCGCCCGAGTCCGGCGCCCCGGACGATCTCTGCGAGGCCGCCACCGGCATTGGGGGGCGTTCGCAACAACAGATCGCGCAAGACGGCGGCGCCCCGCTCGAGTGCTGCGTCATAAGCGGGGAGCCGCGCGGCATCGCGCGGGGAGATTTCGGCAATGGCTTTCTGCCGGGGGCCAAGCCCATAAGGCATGACGAGCCCGCGATCGGCATCAATCGGCCAGAAATTGGCGACCGGCCGTTCCACGATCTTGAGGCCATGCCGCGGCAGGTCGAGATCCGCGATGACCTTCGGGTTGAGCAGGCTCACCGTGTAGCTGGCGACGGAGTTGCGGAAGCCGGGGTGGAACTCTTCAGTGATCGCGGCGCCGCCGGCGATCTCATTCTTCTCCAGCACGACGACGGATAGGCCGGCCCGTGCCAGATAGGCGGCGCAAACGAGGCCATTGTGGCCGCCGCCAATGATCGCAACTTCGAATGTTCTGGGGCTCATGAGGCCAGGATCTGGGTGAGTAGGGTAGGGCCAAACGCTGAACGGCGCGTGCTCGGCACTGAAACGCAAAAAAGCTCTTCCCCGTCAAGAGAAGAGCCTTCCTGCCCGCGGCCCTCGCTTGACCCCGCGCAAGCGCTTTGGGGTCCCCCGCGACGGGCGGCTGATGAAAGGACGATGCCAGAAAACAGCACCGCGATCTACCTTCGCTGCGAGAGAAATAGCTTTACAGCATTCCGGCATTGACGGCACAAACTTGCCGCCAGCGCGGCTTTGTCATGACACGATGCCGCGTCTCGACGCCAACAGGCACGACTGACGGAGTTCCGATGACCAAGCCAGCCCTCCTATCGACCGGTCTGATGATGCCGCTGATCGCCGATGGGCTTGAGGCCGCGTTCGAGGTGCACTGGCTCAACCGCGCGCAAGATCCAACGAAACTGATTGCCGAGGTCGGCTCACGCATCGAAGCAATTTGTACCGGGGCTCATACGGCGGTTGCGACGACCGACGCCATGATGGCCCAGATGCCGCGTCTAAAGGTGATCGGCAACTTCGGCGTCGGTTACGACAGCATCGAGATCCCGGCAGCCGCCAAGCGCGGCGTCATCATCACAAATACGCCGGACGTTCTCAATGAGGAGGTCGCGGATACGGCGCTGGGTCTGCTGATCAGCACCGTGCGCGACTACTACAAGGCCGAGGCCTATCTGCGAGCTGGCGAGTGGGCCGCAAAGGGCGACTACCCGCTAACCGCGAGCTTGCGCGACCGCAAAATCGGGATGATTGGTTTTGGCCGCATCGGCAAGGCGATTGCACGCCGCATCGAGGCGTTCGGGTTGCCGATCAGCTATTTCGGGCGCACGAAGCAGCCAGGAGTCGCCTTTCCATTCTACTCTGACCTCGTGGCGATGGCGCGCGATGTCGACACGCTGATCGCTATCCTGCCGGGCGGTCCGGCGACGCGGAACCTTGTCAATGCGGAGGTGCTGGCGGCACTTGGGCCGCGTGGCATCTTCATCAACATGGCGCGCGGCACAGTGGTCGAAGAGGCGGCGCTGAAGGCGGCACTGAGATCAAAGACCATCCTGGCAGCTGGACTCGATGTCTACGTCAACGAGCCCAAGATCGATCCGGACCTGATGTCTGTACCGAACTTGACGATGCTGCCGCATGTGGGCTCCGCGTCGCAGCACACGCGCAACGCTATGGGTCAGCTCGTTGTGGACAATCTATTGGCCTACAAGGCGCGAAAGCCGCCGAAGACGCCCGTCCCCGAGACGCCGTTCAATTCTTGGTAGACGGCGGCCCTGCGCAGCACTTCACCCGCCCCAACTGCAAACGAATTCCTGGCATTTTGTCCGGCCCGCCAGGTTGCAGCGTGTCGTGACGGTGCGGCAGGTTCGGCATGTGTAGGACGACAGACACCCGCGGACAGCTGCGCCCCGCGCAAAATTGCACAGTCGCACCGTCTGGCAATCACGCCCTTGGTTGGCCGGCCCTGCCTGCTGAGCTGCGACCGGCACCACCGTCATCGTCACGGCGCCGGTTACTGCGAGGAGGGCGATGGCCAAGGTTTTTCGGGCCGATATTAGGTAAATTGGCATGGGATAAAGGCCTCGGACGGAGTGTCGACACCAACTGTTGCCTGCGGCCGAGCGGCTTTCAACCCGAACCGGTCGCAAGCCCTAATGTCGAGCGGGCCTTGTGCCCCGAGGGCAACGGATGGGACAAAAGGGCCGGGGAGCCGGCACGCCTTACCGATGCCTCGAAAGCTTCTATAGCTAGCGGCACTGGGTTTTCGAGGCGTGGCCACGAATTATGCTGTAGTTTGAGAGCCAACCGTTGCATTCGCTGTCGAGGATCACAACTGGAGTGCGGAAATTCAGTTGCCACAGACGCCAACCGGTTCCAGATATGTCAATATGACTGACATAAATTCGCCTGCTCAAGCCCGAACCGCCAGAGGAACAATTGTGCGCGATGCTGGTTTTGACCTGGGTCCGGCTGGAAAAGACGACCCGAAGCTCGTCGCGCTGGTGGAATTGTTGTTCTTTGCCTATCGGGACTTCACGGCTGAGGCGGATGAGATCTTGGCCGCGATCGGTTTCGGCCGCGCTCATCATCGCGTGTTACATTTCGTCAATCGCAACCCAGGCCTGAGGGTCGCCGACTTGCTCGGCATCTTGAAGATCACGAAGCAAAGCTTGGCCCGCGTCCTGAAGCAACTGGTCGATCAAGGCTATATTCTTCAAGAAGCCGGCGCCAAGGACCGGCGGGAGCGCCGCCTCCGTCTGACTGAGCGCGGCATTGAGCTCGCTGACCGGTTGCTCGGTATGCAGACCCGGCGGATCGCGTCAGCACTCCAGTCGGCGGGCAGCGATACCGAACGTCCGGCGCGAGAATTTCTGGCGGCCATCATTGCGGAAGATGGTCGCGAAGCTGCCGAAGCCCTGGTGCGGTCGCGACCTGTTGCGCAGTCGCCGAGTTCGAGAGAGTGATTATGAACAAGGATGACGCCGCCAGGCGTGAGCCGCTGGACGACAATGCGCCGCATATTCTCGTTGTCGATGATGACCAACGGATCAGAGATCTGATCGTGCGGTTCCTGTTCGAGTCCGGGTTTCGGGTCTCCGCCGCCCACGACGCGGAGGCAGCACGCGCCGCGATGCGTGGACTGGCGTTCGACTTGGTCGTTCTGGATGTGATGATGCCCGGCGAATCTGGCCTCGAACTGGCCCGCGACCTCAAGCGTATTGCGCCAATTCCGATCTGCATGTTGACCGCCCTGGCCGAGCCCGAGCAGCGGATCGAAGGCCTCGAAGCTGGCGTCGACGAATACATGACGAAGCCGTTCGAGCCGCGAGAGCTGCTGTTGCGGCTGCAGAACATTCTCCGCCGCAACCGCGTCCAGACCGGTCCTCAGGACGAGATTCGGATGGGGGACTTTATGTTTCATGTCGGACGCGGCGAGCTCAAGCGGGGCGAGGAGTCGATCAAGCTGACCGAGCGTGAGCGCGAACTGCTCCGGCTCCTGGGTGGCCGCGCGGGCAAGCCGATTCCGCGTCATGAGCTGGCGAACGACGAGTCCACCGGCAGCGAAAGGGCCATTGATGTCCAGATCAACCGGCTGCGCCGCAAGATCGAGTCTGATCCGTCCAACCCCGTCTATCTCCAGACGGTGCGCGGTAAGGGCTACATTCTCTACGTCGATTGACGTCGGCCCGCGCGTCCGGACATAGAGCGAGATGGCCATTACCGATCAAAAGCCAACTGACGCGACGCCAGCCGAACGGCTGCCCTGGATGGCGCGTCCGGCATGGATGCGGGGCGCGTTTTTTCGACGGCCGGTGATCTGGCTGCTAGGGCAATTGGCTAAGCTGGCGCCGACGGGACTCTATGCGCGCGCTCTGCTCATCATCATCACCCCGATCGTGCTGCTCGAAAGCGTCGTCGCTTTCTCGTTCATGGAGCGGCACTGGCAGTCGGTCACCCGGCGTCTTTCGGAGGCCACGGCGCGGGATATTGCGGCGCTGATCGATGTCTACGAGGACTATACGGGAGATGACGACTACGCCCGGCTCGTCGATATGGCGCGCGACAAGCTTGGTCTCGCGATGCAGATTCTACCGCTCGACGAGATGCCGACGACGCAGCCGAAACCCTTCTTTGCCCTTCTCGATCGGACGCTTTCGAACGAGCTGCGCCGCCAGATCAACCGTCCCTTCTGGATCGACACTGTCGGACAATCCCGCCACGTCGAGATCCGCGTGAAGCACGATAATGCGGTGCTTGGCTTCATTGCAACGCGGAGCCAGACTTACGCGTCCAACTCGCACATCTTCTTGATCTGGATGGTCGGCACGTCCGTTGTGCTGCTCACGGTCGCGATTCTGTTCCTGCGCAATCAGATCCGCCCCATTTTGCGGCTGGCGGAGGCGGCGGACGCGTTTGGCAAAGGGCGGCCGGTGCCCGATGATTTCCGCCCGCGAGGCGCGCGCGAGGTGCGCCAGGCAAGCATGGCGTTCATCGAAATGCGCCAGCGGATCACCCAGCACGTTGATCAGCGCACGACGATGCTGGCCGGCGTCTCACATGACTTGCGCACATTGCTCACGCGCATGCGCTTGCAGCTGGCGTTCCTCGGCGAGGGCAGCGAAGTGCAGGCGATGAAATCCGATCTCAAGGAAATGCAGCATATGCTGGAAGACTATCTCGCGTTCGCCAAGGGCGATGGCGGCGAGGTGGCCAAACCGACGCTGGTGCGCGATCTCCTTGAGGAGATTCAGTCCGAAACGCAACTGTCCGGGGTACCCATCGAAATTAAGATGTCCCGACGACGCCGGGATTTGGTGACGCCCCTCAAGCGCAATGCCATGAAGCGGGCGATTACGAACCTCGTGACGAACTCGTCGCGCTTCGGTGATCAGATAGCGCTTCGCGTGGCCACGGAGCGCGGCTGGTTGAAGATCGAAGTTGACGACAATGGACCGGGCATCCCGGCGTCAGAGCGCGAGAACGTTTTCAAGCCGTTCTACAGGCTCGATCATGCCCGCAACCAGGATGAAGGAAATTCGGGCCTTGGCCTCGCGATTGCTCGGGATATCGCCAAGAGCCACGGGGGCGACGTTGTTCTGAGCGACAGCCCGCTCGGCGGGTTGCGTGCCAGTATTCGGGTGCCGCTATGAAGGTAGCCGCCAGCGCAACCGGGCGGCTGCAGACAGCTCAGGACCTGATTGCCGCCCTCGATTTGAAGCCGCATCCCGAAGGGGGGCATTACCGCGAGACATTCCGCGATGCGGTCGTTGGCGCGAACGGACGGCCCGCATCGACGGCCATCTATTTCCTGTTGGCCGCCGGAGAGGTGTCGCGTTGGCACAGGATCGATGCGGTCGAAATCTGGCACTGGTACGGCGGCGCGCCGCTCGAGCTGTCGATGACGCCGGATCTCGGGGTGGTAGCCGGCTCGGGTCGGCTCGGACCGGATGTGCTCGGCGGCGAGGCGCCCCAGATCGTGATCCCGACCGGTGTCTGGCAGCAGGCCCGCTCGCTCGGACGATGGACGCTCGTTGGATGTACGGTTGCGCCGGGCTTTGACTTTGCCGGTTTCGAGATGGCCCCAGAGGACATCATTCCCGGCGCATAAACCGTCAACCTTCGCCAACTGAGGCGCAATTGC
>CAVUIK010000012.1:0-227419 GCA_963741565.1 uncultured Alphaproteobacteria bacterium | reverse complement strand
GGTTGTGATCGGAGACGCCAGAGATTTGGCGAGTAACTGGGCAGAGTTGCCGGGTAACTTTGGGCAACTGGCTGGGTTTCTCGTCTGACCTGCGGTCTTACTTCGCCTTGGTGCTCAACTTCTTATCCGGCGGCACAGTCCATCCGGCCATCTCTTCCTCTAACAAAAAACGAAGGTCTTCGGTGCAGAGACTTCGAACTTGAGCCGGAAACCAATTGTGTTTCTGCACCAAATAATAGTGGATCGCGTCCATGCCGTTGAGAGATTTGTAACCGTGCCTTTCTGCGAGCGTGTCGCCGAACAAGTCAACATGGTGGGCCATATCACCGGTCGCTCTGTGCAGTCGGTGAGAAACCTCAACTCGCTCGTTTGGCATAGTGTCCTCGCTCATCACTGGTTGGTTTTATGATAGTAGCGAAATCGTCATGTGTGCTGGATCTCGCCACCTTGGCCAACAACGTATTCAGATGCTGTCGGTTCCAAATGCGCTCGGTTCGTCCAAATTGAGAGCCCGACTCGACTAGGCCGAATTCTGCGCCAAGCCCCAAGCGACATAGCACTCCCATGTGTAGATGCTGAGCCCGCCGCCGCGCGGATAGTTGTCATGATCGAACGCCTCGATCGCGTGCTTAATCGGTGCCTGTTTGAACGGGATGTGCAGTACATGCGCGGTGCCGTTGTCGATCCGCTGCGCGAGGGCGACGGGCCAGAGCGGCCGTAGGGCCGATGGGTTCGTGATGACGGGAAACGTCGGATAGGCCGCGATGATCGGCAACTCGTAGATGTCGATCGCCTGTGCGATCTCGAACGGCACCCAATCCGTGTCGAGGCGCGTCGTCTCGCCTACGATGAGCAGCATGTTCCGGGAGTTGCGCAGCCGCTCCATCAAGCTTTGGCGCAGAGTCTCCTTCTTGCTCGAATCCCGTACCGCCGACGCCTTCTCGTGGCTGTTGACGAACCTGAAATCGATCTTGTTGTGCTCGTGCCACATCTGCAGCGTCCGATAGTACTTGATATCGGTTGCGCTCTGATCGCTTATGCCCTCGGCGTGGAAGGCGACATAGGTTCCGCTTCGATAGGCCATAGCTCAGCTCCAATCGCTCTCGACCAATCTCAGGTCGATTTTGTCGAACATATCTGGGTGCAGGACGATGTTGATCCGCTTGCACACCTCGCCGTCGCGCGTCGCAACGAGGATCGAGAGCAGGATCAAGTGCAATAGGCGCTTTGGCTCGATCCCGACTCCAGACTGTCCAGCACCGACCAAAGGCAGGCTAATGGCATGGCCATTCGAGTGATTTCGGACGCAGGCCCAGAGGCCCTTAAGCGCATCCCACATCATGGGGATGTCGGCTCGTGCCTTCAAAGTCAGAGCATCGGTTTCTGTCAGCGCGAACAGGAAAGCATTCCGACCTTCGAGCGACAATGCCGCCGTAGTGCCGATCGGATACGACAGCTTTCGGCCCTTGCGGCCGCTTGATGCACCCTTCGCCTTTGGCAGGAGCCCATCGCACGCTGCCTCGAAGCCGCGTTGCGAACCGCTATAGAACTTCTGGATAAACTGGCCATGGACAGATTTCGGATCGACCGGCGCACCCAGCTCGCCATCGAAGCCATCGTTGACGGAAATAGCGATATGGTCACTCCGGGCGGAGAACAGGTCGCCAAACCGGATCGTGATTTCCGTGTTGGTGTGCCTCAGCGGCAAAACAACCGCCGTCGGTTCCCTTGCCCGCCAGAGCGCGCAGCACATAGCTGCGACGAGCGCGGCGAGCAGAAGCCAGTGATTGCCCTCGGCGTAGTGCTTGACATGGGTGGAGAAGAACGATGCTGCCTCTACGACAAGCCAGATCGCCCCGAAAATCTCGAGAAACCACCTACAGGAATGTTATCGGTGTCGGCGGAGGCCGACCCAGATTTGATGTTAACGGCGACACTGCCGCCTTCCAAGCATCGATGCGCACGCAATAGACGATAATTCGGGGGCTCACGGCGAGGGTTGTCGTGTTGCTGTCCACAGGGTGGCTGGTCGGCTCCCACCCGGGGGTCTGCCAATGCAGCAGCCTAACAAGCCGATCCGGGAATTCGTCGAAAGACTGATCCTCGCTCGGGGGCTCGTGAGGCTAGGTCACAAAGCTTCAAGTTCCGAGGCGATGCCCAATGATGCCCAACACCATCCATTTTAGTCCGTGCACTGCCGGGACCCCAGCGGGACCCCGGAGCCCTAGAACGCAGAAAAGCCGCCTTGCGGCGGCTTCGAAATTCTCAGTAATTTCAGTGTGTTAGGTTGGTTGCGGGGGCTGGATTTGAACCAACGACCTTCAGGTGGATGAGATTGTTGTCACATTTTCAAAGGGCAAATCCCCGGATTCCAGCCTGCTTAGACTTGAGGCAGCCGTCACTCGCTCCAGATAAGCAGCCCACGTCTCAAGTGCGTGCCGCTTCTCCTTGTCGAATGAGTATTTCACGTAGACCGAACTGGTCACGCTCGCCTTGGTCGTACTGATGTGGTCAAGCACGAGGGCGATGGTATGCGGATTGATGCCGAGCATCGCCATGCCGGACGCGCACGTCCGGCGCAGGTCATGGATGCGGAAGTCGGGGACAGTGAGGTGGGTGCGCGTGCGGCTCATGGCGCGCGTGGCGGCGTGCCCCGTGATCGGGCCTTGGCCGACGGGACTTGGGAACACGTAGACACTGTCGCCAGCAATCGCGATGGCCTCTGCAATAAGCCGGATCGCCAACGGCGACAGCGGGACACGCGTCAATTCCCGGTTCTTGGTGCGCGAGCCCGGTACGGTCCAGATCGGATTGGTGAGCGTGAGGTCGAGTTCAGTCTTGGCCATCCCCTCAACCATGCCGATGCGCTGGCCGGTGACGAGCGCCAACTTGATCGCCAACTGTAGCCCACGCGTCATCGGGGCCGTATCCAACTCCTTCCAAACGATTTCGATCTCGGCTTCGCTCAGCACCCGCTCGCGTGGCCGCTCCACGGTGCGCGGCTTGATGCCCAACGTCGGATCGAGAGCGACGAGATCCTCGGCGATCCCCCAGCGATAGATGCTGCGCACGAGGGCAATGGCACGGTTGCACCGGGTTTTAGCGCCGCGCGCCAGCATGGCATCTGCGAGAAGGATGACGTCGCGTTTCGCCACCTCCTCAACCTTCATGGCGCCGATGGCTGGCAGGATGTCTTTGTTGAGCAGCAGTGTGTCGTCGTAAACTGCGGAGGCAACCTTGCCGGGTCGCGCGTAGCGCTCAAGCCAAATGTCGGCGAGCTTGCCGAACGTGAAATACTCGGCGCGCGGCTTGCGATCGGCGGTTGGGTCTTCGCCGCGACTGATACGGGCCACGATGGTGCGAGCTTCCGTTCGCGCGTCGTCCAGGCTGAACGCAGGGAACGTGCCGATTGTGACGCGGCGTTTGCGCCCGTCCGTCTTGCGAACGAACTGCACCGACCAGGTCTTCGCGCCACCGGGCGCTACCCGCAACATCAGGCCGATCACCTGATCGTCTCGGTATTCACTGCGGCCGGCAGTCGGCTTAACGGACTCGATGAACCGAGCCGTGAGCGTTTTCACCATGGGTCTGCCTCAACTTCAGGCGTTCAAGGGCTGATTGCCAAGCTCTCGTCAAAAACTCTCTGCGACTCCCGACGCTTGGATGGCGCGGTTCATTCGCTCGTCTGCGCGAGCACTGTTTTCGATTTGGGGGTCCCGTGGGGGTCCGGAAAAACAAAGCTCGCCTTGAATCGCACCATACCGCATGGCATGAACTTAGACAGTTAATTATCTGTAAATCAATGAGTTATATCGTCTTTAGTTGTCCAGAACCGTCTAATTGAATCTGGCTCGGAACTTTCTGGGGGACTGGGGGTCGGAGGTTCAAATCCTCTCGCTCCGACCAATTCTACATCGATCGGAGTCGCACGCCGCACGGACTGGACGGGACGCCGTTTAGGCACCGAAGTGCCGAGATGGGCAATGATACCGCGGGCCGCGCGGGCGAGGCCGGCTGAGGCAGCTCGCATCACTCTATCGCCGCGCCGAACCCGGGTCCCGATGCAATCGGAGATCGGCCTCCGCTGCCGCCTTGATCCTGGGATCCAGCGGACTGGCACGCGCGCCCGCCTGCAATTGCGCGGCCTCATTGACAGTGGCGCACACGAACTTGCCTTCGAAGCAGAGCCGCCCGTCCGCCTCGATCGTGGCGACGACGCGGAAGGTGAGCGAGCTGGTTCCGACCTTCTCAACGCGCACAGCCAACAGCAACACGTCGCGCGGCGTCGCGGGCGAGCGGAAATCGCATTCGAGATGCACGAACGGGGTGCCGATCCCCCACTCCACGTTCAAGCGGTAGAAATCGGCGCCGACCCGCTCCAGCAACCAGGCATCGATGGCGCGCAGCGCGTAATCCGGGAAGCGCGCCGTATAGACCATGCGCGCGGTATCCGTATCGCCCCAAGTCGGGCGCACCGGATAGACGAACGGGCCGATCGCCGATTGGGGGGCGTCGCTGCCCGCCGCTTTCTCGGTGCTGGTCATCCTACCCCTGCCCCGCAGCGAGCGCCCGCAAGCCGGCGAGCGAGCGGCGTGTCGCATCGGGTTGCTCGTTTGGGACGTGGGTCTCGATGACGAGGATAAGCGGGCGGGTGCGCGCCGCCGCAAAACACGGCGCCATCAGCTGGGCATAGGGGATATCGCCCTCGCCCATAGGCACGTAACCGCGCTTTGCCGTCGCGTAGTCCTTGAAATGGATCAGGTCGACGTGCGGCATGACGGCGGCCAAATCCGCAGCCGACGGCGGCGCGCTCGCATAATAGGCATTGCCGATATCGAGCAGGCCGCGCAGCCGCGGGTGGTTCCAGCGCCCCGTCGCCGCCGCCAGATCGGCCACGCTCAGCACATTGCACACCGGTTCGTTCTCGACGTGCAACACGGCGTCGTGGGTCTCGGCGCGGCGCAACAAGGCGTCGTAGGCGGGCTCCAGGTCCGCCAGAACAAAGCCGTCATAGCTCAGATAAGAGAAGATGCGTAGATGTCGCGTGCCGAGGATCGCTGCGGCCGCAAAGGCATCGTCATAAAGCTGCTCGGTCGACCGCTCGCGCGTCTCGAAGCCGAATTGATCGCCTGAGGTCGCGGCGCCCTTGCCCGGGGGCGCCCATTTGAGCAACGGCGTCGCAAGGCAACCGACCGTCAGGCCGGCATCGCGAATCTGGGCGGCGATCCGCTTCTGCTCAGACGCCTCGAAGGAGAGGAAATTGACGCCGCCGACCGAGCGGATATCGACCGTCGACAGCCCTTCCTCGGCAGCGAACCGCAGGCCGGCCGCCAAATCTGGCGAGACCTCGTCCGTGATGACGGAAAATGTGTGCGGCATGCGGGGGTTCCTTAGGATCTCACCACGGCTTTGACGGCCGCTTCACTCGCCGGCAGCGACGCCAGCTCGGCCAGCGCGATCGGCTTCACGGGCGGGCGCAAGCGATAATAGCCGACAGCCGCGGGCGAGACACCCCGTTCCGATGCGATTAGCTCGGTGACGGTCAACCCGCAGAGCCGTCCCTGGCAGGGGCCCATGCCGCAGCGGGTAAACGACTTCATCTGGTTCGGCCCCTCGCAACCCAGCGCGACCATCCCCGCGATCTCCTCGGCGGTGACCTCCTCGCAGCGGCAAACGATCGTCTTGCCTCGGGGGATCCGCAGGTTCCGTTGCGGGCGATAATAGGCATCGAGGAACGCGCGGGCGCCGGTGTATTTTGCGAGCGTGCGTCGCGCGCTTTGCTCGTCTTGATCCAGCACGGTTCCGGGTCGCAGAGCGCGGATCGCCGCAAATGCCGCCAACCGTCCGCGCTCGGTCGCGGCTTCCGCACCGGCGATGCCTGCACCGTCTCCGGCAATGGCGATGCCGTCGATCGACGTGCTCCCGAAACGGTCGAGCTCGGGAACGAAGCAGAGCTGCGCCTCGTCCCAGCGATGCGCCACGCCGGCCGACATCGCCAGATTGACGTTTGGCACCACACCCTGGTGCAACAGCAGCGTGTCGACGGGCATGCGCTCGTCGTCCCGTCCGCTGCGTCGGTAGGCGACGGCTTCGGCCTTGGCGGCACCCTCGACGGCGAGATCGGTGATGCCGGAAATGACGCGAACGCGGCGGCGCACTCGCGCCATCAGGCCAAGCCCTTTGGCGAGATAGGGCGACGCCGCAAACCGTGCCGCGTGCCGGCCGGCGGCAAGCCGCGCGGCGCGATCGGTTGTATCGAGGATCGCCTGAACGTCGCCGCCAGCTTTCAAAAGCTGGTCGGCATAGAGCCAAAGCAATGGCCCGCATCCCGCCAGTATGACGCGACCCGCCGGGTAAAGTCCGGAGGCTTTCAGCAGGGTTTGCGCGCCGCCGATGGACATCACCCCCGGCAAGGTCCATCCGGGGATGGGAAACGGCCGTTCGAGCGCACCGGTCGCCAGGATTACGCGCGCGGCGCGGAGCATGCGCGCCTTGCCGGCGGCGGACATACCGAGCTCGCGATCCGCCGTCAGGCTCCACACCGTCGTGCCCGGGCTATAGGTGGCGCCACTCGCGGCAAAGGCCTGGGCCGCGACATGCCCCCTCCAGTAGTCGGGCCCGAGCACGCTGCGGGTCAGCATCGGCGTCGTGGCTATGGCACGCCACACCTGCCCGCCGGGACCTGGGTTCTCGTCGATGACCAGCGTCGCTAGGCCCGCCCGCGCCGTCTCGGTCGCCGCCGCCAGTCCGGCCGGCCCCGCCCCGACAACGACCACATCGTAGTGATCCCGCAGTTCTGCGATCGCCGTCATCGGCCTGCCTCCCGCCGCGCGCGCTGCGTTTCGATGGCCATGCCGTCGGACACCGCGATCAGACAACTTTGCCGGTTGCCGACACCGTCGATCGTCACCAGGCATTCGAAGCACACGCCCATCATGCAGTAGGGCGCGCGCGGTGCTCCGGAGACTGGCGACGCCCGCGTCGTCACGATTCCGGCCGCAAGCAGCGTTGCAGCGACGCTGTCGCCCGCTTTCGCCTCTTGGGCCACGCCATCGATCGTTACAGTGATCGTGCGCAGCAGGCCATCATGCCGCCGGTGAAACATCGAACCTCCGGGCAGTAAAGGCACCGACGAGGCCAGGATCGAGACCGACCGCTCGCGATCATCGGCGCAACCGTCAGCGCGTGATTGGCGGCAAGCGTCACGCCGGAATGGCAGCAGGCGACGAACGCGCCGGGGTGGCTCTCGGACTGCTCGTAGATCGGAAATCCGTCCGCCGTCATCACGCGGATCGCGGTCCAGGTGCGCACAACGTTGAGCCGGCCGAGCTTCGGGAACATGCGGACCGCGCGGTCCGCCATCACGGTGTTGACGCCCATCGTCATATCCGTGTCGCGGGTCCCCTCCTCCTTGCTGTCGCCGATCATGACCGAGCCCTCGTTGGTCTGGCGGATCGTGACGACCGGATGGCGCAGGAACGGCTGTACGCGCTCAGTGACGATGATCTGGCCGCGTTCTGGAAGCATCGGTGCTCGGAGGCCGACCATCGGAGCCAGCTCCATATTGGCATTGCCGGCGGCGAGCACGACCTTGGCCGCCGCGCACCGATCGCCTTCGGCGTCTTCAGCTGGAACACACCGCCATCCCGCGCAATAGCCTCGACGCAGTGACTGGGCAGATAGGCGGCGCCCTGCTGGTTCAGACCGGTGTGGAAAGCGCGCAGAAGCTGCTGCGAATTGACGTGGCCATCGAGCGGGCAATAACTGCCGCCGACCACCTCGGGGCCGATGTCCGGGAGCATCCGGCGGATCTCGGACGCCGACAGCATTTTGGTCTCGTAGGCGATGATCCCTGGCTGATTGTGCAGGCGGCGCATTTGCAGCGCTCGCGCTTCGAGCTCACGCTCCGACAGCGCCAGATGAAAGCCGCCGGGCCGCTCGAACGACACATCGACACCGGTCTCGCGGCACAGCTCGTCGGCGAAGCCGGCCCACGCGTTCGACGAGCGCACCGTCCAGCCCGCATACTCGGACATGCCGAGCCCCTTCGACTGCACCCAGACCAGCGCAAAGTTCCCACGCGAGGCACGCGTCGCCCGGTCGCCCTCGTCGAGCAGCGCAACACGCTGCCCGATCCGCGCCAGCCCCCAGGCGATGGCGGAGCCCAGCAGGCCGCCCCCCACCACCGCGACATCATAAGTGGTGCTTCGCTCGTTTCGCGTGCCCTGCGGCATCCCAATCCCAGCCCCTGTCACTGCCCGTCGATGATGCACGACACCTCGACGCCGGGGCAACCCATTTGAACAGAGGAGCCGCTTCGAGATATGGACGGCCTTCGACGGGCGCGGCATGGTTGGCAGCCGTTAGCCGCCACGATCACCATTCCTGGGTCCGCCAGATGCCGTCGCCGCAACCTCTGAAGCTACTCTTGTCCACGCACGCCCACCGCACCTGGGGCTCACGGATTTCGGCGGCGGTCCCCTCAGGCCAGCTCGCGTTCGTGGCCGCCGAGGACGCGGGCGCTGCTGCCGGGCCCAACCTGACCGATATCGCCTTCATGACGCGCGAGGTGACGGGCACGTCGACAAAAAGCAATCCGACGCCAGAACTGGCGAACTTCGAGGCGGTGTTACGCCGGTCGCCGCAGCTCAAATGGTTGCAGATCCACCCCGCCGGGGCCGAACGGCCGATTTACCGCGAGCTGCGCGACCGTGGCGTGAAAGTCACGACGGCATCCGGCGCGACTGCCGTGACGGTCGCGCACAGCGCGCTCGGCGCCCTGATTGCCCTGAACCGGCGCTTCCCCCTGCTGGCGGAGGCCCAGCGCCGGCATGCCTGGGAACCCCGTCTCGGTGAACGCTCGCCGCGTGATCTCAAGGGCCAGACGGCGGTCGTTGTCGGCCTCGGACCGATCGGGCAGACACTGGCCGGTTTCCTCAAGATGCTAGGGCTGACCGTGATCGGTGTACGGCGCAGCCCTGAACCGGTGCCAACCTGTGACGAGACGATTGCGTATGCAGGGCTGACCGCGGTTTTACGTCGAGCCGACTGGCTGATCCTGTGTTGCCCGGCGTCTGCGGTGACGCGCGGTCTCGCCAACCGCGCCGCGTTTGCCGCGATGCCGAAGGGCGCGCATCTCATCAATGTGGCGCGCGGCGAGGTCGCCGTTGAACGCGACATCATCGAGGCCCTGACATCCGGTCAACTCGCCGGCGCCTACCTCGATGTGTTCGAGCGGGAGCCGTTGGACCCGGCGTCGCCGCTGTGGGACCTGCCGAACGTGATCGTGTCGCCGCACACAGCCAGTCACTCACTCGGCCAGAACGAGGCGATCATCGAGATTTTTCTCGACAACCTCCGGCGCTTCCGGGGCGGCGAGCCGCTGCGCAACGACGTCGACAATTTGAGCTGAGCGCGGTGTCCGGCTGGAGGTGGATCACAAGCTCAAGCCAGAAGCCAGACACCGGTCCGCTTACCCGTTGGCGAGGCGGCGGGCGGCTGCCGCGACCTTGTCCGCGGTCAGGCCGAAATGCTCAAACAACTTCGGAGCCGGGGCCGAGGCTCCGAAGTCCGAGAGACCGACGAATGCATCCTTCTGGCGCAGCCACTCGTGCCAGCCCTGGGCGATGCCGGCCTCGACGGCGATGCGCGGCGCGTCACCAAGGGTCGCCAGGCGATAGGCTTCGGGTTGTTTGCGGAACAGCTCGAAGCGACGGCATCGAGACCACCGCCGCTTTGATGCCGTCCTTGGCGAGGAGATCGGCGGCGGCAACCGCAAGGCCAACCTCCGAGCCCGTGGCGATCACGGTGGCATCGCGCTTCCCCGCGACATCGCGGATCACGTAGCCGCCCTTCGCCGAGAGGTTCTCGTCGGTGTGCGCCGTGCGCAGGTTCGGCACGTTCTGGCGGGTCAGCGCGAGAATCGACGGCGTGTCGCCCGTCGCAATCGCCAGCGCCCAGCACTCCGCCGTCTCGACGCCGTCGGCCGGGCGGAACACGTTGAGGTTCGGAATCGCGCGCATGCGCCGCCAGGTGCTCGACCGGCTGATGCGTCGGGCCGTCCTCGCCGAGGCCGATCGAGTCGTGCGTCATGACGTAGATGACGCGCTGCTTCATCAACGCTGACAGACGGATCGCGGGGCGGCAATAGTCGGTGAAAACCATGAACGTGCCGCCGTAAGGGACGAGCCCGCCGTGCAACGCCAGGCCGTTCATGGCGGCGGCCATGCCATGCTCGCGCACGCCGTAATGGATGTAGCTGCCTTTGAAGTTGCCGCGCGCGATAACTGCCTGCGACTTGGCCTTGGTGTTGTTGGAGCCGGTGAGATCGGCCGAGCCGCCGATCAGCGCCGGGCAGGCAGCGACCAGCTTCTCGATACTCATCTCGGACCAGATGCGGGTTGCGCGCTGTGTGTCGCTGGAGGCCGCCGCGCGTTTCAACTCGGTGATCGCTGTCTCGATAGCCGAGCTGTAGGCGCGCGGCCGGATGCTTGAAGGCGGCCTGCGTCGCCTTGGAGTCTAGCTCTGCCGAACACGATCCTCCCAAAGTTTTTGGGCCGCCCGCACCTCGTGCGCCCGCTGCCCGCCAGGCGGCGAGGATCGGGGCCGGGATCTCGAATGGGCCATGGCTCCAGCCGAGCTTTTCGCGCGCGCCTTTGATCTCGTCGGCACCGAGCGGCGAGCCATGCGACGACGCCTTGCCTTCCTTGGTCGGCGCGCCGAAGCCGATCCGGGTCTTGCAGGCGATCAACCAAGGCTTGGAGCTGTCGGCTTTGGCCGTCGCCAGCGCCTTCGAAATCGCCTGGGGATCGTGCCCGTCGACGGCAAGGGTGGCCCAGCCCGAGGCCTTGAAGCGGGCGATCTGGTCTTCGCTGGTCGCGAGGCTGGTCGGGCCGTCAATCGAGATGCCGTTATCGTCGAACAGCACGATCAACTTGCCGAGCCCGAGGTGGCCCGCGAGCGAGATCGCCTCCTGGCTGATGCCCTCCATCAGGCAGCCGTCGCCGGCGATCACCCAGGTGTGATGATCGACGATCGCGTCGCCCAAGCGGGCATTCAGAAGGCGTTCGGCGAGCGCCATGCCAACGGCATTGGCGAGCCCCTGGCCGAGCGGTCCCGTCGTCGTCTCGATACCGGGCGCGTGGCCGTATTCCGGATGGCCTGCGGTCTTGGCGCCGAGTTGGCGGAAGTTCTTGATCTCATCGAGCGTCATGCCGGGAGTGCCGGTCAGATGCAGCAGCGCGTAAAGCAGCATCGAGCCATGTCCGGCCGAGAGCACGAACCGGTCGCGGTCCGGCCAGGCCGGATTTGCCGCATCGAATTTCAGCGCCTCAGTGAATAGCACCGTCGCCACATCGGCCATGCCCATGGGCATGCCAGGGTGGCCGGACTTCGCCTTCTCCACGGCGTCCATCGCGAGCGCCCGGATCGCGTTCGCCATATCCTTGTGGGACGCGCCCGCTGCCGCCGTTCGTGCCGCCTCTGCCATGGCTTGATCCTTCTGGAAGTCCTTGAAGGGCCGGCGGAATTCGCCCTAGCCCCGGATTCGACGGCAGCATTAGCCGTGTTGCACAGCCACGTCCACCATGCCCGAACCCCAACCCGCGGCTTTCCCCGTGGTTTCTCAGCGCGGGGCCAGGCGTTCGCTCCGACTAGCCGGTGGCGCGGGTCTTCATGATGCCAGTGGCTTGGCCCGTTTGCACGATGGCGCCGGCGTGATTGACGACCTCGATCTTGAAGCGGACGGAGCCCCGATCCGCCTGTCGCCGGCTGGCGCGCGCCTCCTCCACCGTCGCCCGGACGTGAACGCTGTCACCCGGGCGGATCGGGGCTTCGAACGACCAGTCGATGGCTTTGAGCGCGATGATAGTGCCATCCAGAAGATCGAGGCGGCTCAGCAGCCCGAAGGCGATGCCAACCATCATCGGACCGTGGCTGATCCGCCCGCCAAAGATGCTGCGCGCGGCGAACTCGGCATCGACATGAACGGGGTTGTGATCGCCGGTCAGATCAGCAAAAGCCTGGATATCCTGCTGGGTGATGGTGCGTGACGGCGTGACGAACAGGGCGCCAACCGCAAACTCCTCGAAATAGCGCCCCATACCCCCTCCCGCTCTGGTTCTGCACCCTCGGCATAGGACGCCCGCACGCGCTTAGCAATTCCTCAGGTTTTTGCGGGAACCTTGCCCCAGCGCAGCTAACATCCGATTCGCATGCCCAACCGAGGACCATCGACTGCAGACTGGGACCCCGTCGTTGATCTCGCGATCATCGGCGGCGGCATCAATGGCTGCGGCATCGCGCGAGATGCGGCGGGGCGCGGGATGTCGGTCTACCTCTGCGAGATGGGCGATCTGGCGAGTGGCACTTCCTCGTGGTCGACGAAGCTCATCCACGGCGGCCTGCGCTATCTCGAGCATTATGAGTTCCGGCTGGTGCGCGAGGCGCTGATCGAACGCGAGGTTCTCTGGGGGATCGCGCCTCACGTCATCCGGCCGATCCGGTTCGTGCTGCCGCATCGCAAGGGCTTGCGGCCCGCCTGGATGCTGCGGCTCGGGCTCTTCCTCTACGACACACTTGGCGGGCGCAAACAGCTGCCGGCCACGCGCCGACTGGATCTCAGCACCGATACGGCCGGTCGGGCACTGCGCCCCGATACGTTTGCGACGGGCTTTGAATATTCAGACTGCACGGTCGACGACGCGCGTCTCGTGGTGCTCAATGCCATGGATGCCCGCGACCGCGGCGCTACGATCGCAACCCGGACGCGGGCTATTCGGGCTGTGCGCACCGCCGACGCCTGGGAGTTGACCGTCCACAATGAGGCAACGGGGGCATCCCGCGTCATTCGTGCGCGCGCCTTGGTCAACGCGGCCGGTCCCTGGGTCGGATTCGTGTTGGCGCAAGGTCTCGGCGCCAATCCCAAAGCCAACGTGCGCCTCGTCCAAGGCTCGCACATCGTCGTGCGCAAGCTATTCGAGCACGACCGCGCCTATATCCTCCAGAACCCGGACGGCCGGATCGTGTTCGCGATCCCCTACCGGCGCGACTTCACGTTGATCGGCACCACCGACCGCGACTATGCCGGCGACCCCGCCAACGTCACCGCGACAGCTGAGGAGATTGCCTATCTCTGCCGGGCCGTCAGCGACGACTTCAAGACGCCAGTCCGCCCGAGTGACGTGGTCTGGGCCTATTCGGGCGTCCGCCCGCTCTACGACGATGGTGCAAGCGAAGCCAAAGCCGCCACCCGCGACTACGTGCTGGAGCTGGACGCCGGTGCATCCCGCGCGCCCCTGCTCTCGATCTTCGGCGGCAAGATCACGACCTATCGACGGCTCGCCGAAGACGCCCTTGAACGGCTCTCTGCGGCGTTACCGGCCACGCCAAAGCCACTCGCCAAGCCCGGCTGGACGGCGACGGCGCCGCTGCCTGGCGGAGACTTTCCCGCCGGCGGGCATAACGAATTGGCGGCGATGCTGCGTCGCGCCTATCCGTTCCTGACGTTATCTCATGCCGAGCGCCTGATTGCCGCCTATGGGACACGCGCGGCCAAGCTTTTGGGGACAGCTCGCAACAGCGCCGATCTCGGCCGAACGTTCGGCGCGACGTTGACCGAGGCCGAAGTGCGCTATCTCATCGCCAACGAATGGGCGCGCACAGCCGACGATGTGATCTGGCGCCGTTCGAAGCTCGGCCTCGACATGACTGCTGCCGAGATCGCGGCGCTCGAGACCTGGTTGGCGCGCGAAACCGGCGCGACCGAGTGAGACTGTCGCCTCAGCTCTTCATACCCAGGTGTTTTTCGAGCCAGTGGATGTCGTAGACGCCATTAGCGATGTCGGGATGGCGGACCAGCTCCGTGAACAGTGGGATCGTGGTCTCAATACCGTCGATCACGAACTCCGACAGGCAGCGCTTCAGGCGCATCAGGCACTCGTTGCGGTTCTTGCCGGCGACGATCAGCTTGCCGATGAGACTGTCGTAGTTGGGCGGGATCCGGTAGCCCTGATAGACGCCTGAATCAACGCGCACGCCGAGCCCGCCGGGCGGATGCCAGTAGGTGATCTTACCGGGTGACGGGCGGAAGGTCTTCGGGTTCTCCGCGCAGATGCGGCACTCGATGGCGTGACCGGAGAACGTGACTTCCTCCTGCTTCAACGACAACGAATTGCCGGCGGCTATGCGCAGCTGCTCGAGCACGAGATCGACCCCCGTGATCATTTCGGTAACGGGATGCTCGACCTGCAGGCGCGTGTTCATCTCGATGAAAAAGAACTCACCGTCCTCGTAGAGAAACTCGACCGTGCCAGCGCCACGGTACTTGAGCTTCTGCATGGCGCGCGCGACGGTCATGCCGATTTTTTTTCGCATCTCGGGATTGAGCGCGGGCGACGGCGCCTCCTCCCACACCTTCTGGTGGCGGCGCTGCAGCGAGCAGTCGCGCTCGCCCAGATGGATGGCGTTACCCTTGCCGTCGCCGAACACCTGGATCTCGATGTGACGGGGATGCGTGAGATACTTCTCCATGTAGACGCTGTCGTCGCCGAAGGCGGCCTTGGCCTCCGCCCGCGCCGTCTTCAACGCCATGTCGAGGTCCTCGGCCGTCCGCGCCACCTTCATGCCGCGACCGCCGCCACCGGCTGCGGCCTTGATCAACACGGGAAAGCCGATCGATTTGGCGACGCGCTGCGCCTGCGCCTCGTTGGTGATGGCACCATCCGAGCCCGGAACACAGGGAATGCCGAGGCGCTTCGCGGTTTCCTTCGCCTCGATCTTGTCGCCCATGATGCGGATGTGTTCCGACGTCGGGCCGATAAAGGTGATGCCGTGCTCTTCCAGGATTTCCGCAAATCGCGCATTCTCAGAGAGGAATCCGTAGCCGGGATGGATCGCGTCGGCTCCGGTGATCTCGCAGGCCGCCAGCAGGCGCGGAATATTGAGATAGCTCTCGGCCGCCGGCGGCGGGCCGATGCACACGCTCTCGTCGGCGAGCTTGACGTGCATCGCCTCGGAGTCGGCTGTCGAATGCACGGCAACCGTTGCGATCCCAAGCTCCTTGCAGGCGCGCTGGATGCGCAGGGCGATCTCGCCGCGGTTGGCGATCAGAACTTTGTCGAACATGCTTTCGCAGGGCGTGGGGAATAGGGAACGAGGGAATGGGCCGGTCGCCCCTTCTCCCAACTCCCAACTCCCGATTCCCTCCTCCTTATTCAATGATCGCCAGCGGCTCGCCGAACTCGACTGGCTGCCCATTCTCGAAGAGGATCTGCGTCACGGTTCCCGACTTCGGCGCGGGAATATGGTTCATCGTCTTCATGGCCTCGATGATCAGCAGGGTCTGGCCCTGGCTGACGCGGGTGCCGATCTCGATGAAGGTGGCAGCACCCGGCTCCGGCGAGCGATAGGCGGTGCCGACCATCGGTGATTTCACGCACCCGGGATGATTGGACAGGTCCGGCATAGCGGGCGCTTCAGGTAGCGCCGAGGCGGCCGGCTGGGGTGCTGCCCGTGCGCCGGTTGCATGCGACGCTGCTGCGGGCGCCGCCATCGCCTGCACGGTGATCTGCCGGGCGACGCGGACCTTCAACCCATCGCGCTCGATCTCGATCTCGGACAGGCCGGTTTCATTCAGCAGGTCCGCAAGGTCGCGAATGAGGCCGCGGTCGATGCCGTCCTTGTCCTTGTCTTTCGCGTCTTTCGCCATGCGCTCCGATCCAGCAGATGAGGCAGCCGTCTAGCATGTCCCGGGTCTGGCGGGATTCGCAACAAAAAGGCCACAGTCCGTCCCCGACCCGTGGCCCATCTAACAGTATTTTTGCAGCCGCGAAAGCCCGGGTCGTCAGTCCCGGGGCATTGCGCGCAGTCTTGGAGGTCAGCAGACCGAGCAGCCGGACTTCCGCAACTCCACGATATGATCGCTCATCTGCTCAAGGAGGTTGCCCGGAGCGCCCGCGATCGCGCGGTCACCGACAAGGAAATGCGGCGTCCCCTGAATGCCCATTTTTTGCGCGATATCGCGAACCAGCTTGATCTCGCCCTTCACCTCATCGGACTCCATGTCCTTCTTCAAGCGAGCCATATCGAGGCCAAGTTTTTCCACTGCCTTGAGCGACGTCTGCTCGTTCAACTCGCCCCGCAAACCGAGCAGGGCACGGTGCGCCGGCCAATACTTGCCTTGCAGCTTGGCGGCAAGCGCCACCTTGGCAGCCTCTTCCGAGCCCTTCGACAGGATCGGCAACTCCATCAGCACGACTTTGACCTTGCTGTCCTTCTCGATCAGCTTGGCGATGTCGCCGAACGCTTTTTTGCAGTAGCCACAGTTGTAGTCGAAGAACTCAACCACAGTGATGTCGCCGTTGGCATTGCCCGCGATCGGCGCATTGGTGCGCTTGAAGATATCCTTGGCGTTGTCCTTGAGCGCGGACTTAAGCTTGTCCGCCTGGATCTTCTCCATCTTAGACTCGAGCGCCGTCTGCACCTCCAGGAACACTTCCGGGTTCTTGAGGAAATAGTCTTTGATAATGGCCTCGATGCCGGCTTTCTGCTCGGGCGTGAAGGGACTGGCCGCAGGGGCCGCCACCACGGGAGGCTGCTGGGCCACCGCGTCGTTTCCACCACCCGCAACCCCGCCCAGCCCCGCTGCAACCAGGGCCACCGCGACCACGGTCCGTCTCCAGGACGTCATCCAACCGCTTGCCGGCCGCAACGCATATGCCATCGCCACTTGCTCTCCTCGATTGATTCGCTGGTTTATAGCTCACCCTGCTTGAGCTTGTAATTCACGATATCGCCAGCCCGGAGCCCCTCCGGCGAGCCCGCCTTCAGGCCGCGCTGGGCGCGCTTAGCGAAGATCTGCGCCTGCTTGATATCGCCTTCCGCATAATGGGCCTCGGCGATCGCGAGGTCCGCCTCAGGCACCTTGCCCTTCTTGTGGTAGCCATTCGCCAGCAGGCGATAGGCCTGCGGATTGGGGTCCGCGATCAGCGACTTGCGTGACAGCTGGATCGCCTCGTCGACGCCGGCGGCATCATCCGCGCTGACGAGAGCTTGAGCCAGGCGCACCGAGATCAAAGGAGCTTCGCCATTAATCAGTTTCAGCGCCTGCCGCAGATGCGGAACGGCCTCGCGCGCCTTTCCCGTTCGCATGAGGACGTCGGCCTTGAGCTCATGGAAATAGGGGTTCTTCGGCTGCTCGCGAATGAGCGCGTCGACTTCGGGCATGGCCGCCTCGAGCCCGCTCTGGAAGAACCGGGCGATGGCACGGGCATAGCGTGCGGGGAGCCCCTTTTCCGCCGAGGGGTAACGATTGAACACCACTTGCGGCCGGTCGAGATAGCCGGAGAGCTTGGCGCGCATCAGATCGTGGCGCAGCTGCAGCTCGGGGGAATCCTTCGTGTTGGCATGGGGGGCCTTCGCCACGCTGTCACGCAATTGCGCCAGACGGTTCGCCGCAACCGGATGGCTGCGCGCAAACGCGTCCTGAGTCGCGCCGGAGGCTGAGATGTACTCCTGCTGGGCAAATCGCTCGAACGTTTCCAGCATGCCCTTGCCGGATTGCTTGGTGGCGCTGAGATAGCGCAAGCCCGACTGATCGGCCGACGACTCCTGCGCGCGCCGGTCCGCCAGCAGCGAACGCATCAGGATCTCGTCGCCACCGAGCGCAACACCCATGCCGGCACCGGACGTGCCACTTCCGCCGCCACCGCCCGCGACCATCAGGCCAATCCCCAGCAGCTTGATCAGCAGGCTTTTCGTCTGGTCGCGCGAGATCCGGTCGCGCAACTGAGCGAGGTGGCCGCCGGCGATGTGGCCCGTCTCATGTGCGATAACACCGATCACCTGGTTGGGCGTCTCGGACTGCTGCAACGAGCCCGTGTGCATGAAGACGTTGCGGCCATCGAGCACGAACGCGTTGAAACTATCGTGCTTGACCAGCCGCATCGTGATGCGCTGGGAGCCGAGACCCGCTGCCGCAAAGATCGGGCGCGCGTAATCGACCATCAGGTTCTCAATCTCGGTGTCGCGGATAAAGCTGATATATTGTGCCTCGGCCGGCCGCGACATTGCAGCGGCCACCGCTAAAACGCCCACACCGGCCAACACCTGCCGGCCCTTTGGGTGCAGCCGCATACGCGTTGTCATCGGCTCCAGGCTCCTCTTTCCGACGTGCGAATGGTTGGCTGCCACCGGGGGCGCTGGGACCGTAGTAACGCGCCGCACAAGGGTCAATCACCGTTCCGCGACGGGCACACCGTCCTGGCCAGGCACCGTCCACGGAACTATAACCAGACACGAATCCGCTGCCGCAAGCCGTCAAGCCAAATGAGCCACAGCCGTGGCGAATTGAGGGCGCCAAGTGCGGCGCAAGCACAACTCGGGAGCCAAATCTCATGCCGGCACCGTCGATTTCCCCGGCCGCCCAGTCGCTGTTGCTGCGTCCGCCGTCGGAACGCAGCGACATCGCCTCGTTCATCGTCATGGACGTCATGCGACAGGCTGCCGCTGCCGAGGCCGCCGGCCGCCACATCATTCATATGGAGGTTGGCCAGCCCGCCACCGCCGCGCCAAGGGCCGCCCGCGAGGCGGTGAAGGCCGCCCTCGACCGCGATACGCTCGGCTATACGCTGGCGCTCGGCTACGAGCCGCTGCGGGCCCGCATCGCCAGACTCTACCGGGATTGGTATGGCCTGACGGTTTCGCCGGAGCGCATCGTCATTACCAGCGGCTCGTCGGCCGCGTTTGTGCTGAGCTTCCTCGCCCTGTTCGACGCCGGTTCGAAGGTCGCTCTGCCGGCCCCGGGCTATCCTTGCTACCGGCATATCCTGACGGCGCTCGGCGCCAGCCCGGTGACCATCGAAACCGGGCCCAACGCGCGCTGGATGCCGACGGCTGCCGCCATCGAGGCCGCCGCCGAGAACGAGCGTCTCGCGGGCCTGCTGATCGCGAGCCCCGCCAACCCCACCGGGACCATGCTGGAGCCAGAACGCCTCGCCGAGATCACGGCGCTTTGCAAGCGGCGCGGCATCTGGTTCATATCCGATGAGATCTATCACGGGTTGACGTATGGGGTTCCCGAGGCAACGGCCCTGCAGTTTTCTGACGATGTCGTCGTCATCAACAGCTTCTCGAAGTACTTCTCTATGACCGGGTGGCGGGTCGGCTGGATGGTGGTGCCGGAGGGTCTCATCCGCACGGTCGAGCGGCTGGCGCAGAACCTTTATATCTCGCCGCCGGCGGTGGCCCAGGTGGCGGCACTCGGCGCCTTCGACGGCCTCGACGAACTGGAGGCCAACAAGCGTGTCTACCGGGCGAACCGCGAGCTGCTGCTGGCCGAGTTGCCGAAGGCGGGCTTGGGCAAGATCGTCCCGGCTGACGGCGCTTTCTACCTCTATGCCGATGTCAGCGCGCATACCAGCGACAGCCTGGCGTTCGCCAAACTGATGCTGGAGGAAGCTGGCGTCGCCGCGACGCCGGGCGTCGACTTCGACGAGGCCCGCGGCCGGCGCTTCATGCGCTTCTCTTACGCGGGCGCGACGGCCGACATGGCCGAAGCGGCGCAGCGCCTCAGGAATTGGGGCGGGCTGCAGTCGGGCCGTTGAGCACGGGCGCCCGCTCGCGCGCCGGTCGAGACCTGACGAGGCCAGCGATCGCAGCCGGCCACGGGCGCGCACTCGCCAGATGCGCCATTGCCCGCGCAAACGGGCGAACCATCGCACCCATCAGTGTGTGCTCCTCGCCCGTCTTCGGATCGACGCCAAAGCGCAGCGGCTCGCGCTGCTTCTGCGGCATGTGCAAGGTGCCGAACATCCAGTCCCAGATCGCCAGCGAATTGCCGAGGTTGGTGTCGAAGTGGAGGGGGTTGGTCGAGTGGTGGATCTGGTGGTGCGCGGGGCTCAGAAGGATCCGGCCCCAGACGCCGGTAAACGCGATCCAGACATGCGAATGCTGGAGATGGCCGACCAGATAGGTCGCGGTCAGCATCAGCACGTTACTGTCGAAGACCGTAATCTGGTCGATGGACCGCCCAAACGCATAGAGCAGGACGCCCGAGGCGGTGCCCATCATCAGCGAGGAGATGTTGTAGTAGACGAACGTGTCGACAGGATGCACCCGGAACAGCGTCAGCGGCGTCAGCACCTCGGCCGAGTGGTGGACTTTGTGGAATTCCCACAGGAACGGGATCTTATGGCTGAGATAGTGGTCGAGCCAATAGGCGAACTCATGCGCCAGATAGATGCCAGTCGTCAGAATGGCAGCGGCCAGCAGCACCGGCATGGTGGTCGGCGCCAGCGCGCCGAACTGGGTCACTAGGAAGCTGTTGACCGCCTTCCCGACCAAAAAATACGAAACCAGCGCCCAGCCAAACAATACGCCGAACAGCGCGCCGTTGAAGATCACGAAACCGATATCGGCGCGGAAGGAACGGCTTGTGCGCAGGCGCCGTGGGAACAGCGCGCGGGCGAGCACGCGGACCGGAATATGGCGGCCGGGCCGCTGGTTTCGCATCAACCAGAACGCCACGGCGATCGCGAGTGCCGACAGCAACGACAGCAGCGATAGTGCGCCACCGGGCATCAGGACCATCGCGGCCAGCGGCTTCAGAAGATTGACCGTGGCCTGGCCGAGCCCGCCGAGCAGGGACCAGGGATCGAAGTTGCTCGTCATGGGGCACCCACGCACGTCAGGGAATCCCACCCTTGGTACGCGTTGCAGCATAAGTTTTCCTTAAGGGTGGCCGACAGGCCGGCAGCCGCCCCTTGCCCAGGCTGATCGCCCGGCGCACTCTTAACAAAAGGTTGCTGACAAACAGGAGTTCACATGCGGTTCCAGGACCAGGGCGTGATCGTGACAGGCGGCGGCAGCGGTATCGGCCGCGCCGTCGCATTGGAATTTGCCAGCGAAGGGGCGACCGTCGCACTTGCCGACCGCGACGTCGCCATGGCCGAGCGCGCGGCCGAGGAGATCAAGAAGGCCGGCGGACGCGCGCATGCTGTCGCCCTCGACGTCACCAATCCCGAGCAGGTGACGACCGTCTTCGCGCAGGCGGCCAAGCGGCTCGGCCATCTGGACGTGCTGGTCAACAGCGCCGGCGTGCGCGAAATCGAACCGGTTCTCGACTTGAGCCTCGAGGAATGGAACCGGGTGATGGGCGTCAACGTGACCGGAACATTCCTCTGTTCCCAAGCGTTCGGTCGCCTCGCTGTGGCCACCAAACGCCCAGGCGCCATCGTCAACCTCGCGTCGACCCTCGGCGTGACGGCGGCCCCCAATCGGGCCGCCTACACCGCCTCGAAGCACGCGGTCGTCGGCCTGACCAAGGAAATGTCGATGGACCTCGGTCTGTATGGCATCCGCGTCAATGCGGTCGGCCCCGGTGTCACACGAACCGCACTCACCGAGCGCTACTTCCAGGAGGCGGAGATGGCGCAGAAAATCCGCGACATCCACCCCGCGCTCAACCGTTGGGGCGAGGCTGTCGAAATCGCACGCGCGATCCTGTTCCTGGCGTCCGCCGACGCGAGCTTCATTTCGGGAACGACGCTGCTGGTCGATGGCGGTTGGACGGCCGGCAAGAAGATGTGAGCACGAACTTGGGCCGCGCTAACTCTGTTGACCGGCCTGTTCACGAGCGTACAATCGGCAGATTAGATGACAGATTGCGAGGCCGAGATGCTCAAAAGACTGGCCGTCATTGTGGCCCTGGCGCCAACATTGTGCTCTGCCGCCGAGGTCGATATCCGTTTTGCGCCCGGCAGTTTCGGATCGGGCGACGACTTCCAGCGCAATCTGGAGCAAGCCGTGCGCGGCAATGGCGTTCGCATCGTCGCGTCAGATCCGGCAGCTGGCACCGCGCGACTTGAGACGTCGGACGCCGGACGCCAGGCAATGCAGGCAGACCCACGCTTCACGGTGGTGCGCGGCACATCGCCGTCGTCCGCACCGGATCCAACGGCAGCCGCCGACTGGACCCAGTGGCGATTGACGATCGCGGGCAGAGGGCGCCAGACCGCACTGACGGCTGAGCGCGCAACAACCGGCGCGACTGCCCCGATGCCGAAACCGCCGCGGCCTGGGCAACTGCTGGTGATCGCCCGTGATGCCGCGGGCAACGAACTCGCGCGCACCATCGCCGACGACCCGCGCATTATTCGTTATGAGGCCGTCGACGCGGCCGGACGATTTACCGAGCGCCGCGACCTGCCGATCGGGACAGGCGGTGACATCATCGTCTCGCTGCCGGCGGATGCCCGCATCATGCGCATAGACATCGAGGACGCGGGTGTGCCTGTCGCCGGCGTGACGGTTCAATAGCTTACTCACTCAATACCATTTGGCGATATTCGCCGCGCCAGGCTGGACCACGGGGCCCCCAATGAATCGATTTCATAGATGCGGTGTCGCAACCGCGATCCTGTTCCTCGTGGCCTTGTCGTCGGCCGCGGCGCAAACATCGCAGATCTTGCGCGCGAGCGGACAAATGGAGGGCCGCGTCAATATCGCCATTGTCGGCGACGGCTATACGGCGGCTGAGTTGCCGATCTTCGCTGTCGACGCCCAAGGAATGCTGGACCGGCTTCTGGTGGAGGAGCCGTTCGCGAGCTACCCCAATCAAATCAATGCATGGCGCATCGATGCCGTCAGCGTTGAGAGCGGGCCCGGCGAAACCGGCACCGCGCGCAATACGGCCCTCAAAGGCTTCCTAAACTGCGCGGGGATTGCGCGTCTCTATTGCGTCGATACAGCCGCCGGCGATGCGATACTGAGGGCCGCGATCCCCGGTGTCGTCTTCAATATCAAGATTGCGATTGGAAATACGACAACCTACGGCGGATCAGGTGGCAACTGGTCGACAACCACGCGCAACAGCAATGCGCGCGAAGTTGTAGTCCACGAAGTTGGCCACTCGTTCGCCAGCCTCGACGACGAATACGTCGACGCACAGATTTGCCCGACAAACGGCGCGGGCGCCAACAGTGACATCAATTCGACAAGGCAAACGACACTCGCCTCCATTCCCTGGTCGCTCTGGATCGCTTCAGGAACCCCGATCCCGACGGTCACAACGACACCCTCGGTTCCGGGGCTCTATGAAGGAGCTCACTACTGCGCGACCGGGCAATTTCGCCCAACGTTTGACTCGTTGATGCGTTCGCTATTGCGCCCGTTCGACGCCGTGAACGAGGAGCAGGTCGCCAAGCGGATCAGGACGCTGGCACGGCCCATCGCATCGTTTGGGCCAAAATCCACCAGCCTTACGGTCTACTCCGGCCAGCTCGAGCGATTCACAGTTGTCGCATCGGCAGCAGCACTTCCCGCAACCTCGGAATTGCCGGTCGTCTGGCGACTGAACGGCACCACGGTCGGCACCGGTCTCTCCTTTGTACTCGATCCAGCATCTCTGCCGGCTGGCGCAAATACCCTGACCGCATCTGCATCCGATCCGAGCGTCAAAGTGCGCAAGGATCCGACGGGCCTGATGGCGCGAACAATCACCTGGGCTCTCAACAAATCAACATCTTCGGCGCCGGCCGCCAAGATTTTGACGGCCGTGCTCCCGAGTGCGCGCGCAACAGCGAGCGGAGGCACCGTCACAGCATTCAGCACGCTGCTCAACACGAGTGCAGTGGAAGCCACCGCCTGTCAACTCGCCTTGTCCTCCAGCGTGGGGATCTCGAGCTTCATCTGGCGCGAAACCGACGCCACCAACACACCCATTGGACTCAACAATCCGACGTTCAACGTGCCGGCTCAGGGCAGCAAGACGTTCGTCGTCGCTCTGACGACCAGCGGCACCTTCGCGGCACGCGACTTTGCTGTCGTCGGTCGATGCAGCAATGCCCTCGACTCCCCGATCAGCACCGGTGTCAATGCGTTGAAGGTAACGTCTAGCGCCGCCGCTCCTCCCGACGTCATATCGATTGTCGCAACCACTGGCCAACCGGCCGGAACCGTCACGCTGCCGAGCGACGGTTCTCCGGCGGCCTTCGCTGTGGCAGCCGTCAATATCGGAACGGCGGCGGCTGCCATCCGCGTACAACCGTCAGCCGGCGGCGATGCGCTTCCTGTCGCCGCCACGGTCTGTGAAACCAACCCGTCGACCGGAGCCTGCCTAGCCCCCGCCTCGACCCACGTCGTGGTCTCGTTCGCGACGAACGAGATCCGCACCTTTACTGTCTTTGCGGCCGGCAGCGGCACGATCCCGTTCGACCCGGCCGCTTACCGGTTCCACGTCGGCTTTCTGCGCGACAATGCGATTGGCGCTCCCGACCAATTCGGCTCGACCACCACTGCAGCCAAAACGGCCGGCCAGTAGCGGTATACCCGCAGCCGTCATCGCCCGTTGCACCTAATCTCCTGGGGCGATGGTGATGCGCGTGTAATGCAGGGCCTCGGCAATCGTTTCGACGACGATATCGGCGGCTGTCGCGTCGGTGCGCGTGTATCCGAACGCGCCGGCCCGCCAGGCCCACTGGCCTCGCCGCTGCCCGTGGACCTCGATGGCGACGCCACCGGGCGTCAACGGGGTCGCGACGCAGCCGCGCCTGGCGAGATCGGGATCGCTCCTCAAGCTCTTGAGGAGTCCTTCTTCCATGATCGTCGTCGACGACATCAAAACAGATCCATTATCACGCCGCGTGGACATATCGGACGTCATCGGTGGGAGCATTGCCCGCCGACGCACCGGGTCACGGCAAATCACGCCTAGAGAGAACACTTACGGTGAAAATGAACGGCTGGCCTTAGTGAACGGGTAGAAACCTAAGCTATTCACACCTGGAATATCTACAATTGTATCGATTGCGCAGTGCCGTCGTGATGACGCTTCATGCGGACTTGGTCACATTTGTGGCATCCACATTACGCAGAAGGCCCCGCCCGCGTTGCGTCGACGACCGCAATCGCCGCCATATTCAACAGCCCCCGGACGGTTACCGACGGCGTTACGATATGCACCGGCTTGGCGGCGCCAAGCAGGATCGGACCAACCGCGACCGCGCCGGAAACCACCTTCAACAGATTAAATGCGATATTGGCGGCGTCGACGCTGGGCATTATCAGAAGATTGGCGCTTCCCTTCAGTCGCGAGCTTGGAAAAATTTCCTCGCGGATAAACGCCGACAGCGCCGCATCCGCATGCATTTCGCCATCGACTTCCAGCTCCGGCGACCAGTCTTTCAGAATGGCCAGAACATCCCGCATTTTAACCGCAGACACCGTATTCTCACTGCCGAAATTTGAATGCGACAGCAGCGCTACCTTCGGCTCTATGCCAAACCGGCGAACCTCTTCCGCGGCCAGAAGTGTGATTTCCGCCAGCTGCTCGGCGTCCGGGTTGTAGCTGACATAGGTGTCGGTCAGAAACAGCGGCCCGGTCGGCAGGATCATCGCGGAAAGCGTCGCAAACCCGCGAACGCCTCCGAGCTTCCCGATCACTTCCGACACGTGCCGCAGCTGGGTGTGATAGCGGCCGACCGTTCCGCAAATCATCGCGTCGGCATCGCCGCGGCGCAGCAGCAGCCCGGCTATCACCGTCGAACCGTTGCGCACGACGCGGCGGGCATGCGATGGCGAGACCCCTCGCCGCTCCACCAGTGCCAGATACTCCTCGCCCATTGCAGGCAGACGCGGGTCCGTTTCCGGATCGAACACGTCATAGTCGCGCTCGGGGCGCATGCGCAGGCCGAGATGGACGGCCATCCGCGCAATGATCTCGCGCTGCCCCACCAGGATGGGCCGCGCCAAACCTTCGCTCAAGACCTGCTGGGCGCATTGCAGCACATAGGGGTGATCTCCCTCGGCAAAGACGAGGCGCTTGGGCTTGGGCCGCGAGGCTCGCTTAGCGGCCTCGAAGATCGGGCGCATCACAAAACCCGATCGATAGACGAAGCCGGTCAATTTTTCGCGATAGCCGCCGAAATCCTCGATCGGGCGCGTGGCGACGCCGGTCTCCATGGCCGCCTTTGCGACGGCCGGCGCAATTTCCAGAATGAGGCGCGGGTCGAACGGCTTCGGCAGAATGTACTCGGGCCCGAAGACGAACGTGTCGACGCTGTAGGCGGCGAGCACGATGTCGGAGGCCTCGCTCTCGGCGAGACGCGCCAGCGCCATGACCGCCGCCTTTTTCATCGGCTCGTTGATCGTCGTCGCGCCGACATCGAGCGCCCCGCGAAAGATGAAGGGAAAGCACAGCACATTGTTGATCTGGTTCGGATAGTCTGTCCGGCCCGAGGCGATGATGGCATCGGGACGGACAGCCTTGGCGTCTTCGGGCAGAATCTCGGGCGTCGGATTGGCTAGCGCGAAGATCAGTGGCTTGGGGCCCATCGACTGGACCATCTCCTGGCTCACGACACGTCCAGCCGAAAGTCCCAGGAATATATCGGTGCCAGGCATCGCCTCGGCGAGCGTCCGTGCGCGCGTCGCCTGCGCAAACGGCTCCATGTAGGGGTTCATCAACTCGTTGCGGCCCTTGTAGACCACGCCCTTGATGTCGGTGATCGTGATGTTCTCGCGCCGCATGCCGAGACCAACCAGCAGATTGAGGCAGGCGAGCGCCGCGGCCCCCGCACCCGACGTGACCAGCCGCACATCCTCGATGCGCTTGCCGACGATCTTGAGCCCGTTGAGGATGCCGGCCGCGACCACGATCGCCGTTCCGTGCTGGTCGTCGTGGAAGACAGGGATGTTCATCCGGTCGCGCAGCCGCCGCTCGATCTCGAAACACTCGGGCGCCTTGATATCCTCGAGGTTGATGCCGCCGAATGTCGGCTCGAGGCGCGCGACGGCTTCGACAAACGCGTCGACCCCCTTCTCCGCCACCTCGATGTCGTAGACATCGATCCCGGCGAATTTCTTGAAGAGGACGGCTTTTCCTTCCATGACGGGCTTGGCCGCAAGCGGCCCGATATCGCCGAGGCCAAGCACCGCGGTGCCGTTGGTGATCACGCCGACAAGGTTGCCGCGGGCCGTATAACGTGTGGCCGCCGCTGGGTCGGCGGCTATCGCCTCGCAGGCATGAGCCACGCCTGGACTATAGGCCAGCGCCAGATCGGCCTGGTTAGCGAGCGGCTTCGTCGCGGCGATGGCAATTTTGCCGGGCGGATCCGCCTCGTGATAGTCAAGGGCGGCCTTTCGGATATCGATCTCTGGCATCGGTGGCCCCCTCGCGGATGCGTGTCGCCCGGCAACCATGCCCGATTTATGGCGGGGACGCACCGCCCAATGAGGTCATGTCGCGGCCTCGCGGCACGGCAATGGCTAGCCCAAATCATGAAACTTTGGCGGCGGGCCGGCGTATATCCCTATAATCCGTGGCCCGACCTGCACTGCTGGTTGCCAACACGCCGGGATGGGGACTCCATGCGTTTCGTCACTGAGCCGCGCCGGCTAATCGTTCTGATGGGGCTGGCGCTCGCCAGCGCGTTTGCGCCGGTTCGCGCTTTAGCCCACGAGATCCGGCCGGCGATCGTCACGATCACGATCACGGACAAGATCGAGGCGACCATGTCGCTCAATCTCGAGGCCCTGGTCGCGGGTATCGGCCCCGGGCACAAGGACAGCAGCGATGCGCCCGAGGCACAGACCTACAATGCGTTGCGCCAACTGCCGCCTGAGGCGCTGCGTCAGGCCTTCGAGGCGTCATCCCGGACATGGCTCGACGGGCTTGCCCTGACGATCGATGGCCGCCGGGTTCCTCTGTCAATTACGGAAATCGTCATCCCACCGGTTGGTGACGCCGGGTTGGCCCGTATCGCCACAGTGCGAGTCGCTGGACCTGCACCTACCGACGCTAAAAATCTGACCTGGACCTATCCCGCGGCCTACGGCAGCAACATCCTGCGTGTACGGCTCGCGGGCGGCGATTTGATCGAGGGTGGCTGGCTGAAGGACGGGCAGACCAGCGCACCACTGGAGCTGAACGCCGGCGCTGGCCGCAGGACGCTGTCGCTGTTGGCCGGCTATGTGCAGCTCGGCTTCACGCACATCGTGCCGAAGGGCCTCGACCATATCCTGTTCGTGCTGGGTCTTTACTTCCTTGGCACGCAGCTGCGCCCGTTGCTCGTGCAGGTGACCGCCTTCACGCTCGCTCATTCGGTGACACTCGCGCTCGGGCTCTACGGCCTCGTCGAGATCTCGCCGCGCATTGTCGAGCCGTTGATTGCGCTGTCGATCGTCTATGTCGCGGTCGAGAACCTGATGACGACGAAACTGACGCCGTGGCGGCCGCTGGTCGTGTTCGTGTTCGGCCTCCTGCACGGGCTCGGGTTCGCCGGCATCCTCCGGGAAGCGGAACTGGCGCCGGCCAACACACTCACGGCACTGATCGGCTTCAACGTCGGCGTCGAGCTCGGCCAGCTCGCGGTCATTCTCGGCGCCTTCTTGGCGACCGGCCTCTGGTTCCGCGACAAGCCCTGGTATCGGGCGCGAATTGTCTGGCCGGCGTGCCTGTTGATCGCGCTGGCGGGCTTCGGCTGGACCGTCGAGCGCATCTGGTTCACGTAGTCGCGGGCTGCAGCGAGAGAAAATAACCCCGGGTTTTCAAAGGACCGTCATGAACCTTGTGGCAAGTCGGCATCACCGGAAATTTTCTTGAACCGTGTGAAACCGCTGCCTCTGGCTTGCGTATATGTAGATATCGTCATGGGGAGTCTTGGCCTGCGCCTTGGCACTTTCCGCATGATGCACAACAAGTCATCGGGAGAAAGAAATGCGGATTCTCAAAATTGCGATGATCGCAGCCTTCGCTTTTGCGTCATCGTTGACGGTCGTGTCGATCACCTCGTCGACGACGGCCGAAGCCAAGGCTCACGTGACTAAGGGCAAGCCCGGCAAGTGTGGCGTCGGCAAGTATTACAGCAAGAAGGACAAGGGCTGCGTCGCGAAGTAAATCGCGCGAACAACCCGATCGTGCCCACCGACGGGGTGGTACGACCCCGCATCCGAAGCAGCATGGCTGCTCGGGTGCGGCTTGAGCCGATCGAGGTTCACGATGTTCCTACTCCTCCGTCGCATGACCGGGCTTGCCATCGCGCTCACTCTGACTTCGGTCAACGCGCCGGCCCTGGCGCATGAATTCTGGATTGATCCCGTCAGCTTCACACCGGCTGTCAAAGCCACGGTGCCCATCGTCTTTCGCATCGGCTCCGATTTCAGGGGCGATACCTATCCCTACGTTCGTGCTCTCGACCGCGGCTTCCAACTGGTTACCAGCCGCAACGCGCAGCCATTGAAAGCCATCGACGGCGACGACCCGGCGACCGATGTCACCTTCCGCGTCCCCGGCCTCTCGATCATCTGGCACCGACGCGCGCCCGAACCTGTCGTGTTCGAGACGATGGAGAAATTCGAGGAGACACTCGCCGACGAAGGCCTCGAAGAGATCGGCACGGCACATCGCGCGGCCAGACGACCGCTGACCAAAATCCGGGAACTATTTTCGCGCTGCGCCAAGGCCCTGCTGCAGGTCGGTGGCGGTGATGCTGGCGCAGATCGCGCCATCGGTCTGCCGCTCGAGCTGGTGGTCGGCGCCAACCCCTATGGATATCCCAGAGACAAGCCGTTGCCAGTGCAGGTGTTGTTGGGCGGCAAACCGCTGGAGAACGCGATGGTCAAGGTATTCTACGCCAGCGATCAGTCCTCGCCGCGGCGGTTGCGCAGCGATGCCGGCGGCCGGGTCGCCATCGATGTGTCGCGAACGGGCGACTATCTCGTCAGCACCGTCCACATGACCACAGCTGCGCCCGCCGACAAGGCTGACTATGTGAGTCTCTGGGCCTCGCTGACATTTGCTCGACCATAGTCGGACTGCGCCGCTGGGCCTGCATCCCACGCCCCCGACCCTGGCGGACCCGGTCCACCCGCTGTTGACCGCGTATTGCAGCGCGCGCGGAAGCAGGGCAGACTGGCCGCAATAAACAAAAGAAATTCCAGGGAGGACACTCATGTCGTGGTCACGAATTGCGCTGGCAGCCGGGCTGCTTGCGGGAGCGCACGTGGCCGATGCCGTTGCGCAAACGCCCAAAAAAGGCGGTGTCTTGAATTTCGCGGTGACTGCTGAGCCGCCGAATTACGACTGCCATGCGTCGCAAACGTTCGCCCTCCTCCACCCCATCAGCCCGTTCTATTCCTTCCTCGTTCGCTACGACGCGAGCCAGGGCGCCAAGATCACCGGCGATCTCGCCAAGAGCTGGGAGATCTCGCCGGACGGCCTCACCTTCACGTTCACTCTGCACCCGAACATCAAATTCCATGACGGCTCGCCGCTCACGTCGGCAGACGTGAAGGCGTCGTTCGAGCGCATCAAGGACCCGCCAGCCGGTGTTGTCTCGATCCGGAAATCGCTGATGGAGGACGTCGCGGCGATCGACACGCCTGATCCGTCGACCGTGACGTTCAAGATCAAGGGCATCAATGCGTCGTTTCTCGACAACTTGGCTTCGCCCTTCAACTGCATCTTCAGTGCGGCAAAGTTGAAGGAAAACCCAAAATATCCAGAGCAGAATATCCTGGGGTCGGGCGCCTTCCAGTTCGTCGAGTACGTCAAGGGATCGCAGCTGACAGCCAAGCGTTTCGACGGCTATTTCAAAGCGGGCCTGCCCTACCTCGACGGCTACAAGGCCTTTTTCGTGAAATCGAGCGCCGTCGTCCCCGGCATCCTCGGTGGGCAATTCGATGCCGAATGGCGTGGGCGTACACCGTCAGAGCGCGACCAGCTGATGTCGTCGCCGCTCAAGGACAACCTCGTCCTGCATGAAGGATCGTGGGCGACAAACGACATCGTCATCTTCAATACACAGCAAAAGCCCTTCGACGATCCGCGTGTCCGCCGCGCGCTGTCGCTGGCGATCGACCGGTGGGGCGGCAATGAGTCATTGTCGAAGATCACGATCGTCAAGCCGACCGGCGGCTTCCTGCGGCCAGGCTACGAGTATGCGCTGCCGCAAGCCGACCTCGAGGCGATCCCCGGCTACTGGCGCGATATCGAAAAATCCCGCGCTGAAGCCCGCCGCCTGCTCAAGGAGGCCGGGCACGAGAACCTGAAACTCAAGTTGCACAACCGCACGCTGAACGAACCCTACACGCCGGTCGGGATTTTCCTGATCGACCAATGGCGCCGGATTGGCGTGACGGTCGAGCACAGCCAGGTCGAAACCACGCCCTACTTCGGCAATCTGGTCGATGGCAAATTCGATGTGGCGCTCTATCCCGTTACCGTGCCGGCTGATGAGATTACCGCCCAGCATCAGTATTACATTTCCCATGCGAAGTCGCCGAACAGCTACGCGCGGCATGACGACAAGAAGCTCGATACGCTTTGGGAACAGCAGGCACGAACGCTCGATCCGGCCAAGCGCAAGGCGCTGGTGCACGAGTTTGAAAAGCACCTGTTGACCGAGAACTACTACCTCTACATCCACTGGTGGCAGCGCATCATCGTGCACCACAAGAAGATCAAGGGCTGGAACTTCTCGGCGAGCCACTTCCAAGGTAACGACCTGGTCAACGTCTGGCTGGATCAGTAGAGCCCGGATACCCCGAGAGCTGCAGCGACGCCGGCGCTGCGGCAGCTTGGCTCACGAACCTTGGAGTTCGCCAATGTACACCATCGATCGCGCCTCGAACTCGAAACGCGCCGCCGTCGAGAAATGGCTGTGGGGCCTCGACCTCGTATCGTCGGATCTGCGCGAGAAGATCGTCACCGCCTGGGTGACGACGTGGAGCGCAAGCCCCTACGAGCGTCTTGAGGACATGCCGTTTTCAGCCGGCATCGAATATCCGTTGATGAGCCACGTCAACGAGGTGACGCAAGCTGGCGTCGATCTCGCCAAGCGCGCCAAATCTGATTGGAAGTCGAGCCTGTCGAATGAACTGCTGGTTCCGATCCTCATTCTGCACGACGTCGATAAGCCGATGATGTACGACCGCAAAGGCCGCGAGATCGTCTACTCGAAGCTCAATCGCGAGATCCCGCACGGCGTCGTCGGCGGCATGCTGCTGAAGGAGCTTGGCTTCGCGCACGAGATCATCGCGACGGTGACAACACACTCACCCATGATGCCGTTCCGCAACAATTCCCCGGCCGCCCACATCCTGCATCACGCCGACATGTTCTCCGCCGACCACGCCTACATGGCGGTCGGCAAAACCCCAGGCTTTGTCGCGGCGCACTGAACCGAGCCGTGATCGGGCGCAAGGCAACGGCAGGCCAGGCCACGCATCCTTGTCCCACTCGCCGGACAAGCAATGCAACGCGCATCGAAGCGACAGGGCCCAACACAACCCCGTTCACGCCCTCGCTTGGTTCACCGAAGTGATGTCAACGCCCGCTGAGCTCGCTCACCTCCATGCGGGCGCCCGAGGCAACCATTTTTCAGCCGCCAGGCTCTCGATATAGGACACGAGTGCAGCGGCATCCTCGCGCCCAAGCTCGAACATCGGCATCTCGTCATGTCCGCCGATGACACCCGTGCGCAAGGCCTCGTCCAGCATCTCCACCGGCTGGCGCTCGTGCAGCTGGCGCAATGGCAGCACGATCGGATGCGGGCTCTCGTCGCTGACACCGACGCCATGACAACGGCTGCATCGGGCAGCGGCGATGTCGCGTCCACGCGCGACCGGATCAGACTGGGCCGCAGCGTCTGCCATTCCGAGCCAGAGCCAGAGCCCGGCGCCGATTGCAATCCATGGAGTAATGATTTTCTGCATGGCTCCCCGCCAAGACTGCCAATTGCCCCGCCAGCGATGAGGCCTGCGGACGGGACGCGATTTGATGAAACGCAATCGGCTTTCACGCCTGAAAGCGCGCGAGCCCAAAGGGGCCAAGATCAACGTGGCTCCGACCTTCGGCGATCTGTTCGGCCACGGCCTCGCCGATCGCGGCCGAATGCTTGAAGCCGTGCCCTGAGCAGGCCGAGATCACCGTGATGCGCTCGCTCACGGGATGGCGATCGATGATGAACCCGTGATCGGGTGTCACCGTGTAGAAGCACACTTGTGAGCGGGCCGGAACCGGTGTCACGCCGCGGATCCGCCCGTCCACATGATGCTCGTAAAGCGTCGCGCCTTCCCCGGGTCCGACGGTCCGCGCAACCTCTTCAATCGACGGGATCTGGCCGTCGTGCTCGGTCGCGAGCTTGATCTGCCGCGTCCCCGGCATCGGCGGGAAACCATAGAAATGGCCGGTATCATCGCCGCCATGCAGCCAGATGAACACCGGATGCCCCTCACCCGAGCCATAGGCATCACCAACGTCATACCAATGGAAAACCTGACGTTGCACCCGCAGCAGTCGACCGAAGGGCGGCCCCAACAAGGACCCGATCCAACCACCCGCCGCAACCACCGCGTGCCTGGCACGAACCGTTCCCGACGGCGAGCTGACCTCGACGCCGTCGCCAACGGCCGCAATCCCGGTCACAGCCGTCGCTGTCCTCAATGTTGCACCGAGTCCGCCCGCGCGCTGCAGTTGCGCCGCGACTGCGGCCTCCGGAACGACATAGCCGCCGCCCGGCTCATAATAGCCCACGGTGTCGTCGAGACCCGAGAAATGGCTGAACCGACGCGCAATGGCGTTGGCATCGAGCAGCTCGTGCGCAATGCCATGCGCGTTCGCGAGCCTGGCGGTTGCGCCGAGAAAATCGGCCTGACCGTGCACACACGCGTGGCCCTGCCGGCGCAGGATCAGCATGCCACACGCCTCGAAGATCGGGCGCCCGGTCTCGCGCTCCAGCTCCCGCCAGATCTCGTGGGTGCGCAGCACCAGCGGAACATAGGACACCCCCTCGCCCACGGCCTGCCGCGTCACCCGGCTCTCACCATGGCTGGAGCCGAACGCATGCGGCGGGACATGGCGATCGATGCCAATGACCTGCGCGCCGCGCTTGGCAAGCTGGTAAAGCGTTGCCGCACCCATCGCGCCGAGGCCAACCACGGCGACGTCGAACGATCCGCGGATGTCGTCCCCGCTCACGGCCGCATGGTAAAGCTGCGCAGACCCGGCGTCCGCAAGGGCTCGGCCAGACGTGCGAATTCGCACAACAACGGCCGCGTCTCCCGCGGATCGATGATCTCCTCAATGCCAAACGCCTCGGCCGAGCGGAACGGCGACTTCAGGGCCATCAATCGAGTTCTCGATTTCGGCCATCTTGGCACCCCGGTCCGGCGCGGCATCAAGCTCGGCGCGATAAGCCGCCTCGATTCCGCCTTCCAGCGGCAGCGAGCCCCACTGGGCCGAGAGCCATGCATACCGAATGGCCAAACGCCCGGCGGGCACGTGCGCTGCGCCTGCCACGCCGAACACATTGCGCGTGATGATCGTGCACCACGGCACCGTCGACTGGTTGATCGCCGCCATGGCACGCACACCGTAGCGGATCGTCGCGGCTTTCTCGGCGTCGAGCCCGATCATGAAACCCGGACAGTCGCAGAGATAAACCACCGGGATGTGGAAGGTCTCCGCGAGATCGATGAAGCGGATCACCTTGCTGCAGGCGTCTGCCGTCCACGCGCCCATGACATGGAACGGATCGCTGGCCAGCACCGCCACCGGCAGGCCTTCGAGCCGGGCGAGCCCCGTGATCACCGGACGCCCGAAATGGCGTGTAATCTCGGTGAAGGAACCCTGGTCGAAGACCGCCTCGCAGATCGTGCGCATCTTGTAGGGTTGGTTTTTATCGCGCGGGACGATCGTGAACAACCGTTCGTCTCGCCGCTCCGCCGGGTCGTCAGAGGCAGCCCGCTCGGCAACCGAGTAAGTCGACGACGGCAGGTACGACAGAAACCGCCGGGCCGCCGCAAACGCTTGCTCTTCGGTGTCGAAGGCGTCGTCAATGCCGCCCGCTGCGCACTGGATCTCCCAGCCGCCAAGTTGCAGCTTGTCGAGATTGCTCTTGTCGCCAATGCGCGCCACGACCGGCGGACCCGCCACGAACATCGCCGATGTCTTCTTGGTCATCACCGAGTAGTGACTTGCGGCAACGTAGGCAGCGCCAAGACCGGCGACCGAGCCCAATCCCAGCGCGACAACCGGCACGATACCCAGGTTGTCAGCCAAATACTTGTAGCGCTCCCAGTGACCGTCGAGGCCACCCGGCAGGTTGGCGTAGCCGCGCGTCTCCAGTGTCTTCACCGAGCCGCCACCGCCCGACCCCTCGATGATACGCACGATCGGCAGCCGGAGTTCCTGCGCCATGCGCTCGGCGAGAATGGCCTTCTCCGGGATCGTCGCGTCAGCTGAGCCGCCGCGCACCGTGAAGTCGTCGCCGCTTATCACCACGGGCCGCCCATCGATCATGGCACGGCCCGAGATGCGATTGGCTGGCGTGAAGGCTGTGAGCCGCCCCTTCTCGTCGTAGGTACCCTTGCCGGACAGCGCACCGACCTCGCGGAAGGTGCCGGGATCGACGAGGCCGCCGATGCGTTCCCGGATGGTGAGGCGGCCGCCCGCCTTTTGGCGCGCGACCTTATCGGCGCCGCCCATCTCCTGCGCCAGGCGCTCGCGGATGCGCAACTCGTTCAGCTCTGGCTGCCAGCCGCGCTCGGGCGGCTTCGTCTCAAATCCATCGTCATTCGGCATGCAGGAAGATCCTTCGGGCGATTTTGGAGGTCAGGCTAGCATCCTTCCGGCCCCGATGTTGAGCGCCTTCTGAATATACTTTTCACCAAGCGGCTCTCGACAAGGCGCCTAACCTGGGGGACAATATTCTCAGTTGAACTGCCCCGTACATAACTGAACCGAGGAGGACGCGATGTCTCAGGATGGATGGAAATTTACGCACAACGAGTCTGAAAAGGCCGAGTGGACGCCGGGCTTGCGCGAGATCTTCGAATACCGGGATCTCGGTTGGAAGGATTCCTCGAATGGCGACTACGTCGCGCATATCGTCAAAGCCAACGGCAAGGAAATGGCCGACGAGGTGCAGCAGTGGCACGTCCATGACTGCACGTTCCAGTTCGTCTACGTGCTGAACGGCTGGGCCAAGTTCGAGTATGCGGGCCACGGCGTACGCACGATTAAGAAAGGCGACTGCATCAACCAGATTCCCGGCATTCCGCACCGCGAGATCGCGTGCTCGAAGGATTTCGAAGTGCTCGAGATCGTGGCGCCGGCCAACTTTGCAACGCGGGTCGTCGAGGGGCCGAAGCAGCAGGCCGCGGAGTAGCGCCTCGCATCGCTCGATCGCAACGGAGGCCGCCTCTCGGGGCGGCCTTTTCGTTTGATCGGTTGCATCTTCGGCAGCGGTGCCATGTTGCGGCCCGGGCACAACATGACAACGCATCGGTGCGCCTCCAATTGACACCCGCCGAATAGCTGTCACCGTGAACATTGTGCGTGTTCGCCGGGATGGCAGCGTTCAAGTTTGCCTAGCATGACAATTGCAATGCAACTGCCCGTCTCGACGGGATCGCGAAGAAAAAAGGAATTCAGCATGTTTAATACTTGGCTCGGCCGCAGCGCGTTGCCGGCGATGCAACGGCTGGTGGCCGCATTGGCGTTGACTGCAATTTACACGGGCGCCGCGCAGGCCTTGATGGAGGTCTCACCCAACGCCACGACGATCCCGGTGACCGCCAATCGAGGCGGACCATACCCCGCGTCATCGTATGTGTATGTCGTCACCAACAACACGCTGTCGCCGATCAATTGGCAGGTCACCTCTTTCCGTCCGATGGTCACTTTGGCACCCTCGACAGGCACACTGGCAGCCGGGGCTTCCGTCAGCGTGACGGCGACGATGGTGACAACCGAAATCGACCTGCTCAAAACGCAGACTTATCCGGTTCTGCTCGATTTTCGAAACCTGACCAATACAGGCAATACGGTCCAAAAATTCATCGACATCACGGTCGTGCCGGCGACAGCGCCGAACGACAACTTCGCGAACGCCACGGTCATCGCCGGGAGCCAGCGGGACGTCGCGGTCGTGGAACGATTTCTCCACGCGCGAGACCGGTGAACCGTTCCATTCGAATGCCTCGGACGGCACCACATCGAACTGGTGGCGCTGGACGGCACCCGCAACGGGGCAGGCGACGTTCTCGACCCAGACACCGTTTGGCTATAATGGTGCCGTGTTCGACACCGTGCTCGCCGTCTATACAGGTTCGGCGGTCAACGCGCTTGACCCAGATCGTGAGCAATGACGACTATCCAACGTCCGGCTCATTGCGAAGCCAAGTCAGTTTCCATGCCGTCGGTGGGCAAACGTATCAAATCGCCGTGGATAGCTTCCACCTGTCGACCGGTAACATCGATCTCAATTGGTCGCTCGATACAAACCAGGGGACCTCCGGATTGTTAGCCGCGGTGCTGCCCTATGCTCGCTCCGTGACGGTCGGGAGTGCGGCAACCGCCTTCGGCGTCATGATCAACAACTCCAGCACTGCTGCGACGGCGTGTTCGCTGCAAATGCCGAGTGGGATCGCCGCGCCGTCAGTGTTTCAGTTCCGCGCGACGACGCCAACCAACACGATCGACCAGAACTTCAGGATCAACCAGCCCGTCGACATCCCCGCGAACGGGTCGAAGAACTTCGTCTTCGGCGTCACGCCGACGGCCGCATTCTCCGCGGATATCCCGCTGATCTTCGACTGCGAGAACAAGGTGCCGGTCGTCAGCCAATCGGGCCTTAACACGTTCTTGCTGTCGGCAAGCGCTACGGCAACTCCGGATATGGTGGCCATCGGAGCGACGCCAACGAACGACGGCATCTCGTCAATACCCGGCAACACGGGAACCACCTTCTTTGCGGCCGCCGTCGTCAACATCGGCTCAGCGGGCGCGATCACGGTCAACGTCGACGATGGTGGACGAGGACTTGCGGCAGGCGCCTTGGTTTGCCAATCCGACCCGTTGACCGCAGCCTGCATCAATCCGGCGGCTCCGGCGTCGAGCGTCTCGTTCAACAGCACCACCAATCAAGTCGCGACGTTCACGATCCAGGTCACCGGCACAGGTAACGTGCCCGTTCGACCCGGCCAACAACCGCCTGTTCCTGCGCTTTAAGACGGCCGATACCGTGAGCCGCGGGGCGACATCGGTTGCTGTACGTACATTGACCACAGATGCATCGGTGCCGGTGGCCGCGAAGTAGACCAGAACCAGTTGCGCCAACCATTTGCAACCGTTCAAGGCCGCCTTTCGGGGCGGCCTTTCTCGTTCTGGATACGGCGCGGCCGGCCGATTTTCAACCGGTGAGCCCTTGGTTTCGCCGGATTGGCGTCCACATATTCAGGACAGCCCGCTGGCCGCCGCGAGAGGCCCGACATGAGCCCGTTCCTCGATACCGAGCGTTTGGCCGACCATCGTCACCGCAATATCCTGCACTCGGTCCTGCTGGTTGGCGGCATTGGCGTGCTGATGATGGCGTCGTCGGTGCTGCTCTGGTCCTGGGCCGGCATCCCGGTTGCGCTTGGCACGATTGCGACAATCTATCTGCTCGGGGCCCGGGTGCGGCCGGAGACGATCATGCGCCTCTACAAGGCCGTTCCCGTCGACTCGCGCCAAGGCTCACAACTCCTGCATCTGATCGAGGTGCTCGCCGACCGCGCGGAGCTCAGGGCGCACCCCAGACTTTATGTGGTGCCGAGCAGTACGCTCAACGCCTTTGCTGTCGGCACGCCCGAAAAGGCCGCGATCGCCATCACGGAAGGCCTGCTCCGGCGGCTGAGCTTGCGCGAGGTTGCTGGTGTTTTGGCGCACGAGATGAGCCACATCCGCAACAACGACCTGCATGTGATGGGACTAGCTGATGCCATGGCGCGTTTCACTCAGATGCTGGCCTACGTGGCATTCTTCCTCGCACTACTCAACATTCCCGCGCTGCTGCTCGGACTCGACACATTTCCCTGGGTCGCGATCCTGCTGCTCTATCTGGCGCCTGTGGCAAGCAGCCTGTTGCAGCTGGGCCTGTCGCGCACGCGAGAATACGACGCCGATCTCGAGGCCGCGGGCCTCACCGGCGATCCCGTGGGACTAGCGTCGGCACTGCGCACCTTGGAGCGCTATCAGGGACGCTTCTGGGAGGACATGCGGCTCCCCTACCCGACGCGTCGCATCCCGCAGCCATCGTTGCTGCGCACGCACCCCGAAACCGAGGACCGGATCACGCGGCTTCTGGCGTTGCGCCAGCCCGTCATGGCGCGCCCGATCGATATCCTTGACGAACCGATGTTCACCCTGGTTGGTCTCGGGCCCGCCGAGATGACTCCCCGCGATCGCTGGCCGGGGCTCTGGTACTGAGCAGGGGCGCGCCTGACCCAGCCGACATCATCACCGGCGCCGGCAAGGTCTCGCCTCGACGTCGCAACCCCAGCCACCCGACCCTTGAGAGCAGTTGATCCGTCGGCCTTCCGCGCTCCAGAAATCACCCCAAGCGTTGCCATACTCCCACGCCGTGAAATCACCCCAGGAGCGCGCTGCAACCGCTTCGGCCTGTTTGCGGCTCGACTGCCCTGAACTGTTGGCGGAGTGATAGTGGTCGGACATGCAGATCTTGTTGCCCACACGAACCTTGTCATGAAGATCTGCCATCCCCTGCGCTGTGGCATTCGATGCCGTTCCTAGCAGGATCGCGCATGCAAGGCTAAGCGAACGAGTATTCAGCATGATCGAATTGTCCGTTCAGAATGTTCCGATTCTCTACCGCAGACCATGCCAACGTGCCATGCCTGCGCCTATGACGGAGCAGCCACATTCGCGAAAATTCTGAATTCAATGGTTTTGTTCAGCCGACGAGCAATCGCGCGAGCGCCGCGCGGATTGGCTCGGGAATCGGCTTCGGACGCTGCGTCGCCCGCTCGACAAAGACGTGAATGAAGTACCCCTCGGCGCGGGCGTCATCCTCACCGGCGCCAAACAACCCGATCTCGTAGCGCACGGACGACGTGCCGAGCTTGCCGACGCGCAACCCGCCATCGATCGTCTCAGGATAGGCAAAGGACTTGTGGAACCGGCAAAGCGTCTCGACCGCGACCCCGATCACCATGCCGTTGTGGATGTCGAGCTGGCCGGCATCGATCAGATATCGGTTCAGCAGGGTGTCGAAGTACGAATAATAGACCACGTTGTTGACGTGGCCGTAGAGGTCGTTGTCCATCCAGCGCGTCTGCAGCGGCATGAAATGTTTGTAATCGGCGCGGCGGCCGGCGGCGGGGCGGATTTGGGCCATGGTGTGTCCGTTCAAATCTTGACGCGGCCGCGATTGCGATCCGCCAGAATGGGCCGCACAAGGCGGTGGAAACGGCCGCACTCCTCGTCGTGGAGATACCCCGACAGGCAAAACGAGTGGCAACCGATGTCGATGTAGCTCTGGATTACGGCCGCGCACTGCTCGGGATTGCCGACGATGGCAATGCCGGCACCGGGACGCGCCTTGGCGAGCCCACTCCAGAGGTTGGGCGCAATCAGATCGCCCTTCGTCCGGCGCAGCTCCTGGACACGCTGATTGGCAACGGAAGCCGCGTAGTATGTCTTGATGTAGTTTTCGCGCTCGGCGGTGACATTGCGCACGAGCCCGTCGGCGGCGCCCCAGGCATCTTTCTCGTTTTCGCGGCACACAATCTGAAGCCGCATGCCAAACCCGATATCCCGCTCGCGCCCATACTTTGCGGCCATGGCGCGCAGCGATTTCATGTTCGCGCCGATTTGCTCCGTCGTATCGCCCCAGAACAGGTGGACATCGGAATGCTTCGCCGAAATCTCGGCGGCCTGTCCGGAGCCGCCGCCAAGGTAGAACTTGGGATAGGGGCGCTGGTAGGGCTTTGGCGTCAGTTCCGCTTTCGTCAGCGTGTAGTATTTGCCGGTGAAGTCCGTGGTGCCCTTCGATGTCCACAGCGCCTTCAGGATGGAGACTTCCTCCTCCATGATCTCGTAGCGCTGCTCCTTACTCCACTTGACGCCCTCAGCAATGTTCTCCTGCTCGCTCTGGCCCGCAATCAGGTTCACGGAAATGCGACCCTGAGTCAGCTGATCGACGGTCGCGATCATCTTCGCCAGCAGCACCGGGTTAATGTAGCTCGGACGCGCCGCGACGAGCATACGGATCGATTTCGTCTGCCCGATCATCAGGGCGCTCGTCATCCAGGCATCCCAGCACTGGTGCCCGACGGGAACGAGCATGTACTCGAGGAGCGCATCCTCGGCCGCCTTAGCGACCCGCGCAAACATCTCCATGCCAGCTGCGACCTTCAGAGGATCGCCGTAGTCGTCGGTATCGCCACGAGTTGGGAGAAACCATCCAAATTCGAGTTTCTGCATGTCAGAGCCATTGCCGGAGGGTCATTGGCGGGAGCTGTCGCGCTCAACGCTTGGCAGCTATCACCTGGATTTCGACGAGGCAGAGCGGATCCGCCATCTTCGCTTCGACGCAAGCCCGCGCCGGCAGGTTGTCCGGATCTGCCCAGGCAAGCCAGGCCTTGTTCATCGCGTCTCGCAAGCGGATATCGGCGACCCAGATCACCGCCGACAGGATGTGCGACTTGGACGAGCCGCACATTCCCAGATACTTGTCGAGGTCGCCGAGCGCCTGCCGCGTCTGTCCCTCGACAGTGAGGGACGTATCGTCGGCAATGGCGCCGGCTGTAAACACGAAGGGAGCGGCCTCGACGACGTTGGCAAGGATCGGCTCGAGTTCACGCCGGACAATGGCCATCGGTATCTCCCTTTGCTGGCTGCGCTACTTCGCGGCGACGACTGCGATCTCGACCAGAATCAGCGGGTCGGCCAGCTTTGCTTCGATGCATGCGCGGCCGGGCAGGTTCTGGCCGCCGGTCCATTCGTTCCACGCAATGTTCATTTTGTCGCGCAGGCGAATGTCGGGAACCCAGATCGTTGCCGAGATCACCTTCGACTTGTCCGTGCCGGCAAGCTTCAACAGGCGGTCGATTTCCTTGAGAACCTGACGGCTCTGGTCCGTGACATCCTTCGATGTATCATCCGGCGTAATGCCAGCTGTCCAAACGAAACCGTTGGCCTCGACGACCTTCGACAGAATGCCTTTCGACTCGTGACGCTTCAATGTCATGGAACTCTCCTCGGAGGGGTTGCGTGAACGTTCTAGCATGCTTGCCGGAAGCTGCCAGCTGGCGGCCGTCGCATCAAGCGGACTTCTCAATCGCCACACTATGCCAACACCACCAGGTCGACGGGGGCCGCGGCCCCGGCGACCAGACGGTTCACGCGGGGAACAGCCGGCCTCGATGGCACAAACCCTTGTGCGACCGCCCGGTCGAAGGTCGCCTGCGTCGTGAGCGCGCGCGTACCCTCGATCTTGTTCTGCTTTTCGAGCTTCGCCGCAAGGTTCACCGCTTCTCCGATGACGGTGTACTCGAGCCGATCGCCCGCACCGACCACCGCGAACACCACCGTGCCCGCAACCACGGCGCCGTGCAGCTCGAGCCGGCCCGCCAGATCCGCGGCATGCTCCGTCTGCCACTGGGCCGCCTCCGCCAATACCGCTTCGAGAGCAGCCAGCGCTTCAGCTGCAGCACGCTCGGACGGTTGGACCGCGCCGAACGTCGCCATAATGCCATCGCCCAGAAACTTGTCGATGACGCCGTGGTGGCGCCGCACCGCCGGGATCACACGCGCGTGGAGGCTGGTCAACAGTGCGACAATGCGGCGTGGCGCCAGACCAGCAGTCAGCGTCGTGAACCCCCGGATATCCAGCATCATGATGGCCGCATCGCGCTCGGTCAGGGTGCCGGCGACCGCGCGCTCCTCGGCACCGACCACCGTGTCCGAGACCCCCTTGCCGAAGAACCGGCTCAGATCCTCGACTGCCGCTTGGCCACGCACGGCGGTGACGAACAGGCGCCGGCCACGCTTAACGGCGAGCGCCAGCACGCCCGTCACCAGCAGCACCGTCAGGATCTTGTCGAACTCGGCGCCGAGCAGGACGCGGTTCGAACTGAGATGCTCTACGAACGAGCGTGTGATGCTGGCATTTCCGGAACGGGCGAGCACAGCGCAAATCAGTATGACCCAACCGGCCGCCGCCGCCAGACCGGCCGCCAGCACATAGCGATGATCGAACCTCAGCGCGCGAATGGCGATGAACACGAACAGATAGACGAATGTCGGAACCTTCAGTGAAAACGGCGCCGTCTGCCCGTACTGGCTGTGGAAGGACCAGATCATTACCATCAGCAGGCTAACGTCGGCGAGGATCGAAACGAGCAGCATCCAACCCGGCAGCGACCGCCGGTAAGCCAGGGCCAACCGCGCGATCGTGAACAGGGTGTAGCCGACCAGCGCCAGCGGAACAGGATCGAACAGGGACCCGGCCGGCGCGTCGGCGGGGCGCGGCGCCACCAAATAGAGCGTGGCCAGGAGACCGACGACGAGCAACTGCACCCAGCCGATCAAGCGCTCGCTCAGCGTCTCCTGCAGCGCCAGCAGACGCTGCACGCGCGCCGGCAGGATGCCAACGGCGGGCTCCGTGCCATTCCGGAAAACGGCGAACATTGACGTGACCCAGCGCAGATCCATGACGTGCCCGCTAGCGGCGCATTTCAGCCGCCACTGTTAGCATGCGGACGGCACGGACAGGATGCCGTTCCCGGGTTGCATCGCCCACGATCGTCCTGGACAATGGCCGGCCGCCACAAGGGACAACGCATGACACAACCAACCACCGGCGTCATCGGACTCGGTCTGATGGGACGCGCCATAGCGAAACGCCTCTCAGCCTCCGGCTACGCAGTCACCGGCAACGATATCGTGGCGCAGAAGATGAACGAGGCAGCGTCGTTCGGCCTCATCCCAGTCGACACGCCGGCCGAAGTTGCCCGCCGCGCCGATATCATCCTGACATCGCTGACCACAACCGCTGATCTGCGCGCCATCATTATGGGCGCGGACGGCATCGCGAGCGCGGGCCCGCTCGGCGGCAAAGTGCTGGTGGATCACTCCACGACAGAGATCGGAGCGACCATGGAACTAGCTGGCCTCCTCGATCGGGCGTGCGGGATGGCATTCGTGGACGCACCCGTTTCCGGCGGTCCTGGCGCGGCCGAGGCGGGCACGCTGGCGATCATGGCGGGAGGCGCCGCCGACGCCGTCGCAAGCGTCACCCACGTCATGGCGCGCCTCGGGCGCTTCACGCATATGGGGGCCTTGGGCGCGGGCCAGGCGACCAAGCTCGTCAATCAGACCTTGGTGCTCACCAACTACTGTGTCATCGCGGAAGCGTTGAAGTTGGCGCAAGCCTACGGTATCGACGCTGCCAAGGTTCCCGAGGCGCTCGGCGGCGGACATGCCGGCTCCGCTCTGCTGCCGGTGCTATTCGAGCGCATGATCGCGCGCGATTTCGCGCCGCGCGGCTATGCGCGCCAAGTCCTCAAGGACCTCGAGCTGCTCAACGACGCCGCCCACGACAAGCAGCTCGCGATGCCGATGGCCGCCCAGGCGCTCACGCTCTATCGCCTGCTCAATGCGCAAGGTAAATCGGAGCTCGACGGCGCGTCCATCCTGACGCTGTGGCCAGAGACCACGCCAGAGACCTCGCGAACGACCAGCTGAACACCGCCGCCCCAAACAAAGAAAGGTGCCGCCCGAGGCGACACCTTCGTCCTTCCTGATCTTGTTCCGCCGCTACTTCGGCAGGTAGACGCGCTGGCACGGATAGATCCGGTCGGGATCGTCGATGCGCTGCGAGTTGCGCCGCACGATGCGCACATAGCGCTCGCCACGGGCATAATGCTTCTCAGCAATCCGCCACAGCGAGTCGCCGGATTCCACCACGTACCAGCCTGGCGGAGTAATCTGGCGGCCCGCGGCCGAGCACTGCCGCGGCGACACGACGGGGCCCGGACGCGGAATAGGCCGCGTCGCGCTCCCCTGCTCGGCAACGCCCGGGCGCGGCTCGCGCGCCTTGCCGGTTGCGTCCGGTGTTGCCTTCTTCTCTGCCGCGATCTTCGTGCGCGCCGTGTCGATTGCGCGCTTAGCGGCAGCCGCGGCCTTCGCCGCCTCCGCGACGATGGTGCGCTGCGCCTTCTGCTGCTCCGTCGGGTTCGCCGCCGCATCGGCGGCCTGCCGCGCCGTCTCGACAGCCTTGGCCGCAGCGGCAGCTCGCGCCGCATCCTCGTTGGCTTTGGCTTGCGCCAAGCGGCTCGCGTCCGCGGCGCGCCGCGTGAGATCGGCCTCGCGTTGCGCCGCGGCAGCTTTTGCCTCGGCCACCCGGCGGGCGTCATCCCCCTGCTTCGCCTTCGTCTCGCCCGCCGCCTTGCGGGCAGTCTCGACCGCTGCAAGTTCGGCGACACGGCGATCCTCGGCGGCTTTGGCCGCAGCAGCCGTCCGGGCCGCTTCAGCTGCGACGCGTTGCGCGGCGTCCGCGGCCTTCTTCGAGTCCTCGATCGCCTTCAGCTCGGCCGCACGCCGCGCCTCGGCCAAGCGCGCTTCGTCCGTCTTGCGGGCCATATCGCCTGCAAGCCTGCGGGCATCGTCCGCGGCCTTCCTGGCGACCTCATCGGCGGTCTTCTTCGCCTCCGCCAACTGACGCGCGGCGTCATCCGCAACCTGCTTGGCCACGTCGTCAACGGCCTTCTTGGTCTCTGCCAGTCGACGCGCCGCGTCGTCAGCCGCTTTCTTTGCGGCATCGTCAGCGGTCTTTTTGGCCGCGTCGTCGGCAGCTTTCTTGGCCCCGTCGTCAACGGCCTTCTTGGTTTCTGCCAGTCGACGCACTGCGTCATCGGCCGCTTTCTTCGCGGCGTCGTCAGCGGTCTTTTTGGCAGCGTCGTCAGTGGCCTTCTTCGCCTCCGCCAGTTTGCGCGCGGCGTCATCAGCGGATTTCTTCGCCGCGTCATCCCCCGCCTTCTTCGCAGCCTCCTCCGAGGCGCGCCGCGATTCGGCCAGGCGACGTTCCTCCAATTTCGCGAGTTCACCGGCCTTCCATGCCTCGTCTGCCTTCTTCGCTGCCTCAGTTTGCCTCGTCAGCTCGGCGCGCTTGGCCGCGTCAGCTGCATCGTCCGTGGCGCTCGGCGCCTTGGCGACTGGCGGCGGCAACGCTTGTGGTGGCACCGGGATGGTGGGCACCGGCGCCGCAATGGTTGGCGCGGTGGGCGGGGTCGTTGGCACCGAAAGCTTGCCGATTACTTCCTGCTGGTAGTCGCGCCCCGAGCGGTTCAGCCAGTCGAGCGCCTGGTCGAGCACCCCGCTATCACTGGATGCGGGTGGCGTTGGAGCTGCCTTCGGGGCCTGAGCCTGTGCCACCGTCGCCGATGGCGCCGGCGTCGCGACCGGTGCCTTTGGCGCGGTCGCCGTCGGCGATCCTGGACCGGTCGGCACGGTGGCGGCAGGCGGCGCTGCTGGCGCTTTGGCAACCGACGCAGGGGGTGTCGGTGTGGCGACTGTCGGCGGAGCCGTTACCGTTGGCTCAGACAACTTCCGGATGACCTCGTTCTGATACTCGCTGTTCGATCGGTTGAGCCAGTCGAGGACCTGATCCGCGATGCCCTTCTCTTCGGCCTGCGCCTTCGTTGCCTGAGCAATGATGACCGTGCCCTGCGGCGCGACGCCGCCTGGCGCGTCACCCGGCTTGCCAGCGGCACGGCGATCGGAGTCCAGCTTGCGCGCCGCATCGGTAACGGGATTGGGGGCGGTCGGCTCGGACAGCCGCTTGATCAGATCCTGGTACGAATTGTTCTGGCGCTGGAGCCAGTCCGATGCCGGCTCTGTGGCTTTCCGGGTGTCGGCCTGGGCCACGCGGATCATGGAGTCCCGGAATCCTGCGGTCGTCGGCCTGGCTTGGCTCGGCTGGGCTTCTCTCGCGTCACCAGCAATGCCCGCACCGCCAAACAACAGATACGCCGCGAACACGCCCATGGCGATCGCGCAACTCAGCTGCGACACCGCTTTTAGAGCCCTCATGCACCCGCCTCCTGTGTTCTGCGCCGTGACAACCACGTAAATTCGATAAATATCATATAGTTGTCGACACTTTCTGATAGTTTACGGCAGCCTTGGCGTGGACGTTAATCGTTTCCGCACCAAATTGCCAACCTCGTTCGCTGCTACGCGGCCAGGCCCTTACTCGTTGGTTAACCTACTATACCCACCTGGAAATCGACATCCGGTTGGCTTGGCGGGACAATTTTCGCAATTGGCCACAAATCTGCAAGGCGGCCCGGTTATGATCGTCATCCCTTGTGATCCTGACCCCCGGCGAGATGATGCAAAAGCCGACTGACCCACTGCCCCCAACGATGGCATCCAGTCCCCAAAGAGCAAACGGCTTAGCGCAAATGAGCATTTGCGTCTTCTGCGGCTCCGGACCGGGCAAGAACCCTGCCTACGTCACGGCCGCCCAGACCCTCGGACGGACGATGGCCGAGGCCGGGATCCGGCTGGTCTATGGGGGCGGCAGCCTGGGGCTCATGGGGGAGACGGCCCGTGCCGTGCTGGCCGCCGGCGGGCAGGTCACCGGCATCATCCCGGAGTTCCTGTCCGAGAAGGAACGCATGCTCCGCGACGTCGACGAGCTGATCATCACCAAGGACATGCATGAGCGCAAGCGGCTGATGTTCGAGCGATCGGACGCGTTCGTCGCCCTCCCCGGCGGCATCGGCACGCTCGAGGAATTGGTCGAGCAGCTCACTTGGGCGCAACTCGGCCGGCACGACAAGCCGATCATCGTGGCCGACATCGAAGGCTTCTGGGCGCCCTTGAAATCATTGCTGGCGCACATGCGCGACGAGGCATTTATCCGGCAGGGCCTCGAGGTCACGTTCGCGGTGGTCGACAAGGCGGACGCGATCGTGCCCGCCATCGTCCGCGCTGTGACCGCGGGCGCCGGGCGCCGTGCGGACCCGGACATCGCGATCAAATTCTGATCAGCACGCGCGTTTGTATCTCCCCGAATGCTATCCTCGAACGCCGGCAGCCGCCTGAACGTTGCCGATCGTCCCTGTTGACGCCAGGATCTCTCTCGTCAATTGAGCGGCACTCTCGCTGTCACCTTGCCGGTAACGGCGTGATAGTTGTCGGAGCCAAGACCGTCGTAGCCGCTCGACAGATCGAGAACGATGCCGCCGGTCGACTGCATTTTCAGACCGAGCTCCACACGCCCACGCCAGTCATCCGGCGCTGCCGCATCCTCGCCTGGCAGCGCACCGCTGGCGCTGTGCGCGAAGTTCCAGATGGCTTCGAGCTTCGCGCGCGGCTCAATCGAGCTGCCGTCTGCAAACACTTGGCGACGCGCAATCTCCGGCCCGAACTTGAGCTGTCCAAGGGTCGACTTGATGCTGGGGATGCCGACCCCCAGGCTGTCGGTGTAGGCCTGTGTGGTGTCCTCGATATATCCGAGCGTGGCCGACGGCGAGAACGTCCAGGGCCCATTGGCCCAATGGCCCTGCAAAGTGCCCCGAACCAACCAGCGCTCGCTATCGAACTTGTCCTCGTAGGTGAGATAGGGTTGGATTGCATTCGACGAGCGACCCCAAGCGGCACGCCCCTGGAAGAAGATGTTGTCCGACAGTTTCACAGTCGCGTAGGGCCCGACCATCCAGCCGTCTCCGACAATATCGGTTGCCTGGGACAGCGAGCGCATCCGCATGCTGTCGTATTGCACGTGTGCGCCAATCAGGAACGACGGATGCACGACGTAATCCGCCCCAAGGTGGAAGATCCGGAAGAACCCGTCTGCGTCCACGGATGTCCGGCCATCGGAGAAGTTGCCAACCCGTCCTTCAGCCCAGACATCGAACCGGCTCGGGCGATGCGGAAGCCCAGCCCCCGGCGTCGATGACAAACCGGCTTGAGCACCGGCCTCCCGCACGCGGCGATTTTCCTGGTCGTCAGCAAACTTCATAGCCTTGGACAAGCTCATGGAGAACGACAACGACTGGACGTCCTCGGTCTGCGCCAGGAAGTTGAACGGCAAACCGGCGCCGCCGGACAACTGGTCGGCGCCGTCGTTCAGGCTGTGCAGGGGGCCGATCTGGCGATCGAGCACGGACGGCTTGGCTGACGGACGGAAGGAACTCAACGGTCCAACCGCGCGATCGGTCATCATCGGATTAGCCGACAATCCAGCCGCTGGCGTCGGCGATCCGCCTTCACCCGAGCTGGCGTTGAATTCACGCAACCGGTCGATCTGGCGCGCCCCATCAGGGTCGTTCGACAGGAGGAGGTCGTTGCGGCGACTGACAAACGACTGGATCGCCGCCACGGTCTTTTTGTGCGAATTCGCCGATGCGAAGGTACACGTTACCGCCTCGCCGCCTGCGAGTTTGATCGTGGCCGTCCCCGCACTCGCATTGCCGACGCTGTCGTCATCCGAGCACGTGATCGCCGTCAGGCCGAAGCCGCTGGGTGGTTTGATCGACACCGTATAGATGCCGGGATTAAGCGAGGTGGCCGCGATCTGGCCAGCCCCGCCTGACGTCATGACCGAGGCCGACAGCGACAGCGCGCTCGACGTAAACGCGAACGACCCATCGCCGCCATTCGTGACCACGCGTAGACTGACCGTCCCGTTCGGCGTGACGGCCTGGATCAGGGACACGGAAGTTGCGCCGCCGTATACGGTGGCACCGCTGTAGGTTGCCGTGATCGTGTGCGAACCGGACGTGAGCGAGGATGTCTGGAACGACGCCGCGCTTCCCGTCACCGGCACGGTCGCGAGCACCGTTGTGCCGTCGCGGAATGTGATCGTACCTCCCGTGACACTTGGCGACAGGCTCGCGGTGAAGGTCACGGGCTGGCCGACGAGGCTGGGGCTCCCCGATGTCGCAACAGCGACAGTGGTTGCGATCGGGCTGATTTCGAAGCTTTGTTCCGCCGTTACGCCGAGCCCCGGCAGGCTCGCCCGTATCCGGCACGTTCCGGCCGCCAGGACGGTGATTGTCGTGCCGCTCACCGAGCAGACTGCCGGCGTCAGCGTCGTATAAGTGATCGGAAGGCCAGTGTTCGTGGTCGCCATCAACCTCGGCGGCGTCGAACCGGCGGGGATGTTCGGCAACTGCGGGAATGTGATGATCGCCGGCAGAACCTGGAAGGTACGGTCGACAGGCGCGGCGGCGGCATGGTTCGCATTGCCGGGTTGGCTGGCGCGCACCGTGCACGCGCCGGGCGCCACAAGCGTCACATCGGTACCCGACACCGTACACACGGCGCTGGTCTGGGCGGCAAACGCGACCGTGAGACCAGAGCTTGCCGTCGCGGCCAGTGCTGGCGGTGTCGTGCCAAAGACTTGATCCGGCAGTGGGCCGAACGTGATCGCGTTGCTCGCGGGTGTGACATTGAACGTCTGCGGCGCCGGAGCTGCGGCCGCATAGTTGCCGCCCGCCACCTGGTTTGCCGTCACTGTACAGGCACCGACACCAACCAAGGTCACCGTGTTGCCGCTGATCGTGCACACACCGGCCGGAGACGCCGTGAACGTGACCGGAACCGCCGACGGAGAGGACGCCGACACCGAGAACGTACCCGACCCGAACACCTTATTGCCGGGGTTCGCGAACGCAATCACCGGCGTCGCCGGTGTGATGCTGAAAGTGCGCTCCACGGGGGCCGCTGCAGCGAAGTTCGCATTGCCCGCCTGGCTCGCCGTGATCGTGCAGGTCGCCCACACCGACGAGCGTCACGTTGCTGCCCGAGACCGTGCAAACGCCCGCAGGCGACGCCGCATAGGACACCGTCAATCCCGACGATGCCGTCGCGCCGAGCGCCAACGGGCCCGTCCCGAACACCTGGTTCGCGGGTGCTGCGAACGTGATCGCGTTGCTCGCGGGTGTGACATTGAACGTCTGCGGCGCCGGAGCTGCGGCCGCATAGTTGCCGCCCGCCGCCTGGTTTGCCGTCACTGTACAGGCACCGACACCAACCAACGTCACCGTGTTGCCGCTGATCGTGCACACACCGGCCGGAGACGCCGTGAACGTGACCGGAACCGCCGACGGAGAGGACGCCGACACCGAGAACGTACCCGACCCGAACACCTTATTGCCGGGGTTCGCGAACGCAATCACCGGCGTCGCCGGCGTGATGTCGAACGACTTCGAGTTGCTCCCCGCCTGATAGTTGCCGCCCGCCGGCTGGCTCGCCGTCACCGTGCAGGTGCCGACGCCGACGAGGCTGATCGTCGCTCCCGACGCCGTGCACACGCCCGCCGGGGCCGCCGCATAAGAGAGCGTCTGGTTCGACGATGTCGTCGCCACGCCGTCACGTTGCCCGACCCGAACACCTTGTTGGTGATCGCCGCCAGCGACAGACCCGCAGGCGCCGGCGTGATGTCGAACGACTTCGAGTCGCTGCCCGCCTGATAGTTGCCGCCCGCCGGCTGGCTCGCCGTCACCGTGCAGGTGCCGACGCCGACGAGGCTGATCGTCGCTCCCGACGCCGTGCACACGCCCGCCGGGGCCGCCGCATAAGAGAGCGTCTGGTTCGACGATGTCGTCGCCACCGCCGTCACGTTGCCCGACCCGAACACCTTGTTGGTGATCGCCGCCAGCGACAGACCCGCAGGCGCCGGCGTGATGTCGAACGACTTCGAGTCGCTGCCCGCCTGATAGTTGCCGCCCGCCGGCTGGCTCGCCGTCACCGTGCAGGTGCCGACGCCGACGAGGCTGATCGTCGCTCCCGACGCCGTGCACACGCCCGCCGGGGCCGCCGCATAAGAGAGCGTCTGGTTCGACGATGTCGTCGCCACCGCCGTCACGTTGCCCGACCCGAACACCTTGTTGGTGATCGCCGCCAGCGACAGACCCGCAGGCGCCGGCGTGATGTCGAACGACTTCGAGTCGCTGCCCGCCTGATAGTTGCCGCCCGCCGGCTGGCTCGCCGTCACCGTGCAGGTGCCGACGCCGACGAGGCTGATCGTCGCTCCCGACGCCGTGCACACGCCCGCCGGGGCCGCCGCATAAGAGAGCGTCTGGTTCGACGATGTCGTCGCCACCGCCGTCACGTTGCCCGACCCGAACACCTTGTTGGTGATCGCCGCCAGCGACAGACCCGCAGGCGCCGGCGTGATGGAGAAAGTGCGCGGAAAGTTTGGAGCTGCCGCGTAGTTCGTATTGCCCGCCTGGCTCGCCGTGATCGTGCAGGCGCCCACACCCACAAGCGTCACGTTGTTACCCGACACCGTACATACACCCGCAGGCGCAGCCGCATAGGACACCGGCAATCCCGACGACGCCGTCACGCCGAGCACCAGCGGGCCCGTCCCGAACACCTGGTTCGCGGGCGCCGCAAACGTGATCGACTGCGTGCCTTGGCCGACCGTGACCGTCTTTGTCGTCGAATTGTTGCCGGAGTTCGAATCATTCGTAGCGCCCGTCGACCCCGTGACGGTGGGGGCGCCCGCGGCGGTGGGAGTCCCTGTCACCGGGCAGGTGATTGACCCACCTCCGGCGACACTGGCCGGCGTGGGCGGCGAACATGCACCGACCGACAATCCAGCGGGGAGACCCGAAGCGTTGCAGCCGGCGCTGGTGGCCGTCGTAGCGCCGGTTGCGTTGGTGCAGATAACGCTGCCGGTATAGGCGACACCGACCGTGGCCGTCGCAGGAAGCGACGCCAGCGATACCGACATGTCGGCGAGACTACGCGTATATGTCGGGCCCGTGGTGGTACCAATGTCGTAGGTACTGCCGATCGCACCCGCAGATGCAGATAGTGTGTAGGATGCTGCCGGAGAAGCTGGCGCAGTCCAAATTCGGGTGCAACTGACCGTGAATGTGCCGGTTGCACCGTTGGGGATGCTTAGTGTCTGGCCCGTCCCGCACGTTCCACCGGTAAGAGTGCCACCGGTTGCCGTTGGGCTAATAGTGACGGTTGTCGTCAAGTTGCAATCAATGCCGGGACCGCCGTTTACAGCGACATTATAAGTGCCCGTTACGGTCACGGTGGTAGTACTACCGCCGGCTGCAGAATACTGGAAGCTGCTCGGCGAAAATGACAGTGTCTTCGTCAGGGTGCACGTCGCTTGAGCCGCGTCGGTGAAAAACGCAACAAGCATTAGAGCAAGCAACCCGGAGTAGGCGCGATTTGGACGGAGCAGCAAGGGCCGCCGTCCTCTCCAGCATGACGCATCGCCCCGGCCACCAGGATTTTTGGTCGTCGTCGTGGTGCATTGAGCCAGCGCCGCGCCCGGGGCGAAGCACACAACAAGACCCAAAAGCCTGGCCAACCAGGCAGATCGAAGCGGAGCGGAATTCGAACGGCGGCTCGCAGCCAAGGCTGCCGGGGTCGTCGTGTCCTCGGGATCCTTATGCTCGCCCGCCAAGACAGCGCTATACCGCCCGCGAAGGAGACTGGACGCCCGAACGGCCGAAAGAAGACATTCCAACATAGACATAATGCCCCCCAGCACCGCCTGCTCAAAGAATTCGTTAATAAGAGGTGCGAATCACTCCACAGCAAGCGCCAAGCTGGCCGTGCAATGATTCGCTAACATTTCATTAATTCTTGACGGCGCGGAAATACATGAAACATATATTTATGATTGCTTATGATTGCTTATGATTTATATTAATATATATTCTACCTTAGATAGTGTTAACGCTCCATTCGGCTATCCGGGTCGACTGCAACTCTGCGATCCCACAAAACGTGCGCCGGGCCTCGTCGTAGTCGCGGGGCACGATAACCAACACATTCATAAGTAGAGGCGGTGCTCAGTTTGGTGCTGATTTGACCGCCGTTTGCAACTTGCCATGAACCGGCCGCTTGACCGGCGGGAGCAGGCGCGATGGCGCAGGTTTGCTCCGGTCTGATGATCTCACGCGCGCCCTGCGACGCCCGACATCTGACAGGCCGGAAACGGTCCCCAGTGACGCCTCGGGCGAGACCGCAAATGCCAGCGCGCCAATGCGTCTCTCAAGCGACACGATTATGACGACGCCCAGCCAACACGCGGAACCGGCGATCGATTTTGCCGCGCTTCGGGGAGCGGGGCATTTGGCGTCGCGACTGGACGTTTATTGTGGCTGGGGAACTAGGATTCGAACCTAGACAGGCAGAGTCAGAGTTTGCAGTCCTACCATTAGACGATTCCCCAATGCCGGGTCGGCGCTTGGCCGGCGCCTCCAGTGCTCTATAGCGACTTGCTGTTACCGGGGCAAGGGCAAGCGGCCCGTGTCAGCGGCCAAGTCAATCGCGGTCCAAACACGGGTCCAGTCGCCACCGAATAGACGTCAGCCCACACGTGCGGCACGGGCGCGCTCGACAAGGCGAGTAATGTCCGGCTGGCAGCGGCCACAGTTGGTGCCAGCCCGAGTTGCGGCGCTTACCGCTTGCAAGCTGGCGCATCCCGCGTTGACGGCCTCGACGATCTCATTCTCCCCCACATGACAGCAGAAGCAGATGATCGGGCCACACGGCATCATGGCGCCGCTTGGCCGGCCATCCAGCAGTCGAAATCGCTCCGCTGGATCGAGCGGCGTGCCGAGCCGCGCGCCAAGCCAATCGCGGTCGATCGCCATTGGGTGCGGCGCCACCAGCAGAGCGCCGATCAGGCACGCGTCGTGAAAAGCGGCCGCCCGATAAACTCCTGTCTCGGCATCGCTGTGCCTGATCAGCTCGGAAGGAGTTGCGCCCGTGCCTGCCAAAAACCGACGGGCGAAGACGTCCCAGTCCATTGCGGCGCCGCCGGCGAGTTCAATCTGCCATCCGGATGCGATCGGTGTGATCGCCTGATAGGCAACGCCAATTTGCTGAGGCCGATCGCGCACCACCGCAACAGCATGCCATGATGCCCCGGGGGACGCGTTGGCCACCGCCGTCGTTGACAGATCGGTGGGGTCCCGGCGCTCGTTGTGCGCTGGCCTTGCCCGAGGTCCTCGTTCCCTTAAGAGACACATCCCGCCACCCTCTACGATCGGACCGTCTTTGCCGTCCGCGCGAAACCGTCGTTGAGATCGAGCATGCGCTCGAACCACATCACCACATTCGAGGCCGGCGCCAATAGCGGCTCTCGGCAGATCGCGTGTGGCCACATCAGCGAACCGAACAGCGCATAATCGGCATAGACCGGCCGCGCCCCGCCGAGGAATGCATGATCCCTAAGCGTCTGCTCGACAGGCGCCAGCACGCCCGCCACCGTCTTGCGCGCGCCTGCCGGATCGCCGCAAAACGCCTCGAGCGTCGTGCCGAACCGCTGCTCGCGGCTCGCCCGGAAATAAGCTTGGTCCGCCGGATCGATCGCGTTGAGGATCTCCAGCATCGCATATCTGGCAATCGCCGGGTGCAGGGACGCGTCGCACCAGCTCATGGTGAAGCGCGCCGCCGCGCGGGCCGCTTCGTCCGCCATCAAGGCGGGTTGGTCAGGGTATTCGGAGTTGAGATAGAGGGCGATCGCCCAGCTGTCGGCCACCCAGCGCCCGTCGTCCTGGATCACCGGCACCCGCTCCGAGCCAGCTGGCACCAGGGCCGCCTTTTCGCGAAACCGCCAGGGAACCATCGCGAAACTGAGCCCCTTGTGCCGAAGCGCCATCTTGGTGCGCCAGCAGAACGGGCTGAACCGGATCGCCGGATCGCGGGCCGCCAGATCATATAGGGTAATGGTCATGATATCCTCCGGGCGGAGATATCGTCCCGGACGCCGGTCAACCGGGTTCGAACCGGGTTGGCTCCAACACGTCCGCGCCCACCTATTGCTCTTGCCTCTAATGAGGGCGCCCGTCTATTGAATTCCCGACACGCCACCCGAGGGACCCCGCCGATGAGTTTAGACCCCGTACACCAGCCGCCTGTTCTCGCCGATCAAGCTCCGCAATCTCGAACTGCCGAACCGCGTCGTCGTTGCCCCCATGTGCCAATACTCGGCCGAAGACGGCAACATGACCGACTGGCACATCATGCACCTGGGCACGCTCGCCAACTCCGGCGCCGGCCTGTTGATTTTCGAGGCCTCCGGCGCTGAGCTCGACGGACGCATCTCCTATGGCTGTCCCGCGATCGAGACCGACGACAACGAGCGCGCGATGAAGCGCGTTGTCGATGCCTGCCGCAAGTACGGCAGCGCTAAACTCGGATTGCAGATGGCCCACGCGGGCCGCAAGGCCTCCGTGAAGCGCCCCTGGGAGGGCGGCGCGTCGCTCGCCGAAGGCGCGTGGCAAACGAAGTCCGCCTCCGCCATTCCCTTCGACCCGGCCTGGCACACGCCGAAGTCCATGACGATCGAGGAGATCGAGCGGCTCAAAGCTGCATTCGTCGCGGCGACGAAGCGCGCGGACCGCGCCGGCTTCGATTTGTTGGAGATTCACGCCGCACACGGGTATCTGTTGAACCAGTTCCTGTCACCGATCTCCAACGTGCGTACCGACAAGTACGGCGGCAACCTCGAGAACCGCGTGCGCCTGCCGCTCGAGATTTTCGCTGCCATGCGCGAGGCATGGCCCGCGACCAAGCCGCTGGGGATCCGCATCTCCGCAGTCGAGTGGATCGAGGGCGGCATCACCATCGACGACTCCATCGCGTTCGCGCACGGCCTGAAGTCGCTCGGTTGCGATTTCATCGACGTATCCTCGGGCGGCAATGCCTTGAAGCAGCAGATCAAGCTTGGTCCGGGCTATCAAGTCCCCTTCGCCGAGGCGATCCGCAAGGCCACCGGCATGCCGGTCATGGCGGTCGGTCTCATCACTGAGCCCGAGCAGGCCGAGGCCATCGTTGCCAAGGGACAGGCCGACATGGTGGCGCTGGCCCGCGGATTCATGGACGACCCGCTGTGGGCGCGTCACGCCGCTTGGCGCCTTGGCGTCGAACCGGCCATGGCCCCGCAACATGCGCGGGTCAATCCCAAGTCCTGGCCGCCGGCCCAGAAGCATCTCGCGGCGTCCCTCAAGGCTGCCGAGTAGTCTGCCGCCGACACTGGAGGTCCGATGCCGCCGCCGCGCCTCTACTGGATCGACGCTCCCGCCGTTGGCCGGATTGCCGTGGTCTCGCGCCCGCGCGAGGCCCGCAACTTCGCCGAACTGAAAGTGGCGGGCGTCGATGTGCTGGTCAGCATGCTCGAGCCCGTAGAGGCGGTGACCCTTGGCCTCGGCGACCAGGATGCGCGCTGTCGCGCGGCCGGGATCGAGTTCTTCAATCTGCCGATCCGGGACCATGGCATTCCCGACGCGATCCCTCCGGTCGCCGCCCTGGTCGGCACATTGAAGGACCGGCTCCAAGCGGGCAAAGGCGTCGCCGCGCACTGCTACGCCGGGCTTGGCCGCTCGCCGACGCTGATCGCCGCCGTCATGATCGATCATGGCATCGATGCGCTGACCGCCTGCGACCTGATCTCGGCCGCGCGCGGGCAAGGTGTGCCGGAAATGGCCAGCCAGTCGGATTGGCTGCTGCGCTACGAAATGCGACAGCGCCCGGCATAAGCGGCACGACGAACGGGCTACGGGTTGCCGTGGCCGACTATCGTCAGGCCACCCTTGCCGTCCGCCTTGAACACAACAATTTCGTTTTCCTCCGTCCAATATCCCGCGAGGTCGTGGATTAGGCTGCCATGCGTGACCATGAGCATCCGCGCCTCCCCGGGAACGGCCTCGGTCAGGTGTTTCTTCAGCGCCGCAATCTGTAGCGGGCCTTTCTGATCTTTAGCCGGGTCCGAGAAGTAGCTATTGAGCAGGGTCAGGTTCTCGACCGGCCGTCCCAGGATCAGTTCGGCCGTCTCGCGGCAGCGGCACCATTTGCTGGTGTAGACGTAGTCGAACACCACGTCTTCCTTGCGGAACAGCTCGCCAATTCGGCGGGCATTCGCACGCCCTACGTCGTTGAGATTGCGTTGTGTCTCGCAGGGGCCGAGCGTCTCGGCCGTGACACCGGTTTCCCGCCGCGCCCCTTCGATGATCGGGGCGAGCGCATGCCGCATGAAAGCGATGTGCCCCGGCTGTTTCAGCAGGTCGATCAACTGACGAAGCTTAGCATCATCGGCAAGTGCCGGCTGTGCCGCGGCTCCGAGCGCAAGACAGACAGTCACCATCAGGACCGCTCGGACAACCGCCAATTCGGACCATGCCGCTCTACGTCGTGCGTTTGGTTGCATGAACACTTCCTGGGCTAATCGAGGCAAGCCTGGAGCACCTCCCGATCACCCACAATTCAAGGCTGTGTGAAACGGACTGCGCGATCAGCCGGCCAGCCGGTTGATGACGAACGCCAGCAACCCGCACATCCCCGCAAACGCGATCAATCCCGCCTCGCCATTGAGGATGCGATCGGGAACGCGCCGCAGCATCAGCGGCGCGGCCAGCAAGGCGCCACCGGCGCCGATGATCGTCACCGGCGCCGGCAGCCGTTCCGCCGCGAAGCCGATCGCCAGCGCCGCAGCGATGGCCGCGACAACCATGCCCCCCGCGATCACCAGCTTGGCCCGCCATGTCTGCATGTGGGGCGCGCGTACGGCGATCGGAAAGTGGGTGGCGACTGTCAATCCGAACATCGCCAGCGCCATAATGAGGGCGCTGAACACGACGAACCCGGGCCAATTCACCGCTGCCAGGTACTGCACGCGCCGCTCCCATTGCTCTCGTTGCCCGTCCCCGCGCACGGCCCGGGCGTGCCGCTCCCTACCATTACTGGGCAACGTCCACCAGCCGGACACGAGTCAGCGAGAATGCGGCGACCCTATTTCTCCTTCGCGGCGGCAGCGACGAACGTCTCGATCAGGTTGCCGGTCGCCTTGATGACATGCTCCGGCTTAGGGAACTGGCCGCTGCGCACGTCCGCGACGAACTCCTTGAAGCCCGCGATGCGCTCGCGCTGCATCTCCTGCTTCATTTTATAGAGGTTACGGTACTGCTTGGAGTGTCGGGGGTAGGGCGGCGCATTGTTTCCAAGGATGTCGTCGGCGAACAAGAACTGGATGTCGCCGCCGGCGCCGCCGCCGATCGAGGACGTCAACAGGCTCGTCCGCTTGGTAATCTCGCGCAGCAGCTCTTCCGGGATCACCTCCACCTCGACCGCATAGGCGCCTGCGTTCTCCAGCGCCTTGATGTCCCGGTACACGGCCAGCGCTTCGTCGAGCGTCTTACCGACGGCCTTCAAGCCCCCGGTCCAGGTACTCTTGCGCGGCACCAGACCGGCGTGGCCCTGCACGGGGATGCCAGCCTCGGCGGCGGCTTCCACGAAACGCGGCGCCCACTGGCACATGATCGCGTCGGCGCCGAGCGCCATCGCGTCGTAGCCGATCCGTACCGCCTCGGCCGGCGTGGCGGCTGCGACCAGCGGCACCGAGAACGCCATGAACACATTGGGCGCCGCGCGCCGGAGTTCGGCGGCGGACTGGGGAGACTTCGGATCGAAGCGCACCTTCATGGTGTCGATCCCGGCTTCCTCGGCAGCGGCGGCTTCCTCGGCCGAGAACGCCAGCGTTTCCACCAGCACGCGTTTGCCTTTTTGGTCGCGCAGGTCCTTTACCGTGTAGTTGCGCGTGCCGTAGTGGCCGCCAAGCGTCATCACCCGCTTGAGGCCCCGTTTGCCCGCATCCCTTGGCGGAATCCCGCCGTCACCTGTCGCGTGGCTCGCCATGTCGTGTCTCCTTGGTCTCTGATCTCGGGCCTTTGCTCGGGAGCTTAGCGCAAAGCCGCTGCCGCGAAAGAGCCACCGGAGAAACCACGGGGGTCCGACCCCGGACACAAGACGCCCGTCATCTACCGCAATACCACTCGTCCGGGGGCTGACCCCAACTCCACGGCGGGGCTGTCACTTGTCCTATCCACCATGCAAAGCCACTTATCCGGCATCCTGCCGGTCCTGTTCGGCTTTGCCGCGCGCAATCAGTTCCGCTTTTGGTGACGCATGACGGTTGGCCACATGCTCAAGTGTAACGGAGCCAGCGCCAGCGCCGCGAACACCGATCGGTCAATCCGCTACAAGCCTATCCAAACCGACCAAGTGCGCTGCCGTCGCGACCCATGTATGCTCCGGTATCGTTGAGCACGTAGCTGTAGGTTGACGAATGAACCCGATTGCGCGCACACCAGTTTGGAAACGGATCGTCGCCTCCGTCCTGGATTTCATCACTGTCTTCATGGTCGGCGGCTACATCATCGGCGCACTAACAGGCAGTCTGACACCCAAAGGCGTTTCTCTCGACGAAGGGCCGACATACGCTCTGCTCGTCGTGATTGTCGTCTACTTCCTCGCCGGTCGATGGTATGCGGGCGGCACGCTTTGGGATCGTCTCATTGGTATTCACCGTCCTCAGCCCAAGTGAACTCGATCCATGGGCGAGCGCCGCAAGACGCAACCGTTGACACAGGACGCTGGTGAGCCGCTGTCATCTGCCTCGCTGACCGGGCAGGCCTATGCCCAGCTTGAGGAGCGCATCGTCACGCTGCGCATGGCGCCGGGCCAGTTTCTCTCGGAGCAGGCACTTGTGGCAGAGATCGGTCTCGGCCGCACGCCCATTCGCGAAGCGCTGCAGCGGCTCGCCCGTGAGGGCCTGGTCGTCATTCTACCGCGCAAGGGCATTCTCGTCGCCGAGACCGACCCAAAGCGCCAGCTGCTGGTGCTGGAAGTGCGCCGCGAGCTGGAACGCCTGCTGAGCCGCACGGCCGCGACGCGTGCGACCGGCGCCCAGCGCACGCAATTCAGCGCCATCGCCGACGGCATGGATCGCGCAGCCCGCGCCAACGACGACATCACCTTCATGCGCCTCGACCGCGAGCTGAACCGGCTTGTCTCCGAGGCCGCCCATAACGAATACGCCGCTGGCGCGATGCGGCTCATCAACGGGCACTCACGACGGTTCTGGTACCAGCACTACAAGGAAGCGGCCGACCTGCCGCTCTGCGCCCGCCTGCATGCCGAGCAGGCGCGCGCCATCGCCGAACGTGACACCGCCGCCGCCGCCCATGCCGCCGACCGGCTGATCGATTATACCGAGACCTTCACCAGGGCAACCGCCGACGCCAAACCCGAGATGGAGAGAAAGCCGTGACCGCAACCACGCTCGCCGACGACGCTCGTCGAGCATCGCTGCGGCAAAGTACTCGCCGATGTGTTCCGCCGTCATGGCATCCTATAACCGCATCCATGGCCCAGTCGCGCCCGACGCTCGAATTGTCGCCTTGATCTCGCGGTTGTATATCGATGGCGCCGCTCAGGACTGTGTTGACCATCCTGTGGCGATCATTGCAGCTTAGGAACGCGTTGGCCCATGCGTCTCAGTCTCAAGGTCCTGATGATTGCCGCCGCGCTCGCAGCGTTGCCGTCGCTGCTGCGCGCCGACGACCGCACCGGCCTTGTCTGGATGAGTGGCGATGCGATCCGCGCCGAGTTCGCGGGCCAGCCACTCGCCGGCATCTATCCCAGTACCAATCCCTGGACCGAGATGATCCATACCAACGGCACCAGCGATTATCGCGAGGGCCAGAAGCACTGGACAGGACGCTGGTGGATCGAGAACCGCGAGTTCTGCTTCCACTATCCCCCGCCGGGCCTCGGCGGCTGCTTTCGCATTGTGCGCATCAGCGCCAACTGCTTCGAACTCTACGACTTCAGCGGCACACTCGGGCGCGCCGAGGAGCCGCCCAATATTGCCAACAAATGGAACGGTCAGATGTGGCGCACCGATCGCACCACAACCTGCGAAGCGCGCCCGAGCGTGTGAGCGCGCGGCCTTACGCCGCCAACCGCTCGATGATCCGCCCCGCCATCGTTACGACGGCCTGCACGGTGTGGCCGACCGAGATGTCGCCGTCGATCACGGAGGGGTTGGCGACGATATCGATGTCGCCGCGCTCCGTCGCCAGCAGCAACCACGCATAGGGGTTGTTGGTCACCGGATTGGTCAGCCGGATCGACCGCTTGACGATGCCGGTCGCCAGCCAGAGGGCGCCCGGCTTCGGCCGGTAGATCATTGCCACATCCGGAATATCCTTGGCATCGACCTCGGCCATGGCGCCGCGCGCGATCATCCGGTTGCTCGCGACATTGGCGAGGTAATCCGCTTCCGTCGGGAACGCCCACACCTTCTGGGCGAGCCCCGTAACCTGGACGCGCGCCATCACCGTCGACACAATCGCGTCGTTGCCGAAATTGATGTGCTCAAAGATGAAATTGATCGGCTTGGCCGCGCTTTTACCGGCGGCGTCCTTGCCGGGCGTGAGCACCGGCAGCGTGCCGACACACACGCCGTCGAGCGGATTGCGCCCCGAAATCGCGATCGACTTGGCGAGGCGCATGCGAATATCGCTGGCGCCTCGGTGAAACACGCCCAAGCCCTTGAGGTCTTCGATCGGATGCTGTCCGGATGTCCGGGCTGCTGCACCTGCCGCCGGCTTCGGCGTTCGCGGATAATGCAGCCAGACTTCGGCGCCAGCGCTGCTTCGCCAGACGCGATAGCAGCCGGACGCACAGGTGACGTCCTTGGTGGAGCCGTGCGACATCTGCGAGATGAAGGATGCGGTCGCATCGTCCATTTCACACGCAAAGCCAATGGCGTGGAGACGCGTGCACATACTGGGTACCCCGACTGTGCAGCCCCTGGCTGGCCCGCCCTCGAGCCAACCCACCTCCCACGCTCTTTATCGCATACGCCTCGACGCGAAGGAAAGACGCAAGACGGCAACACCGCCGCTGGACGAGGCGTTGTCTTGCCACAACCGGTTACGGTTTCTCCAATCCGAGCGCCACCTTGAAGCGGCGTGCGATAGCGGCCCCATCCTTCTCCGGCAGGCGCCACGGGTCCTCCGTGATCGCGATCTTGGCAACCGCAAACACCGGACCCGGACGCTTGAACAGGAATTCAGCAAGCTCAGCCGTCTTGCCTTGCTCGGTCACGTGCATGGTCTCGGCGATACCGAAGCCGCGCGCCACGGCGCACAGGTCCGTCTGCCCTGCCGCAAGGCCGCGCTGGCGGCCCGTTTCGGCGAAATGCTCGTTGTCGAGGACGAGGATGCCGAGGTTCTTTGGTGCCTGGTCGCCGACCACGCCGAGCGATCCGATGCCCATCATCATTTCACCGTCGCCGGTCAGCGCGAGAATGCGGCGGTTGGGCTGCGCCAGCGCCAGTCCAAGCGCGGTCGGCACCGCGAGACCCATGCCACCCCAGGAATAGAGGTTCTCGGGTTGATCGCCAGCGGCGAACAGGTCCCATGTCGGGCTGCCGAGCCCGGTCACGACCAATCCATTCCCACGGTGGCGCAACAGATCGGCGACGAACGGGCGACGGTCGATCTTGTTCGGCGCCGCGGCGCTCTTAGCAGGTGTCTTGCTCACGTGCGCCTCACTTTTGTCCGAAACCCTTGGCGCCGACAATACGCTGGCTCACCAGCACGGCCGCCGAAATCGAGCTATTAAATGCCATGTCGGCCGCCGCCGCAAAAACTTCGCCCACCTCCTCGCCCCGTTCGACCGGGAAGCACTTGACACCGACCGCCTCGAGCACCGGGCGCACCGCCTGCCCCATTGGCACCTGCCAGGGGTTGAACTCGCCCCACTGGCCGCGCATGGTCACGACCATCAGGCAGGGCGCGCGCATCACCGCCGGATAACCCAGTGCATTGATGCAATTGCCAACGCCTGAGGATTGCATGGCGATCATCGCGCGCACACCGCCGAGCCATTGGCCGGTGACGACGCCCATGCCCTCCTCCTCGGTCGAAAGTGTGATGAGGCGCATCGCCTTGTCGGCCTCGACGCGCTTCAGCAGTCGCGTCAAACCGCCGTCTGGAATCGTGCAGACCGTCTGAATGTCCCGCGTCTTCATCTCATCGAAGACGTCATCCGCCCAATGGGTCGTCGGTTTCGTCGCCATAGCCTCGTCTGATTCCTGCGCTTCTGCTGCTTCGTCCAATGGCTCAGAACCCCGGGGCGGTCAAGGCGGAACCCGTATCCGCTCCGCGCGTCAGCCATGCGCCGGTTCCGTCGACAAGTCGGCCCCACCTCAGACCGAGAGATAAGCCTCGACCAGTCGCGGAACGGCCTCGAGATCCGCCATCGTGCCCTCGAAGCGGACAGACCCGCGCTCGATGATCACCGCGCGGTCGGCGATACGCCGCGCGAAATGCACGTTCTGTTCAGATACCAGCAACCCGACGCCCCGCGACTTCAATACCAGGACCGCCTTGGCGATAGTCTCGACGATCAGCGGCGCAAGTCCTTCGGATGGCTCGTCCAGCAGGATGCAGCGCGGCTGGCCCATGAGCGTCCGCCCGATGGTCAGCATCTGCTGCTCGCCGCCGGACATCTGACCGCCGAAGCGGCGGCGCATCGGCACAAGCGCCGGGAACAGACGGAACACGTCATCAATGGACCAGGCGATTCCCGCCCTCGGCGGCAAGGCCGCAACAGCGAGATTTTCCTCGACTGTCAGTCCCTTGAAGATCCGCCGGTCCTCCGGAACGAAGCCGAGGCCGGCACGCGCGATCTCATGCGTCGCCCACTGGTCAATCCGAGTTCCCGCGAGTTGCACCAAGCCTCGCCGTCTCACCTCGAGCCCGACGATCGCCTTCATCGTCGTCGATTTGCCGGAGCCGTTGCGCCCCAGTAGCACCACAGCCTCGCCCGCGCGGACAGTCAGCGAGACACCGAAAAGCACCTGCGCGCCGCCATACCAGGCATCCAGCGCGCGAACCTCGAGCAGCGGCTCCATTCCCGTAGCGCTCCTCAATGTCCGCGGCTGATGTCACTGGTGCCGAGGTAGACCTCGCGGACGCTCGGGTTGCGGCGCACCTCTTCCGGCCGGCCTTCGGCGATCACGACACCTTCATTCAACACCAAGATGCGCGTCGCATGACCAAACACGACATCCATGTCATGCTCTGTGAACAGCACCGCCGTGCGCCGATCCTTGGCGAGGCGCGCGACCAGTCGCATAAGGTCTGCCCGCTCCTTCGGCGCCATACCCGCCGTCGGCTCGTCCATCAGCAGCAGGCGCGGCTCGTTGACCAGCGCCATCGCGAGCTCCACCCGCTTCAAGTCGCCGTAGGCCAGCGTCCCGCAAATGCGACCGCCGTCGTTAGCCATGCCGACCTCCGCCAAGCGTTGACCGATCTCGCCTGCATGGGAGGCCAGTCCATGCGACGGCCGCGCCGCTAATCCGCCGCGCGAGAGGATCGCGATCGCAATATTCTCGGCGACACTCATCGATCCGAACGTCGCCGTGATCTGGAATGTCCGCGCGACGCCTTGGGTCCAGAGCGCCGCTGGCCCGGACCCTGTCACATCCCGCCCCGCAAGGAGAATCCGGCCGCGGTCCGGCACCAACTGGCCGTTGATCATGTTGAATGTGGTTGTCTTCCCCGCACCATTGGGGCCGATCAGCGCGACCAGCTCGCCCGCGTCCACGTCGAACGAAACACCCTGCACCGCGCGGAAATCGCCGAAGGTCTTCGCCAGATCGACAACTGAAAGAACGGGTGCCGTCATCGCGGCACCTCCGGAGGCGCCAACCACTGCCGTAACGTCCCGACGACGCCTTGCGGAAACACCAGCGTCAGCGCGATCACGGTGGCTCCCAGCAGCGCCTGCCAGTAGGGGACCGCGCGCGTAATCCAATCCTGCAGCCCGACGAACACGAGCGCCCCAACCGCGGGGCCAACCAGCGTCTGCACGCCGCCGAGCAACACCATGACGAGAGCATCCATGGAGCGCGGGATCGACAGCGTATCGGGCGACAGCGAGCCCTTCGAGAACACGTAGGCAGCCCCCGCCAGCCCAGCGAGAGCACCGGAAAGCACGAACGCCCCCCACTGGATGCGCCGCACGTCAACGCCAAGCGCTTCGGCGCGCAACCGGCTGTCCCGCGCCGCCCGCAGCAGATAGCCGAACGGCGTGTGCGCGAGGCTCCAGGTGCCGACGATGGCCGCACCCAACAGTAACAGCGTAAACGCGTAGTAGCTCGTCTTGGCCGCCAGAAGGTTTGGCGGCCATACGCCGACAAGGCCGTTGCTGCCTCCAGTGATGCCGTCCCACTGGAAGGCGACGGCCCATGTGATCTGAGCGAAGGCGAGCGTCAGCATCGCTAACGATACGCCCGACAGGCGAACGCAAAACCAGCCGAAGACGAGCGCAAGCAGCGCCGCGAACAGCGGCCCCATCGAGAATGCCAGGGCAAACGGGAACCCCGCCTTGGTGGCCAGCGCCGCCGCATAGGCACCAGCCCCGAAGTAGGCGGCGTGACCGAACGACGCCATGCCGCCCCATCCCATCAGAACGCCGAGACTGGTCGCGAACAGCGCGAAAATGATGATGTCGGTGGCCAGCACCAACGTGAAGCGATCCGCCACCAGCGGAAGCAACAGCAGCGCGGCCCCAGCAAACGCCACCGCCTTTAACGCCCGAGGTCCGGGCGTGGGCAGCGCCAGCACGGCCGTCGCGGCGACACGCTGTACCGGCGGCTCCTGCCCGAAGAGACCCCATGGCCGCAGGATCAACACCACCGCCATCACGATGAACTCGGCGACCAACGTCAGCTTCGAAAACGATACTTGCAACCCGAGCACATTCACATCACCAAGCCCGATACACCAGGCCTTCACGACGCAGATGAGGATCGAGGCCACATAGGCACCCCCGATGCTGCCGAGCCCGCCGACCACTGTCACTACAAAGAGGTCCGCAATGATCGCAAGATCCATCGCCAGATTGGCCGGCTCCCGCGGCAGCGCCAGCGCGCCGGCAAGGCCCGCCAGAAAGCCACCGAGCGCCAGCACACCCGTGAACAGACGCGCCTGATCGATCCCGAGTGCCGCCGCCATGTCGCGATCCTCGGTCGCGGCCCTAAGTCGCGTGCCCCAGAGCGTCCGAGTCAACACGAGATGGATCGACAGCAGGAACAGAGGCCCCAGCACCAGCAGCAGCAAATCGTAGGTCGGGAACGCCTTGCCGAAGACCGGGATGGCGCCTTTGAGGCCCGGCGCGCGCGGACCCAGAATGTCCTCCGGGCCCCAGACGTAGAGCGTGACGTCCTTCAACACGAGAACGATGCCGAAGGTGGCAATCAGCTGCAGCAGCTCGGGCGCTCCATAGATCCGCCTGAGGATGACGACCTCGATCAGCACAGCGAGTGCTGCGACCGCCAGCCCGGCCAGCAGCGCCCCACCCCAGAAGCCAAGGACGCCGCCACCAAGCGCACCGTAGAGTGTCGCCGCCACGTAGGCGCCGAGCATCGTCATCGAGCCGTGTGCGAAATTGACGATGCGCGTAACACCGAAAATGAGCGACAGACCCAGCGCCGCCAGAAACAACAGCGACGCGCTCGCAAGCCCGTTCAACGTCTGGATCAGGAAGGACGAGAGCATGTTGACTGAGACGCCTGCGAGCGGTGATGCGACAGCTGTACCACAAATGAAGCGGGCGACCCGATGAGCCGCCCGCTTCCAACGTCGCTAACGCGCTCAGCCGGCCGGCCGCATCTTCTTGACGGCGTCATCCGGTGGCAGATGCTTCGCACCCGGCTCATAACGCCAGTCCGTCATGATGCCACGGCCATCCTTGATCCCGATGCGGCCAACATAGGCGCCCATCGTCGACTGGTGATCGATCGCCCGGTAGACGACTGCGCCGAACGGCGTCATGTGTTCGAGCCCGTCCATGGCCGCCACCATCTTTGCCGTCTCGGTCGTGCCTGCCTTTTTCAGGACGGCTGCGACGGTTTGCAGCGCCGCGTAGCCGACCACCGAGCCGAGGCGCGGATAGTCATTGAACTTGGCGCGGTAGGCATCGACGAAAGCCTTGTGCTCAGGCGTTGTGATCTGGTCCCAGGGATAGCCTGTGACGTACCAGCCGACCGGCGCCTCTTCCTTCAGGGGATCCAGATACTCGGGCTCGCCGCCGAGAACGGAAAACACCGGCAAATCCTTGAAGGCGCCGCGCGTCGCGCTTTCGCGCACCAGTTTCTGGAGATCGGCGCCAAACGTTACATTGAAGACAGCGTCCGGCTTGGCATCGGCGATCGCCTGCACGACCGCGCCGGCCTCGATCTTGCCAAGTGCCGGCGCCTGCTCGGCGACGAACTCGACGCCTGGCTGCTTCTCAGACATCAGGCGCTTGAACGAGGCGACGGCCGACTGGCCATACTCGTAATTGGGGTAGATGATCGCCCAACGCTTCTTGTTGAGCTTCACCGCGTCCTCGACCAGCATCGAGGTCTGCATGTAGGTCGACGCGCGCAGCCGGTAGGTATAGGTGTGGCCGTTCTCCCAGACGAGCTTGTCGGTGAGCGGCTCAGAGGCGATGAACAGCATCTTGCGCTGCTTCGCGAAGTCGGAGACGGCAAGCCCCACGTGCGACAGGAACGTACCCGTCAGCAGCGCCACGCCCTCGCGCGACACGAGTTCCTCGGCAACCCGCACCGCGTCGCCCGGCGTGCCGCTGTCGTCGCGCGAGATCACCTCGAGCTTCCGGCCGTTGACGCCGCCCACCTTGTTGATTTCCTCGACTGCCAGCTCCCAACCCTTCTTATAGGGCTCGAGGAAGGCCGGCACGGTCTTGTAGCTGTTCAACTCGCCGATCTTGATGGTGTCCTGCGCCGCCACCGGCCCGCCAACTCCGGCAGCAAGCAGGAGAGTGACGATGGTTCCACCTAAACGCTTCATGGCAACGCTCCCTATTCCAAGTTCCACAGCACATTACACGAGCTGGCTTGATGGACTTCATCCGACATCCTCGCCTTGCGCAAATCAGGTCCGCAATTCTGCATCCCTGACCGGCTCGTGACCCATCGCCGGCAAGATGTGGGGAATGCCGCAGATTGCACAAGGCATTGCAACTGAAATATCAGACTACGACCAGACGGCGACACGCGCGAGCGACCGCGCGGCGATCGATCCGGCTGCGATCCCGGAACAGCATGTCCCCTTCAACGGCATGGCAGACTTGGTCCGGGCGCATCCGACCGAGAGCCCCCGCGGATCGGGGAGTGTGGCAGCCGTTGACAGGCCTTCCTCTGCGGCCGCATAGGTAGCGTCGGCGCCGACCACGCCTCCACAACAGCTGCCGAAGGATACTCCCATGGCCAAAGGCGACGCCCACGTTTCGCCCTTCGCTCCCGCTTCGCTGCCGACCGTACCCGTGATCGACGGCGTACGCTTCGCGGCCTGCGAGGCCGGCATCAAGTACAAGAACCGCAAGGATCTGATGGTCGCTGTGATGGATGCAGGCACCACCGCCGCCGGCGTTCTGACCCAGTCAAAAACCTGCTCGGCGCCAGTCCTCTGGTGCCGCGAGAGCCTCAAGTCTGGAACGGCCCGCGTGCTGGTCGTCAACTCCGGCAACTCCAATGCGTTCACCGGCAAGAAGGGCCGCGAAGCCGTCGAGATGACGGCCGAGTTTGCCGCCAAAGCCACGGGTGCCGCAAAATCCGAGATCTTCCTCGCCTCGACGGGCGTGATTGGCGAGCCGCTCGATGCCGGCAAGTTCGCCCATTTGCTGGATGGCCTCGTCACGTCTGCCAAACCCGACGCCTGGGCCGATACGGCACGCGCGATCATGACCACTGACACCTATCCGAAACTCGCATCGCGGGCGGCGAAAATCGGCGGCGTCGAGGTCGTGATCAACGGCTTCTGCAAGGGCGCCGGGATGATCGCCCCGGACATGGCGACGATGCTGTGCTTCCTGTTCACGGATGCCGCCGTAGGCCCGGCTGCGCTGCAAGAGATCGTCGCATCAGGCGCGCAAACCAGCTTCAACTGCATGACCGTCGACGGCGACACCTCGACCAGCGACACCTGCCTGATGTTCGCGACGGGCGCCGCCGCAAAGCGCGGCCAGAAGCGCATCGACATGGCCGGCGATGCTGAGCTCGCCGCGTTCCGCGCCGCAACACACGATCTGCTGCGCGAGCTTGCGATCATGGTGGCAAAGGACGGCGAAGGCATCTCGAAGTTCGTGACCATCGAAATCGCAGGGGCCGAGACCAACAAGGCCGCGCGCACCATCGGACTGTCGATTGCCAACTCGCCGCTTGTCAAGACCGCGATCGCGGGCGGCGATCCGAACTGGGGCCGCATTGTCATGGCCGTTGGAAAGGCAGGCGAAGCCGCGGATCGCGACAAACTCTCGATCTGGTTTGGCGACAGGATCGTGGCCGAACATGGCATGCGCGCCGCCAGCTACGATGAGAAGTCATTTGCCGAATACTTCAAAGGCCGCGAGATCGTCATTCGCGTCGACGTCGGTGTCGCCGGCAAAGGACACGCCACCATCTGGACCTGCGATCTGACGCACGACTATGTGTCAATCAACGCAGATTACCGTAGCTGAGAGGCACAAAATGGGTCTGCCGGAGTGTGCCGAGGAGCCGTTACGGCAGCACTTCGATCCGCACGGACGTGAGGCCGCGCCCGCGCATGGCGATCTCGCCGGCAGCCGCGTAGGAGAGGTCAATGACCCGGCCCGGCTTGAACGGTCCGCGGTCGTTGATCCGCACCACCACCGAACGACCGTTGGACTCATTGGTCACGCGGACGCGGGTGTTGAATGGCAGCGTCTTGTGTGCGGCTGTCAGAGCCATCTTGTCGAAACGCTCGCCGTTGGCCGTCTTCTGGTCCTGCCAATAGAACGAAGCGATCCCGCGCAGCGCATGCGTCGGCCCCACAAGTGACGGGCCCAGCTTCGGCAGCGCGCGCAGCGTCAGGGCGCCGGTGGTGATCCGCGACACATGTTTTGGCCGCGTGGCTTCCAGTATCGGAGCAGCCGGCGGCAAATGAACGCTCGTCGTCCATCCCATGGCGGCTGATGGAACAATGGCGCCAATGCGTGGAGGGTCGGACGCGCGCGCGTCCACGGGCAGCATCACAAGGCATCCGAGCAGGGAAGCCGCCGGCAGAAGGTGTGAGTCTCGAAGCATGTGGGCTTGTCCGGCCTGAACCGGGCAAACATTGGGCAGGTTTGCGGCGAGCGGGTTTTTCCCCAATTGAATTGCGGCGAGCCCTGGGGCTCGCCGCTCAGTCATCCAGTACCGCAGCCCGGCGTCAGCGGCCGAGAACGCTCATGCGCACCTGGGCGACACCCTGGCCTTGCATCTGGATGGATCCGGCGGCGGCCTTCGACAGGTCGATGATTCGGCCGGCGATATAGGGTCCCCGATCGTTGATCGTCACATCGACGGAGCGTCCATTGCCGAGGTGTGTCACGCGAACGCGCGTGCCGAACGGGAGCGTCTTATGCGCAGCCGTCATGGCGTTTGGATTGAACCAGCCGCCGGACGCGACGCGTTGCGGCTGCCAGTAGTAGGAGGCAACACCGACCGTGCCGCCTGTCTCGGCGACGCTGGTCGAGGCTGCGCGCGCCGGTTTGGCCGATCGTTTGCTCGCCGTGTCGCTGCTGGAGGCTGTCTTGGCGGCGGCTGACCGGCTGGCTTTTGATCGTGCTGCAGACGATGCCGGGGCGGCTTTTGGTCTTTCGAACATATTATTGGGCCAGTTCGCGCCGCCAACCTCGGCGATTGCGGGCGCAGACGCAAAGCCTAGCGACGCCGCTGCGAAAATAAGTGCCGTGATCCAGGTACGCATGGGTAACTCCATTCCAATGGTTACAGATATGGTGAGGGCATGTATTGGGGAGACACCCCTATCGGGGGCCTGGCCGCTGGCCCCCTCCGGAGCCGCGTGGACGCTCGAAACCCAATCTGTTGGTGGTGCCCCACCCCGTGTGTCAGCAACGGATCGTTCGCTGACGATCGGAACCCCTGTCCGTTCTGACGGCCGGAAACAACCAGCCACTCCGGAGTGCGTCAACCCTAAAATCTGAACATAATTCATTAACCATAGGATTTTTATATGTACTTTGCAGTTTTCGAGCCCCGCGCGACCCGGCCCAGAATGGCGAGCCCGTAGGCGACACCGGGAGCAGCTGGTATAGCCGCGGCGCTGCGGCGCCATGCGGTCACCGCCGTGGCTAACGAGGGTGCGCGACGCGGGGCTGATCGCTCGGGAGACACGTCGGAATGGAGTTGATCTCACTGCCGCGAAATCCGGTGCCAAGCGGCGCCGTCGTCGGACAGTTTTCAGGCGCGGACGGAACGCTGCTGCGTTTTGCGCGGTGGGAAGCAACGCGCGCCCCCCGCCGGGGCACTGCCTGCGTGTTCCCTGGTCGCTGCGAAATGATCGAGAAATACTTCGAGGTGATCGCCGACCTGCGCCGGCGCGGCTACGCCGTCGCCATTCACGACTGGCGAGGCCAAGGCGCCTCGGCGCGCGTACTCCCCGACCCGCGCAAGGGCCACGTTAAATCGTTCGATGAATACGACAACGATCTCCTGCGTTTCATGAAGGACGTCGTCCTCCCGGATTGCCCGCCCCCCTACATCGCCATCGGGCACTCGATGGGCGGCAACATCCTGCTCCGCCACGCGACCGTACAAGGCTCCTGGTTCGACCGCATGGTACTCACCGCACCGATGCTGCAATTCGCCGACGCCAAGGTCCCCGCCCCGCACCCAATCGCCCGCGCCTACGCCGAAGCCCTTGGCCTCGGTCCAACCGGCCAAATGTACATCCTTGGCGGCTCCGATGTGCCTGAGGAAACCAAAGGGTTCGAAGCCAACGCACTAACCTCCGACCGCGAGCGGTTCGAACGCAACCGCCAAATCATCGAGGCCGCGCCGCAATGGGCACTCGGCTCACCGACCGTCGCCTGGGTGCGCGCCGCCTACAGGTCCATGTCCATGCTGATGGATCCTGAGTTCGCGACCCTGGTCCGGGTGCCGCTGTTGATCGCCGCTGCCGGCCAGGATCGGATCGTCTCGTCGTCGGCGATCGAGATGTTCGCCCGCCGCCTGAAGATCGGAGCGCGCGTCGTCATCGCGGGCTCCCAGCACGAGATCCTGCAGGAGAGCGACGAGTTCCGGCAACGCTTCTGGGCTGCCTTCGACGCCTATCTCGGAATCAACTCGGCCGCGGCTTGAAGCAGCCAAGCGCGCTCGTCTGCTGCGTCACCCAACCCAAGCCTCTCTGCCGTCGGCCTAGCGGGCTGCGACGAGCTTCAGCATCGCATCGTGCAATCGAGGATCGCCGCACGCCAAGATGCGGCCACCGGCCTCGGCCGGGCCGCCGTCCCACGTCGTGATGCGCCCGCCTGCGCCTTCGATGATCGGGATCAGCGCCACGATATCGTGCGGCTTCAGTCCGCACTCGACGATGATGTCGATGTGTCCCGCTGCAAGCAGACAGTAGCCGTAGCAGTCCCCGCCATAGCGGGTCATCCGCGCGCCCGACTTGAGTTTGAGGAACGTGTCGCTCTCGAAGCCCGCCTTCAGCAGATCCGGACTGGTGGTTGCAAGCTTGGCGTCTTCGAGGCGCCGGACGCTACTCGCCTTGATGCGGCGGACCTTGCCTTTCGGATCGCGCCACTGCGCGCCACTGCCTGTCATGGCCCAGACGCGCTCGCCCGTGAACGGCTGGTCCATCATGCCGACGACCGCGGTTGGACCGTGCAACAGACCGATCAGCGTGCCCCACAGCGGCGTGCCGGTGATGAACGCTTTGGTGCCATCAATGGGATCGATCACCCACGTGAACGGCGAGGCACCATCCGCGATGCCGTATTCCTCACCAATGATGCCGTGATTGGGATGGGCTGTTGCAAGATGCTTGCGGATGACACGCTCAGCCGCTTTGTCGGCGGTCGTCACCGGGTCGAAACCGCCATTTCCCGCCTTGTTCTCGATGGCAACCGCTTTGCGAAAATGCGGCAGGATCGCATTGGCTGAAAGCTCGGCCATCGCGTGCGCGGTTGCCAGCATCGGCCGAAGACTGGGTTTCGTCGCACCTCGCATGGCGCATGTGTCCTTTGCGTTCGAACTCGATGCATTCACGCCACTATGGTCGCCCCGACTTGGGCCGTTCTTACAGGACGGCGCTTTTTTGCGGCTTGTGCGATGGTCCATGGCTGTCGTCAACCCAGCTATGCATTTTTGCATCGCAGCATTTTAGGGAGCCATATCCCCGATTTTTGAGCCTGGGTGGCGGGTTTCAGGCCTGAGATGCGGGATCGATAAGGGTATGCCATCGCATTCATCTTGCATCGCACAATAATCAGCCTTGAAATTGATGCGACGCACTTCTAAGTAACCACAGTGAACGGGCAAGCCTCGCTTGCAAGTTCATTGCCCTCCTTTGGGCGTTTCCTCCCTAGACTTGGGCCGTTCGTTCACTCGGACGGCCCCTTTTCTTTGCCCGGAGGCCCTGCTCATTGCCCAACGGCCCTAGCGGCTATTCGGCTGCGGCGCGCCGGCCAAAGACACCGGGGATCTCCAGCATCATCGGCGCCAAAACCCGCATTAAGTCACGCTGCAAGCCACCGAACTGCGGCGACAGCGTGAAGCGCGCCTCATCCATATACAGCGCGCGGTTGATCTCGAGTTGCAGCGCATGCAACCCCCTAACCGGACGACCGTAATGCTCGGTAATAAAGCCGCCGGCATAAGGCCGGTTGACGTGCACATCGTAGCCGCAGCCCGCCAGCCCTTCACGCAAAGTTCGGGTGAGTCGGCTGTCGCAGGACACACCAAACCGGTCGCCGATCACGAAATCCGGGCGCGTCGCCGCCGGGCTGCCGATCGAAGCCGACGGCATCGAATGGCAGTCGATCAGCACGGCAAACCCGAACTGGCGGCGAGCGTCCTCGAGAAGTGCTGCGAGTGCCGAATGGAACGGCCGGTAGAGGCGATCGATCCGCTCCAGCGCCACCGCCAACGGCATCTTCTCGCGATATATCTCCTCGTTGTCGGAGACGATCCGCGCAATCGTACCAAGGCCACCGACAACCCGAATCGACTGGGTGTTGGCATAGGCCGGAAGCGGCTCGCTGAAGAGCTCGGGATCAAGCTCATAGGGCTCGCGATTGACGTCAATGTAGGCGCGTGGAAAGCGAGCCGCGATCAGCGGCGCGCCGTTCTCGCGGACACCGGCAAACAACTCATCGACGAAGCAGTCCTCGGATTTCCGCAGGGCGTGGGAATCGAGCCGGGACGCTTCCAGGAACGCCTGCGTGTAAGTGCGGCCGGAGTGGGGCGAGCAAAAGACAAACGGCGACGGTGGCCCGTTCGGCACCGCAATCGTAAAAGGCGGCGTCAGCTCCTGATCGATGGAGCGGCGTTCGCGCTCGAGCATTGGCCCCGTCCTGATGAGTCGCCCTGCTGGAATCAGGCGCCCCGCGCGCTCTGCTCCGGCAGGCTGGTACTTTGCCTGCGCCAATCGCCGGTGTCCATGACCCTGGCGTTGCATTTGCGGCTTCTGCGGGATTTCCTTTATGAGCGTGATGCGCTCGTTCACGCTGCGTTTACCAAAATCGCGTCAGATTCGGTGTGTATTTTGCAAGCGCATCGTACCTTCCAATTGACGATCGCTCGCCGACGCCTCCACCCCGCCGACATGGCGGCCCATTAGCCCACTGGACTCCCGAGCCCCATGACCCAAATGGCCTCAGCCTTGTCCCACCGCCGCATCCTGCTGGCGGAGGACGACGATTCGATGCGGGGCTTTCTCGAGCGCGCCCTCGCCAAGGCCGGCTACGATGTGATTTCGTTCGACAACGGCTCCGACGCCCTCGATCGCCTGAAGCAGGAGCCGTTCACGCTGCTGCTGACAGATATTGTGATGCCCCGCATGGACGGCATCGAGCTGGCGCGTCGCGCCAGCGAACTCGACCCGGAACTCAAGATCATGTTCATCACCGGGTTCGCAGCGGTCACGCTCAACGGCGACACGCCGACGCCGAAGGATGCCCGCGTCCTCTCGAAGCCGTTTCATCTCAAGGATCTGGTGCGCGAGATCGACAAGCTGCTGGCGTCCTAAGCGGTCGCCGGATGCCCGCCCTGCATCCGAGACGCAGCAGCCGTCCGTGCCAATCCTCCCACCCGGCAGGCAATTGACGCTGAGGCCACGCCTGTTAGGTTTGTATGGTCACGTATCGGCGCCGCATTCGGCCCCCCCAGGGAGATCCGCCAATGACCCAGTCGTTTGACCTCGTCGTTCGCAATGGCACTGTTGTCGATGGATCGGGCAGCGCCCCCCATGACGGCGATGTGGCCGTGAAGGACGGGCGGATCGCCGCCGTCGGCAAAATTTCCGGACGCGGCACCGAGGAGATCGACGCGAAGGGCCACATCGTGACGCCCGGCTTCGTCGATATTCACACCCACTATGACGGACAGGCGGTTTGGGACCGCTACACCGCGCCCTCGTCCTGGCATGGTGTCACGACCGCCGTGATGGGCAACTGCGGCGTCGGCTTCGCACCCTGCAAGCCCGCCGACCGGGAGAAGCTCGTCGAGCTGATGGAGGGCGTCGAGGACATCCCGAGCCCCGTTATGCACGAAGGCCTGAAATGGACGTGGGAGACGTTTGGGGAGTATTTCGCCGCGCTCCAGGACAAGCAGCGCGACATCGACCTGTGCGCCTTGCTCCCGCACGCCGCCGTCCGCGTCTATATCATGGGTGATCGCGCCATCCGACACGAGAAGGCGACCGAGACCGACATCGCACAAATGAGGAAAATCGCGGCCGACGCAATGCGGGCCGGCGCCTTCGGTTTCTCGACCTCGCGCACGATCAGCCACAAGAGCTTGACAGGCGAATACACGCCGACCTTGCGGGCCAACGAGGATGAACTTGCCGGCATCGCTATGGGCCTCAAGGATGCCGGTTCCGGCTTCCTCGAGTTCGTCTCGGACTGGACCGAGCCCGACACCAAGTCGGAATTCGACATGCTCCGCCGCGTCGTGGAGAAGTGCGGCCGCCCGGCGGTTTTCTCGCTGACGCAGCGCCACGAGCCGCATCGCCAGAGCCAATGGAAAGAGCTGATGGGCTACGCGGACAAGGCTATTGCCGATGGCCACTCGATCCGCCCGGTAACGCCGCCACGCGCCATCGGTGTGCTGCTCGGCCTCGAGGGCAGCCAGAACCCGTTCTCCGGCACGCCCACGTATAAGTCGATCGCGTCGAAGCCGCTGCCTGAGCGCGTGAAGGCCATGCAGGACCCGGAGGTTCGCCGGAAAATCCTGTCCGAGGATCCCGTTGCGGGCTCGACCTTCCCGCTGATCCGCCGCCTCAAGTACTCCCAGATGTACCGCTTCGGCAATCCGCCGAACTACATCCCGCAGCGGGAGCACTCGATCGAGGCTATGGCCGAGCGAGAAGGCCGCTCCGCCCCCGAAGTTGCCTACGACATCCTGATCGAGGACGGTGGCCGCAACTTCATCTACACGCCGATCTCTAACTATCCGAACTTCGACCTCTCCGGCCCCGAGCAGATGCTCTCGAACAAGAACGTCATCATGGGCCTCGGCGACGGCGGCGCCCACGTCGGCTTCATTCTCGACGCCGGCTATCCGACCTGGCTGCTGACCTATTGGGGCCGCGAGTTACGCAAGTGGCCGCTCGAGGAGGTCGTGCGCCGTCTCACGTCCGACACGGCGGGCGCGGCTGGTCTCGGCGATCGCGGGCTAATCGCCGTCGGCCAGAAGGCAGATCTCAACGTGATCGACTATGAACGACTGGGCTTCGGCCGGCCCTACGTGACGTACGATCTACCGGCCGGCGGCAAACGCCTGCTGCAGAAAGCCAACGGCTACGAAGCCACCATCGTCTCGGGCACCGTCACCTACCGAGGCGGCGAGCCGACCGGCAAGTTGCCTGGCCGCATGGTCAAGGGCCAGCGGGCGGCGGTCCTGCAAGCCGCCGAGTGATCTATCGAGTTGCCCGGGCATTCACTGCTCGGGTTCCCGCACGACGATTGCGCCTGCACGGCGCAGTCGTCGTGCCGGGTTCTTGCCCATCGCTGATGCCAAACGGCCGCACTAACACCTCGGGCATTGCGCCGCTGATGCGCCGGCCCCGGCGCGTTGCGGCTTCGCTCAATGCCACCGACGACCTCTCTCTCACTCCAGCTTGAATTCGGTCTCGCTCTGGCCGCCGGTGGCGACCAATGTCAGGCGAATGGTGCGGCCTTTGAGGTCGACAAGATCGGCGCCATCAGTCAGATCCACCTCGAACTGGCGGCGCGTGCCTGCGGCAGGCCCTTGCGCCTTGGCGAGCGGCACCCAGAGCCCCTCGGGCGCCTCCAGGAACGCGTCGGCACCCTCCACACCCGACGGAAACTCGGCATCAATGACGATGCGCGGCTTCGCACCGGTGAGCTCCACCTTTATTGCCGTCGCAACCGGATCGGTCGCGCGACGCTCGGATGCCCCCCGCGGAATGCGATCGATCGACTGCGTCAGAGCGCTGCCCGCGGCACGCGCCGCCGCATTAGACGGTACGACGAGCTGGAACGACTGCTGCACCGGAATGCACACGTCCCTGCAAACACCGTACTCGGCCTCGAGCTTGAGCGTGATTGGCTTGGCCGGATCTTGGGCCACGATGTCCACCGGCAGCACCACCCCTGACTTGTAGCCGATGGTGTCGCCGTCGCGATCACGGAACCGGCTGGGTGCTGGAAACCGCAAGGTCGCGCTTGCTAGGTTGTCTGAGCCCGACCAGTCGAGTTGCGGCGGCACGCCCGATGTACCGGGATTGCGCCAATAGGTCTTCCAACCGTCGGCGAGGGTGATCTCTAGCCCGGCACTCAGGCGGCGCTGGCCATCTCTACCCGCGACACCGCCGGCGACGAGCCGCGCCTTCGACGTCTCGGCCACAACCCAGGCCGAGCCAACAGATGCCTCCTGCGCGCGTAAGGGAGCCAACCCCAGCACCGTTGCCACGATGCAGGCAAGGCCCGGAATCAACCCAGCAACGAACCAACCCAGAAGTCTCGCCATGAGTAGAAGCCTCTCAACGTTCGCTCCGCTCATGTAATGACCGGCCGCACGTCCGCCAACGGATATCGACATCACATCAGCGTCAGGATCGCATTCGCAACAAGCCAAGGCGCGTCAGGGCTTCACAGATCCCGCCCTTCGGCGCTAACCTCGTTTCTATGAAGCGCAAGACCAAAGCGAAATCCGGCGAAGGCTATCTCGAGGGTCAACTCCTGATTGCCATGCCCACAATGACCGACAAGCGGTTCCACCGCTCGGTCATATATATGTGCACGCACTCGAAGGATGGTGCCATGGGCATCATCCTTAATCAGCGGGCGCGCAACATCTCGTTCCCGGAGCTGCTCGAACAGCTCAAGATCGTCGGTAAGGACGGCGCCGACAGCGTACCGCCGGATCAGTTACACATGAACGTGCACGTCGGCGGGCCGGTCTCCACGCAGCGCGGGTTCGTTCTGCACAGCGGCGACTATTTCGCCAGCGATTCCACCCTCACCGTTGGCGAAAACGTCTGCCTGACCGCAACCATCGATATCCTGAAGGCGATTGCGGCCGGCAGCGGCCCCGAGCAGGCCATCCTGGCGCTAGGCTACGCCGGCTGGGCGCCCGGCCAGCTTGAGAGCGAGATCCATGCCAATGGCTGGCTGCACTGTGCCGCCGATAGCGAGCTGATCTTTGGCCCCGACATCGAGCTGAAATACGACCGCGCACTCTCCAAAATTGGCATCGATCCGTCCCACCTCGTCAGCGAAGCGGGCCATGCGTAGCCTCATTGGTCACAGCGGACCTACGCGGCCGTCTCATGGCCGAAACGCAACAAGCCGCCCGGGTTGGGCGGCCTTAAACTCTCGTAGGCACTTCTGGTGCCGTCGTGCTGGAAGCACGCCACCGGGAAGCGTGCTGGAAGCAAGCCACCGGGCTAACGCACCCGCGCGGTTACCGCGAGTAGAACTCGACCACCAGGTTCGGTTCCATGTTCACCTGATAGGGAACATCGGAGAGGCCCGGCACGCGCAAGAGCTTCGCGGTCAGCTTGTTGTGATCGGCTTCAACATAGTCCGGCACATCACGCTCCGGGCTCTTCGTCGCCTCGAGGACAAGACCCAGCTGCTTCGACGCATCGCGAACCTCGATCGAAGTCACCAACCCGCAGGCGGTAGCTCGGCACGGTGACGCGGCGGCCGTTTACCTTCACGTGGCCGTGGCTCACGAACTGGCGGGCGGCGAATACCGTCGGCACGAATTTCGCGCGATAGACCAGCGCGTCGAGACGGCGCTCCAGCAGGCCGATCAGATGCTCGGAAGTCGAGCCCTTGAGGCGGGCCGCCTCCTTGTAGATGTTGTTGAACTGCCGCTCGGTGATGCTGGCGTAGTAGCCCTTGAGCTTCTGCTTGGCGCGCAGCTGCTGGCCGAAATCCGACATCTTGCCGGCGCGGCGCTCGCCGTGCTGGCCGGGGCGCGAGGCCCGCTTGTTGACCGGGCTTTTCGAGCGCCCCCAGAGGTTTTCCCCCAGGCGGCGGTCGATCTTGTGCTTGGCGCGGACGCGCTTCGTCATGGTCGTCTCCGTCTTTCCGTATGCACGGGATGAAGCGCCGCCTCCTTTGCAGGCCCTAGAGGACCCGCCGACAGTACCGGAGATGTCTCCGGCCGCGGTGGCGCAAATGAAACGCGGGCCCAATCGAGCCCGCGCACTGGGTCTTCTAGTTGAGGCCATCGCCCAGGTCAATCCATACGACGACGGCTTTGATGGCCGTCGGCATAGCCCTCAAGCACGCCATGGGCGATGAGACGTACGACGTCGCGCTTCGTGCATTTCCTCAACTCAGTTGAGCGCCGGGCAACAAACGAAGCAACAAAATCCGGTGGAACCGGGCAACAAATCGCCATCGAAGCCTGATAATATATTTATTTATCAACACATTATGAGTGGCGGATGGGGAGGGATTCGAACCCCCGGTACCCTTGCGAGTACGCCGGTTTTCAAGACCGGAGCCATAAACCACTCGACCACCCATCCGAACCGGCCGGAACCTAGCCGCTGACGAGGGACGCCACAAGGCTTTACCCTTTCCTTGATCGTGGTCCGTGGGTTGCTCGCAAGGCCCGGGCTTTGCAGTATGGTCCACTGGCCGTCGCTCTGGATGAACTCTCGTCCACGCACGGCGAACGCGCTGCAAGGGAGCTGTAGCCGGTGTCCAATGACGATCGGTCCGGATCAAACCCGAGCCGGGGTCAATCCCGGGATGGCCCCGGCACCTCGATTTTTGGTATTGACCGGCAGCGTGCGCACGAGTTGGTGGAAACCGCACGTGAGAACGATCGCGCGAGCCGCCTCGTCGATATGACGCTGGTCACGTTGATCCTTCTCAACGTCGCCGCTTTCGTGGCCGAAACCGTGCCCGACATTCAAGCTCGCTATGGCGGCCTGCTGAAAAGCTTTGAGATCATCTCCGTCGCGATCTTCACGCTCGAGTATGCCACACGGCTCTGGACCTGCGTCGAGATGCCGTTCCTCGCCCGCATGGAACCGATGACGGCCCGGCTCCGCTTTGCAATGCGGCCCTACCTGATCATCGATCTGGTCGCTATTCTGCCCTTCTTCCTTGGCGCGTTCCTGCCCATTAATCTGCGCATCCTGCGAGTCCTGCGCGTCTTCCGGATCTTGAAACTCGCCCGCTATTCGCCCGCGATGCACTCTCTGATCCGCGTTCTGCATAACCAGAGGCGTACCCTGGTTGGGACGCTGCTGTTGCTGTTGACCGTACTGCTCTTTGTCTCGACCGCTGCCTATTACGCCGAACGCACCGCCCAGCCTGACAAGTTCGGAAGTATCCCCAACGCCGCCTGGTGGGCCATTGCGACGTTGACGACAGTCGGCTACGGCGACATCACTCCCGTCACCGGCATCGGCAAGCTCATCGGCGCCATGGCTATGATCTTGGGCATCGCCGTGCTGGCCCTGCCCATTGCTATCATCGCTACCGGCTTTGCAAGCGAAGCCGGCAATCGTGACTTTGTCATCACCTTGTCCCACCTGGCGCGCATTCCCGTCTTGGCCGGCCTCGACACTCAGGACCTGCCCGGCGTGATGCGCGTCCTTTACGCCCAGCGGATCGAGCCGTATCGCGAGATCATTTCGCCCGACGACCCGGCAGAAAGTATTTTCTTTGTCGTCAGCGGCGAGGTTCGATTAGTCACAGAGGCCGGCGAGACCTTATTTCAGCCCGGCGACAGCTTCGGCGAATTGGCCATGTTGGAAGGGCGCAACCACACCAATCCCTATCGCACCACGCGGCCGACGCGAGTCCTGCGGCTCGCCCACGACGATTTCCAGTTTCTGGTAGAGACGCATCCCAAAGTGGCGCGTCAATTGTCGACGCTGGCAGTGGCGCGGCGCGAAGCCCGCAAACAGGGCTTGGTCGATCCAACGCTGGCGTCGACGTTGCGGGTTGGCGCCTGAGCCGGACGTGTTGGCCGCGTCGGACCAATCCTGCCGGCGACGGGTTGCGCCCGGTCCAGCCCAGCGCCTAAGGTGGCCGACAACGGATTACCCGCCTTGCTGGCGCAATCGCCGAGGAGAGACATGATGAACGTTGGCGTATTCTACTTCCCGACCGACTATGGCATCCAGCCGGCCGAGCTCGGCAAGGCGCTCGAGGATCGCGGCTTCGAGAGCTTGTTCGTGTGCGAGCACACACACATCCCGACGAGCCGGCGAACACCATTTCCGGGCGGCGGCGAGCTGCCGAAGCGCTATGTCCACACGCACGACCCGTTCATCGCGCTGTCGTTTGCGGCCTCGACCACCAAGCACCTGCGGCTCGGCACCGGCATCTGCCTGATGACCCAGCGCGACCCCATCGTTACCGCCAAGGTGATCGCGAGTCTCGACCAGCTCTCGGGCGGCCGCTTCGAGTTCGGCGTCGGGGCGGGCTGGAACGTCGACGAGATGGAGAACCATGGCGCCAAGTATCCGACACGCTTCAAGCTGATGAACGAGCGCCTGCAGGCGATGCAGCAGATTTGGACCAAAGACGAGGCTCAGTTCCACGGTGAGTTCGTCAACTTCGATTCGATCTGGAGCAATCCGAAGCCGCTCCAGAAACCGCATCCACCGATCCTGCTCGGTGGCGAGACCGACTTCACACTGAAACGCATCGTCGACTACGCTGACGGCTGGTTCCCGCGCGCCAAGCCCGACACCGACCCGCGCGAATTCGTCGGCCGGCTGAGCCAGGCCGCGAGCACGTCGAAGCGCGACAGCGCATCACTCTCGATCACGGTCTTCCGCGCGCCGTCGGATGCGGCCAAGCTCGCCAAGTATCGAGAAGCTGGCATCAAGCGCGTACTGCTCGAGATCCCAGACCTCTCGCGTGACGAGATTCTGGCTCACCTCGACAAAATCGCGCCGCTCGTTAACGCCTGACGAACGCGCGCGAAGCCGCATCGGCCGCGACGCGCCGCGGCCTCAACCCTGCCTGGAGATCTCATGAAACCGACAGTCATCCTTGTCCCGCCCTCGGAGGCGACCGGCCTGCTCGCGCGCGAAATGGCGCCCGCCTCGATCGATCTCTTACTCGCCCAGCAAGGCACCAAGGAGTTCGACGCGGCGCTCAAAACGGCCGAGTACATGATCTGCTACCCCAACGTCAAAATGGAAGACGCCTTCTATAGGGCCGGCCCGAAGGTCAAGCTCGTGCAGCTGCTTTCGGCCGGCTACGACGCGGTCGACATCGAGGCAGCGCGGCGTGCCAAGGTGCCCGTGGCCAACAATGGCGGTGCCAATGCCATCTCGGTCGCCGAACACGCGATGATGCTGATGCTCACGGTCGCCCGCCGCGTCGTCTGGCAACACGCCAGCGTTTCCGGGGGTCGCTGGCGCGGCAACGGCCCGCCGCCCGCTATGTATGAACTCTACGACAAGACACTCGGCATCATCGGCCTTGGCAATATCGGCCGCAAGGTCGCCAGACGCGCCCAATCGTTCGGCATGAAGGTCGAGTACTACGATATCAAGCGGCTCACCGAAGACGAGGAGGACGCGCTCGGCGTGAAATTCCGTCTGCTCCGCGAATTGATCCGCCGGTCAGACTTCGTCTCGCTGCACGTGCCCCTCAACGCCACGACCAAACATCTGATCGGCAAGGCCGAGCTGGCGTTGATGAAACCGCATGCGATCATCGTCAATACGTCGCGCGGGCCTGTCATCGACGAGAAAGCGCTCGCCGAGACGCTCGCCGCCCACAAGATCTTCGGCGCCGGCCTCGACGTGTTCGATGAGGAGCCGCCGCCGTCCAGCAATCCGCTCTTCAAACTGGACAATGTGGTGTTGACCGCCCACTTCGCCGGGCCCACCTCGGACAATCACATTGCCCGCTTCCGCAACGCCTTCGACAATGTCGAGCGAATGCTGCGCGGCGACCGGCCGTTCTGGGTGGTCCCGGAACTGGCGTAAGTGGTGTTGGTTCGGAACCGATCGATGCGGGAAGCAAAAAAGGCCGGATCGAAGATCCGGCCTTTTGTCACTCGGAGGTGAGGCACCTCACCACTTATTGTTATGCCAAGCCTTGCGCTGCGTGTTGTGCCAACCTTCGCGGTTGCCTTCCTTGTGCCAGACCCAGCCACGCCCATAGGGCTTGTAGGGGCGGCAGACGAGCACTTTACCGTATCGATCACGATGGCCCCAACCATTGTTCACCCAAACGCAGTTGCGCTGGTACTTCCAGCCTTGGGCAACTTCGATCAGGCTCTCGCCGGCTGCGGGATTGTCTCGCGCGCCGCTCAATGGCGCGGCTGTCACAGGCGCGACCATCAGTCCGAGTGCCAGCAGTCCACCGGCGGTCATTGAAGTCTTCATCGTTTTCAGTCTCCGTAAGCCTCGACGTTCTCCACCAGCAGCATAGTCACAAATGCCAGGCGTTGTCTTTCGAATAAGCGAAGACCCCACACTAAATTCATGAAATCAAACGATTATACTTACCCGCGCCCGCGATAGGGAGCTACGCCCTGGTCGGGAAGCCAAAGACCCTTCGGGCAGCTCCCTGTCTGCCAGAACACGTCGATCGGCATGCCACCGCGCGGATACCAGTAACCGCCAATCCGCAGGTATTGCGGCGCGAGCAGGTCCACGATCCGCTTGCCGATGGCGATCGTGCAGTCCTCGTGGAAGGCCCCATGATTTCGGAACGACGCGAGATAGAGCTTCAATGACTTCGATTCGACCAGCCATGCCTTCGGCACATAGTCGATGACCAGATGCGCGAAGTCGGGTTGCCCCGTGACCGGACAAAGCGATGTAAACTCAGGGGCCGTAAAGCGTGCCACGTAGTGCGTGTCAGGATGCGGATTGGGCACGCGCTCCAGCGCGGCCAGTTCAGGGTTCTCCGGCAGCGGCGCTGGCTGGCCAAGCTGCGTCATGTCGGGGGATTTGCGCGTCATACGATCCTCGAATTCCGCAAAAACACGACCGATAGAGCATGGGCCCTACCCGGCGGCAACCCGAGTGACTTCGCGTGCCTAACCAGCCCTTCATACCGGGTGCTCGCGTGGCGCCGTCCGCGCTCCCTCCATGACATCAGACCGGGTCCCCACATGCGCCGTGTGGCTGCCCGCCTCTATACCCAGCAACTTGGCGATGTCGCGCGCCGCGGCGGCCATCTCAGCGGTATCGACGCCGGTGGTGACGCCCATCTCATTCAGCATGTGAACGATATCTTCGGTCGCGAGGTTGCCGACCGAGGCAATGGTCTTGGGCATGGCGATGCCACCGCCGATCCCGCAGGCGGCGCCCTCGATGAAACTGGCGCCGGCGTCGAGCGCGGCCAGCACATTCGCCATGCCGGTTCCCGCCAGATTGTGAACATGGAAGCCCACCTCGATGTCCTTGTGGCGATCGAGCACCCGGCGGAACAGCTCGTTGACCTGGCGCGGGTCCTCCATGCCGAGGCTACCTGCGAGATAGAACCGACGCATGCCAGCATTGCGGAACTGATCGATGAGCGACAGCACTGTCTCGGCGGGAATGCGCCCCTCATAGGCGCACCACATCGACATGCCCAACGCCATCACGAACTTGACCCCCGCCTTGTCGACGACGCGGAACGTGCGGATTGCCTCGTCGACGCCCTGAGCGAGCGTCATATTTTGGTTTTTCTTCTGGTAGGCCTCGCTTACGGTAATGAGCCCCAGAAGTTCATCGAGCTTGGCGGACAGTGCCCGCTCCGCGCCCCGTGCATTCGGCACGAGCGCACGATAGACGACGCCGGTCCTGCGCTTGAAGCGCTCGCACACCGCCTCGGCATCTGCAAGGTTTGGGATCACACGCGGATGTGCGAAGCCGGTCACCTCGATCACCGGCAACCCCGTCTGCGAGAGGCGGTCGATGATTGCCACCTTCGTTGCCGTATCAACGGCGCGTGGAAAGCTCTGGATGCCGTCCCTCGGCGACACGTCGACGAGCGTGATTTTTTGGGGCAGATGCAGCATGGCAGCCTCCGTCTAATTCGCGGCCTTTGTCTTTGCTTTAGCTGTGCGCTTTGGTGCAGCCGCCTTCACTGCCGCCGCCTTTTTCGGCTTGCCGAGATCGATGCCTGCCGCCTTGATCTCCGCCTCGCTAAAGCCCAACCGCTCGACCAGGATCTCACGGTTGTCGGCGCCGAGCTTGCGTCCGGCCCGCTGGATCTTGCCGGGTGTCGCCGACATCTTGCCGACCACGTTCTGCATTCGAATGGGACCGCCGATCTCCTCGTCCTCGATCGTCGCGATGTTCTCGCGCGCAATGAACTGCGGATCGGCGCAGATCTGCGCGACATCATTGACCGGCGCGATCGGCGCATCGACCGCCACGAACCGCCGCATCAATTCGTCGAGATCGAACTTGCCGATGGCGTCCTGGAGCACCTCGTCGAGCACCTTAGCGTTGGTCAATCGGACGCGGTTGTCGATGAAGCGCGGCTCCTTGACGGTGCCCGGAATTTCCAGCGCCTTGCAGATGTTCTCGAATGTCGATTGCGCGGAGCCGGCGATCGACACCCACTTGCCGTCGCGACTGCGATACGTATTGCGGGGCGCCGTGAACGGCAGCCGGCTGCCCTGGCGTTGCTGCACCTCGCCGAGCTGATCGTAATCGATCACCTGTGGTCCGAGCAGCGAGAACAACGTCTCGTAAATCGCGAGATCAACAACCTGCCCCTTGCCCGAACGGCGCTGCTCATGCAGCGCAGCCGACGCCAGGAATGCGGCCATGACGCCGGTGGTCGAATCGGCCAGCCCAAATCCCGGCAGCAGCGGCGGGCGATCCGGCTCGCCGTTGATGTGGACGAAGCCTGCGAACGCCTCCGCTAGCGTGCCGAACCCCGGCCGCTTCGCGTAAGGCCCGGTCTGTCCGAAACCGGTAATTCGCAATATGATCAGACGCGGGTTGATCGCGTGCAGCACGTCCGGGCCGATCCCCCACTTCTCGAGCGTTCCCGTCCGATAGTTTTCAACCAGAATGTCCGCGTCCTTGACCAGCCGCTTGACAACCTCGCGACCGAAGTCAGTGCGCAGGTCGGCGGTGATCGATTTCTTGCCGCGGCCGAGGATCTTGTAATAGAGCCCGACGCCACCCTTGTTGCGGCCCCAATAGCGGACCTCGTCGCCCTTGCCGGGCTGCTCGACCTTGACCACGTCGGCCCCGAAATCGGCGAGGAACATCGCGCTCATCGGCGCCGCCAGAAAGTTCGAGATGTCGATCACCTTGACGCCTTCGAAGGGCATCATGCGGGGAGCCGCGGCTTGCTTGGTTGTATCGGTCTTGGCGGGCACGGGCGTCCTCTCTGGCTGTCAGGGGCGGCATTATGCACCCCCACAATGTCCGGACAAGACGCTGGCCCGCACCCTCCCCGTGATTTAGTGTCCAGAGTGAATGCATTGACGCGAGCCCCGACCTCCGCCCATGACCAAAAGCACCGACATCAGCCTTGGCCCTGCCGACGCCTTTCCGCTTGATACCTTTCGGATCGTCACCGTCGGCCGGCGCGAGATCGGCGTCCTGCGTCAAACGGACGGCCGGGTGCACGCCGTGCGGAATCTGTGCCCCCACAAGGGAGCACCGATGTGCAAGGCCCCGCCAACCGGAACCACACTCCCGGGGCCACCCGGCTCACTGACCTGGGGGCTGGACGGCAAGATCTTGCGCTGCCCCTGGCACGGCTACGAATTCCACATCGAGACTGGCGCACGGCCCTTCACAGACAGCCGCATGCGCCTGCGCATCTATCCGGCTCGCATCGAGAACGGCGAGATCCGGGTTGATCTCGGCCCTCAAGTTTCGCCGCAGGCATCCAAGGAGGCCAACGCATGAACATCGCGACCCCCGCATCCAGTCTGACAGCGGACAGCGACAGCGCCCTGACCATTGTTGACTGCGACGTCCACCCCGCGCTCCCCGGTGGTCTGCCGACCCTCTTCCCGCATGTCCCGGTCGCCTGGCGCGAGCGCTTCAAGATGAAAGCCGGCCACTTGGCCGCCGCCGCGCCGCTCGGCTTCCGCTTCGAGCATCCATCGGGCTCGGCCGCCCGCAAGGACGCGAGCCCACCTCAGGGCGGACCATCCGGATCCGACCCCCAATACATCCGCCGCGATCTTCTGGATGCACACGGCATCAGCCTTGCGGTTCTCACCTCGCTGCAGGCGGGTCAATTCGGCGTCGTAACATCGGGGCCGGATGAGAGCGCCATCATCACGTCCGCCTTCAATGACTATTTTCTCGACGTCTGGCCGTTGAAAGAGGAGCGCCGCCTGCGGCTCGCCATGACGGTGACGGCCCAGGATCCGCGCGCGGCGGCCGCCGAGATTCGTCGCGTCGGCAAGCGTCGCGAAGTTTGCGCTGTTTACATGCCGCTGATCAATATCCTGATCGGCAATCGCTACTACGAGCCGATCTACGAGGAGGCCGCCAATCATGGCCTGCCGATCCTGCTGCACGTCACCGGTACCGATAGTGTCTACTACGGCGCACCCAATCAGGCCGGCGGCTTCGCCGAGAACTATCCCGAGCGCTACGTCTCGCTCTCCCAGATCGGCGAGGCAAATCTGACCTCGCTCTGCTTCTCAGGTGTGTTCGAGAAGTTCCCGACCTTGAAATTCCTCTTCGTCGAGTACAGCTTCGCGTGGGCGCTACCCTTGATGTGGCGCATCAACCGGACCTGGGAGAGCCTGCGCTACGACGTTCCCTGGGTGAAACGTCCGCCGCGCGAATACGTGTCCGAGCGCGTGCGGTTCTCGACACAACCGCTGGATGAGCCGGCCAACCCCGAGCACTTGAAGCAGCTGATCACGATGTTCGGGCCGGAGCATTTGGTGTTCTCGACCGACTACCCGCACTGGGACAACGACATGCCGGCCCAGAGCCTGCTGATGCTGGAGCCGGCCGTTCGCCGCCAGATCCTGAGCGAGAATGCCTTGGGCGTCCTGCGCGTTTGAAGGCCGCGCCGGCGTCACGTCAGATCTCGATGGCGATCTTGCCGAAATGGCCAGCACCTTCCATTGCGTGATAGGCGCCGCGAGCTTCCGCGAATGAGAAGCGCCGGTCGATCACCGGGCGCATGCCATTGGCCGCGATCGCGCGGTTCATGTCGTCGAACATCCGGCGGGAACCAACGTAGATTCCCTGCATGCGGATCGAGCGACGCATGAACGATGCCGGATCGATCTGGCCACCGGACAGCACACCTATCAGCGCTATGGTTCCCGCGATACGCGTCGCAGGGATCGATCGCGGTAGTGTGCCGGCCCCGCCGACTTCCACCGTCAGATCGACGCCGCGTCCGCCGGTTGCCTCGAGTACGGCTGCGTCCCAGTTTGGGCGCGACCGGTAGTTGATCGTGACATCCGCACCGAGTTGTCGGGCCCGCTCCAGCTTCTCGTCGCTGGACGATGTGATGATTGTCCGAGCGCCATGCATCTTCGCGAACTGTAGAGCGAAGATCGAGACGCCGCCCGTGCCGAGCAGAAGCACCGTGTCCCCGGCCTTGACGCCCCCACACTCGACAATCGCATTCCACGCCGTCAGGCCTGCGCACGGCAGCGTTGCCACCTCCGCGTCGGTGAGATGAGCCGGTGCCCGCACGACACCATGCGCCGCCAAGGTCGCGACCTCTGCGAGCACCCCATCCTCGGCGCCACCAAGTGCGCTGGCCATCGCCTCCACCGAGCACGGCCCATCGTCCCAGCGCTGGAAGAAGCAAGAGGCAACCCGATCCCCGGCTTTCCATTCTGTCACACCGGGCCCGACCGCAATGATCTCACCTGCCCCACACGAGTTCGGCACCCGCGGATACGGCAGTTTGCGCGAAACTGGATCTTTCACGGTCATCAGGTCGCGAAAATTGATCGCATTGGCGCGCATGCGGACTTGCACCTCGCCGTGTCCTGGCGCGCGGGTCGAGACCTCGGCTTGATGCAGGGCGTCGATGCCGCCATTCGAGATGATCTGCCAAGCTTTCATAACGGGCTCCTCGGGGTTACAGGACCAGACTGGCCTTGGATTACCGGCGCTCGGGCCTAATGTACAGACGCGCACCCATCCATGAACCTCCCGGGGAGACGAAGCATGTCGAGAGCCGAGTTCAGAAAGACCGGAGCCAAACTCCGTTCACAAGTTGAAGCGCCCACCGCGAAGGCAGGCGATGTGGTGCCGGGCCTCGGCGACTTCTTCGACGAGGTCATCTATGGCGGCATCTGGGGCCGTCCCGGCTTGTCGCTCGCCGACCGCATGATCTGCACGATCGCCGTCCTCGGACCACTCGAACGCCACGCCGCGCTGCGTCGCCACGTCGACCCCGCACTCGATCTCGGCCTCACTCCCCGCGCCATCCTGGAGGTTCTGCTGCAAGCGGGCCTTTATGGCGGCTTCGTCACCACGGAGACCTCGGCAGCCGTCGCGCACGAGGTGTTTTCAGCCCGCGGCATCGCGATGCCCGCCGATCCGCCACGCAACGACAGTTTCGAAATCCTCGACCAGCGCGGCCGCGATATTATGGCGGCGCTACACGGCGCGCGCGGCACTGGCGGTTATGCGGCGCCGGGCAATGCGATTACCGGAGCGCTCTACCCGTCAGCGATCCGCTACGGCTATGGCGAACTCTGGGACCGTCCCGGTCTTGAGCGGCGCCAGCGCATGCTCGTGGCCGTCGCTGCCTTCACGGCCCTGGGCCTCGAAGGCCAACTCGCGAAATTCTCCCAGTCGGCGCTCAACATCGGTCTCACCCGCGAGGAGGTGGTCGAAGCCGTCATCCAGACCGGCCCCTACGGCGGTTTCCCGCGTGCCCTCAACGGCCTCGCCATTCTCTCCGACGTCCTCGGCAAGGGGCCGGCCACCAAGACCTGAAGCAGCCAAACCGTCAAACTTTCGCCGGTGGCCCACAATCGACGCAGGCGCCAATGGCCATCGTCACGGCCTTGGTCTTATGGCCGAGCCAGGGCGGTATGATCGCACCGAAGCCACCCGCCGGCCCGCCCGCCGCGATCACCAGCAGATGGTCGGGGCTGTCGAGGGCTGCATAGACGCTCTCACCGCGGTCGCGCACGACGGCACCCTTACCGACCTCCGCCCATTCCTTGCGCTTGATGCGCGCGCGTTCGAACACGAATTTCTGGATGTCGGCCTTGTTCCATCCCGCCGCCACCAGATGCTCGCGCACCTGCTTCGGGATAACGATCGCGTAGTTGCCGGGATAGATCGAGTAGTGCCGCTGGTTGGCGCGCATCTCCGCCGCGAACGTCTCGAGAATTTCCTCGGGCGCAGTCGTCCACTCGTTCATGATCTGGCGCGGGGCTTGGGCGGCCATCACAGTCACCGCCGACACGCCGCGCGGGATGCCACGCGTCACCGAAAGCGGAGCCCAGGACGACTCTTCCTCGTCTTCCGCGATACAGAAACTGAACTTGCCGGGATGGCCAAGCGTCGAACGATCGATCCCGCCCGGCCGCACATCCAGAACATTGATGAGGCCAAGCCGGATCGCGCGCCCAATAGCGGCTGTGGCTCGGTCACTGTTGGCGAGTGCATTGAAGCCGCTGTTGGCGCCGATCTCCTGGCGGATCGGGCCATTGATGACGATAAGCACGGCGCAGCCGCCCGTGCTCGAGGTGGTCCCGTGCAGCAGGAACGCCTCCTGCAACATCGCGGTCCAGGCCGCCACGACGACGGGGAAGTGCATTGGCAGGCATCCCGCCATCACGGCATTAACGGCAAGCTTTTCGGCGGTGACGGGCATGGCGCGTACAGGCTCGATGCCGATCAACTGTTCCGGCGACATGCCGACCCACTCGAGGCACGCGGCGACCGCCGGAGCCGTCGGAGGCACCACAGGCAGGCCATCCGACCAGCCCCTGCTGTGAAAGAATTCCTGGGCCGCCGCGAAGTCATCGACCTCATAGGTCTTCGACACGAGTTGCATCTGGTTAGGGCCCTCGATGGCTTGTCCTGGCTTTCGCCAACAACGCCTGTACCGGGGACGACGTCAAGTCGACAGCTTCAGCGTCCTATTTTCCGCCACCGCCTCCTCCTCCTCCTCCGCCTCCTCCTCCTCCGCCTCCTCCGCCGCCGCCTCTCCGCTTCCTCCGGAGCCACCTCCGCCTGAGCCGCCGCTTCCCTCCTCCGGAGCCACCACCACCTGAGCCGCCGCTTCCACTCGAACCACCATTTCCACTCGACCCGCCACCGCTCGAGCCGCCTCCGGACGCCGCCCCACCGTGATTGCCGACGTTTCGCCAAGTCCTGCCACCGAAGTCATCCGAGCGGCGAGACGCGCCTAGACCATATGGACGCTCATAGCGTTGCACACGGCGGGACGCCTGCCGTTCCGGCTGCGCCTCACGGCGTTCGCGCGCTCGGCGGCTGTCGGCCTGCTGCTCGCGCCGCTCTTGTGCTTGTTTCTCGCGCTTCGCGGCCGCGACACGCTCGCGCTGCGCTTCATCGGCTGCCTCCCGACGCTCGCGGGCCCGGCGCTCATCCACTGCCGCCTGTTGGCTCCGCCGCTCCTGCGCCTGCTTTTCGCGCTTCGCTGCCGCTACACGCTCGCGCTGCGCCTCATCGGCAGCCTCCCGACGCTCGCGGGCCCGGCGCTCATCCGCGGCCCCCTGTTGGCTCCGCCGCTCCTGCGCCTGCTGCTCATGCGCTTGGCGCTCGTCCTGTGCAGCCATCCGACTGCGCTCCGCCTGAAGTCCCTGCTGACGCTTGGCCGCCTCGGTTTCTGCCCTATGGGGCTGCTCGACGGAGGTCCACTGCACCACGGTGGGTGCAGTTGCGCCGCCATGCCGGTCCGCGTTGGATCGATCCGCTGATGATGCCGACGACACAGCCAGCGGCGCACCTGAGTTCGCTGACGGCGATGGGCCCGGCTCGACAAATTGCGCAGCCGTCTTTTGCTGGGGTAAACCGGGGGTACTCTGTGGCTCCTGCCCCGTGCCAGCCGTGATGGTGGTACTGTGAGGTAGCCAGCGGTGGAACCGATGATGTCTGGTCCACCGGCTTCGACGGCGGGGCTGCAGCCGCTGTGAGTTCATTCGCAACCTCACCCGTGCCTCGACCCATCGTGGCATACCAGCCATAGCTGAGGCCCGCGGCCAGCATCACAACGACAGTTGCAAATCCCCGACGGCTTCGAGCCCGGAATTGAATGTAGGCGAGACGGTGGCGCCGGCGCTCGCGGCGGGTCTCTCCCGACCTGACAACGTCACCTTCACGGAAGTCTTTCCAGCCGCTGATCATGGCAGCGACGAGATTCTCGCTGTGCATCATGCTGGCGACGATGGCGCCGAGAACGTGCAACGGGACGAGAACCAGAAGCGCTATGGCCGCGTAATGATGCAACTCCTCGACCCACTCGATCCCGTAGAACCGGTTGGTGAGTTGCATGACCCCGGTCGCGCAGATCACAGCGATCACACCGAGCAGCGCCAGGATCATGTAGCCACCGGCCGGATTGTGACCGAGGTGGCGCGGCGCATGATTTCTGCTGTGTGCCTTGAAGTAAGCGAGCACCGTACCCGGCCGCGTCACGAAGTCCCGGAAGCGGGCGTGGCGGGTTCCGATGAAACCCCACACGATGCGAAACGCAAGCAAGGCGGTGATGCCAAAACCAACGGTCTCGTGAACCCGATGTCCCGAGCCACCGGTCGTCCAGGCCACAACGATGCCTGCAACGAGGCCCCAATGAAAGACGCGGACCGCTAGATCCCAGACGAGCACCCGCTTGGAACGCGGGACCTCACCATTGCGGGTGCCCGGATCGGTACGTAGCGCGTCCGCGTCATTCGGCATTGGGTACCTACTTGGTTACGGTGTGCATCAACTTCAGGTCGACGGGGTTGTAGAACAGCTCTAGGTTTTTGCCGTCTTTGACGGCATAGACTTCGTAGCAGGCGCCCTCGATCTTCGAGCGGCGAACCTCGAAGCCGGCAGCTTTCGCTGCAGCTTCCGCCTCAGGTTGTGGCTTCCACTTGGCCTGCGGCTCGGTCGTGCAGTCCTTCTTGCCGTCGGCCAGTACGGGGCTCAGCAACGCGGCAGCAGCAAGGGCGGCCAACACCAGTCCAGTCCGTATCATGCGCATCTACTCCTATGGTTCAGGCAATTCGACGTGACCGCCCTATCCATAGGCCTGACTATTCGCCCGCGATATCGGCGGAAGTCTCAGACCAAGGTCTGATGATCGCTGGTTGTGCCGGCGGAACGCACCCGATACCACTGGCGCAGTCGCTGCGGCCCCGATAACTCCGTTCAGCACCAGCGTGAGGGATCGTGCACCACGCGCCTGTCATTTTCAGTATCCACACGGCAACCCTCCGGGGGCGCAAAGCCTTGACGACCATATCGAACGCCATTCGCCGGCGCTGGAACTCCTGGAACCTCGCACGCCAATTTGGCATCGGCGCCTCTCTGGTCATGCTGCCTGCCATGATCGTGACCGGCCTATGGGTCGCAGATCGCATCGAACGTGGAGTGACCAGCAGTGCGGCCGTGTCTGCCGCGCTCTATCTCGAAACTTTTGTTGATCCCTTGGTGCAGGAGCTCGGCGCAGGCGACACGATCTCGGACGGTAATATGATAGACCTGAGCCACCTCCTCACGGCCACCTCGCTCGGAAACAAAGTCGTGTCATTGAAGATCTGGAAGGCCGGAAACACGATCGTATTCTCAAGCCGCGGCGAACTCATTGGTAAAACATTTCCAGCCTCAAGCAGCCTGAGCGCCGCATGGCAGGGACAGGTCTCTTCCGAGTTCAACAATTTGCACGGGCAGGAGAACCTCGCAGAGCAACAGATTGGCGTGCCGCTGATCGAAATCTACATGCCTGTGCGCGAGCGCGGATCTGGCCGGATTATCGCCGTCGCCGAGTTTTACGAAAATGCTCAGAACCTCCAGCGGGAATTACTCCGGAGCCACCTTTTGTCGTGGTTAGTTGTGGCGGCCGTCGGATCGACCATGCTTGCAAGCCTCCTGCACATCGTCCGACGCGGCAGCCGAACGATCGAACAGCAGCAGGTATCCCTGGAGCAACGGGTTGGCGAACTGACGCGGCTGCTTAGCGAGAACCGGCGGCTGCGCACGCGCGCGCAGCTGGCCTCCGCACGCGCCAGCGAAACCAACGAGATCTTTCTGCGACGGCTTGGCGCCGATTTGCACGATGGCCCAGCCCAGCTGATCAGCCTGGCCTTATTGCGCCTCGATACCGAGCCGCCGGCAACGCACCGCGCCGTGCACTCCAATGTTCAGACGGTGCTCGTCGATGCGCTGAAGGATATCCGCAACATTGCGGCCGGACTAGCGGTCCCCGAGATCGATACCCTGTCTCTCGAAGACGCGCTGCGTAGTGCGGTGAAGCGGCACGAACAATTGACGGGCACAAGCGTTTCAGTGCGCTTCGATCAAATGGTCGCAACTCCCCATGCGATCAAACTGTGCGCTTACCGTTTTGTCCAGGAAGGACTCTCAAACGCCTTTCGGCATGCCGCGGGAGCCGGCCAGACTGTCAGCGCCACGTGCGTCAGCGACGCCGTGACAATCGAGTTGTCCGACAGCGGTCCTGGCTTCGACCCGGCGACCGACGGCCGTTCACACAGTCTCGGACTGCGCAGCCTGACCGATCGCATTGAAAGCCTCGCCGGAACGTTTCGCCTGGACTCCAGCCCGGGCAAGGGAACACGCCTTGTTGCCCAAATCCCCTTCAACCACGGGTCGAGCGCCGATGTCTGAAGCCAACACCCCCGTCGTGATCCGCATCGCCGTTGTCGACGATCATCCCATGTTGCGCGAGGGGATCGTCCAGACACTCAGACGGGAGCCGGATTTCGAGATCGTTGGCGAAGGCCAGTCTGCATCCGATGCCATCGAAATTGCCGAGCGCGATCTCCCGGACGTCATGCTCATCGACATCAACATGCCCGGCAGCGGTCTCAATGCTTTGCGTCAGATCACCGAAAGCTGTCCAGCCATCGCGACCCTCGTCATCACCGTCCGGGAGGATGAAGAGACAGTCACCGAAGCGTTGAGGATTGGGGCGCGTGGCTATGCCCTCAAAGGGATCGGCGGCAACGAATTGGTTCGCACCATAAGGTCAATCCACCAAGGCGACAGCTTTATCACGACATCGCTCGCCTCGCGGATCCTGGAGATCAAGGATCGCGCGAACGTAGACGCCACCACGGCGATCCGCCGCCAGACACTGACAATCCGAGAGGACCAGATCCTACGGTTGATCGCCAAAGGTCGCAGCAACAAGGAAATCGGCAGCGAACTCGCCCTCAGCGAAAAAACGGTGAAACACTACGTCACCAACATTCTGCAGAAGTTGCACGTGCGCAATCGCGTCGAGGCGGCACTCGTTGCCCAAACCGTTGTGAAGCAACCGCCGGACCCGACAGGACCTCAGTGACGCTTGCTACGCTGCCGCGGATATCAGGCCGCCGAGCCGCGCCAGCTCTCGCAGATGGTGATCGGCATTGCCAAATGCCAAGTCGATCATGGTCAGTCGCTTGAAGTAGTGGCCGGCCTTGTATTCCATCGTCATACCAATGCCGCCATGCAGCTGGACGCCTTCCTGCCCGATGTGGCGCGCCGAACGTCCGATCTGCACTTTGACGGCGTGCATCGCTTTGCGCCGCTCCAGCGCGTCGTCCTCAGCCGCCATCATCGTCGCGTACGTGAGCATGCTGCGAGACTGCTCCAGATGCGTGAACATGTCGACGCAGCGGTGCTGGATCACCTGGAACGAACCGATCGGCACGCCAAACTGCTTGCGCGTCTTGACATAGTCGAGCGTCGTCTCGTGCATCACCTGCATGGCCCCGACGGCCTCGGCTGCAAGGAAGGCGATCGCCTCGTCGACCGTCCGGGCAATGGCGAGAAACCCCTTGGCCGGATCACCAAGGACACCATCGGCCCCGACCTTGACGCTCGAAAGTGAGATGTCGGCGCCGCGGAGCCCATCTTGCGTCGGATACCCCCGGCGCGACACGCCGGCAGCCTTGGCGTCAATAAGGAACAGACCGATGCCGTCCCGCGCCCGGCGATCCCCGGCGACGCGTGCCGAGACGATCAATTTGTCGGCGCTGTCGCCGTGCACAACCACGCACTTTTCGCCTTCGAGTGTATAACCGCCCTTGCCATCGGATTTGGCGCTAACACCGACGTCGGTCAAATCGAAGCGCGCCTGTTTTTCCTGATGCGCGAACGCCAGCGTCGCCTTGCCGTCAACAACATCCGGCACCAACGCAGCCCGCTGCGCCGCGCTCCCTGCATGGCGCAGCAATCCGCCACCGAGCACAACGGTCGCAAAGTAGGGCTCGAGCGCCAGCGTCCGGCCGATCGCCTCGCCGACAATCATCATCTCCACTGCGCCTTGGCCGAGACCGCCGTCGGCTTCAGCAAACGGAATGGCGAGCAGCCCCTGAACCGCCAGCTCCTTCCACTGCGCCTCGCTGTAACCCTTCGGTTCCTTCATCATCATCGTGCGGGCCTTTGGGTCGGCATAGCGCCTGGCTGTCAGGCCATCGACACTGTCCTTCAGCAGGCGCTGATCGTCGGAAAGATCAAGATCCATGGGGTGTCCGTTCAATCGAATTGGAAGGTGGATTGGCTTCAAAAGCCGAGCACGGCCTTGGCGATGATATTGTGCTGGATCTCGTTGGTGCCGCCGTAGATCGAGACCTTGCGATTGTTGAAGTAGGCGGGCGCGGTCGGGCTCGCCCATTCGTAGCCGATCGGCGCCTCGTTGTGCCCGAGCATGTCATCATGCGGCACGTAGGGCAGCGACAGCGGCCCCGCGACCTCCATCAGCAGCTCGGTCGTCGCTTGCTGGAGCTCGCTGCCCTTGATCTTTAGGATCGAGGACGCTGGGTTCGGTTTGCCGCCGCGCACCGCTTTCGCGTCCTCGGAGACGACGCGCAGCTGCGTCATCTCGAGCGCCTTCAACTCCACTTCGACGGCCGCCACTTTTTCGGCAAACCGCTCGTCGTCCATCAGCGAGCCACCTCCGGACGGCACTTTGCGCGCCAGCTCCTTGATGCGCGCAACACGCATTTTCGACACCCCGACGCGGGCAATACCCGTGCGCTCGTTGCCCAGGAGATATTTCGCGCAGTCCCAGCCGCGGTTCTCCTCGCCAACCAGATTTTCGGCGGGGATCTTCACGTTGTCGAAGAACACCTCGTTGACCTCCTTGCTGCCGTCGATCGTCACGATCGGGCGCACTGTGATACCGGGCGTTTTCATTTCGACCATCAGATAGGAGATTCCGAGCTGCTTCTTGGCGGCGGGGTCTGTGCGCACGAGCAGGAAGCACCAGTCGGCGTATTGCGCCAACGTTGTCCAGATCTTCTGACCGTTGACGACGTAGTGGTCGCCGTAGCGCACGGCACTCGTTTGGAGCGAAGCAAGATCTGAGCCTGACCCCGGCTCAGAGAACCCCTGACACCACCAGTCATCGCAGGCCGCAATCCTGGGCAGGTGATATTTCTTCTGCTTCTCGGTGCCGAACTGGATCAGCACAGGCCCGTGCATGGAAACGTTGAACCCGACTGGCGAGGGCACGCCGTTGACCTGCATCTCCTCGCCAAACATGTAGAACTGGATCGGCGACCAGCCGGTCCCGCCCCATTCCTTTGGCCAGCCGGGCGTGGCCCAGCCGCGCTTGTGTAACGTCTTATGGCTGGTGACGATGTCCTGCTTGGTAAGCTCTCGCCCCTCGATCACCTTGCGCCGAACCGCCAGAGGAACCTCAGTTTGCATGAACTTGCGCACTTCGGCGCGGAAGGCGTTTTCCTCGGGGCTGAAGCGCAAATCCATGGGGGTCTCCTCGGAGCCGTATTGCGTGATCCTTGGACACCATTGAAGAGCAGAGCGCCGTCAAGCGCAACGGGCTTGGCAAGTGCCGCCGGGTGCGCGAGGTTGGGACAAGCCAAAATCTCATCTCACCCGCCAGGAGCGTCCCCATGAAGAACCCATTCGATCTCAAAGGTCAGGTTGCCGTCGTTACCGGTTCGAGCAAGGGCATCGGGCGCTCGATCGCGGAAATCATGGCGGCCATGGGAGCGAAGGTCGTGGTCTCAAGCCGCAAGGCCGATGCCTGCGAGGTCGTCGCCGAGGGCATTCGCAAGTCTGGGGGCGATGCGACCGTGATCCCTTGCAACATCGGCCGCAAGCCTGAGGTCGAGGCCCTCGTCAAAGGTGCCATTCAGAAGTACGGCCGCATCGACGCGATGGTATGCAACGCCGCCGTGAACCCCTATTTCGGTCCCCTTGCTGGCATTGCCGACGAGCAGTGGGACAAGATCATGGAAAGCAACATCCGCTCGAACCTCTGGCTCGCCAACATGACTGCGCCCGGCATGGCAGAGCGCGGGGGCGGCACGATCACCATCGTCTCATCGATCGGCGGTCTCAAAGGCTCGGCCAAGCTCGGCGCCTATGCAGTCTCAAAGGCGGCAGATTTCGGGCTCGCCCGCTCCCTCGCGGTGGAATGGGGACCCAAGAATGTCCGCGTCAATGCGATTGCGCCCGGCCTCGTCAAGACCGATTTCGCCAAAGCGCTTTGGGAGGACAAAGCGAACCTCGCGAAGCGCCTCGAGAATTCCCCACTGAAGCGCATCGGTGAGCCCGAGGACATCGGCGGTATAGCGGCATTCCTGGCATCACCCGCAGCGGCCTTTATCACCGGCCAAGTGATCGTTGCAGATGGTGGTGTCACCATCGCCTGAAGTGTTTCGCTCGCATGGCCGCTGGACAATCGTCGGGGAGGACGGCACACTCATTTCGAATGGGGCAGCGCTCGACGCTGCCTAAAAAAAAGAAAAGAGCTATGGGAGGTTCCGTGTGCCGATGTCGCGTTTTTCGCGATGGGCTGTGTTTACCCTTGTTCTCGGGACGCTGCAGGCTGCCGCGCCGAGCGCCGGACAGGCACAGCATGGCTTCCCGTCAAAGCCTATCACTGTGTGGGTCGCCTTCCCGGCGGGCGCAGCTGGCGATCTCTATGTGCGCCAACTCGCCGACATCGCCGGAAAACATCTCGGACAACCCGTCATCGTCGACAACAAGCCGGGCGCAGGCGGCGCCTTGGCGGCGGGCACGATGGCCGGTACAGCAAAGCCCGACGGCTATACGATCGCCCAGGCGCCGCTGGCAGCGCTGCGGCTTCCGCTGATGCAGAAGACGACATGGGATGCACTTCGCGACTTTGCCTATGTCATCCACCTGTCCGGCTACATCTTGCTCAACGCCACCCGTTCAGACAGCCCGTTCAAGACATGGAAGGATGTCGTCGACTACGCCAAGGCCAACCCGGGCAAGTTGACCTATGGCTCGTCGGGACATGGGGGGACGCCGCACATCGGGATGGAGATGATCGCCAAACGCGACAACCTCCAACTGATCCACGTGCCCTTCAAAGGCGGACCTGACCTGAATGCGGCGCTGGCAGGCGGGCACGTGATGATCATCGCAGCCTCCACGCAGATGAAGGGCATGGCGGAGTCCGGCCACTTCCGTGTCCTCAACGTCTGGACCAACGATCGCGTGAAACTCTGGCCCGATGTCCTGACATTGAAAGAGCTCGGCTATCCGTTTGCTTTTGAAAGCCCGTACGGCCTTGTCGCGCCTAAGGGCACAGATGCTACGATCGTGAAAAAACTCCACGATGCCTTCAAGATCGCGATGGATGACCCCGCCTCGATGGCGTTGCTCGCGAGGTTCGACAAGATTGCGCGATATCTTGGTCCCGCCGACTATACGAAATACGCAGCCGAGCTGATCGAGCTGGAGCGCCAGGGCCTCGGCGACGTCGGATTGCTAAAAAAGGAATGAGACAATGGCAGGCAACGTGACGATCGGCCGACGAGCAGTTCTCTCCGGGGCAGCTGCCATTTTGGCTTCCGCGACCGCACCCACGGCGTCGGCGCAAGGCGCCGCTGGTTTCCCAGCGAGGCCAATCACACTGATCTGCCCTGGCCCGCCGGCGGGCCGACCGATGTTGTCGTGCGCGCCATGGCGGAAGTGGCCGGCAGGCACCTCGGCCAGCAGGTCATCGTCGACAACAAGGCCGGCGCCTCGGGCACGCTCGGCCCGGCTGCGATGGCCGCAACCGCCAAACCCGATGGCTACACGCATCGTCGCAAATGCCGATCACGACCGTCCGCCAGCCGCTGATGCAGAAGGTCGCCTTCGATACCGTCAAGGACTTCACTTATATCATCCATCTCACGGGTTATGTGTTCGGTGTCACTGCCAAGGGCGACAGCCCCTACAAGAGCTGGACAGATGTCGTCGACGCTTCGCCAAAGCCAATCCGGGCAAGCTCAACTACGCATCCACCGGCGCTGGCACGTCGCTGCATATCGGCATGGAACAGATCGCCGCGCATTCCGGCATCAAGATCACGCACGTCCCGTTCAAGGGCGAAGCCGAGGCGTTTGCGGCGCTGCTCGGCGGTCATGTCGACGTCATGGCGGCCGGCACCGGACGCGACGACATGATCGAGTCGGGCCAAATCCGCATCCTCAATATCTGGTCGGAAAGCGCTCGAAACGTATCCCTGACGTGCCCACTCTGAAGGAACTCGGCTATCCCGTTCGTCTTCGATAGTCCCTGGGGCATTCGCTGGACCGAAAGGCATGGATCCTGCCGTCGTTGTGAAGTTGCAGGACGCCTTCAAGAAGGCGCTCGAGGATCCAGGCGTGCTCGCGGTCATGGACAAGTACGAGATGCTGCCGAACTACAAGAGCGCCGCCGACTACACGAAATTGATCCCGGAGCTTGGTCGCGCAGGAGCGCACGTATCTCGACCGCATCGGACTGCTGAAGAAAGACTGAACCCAAACCTTACTCGGGAAGACCGCCCATGATCCGCCGACGTGAATTTCTGAAGACTGGCGCCGCCGCCGCGACAACCGCCGTCCTGCCGGTGCCCGCAATTGCTCAAGTCGCATCAACATTCCCCAACAAGCCGATCACGCTGATCATGCCCTGGCCTGCGGGCTCGGGCCCCGATATCTGGCACCGGGCGCTCGCGGAAGTGATGAGCAAGCATCTCGGCCAACCGGTGATCGTCGACAACAAGGCTGGCGCATCCGGCACGCTGGGTCCCGCAACGATGGCTGCCACCGCCAAACCCGACGGCTACACCATCAGCCATATGCCGATCACCGTGATGCGCCTGCCGGTGATGCAGAAAGTAGCCTTTGACCCGCTAAAAGACTTCACCTGGATCATCCATATGTCCGGATTCCAGTTCGTCACCATGGTGCGCGCGGACAGCCCAATCAAAACCATGAAGGAATATCTCGAGTACGCCAAGGCGAACCCGGGAAAAATGTCCTACGGCTCGCCGGGTTCCGGCACGTCACTGCATATCGGCATGGAACTGATCGCGAAGCACGCGGGTGTTCAGTTCACGCACGTCCCGTTCAAGGGTACGATCGAGTCCGTCACCAACCTCGAAGGCGGCCACGTGATGAGCGTGTCCGGCGGTTCGGAAGCTTATCCGTTGATCCAAGCCGGCAAAATCCGCGCGCTCGCGGCGTGGACCGAAAAGCGTCTGCCCGGTCTGCCGGACGTTCCCACTCTTCAGGAAGTCGGCCTTCCATTCGTCTTCGACAGTCCCTACGGCATGGCCGGCCCGAAGGGCATGGACCCCGCGATCGTCAAAACGCTGCACGATGCCATCAAGGTTGCAATGGCGGATCCGAAGGCAATCGAGGTCCGCAACAAGTTCAACATGGTCGATCGTTACATGGACACGCCAACCTATGCGAAGTTCCAGGTCGAGTTGTTCGCAAAGGAAAAGCAATACCTGACGGACGTCGGATTGGCGAAAAAGGACTGACCCATGAAACGCACTATCGCGCGCGCTGTCGCGACAGCAACATTGTTGGCAACCGGAGCCGTTGCGGCACTGGCGCAGGGGGCCGCCAATTTTCCGTCCAAGCCAGTCACCTTGATCGTGCCCTGGAATGCCGGCGGCTCGACCGATATTTATTTCCGAGCACTCGGCGAAGCCGCGTCGAAAGTGCTTGGCCAACCCGTTGTGGTCGACAACAAGGCGGGTGGTTCTGGGACCCTCGGCCCAGTCACCATGGCGCTGACCGCAAAACCGGACGGCTACACGCTGTCGCAGGTGCCGATCACGGTTATGCGCCTGCCCTTGATGCAAAAGCACAACTGGGATGCCCAACGCGATTTCTCCTACGTGATCCACTTGAGCGGTTACGTTCTTGGACTGACGACCAAGGCCGATAGCCGATTCAAGACATGGGACGATCTGGTCAAAAGCGCCAAAGCAGAACCCGGCAAGTTGACGTACGCAACGACGGGTCCCGGGACGACGCTCCATATCGGCATGGAGCAAATCTCCGGCATAGTCGGCATGAAGCTGACCATGGTGCCGTTCAAGGGTGGCACAGAGACAAACGCTGCCGTACTCGGTGGCCATGTGGACTTCCAGGTCGACTCGACCGTTTGGCAACCTCTCGTCGACTCTGGCGACCTCCGGCTCCTTGCGATCTTCTCCGAGAACCGCAACAAGCGCTGGCCGACCATCCCGACCATGAAGGAACTCGGCGTCAACGTGGTCTACGACAGTCCGTTTGGAATCGCGGGTCCCAAGGGCATGGATCCGGCGATCGTCAAGAAGCTGCATGACGCCTTCAAGCAGGCCCTCGACGATCCCAAGGTCATCGAAATCATGGACCGCTACGATTTCGTCAAACGCTATATGAACTCCGGAAGACTACACCAAGTTTGTGCCGACGATCGTCGCTGGCGAAAAGGCGGCCCTCGAAAAAATGGGCATGCTCAAGAAAGACTGATGAGTGCAACCGATTGGGCGCAAGGTGGCAACAAGCCGCCGCGCCGACAAGGGAGGACAACCAATGCGACGTCGTGAAATCGTAAAAGGACTGGGTGCCGGACTGGCCGCCCCGATGATCATACCAGCCAGCGCACTCGGCCAAGCGACTTTCCCGAACAAGCCGATCTCGTTTGTCCTGCCATGGGGTCCGGGCACTGGCCTCGATCTTTGGCACCGCGCCATATGCGAGGCTGCCGGCAAGATCCTCGGCCAGCCGATGGTGCTCGAGAACAAGGTTGGCGGCAGTGGCACCGCCGCGCCCGCCGCCATGGCGGCGCTCGCCAAGCCCGACGGCTACACGGTCGCGCATATCCCAATCACAATTTTCCGCTTTCCCTTCATGCAAAAGACGACCTACGACCCGTTGAAGGATTTCACGTATATCATCCATCAGTCGGGCTTCCTGTTCGGCACCTACGTCAAAAGCGACAGCCCGTTCAAGACATTCAAGGACATGATCGACTACGCCCGCGCCAACCCGGGCGCGCTGACTTATGGCACCGCGGGCGCCGGTACGTCGCTGCACATCGGCATGGAACAGATTGCCCAGCGAGAGGGCATCAAGTGGACGATGGTGCCGTTCACTCAGGGCCTCGATGCCCAGGTGCTCGGCGGTCATATCATGGCCGCGGCAAATTCGGCTCAGTGGTGGCCCTATACCGACGCAGGCCAGATCCGAGTGCTTGTGGTCTGGACTGAGCAGCGCAACGTCCGCCTCCCCGACGTGCCGACCCTGAAGGAGCTCGGTATGCCCTTCGTCTTCGATAGCCCGTTCGGAATCGCGGGCCCGAAAGGCATGGATCCCGCCATCGTCAAAAAACTGCACGACGCCTTCAAGGAAGCGATGACCGATCCGCGCGCCCAGGAAATCCAGAAAAAATTCGACTTTCCGACCCGCTACATGGATAGCGCGGGCTACATGAAGTTCGTCGGCGAGCAGGTAGCTGAACAGAAAGTCACGCTTGAAAAGCTCGGGTTGGCCAAGAAGGAGTGATCAAGGTTAACCGAAGGCTTGGAAGATACAGCGGAAATATGATTGCGCTCCGCGCTGTATGAACGACGACACATGTGCGAAATTAGTGCGCGAACACGTTCTGAGGAGAGTGTTGTCTTGGGACCGCTCGTATTCGCAAAGTCGGTCGACACAAGACCGCCGAAACTTGGGAATAGGAGGAAACGTGGCTGGTAACGCGCAAATATGGGGCGGCCTTTTCTGGCTCGCGATCGGAGCCTTTGTCACGTGGGCGGGACATGACATGGGCCTTGGCAGGCTGAGCGAGCCAGGCTCCGGCTTCGCCCTCTTCTGGATCGGCCTGATCATGTTCACGCTAGCCTTTACCATCGTCATGGAGGGCGTGGTCAAAGGCGGCGAGAGCATTGCGGAACTCTGGAAAGACACGCGCTGGGAGAAGGTGCTCGTCGTCACCAGTCTGCTGCTCGTCTTCGGATTTCTGTTCGAATACCTGGGCTTTGTGATTTGTTCGCTCGGTCTGCTGCTCGTCCTGATGTTCTTCATTGATCCCGTAAAGCCATGGCTCGCTGTTTTGGTCTCGTTCGGGGCGACGTTCGGCGTCTGGTACGTGCTGACGAAATGGCTCAAAATCCAGATGCCGAACGGCATCCTGGCACCCTGGCTCGGCTGAGGACGCTTCATGGAAATTCTAGCCGGTCTTTATAAGGGTTTTGCCGTCGCACTGATGCCGGGCAATTTGCTGGCGTGCTTCTTCGGCGTCTTCATCGGCACGTTGGTTGGCGTCCTGCCGGGCATCGGACCCGTATCGGCCATGGCGCTGCTGCTGCCCGTCACGCTCTCTGCCAGCCCCGAAGCCGGCATCATCATGATGGCCGGGATCTATTATGGCTCGATGTACGGAGGATCGACGACATCGATCCTCGTCAACATTCCAGGCGAAGCGGCGTCAGTCGTCACCTGTCTCGACGGCCACGAAATGGCCAAGCGGGGCCGCGCTGGCCCGGCGCTCGGAATGGCTGCCATGGCTTCCTTTATTGCCGGAACTTTCTCAATCGTGGCGCTGATGCTGGTTGCGCCGACACTCGCGCGATTCGCCGTCGCATTTGGCCCGCCCGAATACTTCAGCCTGATGGTCTTGGGTCTTATCCGTTCTGGCCTTCCTGACCCAAGGCTCGCTCGCGAAGGCGATGTTGATGGCGTGTTTCGGCGTTATTCTGGGTCTTGGTCGGCATCGACCAGATTACGGCCATGCCGCGACTAACGTTTGAGCGGCTCGAACTTCTTGATGGCGTCGGGCTTGTTCCCGTCGTGATGGGGCTGTTCGGCGTCGCCGAAATTCTCGCCAATCTCGAGCGTACGATCAAGCGTGAGGTGGTTGCCACCCGGATTGGCGGCCTGATGCCATCGCGCGCTGATTGGGTCGCCAGCAAATGGCCGATCATCCGCGGGACGGTCCTCGGATTCTTTCTCGGCATTCTGCCAGGAGGCGGCGCGGTGATTGCCTCTTTCGCATCCTATGCCATCGAGAAAAAGATGTCGGATACGCCCGAGCGTTTTGGCCAAGGTGCGATTGAAGGTGTCGCGGGTCCGGAAGCCGCCAACAACGCAGCCGCGGGCGGCGCCTTTATCCCTCTCATGACACTTGGGATCCCGCCGAACGTCGTGATGGCGCTGCTACTTGGTGCCTTCATCATCCACGGGCTGCAACCTGGCCCTCTGATGATGACGCAGAATCCCGGCATCTTTTGGGGCATCATCGCCAGCATGTACATCGGCAACATCATGCTGCTGGTGTTGAACATGCCGCTGATCGGCATGTGGGTGCAGGTACTCAAAGTGCCTTACAATCTGCTGTTCCCGCTGATCCTGATGTTCTGCATCGTCGGCGTGTTCTCGTCGGGCAGCGCTGTGTTCGACGTCTTCGTCATGACAGTGTTCGGCGTTCTCGGCTACCTGATGCGGAAGTTCGGCTACGAGGCGGCGCCTCTGGTGCTCGCTTTCGTTCTTGGACCAATGCTCGAGAACAACCTGCGCAAGTCGTTGATCCTGTCGCGCGGTGATTTCTCGATCTTCTTCTCACGGCCGATCTCTGTCGTCTGCCTTCTCCTCTCGGCGGCGATCCTCTTGGCGCCACTCTTGCCGTCGATGCGCCAGAAACGGGAAGTGATCGCGCTCGACAGCGAGTAAGAGGCCGCCCATGAAGGTTACCGTCGTCCAGACCAACACGATCAGCGACAAGGCGAAGAACATCGCCCAAGCGACGCGGCTGATCGAGGCGGCGGTGGCAGCCGACCGGCCCGACGTGGTCGTCCTGCCGGAAGTCTGGAACTGGCGCGGCGGGACGACGGCGCAAAAGGTCGCCAACGCCGATGCCATTCCGGGCGGATCGGCTTACGAGGCGCTGCAAGCCCTGGCGCGCCGACACAAGATCTGGATCCATGGCGGCAGCCTGATCGAGAAGATCCCTGGTGGAACTCAAGTCTACAACACCACCTGTGTCTTCAACCGTGACGGGCGTGAGGTCGCGCGCTATCGCAAGATCCACATGTTCGACATCATCGCGCCCGATGGCACGCCCTATCGCGAAAGCGACGACATCCGGCCCGGCACCGAGATCGTGACTTACGATCTGGAGGGTATGAAGGTCGGCTGCACCATCTGCTACGACATGCGCTTCGCCGAACTCTACATCACCCTGGCCAAGCAGGGCTGCGACGTGATCATGGTGCCGTCATCGTTCACGTTGCAGACCGGGAAGGACCACTGGGAACCGATCCTGAAGGTCCGCGCCATCGAAACCCAGTGCTACATTGTGGCGCCTGGCCAGTACGGGCCCTTCACCGACGCCAAGGGCGGGACGCGGCTGTCTTATGGCCACAGCCTGATCGCCGATCCCTGGGGGCACATCGTCGCCAAGGCCTCCGACGGCATCGGCTTCGCCTCCGCCAACATCGACCGCGCCCAGATCAAGCGCGTCCGCGAGCTGATTCCAATGAACGCGCACCGGAAGCTGAAGGTCGACTAGCATGACCCCCTATGACATCCGGCCGATGCCTGAGCCGTTGCCTGCGGACGACCTGGAGCTGCTCGCCAAGATCGAGACCGCTACATTTGGGCACTTCCGCCATATCGGCTTCATGCATCGCGCGATCCAACCGATCATCAAGCGCCGCGTCGTCGGCACCGCCGTCACGGTTGCGGCACCCGGCCCCTGCACGACGGTGCTGCACCATGCTTTGGGCCTGCTGCGCCCTGGCGACTTTGTCGTCGTCGATCGGCTCGGCGATGATCGGCACGCCTGCTGGGGCGGCGGCGTCACCATCGCGGCTAAAACGGCGGGCGCCGTCGGCTCAGCGATCGATGGGCCCTGCACGGACGAGGCCGAGATACTGGCGACCGACTTTCCCGTTTGGAGTCGCGGCCTCTCGCCGGTGACATGTCGCGGCTATGACCTGGGTGGCGCCATGAACATCCCTGTATCCTGCGGCGGCGCTGTTGTGCTAGCCGGAGACGCGATCCTGGCTGACGCCTCGGGCGTTGTGGTCCTGCGCCGCGACGAAGTGCGCGCAGCCGCCACCTTTGCACTCGACCTGCAGACGCGCCTGCAATCCCGCGAGCAAACCTACAAAACCGGCGCCAAGATCGGCGACGCATCAGGCGCAAACGCCAAGGTTCTCGCGCGACGCGGCTGACCGCCGCACGCCCGCCCCCACACCGACGCCATTCCCGCCGTGGCAAAACCGGCGAAGTGCCTAGATTGCAGCCACCGCCGTGGTCCGGCCGCAACGCTGCCAATGCCTTCGCCGCGCAATCCCTTGCGCATCGCATTTCTGCCCTGATCCCGCGACAGGTACCCATCGGGAACCAGGAAAGGACATGTCATGCGGCATGGAATGTCACGTTTGCTGGCAACGGCGCATATTTCGGCACTCGTCTTTGGCAGTGGTCTCACAACAGCGCTGGCCGACCCGGCATCGGTCATTGGGCTGTGGCTCGATGCCGAAGAGCGCGCCGCCATCGAGATCACACGCTGCGATCGCAGCGTCTGCGGACGCATCATTTGGCTCAAGGAGCCGAATGACCCGGCCGGCCGGCCTTGGGTCGACATGCTCAATCCCGACACGAGTAAGCGCGCCACGCCGGTCTGTGGGTTGCAGATCCTCGGCGATCTCAAGCGCGGCGCCAGCGGCGATTGGATCGAAGGTTGGATCTACGACCCCGAAGACGGCAAACGCTTCAATCTCGAAATCACGCCGAAGGATGAAGACGTGATCACCCTTCTGGCGTTCGACAAGGACAAAGTGCTCAGCGAGACGTTGGCCTGGAAGCGCTTGCCCGACACGCACCCCGCGCTGCAAGTAAGCACGCCCACGCGCCGCAGAGCGTTTCGCGGGCTCACGCAGCCTTGTCGCCCACCGCTGGCGCTGCCGGGTCATAGTTCAGAACCGGCGCGAGCCAGCGTTCAGCCTCGGCAACCGTCCAACCCTTACGCTTTGCATAGTCCGCGACCTGATCGCGTTCGACCTTTCCGACCCCGAAGTAATGGCTGTCGGGATGGGAAAAATAGAGGCCCGAGACAGCCGCGCCTGGCCACATTGCGAAGCTCTCGGTCAATTGGATGCCTGCCGCCTTCTCGACGTCCATCAACTGCCAGAGCGTCGCCTTCTCGGTGTGATCGGGCTGCGCGGGATAGCCGGGTGCGGGCCGGATGCCGACATACTTCTCGGCAATCAGTTCGTCCGTCGTCAGGCGCTCGCCTTTGACGTAGCCCCAGAACTCCTTGCGGACGCGCTCGTGCATCCGCTCCGCGAATGCCTCGGCGAGGCGGTCGCAAAGCGCCTTCAGCATGATGCGGCCATAATCGTCGGTCGCCTTCAAATGCTTCTCGAGCGCCGCCTCCTCGCCAATGCCGGTAGTCACGGCGAACCCGCCGATGTAGTCAGCGACGCCCGTCGCTTTCGGCGCAATGAAGTCAGCAAGTGCGGTATGCGCGCGGTTGCGGCCCTCGTCGCGGGCGATCTGTTGGCGCAGCGTGTGCAGCATCGCGATGGGCTTACCGCGCTTGTCGTCAGCGTAAACCTCGATATCGTCGCCGACACTGTTGGCGGGCCAGAAACCGATGACCGCCTGGGCGGTCACCCACTTCTCTTTGACCATGCGCGCGAGCATATCCTCGGCGTCGGCAAAAAGCTTGCGCGCCTCGGTGCCCACCTTGTTGTCGTCGAGGATCTTGGGATAGCGACCCGACAGCTCCCACGTCTGGAAGAATGGCGTCCAGTCGATGTAACGGGCGAGTTCCGCGAGATCGTAGGCGGCAAAACTCTTGGGTCCAAAGAATTCGGGCTTGCGAACCCGCGTCTTCTTCCAGTCCGCCTTGAAATGGTTCTGGCGTGCCGCCGCCAGCGTAATCCGCCGCTTCGTCGCTTCGCTCCGGACATGGGCGTCGCGCGCCTTCTCGTACTCGGCCCGGATGCCGGCGATGTAGGGCGTCTTCCCGGTGTCCGACAGCAGGTTCGACACGACGCCCACGGCTCGGCTCGCGTCGGTCACATAGATCGCCTGGCCCTTGTGGTAGTTCGGCGAGATCTTGACGGCCGTGTGGACCCGACTCGTCGTTGCTCCGCCGATCAGCAACGGCACCTGAAAGCCTTGCCGTTCCATCTCGGCGGCAACAAAACACATCTCGTCGAGCGACGGCGTGATCAGACCGGAAAGCCCAATGATGTCAGCCTTGGCGGCTTTCGCGGCATCCAGGATCTTTTGCGCCGACACCATCACGCCGAGGTCGATCACCTCGTAGTTGTTGCATTGCAGAACAACGCCGACGATGTTCTTGCCGATGTCGTGAACGTCACCCTTGACCGTGGCCATGATGATCTTGCCCTTCGGGGGCATTTCGGTCAGGCCCGATGCGCGCTTCTCGGCCTCGAGGTAGGGTTGCAGATAGGCGACGGCCTGCTTCATCACACGGGCCGACTTGACCACCTGCGGCAGGAACATCTTGCCGGCGCCGAAGAGATCGCCGACCACGTTCATACCGGCCATCAACGGCCCTTCAATGACGTGCAACGGCTTCTCGGATTTGGCCCGGGACTCCTCGGTATCGAGCTCGATGAACTCGGTGATGCCGTGCACCAGAGCGTGTTTCAGGCGCTCTTCGACCGCCGCCTCGCGCCACGTCGAGGTCGACTTCCTTCTTCTTGGCGCCCTCACCCTTGAAGCGCGCTGCCGCCTCCAGCAAGCGGTCCGTCCCGTCCGGTCGCCGGTTCAGGATGACGTCCTCGATCAGTTCCCGCAGGTCTTTCGGGATGTCGTCGTAGACCGTCAGCTGTCCGGCGTTGACGATCCCCATGTCCATCCCAGCTTTGATGGCATGATAGAGAAAGACCGAATGCATGGCCTCGCGCACCGGCTCGTTGCCGCGGAACGAAAACGACAGATTGGAAACGCCGCCCGAGATATGGACAAGCGGATGGCGGCGCTTGATCTCGCGCGTGGCTTCGATGAAGGCGACGCCATAGCCGTTGTGTTCCTCGATGCCGGTCGCGACCGCAAAAATGTTTGGATCGAAGATGATATCCTCGGGCGGAAAGCCGACCTTCTCGGTCAACAGCTTGTAGGCGCGCGAGCAGATCTCGACTTTGCGCTCGATCGTGTCGGCCTGGCCTTGCTCATCGAACGCCATGACAACGACGGCGGCGCCGTAGCGCAAGACCTTGCGGGCCTGCTCCAGGAACGACGCCTCGCCTTCCTTCATCGAGATCGAGTTGACGATGGCCTTGCCCTGTACGCATTTGAGGCCTGCCTCGATGACGGTCCACTTCGAGCTATCGATCATGACCGGCACGCGGCTGATGTCGGGCTCGGATGCAATCATGTTGAGAAACGTCGTCATCGCCTTTTCGCTGTCGAGCAGACCCTCGTCCATGTTGACGTCGATGATCTGGGCGCCACTCTCGACCTGTTGGCGCGCAACGGTCAGCGCCGCCTGATAGTCGTTGGCCTCGATGAGCTTGCGAAACTTCGCCGAGCCGGTGACGTTGGTGCGCTCACCGACATTGATGAACGTCGCAGCAGCGCTGCGCGGGACATGGTCGCCGGACGCTTGGGTCGTAGTCATGATTGGTTCTCGAGCTCGGTGTAAAGGGCGATCAGGCAAAATGGTCCCAGGGAGCGAATTGGTGTCTATCCCGCCACGAAGGCTTCAAGGCCGGAGAGGCGCATCTTCGGCGCGATCTCCGGGATCGGCCGTGGCTTGTACTTGGAAACGTGCTCGGCGATGTGGGCGATGTGTTCCGGTGTCGAGCCGCAGCAGCCCCCGACGATATTGAGCATGCCCTCCTTGGCCCAAGGCTCGATCTGGCAGGCCATGTCGTGGGGGGTCTCGTCGTACTCGCCCATGGCGTTGGGTAGACCGGCGTTCGGATATGCCGAGAGGAAGGTATCGGCGACACCCGACAACTCAGCCAGATGCGGGCGCATCAGGTCGGCGCCGAGCGCACAGTTGAGGCCGATGGAAAACGGCCGCAGATGGCGCATTGAATACCAGAACGCAGTCGGCGTCTGGCCCGAAAGCGTGCGCCCCGAGCGATCCGTAATAGTGCCGGAGATCATGATCGGCAACGTCACGCCGGTGTCGTCGAAGGCCTCGAGCGTCGCGACACCGGCCGCCTTTGCGTTCAACGTGTCGAAGATCGTCTCGATCAGGATGATGTCCGAGCCGCCTTCGATCAGACCTTTGACCTGGGCCTTGTAGGCCTCGCGCAACTCGTCGAACGACACGTTGCGGAATGCCGGATCGTTGACGTCCGGCGAAATTGAGGCTGTGCGATTGGTTGGCCCGACGGCGCCCGCGACAAACCGCGGCTTGTCCGGCGACTTCTTCGTGTACTTGTCGCACGCGGCGCGCGCGAGTTTGGCGGCAGCGACATTGATCTCGTATGCCAACTCCTCCATGCCGTAGTCGGCCATGGAGATGACTTGAGCGTTGAAGGTATTGGTCTCGAGAATGTCGGCGCCTGCGGCCAGATACTGCTCGTGAATGTCCTGAATGATCTTCGGTTGTGTCAGGACGAGAAGATCATTGTTGCCCTTGACGTCGCGGGTCCAATCCTTGAAGCGCTTGCCGCGATAGTCGGCTTCCTCGAACTTGTGCCGCTGGATCATCGTGCCCATGGCTCCGTCGATGATCAGGATGCGCGCTTCGGCAGCCGCGCGCAGCGCAGCTGCTGAATTCGCATCGCGCTTCGGTATCTTGTTGGACTTGGCCATTTCTCTTGCACTCTCCGACATCTCTGATGACTTTGCTCAATCTGGTTTGGACAAATGATTGCAGCCGCTCTCGAACGTTTCGCCTAATCACGTAGCTCTGGTTCGAGACGCCCGGCCGAATGCCGGACGTTTTGCTTTCAGGCGGCAGCCCCAACAGCCGGCGCCTTCGCCTTGCCGCGCAGCCCCAGCAGATGGCAGATGGCATAGACGAGATCGGCGCGGTTCAGCGTGTAGAAGTGGAACTGGCGAACCCCCGCGTCGACCAGATCGAGCACCTGTTCGGCGGCGGCGGCCGCCGCCACGAGATGTGTCGTCTGCGGGTCTTCATCAAGCCCATCGAAGCGGCGCGCCAGCCACGCCGGCACGGTCGCACCGGTCTTTCCGGCGAAGCCCGAGACCTGCTTGAAATTGTGGATCGGCACGATGCCCGGCAGCACCGGGCACCAAATACCGCGGGCCCGCACGCGCTCGAGAAAACGCAGATAATGCGCATTGTCGAAGAAGAACTGCGTGATGATCCGATCCGCGCCGGCATCTACCTTCGCCTTCAAATAGTCGATGTCGGCGTCGAATGTGGAGCTCTCCGGATGCTTCTCGGGATAGCCGCCAACGGATACCTCGAAATTGCCGATCCGCTTGATACCGGCAACCAGATCGGCAGCCTGGGCATAGCCACCGGGGTGCGGCGTATATCGCGTACCAACGCCAGCCGGCGGGTCCCCGCGCAATGCCACGATGTGGCGAATGCCAGCGGCATGATACCCGCGCACGACCTCGTCGACCTCGGCCTTGGTGGCGTTGACACAGGTCAGGTGTGCCGCCGGACGCAGCACCGTTTCGCGTACGAGGCGGGCAACCGTATTATGCGTGCGCTCGCGTGTCGATCCGCCGGCTCCGTACGTCACCGAGACAAACGACGGCGCCAGCGGCTCCAATCGGCTCACGGCCGTCCACAACGCCTCTTCCATTTTCTCGGTCTTCGGCGGGAAAAATTCGAACGACACCTCGATATCGCCAGTGCCGACGATGCGGCTGCCGCGTTCCAGTTTCTCGGCCATGCTCATACCTCCACCTTGTTTTTGATGTCAGCGATGCGATCAGCGAGCGCGCCCTGCGAGCGCCGCGCGGTCCAGACCGTCACCGTCAGCTTGCCATCGTCGGAATTGATCGACGGCTCGAGATCGCGCACGGCGATCACATCGAGGCCCGCCTCTGTGAGCCATTGCGCCATTTGCGGCTTCGCGAACCCCAGGCGCTCGTGGGCAAACGTATCGCGCAGAAATTCCATGTTGTGCGGCGCGAAATCAACGATCACGAGCCGTCCACCCGGTCTCAAGATGCGGGCCGCTTCGCGCACCGCCATCACAGGTTCTGCCAAGAAATGCAGCACCTGGTGCATGACGACGGCATCGGCCGTGCCGTCGGCCAGCGCCACGTCATAAAGATCCCCGTGGCGAAGACTCGCGTGCGTCAGACCGGCGACTTCGAGCTTGCCGCGCGCATAGGCCAGCATCGAATGATTGATATCGAAGCCGAGACCACGGCTGTAGATGTGCCGCAACAGCTCAAGCACCCGGCCCGTACCCGTTCCCAGATCGACGAGCAATCCCAATGGTCCTGGCCCAACCGCGTCCAGAACCGCAGCTTCGACCTCGTTTTCCGTGATGTGGAGAGCGCGGATCCGGTCCCATTCCGCGGCGTGCATGCGGAAGTAGTCCTGTGCCACGGTTTCTCGTTCCCGTTTGGCCGCGTCCGCGCGCGCACGGTCGCGAACGAGGATCGGATCGGCAGGATCGATCGCCTCCAAGAGGCCACGCACCAAAGCATCGCCGGGCGGGCGATCATCGATCTGGAAGTATGCCCAACTGCCATCAGCAATCCGCTCAATCAAACCGGCTTCCACCATAAGCTTCAGGTGGCGGCTGATCCGCGGTTGGCTCTGGCCGAGGATACGCGTCAGATCCTTGACGTTCAGCTCGCCGTTCATCAGCAGCACAAGCAGGCGCATGCGGGTTGGTTCCGCCGCCGCCTTCAACATAGCCACCGCTGTTCTCTGATCGAGCACGTCTCGCCTCCGCGTGTCTTCACATATAAGGATATATTTATATGTCAAGAGTTGGGCGCCACATAGGGGCGACCAGATTAACCAGATCCGGCGTTCAAATTGGACGAATGAGATGGGTGCGGATAGTTCCACGCCTCAACGTTAGGACTGCGGTAACCACACTCCCATAATGTGCCGCTGTCCGAGTTCCGCGGGGATCTTCCTAATGTCGCTCACTAAGTATGACGCCGTCTCTCCGGCGGCTCCATTCCATGCGCTCCCCCTCGTCCTGGAGCTTTCTGCCTCTCGCGCATCCGCTTGGCTGTCGATCTTGATGCTGACACCCGCCATTGGCGGCTTGGCCTTGCCATTGACGATGCTTGCCGCCCAAGCCGTCGCCGAGCCTTCGACGCTGACTGCCATCTCCAATCATCCGTTCGCTGCAGTCCAGATCTTCGCCGGGCTGCTGATTTGGACGGCATTGTTCGTCTACCCGCTGAAGCGGATCGTCGGGCGGCTGGGCGCAAAAGCTCGGATAACGATTGCCGATGCGACCGTGACGGTTGAACAGAAGGGCCTGTTCGGATCGACAACTTGGAATGCCCCACTCGCCTCATATCAGGGTGTCGCACATCATGTCCGGGCGACGATGTCCGGGTTGCGCCATGAGCTTGTGCTGGTCAATCCAGATCCAGCGAAATGCCTTTTAGTTGCCGTTGCTGACCGAATGCCCCAGGCGACGATCGACGCGACCAAGGCGTTGCTGGGCCTCCCAGAAGTGCCGGCCAAGAGCCTTTACGCACGCTCGTCGCGAGAAGTTCCTGCTCTGGGTCTTGGGCTAGCTCGCGCCTGACTTGGCCGGGGCACCGCCAGTCTCAACTGCCAATGCTCCACTGCGCCCTATTCTACTCACTCCGAGCACCGGCTCGCGTTGGGATCGCTTTCCGCATTTTCAAGGGTTTAAACTCAGTTTTGTGCGCCTACCTCCCTTGTACCTGTTGGCGAAGCACCTGCTTGGCTCCGTCGCGGGGCCCCAGCGTCGGGGCAAACATAGGAGTCGAACACATGAACGATCGAAACCTCAACCGCACAACGCGACAAGCGATCCTGGCTGGCGCCGCGGCACTCATGACGGCGGCCTTGATGGGCGTGCTCACCGCCGCCAATGCGCAGGCCCCAGCGGTCGACACACCCAAATCCGAGATTCCGGCAAACCAGCCATCCCGGCCTGTCCCACCAGCTGCGAGCCCGAGCAATCCGCCAATTGCGCCTGGAGCCAAATCCGACGCCGGCCCGAGACCCGATGCGGCCGCACAAGCCGGCGACCTGACGGGGCTAGCGGTCGTTGACCGGCAAGGCAAGCGTATCGGAAGCGTTGCCAAGGTCGACCGTTTGCCCAACGGCCAGGTCAAAGGTGTCGAGATCAGCACAGGTGGCTTTCTCGGACTCGGCTCCAAGACCTTGAAGGTCGACGGGGAAACAATCGAGCGAAGCGGCCAACGTGTCGTCCTGCTGCTGAGCGCGGAGCAGATCGAGAAGCTCACGCAATAAATCAGGCTCCACGGTTTGGTTTGGACAGGTTCGAGAGGGTTGCGCCCCAGGCGCAGCCCTCTTTCCGTTCGGGATCTGCTGACTTGCCACAGAGCTGCCCATGTTGCTCGATTAGGTCATCTCTGTAGTGCCAGCCGGCGAGACTTTGACGGGATAGATGACCTGTGATCCATTGCGCTCAGCTACGGTAGTGGCTGGCGAAGGGACGCACGAGCGTGACGAGGGATAGAATGACAAGTGCCATAGCGCGTCGGGGCATGCACGGCCTTTGGATTGCAACACTTACCATCGTCTTGGCGATCATACCGATCCAGGTCCCCAGCGCCCGCGCCTCGGATCCCGCCGTCGCCTTCATGGAAAGGGTTGCACGGGAACTGCTTGCCGCAACGCGATCAAAGTCCCCCGATTTGATTGCCAGCGTCGTCCATCGCTATGCCGATACGGGCTATATCGGAAATTTTGCACTTGGCAGCTACCGTGGCAAGCTGGCCCCCGAGGACCGCACCAACTACATCAACGGCATGGCGCGTTTCATTGGTCGCTATGCCGCGCAGGAATCGCCGAAGTATCCGTTGGCCGGCTACAAAGTTCTGTCGAGCGTCCAGGGTGGAGCCGGCCTGATGGTCGACACTCAGATCACATTGAAGGACGGCCAGACCTACGATGTGCGGTGGCTTCTGACAAAATTCGGAACGACGTACCGTGTCCGCGACGCCATGGTCTACGGCTTCTGGATGACGCCGTTCATGAAGAAGCTGTTCGAGAACCACATTGCCGAGAACGGCGGCAACGTGAAGGCCTTGGTCGCGGTCTTGAATCGCTGAACCACGCCGCGACCCGGCGCTGCCGAGCGCGTGATCGAACCTCAGTCAATTCAACTCGCGCATGACCCGGAAGCCAACGCCACGAAGGCCTTTCGCCGGATCGATCGCGCGTCGCGCTGATACGCGGGCCCATTTCGCATCTTCCGCCCAATAGCCATCTTTCACCGTCCGCTTCGGGCATGGCCGCGCATCCAGAGGCCGGCCATCCGCCGGCGTGTTGTCGTGATGTGGCTCCCAGCAGTCTGTGACGTGCTCGGCGACATTCCCCATCATGTCGAAAAGGCCAAATGGATTGGATGCAAATGAGCCAACGGCACGGGCGCCTTCCCCGCCGCCGATATTCGCAGCCTTCGCGGGAAGCGTGCTTCCCGCTGCATAGCGTGTCGGCTTGCCCCCGCGCGCAGCCCGCTCCCATTCCGCCTCACTGGGCAGACGATACCGAGCCTCCGTCCGTACCGCGAGCCAAAGCGCATAGGCCCGCGCCTCACTCCAGGTCACACACTGGATCGGCAGCCTGGGCTCGGTCTGCGGCTTGTCGAGGCACGTTGGAACCGGACGTCGCGTCGCATTCGCATAGGCCGCGTACTGGGCCACGGTCACTTCGTAGCGCCCGATAGCGTAGCGCTTGGTAATTTCGGCCATTCGGTGCGGTTGCTCGGTCGGCCGAGCATCACCATCGCTCGCCAGCGCGCCTATCGGAAACGGACCAGCCGGAATCGTAACCATCTCGGGACATTCAGCGCAATCACGGAAGGCTGTGCCGTCAGGACCGGCGAGCGTCGATTTCGGCGTCGGCGTCAACGCCGCGCTGTTGGTCGATGCCGGCAAGCTTTTGGAAGGCTTCGGCGGCACCGGAACAGCCTTTGGCGCATCCGGTAGGGGCCCCTCGCCCGGGCGCTTCACCGGAGCGGGTTGTCGGGGATCGAACCAGGCTTCGGCTTGCCCGGTATAGCTGCCAACGACGGCTGCGCTCGCCAGCAAGCCCGTGGCTATCGCCGCGGCACCCATCAGTGAGCGGAACCATCCGGCGGGCGCTCGGTAGACGACGAAGACAAAGCCAAGCGTCGCCAAGTACAGCGCGATCGCGATCAACTCCGAAAACGTAAACATGTGCACGGCGCATCCCTCGGCGGTGGCGAGGGTGGATCGCTCCGGAATGAGACAGCCAGAGCGCCTTGTCACTACGCGCGATACACCTTCACGCTGCCTCAAGCACCCGACATGCCAAATGGCGATCGCGTCCGGGCCGACATCGCCAATTACCGCGGAAACCCGCGGACAACGTTATGAAACAGGGTGAATCCAACGGCGGAACGTCAGACAACGTCGACGTGGAATTTCGCGATCGCCCAGAAATCGAAACCGCCTTTATTGTAGGGCACGGTTTCCGGCTGAACATTACCTCGCAGATCGGTTACGCGCGTCTCGATCATGTGGCGGCCAGCCGGCGCGACCCACGGAAACTGGAAGCGGACCCATGTGAACCGCCCCATGTTCGGCCCCATCAAGCGCCCGCCTTGCCAGGGTCCGCCATCAATGCGGTACTCGACTGATTTAACGCCGAAGCGCGGTGCTGAGGCCAATCCGGTCATCAATTGCGGGCCTGCCGTCAGGCGTGGCCACTCGCCAGGTTTCAAAGGGTAATTGTGGGGAAACTTCGGCTGCTTCTCGATGACGAGTGGCAGGGTCAGAAACGACTTGGGCGGACACCATTCAACGGCAGGTCCAAGAATACGATCTGGGGTGGCAAACCGGAATTCATCGCCCGCCTCGGCCGTTGGCCGCGGGTAGTCAGGCCCGATCTTGACGTGCGCCAACGTATTCAGGGGAACCCAGAAATTATGGCTCGCGATTTTGATCTCGGTGATCCACTTGGTCGAGCCGGCACCGCACCAGCCCGGCACGACCATTCGCACCGGCGCCCCATGATCTGCCGGTAAGTCCTGGCCGTTCATTTTGTAGGCCAGGCCACAGAAATCGGCGAGCGACTTCAAGACATCGATGGGGAGCGGCCGGCCGCGGTCGCCAGCGGCGCCGGGCTTGTTTTCCCGGTTGTCGACCCCCGACCAGAACAGCGCTTGCTTGGCGTCCTTGCGCAGCCCGACAAGGCCCAGAATATGGCTCATCGGCACGATCTGCCATTCGGCCTGCCCGATCCCTCCAAAGCCCCAGCCTGTCCCACTCACTTCGGTTGGCGCGGTCGTCATCCCCTGCTGTTCCCAGTAGAGCGACCGCCCGTTACCCGCGCATTCCATCGTGGCGATCACTGACCGGGACGGCATCTTCAGCAACTCATCGTACGTGAGCACAAGCGGCCGCTCGACTGCGTTGCCGTGAATTTCAAGCGTCCAAGTGCGACGATCCACCCGTGGCTCGCGCTCGGCTCGCGGTGTGCCAAACTCGTTGCGAACGAAGAACTGCTCAATCGGCGTGATGTAGGAGCGGAAATTCCAATAGGCTCCCCCCTGATTGGTCGTATTCAGGTCGACCATCTGGGAAAGATCTTTCACAAACGTCGGTCGAAGGCGGCCAGCGGACGCCTTCATCGATCCATGCAGTGTGTCGGGTGGGGCAGCAGCCGCGACCTGCTGAGCTACGGCTGGGCCGCTCAGAGCACCGGCCGCAGCAGCTGCTGCCGCGGATAAAATGTTTCTTCGATTCAAATGGATGCTGGACGCCAGGCTCTCCGGGCCGCGAGCCTGAATTGGAAAACGCATCTGACGCTCCGCAACGAAGATGTACTCTTCAATCTATGGTTGAACTTTATCATTTTTCCGGAATCGGCACAACACTGTTCAAACAACGGCGGTGCCATTTTATCATGTTGATGCAAACGAGGCACGGATCGCAGCGAGCACCGCTCGGAACATCTCTGGGGTCAATACGCCAGTGTTCGTGTTGTAGCGGGAGCAATGATAGCTATCGAAGAGGTCAACTCCGTCCCCGACTGCGTGGCGAGCACCGTGCTTGAACGCGAAATGCGATTTCCGGGCGCCTACAGTGGTCAGCACGGAGTCGTGAGCGATCCTGCCGAGTGCCAAAATCGTTCGGAGCTTCGGCATTCCCGCCATAGTCGCCACCAGATAGGGGCGGCAGGTCGCAATCTCGGCGGGCGTCGGCTTGTTCTGCGGGGGAACGCATCGAACCGAATTCGTGATGCGACAATCCACCAGCTCCAGGCCATCATCAGGCCGAGCCATGTAGGAGCCAGTTGCGAAGCCCGTCTCAAGAAGCGTTGCGTAGAGGAGGTCTCCCGCGTAGTCGCCGGTGAACGGCCTGCCGGTTCGATTGGCGCCGCGCAGGCCTGGCGCCAAGCCGACGATCAGGAGGCGCGCATCAGCCGATCCGAACGAAGCGACGGGGGAATTATGCCAGGCTGGCTCCGCTCGGCGATTATCGAGCCGGAAAGCGACGAGCCGACCACAGCCCGAACAATCGCGCGACGGCTCGATGGGTTTGCTGCTCGCGCGAGCCATTCACACGCTCAACGCGCTCACAAATCAAGCGGATCGTCGCCAGCCGGATAGGGTTCGCGGTCGCCTCGTTGCGCGCGGAACTGCTGCAATCGCGTCTCACGTGCTTCGCGCGGCACCCGGGCGGCGGGGTCCCGGCAGATGTCTTTTTCGAGATCTGCGACATCAATAAACTGATCCGCCTGCCGACGGAGTTCGTCAGCAACCATTGGCGGCTGCGTCTGCAGCGTCGACGCGACGCTCACGCGAATGCCCTTGTGTTGCAGGGCTGCGACCAAGCTTCTGAAGTCCCCATCACCCGAAAACAGAACGACATGATCAAGGTGCTCGGACAGCTCCATGGCATCGACGGTCAATTCGATATCCATGTTGCCTTTGATTTTACGTCGGCCCGAGGAATCCGTGTACTCCTTGGTCGGCTTCGTCACCATTGTATAGCCGTTGTAATCGAGCCAATCGATCAACGGGCGAATGGATGAGTACTCCTGATCCTCAGCAAGCGCGGTATAATACAATGCTCTAACGAGCTGACCCTTGGATCTGAAGAGCGACAAGAGCCGCTTGTAGTCGATGTCGAACCCTAGCGCTTTCGCAGTTGCGTAGAGGTTCGCGCCATCAATGAAAAGCGCAACTCGCTCCGTCGGATAGAAGTACATCGGTGCTACCTTTCAATGAGAGCAATGATCAATGTCAATGAGAAGCCTTGGCAACCGAATCCGCAACTCAGCTTTGCACAAGGATTGTTGCTCACACATAGCGAGCAAATTGTCTATGACCAAGTAGCAATTAGTATATTCATATACACTCTTGCGCGAGGGAATAAACAGTCAACAGGAGAAAGAGTTGTTCCAAACGTGCGCGCCGATCATTTGGCTAGGCCTCGGCTCGAACTTGCCTTCACCTATCGGGCAACCGGTCGATACTCTCGCACGCGTTACATTCGACTTAGCCCGTCATGGGCTGCGCACGATCGCAACATCGCCCATTTATGTAAGCAGACCAATAGGGTCAAGCCGGCGGCAGTATTACAATTCCGTTCTCGGACTGCAAGGCTCGATTGCTCCGGGCAGCCTGTTGCGATTGGTTAAGAGTATGGAGCGCGCAGCGGGTCGCGTGGCGAGGCCGCGCTGGAGCGACCGCCCGCTCGACATCGATATTCTGGATTTCGGCGGTCGCCAGTTCGGCGTCGCCCGCGTCGGAACACGTATCCCAGGGCGGCTTATTCTACCTCATCCTGCCATCCCGCAGCGTGGTTTCGTCCTTATTCCCTTGGCTGACGTGTCGCCGCATTGGCGCCACCCGGCACTGGGCCTGCAAGTCAAAACGCTGCTGCACCGAAACCCGTCGCTCCGCCGTCAGATTATCGGCCGCATCTCGACCTAACGCCCGGCACTAACCTTCGAGTTGCCACACCCCCGTGGCGAGGCGGCAGGCAATACCTTCGGTCCGCTTGGTTTGATTGGCGGCCGACAATGTCAATACGATGTGGCGGCAGATTTTTCCCGACTGGTCCTTAAAGGATGTCGTCGGCTGGATCACCCCGGAGAGATGACCGTCCTTGCGGTGCCAGACGTAAGACGACCCGTCACCAACCTCCGTCAGCGCAAGGTGAACCGCCTCAAGGACGGCCACTTCGGCAGAGCGGTCAAGCGACGTCGGGCGGGCGTCGGCAAACTTGGGGCGAGTTGTTTTCTTGGGCAGCGTGTCAGGCTCTGGGCATGAACACTGGGTGGTGCCCGGCTTGGCGCCTTGCGCGCTGACGGAGTCAGGGGCAAGCAAGACCAGCCCGACAAGAAGCACGGCAGAGGCGACAGTACACGCCAAAGTCGACAAAGACACTGATGAACTCATGACACACTCGACGCTGAACGACACTACGAGATCCGCCGCTGCGGACGATACGTTTCTAAGAATGGCCGAGTTTGGTTAAGCTGACGTTGCCTCACGTGCCAGATTTCACAAAAGCCGATGATGGATCCCCATGGCCGACAACCGCACACCTGCCACCCAGCCAACCGCCGCGCCGGATTTCACATCGGCAAGCGATCCCTTCTCCCTATTCGAGACTTGGTTCGGGGAGGCACAGGCACACGAAATCAATGATCCGAATGCAATGTCACTCGCGACCGTCGACGGCGCTGGTTTGCCGAATGTCCGCATGGTCCTGCTCAAAGGGCTCGACGGGACAGACAGGGGAGCCGAGCGCGGTTTCGTTTTCTATACCAACGTCGAGAGCGCCAAGGGCCACGAGTTGCTGGCCACCCCAAAAGCCGCGCTGTGCTTCCACTGGAAAAGCCTTCGCCGGCAGGTGCGGGTGCGCGGAACCGTTGCCACCGTCAGCGCGCAGGAAGCAGACCTCTATTATGCCACGCGCGCCCGCGGATCGCGCCTCGGGGCCTGGGCCTCGGCACAATCCCGCCCGCTCGAAAGTCGCTTCGCACTGGAAAAGGCTGTCGCAGCCGTTACAGCACGCTATCCGATCGGCGAGATCCCTCGCCCGGCGCATTGGTCTGGGTTTCGCGTGGTGCCTTTGGAAATCGAGCTATGGGCCGACCGGCCGTTCCGCCTTCATGACCGCCTGGTGTTCCGGCGCCGGGACCCAGCCGCCAGTTGGACCACTTCGCGCCTCTACCCTTGACGACCAACGGACCCGGTGCCGCAGCCATGCGAGGGATCTGGCACTTTGACCGCGAAGCACGCATAGTACTGGCGTCAATGGGAGCGTGGACGGTTCGTCCTAAGAGCCACAAGCCCAGCGGGTCGACTGCCGAGACGACGGGACCAGTAGGCTATGGGTCTGACGAGATGCTTGGGATTGCTGGCCATTAGCGCCAGCGCCGTTTTGGCCGTGGCGCCACCGGTGGTCGCGCATCCCGGAACGGCGCGACTGGCACCCCCGCCGGCAGCCGTGGGCTTCGTCCGCTGCCAACCGGGATATCGCAAGTCGACGATCACCGCACGATGCGTTCGGAGCAAGCCGCGGTTTCCGCTGCTCTCCTGGCTCTAAGCATCGTCAGCGGACAAGCAAGCCGTCCTTGATTGCCCACGCGTGCGCTCGATCCAGTGCGCGACCAAGTGAGTCGAACATCGCGTTGACTTCAGCCCCGTCGATCACGAGCGGCGGACACACGGCAATCGAGTTGCCGGCAACCGCGCGCACGATCAGTCCCTCTTCCTGCGCCAACGAGACGACCTTGGCACCGACCCCTTGGCGGGGGTCGAAAGACGCTTTCTGCGCCTTGTCTCGGACGAGTTCGATGGCGCCGATCAGTCCAACGCCGCGAACTTCGCCGACGAGCGGATGATCCCCGAGCGCGCGGAGCCGCAAGTCAAACACGGGGGAGACCGATTGGACATGGCGGACGATGTTGATCCGTTCGTAGATTTCGAGCGTCTTCAGCGCCACCGCGCACGCCACGGGATGACCCGAATACGTGAAGCCGTGCGCGAAAACGCCAAGCTTGCGGCTCTCGTCGAGCATGGCCTGATAGACCGGCTCGGTGATCGTCACGGCTCCAAGCGGCATATAGGCTGATGTAATTGCTTTCGCCATCGTGATGCTGTCGGGCCGAATGCCGAACGTCTCCGAGCCCCAGTAGCGGCCCGTCCGCCCGAAACCGCAGATGACTTCATCGGCGATCATCAGCACATCGTGGCGCGAAAGTACGGCCTGGATCTTCTCGAAGTAGGTTTTGGGCGGCACCAGCACACCACCGGCACCCATGACGGGTTCGGCAATGAACGCGGCGACGGTTTCAGGGCCTTCCCGGACGATCATGTCCTCGAGCTCGCGGGCCAGGCGGGTCGCATAATCCTCTTCTGACTCACCGGGCTCGGCATTGCGCCAATGATGCGGCGTCGACGTGTGCAGCACGCGGGCCATCGGCAGGTCGAAGTCCGAATGGAAAACCGGCAATCCGGTGAGGCTCGCCGTGGCGATGGTAGTGCCGTGATAGGCCTTGATGCGGCTGATGATCTTCTTTTTCTTCGGCCGGCCCAGGGCATTGTTGTAGTACCATGCGAGCTTGATCTGCGTATCGTTGGCCTCGCTGCCGGAACTGGTGAAAAACACCTTAGATGCCGCCATCGGCACGATCTCTTTCAGCTTCTCGGCAAGCGCGATCGCGGGTTCATGGCTGCGCCCGCCAAAGAGATGCGTGAAGGACAATTTTTCCATCTGCTGGCGGGCCGCTTCGATCAGCTCCTTGTTGCCGTAGCCCAACCCCGTGCACCAGAGGCCAGCCAGACCTTCGATGTAGCGTTTACCGCTGGCGTCGTAGACGTAGACCCCCTCAGCCCGGTCGAGAACCAGCGGTCCGCTGGTCCGATGGGCCGCAAGATTGGTCGTCGGATGCAGCAGCGCCTCGACATCACGGTTCGCAAAGTTGGTGAGTGTGACCATGAATGAGCCTCCCTCGAGACGATGTCATCGTTTTCATTTTCGCCGGAATCCTGATTATGCTGCAGCCGATCCACGAGCGTGACAAGATAAATACAAGGTCCGAGGGAACTTCATGACGCCAAGAACGGGCGCTAGGCGGACGGGCGCATGAGCCATGCCTTCGCCATCTTCCCGACGCCCTTGGCGACCTGGTCGCGCCGGGTCGCGCTTTTTAGTCTTCAGATCGCCCTGTTCGGGATCGTGTTGCACCGCCTGCTCACGTTACCAACCCCGGTCGCGCTCAACCTCTTCGGGGCGGCGTTTGCAGGCGCAGTTTTGGCTGTTTTGCTCGGGATCGCGGCGTTCGTGTCGATCTGGCGGCAAGGCCGCTCGGGTGCTTGGAGCGCGGCTGGCGGCCTCTTTTTCGGTCTTGCGTTGTTGGCCTGGCCGGCGTCCGTGACACCCCTCCTGTACTCGCTCCCTCCGATTAACGACGTAACGACTGATCCAGGATCTCCGCCGCGCTTTGCGGCTCTGGCCAAGGAACGTCCCGCCGGTGCCAATCCCATCGCCTATCGGGGAAACGCCGTCGCCCAGATGCAGATCGCGGCCTATCCGGACGTGCGCCCCGTGGTCATTCCGCGCCCCGTCAACGAGATGTTCGAGCTGGTTACCGAAACGGCCCGGCGGTTGCGCTGGAAAATCATCGCCGATCAGGCGCCGCAAGGGCGCGGCAAACCCGGTCTGATCGAGGCGGTGGACCGCACGCTCATCATTGGTTTTTACGACGATATCGTTGTTCGGATCGAGGGCGACCAGCGCGAGACGCGCGTCGATATTCGCTCTGCCTCGCGCTACGGCCAGCACGACTTCGGGCGCAATGCCAATCGTGTGCGCAAGTTCTACAAGGAGCTCGAGGCGCGCCTCGAAGCCAGCGTCACGGGCTCAGATCGGCCGCGGCGCCGGCGGGCCGCGCCCGACGCTGCCGTGCCTAAGCGACAGAAAGGCGCTCCGGTCGCGTCAGCGGCCCAACCGAAAGGACAAGCCCGCGCTCAACCAGGCTCTCGACGTGAGCCGCCACCGAAAGAGAAGCAGCGCCCAAAAGCTTCGGATCCAGCCCGCGATAAACGATAGGTACGATCTCCTCGATCGTCTTACAGCCATCCTTGACGCACTCGAAGATCGCCTGCTCGCGCATCTGGCGGTGCACGATGAACGCCTTGACGACGCGCTGCGGCTGCTCGAGCCGCCCGCCGTGGCCGGGCAAATAGATCTTGTCGTCGCGCGATTTCAGCTTATCGAGCGAGTGCATGTAAGCCGCCATGTTGCCCTCCGGCGGCGCCACGACACTGGTGTTCCAGCTCATGACGTGATCACCCGACAGCAGGATGCCTGTTCCCTCGACGGCAAAGCACAAGTGGTCCGGCGCGTGGCCGGGCGTGTGCAACGCAGTCAGCTCGAACCCCTCGCCTGCAAACCGGCTTCCATCCGTGAGCACGATGTCGGGCTTGAAGTCCTCGTCGTAATTCTCTCCGCCGGACGGACTCTTGCCACCCTTATTGCGGGCGGTCCGCCCAAAGCCCGCTGTCTTGGCTCCCGTCGCCGCGGCGAGCCGCGGCAGTCCGTCGACGTGATCGCGATGCGTATGCGTGACAATGATGGTCTTGAGCGTGCGCCCGCCGATAGCCTTCGTCATCGCCGCGAAATGGGCGTCGTCTTCCGGACCGGGATCGACAAGTGCAATTTCGCGGCCCTGCCCCAGGATGTAGGTATTGGTTCCCTTGTAGGTAAACGGCCCCGGATTGTTGGCGACGATGCGCACGATGCCTGGCGCCAACTCCTTCGGCACACCGTACTCGAAGTCCATTTCTTTGCGGAACGGGATCGCGTCGGCCATGATGTTCTCCAGGATGGACTCGTCAACTACTTTTAGACGATGGACGCCCCCCCGCCTATCCCTGGTCTTGTCGGCTACCACGGGCGCCGCGATGAACACCACTGAATCAGCTGTATGACATTGACTCGCTTGGTCGCGCTCCATAGCTTGCAAATGCGGCGAGGTTTTCCCTCGATTCTTGCCTGGCGCCTCGTTTGCAGAACGTTCGTTGCATTTAAGCAGAGAGATTTACCATGCGCATTTTGAAAAGTCGCGCGCCCCGCAAACTTGGCGCGTGCAGTTTGGTCGCACTCGCGCTTTCGGCATCGAGCACAGCTCTGGCGCAGACCACCGATTTCATCGGCAAGTTTTCGGGCCCGACGACGCTCAACAATTCGGTGCTGTTTCAGTCCGGCCCACAGATCGGTCTCGGCACCACGGCGCCGCTCGATTTCATGAGCATCCGGTTCAACAACACGGGCGGCTCGCAAACCGGCCTTCGCGTTGCAGAACTCCAAGCGGCAGCGCGACGTCCTATTCCGGCGCGCTGATGTATGACCACACTAACACACTCGGCGTGTTCCAGGGCTTCAATAACGTCCACCAAGGAATACCGGATCAATAATGTCGCGTCGGGCGGCACGATCAATTTCCTGCAGGGAGCCAACTCGCGGTTCTATGTGAACAGCGCCGGCAGAGTCGGGATCGGGACCACGACGCCTGGCGCGAAGCTCGAAATCGACGGCGCTTCCAGCGTATGGTCGACAGGCGGTTGGGGACGCGCCGTCGAGCTACCCAATGGCGGCGTCGTCAAATGGAGAACGAACGGCACCACGCGCTTTGGCATCGGGCAGTCATTCAACGGCCTCTATGTCATCACAGCCAATGGCGATGACGGTTCTGCAACACCGTCGTATCCAATGACGATCTTGAACAATGGCATGGTCGGCATTGGGACGAGCAACCCAACCAGAGCGAAGGTGGAAATCAACGGCAGCACGGGCGTTTACCTCTTAGGTACTTTTGGTCTACTATCCACTAACGGTGCAACCTCGGGTGACGCTAACCTCGCCCCGATAGATGGTTCCCTGTATGCCAGCGATGCTATATCGGCTCGGCAATTTTTCGCCCACTCCGACGAGCGGATCAAGCGTATCGACGGGCGCTCGGACCCGGCGCGTGATCTGGCGACGCTCAATGGCATAGCAGTGACGGACTACGGCTATATCGACACCATCGGTAAAGGCACGACCAAGGAAAAGAAGGTCATCGCGCAGCAGGTCGAGACGGTGTTCCCGCAAGCCGTGAAGCGTAACACCGACGCCATCCCCGACATCTACAAACCAGCCGTGGTCAAGGACGGCTGGACGCATCTCGCAACCGACCTGAAAGTCGGCGATCGCGTGAAGCTGATCGACAAATCCAACCAGGCAACGCATGAGGTGCTGGAAGTTGCCGAGGGCCGGTTCCGCACCGACTTCAAAACCGGCGGCGAAGGCGTGTTCGTCTATGGCCGCGAGGTGAGCGATTTCCGCATGGTCGACTACGAAGCGATCGCCATGCTCAACGTTTCGGCGACACAAGAGCTGCACCGCCGGCTGGAGGCGCAGGCGACTGAGATGAGCAAGCAGGCGGCGGAAATCGCGGTCCTAACGTTGCGAATGTCCCTACTTCTCGCCGAACCGGCGAAACCGGTCACGCACGCAACTTTTGCACCAACACCAGCGCGTTAAACGGTCGCTGATCACAGCGCCGGCTGGGGTGGCCGTTCGCGGCGTCCTGGACCCCGATCACCCCACCGGACTTGCGCCGGCTGCTCGTCTCACAATTGACAGACAGGCCGGTTCACCACATAAAGCAGCTATGAGACTTCCGATCCATAGCATCCGACGTCGTCGCCAGCGCTCTTCCGCGCGGACGCGATGACGGCTGCCTGATCCCGCAAGCCTCACCGCCAGCCGCGCCCCGAGCGCGGCTTTTTTGTTGCCGCGTCCCGGTCCCCGCTCCAAGTTGCAGATCACGCCTGAAGGACCCGTGCCATGACGACCAAGACAGCACCCAAAGCCACAGCCCGGACGCCAAGCATTGGCCAAGCCCGCACCAAACCGGCCATCTTCATCGATGGCGAAGCCGGCACGACCGGTCTGGAGATCCGTGACCGGTTGGCCAAAGTCAGCAGCGTCGAGATCCGTTCGATCGCTCCGGACAAGCGCAAGGACCCCTCGGCTCGCCAGGCCCTGATGAAAGAGGTCGACCTCGTTGTGCTGTGCCTGCCGGACGAGGCCGCAAAAGAGGCGGTAGCGCTCGCCGATGCACTCGGCACGGGCTCCCCGAAGATCGTCGACGCCTCGACGGCGTACCGGGTTGCCAAGAACTGGACCTACGGTTTCCCCGAACTCGACAAGGCGCAGGTCAAGGCCATCGCCAAAGCAAAACGGGTCTCCAATCCCGGCTGCTACCCAACGGGTGGCATCGCCTTGCTTCGCCCACTCGTGGCGGCTGGCCTGATCCCGTCCGATCATCCGGTGACCGTCAATGCGGTCTCCGGCTACTCGGGCGGCGGCAAGTCGATGATCGAAGCCTACGACACCGGCAAAGCGCCGCTGTTCGAGCTCTACGGCCTCGGCCTGGAGCACAAACATGTGCCGGAGTTGCAGCTCTATTCGAAGTTGAACCGCCGGCCGATCTTCGTGCCGTCGGTGGGCAACTATCACAAGGGCATGCTGGTCTCGATCCCCTTGCATCTCGATACGCTGCCCGGCAAGCCCACCGGGCGCGACCTCGAAGCAGCCCTCGAAAAACACTACGAGGGTTCTCAGTACGTTCAGGTGGTCAAAGCAAATGACCCATCAGCCAAAGGCGGCCGCCTCGATGCCTTGGCCCTCAACGATACCAACAAGCTGGAGCTGCGGGTGTTCGCCAATGACGCACACCGCCAAGTGGTGCTCGTGGCGCGCCTGGACAACCTCGGCAAGGGGGCCTCGGGGGCGGCCGTCCAGAACATTGGCATCATGCTCGGCGTGGCGATCTGATATTCGCGCGCGCAGGCAATCTCTTTAGGGCTGGACACTCGGGATCAACGCCGTCAATTCTTGATCCCGAGCAATGCCGCCGCGGTCTCTCCGAGGATCGCGCGCTTGGTCGCATCACTGAGATCCGGCATTTCCAGGACGTGTTCCACAGCCGTCGTCGTCCAGGGATAGGGAAAGTCCGTCCCGATCATTAGCCGATCGGCACCAACCTCGGCGATCAGATGTCGCAGGCCTTCCTGCGTGAACACCATGGTGTCGTAGTACATCTGGCGCAGATACTCGGTCGGCTGCTTCTTGATCGGGCCATGCGTGCCGCCGGTGCACAAATCGGGGCGAACTGGACATCCGCGATCGGAGCGCGCGGCGTAGGATGGCAAGTACCCTCCGCCGTGCGCCGCACAGATCTTGAGGCGCGGATAGCGATCGAGCGTCCCCTCGAAGATGAGATGCGAGAGCGCGATTGTCGTCTCGAGTGGATTGCCGATGACATTGCTCAAATAGCCATTGCCCTTGAAACGATGGCCGAGCTGGGACGGCGCGCCGTCCCCTTGCGGGTGGATAAAGACCACGACGCCCAGTTCCTCGGCTTTCGCCCAGAACGGATTGAACCTGGGATCGCTGATCTCGTCGCCGGCGACATTGCCACCGATCGCCGCTCCCTTTAGCCCGTACTTTTTGACGCCATCGGCCAACTGTGCGGCGGCGAGGTCCGGGAACTGGAGCGCGACGCTGGCGAAGGCGACGAAGCGGTCGGGGCTTTCGGCGCAGATTTCGGCCAACGCTTCGTTCTGGATGGCGATGATACGCGCCGCGAGGTCACGGTCTGCCACCTCGTACCAATTCGGATTGATGCTCAACGCCTCGACATCGATCCCCTGCGCGTCCATAGCCGCAAGGCGGACATCCAGTTCGTCGGTGGCGTCGAGATCGGTCCGCAACCCCGGTCCGGCGAGCTTCAGGCCCTGCAGTGCGAGAGCTGCCGGCACCGCGCAATGGGCGTGAATATCGATCGTCTTGATACGCTTGCCGGCAACCACGACCTGGCGACGCCCAACCGCATCGGGGCGAGGTGGGGCCGCTGTCCCCTGTCCTGCCGCCATCAGATCGCAGCCGACGAAGTGGACGCTAACGCCGGCGCAGGCCGCCGATGGATTTTCAACCTGGCCTATCGTCATGTTGGGTCTCCTCCGGTCCGGGACGATCCGAGTATTCCCCCAAACGGTTGCGACAGCAATCGGGCAGCCGTTACGCAGGTCGGCTGGGCTTTGGCCCTGTTTCACGCTATCTATAATCAGACCAGCCAGACCAGGGGCGAGACCCAAACCCATGTTCACCGTCTTCTTCCACGAACTCAAATCCGCCAAGCTTCCCGTCACGCTCCGGGAGTATCTGACCCTCATGGAAGCCTTGCAGGCAGACCTTGCCGATCAAAGGGTCGAGTATTTCTACTACCTATCCCGCGCCGCCCTGGTGAAGGATGAACGCCACCTCGACAAGTTCGACCAGGTGTTCGGCCACGTCTTCAAGGGCCTCGAGCTGATGAGCGACGCCGCCAACGCGGAAATCCCCGAGGAATGGCTGCGCGTCATCTCCCAGCTCTATCTCTCCGACGAAGAGAAGAAAAAGATCGAGGCGTTGGGCGGCTGGGACAAGATCATGGAGGAGCTGAAGAAGCGCCTCGAGGAACAGAAGGGCCGCCACCAGGGCGGCAAGAAATGGATCGGCACCGCCGGCACGTCACCCTATGGCGCCGAGGGCTACAACCCGGCTGGTGTGCGCATCGGCCAGAAGGAGAACAAGAACTTCCGCGCCGTCAAAGTATGGGACAAGCGCGAGTTCAAAGATCTTGACGACAAGATCGAACTGGGGACCCGCAACATCAAGGTGGCCATGCGGCGCCTGCGCAAGTTCGCGCGTGAGGGCGCTGCCGACGAGCTTGATCTCGACGGCACCATCAAGGGTACGGCGCGCAAAGGCTATCTCGACATCCAGATGCGGCCCGAGCGGCGCAACACCATCAAGGTGCTGATGTTCTTCGACATCGGCGGCTCGATGGACTGGCACATCAAAATGGCGGAGGAACTGTTCTCGGCGGCGCGCACCGAGTTCAAGCACATGCAGCATTATTACTTCCACAATTGCCTCTACGAGTTCGTGTGGAAGGACAACAGGCGGCGCTGGACCGAGAAGACGCCGACGTTCGACGTGCTCCACAAGTTCCCGGCCGATTACAAGGTCGTCTTTGTCGGAGACGCCTCGATGAGCCCTTACGAGATCACGGTGCCGGGCGGCTCGGTCGAGCATATGAACGAGGAGCCGGGCTCGGCCTGGCTGAAGCGCGTCACCAACATCTATGAGCACGCGATCTGGCTCAATCCGGTGCCGGAGAACCACTGGGCCTGGACGCCCTCGATCAAGCTGGTCGGGGACATCATGGAGAACCGGATGTTCCCACTGACGATCGACGGCCTCGACCGCGGCATGAAGGAGCTGATGCGGTAGACTTCGCAACCACCACATCAACGGGCCCCTGTTCAGCTCCAAGTGAGCCAAAACGGCCTTTATTGCCCGATAGAACAGTTTCCGGTGGGGATGTGGCCTTGAGCCGATTGACGCAGCGCGGCGAACCGGCCAATCCTGCCGGACCCATGCTAAGGATCCGCCGAATGCCGACGCTTCGATCACTCCGTCCTGCTCTTGCCATCGCCCTGGTGTGCAGCGGGCTCGCTGCCTGCTCGTCGGGTAGCGCAGGGCTGACGACAGGCTCGCTGTTCGGTGGCGGCAGCAAACCGGCGGCCTCACCAGCCGTGCCACCGCCTGCGCACACGGCGCAGGATCGGATGCTGCACGCCGCCGCAACCCAGTGCGCGCGCCCAGCGCTGCGGCTACAATTTCGATCCCGCACGGCTCAGGGCATCCTATCTCGCCTACGAATTGACTCAGGGCGGCTCGGCCGAGGCCATGGCCAAAATCGAAAAGGGCTACGATCAGACCCGTGCGAAGGTTGGTGATCTGGCCAAGGGCGATGCTGACTACTGCTCCGATCAGATGACCGAGAAGATCAAGAACGACCTCAACCGGACGCTCGCCGGCGACTTCTCGCCGCCACAGAAGAAGGTCGAGGCAGGCGTTGCCGACTGGTGGCAGTCGGGCTCCGACGACAAGACGTTCGACAAGAACAGGGCGTTTTGCCCGAACCAGTCTTGCATCTGAGGCGCGCGGTCGTTGTCTTGCGCAGTCGAACCCGGTGCTGCCAACAAGTTCTTGGCCACCGACGCTGAAAGAACGCCGACCCACCCGCTTCTGCGCTATGCGGGTTGCGCCCTTGCATCCATCGAAATGAAAATCCGAAATTGCGCGGCCCGCTGCCTGCGCAAAGGACGCGACGCGTCGTCAGACAAGCCTGCTCTTCTCCACCGCCGCACCAATGAACGAGGCGAACAGCGGATGCGGCTCGAAGGGGCGCGATTTCAGCTCCGGGTGATATTGCACGCCGATAAACCACGGGTGATCCGGGAATTCGACGGTCTCCGGCAGAAGGCCGTCCGGCGAGAGGCCACAGAAGCTCATTCCCGCCTTCTCCAGCCGCTCGCGATATCTGGCATTCACCTCGAACCGATGACGATGGCGCTCTGAGATGCGAGTCGTGCCGTAGATCTCGGCAATGCGGCTGCCCTTGGCGAGGTGTGCCTCGAAGGCACCGAGCCGCATGGTACCGCCGAGATCGCCGCCGGCCTTGCGGCTCTCAAGCTCGTTGCCGCGCATCCACTCGGTCATCAAGCCGACCACAGGCTCCTTCGCGGGCCCGAACTCGGTCGACGACGCGCCCTCGATGCCAACCAGTGTACGGGCCGCCTCGATGACGGCCATCTGCATGCCGAAGCAGATCCCGAAGTAGGGAACACGCCGTTCCCGCGCGAAGCGCGCCGCCTGGATCTTGCCCTCCGCGCCACGCTCGCCGAAACCGCCGGGCACCAGAATGCCGTTGACGCCCTGGAGATAGGGCGCCGGATCTTCGCGCTCGAAGACCTCACTCTCGATCCACTCGAGATTGACTTTCACGCGGTTGGCGATGCCACCGTGCACCAGTGCCTCGATCAGCGATTTGTAGGCGTCCTTGAGACCGGTGTACTTGCCAACGATCGCGATCGTCACTTCGCCTTCGGGCGAGGCGATTCCCTTGGAGATGCCCTCCCAGCGCTCGAGCTTCGGCGCCGGCGCACCTTCAATACCGAAGGCGGCGAGGACCTCGCGGTCGAGCCCTTCGCGGTGATAGGCGAGCGGCACGTCATAGATCGACGCCACGTCGAGGGCCTGGATCACAGCGGTTTCGCGGACATTGCAGAACAGCGCGATCTTGCGGCGCTCCGAGGCCGGGACTTCGCGGTCACAACGACACAGCAGGATATCCGGCTGGATGCCGATCGACCGCAGCTCCTTCACCGAGTGCTGAGTTGGCTTGGTCTTGAGCTCGCCTGCCGAGGGAATGTAAGGGACCAGCGTCAGGTGCACATAGACGGCGTGGCCACGCGGCAAGTCGTTGCCCAGCTGGCGGATCGCCTCGAAGAACGGCAAGCCTTCGATATCGCCCACCGTGCCGCCGACCTCGACCAGCACGAAATCGATGCCGTCGTTCCCCGACAGCACGAATTCCTTGATGGCGTTGGTCACGTGCGGAATGACCTGAACGGTGCCGCCGAGGTAGTCCCCGCGCCGCTCCTTGGCGAGGATCTCCTGATAGATCCGGCCCGTGGTGATGTTGTCCGACTTCTTCGCGGGCACACCGGTGAAGCGCTCGTAATGCCCAAGATCGAGATCGGTTTCGGCACCGTCGTCGGTCACGAAGACCTCACCGTGCTGGTAAGGGCTCATGGTTCCCGGATCGACGTTCAGATAGGGGTCGAGCTTCCGAAGCCGGACCGTATAGCCGCGAGCCTGTAGAAGTGCTCCAAGGGCCGCTGAAGCCAGCCCTTTTCCGAGCGAGGAGACCACGCCGCCGGTGATGAAGATGTACCGCGTCATGGACCTTAACAGTAGAGCAAACCGCGTTGATTCGAAGCCCTATTCTTCGGCCGTCCACTGGCGAAAATGGCCGCACCGTCCGTCGGGGCGCCCGACCCGGATTGGACAAGGCCTAGGCGCCGACGATCACCACGCAGAGGCGGCGGGGGCCGTGCGCGCCGACCACCAGACGGCCGCCGATGTCGGCCGTCCGTGATGGCCCCGAGACCAGATTGAGCGTGCGCGGCATCACGCCCCGGCCGAGGCGGGCGCGAACCTGATCGAATGCTGCCTCATAACTCCCCTCGATCTCCGACGCCCTGAGCACGACGATGTGGGTCTCCGGCAGGAAATTGAGCGTCACCGGATTAGCCGCACCCGAGGCCAGGACCAGCGTTCCCGTCTCGGCAACGCCGGCAACTGCCCGCGACAGGCCGACTTCGTCGCTCCCCACCGCCGCTCCGCTCTCGCGGGTCAATGCCGCCTCGTTCGACCAAGGCAGGCGTGCGAGTTCGGCATCGCTGCCCATGCGCAGGCGCAACGGCAAATTCTGTCCGCGCAGATAGGTCGCCACCGCGGCCGGCACGGCGTCCATCGAGGCGACGTCGAGAACAGTTGCCGTCTGCCCTTTCAGAAAGGCGACGAATTGGGCCCTGAGCACAACTGCATTCTGCTTGGCCCGCTCCGGGATCAGGTGTGGCACCTGCCCCTTGAGACGATCGGCAACGGCGGCTTTACGCGCCGCCATCGGCGTACCGTCGTTGAGCCGCGTGCGTACGCGATCGAGCATCTGGCGGCGCCGCTCGGTGTTGTCGGTCATGCGCGCGGCACCCCGCGCTCGTGCTCGGCCCAGAGCTGCTGGAAGGTGCGCCCCTGCGGCGCCGGCATGTCGCGATGGCGCGTCCATCCACCGGCGAAGGGCAACCACCGGAACGCGCCGCGCCGACGCCCGATCGCGCTGAGGGCCGCAACTGCGATCCGCGAGACGGCGTGATAGAGCCGGGGACGGCGGGCGAATGAACTCCAGACCTTGAGACCCAAGCGTGCCGCACGGCCGCCGCCGCCCTCGATAAACTCTTCCGTCCGCCAGTCCCGCATCAGCTTAGGGAGCGGGATCTTCATCGGGCACACGCTCTCGCAGCGTCCGCAGAACGTCGACGCATTCGGCAGATGATGCGCCGCCTTGAGGCCGATAATCGCTGGATTGATGACGGCGCCGATCGGCCCGGGATAGACGAAGCCATAGGCATGCCCACCGACGGCGCCGTAGACCGGGCAATGGTTCATACAGGCCCCGCAGCGGATGCAACGCAGCGCCTCCTGGAAGGGCGTGCCGAGCAGCGCCGAGCGGCCGTTGTCGAGCACCACCACGTGGTAATTCTGGGGCCCATCCGGATCACCGGGGCGGCGGGGACCCGTTGAAAATGTCTGGTAGGTCGAGATCTCCTGGCCGGTCGCCGAACGCGCCAACAGTCGCATGATCGCCGAAACGTCTACCAGGGTCGGCACGATCTTCTCGATCGACGCGATCACGATGTGCGTTTTCGGGATCGACTGCGTCAAATCACCATTACCCTCGTTGGTGACGATCACCGAAGAGCCGGTTTCCGCAATCAGGAAGTTCGCGCCGGTAATGCCGACGTCGGCCTTGATGAACTTCTCGCGCAGGATCTGGCGCGCCTCATTGACCAGTTGCGGCGCTTCAGTGAGCACGCGGTCCTTGGGCAGATGCGTGTGCAGCCGACGAAAATCCTTCTCCACCTGCTCCTGCGTCAGGTGGATCGCCGGCGCAATAATATGGCTCGGCGTCTCCTTGCGGATCTGCACGAGGTATTCTCCGAGATCAGTCTCCACGACCTCCATGCCGGCTGCTTGCAGGTGCGCGTTGAGGCCCACCTCCTCGGAGATCATCGACTTGCCCTTGGTGACGACCTTCGCGTTCGCTGCCTTGCAGATTTCGAGGATGATCTGGCGCGCATCGGCGGCCGTCGGCGCCCAGTGCACGTTGGCGCCCGCCGCTGTCGCCTTCGCCTCCCACGCCTCCAGGTAAAGATCGAGGTGGGCGAGCGTGTGATTTTTGATGTCGCGGCCAACGTCGCGCAGCGCCTCGAACTCCGGCAAGTTGGCCCGTGCCGCCGTCCGTTGCGCCACGAGACCGCCCGGCAGCCCCGCCAGCGCCCGCTGCAACTGGCGGTCACCGAGGGCAGCCTTGGCGTTTTCCTTGAAGGCGTGTGCTGTGACGTCCATCGGCGGGTATCCTGGCGGTCCATATCCGGCTTTCCTGCGACGTAGCAGGTTTGCCTGGACCGGCCAAGCGGGGCCACCACGGACCATCCTCGGTGGGAACCACAGGCGATGCGACCTGCCGCATCGCCTGCAGATACCTTGGGATGCCGCTCAGAACCGGTAACTCAGCCCCACACGCAACAAGCTCATGTCGTTTTGAAAGTCGGCTTGATTGCCATCCCGATTTTGAAGCGTTGTCTTTCCATAGTCGGAATAGAGGTACTCCACGCGGCCGATCCAGCGACTGTCGAAGGCGTAGTCGATACCCGCGCCGATTACGTATCCGGCGTCAGTCTGGTTTTCCCAGACGACCTGCTCACCGGCATTGCGGCCTTTCTGGATATTCTGACTGATCTGGGCCCAGCCCAAGCCAGCGGTCGCGAAGAACATGACGCGGTCGACGGCATAACCGACACGTCCGCGGATCGAACCGAAGGGGCCGATCGAGGAGTCCGTGTGGTCGTTGTCAAAAATCTCGTTGTGCTGACTGGCATTGGTCCACCCCAGGTCTCCTTCGACGCCGAGCACCCAGCGCGGACCGACCTGCCAATTGTATCCAATCCAAGCGCCTCCCGCGAGGCCATCGGAGGCCAGCTCGGCGTGGCCGTGATTGTTGTTGCGGAAGAAATCAATCGTCCAGATCGAATGTGCCGTGCCGACAAAGCCGCCAGCGTACAAGCCTGACCAATTGTAAGGTCCACCATGCGCATAAGGCACCGCACTATCAGGCGATCGAGCATTCGGCCCGAGATCCGCCGCCTGTGACCACTGCGCACAACACAACAAAACCCCCGTCAACATCCCCAGTCTCTTCATTGGACACTCTCCTGGTGTGTCCTCCCCCAATCGCCTGCCTCCCTAGTTGTTCAAACAATGGGGCGATAACATGTTGGTATTGCTTAAAAATAACTACGCGTTAAATCGATTTCGATCTTATCAGTTTGATGATTTCCTGTGCCGTAGCGCCACGCGACGGTCAAAGGACGATCAACGCTATCATCCCGGCTGCAGTCGCAATTCCCTATTCCCGCGGCCCGGCGATCGGCGGCTCCGACAACTCGCCCGCCAGCACCTCGGCAACATGGCGCACCTGCACCGAGCGGCCTTCCCGACGGAGCTTGCCCGCCATATTCATCAGGCAGCCGAGATCGCCCGCGAGAATGAGGTCCGTCTTCGCCTCGGTGATGTTGGCGCACTTCTTCTCGACCATGGCGTTGGAAATATCGCTGTACTTCACGGCGAACGTGCCGCCGAAGCCACAACAGATCTCGCAGTCGGCCATCTCGACGAGTTCAAGACCCGCGACGCTCCTGAGCAGTGTGCGCGGTTGCTCCTTGATGCCAAGCTCGCGCAATCCCGAACAGCTATCGTGATAGGTCACGCTTGCGTTGAGCTTCGCGTCGACCCGCGTCATCCCGCGCACATCGACAAGGAACGAGATCAACTCGTGGACCTTGGCGGCGAACGCCTTGGCGCGGTCCGCCCACTGGCGATCATTGGCCAGGAGTTCCGGATAGTGTTTTCCCAACATTCCGCCGCACGATCCCGACGGCACGACGATGTAGTCGAACCGTTCGAGCGCCCGGATCGTCTGCTTGGCGAGCGCAGCGGCTGTAGCGGTGTCGCCCGAGTTGTATCCGGGCTGACCGCAACAGGTCTGGCCCTGAGGGACCTCGACCCGGCAGCCGGCCTGCTCGAGCAATTTCACCGCTGCAAAACCCACGGATGGCCGGAGGAGATCAACGAGACAGGTGACGAACAGTGCGACGCGCGGGTGGTCCGGGGCAGCGGTCTTGGGAGCTGGCGGTTCCGTTGGCATAATTGAACTCAATGGCTGGCTCACTTCTAACGACCCGACGGCATGCCGTCCAACTGGCCGAACCTAGGGCTGGCGTCAACCGTTGTGTGCACCTGCAGCATCGAAAGCCATGTTCCATCCGCGGAATTCGGCGCTAAGCTTGACCGCATCATTGAGGCATCGTCACAAGGAGAGCAACATGGGCAAACGCGTCGCATTAATCACCGGTGGTATGGGCGGTCTTGGCGAAACCATCTCGACCAAGATGTCGGACGCTGGCTATGGCGTGGCCGTGACCTACTCTCCGTCGAACAAGACGTCGGACCAGTGGCTGCGTGACATGAAGGGCCGCGGATACGAATTCCGGGCTTTTCCCTGCGACGTGGCGAGCTACGAGTTCCTGCCAGGCCTGCGTCGCACAGGTCGTCAAGGACCTCGGACCAGTGGAGATCCTGGTCAACAATGCCGGCATCACCCGCGACATGACGTTCAAACGTATGACCAAGGCCGACTGGGACGTGGTGATGCACACCAACCTCGACAGCGCCTTCAACATGGCCAAACAGGTGCACGACGGCATGATGGAGCGTGGCTGGGGCCGCATCATCAACGTGTCATCGGTCAACGGCTCGAAGGGAGCCTTCGGGCAGACCAACTATGCCGCCGCCAAGGCCGGCATGCACGGGTTCACGAAGTCACTGGCACTCGAGTCCGCACGCAAAGGCGTGACGGTTAACACGATCTCCCCCGGCTATATCGGCACCAAAATGGTGACGGCCATCCCGGCCAACGTTCTCGAAGGCAAGATCATTCCGCAGATCCCCGTCTCGCGCCTCGGCAAACCCGAGGAGATCGCGGGCCTGATCATCTACCTTTGCTCCGAGGAAGCCGCCTTCGTCACCGGCGCCAATATCGCCATCAACGGCGGCCAGCATATGCAATAATCCTTGGCGCTCCAGGTGCCCACTTGCGCGCCCGCGCCGTGATTGTCTTGGCCCTTCGGATGCCGCGTCTTGGCGGAGCCATATACAGTGTGAACGCAGCCAGGCCTCAGCTGCCGATCTTTCCGAACAGGTCGGGCGGATCGGCGTTGTCGGCCGGCACCAGCTGGTCAGCGCCGATGCCGATCAGGCGGAACGTGCGCCCGTCCGCTTCCTTCTCGATTAACGGCAAAGCCGCCTCGAGCAGCACGTCGGCACGCTGCGTCGCGCGGCCAAGCCGCCGGCTGCGCGTCAGCAACTGGAAGTCCGACGTCTTGAGCTTCACCACGACAGCGCGCCCTGCCAGCTCACGCCGTGCAAGTGAGGCCGCCACCCGTTCGGTCAACGCGCGAACGGTCGTGACCAGTTCGTCCAAGGAGCCCGTGTCTCGCCGGAACGTCGTCTCGGCCGAAATGCTTTTCGTTTCGCGATCGGGCGTCACCTCGCGATCGTCATCACCCTGCGCAAAGCGCGCGAGGCGGCGGCCAAACTTGCCGTATTGCGCGACGAGTTGCATCGCGGGCAGGTTTTGCAGGTCGCCAATCGTGGCGATGCCCGCGGCTTCCAGGCGGCCAGCCATCACCTCACCGACACCATTGATTTTGCGCACCGACAGGCCGGTCAGGAACGCTTTGGCCTCGGCCCGCCCGATGACCGAGTAGCCGCGAGGCTTCTGTAACTCGGAGGCGAGCTTCGCCAGAAACTTATTCGCCGACAGTCCGATCGACACTGTGATCCCGATCTCCACCTCGATCCGGTGCGAAATCAGCGCAAGCGCTTCCGCTGCACTCATGTCGGCGGCCCGGTTCTCGTAGGACAAATCGAGGTAGGCCTCATCGAGCGAAACCGGCTCGATCACCGCGGTCGCCTCGTTGAAAATCTCGCGGATCTCGGCGCTCACAGCCTTGTACTTCGCCATGTCCGGCGGAATCACCACGGCATCAGGGCAGCGCTCCAGAGCTTGGAACATCGGCATCGCCGATCGCACGCCAAATTTGCGGGCCAGATAACAGGCCGTCGTCACGACCCCGCGCCCGCCCGGGTGGCCGACGATCAGCGGCTCATAGCGCAGAGCGGGCCGGTCGCGCTTCTCGACCGAGGCATAAAAGGCATCACAGTCGATGTGCGCGATGGTCAGCTGCACGAGCTCCGGGTGCGCCACGATGCGCTCCGAGCCGCAATCCGGGCACGCGGGCGGACGCCCATCCAACATCAAACAGCAATCCCGACACAGCGCCGTCGCCATCGGCTATCGGTTCCTTGATCACACTCTCGTGAAACGAAGCAGATCCTAAGTCTAACACCCACTTCGGCTTGCCGGGACATGCAGCGGCGACTAACTAGAAGCACGGCGAATACGCGCGACAAGAGGTCAATTCCTATGCAGAAACTCGTTCCAGAACCCGGCACTCCGAAACCCAGCCATCCCGGTGTCCGAATCGGTCATGTCCATCTCAAGGTCGCCGATATCGACCGCGGGCTCAGCTTCTGGCGGGATGTGCTGGGTTTCGAGGTGATGCAGCGCCGCCCAGGTGCCGTATTCCTAGCGGCAGGCGGCTATCATCACCACATCGCCCTCAACACATGGGAGAGCGCGGGCGGCACAGCACCAGCCAAGACGAGCACTGGCCTCTATCACGTCGCCCTTCTCTACCCGAGCCGGGCCGAACTTGGCAAAGTGCTGGCACGGGTCGTCGCCGCCGGCATAAAGCTAACCGGCGCGTCCGATCATGGCGTCTCGATTGCGCTCTATCTCGACGATCCCGACGGCAACGGTGTCGAGCTCTACTGGGACAAACCGGAGAGCGAGTGGCCGCGCACGCCCGACGGCCAGCTCAACATGGGCCGGGCGCCAGTGGACCTGGAGGCGCTGGTGCGCGAGGGCATTGCCGCCGGCTGAAGGCCCTTACCAACGGCTCGGCGATGCGCCGGCCGCCATCGGCCGGATCATTGGCGATCGCCGTTGCGCAATAGCCGGCTCGCCCATGCCGTACCACGGCTGGCTGCGAGCAAACGTCTGCTCGCGGCGATCGTCGCCGTTAAGCGGCGCCGGTCCGGCATAGCGCACGCGGACGCGGGACAAGCCCTTACCCTCGAAGCTTAGCAGCCGCGCGGTCGCCCGTGACAGGTCGATGAGCCGGTCATGCGCATAAGGACCGCGATCGTTGACCCGCACCAGCAGCGTTCGTCCATTGTCCAGGTTCGTCACCCAGACATAGGACGGCATCGGCAGCGTCGGATGCGCCGCTGTCAGTGCGCGCATGTCATAGATCTCGCCGTTGGCAGTCTTGCGGCCATGAAAGTCATCTCCATACCAGGAGGCGACACCCGCCCGGTCATAGGACGGTTCTTCCTGCGGCGTGTACCAGCGGCCGGAGATCTGATAGGGCGTACCCACCTTGTAGACGCCGCCGCCCCTAGGAATCGGACGGCCGTCCTCGACGATCCGCTGGCTCGGCGATGTTCCGGTCTTGGGATCCACACTTGGCCGGCTGACAGCACCATGGGACGTCGGAGCAGACCGTGAGCAGGCGGCGATCCCGAGCGCCGTCACCGCAATGGCCATCGTGATCGCGGGCACTTTTGCTGCCGCCACCCGCATCATAACCGACCGCACGCAGCCCTGAGGGCGCCGCGGACCAAACGCCCAACCACGCATCGACACGCAACCCGCTTCCTGCACCCGCGCGAGACACCCATCCCGCTCGGTCGCATCCCACCACACAGGCGCCAGCGTTACCCCGCCAGCATGGCCCAACCACGGCAGAACCTTGGCACGGACCATGTTAACGCGGCGTAAACCATGCTTGCGCCCCTCACGGACAATCCAAGAGCCCAGCGTTTTCCTCCGGCATGTCCTTTGCACGGGCCGCATCATCCGCTCCTGTTGGTGGCGGATGTCAGCGCAGGACCCACATGGCCAAGAATTTTCACGAGCACTTCGCCCACGAGGACGTGCCCTTGCCGCCAGACCGCTCGACGGGGCTGGTGTTCACCGCCGTCGCGCTGGTCGTCGCCTACTTCTGGCGCTCGAACTCCATAGTCCTGACGGTCGCGCTTGCTATAGCTGCCGCGCTGCTCGCCATCAGCCTGCTGGCGCCACACATCCTGCGGCCGCTCAACATCGTCTGGATGAAATTCGCGGTTCTGCTCAACAAAATCATGAGCCCGATCATCATGGGTGTGCTGTTCCTGGTCGCCATCGTGCCCTTCGGACTCGCCATGCAGTTGCGCCGCGATCCGCTCCAGCTCAAGCGCCGGCCCGATGCCAAGAGCTACTGGATCGAGCGGGACCCGAAAGCGAAAAGCGCCATGACCAACCAATTCTGACTCTCCTGCCCCTGCTCCAACCCGAGGCACCCCGCCTCAGTTTGACACGAACCGTTTCAATCGGAGATCCGCATGCTCTCACTCGTCCGAGAACTCGCTGCCTATATGACCGCGCGCAAGAAGTGGTGGCTATTTCCCGTCATCGCCATGCTGGTGATCGTCGGCGGTCTGCTGCTGCTCGCCCAAGGCTCGGCCATCGCACCCTTCATCTACACCGTCTTCTGAGCGTGAAGGCGGACCGGGCCGATCCGCCTCACCTCCTCGCTCGATTTGCCGCGAAAGGTTGAACCGTACATGCGTATTCTGGGCATCTCGGCCTACTACCACGACAGTGCCGCCGCGCTGATCGAGGACGGCCGCATCGTGGCGGCTGCCCAGGAAGAACGGTTCTCGCGCAAGAAGCACGATGCGCGCTTCCCAGTGCATGCCGTGCGCTACTGCCTTGACGCCGCCAAGTGCGACCTGGACGCCGTCGATCACGTCGTCTTCTTCGAAAAGCCGCTGCTGAAATTCGAGCGGCTGCTCGAGACCTACCTCGGCAACGCGCCGCGCGGCTATCAGTCGTTCCGTGTCGCGCTTCCGGTCTGGCTCAAGGATAAATTGTTTCAGAAGATCAATTTGACGAAGGCCCTGACACCCTTTGCTGCCAGCGGCAAAAACATCGAAGCGAAGCTGCTCTTTGCCGAGCATCACCAGAGCCACGCCGCATCCGCCTTCTTCCCCTCGCCCTATGAAGAAGCCGTCGTACTCACCATGGATGGCGTCGGTGAATGGGCGACGACGTCCGTTGCCATCGGTCGCGGCAACACGCTCGAGACCGTCAAGGAGATCCACTGGCCGCACTCGCTGGGTCTGCTCTATTCGGCGTTCACCTACTACACCGGCTTCAAGGTCAATTCCGGCGAGTACAAGGTCATGGGCCTCGCGCCCTATGGTGAGCCGAAATATGTCGATCTGATCCTCGACAACATCATGGATCTGAAGCCCGATGGCAGCTTCTGGCTGGACCAGAGTTACTTCAACTATGCCACCGGTCTCACCATGACCACCGACAAGTTCCATCGCCTGTTCGGCGCGCCGCCGCGCGATGCTGAGAAGTGGATGGGACAGCGCGAAATGGATCTCGCGGCGTCAGTGCAGAAGGTTACCGAGGAAGTCATGCTGCGCATGACCCGCAATCTCGCTGAGACCTACAACATCCCGAACTTGTGCCTGGCCGGCGGCGTCGCGCTGAACTGCGTCGCCAACGGCAAGGTGCTGCGTGACTCCGCATTCAAGAATATCTGGGTTCAGCCGGCGGCCGGCGATGCTGGCGGCGCGCTTGGCGCAGCGCTTGCGGCCTACTACCTGCATTTAAACAAGCCGCGGCACGTCGAGACCGGCAAACTCGACGCCATGCAGGGCTCCTATCTCGGCCCCGACTACAGTCAGGCGGAAATCGAAAGCCGCCTCACCAAGGCCGGCGCGCGCTTTGAGGTTCACGCCAATGGCACCCTCATGGACAAGACCGTCGACAGTCTCGTCAAAGGCGATGCCGTCGGCTGGTTCCAGGGCCGCATGGAGTTCGGGCCGCGAGCCCTCGGCGCGCGCTCGATCCTCGGCGATCCGCGCAATCCCGAGATGCAGAAGAACCTCAACCTGAAGATCAAGTACCGCGAGAGCTTCCGCCCGTTCGCCCCGTCGGTGATCGCCGAGGATGTCGATGCCTATTTCGAGCACGACCGCGAAAGCCCCTACATGCTCATGGTCGCCGACGTGCAGCGCAATCGCCGCCAGAGCATGACGGCCGAGCAGAAGGCACTCTTTGGCATCGAGAAGCTCAATGTGCCGCGCTCCGACATTCCTGCGATCACGCACGTCGATTATTCCGCGCGCATCCAGACCGTGCACAAGGAGACGAACCCCCGGTATTACGACCTGCTGCAAAGCTTCAAGGCGCGGACCGGCTGCTCGGTGCTGGTCAACACCAGCTTCAACGTGCGCGGCGAACCGATCGTCAATACCCCGGAAGATGCGTTCCGCTGCTTCATGGGCTGCGAGATGGAGACCCTGGTGGTCGGCGATTGCGTCCTGACGAAGGCGGCACAGGACCCGGCGCTGGCCGTCGACTACAAGGACAAGTTCGACCTCGACTGAGCCGAACCGCGTGACTATCAGCGCGCGAGACGGCCTGATCGGGACACGCTATCATTCTCCAGCATTCGACTTGTCTCAGCTGGAGGACACCCATGCGCACCCTGTGCTCGACGACGCCCCACCCGTCCTGTATCGGCCGGGCAGCCGTTTTCGCGCTCTCGCTTCTGATCTCGTCGACACTTGTATCGATGCTCTTCTTGCCGCGCCCCGCGCAGGCCGAGACAAGCGAGGTGCGCTTCGCGATCGGCCCCGGCCTCACGTTTCTGGCGTTCGCCGTGATGGAACGGGAGAAGCTTGTCGAGAAGCATGCACAGGCTGCCGGACTGCCGCCACCCAAAGTCACGGTCAATCGGGTCTCCAACAACGACGCAATCCGGGACTCGATGCTATCCGGGAGCGTCGACATCGCCGGGACCGGCATTCCAAGCTTTCTGCCGCTTTGGGCACGGACGCGTGGAAGCACCAATGTCATGGGCGTAACCGCCTTCAACGCCGTGCCGCTGGTGCTCGTGACACGGAACCCTGACGTCAAGACGATCGCAGACTTCACAGAGAAAGACAAAATTGCGGTTCCCGGCGTCCTCAATTCGACGCAGGCGATCCTTCTTCAAATGACCGCCGAGAAAATCTGGGGTGTCGGCCAGCACAAACGGGTCGATGCGCTGACGATCTCGCGCGGCCATCCGGATGCGCTCGCAGCTCTCCTCTCAGGCGCCAGTGAGATTACCGCACATTTTGCGGCACCGCCGTTCGACCGTCGCGCCTTGGAGCAACCTGGGATCAGAAAGATCCTGACGTCGCATGAGGTCTATGGCGGGCCCGGTACGAACGGCGTGACCATGGCGCTGCAAAGCTTTCGAGACGCCAACCCCAAAACGATGAAAGCCGTCGTCGAGGCAATCAAGGAAGCAATCGCAATGATCAATGCGGACCGGCGAAAGTCAGCGCAGACTTATGCGGACGTGACGGGCGACAAGAGCGGCGTCGACAACCTGTTCAAAATCCTCGATGCGCCGGATATGGTCTTCAGTGCGACACCGAACGGAAGCCTCCAGGTTGCCAAGTTCATGCACCGGATCGGCAGCATCAAGATCGAGCCAGCAAGCTGGAAAGACATGTACCTGCCGGAAATCCATGACTTGCCCGGCAGCTGAACGGCGACAGGACGGCCTGTGCTAAATGGCCGAGGCGCGGTCCTAGTGGCCGCGCCCCGCGATCGGCTCAGTAGCCGTGCCGCGATTTCCAGCGGCGCCACCAGTTGACCTGGCGGTCTTGGCTCTCGACATAGATGTGCTGAGCGGCATCCGTCTGCGCCTCGCGGATCTGGCGGTATTCACGCCCCGTTACGACCCCATCGCGCTTGGCCTGCGCTTCCAACTCGGCGATGCGCGCCTGCTCGTTCTGCAGGGCGTAATATTCCCGCCGGGTCAACTCGCCCGTGCGCCGTGCCTGATTGATCTGTTGCTCCTGGTATGCCTGCGTACGATCGATCGGGCGCGTATCGTGAGCTAGCGCTCCGGTCGCAGCCGTCAACGACAGGGCGAATGCGGTCGCAGCAGTCTTGAGTATCGACATTGTCAGTCTCCGTGTGGACGTTTCCAATGCGCACAGATTGCCATCCGCGCCCTGAACCGGGTCTGAGCGCGGCATTTAGGTGAAATTCATCGAAACAGTTGCGCGGCGGCCGGCAGGAAGTAGACTTTTTTGTGGCCTTGTATGGCCGAGGATCAGCGGGGAGCGGGCGATGGAAGCGGACTATGTGATTGTGGGAGCGGGCTCCGCTGGGTGCGTCCTCGCCAACCGGCTTTCGGCGGATGGCAGCGAGGTCATCCTGCTCGAGGCCGGCCCGCGCGATCTGCATCCGATGATCCATGTGCCGGCCGGCGTTCTGAAGCTGCTCTACAATCCGCTGGTCAATTACAACTACGCCTCCGAACCCGACGCCAAAACCGGCGACCGCGCCATTCACTGGCCGCGCGGACGCGTGCTCGGCGGATCTTCCTCGATCAACGGCATGCTTTTCGTGCGCGGCAATCCCGCGGATTTCGACAACTGGGCGCAGATGGGCTGCCGCGGCTGGACCTATGAGGATTGCCTGCCACACTTCAAGGCGATCGAGCGTTATGCCCCGGGCGAGGACGCCTATCGCGGCAAGGACGGCCCGTTGCTGATCGAGGACTACCGCACCGTGCTGCCGATCACGCGCCATTTTGTGGAAGCCGCGACACAAGCCGGGCACCCCCTCCTGAAGGATCTGTCCGGTGCGACGCCGGCCGACGGCGTCGGGTTCTCGCAGATGTCGCGCAACGGACGCTTTCGCGGATCGACCGCGCAAACCTTTCTGCGCGAGGCCCGGCGGCGCCCGAACCTGCGTATCGTCACCAACGCGACGGCGCTGAAGCTCTTGCTCGACGGCCGACGCTGCACCGGCGTGCGGATCGACCGCATGTCGCGCGAGACCGACGTCAAGGCGCGCCGCGAGGTGATCGTGTCGTCGGGCTCGATCAACTCGCCGCATCTGCTGCAGGTCTCCGGTATCGGGCCCGCGGCGCATTTGAAATCGATTGGCGTCGACGTGCAGCACGATTTGCCAGGCGTCGGCGCGAACCTGTCGGATCACTACGCAACACGCATCTCGCATCGCCTGAAGCCGGGGATGCGTTCGATCAATGAGCTGTCGCGCGGCGTGCGCCTCCTCGGCGAGATCGCGAAATGGGCGACCGTCGGCAACGGCGCCCTGACGTTCGGCGTTTCAAGCGCACAAGTCTTCACGCGCAGCCGCGAGGGCATCGAGGCGCCGGATATCCAGTTGCTGTTTTCGCCTGCCAGCTACGATCAGCTGAAGTTCGGCACGCTCGAACGCGAACCGGGCGCCACGATCGCAGTCTCGATCGCGCGGCCCGACAGCCGCGGCACGATCATGGCGACGTCGGCTGATCCGCTGGCGCGGCCCGCGATCAAGCCCAACTATCTGTCCGCGCCGAGCGATCTCCGGGTCGCGCTCGCCGGCCTGGCCCAGGCCCGCAAGATATTTGCCGCACCCGCTTTCGCCGCCCACAGCGACGGCGAGATCGTGCCCGGCCCCGCCGTAACCACGGACGCCGGCCTCGAGGAGCACATCCGCCAGACCGGGACGACGATCTATCACCCGGTCGGCACCTGCAAGATGGGCGAGGATCCGATGGCGGTGGTCGATTTGCGGCTGCGGGTTCGCGGGCTCTCGGGCCTGCGCGTCATCGACGCCTCGATCATGCCGGCAGTCACCACCGGCAACACCAATGCACCGACGATCATGATCGCCGAAAAGGGCGCTGCCATGATCCGCGAGGACGCCCGGGCCTAGCCCAGGGACGTAGATTGGCCCGCACCAGTCGCGACCTGACTTAGCCCCGGATTTCCGGGGATGACCGAGGGGACAGGGCCCGCCGTCGGATAGCCAAAGTACGGAAAGAGACTATATTGGCCAACGAGTCGCTGTTGCAACCGCAGCACAACCCTGTGCTGGCGGTCGATAGGATATTTGCCCTGTAGGGGAGCCACGCATGCCCGAGACGCCGCGCGCCGCTGGCCCTGAGAGCCCGATCGCCGATCCCAAGGACTACGTCCAGGACGGGCTGGTGCTACTCGGCTGCAGCAAGCAGGATCGCGATCTCGTCCCCGAGTGCATCGAGCTGAAGCTCGCCAACCGGCACGGCCTTGTCACTGGCGCCACGGGAACCGGCAAGACCGTCACTTTGCAGGTTCTGGCAGAGGGCTTCTCGGCGGCCGGCGTTCCCGTCTTTGCCGCCGACATCAAGGGCGACCTCTCCGGCATCGCCATGAAGGGCGACAAGAAGCAGGTGCTGGTCCAGCGCGCCGAAGAGATCGGCCTGACGCGCTATGGCAATGCCGCCTTCCCGGTGACGTTCTGGGACGTGCTCGGCGAGCGCGGCCATCCCGTTCGCGCTACGATCCAGGAAATGGGGGCGCTGCTGCTCTCGCGCCTGCTCGAACTGACTGAGCCGCAGGAGGGCGTCCTCAACATCGCGTTCAAATGGGCCGCCGACGAGCGCGAGGCCGGCGACAAGAACATGACCATACTCGATCTCAAGGATCTGAGAACCGTCATCGACGAGATGGGGAAGCGGGCTGCCGAGCTGCGCAGCAAATACGGCAATGTCGCGCCGGCAACGGTCGGCGTCATTCAGCGCCGGCTGCTGGTGCTCGAACAGCAAGGCGCCGACAAGTTCTTCGGCGAGCCCGCGCTCGATATTCTGGATTTCCTCAAGATCGCGCCCGATGGGCGTGGCATGGTGAACATCCTGTCGGCCGAAAAGCTGATGAACACGCCGCGGCTGTATTCCTCCTTCCTACTGTGGATGCTGTCGGAGCTGTTCGAGAAGCTGCCCGAGGTCGGCGACCTCGATAAACCGAAGCTGGTGTTTCTGTTCGACGAGGCGCATCTGCTGTTCAACGGCGCCAACCAGGCCGTTCTCGACCAGATCGAACGCGTGACGCGGCTGATCCGCTCGAAGGGCGTCGGCATCTACTATGTGACGCAGAGCCCGGCCGATGTGCCGGACCGCATCTCGGCCCAGCTCGGCAACCGGATCCAACACGCGCTGCGCGCCTTCACGCCGAAGGAGCAGAAAGCGATTCGGGCCGCCGCCGAGACCTTCCGTACCAACCCGAAGCTCGACACCGAGCGCGCCATCCAGGAGTTGCAGGTCGGCGAAGCGCTGGTCTCCGTGCTCCACAACAAGGGCGAGCCATCGATCGTCCAGCGCACGCTGATCCGCCCGCCGATGTCGCGCGTGGGGCCGATTACGGTTGCCGAGCGGGACGCTCTGCTCGCCGCCGATACCGCGATCCTGAAGAAATACAAAGTGACGCTCGAGCGCGAATCGGCGCATGAGCGGCTCAATTCCAAGGGCACAGCGGTCGGGCAGGTTAAGGATAAGCTGCGCCGGTTCGGGAATTTGTTCGGCTTGAACCGCTAGGTTCGCGATACGATATGACGGCCGCCGGATGACGCCGACGCGTCCGGTGCCGGTTCAAGAGACCACCGGCAACACGCATGCTGCTCATGCGGCGACAGCGACGATGAGGAGCTCGGATATGGGCCTACGCTTCCAGAAACGGATCAAGATCTTCCCGGGGGTCTACATCAACCTGAGCAAATCCGGCGTCAGCGCCAGCGTTGGCGGCCACGGCGCGACGGTCAACGTCGGCGCCGATGGACGCCGCATGATCACGCTCGGCATTCCCGGAACGGGCCTCAGCTACCGGGTACCGCTCAGCGGCACCATCTTTGTCGGCATGCTGGTCTTGGCGGTGCTGATCGCGCTCGCCTACTTCATCATGCCCGACACCATCAAGGCCGCGCTGCATTGGTGGCAGCCCAAGTGGTTCTGATCGGGCGCTGACGGCGCATCTCCAAGTTTCATGCCTTGAGGCGTCGGGGTCAGTCCCCTCACAGGCTCCGGCGCGATAAAATATGCACGCCGGTCGTCAGGGTTTGCCCCAAGGCAATTCGATTTTTTTCCCGGCATTTTGTTGCCGGGATCCAACGTGCCTGAGGTGCGTCAGTGCCATCGAGCCAGAAGCGCTTCGGTCACACGCGCTCACGCTCCGTACCTAGCGGCACGATGGGTCCCGGGGACAAGCCCCGGGATGACAACGCTTGTTGGCTTCGCCAAGAATTGAATGACCAGTGGGCTGACCCATCGGAACGCAAAGAAAAGTGGCTGCCGGGGGGAACGGCAGCCTCAATTTACTCAGAGAGAGGGAAGTCGCTGATTACCACCAGCGGTTCCAGCGGCGGCCACCACCGGCCTTCTCGCTGTCATGGCTCTCCTGGGAGATGTGGCGGGAGGCTTCATTCTGAGCGCGGCGGATCTGGGCAGACTCATAGCGGTCGACGCGACCGTCAGCTTTGGCCCGGCGCTGCAGCTCGTCGATCCGGGCTTGCTCAGACTGCAGCTGGCGATACTCGCGGCCGTTCAGCTCGCCGGAGCGGCGCGCCTGCTCGATGGCCCGCTCCTGGTACGCTTCGCGACGCTCGCCGGTGCGATCATAGCCGGTGCGATCATAGGCAAATGCGGTCGTCGAGGTGAGGGCAATCAGGCCGGTTGCAACTGCGAGGGCGATCTTGGTCATCGGGATGATCCTTCTGTTTGAACCTTGGCTGGGCACCGGGGTTCGGGCTTGATGTCCAACCGTCGAGGCACAGAATGCATCTTTCGCGCTGAACCCACTCTGAACCATGCCGTTACGTCCCGTTCATCTTTAGTCGGCCCGAAAAATGAGCACTTTCCTCAATGATTTCCTATATATCGGATCGACAACCAAGGTCGCTCCGGAGCCGTTGATGCGCCTGCAAAGAGGGTTTTTCTGGTCTCGCCTCATGCAATGGGCGATGGGACTCGCCGGGATCGCGATCATGGCGCCAGCCGGCGGGGCCCTTGCCGAGCCACCGATGCTGACGACGCCAGAACCGCCGCGTGGGCCAATCACGCCGGGCCTTCTGCGCGTCACCAGCCCGGTCGGGGCCTCCGGCAGTGTGTATCTGCGCTGGACCGGCTCGATCGCGCCGCCAATGGCCGAAAAGATCGAATCGGCGTTCAACGCGTTCAAGGCCTCGCGAACCCGGTTCGTGCTGGTCATGAACTCGAGCGGCGGCAACGTCCGCGAGGGCGAGCTGGTGATCGCTCTGCTCAAGCGCATCCGCCGCACCCATCGGCTCGATAGCGTCGTCGAGCGTGGCGGAACCTGTGGCTCGATGTGCGTTCCGATCTACCTGCAGGGCGACGCGCGTTATGCGGCACGCGCCAGCACCTGGCTTTTCCATGAGATCACACGCCTGCCGCAGCCCGGCGCGAAGCTCAAGCGGGTGAAAGGCGCCTACAGCACGCAAATGGAGCGGCATTGGGTTCCTGCCGGCGTCTCGCGGACCTGGATCGATAAGATGCTGCCGCTGGCCGATGGCCACGATTACTGGCAGACGGGCAACGAGTTGATCGCCGACAACGCCGGCATCATCAACCGTCCGCTGGAGAACCGCTTGCGGCGCAATCTCGCCGACGAGGATGGATCGAGTTCTGCAACGTCCGCCGCTGCGCCAGCCAATGTCGACGCACAATCCAAACCGGGGCAACTGTTGCGGCCGCAAGGCAGCAGCCGCTGAGCCTTGCCGCCCAGACGGCTACGCGGGTGATGCAGATCCATCGCCTGCAGTCCTCGACGCGCAACGAACAATCTCGAGAACGAACTCGGCCGGTGCATCCTTCCGCAACGCCAGGAAATCAGCCTTGCCGGGGACGGCACGCTCGAGAGCCGCGTGAAACGCGTCCTTCTCGAGTTCGACCGTGCCGAACTGGCGCAGATGGTCCGTCACAAACTGCGTATCGAGCAGCGTGAACCCGCCGTGGATGAGCCGGGCCGCGAGATGAACGAGCGCCACTTTGCTGGCGTCGGGCTCGGTGGAGAACATGCTTTCGCCGAAGAAAGCCGTGCCCAGGGTCACGCCGTAGAGCCCGCCGACGAGCCGGTCACCCTTCCATGTCTCGACGGTGTGGCAGTGGCCTTGGTCAAAAAGTGCGCCATAGAGCTGGCGGATGCGGACGTTGATCCAGGTCGTTCGTCGGCCCGGCCGCGAGGCTGCACAGCCGTCGATCACGGCATCGAAGTCGGTATCGATACGGATGTCGAATACGCCCGAGCGGATGGTCTTGGCGAGCCGGCGCGGAACGTGCACCTGATCAAGCGGCAGGACACCGCGGCTCTGGGGCTCGATCCAATAGAGTGCGGGATCTTCCGCGCTCTCGGCCATCGGAAAGATGCCGCAGGAATAGGCTTTCAGGAGCACCTGCGGCGTAATCTCGATGGCAATGTCGTCGCGCGAGGCCATGGATGGTGGGGACCCGATCTGCGGTTCGGTGAAAGCATAATATACACTCGCGGCAATTGCGAGGCTGAGGCTCGGCGACGGTTGCAGGACTGGCCGATCAGCGCCCTCTCCCGGCGCCGTATTTCGCCAGCACCGCGCGGGCCTTGATCACGGTGGCGTCGGCCATCGCCGCCTGCCCTTCCGCGGTCGGATGGAACGCGCCGGAGTAGAGACTCGCCAGCAGCAGCTGGAACCACGACAGAGTCTTCGTGGGCACCGCCTTCTGCATGATCGACTGGCTGACATGGAAATTGCCGGCCATAAAGGCATCGTTGGGTGTGCGAAACCAGCGTTGGCGCTGGACATAGGCGCGCCAGTCGGCCGGATTGAACGGAACCCACGCATCGCCGATCTTGCGCGGCAGACTAAAATCGTCGGCGACGCCGGGGTTTTCCTCGGTTGTCCCAGCGCAGATGCCGCGACCAAGGAACTGCTGGCGATGCGCTTCCACAAACGTCCAACCATGTTGCCGAACGGCATCCCGCATCATGTCATTGAGGCGCTCGGCGGCGACCGTCGAATCGCGGGCTTTCTCCTGCGAAAGTGCGAAATCCGGGACCACCGTCATACCGGCCCGGCTGTCCGGGCAGACCGAGCTGCCGTCGTCCAGCAACGTCAACGCGGGATAGGAGACGAGCACGACCCGGTCCGTCTCGCCCCAGGGGACGTAGAGGATGTTGTGGATGGCGCGGTTGAGCGCCTTATAGCGGTCGTCGAGACGCTCGATCTGGTGGGCCGCCTCGGCGAAACCGTGCACCTGACCAAACCAGCCGCCGAGCCGGCGCAGCATCGATTGATCGGCCAGCACGGCGTTGGCGACGAGACGCGCAAAACCGACATCGTTGCCCCCGATCGACAGCAGCAACAGGTCGATCTTGCGGGCCTGGGACTGATCGCACTTCTGCAGGACGAGGCCGCCGACCAGCTCGGGCACGCGCCCACCCAGATGATAGGCCTCCGGCAGATCGACGGACGGCGCGCTCTTCGAGCCGCATTGAGCCTGCGCGACCGCAGAAATCTGCGACACTTCCGGCGGTGTCGGCACCCATTCGTGGCCCTTGTAGCGCAGGAACAGGCCTTCGGTGATCTCGGCGCCGGAGCAGGCGTAACTCACGTAGGTCACCGCGCGATGCGGCTCCTCGATCGCCAGTTGCAAGGCGGCACGCAATTGATGCGAGTACAATGAGCGGTGACAGGCTTGATCCAGCCATCGCGGATTGGCCTCGATGAACGCTTTGTCGCCGACGGTTTTCCAGGCGCCGACGCGCGCGGGATAGCCGACCAGCTGGGCATCTTTTTTGGGATCGCCGTAGCTCGCGACACGCTCGCGCGAGAAGCGAACGGGAATGTCCGGATTGCCTTCGCCCGATCCGAAGCTGTCCCCCATGGCGACAATGAACAGGTCCTGCACCTGGACATCGGACCCGGCCACCTCGCGCCCACCCACCTCGACGCTGACGCGCGCGCCGGCGGGATAGGGAATGTCGAGCGCGACAGGTGTATCGCACGGCATCGTCATCGACGCCCCGCGCAGCCGTCCGCCCTTCGGGGCCGTCAACCACGTGCAGTCGACGGCTGCATCGCCGATGTCGCTGACGGCCGCCAGGATGCGATGCAGCCGCGGCTTCAGATAGTCGTCGGAGCCGAGCGCAGATATGCCGGTTACGATTGGGCTCCCAGCAGGTTGAATCGAGTGCGGTCGCCGCCCAACCCTCGCCGCCATGCCGCTCGGCCAGCGCCCGCTCGGCACTCAGCACCGGCGTCAGACGCTCATCTGGTGTGAGGGCTGCCCATGTCGCGCGATGCATTTCGGTCTGGGCCGGGTCCGTGAAGAACCGGAATGGGTTTTCGACCCGCCAGTCGATCCGCGGCTCCGCCATCGCCTCGCCCGCTCCAGCGGTCAGGACGACGGCAAGCCACATCAATCGCAAACCGAACGCCATATCCTGCTCCTGCCGGTCCCGCCCCGGCTCTGCCGATGCGCCGCCCGCTCAGACCCGCCCGCGCTGATGCGCGAGCCACAACCGCACGATTCTCTCCAGCGCCCCCGTCTCGGGCCGGGCGTCCAGAAGCCGCGCCCCCCCGCGCCTCTGTATGGCAAAATACGGCTCAACCATGGCAAGAGGGAGGAACGCTGTCCGCCCGGGCCGGGTCAAGCGCGCAATTTCAGGCCGGATCTCGTGCAGCGACGCCTGGATTTCGCCGCGCAGGGCTTCGGCCGCGCGCCCGACGCCGGCCTGCGCCGCGTCCGCGACGGGATGCGTGCCAAGCGCGGCGACGTCGACGCCGGCCGCTCGCAAACGCTCCGCCGAGATCGGAAAACCGCCATTGTGGAAACGGACCGGCAGACGGCCAAGCGCGCGGGCCATCCCGTAGATCCGCCCGGCTCTCTGTGCCAAACCGGCGTCGGCGAGTACGGGCCCCGCTAAAATGGTCGCGGCAAGGTGAATGGGGACGCCGTCGGTCGCATCGAAATAGGCGTCGGCGTGCGCATCGTCGCCATGAATCTCGCCAGTCAGATCGAATGACCGCGCGTCGATCATGCGGATGAGTTCGGCCGCCGGCAGCCGATGGCGGCGCATGGCAAGGCCGAGAGCGTCGGCGACCGGGTGGCCCAATCGCTCGCCGCATGCCTGCGCTTCAATCGCATCGCGCCACCACTGCAGGCGGATCTCGCCGATCATCGCATCACTGACGGTCGCGGGAATGCGTCCGAGCTCTGCCGCGAAAGCCGCGAGCGCAACGAGATCGCCTTGGAGCGGAGCCGGCGCCAGCAGGGCGGCGAAATAGCGATCGGCCTCCCCTTGCCGCGCACTGTCGCGAACCGCACCGGCGAGGCCCGCACGATCGTCGTCGGGAGGAGACCGGGCCACGGCGCCGCCCGCGTCAATAGAGATGGGCCGCGCCGATCATGGCGAACGTCACCGGGATCGCCAGCAGCAGATTGATCCGGGCCGCCGTAAGCACTCGCCCGCGCGCGACCTCTTTCGAGGCCTCGTCCCCCGGCGTTTCGCCAAGCACCACGCGCAGGCTTGGCGAGATGACCACATGTACCAGGTACCACATCACCATGGCGGCGATCGCCCCGCCCCAGACCATGGCGCTCTTGAAGCCGGGAACATAGACGGCGGACGGAAACACCCACCGGTCGAACAGATATCCGGAGGAGACCAGCAGCAGTGCACCAGAGATGACGGTCAGGTGCGAGGCATTGCGGAACGTTGCCGCCACGCGCGGCACGATCAGGCGCATGATCGCCGACCGATCGGCTGGCTCGGCGGTTTGGACAACCGCCAGCTGAATGAAATTGACGAACCAGATCATGCCGACCCAGATCATGCCGCCAAGGATATGCGTCACGCGCAGCAGGAACGAGACCAGTCCCAGATGGTCGATGCGCGACGACATTATATAGGCCGCCAGGATTGCGGCACAGACGCCGAGCCCGATCAACAAGACAGCGGCGGCACTGATGGGTGTGCCCTTCATGAGGCCTCCATTCAATCGACCGCGAGCAGGGCAGCCGCAACAGGCCGGCCTTCCGCGAGCAATACGTTGTAGGTGCGACAGGCCGCACCCGTATCCATGACATCAAGACCGAGGTTCAGCTCAGCAAACGCCCGCCGCACGTCGCCCGACGGGAAGACCTGGCGGTGACCGGTGCCAAGGAGGAGAAACCCGATCTTATCACGGCCCGCAAATACATCTGCGAAACTGGCACGGGTGAAAGCGGCCGGATCCGTCTCGGCCCAGGCCTCGATGCGATCCGCGAGGCACAAAATCGAACCGCGGTGGCTCATGCCGGCAAATCGGAAACCGCCGTTGCCGTAGGCGTCGATCGGCGCGCGTCCGGGATAGTGACCGGGACGCGTGGGCGCCGCATCGCCCGCCGTCAAGGCCGTCCCCCGGCGCCGCTCGAAACCTTGGCGCCGACAACGGTGTCCCGCTTCACCCCGAGATAGTCGAGGATCGGCGCCGCAATGAAGATCGACGAGTAGGTGCCGACGATCACGCCGAGCAGCATGGCGAAGGTGAAGTTGCGGATCACGCTGCCGCCGAAGAAGAACAGCGCAAACAGCACCGCGATCGTGGTCGCGCCGGTCAGCACGGTGCGCGACAGCGTCTCGTTGATCGAGAGATTGAGCAGCTCGTTCAAGTCCATGCGCTTGAACTTGCGCAGGTTCTCCCGGATGCGATCCGACACCACAACGGTGTCGTTGACCGAATAGCCCAGAATGGTCAGCAGCGCGGCGACGATCGAGAGGTCGAACTCGAGGTTGAACAGCGAGAAGATGCCGGCCGTGATCAGCACGTCGTGGGTCAGCGCGACGACGGTGCCGACGGCGAACTGCCACTCGAAGCGGAACCAAACATAGGCAATGATCGCCATGACGGCGGCCAGCACCGCGATGATACCCGTGCGGCGCAACTCGGATGAAACCGCCGGCCCTACCACCTCGACGCGCCGCTGGACGAATCCGTCGCCGAGTGCCGCCGTCACCTTGCCGAGTGCCACCTGCTGGGCCGCATCACCGCCCGCCTGCTGCTCGACACGAATGAGAACGTCGGCCGGGCCGCCGAACTGCTGGATCTGCACCTCGCCGAGACCAAGCCCACCCAGCTTGGCGCGCAGCTGGCTGACGTCGACGGGGCCAGCTTTCGACTGCACCTCGATCATCGAGCCGCCCTTGAAGTCGACGCCGTAATTGAGCCCCTTGAAGGCCAAGAGCGCAAGCGACAACACCATTGCCGCAATCGAGGCCCAGAAGCACACCGCCTTGAAGCGCATGAAGTTGATGCGGGTGTCGTGCGGAAAGAAGTCGAAACCCTTGAAATTCGGAATCGGGATCATGGGGGATTTCCTGCGCTCAGATCGGAACAGCGATCTTCGAAGCGCGACCTTTCTGGTTCTGCAGCCACCAGGCGACGAGGAGCCGCGTAATGGTGACAGCCGTGAAAACGGAGGTGAAGATGCCGATCGAGAGCGTCACGGCGAACCCGCGGATCGGACCGGAGCCGAGCCAGAACATCAAGATGGCGGCGGCGAGCGTCGTCAGCTGGCTGTCGATGATCGTGACCATGGCGCGCTGGAAACCCGCATCGATGGCACTAATCGCGGTCTTGCCGACGCGCAGCTCCTCGCGGATGCGCTCGTAGATCAGCACGTTGGCGTCGACGGCCATGCCGATGGTGAGCACGAGACCGGCGATGCCGGGCAGCGTCAGCGTCATGCCAATCGCCGACATCAACGCCAGAATGAGAAGCCCGTTGAGGAGCAGGGCGATGACCGCGAAGACGCCGAACGTGCCGTAAGCAAAGATCGTCATCACGGCGGTAGCCAGGGCGCCGATGATGCCGGCGAGCTTGCCGGCCGACACCGAGTCGGCACCAAGCGAAGGACCGACGGTGCGCTCTTCGACTATGGTCAGCTTGGCCGGGAGCGCGCCGGAGCGCAGCTGAACGGCCAGTGCGTTGGCGCTTTCAACCGTAAAGCTGCCGGAGATCTGGCCGGTGCCGCCAAGGATCGCGGTTTGGATGACCGGAGCTGACAACACCTTGTCATCGAGCACAATTGCAAACGGGCGGCCCACGTTGGCCTGGGTGAAGGCGCCGAACTTCTTCGCACCCGACTGATTGAAGCGGAATGTGATGATGGGTTGGCCATTCTGGGAATCAAAGCCCGGCTGTGAATCCGTCAGGTCAGCCCCTTCGACGACGGGCGTCTCCCGTAGCAAGTAGTTGCCGCCCTCGCGCGCATCGTCGGACGGATAGACGCGCCAACCAACGGGTGCGCGACCCTGCTGGGCGTCCTCAGCGGTCATTTGGGCATGGACGTCGTGGAACGACAGCTTGGCCGTCTTGCCGAGCAGGTCCTTAAGCGTGCCGGTCTCCTGGAGGCCCGGGAACTGCACGAGAATGCGGTCTTTGCCTTGGCGGACGACGGTCAACTCGGCCGTCCCCAACGCATTGATGCGCCGGTTGACGGTTTCAATCGCGGAACTCGCGGTATTGCCGATGCGGTTGGTGAAGCCCACCTCCGTCGGCGTGATCGTGATGCCGCTATCGGCAGTCTTGGTGACGTCGATGTCGACGCCGCTGGTGCCGAGCACAACATTGCCGATCTGCTGCTGGAGTTTGCGAACTTCCTTAATTGCCGGGTCAACCTGCTCGGGCTTCTCGAAACGGATCTGTACGGAGTTGCCTTGCACCGCAACGCTGGTCGGAAAAATCTTGGCATCGCGCAGGTTCTTGCGGGCATCGGCGGACAACGTGGTCAACCAGCTCTTGCGCAACTCATTGGTGTCCATCGCCAGCAGCAGATGGGCGCCACCTTGCAGGTCCAGGCCCAACGGGATCTGCTTCTTCGGCAGGAAGCCGGGCCACTCCGCCACTCGATCCTTTGCAAAGAAATTCGGCATCGAAAACAGCAGGCCGGCGAGACATGTCGCCAGGATCGCCAGAACCTTCCAGCGCGAGAAATGAAGCATCGATTGGCACGCCTTCTGTTACGGAACGGCTACCGCGGCAGCCGTCGTTTCGGCCGGGAGACGTTCAAGTCGCGTCCTTGACCGGCTCGCCCTTGCCGCGCACCTCGGCAACCGAGCCGCGCGTCACCCGCAGGCGCATGCTCTCGTTGAGCTCGATCTCGAGCTCGCTGTCGCCGTCCTTCACCTTGGTCACCTTGCCGATGAAGCCGTTGGCGAGGACGACGGTATCCCCGCGCCGGATGGCCAAGACCATATCACGATGGCTCTTCTGGCGCTGCTGGTTCGGCCGGATGACCAGGAAATAGAAGATCGGCAGCATCAGCGCCAGCGGCACCAGCATGCTGGTCAACGGATCGCCACCGGGGGCCTGGGCGTAGGCCGGAGAGATGAACAACAACATGGCAAGGTCCTCTGAGTGGTGCTGGCGATCCGAGGCTAACGGCTCCGGCTTCGATAGGTCGGCAAGGCGCCGGCGGGGCGCGATGGGTGGCAACGCGCAAAGAGTTGCTGATCCAGCGGATGGCTCCACCGACCTCGCATCCCATCTCGCGGAATCGCGCGGAATATAGTGGCCTGGGGCCCGTTTGCAACCGAAACAGCGGGCGTTGGCGGGTGTTCTGCCCCTGGTCCGGCACACCGGCTGCCCGCCTGGGGCTTTCTGACCCGTGACCGGGGCAAAGCAACGTACTATAGACACGCGCGATTTTGCACCGAACCCGCGCTCGATCCTTTGGCGTTTCCGCGCCCGACCCCAGGAGCCCTTGAATGTCCGCCGACCCTGCCTTGATCGAGCGCCTCGAACGCCTGGCCGCCGCTATGGAGCGCATGGCCCCGCCCCGAGCTCCTGCCATCGACTTCGGCGTCGCCGAGGCGTTCGTGTGGCAAACGGCACCGGAAGCCTTCCTGCCCGTCAAGAAGGTGAGCCGCCAACCGCTGCGCCTACTCAAGGGCATCGAACGGGCCTCCGACCAGTTGCTCGAAAACACGATGCGGTTCGCCCAAGGCTACCCGGCCAACAACGCGCTGCTCTGGGGCGCGCGCGGCATGGGCAAGTCCAGCCTCGTCAAGGCGGCCCACGCCGAGGTCCGCAGCAAGCTCAAGACGTCGCTCACCGCCGACGATCTCAAACTGGTCGAGATGCATCGTGAAGATATTGCCGCCATGCCGCGTTGCCTCGCCCACATTCGCGACGCGCCGCATCATTTCATCGTGTTCTGCGACGACCTCTCGTTCGACAAGGACGACACCTCCTACAAGTCTCTGAAGGCCGTTCTCGATGGCGGCATCGACGGGCGTCCTGACAATGTCATATTCTACGCCACGTCCAACCGCCGCCATCTGATGCCGCGCGACATGATGGACAACGAACGCGCGACCGCCATCAATCCCGGCGAGGCGATCGAGGAGAAAGTGTCGTTGTCGGATCGCTTCGGGCTTTGGCTCGGCTTCCACAATGGCACCCAGGACCAATACCTCGATATGGTCCGCGGCTATGCTGCGCACCACAGGATCAAGATCGCGGACGATCAGCTGGTCCGCGACGCTCTCGAATGGAGCGTGACGCGCGGCGGGCGGTCGGGCCGCGTCGCCTGGCAATTCATCCAGGATCTGGCTGGGCGCCTCTCGGTCAAGCTCGCGGACTGACGTACCCGCTGCCGCCAATTGCGGCAGTGCACACGTCACGGCGCCCTAAAAACCATCGCCAGCCAACTTGCGCTTGGCGTGGTGGGCAACGCATACTCCCACCCATGCAGGAATCCCGCGCAGCCGGGACAAGTCGCCAAGGGAGAGATTCCGATGACCCGCCGTTCGCACTTCGCCACCGCCGTCACCACGCTAGCCCTGCTGGCTGGTCCCACGCTGGCGCCGACCCCGGCCGCGGCCCAGGGCAAGGTCTTGAAAGCTGTGCTGCACGCCGATGTCCGCGTGCTCGATCCCTACTGGACCACCGCGACCATCGCCGGCATTCACGGCATGCTGGTCTATGACACGCTGTTCGGCAACGATGCGAAGCTCGAGCCGAAGCCGCAGATGGTCGGCAAATACGACATCAGCCCGGACAAGCTCACCTATACGTTCACGCTTCGTGACGGCCTGAAGTTCCATGACGGCCAACCCGTGGCATCGAAGGACGTCATTGCCTCGCTGAAACGCTGGGCGGTCAAGGACGGCGTGGGACAGCGCTTGTTCGGGTTCATCAAGACGTTCGAGCCCGTCGACGACAAGACCTTCAAGATGGAGCTGACAAAGCCCTACGGCATGGTGCTCGAGTCGCTTGGCAAGACGGGAACGTCGGTGCCGATCATCATGCGCGAGGCCGACGCCAAGACCGATCCGAACACCCAGATCAAGGAAGCGATCGGCTCCGGGCCTTTCAAATTCGCGGCCAGCGAGTGGGTGCCTGGCAGCAAAGCCGTCTACCTGAAGAACCCCGACTATGTGCCGCGGCCCGGAAAAGAGCCGGCATCGTTCTTCGCCGGCAGCAAGTACCCAGGCGTCGATCGCCTCGAGCTGGTCTGGATCTCGGACTCACAGACCGCGATGCAGGCGCTGATGAACGGCGAGATCGACTTCATGGAGAACCCGACGATCGACTTCTACCCGATCCTGGAGAAGGCGAAGGGTATCAAGCTGCAGACCACCGGCACCATCGACTCGCACCAAGGCATGATCCGGCTCAATCACCTGCACCCTCCCTTCAACAACAAGAAGGCGCGGCAGGCGATGTACTATCTCGTAAACCAGGAGAATTTCCTGCGCGCGGTGGTCGGCGACCCCAAGTACTACCGCGTCTGTCACGGCCTGATCACCTGTGCTTCGCCGCTTGAGAACGACGGCGGCAGCCATCACTTCAAGGAGCACAATCCGAAGAAGGCGCTGCAGATGTTCAAGGAGGCCGGCTACAACGGTGAGCCGATCGTCATCCTGTCGACGACCGACCACAACACGATCACGCCGGCGACACAGGTTCTGATCCAGGCCATGCGCGAAGCCGGCCTCAACGTCGACGCCCAGTCCATGGATTGGGGCACGACGGTGACCCGGCGCGCCAAGAAGGAAGCGCCGGATAAGGGCGGCTGGAACATTTTCGTGACGACGACCGGCGGCATCGGCGGTTCGCACCCGATCCTGCACACCTGGATCGGGGCTGCCTGCGACAAGGGCCTGTTCGGCTGGCCCTGCAGCAAGGAGATCGAGGACATTCGCAACAGCTACGGCTTTGCCCAGACCGCCGACGAAAAGAAGAAGATCGCCAAGGATCTGCAGACGCTGGCGATGGAGGAGGTGGTCTATATCCCCTTCGGCCAGTGGAACCAGCTGGTCGCCTATCGCGAGGACAAGATCACGCCGTTCGTGCCGAACACGGGCCTCGTGGTACTCTGGAACATCGAGAAGAAGTAGACCTCTGGTTCCCTCTCCCCATTGTCTGCACGTCAATGGGGAGAAGGTTAGGGTGAGCGGCGGCCGCTTGCTCGCGTTGAGCGTGTTGCCGCCCCTCACCCGACCTGCTCCCCGCACGAGCGCAGCATGCGGGGAGAAGGTGAAGCCGACCGCCCATGATCGCCTATATCCTCCGCCGGCTGCTCGCGACCATCCCGGTGATGGCGGTCGTCGCCGTCTTCGTCTTCTTCCTGCTGCGGCTGGCGCCGGGTGATCCCGTGGCGATCATCGCAGGCGAGGACGCAACCGTCGAGCAACTCGCGGCCGTGCGATCCAAGCTCGGACTGGACCGGCCCGTGCTGGAGCAGTTCACGCTGTGGGTCGGCGGCATGCTGCAAGGCGACTTCGGCACCTCAATCTTTTCCAATATGCCGGTGACGCGGCTGATCGCCCAGCGCCTCGAGCCGACCGTCTCGCTGACGCTGTCGACGCTGCTTGTCGCCGTGCTGCTCGCCGTGCCGCTCGGCGTGCTGGCCGCCTCCAAGGCGCGCAAGCTGACCGACCGTGTGGTGATGGGCTTCGCCGTGCTCGGGTTCGCGAGCCCCGTGTTCCTGGTCGGCTACATCCTGATTTTCATCTTCGCGGTGAAGCTCGGATGGTTGCCGGTGCAGGGCTATCAGCCCCTGAGCGGCGGCGTCGGCCCCTGGCTCAAGAGCATCATCCTGCCGTCGCTGGCGCTTGGCATTACCTATATGGCGCTGATCGCGCGCACGACGCGGGCCTCGATGCTGGAAGTGCTGTCGCAGGATTACATCCGCACGGCGCGCTCCAAGGGGCTGGCGAACGAGCGCGTCCTGCTCCTGCACGCGCTCAAGAACGCGTCGGTGCCGATCGTCACCGTCATCGGCATCGGCGTGGCTTTGCTGATCTCCGGCGTCGTCATCACTGAGACGGTTTTCAATATTCCCGGGCTTGGCCGTCTCACGGTGGACGCCGTCCTGAAGCGCGATTATCCGATCGTGCAGGGCCTCATCATCGTGTTCGCGGGCGCCAAAGTGCTCGTCAATCTGATCATCGACATCTCCTACGTCTTCCTCGATCCTCGCATCCGGTATTGAGCTCGTGCACACACCCAGTCCCAGGATTGCCGTTGCACGGGCCTGCAGGCAGCGAGGCCGGGCGTGACCGCGACCATCGCCATCGATGATGGAGCACCCGCCTCTTCGCCAGGTTTCCTGGCGCAGGCGTTGCGCTTCACGCGCCGAAACCCGACGATTGTCATCGGCGGCGCGCTGTTGACCCTGCTCATTGGGTTGGCGCTCACCGCGCCCTGGATCACCGGCGATCCCTTCAAGCAAGTGCCGATCCGCCGCCTGCAGCCGCCTTCTGCCGAATGGTGGTTCGGCACCGATCGCTACGGCCGCGACGTCTTCGCCCGCACTCTGCATGGCGCGCGCGTCTCGCTGATCGTCGGGCTGAGCGTTGCCGCCATCTCCAGTATCATCGGCCTGACCATTGGACTGCTTTGCGGCTATTTCAAACGCGTCGACGCGTTGCTGATGCGCGTGATGGACGGGATCATGGCGATACCCTCGATCCTGTTGGCAATTGCCTTGATCACACTCTCGCGGCCGGGCCTCGGCATCGTCATCACGGCGATCGTCATTCCGGAGGTGCCGCGCATTGTCCGTGTCGTACGCGCGGTCGTGCTCTCGATCCGCAGCCAACCCTACATCGAGAGCGCGATCGCCGGCGGCACGCGCAATACCAAGCTGCTGCTGCGCCATGTGTTGCCCAATACACTGGCGCCGCTGATCGTGCAGGCGACCTATGTGTGTGCGTCGGCGATGCTTATCGAGTCCGGCCTCTCGTTCCTCGGCGCCGGCGTGCCACCGGAGATCCCGAGCTGGGGCAACATCATCGCCCAGAGCCGCGACTTCTTCCAGATCGCGCCCTGGTCGATCCTCATCCCCGGCGGCTTCCTGGCGCTGACCGTGCTCGCCGTCAACATGCTGGGCGACGGCATGCGCGACCGGCTCGACCCGCGACTGGCGAGGCGCATGTGAGCATTCTCCAAGTTCGCGATCTCTCAACCCAATTTTTTACGACCGATGGCATCGTGCGCGCGGTCGACGGCCTGTCGTTCGAACTCGCAGCCGGCGAAACGCTCGGCATCGTCGGCGAATCCGGCTGCGGCAAGTCCGTCACCGCGCTCTCGATCCTGCGCCTCATCGATCCCGGCGCCGGGCGCATCGTCTCCGGCTCTGTGACGTTCGGAGGCCGGGAGCTGACCACGCTCAGCGAGCCCGAGATGCGCGCCATCCGCGGCCATGAGATCTCCATGATCTTCCAGGAGCCGATGACGAGCCTCAATCCGGTGATGACCATCGGCAAGCAAATCGCCGAGAATGTCGTGCAGCACATGAAGCTTCCCTGGACGGCGGCCTATGACAGAGCCCACGAGATGCTCGATCTCGTGCAGATCGCGGACTCGCGGCGCCGGCTCGACGAGTATCCGCACCAGTTGTCTGGTGGCATGCGCCAGCGCGTCATGATCGCCATGGCGCTGGCCTGCAACCCGCGTGTTCTCGTCGCCGACGAACCGACCACCGCGCTTGACGTCACGATCCAGGCGCAGATCCTCGAGCTCATGCTCGAACTGAAGCAGAAGCTCGGCACCGCCATCATCATGATCACACACGACCTCGGTGTCGTTGCGGAGACCTGCGAGCGCGTGATCGTCATGTACGCCGGCCGCAAGGCCGAGGAGGCGCCGGTCGAAGGTCTGTTCCGTCGGCCCCTGCACCCCTACACCGCCGGGCTGATGCGCGCGATCCCGCGCCTCGACGCCGACGCAGAGATTGCCGGCAAACGTCCGAGATTGTCGGAGATCCCGGGCATGGTGCCGGCGCTCGACCGCAAAATCGCCGGCTGTGCGTTCGCCCCGCGCTGCGGACTTGCCACCAGCCAGTGCCGCACCCACACCCCGCATCTCGCCCATCCAAGCCCCGGCCATCACGTCGCCTGCTGGGAATGGCAACGGGCCACGGAGGCCGTGTCATGACATCGCCCGATGTGCACAGCCCCGTCAGCCTCGAAGTGCGCGACCTCGTCAAGCATTTCCCGATTCGGAGCGGCCTGTTGCAACGCCAGACCGGCGCGGTCCGCGCGGTCGACGGCGTTTCATTCGAGTTGCGCCGCGGCGAGACACTGGGCCTCGTCGGCGAATCCGGCTGCGGGAAATCCACCGTCGGCCGCCTCGCCCTGAAGCTGATTGATCCGACGGCCGGCCAGATATTGGTCGGCGGCACCGACGTGACCAACCTCTCGCCTGGGCAGATGTGGCAGCACCGACGCCGTGTGCAAATCGTGTTTCAGGACCCCTATTCGTCACTCAATCCGCGCATGACAGCCGGCGCCATCGTTGGCGAGCCGATCGAGAACTTCGGGTTGGCTGACACGACCGAACGCGACGCGCGGGTGGCCGCCCTGTTCCAGCGCGTCGGCCTCAGGCCCGAGAGCGCCGCCAAGTTCGCGCACGAGTTTTCCGGAGGCCAACGCCAGCGGCTCGGCATCGCCAAGGCGCTGGCCGCCGGCCCCGATGTGATCGTTGCCGACGAGCCGGTCTCCGCCCTCGACGTGTCGGTGCGGGCGCAGGTGCTCAATCTGCTGATCGACCTGCAGGACGAGCTGAACGTCAGCTACCTCTTTATCAGCCACGACCTCGCCGTCGTGCGCCACATCTCGCATCGCATCGCCGTGATGTATCTCGGCCGGATCGTCGAACTCGCCGACAAACGCCGGCTGTTCGAGACGCCGTTGCATCCCTACACCGAGGCGTTGCTGGCGTCGGCGCCGGCGCCAGATCCCTCGCGCAAGCGGGGCAAGCGCGCGGTGTTGCAGGGCGACGTGCCGAGCCCGGCCCGGCCGCCGAGCGGTTGCCGGTTTCATACGCGCTGCCCGCTCGCGACCGCCGACTGCAAAGTAACCGACCCGCCGCTGGTCGAGGTGGCGCCCGGCCATCACGTCGCCTGCCTGCTGCGGCCGGCGATGCGTGCGGCACATGCCGGGCGGCCAGCGGTTGCCGGCGCCTGAGGCCGCGCGTTGCAAACCTCAACCGGCCACCATGGTTGTCCACGCCACGATGTCGTGGCACGGTTCAGGTATGACCGACATGCACCCCGCCCGCGCGCGCGCGGAAGCCTTCTGCCGCCAGTACCAGATCCGCGTGCCGATCCTGATGGCGCCGATGGCCGGCGCCTGTCCGGCCTCGCTCGCCATCGCCATTGCCAGCGCCGGCGGACTGGGCGCATGCGGCGCGTTGCTGATGCAGCCCGCCGCCATCAAGGCCTGGGCGGCTGACGTGCGGGCGCAGACGAACGGCGGCTTCCAGCTCAATCTGTGGATTCCGGACCCGCCTCCGGTCCGCGACGCGGCCGCCGAGGCGCGCGTGCGGACATTTCTCGGGACCTGGGGACCCGAGGTTGCCGCTGCTGCCGGCGACGCCACACCGATTGATTTCGCGGCTCAGTGCGACGCCATCATCGAAGCAGGCCCAGCCATCGTCTCCTCGATCATGGGGCTCTATCCGCCGGCTGTCGTCGCCCGCTTTAAGGAACTTGGCATCAAGTGGTTCGCCAACGTGACGACCGTCGCCGAGGCGATCGCCGCCGAGGCCGCGGGCGCCGACGTCGTCGTCGCGCAGGGCATGGAAGCCGGCGGGCATCGGGGCTCATTCGAGGCGACGCGGCCCGACACCGCGCTTATCGGACTGTTCTCGCTACTGCCGGCCGTCACTGACGCCGTCAAAGTACCGGTGGTGGCAACCGGAGGGATCGCTGACGGGCGCGGCGTCGCCGCGGCCCTGATGCTTGGTGCATCCGCGGTGCAGGTCGGCACGGCATTTCTGCGCTCACCCGAAGCCAAGATCGCGCCAGCCTGGGCCGACGCGATCGGCGCCACCAATCCCGAAGACACGATGCCAACACGCGCATTTTCCGGCCGGCTCGGCCGCAGCATCGCGACGCCTTACGCCCGCGCGGCGGCCGCACCCGACGCGCCGACGCCCGCCCCCTATCCGGTCCAGCGCGGCCTGACTCAGGCGATGCGCGACGGCGGCGTCAAGACCAACGATATCGACCGCATCCAGGCTTGGGCGGGACAATCGGCACGGCTCGCCAAGGCGGCGCCCGCGGGCGAGATCGTCACGGCGCTTTGGACCGACGCTATGACGCTGCTGCGGTAGCCGCATCGTGGCCAACGACAACGGCCGGACCTTGTGGCCCGGCCGTTCACATGCTCACAGTTCCCATAGAGTACGCGCGTCAGTTCTTTTCCATGTGCGGGATCGGATCGACCGGCTTCGAGCCCTGGCGCAGCTCGAAATGCACCTGCGGCTGATCGACGGAGCCGGTGGTGCCGGCCTTCGCGATCGCCTGGCCGCGCTTCACCTTGTCGCCGCGCTTCACCAGCAGGTTCTCGTTGTGGGCGTAGGCCGAGACCCAGTTGTTCTCGTGGCGCACCAGGATCAGGTTGCCGTAGCCCTTGAGCTCGTTGCCGGCATAGGCGACCACTCCGCTTTCCGCCGCCACCACGTCGGTGCCTTGCGGGACCGAGATGTTGATGCCGTCGTTATGTGTGCTGTCGTTGCGCGGTCCGAAGCTGGCGATGACGCGACCCTTCGCGGGCCAGCGGAACTTCGTGCCGGGACCAGCCTTCGCCGCCTCTGCCACCGGCGACGGCGCAGCCAGAGCAACAGGCGCAACAGAGGCGTCGGTTTGTGTGCCCGCGGCTTTGCCGAGAGCCGCGACCTTGGCGCCGGCCGGGTCCGCAGCCGGGCCCGCATTGATGATCGTCGGGCGGGTCGAAGAGGGTGTCCCGGTTGCAACGGGCGCCGTCGCACCAAGTGCGGGCTTCGCCGCAACCGGCGGCATGGCGGGCGGCCCCGCTGCCACGACCGGCGCGGCTGCGGTAGCGCCTGGAACTTTCAGAACGAAGCCCGGGCGCACCTTGGTCGGATCGGTGATGCCGTTCGCCGCCTGCAGGTCCGCGGCTTTCACGTTATGCTTGCGGGCGATGGCGTAGACGGAGTCACCGGCGGCGACCGTATAACTGCCGCCCCAATCGCTGGGCGCAGCAACGGGCACAGTGCGCGCTAAGGGGGCTGTGACTGGCACGACAGGAGCTGCTGCGACCGGCGCCGTTACGGCTTGAGCGGGCGCACCGGCCGGGCCCCGCGCCGCGACCGCGCGGCGGCCAGCGGGCAGGCTCAGTTTCTGGCCGGGCTTCAAGGCCGGGTTCTGCAGATTGTTGACCACCATCAGCTCGGAGATCGACACGCGATGGCGCTTCGAAATGGCATAGAGCGTGTCGCCCGGCTGCACGTCGATTGTTTGGCCAGCGGCGACGGGAGCCGCCGGCGCGGTTGCGGCCGGGATCATGCGGTTGGCGGGCGTTGTGGCCGCGCTGCGCTGTGAGGCGGCCGGCGGCACGGCACGGCCCGAGGACGGCGGTAAAGAGGAAGCCGGTGAGCCCGGCTCCGGCAAACCGGACATGCGCACGGCCGGCTCACGCGAGGCAAAGGGTTGCGCCCGATCCGGCGCGCCATAGGCCGCCGGCGGCGTCGCGTCGCCCGGCAGCGGATCGGCGCTCGGAGGGATTCCGGCATTCCGGCGCAATGGCTCGCTCGGCGTCGGCAGCGACGCCGTCCGATCGCCGTTGTAGCTGGCAGTCGGGAAATCGAACCGGCCAAGACCGGCACTGCAACCACTCGACAAGACGGCCAAAGCGCAAATTGCTCCGATCGACCGAGACGGGCCGCGGAGACGGATTGACCGGTGAGAACGCTGGATACGCAACATGTGGAACACCTCTACACCCACAATCAATTAACCCTCTCTAGGTTAATGGCTCGTTAAAGCCGGTGGGCCCCGCTGCGCAAAAAATGATTCCCTAACACCTGGCCGAAATCCGCATCTCGCCGGGTTACCTGCAACGGTTCACGACGGTCGGATCCCCCCGACGACATCCTGATGCTGCATGCACCTCTGCGGTGTAAGCGATGAATATGGGAAATTGACGGCGGATCTTGGCTCTTTCGTTGGCGCTTCCGTTGCCCACTGGCGCAACCGCGCCGTGGCGCTTCCGTTGCCCACTGGCGCACCCTGTCCCGGCTCCCACGGCGTCACTCTACGCGCCGGATGCGAAGTGGGCCTCTTCCGAAGGCCCAAGCAAAAAAAACCGCGGCGCCGGAGCGCCGCGGTCGGTTGTGAAGACGGCAGTTGGGGCGGATCAGGCGACCGGCGTCAGCGCATAGCCGTTGCCATCCTTGGTGACGGTGCCGGCGCCCGGCATGCCCCAGTGGTAGCCGGTGCAGATCGTCTTGTCGGCGACCACGCGATCGAACGTTTTGCGGCGCGTCGCTTCAGCCATATTGGCGTCCTGGTCGAACATCACGTGCCAGCCGGGATTGCGCAGGTTGACGGCAGGATTGCCGGTGACGTCGCCCAACACCAGCAACTGCTGAGTGCCGGAGCCCAGCAGGAAGCTGGTGTGCCCGGGCGTATGACCCGGCGTCGGGACGGCCTTGATGCCAGCCACGACATCCTGGTCGCCGGCATGCGGCTTCAGGTTCTTCCAGGTCGGCATCGTCGCCTGCACACGCTTGGCGATACCCTGCCGCGCTTCAGGCAGGGTCGCGATCACCGCCGGGTCGGCCCAGTATTTGTACTCGGCCTCGGGCACGATGATCTCGGTGTTGGCGTAGGTCTGCGCGTTCTCTTTCGACAGCAGTCCATAGATGTGGTCGGGATGGAAATGCGTGACGACGATCGCCGAGAGCTTGGCGGCGTCGATGCCGGCAGCCGCCAGATTCTCCGTGACATGGCCAAGGTCAGGATTGCCGGCGCCTTTGCCGTTGCCGCTATCGAACATGATGTGCCGGTCACCGAGCTTGACGACCGTAATGGTGTAGCTGTTCGGCAGCTTCGCGTCGGGCAGGCCAGCCGCCTTCAATGCGGCTTTGGTGTCGTCGATCGAGGCGTTCTTGATGAAGCCGGCGTTGTGGTCGCGCTCGATGGCGCCGTCGAAGATCTGCGTCACCTCGATGTCGCCGACCTTGAACTTGTGGAACTTGGCGCCTTTCGGGTTCATCGGCGTCGGACCGGCACCCGCCTGAGCATGGGCCGCCGGGAAGATCTCGATCGGCTTGTCCAGGCCGAACGTTACGCTGGCAGCGGCCGCAGTCAAAACGAACCTGCGGCGTGAGATTTGGAACATGGGACCTCCGAGTTATCAACTGCGCAGCCCGACCGTGCGATCGGCTTTGGCTGCTGGGCGCGACGATAGCCTGGAATATTGACAGCGGAACGTCCTGCGCCACGCTTCACGGCGATGTGATTGCCACCGCCACCACCGATCGGCGCCAGCTTGCCGTTCAAACGCCGAGCATGCCCTTCAGTTGCGCCTGCATCGCCCGGTCGGTCAGGTTCATGTTGAGCGGCGTCACGGATATCCAGCCGTTGTAGACGGCCCAGATGTCGGTGCCACGATCGGGATTGGAGCGGCGCTTGGCGTAGCCGAGCCAGTAATAGGGATTGCCCCAGGTATCGTGGCGCGCCTCGACGCCGAGCAGTTGCTGGTCGCGCCGGCCTTGCGTGGTGACCTCAATGCCTTCGATCTCGTCGGGGCCGCAATCCGGGAAATTGACGTTCATGAGCACGCCCGGCGGCCAAGTTTGAGCGAGCAGCTTGCGGATCAGGGCCGGCGCGTGCCGGATCGGCGTTTCCCAATGCGGATTTTCGCCTGCGAGATATGAATAGGCTTGGCTCAGTGCGATCGAGCGGACGCCAAGTTGCGTACCCTCGAAGGCGCCGGCAATGGTGCCGGAATAGGTGACGTCCTCGGCGATGTTGGCGCCACGATTGATACCGGAGAGCACGAGGTCGGGTTTGCGGTCCTTGAGCACATGGCGCATGCCCATGATGACGCTGTCGGTCGGCGTGCCGCGCACCGCATAGACTTGGGCGGCCACCTCGCGCATGCGCAGCGGCTCGTTGAGCGAGAGCGAATGGCCGGCGCCCGACTGGTTGGTTTCCGGCGCCGAAACCCATACTTCACCCGAGGGGCCGGCAAGCTCGCTCGCGATTTCGCGCAGCGCGTGCAGGCCTGGCGCGTCGATGCCATCGTCATTGGTCAACAGAATACGCACGCCGGGCTCCTTCTCATCGGATGAGCCCCGATGTTGCGCAGATCGGGCCGCACTTCAAGCGCCGGAATTGAAACGCTGGACGTCAGGCACTGGGGCGCTGACGCCGCCAGATGATCCGGTGAAAGCGCGGCGCATCGGGCGAGAAATCCGGCCCCGAGAGCGTCAGCCGGCTGCCATCCAGTAGAATGTGGCGCTGCGACGTGATACCGGCGAGCGCCGGATTTGTCGCCACCTCGATGGCATGATAGGCGACGCCGTCGCGCACCTCGTAGCGCCCCGCGTAAGCGAAGCTGTCGTCATAGGCCTGCGCCTTTTCGGCCGCGTCGCCGGTCGCAAACGGCTGGCGTTTGGCGCGCGCCAGTGTCGCGCTCATGTGCCCGTCGGGGGTGTAGAGGATGTAACCCGTCGCGTCCCGGCCCAACGGATACTCGGACGGCCGGCTATCCTCATAAACGAGCGCCCAGCTTTCCAGGCGCCAGCCGCCGACGAGATCGGTTGCAGTCGGGTGATCGGTCATATTGGTTGTCCTTCCGCTGCCTACGCGCAACCGGACGGGGCGAACTGGGGTCAGCCCCCGCACGTCCAACGTCGAAATCTGGCAGTCACAAACGATGTGCGGGGTCTGACGCCATGCCCATCTGCTGTCATCGCGAGAGCCAGTAGCTGAGCGTTGCGGGAACGGAGGTGACCAGCGCGAACCAGTAGATGCTGTCGACGCCGGGAGCCAGTTCCATGAGTTTTTGTGGCACCTGGATGCGTATCAACCAGTAGCCGACGAGCGCGCCGATGATCGCGCCGGCGAGCGCTCGCCACGACACGCCCTGATCGAGCAGCCGCCCGACCAGCCAGACCCCGCCGCCGACGATCCCGGCACCGAGCGTCATCGTCAGCGCGACGGATGGCGGCGGCGACGAAAAGCCGAGGCCGGTGACCACGACACCCGACAGCGCCATCGCCGCGACCGACTGCAGGAGCAGAGTGACCAGCGTCATCATTTGGGTCTTGCCTCTCGGCTGCAGGCGTAACGAACGGGGGCAGACCCCGCACGAGTGCCGTTGCAATCCAGACGCGACACCTGATGCGCGGGGTCTGACCCCATGCGTCCCCGGCGCGCATTACGCCTTGTCGATCAGCTGCACGATGGCGTCGCCGAGTTCGCGTGCACATCGCCTTGCCGCCCTGATCGCGCGTACGCATATCCGTATCCTTGAACAGTTTCTCGATCGCGGTGACGATCGCGTCCGCGGCGTCCTTGTGGCCCAAGTGCTCGAGCATCATGGCGCCCGACCAGATCTGGCCGATCGGGTTCGAGATGCCCTGGCCCGCGATATCGGGCGCGGAACCGTGCACCGGTTCGAACATCGAGGGGTAGTCCTTCTCCGGGTTGATGTTGGCGCCCGGTGCGATGGCGATGGTGCCGGTGGTTGCGGGGCCGAGATCCGAGAGAATGTCACCGAACAAATTCGAGCCGACGATCACATCGAACCACTGCGGATTGCGCACGAGATGCGCGGTCAGGATATCGATGTGGTACTGGCTGGTTTTTGCCTTCGGGAACTCCTTGGAGATGGCGGCGAAGCGCTCGTCCCAATAGGGCATCGAAATCGAAATGCCGTTGGACTTGGTGGCCGACACCACCTCGTTGCGGCGGCGGGTGGCGGCCAGGTTGAACGCATAGCGCATCACGCGGTCGCAACCCTTCTTGGAGAAGATCGCCTGCTGCACCGCCATCTCGGCGTCCGTGCCCTCATACATGCGCCCGCCAACCGAGGAATATTCGCCCTCGTTGTTCTCGCGCACGACCCAGTAATCGATGTCACCGGGCTTGCGGCCGGCGAGCGGACAGGTGACGCCCTCGAACAGGCGCACGGGTCGCAGGTTGATGTACTGCTGGAAATTGCGACGGATCGGGATCAGCAGGCCCCACAGCGAGACGTGATCGGGAACACCGGGAAAGCCGACGGCGCCGAGATAGATCGCATCATGCTTCTTGATCTGGTCGAGACCGTCGTCCGGCATCATCTTGCCGGTCTTCTTGAAGGTCTCGCAGGACCAACCGAAATGGTCCCACTTGAAGTCGATGTCGAACTTGCGGCCGACCGCCTCCAGCACCTTGATGCCCTCCGGCACCACCTCGTTGCCGATGCCGTCGCCGGGAATGACGGCGATCTTGAGCGCGTTGGGTTTCGTGGCGGCGGCATTGGCGGCGGCTTTGGCCATGGGGGGTCGCTTTCTCGATCAAGGTGGGGCCGGTGCCCGGAGCTGCGGCGGCCGACGGATGGGAGGTGGTCCAGCCGAACTATGTGCACCGGGTGGGCTGCGGCGTCAAAGGGGCGGGAGCGGAGGCGCTGGACGGATCAGCGCGGGTGCGGGGTGGGCCGGGCAATAACATGGCCGGAGCGCATCAACCGAGGACACGGGCGATCTTAGCCAAGATACACGAAAACAGCGATGCGCTCAGCAGCGCCTGTCGACAGGGTTAAGAAGTGGGGCAGAGCACCTCAGTTGGATTGGTGCCGAAAGCACCGACACGTCTTGCAACCATCTGCACTCGGCACGATGGCGCCGTGGGATACGCTGCGCGCACGAGTTGCCGATCCCGCACACGCCATCCTTGCCAAGACAATCAGCGTTAACTTATCGTTAACCACGTGGGTTGTGGCAGTGGCGTGTGTTGCGGGGGAGTGCAGGGGATGGCAAAGGCCAAATCTATCGAGACTGGGCAGGGTCGATCGAACTGGGCATGGTTTGGGTTCAAATTTGCATCGCTGGCCCTACTCTTCGCTCTCGCGGGCGTCGGCGTATTCGCCCTCGTATTATTGAATGAACACAAAGAAGTGGTGCCTGATATTCCGGCGGTCAGGAATTTTTCAAGCCTGGTCGACTTGTACGGTCCGCCCACGGTCGCAGCATTCAAGTTCTTGATCCAATCCGGCGGTTTTGCGGTGTTTGCCGTTGCCCTACTACTCGCGGTGATGAAAATAGATCAGGTTTCCAAAGTCATCAGTGACTTCATTCAAGCAAGAGGCGACATTCACTCGCTTGTAACCTCGGTTGAAAATGTTCCCAAGCACGCAGAAAAACTGGCGGAGCACGCAACAAAACTGTCAGACTTAAGGCCTCTCATACAAGAGACTGCGGAAAAGATCGAGGACGCTCTGAAACAAATTGCCGATCTGCAGCGCCTCACTGTGGGGCAACGCGAAGGCGATGCCAATCAAGGGGCTACTGCTAATCCCCCAACCATTGAGACCGACCGGAATTGGGAGGAACTGCGGGCACTGTGGAACCGAAACGGGATCCGCCTTGATGACGTTCGAGCGCGAATTCCAGGCAAGCGACAGCGCGAGAAGTTCAAAGAAATGCCACGAACGAACTATCCCGCCATCATTGATGCTCTGGCTGAAACTAAACTTATCTCGGAGGGCACTCGGAAAGCTTCCCAAGAATTGCACGCGACGTTCATGAGCTTTAAGCCCCGCAATCGAGCGATACCAGATCATGTGGTTGAGCGGTTGCGCGTGCTTGATCAGATGCTTGAGCACGAACTGAGTGCCGCAACCGTTTCTGTGAATAAGGAGCCAGAGCCGGTCAGTTGATGCTTTGCCCCGATGCGCGACTCTGTCCTTGTTGTCTGCGGACAACTAATCGGGGGACGCATGTCAGGCGAATACCAACACGTGGGATATGCGCGCGAAACGGCGATGTGTGTCGATCTAGCCTACGACTCTGTGGAAGGTGATATCGTTGCCGAACTTGAAAACTCGTCTGGAAAAACAACTGAAGTGCTTGAGCGAATACTCACAAAACTGCGGAAACGCAGAGCAGTGCTCGATCAATTCATTAAGCCTGCACGAGTCTCGTAGCTGAGTTATATCCCCCGGACCAGCCCGCTCAGTCGACCCAGTAGATAAGCCGCGCCGCCGGCCATCAGGCCGTTGCTGAGGCTGGCGAACCCCGCAGCTGTGAGCACATGCGTGGCACCGAGCGCCTCGAAGCGCTCGCTGTGCTTCTGCTGCTCGGTGATTGAGATCAGCGCCAGAAGGCAGCCGCACACCACCGCCTCCCACCAGGGCGCCCCGGCCAAGGCCGCAAAGGCCGTCGTCACGATCGTCAGATAGGCGAGCATGGGCTCCTCCGTTTCAGCCCAGCGATTCCACATACTGGCGATTCGAAGGTCTCCACGACGCCACACCGGCGCTTCCCGGTCGACGTTTTGCACCGCTGATACGCCGCACCAGCCCGCTCTATGGCCGGGTGCAGGTTTGCTTTTACCGGCAGGCCCCCGGATCGCGCCGCCTGCGGCGGCTGCGTCCGGGGACGTAGAGGTGCCGGCGGCCACGTCCGGGGACGCAGAAGTGGTGGCGGCCATCTTGACCGTGGCTGGCTGCCGCCTGCGCGGGGATGCCGCTGCGTCGACGTGATGCGCGACCTGGCCTGGCATGGCTGGGTTTCGCCTCCTTCCAGCGCTACACCAGCCCCGATGATCCCCGTCCGCAGACCACATCCCCACATCAGCGATTGCTCCGGCACTGGGAGCCCGGCTCCGGTCGCGCCGGCCAGAGTGGCGCGGTCAAGGGCATTGCAGTTCGCGGCGGCGCTGCTGGTGGTGCTGTTGGCGGCCTGCGGCGCGCTGATCGATCCGAGCGAGGCACGCCTCTGCCGCTCGGTGATCGCGGGCCTCAACGTGGGCGGCGGCGCCATCGAGATCGTCGCCACCCGCCCCGTGCGCCGGCCAGCCGACGCCTCCGGCCCCGCGACATCGGGGGCGGCACTCACCTATCTCGTCGGCGAGCGCCCAAGAAGCGCGCCGGCCGCGCTTTGCGGTCTGCCATTTCACCGCAAGCCGGCAAGGCGCCGTCACCCCCGAACATCTCGTGGCGATCGAAACGGAGCACGGACCGTTCGGTCCGGCCCGCCTCTTCCTGCTGAAACGGCACTGGCTGGCGACATCCGATGGCGCAGCCGCCGATCCGGAGCCGGTGGCAAATGCCGCCCGCGCGCGCGCCATTCCTCCCGCCGCCGCCTATCCGCTGCAGGTGTTGGTCGCGGGCGCGCCGCAGATCGGCGTCTATGCGTTGCTGGCGGCGGCCTACGCGCTGATCTTCGGCCTGCTCGGGCGCATCAATCTGGCGTTCGGCGATCTGGCGGCGCTCGGCGGCTTCGGCGCCCTGCTGGGCGTCGCCGCAGCCGGTGGGCCGGGCGCACTGCTGGCCCCGATCTTCGTCGCACTGCTGGCGGGCATCTGGACGGCGGCAAGCTTTGCCGCGGCCTCAGCCCGCACCGTGTTCGAACCGTTGTCGCGGCGCCAAGATGGTCCGGCGGACCAGGCCGCCCTGATCGCAAGCGCGGGTCTTGGCCTCGCCGTCACCGAGCTGATCCGCCTCGCCCAGGGGCCGGGGAGCAAGGCAGCGCCGCCGTTCCTCGATCATCCCATCGCCATCGCGCGCGCGGGCGATTTCATCGTCACGGTGACGCCTATGGCGCTGGCCGCGACGTGGGTTGCCGCACTCGCAACGTCGCTGCTGCTGTTCGGCCTGCGCCGGAGCCGCTTCGGGCGCCAGTGGCGCGCGGTCGCCGACGATCCCAACGCGGCCGCGTTGCTCGGCATCGATACCCGCCGGCTCGCCGTCGCGACGTTTGCGATCGCTGGCGCACTGGCGGGCCTCGGCGGCGCGCTGACCACGCTCGTCACCGGCGGCGTCTCGCACGGCTATGGCCTGCTGATCGGATTGAAAGCACTTCTCGCCGCGATCCTCGGCGGCACCGGATCGGTCGCGGGCGCGGTCGCCGGCGCGATCCTCATTGGCAGCGTCGAAGCGCTCTGGTCCGCAGCCTTCCCGATCGAGCACCGCGATGCCGCGGTGATGACGGCCCTGGTGCTGGCACTCGTCCTGCGTCCCGGCGGCCTTGCCGGCGCGCGTCTTTAGCGGCGCTTCAGATGCCCGGTCTTGGCGGAGCCAAGCTCCGCTTGGACGCATCCGCGCGTCTTTGGCTGCGCTTCAGCTGCCCAGTCTTGGCGGAGCCAAGCTCCGCTTGGACGCATCCGCGCGTCTTTTCTGGCGCTTCAGATGCCCACCAGCATCCGCGCTATCGCCCGATGACGCGCCGGATGTTGCGCAGCAGGATCGGCGGCACCAGATCGTTGGCGATCTCGCGCGACTTCACTTTCCAGTCGAATTTATCGGCGGAACCGGCGCGGGCGCGGAACTGCGTGGTGTGCTCGCGCTTGGTGTCGTCCCAGGTCGCCGTGTAGTAATAGAGCGCGATCGACCGGCGCGGGATGCGCTGCGGATGATTGATCGGGTTTGGATTGCCGTGATTGCTGTTCGAGGTGGTATTGAACACCACGCAGCGGTTGAACAGCGGCACGATCGAGACCAAGCGCTCGGTCATCGCGTTGTCCCACAGCTCCAGCTGGCCGCCATAGGCGTCCTGCCAATCCTTGTTCAGGTAGATCAGAACATTGATCCGCCGCTCGAGGTTCATCTGCTTGTGGTGATTGAAGTCGGCATGCACCGACAAGTGGCCGCCCTGGCCGATCTCATGGAAGCCGCCGCCTGAAAAGTAAGGGTCGGGGATCAGGCCCTTGATGCCCGTGATGTTCTCGAGCACACGGATGAAGGGCCGCGAATTGAACGAATAGAAGAGGTTGCGCAGGTCGGGGGCCAGGGCGTCCGGATTGAACTGCGCCTTGTAGCGCTCCTGGTCGCGATCGAAGGCCGCCTGGGCGCCGGCGTTGCTCGGGAACTGGGCGAGGCAGGCATCGAGGATCTCCGCTGGCAGGAAATTGTCGATTAGGACGTGAGGATAGGGGGTCGCCGAGTTGTAGGTCGCCCGCAGCTCCGCGCCCTTGTCGCGGCCAATTCCGCAATCAAGCCGGTCTGGCCGTTCATCTCGCCAAGAAAAACCATTGCGCTACCCATCAGATCGTTGCGAAGCGGACAACAATGCCGAATGGGTCTGAAGCATTAATTACCAAGCCCCGTGCCTGGCCTAAGCCCGGCCGCCAGGCCACCGAATGCCGCGGTGCTGCGCTCTTCCGGCCACGCACCCGGGCCCCGCGTTGTGCCGGCACTTGATTGCCGCCACGCCCCTCCCCTACAGTTGCCTGTCTGGGGCAAACCGAGGGCCACGGTCACGATGACCGAGCAGCAGAAGCATTTTCCGGAGTTCTACGTGACGGCGCCGCAGCCGTGCCCCTACCTGCAAGGGCGGCACGAGCGCAAGCTGTTCACGCACCTCACCCACGACAAGCCCCGCCCGCTGATCGACAACCTGCTGAAAGGCGGGTTCCGTCGCAGCCAGAACATCGCCTACATGCCCTATTGCGATGGCTGCCAGTCGTGCGTCTCGGTCCGTGTCCTCGTCGGCGAGTTTGACCCCGGCCGCTCGTTCCGGCGCATTAACGAAAGGAATGCGGACCTCATCGCCCGACGGGTCGCCCCGATCCCAACGTCCGAACAGTACAGCCTGTTCCGCGCCTATATCGACAGCCGGCACGGCGACGGCGGCATGGCCGACATGTCGGTCCTCGACTACGCCACCATGATCGAGGACTCGATCATCGACACCTTTATCACCGAATACCGGGCGCGGCCGGCCGGCACCCTGGACCTGCGACCGGATCAGTGGCCGCTGAAGGCGGTGGCGCTCTGCGATCGGCTCACCGACGGCATCTCGATGGTCTACAGCTTCTACGAGCCGGACGAGGCCACCCGCAGCCTCGGCACCTACATGATCCTCGACCACATCGCGCACGCCCGGCGCCTCGGCCTGCCCTACCTCTATCTCGGCTATTGGATCGAGGGCTCGCGCAAGATGAGCTACAAGGCCCGCTTCGGCCCACAGGAGCGGCTCGGCCTGAACGGCTGGGAGCGCAGCTGAGCCCGGAGCCGGCGCGGCTTCGGCCGGGCCGTACCAGTGGGATGCGCCATACTTGACGGGCGCGATAGCCCCACGGATCCGGGTCGAGCAGACATCGTTCGCACCTCGATACCGATGCCACCCCGCGTCGCGAGTGACCCTGAACGTTATATGGAGTTGGCTGACATTGCCGCTTTGGGCAACGACCGGTTGCGATCATCGCGATCGAAGGAACTACGGGGATAACGGGCCAAGTGCCGACCTCGGCATGCGTCGATCGCGAACTCCCGGTGCCGTCTCTACAGCGGCAGGCGGCAGCCCTTCTTGGCGCAGGCCGGTCCATAAACGGATTTGTATTGGGCCTTGGTGCAGAACTGGCCTTTCGGCAGCTTCATCTGATTTTCGCAGTGTCGGGTCGACGCCAGGAAGCGCTTCTTGTCGCCTTTGCAGAGGCAGGTCCAAGCCTGCGCGGCCTCGGCGCTCGACACCAGCGGCATCATCTGGCCGAGTTGCAATCCAGCGACCAGTACGGCACAGGCCAACCCGCGCTTCACAAAATCGATCATGCCTTGAACTCCCGAAGTAACCACGCCCGGCCAACCTCCGCCTGACCACCCGAGACTGCCCGGACCCGCCGCATCGGTCAATCAACCGGTCACGCCGTAATACTGGCGATGCCCCATCCAGTCGCACCGGACGTCGGGCTCCAAAGTCCACAAACGACGTAAACACTTCCTTCGCGAGGTGTTGCAATGGGAAGGCCCATGTGCAGCTGTCATTTGAGGACCAGTGTGAGCTTGCCAAGCGCCGGGCCGCAACCCGGGCCCCGTGGTGGTTGGGAATCAGGTACGCTCAACCCGTTGCAATTCGGCACGTCCAGGTGACACTGGCCGGGCCACCGGACGGGTGGCGGTTCGTCGCCCGGACGGACTGGACATCGACATGTCATCGAACGCGAACCCACCCCATCCCGTGACCGAGCTCGAACCTCTGCTGGCCGCCATCGTCCCGCATCTGCCGCTGCTGTTGCGCATGACGCTGGTGGCCCTGTTCGTCGTCACTATCGCCGTGATCGCGGAGCGAATGGGGGCGTTCATCGGCGGCATGATCGCGTCGCTGCCGCTCTACACGGGGCCCGTCTACCTGCTGCTGGCGCTCGAGCATGACGAGACGTATCTCGCCGCCGCTGCCATCGGTTCCTTGACGATCTGCGGCGCCTCGGCCGTGTTCGCCCTTGGCTACTGCGTCGCGGCGCGCCATCACGGCACCCTAGCGAGTCTCGCCTTCGCTTACACGGGGTGGGGTGTCTGCGCCGCGCTCGCCCAGTCGAACGACTGGGGGCTCATCGAAGCGCTGCTGATCGTGACGCCGATCTACCTCGTCGCGGTGCCGATGGCCCGCGGGTATACACGTGGTGTCGCCATGCGACGGGCCGAGCGGCGCTGGATGGACCTACCGCTGCGCGCAATTCTCGTTGCCAGCCTCTCCGGCCTCGTCGTGACATTGAGCAGCTATCTGCCGCCACGCCTGACCGGCATCCTGTCTGTCATGCCGATTCTGCTGACAAGCCTCATACTTGTGATGCACCCGCGCGTCGGTGGAGCGGCAACGGCCGCCCTTCTCGCCCACACGCTCGGTGGGCTGATCGGCATGATCATTGCCTTCGTCGTCGTGCATCTGACGATCCGCGACTGGGGGGCGGCGCTATCGCTCGGTACCGGGCTCGCGATCACGGTCGGCTGGAATGTGATGCTCATCCTGGTCCGGCAATTCGCCGGCAGTCGTCGTTGAAACGGGTCGGGATTGCGGGTCGGCGCCACCGTGAGTTGGCGGCGTGGCTCAAGGCTGCTTAACTCGGGCCGAGATAGAGAGGACCCCGCCCATGCTCGCCAGCACAGATCGTATTCTCACCACCCATGTCGGCAGCCTGCCGCGCAACGAGACACTATCGGACCTGTTGATCCGGCAAGAAGCTGGCGCCGCGATCGACACCGTGGCGCTGGCTCGCGAGGTCGAGGCTGCGACGGCGTATGTCATCGCGGCCCAGGTCAAGGCCGGTGTCGATATCGGCAACGACGGCGAGCAGTCCCGAGTCGGTTTCCAGACCTATGTGCCGCGGTGCCTCTGCGGCTTTGGCGGTGAATCGAAACGCCCCCCTGCCCGCGATCAAATCGCCTTCCCCGGCTATATGCGCCAGATGGCGGCGCGCTTTCCCCACTCGGCCCGCGTCGTCAATGCGCCGGCCGCACTCTCGGCCGTTGCCTACGTCAATGGCGCGCCGATCCGCGAGGACGCGCTGCGTTTGAAAACGCTTGGCACGGGATTTCGCGAGACATTCATGACCGCGCCCTCGCCCGGCATCGTCGCGACGACGATGATCAACCAGCACTACGATAGCCACGAGGCCTATCTGATGGCGCTTGCGACGGCGCTCGCCCATGAGTACCGCGCCATTCACGAGGCGGGCCACGTGCTGCAGATCGACAGTCCCGATCTCGCCATGGAACGCCATCGCTTCTTCGGCCATCTGGATGAGCGGGAATTCCTGGTGCAACTTGCGTTGCATGTCGCCGCGATCAATACGGGGATCGCCGGCATTCCGCGCGACCGCGTGCGCCTGCACGTCTGCTGGGGCAACAACGATGGTCCGCATATTCACGACATCGCGATGGAGACCATTCTTCCGGAGCTCTATCGCGCCAATGTCGGGGCGCTCTCGATCGAGTTCGCCAATCCCCGCCACCAGCACGAGTACGAGGCGCTCCGCGCGCAGCCATTACCCCTGCATATGCTGCTCATTCCCGGCGTGCTCGATACGACGACGAACTTCGTCGAGCACCCGAAGCTCGTGGCGCGTCGCCTGGCAGAGGCGGTAGCAGCGGTCGGCGACCGCGAGCGTGTCATCGCGGGCACCGACTGCGGGTTCGGCACCTTCGCGGGGCGCGAGTATGTGGCCGAGGAAATCGTCTGGCTGAAACTTGCCGCTGCCGCCGAAGGCGCCGCGTTGGCCTCGGCGGCGCTGTGGGGCCGGGCTGCCGGCTGAGCACCGGAACGGCCTCACTGCCGCGGTTCAGAGCCGATAGACGCGCTCGGCGGTGCCGCGAAAGAGCAGCGCACGCTCGTCGACCGAAAAACCCTTGGCCAGCAGCTTGAACGAATTCCAGAGCACCGTGTAGCTGCAGCTGAGCTTGTCGACCGGGAAGTTCGACTCGAACATGCACCGCCCCGGCCCGAACCGCTCGATGGCGTGGTCGAAATAGCGGCGCGTCGCCGTCGCCAGTTCCGCGCTGGTCGGCGGCTTTGGGCGATGCTCCCAGCCGTAGCCGTTCACCTCCATGTTGAGGCCGCCGAGCTTGACCACCACGTTCGGACAGCCCGCCAGCACGTCGATCTTGGATTTCCAATCGGCAAACACCTCGTCTTGCTTGCCGGCGTAGGGACCTGATCCGATCGGGCCGCCGAAATGATCGAGCACCAGCGTTGTCTCGGGGAAGGCCCGCGCGAGACTGACCGCGTCCGGGATCTGGGTGTGGGCGCACCAGACTTCGAACGTCAGCTTGCGGGGGGCCAGATGCTTGAACCCGGCGCGGAAGTCGTCGCGCAACATCAGGCCTTCCGGCGGATTCGTACGGTGATTGTGGATGTCGGGATTGGCGTGCCAGAACGCGCCGCGGCGGATGCCGCGAAAGCGCCCGCCGCCGGCCGCGATCTGGGCGTCGAGCACCTCGGCGGCAGCATCGCCGAGACGCAGATCGACGGTGCCGACGATGCCCGCTGCGATCTTGGGTTTGCCATAGCCGCCCGATGCGCTCATGGCGGCAACGCCGTTGACGAACTCGGTCTCGCCGACACAGCGGAACGCCTCGGGCCCGTCCGTCTTGAACATGGCGCCGCATTCGATGAAGACCGTCGAGACGACGTTGTGGCCGCCCGAAACGTCCGCGAGGATCTCGTCGAGCAGGTAGCGCGGCTGCACGTAGCCCTTGCGCGAATCCCAGAGATGATGATGCGGATCACAGATCGCCAACTCGGGATCGAGCACCGGCTCGGAAACCGCGTCCAACCACACCTGGTTCATCGACTGCGCCGTCATGGGACTCTCCTGTTCCTCATCACTCCAAGCCTGAGTTTTAGCGCGCGTCTGCGCATCCAGCCAGTCGCCGTTACGTCTGGGCCCCGCGCACGCCCGGGAAAATCGACGGACCATAGAACTTGCGCAACTCATCGATCTGGTCGGGCGGCGGTGGCGCATAGGTGCGCACGCGGCTCGCGAACCGGCCCCCCATCACTCGCGACAGGCCGACCGCCATCTCACCGGTTTTCACCAACGCGGTAATGCCATTGAGGATCGGCAATCCGCCGCCCGCCTCGTGAATGTCGGCGTGGGCCAGCAGCGCCATCACCACGCCGCCGGCCGCGATCACGACCTCGGCGCCGGCCTCCGCGTTGGCTTTGGCCGCCCGGTCGAACTCCGCCGCGAGGCGATCGCAGATCGCTTTGTCCTCGAATGCCTGCGAGAGGTCGAGCAGGCGCTCCACTTGCATGCGATTGACCGCCGCCAGCCGGCTCTTGAGGCCGTACCGCTCGACGTTCTCGATGATGCGCGGCGTGAACTTGGCGTTGATCGTGACCAGCGAGAACGAGGTCCCCATCATGTTGGCGAGATGCAGCGAACTCTCGCAGAGTCCGAGCACGGGAATGCAGGCAAACTCGCGCGCCTCCCGCAGCCCGGGATCGCAGATGTTGCCGATCAGAAAGGCATCGAAGCCGCGCTGCATCGCGATGTGCACGTTCTCCAGAACCTCGGCCGTCTCGAGAAACTCCAGGTAGCGATACTGGTCGCCGGCGCCGCCCACCTTCTTGATGCCGTGCACCTCGATCTCGGTGCCGGGCGCCTTCACCTTTTCGAGCACCTGCCGGAGCGCCTTGGGGTAGTTGCCCCAGGCGTCGCCTTCCCGCGTCATGCTCTGGTACCAGAGTTTCATCGTTGCCTCCTGGAGCTGCCGCGCGCGGCCAGAGCGAGCGTCAGCTGAAAACGTGCGGACAGGCGAGGCAACGAGTCAAGCGCGCACCGCCGGACCGAGTCAGACAGGCCGGATCGGCCGGGCGTTGGCCAGCGTCCTGTGCGCACCGTCCAAACCCACCGGCCAAAGGACGCGACGGCGGGGACACGGCCGCCTATACTGGTGGCAATATTCCGGACCCTTGAGCCCGACGGAGCCGCTGAGCATGAGACCCTACCTGATGGCCATTGGGGCCATTCTCGCCGCGTCAACACTGGATGCTGGAGTCCCAGGTCCGGGAACACTGGGGTTTGGCGCCGCCCCGGCGCGCGCTCAGGATCTCTCGGGCAAGCCGATCCGCATCATCGTGCCCTGGGCGCCGGGCGGCAACGTCGACATCACCGCCCGCGCGATCGCACCCGGTTTCGGCGAAGCGCTCGGCACCACTGTGATCGTCGAGAACAAGCCGGGCGCAGGCGGCACGCTCGGCACGGCACAGGTTGCAGCTGCGGCGCCAGATGGGCACACGCTGACCCTCGGCTCGACGGCCGCCATGACGATCGCGCCGTCGATCTACAAGAGCGCCGGCTATGATCCTGTGAAGGATCTGACGGCGATCGGCCCGATCCACGAAGTGCCGCTGGTGCTCTCGGTCGCCAACACCACGCCCGTCAAATCCTGGCAGGAATTCCTGGCGCACGCCAAGGCCCGGGACGGCAAACTTACGGTCGCCATCGCGGGGATCGGCACGACCAATCATCTTGCGATCGAGTTGCTCGCGCGGCAGGCCGGCATCAAGACATCCCAAATCCCCTATAAGGGCTCAGGGCCAGCGCTTAACGATCTCATCTCCGGTCATGTGGAAGCGATGGTCGACCAGACGCCATCGTCGATCCCGCACATTAAAGAGGGCCGGATCCGGCCGATTGCCGTCACGGCGCGCAAGCGCCTGGCATCCCTGCCGGAGCTGCCGACGCTCGACGAACTCGGCCTCAAGGGCTTCGAGGCAACCACGTTCACGGGCATCTTTGGCCCCGCCGGGTTGTCGCCGGCGCTGCGCGACAAGCTGGCCGCGGCCCTGATCAAGACACTCGCCATCCCCAGCGTGCGCGAACGGTTCAAGGGGCTCGGCGCGGACATCCTGGAAATGGACCAGGCGGCGTTCGCGGCCTTCGTCAAATCCGATTTCGAGAAGTGGCGCCGGATCGTCGAAGAGGCCAAGATTACGGTGGAATGACCCGGCCGAAACCAACTGAAATCACGGCAATCGATTACGCCCGCGCGTCGTCGATCTCGAGATCGAGCAGCACCCAGATCGCAGCCTTCTGCCAGTGCAGGCCCGCGTGCAGCGTCGCATAGACGCCGCTCGGCGAGGCATTCGAGGGCGATGGCTTTGGCCTCGCCTGAACGCGCGATCAGCACTGCCGGATCGATGCGATCACCGGCAAAGCCGGCGCCACAGCCGACAACGCGAAAGGGTTTCGTGCTCATCGGGCTGACCTCGCAATGGACAAGCGGAGCATGGTCTCAAGCATTCGTTCTCTGTCGCTCCCTGGCGATCTCGCTGTAGGCGCCGAGATGGCGGGCCATGCGGTCATGGGCGGCACGCGCGTCCTGGGCCTCGATGGCCCGCATGATCGAGCCGTGCACCTTGACCGCCGCGCGGCGGATCTCGGGGGTCGTGACATGCTGGTCGCGCGCCGCCTCCATGATTGGCGCCGAAATCGCCTCCATCAGCGCCGTCAACGGCTCATTGCGGCTCGCGCGCGCAACCGCGAGATGCCATTCGAGATTGACGCGCCGGTAGGCCTCGACATCGACAACAGAGGCGATGAAGGCCACGTGCAATCGCTCCAGTTCGTCGAACTCGGCGGCGGTTCGATGCTGCGCCGCGAGCTTCGCCAGCATCGGCTCGATCGCCAGCCGGCAATCGAGCAGCGATTCCAGCCGCACATCGTGAATGCGCACGAACTGCTCGACCGATCGGGCAACAGAAGCGCGCCCCGGGCGCGTCACCACCGAGCCGCCGGCACGGCCGGGGCGGGTGACGATCAGGCCTTCGGATTCGAGGACCCGCAACGCCTCGCGCACCGGCGCCCGCGACAAGCCCGACTCGATCACGAGATCGCGTTCGGCCGGCAGTGAATCGCCCGGCGCCAGCTGCCCCGAGAGAATGAGGGCCCGCAATCGCGCGGCGAGCACATCCGACGCCTTCGGCACCAGAACCGGAGTGATGATGCCCGCTGATTTCTCTGCCACGCTCAACCTGCCTTGCTGCGCGCACGCACAGACGCCGCACGATCGAGGCGATAGATGGCGCGTCCGTTGAGGTGGCGCACCTTACCAACGACGACACCGTAAGCCGCCTCTGCCGCCGCTCGGTCGACCAGCCCTTGGTTGAGATCCTGCTCGACCAGATCGAGGGACCGCGTCAGCGGGTCGCCGAAACCGCCGCCGCCGGGCGAGGCCAGATGCACGCTGTCGCCGGCCTGATGCGGCTCGATTCCGGCCGCGAGCAACGCGTCGACCAGACCCTGGCTCGGATCCTGTGGCGTCGACAGCACCTTGATCACGCGGTCAACGCGGCCCCCGTCGCGCGAAAATGTCAGGTCGGTGAAGGTGCCCCCGACGTCAATGCCAACCACTCCTGTCATTGTTTCACCCTCTGGAAACACAACGCGGTTGTCATGGTCGGGCTTGTCCCGACCAACCATTCATCAGCATGTTTCACGTAGGGGCGCAGCCCTTCACACGACGACAGCCGCATGCAGCGAATTGGGTCCTCGGGACAAGCCCGAGGATGACAAACCAAGATCTTTTGTGCTGCACCAACCATGGCTCAACCGGCCTTGCCGTCGACGATGGACTGCACCTGCGCTTCGTCCATGCCGAGCCGCTCGCGCAGCACGTGCGCGGTATCGGCGCCAAGGCCCCGGCTCGGCACGAGCGGCTTGAGCGGCACACCCGCGAACCGCAGCGGCGAATGCGGCACGACGATGCGGCCGTATTCTGGGTGGTCCTGCCACTGCAGCGCGCCGCGCGCATGCATGTTCGGATCGTTGACCACCTCGTCGAGATCGCGAACCGGCGCGCAAGGCACGGAATGGGTCATCAGCAGCTCGAACACCGCCTGCTTCGGCTGCGTCCGTGTCCAGGCGGACACCACCGCATCGACGGCGTCCATATTGTCGACGCGCAACTTGAGCGAGGTGAAGCGCGGGTCGTCGGCGAGCGCCGGCTGCCCCATTGCCGTGGTCATGGCGCGCCAGTGCGGATCGCCGACACAGATGATGGCGATCCAGCCGTCGGAGGTGGGATAAACGTTGTAGGGGCTCTCGGCGAGGCCGCCATGGCGATTGCCCGTGCGCGGCGGCGGCGCGTCCGGGTTGCCCTGCATCGCCCAGTGCATACCAAGGCTCGACGAGAGCGACGCATAGACGGCGTCCTGCATCGCCACCTCGACGCGATGCGCGACGCCGGTCTTCTCGCGCGTGTAAAGTGCCGTGGTGATTGCGCCGTAGAGATGCACGCCCGCGAAGAAATCGCAGAGCGCGGGGCCAGCCTTCACCGGCGGCCGATCGGGAAAGCCGGTCGTCGCCATGACGCCGGACATGGCCTGGATGGTGAGGTCCATCGCGGGGTAGTCGCGATAGGGCCCGGTGCTGCCGAAGCCGGAGCTTGCCGCATAGATCAGCCGGGGATTGAGCGCTTTCAACACGTCATAGCCGACGCCCAGCCGGTCCATGGTGCCCGGCGCGAAATTCTCGACCAGCACATCGGCGCGCCTGGCGAGCTCCCGCAGTGCCGACTTGCCCGCTTCGGTCTTGAGGTTGAGGACGATCATCTCCTTGCAGCCGTTGAGCATGGCGAAGGGCAGCGCCGCGCCGCCGACCACGCCGCGCCGCCGCAACGGCTCGCCGCCCGGTGGTTCGACCTTGACCACCGTGGCGCCCGCCGTCGCCAGCAGGAACGTCGCGTAGGGGCCGTTGTAGATCTGCGAGAGATCCAGAATGACGATGCCGTCGAGGGGTTGGTTCATGAGTATCACCTTGAAAGTTGGGTCGAGCTTTTCACGCGACCCAACATGTCGCGACGCGGGCCTCAATCGTTGGGTCTCCTCGCGACGCGGGTTGCCCGCGTCGTGTCATCGACCCAACCTACCTGTTTCGCGCCTCGCGCCGCATCGCCGACCAGTCGTGCACCGGCCACATGTCCTGGTCCTCGCCATGGCCGGCATGACCATTGATGGTCCAGGCGATGAGCCCGTTCGAAGTCGATGAAGCTGTGCCGGTTGATGACGATGCCGGACAGGCGGCGGCCGGTGGCGTGCAAGGCGCGGCCGCGCTCGTCCTTGGCCTCGATCGTGATGCGCTCGACGAAGCCGGTCGCCGGATCGCGCTCGACATGCCGCGTGCCCGAGACCAGATCGGCAATTTCGCCGTCGCAAATCATGAAGCCGTAGGCGACGTGCTCTTGCCCACCCTCCCAGCGCGTCACCGCCAGGAACGCGTCGCGTGGGCTCGCCATGCCCGTGACATAGGCGTTCTTGGTTGGCCGGTGCTCGGCGCGTGGACCCCAGCTGCGGTCGCGCATGGAGAGACAGTCGATGGCGATGCGCTCGCCGTGCAGCACGATCTCGCCGGTGACGCGGCCGAATTGGTCGAAATGGCTCGCCTGCTTGAACACGGAGCCGGCACGGCGCAACGCGCGGGGCTCCATCACCGCCTCGTACGTCAGATCCAAGTGGAGGCGACCTTCGTCATGGTAGCCAAGCTTGTACGTGCGCAGCGGCGCGAGGCGCTTGATTGCCACCCCGTTCGGTAGTTGGATGTCGGTCAAATCAGCATTTTCCGGCAGCCGCTGCGCCGTATAGTTGGTGGAGTAGGGCACCTCCCACGGCAGATGCGCGGTGTGATCCCAGATCCAGGCGCCGCCCGCGACCGTGCCGATGTTCGGGCGCACCATCGAATAGAGCCAGCCGCCGAGACGGCGCTCGGGTGCTGCAAACGAAAACCAGCAGGTCTCCGTTTCCCACCAGCGGTCCGAAAGCTTTTCGAAATGGAAGCGGTCGTCCGCGTCCGTAAACTGGGGGGCGTCAGTGAACTCGGTCGATGCCATGGCGAGCGTCCTTTCGCGTCAGGGCAAATCTGGAAACGTGCGCCCGGCGATGCCGCCGGACGAGGCTGCTGCGAGTTGCGCCGCGCGTTGCACGATGCCAGAGAACGTCGCGAGCACCAGCGGCATCGGCAAGCGGCCGGCCTCCAGGCCGCGCACCAGTGCCGCCTGTCCCGCCTCCACCGAGGCTGGACGGGCGCCGAGCGCGGCGGCCAGCGCATCGAGATCGGCCGCTTCGATTGCGGGGCCCAGGCGGTCGCACTCCCGCAGATATTTGAGAACTTTCGCCGCGTTCTTGGCGGCGGCCACGACCACCGGATCATCGCTGCGGTCGGCCATCTTTGCGCGCATATCCTCGACCACGCCATCGTAGAGCTCGGAGCGAGCGGTGGGCGCAACATCGATCCGTGGCGCCGCCGGCAGCGCCAGGCCCGTGGCGCCGGCCAGCGCATCGATCAGTAGCCGGCGATTGAGCCCCCGCGAAACGATGGAGTTGCCGGGCTCGCCGGTGACGTTGCGATGGCGCAAAATCACAATGCGGGTCGAGACCAGCACGCGATGGTAGAGCACGCGCGCGCGGTCGATCGGGCGGCCCATCAATTGCTCGTATTCGGCGATGCGGTCGCCGAAGCCCGGCACCGGCTCCATCACACAGCGCATGGAAAACCAGGCGATATCCTCCATCGGGTCGCCGAGATGCGCCAGCTCCCAGTCGAGCAGCGCCGTCATATGGCCACCCTCGAACAGGAAATTGCCGGGGCCCGCATCACCATGCGCGAGCACGGCCGGCTCGGCCGGGCGCGGCAGGTTGGCGACCAGCCACGCCAGCGCCAGATCGATCAGTGGATCCGGCCGCGCCGTCTCCTCGTACATGGCCCGCCAGACCGCGATCTCGCGGGTGACGCAATCGGAAATCGACGCACGCCCGTCGAGGCCATCGAGCGACAGCGTCCGGACGTCGAGCTTGTGCAGCGCGGCGACGGCTGCCACGAACTCCTGTACCACGGTGACGCGATGCGCCGGATCGGTCAGCCGGCGGAACTCGGCGCGACCCGGGCAGCGCTCGCTGACGATGGAATGCCGGTCCGGATGCACGGCGATCAGCCGCGGCGCGCGAATGGTAGCGTTGGCCGGCGTATCGACGACGGCCTGGTAGATGGCGGCCTCGCGCGCCAACGTATAGGGCTCGGCGGTGGTTGCGGGACGCGGCAACTGGTGGCGCAGATAAACCGGCAGCTTGCGCCCGTCCGGCGTCGCCACATCGACCGCCCAGGACCGGTAGCGATTACCGCCGCTGACCGGGCGGACGGCGGCGATCTCGCCAGAGCAAACCTCGGCGACCCAGGCCAGCAGGGCATCGATTGGCGCCCCGTTCGCCATGACGTCGGCAACCGTCGCCGCGGCGTCTCGTCACAGACGGCGCGCGACCTTGGGCCTCCAGCCACGGATCCGCTGGGCGCGCTCGGAACGTGAGACGTTCGGTTGTCCGGCACCGTTTCCCCCGGGGTTGGGCTAGCCGTTTGTCAATCATTAGACCAAAGTTCGCCCCGTGTCGACATTGGCCCCGGCTACCGCGCCGCCGCGCCTTCGCCCACCACGATGAACGGCGCCCAATAGGATGGATGCGCCTGCTTCGGATCGCCCCCGGTTTTATTGGCATTGTCGATCATCGCCAGCATGGCGCGGCGCAGCGCCTCGGCGCGGCCGACCGTCTTGTCGCTTGCGATGGCGCCGACCGCCGGGGTGATCAGCTTCACGGTGGCGTCGCTGTCGACCTCCCAGTGCGAGACCAGCAGCGCGCGGGCCTGGGCATAGAAGAACGCGCGCGCCAGGCCGGACAGCGCTTCGGCGCCCGTTGCACGCCGTGCTCGCAGCGCCCGCCGTGTTGCACGCCGACAGGATCACCCAGTCGGCGTCGAGCTTGAGGCCGGCGATCTCGCCCGCCGACAGATAGCCGTCGTCCTCCGCCGTTGCCGTGTCCGGCGGCGTCAGGATCAGGCCCGGCTCGCTGGTGCCGCTGAGCTGGCCGGCGAGCGTGCCGTGCGTGGCGAAATGCACGATGCGGTAGTTGGCGAGCCGCGTCGCATCGGTCGCCGCACTGAGCCGCTTGATCTCGCGCTCGGTGGCCCGCGCGCCGAGCCGGATGCTCGCGGCGATCGGCCTTGAGATCGCGCGCGACAGCGCACAGCTCCTCGGCCGTCTCCGGCAAGGGCGTTTGCGCTTTGAGATGCGCGAGATCGGCCAAGCCCGCCCCGTGTCGAGATCGGATCCACGCTGCGCCGCGCGCCGAACAAAGCCGCCACGCGCTGACCGATTGTGCAGTTGGGTTGGTTCGGGGCAGCTCTGAGTGGCGCGGGCGAGCGCGGCGCGCGACTTATAGTGCTCGGAGAACTGCGGATGGCTCTGGTCGCCATCGAGCAGCGGATTGCCGAAGCCGATCATCGGCTGCGTGGCGGCGCTCGGCTTGGCGACGCGGCGCAGCGCCTTCAGTGACGAGACCGCCGGCAGCACGGTCATCGCATGGTCGCGCGCGAGCCAGCGGATGGACTTGTGATCGCTGCCTGTCGGCGGTGCCGTCACCAGCACCTGGAACGGCAGCTGCGTCAGCGGGCCGGATGGCACCAGCAGAAGATGCTTGCCCTTGATGAGATCTGCCACCTCGCCGAACAGCGCCTTGTAGAGGGCGTGCGCGCGCGCATGATCGAACGGCAGCGGCGCATCTGGCAACGGCCACCTTGTCCGGCGCGAGCTTCAAAAGCTCGGCGCAACGCTTGGCGCCATCGCCAGCCCAAGCCGTCGCGTCGAGCCCGCAGCGCAACGCCGCCACCTCGCGGGTCAGCGCCGGCGTGCCGAGATCGCTGCGCACCCAGCGCACGTCGGTCTTGGTCACGACCCAGACGAAGGTTTCCTCCGGCGTCGGCTCCCACTTCGGCGTGTCGAGGAACAGCACGAGCGCCTCGTCGGCGCGCAAGATCGGCCTGCACCTGCTCGATGGTCAGCGGCTCGGGTGATGCCAGCGCCGCATAGTCCGGGAACTCGGCCTTGAGCCGCGTGTCGATGGCTGCGATGCGCGTATCGATCTCGGCCAACCGGCCGGCGTTGGCCGCCTCGGCTTGTGGCTCGACGCTTGTCGGGCGGCTGCGACACGGCCGCCGTGCGCGCGCCATCGCGCCGCTGCCATTCCGCGACGAGGTCCTGCCGCTCGCGGACGATGCGTTGCGAGCTCCGGATTGCCCGCCGCCCCGCGCGCCGCCATCTGCGCCAGCGACGCCGCCGCCTCGGAGCCCTGCGCCCATTGCGCCGTTGTGAAGGTCTCGGCGGTGAAGGCTGAGACGCTGTCGCGTTGTTGGGCTGCTAGACGATGCACCACCTTGACGAGGCCATAAAATCTGTAGCCGAACTGGTCCGTCTCGCTCTTTCCCTTGCTTGACGATGGAGTCCCGGCACTGGCCGTGCCGCGTTGTGCGCGGCGCACGGTGAGAGCAGTGCTGCGCCGCCAGTAGTCGGCCGCCCGCGCCCAGTCGCGCTGCATCAAAGTACAGCTCAGCGAGGTTGTTCAGCGAGGTGCCGACATCGGGGTGGTCGGGCCCCAGCGCCTTCTCGCGGATGCCGAGCGCTGCGCTTGTACAGCGGCTCGGCCTCGGCGTAGCGGCCCGGCTCCGGTACAGTCGCGGCGAGGTTGTTCAGCGAGTTGCCGACCGAGGGGTGGTCGGGCCCCAGCGCCTTCTCGCGGATGCGCGAGCGCGCGCTTGTACAGCGGCTCGGCCTCGGCGTAGCGGCCCTGGCTCTGGTACAGCACGGCGAGGTTGTTGAGCGCGGTGCCGACATCGGGGTGGTCGGGGCCCAGCGCCTTCTTCGCAGAGCGCGAGGCTGCGCTTGTACAGCGGCTCGGCCTCAGCGTAGCGGCCCTGGCTCTCGTACAGTCCGGCGAGGTTGTTCAGCGAGGTGCCGACATCGGGGTGGTCGGGCCCCAGCGCCTTCTCGCGGATGCCGAGCGAGCGCTTGTACAGCGGCTCGGCCTCGGCGTAGCGGCCTTGGCTCTCGTACAGCAAGGCGAGGTTGTTGAGCGAGGTGCCGACATCGGGGTGGTCGGGCCCCAGCGCCTTCTCGTGGATGCCGAGCGAGCGCTTGTACAGCGGCTCGGCCTCGGCGTAGCGGCCCTGGCTTCGGTACAGCACGGCGAGGTTGTTGAGCGAGGTGCCGACATCGGGGTGGTCGGGCCCCAGCGCCTTCTCGCGGATGCCGAGCGAGCGCTTGTACAGCGGCTCGGCCTCGGCAGTAGCGGCCCTGGCTTCGGTACAGCACGGCGAGGTTGTTCAGCGAGGCGCCGACCGCGGGGTGGTCGGGCCCCAGCGCCTTCTCGCGGATGCCGAGGATACGCTTGTACAGCGGCTCGGCCTCGGCGTAGCGGCCCTGGCTCCGGTACAGCACGGCGAGATTGTTCAGCGAGATGCCGACTTCGGGGTGTTCGGGGCCGAAGGTCTTCTCTGCGAGCGCAAGCGACTGCTTGGCAATCTCGGTCGCCTCGGCATATTTGCCGGCGCTGTAAAGCTCGCTCACGCGCTTGTTCAGCGCCGCCAGATCATCCGGGGCTTGCGCGCCAACCGGTCCGCTGGCAACGGCCGCTAGCAGCAGCACAACCAACACGCTCGCCAGCCACCCCCGCACCGAAATCGCGCGCATGCACACCCCCGCAATGCCGATCACCAATCTGTGCCCCGAATGTGCTGCAACGCCATGACGGCGGCAAGCGCAGCTATGCCGCCGCCGGATCACGGCACAAATGGCCGAACCGCACGAACGCGCGTTATTTGCCTTTCTTCGGCGACCAGCCATAGGCCTTGGCGCAGGCGCCGCCCATCAGCATGGCGCGCTCGCTGGCGCTGAGGCGAGCCGTCTCGACGAACGGCGTGACGGCCTGCTCGTAGTTGACGACGGCGAAGGCGCGCGTCCAGTCCGTGCCCCAGAGGCAGCGCTCGAAGCCCCAGGCGTCGAACACGCGTGCCAGCGGGTCCCAGATATCCGCGAACGGATACGGTTGCTTCGAAAGCGTGCAGGCGCCGCTGACCTTGATCACCGCATTCTTCCGCTTGGCGAGATCGAGAACCTTCGGCAGGTCCGCCCACGGCTGCGCTGGCGCCGGCGGCGTGCGCGGCTGCAGGATCGCCAGATGGTCGATGATGAAGCGCGTATCGGGGTGGCGATCGACCACCGCCATCCCCGCGTCGACGTTGCCCCAGCACAGCATGTTGACGGGGAGATCGTGTTTCACGGCGGCGCGCGCGATGCGATCGATGCCGGGGTCGGCGGGGTCGCGCTTCGCTTCCGGCGTCAACATGATGCGGATGCCGACCGTGCCCGGCGTCTTCTTCCAATCAGCGATGACGTCGGCGACGGCGGGATCGTCTGGATTGACGGGCTTCACCAGTGCCATCCGGCCGGGATGCGCCTTCTGCACCTCGACCGCGTAGCTGGCGTCATACTGGTACATGGAAAACGCTGAGATGAAGATCGCGCCGTCGACGCCGACTTTATCCATCGCCGCCACCATCTCGTCGCCGGTCGCGCTCGGCGGCCAGTTCGGCACGTTGGCCCAAGGCCGTTTCGGCGTGTTCGGCTCGTAGCAGTGAACTTGGGAATCGATAATCGCCATCGGGGCAGCTCCTCTGTGCTGAATGCAGTCGCTATCGCATCAGCTCGCGCCCGCCCTGTCCAGCCCTCGACGCTGGCCCTCGACGCTGGTCGAACAGTTGCAAGCGGGGTCGGCAACGCGTTCCAACCGGCTCAGAAGCCAGCTAGGAAGCCAGTTAGGAAGAACGTCAGCCAGTGATTGGATATGATGATTACACATCAGTTGGATGTGAGTGGCGCGAGCGACGGGACTTGAACCCGCGGCCTCCGGCGTGACAGGCCGGCGCTCTAACCAGCTGAGCTACGCCCGCGCAAGGCATCGGGCGCAAGCCCGTGCTGGTCGTCGGTGGATACGGTACACCGCCGGGCAAGTCAAGATCAGGTCAGCGAAAGACCGGACGCCGGCAGCCCTTGCGCATCGCGATCGGGCGGATTGCGTGCCACGGCGACGGCGGCGGCGGGCGAAACCCCACGCTCCGCGTCCTCTGGGCGTGTCCGCGACGGATTGATGACGCCGCGCTTGGTGCCATCGCGCGAACGTAGTACATTGAGATTCAAGCGTGATTCGCATCGTTCTCAATGTGTCGGCGGCTCCATGGCCGTTTCACCCGGTTGCTGCCGCCTGTCTGCGTCATCGTCTGCGGCCTAAACGCAGGACCCGTTTGGCCAATGCGGCGAAAGCCAGACCGTCCCGACATGCCCGTTGAACGGGACGAAAGCTCGCGCGCGCCAGCGCCGTTTGTTGCAGCGGCTCCCATTCCCTTGCCGCTGCCCCCGCGCCAAGCCCCCCAGGATCGACCGGCGAGCCCGCCCGTAAACCGGGTTGCCACACCTCCTCGGCCCACGGAACAACGCACCCCCTGGGCCGCTGCCGCGCTTGTCGGCGGTATTGCGATGACGATGCTGGCCGATGCCCGCTTACAGGACGAGGCCTATCAAAAAGAGGCCATCCGCACCGCATGGCAGCAGGCCTCCGTTCCCTTTCCGATGGTCGCCGCCTGGCGTGCAACGCTCGCCGACCGGGACGCCCGCGCGCGGGCTGAGCCCGCACCGGCCGACCGCGTCGAGCCGGACAGCCCGAGCCTCCCTGTTGCTGAGCCGCTGCCGGCACGCCCCGTCGTCGCGCCACCCGCCGCAACACTTGGAACCGCGCCCGAACCGGAGCCGCAGCCGCGCGTCGTTGCGATGACGACAGAGCCATCGCCGCACGCGCCGGCAGAGCCGGCGCCAACGCACGTCCCGCTCCCGTCGCAAGACGAAGTGACAGCCGCCATCGATGCCCTCATCGGCCCGCCAGAAACGACTGCCGGCGCCGGCACACCGGGACCAGCCACGCCGCCCGAGCGGAAACCGGAGCGGCCCGACGGCCGCGAGTCCGCGCCATCCGAACAGGACCCGCCCACGTCAGCCGTTCTATCCGGCACCCCGAGGACACCCGCTATAAGACTGGCGCAAAAACCGACGCCGGACCCCGAGGACGACGAGCCTGAAATGCCCGTTCGCAAGCGTCCGCTGCTTAAGCTTCAAAAGCCGGTCGCGGCCCTGAACACCAAGCCAGCGCCTGCACCCACGACCGCAAAAGGATCGAGCGAGTTCCGCACCTTGCTGGAGCGCATTGGCCGCAACTCGCCCTGATCGATCAGCGCGTTGCCGCCGACGCGAGGCTATCCGATCGTCCGTTCGATGCTGACCGAGCGGCAATCCATCTCGAACTCGAGCTGCACGACCGGGGGCCGCGCCAGATGCCACGTCAGCCCATGTCGGGCTGCCCCCCGCGCGACGATCTCGGATCCGAGGAAGGGGTGAATATCATGGATCGTATAGACGTGGGTGGCGGTGGTGTTTTGCCACGCAAACCCAAGCAGACGCATGCGCCGCTCCATCTCGCCGAGCACCGAACGGGCCTTGTCGGCCATCGCATCCGGGCTCGTTTCGCCGCGCCGGACAATGAAGTTGCCATAGGCCCCCTTGCCTTCCGGCGCTTCCCCGCTGCCGGAGATCACGAACGACGATGCCGCCGACGCCGACGGGACGGTATACGAAAACGCATAGAACCCCGGCTCGACCGGCGGATCGAGAAGTGGGCACACATTCGAGCGGGCGACCGGATTGAATTTGGTTGCGGGGTCATAGATGTCCCACCGCGCCAGCGTCTCGCAGTAAAGCGTGTTGAAGGCGATGAACCCGGCTTCCGAAAATTGCGCAGGCGACCTCAACTCGCAGGCACAGAACGCAGTGAGCGGCCGGCCGAGTGCTGCGAGGTGCGCTTCGACCTGGCGAAAGCCCTCGGCGAGCGGCACCCAAGTGCGGAATGTCGCCCGCTCGATGGCAAAGCCCGGATCGGCCGCAACCCCGCCGGAATACTGGAACACGGCGGGGATCGTCCGGTAGTTGCCTTTGGCGACGGGAGCGGTTTTTGGCTGAGCGGTTTTTGGCATGACGTCCTCACAAATGCGCTGGAACTGGAGGCGTGCAGCGGCTCTCTATTCGGCCGCATTCGCCTTGGCTGACGCGATGCCGGGCGGCGGCCCTTCGTGCAGCATCGGACGCCATCGCGCGGCATCCTCGCGGACGGCTCGCGGCATCGTGCTCATCGGCGCCACGCGCAAACTGCGACCGCAAATGCTGCGGCCCTCGGCGATCATCCGTTGTATGTTCTGCAGGTTGTTGAACGCGGGCGTGTTGCGCTCCTGATGCGCGTAGCTCGCAATCTTGTACTGGATCTTCTCGGGCGTGTTCATGAACGTGAAGTGCCAGCCGCCGTGCTCGATCAGGCGATGTGTCAGCGGCCGGCCGACGCGAAACACGTTCTTGGCGACATTGATCGCCTGATTGACCGGCATCGGCAGGCGCCGGCTCTGGCGGGCGCGGAAGGCGCGCAGGTCCTGCAGTGCCGGCAAATGCTTCTTCTGGAGCGCACGGACCGCACACAGGCCGATCCATTTGTTCTCGATCGCGAGATTGAGTTTGTAGGTATAGTAATCGCACTCGATGAACCAGATGTGGCCCGCGACCGCCTCCGGCGTCAGCTTCGCGACGTGTTCGGGGAAGGGAATCTCGTCGACATCCGAGAGCATGACGATGTCGTCGGATGCGGCACCGGCAAGACCGCGCGCGACGGCGTTGCGCTGGAAGGCCTCCCGGTCCCAGGCGTCGCCGCCAGCCGGCAGATCATCGATCGCGACATGCACGATCTTCGGCAGGAAGCGCGCGAACCGCTGCTTGTTGTCCTGAAACGTCAGCGGCTTTGGATCGTTGGAGAACGTGCGCGTGGCTTCCGTGATCACGAACCGGTCGACGACCGGGTCGAGTTCGGCCAAGCGCAACTCGAGGATGTCGAGTTCGTTGAAGAACGTGAAGCAGTCCCAGATCGCCATCGGCCGGCGCCCTTGATTCCATGGATTTGGCTGGGACATTAGACCATGTTAAGGGTCGAGCGGTAGCGTTTGGCTGCGTCCCCCACAGGCAGAACGACGAATGGCCACCCCGCTCATCATCGCCGAACGTGTTGCCATCATCCGGCTGCCGACCCGCTTGTCCGCCCCTCAACACGCCCAGATCGACGCCATCTTCTTTGCGGCCAGTGCCACGCAAAGCTTTCCGAGCGAAGCGGCCCGCGCCGCGTTCCGGGAGCGCTGGCTCGGCCGCTATCTCGAGCCGTTTGCGGACTGCGCCTTCCTTGCGGTCGATCCCGGCGGCGACGTGCTCGGCTATATCGTCGGTGCCCTCGCCGACCCAGCCCGCGACCCGCGCTTCGCCGACATCGACTACTATCGCGATCTGGTCGCCAAAACACCCCGCTATCCCGCGCATCTCCACATCAATCTGGCGGCCAGCGCCCGCAATCTGGGCGTCGGTTCGCGGCTGCTGGACGCCTTCATCGCGCACGCGCGCGCCCAGGGCGCGCCGGGCATTCATGCGGTGACGTCCACGGCCTCGCGAAACCGCAGTTTCTATGCCCGCGCCAGCTTCGACGTGGTTGCCGAGCTGGACTGGAACGACCACCCGATCGTGATGCTCGGCCGCGCGCTCTGAGCGGCAGGAGCTGTCAACGCCGCCGGGTTCAGGAGGCGACCATGCTGCTGACAGCAGCGTTGGCTTGTCCAAAATCAGATCATTGACTACGCTTTCTGCCATCGCCACTCGTATTGGGATTATGCAACTTGGCAAATATCAACATTATTTTTCATAGCGTTTCCGGTCACACATTTCGGCTTGCGGAAGCAATCGCGGAAGGCGTCGCAGAAGTCCCACGATGCCAATCCAAATTGCTGCGGATTGCAGAGCCCAACGACGCTGAGGCGATTATGATGCCGGGCCTCGAAAAGCGGCACTACGAATTCTCGCATATCAAAGCGGCGAGCGTGCAAGACCTGGTGGATTGCGATGGACTGGCGATTGGCTCCCCCATTTACTGGGGCGGAATGAGCTATGCGACGAAGCACTTCCTGGACAGTGCCGCGCGCCTTTGGGCGCTGCCATCGCCGGACAAGCCTGTCAAAGTACCGGACCTCGCCAGAAAGCCAGCGACGATCTTCACGGGCGGCGGCAGCGGACTTGTCAACGATCCCGCCATCCTCGGCTTATGGACGGCGCTCGGCGTATTCGGAATGACGATCGTCACCCTGGGGATCGGTACACCGCATATCTCCGATCCCGCTCGCTCCGATGGAGGATCTCCCTTGGGGGCCGGAACATTCTCGCGGCGTCCTGGCCCGCATCCCACCGAGGTCGAGCTATCGATTGCGCGCGCGCAAGGCCGCTATCTCGCTGAGGTCACCCGTGCCTGGGCCGAGCGATCCGCCGATTGAGCGGCACGGAATTGGCTTGCCCCCCTCTCCCCGCTTTCGCCGGGCGGCCGGCTCGTCTAACACTACCCTCTAGAGGGTGACGAGCGGAGCGGCGGCCATGCAAGACGATGACTTGACCTATGACTACATCATCGTCGGGGCAGGCTCGGCCGGCTGCGTGCTGGCCAACCGGCTGTCGGCTGATCCCAACAACCGGGTGCTGCTGCTCGAGGCCGGCGGCAAAGACAACTATCACTGGATCCATATTCCCGTCGGCTATCTCTACTTGATGGGTAACCCACGGGCCGACTGGGGCTTCAAAACCGCCAGCGAGCCGGGCCTCAACGGCCGGTCGCTCAACTATCCGCGCGGCCGCGTACTCGGCGGCTGCTCCTCGATCAACGGCATGATCTACATGCGCGGCCAGGCCCGCGATTACGACCTTTGGCGCCAGATGGGCAATCCCGGCTGGGCATGGGACGACGTACTGCCCTATTTCAAGATGCACGAGGACCAGTGGGCGATCGAGCCCTCGGCCTTCGACGGGCTGCATGAGCGGGGCGGCGAATGGCGCATCGAGCAGCCCCGCATCTCCTGGGAGATCCTCGATGCGTTCCGCGACGCCGCGGCCGAGGCCGGCATTCCGAAGATCGACGACTTCAACCGCGGCAACAACGAGGGCTGCGGCTATTTTCACGTCAATCAGCGCGCGGGCGTGCGCTGGAACACGTCGAAAGGGTTCTTGAGGCCGGTGCAGCACCGCCGCAACCTGACGGTCGAAACCGGCGCCATGGTCGACTGGCTGATGCTCGACAAGAAGCGCGTGAAGGGTCTGGCGTTCCGGCGCAAGGGCACGCCAATGACGGCCTATGCGCGGCGCGAAGTGATCCTGGCCGCCGGCGCCATCGGCACGCCGCAAATCCTGCAGCTTTCGGGCATCGGGCCCGGCCCGCTCCTGCAAGAAGCACGGCATCACCGTGCTGCACGACTTGAAGGGCGTCGGCGAGAACCTGCAGGATCATTTGCAGATCCGCTGCGCCTACAAGGTGCAGGGTGTGCGCGACCATGAACGAGCAGTATCAAAGCCTGATGAAGCGCGCTGGATTCGCGCTCGAATACGCCTTCAAGCGGCGCGGGCCGATGACCATGGCGCCCTCGCAGCTCGGCGCGTTCTGCAAATCCGACCCGTCGCGGGAAACGCCGAACATCCAGTATCACGTGCAGCCGTTGACGCTGCCGAAGTTCGGCGAGCCGCTCGATCCATTCCCGGCGTTCACTGCGAGCGTCGCCAATGTGCGCCCGACCAGCCGCGGCCATGTGCGCATCTTGTCGCCCGATCCGGTCCGACATCCCGACATCCACCCGAATTATCTGGCGACCGAAGATGACCGGCGCGTGGCCGCCGACTCGATCCGCATCACGCGCCGTATCATCGGCATGCCGGCGTTGCAGAAGTATGCGCCCGAGGAATTCCGGCCCGGCCCCGAGATCGACGGCGACGACGCCCTGGCACGCGCGGCCGGCGACATCGCGACGACCATCTTCCATCCCATCGGCACGGCCAAGATGGGCACCGACGACACCGCGGTGGTGGATGCGCGGCTGCGCGTGCACGGCCTCGAAGGGCTTCGCGTCATCGATGCCAGCGTGATGCCCGCGATCACCTCCGGCAACACCAACGCGCCGACCATGATGATTGCCGAGAAGGGCGCCAAGATGGTGATCGAGGACGCGCGGCGGTAGCGCGACGGTGCGCGGCGCCAATTTGCTGTCGCAGAACGCCGACGAGCACGCCGCCGCGTTCAACCGGCGTTCGATCCCGCTCCACCATGACGCACCCAGCCCAATGCGACCCACGTCGGCTTGGGGCCGATGGGGCGTGGCGTCAGTTCCGGGTTCTGACCCGGCAATCGAGGCTTGACCTGCTTTGAGCTCAAGGGTTCCCGGAATAGTCACTCCGCCTTAAATCGTTCGTTGATCACCTCAAACTCGTACGATTGATTTGGCTTGTGACGCCGCTCACTATAACGCCGCTGAAATGAGATGAGCGGTTCGGGACTCCGCGGCCACTGCTGGCGGCCGTATTTGAAATTGGACTTCAATAAATTTGGCGCAACTGACGCGATGTCGTCGGCTGGGTTGCTCCACGTCGAAACTGCAGTCATGCTGTCGATGCGAAAGTCAACGCCGTTGGTGACCGAGTGCCACTTTGTCGGTCGCGATGCAGAGTCGACTATGAAGGCTGACTCTTGATGCGCTTGCTTCCCGGTGCAAGCACTTAAAACATCGGCACGCCCTGACTTCGCTAGCACCTGCCTTCCCTTGGAACACATTCGAGAGGGAACAATCAGGACACTGTCATTGGCCAGCCTGTACGTTAGTGCATCACCATACAATTGGCTGCATCCGGCGGAATTTATCATCGTAATCCACTGCCGGGAGTGGGAGTTTTGATAAACGACCGTTGATGAAAGTTTTTGCCCTCCAATCACGACATCCGCTGACACGCGGGCATTCACTGTGTAGGTGCAGATCGGGTGAAAACTATTGGTTGGGCTGAGCCAAATCGCAAGAAGCAACAAGATCAAACCGCCGGCGGCGAACATGCGCCAGGGACGTTGGCGGCCAAATGACTCCGGCTTGCTGTCTGACGGGCTATTGTTTCGAGACATTGGCAACTGGTTCGACCATCGCGTCGGAAGGTGGATCGCTTCGCTAGACAAATGACGTTAGGTCATAGCCGCGCCAATTCGCGTCTTCATGCTCAAAAGGCAAATGATGCGAGGATCATGGCGATTACGACCGCAATCGTGAGAAGGCCGCGCAGTTTGCCGTTCGAAACATCCCCTTGGAGGCTGCGCAGACGTGAAGCTTGAGCCCGACCAACAAAAATGGCGTAGATTACAGCGGCGGCAGCAACCAGTACCGGCAGCAATAAGTCCGCACGACTCATTTCATCGCGTCCTGTTCGATACTATTGAACTCGCGACACTGGTCGAAGCTGTTGATGTTCAGCGCGCACCTGATACTTTCCCATACAGCACTTAAAGTCTGCCTAATGACCACCGCAGCTCCTCAAAATGCCAGACGCAGATTTATGCGCGGATGCGGCAGTGCGCAGTCGATTTGTCCAGCCTATCCGAAGCTCATGCTCTGACAGGGCTCTTATGAATTGGGTCATTGGCGACAGCTCATGCTGTCCGCGCGCGCCTCGCAGGTGACGAGGAACCGCGGAAACGGCCGTCGTTCCGCCGTCGCTGGCGGAAGGGGGCACGCGCGCACCGCCCCGCTCACATCGGCAGGCGGGCGACCTGGTTGGAGAAGTAGTTGTCGATCGCGGTCACGATCGTATCGGCGACCTTGTTGCGCCAGGCATCCGACTTGAGCTTCGCCGCGTCTTCTTTGTTCGAGACGTAGGCGAGTTCCATCAGCACGGCCGGCACTTTCGCGGTGCGCAGGACGGCGAACGCCGCCGAACGGTCCGGATTGCTCATCATGTTGGTGCTCGTCCCCATGAAGTCGATCACGGAGCGGGCAAACACGCTGGTGCGCTGCTTCGTCACCTGCACCTCACGCTCGGCGAGATCGGCGAGGATTCCCTTGACGGCACCGGTGTCAGCGACCTGGGCCTTCTGCAAGCTGCGCATGTCCTTGTCGGAGAGCACGTCCTGCGCCACCTCGCCCTTGGCCGAACGCTTGAGATCGTTGGCGACGGAGTCCTTCAGCGAATAGATGGTCGCACCCTTGGCCGATGAGCCGGCATAGTCGGCATGGATGGCCATGAACAGCGCGGCCTTGTTGTTCTCGGCGAACTCGCGGCGATCGGCCAGCGGAATGAAGCGGTCGTCATCCCGCGTCATGAGCACCTTGTATCGCCCCGTCGCATTGAGTTTGTCGCGAAGCGCGTGACTGAAGGCGAGCACGACCTCTTTCTCGATAGCGCCGTTGCGTGTCGCGCCGCTGTCGTGGCCGCCGTGGCCGGGGTCCAGAACAATCACTGGCTTGTAGGCACGGGCGGCGCGCGCCTCGGGCCGTTCGGCGGGCTTGGGCATCGGCGGATGGATGGCCGCGAGACCAACGCCTGCCGGACTTGGCGCAAGCTTGACGGTTGCAGCTGCCGCCGTGACGGTTGCAGTAGCAGCCACCGGCTTCTTTGTAGCGGCAACGGGGACGATATCGAGGACCAGCCGTGGCGGCCTGTTGCCCTGCGCCGGCTCGATATGGGCCTTCTCGACGATCACCGGCTCGGTCACGTCGATGATGACGCGCATCTTGCCGGGTGCGGCGAGGCCGCCGCGAAAGCTCTGCACGAGGCCCACGGCCTCGGTACCGGACATGGTGGGGAGTTGGACTTTGACTTCGGGCAGGTCGACGACCACCCGGTTCGGCAATGACGACACCTGGAACGGGGTTGTGCGCTCAAGCCCGATCACGAACCGGGTGCGCGACTTGCTGCCGATCAGATCGTCGGAACGAGCCGTCTGGCCTGCCACCGGCGTGCTGGCGACCCCAATGGATCCCCCGACGCCGGCAAGAACAGCCATAAACAACAACACGCTGGAGACGGCGCCGCGGCACATGCCGGCGGTCCGCGCCCGTACTGGAACCATGTCGATCGACCCCCGTCTACGCATACGGTCCGAAACTTCGGGATCCGAGGTTTGCCCGCAAAAAGTGGCAATTTGCGGGTTTGCCTCGAACCTTGTGGTTAATTCGTAAACCTTAATAAACCGCTATCTGCAGGCTGGGGTCACCGCGCCATCGGGCGATCTGCGATGGAGATTTCGACCAGTCGCCAGTTGCCGCCGTCCGGCACAAAGGCCAATGCGAACTCCAGACGTGAGCCCTCGCGCGGATAGTAGCCAACGGTCCGCAACACCTGATCCTGACCGATCACCGGCGCCTGCAACCAGCGTGGCCGATCGCCTGCGGCAACCGCGAGATCAAGCCCCTGCTCGCGCTGGTACCGGAAAATCTCGGCGAGGCGCTGCTCGGAGTTTGCCTGCTGGAAACCGGGGGCGGCCAAGGCCCGGACGACGGCGTAGTTCCCGGTGACGTTCGCAGCATGCAGATTGAGCAGCGTCGACCGCGCCAACGCGATCGCCTCCGTCTCGAGACGCGCGTCGGACTCGGCCGATGACGACTGTCCGAAACCGAGCCGAGCCGGCAGATCGAAGACCACCACCGCGCCGGCCGAAAGCGCTGTTGCGACCAGCAACGTCGCCCCAGCCGCGATCAAGCCGGCACGCGGCGCGTTCGCGGGCGCACGAGCGGACTTCGGGTACGGCCTCGGCTGATGGACCGATGGCAGCGCCGCTTGGCGCTCGGCTCGTTGATGTTGAGCCGCCAGGTGCGGCAGCTCCAGGTCCCAGTGATGTCGCGTCATGTGGTGCCGTCCTTATGGTTGCGGTTGGCTGTCAGCGCCATGTCAGCTGGCCGCCGACGCGAACGCCGACCGAACCATCGGTCAATCCGACGCCGAGTCCGCCGCCGATAGCGAGTTGCTCGCCGTGTCCGAAGATGTTGCGGCCGAGCACGCCCAGCATCGACACACCGATCGCACCGTGCCCGTCGAAGTGGCCGTAGTTCATGCGGATGCCGAACACGTCGCCCGCGCCGAGGACCGGATCTGACAACGAGAGCGCCACGGCGACGCCTTCGATGGCCGTCAGCGACTGTTTCTCCGCGTTTGAAACGCGCTTCTCGATGTTGTCCAACCGTTCGGGCGTGCCGGAAATCTGTTCCAGGTTGCTCAAGCGCGTGTCGACCGTTTCGCCGCGCGTTTCAAGCGAGGCGATCCGTGTGGTGTTCGAGCTAGTTTGGCCTTCGACGCTGCCCATGCGTCCCTGCAGGTTGGAGATGTTGCTCGTGTTGGATGCGATGTTGGTCGTGTTGGTTCCGACTTGGGCTTTCACCGTCGAGATCGCGGTCGTGTTCGTCGCCGTTTGACCTTCGACCGTGCCCACCCGCCCCTGCAGGTTCGTGATATTGGTCGTGTTGGTGGCAATGTTCGTCGTGTTTGTCGCCGTTTGACCTTCGACCGTCCCCACCCGTCCCTGCAGGTTGGTGATGTTGGTCGTGTTGGTCCCGACCTGGCCTTTCAGGGTCGAGATGTCGGTCGTATTCGTCCCGGTCTGGCCTTCGACCGTGCCCACCCGCCCCTGAAGGTTGGTGATGTTGGTCGTGTTGGTGGTTGTCTGGGCGCGAATATTGGTGACGTCGCCTTCAACCGTGGTCACGCGGTTGGACAGGTTGGTGATGTTCGTCGTCGTCCCGGTTGCGCGGCTCTTCAGGTCCGTGATGTCGGTCTCTGCCGTTCCCATCCTCCCCTGCAGGTTCGTAATGTTCGTCGTGTTGGTCGAGATATTGGTCTCGGCCGTGCCCATCCGTCCCTGAAGGTTCGTGATGTTCGTCGTGTTGGTCGTCACGTCCGTACGCAATCCCGCAATGTTCGTGGTATTGCTGTTCACCTGCGCTTGCAGCACCCCATTGTCGCCGGCGATGTTGCCGCTGGCGTCGGTGGTGAGAACCTGCAACGGGCCGGACTGGGCGGCACGGCTGGTCGCCGACCCGACGCCGGGCGCCGTCAGCGTCGTCGTACTCGTACCGAGAACGATCTGACTGTCGCGCGTCGTGGTGGCGCCAGGACCGATTGCTGCCGCATTGTTGTTGGTCGCCGTGGCATTGGCGCCGAGCGCCACCGACGAGGTTCCCGAGGCCGACGACTGGTAACCGAGAGCCGTCGAGCTGGTGCCGCCGGCACTCGCCAGCGGACCAAGCGCCACCGCATTGGCTCCAGCCGCCGCACTGCCATAGCCAAAGGCGGTACTACTGCCGCCGGTCCCCGCAAAGAGATCATTCGGATTGCGCGCGGAGAGATTGCCACTCGAGTCCGCGGTTACAGCTTGGATTGCGCCGGTTTGAGCCGTTCGACTGGCAGCGCTCGGCAGACCTGCAAATGTATACGTGTTGGTGCCTGTCCCGAAGGCTTGTTGGTTGGCGCGCGTCGTCGTGACACCTTGGCCGAAGGCTGCCGCATTCGCTTGGGCCGCCGTTGAATTCGCGCCAATTGCAGTTGAACCGGCACCAAACGCCTGTGCATTCCGGCCGAATGCCGAAGCATTCGCAGCCTCGGCTCGCGCAATCGAACCGAGCGCCGTCGCGCCCGCACCATTGGCGATCGACGATGCACCCAGGGCGTTACTGCCAATTCCTGTCGCACTGGCCGACGTACCGAGCGCGGCCGAGTCACTGTCCAAGGCCGTCGCGCCGCGTCCGATCGCGGTCGTATTCTGTCCGAAGGCCGAGGCCTGAAAACCAACCGCCGTCGCATTATTGCCCGCGCCAAGCGAGCCATGACCGACAGCGGTTGTATTTGGCTGCAATCCCCTTGCTCCGGAACCAACCGCCGTTGCACTCGCAACCGCTTCCGCTGATGTGCCGATCGCAGTCGAGTTATCGCCTCGCGCAATGGCAAGATTGCCGAAGGCGGACGCGTTCGCTGCTCGGGCCTGCGCTTGATCGCCGAAGGCCGTCGTCGCCGTTGCTCCGGCAGTAGCCGACGTGCCGCAGGCAACCGAGAGCGAGCCCATTGACACGGCACCGCCGTCGGTCACCGGGCCAATCCCGCCGTATTGTGCGCAGATGAACTGTGCCTGCGCACGCTCGGCGAAAAGCCCAGCCACCACCAGGAGCGCCAAGGCGCTGACCCCGCTCGCCAAGACCTTGTTGAGTTGAGCGCAGACGCGCGCGGACGAAGGATGGGATGGGCACGGACACGGCTTCGCCGATGCCGAACCCTGGATCAGGGACGGATGAGTACGCAAAACTGGATCTCCGACTGGACGCGCTCGAATGAGCCAACAGAACTTCAGCGAGCTCACTCAAAGTGGGCGGGTCTCGCATTGCTAAATTACAACTTAAACTTGATAATATTCTATTAATGCACCCTTAAGTATGCAGTCCCGACAGCGCCCCAAAAATCATGGCGAGCCCCGCGACGGCCATCACGACATCCATCATCCACTGGAACTGATGCGTCTCGAGGCGGGCCACGATCGGGCGCGCCAGCCAGGCCCCGATCATCATGGAGCCGCCGATCATCAAGCCCTTCGTCAAGGTGTCCCAGGGCAATGCGCCGGCCTGCTGGAAGACCGTTGACTTGGTCAGATGAACGGCCAGCGAGCCCAGGGCCTCGGTCGCGATGAAGGCGCCCTTCGCCAGGCCGTAGGCGAGAAAAAACGGCGTATTGATCGGCCCTGTCGTCGAGACGAGCCCGGTGAGGAATCCGATGCTGCCACCCGCGATCGCGAGCCCAAGGAGACCGATCGAGAAGTTGCGGCGCAGCAACCAGCGGCGGACCGGAATCATCGCCAGCATGAAAAGGCCAAGACCGAGTTCGACCAGCCGGGCATCGAGCGCGAGAAACACACGGGCGCCGAGCGCCACCGCGGGAATGCCCGTCATTGCGTAGACGAACGCCGCGCGCCAATCGACCTCGCGCCACCAGACCATCACCCGCGACAGGTTCGCCAGCGATGCAGCGACCCCCATGATCGGCACCGCATCCTTCGGGCCAAATGCGAAATTGAGCACGGGAATGAGAATGTTCGAGCCCCCGAACCCAATCACAGCCCCGATCGTTCCTGCGATGATCCCAAGTGCCAAGACGGCCAGCCACATCATCGCGTCGGACGCTCCCCCATGATTCGGAAGCCATTCTGGGGGCAGCCGAGCCGGGAAGGCAATCGCGCGGGATATCCGGATTTCTGGCTATGTGGAGCGACCTGCAATCATCGTCGATTCCGGCCCAAATCAAGTGCGATGCAGCATGCGGCTCGGCCTGCTCATTAAGTGCAACCGGTCCCGTATTACTGGAGACTGGCCTGCCATCATCGGCGTCGACCCGCATGACCTGAGACAGCGGCAATCTCTTGGCGCGATCGAAGGTTGCTGAACCACAAGGCACAACGGCGCTCGAACGCCAACCTTGCGATGATTGCAGCAACGGGTTGGCTGGTGGTCTGCGAACATTGCTGCGAGCGCCCACTGGGCCACAAACAAAACGCACGGCTTCCTTGCGATGCGACAGTCGGTGCAACTCTGTGGCCGCCGCCGCCCGGGCCCTCAATCGTGAGCATATCCGTTGTATACCTCTTGATACCCCAGATCCGGAATTGTCTATCCCCATGGGTCCGTCGACGACCGCGAAATCTACGGCGAAACCGCGACGTAGGTCGCAAGCTTGAGAAGTAGATGTCGTCGCTTTTGCGCCGGAATTTGTCGTTGATTTTGGCGTCCCGGCCTGATCAAATAAGATAGGTTTGTACACGCACACCCCCAATTTACTGAACAACAGCAGCGTCAAACCGGACCATTCCAGGAGTTGGAGTCAATGCAAATCGAATTCGTGAATCACGCTTCGATCATTGTCACTGCCGGAGACGTGCGCCTTATTTCAGACCCTTGGTTGGAGGGTAAAGTCTTCCATGATGGCTGGGCCCTAACTGCCAAGACCGCAATGACCTTCGATGATTTCAAGGATATCACGCACCTATGGTTCTCCCACGAACACCCCGATCATTTCCTGCCCGACAACCTGAAGAAGATCTCCGAAGAGCATCGCCGCGCCATCCATGTCCTGTATCAGGCTACTAAAGACAAGAAGGTGATCCGGTACTGTCAAGGGATGGGGTTCGGACAGGTTGCGGAGATGCCGCCGCGAACATGGATCAAACTTGGAGATAATATTCAAGTTCTGAATTGTCCAAATGATACCAATTGGATAGCGGATTCGTGGCTGTGCATGCGCACACCCAGCGGCACACTCCTCAATCTCAACGACTGCGGCGCTACTACGGAGTTACATGCAATCAAGAAGTTGGTGGGCGAGGTGGACGTCCTTGCGACCCAATTTTCCTACGCCCAGTGGGAAAAAAACTATGCTGCGGTCACTCACAGGCGTTCTTACGAGCGCCAAATGTTGGAAAACGTCAAAATGCAAATTGATGTCCTCAGACCCAGATACGTCATTCCGTTCGCAAGTTTCTGCTGGTTCTGTACTGACGATAATTTTTACATGAACGCCGAGAAGAACGAAATCAGGGACGTTTTCAACTTCATTCGTGACAATACCGCGGCAGAACCCATTGCGATGTATCCCGGTGATCAGTGGACCGTTGGTGAGCCGCATGACTCTGACGCCGCAATCTCGCGATACGAACAGGATATTGCACAGATCGACGATCCTAAGATCAGGCCGCGCACCCGGCGTGACGTCGTTGATGCCAAAACTTTAATTGAGGGAGCACAGGGATTTCGTAGTCGGCTGCTCAAGGCGGCCCACCCGCTCCTTGTTCGATTTTATCTGGCCTGGGAGTCCCACCAAAACCGAGCCCGTTTCGGAGTTGGACGCCTTCCAAATCTACTCCAACTTGCGTATGCTCATGTGGAACCTGCACACATATTCGTCACAGACATCAACCAGTCATTCATTTTCGATCTAAATCGTGGGCTGCGGCCTATCGACATCCCGGGTGATGCCTGCGACATCATGTTGTCATCTGCATCACTGGCATATTGTTTCAAGTTTGACTGGGGTGCAGAAACACTATACATTAACGGTTGTTTTCAGGAGAATGAAAACGGGAAAAACGTAAAAGGGATGGCGTACCCAGATCGGTTTTTCAAGTATTCCAAGCTCCTCAGGCGCATTGACCTTGGGCACGAGCTGCTTTGGGGGAATGCGATCAAAGTGATGCTTCGCAAATTCGGGCTTTCGCTGTCACCACGGCTGCCCGACTGATCCAGCGCAAGATCTTTTTTCAACGCTTCTGTCCAATGCCGTTGAGAAGATCCGTGAGACAATTCACGCCGACGCACGCGTTCATGTTGCCAAAATGCGCACCGCGTTCTAGCCCGACCCTCTCATCCTGTGTAGCGGTCTTGGCGGGCTCTGCTCTTGCGGCCTGACGGCGTTGTGACGGCCGCAGGTTCGCGTTGCCACTGAATGTGGCGCGATCGGGTTCGACAATGGTCCTTGTTGCAGGGTTGGGGATCGGGCGAGGGAGCGGCTCAGGCCGCGGCCCGTCGAAGCCGATGGCAGGCGATGTCGAATGTGCTCTGATGGGGGCAGGCCGAGGCGAACGCGATCTTCACGCGGCGCACGCTGGTGGTGATGATCGCACCGATCTTCAGCAGCTGCAGCCGGATCGTGCCGCACGTCGCTGACGCTAACCCAGTGGCGGCAAGACCGATGCGCCTGAGCGCCGCCATCACCACATACGCGAAGCCTGCGAACCACAGCCGCAATTGATTGGCGCGCATCGATGCCGCGCTGGTGCGTCCCGCGAACAGATCAGACTGACATTCCTTGATGCGGTTCTCCATCTCCCCACGCGCGCAATAGATGTCCTCGTAGAGCTTGCGCGCGTCGCCGTCCGACCAATGCAGCGAGGTGACGATGAAGCGCGGATTTGCTTTGCCCTCCGTCCACTCGGCCTTGGCGACGACCTTGCGCGGCTTCGCCCAGCCGTCGCGCGTGTCCCAATCCTCCAGCACAGCGAAGCGGCGCTCGGCTCGGCCGGAGCGGCGACTGGCGCGGCGACTGGCGCGGCGGGCCAGCACCAGTTCCCGCTTGATCGCGCCGACGAGCCGCACGTTGCGCGCGAGGCCGAAGATGTAGTCGACGCCGTTGTTTTCACACCAATCCATCAACGCGTCGCGCGCAAATCCGCTGTCGGCGTGCAGGATGATGCGCACGTCGGGCCAGCTCTCGCGGATCTGGGCGACGATGCGCGCGATCTCGTCTTCGGCGCCGTCGGCCGCATCCCTGTCGGCGCTTCTGAGCTTGGCGGCGAGCAGATGCCGGCCGGCGAAGATGTACAGCGGCAGATAACAGTAGCAGTCGTAAAACGCGTTGAAGTGCCGGCCCTCCTGCTCGCCGTGGATCGGATCGTGCGTCGCATCGAGGTCGATGATCAGCTGGCGCGGGGCCGCATTCCGTTGGCGCAACGGAAGCCCAGTCTTGCCGGAGGCGAGCCCGCTTTCAGCAGGACCATCCGCGCCGTGCGCCTCCAACATCAGCGTCACGAACAGGCGTGCGATCGCGGCGGGATCGTGCGTGATCTTGTGATAGGGATCGGTGCCGACCTTGGCCGCATGCTCGAGCCGGTTCAGCGTCGACTTGCCCGCCAGGGCTGCGCAGTTCGAGCGTTTGCGCGTCAGCGCTCCGCCGAGCACGCCGAGCACCGGATCATGACGCAGCTGATCGTGATCGACGATGTCCTCGTAGCCAAGCGCGATGCCGAAGATGCGTTGGCTGAGCAGAGCCGGCAGTTTGTGCACGGTGAACGTTGGACTGCGGCCATCCTGGAAGCAGCAGGCCAAGCGCGACACCAGGCGGATCGCCTTGTCGGTCTGGCCGAGCAGCAGCGCGCCCGCGTCCGAGGTGATTTCGCCGCCATCGAACGCGCCCACAACAACGCGACCCTCGACGGTTCCGAATTCGAACGAATCCTGGTTACACTGTGTCGGCATCGGGGCGTTCCTCGCTCTGGCGTGAAGTCGTTGCAGCACAACAACTTTCGCTGAGTTGGAGCTCCGATGCGACTTCCCATGTTGAGAAGCGCGGGCTAGTCGGTCCCAGTTCATTTGTTGAGCCCTGATCGCCTGCCCTGATCGCCTGCGCGAGCGTCTACTGGCCGGCCCGGCGCTGGGCGGCGCCACCGTCGCGCAGTCGCGAGGCCATCGCGGCAATCGTCTTCTGGTAGACCTCGGCCTTGTTCCATCCTTGCAACGCAGCCCAGTTCGACGTGCCCGGCGTCCATGGCTGACCCGCCTGCCAGCCGTAGGCCTTCAAGTAGTTCGCGGTCGACGCCATCATGTCGGGTATCGAGCGGAACAGATCGCGCCGGCCGTCGCCGTCGAAGTCGACCGCGTGCTTGGCGTAGGACGACGGCAGGAACTGCATCGGGCCGATCTCGCCGGCCCAGCCGCCGACCATCTGCGCCGCCGGAATGTCGCCGCGATCGATGATCTTGAGCGCGCTGGTCAGCTCGTTGGTGAAGAAATCCGACCGGCGGCAGTCATACGCCAGTGTCGCCAGCGAGCGGACGATCGAATGCTTGCCACCCGCGTCCGAGCCGTAGTTGGTCTCGAGGCCCCAGATCGAAACAAGCACCTCGCCCGGCACACCGAACCGCTGCTCGACGCGCTGCAGCAGAGCGGCGTGCGTCTGCATCTGGCGACGGCCGCGACTGATCAACGAGTCCGAGACGCGGCGCGCGTAGAACTGCTCGAACGACAGTTTGAATGATTTCTGTCCGCGATCGAGGCGGATGACATTGCTGTCATACGTGACGCCGCTGAGTCCGGCCGTCAGCGTTGCCGGCGAGACGCCGAGTTTCTGTTGCTTGTACTGGCCGAGCCAGCGATCGAAGCCCGCGCCGTCGTTGCCGCACTGGGCGAGGGCTGCGGGGGCGCCAATCAGCGAACTCATGAGAAGGGCAAGCGAGAGGGAACGCAGACGTTTCAAATGGCGATGCATGATGACCGTGCTCTATCGAGATGGATGGAAGACCTGGGCGCCCCGTACGCGGCTTCTAGCATGTCCAACGAACGGTGGTCATTCCATGGCATGCATCGCCCGCACCAGCCAGATGCGCCGGCGATCCGACGTTATCGAAATATTAATGTAGATTAATGAGACATTAAATTTACGGATTGGCAGTTAAACACGCCGCCGCGAAGTATTCGACTAACGCCGCGTTATGCATTACAAGTTCGTCAACTTAATCACGGACCTGACGGAAACAACGCCCACATGGACCTCCAATCCTCTCTCCGATTGCAAGGTGCACGCTGGAAGCTGGCTCGGTTTGGTGTGGTTGTGTGCTTCGCCCTGGCGGGTGGCCTGATGATGCTCTCCCTCATCATGCCGGCCCGGATCGGAGCGCCAAGTTCGATTTCGGCCTCCCGTTAGGGAGGTGGCGTGGCCGGCGCCCATTTCCGGCCAATGAGATTTGGGACCTGCGCGAGTAGGTCTCAAAGGGTTGACTGGACTACTCTCCTCCTGCCTCACAAAACGGCCCCTCTCCTTGACCAGGACAGGGGCCGCTTTTTTTGGCTGGCAGGATCAGTCGAAAGGCGCCGCTCACGCGGCCTCGGCAAACTCCAACTTGAAGCCATGCGTCTCGGCGAGTTCCGCGATCGCCTTCGCCACATCCTCTGCCGGCATCTCGGTGAAGGGAGGCCGCAGCTCCGCCCACGCCGGGTCCTCCCGATAGTGGGCGATCAGGGCCTTGATGAAGGGGATCATCGGGTAGGATTGGATCGACTTCCGCAGCGCCGAAGCGTCGGCCTGCAGCTGGTCCGCCTCGGGGCCCTGCCAGTTGTCGTAGACGCGCCGGATTTTGCGGGCGGCGACATTGGCCGTTGCCGAGATGCAGCCGGACGCCACCGAGCCGCAACCCATCCAGCAGGAACGTTTCCGAGCCCGGGAACACCTCGAACCCCGGGAACGCCTCGAGGATCGCCTTGGTGTTCGCCCAGTCGCCGGAGGAGTCCTTCAACCCCACCACCGTCTTGGGGAATTCCTTCCTCAGGCGCTCGATCAGCGGCAGCGAGAAGCCGACCTGGGCGATCGGGGGAATGTGATAGAGATAGACCTTCAGGTTGTCGTCGCCGACTTCCTCGATCACCTCTGAGAAGAAGCGAAACAACCCCTCCTCGCTCGGGTTCTTGTAATAGAACGGCGGCAGCATCAGCACGCCGCCGCAGCCGAGATCGACCGCGTGCTCAGTCAGAATAATGGCGTCGGCCACGGAACAGGCCCCGGTACCGGGCATCAGCTTCTTCGGATCGATGCTGGACTCGGCGAGCTCATCGAGCATTTCCATGCGCTCGTCGAGGCCGAGCGAGTTGCCTTCGCTGGTCGTCCCGAAGGGCGCGAGCGCAGTACAGCCGTCCTGCATCAGCCATTCGCAGTGCTCAATGAAGCGGTCGAGGTCGGGCGAACCGTCCTCGCCGTAGGGCGTCACCACCGGGGCGATCACGCCGGAAAAATTCTTCGTTTCGGACATCGGGCTTAGGTTCCCATTGAACGGGGTTGGAATTGTTCGCCGCCGAACATGACGGGCTCACGGCATCGGGATGCCCGGCTGTTTGACGGGTACATCGTAGCCCTTCTGCACCGCCGGGCGCGCTGCGATGGCCTTATACCACCGCAGGACATTCGGATACTGTTTCATGTCGATGTTTTGCCACTCGAAGCGCGAGATCCACGGCCAGATCGAGATGTCGGCGATCGAGTACTCGCCGGCCACATAGGCCTCTATTGGCGAGTTGGCGATCCAGCACGCCATAAAGGCGGTGCGCCTCCTTCAGGTAGCGTTCCTCGGCATAGGGCGCCTTGCCCTTGTTGTACTTCACGAAATGATGGACCTGGCCCAGCATCGGCCCGACGCCACCCATCTGCCACATCAGCCATTGGACGGTGTGCCAGCGCGCCTTCGGCTCCTTCGACCACAGCTTCCCGGACTTGTCGGCGAGGTACATCATGATCGCGCCGGACTCGAACAGCGCCATCCCATTGTCGCGATCAACGATCGCGGGGATGCGGTTGTTCGGACTTATTTTGAGGAACTCCGGCTTGAACTGCTCATCCTTCGAGATGTCGACGGCGTGCGATGTATAGGGCAACCCCATCTCTTCGAGCGCAATCGAGACTTTACGTCCATTCGGCGTGGACCATGTGTAGAGGTCAATCATAGGCTCAATCCTTGAGGTTCCGGCATTGGCTGGCGTTGGCGATAACGTAGCCGCCGACGCAGAACCGGGCAATGCGCATCTGGGCGCTGGTTCCTCCGACCACAACGCTCCCGCGACGGGCCTCCGCCTAGAGCAGCCGAGTTGCTATGATCCAGCCCGTTACGAAGATCGGCGACAGCGCGGTCGAGATGCACGACGGCCGTCGAGATGAATTCGGGTTCGGACTTGTACTCTGCCGCGAAAATCGTGATCAGCACACCGACCGGCGTCGCCGCAGCCACGACGATCACGTCAGTGATATCTTCTGGTAGTCCCATCGTGCGGCAGATCCACCAAGTCAGCGCGGGCGCGGCCAGGAATTTCAAGAGCAGCACCAGCGATTGCGGTCCCCACTCGATGCGCCCCGCGGCTTTTGTCGCCGCCACCTGCGCGCCAAGCGTATAAAGCGCCAGCGGCGTGAAGATCGCTGCCCAGGAACTGCATGGGCTGGGCGACGAGCGTCGGCAACTCAACCTCGAAGCCGCGCAACGTCAGCCCCAGCACCACGGATGGAATGAGCGGCGTCTCGAACGCCGTTCGCAACTTTCCGAACATGTTGCCGCCGCTCGGCGCCATCACCCACACGCCGATCGTCGTGGTCATGATCGCCATCAGCGCGGCCAGCACCGACTGGTAGATCGAGATAGTCCGGTCCGAATGCGAGCAGCGTGACCGGCACGCCGAAGAAGCCGACATTGGCATAAGCCGCGCCTAGCCCAATCATCGGACCAAGGCTGCGCCGCATGCGAAAGACCATCGCCAGCAGCCAACCAAGGGGAATGAGAGATCAGAAACTGAACGATGCCGAAATAGAACACCGGCCAGACCACCGACAGCGGCTGGCGCCCGGTCGACAGAAAATGCACGAAGAACGCGGGCATCACCACGTAGACCTGCAGCCGGTTCAGGGACGCCACATCGAGCTTCAAGCGCGGCTGCAACAGCCAGCCGAGCGCGACCAGCACGATGATCGGCAGCGTGACTTTTGTCAGGATGTCTGTGAAAAGTGCCATGTCCCCGCACGCCGGCCCCGCGACGCGGCGGAGCCTTCCTTCATGTCGGAGAGACGAGCCCGCATCAAGTCCGGATCGGGTCGAAAGCGGGGCAGACCTGCATTTCCGGCATCGCCACTCCCGATATTTGGACTTAGATTTCTCGACGCGGTCCAACCAAGGGGTGCACAATGCGATCTCTCGCCCCCTTGACGCTTCTCGCCATGGTCTCGCTCATGACACCCGCCGTCTCTGGTCCCCTCGATGCCGTCGAGAGCCGCTTCTTCTCGACCAAGGATTACAAACTCGGCAGCGGCGCCGTCCTCCCTGAGTTGACGCTCGCCTGCGAAACCTATGGCACGCTGGCACCGGACGGGCGCAACGCCGTGTTGATCACGCACGGCTTTACATCGAGCCATCACGCCGCCGGTCGCTACGGCGCAAATGGGGTTCCGGCGGGCCTCAAGACCGGCGACGTCGGCTTCTGGGACAAGCTGATCGGTCCCGGCAAACCCATCGATACCGACAAGCTCTACGTCGTGTCATCGAACATGCTGGGGTCATCCTATGGCTCAACATCGCCCGCGAGCCTCAATCCAAAGACCGGCAAACCTTATGGTCCCGACTTCCCGCACATCACCGTCGCCGATATCGTCGGCGCGCAAAAGGCCATGCTCGATACCCTCGGCGTGAAGCATCTGGTGGCGGTCGCCGGCCCCTCCTACGGAGGCTTCCAGGCCTTCCAGTGGGCCGCAAGCTATCCGGATTTCATGGATGGCGTGGTGCCAGTCGTGACCGCCCCATCGTCTGTCACGTCGACGCCGGAAGCCGTCCAGGGTCTGATCAACCGTCTTGCGAAAGATCCCAACTGGAACGGCGGCTGGTACTACGACAAGGGCGGCATCAAGACCGTCATGAACGAGATCCGCGTCGCCACGCTCAAGAATTATGGCATCGAAGCCCAGCTCAAGGACAAGCACCCCGACCCGAAGGGTCTCGAAGCCGCCATCGTCAAGACGGCCGAACCCTGGGTCAACGCCTTCGACGGCCATTCCATGGTGGTCTTGCGCCGCGCCCTCGTTGGCTTCGACACGACCAAGGACTTCCCGAAGATCAAGGCGAAGATGCTCTACGTTATTTCTCGGACGGACAAGCTGTTCCCGCCCACGATCGTGCCCGATGTGATGGCGAAGCTGAAAACCGCCGGCGTCCAGGCCACCTATTTCGAGATCGATAGCGAGCTCGGACATCTCGCCAGCGGCCCGGATGGCGACGAGTGGGGGCCCGCACTGAAAACCTTCATGGCCACTCTTATGCCGCGCTCCTGACCGTTCAACGCGTTGCCGCGAACTTGACGGAATCACCGGGCAGACTGCATTGGCCCTCGGATCTGCTGCTTCGATTTGGCACGGCGCCGTTGGGTCGCGCGACGCCGTGTCCTGGCTGATCTGATCGCACGCAGTGTTAGAAAATTCGAGACCACTTCCCCTGCGGCACGCGTGCTATCAAGCCGCCCAGGGGCGCGCATCAAGGCCGCTCTCTCGCAGCTGCCAAGCCGCCCGAGGCGCGATCGGCGAGCGCATACCTCAAGGAACCGGTCCCCATGACTGCCGCACCCCAAATGACTGCCGCACCCATGACCGAAGCCGTCATCCAATCGCTCACCCGCAGCTTCGACGCCGCCGGCCAGGCCGAAGCGCCCTATCGCCATTGGTTCGTCACCGACTGCCTGCCGGCCAAGGTCGCCGACGACATCACGACATTGCCCTTCCCCGCTCCGACGCTCGGTGGCCTCTCGGGCAAACGCGAGCTGCACAACGCAACCCGCAAGTACTTCGACATCGAGAACCGGGCAGCCTTCGCCGCCGTCGAGGCCTTCGCGCAGGCCTTCCAATCGCCCACCGTCACCCGGGCTATCGAGCAGCGGTTCACGACCCGCCTCAAGGGCACCTATCTCCGGCTCGAGTATGCGCAGGACACCGGCGGCTTCTGGCTTGAGCCGCACACCGACCTCGGCGTCAAAGTGTTCACGATGCTGCTGTATCTCTCGAAGGATGACGCGCATCGCGACCTCGGCACCGACATCTACGACGCCGAGAAGCGTCACGTCGCCCGCTCGCCTTTCATCCCCAACGGAGCCATGGTGTTCGTGCCCTCGACCAACACGTTCCACGGATTCGAGCCACGCACCATCGCGGGCATCCGTAAATCCGTGATCATCAACTACGTCACCACCGAGTGGCGCGCCCGCGAACAGCTTTCATTCCCGGATCAGCCGATCGCGGCCTGACCGGAGGCCCCGCGATGCTCCCGATCTTCGCGTGGGCAACCGGCGCGGTGTTCTTCTTCTACGCCTTCGTGCTGCGCGTCGCGCCGAGCGTGATGGTCGATGAACTCATGCGCGATCTCTCGGTCAGCGCCGCCGCCATCGGCAACCTCTCTGCCTTCTATTTCTACAGCTATGCCGGCCTTCAGATTCCGATTGGCATGATGATCGACCGGTTCGGGCCGCGCCGCCTGATGACGGTCGCCGCCTATGTGTGCGCCGGCGGATGTATCCTGTTCGCCCAAAGCGAGAGCCTGGCCGGCCTCGCTGGCGCCCGCTTCATTATTGGCGCATCCGCAGCCTTCAGTTTCGTCGGCGCGATGGCGGTCGCCGGCCAGTGGTTCCCCGCGAGCCGTTTCGCGTTGCTGAGCGGCCTCGCCATGATGCTGGGCATGGCCGGCGGCGTGTTCGGACAGGCGCCGCTACGCCTCGGCGTCGAAGCCGTCGGCTGGCGGCATACGATGCTGGCGTTGGCCCTGGGCGGCGTGCTGCTGGCGATCATGGCGTTTGCCACCGTCCGCGACAAGCATCGCGGCACCGGCGGCGTCGGCGAGGGACTGGCCGGTCTCCGCCATGTGATGCGCAACCGGCAGACCTGGCTGATCGCTTTCGCCGGCCTTGGCACCACCGGCCCTCTGCTCGGCTTCGCCGGCCTTTGGGGGGTGCCCTATCTCACCGCCACGCAAGGTCTCACACCGGCAGCCGCCGCCGGGATCACGTCGATGCTGTTCCTTGGCTGGGGTATCGGCGCGCCGATCTTCGGATGGCTCTCCGACCGTATCGGGCGCCGCAAGCTGCCTTTTATCGTCGGACTCGCGATCTGCACCGCGACGATTGCCGCAATCGTTCTGCTACCGGGCCTGACACCTGGTATGATTGCAGCACTCTGCTTCATCTGCGGTTTTGGCGGTGCCTCCCAGATCGTCGGCTTTGCAGCCGCGCGCGAGTCGAACGCCGCCAACCTCAGCGGCACCGCGATCGGCTTCGTCAATGGTGTCGTTACGGGGGCGGGCGCACTCTATCAGCCGCTGCTCGGCTGGATGCTCGATCTCTCCTGGACCGGCACGATGGCGAGCGGCGTGCGCGTCTACGATGCCGCCGGCTACCGTTTCGCCTTCGTCGTGCTGATCGCCGGCTCGATCATCGGTTTCATTTGCACGCTCCTCATTCGCGAGACCCACTGCCGGCAAGTGGCGTGATGCACCGTCCGTGGCGTGACGCGTCTTCGCCCCTGCCAAGGACGGCGAAGCTCGGCTTCACGACCAAGGGCAACATCGTCGCCAACGGTGGCTCGGCCGGCGGCATGCTGATGGGGGTCGTCGCCAACATGGCGCCGGAACTCTTCCTTGGCATCATCGCCGACGTGCCGTTCGTCGACGTGCTCAACACCATGCTCGATGACACCTTGCCGCTGACGCCGCCGGAATGGCCCGAGTGGGGCAACCCGATTACGTCACCGGAGGAGTTCGCGAACATCCGCAGCTACAGCCCCTACGAGAACGTTGAGCGCAAGGCCTACCCGCACATCTTTGCTTATGGCGGCCTCACCGACCCGCGCGTCACCTATTGGGAGCCGGCCAAGTGGATCGCCCGGCTGCGGGCCCTCAACACCAGCCAGAACGTCGTTCTCCTGAAGACCAACATGGAAGCCGGTCACGGCGGCGCTTCCGGCCGGTTCGAGGCCTTGAAGGAGATCGCAGTCGATTACGCTTTCGCCCTCAAGATCGCCGACCGGGCGGGTGCATAAGCCGCCTCGCTGTCGGCTTGCTGTGAGACTTGTCTTTGCTCAAGGAGGGGTTAGTGCATTTCCTCGCGATGGTTCTTGGAACCCTCCATGGATCCCTTTCGGACCCAATCAACTGGGGGATGATGACTATCGTCTTGCTGGCCGCAGCAAGCTTTAGGCGAGCGGCCTTTTTGGCTTGCGCGGTAGGGCCTGTCGTCAGTTAAGCAGCGTCCAATCAGCAACATCTCGTCAAAAATCGCGTGGGCCCGCCCCTGTTGTCGTCAGTCGAGGGATTCCCAAATCATTTTTTCTCTGACTCCTGGGTTGTCGGCAAGGGGGAGGCCGACAAATGCAACGGTATGCCTTGCGCGACGACCAGTGGACGAAGATCAAGGACTTCCTGCCGGGGCGGGAGGGCCACGTCGGTGGCACCGCGTCGGACAACCGTTTGTTCGTCGATGCCGTTATCTATCGGTATCGGACCGGCATTCCATGGCGGGATCTGCCTGAGCGGTACGGCGACTGGAAGGCCACGCACAAGCGCTTCCGGAGATGGTGCGAAAGCGGCGTATTTTCACGCATTCTCGAAGCTTTAGCGATCGACGCCGATGCGGAATTCATGTCCATCGGCTCGACCAGCGTCCGCGCCCACCAGCACAGTGCCGGAGCCCAAAAAAAGACGGCGAAGATCAAGCCATCGGCAGATCTCGCGGCGGGTTGACGACCAAGATCCACGCCATCGTCGACGCGCTCGGCAATCCGGTGGCGCTGTCGCTAACGCGGGGGCAGTCGCACGACATCACACAGGCGGTGCCGTTGCTCAATCAGGTCGAGCCCGCCGCGTTTCTGGCCGACAAGGGCTAGCCCGCGTTTCTCAACATGGGAAGTCGCATCGGAGCTCCGACTCAGCGAAAGTTGTTGTGCTGCAACGACTTCACGCCAGAGCGAGGAACGCCCCGATGCCGACACAGTGTAACCAGGATTCGTTCGAATTCGGAACCGTCGAGGGTCGCGTTGTTGTGGGCGCGTTCGATGGCGGCGAAATCACCTCGGACGCGGGCGCGCTGCGGCTCGGCCAGACCGACAAGGCGATCCGCCTGGTGTCGCGCTTGGCCTGCTGCTTCCAGGATGGCCGCAGTCCAACGTTCACCGTGCACAAACTGCCGGCTCTGCTCAGCCAACGCATCTTCGGCATCGCGCTTGGCTACGAGGACATCGTCGATCACGATCAGCTGCGTCATGATCCGGTGCTCGGCGTGCTCGGCGGAGCGCTGACGCGCAAACGCTCGAACTGCGCAGCCCTGGCGGGCAAGTCGACGCTGAACCGGCTCGAGCATGCGGCCAAGGTCGGCACCGATCCCTATCACAAGATCACGCACGATCCCGCCGCGATCGCACGCCTGTTCGTGACGCTGATGTTGGAGGCGCACGGCGCGGATGGTCCTGCTGAAAGCGGGCTCGCCTCCGGCAAGACTGGGCTTCCGTTGCGCCAACGGAATGCGGCCCCGCGCCAGCTGATCATCGACCTCGATGCGACGCACGATCCGATCCACGGCGAGCAGGAGGGCCGGCACTTCAACGCGTTTTACGACTGCTACTGTTATCTGCCGCTGTACATCTTCGCCGGCCGGCATCTGCTCGCCGCCAAGCTCAGAAGCGCCGACAGGGATGCGGCCGACGGCGCCGAAGACGAGATCGCGCGCATCGTCGCCCAGATCCGCGAGAGCTGGCCCGACGTGCGCATCATCCTGCACGCCGACAGCGGATTTGCGCGCGACGCGTTGATGGATTGGTGTGAAAACAACGGCGTCGACTACATCTTCGGCCTCGCGCGCAACGTGCGGCTCGTCGGCGCGATCAAGCGGGAACTGGTGCTGGCCCGCCGCGCCAGTCGCCGCGCCAGTCGCCGCTCCGGCCGAGCCGAGCGCCGCTTCGCTGTGCTGGAGGATTGGGACACGCGCGACGGCTGGGCGAAGCCGCGCAAGGTCGTCGCCAAGGCCGAGTGGACGGAGGGCAAAGCAAATCCGCGCTTCATCGTCACCTCGCTGCATTGGTCGGACGGCGACGCGCGCAAGCTCTACGAGGACATCTATTGCGCGCGTGGGGAGATGGAGAACCGCATCAAGGAATGTCAGTCTGATCTGTTCGCGGGACGCACCAGCGCGGCATCGATGCGCGCCAATCAATTGCGGCTGTGGTTCGCAGGCTTCGCGTATGTGGTGATGGCGGCGCTCAGGCGCATCGGTCTTGCCGCCACTGGGTTAGCGTCAGCGACGTGCGGCACGATCCGGCTGCAGCTGCTGAAGATCGGTGCGATCATCACCACCAGCGTGCGCCGCGTGAAGATCGCGTTCGCCTCGGCCTGCCCCCATCAGAGCACATTCGACATCGCCTGCCATCGGCTTCGACGGGCCGCGGCCTGAGCCGCTCCCTCGCCCGATCCCCAACCCTGCAACAAGGACCATTGTCGAACCCGATCGCGCCACATTCAGTGGCAACGCGAACCTGCGGCCGTCACAAAGCCGTCAGGCCGCAAGAGCAGAGCCCGCCAAGACCGCTACACAGGATGAGAGGGTCGGGCTTGACTCCGACGCACTGGTCGCGACGCTCGCTGAGCGCGGAATCACGCCCGTCATCCCGCCGAAAGCCAATCGTCGCAAGCCCCGCGCAACAGACTTCGCGCTCTATCGTGAGCGCAACCTCGTCGAGCGGTTCTTCTGCAAACTCAAACAATACCGGGCAATCTCAACGCGCTACGACAAGCTCGCCAACACTTTCCTTGCAGCCGTGGCGCTGATTTGCGTACTGCTCTGGCTCAACTGAAGACAGGCTCTAATCGGTCCCCGCCGCGACGTCTTTTCTTGGCCCACTGCCAACGGTCGGCGCTTGTTGCCACCTCGTCCGGTTACTGGGGAGTTGCTGTCGTCTCCAGCGCTCATCCGAGCGCCCCCCGCCCCCGTATCGCGGAAATGTTCGGAGAGAACGAGCAGTCGTTGCGAGGGATCTCGACCATATGGACCCGGACGAGGGCCACCTCTGGGTCCGCGGCGGCGGCGACGATCAGGTCCCAAACTTCACCGAATACGGCATCGAATGCCTACGCCAAATTATCATCGAAGAGCGCGCGCTCGGCGCAAGGCCCGGGCCCAAAAGAAACATGTAGCACCTGCGGTACTCACTGGATGGGTACGCTACCGCTCCGGGCTCGACATCGCAGGTGGATGGCAACAGGTGTCAAGCCGCTGCCCGACACCAAACAGCCCGCCGCTTTCGCGCCGCAACAATCTGCTATCGGCCAGATTGGCGACGGGTTTTCGTTTCCGTCGCGTTAGTTGGACAGTTCCTGAAAGCTCGAGGCACAAAGGTCAACGCCATGTCCACGCGTGACGCCCTGATCGCTTTGCGCCGCTTCGGCCTTGGCGCGCGCCCCGGTGAGGTCAAGATTATCGCCGGCGATCCGCGCGGCCATGTGCTGCAATCACTGGCGGATCGCAAGGCGCCACTCCTCGACGACCCCGATCTCGACCCGAGCCACGTCGCGCTGGCCGCCGTCCAACTCGCCGGACAGCAACAGAAGCTCGCCCGCGAGATGCGCCGTGCGGACGCCATCGACCTCGCCCAGAAACGCGCCGAGGCCAGCGCCAAGTCGCAGCTCGGCCGCGCGCCCGTCGGCAACAGCGGCGGCGCGATGCCACCGGGGCAGATGGTCGATGCGGAAATGGCCTCCGCCCAGCCCACGAATCCCGGACAGGCACAGCCCGAGGTCAAGCGCGGGCGCATCATTCGCGAAAGCTACCTCGACGAGGCCGCCGCCCGTATCGAACGCCAGGTCACCACAAACACCCCGTTTGCCGAGCGGCTGGTGATGTTCTGGTCGAACCATTTCTGCGTATCGGCGACCAAGGGCAACGTGCGCGCTGTCGCCGGCGGTTTCGAGCGGGAGGCGATCCGCCCGTTTGTGCTGGGCCGCTTCGCCGACATGCTGAAGGCCGTCGAGCAGCACCCGGCGATGCTCATCTACCTCGACAACCAGATCTCGTTCGGGCCGAACAGCCAGGCCGGTCGCAACCAGAAAAAGGGTCTCAACGAGAATCTTGCGCGCGAAGTTCTCGAGCTGCACACCCTCGGCGTCGATGGCGGCTACACCCAATCCGACGTCACCAATCTCGCGCGTATCATCACCGGATGGACGCTCGGCAACCTCAACCAGCCCAATGTCGAACCCGGCAAATTCGTCTATCGCGCCCAGCGCCATGAGCCCGGCGATTGGAGCGTGCTCGGCAAAACCTACAAGAACGAGGGTCGCGTCACGGGCGAGGCCGTCCTCGGCGATCTCGCGCGGCATGCCGCAACCGCACGCCACATCGCGCGCAAACTCGCCCGTCATTTCGTCGGCGACGAGGCCGCGCCGGCGTTGGTCCAGCGCCTCGAAACGAGGTTCCGTGAAACGGACGGCGATCTTGCAGCGGTCGCACGCGCTCTGGCTGCGTCGGACGAGGCATGGACCGCGCCGCCGAAGAAGATGGTGCCGCCGCTCGATCTGGTCATCGGGCTGGCCCGCGGTCTTGGCCACCGCCCGAAAGCGCCTGAGATGCTGCGCCTCGCCAATGCGCTTGGCCAGCCGCTCTGGCATGTGCCCTCGCCGAAGGGCTGGCCGGACGACGATCAGGCCTGGGCCGCGCCGTCGGCGCTGCGTGAACGACTGCGGCTCGCCGAGCAGGTGGCGCGCCAGGTCGACAAGTCCGCCGACCCGCGCGCGGTGGCCGAGGCCATCTTCGCCGATACCCTCTCCGAGCCTTCGCGCCAAGCCATCGCGCGCGCCGAGACCCGCGAGCAGGGCTTCGAACTGCTGATCATGGCGCCTGAATTCCAGCGGAGGTGATGCAATGTCGTGCACCGACAACGTGGTCCTCAATCGCCGCCATCTGCTCTCGGGCGGCGCTGCGAGCCTGGCGCTCTGGAGCTTCATGCCGCGCTCAGCGATCGCGGGAACCCGCGATCCGCGCTTGCTCACCGTGGTGCTGCGCGGCGGACTCGACGGCTTGGCCATGGTGGCGCCAGCGGGCGACCCCAACTACGTGGCGCTGCGCCAGGATATCGCGCTGACGGCAACCGGCGACAAGCCCGGTCTCCCACTCAACGACTTTTTCCTGCTCAACCCGAACATGCCG
>CAVUIK010000011.1:0-86563 GCA_963741565.1 uncultured Alphaproteobacteria bacterium | reverse complement strand
ACCCGCCCGGTCGGCGATCTTGAGGGCGAAAGCGTAATCGACTGCGATCTCCTTCAAGGCCTCGAACCGGCCGGAAGCGCCGCCGTGACCGGCTTCCATGTTGGTCTTCAGGAGAACGACGTTCTGGCTGGTGTTGAGGGCCCGCAGCCGGGCGATCCACTTGGCCGGCTCCCAATAGGTGACGCGCGGGTCGGTGAGGCCGCCATAAGCAAAGATGTGCGGGTAGGCCTTGCGCTCAACGTTCTCGTAGGGGCTGTAGCTGCGGATGTTCGCGAACTCCTCCGGTGACGTAATCGGGTTGCCCCACTCGGGCCATTCCGGCGGCGTCAGCGGCAAGGTGTCATCGAGCATGGTGTTGAGCACGTCGACGAACGGCACGTCGGCGATGATGCCAAGGAAGAGTTCCGGCGCCATGTTGGCGACGACCCCCATCAGCATGCCGCCGGCCGAGCCACCGTTGGCGACGATGTTGCCCTTGGTCGTGAAGCCGAGCTTCGCCAGATGCTCGCCAGCCGAGATGAAGTCGGTGAAGGTGTTGAGCTTTTTGGCCAGCTTGCCGTCGGTATACCAGTGCGAGCCCTTCTCCTTGCCGCCGCGGATGTGGGCAATGGCGAAGACGAAGCCTCGATCGACAAGCGACAGTCGTGTCGTCGAGAAGCTGGCGGGGATCGGGATACCGTAGCTGCCGTAGCCATAAAGAAAGAGCGGGGCGGAGCCGTTGAGCGGTGTTCCCTTGCGATAAAGCACGGATACCGGCACCAGCTCGCCGTCCTTGGCAGGGGCGAAGATTCGACGCGTCACGTAGTCGGCGGGGTCGTGGCCGCTCGGGATCTCCTGGGATTTGCGCAGCGTGCGGGCCCGCGTCTCCATGTCGTAATCATAGACCTGGGTCGGCGTCGTCATCGACGAGTAGGAGAAGCGGATTGTCTGCGTCTCGAACTCGAAACCGGCTGACAAGCCCAGGCTGTAGGCCTCCTCATCGAAGGCGATCGTGTGCTCGGCACCGTCCGCAAGACGACGGATGACGATGCGTGGCAGGCTGTCCTCGCGCTCGAGGCGAACCATGTGGTTCGCAAAGAGCACGATCTCGATCAGGAAGCGGCCAGCCTTGTGCGGCAGCAGCTCGCGCCAGTTGGCCTCGGTTGGCTCGGTGACGGGAGCGGTGCAGACGCGGAAATCCTCGGCATCGCCGGAATTGGTCATGATGTAGAGCCGATCACCGTGGTGCTCGATGTGATATTCGTGATCGACGCGCCGGGGCGCCACGATGCGCGGAGGCGCGTCAGGCCGCTCGGAATCGATCAGGTAGACCTCGCTGGTCTGATGATCATGGGCCGAGATCAGGAGATAGCGACCCGACTGCGTCTGGCCGACGCCGACGTAGAACCCACTGTCCTTCTCTTCATAGACCAGCACATCACTTTCGGCCGGAGTGCCGATGCGGTGGCGGTAGACGAACAGTGGCCGATGGTTGGCGTCCAATCGAACATACAAGAGCGTACGGCTGTCGGCGGCCCAGACCATGCCGCCACGGGTGTCGGGGATGGCGTCAGGCAGATCCTCGCCAGTGGTCATGTCGCGGAAGCGGATGGTGCACAGCTCCGACCCCTTTTCGTCGACGGCATAGGCCATCAGCTTGTGGTCGGGGCTGTGGCCGGTATCGCTGATCTGCCAATAGGGCTTGCCCTCGGCTTCGCGGTTGCCGTCGATGACGATGGTCTCGGTGGTCTGGCCGCGCGGGCGGCGCATCATGCGGGGATACTGCCCGCCCGTGATGTAGCTCGCATAGTACTCGAACGGTCCATCGGGCGAGGGAACCGAGCTGTCGTCCTCCTTGATGCGCCCCTTCATCTCGAGGAAGAGGGCCTCCTGGAGGCGGCGCGTGTCGGAAAGCTGTACCTCGGTGTAGGCGTTTTCAGCGTCGAGGTAATCGCGGATCTCGGGCGCGAGCACGCCTGGATCGCGCATGACCTCTTGCCAGTTGTCCGCGCGTAGCCACGCGTAATTATCGGCGATCGTGACGCCGTGATGGTGCTGAGTAACAGGACGGACCGCAGCAACAGGGGCCGCAATCGCATTCGGGGATTTGACAAAGCCGTGCATGGGAACACCTCCACGCGGTACAGGAACGTTTGATTCGGGCGCACGAGCGGCCTGATTGCGGCCGGGAATTGGTTAAGCTGCTAGCATGACGACTGGAGCCGCGGGGTCAAGGCGCCGCTTGGCGCATCGCAAACGCGCGGTTGTTACTTCCCGGAACGCAAGGAACAACAAGAGAACTACAATTATCATTCGGAAGTTCGGTCACGGGGTCGAAGGTAATTTGCGCTATATTGGAAAAATTAAAGTCTAACATATTGGTATGTGTTTCCGTTGGTTGTGTTGTTCCAACTTAAATTTTCAGTCGGCCCAGACGCCAAGTGATTCGGGCCGGAAGGTCTTCAGGATGGAGGTGAGGACAGGGCGTGGCGATCCGAACAACAATTTCGGGCAAAGATATCTCTGCATTTGATCATGCCGCAGATGCTGACAGGCGAATCTGATCTAGATATAGTCGGCACAAATACTCAAGTCTCAAGCAGATAACTCCGACACACCCGTGGAGACGGCGATGGATGACAACGATAAAGCGGATCTGGTCGAGCTGACGGCCGAGATCGTCTCCGCCTATGTGAGCAAGAACTCGGTGACGAGCGGAGAGCTGCCCAGCCTGATCGGGGATGTGCATCTGGCCCTCACACGCGCGTCGAGTGGGACCGAACCGCCGGATCGCGAAGACCTGAAGCCGGCGGTGCCGTGGAAAAAGTCGGTGATGCCCGACTACATCGTCTGCCTCGAGGATGGGAAGAAATTCAAGTCTCTGAAGCGGCATCTGCGGACTCACTACAAGCTATCGCCGGACGAATATCGCGCCAAGTGGGGCTTGCCGCACGACTATCCGATGGTGGCGCCGAACTATGCGGCGGCCCGCTCGCAGCTGGCCAAGAAGCATGGGCTCGGGACGCGCAAGGAAGAGAGCTGAGCGGGGCCCGCAGGCCCAATGGCGCGACCGCGACTGATTTCCTCTCGCGAGCAAAATGGCACGATGTGGCCGCGGCGCGAAGTTCGTCGCGCTCGTGCAGGTAGGCCCGATAAAGCCCCCAATGACGGGCGAGATCATAAGTCCAATGTCCGGCAGCACCGCGCCGGCGCTCCTCGCGCAAGGCGCGACGTAGCTTTCGCACGAGGGTTTCGCGACCCTTGAGGGTCCAGTCCTCGATCTCGCGCGGCCAGAGTGGGATGAGGCGCGGCAGATCACTAAGCCGGCAATAGCGGCGGATATGGACCTTCGCAGTGAGGGGTGTCGAGGGCTTGGCGAGGGGTGGTGACAGGGGCATGTAATGGAGGGTCCGTGGCGGGTTGCGACAGTTTCAACGCCCTGATTTTCTCATGGTCTGGACGGGTGGGGATTACTTATTTTCTGGAGCCAAAATCCTGGCTGCCGGTCCTTGTCCACAGCGGGATAAGTGCCGAGTGCGCAAGACCTTGCCCCCGTCGCTGATCCCGGCGATGTAGTGTCAACCGTAGGGCGAAGGGGACGATGCGCGCCAAGGCACCAAGTTGCGCGGGAGCGATCGGACTATTGCTGGCGCTTGCGCCGGCTGGGTCACGTGCGAGCGAGTGCCAGCGGTCCGATTTCGAAGCGGTGGTGGGGCAGGCCGCCGAGGTGCTGCGCGAACTCAATGGGGTGAAGCGGCCAGACTTCCAGGCGCAGCTCCGGCAGTTGAAGGAGAAGCGTGGTTGGAGCCATGCCCAGTTCCTGGAGGCCGCGTCGCCCTTCGTGCAGGACGAGGAGATCGCCGGGTTCGACGAGCGGACCACCGTCACCCTGCAAAAGATCGAGAGCATGGGGGCCGAGGGCGCTCGCGCCAATGTTGCGGATTGCGGACGGCTGGCCGAGGTGCGCGGCCACATGGCGACGCTCGTCGAGGTGCAAAAATTGAAGTGGGATCACATGTTCGCCAAGCTTAAGCGAGAGCTTGAGAAGTGACGGATGCCGACGGGGCTGTGGCAAGCGATCCGGCGGCCGTGGCGCGCGGCGGAGCGGCCGGCTGGCGGCGGTTCGCGCTTGGGGGCGCCGGCGGCATGTTCGTCGGTATGGGGCTCGGGCGGTTCTCGTATTCGGCAATGGTGCCGGCGCTGATCGAGGCGGGCGTCCTTACCGCGGTCGAGGCGGGGCGCGTCGGGATGGCGAATCTGGCCGGCTTCTTCATCGGGGCGGTGATCTCGTTGCCGCTGGTCCACCGCGTGCGCCGTGGTCGCGTGCTGCTAGCGGCGGTGTTGTTCGCGCTTGGATTGCTAGCCGGCTCGGCGCTGCCCATGGGATTTGCCGGTTTGGTGCTGGTGCGCGGTCTGCTCGGTGTCAGCACCGCGCTGATCATGGTGTTGGCGCTGGCGTTGATCGCGGAGACGGCGCCAGCCGGCCGACGAGCCGAGGCCGCGGGCTATGTGTTCGCCGGCGTCGGTCTGGGGATCCTGGCGTCGGCGGCACTGGTGCCGGTGCTGCTGGCGCAGAGCCTTGCCCTGACTTGGGTTGGATTGGCCGCGGCGGGGCTTTGCGGCACGGGACTGGCGCTCTGGGGCTGGCGTGACGCGCCCGAACCGCTGGGGGCCCATGCCGCGGCGAGCGTCGCCGACGCGCTGGCGGGATGGCCGATGCGTGGCCTGCTGTTGGCGCATGCCTTGTTCTCGATCGGGATTGTGCCACACACGCTCTACTGGGTGGATTTCATCGTGCGTGGGCGGGCCGAGGGGATCGCGGCGGGCGGCTTGCACTGGAGCCTCGTCGGCGCCTTTGCGGTGCTCGGTCCCTTCTTAACTGCGATCCTGGCGCGGCAAATCGGCACTGCCTGGGCACTCGTCGTTGCGTTTGTCGCCCTGGCGATCGGCGTCGGCGCCCCAGCGGACTGGCCAATCGCCGGCGTGCTGCTCGCCTCGTCGATGCTGTTTGGCGCGCAACCCGGCCTCTCCAGCCTGATGGCGGCCCGCGCGCGCGATCTCGCCGAGCCCGCTGCGATGGGTCGCGTGATGCGCGCTATGATCCTCGCCAACGCAACCGGTGGCGTGATTGGCGGGCTGCTGGTCCCCTGGCTTTATGGCCGCACGGGGAGGCACGAGGTGCTGTTCCAAGTCGGCAGTGCTGCTTTGCTGATTGGCGCGATCTGTGCGCTGCCGGTCAAGCGCCGGTGATTTCGGAGAACGGGGCGCCTCAACCGATGGGCAACTGCTCCAACAGCCGCCCTTTGCCCGGCAGCGGCGTGCGGATCTTCATCGCCTGCAGGATCGCCCAGAGTGTCGCCTGATTGGTGGTGATCACGGGCTTGCCGAACTGGTGCTCCCAGGCTGCGATCCGGTCCATGGTCGGGAAGTTGCCGCCTGGCACCACCAGCGCCTCGATCTCCGGCTGATCGATACGGGCGAACGCGGCCTGCGCCATGCTGGCGTCCATCTTGCCGATCGCATAGGCATCGGTCGCACCGAGGCTTTGCGCGGCGACCACCGTGATCTCGTACTTCGTTTCATAGTAGTGCTTGGCCCGCGCGATGGCGTCCTCCGAATAGGGCGTTGCGAACGCGACCCGCCGTGTGCCAAGCGCATGCAGTGCGCGGCCAATGGCTTGCGCGGAGGTCAGGGAGGGGACGCCCGACGCCTCAGTCATGCGCCGCACCGTCACGTCGTCGTAGTCATCGGAAAACAGGCTGGCCGAGGTTTGTGCCATCGCGATGACCTCGACCTTGGCCGCGCCGAGCATCTTCGATTGATAGGCCACGTCGGCGTCGATCCCTGGCGAGAACGGCGAGTTGTCCCGCTTTCCCAGTCGGGCCGTGTGCACCTGCAGATCCTGCGGCAAGCGGCAGAACTCCATCTCGCAGGTGGTGTTGGTGCAAGGCACAAGGATCCCGAAATGTCGCGTCATTGGAGTTCTCCCGGCAAGGCGTCCGCGCACCAGCGCGCGCGGCGATAGTCGCCCATCGTCGCCGAGATGCCAACGGTTTCGCGGCCATCAGGCAACGCTCGGCCGATGGGCCGCTTGGGGACGTTGCTGCAACTTTCGGCGGTCAGCGAGTCGCGTGATCCGCAGCTCGCGCGCAACCAGACCCCGTTGGCCGGCCGCAGTCCGATGAAATCGTGGCCCCGAACTGCGCTGTCAAAGCCCTTGCGGGCGGGGGCGAGACAGGATTGCAGGTGGTTTCAAGCACTGAAATCGCCCTGCAAGCCGCGCAAAAAAATATGGCTCGCCCTGTGCCCTTGGGAACAGCGGGAGTGGGCTGTTTCAGCGATTGTTTCGCATCGGCGGACGGACACAGCCACAGGCGCCGGGCCGCAGATCAGACCAACCCAACGACATCAACCAACGGAGACGCACCATGAAAGCCCTTATCGTTTCCACGCTGCTCGGTTTGAGCATGATTGCTGGCCCGGTTCAGGCCAAGGACCAGAAGTCGATCTGGACCACGCTCAGCGAAAGCGCCCCCCGGTCGGTCTGCGAATGGGCCGGCGATATGGCCCGCAACTGCAGCTTCAACGGCATCCAGGTAGGCGAGCTGCAGCCGGTGTTCGAGACCCTGCGCGACAACGCACCATAACAACCATCCGGTGTTGCGCCTGCCGGCTCGCGCTGCGTTGAACGGCAGGCGGTAGTTTTAGAAGCAAGTCATACTGCGGACACGTGTTTTCGGCCTTGCCCGTGGGTTTCGCGGGGTCCCGCGAGCAAGTCCGGCCCTTCTATAAAGTTGTCGGCACTCGATATTCGTGCCCAAGCCGGAGGTCGCCAGTGGTGGCCTCCGGTGATGGCGTTTGCCGTCGCGGTCATTCCAATAGGGCAAATCCGGCGAGAATATCGGGATCGCAGTCCAGGTCCTGGCCGATCCGCCAGATGGCGTCCGCCTCTTCGTGGCTGCAATCCGAGCCGGGCAGGTTCGCAGTGTCGCCGAGGCATCTTTTGGCATATAAAGCCTCCAATGCGTTGGTGCGATTGGTACGTGTAATGCGGGGTATGGCTCGTGCGCCGTCACCTCGCGATATCGGTATTTGAACTGCTGCGGCTGGAAAAAGCCCCATTTGCGCTCGGGTCGCATAACATTGATTTGGATGCCATGTATAAAAGTTCTCCGACTGTCGCGGGCATTCTTCCGTTCCTGAAGAACAGCACGTTCTTTGGGTGTCTTCCGGTTGGCACACTGGAGACACTCGTCCGCAAGGGGCACAGCAAACGGTACGCCAAAGGAGACGTGATCTGCTGGCGCGGGGAGTCCGGAGACAGCCTGATGGTCGTGCTTTCAGGCCGGCTGAAAATCGCGAATGCGACGGTCGATGGACGGGAGATCGTGCTCAATTTCCTCGGTGTCGGCGATCTTGTCGGCGAGATTGCCGTGCTCGATGGTCTGGATCGCACCGCCAATGTCATTGCGTTGGAGGACAGCGATCTCTTCCTACTTTATCGACGGGATTTGCTGCCGGCGCTGAGCGCCCATCCCGAAGCCATGTTCGAGGTCGTCAAGGTCCTCTGCGAAAAGCTGCGGACCGCCACGTCGATCATCGAGGACAACGCCCAGGCGATGCGAACCCGCGTTGCAAGGGGCTTGCTCCGGCTGGCTCAGCAGCACGGCATCCAGAGCGGGGATCGAATCCGGATCGATCTGACGGTTTCGCAGACGGAACTCGGCAACTACCTCGGACTGTCGCGCGGCAATGTCAGCCGGGAGCTGACGCAACTCAAATATTCAGGCCTGATCGAGATCGATGGCGCCGCGATCATCCTGCGGGATGAGCGTGGTCTGCGTGAGGCTTCCGATTGCGCCTCCCATAGTGAGAAATGACGCGACTTGTTGGAATGCTCGATCGCTTGCAGGAAGAACGCAGCTGCCTGCTGAGCTGACGGGTGTTCCTCAAGCAATCATTCGCGCGGATGCTGAGCGCGCGGCCGCAGGTCTTCGCGCGATTGTAGAATTGGACGATTGCCGCTTTGCGTTACGGTGCCGACGGCTTGCTGGTGCGTGCCGTGCCCCATGGCTCCGTCGCCGGTGGCGGCGTGTAGATCGGTCGCCATTTCCAGCGTGTGCAAGGACCGAAGCTCGGCGGCAAACACTGCATGCATTTCAGTCGTCGGCCGGTATTGCGGGCTTCGTGTCAACTGCAGCGCCAGCGCAACGAAATCGGGGCGCGAAATGCGCTGCGTATTGACGATCAGATCATAGTGATCGGGCTCCAGCCATTGGGTATCGAACAGGCGCCGCATGAACCGCGCCAGGAGCGCATCCGCACTCGCGATTTCCCATTTGGCCATGCGAATGTCGTTGTAGGCCAGCCGCCGCATGACATCCCACTCGCGGAACTCCATCGTGCTGCGAATACAAATGCAGGCGACCTGGCGAAGGGGGCGAAGAATGGCAGGAGCACTCGATCCGACGATCAAGACGTTGCCGCGGGCGGCGGTATGGAGGGTCTCCTCCTTCATGCGAGTTGCAAGCTGCGAGTTGGTAATGCGCCAAGGGTTCAAGAGGCGGCCGCGGTTGTCGACAAAACGGTGCACCTCGCCATCGCCGTGATCACTTTGCTCGGCAAGGTTGGTCTCGAGACGTCTGTGGTCGACGTACTCCAACCCGAGGGCAATGGCGAGATCGGTGGCATAGCGCTCACCGAACGCGTCCGGCTCTATCGACATGGCGATGACCGTCACTGCCGTCTCCGATCTCGGTTGTGGGCTCAGTGATCAAGTGGTGCAGCCGGCTTCCGCGTCCCCGGTCCGGTTGCTCGAACCTAAATGACGGTCAGGTGCGCCGCTGTGTTGTGCAGCACAGCGGACGATCAGAACGTCCTCCAAAGTCCTCCATGTCTTGGTGCAAGCAGCACGTGGCATCGCTGAGGCCGCACGGGAGGTGGGCGCCATGCAATCGGTGGTTGGCAAAATTCTGTCGCTGCAAGCCGTTGGGTTGCAGCAGCGCGAGTCCCAGTGCGCACGGCGGCGGCGCACAGGCCGATCATTTGACCGGGATGCGGGGCGGCCTATAGTGGTGCGATACGAGGATCGTGTCGTTCCAGGCGGGCTCGACGTGCCAATTGATTGCGTCAACAGGAGTCAGCATGACCGGCGACAACAAGCGGCCATCCTCGCTGCGGATGTGGTTGGTTATACGAGACTGATGGAAGCCGACGAGCAGGGCACGCATGCGCGGCTCATGCGCTTGCGCTTTTCAGTCATGGAACCGATTGTTGCGCTGCATCTGGGACGGATTATCAAGAATACCGGCGACGGCTTCCTGGCGATGTTCGGCGGCGCGGCCGCCGGCATGCAGGCCGCGCGGGAGATGCAGCGCGCTGTCATGGCGGCCGAAGCCAACGTGCCGGCTGGCCGGCGCATCGCCTTCCGCATGGGCCTCAATGTGGCGGACGTGATCGTCGAGGACCACGACGTCTACGGTGATGGCGTCAATGTCGCGGCCCGCCTGCAAACCCATGCCGAGCCGGGCGGCATTGTCATTTCAGGTCTTGTTGCCGAACAGGCCGGCGGTACGCTCGGCATGCAAGTGACCGATCTCGGCCAAATGCAAATGCGCAACCGTGTGCATCCAGTTCGGGTGCTAAGCTTGCGATTTGCTGACGCGCCGGTCGACTCGGCAGGTGAACTCGAGCCCGGCTTCGAGGGCCGTCCCTCAATCGCCGTTTTGCCGTTCCGCAAGCTGGTGCTTGCCGATGAGAGCTATTTTGCGGATGGCATCGTCGACAACATCATCCAGGCGCTTGCCTCTTTGAAAGAGCTGTTCGTCATCTCGCGCGGTTCGACGCTCGGGTTTGGCGGCGGGCCGATCGATGTGCGCGCCATAGGGCAGGCGCTAGGCGTCCGCTATGTCCTTTATGGCAGTGTGCAGCGAGCGGGCGGGCAGTTGCGCATCTCAACGGAACTCAGCGACGCCGAGTCTGGCGAGGTGATCCGTGCCGATCACTATGACGGAGATCTTGGCGATTTGTTCCACCTTCAGGACCGCATTGCCATTGAAGTGATCAAGATGATCGCACCCCGGGTGCGTGAGCGCGAGCTGAAGCGGGCGCTCAGGAAGCATCCACAGAACATGACGGCCTACGATCTGGTGCTGCAGGCGTTGGATCTCCTCTATCGCCTAGACTACGCGAGCTTTTCACGCGCGCGCGGGCTCTTGCAGCAGGCGATGACACTCGACCCGACCTATTCGCCATCGTTTTCTTACGCCGCGTACTGGCATATCTTTCGCGTTGGTCAAGAATGGTCGACAGACCTCGCCGCCGACATTAGCGAAGCTGCCAGGCTCTCAGAATTGGCGATCGCCAGCGATGAAAATGACGCGATGGCCTTGGCGGTCTTTGGTTATGTCCAGTCGTACTTGAAAAAGGACTTCGATGAGGCGTTCAGATACTTCGATCGCGCCATTTCCTGCGGTCCGAGTTTGCCGACGCCGTGGATCTTCAGCGCCGCAACACTCTGCTTCATCGGTGATGGACCGACGGCCGTCGAGCATGCGAGCACCGCTGTCCGTCTTTCACCGCTCGATACCCACATTTTCTTCGCGGAACACATTCTGGCGCAGGCGCATTATGTCAACGGCAATTATGACGAAGCCATCCAGACGGCGCGCCGGGCGGACAGAGGCAATACGCGACTGACGTCCAATCTTCGTACGCTGGTGGCAAGCCTTGCCGCAATCGGGAAGGGCGAGGTGGCGCAACAATATGTGCTGCGCCACCAACAGATCGTGCCCGCATTCAAGGTGTCGGCATGGGCGGCGCGAACACCAATGCAAGGCGCTGTTCGCGCCCATCGTATTGAACAACTGCTGATTGCAGGCATGCCTGAATAGAGACGAGCGATATTGTTGCCACACATAGTCAAAAGGAGATCGGAACATGGCTGGAAATGCAGGCGATGCAGGCGATGCGGGTGACGCCGGCGATGCGGGGAATGTGACCCTGGGTGGTGGAGGTTGGCTGTTTCCCGATCGTGTCGATCTTCCCTTCAGTACGGAAAAGCTTGTCGCCGAACAACGGACGGGTCAGAGCATCCTTTGGTGAACGCAATTGGGCCGCGAATTGGACCGCGTGGCGCGTTGTGGCGGATTTCGGCAGAACGAACTGGCAGACAACGATCACTCTGCCCGCTCCGAGCGGGTTTACAACCAAAACATTGGATGAGGAGATCAAGGAACTTCTGACAATGGTGCTCGACGAGCGTCCGGATGCACTTGGCGAGATTGTCGCCCAGAACGATGAATTCATGAGCTACTTCATGACGGTGTTGGGCGGTAAGGCCGCCACGCATCCGGCATCCTTCCTCGTCTTGAATATCGCGAACCTGGTGGCGACCATGGTCGCCATGCATTTCAAAGGGGACGCAGACCGGCCGCGACCTTCGCAGGTCTGCCCCGCGCTGCTGCCGCCGCTCGAGGTCCCGGGCCATGGCTCGTATCCGAGCGGACATGCCACGCAGGCACATCTGTTCGCGCGCTGCGCCAAGGAAATGCTGAACATGCTGCCGGCGGCGCAGCAGGCGAGCATGGGTGTTGTTCTCGATGCGCTCGCGGCCCGCATTGCCCGCAACCGCGAGATTGCCGGGCTCCACTATCCGAGTGACAGCGCCGCTGGGAAGCATCTTGCGGTCGCGATCTTCAACATTCTCAATGACGAGACGAAGATGCCGCACGATCCGAATAAGCCGTCGAAATTCAAGGCGGCGATGGATAAGGCCAAGCTCGAATGGGTTGAGTAGCCCGCAGCGTGATCGCGCCCTGTAGAGGAGGCTGTCATGACTCAAGATCCCGCTGACCAGATCTTGCAATGGGTGCACCCGTATCCGTTGCCGCCGGCTGGTTTCGACGCGAGGTCGGCGACCAATCAAAGGCTTGCGGAGTTTGGCCTCCCCGAGCGGCCGGACCCGCGCACCGAGCCCGAGCATCTCGCATTCTGGGAGCTGATGCTCGATTCGTCGACCGAGGTCATGCTTCCGGAGTTCCGGAGTGAGCGGATACTCTCGGCGCGGACCCGCGAGAGCCACCGTCATGGTCCGGGCGTCGGACGGGGCTTCGATCATCGCGCGAACAGCCGGAACTGGTCTGGCGCCTATATTATGCCAATCCTGAGACCGAACCGTTTCCTGCATGTCATGGGCAGTTGGATCGTGCCTGACCCTGCGGTGCCGCTTGTCCCTCCGAGCGCCGACGATCCCCAAAACCAGGACTATCGCTCATCGACCTGGATCGGGCTCGGCGGCGAGCGACCCTACAACTCGTTGCCACAGATTGGCACCAGCCAGCACGTGACGGTGACCAACGGAGTACCGACGGTCGAGATGGGGGCCTGGTGGCAGTGGTGGGTCAAAGGCCGGCCCCAGCACCACGTGCCGTTTCCGATTTTGAATTTCGACGTCAAAGCAGGCGACAGAATCTCCGCGAGCTTGACGGTCGAGGCCCCGCAGCCGGGCGATGTGCGCTTCAATCTCAAAAACCATAGGACCAGGAAGCTCGTGGCCTTCAAAGTGATTGCGCCTCCCGACATTCTTCCCGTCGGCGCGACTGCGGAATGGGTCCACGAACGGCCGACCAGGCTCAACAGCCGCGAGATGTACCCGATGCCGGCGTGCTCGGAGGTTGTCTTCCAGCATTGCTTTGCACGCAGCGCTCCTGACTTTGGGGCGCCGGCAACCTTGCAGAAGCTCGACAACAATGCCCGCCTCATCCGCATGTGCCAGGTCTTCGACAACCCGCACCGGTCGGTCCTCGTCTCGCGGCCGGAACGGACCAGCGCGACCAGCCTGCGGATCGCCTACCATGAGGCCGGTGCTTAGCCGCGGCCGTCGATAACATAGTCTCGCGCGGCCGCGACCTGTCGCGGCGACTTGCACCGCTTGTAGGGATCGTGGAGGTTGGGTGCGGAACACCAGCCAAAGGACCGCCCATGCCCGCCACCTATGCCGATCACCGCGCGCAGTTGAAAGCGATCCTGCGCGGCTGGGGCATGCCCGAGGACAACGCGGAAATCACCGCCGAAATATTGTCGTGGTCGGACCTGCACGGCGTTGACAGTCACGGCATCTCGATGATCCCGGGCTACGACGCGCATCGCCGCAGCGGCCGTGTGCGCATGGACGCCAGGCCGCGCATCGTTTCGGAGACGCCCGTGTCGGCGGTGGTCGACGGCGGCGGCGGGCTCGGTCATGTCCCTGCGCATTTCGCCATGTCGGCCGCGATCGCCAAGGCCAAGACCGTCGGTATGGCCGCCGTGGTGGTGCGCGGCTCGGCGCATTTCGGTGCCGCCGGGTTCTACGCGTTGATGGCCGCAAACGCCGGTTTCGTCGGCATGGCCTGCACGTCGGCGTCGGGCATCCAGGTGGCGCCGACCTTTGGCAAGCAGGCGCGGCTTGGCACCGATCCCTGGTCGTTCGCGGCTCCCAGCGCCGACGGCCGGCCGTTCCTGCTCGACATGGCGACGACGACAGTCGCAGCGGGCCGCATCCGCAACAAGGCGAACGAGAAGCTCCCCACACCCGACGGCTGGGTGCTGGACCGCGAAGGCCGCCCCTCCAACGATCCGCTGGTCGCCAAGGAGAAGGGCGGCTTCCTGACCTCGCTCGGAGGCTCGCCCGAGAATTCGAGCTACAAAGGTTACGGCCTCGCGGTGATGGTGAATATTCTCGCATCCTGTCTGTCGGGCGCGTCGCTGATCACCGATCCCGAGCACACCAAGAAGCCCGCCGGCATGGACATTGGGCATTTCTTTTTTGTCCTCGATCCCGCGATTTTCCGGGGCGCGGGCGATTTTGAGGCCGACGTCGCGACGTTCCTCGGCGCTCTCCGGGCCACGCACCCACTCGATCCGGCACAGCCGGTGATGGTCGCCGGCGATCCGCAATGGAAACTCGCCGAGACGCGTCTGCGCGACGGCATTCCGGTCGGCGCTGGATTGATGTCCCAAGTCCGCCAGATCGCGCAGGCCGCCGCTGCCCCCTGGCTGCTCGACTGAGCCGCGCGGTGCTCCAGCCTCGCCCACCGGAGACTGTACCCGCACTTGCTGTCGCTTGAACCGATGGTGGGCGCGACAGGGATTGAACCTGTGACCCCACCCGTGTGAAGGGTGTGCTCTACCGCTGAGCTACGCGCCCTGGCTGGTGCGTCCGCTTCGTCTTTGTCCATGCCGCACGGATGAACCGAAGGCAGAACGCAGACGGCGAGACCATGACCGCCATTAAAGTGATCGTCTATCAGGAGGCGGGCGTGCGCCGCAAGGCAAAACTCGGGGGCGAGCGGCGCGCCGCAATGGACGCGACTGCGGCGCGGTTGCAAGTTCAGGCCGCTGGGCGATGCGACCGGCCGCGCTGGATGCACAATCGCCACGGTCTCCGGCAAGACCAGTGGGTGCCCGCATGTAGTTGAGAGATCCGAGGACGCAGCGTCGGTCGTTGGGCAATGGCGGGCTAATGAGATGTCCGGCGGGTAGAGGCCCTGTTCGGATCATGCTAAAGGGCGGCCCATGATCCTCAGCCACGCGCACAAATTCATCTACATCAAGACGTACAAGACCGGCTCGACGTCGGTCGAGGCGGCCTTGTCGGGGGTGTGCGGCCCGGACGACGTGATCACGGAGGCGAGCGAGCAGCTGCGGGGCGTGCGCCAGAAGCCCGCGCAAAACTACCGGATCGATCATCCGGAAAAGCCGCACCGGCCGCTCTGGAAGACGCTGCTCGGGCGTCCCGAGCGGCATTATCACCCCTCGGTTGGCTATTATGAGCATATGCCGGCGTCGCGGGTGCGAACGTACGCGGGCGAGGATGTCTGGAAGCGGTACTTCAAGTTCTCGTTCGAGCGCAATCCGTGGGACCGGCAGGTCTCCTGGTATCACTACAAGACCAAATCGAAGACGGGCGCCGCCAAGCCATCCTTTGCCGCGTTCAACGCCGATCGCCGGCGGGCGTGGGTGGAGAACTGGGACCTCTATACCGCCGATGGCGCGGTCATCCTCGATTTTGTCGGACGTTACGAGGCCCTCGATGCCGACTTCGCCAAGGTGCTTGCCGAGATCGGCCTGACGGGGCAAGTGACACTGCCAAAAGCGAATGTCTCGAAGGCGCGCGATGGCACGTTCCGAGATTATTATACGGAGGCGAGCCGGGCGTTGGTCGCCGACTGGTATGCACCGGAGATCCGGCATTTCGGCTATGAGTTCTAGACCGAGTACGAGACCGCCTCTGGCATTCGCGCCGCCACCCAGCCCACGGAGTTCCGCTTTAGCGGATTGGTAACCATAAGCCCCTAGCTTGCCCAGGGTTGAGGTCTAGTGTGTGGCAGGTCGTAATGGGCATTCTCACGTCTGTTTCGTTTGACGAAATCTGCAGCCGCGGCAGCATCAAGGACGGCGATGTCCTGAAATTGCGCCGGGCGTTCTCCGATGATCCAACCATCACCAGCATTGAAGCCGATCAGCTGCTGACGCTGAACGACGTCTGCCGGATCAAGGACCCGGCCTGGGCCGCGTTTTTTGTCGAAGCGATCACCGACTATATCGTCGGCCAGGCGAAGCCCGAGGGTTACGTCACCGCCGAGCAGGCCCAGTGGTTGATCGACCGGATCGGCAAGTCTGGCCGGATCGACGGCAGTACGGAACTCGAGACGCTGGTTCATGTACTTGAGGCCGCGCGCTGGTCGCCGTCGCGCCTCGTGCAGTTCGCACTCGCCCAAGTCAAAAACGCGGTCGTGACAGGGGCGGGGCCGCTGCGCACCGGGCAGACGCTCGAGCCCGGCGCGATTTCTCCCGCCGAGATCAAGTTGCTGGCGCGGATCCTGTTGGCGTTCGGCGGTGATGGCCATATGGCCGTGACGCGTGCCGAGGCCGATGTCCTGATCGAGATCGAGAAGGCGATCGCGCCCGGCAAGAGTTCGCCCGCCTGGACCCAGTTCTATGTTCGCGCGGTCGGCAACGCTGTTCTGGCGGGGCTTGGCTATGTCGTGCCCTCGCGCCAGGACGTGTTGGACGCCGACCCGATGAGCGCGGGCCGGATACACGGAGCCCCGATTGCACGCATTGGCGGCTCGGTGAGGGGTGAGGAGGGCGAGCTTGGCTCCCGCACGCGGCTCGGCGAATTCTATGGCCGCATGATCGCAGGCGGCGCCGGGAGCATCTGGGCGTCGTGCCGGCTACAGTCGCCGGAAGAGCGAGCCATGGCGCGGCTCGAACGCCAGCGGTTGGAGATCATCACCAACGAGCCGATGCCCGATGTCGAGGAGACCTGGCTCGTGGAGCGGCTCGGCCATAACGGGCGCTATTCGGACAACGAGACCACTTTGCTGGCGTATCTGAAACGGGAAGCGACCGTATTGCCGTCACGCCTCACGGAATTGGCCGCCAAGGCGGCGATCGCCGCCTAGCCACTAACCCATATGTATTGCCGCCGCCTATTGTGGGCGTCGATGCGCACCACGACTCGGTCGGGTGTACCTGGCATTCCCTGTTTTCTGGTGGTTTCGGTTCGCCGATTCGGGGGATGGCAAGATCAACCGGCATCAATAAATGCCCGGCGCGCCCCCGAGTTCGCGAATAAACAGAGAACAAAAAGCCCGGTTCCGCCAGGTTTCGTGTCGTTGCGGCCACAAGTGGCCCGTTTCCTCCAGCAATGCACAGGCTGACGTTTGCGTGGGGCGCCGGTCTCATTTACTAAAACCAGACCAGTCGAGTCGTGCGGCGGACCTCACAAGGTCAACAGGTACAAGCTCATAGGGTCGAGTCCCGGGAAACCGGACCCTAAGGGGTGACGCGCAGGAAGCAAGCCCGGCGCTCACGCGAAACCCGCTGCATGTCGTACTCAGGCGTTCCGTATTGTTGAGTTTTCGCGTCATCGCGTCCCTCCGAGGCGGCGTGCGCTTCACGCGCGTGCGAGCAGCATCGAAGGGACACGGGATTCAGCGCCGGGCTGCGCGTGCTGCTTCCTGCACAAGACTGAACTGGAGACCAAACAAATGAATGGGGGACTGATGAAAACGACTAGTCGTTTCGCCATCGCCGCCGTCGCAACGGCCCTGATGGGCTCGTCTGCGTTCGCTGCGGACCTGGGTGGTAACTGCTGCGCCGATCTCGAGGAGCGCATCGCAGAACTGGAAGCAACGACCGTCCGCAAGGGCACTCGCAAGGTGTCGCTGACGATCTCTGGCTTTGTTTCGCATCACGTGATGTGGTGGGACGATGGCCATCAGAGCGATATGTATATCGCTGACGGCGGCAACTACGGCTCGCGCTGGCGGTTTCTCGGAACGGCCAAGATCAATGCGGACCTGACGGCTGGCTTCTTGTATGAGTTCCAGAACAACGTCAACGGTCTGCAGGGTGTGAACCAAACCAATGGCGGCGATGATCTAGGTAACACTGGTACGGCTGGTGCTGGTATCGGTTTCTCGGTTCTCCGTGACTCGACGGTTTGGTTGCGCCACGCCCGCCTGGGTATGGTCAAGGTCGGCCATGGTTCGACCGCGACTGATAACCTGGTACTGATCGATCTTGCTGGTATGACAGGTGCGTCCACTCCGGACGTGTCGCTGTACAACGGCGCCATGATCGTTCGCCAGAGCGTCCCAGGTGGCCCGACTGCCGGGTTCACTTGGAATCAGGCGATTGTGGGCGGCGAGTCGTGGGATACGACGCGGCGTAACCATGTGTTGTACGAGACGCCGACACTTGCGGGCTTCACGCTGCAGGCTGCCGTCGCCGAAGACAACTACTGGGATGTCGCACTGCGGTATGCCGGAGAGCATCATGGCCTTCGAATTGCCGCTGGTATTGGCTACCAGGTCAACTCGGAGTTCAATGGCGCCGCCGGTGCACTGAACAATTGCACAGCGAGCTGCACGCGTGAGGAAGAGCAAATCAAGGGTGCTCTGTCCGTCTTGCACGTGAACTCGGGCCTGTTCTTCACAGGTTCGGCTGGCAAACGTGAGTTCTCCAGAGCCGCTAACGATCTGTCGTCGGCACCATCCACGGAGTTGAGCTACTGGCACATCGCCGGTGGTGTGTCGAAGAACTTCTTCGGCATCGGCAAAACTGTACTCTTCGCAGAGTACGGCTCGCATGAGGATGCGCTCACCCACAGCTTTGCTGTTGCTTCCAGCGAAGTCACCAACTTCGGTATCGGTGTGAACCAGTACGTCGATGCCGCAGCCATGGAAATCTTCCTCACCTACAAGCAGTTCGAGGTGGATGTTGGCTTGGTTGGCGGTGGATCTTTGGCGACGTCGGACTACTCGACGGTCATCATGGGCACGCGCATCAGCTTCTAAGCTGGTTCACGGACCACGATCTTGGAAAGGCCGCCCCCGGGCGGCCTTTCTGCTTTTGCGAAGCGAGGCGTGTCCACTCCCGTCATCCTGGAGGCACCCGAGCATCACGAGCCTTCGGCACTCCTGACGCTGGCGCCCGGCACGCCTCGGCTGGGGCCTTCTCGGCCGGGATGACGGTGGACTTCGGTTGCCTTGCCGTGTGGACGCCTCAAAATGTTGCCGCGATGCACCATGGCCAAATCGTCACACGTCCACAGGAAACTCTTCAGGTGGCCTTAACTTGCGTGCTCCAGGCTTGAGTTTGCCGCGATCGCACGGCATTTAGTGGTTGTCGGACGTGAGGGCGTCAGGTGTCTGCGGGGTTGTGAGGACTATGATCCGTTTGAGATGGCTGATATTGGGCATTGCCGCGGGCTTCATGAGTTCCGCTGCCATGGCGTTCCAGGAGACCAAGGGTGGCCCAGGCGGAGCGCAGCCGTCCGCAGGTGCTGTGGCTCCAGGGTTGTCTGATCTGAACTTGAAGGACACAGGGACGTCGGTCGCTCCGTCGTCCGGTGTGGAGGTGCGCATTCCAGGGCTTGGCAGGCTTGGAGTGTTGCCGAAGTTCGATTTTGGCCTCGACTTGCTCTACGGCTTGAACGAACAGAAGAGCACCGAAGGTAGCCAGCAGGGCCCCAAGGCGTCCGATGACGTTCAGATCCGCGGTTCGCTCAAACACCGCTGGTAACCGGCGCGTCGAAGGTCGGTAATGGTGCAGGGAGCGCGTCAGCGCTCCTTTTGCGTTGGGGACCAGGGAATGGGACAGGCCACGGGAGTTGGCGGCAGTCCAGGCACTGACCGGGCCACCGTCTTGCGCCGCCGCATGGCGTCGGCGCTGGTGCACGTGTTTACCGCTTCCGGCATTGTCTGCGCACTATTGGCGCTGCTGGCCATCCTGGAGGGCCGCTACGTCGTCATGTTTGCCTGGCTCGGAGTGGCGCTGGTCATCGATGGGGTCGACGGTACCTTCGCCCGCTGGGTGGACGTGCAGCGCTGGCTGCCGCGCTTTTCCGGCGAGCGTCTGGATCTGGTGATCGACTATGTCACTTACGTGCTGGTGCCGGCGCTGGCTCTGCGCCAGGCAGGGATGCTGCCAGGCGCCTTCGGCACCGCGCTGGTCGCACTGATCCTCATGTCCTCGCTTTACCATTTCTCGGATAATGCCAGTAAGACCGAGGATCACTGCTTCGTCGGTTTCCCAGCCATCTGGAATGTGGTGGCGTTCTATCTGTTCGCATTTGCAGCGCCGGTCTGGGTGGCGACGGCTGTGGTTCTGGTGTGCGTCGGGGCCACGTTCGTGCCGATGCGCTGGCTGCATCCTATGCGGGTCGAGCGGCTGCGCTGGGTCAACGTCGCGGTTTTGGGGCTAGCGTCGCTGGCTGCTCTCTGGACGTTGTGGCGCGGCTTCCCCGCTGACGCGCTCGCCAAGATGATCCTTGGCGCCGCCGCAGCCTACATTGTCTGGTTGAGCGTCACATGGCCTTTGGCCGAACCTGGCACGGGCAAGTCCCGTCTCTGACCGGGCCTCGTTAACTATTTGGGCAGGGATTGCGAGACAATCACCGGTCAACCGGGTTTCTCCCTCAACGGATGACGCAGCGCCGGAGCCCGTAGTCGATATCGGGCAACCCGAGGGGAGGCATAATGCTCAGACACAGTCTTGTGGGATTGCTGGTCCTCGCCGGCGCTCAGGCCGCCGGCGCCGAGTCAGAGCCGGCCGGCGACGCTCTGAAGCGAATGGTAGCTGGCAAAACGGTGAGGATGGATACGCCCGTCGGCACAATCCCAGTCAGCTATCGGGCGAACGGCACGATGACCGGCCGGGCCAAGGATATGCAACTCTACCTTGGTAACGAGCGTGATGCCGGCCACTGGTGGGTCGCGGCCAACCGCATCTGCCAGAAGTGGGATGTGTGGTTGTCTGCCAAACCGTATTGCTTCACGGTTCGCCTGGACGGTAGGCTGGTGCACTGGCGCACCGATGACGGGCGCTCGGGCACGGCGACGATCGCGCACAATTAGGTCGCAGCCACCCGCACGAGGCAGGACAGCCGCCTGATGGTGGCGAAGAGGCGGCATGGCTCACGGCGACGACGCGCTTGCCACAGGCGGCCAGGGGATTGGTGCGCGCCTCCTGCGGAAGGAAGACGACCGTTATCTGACTGGGCGCGGCCAGTTCGTTGGCGACATCAAGCTCGCCGGCCAGCTGGAGGCGGCATTCGTGCGCAGCCCCATCGCGCACGGCCGCCTGAAGGCCGTGCGGATCCCGGAAGCGCTGAAGGCCCGTGTCTTTGCCGCCGATGATCTCACCGGCGTGCAACCGATCCGCGCCGTCACCACGCTCGCGGGCTTCAAGCCCTCTGATCAGTGGCCGTTGGCCCGGGACAAGGTCCGCTACGTCGGCGAGTGCGTCGCGATCTGTGTGGCGCCGACCCGCGCCGAGGCCGAGGATCTGGCCGAGCAGATCGAACTCGATATCGACGAGCTTCCCGCCGTCCACGACATGCTGGCGGCCCGCAAGCCCGGCAGCGCACTCGTTCACGACGCGTGGGGCGACAATCTTTTCCTTACCTCGAACGAGGGCGGCGACATGGAAGCGGCCCGCCGCGCCGCTCACGTGACGGTGACGCGCGAGTTGCGCACCGCCCGCCAATCGATGGCCCCGATCGAGGGGCGCGGCTGCCTCGCCCACTGGGATAGCCGCCTCGACCAGCTGGTGGTTACGACCTCGACCCAGCAGCCGCACATCGTGCGCAGCGGTCTCTCGGAATGCCTGGGGATCGAGCATGGCCGCATTCGCGTTGTGGCGCCGGATGTCGGCGGCGGCTTTGGCTACAAGGGTATTCTGCTGCCCGAAGAGATAGTGGTGTCGCTGGGCTGCCCGCCGCATCGGCCGTCCCGTGCGCTGGCTCGAGGATCGCCGCGAGAACCTGGTTGCCGGCACCAATTGCCGCGAGCATCACTACGTCATCACCGGCTATGCCGACCGGGACGGCCAGCTTCTCGGCATCGAATGCGACGCCACCGTCGATGCCGGCGCTTATTCGTCCTATCCGTTCTCGGCCTGTCTCGAGGGTGGCCAGGTCGCCAGCATCCTCCCCGGGCTCTACGATTTCCCCCACTTCCGCTGCACGGCCTATTCGGTCGCCACCAACAAGCCGCCAATCCTGCCCTATCGTGGCGTCGCGCGGACGGGTGTGTGCTTCGCGCTGGAGCTACTGGTCGACGCCATTGCGCGCGAACTGCACCTCGAACCGAACGCGGTGCGGATGAAAAACCTGGTGCGGCCCGAGCAGATGCCGTTCACCAACATCACGCGCAAATACTTCGACAGTGGTGACTATCCGGAATGCCTGCGCCGGTCGATGGCCGCGATCCACGTCGACGATGTGCGCCGTCGCCAGTCCCGCGCCGAAGCCGACGGTCGTCGCATCGGCATTGGCTTTGCGATGTACTGCGAGCAGGCTGGCCACGGCACGACGGTCTACGCCGGCTGGGGCATCCCCATGGTGCCCGGGCACGAGCAGGCAATCGCTCGGCTCACGCCCGACGGCGGCCTTGAACTCCGGATCGGTGCGCATAGCCATGGCCAGGGCATGGAGACGACGATGTCCCAGGTCGCCCATCAGATGCTCGGCATCCCGCACGACAAGATCAAGCTGGTGCACGGGGATACCGAATACACGCCCTATTCGACGGGAACCTGGGGATCGCGCTCGATGATCATGTCCGGGGGCGCCATTGCGGCGGCCTGCGAGCAGCTCGGCGAGCGCGCGAAGAAGATCGGCGCCAAGCTCTTGCAGTGCCAGCTGGACCAGGTGTCGCTGACCGGCGGCGACGTTGTGGGGCCGGCCGGCCGGATCTCGCTCCGGGACATCGCGTTCACCTGGTACCGGCGTCCACAGGATCTGCCGGCCGATGTCGATCCAGGCGGCCTCGAGGTGACGGCTGGATACAAACCCCTGAAGGACACCGGAACTTTCAGCTATGCCGCGCATGCCGCCGTGGTCGCGGTCGACCCGTCGACCGGCGAGACCGAGATCATCGACTACGTGATCGTCGAGGATGGCGGCACGCTGGTCAATCCGATGATCGTCGACGGCCAGATCTGGGGCGGGGCCGCGCAGGGGATTGGGACGGCGCTCTACGAGGAGATGCCCTACGACGCGCAGGGCCAACCGCTCGCCTCGACGCTCGCCGACTACATGCTGCCCGGGCCGACCGAAGTGCCGTCGATCCGCATCGAGCATATGGAGACGCCATCGCCGCTGACGCGTTTCGGCCAGAAGGGGCTCGGGGAAGGAGGGGCCATCGCGCCGCCCGCCGCGATCACCAACGCGATCAACGATGCCCTGAAGGAGTTAGGCGCCGAGTTGCTGCAGTCGCCGGTGACGCCGCGCCGGATCTTCGAGGCGATCGCTGCGGCCCGTTCGCGCCAGGGGGGGCAGGCATGAAGCCGGTCGATTTCGCCTACCGGCGGCCGGGATCGGTGCGCGAGGCGGTCGCGATCCTCGGCGGCGAGGCCGATGCCAAGCTGATCGCTGGCGGCCAGACGCTTGGCCCCATGCTCAACCTGCGGCTTGCCCGCCCGTCGCTGCTGGTCGACATATCGCGGCTGGCCGAACTGCAAATGGTCACCGAAACCGCCGACGGATTGCTCATCGGGGCCGGCGTCACCCACGCTGCGATCGAGGACCAACGTATCCCCGATCTATCCCTCGGCTTACTCACACATGTCGCGTCCGGGATTGCCTATCGCGCCGTGCGCAATCGGGGCACCGTTGGCGGCAGCATGGCGCATGCCGATCCGGCGGCCGATTGGCTGGCGACCTTTGTTGCGCTCGGCGCGCGGGTGGAGATCGCGGGAGCGAGGGGGACGCGCAGCCTCGATGCGCAGAGCTTCGTGACGGGAGCGCTGACGACGGTGCTGGCGGCCGATGAGATCGTGACGGGCCTACACATTCCCCGCCTGTCGCCGGCCGCGCGCTGGGGATACCACAAGATCTGCCGCAAGACGGGCGAGTTCGCGGACGCGATCGGCGTGATCGTCGATGATCCCGCGCGCGGGTTTCGCCGACTGGTGGCGGGCGCGACGGGCGGCGCGGCGATCGTGATCGATGACGCGCCGCATCACCCCGATGCCAACGATTGGCACGCGCGTCTGGCAGGCGCCGGTTACGGCGGCGATGCCTATGATCTGCAACTGCATGCCGTCGCGCTTGCCCGCGCCTGCGAAGGAGCCCGGCGCCAATGAAAGTCGCGATGACGCTCAATGGGCAGCCGGTCGAGGCTGAGATTCCACCCCGCACTAACCTCGCGGACTTCGTGCGGGAGCACCAGCATCTGACGGCGACGCACGTCGGTTGCGAGCACGGCGTGTGCGGCGCCTGCACCGTCGTGATCAATGGCGAGACGGCGCGGTCGTGCATTACCTATGCGGTCGCCTGTGACGGGGCCGACGTGCGCACGCTCGAGGCCTACGAGAGCGATCCGCTGATGGCGCGTCTGCGCCAAGCCTTCAAGGAGGAGCATGCGCTTCAGTGCGGCTATTGCACGCCTGGTATGCTGATGGCGGCCCGCGATCTGATCCGCCGCCAAGGTGGGCTGGATACCCACCAAATTCGCGTCGCCATGAGCGGCAATCTGTGCCGCTGCACGGGCTATGTCGGCATCGTGCGCGCGATCGAACGGGTGATGGCCGAGCGTGCCGGGCTGCTCGCTATGGTCGAGCCGGCAGCGCGACATCTTGGATCGCTGCCGCCGGAAGCCGGCCAACGCGCGCAGCCGATGGAGATCCGCTCGCCGGCGCGCGTCGTCGAGCCGGAGAGTTCGCCGCCCTTGTCGGGCCGGGATCTCGATCCCTTCGACGAGACCAGCGCAACCCGGATCGAGGAGCACCTGCGCATCGCTTTCCCGCGTCCGCAGGTGTGGGCGCTGCTCGCCGACGTCGAGCAGATGGCCGCCTGTCTGCCGGGAGCGACGCTGTATGATCGCGACGGCGCAGGGGTGAGGGAGGATGCGGAGCCGCTTGCCGGCGTGATGCGCGTCAAGCTCGGTCCGATGGCGGTGGCTTTCGCGGGCCAAGCGCGGTTGACGCGTTCCGAGGCCAACTGGAGCGGCATGCTCGATGGGCAAGGTGCCGCCAAGGCCAGTGGCTCCCGGGTCCGCGGGCGGATGAGCTACCGTCTGCTCGAGGATGGCCCCGCCGCCACGCGTATCGACGTGGCCATGGCTTATCGGATGACCGGGCCGCTCGCCCAGTTCAGCCGCGGCACGCTGGTCCACGACGTCGTGCGCCAGATTGCGCGCGCCTTCGCATCGAACATCGAAACACGGCTCGGCGAGATCGAGGCCGCCTCGGCGCGATCTGTCACGGGCGATCCGTTGGCGCCGCCGCGGCCCAAACCCGCCGCCGAGCTGAAAGCCGGTTCGCTGCTCTGGTCCGTTCTCTGGTCGCGGCTCAAAGCGCTTTGGACGCGAGCACGCTGATCGCGAGTGGCTCAGCACGAACTTGTCCCCAGGTTATCCCCAATTTATCCCCCAAGGTAGGCCTCTCGCACCCGCGGGTTGGAGAGCAACTCCGTGCCCGTTCCGGCCAGTGTCACGCGCCCCTGCTCCAGGACGTACCCGCGATCTGCCAACTCCAGCGCGGCGAAGGCATTCTGCTCGACCATCACGACGGTCATCCCGTCTTTCCGGATCTCCGTAATGATGTCGAAGATCCGGTCGACGATGTTTGGCGCTAGCCCCAGCGAAGGTTCGTCGAACAGCACGAGCTTTGGTCGCGACATCAGGGCGCGGCTGATCGCCAGCATCTGTTGCTCGCCGCCGGACAGGGTTCCGGCCGCCTGCGCGCGCCTTTCGCCGAGAATGGGAAACCGCTCATAGGTCCGCGCGATATCCCGCGCCATCTCGGCGGTGTCGGTTCGAAGATAGCAGCCCATCTCGAGATTTTCGGCGACGGTCAGCTGCGGGAAGACGCGCCGGCCTTCGGGACAGTGCGCGATGCCCTGCCCCAGGATCGCCTGGGCGGGAGCATGGGTAATGTCGCGGCCTTGGAATGTAATGCGACCCGCAACTGGTGGCACCAGCCCCGAGATCGCCCGCAAGGTCGTTGATTTGCCCGCGCCGTTCGCCCCGATCAAGGCGATGAGTTCGCCTTCGGCCACCTCGAAGGAGAGGCCGTTGACGGCGGCGACCTTGCCGTACCGGCATTCCAGGCCCTCAACCGTGAGCACGCGCGTATTTCTCCCCAAGGTAGGCGCGGATGACCGCAGGATCACGCTGAATGGCGACCGGCGGCCCATTCGCAATGATACGCCCCTGATTGAGCACGACGACGCGATCGGACACGCCCATCACCATGCGCATATCGTGCTCGACCAGCAGGATGGTGATGCCGCGCTCGCGGATCCGCGCCAGCAGCCGCATGAAGCTCTCGGTCTCCGACGGGTTCATTCCCGATACCGGCTCGTCGAGCAGGAGCAGCGAAGGCTCGGCGGCCAGCGCCACTGCGACCTCGAGGAGTCGTTGCTCGCCGTAGGGCAGTGCGCCGCCAAGCTCGTCTGCGCGCCCGCCGAGCCCGATGAAGGCCAGCAGCTCACGGGCCTTCTCGCGCAGTTCCCGCTCTTCGTGCCGCACTCGGCCGAGGCCCAGGATGATCTGCATCGGCGTCTGCGTCGAGCGCCTGTGCAAGCCGATCAGCACATTGTCGAGGACGCTTTGGCCGCCAAAAACACTGGTCTTCTGGAACGTGCGGATAACGCCTTGGTCCGCGATGCGATTGGGCGTCAGCCCGTTGAGCTGGATGCCCCGATACCGGATCTCGCCGGCTGACGCGGGGATATAGCCGGTGATCGCATTGAAGGCGCTAGTCTTGCCGGCGCCGTTGGGTCCGATCAGCGAGAGGACTTCGCCCTCCAACACATCGAAGCTCATGTCGGCGACCGCGACCAGCCCACCGAACCGCAGCGAGAGATTGCGCACTGTCAGGGCCGGGGCGAGGGGGCCGGTCATGAGCGGTTCTCTCTCGTGGCCATGCCTGTTGGCGTTTCGCCGCCACCGCGCGTGCGGCCCCGCCACCAATTCGTGACGGCCGGCACGATGCCTTGCGGTAGCAGGTAGACGACGAGGATCATCAGCACGCCATAGAAGATCCACTGCATCTCGGGCGGGATGCCGAACGTGCGCAGGATCTCCGGCAGAAATCCGAAGATGATGCCGCCGACGATCGGTCCCGCCAGTGTGCCCTTGCCGCCGGTAATGACCATGATCACCATTGTGACGGTGTAAATAAACAGGAAGATGTCGGGATCGACGATGCGGATGTAGTGAGCATACAGCGTTCCCGCCGCGCCCGCGATCGCAGCGGCGACGACGGTCGCCAGCACCAGATAGCGTGTCACGTCGACGCCGACCGATGTCGCCAGCGCTTCGTTCTCGCGCAAGGCGATCATGGCACGTCCCGCGCGCGATTGGACGAGCCGCCGGATCACCACGAACGCCACCACGGCCACGGCCAGCATGACGTAGTAATTGTGCGTCTTGGTGGCAAAGCGGACCTCGCCGGCACCGGGCAACCAGAGCGTCAGCGGTGGGATATTGTTGAGCGCCATCGGGCCCTGGGTCAGCTCCACCCAGTTCAGCGCGACCAGTCGCACGACCTCGGCGAACGACACCGTGACAATGACGAAGTAAGCGCCGCGCACCTTGAATGCGATTCGGCCGATCAGCCAGCCGGCGAGGCCCGCAACCGCGGTGCCCGTCAGCATGGCGAACCAGACCGGCTTGGGTGCGACAGCCACCAGCCAGCGGGGCGCCAAGTGCACCTCGAACCCGAGCGACAGCAGTGAGGTCACATAGGCGCCGATGCCGAAGAACGCGACGTGACCCAGCGATAACTGGCCGGTGTAGCCGAGCAGCAGGTTGAGGCTCATCGCCGCGATGATGAATACCCCGGTCGTGATCAGAATGTGGAGGGCATAGGCGTCCCGCAACCACAGTGGGATCGACGCCAGCAGCGCGACGACGGCGAGCTCGATCCAGCGCGTCACCCGATCCGCTCCTTGGTCGCAAAGAGACCCGTCGGCTTGACCAGAAGGATCAGGATGATGAGCAGGAAGCCCATGGCGTCGCGGTAGCCCGACGAGATGTAACCGGCGCCTAGCTCCTCGATGAAGGCGAGAATGAACCCGCCGATGGTCGCGCCTGGAATGTTGCCGAGGCCGCCGAGGATGACGATCGCGAAGGCCTTCAAGGATGCCAGATCGCCCATCGTTGGATAGACCACGAAGACCGGGCCGAGCAGGGCGCCGGCAGCTGCCGCGAGGCCCGAGCCCAACGCGAATGTTGCTAGGTAGATGCGGTTCGACGTCGACGCCCATCAGGCGCGCGGTGTCGCGGTCCTGGAAGGTAGCGCGCATCGCTTTGCCGAGCTTGGTGCGGTTGATCAGGCCATAGGTGGCTGCGATCAGGCCGAGGGCAATGGCGAAAACGAAAAGCCGGTTCCAGGAGACGGAGACGGGGCCAACAACGAGAGGGTTGGCGGGGAAGGGGGTATCGATCGACTTGGCGACGCCGCTCCAGGCGAGTTGCTCGGTGTTCTGCATCGCGATCCACGCGCCGATCATGACCAGCATCGTGGTGTCGATGTCGGCCCCGCGTAGCCGGCTCAGCAAGACCAGCTCGATGAGCGCGCCCAACGCCGCCCCCAGCAGGATCGCCGTGATCAACGCCAGAAAGAAGTTGAGCCCCAGCGGCATCACCAGCGCATACATCATGTAGGCGCCGAACGCATAGAGCTCGCCATGCGTGAAGTTCACGACGCGCATGATGCCGAAAATCAGCGTCAGCCCGATACCCAGCAGCGCATAGGTGCCGCCGAGCATCAGGGCATTGACGCCGTGTTGGAGCAGTTGATCCAATGGGGTGTCCAAGTGTCGTCCTCGGGCTCATCCCAAGGACCCATCGTGCCGCTCGTGGCACGGGCAGCGGTGCAGCGTGACGCTGGCAGTTGAGATGCGAGGTCGGGACGATCCCAACCATCGCAGCTCGCAACTCAGTTCTTCACGACCTTGCCGCCGTCGATCTTGACGAGATATACGCTTGGCACGTTCTGCGCGCTCTCTTTGCCGGCCGGTCCCTGCTTGATGAAGGCGATGTCGCCGTTGATGCCTTTCACCTTGACGCCCCACAGGGCCTTGGTGATCGCCTCGGCGTCGTTCTTGCCGGCAACCTTGATCGCCTCGACGATCGTGGTGATGCCGTCCCAGCCGCGGAAGCCTTCTGTGAGCCCGCCGACGTTGTACTTCTTTTCATTCCAGAGCCCGACGAACTTCTTGGCGATATCGGGGTTTTTCACGGCCTCCGGAAACCACGGTGTGAAGAACACCAGATGGAATGAGCCGTTGGCGGCCTCGCCGGCCTGCTGGATCAGCTGATCCGGCGAGTTGGATCCGCCGGTCGTGATAATGCGTGCCTTGAGTTGCTGCTCTTTTGCCTGCTTCAGCAGGAGCGTGATCTGCTCAACGGCTGTCGTCACGAACAGGGTGTCGGAGCCAGTTGCTTTGATCTTGGCCAGCTGCGCCGAGAAGTCGGTGGCTTTCGGGTCCATGGTCTCCTTGACCCCGACGGTCACGCCGTTGGCCTCGAGCATCTTGGCGAATTCAGTCGTCGCGCCGAGGCCGAAGTCGTTGTTGGTGGCGAGAAAGTCGGCCTTCTTGATACCGAGAGTTTTGACCAGAGGGGTGAAAGCTTGCGCCTCCATCTGCGACGTCGGGCTGATGCGAAAGACATAGGGATTGCCGGAGGTCGTGATCTTGCCGGACGACGAGGTCTCGACGAGCATCGGTACCTTGTACTCCTCGAGCTTCGGCATGACGGCCAGCGTCAGCGTCGACGACCAGGCGCCAAGCATCACCTGGACCTTGTCCTTTGAGATCAGTTTCTCGGCGGTGGCAACGGCTTCGGTCGGGTTGGACTTGTTGTCCTCGACGATCAGTTGGATCTTCTTGCCGAGCACGCCGCCGGCTTTGTTGATTTCCTCTTCGGCAAGCTTGGCGCCCTGCGTCACATAATTGCCCGACGCGGCGAAGGCCCCGGTCAGTGGCTGTGTCACTCCGATCTTGATGGTGTCCTGGGCGAAGGCGCCCGACGCCGCGAGGGCGAGCCCGACGCTGGCCAGCACCGGTCTTACGAAACGCGTAATCATGGAACGTCCTCCCTGACGTGCAGCCGCTCGTGGTTGATGCTCGCGACGGCGGGCAGTGCGAGCGGGCCGGCAATTCATCCTAGTTTTGGGATGACCGGCAGGGCAAGCTTAGTGGCGGGCCGTCAGACTGACAAGCGCGCGAAGCGACAGCGCGCGAAGCGGCGGAGATTTGCGCGGCCATGCCCGCAAATCGGGCATCGGTTCCAGTTTGGGCGACGGCTCAAATCAGGCCGGCCGCAGCAGCACGTGCTTCTTCTTCCCCAGCGATAGCTTGATCACGCCATCCTTTAGATCGCCAAGACGCAGCTTCGCCTTCTCGTCTGCAACCGGCTCGTCATTGACGCGCAATCCCCCGCCCTGGATCTGGCGGCGCGCTTCGCCGTTCGACTTGACGAGACCCGCCGTCACGAAGGCAGCGAGGACGCCCAGTTCGTTGCGCAGATCCGACTCTGGAACCTCGACCGTTGGCAGGTCGTCGGCAAGCGTTCCCTGCTCGAAGGTCTTGCGCGCGGTTTCGGCGACCGCGTCCGCCTTGGCCCGCCCATGCATCAGGGCCGTCGCCTCGGTCGCGAGAACCTTCTTCGCGTCGTTGATCTCGGCATCCCGCAAAGCCGCAAGACGGCTGATCTCGGCCATCGGGAGCGTCGTGAACAACTTGAGGAAGCGGCCGACGTCGGCGTCCTCGGTGTTGCGCCAGAACTGCCAGTAATCGTAAGCCGAAAGTTGATCCTCGTTGAGCCACACGGCGCCGGCCGCGGTCTTGCCCATCTTGGCGCCTGAGGCCGTGGTGAGCAGCGGGGTTGTCAGGGCATACAACTGGTGCGTACCCATGCGCCGGCCGAGATCGACGCCAGTGACGATATTGCCCCACTGGTCGGAGCCGCCCATCTGCAGGTTGCAGCCAAAGCGCCGCGCCAATTCCACGTAATCGTAGGCTTGGCAGATCATGTAGTTGAATTCGATGAAACTCATCTCCTGCTCGCGATCGAGGCGGAGCTTGACGGAGTCCATGGTCAACATGCGATTGATTGAGAAGTGCCGACCGACGTCTCGTAGCATCTCGATGTAGTTGAGCTTGGCAAGCCAGTCGGCGTTGTCGACCATAATGGCTTCGTGCTTGCCCTCGCCGAAGCGGAGCAGTCGCGAGAAAACGCCCCTAATGCTCTCCTTGTTGCGGTCGATCTCCTCGATCGAGCGGATCTGGCGTGTTTCGTCCTTGCCGGAGGGGTCGCCGACGCGCGTCGTGCCCCCGCCCATCAAGGTGATTGGTTTGTTGCCAGTCTGCTGCAGCCAGTGCAGCATCATGATCGAGATCAGATTGCCGACGTGCAGCGACGGCGCCGTGCAATCGTAACCGACATAACAGACGACCTCGCCCTTGGCGGCCAGCGCATCGAGACCGGCAAAATCGGAACACTGGTGGATATAGCTCCGCTCGTCGAGGAGGTTGAGAAAGTCGGACGTGTATTTGGCCATGGCTGTCGGTCTTCGTTTGTGGCCCGCCCGTGGTCGGGCTAGACTCGTGGAATTGAATGCTAATTGCACGGGACGATGCCATGGGCAAGGTGATGCGCGCGATCGGCCTGATGAGCGGCACGTCGATGGACGGCATCGATCTCGCGCTCATTGAGACAGATGGCATTGATCATGTGCGCCGTCTGGGTTCGGCGAGCGTCGCCTATCCCGATGATGTTCGCGGCCGGTTGAGGCAGGCCGTGGCCGACGCCACGTCGATCCAGGATCGCCGCGACCGGCCGGGCTGTTTGGGGGATGTCGAGAGGGACGTGACAGACCGGCACGCGGAGGCGGTCCTGCGGTTCATGGGCGATCAGATGCTGCAACCCTCGGCGGTGGACGTGATCGGGTTTCATGGCCAGACGGTGCTGCATCGGGAAACGCTGGTGCCGACTGGAAGTTTCATTGACCATAGGCTTGGGGTGGCTGAGGAGCGCGATTTGCTACCTCGGCGCCGTATGATCACGGTACAACTGGGCGATGGCCCGTTGCTGGCCCAAAAGGCTGGGGTCGACGTTGTGTACGATCTGAGGGGCGAGGACTGCGAACTTGGCGGCGAAGGCGCGCCGCTGGTCCCTGTCTATCATCGCGCGCTGGCTGCGAAGGTCACCGAGCGCCCCATTGCCTTCGTCAACATCGGCGGTGTCGCGAACGTCACCTGGATCGGCCGCGATGGGGCGCTGCTGGCGTTCGATACGGGGCCGGGGAACGCGCTGATCGACGATTGGATGCTGGGCCGCACCGGTGGTGCGCGCGACGACGATGGCCGCCTCGCCGCCACCGGGCGCATCAGACGACGCGATCCTGCGGCAGTACCTGTCACTCCCCCATTTCTCCAAACCCGTACCGAAATCGCTCGATCGGAACGCCTTTCCGCCGGAGCTGGTTCTGCAACCTGTCCCCCGCGGATGGGGCTGCGACGCTCACTGCTTTCACCGCCGAGAGCATTGCTAAGGCCCGCGAGCAATTTCCCGAGCAACCTGCGCTGTGGGTGATCTGTGGCGGCGGACGCCGGAATCGCACTCTGATGAGCATGATCGCGGCGCGCGTCGATAATGCGGTCGTTCCGGCTGAAGCTTTGTCACTCGACGGGGATTCGATGGAGGCGGAAGCCTGGGCCTATCTGGCGGTCCGCTCGCTGGCGGGCTTGCCGATCACATTTCCGGGCACGACAGGGGCCCCGAAGCCCTTGACCGGCGGTGTGCTCGCGAAGGCCGGATAACAGGCGGTTGCCATGGCAGCGGAAATCGATTGCGTCGTCTTCGATATCGGCAACGTTCTGATCCGCTGGGATCCCCGCAATCTCTATCGGAGGATGGGGCATTCCGATGCCGAAACGGCACAAATCCTTGCTGAGACGCGGCTGCTGGAGGTCAATCACCGGGAGCTGGATGCTGGCGCCGACTTCGGCGTGGTGATCGCGCGGCTGGCCGGGGAACATCCGCAGCACCGCCGTTTTGTCGAGGCGTTCGACGCCCGCTGGACGGATATGCTCGATGGGGCGATCGACGCCAACGTCCAGCTTCTCGCGGGGCTCAAGGCGCGGGGTGTGCCGGTGCACGCGATCTCCAACTTCAGCGCGTCGAAATTCGCCGATGCGTGCCGCCTGTTTCCGTTTCTCGATGGTTTTGACGAGCGCATCATTTCAGCCGAGGTCGGCATGGTGAAGCCGGATCGAGAGATCTTCGATCTCTTTCTCGCGCGCCGGCGCCTGGTGCCGGCGCGCGCCGTTTTCATCGACGATTCACTGCCGAATATCGAGACCGCCCGGGCCGTCGGATTTCGCACGATCCACTATCGGGGCGAAGCTGTCGCGTTGGCCGATGAACTCCAGGCACTGGGTCTCGCCGTCTGAAGAGCAGGGACGGCGCGTCATTCCTTCTCGCGCTTCGCCTTTATGATCTCGACCATGCGATTGTCGACATAGCTGCCGACGACGGCTTTCATCTCCTCGTGCTGGTCCGCAAAAAAATGGTTGGCGCCAGCCACGATGTGATGATCGATCTTGATGCCCTTCTGGGTCTTGGTCTTGACGGCCAACTCGGCGACCGAGGCGCTCGGCACCACCTTGTCCTTCTCGCCGCTGATGACGAGCCCGGACGAGGGGCAGGGCGCCAGGAAGTTGAAATCGTAAAGGTTGGCCGGCGGCGCTACACAGATGAAGCCGTCGATCTCCGGGCGGCGCATCAGCAGCTGCATCGAAATCCAAGTTCCGAAGGAAACACCCGCGATCCAGCAGGACCGGGAGTCGGGCGTTTGAAGTTGCAGCCAGTCGAGCGCGGACGCGGCATCCGCCAATTCGCCGGGGCCATTGTCGAAGAAGCCCTGGCTGCGGCCGACGCCGCGAAAATTGAACCGCAATACCGAGAAGCCGCGCTCGATGAACGTGTAGTAGAGATTGTAGACGACTTGGTTGTTCATCGTGCCACCGAACTGGGGGTGCGGGTGCAGGATGAGTGCAATCGGGCTGTCGATCCGGCCGACGTGATGGTATCGGGCTTCGAGGCGGCCGGCAGGCCCATTAATGATGATCTCGGGCATTGAGCGGAGGGCTTTCTCTGAGCGGTCAACAGGGGGGGCTCGCTGCTCCCAATGCGGCGAACATCCCGAGCGATTGATACTTGACTTCCCCACTCGGAATTCCGATATGACGGTCAAGCTAGAACTGTTCCAAGAACGGCGGCGCCCTGCGCCGATGGTCTGGCGTCCAGGGTGGCTCGTTGCTCGAGAGGCGTCTTAACACGCTCCGAGACCGGGAATGCAACACCTTTGTGCATGGACGTCGTTGGCGGCCGCAGGTTTCGTAGGTTTGTGGAGACGTGGCGTGGAGCTGAACACCCGGGGCCGGTATGCCGTGATGGCCATGGCAGATCTCGCTAAGCAAGGCGGCGAGGCGGCCGTGCCGCTTTCGTCCATCGCCGATCGGCAGCAGATCTCAATCGCCTACCTCGAGCAGCTGTTCCAGCTTCTGCGACGTGCCGGTCTCGTCGAGAGCGCGCGAGGACGGACGGGCGGTTATCGCCTGGCGCGCCCATCCCGCGAGATCAAGGTGGCCGAGGTGATGGCGGCCGTAGAGGAAGAAGTCCGCATGACGCGCTGTGCCGGCGAACAGGGACATCCCTGCCTCGCGGGTAGCCGCTGCCTGACGCACGACCTTTGGAATGCGCTCGGCACTGAGATCCAAACCTTTCTGTCCAAGATCAGTCTTGCCGACGTGGTCGAGGGCACCATTTCCACATCGCCCAGCGCTCGCAATCGAACAGCAGATACGTCGGCCCCAATATGATGGCAACGCGGACATATCTCGATTGGAACGCAACCGCGCCGCTGCACCCCGATGCCCGCCGGGCAGCGCTCTCGGCCATGGACGTGGTCGGCAATCCCTCGTCGGTCCACAGTGAAGGGCGGCGCGCCCGCCGCATCGTCGAGGATGCACGTGAGGACATTGCCGCACTTGTCGGTGCGGCTCCATCCGAGGTGATTTTCACGAGCGGTGCCAGCGAGGCCAATGCAACCGTGATCGCCAGTGGTTGGCCGACAATACTGGCATCCGCCATTGAGCACGACAGCGTGCGTGCGCCGGCGGCCAAGAGCGGTGCTGCCATTGTGGCGCTCCCGGTTGCCAGCGATGGTCGCGTCAGCCTGGAGACAGTCGCCGCCCTGATTGGGTTGCAGCGAGAGGGGGTGGGCGGCCTGCTCAGCTTGCAACTCGCCAACAACGAAACCGGCGTCGTACAGGCGGTTGGCGGTATTGCGGCGCTCGCCCGCAACCAGGGTTTCCGCGTCCACACGGATGCGGTGCAGGCCGCAGGCCGGATCGACTGCAATATGGCCCGCCTCGGCGTCGACTATCTCAGTCTGTCGTCGCATAAGCTCGGCGGCCCGAAAGGCGCCGGCGCTCTGATCGTGCGCAATGGCGCGCCCATTGCCCCGTTGCTGAGTGGCGGCGGCCAGGAGCGGCGCCTCCGGGCCGGCACCGAGAATGTTGCGGCGATTGCGGGTTTTGGCGCGGCCGCACGGGCTGCAGGTGATAGCCTGAAGGCAGCGGCTGCGATTGGCCAGCTGCGCGACCGGCTCGAGCGGGTCGTGCTTGCCGCGACACCCGAGGCGGTGGTCATTGGGGCCGACGTCGCGCGGCTTCCCAACACCTCGTGCATTGCTTTGCCGGGCCGTTCCTCGGAACTGCTGGTCACAGCTCTGGATCTGGCGGGCATCGCTGTCAGCGCTGGAGCCGCCTGCTCGTCAGGCAAGGTTTCCGCCAGTCATGTGCTGTCGGCGATGGGCGTTGCGCCGGAAATCGCGGGGTCCGCTATCCGGCTGAGCCTCGGGCCGACGACAACCGTTGACGATATCGCCGCGTTCGCTGCGGCCTGGACGACGATCACAGCGCAGGCCGCACGGGCCGCTTGACCTAACGAATGAAGTGGAGACGGGAATGGCCGCGGTTCAGCAGACGATCGAGCAGGTCAAGGCGCTTGATGTCGACAAGTACAAGTACGGGTTCGAGACCGACATCGAGAGCGTTAAGGCTCCGAAGGGCTTGAACGAGGATACCGTTCGCTTCATCTCCAACAAGAAGTCCGAGCCAGCGTGGATGCTGGAGTGGCGCCTCGACGCGTTTCGCCGCTGGCAGGCGATGACCGAGCCGACGTGGGCCAAGGTCGACTATCCCAAGATCGATTTCCAGGATCTCTATTACTACTCCGCGCCAAAATCGACGGAAGGCCCGAAGTCGCTCGACGAGGTCGACCCCGAGCTATTGCGGACCTATGCCAAGCTTGGCATCCCGCTGAAAGAGCAGGAGTTGCTCGCGGGCGTGCGCAAGCAGTCGGAGCCAAGCCGGCTCGATGACGCCGACGGCTACAGCCAGATGGCCGGCAAAGTCGCCGTTGACGCGGTGTTCGACAGCGTTTCGGTTGTGACCACATTCAAGAAGGAACTGGCCAAGGCCGGCGTGATCTTCTGCTCGATCTCAGAGGCGATGCGGGAGCACCCCGAGCTCGTCAAAAAATACCTCGGCAGTGTCGTTCCACAGTCCGACAACTACTATGCGGCGCTGAACGCGGCGGTGTTCTCGGACGGTTCGTTCGTCTACATCCCCGAGGGCGTCCGGTGCCCGATGGAGCTGTCGACATACTTCCGGATCAACGAGAAAAATACCGGTCAGTTCGAGCGAACTCTGATTATCGCCGAGAAGGGCAGCTATGTGTCCTACCTCGAGGGTTGCACGGCGCCGATGCGCGACGAGAACCAGCTGCATGCCGCGGTCGTCGAGCTGATTGCACTCGACGACGCCGAGATCAAGTATTCGACCGTCCAGAACTGGTATCCGGGCGACAAGAACGGCAAGGGCGGCATCTACAATTTCGTGACGAAGCGCGGCGACTGCCGTGGCCGCAACTCCAAGATCAGCTGGACGCAGGTCGAAACCGGCTCGGCGATAACTTGGAAGTATCCGAGTTGCATTCTGCGCGGTGACGGATCGCGCGGTGAGTTCTATTCGATCGCCATCTCGAACGGCCGCCAACAGGTCGACAGCGGCACAAAAATGATCCACCTCGGCAAGAACACGTCGAGCCGGATCATCTCCAAAGGCATTGCCGCCGGGCAGTCGCAGAACACTTATCGCGGGCTGGTTTCCGCCCATCGCAAGGCCACGAACGCGCGGAATTTCACCAATTGCGATAGTCTCCTGATCGGCAATGCATGCGGGGCGCATACCGTTCCCTACATCGAAGCGAAGAATGCCTCGGCCCACTTCGAGCACGAGGCCACCACGTCCAAGATCTCGGATGACAAGCTCTTTTATTGCCGCCAACGCGGCTTGTCCGAAGAAGAGGCCGTGGCCCTCATCGTGAACGGTTTTGTCCGGGATGTGCTGCAGCAACTTCCGATGGAATTCATGGCCGAAACGCAAAAGCTGATCGGCATAAGCCTGGAAGGAAGCGTCGGGTGATTCGTCTTCAGCCGGTCAAAACTCAAGCCACGCATAGCGTTATCACCGATGGTTAATTCGATCGAAACTTTGCTTGCCGGGGGTGGTGCAGAACGTCGCAGGCCGGTATAGGATGCGCCAGTCCGAGAGGACCAACAATCGTGGATGCAGGGTGGAACGGGACATGCATCCAACGCCAAGGCGCCAAGTCTTGGCCCGAATCGAGCGGGATTTTGAGGGTATGGCCGGTTGAGGCCGAGATAACGAGGAGACGACCAATGAGTGACGCGGCGGGTTTTGGTGCAATGACACAAACGGCACGTCTGGTTCGCGAACTTGATGCAGGCGAATGCCTGCGCCGCAACGCTTTGACCAACAAGCGCCTTGATCTGAAGCTCCGTCAGGGCACTGTCGTAACCGTGCTGGAAACCCTCGATCAGGGCAAGGCGTTCCTCGTGGAGTTCGGCGAGAAAACTCCGGAGAAATGCGATTGGCTCGGCGTGCTTTATCCGGCCGAAATCGAGTTTGTGAAAACCATCCGCTGATCGATCTATAGGGACAGTTGCAACGTACTGGATGGGGCCACCGGTTCTGCGCCCGGGGCTCCATGTTTTTTGAGGACAACACTGAAATGCTCGAGATAAAAAACCTCCACGCTCGGATCGCCGAGGACGGCACGGAAATCCTGAAGGGGGTCACGCTGACCGTGCCTCCGGGCGAGGTGCACGCGATCATGGGTCCGAATGGCTCGGGCAAGTCCACACTCGCGTACGTCATAGCCGGCCGGGACGACTACGAAGTCACGAGCGGGGATATCTGCTGGAAAGGCGAATCGATCCTCGGCATGGAGCCGGACGAGCGGGCGGCCAAGGGCGTTTTCCTCGCGTTCCAGTATCCGATGGAAATTCCAGGCGTCGCGACCATGACGTTCCTGCGGTCCGCCGTAAACTCGGTCCGCAAGAAGCGCGCGCAGAAGGAACTGACGACCCCTGAGTTCTTGAAGCTCGTGCGGGCCAAGGCGGCCGAACTCGGCGTCAAGGAGGAGATGCTCAAGCGACCGCTCAATGTCGGTTTCTCGGGCGGCGAGAAGAAGCGGATGGAAGTGCTGCAGATGGCGATGCTTGAGCCGTCGCTGTGCGTCCTCGACGAGACGGACTCCGGCCTCGATATCGACGCCATCCGGATCGTCTCGGAAGGCGCGAACAAACTGCGCAGCAAGGATCGCGCGATGCTCGTCATCACCCATTACCAGCGCCTGCTGAACTATATCACGCCAGACAAGGTGCATGTTCTTGCACACGGCAGAATTCAGAAGACCGGTGGCAAGGAGCTGGCGCTCGAGCTCGAGAAATCCGGTTACGCCGAATTCAAGTCCAAGGCTGCCTGAGATCGAGCGGCCATCGCGCACGACAGACATCAAGCCGCCGGCGGCTATCCCGTCGCAGTGAGCCAACAAGCCGAGCCCGTAAACCGTCATGTCCGCAATGCTCATTCAACGAACGAAGGCCGAGCAAGGCCTGATGACCGCCTTCGATCATGCGGCTGGCGAGTTGCCTGGCGCGGGGTGGGTTGCGGAATTGCGGCGCGATTCGATTGGGAAGTTCGCCCGCGTTGGCCTGCCCCATCGGCGGATCGAAGAATGGAAATACACCGATCTCCGCGAGCGTTTTCGGGATGTACCAGCGGTCGCCACGGGCCATGCGAAGGTGTCGCCAGAGGCAGTCGAAGCAGCGCTCGGCCCACTCGCGGGATTGCGGGCGGATCGCATCGTTTTGATCGATGGCATTGTTGCATCGGAGCACGCGCGCCTCGAGGCATTTGACGGTATCGCCGAGATCAAGGACCTGCGGTCAGCGCTCACCAAGGCCCCGGAGTGGCTCGCGGCCAAGTTCTCGTCCGAGCGGATCTCGGTGTCACGGGCAATCCCTGCGCTCAATCTCGCCTTCATGTCGGATGGCGTCCTGCTGAAGGTGAAGCCCAATGCCTCGGCCGATCGGCCGTTGATGCTGGTTCATGTGCGCACGACTGTGGCCCCCGCCTCGGTTGCGACGCGCAACATCGTGACCTTGGAAGACGGTGCGCGGCTGACCCTGATCGAAGCCTTCGTTTCGGTTCCCGGTGCCTCGGCGGCCGGCCATGGCAATTATGCGACCGACGTTGATCTGGCGCCCAACAGCGCCCTCACGCACATCAAGTGTGTGACGGCGACCGAGGCCGCTCATCTGTCCACCTGGCGGACCCGGATCGGCAAGGACGCGACCTACATCGGCTTTCAGCTGACGGCCGGAGCGCCTTTGGCCCGCAACGAGATCGATGTCGATTTTGAAGGGTCGGATGCGCGGTTGGACATGGCCGGAGTTTTCCTTGGCCGTGGGACGGATCATATCGATACGACGCTCGTCGTCGATCATGCGACGCCGGGCTGCGAGAGCCGGGAGCTGTTCAAGGGTATACTCGATGGCCGCGCGCGCGGCGTCGTACAGGGCAAGGTCGTCGTGCACCCGATCGCACAGAAAACCGATGGCAAGCAGATGGCGCAGGTGCTGATGCTGTCGGAGGATGCCGAGTTCGACAGCAAGCCGGAACTCGAGATTTATGCCGATGACGTTGTCTGCGGCCATGGGAGCACGTCGACCGAGCTGGATGCAGACATGATGTTCTATCTGCGCTCTCGCGGTATCCCGAAAATGGAGGCGCGGAGCATGCTGATCGAGAGTTTTGTTGCCGAAGCCATCGACAAGATCGAGGACGAGGCGATCCGTGAGGCACTTCGGCAGGTAGCGTTGGATTGGTTGAAATCGATCTAGCCCGCGTTCAACACGCCATGGTGAGGCGAGAGGCACGATGACATCGGCACACATCTCCGGCACGCAAATCTCAGGCTCTGGCCGCTATGACGTCCAGCAGATCCGCTCTGACTTTCCCATTCTCTTCCGGGAAGTCTACGGCAAACCGCTGGTCTATCTCGACAATGGCGCGTCAGCGCAAAAGCCGCGATCGGTTCTCGACGCGATCGAGCACACCTATAAGTTCGAGTACGCGAACGTGCACCGCGGCTTGCATTACCTCTCGAACGCCGCAACGGCCAAATTCGAGGAGGCACGGGCGACCACCCGCCGCTTCCTGAATGCGCCGACCGAGGACGAGATCATTTTCACCCACAATGCGACAGAGGCGATCAACCTGGTCGCGTCGAGCTATGGAGCCACGTTCAAGGAGGGCGACGAGATCGTGCTCTCCATCATGGAGCACCATTCCAATATCGTGCCGTGGCATTTCCACCGGGAACGCAAGGGCTGCATTCTCAAATGGGCACCCATTTCTGATACCGGAGAGTTCTTGCTCGAGGAGTTCGCCGCACTTCTCGGACCAAAGACCAAGCTGGTTGCCATTACGCACATGTCGAATGTGCTCGGCACCGTCGTGCCGGTCAAAGAGGTCATCAAGCTAGCGCATGCCAAGGGCATTCCCGTGCTGCTCGACGGGAGCCAGGCGGCAGTGCACATGCCCGTCGATGTCCAGGATCTCGACTGCGATTTCTACCTGTTCACCGGTCACAAGGTCTACGGGCCGACGGGGATCGGCGTGCTGTTCGCGAAGAAAAAGCATCTCGACGCCATGCAGCCCTACATGGGCGGTGGCGAGATGATCGAGACGGTCACCGTCGACCGGGTCACTTACGGCAAGGCCCCGCACAAGTTCGAGGCCGGCACGCCTGCGATCGTGCAAGCGATCGGGCTCGGAGCAGCCCTCAACTACATGATGCAGGTGGGTCGCGACCGGATTGCCGCCCATGAGGCGGAATTGCGGGCCTATGCGCATGGCCGGCTCGGCGAGCTCAACTGGTTGAAGGTTTATGGCCACGCCAAGGATAAGGGTGCAATCGTTGCATTCAACGTGGATGGGCTACACCCGCATGATATCTCGACGATCATCGACCGGTCCGGCGTGGCCGTTCGCGCCGGGCATCATTGTGCCCAACCACTGATGGAGCGACTTGGTGTAACGGCGACGTGCAGAGCCTCGTTTGCCATGTATAATACGACCGCCGAGGTGGATGCGTTGGCCGAAGCCTTGGTCAAGGCTCACGAGTTCTTTGCGTAATTTGGCCTTGGTCTCAAGCCGACAGGCGCGGACCCGGGTAGACGAGGAAGACGCTGATGGACGGCAAGGCAGCAGATCGAGATGTGCTGGTCACCGACGCGGATCTCGCGCCGCCAAAGGGTGGTGGTGAGCCCACCCGCGGTATTGCTCCGAGTGTTGCCAATGGCGGCACCGCCGTCGCTGGTTCGAAACTCTCGGCTGAGGAGCTCGAGCAGATGACGGCCGATATCGTCGCGGCCCTCAAGACGGTTTACGACCCGGAGATCCCCTGCGACATTTACGAGCTGGGCCTGATCTACAAGATCGACATCGACGATGACCGCAAGGTGGCGGTCGATATGACGCTGACCGCGCCGGGCTGCCCGGTCGCGGGGGAAATGCCGACGTGGGTCGAAAATGCTGTCTGTTCGGTGTCGGGAATCCAGTCGTGCGCCGTCAATCTGACCTTTGATCCGCCTTGGGACCAGAGCCGCATGTCGGATGAGGCGCGCCTCGCCCTCAATATGTTTTGAGCCAGCACGGGCGCCCCGCCAGCCGGTCCGATAAACCCGCCATAGTCTTAATCGTGGGGCGGCACGCGTCACCCCTGCAAATTCGCGGGAATTGCGCTATATTACCAAACGAAGCAGGCGCCATTGGAAGGATCTGCAACCTATGAGCACGCCCCGGCCCCGCCCGCAGGTTATGACCGTGACGCCGGCTGCCGCCGAGCGCATTAAGGGGATCATGGCCACCAAAGGTTCGTCCGTCGCCGGCTTGAAGATCGGCGTCAAGAAGGGCGGCTGCGCGGGCATGGAGTATACGATGGCTTGGGCCGAGGCCGTCTCCAAGTTCGACGAAATCGTCGACCTGGACGGGGCCCGGGTTATCATCGACCCGCAGGCGGTGCTTTATCTGCTTGGCACCGAGATGGATTGGAAAGTCGACAAGCTGTCATCCCAGTTCGTCTTCAACAATCCGAACCAGAAGAGCGCCTGCGGTTGTGGTGAGAGCGTCAATCTGATGCCGGCTTCCAAAGAGAAGCTTGAGGCGATCAAGACCGTTTGATCCCGCCGAACCAGTAGGTGGGCACATGGCCGCCGGTGGCGCGATCGGCACGTTCATCGAAGAGGAGCTGGCGAGTGCCGGCACCATCAGGCTGCGGCGCATGTTCGGTGCCGTCGGGGTGTTTGTTGACGGACTGATGTTCGCCCTGATCGACGACGATGTCCTCTACCTTAAGGTCGACGCTGCCAGCGAACCCGAATTCATCGCGGCTGGGTGTGCTTCGTTCACCTACGCGGCGGCATCGGGCAAGTTGACGACCATGAGTTATCGGCGGGCACCTGAGGCGGTGTTCGATGACCCGGAGTTGCTGCGGCTATGGGCGGGGGTGGCTATTGCCGCAGCCCGCCGGGCTGCAACGAAGGCGACGAAACGTTTGCGATCTTTGACCCCAGGCGAGGGCGCGAACCGCACACCAAAAACAAGCCGAAACCTCCGATAGGCGGCTCAGCGTGGCCTGTCAGACCAACGTGCCAATGGCTGAGGCTTGGTCGCGCGCTGCGTGCTCGCGGACGGCCTTGGCGTATTCCATCGGGAAATAGACGCTGTTGATGAATTGTTGGCCGTCGTGATTGCGCCAGGCCGTCTCGACGCCGAAGTAGGGCCACGCTTTGTGGGGGAGATAGTCCTGCAGTTTTTTCGGCTCGACCATGCCGTCGCTCGCCATCAGCATGTAGCGGTCCACGGTTGCCTTCAGCGAAGCGGTCTCAGGGAAGGTGGCAACTTGTGGCGGCACCGCCAGGAGGAACGGCTGGGTGATCTTCAGATTCGCGAAATAGGCGGCAAAGTAGGCCGCGCCGGCGATGACCTGATCGATCAACGGGGGAAAGCGCGGCGACTGGAGCGCAACGACTAAGGCTTCGTCGGCATGGGCCTGTTGGCAATAGAGATTGAGTTGGCGGATGCGGCCGACGAGATCGTGGATATGGCATTGCGCGTTGGGGTCGATGCGATCTGGATCTCCGGGCGCAGCATAACCATATACGGCGAACATTTTTCGCTGGCCGTCGGTGTAGGAAAAGAGCGAGCTGAATCCTGTCAGCGTAATTGGCGAGGCATCGGGATCGGGCTCATCGGCAATGCCGAACACGGGTACGGTGCCGCCGGTGCGGACAGCCTCCGCCACGGCCGAGGCACTCTTGAGAATGCGCTCGAATGTCTGGTGCAGTGCGTCGTGCCGGGTGGATTCCGGTTCATCGTGTGCGTCGGTTTCGACGATTGAGGGAGCCGGTGTGCCGGGACGTTCCCGCCGTTTACCAAATGCCATCGTGAGACCCTGAGCGGTGCGCATGGCGTGGGACAAGAAGCACGCGGGCGCAGTGGACCTCGATTGACGTTAGCCGCGAAGGTTTAATTGGAAATTAAACGGGCCTCGCCGGCCATGCCGGCGGGTGGGTGCCAAGTGGAACCGAGGGGAGCACCCAGCGAGGTGGAGTTTGGGCCAGCTGTCCGGCGTGGCGGACGGCCGTCATCCGCCCAAATCCCGATGGTGTCGTTTCCGTGAACTCTGCGCAGTCTTCAATCGTGGGATTGGTCGAGGCCAAACCAATTTCGGATCGGCCAAGCTTCCAGAGCCATTGGCCAGTGGTAACCAGGGCAACCCGGACATGCCAGGAGCCGCCCTCTTCGCGTTGTCGCTTCAGGGCCATCATTGCGCCGGCCGCCATCAGGTAGCCCGACCCGTGGTCGAGCGCCTGCGCTGGCAGCTCCTTGGGGCCGATGATGCCCGCCGACTTAGCCTCAGCGGCATTTATCCCCGTAGCCGTCTGGACGAGGCTGTCGAAGCCGCGCTTGCCGCCCCAGGGGCCGTGATCCGTGTAGGCGGAGAGTGACACGCAGACGATGCCGGGATTGATCTCGGCGAGCCGCTCGGGCGAGAAGCCCTTGGCGCGGATGGCACCGGGCCGATAGCCCTGCACGAAGACGTCCGCGTCGCGGGCGAGGCGCTCCAATGCGACGATGCCATGGCTTTTGGTCAAATCAATATGGGTCGAAAGCTTGCCGCGGCCCGTGTCCATGACCAGTACCGGTGAGGATGGCAATTTCGGACTGGTGACAAGCAGTACGTCGGCGCCATGGGCGGCCAGCGTACGTCCGCAGACGGGGCCGGCGATGATACGCGTCAAATCCAGCACGCGGAGCCCCGCCAGAGGTTGCGCCAGGGCAGCGGCTGATTTGGGCCAGGCGCGTGGCGGGGCGTCGCTGATACGGGTGAGCTCGAGCGGCGGGATCTTCGCAATGGCCTGTGCATGGGCATGCGCCTGCCACTCTTCGGGTGAGCGCATGAGCGCAACGACAAGACCGGCTTCCGACGCCGCGGTTTCGAAGGCTTCGCCGGTCCAAGTCGACAACTTGGCGGCGACGCTGGCGCGATCATAGTTGGCTTGAAGCAACTTCAGGATACCGTCGCGATGATGCGGCAGGTTGGTGTGAAGCCGGACATAACGGCCGTCGCCCGTCTGATAGATACCGGCGATCTGATCCCATCGGTCGTTTGAGCGCCCTTCAACGCGCAGATAGGTCTCGCTGCGGAAGGCGGCTGCCGCGTGTCGGATGTCGACGCTGGCCAATTGTCGCTGGCCGGTACGGGACCGCCAGATCTCGGCGGCAGCCAAGGTGCTCGCCGCGATCGTCGCCTGCGCCAAGGTCCCGACAGCAAATGACGACGGCAGCGCAGGCTCACTGCCGGTCAGCCGGATATGAGCAAGTGCGTCCCGGTCGCCGAGTCCCAAAGCCCAGATCTCCGACAAGGCGGCTTGGGGTGTCATGGCGTTCGGTCTCCGGCCTCAGTCGGCGTTGGCACGCACGGGGCGCCGCAGGAATGCCGGGACGTGATCTCCGAGACCTTGCGGCTTTCCGGTTCCGGAATCGGCCCGATGAACGTCTCGATCCCGCGGCTCGCGTTTTGGCCCACGCGCATCGGCGCGCGAATCCGGAACTTGCTTGGCATCGGGGCGAGGCTCGCCCTGACGCTCGGCACGGCGGGGCCCGTCGCTGCGCGGTTCGGGCCGCGGCCGGGCGTCCGACCGGGGACGCTCGCCGCGGTCGGTCGGGCGCCGATCTTCGGGGGTCTCGCGGTGCGGGCGCGCATCGTCACGTTCTCGGGCGCGAACGGGATCGCGATCCTCGCGATGGCGGTCGCGCTCGCTGCGGCGAGCCGGTTGCAGTTCCCGGTCCCGGCGGGGTTCGCTGTCACGACGGGGTGCGGGCGGCGGAGGCGTGTCTGCCACCTTCCGCTCAGCGTCAACCGGTCTCGCTTCTCGGGCCAACTCGCGCGGCGGGAGTTCGTTCTCCAGGCGGGGCGCACGTTCGCGCCGAACTTCGCGGCGTGGCGGTTGATCGGTAGCGTCAGCGCGATTGCGAACGGGGCGTCCCCGGCTCTCGCCGGGACGGCCGCCACGGTCGCGCCCTGGACCGCTAGTGGTGCGCGTGCGACCGCGCGCCCGCCCACGGCCCTTGCGGCTGCGGGCTTCCTCGAGCACGTCGGCGTCGGGAGGATCGCCCAGCCAATGCGGCTCATCACCGATCAGTTTGGCGATGGCATCGATCGACTTGATGTCGTCCGGCGTGACGATCGTGACTGAGCAGCCCTCTTTGCCGGCACGTCCGGTTCGGCCAATGCGATGCACATAATCGTCGGGTTGCCAGGGTACATCGAAGTTGATGACGTGGCTGACATCCGGGATGTCGAGACCGCGGGCTGCAACATCGGAGGCGGCCAGCAGTGAGATTTCGCCCGAACGAAACTTGTCGAGCGTCGACATCCGGCTCATCTGATCCATGTCGCCGTGAAGCGCTCCGGCATTGAAACCGTGTTTCGTCAGCGATTTCAGGAGAATGGCGACATCGCGCTTGTAGTTCGAAAAAATGATCGCGTTCTTGACATCCAAACGCCGCAGGATCTCTCGCAATGCCTCGCGTTTCGCAAAATCCTCGCTCGACGCGCAGAACCGGAAACGTTGGGCAATCGTCGTTGCGGCGGTAGCCGGCTTCGCCACCTCGATGCGAACGGGATCACGCAGGAACTGGTCCACCAGACGCGTAATCTCTGTTGGCATCGTGGCCGAGAAAAACAGCGTCTGGCGGCGCGGCGGCAGCAGCTTGCAGATCTTCTCGATATCGGGGATGAAGCCCATATCAAGCATCCGGTCGGCCTCGTCGATGACGAGGATCTCGACGCCCATGAGCATCAGGCGGCCGCGCTGGAAGTGATCGAGGAGGCGGCCGGGCGTAGCGATGAGCACATCGACGCCCCGATCCAGCTTTTGCACCTGATCGTCCATCGAGACGCCACCGATCAGTAGCGCAATCGAAAGTTTGGTGTGCTGTCCGTATTTCTCAAAACTCTGGGCGCACTGGGCGGCGAGTTCCCGGGTCGGGGCCAGGATCAGCGATCGCGGCATGCGCGCGCGTGCACGCCCGCTTTCCAGTCTCGTTATCATCGGCAAGACGAAGGACGCCGTCTTACCCGTGCCCGTCTGCGCGATACCAAGGACATCCCGGCCCGTGACTGCAACGGGGATGGCCTGAACTTGAATGGGCGTCGGCGTGGCGTAGCCGGCCGTCTCGACGGCGGCTAGAACTTTGGCACTCAGGCCGAGCCCAGCGAAGGCAGAAGTTTCCAAAAAAGCGGTCTCCGTTAGTGCGTTCAGTCCCAATGCCCATCGACAGACTGTCCGGCTTTGGGGAGCGAAGGAGCTGTACTGCTGCAATTCATCGGGTCCGGTCTGGTCGTCAGACCGACGAAGGGGGAATAAAGGAGCCCGCGGAATCAGCCGGATCTATAGCTCAGCACGTGCCATTTGGCATACTTCGATCATCAAAACAAGGCTCGCCTATATCCAGGCTACCTTCGATGCCGGACCATGCATGCCAAAAATGCATAACGGCGGGGATGCCCCGCCGTTCCGCCTCACTGGTTGGAAGTCCGCTGCTCACTCCTCCTGGAGGTACCGGCCGATCATGCCGCCGATGACCGCGCCCAGAATCGGGGCCACCCAGAACAGCCAGAGCTGGCTGAGCGCAACACCGCCGGCCATGATCGCAGGAGCCGTTGAGCGTGCGGGGTTGAGTGAAGCGTTGGTGACGGGGATGGACACCAGATGCAACACGAACAAGGCTACGCCGATCGCTATCGGAGCGAAACCGGCAGGGGCTCGTCTTGATGTCGCCCCGATGATCACGATCAGGAACAATGCCGTGATCACGACCTCCATGAGGAAGGCTGATGCCATCGAGAAGCCGTTCGCTCCACCATAACCATTGGATATTGCGGCGAACGAGTTCCACTTCGTTGCTGCCGTTGGGCCAGCGGATAGTGCGCCGCTGAGGATAATGCTGAAGATTGCCGCAGCTGCGATGCCGCCGGCCAACTGGGCAATGATGTAGCCAACGGCTTTTGAACTCTCGAAGCGCCCTGCAGCAACGAGGCCGATGGTCACTGCGGGATTGAAGTGTCCGCCCGAGATATGGCCGACTGCGTAGGCCATGATCAGGACCGACAGGCCGATAGCAAACGCGACGGCTACGAGACCGCCGCCGGCCGGGGCTGAGAAGAGTGCCGCGCCGCAAGTCGCTGCGACGAGACAGAACGTGCCGATGAATTCTGCTGCAAGTGGTCGTTGTTCCATGATCCGCGCTCCTGGGTGCCGAAGTCTGATCGTCATGCAAACGCAACGACTCACTACTTCTCGACCATAGAGCTTTGTAAGTACACAAACTAGCCGGATCGTTTCATCTGACGCCTCAGTGGTTCAAGCCCTGTTGCCCGGCCGGTTCGGTTGCTTGGCCCTTCGGCTTGAACGGGTAGATCAGCTGTCCGAGATAGGACTGCGGATAATCGGGATCATCCACGCCGAACGTTTCGGGGAGGCGCCCCTCGGGCATATGGAACGTGCCGAACATCACATCCCAGAACGCGAAAGTCGGCGCGAAATTCGCATTGCCGCCGTCATTCGCCGGGCCATGGTGCCAACGATGAAAGACCGGACTGGCGAAGACGTACTTCAGGGGCCCGTGTGTCCAGTTCAGGTTCGCATGCACGTAGGCCGCTGTCAGGATCTCGAACGGCACCAGATACGTGATGACAGTCGGCGAGATGCCCAGCGTCATCAGTGTCAGATAAACCAGGCACGACCCGAGTGCCACGTTCACCGGGTGGAACCGGTGCTGAGTTGTCCAGTTCACTTCAGTCGCCGAATGATGTGCGGCATGGAAGCGCCACAACATGTCGCTGTGGAAGGTGCGATGCACCCAGTAGAAAAGGAAGTCGCCGATGATGAGATAGGCGACGACCTGGCCCCAGAACGGCAGTGTGCTCAGAGGTCCTCGGCCATTTGAGATGTAATCACCAACAGCTGCGGGTGACATGACGCCCGACAGCAGCGCGTACATGAGGAACAACGCCGGCAGTCCGAGATAGGGTGCAATAACCTTATCGACGAGGGCGTAGGAAATATCGGTTTTTAGCCCGGGGTTTGTCCACCACGTTCTTGCCGGGGTTACAGGCCTGCGTCTTGAAGATGCTCAGTCCTGTAAAGAGGACGCCAAGGGCAATCCAGGCGTAGACTTGCTCGCTGTACAACTCAACGACTTTGCTAAACACCAGGGTGGCTTGGTCAATCATCTGCGAAGACCTCGAGGATTTCCGATTGGTAGAGGCTAGCAGGCGCCGGTTAATGCATTTGTAACCGATGGCGGTGCGAACCCGATGTGGACAGGCGCGATGATTAAACGCTGCTTAACGGCGGTGGAGTTAGAGTTTGCGAGCTTCGCCTCAACAACCCAACGGTGGCTCTCGTGCGCGCCTCGCGAACTGCTCTTTTGTCGCTCGCTCTGATTGGTGCGGTCGCTGTGGCGGGCCTGGTTTCGGCAAATTCACTTGCGCCTGAGGCCAAAGCGCCGCCAACGACCGAGCTCAAGGATCTGACATGGGTCCAGGTGCGCGACGCGATCGCGCAAGGTTACACGACCGTCATCGTACCGACGGGCGGGATCGAGCAGAATGGCCCGCACATGATCCTCGGCAAGCATGACTACATCGTCGGTTGGGCCGCGAAGAAGATCGCTGCGGATGTTGGACGCACCCTCATTGCGCCTGTGGTTTCCTATGTGCCCCAGCTCAGCGGACATCTGCGTTATCCCGGCACCATTGGTGTTCCCGCGCCCGTGTTCAGCGGCGTTCTTGAAGGCATTGCCCGCAGCCTCAAGGGGAGCGGCTTCAAGACGATCTGCTTCATCGGCGATCACGGCGATAGCATCGATGTGCAGACGGCTGTCGTGGATCGCCTGACGCGTGAGTGGGCTGGCTCCGGCGTGCGCGTCGTGCATATAGGTGGCTATTACGAAGACGGTCCCCAGTACAAGACGCTCGAAGGCGAGGGAGAGACGAAGGCTGCGATCGGCGAGCACGCGGGCATTATTGATACGTCGGAGCTGATGGCGATCAACGCGAAGGGCGTCGATTTTGAGCGCACGGCGGGCCGGGCGTTCCCGTGGTCGGCAAACGGTGCGTCAGGCGATCCGAAGCGGTCCACGCCCGAACGCGGCCACAAACTGATCGAGATGCGCATCCAGGCGGCGGTCGCCGAGATCCGCGCCGCACTCGCGCAGCGCTGAGTGATCAGGGCGTTGGCCGCGTGACAGGTGCGCCGTTGGTAAGCCACGTCTCAATCGCCTCGGGCAATCCGACGAGTGGACGAAACCCTTGCGTGATCAGGGCATAGCCGCTGTCTTGCCTGCCAGCCGCGAGCAGCGGGAAACCTTCGATGCCGGCTTCCTTGGCAATCATGAAATCCTGGAAGGTCTCATTGCGCGTGTCGGGGCTTTGCATCTCGGCCAAAAATGCGTCGCGATCCATGCCAGCCTCAGCCGCGACGTCGGCCAAGACCTCGTCTCGGGTCACATCGCGGTTGTTGGCGTAGAAGGCCTGCGATACGCGTGTCTTGAACGCCAGCGCCTGTTCCGGAGCGAGGCGCCGCATCGTGACCACGGCTCGGCAGGCAGGTTCGGTGTCGTAGGTGAAGCTCGCGCGATCGAAGAAAGTAGGGTCGAACGGCTGGCCCGAGGCTTCGCAGACGCGGGTCCAGGCGCTGCGGATGTAGTCCTTGTCTTCCGGCCGCATCGGTTGTGTGTTGCCGGCGCGCAGGCCGCCCATCACGAGGCGGAGGCCTAGTCGCCCCTCGAATCGAGCGACCAGTTCGTCGACGACCGGCGCGAACCCGTAGCACCACGAACACATGGGATCGGCGACGTAGAGGAAGTGGCGCTCGGTCGCCGAGGATGCAGTTGAGGTCATGTCCTGCGGCTCCTGACGCATTGCCCCAGCGGTTGTTGCGTGTCCAAACGCGACATCGAATAAGGCCTTGTTTTCTGGTCCTTTACACCAAATTATCACGGGACTGATAGGTTGCGGGATCAATATCGTGTTTCAGGGCTGTCGCATGCAGTTTGGGCGCCGTACGGAAGACCCGAGTGCGGGTGAGGGCAGCGGCGCGACGCTGAACCTGGGCGATTGGCTCGTCCCGGGCCTGATCACACTCGTTGCCCTGGTCGGGGCCGCTATTGCCTGGTCCTACGCGTCCGACGATCATAAAAGCAGCTTCGAGCGAGCCGCCGCGAAATTCGGCGTCACCGATGCGCTGCGCGCCGATCTGCGCCAGCAGTTCCAGAAGACGCTGGTCGAAATGGACCGCGATATCTGCGACGAGACGCTGCGTGACCGGGCCGGCAAGGCCGCCGTCGCTTATTACGAGACGCTTATCGAGAAGCCGGTTACGGAAGCCGGGTTGGAAGTGACGTACGACTCGCGATGCCAGTCGCGGCCGGACCGCAACCGCCATCCCTTCGAACAGCTGTTCATGCAGCGTGGCCTCGGCAGCAACCTGACTTTACCGTGGGATTGCATGCCCAGTCATTGGCGCACACCCCTCGACCGGGCTCTGCAGGCGAAGCTGGAGCAGATGATCATATCGGGCCGCTTGACCAGCGAGTCGTTGAGCGGAACGTTGGCTATTATCTCCCGGCCGACAAAGCTCAGTGCGATACCCGGGATGTGCCGTCGCGCGTCATCGGACACAGCCCGCCGCAATCTGCCCCTGATCAATGCCCCGACCGACGATTGGGACCGAGGCCGCCGTCGCCGCTGAACGCTAACCTTTGGGTGGTCAGAGCGCGAGCTGACGGGGGAGGCCGCGGCGGGGGCCGGCGCCCTTCTGGCCGCTGGCAAAGCAGCCGTTGAGTCGCCCGAAGCGATCCGATACAACGCGGCCAATCCCAGACAAATCCGAGACGCGCCGGTTGCGCCAGTGAGCAACCGAAGGCGCCGGCAAATGGAGAGCCCATTCATGGCCAACCCGCAATTCGTCTACCACATGCACAAGCTCTCCAAGGCCTATCCTGGTGGCAAGCAGGTCTTGAAGAACATCAACCTGTCCTTCTATCCGGGCGCCAAGATTGGCGTCGTCGGCTTGAACGGTTCCGGCAAATCCACATTGCTGAAGATCATGGCCGGCGAGACGGATGACTTTCTGGGCGAGGCGCGGCCCGCCGATGGCATCAAGGTCGGCTATCTGCCGCAAGAACCGGAGCTCGATACAGCCAAGGACGTGCTCGGCAATGCCATGGAAGGCGTCGCCGCGAAAAAAGCGAAGGTCGACCGCTACAACGAGATCGCCGCCAACTATTCGGACGAGACCGCCGACGAGATGGCGAAGCTGCAGGATGAGATCGATGCCGAGGGCCTCTGGGATCTCGATGCCCAGGTCGAGGTCGCCCTCGACGCCTTGCGCTGCCCGCCGGGTGATGCTGATGTTGCGAAACTCTCAGGCGGCGAGAAGCGCCGCGTCGCCTTGACGAAGCTGCTGCTCTCGAAGCCCGATATTCTGTTGCTGGACGAGCCGACCAACCATTTGGACGCGGAGAGCGTCGCGTGGTTGCAGAAGTTCCTGACCGACTACACGGGTTGCGTGATCCTGGTCACCCACGACCGCTACTTCCTCGACACCATCACGCAATGGACGCTGGAACTGGATCGCGGCTCTGGCGTGCCGTGGAAGGGCAACTACTCGTCTTGGCTCGAACAGAAGGCAAAGCGCGAGGAAAGCGAGAAGGGCGCCGAGGAGAGCAAGGCCAAGACGCTGAAGCGGGAGCTGGAGTGGATCCGTTCATCGCCCAAAGCGCGCCAGGCCAAGAGCAAGGCGCGTATCACGGCCTTTGAGAAGCTCAACGAGGAGGCTGGCCGCGATGACGTCGGCAAGGCGCAGATCCAGGTCTCGCGGGGCCCCCGTCTCGGCGAACAGGTGATCGAGGTGGAGGGGCTGTCGAAGGCATTCGGCGACCGTCTGTTGATCGACAACCTCACGTTCAAGCTGCCGCCGGGGGGCATCGTCGGCATCATCGGTCCGAACGGCGCCGGCAAGACGACGCTGTTCCGCATGCTTACGGGACAAGAGAAGCCGGACAAGGGCACGATCACGTTCGGCAATACGGTGAAGCTGTCCTACGTCGATCAGAGCCGCGCCCACCTGGATGACAAGAAGACGGTGTGGGAAGAGATCTCGGGAGGCCTCGACCAGATGAAGCTTTCCGACAAGCGCGAGATCAATTCACGCGCCTACTGCGGTTGGTTCAACTTCAAGGGTGCGGACCAGCAGAAGAAGGTCGGTTTGCTCTCGGGCGGCGAGCGCAACCGCGTGCACCTCGCCAAGATGCTGAAGGAAGGCGGCAACGTGCTGCTGCTGGACGAGCCGACCAACGATCTCGACACGGAAACGCTGTCGTCACTGGAGGCCGCACTGGAGGATTTCCCGGGGTGCGCCGTGGTCATTTCGCATGACCGCTTCTTCCTCGATCGGCTCGCGACCCACATCCTCGCATTCGAAGGCGACAGTCACGTCGAATGGTTCGAAGGCAACTTTGAGGACTACGAGGCCGACAAGAAGCGCCGGCTGGGCGAGGCCGCCGTCGATCCGCATCGCATCAAGTTCAAGAAGTTCGAGCGGTAGAGGCGATCGGTTTCCCTCGCAGTGGCGTCCGATATGCCCCGACCGATCCGCACGCAAAACTTGAAGCTCGTTCCGGTCCGGACCAGTGATGTGGCGGCAATCGTCGCGCTGTTGTCGCAACCCGACGTGCGTCGCTATCTCTGCGACGACGCCTTGCTGCGCCTCGACTATGTCAACACTTGGGTTGCAGAGAGTCTCGAGGCCGCGTCAGTCACGACGCTCTGGCGCGTCGAGGCCGCAACGGACGAGCTCATCGGCATCGTGGGACTCAAGCCGCCTGTTACGGCGGCTGCGCGACTGCGCGCCATTGGATGGCGCAGCCTGCAATTGTTCATCGCTCTGGAGCCACGGTACTGGCGGCGGGGCCTTGCGAGCGAAGCCGTCGAGGCCATGGCCGCGGTTGCCGGCAAGGACGGCGTTACGTTCGCGCTGCTTGCCACGGTTGGCTACCAAAACCTGCGCTTAAACGCATTGATGAGGCGGTGCGGTTTCGTCGAGCTTGGACGGCTTCCAGCCCCCGCCAATCCGATGGTTGTCTACGAACGGACGTTGTGAGCGGCGGGCCGACCAAAGTCGTCGAGGCGGCTGCTTCACAATCATGATCGTCCGCAAGGACGGGTAGGCGGCTTGAGCTGTTGTCCACAAGGACACGACCGGCGACGCTTGCGCGTGCCGTCCGATCCATCTCAAGAGCCGATGACGCGGTCGCAGTGGCGCCGGTTACTTGTAGCAACCTGCAACGCACACGATGTCGTTGACCTTCAGCGGCGCGACCGGCTCGGTCACGATCTGAATGGGAGCTGCTATAGCGACCGGTGCGCGGCGCTGAACGACCGGCGTCTCACCATCCTCGTCCTTGTCCTGCTCGAGGCTTTTGCTGTGGGCGCGGTTGACCCGTACAGCCGCGGCGCCTGCCGCGACCGCCCCTGTTGTGGCTTTCGATCGAAAGCCGCGCTTGGCTTCAGCCGGCGCTGCGGTGCCGACCGAAGCAAAGGCGATGGCCGCCGCAAAAGCGATAATGAAACGCATGACAGACCCCTCGAACGAAAAACGACGGGTCATCATTCGATAAAATCATTGCCAAACCTTTACGGCGTCCACAGCCCACTTGTTGCCGGCCGCCAGATCAGGCCCGTGGTGGGGGTGCGGTGTTCTTGAAGGAGGCCCGCTCCGTCAGCTTGCCGACGTAGGCCATCAGGGTCTTATATTTTTGTGCGATCTCTTTGCCGGCTGGGAAGGCCTGCATTGTGACCAGCATCGGCAACACGTGCATGTCGGCATAGCTGAGACTGGTGCCAGCGAGGTGCCCGGTCTTTGCGACCTGAGCTTCCATGGTTGCGCAGCATTTCTCGATCTCGGGGATCGCGGCATTGGCCTTGGCCATGTCCGGGCCCTTTGCCTTGTCGAAGAAGGCCTGGGGCACGACAAACTCGCGCATGATGAACTTGTCGACCTTGGCATTGCCATAGGAGACCCATTGTTCGACCTTGGCTGCGCCGACGGCGTCGTCCGGAATGAACTTCGTGCCGGGAAACGCCTTGTCGATGTAGGTGGCGATGGCCTTGGTTTCAAACAAGGTGACGTCGCCGTGGCGCATGGCCGGGATCTGGCCCGCGGGGTGAATGGCTAGAACTTCAGGCGTGTGCGGGCGTGAGGGCGTGAGCTTGTAGGCGACGCCTTTCTCTTCGCAGAGCATGCGGATCGAACGGACATAATTCGAGAAGGGGACGCCAATGATCTCGAGTTCGGCCATGGGGATACTCCAGGTGCTGGGGGCAGGGTCGTCGCCCTTAGGGTACGACGGCATCGGGGATCGCATCAATGCCTGGTCGATAGGGCTTGAGATCAACGATTGGTGTTCCATCGAGCAGGTCGATGGCGTCGGTCTCGATCGTGCCGGCAGCGACGTCGACTGTGATGATTCGCACGACGGAGAGCGAGATCGGATTGGGACGCACGGGTGAGCGGAGTGCGAAGACGCCCTTTGGCCTCGCATCTGCTGGACGCGTGATCTGGATGAGGTCGCGACGTGCGGCATGCAGCCAGCAGAGCACGATGACGTGCGAGTAGGCGGCAAGGCCTTCGAGCCCCAGCCGAAAGGGGGGCGCGATCTCGATCAGAGACCGGCCACCCGCTGCGCGGGCCTTTGTCGGGTTCTTCGGGGTTGCGGCAATGTCCGGATTGGCGGTGCGCACATGTCCGATGAAGACCAGCCCCGCGCCGGGCAACGCGGCGTCGGGGGCGCCGACAACGTGCACATCACCGGGACGGTCGCCATCTCGAGACATCGATCCTCGCGTCATTGGCGGAGTGGGAAGCTAGCGACCGTCATGTCGCGGTGAGTGACATGTGGCGGGCTACCGGCATTGGCCCACCCGTAGGCGAACATCGTCATCAGGGCGGAGGCCGCGAAGCAGTAGACGCCCGGCAGCACCTTAGCCTCCGTGTATCCAGATGAGTTCATGTAGAAGATGATCAGCGCCAGTACCATGACATCGGTCATAGAATAGCGGCCGAGCCACTCCATCGCAGAGATCGACTTCTGGCGGAAGTCGGAAGACACGTTCGGCGAGAGGCACAACGTCAGCAGGTAGAGCAATTTGAGGAAGGGGAAGACCACCGAGAACACCGCGATCACGCCGCAGAGGAAGTACTCCTGGTTGGTGTAGAGCGCCCAGATGATCGTGCCGATGGAGTGCTCGTTTGTCCAGACGTAGATCGTGGTGAAGCGGATCGACGGCAGGATGATGCCAAGGGCAAAGCAGATCGCGGCGGTTAGAATGAACAGCGCCAGCAGAAAGTTGCGCAATGCCGACGGCCTGCGACTGGCGGCAGCCGCCGCCTCGATGCGCTCGGTCTGCGCCTTCACCGCATTGAGCGAGAAGATGTTGAGCCACGCGTAGGCAAGAATCATAAACACAACCGCGAGCGTAAAGAAGTAGACGCCAGAGAGGCTGGTCGCATCATAGATGCCTTGGCTCTTGATGAAGAAGATCATCAAGGCCAGCACAAGCACATCGTGCATCGACCATTTGCCGAGCCATTCGAGCGTTCGCAGCCGCCGGTACTGACGCATCAGCGTCTCCGGCGTCATCGTGGTCAGCATGATCAGGTAGAGGATCTTGAAGACCGGGAGCAGGATCGAGAAAATGAAGACGAGGCTGCCGAGAAAAATCTGATTGCGTTGCACAAGGGTGAGAACGGTCGTGATCAGCGAATACTCAGTCGAAAAGAAATAAAATTTGGTGAGCTTGATCGAAGGTAGGCTCACTCCCAGGGCGAGAGAGATCGAAGCCCCGATGATGGCAAGCGACAGGAGGAAGCGCCGGCCACCGAGCGACCGCTGCGGCGGTACCGACTCGGGCTCCCGATCATCGTCGGTCTTTCTCAGCATGCTCCCCGCTCCATCTCGGCCCCGCGGATTGCTCCGCCGGGGCCGGTCGCCATGATTGGCCGCCGACAAACGGCGGGAAGATGGCAGGGATGGCGGGCCTCAGGCCGTCATGGTCTTGGGGGCGTGCTTGACTCCCTTGTCGGCCAGGAGGTCTTGCAACTCGCCGGCCTGGAACATCTCCTTGATGATGTCGCAGCCGCCGACGAACTCGCCCTTGACGTAGAGCTGAGGGATGGTCGGCCAGTTGGTAAAGGCCTTGATGCCTTCGCGAATCTCCATGCTCTCGAGCACGTTCACCGGCTTGTAGTCGACGCCGAGGTGCTGGAGGATCGTATCGACCTGATGCGAGAAGCCGCACTGCGCCATGTTTTTGGTGCCCTTCATGAAGAGCACCACTTCGTTGTCTGAAACGAGCTTGCGGATGTGGTCGTGGACGGTCTGTTGGCTCATGTTGGTCTCCAGTGGAATGGGGAAGGGCGCTAAATCGGCTCCCATAGGCCAGTTTGATCGGAATATAGGACGAAGTGACCGGTCTCGTGAAGTGCGTTCATGATGTGGGTATAGGGTACGGCGAGGACAAGTTCCCGGTCCAAGCCGCTGAACTCGAATCTGGCGACCACGCCCGTCATGTCGAGGCCGTCACTATCTGACAACTCTGCCGCTTCTGCCGCCACGTGCCCATGGTTCGAATGGTTTGCGACCAGGACGACACCCGATTTTTCGATAGCCAGCGCCGGTGTCTCGAACAGCCGCACGGTATCGTCGATCCAAGACGACCGCCCCGTCAGCCGCGCCTTGGCGCGATCGGCGATTGTCGGCATCCTCATCCCGAACAAGGTGCCGCAATTGTCGCGCCGGACCGTCGCACCGCCAAGATCCGGCAATGACCGCATGAATGTCTCCAGCCAATCCAGACCAAATGTCTGGCCGGGTTTGACATAGGCCATATGATCCCATGTCGGACTGGGCATGGGCTCTGCTCCTGGTCAATCCTTTGGCGGGGAGGTGGAGAGAGCCAGCGCATGCAATACGCCGCCCATCCGGCCGTCCAGCGCGTCATAGACCATCTTGTGCTGCATCACCCGGGTCTTGCCCTTGAAGGCAGCAGAGATCACGTGGGCGGCGTAATGATCGCCGTCGCCGGCGAGATCCTTGATCTCGATCGTAGCGTCTGGAAACTTCGCCTTGATCAGGCGCTCGATCTCCTTGGCGTCCATCGGCATTCTGAGGGCTCCTCGTTAAACAATTTGGCGGCGATCATAGCAGATCGGTGCCGGTCGCGGCGGTGTCGCGTGTTGTTGGGTGAATGGCGAAACCCAGGCTCTCAAGTCGCGGCCAGGCGGTAGACCTCGCTTTCATAGGCCTCATAGAGGCCAACGGCGGTCGGATCCGCGAACGGCAGAATCTGCGTCATAATGGTGCCGCCGACGCCGGACTTGGGGTCGATCCAGAAATAGGTGTTCCGCAAGCCGGCCCAGCAGAGGCTGCCCGCCCGACGGCGGCCGGGAACGTCCTGTGTATTGATCAGGAACGAAAGGCCCCAGCGTTGGCTCATGCCAGGGAAGAAGTTGGCATCGAAGGACATCGTGGGGCGCGCGGTTTTGAGCACGCCGGCCTCGAGATCGTCGATGTGGTTCTGGCCCATCAGGGCGACTGTCTCAGGCTTCAAAACGCGTACGCCGTCGAGCGCGCCGCCGTTCAGCATCATCCGGATGAAGCGGATGTAGTCTCCTGACGTGCCGTAAAGTCCCCCGCCGCCGAGAAAATCCTCGGGCCGCTGGGGCGGATCGAAGGAGGTAGCCTCCAGCCTCCCGTCGGGATGGCGTTGATGGACCCCAGCGAGCCGCCCGCGGATCTCGGGGCGCAGCGAATAGCCGGTCGATGTCATGCCGAGCGGTTGCAGCACGGTTTTCTGCATGGTGGCGTCAAGGGTTTCGCCCGTGATGGCTTCCAAAACCTTGCCCGCCCAGTCGATGCCGACGCCATACTCCCAGCGTTCGCCGGGCTCGAAATCGAGTGGCAGGCAAGCCTCGGGTTTCTGGAACGTGGCGACGCGCGGAATCTTGGTGTGCTGGACATAGGCCAGTTGCCGCTCATTCCAGGTATCATAGACGAAGCCTGCCGTATGTGTGAGCAGCAGGCGGAGCGTGATGGCATGGCGGGCGGGCCGGAGCTTCGGCTTGCCTTCCCGATCGAAGCCCTCGTGCACCCGGGGCTTGGCCAGGGCGGGTACCCAGCGCCCGACATCGTCATCGAGGCCAATCCGGCCCAGTTCGACCAGCTGCATGACACAGGCGGCCGTGATCGCCTTGGTCATCGAGTGGATCCAGAACACGGTATCGGTGGTCATCGGGACGTTGCCGCCGAGTGTGCACTGTCCGAAGGCGCCCTCGTAGATCGTGTCGCGCCCGTCGGTCGCCATGGCGACGACGCCCGGAACGCGGCCGTCGGCCACGGCCCGGCTCAGGACGCCGTCGATCTCATTTGTGTTCGCCATGTTGTCGTGCCCCGGTGTCACTGATTGATACACGCGGCGATCATAGGCGAAGCCGGGCAGTGGTGGTAAAGGGGATCTGCGGGAGGCCTGAAGGTTGGGTAGGGACCGGTGCTAGTGGCGAGGCACAATACGGCAAGTGCCGATTACGCCTTACGGCCTGTTCATGGATCGAGTGTTGTCCGAGCGAGGGAGGCATGATCTAGTCTGCGTCCTAACTCGTTCGCAACCGGACTTCGGGCTATTGCGCGAACGGACCAATGTGCACTGAAATTCTTTTTGATCTAGCTTCCCAATACAGGTGAGCCATGGATTTGAAGAACGACACCGCCCTCCCGACCGCCGCAGTCAATGCATTCCGAAATCGCTGCAAAGGCGCAGTCGTATTGCCGGGAGAACAGGGTTTCGACCAGTTGCGCGAAGTCTGGAACGCGCAAGTTGATCGGCGGCCCGCCATCATCGTGCGGGTCTCGTGTGTCGACGACGTCGTCGCTGCAACGCGCTTCGGACGTGAGCAGGGGCTCATCGTCTCGGTTCGGGGCGGCGGACATAACATGCCGGGACTCGCGGTGTGTGACGGCGGCTTGATGATCGATTGTGCGTCGATGCGGAACGTTCGCGTCGACCCGGTTCGCAGGCGCGCATTTGCCGAACCTGGGACAACTTGGGGGGACTTCGACGCTCAAACCCAAGCGTTTGGCCTCGCGACGCCCGGCGGAGCAATCTCGCATACCGGGATTGCCGGATTGACACTTGGCGGCGGTTTCGGCTGGCTCGGTGGAAAATATGGGATGACGTGCGACAATGTCCGCTCGTTCAAGATTGTCACCGCCGACGCCAAGCTGTTGACAGCGAGTGCTGAGGAGAACTCCGACTTATTCTGGGCATTGCGTGGTGGGGGTGGAAATTTCGGTATTGTTACCGAGTTCGAGTACGAACTGCACGAAGTCGGGGCGATGTATGGAGGAATGATCCTATATCCATATTCCAGCGGTAGAGCCGTTTTTGCCGGCTTCAACGATTATCTCGAGCATTGCCCGGACGAACTTGTGACGTTTGCGGGTATTCTCAAGACGCCAGACGGATCGCCAGTGATCGGTGCTATCGTCGCCTACAATGGCGCTGCGGCGGACGGCACAACGGCCGTCGACCCATTCAGAAAATTCGCCACTCCTATTGTCGATCTGACTGGACCGATCCGATACACAAAATTGCAGCGCCTGCTGGATGAGCCGTGTGCCGCTCACCGACGAAACTACATCAAGACACACCTACTCAAGGATCAAATCGTAGAAGCGGCAGAGCAGTGCCTGAGTGGCTTCGAAAGTGTACCTTCGCAGCACTCGATGATCGCGTTTCAGTGCCTGGGCAATTCGGCCCGCCGCATTCGAAATGATGCTACGGCGTTCGCTCATCGGGACGCAAAACTCGAGTGCATGGTTCTGTCAATCTGGACCGCGCCTGCGGAGGATAGGACGCACATCGATTGGACGCGGTCGCTGTCCGCGCGGATCGAGCCCTTGGCATCGGGGCATTACTTCAACCACGTCGGCATGGAGGCCGACGAGGCCGAAGACAAGGCGCGAACGGCACTCGGCGCAAACTACGAGCGATTATCCAAGCTCAAGTCCAAATACGATCCGACCAACTTTTTTCGGCACAATCAGAACATCAAGCCGGCCCTATAGTGCGATTGCCGCCACGGCAAGTAGAATTATGCCGTAGCGCCAAAATGCGAAATAGAGATCGAGAGATCGAAGACTCGCGCGGTCTCTGTTGTGATGGTGCGGTGCTGCCGCGAACTGACCGGAGCCGCCGTCAATCTTTGTGCAGGTCATGCGCGGATAGGAGCTACACCAGCTCGGCTTCCATGTAGTTCGGCAGCCAGGCTTCGTTGGTTGCCTTGAGGTCGACGAGGGGGAGCGGCGCTTCTCCTTTGAGGACAAGCGCTGCTCCGCCGGTGCGGCCAACGATACGGGCAGGGAGACCCAGTAATCTGGCGCGTTCCGCGATTTCTTCGGCCGTCGAGGGCGCCGCTGCGAGAACATAGCGGCCCTGGTCCTCGCCGAACCAGATGGCGTGGCCGGGGAGCTTGCCCTCGTAGGGAAACAGCTCGACTCCGATCCCACCCGAGAGTGCCATCTCGGCGATGGCGACGAGGAGGCCGCCGTCGGATACGTCGTGCACGGCGGTGACTTTGCCCTCGCGGATCAGTGCACGAACGACATTGCCGGCTTTGAGTTCATCGGCGAGGTCGACGGGCGGCGGCGCGCCTTCGTTTTTGCCGGTTTCGATGAGCTGATAGAGGGATTGACCGAGATGGCCCTGTTCGTTGCCGATCAGCAGAAGCAGATTGCCCTCGCGCTTCAGCCGGATGTCGGCGGTGCGGTCAAGGTCGGGAATGAGGCCGACACCCCCGATCGCGGGAGTAGGCGGGATGCCGATGCCGTTGGTCTCGTTGTAGAGCGAGCAGTTGCCCGACACGATCGGGTACTTGAGGGCGTTGCAGGCTTCTGTCATGCCCTGACAGGCGCCGACGAACTGGCCCATGATCAAGGGACGCTCGGGGTTGCCGAAATTCATGTTGTCGGTGATCGCAAGCGGATCGGCGCCGACCGCGGTGAGATTGCGCCAGGTTTCTACGACGGCCTGCTTGGCGCCCATCACGGGGTCGGCGAGGCAATAGCGCGGGGTCACATCGCACGCGACCGCGATCGCTTTGTGCGTGCCATGGATGCGGACCACGGCGGCGTCGCCGCCAGGACGCTGGATGGTGTCGCCCATGACGGTGTGGTCGTATTGCTCCCAGATCCAACGGCGCGAGCACAGGTGATGCGTGCCCATCATCGTCTTCAGCGCGCCGAGGACCGTGTTTGGCGCCGGCACCCATTCCGGCAGGATGATCTTGGCGGCGGGCGTCGGCAACCACGGCCGTTCGTACTGGGGCGCTGAGTTCGCGAGTTTGTCGACAGGAAGATCGGCCTCGACGATGCCCTTGTGCCTGACGATCATGCGGCCAGTGTCCGTGGTGATGCCGATGACCGCAAAATCCAGGCCCCACTTCTTGAAGATGGCCTCGGCGTCGTTTTCGCGGCCGGGTTTCAGGATCATGAGCATCCGCTCCTGGCTCTCCGAGAGCATCATCTCGTAGGCGGTCATGCCGGATTCGCGCTGGGGGACGTGGTCGAGATTGAGTTCGATGCCGACGCCGCCCTTGTCGGCCATTTCGGATGTCGAGGAGGTAAGGCCGGCCGCGCCCATGTCTTGGATCGCGATGACCATGTCGGTCGCCATAAGTTCCAGGCAGGCTTCGATGAGGAGTTTTTCGGTGAATGGATCGCCGACCTGAACGGTCGGGCGCTTCTCGGCGCTCTTGTCGTCGAACTCGGCCGAGGCCATCGTCGCGCCGTGGATGCCGTCGCGCCCGGTTTTGGAGCCGACGTAGACCACGGGCAATCCCACACCCTTGGCGGCCGAATAGAAGATCTTGTCTGCCTTGGCGAGGCCGACGCACATGGCGTTGACGAGAATGTTGCCGTTGTAACCGGGATCGAAGTTGGTCTCGCCGCCAACCGTCGGGACGCCCACGCAATTGCCGTAGCCGCCGATGCCGCGCACCACCCCCGAAACGAGATGACGCGTCTTCGAGTGGGATGGATCGCCGAAGCGGAGAGCATTGAGATTGGCGATCGGGCGCGCGCCCATCGTGAAGACGTCGCGCATGATGCCGCCGACGCCGGTCGCGGCCCCCTGATAGGGCTCGATGAAAGAGGGGTGGTTGTGGCTCTCCATCTTGAACACGGCGCAATCGCCATCTCCGAGATCGACGATACCGGCGTTCTCACCGGGCCCCTGGATCACCTGTGGGCCGGTGGTCGGCAGCTGCTTCAGCCAGAACCGCGTCGACTTATAGGAGCAGTGCTCGGACCACATGACCGAGAAGATGCCGAGTTCGAGGAACGAGGGTTCGCGGCCGAGGATATCGAGTAAGCGGCCGTATTCATCGCCCTTGAAGCCATGGGCGGCCACCATCTCGGGTGTGATCGTCTGGTTGTGGGAGGTGGGTGCGCTCATTGGATCGGCCCGGAGTGAATTGCAAGATGCCGGGCTTATAGCGTGGAGGCCGCCACTTGTCGCGGGTACAGCATCTGAGGTTCTATACAATGGAAGAAATTGCACAGTGAAAGCGCAGCGCTGCGAATGTCAGGCATGCCAGCCCCGAGAGCCGTTTGGGTACTGCTCGTCGGAAGCCGAATCAGCGGCCGGCGTTGGCTTGCGACGTTTTGGCATCGGCCGTGCTGTCCGCCGCATGGGTGCGGACAGCAACGGACGTCGCGCCGCGTGTGATGCCGTCAGTTGACTTGAAGCGCAGGAACAGTCGGTTATTGGCCGGATCGAATGCGATGGGGCCAGTGGCCGTAATCTCCACCGTAAGGGTCAAGGTTTGGTACAGCGTCGAGAAAAAACTGATGCTGGTTGCTGGTGGGTTGATACAAGCGGCAGTGATCGGATCGGACAGACAGAGCCGGACAGTGGCCGAAAGACCCCTGCCGCCGTCGTCTACGGTTGCCGTGATGCTGCCGGCTGCGCCGATGTTGACGGCTGCCGCGGCGAAGAGGGTGGTACCAATTTCACCTGGTATCGTAACGATGCCGTCGCCGGACGGCGTTGCTCCGATCGTGAGGAGATCTGGTTTCGCCGTTGCGCTCGCAGACAGTGCAAATGTGTTCAAGCCAACCTGTGTCGGTGCCGGAGCCCGGTTCTGGCAGAAGAAAACCAGAGGGATGTCGGCGGAAAAGGCTGCTGCTGGTGTGATGGCGAACACGAAATTGCGGCTGTTGTTGGCAGCGATATCGACCGGCTGGTTGAGCGCAAAGGCCGGGTCGATGACGTTCGTAGTGGTCGCCGCGCGGAACTGCACGAGCGACGACACGGAAAGCCCTGCGGGCATCTGGATCGAGCACCCGATCGCGGGCGTGTCCGAAGTGTTCAACAGGGTGGCGAACGCAGATGCGGGCCTGTCCAGGGTCGTCGATCGTGCATAGGGCAGGACAGCCGCGAGCAAGCCGGTGCTGCCCTCGGAGGTGTCGAGTGACCACTCCAGATCGAATTCGTCGGTGCCTGGCCGTTCGATCGCGTCGATAGCGATGTAATAGGTTTGCCCCGTCATGGCGTAGAATGATGTGCGGCTCCGATGCGCAAGCCCGTTTGCGCGGCCATTATTGCTGATGATCTGGGTTAGTGCATCGATGGAGGAGCCGGTATAGACCGCCACAACGGACTCGAAATAGAGACACAAGTTGCATTGTGACGCCTGCTCCATCGCGAATGTAGCCCAGCCGGTGGCGGGGGCGGTCCATCGCCACCAGACAGAGCTGCCTTGCGTCGTTGGCCAGTGGTATGGCTCACCGGCTTCGCGGGTCGCGCCGATGTTCGAGGCGGCGGATGTGCCGCTGGTACCTGAGATTTCGCGAGCACCGGCGAAGCTGTCATTGTCGGGAGCGGCGACAGCGTTGGTGACGTGACAAACCGGAAGCGATGTCAGGACCGCCAAGAAAAATGCTGACACGGACCGAACCAGACGCACTGAGCAATTCGGGAGCATGAATGCACCTGTTCGGCCAGAGTTTGAGACGAAGTGTGCTGGTCAGGTTCCGATTGCCCAAGCAGTCCACGTCGGACGTGGGTCTCCACTGGACGCACGTCGTACAAAACGTACATGCGAGAACTTAACGCGCGTTTAAATTGTAATGGTACTGTCTAAGGATCTACTTCGCGAATTGTTAGAGCATGATTGGGCCGCCTCCGTCGGCCGGATGAGTCTACGGAACAGTTGGAGGCCGGGCTACCGCGCCGTACTGACGGCAAACCAGACCGCGATCGCGGCAAGCGCCAGCGACAAAATGCGCCGGACGCGCCGCCCGAGCGCGGGATCCTCGAGATAAGGCCGGGCGCTCGCTGCCAACAGCACGATGCCGGCGTGAATGGCTGTTGCAACGGCCACATAGACCACGGAAAGCCCGATCGTTTGGAGAACAACCGGCCGATCCGGCACAATGAACGGCGGCAGAATGGCAATGTAGAAGACTGCGGCCTTGGGGTTGAGGAGATTGGTGATCAGTCCTCGAATGAACTGTCCATCGAGGTTCGCCTCCGGGGTGGTTCGCCCCGGCGAGGTTTCTTCCGCATCCTGCCAGCCGTCCCAGGCGAGCCACAGAAGATAGGCGATACCGGCCCATCGCAGTGCCTCGTAGAGAAAACGCGACTGGTTGATCGCGGCGGCGACGCCCATGGCGGCGATGACGCCGACGATCAGCAGCCCGAGCGCGATGCCGGCGGTCGCCGCCAGCCCGGCGCGACGGCCGCTGATCGCGCTCAAAACAGCGAGGTAGGCCATGTTCGGCCCGGGTGTCAGCTCGATCAGCAGACACGTGACCAGGAACGCACTGAGTGGATCGAGGGGAATGGCGGTCGTTCCTTCGTTTCGCGATCAGGCGGTTTCGGATCACCGGGCTTCCCGTGCCCTGACGCGCTCGCGATGCCACGCGTAGAGCCCACTTGCAATGATGACAGTGGCACCGGCGAGCGTCCAGGCATCGGGGATATCCTTGAACCACACCGCGCCGATGATCGCAGCCCACAAAAACAGGGTATAGCTGTACGGCTGCAGCGCGCTCGCCTCGGCGACACTCAACGCCTTGATGAAGGCCCAGTGGCAGGCGGTTCCAAGCGCCGCGATCGCGAATAGCATGATCCAGCCCCAGGTATCGGGCCAGATCCAGGTGGCCGGGCCGACAAGCGACGTGGCCATGAGCCCGATCACAGCGGTCCAGAGCCAGGTCGTCTCGCTTGAATCCGTCCGTGAGCACAGGCGCACGAGGACCTGATAGACGCCCCAAAGAATGGCGCCCGACAGCGCGACTGTCATGGGCCAGTCGATCGTCTGGAACCCTGGCCGCACGATGAGGAGCACGCCGAGGAAACCCGCAGCAACCGCCAGCCAACGGCGCCATCCCACCTGCTCGCCGAGCACCGGAACCGAAAGCGCGATCACCAGCAGCGGCGAGGCAGCGGCAATCGCATGCATGTCGGCGAGCGGCATCAGTGTGAACGCGTAAATGAAAACGCCGTTCTCAATGATGATCAGCAACGAGCGTGCGAGCTGGAGGAGGGGACGTTCGCTGTGGAAGACCCGGCGCAGCCCGAGCCGGTGCAGAACGGCCACGGCCAGCAAGGTATAGAGGATGTAGCGGACCCACAGGATCTGCGGGACGGACAGCTGTTGGCCGAGCACCTTGCTGATGGCGTCCATGACAGCGAAACCCAGCATTGCCAGCAAGGTGAGGCCGATGCCGAGGGCGGTGCGGTCGGCGGACGATTGAGACTGTGGTTCCAGAGTGGCCTCGGTCGATCAGACGAATCGGCAATCCAACGTTTATAGCCGCATCGGCCTTATCGGCGCTCGCTCGGCGCGACAGACGACGTAACGCGCAGCGCGAGGGTCAACGCAGCGCCGAGCAGGACCGCCGCAACGATGTAGGGAGCGCCCGGCAACAGCGCGCCACGGGCGGGGTCGATGCCAAGCGCGAACGAGCCGGTGAAAAGACCTGGCCCGATCAGGCTCGCGACCCCCATGAGGCTGGAGCCCGCGCCCTGCAATTGGCCCTGTTCGTTCGGACGGACCAGTCGCGTCATCAGGCCCTGGGCCGACGGGCCGATCAAACCCCAGAGCGCCATCACCGGCATCGCCATCCAGAACACCGTCGCGTTCGGCGCAACACCCATCATGAGCAGGCCCGCGATGCCGAAACCCATGCCGGCGAGCAAGGCGGTGCGTTCTCCGACGCGGGCCACCACGGGCTTGATCAGGGCGCCTTGAACTGCGCCGGAGCAGATACCGAACGCGGCGAGCGCGAGACCGACCATGGCTTCCCCCCAGCCGAAGCGATAGCCGGCATGCAGGACGAAGACGGCCGGAAATACAGCGTGCGCGAGGTGGTAGAGGAACATGGTGGTGGAGAGGCCGATCAGCGGTGCGTTCGAACTCAACAGGCGCAACGACCCCATCGGGCTAGCTTTCGACCAGGTGAATTTGGCGCGTCGGTCGGCCGGCAGTGATTCCGGAAGCACGAAATAGCCGTACAACGCATTGGCGAGGCTGGCTGCTGCTGCAACCCAGAACGGCAGTCGCGGGTCGGCGCTGCCGAGTAGGCCGCCGATGGCCGGCCCAAGCACAAATCCGATTCCGAAAGCGGCGCCGATCAATCCGAACTTGGCGGCGCGATCCTCAGGTGGCGTGACATCGGCAATGTAGGCGCCGGCCGTCGAGAAGGTGGCTGCGCAAATGCCGGAGAGCAGGCGTCCGATGAAGAGCCAGACCAGATCGGGCGCCAGCGCCATCAAGATGTAATCGAGGCCAAGGCCGATGCTGGAGAGCAGCAGCACGGGCCGCCGGCCATAACGATCCGAGAGTGCACCGAGGATCGGCGAGAACAGAAACTGCATCAGTGCCCAGGCGGTGCCGAAAACTCCGAAGATCAGCGCTCCCTGCTGCGTCGATCCCGCCATCCGCTCGACCAGCTTCGGCAGCACGGGGATGACGAGGCCGAGTGCGATGACGTCGAGGACGACGGTGATCAGGACAAACGTGACGGCGGGGCGCATGCTCGTGGTCATTCGGGACCATTCTTGGTTGGCATCGGTCCAGACGACGATGCGGGGAAGCCGTTGGTTTGGCGCAGGGCCTCACCAAGCACGATGGCAGCGGCCATGGCGATATTGAAGGAGCGCAGCCCCGGCCGCATCGGGATCCGCAAGCGGATATCGGCGGCATCGTGGACGGATCCGGGGACGCCCGCGCTCTCGCGACCGAGCAGCAAGGTATCGCTCGAAGTGAACGGGAAGACTGTGAAGACCGTATCCCCGGAGGTTGTCAGCAGGACAAGGCGGCCACCCGAAGCTTTGCGAGCCGCCTCGAATGCCGCGTAAGAGACGTGCCGTGTGATGTCCGCATGATCGAGATAGTCCAGCCCTGCGCGACGCAGCGACCGGTCGGTCATGTCAAAGCCGGTTGGGCCAATGACGTCCACGGCAACACCGAGGCAGGCACCCATGCGCAGGATGGTGCCGGTGTTCTGGGGTATGTCGGGTTGGTAGAGGGCAATGCGCATGCGGCGTTGGGTGACCTGAGCGTTGGGTTGTTTGAGCTGACACTTCAACCGCGTGACACGACGGCGCTGTGGCATCTCGGTACGGTTGGCTTGCAAGCCTTGCGGCCTGCGCCGACATGGACGCTACGGGATTCGACGTGTCTCGATCATGGGAGTTTCGCATGACGGCAAGAACGGGTGTCTCAACTCGGCGTGACTTTCTGGCTGTTTCTGCGGCGGCATTCGCGAGTGTGGGTGCGGCGGCAGCACTTTGGCCCGCGATTGACCAGATGAATCCGGATGCGTCGACGCGCGCCTTGGCCTCCATCGAGGTGGACGTGTCGAGCGTGCGGCCAGGGCAGTCGATCACGGTTCTTTGGCGGGGCAAACCCGTGTTCATTCGCCATCGGACCCCGAGCGAGATCGCTAAGGCGCGAGCGAGCGACGTGCAGCTCCTTATCGATCCGGTCGCCAGAATGGCCGGACTGCCGGTGTCGGCGCGGGCCACCGATGGCAATCGCACGAAACCTGACCAGCCCGCGTGGTTGGTGGTGGTTGGCGTCTGCACCCATCTTGGCTGCATTCCACAAGGCCAACGCATGAGCGAGAAGCGCGGCGACTGGGGCGGATGGTTCTGTTCCTGCCATGGTTCTCAATACGATACGTCAGGTCGTGTCCGGCAGGGCCCTGCACCGCAGAATCTCGACGTGCCGCCCTACCATTTCCTTGGGTCGTCCCTGCTTGAGGTCGGTCGGTTGGAGCGAGACGGACCCCTTGTTTAGCGGACCGGGGCCGGCCGGTGACTTGATCCCGGCATGCGCCAAATTGCCCATGTTCGAAGGAAGGACGGTGCCTTGTGCCCTCCGGCAAAGGATGCAAAAAGGGTCGCGCGTCAAATCGTCCTGTCTGGGGAAGCGCAGGGCACATCTATACATTCAGTTGATGGCTGACTGGTCCGTCGGCCGTCGCGTAAACAGCGCTCCTCAGCGCAGTTTTCGGCTGCGCGTGTCAGCGTTGGACGAGCGAATACGGATTTATGGAGGCCGCTTTGGCGTCTGGGAAAGAACATGCACCACATGCTGCCGGTGGCGTCGCCACGGCAGGACATGACAGTGCTCGCGGGCATGACGCCGGAGCTCACGGCCACGGACACGGCGGCACCCGTCGCGACTTCTTGATGGTCGCAGCCGGTAGCTGGGCGGCTGTCGGAGCGGCAGCGACACTCTGGCCGCTGGTGCAGCAGATGAACCCCGACGCATCGACTCAAGCGCTGGCCTCGGTCGAAGTGGATCTGGCACCGATAAAGGAAGGTCAGGCCATCACCATCATGTGGCGCGGCAAACCGGTCTTCATCCGGAATCGTACCAAAGACGAGATCGCCAAGGCGGTGGCCGACGACAATCAGTTGTCGATCGACAAGGCGGCTCGTAACGAGGCATTGCCCGAGCGCGCGCCGGCAGCGGATGCCAATCGAGTCAAGAAAGACAAGGCCAACTGGCTGGTGCTTGTCGGCATCTGCACACATCTCGGCTGCATCCCCAAAGGGCAGACGATGAGTGACGCCAAGGGCGAGTTCGGTGGCTGGTTCTGCCCCTGCCACGGCTCGCACTACGATACGTCGGGGCGGATACGAAAAGGTCCCGCACCGCGAAATCTCGACGTCCCCACATACGAGTTCGTGTCCGACACCAAGATCAAGATCGGCTGAGGCGACCGCCCATGGCACAGCACGAATCGACCTATAAGCCCGGATCGCGCTTCGCGCACTGGATGGATGAACGCCTGCCGCTCATGCGCATGATGCATGGCCAGTTCGTCGATTTCCCGACGCCACGCAACCTCAATTACCTCTGGACGTTCGGCGGCATCCTGATGTTCTGCCTTGGCGTGCAGATCATCACCGGCATTGTGCTGGCGATGCACTACATCCCGAGCGACAAATTGGCGTTCGACTCGGTCGAGCACATTCGCCGCGACGTCAACTACGGCTGGCTGATCCGCAACGTGCACGCGGTCGGCGCGTCGATGTTCTTCATCGCTGTCTATATCCACATCGCTCGCGGCCTCTACTACGGGTCCTACAAGGGCCCACGCGAAATCCTCTGGATTCTCGGCGTCATCATCTACCTGTTGATGATGGCGACCGGCTTCCTCGGCTACACGCTGCCGTGGGGGCAGATGAGCTTCTGGGGTGCCACGGTCATCACCAATCTGTTCTCGTCGGTTGATGCGGTGATCCCTGGGCTCGGCACCAAGATCGTGACGTGGTTGTGGGGCGGCTATGCTGTCGGCGGCGCCACTCTCAATCGCTTCTTCTCGCTGCACTACCTGCTGCCGTTCGTGATCGCGGGCGTCGTGGCGCTACATGTCTGGGCGCTGCACGTGGTCGGGCAAAACAACCCGACCGGGATCGAGATCAAGTCGAAGTCGGACTCGGTGCCGATGGCGCCCTACGCGATCATGAAGGATCTGTTCGCGATGTTCGTCTTCATCATGGCATTCGCCTGGTTTGTGTTCTACGCGCCGGACTATCTCGGTCACGCCGACAACTACATCGAGGCCAACCCGCTGGCGACGCCGCCACACATCGTGCCGGAGTGGTATTACCTGCCGTTCTACGCGATCTTGCGCGCGGTGCCCTCGAAGCTCGGCGGAGTCGTGCTGATGTTCGGGTCGATTCTGATCCTGCTGTTCATTCCCTGGCTCGACACCAGTCGCGTGCGTTCAGCCCGCTATCGCCCGCTGTTCAAGTGGTTCCTGTTGCTGTTCTTCCTGGCGGTGATCGGGCTTGGTTATCTCGGCGGCAAGCCGCCGGAGGGAGCCTATGTGTGGTGGGCTCGGGCCCTGACGTTCTACTACTTCGTCTTCTTCCTCGTGATCATGCCGGTTGTCGGCGTGATGGAGACACCGTCGAGCATGCCGCGCTCCATCACGGAAGCCGTGCTCGGCAAAGGTGCGGCGGGAGCGCCTGCTGGCGCAACGTCCGCTCCTGAGACGCGCTGATTGTGGAAAGGCACCCCATGACCCCATCCCTTGGCATGAAGGTCCTCGCCGCCGCGGCGCTGAGCCTGATGCTTGCCGCTCCAGCGCGTGCCGCTGGCGAGGCGCCCGAGATCGCACGCCAGAAATGGTCATTCGCCGGCGTCAACGGCCACTTTGACAAGGCACAGCTGCAACGCGGGTTTCAGGTTTACCAGCAGGTCTGCGCTGCCTGTCACGGCCTGAAGCGCATCAACTTCCGCAACCTCGCGGAACCGGGCGGGCCCGGCTTTCCAGAGGATCGCGTGAAAGGTTTGGCCGCGTCCTGGCTAAACCAGATCTTTGACGGACCGAACGAGCGCGGCGAGATCGCAACCCGCAAGGGCGAGATCATCAAACGTCCCGCGCTGCTGTCGGATCCGATCCTTGGCCCCTACGACAACGAGCAAGCGGCGCGGGCGGCCCAGAACGGCGCCTTGCCGCCGGATCTGTCTCTGATCACGAAAGCCCGCACAGTCGAGTATCTTGGCTCGCTGTTCGCGCATCCGTTCCACATGCTCCGCGACATCGTGAATGGCTATCAGGAGGGTGGTTCCGACTACCTTCATGCGCTGCTCACTGGCTATGGGAACCCGCCGGCTAATGTAAAGCTTGCGGACGGCATGCACTTCAACAAGGCCTTCCCCGGCAGCCAGATTGCGATGGCAGCGCCCTTGCAGCCTGGTTTGGTCAAGTACGCCCCGGGGACGCCGACGACGGTGGACCAATACGCGCGGGACGTGACGGCGTTCTTGTCATGGGCTGGCGATCCCAAGCTCGAAGAGCGCAAGGGGATGGGCCGGTTGGTCATGCTGTATCTGCTGATCACGTCGGTGCTGCTCTATCTCGCGAAGAAGCGGCTCTGGTCGCGGGTGCACTGAGCAGACGCTGCTGACACCGTGGGAACAACGATCCATGAAAAGGCCTCGCTCGCGGGGCCTTTTCTCATTATTGGTGCTGCGGCGACGGCCTCTCATAGGAGCTGGGTATGACCAAATCCAGTGCTCGGGATCATTGGTGGCAGCGGGCTCTACGACTTGCCCGCGTTCGAGAAGCCCAAGTGGGTGACGGTCAAGAGCCCGTGGGGCGAGCCCTCCGATCAAGTGCTGCATGCCGAGGTTGACGGCCTGCCGATCCGCTTTCTGCCGCGCCATGGCCGAGGCCACAAAATTCCACCGTCGGCTATCAACTACCGCGCCAATATCGATGTCCTGAAACGGGCGGGGGTCACTGATCTCGTCTCTGTGTCGGCCTGCGGCTCGCTCAAGGAGGAGCACGCTCCGGGCAGTTTCGTTCTGGTGGATCAGTTCATCGACCGCACGTTCGCGCGCGAGAAGAGCTTTTTTCGGTACGGGCTGCGTCGCGCACGTGTCGCTCGCCGATCCGGTATCACCGGCGCTAGCCGACGAGATCGCCAAGGCGGCGAAGGCGGAGAAGCTCGCTATGGCGCGCGGTGGCACGTATCTCGTCATGGAGGGGCCGCAGTTCTCGACGCGGGCTGAATCCAACCTCTACCGGAGCTGGGGGTGCGACGTGATCGGCATGACCAATATGCCCGAGGCCAAGCTCGCCCGCGAGGCCGAGATCTGCTACGCGACCGTCGCCATGGTCACCGACTATGACTGCTGGCACGAGGACCACGCCGAGGTGGATGTGGCCGCCGTAATCAAGGTTCTGATGGCCAATGTGGAGAAGGCGCAGCGGCTCGTCACGCGGCTTGCGCGGACGTTTCCGCGGCAGCACCCGAAATGTCCGATCGGCTCGGATCGGGCGCTGGATGTGGCGGTGATCACGCAGCCTGAGGCGCGCGACCCGAAGCTGGTCGCCAAACTCGATGCGGTGGCTGGTCGCGTTCTGGGTTCGAGTTGACCGGGCGCGCTACTTTTTTGTGGGTGTGCCCTTGACGGGCTCGGTTCCCTTGGGCGCTGCGGCGACGGGTGCGTCGGGCGTCTTGATGATGATCTCGAACTGACGGAACTGCGGAACGAAGGCCTTGAGAACCTGCCCTCCAGCAATCATCACACCGGTGAGCAGGATCAGGGCTGGGATGGCCGCGATGACGGCCTTGAGGAAAAAGTTGACAAGGTGGCCGAACGGAATGTCGAGACGGGTCACGGTGCCGGTATCGGGTAGCGCCGCATAGGGTGCGCCGGCGTCGTGATAGCCGGCGTGCTCTGGCCGCCCGGTGCCGGCGCCTTGCTCATGCAGGCGGGTTTGGGCCTGCTGGGCCGCCGCCGCCATCGCCGCCTCCCGGTCGCGGTTCTCGCGCTCGCGACGGAAGGTGCGCGGCAGGTCGTCGTCGCTGCCAAATTGTGGTTCGGCCATCGAAGGGCTCCTGCTGCCAAGCCTCGCCTGGCATTCAACGCTCAATTGCCCAGCGCCAGTACGCGATTCGCCGGTAATATTGTGCGGTGACCTTGAGCGTCCATTATGACGACATTGGGATCGCTGTGGGCGCTTCTTGACAACCTTTGCCGCGGAGCCGCATCGCTTTATGGTGCCGGCACCGAACTCTTGGAGCCGAACCATGGATTTAGCTGGCCTTATTCGCACCATTCCGGACTACCCGAAACCCGGCATCATGTTCCGAGACGTGACGACGCTGCTCGCCGACCCGCAAGGGTTCAAGGCGGCGATCGCGCGCCTTGCCGAGCCGTACCGGATCGAGCCAGTCGACGTGGTGGCGGGCATCGAGGCGCGCGGCTTCATCACGGCTGGGGCGATCGCAGACCGGCTCGGCTGCGGGTTCGTGCCAGTGCGCAAAAAGGGGAAACTCCCCTGGAAGACCGTCAGCGAGAGCTATGCGCTCGAATACGGCACCGATACGCTGGAGATGCATCAGGATGCGCTCGCTCGTGGCAAGCGGGTGCTGATTGTCGACGACCTGATTGCGACGGGCGGCACTGCGGGGGCGGCGGCGAAACTGATCCGCCGGCTCGGCGGCACGATCATCGGGGCAGCGTTTCTGGTCGATCTGCCTGAGCTCGGTGGCGCCAAACTGCTCGAAAAGGACGGTATCAAGGTGCACGCATTGATGAAGTTCGACGGGCATTGAGCCACTCCCCTACTCCCCATGCAAGAGCGGAGAACGGATAGAGGGGTTATTGCGCAGGAGGATCGACCGATGAAAATCAACGGCCGGCACTATCGGACGATCTGGCCTGCGGGCGACGGGCGTCATGTCGAAGTGATCGAGCAGACGCGGTTGCCGCATCGCTTCGAGACACTTGCTCTGAAGACGGTCAACGAGGCAGCGCGCGCCATCAAGACGATGCAGGTACGGGGCGCGCCATTGATCGGGGCGACAGCGGCCTACGGTCTGGCGATGGCCTTACGCGACGATCCCTCGGATGCATCGCTCGCCAACAACATCGCGTTCCTCAACGCGCAGCGTCCGACTGCGGTCAATCTGCGCTGGGCGCTCGAGGAGATGCGAAAGGTGCTGGCGCCGTTGATGCCGGCCGAACGGTCGGCGGCGGCCTACATAAAGGCCGCGCAGATCTGCGATGACGATGTCGAGACCTGCCGGCGCATCGGCACGCATGGGCTGGGTCTGATCGAGGCGATCGCGGCAAAGAAGACGCCGGGCGAGGCTGTGAACCTCCTCACACACTGCAATGCCGGATGGATCGCCTGCGTCGATTGGGGGACGGCGACGGCGCCGATCTATCTGGCGCACGACAAAGGGCTCAAAGTTCACGTTTGGGTGGATGAAACGCGGCCGCGCAATCAGGGCGCGTCGCTGACCGCCTTCGAGCTTGGCGCACATGGCGTGCCGCATACGATCATCGTCGACAATGCCGGTGGCCATTATATGCAGCACGGCAAGGTGGACCTCGTCATCGTCGGCACGGACCGGGTGACGCGCAATGGTGACGTCGCCAACAAGATCGGCACGTATCTCAAGGCGCTGGCGGCGCATGACAACAAGGTGCCGTTCTATGTGGCGCTACCGCATTCGACGATCGACTGGTCGATGCGCGACGGTTTCCAGATCGAGATCGAGGAGCGTTCCGCCGACGAGGTACTGAAAATGACCGGACGGCTGCCGGATGGCGGTCTCGCAACGGTTGAGATTGCGGCGCCCGGATCGGCGGCGGCCAACCCGGCGTTCGACGTGACGCCAGCGCGGCTTGTGACGGGGTTCATCACCGAGCGCGGTGTATGTCCGGCAACCGAGGCGGGCCTTTTGTCGCTCTATCCGGAACGCGGCAGAGCCGCTTGACGCCTCTGGTCGCTGACGTGCCGGATGGCCATATCTTGCGAAGTGCATCCAGGAGGATACCCCATGACGATGACGCGCACCGTGTTGGCCCTCACACTCTTCGCAGCATCCGCGAGCCTTGCGCTCGCCCATCACGGATGGGGGAGTTATGACGCCAAGACCCCCGTGACCGTCACTGGAAAGGTGCTCACGTCCAGATACGAAAATCCGCACGTGTCGGTGACGGTGCAGGCGGCCGACAAGGTATGGACGGTGACGTTGGCGCCAACCTCGCGCATGCTCAACCGGGGCGCGCTGGCCGAGATGGTGGCGGCCGCCAAAGACATTTCGGCCTTCGGTTATCCGTCGACCGTCGAGAAGGATGAGATGCGGGCCGAGCGCATTACCGTCGACGGCAAGACCATCGAGATGCGCTGATGCCCCGTTCCCCGGCTGAGCGTTGGAGTTGTTCAGGAGTACCGGACTTGTGGTGTCGTTCGATGACCGCAACGCGCTTAGGCGGCGGCCCATTACTGGGGCTGGCCGTTGCCTGCGCCGCGATCAGCCGGAGAACAGAGTGATGGACGCCAGTGCGCCCAGGTTCCTGGTGGCGCTCGAGGCATCGGGGTTCGGTCTGGCGATCCGGCAGTCGCCTTGGGCCTATCCGGCAGCCAACGTTGGGCACGTGGTCGCTGTTGTCTTGTTCTTTGCCGCGGTCGTAGTGATCGATCTGGCCCTGTTAGGCCGGATCGGCGGCGGGCATGCGCTGGCGATGCGGGCACGCCGGGCTGCCATGAGTCTGTTCGGATGTGTGGCAGTGACGGGCCTTGTGCTGTTCACAGCGGAGGCCAGCCATCTCGCGGTGAACCCGGTGTTTCAGCTCAAGATCGCTGTGATCCTGGCCGCGCTCGCCAACGCGCTGCTGGCGGGGCCAAAATCGATCGCGCGGCTGGCCGATGCCGGGCCGACGTCGCGAGCGGGCCGTGACGGCATCGCCTGGGCCGCTGCGATTTCGCTCGTGCTCTGGCTCACGGTCGTAGCGCTCGGCCGGCTCATTGCGTATCTCTGAGGGCTGCGTCGCGTACCACGACGCAAAACGCGGGCTCGATGGCCCGCGTCGCTGGTTGTGAATCGTTCGCGTTTGCGCCTCAGCGAGAGGCCGCCTGCTGCGCGACCGCGGCGTCGGGAACGCTTGTGCGCACGGCGACGTTGGTCGCCCCGCGCGTGATGCCGTCCGCCGTCTTGAAGCGCAGGAACAGCCGGTTATTGGCCGGATCAAACGGCACGTTGCCGGTGCCAAGTGCGAGGATCGTGAACGTCGAGATCTGGTTCAAGGCGCTGGTGAACGACACCGAGGTGCTCGGCGTCGCCGGATTGATGCATACGCCCGATGCGTTTGTCTCGCACAGCGTCAGGACCACGGGCAGGCTGCGGCCGCCGTCGTCGGCGGTCGCCGTGATGGCCCCTGCCGCTCCAATGTTGACCACTGCGGCCGCGAACAGCCCAGTGCCGGTGTTGCCGGGAATGTCGACGATGCCGTCATTGCTCGGCGTCACCCCGATCGCCACCATGTCCGGCGTCGCCGCCGTGCCGGCCGATGTGATGAACGAGTTGAGGCCCACCGTGCTCGTTGCCGTCGCACTTGTGCAGGCGAAGATCACCGGGATCTCGGCCGCATTGATCTGCAGCGACGGCGTGAGGCCGAACACGAAGTTCTGCGTCGCCCCCGCCGCGATATTGACCGGCGTCGAAGGCGATCCGACCAGCACGTTGGCCGGGCTCGTCGTCTGATACAGGAACGATGCCGGGAAGCCCGGCGGCAGGGCCGGAGCACACGAACTGGCGACGCCGCCACCCGTGTTGATCATCGCACCGAAGGCGGTGACCGGCGCGTTGAGCAGGCCCGAGCGGGCATAGGGGAGCACCGCCGACAGCAGGGGTGAGGTCGACGGGTTCTGGTTCCAGGTGAGCAGCATCTCGCCGGTCGCGCCAGCTGCTCCATCAATGGCGATGAAGTAGGTGGTGCCAGCCACCGCACTGAATGTCACCCGCGCATGCGGCGCCGGCGCGTTGTCGTTCGAGACGACGGCGGTCAGTGCATTGACGGCGGCCCCCGTATAGACGCCGAGCGTGGTGTCGATGCGGCTGCCGGTGGTGTCGAATGTCACGGCGCCTGGCGACGGCGCGGTCCATTTGCACCACAGCGAGTTGAGCGGCGTCGAGTTGCCGGCGTGGTTCGGCTCGCCAGCCTCGCCGGTCGCGCCGACGTTGGTGGCGGTGATCGAGCCGCGCGTGCCCCACAGCGCCGTGGCGCCCGCGAAGGCGTCCGTGCACGATGGGCGGATGGTGCCGATGCGGTTGCCGTTGAGCTCGGTGAACCACAGCGCGCCATCGGGACCCTGGGTGATCTCCTGCGGCTGGCTGCCCATGTTCGGCAACAGCTGTTCTGTGATGGTGCCCGTGGTGGTGATGCGGCCGATTTTCCTCTCACCCCACTCGGTGAACCACAGCGCGCCGTCGAAACCGGCGGTGATACCGATCGGCTCGTTGAACGGCGTCGGGATGGTGAAGGGAGTGAACACACCGGCCGTAGTCATGCGCAGGATGCGATCGGCGCCGGCAGCCGTGATCCATAGGTTGCCGTCGGGGCCCGTCACGATGCGGTGCGGGCGCGTGATGCCGGCGGGCAGCGGGAACTCGTTGGTGATAGTCCCCGCGGTGGTGATGCGGCCAATCTTGTTGCCCTGCATCTCGGTGAACCAGAGCGCGCCGTCGGGACCGCTGGTGATGCCCTCCGGCTGGCTGCTCAGGGTCGGGACGACGATCTGGATGATGGCGCCGGCGGTGGTGATCCGACCGATGCGATTGCCGGTCTGCTGCGTGAACCAGAGATTGCCGTCGGGACCCAAGGTGATGCCGGCGGGGCCGCTGCCCACCGTCGGCAGCGGGAACTCGGTAACTACGCCAGCCGTGGTGATCTTGCCAATCTTGTTGGCAGTATTCTCTGTGAACCAGAGATTGCCGTCCGGCCCGGATGTGATTCCCTGTGGGCCGCTACTCGCCGTCGTAATCAGAAAGCTGGTGATCACACCTGCCTGAGTGATGCGGCCGATGCGGTTGTTGCCCTGTTGCGTGAACCAGAGTGCGCCGTCGGGCCCGAGCGTGATGCCGAATGGTGTCGACCCCGCGGCGAGAGGGTACTCCTGGAAGGTGAATTGGGCCTGGGCGGCCGGCGTGAGCGCCGAGCTGAGCATCAGGGCCGCGGCAATCGCGAGCCCTCTCGCATCAAGTGCCCGAAGGAATTTCGGCATGTTGCACTCCTAAAAGCCTTAAGAAAGCCGATGGGCGTATGCCTCATCGTATGATGAGTATTTGGACCGAGAAGCGGGATGTCAAGGCTGCGCAACCGGAGCATGTGCTCTGACTCGCAGCCGTGGCGCTGGGCCGCTTCATTGCGTATGTCTGAGGGCTGCGTTGCGTGTAGGCGCTTGGCACGAGCCCCCGATGAGTGGCACGCTGGCACGTCGTGACCGCCAACGAAAGGGTTCCGCAATGGCGATGCGCATCTGGCACCAGAGCTTCACGGTGCTCGAAGACCTGCCCGCTTATGCTGATGGCATGAAGGCGCATGCGAAGAAAATCCTGCGCCCCGACACAGAAGTCTCCTGGCACGGCCAGCTCAAGGGGACATATCCCGCAAACTATCCGGGCGACGACATCGGATATGGCTACCTTTACGCCATGCATGGCAACCAATGGATTGCGGCGGGCCAAGCCGCGGAGCGCCAAGGTTACGACGCCTATGCGATGTGCACCTTGCCCAATCCGATGTTACGGGAGGTGCGCGCGATCGTCGACATTCCCGTCGTCGGACTCGGCGAGGCGACGTTTCACTTGGCGACGATGTATGGCCAGCGGTTTGGCGTGCTGCTGTTCATCGACCGCATGATCCCGCTCTATCGGGAGCAGATCGCGGCGTATGGGCTGGCGAACCGGTTTGCCGCGATCCGGGCATCCGGACTGACGTTTCGCGACGTACTGGCCGGCTACAGCGATCCGAAGTCCGTGATCGAGAAGTTCCAGGCGGCGGCCCGGGCCATGATCCGCGACGAGGGCGCTGACGTGATCATCCCGGGCGAGGTGCCGTTGAGCCTGCTGCTGGCACGGGCCGGCGTAACGCGCGTCGATGATGTTCCGATCATGGATACGTTGGCGGTCTCGTTGAAGATGGCCGAGTTGATGGTCGATCTGGCGCGGGCCACCGGCATCAAGCATAGCCGGCACGGCTTCTTCAATTCCGTCCCGAGCCAGGCACGGGTTAGCGATGTGCAACGGTTCTATGGTGTCGACAAGATCAAGTTCTGAGCGCTGGGCTGGGGCAGATGCGATGGCAGGCAAGAGCCACACCAATCCGATGCGGGGGCCGAACCGGCTGAAGCTCGGCGTGTTCTCGGCCAATTGCGACGGCGGGCTGACCATGAGCCTCGCGCCGGAGCGCTGGAAGGCCGACTGGGACGACATCGCTGCCATGTGCGGGATTGCCGACGATGCGGGCCTCGAGTTCATCCTGCCGGTCGCCAAGTGGCGGGGCTATCAGGGCAAGGCCAACATCTACGGTAAGTCGTTCGAGACGATGACGCACAGCGCGGCCATCGGCGCGCTGACCAAGCGCATCTGCGTGTTCTCGACCATCCATGTGCCGCTGGTGACGCCGGCGTTCGCCGCCAAGGCGCTCGCCACGATCGACCATGTGACGCACGGACGTGCCGGGCTCAACATCGTGTGCGGCTGGAACCAGGACGAGTTCGATCTTCATGGCGTCACGATCGACCAGGACACCCGCTACGATCACGGGCTCGAGTGGTATCGGGTATGGTCGAAGATGCTGGAGGGCGGGCCGGAGTTCGACTGGAACGGCACCTATTTCAAGCTGAAGCGGCTCGAGACCAATCCCGTCTCGGTCCAGCGCCCGCGCCCGCTCGTGATGTCGGCGGGGTTCTCTCCGAAGGGCCGCGACTTCGCCGCGCAAGCGGCCGACGCGCTGTTCACGACCATGACCGAGATCGAGCAGGCGCCGGGGATCGTTGCCGATGTCGCGAAGCTGACGGCGCAGCACGGCCGGCCGCTCGATGTCTACACGATGTGCCATGTCGTCTGCCGGCCGACGCGGAAGGAAGCCGAAGACTTCTATTTCTATTTTGCCGAGGAACTGGCGGATTCCGAGGGGCAGGCCTACTACCGGCGCCAGCGCGGGTCGAAGGCTGGCACAATGGCGGGGCCGAAGATCGAGCGTCCGCTGGAGAACCGCTACATGCGCCAGAGCGGGAAAAAGCTCGATGGAGCCTATCCCGGGACGTTTCCATTAGTCGGCACGCCAGATGATGTGGCCGACGACTTGGCGGCGATCAGCCAGGCAGGGTTTGCCGGGGCATCGGTGGCCTTCCTCGATTACCTGAAAGAGATCCCGGATTTCGTCGCCGAGGTGCTGCCGCGCCTGGAGCGGAAGGGTCTGCGGTTGCCGGATCGGGCGAGCGGCCATCCGTTATAGGAACATCTGATGCCGACGGTATGGTGTAAGGTGGGACGGGCGCCGAGCCGAGCGACGGAGACAGCCGATGACCATGCGATCTGACCATGAGACCTGGGGGAGCGTGTCGCGCGGCCTGCATTGGGTGAGTGCAGCCCTCATCATATTCGGACTGACGCACGGCTATTGGATGGCCAACATGCTGGCGCGGTCCGAACGGTTGCCGCACTACAAATGGCATTCGATCATCTTTCTATATTTTGGCCTCCTGCTGTTGTTGCGGATCGTCTGGCGGCTCGGCGAGCCGACGCCTGAGCAACCCGCGGGCAGTGCGGCTTGGGAGCGGTTCGCGGCGCACGCCGGCCACTACGCGCTGTATGCCCTGATGATCGCGCTGCTTGTCACCGGATATATGAATTGGAGTGCTTTTCCGGTTCGCTTCGACGCGCAACGCGCGCCTCTGATCGAGCTGACGCTGTTCGGCGTCTGGAAGGTTCCAGCGGTCCATAGTGTGCTCAACCGGGACGTGTTCAAATTCTGGGAGGGGCTGCACATGTACTTGTCGTGGGCAATGGCGGGGCTTGTGGTTGTGCATGTGCTGGCGGCCTTACGGCACCATCTGATCAAAGGAAACGCCGTGATGCGGCGGATGTGGTCGGGGAGCGTTACCTGAAGTAAGCGCAGTCGCGTGAGGCTGGATATGCTGACGGACACCGATGTCTTGATTGTCGTCGATGTGCAGAACGACTTCTGTCCGGGTGGCGCGCTTGCGGTTCCTGGAGGCGACCAGGTGGTGCCGGTGATCAACGCGCTGGGGCGACGGTTCGCGCACGTGGTGATGACGCAGGACTGGCATCCGGCGGGGCATATTTCGTTCGCGTCGTCCCATCCAGGCAAGCGGGCGTTCGATATCGTGACGCTGGCCTACGGCGCGCAGGTCTTGTGGCCGGAGCATTGCATCCAGGGGTCGCATGGCGCGGCCTTTCATGCCGGCCTCGACGTGCCGCACGCCGCGATGATCGTGCGCAAGGGCATGCGCCGCGATGTGGACAGCTACTCGGGGTTTCTGGAGGCGGATCGCAAAACGCCGACCGGGCTCGGTGGCTATCTGAAGGAGCGCGGGCTGACGCGGGCCACTGTGGTTGGGCTCGCCACTGATTTCTGCGTCGCATGGACGGCGCTCGATGGGCGTCGCTTCGGGTTGGATGTGGTGGTTGTGGAAGACGCCTGCCGCGCCATTGACGCAGCCACGGTGCCCGGCGGCACGCTCGCCAAGGCCTGGGCGGACATGACGGCGGCGGGCGTCGGGCGGGTGACAGTACAGTCGATGGGTTGAGCCTCTGCTCGTCCGCATCGGAAATGCGGAATCGACCGGGAACGCAGACCTGTACTGCAACGGTTCCGGATGCGCACGCGTGCGGGCTACTCCGCGTCGATGCGGGCGAGGGCGGCCGTGAGCTTTTGGCCCTTGGCTTCCCAGTCGGTCTGGCGTTCGCGCAGTTCTTCCACGACGTCGTCCGGCGCCCGCGCCATGAACTGCGGATTGCCGAGGCGGTCCGTCACTTTCTTGATTTCGGCCGTCACTTTGTCGATCTCTTTGGCCATGCGCTTGCGCTCGGCGACCATGTCGATGACGCCGGTGAGTGGCATCGCGGCGGTGGCTTCGCCGACCACGACCTGGGCCGAACCTTTCGGGGCGGCAGAGTTGAACGAGATCGTGTCGAGACGGGCGAGGCGCAGGATCGTGTCGGTGTGGCGGGCGGCGCGCGCCTGGGTTTCAGACGATGCGCCGACGAGCACGAGTGGGATCTTGGCGGCCGCGGGCACGTTCATTTCGGAGCGCACCGAACGGATCTCGGAAATGAGACGGATGAGCCAACTGATCTCGTTGTCGGCTGAGGCATTGGCGAAGCCGGTGTGGGTTGGCCACGCGGCGAGTGCGAGGAGGGATCTTTCCGGCGCCTTCAGATGCCCACCTACGGCATCCGGCGCGCGTTCGCCTGTCTTCGCCCAAAGCTCTTCGGTGATGAAGGGCATGAAGGGGTGGAGCAGAGCCAGGATCTCGTCGATTACCCACGCCGTCATCGCACGGGTTTCGGATTTGGCAGCTTCCGTACCACCGGCAAGAATCGGTTTGGTCAGCTCGACGTACCAGTCGCAGAAGGTGCCCCAGACGAACTCGTAGACGGCGGTGGCGGCCTCGTTGAACTTGTAGGCTTCAAGGGCGGCGGTGATGGCCGCGGCCGTGCGCTGGGTTTCTCCGGCGATCCAGCGATTGACAGTCTCCTTTACGCTCGCGGGGTCGAAGCCCGGCACGCGGCGGCACTCGTTCATTTCGGCGAAGCGGGCGGCGTTCCAGAGTTTGGTCGCGAAGTTGCGGTAGCCTTCGACGCGTTGCTTGGAGAGCCGCACGTTGCGCCCCTGCGCGGTCATCGCGGCGAGCGTGAAGCGCAGTGCGTCGGCGCCGTAGACGTCGATCAGCTCCAGGGGGTCGATGACATTGCCCTTGGTCTTCGACATCTTCTGGCCCTTCTCGTCGAGGACGAGGCCGTGGATGTAGACGTCCTTGAAGGGAACCTGCGGGTTACCGTTGGCGTCCTTTATGAAGTGGAGGCCGTCCATCATCATGCGGGCGACCCAGAAGAAGATGATGTCGAAGCCGGTGACGAGGACGCTGGTCGGATAGAAGCGCGCGAGTTCCTTCGTCTGGTCCGGCCAGCCAAGCGTCGAGAACGGCCAGAGAGCGGAGGAGAACCAGGTGTCGAGGACGTCCTCGTCTCTCCAAATGCTGTAGACACTGCTGCCTTCTGTGCCCTCCAGAATTTCAAACTCTGCTGTCTTGACGGTCTTCCGAAAGCCTGGCGTTTGGACAACTCTCACCTCGAGACCAGAGTACGCCGAAGCCGTCTTGATCGCTTCTGCTTCTGTAGCAGCACAGAAAATTTCCAATTCGTGACCAACGAAATAATCTCGAGCTCCCGGCGTCTTGTCGAGCTTTCGACCGTACCATGCCGGAATCTGGTGGCCCCACCAGAGCTGACGCGAGATGCACCAGGGTTGGATGTTCTCGAGCCAACGGTAGTAATCGTTCGCGTACTTTTCGGGCACAAAGCGTGTGTCGCCCTTGCGCACGGCGTCAAGTGCGGGCTTCGCAAGCGTCGCGGCGTCGACATACCACTGGTCGGTCAGCCAAGGCTCGACGATGGCGTCGCCGCGCTGAGCGTGCGGCACCGCATGCGTGTTGGGTTCGATTTTTTCGAGAGCACCGAGCGCCGCCAGATCTTCGACGATCCGCTTGCGCGCCGCGAAGCGATCCATCCCGCGATAGGCGGGCGGTGTGTTCTCATTCAGATGCGCCGTCGCATCGAGGATGTTGATCACTGCGAGCTTGCAGCGCTTGCCGACCTCCCAGTCGTTGAAGTCGTGCGCGGGCGTGATCTTCACCGCGCCGGTGCCTTTCTCGGGGTCGGCGTACTCGTCGCCGACGATCGGGATCTCGCGATCGACCATCGGCAGGATGCACGTCCTGCCGATGAGTTGCTTGAGCTTCGGGTTTTCGGGATGGATGGCGACGCCGGTGTCGCCGAGCATGGTCTCCGGCCGCGTCGTACCAACTCGCACAAAGGTCGCGAGGTTGGCCGGGTCGTAGGTGACGCCCTTGAGTGGATAGTCGATGTAATACATGTGCCCCGACGGATCCTTGTCGAGGATTTTGTTGAGTGCGGCGGCGTTGAACGCCACGGGGTTGCCGTCCTTGTCGACCTGATCACGCGACCACTTGAACGAGCCGGTGTGCTCGCGCGGCTCTACCTCAAGGTCGGAGACCGCCGACTGGAACTCCGGGTCCCAGTTGACGAGTCGCTTGTCACGGTAGATGAGGCCGGCCTTGTGCAGCTCAACGAACACTTTGAGCACGGCCTTCGACAGCCCTTCGTCCATGGTGAAGCGTTCACGGCTCCAGTCGCAGGAGGCGCCGAGGCGTTTCAACTGATTGACGATGGTGCCGCCAGACTGCGCCTTCCACTCCCAGACCGTCTTCAGGAATTTCTCGCGGCCGAGGTCCTTATAGTTGATTTGCTTGTCCGCGAGCTGCCGCGACACGACGAGCTGCGTGGCGATGCCAGCGTGGTCGGTGCCGGGCTGCCAGAGCACATCCTTGCCGCGCATCCGCTCAAAGCGGCAGAGCACGTCCTGCAGCGTGTTGTTGAGTGCATGGCCCATGTGCAGGGAGCCGGTCACGTTCGGCGGCGGGATCACGATGCAATAGGGCTGGGCTGAAGCACGATCGGGGCGGCCGGCCTTGAAGGCATCGGCCGATTCCCATGCCTGGGACATGCGGGCTTCGATGTCGGCGGGCTGGTAGGTCTTCTCGAGCATGGGGCGACCGATCGTTGAATTCGCGAGAAAAAGGTTGCGCGGTGGTACGCTTGGGCCTCGGCGGCTGTCAACCGGCGGTGCCGGGCTTGTCGCGCGGGCGCCGCAGACGCGGCATAGTCTGTCAGGATGACGATAAACAGGGATCGAAACCATGACAGGCGATGGCAAGCCCCGGTTCGGGTTCACGCTGGACGAGCTTACGGCGCACGAGACGGTCTATCGTCCCGACCTGTTCAAAGGGAAGGTCGTCGTGGTGACGGGTGCCGGCAGTGGGTTCGGGCTGGCCATTGCGACACTTTTTGCGCGGCTTGGGGCCGATCTCGCGATTTCCGGGCGGAACGAGGAGCGGCTCGCCAAAGCGGAGACATTTCTCAAGGGGTTCGGCGGGCGGGTGCTGGCGCGGACGTTCAATATTCGCGAGCCGGAACGGGGGCAGGCCTTCATCGCGGAGGTGTGGGAGACGTTGGGGCGATTGGATCTGCTGGTCAACAACGCGGGCGGGCAGTTCCCTCAGGCGGCGCTCGATTTCAAGGTGAAGGGTTGGAACGCCGTCATCGACAATAACCTCAACGGCACCTGGTACATGATGCAGGCGGCGGCCCGCGAGTGGGTGGCGCGCAAGTCCGGCGGCAACATCATCAACATCGTCGCGGACATCTGGCGGGGCATGCCCGGCATCGCACATACGGCTGCTGCGCGGGCTGGCGTCGTCTATGCGTCGAAGAGCGTGGCGGTCGAATGGGCGCCGCACGATATCCGCGTCAACTGCATTGCACCCGGATGCCTGGAGACCTCGGGTTTCGAGGTCTATCCGCCGGAAGGGGCGAAGACCTACTTCGAGGCCAATCCGATGAAGCGGCCGGGCGACGCCTGGGATGTGGCGGAAGCGTGCGTTTATCTCGGTGCGGCGTCAGGAAAATTCATTACCGGGGAAGTGTTGACCATCGATGGCGGCCAGCAGTGCTGGGGCGATCCGTGGCCGACCGGACGGCCGGATTGGTTCCGCATAGGGTAGCTGGAATACCCGAGACGGGCACGGATCTGTGCTGCTAGTTTCGTCCGACGCTCGGCGTGGCATGGCTCCGGCTCGACCTTGCGAATTATCCGTCACAATCGGAGCCGATCGTGGAGGAGACTATGGGTTCTGGTTTGAAAGGCCTCGGTTGGTCTGTCGCATTGGCTGTCGCGGCGGGCGCGATGCTGGCGGCTCCGACGCTCGCGCAGAAAT
>CAVUIK010000010.1:0-570425 GCA_963741565.1 uncultured Alphaproteobacteria bacterium | reverse complement strand
GCAAGCCGATCCGCCGCCCGACCTCCTACCGGATCGACCTCGAGACCGATGGCACCACGGCGACCAACGAGGTGGCCGATGCGGGACCGGGCACCGGCGGCTCGGTCACCTTCACCGGCGTGCCGAACGGGAAGCTGGCCACGGTCACCGTCACCGCCGTCAACGCCGAAGGCGACGGGCTGAGCGGCCCGAGCGGGACGACCACGGTGTTCCCGTTCGACTCCGCATCCGACTTCGTCGACCGCCAGGGCCGCACCCTGGGCGGCCGGCCGCTCAGCGACCCCGACCTCGAGTCGTACACCGCCGCGATCCACGGCACCCACTCGCTGGGCAGCTTCATGGAAGAGGTCCTGGGCGACGGCATCGCCCGTGGCTCGGTCGAGCCGGTCGCCCGCGGTACCGGGCTGCGTTCCTGCGCGACGCCGACATCGGCGGCCTGCGCTACTGGGTCGCCCAGCACCGCAGCGGCGTGCGCATCGCGTCCATCGCCGAGCAGTTCGCCCGGTCCAGCGAGTTCCGCCGGCGGTACGGCTCGCTCGGCAACCGCGGATTCGTGCAGCGCATCTACACTCTCCTCAACGTCCTCGGTAGCGACCCGGCGATACCGCCGGGATCGCCTTCTGGACCAAGCGCCTCGACGCCCGCAAGGTGACCCATGGCAGGTGCTGGCCGGCTTCTCCGAGTCGAGCGAGTTCGTCCGCCGGACGAACGGGCAGGCGCAGCCCCTCACGGTCATCCTTACCCTCATGCTCGACCGGGCGCCCACCTCGCCGAGAACACCACGTGGTCCAACGCTGAGGCGTCTACGGCACATGCCGAGGCCATCCTCGCCACCGAGGACCTACACGACCCGCGCCCGCAACCGCTGACCGGTTCCCGCCACCGAACGAGAACACGTTCTAGTTCTGCGGTAGGGTGGCCGCATGGCCATGCCCACCGACATCGGCGATCATCGACCTCATGCTCGACATCCCCGATCGGCCGACCAGAGCGACTGGTACGACTTCCTGAAGCCGCAGCTCGCGCGAGGAGTCGCAAGGACTACGAGTTCCCGGCCGCAGTACATGTTCAAGGAGGTCCCGCACCTCGAGCCGAGGCGACGATCCGGTCGGCGCCACGTCTCGACCAGATGGACCACCACGGCATCGACAAGGCGATGATCGGCGTCGGGCTTCGAGGAGCGCCAGCGACGAGCTCGACGCCGTCCAGCGAGCACCCCGACCGCTTCTTCGGCTCGTTCAGCGTCGACCCCAACCGGGGCATGGAGGGCGTCCGCGACCTGGTGAAGGCGTACGAGACGCTCGGGCATCAAGGCGGCCATCGCCTTCCCGGCCGGGCTGCCTCCCGCAGGTACCGATCAACGACAAGAAGTTCTTCCCGCTCTACGCCAAGTGCATCGAGCTCGACATCCCGATCTGCGTGCACCGCCGGCATTGCCGGGCCCCGGGTGCCGATCGGCCTGCCAGCACATCGAGCTCATCGACGAGGTGTGCTGGTTCTTCCCCGAGCTCAAGTTCGTGATGCGCCACGGCGCCGAGCCGTGGGCCGATCTCGCCGTCAAGCTCATGCTCAAGTGGCCGAACCTCTACTACTCGACCTCCGCGTTCGCCCCCCGGTACTACCCGAAGGCGATCGTCGACTACGCCAACACCCGCGGCGCCGACAAGGTCATGTACGCCGGCTACTTCCCGATGGGCCTCAGCCTCGACCGGATCTTCGCGCGAGCTGCCCGACGTGCCGTTCAAGGACGAGGTGTGGCCGAAGTTCCTCCGCGAGAACGCCATGCGGGTCTTCAAGCTCGACGAGTGACGCGTCGACGACGGGACCTCGCCCTTCGCCGCGACGCCGTCGCTAGACTAGAACATGTTCTAGTTTTCCCGAGAGCAGGTGGCCCGATGACCGAGCGCAACGCCCAGACCGCTACCCGTTCACCATGCCCTTCGGCTGGTTCGCGGTGGCCGAGACCGACCGACCTCGAGGTCGGCGCAGACCAAGGCCGCGTACTACTTCGGCACGCCACCTGGTCGCTCTGGCGCGACGAGGACGGCGAGGCCCACGTGCAGGACGCCTTCTGCCCGCACCTCGGCGCCCACCTCGGCCACGGCGGCACGGTCGACGGCTGCGAGATCGTGTGCCCGTTCCACGGCTGGAAGTTCGACGCCGAGGGCACCAACACCGACATCCCCTACTGCGAGCGCACCAACAGCAAGGCCAAGCTCCGCACCTACCCGGTCGCGGAGCGCAACGGCTTCATCTACGCCTGGTACCACCCGCACGACGAGCCGCCGACCTGGGAGATCGACGCGGTCGCCGAGATCCACGACCGACGAGTTCAGCGGGCCCACGAAGCCAACCACGTCGTCGCAGGCCGGCATCCAGGAGATGGCCGAGAACGCCGTCGACTCCGCCCACTTCCGCTACGTGCACAACGTGGCCGAGGTCCCGGAGATCGAGCAGCTACGAGACCGACGGCCACCGGACGCTCATGGAGTCGATCCAGCAGTTCCCCACGCCCCGCGGCGTCGTCGACGGCCGCATCGACGTCGATCGCCGACGGGCCCGGGCTTCGAGCATCGTGCGCTTCAGCGGCATCGTCGACACGTTCCTCGTCGGCGGCGTCCACGCCGATCGACGCCGACCAGACCGAGACCCGCTTCAACTTCTACGTGCGCAACTTCGGCGACGCCGCCACCAACTCGACGGTGGGCGAGGCCTTCGCCACCGAGGTCGACAAGCAGTTCGACGAGGACATGCCGATCTGGGAGAACAAGGCCCACCTGGTCCGCCCGGCGCTGGCCGACACCGACGGCCCGTTCATGAAGTTCCGCAAGTGGTACTCGCAGTTCTACGCCGAGACGAGATCAGCGACGACCGCACCGTGTTCCCGCCGCCGTACTGGCCCGAGAAGATGGACGAGACCCCGGCCAAGGCCACCGCCTCCGCCAAGTACGGCGACACCCGATCCTGATCGGCAGGCCCGCTCGACACCGCTGGTCAGCGGGGGCCGAGGACCAGGACCTGATCGAGCTCGCTGAGCTGGATCTGGCCGATCTTGGGCGGGTTGACCACGACCTCGCCGGTGGCATCGATGCGCCAGCCCAACGCGGTCTCGCCGCGCTGCCGACGCGGCCGCCACGATCGCGGCGAACGGCACCGGCGTGGCCGGCGCGTACATGCGGCGCCGGGTGGAGCGCGACGAAGCACCCGTCGGCGTCGAACAGCTCGTCGAACACCTTGTGGAGCTCGAGGCGCTCGGAGAGCTGGGCGATCATCAGGCTCGACAGCTCGTCGCTGACGATGAAGTCCTCGACGCCGGTGGTCTGGGCCACGGCCACGTTGGCCCGGTCGAGCATCTCGGCCACCACTCGTGGGCGCGTCGGCGGCGCCGGCTGAACGCCTTGTCGAGCGTGAGCAGGGTCAGCATGGTGCGGGCATCGGCCTCGCTCATCGGGCACCGGGTCGCGGTAGCCGAGCACGATCGACCTGGTCGAACCGGCACGCGGTCGCCATGGCCATGAGCGCCCTCGGGTCCACGGCCGCCCTGGTGCACGGTGATCGATGCAGTTGCTGCGTGTCGGGCACGGCCGGTGAGAGGTGCTCGACGTCCGACGCCACCAGCGCCGGGTCGACCACGAGGTCGACGGCGGAGCCCGGCGGCGAGGAACTCGTCGAGCTCGCGCGAGCACGCCTGGACCGAGGTCGCTCCAGCCGATCATCAAGATGCGCTGCGGCTGCCTCGTCGAAGGCCGCCGTGGTGTCGACCGTCGACCGCCGGCGGCTCGACGACGCCGGTGAACACGACCGTGTCGTCGTCCTCGGCGACGGTGATGAGCTCGTAGCCGGCGCCGAACGCGGCGTCGGCGGGCGGGTTCAGCTCGACCACGCCGTCGGCGTCGGATCCAGCCCGAGCACCGAGCAGGTCTCGAACGCGAGCAGCGCCTCGGCGTAGGTGACGCCCTCGAGCTCGGGGACGGCGGTGAAGTAGATCTCGTCGCCGTCGAAGTCGAGGAGCTCGCGGAACACCGCGGCGAGGCCCGCCTGGTGGCAGGCCTGGGCGGTGAGCTCGGCGATGATCTCGTCGGCCTGGATCGTGACGATGCGGCCCTCGGTGAGGGTGCGCAGCGTGGCCGCGTGGCCGGCGTTGTCCAGCTCGGCCACCACGTGGGCGTTGGCGAAGAGGGGGTCGACGCTGCGCACGGCGAGCACCGCCTTCACCACGCCGGCATCGCCTTCGTCGCCGGCGAGCACGATGATCGAGCGGGCCCCGCCACGTTGACCATGCTCGAGATCTGCGGGGCTCGATGGGTCGCCGCTACGGCACACGACCCGGGTGGTGCCGGTGTCGGGGACCCGCACCCGGAGCTCGTCCTCCATCTCGTCCTTGGCCTCGGGCGCCAGCACCACGAACGCGGCCTTCTTCTGGTTCGAGTTGGCCTCGACCAGTTCGCTCACGATCGTGGGCAACCGCGGGGACCAACCGAGGACCAGGGTGTGGCCCGTCTCGAGCACCGTGGAGCGACCCTTGCGGAGCTGCTCGATCTGCTGGTCGACGGCGCTGGCGATGAGACCGATGAGGCTGCCGGCGAGGAAGATGCCGCAGATGGTGATGAGCAGGCCGACGATGCGGGTCGGCCAGCGTGGCGTCGCCGGCGAAGGTGCCGGAGTCGACCACGCGCAGCATCGACTGCCAGAACGCGTCGAACGGGCTGTCGATGGGCTCGCCGCCGTTCACGCCCTTGAGCTGGAGCAGCCCAGATCACGATCGACGCCACCACGATGATGGCCAGCATGACCAGCCCGAGGTAGCCGATGACCACGAGCGGCCCGCGCGACAGCGCGAGGTCGAACCGGTAGCGGAGCTTGGCCCCCAGCGACGGCTGGGTGGCCTCCTTGACGATCTCGACCGGAGCGGGCGACCTCAGACCCTGAGGACTTGTTCTGCTTCGGCACCGCGGTCCGTCGCCGCTTCTCGGCGTTCACCATCTGTTGTCCTCCAAGGCAAGCCGCCGACGGCGGGAACCTAGTGCCCACGCTCCGGCGCCCGAACGTCCGCACACCCGGCGCCACCACTCGGAGGGACCGATCACGCGCGTCTCGGCGACATGGGCAAAGGTCGTGATGCGCCACTTCGAGCGGTCGGGCGTCTTGCCGGCGGCACGGGCCGCCTCCTCGTGGATCGACCAGTTCTTGGCGTGTGCCACCAGCGCCTCGTCGTTGGTACCGCCGATCGAGATCATGCCGATGCCGTGCTTGCCGGACGCAACAGCGCCAACCGGCGAGCGCGAGCAGGCGACCGCCATCTCCATGCCGGGCTGGCTATAGGGCATCAGCTGCAGTTTGGCCTCGTTGAGGGTGAACCAGTCGGTCTTCTTGGTGACCATGCCGCCCTGCATCATCTCGACGATGCAATCGAGGCTCTCGGCCATGCGGCGGCGCTGGTCGGCGGCCTTGAGGCCGATCTTGTCGGCGTCATAGATCAGCGAGCCGGGGCCGACGCCGAACATCGCGCGGCCGCGCGCCATATGATCGAGCTGCATCATGCGCGAGGTGAGCGTGAAGGGATGGTGGTAGGGCAGCGAAACGACGCCGGTGCCGAGCCGGATGTTGCGCGTGCGCTGGATGGCGCCGGCGATGAACATCTCCGGGCAGGCGATGATCTCGAAGCCGCCGGAATGGTGCTCGCCGATCCAGGCCTCGTGGTAGTTGAGCCGATCGAGATGCTCGACCAGCTCCATGTCCCGCTCGATGGCGAGCGTCGGGTTCTCGTCGAGGGCGTGGAACGGCGCCAGGAAGATGCCGGTGCGCAAATAGCGGTCGTGCATGGTGCGGAGCCTCATCGAATGATTTTGGGAGCAGGGTCCGAAAAAAGGCTAGCACCGACCTGACGCCGCGGCCAACCGAAGCGCCCTATTCCCCTCGAATTTGCTGGTTAAGCCATGCATGGCTGCTCCGTCTGTCAAGCATATGGCGTCGCCTCGCGGTCGGGCCGGTGATAGGCAGCGCACGAATCCTCGCATACTGCTTGCGGGTCGTGCCAAGTAACGCCGCCGATCACCCGCCCATCGGATCAGGGAGACGCTCGCCTTGATGTTTGGTGTTTACAAATCCACCCGCACCGGCTGTCGCAGCGCCAAGCTCCTTGCAGGCAATCTGGCACTCGCCTTTGCCGTCGCCAGCCCGTTCGCTGCTCCGCCTGCCTGCGCCCCCGCCACCGGTCCGCGACATCTCGTTACCGCGCTTTTATGGGGACAAGGCGGGATCGGTCGTCGATGCCAAATTGGCCGCCGCCCACAAAGAGGCAGTGAAGCCGCTCACCCTGTTTCTACGCCAAGTGACGCAGGACGCCGACAAATCCTGGCGTCGTGCCAAACCCGACGCCCAAGCCGAGGCCGGCGCGTGCGCATTGAGTTGGCTCGAAGCCTGGGCGAAGGGCGAAGCTTGGCTCGGACGCATGGAGACCAAGCAGGCCGAATACCAGCGAAAATGGGATCTCGCAGGAGTGGCGCTCGCCTACCTGAAAGTGCGCCGCTTTGCCCGCTCCAGAGCAGCGAACCATATCGAGCCGTGGCTGGTCAAATTTGCCGATATTGCGCGCGCATTCTTCGACGACCGCGAGCGCAAGCGGAACAATCATTGGTACTGGCTGGGTCTTGGCGCTCGGCGCCACGCCATCGCCGCCGACAGCCCGAGCATTGGGAGATGGCGCGCGGCATCATGCAGGACGCAGCGGCGACATCGCGCCGGATGGCACGCTGCAACAGGAGGTCGAGCGCAAAGGCCGCGCGCTCCACTATCATGCCTTCGCGGTGATGCCGTTGGTGGTCCTGGCAGAACTGGCACCGGCCCGCGGCGAAGACTGGTATGGCACTGGGCAACGGTGCGCTGCATCGTCTTGCCGCGGTGACGCTCGCCGGGACTGCGACACCCGATCTCTTCGAGCAGATCGCCGGCGCCGAGCAGGATGATGCGACCCGGCCAGGAGCGGGCTGGTACCATCTTTACAGGCCCGCTTTCCCGACGCGTCAAGGCCAGGATCGACAGCATCCCCGAGGGCACCGCTGGCTCGGGGGCGACGCCGGGGTGCTGCGCGACGTGCTGGCGAAAGGGCGGTAACGGCCGCCTGCTCCAGAACGTCAATTGACCTCGTGGACGATGCCGGACTGCTCGGCCTGCAGCTCCTCGGCGGTGCGCCAGACGTCGCGTCCCTGCATCAGCGGGCGGAGGCTGCGGATCCAGGCGTCGCTGACGCCGGCCGGGCGGAAATAGCGCTCGAACAACTGGTCGGTGCTGCGCCGGATGGCAACCTCGGGCACCTGGCTCTTCTCCTCGGTGAAACCGTCGCGGAAGCTCACCTCGTGGAACATGAAGCGGGCCTGCCGCGAGGCGCGGCGCCTGGTGCCCGCCAGATAGATCGGCACGCACATCGAGGCGCAGACACTGCGGCCCTCGACGACGGTATCGACGCTATGGGTCCGCTGCATGGTCTTGATCAGCTGGACGACCTCGCCACCATGGTCGAGCTTGCCGCCAGGCGAGGCCAGCGACACGACGAAGCGCCGGGTCTTGTCGCGGTGCTCGCGGAAGGCCTCGCTCAGGCGGGTGTGCATCGGTGCTTCGACGCCGCCGCGCCAATGCAGCGTCACCGTGTCGCGAACAGCGTCGTCGGTGACGGTGAGCTTGCCGCGGCCGGCGAACAGGCCTTCAAGGCGGTCGCTGAACTGAAAGCTCAAGACGACGGCCGCAGCCAGGAAGAACAACCAGAGCAGCCGGGAAATGGTTCTCTCAGTCAAGTTGGCCAATGCCTCAATTGCTCGGTGGACCGGTCCACCGCCAAGGGATTTTCACTGTGGCAGGTAAATGAGGGCGGACCGCGGCCGGCGCAAGATGGCGACCAGTTCGCAGCTAACTGATAAGTTTATCTTATAGTGAATGCACTAGAGCCGCTCCCCTGGCCTGCTCCGGCCTGCGCGGCGTGTCCGTGTTTCGCGCGAGTGTTTCAACCCGATCGGCAAGCGAAGGCTGGCACCAGCGCTTGCGAAGCCGCTGCATTTCAGCTTTGGTGTGAGCTGGCTCCGTCGGGGCCCCGTCAATCAACAGACCTCAAGGGGAGGGTTTCATGCGTCGTTTTCTTGCGGCAACCGCAGTCGCAGCCAGCGTGGCTGTGGCCGGCGGGGCCAATGCCCAGACCATCGACAAGAAGGAGTTCAACGTCGTCGGCACGTGGAACTTCCTGACCAACTGGCAGAAGCTCGAGAAGCCGTTCTGGACCGAGGACCTGCCGAAGGTCTCGAACGGCAACCTCAAGGGCAACATCAAGGCCGTCAACGAGCTGAACCTGAAGGGCACCGAGCTGCTGCGCCTGCTGAAGCAGGGCGTGTTCGACTTCGCCTTCGCGCTGCCGATCTACGTCGAGGACGGCGGCGCCATCATCGAGGCGCGTCGACATCGCCGGCGTCGCGCGCGACGTTCAAGATGAGCCGCGACATCTCCGACATCTGGCTGCCCGAGATGCAGAAGGTGATGAAGGAGAAGCACAACGCCATCATCCTCGGCACGCACACGTGGCCCGAGCAGGACTTCTATTGCCGCGGCGACATCAAGAGCGTCGAGGACTTCAAGGGCAAGAAGATCCGCGTGCAGGGCACCTCGCAGGCCGATCTCGCGACGGCCTTCGGCGCCACCGGTGTCACCATCGCCTTCGGCGAGGTGGTGCCGGCGCTCGAGAAGGGCGTCGTCGACTGCGGCATCACCGGCACCATGCCGGCCTACAAGGCCAAGTGGCCGGAAGTGACCAACACGCTGTTCCGCCTGCCGGTCGGCTTCACCGTCGGCATGCTGGTCGCCAACCTGACGATGTGGAACAAGCTCTCGCCCGACACGCAGAAGCTGATCCAGGAGCAGGTCAAGGACCTCGAGGACCGCTCCTGGAAGTCGACCGCCGCCGAGACCGAGGACGGCGTGTTCTGCACCACCGGCACTGGCGCCTGCCCGGCCGGCCCTCCCGGCAAGCTGAAGCTGGTCAAGCCGTCCGACGCCGACCTCAAGGCGCGTGACAAGGCGCTCAACGAGCACGTGCTCAAGGCGCTGGGCCAAGCGCTGCGGCGAGGCCTGCGCGGCCAAGTGGACCGAGCTGATCGGCAAGAAGTACGGTCTGGTGGCGAAGGCCAACTGACAGGACACAGGCGCCGGCATCGAGTTGCCGGGCCTTTCTCTTTCGTTATGCCAAGGACAAGGGCGGAAGCACCCCGACCGGGGTCGTGGACGGAGAAGCGGCATGCCAACAGGCCCCAGTACGACTGCGAGAAGCTCGAGATGTCGACGAGCGAAGTTTGACGTGCGACCACCCGTGTCTCACCATGGGAGAGCGTTGCATGCTTCGCATCGTTGCCGCACCGTTGGCGGCCGCTCTTAGCCGGATGTCTTGTCGGGGCCGGTGCCGCCCAGGCCCAGAATATCGACACCAAGGAGTTCAACGTCGTCGGCACGTTCAACTTCCTGACCAACTGGTCGGCGCTCGAGAAGCCGTTCTGGACCGAGAGCCTCGCCAAGGCTTCGGGCGGCAAGCTCACGGCCAACATCAAGGCCCAGAACGAGCTCAACCTCAAGGGCCCGGAGATGCTGCGGCTGCTGAAGCAGGGCGTGTTCGATTTCGCCTTCGCCATCCCGATCTTCGTCGAGGACGGCGGCGCCGTCATCGAGGCGATCGACATCGCCGGCGTCGCGCGCGACTTCGAGATGAGCCGCGACATCGCCAATCTCTGGATGCCCGAGATGCAGAAGGTGATGAAGGAGAAGCATAACTCCATCATCCTCGGCACCCACACTTGGCCGGAGCAGGATTTCTACTGCCGAGGCGACATCAAGAGCGTCGAGGATCTGAAGGGCAAGAAGGTCCGCGTGCAGGGCACGTCCCAGTCCGATCTGGTCGTCGGCACTTCGGCGGCATCGGCGTGACGATCATGTTCGGCGAGGTCGTGCCGGCGCTCGAGAAGGGCGTCGTCGATTGCGGCATCACCGGCACCATGCCGGCCTACAAGGCCAAATGGCCGGAAGTGACCAACACGCTCTTCCGCCTGCCGGTCGGCTTTACCGCCGGCTTCCTCGCGGCCAACCTGACGATGTGGAACAAGCTGTCGCCCGACACGCGAAGCTGATCCAGGACGAGGTCAAGAAGCTCGAGGACCGCTCGTGGAAATTGATCGAGGCCGAGACCGAGGACGGCGATCTACTGCACGACGGGGACCGGCCCCTGTCCCGTCGGGCCGCCGGGCAAGCTCAAGCTGGTCAAACCGACCGAGGCCGATCTCAAGGCGCGCGACAAGGCCCTGAACGACACGTTCTGAAATCCTGGGCCAAACGCTGCGGCGAGGCCTGCGCGGCGAAATGGACCGAGCTGATCGGCAAGAAGTACGGTCTGGTGGCGAAAGCCAACTGACGAATCAGCTAGCGAGAGAGGCTCGGACGCGAGAAACGACCGGTCGCATTTTTACGAGCAGTTTGAGTGCACAGATCGACTACGGGGGGAAGACATGGATCGACTTTGGGATGGCCTGACGCGGCCTTGCGCAGCGCGCGATTGTCGCCGGCTGCGCGCTGCTGTTCATCGCGGCGCTGATCGTGACCGCCGAGGTCATGATCCGCAAGGCCATCCCGGACTTGTTCGATCTCATTGCGTGGATTGCGCGCAAGCTCTCGATCGATCCGGGCGGTCTGGCGAAAGCCGGCGAGCTGGGTCCGCGATCAACCTGACGTTCTCCGGCTCCGACGAGATTTCGGGCTACCTGTTCGCCGTCGGCACCAGCTGGTCGATGGCGCATGTGCTGATCACACGCGGCCATGTGCGGATCGACGCGCTCTATGGCAGCTTCAGCCCAGATGCTGCGCGGCTGTGCTCGATCTCGTGGCGCTGATCTTGCCTCGCCATCTTCGTCGGCGCCCTGGTCGAGCGGGCCTTCAACGTCGTCGACGACCAACCTGATCGAGTACAACCGCTCGAACACCAACCTGCGCATTCCGCTCGCCGTGGTCGCAGATCCCGTGGCTGGCTCGGCATCGTGTTGTTCTTCGTGACCATCGTCGTCGCGATCCTGCGTGTCGCTGCGCGATGCTGTTCAGCGGCGACTTACGCGGCCGTCAACGCCATCGCCGGCGCCTCGTCGCAGGACGAGGAGATCGAGGGCGAGCTCAAGGGCCTCGGCATCGAGACGCCGCACGGGGGGAAGCAATAAGCCATGCTCGATCACCGCTCTCGATCTGCCTGATCGTCCTGCTCGCCATCAGCGTGCCTGTTGCCGCCGTCATGGGCGTGCTCGGCATGGCGCTGAACAATTTCTACTCGGTCGATGCCGCTGCACCGCGCCATGGGCGAGATCATCTGGAACTCGTCGAGCGAATACATCCTGTTCGCCATCCCGCTGTTCGTGATGCTCGGCGAGATCCTGCTGCGCGCCGGCATCGCGACGCGCGCCTACAACGCCATCGCGCAGTGGCTCTCGTGGCTGCCGGGCGGCCTGATGCACGCCAATATCGGCACCTGCGCCATGTTTGCCGCAACCTCCGGCTCGAGCGTCGCGACGGCGGCCACGGTCGGCACGGTCGCGATCCCCGAGATCAAGAAGCGCGGCTACAACGAGTCGCTGTTTCTCGGCACGATTGCCGCCGGCGGCACGCTCGGCATTCTGATCCCGCCGTCGATCAACTTCATCCTCTACGGGCTGCTGACCAACAACAGCGTGCCGCGGCTCTATCTCGCCGGCTTCATCCCGGGCTTCGCTGCTGGCCAGCTTCTTCATGCTGATCGTGCTCGTTGCCTGCATCCTCGATCCCGGCAAGGGCGGCACGCCGATCGAGACCAGTCGTGGCGGCAGCGCTTCAGCGGGCTGCTCGACCTGATCCCGCCGTTCCTGATCTTCCTGGTCGTCGATCGGCACGATCTATGCGGGCTGGGCGACACCGACGGAAGCCGCCTCGCTCGGCGTCGTCGCCTCGCTGATCCTGGCGTGCCTGCGAGCGCAAGGTCTCCTGGGCGATGCTGCGCGCCGTCGGCGAAGGCACGATGCGCACGACCGGCATCATCATGCTGATCATCCTGGCCGCGCAGTTCCTGAACTTCGTGCTGGCCGCCCTCGGCGCCACCGACGGCATCGGCAAGGCGCATCGAGGCCTTGGGCCTCGGCAAGTACGGCACGATGCTGCTGATCATCGTGTTCTACCTGATCCTCGGCTGCTTCATGGAGACCATCTCCATGATGATCCTGACGACGCCGTTCATCTATCCGATCGTGATCAAGCTCGGCTGGGACCCGATCTGGTGGGGCATCGTGCTGACGATCCTGATCGAGGCGGCGCTGATCACGCCGCCCGTCGGGCTCAACCTCTACGTCGTGCAGGGCATGCGCGAACGCGGCCCGGTGCGCGACGTCATCATGGGCGCACTGCCGTTCGTCGGCGCGATGCTGGTGCTGATCTTCCTGCTGATGGCGTTTCCGGCGCTCGCGCTCTGGCTGCCGGAGTACGTGATGGGTAAGGGATAGCTTGACAACGGCCCAGTCTGGACTGGCATTCAATGAAAAGCCCCGGCGGGCGAACCGTCGGGGCTTTGTCATGTTCGGCGGCTGACCGAGGGAGCGGTGGTCGCTCAGAGCGTCGCCGAGCTTGCCGGCTTTCTCGGCGAGAGATAGCAGAAGGTGACGCGATGCTTGGTCGTGTCGGCCTTCATCTGGTCGCAGACGCGCCTTGAGCACCTTGTCGAGATCGGCGTCGGCTGCGGTCATCTTCAGCTTCTTCTTCATGAAGCCGTCGCGGACGCGCTCGAGCTCGTCCTTCGACGAGCATGAGACCATGCGCGGCATCCTTGCTGCTCTTCAATGCGATGCCGAGATATTTGACGATGCCCTGCACGGCCTTGTCGTTGACGCTCGGGGCATATTTCTTGATGTCGGTGGTGTAGTCGGTATCGGCCATGGGGCGCTCCTTGGATGTAGTCGGAACATCTTTGCTCTGCCGACCGGGTCCCGCCCGGACGGATCGCGGGCGGGACCGGGGGGCGGTCGGTGCGGCAATGTACGACAAACTCGAGAAATTGCGAGGCCGCCGCCGCTGAAATCCAAGGTATGGTTGAAGGCCGCGCCGGTGCGTCCATGGCGTGCGATCGCAAAGTGTCCGGCAGCCGACGCCAGAAAACTTATCCGGCTCGGCCGACCGGGGCGATTGCGTTATGGTGGTCCGGTGCCGCACCGCTTGCCCCCACCGGCGTCGGCCGCTAGGGGTAACGGACCACCCGCGGCGATGTCCGCGACGCAACACCTGCAACCTGGCCAGCCCCCATGTCCGAACTGCTGCTCGAGCTTTTCTCCGAGGAAATCCCGGCGCGCATGCAGGCGCGCGCCGCCGAGGACCTGAAGCGGCTGGTGGTCGAGGGCCTGAAAGCGCAGGGGCCTCGCGGCCGGGACGGCCATGGCGTTCGCGACGCCGCGCCGCCTGGCGCTGGTCATCGAAGGGCGTGCCGGAGACGTCGCCGGCCATCGCGGAGGAGCGCAAGGGGCCGCGCGTCGGCGCGCCGGAGGCCGCCATCCAGGGCTTCCTCAAGGGCGCGGGGCTCGAGCGCATCGGCGAGGCCGAGATCGTCAAGGACGCGAAGAAGGGCGACTTCTACGTCGCGCGCATCGAAAAGGCCGGGCCAGCCGGCGCCGGTCGATCATCGCCGATGTCGCTGCCGAGACGTCTGGCGCAAATTTCCCGTGGCCCAAGTCGCAGCGCTGGGGCGCGGGCGACTTCACCTGGGTGCGGCCGCTGCAGTCGATCGTCTGCCTGCTCGGCGGCAAGGTGGTGCCGCTCGAGGTCGGCGGCGTCGCGAGCGGCGCACATCACGCGCGGCCATCGCTTCCACGGCAACGACGCCGTTCGAGGTCAAGAGTTTCGAGGACTACGGCACCAAGCTCAAGGATGCCAAGGTGCTGCTGCCGGCCTCCGAGCGCATCGAGATGATCCGCGAGCAGGCCGTGGCGGTCGCCACGAAGGCCAAGCTCGAGCTGGTCGAGGACGAGGCGCTGCTGGCCGAGAACGCCGGCCTCACCGAATGGCCGACCGTGCTGATGGGCACGTTCGACGAGGCGTTCCTGGCGGTGCCGGCCGAGTGCCTGATCACGTCGATGAAGAACCACCAGAAGTGCTTCTCGCTGCGCGACCCGAAAACCGGAAAGCTCGCCAACAAGTTCCTGATGGTCTCGAACCTGATCGCCGCCGACGGCGGCGCCGAGATCATCAAGGGCAACGAGAAGGTGATCCGCGCCCGGCTCTCGGACGCCCGGTTCTTCTGGGAGCAGGACCTGAAGCGCAAGCTCGAGCCGATGCACTTCGAGCTGAAGGGCATCACCTTCCACGAGAAGCTCGGCACCCAGTGGGACCGCATGGAGCGGATCACGGAGCTCGCGCGCCAGATCGCGGGCTCGCGTCGATGCCGAGCCCGAGCTCGCGGGCCGCGCCGCGCAGCTGTGCAAGGCCGATCTCGTCTCCGGCATGGTCGGCGAGTTCCCGGAGCTGCAGGGCCTGATGGGCCGCTACTACGCGCGACGCCGAGCACATGAACCCGAAGATCGCCGCGCGCGATCGAGGAGCACTACAAGCCGCAGCGGCGCAGGCGACACGGTGCCGACGGCGCCGGTGTCGATCGCGGTGGCGCTCGCCGACAAGCTCGACACGCTGGTCGGCTTCTGGGCCATCGACGAGAAGCCGACGGGCTCGGGCGATCCCTATCAGCTGCGCCGCGCCGCGCTCGGCGTCATCCGCATCGTGCTGGAGAATGATCTGCGGGTGCCGCTGCTGCCAGCCATCGCAGAAACATCTGCATGGAGCCGTATCGGCAAGGATCGCCGCACCAAGCTCGAGTCGGCCGCCCGAGTATCTGTTCGAAGGGCGTCGACGCGCACGCGGTCTGGCGCTCGACCTCCTCGCCTTCTTCGCCGACCGGCTGAAGGTGCACCTGCGCGAGAAGGGCGCCCGCCACGACCTGATCGACGCCGTGTTCTCGCTCGGCGGCCAGGACGACCTCGCCCTCATCGTCAAGCGCGTCGAGGCGCTGGACGCGTTCCTGAAGACCGACGACGGCGCCAACCTGCTGGCCGGCGTCAAGCGCGCGGCCAACATCCTCGCGATCGAGGAAAAGAAGGACAAGAAGAGCCACGCCGGCACCTACGACATCAAGCTGCTGGTCGAGACCGAGGAGACGGCGCTCGCCGCCGCCATCGAGGAGGCCAAGCAGGACACCGTCGCGGCGATCAACGTCGAGAGTTTCACCGGCGCCATGAACGCGCTGGCCGACCTGCGCGGGCCGGTCGACGCCTTCTTCGAGAAGGTCACGGTCAACGCGACCGACCCGAAGCTGCGCGAGAACCGCCTGCGGCTGCTCTCCGAGATCCGCGCCGCGACGCTCAACGTCGCCGATTTCTCGCAATCGCGGGATGACAGGCGCGATAGTGACCCTATAATTCCGACCAGCCGAACATCGCACGAAACGAGGAGTCCCCCATGGCCGGCCCGCTGTCGCACATCCGCGTGCTCGACCTGACCCGCGTGCTCGCCGGCCCCTGGTGCGGGCAGAACCTCGCCGATCTCGGCGCCGAGGTGATCAAGGTCGAGCGCCCGAAGAAGGGCGACGACAGCCGCGCCTACGGTCCGCCGTGGGTCAAGGACGCGAGCGGCAAGGACACCAAGGAGGCCGCCTATTTCATGGCCGCCAACCGCGGCAAGAACTCGATCACCATCGACATCGCCAAGCCCGAGGGCCAGGCGCTCGATCCGCGAGCTCGGCAAGCCGCTGCCGACGTGCTGCTCGAGAACTACAAGACCGGCGACCTCGCCGCGCTACGGGCTCGGCTACGACGACCTGAGAACGCTCAATCCGCGGCTCATCTACTGCTCGATCACCGGCTTCGGCCAGACCGGCCCCTACCGCGAGCGCGCCGGGCTTCGACTTCATGGTGCAGGGCATGGGCGGCTTCATGAGCGTCACCGGCGAGCGCGACGATCGCCCGGGCGGCGGCCCGCAGCGCGCCGGCGTGCCGATCGTCGACATCATGACGGGCATGTACGCCACGATCGCCGTCTGCGCGGCGATCGCGCACCGCGAGCGCAGCGGCGAGGGCCAGCACATCGACATGGCGCTGCTCGACACCCAGGTCGCGCATCCTCGCCAACCAGGGCATGAACTATCCTGCCACCGGCGAGGCGCCCGGCCGGCTCGGCAACACGCATCCCAACATCGTGCCCTACCAGTCGTTCAAGACCGCGGACGGCGACATCATCCTCGCCTGCGGCAACGACAACCTGTTCAGCAAGTTCTGCGATGTGGCGGACGCCGGCCACCTGCCGAAGGACCCGCGCTTCGCCACCAATGCCGCCCGCGTCGCGAACCGCGCCGGCCATGGACGACGTGCTCATCCCGATCTTCGCCAAGCGAACCACCGCGCGAGTGGGTCGACGCGCTCGAGAGCGGCGGGCGTGCCCTGCGGGCCGATCAACACCCTCAAGGAGGTGTTCGAGGACCCGCAGGTCAAGGCCCGCGGCATGCGGATCGAGCTGCCGCACGCGACCGCCGGCAAGGTGCCGGTGATCCGCAGCCCGATGCGGTTCTCGGGCACCCCGATCGAGCACAACGCGCGGCCCGCCGCTGCTCGGCCAGCACACCGACGAGGTCCTGCGCGAGGCGCTCGGCAAGTCGGCCGCCGAGATCGCAGCTGCTGAAGAAGGCGGGAATCGTCTGATCCTTTTTCCCGGCTCGCCGACGTATTACTGGGCCGACCAACCCGCCTGAGAAGGCAGGCGCGAAAACCAGTTGAGCCGGCAGTGCCAAGTGGTTACGGTCGCAGCTGAACTCGGGGAGGACTGTTGACAGCATCGTCCAGGGGACCGTTGTGGCGGCGGTTCACAGGCGTGCGAGGCGTAGTCGTGGGATATCAGACGGACCGGCCCTCGACGGATTTCGGTGGAAGCCCCCGGGATGAGCGGGCAGCCTTAATCGAGGCGCTGCAGATGCGCACCGGCGCGCGGGCCAGGAGCACCAGAACCTACCAATTGCTGATGGGATTGGCTGGCTATGTGACCGGCCTGATTGTCGTGGTGCCACTGCTGCTTGTCGCGACCGGACGTTGGCCCGGCCCCGATCAGCGCCGTGCGGAGATCGTGCCGGCGCCGCTCCTGGTCAGTGTGCCAAGACCCGCGGACCGGCCGCGGATCGAGCCGGATCCGGCCCGCGAGGCACGGCAGATTGCGGCTGAACGCGTCGAGACCGCGCGGGCGCTGTTCGCGCGCGACGAGATCGGGCGAGTGCGCGAGATCCTGGCCGAACCCGTGCTCGCCGCCGACCCGGAGGCGGTGTTCCTGCTGGCCGAGGCCTATGACCCGAACGTGCTGGCCGCGCGAAATCTCGCCGGGATCGTGGCGGAGGCGGAACGGGCGCGGCAGCTCTATGCGCGGGCGCTCGCCGGCGGCATCACGCGGGCCAGGCAACGGCTCGAAGCGTTGCGCTGAGCCGGGCTCCGCTTTTTCCCCGGCCGACACGCTCAATCCTGTGGATCGACGGCGACGGGCGCCTCGCCGGTTGCCGGTCGCGCCTAAGCTCGTTGCCAGCGAATCATCGGATTTTGAAGCTGGACCGGGGGAGCTGCGGAATGCGCATCGCCACCTACAACGTCGAGAACCTGTTCACGCGCGCCCGCGCGCTCAATCTCGATACCTGGGCCGAAGGCACGGCATCCTCGAAGCCTATGCCGAGATCAACGCCCTGTTCGAGGAGGCGGTCTACTCGGACGAGACCAAGGCGCGCTTGCTGGCGCTGCTGAAGCGGCTCGGCCTCGACAAGAAGAACGAAGTCGAAGTTCGCCGATTCTGCGCGAGAACCGCGGCCAGCTCGTCAAACGCGCGCATTGGCGGCGGCGCCGCAGATCGTCGCCGAGGGCCGCGGCAGCTGGGTCGGCTGGGTCGAGCTCAAGAACGAGATCATCAACGAGACGGCGACGCGCAACACCGCGCAGGTGGTGCGCGACGTCGGCGCCGACGTCATCGGCGTCGTCGAATGCGAGGGCCGCTCGGCGCTGATGCAGTTCTCCTATGGACTGCTGCCGGCAGTGAAGGCGCACGCCCTACGACCAGGTGATGCTGGTCGATGGCAACGACGAGCGCGGCATCGACGTCGGCCTGATGGCCAAGCGCGGCTATCGGATCGGCTGGATGCGCAGCCACGTCGACGACGTGTCGAGCCATGGCGGGCGCATCTTCAGCCGCGATTGCCCGGAGTTCTCGGTCTGGACGCCGTCGGGCGAGACGGTGTGGGTGCTGGTCAACCACTTCAAGAGCAAGGGCTACGGCACCCAGGAGGCCTCCGACGCCAAGCGCTGGCTGCAGGCGGAGGCGGTGCGGCGCATCTACGAGCGGCTGAAGAGCGAAGGCGCCAAGCACATCGCCATCATGGGCGATCTCAACGATACGCCGGAGAGCGAGGCGCTGGCGCCGCTGCTGCGCGAGACCGACCTGAAGGACGTCGCGCGAGCATCCCGAGCTTCGACGACGGCGGCCGCCCCGGCACCTACGGCAATTGCACGGCGCGCGAGAAGATCGACTACCTGCTGCTGTCGCCGGCGCTGTTCGACCGCATGAGGCGGGCGGCATCTGGCGGCGCGGCGTGTGGGGCGGCAAGAACGGCACGCTCTGGGAGGTCTATCCCGAGATGCAGTCGTCCTATCACGCCGCCTCCGACCACGCGGCGATCTGGGCGAGTTGCGCGGTGTGAGGCACTGAGGCAGCCAGTCGCGCATGAAGCGCGCATGAGCCAACGGCCTAGCAGCTATCCGTCGCCGTATGGCGGCGCTCAATTGGGCGCTGCACAATGTCGCGCGGCGCTGCGCGAGCACCGCGGCGCATCCGCTGAAGTACAAGCATCTTGCCAGCTGGACGCTGGTCAAGCGGGCGCGCTTCAATGCGGCCAAGCGGCTCGAGCGCAAGAGTAGCGCCGGTATCGTCACGCTCGCCATCGTCGCGCTTTACGGCGGCCTGATCTCCGTATTCAATCTGATGTTCAAGCATCGGGTCGGCGCCGATATGCGCGATGTCCTTGAGTACGTTGCCGTCGTTTCGAGCTGGCTGACGCTGATCATCGGCCTGACCGAACAACATGAAGGGTCATGCGGCCAATGCGCGCGAGCTGCACGACTGCGCGCCGCGACGTCAACAATCTGCAGAAACAGCTCTGCCGCCACGCCGATCCATGATGAGCGCCACGCTGCAGCCGTTCCTCGCGCGCTATCGTGCAAATCATGGACCGATGCCGCCCGAACCACGACGACGTCGACTATCGCCTCGCCGAGTTGACACTATCGCGGGCCGAACGCGACCGGCTGATCGTGGCCGGCCGGTGGAACGAGAAAAAGCATAGCCGGCGACTGTTGCGGGCGCGGGCCGCCTATCATTTCAGCACGTACTGGTTCTACGTGACGATCTGGGCCGCACCGCCGATCGTCGGGCTTGCGTTGTGGTTGGTGGTGCCGTCTGCCGCGCCGGCGTGATCGCGTCGGTGCCGTTGTCGACGAGGTCCGATGTCAAGACATTCCTGACCTTGGACCCGGCGCCCGGCCTTTTGCGGTCGGCTGCAGCCAGACACGGCCGTTCTATTGCAGCGTGGCCAGCCGCCCGGAATAGCGCACGGCCTCGGCCTCGCCCTTGCCTTTGGCCGACGACTTGACGCCGCGGCCGGCCTCGACCTCGCCGAGGACGACGGGCGTCTCGCCTGCGGCTTTCAGCGCGGCCATCACCACGGCGGCGCGGGCCTTCGTCCGCAATCACCATCATGCCGATGCCGCAATTGAACGTGCGCAGCATCTCCGCGTCGTCGAGATTGCCGGCGCGGCTGCAGCCAGCCGAACACGGCGCGGCGCCTGGAACCGGCCGAGATCGATGTGCGCGGCCAGGCCTGCCGGCATCACGCGGGGCATGTTCTCGGTCAGGCCGCCGCCGGTGATGTGCGAGAGGCCCTTGATGGCGCCGCCTGGACCGCCACCGCCGGTGGCGCGGAGCGCCGCCAGAACCGGCTTCACATAGATCCGCGTCGGCGCCAGCAAGGCCTCGGCTAGTCGTTTTGCCGGGAGCGAACGGGGCCGGCGCGTCCCAGGCGAGGCCCTGGCGCTCGACGAGCTTGCGCACCAGCGAATAGCCGTTGGAATGCACGCCCGACGAGGGCAGCCCGATCAGCACGTCGCCGGCGACGATATCGCCGCGCGGCAGGATCTCGCCGCGCTCGACGGCGCCGACCGCGAAGCCCGCGAGATCATAGTCCTTGGCCTGGTACATGCCGGGCATCTCGGCCGTCTCGCCGCCGATCAGCGCGCAGCCGGCCTCCCGGCAACCCGCGGCGATGCCGCCGATGACGCGGCGGGCACTCTCGACGTCGAGCTTGCCGGTCGCGAAATAATCGAGAAAGAACAGCGGCTCTGCGCCCTGCACGACGAGATCGTTGACGCACATGGCGACGAGGTCGATGCCGATCGTGTCGTGCAGCCCGGTGTCGATGGCGATCTTCAGCTTGGTGCCGACGCCGTCGTTGGTGGCGACCAGGATCGGGATCGCGGAAGCCCGCCGCCTTCAGGTCGAACAAGCCGCCGAAGCCGCCGAGATCGGCATCGGCGCCGCGGCCGCCGCGTCGCCTTGACCAGCGGCTTGATCGCCTGGACCAGCGCATTGCCGGCATCGATGTCGACGCCGGAATCACGATAGGTGAGGGTCGCATTGCGCTTCTCGCCCGGATCACTCATGGATGTCTCTCTGCGATGTCTCGCTGGATCTCATTTGCGGCTGCTCTGGGCTTTCCGGGTCGGCGCCAACCTTAACTTCGCCCCAAACATCGGGGGATATGAAGGGCATAGCAAAGCGCCGGGGCGATCGGCAACCGGAACGCGCGGTTCGTGGCGGGCTGAAGCTGGCAGTCGAGACTGGTTAGCGGGTTTGGCTTCGACCGCCCGTGATGCGGGCGCGATGGCGCGACGGGGTGCACGGGAATGCAGAGGTCGGCAGCTTGCGCACGCCGGAGACGGCCGTCCCGGCCGTGGCTGGCGTCACGGCAACGTCGAACTGGGTTACGGCGATCTTGGCTACGGCGATCTTGACGCTGGCCGGCACGCTGCAGCCGGTGCCGCTCCAAGGAGGACAAGGTCTTCACCGTCGGCAACTACCCGGTGGAGGCACGTGCCGCCGATGCGGTGGCCGCCAAGGAGCGCGCCATTGCCGATGGCCAGCAGGCGGCCTTGCGCTCGCTGTTGAAGCGCATTGTGCCGGTGACCTCCTACAACCAGCTCGAGCAAGCTGCGAAACCTCAAGGCCAGCGATCTCATCGATGGGCTCTCGGTTCGCTCCGAAAGGAACTCATCGACCGAATATATCGCGAGCTACGATTTCAGCTTCCGGGCCGAGAGTGTGCGCCGCGTCCTCGAACGCGAGGATATACCGTTCCTCGACCGGCAGGCGCCGGCCATCACGCTGCTCACGGTCTACCGGGCGCCGGCCGACAGCGGCACGCCCGAGATGTTCACCGATGCGCGCGGCTCGGACGCCTGGCTCTATGCCTGGAAAGGCCTCGATCTGGCAATTCACTGACCCCGCTTGAATCTCAAGGCGGCCAAGAAGCAGATCCACCCGGACACGATCAAGGCGCTGATCAACGGCGAGGCGGGGGCCAGCCGCACGCTCGAGGCGGACTACCCCAACGAGACGGTGCTGGTGGCCCTGCTCGAGCCGGCGCTGGCCGAGAAGAAGGTGCACGTGACGCTGGCCGGGCGGGATGCCGTGGCGCCGTTCGTGTTGAAGCGCAGCTATCGGCTCGACGGCCCCGATCTCGCCTATACGGCCGAGCTGGCGGCGGTCATCGCGCTCGGTATTCTCGAAGGGCGGTGGAAGGCGATCAACGTGCGGGGTGGCGGGCAAGGGCGAATCCGACCGGGTGGCCGCGCGGGCCAATTCCACTGATCCGGTGGTCCAGCCGGCGCCCGTTCCGCGGCCGGCCTTGAGCTCGGTCCTGGACCAGATCCAGCATCGGGGTCCAGCGAGACAAGCGGCGGCGCCGTGCGCATCGCAGTCGAGTTCCGCAGCATGCCGGAATGGCAGCAGATCAGCCGGCAGCTGGCCCAGACGCCGGAAATCGCCGATCTCGATGTCGAAGGCCTCTCAGCCCGGGGTGCGCGGATCTCGCTGCGCTATCCCGGTGGCGCCCAGGAGCTGGCGTTGGCGCTCGCCCAGCAAGGTCTGATCCTGCGCAACGCCGGCAGCGGCTGGGTGCTGTCGCAGCGTTGAGACAGAGCATGCGATAAATTGGCGAATGACCGACGACCTGCTCGACGCCGGGGCGTCATCGCGCCTATGCTGGCGGCCTGCGTCCCGCCGGGAACAAGGTCATCGGCCGGCCGGACGCGCTTTTCCCAACCGCGCCGTGCCTGGGTGGTCGCTTGAGCCTGAACCTTCCCAATGTCGTCACGCTCGGCCGCATCATCCTTGTGCCCGTCATCTTCTGGCTGCTGGTGAGCGGCAACACCAAGGCGGCGTTCTTCGCGTTCGTCTGCGCCGGCATCAGCGATGCGGTGGACGGCTTTCTCGCCAAACGCTTCAAGCTCGAGACCGAGCTTGGCGCCTATCTCGATCCGCTCGCCGACAAGCTGCTGATCGTCAGTATCTACGTGGCGCTGGGCGTCGCCGACAAATTGCCATCGTGGCTGGTGATCGCGGTCGTCTCGCGCGATATCCTGATCGTCATCGCCGTGCTGCTGGCCTGGGTGATCGGCAACCCGATGGCGATCAAGCCGCGCGTGATCAGCAAGGCCAATACGGCGGCACAGATCGTGCTGGCCGCGACCGTGCTCGCCGATGAAGGCTTCGTGCTCGGACTTTCAGGGCTTCGGCTGGCGCTGGTGTGGATCACGGGGACACTCACCATCATGTCGCTGGCAGCCTACCTGCGGGATTGGCTATTGCACATGTCGGGTGCGACGGAGGGGACCGATCCGTCGGGCTGAAGGGCGGCCAATGGTTGCCTGTTACGGTCCCACCGTGCCGTGCTGGTCGCCGGCATCATGGACGGAGAGGCAGCATGCGCATCGAACGGCACGTCCTGTTCTGGATCCTGGCAATTCTCGGGTTGCTTGGCGGCATCGCACTGCTGCGCGAGGTGCTGCTGCCGTTCGTTGCCGGCATGGTGATCGCCTACTTCCTCAATCCGATCGCCGACCGGCTGGAGCGCGCGGGGCTCGGACGGCTTGCCGCTGCCTCGATCATCGTCGCAGCGGTCGGCCTGCTGGTTGTCGCCGCCCTGGTGCTGCTGGTGCCGATCGTCGCCAATCAGCTGCGCCTGCTGGCCGACACGATGCCGGAAGACCTGGCCCGCCTCAAAGGCGGCCTCGAGGCTTGGCTCGCGCAGCGGCTCGGCGACCGGTTCCCGCTGGTGCAGGCGAGCATCGAACGGGCAGTCGCGGAGCTGTCGCAGAACTGCCTCGACGGCGCTCGCCGGCATCATCAAGTCGCTGTGGAGCCAGGGCCTCGCCATCGTCAACTTTCTGTCGCTGCTGCTGGTGACGCCGGTGGTCGTCTTCTACCTGCTTGTCGACTGGCACCCGATGGTGGCCAAGCTCGACGGCTGGCTGCCGCGCGATCATGCGCCGACGATCCGCCGGCTCGCCAGCGAGATCAACGACGCGGTCTCGGCGTTCATCCGCGGCCAGGGCACCATCTGCCTCATTCTCGGCCTGCTCTATGCCGTTGCACTTTCGGCGGCCGGCATTCGCTATGGCGTGCTGATCGGGCTCGCCACCGGCCTGCTGGCGTTCGTGCCCTATGTCGGCTGGGCGCTCGGGCTGCTCGCTGCCGTTGTCGCGGCCCTGGCGCAGGCCTGGCCCAATCTGGCGCCGCTGCTGATGGTGCTCGGCATCTTCGCCGCCGGCATGGCGCTCGAGGCGGTCGTGCTTTCGCCGAAGATCGTCGGCGAGAAGATCGGTCTGCATCCGGTCTGGCTGATGTTTGCGCTGTTTGTCTTCAGCTACCTGTTCGGGTTCGTCGGCATGCTGGTCGCCGTGCCGGTGGCGGCGGCCGTCGGGGTGCTGGTGCGGTTCGCCATCGAGGTTTATCTCGGCAGCACCGTCTATCTCGGCAAGGGCGCCGCCGAAGCCCGGCCGCCGGTTGCAGAGCGCATGCCATGACTGTGCCAGTCCAGACCGGGCCGATCCAGCTGACGCTCGATCTGCCGCACCGGCCGGCGCTTGGGGCCGAGGACTTCCTGGTCAGCGGTGCCAACGCGGCCGCCGTCGCGCTGATCGATCGCTGGCCGGATTGGCCGCTGGCGAGCGCCCTCGTCGTCGGCCCGCGGCAATCGGGGAAAAGCCATCTCGGCAACGTCTGGCGCCTGAAGGCCGACGCCGCCGAGGCGATTGCGGCAACCCATCTCGCCGTCACCGCTGTTGCGACCCTGCATGACCGGCGCGCGCTGCTGATCGAGGATCTCGACCTGGGCATCGGCGACGAGCAGGCGCTGTTCCACCTGCTCAACCTCGCCCGCGAGCACCGCTATCACCTGCTGCTGACCTCGGCCCGGGCGCCCGGGGATCTCGACGTCGCACTGCCGGACCTCCGATCCCGGCTGCGGGCGCTGCCGGTGGTCGGTATCGCGATGCCCGACGCGGACCTGCTCAGGGCGCTGCTCGTCAAGCTGTTCGCCGACCGCCAGCTAACGGTCGAGCCGCACGTCATCGCGCACCTTGTGCTGCACATGGAGCGGTCGATGGAAGCCGCCGTCCGCCATGTCGAGGCCATCGACAAGCGAGCGCTGGCCACCCATCGCCGGGTGACCCGGGCGATGGCGGCCGAGGTGCTGGCGCAGCTACTCGAGATGGAGGGTGGGCCAGCGTCCTGAGGGCCTTTGTCCCGAGCGCCCCGGCAGGGGGCCTGGCTCCGCCGGCCTTGCGGGTCGCGGCGACCGTCGTAAGCGTGTTATAATCCGCCTGTGTGCTGCTCGGTTTCGAATACTCGACAAAGACATCATTCGGCGGATCAGCAGGAGACCCAAGGTGAGCACGAGCAAGGCGCGAGCCCGGGACAGCAAAGACAAGCCGCCGCAGACGGCGGGCAGCGCTGGTGCGCGGCTGCGCTTCTACAATCGCGAGCTGTCCTGGCTGCAGTTCAATCACCGCGTGCTCGAGGAGGCCCAGAACGGCCGCCATCCCCTGCTGGAGCGGCTGCGGTTCCTGTCGATCTCGGCCTCGAACCTCGACGAGTTCTACATGGTGCGCGTTGCCGGCCTGCACGGCCAGGTGGCGGCCAAGGTTGCGACCGTCAGCCAGGACGGCCTGACGCCCGCCCAGCAGCTGGCGGAGATCAACCGCTTCGTTGCGGCGCTGACCGGCGAGCAGCAGGCCTGCTGGGCAGCCATCAAGGCCGAGCTGGCGGCCGCGGGGATCGAAATCGTCGAGCCGGGGGATCTGACAGCGAGCGAGCGCGCCTGGCTCGAGTCGCATTTCTTCAGCCACATTTTCCCGGTTCTGACGCCGATTGCCGTCGATCCCGCGCACCCCTTCCCGTTCATTCCGAACAAGGGGTTCACGGTCGGCCTCGAACTCGAGCGCGACGGCGCGCACGGCGACGATGCACGCGCTGATGCCGATTCCCGTCGCAGCTCGACCGCTTCATCCGGCTGCCCGCCGACGGCCGGCGCGCCTGGTCCGCCGCGAGCGCTGATCCGCTTCATGCGCATCGAGACGCTGATCGCGCTCTTCGTCGGCCGGCTGTTCCCGGGCTATCACGTCGCCCGCCAGGGCGCGTTCCGGGTGCTGCGCGACAGCGACATCGAGGTCGAGGAGGAGGCCGAGGATCTCGTGCGCTTCTTCGAGAGCGCGCTGAAGCGGCGCCGCCGCGGCTAGGTGATCCGGCTCGAGATCGACGCGTCGATGCCGGCGGAGCTGCGCCGCTTCGTCATCGAGCAACTGGACGTGCCGGAGGCCGATGTCTACGTCAAGGACGGCCTGCTCGGGCTCTGCCGATACCGAGCCAGCTGCATCGTCGGCAGATCGGCCCGACCTGCTGTTCAAGCCCTTCAACATCCGCTTTCCCGAGCGCATCCGCGAGTTCAACGGCGACTGCTTCGCCGCCATCCGCGCCAAGGACATCGTCGTCCATCACCCCTACGAATCGTTCGACGTCGTGCTGCAGTTCCTGCGGCAGGCGGCGCACGACCCGGACGTGATGGCGATCAAGTGGACGCTCTATCGCACCTCGACCGACAGCCCGATCGTGCGAGCGCTGAAGGAGGCGGCCGAGCTCGGCAAGTCGGTCACCGCCGTCGTCGAGCTGAAGGCGCGCTTCGACGAGGCGGCCAACATCCGCTGGGCGCGCGATCTCGAGAGCGCCGGCGTGCATGTCGTCTACGGCTTCGTCGAGCTGAAGACGCACGCCAAGCTCGGCCTGGTCGTGCGCCGGGAAGGGCGACGACCTCGCCACCTACTGCCACATCGGCACCGGCAACTATCATCCGCAGACGGCGCGCATCTATACCGACCTGTCGTTCTTCACGGCCGACGCCGGCGATCGGCGCGCGACGTCACGCCGCATCTTCAATTTCGTCACCGGCTATGCGGAGCCGGCCGAGCTCGAGGTGCTGGCGGCCAGCCCGCGCGGCATCCGCGCGCGCATGCTCGCCCACATCGCCGAGGAGATCGCGCACGCCAAGGCCGGGCGGCCGGCCGCCATCTGGATGAAGATGAACTCGCTGGTCGACGGCCAGATCATCGAGGCGCTCTATGCGGCAGAGCCAGGCCGGCGTCGAGATCGACCTCGTCGTGCGCGGCATCTGCTGCCTGCGGCCCGGCGTGCCGGGCCTTTCAGAGCAACATCCGGGTCAAGAGCATCATCGGCCGCTTCCTCGAGCATGGCCGCATCTACTGCTTCGGCGCCGGCCACGGGCTTCCCGATCCCAATGCGCTGGTCTACATCAGCTCGGCCGACATGATGCCGCGCAACCTCGACCGGCGCGTCGAGGCCATGGTGCCGATCCGCAATGCCACCGTGCACGAGCAGATCCTCGACCAGATCATGGTCGCCAACCTCAAGGACAACCAGCAGAGCTGGCGGCTCCTGGCCGACGGCGCTTCGGCAGCGGATCGAGCCGGCGGCGGGCGAGGAGCCGTTCAACGCGCACGACTACTTCATGACCAATCCGAGCCTTTCGGGCGCGGCCAATCGCTTAAAGGACAGCTTTCCGCCGCGCTTTCGCCCGCCGACAAGGTCGGCGGCGAAGCCATCGTGAGCGGGATGGGGTGCGAATGACCGGGCGGAGCAGCGGCGAACGGGGGCTCTTCGACGAGCTCGAGCCGATCGGCGTCATCGACATCGGCTCGAACTCGGTGCGCCTCGTCGTCTACGAGGGCGCGGTGCGCAGCCCGACGCCGCTGTTCAACGAGAAGGTGCTGTGCGGCCTCGGCCGCTCCGTCGCCAGCACCGGCAAGCTCGGCCGCGACAGCGTGGAGCGCGCGCTGGCGGCGCTGGCCCGCTTCCGCGCCGATCACGCGCATTCTCGGCGTCAAGAACGTGCGCGCCATCGCCACGGCCGCCGTGCGCGAGGCCGACGACGGCCCGGATTTCATCGCCCGGGGGGAAGTCGCTGCGGGACTGCCGATCCAGATCCTCTCCGGCGAGCGGGAGGCGGAGCTGGCGGCCAACGGCATCTGATGGGCTTTCGCGAGCCCGACGGGATCGCCGGCGATCTCGGCGGCGGCAGCCTCGAGCTGATCGACATCGCCGGAGCACGCCGGCGGGACGCGGTGACGCTGCCGCTCGGCGGCCTGCGGCTGATCGACACGTCCGGCGGCCGCATCGACCGGGCGCTGGAGCTCGCCGACCAGCATGTCGCCACGGTGCCGCTGGCTCGGCGCGCGGCGTCGGCCGCACGTTCTATGCCGTCGGCGGCACCTGGCGGGCGCTCGCCAAGCTGCACATGGAGATGCACGACTATCCGCTGCGGGTCATGCACGGCTATCGCCTCGCGACGCGCGAGGCGATCGACTTCTGCGAGCTGCTGCGCAAGGCGAAGAAGCTCTCCGAGCTCAAGGGCGGTGCCGAGATCTCGAAGGCGCGCCGCGAGGTGCTGCCCTACGGCGCGCTGGTGCTGGAGCGGCTGCTGCGGCGCATGCAGCCGAAGGAGGTCGTGTTCTCGGTGTTCGGCATCCGCGAAGGTCTGCTCTACTCGCTGCTGTCGGAGGCCGAGCGGCGGAAGGACCCGCTGCTCGCGTTCGCCGAGGACTATGCGCGGCTGCGCTCGCGCTCGGCCGAGCATGCGCGCGAGCTGTGCGCCTGGACCGACGCGCTGTTTTCAGAGCCCGGGCCCGAAGGAGACGCGACGAGGAGCGGCGGCTGCGGCATGCCGCCTGCCTGCTCTCCGACATCGGCTGGCGCGCGCATCCCGACTACCGCGGCGAGCAGAGCCTCAACGTCATCGCGCACGCGGCGCTCGGCGGCATCGACCATCCAGGGCCGCATCTTCCTGGCGCTCGCCGTCTACTTCCGCCATGTCGGCGCGGGCGAGGACGACGAGGCGGCGAGGATCTGTCGGAGCGCCTGAAGGCCATCGTCTCCAAGCGCACGCTCCAGGCGCGCGCGCATCCTCGGCGCCGCGATCCGGGCCGCGCACATGCTCTCGATCGGCAGGCCGGGCATCATCGACGAGACGCCGCTCGCCTACGAAGGCGACCGGCTGGTGCTGACGCTGCCACCGCGCGCACCGGGCGCTCGATGGCGAGCGCCTCGCCCGCCGCTTCGAGGCGCTGGCCCAACTCCTCGACCGCCGCCCCGAGATCAGGCACGGGCGGTGAGCGGCGTTTCAACGCCTCGGCCCGCGTGCTGCTGGGAACGGCGCTTTCAACACGGCGTCGATCTGGTCGCATTTATCCTTGTTGAGGCCAGAGTAGTAGCGCGCTGCGGACAGGCAGCGCCGAAAACGATTGTCGCGCTTTGCAGCTCTGAGAACCCGCGCGAGAAGCTCTGGCGACGCATGCCGGATCAATGACGCCAGTTCGCTGCGTCCGAGTTCCGCCTCCTCCTCCTCGTTCTCGGCCAAAGCCAGACGTGCGAGAATGTCGGCCAACTCGGTGTTTCCGTGCAGGCGCATTGCACACCTTTTCCAACGGAGGTTGCCGTTGATCTCATGATCACCAATGGCCGCGGAGTGTCATGAACCCGAACTTTGTCGCATTTTAAGCGCTAAACGCAAACTCTTGTCGTCCCTTTGGCCGTCTGAGGTCAGCATGACGGGTGGAGGGCTACCGGGGAAACGCCGATGACGATCAATGTCGGCTTAGACCAGCCTGCGCGCCGCCAGGCAGAGCGACAGCACCCGATCGGGAGCGCGCTCAAGTTGTGACCTCCGCCGACGATCCGGCATTGACGGACATGCGGTTGTGCCCCCTGCGCCATGCTCCGGGCGGCACTCCGACGCACTTCTTGAAGGCGCGGTTGAAGGCAGCCTCGGACTCGTAGCCAACTTCGACGGCCACCTGTGCAACACCTACACCTTGCCGATCGAGCAGGTGCGTTGCCAACTGCATGCGCCAGCGCGTCAAATAGTGCATCGGAGATTCCTGCACAAAGTGCGTGAAGCGATCGGCGAACACGGAGCGTGAAAGGCCTACTTCGCGTGCCAGGCGTTCCACCGTCCAAGCTTCCGCCGGTCTCCCGTGCAAGAGAGCCAGCGCTGCGCCGACGTGAGCATCGCGCAACCCAGACAGCCAGCCACTGGCATCCGACGGTAACGTGTCGATATGGCGACGCACGACATCCACAAACATGAGTTCCGCCACCTTGGAAAGGACTGTTTCGCCGCCCGAGCGGCGGTTCGCGGTCTCGTCGACGGCCATTCGGATGAGCTGCGTCATGCATTCGGCGCCATCCGCGCCGCGTGCATGCAACAGGCGCGGCAGGCCATGGAGCACGGGATTGAATGGCCGCGCGTCGCAACCGAGATAGCCGCATACGAAGCGCGCGTGCTCTGCGCCGCCGTTGTCCTGCTTGAGGCGGAACGGCAGCTGACGGTCGGTCGGTCGATAGTAAAGGCCGAGATTCGGCGCCGCGCGCATCCCGGGAGTTGAGCAAAATACATGTGCGTCGCCCATCGGCAATACCACGATGTCGCCTGCGGCGAGCCGAAGTGGCGGGATTGAGCCTTCTTCTAGTTCCACCCAGCACTCACCCGCGGTCACGGCGTGGAACATGATCACATGCTCGGCCTCTGGCATGACCGCACCAGCGATCGTCAAGCCGGCAGGAGTGGCTGCAACCCACGGCGCGCTGGCTTCGACGTCGAAGAAGATCGCGCCCGTCAACCTTACGGCGCGCAGTACATCCGACAAGACGTCCACGCGACACTCCTTTGGGCTTCGAGGCAATTTATCAGGACGGCTGATCAACCCAGCGGACGAGTAGGCAAGAAACAGAGGGGCTTGATCATCCATCCGCGGTGCCCATCAGCATAGTATCGGTGCGTCAACCACAAACCAAGGTCAAACCGTCAACGGAGAAAAACATGCTCAACGCGGCGCAAATCTCAGATTTCAAGGCCAAACTGCGTGGCCAAGTTACCGAGCCCAAGGACCCGAATTACGAGGAAGCTCGCTCGCTCTACAACGGCATGATCGACAAGCGGCCGCTGCTGATTGCGCAGTGCGCCAATACCGCGGACGTCATGACGGCCGTCAACTTCGGTCGCGAAAACAGCCTCCCGATCGCCATCCGCGGTGGCGGCCACAACGGGCCGGGGCTTGGCAGCGTGCGACGACGGTCTGGTCATCGACCTGTCAATGATGAAGGGCGTGCGCGTCGATCCGGTGCCCGGACCGCGCGGGTCGACGCCGGCTGCACGCAAGGCGACGTCGACCACGCCACCCATGCTTTCGGGCTGGCGGTACCGGCGGGCATCATCTCGACCACCGGCATCGCGGGTCTGACGCTCAGCGGCGGTCACGGCTACCTGACCCGCAAGTACGGCCTGACGATCGACAATCTGATCGAGGCCGATGTCGTGCTTGCCGATGGCAGCTTCGTCACTGCCAGCAAAGAAATGAACTCCGACCTCTTTTGGGCGCTTCGCGGTGGCGGCGGCAATTTCGGTGTCGTCACCAGCTTCCTGTTCCAGCTTCACCCGGTCAGCACGGTTTTTGGCGGGCCGATCGCCTGGGATCAGAAGCACGCCCGCACGATTATGCAACGTTATCGCGAGTTCCTGCCGAAAGCGCCGGAGGACCTCGGTGCCTTCATCGGGCTGAAGACGGTCCTTTCCACTGCCCCGTTCCCCGCCGAGCATTGGGGCAAGCGGATCTGCCTGCTGATGTCTTGCTACAACGGCCCAGAGGCGGAAGGCAAAAAGGCCTTGGCACCGTTGCTCGACGCGCTTCCCGAGCCGTGGTTCAACTGGATGGGAACGATGCCCTATCCTGGCGTGCAGAGCATGTTTGATGGGCTCTATCCCAAGGGCATGCAGTGGTACTGGCGAGGTGACTTCGTCAAGACGTTGCCCGACGCAGCGATCGATGCCCATCTTGAACAGGCGGCAAAGACGCCAAGCGAGTTGTCGCTCATGCATCTTTACCCGATTGACGGGGCGGTCCATCGCGTTGGCAAGAGCGAGACCGCCTGGAATTGCCGTGATGCGACCTGGTCGATGGTCATTGCCGGCATCGATCCGAGCGCGCAGAAGGCGGCGGCGGTGACGCAATGGACCAAGGCCTATTGGGAGGCAGTGCATCCCTTCGACCTTGGCGGCGCGTATCCGAACTTCATGATGGACGATGAGGGCGACGCGCGGATCAAGGCAACCTATGGCGAGAATTACGCTCAGTTGGCTGCGGTGAAAAAGAAATTCGACCCGGCCAACCTCTTCAAAGTGAACCAGAACATCAAGCCTTAGGCTTGGGCTTGTGCGGACCGGTCGTGAAGGTGGCGGCGGCGCCGATCTTGCCGCCGTCACGTATCGACTTCTCCTTTGGCCCAATCCCTCGTCACTCAGCTCGCTCGCTGACGCCGGCTTGGCGGGTGTAGAGCCGCCAGGGAACGGCTGATGTTGCCGTCAGCCCGTCTTTAGGTGCGCGCCGCCAGGCAGAGCGACAGCACCCGGTCGGAGAACGACTCGCGCTGGGCCATGTTGCCCGTCAGCCTGGCGGTGGCGGGATCGGGCGGCTCGGCATGGCGCATCTGGGCTTCGGCCGCCGCCTGTGCCCGCGCGGCTTCGTCGATGATCGCGCGTGCTTGCGCGGCCAGGCGGCCGGCGCGGCTGTCGTCGAAGAGGGTGTGGCGCATCGCCTTCAGGTACTCGTGCGCCTCGCCATCGCGGCGCCCGCCCGGGCAACCGCCCGGCGGATCGGCGAGCGTGCGCAGCGCGAACAGCAACTGATGCTTCGCTGGATAAAACTGCCACTCCTTCATGGACGTGAAGGTGCCGCGCGCCCGCCAGAGCAGCAGGGCGGAGGCGAAATAGAACCCGACGTCGTGGTTATCGGCGAACATGCGGGCCGGAACCTGGCGGATCAGGTAGGCCTTGCCGCCCTCGTGAACGGAATGCGGGCTCTCGAGGAAGGCCGCGGCGTAAGCCTGCATCAATTCCTGCATGGTCACCACGCGGGTGCGGAACTCGGGCGGGATGTGCGCGAACTCGCCGGTGCGCCGCTCGAACAGCACCATCGGCGTGCGAATCCCGTCGATCCACAGCGGCTTGATCGCCGAGGTCACGTCGAAGTGGCGCTTCATGCGGCGGACGAACTCGTTGCGGGCGAGGATCTGCAGCTCGTCGATCTGGGTCTGCCGGTTGAGACCGAGGATGATGTTCTGCGCAATTGCCGGATCCTCGGTAGCGATGATCTTGATCGGCAGCAGCAGCGCCCTGGTCAGATACTCGCGGTTGTGGAACAGCACGTGGCTGGTCTGGCAGCCATTGACCACCTGGAAATTGCGCAGATGCAGTCGATTGCTGCCCGCAATCCGCTCGACGCTCGCGGCAATGATGGTGACGCCGTTGTTGCGCAACGCGAACTCGGCCTGGGCCGCGCCGTCGGCGCCGACGAAGCTGTCGCGGATATGTTTGTTGACCGGCAGGTCGGGACCGAGGAAGGCGCGCACGTTGCCATGAAAAGCGTCCTCCTTGATCACGGCGTTCGGCGAGGCCGGATCGCGATCGGAAATGCAGGCGAGATAGTCGAGGGCGCAAACGAAGCCGATTGCTGCGAACGGAATGCCGGGCACCGGCGGGCTCTCGGTCAGGCCCTGCAGCTCCAGGTCGGCCGCATTGGCCACGGCATCTTCGACGATCAGGCTTTGCAGGCGGGTTGAATCGATGCGGTGGAAGCGCACCCGTTCGAGTTGCTTGGTCGCTTGAAGCGTCTCGAGCCCCGCCTCGGCGACACCGGTCGCGTGCTCGCTATGGCCCTCCGTGGTCCAGGTTCCCGGCCAGACCACGTAAACGTCGGCGGTCGGCAGGCCCTGTCCCAGCGTCTCGAGGGCCTCGAGCACGCGGTCCTTCAAGGCGCGCGAGCGCTCGAGCGGGGCGCTCTGCTTCAGTTTCGAGGCCGGACGGAAGTAGTTCATGACGCCGGAGGTGAACAGCGCCACCTTGTCGGACGGGAACTTGGCCGACATCGTCGCCTGTGCGAACAGGAAGCGCACGACAAACGGTTCGCCGTCGATGGCCTCGCGCAGCAACCGCTCGATCTCGTCCCCGGTCGAGACCAGGGCGCCATTGATGGTGACGGCGACGGCATCGAGCTGCGTGTCGTGCTCGCCGGCGACGATCGCCGCACTGACGTCGAAGTCGTCGAGACCGGCCGCACGCAGCACGTGGTAGGTGGCGAAGTGCTCGAAAATGCGATCGGCAGGCTCTTCGGCCAGACCCGAGCGGCGGGCAAACGAGATCAGGGCCTCGCGCACGACCGGCGGCAGGAACCGATAGGAATCACCGAGGGCGGCCAGTGCGCGGTGCTTGGTACTCATGTGGCGTCACTCACAATTCAAGCCAGAGGCGATTGATCGGGGCGCATTGGCACCCCTGCAAGTTCGAGGCCGAAATGGCCAAGGGCGTCCGATGGTGCAGATCCGGAAATAGGGTATCGGGCAAAATTGGGCCCTTATACTGATCTACTAGAGCTTTGATCAATTCGCGGCTATACGCCACGTAACGTTCATTCAAGATAGTTGTTCAACATGTTGCTCGCAATCACCACCACACATCGGCCTGCGACCGATCTCGGTTACCTGCTGCACAAACAACCGGGGCGGCTCCACACGGTCAATCTCGCATTCGGCCGGGCACTGATGTTCTATCCCGAGGCGACCGATGACCCGGTGCACGTTCGCGCTCGCTCTCGATGTCGATCCGGTGGCGCTGGTCCGCGGCAAGGGCAGGGGCCGCGACGGCCTGCTCGAGCAATACGTCAACGACCGGCCCTATGTGGCGTCGTCGTTCCTCTCGGTGGCGATCGCGCGGGGGCTGCGCACGGCGCTCGGCGGGCGTTCCGGCGAGCGGCCCGAGCTGGCCGAGACCGCGATCGATCTCGAGGCGACCGTCGAGCCGCTGCCGGTGCGCGGCTCCGAAGGGCTGATCGAGGTGCTGTTCGCTCCGCTCGGCTACGAGATCAAGGTCGACGCCGGTGCCGCTCGACGAGACGTGGCCCGAGTGGGGCGCCAGCCCTTATGTCTCGCTCAAGCTCAAGGCCACGGTGCCGGCTGCGCGATCTGCTGGCGCATCTCTACGTGCTGATCCCCGTGCTCGACCGCCAGAAGCACTATTTCGTCGAGCGGGGCGAGATCGACAAGCTGCTCGACAAGGGCGAGGGCTGGCTCGCCGAGCATCCTGCCCGCGAGCTGATCGCGTCCCGCTATCTGCGCAACAAGCGGTCGCTGACGACGGAGCTGTTCCGGCGCCTGGCCGAGGAGGACCCGCCGGCCGACGATGTCGCGGAGGGCAACCCCGCGACGGACGGCGGCGTGCCGGAAGCGGGCGGCGGCGAAAGTGCGCCTCCCGCCGAGCCCAAGAAGGATGCCGCCGAGGCGGCGCTGGAAAAGCCGATCCGCCTGCATGAGCTGCGCCTGGATGTCGTGGCCGACACGCTCGAAGGCCGCAGGCGCACGCCGCGTGGTCGACCTCGGCTGCGGCTCGGGCAAGCTGCTGAAGCGGCTGATGGCCGAGAAGCAGTTCACCGAGATCCTCGGCGTCGATGTCGCGACGCAAAGCCTGGAGATCGCCGAGCGCCGCCTGCGGCTGGACAAGCTGCTCGGAACGCCAGAGAAAGCGCATCCGCCTGCTGCAGGGCGCGCTCACCTACCGCGACAAGCGGATCGAGGGCTATGACGCGGCGGCGCTGGTCGAGGTGATCGAGCATCTCGATCCCGACCGTCTGGCGGCGCTCGAGCGCGTGGTGTTCGAGTTCGCCCGGCCCGAGCTGGTGGTCGTGACGACGCCAAATCGCGAGTACAATGCGCTGTTCGAGGGCATGGTGGCGGGTCAGATGCGCCACGCCGACCACCGTTTCGAGTGGACCCGGGCGGAGTTCCGCTCCTGGGGCCAGCCGGTGGCCGAGCGCTTCGGCTACGCCCTCGAGATCCGCCCGCTCGGGCCGGAGGATGGCGTCCACGGCGCGCCCAGCCAGATGGGGGTCTTCACGCGATGAAGCTCACCATTCCCGATTTCTGCCTGGTCGCGCTGGTCGGCACCTCCGGCTCCGGCAAGTCGACATTCGCCGCGCGTCATTTCAAGCCGACCGAGATCGTCTCGTCCGACCGTGCCCGCGGCCTCGTCGACGACGACGAGAACAGCCACGATGCAACCGACGACGCCTTCAAGCTCGTGCATTTCATCGCCGAAACCCGCCTCAAGCGCCGCAAGCTCGCCGTCATCGACGCGACCAACGTCCGCCAGGAGGACCGCGCCAGGCTGGTGTGCTCTGGCCAAGCGCCATCACGCGCTCGCCGTCGCGATCGTCATCAATCCCGGCGAAGAGGTCGCGCATGAGCGCAACAAGCTGCGGCCCGACCGGCAGTTCGGCCCGCACGTCATCCGCAACCAGATGCGGTCGCTGAAGCGCAACATCAACCGCCTCGACAAGGAAGGGTTCCGCTACGTCTTCGAGCTGCGCTCGGAGGCCGACGTCGATGCGGTGACCATCGAGCGCACGCGGCTGTGGACGGATGCCCGTCATGATGGAGGGGCCGTTCGATATCATCGGCGATGTGCACGGCTGCGCCGACGAGCTGGAAGCACTGCTGGCCAAGCTCGGCTATGACGTGAGCTGGGACGCGCGACGTTCGCAGCGACGCCTCGGTGCACGTCGACGCCGCCAGCCGGACGCCGCGCGATCTTCCTCGGCGATCTCGTCGATCGCGGTCCGCGCTCGCCCGACGTGCTGCGCATCGTCATGGGCATGGTCGAGGCTGGCACCGGGTTCTGCGTGCTCGGCAATCACGATGCCAAGTTCCTGCGCTGGCTCAACGGGCGCAACGTGAAGCCGACGCACGGCCTCGACCGGACCATCGCGCAAATGGAGGCCGAATCGCCGGAGTTCCGGCAACAGCGTGAAAAAATTCGTCGACGGCTTGATCTCGCCACCTCTGGCTCGACGGCGGCCGGCTCGTCGTCGCCCATGCCGGCATCCGAGAAGAGATGATCGGCCGCTCCTCGGGCGCTGTGCGCGAGTTCTGCCTCTACGGCGAGACGACGGGCGAGACCGACGAGTTCGGCCTGCCGGTGCGGCTCAACTGGGCGGCGGAGTATCGCGGCAAGACGACGTCATTGTCTACGGCCACACGCCGATGCCCGAGGCCGAATGGCTGAACAACACGATCTGCCTCGATACCGGCTGCGTGTTCGGCGGCAAGCTGACGGCGCTGCGCTGGCCGGAGCGCGAGATCGTCTCGGTGCCGGCGCGCACGGGTCTATGCCGAGCCGGTCGCGCCCGCTCGGCGTCATGCCAGCGATCCGGCGCTCACCGCGCAGCAGACCCAGGACGATCTGCTCGATCTCGATCAGGTCACTCGGCAAGCGCTATCATCCGCACCGCGGCCGGCCGCACCGATTCAGATCGACGAGGCGCAACGCGGCCGCCGCGCTCGAGGTGATGGCGCGGTTCGCGATCAGCCCGAAATGGCTGGTCTATCTGCCGCCGACCATGTCGCCGTCCGCGACCTCGGCCCGCGATGGGCTGCTCGAGCATCCCGACGAGGCCTTCGCCTATTACCGCGAGGAGGGCGTGGCCGAGGTCGTGGTCGAGGAAAAGCACATGGGCTCGCGGGCGGTGATCGCGGTCTGCCGCTCGAGCTGATGTCGCCCGCGCACGCTTCGGCGTCACGACCGGCGAGACGGGCGCGATCTGGACGCGCACCGGGCGCGGCCTTCTTCCCCGATCCAGGCGACGACGGAGGCGGTGCTCGGGCGCGTTGCGCCAGGCGATGGATCGCGGCCGGATTCTGGAGCCGGCACGCAGACCGACTGGGCGGTGCTCGATGCCGAGATCATGCCCTGGTCGGCGAAGGCGCAGAGCCTGATCCGGGAGCAGTACGCGGCGACGGGCGCGGCGGCGCGTCTCGGGCCTCGGCTCGGCGGTGGCGCTGCTGGAGCAGGCGGGTCGCGACGCTCGCGGGCGGCGATCTCGCTGGCGCGCGTTCAAGGCGCGCCGCGCAACGGGCGGAGATGTATGCCGCCGCCTATCGCCGCTATTGCTGGCCGGTGAAGAGCCTCGACGACTACCGCATCGCCCCGTTCCATCTGCTCGCGACCGAAGGCGCGGTGCACATGGACAAGACGCACCTCTGGCACATGGCGGAGCTTGGCCGCGTCATGGCCGAGATCGAGCGACAAGCTGCTGATGGCGACGCCGTTCCGGCTGGTCGATCTCGCCGATGAGGCCAGCGTCGCGCGCGGCGACCGAGTGGTGGCGAGCGCGCACCGCCGAGGGCGGCGAGGGCATGGTCGTCAAGCCAAGGGACTTCATCGTGCGCGGCGCCAAAGGGCTGGTGCAGCCGGCCATCAAGTGCCGCGGCCCGGAGTATCTGCGCATCATCTACGGCCCCGAGTACGATGCGCCCGAGCATCTCGTCCGCCTGCGCCGGCGCGGCCTCGGCCACAAGCGGTCGCTGGCGCTCCGCGAGTTCCAGCTCGGCGAGGAGGCGCTCGACCGCTTCGTCGCGCGGGCGCCGCTTGCGCGACGTGCACGAGTGCGTGTTCGGCGTCCTGGCGCTCGAAGTCCGAGCCCGTCGATCCGCGGCTGTGACGTGTTGCCTGCGGCGCTCAGCGCCGCGGCTCGTAGCGGATCCGCGAGGGCTCGCTCAGGCCGCGCGCCATCTCGGCGTCCCAGGGATGCACGTCCCGGGTCGGCCCCTGATCATTGACCAGCGGCAGGTCCGCGTTGGCCCAGGCGATGATGCCGCCGTCCAGCACATGAACGCCGCCCGCACCAGCCTCGATCAGATCCAGATGCAACGCCTCGGCCATCTGCAGGCTGCGAGCGCCGCCGGTGCAGTAGAAGACGACGATGACGCCCTGGGCCTGATTGGGGGCCTGACCGCGGACCTTGCTGCGAATTTGGGCCGTCAACTCGGACCGCTCGGGCTCGGTCAGACTGCGAACCGCGCCGCGCAGATGGCTGACGGCGTACTCATCGGGGTCACGCACGTCGACGATGAGAACCGGTCCTGGTACGGCAGTCCATCGGGCGAGCTCGTGGGGCGTCACCAGGGGAACACGCGCATCGGGCCCCGGCATCGCCGGCACGGATAGGGCCGGCCGCGTCTGGCCCCCGGCCGGGGCGATTGCAGCGAGCCCGCAAATTACTGCGGCGAGCAGCAGGAGGATCCGATGGGAGGGCATGGAGCGCGGTTCCGATGGGCCGGCTCGGTGCCGGGCGCCTCGATGATAGCCGCCTCGGCATGAGTGGCCAAATCAAGCTGCTGCGATACCGTTCGGACTGCGCCCGCCGTCGGCGCCGAGGCGTCGTCTCAGGCACCCGGCTTGCGGCTGGCAGAGCGGTAGTGCTCGAGCAGCGAGATTCGCACGGCGCTCGAAAGGCCGCCGTCGCCGCGGTCGCGATCAATCGTCTGCACGAGCTGCGCCACCGGGATGCGCTTCGCCTTCGCCACGTCCTGCAAGGCATCCCAGAAGGGGGCCTCGAGGGAAATGGACGTGCGATGACCGTCGATCGTGAACGAGCGCTTCACTGGGCGGGGCATGTAAAAACTTTGGAAAGAGACAACTGCGGAATGTGTCGGCTGCGGGCTGAGCGGCGTCCTGAACGGTCAGGTGGCGTCGGTGGACTTGGGAGGCTCTCGGAGCAATCCGTCGAGCCGCGTCTCATCGAGCAGCTTCTTGGCCGCATCGTGGCGGCGGGCAGCTTTCGTGCGTCCGTGCTTCTGCCTGTTGGCTTCGGCCTGCTGCACTTTGGCGGCGCGGGCCTGCGCCTTGCGCGCCTGACGCAGATTGACGATGTCGGCTGGCACGGTGATCACATCCTTGTCGAGTCCGCCCTGGTGTGATGGAAAGCCGGACAGCGCCACAGCAGACCGGAGGGGGCCGAGCTGGCGCCCCGAATTGACACCGCCATTGCCGGAATATCCGCCATTAGCCGAAACTTCACCAATGGCAACGTAACGTCGAGTGACCCGGTGTCCATCCGCGCAAATTAATTTGTTCTTCAATTGTAGCAATTACTCTCTGCCTTGTCGAAGGCCGATGGGAATGATCCTGGGGTCTTCTCGGGGACATCTTGGTCCCCTTGTTGGGTGGTGTCTGGAGAGAACGATCATGAAGACCCTGAAGCAGTTTGCGAAGTGCGAGTCGGGCGCAACGGCCATCGAGTACGGCCTGATCGCTGCCCTCATCGGCGTCGCCATCATCACCGTCGTGCAGAACGTCGGCACCGAAGTGAAGGGCACCTTCACCGACGTCGAGACCGGCCTCAAGAAGCGCCAGCTCTAATTGCTCGCGACCAGCTGCGCCATCGATGGCGCACGGTCGAGCAATGCCTTACCGCCCGGCTCCAGCAGGAGCCGGGCGGTTTTCGTTGGTGCGCCAGGCATGGCGCGTGGTGCCGCCAGGCACCGTTTGGCCGGGGTGGTAGCCGGTCGATGACTTGGAGGTGGAAGTCCTCTGCGGACCCTGGTGATGGAAACCGCTAGCCGAACAGCAAGGGTGCTCGGAGCAATCGGGGATCTGAAGGAAGCTGCAGGCAAAGTGCCGGCCTGACGAACAGGAAGCGCATACGAGGCGTCTGCATTCGGGCGAGGGGGCCATGAAACCCGAAGCCCAATATCACCCGGAGGGTGCAGCCGTAGATGCGACAGGTATCTGGCACGAAGGTCACGCGTCTTACCCTGGGAAGTCCGTCGTCCTGCCCCTCGCATTGGGGTGTGCTACCGGCGCCGTAAGGCGTTGGGATGGGGCGGCGGATGACAGCAGAGGCCGTAGTAGCCGGACCGCCCGGTGAAGGGCCAGGCCGGGAGACGACGATGGCCGCGATCTGCTCGGGCGCGATGTCTCCCTCCCGCGCTGCGTTGGCCGCCGCCTCGGCCGAAGGCGTGGTAGGGATGGCCGCCGGGCACCAGCTTGATCGCCATGTCGGTCGCGATGTCCCAGTCGCGCCCGAGATCGCGGATGATGCCGGCAGCGTCGGCCTCGGGGCCGCCGAACACCTGGACGAAGCCGCGCTCCATCTCGAGGATGGCGAGTTCGGCGGTGAAGCCGCGCCGCGCCGCCTCGACGGCCTCGATGCCGAGCATGGTGACGAGACCGGCGTGGTACTCGCGGGCGATGCTGGTGTCGGCGGCCTTGGCGAGGCCGCCGATCGAGGTGGCGGTCAGTGCGATGGCGTGCGCGGTCTGGCGGGCATCGAGACCGTAGAGGCGCGCGGCGGCGACGGTGGCGGCGAAGGCCGCGCCCATGCAGCCGTGATGGCCGCGCTGGCGAGTGGCGCGGCAGGATCGCCTCGCCGATCCGCCCGGCCGCCTCGTAGCCCAGCACGATGGCCGCCAGCACATCCTGCCCGGAGGCGCCGGTCCGCTCGGCGACGGCCAGTGCCGTCGCCGTCAGCGGCGTGCCGCAGTGGACGATGTTGCGCAGGTCGCTGTCGTCCGACGCCGCGGCATCGCTCATCAGCGCGTTGGCCCGCGCCGCTGCCGCCACCGGCAGCTTCGACTCCGTGCTCGAACCACACCGAAGCGTCGGGCCGCCCGCCTCGCTCGACCTCGAGGTCGCGGATGATCCGGGCCGAGTCGATATTGCGACCGCAGGCGGCGCTGGCCAGCGTGCTGGCGACGATCATCGCCGCCAGATCGACCGTCCGATCGGGCAGATCCTGAAACCGGGTCGCGATGACGAACTCGGCGAGGGTCTCGGCGACGGTGGCGTCGGTCATAGCTCACCCTTGCTCGGCTACTTCTGGTCGGCGATCATCTTGGCGAACTTGTCGAGCTCGGCCTTGACGACCTCGCCGGCCTTGTCGGGCCCGATGAACACGTCCTTCATGTAGCGGCTCTTGACGACGTCCTGCACGGTCGGCGTCTGCATGCCCTCCTTGAAGGCGGCGGCCAGCTTCTCGACGACCGGCTTTGGCGTGCCCTTGGTGGTCGAGACGATCAGGTAGTTGCCGCTGCCGACCATCCAGCCGTTGTCGTGCATGCTCAGGATATCGGGGAAGCGCTCCATGCGCTCGGCCATCATGGAGCCGATGACGCGCAGCGCGCCCGACTCGTGGTGCGGGCCGAAGGTGCCGCCCGAGAAGCCGAAGTCGACCTGGTTGGCGAGCGTCATGGTCACCGCGCCGTTGCCGCCCTGCGTCGGCACCGGAATGATCTCGACGCCTTCCTTCTTGGCGACGTAGGCGAAGATCAGCTTGTCGAGCTGGTATTGCGAGGCATACTTGATCGAGCGCTTCTCGGCCTTGGCGGCGTCGATCACGTCGCGCATCGATTTGTAGGGCCGGCTCGGATGCGTGAACAGCCCGTCCTGGAACAGGCTGATCAGGGCGATGTGCTCGAAGTCGTCGTGCTGGTATTGCGTCTTCAGCACCAGCGGCTCGAACGCGAAGGTCAGCGAGCCGCCGGCGTAGATCGTGTAGCCGTCGGGCTTGGCGCCCTTGATGTCCATGGCAGCGACGCCGCCGCCGGCGCCCGGCTTGTTGGTCACCAGGATGGGCTGGCCGAGGCTCTTGCTCATCGGCTCGGCGACCGCGCGCAAGATCGGCATCGGTGCCGCCGCCGGCGCCGAAGCCGATGACGATGCTGATCGGCTTGGTCGGGAAGTCCTGGGCCGCGGCCGGGCCGGCGAGCGCCGCCGCGAGCAGGATCGCCGACGGCTGCGATCGGCAGATTCTGAGTTTCATGTTCTTACTCCCTGTGTTGACGGTCGTGCGAATTCGCATCAGTCTTGCGCCGCTACGACTCCTCGGGGCCGCTCCGGTCCGTGCTGCGGCATCCTGCGGAAAGTGCTCAGCCGCCAGATCGAGACCGCCGCCAGCGCCAGGAACACCAGGGCCACGGGATGGTTGGCGAGCGAGGAGACCTTGCCATCGGTGATGATCATGGCTTGGCGCAGCGACAGCTCGGCCATCGGGCCGAGAATGAAGCCGATCAGGAAGGTGACGAACGAGAAGTCGAACTTCTTCATGAAGTAGCCGAAGAAAGCGAACACCAGCATCAGGTAGACGCTGAACATGCCGCTGCCTTCGAGATAGGCGCCGATCACGCACAGGAAGACGATGATCGGCACCAGGATCACCTCCGAGACCGCGATCAGTCGCGCGAACAGGTTCTGGCCGATCATGCCCATCACCAGCATGATGAACGACGCCGCCACCATGCCGATGAAGATGGCATAGACCAGCACGGCGTCGTCGCGGAACAGGAACGGGCCGGGCGTCAGCCCGTGCAGCATGAAGGCGCCCATCAGCAGCGCCGCCGACGCGCTCGACGGCAGGCCGATGGCGAACATCGGGATGAGGCCGGCCGGCACCGAGGCGTTGTCGGCGGCCTCGGCGGCGGCGACGCCTTCGAGGCGCCCCTTGCCGAAACTCTCGGGATCCTTGTCGCGCCGCTTGGCCCAGGCGTAGGCCAGGAACGAGGAGATGCTGGCGCCCATGCCGGGAATGCTGCCGATGCCGATGCCGACCAGCGTCGCGCGCAGGATGGTCGGCAGGCAGGTGAAGAACTCCGCCGACGGTCAGCCGGCTGTTCTCGGGCGTGCCGGCCTTGAGCTGCAGCGCTCTTGTGCTCGTAGGAGCCGCGCCAGCCCTTGTCGATCTGCACCAGCATCTCCGAGAGCGCCAGCGTGCCGATGGCGACGGCCAGCAGCGGCACGCCGTCGTAGATGTCGGCGAAGCCGAAGGTCAGGCGCGGCTGACCCGTCTCCATGTCGAGGCGGGGCGCCGCCAGCAGCAGACCCAGGAAGCCGGCGATCAGCCCCTTGTAGAACGAGGCGCCCGAAACGGCGGCGATGAAGGTGATGGCGAAGATCAGCATGGCGGTCAGCTCGACCGGCCCCGTGCCGATGGCGAGCGCCGCCAGCGGCTGCGCCAGCGCGATCAGCGCGAGCGTCGACAGGAAATCGCCGAGCACGGAGGCGGCCAGCGCGATCTTCAGCGCCTTCTGGGCCTTGCCCTGCTGCGTCAGCGGATAGCCGTCGAGCGCGGTGACGACCGACTGCGGCTCGCCCGGCACGTTGATCAGGATGGCGGTCAGCGCGCTGCCGGTGTTGCCGCCCTTGCTGACGCCGATCAGGAACGAGATGCCGGCCAGCGCCGGCAGCTTGTAGGTGATCGGAATGAGCAGCGCGATGGCGGTCGCCCGGCTCAAGCCCGGCAGCACGCCGACGATATAGCCGATGAACAGCCCGAGCGTGATGTAGCCCATCACCTCGAGCGTCATGACGTTGGTCCAGGCCTGCGCGATCTGCTGGAGCATCACAGTCGCGTCTCATCGCGTGCTCATGGCAAGGGAATCTTCAGGCCCCAGACGACGATGGCCCAGGTGACGGCGAGCGTCGGCAGCGCCACGGCCGCGATCCGCAGCGGATTGAACTCGCCCATGAAGATCATCGTCGGCGGCGATCAGCGCGATGCCGCCGACCCAGGTGCCGAACGTAGTGCAGCACCAGCACCGAGCCGAAAATCAGCGCCGAGATCAGCAGGAAGAAGCCGAATCGGACCAGGTGATCGGCTTCGCGGGCTGGTCCTCGTAGGCGCCGGGCCGGGTCAGCGCCTGGACCAGCAGGCCGAGGCTCGACAGCGCCACGCCGGCCAGCATGACGGCCGGATAGAAGTAGGGCGACAGCCCGTGCCAGACGCCGCCGCCCGCTTCGCGCGGGATGATCACGAAGACCATCAGCGCAACGAAGCCGAGCAGACCGATGGACGTCAGGATGTCGACTCTGCGCATGTTCCCCCGATGCCGCCGCTTCTAGTGCTGTCCGGGCGGGCTCGTCACCGCCCATACATACTGAAATTAGACTGACAGCAATCCCGGGTGCGCGCAACAGAACGCGAACAGCATCGCGCGCACGGCCGAAAACTAATATGTCCACATCGCGGCGCTGCACGGCATGACTTCGTCGGCATGAAGAGCGATCTCGCCGAGCACGTGTCAGAGCACAACGAGCGGGTCATGACATGCTTTGTCAGGCGGTATCGATCGCGATCCGGCGAGGTTAGGCATACACTCGCTGCGGCGCACCATGAGCGGTGCCTTCCGCGTCGTTGATCCTTTCCTCCTTCGGCCGCAACTTGCTTCGGCGGTTCGGGCGAGGCAAGCTAGCTGCATGACAATGTAGGCAGGTGCAGTTGTTGGCTCCGTCAGCGTCGTCGCCGATCTGCGCCTTCCCGATCACACCCGGTGCGTTGGCAACCTTGCCATCGTCGAGGCGCAGCGGCTTAGCCGCTGCTACGCGAGGCACTTATCAGGATCCACGCAATCTCGCTCAATTCCGGCGAGGTCCAGCGCACAGGGAGGACACATTGTATGCACCTTGATCTGAAGGGTAAATCGGTGCTGGTCACCGGCGGGAACCGGGGCATTGGCCTCGCGATCGCGCTGGCCTTCGCGGAGGAAGGTGCGAACGTCGCCGTCTGCGGCCGCGACAAGGCGGCACTCGCGGAGGCGGAAGCGAAGATCGCGGCGAAGGGCGTGAAGGCAAAGGCCGTCGCGGTCGACCTGTTCACCGCCGAGGGCTGTTCGGGCGCGGTGCAGGCGGCGGTCGATGCCTTCGGCGGGCTCGACGTGCTGGTCAACAACGCTTCGACCGCGGTCAGCGGCAACATCGAGACGCTCGACGACGAGGGGCTGATGGAGCGGCTGAACGGCAAGACGCTGGCCTACATGCGCTGCTGCCGCGCCGCCCTGCCGCACCTGCGGAAGTCCGCGCGCGGTCGCGTCATCTGCATCGGCGGCACCGCCGCGCGCCACGCCGGCGCCACCGCGCTGCCGAGCGCGCTCGGCAATTCGGCGCTGATCGCCTTCGTCAAGCAGTTCAGTACGACGGTGGCGGCCCAGGGCATCACGGCGAACATCGTCCACCCGCCCTTCACCAAGACCGACCGCTATCCGGCGCGGCGCGCCGCGCGGGCGAAGCAACTCGGCGTGAGCGAGGAAGAGGCCGAGGCGAGCTTCGTCGCCGAGTTCCCGATTGGCCGCATCGTCGAGCCGTCGGACATCGCGCCGATGGTGCTCTTCCTCGCCTCGCCGCATGCCTCGGCGATCACGGGCCAGAGCATTGCCATCGACGGCGGCTCGACGCCGGGCATCTTTTACTAGCCGGATAGGCACATGGCGGGAGGCTCCACGGGTGACCGCCAAAATGCGACCGCTGGCTGGAACGGCCGCCGGTTGGTGCTCGCATGAAAGGAGTTTCGCCTGATCGCACTGTTGCCGCCTCGGCCGATCCACTCGCGTGCGTTGCGAGCCACGAACTCCCTCCCCGGATTTGCCGACCGCAGTTCCGGTTACTCACGTCGATCGGGCCGCGGTGAGCAGGTGAGTGCGATCAGCCTACCGATGTCTTTGGCGTCGTCGATCTGCCGGCATTCGGCGACAAGCTCGGCGTACTGCTGTCTCGCCGATGGCAGCCACGGTGCCGATCGGCGCCAGCCTCTCCGCCAGTTTGTCGAAGGTCATGATGAACTCGCGCCCAGTCGCCTGCAGTGTGTGGGCGACGCCGTCGCGGGTGAAGATCGTCACGCGCGGGGAGAACAGCGGCTGCGTGTGCGAGGGAATGACACGGACGCGCTGCATCATGGCGTCGAGGCCCGGCGGATCGGCCTCGCCGACATTCTGCACCACGTTCTTCGTCACCGGGAACGCGCCGGCAAGTATGGCGTACGCGGCGTAGTATTGCGGCTGCTCGGGTCCGGGCTCGAGATCGGTCCGCTTCGAGGGAAACGCAGGGCTCGGGTATTGGGTCTCGAGCCAGTTGACGACGCACTCGACCCGCTCGACCTGCTCGGCGCGGATGCTGTCGCGCTTGCATAGCGCCGCGGTCACGTCGACATGGGCGATGTTGTAGCCGGCGGTCGAATAGATGCGATAGAGCGTCTCGAGGAACAGCCATTTCTCCCCGAGTTTCGCGGTAATGGCGGCGAGGTCGGCTGTGCGCGCGCCAGAAAAGCTGTGGCTCAGGTGGCCTTCCCTGTTGCCGAGATAGGCGAAATAGAAGCCGGCCTCGCCTTCGAACACCGTGTCGCCGCCCGGAATGCCTTGTCGCGCCAGGCCGACGGCGAGCAGCGCATTGCGCACGGCCGCACCCTCGCGCACGGAGCGGCCGCCGCTGCGCCCGCCCTCGAGATTGCCCGCGGCGAGATTGACGCATTGGGCCAGCGCACCATGCACCTGGTCGGCGCTCAGCCCCATGATCTTGGCGATGGCCGTCGCGGCTCCGAAAATGCTGAACAAAGCGCCCGAGTGGAATCCGCGCGCCAGGATGGCCGGCACGAAATCGGCGGCCAGGCGCTCCATGACCTCGTAGCCGGCGACCACGCCGGTCAGGAACTCGCGTCCCGAGCATCGCGTGGCCTCGGCCGCCAGCAGCGCGGCGGGGATGACGGCGACAGCTCGGATGCCCCACCATGCGGAACGTGTCCCACTTGCCGCCGGCGAAGATCATCTCGGCATTGATGAAGGCCGCGCCGGCGCGCGAGAATCGCCGACCGTCGACCAGCGCCGTGATGGTGCCGGCGGCGCCCTGCTCTTCCTCCTCCACGAGTCGAAATGCCTGCTTCGTCTCCGGGAAGTCGTAGCCGAGAAGCGACGAGGACAGCGCTTGCAGCGTAACGCCGCGCGCACGATCGAGGACCTCCGGCGGCAGATCCGCAAAGGTCAGTCCCGCGACCCAATTCGACAGTCGGCGGTTGATGCTCTCGTCGGACATGCGGCCTCCACCCTCTGTGGATTGATTTCGGCATCGCGAACGCCTCGCCGGCCGATGCGCTACTTCACATTGCCGACATGATTGGAGATGGTGCCGACTGTGTCATTACCGAATTGACTCAATTCCGCTTCAGTGATCGACCGGTCATTGTCGGGCAGGCCCGACAGCTGGAGGCTAATGTCGGCAGTTGGCGCATCACGACGACCGCCCAACGGAAGCTATCGGATCACCGCGACCGTTGGCAACCAGCAGCTCGGTTCACTCGACGCTCGATCCCAGAATCCCACCTCGCGCAGTGCGGGCTTGACGACCTTGGGGTCGTGCCAGAGCATGTCTGAAGTCAGCGGTATCGTGTTGGCTCTCGGGTTCTGTGCAAGGAGATCTATCGTGGCAGCGAAGAAGGGCGATGGCCTGTTGATGGTGTATTCCGAGGTGCCGGAGAAGCACGAGGAGGAATACAACGCCTGGTACGACACCGAGCACATTCCGGAGCGGCTCTCGATCCCAGGAGTGCTCAGCGCTGCGCGCTATCAGGCCGTGGCGAGCGGACCAAAGTACCTCGCCTGTTACGAGCTGGCCTCCCCAGAGACGTGGCGCTCGGAGTCCTGGCAAAAGTGGTTGAATAACCCGACGCCCTGGTCCCGCCGTATGTCGCCGAGCGTGATTGGCACCAAGTACATCCGCAACCTCTACAACTGCATCTATCCGGCCGCGTTGCGGCGCGAGACGGCGGAAGCCGACATGGCGCCAGTGATCCTGGTTGGTCGCATGTCCGTGCCCGAGGCGCTCGATGCGAAATTCAATGAGGCCTACAACAACGAGCGGCTGCCCTTGTGCTCGCTCATTCCCGGCTACATTCGGGCGCGCCGTTTCGAAGCTGTGATGGGGACGCCGAAGTACACGACGGTCCACGAGATGACCTCGCTCGACGTCTGGAAGAGCAAGGCCTGGGACGACTGGCGAACCGCCGTGACGCCGGTTTGGAGCAGTGAAATTCGGCAGGCCATGGTTCATGCTGAAGGCTCGCCCGGCGTCTTCCAGCGCATCTTTCCGAATTGAGGTAGTTCGGCGCGGCGACGCCCGGTTGTTCCATCGCGACCCTGCCAGCCTGTGCGGCGCGGTTTCGGCGATCCTATAAGGAAGCCGACTTTCGCGGTTGTCTTCGCTACGACTTGAGTTGCCCGACTGCGAAGTCGGGTCTCGTTCATTGTTGAGCAGCGCTTTGAGCCTAATCCGCTCAATGAGGCGAGGGAGGGTGTCATGAGTTCCGTCAAAACGGGCTTCTACGAGAAAGACGGCGTCCGAATCCGTTACCAGGAGGTCGGCACCGGCTTCCCGCTCTTCGCCATTCCGGGCGGCGGCCTGAATTCGCGGATCATCAATTGGCCCAACGCCGTCATCAACATGGTGGAGGAGTTCAAGGCCGACTTCCGCGTCATTACCATGGACCAGCGCAACGCTACCAACGGTGAATCCACTGGCCCGGTCCCGGTCGACAACCCGTGGGACGCATTCGCCGACGACCAACTCGGGCTCATGGACCACCTAGGCGTCCGCCAGTTCGCCTTCTTCGGCAACTGCATCGGCGGCTCCTTCGCCCTCAAGCTGATGGCGCGGGCCCCGGACCGCATTGTCGCAGCGATCATCAGTCAACCAATCGGACACCGGTCGGAGGACCCGGATGTTATGTGGAACCACAGCCGCGACGGCTGGGTCAAGGAGTTCCGCGAGCGGCGACCTGAGGTACCGATGGCGACCATCGAGAAGTACTTGCACAACCTTTATCGCGTGCAGCCGGACTTCGTTTACAGCGTGTCGCGCGACTTCGCGCGCAACTGCCAAACGCCGATGCTGGTCCTGCCGGACGACACGCCGTCGCACGCCTATCAGACCTGCGTCGACATCGCTTCGCTGGCACCGAATGCCGAGGTGACGGTGTATCCGTGGAAGAATCCCCCGGAGCTGAAGGCTCGAACCATCAATCGGGTGCGCAAATTCCTGAAAGTGCATTTGCCGGCGAACGTGGCCAGATAGTGAAGCCTCCCGTTTAGTGCACACACTTCAGGGTGCGCGTCACGTCAACTTCGACGCCTCAAGGGAGCGTCTACTTCGGGTGTAATTGAGACATCCCAATAGCCGACATTCGTCGCACCGGCGACGGCGGTTCCGACAGTTCGGAGCACGTTGTCCGCTGCCAAAGCTATCGCGTCTCACTGTGACGTGGCCGATGTTCGAGCCAATGCCACGTGGAATGGTGCAGCACGAATCACAAGCAGCAGCTGGCGCCGTTGTGCGCCGGGGCCAAGTCGATCATCGGATTGCGGTCGAAGAAGCCCGACGGCATCAGCTTGAAGCCGCAGGTGACGACCGGCTGCACGGGAAAGTCCTCGGGCCGCACCGAATGGTGCAGACCGAAGACATGCCACAGCACGATGTCCGTATTCTCGATCGAGCGGTTGGCCTTGGTCCACTGCGGCAGGCCCGAGCCCGCCTTCGGATTGGTTGACGTAGTCGCCGGCGGGATAGCGCTCCTCGCGCGCGTAGGGCGTCACCCAGAGATGGTTCTGAATGAAGCCGCCGCGGCGGCCCGAGGCGCTATCGGGATCCGTAAACACCGTCACCGGGCTCGTCGCCTCGAGCTTGTAGCCGACTGGCTTGCCGACGGCGTTGAGGCGCCCTGGGATTGACGATCTTCCAGAAGCGCTGGCTCGCCGGATTGGCCTTGCGGCGGGCCGCCTGCTCGGTCTTGAGCGTCGTCGCCTCCTCGTAGAAGGCATTGCCGTGCGGGTTCTCGGGGCCCTTGGGCGGCACGACGACGTTGTATTCGACGACCGAGTTGGCGGAGCCATCGACGTCCATATCGAGGCGCGCGCAGAAGACATGCTGATGGATCTGGCCCATGACGCCCGGCATCACCTCGTTGCCGTAGCGGCTCGGCTTGCCCGGCTCGCAAGCGACGGTGTTGATGATGCCTGTCGCCTTCATCTCGAACTCGATGCCGCCGTGCTGGTAGAGGTACCAGTAGGACGCGTACTCGTAATTGCCGACGGTCGAGATGGACGAGATCACGAGGCGGCGGAGCCGGCGCACTTCGGCGTGGTCGGTGCGCCAATCCCAGTGCTTCCAGCCGATCCCCTGGTCCTCCTCGTGGATGCAGATGGCGTTCTCGATTCTGACCGGCGTGCCGTCGATGCCGTTCACCCAGGCGTCCATGTAGTGGATGGCGCCGAGGCAGTCGCAGCCGAGCTTCAGCGAGTTGGCGAGCTTGCCGAGGCCGTACTCGCCGATGTCGAAGACGTTCTTGCGATAGTGCGCGAGCTCGGGGCTGCCGTAAGGCACCACCATCTCGGCGAGCGAGGCGCGATGGATGATCGGCCGGCGCTTGCCGTCGATCGTGTGGCCGAGCTGGTGCAGGATCAGTCCCTCGCGGTTGTTGAAGCCGACGCGAACGTCCCAACCCATCCATCTGATGCAGTGGCCTTCGATGCTGAAGCTCGGCCCTTCCGACTGGATGACGTCGAGAGGTTTTCCCGCCGGCTGAAAGCGCTCGCGGAAGCGGGCGTCGTACTCGCTGTCGACCTTGGGCACGGGGATCGGTGCGCGCTCTGAGAAATGGTCGTCTACGCGCAGCACCTGCATGGTGTCGATATCGACGACGGCGTTCACGCCCTCGATCGGATGAGCGTAGTAGTTGCGGTCTTTGCCGGTCCTCAGCCACGCGAACGTGTGCGAGATGCGGCGTCCTTCTTCGCCGGGAATGCCGAACGCGCCGGCCGACCACGGAGTCGACGCAGACCATGTCGATATCCTCGATGCCGCGGCGGCGGCAGGCGGCGATGAACTCGGGCGCGGCCTTCACGGCCTTCTCCACCTCGAGGAACTCCTCGAGCATGATCATCGGGCGTGCCTCGGGCAGATGTCGCGAGGACAACACCCGTCCCTCAGCCAACGAGAGGATGCCCTCGGTGACGCCGATCCGGCCGTGGCGATAGATCGAGAAGCGGACTTGCCGATCCCAGGCGCTCCCCGGCGTCCAGGCGGCAAGCGCGCCCTTCTCTGGCTCATCGATCTCCAAGCGCTCGAAGCGAACGGGCTCTTCCTTGCCGAAAGCCTCGGTCACAATGGCTGCTGCGCGCGCCATCTCGGCGCCGTCGAGGGGATCGAGCGGATGGCGAAAGGCGGCTTGGGAAGGTTGGGTCGCGCAGCAGGACTCGGCGGATGCTCCGGCGCCAGCAGGCGGATTGTCGAGTGCTGCCATGTTGTCTCTCCGCTGCTCCGCCGACGGCGACTGATACACCCACGCTTGCCGTTGGTTCTTGGTTCGATGTTGGACCAGTGTCAGACCACCGACAAGCCGAAACTCCCGCGCGCCCGCACTCAGAGCCGCCTATCCATGGCCCTGATGCATGATCCGCTCTATGGATTCGGCCCACGCTTGTTCTGCACGAGAAGTCCGCGACGTGCCGGGCGCAGCGGCTCGGCCAAATGCGAACACGCGCTTCATCAGCTCCTCACACGAAGGCGCGACCGACGCCATCTCCTTGCCTGCCAAGGCTGCCAGTTTTTGCTGATAGACTTGAAAACTAGCCGTGACCACCGAGCCAACGCGATCGTAAGCAGGGTCGGCGAGTGCATCCGCCAGCGGCACGATCTCGAACCCTTCTCGGCGTATTCGCGCCATCAGAGGATCGATCGTCTCTGCCAGGAACGCCACGAAGTGGCCCAGAGCAATGCCAGTGACATCGTGGCCGAAGAATTCCCGGCAGCATTTCTGATCGTATGCAAGTTGCGCGATGCAGAAGTCGACGAACTCTGCTTTGAGGGCCTCCGCTTCTTCGCTCTTCCCCGTCTGCAGGAGCCAACGCCAGGCACGGTCCCACTCCCACTCGAAGAAGAAGCTCGTGACATCAGCCGGGGCATAGCCGAGCTGCGCGATGTGGGCATTGACGGCCGAGCGCTTTGCCTCGGTGTTGCCCCACAGGTTGAGGGGATGCCGAAAGAGCTTCTGCGGGGCGCGATCGAGCCACGGCTTCAAGAGCTCATCGGCTATTGTGATGTCGGCTATGAATGCGTCGCCGCTGACGTCGTTCAGCAGCGGATGGCTATGTGTGTGATTGCCAACGAAGTGACCTGCAGAGGTCCACGTGTCGAATATTTTCTCGGTCTGCGGATCGACATCGAGCGGCCAGGAGTTGGCAAACGCATAAACGCCTTCAACCTTGTGGCGATCGAGGCCTTCGATGATGCTCTCGGCAACCGAGGCTGGAGTGTAGCCCTCCGGCAAAGCCAAGTGCGGATAGACCGGGAGATCATCCATCGTGAAGGCAATGCGCATGGCCGTTCCTGTTGGCTGCAAAGGGGGATCGCGTGCCGTCTGTGGGTAAATGGGCAAGGACCTGACGGAGACGGACGGTCACCTGGAACCGTCCGTAGGCCCGGCCTGACCGACACCAAGAACGGCAATGCCGGCGCGATCAATGTGCAGTGTGCTTGGCGACGGCGCCCGCGAATTCGACAATGGTTCCCAGGCGCTCGTCACCGACAATCAGGCGGTAATCCGCATGCTAACCGGCCCTTCCGTGATGACGGGCGCCGGGGCGTTGATGCCGGAGGCGTTCTTCCCGACCCACTCGCGGGCAACGGTGACGCTTTGATCGGCGCCCGCCTTGTCCTTGCACAACGTGAAGGTCGTGCATCCGTCCGGGGTGCGCATGAGGCCCCACGACATGAGGCCCGGAACGCCGCGCAAGAGGGCTTCGACCTCGGTCTTTCGCTCTTCGAGAAGGGCGGCGAGCTTCTTGGCTCCATCGCCTGAGTATGAACGTAGTACGCCGTACATGACGACCTCCATGGTTCACCTGCGGTGCGATCCAAACGATTGCACCAGCGGCACGGTAGCATGGCCACCAGACGGGGCATAGGCGCGGCCTAGTGAACTTTCATCCGCTTCATCCGCAAGCTGCCGATCTGCGCGACACTCGACGAGCGTCGATGCGATAGACCTGAGATCAACGGTCATGCCATGGTGTCGGTAACGTCGAGGCGGTGGCCAACCTGCAAAGACCTCGGCCAGATGGGAGGAACGCATGACCGCATATTTGCTGATTGATCTCGACATCCACGATCAAGAGGGGTTCCAAGCATATCGGACCCGCGTGCCCGAGTTCATCGCGAAGCACGGCGGCGAGTATCTCGTTCGCGGCGGCGAGTTCGAAGTCATCGAGGGTGACTGGAAGCCGAACCGGCTCGTGCTCTTCAAGTTCCCCAATCGGCAGGCAATCCGGAATTTCTTCGCCGATCCCGATTACGCAAAAGTAGCCGCGATCCGGTTCAAGACGTCGAAGACGATTGCCGTTGCTGTGGACGGCGTGGCCTGACGCGGCAACACTGCCCATGCATAGTCGCTGCAATAACAGGGAACAGCCATGCTCAGGATTGCTGAATACAAAGTGTTCGTTGGCCGAAGTGATCTAAAACAAGAGTGTATAGGAACATCCGATGACGAAGATGGACCAAACGGCTAAGGCATTTTTCGAGGCAGTAGAAACGGGCAAGGGTTGGGATGGGTGCAAGGCGTACTGCAACGCAGGCGCCACGTTTTCGTGCCAGGCAGATGCACTTGCTGACGTTCGAACCATCCAAGCTTACGCTGACTGGATGAAGGGGCTATTCGGGCCTATTCCCGATGGGGGCTACACAATTATGGCCTGGGGCGTCGACACCGAACGTAAAGCTGTTGTCGCCGCAGCAGTGTACACGGGAACGCAGACTGGTCAGGGTGGACCTGTTCCACCAACAGGCAAGCGCGTTGAGGCAGACTACACCTATGTCATGCAGTTTGACGGCGACAAGATCCGGCACATGACCAAAATCTGGAACGCCGACTTCTCACTTCGCCAGTTGGGTTGGGCCTGATCGCTGTCACGCCGAACGGCACACGTTCGTCGGGGCCAGTGAACGACATCAACACCGGGCTTCCCCTGCGCGATCAGAGTAGCGCGGGGAAAGCATTCGTCGCGAGGGGCCATGTTCAACCTGTCCAACCGTGCCCATCGTGACGCTTTCTGACGTCCCACGTGGGGCGCTCAAGGGCGAGGCAATGGACACCTAACCGTAGCGTAAGTGGGGAATTCCATCATGCACTCAGATTTGCCCGTGAGTGGAAGATCAGTCGATATTGTCGCTGCGGCTCGCCGGCTTGCTCCGCAAATTGTTGCCGCTCGGGAGGAGGCCGAGCAGATGCGCCAGACGCCACCGACTTTGGCCAGGGCGCTCGCTGACGCTGGTCTCTACCAGATGTTTCTGCCGCGATCCGTCGGTGGGATGGAAGTTGAACCGCTCGTTGCATTCGAAGCCATCGAAGAACTTTCGAAGGCCGATGGTTCAGTTGGCTGGTGCGCGATGATCGCATCCGATGTTGCGATGATCACAGGGTGGCTTCCAACCGAGACGTTAAGGAAGATGGTCGGGTCGCCGGCGGATTTTCGTGCAGCTGGTTCATTGCGACCGCAGGGCAAAGCTTGGCCGGTAGACGGCGGTTATCGGGTTAAGGGGCAGTGGAACTTCGCCAGCGGCATCATGAACGCGAATTGGCTTTACTGCCCAACCGTCATCATGGACGGCGAGAAGCCACAAGTGACGCCTGCGGGAACGCCCAAGGTCCGGGCCATGTGGCTGCCGATCAAGGAGGCGCGGATTATCGACACGTGGCAGACGATCGGGATGCGTGGAACTGGAAGCCACGATTTTATCGTCGACGATGCGTTCGTTCCTGAAGACCGCTCGTGCTTCATTGCTGAGCCACCCGTTGAGAAGGGAGCGCTCTACAATCAGCGTCTCTTCCTCGTCGCCTTGTGGGTGACCACGGCGGGGAATGCCCTTGGAATTGCCCGGGGTGCCATAGACACATTCGTCGACATTGCCCTTCGCGACGCGTCGACCCAGTCCACGGCCTTGCTGCGTGATCGTCCGCATGTTCAATCGCGTGTGGGAACCGCTGAAGCCATCCTCAACGCAGCGAGAGCCTACGTCGTGCACGCCGTCGATGCGGCGTGGCAGGCGGTTCGCGATGGAGAGCCGGACCCCTCGCGAAAGATTGCCGATGCCAGGCTCGCGATTACCCACGCTATCCATGAAGCCGTGCGTACCGTCGACATCATATTCCACGCGGCAGGCACCAATGCGATCTACACGCGAAATCCGCTGGAGCGGCATTTCCGCGACGTCCACGTCGCTGTTCAGCACAACTCGGCTTTCCCGGTTCATTACGAAACGGCGGGAAAAGTGCTGATGGGACTGAAGCCAACCGACCCGGGATGGTGAGGGCTCAAGATGAACGGCGCTCGTTAGTCAGGGCCAGTGAAAGACATCAAAGCCGGGCTTCCCCTGCGCGATCCGTATTCTCGCAGGGAAGGCACTCGAACTCTTCGTCGCGAGGTGCCATGTTCAGCATTTCCAGCCGTGCCGAGGCGGATCGGGTTCTCTCCTGCCTTTCCCTCGGATTTTCCGCCGATCCTGTCGTTCGCTGGTTTTACCCGGAGCCCGCTTCCTTCCTCGCGCATTTCCCTCGGGTCGCCGACCTATTCGGTGGACGGGCCTTCGAGCACTCGGCAGCCTACCGAAATGATGATTTCACGGCAGCCGCACTCTGGCTTCCGCCCGGAGTGCATCCCGACGAGGAGAGGCTGATCCCCTGGTTCGAGAAGACGGTGGCAGCGGATAAGCTCGACCGGCTATTCTCGCTGTTCGAACAGATGGCCCGGTATCATCCAGAAGAGCCGTGCCGGCATCTCGCCTTCATTGCGGTCGACCCCGCGCGGCAGGGCAAAGGTCTCGGCGCGGCACTGCTAGAGGAAGGTCTAAGGCAGTGCGACAGGGATGGCATTCCTGCCTATCTCGAGTCCACCAATCCGGCAAACCTGTCGCTCTACAGGCGCCACGGGTTCGAACAGATCGGACTGATCGAGGCGGAGGGCGCACCGTCGCTCTTTCCGATGCTTCGACCGCCCAGCTGAACGCCCTTGCTGCCTGCGGGCGCGTCCAATTACGATCATTTGCGGCAGCGTGGATTATGGGATGGAGGGTGGCATGAGCACCAGCGATCTTTTTCAGTCAATTGACGAGCTTGGTGCCGAAACCATTCAGAAGATCGTCGATCGGCTTGAGTTTCGCGCCAAAGATGCTGAATTCGTACGATTGCGCGAACAATACCTCGCTATGATGGACCTCGGTGGTAGCAAGCGCTTGCTGGATTTAGGATGCGGCACCGGCGTCGTTGCAAGGTCGCTTGCAAGGCACGCTGAATTTAAGGGAGAACTTGTCGGCGTTGATTCGAGTGACGCATTGATCAAATCAGCGAAGCAACTGGCCTCCAATGAGGGCGTGGCTGAACGTGTCGCCTTTCGCGTCGGAGATTCGCACGCTCTCGGCGAGCCTGATGCCTCCTACGATGCCGTCGTAGCTCACACGCTGATAAGCCACGTCAAAGACCCCTCTACTGTCGTTGCCGAGGCTGCTCGCGTTCTACAACGCGGAAAGACCATCGCAATCTTTGACGGTGACTACGCGTCAACTACGTTTGGCGCTGGAGGCCATGAACTCAATGCCAAGATTGTGAAGGGGATACTCGACACTGGCGTAGCGAACCCATACGTGATGCGACAACTCGCGGGCATTTTGAATGAGCATGGCCTCGAAGTTGTGGGGTGTATTCCGGCCGTTCGCGCGGAGGCCGGAAGGGCATTCTTCTTTGCCGGCTTTATGGAAAGCTATGTGCCCATGGCGGTCAAAGCCGGAAATTTGGCCGCGGATGTTGCAGAGCCTTGGTTGGCGTACCAGCGGCGTGCCTCGGAAGCCGGTACCTTTTTCGCAGCGTGCAACTTCTACACCTATTTGGCGAAGAAGCGATGATCCGCGAGCGAGGCAAGGACGTAAGCATGCCCTTGGAAATGATCGGCTGGTTGCGACCTGACCTCGCGTTGAGGCTGCTCGCCTTGTATCCTACTTTGCCAGCGGAGGCTCAGATTTCGGCCGGCTGCCGCGCTTTGAATACCGGCACGTCGGCCTTGTCCTGCAGCGCCTCCTGTCCTTCGGTTGGCAACGCCACGTAATGGTTGAGGGCGCGGTCGATGTCGCCTTCCCAGACGTCCCGAGGCAATTCGTAGAGCAGCTCCACGCTGTAGCCGTTCGGATCGTAGATGTAGAGACTGTGCGTCATGCCATGCTCGACGCGGCGGTCGAACTTACTCCGCGCTCCTGCAAATAGGCCAGCCGGTCGAGCCACACCTCGCGACTAGGAAAGGCAACAGCGACGTGACCGATCGCGGAAGGCATGCCGTCGTTCCAGCCGGGAGCTGGTGGCGGCGGCAGCTTCTTGTTCTCGCGCAACGCGATGTCGTGATGGTTCAGCTGGCCGCCACGCAGGCCGCTATAGAACCGCATCTGCGGTGTGTTCGGCCGCTCAGGCGTGCGGCGCAGCTCGCCGACCAGTTTCAGGCCCACGACTTCGGTCCAGAATCGGTGCGATTCCTCAATGTCACGTACATTGATCACGAGGTGGTTAGTCCGACAGGGGCGGCGGGTTGGGCTGTCATGTCAATCGCTCCACTGAGTTACCCATTGTAACGGGCTGGCTATTCTACCTCGATCCCGCATTCTGCCGAAATCTTCTTTCAGTTTGCGCTCCACTTGCACCAGCAGTTTTGCGGGCAATGTTATCGGCCAGTCGCTCCGCGTCTTCCGCGACCCCGATGAGGAACGAGGAGCTGAACTTCGACAGGAAGTTGAGGCCGAGAAAGTAGAGGCCGGGAAATTGCGTGACCCCCTTGTCGTGGATCGGAGTGCCGCGTTCGTCCAGGACTGGTATGTCAATCCAACCGAAATCGAGATCGTATCCTGTGGCCCAAATGACGGTGCTGATGCCCTGCTCACGGAAGTTGAGCTGCCTGATGGGCTGATGCATCGCAGCCGGTGTCGGCGCAATAGCGCGGGCGGCAGGATCGTGAGGCACGTCCATGCCCGCCCGCTCCACATGCGCATCAACGAAATCAAGAAATAACGATAGGCCGCATCACCGTGGGCCAGATTTTCGGTCAGGTCCGCCGCGAAAACCATTCCCTCCTTGTTCGCGGTTTCGGCTCTCCCAAGCAGGATCATGCCTTGCCTGGCATAGTCCCGAAAGTCGATGGTATGGCCGCCATAGGCCCCTGTGTGTACGAGCGGAGAGGGATCAGGACTGCGGCGCTCTGGCGGCGCACTGACCAAGCCCGTCTCGACCCACCACCAGACGTGATCGTGTCCGCGATACCATCGCGGTGCGCGCTTGTGCTTGCCGACGGAAAAGTAGACGCGGCGGCCCGCGCGCATCAGCTCTTCCGCGATCTGGGCACCAGATGCGCCTGCACCGATCACCAGAACGCCCCCGTCAGGAAGTTGCGAAGGCCTGCGATAGTCGGCGGCGTGAAGCTGCACGGCTTCGCAGTCACGAGGCGCCATCCGGGGAATGACGGGGCGCTGAAAGGGTCCAGTCGCAACGACGACATTGCCCGCGCACAATGGTCCTTTCGATGTCTCCAGAAGATACGAGCCGCCAGGATCAGTCAGCGCCAGCCGCGTCACCGAAACCCCCTGCCGTACAGGGGCTGCAACGAAGGACGCATAGCCTTCAAGGAAATCGGCAATCTGGGCAGCGGTTGCAAAACCATTGGGATTGTCGTGGACGAGCGGGTAGCCGGGAAGACCTACGAGCAGATTGGGCGTTTGGAAATGGAGACCGTCCCACCGCTCGGATCGCCAGCGCTCCGCGATCCTGCCACGTTCGATGATTAGATGTTTCTGCCCCCGTTTCGAGAGCGCGTGGCTCATGACGAGGCCTGCCTGGCCGGCGCCGATGATCAAGGTATCGACTTTTTCCACGCGAGGCTCCCACCTGATCCGGACCGATGACAACCGGAATATTACGTCGCATCCCCCCTGCGTGGCCTTCCAATCCGCACGGCGAATTTTGTCGATGGCCTCGCCGATCAGCTTGAAGTTTACCCAGAAGGAAGAGCCGGCGACGATCAAAAGCGTCGATAATTGCTACGCGCCCGATTATTTTGGCAGTTCGTCTGCGAACACGCTTCCATACCTTGATCGCAGTGCAAGCTTGTTGAGCTTGCCGGTCGCCGTGTGGGGAAGTTCTTCAACCACCAAAACTCGATCCGGAATCCACCACTTCGCCACTGCTCCCTCATAAAGCGCCACCACGGTTACCGTATCGATTGTCCGCTCCGGTTTCGGAACGACCAGCACAAGAGGCCGCTTGACCCAGCGAGGATGAGGCACTGCGATGGCCGCGGCCTCCTGCACTTCTGGATGCGCTACCGCAATGTTCTCATCTGCATGACGGGCCAATAAGCAGCGTGGCTGCCCCTGCAAGAAAGGCTTGGTGCCGGTACTTTTCCGGAGCGACGCTATACCGGACCAGGCGCTCGTCATCGGATGCCCGGCATCAGAGGGCTAGGCCAGACCGTCTGCATGCGGCATCAGCGCGCCGAGCACGATCCGATGAAATGGAGTGCCAATGCCATGGCGTTCGCCAAGGCGACAGATCGTTCCGTGCAGCCACGCCACCTCGAGACGCCTGCCAGCTTCCAGGTCGAACATCAGGGAACCACGCCAATTGGCGGGCCCAGTCTCGATGAATTTCAAGGCAGCCGATTTGTCCTTCTCCTCCAGGGCGACGCCCTCTGCATGGGCGACGGCGATGACTTCGGCGATGGCATCGTCGAAGAGGCCCCGTGTCTCTGAAGTGGCGCGCATGCGCCCGAGCGGGACACGGGTCAGCGTGCTCACGCCCGCCATGGGGGTCAGAATCAGGAGCTTACGCCACAGGTCCAGCACGATGTTCTTGCTGATCTTGATATCGAGCGACGACGTGCTGACGATCTGCAGCAGGGATTGGAGCCTGTCGCTGCTGCGACCATCCATTTCCCCAAGGATCAGGGCGCTTCCAGAATTGTGTCGAATGACCCCCGGCTCCGCAATCTCGCCGTTGATCCAGGAGATGCCTGGAACATTCTGATGCAAGCCCACGAGCCGGCTCACGATTTCCGGAGTCTCGACGCCGTTTTGCAGTGAGACGATACCGGTGTCTGGGCCAACCATCGGCACCAAGGCCCGGACTGCGGCCTCCACGTCGTAGAGTTTAACGCCGAGCAGGATCAGATCGACCGGGCCAACCTCGCCGGGATCGTCCGTGACAAGAGCCGGCCTGAGATGAATGTCTCCGTCCAGGCTTGTGACCTTCAGACCCCTCTCTCGAAGCGCCGCCAGATGAGCCCCGCGGGCGACAAAGGCGACGTTGGCCCCAGCTTCCGCGAGACGCGCGCCGATATAACCTCCCATTGCACCGGTGCCCATGACCGCAATCTTCATGACTCAGTCCTTTTCGACCGCCCTTCCCCAGGTCGCCCTGGGACGGGCTGACCTTAACCGACATTCCCCAAACCCACTTACTTTGTCAGTTCGTCCGCGAACACGCTTCCATACCTTGATCGCAGTGCAAGCTTGTTGAGCTTGCCGGTCGCCGTGTGCGGAAGTCCATCGACCACCACAACTCGATCCGGGATCCACCACTTCGCCACTGCTCCCTCATAGAGCGCCAGCACGGATGCCGTATCGATTGTCCGCCCCGGTTTCGGCACGACCAGCACGAGAGGCCGCTCGACCCAGCGAGGATGAGGCACTGCGATCGCGGCGGCCTCCTGCACGTCTGGATGCGCAACCGCAATGTTCTCAAGCGCGATTGAGCTTATCCACTCGCCACCCGACTTGATGACATCCTTTGTTCGATCAACCAGTTCGACAAAACCGTTGGCATCCATAGTCGCCACGTCACCGGTGTGGAACCAGCCGTCACTCTCGGCGCCAACCCCTTCGTCCCCCATGTATCGTTCAACGACCCATGGCCCACGCGTCTTGAGGTCGCCGAAGGATGTTCCGTCCCAAGGCAATTCGTTGCCCTCACCATCGACGATCTTGATGTCGGCGCCAAAAATGCAGCGACCCTGCCGCAGCTTGAGCGCCGCAAGCGCATCACCTGCAAGCGATCGAGTCTCATGTAGCGGCGCATTGTAGGTTACGACCGGACTGGTCTCCGTCATTCCCCAGGCCTGCTGCACATCCACGCCCCACGCGCCAAAGGCATCGACAAGGAGCCGCGGCAGAGCAGAGCCGGCGACCAAGATGCGTTGCAGGGTGCGGGGGCGCGAATTTTTCCGGCGGAACTCGTCAAGCAGACCGAACCAGATTGTCGGCACGCCAAGCATGAAGGTTACGTCCTCTGCCTCGGTCAGCTCGGCTAGGCTCGCTGCGTCGAGATGGGGGCCTGTCAGCACGAGCTTGGCGCCGACCATTGCCGTGCAATACGGCAGTCCCCACCCTGTGACATGGAACATCTGTCCACCAGGCAACACACAATCCGTAGCTCTCATGGCAAAGGCGTCCGGGCTTATCGCCATCATGGCGTGCAGAACGGCGGAGCGGTTGCTGTAGAGCACCCCCTTCGGCCGCCCGGTCGTCCCCGATGTGTAGCAAACGACAGTGCCCGAGTTCTCGTCGAGCTCCGGCCAAGCGAAGTCGCCGTCTGCTTCATCGATCAGTGTCTCGTAGCAGTGCCAGGCGACTTTGGCCGGCAACGTCAGCTTCGGCATCTCCGACGCAGGGCACAGCATGATGACATGACGCAGCTTGTCGCCCATAAGCGGCGCAAGTTGCTCGGCCAATTTTACGAAGCTCAAATCCACGAATATCGCCACGTCGCCAGCGTGGTTGGCGATGTAGGTAATGTCGTCTATCGAAAGGCGTGGATTAATGGTGTGCAGGATCACGCCGGAGCCCGACACTCCATACAAGAGTTCCAGGTGCCGAAAGCCGTTCCAGGCAAGTGAGCCAACTCGCTCGCCCGGCACTATGCCGAGCCGCTGAAGGGCCCGCCCAAGCCGCCGGGACCGCACCTCTACTTCGCTCCATGTCGTTCGATGAATTGTCCCATTAATCTGTTTGGACACGATCTCTCGATTCCCGTGATGACGGGCAGCGTGTCTGATGATGTCCGAAATCAGCAACGGTTGACGTTGCATCAGGCCTTGCATGTGCGCTTTCCTGGATATCGAAGTGCAGGAACCTCAACAGCTGGCTGCTGTCGTGTATCGAATTATTCCACGCATCGCTCCGATCGAATACGGGCCGACGCCGACTCGAATATCACGTCTGTCGCGTCAGCCCCAGCGTGGCTTACCCAAACGCCTCGCCCCGTCCGACGGCATCCAGCACGTTCGGCAGGCTTACGTTTAGCCGCCGGTCTGCCGTGCGTAGTCGTCGGCGTCATACCAACCGCGCGACGCCTTCACCTTGTAGTCCGCATCCAGGTCCCATTCCTCCCATCCGGAAACGCGCAGTGGGTTCTTGGTCCCGGCATGGGTGCCCGTGAACGTCCAAAGGTACACGACGTGATCGCCAGCGCAGCGCAAACCATCGCAAACAATCTTGATATCAGGGACGTCGCTGAAAAAGCCAGCCGCCATCTGGGCAACGCGGTCTCGCCCCTGCCAGGGCTCGCCGCGATTGATGACGATACCTCCGTCCTGTTCCCCGCACACGCGGGGCTGAACCGCTGCCTCCCGGGTCAACGTGCGCGGGCGATACCTGTTCCCCGCACACGCGGGGCTGAACCGTGGCAAGAGGATGTTGACCGTTGTGTTGCGGCACTGTTCCCCGCACACAGCCACGGGGATCGACCATTGAGGCGCCGAGCTCAAGACGTAGCTGAGTTTTTGCTCTCTGAACCAGCTTGAGGCGTGCCCATAAATCGTCATCAAGGGCCGTAAGAGCTAAGTCCTTTACCGCTGCAGGGTCGCTCAACGCACGACTGTCGCCTTCAGTGGCACTTTCAGCGATCAGCTTTCGTAGAGAGGGAAACAACCATGCCGCGACGACGAGCGCTCGTTCTTGTTCGAACTCGGACAGCCGCTCAAGGATTGGTTGTCGCGCCGCGAACTCTAAACCATCGTCTTTGAGTTGCAGCCCGAGTTCAATGACGTCCAGAACTTGTCGAAGCTGTCCGAAGTCGAGTGAGTAGGAATCTGGCCCTTCGAGATTGGTATCCAGGAATGGCTGCAGCTGGGGCAGCAGGGCATGGACCAATGCCAAGGCGATCTGGGTCGGAAGTGCGGCCAATCCCGCGATCAGCATTCTCTGGTGCTCAGTCAGCATCTTCCTTGCGCTGGCTTCATCAAGGATGGGGTCCAGGCTGAATTGTTCTGGCTCGATCGTTTGACCAGTTTTCTTCATGAAGGCGTCTGCCGCCAGTTGACGCAACCGAGCGTCGACTTCTTGTGGGGGAAGATTGGGGGGCATCGAAAATGACGATCGAACAAGGCCCTCGCGTCGTCGCCGATCCCACTCGAGGACCTCGGAGAGGAGAAACAGTGCAGCCCCGTTCTTGCCTGGAGTTGCCGAGACAGACTGCGGAAAGAGACCAGCCCGCTTGAGGCGTTGAACCGTTCGACGGTCCATCAACAAGTGGGCTTCAATCTCGTCATAGCCGACGTACTGAGGCAATGGGTTCGATTTCGCGGCCTGGTCGCTCTTCATCATGCGGCACGGTCATCGATTCGGTCGACAACCGTCAAGCCCCGCGTTCGTGTGCCACGGGTGTGCCACTTCAGTTCTTCGAGCAACTTTGAAAAGGATCTAACTCTTTGATTTCTCTGGTGCCCAGGGACAGAATTGAACTGCCGACACTGCGATTTTCAATCGCATGCTCTACCAACTGAGCTACCTGGGCATCTGGTTCGACAGGCATTGGACCCATCGAAACGCGGCTGGGTTATAGGGTTCTGGCCGGAGCCTGTCCAGCCGCATTCGTTTGGCGTATTCGACCGGCGCCTTATGCGGCCACCTTCTTCATCAGGTTGCGGTTGATCAGGGTCTCGGCAATCTGCACGGCGTTGAGCGCTGCGCCCTTCAGCAGGTTGTCCGAAACGACCCACATCGCCAGGCCGTTCTCCACCGTCGCGTCCTCGCGGATGCGCGAGACATAGGTCGCGAACTCGCCCGCGGCCTCGATCGGCGTCACGTAGCCGCCCGGCTCCCGCTTGTCGACGACCATGACCCCCGGCGCCTCGCGCAGAACCGCCCGGCACTCCTCGACCGTCATCGGCTTTTCCATCTCGATGTTGATCGATTCGGAGTGGCCAACGAACACCGGCACGCGCACGCACGTCGCCGTCACCCTGATCTTGGGATCGAGGATCTTCTTGGTTTCGGCGAGCATCTTCCATTCCTCTTTCGTGTAGCCGTCCTCCATGAAGACGTCGATCTGAGGAATGACGTTGAAGGCGATCTCCTTCGGGAAGATTTTCGCCCGATGCTCCTGCCCCGGCACGTACTTGCCCTTGGTCTGCGCCCACAACTCGTCCATGGCGTCTTTGCCCGCTCCCGACACAGACTGGTAGGTCGACACGACCACGCGCTTGATGATGGCGACATCGTGGATCGGCTTGAGCGCGACGACCATCTGCGCCGTCGAGCAATTGGGGTTGGCGATAATGTTCCGGCGGTTGTTTTTCGCCATATAGGGGACCAGCGCCGCGGCATTCACCTCCGGCACGATCAGCGGCACGTCCTGGTCATAGCGCCAGGCCGACGAGTTATCGATGACGATGCAGCCAGTAGCGCCGATCTTCGGGCTATATTCCTTCGACGGGCCCGAGCCCGCGCTCATCAGGCAGATGTCCATCTTCGAGAAGTCGAACGTCGCGAGGTCCTGACATTTGAGCGTTTTCTCGCCGTAGGAGACCTCGATGCCGACCGAGCGGCGCGATGCGATGGCATGGACTTCGTCGGCGGGAAATTCCCGCTCGGCGAGCACGTTCATGATCTCCCGGCCCACGTTCCCCGTGGCGCCGACAACAGCGACCTTGTAGCCCATTGGTTTGCCTTTCAGGTCTCGACGCGGATGGCAGCGACCGCTGCCGATTTTCCAGGTATTTCCGCGCGCGATGAATTAAGCGCTAACGCCTGGCCCTTCAAGCGGAAATGCGCCGCAATCAGGGCCGTACTATGTGATTTCCTTCAGCCCGCCCCCTGCCGACGCATGGCCTTGGCGATGATGGTCAGCATGATCTCGTCCGCGCCGCCGCCGATCGAGGTCAACCGCCCGTCGCGATAGGCGCGCGACACCGGGCTCTCCCAGAGATAGCCGGCGCCACCCCAATACTGAAGACAGGCGTCCGTCACCTCACGCATGGCGCGGCCGGCTTTCAGCTTGGCCATCGAGGCGAGCATCGTCACGTCTTCGCCGGCGAGCATGGCTTCGGCCGCCCGGTAGGTGAGGGCTCGCAGCGCCTCGATCTCGGTTTTCAGCTCGGCCAGACGGAACGCCACCGCCTGGTTGTCGATCAGCGCCTGGCCGAAGGCGTGCCGCTCCTCGACATAGCGCAAGGTGTGCTCCAGCACCCGTTCGAGCACGCCGACCTTATTGGCACCGGCCCACAGCCGCTCCTCCTGGAACTGCTGCATCTGGTAGATGAAGCCGCGCCCTTCGTCACCGATGCGGTTGCGCTTGGGCACGCGCACGTCGTCGAAGAACACCTGCGCGGTATCCGACGCCCACATGCCGAGCTTGTTCAGCTTCTTCGTCACCTGCACGCCCTTGGATGTCATCGGCAGGCAGATCAACGTCTTGTTCTTGTGCGGGCCGTTCTCCTGGCTGGTATTGGCGAGCAGGCACATCCAGTCGGCCTGGGTGCCGTTCGTCGTCCACATCTTGCCGCCGCTGATCACATAATCGTCGCCGTCGGACCGCGCATACGTTTTGATCGAGGCAACGTCCGAGCCCGAACCCGTCTCCGATACGCCGAGGCAGGCGACCCGCTCGCCGCTGATCGAGGGACTGAGAAATTCACGCCGCACCTTGTCCGAGCCATGCCGGGCGAGTGCCGGCGTCGCCATATCGGTTTGCACGCCGATCGCCATCGGCACGCCGCCGCAATCGACATAGCCCAGCGCCTCGGCGAAGGCCATCGCATAGGAATAGTCGAGCGCCTGCCCGCCGTATTCCGCCGGCTTGGTCAGGCCCAGCAGGCCAAGCGCGCCCAGCTTTCCGAACACCTCGTGCGCTGGAAAGGTCTGCGCCGCCTCCCACGCATCCACGTGCGGATTGATCTCGGCATCGATAAAGCGGTGCACCGTTCGGCGCAGTTCGCGGTGCTCAGGCCCGAACAGCATGGCATCTCCTGGCGACAGGGCGATCGTCGGGTATGCATAGCATGACAGACCCCGTCATTGCGCTCGTGTCCCGATCGCAACGTTCGTCTCAACCGCCCAGTCTTGCTGACGCATTGATAGCGCTGCAGATCGTATTTGTTCGCATTGATTTTCTTTTTTGACCAGAACGTACAGCCGTGGCAGCATGACGGGGTTGAGACCGGTATATCTGGCTGGATCGTTGGTTTGAAGACTGAAGTTATTTTGATGCGGAGGTTGTCATGTTCAATCACTTCGCCGGCTCCACATGCCGTGCTGTCGTCCATCTTCTCGCCCTCACCACCACCCTGTTTGCTGCCACCCATGCCGCCGCCCAAGGCATCGGCAGCGGCACCGGAATTGGTGTCGCCGCCAACGGCGTGTGCAAAACGGGCGTCTGCCCGCCGGTCGCATCGCCCTTCAGCCAAGCATATACCCTGCCCCATAACTACAATCTCGCCATGCCGAACGGCGACAACTACCAGGTCGAGGGCGTGGTCCAGGTCGGCGGCGACGTTGGCGGCTGCGGCGGCACCCAGATCTTCTCGGTGACGTACACGGGGCGTTCCGGCGGCGGCACGGCCCTCGGCAATGCGCTGACCTTCAACTACTACTGGAACTGCGCTCACCCGGCGACGCTGTTCAACGTCACGCATCCATTCTCCACCAGCTTCTCAGCCGGCGTCGCGGCCACGACGACGGTCACCACATCGGTGCTCTACAATGGTACGCAGCAGTTTCCGACGCGCGGGCCGTTCTCGCCGCCGAATCCGGCCACGGCGTCGGATTTCCGACAGTTCAACGTCAGCGGCGGCCTGTTTTCGAACACCACCTATTCCCTCAACTTCGGCGCCGGCTCGGCGGTCGGCTCGACCGTGTGGATGGGCTTCTTCCCGTTCACGCCCGGCAGCATCGTCTCCTCGCTGCTGCCGACGGCACGGACGAGCTCTGACGTGCCCGCCGGGGCGGACGCCGACGGGCCGCTCGCCTTCCCGGCGGTCACTGCCTTCGCAACGATGATCAATACGACGACATCGGCGGCAGTCGGCTGCTCGCTGTCGGCGCCGATCGATCTGCAGGGCTCGTTCTTGTTCCAGCGCACCGACCCGGCGACCAACGCGCCGGTCGGCAGCCCAAACACGCTGGTCGACATTGCCGCCGGCCAGAGCCAGTCGTTCTACTTCGCGATCGCGCCGACGGCGGCGTTCTCCAGAGACCTGGTGATCCTCGCCAACTGCGTCAACAAGGGCTCGTCGCAGATCATTACCGGCTTGAATACGCTGATCCTCACGGCGAGCACCACGCCGATCTCGGACATGATCTCGATCATCGCGACGCCGACCCAGAACGGCATCCTGCAATTGCCGAGCACCACCGGCAGCGCCGCGTTCGGCCACGCCACGATCAACATCGCGGCGCCCGGCAGCGTCACCTTCCGTGCCCAGGACGCCCCGGCTGGCGCGAGCGGCATCAGCTTGCCGCTGACACTCACGCTCTGCCAGACGGACCCGGCAACCGCACAGTGCCTCGGCACGCCGCCGTCCCCGTCGGTGACGGTGAATGTCACCAACAACCAAACGCTGACATTCTCGGTGTTTGCACAGGCGACCGGGGCGATCCCGTTCGATCCGGGCCGCAATCGCATCCACGTGATCGCGACGCAAGGCAGCGTGCCGGTCGGCGCCGCGAGCGTCGCGGTGCGCACGCCCTGACGCTTACTCCGGCCACGGCATGACTGAATGTGCAGCGGGTGCCTTCGGCGCCCGCTTTTCTTTTGGGTTTTTCACGCAAGCGTCACATGCGGTGTTGAATGTCGCTCGCAGCCGGCATCAAATACCGTTCGACCGAAACCGAACGATCATCCGCGCGCCGGAGACCTGCCACTTATGCCCAATCGGCCCGCCAAACCAAACATCCTCTTCATCATGGCCGACCAGCTCCGCTGGGACTATCTCGGCTGCGCGGGCCATCCGCAGCTCAAGACGCCGAATATCGACCGGCTGGCGGCGAAGGGCGTCCAGTTCACCCGCGCCTTCGTGCAGGCGCCCGTTTGTGGCGGCTCGCGCATGAGCTTCTATACTGGTCGCTACAACATCACGCACGGCGCGACCTACAATAACTTCCCGTTGCGCGTCGACGAGAAGTCAATCGGCGACTATCTGCGCCCGCACGGCTATCGAACCGTGCTCGTCGGCAAGACGCATTTCAAGCCGGACACCGAGTTGCTGAAGCGCCTCGGCATCTCGCCCGGATCGCACCCGGGCCTGCCCTACTGGCAATGTGGCTTCGAGCCGTTCGAGCGGGACGATGGTTTGCACCCGGAAATCGACGACAAACTGGCGGGCGCGGATCCCGCTTACAATCACTGGCTGCGCCAGCTCGGCTATGCCGGCGTCAATCCCTGGCACGAATGGGCAAACTCGGTGACCGGCGACAACGGCGAGGTTCTATCCGGCTGGTCAATGCGTAATGCGCGTCGCCCGGCTCGCGTCAAGGAAGAGCATTCCGAGACAGCCTACATGACCGATCGCGCGATCGAATTCATGCGGCAATCAAAGGGTGGCGCGCCCTGGTGCCTGCACGTGTCCTACATCAAGCCACACTGGCCCTATGTCGCGCCCGCGCCCTATCACGCGATGTACGGCCCAGAGCATGTGATTCCCGCGAACCGGACGACCGCCGAGAAGACCAACCCACATCCCGTGATCCAAGCCTTCATGACGCATGACGAGAGCGTGCATTTCTCGCGCGACGAGGTGCGCGAGACAGTCATTCCGACCTACATGGGCTTGATCACGCAGCTCGATCATCATCTCGGCCGCATCGTCGCGCACCTGGAGGCGACGGGCGAGATCGCCAAGACCATCATCGTCGTCACCTCGGACCACGGCGACTATCTCGGCGATCATTGGCTCGGCGAGAAAGACCTGTTTCACGAGGAGATCGTGCGCGTTCCGCTGATCGTCGTCGATCCGCGCGCCGGCGCCAATGCGACCCGCGGCCGGACGATCGACACGCTGGTCGAGGCGATCGACCTTGCGCCGACGTTTCTCGACTGGTCGGGCGGCGAGGTGGAGCCGAACCGCCTCGAAGGGCGCTCAATTACCCCGCTGCTCGCGGGCGCGCCTCCCGCGGATTGGCGCGACGCCGTCTTCTGCGACAGCGATTTCGCATTGCGTCATGCGCGCAAGCGCCTTGGCCTCGAGGTGCATGAAGCGCGCGGCTTCATGGTGCGGACGGCGCGCTGGAAGTACGTCCATTTCGAGCGATTCGCGCCGCAGTTGTTCGATCTCGAGGCCGATTCCGCCGAGCAGCACGATCTCGGCACATCGCCGGCGCATTCCGCCATTCGACAGGAGATGCAGGACCGGTTGCTGCATTGGGCGCTGTCGCGCCGCACGCGAACCACCGTGACGGATCAGTTCATCGCGCAGTCCACCGGTATGGCGCGCGCCCGCGGCTACCGCTTCGGCGAATGGTAGATGCGTTTTTGCTAAGCGCTTCAGGTGCCTACTGCGCACCCGCGCCGTGCAGGTGTCTGGCCAGAGGCCAGACACCAAACCGACACCGAACTATCCGAGATCTACTCCAGCCGGAAACCCTTGCGCTTGACGAAGGCGCCGAAATCGGCGCGTTCGGGAACCGCGTAGTGGCGCGCCTTCTCTTCGCTCCAGCCGTAGTCGGCGCTGGTGCCGAATTTGGCGACGTTGCGTTGCGCGCGATAGGGAAAGATGCCGTTGCGGCGCTTGTCATAGGCGGCCACTGTCGCCGGCGTGCAGTCGGTGAAGGTGTCACGATGCACCGTCGCCGACAATGGTAGCCGCGCGCTGATGTTGGCTGCGACCGCCGGCCAGCCCAGCCCGAGACCCGCCAGCGGAAACACATGATCTGGCAGCTTGAGCAGACGGCTGACCTCCTCGGAATGATTGCGGATCACGCTGACCGGACAGCAACCGACACCTGCCGCTTCGGCCGCCACAACGAACGCCGACAAAGCGATCGCGGCATCGGCCGTCGCATTGAAGAACGCATCGAGATGGTCGTTGGCGAAGGGATGCCCGCGCCAGTCGTGCACTTGGCGCTGGCGCCGGTTGTTGCCGAGGAAAACGAGGAAGTGCGGCGCCGCGGGAATCCAGTCCTGGTCGGCCAGCAGCGTGTTGATGCGGCCGCGGATCTCTGGATCTTCTACGATCAAGATATCGCGCTGCTGCAGGTCACTCTTCGTCGGCGACGACAGAGCCACGGCCGCCAGCGTCTCGATCATGCCCGCCGGCAGCGACTCCGGCTTGAAGCGGCGCACGACGCCGCGATTGGCGAGGGCCGCCACGACCGGCGCCTGCTCCAACCTGGGATCGATGGGGCTATTGAAATCACCGAAACGGAGGGACAGGGCATCGCGCAGGGATTGCATCCGTTGATCCTCATGACTGTTTATCCAGGTCCGTCTTGATCGCGAGCAGATCGCGCCAGACTTGGCGCTTGGCCGCAGGCGTGCGTAGTAGATAGGCCGGATGCAGCGTGGGCATCACGCGGATCTTGGCGGCGCCGATCGTTAGCTCGTGCCAGCGGCCGCGGACCTTCAGAATTCCATCCGTCACGTCGAGCACGGCTTTCGCAGCCGGCCCACCCAGCGTGATTATAATTTCGGGCGCCACCAGTTCCATCTGGCGTTCCAGGAATGGCCGGCACACCTGCGCCTCCTGCGGCGTCGGCGTACGATTTCCGGGCGGGCGCCAATAGACGATGTTGGTGATGTGAACGTCGGCCTCCGTAAGCCCGATCGCGGCCAGCATGCGGTCCAGCAATTGCCCGGCGCGACCGACGAACGGTTTGCCCTCGATGTCCTCGTCGCGGCCCGGCGCCTCGCCGATGATGGCGACGCGCGCGTTCGGGTTGCCCCGGTAGAAGCAGAGGTTCTTGGCCGTCGCCTTCAGGCCGCAACCGTCGAAGGCCTGCAGCGCCGCGGCCAGCGCTTCAAGCGATACGGCTTTGCGGGCCGCCTCGCGCGCGGCCATCGTTGCGGCATCGGGCGCGGGCGCCGTGAAGGGACGCGGTGGTGCGGCGACCGGCACAGCGCTAGCCGGCGGCAACAGCGATGCCCGCGCCATGCCCGGCGCCAGCGCCGGTGGCGATCTCGCAGGCAGCGGCACGACGGACTGTGGTGCAGCCGTTGGTTTGGTCGCCATCGGCGCGCGGGACACCGGCGGCGGCGATGGGGGGGCTGCGACGCCGGCTTGCCCGGCGGCGCGAGGCGGACTCGCATCTGGCCATTGGAAATCGGCGCCGGGTACAACATCGCCCCGCGCCGTCCAGTCGACCGGCGTCTCGTCCAGCGCGGCATCAACACCCGAGTCCCGCCACCAGGCCAGCAGCGCCAACAGCTCGCTCTGTCTGCTCTCTTCCATCATGCTGGGAAGCATAGCCGCCGATCCGGCAAATGCCAGCCGCTCGTGGAACCACCCTGCACGGGCCTGGGCCGAATCGCGCCCAATCAGCTCCGCGCTTGACGCTCCGGAGCCTGCGACCTATCGAACAAGGCTGATCGGGAGAAGCTGGGCGAGGACACCGCACGATGACGACCAACGGAGTTGAGCTGCCGCCACGCGAGGCCATGGAGTTCGATGTCGTCATCGTCGGCGCGGGACCGGCCGGCCTCGCCACCGCCATCCGCCTGAAGCAGCTCGCCACCGAAAAGGGGCAGGATCTCTCCGTCGTATTGGTTGAGAAGGGCTCGGAGGTCGGCGCGCACATTCTCTCGGGTGCCGTGATCGACCCCATCGGCCTGAACCGGCTCATGCCCGATTGGAAGGCAAAAGGTGCGCCGCTGACCACCCAGGTCACCGACGACCGCTTCCTCTACCTCGGACCCGCCGGGCGCATCCGGTTGCCGAATTTTCTCATGCCGCCGATGCTGAACAACCACGGCAACTACATCGGCAGCCTCGGCAATCTCTGCCGCTGGCTCGGCGAGCAGGCGACCGAGCTCGGCGTCGAGGTCTATCCGGGCTTTGCAGCTTCGGAGGTGCTCTATGACGACAAGGGCGCCGTCGTCGGCGTCGCCACCGGCGACATGGGCGTCGGCAAGGATGGCGCCGCGAAGGACGCCTTCACGCGCGGCATGGAGCTGCGCGGCCGCTACACGATCATCGCGGAGGGCGCACGCGGCTCGCTCGCCAAGCAGCTGATCGCGAAATTCGATCTGGCCGAAGGCCGCGAGCCGCAGAAATACGGCATCGGCATCAAGGAGCTGTGGGAGGTCAAACCGGAGAAGCACAAGTCCGGCCTCGTGCAGCATTCGTTCGGCTGGCCGCTCGACAATCGCACGGGCGGCGGCTCGTTCCTCTATCACTACGGCGAGAATCTGGTGTCGGTCGGGTTCGTGGTGCATCTGAACTACAAGAACCCCTATCTATCGCCATTCGAGGAGTTCCAGCGCTTCAAGACGCACTATCTGATGCGAGATACCTTCGAGGGCGGCAAACGCATCGCCTATGGCGCGCGGGCGATCACGGAAGGCGGCTGGCAGTCGATCCCGAAGCTGGTGTTCCCCGGCGGCGTGCTGGCTGGCTGCTCGGCGGGCTTCGTCAACGTGCCGCGTATCAAGGGCAGCCACAATGCCATTCTCTCCGGCATCCACGCAGCCGAATCCGTATTCGCCGCCTGCACTGCGGGGCGCTCGCACGACCGCCTCGACGATTACGAGACCGCCGTCATGACCGGCCCGATCGCGCAGGACTTGAAACGCGTGCGCAACGTCAAGCCGCTGTGGTCACGCTTTGGCACGGCCATCGGTGTCGCGGTCGGCGGCCTCGACATGTGGCTGAACACGATCATTCCGGGCATCGGCCTTGGTTACACATTGAAGCACGGCAAGGCCGATCACGCGAGCACGGGCAAGGCCGACAGCTATAAGCCGATCGAATACCCGAAGCCCGACGGGGTCCTCACGTTCGACCGCCTGACCAGCGTCTCGTTCTCGGCAACCAACCACGAGGAAGACCAGCCGGTACATCTGCGGCTCGGCGATCCGAAGATCCCCGTCGCCATCAACCTGCCGGAGTTCGCCGAGCCCGCGCAACGCTATTGCCCGGCGGGCGTCTACGAAATCATCACCGACGACAAAGGCCCGCGCTTCCAGATCAACGCGCAGAACTGCGTCCACTGCAAAACCTGCGACATCAAGGACCCGAGCCAGAACATCACCTGGACGGTTCCCGAAGGCGGCGGCGGGCCGAACTATCCCGGGATGTGAGGCTGGGAATCCCGGCGCGCGTACACAACTGTCATCCTCGGGCTTGTCCCGAGGACCCATCGGGCAGCACGTTGCGCATCGCACATAAGACGCAAAATAACGAGCGTATTGCCAACCAAGTGGACACCGTACAAACGGAATTCGCGGAGAAATGGGTCCTCGGGACAAGCCCGAGGATGACACAGGGAATTCAAATCACCAGCCCACGGCATAAGCCGCGCGGCGGGGGTCGGCGGCGGCGGTCATTACGCCGTGCTCGACGTCATGGATGACCGAGCACACGGCGCCCGCGAGGCGCGTCCATTCCGGCCATTCGAGCACGTCGTGGCCGAGCGCCTTGAGGCCATCCACCGTCGCCTTGGGTGCGCGGCCCTCGATCGCCAGCCGGTTCGGATAGTACTCGTGCGGCTCAAAGCTCGACGGGAACGAGTAGCTGGAAAACCGCGGCGCCTCGATCGCTTCGCGCAGATTCATGCCGAACGCGGTGACGTTGAGCAGGACCTGCAGCATGGCCTGGGTCTGCACATCGCCGCCGGGCGTGCCGAACGGCATGACCGCCTTGCCATCCTCGAGGATCGCGATCGCCGGGTTGGGCGTCAGCCGCGGCCGCTTGAAGGGGGCAAGCTCCGAGGGATGCCCCGCCACCGTCCACGACTGGCTGCCGCGGCCGGAGGCGACAAAGCCGGTGCCTGGAATGAGCTCGGCGTCGTAGGAGGCGTCGCTCGGCGTCGCCGAGAACACGTTGCCGGCACTGTCGATCACCGCGCAATACGACGTATCAGGCGAGAGCTGCGGAACATCGGCGCGCGGCCCGTTGGGCTTCAGGCGCGGATAGCCGTCGATGGCGCCGGCCAGCGGCATCTCGGGATGCGAGCGCTTCGGGTCGATCTTCCCCCGTCGCGCCGCTGCGAACGCATCCGACAGCAGCGTGTCGAGCGGCACATCGATGAACCGTGGATCGCCGAAGTAGGCCTCGCGGTCGGCGAACGCCAGCTTCACCGCCTCGGTGACGAGATGCACATAGGCCGGCGAGTTGTGGCCCAACGCCGCCATGTCGTCATTGCGCAGAATTTTCAGGATCATCGCCAGCGACGGGCCTTGGCACCAGGGCCCACAGGTGAACACGTCCATGTTGCGATATCGAACTTTCACCGGCTGCTCGAGCCGAGCCTTGAAGGGCCCCATGTCCTGCATGGTGAGCCAGCCGCCGTTGGCCGCGTGGTAGTCGGCGATCGTCTTGGCGATATCGCCCTGGTAGAACGCCGCGTGCGCGGCTGCGAGACCCGCGAGCCGCCCGCCCTTCGCCGCCGCCGCCGTCTCCTGATCGACCATGTATTGCAGCGAGCGCGCGAGATCGGTCTGCCGGAAGATGTCACCGGGCTTCGGCGGATGGCCGTCCGGCAGGAAGATGCGCGCGTTCCCCTTGAAGCGGCGGTACTTCGCCTCATTCACCGTGAGCGTCTCGCAGAATTTCGGGTCCGCCGCGAAGCCATCGCGTGCCAACCGGATCGAGGCCGCCGCCACGTCGCCGAAGCTCATGGTGCCATAGCGCTCCAGCGCCGTGATCCAGCCCGACGGCGCACCTGGCACCACGGCCCGCTTCAGGCCCTCGGGGATGGCGCCCTTATGATGCTCGCGGAAATAGGCGGACGAGGCCTTCATCGGCCAGACGCCGAGCCCGTCGATGGTGATGACCTCGCCGGTTTTCGCAAGCCGGATCATGATCGGGGCCACGCCGGCCACATTGACGAGATCGCAGCAGGTGACGCCAAGCGCGATGCCGGCCGCCACGCCCGCGTCGATCGCGTTGCCGCCCGCTTCGAGGATCAGGAACCCGGCGTGCGCCGCCGCATAATGGCCGGCCGAGACCATATGCCGGGTGCCGGTGAGCACATTGCCGTGCGGGCTCAGGCCCTGTAATCCGATGACGTTACCACCTGTCACGCCTGTCGACATGAGCCGCCTCCTAGGATGGGCTGAACTCCCCCGAGGTTCGACCCATTCGCCGCGCTCTGCAACTCGTTTCTGACTGGCAATTCTGGCAATTCTGGCCGCGGCTGCAGGCCATGAGGACCGGCAGCTATTTCTCGACCGTGCGTTTTTCGATCGCCAGCATGGCGTCGAGGCCGATCGTGGCGTGAACCAGCTCCTGCTCGGCCTTGGCGCCGCCCGCGCCAAGATAGGGTACCGGCAAGCCTTTCGCCATCGCGGCAAAGCACTCCCGCCACACCTTGTGCGCGGCCATCAGTGGCGTCGAGGCATCAATGATAAGCTTGTAGCCGAGACGTCCGAGCTCACTCTTCGTCATCCCCGTCGCGCGGACCGCATCGCCGGCCGCCAGCAACACCAGCGGACCGCCCACCTTCTCGCCGATCACCTGCACCTGGTCCGGCGATTTCGGCGATACGAGCAGCATATCAGCGCCCGCCTTCCGGAACGCCGCGGCCCGGCGCAGCGCTTCGTCGAGCCCCTGCCCGCGAGCGGCGTTCGTGCGCGCGATGATCACGAAGTCTTTCGAATGGCGCGCTGCAATCGCCTCCTTGATCTTCTCCACCATCAAGTCGGTCGGAATGATGTGCTCGAGCCCGATATGATGATGGGCGCGTTTGGGGAGGATCTGGTCCTCGATCTCAATCGCCGCGAAGCCGGCCGCCTCGCTCATGCCGATGGTGCGATGCATGTGCATGGGATCGCCCCAGCCGCACGCGCCATCCAGAATCAGCGGAAGCCGGCAGACGCTCCGGATATCGAGCGCCGCCTGCGCCATTTCCGTCAAGTTGAGGTTGGCTTCGGTCACGCACTTCAAGTAACCCGTCGAGCCGCCGCCGAGATAGAGCGCCTTGAAGCCCGCCTGCTCGGCAAGCTTCGCCATCATCGGGTTGAGAACCAGCGGCGCTTCGACCGGCTCCGGTCCCGCCAACAACTGCCTGAATGTGATCATGCTCGCCTCCCTGACGGCTCTTGCAGCGCCAAGCTCTTGCTGCACCTGCGAGTGTCGGCGATCCCGCGAGGGGGAACAAGCCCGTTCAACCAACCCCCGCGGCCGGCATTGGCGTCTCGTGAAGTTGGGACTAAGGTAGCCTCAGCAGCGGGCCTGATCACGCTGTGCCAATAGTCCGCTCGGACCGCGAGCGACACGTCTGGGGAGCGCCCACCATGACATTGCCACGACCAAGATCGACCGCACGACAAAACGCTATTGTTCTGGCCGCAACACTCGCGATGGCCAGCAGCGCAGCGCTGGCCCAACAACCTGCTGCACCCACGCCACCGCCGGCCGCTGCGCCCGCACCGCCACCGGCCTGGAAGCAAGGCATGCCGAAGAGCATGGAAACCTCGACTCTGTCACCACACGCGACGCCACTGACAGTCACGCCGCTCGACAAGATTCCTATCGACAAAATTAAGCTTCCGGCCGGCTTCAAGGCCGAGGTCTGGGCGCATGGCATGCCCGGCTCGCGCATGATGACGCGCGGCGACAAGGGCACGGTCTTCACCGGCTCGCGCGGCATCGGCCGCGTTTATGCGATCACCGAGAAGGATGGCAAGCGTGAGCATAAGGTGCTAGCGCAAGGCTTGGTGCAGCCGAACGGCGTTCTGTTCCACAACGGCTCGCTCTATGTCGTCGCGATCAACAAGGTGCTGCGCTACGACAACATCGAGGCCAATCTCGCCAATCCGCCGGCACCTGTCGATCTGACCGAGAAGTTCAACCTACCGAAGGAAGAGCATCACGGCTGGAAATTCCTGGCGCTCGGGCCGGACAACAAGATCTACATTCCGATCGGCGCGCCCTGCAACATCTGCGAGATCAATCAAGGCCTTCACGGTCAGATCCGGCGCTACAATCTGGACGGCTCGGGCATGGAGATCGTCGCACGCGGCGTTCGCAACTCGGTTGGCCTCGCCTTCCATCCCACCACCAAAGAGCTGTGGTTCACCGACAACGGCCGCGACTGGGCCGGCGACGCGGGACCTCAGGAAGAGTTGAACCGCGTGCCAGCCAACAAGATCGGCGCCAGCTTCGGCTATCCCTACTGCCATGCTGAGGGCATCCCCGATCCCGACATCAAGCGGCCCGACGCTTGCGCCGGTGTCGTACGCCCAGCCGCCCTGCTCGGCCCGCATGCGGCCGCACTCGGTCTGCGCTTCTACACAGGCTCGATGTTCCCGGCGTCCTACAAGAACACGGCCTTCATCGCGCGGCGCGGTTCGTGGAACCGGACCCAGAAGATCGGCTACGACATCGTGACGGCAACGGTCAGCTCCAATGGAACGGCAACGATCCGCCCGTTCCTGACGGGGCTGCTCGACGAGAAGGGCAACGCGTTCCACGGCCGCCCGGTCGACGTGCAGCAACTGCCAGACGGCTCGCTGCTGGTGGCGGACGAGCAGAACGGCGCCATTTATCGCGTGAGCTACAGCAATCAGAAGACTGCAGCTGCGCCGAAAGCTGGCACCACCAAGTAATGATGTGTTCGACAAAGACCGAAGCAATCCGGCTGCTCCTCCTTGGGGCAGCCGTTTTGTTGTCTGCCGCCGGAGGCAATGCACAGGTGGCCGGCAAACCACTCGCCGAGCAGCTCGAAGTCTGCGCCGCATGCCATGGCAAGGACGGTAACTCCGAGCAGCCGGATATTCCCTCGCTCGCGGGCCAGCCCGAGCTGTTCCTGGTCAATCAGATGATCATGTTCCGCGAGGGCCTGCGGCCCTCGGAGCTGATGGCGCCATTCGCCAAAGACCTCAAGGACGATGAAATCATCGCAATTGCGGCCCATACCGCGAAGTCGACCGTCCGGCCCAATCCCAACCCAGCGGCGCCGGAGATCGCCGCGCGCGGCGCAGACGTTTCAAAAGCCAATCGTTGCGGCGTCTGTCACCTGCCGGCTTATCAGGGCCGCGAGCAGATCCCGCGCATTGCCGGCCAGCGCGAGGACTATCTGGTCAAATCAATGAAAGCCTATCGAGACAGCCAGCGTCCCGGCGCCGACACCAACATGGCCGCCGCCGTCTATGGCATGGCGGATTCGGACATTGCCGCGCTCGCGCACTATCTCTCGCGCAAACCCTGATTCATTGGCCCGACCGGCTTGTTACCCCGCCGCCTGCAGCCGCAAGGGCTGCAGCACCGTCTCATGTCCGGCCGATGGATGGCGTGGCACCAGGAAAGAGAGCAGGAACGACGTCGACGCAATCGCGCACCCGAGCCAGAAGATGATCGCGTAGTCGATGTTCTGCCCGATCAGCCCGAACGAGACCGGGATCGCGACGGCTGCGATGTGATTGATCGTGAACGCGACCGACACGGTCGAGGCAACGTCGGCCGGATCAGCGATTTTCTGGAAATACGTCGACTGCGCCAGGATCAGCGTGAAGAAAATGCCGTCGATCACATAGAGCGCAGCCGCGATCCGCCAATCCGACGTCAGTGCATAGCCTGCGAACACCGCGATCAAGACCGCATTCTCAAACATGATCGAACGGCGTTCGCCGAACCGCTGGACCATTTCGCCGAGCCGTGGCGCGAGGATCGTGTTCAACAGCGATGTGACGAGCATCAACTTGGCGATGTCGAATACCGAGAACCCGAACTTCTTGACCAGCAGGAACCCGCCGAACGCAAAGAACAATTGCCGCCGGGCGCCGCTCATGAACGTCATCGCATAGTAGAGCCAATAGCGCTTGCGCAGGATCAGCTCCTTGCGCTGCGGCACGGGGCCTTGGAACTTACCGAAGGACATGAAGGCGGCGGCCGTCATCACCGCACAGAGGATGCCGATGAACAGGAAGATGCTGTCATAGCTCGTCTTTGACACCTGCCAGCCGAGAAAACCGGCCAGTGCCAATGCGCCATAGGTCGTGAACTGGGCCGCCGCACCCGCGCTGTTGATCCGGCCGATCAAGGCTGGAGCCTCAGCCTTGGGCAGCAACTGCAGTTGCAGCGACTTGTTGATGGTCTCGAAATAATGGAAGCCGACCGACATCACGAATGTCGCGATCAGCATGCCGGTGAGCGATGAGATTTGCCCGGACAGCGCAACACCCAACCCGAGCACGATTAGGCTCACATAGGCTACCGTCTGCTCACGGAACCACATCAGCCAGAAGACCGCGGTGAAGGCGAGAAACCCGGGGATCTCGCGGACCGTCTGGGTCAGTCCCGCTTCGAACCAGCCGAAGGCTAGCTTTTCGATCGTGTAATTGTGCAGCATCGCGTTCCAGCCTGCGAAGCCGATCCAATTGATGAAGTGCAGCGCCATCAGGAAGTGGACGGCCCCGCCCCAGCCTGTGAGGGCCGGTGTCGGCGGGCGATTGACAGCGTCCTGCATGGTCGCATCCTCTTGAATTAGCCCGTCTCGGATACGTGAGCCGGGCCGATCCGTAAATCGCCAATTTCTGATGTCCGGACCGCAGTCCTGCAACCTTGACCCCGACCGGCGTTGTCAGGCCGAGGCTCGGCGCAGACGTGACACCGACTTGCACCGGCGACCGCGATCGACAATTATTTCGGATAGAAAAGCAGCTCGGCGCGATCTCGGCAACGCGCCCTTGAAAAGACGCGTGGAGATCGGCATGACAGCCGCATTGTTCGGGATCGGAGCGGTTGTTGCGGCAGTCCTGCTCGGCTTGCTCGCGCTCACGCTGATTACCGAAATGCTCCGGATCTGGCCGACACCTGGGCCCGGTAGCTGGCAAAACTACGTCTTCTGGCCACTGTTCCGTGGGCTCAACGTCCTCTGCTTCGCCGTGGCGATCGCGGACGTGATGGGGGGACGAAGCGGTTTAGTCGGGCTGCCATTCTGGCTGCGGTTCCTGGCCTTCGTAGTGCTCGCGGGTTCGATTGCACTCTTTGTCTATGCGTTCAAGGTTCTCGGTCGCGACAACAGCTACGGCGCGCAGGAAGGCCTCGTCACGGGCGGGATCTATCGCTGGACCCGCAATCCGCAGAACTCGATGCTGATCGTCGTCTATGGCGGCCTGGCGCTGGCCGCCGACAGTGGTTCCACTTACGTGCTGTGCGCGGCGATGATGGCCGTCTATGCGCTGATGGTTCTCGCCGAGGAACCGTGGCTCGCGGCGGCCTACGGCGCACCCTATCAGCGCTATTGCGCACACGTGCCGCGCTTCTTTAACTGGCGGCGCGCCGGCGTCCTGGCTCGCGTCGTCGCGCGACTGCCAAGACGCAGTTAATTAGGCAGGTGCCTATGGCAATTGCTACTTCGCCGGCTCCGCCGCAGACTGCCCGTTCACCAATGCCGCACACCAGGAGAGGCCGATGACTGCGCCCCATTCCCGCCCCGCCGCCGGGCGGTTCACCGTCCAGCCCATCGATCAGATCATCTTCGGCACACCGCTCGAAGAGGCGATCGTCGCCGAGGCCGACCGGATCGGCGCCAGCCGCGTGTTCGTGACCTCGACGCGCTCGCTGTCGCAGCTCGAGAACGGACCGCTGCAGCGCGCGGTTCATGCCCTCGGGCCGCGTCATGTCGGAACCTACTCCCGCATTTCGGCCCATAGCCCGCGCGAGGACGTCATTGCAGGCGCCAATGCCGCCCGGGCGGCCAAAGCCGATCTGCTGGTTGCGATCGGCGGCGGCTCAGTGATCGACGCCACCAAGGCGATGCTGCTCTGCCTATGGCTCGGGCTCGACACAATCGAGGCGATGGAGCCCTACCGAGACGGCATCGACGGCGCCAAGCCGGCGCCGGTCAATCCGCCCGCCGGCGCCATCCGCATGATCGCCATCTCGACGACGCTCTCGGCGTCAGAGTTCAAAGGAACGGCCGGCGTGACGCTCTCGGCGACCAACTCCAAACAGTCGTTCAATCACCGGCTGATGACCCCGCAAACGGTCATTCTCGATCCCGCGGCGACGCTCGACACGCCGCTCTGGCTGCTCTATGCGACCGGCATTCGCGCCGTCGACCACGCCTGTGAAAGCTACTGCAATCCGAAAGCGAACCTCGCGACCGAGGCGCTGTCGCTGCAAGGCCTGAAGCTGCTGCACCGGTCACTGCCGCGCGTGAAGGCAGATCCCGCGAGCCTCGAAGCCCGGATGGAGGCGCAATTCGGCATGTGGCAGGCGATCGCGCCGTCGCAAGCGGGTGTCGCCATGGGGGCAAGCCACGGCATCGGCTATGCGCTCGGCGCCACCTTCGGCGTTCCGCACGGACACACGTCCTGCGTCATGCTGCCGGCGGTGTTGACCTGGAACGCGGCCGTCAATGGCGAGCGACAGAAGGCACTCTCAGAGGCGATGGGTGCCCCGGCGAGGCCTGCCGGTGAACTGGTGAAAGAACTGGTCGCCGGCCTCGACCAGCCGACGACCCTGCGCGAGGTGGGCATCAAGCGCGAGAGCCTGGACGAGATCGCCAGGCGCGCGCTGACCTACCGGCCCGTGCAGATCAACCCGCGCAAGATTTCGACGCCGGCCGACGTGCGCGAGATCCTCGAGCTGGCGTGGTAAACGCCGCGCGCCGTGCCGGACGCACCGACAATGGGCACGGGCGCGTTCGCTTATTGCGAGCCCGCAATGCGCGACATCCAGCTGGTATCCGCCGCGCCGCTCGATTTACCCGACGATCCCTTGCCGGTGCCGCGGCCGAGCGAGCTGCGCGAGGCGCGCCAGCTGCCGCTATCCGACGAGCTGGCTGTGCGCGAGGCGCGGGCCGACTTGCTGAACCCACCGCCGCCATGGCTAAAACGGACATATGGCCCGTTGTCGAGATGGATATGGCCACTGCTGTAGGTGCCGACGCCGCCGCTATGATTGGAATGCAGCCAGGCCACCACCGCACTGTACTTGCCCGATGGCGGGATGAAATCCACGGCCCGGCACCAGCGGTGATAACTCGGCTTGCCGCTGCCGGCGATCGTCGCGCCGGGCCGGTGGGTCGAGATCACCTTGATCGATCCGAAAGTGCTCGAGATCTGAGACAGCTTGGATTGAAGCTCGCCCGGCAGGCAGGAGGCGTCTGCCGACGACAACGGCATCGTGACGAGCATGCAAACAGCAACAATCGCCGCTAAAAAGCGGCTCACAGAGATACGCATAGACTGACTTCCCCGTATTCGATTTTGATTTAAGGGCGTGCTGGCGGCAAAGACCGGATCGCATCCGCAGATCCATGCCGGCCTGAAACAGCGACCGAGATGCGCCCCGCCGCAATCGCCAGCGTAGGCAGCTGCAACCTAGCCAAATCGATTGAAATGGCGCGCAACTTCGCGACGATTGGTTAACGCTGATGGGCGCGCAACGACCCCAACGGATCAGCTGCGTCCGACTTTGCGCTCGATCGCATCCCAGATCAGCGCGGCGATATCGGCGCCGCCGAAAGCCTCCACCTGCCGGATGCCCGTCGGCGACGTCACGTTGATCTCAGTGAGAAAGGGACCAATGACGTCGATGCCGGTGAAGAGCAGACCGCGCTCCTTCAAATAGGGCCCTAGCCGCGCGCAGATCTCTTTATCGCGCGGCGTGAGTTCGGTCGGCTTCGGCGTGCCGCCGACATGCATGTTCGAGCGCGTCTCGCCCTCGGCCGGAACGCGGTTGATGGCGCCGGCATACTCGCCGTCGACCAGGATGATGCGCTTGTCACCAGCGCGAACTTCGGGTCGATACTCCTGGACCATGAAGGGTTCGCGGAAGACGACCTGGAACAACTCGATGAGCGAGTTGATGTTGCTATCATCCGGCTTGATGCGAAACACGCTGGCGCCGCCGTTGCCATAGAGCGGCTTGATGATGATGTCCTTGAAGCGCGAGCGAAACTCCAACACATCCTCGGAATTGCGCGTGACGAGCGTCGGCGGCATCAGATCCTGGAATTCCAGGACCCATACTTTCTCCGGCGCATTGCGCACACTTGCCGGGTCGTTGACGACAAGTGTCTTGGGGTGAATCCGCTCCAGCAGATGCGTGGTTGTGATGTAGCCCATGTCGAACGGCGGGTCCTGCCGGAGCAGGACCACATCCCACGTCCCGAGATCAATCTTGCGCGGATTGGACAGCTTGTAGTGATCACCGATCCGGTCCTCGACCGAGAGCGTGTGACCACGTGCCACCAAACGCTCGCGGTCCAGCGCTAGATTCGGCGGCGTATAGTAGAAGAGCTCATGCCCGCGCCGCTCAGCCTCGAGCAACATCGCGAACGTCGAATCGCCGCGAATATCGATACGGTCGATCGGGTCCATCTGGCAGGCGATCTTCAAGGGCATGGGCAACCTTCACTTATCCGGGCGCAGGTCGCTATCGAAACGGCCAGATCGTCGCAATGTCAACTCCTTGGCGGGTGATTCCAAGACACCGGATCGGAGTGGCAGACGTTGCCGATTGTGTGGATGAAGCGGGCGGACTTCGCGCACTCGCGTCCAGGTCAGGTTAAGATCATTTCTAATTTGGAGATCGACCATGATTCGACGCGCACTCGCATTGGCAATATTCGCAGGCCTTGCCGCCTGCTCGACCGCGCCGCTCGATCTCACGGCACCTTATGCGTCGCTGGAGACTTCGTCCCTGCCGACGCATGGAGCGACCCAACGGGAAGCCGCACAATCGGGCTCTCGCGGGCTCCATACAGCCCCCAAGCTGCAGAGCCCGATGAAAGGCGTGCTGTTACCGAGCGATGACCTGCTGGTCATTCGCCGTCAGGATGACTGGCTGTTGGTGCGAGTCCAAGGACAGAACGATCCTGCTTGGCTGCATGTTCCAACGACGCGGGATCAACACGTCTCGGCTCCGCAAAGTGCCCGACCGGGTCTGTCCCCGTCCGCCGAGGCGGCGGCACCGAACGTATCGCAACCGGTTCCCCAAACAGTCGAGCGCGCAGCGCTGCCAGAGCTTCGATAGACGATCACGTCACGGATTACCGCCGGATCGCGGGCGTTTCGATGGTCATGCCTTGTGCCCTTGCCGCAAGATAGAGCTCAAGCGCGAGATACTCCGGGCTCGCGAAGTCCAGCACCTCCGCGCGCACGCCGAGACTGCAGGCACGCAGCCGCCGATGCAGCGAGCCCACCGATTGCCATTCGAGCCGGTAGATTGGAAATCCGGTCGGATGCCCCGGCGTGATCGTATCGCCGCGCAGGCGACGGCCGACGTTGTCATCGTGGCATTGACTGCAGGAGACATTGAGCTGCCCCTGCCGCGACATGAAAAACGTCCGTCCAGCCTCGAAATGCGGTCGCGCCGGCCCATCGATTGTCACGTTGATCGGCCGCCCGCGCGACTGCGCGGCGACGTAGGCCGTGAGCGACAAGAGTTCGTTCGACTCGTATGCCAAAGCGGGACGGCTCTGCCGTGTCGTCCGGCAGTGATTGATCTGAAGCTCGAGGTTGCGCAACCCGCCGGTGGACGCATCGATGCGCGGATAGCGCGCGGAGACGCCAGCCATGCTTTGGGTCGCGTTGGCATGGCAACCTTCGCAGGATTTGCCGCCGCCCCCGGGCACCTCAGCCCAATGTTTCGCACCGACATCAACCCACAGCATACCGGGATTGGCACCATCGTCGCGCTGCTGCGCCTGCAGATCCGGCGACAAGAACGTGGTGCCCGACCGCTTGTCCGGCTTGGCCTCTTGCGCGGAGAGTTGGCGCGGACTGAGCGCCATGGCCGCCAGGCCGATCGTTAACATGACCAGCCAAAGGGCACGCCCAAGTGTCGGACGGCCTAGCGGTGCGGACGCGACTGTCGTTCCCATCAGGCGACCTTGATCGCAACCTTCTGCGTCTCGGCCAATCCCTTCTCGTCGGTCCATGTAAAGACCATCTCGCCGGTTTCGGTCACCGTCGTGAAGAAGGCAATATAGGGGTTGGCGGCGATCCCCTGCGTCATCACGGAGCGGAAGATCTCCTCGCCGTTGTGGGTGACGACCAGCGTCTCGATGATATGGCGCAGGATCGGTGCGCCGACGGCATCGCGCCGGTAGCCCGTCTCCATCGGATGCTGGACGAGCGTCTTGATTTCGAACACCTCGCCGCGCTTTACGCTCGGTGGAACGACAATACGGGCTGCCATGGGTCGCCTCCTCAACCGCCATCCAGACACGCGGCCAGCGTGACCACCACCTCGGCGGTGCCCGACCAGAAGCTGCCGTCGCTCATCTCGGCGAGGCCGGTGACGATCTGCGTCGTCGCGAGGCGAATGTTGGTGGAGATGCGCGCGCGTCCGGCCCGCGGACCCAGATGAAACCGCGCAATGTGCGTCACCGGGTTCTTTTCGGACAGCACATGGATGACCCGGACATGCTCTGCGGTCGTCATCGGGCTGTCGACTGTCACGGTCAATGCGACGGAGTTCCCGTTCTCCGCCAGCTCCGGCATCACCAGCTTCACGCGGCCAGACAACACCTTGGCGCCCTTGGTGATCGCCTTGATGGCACTGGCGAGCGGATCGTCGGGACTGGTCGCCTGGGCCAAGCGGGTGGGCAGCGACAGTGTGGGTACGAGCGCAACGGCCATGCCGCCGCCCAAGGCGATGCGCCGGGACAATCCGGCCCCACCACTACTGTCGGGCTTCGGCACCTGCGTCATGCGAGCGTCTCCTCCTGATGGCATCGCTCAGTCGCGGAGGGTCGCGAGATAGGCGACGACATCCTCGATCTGCTGTGCATCCAGCACGGGCTTGCCGGCATAGCGGCTGGCGACCCGCAGCAGACCATCCGTCTTATAGTACGGCGGCATGATCGTCGCCGGATTGAGGCGGCTCTGGTCGACCAGCCGAAGCCGCAGCTGCGCCACCGACAATCGCGCACCGACGCCCGCCAAGCTTGGACCGAGATTACCCTGAAACCGCTCGCGCGTACCTGGCACCTCGTGGCAGATCAGGCAGTTGCCGATCTCCCGGTCGAGCGCCAGCTTCTGCCCTCGCACGGCATCTCCTGGCTCTGCCGTCAGCGGCGTGGCGATCGCATCGCCGCGCACCTCCGGTAAAGGCAGCTGTTGCGCCGCGCCTCGCAGCGCCGTCATGGCGACCAAGGTCGCCATGACCACACCGAGACACAGATGGCGCCAGCTGCCCGTCACGCCCGCAGCTTCACCTTCTTCATCGGCAGCGAGCGGACCCGCGTCCCGGTTGCCGCCGCGACGGCATTGAGCACGGCGGGCGCGGCTACCATGATCGTTGGCTCGCCGACGCCGCCCCAGAATCCGCCGGACGGCACTGTCACCGTCTCGACCGATTTCGGGAAGTCGACCATCCGCAGGATCTCGTAGGTGTCCAAGTTCTCCTGCTCGACGGCGCCGTTCTTGAAGGTGATCTCCTCCATGAACGAAGCCGACAGTCCGTAGGCCACCGAGCCGACGACCTGCGCCTCCACCTGATCGGGATTGACCACATGGCCGCTGTCCGTGCCCATAATGAGACGGTGCACGGTGACCTTGCCGCGATCCGAGACCGAGACTTCGGCTGCCGCCGCCACGTAACTGCCGTAGCCCATCTGCTGGGCGAGCCCACGGAAGCGACCCGCGGCCGCCGGAGTTTTCTCCCAGCCGATCTTGTCCGCCACCGCATTCAACACCGCCAGATGCTTCGGGTAGGCCTTCATGAGGTCGCGCCGGAACACCAGCGGGTCCTTGCCCGCGGTTTTCGCAACCTCGTCCATGAAGCATTCGATGTAGAACGTGTTCTGGTTGTTGTTCACGCCCCGCCAGAAGCCCGGCCGGAAGTGGAAGTTGCGCATCGCGTAATCGATGGTGAGGTTCGGGATCGCGTAGCCGAACCCGCCCTCGGCGGCGCGCGGACCCGGATTTGGGTTCAGGCCTTGGAACGAGACCCAGTCGACACCGTTCTCCATCCGCGCCGGTGCCACCGTATTGAGGATCGACTGCCCCGAGATGCGCATCGTCAGGCCGACGAGGTTGCCCTTGTCGTCGAGTCCCGCTTGCATCTTGCAGGCAGAGATCGGACGGAACCAACCCTGCCGCATATCCTCCTCGCGGCTCCAGACGAGCTTGATCGGAACGCCCGGGATCTGCTTCGCGAGCTGCACTGCCTTGGTCACATAGTCCTGCTTGCCGCGCCTCCCGAAGCCGCCGCCGAGATGCAGCTTGTAGACCTCACACTGCATTGGCTTGAGACCCGCCGCCTCGGCGGTCGCCGCCAGCGAGGCGTCGCCGTTCTGCGTCGGCACCCAGACCTCGCACTTGTCAGCGGTCCATTTCGCCGTCGCGTTCATCGGCTCCATGGTGACGTGATGCCAGCTCGGTGCCGTATAGACGGCCTCGACCTTCTTGGCCGCACCAGCAATAGCCGCCGCCGCGTCGCCGGCCTTGTTGCCCATCGCGATATTTTCGGTCGCGTCGAGGCCGGACTTCACGGTCTCCGCGATCTGGGCGCTGTTGAGTTTTGCGTTCGGGTTGTCCTCGTAGGTGATCTTCACGGCAGCCAGCGCCTTGTCGGCCTGCCACCAGGTGTCGGCCACGACGGCAACCGCGCCGGCGCCGACCTGCAGAACGTGACGCACGCCCGGCATGGCCTTGGCTGCGGCCGCGTCGAAACTCTTGATCTTGCCGCCGTGGACCGGCGTGTCCTTGATCGAGGCATTGAGCATACCGGGCAGCTTCAGATCGATGCCGTAGACCTGACGGCCATTGAGCTTGTCGGCGGTATCCAGCCGCTTGATTGGCTTGCCCGCGATCTTCCAGTCTTTCGGATCCTTCAGCTTCATCGTCTTGAGGTCGGGAACGGGAAGCTTGGAGGCGGCGGTCGCGACCTTGCCATAGGTCGTCGTACGCTTCGACTTGGCGTGCGTGATGACGCCCTTGGCGACAGCCAATTCTTCGACCGGCACCTTCCATTCATTGGCCGCAGCCTGCAGCAGCAACTGGCGCGCCGCCGCGCCGCCTTGGCGCACATAGTCATGCGACATGCGAATGCCGCGGCTGCCGCCGGTGCCCATGTCGCCCCAGACGCGATTGCGCGCGAGGTTCTGGCCGGGGGTCGGGTATTCGGTTTTGACCTTGGCCCAGTCGCACTCGAGCTCCTCGGCGACCAGCTGCGCGAGCCCGGTCAACGTGCCTTGGCCCATCTCGGAGCGGGCAATCCGCACCACGACCTCGTCGTTCGGGCGGATCACCACCCAGGCGCCGACTTCGTTGCCGGCGCTGCCAAGCACTTTCTGGGCGAGCGCGTCGGTCATGCCGGACAGGCTGAGGCCGACGGCCAAGCCGCCGCCAGCTGCTGCCGTGCCGACGACGAAGCCGCGGCGTGAAATGTTTGTCGATGTCATGTGCCTCAGCCCTTCTTCGCTTTGCCTTTGGCGCCACCGGCCAGATCGGCGGCCGCCATGTGGATGGCAGCCCGGATCCGCTGATAGGTGCCGCAGCGGCAAATGTTGGTCATGGCTTCGTCGATGTCGGCATCGGTCGGTTTCGGCTTCTTCTTGAGCAGGGCTGTCGCCGCCATGATCTGACCGGACTGGCAATAGCCGCATTGAGGAACGTCGAGCGCCGCCCAGGCCTTTTGCACGGGATGCGTGGCGTTGGGCGCAAGGCCTTCGATCGTCACGATCTTGTCGGTCGCCTTCATCGAGCCGACGGTGATCGAGCAGGAGCGCTGGACCTCGCCATTGATATGGACGGAGCAGGCGCCACACTGAGCAACGCCACAGCCATACTTGGTGCCGGTCAAGCCGGCCTGCTCCCGCAGAGCCCAGAGCAGAGGCGTGTCTGCCGCCACCTTGAGATCAACCGACTTCCCGTTGATGTTCAATTTCGCCACGTCTCACTCCTCCACAAATCCGCGAGCCGATGGCCCGCGCGTGTCTCAATCGGCGCTGGTAGCTTAGTCCGGACCGGTCGATAGCGTCATTCACTTTTCTGCGCGCTGCCGGTCCGGCAAGCTCGGCGCGCCGCTATTGGACGCCGGCGATCGAAGCCACCTCGGTGCTTGGCAGCCCGAGCTTCTCGGCCGCCGCCAGGATCTCGTTCCAGGTCGTGATATCGACGGGAATGCCGCCCTTCAGGCGCTGTGCTTTCCATTCCCGCTCTGGATCGCCGGCCAGACGCAACTTGTCGAAGCCTTCGGCCGGCGGTGCCTCCTTCAACCAGGCAATGAAGCCCTCCATCTCCGACTGGAAATGGTCAGCTGTTCCGAGCTTCACGGGGTCGATGAGAATGGAGAGCATACCGTTGTAGACCCGCTTCTTGCCGTCATAGGGAACGCGGCCGGTTGGGCCGCCGGTCAGCGCGCCGCCGAGCAGCTCGGCCATCAGCGCGAGGCCCGAGCCCTTGTGCTCACCGAAGGGCAGGATGGCGCCGAACGGCGGAATGACCGTGAAGCGCGGATCGGTGGTTGGACGGCCCACGTCGTCGATCAGCGTGCCTTCCGCGATCTTCTTGCCCTGGTTGTGCGCGACGCGCGTCTTGCCTTGCGCGATCCGGCTGGTGGCAAAATCGAGAATGATCGGGTCGCCCTTGGCGCGCGGCACGGCAATGCAGACGGGATTGGTGCCGAAGCGTCCGTTGCCCCCGCCCCAGGGCGCCACGATCGGCCTGGAGATCACGTTGACGAAATGCATCGAGACCAGTCCAGCGTCCAGGCACTGCTCGGCCCAAGCGCCAATTCGCCCGATGTGATGTGCATTGTAGAGGCCGGCGGCGCACAGACCGTGCGTCTTCGCCCGTGCGATGGCGATCTCCATGGCATCGTGGCCGATCACTTGGCCGTAGCCCTGCTGGCCATCCATGCGCACCAGGCTGCCTGTATCGAGAACGATCTTCGGCGCCTGGTTGGCGGAGAGTCCGCCCTCGATAAGCGAGTCCACATAGCGCGGGATCATGCCGACGCCGTGGGAGTCATGACCCTTGAGATTGGCCTCAACCAGGTTGGTCGAAACGAGCTTTGCCTCGCGCGCGTTAGAGCCGCCCTTCGAAACGATCGCTGCAATTGCGCTCGTCAGCTTGCCTGCCGAGATGATGATGTCGTCGCCTGCCATTCGTCGTGCCTTTCCAGCTTCCTATGCCTGCCAACTCAGACGTCGAACGTTGCCTTGTTCTCGCACGCGAACGCAGGCCGCTCAATGCGATCCGGCGGCCGGTCCGATTGTGCATGTCGTGGCGCTACGCTCGTTCGCGGCGCAAGTCCCGCAAACGCAGCGCGTGTGATCAGGACGGCGGAAGAATGTCATCGGCGCGCACATTCTGCATCGCGGTCGCGCATTATTCGCGTTCTTTCGGGCTGACAATATGCCGGCGCAAACTGTTCGACGCGTGCACCAAGCGATGATGATGTTGATGTAAACGCCGAAAAAGGTTCAAAAATGAGGATTTGACGCAACACTTATCGATGAACCCGCATGTTTTTCCAGGCAGAATTCTATTTTGCAGTCAACACGACGATTTTTTATGCGCATATATTTTTGTGTTCGAGCTGATTCGGGCACACATCTCAGAGAGAGGGAGATTACAATGGCTAAGGCAGCAAAGAAGGCGAAGAAAGTTGCGAAGAAGCCGGCGAAGAAGGCCGCAAAGAAGAAGCGCTGAAGGGCGTCGGACGGAACGGCGCTCCCAGACAGGGCATCTGGGGCGCCTCCTCCATCCAAACCTTCGACCAACGCCAAACTTGGCGTTCCAGACCGGAGCCAGCGGCAACGCTCTCCGGTCTTGGTTTTTTGGGGACGGGTTTCGCCAAGTGAATGGCAGGGCCTTGACGACCCGAACCGGGGCGCCGGTCATTATCCCAGTCTCGGCGTTGAAGCGCTGCCAAGCAGGACGGAAATTGCGGGTCGCGCAGAGCTCGGAAACAAGGCGACCCAGGCGCACGGCTCACCACGGCCGCGACCGGACCGCGACCTGAACAAATCCCATCGTCACCGACCAACGACGGCGTCCACGCCCACGGGCGAACACTGTGTCCGGACGCCGTTTGCTGCGCGTTTTGTCATGATCTCGACCGGCTTCGAGCGCTTCTGGCGCCTGAGCCAACCAGCCGACAACTTGCGATCGGAGGGCCCAGTCACAGGCGGCTCTCGTTCGTTACGGGGTGCCGGTTGCCTGGGTTTCCAGGGCACATTCCGGTCCATTCCATGGACTTTTTTGAATGTCATTGCGCCTATTCTTGAATGATCCGAATAAAGTTTACCATGCATTAACCCTGATGATGAAAAGTGAAGGCGTGCAAGTAGAAACGATTCGTCTGGGCAGACGGGTCGACTTGCTTCTGGGAAGACCAAAAGGAGAATGAAAATGGCTAAGGTTGCAAAGTCTGCGAAGAAGGTTGTCAAAGCTGCGAAGCCGGTCAAGGCGAAGAAGCCGGCCGCAAAGCGTCGCGCAACGTCGAAGCGCGCTACGGCAAAGCGTTCGGGCAGCGCCCGCCGCGCCGCCAAGAGCAAGAAGTAACGAATTCGGCCGTTGGCCTTCGGGCCCGGCCAGTTGGATGACATCGGCCGGCTTTCCATACAACATGGGAGCCGGCCGTTGCCGTTTCCGGGCGCCTCTTGGTGCCCATTTTATTTTGTTTCTGAGGCCGACACCCGCAATATTATTCGGGATGCCGTTACATTTTAAACCCGGCGCTCGACCATGAGCTTCTTCAATTCAGCAATCGCCTTAGCTGGATTGAGGCCTTTCGGGCAGGCTTTTGCGCAGTTCATGATGGTATGGCAGCGATAAAGCCGGAACGGATCTTCGAGATTATCGAGGCGCTCGCCGGTCGCTTCATCCCGGCTATCGATCACCCAGCGATAGGCCTGCAGCAGCGATGCAGGCCCGAGATACCGGTCCGAATTCCACCAATAGCTTGGGCACGAGGTGGAGCAGCAGGCGCACAGAATGCACTCGTAGAGACCATCGAGTTTCTCGCGGTCCGGCCGTGCCTGCTTCCATTCCTGCGGCGGTGTCGGTGTGGTGGTCTGGAGCCAAGGCTCGATCGAACGATGCTGGGCATAGAAATTCGTCAGATCCGGAACCAGATCCTTGACCACCTCGAGATGCGGTAGCGGGTAGATCTTGACGGCCCCGCCCACCTCCTCCGTCGCCTTCAGGCAGGCCAGAGTGTTGGTGCCGTCGATGTTCATCGAGCAGGACCCGCAGATCCCTTCACGGCAGGACCGCCGGAACGTCAGTGTCGAGTTGATCTCGTTTTTGATCTTGATCAACGCATCCAGAACCATCGGGCCACAGTCCTTCTGGTCGATCCAATAGGTATCGACGCGCGGTTTCTGCCCGTCATCGGGGTTCCACCGATAGATTCGGTACTCCTTCCAGGCGCCTTTACCCTCCGGCTTGTTCCAGGTCTTGCCGGTGCCGATGCGCGAGTTATGGGGAAGCGTAAGCTGAACCATGGAGGCCGTGCCTTCCTATTGGTGGAAAGATCGTTGTCGCTCAGGACTGTAAAAACCTGCGAAGGCATGTCAACGCCGCGATGCCGTAACGGGCCGAGATGCGACGATAGTATCCGGGATTGCGCCCGCAACGCCTTGAACGAACCATGCTCCGGCACGGATCAGCGCGACGCGATACGGTTCGCGGCGGACAAGCCAAGTGCTGCCGGCGCCGGATCGACGACAACGGTCCGGCCCTCCCGAACCTCGAGCACAGCCAGGCTGCGCAGCGTTGCCGCGGACCGGACAAGCGCAAACCGTCCATCGATTCCAACGAAGCCTTCGGCACGCGCGATGTTTGCGACAGCAAAGGGCGCGGGCCCACCCGCCTTGGCGAGTGTTGTCGCGACCAGCATGGCATCATGCGCAAGTGCAGCAAGACGCGACGGCTGTGTGTTGTAAGCGGTGGCATATCGCTTCGCGAAATCCTGCATACCCTGCGGGTCGGGGCCCGCGAACCAAGCGCCCGCGAAGCCTGGCTGGCGAGCGACCATGGGCTCGTCCCAACCACCCGTTCCGATGAGTTTGATCTTGGCCGGGTCGACATTGGCTTGCCGCAACAGCGTCGCGAGTTGCGGCAGTATATCCGCACTGCCCGGCAAAAACAGCGCATCGATCTCGCCGGCCTGAGCCGCGGCCCGCAACCCATCGCGCTGCTGGCGCATATCGCCCAAGGTTCCGTAGTTTGTCGGACGGTAGGTCAAGGTCAGGGCGATGTCGCCGCCGTGCCGGTGTACCGCCGAGCGGAACGCCGCGTCGGCCAGCTTGCCGAACGCATCCTCCGGAAGCAGGGCGCCGTAGCGCCGCCGGCCGGTCTTGGATGCGTACTGGATGACGCGGTCGATCTCGTCGGCCACAAAGAAGCTCAGCAGATGGACATCCGGGCCGGCCGCTGCAACATCGTTCGAGAAGCTGACGACGGGCACATTGGCAGCCTTGGCCAGCGGGCCCACGGCCGCCGCAGAGCGCGCGAACAAGGGCCCGACAATGAGGCTCGCGCCGTCCTTGATCGCAGTCCTTGTTGCGGCCTCCGCGCCTTGTGGCGTTGCTTTGTCGTCCTGGACAATCAGGCGCAGACCCGGAACGTTCTGCTCGACCAGCGCCAGCTCGGCGGCCTGGCGCATCTGCTTGGCAAGCAGCTCCACTTGCGGGCCGCCGCTCAGCGGTAGCAACAAGGCCACCGCCATATCACGGCGCGCTGCCGGCTGACTGTCGGGCGCAATGGTTCCTGTCGTGACGGTCGCGATACCGGGCCCGCCGCACGCCGAAAGCATCGTTGCAGCGCCAATCGAAGCCGCAATCCGCAGCATCGTTGCCAGTGTCCGTCGACGGTTGAAAATCGCGGTCATCGGCGTGGCGGCTCCATCCCCAGCATGCAGCCCTGGGTACGCGCTGGAACGGCTCATGACGCTGCCAATTGTTATCCGGCGCCGTCCCATCCACAGGTATCTGTTGTTGATGGAAACGGGGTTTCACATAGGATGTGGCGAGATCGAGCGGGATTCACTCGCCGAATCAACGCGTACTGACGGCACCGGGACCATTGCGATGGACAAGGACGACGCCCGATCGCACGACGCGTCGGCCACAGGCGTCAACAGCGCCCGCCTCGAGGCCGCGGTTCTTGCCGAACTCCGCCGCCGCGTCGGCGTGCCGTTGGCGCCCGGTCTCTATCTGGTCGCCACGCCGATCGGAAACCTCGCCGACGTGACCTTGCGTGCCTTGGCGACGCTGGCCCACGCCAACGTCGTCTATTGCGAGGACACGCGCCATAGCCGGACGCTGCTGGCGCACTTCGCGATCGGGACGCCATTGCGGCCCTACCATGAGCACAACGCGCAGGCCGAACGCCCGCGCATCCTGGCCCAGTTGGCGGCAGGCCGCGCCATCGCCCTGATCTCGGACGCGGGCACGCCGCTGATTTCAGATCCAGGCTACAAGCTGGTGCGCGACGTGATCGATGCAGGCCATTCGGTGACTGCCTTGCCCGGCGCGTCGGCCGTGCTCTGCGGTCTCGCCATCGCCGGACTACCGACCGACGCCTTCCACTTCGCGGGATTTCTGCCGCCCCGGGAAGGCGCCCGACGCACCCGCTTGAAGGAGCTGGCGCCAATTCCGGGGACCCTGGTCCTGTTCGAAGCGCCGACCCGGCTCGCCGACACGCTGCAGGACATGGCCGCCGTCCTCGGCGCGCGACAGGCATCGGTCGCGCGCGAGCTCACCAAGCGGTTCGAGACCGTTCATCGCGGCACGCTGCCAGAGCTCGCGGCCTGGGCCGTCTCCGAAACCATCAAGGGCGAAATCGTGGTGATGGTCGCGCCGGCCGAGTCTGTGGCCGCCGACGACGCGCTGATCATCACCGAGTTGCAGAAGCGCGTGGCCGAGATGAGCATGCGGGACGCCGTTCGTGAGGTGGCCGAAGCCCTCGATGTGCCGCGCAGCCGCGTCTACGACCTGGGTCTTGCACTCAAGGACGGGGCCAAATGAAGCCGCCACGCCGCCCGCCCGATCGCTGGTCACCGGACGGCGACAGGCCCAATCGATCGTCGCCGGACGGCGACCGGCAGCGGCGCGACGAGCGCCGCGCGCGGCTGGCACGGGGACACGCCGCCGAATGGCTCGCGGCTGCGCTGCTCGTCGCCAAGGGCTATCGCATTCTGGAAAGACAGCACCGCTCCAACTATGGCGAGGTCGACATCATTGCCGCCCGGCGCGGACGCGTTGCATTCATCGAGGTGAAACGCCGTCGAACGCTGGACGAGGCGCACGCCGCCTTGACCCCGCATCAGGCCGGGCGCATTGCGCGGGCGGCCGACCATTGGATCGACCGCCATCCTCGCTACCGCGATCATGAAATCGGCCTCGACGCGATCCTGATCGTGCCGCGCCGCTGGCCGCGGCACATCCCGAACGCGCTCGATGGCCTTTAGCCAGAACCCGCCGGCCAGAACCAGCCGGCCAGAGCCTATAGCTGCGTCTGGCCTGCCAGCATGGCGGTACTCGTTGCGCCGGCAGCAACCGCTTGCGGCTTGCCGACGATCCCGAGCCGCTCTTCCGCGGCTTGCAGGATCTGCGCGAGCAGGTCCGTGTACCGCATGCCCTGGAAGCCAGCCATGATGTTGAGCTTGCCGTCCCAACACCAGCCGGGATTGGGGTTGACCTCGAGCAGCTTGATCTCGCCCTTGGCGTCCGCGCGATAGTCGAATCGCGCGTAGTCGCGGCAACCCAGACGCTCGAAGAGACGGGCCGAGTTCTCGACGAGCTGCTGTAGGATGTGATCCGGCAAGCTCGCCTCATGATACTTGATCTGGGTCCAGTAGGGGCTGTCCGGCTCCCACTTCGACTCGTAGCCGAGAATCTTCGGCAGCTTCGAGTTCGAGCTTGGAATAATCGACCTCCAGGACCGGCAAGGCGCGCAGGCCTTGATCCGGATTGCCGATAAGACCGACGGAGTATTCCGGTCCCGTCAGAAATTCCTGGACGAGAACACCGCGCTTCGGGAACTCGGCCCGCAGCCGCTCGAGATAGTCGAGCAGCGAACGCGTGCTGGTCACGACCGCATCTTTCGTGATGCCCTGCGAGCTGTCGCCCGTATTGGGTTTCAGGATCGCCGGGAACACCGACGGCAGCGTCGCGCCCTGGTCGCCCGGCCGCACATAGGTCTCCAGAGGGACGGGGACGTCGATCGACTGCGCGACGGCGCGGACGACGCCCTTGTCGTAGCAGGCGGCAAGAGCCGACGGACCAGCCCCGGTGTACGGCAAGCCCAACATCTCCATCAACGCCGGAACATGCAGCTCCTTGAAGGGGTCGTTGTTGAACCCTTCGTCGCACAGATTGAGCACCAGCTCGGTCTTGAGCTCGGAAAGATCGCGCTCCAGCGTGGCATGGTTGTTGAGATAGCGGACCTTGTAGGCCGGCAGCTCCGACAGCGCGTCCTTGAGCCGGCGGATCGTATCGTGATCCTCGGGATTGAAGGTGCCGCCGCGCTTGACCGTGTCCGGCAGGCGCGGATCGCCCATCAGGACGGTGACCTCGATCTGCTGCACCTTACCCTTGATCTTGCGGGCTGGCAGCTGGGGAGCATCGGCGGTCAACAGGATGCGCCGCGCCATCATGCCGAGATCCTGGTCCCGGTCGGACACGGCTTCGGCCGTGCCATGATGACGGACGTTCCGGAAACCGCACTTCTCCAGCAACTTGGTAATGCCGTCGCGGGTGTAAAGACGTTCGGCGTAAAACTGGTCGGCCATCACGCCGGTCTCGTCGTTGACGATGACCTCGCGGCTGATCAGGCGTTCGCCATCCTGGCTGATCGAGCGCTCGCGGCAAACGAAATGGTGTTCGTCGATCCATTCCCAGGACCGGCGCTCGAAGTTCTCGGCCATATAGGCGCCATCGGTGATGTCGAGGACAATCTGGCCGCTCGGGCGCAGGAGCTTGCCGACGGTGTTGAGAACCTTCTCGTCGTCCAGTTTGTTCGAGAAATAACCGAACGAGTTGCCCATGATGGCAACGCAATCGAAGCTGTTTTCGGGGAGGCGGGGATTGCGGGCGTCGCCTTCCTTGAAGAGCGCCTGCAGGTGCTCGTTCTGGGCGCGCTTCTTGGCGAGACGGATAAGGTAGCGAGAGCGATCGACGCCCATCACGTTCTTGAAGCCGCGGCGGGCGAGCTCCAGGCAGTGGCGGCCTTGGCCGCAGCACAGATCCAGGATGTGGCTGTGGCTCTGCACCGCGGCGGCAGAGACGATGAAATCAACTTCGCGGCGTGTGTTTTCCGAATTCTCGACGACATCGCCGTCGGTCTTCACGTAGAGCGCGTTGAAAAGCTTGCGCCACCATTCGGACGGCAGGTGGGACTCGAGATCGGCCACCGGGCCGAGGCAGGATCGCACGGGCGCACGTTTGGCCCGCTTCGGCTTACTAGCCAATGCCATGATGGACGAGAGTCCTCCTGTGTGAGCGCATGATCAGCGCCGCGGCCGGTCGGGAAAGCTCAAGTCGTCTCAATCGTCATCTGTCCCGCCATCTGCGGCAGCTGGCCCTGCAGGCCTCGCTGCGGCGGAGATTTAGTACGTTGTCTACGCATGTCAAACAGCAATTTCGAGGATTCGCGCCACCGTCACCAGAATCATTTTCGCGGGCTAGGCGAGGTCGCGCGCGAGCACGGCGATGAAGAAGCCATCCGTGTCATGACGCGACGGCGACAGCAGCAACGAATCGTCACGCCCGTCCGCCGACAGTGGCGGCTCGGTGCCAATCGCCTCGCGCCAGACATCGGCATAGGGCACGACCTTGAATTGCGGCTGGCGCGCGATGAACTTTGCGACCTGCTCGGTATTTTCCTCGGCCAGCATCGAGCAGGTGACGTAAACGAGGCGACCGCCCGGCTTCACCAGCGCCGACGCCTGATTGAGAATGTACACCTGCTCGGACTGGCGCTCAGCGAGCTGATTGGGCTTCAGACGCCACTTGGCATCGGGCCGCCGGCGCCAGACGCCGGTCCCCGTGCAGGGCGCATCGACCAGCACGACATCAAAGCGCGGACCCAGCGCCTCGAGCGCCGCCGGTTCGCCCGCGCGCAGAACCTGAACACTGCGAACGCCTGCCTGCTTGAGGCGCATGAAAATCGGCTTCAGGCGGGTTCGATCGGAATCATAGGCGTAGATCTGCCCGGAATTCTGCATCTGCGCGGCCATTGCCAGCGTCTTGCCGCCACCGCCAGCGCAGATGTCGAGCACCTGCATCCGCTGGCCCGCCCCGGTCAACTGCGCTGCAAGCTGCGAGCCCTCGTCCTGGATCTCGAACCAGCCGGCCTGAAAGGCCGCCTCGGCCTGCAGATTGGGTGTGCGACCCGGCCCTTGCGGCGCGGGAATCCGGATGCCGACAGGGGAAAGTCCTGTCGGGTGCGCATTGAAGCTGTCGAGCGCCTTCAGGACGCGCTCGCGCGTCGATTTCAGCGTATTGACGCGAAGGTCGGTCGGCGCGCGCTGCGCCAGCGCCTGCCCTTCGGCGATGGCACGGTCACCGGCGCGGGCGACGAAGCTCGGCCATAGCCACTCCGGTACGTCGGCCTGGACGTGGGGCGGGGCGGCATCGAGCGCACGCGTGAGGCCAGCCCGCTCGGTCTCGGTCAGCGGCGCCGGCGCATGCTCGGCCCCATCGCACATCGCATCGACGGCCTCCGGTGGAACCGCGAACGCACGAGCCGCCGCCCCGATGGCGAGCGCCCGCGACTGGTCGGACTCGAAGGCCCACCCGATCGACGCGCGGCGGCGAAGCGCGTCATAGACGAGATTGCCGATCGCTGACCGGTCACCAGAGCCCGCAAACCGATGCGCCTTGCCCCAATCGGCGAGTGCCAACGAGACCGGGCGGTGACGTCCCTGGATTTCATCCAGAACCTCGATGGCAGCTTGCAGCCTGGCACCTGGACGCATGGAACGGTCAGGCTCCCATTGCAAGGCGGACGGCCAACGTCAGCCACATGGCGAGAAGCGCCAGTGCTCCGACGAGAAACACGGCGGCGCGCCAGACGACTACGTTCCGGCCGACGTGGATGAGCGTGTGTGCCAACCGCGAGATGGCAAACACCCAGGCCAGTCCGATCACCCAGCCGTCGGCCTGCTTCAGGAGCAGCGCAAAGGCACAGGCCGCGTAGAACAGGACCGGCAGCTCGAACTGGTTCTTGTAGTTGTTGGCGATCTTGGTGGCGCGCTCATCCCAGGCATTGCGGCCAAGCTCGACGTCCTTGTCGGTGATCTTCTGCCCGGAAACGCGCATGGAGTTCGACCGCGCCGGCCCCATCAGGATGAGCACCGTGACTGTCAGCAGCACCTGGACCAGGGCGGGATAGAAAATCGCAGATTGCATGATCGTGGTTCGCAGGGATCCGGTTGTGCGCGCAGGTCCGGCGCCATTCGGCCAGGACTACGGATGCGGGGAGTTGAGCCCTTGTCGTTGATCACACCGGACAAGGCAAGCCTCCAGGCGCCGCGGCGCCCTGCGCTCACTCGTAGCCTTCCTCGATGGAACGCTTGATCGCCTCTTCCAGGCGCTCGCGGTCGAGCAACCCGGCGGGATCGTCACGGGTCGGGCCGAAGCGCCGGGAGTGGACGAACCGCTCGCGAGCGACGAATTCCAACCGTTCGAGCTCGGCCAGCGGGTCCTCGTGGTCGTCGACCCTGATATCGGTCGCTGCATGGTCCTCGCTGTCATGGATGAGCAGCGCAGCCGACTGCTTGCCGCGCTTGTCGCCGCCGGCTTCCTCGCCTGCCTGAAGCGCCAGGATCAGACGTCGTGCCAGCGGCAATCCAGCGTTCTTCTCGTACACCGTGGCACTGCGATCGATCACGGCCTCGCCCGCCAGCATGTTGCCCGCCACCGAAAACGTGTCGCGAACCAGATGCCCGCACCAATCGACACATGATTTCCCGGTCGCGGCGGCGAAGCGGCCCTGCTTGTCCATCACGTGCAGTTGCCGGTGGTCGCGGCCCTCATCGGCGGCGAGCAGCATCCGTACGCAATCATCGGCCGATGCGCCGGCCGCCAACAGCGCAAGGCCGCGTGGACCGAAGTAGGGGTTCGTCAACGCCTGCGTGGCCACTGCGCCGACGCCGGAGCGGATATGCGGCACGCGCGCGCCGACAGCGAAGGCCCGCGTCGCGACGGCAATGCCGACGCGACCGGTTTGCGGGTCTCGAGCAACGATCGACCAGGTCATTTGCGATTCCGGAGCCTAAACGCATGCACGCGCCAATCCTAGCATGCCGCTCAGCTGATCAGGGAGTGGGCCTTGGCCGATGCCGCGATTTCGGCCTGCATGCGAGTGATCTCGGTGTCGAGCCAGTCACTGAAAGCGCGAATCTTGGTGCGGTTTTCGCGCCCCTCGGGACACACGAGCTGGAACGTCCGTTCGGTCTTGAGCACCAGGTCGAAGGGCGCGACGAGGCGGCCAGATCGCAAGTCGTCGTGCGCCAACTCGCGTTGCGCCAGAAGAACACCTGCCCCTTCGGCCGCCGCTTCGATGGCATGCTCGGGACTGTTGAAGCGCAGGCCGCGGCCGAGATCGACGCCCTTGACGCCTGCCGCATCCAACCATTCGGCCCAGGTTGGCATGCCTGCGAGCGCGCCCAGCATATCGTCATGAATGAGCGGCGCGCCGCGCAGGTCCGCGGGCGTCCGGATCCCGAGCTCCGCGATCAGCCGCGGGCTCGCAACCGGCGTGATGTGAATCCCCATCAAGCTGCGCACTGACAATCCGGCCTGGGGTCCGCGCGCATTGCGGACCGCCACATCGACGCCATCCGAGGCAAAGTTGGCGAGATCCTTGGAGGCCGAGATCCGCGTTTCGATCTCAGGATTGGCCATCAGGAACCGGTAGAGCCGCGGCGCCAGCCACTTGGCGGTGAACCCGGGCGGCGCGCTGACCACCAGGATTTTCTCGCCGGGATCGCGGTCAAGCAGGTCGACGCTCTGCCGGATCTGGAGGAACGCAGCATGCAGCCCCGGATAAAGCGAGGCGCCCGCTGGTGTCAGTGCGATGGAGCGCGTACGGCGCTCGAAGAGGCGCTGATCCAGGAACTCCTCGAGGCCGCGGATCTGGTGGCTGAGCGCCGCAGGCGTCACAGACAGTTCGTTGGCGGCCTTGGCGAAGCTCAAATGCCGGGCGGTGGCCTCGAACGCTCTCAGCGCATTCAGCGGGGGCAAGAGGCGAGGCATCTATGAGTTAGTTTTCCTAATGTTTCGAAGAACAAATCATCGTTTGTCGAAGGGCCGATTGCAACATAAATCTCAGTCATCGAAACGAGCCGAAACCGGCCGAGAGTTGGAGATGATCATGAGCGACCACAACACATTCTACGGCGTCGACCGAAGCGTCATCGAGGCTTCCATGCGGCGCGCGCGCCGGGAACGGTCGGAGGCCGTCTGGGCCATTCTGCAGCGGGTGTTCAGCCGCCCCGAGGCCGCAGCGAGGGACGCAGCGAAAGATGACGCGAAGCCCGTGCTCACTGGTGCAGCCTGCGCCCACTGCTGAGCCGAAGCCATTCGATCGCGGGCGGTCTCCCCCTCCCACCCGACGCCCCGATCGACCTGGGGCCGGCCTCCCCGCCGGCCCCAATTTCGTTTCCGGGTGCAGAAGGCCACATAGACAGTCGGCCGCCTGCCCCCTATCCAAAGCGCCATGATGCGCAAACTCTACGACTGGATGATGCGGATGGCTGGGCACAAGAACGCCCCGCACGCGCTGTTCTGGGTCTCGTTCATCGAGAGCTCGATCTTTCCGATCCCACCGGATGTGATGCTCATTCCGATGGTATTGCGGAATCGGCTGAAGGCGTGGGCCTATGCCGGGCTCTGCACCGTGGCGTCGGTGCTCGGCGGCATTGCCGGCTACGCCATCGGCTATTACCTGCTCGAATACATCGGTCAGCCCGTCCTTAAACTCTATGGCCTACAGGGCAAATGGGGCCAGCTTTCCGAATGGTTCAAAGAGTGGGGCGTCTGGGTGCTTTTGATCAAGGGCCCGACGCCGTTCCCTTTCAAAGTTCTGACCATCTTCGCCGGCGCCATGCACATGAATCTGCTGGCATTCATCGGCGCCAGCATCGTCTCGCGGGCGATTCGATTCTATTTGGTGGCCGGTCTGCTCTATTGGTATGGCGAGCCGATCCAGACGTTCATCGAGCGCCGGCTCAATCTGCTCGCCACGCTGTTCGTGGTCATTCTGGTCGGCAGCTTCGTCGCAATCAAATATCTGATCTGACGCGATTTTTCGTCGTTAAGTGAGTTGGCCCCATGGCGTCGAACGTTCCGTCTCTAACGAGCAGCCCTGCCTATCGTGCGGGCTCCTTTGCCCTGTTTGTGGCGGTCGCCGCGATCCTCATCGCACTCGCGTTCGAGCACCTTGGCGGATTTGCGCCGTGCCCGCTCTGTCTCGAGCAGCGATGGGCCTACTACGCCGGTATCCCGCTGCTGCTCCTGGCGCTCGCGATGGCCTCGGCGGGTCGATCGAAAGCGGCTGCCCTGCTGTTCTTCCTGATTGCCATCGGATTTCTGGCGAACGCCGGCTTAGGCGTCTATCACGCTGGTGCGGAATGGAAATTCTGGCCCGGTCCAGATACCTGCGCCGGAGCGTTGCAGCCCTTGAAACCGGTCGCCGGCGACCTGCTAAAGCAACTCCCCACAACGCGCGTCGTCCGCTGCGATGAGGCGGCAGGCCGTTTCTTCGGCCTGTCTTTCGCGGGCTGGAACGTCGTTGCCTCGATGGTGGCGTTCGCCGCGTCGCTGCAAGCCGCTTTCGCCGCCCAAAATCCCCGCGACTGACTTATCCGACTTATCCACAGCAACCGATTTTTGGGCCTGGCGACCGCTGATCGCCGGCAAACCCGCCTGTTTCCGGGCTCGCGAATGTTCTATGAATGTTCGTTGTCAAAATTCCTTCGGTCGAACACAATTTCGCTATGGAGTGGCCCCGAAGCAACGGCTTATTAGGTCTCGTTCGCGGAACACGGCGTGAACACGGAAGTGAAGCGGTCCAGGAGCCAGGTCAATGTCGAAGCTCCCTCCAAGTTCCAAGTTGCGTACCGAGTTGCATGTGTCGCGTACGGGTCCACGTCGAGTTTTGTTCCAGCGTGGCGTTGATGTGGCCGGCGTATCGGCCAGTGGTCCCGAAGTGGTGTCGCAGTCGCGTCCCGTCTTACGCCGGTCTCTCGGTCTTTCCAGTCAGTTGCGTTGCGTCAGTACCCGTAGCGTCAGTGGTGTTCTTGTAGCGTCCGCGTACGGGCTCCCCTCTCCGAGCCCGAAGAGCACGCTTCTCCGCGTGCTCCAAGATTTAAGACGAGCTGCTGCTGCCAGAAAGTTCGAGCGTCGGTGGCAGCGGCTCGCCAGATCACGAAGTTCGGTTGCGTTGGTTGCGTCGCGTGGCGGTGGTTTGCGTCAGTTCAAGCGTCCAGTCGGTAGCGTTGCGTTGTCCGGGTTTGCGTCAAGTTCGGTTGCGTCTTCGGTTGCGTCAGTTGTGTCCAAGGTAGTTGCGTTTGCGTCGGGTGCGTTGAACCCCGGTCGGTATCGAGTTGCCAGCGTTCCGGTATCCAGAGTTCCAGTGCGTGTTGCGTCCCAGTCGTGTGTGTTGCCTCCCGCGTCCCAGTTGTTCGAGCGTTCTGCGTCTGTGTCGGTAGCATCGCGTAAAATCAGTGCCCGCGTTCTGAACTGAGCCCTTTCGGCTCGAGGTTAGTGTCATGAAAGTTCCCGTTGTTGCGTCGCGTGCCCCTGTCGGGAGTGTTGCGTCGAGTGCGAGTGAGTGGCGTCAAGTCGGTGATGCGTTGCGGCAGGTTCTTGGCCGCGTCCAGTTGCAGGCAAGTGCGTACCCCCTGAACTCCCATCAAACATCGCGTCGGACCACCGACGCGGCCCTGGTCGAGGGAAAATGAGGAATTGGCGTGACTTCCCCTGGTCACGCCCATGAACACGGCAGGCGCCTCGAGTGTCGACCCACGGGTCTATCGAGGCGGCGCATTGCAAGGTCCCGCGTAGCGCAGCTAGAGCGCTCTTGGCGCCTGCCGTCCCTCCCCTTCCCGAGACCGAACGAGACATAGACAGAGAGGCCCCCACATGATCGTCCAGATGAAATCCCTTCGCGGGCACGACCAGGTTCCTGCCCACGTCAACCCCATTCACTGGAACCAGTCGGTCGGCTACGCGCGCCAGGTCTGCGCGCGCTTCTTCCGCGATGGCGGCAAGCCGGCCGATGCTCTGATCGCATTCGGCTTGAAGCCTGCTGCTGCAACCGACTGGAGCAAGGCCGTCGAGCTGATTGCCGATACCTTGACGACAGTCTCCGCGCGCAAGGCTGCCTGACCGGGGCCGCAAGCCGGTCACAAAAATAAAGCCCGCGGATGGCTCAGCCGCCGCGGGCGTTGGTTTCAATCGATCCGCACGCGCGTTACGGCTCGAGCTCAGTATCCCAATAGAGATAGTCGAGCCAACTCTCGTGCAGGTAGTTCGGCGGGAACAAGCGGCCGTTGCGGTGCAGCTCGAACACCGTCGGGCGATAGGGCCATTGCATCGGCCGCATGCCCGCCTTTTCCGGCATTAGTCCGCCCTTTGTAAGATTGCAAGGCGAGCAGGCCGTGACCACGTTGTCCCAGCGCGTTTGGCCGCCGCGTGAACGCGGAATGAGATGATCGAACGTCAGGTCATCGCGATACCCGCAATACTGGCAGGTAAACTTGTCCCGCAGGAACACGTTGAAGCGCGTAAATGCCGGGTAAAGCGCAGGTTTCACATAGGTCTTCAGCGAGACGACGCTCGGGAGGCGCATCTCGAAGCTCGAGCTGCGCACACTTCGATCGTACTCGGAGACGATGTTGACGCGCTCCAGGAACACGGCCTTGACCGTGTCCTGCCAGCTCCACAACGACAGTGGATAGTAGCTGAGCGGCCGAAAATCGGCGTTCAGCACAAGGGCTGGGAAGTTCCTGGATATGGCAGTTTGCGCAGTCACGAGTAGGGCAGTCCTGACAGTCACCTGTCCGAATTGCACTCGGATCACCTCACTGGTTTAATACTAGGCCTATGTATCGGAATTGTGAAGCCCACAACCGCTAGGGTCCCCGACCCTGTGAATTCGAGGCTCTGGCCGGTGGTGCGCGCCCTTTACAGCGGTCGGCCTGAGCGATCTAGTGGCGCGACCAACGATCCGGCGGAAGCGGTGCACGATGAACGACACGACCCCACGACCCAACCTGCCGCTCGCTGGTATTACGGTCGTCGACCTCGGGCAGATCTATCAGGGCCCATACGCGACGCTGCTGATGGCCAAGGCCGGCGCGCGCATCATCAAGGTTGAGCCATTGACCGGCGAGCCGGCACGGCTGCGGGCCCAGGTCGGCATGAGTGCGACCTTTCCTTTCGCGATGCTCAACTCGAACAAATCCGGGATCACGCTTAACATCAAGAAGCCGCGTGGCGCCGAGCTGTTGAAGCGCATGACGGCCAAGGCCGACGTGTTGCTCGAGAACTATGCGCCGGGCGTCATGGACCGGCTGGGCCTGGGCTGGTCGGTGATGCGGGAGATCAATCCGCGCCTCGTCTATGGCTCGGGCACCGGCTACGGCCTCGACGGACCGGATCGCGACAACCTGGCCATGGACCTCACCGTCCAAGCGGCCTCCGGCATCATGAGCATCACGGGATTTCCCGACGGACCGCCGGTGAAATCGGGGCCGGCGTTCGTCGATTTCATGAGCGGCATCCACCTCTACGCGGCGATCGTGACAGCACTTTATGAGCGCTCGATCACAGGCCAGGGTCGCCTGGTCGAGGTGGCGATGCAAGAGACTGTCTACCCGAGCCTCGCCTCCAATCTGAGCTTTCTCTACAATTCCAAAGGTGAGCTGCCACCGCGCACCGGCAACAAGCACGGCGGGCTCGCGATCGCGCCATACAACGTCTATCAGACCGCCGATGGCTACATGGCCATCATCACGGTCAAGGAGGAACACTGGACTGGGCTGCTCGATGCGATGGGCCGCGCCGATCTCAAAACCGATCCGCGCTTCCAGTCGAACATGCTGCGTGTCCGCCACATGGACGTCGTCGATGGCCTTGTCGAAGGCTGGACCAAGTCGCTGCCGAAGAAGGAGGCGTTCGCGATCTGCCGCAAGCACCGCGTGCCATCGGCCCCCGTGCGCGATCTGCGCGAGGTCATGAACGACCCGCATATGCACCAGCGCGGCATGCTCGAGGAAATCGATCACCCCGACCTCGGCCGGATCACCGTGCCGACCAGCCCGCTCCGGTTCCATGGCGCCGACAAGGTCGCGACGACGCCGAGCCCGAGCGTCGGCCAGGACAATGCTGCCATCTACGGCGGCTGGCTCGGGCTTTCGGAGGCCGAGATCGCCGCGCTCAAAAGCGACGATGTGATCTGACGCCGGTCAAAACACACAAAACCCCGCGCCGGACGCAGCGCGCGGCGTCGCGAATGAATTGACGGCGCCGCCATTCCCGAGGAACCTTCGGGTCAGTTGATGCTTCCAACCGGATGGCCCCCATGTCCTTCGATCTCCCGCGCCTTGCTGCCGATCTCGAGCGCCTGCTGAAACTGCGCTCGCCCGCCTTCGGCATGAAGCTCTTCGAAGACGAGAAGGAGATGCTGGCGATCGAGCGCATTCGCCGGCCGAAAAACGTGCACACGCTCGACCAGGTGGTGGCTCAGGCGGCGCGGCTCGGCTGGACGGTCGGTGTAACGGCCGACAATCTCGTTGGCGCGCAGTGCCGGGCGGTGGTCGGCCTGGGCAACGCCAAGACGGCCGAGTGGGCGTCGGGCAAGAACACGGTCGGCGTCTGGCACGGCGATATCGAGGCGGCATCGGCGCGGCAGGCAGCCCTGACCTGCGTCCCCGACGGAAAATATCAGGCGCTCGCGGTGTCACCTCTCGCCGCCGGCCGGCTCGATCCTCCCGACATCGCGCTCTTCTACGCGACGCCCGGCGCGATGATGTACTTCATCAACGGCATGCAATACGTCGGCTACAAGAAGTTCGAGTGGGGCGTCGTCGGCGAAACTGCCTGTGCCGACAGCTGGGGCCGCGCGCTGTCCAAGCGCGAGCCGTCACTCTCGATCCCGTGCTTTGCCGAGCGGCGCTATGGCGGGGTGCTCGACGACGAGATGCTGATGGCCTTGCCGCCCGAGCATCTCGAGAAGGCGATCAACGGCATGCAGGCGCTCGCCAAGAACGGCTTCCGCTATCCGTTCCCGCAGTACGGCATCCAGAACGACGTGCGCGACGGCATGGCCGTCAGCTATGGCAAGCGCTGAGACCCGATCCGATGCGCGTGATCACACAAATCCCGAACAACGATCTCCTGCAGGCCCAGGAGGTTGCCAGGCTGGCGGAGCGTTGCGGCTTCGATGGCGTGGTGACGGCGGAAAACGCGCACACGCCGTTCCTGCCGCTGGCGGCAGCGGCATTGGCGACCAGCCGCATTCAGCTTGCGACGGCGGTGGCGATGGCGTTCCCGCGCTCGCCGACGATCATGGCGCAGACCGCATGGGATGTGCACAAGGCCTCCAACGGGCGCTTCCATCTCGGCATCGGCTCGCAGGTGAAGGCGCACAACGAGCGGCGCTTCGGTATCCCGTGGACGGCTCCCGCGCCTCGCATGCGCGACTACATCGGCGCGCTGCGGGCACTCTGGCGCTGCTGGGAAACCGGCGAGCCGCTCGACTACCACAGTGATACCTACACGCTAACTCTGATGACACCGAACTTCGGGCCGAAGCCGGCCGGACTGCCGCCGATCGGCATCTCGCTGGCGACCGTGGGGCCGGCCATGCTGAGCCTCGCCGGTGAGACCTGCGACGGCGCCCGCCTGCATCCGTTCTCGACCAAGACATATCTTTCGGAGGTGTCGATCGCACGGATTGGCCAGGGACTCGCCAAAAGCGGGCGCAGCCGCGACCAGATCGAGGTGGTGGCCGGCGGCTACGGCTTCATCGGCACCGGTCGGACCGACGAGGCCGTCGCCAAGGCGCGTGCCTATGTGCGATTCCGGATCGCGTTCTACTGCTCGACGCGCGCGTACTGGGATGTGCTGCGCCTGCACGACATGGAGTGGCTCGGCGAGAAGGTGAACCCCTATCCGCGCGCGGGCCGCTGGAACGAGATGGCCGAGCTAGTCCCGGAAGATCTGATCGACATGTTCGCAACGGTGACAAGCTACGAGGCACTGCCCAAGGCGATTGCGGCGCGCTACGGCGGCTATGCCGACACCGTGCTGCTGCAGATCTCAGCCGACGAGGATATCGACCGGCTGTCGGCCTGCGTTGCCGAGATCCAGAAGATCCCGGCGCCGTTCAAGGGCGGCGCAATAGCAGCGTGAGGATCAAGTGCGCGCCTTTTCGGCGGAGGCGCGAATGGCGGCGATGTTCTCGGCATAGCGCCCGCCGCTGAACACAGCGTTACCCGCAACCAGTGCGTCGGCGCCAGCTTTGGCACACAGCGCCGCGGTCTCGACATTGACGCCACCGTCGACCTCGATGTGAATCGGGCGGCTGCCGATCATCGCCTTCACGCGGGCGATCTTGTCGACCATCGCCCGGATGAACGCCTGCCCGCCGAAGCCGGGATTGACGGACATGACAAGGATCAGGTCCAGCCGGTCGAGCACGTAGGAAAGACAGCTTTCCGGCGTCGACGGATTGAGCGAGACGCCCGCCTTCTTGCCGAGGCTGCGAATGAGCTGCAAGGAGCGGTCAAGATGCGGGCCCGCCTCTGCGTGCACCGTGATGATGTCGGAACCGGCCTTGGCGAAGGCCTCGATATAAGGATCGACCGGAGCCACCATCAGATGGACGTCCAGCACCTTCTTGGTGTGCGGGCGGAGCGCCGCCACGACCCCGGGACCGATCGTGATGTTGGGAACGAAATGGCCGTCCATCACGTCGACATGAATCCAGTCGCCACCGGCGGCATCGATGGCGCGCACCTCCTCCCCCAGACGGGCGAAGTCGGCTGACAGAATAGACGGTGCGATCTTGATGGGGCTCGGCATGGGGTCCCTCCGGGGGCGCGGGTCATTGGCCTCGCGGTCATCGATTCGCCAACAGCATAGCAAGTCTCGCCGCTCTCCCCAAATCAACGGCATGACGACCTGTGGAGACACCGCTGCCGTCTCGGCCGTTCACCATCTTTGCCGGTTTTCTTGGCGGTTGGCGGCCGAGATTGACAGGTTTCCCAAGTTCATGGCGCACAACCGACCCAGGGAGGACCAATGCGCAGGCCAAAAACAAAGCAGTGGCTGAGACGTGGCGCCGTTAGCCTCCTGGCGACGATGCTTTGGGGAGCAGCGGCCAGTTCATCGCACGCCGATAAGGTCGAAGACGCCTGCCGTGACGATTACTTCAGGTTCTGTTCCGCCTACTCGGTTGGTAGTTCGTCGCTCCGCAATTGCATGGAGTCCAAGGCAAAGCAGTTGTCGCACTCGTGCGTCAGGGCTTTGGTCGATGCTGGCTTGATTGATCGTCGCCGGCTAAGTCGTCGCTGATGCCTGCTTGGCGCGACAGGTCCCGACTTCGCAACTGCGCCGTGGCTCAACGGCAGCACTCCACAATTCTCTGATCCGGGATCTGGCTCCCTGTGCCGCGCCGTGGCACCCTCCGTTAACCACAGATGTTGCTATGGCGGGGGTGTCATGGAGGCGGGACCATGTCGCGATGTTTGAAGCGAAGGCTACAGCTATTGGCGGTCGCAGGTCTGGCGGGACTGGCCAGCAACCCGTCGGCAGCGCAGGACGGGGCTTACAGCGATGCGGTGCAAACAAACTGCAGAGACGACTACTTCAAGCTCTGCCCGGCCTACGCGTTGGGCAGCACTGAATTGCGCCTGTGCATGGAAGCGAAGGCAAAACAGCTTTCGCAGCAGTGCGTCAGGGCCCTCGTTGCGTCGGGCGAGGTCGATCAGAAACGCGTGAAGCGCTGAACCAGGACCAGCCGGCGGGAGGGGCGCGGCAAACCTCAAGCAGGCCACGCCCCTCCACCGCCGACACGGGCGTCAGCCTACGAACTGGCGCCGCACCGGAAGCCGAGATATGGAGAGTGACGAGGGCGCTTCAAGGGTGCTCCGCGACTCTTTTTTGCAGGCGGCGCTCCAGCGCGGCGAGGCACTGTCAGCATGGCGACACCAGCCTCAGACTTGGCCCCAGATCCGGCCTCCAGCCCAGCCTCCGAAGTGCTGTTCTATCATCTCGACCGGCAACCGCTTGAGCGCGTGCTGCCAAGCCTCGTCGAGCGAACGCTGGAACGCGGCTGGCGCGCCGTGATCCAGGCCGGGACGGTCGAACGGCTCGAAGCTGTCGACACGCTGCTGTGGACCTACAAGGACGAGAGCTTCTTGCCGCATGGTACGGCCCGTGACGGCCCGCCCGAAGCGCAGCCGGTGTTTCTGACAACCGAGACAACCAATCCCAATGGCGCAGCCGTCCGGTTCCTGATCGACGGCGCCAGCATCGATACGTTCAAGGGCTATCTGCGCGTCGTGCTGATCTTCGACGGCCACGACAAGGCAGCACTCGAAACAGCGCGGTCGCAATGGAAGACTGCCAAGGCCGAAGGCTGCGCCGCCACCTACTGGCAGCAGACCGACCAAGGCCGCTGGGAAAAGAAGGCGTGAGCGTCGTTCTCGCTGAAGCCCGCCAACTCAATCCGTGTCCGTTAACCTCAGGCGCTGGTCAGCTCGGGGATGCGGCGGCGGTCGGGCTCGCTCCGGCCGCCACCGAGGCGCGGATCGAGAAGCCCTTCTTCGACCGCCTTGATCTGCTGGGCCAGATATTTCGAGTAGATGCGAACATGCGGCAGGCCGCCGCCGACGAACCAGAGCCCCGGCTGCGGCGTGCGCCGCCACATGTTGTGTAGCTCGCCGCCGTCGTCGAAGCCCCAGACTTGGCCAATCCGATCCGCGATGGCATCGCCCATGAAGTGGCGCACGACATCCTGCTGGTTCTTGTAGCCGGTCGCGGCCACGATCACGTCGGCCTCGACAATGCGGCCGTCCTTCATCTTGAGGCCGTTCGGCACCACACGCTCGATGTCGTGGTGGTGCTGCAGCCCGATCCGGCCGTCGACGATCAGGTCCGAGCAGCCGACGTTGAAGTAATAGCCGCCGCCGCGGCGCAGATACTTCATCTGGTAGCCGGTGTCGTCGGGTGGGCCGAAGTCGAGCCGGAAACCGCGCTTCTGCAGGCCTTCGAGCAGCTTCTTGTCGCCGTCACGCATGGCGGACGCCGCAATCTTGTAGCCCTGCACCAGGACGGGATAGGGCGAGGCGGTCGCGATCAGATCGCAGTCCTCGACCGAGGTGCCTTCCTGATAGAGTTCATAGACGCGCTGCGCCTCCTTGAGGCTGACGATCAGCGTCGATGAGCGCTGGACAATGGTGGTTTCGACGCCGCTGACGTGGAGGTCATGCGCCACGTCGTGCCCGCTGTTGCCGGTGCCGAAGACAACCCCTTTGCGGCCCTTCCATTTGGCGCCGGAATTGTACTGGCTCGAATGCAGCACGTCGCCCTTGAAGGTGTCGAGCCCCGGGAGATCGGGCTTGATCGGGATCGCGCTGACGCCGGTCGCGAACACGACGTGGCGCGGGCGCAGGATCCGCTCGCTGCCATCGGCGCGGCGCACCGTGAGCGTCCACGTGGCGGACTTGTCATCGTAGGCGCCGCCGGTGAACTCCGTGCTGGTCCAGACATTGAGCTCCATCGTGTCGGCGTAGAACTCGAGCCAGTTCGCGATCTTGTCCCTGGGAATGTAGACGGGATAGTTCGCCGGGAACGGCAGGTAGGGCAGGTGGTCGACGAACACCTCGTTGTGCAGAGTGAGATTGTGATAGCGCTTGCGCCACGCGTCGCCGACGCGCTCATGCTTGTCGACGACGAGCGTATCGACGCCGAGCACACCGAGGCAGGCGGCGATGCCGAGCCCGCACTGGCTGCCGCCGATGACGACCACGGCCGGCTCGCGATCCGCATAGGCGAGGGTCCGTTTGCGGACGTCCATCCAGTTCTCGCCACCGAAGCCGCCCGACCATTCCTCGCCGCGCGGCCGGCGCCCATTGATGCGCTGCTCGTGGCCCTTGATGTCGTCGAGGGAGGTCAGCAGCACCCAGGCCTTGAGACCAGCGCCGGATGCGTCCGTCGCGAAGCGCGGCTTCGCCACGACGTGGGCATCCGAAGGCGCAGGCACAAGACGCAGAACGCCGCTGGCGCGCCCGGTCGCCGTCTCGAACTCGATCAGCGCCTCGATGGTGTCGATGCCGGCGCGTTTCACCAGCCGCGGCGCGATCCGTTTCGGCGCGATCTGGAAATGGCGTGGCTTAACGAATGGCAGGGATTGCCGCAGGGCCGCCTCGATGTTCTTGGCGCCGCTGGTTGTCTGAATGTGCCAGGAAAAGGCGACCAGATCCCGCCAGTGGCTGTCGGCAACGAACAAGGCTGCGGCCGCCCGGGCATCGCTCTGAGCCGCGGCTGCCTCAAATGCGCCGAGCCAGGCGTTGACAGCCTGAAGGGGGGTCGCGTTGGTCAAGCTCGCTTGAGTTGCCACGGCGTCGGTACCTCCAAAGGTCATGGTCTCGATGGGGCCGGACGGTAGGCAAGCAGGGCCGTGTTGACAAGTTGTGCAACTGGGACAGTGGACCGCTGTGGACGCAGATCTAAAGCCACCCGGGCAAACGATCGAGGCCGATCAGCTCGTCGTAGGTTTGCCGTGGCCGCACAACTGCGAAGTCCCGGCCCTTAACCAACACCTCGGGCACCAGCAGCCGGGTGTTGTAGGTCGACGACATTGTGGAGCCGTAGGCGCCGGCGGTCATAAAGGCTGCGAGGTCACCGGGGCAGATTTCGGGCAGCGGACGCGCGGTCGCAAAGGTGTCGCCGGACTCGCAAATCGGCCCGACCACATCATAGGTCGTGCGCGGCGCGCCCGGCGCCGGCTCAGCGACCGGCCAGATGTCGTGGAAGGCATCGTACATCGCCGGCCGCACGAGATCGTTCATGGCGGCGTCGACAATCAGGAACGTCTTGCCTGGCCGCGGGTTGAGATTGAGGACGCGGGTCAGCAGAATGCCGGCATTGCCGACGATCAACCGCCCCGGCTCGAAGCCAAGTTCGACATCGAGCCCGGCGAACGTGTGCCTGATCATAGCGGCGTATCCCTGGATCAGATCTGGGCCATGCGCGACCGCTTCCGCCATCTCGTAGGGGATGCCGAGGCCGCCGCCGAGATCCATGCGCGCCGCCGAATGCCCGCGTGCGCGGACGCGCTCCGCAAGCTGACGCATGCGGCCAAATGCGGCCTCGAGATCGCCGAGCTCGCGGATCTGGCTGCCGATATGGACCGCGAGCCCCTCAATGCGAATGCCCGGCAGATTGGCCGCGATGTCGTAAAGCCGGTCCGCCTCGCCGATGCTGATGCCGAATTTGTTGTCGGCGGAGCCGGTGGTGATCTTGGCGTGACCACCGGCACCGACATCCGGGTTGATGCGGAAGACGGCGCTTTGCCGGCGCCCGCGCGAGGCCGCGATGCGTGACAGGGCCTGCAACTCGCCCTCGGTCTCGATATTGATCTGATAGATGCCGGCATCGACGGCGAAGGCTAGCTCGGCGTCCGATTTGCCGACGCCGGAAAACACGATCTTAGATGCAGGAATGCCCGCCGCCATCGCCTTGCGGATCTCGCCCTTCCGATACCGTGTCGGCGCCGGCGCCAAGCCGCGCCAGCGTCTTCATGACGGCCAGGTTGCGAGTTCGCCTTCATCGCATAAAAGACGTGCGCGCGCTGGCCCGCAAATGCATCAGCGAAGGCCGTGTAGTGGCGCTCGATAGTGGCGCTGGAATAGACGTAGACGGGCGTGCCCACCTCGGCCGCAAGCCGTTCCAGGCTGACGTCCTCGGCGTGGAGAACGCCGGACCGGTATGTGAAATGATGCATGTGGCGCTCGAAGGCGTTCGCCGGCCCCAGCCTAGCCGTCAGGGCCGACTGATCGGATCGGCGGTGTGTAGGGGTGAAACGCTAGCGGATCAAGCCGTCGAGGATGAAGGGCTTGTGCGGCTTCGCGGCCTCGCCCTCCTTCTTGCCCTGGCCGGAGTCGGCCGTGGCTGTCGTGCTGGTGGCTTTGTCCTTGTCCGGATTCTGGAGGGACGCACTACGCACACCACATCCGGTCAGACCGAGCGCCAAAAGCGCCAGGATCACCCCGGATCGTGCCAGTCCACGTGCCAGTCCAACACTCATCACGTCTCACCATGCCGACGGGGTCTATGGCCCGCCACCAGGACCCTTCTAGCCCCGGGCCTGGGCCTTTTCCAACCGCTTAATCCACCCTCGCGCCATTTTGCGCACATTCTGTGGCGCGGTTCCCCCATAGCTGACCCGGCTTTTGACCGAATTCTCGACCGAGAGGACCGTCAGCACGTCCTTGGTGATACGCGGTTCGACCGCCTGCATGGCGGCAAGCGGCAGGGCTTCCAGGCCGATTCCCTGGGCTTCCGCCAGCCGGACGATGGTGCCGGTGACGTGGTGGGCCTCCCGGAACGGCAATTTCAGCGAACGGACCAGCCAATCCGCCAGATCGGTCGCTGTCGAATAGCCGCGGCTGGCCGCTGCCAGCATGGTAGCCGGGACCGGCTCCAGGTCCTCGAGCATGCCGGTCATGGCCGCGATCGCCACGCCGTAGCTGCGCAGCGCGTCGAAGGTGGTCTCCTTGTCCTCCTGCATGTCCTTCGAATAGGTCAGCGGCAACCCCTTCATGACCATCAGCAGGCCCTGGAAAGCTCCGGCGATCCGTCCGACCTTGGCGCGGCAGAGCTCGGCGGCATCCGGGTTGCGCTTCTGCGGCATGATCGAGGAGCCGGTGGTCCAGCGGTCGGAGAGCGTCACAAAACCGAACTGCGGCGTCATCCAGATCACGATTTCCTCGGCGAGCCGGGACAGGTGCATGGCCGAAATGGCGGCAGCCGCCAGCGTCTCCAGCGCGAAGTCGCGATCCGAGACACCATCGAGCGAGTTGGCGGTCGGCCGATCGAAGTCCAGCGCGTCGGCGGTCATGTCGCGATCGATCGGGAACGACGTGCCGGCGAGCGCCGCCGAACCCAGCGGGCATTCGTTCAGGCGGCGGCGCGCATCTGCGAACCGCGAGCGGTCGCGCTGGAACATCTCGACATAGGCCAGCAGATGATGGCCGAACGTGACGGGCTGCGCCGGCTGCAGATGCGTAAATCCCGGCATGAAGACCGCCGCATGCGTCTCGGCCTTGCTCGCAAGCACGGTTTGCAACTGCGCCAGCATCGGATCGAAGCTATCGAGCGCGTCGCGGACGTACATGCGGAAATCGAGCGCCACCTGATCGTTGCGCGAACGGGCGGTGTGCAAGCGGCCCCCGGCGGGCCCGATGATCTCGGTCAATCGGCTCTCGACGTTGAGATGGATGTCCTCGAGCTTCTCCGAGAAGCGAAACTTGCCGGCGGTGATCTCCGCCATCACCTGGTCTAGGCCTTTCAGGATCTCCCGGGCGTCCGCCTTGGTAATGATGCCGGTCGCGGCCAGCATCTCGGCGTGCGCCTTCGATCCCCGGATATCCTGCGGCGCCAGCACCTTGTCGAAGCCGATGGAGGCATTTATCTCGACCATCAGCTCGGAGGGTGACATCTGGAACCGTCCACCCCACATCTTATTGGCAGCGTTATCGGTCATGGACGGGTCTCGCGGGTTGGGCGGCGCTGAAACGAAACATCGGGAGAGAGCATGACAGCCGGAAAGCCGCCGCGGGATATGGGATCCCAACTGGCACTTGCCGTTGGCACGATCGTCATGGCGGCTGTGGCCGGGTTCGGCGCGGTATACGTCATGGCGCGCAACCCTGACAATGCCGACTCCGGCCCGCGGTTACCAGCGGCGTCCGCCGATCGAGTGGCCCAAGCGCCGGGTGCACACGCTGTGGCGCTGCCGGCGGGTCCCGGCGCCAATCCGCTGAGTGTCGGCGAGATGGCGGCTTTCGTCTTCAAGAAGTCGCCCGATGCCCTGCCCGATGCCCCGTTCGTCGATGCGACGGGCAAGGAACGCTCGCTCAAGGACTGGCGCGGCAAGGTGGTGCTGCTGAACCTGTGGGCGACGTGGTGCCTGCCCTGCCGCAAGGAGATGCCAGGGCTCGAGCGGCTGCAGGCCGAGCTCGGCTCCGACCACTTTCGAGGTGGTGGCGGTCAGCGCCGATCGTACCGGCATCGACGGCGCGAAGAAATTCCTCGACCAGATCAAGGTCACGAAGCTCGGCGTCTTATGCGGACCCGGGCGTGCGGATCACGTCGGCGCTGAAGGTGCCGGGCATGCCGGGCACGTTGCTGATCGATCGCGAGGGCCGCGAGATCGGGCGCCTGATCGGGCCGGCCGAATGGGACAGTCCGGATGCAAAGCGCCTGATCGAGGCCGCGATCAAAGCGAAGTAGTGCTGTTGGGCATGCACAGCCGCACTTGAACAAAATCGGGACCCATTGGGCCCCGATCGCATTTCGTCTGAGAGAAACCACGCAGGTCTACTTGACCTCGAGCTGAGCGGTCATTTCCTTGCCCTTGGTCTCGGGCCCGAGGAACACCGCGATGATAACGATCAACAGGAAGAACGTGGTGCTCATCATCATGGGCCACGCGAAGCCCATCTTCTGGTCGACGGCGTAGTAGGTGAGCACCGGCGCGACGAGGCCGCCCCAGATGGCGCCCTGATGATAGACGAAGCCCGCCGCCGTGGCTCGGATCTCCGTCGGATACCGCTCGTTGAGGTAGCTCGGATTCTGGCCGTAGATCGAGCCGCCGAACAACCCCTGGATGATGAAGCCAGTGATGATCCAGAACGGATCTTTGGTCCACAGATAGAGCGGCGTGATCGCGATGGCGATGGTGGCGGGGATGATGATCGCCCAACGCCGTCCCCATCTGTCCGCGACCAGTCCCCACAGACCACTGCCGATGACCACGACGATGTTCGCCCAGAAGAGCGGCGTCGCCACCATCAGCGGCGTCCAACCGTGCTCCTTCTGGAGGTAGGTCGAGAACAGCGCCCAGATCGAGTAGTAGACGCAGAACGCAGCGGCCATCCATACGCAGCCAGTGATCGTGTTCCAGAGGAATTTCTTCTGGAAGATCGCGAACAGCGGCATCTTGATTTCCTTGCCGCTCGCGGCCTGCAGCTTTTTGTTCTCGGCCCAGACCTCCGGCTCCTTCACGTAGAAGCGGATCCAGATGCACACCAGTGCCGGCAGGACGCCGATCCAGAGCATCTCACGCCAGCCGACAGTCGGACCGGCCATCGGCCACCAGCCGTGCAGCGGATTGGCCTTACCGTAAAGGAACCCGTAGCAGAGCGCCGACAGCGCGAAGCCGATCCCCCAGGAGCCCTGCAGGATGCCGCTCATGAAACCGCGCGAGCGGGCGGGCCACGATTCCATGGCGAGCGCCGCGCCAGCGGGCCACTCCGCACCCATGCCGATTCCAAGCATGGCCCGGAAGAAGAAGAGCCACGCAAACGTTGGCGCGAAGCCAGCGAAGAAATTGCAGAACGAGTACCAGAGGATCGAGATCATTAGCGGGGCCTTGCGGCCCATGCGGTCGGCCATCCAGCCGGCCGCCGTGGCGCCGAACAGGCGCAACCAGAGCGTCACCGTGAAGACGGCCGTGACTGCCGTCAGCGGCACGCCGAATTCTTGCGAAATCGGCAGCATGATCAGCAGGAAGATCGTGAAGTCGAAGGCGTCGAGCGTCCAACCCAGCCAGGCAGCCACGTAGGCGTACCATTGATCCTTGGTCGGCTCTTTCCACCAGGGCAGCGTGGATCTATCCGCGTCAGCGGCAGTTGTCATGGCGTTTCCTTCCTCAACTTTGCAACGTTGGGTCGGACCAGCATCTGCCTCAGTTGCAGACTTTCGCCGTGCCAACCGATCTGCGCCTCGACGGAAGGAGGCCACCCAGCCTATGCGGCAATTTGTCCTTGATCCAGATCAAAGATGGCCGAACTCAGAATTCTGCCAGTCCCCTGCGTCCGACCACGCGCTGAGCACCCCGTCGGGCGAGAGCAGCTGGGCGTATCGCTCCGGTCGATTGCGATCCGGGAGGTTGGATTGCGAAGCCGCTCAACCGCAGCTTTGGGCAACGACATCCGACATTTTCAGACGGCAAACCAGTTTCGGCGTGCAGAACAACCGTTCGACCTTGGAGTACGAGATTATCGCCACACCGCGATCGCAGCGCACGATCAGCTCGACAATCAGACCTTTGTCGATGGCCCGTTCGACGCGAGAATTGGAACCGATCGACTTCGGTTCGATCAAGCCCCGGTCGCCCAGGGACGGGTAGGTTGCGAAACTCGCAGCGACAAGTCCGGCAGTCAGGATGTTCAGCAAGACGATCTCCTATGGAATGTCCCCGAATGGGACATGCCAAGAGCATTCTGCAATCTCCGGTCCATATTTGATTTTTTGTACAACCTGCTTATTTGTAGCGACGACCGCCGTGAGCCGGTCGGGCCAGGCTATCGGGGCTGAGCGGCCAGCTCCAGGATGCGGCCGCTCTCACTGTCGGCCGGAAAGAACAGCTCGACCCGAAGCTCGCGCACGGTGATGTCGTCGACCGTGCCGAATTCGGCAAGTGTCGAGAACAGCACGACCTCTCCCAGCGGCGTGTGAATGCGCGAGCCAATGAACGGGTCCCCTGTCCGCCGCACCGGACGCGGCTGGCGCAAAGCTGGATCGGACCGCACCAGAGCCATGAGTTCGTCGAGCGCAGGGTCAGGCCCAAACGTGCGCGCTTCGAGCCGCAGGCGATCCAGCATGCTGTGCGCCACCTCGACCCAGTTCGAGACGAGCTGCGGTGCCGCTGGATTGCCTGCCAGCAAACGGACAATATTAAGACCCTCGACACGCTCCGGCAGATGGAGAAGGCGGCGGGACGCCTGATTGGCCGACAGAATGTTCCAGTGCCGGTCAAAGAGAAATGCCGGCAACGGCTCGTGCTTGTCGAGCAGAGCCTCGCAGGCAGCGCGGACAGGCGCAAGCACGGCATCCGAGAGACGTCGCTCGACGTAGAGCGCTGCAAAACCCGCAGATGCGAGCAATGTGTTTCGCTCGCGCAAAGGCACCGCCAATGCCTCGGCAAGGACCAGCACCATCTCGCGGCTCGGTTTCGAGCGGCCGGTTTCCAGAAATGCAACATGCCGCGCCGATACGTCCGCCGCCAATGCCAGCTCGAGCTGACTGAAGCGGCGCGTGGCACGCCATTGCTTCAGCGCTGCGCCGAACGCGGATGCTGGTGAACGCCTGAGTGATGCGGGCATCGGCCTCTGTCCTATTGCGATGACGCCAGCATAGGCGATGCCGACGGTGACGGGCACTTACCTCGGGCGTCATTGAGAGCCCTCGGCACGGCGCGCATAGTGCCACGACACAAAAGGGAGGACTGCATCATGACAGCTCACAGTTGGTTCAAATTCTGGTGCCTGTTCAACGCCGCATTCGGCGTGGGGATGGTTCTGGCCGCATGGCCGCCACTCGACCGTCCGCTCGTCTGGCTCCTGGATCTCGTCTATTGGCCGCTCGACGGGCAACCTGCGCACCTGGGCCGGGAAACGCTTCTTGCGGCCGGAATCGGCGGGGCGGTGACGGCCGGCTGGTGTCTCCTCATGCATGGTCTGGCGTCCCACGCCACAACTGCCGGCAGCGCCACAATCCGCCGCTGCATGCTGACGGGGCTCACCGCCTGGCTGATGCTCGACAGCGCACAGTCGCTCGGCAACGGGGCGCCGCTGAATGTGCTGCTCAACATCGTGATATTTGCGGGATTTGCGATTCCGCTTGTGATGCTGCCGGATCGCACAATCCGAGTTTCAGCCGAAGCGGATCATTGAGCGCCGCACTGCGCTTTAAGGCAGCGGCAGCGTCTCGTGCTCGCGGAGCTTCTTGCCGGACCCGGCGTCGACCTCGACCAGACGGACGCGATACCCCCAGAGGCGGGCGACGTGCATCAGTGTGCGGTCGCACTCGTCCTTGTCGAGCAGGATGCCGTTCCGGACGAAGTGCGTGAGCACCAGGCGGCGGCTGCCGGACAGATCCGCGTCGGTGACCTGGATGTCCGGATCCTGCTGCGAGACGTCGTACTGGCGCGCCAGCATCCGGCGCACGTTGCGATAGCCCCGCTCGTCGTGGATCGATTGGACACGGACGGCGGGATTGTCGGAGTCATCGCGCAGCTGGAACAGGCGGAAATCGCGCATCACCTTCGGCGACAGGAACTGCAGGATGAAGCTCTCGTCGCGGTAGTCTGCCCAGGCTTGGCGGAGCGTACCCATCGCGTCGTTGTTGCCGGCGATGTCAGGGAACCATGTACGGTCCTCATCGGTCGGCTCGGTGCAGATGCGCTTGATATCGCGCATCATGGCGTAGCCGAGAGCATAAGGATTGATTCCCCCGAAATTCTTGTCGGAGAAGCCGGGCTGGTAGACGACAGCCGCGTGCATGTGCGCAAACTCGAGCATCGAGCCCTCGGTCACGAGGTTGAGCTCGTACATGCGGTTCATGATCTCGTAGTGGCAGAACGTGGCGCAGCCTTCGTTCATCACCTTGGTCTGGCGCTGCGGATAGAAGTACTGCGACATCACCCGAACAATACGCAGCAGCTCGCGCTTCCAGCCCTCGAGCTTGGGCGCATTCTTCTCGAGGAAATAGAGGATGTTTTCTTCGGGAAGGCTCAAGGCGGTTTGCTCGGCCTTGCTCTCCTCGGATCGCTCGGCCTCCTTCGACGGCGTCTTGTTCGGCAGCGTGCGATAGAGCTCGTTGTAGATCTCGAGTTCGTAGTCGCGCCGCTTCTGCTCGCGCTCGCGGGCGCGCGCCGGATCGAAGCGGCGACGGGGACCGGCGGTCTTGCTGACACCCTGGTTCATCAATGCATGCGCGGCATCGAGCACCGCCTCGACGGCGGCGAGGCCATACTTCTCCTCGCATTCCGCGACAAACTTCTTGGCGAACGCCAGATACTCCAGGATGGCGTCGGCCTGCGTCCACTGGCGGAACAGGTAGTTGTTCTTGAAGAAGTGGTTATGCCCCATCGCGGCATGTGCCATGACTAGGCACTGCATCGTCATGGAGTTCTCTTCCATGATGTAGTTGATGCAGGGATCGGAGTTGATCACGATCTCGAAGGCGAGCGACCGCGCGCCCTTGCGATAGAGCATCTCGTCCTTGGCGAAGCGCTTGCCGAAGGACCAGTGCCGGTACATCAGCGGCATGCCAATCGACGAGTAGGCGTCGAGCATCTGCTCGGCAGTAATGACCTCAATCTGGTTCTTGTAGATGTCGAGCCCCATCTCGCCGACACCGATGTCCTCGATGGCGTGATAGGTCTGGCCGATCATCTCGAAGTTCCACTCCGAGCCCACGAAGAGCGGCTTAGCTGCGCGCACCAATGCCATGCTTGGGTCTCCTCAGGCGCCGGCCGAGCTCGAGAACAGCTCGTGGAAGACGGGGAAGATTTCGCCAGGATTCGAAACGCGGCGCATGGCGAAGTGCTTGTGGCGATCCTGAAGCTCCGTGTAGCCGTGCCAGACGATGGTCTCGCCAGGCCCAGACCGCTCGGAGACCTCGACGTAGGCGAAATACTGCGACACCGGCAGCAGGTGGTTCTCGACGAGATCGATGCAGTGGCCCATGTCGTCGGGAATGTTATCGCCGTCGGACGCCTGCGCCGCGTAGATGTTCCAATTCTCGGGCGAGTAGCGATCCTTGACGATCTTGTCCATTTCCTCAAGCGCGGTCGAGATGACGGTGCCGCCGGTCTCGACGCCGCGGAAGAAGGTGTCCTCGTCGACCTCGGCAGCCGTCGAGGTGTGGCGGATGAAGACGAGATCGACTTCGCGGTAGTGCCGCGCCAGGAACAGATGCAGGAGCATGAAAAACCGCTTGGCGAGATCCTTCAGGGGCTCCGTCATCGAGGCCGAAGCGTCCATCATGCAGAACATGACGGCCTGGGTCGCGGGCTTGGGCACGCGCTCGAAACGGTTGTACTGGAGGTCGAGCGGATCGACATAAGCGATCGTCTGGCGCAACCGCAGCATCTTGACGAGTTGCCCCTTGAGCTCGGCGATCTGGATCTCGTTGCGGGGCGTCTGCGCCTCGAGGCGCGCGATCTCTTGCTCGAGCTTGAGCACATCCTCGGTCTTCGGGCGGCGCAGCGCGATGCGGCGTGCGAGGCTCCGGCGCATGGTGCGGACGCGAGCGAGCTTTGCTGGCGGACCATCGGTGGTATAGCCGGCGCGTTGCGGCACCGGTGACTTCATGTCCTTCAGCTGCGTCTTGACCAGGTTCGGCAGCTTCAGATCCTCGAAGAACACGTCGAGAAACTCGTCCTTTGACAGCGTGAATACGAAATCGTCCTGGCCTTCGCCGTCAGGGCTCGCCTTGCCGCCGCCACCGCCACCGCCACCACCTTGCGGCTTCGGGATGAGATCGCCGACCTTATATTCCTTGTTCCCCGGCAGCACGAAATCGCGCTGCCCGCCATCGCGGCTATGGGAAAACGATGGCTCACGCACGCTTTTCGAGCGGATGGAGATCTTCTCTGATCCTTCGACCTCGGCAACCTTTCGCTTCTTGATGGCCTCCTTCACCGCATCGCGAATATCGGCTTTGGCGCGGCGCACGAAGCGTTGCCGGTTGCCGAGACTCTTCGATTTCGGATTGAGACGGCGATCGACGATGTTCATTGGGTGCGGGCTCTCGGGTCAAGCATCAGTTGCGAAAAACCAGGGCCAGCGCAGCACTGGCACCGATCGAGACCAGCATAGGCCAACCGATATGGCGGCCCTTACTTCCGATCGCATCATATATACCCGCTCCTCCGATGCCGATGGCTGTCCCCCACAGCAGGGCGGCGACGACGCGGTCCGCCCCACCGAAGCTGGCCACTCCACCCAGGCTGGCGACCAATCCCAAGGCAATGATTGCAAAAGCCACCGACATGAAATGCCACACGGCTCGCAACAGGAAACGCGCCAGCGGGGAGACCAGAACGCCAGCTCGCAATTCCAGCAGCGGCCCAATCAACCGTCGCTCGCCGAGCAGAGAATGCACCACCGCAGTCACGACGAGCATCCCTGCACACAGGCTCGTAAACACTTCGGCGATTGCCATCGGCACCTCGCAACTCGTTCTGGGGCGTCGATTGCCCAGTGCCAACCGCTCCGTCAGCCCGCCTTCTTCACCCGCATGTACCATTCGACGAGACGGCGGACCTGACGCTTCGTATAGCCGCGCGAAACCATGCGCTCGACGAAGTCCTGATGCTTCTTCTCGGCGTTCGAGTCCTTCTTGGCGCCGAACGAGATCACCGGCAGCAGATCCTCAACTTGGCTGAACATCCGCCGTTCGATGACGTCGCGGATCTTCTCATAGCTCGTCCAATCCGGGTTCTTGCCGCCGTTGCGCGCCCGCGCGCGGAGCGAGAACTTGACGACCTCGTAGCGGAAGTCTTTGGGGTTGGCGATGCCGGCCGGCTTCTCGATCTTCGACAGCTCCTGATCGAGCAGTTCGCGGCTCATCAGCTGGCCGGTGTCGGGATCCTTGTGGTCGTGGTCTTCGATCCAGGCATCGGCGTAGGCGACGTAGCGGTCGAACAGGTTCTGGCCGTAGTCGTTGTAGGACTCGAGATAGGCCTTTTGGATCTCGTTGCCCACGAACTCGGCATAGCGCGGCGCCAGCTCCTCCTTGATGAACTCGAGGTAACGCGTCTCGGTGTCCTCGGGCATCTGCTCGCGCTTGATCGCCTGCTCGAGCACGAACATCAGGTGGACCGGATCCGCACCGATCTCGTGACTGTCGTAGTTGTAGGTCTCCGACAGGATCTTGTAGGCGAACCGCGTCGACGCGCCGTCCATACCTTCGGTCACGCCGGCCGCGTCTTTGTACTCCTGCATGGTGCGCGCCTGCGGATCGGTATCCTTCAGGCTCTCGCCGTCATAGACGCGCATCTTCGAATAGAGCGAGGAGTTCTCGTGCTCCTTGAGGCGAGAAAGAACGGAGAAGTTCGCGAGCATGTCGAGCGTCCCCGGTGCGCACGGCGCCGCCGACAACTCGCTGCCCCGGATCAGCTTCTCGTAGATCTTGCGCTCCTCGGTGACGCGCAGGCAATAGGGCACCTTGATCACACAGATACGATCGAGGAACGCCTCGTTGGTGCGGTTGGCGCGGAAGCTCGACCACTCGCTCTCGTTCGAGTGGGCGACGATAATGCCCTGGTAGGGCATCGCGCCGACGTTCTCGGTGCCGACGTAGGTGCGATCCTGCGTGGCGGTGAGCAGCGGATGCAGCATCTTCAGTGGCGCCTTGAACATCTCGACGAATTCGAGCAGGCCCTGCGTCGTGCGGTTGAGGCCGCCCGAATAGGAATAGGCATCGGCGTCATTCTGGCCGAAATGCTCGAGCTTGCGGATGTCGACCTTGCCGACCAGCGCCGAGATATCCTGGTTGTTCTCATCGCCGGGCTCGGTCTTCGTCACGCAGATCTGGCGCAGTTTCGACGGATAGAGCTTGACCACGGTGAACTTCGAGATATCGCCGCCGAACTCGTCGAGGCGCTTCACCGCCCAGGGCGAGATGTACCCCGTGAGCTTGGAGCGCGGGATGGCGTACTTGTCCTCGAGCGCCTGGCCCATGGTCTCAGGGTCGAAGAGACCGAGCGGGCTCTCAAAGATCGGACTCGTCTCGTCGCCAGCCCGCAGCACGTAGATCGGGCACTTCTCCATCAGGTCCTTCAACCGCTCGGCGAGCGACGACTTGCCGCCACCGACGGGGCCGAGCAGATAGAGGATCTGCTTGCGCTCCTCGAGCCCCTGAGCCGCATGCCGGAAATAGCCGACGATGCGCTCGATGGTTTCCTCGAGCCCATAGAAGTCGGCGAAGGCCGGATAGACCTTGATCGTCCGGTTCATGTAGATGCGGCCAAGCCGTTGATCGTCGGCGGTATTGACGAGTTTTGACTCGCCGATCGCCGTCAGCATCCGCTCGGGCACTGTCGCATACATCGACGGGTCTTTCTTGCACCCCTCGAGGTAGTCCTTGATCGACAGCACGACCTGCTTCTGCCGGTCGTACGCCTGAGAGTAGATGTCGAAAATCTCGCCTCGTGTCGTCGTCGCCATTGGCTTTGCCCTGCGGTGGTTATCTGGTTCTGTTGTCGTTGCTCGAGTCCGCTCACCCTGGTTCGCGGCTCATGCCACCCGTCCAGCACTATGTTGACCTATACATCTTAACCCAAATTAGGGGTCCGGTGATGGCGAGTACGTGACCACGGTGCGTCTTTTGTTTGCAGGTTGTCGCGGCTCACCGACCATACTCGGCCAGCTGACATTTCTCCCAGACCCGGCATCCTGGCACTCTCGTCGCGCCGCTTGCGTCGTGCCTTTTCCCGTCGCGCCCGGCGCACACCTTGTCAAAAGACTAAATACCCGCGATTTCCACAACTTAGGCGTCGTTCCCGATTGTCTCGACGAGACAACCCTGAGCGTCGTCCAAGCCCGACCGCCTCTCAATTTAAGGTCACCCCGTGGGGTGGGAATACCTATCTGCAGATCATGTCACGCAATTGGCCCGGGAATTGAGCCGTTGTCAGGGATGGTGCCCGATTCGACTGGACGCTTCCTATCAAATGTGTCGTCAACTCGAGAATTACCAGCCCTGGTGGCAAAGCGGCGACATACCACTGAATGTGGTGTTATTTCCATCGGTTAGCCCAGATTTTGGGCACCCAGGGCGGCAAATGGGACGTTATCCCCTGGCCGTCAAGGTACTCCAGAGCTGGCGCCCACCGAGATTAGCGACGGTCCATCCGATGGTGGCCTGCCAGACCGCCTCGTTGCCGAACTCGTTGCGCCAAGCCCAAAGCCGGCGGGTCGAATAGTGCAGCTGGTGCTCGCGGGTGAACCCCATCGCCCCAAAGACACCGTGGGCGATGTTGGCGGCCTTGCCGGCCGCCTCCCCGACCCGAGCCTTGGCCATCGCGATAGCCAAACGATCCGGCGCCTGCGCCGAAGCCTCGACGGCCATGTCGACACTGGCGCTGGCGGCAGCCGATTCCCCCGCAAGCTGTGCCATCAGATGCTGCACTGCCTGATGCTTGGCGATGGGCTTGCCGAATTGCACGCGGTCCCCGACCCAGGTCAGGCAGTGATCGAGCGTGGCGTCGATGGCGCCAGCCATCTGGACGGACCGGAGCAACGCGCCTTCGCCTTCCAGGTCCCAGACGGCATGAGGTGCGGCCGCGCTGGCGATGACCTTGGCCTTGGACACATCGATCTCATCGCGCGGCTCACCGGCCATGTTGGCGCCGCGGCGCGCCACCTGACCCGCGATATCGGCAAGCACCAGATGTCCTTTCCCAGGCTCGCCTGCGGCAACCAAAATGTGAGCCATGTCGCGCGCCGAGGGTACGCCTTGCACCCACCCGGAAAGCTTGGTCCCCGACCAGGCGATATCCTTGCCGGCCCCCGGCGGCGCCAGCGTCGCCATTCCGTCCGGCGCAGCCAACCCGTGCCGCGCCCGCAAGCGCCGGACCATGATGACCTCGCCGAGTGGCACCGGCAGCGCGTGATAGGCGGCGCGGCGCACCAGCGCCATGGTATCGGCGAAGGAGATGTCGCCATCAGCCTCGGGATTGCCGAGACCGGTGATGCCTGCCTCGCTCAGGGCCAGCCACAAGGGGCTGGTTGCCAACGTGCCCGCTGTCGGCGCGTCGGCGCCCTGGTTGCCGCGCTCATCGGCCGACGCGCGCAGCTTCTGGGTCACGGTGTCCTCGACGATCCGGTCGAGGGTTCGCAGCATGTCGTCGCGCATGTAATGCTCCATGTTGGTTGCGCCTTTGGATGTGTTCATTCTTGGCGCTTCGGTTGCCCACTGCGCAACCGCGCCACGCATCCAGCGCGTTTCAGTTGCACTTCGGCTGCCTGGCCCGGCTGCGCCAGTGGGCAGCTGAAGGGCCAAGCAAAGAGGCGCAGCCGCGCCTAGCGCAACCCGAGGCCGCGCGCGATCATGCCGCGCAGAATTTCGCGGGTGCCGCCGCGGATCGAATAGCTCGGGCACTGCATCTGCGAGAGCTGCTGCAGATCGGCATAGCCGTTGTCGCCCGCCATCGCGAACCGCTCGACCGGCAGCACGCGGCGGACGGCTTCGGGAATTTCCTGTTCGAACGAGGTGCCGAGCTCCTTGACGAGCGCCGCCTCCGTAACCGGCGACTTGCCCTCGTTCAACATCCCGGCGATCGATGTCGACATCCGCCGCAGCGCCGCAAGATGCGACACCAGGCGGCCGATCTCGACGGCGGCGTGCTTGTCGGGCTTATGCCCAAGCTCGTTGATCGCCTCGACAAGCAGCGGATAGGTCGACATGAAACGATCGGGCCCGGAGCGCTCGTAAGCGAGTTCGCTCGTCACCATGTCCCAGCCGCGACCTTCGCCGCCGACCGACATGTCCTCTGGCACAAACGCGTCGTCGAACACCACCTCATTGAAGTCATGTCCGCCGTAGAGGTTGTAGATCGGGCGGACAGTGACGCCCGGCGTTTTCATGTCGATGATCAGCTGCGTCAGGCCGACGTGGCGTTGGTCGGGCGCGCCCGAGGTGCGAACCAGCGCGATGACGTAGTGCGCCCGGTGCGCGAAGCTCGTCCACACCTTGCGGCCGGTGACCTTCCAGCCGCCATCGGTCTTGTGAGCCCGCGTCTTGACGCTGGCGAGATCGGAACCGGTATCCGGCTCGCTCATGCCGATGGCGAAGAAGCAGCGGCCCGCGGCGATCTCCGGCAGGATCATGGCCTTGGCGCGGTCGCTGCCGTGGCGCAGGATCTGCGGCCCCGACTGGCGCTCGGCGACCCAATGGCACATCACCGGCGCACCGGCCGCGAGCAGCTCTTCGACGACGACGTAGCGGTCGAGCGACGACCGTTCGGCACCGCCATATTGCTTCGGCCAGGTCATGCCGAGCCAGCCGCGCGCGCCGACCCTGGCGGAGAATGCTTCGTCCGCCTCGACCATGGCGCCGACGGCCGGCGTGAAGTTTCCTTTCGTCCGCTCATCCTCGCAAAATGCGCGCACCTCGGCTCGCAACGTGGCGGCGTCGGGCGGCATGGTCACCGGCTCGAAGTTGAACTTGGTCATCGGGGCGGGGTCCCTCAATCGATCGCGTCAGGTGTCGGGTCAGTATGACGGCACGGGGCGGCGCGGCAAGCAGGAAGCCGTGCACGATCGTTCCCTCGTTTGCAGATGTGCAGCGTCAAACGCGGGCTGGGAGCTTCGAACGGTTGGGTCTGCAATTTGTTTGTTCTTATAATGTTCTTGACATGCTCCGTGTCCTGGTGAACGATCCCGAATGAAGCTAGGCTCTGTTGGGGCTTTGGGGGCAGGCATGTACGGTCAGATCTCCACGCTGGCGTTTGTTGGCATCGAGGCTAGGCCCGTTCAAGTCGAGGTGCGCATCACCTCGGGCCGAGCCATTTTTTCGATCGTCGGCCTGCCGGACAAGGCAGTGGCGGAAAGCCGCGAGCGGGTGCGCAATGCGCTGCACGCCATCGGGCTCGGGTTCCCGTTCCGGCATGTGACGGTCAATCTGGCCCCGGCCGACCTGCCGAAGGAAGGCAGTCATTTCGATCTCGCCATTGCGCTGGCCCTGATGTCGGCGATGGGTGCCATCGCGCCGGATGCCATCGCGGGCTATGCCGCGATCGGGGAATTGGCGCTCGACGGATCGATCCGGGCGGTACCGGGCGCGCTGCCCGCCGCAATCGGCGCCAACGCACTCGGCAAAGGCCTGATCTGTCCGGAGGCAACCGGCCCCGAAGCCGCATGGGCGGCCGAGGATATGGCAATCCTGGCGGCACCCCACCTGCTGTCGCTCGTCAACCACTTCAAGGGCCTGCAGACACTCGCGCCACCGAAGCCCAACCTCGCCGACCCGCCCGCGGCGCTCGCCGATCTGCGCGACGTCAAGGGCCAGGAAGGGGCCAAGCGCGCGCTCGAGATCGCAGCGGCCGGCGGCCATAACCTGCTGATGATAGGGCCGCCGGGCTCCGGCAAATCGATGCTGGCGGCGCGCCTGCCCTCGATCCTGCCGCAGCTGGAGCCGGCCGAGATGCTGGAAGTCTCGATGGTGATGAGCCTCGCTGGCGAGTTGGCGGGTGGACGCATTGCCCGGCATCGGCCGTTCCGCGCGCCGCATCACTCGGCGAGCATGGCGGCCCTCGTCGGCGGCGGCTCCAGGCCAAGGCCCGGCGAGGTTTCGCTCGCACACCTCGGCGTCCTCTTCCTCGACGAGCTGCCGGAGTTCCACCCGAACGTGCTCGATTCGCTGCGCCAACCGCTGGAGACTGGCGAGGTCGTGATCGCCCGCGCCAATCATCGCATCGCCTATCCCTCGCGATTCCAGCTGATCGCGGCGATGAACCCGTGCAAGTGCGGCGGCAGCGGACCCGGATTGTCCTGCAAGCGCGGCCCGCGCTGCGCCGCCGACTATCAGGCGCGGTTGTCCGGGCCGTTCCTCGACCGTATCGATCTCCAGATCGAGGTGCCGCAAGTGTCAGCCGCCGATCTCGTGCTGCCGGCGCCCGCCGAGGGCAGCGACGAGGTGCGCGCACGCGTTGGTGCGGCTCGCGTGCTGCAGCGGCAGCGGTTTGCCAAGCTCGGGCCGGCGGTCACCGGTCCGCGCATGCGCACCAACGCGGACGCCTCCGGCAAGCTGCTCGAGGCGATCGCGCAACCCGACGCCGAGGGCATGGCCTTCCTGCGGCAGGCGGCCGAAAAGCTCGGGCTCTCCGCGCGCGGCTTCCACCGCACGCTCAAGGTTGCGCGCACGATCGCCGATCTCGATGGCACCGGCGACATAGCGCGCCCGCATATCGCCGAGGCGCTGAGCTACCGGGGCGAGACGCTGCGGCTCGAGTTGCAGGCGGCGTAGCTCAGCTTCGCGCAAGCCCCCCAAGCCACGCTGCCACGCGCCCGCACGCTTCATTAGGGCTTCGGTACCGCCTCGGCACGGGCCGCCTGCTCGCGGCCAAGCCGGAAGCTCGAGGCGATCCAGAACAGCGTGAACGGCAACGTGATCAACGCGACGGCCGGCGTCGCCAACCCCAGCGACTTGGCAAGCCCGTTGAAGATCCAGCCGCTCGCCGCGTCGCCGCCGCGATAGACGACAGTGTCGATGAAATTCTGCGCCTTGTACTTGTCCTCGGCCGGCACGACCGTATAGAGCACGCGCGCCGCCGGATTGGTGATCGCGAAGGTCACCGCGCGCTCGAACACGATCACGGCGACAATGACCCACAGCACCGGCGCCGCCGCCAGCGCAGCGAGCCCCAGTGCGGCCGACACCGGCAGCGCCGCGATGCTCATTCCGAGCCCGAGACGGCGCACGATATTTCCGGTCAGGAACACCTGCCCCAGGATGGTCAAGACGCTGACTGCCAGATCCATGCGCGCAAACAGCGCCACGCGGTCCTCGCGCACTGCGATCGAGTTGCCGATGATGCGCGACTGCTCGAAATAGAAGACCGTCGAGATCAGGTTGGCAAGCAGCACCCAGATCGCGATCTGTAACAGATAGGGTGACTGGAACACGCGCTTGGCGCCGTCGATCAGGCCTTCTCCGGCGGGGCGTTCGGTCTCGGCGTCGCGGTCGGCGCCGGTCACACTGCGCAGTCCCCGGATACAGAAGATCGCCAACCCCAGCACCGCCGCCGAGACCAGCAACAGGTTGGTCGCGCCGAGACCATGCACGAGGCTTTGCGTGATCAGCGGCCCGAGAAACGCGCCGAGACTGCCACCCGCCGCGATGAAGCCGTAGAGGCGCTTGGCCTGCGCGCTCGACCACAGGTCCGACATCACCGACCAGAACAGCGACACGACGAACAGGTTGAACACGCTGACCCAGACGAAGAAGGCCGACGCCACAGCCTTGCTGGCGCCGTGCGCGCTGAGCAGGCTCCAGAACACGATCAGGTTGAGAATGAAGAACCCGTAGACGATCGGCGCAATGCGGCGGCGGGCGAACGTCGACACCACCCAGCCGAACAGCGGCACCGCCGCCAGCATCACCACGAAGACGATGCCAAACAGCTCCGACAGCCGCTCGGTGCCGACCGTGACGCCCATCTCGTCGCGCAAGGGCCGGATGATATAGTAGCTGCACAGCACCGAGAAAAAATAGGCGAACGACCAAAGCACGGCCTTCAGCTCGTTGGGTTCGATGTCGATCACCCGCCGCACCAGCGCCAGCAGTGAACGATCCGGCGTGACGGCGGTCTGGTCGGTCATTGGCCTGTGCTCTCGGGAGATTTCGAAGTGGGCATGTGTGCGGAGGTCGCCGCCTGTCTTGGCACGCGGCAGCCGATCGCTTCAATGATGATTGCGCGCCGACGATCGGGGCAGCCGATGGCTTACGGCGTGCTGCGCCTGCCGAGCCGCTGCTTGAGCCACTGCGCCGAGATCCCGAAAATCATGACAGCTGCTGCCAGGAAGACCTGGTTCGCCGCCCAGTCCGGACGCAGCGTCGCGAGCTTGCCGCTCGCCACCATGAACATCACCGCTGCCAAGCTCAACACAGCCTGCGCGACGATAAGTGGCTGCCACCAGCGCGGCCCGGCTCTGTCGAACACCACGCTTTGGCCCACGTCGCGCACGTAGCGTTCGGCCCAGATCGCCGCCACGGCCAGAAGTCCAAAGGCCAGCGCATACTGCCACCCGTGCTGCCACCTGAGCCCCGTCAACGGTGTGATGTAGAGCGCCTGCATGGCGATCGCACTCCAACCGTAGGCCAAGGCGCTGAGCCGCGCGTGTGCAACGTCTGCGGTCATCCCACCCGGCAAGTCCTGTTCATGCCGTCCGGGTGTTCGCAGCATTCGGAAAGCCGCGACGAGCAGTGCCACGACGAAGCTTGCTGCTGCGCACGCGGCCATCACTCCGGAACCGACACCGGCAGCGATCACCATTGTGGCGACGCTGATCGCCAGCGCAAGCGCGAGGCCAAGGGTTGCGCGGTTCAGATGGTCCTCGGTGAGTGGCACAGCGCGCGCGTCACTTCTGGGCCGGCAAGCTGCGGATCGCGCTCCAGCTGATCGCCGCGATCGCCATCGCCCCGAAGAAGAAGATGTTGTTCGCCGCCCAATCCTGCGAGCCGGGCCGAAGCCCCGCCACCGTCGTGAACCGCCACATCTTGCCGTCCACCAGCAGGCCGATCATGACGATGAGCATCGCGACCAGCATGAAGATCGAGAATCCGCGCGCCACCTTCATCATCGTGGCGTCAGTACTGCCGCCTTCGGCGTCCTTGCGCAGAGTCGTCGACATGAACAGGCAAAGGCCAGCCAGCACGAAAAAGCCGATGAAGAACTGCCACCACTCGCGCCACTGCAGCATGTCGAAGGCGTAAGTCACGAGAAGCGTCAGCGCCCCCCAGGTCCAAACGAACCCCATGTGTCGCAAGTTGGAGCTGGCAACCATTGCATCGGCATCCTTGCCACGATAGATGCCGCGGGCTTCCTGGAATGACGCCAGCGCCACCAGGATGCTGACGACGGCGGCGATCGCCATATGAATGTAAAACATCTTCTGCGCGGCCGTGATCACCAGGGCCGCCACGCTGACGCCGATCCCGAGCATCCAGATGAGCATCGACGACATGCAGGCTCCCCCAATGGGCCGACTCAAGGCTACCGTGAGCTTTGACGCCGGCACGTTAACGAGTGATTAAGACTGTCACGCCACCGCACGATGGTTAGCGCGCGCCCAACCACACCCGTGCCGGAAGCTTTACCACCGGGTCGGCGGCTGGCCAACCGCGGCCCGGCTAGCCGTTCACGCCGTCGTCCGTGAGAGCTGGGCCGCTGGACTCGCGCTCGCGCTTGCGCTTTGCGACGTCGGCGGCCTGCAGGTGGCGCCCCGTATCCAGCAGCTCGGCCATATATTCGTGGTAGCTGACGCCGGCAGCCTCGGCGCGTGCCACGCGGAACTTCAGGATCGACAGCGACGGATTTTTCCAGGCTTCCGCATGCGCCTTCTTCCAGCGGTAGCGGACAAAGCCATCGTTGATCTCGTCCTCCAGCGGCGGGCCATTGTTGTGGCCGATCCGCGCCGACAGACCCCAGGACAGGATCGCGTCCGGCCGCTTGACATGCAGCCACGACGGTCGCGGTCCGCGAACCAGCCTGCTGCGTTCAACCCTGTCGCCCATGCTCCGCTCGTGCTCAGACTTGTCCTCTCGACTGCATCATAGTCGCCGGCCGTTGACGAGCCGGAAACGTAGGCAACGTACCGCTGTTCATGCCTTTATTCCGGGCGATGAACGCGGTCCACCCCCTCGATCCAGCCGGATCGGGACGCCGCCACGCCACCTGCGCCATCTGCGGGTTGCGGCTTCGCGAGGCCGAGGATCCGCGCCTTGAGTGCCGCGGCGGAAAGCCCTGGTGCCACCGCCTCGATCCGCGCCGCCAGTGCCGCCGCACGCACGACAGCGACCTGCTCGAACGCCGATGCCAACGCGTCGGTAGACGGACCCAAGGCGGGGATCGCCACATCCGCCAGCGCCGCGCGGGCTGCAAGCGCCGGCAGACTACGGCCAACACCGTCGCAAGCCGTCACCACCAGCAGGTTGGCGGGGACTGGCGCTGCGATCTCTCCCGCATGTGCGGCCGATGTGATCACCAGCAGACGGGGCGCATGGCGTTCGATGTCGCGGAACTGCATCGAGGGGTCAGGCCCCGTATCCCGCAGCAGCACGGCGACGATTCGAGCCGGCGTGCGCGTGACGAAAGCCATGGACGCGGCAAAGCCCAACGACTGAGCTTCCGGCGCGCGCACCGCGACCAGTCGCGCAGCGCTGGCCTCGCGCAGGAAGAGGGCGGCGGTCGTGGTGCCAGCCGCCTCCGGCAGTCGCCGACCATCGATGGCCGGCCGCTCAAACGGTCGGTGGTCGTTATCGATCGCGTCGTAACCGATAATTTCGCCCTCACCGTCGCGGGCCAGCCGCTGGGCGATCTCCGGCAACCGGTAGTCGACGCCGGCGCCGATCAGGGCGACGGCGATGCCGCCCGAATCGCGACCCGTCGGCGGTTTCGGCTTGCGACTGGCGCCCGATGTCTGCGCGATCGAAGGAGCGATTGCGACACTGCCTAAGTGCGCCAATGCTGCCAATATGACGCCTATGAACGTGCGGCGGCGCATCGGAGATCTCGCTGGCTCGACGACGGCCATCAGGTTTTCCCGGCCGCCTCGGCCGCCTGTGCAAGTGATCGCCCCAGTACGGTGGCCGCGATCAGATCGGCCAACCCCGCAATATCGTCGAGTGCGAACACCGGCCGCCCGTGCGACTCGGTCGGGTGATCGGCCGCGATGGCGATCACCAGGGGATCATCCGGCGCGATCGGATGGTGCGTGAACGACGCCGTGCGCCGCGCTTCGATTTTCGGGATTGCCGCCGACTTGTACCCCTCGACAACGATCAGGTCGCACGGCTCGAGCATGGCTATGACATCGGCGAAATCCGGCTCGTCGCGGCCGGCGAGTTCGGTCACCAGCGCCCAGCGGTCGCGCGAAACGACCGCCACCTGGCCCGCGCCGGCACGGCGATGGCGCGCGCTGTCGGTTTCGGCGTCGTCGATCTGGAAACTGTGATGCGCATGCTTCACCGTCGCGACCGTCAGTCCGCGCCGCGTGAATTCCTCGACGAGGCGAACAGCAAGCGTCGTCTTGCCGGACTTCTTCCAGCCGGCGATGCCGATGATGGGCGTGCCGTTGCGGCCAGTAATTGCAATTGCGATGGTCATGGCGAGGCTTCTGCCAGAAGGCGGCGGGCTTCGTCCAGCTCCTCTGGTGTATTCGCATTGAAGAACGGGTCGATGGACCGGCCGCCGATCGTCACGGGTCCGAACGCGACCGGCACCGTGCCGTGCTTGTCGGTCCAGCGCAGCACCTTGCGCACGCCGGCGGCGAGCTCCGCCTCCAGATCGTCGGCGAGCGCGACCGGCCACAGGCCGATCACGGGGTGCAGTTCTCCAGCCGACTGCGCAATCGCGATCGTCCCCGGCCGATCGGCGCTGGCCGCCGCGAGCCGGGCAACGAGATCGGCGGGCAGAAACGGCGCATCGCTCGAAACGGTCGCAATGTGCGTCGCCTTCGGCACATGGGTCGCAGCCCACCGGAGGCCCGCAAGTACACCCGCCAGCGGGCCCGCGAAGCCTTCGATGGTATCGCTGGCAACCGGCAGTCCCAGCGCCTGGAACCGCGCCGGATCACCATTAGCATTGAGCACCATCCGGCCGACCTGGGGCCGCAGCCGGCGCATCACGTGCTCCAACATGGTCGCCGACCCGAGATCGAGCAGCCCCTTGTCGCCACGATCGGCTTTGCCGACGAACATCCGCCGCGACAGGCCGCCCGCGAGGATCACGCCAACGATGTCTGTGAGACCGAGGTCGGGGGGGCCGGGATTCGCCATGCGCGGTATCGTACCGGACCCGGGCCGCAGGGGGAAGCGACGCTCCCGCCAGGCCGACCCGGCTTCAGCGTGATCGCCGCTTTTATCCGATGGCGAACCGCCGCCAGCGGGGGCTATACTTTCGCGGTTTTCGAGATCCCGACCAACGCGGCCCATCACCGAGAGAGACACCCCATGTCCACAGTCGTCGCGGAGACCAAGATCCGCAAGGAAATCCCGTTCGACACCAAGCACCTCGACAAACTGCTCGACGATGCCGGTATCGACGTTCTCGTCGCCACCTCGAAGCACAATGTGCAGTACATGCTCGGCGGCTACCGCTTCTTCTTTTTCGACACCATGGATGCGGTCGGCGTCACCCGCTACCTGCCGGCCATCGTCTACCAGAAGGGCAAGCCTGAGAACGCCGCCTACATCGGCTGCGGCATCGAGAACTTTGAGAAGGAGCTCGGCAAGTTCTGGCAGCCGACCCTCGACCTCAACGTGATCGGCAGCAAGGAAACGATGGGCCAGGCGCTGGCGCACATCAAGAAGCTCGGACCGGTCCGGCGCATCGGCGTCGAGTCCGGCTTCATCCCGGCCGACGGCGAAGCAGTGCTGCGCCAAGGCCTCTCCAACGTCGATATCGTCGATGCCGTGTTCCCACTGGAGCGCCTGCGCGCCCGCAAAACACCGGACGAGATCGGCTATCTGCGCGAAGCCTCCGAGCGCGTCGTCGACTCCATGATGACCACGTTCAAGAAGCACTGCGTTCCCGGCGCGACCAAGCTCGAGGTGGTCGAGGCGCTGCGGGTCGAGGAGGTCAAGCGCGGCCTGGTGTTCGACTACTGTCTGATCACGGCCGGCGACAGCCAGGCCGGCGGCCTCAACCGTGCCCCGTCCGACCAGCGCCTCAAGGCCGGCGACATCATGTCGATCGACAGCGGCGGCAACTATAAGGGCTACATCGGCGACCTCTGCCGCATGGGCATTGTCGGCGGCAAGCCGGACGCCGAGCTGGTCGACCTCCTGGGCGTCGTCGAGGAGGTGCAGCAGGCGGTGCGCAAGCCGATCCGGGCCGGCGGTCGCGGCGGCGATATCTGCGATGTCGCCGAGACGATTCTCAACGCATCGCCGCACCGCAAGTATTCGCACTTCATGGCGCACGGCATGGGGCTCGTCACCCATGAGGCGCCGCGGCTGATGAACTATCCGCGCATGTCCTACACGGGCTACGACATGGAGCGCCCACTCGAAGCCGGCATGGCCATCTCGATCGAGACCACCATCCAGCATCCCAAGCGCGGCTTCGTGAAGCTGGAGGACACGGTGCTGGTCACCGACAAGGGCTACGAGGCCGTCGGCGACGGCGGTCGCGGCTGGACACCGGCCGGCGTCTGATCATCCAGACGCACAACGCGATTTATGGGGTGTGCATCGCACGATGCGCACCCTTTTTCACGCGGCAACGCCGCTTCGGATCACCGGTTCAGCGGTTGGTAACGCAATTCCTGTGCGGCATTGGCCAAAACATTAAGCCCCAGGGCCTAGAACCCTAAGACGGTTTCGGAAACCCGTAGGGCGGGCGTAATGATTTCTTCACGAACTCGAGGCAACAGCCGGAGCAGCCGCTGCACCGCGTCATACGGTGGCCGCGACCTACGGCGATACGCGCTCGCTCGCCTATCAGTTCCGCCAGAAGCGCTTTGCCGAGATCCGGCCGCTCATCGACGACATCATCGCCAGGAAGGGCGCTTGCCGAATTGCCGATGTCGGCGGTACCGCCTACTACTGGAGCATCTTCGGCTCGTACGTTGCTGACAATCCGGTCGAGATCGATCTCTATAATCTCGAAGCCGCACCGAGCGCCGTGCCGAAAATCCGGAGCTTCGTCGGTGACGCCACGCGCCTCGACCAGATCGCCGACGACGCCTACGACTTCGTCCACACCAATTCGGTGATCGAGCACGTCGGCAACTGGGACCAGATGATGCGCATGGCCGGGCACGTGCGCCGGATCGCACCCGCTTACTACGTGCAGACGCCGAATTTCTGGTTCCCGATCGAACCGCATTTCCGCGCGCCGTTCTTCCATTGGCTGCCGGAGCAGACGCGCGCGCGCATGTTGATGCGCTTCAATCTGGGCTTCGGCGGCAAGCGCACGACGCTCGATGCCGCCATGCGTGGCGTGCAGTCGGCGGTACTGATTGATCGCCGCCAGATGCAGGAACTGTTCCCCGACGCCCTGATCAAATCCGAGACCGTATATGGTCTCTCGAAGTCCCTGATGGCCACACGCCGCGCGCGTTGAGGCAACTGCCCGGCAGTCCTGCCGTCCGATTGCTTCGGCCAGCTTCGATCACTGGTCGGGCCCTGCCGGCGGCCTTAGGCAACAGCAAAGCAGCAGTTCAGGCCGCTGCAGCTCATGGGCTTTTCATTCGCGTGGGTTCGACGCCTTGAACGTCACGACCAATACGTCGCGAAAGGCCGGTAAGTCGACGTTCGAGGCTTTAACCGGCGTCACGCCGTGATAGACGCGATGGTCATCGAGCAGGACGCAATCGCCGGGTGCCGCGAGGGTGAATTCTCCAAGCGGGCGGCCGTCCATATCCGAGAGCATGGTCACGCCGGATTGGATGTTGGTGCGATTGATCAGGAGCACGAGCACATAGTCGACGCCATCGCGATGCATTCCCTCAGGCGTCGGCTGGCCTGCCGACGCGCCAGCCGCTTCGATCCGGAACTGATGGACCTCGGCATGCCAATGCCCGACACCAGGCGCGAGCGGCGCAAAGATCCGATGGCAATAGCGCAAGATACTCGCCAGCACCGGCCCATCGGCAACCAGATCACCAATCGGCTCGAACCACCGTTCGACGCCGCCATTCAGGCGGTTGTACTCGGTTGTCTGGAAATGCGGTTGAACCGGCGCGCGCCGCAATGTCTCGCCGGACATCGCATAGACTCCATGACGACGGCGCCGATATCGCCCGCCGTCGGCCATGTAAGTATCGCGCGCCATGCCGTTCCAGCTGGCAGCGAACTCGGTCCACGCCGAGCTTGATACAAGACGGCCCATATCCGGGTTTGGGGCCCGCGCGTCGCAAACGACAAAGCCGCTTTCGCGGATGCGCTGCGATAACAGCTCTGACGTGCGATTGGGTCCCGAGGTCATCGTCGTGCGTGCCTTTCAGAGTGACGGGACACTTCCCGCCCGACCATCTGCAGCATGGTGCAAGCGGAAGCAATACGTTACCGGCGTACTGCAGCTATCGCTGCCCGCCGGCGGCGCCGCGCCGACGTCAGCTGTTCGGGCCGCGTAGCATCGAGACCGGTTGCCAGCGCTGCAGCGGCGATTTGGCCAAAACCGAAGGGTTGACGCAGCTCATCGGCCACTTGCCGGTGAGGATCAGCGACAACTCGCGCCCGACGCGCCGCTTGCGGGCCGGATCGAACCGGGCCGACGCCGACGCGACGTGCGCCGTCAGGATCACGTTGTCCATGCGCAGCAGCGGATTGTTGTCGCCCGGCGGCTCTTTCTCCAGCACGTCGAGCCCGGCCTGCGCGATCCACCGCTCCTGCAGCGCCTTGATCAGCGCCGGCTCGTCGACCGTGGGTCCGCGCCCCGTGTTGATGAAGATCGCCGTCTTTTTCATCTGCCGGAAATGCTTTTCAGTCAGCATGCCCTGCGCTTCGGGCGTCGCCGGCGCATGCATTGAGATGATATCGGACTGCGCCAGAACCTCTTCCAGCGACATCGGCAGCACGTCGAAATCCGGCATCACCTGTTCCTCGACGAAGGGATCGTAGGCGATCATGCGGACGCCGAACGGCTTGGCGCGGCGCGAGACGGCGCGCGGCACGTGGCCGAAGGCGATGAAGCCCAGCGTCAAACCCTGCAGCCGCGGGTTCTGCAACAGTTGCGCGCGGCCCTCGCGCCAATTGCCCTCGCGCACCATGCGGTCTTGCTGCACGACATTGCGGAACGTCGACAGGATCAGCATCATCGCGTGATCGGCCACCTCTTCGATGAAGGTGTCCGGGCAATTGGTGACGGGAATGCCCTTGGCGGTCGCGGCCACCACGTCGATCGGGTCAACGCCGACGCTGCCGATCACGATCGCCCGGCATTTGTGCAGGCTGTCGATCACCTTTTTTGAGATCTTGGCGCCCTTGGTGTAGACCGCGTCGCAATCTCGGCCAGCGGCGATCAGCTCGTCGTCACTGGGCCCCTTCAACTCGATGAACTCGACGTCGAGACCGGCCAGCGCTTCCTTCTCGAGATCGTTGTTCATCAAGAGCGTGGTCAGGTTGGCGCCGATCGGCACCAGGATCTTGTACTTTGCCACGGAGGTCCTCATTGTCTTTTGGGCCATCGCTTGCGTCGAGCGCAGTCTGGCGCAGAAAGGCGTTCCATTCAATGTGCAGCGCGATACTCTCGGCGCATGTCCGTCCGGCCAATCAAACCATTCCTCTGGAGGATCCCATGACCGTCAACTCGAAGATCCGCAGTATCGAGACGCTGGCGTGCGACGCCGGCTGGCGGAACTACTACTTCGTCAAGGTCGTCACCGAGGACGGTATCACCGGCTGGAGCGAATTCGACGAGGGTTTTGGCGCACCCGGCGTCGGCACCGCCATCAACAAGCTCGGGGCGCGCGTCATCGGCCAACCCGTCGGCGAGCACGAGCGCCTGTATGCCGAGCTCTACGCCGTGACCCGGCCGGCCGCCGGCGGCGTCGTTGCGCTGGCCCTCGGCGCCATCGAGAACGCGCTGCTCGATGCCAAGGCAAAGGCACTCGGCGTCCCCTGCTATGAGTTGCTCGGCGGCAAGATTCGCGATCGCATCCGCCTCTACTGGTCGCACTGTGCGACGTGGCGCATCAATCATCCCGGCTACTACAAACCCGCGATCACCGATCTCGACGGCGTCAAGGCGATGGGCCGCGAGGTCGCTGAGAAGGGCTTCTCGGCGCTCAAGACCAACATCTTCGTCTACGACGGCAACAAAAACAATCCGAAGGGCTGGCGGCCGGGCTTCGGCTCGCCCAACTATCCCGAGCGCAACGTCGACCGCACCGTTCTGCGCAATCTGCGCATGCACCTCGAAGCCTTCCGCGATGGCGCCGGCCCCGACGTCGACATGCTGCTCGATCTCAACTTCAACGCCAGCACGGAGGGCTATCTCAAAATCCTGCGCGAGATCGCGCCGCTCGACATGTTCTGGATCGAGATCGATACCTACTCACCGGAGGCACTCGGCTACATCCGCCGCCAGAGCCCGCATCCGATCTCGTCCTGCGAGACGCTGCTCGGCATCCGCGAGTTCCTGCCCTATTTCCGCGAGCAGGCGATGGACGTCGCGATCATCGACACGCCCTGGAACGGAGTGTGGCAGTCGATGAAGATCGCCAATCTCGCAGAGGCGCACGAGGTCAACGTCGCGCCGCATAATTTCTACGGCCACCTGTGCACGATGATGAACGCGCACTTCGCGGCTGCCGTGCCGAACCTGCGCATCATGGAGATCGATATCGACCGGCTCGCCTGGGACCACGAGCTGTTCACGCACGTGCCCGAGATCAAGGACGGCCACCTGATCATGCCGGACCGTCCCGGCTGGGGCACCGAGCCAAACGAAGAGGCGATCAAGGCGCATCCACCCAAGGCCGCTGGCGGTCTGATCAGTTACGGCCGGAAGGTTTAGGCTCGTTGCTTGGCCCTTCAGCTGCCCACTAGCGCAGCCGGGCAATGCATGACTTGGGCGACCACGGTTCAGGCGGGGTTGATCGCGTCGCCCACGGTCACGGCGCCGGCTGTCGCGACCTTGGCGTAGACGCCGAGATCCGTATGGCTCCATTGTCGGCTGAGCTCGGCGGGGATCGCCATGTCACGGTGCGCAGAGACCGGATCGACGTTGGTCGCCTCGCATCGTTGCGTGCGAGCGAAGACTGAGAGGCGCGCACCGCCCACTGCAAGATCCTTGTCGAGCCAGCGAAACTCTTCCCAAGGCGGCAGGCCGTCAATGTAGAGGTTGGCGCGGAACCGCAGCGGATTGACCGGCTTGCCGACGACACGTTCGATTTCGCGAACCGACGCCAGATTGACGATGTGCACGCATTTCGCTGCCACGTCTGAGAAACTGTGTCCCGGCGCTGTAACGACTTTCGGCGCGCCGCGCAGGCTGTCCTTCATGTAGGCCGCCATGAACTGCTCGATCAGCTGCCGACCCATCGGCGTTCTGAGATCCCCGCGCGACACCTGCTTGCCGCCGCGCAGGATAGTCAATGTGTGCGTCGCGTCGTCGAACCTGGTTTCGAGCGTCGCCAGCCGCTCGTCGCGCATCAGCATCAGGAACGTGATTTTTGGCAGATGGCGTGGCGCCGCCGCGTCGAAACGGCCCGGACCATTCTCGATGGCGTAGGCCCGGTCGAACGGCAGGGTCGCGCCGACCTCGAGATCGACGCGCGGCAGCGCTTCCGGCGACAGCCCTTTTACGGGATAGCGATAAAGCGACTGAATATGCGGCACGGATGCGGTGGTCATGCTGCGCCCTACCGCCCACGATTGAGGCGCGCGGCCTCGGCCAGCACCTCGACCGCTTCGAGTTGCCGAGAGCGCACGGTGAGGCTGGTGACGCCCTGGTCCTGCATGTCCTCCCAGGCGCGGAAGCGCTGCTTGACGCGAGCCTTAGGGCCGACCAGCGACTTGTTGTCGACCCATTCGTCGGGAACGGCTGCGCTCGCCTCCTCTTTGCGGCCGGCGAGATAGAGCTCCTGAATGCGGTCGGCGGCATCCTTGAAGCCGCGCCGGACCATGATGTCTTTGTGATAATTCTTGTCCTTGTGGCCCATGCCGCCAACGTATAGCGCGACCTCGGGCTTCATCTTGTCGAGGCTGGCGCGCACGTCGTCGTTGATATCGACATGCATCGACGCCTGGATCTCGAAGTTATGATAGCCTTTGCCGTTGCCCGCCCGCTTGAAACCTTCCTCCAGCCACGGCCGGTACTCATCCATTGAGCCCGGGAACAGTCCGAGCGGCAGCCAACCGTCGGCGATCTCGCCGGTCAGCTTCACCGTCGCCTCGTTGCCGGTGCCGAGATAGATCGGGATGTTCGGGTTCATGTGCAGGATCGATTTCAGCGGCTTGCCGACGCCCATCGCACCTTCGCCGGTGAACGGCAGGCTGATCTCCCGGCCATCATGCACGACCGGCGCCTCGCGCTCGAAGATCTTGCGCATGATCTCGACGTAGTCCTTGATCCGCCAGTAGGGCTTGCCCCACGGCTGGCCGTACCAGCCCTCGACGATCTGCGGGCCGGAAACGCCGATTCCAGCGATGAAGCGGCCGCCGCCGGCCAGCGCATCGACGGTTGCAGCCGACATCGCCGCGTTGGCGGGCGTGCGTCCGGCGAGCTGCATGATTGCGGTGCCGAGCTTGATGCGGCTGGTCTTGCCGGCGAGAAACGCCAGCGGCGTCACCGCATCGGTGCCGTAGGCCTCGGCGGTCCAGACCGAGTCATAGCCGAGTTCCTCGGCCCGCTGCACGAGTTCGACCGGCAGGTCGAGTTTGGCCTTCGAGTATCCGATGCTCAAGCCAAGCTTCATCAAGATCCTCCATCGATCATCAGGCGCGATGCGTCATCCCGAGCCTAACCTAAGCAGAGTTGACCGGCTTGACCATCCAATCGCTGTGCTTGCGGCTTCGGCGCGGCTCAGATCTATTTTTGGCCGTAGGTCTTGCGCGCCGCGGCGGCGGTCACATAGCCATCGGCGATATCGCTGGCAATGGCCGCCGGCTCCCGGTCCCCGACCGGGCCGTAGCCGCCCGCGCCCGACGTCCTGAGGCTCACCACGTCGCCATGCCGCAACATGACGACCTCCTTGGAGCCATAGCTGCGCGTCGCCCCACCCGAGACGACCAGCGATTGGCCGACCGCGCCGGGGCCGCCGCCGAAAACGCCGTAGGGCGCGATGCTGTGGCGGTCGCCCAGCAGCGTCAGCATGGCGCCGTCGGCCATCACCTTGACGTCCTTCCGGATGCCGCAGCCGCCGCGATATCTGCCAGCGCCGCCCGAGTCCGCGATCAGCTCGAACCGCTCGATGCGCACGGGATTGGTGTGCTCGATCACTTCGACGGGAATGTTCGAGCAGTTCATGACGGGAGACATCGCCTCAACGCCATCCTTCATCGAGCGGCCGCCGTAGCCGCCGAGCAGCATGTCGTACATGACGAAGGGACGACCGGTGCGCGGGTCGGTACCGCCGATGTTGGGATTGGCCCAGTGCGAGAAGGCGCCCATCGCGCGGTGCGGAATGCACTTGGCGAAGGCGCCGTTGATGGCGTCGAAAATTCGGATCTGCACCGCCGCGCGGCCCCCGCTCGCCGCGGGAAAGCGCGGATTGAAGAACGAGCCGTCCTCGGCCATGACGCGGATCGGGCGGAACGAGCCTTCGTTGTTGGGCAGATTGGCCTCGGTGAGACAGCGCGTGGCGAATACGCCGTAGGCGCGCGTATAGTTGATATAGGAATTGAGCGCGGCCTGCACCGTGCCGCCCGAGCCCGTGAAATCGATCTCTATGCCGCTGTCGTCGATCGTCACGGCGACACGCACCTTGATCGGGCCGGTATCGGGCCCGGCATCGTCGAGGAAATCCTCGAACTCGTAGCGCCCGGCGGGAAGCCGCGCGATGATCGCCCGCGTCTCCGACTCGGACCGCTCGAGAATGGCGTCGATGGTGCGCGACATCGTGTCGGCACCATAGGTCGCGTACATGTCCATCAGCCGCTCGGCGCCGACGTGGTTGGCGTTGAGTTGGGCCATCAGATCGCCGCGCACCTTTGCCGGCACGCGCACGTTGCCAAGGATCATGCGCATAAGGTCCTCGTCGAACGTTCCTTCGCGAACGACGCGGATCGGCAGGATTCGCAATCCTTCCTGGTAGGCCTCGGTGATGCCCTGGACGCGCTGCGAACCGGGCGCGGCACCGCCCATATCCACCTGATGCGCCGTGGTGACGGCGTAGGCGATGATCCGGCCATCGCGGAACACGGGGCTCGTCAGGAAGAAATCCGGGAAATGGCCGCCGCCCAGGAAACTGTCGTTGAGCAGGATGCTGTCGCCGGGCTTCAAGGTTTCGGGCGCATGGTACTTGAGCACGTTCTCGATCACATAGGGCATCGCGCCGAGATGGCCCGGCGTGAAGTTGCCCTGTGCGATGAGGCGGCCGCGGCCGTCGAAGATGCCGGTCGAGAAATCGTCTCCCTCGCGCACGGCTTCCGAGAACGCAGTCCGGCGCAGCGCCGTGCCCATCTCGTCGGCGATCGACAGCAGGCTGTTCCAGAGCACCGACAGCGTGATGGCGTCGACGTCCTGCCGGTTGCGGCTGGGCTGGTCGGGTTTCATCGCTGACCTCCTGCGATCTCGATGACGAGATGCCCGTTGGCGCTGACCGAGGCGACATCGCCCGGCAGCACGACGGTCATTGCCTCGCGCTCCTCGATGAGCGCCGGACCGGCGACGCGGGTCCCGGCCCGCAGCGCGTAGCGGTCGACGACGGCGGCATCGACATAGCCGCCAGCCTCCGGGAAATAGGCGCGGCGCGTGGTTGCGCGCGGCGGCGAGACGCCGGCTTGATCGCCGTGCAGCTGTTTGTTGACCGCGCCCTTGTCGCCAATTCCGGGCACGGTCGCAATCAAATGCCAGTCAATGGCCTCCACCGGCGTTCCGGCGTCGGCGTAGCCATAGGTCTGCTTATAGGCCGCCTCGAAGGCCGCGACGGCAACCGCCGCGAAGTCGTCGCCGACCACGCCCAATGGCAGATCCACGCGAATTTCGAAACCCTGCCCCGCATAGCGCATGTAGGCGCCGCGCCGCCACGTCACCGGACCCGCAAGATTGAGATTGGCGAGATCCGCCGTCGCGCGCGCCTCGAGCTCGGCATAGATCCCGCGGATGGCCTCGACGTTGCTGCGGCTCCATGCGTAGAATCCGCGTGAGCGAGACATCGATCTTGGCGTCGGCGGTGAGCAGACCGATCGCCGAGCCGACTCCGGCGCCGACCGGCACGATGACCTTTGGCACGCCCAACGTGCGCGCCAGCCGCGCGGCATGCAGCGGTCCTGCGCCGCCGAAAGCGACGAGCGCATATTTGCGCGGATCACGGCCCCGTTCGATGGAGACGATGCGCATCGCCCGCTCCATGTTGCTGTTGGCGACGGAGTGGATGCCCCAGGCTGCTTCCTCGAGCGAGAGTGACAGCGGGCCTGCCACCTCGCGCTCGATGCCGGCGCGCGCGGCCGCGAGGTCCAGCGTCATGCTGCCGCCGCAGAACCACTCGGGATTGAGATAGCCCAGCACCAGATTTGCGTCGGTGATGGTTGGCCGCGCACCGCCTTGGCCGTAACACATCGGTCCCGGATCGGCGCCGGCACTTTCCGGCCCGACCTTGATCAGCGAACGATGCGCCATGGCGATGCTGCCACCGCCGGCGCCGATCTCGACAAGTTCGACGGCCGAGACATTGAGCGGCAGGCCGCTGTAGCGGCGGTTATTAATGCCGTCGACCTCGAACGTCTGCGTGATCGCCGGCTCGCCATCGTCGACGGCGCCGAGCTTGGCCGTGGTGCCGCCCATGTCGAACGTCAGCACATGCGCGTAGCCTTCCTCGCGGCCGACAGAAGCGGCCATGAGTACGCCGGCGGCCGGGCCCGATTCGACGATCCGCACGGGAAATGCCCGTGCAATCTCCGGCGTCACCAGCCCGCCGTTCGACTGCATGATGTAGAGGCTCGCCCGGAACTTGCGCTTGTCGAGGGCCGCGGTGAGCGATGCCAGATAGCGATCGACGATCGGGCGCACGTAAGCATTGGCGACCGTCGTGTTGGTGCGCTCGTATTCGCGGAATTTCGGCGACACCTCGTGGCTGACCGAGATGGCGAGACCGGGCAGTGCCTTCGCTATAGCCTCTCGCGCGCACTGCTCGTGGGCGGGATTGGCGTAGGCATGCAGGAATGCGATCGCCACCGCCTCATAGTCCCCATGGCGCAGGGTTTCGATCGCTGTCGCGAGGCTGCCCGGCTCGAGCGGCGTCACCACGCCGCCATCAGCCGCCACGCGCTCCTCGACCTCGAAAATATGCCGGCGCTGGATCAGCGGCGCCGGCTTGTCGAGATGCATGTTGTTGGTGTCGTAGCGCTTCTGGCGGCCGATGATCAGGACATCGCGGAAGCCCGCCGTGGTGATGAGCGCGGTGCGCGAGCCCTTGCGCTCAAGGATAGCATTGGTGGCGATGGTCGTCGCGTGCAAGACGCTCGCGACGGCATGGCTGGACGCGCCATGCGCCGCGAGGATCGCGTCGACGCCTTCGAGCACCGCCTGCTCCAGGTTGCGCGGCGTCGTCAGTGCCTTGCCGAAGCGGACCACCTGCGTCTTGGCGTCATGCAGCACGAAGTCCGTGAAGGTTCCGCCAATATCGAAGGCGATTCTGATCATGCAACGCTACCTATTCTGCCGACCTGTTCGCGGAGAGACCATCTCGCTTGACGGCACGCCGGCTGCTTCACGCAATCAGGCGGGCGCGCGACGAGAATGTCTCATCCCCAGCCGAAAGCGCTTTTTGCAGAACGAAGTCGAACGCCACATGCGCCCGATCGCCTTGCCGATTGGGGACAGGCAGCAGGCCTTCGCGCGACCCGAAGGCAAAGTCGTTCTTGGCCAGCGGATCGTCGCCGAAATTGATCTGGGTGGTCAGCGAACGATATCCCGGCGCTTCGACGAAGAAGTGGACATGCGCGGGCCGGTCGCCATGGCGCCCGAGCATTGCCATCAGGCCGGCCGTTGCCCCGCCTGGCGGGCAACTATAGCCACGCGGCATCTTGGAGTGGAATGTGTAACGGCCATCGCTGCCGAGCTTGATGCGCCGGCGATTGTTGAATGGCGTCTGCGCACCTGTCGGATCGAAATGCGAGTAGAAGCCTTTCGAATTAGCGTGCCAGACATGCAGCGTAGCGTTCTGCACCAGTTCGCCGTTCGGTCCGCGGACCACGCCCGTCATGCTGAGCGTATCGGTATTGTCGGCATCTTGCGACAGGTTAACGTCGCCTGTGGCGACGGGCGCGCCTGCGACATAGAGCGGTCCTTCGATCGTGCGCGGCGTGCCCCCGGTGCGGCCAGCCGCGGCATCCTTCGCATCCATGTGCAGATCGAGAAAATGCTCGAGCCCCAGACCCGGAACGATCAGTCCGAATTCACCGGCACCGTCGCCAAGATATTTGACCGCGTCCCAGAACTCGCTCTCGCTGATGTCGTGCTTCTCGATCACGCCCATCAAGGCCTGGAGCAGGTCGCGCGTGATCGCCTTGAGGCGAGGATTGCCGCTGCCCTCCAATACGCCACTGGCACGGTCCAGCAGAGTCTGCACGGCCTGGGTCTTGAGTATGTCGGTCATCGACGTCTCCATTGAGCAATACTCCCATGAACAAGCGAAGTCGCGGTGCATTCATGATCTGACCCGATTGAACTAAACGCCACGCGCATCTTCGATTGCGCGCCAGATGCGGTGGGGCGTCGCGGGGAACGTGATGTCGCGGACGCCGAGCGGGCGCAGGGCGTCGAGGATCGCATTCGACAGTGCGGGCAGCGCGCCAACGGTGCCGCCTTCACCGAGACCTTTGACGCCGAGCGGGTTCGATTTCGCGGGCGAGGGCTGCAACACCGACGTGAACCGCGGCAAATCGGCGGCGCGCGGCAACGTGTAGTCCATGAACGAGCCAGCAATGAGCTGTCCCGTCTCCGGGTCATAGTGCCCATGCTCCAGCAACGCTTGGCCGATGCCCTGGGCGAGACTGCCGTGCACCTGTCCCTCGGCCAGCTCATGATGGATGACCCGGCCACAATCATCGATCGCCACATAGCCGGCGATCGTGATCGCACCGGTTTCGGGGTCAATCTCGACCTCGGCGATGTGGCAGCCATTCGGGAACGTCGGCTCGGCCTCGATGCGCACGTTCGTGAAGAGCAGCGGCTTCGTGCGATCGGCAGCCAGATCCTCGAAGCCCATCGCGTTGTTGGTGCCCGGCACCGTGAAGCGCCCGCCCTGGTAGACGACAAGATCCGGCGCCACCTGGAACCGCTCGGCAGCCCGCGCACTGGCCTCCTCGACCAGCTTGATGGCCGCGCCGCGCATGGCGAGGCCGCCCATCGTCGTCGAGCGCGAGGCCGAGCTACCGCCGCCATCCTCGAAGCCGCGGCTGTCGCCCTGACCTATCACGATCCGATCTGGCGCGATGCCAAGTTGCTCGGCGACCATGATGGCGAACACGGTTTCATGACCTTGACCAGTGGCGCCGAGCACGGTGCGCACGTGGATGCGTCCATCGTCCAGCAACCGCATCTGCGCGCGCTCGTTGGGCACGCCGCCGGAGATCTCGACGAACAGCCCGATGCCGACGCCGCGCAGCAACCCTTTCGCCGAAGCCTGGCGCTTACGTTCGGGCGCGCCGGCCCAATCGATGGTGGCGAGTGCCGTATCGAGGAGGCGCGGGAAGTCACCGGAATCATAGGTGGTGCCAACCGCCGTCTTGTGCGGCAGATCGGCGGGCACGAGCAGGTTGCGCCTCCGGATCTCCACTGGGTCGAGACCGAGCTTGGCGGCGGCCGCCTCCATCAGGCTCTCGGTCAGATACGCGGCCTCGGGCCGTCCGGCCCCCCGGTAAGGCGCCGTCGACATCGTGTTGGTCATCACGCAGGTCGTCTCGGAGCGCAGCACCGGCACGCGATAAGGCCCCGCAATGCAGCGCGCAAAGTTGGCGCAGGCGATGAAGTAGCCGACCGGATGCATATAGGCGCCCATCGCAGCGTCGGCCAGCGCCTCGATCGCGAGAATGCGGCCGTTCGTGTCGAGCGCCATGCGTCCGCGCATGATGGAATCGCGCGCATGGGCGTCAGTGAGAAACGCCTCGCTGCGAGTGGCGTTCCAGCGCACCGGCCGGCCGAGCGTGCGCGCGGCGTGCATGATGGCAGGATACTCGGGATAGGCGCCATTTTTGATGCCGAACCCGCCGCCGACGTCGCGCGATGTGACGGCGATACTGTGCTTGTCGACACCCAGGATCTCGGCGCAGTGGTCGCGCAGGATCACCATGCCCTGGTTGCCGACCTCGAGAGCGAACGATTTTGCGGCGGCATCATAGGTGGCGATGCCAGCGCGCGGCTCCATCGGGCACACGATCACCCGCTGGCTGATCCGCTCGACCGCAACCACGTGGGCGGCGCGCTGGAACGCGGCCTCGACCGCGGCCTGATCGCCAAGACCCCAGCGAAACACCACATTGCCCGGCGCCGACGGCCAGAGCTGCGGCGCGCCGTCCGCCCGCGCGTCGCGGACATCCACCACGGCGGCAAGCGGGCGATAGTCGATCGTCACAGCCTCGGCCATCGCTTCGGCGGCGGCCTTGGTTTCGGCGACGCAAAGCGCAACGCATTCCCCGACATGACGCACGCGCTCGTTGGCGAGAACCGGCCACGGTGCCTTCCGCGGTCCTTGACCGGCGTCATCGGTGAGGCGCGGCGTGACCGGGATTGTCTTGAGGCCGGCTGCGGTCCAATCCGCGCCGGTCATCACCAGCCTGGCGCCCGGCACCGCTTCGGCGGCGGCGGCATCGATGGAGACGATCTCGGCATGCGCGTGCGGCGATCGCGCGAAGGCTGCCCACAACGCGCCCGGTACCTCGATATCGTCGGTGAATGTTCCGCGCCCGGTGATCAGGCGCTCGTCCTCAACGCGGTGGGTGGTCGGATGCAAGACGCGCTCCAGGTCATGGGCCGGTCGGGATGTCACGCAAAGTTGTCGCCCATCGCCCTGGCCTGCGCAATGGGTGCTGGTAGCGACGGGACGCCGATCGTCGCTATCGGCAGACAGACCTAAACATCAGGCGGGGCGGGCGAGGGCTCGCAGGGTGCCGCTGACCGAGGCGAGCCGGTCGAGGTTCCAGATATCGTCGATCACCCGGCCGATGTCGCAGCGGAACGGCGCCATGGCCGCAAGATCGCGCACCTTGGCCTCGATATCCTTGTCGCTCAGCGGCTTCTCGAAGCTGCCGCGGGGGTGCACGACCGTCGCGCGATGTTCGGCGCCCCCCGTCGTTGTGACGAATACCTCGGCCGCGCCGACGGGCATGGTGTCGTCCCCCAGCGCGCGAACCTTCTGCCGGAAGGCGACTGCCTCGGCGCTCATCGCCTTGGGCTCGGCAAACTCGGCAACACCCGCTGCATTCCACAACATGGCGGTTGCGACGCTGTGATGAATGCTGACACGGGCATCGCGCTCGTTGCGCACCACGCGATCGCCGCGCGCGAGCAGCAGCGAGCTACCGCGCACGACCACATCGCGGATCTGGTCCCCGGACAGCCCATATTTCGCGCGCAGCTCCAGGCTGGCGTCGATCACGGAGTGGAATACGATGCCCGCCGGATAGGGCTTGTAGGTGTTCTTTGCGATCTCCCAACGCTGACCGAGTTCGCCTGCAATCTCGTCAAGCTTCGGTGTGTCGCCGGCCGCGCGCGCCCAGCCGAGCGGCCCCTCGATAGCCGCCGGCGCCGCCTCGTAGCCGGCCTCGGCCAGCAGCGCCGCGAACAGGCCATTGCGCGCCGCGTTGCCGACGCCGACATTCTTCGCCGCGCTCGGCAAGTTCTCGACCAACCCCGCCGACTGGCTCGCCGCAATTCCGAGCGCGTGGCCGGTTTGCGCCGCCGGCAAACCGAGCAGGCGGGCCGCTGCCGCCGCTGCACCGAACACGCCACAGGTCGATGTGATGTGCCAGCCCCGCGCATAGTGCCCGGGCGACACGGCATTGCCGATCCGGCACTCGACCTCGCCGCCGAGTGCAAACGCCAGCATCACGTCGGCCCCGGTGAAGCCGCGCTGCTCGGCGAGCGCCAGCACGGGCGGCGCGACCGGTGCCGCCGGATGAATGACCGTCGCGAGATGGGTGTCGTCGTAGTCGAGCAGGTTGGACGAGATGGCATTGAGAAACGACGCACTCAATGCGTCCATCCGCTCGCGCCGTCCGATAACGGTCGCGGTTGCCAGCCCCGACAACGGCGCGAGAACCTTCGCGGCCATCTCGATCGCGGGATCGTGCGCGACGCCCAAGGCGCCGCCCAGGAAATTGAGGATCGAGCGCTTGGTCTCCTGGCGCACGTTGGCCGGCAGATCCTCGAACCGGCAGCCGGCGACAAAACGGCCGAGCTGACCGCTGGCGCTGTCAAGCGCCGATCCACTGGGCATGCTCTGTCATCCTCCTGTTGCACGCACCCTACATGCCACGACTGTGGCCCGTCTGTCTGCAGGATCTCCCGGATAGCGTCCACTTGCATGGCAGTCGAGCCCCGGTATGGTAACGCACAACGCGACAGATGGAGGGACGTGCGATGGGTGTCATCAATCGATCGATGCGGGGCGGGCTCGCCGCAGCATTGCTGCTGGCAATGCCAGCGCTCGTGGCGCAAGCGCAGGATTGCCCGCGCGGCGCCCTCGACAAGGCCTACTGCGACCGCGACGGCGATCTGGTCGCGGATGCGCCGACCGACAAAGCGAAGCTCTCCAATCCGTCGTCGCTGATTTTCTCCTATACGCCGGTCGAGGATCCGGCCGTCTACGGCAAAGTCTGGGAAGGCTTCCTGCGTCACCTGGAGAAGGCGACCGCCAAGAAGATCGTGTTCTTCCCCGTCCAGTCGAACGCGGCCCAGCTCGAGGCGATGCGCTCGGGCCGCCTGCACATTGCCGGCGTCAACACCGGCGGCAACCCGATCGCGGTCAACTGCGCTGGTTTCGTTCCGTTCGCGATGATGGCGGCCGCCGACGGCTCGTTCGGCTACGAGATGGAAGTGATCGTCCCGGCAGATAGCCCGGCTAAGACACTCGCCGACCTCAAGAGCAAGAAGATCGCCTTCACGTCGCCGTCCTCGAACTCGGGCTACAAGGCGCCGGCCGCCCTGCTCAAGGCTGAATTCAATCTCGAGGAAAAAAAGGACTACGAGCCGGTGTTCTCCGGCAAACACGACAACTCGATCCTCGGCGTCGCCAACAAGGACTACGACGCCGGTGCCATCGCCAATTCGGTGATGGTCCGCATGGTTGAGCGCAAGGCGGTCGACGCGTCGAAAATCCGGTCGATCTACAAATCGGGAACCTTCCCGACGACCGGTTATGGGCACGCCCACAATCTCGACCCGGACCTCGTGGCGAAAATCAAGGAGGCGTTCTTTACATTCCCTTGGGCCGGATCCGAGCTGAAGAATGAGTTCAAGAAGGAGGACAAATTCATCCCGATCTCCTACAAAAAGGATTGGGATCTGATCCGCAAGATCGACGCCGCCAGTGGCGTGACGTACGCTTGCAAATGAGCGTGCCGGCCCATAACGCCCGTCCGCAAGGGTCTTGATGCTTCAAATCTCCAAGCTCTCGAAGCGATACCGCACCGGCGATCTCGCGCTGACCGAGATCGATCTCGACGTACCGGACGGCCAGGTGATGGCGCTGATCGGCCCGTCGGGGGCGGGAAAATCCACGCTGATCCGCTGCGTCAACCGCCTCGTCGAGCCGACGTCGGGCAGCGTCCGCCTGAACGGCGAGGAGATCACGGGGCAGTCGGCAGGCGCGCTGCGCAAGGCGCGGCGGCGCATGGGCATGATCTTCCAGGAGTATGCCCTCGTCGAGCGCCTGTCGGTGATGGAGAACGTGCTGTCGGGCCGGCTCGGGTACGTCGGCTTCTGGCGGAGCTGGTTCCGCAAGTTCCCGCAGAGCGACATCGACGAAGCCTTTCGCCTGCTCGCGCGGGTCGGTCTCGACCATATGGTGGACAAGCGCGCTGACGAATTGTCGGGCGGCCAGCGCCAGCGGGTCGGCATCTGCCGGGCCCTGATCCAGAACCCCGAGTTGCTGCTGATCGACGAGCCGACCGCCTCGCTCGACCCGAAAACGTCGCGCCAGATCATGCGGCTGATCCGCGAGCTGTGCGCCGAGCGCCGCCTATCCGCGATCATCAATATCCACGACGTGATGCTGGCCCAGATGTTCGCCGAGCGCATCGTCGGGTTGAAGCAGGGTGCGATCGTCTACGATGGTCCGCCGGATCGGCTGACCGCGGACGTGTTGACCCGCATCTACGGCGAGGAGGATTGGACCCAATCCATCCGAAAGGTGGATGAGGACACCGAGGACGCTGTCGACAAGATTGCAGCTGTCCCCGCACAACTTGAGGCCCGCCTATGACCGCGGCAGCGGCAGCCACCATACCTCGGCGCTGGTCGAAGCCGCCATTCATCAAGCGCGCCTGGCTGCGCTGGCTGCTGTGGCTGGCCGCCGCGATCTACCTGTCGCTGGCGCTCGGCACGCTGGAGATCAACTGGGCCCGCGTGTGGGACGGGCTGCCGCGCGGCAAGCAGTTCCTGATGGCGTTCTTCCCGCCCGATTTCACGTCGCGCTGGACCGACATCGCCGAAGGCTTGCTCGAGAGCATCTGGATGACGGTCGCGGCGACCGTCATCGGCATCCTGCTTTCGATTGTGGTCGGCGTCGGCGCCGCCCGCAACCTGGCGCCGGCGCCCGTCTACCTCGCTTGCCGTTCGCTGCTCGCCGTCTCGCGCAGCTTCCAGGAGGTGATCCTCGCGATCTTCTTCGTCAAGCTGTTCGGCTTCGGTCCGTTTGCCGGCTTCGTCACCATCGCCTTCGCCACGATCGGCTTCTACGGCAAGCTGATGGCCGAGGAGATCGAATCGATGGACCCGGCGCAGTCCGAGGCGATCCGTGCAACCGGCGCCAGCTGGCTGCAATGGCTCAACTGGGGCATCCAGCCGCAGGTGATGCCGCGCATGATCGGGCTCGGGCTCTATCGTCTCGACATCAATTTTCGCGAATCCGCGGTGGTCGGCATCGTCGGCGGCGGCGGCATCGGCGCGACTCTCAACACCGCCTTCGAGCGGTATGAGTTCGACTCGGCCGCCGCCATTCTGATCGTTATCATCGCGATCGTGATGTGCGTCGAATACAGCTCCGGCTATCTGCGGCGATGGGTGCAGTGATGGCCGTGCGCACGGACGGCCCGACAAAGCTCTGGCAGCGCCGGACGACGGGCGGCGATCTCGCGGCCTGGGCCGCCTGGTTCGCTGGCGCCGTCATTTTCGTCGTCTGCTTCCAGCTCATCTCGAATCGGACGATGTGGGAGTTCGTCGCCGATTCGCCCACCCAGGCCGGCGATCTCGCCAGCCGCATGGTACCGCCGGCCTGGTCTTACACCCACGCCCTGTGGCAGCCGATGTGGGATTCGCTCAACATCGCCACGCTCGGCACGCTGCTGTCGCTGGTGCTCGCCATCCCGATCGCCTACTGCGCCGCCCGCAATACGACGCCGAGCGCGCGTTTCGTGCGCCCGGTCGCGCTGTTCCTCATCGTCGCCTCGCGCTCGATCAACTCGCTGATCTGGGCGCTGATGCTGGTCGCGATCGTGGGGCCCGGCGTATTTGCCGGCATCCTGTCGCTGGCGATCCGCTCGGTCGGCTTCTGCGCGAAGCTGCTCTACGAGGCCATCGAGGAGATCGACGAGGCGCAGGTCGAGGCGATCCGCGCGACCGGCGCCTCGAAAGCGCAAATCAGCGCTTATGGCGTGGTGCCGCAGGTGCTACCCGCCTTTGCCGGGATCTCGGTCTTCCGGTGGGACATCAACATCCGCGAGTCGACGGTGCTCGGCCTCGTTGGCGCGGGAGGCATCGGTCTGCAGCTCAACGCCGCCATCAACCAGCTCGCCTGGACCAAGGTGTCGATGATCCTGCTGCTCATCCTCGCGACCGTCGTGCTCAGCGAATGGGTCTCCGCCAAGGTGCGGCACGCCATCATTTGAACAGGCGATGGCTCTGGCCATGCGAACAAATCGACCGGCTCACGCTGCTATCCCCACCGTTCAGTTGTAGCCGATGCGCCGAAACTCGGCCTCCAAAGGTGGTTTCGTTGAGCTGTAACCCTTTTTCGATCACGATTTGTGTCCACCTACTTGCGATCGACGACGGTAACCTATATTTAGTGGCATCGACTTTGGCCGGACGATAGGGCCGCTGCTCTTAGGCAATGCCGGGTGCACGTTCAGGAAATTCCTCCAAAAATCGACAAAGAGAGCTGGTTGGGGTGTGCGCGAGCACAATCAGATCGGCTCGGTAGCAATCGTGGACTAGCAAAGGAAAATCCATGAACAAAGGCACCGTCAAGTTCTACAATGACCAAAAGGGCTTCGGCTTCATCGCTCCGGACGACGGCGGCAAGGACGTGTTCGTCCATGCAACGGCTCTCGAGCGCGCTGGCATGCAGGGTCTCCGCGAGGGCCAGAAGGTCCAGTTCGACACGCAGGAAGACCGCCGCACCGGCAAGATCGCGGTTGGCAACATCCAGGCGGCGTAAGCCGACCTGTTGACGCCACATCGGCGCTCAAGAGCAAAAGCCGCCCTCACGGGGCGGCTTTTGTGTTTTCAGGGGTCGATCATCCTCAGCTGGTGCGGACGCCGGCCTGTACCAACAGCGGCAACACGCGCTCCGTGAAGTACGGCAGCTCGTCGCGGAAATTCACGAACGACAGGCTGGTCCCCGCGTATCCGAGCCGATGGATGGCGACGAGTTGCTCCGCGATCCGCTCCGGACGCCCGATCAGCGGATAACTGGACAGGCCCGCCGCTCGCCGCACGCGGTCCTCGAGCACTACTGTGTCCACCTGCCGGTTGGCGCGCGTCATATTGATATGAAAATCGACCGCCGCCGCGTCGGCCTGATCCGCCGCGTAATGGCGATAATAGGCCTCGGCCTCCGCGTCGGTCTCGCGGCAAACGACGTGGCACGCGGTGAAAATGCCGATCTGGCGCCCGGCCTTGGCACCCCGCGCCTGCATGTCGGCGAGTTGCGCCCGGCCCTTCTCGAGGTCGCCAAACGTGCCAAACAACAGATCGCTGGTGCGCACGGCGAACTCTCGCCCCGCCGGTGACGATGCCGCCGACATCGTCAGGAGCCGCGGACGCTGCACGGGCGGCGGCTCTCCGCTGACGCCCTTCAAATCGTAGAAGCGGCCCGTATAGTCGAATGGCCGGCCCTCCGCCGCAAAGATGCGGGTGACGATCTCGGTCCACTCCTGACCCTGCTCGTAGCGGGCATCGTGCGCGCTCTGGACGTGGCCGAACATCGCCATCTCGTCCTGGTTCCAGCCGCACACGATGTTGAGGCCGGCGCGACCGCCGCTCACATGATCGATGGTGGAGAGCGCCTTGGCGGCGAAAACCGGGTGCACCAGCGGGACGTGCACCGTCGCGAAGATCACGATCCGCTGGGTCAACGCCGCCAGCGCCGCGCCGTGCGTCAGCGTCTCGAAGCAGCTGTTGCGCACGTTGGTCTCGCCGCCATAGCCCTTCCACCGGGCGATCGGCAGGATGAACTCGAGCCCCGCGCGATCTGCCATCTGCGCGACCGCTCGGCAATATCATCCCAGCGGGCGCGCCACCGCTCCGGCACCTTGGTGATGGCAATACCGCCATCCGTATTGATGCCGAACAAACCGAGCTTGAATGCATTGCCACCCGCGAGCGGACCCATGCGCATCCTCAATCCGTGATCCGCAGCGCATGTCGCTCAATAGAGTTTGGCGCCGAAATTCCGCTTCGGATCGAACTCGGGCGACAGGCGACCCGTCGGCTCGGCAGCAGCGCCTGCCGCGCGCGGCAGAAACGCGCCGGAGCCGGGCTTCGCACCGAGCTTGCCGGCTTCGACGATCACCGCGCCGCGGCGCAGCACTGTCACCGGCCAGCCCTCGATCTTGCGGCCGACATAGGGCGTGTAGCCGGTACGGTCGTGCACGTCTTCGTCGCGGATGGTGACCTTCTTTTTCGGATCCCAGATGCCGATGTCCGCATCGGCGCCGATTGCGATCGTGCCCTTCTTCGGGTGGAGACCGTACATCTTGGCTGGCGCCGTCGCCGTCCACTCGACGAACTTCTCGACGCCATAGCGGCCTTTGGAGACCATGGCATCGAACAGCAGCGGCAGGCGCAGCTCGAGGCCCGGCATGCCGTTGGCGATCTCCTTGAAGCTCGGTTTCGGGCCGGCGCGCAGCTTGCCCGTGTCTGTCGAAGCGATAAGGCGCGTGATCCGACGAGACGAACTGCAGATCGCCGAGCGCCAGCGCCTGCCAGAGCGCCTCCTGGTCGCCTTGGGTGCGCAGCGGCGGGCTGCAGATCCACTTGGCGCCGTCGAGGCCGGGCTTGTCGAGATCATCGACGGTCAGCGTCAGGTATTGCGTGCAGGTCTCCGCGAACACCTTGACGCCGCGGCCGCGCGCCTCGCGGATCACCTGGCAGCCCTCGGCGGTCGACACGTGATAGATGATCACCGGCTGGTCGATCAGCTCGGCGAAGGCGATCAGGCGATAGAACGCCTCGGACTCGCAGAGCCGCGGATGGTGGACCGCGTGGTACTTGGGCGCGACGTAGCCGCGCTCGACCAGACGCCGCGCCATCCACGAGATCATGCCGTTGTTCTCGGCGTGGACGCAGACCAGCGCCTTGTTCTCGCGCGCGGCAACGAGCGTATCCAGCAGCTGCTCGTCGTCGACCTTGGTGTGCTCGTAGGTCATGAACAGTTTGATCGAGGAATGACCGGCCTTGACCAGCGGCGGCAACTCCTCCTTGAGCACGCGCGCATTCGGATCGGCAAGGATCATATGAAACGCGTAGTCGATCACCGCGCCTTTCTTGGCGAGCTTGTGATAGTCCTCGACCACTTTCGTCAGGCTCTTGCCGCGGTGCTGGGCGGCGAAACACACGACCGTCGTCGTGCCACCATGCGCCGCCGCGGTCGTGCCGCTCTCGAAATTGTCGGCGCCCATGACGCCCATGCCGGAGAGCTGCTCGATATGCGCGTGCGCGTCGACGCCACCGGGCAGCACGTACTTGCCGCGGGCATCGATCTCGCGCTTGCCCTTCGGCAAGTCGCGGCCGATGGCTGTGATCGCCTCACCCGTGATCGCCACATCGGCATCGAAGCTTTCGCTGGCCGTCGCAACCTTGCCGCCGCGAATGACGATATCGTACGCGCTCATGATGACCCCATTGACTTGATGAACTGCTGCTCCGCTGGGCCGAGCATCGGTCAGGTCCGGCGGGCTGACAAGTCGTTGTGTGGGGTGCAGGGCCACGATTGTGCAGCTGGTCGGAATCCGACCTCCAGACCCACGAAGCGACACGCCACGTGCCTAACCTCGCCATACACACCCAGTCATCCCGCGGCTTGCCTGCCCCGGCGAAGGCTGGTGTCACCGAAGCCGACCCACAGCTGTCATCCCGGTACGTGCTTGCCGTCGGCAATTCAATTCGTGGCGAAGCGAACAACATTGTCATCCCGGGGCTTGTCCCCGGGACCCATGGTGCCGCAAACTCCTACGGTCACCGGAGCGCGCCGTGCATTGCTATTTCGTCTACATCCTGGCGAGCAAGCCCTACGGCACTTTGTACATTGGTGTCACCAATGGGCTCATCCGGCGTGTCGAGGCGCATCGCGCCGGCACGGCGTCGAAATTCACCGCCCGGTACAAGGTCCACACGCTGGTCTGGTATCAGGAATTCGCTGACGCGAACGAGGCGATCCAGCGCGAGAAGACGATGAAGGAATGGCCGCGCCAGTGGAAGATCAACACGATCGAGCGTGACAACCCGCATTGGGTGGATCTGTTTCCGTCGCTGCCAGGTGTGCAGTCGATTAAACCGCTCTGAGCAAGCGGACGAATGGGTCCCGGGGACAAGCCCCGGGATGACAGAGGTGGGTTTTGGCGTCGCGCGACGCTTCTCCGACAGTGGCAACGTTAGAGGCAAAGGCGCGGGCAAATTGTTATTCGGAGCGTGAAGCTTTGATGGATTCGATCCGGGAGTTGACGATTCGCAGAAGATGACTTGCGAGTATGACTTGCTCGATGGCTTCGTGCGGGTCGTCGAGGTTGACGCGCCGATGTGACTGCGGGTTCTTGTAACTGCCGATTGCACCCGCGAAGAGGTGCTGGCGAGCTTCGCGCTCCGCCTTGATTGTGCTCTTGTCTGTGAGTGGCCCGGTATCCACATGGAAGGCTTGGCGCATCAGGTCTGTGCCTACAAGCGCGGCACCATATCCACCTGCTGCGCGCACTGAGACCTCAACCTGCTTCATCGATTGGAATACGGCGACGTCATATGCGCCGCGGATGAACGCGATCCAGACATCTTCGCGAATCGCGGAGTGAAGGAGTTCTTTAGGTAGGAGATCAGCAGAGAGGAAGGCTTTGAAATTCCCCTCGCTCGCTAGTGCCTGAGCACGACGGCTTAGTCGACGCCAGCCGACAGTGCTGTTCTGGTCAGTGACGGGCACTATGAGACCTCGGGCTTCCAACCAAGCCCACGCCTCCACGAACGCTTCCTGAACCTGCTTGATGTTTGTACCAGTGTAAGCTGTCGGCTGGTCGTAACGTGCGCCACTACGTGCAGTACTTTCTAACTCCGCGCAAAGGTTCGCTGCATGGATCCTCCCGTTCCCATTGCGCGGAAGTGAGCATTCTACCAGGAGAGGGAGCATGCGCATGGCGAGTTCCTCAGTCGGGAGGGCGATGAGGACGTTCGGGTCAGGGATGGCTTGGATGAGTTGCTGCATGAAAAAAAAGGTAGCACGGGAGTGAGCGCAAGATCGTTTTCTCTCAATTTCCACATCTTCCACTATCAAGCCTCGCGAGATCTGCTCGCGAAGGCCGGACCGGTCACCCCGTCAGCGCACGGATGCGCTGATCGTGCAGGCGGCGAACCTCGACGATCTTGAGCGAGGCGTTGGGCTCGACCGAGGCGTAGCTCAGCAGCTCGCCCTTCGCGATGGCCCGGGTCACCTTGGCGCCTTGGGCCAGCCCCAACGGCAGCGCATTGCGGGCCAGCGCGTCGGCGCGCGTCAGCGAGAAGCCGCGGTAGCAATACTCGCCGATCGCATCGAGCGTCTCACCGGGCTTCAGGTCGCGCTTGGCGACGCAGCCGACCTCGGACGTCGGAACGGCCAGCGGGCGCATATGGCTCTCGCCGAACAACACGGCTGCGGCAGCCGACAGCGGCACCTCGAGGCTGGTCAGATGGTAGGGCCGGAAGAACGAGTAGTAGGGTCCGGGACCCAGATGCAGATCGGCCATGCGCTCGCGGACGCGCGGATGGCGCATCTCGGCGACGGCGAACACGCCAGGGGCAACGCCTTTCGCGACCGTGAAATCGACAACGCCCTTCTTGGTCAGCAAGCCGCCTTCCTCTTGCGGACAGAAGTACTTTTGCAGCTCGTCGCGCGGCGCGGCCGGACCGTGCATGCCCGGGATATCCGGCACGAGCCCGGCGGCGTTGGCGATGGCCACCATCTCGACCATGGTTTTCGTGCCGTCGACGAACTCCACGAGCATGCGCGGGTTCATGTTGCGCTGCCGGGCCTCGGCGACATAGTCGTCGGGAATGGCGTCGATGCGGAAGGGGTTGTTCTTGCCCTTGCCGGCAGCGACCACCGGATAGCCGAGGCCACGCACAAAATTGATCAGCTCCATGGCGGCCGTCGGTTCGTCACCGGCGCCGAGCGTGTAGACGACGCCCGCCTTGGCAGCTTCTGCGGCAAGATAGGCCCCGATCGTGACGTCGGCCTCCACGTTCATCATCACGATGTGCTTCTTCGCTGCGATGGTGGTCAGCGCGACATTGGCGCCGGCATTCGGATTGCCGGTGGCGTCGATGACGACTTCGACCTCCGGCGCGCGGCACACGAGCTCCGTCGAACTCGCAACGGCGAGGCGGCCGCCGGCAATCGCCCGTGAGATATCGCCGGCGCTGGCGCACACCAGCGGGCGGCGGCAGCGTTCGCCGGCCATGGCTGCCGCCGTCTCGACACGCTCCGGCGTCATTTCGGCTGCCGCAACCAACTCGATGCCCCGCATTTGTGCGAGTTGGACGACGATATCGGTTCCCATCTGCCCAACACCGATCAGGCCGACGCGGACCGGCCGGCCAGCCGTCTCGCGCGCCTGCAAGGCTTCCGCGATCGAAACCCGCCGGTTCGACGAGGGGGAAGCGGCATCGTCAATCATGCTCATGTCCGGATGAATTCAGAAGTCGGCCGCGAAGGCTGGGGAAGACGGGTGTGATTCATATCGCAAAATTCGTTCGACACCGGCTGCTGATGGTGACGAATTTCGCGATCACGACACTATTCCTCCAAACCGGAAAATCCACTCGAAAGTGCGTGGTCCACCGGTCAGCGTTCAGCGCCCAGGTTCGGCGCCAGCGTGCGCCGGCCTTGCGCCACGATGAGCAGAATGGCGGCGATCGCAATCGCGGATTGGATCCAGAGCTGCCAGAGCCCATAGGACGTTGCGATCATCGTGGCGACCAGCGCCAGCGCGGCGATGACTTCGGGCTGATCGTCGCGCGCAATCCATCGGACCCGATCGAGGACGGCCAGGCCGAACGCGCAGAACAGCAATGCACCAGCCGCCCCCAGCTCGAACCAGATCTGCAGATAGGCGTTGTGGGCATGCCGGGCCGTGGACTGCGGGTAATAATCGCCCGGACGCCACTCGGGCTTTGGATTGTTCTTTTGGATGGTCTCGGTGGCCACTACCCCATGACCGAGCAGCGGCCGCTCCGCGATCTTCTGGGCCGTCAGGCCCCAGATGATGACGCGCGCGCGGGCTGAGGTGAACAACCAACTGGCATTGTGCACGTCCGCGCGTGCCAAAGCTGCTGCAACCAGCGGCATCGCCAGTATCGCCACGCACCAAGCGACCGCCAGCAGGCGGATCGCCAACCCCCTATTGGCGCGCGCCAGCAGATAGGCGGAGACACCACAGGCGAGCGCCAGCTGGGACGATTGATGAGTGCCACCGATCAGAACAGCAATCGCAAAGGCCGCGAAACACGCCAAATAGATCCGCGACAGGGCCGGCGAGGCATGATTTCGCACCACGAGCCAACCCGGGATCGCAAGCAGCGTGGCGACCGCCATGGGTCGATTGCTGACGGATTCAGAGACGCTTTGGACGAAGTCGGCGCCGAGCCGCACGTGTTTGCCGACCAGCTTGCCGCCGTGGCCCGGCAAATGCCACAGCACCCAGCGGGTCAGATAATCGTCGGTCAGCGCATTGATCGCCACGAACAGCAACCCGAGCCCGAGCCCGATGCCGAGCCCGCTGGCCAACGTCGACCGCCGGTCCGGCTGCGGCGAGGCGAGCAGACCCGCGCCAAGGGCGACCGCCATGCTGACGCCGGCCAAGGCGATGCCTTTGACGATCGCGACCCCGGCCTTGGGGGCCCAGATTGCGGAGAGCGCCGCCAGCAGCGCCAGCGCCAGGACGGTGGCATAGGGCCAAGGCGTCTGGCGTAGCCGGTCGCGCACGGCCTGCGGGCCGCACTCGACCAGACCGGCGACCGCCAAACCCGCCAGAGCCCAAGGTGCCGCCTGCGAGAACGCGATGGACGTTGCGGCAATCGCCAGGAAGATCATCGACGCGAGGGCCGCGCCGCCCAACGCAGCGGCGGGTCGCTTCGTCACCATGTTGATCGGCAGTTCCAAGGCGGCCTCATGATCGGGCGGGGGCGAAGGCGAACGAACGTCAGAAGGCGGATCAGGCGTCGGCGACAACGACCGGCCGTGGTGGCGGCGCCGGCGATGCCGCCGCCTCTTCGATCAGGCGGGCGCTGGCGAACTCGATATTGGCTTCGAGGCGCCGGCGAAACTCTTTTCGCGGCAGTCCCGGCGGAATCACATCGAGGATCTCGACGACGATCGTGCCGGAATAGCGGCGAAAGCTGCGGCGAGGCCAGTAAAGCCCGGAGTTGAGGGCGAGCGGCACGCACGGGAGTTGCAGGTTCTCATAAAGCGCGACATAGCCTGGCTTGTAGTCGGGCGGCGCGCCGGGTGACCGCCGCGTGCCTTCCGGGAAGATGAAGATCTGCCGGCCTTGGCCCGCCTTCGCCTTGGCGTCGGCGATCAGCTGCTTGAGGGCCACAGCGGCGCGATCGCGGCGCACCAGGATGTGCTCGAACTTCAAGCAGAACCATCCGTAGAGCGGGATCCATTTGAGCTCGTCCTTCAACACGATCGCCGGATCGGCAAAGAGCGGCACCAGTGCGAAGGTATCCCAGGCGGACTGGTGCTTGGCGACGACAAGGCAAGCGCCCGGTGGGATCTTTTCGCGGCCGCGCACTTCGAGTCCGGTGCCGCAGATGACCTTCAGCAGCCAGATACAAAATCGCCCATGCAGTTGCAGGCCGGCCATGGCCCACGATCGCGGCGCCACGAACAGCCAGGCTCCCAGCAGCATGAACAGGGCCGTCGCCAGATAGAAGGCAACGGCGAACAGCAAAGATCGCAGCATGGCGGGAGATTTAGCGGCATTTGGCGGATGACGCCAGACGCCCATCAACAGAGATGGCCGTCACCTCGGCCACGCAACTGGCAACTCAGGGCACTGGCAACTCAGGGAGCCGGCGCTGGCCACTTCATCGCGGACGAACGCATGGCGGCCAGAAAGGGCGGCGGCGGTTGTGGCTTGACAGTGGAACTCAGGATCGTCCGCCGTGGCTCAGAGGACGTCGCTTCCGGCGAGCCGATGAACCGGCTGACGGCCAGCCGCGCGGATGCGGCCAGAAACTTCAGATATTCCGTCACCATCAGACGCGCCGTCGGCTGATGCTGCCACCAGCTGTCGAGTTGATAGATGCGGGAGCGGACCGGATACGGGATCAGCTTGGTGTCCGGCATCACACGGGCGAATTCCGCGAGGCTGCGGGGCATGTGATAGCTCGATGTCACCACGATCAGGCTGCGGAAGCCCCAGGTCTGGGCCCAGTCCCGCGCCTCCTCGGCGTTGCCGGAGGTATCCAGCGCGTCGTGGCCAAGATCGACACAGCAGCGGAAGGCGGCATTGCCGCCGACGCGGCGCAGAAGATCACGGGTGCCCGTGCTCGGATGTACGCCGGAGATCAGCAGGCGGCGGCCTTGTCCGGCTGTGACGAGCTCGATCCCGGTCGCCACACGATCATCGCCACCCGTCAGGACAACGATGGCATCGGCGCGCGCAACGCCCGCCGGAATGAGGCTGCGGACGGTCCCGGCGAAGATATAAAGGCCGGCAAGCGCCAGCGAACCGACAAGCGCGGTGATCGGGATCAACAATCGGAGCGATCTGGTCATCGCCTTTTCCAGATTGTCGCGCCGGCAAGGAAACCGCCAGCGCCCGGCCAGCTCGGCCGCGAACGTCTCGAATCACTCAAGCATTATAAATCAATTCGTCAAGTCTAAGGCGGTCGGAAATACAGAATTTCGCCGGCTCAATGCTGGCTATTCAAGATCCGGTAGACGCCGAACCGGGACGTCAGCATGCAGAGCGCCGCGATGACCGTGACGACGACAATCAACACCAGATAACCGGCGAGATCGATACCGCCGACGCCGATGAGCCGCTGCAACTCGGCCATGGTGACCGCCCCGCCGCCGAGCAACTCCATGACCCAGGGCATCAGGAAGAACACCAGCATGGCGAAGCCGGCGCCGACGACGCCGGCCCGGACACCGAGGCGCAGGAAATGCTTCTCGAACTCTCGCGCGATGAAGCGGTCGGTTGCGCCGACGAAATGCAGCACCTCGACAATCTCGCGGTTGGAAGCAAGCGCGCTGCGCGTTGCCGAGATGATGATCGCCGTGGTCGCGGCGCCAACCAGCATCAGGATCGCGAGGCCACCGAGCGCCAGCGACCGGGTGACGGTACGTATCTGCTGCTGCCACTGGCGGTGATCGTCCAGCATGGCGCCCTTGAATTGCGTGGTCAGGCGTTGGCGCAGAGCGTCGAAGCCAGGCGGCGCCGAGCGGTCCACCTCGATGGCGATCAGGCGCGGAACCGGCAATGATTTGAGCGCATCGGACTTACCGAGCCAGGGTTCAATCAAGGCGGCTGACGCCTCGAGGGACAGCGGCTTCACCGACCGGATGCCGGGCTCGCGGCCCAGAAACGCGACGACGTCCTTCACCTGGCGCTCGATATCGATGCCTTCGCGCGGCTCGACCTGGACCGTAACCTCGCTGGCGATGTCCTTCAACCAGGCCGATGCGGACTGATTGACGAGGTAGACGGCCCCGCCGTCAGACAGGCAAGAAAACACATGATCGAGATGACGAGCGTCAGCGACCGGCCGGTCACGGAACCGGCCGGCACGATCGGCGCATGCGAAATCTTGGGGTCGAGGCGGGACCCGGACGACAGGGCTCTCGGCGCGCAATTCGTGGTCAACCGGTGCGTCCAAGGCGGCGCGCTGCTCGCGCGGTTCGGCATAGGGCTCGGCGTAGGGATCGTTGGCGGAGTAGCCGCCTTGTGGGCTCTGCGACGACATGTGGGAAGGCGCCGGCGGGCCTGTGGCTGGCCCCGTCGGCGGCCCCGAATAGCCATCCTGCCGCGGCCGCGTTCGTGGCGCCGCGGGCGGCGGCAAGGGCGTCGGCAGCCTGTCAAACGGTCCGGACATAGCCCTCGTGAATCTCCAGGCGCGGCGCCTTGAACTGCCGCATGAGTTGATGGTCGTGGGTCGCGATGACGACCGAGGTGCCGAGCCGGTTGAGCTCGATAAAGAGGCGGAGCAGCCGGCGCGCCATTTGCGGATCGACGTTACCCGTCGGCTCGTCCGCCAGCAGCAGCTCCGGCTTGCCGATCACCGCACGGGCAATGGCGGCGCGCTGTTTCTCGCCGCCCGACAACACCGACGGATAGTGATCCATGCGCTCGCCGAGACCCACCCATTGCAGCAGGTCCGTCACATCCTCGCGGTAATCGTCTTCGTGCTTGCCGACGACCTTCAACGGCAAGGCGACGTTTTGCCAAGTGGTGAGATGATCCAGCAGCCGGAAATCCTGGAAGACGATGCCGATCCGGCGGCGCAGCTGGGCGCGGCGGGCGGCACCGACGCGCGTCACGTCTTGCGAAAACAGGTTGATCTGTCCGCGCGTTGGCGACTGGGACAGAAACATCATGCGAAGCAGCGAGGACTTGCCGGCGCCCGACGGCCCGGTGAGGAAGTGGAACGAGCCCGGCCGCACATGGAACGTCACGTCGCGGAGCACTTCCTGGCCCCGCCCGTAGCGCAATCCGATGTTCTGAAGCCTGATCACCGATGTCCCTGGTCCCGCGCCCGCAAATCAGTCCGCAACATGATGTTTAGGCGAGTTGCCACGTTCCGATCAATCTCCGATGAATGTGGCGTGGGTATGAGATGGATAACCTGGGATTGTGCCCGCGAATTGCCCGAATCAGAAGCGATTGCCTGTGCATGCGATATAAATCAATCTGGAGGCTGGGCGGCTGACAACGGCCGGCACAGCCGCTAGCGGACAGGACCAGCGACGATCATGAGCGATGCTGCGGGAGCAGGGGGCAAGGGATCACGCGCCAAGGAGACGGCTGCGGGCTCAGTCGACGGCATCGAGGTCGTGTTCACGCCGGAGGTGATCGCCGCGCGCATCGAGGCGCTCGCCAACGATATCGTCGCCGCCCGCCTCGAGAACCTGCTGGTGATCCCGGTATTGACCGGCAGCTTCGTGTTTTCGGCTGACCTGCTGCGCGGACTGCATCGCGCCGGGCTCACGCCGGAGGTCGATTTCCTCTCGCTGGCCAGCTACCGCCGCGGCACCCAGTCGTCGGGCAGCGTCGATATCCTGCGCGACATGGAGCTCGACGTGGCCGGCCGCAACGTTCTGGTGGTCGACGACATCCTGGATACCGGGCGCACGCTCGCCTACGCCAAAGACCTGATGGCCGCGCGTGGCGCCGCCACGCTCAAGACCTGTGTGCTCTTGAACAAGCGGGTGCGCCGCGCGGTCAACATCGAAGCCGACTACGTGGCGTTCGAATGCCCGCCGGTGTTCGTCGTCGGCTATGGTATGGATCTCGCGCATCGCTATCGCGAGCTGCCGTTTGTCGGACGGCTCGCACAGACCTGACGGCCCGGATCCGTACAACCAGAGCTTGGCTCCGCCAAGACGTGGGTATCTGAAGGGCCACGAAAGACGCCCGGATGCGAAATCCGCATCCGAAGAACCGACCAACGGCGCGGCTGCGCAGTGGGCAGCCGAAGCGCCGAACAAGGAAGAGGCGCTGATGGCTCGTATCTTGCTCGCCGACGACGACCAAGGCTCTCGTGATCTCGTGCGGCGTGCGCTCGAAATGGACGGGCACACCGTCGTCGTGGCGGAGGATGGCAGCGAGGCCGACGCACGGCTCAAATCCGATGGACCGTTTCAGTTGCTGGTGACGGACGTGCAGATGCCTGGCATCGATGGCATCGAGCTCGGCCGCCGGGCGCTTGCCGCTGTGCCCGGCCTGCGGATCGTGATGATGTCGGGCTATGCCGACGTGCTCGAGAGTGCCAAGCAGCTCGGCGCGCCCAGTCTGCGCCTTCTCACCAAACCCTTCACCATCGAGAAAATCCGCGCCGAGGTCCGCGCCGCCCTGGCGTGATGAGACTGGCATGCACGCTCGTCGCTCCATTCTTACGGTGAGAGCAGAGTTGGTCGCGGGCCCTCGATCCGGTGGGGGCGGCGCCTTGCACGACGGGTCGCGAGAGACCAGTGTCCGGACATCGGCCGGACATCCGCGATGCCTTCAGGCGCAATCCGCCCGCGTCGGCAACGCCACCACTTATCCCTCACGTTAAGACTGCCCCCCGAAACGCCGACAGAAGTTATCCCCACGGCGCCGGGCGCCCCCATAATCATGGCATTCCCGTCGTGAGGAGGACGTCGCCTTTGCCTGCGTTTCATAGACCCACGTTGAATCCACCTATGGCACCCCAGCGGCTCGCGCGACGTGCTGCACACGCCCGGCAGTTGCCTCGCCACTGGCCCCACCTTGTGCCGACAGCCTTGGCCGTGCTGGTATGTCTCGCAATCGTTTCGCCAGGGATGGAGCACGCCATGAAGCTCGGACTATTGCTGCGGTACAACGGCGATCTGGGTGGGCCCAACACGGACCTCGTGCTCGAAGCCGAGAAGCTCGGCTACGAGCAGGTCTGGCAGGGCGAGTCCTACGGCATCGACAGCGTCTCGCCGATCGCCTGGACGCTCGCCCGGACCACCAAGATCAAGTGCGGCACCGGCATCATGCAATTGCCGGCGCGCACACCCGCCTGCGCCGCCATGACCGCGATGACGATGAACGCCATGTCGAACGGCCGCTTCCTGATGGGGCTCGGGCCGTCGGGTCCGCAGGTGGCGGAAGGCTGGCACGGCGTCGCCTATGGCAAGCCGCAGGCGCGGATGAAGGAATACATCGAGATCGTGCGCAAGATCTTCGCGCGGGACAACGCCCTCGAGCATCAGGGCGAGCATTACCAGATTCCCTACGCAGGCCCCGGCGCCACCGGCTTGGGCAAACCGCTGAAGTCGATCATGAAGCCCGATCACGGCATCAAGATATACACCGCCGCGATCGCGCCGGCCGGCTTGCGCACGGCGGGCGAAGTGGCCGACGGCGTGCAACCGATCTTCATGAGCCCCGAGAAGGCCGACACCATCACCAAGCCGGTGCTTGAAGGCATGGCCTTGGCCGGACGCGGCACTTCGCTCGCCACTTTCGACATCACGCCGTTCGTGAAGGTGTCGATGGGCCCCGACCTCGACAAATGCCGCGACGCGTTGCGGCCCGAGATCGCGCTCTACGTCGGCGGCATGGGTGCCCGCTCGAAGAATTTCTACAACGATTACGCCAAGCGCATGGGGTTCGAGGAGGCCGCCGTCAAAATCCAGGACCACTTCCTGGCCGGCCGCCGCAACGAGGCGATGGCCGCCGTCCCTGAGAAAATGATCGACGAGATCGCACTGATCGGCACGCCGGATCGCGTCAAGGGTCGGCTCAAGGACTGGAAGGCCGCCTCCAAAGGCAACGCCATCGGCACCATGCTGCTGTCGGGCGCCAATCGGGACGTGCTTCGCCTCGCCGCCGAGGCAATCGCCTAGTTGAAGCGGTCACGTCTGGCCGGGGCTGCGTCGCCCTCGGCGGCGGTTGGGGGATGGCCATGGCATCGGCACTTGACGGGATTACGGTTCTGGATCTGGGCACCGGGCCGGCGGCAGCGCTCGCCACCATGTTGTTGTCGGACCAGGGCGCGCGTGTGATCCGGCTGATCGAACCCGGCGCGCCGGTGCATCGCGACGGCGGCTTCATCATCTGGGATCGCGGCAAGAGCTGTACGGTGGTCGACCTGGCGAAGGACCGGGCCGCATTCGATCGGCTCGCCGCCGGCGTAGACGTTCTGATCGAGGATTTCGCGCCCGCATCACCGCACCAGGATGTTGTTGCATATCAGCGACTGGCGCGGATCAATCCGCGCCTCGTCTCCTGTTCCATCACTGCCTATGGCAAGCATGGCCCGCTGAAGGATGAGCCGCCAATCGAAGATCTGGTGCTGGCGCGCAGTGGTGTTCTGGGCGGCATGCCGGGCTTCCGTCCACCGCCGGTGCATGTTGTGCATCCGCTGCCGACGGTTGGCGCGGCGCTGTTTGCCGCCATCGGCATCGCGGCGTCGCTGCTGGCGCGCGAGGAGACCGGTCGCGGCCGAACCGTCGAGACATCGTTGCTGGCGGGTGCGCTGCTCTACCATCCGAAGGTGATCGGCGAGCGCCTCGCCCGCCATGTATTCCAGACGCATCCGTCGGGCAGTGCGCCGTTCTACAGCCTCTATCGATGCGCCGATGGCAACTGGCTTCAGCTCGGCTGCGTCCATCTGCGATTCATCGGCATTGCCGCCGAGCTGATGGGTCTCGGCCGCATGGTTGCCGATCCGCGTTTCAACGGCGGACGCGGCGGCACGTCGGCCGAGCTCGACCAGGAGCTGCGCGATGCGATCCAGCGCGTGATCGCGACCAAACCAGCGGCACAGTGGTCGGCCGAGTTCGAAGCGGCCGACGTTCCGTTCGCGCCCGCTCGCGAGACCAAGGACGGACTAGGAGACCCGCAGGTCATTCACAATCAGATGGTCCTGACGCTGCTCGATCCGGCGCGCGGCCCGGTCACGCAGATGGGCGTGCCAATCGTACTCACCGAGACACCAGGCCGCGTGCAGGGACCGCGCGCCGCCGCCGCAACTCCGCCGCCGGAGCTGCCGGCGCCCGCACACTCTGGTCCATCCGTTGCTGCCAAATCCGGCGATCTCGACCCGCCGCCGTTGGCCGGCGTGCGCATACTCGAGATCACCAATCTGATTGCCGGCCCGACCGGGGGCCGCCTGCTGGCCGACCTCGGCGCCGACGTGATCAAGCTCGAGCCGCACGAAGGCGACATGTCGCGCCCCATCGGGCGCACGTATTTCTACAACGTCAACTTCAACAAGCGATCGATCTCGGTCGACACGCGGACGGCCACCGGCAAGCAGGTCGTGCAACGCATCGCGGCCTGCGCCGACGCCCTGCTTGCCAACCTGCGCCCCAAGGCCACCGAACGCATGGGCATCGTGCCCGCGAACAATCCCCGTCTGATCGAGACCCACCTCACCGGCTATGGATTCTCCGGGCCCTATTCGCACCGGCCCGGTATCGATCCGCTGGCGCAGGCGCTGATGGGATTGTCGCGCGCCCAAGGCGGCAAGGACAATCCGCCAGTCTTTCCGGCGCAACTTGCACCGACCGACTACACAACCGGCGCGATGGGCGCGCTCGGCACAATCCTCGCGCTCTATGCCAGAAAGCGACATGGCACGGTCCAGCGCGTCGAGAGCAATCTCTTGAACGGCGGCGCCATCCTGAGCTCGGCCTGGTTCTCGGCCTATGCCGGCCGCCCGGAACGACCGCTCGCCGATAAAGACCAGATGGGGCTCAGTCCGTTCCACCGGCTCTATCGGGTTAGCGGCGGCTGGGTCTATGTGGTCGCTCAAACTGAGGCCGCACAGTTGGCGCTTCGCGGACTGGCTGGTGCGCCGGCATCGGCTGCCCGGATGGAACCAGACCGGCATCCGAACGAGGGTGGGATGGCGAAGGCGATCGCCGCTGCGTTGTCAGAGCGACCGCTCGCCGATGTCCTGGCATCCTGCAAGGCCGCCGGCATACCGGCCATCGAGGCGCAAGCTGGCGACAGCGAACTGTTCCTCGCCGACCCGCACGCGATTGCAAACGACATGGTGGTAACGCGACGACACCCGACCGCGGGCGATTTGACCGTCGCCTGGAACTACATTCAATTCGGCGGCACCCGGCCGAGTGCCGGCCGGCCGACGCCTTTGCTCGGTGAGCAGACCGACGAGGTGCTGGCCGAGGTCGGCTACAGCGCCGCCGAGGTCAAGGCGCTGCACGACGAGACGATCGTCAAAGTCGAACGTGCACCGGCTCAACCCTCGTGATCCTCGAAAGGACCGCTGTCATGCCCGTTGAGCTTGGATACCTGCTGCCGACGCGCGAACAGATCATGGCCGGGCGGCCGGAAACGGCCTCCATGCTGAAACTGGCGGAGCGGGCCGGCGCGGCGGGCTTCGATGGCCTTTGGGTTGGCGACAGCCTGACGGCGCGGCCACGGCATGAGCCGCTTGCCTTACTGGCGGCAGTCGCCGCCCGGGTCCCCAAGGTCTTGCTTGGCACCGCCGTCCTGTTGCCGGCGTTGCGCAATCCCGTGCTGCTGGCGCATCAAGCAGCCACCATCGACCAGATTTCCGAAGGACGGCTGGTGCTCGGCGTCGGCATTGCCCGAGACGTGCCTTCGATCCGGGCTGAGTTCCAGGCTGCCGGCGTGCCCTTCGAGCGGCGCGTCGGGCGGATGATGGAGGGGCTGCGGTTGGCAAAGGCGCTTTGGACGGGCCAGCCGGTCGACTGGACGGGCTTCTGGCAAGTCGACAAGCAGATGATCGGACCGACGCCGCATCGGGTGGGTGGGCCGCCGTTGTGGATCGCCGGCTCATTGCCGCAAAGCCTGGAGCGGGCCGGTACGTTCTTCGACGGTTGGCTCCCCAATTTTGGCGGCGCGGCACAGTGGGGCCAGCAATGGCAGGAGGTTGCCCGGATTGCCCACGGCGCCGGGCGCGATCCCTCGCGCCTGACCGGCTCGATGTACCTGACGCTCTCGATTGATGAGGATATCGCCCAAGCCAATCGGCGGCTCGACGGCTATCTGGAGCAGTATTACGGCGCGCCCGCTGTCGCACTGCGCAAGCGCCAGGAGTGCTTTGCCGGCCCGGCGTCAGAGGTGGCGCACTATCTCGGCGGGTATGCCAAGGCTGGCGCGCGGCATCTGGTGCTGCGCTTCGTCGGCGACCACGAGCGGCACATCGAGACGATCGCGCGCATTCGCACCCAGATTGCCGTCTGACACGCGCCGCAACGCAAAACCGCCCGGCACCGGAGGTGCCAGGCGGTTCGCGATAAGCCGTATCGCTCGCAGCTGCGAGCGCCGGATTACTTGCCCGTGCGGGCCTTCAGGCCGGTGGCGACGTCGTTGAACGTTGCCTTGATTTCGGTGCTGGTCGACTGCAGGACGGCGATGATGGCAACGCCGATGAGGGCTGCGATCAGGCCGTACTCGATGGCCGTTGCACCCGATTCACACTTCGCGAACTTCGACAGGGTCGTCATGATGGTACTCTCCCAACTCTTGGCTACACATTTTTAGGCGTCCTGGCTCTTGCGCTCCTTCGAGCCTTTCCGCCGGGTACAAGGATGATTTTGCCCGCGAGACCATAATATGGTGTCAAAATATCTGGTTAGAATGTCGTAAATCGGCGATTTTTATACAATCGCAACGCCGGCCCGCAACGCAAAACCGCCCGGCACCGGAGGTGCCAGGCGGTTCGCGATAAGCCGTATCGCTCGCAGCTGCGAGCGCCGGATTACTTGCCCGTGCGGGCCTTCAGGCCGGTGGCGACGTCGTTGAACGTTGCCTGGATTTCGGTGCTGGTCGACTGCAGGACGGCGATGATGGCAACGCCGATGAGGGCTGCGATCAGGCCGTACTCGATGGCCGTTGCACCCAATTCACACTTCGCGAACTTCGACAGGGTCGTCATGGATCTCTCTCCCAATTCTTGACTAAACTTTTCCGGGCGTCCTGGCACTTGCGCTCACGTGAGCCACTTCGCCGGGTACATGTGGAAAGATAGTCCTGACATTCTAAGATCGCGTCAAGAAATGCGCCTAATATTCTGCTAATTTAAGAAAACAGTCCGGCTCGCATTTCTCGTTGCAAGAAGCGCCACCGATCATGAGTTTCATGATCAGATCAAACGCAAACCGCCCGGCTCGCAGCGCGAGCCAGGCGGAACATCTCGAACCCAACCAGCGCGGTTACTTGCCTGTCCGGCTCTTCATTGCCGTGACGGCATCGTTGAAGGTCGCGATCATTTCGGTCTGAACCGATGTGAGAACGGCGATAATGGCAACGCCGATGAGGGCTGCGATCAAACCGTACTCGATGGCCGTTGCACCGGACTCGCACTTTGCGAATTTCGACAGGGTCGTCATGGATCTCTCTCCCGATCATGTTGGCCGACGATGGCGGCGCCGGCATCTTGGCGCGCGGTTTTTTTTGCGGCGCCTATTCCGGGCAATGTACGGATCGCCGTTTAAGACCCTGTGAATTAACGCAATTAAGAAAACATTTCTTGCAGGTCCTTGACCAACTTTTACCCCGCAACGCAAAACCGCCCGGCACCGGAGGTGTCAGGCGGTTCGCGATAAGCCGTATCGCTCGCAGCTGCGAGCGCCGGATTACTTGCCCGTGCGGGCCTTCAGGCCGGTGGCGACGTCGTTGAACGTTGCCTTGATTTCGGTGCTGGTCGACTGCAGGACGGCGATGATGGCAACGCCGATGAGGGCTGCGATCAGGCCGTACTCGATGGCCGTTGCACCCGATTCACACTTCGCGAACTTCGACAGGGTCGTCATGGATCTCTCTCCCAAAAGGTTTCACCAGCAGACCTGTTTGCGCTGGTTGAAATGGACGCTACCCAAATTGTTTTAAATCGTCGTGAAGTAACGCAGTTAATTTTCGGTATCGTTTTGAAAACACAACGCGACTTGACCATCCGCACGAAACGGACGTCGCAACGCAAAACCGCCCGGCACCGGAGGTGCCAGGCGGTTCGCGATAAGCCGTATCGCTCGCAGCTGCGAGCGCCGGATTACTTGCCCGTGCGGGCCTTCAGGCCGGTGGCGACGTCGTTGAACGTTGCCTTGATTTCGGTGCTGGTCGACTGCAGGACGGCGATGATGGCAACGCCGATGAGGGCTGCGATCAGGCCGTACTCGATGGCCGTTGCACCCGATTCACACTTCGCGAACTTCGACAGGGTCGTCATGATGGTACTCTCCCAACTCTTGCTGTTGTTTTGTCTTCAGTTTCAGAGACAACGGGGTGTTGTTCCGCTGAACTGGAATGAACCTACCGTTCCTGAATTAAAAACAAGTAAAAATAACAGTTCTTTGAAGCGGATGCTCGATCGCCGTCAATAGATTCAATCAATATAGAATGATCGACCACGAGATTACCATAGACAACAAGAAGTTAATCTAATACTTTCTAAGCATAGTGGTTTTAAACCGCACAGTCATTGGCTTCCGGCAAACCTAATCATTGGTTGACCAGCAGATTTGACACATTGCTGCCGAATATTCCCGAGCATGCTGGGCGGATCCTGATCTGGGCATCGACGCCATCCGGCGATGGTTGGGCGTCGGGCTCGGCACCAATGGTTTGCCCCGGTCCAGGTGACGCCGCCCACCAATCCCGCGAGACGGCGGCCACCGATGTCTCAATTTGCGACAATTGCCGCATCTCTTTGCGATTCGTTCACCTTTTGCTGGCGTAATCGGCCGAGACAATTGAAGCCGAGGAGTTGTTCCGCCATGTCGAGCCCCGTCGTTTCCCGCCTGGTCCGGTCGCGGACGTTCGCATTCGCCACTGGCTTTGCCGCCAGTGTGCTGGCGGTCCTGCCATTCTCGTCCGCCCGGGCCGAGGACTTGGTCGTCAAATACGATCAGTCGCAGCTCCTGCGCCTCCCGCGCCCCGTGGCCGAGATCATCGTCGGCAATCCCAGCATCGCGGACGTCACCGTGAACTCCGGCAATCTGCTGGTCGTCACCGGCAAGACCTTTGGCGTCACCAACGTGATCGCCCTCGATAGCGAGCGCAATGTGATCCAGGACCAGCGCGTGGTCGTCACCCGCGAGGATGCGCGGATCGTGAGCCTGCATCGCGGCGTCAAGCGCGAGACCTACAACTGCGCCCCGCTCTGCAATCCGTCCCTCATGATCGGCGACGACACGAAGTACTTCGAGGAAGTTGGCAAGGCGTCACAGTCGAAAACCAAGTTCTCGGAAGGCTCGGGTGACAGCGGCGGCGGCGGCGGCGGCAACCAATAACCGCGCACTTGCCATGACTTGAGAAACGGCATGGGCTCTGGGCCCGTGCCGTTTTCGTTTTGCGAGATTGATGCGGCAAAACGACGGGCGTCATTCCGCGGTAATCTTGGCGTCCTTGACGACTTTCGCCCATTTTGCCGTCTCGGTCGCGATGAGAGTGCCGAACTCGGCCGGCGTCATGCGGATGATCTCGGCTCCCTCAGCGTCGAACCGCTTTTTGAGCTCGGGCTGGTCGAGCACCACGCCAATCTCCTTGGATAGGCGCTCGGTGATGACGGGCGGCGTCCCTGCCGGCACCAGGATTCCCCACCAATTGCTGGCGTCGTAGTCGGCGACGCCGGCCTCGGCGACCGTCGGGACATCCGGCAGCGCTGCAATTCGCGTCTTCCCGGCAATCGCCAGCGCCTTGAGCTGGCCCGACTTGATGAAAGGCAGCGTCTGGATGATAGTGCCGACCGAGAAATCGACATGCCCTGCCACCAGGTCGTTCAGGGCCGGACCACCGCCCTTATATTGGACGATCAGAAAATCGGTTCCGGTCTGCAGCCGGAAGAGTTCGCTGACCAGATGCTGATAGCTGCCGACGCCCGCGGAGGCGAGCCGGAGTTGCCCAGGCTTCGCTTTCGCCAGCGCAAGAAGCTCGCCGACCGAACTTGCCGCAAGCTTGCTGTGCACGGCGAGGACGCTCGGCGCGCTGCCGAGCATGGCGATCGGCATGAAGGCGGTCGCCGGATCATAGGCCAGCTTGTGCAGCGACGAGTTCATCGTGAAGGCCGATGAGATCAACAGCAGCGTGTAGCCGTCGGGCGCAGATTTGGCGGCCGCATCCGCACCGATGATGCCGCCGGCGCCCGAGCGATTGTCGACGACCACCGATTTCCCAAGCCGCTCGCCGAGGCCCTGTGCGATCACCCGGCCGACAATGTCGTTGCTGCCGCCCGGCGGAAACGGAATGATCAGCCGGATCGCCTTCTCGGGATAATTTTGTGCGTGCGCAACAGGCACGCCGGTGGAAACCAGCACAGCCAAGGCGCTCACGCAGCGCAACACGCGTGCTTTCAGACATCCCATGCACCGCTCCCGCAATCAAAAGAGATGGATGGCGCTCGGGAAGAAAAATCCGACGATCGTGAAGAAGGTCCCCAGAACCGCAAGAAACCCCGCGCCCCAGAGCATATAGACGACATGCGTGATGAGGTAGACTGACGCAAGGACGATGGCGATCTGGAACGCAGCCGACGCCACCTCGTAGTGATGATATTTCTCGGCGTAAAGATCGCGCTTCTTGCCCGCAGCGATGGCACGCTCCTGCAGCTCCTTGCGGCCTTCACCGCCGGTCGCCTTCGGTTCTGACTGATACCGGGCCACGTCCTCTTTCCACCCCGCGACCCGTTTCTCCAGGAGCTGTTTCGTCCCGGGATCCTTGGCCAGCTGAACATCTATCTCCATCTGCTCTGTCGCGGTCTTCAATGTTGTCTGGCGGATCGTCTTCGCCTGATAGAAGGACCACAGATTCGACGCCTCGACGTTATAGGCGATGGAGTTGGTCTGAGCTCCCTTCGCGAAGGTCTCGGCGATCGCCAAGAACAGTGCGAGCACCGAGATGAAAATCGCGATGTACTTACTGTCACCCTCGCCGCCGCCGTGTCCCGCTCCATGACCGTGTGACATTTCAAGTTTCTCCCTGCCGGCTCGGCATTGCCGCTCTGTTGCTACTCTATTGCTGCTGCGTCTTGCATGGTTCCGCCCGCCCTCGGAGAGGTCCGGGCGGCGGCTTTTTCAGGAGACAAACGGCCAGTGCGCCGTTGGATCGTCACCCCGACTGGATCAAACCACCTCGACCATGAGATCTCCGACGCCATCGACGTGACCGTGGAGCTTGTCGCCCTTCACGATCGCACCAACGCCCGACGGCGTGCCGGTCATGATCAGGTCGCCGGCCTTCAGCTCGAACAGCGTCGAGATGTAGGCGATTTGTCCCGGCACATCCCAGATCATCTGGTTGAGATCGCCGGTCTGGCGGCGCTTACCATTGACGTCGAGCCACACCGCGCCCTTGTCCGGATTGATCGACGGGCCGGCCGGCACCAGCACTGTCATGGGCGCCGAGTACTCGAACGCTTTGCCGACCTCCCAGGGGCGCCCCATGTCCTTCGCCTTGCCCTGCAAGTCGCGGCGCGTCATGTCGAGACCGACGCCATAGCCCCAGACGTGTTTCATGGCGTCTTCCGACTTGATGTTGAGGCCGCCCGACTTCAGCGCGACGACCATCTCGATCTCGAAGTGCACATCCCTGGTGCCCGGCGGATAGGGAAACTTGCCGTCCGTGCGCACATTGTCCGGGTTCTTCTGGAAGAAGAACGGCGGCTCCTTGTTCGGATCATGTCCCATCTCGCGGGCGTGCTCGGCGTAGTTGCGGCCGATGCAGTAGATGCGGTGGATCGGAAAGAGCTTGTCGGACCCTTTGATGGGCAACGCAGCCTGCATCGGCGGGTCGATCACGTAAGTCATGCGGGTTTCCTGCTGGGAGGTCCTGAATCGATGATCTCGGCCGCCGCCGGTGCACGGGACACGGGGGCAGGCTCAGCCGTTCCCTACCAGATCGGGCTGGGCACTGTCATAAGGATTCCCGGAACCGGACCATTCCTCAACGTCGCATTGCCGCAATGCAGCAATAGGAATTGCCAACCCGGCCCCAGGCTTGCGAAAATACGGGTCACCCCTGCAGGTTCTCGAGAGGTGTCATGTCTGCACAAGCGCAAAGCGCGGTCCGCCGCATCACCGCGAGCGACATTCGCAACCGCAAGGGCGGATCGCCGATCGTCTCCCTCACGGCCTATTTCTCGACAACGGCCGCGCTGGCGGACCCCCACGTCGATTTCCTGCTCGTCGGCGACAGCGTTGGCATGGTCCTGCACGGGTACAACTCGACCGTCCCGGTGACACTCGACGACATGATCCTGCATGGCCGCGCCGTCGTACGCGGGGCGAAGCGGGCATTGATCGTTGTCGACATGCCGTTCGGCACCTATGAGGAGGGGCCCGAAGCCGCCTTCCGCAATGCCGTCCGCGTCATGAAGGATACCGACTGCGGCGCCGTGAAGCTCGAAGGCGGCACGCGCATGGCGCCGACCATCCGCTTCCTGGTCGAGCGCGGCATTCCGGTGATGGCGCACATCGGGCTCACCCCACAGGCGATCAACACGCTCGGCGGCTTCAAATCGCAAGGACGGACGGCCGACGAGTGGGCGCCGATCGAGGCCGACGCGGCAGCCGTTGCCGATGCGGGCGCCTTCGCGGTCGTCCTCGAGGCCATGGCGGAACCGCTGGCCGCCAAAATCACGCGGAGCATCGCAATCCCGACGATCGGTATCGGCGCGTCGGCCACCTGCGACGGTCAGATCCTCGTGATGGACGATATGCTGGGCCTGTCGCCGCGCGTGCCGAAGTTCGTCAAGATGTACGGTCGGGTCGATGAGGCGATGTCGGCGGCATTTGCGGCCTACGCCAATGAGGTCCGAGACCGCACCTTCCCGGCTGCCGCCCATACCTATGCGATGAAGACCTGACCCAGCCGCACCAATCCTGAGCCGACGCCGGGGCTACCCCGCCCGACGCTCGATCAGCTCGCGCAAGGCAAGCGGCAACCGTTCGCGCAAAGCCGCCGTGATCGCCGGCTCATGCCGCTGCCACTGCATGCCGAGCCAGACGATCCCGAGGCCGAGCAATGTCAGGATGACCGGAAACAGCAGGCTATCCTTGAACACCTTGTAGGAGAGATGGCCGAGATACATGGCTACGCCCATCGCCCCGAACACCGTGAACACGCGCCGCGCAATGGCCGCTCCCACCAGGATCATGCCGAGGTTGATCAGGAAGTAGATGAACTTGCCGATCTCGCTGCCCGAGTTCATCGACGTCAAGCCGCCCCAGAACGCGGCGACGCCAGCCATATACAGCCAGAACGAGAAATCGCGCCGGTCGAGGGTTCTGAGATCGACCCGGAACGCCAGTGCGGTAACGGCCAGACCGAACACCAGCGACACCCATTTCCGCAATTCCCAGAGTTGCGTCCAGTAAGGCTGTTGCGCGCGCCAGTCTGCCGACTTGTCGGGTGGCACAACACCGAGAATGATCTGCTGAATAAGCGGCGCCAGGTCCATCGACATGTACCAGAGCGTCACCGCGATCGGCATCACCGAGAATGGCAGCCCAAAACGCCGCAGCACGAGCGCCCCACCCGCGAGCGTCGCCAGTTCCATGATGATCCAGCGCCAGTCGATGATCCGATGGTAGTCGCGATAGGTCGCGTCGGACTCCCAGAATCCGAACGCCTTCTGCAGCCCATAGACCCCGAGCGGAACCAGCGCCACCATCAAGGCCGCCATGATCCCGGCCGGGATCGGCAAACGCTTCTCGTCCAGGAAATACTGCGTCAGCCAATAAGCAACAGCGATCCCGATCGCCGCGATCAGAAACAGCCCAAGCCCACCCAGCAATTCCCACGCCAACGTCACGTAGACCGAAACCCCGCCGATCGCGATCATGCCACCGAGGTAATAGAGAACATTGGTGAAATTGAATCGCGGAACCGCCGATTGGTCGGCTTCGAGCATGGCCCAGAGCTTCTGCGCCTGCTCGTCGCTAATGACGCCTTGGGCCACCGCGGTCTTCAACTGCTCACGATCAACATGCATGTCGGCGGACTCCCTCGAAGAGCGTCAATTCGGCATCGGCGGGAGACCCGGCGTCGCGCCCGCCGGCAGCTGGGTGCGCGCCACGTTGAGCACCATCGCGATCAGCGTGTAGTAGCCGTTGACGGCCGTCAGATCGATGACGCCCTGCTCGCCGAATGCGGCCACCGCACGCGCATATGTCGCGTCGCTCACACTCTTGTGGACATGCAGCTCCGTGCAGAAATCGATCACCAGCTCCTCGTCGGCGGCCATTTTGACGGGACGGCGGCCCTCCGCCACGGCCTGCGCGATGTCGGGATTGAGCCCTGCCTTCTCGGCGAGCGGACGATGCGCATGCCACTCGTAGTTCTGGCCCCACTGGCGCGCCGTGACCAGAATGGCCAGCTCGTTTAACCGAGGAGGGATCGAACTCTTGAAGCGCAGATAGTCGCCCATCGCCTTCGCTCGCAACATGACCTCGGGACTGCGCAGGAGCGCCGCAAACGGCCCCCGAACCGGATAGCCGCGCCCCTCCGCGAACTCCTGGGACGCCTTTTTCTGGGCCTCCGACAATTTGTCCTCGGATATGATCGACATGCGTTCGCGCGACATGGGGACCTCTTGCAGGGTGGCTTTGAAACGTGACAGCAATGGTAGGCGAGCCGCATGTCCTTGGCCAGCCACGGAATTGGCCACGGAATTGGCGCCACGCGCCGGTCTTGAGCCGCAGCCGCCCCCCGGTTGCACATCTCCATTTCGCAATTGCACACGCGAATTGCGCGCGGTCGCCAAACCGATCAATATGCGCGCCGCCGGCAGCAGCCGGCACAGCCGTTTCAAGTGAGGCCAGAATGTCCGTTTCGATGTACCAAACGTCCGTCCCCGTCATGCAGCGCCTGATGACCAATCTCATCGGCATCCTCGACAAGGCCGAGGCACACGCCAAGGCCAAGAAAATCGACGAAGAGGTTTTCGTCAATTCGCGGCTCGCGCCCGATATGTTCCCGCTGAAGCGTCAGGTCCAGATCGCCTCCGACATGGCGAAGGGCGCCGTCGCCCGGCTTGCCGGCGTCGACATCCCGAAGTGGGAGGACAACGAGACATCTTTCGCCGATCTCAAAGCCCGCCTGCAGAAGTCGATCGACTACGTCGGCACGTTCAAGCCCGCTCAGATCGACGGCTCTGAATCGAAGGATATTAGTCTGACGATTGGTGGCCAGCCTAAGACTCTCAAGGGCCACCAGTATCTGATGACCCACGCCTACCCGCACTTCAATTTCCACATCACGACCGCCTACAACATCTTGCGCCACAACGGCGTCGAGGTCGGCAAAGGCGATTTCGTCGGCAAGTTCTGATCCGTCCCCCCAAAAACGACCCTCTCCCCATCGCGTATGGGGAGAGGGCGAAAGACAAAAATGACGTCCCAACCGTTTTCACTCGCCGGCAAAGTGGCCCTCGTCACCGGTGCCTCTTCCGGCCTCGGCCAGCATTTCGCAGGCGTGCTCGCGCGCGCCGGTGCAACGGTCGTGATCGCGGCGCGCCGGACAGATCGTCTCGAGGCGCTTGCCCGCGACATCGCTGCGGCCGGCGGCAAGGCCGTACCTCTGGCGCTCGACGTGCGCGATCCCGCGTCCGTGAAGGCCTGCTTCGATGCGGCCGAAGCTGCGGTCGGCCCGGTCGGCGTCCTCGTCAATAACGCGGGCGTCACCGATCCCGCCTACATCACGCGCATGAGCGAGGCGCAATGGCGCGGCGTGCTGGACGTCAATCTCGACGGCGTGTTCCGCGTCGGCCAGGAGGCCGCCCGGCGCATGGTGGCGGCTGGCAAAGGCGGATCGATCATCAACATTTCCTCGATCGTCGGTCTCGGCGCCATCAAGACGCTTGGCGCCTACGCCGCCTCGAAGGCTGCCGTGATCGCACTGACGCGAACGATGGCGCTGGAGCTGGCGCGCGACAAGATCCGCGTGAACTCACTGGCGCCCGGCTATATCGCGACCGAACTCAACGACAGCTACTGGGAAACGGACGCCGGCAAGCGCATGATTGCGCACATTCCGTTCCGCCGGCTCGGCCGCCTCGAAGAGCTGGATGGTCCGCTGCTGCTGCTTGCCTCCGAGGCCGGGTCCTTCATGACGGGCAGCGTTCTTACAGTCGATGGCGGCCATCTGCTGCCGACGGAGTGACAATGGCCGCGACACCGACTGACGGCCGGGCGCGAACGCTCGATCCTGCCAAGCTCGACGTGCTGGCCTCCTGGCTCGCAACGGCTGTCGGCGCATCGACGCTCAGCATCGACGCAGCCGCGCTGCTGTCCGGCGGCGCCGTGCAAGAGAACTGGCGTCTCGACGTTAATGTCGCCGGCGGCAAGCATGCCGGGCGCCAGACCTGGGTTCTGCGCACCGATGCCGCGGCCGGCCTCACCGTCAGCCTCGACCGCATTGCCGAATTCCGCTGCATCGAGGCGGCGCACGCCGCGAGCGTCAAGGTCGCACAACCGATCGCCGTTTGCGAAGACAAGACGCTGATCGGTGCGCCGTTCGCGGTGCAGGGTTTCGTTTCCGGCAATGCACAGGGCCGTCGGATCGTGCGCGATCCGGAGCTGCCAACATTCGGTGACGCGCTGGCAGCCGACATCGGCCGCGAAATGGCGAAGATTCATTCGATCCGCCCGGCCCCTGGCGTCCTGCCGTTTCTTGAGGTCCCCGACGACAATCCCTCGCGTCGCGTCGTTACCGAGTTGCGAGCTGGCCTCTCGACCGCCAGCGAGCCGCGGCCGGCGCTGGAGTTCATTCTCTGCTGGCTCGACGCGCATGCACCCGAGCCGCGCGTCACGACGCTGGTGCACGGGGATTTGCGGACCGGCAACTACATGGTCGATGCCGGCCGCCTGACCGCCGTGCTGGATTGGGAGTTTTGCCATTGGGGCGATCCGCGCGAGGACATCGGCTGGTTCATTGCCCGCTGCTGGCGCTTCGGCAACGACGAGAAGGTCGCCGGCGGCATCGCCAAATTCGCATCTCTCCTGGAGGGCTACAATGCCGCTGCACCCATGAAGGTCACGGCCCCCGAGATCCAGTATTTCGAGGTGCTTGCGGCGGCCCGTTGGGCAACCATTGCGCTGCTGCAGGGCGACCGCTTCATCAAGGGTGGTGAACGCTCGTTGGAGCTGGCGCTGACCGGACTGATGCCGCCGGAGATGGAGTTCGATGCGCTCGAGATCATCGAGAAGCTGGCGGCAAAAAGCGGAGGCCCATCATGACCGACCGGCTGAATGCCGAATCCCTGCTCGATCTTGTGCAGGAAACGCTGCGCACCGAGATCATGCCGTCGCTGCCGGCGGACAAGCGCTACACCGTGGCGATGCTCGCCAACGCCATCGACATCGCCCAGCGCGAGGTCGCCGTCGAGGCAGATGCGCTGCATCTCGCCCTGCTCGACGCGTTCTACGAGGACGGCGACGGGACTCTGGCGGATATGGCCCGGCAGATCCGTAGCGGCTCGATCTCGGAAGAGATGTATCCGGATATTCGCAAGCGCCTGCGCGCCTATCTGGTCCACGAGTTGCAGGTGCGCAACCCGCGCTTCCTGATCTCGCGCGGCGTCAAGAAGGACACCCCGGAGCGGCGCCGCACATAGCGCCGGATGCGATAGGGGGCATCTGAAGGCGCAACGACATCCCGTAAACGATGATTGGAAATGATCGATCCGGCCCCGCGATCCCGAGCCGGCATTGTGGTAATCTAGCTCCATCGTCAATGTCGCGGAGCGATTTTCAATGATGCATTTTCTTGAGTTGATCTCGGCATTCTTATTGTACCTCGCGGTATCGCTGGCCTTGGTCGCCACCTTCATTGCCGCTTATACGCGCTCGACGCCGCATCCCGAGCTGGAGCTGATCCGCAAAGGCAACACGGCCGCCGCGCTCGGCCTTGCGGGCGCCATGATCGGCTTTGCCCTGGTGCTCTCGCGCGCCATCTCGTTCTCGTCCGGCATCGGCGAAGTCGTGCTCTGGGGACTTATCGGCCTCATCGTGCAGGTCGCGGGACACTGGGTGCTGTCGTACGTGCAACCGCGCCTCTATCAGGCGATCGAGGACGGCGACATGGCCTCCGGCATCATGAAGGGTGCGCTTGCGATCACACTCGGGCTCCTCAACGCGGCGAGCATGACGCCATGATCGAGGAGCGGCCGCGCTGGCGCAGCAAGGCCGTCAACCTGGTCGTGCTCGGCACGGCAGGAAGCCTTGCGACCCTGCTTTCGGGATGTAGCAGCGACAGCGGTACCTATCACCGCAATGTCTACAAGAACCACGCCGATTGCGTTTTCGACTATCGTGGTTCGGTTTGCTCGACCGAAGTTCTGGCTACTGGTCCGAAGGTTCTCGGCCCCGCTTATCGCATGGTCAACGGCCAGCCGTCGGCTTGCAACGGCCGGGATCCGGGCGCTGGACCGTCCTGGAACGCACGCCGGATCGGTGTCGAGCCGGCACGCGGTGGCTTCGGATGCCGGCGATCGTCATCCGCAAGCTCTTCTGGCCGGTCGTTCTTCCGCGGGGGCTGATGGGCCTCGCCTATCGGCATCGGTAATAAGGGTCAGCCCTGGATGCGGCGAATTCAACTCGAACCTCGACCCGGCTGGCAGGCGAAGTTGGCGGCTCTCGGCATGGACCTGGGGCCCGCCCCGCTCTCACCCTATTGGCGCGAGGATGCGGCCTACGCCTTCACATCCGCCGAGATCGAGACATTGCACGCGGCCGCCGCAGAGCTGGTCCCGATGATCGATGCCGCGGTTGCGCGCGTCATCGAGACCGGTCGCGCATGTGAGCTTGGCATTCCCGCCAATCTGGTCGCGCTTGCCGAACGCAGTTGGCGGCAGCGCGAACCCTCCCTTTATGGCCGCTTCGATCTGCGCTTCGACGGCAACGGCCCGCCGAAGCTGCTCGAGTACAATGCCGACACACCAACCGCACTGTTCGAAGCCTCCGTCGTGCAATGGCATTGGCTCGAGGAACGCTACCCCTGCGCCGACCAGTACAATTCGATCCACGAAGGGTTGATCGAGGCCTGGACGGACTGGCGGCGCAGCGGCCGCCTGCAGCGCGTGCATTTCGCGTGCATTCCGGACGACGATGATGACCTGCTCACAACCGCTTATCTGCAGGACACCTGCCTGCAGGCCGGGCTCGATGGGCACTTGATCGATATTCCGTCGATCGGATGGGACGGCACAAACTTCCTCGATCTGGAGCAGTCGCGCATCGATGCCATGTTCAAGCTCTACCCGTGGGACTGGCTGGCGGAAGAGCCGTTCTTTCCGCATCTGGCGACCGGCGGCATGTCGATGATCGAGCCGGCATGGCGCGTGATCGCCGCGAGCAAGGGCATCCTTCCGCTGCTCTGGGAGATGTTTCCCGGCCATCCCAATCTGCTGCCCGCATCGTTCGACCGGGCGGCTATCGATGGGCCTGCAATCTTGAAACCGCTGCTCGGCCGGGAAGGTGCCAACATGATCATTGAACAAGGCGGCCTGCGGGATGCGACGGACGGGCCCTACACCGACATGGCAACGATCGCGCAAGCGCTGGCGCCGCTCCCGGACTTCGACGGCTGGCGGCCAGTGATCGGCCTCTGGGTCATCGACGGCGATCCGCGCGGCATCGGCATCCGCGAGGACCGCAACCTCGTCACCGGCCGCGGCGCGCGCTTTGTTCCGCATTTGATGGCGGACTAAGGGCAAATCGCGTCATATGCACGCCCGTGCGCGACCCGAGCCAGAGAGCCCAAGCCAGAGATCCTTGCATGCCACCGTCCACTGCGCTTCCTGCGCGATCCTATCTTGCGGGCTGCGCCGCCGTGCTGCTGTCGGGTTTGATCTTGAGCCTCGGCGTGTTGTGCATTCGCGGCGCCGGCGGCGCCGACGCCTTCCAGTATCTGCTCTGGCGCTCCATCGGCTTCACCATCGCGGTTTCGACCATCGCCTACAGCCGGCATGCCATCAGTCCGATTGCGCAGGTCCGTCACATGCGCGGGTTCGGCTGGCTCGCGGCAGTGGCAATGGTGCTGAGCCAGATCGGGTTCATTGCCGCCGTGAAACTGACGACCATCGCCGAAGTCTTTTTTCTGCTATCTCTGGCGCCGCTGATGGCGGCGGCGCTCGCCTATCCGCTGCTCGGTGAACGCATTGGTCTGCTCGGCGCGATCGCGATCGCGATCGCGTTGGGTGGCGTCACGTTGATGACAGGCGGCGGTTTGCACGGCGGGAACTGGGACGGACGGCTCCTGGCCCTCGGCGGGGCGCTCGCTTTCGCGCTCTACACGCTTGCGATCCGCGGAGCACGGGCTGAGGATCTCGACGCGGCGCTGGTTGCTACGGGCGGGTTGACAATCCTGGCCTGCCTAGCCGTTCTGCTTGCGCGCGGATTGCCGGCCGCCATCCCGTTGAAAGATGCGGGTCTTGCCCTCCTTCACGGCGGGATCATTCTGGCCGCCGGTCTCGTGCTGATGGCATGGGGCTCGCGCGCCGTGCCAGCGGTCACACTGATCATGCTGGCGCAATCGGAATCGATCGCCGCGCCGGTCTGGGCCTATCTGGTCTTCAACGAAACGACGACGCTCGGCGTGATTGCAGGCGGGGCGTTGATCCTGGTCGCCGTCGTCCTGCAAGCCGCCGACGGCGCACGCACCCACCGCGGAAAGGGGTAGGGCGACCGTTGCGAGCGACTAACCCTTGGTCACGGCTTCTAACTTTTGCTGATGCAGCAAATACCCTTGGCGCGGCCCATCTAAGGTCGCCTCCCAGTAATTTGCGGCTTGCTTTTGAGCAAACTCCCGATAGTCCTGCGCGCTGACCGCAGACCCCTTGAGGAGGAAAGCCAGATCCGTCGCGAGGTCCAGTGTCAAATCGACAAGCTTTCCTGAAGCATCGTACGTCGGCAGGTGGGTCACAAGGTTAGGAATATGGTGCGCAAGATGACCGAGGCGGAGAGGTCTTGCTTCATTCCGCAATTTCAGCAAGTCGTGTGATCCCAGGCATGTGACAGATTTTTCACACCACGTTGGCGGCACAAGTGTCATGAAACGAGTCATCCGCTCGACATTGCCTTGAACGGCCCAAGCCAACATAGACTCTTGATATCCCAGATCCCGTGCCCACTCCTCGCCAACGAAGCGCTGTCGCAATTCAGGACGATCGTGCAAGCGTTTCGAAATCAAACAGAGGGTGATCGGCACTTCGCCCTTTGGCGGGACCGGATCGGACAATTTGTACGCCCCAAGTAACCCTCCCTCTATCAATGCATGGAAAATGACATCGAGAGAATTTCCAGTCTCAAAGAACGAAAGCCCATTCGCAATGTTTGAATCACTCTGAATCTTCCTTGCGGCTTCGAACCCGGTTATCCAAGCCATTGTCGCGCGTTGTGCATGAGCAAGTATTTGTGTCGCTGCAGATTGCAGCTCAAAGATCGTGTCATCTAGCTTTCCGGATTTTACGGCTGTCGACCCTTGCATGGCTGCAAGGGCAGCCCGCTCCGCCGCCTTCTCTGAGATATCACGCTCGGTTGGTATCGTGGCCATGGCGATTTGCTAGCTCCTCTCGAAGTAGGATTCCAAAGGAAAACCACCTTCCTCGCTTCGCCGAACATACCATGCATCAACGAGCGGCTTGTAGAGGTGCTCAAGATTATTGAGGCTCTTGGCGAAGCGCCTGCGTAAATCGACGATCGGGATATCGTGGCCGCCAGCTTCAACCCTTCGCCGAACTCGATCGATCGATGCTTCAACTGATGGCAATTTCAGATAGTGAAGGATGACCCTGTTCCCCGCGCCTTGCCAATCCGGAATTCGCCTCGCATAGCCACGCCCGGAAATCGTGCTTTCAATGATGACATTATCGCGTTGACCTACGGCGCCATCGATGCGCCGGAGCAACTCTCGCCCGGCAAGTGCATTGCGAATCGCCGGTATCGCAACCGTCGCCGCCAATTGTCGGGCGATATCGTCTGCGTTGAGAACGACAAAACTCAGATAGTGTTGCGCAACATACTGCCGGATAAAAGACGACTTGCCAGCACCGTTCGGGCCGCCGACGAGCACGATAACCGGAGCAGGCGCGAAGGGACTCACCCCTTCTTCTCCGCTGCCGGCACATTGACGCGGATGTTCAGCTCGCGCAGTTGCTTCAAGCCGACTTCGCTCGGCGCGCCCATCAGCAAGTCGTTGGCCTGCTGGTTCATCGGGAACAGCGCCACGTCACGCACCGTCTTGGTGCCGGTGAGCAGCATCACCATGCGCTCGATGCCGGCGGCCATGCCGCCATGCGGCGGGGCGCCATACTGGAAAGCGCGATACAACGCACCGAACCGTGCCTCGACCTCCTCGGGCCCAAGGCCAGTCAGGCCGAACGCCTTGACCATTGTCTCCGGCAAGTGATTCCGAATCGATCCCGAGGCGATCTCGTAGCCGTTGCAGACCATGTCGTACTGGTTGGCTTTGAGCCCAAGGATCGCGTCGCGGCCTGCTGTCGCCGCGGCTTCCAACGCTTCGCGGCCGCCCTTCGGCATCGAGAACGGGTTGTGCGAGAAGTCGACCTTCTTTTCTTCCTCGTTCCACTCGTAGAACGGAAAGTCGACGATCCAGGCGAACGCGAACTGGTCTTCTTTGATCAATTTCAACTCGCGGCCGATCTCGTCACGCGCGAGCCCGGCGAACTTGTAGAACTTCGCAGGATCGCCGGCCGCGAAGAAGCACGCATCACCAATCGCGAGGCCCGTTTGCTTGAAGATGGCGCTCGCGCGATCCGCGCCCACGTTCTTGGCGATCGGGCCGGCGCCGGCCGCGCCTTCCTCGGCCCGCCACATGATGTAGCCGAGACCCGGTTGGCCTTCCTTCTGCGCCCAGCCGTTCATGCGGTCGCAAAAGGCACGCGAGCCGCCGCCGGGCGCCGGGATCGCCCAGACGCGGACCTTCGGGTCCTTCTCGATCATGCCGGCGAACACCTTGAAGCCCGAACCGCGGAAATGCTCGGTCACATCCTGCATCTCGATGGGGTTGCGCAGGTCCGGCTTGTCGGAGCCGTACTTGGCAATCGCCGTATCGTAGGGAATCCGTGGCCAGCCGTTGGTCACCGCTTTCGCGCCGGCAAACTCCTCGAACACGCCGGTGATGATCGGCTCCATGGTGGCGAACACGTCGTCTTGCTCGACAAAGCTCATCTCAACGTCGAGCTGATAGAATTCTCCAGGCAACCGGTCGGCGCGCGGGTCCTCGTCGCGAAAGCACGGCGCGATCTGGAAATAGCGGTCGAATCCCGACATCATCAGGAGCTGTTTGTACTGCTGCGGCGCCTGCGGCAGCGCGTAGAACTTGCCCGCATGAATGCGTGACGGCACCAGGAAATCGCGCGCGCCTTCCGGCGACGATGCGGTCAGGATCGGAGTCGGGAATTCATTGAAACCGGCGTCGTGCATGCGGGCACGGATCGACTTGGTGATCGCCAACCGCTTCATGATGATCGCGTGCAGCGTCTCACGCCGCAGATCCAGGAAGCGATAGGTCAGCCGCAGGTCCTCGGGGTAGTCCGGCTCGCCGAACACAGGGACCGGTAATTCCTTAGCCTCCGACAGAACCTCGATCTCGGTGGCATAGACCTCGATCTCGCCGGTCGGCAGCTCGGCGTTGATGGTGCCGGCCGGCCGGTCGCGGACGCGGCCGTCGATCCGGACGACACACTCGGAGCGCAGCTTTTCCGCCACCTTGAAGGCCGCCGAGTCCGGGTCAGCCACCACCTGCGTCAACCCGTAATGGTCGCGCAGGTCGATGAACAGCACGCCGCCGTGATCGCGCACCCTGTGTACCCAGCCAGAGAGGCGAGCAGCCTGTCCGACGCCATCCTTCCGGAGCGCACCGCAGGTGTGCGAGCGATAACGGTGCATCTTCGTCTCGGCCATGGCCGTAAGCCTTTGTTACAGATGATTTATCGACGTTTTCTCAGGCGCCGCTACTCGGCTTCCCGAACGAACTCCTCGGCGTCACGTTAACGTGACATGTCGCCGGAAAAACGCAGCAAGCCCGCGCGTTGTCAAGCCACACCGGACCCAGGGCCTTCACCTCGCGCGGGAATTTTGCGGGACAGACCCGGCGCGAAGCAGCTATACCGCCCCCATGCACGTCATCTCGACCTCCTGCGAACTTGCCGAGGCCTGTCAACGGCTTGCCGCCCACGATTTCGTCACCGTGGATACGGAGTTCATGCGCGAGCAGACGTTCTGGCCGAAGGTCTGCCTGATCCAGATGGCGGGCGGCGCGGCCGATCTCGAGTTCATCGTCGATCCGATGAGTGCCGATCTCGACCTCAAGCCGTTCTTCGGGCTGATGGCCAACCCGGCGGTCGTGAAGGTGTTCCACGCCGCGCGGCAGGACATCGAAATCGTCCACTACAAGGCTGGCATCGTTCCCGTTCCCGTGTTCGATACGCAAGTCGCCGCCATGGTGTGCGGCTTCGGCGACTCGATCAGCTACGTCAACCTCGTCAAGCGCATCACCAACCAGGATCTCGACAAGTCGTCGCGCTTCACCGATTGGAGCCGGCGGCCGCTGTCCCAAAAACAGCTCCATTACGCGTTGGGCGACGTCACCTACCTGCGTGACGTCTATCGCCATCTCAAGGCCGAGCTGGAGCAGACCAACCGCACCAGCTGGCTCGACGAAGAAATGTCCGGACTGATCGACCCCCGGACCTACGAGATCGATCCGGATTCTGCCTGGAAGCGGCTGAAGCTCAAAGTGCGCAACCGGCGCGGGCTCGGCGTTCTGATGGAGCTGGCGGCCTGGCGCGAGCGTCTTGCCCAGTCGCAGGATGTGCCCCGTGCCCGCATCCTTCGCGACGAAGCCCTCTATGATATCGCCAACCAGCAACCAACCGAGACCGGACAGCTGGCGGAATTGCGCACGCTGAGCGACGGATTTGCGCGCTCATCACGGGCCAAGGACATCGTCGACGCCGTCAAGCGCGGTCTCGAGCGCGATCCGAAAAGCGTACCTCCGCTTAATCAAGGCTCGGCGATGTCGGCGGAAACCGGTGCGATCGTCGATCTGCTGCGCGTCCTGTTGAAAGCGGCCGCCGGCCGTCACGGCGTAGCACCCCGCCTGATTGCCGACAGCGAAGACCTCGAGCGCATCGCCGCCGAGCGCGAACCGGACGTCGCCGCGCTCAAAGGCTGGCGCCGCGAGCTGTTCGGCGAGGATGCTTTGCGGCTGAAGCGGGGCGAACTGTCGTTGATGGTCCGCAAGGGCGAAGTGGTGGTCCAATCCGTGGCCGTCCAGACGCGCACCATTTCCTGATATTTCCTTAACGTGTGCCGGTGACCGTGCCGCCTGATCGGCTCGTGAGCGACGGATCGCGCGCCGGCCGCCGTTTCCGGTGCTGAACACCCAACCGGCGGCACGAGACCGCCATCGTCAACAACAGGTAGAGAAATGAGTATTTCAATGCAGACGTCCCTGTTCACCCTCAGCGCCGCACTTGTTCTGATGGCGCCGATCGCGTCCGCACATGCGCAAGGGGCACGCGGTGCCATGGCGGCCTGCCGCACCGACGCGGCAACGTTTTGCCAGTCCGTTGAAGCTGGTGGCGGTCGCCGCATCGCCTGTTTGAAGGAGAACAGGGCGAAGCTGTCACCGGACTGCGCGGCCGCCGTCGACGCCCGCAGTGCCGTTCGTGACGAGCGGCGAGCGGCTGGGCTCGGAGTTGGTGCCGCCAATCAATCGAATGCTGCGGTTGGCGCCCCCGCTGGATCACCGCCGGTGCCTTCGGCGCCCGTCCTATCGGGCCCGCAAGCGCAGGCTCCAGCAACGCCCGCAGCACTTGCCGAAAAACAGACGGGCCGCGCCCGCATCGCCGCCTGCCGCGCCGACGTCGCCACACATTGCCAGACGGCCGATAAGGGCGGCGGCCGGATGAAATGCCTGATGCAGAACGAAGCGAAGCTATCACCCGACTGCAAAGCGGCCATCGGCGAGATTGCGAGCCGAGGCCAAGCGCTGCGCCAAGCCTGCCGGGCCGACGCGCAGTCGCTGTGCGCCAACGTCGAACGCAGCGGCGGCAAGATCGTGAAATGCCTGAAAGACAACCAGGCCAAGCTGTCACCAACCTGCGGCCAGGCGATCGACGCCATGCCGGCCCGCCGCGGCTGACGATTGGCGGCAGTCGCCAGAAGCAAGAAATGAAAACGGGCGGCTCACGATGGGCCGCCCGTTGTCGTTGGATCGGTCAGGAGCTTACTCGCCGACCACCTCGATCGGCGTATTGGTGTCGTCGGTGATGCTCGTCAACGTCTGCGCGTGAACTGCCGCAATCGTTGCTATAAAAAGCGTAGCGCAGAGCGCACCCGCCGTCAAAATAAGCTTCATGGCTCGCCTCGTTATTGTTTGGGCTGGGCGGCGATCAAACTGATCAGCCGGTCCCACCGGGGCATGCCACGGATATAGACAGCCGGAGCTTATCCGCGAGGCCTGCTCACGCCGACGTGAGATTGATTGAACGCACGGGTTGATCAACAACCTTGAGCCGGACGACGACGCCTCAGGCGCCGGGCGTCCAAGGCACGAACCGCGCCCGCATGAATTCGATGATCCGGGCTGTCGGCCGCTTCGGCGGCATGTGCGCGTCGATCTCGACCAAGGCGTTGCCGAGCGCATCCCGGACCCGCTCCAGCCCGGGCGCATGCCCCAGGTCGGAATGCATGTAGGCAATCGTTTCGCGGATCGTCTCGAGGTCGATATGCGCGGCGGATCGCGATGAGCGGAGGTCGGGCACGACGGGCACCTGGATCAACGGCCGAAACCGTTACTAAAACATGAACCTGAGTGCCAACATTGCAATTCAACTGCCAATTGGTCAAATGAATTCCAGTATTCGACCCGTTTTTCGTGATGTCTCAAAATGAGACATTTGTGTCACCGAATATTCGTCCTGTTTCCAGACGGCTTCTTCATCCCTTTTCGCCACTGTCGCCGGTGAACGCGCGGACCAGGGGGGAGCCGATAACCCGTCGCCCGTGCGCTATCGGGAGACGAAGCGTGGCTAATACAGGCGTTCTGATTATCGTCGAAAACCTCACCGTGCCGTTGGACCGGCGCGTGTGGCAGGAAGCGACCACGCTGCGCGACGCGGGCTACACCGTTTCCGTCGTCTGCCCGAAGGGCGGCAAATACACCGCGCCCTACGAGGAACTCGACGGCATCCACGTCTTCCGTCATCCGTTGCCGATCGAGGCCGATGGCTGCGTCGGTTACGCCATCGAATACAGCTGGGCGCTCGCGTGGGAGTTCGCTCTCGCCTGGAAGGCCTATTTCAAGGTTGGCTTCAACGTCATCCAGGCCTGCAACCCGCCCGACACCATCTTCCTGCTGGCCGGCTTCTTCAAGGTGCTGCTCGGCATTCCGTTTGTCTTCGACCATCACGACATCAACCCGGAGCTGTTCGAAGCCAAGTTCGGCCGCCGTGGGTTCTTCCATCGCCTGCTGCTCACGCTCGAGCGCTGGACGTTCCGCACCGCCGACGTTTCGATCGCGACCAACGAGACGTTCAAGGATATTGCCGTCCGGCGCGGCGGCATGGACCCGGATCGCGTGTTCATCGTGCGCTCGATTCCCGACCTCACGCGCTTCAAGCGCGTCGCCCCGCGTCTCGAACTGAAGAATGGCCGCCGCCATCTCATCGGATATGTCGGCATCATGGGCGCGCAGGACGGCGTCGATCTGCTCGTCGAAGGCATGGCCGATCTCGTCAACCGCCAGGGCCGCCGCGACGTGCAGTGTGCGATCGTCGGCTCCGGCACCGAACTCGAGGGCCTGAAGCGTCTGGCCCGCGAGCGCGGGATCGAGGACTACGTCACCTTCACCGGCTTCCTGTCGGGACAGCCCTTACTCGAGGCGTTCTCGACATTCGACATCGGCGCCATTCCGGACCCGAAGAACACCTACAACGACAAGATCTCGATGAACAAAGTGTTCGAGTACATGACGCTCGGCATCCCGTTCGTGCAATTCGACCTCGGCGAAGGCCGCAAGATCGCGGGCAACGCCGCGCTCTATGCCGCGGACAATAGCCCGCTCAGCCTCGCGGCGCAGATGGGCGAATTGCTCGACAATGAGACCCTGCGTTCGGATCTCGCCGCCACCGGCCGCGAGCGCGCGCGCAATCTGCTGCGTTGGGAAACCGAGCGGGCGCAGCTGCTGGCAGCCTATGATCTCGCGCTCAAGCCCACGAGCGTTCCCGTCGCCACCGCGCGCCAGGCTTAGGCCTGACGCAGCGGCAGCACGCCGAGCACCAGCGTGCGCAGCGCCGGCTGCACCAGGCAACCGACACAGACACAAGCCGTGGCAACGGCCAGGCCGATGGCACCCGCCTCAACCCCCGGCATTCCGCTCGGCAGCGTAGCGCCGGCCAGCGCGGCAATCGCCGCGACCGGCAGCAGCAGAAGCGTTCGCGCGAAAGTCATCCAGCCGAGGCCGGGAAGCGTGCGCCCTGCCGCAAGCGACACGAACGCCAGTGATGCCAACTCGCCGATCGTGCCGACGGCCGCGATCCCGGCAAGCCCGTATCCGAGGCTCGCCGCGCCAACCACCAGCGGCAACACCGACGCGCGCACAATGGCAGCCCAGAGCAGCGGTCGCGTCTCGCCCATTGCCATCAGCGCCATGCCGGGCACCGCCTGCACCATGCGCACCGTCCACATGATCGCGAGCAGTCCGACGATCTCATGCAGGCCGCGGTAGCTTGGCCCGAACGCCAGTGCCAGCGCCTTGCCACCCGCCACCAGAAACACTGCCAGATAGGCGGCTGCGATCAGCACCGTCGCCTCGATCAACAGACGATACCGGTTGATGAAGGCCGGCCGGTTGTCCCGCATCTCGGTCAACAGCGGCAGCATCAGCGAATGACCGATGCGCGCCGCGACCAAGCCCGGCACCATCGTCACCATGAACGCAGCCGTGTAGCCAGCCAGCGCCTCGATGCCGAGCCATCGGGCGACAACAATCCGATCCGCCTGAAACACGATCGCGAGTGGAATAGCGCTTGCCCAGATCGGCCAGCCGAACGCGAGAAACCGCCGCAATCGCGCCGCATCGGCCGACAGCGACCAGCGTACACCCGCCAACGCATGGGACACGGCGACGGTCATGATCGCCTGGATCAGCGCCGCCCACACCACGACGACGGGGGCGATGGACAGCCATAGCAACGCCGGCAGGGCCGCCAGTGCCGCGCCCTGCGCAATCACCTCGGTCATGACGAAATCGCGGTTCTGGAAGTGGCGCTGGCGGCGCCGCTGATCGAGATGCGTGAACCCTTTGATCAGAGGGACGACGGCGATCGCCTCGAACAGCTCGCGATGCGCGGCAAGCCGCAGATAGTCAGAGACCGGACCAGCGATCGCGAAGAGCACGATCGCCGTTGCCAGTCCGCGGCCCAGCAGGATAGCATGCGCCGTTTGCAGCATGCGCGGATCGTCGCCGTCCGGCGCCTGCACCAGTAGCCGGTCAGCGCCCGCATCCGAGAGCGCTTCCACCAATTGCAACATCACGACCACGGCCGCAGCAACGCCAAAATCGCCCTTCGACAGCCAATAACCGAGCATGGCATTGCGCAGGAACGAGAACCCCTGCGCCGTCGCAAACCCACCGAACAACAGCGCGCCCTGCCCCGCGACGCGCTGGAACAGCTGGCGTTGGAAAAACGGGCGCGACGCAATCATCTCAGTGGCGCCCGGCCGTCGGAGCCTGGTTGCGGTGCCACCCGGTAGCCCCCGGCAGGTGGCGGGCCAGACGCCAATAGGGCTTCTCGCCAAGCCGGCCGAGCAGCCGGCCAGCGAGGCCGCCCGACAGGCTCATCAGCGTGCACGGCGTCTGCAGCCAGCGGGGCCGCAAAGCCTTCGACCACTTGGCACGAAACTGAGTGACGGCCGTTGTAAACGACGCGTCCTTGCGACCGCCGCTCAGATGCTCCAGGTGGAAATCGATGACGTACGCCGAATGCCCCATCATATCCGCCGCCAAACAGATATCGGCGCCGTAGAGGTGGAAGCCATCGAGATTGCGCGAGAAGCCGATGCGCGCGGCGCGGCGGACAACGATGAAATTCTCGTCGAGGCTCATCACTCGCGCAGGCAACGTTCCGTGGCGCTGGTCGCGGCCGTGCGGATCCGTGATGCGGATCGTCATGCGTCCGACCGCGACGGCGCCCGAATTGCCGGCCAGCGCCCAGCTCGGGTCGCGCTGATCGAGATCGCGCAACCGCGCTTCGAGGGCCGCCCGGTCATCGCCGATCAGCCTGATGTCCTGATGGCAGAGGATGACGTAGCGCCCGCGGGCCTCGTTCAAGAGATCGTTGAGCGCGCTGTAGGCGGACTTCGGATTGTGCGCGGCGAGAAATTCGACGGACTGAGGCGTGAAGCCATGCGCCTCGAACGACGCCCGCATCGCCTGGTATTGGGCGGGATTGTTGATCAGAGTCGCAACCGTAAAGTCCGGCGCCGAGAGCTGAGCCGGGGGCATGGTCCCCGTCGCCAAAACAGTCTGCTGGCTTGTCATGTCCGGTCTCCGGCGCACGATGCGCCTGCGGCCGACGGTAATGGGTCGACGGTTAACCGCTCGTTGACGACATCACACTTTGCGGCAACGGATTGATCTCCGGGGGCGGCGCATACCCCGTCCACCAGTCGCGATGGCGCCGGCAGATCGACCGCCAGGCTGCCGCGCTGGCCTCCAGGCCGGGCCGCCGCAGAACCGTCGCCGCGACGGTCAGTACCACGGCCCGCGACAGCGGCCAAAGCGCTTGCAGCGCCAACCCCAACCCGATCAGGCCGCGCGGGAAATGCCGCTCGATCAGCGTCGCCTTCGCCGCCAGCAACTTGACCATCTTGCCCTCACGCGTCGTCTCGGATGCGCCGCCGTAATGGACGATGGCGGCGGTTGGCGTCACGATGGGCCGGGCGCCGAACAAGCGGGCTCGCAGGCAGAGATCGGCTTCCTCCCCATACATGAAAAACGTCGGATCGAAGCCGCCGAGTGCGGTCCAAAGCCGGCGCTTGATCAGCAGGAAGCAACCCGAAACGATATCGACCTCGCGCTCAGTGCTCCGGTCCCAGCCGCCGAGCGCCTCGCCGTTGAACAGAGATGATCGCGGCACCAGGCCGGTCAGGCCAGTCGCGCGGCACAGCAACCGCCACGGCGTCATGCGGCCCCACGCCGAAGACGGGTTGAGCCGTCCGTCGGCGAAGACTGTCCGCCCGCCCCAGATGCCGGCATCTGGCCGCACACTGGCAAACGTCATGAGCCGGTCGATAGCCCGGTCCAGGACCACGGTGTCCGGATTCAGCAGCAACACATAGTCACCGCGCGCTTCGCGGGCCGCGAGATTATTGCCGCGGGCAAAGCCAATGTTGTCCTCCAGCGCGATAACGCGGGGGTGCGACGCGTGGGCCTCCAGTGCCGCCGCCGATCCGTCGCTCGACGCATTGTCGACGATGATGACCTCGAAGCTGACGTCACGCGTCTCGGAAACCAGCGAGTCGAGGCACGCCAGCGTCATCTCGCGCGTGTTGTAGCTCACGATCAGGATCGAGAGCAGGATCGGACCATCGTCGGGCATCCATCGGCTCCGGATCGCGAACAGCCATGCGGCCATGAGGGCGGTCCCACCCTACCGGCAAGGCTTGAACCGCCCGTTAAATGGCCGGGAAACGCCGAGCTGCCGCCAACAGCGTAAAAGTCCGGTTAACGGTCGGTCGCCATACTGCCGGCTGGAGATTTGATTCGGGGAGCAGTCGCATGTCGTCGCCACAGGCCGAACCGCGCGCGTTCGATGGCATCATTTGCATCGGTGGCGAGGACTGGTGGTATCACAACCGCGGCCATTTCGATTTCCAAATCATGCGCCGGCTGGCGCGGAAATGGCCGGTCCTGTTCGTGAACTCCCTCGGCGTTCGTATGCCGAGCGCCACCGACGGCGTGAAATTCATCGCCAAGATCGGCCGCAAGCTGAAAAGCCTCAAAAACGGCATCGCTCACATCGAGAACAAGTTCTGGGTCTGCTCGCCGCTGATGATGCCGGGCGCAACCGGGATCAAGCTATCGAGCTGGGCCCTTGCGCCACAAGTGCGCATGGCCGCCTCGATGGCCGGCATCAAGCGCCCGCTGCTCTGGGTGCATTGCCCGGCCGGCGCCACCTTGCTCGACGATCTCGACGCGGTCGGCATCGTGATGCAGCGAACCGACCGGTTCGAAGCGTTTCCCGAGGCCGAGGGCCCGCTTGTCGCCGGCCAGATCTCAATGATCAAGTCGCGCGCCGATCTCGTCGTCTATGCGGCCGGCCACCTCTTGGAGGAGGAGCGCGGCAAGGTGCGCCGCAGCGTTCTCGTCACCCATGGCGTCGACCTCGAGGATTTCGCCGTCGCCGGCCGCGGCCGTGCGATCGGCCCTGTCGACGTGGCGCTGTTGAAGCGTCCTCGCGTCGGCTTCATCGGCGGCATCGACTCACACACCTTCGATCCCGAGCTCTTCGTTGGCGTCGCGCGGGCGCTGCCCGATGTCTCGTTCGTCCTGGTTGGCGGCTGCTCGCTGCCCGAAGGCTGGTGTCCACTCCCTAATGTCCACGCCGTCGGCCGCAAGCCCTATAAGGCCGTTTCGAGCTACATGGCCGCTTGCGACGTGCTGATCATGCCGTGGAATGACAGCGACTGGATCAAGGCCTGCAATCCGATAAAGCTGAAGGAGTATCTGGCGGTCGGGCGGCCGATCGTGACCACGGATTTCCCGGCACTCGACGGCTGGCGCGATCTCGTCGCGGTCGCGGACGGACCAGAGGCGTTCGCCAACGCCATCAAGATCGCGTTTGGCAAAACAGCCGACCACGACGCCATTCTGCAGCGCCTCGCGAGCGAGACATGGGACGTCAAGGTGGACCTCCTGCGGCAATCATTCAGCGACGCCGGCTTCAAATACGTGCCGCATCAGAACACCGACAGCAAGGCGTCCGCGGCGGGCGGCTGAGCACCCAACGCAACTAGTGCCCGGCACGAAACGCGGTAGCCGGATGGAGCGCTGCCGGAACCGGATAGGGCACGCCGGGAACGGTAACGAACTTCGGCGCGGACTTGGCAGCCATCGAAACGCCCGCCTTGGCTTTCACCGCCCGTGTCTGGCGTTGCGGGTCGGCGAGCCAGCCGGCCAAACCCAGGAAGAAGAAGAAATAGGCGTAGAGCACGTTCCAGAAGTGGACGGTGCATGCGATCAGCGACAGCGCGATCAACGACATCATCCAACCCATTGCCATTCGCCGAACTTCGGGGTCGACGTTCGGCATGCCTTTGGCCGTCGACCGTCCGATCAGGATGATTGCCAGCGACAGCAGGATGAACGCTGGAATTCCCGCGCGCATGGCGATGACCAGCCAGAACGCGTCGACCGTGCTCGAGAACATCCAATCCGGCCGCTTCCAGTCGTTGAGACCGAGGCCCGTCCAAGGGTTCTCCCACACATTGAGCAAGCCGTTTTCCCAGATCATCAGCCGGTAATAGCCGGTCCAGGGATCGATCGTCATGCCGGTCGCGATGATGTTGAACGGCGAACGGGTGCCGACCGCCCAGACCACGCCGAAGACGGCCGCAAGGGCGCCGAGGCTCATCGCGAGCCGCCCGGGAATGCCGCGCGTCACCCGATCCCAGACCAGCATCGCAGTCTGCAGACCAAGGCTGAGGATCGGCGCCGAGGACAGACCCGTCAGCGCGCTCAGGGCAATGATGCCGGTTCGCAGCTTGCGGCTCTTGGCACGCCCCGTCGCGTAGAGAATCATCGCCAGTCCGCTGGCGCAGAACGTTCCGAGATGGATCGGATGATCGAAGGTTCCATAAGCGCGCGTAAGGCCGAGCCGCCGCTCGATGCCGATCGGGTGCACGTAGCCCGTCACCTCGCGCAGGAAATTGTGGATGTAGATGTCGCCGCCGATGGCCTCGGGCATGGCCAGGATGCCGGTGACCGTGATGGCCGCAACGAGCGTGCCGATGGTACCGACGAAGGCCTCGCGATCGCGGATGAAGACACGCGCCACGAAGTAGCTCGCGAATCCGTCGAGCGCCAGCGACCCGCCCGTCTGCAGGCCTTCCTGATCACCGTGGTGATGGATGTAGATGCCAAGCGTCCAGACGTTGTACAGAAGGAAGCAGACATCGAAGAGATGCGGCTTCATCTCGCGCTTCCAAAAGAAGCGGATGATGACAACCGGCAACAGCAGCAGCAGCACGACACGATATGGCGGCAAGCGCATTGTTCCCGCGTAGAGCGACAGCTCTGTCGGCAACAGAAAGCTCACGATCACCAGCAGGATCGGTGCCGGCACGCCTTTCAGCAACTTCAGCATCGGTCATGCGCCTTGCGGGTAATCGCGAAGGTCGACAACCCCTGCCACTCTATTCGCACGTTCCCAAACTTTGACGGCAGCGCCTTTCAGTAGGCGTTCTTGCCGGTCCATCCCTTGACAAGGGTCAGGCCAAGTATCTTCAGGTCGAGCCACAGCGACCAAGAATTGACGTAGATCAGGTCCTGCGCGAGGCGCTTTTCCATCTTCTCGACGGTCTCCGTCTCGCCGCGGAAGCCGGAGATCTGGGCGAGGCCGGTGATACCCGGTTTCACCTGATTGCGGTTGGCGTAGCGGACGATGATCTCGCCGAAGTGCTCGTCGTGTGCGAGGGCGTGCGGCCGCGGGCCGACCAGGCTCATCTCGCCGCGCAGCACGTTGATCAGCTGCGGCAACTCATCGAAGCTCAGGCGGCGCAGGACGCGGCCGACACGCGTGACGCGAGGATCGTCCTTGGTCGCCTGCTTGACGTCGCCATCGGCATGGGGCCCAGCCTCGGCCATGGTGCGGAACTTCAAGACCTCGATCACGCGATAGTTGAGACCGCGTCGGCTCTGGCGAAAAATCACCGGACCGTTGCTCTCGAGGCGGATGGCGAGGGCGATCAGCGCCATCAGCGGCAGTGCGACAACCAGGAGGATCGCGGCCAGGATGCGGTCTTCTGCACCTTTGACCAGCCGATTCCAATCGGCCATCGGCTTCTGCTTCACATCGATCAGGCCAACCGGACCAACGTTCGAGACTTGATGGGCAGGGCCCGCTTCGACCAGGTCAGACGCAATGTGCGTGACCACGTGCAAGCTGACCGGCAGGTGCTCGAGGCGGCGTGCAATCTGCTGCGTGCGCTGATCGGCGGCCTGCGGCAGCGCGATGATGATCTGATCAATGCCATTGGCGCGAGCCAATGCGATGAGGTCATCGAGGCGACCGGTGACCTCAGGCGCATTGACATCGACGCGCGTGTTGTCATGGCGATCGTCGAAGAGCCCGGCGAAGCGGATGCGCAGATCGGGGTTCTTCAGATGGTTCTCGACGCGGCTGGCGATGACGCCGCTGCCATAAACAGCCACCCGCGTGTCGAAGGTTCCGGCTTTCGTCAGCTTCGCCAATACATGACGAGCGACCAGACGAACGTCCAGCAGCAGCATGAACGACATCGAGATCCAGGTGGCATACCAGATCCACATGTGCATTTCGCGAGGCGCGAACGGCAGGCCGATGCCGAGAACCGCGACGAACGCGATGCCGAGCGAGGCCAGAAGGCGCCACGGGCGGATCGGGAAGTCGTGCAGCTTGTCGAGTTCATACATGTTGTAGTGGCGCAAACAACCGCAGACGATGATGGCGGTCACCAGGCTCATTTGCGTATGCTTGGCCCAATCGATGGGCAGATCGCCGCCGATCGAGTAGATCGCGGCCGGCAACAGCGCGCCTGCGACCACTGCAAAGGCATCGAAGAAGCCCACGATGTCGACCGCGACCCGGCGTGACCAGCGCCCCGACCGGTGGTCGGCGCTTGTGACATCGTTCAGTGCGGCACGAGAAGCAGTTTCTGCGTTTGCAGTCACGGTCGCGGTGTTCATTGAAAGGGATCCTACGCGCCAAGGCACCAGACGTGCCCAGCCCACCTACAGGCTGTCATTCCAATCTATTTGGGTGAATAATCGTTGAATAAAACCTGTGACTTACGATGTTTTGCGAAGAGCTTATGGTTGCCAATTCGTCAACGCCGGCGGCGCAGACAGCGCGCGAAAGACCGCGCACGGGCCGCCGCAAGCGAACCCGTGAACCGGCTCAACGGGAGGTCAATCGGCAAGGCGCGCCGGCAGGATAACCGCGCGCTGTGTCAGGCGGCCTTGCGGGGCGGGTTGGAGCGCTTCAGCGCCTTCGCCTTGCGTTCTGCGAGAATTTCCGCATGCGCCACCGGATCGATCTGATTGATCGCAACGCCGACGATCTTGTCGGCATTGGTGGCGAGCAGGCGGAAAGCGCGGCGCACCAGCGCCTTCGGCGTCTTCCGCCAGAACGAGACCATCACGATGTGATCGGCAAAGTCGGCGATGATCCGCGCATCGACCACCGGCAGCAGCGGCGGTGCATCGATGATAATCGTATCGAAATAGGTTTTGAGCCGCGCCAGGCGCTGGCCGATACCGGGTGCGCCCAGGGCCTCCGCCGGTGACAGCGGAATGCGGCCGCCGCCACCCGCCGCAAGCACCGCGAGCCCCGTGGTCTGGTCGCGGACGATGCCGCCCTCGAACGCCTGGCCGCGTGCGATCGCGTCCAGCAGCCCCGGCGCCGTCTCCAGCCCGAGTTGCTGCGACAAGACGCTCCGGTGCATGTCGGCATCGATCAACAGCGTCTTGACGCCGGTGATCGCGAGCTGATGCGCCAGGTTGGAGGCGACCAGCGTCTTGCCTTCAGTCGGCAGAGCTGAGGCGACCAGAATGATGCGCGGCGTCGAATCTTGCCGCCGGACATCGATCGCCATCAGCAACTCGCGGATCGTTCCGGCGAAGGCTCCGTTCGGATGCGTGATCACGGCACGGGCCGACTGGACCGGATCGTTCAGACCGTCGGACTGGCGCTTGAGCAGCGGGATCGAGCCGAGATGCGGAACGCCGAGCGTCTCGACATCCTCCGGGCGCATCAATCCAGGCGTCGACAATTCGAGCAGCAACCCGGCACCAAGACCAAGGACGAGCCCGGCCAGGATACCGACGATCATGATCTGCTTCTTCTTCGGCGATATCGGATAGACCGGGATGCCGGCCTGCTCGACGATCCGGGCATCGGGGATCTGCAGGTCCTGGGTCTCGGTGGTCTGCTTATGGCGGGCCAGGAACGTCTCGAACACCTGACGCGACGATGTCGCTTCGCGCTCGAGCTCGCGCAGTCGAACGGATACCTCCTTCGATAGGTTCTGCTGGTCCTTCAACCCGGCAAGGCTTGTTGCGAGCGTTTTCTCGCGATCCTCCGCAACCCGATACTCGTTCTTCAGGTTGGCGACAATCTGGTCGATCTCATGGGTGAGCTGGCCCTGAATGTCGGCCACCTCGGCCTTGACCTTGGCCATCTCGGGATGCAACGGACCATACTTCGTCTGCAGCTCGGCTTCATGCCGCGTCGCCTTGACGTACTGATCCTTGAGCATACGAACCGTGTGACTTTGCAAGACGTCAGCGACGGCTTTGCCTTCGCCATCCTTGAGCATGCGCTGCAGCTGCTCGTACCGCGCCTTGGTCTCAGCCGTGTTGTTTCGCGCGACCACTGCCTGTTCCATCAGGCGCGCGAGCTGCTTTTCCGAGAGAATCTGTCCCTCGACATCGAAGATGTTGTTGTCCGCCTTGAACGCCGCGATCTTGCGTTCGGAATCCGACACCTTCTGGCGCAATCCGCCGAGCTTCTGCTCAAGCAGCTCCGCCACGAGACCCGTTGCCCGAACCTTCATGTCGATCTGATCGCGAATATAGACCTCTGCGATCGTCTGCGTGATCCGGGCGGACTTGATCGGGTCTTCCGACGTGAAGCGGACCTCCACGATCAGCGTGTTTCGGACGCGTTGCGCCTTGAGGCGGGCGGCGAATGCTGCCGCAACCTCATCGCGCTCCGGTTTGAGGGTACCAAGGCTCTCCGGTCCCATGAACGATGACGGCGCCTGCGGCGCGAGCACCTGGACCACCGGCTCCGCAGCCTTCTTCGCAAATCCGAGCAGCGTCGACGGCCGAATCCGGCGCCAGATCCGCTCGGGCATGGAGGGCAAGGAGAACTCCGGATCGTTGCGCAGATCGAGCACTTCGATGACGCGTTGCGCAATCGCCTTCGAGCGCAGGAGTTCGACCTGGCTTTCGATGCTCGGGGTGTCGCCCGCGATATCGGGAAGGACGGCGTCGAGATGGATGACCGTCTTCTTTCGCGGGTCGATCTGGATGGTGGCGACCGATTCGTACTGGTTCGGCAGAATGCGCGTAACGGCGAACGCAATCGCTGTACCTAGCAGCGCCAGGCCGAGGATGACCCATACGCGCCGGCGCAACATGCCAAGGATTTCCCGGAGGCCGAAATCGCCCCCCGTCTCCTCAGCCGGCATATTGTTGCTTTCGCGGGTCATGGGTTCTCAGTAGCGATATTTCATCTCGACGCTCACCTTGTTCACGGCGCGATCGAGGACGGATTCTGTGGATGTAAGCTGCTGGTGCTCGTAGGCGACCGAGAACAGCCAGTTTTTGGTGTGATTGTAGTCGGCGGCGATCCGCCCGACGATGACAGAGTCCAGGCGGTCGGCGCCGATGTAGTCCGATGTGCGAAACGCCATTTCGCCTGATATGATCAGATTGCGCCAGGCCTCGTAGTCGGCGCGGACGCCATGCTGTGTGACGAGGCGGCCAGACGAATCGCCGAAACTTGACGTGACGACGTTGCGCGTCGTGGTCGCGGCCAATGTCACCAGCGGCGTGACCAGCCACTCCGCCTTGCCGTCCCAGACCGGTGTATTGATGTCGATCAGGCCTTCCTGCAGGTAGTCCTGGGCGAGATAGCCGCCTTTCAGTGTCATGCGCACCAGGGGCGACACTTCGAACTCGAGACCGAGCATGCCCTGCAATCCGCGCGCATCCCGATCGATCAAACCGTTGCCGCGGTTCTCCTGATGGTGCCCCACCAGTTCGCCGAGCAGCCGATAGCCGGGTGAGAAGCGATAGCCAAATTTGACGAACGGGCTCGCGATCCAGACATCGCGGTTATCCTGATCCAACGTCTCGCCAAGATTATTTTGGACATCCTTGTAGTCCCACGCCGCATAGCGCAGTCCAACCGCGGCAAAGAGCCGGCCGACCTCGCGCGAGACGCCCGCTTCCGCAGTCGTTTTGACGTATTCGGGCGGCGCCTTCGTGTTGCGCGGCAATTCTTCCTCGACGTTCTCCTGATGCCGCAGTTCGATCGATGCGACGCCGAACAGCTTATAGGCGTGATCGATGTCGACCCGCCATTTGACCGTGCCGAAACCGTCGAGGTATTGGATTTCGTCGTGCTCCTGATAGCGGACGCCGCGCCCGCCAATCATGAAGTCGAGCAAATGCCGCGGCAGATGCGATTCGAACTTCAGCGCCGTATTCACTTCATGCCGGAAGTCGGCCTTCTTGTCCGTCGGAGTATCGAGGATGTTGTCGATCCAGGTCGTCTTGAACCCCACTTCTGGAAACAGCAGGTAATTCCCGATCCGGATGCCGTCGGGGCGGTAAGCCTCGGGCGCACGTTCGCGCACGCTTACCGCGCCAAGCTGCTTGGCCCGGTCCCACGACAGATCTTCGGCCGCCGCGCTGAGCGCGAACGTGCAGGTCGCCGCGGCTCCGAGGCCGGCGATGCAAGCTGCCAATTTGTGCGGGGTCTGGATCATGCGGCGGGCTTCAGCAAGCGTCCTTTCTCGTGCTCATGGCTCAGAAGAATCTCTCGGGAACGCGAATATTGTCGCCGGGCTGCGCCAGCAAGTCGGTCGGCATGGGAATGCGTTGTTCGCGCGGATCGCCGTCGCGGATCAACAGGAGATAGCTCTGATTGGCGCGATAGGTGTAGCCGCCGGCCACCGCGATCACGTCGCGGATCTTCAGGCCGTTCTTGAATTGGAACTCACCGCCGGTGCGCACTTCGCCGTGCACGTAGATCGGGCGGTAGGTCAGAATTTCCACCGCAACCTTCGGGTTCTTGAGGTAGCCGGACGACAGTCGTCGCGCCAGCGCGTCGCGGAACTCGGTCATCGTCGTGCCTTTGGCCGGAATGTCGCCGACAAGTGGCACGGCAACCTGGCCCTGACCATTGACCTCGTAGGTGCCGGACAGGTCGGCCTCGCCGAAGACGATCACCTTCAGCTTGTCGCCGATCCCGAGGCGGTAAGCGGTTTGCTGCTGGAGGCCAACCCGGTCGCCAAGACCTGGCGACGTGGCCGCGCCCTCGGCGCAAGCGCCAAGGCTGGCAACGGCCATCAGGGCCATTGCACGCAATACCGTCCAGCGGTTGATCAAGCGACGCGGATACATTAGCTCAACCGTCTCTTGTACATAACAAACACGCGGTCGCGCGCCGGGCTGGCGCACGCCTCTGCATGCCACTCCAGAAAGCGCCAAGCCGGTAAATTTGCTCCTAATGAATTTGCTATTGTTCGCGGAAATTCTTGTGCGTCGCCTTAACCGGCACTTCACCTTGCCTGGGTAGGGTGGCGCTTGCGTCGTTTGTCATCAGTTCCCAGCCTGGTCGAACACGCGATCGAAAGGGCACGTCATGACGCCGTCGACGCATGCGCAACTCGAGACCGCCGCGACGGCCGATCTCAGTGGCCTCGCACAAACTTATGCGCATAAAGCCGTCGACTACTTCGCCGGTGCCCGCGCCGACTTTGTTGCCGCACTCCCACGCTCGCCCAACGCGGCCATTCTGGAAATCGGCTGCGGCACAGGCGCAACAGGCCGTCTCGCACTATCCGAGGGCAAAGCTGGCCGTTATGCCGGGGTCGAACTCTTCCCCTCCGCCGCCGCCGAAGCCCGCAAGGTTTTGACCGAGGTGGTGGTCGGCGATATCGAGCAGATCGCGTTGCCTTGGCAACCGGCGACGTTCGATGCCGTCATTCTGTCCGAGGTGCTGGAGCACCTTGTCGATCCCTGGCGCGTCGTCGAGAGGCTGGCGCCACTCGTGAAATCCGGCGGCATGGTGCTTGCCAGCTCACCCAACGTGACGCATTGGCGGGTCGTCCGGGAGCTGCTGGCCGGGCGTTTCGAGTTGAAGGATCAAGGCGTGTTCGACCGCACGCATATGCGCTGGTTCACCCCGGACAGCTACCGGGCGATGTTCGAGAAAGCCGGCTTTACCGTCGATCACATTGGCCCGGTGACACCCTTTGCCGCCCGCACGCGGCTGATCTCCAAGATGACCGGCGGTCGTCTCGATCATCTGTGCATGGTGCAGATCGCGCTGCGTGGCCACCGCCTCTGATCGCAGAGCAACGGGCGGTAGCTAATCTACTCGGTGAACGCCTTGGCCGCCACCGCCACCCCCGCGCCTGCAGGCGCCTTGTGCCCCATCTCGGCCAGCACGTCCTCGAGATGGATCAGATCCATCAGGATATCGGCTTCCGTGATGGCGCCGAGCGTACCGATACGCAACATCTTGCCTTGCAGGCGATTGCGCGCGCCGGCGATTACCGTCCGGTGCTTCTCGTAAAGCCGCCGGATGATCTTGGTCCCATCCAATCCGGCCGGCACATGGAAGCAGGCGACGGTGTTCGACTGCATCTTCGCGTTGGTGAAGTTCTCGAGGCCCAGCGCCGCAGCTCCGGCCTTGAGCCCGCGCGACAGCCGCGCATGGCGCGCCAGTACGTTGGGCAGGCCTTCCTCATGGATCATGTCGAGCGCCGCATCGAGGCCCTGCACCAGCGAGACGGCCGGTGTATAGGTGGACTCGCCCTTGTCATAGGCATCGCGCGTGCGCCGCAGATCAAAGTAGAAGCGCGGCATGCCGCTCTCCCGCCGGATCACCTCCCAGGCTTTTTCGCTTGCAGCCAGGATGCCCATGCCCGGCGGGCACATCAATGCCTTCTGCGAGCCGGCGACCAGAACGTCGACGCCCCAGGCATCCATCTGCACGTCGATGCCGGCGAGCCCCGACACGGTATCCGTCACCAGCAACGTCGGCGTGTTGCGCACCAGCTTCCCCGCCGTCGCGAGATCGCCGATAACGCCGGTCGAACTCTCGTTGTGGACGAGGACAAGCGCGCGATAGCTGTGCTGCTTCAAACGGGCCTCGAGCACAGCCGGGTCGACCGTCTCGCCCCACGGGATCTCGATCGGATCAACGACGGCATTCATCGCCTTGCCGATCGTGGAGAACCGCTCGCCCCATTGCCCGTTGCACACAATCAGCAGCCGGTCGCCCGGCGTAATGATATTGAGCAAGGCCGCTTCCATGACGCCAGTGCCGCTGCAGGCGAAGATGTGAACCGGCTGCGTCGTCCCAATGATCGGTTGCAGCTTGGTGATGGTCCGCGCCCAGATCGCGCGGAACTCCGGCCCGCGGTGGTTCAGCACGGGCCGCGCACACGCGAGCCGGACGCGCTCGGGAACTGCGATCGGACCTGGCAGGCGCAGACGGTAGGTATCGGCAACGATGGGCGGCGTATTCGGCTGGCTCGTGGCTGTCATCGGGACGTCCGCTTCTCAAAGGAGGCTCGCGCGCTTCCTAGCACGATCGGGTGACAAGAGGAGAAAGCTCGTCAACGCTCAACGGGCCATGTGCAGAGCGCGTCAATTTCGCGCCCTGCCACCAGCCCGGCCCCGCGCAGCCGCTGCCTCAGATCACACCGCCGGTCTTGAGCTTCTTCACGGCATCGGCGCTATAGCCGAGGCTCGTCAACACCTCGCTGTTGTGCTCGCCGAGGTCGGGCGTCGGATTCAGCACCTCGGGTTGCGGATAGCGCGACATGTTGATCGGCTGGCCGACGACACGGATCTCACCGAGCTTGCGGTGTCGGACGCGCCGCGCAATGCCGAGGTGCTTGACCTGCGGCTCAGCGAACGTCTGGTCGATCGAGTTGATCGGTCCGCACGGCACACCCGCCTTGTTGAGCGCGGCGATCCAGTGCGCCGACGTGTTGGTTTTCGTGACTTTGCCAAGCAGCTCGTTGACGATTTTTCGGTTCTTGGAGCGTGCCCCGCCAGTCGCATAATCCGGGTGCTTGATCAACTCGGGCACGCCCAGCGCCTCGCAGCAGCGCACCCAGAGATTGTCGCCGGACGCCGCAATATTGATGTGTCCATCCGAGGTCGGAAACACGCCCGTCGGAATGCCGGTTGGGTGGTCATTGCCAGCCTGCTTCGGCACCTCGCCGGCGATCAGCCAGCGCGCCGCCTGGAAATCGAGCATGAAGATCTGCGCCTCGATCAGCGAGGTGTGAACCCATTGGCCTTTGCCGGTCCGCTCGCGGTCATAGAGGGCGAGGATCATCGCCTGCGCCAGCAAGAGACCAGAGGTCAAGTCGGCGATCGGAATGCCGACGCGGACGGGTCCCTGCCCCGGCAAGCCGGTAATCGACATCAGCCCGCCCATACCCTGCGCGATCTGATCGACGCCGGGGCGCTTCGCATCGGGCCCGGTCTGGCCGAAACCGGCGATTGAGCCATAGATGATCCGCGGATTGACCTTCATGCACGCCTCGTAGTCGACCTTGAGCCGATGCTTCACGTCAGATCGCATGTTCTCGACGACGACGTCCGCCTCCCCCACCAGCTTCATGAAGATGGCGTGCCCCTCCTCGCTCTTCAGGTTGAGCGTCAGCGATCGCTTGTTGCGATGCAGGTTCTGGAAGTCGAAGCCGTGCCGCTTGCCGCCCATGGCGTCGACGTCGCTGTCGGACGGCGGCTCGATCTTGATCACCTGAGCGCCCCAATCGGCCAGCTGGCGAACCGATGTCGGCCCGGCGCGATGGGCGGTCAGATCGAGCACCTTGATATGGGAAAGCGGCAATGCGGTCATGGCGCGGGTCCTTCGTTTGGGAGCGGGGCTGCGATCAGGTGGAATTGGCTGCAGCGCGGGTTTCGGTAACGTCCGGCGAGTCCGGGGCCGGCTTGGCCGTTGTTATTGGCAGGCTCGCGTGTGGCACGCACCCGTGTCAAGCCGCGATAGGGGCCGGGATGGGGATGGACAGCCGCCCGGCAATCGGCAATCGTGCGCCCCGCTCGCAAGAGCGCCAAAGTCGAAAAACTCTGGTGTCCGCTTGCGGGCGCCCCCAGGGAGGGATCAAGTTGGCATCCGTCGAACTCAAAGGACTGTCCAAAGCCTACGGACCGTCCATCGCCGTCGACAATGTCTCGCTCAAGATCGAGCATGGCCAGCTCGTCTCCCTGCTTGGCCCCTCCGGCTGCGGTAAGACCACCACGTTGCGCCTGGTCGCGGGCTTCATCGAGCCAACCGGCGGCGAGATTGCCGTCGGCAACCGGACCGTCTCGACGCCGGCACGCACGCTCCCGCCCGAGCAGCGCAATATGTCGATGATTTTCCAGTCTTACGCGCTGTGGCCGCACATGACGGCGGCCGAGAACGTCGCCTACGGGCTGCGCATCCGGAAGATGGATACCGCCACCATCGAGAAGAAAGTGAAGAGCATCATGGCGACGGCGCGCCTGGACGCGCTCGCCGGCCGTTATCCGTCCGAGCTGTCCGGCGGCCAGCAGCAGCGCGTCTCGCTCGCCCGCGCGCTCGCCGTCGAACCGGAAACACTGCTGATGGACGAGCCGCTGTCGAACCTCGACGCCAACCTGCGCGAGGAAATGCGGTTCGAGATCCGGCGCCTGCACGACGAATACAAAACGACCACCATCTACGTGACCCATGATCAGGCCGAGGCCATGACCACGGCCGATCTGATCGCCGTCATGAATGCCGGCCAGATCGAGCAGCTCGGCACCCCCGAAGAGATCTTCGAGCGTCCGGTGTCCGAGTTCGTCGCCCGCTTCATCGGCGCGAGCAATATACTGCGCGGCAAGGCACTCGACGACCGGCATGTCTCGATCGCGGGCGTCGCCATCGAAACCACGGGGCGGACGCTGGCGACCGGCCAGGACATCCCGGTTTCGCTCCGCCAGCATCAGGTGCAGCTGACAACCCACCAACCGGCCGGCGGAGCGCGCAACATCATCGGCGCGACGGTCAAGCGACAGGTGTTCCTCGGCGGCGTGCGCGACTATCTGGTTGCCCTTGGCGACGGCAGCGAAGTGCGCATCACCGCGCCGCCTGAGCAGAACGTCGCGGCGGGAACCCAGGTTTGGCTGCATATGCCAGCCGACGCCTGCCGGGCCTTGGCGAAATAGCAATCCCTTGGCACACTGGCGTACGGCCATTGCCGCGACTCCTGGAGACTGACCATGACCCAACGCCGCACCCCCGACCGTCGCGACGTCTTGCGCTGGTCCGCAACCGCCAGCGCTGCCGCCATCAGCGCCGGTTGGCCGCACCTCGCGATGGCCCAGACTCCGACACCCGCACTGGCACCGGCACCGATGAAAATCACGCCTGAGCTGATCGAGGCCGCAAAGAAAGAAGGCAGGGTCAACTACTACACCTCGGTCGAGATCAAGGTGGCCGAGCGCATCGCCAAGGCCTTCGAGACCAAGTACCCGGGCATCGCCGTCAAGGTCGAGCGAACCGGCGCCGAGCGCAACTTCCAGCGCATCGGCCAGGAGTATGCAGCTAAGATCTTCAATTGCGACACGGTCAACAGCTCGGACGCCGCGCATTTCATCATCTGGAAACGCGACGGGCTGCTGGAGCCGGTGATCCCTGAGGATGTCGCGCAGCACTACGGTGCCGCAGTACAAGGACGCCGACGGCGCCTTCGCGACTTGGCGCGTGATGCTGAGCGTCATCGCCTACAACACCACCCTGGTGAAGCCGGAAGACGCGCCGAAAGAGCTTCGCCGACCTGCTCGATCCGAAGTGGTCCGGCAAGATGGTCAAGGCGCATCCTGGCTATTCCGGCACCATCATGACGGCGACGCACCAGATGTCGCGCGATCTCGGCTGGGAGTATTTCGACAGGCTCGCCAAGCAGAAGATCATGCAGGTGCAGTCCGCCGCCGACCCGCCGAAGAAGATCGCGCTTGGCGAGCGCGCCATCATGGTCGACGGCGGCGACTACGCCGTCTCACTCGAGATCGACAAGGGCGCGCCGCTGGCGATCGTCTATCCGAGCGAAGGCACGCCGCTGATCACCGGCCCGTCGGCGGTCATGAAGCGGGCACCGAACCCGAACGCCGCCAAGCTGTTCCATTGCTGGAGCTTCACGGCCGAGGCGCAGCAGGTCATGGTCGATGACGGGCGCGCTGCGCTCGGCGCATGCCCTGGTCAAGGACCGCCCGGGTCGCAAACCGCTCTCCGAGATCAAGCTGATGAAGGAAAATGCGGCCGAGGTCGAAAAATTGGCCGACGAGATCAAGACGAAATACACTTCTTACTTCAAAGTTTGAGGGGCTACATGACAGAGACTCTCACGCCGTTCGATCCTCAAAGGCGCCGGAGCGTCGGTCGCAATCGCGCCGTTGTCGGCAACCGTGCTGGCGCAAGCCCCGCCGGCCGAGGCGATCACGCCCGCCCTCATCGAGGCGGCGAAAAAAGAGGGCAAAGTCAACTTCTATACGGCGATGGAGATCAACATCGCCCAGCAATACTCCAAGATGTTCGAGGAGAAATTCCCGGGCATCTCCGTCAAGGTCGAGCGCTCGGGCGCGGAACGCGTATTCTCGCGCATCGCACAGGAGTATGCATCGAAGATCCACAATGTGGACCTGGTCAACACAACGGATGCAGCACACGTCCACGCGTGGAAGCGCGACGGGCTGCTGGCGCCATACGTGCCGGCCGATGTCGCGTCGAGTTTTGCGCCGCAGTTCAAGGATACCGACGGGACATGGGCCACCGTGCGCATCCTCTTTGTCGCGATGGCCTACAACACGCAGCTCGTAAAGCCCGAGGATGCGCCGAAGGGATTCGTCGACCTGCTCGATCCGAAATGGGCCAGCAAGATCGTGAAGGCGCACCCGAGCTACTCGGGCGCCATCATGACGTCGACCTTCGCGATCGCCCGCGATCTTGGTTGGGGCTATTTCGAGAAGCTGGCGAAGCAAAAGATCATGCAGGTGCAATCCGCGGTCGATCCACCGAAGAAGGTGGCGCTCGGCGAGCGGGCGGTGATGGCCGACGGCGCGGACTACATCGTGGTGCTGGAGAAGGCCAAGGGCGCGCCGATCGAGCTGATCTATCCCGTGGAGGGCGCGCCGATCATCAACAGCCCGAACTGCATCTTCAAGGCGGCGCCAAACCCGAATGCGGCGCGGCTGTTCCAGAACTGGTTCTGCACCGCTGGAGGGCCAGCAGAAGCTTGTCGACATCACGTCCCAGTACGCTCCGCATGCGCAGGCCAAAGCCAAGCCCGGCCGACCGCTGCTGAAGGACATCAAGATCATGCACGACGACCCGGCGGCGCTGCTGAAAGTCGCCGACGAGATCAAGGCCAAGTACACTGCGATCTTCAAGGTATGACGCGCCGCCGTGCCGCCGGATCGGCGTCACGGACCAAGAAGAAGCTGCGAAAGTCATTGAAATAGCGTGGATTTCTCACGCTTCGGCTTTGACACGGCGCCCCGAATCCCTCGATCGTTGCAGCGATTGAGGGATTTTTTCATGGGCATCAGGGCGACATTCGAGCTCGAGACGACCGAGCTGCAGCTGGGTCCTGGACCGATCTGCGGGATCGACGAGGCCGGCCGCGGCCCCTGGGCGGGGCCTGTCGTGGCGGCAGCCGTCATTCTTGACCCCAAACGCATTCCATCCGGCATCGCTGATTCCAAGGTGCTGATGCCCGAGGAGCGCGAGGCGATCTACAGCCGCCTGATGGCAACGGCGTCCGTCGGCGTCGGCATCGCCGACGTCGAGCGGATCGACCGCGACAATATCCTCAACGCCACCATGTGGGCCATGGCCGATGCCGTCAGAAAGCTGCCGCTGGCGCCGCACCTCGCGCTGGTCGACGGCAACCGTGCGCCGCGGCTCAAATGCCTCACCCGCACCATTGTGAAGGGCGACGCGCGCAGCCTCTCGATTGCCGCGGCCTCGATCATCGCCAAGGTGACGCGGGACCGGATCATGGTCGAGCTTGGACGTGCGCTGCCGGTTTACGGTTTCGAGCGCCACAAGGGCTATGGTACGCCCGAGCACCAGCATGCCTTGAAGGTACATGGCGTGACAGACCACCACCGCCGCTCATTCCGGCCGGTGCAACTGGCTTTGGCTCTCGCGTAGCGACTGAGGCGTTATCTCGCGAGGATGTTTGATTTCCGACCAGGGCACTCTATTCTCGCTCCTGCAATTGCATGTGAGGAGCCCGCCATGCCGTTCCCCGATCATTTCCTGACTGTTCGCGCGACGGTCGAGAAGGGCCGCGACGCCGAGTTCAATCATTGGTACGATACCGAGCACGTGCCGGATGCGGTGCGCATGCTCCCCGGTTGCACTCGGCGCGGCTCGCTATAAGGTCGATCCTTGGCGACGGCTCGCATCAGTACATGGCCATGTATGCGTTCGAGAGCGCGGCGAAACTCGACGCCGCGCTCAACGGCCCTGAAGTCAAGGAGCTGATCAAGATCTACGATCGCGACATCGGCGCCTTCTCGACGCGTCATGCGCACGACCTACGCCAACGTCTTTTTGAGCATTCCAAGAAGGTCTTGAGATCCCGCCCGTGAAAATCACCGCCATCGAGACGATCCGATCCGCCGAGCATCCGAACCTGCTGTGGGTGCAGCTTCACACCGACGAGGGCCTCGTCGGCCTCGGGGAGACTTTCTATGGCCCGGCGGCAGCCGAGGGCCACATCCACGGCATCATTGCGCCCTATCTGATCGGCAAGGATCCGACCAACATCGAGGCGCATCAGGCGCACCTGACGGGCTATGTCGGCTTCGTCGGCGCCAGCGCCGAGATGCGCGGGCGCTCAGCCGTCGACATCGCGCTGTGGGACATTCTCGGGCAAGCGAAGGGGATGGCGATCTGTGATCTGCTCGGCGGCCGCGTGCGCGAGACGGTGAAGGTCTACAATACCTGCGCCGGCTATTCGTATGTGCAGACGAAGCCGACGCAAGGCACCGACAACTTCGGGCTGACGGCGAAAACCGGCCAATACGAGGATCTCGACGCATTTCTCCATCGCGCCGACGAGCTGGCGCACAGCCTGCTCGAAATGGATATCACGGCGATGAAGATCTGGCCGCTCGACTATGCGGCCGAAGCCTCGAGCGGCCATTGGATCAGTCCGGACGACTTGAAGCACGGCCTCGAACCGTTCGAGAAGATCCGCCGCGCGGTCGGCGACCGGATGGATATCGCCTGCGAGCTGCATTCGCTATGGAGCCGTCCGCAAGCGATCAAGATCGCGCAGGCGCTGGAGCCGATCAAGCCGATGTGGGTGGAGGACCCGGTGTTCCTCGACCAGCTCGACTCGCTTGGGGCTGTAGCACGAGCGACGCGATCGCCGATTGCAGTCGGCGAGACACGCGGCGGTCGCGCCGACTTCAAGGGGCTACTCGACCTCCAGGCGCTGTCGATGGTGATCATGGATGTCGCGTGGTGCGGCGGCGTCAGCGAAGCGAAGAAAATCGCGACGATGGCAGAGACCTATCACACGCCGGTTGCCTTCCACGACTGCACGGGACCGGTGGCGCTGACCATCTCGACGCATCTGGCGCTGAACGTGCGCAATTGCTGGGTGCAGGAGATCGTTCGCGCGTTCTACTACGGTTGGTACCACCGCTACATGACCGAGCTGCCACCAATCGACAAAGGTCTGATCACCGTGCCGAAAGGTGCGGGCCTCGGCACCCGGCTGCAGCCCGACGTCGTGAAGCGTCCGGGCGTCACCGTAAAGCGCACGACGGCACAGGATCTCTGAGCCTACTCGACCTTGTACTTCTTGAGGTCGCGGACCAGGACTGCAAGTTTGTCCGACACGTCGAGACCGGTTTCGACGGACAGCTTCAGCGTGGCCCGGTTCTGTACCAGCTTGTTCAGGCGGTCCTGCTGCTCGCCGAAGCCGTAGAACAGTTGGTCGGGGGCAACGATCTCGCCATCCTCGATCGCGCACATCACGTCGAACGAATTCTGCGAGGCGAGCACAAGCATCGACGCGATATCGTTCATCAGTTGGTGATAGGTGCGCGCCAGCGTCTGGTCGATCCGCGGCCCGTGCACGCCGAACTTCAGTGGCGACGAGGCGGCCCCGCCCTCGCCGGCAAACAGCTTCGGATTGCGGTGCAGGCGCTTGAAGATTTCCTGCAGGCCCATGCAGCAGGACTCGAGATCGCGAAGGGCGATTCCAGCCTTGCGGCGTGAGCGGCTGCGCTCGGCGGTCTTCTCCTGGCCGACCCAGACGATGGTGGCGATCGACGCGATGGCACCCAACGCCGCCAATGCCGGCAAAACGGCCGACAGCGGATCGGGCGCGATCCGCGTATCGGCGTCACCGGCGTCGTGATCTAGGGCTTTCTGCGGGTCCTTGGCCACTCGTGTCTCCTTCGAGTGGCGCATACTACCCGATTCGATCAAGAATAAGCCCGACCCGGCTCACTGATCAGCCCGAAACTCCTCTTCCCATTCGCCGCCAGCCCTAGCTGTTCCATGCCAACAGCGTCGGCACGAGCAGGCCCGCGACAATCCGCCCACGCGCCTGCCGGTCGGCGTCGAACCAGCCTTCCTCGCCGAAGCAGTTGAGCGCCCCCAAATTGCGGCCAGCATGCCGCACCGGCACGTTCATGATCGACGTGACGCCCATGGCAAAGATCTTCTCGAAGTCCTTGTAGGTGCGCGTCACGCCGGCACGATCCTGCGCGACGTAGATCTCGCCCTTGGCCAGGACCGCCTGATTGACGGGATAGGCCGAGATCGCCTTGCGCCCGCCCAGCGGATAGGATGCCAAGTTGCTCGAGTAGATCCGCTCTACCTCGGCGGTGGCGTCGATGTAGCGAAAGATCGTGCAACCCTTGCAGCCGATGGCGGTCAACGCCAGTTCGGTGACGGCCTGCAGCGCGGCTTCGGGCTTCGGGCTATCCGCCGCGATCCGCATGACGCTCGCCAGATGGGACACCGTCAGCTCGCCGGGTTGCATCGCAGGTTCCTCGCTCCGGTTGAAGTCGCGCCTCCTTTGATCGTAGGGTTTCCGCCACGCGCTGCCAAGGCAAACAAGATTGAGGGACCAACGCTGGGCGAACCGGCCGGGACCTCGAAACCATTGCGCCGCAGCGAGTCGAGAGGACTGAAAGAATGTCACGATGGCGGGTGGGTGTCGACTCAGGTGGAACCTTTACGGACATCTCCCTCGTTGACGAGACGACCGGCGCGGTTCGCGTCTGGAAAGTGCCTTCGACGCCGGACGATCCGTCCCGCGCCATCGTCGCCGGCGTTGTCGAGGGATTGAGCAAGGCCGCCGGAGCGACACCCGCGGATGCGGTCTATTTCGGCCACGGCACCACGGTCGCCACCAACGCGCTGATCCAGCACAAAGGCGCGCTGACGGGCCTCATCACGACCGAAGGGTTTCACGACCTGCTCGAGATCGGCCGCCAGCGCCGGCCGCACCTCTACGATCTGAATTGCGACAAGCCCGCAATCCTGGTGCGCCGCGCGCTCCGCCTCGGCGTGCCTGAGCGTTTGCGGCATGACGGGCGGGTCGAAACACCGCTCGACGAAGTGGCCGTGCGCGAGGCAGCGCGGCGCCTGAAGGCGGCCGGCGTATCCGCCGCGGCCATTTGTTTTCTCTATTCCTATGTCGATCCGCGGCACGAACAGGCCGCGCGGCGCATCGTCGAAGAGGAATTGGGCGATGCCTTCATCTCCGTCAGTCACGAAATCGCGCCCGAGTTCCGGGAGTATGAGCGGCTCTCGACCACGGTGGTCAACGCGTACCTCGGGCCGATCATGGCGCGCTACGTCTCGCGCCTCGGGCCGGGACTGGATCAGGCGGGCATGACAGGGCCGCGCCACATCACAGCATCGAACGGCGGAGTCATGTCGTTTGACGCGGCACGCCGCGAGCCCGTTCGCACCGTTCTGTCCGGACCCGCGACCGGTGTGGTCGGCGCGATCCGCGTCGGCGAACTCGCCGGCCACCGCAATCTGATCACCTTCGATATGGGCGGCACGTCGACAGACGTGGCGCTGATCAGCGACGGACAGGTGCGCCTGACGGGGGAGATGGAGGTGCACGGCTACCCGCTGAAGACGCCGATGCTGGACATCCACACTGTCGGCGCGGGCGGCGGCTCGATTGCCGTCATCGATGCTGGCGGGCTGATGAAGGTCGGTCCGCGCAGTGCCGGCGCCGTGCCAGGGCCCGTCTGCTATGGTCTCGGCGGCACCGAGGCAACGGTCTCCGACGCTAATGTGGTGTTACAAGCGCTCAATCCGACGCATCTTCTCGGCGGTCGCATGCCGGTCGATCAGGCGCGAGCACGTGACGCGATTGCCCGGCTCGCCGATCAGCTGCAACTCGACGTCATGGCAACCGCACAGGGCATTTTGTCGGTTGTCACCTCCAATATGGCCAAGGCGATCCGCGTGATCTCCGTGCAACGCGGCCACGATCCGCGCGATTACACCCTGATGGCCTTCGGCGGCGCCGGTCCGCTGCATGCGAGCCGGCTTGCGCGCGAGCTGGATATTCCCCGCGTGCTGGTGCCGAAGAACCCTGGCATCTTGTGTGCGCTCGGCCTGCTGCTCGCCGACCTCAAGACGAATTTCGCGCAGACCCGCCTGACCCGGCTCGATGCGGCAGCCGCCGATGTCGTCGGCCAAGTTGCGGCCGATCTCGCCGCCCGCGCCGATGCCTGGTTTGAGGCCGAGCACATACCGCTCGATCAGCGCCACACGGCGGTGACGGCCGATCTCCGCTACGTCGGCCAGAACTACGAGATCGCCGTCGCCGTCCCCTCCGAACTGTCAGGCGCGGCGCGACTCGACGCGATGCGCCAGCGCTTCGAGGCGGCCCACAAGCAACTTTACGGCTACATCTCGGAAGGCGAGCCGGTCCAAGCCGTCACGTACCGCTTGGAAGCGATCGGCGGCGTGCAACAAGCACGACTAGCGCCAGCCCCGCCCGCCCGCGGCACTGCATCCGACGCGATTATGGTCCGCCGCGACGTCTGGATGCCCGAGGCCAAGGGATGGACGCCGTGCACCGTTTACGACCGCGAGCGCCTCGGGCCAGGTCACCGCATCGACGGCCCAGCCATCGTCGAACAGATGGACTCCACCACCGTCCTGCTGCCCGGACAACGCGCCAGCGTCGATCCCTACCTTAACATCCTGATCGAAGGCTGAACCGATGACGACGAGCGTAACGACAATCGATCCGATCACCGTCGAGGTAATCGGCAACGCGCTTGCCTCGATCGCGGAGGAAATGGGCGAAACGCTGGTCCGCGCCGCCTATTCGACCAACATCAAGGAGCGTCGCGACATCTCGACCTGCCTTTTCGATGCCAAGGGACGCACGCTCTGCCAAGCGATGCATGTCCCGATTCACCTCGGTTCGTTGATCGGAATCATCGAGGCGATCCTGACGCGCTACCGGCCCGAGGACATCAAGGGCGGCGACATCTTCATCGGCAACGACGCCTACACTGGCGGCGGGACGCATCTGCCCGACATCGTTCTGGCCGAGCCGATCTTCCTTGACGGGCAACTCCTCGGCTGGGTGACAAACACGGCGCACCACGCCGATTTCGTCGATCGCGGCCACGCTCACATCTTCCAGGAGGGCATCCGAATTCCGCCGATCCGCCTCTATGCAGCTGGTGAATTGCGCCAAGACGTGCTCGACATGATCCTGCTCAATCTCCAGGTCCCGCGCGAGCGGCTCGCCGATTTGCGCGCTCAAATGGCCGCCAATACACAGGGCATCCGCCGCTTCCAGAGCCTGACGCGGCGCTACGGAATTGCGACGATGCTCGCCGCGCAAGACGCTCTGCTCGATTATGCCGAGCGGCTGACGCGCGCCGGCATCCGCACCATTCCGAGCGGCACGTATATCTTCGCCGACACCTTCGACACCGAGGAACTGCCCGACATCCTCGACTTCAAGGTGACAATCGACGTGCGCGACGACGAGATTCACCTGGCGTTCGACGCGCCGCCGCAAGTCCGCGCCGGCGTCAACCTGGTCGAGACCGGCCTGCTGGCGACCGTCTACTACGCGCTGAAAACCGTGATCGGCCCCGACATTCCGCCGAACGCCGGATTTTTCCGACCTATTCATGTGACCGCGCCGAAGGGCTCCATTCTGAATGCCGCCGTTCCGGCCGCCGTCAATTCGCGGCTGGACTCCGGTCAGCGCGTCGTCGACCTCGTGCATGGCGCGCTCGCACAAGCCATTCCAGATCGCGTGACGGCGGCGCACAATGGTGCCTGCGTCTACGCGGATTTCTCGGGCATCGATCCACGGTCGGGCGCGTTCTACGCCTACGTCGAGACGGTTGGCGGCGGCTTTGGCGCGAGGCCCACGAAAGACGGCCTCGATGGCGTCCACGTGCACCTGACCAACACCTCGAACCTGCCGGTCGAATCGCTCGAGACGGAGTATCCGCTGTTCGTCGAGCGCTACGAGCTGGTGCCGGACTCCGGTGGCCCCGGCGAGCATCGCGGCGGCATGGCGATCCACCGCCGCATTCGCGCCGAGCACGACCATTGCCGCACCTTCATTTTCGGCGCCCGAACCCGCACGCCGCCATGGGGATTGGCCGGCGGCGGCGCCGGCACGTGCGCACGGTTCCTCTATGACAATCCGGGCGAGCCGCCAGTGAAAGCCAAGGCGCGGCTCGACACGGGATCGTGCGTCTCGATCATCACGCCCGGCGCCGGCGGGTTTGGCGATCCGAAGCGCCGCGATCCGGCCCTCGTTCGCCGCGACCTCGAGGACGGGAAGATCTCCGCGGCAACCGCGCGAGACATCCATGGCCTTGGCGACTGATTGGCATATCCGGTCTGCGATTTGGCATCCCCGACCCAAACTAAGTGCGAGGTGAACGCGAAGGACCGCAATCCCGCACGCCATCGCAAACAGGGCTGTTTTCGCCTCGTCGAGCCGTTGGTCGAATGTCGTGGCCGTCGTCATCGGTGTCCTCAGTGCGTTTCCTCACGTGAGGATTATGGGGCCGCCCGGCGAGGTGGGGATTACTTTTCCAGGATTTTCGACGCCTTGGTGAACGCGAGGGATAAGTCCACGCACAACGCCAGCGAGCCCGACCGCGCGACCGCCTTGCCTGTCCGGACAGGTATCGTATGCTCGCGACCAGCCAACCGACGCCCGACCCAAGAACCGGAGGAAGCCGATGCCCGAGAACAAGCGGTGGAAGAAGCGTCCCGACAATTCAACGTGGGGCGACTATGGCCCCGACGATCAGCTCGGCCGCCTGAACGAGATCACGGCCGAGAAGGTTAAGCAGGGCATGGCCGAAGTGAAGATGGGCCAAACCTTCAATCTCTCGATGCCGCTCGACTATCCGGGTGGCGCCATCCTCAATCCGCGCCGGCATCCGCCGCAGATTCGACCGACGCTGCGCGGCGACAAGCCGAACTGGGGATATCGCGCCGAGTGGGATCATCCCGGCATGAAGGATGTGATCAACGACGACATGGTTCTGCTGCATCTCCAGTACTCGACGCAGTGGGACACGCTCGCCCACGTCGGCGCGCTGTTCGACGCGGACGCCGACGGCAAGGAAGAAGTCGTCTTCTACAACGGCTATCGCTTGGGTCATGAAATCGTCGGGCCAACCGATCCGAAGCAGGCGGGCGGCGTTCCCGGAACCATGGTGCCGGCCATCGGCACCTCGTCGGCGAATGCGCTCGGCGTCGAGAACATGGCCAATAAGTGCATCCAGGGCCGCGCCGTGATGGTCGATCTCGAAGCCCACTTCGGCCGGGGCAAGAAGGCCGTCGGCTACGATGACCTGATGCGCATCTTTGCAGCCGATGGCGTCAAGATCCTGCCCGGCGATCTCGTCTGCTTCCGCACCGGCTTCGATGAGATCATCTTCGAGGGCAAGAAGAAACCCGACGAGCACAAACTGCACAATTCGTGTTGCGGCCTCGATGGCTCCGACCCGAAACTGCTGCAGTGGGTGAGCGAAGTCGAAGGTGGCGGCGCTGATCTCCGACAACTATGCGGTCGAAGTTCACAACGCACCGATCAAGCCCGGCCAGTGTGTGATGCTGCCGCTTGCACCAGCACGCGCTGTTCAAGACCGGCTGCAACCTCGGCGAGATCTGGCGGCTGTCGGAGCTGGCGAACTGGCTGCGCAAGAACAACCGCAGCACCTTCCTGCTCACCGCGCCGCCGCTCAACCTGCCTGGCGCCGTCGGCTCGCCCGCCTGCGCGATTGCGACTGTCTAACCACAATCAACCGGCCCCTCTCCCCGCGCGCTTCACTCGTGCGGAGGAGGGAGAAGGATATTGCACATGACCACCTCCTCCCTCACGCCCTTCCTGTCCCCGAAATCAGTCGCGATCATCGGCGCCTCGAATGAGGTGAACAAGGTCGGCGGGCGTCCGCTGCATTACCTGAAGGATTACAAGTTCTCCGGGCCCATCTACCCGATCAATCCGGGCCGCCCCGAAGTCCAGGGCGTCAAGGCCTACAAGGATCTCGGGAGCCTGCCCGAAGTCCCGGATCTGGCGCTAGTCGTCATTCCAGGCGATGCCGCCGTTGCAGCGGTCAAGGACTGCGCCCAACGCGGCGTGAAGGCTGTCATTTGCATCACCTCGGGCTTCGCCGAGACCGGCGATCCTGAAGGCGCGAAGAAGCAAGCCGAGATGGTCGCGTCCGCGCGCGCCGCCGGCATGCGCATGGTCGGCCCGAACACGCAGGGCCTCGCCAACTTCTCGAATGGCGCGGTGTGCAGCTTCTCGACATTTTTCACGTCGATACGCCCGAAGGATGGGCCAATCGCAGTGGTCAGCCAATCCGGCGCGATGAGCGCCATTCCGATCGGCCTGCTGCATGAGCGCGGGATCGGTTGCCGGTACTCGCTGGCGTCCGGCAACGATGCCGAGGTCAACGTGCTGGAGATGGCAACCGCCGCTGTCTCCGATCCCGACATCAAGCTGCTGCTGCTTTATCTCGAAGGCATCCCGCGGCCGGATTTCCTGGCGACGCTCGCGGAGACGGCGCACAAGAACAACGTTGCAATCGTCGCACTGAAATCGGGCCGCACGGATGCCGGCCAACGCGCGGCACAATCGCACACCGGCGCGCTGGCGAATGAAGATCGCGTGGTCGATGCCGCCTTGAAGCGCGTCGGGATCTGGCGCGCTCAGGATATCGCCGGGCTGGTATCGGCGGCCGAACTTTATCTCAAGGGCTGGAAGCCGACCGGTCGCCGCTTCGTTACGATCTCGGGCAGCGGCGCCACCGGCGTAATGAGCGCAGACGCGGCCACGTTCGCGGGCCTCGAGGTGGTCAAGTTCGATCCGACGACTCGCGCGACCTTGGACAAGATCCTGCCCTCGTTTGCGTCCGCCGCAAACCCGATCGATTTGACCGCAGCGCTGCTCTCCAACAACGGACTGCTGGGCCAGATCCTTCCCGTCATCGCCAAGGCGGACGCCGCCGACCTGTTCAAGGTGGATATGCCGGTCGGCGGACCCGGCTACGACATGCCCCAGTTCGCACGCGACATCGCGGGATTCAGCAAGGATACCGGAAAGCCCGTGGTCGTCGCGGGATGGCAGGGCGACATTCCCCAGACATTCCGCTCCGAGGGCGTGCCGGTCTTCCCGCTCGAAGCCGAGGCGATCGGTGCGCTCGCCCAATTCGTCAATCACCACGAGCTGGTTGCGCTCGCCAAAGAGCGCGAACGGCCCGACTGGAAGCCGCACGATGCCACCCAGCAGCACGCGGCAGGGACGACGCTGAATGAGGCCGACAGCCTCGACGTGCTCGCCAAGGCCGGCGTCAGCGTCGTGCCCTACCGGCTGTGCAAATCTGCGGCGGAGGCCGCCACCGCCTGGCGAAACCTTGGCGGCACCGTTGCCGTCAAAGGCTGCTCGGCCGATCTGCCGCACAAATCCGAGTACGGGCTCGTGCGCCTCGGCCTCGACAGCGAGGACGATATCAAGGCCGCCTTCCGCGAGATGGAGGCCGCAGTGGAGAAGGCCAAGGCACGGTTCGACGGGGTGATCGTGGCGCGCATGGTCAAAGGCCGCCGCGAGATGATGATCGGCGCGCACCGTGATGCCTTCTTCGGACCCGTGGTCGTGGTCGGCGAAGGCGGCAAATACGTCGAGGCGCTGCCCGACGTTGCGCTGCTGCTGCCACCGTTTTCGAAAGCCGATGCCGTCCGGGCCATCGAAGGACTGCGCTGCGCTCCTGTGCTGAAAGGTGTGCGGGGTGAGAAACCGATGGACGTCGACGCGTTGGCCGACGCCGCCGTGAAAGTCGGCGCGCTGATGGCGGGAGATCCAACCATCGCCAGTCTCGACATGAACCCAGTGATGATCGCGGATGCCGGGCGTGGCGCCGTCATCGTCGATGCCGTTGTCGTTCGGAAACCTTGACGATCCAGCGCTAAACCAGCGCCTGCAGGTCGCTGTCGATCGAGATCGCCTGGCCGGAGATCGTGCGGCCGCGCGGTGAGGCGAGATAGACCATCATGTCGGCGAGCTGATCCGGCAGGATCATTTCTTTGATGGAGGCATTCGCCATCGAGGCATTGCGGACCTCGATCATCGCCTTGCCCGCGATCTGGGCCTTCGCTTCGAACACGCGCCGGATGCGGTCGCCCTCGACGGTGCCGGGCAGGATCGCGTTGCAGCGGATGCCGAATTGGCCGAGCTCCATGGCGATCGTCTTGGTGAATCCGACGACGCCCCACTTGGCCGCCGCGTAGGGCGAACGGTTCGGAAACCCGAACTTGCCGGCGGCCGACGACAGATTGATGATTGACGGGTTTTTGGACGCCTTGAGCGGCTCGACGGCAAGACGCGTGCAGTTGAATTGACTGGTGATGCACACGTCGAGACAACGGTCCCAGTCCTCCGGATTGATCTCGTGGACGGGACCGGTCGGCCCCGCGATGCCGGCGTTGTTGACCAGACAGTCGAGCCCGCCGAGCGCCGCCAGGGCGTCCTTGAACAGCGATGCGACCTGGCTGCGATCGGCAACGTCGCAATAGGACGCCGTGATCTTCGGATGGCTCTTTTTGAGGGCGCTCAACGCGTCCCGGTCGACATCACAGACATGGATCCGGGCGCCCTCACGGTGGAAGGCGTCGGCCACCCGCAATCCGATGCCGCCGGCACCCGCGGTGATCAGAACACGCAAATCCTTGATGCCGAGATCCATAGGCCGCCTCCGTCCTTCATTGGGTTATCCGGGGAACCTAGCATCTCCGTCGCGGCATGCTAGTCTCCCGCCCCAAACAACGGATCATCGAACGGAGACGGATATGCCGACAGTCGGGCTGGTTGGTGTCGGGCTCATCGGGCGGGCATGGGCGAACGTTTTTTCTCGCGCCGGCTGGGATGTAAAGGCTTGGGATGCCAACCCGCAGGCAACGGCCGACGCACCACGGCTGGTCGCCGACAGCCTACGCGATCTGGCGCGGCACGGCCTCGTCAAAGACCCCGCGGGGGCGGCCAAGCGCGTCACGTCGGCGGCCACCTTGGACGAGGTCGTGGCCGGCGTCGACTTCGTACAGGAGTCCGGGCCAGAAACGATCGACGCGAAACTCGAGATCTGGAAAAAGCTGGACGCCGCCGCGCCGCCCGAGGCGATCCTCGTCTCGTCGTCATCGGCCATCGTCGCATCGCGGTTCACGGAGCACCTGAAGGGCCGCCATCGCTGCCTGATCGCGCACCCTGTCAATCCACCACACGTCGTGCCGATCGTCGAGCTGTGCCCGGCGCCGTGGACGTCGCCCGAGGTCGTAAAGAAGGCGCGCGCCATTTATGAAGGCGTCGGCCAGGTGCCGATGGAGATGAAGAAGGAGATCGACGGCTTCATTCTCAACCGCATGCAGGCCGTGCTGCTGTCGGAGGCGTTCCGTCTCGTCAGCGAGGGTTACTGCTCGGCAGAAGATCTCGACAAGACCATCGCCCACGGCCTCGGCCTGCGGTGGAGCTTCATGGGACCGTTCGAGACGATCGAAATGAACGCGCCGGGCGGCATTCCCGACTACTGCGCGCGCTTCTCGAAGACGATGGCCGGACTTGCCTCGCGGCCCTATTCCGGAGATCAGTTCGAGCCGGAGAACGTCGCGAAAATCATGGCCAGCTGGGGCAAGACCCCGGCCGCATCCGATGTCGCCCAAAAGAGCCGCTGGCGCGACGAGCGCCTCGCCGCGCTGGCCGCGCACAAGAACGCACAGAAGCCCTACAAGGCTTGAGGGATGGTTGACGCGATGGCGGTGTCAGGCTGACACCAGGCACCGAACCGACAACGAATAGACGACCGAACGAGAGGAAAATAAAATGGCCAAGAAACGCAAAGTCATGATCACCTGCGCCGTGACGGGCGCGATCCACACGCCGTCGATGTCGCCGCATCTGCCGATCACCGCCGAGGAGATCGCGGATGCCGCCATCGGCGCCGCGGAAGCCGGAGCGGCACTCGTCCACGTCCACGCGCGCAATCCGAAGAACGGGCTCCCCGATCAAAGCCCCGAGGCTTTCCTGCCTTTCCTGAAGGTGATCAAGCAGCGATCGAACTGCGTTCTGAACATCACCACCGGCGGCTCGCCGACGATGGGCATCGACGAGCGCTTGAAGCCCTGCTCGGTGCTGAAGCCGGAGGTTGCCTCGCTCAACATGGGATCGATGAATTTCGGCCTCTATCCGATGCTCGAGCGGACCAAGGACTTCAAGTTCGACTGGGAGCGCCCCTATCTCGAGGGTAGTCGCGATCGCATCTTCAAGAACACGTTCGTCGACATCGAAAACATCCTGACGACCTGCGCCGAGAACAACACCCGCTTTGAGATCGAGTGCTACGATATCGGGCATCTCTATACGCTGCGTCACTTCGCCGATCGCGGCATCGTCAAGCCGCCGTTCTTCATCCAGTCGGTGTTCGGCATTCTCGGCGGCATCGGCCCGCACCCCGAGGACGTGCAACACATGAAGCGCACGGCTGACCGCCTGTTCGGCGATCAGTACCAGTGGAGCGTGCTCGGCGCCGGCCGCAACCAGCTGCCGATCGCTGCACAGGCGATCGCGCTCGGCGGCAACGTGCGTGTCGGCCTGGAAGACTCGCTCTGGTCCGGCCCTGGCCGCCTCGCCAAGTCGAATGCCGAGCAAGTGAAGCTTGTCCGCCAGATGATCGAAGCGCTCGGCCTCGAGATCGCGACGCCGGAGGATGCGCGCGAGATTCTCCAGCTCAAGGGCGGCGACAAGGTCAATTTTTAGCAGGCGCCTTCGGATGCCCACTTCGCATCCGGCGCTTTCTTGGAGAATGTTATGCGCATCGAAACGCTGCTGCCGCTCGGCAAGCTCGATCCCGGCCTGCGCACGTCGGACATGCCGCTCGATATCACGCGGGTGCCGGCGGATGCGCGGCTCGTCGAGGAACTCGGCTTCGATGGGCTCGCGGTCGAGGAAACGAAAGACGACCCTTATCAGGTGATGGCGCTGGCCGCGTCGTCGACCAGCCGGATTCGGCTGACCACCGCCATTGCCATGGCGTTCCCGCGCAGTCCGACGACGACGGCGATGTCGGCCTGGTCGATGGCGAAGCTGTCGAACGGCCGCTTCGTGCTCGGTCTCGGCAGCCAGGTTCGTGGACATCTCATCCGGCGGTTCGGGTTGGCCTATCACCCGATCGCGCCCTGGATGCGCGATTATATCCTGGCGGTGCGCGCCGTCTGGCGCTGCTGGCAGGAGCGCGGGCCGCTCGACTATCAGGGTTCGCACTACCAGTTGTCGCTGATGGTGCCCCTGTTCGATCCGGGCCCGATCGCGCATCCGGCGATTCCGATCCACCTTGCCGCCGTCAATCCACTGATGTGCAAAGTGGCTGGCGAGGTGGCCGATGGCCTCCGGCCGCATCCCGTCTGCACGCCGCGCTATATTCGCGAGGTGATGTTGCCGGCGGCCGCCGAGGGCGCCCGCAAGGCCGGCCGCGATCCCAAGTCGCTCGCCATCGCAATGAAGCCGCTAATCTGCACGGCGCCCGACAAGGCGACGCTGGAAAAGCGGCTCAAGGACGTGCGGGCGCGGGTCGCCTTCTATTGTTCGACCCCCGCCTACCGCGCGACGTTCGAGTTGCACGGCCTCGGCGCACTCGCCGACGAGATGGCCGTCCTGTCCAAGGCGCAACGCTGGGAGGAGATGCCAGCCCGCATCAACGACGAGGTGCTGCACATGTACGCGACCGTCGGCACCTACGACGAGATCGGCCGCCGATTGATCGAGCGGTACGGCGGGCTCGTGACCGACGTCGAATTCTCGATTCCCTGCGCGACGCCCGACGAAATGGCGACGATGCGCCAGCTGTTGGGCCAGCTTCGTGCCGAGACAGCCTAGAATTGCCATAGTGGTGTCAGGCTGAAGCCAGACACCGAACCTTGCCGACACCGAACCCTACAAGAATGGAATGACAATGGCGAAGAAGCCCAAGGTCGCGATCATCGGAACCGGCGGCACGATCACGTCACTGTCGAGCGTCGGCCCGCTCGACCTCTACGAGTACACCGCCACCGGCCGGATGCTGCAAGCCGACGAGCTGGTCGACAAATTTCCTGAGGTGCACCAGGTCGCCGATATCATTCCGGTGCGCTTCAAGGCGGTGCCATCGACGGCGGTGGCGTTTCCCGAGTGGAAGCAGATCGTGATCGAGGCCGACAAAGCGGTGGCGGCGCATCCCGATCTCGCAGGGATCGTCGTGCTGCACGGCACGGCGACGCTGGAGGAAACCGCCTACGCGCTGTCGCTCACCGCCAAGGTCCTGGTCCCGATCGTGGTCGTCGGCGCACAGCGGCCCGCCAGCGCGCTCTCCACCGACGCAGGGCTCAATCTCGTCAATGCGGTTCGTACCGCCGCCTGCCCCGAGGCGCGCGGTCTCGGCGTACTCGTTTGTCTCAACGATGAGATCCAGGCGGCGCGCGAGGTCACCAAAACATCGACGGCGCGACTGCAGACCTTTCGATCGCCAGATTTCGGCGCACTCGGGCACGCCGACGGCGATGCCATCAATTTCTACCGCAAACCCGTCCGCAAATCCGCTCCCGACACCGAGTTCGACATTCGCAAGCTCGATGCACTGCCGCGGGTCGATATCGCCTATTCCTACGCCGGCAACGATGGGGCTGCAGTACGGGCGTTCGTAGCAGCGGGCGCCAAAGGCATCGTCGCTGCGGCGTTCGCGCCGGGCATGCTGGCGCCAGCCGAGATGGAAGCTTTTAAGGCCGCCGTCGCAGCCGGGTGCAAGGTCGTCATCTCGTCACGCGCCGGCTCTGGACGCACGTTCGGGTCCAGCAAGATTGTCAATGCCGGCTTCATCACCGCCGACAATCTGACACCGCAGAAGGCACGCATTCTCTTGTCGCTCGCTCTTACAAAGACCGGCGACTCCGCCGAGATCAAACGCATATTCGCAACCTACTGAGGCTCGACCGCCATGGCGAAAATCGCGTCCGTGACGCCCGGCCACTTTCGCATTCCACTCGACGTCCCACTATCGGACTCGACGCACGGCACGATGACCGCGTTCGAGGTCGTAACAGTACGCATCAAAGACGCCGATGGCATCGAAGGCGTCGGCTACACCTACACCACCGGCCACAACGGCCGCGCCATTCGCGTCACGCTCGATGAGGTCGCGGAGGCCGTCACCGGCGACGATGCCGATCTGATCGAGAAGCTGTGGAGCAAGATCTGGTGGATGTTGCACTATGGCGGGCGGGGCGGGGCGGCGGTGCTGGCGCTCTCAGCCTTCGACATCGCGCTGTGGGACCTGAAGGCGCGGCGCGCAAAGCTGCCGCTTTGGCGGCTGCTCGGCGGGCACGAGGCGGCCGTCCCCTGCTACGCTGGCGGCATCGACCTCGAATTTACGATCAAGGACCTGCTGAAGCAGACCGACCAGAACCTGAAGAAGGGGTTCCGCGCAATCAAGACGAAAGTCGGCCGCGACCTGCTGAAGGAGGACGTGGAGCGCATCCGCGCCATGCGCCGCCATCTGGGCGACGGGTTCCCGCTGATGGTCGACGCCAACATGAAATGGACTGTCGACGAGGCGATCCGCAGGGCCCGCACGCTGCAGGAGTGCGATCTGGTGTGGCTCGAGGAACCAATTATCCCGGACGATGTCGCGGGCCACGCACGGATCGTGCGCGACGGCGGCATCCCCATCGCAACCGGCGAGAACTTCCGCACGCTCTGGGAGTTCCAGCAAATGATCGCGACCGGCGGCGTCACCTATCCCGAGCCCGACGTGACCAACTGCGGTGGCGTCACCACCTTCATGAAGGTCGCGCATCTCGCCGAGGCCTTCAATCTGCCGGTGACGTCGCATGGCGCGCACGACATCACCGTGCACCTGCTGGCGGCCTGCCCCAATCGCAGCTACCTCGAAACGCACGGATTCGGCATCAATCGCTATATCGCCGAGCCCTTGAAGATCGTCGAGGGCCGGGCCATCGCACCGGAGCGGCCCGGCCATGGCGTCACGTTCGACTGGAAGGCGCTCGAGAAGGTAAAGACCTGAGGCCAATGACCCAAGAGATCCTCGTCAACATTTTCAACATGAACACGGTCGGGCACCAGTCGCCGGGACTGTGGACGCATCCCCGTGATCGCTCGCGGACCTACAAGGATCTCGCGACCTGGACCGAACTCGCCGCGACGCTCGAGCGTGGCCTGATCGACGGGCTGTTTCTGGCGGATGTGCTCGGCGTCTACGACGTCTACGGCGGCGGCCCCGAGGCCGCACTCAAGGCCGGCGCGCAAGTGCCCGTCAACGATCCGATGCTGCTGATCTCGGCGATGGCCGCCGTCACCACCCATCTCGGCTTCGGCGTGACCTGCAATCTCGGCTACGAGCCGCCCTATATCCTTGCGCGCCGCATGTCGACGCTCGATCATCTGACCAAGGGCCGGATGGGTTGGAATATCGTGACCGGTTATCTCGACAGCGCGGCGCGCGGCCTTGGCCAGGCCAAGCAGGTGCCGCACGACAAGCGTTATGACCAGGCCGAGGAGTATGTCGAAGCGGTCTACAAGCTCTGGGAGGGAAGCTGGCAGGACGATGCGGTGACGCTCGATCGCGAGCGGCGCATGTTCACCGACCCGGCGAAGGTGCATCGTGTCCGCCACGACGGCCAATACTACAAGATCGACGCGATCCACTTGTGCGAGCCCTCGCCGCAGCGCACCCCGGTGCTCTATCAGGCCGGCGCCTCCGGCCGCGGACGGCGATTTGCGGCAGCCCATGCCGAGTGCGTCTTCATCAATGGACCAACGCCGGACACCGTGCGGGCGTTCGTCCGGGACCTGCGGGCGCTGGCCGAGACCGTGGGCCGCAAAGGCTCGGACATTCGCGTGTTCTCGATGGCGACCGTGATCGTCGACGAAACCGATGCCCTGGCCGAAGCCAAGCTCGCGGACTATCGCCGCTATATCGATCACGCCGGCACGCTGGCGCTGATGTCGGGCTGGATGGGCATCGACTTCGCGAAGTACAAGCTCGACGATGTGCTCGAACACGTGCAGACCGAGGCCATGCGCACCGCGATCGACAACTTCACCTCGAAGGAGTTGGGTCGGCGCTGGACGGTGCGCGACATCGCCGAGTTCGGTGCGATCGGCGGGCGCGGTCCGGTGTTCGTCGGAGGTCCCAAGTCGGTGGGGGACCAGATGACGGCCTGGGTCGACGAAACCGGCGTCGACGGGTTCAATCTGGCCTATGCCGTCTATCCCGAGACGTTCACGGACTTCATCGACCTGGTCGTACCCGAGTTACAGCGCCGCGGGCGATACAAGACCGCATACCGGCCGGGCACGTTGCGTGAGAAACTGTTCGGTGCGGGCCAGGCCCGGCTGCCGGCCTCGCATCCGGCAGCCAAGGTGCGCGTGTAGCCGGGCTCAGCGCAGCGTCTCCATCAGACGGCGCAGCAGCGTCATGCGCGGCACCAGTGACGAAATCAACAGGTGTTCCTGCAGCGTGTGCGCGCCGTCACCGTCGACGCCGAGGCCATCGAGCGTCGGCACTTTGTGCGCCGTGAAATTGCCGTCGCTGCCGCCGCCGGTCGCGACCCCGATCAGCTCGAAGCCGATGTCGGCGGCAATCGATTTGGCGTGATCGAACAACGTCTCGATTCCGGCGTTGCGCTCGAAGGGCGGACGATTGAGCGCACCCGTCACCTCGATCGTGACATCGGGATTGTGCGGCTTCAGCGCCTTGAGCGTGCGATCCATGCTCAGCGCGTCCTCGGCGGTCGCGACGCGCATGTCGATCGCGGCCCACGCATGCTCCGGCACCACGTTGTCCGCGGTGCCGCCGCTGATGCGGCCGATGTTGAGCGTCAGGCCGCGCTCGTAGTCGGTCATGGCCTCGATGGCGACGATCTGGCGCGCCAATTCGACAACTGCGCTGCGGCCATCCTGATGCCGGGCGCCAGAATGCGCGGGCCGGCCCCGGGTGCGGATCTCGTAGCGGGCAACGCCCTTGCGCGCCGTGACGATCTTGCCGCCGTCGCGCGCCGGCTCGGTCACGAGAACATACTTGGCATTCTCGGCCTCCTGTTCGATCAAGGCGCGCGAGGTGCGACTGCCGACTTCCTCGTCGGAGACATAGAGCATGCGGATCGGCAACGGCGTGGCCCGGCCCGACGCCGCAATCGCCCGATAGGCCGCCAGCGCCAGAAACGCGCCGCCCTTCATGTCGTAGATGCCGGGTCCGTAGGCGCGATCGCCATCCACCCGAAACGGCAGGTCCTTGGCGAGCGTGCCCTTGGGATGCACCGTGTCGAGATGACAGAGCACGAGGACGCAGGGCCCATTGCCGCCCCACGGTGAGCCGATCGTCAGATGATCGCCGGCCCCGTCACGCCCCGGCGTGCGCAGGACCCGGGCGCCGGCGGCGATGTACTGCTCGGCGGCCAGCGACATGATGCGATTGACGCCGGCGACGTCGGCCGTCTGGCTCTCGATCTCGACCCATTCGCGGATGCCTTGAAGCAGATCGGCTGCGGACGGCGCGGCCATGTGGACCTCTCTGATCAGTTGTTGTCGGATGCAGGCTTGGCGGCGGCGGGGGCAGCCGCGCGGCGGCGTTGCGCTGCCAGATAGGCCTCGCGCCACGTGATGAAGAACGTCGCACCGACGATCAGCGCCGCCCCGATCCAGGTCGAGAGCAGCGGCACCTCGGCGAAAAACAGAAAACCCCAACCGGCCATCCAGAGCAGCCGCACATAATCCGCCGGCATGACGAGACTGGCGTCGGCGAGCCGAAGTGCGTGGACATAGCTGTAGTTTCCGGCGGCCGCGACAACACCCATGATGAACAGGATGCCGAGCAGCTCCGGGCTCGGCCAGATCCAGGTGGGAATCGCCAGCAGCAGCGCGATCGGCGCCGTTACCAGCGGCTGATAGAACGAGATCGTCAGGCTCTGATCATATTTCGACAATTGCTTGGCCATCAGCAGAGACACACCCCACAACGCGCTCGACAGCACGGCCCAGATGGCCGGCCACGACACGATCCCGGAACCCGGCTTCAGGATGATCACGGCGCCGAGGAAACCGACGAGTACGGCCGCCCAGCGGCGCGGGCCGACCGCTTCGCGAAAATAGAGCGCCGCGCCGAGTGTCACGAACAGGCCCGTCGTGAAGCTCAAGGCGCCTGCATCGGCGAGCGGCAGCTGTCCGAGCGCGTAGTACCACGACCACATCGACGCGACGCCGACGACCCCGCGAATCATGTGCAGGTCGAACCGCTGCGTCGTCCAGGGCAGGCCTGCAGTCAGGGCCACCACGGGCGCCGTCACCAGCAGCGTGATTACCGACCGGATCGCCACGATCTCGATCGACGGCAGATACGGGCTCAGATAGCGGACGCAGATGTGAAGGATCGACGAGCAGATCCCGGCGAACAGCATCAGCAGGACGGCATTGACGATCCGGCTGCGGCCGGGCGGCTCACCCGCCATACCCAATCCACGAGTGGGCGCGGGCGCTGCTGCGCTGGTGCTGTCCGTCGACGTCATCCGCCCTGCCTAAGCCAGGCGGCCCGTCAGCGCAACCGACAGACGCGCGGATCAGCTGCGGCGCATTCGAACATCACAATTTTTCGACCTTGCCCGCGTGCACGATCTCGACGGACCGGCTCGCGATGCAATCGCCGGAAACCACGCGCCAGGCCTTGAGATGCGGGGTATCGAAGTGAGCGGTGAGTGCCTCGCGCGTCTCCCAGCGCTCGACGAACGTGAACGTATTCGCGTCGGTGATGCTTTGCATCAGATCGTAGGATACGCAGCCAGCCTCCTTGAGCGTGGCGGCGATGCACGTCTTGGCACCGGCGACCAACACATCGCGCTTCTCGGGTTTTGCTTTCAGCGTCGCAACGACATAGATCATGATCGTCTCCTGCTCTGGGCACTTGCTCGAGGGGCTGCGGGGTTACAATCCAATCAGCGCCTGGCCAATCAGCGTTTGGTTTCGTCGGCCCGGGTCGCCTGACTGGCGACGATCTGCCAACTTTTATCGGTCCGCGTGAAGACTGCAACCCACTTCACGGCGACGGTCTTGCTGCCCGGCGACAACTTGATGCGACTGGTACCGGTGGCCACGACGACCCAATCGTTTGGGACCGAATAGGCGACGGTGTCGGCGGGCGCTCCCTCGATTCCGACATCGCCGGCAAGGATCGCCGCTAGTCGCGCATCACGGTCGTCGGTCTTCCCCGACGCGTGCGTATGGGTAAACGATGGCGCGTACATCTCGCGGAGCTTGGCTGCGTCTCTCGTGGCGATGGCCGCGGCGAGCACTTTACGGAATGCGCCGATCTCGTCGCTCAGCGCTTTTTCGGCGGCCTGATTGACGATCGACGGCGGATGCGCGGCGGCCCGATCGAGACCGGCAACGGATCCGGCCATCGCCAGGAACGCTGGAAGTGCGACGACCCGGATGAAGCGGCAGTCGAGACGCATAACCCACCTTTGAGTTATCGATGGCAGCAGCGGTATGTGACCCACCTCAAGTTTTCGGCTCGACGGATGGCCGCCCGATGCTCAGATACCGGAAGCCGTGGCGGGCCATTTCGTCGGGCCGATAGATATTGCGAAGATCGACGACGACCTGCGACTTCAGCAGTGATTTCACGCGCCGCATATCCAACGCGCGGAATTCGTTCCATTCCGTCACGATGACCATGGCGTCGGCGCCCTTGACGCAGTCGTAGGCGCTCGTAGCCAGCTCGACGTTCGGCATCATGGGGCCCGCCTGCTCCATGCCTTCCGGATCATAGCCGCGCACTTTTGCGCCGGCATCCTGCAACGCCGTCACGATGGCCAGCGACGGCGCATCGCGCATGTCGTCGGTGTTCGGCTTGAATGTCAGCCCCAGCACGGCAATCGTCTTGTCGCGCACGCTGCCGCCGCAGGCCGTCAGCACCTTGCGCGCCATCGCCCGCTTGCGCTGATCGTTGACCGCCGCCACCGTCTCGACGATGCGCAGCGGCGCGGCGAAATCCTGCGCCGTCTTGATCAGCGCCAGCGTGTCCTTCGGAAAGCACGAGCCACCGTAGCCGGGACCGGCATGCAGGAACTTGCCGCCGATGCGATTGTCGAGACCGATGCCGCGCGCCACTTCCTGGACGTTGGCGCCGACCTGCTCGCAGAGATCAGCCATTTCATTGATGAAGGTGATCTTGGTGGCGAGAAACGCGTTTGCCGCATACTTGATCAGCTCGGACGTCCGCCGGCCCGTGAACATGATCGGCGGCTGATTGAGATAGAGCGGCCGGTAGACCTCGCTCATGATTTCGCGCGAGCGCAGATCATCGCTGCCGATGACGATCCGATCCGGCCGCTTGAAGTCCTCGATCGCCGCGCCTTCCCGCAGAAACTCCGGATTGGAGGCGATGCCCAGCTCGAGGTCGGGCCGCACCTTGCGCGCGATCCGCTCGATCTCGTCGCCGGTGCCGACCGGCACAGTCGATTTGGTCGCGATGACGAGAAAGCCCGTCGCGTGCGTCGCGACATCGTGGGCCGCCTGATAGACGTAACTGAGGTCCGCATGCCCGTCGCCGCGCCGCGACGGCGTGCCGACCGCCAGGAACACGACCTCGGCCGTGGCGACATGAGTTTTCAGGTCGGTGGTGAAGGTGAGACGCCCCGCTTCGCGATTGGTGGCGACGAGCTGCTCGAGGCCCGGTTCGAAGATCGGCATCTTGCCGGCGTTGAGCCGCTCGATCTTGCCGGCGTCCTGGTCGACGCAGACGACCTCATGACCGAAATCGGCGAAACAAGCGCCGGAGACAAGGCCGACATACCCCGCGCCGACAACGACGATCTTCATGTGTCATCTCATCCGTAATTGGGCGCATGCACCAAGGCCATCACTGTTGCCCGGAATAAGATCAAGGTCGAGTGTTTCGCGCACGCAGTCACCGGGCCAAAACAAACACGGCGCCGCAGGGGCGCCGTGACACAAAACTGTCAGTCGATGGCCGAACGAACCATTGCCGTTAGGCGGCCTTCTGGGCCTCACGCGACTTCTGGACCTCGCGCTTCAGCTTCAGGCAGCGATCGGACAGCTCGTCGGCCTTCGCCTTCAAGAGAAACGCGTCCAGGCCGCCCCGATGCTCGACCGTTTTCAGCGCATGCGCGCAGACCCGCAGCCGCACGCCGCGCTTCAGGGCATCGCTGATCAGCGTCACCTGGCACAGGTTCGGGCGGAAAGTCCGCCTGGTCTTGTTCTCGGCGTGGCTCCGGAGGTTCCCCGACATTGGCAACTTCCCGGTCAGCTCGCAGCGTCGTGTCATCGGTGTCTCCTCGGATCGTCGTGCGCCGGACCGGCATTGTGCCTGGGACACGTGTGCCTGAGACACTGTGCCTGGGACATGGGCGACGGCGCAAAAGAATGGCGTCCCGCGAGCGAGCCCGGGGACCGACGCGCTTCTATAGGCGGGGCCCGGCGCGGGCGTCAAGGCCGATTCGGCGTGGCGGCCCGGTGGACCGGCGCCTTTCAATGACGCGTTCCGATCGCCAGCGAAGAACCCCTTAGGCCTGCCTGGCATCGACCGGCAGTCCCAGCGCGACGCGGCCGGCGAGCAGGCGCTGATCGACGGGCCGCAGTGGATGGAAACGTGCGCCCTGGATATCGCGAAACAGCCGCTCTAGCCCCTGCTCGCGGAAGTAGCTCGCGCCGCCGGCCACCTCGAGGGCCAGCTCGACAGTCCTGAGCGCGCTGCGGGCGACCAGGCTGCGATGGGTGAAGATCTCGCTGGTCGTCGCCTCACCCGGCTGCGCCGTTTCGGCGAAGGCCACCATGTAGTCGTGGGCGATGCGCGTCGCAGTCCACTCGGTCTGCAGTTCGCCGACCAGCTCGACCGAGGTCGTTCCCTTGCGCTTGGCCGCTGCTATGGCGATGTTGCACGCTGCCTCGGCGATGCCGGTGTAAACGGCATAGACCAGCGGAAACGCCACCATCGAGATCAGATGCATGATCGGATGCCAGGCGCCAGACGGCCGACGCACCGAGACCGCGGCGTCCGGCACGAAGACGTCCTGGAACAGCACGTCATGCGAAGCCGTGCCGCGCATGCCCATCGTGTCCCAGGTCTCGACAATGCTGATGCCGGGGGAGGTGAGGGGAATGGCGACGTGCATCACCGTCGGTCCCTCGGGCGTCTGCTCCACCGCCATCGTCATGAACAGGTTGGCCGACGGCGCGCCGCTGGCGAAGACCTTGCGGCCATTGACCCTGTAACCGCCCTCGACCTTGGTCGCTATGCCCGAGCCGGGCAGCCAGTCCGAACCACCAGACGTCAGGATCTGCAGCCGCTCGGCGGCGATCCGTTTCAGCAGGGCGGCAGTCGGCGCCTTTTGGTGACGCCACCGCCAAGCGGCAAAGGCCACGGGATGCGTGTGCATGGACATGGTCAGCGCCGTCGCGCTGGAGATGCGCGCCAGCTGCGCAGGAATTCGGCCAGCTCTGCAGGCAGCAACCCGGCTCCACCCAGTTCGCTTGGAACGGCAAGGGCAAAGAACCCGTGCTCGCGCAGCAGTGCCATGTTGTCGGCGACGTATTCCTTCGCCTGGTCGCAACGCTTTTCGGTGGCCTCCAAGCGCGGCGCCAGCTCAGCCAATGTCGCGCGCCAGTCAAAGGACGTTTCGGCGACCTTGCTTGGAGCAGTTGCAGCAGACATGAAAATCTCCTTTGATATGCATTCCTTGTGCGAGAACTTGTGTCGATCGAGGTCAATCGGCAATGACCGAAAAAACGGATTCCCCTGCCGAGACGCCGGATGTCTTGACCGACATGCTGCGCGCCGTACGCCTGACCGGTGCCGTGTTTTTCAGCGGCCGTTACACCGCGCCGTATGGAATTAGGTCGACCAAACGGTTCGACCCGAGCATGCCGGCAGCGCACCTACGCCACATCAGCGTCTTCCACCTGCTCACGGCGGGGACCTGCATGTTCGAATCGGCAAGTGGCACCCAACGTCGGCTCACCGCCGGCGATCTCCTCCTGATCCCGTTCGCTGATGCGCACCAATTCTGGGAGGGTGACGACGTCCAGATCGTGCCGGTCGAGAACACCGTCCGCCAGGGCAACCATCCTGGTCTTTGGACGTCCGACCATGGCGGCGGCGGCCCGGAGACACGCCTCGTCTGCGGCCATCTCGAATCGTCGGAATTCCTGGCAATGCCGCTATTTCGCACCCTTCCGGAGTTCGTCATTGCGCGGCCAGGTGATTTCAAGGCCGGAGAGCTGGTGATCGCCACGGTGCGGGACATCATGACACTCGTCGACGCAGCCTCCCCCGGCGCCGACATCATGCTTGGTCGCATGATGGAACTCCTGTTTATCGAGATGCTGCGCCGCCATGCCTCGAGCCTGCCCCAGGATAGCAAGGGATTGCTGGCAGCGATGAACGATCCCATCGTCGGTCAAGCCCTGAAGCTGGTCCATGCGGAACCGGCGCGCCACTGGACGGTAGACAGCCTCGCGCGTGAGTCCGGCGCGTCGCGCACAGTCTTGACCGAACGCTTCAATGCCTTGTTGGGGCGGCCGCCGATCGACTACGTCATTGGCTGGCGCATCCAGCTTGCTGCCGAACGCCTGCGCAACGGACGCGATCCGATCGCGAAAATCGCGGCCGACATCGGCTACGAGTCGGAAGCCGCCTTCGGTCGCGCCTTCAAGAGGGTGACTGGCCTCAGCCCCGGGCGCTGGCGCGATGGCGCCGGTGACAGTCCCGGCCTGATGCCCCTGCAGTTCAAGACGCCGCTGGGGCCGGTTCTCGATAGGGCCGATCCAACATGAGGTGTCGTACGGATTTGCGAGACATCCTTTCGAATGCCGGTTGGGCAGAGGGATGACGTCGATGAACCAGATCGAATGCGAGTATTCAGCAGGGTCCGTATTCTCGGGTGCGCCGAGCAGATTGGCGACGTTTCCACGACTTGTCGGTAATTCGGCATTGCCCGGTGGAGCTTTTATCGCCGGCGAGCAGCCCTTGGATTGCGAGCCGACCCTCCCGTCACTGCTCACTGATTCAAACAAACTCCGTTTGGCTCAATCTCCGCATTGACCCCAACCCGCAATGTGCGGCGCAGCAATAGTGCGTCCGGTTACGGATGAGCTTCTGTCGCCATAGCCAATCTCACCCCAGAGGCCGCGGCCCCACTGACCGCGCCTGGACCAGCCTGGACCGGCCTAGACTGGCACGCCTGACTTGGCGTCCTTTGCGACCTTGTAATAGGCCCAGAGCATGCGCGCCGCGACGCCGCGCCACGGCCGCCAGCGCTCGGCAATGTCCGACAGGTCGCCGGCCGAGGGCCGCGCCTTCAGCGGCAGCGCCAATTGTGCCGCGACCTGCAGGGCGAGATCGCCGGGCGCGAAGGCATCCGCCCGCCCCAGGCAAAACAGCAGGAAGACGTCGGCCGTCCACGGCCCGATTCCCTTGATTGACGTCAGCGCATCATGCACTTCGGCGTCGGATAGATGGTCCAGCTTGACGAGATTAAGGCCATCTTCGACGGCTGCCGCAATCGCCCGCAGCGTCCGGACCTTGCCCGCCGAAAGCCCGGCGTCCCGCAGGGTCTCGTCGGACGTGCACAGCAGCCTCTTGGCCTCGTAAGGCGTGACCGCGGCATGCGTCCGGCCCCAGATCGCCGCCGCACTCGCCACCGAAACCTGCTGGCCGACCACGATGCGTGAGAGGCCCTCGAACCCGGCTTCGCGTCGGCGCAGCGGCGGATGCCCGGCGGCATCGTGCATTTTACGCATGACCGGACACTTTCGCCGCAAGGCGCGAATGCCAGCGCGGATATCCTCCTCGGTCTCAATGAGCTTGTGGGTCTTCGCGCGATGTGATGGCATGATCTGTGGAACCGTCCTTGCGCCAGCCGCCGGCGCCGGCCGCGCGCCAACAGTTTGCCGAACAGATGACGCTCGACGCAAGCCATCCGCCGCCGATCGCCCCCGTGCTCCGGTTTGCGCCGAGCCCGAACGGACGGCTGCACCTGGGCCATGCCTACTCGGCTTTGTCCAGCGCGGCGTTCGCCCAGCGCCTTGGCGGCCGGTTTCTCGTCCGCATCGAGGATATCGACATCGGCCGCTGCCGGCCCGAGTTCATTGCCAGTATTTTCGAGGATCTCGCTTGGCTTGGCATTGCTTGGGAACAACCGGTGCTGCGCCAGTCGGAGCATCTCGCCAACTATGCCGCAGCGGCCCGGCGCCTCGAGGCGATGGGGCTGCTTTACCCTTGCTTTGCGACGCGGAGCGAGATCCTGGCGGCGGCAACGGGGGCCGTCGATCCGGATGGCGCCCCGCTCTATCCGGGCCTCCATCGGGCACTGTCGGATGCGGACATCGCCCGGCGGCGCGCAGCCGGTGAGCCGTTCGCCATGCGAATCGACATCGCCCGCGCGGTCGCCGTGGCCGAGGCAAGGTGCGGCCCGCTCACATTCAGAGCGCTTGGCGACGGACTTGGCACGACCGAAATCGCCGCGGACCCGTGCGTGTGGGGCGATGCCGTCATTCAGCGCAAGGATGTGCCCACCAGCTATCACCTGTCGGTGGTGGTTGACGACGCCCGGCAAGGGGTCACCCATGTGACGCGCGGCCTGGATCTCTACCCGGCGACCAGTCTGCACCGGCTACTGCAAGTGCTGCTCGGGCTGCCTGCTCCGATCTATTGGCACCACCCGTTGATCCACGACCGGGAGGGCCGGAAACTATCGAAAAGCGAGCGCGATACCAGCCTTGCCGAGCTTCGGTCGCAAGGCGTCACCGTGGCCGAAATCCGGCACCGGCTGGAAATTTAAGACCACAACCCCGACGCGCACGAAGTTTTAACGCTTTACGCGCTTGTGTCCCTAAGTGGTTCCAAATAGTCTGATATTTGAGTTCAGCACGCGTCTGCCGATTACCAGATCGGTAGGGGCGCCCCAATGCCGGGGCCAGTTGGGTCGCAAGCGGTGAAGAAGCACAAGAAGGGCAAATCGAAAGGTGGCAATCCGGCAAAGGCGCGGGCAAAACTTGCCACCCAGCCTTCGCCGGTGACGAAGCCGCGCGCTTTGCCCTTGGCCGCCCAACGCGCACGGCCGGCCAGCCCACGCCCCGCCACGACAGCCGTCGCCGCCCGCTATTCGAACGAGGAGCGGCACTTCGTTACCCTACTCCTGGCGCCGTTTCTAATCGTAGCAGCCTCGCTGGCCGGCCAGCAGGCTCTCCGCTACACACCGGCGATGCCGCCACCGCCCGCGATCATTGCGTCAGCCGAGCGGCCCCTGGCGCCGCCGACCACGCTCGATCCATCGGCCGAGTTCATCGTCACGCACCCAACCGTGCCCAGGGTATCCGTTGCGCCTGTTGCGCCGCCCAATCCACGCCTCGCCAGCGCCGAGCCGATCCGGCCGGATCCCGCTCCAATTGCGCCAGCCCCCATCGAAGTCGCGCCCGCGCCGCTACCCCGGACGCAAGTTGCCCGCGCGCTCCCCAAGCTAAAGCCGATCGTGACTGCCCGCCCGGCCGACCTGACGCCACCTCTGCCGATCGAAGCGCCCGAACACACGCTGACGGCCGCGCTCACGCCACCGCCGCTGATGTTGCCTGCGCCCACATCGGCGGCCGCTCCGGTCGTTCCGGCATCACTCGATCCGTTGGCGGTCGCGCGCGCCGAGCGCATCCTCCCGCAAACGTGCGAGCCGAACCCCGGCCTGCTGGCGGCGGTTTCGCCGGCAGTGACCCGCCCTCCTGCGCGCACCCTCGCGCCAACCGCTTTCGGCCTCGCACTCGCCGATGCCGCACGATCGCAAACCGGTGACCTCGTCATCTACAACGGCCGCTACACGCGCATTCCGTATCCCGGCGGCGATGTCTCGCCGCTGTTCGGCGTCTGCACCGACGTCGTCGTGCGGGCTTACCGGTCACTCGGCATCGATCTCCAGGAACTCATTCAGGTCACGCGCAGCGGCCGGGGCGACCCGCATATCGATCACCGTCGCGTCGAGGTCGTGCGCCGGTTCCTGGCAACCCATGGCGAGCCACTGCCCGTCACCGATATTCCCGAAGATTACCGCCCGGGCGATATCGTGACCTATTACCGCCCGCAAAACCGGACATCGACATCGCATATTGCAATCGTGTCGAACGAACTCGCGCCATCGGGCCGGCCGATGCTGATCCACAATCGCGGCTGGGGGCCCCAACTCGAGGACGCCCTGTTCGTCGACAAGATCACCGGGCATTTCCGGTTTCGAGGATTGCCGCCGAAACACGCCGAACCGGTCACGGCTTCGATTGCCGGTTTCGCGAAGACCGCCATTGGCGCAGCTCCGGCTCAAACGGTAGCATCACCGGGCCGCGCGAAACCAATGTCGCCGGCCTCTGCACGCTCGCACGTGAGCAAGCCGCGCTCGGCGCAGCTATCCGCCAATCCATAGGCATTGCAGGCTTTGGCGTTGGCGTTGGCGTCGCCCATACTATTTTGGTTAATCCCCGATATCCCGGGACTTTCTGGTTCGCGATGGCCAATTGCGCGACGCATATTAACCAAGGATAAACTATTCAATTGGATTGTAACTCAAAAGCCGCAGCGGCCCTGTAAACAGGTCCGTGTTCGACGCGTCTTGCACGAACCCCTTGAGAGTTCCCGCGAATAAGCGCATCGCGCAATAAGGCCGAAAGAGACCATTCGCATGCTTGAATTCCTGAAATCCTGGGGAAGTCTGCTGTCGATGTCGGCGACGGGCATTCTGGCATTTGTGGCCTCGCCCGCTGCCGTGCTCGGGACCCCCGCACGCAAGCTGGCCGGAAAACGTTCCCCGGCCGCGCCGGCACGCGCAATTGCAATACCCAACGCGCCCATGGCCTCGCCCATTCACTGGGCGCGTGTCGCCGCCGTCATCGATCAGGCCAGCAAGGCGGCCGGGATCGCCGCCGAGATGCAAAGCAAGGCGCTCGTGCAGCTCGAAGCCGCCGAGTTCGCGATCGACCGCATCCTGGAAGAGGTGGCAATGGTGATGGCGCCGACACCGGAAATGGCCGCCATCAAGGGCCGTACTGCGCACGCGCGCGCCTGATCGGCTGCGGTCACGGCGAACAGGAACGCGTTGGCGCCGACCGGCATCGAGACATCACTCGGGGCGCCAGCCGTAGAGCCAGTCGTAGCGCTGCATCATTCGCGCGGGCTGCGCGAGACCGAGCACGAGGTCGCGCGCACGCGCCGGCAATCCCGCAAGGTGAAAGATCCGCCCGTTGCTGCGCGCGGCAGCCGCAACCCTGGCGGTCCGCTGCCGCCGGGCCTGCTCATAGGCGAGAAAGGCCGCTTCGGTGTCACCCGGGCGAGACGCGACACATGCGGCCAGGGTCCAGGCATCTTCGAGCGCGAGACTGCCGCCTTGCGCCAGAAAGGGCAGTATCGGATGCGCGGCGTCACCAAGCAGCGTGACGGCGCCGACCGACCAGCGCGGCAGCGGCGCGGCCTCGTATAAGGCCCAGCGCTGCCAGTCGCGGCCGGATCGCACAGCCGTCGCGAGACGCGGCGCGAGATGTGCGAGTTGGCCCACCAGCGTTTCCATCTCGACAGGCTCGGACCAGCCAAGACCTGGCGAGGCCTCGGCTCTGACGACCACCATTGCGATCTCGCGGCCCTGTCGCACCGGATAATGCACGACGTGCGAATCGTGCGCGAGCCAAACGCCGACGATAGCTGGGTCCAGCACGTCCTCGAGTGCAGCGGCTGGAATGACAGTGCGCGCTGCCGTCCACCCCGAATAGGCCGGCCGGCGCGCCGCCACGAGTTGCTGGCGAACGCGCGAGAACTGTCCATCGGCGCCAATCAGCGCACACCCTTCGACGAAGGCGCCGGAACCTCCGGACACCTGGTTGAGCCGCAGGGCCGCGCCCTCAGTGGTATAGAAATTCGCCTCGAAGCCCGTCGTCATTCTGATGTCGCGCGTTGCTCTCACGCGCGCCAGCAGCGCGGCATGCAAATCGCGCCGGTGGACCATCCAGTAGGGCGCCGCGTAGCGGGCCTCGATCCAGGCGCCGAGCGGCAACCGCTGCAGGACGCGGCCACGTACGCCATCGTGCACCACAAGCTCGCCCGGCACGCCCGCCAGCGGCGCGAGCTGCGGTGTCAATCCGAGCCGCTCAAGAACACGAACACCGTTCGGGCTGAGCTGGATGCCGGCGCCAGCTTCGGACGGTTCAGCGCGCCGTTCCAGGACATGTGAGGCAATCCCGCGCTCCGCCAGCGACAGCGCCGCCGCGAGCCCGCCGATACCGCCTCCGCAGATCAGCACGGGCATAGCCGACGGCATGCGCCGCTCCTCCCGGCTGGAATTCGGCGCCTACCGGCCGAGGGATGGCCCGGCTGTGTCCTCGACGTGGCAGCCTTTGGGCGCGGTCTCAGTGGGCTCGAGCCGCGCGTCATGGACGTACAACGTCGAGCAATAGGGGCAAAGAACCTGGCTTTCCTGGCCCATATCGAGGTAAACGTGGGGATGATCATGAGGCGACCGCGCGCCCATGCATTTGAGCTCCTTGGCGCCAACAAAGATTTTCTCAATGCCTTGATCGTTGGCAAAATGGGGCGTGATCGTCGCGGCCATGGTGTCCTCGTTTGCCGGTGAACGGCGGTTAGGCCAGACCATACCGGGTGCCGCCGAGGATGGACAGGGGAAGTCGCGTCGCAGCGTCGAGCTGAAACGACCAATCGAAATCGGGAGGGCCACAGTGCCGAGCTTTCTGTCGGATGGCATCGAGATCGCATTTCTTGACGAGGGCGCCGGCGATCCAATCCTGCTGATCCACGGGTTCGCCTCCAACCTCACCGTGAACTGGGTCGATCCCGGGTGGGTCCGCCATCTCGTGAAGGAGGGGTTCCGTGTCATTGCGATCGACAACCGGGGGCACGGCCAGTCGGCGAAGATCCACGATCCCGCTGGATATGGCGGCCCGATCATGGCGGAGGACGCGCGGCGATTGCTGGACCATCTCGGCATCGCTCAGGCCGACGTGATGGGCTACTCGATGGGCTCACGGATCGGCGCGTTCCTGGCGCTGGCGCATCCGGACCGGGTTCGCAGCCTTATCTTTGGCGGTCTCGGCTACAACATGGTGCGCCCGATGGCAGGGACCGGCCCGATCGCCAACGCCCTCGAAGCGCCCAGCATCGACGACGTCGTCAACGCCACGGCACGGACGTTCCGGGCTTTTGCCGAGCAGACCAGGAGTGATCTGAAGGCACTTGCCGCCTGCATCCGGTCGTCCCGCGATCCGATCCGGCCCGAAGACATCGCCCGCCTGACCTGTCCCGTGCTGGTGGCCGTTGGCAGCGACGATGTGATCGGAGGATCAGCGGAGACCTTGGCCAAGCTTATTCCCGGCGCACGGGCGTTTGTGATTGCCGGGCGCGACCACATGAAAGCGGTCGGGGACCGGTCGTTCAAGGATGCCGCAACACTGTTTCTGCGCCAGCGGCCTTGATAGCAGCCGGTTTGAGGTAATGCTTCAACGCCAGCGCCGCTGACGGATGATTGATGTGAAGCCAGCCCATGCCGAATTCGAGAAGACGGTGCGAGACAGCTTCGCCCGCCAAGGACTGATGGGCACGATCGGCGCCTGGATGACCGATGTCGAGCCTGGCCGGGTCGTCATCGAGCTGCCGTTCTCGACGCGGATTTCCCAGCAGCACGGGCTCTTTCATGGCGCCGTTATCGGCGCTCTTGGCGACACGGCCGGGGGCTATGCGGCGATGACCTTGATGCCAGCCGACAGCAACGTGCTGACAGTCGAGTACAAGATCAACTTCACGCGCCCGGCCAAAGGCCAGTTGCTGCGCGCGGACGGCCGGGTGGTGCATCCGGGCCGGACTCTCTCGACCGTCCGGGTCGATGTGTCGGCAATCGACGACGGCAGATCCGACGTTTGCGCCATCCTGCAGGCGACAATGGTCCGCTCCGGTCGCGCCTGAGCCCCTGCCCCGCAATCCGGCGCCCCTAAACGCTCCGTTAACTCCCCGTCGCTAGGCTTTCGGCTCAGCGGTTGAGTTTGCGTTCATCAATGTGCATCCCCAATCGAGGGTGATTTCGTGAACGGCGGACGGCAACAAGCCAGCTCAATTGCTGGTTTCATCGTAGTGACGGCAGTTGGTCTTGGTGCAGCGGCTCCGTTTGCCGTCGCCCAGGTGCGCCCGCGTGATTCGACGGCCATCCAACCCCCGCCGTTTGCGACGACGGTCCAGCCCGCGCCCTTCGCGACAACGGTGCGCCCGGACGCGCGCCGCACGCGCGCGCGCTCCAATGCACCGGCCGTGCAGGAAACCGCGCCCGGCGCTCAGGATCAGGACCCCAACCAGGACCCGAACGCCGAACCCACCGCCGACGATGCCGAGCAAGTGGCGCGCCGCCCGCAAATCGGCCGCCCGCCCGTCGTTGACGGCAACCCCAATTGGCCACCGCAGCCCGAGCAGCCCGTCGACGGCGTACTCGAGACACCGGAGCCCTTGCCGGCCCCGGACGGCGTCGACCCGGCGCAGCTCGATACCCGCGACCCCGCGGAATACCAGCCGTTCGAACTCCCGATCGAAAACCGCGATGTCGTGGCCGACCCGTTCAATCTCGTGATCGAGATGGAGCCGATCCTCGATCGCCGGCCGGCGCGGCTGGCGCGTTTCGAGCCGTTCGATCCCGTCGGCGTCAGGGTCGGATCGTTCACGGTCTTCCCGGAACTCGAAATGAGCGTGCCGTGGCAGAGCAACGTGTTCCGCTCGAGCAGCAACGTGCGCAACGACATCTCGTTCGATGTGCGCCCGACCGTGCGCGCCGTCTCCAACTGGCGGACCCACGCCGTCGAGTTCCGCGCGACCGGCTTGTCGACGTTCCATCGCGAGCTCAACTCGGAAGACGATCGCGCCTACACGCTCGAGACGCGGGCGCGGATCGACATCTCACGCCTGACCAACGTCGAAGCCGCCGTCAGCCGCGATGTTTCACAGGAAACCCGCGGCTCGGTCAACGCCACCAGCCGCTTCGGTGACCGCGCGGACATCGAGACGACGCGCGCCGGCCTGACGCTCAATCACCGCTTCAACCGGCTCTCGATCCAGCTGCGCGGCACGATGACGGACACCGACTATGGTGCGGCCGCCGACGCCAACAACCTCCTGGTGACCAACGACTTGCGCGACACTTCGGTGAAGGAAGTCGCCGCCCGTGCCAGCTGGTCGTTTAAACCGACGCTCGCCCTCTTTACCGAGGCGGCCTTCAACACCGTCGAATACAAGGCCGCCGCCAGCGACGCCATCGAGCGCGACTCGACCGGCGAGCGCTACCGCCTCGGCGTTTCGTTCGGCAACACCAGCCAGATCCTGCGCGGTGAGGCCTCGATCGGCCACGGCCGGCAGACGTTCGAGGACTTGCGCCTGCCGGAGATCAGCGGCGTGATCATCGACGCCAATCTGGGCTGGCGCATCAGCGGGCTGACGTCGCTCTTGCTCACCGCGAAGACCGATGTCGGCGAATTGTCGCTGGCAGGGTCGGGCGGCGCCTTGTCGCGCACGGCCCAGGCCGAGCTGCGGCACGCGTTCCAACGCCGTCTGATCGGCACGGCCGCCCTGCGCGTCACCAGGCAGGACTATGAGGGTGTGGACCTGTCGGAGCGGGAAGTCGCGGGCATCATTGGCGCCGAATATTTCCTCAACCGCGAGGTGACATTGTTCGGCCGCTACCAGCATGTCGAGTTCGACTCGACCGAGGTCTCGCGAAACTACAATGCGGACGAGATTCGCGTCGGCGTCCGGGTTCGCCGTTGATTGCAGCGCGTTGCGATCGACGGACAGGCTATGCGGCGGCCCTACAGCAGCTTGCGGATTTCAGTTGTGAGCGCCGGGCCGAGATCGTCGCGGGCCAGCGCATAGGCGATATTGGCCGTCAAAAAGCCGATCTTGGAGCCGCAGTCGTAGATCTTGCCATCGAAACGGACGGCGAAGAACGGCTGATTTGGCGCCTCCGAGAGCTTGATCATCGAGTCCGTGAGCTGGATCTCTCCGCCCGACCCGCGCTCCTGCTCGGCCAGCAGCGCAAAGATCTCCGGCTGCAGGATATAGCGTCCGGTGATGTGCAGGTTCGACGGGGCCGTGCCGCGTGGTGGCTTCTCGACCATGCTCTTGATGCCGGTGACCTTGTCGGCCCGGTTCTCGACGCCGACGATGCCATAAAGATGCGTCTGGTCCTCCGGCACCGGCGACACGGCGACGTGGTTGCCACCTCGCTCGTTGTACGCCTCGATCATCTCGGCGAGGCAGGGCTTGGCGTGGTGATGCAACATATCCGGGAGCAGCAGTGCGAACGGCTCGTTGCCGACCAGCTCTCGGGCGCACCACACCGCGTGGCCAAGGCCGAGCGGCGCCTGCTGCCGGGTGAAGCTGGTCTGGCCGGCGCCCGGCAGATCGCGGGACAACAGGTCGAGCTCGCTCTTTCGACCGCGATCCCGAAGCACCTGCTCCAACTCGAACTGGCTGTCGAAATGGTCCTCGATGACGCCTTTGTTGCGTCCTGTGATAAAGATAAAATGCTCGATTCCAGCGGCCCGGGCCTCATCGACCACATGCTGGATCACCGGGCGATCGACGACCGTTAGCATCTCCTTCGGCATTGCCTTGGTGGCCGGCAGGAAGCGTGTTCCAAGGCCTGCAACCGGGAAGACGGCCTTGCGAATGGGACGAACCGGGCGGGACATCAGCAAAAGCTCCTGGAGTGACGAGGACAGTGTGGCATACGGATTGAATGCAAGGGGCGCACCGAAGCCGGCCGATCGGGTCTCTGACCGCCGCGGATTGACGGCCAAAGATTAATCAATCGTAAACACCCCCTTAACGGGCTGAGCAAGGGAAGACAACATGACCATCCTGGTTACGGGCGGTGCAGGCTACATCGGTAGCCATATGGTGCTCGAGTTGCTCGACGCCGGCGAAAAAGTGGTCGTACTCGACAACCTGTCCACCGGCTTCAAATGGGCCATTCCCGCCGGCGTCACGCTGGTTGTCGGCGATATCGGCGACGAAGCGCTGGTTCGTGACACGCTGTCCCGGCATAAAATCGAAGCGATCATCCATTTTGCCGGCTCGATCGTGGTGCCGGATTCGGTCTCGGACCCACTCGGATACTACGCCAACAACACCGTGAAATCGCGCCTGCTGATGGCGGCAGCGGTCGCTACAGGCGTCAAGCACTTCATCTTTTCATCGACCGCCGCCGTATATGGCGCTCCCGAACAGAACCCGGTCTCGGAAACCGCCCGGCTCGAGCCCATGTCGCCCTATGGCTGGTCGAAGCTGATGACCGAGATCATGCTGCGCGATACCGCGAAGGCACATGATTTCCGGTATGTGGCGCTGCGCTATTTCAATGTGGCCGGCGCCGATCCGCAGGGACGCTCGGGCCAGTCGACCCCGCGGGCGACGCACCTGATCAAGGTCGCCTGCGAGACCGCACTCGGCAAACGCGGCCACATGGAGGTGTTCGGGACCGACTATCCAACGCCGGACGGCACCTGCATCCGTGACTTCATTCACGTCAAGGACCTGGCGCGCGCGCATGTTGCTGCGCTTAGCCATCTGCGCAACGGCGGTCAATCCGACGTGTTCAACTGCGGCTACTCGAAAGGCTATTCGGTGCTCCAGGTCATCGAGGCGGTCAATCGAGTGGCGCGGCGCAATCTCGACGTGCGCCTGTCGCCGCGCCGGCCCGGCGATCCACCGGCGATCGTCGCCGGCTCGACGAAAATCCGCGAGCAACTCGGCTGGGTGCCCGAGCACGACGATCTCGACAAGATCGTCGGGCAGGCGCTGGCCTGGGAAAGCAAACTCGACGCTCTGAAGGCCCAAGCCTGACACGGTTTCGTCGGCCGTGCGGCGCAATCGGCACCGGCCGTCTTGCACCGCACCGCATCGCGACACTTAAGCCGCCTTGATAGAGATGGGCTGCGCACAATCGAACCCCGTGGAGCGTGACCCATACTCCATTTGTTCCATTCGCGTCGGCACGGCCCCCGACAGCGGACACAAACTCTGCGATTTAACCGACCATTGATTAAGACCAGCCGACGCAGGAGCGATTGAGAATTCAAGCTTTGAGGCGCTTCGACTCAACTGCAAATGGACTGAGGCCCAGCCACGATTGCATGGTGGCCGCGATTTTGCGGTCACCCGTGAGCGTAATGCGCTGGCGTTCACGCTCGACCGTGGTGAGGCCCATCCAGATAGCCGTCATCGTTCGCAAGTCCGTCGATACGTAGAGATCGACTTCGAAGCCAGGATCGGACCAGCAGAGATCGACATCGTCGGCAGAGCCCCACGCCCACCTCAGTTTTTTGCTATTGCTTCGCTGGTATCGCTTTGCCCGGAAGCGAGAGGTCGCCGGATCCGATCTTGAAGACGTTGCTGACGCACAGCAGTGGGGCGTGCAGGTTGCCGTTGACCTTCAGCGCCGTTGTCACGCCGTCGAAGGCGACGGACTGAGCGATCTCAGCGCTTTCAAACGGCACGGTGACATTGACCGTCGACGCCTTGAAGCGCGGCTGGTAGCCGGGACTATCGATGAAGATGGCAGCACCCGGCCAAGTCTTCGGCAGTTTCGGCTTGGTGCCAGGTGGGATGTCGCGCACCTTGAGGCCAGATGGGCCGCATGCGGCATCCTTGGTCAGCACGACCCAGTGGAAGTGCCAATTCGCGCCCTTGTTGGCAAACAGTGGCTCGTCGTTGAAATCGGGATGCGCAGTGACGGCGGCTGCGAGGATGCCCGAACCCTTCTCGAATCCGACGGCCTCGGGGTCGACTTTGGTTGGCCAGACGTAGGCATAGACGCTGGAGCCCGCGAACTTGCCGGTCGCCTTCGGCTTGGCGGCTCCGGCAGTCCCACGCATCGTCATGGTGAACGTGGCGAGATTGCCTTTTGTCTCGGCACGGGCCGAGAGAATGTCGAACGAGGCCTGGATCTTGGAATCAGCCTTCGCCGTGACGTCATGAGCCGACGCCGGTAAAGTTGCAGCAAAGATCAACGATGCCGCGAACAATGGACATGCAAATGGCAGCGAGAGCCGCATGATGACTTCCTTTTGTAGTTTACAAACCAGTAGCCAGTCGCTACTATTTAACAGCGGTACCGAAGGCTTGGGCGCATGTCAATTATAATATCGAGTCGCTATCAATGAAAATCGATCCATCGGCGCTTGAAGCCGCGCACCTGATGGACCGGCTGGACCGCCTCACGCGCAGTGGCGCGAGCGTTGATGGGTTGAATCCGGCACAATGGGAGGCACTGCGGTACCTTGCGCGGGCGAACCGCTTTTCGCGGACGCCGGCAGCGCTGGCGGACTATCTGGGTTCCACACGCGGAACGGTCTCGCAGACATTGATTGCGCTTGAACAGAAGGGGTTCGTCGGGCGGACGCAGAGTGCGCGCGACAAGCGCTCAATCGAGCTTGCGCTCACAACTCAGGCCGAGGAGGCCCTGCGCGACGATCCGTTGATCGCACTAGCACGCGACCTGGCCGCCACAGCGGGCGCTGACATTGACGGAATCGTGACGATACTACGCGCAGCCCTCCATCGTGCCGTCGCACGCAATGATGGCAAAGCCTTCGGTGCCTGCCATACCTGCCGCCACTTCCAACGCGACGTCGGAACGGCAACCCGCGCGCCGCATCGCTGTGGGCTCCTGGACGAGCCGCTATCCGAAGCTGACAGCCGCGCGATCTGCGTCGAGCAGGAATTGGCCGAAGCCTAACTTCGTCGGCTCCATGTCAGAAAGCTGCCGCGCCAAATGTGCCAAGTCGGCTGAACGTTTGACATCTCCTGGCCCATCGCGTCACCGGTCTTTGGATGTTCCTTTCGACCGGCGCGATCGGAGGGAGATCGGACGTCCAATCGCAACACGCGCTGTCCCGCTGCCGCCCCTCAGCCTCGGGAACCATCGGCATGCGCCGAGACAAGCAAGCCCTGGGATGACATCGTTTGTTGGCTTCGCCAAAAAATTGAATGATCCACATCTGTGTCCCGATATGCGCTGAGGCCAAGAAAAGGCCATGCTAAGGGTGCTGATCCGCAGCGGCGGCTCGAACGCGGGCGGTGGACGGCCAGGATTGGGCCAGGATCAGGCTTGGGAGAGGTTCTTGCCAAAGTTCTGGGCGAAGTTCTGTTCACCGGGCCTTTCGCAGTGGGCACAACGTGCCGCGCCGATCGGCGGCCATCGCCTGCCGGCTCATGTACGCGCTGTCCGAAAGTTCGTGACAATCGGCCTGCTCGCCATCCTGTCGCTGACCTGGACACTGAACGGTGCGGCAGCCAACCCGGCCTTTACGGCATTCCTCGACGGCCTCTGGCCGGAGGCCCAGGCGCAAGGCGTCACTCGAGCCGTCTTCGACCGCGCCTTCAAGGGCGTCGAGCCTGACCTCTCGCTTCCGGACCTCGTCCTCCCCGGCCGGCCCGACAGCAGCGCCAAGGGCCAGGCCGAGTTCACGCGCCCCCCACAAGACTACTTGGCCAAGACTCACCTCGGCCGCCTTGCCGAGCAGGGCCGCGCGCTCGCGGCGCGCCATGACAAGGCGCTGGCCGAGATCGAGCGACGGCTCGGCGTCGACCGTGCCATCGTGCTGGCGATCTGGGGCCGCGAAACGGCGTTCGGGGGCCACAAGCTGCCGCACTACACGATCCGCGTGCTGGCAACGCAGGCCTATGCCGGCCGGCGCAAGGAGCTGTTCCGGGGCGAGCTGATTTTCGCGCTGCGCATGCTCCAGGACGGCATCGTCACGCCGGAGACCATGCGCTCGTCCTGGGCCGGCGCAATGGGCCTGACGCAATTCATGCCGTCGGAGTTCTATTCGTCCGCCATCAAACTCGACGGCGCCGGGCGGGCCGATCTGTTCAATTCCGTGCCGGACGCGCTGGCATCGGCGGCCAACCAATTGAAGCTGAAAGGTTGGGTGGCGGGCCTGCATTGGGGGTTCGAGGTCCGCCCCGGCGCTCGTGTCGATTGCGCGAATGAAGGCCCGGCCAACGCACGACCCCTGTCCGACTGGGCGAAGCTCGGCGTTGTCCGAACCAACGGAGCAGCCTTTCCCGCCGCGGCCATGAACCAACCGGCCTACCTGATGTCGCCCGGCGGCGCCTATGGCCCGCAGTTCCTGGTGACCGAGAACTTCAAGGTGCTCCGCGCCTACAACACCTCGGATCTTTATGCAGTGTTTGTCGGGCATCTGGCCGACCGCATCGCGGGGACTGTGGATTTTGCGACACCCTGGGCCGCCATCCGGCAACTCGACACACGCGGCATCGCCGAGATTCAGCAGCGGCTCAAGACCAAAGGCTATGCGATCGACAAGATCGACGGCAAGATCGGCTCCAACACGCGCTGGCAGATCGGGCTCTACCAGCGTGCGGCGCGCCTCGGCGTCGACTGCTGGCCAACCGACGGTGTCCTGACGGCCCTGCGACAGGCGGGTGGGCAATGATGGCGCGCACGGCATTCCAGGCAACGAGTGTCGTCGCGCTGCTCGCCGCGCTCGCGGCATCCGCGGCCGCGGAAACGGTTTCGGCGTCGGCTGGCCCGGGCGGCGTTCCGGCACTCAGACCTCCAGTCGATCCGGCGGCAGCGCAGCCCGCTCCCGCCGTCGAGCGCAAGCCCACGCTCCCCGACGGCTTCGATGCGAAACTGAAATCCTTCGTTGCAACGCTATGGCCCGAGGCGGAAGCTCGCGGTGTATCGCGCACCCTTTTCGATCAGGCCCTGGGCACCGTCGATGGCGATGCCGAGATCTTTGATCTGCTCGCCAATCAGCCGGAACACGTGGCCGCGCCCTGGGACTACATGAACCGGCTCGCATCAGATGCACGGGTCGAGAACGGACGCAAGAAGCTCGCCGAGCACGCAGACCTGCTGGCCGCGATTGAAGCCCGCTATGGCGTCAGCCGGCAAATTCTACTCGCGATCTGGGGAGTCGAATCGAGCTTCGGCGTGGCGCCCGGCACGCGCGCCATCGTGCGGTCGCTTGCGACGCTGTCCGTCGGCGAGCCGCGGCGCCCGCAATTCTGGAAGTCCGGAGCTGCTGACTGCCCTGACGATCCTGCAACGTGGCGATATCACGCTGGATCGCATGACCGGGTCCTGGGCCGGCGCGATGGGCCACACCCAGTTCATGCCGACGAGCTACATCGCCCACGCCGTCGATTTCGACGCCGACGGCCGCCGCGACATCTGGGGGTCTGTCGGCGACGCGCTGGCCTCGACCGCCAACTACCTGAAGGCCTCGGGCTGGCAGACGGGCGAGCCCTGGGCCGCCGAGGTCGTGCTTCCGGCTGGATTCGACCTAGCACTGTCCGGGCAGAGCACCCTGAAATCCGTTGCGGACTGGGAAGCGCTCGGTCTCGCAGCACCCGGTGGCTCGCAATTGCCGAAATCGGCAAGCCCCGCATCGCTCAGTCTCCCCGCCGGCTTGCGGGGACCGGCGTTCCTGGTGTTTCCCAATTTCCGCGCGATCCTCAAATACAACAATGCCGTTCCCTATGCGTTGGCGGTCGGCCACATCGCCGATCGCATCGCGGGTGGGCCGTCCATCGCAGGCGTCTGGCCGACCGACGACCCGCCGCTGGGCCGCACCGCCCGTGAGGACCTGCAACGCCGTTTGGCCGCACTCGGCTACGAGATCGGCCCGGTTGACGGCGTCATCGGCGCGGGAACCCGAACGGCCATCCGCAAATTCCAGGAAAAAGCCGGACTTCCGCCGGATGGCTGGGCCGGCGAGCGCCTACTCGAACGCGTGAAGCAACCCCAACCGTGACGCATAGTCCGAAAACGACGCGTCTGCGTGCCTTGAGTTGCTGCACGGGCCCGTGAGATACAGGCAGCTGGATGATCGGCGAATCGGTCAAACACTCCTGGCACGCCGGCCAACGCACTGAAATGAGATCGATACCCAATGCCCGCCTTCGCTTCCTTGCTCCTGGCGATCCTCGCGATCCTCGCGATGCCCCTTGGGCTGGCGCGCGCGCAAGACACCCCGGCCGCCGGCAGCTTCATCAACCCGTTCCCCGAGAACGACACCTATAAGATCCAGATCTGGGGCGACGGGATGGCCGAGGGCCTGCTTGGCGGCCTCGTCGAATTGATGGCTAGCGAGCCGCGCGTCCAGGTGGCGCGCAGGCATCGCGCCTTCTCCAGCCTGCTGAAAACCGAGATTGCCGACGAGATCAAGACCCTCGAGGCCGACCTCGCACGGGAAACGCCACATATCGTTGTCATGATGCTCGGCCCCGGGGATCGGGTTCCCGTGCGTCTTGCAGGCGGCAAGCGCGCCAACGTCGGCTCGGACGAATGGAAGGCCGAGTACACGCGCCGTCTCGATCTCGTGCTGCGCGCCTTCCGCAAGAAGTCCATCGGCGCCTACTGGGTCGGCTTGCCGATCATGCGGCGGCAGGAGGTGTCCGATGACGCTGAAATGATCAACGAGCTGCTGCGCGAGCGCGCCTTCGTCAATGGCGTCAAGTTTATCGATATCTTCGCCAGCTTCGCCGACGACGACAAATCCTATAACTCTTACGGACCGGACCTCGCCGGCAAGAACCGCCTGTTGCGCGAGCAGGACGGCGTGCATTTCACCCAGGCCGGTTACCGCAAGCTTGCCCACTTCGTCGAGCGCGAGGTGAAACGTGATATCGCGCAAGCTCGCTCGGAGCGGACCATTCCGCTGGCCGGCGCCGAAGCCGAGCAAAAGAAAATTCGCCCGCAGCAGGTGAAGCTGGCGCCGGTTGCGGTGCCTGGGCAGAAGGCTGTGACACCCGGCATTCCCGGCAAGGCGACGGCTGTGCCCGGAGCAATCGGAGCGCCGCGAACCGGCAGTGGGCCGGCCGATGGTGCAGGGCAAGGCGATATCCGCGCCGACAACAGCCGGATCTCAATGAAAACCGTCGTGCAGGGCCGCGAAGAGAGCGTGACGCTCGATATCCTGCGCCCATCGATACCCGCCGCGGTACTGGCTGCCCTGACCCGCCGCGAAACGACCGACAAGGCGAGTGTGATCGGCGACCCCGTGATGACGGAGATCAACGGCGGCATGACGGTGGTATCCACCGTCACCTTCCTCGGCGAAACCGGCCCCGGCGACCGGCGCAAGCAGTCGACGACCACATCGCCCTACTACCGGGTGCTGGTGCGCGGCGAAGCCCTTCCCGCCAAACCGGGCCGAGCCGACGACATGCCATGGCCACGGCCGGAAATGATCCAGACACCCGCATCGGCCGCGCCCGCGCGCGCGGACCCCGCACCGGCCGCACCAGCACCGAACAGGGGGCGGCCCGCCAAGGCGGCTCCGCCCAAGTCACAGCCACGCGGATGAACCGGGCGCGACGCGCCGCAGCCCTTGGCCAGTCAAAACGACACGCACCCATTACCGTCGATGCGCATCACACTCTCCTGCGCGTGGCGCAATTTCCATGCTGACCGGATCGCCTCGATCTTGGTGTCCGTATCGACGGCCGGCACCAGCCAGACGAGCACAATGCGCGAGGATTCTTTCGCCACTTGGCCGTCCTTGTTGCGCCACTGGCCATCGCCCGCCAGTACCGTCAATCCATCGGGAAACCGCGGCGTGACCTCGGCGTCGAGAAAGCTTCGCCACTCGGCATCCGAAATTTCCGGCGCGCCTTTGCGGCCCATCCCAAAAATCAACTCGAGCCGCTGCATCTGGTTGAGCCCTGCCGGACACCCGCCACTGGATAGCCCGGGCACGGCAGTTCGGCTGAGCGCAAGTGCGCCAGCGCCGGCTGCGAAGCCAAGACAGGCAACGGCCAGCAGCCTTCGGGATGGATTGGCAATCATGCAATTTTTCGCGCCCTCGACGCCCAGACAGCGGGCGTTCTGCGCTGACAGTCAACGCCCGGCGAGCCCGCTATGCAATCCGCGGATCGAGATCCGGCCTGTACGAGCGGATCTGCGCCATCAGAAGACTCGGGTCGAGATCGAGCCGATTGAAATAGATGCGGACGTCCGGCGGACGCATCCGGCCACGGCCGCGGACGTGCAACGACAACAACCCTTGCCCAATCTCGGTCGCCACAATGTCCTGCCAGCCGAACCGGCGCTCGCCCATCACGCCGAAAGTCGAGATACCGTCACGATCGACAACGACCTCGACAGACGGTTTCACGTAGCGCGCGAACTCGGCGATGCCAATCAGGAAAAGGAATAGCGCAAACGCCAGCAGCAGCGCGCCCAGCAGCCACGGCGGAGGCTCGACGAAGACGCCGAATTTCGCCGGCAAAAGGGCCGCCTGGAACGCCTGAAGACCGATCGACGCAAAGGCAATTGCCATGGTCAGCGCCACCAGGTAGCCCCAAGGCGTCACCCGGGATCGAATGATCAACGGCGTCTGGTCGCTTGCGGTCATCAGCTCTCAATCTACTTGCCATCCGAGGCCACTCCATAACGATTGTGTGGCCCTGTCACGGCTTCGCCGGAAAAAGCATTAATGGTGGCCCGGTCCCAGGGTCGCCGGCGTGCCGGCCCTCGCATTTCGTGGTATGCACGCCGTCGGCGGCGCGGCCGCGAACGATGAGCACGGATCGAACATAGGACCTCTGCTGGTGAGCTTCAGTCGGCTTCTCCTGTCCGTCAAGGGCGCGGCTGCAACCGCGGTCATCGTTTTCGGCCTCCTTTGCGGGCTCGGGACACAGGCGCGTGCGTTGGAAATCGAATTTTCCGGGCGCCCGGTGAAGCTCGAGATCCTGGCGCTTTACGACAGCCGGCACGAAAAGCTGCCCCATCTCACGCGCATTCACAAGTTCGCGGAGATGCCACTCAATCACCTCGGCTACCGGCTGGTCTTTCAGGACGTCAACGGCCGGCTGCCGGATCCCGACAAGCTCACCCGTTATCGCGGCATTCTGACGTGGTTTATTGAACCGCTACGGCGTCCCGAAGCCGTGCTCGGCTGGCTTGAGCAGGCGACCAACCGGGGGCTGAAGTACGTCGTGCTCGGTGAAATTGCGCCACCCGACAACGAATCGCAGCTTGGCGTCACCAACCGACTGCTGGCGCGGATCGGCTTGGCACATGCCAACGAATACATCGATCTCACGCACCGCGCGCGCATTGCCGAGGCGAACCCCGAGATGGTCGGCTTCGAGCGCCCGCTCGACAAGGCCATACCTGGATTTCCCCTACTCATTGCCAAAGGACCAACCACCACTGCCCATCTGACGATCGATACGCCAGTGACCGGCGGCCGGCGCTTGGCCGCTGTCATTGCCACCGGTCCCGGCGGCGGTTTCGCGTCCCAGAATTTCACGATCTTCTATGAACCGAATACCGACCGGACCCGCTGGACGCTCAATCCGTTCTCATTCTTCAAACACGCGTTCGGCATCGAGCGCTTCCCGATTCCCGATGCAACAACGCTGTCCGGCAGGCGGATATACTTCTCCCACATCGACGGCGACGGCTGGAACAACATCTCGCAGATCGAAGGACATCGGGAAGCACTGCGCCTATCCTCCGAGGTGATCGAGCGCGAGGCGATTGCCGCCTATCCTGATCTGCCCGTCACCGTCGGGCTGATCGCGGGAGATGTCGATCCAGCGCTCGGTGGAAACATCGCGGGACAACCGATCGCCCGGCGCATCTTCGCGATGCCGCAGGTCGAGATTGCGTCACACACCCACACGCACCCTTACGATTGGCAGTTTTTCGAGGCCTACGATCGGGGCGAAGAACTTGCCAAGGTCGAAGCCTATCAGCCCCCCGATTTGACCGTCCGCGAGCGGCTGACCCGGGCGACGATGCGGCTGGCCAAGCGGGACATGCTGGCCGATCGCTATGACAAATATGTCGCCGGAACGGATGACTTGCCGCGAACCTACCTGCGCAAACCTTTTGACCTCGCCACCGAGATTGAAGGCGCGCTGCGCCTATCGGAGGCTTATGCGCCGGCAGGCCGGAAGGCCAAGACCTACCTTTGGAGCGGCGACACCACGCCGTTTCCAGCCGCTATCGAAGCGGTCCGCAAAGCCGGTGCTCGCAACCTCAACGGCGGCGATTCCAGGTTGGATCGTGATTATCCGTCCGTCGCCTATGTTCCGCCGCTGTCGCGGCCTGCTGGAACCGAACGGCAGATCTACGCCGGTAACAGCAACGAAAATACGTACACGAACGATTGGACCGGCCCTTATTTTGGCCAGTTCATGCTGGAGCACACGCTGCAGAACACGGATACGCCGCGACGGCTAAAGCCCTTCAATCTCTACTACCATATGTATTCCGGCGAGCGGGCTTCGGCGCTCGCCGCCATACGCCATTTCCTCGAACTCGCGCGAACCAGCGCCGTGATTCCGATTGCCGCCTCGCACTATTCCGCGATCGCCGACGACTTCTTCCGGACCGAGGTGGAGCAAGTCGACCTGTTCTCCTGGGCCATCGTCTCGCGTGGGACCATGCAAACCGTCCGCTTTGACGATGCCGAGCAATTGGCTGTTGATTTTGCACGCAGCACCGGCGTCATCGGGGCGACCCGGAATGGGAATACGCTCTACGTCGCACTCGATCCGGCCGTCAACCGCGCCATCGTCACGCTTCGCGCCCGTCAAGACGAAGTCGCCACCGGGACATCGGAAAACGAACTCGCCACGCTCGTTCACGCGCGCTGGCAACTTTCGAACATCGAGCGCCAGACCTGTGGCTTCACGTTGAAGGCCCAAGGCTACGGAACCGGCGACATGCTTTGGCAAACCCAAGCCCGGCGCGCGTTCCGCGTGACCACTTGGCGCGAGACCAAGCTCTTGTCGCAGGAGACGCTTTGGGCGGATGCCACCGGCGCGTTCCCGCTGCGAGTGGCCCAGGACGCCATCGAGCCGCTGATTATCAGGTTTGAATGCCATGAATAGGCTGATCGGCATTCGCGCACTTGGCCCCGGCGGGGATCGCAATCCGGTCGTAGGGTTCGGCCGTGCCGGCCTGCTGCGTACAAAGGCGCATCTCATCGTCATGTCGGTGATCTTCGCCGGCGCCTTGGTGGTCGGATATCTGCTGTTGCCAGGTGTCAACGAACGCATCGCAATGCTCGAGCGAGACGGGCAGCATCGGCAAGCCTTGCGGATCCTCGAGCAGCGTTTCCAGGCCGGCGACCGCAGCCAGCGTACGCTCTTTCAGCTGCAACGCATCTACGAGGACTTCGGCGACCTTACGAACGCGCGCACCATGCTCGAACTTTTGGCGGAGCAACGCCCCAAGGATCCACAGGTTCAGCGGCAGCTGTCGCTGTTCTACAAGAACACGCAGGACTCAGCCGGTTACATCAAGACGCTCGAGATGCGCCTGCAGAGCCGGTATGCCGAGACGCTGTGCAAGGAACTGATCGGCCTTTACCGCAGCGCGGGCGACTACGCTGCCGAACAGCGAAAACTTCAGGAATGCCGCCTGCAAGGTTATCGACGGCCGGACGACATTATCCGTCTGGCTTACCTCGTCGCCGCCGACGGCGACTTGGCGCAATCCGCACAGCTCCTGCGCAGCGTCGACGACCGGCGCCGGCTGCGTATCGATCGCGATCGTATGATGTTGTTTGTGTCGCTGCTCGAGGCCAACGAGGCGGTCGACGCCCAGCGGCGTGCCATGCGATGGCTGAAAGCCAGCAAGGACGATGCTCTCGCCCTCCTCTTGATTGACAACCTCGCCAAAGATGGCCGCCACGACCTTGCGATCGACCTGGCGCGCAGCGTCGGGACGGCCGGCGACTCGGTATCACTGTCGGTTGCTGAGCTGATGCTCGATCGCGATCAGACCCTTGCCGCCCGGTCTTATCTGCGTGGCTGGATGGAGCAGGCCCGCATCCGGGACGCCGACGTCGCCCAGCGGTTCATTTCGGCGTCGCTCGATACCGAAGACCCGGAGCTGGCATTCATTGGTGCCGAGAAGTTTGGCTTGAAGCGGCTGGCCCAATCGGACCTGACGGCGTTGGCCGAGGCCTTGAGCGCGGTCGGCCGCCGTGCCGAGTTCCAGAAGGTTCGCGACGCGATTGATCCTGAGATCCTCAGGGACAATCCGTTGCTCGCCGCCGCCTCCGAGTTCGAGCGCGGCGCCGCCGAGCCGGCACGGCAGCTCCTGTCTCGGGTCCAGGTCGACGGCCTGGACGAGTGGCGGTTGGCCCTATGGGCACGATTGATGGAATCGACCGGGCGAGGCGCCGCCGCCACGCAGGTCATCCGTGACATTCGCGCCGAGGTGCAGCCTGCGCCAAGTCGCGTACAGTCGCGCGTGATCCGCCGGGCGACGCCGCTCGACAGGCGCACCCCGCGACGGTCCCGATTCCGGCGGCCCGCGCAACTACCGCCCGCGGCGGCCAAGGTTCAACCTTTCTTCACGCCGTTCCCAAAAGCGTTTCAACAATAGTCCGGGCGCGGCGGTCGTTGCTTGGGGCCTCGCAAATCGTCTACTAGTCGTTCACGCGCCATCCTGAAGCACCGGTGGTTCCGCCAAAGATCGAAATGAGCCTGCATGAGTGATCGCAGACCACCCCCAGAACCAACGGTTGCAACGGCGGAAGCGGGCCTTCCGGTGCTGCCGCCATTGGCCGCGTACCTCGAAATTCTGGTGTTGCTGGTCCTGCCGGCGGCCCTCGACCACTTCGTGCCTGCGTTTCCCTCGCTGCCTGAGATTCAACCGCATCCGTTCTGGCTGCCGATCCTACTGCTCTCGCTGCAGTACGGGACCGTCAGCGGCCTGCTTGCCGCCGGTATCGCGATCGCGCTCAACGCCATCCTGGGCTGGCCCGAGCAGGAGGTTGGTGAAAACCACTTTGCCTATCTCCTGCGCATCTGGGCGCAGCCGGTCCTGTGGATCGGCGCCGCGCTCGTGCTGGGACAATTCCGATTGCGCCAGATTGAGCAGAAGCAGCGCCTCACCCAGCAGCTGGCCGAACTGATGACGCAGCGCAACGCGATCTCGAACCATTCGACCCATCTGCGGGACCGGTGCGAAAAACTGGAACGCGCGCTTGCCCAACGCCTCGAACCGGGCAATCGCGACTTGCTGGTTGCCCTCGGCCAGCTCGGATCGCACGATCCCGCTGCGTCCGCGACCGCCTTCGGCCGCGCCGCCAGTCTGGCCTTTGGCCCCTGCCAAGCGTCAATGTACGCGCGGGACATGACCGGGCTCCACCTTGTCGAAAAGCATGGCTGGCCGGTCGGCACGACGCGCCGGATCGCGTTCCGACCGGACGAGCCACTGTTCAAGGCCGTGGTGCAGGAAGGCCGGCCCTTGAGCGTCCTCAATCCCGGCGACGAAGCCGAACTCGGCGCCGACGGTCTGGTAGCCGTGCCGATCCTCTCGGGTGACAGTGCGCGCGTCATCGGTCTGCTCAAACTGGAAGCGATCGCACCGGCCGCACTCGATGCAGCAACACCCGCACGCCTATCGGCAATAGCGGCACACGCGGCTATCCAGCTCGAGCAACGGACCAACGTCGGTCACGCGCCGCGGACCATCCCGCCGCATGGGCAACACGCCGCGACCCGGCCGCGCGTCTGGCGCCAGATCAAGTCGCGACCAAGCGGCGCGCCATCCGCCATCGCCGAGCGCAAGCCCGGTCAGGCGAGCTGAAACGCATGACCGACGCTCAGACCGCCGGCCGGCCAGTGACGAGCGATCGACAGCGACGCGACGGCCTCACGTGCGTAATCATCGGTGGGCTGGAAGCCGCTTGTCTGCTGTTCGCCGCCGTTCGCGGCGCGTCAGTGCTGCAGCTGTTGTCGGTTCATCTGGTCGCGCTTCTGGCGCTTGGTGGTGTCGTCGCTGTGGCCCGGCGGGGCGGGCGCGATGTCTCGGCGCCCATGCTGGCGCTCCTGGCAAGCATTCCCAGCGGTCCCGTTGGCGCCATCGGCGGTGGATTGCTGCCCTGGCGGGCAGGCTCCTTCGCAATTCGAGATGACCTGCTGGTAGCGTGGTACACCCGCATCTCTCAAGCGACGACCGTCGACCCCGTGAAGCGCTTGTGCGACGACATCGCCGCAGGCCGGTCGATCAATCTGGGTGGCCCGACGCCCACGTCGTTCCCGGCCGTCATCGACGCCGGCCATTTGACCGACCAGCAATCCGTGCTCGGATTGGTCGCCCGCCGATTCCATCCCGACTACCTGCCGATCCTCAGGAGCGCCCTGCTCAGTCCCCAGCCGGCAGTCCGTGTCCAAGCCGCTGCCGTGGCCGCCCATCTGACGCCAGTGGTTCGCCAAGCCTTCAGAGAGGCGATCGACACTCTACCGCATGCCAGCCAGTCTTCCGACAAGGCACTCGGCTTGCTCGCACGCCTCGACGCACTGACCGGTTCGGGGCTTCTGGATGAAAGCGACCGCAAGCGCGGGATCGACATAGGTGAGCGCCTGGGCGACATCGTGTTGGCGAATTTCGATCCGAAAATGCTGGCGCTCTACCGGACACTGGATAGGCCGGACGCGGCGACGCAGGCCGCCGCAATGGAGAAACTGCTGCTCGCCCGGCGCCGCTTCAGGCAGCTGCGCGAATTCCGGAGCGCTCTATCGATGTCCGGCAAAACGGGCCACTGGCGTATCCGGCGCGTGCCCGCAAATGATGCAGCACAACGAACGGACGCGGCATGACGAGCAGGGAAACCGACGTTTGCATCATCGTCGAGGGTTGCTATCCCTACGTTCCCGGTGGTGTGTCATCATGGATCGATTGGCTGATCCGGTCACAGACCGAGACCAGCTTTTCCATCGTGGCGCTCTGGCCGAAACCAACCAGCCAGCCGCCCCGCTTTGCCCTGCCGCCCAATGTCGTGGCGCTGGATCATCTCTATCTGCAGGACTTCGGCGCCGAGCCGGTCAAATCACTGGAGCTGCCGCCGAACGTCGACGAGCTTGCCGGTGCCCTCGAAGACCTGATGGCAAAAGGCGGGGCAGCGGCCCTCGATCGGGTCGAGCGTGCCCTCGAAATCACGCGCCGGACGGTATCGCTGCCGATGGTGTTCAATTCGCCGGTCGCGTGGTCGGTTGCGCGCCGCGCCTATGACGACGAGATGCCCTATGGCTCGTTCCTGCATTTTTTCTGGGCCTGGCGCGCGCTGTTCGGCGGTCTGATCGCCACCCTCGAGTTTCCGCTACCGCCAGCCAAGGTCTATCACACGATCTCGACCGGCTATGCCGGCGTGCTTGCCGCGCGCGCAGCACGCGCATCCGGACGGCCGGCGCTTCTGACCGAGCACGGCATCTATACGAACGAGCGCCGCATCGAACTGCTGATGGCGAATTGGGTCGCCGATACGGTGGACAAGGGTCATGCGCTCGACGATCCGCGCTTCGATCTGCGCGACATGTGGATTCGCGCTTTCGAGGCCTATGCACGGACCTGCTACGATGGTTGTGCCGAGATTGTCACCCTTTACGAGGACAACCAGCTGGCCCAGCGCGCGCTCGGCGCCTCGGGCGAAAACCTGCGCGTGATCGCGAACGGCATCGATCTGAAGCGGTTTGCCGGGCTGCGGCCGGCGCCGGACACCGCCCGGCCGACCGTCGCGCTGATCGGGCGCGTTGTGCCGATCAAGGACGTGAAGACGTTCATCACTGCGGCGGGCCTGCTGCGCGAGCGAATTCCCGATCTCGAAGCGCTGGTGCTTGGCCCGACCGACGAGGATCCCGAGTATTTCGCCGAATGCCAGGCGCTGGTCGCGACTCTCGGCCTCGACGGCTGCGTCAGCTTCACGGGATCGGTCGACATTCTCGAATACATGTCCCGTATCCACGTGGCCGCGCTGACGTCGCTGAGCGAGTCCCAACCGCTCGTCATTCTCGAAGCGGGCGCGGCCGGCATTCCGTTCGTCGCCACGAATGTCGGATCGTGCCGCGAGATCATCGAAGGGCGCCCGGACGAGACGCCGCGTCTGGCGGCGGGCGGCATCGTCACCAATCTGGTGGCTCCCGCCGAAATCGCAACCGCTATCGGCGACCTGCTGCTCGATCACGACCGCCGCCGCCGCTACGGCGAAACGTTGCGCGAGCGGGTGCGGCGGATCTACACATCAGAGCGCGCTGCTGGCGCCTATCGCGAGCTTTATCGCAAGCTGATTGCAATGCCGGATCGGACCAACCGGGCTGCGGCCTGAGGCTAACAAGGAGCCACCGTGGCAGGGATCGGGTTTCAGCTTCGCACCTTGAGCCGGCAGGACACACTGTCGTCGGTTGCCTCAGCCGCGGGTCATGCGGCAATGGTCGCCGCCGGCCCCTGGATTTTCACGATCCTCAGCCTCGCCGCGATCACAATCTCGATGGACCGGGTCGTCGGTACCGAGCCGCTCGCGTCGTTTCGCATCGTGATCATCTACGCGTTCTCGGTCTCCCTGGTTCTGACGGCGCCGATCACCATCGTCGCGACGCGGCTGGTGGCCGATTCGCTGTGGTCAAGGCGACCGGAAACGGTGCGCCCGCTGCTGCTGGCGACGTACGCCATATCCTTGATCGTCACGGCCCTCGGTAGCCTGTTCCTGATCGCCGTTTTTGCGCCGCCGGCGCCGCTGGCCGTTGCCCTTGCTGCCGGCTCGATGCTCGTCGGCATGATCTGGGTGGTGCTCTCGTTCTGCGGCGCCGTCCGCGATTACATGGGCGTGACGATTTCGTTCCTGGCGGGTCTGCTTGTCTCTGTTGCGGCCACCATTTCGATCGCCATTCTCGGCGGCGGCCCGGCCATGATGCTGGGCGGATTTCTGGCGGGCCTCACGATCACGTTCTTCGGGCTGACATGGCGCGTGCTGGCAACGTTTCCGGGCGAGCTGCGCGATCCGCTGGCGGGCTTCCAGCCTCTGTTCGCCGCATCGCGCAGCTATTGGGCACTGGCGCTTGGCGCTTTGGCCGGCACCATGGGCGTCTGGATCGACAAATGGATCTTCTGGTTTTCCGCAGCTGGCGAACGGCTCGGCGCCGGGCTCTGGCACGCGCCGCTTTATGACAGCGCCATGTTCATCGCGTCACTCGGGATCATCCCCGCCTTGTCGGCGTTCGTTGTGCGGCTAGAGACCGACTTCTTCGACTCCTACCAACGCTATTTCTCGACCATCTCGGGCCACGGCACCTACAGCCAGATCGAGGAAGCCCGCAATCACATGCACCGGCATACGCTGGAGAATCTGACACTCATCACCGTCGCGCAAGTCGGCGTTTGCGCCGTTTTAGCGCTCACTGCGCCGCTGATCGTCGACGCACTCGGCCTGCAATTCCGCCAGGTCGCCATCATGCGTTACGGCGCCATCGGCACGGTGTTCCAGTTCATCTTCATCGCCTGCTCGGCCATGCTGCTGTTCTTCGACCGCCGCCGGATGTTCCTCGGCCTGCAGCTGGTCTTCCTCGGCTTGATGGCTGGCGGCACCCTGTTGACGCTGCGGCTCGGAGACGACTTCTACGGCGTCGGCTACTTCGTTGCCTGCATCGGCGCGAGCTTCATCGCATACCGGCTGGCCGATCGCACGTTCGACAATCTCAACTATCTGACGTTCATCGGAAACAACCCGTCGATCGAGGCCGCGGCCAGCCACCGCCGTCCACCCCTGCTCCACCGGTTGCTGGCCAGCGTTCGCGGTAAACCCGCCGTACGGCCGAGTTGAGCGCGGGAGGAAGCGGGCCGGGCCACGGTTCCCGCTTCGATCAGAGTCGCGCCACGCGGATGTTGTTGGTCGAGCCTTGCCGCCCGAATGGAATGCCGGCGATGATCACGATGCGCTCGCCATCCTTGGCGAATCCTTCCTCGAGCGCATGCGCCTTGGCGTGATCGACCATCTCGTCGTAGGTGGTGATTTCCGGCGTGACGACGCTATGCGCACCCCAGAGCAACGCCAGCCGGCGTGCAGCGTCGGCGGTCGGCGACAGGCACAAAATCGGCACCCGCGGCCGCTTGCGGGCAGCCCGGAGCGCTGTCGTCCCGCTGGCCGTATAGGCCACGATGGCTGCGGCCCCGATGGCGTCGGCGACGTCGGCTGCCGCTGCGGCAATCGCATGTGCCGTGGTGTGTTCGGGGCTCGGCTGCAACGCCTCGATGATCGAGCGGTAGAGCTTGTGCTCTTCGGTGTGCTGGATGATGCGGTCCATCATCGACACCGCCTCGACCGGCCAATCGCCCGACGCCGATTCGGCCGACAGCATCACGGCATCCGCGCTGTCGTAGATGGCCGTTGCGACGTCGGAGGCCTCGGCCCGGGTCGGCGACGGCGACTTGATCATCGATTCCAGCATCTGGGTCGCAATGACCACCGGTTTGCCCGCATGCCGGCACAGGCGCACAAGCTCCTTCTGGCGGCCCGGCACATCCTCCGGCGGGATCTCGACGCCGAGGTCGCCGCGCGCCACCATCACCGCATCGACAAGCGCCACGATGTCATCCATCCGGCCCAGCGCCTGCGGCTTTTCAATCTTCGCCATGATACCGGCGCGACCCTGGATGATGGCTTGCGCCTCGATCACGTCGGATGGCCGCTGCACGAACGACAAAGCCACCCAATCGACGCCGAGGCCGAGGCCGAACGCGAGGTCCTCGTGATCCTTCGGCGTCAGCGGCGAGATCGTCAGATCCGTATTCGGCAGATTGACGCCCTTGCGGTCGCTCAGCATTCCGCCCACCACGATCCGTGCCCGGAAGCGCTCCTTGTCGCAGCTTTGTGCTTCGAGCTGCAGCTTGCCGTCGTCGATCATGATGCGGTGCCCCGGCATCATGTTCTCGAACACTTCCGGGTGCGGCAGCGCCACCGAGCTGGCATCGCCTGGCTCCCGGTCGAGGCGGAATTCCAGCGTATCGCCCGCCTTCAGCATGACGGGACCGGCCTTCAATGTGCCGATGCGGATTTTCGGACCCTGCAGGTCCTGGAGGATGCCAATCGGGCGCTTCATCTCGGCCTCGAGGGCCCGAATGATGTCGAACCGCTTCTTATGGTCCTCGCGCGTGCCGTGGCTGAAATTCAGGCGAAAGACGTCGGCGCCGGCGTCGAACAATTTGCGGATCATCGCCGGGTCGGAGCTTGCCGGACCCAGCGTCGCGATGATTTTTGCCTTGCGTAACCGGCGCATTCGGGGCTCCTGTCTCGTTTCCGCTTTTTGGGCGTGCAGCGCACAATGATCCCTCGATAGCATGTTCGTGTGACGGAGACAGGGGGCGATTTTCGTGCCCACGGTTCGGTGCTATCCTCGGCGGGCCAATTCAAAAGGAGGCTTTGAGATGCTGACCCCAGCGCAGGTCGATTTCTACGCCGAGCAGGGTTACCTGATGATTCCACAGGCCTTGGATCCGAAGGAGGTGGCGGAACTGCGCGCCAACGTGGACGAGATCGTCGCCGGCGCTGCCAAGGTCACGTCGCATACCGACATCTACGACCTCGAGGACGGCCATAGCCAGGCGCAGCCCAAAGTCCGGCGCATCAAGACCCCCCACAAGCATTTCGACTACTTCAAGCGGCTGGTCCGCCACCCCGGCATTACGGCGACGCTGGCGGCGCTGCTGGGCCCCAACATCCGGCTGCACGGCGCCAAGCTCAATATGAAGTCAGCCGGCTACGGCGCCCCTGTCGAATGGCACCAGGACTGGGCCTTCTATCCGCACACCAACGACGATGTCCTGGCTACCGGCATTTTGCTCGACGACTGCTCGGAGGAGAACGGGCCGATGCTCGTCATTCCGGGCTCGCATCGCGGACGGATGTACGATCACCATTCGGATGGCGTCTTCTGCGGCGCGATTACCGGCGAGCTCAATCAAATCGATTTCCCGAAGGCGGTACCGCTGGTCGGCAAGGCCGGCGCCATGTCCATCCACCATGCCCGCTCGCTGCATGGCTCGGCGCAGAACCGCTCGGCCAAGCAGCGCCGCCTGCTGCTGTTCGAGTTCGCGGCGGCCGATGCCTGGCCGTTGCTGGGCGTCCCCGACTTCAACGAGTTCAACAGCCGTATCGTGCTGGGCAACCCGACGGTCGAGCCGCGCGTTCGCCCGGCCCCGGTGCGCATGCCCTTCCCGCCCGCCCAAAGCCAGGGCTCGATCTACGAGAACCAGCGCGGTGCCAAAGTGAAATACTTCGACACCGTCGCCGCCGAATAAGCCTGCCATCGCAACGTCCAATCCTCGAACTGTGGACTCGAACCATGTCCTTGCAATCGTTCGGCTATTTCGGCATCCAGTCGGACAAGCTCGACGACTGGGCCGCCTTCGGCCCAGCATTCTTGGGGCTCGAGCTGGTGGAGCGGACGCACGGCACGCTCACGTTCCGGATGGACGATCATAAGCAGCGCATTCTCGTGTCGTCGGCCGCAACGGAAACGCACGCGTTCGGCTGGGAGGTGGCGGACAAAGCCGGGCTCGATGCGCTGGCCGGGCGGATCGAGGCCGCACAGATCAACGTCGAGCGTGTCTCAGACGCCGATTGCGCGCTGCGCGGCGTCGGCGCGGCCATCCGTTTTACCGATCCCGCCGGCAATCGCCTCGAAGCGTTCGCTGATCCCGAGATTGCCGCTCAACCCTTTAAGCCGGGCCGCACGATCTCGGGCTTCCGCACCGGCGCGATGGGGATGGGGCACGGGGTGCTGCACGTCGAACGCGTCGAGGACCTGCAATGGTTCTATCAGGACGTGCTCGGCTTCCGCCTGTCGGACTTCGCGCTGAAGCCGTTCAAGGCGTTCTTCTTTCATCTCAACCCGCGCCATCACAGCCTGGCGCTGATCGAAACCGGCAAGCGCGGCATCCATCACATCATGATGGAGCTGATGAATCTCGATGACGTCGGCCAGACCTACGACATCGCAACCCAGGAGCCGGGCCGAATCGCAACCACACTCGGCCGCCACACCAACGATTTCATGACCTCGTTCTATGCGCGCACGCCAAACGATTTCATGATCGAGTACGGCTGGGGTGGCCGCACGATCGACCCCGCCTCCTGGACACCCAGCGAGATGACCTATGGGCCGAGCCTCTGGGGCCACGATCGCACCTGGTTGCCGCCCGAACAGCTTGCGGCCGCCCGGACGTTGCGGGCCAAAGCAGCCAGCGATGGCCTGCGCCAGCCAGTGCAGGTCGCCGACGGCAACCACAAGATCGGTCCGACCAATTGCGCATGGTGGGAAGCCGCCAAACAAAACTGACTTCGGTTGCGGATGCGCGCCAGACGTCTGCCTGCGACCGCTCATCCAATGTTGCGACGTTCACATTCGGAGCCAACACGCCATGTCCACCAAGCGCCCGCAAGCCAAGCCGACCGTCATGATCGACAACCCGCGCTCGATCACCACCGAGTGGCGGTTCGCGCCCGGCGCCGAGACCGGCTGGCACCGGCACGGCCACGACTACATCGTGGTTCCCATGACCACCGGCCAGCTGCTCCTGGAAGAACCGGGTGGCGCGTCCCGCACCGTCGATTTAACGACGGGCAAACCCTACTTCCGTCAGGAAGGCGTCGAGCACAACGTCGTCAATGCCAGCCCGCACGAGTTCGTCTTCATCGAAATCGAGGTCAAGAAGGGGTGAGGCGGCAGCCTGATCCCGACGCCGCGCAGCAGGCAGCCGCCGCACTCCGAAAGCCGCCGTTCGCCGGAACGGCATGTATGGCCGCAGTGCCGACGCCGCCGACGAGGGCCAGAGCCTGACCAAGCGCCCCCCGTCAAATAATCTCGTCCTCGTCCATGAGCGCTTCGGCTTCGGCCGGGCGCGAGGCGGCATCGCGCTCCCGCGCTGGCTTCGTGCGCTCGTACTCGTCCGACCAGGCGATATGAAACAGCGCATCGCCCATGTTGACGATCGGCAGCGTGGTGGAGCCGACGATGATCCCCCGGCGCGGGCTTTTGATCTGCGTCTCGGAATCTTCGTAGGGGTTCGCCACCCAGCCGATGGTCTCGCCCTCACTGACCGCCTGCCCGATGCGCTTCAGGGTCCGGAATACGCCACCGTCCGGCGCGCGCACCCATTTCGTGGCGTTGGCGAACACCGGCTGGCGCACAAGATCCTTCGGCGGCGGTTCATAGCCGTCGGGCGGCTCCAGCATGTTGGTGTGCATCATGACACGCGCGATGCCATCGACACCCGCCGTGATCGCGAACTCGTCGAACCGCAGCCCCTCGCCGCCCTCGTAGACCATCACATCGACGCCGGCCTCGCGGGCCGAGCGGCGCAAGGACCCGGCCCGCTCCGGCAACTCGATCACCACCGGCGCACCGAAGGCTTCGGCCAGCTCCCGCGAGCGCGGCCGCTTGGTAATTTCAGCCCGGATTTGCGGCAGATTGACCCGATGCACGGCCGCCGTGTGCAGGTCGATGCCAAACTGACAGCGGAACACGACTTCCTTCAGGAAGAGATGCGCGAGCCGGGCGGCCAGCGAACCCGTCGCCGAACCCGGAAATGCGCGGTTCAGATCGCGGCGGTCGGGCAGATAGCGTGAGCGGCCGATGAAGCCATAGGCATTCACCACGGGAATGGCCAGCAGGGTACCGGAGATGGCGCCGGGTTGCAGGGTCTTGAGGACGCGGCGGATGATCTCGACCCCGTTCAGCTCGTCGCCGTGGATGGCGGCCGAGACGAACATCGTCGGCCCCGGGCGCGGTCCGTGCAGCACATGCACCGGGAGGGTGACCGGGGTGTGGTTGGATAGCTTGGATACGGGCAGATCGACGAGCCGACGCGTGCCCGCCGCTACCGAATGTCCGCCGATCTCGAATGCGCTGCGCAAGGGTGTTCTGAAATCCGTTGAGCCGTTCAGCGCGCACTATAGCGCAATTGGCTGTCGGGATGGCCGCTCAGCTCAGATCAGGGTTGCCGTTGTCGGTGAGTGCCCCAACGGCAGATTGGATGATCGGCGAGACCAGAACAACGATCGGCAACATCGCGAGCCACGACAGGCTCCACCCCGTCATCCAGTACATCACGAACTCCATCGGCGTGGCCGTCAGCTTGTAGGTGGCGATTCCCGTCGCGACACCGGTGGTCAGCGCAGACTGAATGACCCCGTAAATATAAGGACTGTACCGGCGCGGAAGAGTTCGCTTCATCATCTCGCTAGCCCACATTTACAGCTCATTATAAATGAGAACGGATCGAATTGAAATAGACTTCGCCGCGACAAGTCGACATCCCGTTGATCCGGCGGGCTCTGACCGCCTACGCTGACCCTCAAACAACCAGGAGCACCCAATGAAGCCGCGCGTCGCCATCATCGGAGTTTGGCTTGAAAGCAACCGGCAGGCGCCGGTCGCCCGCGAAGCCGATTTCAAGAGCTTCTATCAGCTCGAAGGCGCCGAAATCCTGGCGGCGGCTCGCGCGCCGAACCCCTACATCCTCGGCGAAGCCGCGGCCTTCGTAAAGACCATGGATGCGACCGGCCCTTGGGAGCCGGTGCCGATCCTGCTCGCCGCCTGCCATCCGCATGGCTGTATCGATGGCCAGCTGATGGACACCTACCTTGCCAAAATACGCCAAGGGCTCGTGGCGGCCGGTCGGCTGGATGCCGTCTACGTCGCCAATCATGGCGCCATGATCGCGACGGACCGGGACGACCCGGACGGCGAGGTAATCGCGCTGGCGCGGGAGATCGCAGGTCCGGCGGCGCGTGTCGTCGTGACGCTCGATCTGCACGGCAATATCTCCGAGCGGATGGTCGAACAATGCGACCTGATCGTGGGCTACCGGACCAATCCCCATGTCGACTTCATCGAGCGCGGCGAGGAGGCGGCCCTCGCGCTGCGCCTGATGCTGGCGGGCCAGGCAAACCCGAAGTCGGCCTTCATTCGGCTTCCCCTGACGCCGGCCTCCGTCAGCCTGCTGACGGCGAGCGGGCCCTACGGCGACATGATCGACTATGGCACCCGGCGACGAGCCGAGCTGGCCGGCGATATCCTCAACGTCTCGATCTTCGGCGGCTTCGTCTTCTCGGATAGCGAGAAGAACGGCGTCGCGATCATCGTCACCGCCCGGCACGATGTGACCCGCGCCCGCATGCTGGCCCGCGAGATCGCCGAACGCGGGTGGGCGAACCGGGCGCAATTCAAGAAGAGCCTGACGCCGCTCAGCAAGGCGGTCGAGATCGCACGTGATCCGGGGCGTCTCCCGGTCATCTATTCGGATTCCGGTGACAATCCCGGCGGCGGCGGCACCGGCCGCACGACCGAGTTGCTCTCGGCCCTGGTCTGGTCGGGCGCCGAGAATGTGCTTTACGGCAGTTTCTACGATCCGCCGCTTGCCGCGGCGGCGCACAAGGCCGGCGTCGGGTCGAGGATCAAAGCCTCATTCAACACCGCACCCGGCCTCGCGTGCGACGTACCGTTCGAAGCCGAGGCCGAGGTCATCGGCCTCCACGATGGCACCTTCATCGGCCGGCTCGGCTCCATGCAGGGCCGGACGTTCCGCCTCGGGCCATCGGCGGCCCTGAAGATCGGCGGCATCACCGTAATCACGATCTCGGACCGGTCGCAGACGCTCGACCCGATGTTCTTCGAGATCTTCGGCCTCGACATCAGCAAGGCTCACACCGTCGTGGTCAAATCGCGCGGGCATTTTCGGGCCGGCTTCATTCCCTGGTTCCCACCGGAGCGCGTGATCGAAGTCGACACCGAGGGCCTGACCTCGCCGGTGCTCGATCGCCGCCAGTGGAGCCGGCTGCCGCGGCCGTCCTATCCGATCCAGGAGGATGCCAGCTGGACGCCACCCAGCTGGTAAGCCGTTTACCCTTTATTAATTGATATTTTGCACGTGCGCGGAGCGACGGTTACGCCGCTTCATGGGACCGAGGTCTCGTGAGGAGCGTGTTCCATGTCAGCCCAAGTGAAACGCCAACATGGGCGGCTCGCGCAGTTGCGCCGAAATCCCGCTTGGGACATCCGTGACCAAGCCATCGCGAAGCATACGCGGCGACCCTGGATCCATTGGTGCGCCGCCGGCATCTTGACACTGACGTTCGCCAGTCTCTGGTTCGAGGCGTTGGCGATGGTAACAGCCAGCTTCGTCACCCGTCCAACCGAATGGGACACCGTCCAGGTCACCGGCCCGCCCGCTGGCCATGCAAGCCGCGCGTCTATTGCCGATCGGCAAACCCGGCTTGACATCGAGTCTCACAGCCATGCCGCTGGCATTGCGGCCCCCACGACAAGCCTGTTGCGCGACGCTGTCTCCCTCCCGCCGCAGACCAAGCAAGTCGATGCCACGGAAACCCCAATGCTGCTGGCCCTGGCATCGCCACCGAGGCTGGACGCCCCGCTCGTGCGCGCGCCCGAATTGCCCCTTACCTTCGCAGCACTGCCTCAGCTACGCCCGCTTGGACCGTCGCAGGAGGAATTGCGGCGCATAAGGTTGCGCCGCAATATTCACTTCCGCACGACGACGCGAGAGGACTGCCTTCCCGGCCGACTGATGAATGTCATTTATGATGTTGCCGAACGGTATGGCGAAGTTCGCATCATCTCGACATTCCGAAGCCCGCAACACAACTCCCGCGTCGGCGGCGTTCGGAATTCGTTTCATCTGCAATGCCGGGCGATCGATTTCAACGTCAAGGGCCGCACACCGGGCATGCTCGATTACCTCCGGAGCCGCCCGGAAGTTGGCGGATTGAAGCGATATCCGATGGGATTTTTCCATATCGACACCGGCCCCAGACGCACCTGGTAGCGATTATCAATGGCGGCCCACCAGCGCATTTTTAACCATTCTTATTAACCAGCCTCATAAACCATAATGGCAATTAACTCTGCCAGTTCAATTTATTAACCCTTATGCCGCCCGCAGCGGGGTTCGCTCTGCTCGGCTCCGGACCAGTCAGTTCTTCGAGCCCGGCGGCAACAACAGGGGACTATGTCATGCGTATTCTGAAAGGCCTCCCTTTTGGGCGGCATCCATGGGTTGCGGCTTTTGTTTCAGCACTTCTCATTTTTGCTGCAGCCGACGTCACACCGGCCCAAGCCGAAGGTGACGAGTGGCTCCAAGCTGCCTTCGCCAGCAAATCCGCGCCGTCGCGCCGGAGCAATCTCGGAGCGACCGAGTTCTCCAAGAAGAGCACGAACCGCAGCCGGAGCAGTGAAGGCAGCAGCAGCGGAAGCAGCAAGGGCGTGCGTGTCGCCAGCCTCGGCAACAGCTATGTGCCGAAGCCGACACCGCCACGCCGCAGCCTGTCGGGCGGCGGCGGCGTCAACTGGGTCGCCAACTCCGGCTGCCTGGCCTCGAACCTGCGCAGCGTGATCCATAGCGTGGCCAGCAACTACGGTTCGGTCACCGTCTCGTCGACCTGCCGCAGCAAGAGCCACAATGCCCGCGTTGGCGGCGCGCCCAGGTCGCACCATATGTCCGGGGACGCAGCGGACTTCCGGGTACACGGCAACTGGGGCGCAGCTATGGCCTATATCCGCGGCCAAGTGGGCGGGTTCAAGCACTACGGCGGCGGCCTCTTCCACATCGACAACGGCGCCAGCCGCTCTTGGTAACCCAATCGGCTATCGGCGGGGTTGGCCGACAAGGCCTACCCCGCCGACACGGCTCTTCAGAAGGGCCTTTAGAGTGGCAGGCCCTTCAATAGCTTCGGCAACTCACCGGTTTGCCCCGCAGCCTCGGCAACGAACAGCTGCATCAGGCCCGGCATCCGGTCGGCAACGCCCAGCCCAACATCTCGGGCCGCGCGCAACAGAACACGGTCATTCGAGAACAGACGATTGAGCGCGCCAAAGGCCGCCGCCGACACGTTCGAATCAAACCGCCGCCATCGCTGGTAGCGCTCGAGTACCGTTGCATCCCCGGCGTCCAGGCCAACCCGCAAACCGTCCGCCAGGCACTCCGCCAGCGCCGCCACATCGCGGAATCCGAGATTGAGCCCCTGCCCGGCGATCGGGTGAACACTGCGCGCCGCATCCCCGATCAGCGCCAGCCGCGAACCCGCAAGCGCCCGCGCTACGTGAAACATCAGCGGCCAGGATGCACGCGCCCCCTCCACCCAGACATCGCCAAGCTTGAAGCCGAAGCGCCGCTCGATCTCGGTCGTGAATCCGAGGTCGTCGAGTGCCATGATTGCGCGGCCGCGTTCGGCACCCTCGGTCCAGGTGACGCAACTGCGGTTCCCTTTCATAGGCAGCACCGCAAATGGCCCAGCCGGCAGAAAGTGCTGCACCGCCCGCCCTTCATGCGGTCGCTCATGTCCGACGACCGTGACGATGCCGATCTGGTCATAACTCCAGCTCTGGACCTGGAGACCTGCCAGCTCGCGCAGCCGGGACCGCGCGCCATCTGCGGCAACGACCAGTCGCGCCGAAATGGACCGGCCATCGGAGAGGCTCACGTCGGCGCCGGCCGGCGAGGCCTGGAACCCGGTCACATCGGCAGGGGCCAGGATGGTGATGTTGGAGGCCCGCCGAACCCTGGCCCGCAAAACCTGGCTGAGCCGTGCGGCCTCGACGATATAGGTCGCCGGAAAGCCGCTGTGGGTGTTGTCGTAGGAGAGCAGCACCGGGCGCACGGCATGCTCGAGGCTTGAGTCCGTAATGTCGATCGCATGGACGGGCTGGGCATGCAGGCCAAGCTCCGGCCAAACGCCGAGGACATCGAGGAGGTTTCGCGAGCCGCCGGCAATCGCAAAGGCGCGCGGGTCCGGGTCCGACTCAATCTCGAACGGCCGTCGCTCGATGACGACAACGGAAAGCTCGGCACCAAACGCCTGGTCCAAGGCGAGAGCCAGCGACAGTCCCATGTGGCTGCCGCCGACGATGACGACGTCGCATCTGGACCGTTCCGGTGCTGGCGGCATTTCGGATCTCTCGTCGGGCTGATTGGCGGCGCTTGACAGCCGCGCGCCCGCCGTACCTACGTCAGGCGCAAACGGACACGGTAGAGACCTGATAGCCCATGCCCAATCGCCAGAGCAAAAGCAATTCGCCGATCGACGAGCTGATCGCGCTCCTCGATCTCGAGCGTCTCGAGCAGAACCTGTTCCGGGGCCGCGGTCCAAGCGACGGCTGGCAGCGGGTCTATGGCGGCCAGGTGTTCGGCCAATCGCTGGTCGCAGCCGTCCGCACGGTGCCCGACGACCGGGTCGCGCATTCCGCGCACGCCTATTTCCTGCTGCCGGGTGATCCCAAGGAGCCGATCATCTACGACGTTGAGCGAATCCGCGACGGCGGCAGCTTCAACACCCGGCGCGTCAAGGCGATCCAGCACGGGCGGGCGATCTTCGCCATCAGCGTCTCGTTTCATAAGTCCGAGACGAGCTTCGACCACATGAGCCCGTTTCCCGATGTCCCGAAGCCGGAGGATCTGCCGAGCGAAGCGGCACTGAAGTCGCAGTTGCTCAAGCACCTGCCGGAGAACATGCGGTCCTACTGGGAACGAGAGCGGCCGATCGAAATGCGCCCCGTGGACGCCTCGCGCTATCTCGACCGCGAGCGCCGGCCGGCGGTCCAGTACATCTGGATGCGCGCAACCGGGCGGCTGCCCGATGACCTACCAATGCACCAATGCGTCCTGGCCTACGCGTCCGACTTTACATTGCTCGATACAGCACTCATCGCGCACGGCAAGCTGCTGTTCGATCCGGACATCCAGCTTGCGAGTCTCGACCACTCCATGTGGTTCCATCGGCCGTTTCGTGCCGACGACTGGCTTCTTTATGCCCAGGACAGCCCGAACGCCCACGGCGGACGTGGTTTCTGTCGCGGCAGCATCTATACCCGTGACGGGACGCTGGTCGCCTCGGTCACGCAGGAAGGCCTCATTCGACAGCAATCGACCGGCTATGTCGTCAGCTAAAACGAAAGCGCCGGCCTCAATGGGGCGACGCCGCCGATCAAGCTCGCTCAGGCAACGGGCGTGCCTGCTTTTTGCGCATTTGCCTGGCGGCCTCGTCTAGATCCGCCTTACTTTTTGGCAGCAGTCGGGGCCGTGATTCGACCGAAGAGAAACTGTCTTCGTTTTCAATCAGTTAAAACCCCGTTCGGGACTGGCACACCGATTGCTCACCAACATCCCTAAGCAGCGGAACGCGAGTCGGGCCGCAATTCTTGCCAGGGGAGACGCATGAAGCTGATCAGCGCAATCATCAAACCATTCAAACTCGAAGAAGTGCGCGAAGCCCTCACCGACTTGGGGCTGCAAGGCATGACCGTGACCGAGGTGAAGGGCTATGGCCGACAAAAAGGCCATACTGAAATCTACCGCGGCGCGGAATATGCGGTGAATTTCCTGCCGAAAGTAAAAATCGAAGTCGTTGTCACTTCGAGTGACGTCGACAAGGCGATCGAGGCGATCACCAAAGCCTCGAAAACCGGCCAGATCGGCGACGGCAAGATCTTCGTCTCCCCGATCGAGCACACCGTCCGCATCCGAACCGGAGAGACGGACGATAGCGCGCTCTGAAGCCAGAAATACGCCGCGGCAAAAGCTGCCAACACGTTGGAACACATCACATCATGATATCGAACCTCCGACCAAAACTCGCCGTTCCGGCCCTCGCCATTGCTCTTGCGCTGGCGAGCGCCGTGCCCGCGCTTGCCGCCGCACCGGTCCCCAACAAAGGTGATACCGCCTTCGTCATGATTTCGACGGTGCTGGTGCTGCTGATGACGCTCCCCGGCCTCGCGCTGTTCTACGGCGGGCTCGTGCGAACCAAGAATATGCTGTCGCTGTTGATGCAGATTTTCGCCATCGTCTCGATGGTCGCCATCATCTGGGTGACTTACGGCTACAGCTTGGCATTCACGGGCGGCGGTGGTCTCAACGCCTTCATCGGCGGTTTCGACAAGATCTTTCTCAGGGGTGTCACGCCTGAGTCGACGGCTGCAACATTCTCGAACGGCGTCGTCATCCCCGAGTATGTCTATATCGTCTTCCAGATGACGTTTGCCTGCATCACGCCGGCCTTGATCGTCGGCGGATTTGCCGAGCGGATTCGGTTCCCAGCTTTGATGTTGTTCGTCGCGCTCTGGGTGACATTCGTCTATCTGCCGATCGCGCACATGGTCTGGTACTGGGCCGGCCCGGACGCGCTCGCAGAGGCCGCCAAGAAAATCGTCGGCACCACAGGTGATGCCAAGACGGCCGCCGAAGCCGCGCTTGCCATTGTCCAAGCGGATGCCGGCATGCTCTATCGTTGGAGTACACTCGATTTCGCCGGCGGCACCGTGGTGCACATCAACGCTGGTATTGCTGGTCTCGTCGGCGCGCTGCTGATCGGCAAGCGGGTTGGTTATGGCCGTGAGGCGATGGCTCCGCACTCCTTGACGTTGACCATGGTCGGCGCGTCACTGCTTTGGGTCGGTTGGTTCGGCTTCAACGCCGGGTCAAACCTCGAGGCCAATGGCACCGCTGCCCTCGCTATGCTCAACACGTTCGTGGCAACTGCGGCCGCCGGCCTCTCCTGGATGCTCGCGGAGTGGATGCGTCAAGGCAAGCCGTCGCTGCTGGGTCTGGTCTCCGGCGCCGTTGCGGGGCTGGTTGCGATCACACCCGCGTCGGGGTTTGCCGGACCCATGGGTTCGATCGTCCTCGGTCTTGTCGCCGGACTGGCCTGCTACCTCTTCTGCACGTCGATCAAGAACAATTTCGGCTATGACGACAGCCTTGATGTGTTCGGCGTGCACTGCATCGGCGGCATCGTCGGTGCCATTGCCACGGGCGTGCTTGTCGCGCCCTACCTCGGCGGAACGGGCCTGCTCGACTATACGATCAAACCCGGTGAGGCGGCCGCTGGCGAATACGCCATGGCCGTTCAGGTGTGGATCCAAGCCAAGGCCGTGGCCGTGACGTTGCTCTGGTCAGGGATCGGCTCAGCCATCCTGTTCAAGCTCGTCGACGCCGTCGTCGGACTGCGCCCCGAGGAGCAAGCGGAACGCGAAGGCCTGGACCTCACCGAGCACGGCGAGCGGGCCTACAATCCATAAGTTTAATGGCGATTGTTCTTCCCCGATCGCCGAACCTGGCGAAGGCAGCTCCCCGGCCTTCGCCATTTTCTTGTATCGCGCGCGCTCAGCTCTTGCGCGCGGCCACGGCATCGATCACGTAGCCTTCGTCGCCATCGGGATTGATTGCCTTGGCCGCATCGAACCAAGCCACCGCCATATCGCCGAGCGGGACCCTGCATCCGAGCTCTCCGGCAAGTCGCGCGGCATAGGCGGCGTCCTTGTGGCGCAACGTGGCGGTGAATGTCGGATTGTCGAAGGTGCGCCGCGCCATCCGGCCCACGTGATGCACCACCTGGCGGCTCGCCGATGCGCTATCCGCGATGGCCTCGACGACGGCCTCGCGATCCAGCCCAAGACGCTCCGCAAAGACCAGTCCTTCGGCGAGAGCCGCGATTTGCACGGCCCCCATCAGATTGATCAGCAGCTTGTAGGCTGTCCCCTGACCGGGCAGGCCGAAATGGCGGATCGTTGTGCTCATGGTCTCGAGCAGCGGACGTGCGGCGGCGAGATCGTCTGGTGCGGCTCCGACCAGAAGCGTCAACTTACCGGCGGCCGCCGCGTCGGGCCGTCCTGTGACTGGGCAATCGATGAAGCGCAACCCAAGCGCTGACGCTTCCTTTGCCAGGGCAACCACGAACGGCTTCGACAGCGTCGAACACTCGATAACCATGGCTCCCTTTGGCACGGCGGCCAGCGCGCCGTCCTTGCCGCGCCATACCGCCTCGGCCGCTGGATCGTCCGCCAGCATCGCGACGACGGCATCGGCGCCGGCAGCGGCAACAGCGGGGCTCTGCGCCCACTTCGCGCCCTTGGCCAGCACGGCCTCGGCCTTTGACCGCGTCCGGTTCCACACATGAACGTCGTGGCCGGATTCGATCAGGCGTGCGGCCATGCCTTGACCCATTCGCCCAAGTCCCAGAAACGCTATGCGCGCCATTGTCACTCCTTCATCCATTGAGATGGCAGTCACCTTGCGACGATGATCCTAGAACCCCGGCCGACGCGCTGCAAAATGTCGACTAGATCCCGCCGACGGAGTGCGATGCAGCCCGCCGTCGGCGTCCAATCGGGTCGCGCAAGATGCATGAAAATCGCGCTGCCGCGGCATTTGACACGTGGCCTGATGTTGTATCCGAGCACAACGACGATGTCGTAGAGCGCATCCGCGCGCCAAAGGTGCTCCGCGCTTAGCGGATAGGGATGCGTGACCGGCCGGTTGTAGTTTCGATCCTCCACCGCATCGCACCAGCCATCGTTGGGGCCAATCCGGCGGACTGGGAGGCGCGTCGCTGGCGGCAGCGCACGGTCGCCTCGGTAGAGAACACCATCAATTGACCATCGCCCCATAGGCGTCTTGCCATCACCCTCTCGCTTAATCGCAGCCAGCCCGCGGCGACCGACGGCGCAGCGAACCACCCGCCCGCCGACTTGGAGGACGCCCTGTCGCGCCGCCTGACTCAGCGTGCGGACGACCAAATCCGGTGGCTGTCGGCGAGGATGTCTCTTAACGATCATAAGGATTGCGGATCACGCCGCTTGCCAATACCTGCTTGCGACGAGAGACTATTTCAACCTGCGAGCAAATGATACAATTCGGCCAACCGGACCTAAAGGGAGCTACCGGCATGAGCACGGCCCGCACCATTCTTCTTGTCGACGATGACGAGGAGCTGCGCGAGTCCCTCCGCGACCAGCTCGCACTGCACGAGGAATTTCAGATTCTGACGGCAGGTACAGCTGGCCAGGGAATCGAGATCGCCAAGAAAGAGCGTCTCGACCTTCTCATCCTCGACGTCGGCCTGCCCGACATGGACGGTCGCGAGGCTTGCAAGATCCTGCGCAAATCGGGTTTCAAAAGCCCGATTCTGATGCTGACGGGCAATGCGACCGACTCCGATGTCGTTTTGGGCCTCGATGCCGGCGCCAACGACTACGTCACAAAACCGTTCAAATTCGCGGTTCTGCTGGCGCGGATCAGGGCGCAGCTGCGCCAGCATGAGCAGAGCGAAGACGCCGTCTTCGCCATTGGATCCTTCACGTTCAAGCCGGCGTCGAAAATCCTGGTCGACGAGAAAGGCTCGAAGATCCGCCTCACGGAGAAAGAGACGTCGATCCTGAAATTCCTCTACCGCTCCGGCGAGAAAGTCGTGACACGCGACGTTCTGCTGCACGAGGTCTGGGGCTACAACGCCGGCGTCACCACGCATACACTCGAGACCCACATTTATCGCCTTCGCCAGAAGATCGAGAAGGATCCGTCCAACGCCGAGCTGCTGGTCACCGAGATGGGGGGCTATCGGCTGGTTCCGTAGCACCTCACAGGGCCCACGCGCCGATAGCCGCGCCGGACGCGTGCACAGGTCATCCCCACGTTACCAACACCCGTCTGGTTGATCACCGCGAATCAGTCGACTTATCTGTGAATGCGGGCTCGTTCGGTGTTCCATGTCAGTCGCCCGAAACAATTGCCGCTGCTTGATGCTGCGGATTGGGTTGGTGGGGACTACATGGCGATTGACGCGTTTTCGAATGCCCTGCGGCATCTGGAGATTTTCCAGGGCCTCAAGCCACTACAGATCACTGAGATCGCGCGCAATGCGGACCGAATCGTGTTTCGGGACGGGCAGACCATCATCACCGCCGGCACGCCCGGTGACGGCGCCTTTGTCATCATGGGCGGAGAAGCGATCGCCCTGCCCGACAGCGAACGCGGACTGCCCGCGGAGCGGATTGAGGAAGGCACGTTGCTTGGCGAGATGGCGATGCTGATCGAGCACGACTACGCCGTCACGGTGATCGCAAAGGGCCAGGTTCGCGCCATCAAGATCAATCGCCAGGCGCTGCACGCCCACATGCTCGATGAACCCGCAATGGCGCAGCATTTCGTCAGCCGGATATCCGCCAAGCTGACCAAGGTTGCGCTGGAGCTGCGGCGAATTGATCAATCACTCTCACTCGCGGCCGGAGAACCGGATGCCTCACTGCCGGTGATGTGAGCGACCCGCTGTGCGTTGCGGCATCAGGTCTATAAGGGATTTTTCTACTGAGCCGACGACTGAAATAGAAAACGCCCGACCCCGGGGGAGGGGGTCGGGCGCTAGAGCGCTTTCGCGCGTAGCACCGGGAGGGAAGCCGATGCTTCAGGCGATGTCATCGGCTAGACGGGGGGCACTACCGATTGAGTGACATCACCTGCTCTGCACCTATATTTATCACCTCTTGACAGGGTTTCAAGAGCCACACCCCGAACGAATCACAATTTTTTTGCAAATTGTTTCATCGCACCAAATACCACCCAAGATGTTGGTTTGGTTATTGATTTTGGCTTTTGACCTTGGGGCTGACGATCTTGAACATCGCCGCGTCGAGTTCCTCGGATTTCACCAGGTTGGACACTTCCACGCGGGTATCCAAGCCTTGGGAATCTGTTGTAACCCATTCTTTCAACTCTAGATTTGGCGTCTTCGTCAGGAACAGACGGATCTTGCCGGGTGCATCCGGGCTCTTGTCCTGAAGGGCCACGATCACAAGATCGTCAACGTCCTGGACTTCACTGATTCGCGAGTCACGCAACAAGTCAACGTCCTTGCGGAGAAGCACCCGGAACGGCGTCTGATCGAGCGCGATCCGGTCGTCCGTATCGATATCTAGATCCTGAATCGCCAGCTGCTGGCCGTCTGACACGATCAACTGCTTGCTCGGCAACGCATATTCGAAGCGCAGGCGACCCGGCCGCTTGAGAAAGAATTTGCCGCGGGCACGCTTTTTGTCGGCCGTGGTCTGGACGAACGCACCCTTCAGGTTTGCGAGACTATTGAAGTAGCCGCTGACCGATTTGACGATTTCGATCTGATTGGCGTCGAGCGTAACGCCCGCGAGCGCGGCCTCCTGGCTGACTTTGGCGGGCCACGCACCGCCGCCAACCGCATTCCCTGGCGGTTGCTTATCTTGCTGCGCCGCAGCCGTCGCCGCGCCCAAGACAACAGCAATCGAGGCCAATACTGCTATCGTGCCCGATCTCTCGCCACGCATGATGTGTCCTCGCCCCCGTGATCGATGCAGTCCGTCCCAGCACAGGCTGACCAATCCTGCACCTTCCCCAGAATTGGGACGACATGTGGGCGAGATTAAATGTGTTCGCGGCCGGAGGGAATGGCGATTGCAGGCGCCAGGTCAGTCTTGATCGGCCCCGCCCATCAGGATTCGTCGGCGGCCGACGTTGTCGGCAGGACTGACAAGCCCTTCACGCTCCATGCGCTCGATCAGATCGGCGGCCCGGTTGTAGCCGATCGACAGCCGCCGCTGAAGATAGCTGGTCGAGGCCTTCTGGTCGCGGTGAACGATGGCAACCGCCCGATCGAAAAGGTCGTCACCATCGGGCTCGGTAGATGCGCCGGCGGCCGGACCCGCAAGCCCCTCGCCCGCCTCGGACATGTGCATCAGGGAGTCGACATAAGCCGGCTCGCCCTGCTCGCGCAATGCGGCTGCGACCCGTTCGACCTCCTCATCGGAGACGAAGGGGCCATGCACGCGCACAATCTGTCCGGAGCCTGCCGAGTACAGCATATCGCCGGCGCCGAGCAATTGCTCCGCGCCTTGATCGTTCAGGATCGTGCGGCTGTCGATCTTCGAGGCGACCTTGAAGGCGATGCGGGTCGGGAAGTTCGCCTTGATCGTCCCGGTCACGACGTCCACGCTTGGCCGCTGCGTCGCCATAATGAGGTGGATGCCCGCCGCACGCGCCATTTGCGCCAGCCGCTGGACGGAGCCTTCGACCTCTTTGCCAGCAACCACCATCAAGTCCGCGAACTCATCGACCACGATCACGATGTATGGCATCGGCTCGTGCGCCTGCTGCTCCTTGACATACGTCGCTTCACCCGTGCGCTCGTCGAAACCGGTCTGCACGGTGCGGCCCATGAGTTCGCCGCGCTTCTTCGCGTTCTTCACGCGCGTATTGTAGATCTCGATATTGCGCACGCCGAGCTGCGACATGCGCTTGTAGCGCTCCTCCATCTCGACAACGGCCCAGTTGAGCGCGGCTGCGGCGCGATGCGGGTCGGTGACGACCGGCGCCAGGAGATGGGGAATACCGTTGTAGACCGACAACTCCAGCATCTTGGGATCGATCATGAGCATCCGGCACTCCTCGGGGGAGTGGCGATAGAGCAGCGACAGGATCATCGCGTTGACGCCGACCGACTTGCCCGATCCCGTGGTTCCCGCAACGAGCAGGTGGGGCATGCGGGCCAAGTCTGCGATCACCGGCTCGCCGCCAATGCCTTTGCCGAGGACGACGGGTAGCTGTGCGTCGGTGGCGCGCCAAGCCTCAGTCTCGAGCAGCTCGCGCAGATAGACGGTTTCACGCCGCACGTTCGGCAGCTCGATGCCAATCGCATTGCGGCCAGGAACAATGGCGACGCGGGCCGACACCGCACTCATCGAGCGGGCAATGTCATCGCTGAGCGCAATCACGCGCGACGACTTGGTGCCGCGCGCCGGCTCCATCTCGAACAGGGTGACGACGGGCCCGGGCCGGATGTCCTTGACCTCGCCCTTGATGCCGAAATCGTTCAGGACATCCTCGAGAAGGCGCGCATTACCGCGCAGCACGGGCTGCGTGAACTCGGGGCCCGGACGGGCGGCCGCCGGTCGCTTCAGGATGTTCAGCGACGGACGCCGATAGGCCGCCTCGGTCGTCGTTGACCGGAACGAGAGCAAGCCGCCAAGCCGTTCCGTGGCGTTGCGACGCGGCGTGCCATCCTGCGCCGGGGGCGCGAAGCGGGCCGCAATCGCACGGCTTTCCCGATCGGTCGAGCGGTCGAAGACGGGATCGGACTCGCGATTCGATCCGAAGCTTTGTGGCGCAGCACCCGGCAGGCTATGCGCCGGTGGTACCTGGTTGTAGGGGGCCCCATGGCGATGCTGCATCTCGCCGGGCCTCATGTCGCCGGGACGGATATCGAACGACATTGGCGGCGGCATCGGCGCGGCTGCATGTGATGCGGCCGATCCCTGCCAATGGGGATCGGGATAAGGAACGGGTTGCGACGGCTCCGCATAAGACGGACCGGCTGCGGCTGCGACCGGAGGCGACATCCCAAACCACTGCGCGAACCGCTGGGACTGATGCCCAGACCGGCCCGGCTGCACAAGGACGGCCCATTCGCGCTGCGAAAGACCGAGCACGGTGGACATCAGGCACATGCCGCCCGCAAACATGACGAGGCCAGCCGCTGCACCAGCGCGTGCGGGATTGATCAAGCCGAACAGGCCAGCCAGCGCATTGAACGCCGCGTCGCCAACGATTCCGCCCAGGCCGTGATTAAGCGGCCAGTTCGACGGAACGGGAACCGACGAGAGCGCACCGGCCAGCACGACGAGCGCCAGCGGATAGAACATAACGCGCAGCTTAGCACTCGTCATGCGCTCGCTGAGCAGCAGCTCGGTTCCGCCAAACGCCAAGCCGAGAGGCGCAAAGATCGCAACGAAGCCGAGCGTCTGCAGCAGGAGATCAGAGACAATCGCACCAAGGGGGCCGAGCCAATTGCGCGTCAGCCCGCTGGCGGCGTGGGTCAGGCTTGGATCCTGGGCCGACCAGGAGATCAGGCTCAGCCAGCCGGCTGCAGCGAGCAACGCAAGGCCGAGGCCCGCTGTTCGCGCAAACAAGGCGACAATCCGACCTTCCATCGACCTGGGAAGGATCGGTCTCGCTTCCGGACCGGGACGCTCAAGCAACATGCACGCGGGACAAGGTTACGCCTGAAGGGATACGACACGTTCGAGCGCCTCCCTGATTGTCGCCGACGGATGCACGAGCGCGACCCGCACGTACTTCTCGCCAGGATTGATCCCCTCCCTATTGGGCTGGGACAGGTAGGCACCAGGGACGACCTTGACACCGGCACGTTTCCATAAGGTTACCGTCGCCTCTACGCCGCCGCCGAGATGGCTCATATCGAGCCAAAGGAAAAAGCCGCCCGCCGGCCGCTTGTAGCCGAAGCGGCCCTTGAGGATCTCGTCGCAGAGATCGAACTTCTGGCGGTAGGCTTGGCGGATGACGGCGACGTGCTGCTCCTCCGACCAGACCGCGATTGATGCGTGCTGGATGACGCCGGGCATCTGGGGCCCGGTGATATTTCGGATCTCGGCCAGAGTTTCGATGAAATCCCCATCGCCGGCAGCGAATCCGGAGCGCAAGCCCGGCAGGTTCGACCGCTTCGATAGCGAGTTGAAGACGACGACGTTCTTGAACTTCTCCGGAGTTGCAGCGGCAATCTGGAGGCCGCCTGTCGGGGGCTCGCCCGTGTAGATCTCCGAGTAGCATTCGTCGACGAACAGCATGAAGTCGTACTTGCGGGCCAGCGCCAGCGCGCTTGCGCATATAGGCATGGACTGGCGACCGCGCCTTGCGGGTTGGCCGGCGAGCACAGATAGAAGGCCACCGTGCGCTCCAATGTCTCGGTGTCCGCCTCGAGTGCTTCGAGATCCGGCAGATGGCCGGTGGCGTCGGTCGCGTCGAGGAAAACCGTTTGGGCATTCACGGCCGACGCCGAGCCGTAGTAGGCGTGATAGTAAGGGTTTGGCATCAGAACAACGGGCTGGCCCTTGACGCGCTTACGCCCAACCGCCGGCAGGATCGCGTAGAACAGCCCCTCGCGCGAGCCGTTCAGCGGATGCACCTCACGCAACGCATCGATCTTTCCGACGAGGCCATAGCGTCGCTCGATCCAGCTTCCGATCGACCGGCGCAAATCCTCCTGGCCGCGCATCAACGGATAGGTGCCGAGCAGATGCTTCGCCTCGGCCATGCGATCGATGACGAAGCCCGGCATCGTTTCCTTCGGATCGCCCGCCGTCATCTCGATCGGCTTCGCGTGGCCGGGAGGGACGGTCTCGAGCAACCGGCGGAGCCGTGTGAAGGGCGAGATGATCTTGCCCTGGACCATGGCCTCGAGGCCGGTGAGTTCGGACATGGACGCCATTTCCCTGAATTGGATTGATTGGAATTGCTACGCGCCGGATTCGCGGTTGCGGATGCTTAGTCCACAAGCGCCTGCAGCACCAGGCCGCGCATCAGCTGGCGATAGCGCAACCGCACCTGACCCGGCGCCGCTGCCATGAACACAATTGCCATGTCCTCGACCGGGTCGATCCAGAAGTAGGTGCCGTAGACTCCGGACCAGTAATAGTCACCAGCCGTTCCGAGTTGAGCCGCGACGCCTGCCGCCTTGCGGACGGCGAAGCCGAGACCGAAGCCATAGCCGTTGCATGCCGGGTCCATGGTCGTGATGCGGTTCTCGATCTCGGGGCCGAGATGATCCGCGCGCATCAGCTCGACCGTCTTGCGGCCGAGAATACGGGTGCCGCCCAGCTCGCCGCCATTGAGCAGCATCTGCGTGAAGCGCAGGTAGTCGGCAACGGTCGAGACCGCGCCGCCGCCGCCCGACTCCCACTTCTGCGGCTGGCCGGTTGCGTGATGCACGGTGATCGCCTGCCCCGTGATCGGGCAGTTCGGCAGCGCACGCGCATAGCGGGCCATGTTCTGCTCCGGCAGATCGAACCGCGTGTCGGCCATGGCCAGCGGCGACCACAACCGGTCCTTGAGGAAAGCGCCGAGCGTGGTGCCCGAAACCGCCTCGACGATGTGGCCGAGGATGTCCGTCGAGAAGCCGTACTCCCAGGTGGAGCCCGGCTGATAGAGCAGCGGCACCTTGCCGATCGCATCCAGGAATTCCTCGCGGCCCATCTTCACGGCTGCCGAAACCGACGATCCGGGATAGGCCTTGTTCGCGGCACTTTGACCGCGTTCGCGATAGCTGAGACCGGACGTGTGCCGCAGCAGATCCTGCACGGTCATTTCGCGCGTGGCTGCGACCAGCTCGAGGTGGTCCGGCGACAGCGTCTTCGCGACCTTCATGTCTTTCATCTGCGGCAGGAACTTCGAGACCGGATCGCCCAGCAGCAGCCGGCCTTCCTCGTGCAGCATCATGATCGCGGCCGAAGTCATCGGCTTGGTCATGGAGGCGATCGAGAAGATCGAGTTGGCCCACATGGGTGTCGACTTCGCGACATCGCGCATGCCGACCGCCTCGAGATAGGCGATGCGCCCCTTGCGCGCGATACCGACGACGGCGCCGGGAATGAGGCCGGCACGCACGTCGCGCTCGAGCGCCTCACGGATGCGACCGAGTCGGACCGGATCGAGACCGACGGAGATGGGGTCTACCCGCTGAAGCGGTGAACTTGTCGAACGAACAGTCACGGATCGTCTCCTTGCAGATCAGGGCCAGCTACGGCGACCATACTGCAAGGCTACAGGACGGGCCAGACGTCGCTCACTCCCCTGGCCGCGCTAATCCAGACGAACCCGTCACATGCGGCCGCTGCGAACATCATCCTCGGGATTGGCTCCGATTTGGTGGATTGCCAAGTCGGCGCCCTGACGCTCGTCGTCAGCCGACATGCGGAACCCGAACAGACTGTCCACCAGCCAATACACGATTAAGCCGGACACAAGACCGGCCACAGCCCCCATCAGACTGCCGATGAACTGCGACAGGAAACTCACGCCACCAAGCCCGCCGAAACCCTTCAAACCGAAGATGCCGCAAGCGATCCCGCCCCAGAGGCCGCACAAACCATGCAGCGGCCAGACGCCCAGGACGTCGTCGATCTGCCACTCGTTTGTGAGTACCTGGAACATATGCACGAAGATGGCACCGGCCACACCGCCGACGACCAGCGCCCCAATGGGATGCATGACATCGGAGCCGGCGCACACCGCAACCAGGCCCGCCAGCGCCCCGTTGTGCACGAAGCCCGGATCGTTCTTGCCGATGATCAGCGCGACGATGATGCCACCACACATCGCCATCAAGGAATTCATGGCAACCAAGCCGGTCACCGCTTTCAGCGTTTGCGCGCTCATGACATTGAAACCGAACCAGCCGATGCACAGCAGCCACGAGCCCATGGCGAGCCAGGGGATCGACGACGGCGGCGACGCGACCGAGCGACCCTTGTTGTAGCGCCCGATCCGCGCGCCAAGCCGGTGGGTGGCAGCCAGCGCGGCGAACCCGCCGAACGCGTGGACAACGATCGATCCTGCGAAATCCTTGAACTCCGCGCCAAGCTTGGCTGCGAAGAAGGTTTCCTGCAGCCCGAAGTTCTTGTTCCAGACGATGCCTTCAAACAGCGGATAGCAGATCCCGACGAGCAGGCCGGTGGCGACGCATTGCGGCAGGAATCGCGCCCGCTCGGCGATGCCACCCGAGACAATGGCCGGAACCGCGGCAGCAAAGGTCACCAGGAAGAAGAATTTGACGAGGCTGAGCCCTTGCGGATCAAACCCCTTAGCGCCGCCAGCGATCGCTTCGGCACTGCCGTAGAACGAAATGCCATAGGCAATCCAGTAGCCGATGAAAAAGTAGCAGACGGTCGAGATCGCGAAATCGACCATGATTTTGCACAGCGCATTGACCTGGTTCTTGTGCCGGACCGTGCCGACCTCAAGAAAGGCAAAGCCGCCATGCATCGCAAACACCAGTATCGCGCCCATCAATAGGAAGAACACGTCCGTGCTGGCTTGCAACTGTTCCATTGTCGGCCCCCTGCGACCCTGCTCATTTTTCTTGCAGTCGCCAGGAGATCCGGCGACGTGCCCATGCTGGGGGCAATCAGTCCAAGATTTGTGCCAAGTTTCAACAATAGGTTAATTATATATATATCAACAACCTGAGCAACCCCGCTCCCACCGGCCAACACCGTCGAGCCTATTTTTCAGGCTGCATGGCGTAATCATTGCCTGACAAATAGGCAGCCGAGTCCGTGCCGCCGTATCACCGAACCCGGCGCGGATTCATGTAGAGATCGGCCTCTTGCTTCTCGAGCTGCGGCTTCAGGCGGCCATCCGCAACGTCGTGCGCCAAGGTCTTGATATGACGCCGTGCGCTGCCGTTGAACGCCAGCATCCCGCAGAACAGCTGCAGCACCATGATCAGCCGGGCATCCGCATGTTCGCTGCGCACCTGGCCCCGCCAATGCCCGTAGATCGAGAACAGGCGCCCATCGAGATACCCGATCACGTCGTTCTTCTGGTCAATCACCTTGTAGTCGCCGCCCAGGCTGATGAAATTGCGCTTCAGCCGGAAGAACTTCGGCTCGCCATCTTCCATGATGAAGAACGAGAAGTTCTCCGGCATCAACGGCCATTTGTGGGCCGACCGCTCGATATAGACCATGAAGTCGTGGTCGCCGATGTTGGCGGAGAAGGCGACGACCGGAAAACCGCCGGCACCGAGCGTCAGTTGGAGCGACCGGCCCAGCATGAGGTCCATCGTCGCGCGCCAGTTCAAGGTCTCGTTGAACAGCTTGAACACCAGCCGCTTGTCCATCCCTTCGTTCTTCTTCCAGAGATCCTCGCGGTAGGCGAGCAGCCCGGTCCGCTCGCCGTTCTCGATCACCTCGGCGAAGACATCCATATCGGTCGTGAACTGGCGCGACTTCGCCTTGTTCCGGCTGTGCTTGTAGATGCCGAACTCGATCGAGTTGAAGTTCGTGATCCAGACATCGACGATGAACTCGTGCCACGCCTTCTTGGGGTCGACGGCACGTGACGCATTGGCATGCCGCTTCGGCGACACCTCTTTGCCGGCCTTTGCCAGGACCTCGGCTTTGGCCTCGCGCGCGGCTTCGGCTGCGGCCGCGTCGGCTTCCCGCTGAATCACATTGGGCTTGCCACCGTCTGCCATGGATCGTCTCCGTCGCAAGGCCACCGGCTGCCAGGGGCAACGGCGGCACGGCACTGCGCTGACGCTCGACTGGGGCGCGAATCACTGATCGAGAGTAGCAGGGGGACGCTGGCCCGGCCCAGGCAGACGGCAGGGGTGTGGATAACACTGCCCCGAGTGTCGGGGCCCTTTCAGCCGCGATGGCCGAAGATGGCCGATCCGACGCGGACGTGCGTGGCGCCGAGATTGACCGCGGTCTCGAAGTCCGCGCTCATGCCCATGCTGAGGCCGTCGACGCCGGCCTCCTTGGCGAGCTTGGCCAGGAACGCGAAGTGCAGCGCCGGCTCCTCGTCGACCGGCGGGATGCACATCAGACCGGCAACAATCAATTTCAGGTCTTCACGGCAATGCCGCACGAAGGCCACCGTCTCTTTGGGCGCAATCCCCGCCTTCTGCGCCTCCTCGCCCGTATTCACCTGGACGAACAGTTGTAGCGCCCGCCTCTGCTTGGCCATCTCGTCGGCGATGGCCTTGGCGATCTTCGGCCGGTCGATCGAGTGAATGGCGTCGAACAGGGCGACCGCCTCGGGTGTCTTGTTCGACTGCAGCGGTCCGATCAGATGCAGGCGCACGCCAAAGTAGTCGTCCCGCAGGGCTGGCCACTTGCCTTGCGCCTCCTGCACTCGGTTCTCGCCGAAGTCGCGATGCCCTGCATCGAGCACGGGACGGATGGCAGGCGGCATCGAAGGTTTTCGAGACGACAATCAGCGTAACCGATGCCGGATCGCGGCGGGCATCCCGCGCGGCGGCTGCGATCTTGTCGCGAACGGCGGCAAGCGCCGGATGTGCGGCTGGGGCCGAGGGTGCGGTCAGGGTCACGGCTTCGACTCTTTCAGTGAGCGGGACGGCGACCCCATAGGACCGGGGTTCGGGTTTCGATCATAGCCGAGGTGCAAAGCGTTGGCATGGCCGCCATCTCGAACTGGGTGCAATTTTCACCTGACGCCCCGCGCGGTTTGCGTAAAGTAGCGGCAAGCTGACGACGGGGGGCACGTGCCGCAATCATACATTCCTACGTTCGACTATATCGTCGTCGGTGCCGGATCGGCCGGCGCAGTCGTGGCCAATCGGCTGTCGGCCAATCCACGCCATCGCGTGCTGCTGCTGGAGGCCGGACCGGCCACCCATCCCTGGTCCCGCATTCCAATCGGCTATGCCAAGCTGATCAACAACCCCGGCGCCAACTGGCTGTATACCTCCGAGCCCGAAGCCAACACCAACGGGCGCAAGCTGCCGGTTCCGCGCGGCCGCCTCCTCGGCGGCTCCAGCGCCATCAACGGCCTGGCGTTCGTGCGCGGCCAGGCCCAGGATTTCGACACTTGGGCACAGATGGGCAACCGCGGCTGGAGCTACAAGGACGTGTTGCCCTTCTTCAAGCGCATGGAAAGTTACGAGGCGAGCGGCGACGATGCCTTCCGCGGCCGTGAGGGGCCGCTGCGCGTCACCAATCCCGAGCCACGCGACCCACTCTTGCAGGCGCTGATCAAGGCGGCGGGCGAGGTCGGGATCCGCCACAACCCCGACTACAATGGCGTGACCCAGGACGGCATCGCCATGAGCCAGGCGACGATCGCCAGTGGCCGGCGCATGAGTACGGCGGCCTGCTATCTGGAGCCGATCCGCTTCCGCCGAAACCTGCAGATCGAGGCTGGCGCGCTGACAGAAAGTCTCCGGCTCGACGGCCGGCGCTGCACAGGCGTGCGCTACTCCGCAGGCGGCACGACCTACGAAGCCCGCTGCACCGGCGAGGTCGTCATCAGCGCCGGCACGATCAACTCGCCGCAACTGCTCGAGCTGTCCGGCATCGGCCAGCCCGACCGGCTGAAGGGCCTCGGCATCGAGATCCGCCACGCGCTGCCAGGAGTCGGCGAGAACTTGCGCGACCATTACGCACCACGGACACGCTGGGCGATCGGCGCCAAGGGAGTGACCTTCAATGACCGGGGCCGGGGCCTCGGGCTCGTCAATCAGGCGATGCGCTATGCGCTCGGCCAGACCAGCATGCTGTCGATGGTGGCGGCGCCGCTGCGCGCGTTCGTGTTTTCACGCGAAGGCCTCGAAGCCCCCGATCTGCTGCTCGGCTGGGTGCCGATGCTGACCGAACCCGGCCCAAAGGGTCCGAAGATCGCGCGCCAGTCCGGCATGACCTGCTACGCGCACCCGATGCGCCCCGAGAGCAAGGGGAGCATTCATATCACCTCGGCCGATCGCGAAGCGCCCGCCGGCGATCAACTTCAATTTCCTGTCGGCGCCGATCGATGCGGAACTGACGGTGCGCGCGATCCGCATTGCCCGTCGGCGTCATGACGGCTCCGGCCATGGCACCCCTGCAGGTGTCGGAGATTGCGCCCGGCGCGCCGCTGACCACCGACGCCGAGATCATCGATTGGGTCAAGCGGGCGGCCGAGACGACCTATCACCCGGTCGGAACCTGCAAGATGGGCACAGACGCGATGGCCGTCGTCGACGATCGGTTGCGGGTGCGCGGCATCGATGGACTGCGCGTCGCCGATGCCTCGATCATGCCGACGCTGACCTCCGGCAACACCAATGCGCCCTCGCATCATGATCGGCGAGAAGGCGGCGGACATGGTGCTGCAGACCGCCGTCGCCTGACGGGCCCGGGCCGTCAATTCACGCCGACGGCGCGGCTCATGGTGGCGCCGATCTCGGCGTTGATGACGAGATCGGCGATCTCGTCCTGGTCGGTCGGCTCGCGGTTGACGATGGCGTATTTGGCGCCGTTGCGCTTGGCCAGAATGGGGAAGCCGGCTGCCGGATAGACAACCAGCGACGAGCCCAGCGTGATCATCAGGTCGGCATCCAATGCCGCCGTCCTGCGCCCGATCCATCTCGGCCTCCGGCATCGACTGACCGAACGAGATGGTGGCAGTCTTGAGGATGCCGCCGCACGCCATGCACAGCGGCAAGGTCTCGCTGGCGGCGAAGATCTGGCGTACCCAATCGAGTTCATGCCGGCGCTTGCACTCGAGGCAAGCTGCGTACGTCGCGTTGCCGTGCAGCTCGATCACCTTGCTCGTCCGGCACGCCGGACGTCTGGTGCAGGCCGTCAATGTTCTGGGTGATGATGGCGATCAGCTTGCCATCCTCGACCAGGCGGGCCAGCGCGCGATGGCCCGCGTTGGGCGTCGCCTTGCGCATCGTCTCGTCGGTGGCGAACTTGCGGCGCCAGCTTTCGCGCCGCATCTCCTCGGAGGCCAGGAAATCGCCGAACTCGATCGGCCTGTACTTGGTCCAGATGCCGCCGGGCGACCGGAAATCCGGAATGCCGGACTCGGTCGAGATGCCGGCGCCGGTGAAGGCGACGATACGCTTCGCCTGGGCGATCATGCGCTTCAGTTCATCGACCTCGGACATGGAGTGCGCTTCCGCATATTTCTGCTGAGCCGACCGTAACCTGGAGATGCGATGCTCGTCACGCCCGTTTCGCGGCGAGATAGGGTTCGAAAGCGTGATCGTCAGAACCCATAAGTTGCATGTACTTGCGATGAATGAAGACCTTGTCGCGACCAACCTTCTCCTCCTCAAGGACTCCGAGTTCGGCAAGGGTCTTGAGGTAGCGGGAAGCGGCCACGCGCTTGGCTATGCCGCGGTCGCTCAGGTGTGAGATGCGGGTGTAAGGTTGCGCGAAAATCAACTCTGTCAGTTCGCGCGAATGGATCGCTGTAGCGCCGGTCTTGATGTGGTCCGAGGTGACCTGCATCAAGGCCCGGATCGCCTGAATGCGGGCATTGGTCCAGCTGGCCGTCAACTCTGCGGCTTTCAGCATATAAAGAATCCAAGGTTCCCAAGCCCCGTGCTTGGTGACGTCCTGGATCAGGCGGTAATAGTCGCCCTTGGAGCGGACGATGTGGCGGCTCAGATAGAGCGTCGGAATATCGAGCAGGCCGGCCTGAATGAGGTAAAGAATGTTGAGGATTCGCCCAGTGCGACCATTGCCGTCGATGAACGGGTGAATGGCCTCGAACTGATAGTGCATGACCGCCATGCGGACGAGCGGATCCAGGTCGTCCTCCGCGTTGACGAAGCGCTCCCAGTTGGCAAGCAGTTCCCGCAAGTGGCTCTGGCCCTCAGGTGGTGTGTAGATCACCTCACCGGTGAGGGAGTTGCGCAACGTCGTGCCGGGAACCGCGCGCACGTCCATTTCGATGCCCTTGATAAGGCTGCAGACCTCCAATGCGGTACGGGTGGTTATGGGCCGAGAGCCGAGCGAGGCGTATCCGGCCTGCAGCGCCGAGCGATATCGTAAGGCTTCCTTCGTGGCCGGGTCACCACCGTCGTCCGAAGAGCCGGCCTCGCGAAACAGGGCATCGTTCGTGGTGACGATATTTTCGATTTCGGAGCTGTCCTTGGCCTCAAGGAGCGGTATCGTGTTGATCAGGACAGATTGATCGGGAATGAGCTGACCTGCAAACCTCAACTGGGCGACGGCGGCGCGGGCCGAAACGCAGGCCTTCAAGACCGCCTTGGTCTCGATCTCGCCGGCAGGTGGCAGCTGGGGTAGGTCGTTATAGGGTCGGGCTGGATTGTGTGGCAGGACTTGCCCCTATGTTCTCTTGGAAGGATTTCCAGAACGCATCTGCGTTGGCATGCGCCGCATGGGAACATATGCAACATATTATGCGCATAAAATCGAACAACGTGAACATATGACGCCCAACATGATCTCGCAAGGGACACATAAACCCTGACATGTCCACAACTCGTCTTTTTGTGGACATATAGTGCGGCCCATGTCTACGGTGTGAACATGTTCCAGCCCATATGTCCGCAAACTATCAAATCATAGACATATTTCTCAGACGCCTTGACCGTGGCGGTCGGTTCGCCACTCTTGCTACAGCCGCCGCACAGCCTTACCCGCCTTGACCGCTCCCGCCTTTCGGGCTCTTTACCGCCGAAACCGCCGAACTCACCGGGACCCCCGATGGCCACCGAACGCTACAATGCCGCCGAGCGCGAGCCGCACTGGCAAAATGTGTGGGATACCAAACACATATTCCGCACCGCGACCGATACGTCGAAGCCCAAGTGCTACGTGCTGGAGATGTTCCCGTACCCGTCCGGGCGCATCCATATGGGCCATGTGCGCAACTACACCATGGGCGACGTGCTGGCGCGGACGAAGCGGGCGATGGGCTTCAATGTGCTCCACCCGATGGGATGGGACGCGTTCGGCATGCCAGCCGAAAATGCCGCCATGGAGCGCAAGGTTCACCCGAAGAAGTGGACCTACGAGAACATCGCGGCCATGAAGGGCCAGTTGAAGTCGATGGGCCTCTCGATCGACTGGGAGCGGGAGGTCGCGACGTGCGACCCGAGCTATTACGTGCACCAGCAGCGCATGTTCCTCGACATGTTCGACAAGGGGCTGGCCTACCGCCGCAAGGCCAAGGTGAACTGGGATCCGGTCGACCAGACGGTGCTCGCCAACGAACAGGTGATCGACGGCCGCGGCTGGCGGTCGGGCGCGCTCGTCGAGCAGCGCGAGCGCGAGCAGTGGGCGTTCAAGATCACGGCCTACAGCGATGAGCTGCTCGAAGCGCTTGTCGACGCTGGAGAAATGGCCTGAGAAGGTGCGCCTGATGCAGGCGAACTGGATCGGCCGGTCCGAAGGCTTGATGATGCGCTGGCGGCTCGATCCGGCGACGGTGCCAGCGGGCGAGACCGAGCTCGAGATCTTCACGACGCGACCGGATACGCTGTTCGGCGCGTCGTTCATGGCGATTGCACCTGACCACCCGCTAGCCAAGTCCGCGGCGGCGAAAGATCCGAAACTTGCGGCGTTCTGCGACGAATGCCGGCGCATGGGCACGTCGGTCGCCGAAATCGAGACAGCAGAGAAGAAGGGGTTCGATACCGGCATCAAGGCGGTGCATCCGTTCGATCCGGGATGGACAGTGCCGGTGTTCGTCGCGAATTTCATCCTGATGGACTACGGCACCGGCGCCATCTTCGGCTGTCCCGGTCCACGATCAGCGCGACATCGAATTCGCCAAGGCCTACGGGCTGCCGATCATTCCCGTGGTCGCGCCGAAAGACGCCGCGCGCCGGCAGCAGATCATCGCGAAAATCCACGAGGGCGTGCCGTTCCTCGACGACGGCGAGATGATCAACTCGCAGTTCCTCGACGGCCTGACGCCTGACGGCGGCCTTCGACGAGGTGGCCAAGCGGCTCGAGAAGGAAACGCTGGCAGGCAAGCCGGTGGCGCAGAGCGAAGGTCAACTTCCGGCTGCGCGATTGGGGCCTGTCGCGGCAGCGCTACTGGGGCTGCCCGATCCCGGTCATCCATTGCGCGGCGTGCGGCGCGGTCCCGGTGCCGGCGAAGGATCTGCCGGTGATGCTGCCCGAGGACGCGACCTTCGATGTGCCGGGCAATCCGCTCGATCGGCATCCGACCTGGCGGCACGTGCCCTGCCCGGCATGCGCCAAGCCCGCCACGCGCGAAACCGACACGATGGACACCTTCGTCGACAGCTCCTGGTATTTCGCGCGCTTTACGGCTCCCGATGCCAAGACGCCGACGGACAAGGCCGCGCTCGACTACTGGATGCCCGTCGACCAGTACATCGGCGGCATCGAGCACGCGATCCTGCATCTGCTCTACTCGCGCTTCTTCTATCGGGCGATGGGTGAAACCGGCCATGCCGGCGGCAAGAACCTGCGTGAGCCGTTCGCCGCGCTGTTCACGCAGGGCATGGTGGTACACGAGACGTACAAATCGCAGAGCGGGGCCTGGCTGCTGCCGATCGAGGTGACGATCGAGGGCGAGGGCGACGCTCGCAAGGCGACCGAGACCGCGACGGGCAAGCCGGCCATCATCGGCTCCATCGAGAAGATGTCGAAGTCGAAGAAGAACCTGGTCGATCCCGACGACATCATCGCCCACTACGGTGCCGACTGCGCCCGCTGGTTCATGCTCTCGGACAGCCCGCCCGAGCGCGACGTGATCTGGACCGAGGCCGGCGTTGCAGGCGCGGGACGCTTCATCCAACGCGTGTGGCGTGTCGTTCACGACGTCATCGACAAGGCACCGAAGCCTATCAGCCCAGATCCCGCACGGACCTTGGCCCGGAAGCGCTCGAACTGCGGCGGGCCGCCCACAAAGGCGCTGGACGCCGTCGGCCGGCAACATCGAGAACTTGCGGTTCAATGTGGCCGTGGCCCAACTGTACGAGCTATCCAACGCCATTTCAGCGCGCCTTGCCCCGGACAGGCCCCGCAAATGATCGCAGTCCTGCGTGAGGCCACCGAGATCCTGGTCCAGATGCTCGGCCCGATGATGCCGCATTTGGGTGAAGAATGCTGGGCGCGGCTTGGATACAACACCTTGCTGGTAGAACAACCCTGGCCGAAGGCCGATCCGGCCTTGCTCGTTGACGATACAGTTGTCATTGCCGTACAGGTCAATGGCAAGCGCCGCGACGAGCTGACAATTGGCCGGGCGGCGACAAAGGACGAGATCGAGGCGGCAGCCTTGAAGCTCGATGGGGTGATCCGGGCGCTGGACGGGCGAGCCGGTGAAAAAAGTGATCGTGGTGCCTCAAAGGATCGTCAATGTCGTCGGATGACGCGACCCAGAGCCCGAAGCTCGGCCGGCGACTGCCGGCTGGCGTGCGTCGTTGCTGTCTGGCGCGCCTGCTTGCGGGTTGCGGCGATGGCGGTTTCCGGCCGATGTACGGGCCGACCCCGTCAGGCGTCGGCCTGGAGCAGAAGCTGGCGGCCGTTCAGACCACACCCATTCCATCGCGCGTCGGCCAGCGCATCCGCAATGAGCTGATTTTCGAGAACACCGGCGGCGGCGCGGCGGCAACGCCTCAATACCGCCTGGATATCACCATCACCGAGTCGATCGGCGCAGCGCTGGTCAGAACGACCGGCGAAGCGACCAACCAGATCTACAGCCTCGACGCCAATTTCCGCCTGGTCAGCCTCAAAGACCAGAAGGTGATCTTGACCGGCACCAGCATCGCGCGGGCCGGGTTCGAGCGCTTCCAGTCGATCTATTCGAACGTGCGGGCGCGGCAGGACGCCGAGGATCGCGCCGCCAAGACCATCGCCGACGACCTCAAGGGCCGCCTCGCCGCCTTCCTGTCGAACAGCAAGGTTTGAGCTCAGTCGGCGCCAATCCGCTCGCGCACGTTCCAAGTCCGGTCATAGCGCGACGGCAGGCCCATGGTTGCCATCAAGTCGAACGAGGCCAACGCGTTCCTGGCCCGAGCTGACCGCTACGATTCGGGCCGTGCTGCTATTTGGACCCGACGCGGGCCTCGTATCCGAGCGCGCAAAGAACGCTCGCCGAACGCCTTGCGGCAGCTGAAAACACCGCCTGGCGAACTTCTGCGCCTCGACGACGCCGATCTCGAAAACGACTCCGAACGTCTCGCCGTCGAATTGCTGACCGTGCCGATGTTCGGCGGCGCCAAGATCGTGCGGGCCATCGGCTGGCCGCCGCATCTCGGCAAACGCGTTGAAGCCGCTGCTCGAAGGCGGACCGCTTCCCGGTGTCTTGATCGTCGAAGCCGGCAACCTGCGGCCCGACGAGTGCCTTGCGCGCCCTCTTCGAGAAATCGCCGAAGGCCGCGGCCATTGCCTGCTACGCCGACGAAGGCGCAACACTGGCCACCTTGATCAACGAGGTGCTCGGCGCCGCCGGCCTGAAGATCGCCCCTGAGGCCCGCGAGGAGCTGCAGAACCGGCTTGGTGCCGACCGGCGCCCTGTCGCGAGCCGAGATCGACAAGCTCGCGCTCTATGCGGCAGGGGCTGGCACCATAACGGTCGAGCACATCGAGGCGATCGTCGGCGATGCCTCGGAACTGACGATCGACCGGATTGTCGAGGCCGCGGCCACCGGCGACACGGCCACGGCGCTTGCCGAATGCGATCGGGCCGTGGCGTCCGGAGAAAGCGCACAGACGGTCGTGCTGGCGGCGCAACGCCACTTCCTGCGGCTGCATCGGGCTCGGCGCTGGCCTGGAGCGCGGCCGCCCGCTTGACGAGCTGATCCGGCAGATGCGCCCGCCGCTGCATTTCAAGCAACGGGCCGTCGTTCGAACGGCAATGCCGGACGTGGTCCGCTCGCGCAATTGACGCCGGCGCTGAACCGGATCGCGACCACCGTCAAGGCAACCCGCCAAACATCGGCCGCAGAGGCGACGCTGGTCGAGCGACTACTGCTGGAGCTGGCCCGGCTGGCGCGCCAAGCCGCATCCGCAAGCGCGGCAATTGAGCGCCACAATGGTCCGCCACGCACGCTTGTCGCTGCCGGTTCCCGCCGTATAGTGCGCCGCCAGTACGAACCCGGAAGGCATAGGAAGCAATCATGGCCGAGGAGACTTACGACGTCGTCGGCATCGGCAATGCCATCGTCGACATCATCGGGCGCTGCAATGACGCCTTCCTCACCAAGCATGGCGCTAAGAAGGGCCACATGCAGCTGGTGGACGCCGGCATGATCACGGCGCTCTACAAAGACATGGGGCCTGCAGTCGAGATCTCCGGAGGATCGGCCGCCAACACCATGGTCGGCGTAGCCTCCTTCGGCGGGCGCGCAGCCTTTATCGGCAAAGTCGCCGACGACGAGTTCGGCCGCATCTTTGCCCACGATATCCGCGCCGCCGGCGTGACGTTTGATGCGGCTCCGGTTAAGAATGGCGCACCGACCGCCCGCTCGCTGATCCTCGTCACCCCTGACGGCGAGCGCACGATGAACACGTTCCTCGGCATCAGCCCGGAGCTCAACCAGGGCGAGGTCGACGCCAGCACGATCCGCGCCGGGCGCGTCATCTATCTCGAAGGCTACCTGTTCGACCGGCCGGAAGCGAAGGCCGCGTTCCGGCAAGCAGCCAAGGTCGCCAAGGCAGCCGGCCGCCAAGTCGCCTTGACGCTCTCCGACTCGTTCTGCGTCGACCGGCACCGCGCCGAGTTCCTCGACTTCATCAAGTCGGATGTCGACATTCTGTTCGCCAACGAGTTCGAGGTCACCTCGCTCTATCAGACGAAAAGCTTCGACGAATGCGCACGCCTGGCCCGCGCTGACGCCAAGATCGCGGTTCTGACGCGCGGCGCGAAAGGCTCCGTCATCGTGACCGGCGACAAAGCGACGACGATCGCGCCGGAGCCGATCCGCCAGGTGATCGATACGACCGGCGCCGGCGACATGTATGCGGCTGGCTTCCTTCATGGCTTCACGGCCGGCAAGCCGATGGACGTCTGCGGACAGCTTCGGCAGCATTGCCGCGTCCGAGATCATCAGCCACATCGGCGCGCGACCGGAAACGCCGTTCGCCAAGCTGGCTGCAGCGAAGGGGCTCTGAGGCTCACAGCCGGCGCAGCGCGACGCTTTCGACCTGGTGATTGGCGCCCTTGCGCAGGATCAGGCGCGCACGCTGCCGCGTCGGCACGATGTTCTCCTGCAGATTGATCTGGTTGATGCTGTTCCAGATCTCGAGTGCCTTCGCTTGTGCGCCCTCGTTGGTGAGATTGGCATAGCGGTGGAAGTAAGCCGCCGGATCACGAAATGCCGTTTGCCGCAGGCGCATAAAGCGCCGCACGTACCACGATCTCGATCACCTCCTGGTCCGCGTCGATGTAGATCGAGAAGTTGAAGAAGTCAGAGACGAACGGGATCGCTTCGCCATCCTTGGGCAGGCGCGCGGGCTGCAGCACATTGAGCCCTTCTACGATCAGGATGTCGGGACGATCAACGACAATCTCCTGCCCGGCTATGATGTCGTAGTGGAAATGCGAATAGACCGGCGCCGTCACGTTGGACCTGCCCGATTTCACATCGCCGAGGAAATTCAGTAACCGCGCCGTGTCGAAGCTTTCGGGAAAGCCCTTGCGATGCATGATGCCGCGCGCCTCCAGCTCGGCATTCGGCCATAGAAAGCCGTCGGTCGTGATCAGGTCGACGCGGGGATGGTCGGGCCAGCGTGCGAGCAGTGCCTTGAGGACGCGGGCGGTCGTGCTTTTTCCGACAGCGACCGAACCAGCGCAGCCGATGATGAACGGAACACGGTTGTCCTTGCGGCCGAGAAACTTCGACGTCACGGCATGCAGATCCTGTGACGCGGCGACATAGAGATTGAGCAGTCGCGAGAGCGGCAGATAGATTTGCTCGATCTCCGGGATCGACAGCTCGTCGATGAGACCAGTCAACGTTTCGAGATCGCGTGGCACCAGTGTCATCGGCGTGTCGGCCCGCAGCCGCGCCCATTCTTCGCGCGTGAAGTAGCGATAAGGAGAATATTGAAGCCCGGCCCGAGTTGTACCGGTCAGCTCCAACGGCTCGAGAATATCGCGCACCGTCTGCCTCCTCAGCCCTTCCGGGACGCCTTTTCATCGTGCCCCGACGTCCCCATGCGTCCGTCCAGGATCGCGAGCACATCGCCAAGGGCGACATCGCGCGCCTCAAGCAGCACCAGCAAATGATAGACCAGATCGGCAGCTTCGGCCTTCAGTGATGCGTCATCCTGATGAACACCGGCGATCACCGTCTCGATCGCCTCCTCGCCAAGCTTCTTCGCACACCGAGCCGGACCACCATCCAGCAACTGCCGCGTATAAGAGGCCGTCGCGCTGCTGCAGCGTCGCGCGCGAATCGCCGCTTGAAGCCTCGCCAGAACATCGTCCGCCATAGCCATGCCTTCTCGAATGGGTCACGCCGCGATCCACACCCGGCAGGGCCGATACGTCAAGTGACGACTTGCCGGCAAGCTGAAGGACGGAACGCCAGGCTGCATTGCGCGTCACGCGCGATGATAGGGGTGGCCCGCCAGGATTGTGGTCGCCCGATAGATCTGCTCAGCCAGAACCGCGCGCGCAAGACCATGCGGCAGCGTCATCGGCCCGAGCGACAGTTGCAGATGCGATGCGGTGCGGGCTGCTTCGCCGTGCCCGTCGGGGCCGCCCAACAGAAACATTGCATGTCGCACGCCGGCATCGCGCCGTGCGCCAAGCCACGCCGCAAAGGCCGCGCTGGTCATCGGCTTTCCCCGCTCATCCAGAAGCACGATCGCATCGGCAGCGCCTGCACCCTTGAGCAGGCGCCCCGCCTCATCGGATTGGCGCTCCGCTGCCGTCGCATGCCGGGACTTCGGAAATTTCCTTCTCGGCGACGGGACCAACGCCAATCGCCTTAGCACCGGCCAAACGCTCCAGATAGCGGTCGACCAGCACCCGCTCTCCGCCGTCCTTCAGGCGGCCAACGGCAGCGATCGTTATCCGCATGGCATCACGCTATCGCCAGGCATCCGGCCAATTCGACGGAACCGGAGTTAATGTGTCGTCGGGTCCGGCGTCCGCTCAGCCGACCACATCTTCTCGAGGTTATAGAATTCGCGAACCTCGGAGCGGAACAGATGCACGATGATGTCACCGGTATCGATCAGCACCCAGTCGCACTGGGGCTGACCCTCGATCCGAACACGGCCGAGGCCTTCTTCCCGGAGATTGCGCTGCACCTGGTCGGCGACCGCCCCCACATGCCGATCGGTGCGGCAGGTGGCGATCACCATGTAGTCCCCCATGGTGGACTTGCCTTTGAGATCGATCGTGACGATCGCCTCGGCCTTGGCCTCATCAAGCCAAGTTGTAATACGTTTCAACATCGCGGCCGGCGCGTTGGCGCCTGCCGTGGCTCGAGCAGGAGTGGTCCCCTTACGGGCCGCTCCGGTTGCGGTTCTCATCTGTTGACGGCTATCCTCTGCGTCCCTGCCGCCAGTACAGGGCGACGCAGAAGCATATGCGCACCGCAAGCCGACATTCAAGTCCCTTTCCGAGGCGTCGATTGCTTTCTGGGGTTGGGCCGGTTCGCGGCGCGACCGCAGCTCGGTCGACGAAAGCGGCGACAGCGGGCCGGACAGGAACGTCCAAGCCGGGGGTGTCGCCGCCGGCCAGGCCCCGGGCCCGCGCCTCTGGCCAGCGCTGCTGGGCGAAGAATGCAGCAGCACGCGACGACATGCCGGGCAGGCGCCAACCGGGCCGATCGATCACAGCGATCGGCAAGAGCCTGAAAATATCCTGCCATTGCCGCCAGCGATGAAATTCCGCCAGGCAGTCGGCGCCCATGATCCAGACGAACTGCACACCTGGATAGCGCCGCCGCAGGAACGCCAATGTGGCCGCACTGAAGGTCGTCCTGAGCCCAGCCTCGAACCCAGTCACAACAATCCGCCGGTCATCCGCGATCTCGCGGGCAGCCACCACGCGATCTACCAACGGCGCCAGCTCGGAGCGGTCCTTCAAGGGATTGCCCGGCGTCACGATCCACCAGACCCGATCCAGACCGATCCGCGACAAGGCGATCTGGCTGATCAGCCGGTGAGCGGCGTGAGGCGGGTTGAACGATCCGCCCAGCAAGCCGATCCGCTGGCCAGCTTCCGCGTGGGGCAACCGCGCCTTGACCGTCCCGAATCGCACGGGCGACGACTGGCGCATCAGGTTGCCTCGCGTTCGCTGAGCGTCACCGGCGAACGTCGAGCCAGCCGGTGGACAGCCGTGTCCCGTTGCTGCAGGTAGTCGATGTTGATCGCAATGGCGAAGCAGCTGCGTCCCACAAGAGCCACCGGAGTCTCCTCGATGAACCAGACGCAGTTCTAACATGAGGCCCGTGCCTGGGATGCAGGTTGCCCCAACCATATTTGCAGTGTCGAGCGGCAGCGGCCGGGCTGGCGTCGCCGTCATCCGCATCTCGGGCCCAGCGGCCGGCGCTGTCCTGACTGCCATGGCGCCGCCGCTCCCGCCGCCTCGCTACGCGGCCCTCCGCCGCCTCCGCCATCCCAAGACTGCCGAAGTCCTTGACGAGGCACTGGTGCTCTGGATGCCTGGCCCGCGCAGCGAAACCGGCGAGGACATGGCGGAGCTGCACGTTCACGGTGGCGCAGCGGTGATTCGTGCGGTGCTCGAAGCTGTTTCACGTGTAACAACCTGCCGCCTAGCCGAACCGGGCGAGTTCGCCCGGCGCGCTTTCGAAAACGGAAAGATCGACCTGACCGCCGCCGAAGGCTTGGCCGACTTAGTCGACGCCGAGACGGACGCCCAGCGCCGGTTGGCTTTGCGCCAGGCTGGGGGCGCCCTGGCGAGCCTCTACGAGCAGTGGCGAATGACCCTGCTGGAAGCCCGGGCGTTAGCGGAAGCCGCCATCGACTTCTCAGACGAGGGCGACGTCGCCAGCAACGCCATGAGCCAGGCGGCCGAGCGCGTGACCGCCTTGCTTCCGGAGATCGCACGCCATCTGGACGACGGCCATCGGGGCGAGATCATCCGGTCCGGCTTTCGGGTGGTGCTGGCGGGCCCGCCGAATGCCGGCAAGTCCAGCCTTCTGAACGCGCTCGCTCGCCGGGACGTCGCGATCGTATCTGCTGAGCCCGGCACGACGCGCGACGTGTTGGAGGTCCATCTCGATCTTGCCGGACACGCCGTCATCCTGACGGATACCGCTGGCCTTCGGGAAGCATCCGGCCCGATCGAGCAGGAAGGCATCCGCCGCGCGCTCGGAAAGGCTCGCGAGGCGGATCTGGTGATCTGGCTGGTCGATGCAGCAAGTCCCGTCTGGACGCCGCCCCCCGAAATCGCTGCTGGCCGCTGCCCCGTACTGACCGTTGCCAACAAGGCGGATCTGACGCGAGGTGGCGCCCCCGGCGGGATGGCGCGCAAAGTCCCGCCCGCCGACCTGACCGAACCTGTGTCGATCTCGGCGTTGACAGGCGAAGGACTCACGACCCTGACCGACCGGCTGGCCGCGGAAGTGACAAGCCGGCTCAATGTTGGCGCTGCCCCCGTGTTGACCCAGGAGCGGCACCGGCTCGCGCTGACGGCCTGCCATGCCGCCCTCGAGCGCATCCTCAGCGATCCCGACCAAGCCCCCGAGCTTCTCGCCGAGGACCTGCGCCTTGCCGCCGACGCCCTGGGCCGGCTAACCGGCCGCGTCGACGTCGAGGACCTGCTGGGCCAAATCTTCGGTCGGTTCTGCATCGGCAAGTAGCACTGCGAATGGCTTTTGACCGCGTGGCAAACGCCACCTATGGTCCCGCCACGCCAACAACCCGAAGAAGCCATGTCCTCCTTGCGTACATTCGACGTCATTGTTGTCGGCGGCGGCCACGCCGGCACCGAGGCGGCGGCCGCCTCCGCCCGCATCGGCGCCAGAACGGCCCTGCTGACCCATTCCTTCGCTACGATCGGCGAAATGTCGTGCAACCCCGCGATCGGCGGCCTTGGCAAGGGCCACTTGGTTCGCGAGATCGACGCCCTCGACGGCCTGATGGGTCGGGTTGCCGACGCCGCCGGCATCCAGTTCCGCATGTTGAACCGCTCCAAGGGGCCAGCTGTTCAGGGGCCTCGGACCCAGGCCGACCGAAAGCTCTACCGTCAGGCCATGCAGGGGGCGATCCGTAGCACCCCCGGGCTTTCGATCATCGAGGGCAGCGCGGACGATCTGATCGTCGAGGCGGGACGCGTTACCGGACTTCGTACAGGCCGCGGCGAGGAGATTCGCGCAGGAGCCATTGTTCTAACGACGGGCACGTTTCTGCGTGGGATCATCCACATGGGCGAAACGCGGATCCCGGCCGGCCGGGTCGGCGAAGCCCCTGCCATTGCATTGGCCGAACGGCTCTACGGACTTGGGCTCGCGATGGGCCGGCTGAAGACAGGCACGCCAGCACGTTTGGACGGGCGCACGATCGCCTGGGACCAGCTCGACATGCAAGCTGGCGACGATCCGCCCGTCCCGTTCTCGTTCCTGACCGACCGGATCACGACGCCGCAGATCAAGTGCGGGATCACGCACACGAATGCCCGGACGCACGCCATTATCCAGGCCAATCTGGGGCGCTCGCCCATGTATTCGGGCCAGATCCAAAGCACCGGGCCGCGCTATTGCCCCTCCATCGAGGACAAGATCGTGCGGTTCGCCGACCGGACCGCGCACCAGATCTTCCTCGAGCCCGAGGGATTGGACGACGATACGGTCTATCCTAATGGCGTTTCGACATCGCTTCCGGCTGAGGTCCAGGATGCGTTCCTGCGCACCATTCCAGGCCTTGAAGTGGTGCGGATCATCAGGCCTGGCTACGCCATCGAGTACGATACGGTCGATCCCCGCGAGCTGGCGCCAACCCTTGAGGTCAAGCGACTGCCCGGCCTGTTCCTGGCTGGCCAGATCAACGGAACCACCGGCTACGAAGAAGCCGCGGCTCAGGGCCTGATGGCCGGCTTGAATGCGGCCCTCAAGGCCTCTGGGCGGACGGACGGCGTGGTGGTTTCCCGTGCCGACGCCTATCTCGGGGTCATGATCGATGATCTCGTGACCCGGGGCGTGAGCGAGCCCTACCGCATGTTCACGTCGCGGGCCGAATTCCGGCTCCGGCTGCGGGCCGACAACGCAGATCAGCGTCTGACCCCGCTCGGCATTGCCACCGGGTGCGTCGGGCCTGAGCGCCGGGCGGCATTCGTTGCCAAGTCCGGAGCGCTGGAGGCCGGGCGCAACCTGCTCGATCGACTGACCATGACCCCCAACGAGGCCGCTCGGCATGGCCTTGAGATCAACCGGGACGGCAAACGCCGTTCCGCGTTCGAGCTGTTGGCGCATCCAGCAATCGATTTGGCCGTTCTCGGTCGTATCTGGCCTGAGATCGCGGCGCTGGAACCAAAAATCGCCAACCAGCTCGCCATCGACGCCCGCTACGCCGCGTACGTCGACCGCCAAACCGAGGACGTGGCCATGTTACGCCGCGACGAGGGTGCCCGTATCCCGCCGGACTTCGACTATCGCGCACTACCGGGGCTGTCGGTCGAGCTTCAGCAGAAGCTCGCGCGCCATCAACCTGCCACGCTCGCCCAGGCCGCCAAGATCGACGGCATTACGCCTGCGGCCCTGATGCTGATTCTGGCCCACGCCAAAAAGGCTCAGGCCCGGCGCTCCGCATGACGGCGCCGGACCCAGATCCGAAACCGCTGCCCCATATTGCGGGCCCCGATGCCTTCGGCGCGGCGTTCGACGTTTCACGTGAAACGCTCGATCGATTAAAAGCTTATGCGGCCTGCCTAGCGCTCTGGCAGCCCCGAATCAATCTCGTTGCGCCGAACACGATCCCGGATCGTCTGGCACCGGCATATCGCCGACAGCGCCCAACTCGCTGCCCTTGCCCACCCTGGCGCTACTTGGGCAGACATCGGCAGCGGCGCTGGGTTTCCTGGGCTGGTCATCGCCATTCTAATGGCGGAAAACGGCCAGGGCCGCGTGGCGCTGGTGGAGAGCGACGTCCGCAAGTGCGCATTCCTGGCGGAGGTGGTCCGGCAAACCGGACTGAGCGCTCTGATCGCTGTGGACATCGTCAACCAGCGAATCGAGTCTGCCGCGACTCGCGATAAGGTCGGTCAAGTGGATTATGTGTCGGCGCGGGCGCTTGCCCCACTCGACAAGCTGATTGGACTCGCGGCTCCTTTGTTCGGCCCCCGTACAGTCGGCCTGTTTCTGAAGGGCAAAGGGGCCGAGCATCGAAGTTGAGGACGCCAAACCAGCGTGGTCATTCGAGAGTGAGTGCGTTCCGAGCCGGACCGATCCCGGCGGGCGGATCGTCCTGATCCGGTCTCCGCGGCCAACGACAAAGGGTTAAGGCCATGAGTGGTAATGGAATTCCAGGGATTCGAATTCTCTCGGTGGCCAATCAAAAAGGCGGTGTCGGCAAGACCACGACCGCTATCAATCTCGGCACCGCACTTGCAGCCGTCGGCGAGCACGTGCTGATCATTGATCTCGATCCGCAGGGCAATGCGTCAACCGGCGTCGGGATTGGTCCGGAAGCCCGCACCGTCACCACATACGATGTGCTGACAGGCGCATCGACGCTGGCGGGCGCCAGCCTGAGGACGGCGGTCCCTGGCCTCTCCATCGTCCCCGCCAATTCAGATCTGGTGGGCCTAGAGAGCGAACTGATCAGCGACCCGGGTCGCGCCTTTCGTCTGCGCGACGCGCTTACGGCTCTGATTGCCGCCCAGCGGAGTGCATCGAGCGGAGACGCTTACACCTACGTATTGATCGACTGCCCACCATCGCTGAGCCTGCTGACGTTGAATGCCATGGTCGCCGCGCACGCGGTCCTGGTCCCGGTACAGACCGAGTTCTTCGCGCTGGAAGGCATCTCGCAGCTCAAGGAAACGATCGACCAGATCCGGGCGACGCTCAATCCGGGCCTCGAGATCCAAGGCGTGGTGCTGACCATGCACGATGCCCGCACCAGTTTCTCGCGAGAGGTCGCCGATAATGTGCGCCAGTTCTTCGGACCCAAGGTTTATCAAACCGTTATCCCGCGCAACATCAAGATTGCGGAGGCGCCTTCGCACGGCAAACCGATCCTACTCTACGATTATGGCTGCCCGGGCAGCCAAGCCTATATCGGTCTCGCCCGCGAGATCATCGAGCGCGAGCGGCGCTTCAAAGCTGCTTGAGCTTCCAAACCCAGATAACGCGGTCAACGCGGCGCAATTGACGACGGAGGACGTAGGGAATGTCGGTGCCAATGCAGAAGAGCAGGCTGGGCCGTGGGCTCGCATCGCTGATTGGCGAAACGACGTCGGCTGGTCCCAGATTGCCGCCCGAAGGTGAGCAGAAGGTCATTGCGATCGACATGCTGCGTGGCGGAAAATCAAACCCGCGCAAAGACTTCCGAGAAGATGAGCTGGCTGAGCTGACGGAGTCGATCCGCCAGAAGGGGTTGGTACAACCCATCATCGTGCGACCCGATCCCGAGGGCGGCTATGAGATCGTCGCCGGCGAGCGCCGCTGGCGCGCGTCACAGAAGGCCGGCTTGCACACGGTGCCCGTCATCGTCCGCGATCTCAACGATCAGGAGATGCTGGAGCTCGCGATCATCGAGAACGTCCAGCGCTCAGACCTCAACGCAATCGAGGAGGCTGGCGGCTACAACGAGCTGATGGAGCGCTTCGGCTACACGCAGGAGCGCATGGCAGAGGTGATCGGCAAGAGCCGCAGCCACGTTGCCAACACGATCCGCCTGTTGAAGCTCCCCGACTGCGTCCGGGCGATGGTGCAGGAAGGCCGTCTGTCGGCAGGCCATGTCCGCCCCCTGATCGGTCGCGAGGATGCTGAGAAGCTCGCCGATCGTATCGTCGCGCAGGGCATGAACGTGCGCGATGTCGAGGCGCTGGTCCAGTCGCTCGATCACCCGACCGAGACGCGCCGTCCCCGCGAGAAGGATGCGGACACACGCGCCTTCGAAAAGGATTTGGCCGATACGTTGGGGCTGAAGGTCGAAATCAAACGCGGTTCCGGCGAGAGCGGCGTCCTGATGATCAAGTACGGCAACTTCGACCAGCTCGAATACATCCGCCTGCGGCTCGGCGGCGCCAACGGCGGTTAGGTCTTGGTATCGATCAGACCAAGGAGGCGATGCTTTGCGATCAAGTACAGGTGCGTATTATCCACGTCTCGATCATGTCCGCGCCCTCGCGGCGTTCCTCGTCTTTTACTGGCACAGCATCCATTCAGCCATTCCAACCAACGCAGTCCCGTCGTTCTTTCCAATGTCAATTTTTGAAGAGGGGTGGACTGGTGTCGCACTCTTCATGACACTGTCCGGCTACCTGTTTGCGAAACTTGTTGACGGAAAGGACATTTCTTACGGTTTCTTTTTGTGGAACCGTCTCGTGCGGCTCGCACCGCTGCTCATCGTCGTTATCGCCTATTATTGCATCTTTGAAGGCTACGACTGGAGAAAAATACCGGGCGGCATCATCCAGCCCGTGTGGCCAGGTGGAGCATGGACAATCACCGTCGAGTTTCATTTCTATTTGGTCTTCCCGGCCATCCTGTTGCTTCATCAAAGGTTTGGAATCGGCTCCCTATTGGCGCAGTTCTGACTTGATGTAGGCGTATGATCTTCTAGATGCGATTTGGCGCGGGAGATGATCATGGAATCCAAACAGTTTCAGAAGCTTGTCGAGCAGTTGAGCGATCTGAGTGAAGTCCAGCGCGCGGCGCTGCTGGAAGCCGTGCGGGGCGGCAAGCCTGCCAACGAGGCCATCGCGCTCATCGAGCAACGCTTTGCTGCGGCACCAGCCTGCGGGCACTGCGGCTCGGCGAGCTTCGGCAAGTGGGGCGAGGCCAGCGGCTTCAAACGCTACAAGTGCAAAGCCGAGAGTTGTGGCCGCACGTTCAACGCGCTGACGGGGACGCCGCTCGCCCAACTCCATCGCCGCGACGCCTGGATGGACTATGCCCGCGCGCTCGTCGATGGCGTGTCGCTACGCAAGGCGGCCAAGCGCACCAAGGTTTGCCTGGACACCTCGTTCCGCTGGCGGCATCGCTTCTTGAAAGCGGCCAAGAACGTCCAGCCAGCCAAGGTCGAAGGCATCGTCGAAGCCGACGAGACGTTCTTCCTGACGTCGGCCAAAGGCTCGCGCAAGCTCACCGGCCGGGCGCCCAGAAAGCGCGGCGGCCGGGCCAAGAAAGCTGGTCTGTCGGAGGAGCATATACCCGTTCTGATTGTTCGGGACCGGCACGGCGCGACACTCGATGCCAAGTTGCCCGACCTTCAGGGCGACACCATCAAGAGCTTCCTGCGCCCTCCCTATTTGGTATTTTATTTTTGGCAATTCTCGGCCGCACCAGTATCCGGTTGGTCGATGGTGAGGTGCAGAACCTCGCTTACAGGACCATCGTCGGTGGACTTGATCAATTTTTGCTGGGCACGATCGCATATCATTTCGCGCGCACAGATTTTCTGGTCAAACACGCAAAAATCATCGGCACTGCGACATTGGTTGGATTTGCAGTTTTCTGGCACATACTCAATGGCTGGGGCGGGTTCTATCTTTTGGGTGGCGGCCACCCTTCGAGCTCACCGTGGTGGATCGTCATCCCGACAATAGAGGGCGCTGCTTGGGGTATCCTAATTGCCGCTTATGAGAGCTTGAATTTCGCAATGCCGAGAGTTGTCGACCGGGTCCTGACCCGCATTGGTGAAGTGTCATATTCGATCTATTTATGGCATTTCATATTGCTGACGGAAATCGCAAGCAAGTACGTCAAATATTCGGCGGATCTGTTCCACGCGACTCTTAGCTCATCGATGTTGTTCGTTCCAGTCGTGTTGTTTTCAATGCTTTCATATGAAGTCATCGAGCGCCCGTTCTTTCGCTTTCGCGCGAACTACGTACGACAGGGCAGCCCTCCAATGCCGTCCCCGCCAGTTTAGAGAACAATCCGCATTTAATGGCATGGTGCGGCAATAGTCGCGTCCGCCGTGCGGTAAGCGCGAAAACGGTCAAACGGGCCCACTCCCATTGGCCGTTCCCAGCTTACGCTCAACGCACCGGGTTCAGGGTCGCAGCTTCGATCAGGCCATCGGCTGGGACCGTTCGCACGGCGACATTGGTGGCCCCACGTGTGATGCCATCTGCGGTCTTCAGGCGAATGAACAGCCTGTTGTTGGCCGGATCGAAAGGAACAGCGCCGGTTCCTCTGACAAAGACGGTATAGGTCACCGTCTGATTGGTGTCGACGGTCGCGACTGCCGACGCCCCAGGTGTGACCGGGTTGGTGCACGCCGCTGTCGCGGGGTTTGATTGGCAAATCGTCAGCGCAATGGGCAGCCCGCGCCCACCATCGTCAGCGGTCGCGGTGATCGCCCCGCCAGCGGCGATGTTCACCGCCGCCATCGCGAGCACACCGGTGCCGGTGTTGCCTGCGATCGCGACGATACCATCATTCGATGGCGTAGCACCGATCGCCACCAGGTCAGGGCCTGGCACGCTGGAAGCCGATAGAATGAAGGTATTGACGCCATTGGTGCTCGGGGCGCGCACCGCATCGGCGCAACTGAATACGATCGGGAACTCGGTGGCGCCAAAGGCCTGCACCGGCGTGATGCCAAACACGAAGTTCTGCGTGCCGCCAGCGGCGAGTGGTGCTGGCGTATTGGGTGTACCAATTAGCTGGTTTTGCGCATTGGTCGTCTGATAGGTGAAGCCATGCGGGAACGCTGCATTATCGGGTTGCGCCGGCGCGCAGCCAGTTGCGCCCAGCGAACTCGTGTTGAGCATGACGCTGAACGCCGTCGCAGGTGCTCCAACCTGGACCGAACGCGCGTAGGGAAGCACGGCCGCGACAACCGCAGCCGTCTCCCGCGCAAAAGCGCCAGCGTCCGATCCCAACCCATGTGAAGGTCGCGGACCGCCCTTGGAATGATAAATGTACTGGCTTGATGGCGTGAGGTCCTGGCCCAAACTATTGTTTGTAACCTCGGGCGCCAGCAGGCCGCCGATCCCGATGGCCGAGGACCCAGGTGCCAGATGGTAATCGTTGTTGGCCTCGCTCACAAATCCAATGCCGTTGTTTGCGGGCGAGACGTTCGTATTTCCACCCGTCGACCCTACGCCATTCACCGTATAACCAGGCGATATCCAATTGTTGACAAACGTATAATTCAGCTTGCCGCAATATCCGAACTCATAACGCGGGATCGGTGATCCAGCGGTGCGCGGCAGGATTGCGAAAACATTGTTTCGAACATCAACCGCTCCCGGTAGACTTCCCGGCGGGCAGTCAAATCCACCATGATGCTCGTTAAGGAGCCTGAATTTTGACGACGCAACGTCAAAGCCGACGTCAGACCGATTGGCAACCGTGACAAACGTATTGTTGTAAAGGAAGAGCTTTCCACCTGGCTGCGCCGCGCGCCCATTGCCACCGTATTGGTCTCCGTTCCAATGAAAATAATTGGCATTGTAAACACCCTTATTTACAAACGTGTTGCCGTAAACAAACGCTTGCTTATACTGGGGCAACGCAATCAAACTAGGCGCACTTGCTTGTGGTTCAACAAGATCAACAATGTATCCACTCTTTGATTGTTCAACATAGTTGTAGCGGATCACAGTCCCGGCAGAGCGGTCCTTTATTTGGCTTCCTAGGGATCCAGTTCGTTGTGGACCGAATCGGTTGAACTCAATAACGACACCTTTAGCTTCGGTATAGGTCTGATGTTCCGTGTCGCTGTTGGCGAAGCCGTTATTATGGAAATAATTCCCTCGCAACGTGATATTTTCAGCGAGGCCGTTCCACCACAAATTATTATTGCCTGAACCATCCGCGGTCCAATTATAGAACCCCTGCCCGCAATTCGTCAGAATGCTGTCGCGCAAAATAAAGTTCTGGGCTGACCGTGCGTAAACGCAGGACGCAAAACCATTGTAAGTTCCTTGCTGCCCATTCTCGCCGGTAAAATTATAGGTCGGGTATGCGTCTTGCACCTGTAAATTCGCAATTTCAATATACTTCGGTACTACTGCGCCGCCGATATCGGCGTCTGCCCGGGCGGCAACCTGGATCAGGCCGAGATTCTGAATTCCCCCGGCTCCCACGGCCGGCCACCGGTAATGCATGTTGGTGCTTGTCGTTGCGCCATTCCCGGAAATGATGGGCAGCGCCCCTGTCGCAGGGTCTGGTACACCAAGGACGCGAATCCACTGAGCAGCAGTACCTTGGCCAGAAATCAGTATTTTCTCGAAATACGGGGTCGGTTTCCAATGAATAAAGACGGTGTCGCCGGCTTTCAACGTATACCACGGAACCGCGCCGATCGTCGCATAGGGTTGCCCGGGTCCGACATTGTATGTCGTCGCCTCAGCTGCGGTTATCGAAAATGACATCGCGGAGAATGCCAAAAGGGGTGCGCGAAGCAGCCGGTGGGGCGCTATCATTAAAAGTCTCCTTATACAAGAAAACGACTATGCCTTCGGAACATGACAACGCCAATGTCGGCGCCACATTGTCCGAGCCTAAACCGTAACGTTTACGATCCCCACTTCGCCCGACCGTAGATTTGGACCAAGCCATAACCGCAGGTGCGCCGCTGTTTAAGTCCTAAGGATGGCAGTGATGCGGCTAAAGTTGGTATTGTAGCGGCAACATTGTCGCAGGCCGACCCCACAGACGGTACGTTCTTTCCGGACGTTAACCATGCCCCTGATTGCCCAACGGCCGCTACTCCTCAACGATGTGCCCACCGTCGTAAAAGCAGGCGATGCGGCCAAGCGCGGCGCGAAATCGGTCGGATTGAACCAGCGTTCGCAGCGCAGCAGCCGACTGCGGAGGCACCAGATCGCCACCGCCTGCTGGATGCTCAGCGTCGCCCAGTAGCGTCGCGAACCCTTCGGCAGACGCCAGATCGCGCTCCTTCCCCTCCAATCCACGTTGGATCAGCAACTCCAAGAGCGCCGGATCGAGCGATGGCAGCAGCGCCATCAATCCGTGTTCGAGGATGCGGGCAAGCTGGTGGTCGGCGTGGGCCTGATTGTGCGGCGCGCGGCCGTGGTCCCAGAGGTGGTCGACGCGATCCCAAGGCGCGGGCTCTTTAGGGAAACGTGCGATCAGCTCGGCCGCCTCTTGCGCCACGTAGAACCGATTGAGGTTGTCGAAGAACGCAAACGTGTAGCCGGCCGCCAGAATGGGTGCTTCCCACGCACCCGCCGCGCCGCCCGGATTGCCAGGATTGACGGACTCAACCGCGATCACGCGCGGCCGGATGCGAGCAAGATCCAGCCCAGCGATGACTTGCTCCTCCGCCCCTTCGACGTCGATCTTCAGAACATCGATGGCTCCCAGCTTCGCGTCATCGATTAGCTGGTCGAGCCGCCGTACCGGCAACCGCGCGGTGGTGAAGCGCGCACCGAACTGGGCCGCGCGCTCGGCGGCAGCCCGATCCATGCTCGAGAGCCCATGCAGGCTCTCCACCGCGTGGAACTCGGTTTCGCCATCCGCGGCGCCCGCCAATCCCTGGTAGACGACATCCCGAGGACGGATGTGCTGGTAGGCGTCCGCCAGCGCCGCCTGCGGCTCGACGATCAGCCCGCGCCAGCCCTTCAGGTAGAACCAGAATGTGACATTGTCGGCTACCGGATGCCCCCCGCCGACATCGACGTAGGTTCCGGTCTGTTGACCCGCAAAGACGAGGTCGAGGTGGTAGTCTTCTAGGTTCTGAGCGTAAGAGAGTTTCATAGTGCGCGCGGGCTCCCGACCGGATCGGACCTGTACGCCACTACGGCCGCACCTGACCCGTGCCGCGCACGATATACTTGAAGCTTGTCAATTGCTCGACGCCAACAGGGCCGCGCGCATGCATGCGGCCGGTCGCGATGCCAATTTCGGCGCCCATGCCAAACTCTCCGCCATCGGCGAACTGCGTCGAGGCGTTGTGCAGCACGATTGCGGAATCGACCCGGCGCAGGAACCGCTCCGCCGTGCCATAGCACTCGGTGACGATGCAGTCGGTGTGCTGCGAGCCGTAACGCGCGATATGCTCGATCGCCTCGTCGAGGCCATCGACGGTCTTAACGGCAATAATCTTGTCCAGGAATTCCTTGCCATAGTCATCGGGCGCCGCCGCCTTCACGCGCGGATCGGTCTTTTGCGTGGCCGCATCACCCCGCACCTCGCAGCCAGCATCGAGCAGGCCTTTGACCAGTGGCGTCAGGTAGTCCTCGTGCGCGCCCTTGTCGACCAGCAGGCACTCGGTCGCGCCACAGATGGACGTGCGACGCATCTTCGCGTTGACCACCAGCGGCACGGCCAGGTCGATGTCGGCGCCGCGGTCCACATAGGTGTGACAAATGCCTTCGAGATGCGCGAACACCGGTACCCGTGCTTCTGACTGCACGCGTTCGACAAGGCTCTTGCCGCCGCGCGGCACGATCACGTCGATCGCCCCATCGAGGCCCTTCAGCATAAGGCCGACGGCCTCGCGGTCCGTCGTCGGCACCAGCTGGATGCTGGCCTCCGGCAAGTCGGCCGCAATCAAACCTTCGACCAGACAGGAATGGATCGCCCGGCTGGAATGAAAGCTCTCCGAGCCGCCGCGCAGGATCGCTGCATTGCCGGCCTTGAGGCACAGTCCGCCAGCGTCGGCCGTGACATTCGGGCGGCTTTCATAAATGATACCGATGACACCGAGTGGCGTGCGGACGCGCTCGATTTGGAGGCCGTTCGGGCGCTCCCAGGCGGCGATAACCGAGCCCACGGGATCGGGCAGTGCTGCAATGTCGTCCAACCCCTTGGCGATGGCATCGATCCGCATTGAATCGAGGGCGAGCCGATCGAGAAAAGCCCCGGCCGTGCCGCGCGCACGGGCGGCCTCGAGGTCTCGCGTATTGGCCGCCAGGATTTCAGTCGAGCGGGCTCGAAGCGCACCAGCTGCATTCGTCAGCGCGAGGTTCTTGACCTCGGTCGGTGCAATGGCTAGCACGCGCGCCGCTGCCCGGGCCTTCCGGCCAAGCGCGCGCATGAGATCGACAAGCTCTCCCTGGACGCTGAACCGTTCTGGCTTGTTCAAGGTAGCGCACTCCAATGCTCGGCAAGTCGAGTTTCCATACCAAATTTGCCGCCACCTGGCAGCTGCGAACTCCGGGCCATCCGTCCCCGCATCCAGATCTCCGCAGCTGGAAAGTGCGTTGTTGCGTCGCACAATTGTCATATTGCATCGCAGCATATAATGGTCCACTTATAGGGCTATCGTATGGATCGAGGTGAGTTGTCATGACCACAATGGCTCTGAAAACAAAGACGCTGGCTGACCTGGAAGCCGATGATTGCCGTTGGCCGATCGGCGATCCCCGCCAAGCGGGTTTCCATTTCTGCGGCGCGCAAAAGGAAGAGGGCCGGCCCTATTGCGTTGCGCATTGGGCGATTTCTTTCGTGCCGAGCAGGTCACGGCACCAGCCGCCGGCGCCTCCGCTGCCCATCCGGCAAGCCGCCTGAAGCGCCGCAAGACCGAGCGCCTGTCCCGGCAGCGTTTCGCGAGCACCGCCTGCAACATAAATTGATGACTGGCGTCCGCGGGTATCACCTGCGGGCGCCATCTTCGTTTCGGCCTTTATAGAGTCGATCTTCAACCGGCGTAGTTCCCGCGCCCATTAACCATTCAGCCATGAAAATCAACCATTTGCCTTAACCGAGTTTAAGAGCAGCCGGGGCCCAACGACTTCGCAAAGGAGAACCAGTCATGATTGCGAGAGTCAAATCGATCGCCGGCGCAGTCCTGCTTGCCGGCAGTCTGACCATCCAACCCGCACCAGCCGAGGCAAGCCAGTCAATGGTGCGTTCCGCTCAAAGCTGGTCCTACCAGCTGACCGGAAATCTCGGAAAGATCACATCGTCCCATGCGGACGTGGTCGTGGTCGATGCCGACTATGGCGGCGCGGCATCCCGCTTCAAGACCAAACCGGGTGGCGGCCGTCGTGCTGCGCTCGCCTACCTGTCGGTCGGCGAGGCCGAAAAATGGCGGAGCTATTGGAAGTCCTGCTGCGTATCCAGCCGGCCGTCTTGGCTGACCTCCACCACCCAAGGCTGGGCCGAAAACTATGCCGTCAAGTTCTGGGAGCCTGGCTGGAAGGCCATCGTCCGGCAACGGGTGAGCGAGATCTTCGCGAAAGGCTATGATGGCGTCTACCTCGACCGGATCGACACCTTCTACAAAATGGGCACACGGGCCCAGATGATTGCGCTGATCCGTGAAATCTCGTCTCAGGCCCGCAGCCTCAAGGGCGATGCCGCCATCATGGTCCAGAACGGCGAGGAGCTATTGGACGACAGCGGCTACGTGTCGGCCATCGATGCGATTGCCAAGGAAGATCTGTTCCATGGCGTCAATCATGACGGGAAGCGGAATCCGGCCAGCATGGTCTCTGGCAGCGTCCAGCTGCTGCACAAGGCCAAGTCCCGCGGCAAGACGATCTTCGTCGTCGAGTACTTGTCTGGCTCATCGGCTTCGAGCGTCGCTGCCGAAATCCGGAAGCAAGGTTTTGTGCCGAACTTCGCCGGTCGCAATCTCGACTGATCGCCAAGGTGCGTGAGCCGCGTTCACGCGCGGCTCAGTGCCATGTCATCCCGATGAATGAACTCGGCGCGCGCAGCATCCAGGATAGGCTCAGCCACGGCCTCATTCCCTGTTGCAGTTCGCGGATCCTGGACTCACCGTGGAGGGGCGATGCCAAGGTCCTTACAGATCTTCAGGACAAGCATCTCCGAAATTTCGTTGTGACGCGGAATGGCCGAGCGCCGATTCTGCTTGGGATTTTGCCACCACGAATGCCGGCCACCCTCCCGGACCAATTCGCAGTCATGCTGGCGCAGATGCCGAAGCAAGTCGCGCCGTTTCATAACGCAATCTTGATCTCTGTGAAATTGCCGCCTGCCGCCTGCCGCGCATCCTCGCGATTGAACGCGAGCGCCTCCCGCAGCGCTTCGCGAAGGCTGTCGATCAGCGCCTCCCGTGACCGTTCCTGGCAGTTGACGCCTGGAATCTCCTCAATCCAGCCGATCCACCACGGACCGTCCTGCTTGATGATCGCTGTGAATTGAGGGTTGAGGTCTGCAAACAGCTCGTAGGAACTCATATAGCCTCAGGCTCAAATTGGGATGACCGCAGCCGACAGGCAAACGATAGCACAGAAACTGGACTGAGAATGCAGTTCACCCCAATCAACCGCGGCTCAGCGCCATGTCATCCCGATGAATGAGTTCGGCGCGCCCGGCGTAACCCAGGATGCGCTCGATCTCACTGCTCTTCTTGCCGATGATCCGCTCCGCGTCCGGGCGGGAATAGGCGCTGAGGCCACGGCCGAGTTCGCGGCCATCCGCCCCGCGAATAATGACCGGGTCCCCCCGTTCGAACTGGCCATCGAGTCGCTTCACACCTGCGGGCAGAAGGCTCTTGCCGCTCGCCAGCGCCTTTTCGGCCCCCGCATCGATCTCGACCGATCCCTTCGGCTCGAGGTTGCCAGCAATCCACCGCTTGCGCGCCGCGACCGGATCCGTCGAAGCCAGGAACCAGGTGCACGGAGCGCCTTCGCGCAGCGCCCGCAAAGGGTGCATCACTTTTCCTGACGTGATCACCATGTCGGCACCCGAGCCAACGGCAATCTTGGCTGCCTCGATCTTGGTGATCATGCCGCCCTTGGACAGCTCTGAGCCGGCGTCGCCCGCCATCGCCTCGATCTCCGGCGTTATGGCCGTAATCACGTCGAGGCGCTGCGCGCTTTTGTCCTTGGCAGGAGGTGCCGTATACAACCCGTCGATGTCCGAAAGCAACACAAGACAGTCGGCGCTCATCATCGAGGCGACCCGGGCCGACAGTCGATCGTTGTCGCCGTACCGGATCTCGGCGGTTGCCACCGTGTCGTTCTCGTTGACGACGGGGATCGCCTTGTGGGCGAGCAGCATATCCATTGTGCGGCGGGCATTGAGATAGCGCCGCCTCTCCTCGGTATCGCCAAGCGTCAAAAGAACCTGCGCCACCGTCAGCCCGCGCACGCGGAACGCATCCTGATAGGCCGACGAGAGGCTGATCTGGCCGACGGCTGCCGCCGCCTGGCTCTGCTCCAGCTCCAAAACTCCTTTTGGCAGTCCCAACAAATGCCGGCCGAGTGCAATCGCACCCGACGACACCAGAACAACCTCGCGCCCGTCACCGACCAGCTCGGCCACATCGTCGGCGAGCGAGTTGAGCCACGTGGCGCGTAGTCGTCCGGTCGCCCGGTCGACCAGCAGCGCCGAGCCGATCTTCACGACAATGCGGCGGGCTTCGCGCCATTCGGGGCGCGTAGGAGTTATGGATTTCTCTGACATAGCGGCGGGCTTCGTCGGCTGAACGGAGGGGAGGATAAGAACGCAAGACAGTCGCGTCCGGGGCGTATAGGCTGATTATCATGCATGTAGCAAAGTTCAGCGTTCTGGCAGCTCTTTTCTGGCTCCTCGATCCGGCTCCCGTCGCCGCCCAATCGCCAGATCAGCTTCCGGTTTCTCTTGCGCGCCCGTCAGAGCGTCGCTTGGCTGCGGTTTCATCGTGGGGCTATCAGCTGCAAAAGGTGTCACCAGCTGACATTGCGGCGTCCCCACTCGACATGGTTGTGATCGACTATTCCAGCAATGGTACGGAGGCTGGGCGCTACTCATCCGGGGAAGTCGCCGCGATGCAACGCAAACCCGATGGCCGGCGCCGGATCGTTCTTGCCTACTTGTCAATCGGAGAGGCAGAAGATTATCGCTACTATTGGGACAAGGCCTGGGTCGAGCCCGCGCCATTCAAGTCCACAAAAGATCCAGCAAAGTCCACGTTGGCAGGTCCGGCTTCAATCAATCCGGAAACCGTGCGCATTCCCCGCCTGACCGCGCCGGGCTGGCTCGGCCGCGAAAATGAAGTCTGGAGCGGCAATTTTCACGTCCGATATTGGTACGACGGCTGGCAGGGCCTGATGTTTTACCATTCCGATTCTTATCTGCAGCGCATACTCGACGCTGGGTTCGACGGCGTCTACCTAGACCGTGTCGACACCTACTATGCCATGGAATCCGACCGCAAAGATGCCGGCCGCCGAATGATCGACGTTGTTGTTGATCTCGCCAAGCATGCCCGATCGAAAAAACCGCAGTTCATTATCCTACCGCAAAACGGCGAAGAACTCGCCAAGGATCCCCGGTATTTGTCGATCGTCGACGGTATCGCAAAGGAGGATCTGCACTTCGGCTCCGACGGCGACGGCACACCGAATACGGCGGCTCGCATCGCTCATAGCACCGGACATTTGAAACTTGTCCAGCAATCAGGCCGGCGCGTCTTTGTCGTCGAATACCTCGATAGCCCGTCCCTCGTTCAAACCACAAAGGCGTCGCTTTCAGCTGCTGGTTTTGTGCCTTATTTCGCACCCAGGAAACTCGACCGCCTGAATTTGCAGACCATCAACTGACGGCCTCTCGCTGGCAGTCTCAGGGCTCCCATGTGGGGCGGCCGTCTGGGAAATCCAGATCCTCTTTCTGCTTCGCCACGGTGCGCCCGATTTCTTTCGTCAGCGCATAGAGCGCCTCTTTCACGCCCTGTCCCGACACGCCCGACAGCAGCAGCGGTTTCTTCCGCGACACCTTCTGTAGCGCCGCCGCCCGCTCGGCCGCAACCTCCGGCGTCACCGCATCGCATTTGGAGAGAGCAACGATTTCCTTGCGCTTGGCGAGTTCAGGCGAGTAGGCCTTGATCTCGGCGCGGACTGTCTTGTAGGCGGTCGCCACGTCACACGTTGTCTCGGTGACGTCGACCAGATGAAGTAGCACCTTGCATCGCTCGACATGGCCAAGAAACCTCGTGCCAAGCCCGGCCCCCTCGTGCGCGCCTTCGATCAGGCCGGGAATGTCGGCCAACACGAAATCGACCTCACCCGCGCGCACGACTCCGAGATTGGGGTGCAGCGTCGTGAACGGGTAATCGGCGATCTTCGGCTTGGCGGCCGACACGGCTGCCAGAAACGTCGACTTGCCAGCGTTCGGCAGTCCGAGCAGCCCGGCATCGGCGATCAGCTTCAGCCGCAGCCAGATCGTCATCTCCTCGCCCACCTGGCCCGGATTGGCGTGCCGCGGTGCACGGTTGGTCGAGCTCTTGAAGTGCGCGTTGCCGAAGCCGCCATTGCCGCCTTTGGCGATCAGCGCCCGGTCCCCCGGTTTGGTCAGCTCCGCCAGCCGTGTCTCCAGATCCTCGCCCAGCACCTCGGTGCCCGGCGGCACCTTGATGATCATGTCCGCACCATCGGACCCCGATCGATCCTGCCCCATGCCGGCCTGACCGTTCTTGGCGAAGAAGTGCTGCTGATAGCGATAGTCGATCAGAGTGTTGAGGTTATCGACGCACTCGACCCAAACGTCACCGCCCTTGCCCCCATTGCCGCCGTTGGGGCCGCCGAACTCGATGAACTTCTCGCGCCGGAACGCCACGCAGCCGTTCCCGCCGGAGCCGGAGCGGATGTAGATCTTGGCTTGGTCGAGAAACTTCATGGTGGCTCAATCGCGAAGACGGGTCGGTCGGGTCGGGCCGCTATGTATCACGTTCCGGGCCACGCTACTGAGCCGATCGATCCAGCGGCCGTGTCCTGGCCCTGGCCAGGCTGGCGGCGATGGCCCGATGTCGAGCAGGGCCTCAGCCCGCTCGCGTGTCAGCCAGACCCCCATGGCCTCGACCTCGCTGCCACGTGCGGTCGACCACATCCGGCCCTGACCGATCGGCTCGAAGCCGAGCTTGGCCAACACGCGGCCCGAAGCTGGATTATCGACGAAATAGGATGACGTAAAACTCGGGAAGCGGCCGTTAACGAAGCCACGCCGCAACAGAGCCCGCGCCGCCTCTGTCGCAAATCCCTGACGCCAATAGTGTTGGCCGATCCAGAAGCCAAGTTCTGCGGCGCCGGAATGCCGAGGGAAATAGCCGACCCCGCCGATCAACTGCCCGCCCTGCTCGATCGCGTACCGCACCTCGCCACGCGCCACCTTCAGCCAATCTGTGGCGGCCGGCCGGTCGAGCGGGTGCGGCATATCGCTGGTCATGCTGGCCACCGCCCAGTCGCCGGCCAGCACCATCAGCGCATCGGCATCGTCCGCGCGAAACGGACGCAGAACCAGCCGCTCTGTCTCCAACCGGACCATGGCCTACCGGAACTCCTCACGACGCTTCTTCACGGCCGCCTTGTTGGCCTTCTGCACCATCCAAGGTTTATCGTAGTCGCCGGCCATCATCGAACCCTTCGGATGAATCAGGCCAATCACGTCGGCGAGACCGAACCGCTCGATCTGGTCGCGCACCTGATCCGCCGACTTGTAGGCAATCGGGCTCTCCGACACGTCCGGCCGGTCATAGAAGAAGCGCACGTCCAGGCCTTCCGTCTGGCGGTCAACCGCCTCCCTTGAGCGAGCCAGGAAGTCTTCTGGCTCCAGTCCTGCAAGACCGAGTTCACGTAACAGCGCGGACCGGCTCTTGTTGCGGCCCGCCCCATGCGGCGAAAACGAGGCGTACTCGGCGCGGTCGTTGCCCAGCGTCAGCAGGATCGGCTGCGCCATGTTGAGCGGGATCAGACCCAGCAAGGGATGCCCGGCCGCGTCCCTCCAGGCCGGCGTCGCACCCTTGCCGTGGTAGTACCGGTCGCCCCGCTTCCAGACGAAGTTGTGCTCGTTGCCGAAAGCCGCCAGCGGCGCAATTCCGAGCCGGGCTAGGGTCCGCTCATGCACGAGTTGATGGTTCCGTTTGGTCCAGCGCGCCACGTACTGCAGAGCCTCCCAATAGGCCTGACCCGTCTCGGTGTCCGGATCGATCCAGGCCTGATGCGGCGGCGTGTCCGGCGAGATGTCTTTCACGTGCTGAATCGCGGCCGCCAGCCCGCGCTTGTAGACCTGCGCGCCGAGATCCCGGCTGCCGTGATGCGTCACCAGAACGTTGACCGTCGTCCGGTCGCCGATCGCGTCGGCCAGCGCCGCCTGCCCGGTCTGGCGCAGCTTCGCCGTCATCTCCGGCGACACCGTCATGCCGCCGAGATAGGCAAAATGGTTGCCGTCACCCTGGTCGCACAACTGTGCCTTGGCGCGGCCCGCCAGCTGATGCAGGAACGGATTTCGCGTCGCCTCGATCTCGTCGGTGATCGGGTCGGGGATCTGGTCATTCGGCGCACGGCCGCCTGGGCCGAACCGCGTCGACGCCGCCACCGCGTCCATGAAATCGCGCGTTTCTACGCCCTCGGGGAATACCGTCGCGTACATCGAGCAGCAGATGTCCGACGAATGGAACGCCGGATGGATACCCCGCGAAATCACCGCGCCGCCCACCGGAATCGTGCCCGGCTGCTGGCCCGTCGGGCAGGCATCAGGCATCACCGCGCCATGCTCGAGTACAGGGCAACGCATCAGATTTTCCATATGCGCGCGCACGGACGCGATGTTGGCCTCGTCTTCCGCCGTCTCGGCCGCAATCGCCTCGGCGAATGTGCCCGTGGCGCGCCGGCGCAGAACGGCCGGCGCTGGAAACAGAGCGACCACGGCCTCACGGATCGCATCGAGATCCTGGCCCGCGGCGTCGAGGCGGCGCGCCTCGGCCAGCGCCGTCTTGAATGTCGGTCCGGGCTTGACGCCCCACGACAGCAACAAATGTCCGCCAATCCGTGACATGCGATACTCAAATACAAAAAGGGAGCGTTGCCGCTCCCTTGGTCATTGAATCAGGCCGGGTCCTTGGCCTGCAAGCCGGACCCGGGAGCACTTGGTCCAGCTTATTCCGCGGCTTCGAGCTTTTGCGGCTTAACCGAGACATAGACCCGGTTGTTTCGCTTGGTCGCGAATTCCACCTTGCCCTCGATGAGGGCGAAGATGGTGTGATCCGTGCCCATGCCGACGCCCGTGCCGGGATGCCACTGGGTGCCGCGCTGGCGGACCAGGATGTTACCGGAGATCGCGTGCTCGCCACCGAACTTTTTGACGCCGAGGCGCCGACCCGCGGTGTCGCGGCCGTTGCGGGATGAGCCGCCTGCTTTTTTCTGTGCCATCTTATTTTAGTCCTTTGAGTAGGGCGCTTCGGATGCCCACTTGTGCATCCGCGCCGGCTACGGTCGCGGCCGTTGCGCTGGCTTGGATGTCACTGAGACACCTGGCCAGCCACGTGCGTCACCCGACAATTTCTTTGATCTTCACCGTCGTCAGTTCCTGCCGGTGACCGCGCTTGCGGCGCGAGTTCTTGCGGCGGCGCTTCTTGAAGGCGATGACCTTGTCGGCCCGGCCCTGCAGAACCACCTCGGCGGTCACCTTGGCGCCGGCGACCGTCGGCTTGCCGATCTTGGCGGCACCTTCACCGCCGACCATCAGCACCTCGGTGAACTCCACCGTTGCACCGGCCTCGCCTGCAACCTTCTCGACCCGGAGCGTGTCGTTGGCGGCGACACGATACTGCTTTCCGCCTGTCTTGATGACAGCGTACATGGTTGTTTTCCTTCGTTTTTTTACCGCGTCCTTCGGCGCCGCCAACGGGTTGGCGGACTTGGGTCGGGCGCCCCCGCCTGCCGCATCAGCGGCCGACCAGCGTCCCGGGCCTCGAACAGCGCATTTCCACACGGTAGCTCTCGCCGCCGCGCGTTCCGCCGAACTTATGATGGAGCAGGGGGCCAGATGTCAATGGCATCATGCCGCAATTGGCCCGATACAAATCACGCGACCGCAACCCGATCGTTGCCTTGATCTCCGTCTTTTGGCTCGATCTCGGCTTTAAGCTTACCCAGATGCCGCGACCAGCCTTGCGTGCGATACGCGAAGTACCGCACTCGGGTGGCGGTCAGTCCATGGTCGTTCTCGACCAGTGCCAATAAACTCCGATGAGCCTCGTAGTCGCCACACAACACCCCTCCCCTTGACGTCCAGTCGAAGGCGCGCCTCCGGCACGATTAGGCGTGGCGCTTGAGCGATCCCCCACCCATCAATCCTTCCCCGCGAGGGACAGGGGAACCCGGTTGGCGGTTTGCCGCGCCCGTTCAACCTTTTGTCGCAGAGCCTGCCATCGGCTCGACAGGCGCGCGAGATACCCACGCCCCGCAGCAGCGGCAGGGCTGATCCGCAGCCTCCATGTGCGAAGGGAGTTGGCGGCCCGCGCTCAGGTGTGCAATCTTATCCACGCATTCACCCGAAACAGATCACTCAGGCGAACCAACGCAAGAGGCAATCACGCATGCAATACGAGACCCCTACCACGCTTGAGGCAGCGTCCAAGCTGCTGGCAAACGCCACTGGCGACGCACGAATTCTGGCCGGCGGCACTGACCTGCTCGTCCAGATCCGCGCGGAAGTCCTGACGCCCGCCTTGATTATCGACATCAAGAAGATCGCCGAGACACGCACGGTTACCGAGGAAAACGGCGGCTTCCGCATCGGTGCGGCCGTCACCGGCGCCGAGCTCAAGGAACACGCGAAGCTTAAGGCCGCATGGCCCGGCGTCGTCGAGGCCGCAAACCTCATCGGCTCGACCCAGGTGCAGGGCCGCGCATCGCTCGGCGGCAACCTGTGCAACGGTTCTCCCGCAGCCGACAGCGTTCCGGCGTTGATCGCCGCCAGCGCCGTTGCGACCGTCGTCGGCCCCAACGGCCGCCGCGACATCAAGGTCGAGGACGTCATGCTGGCCCCGCGCAAGCTGGCGCTGCAGAAGGGCGAGATCATCGCCTCGTTCTTCCTGCCGGCGCAGAAAGCCAAGACCGGTGACGCCTACCTGCGCTTCATCCCGCGCACGGAAATGGACATTGCCGTTGTCGGCTGCGGCGTCGCGTTGACGCTGGACGCCTCTGGCACCTGCACCGATGCCCGCGTCAGTCTCGGCGCTGTCGCGGCCCGTCCGCTGCTCGTCGCTGACGGCGCCAAAGCGCTGATCGGCTCGAAGGTCGACGATGCGGCGATGGCGAAGCTCGAGGCAGCGGCCCGTGCGGCCTGCAGCCCGATCGACGACAAGCGTGGCACGAAAGAATTCCGGATTGATGTGGCGGGTGTTCTCGCGAAGAGAACGGCGCTGATCGCACTTGAGCGCGCAAGGAAGAGATAACATGGCTAAACATCACGTATCAACCACGGTCAACGGCGACGCCGTCGAGTTTCTTTGCGAAACCGAGAGCACGCTGCTCGATTGCCTGCGCGATCAACTCGATCTGACGGGCGCCAAGGAAGGCTGCTCGTCGGGCGACTGCGGCGCCTGCAGCGTCACCGTCGACGGCCGTCTCGTCTGCTCGTGCCTGGTCCTCGGCGTCGAGGCCAACGGCAAGAAGATCGAGACCATCGAGGGCATGTCGAAGGGCGAGAAGCTGCACCCGCTGCAGCAGAAGTTCCTCGAGCATGCGGCACTCCAGTGCGGCATCTGCACGCCGGGCGTTCTCATTGCAGCCAAGTCGCTGCTCGAGAAGAACAAGAACCCGACGGAGACCGAGGTCCGCTACTGGCTGGCCGGCAATCTCTGCCGCTGCACCGGCTACGACAAGATCATCCGCGCGGTCATGGACGCCGCATCGGACATGAGAAAGGGAGCCTAGATCATGCAAGAGCGCGTCAAGAGCCCCAAGTTCGACATCGTCGGGACGCGGCCGATTCGCCCCGACGGCGCCGACAAGGTCACGGGCCGTGCGAAATTCGGCGCCGATCACAAGGTCGCCGGCCAGCTCGTCGGCAAGGTCTTGCGTTCGCCGCATCCGCACGCCCGCATCAAGTCGATCGATATGTCGAAGGCAGCCGCCCTGACCGGCGTCAAGGCTGTCATCACCGGTCTCGACTTCAAGGATCAGGCATCCGAGTTCGTGCCGGCCGGCGAGATGCTGGTCAACTACCGTGACGTTGTCCGTAACGTCATGGCACGCGAAAAGGTGCTGTTCGAAGGTCATCCGATTGCTGCCGTTGCCGCAACTTCGGAGGCGGTCGCCCGTCAGGCGCTGAAGCTGATCAAGGTCGACTACGAGATCCTGCCGCACGTGATCGACGAGGTCGAGGCGATGCAGCCCGACGCGCCGATCATCGAGGACGGCATGATCACCGCCGGCGTCACGCCTCCGCCGACGAAGCCCTCCAACGTCGCCAAGCGCGTCGAGTTCACGCTCGGCGACGTGGCCAAAGGCTTCAAGGACGCCGACATCGTCATCGAGCGCGAGTTCAAGACGAAGCCGGTGCATCAAGGCTATATCGAACCGCACGCCTGCGTCGGCCACCGTTTCTGAAGACGGGACGGCAGAACTGTGGACCACGACCCAGGGTCACTGGATCGCACGCGCACACTGCGCCCGGCTGCTCGGCTGGGACATCAACAAGCTGCGCGTGACGTCGTCGGAAATCGGCGGCGGTTTTGGCGGCAAGACGGTCGTCTACATGGAGCCGATCGCGCTGGCGCTCTCGAAGAAGTCGCGTCGCCCCGTCAAGATGGTGATGAGCCGCGAGGAGGTGTTCCGCGCCTCCGGTCCGACCTCGGGCGCGACCGTCTGGATCAAGATGGGTGCCAAGAAGGACGGCAAGATCGTCGCCGCCGAAGGCATCCTGAAGTTCCAGGCCGGCTGCTTCCAAGGCAGCCCCGTGCAGCCCGCCTGCATGTGCGCCTTCGCTCCCTATGACCTCGAGCACGTGAAGGTCGTCGGCTACGACGTGTTGTCGAACCGTCCCAAGGTCGCGGCCTATCGCGCACCCGGCGGTCCGATCTCGGAGTATGCGGTCGAGAGCGTCGTCGACGAGATCGCCGAGACGCTCAAGATCGATCCGATCGAGCTGCGCCTGAAGAACGCCGCCAAGGAAGGCACCAAGGCTGCTTACGGTCCGAAGTTCGGTCCCGTCGGCCTGATCGAGTGTCTCGAAGCGGCCAAGGCCAGCCCGCACTGGAAGGCGCCAATCGGCAAGAACCAAGGCCGCGGCATGGCAGCCGGCTTCTGGTTCAACATCGGTGGCGAGACGACCGTCAATCTGCAGCTCAACGAGGACGGCACGGTCACGCTGCAGGCTGGCACGCCAGACATCGGCGGCCTGCGTGCCTCGCTCGCCATGATGGCGGCCGAGGAGCTCAAGATCGCCTACGAGAAGGTTCGGCCGATCATCGCCGACACCGGCTCGCTCGGATACAACTTCCTCACCGGTGGCAGCCGCGCGACGTTCTCGTCCGGCATGGCGACCGTCGAGGCGGCCCGCTCGATCATCAAGCAGGCCTGCGGACGCGCCGCCAAGCTCTGGGAGATCCCGGAGGATGCAGTTGCGTTCGAGGACGGCATGTTCCGTCCGGCCGGTGACAACGCCGGCAAGCACAAGCCGATGTCGCTCGCCGACATCGCCAAGGTGGCCGGCAAGACCGGCGGCTCGCTCGTCGGTGTCGCCGCGATCTCGGCACAGGGTGCGGCCCCGAGCTTCGGCGTCCACATCGCCGACACCGAAGTCGATCCCGAAACCGGCAAGCTGACGATCACGCGCTACACCGTGATCCAGGATGCCGGCAAGGCGATCCACCCGTCCTACGTCGAGGGACAGTTCCAGGGTGGCGCGGTGCAAGGCATCGGCTGGGCGCTGAACGAGGAGTACATCTACGGCGCCGACGGCAAGCTGCAGAACGCCGGCTTCCTCGACTACCGGATCCCGGTGGCCTCGGACCTGCCGATGATCGATACGATCATCGTCGAAGTGCCGAACCCGCGGCATCCCTATGGCGTGCGCGGCATCGGCGAGACGCCGATCATCCCGCCGATGGCGGCGATCAACTCGGCCGCCCGCCGTGCCACCGGCGTGCGCATGTTCGAGCTGCCGCTGTCGCCGCCGAAGGTGCTGAAAGCCATGAAGGCCGCCAAGAAGTGATGGGCGGCCGGCGGCGAGTGGGCAACTGAAGGCCCCAAAATAAGAGGCCCGCGCGAGAGACTGCGCGGGCCAATTTATTTGGCAATGTCTTCAGGCAAACGACCAGCGCGGGATCGGAACGCGGGCAGCGACCAACCTAGCGCGATGGCGAGGCTACGCACCCCGAAGGCCGTTGTGAAGCCGGCACCAGCCGACGCCAATCGATCGAAGGCAAGCCCAAGCGCTGCCACGTAGGCGACGGCACCAGTCACCGCCGCGGTCACGTAGATCTCCCGGCGCAGAATGATCGACGGCTCGTGGCCGAGGATGTCGCGAATTACACCGCCGACCGACGCGGTGACGACGCCCATGACCACGGCGACTACGGGACCGGCTCCGGCGTCCAGACCTTTGGCAGTCCCAGCCACCGTGACCAGTGCCAGTCCCACTGCATCGAGCCAAAGGATCAATCGGTAACGAGAATGAACCAGATGCGCCGTGAAATAGACGATCACAGAGGCAACCAAGCAGGCGACCACGGGAGCATGATCTTTGACCCAGAAGACCGGCAGCCCGAGCAGAATGTCGCGCACCGTTCCCCCGCCGACGCCGGTGACAACTCCTAGCCACATGAACCCGACGATATCCATCTGCTTGCGCGAAGCAACCAAAGCCCCCGTTATCGCGAATACAACCGCTGCAGCCAAGTCGACAAACAGCATCAGCGTACCCAAATGGTCGAGGATGCCGGTGAGATACGTCCACATCGCATCGAACCCAAACTGAACCATAGTGTCTGTGCTCCCCTCACCGAGCCTTGCGTCTGGCCTTCGCGTCGCGGCGTTCATTCTACCTGCTGCCGTTTGACGGCAAACTCGCCACCGCCACGTACGCAAACCCTATCTTGGCGTCGTGCAGTTCACCAAAGCGACCGTCCGAAGAGCGACCTGAGAAAGAAGGCGCCACAGTAATATCATGCATCAACGACCGCCGTCCCTCCGGCACCGAGTTGACAATCGCTGCCAGTCATGGCCTCGCTTGCGCACTCGCGATCAAGCCAGGAACCTCAGCGATGCTGGACACAGTGAGCTATGAATCCGGTCTCAAGACCGACGGCTATGTCGAAATCGTGCGCACGCGTTACGAGCCACGCCTCGCCAACGGCGAGCACGGCCACCATTTCTCGGTGCGCGGGCTCATCGTCATTCTGGAGGGCGTCGAGCGCACCTACCGCGACGGGGAAACCTGCGGGGTAGCAGCAGGACGCATGCACTTCGCGGCCGTCGGCCGCGAAGGCGTCGAAGTGCTGGTGGGACGGAAGTACTGAGCCATGGCCCATGTCGTCCTGATTGGCAATCTCCGCCAGTATACCGGCGGCGTCACCGAGCTTGATCTCGACGCCACGACGGTCCGCGATCTGTTCCGTAAGCTCGGCGCCAAGTTTCCCGAACTTGCGCCGCATCTGGAAGACGGCCTCGCCGTCGCCATCGACGGCCAAATCTATCAGGACGCGCTGCTGGAGCCGATCGGCGCCAACAGTGACGTACATATCCTGCCGCAAATCGCTGGCGGCTGACGCCAGAGGACCACCATGGATCGCCAAGCCGTCTGGGCGGAATTCCGCGCCAAGCTCGAGCCCGCACTGGCGCAACAGTTGCAGGGAAACTCAGAGCCGTTCATTGCGCTCTGGTCGCCGAAACCTGACGTATTCATCTTCGGTGGGCTCGGCGGCTATGAGCGCGGCATCGCCGAGATCGGCCCGCGCCTCAGGTGGGCGGCGCAGCACGTCATTGCCACGGATTTCCGGCTGGAAAACATGGTCACCCACGTTGGCCTGGACACCGCGCTCTGCGTCGACCTCGAGCACATGGTCCGCAATGTCGACGGGAACCGCATCCAGCGCGCGCTTCGCGTCACCCAGGTGTGCCGGTGGGAGGACAACGCGTGGCGCATCTTCCATCGCCACGCTGATGAGTATCGTCCGTCCGGTCGCTAGCGCCGCTTTCCTGGACAGCTGGAAAATCACGGGCGCCCAAGCTCGATCACACCCGCGCCGGCTGGCGTCGCATGCAGGCTGGCAACAAGGCCTGCCCGCCGCACCAGCACAGCCCGCTGGTTGAGGTAACCCTTGTCGGTCATCTCGCCACCGTCGATCGAGGGCGGTTCCGTCAGAATCAGCGCCCGGGCGATCCGCGACCGAACTTCCGCCCGCCGTTCCATTGTAAGCGGCAAGGCGTTGCCGCATGGCTTCGATAACGGCCGGCGCCGCTATCACATCCGCGATGCCTGCTGTATCGCCGCCCGCCGGCAGCAGCCGCCGTAGCGCAGCCATGCTCGGAAACACTAGGACCCCGATCTCGTCCCCGTCATGCCCCGTGATCACGCAGTCCTCTGCCAACGGCGCCAGGGCCGTGATCAATGCCGTCCGCAGTGGACCGACACTGACCCACGTGCCAGATGACAGTTTGAAGTTTTCGGCCGTTCGCCCATCGAACATCAGCCCTTGCGATGGATCGTCGGGGTCCGCAAACCGGACCGCATCCCCGGTCAGCAGCCAACCGTCCGCGTCGAAGGCCGCTGCTGTCAGAGCCGGCTCCTTGTAGTATCCGGGCGTAACGCCGGGACCCTTGCAGCGGATCTCCAACTTGTCGCCCGACGGCACGAGCTTCACGGTCGTGCCGGGCACCGGCACGCCGATATTGCCGGGCCGGTCCACTGCGTAGTGAGCCGTGGTCACCACCGGCGCGGTCTCGGTCAAACCCCAACCCGCCGTCATCGCAATCGGCGCACCGCGCACGCGGCGCGCGAGCCCGTCAATCCGCTCCCAAAGCGACTGCGGCAATGAAGCACCCGCATACATGATGAGCTGCAACTGATCGAAGAAGTTCGCCTGCAGGGCTTCGTCGCGCTCCAGATGATCAAGCAGTACCGCAAATCCGCGCGGAACCCCGAAATAGATCGTCGGCGCCACCGCCCGCAGGTTCTCAACAGTGCGTTCGATCATCCCAGGCAGCGGCCGCCCCTCGTCGATGAACAGAAACCCGCCGTTTCGCAGCACCAGGTTGAAATTATGATTGCCCCCGTAGGTGTGATTCCACGGCAGCCAATCGACAAGTCGTGGCGGAATCCTTGTAACAAACGGCCAGACCGCAGCCAAGCTGTCCTGATTGATGGTCAGCATGCGCTGCGTGTTCAGCACCCCTTTGGGCGCCCCGGTCGAGCCCGAGGTGAACAGGACCTTAGCTAGTGTGTCGTGCGTCACGCATGCGAAGGCATCGGCGATGCCGTGACCGGGCTGTGTCACGAGCAAGCTGGCGAAGGCTGTCGTTGCCCGGCCCGGCAACATCCCGCGGCTCGCCACGATCTCCGCAGCACCGAGGTCCAACGCCGCCAAAGCTTTGGCATAGCGATCGACATCGTCGACATAGACGAGCCTTGGTGCAATTTTTGTTGCGATATGGCGCAACTTTCCGAAGTCGGTCGACAGACGCGCGTAAGCCGTCGACACAGGCGCGACGGGACATCCCGCATGCAACGCGCCGAGCATCATCAGCGCGTGGTCGATTCCATTCTCTGCCAGGATTAAGATCGGCAGGTTCGCGCTGAGCCGCCGGTCGACGAGGCTTTGGCCGATTGCGAGTGTCGCCGCCAGCGCCTCGCCATAGTTGAGCTGGTGCAAGCCGCCGGCCGCATCGCGCTCAGCAAGAAACGGCCGTTGCGGGTCGTTCGTGCCCCAATGGGCGAGCCAATGCCCAATGGACGGCGGCGCCGCCTCGAGCGTCTGCCTCGAGCCGAGTACGATGGAGCCATCGGTCTGACGACTGACCTCGATTTGCGGTCGCGCGAACAGATTTCCCGCCCCGTCCCTTGGTTGTGCCGTTGCGCGCAATCTGCACCTCCCCAATGTCCGCCCACCTGCCGTCACGCCGCTTGTCTGTTGCACAGATTGCAATGTCCTGCCACCCGGCGCACTCTTCGCCGATCCCCGTTGCCCATGCGCTGCCAAGCCACCTGGAGCCGTCGATGCCCGAGCTGCTGCCGACCTACGAGATTTATGCGATCAAGTACGCCCGGCGTGATGCCATCCGCCGCGAGCATTTCATTGGCGGTGATCCACATGAAAGCCCGATGCCGATGGACTATTTCGTCTGGTGCATCATCGGGCCGCAGGGTCCGATCGTGCTCGATCTTGGCTTCACGGCGGAAATGGCCAAGGCCCGCAAGCGCGAATTCCTGAGGTGCCCCATCGAGAGCCTGAAGCTGATCGGCGTCGACGCCCGCGAGGTCAAAGACGTCATCGTCTCGCACATGCACTATGATCATGTCGGCAACTTCGAGAAATTCCCGAATGCCCTGTTCCACCTGCAAGCTCGCGAGATGGCTTACGCAACGGGCAAATACATGCGTTACGCCAAGCCCGGCCACAGCTACCACGTCGAAGACGTGGTCGGCATGGTGCGATTGAACTTCAATGGCCGCGTCGAGATGCACGAAGGAATGGTCGAATTGGCACCTGGAATCACGCTCCATCCCGCACCCGGCCACGCCGACGGCCTACAGGTCGCACGCGTCCACACCAAGCGTGGTTGGGTCGTGCTCGCATCCGATGCAACGCACTACTATGAGCATTTTCTGACCAACAAGCTGTTCAGTACCGCCTTCCATATCGGTGAGATGCTCAATTCCTACAATGTGCTCCGCAAGCTCGCACCATCCGAACGGCACATCATCCCGGGTCATGATCCACATGTTATGGCGGAGTATGAGCCCCCCAAGCCGGCACTCGCCGGCGCCGTCGTTCGCCTCGATGTCGCCCCGGTCGGCCCAGCACCAAGCTGGCCAGGGCAGATCGGACATTGAATCGACACTCACCAATTCGTGATGACAAAAATCGGGCTGTGCGCGCGATCGAACACGCGCATGGCCATAGTTTTGTTAGCATCTCTGCTTAATTGGGTCCGCGCCATCGGAATTGTTTTTCTCCAGGCGCACCATTACTGCTTCGTGTCGTATTGGAGGGTTCCGATGCCAGGTCTTCGCTTTCTTTTCGTTTCCATTCTGCTTGTCTTCGGGATCAGCACTCCTGCCAACGCCGACGACACGGCGGATTGCAATCGCAATGCCCTCACGGTGCGCATGCCGGCTTGCACGCGCCTCATTGAAAATCCCGCCATCAGCAACAAGGACAAGGCTCGTGCACTGGCAGCGCGCGGCAGCGGCTATGTCAATCGCGGGCAGCGCGACAAGGCCATCGCGGATTTTACTGAGGCCCTGCGACTCGATCCCGAGCCCCCACAAAGCCACGGCTACCGGGGCCGGCTCCACAACGCAAAGCGCGAAACCGACTTGGCCATCGCCGCCTTTACCGCGGCAATCAAGTTGCTGCCAAAGGATGCAAACTTGATCAACTTGCGAGGCATTTCCTATGTCAACAAGCGCGACCTGAATTTGGCTCTTGCCGACTTCGATGCCGCAATTCGCTACGCGCCCAGTTACAGTGCCGCTTACGTCAATCGCGCAAACCTCTATCGCGACCTTGGTGATTTGGATCGCGCGATTGCCGACTTCGATGTCGCGATCCGGCTTGATCCAAAATATACCTCGGCCCTGCACGGCCGCGGGACGACCTACTTCCGCAAGGGCGACAAGGACCGGGCGATGGCTGACTACGACGCCACCCTCGCCATTGAACCCGACTATGCGTTTGCCTTCTTCAACCGTGCCTTGTTGCACAGCCAGAACAGCGACCAGGACAAGGCAATCTCCGATTACACAGCTGCCGTTCGCGTGAACCCGGACTACGCATCGGCATACAATAACCGTGCCATCATTCACGCCAATCGCGGCGAGCGGGTGAAGGCGATGAGCGACTACGACCAAGCCATACGGTCGGATCCGAATTTCGCCATGGCCTACAACAACCGCGGACATGCCTATGCGGCCGCAGGCGACAATGAGCGTGCCATTGCCGACTACAAGAAAGTGTTGGAGCTGCCGGCGCCGGCTGCTGCCGACAAGCAACGCCAGGATGTCGCCCGCGAACGGATCGGCAGGTTGCAGAACGCCAGCCGCTCGGCCGGCAAGTCAGCCGCGACGAAGCCGAAGCGCGTTGCCCTTGTGATCGGCAACAGCAACTACGCGAATGCAGGCGTTCTCACAAATCCGGCCAACGACGCCAAGGCTGTCGCCAACGCATTCCGCCGGCTCGACTTCGGACTGGTGATGGAGGTCTACGACGTCAGCCGCGAGCAGATGAGCAAAGCTCTGAAGGATTTCGGTGATCGTGCGGAAGGCGCCGAATGGGCGGTTGTCTTCTTTGCCGGCCACGGACTCGAGCTCAACGGCACAACATATTTGATCCCGGTCGATGCCGCATTGAAGCGCGACAACCATATCGATGACGAGACGCTCTCACTCAATCGCGTCCAAGCCAAGGTCGACGCCGCGAGCAAGCTCGGCCTCGTCATCCTCAATTCCTGCCGGAACAATCCATTCCTCTCTCGCATGACCCGCGCGGCGGGTGCAACACGTTCGCTGGCATCTGGACTGGCCCCGGTCGAGCCCGAAGGCAATGTCCTCGTCGCCTATGCCGCCAAGCATGGGACTGTCGCCGCCGACGGCCAGGGCGCCAACAGCCCCTTTACCGAGGCCCTGCTGTCGCACATCGAAAAACCCGGTCTGGAGATCAATTTCCTGTTCCGCCAAGTCCGCGACGACGTGCGCAAGAAGACGGAGCGGCGCCAGGAGCCGTTCCTTTATGGCTCGCTGGGCAGCGAACCACTGTTCTTCAAGACCGCAGCGCGCTGACAGTCGACCTCCGACCGCGTCCCTCAGTACCGCAAACTAAACCCGCCTCATGTCGCTTGACGCCGCATGAGCCCCGTCTACGCTGCGAGTGTCTAAGCAGCAACATGGGAGGTTGCCCAATGAGTTGGACGTCGCGCTTCACGAGAGGCGCACTGGCTGCGTCTTTCGGACTGGCCGTGCTGAGTGGCCCGCTATTGACCCCTGCCACCGCACAGACGACCTGGAAAGTGCAGAGCACGTGGCCGCAAGCCAATCTGCTGCACGAGTCGCCCGTGCGAATGGGGAAGGCCATCGAGGAAATGTCGGGCGGCCGCCTCAAGATGAACGTGATGCCCGCCGGCACGCTTGTCGGTGCATTCGAGGTCCTCGACGCGACCCACAAGCTGGTCATGGACGCAGCGCACAGCTGGCCTGGCTACTGGACCGGCAAGAGCATGGCTGCCGGCCTGTTTGGTCCCCCACCCGGCGGGCCGTTCGGTCTCGGCCGTGACGAGTTTCTGTCCTGGCTGCACAGCGGCGGCGGCATGGAGCTCTATAATGAGCTATTGCAGAAGGAGCTGAAGCTCAACGTCGTGGCCTTCTTCACAACGACCCTCGCATACTGGGAAGCCTTCGGCTGGTTCAAGAAACCCTTCGAGAATTTAGCCGAACTCAGAAAGATGAAATTCCGCACGTCGGGACTTGGCCTACTCATGATGCAGAACATGGGTGTCCCGGCCGTTCAGCTGCCGGGCGGCGAAGTCATTCCAGCGCTCGAGCGCGGCACCATTGATGGCGCCGAGTGGGCGATCCCCAGCCACGACATCCTTATGGGCTTTCAAAACGTTGCCAAGTTCTACTACATGCCCGACATGCGCCAACCCCCGGGCATACAGGAGTTCCTGATCAACAAGACGAAGTGGGACGAGCTGCCTGCTGACATCAAGTCGATCGTCAAGAACGCTCTCCTCGCCGAGATCATGCACATGAACAACAACTCGGTCGATCTGGAGAGTAAGGCCATCAAGGAGCTGGTCGAGAAACACGGCGTCAAGGTCATGCAGACGCCGAATGAGATCCTCAAGGAACAGCTCGTCGCCGCCGACAAGGTGTTCGAGGACGAGGCGAAGAAAAGCCCGTTCTTTGCCAAAGTCCTGGCCTCACAACGCGAATTCGCAAGCCGCGTCGTACCGCATGCCGCACGCATGCGGCCGCCGCTCGAGCGCGCCGTGGAACGCTATTGGGAGAAAAAGTAGGCTGACGCCGTTTACAACGTCAGACGAGCGTCGTCGGTTCAGCGGCTATAGCAGCCGGCGACGCATTTGATCACGTTGATCTCAGAGGTTTTTGCGGCAACCGACGGCGCGGCGACACGGGGCTGGCCCGCAGGTTCGGTCGCCGCCGTAGCATCGGTTACAGCCGAGGCCGGGGCTGGCTCAGCAGGACGATTGAGGACTCGTGGCGCGCGGCTGGTCGGCGTCGCCGGTGCAGTAGAACTCTAGTGGCTTCTGCTCGGCCTGTTCGCTGGCGTCACTGGACGAGCGCAGCTTCATTTTTCGCGCCTCGGCGTCGGAGACCCAAAGTCCTTGAGCCGACAACACCAATCCACCGGCCACGAGAAATTTCACGACATTCCGAGCTGGCATGACTGACCCTCCGCAAGGCGTTCAGTCTAGCGATGCGAGGGTTAATGAATCGCCCACACGAATGAACGTAAAGCACTCACCAACGAAAAGGGGCCCCGTTGGCCCCCTTTCCTGCTGTCGCCTGAGCGGCGCGTCAGGTGTTCATCGAATTGTAGAAGTCGCCGTTGGTCTTGGTGCTCTTGAGCTTGTCGATCAGGAACTCGATCGCATCCATGGAGCCCATCGGGTTCAAGATGCGGCGTAGCATCTGGCCCTTGCGGAGCTGATCCTTCGGCAGCAGCAGCTCGTCCTTGCGGGTGCCCGAGCGGGCCACGTCGATGGCCGGGAACACGCGCTTGTCCGAGACCTTGCGGTCGAGAATGATTTCCGAGTTACCGGTACCCTTGAACTCTTCGAAGATCACCTCGTCCATGCGCGAGCCGGTATCGATCAGTGCTGTCGCGATAATCGTGAGCGAGCCACCTTCCTCGATGTTCCGGGCCGCACCGAAGAACCGCTTCGGCCGCTGCAGCGCGTTGCTGTCGACGCCGCCCGTCAACACCTTGCCGGACGACGGCACGACGGTGTTGTAGGCGCGACCGAGCCGCGTGATCGAATCCAGCAGGATCACCACATCGCGCTTGTGCTCGACAAGGCGCTTAGCCTTCTCGAGAACCATCTCCGTGACCTGCACGTGGCGCGACGGCGGCTCATCGAAGGTCGAGGCGATCACCTCGCCCTTCACCGTCCGCTGCATGTCGGTGACTTCTTCCGGCCGCTCGTCGATCAGCAGAACGATCAGGAAGCATTCCGGATGATTGGCCGTGATCGACTTGGCGATGTTTTGCAACAGCACCGTTTTGCCGGTCCGCGGCGGCGCAACGATCAGGGCCCGCTGGCCTTTGCCGATCGGCGCCACGATGTCGATGACGCGCGGCGAGAGATCCTTGATGGTCGGATCCTCGTGTTCCATCTTCAGCCACTTCTCGGGGTAGAGCGGCGTCAGGTTATCGAAGTGAACCTTGTGCTTCGCCGTCTCCGGTTCCTCGAAGTTGATCTGGTTGACCTTGATCAGGGCGAAGTACCGTTCGCCGTCCTTCGGGCTGCGGATCTGGCCTTCGACCGTATCGCCAGTACGCAGCGCAAAGCGGCGGATTTGGGAGGGCGACACATAGATGTCGTCGGGCCCTGGCAGGTAGTTGGCGTCCGGCGAACGCAAGAAGCCGAAACCGTCCTGGAGCAACTCGACCACACCGAGGCCGATGATTTCGATTTCCTTGGCCGCGAGTTGCTTCAGCGTGGCGAACATGAGCTCCTGCTTGCGCAGGGTGCTCGCGTTCTCGACGCCAGCTTCTTCGGCAAAGCTCAGCAGTTCCGTCGGCGTCTTCGCCTTCAGGTCCTGGAGCTTCATCTCCTTAATGATAGGTGTGTCTTGCATGTGAAACTCGTCTTCGGGACGGGCTCGGCTGAGGTGGGATCGCGTGCGAGCCGTCGGGGGAATGGAACTGCCACGCGCGGGCAGGACTTGGTCACCGGCCGCAGAGGATGGAGCCGACAACGGACCCCGCGCCAGACAAGCGCATGGAGGGCCAGAACAAGTTGGCGCTTTATAGCTTATTCGCTGGGGAAAAGCAAAGCCGTTCAGAAGGGCTTAACGATGACCAGAATGACGATCCCGATCATCAGCACCGTCGGCACCTCGTTCACGATCCGCCAGTGTCGGGCATCCCGGGTATTGCGGTCCTCGCCAAACGCCCGGACGGCAGCCGATAGGTAGCCATGCGAAGCCGACAGTAGGATTACCAGCAGCAGTTTGGCGTGAAACCAGCCCTGCGTGAAGAGCATGGCTTGCCAGGCCAACCAGAGTCCGGCGATCCAGGACACTATCATCGCCGGGTTGATGATCACGCGCAGCAGGCGCTGCTCCATCACCTTGAACGTCTCGGATTGCGTCGAGCCCTTGTCGGCGTCGCAGTGATAGATGAACAGCCGTGGCAGATAGAGCATGCCAGCCATCCATGAGATGATCGCGATGACATGCAGCGCCTTGATCCAGTCGTAGGCCCGCTGACCCAGCACCAGCGCCGCCGCCGCAAAACCGATCGCGGTCAGCCCGAGTGCGATGGCGGCCCGCGATGCCGGCGACTTTGGCGGCTGGCTCATTCGGGCTTCCAGTTCCGAACGTACGTGACCAGCCGCGCCACGTTCTCCGGCGGTGTTTGCGGCACGATTCCGTGCCCGAGATTGAAGATGAAGCGTCGCCCAGCCATCAGTTCCAGAATCTCGTCCACTCGCTGATCGAGGGCGTCGCCGCCCGACACCAGCAGTAGAGGATCGAGGTTGCCCTGGACGACCACGTCCTCCTCCTCGAAGGCCTCAACCATCATGTAGGGTGGAACAGACGTATCGCATCCGATCCCATCGACCTTCGTCTCCGCGACGTACCAGAGCGCGGAAACACCGGCGCCGCGCGGAAAGCCAATAATCGGAACATCGGGGTGGCGATCCTTCATCGCAGAAACGATGGCCTTCGTGGGTTCAACCACCCAGCGATCGAACTCGTTATCCGGCAGGCTACCGGCCCAGGTATCGAAAATCTGAAGGGCATTGGCGCCCGCCTCCACCTGTCCCGACAGGTATTCAATCGACGTTTCCACCAGCATATCCATCAGCGCCTGAAACGCCTTCGGATCGCGATAGGCCCAGAGCCTGGCGGCGGCCTGATCCTTGGAACCTCGCCCTTCGACCATGTACGTCGCGACGGTCCAGGGTGCGCCGCAAAATCCAATCAGTGCCGTCTCCTTCGGCAGATCCTGACGCAACCGCTGCACCGTTTCAGCAACCAGTCCGTACTTGGGCCGAGTCGCGGCCAGCTTCAAGCGCGCCAAATCCTTCGCAGTGGAAATCGGCTCGAGAATAGGTCCTTCGCCTTCGGCAAAACGCACGGATTGGCCGAGCGCGTCGGGCACGACCAGGATGTCTGAGAACAGGATTGCCGCGTCGAACGCATAGCGCCGGATCGGCTGCAGTGTCACCTCGGCAGCCAAGGCGGGATTGTAAACCAGCTCGAGAAAGCCGCCGGCCTTGGAGCGAACTTCGCGATACTCCGGGAGATAGCGGCCCGCCTGGCGCATCAGCCAGATGGGTGGTGTCGATAGCGCTTTGCCTTCGAATGGCTCGAGGAATCGATACGAGGCTCGAGGATGAGGCTTTGGCATCGGGTTCCTACTTAATCTTTCCAAGGGTTTTCTGAAGTTTTTTATTACGACTCTTAGACAGTGGATTGCGGTGATGGTTTAGTGTCCTCGAGTTGTCCCTTGGTTGCCAACAGGCGGGACAACGGCCGTCTAAATGACGTAGCTGGCCTTCCATTCAACCACAAGACGAAGATTCCAATATGGGAACAGCGACTTGCGCGCGAGTTGCCGGGGCAGCTTCGACGGAATGGCTTGTTGACAAAGCGTGGGTTAAGCCCGGACAACTTGGAACGCCAATCGGCTTGATCGGTGGTTTGTCGCAAGGGGCCGCCGGTACGTTGAGCTGGGGATGGATTTGTGGAGAACCACGGGATGCCGGGCCCCTCGCTCGGCAGCGACCGGTCGGTCTGGGGATAACTCGGGATTCTATCAACAGATGGCCAACGCCTTGCCGAGCTATTTTCACCTGCATTTGATCTCCGATGCGACGGGTGAGACGCTGACCACCATCGCCAAAGCCGCTGCGGTTCAATATTCGCAAGTTCGGCCCATCGAGCATGTGCATCCACTGGTGCGCACCCAGCGTCAGCTCGACCGCGTGATGCAGGAGGTGTCATCAGCGCCAGGCATCGTGCTCTACACCATTGTCAATCAGACACTGACGGCCGAACTCGAACGCCGCTGCAAGGAGTTGAAAGTTCCCTGCCTGCACGTACTCGAGCCGATCATGAAGGTGTTCGAGTTCTACCTCGGCGCGCCGCAAACGCCGATCGTCGCCGGCCAGCATGTGCTTGACGCCGACTATTTCCGGCGGATCGATGCTCTGAATTTCGCTATGGCGCACGACGATGGGCAATTGCCGCAGGATCTGAATGAAGCCGACATCATCATCCTCGGCATTTCGCGAACCTCGAAGACGCCTACCAGCATCTATCTCGCACAGCGCGGCTATAAGGTCGCAAACGTGCCGCTGGTGCCAGGCATCGATCCGCCGGCGGCGCTCACCGCGCCGCACCGGGCGTTCGTGGTGGGTCTGGTCGCCAGCCCCGAACGAATTGCCGAAATCCGGCGCAACCGCGTGCAACTGCTGGCCGATCGCCCGCTCGACACCTACGTCGATCGCACGCTGATCGCAAACGAACTGGCACAATCGCGGCGGCTGTTTGCACGGAACGGCTGGCCGGTGATCGACGTCAGCCGGCGCTCCATCGAAGAAACAGCGGCAACCATCCTGCAATTTCTGAACGACCGGGCGGCCGAGAAAGAGAGCGAGCGCGGAGACGAGGATGGGTAAGCGCAGTTTAGACTATCTGGTTCTGGCGTCGGGAAGCCGCAGCCGCCGCCAGATGCTGGAAGCCGCTGGGATTTCGTTCACGGCCATTCCGTCTACCGTCGATGAGCGAGCGGTTCGTGAGACGCTTGAGGCCGGCGGCAATTGGCTCGATCCCGAGGATATCGCCGAGGTTCTGGCACGCGCCAAAGCCGAAGACGTCAGTCTCCGCCACCCCAATGCCCTGGTGATCGGTGGCGATCAGGTTTTGGCGCTCGGAGATCGCATCTTCGAGAAACCGAGGGATCTCGACGGCGCGCGGGGTCATCTTCGGGAATTGCGGGGAACGAGGCATGCGCTGCATTCCGCGGTCGTGCTCGCCAAGGCCGGCGTCGTCGTCTGGACCCACGTAGAGACGGCAACGCTGGAGATGCGCGACTATAGCGATGCATTTATCGACGACTATCTGAATCGCGCCGGTCCCGTCGTCTGCGAGTTGGTCGGTGCCTATCAGTTGGAAGGGCTTGGTGCGCAGCTGTTTGAGTCGATCGACGGAGACTACTTCACGATTCTCGGGATGCCGCTCATTACTCTGCTCGGCGAGTTGCGGGCCCGCAGGATCATCGCGACGTGACGGTGAGGACGTGCATGCTGATCATTGGATTGACCGGCTCGATCGGAATGGGGAAGTCCACGGCGGCGAAGCGGTTTCGCGCCAACGGCATTTCCGTGTGTGACGCCGATGCCGAGGTGCACAAACTCTATGCGGGTGGTGGCGCGGCCGTCACACCGATCGAGGCGGCCTTTCCCGGCACGACGGGAGTGGGCGGCGTCGATCGACAGGCACTCGGCGCGGTATTGCTGCGCGATCCTTCCGGGTTCAAACGGCTCGAGGCGATTGTCCACCCGCTTGTTCATGCTGCCGAGCGCGATTTCCTGCGTGCCGAAGCCGCCCGAGGGGCCGGGATGGTTGTTCTCGAGATTCCGCTGCTGTTCGAAGGTGGCGGCGAGACGCGGGTCGATGTCACGGTTGTGGTCAGTGCACCGGCCGACGTTCAACGCCACCGTGTGCTCGAACGGCGCGGCATGACATCCGAAAGGCTCGATCAGATCTTGGCGCGGCAGATGCCGGACGCCGTCAAGCGAGCGAAGGCCGATTTCGTTGTGGACACAAGCGGATCGATTTCCGAAACCGAGCAGAAGATCGATACAATCGTGGCGTCGCTGAAGCCGCGGGCCGGCCAGGGTCAGGCCTTTGAAAGGTTCTGGGCCTGACCCAAAGCTCAGAACGCGCTGAGCGGCGCATTTTTCCGAGGATCAACGCATGCAGCGCGAGATCGTGCTCGATACGGAAACCACGGGCCTTGATGCCCTCCGGGGCGACCGCCTGATCGAGCTTGGTTGCGTCGAAATCATCAACCGAATTCCAACCGGGCAAGAGTATCACGTGTTCATACATCCTGAGGGGAAGTCGGTTCACCCCGAGGCAGTCAACATCCACGGGCTTACCGACGATTTTCTGAAGGACAAACCGCTGTTCAAGGATGTCGCTGGCGCGTTCCTCGAGTTTATCGGCGAGGCGCCGCTGGTCATCCACAATGCGACGTTCGATATCGGCTTCCTCAATATGGAGTTGAAGCGGATTGCGCGGCCTGAAATTTCTTATGATCGCGTTGTCGATACGCTTGCGTTAGCCCGCCGCAAGCATCCCGCCGGGCCGAATAGCCTCGATGCGCTGTGCAAGCGCTACGGCATCGACAACACAAAGCGGACCAAGCACGGCGCCTTGGTGGACTCGCTTCTGCTGGCTGGCGTCTATGTGGAACTACTGGGTGAGAAGCAGGCGACGCTGGGACTGGCCAGCAAAGGTCGCGCGCCGTCCGGCACCCGAACGCTGCGTACGATTGCGAAGCAGCGGCCGATTCCGCTGCCGCCCCGATTGTCCGCGGAGCATGAAGCGGCACATCAGACCTTCGTCGAGACGCTTGGCGACAAGTCCATCTGGAAGCGAATCCTGGCGGCGGGTAAGGCTTGAAGCCTCTGGCATCGAGTCTATGCTGTACCGCTCGTTGGATTTGTCGCGGAGAATGCAATGGCCAATAAGTTGGATGCGTCGGCGCGGGAGGCAGCCCTCCGTCAACGACCCGGCTGGGCCCTGGTTGCGGACCGGGATGCGATCACCAGATCCTTTAAGTTTGCGGATTTCAATGCAGCATTCGGCTTCATGACGCGTGCGGCCCTGATTGCAGAGCAGATGAACCATCATCCCGAGTGGTTCAATGTCTGGAACCGGGTCGATGTCACCCTGTCGACGCACGATGCCGGCGGGCTGACCGACCTCGACTTCAAACTTGCCGCCAGCATGGACCAGATCGCCGGATCAGCCTGACGTCAAAGTTGTCAATCGCCGGGCCACCGGTGCGCGCTGGGTGGGGGCGGGCTGAACGAGGCCGGCGTGATGGGTGACTTGATCGCAGCTGGCCGGATTGCCTGCTGCGCGATGATAGCCGTGCGCTTTGCCGGTCGGTGCGGTTCCTGGACGTCGCGATTGCGCTCCGTGACCTTCTTGTCCGTTTTCGGTTCGATCTTCTCAGCGCTTCCAGCTTTCGGTTCGCTGCTCTGTTCGGCTGGTACCTTGCCGTCGGCCGCGGCAGCGTCGGCGATCTTGGCGCCTCCGTCGACCAGCGGTGCACGATTGGACCGGCGGCGGTCCTCATCGGTTTCCTTTATTGCATACATCTGATGGCGGTCGCGCTCGCTTTGCGCCCACGGCTCGGGCTTGCATTTGCAGCTGTCGACCAGCGTCTTGCGGTACTTGAATGCGACCGGGAGGCGCGAATAGGAACGTCCCTGAATATCGATCATGGCATTCACGTCGCTGGACTTCGAATGATAGAACAGGCGTGCTTCAGCACCGCAGGATGATCGGCAAACGTTGGCGTCCCGGTAGAAATTCGAGCGCCGTGCGCCATAGCTGATCGGCCAATAGTAACCGTCGCACATGCGGACGCAGAGCGTCCGGTAGGATCCGCCGCCGTCGGATTGCTCGGAGTTGGCATTGGAATTGGCGTTGCCGTCGTTCGGGTTTCGCTCGATCGCCCGATAGGGATTGAACAACGGCGCCCGATAGCTCGAGATTGGCGGCGGGAGGTTGAGCGAGGCCGGCGGCGGTGCGGCCTGCTGCGGCTGGCCGCCACCGAACAGGCTCTGGAAGAAGCCCTGCGCGCTAGCAGGTCCCGGCATCAGAAAAAGCATAACGGCAGCCACGAGGGCGCCAACACACGGAACTCGACAACGCATACGAAACCCACTCACTACACCAACCGCAACAGCGGCCAGCTCCGTTATGCCAGCGGGATCGCAAATATTTTCTAAACGATTGTGCGAAAGTTGAGCTGAAATCCGGCCACCGCTCCGCGGGACCTGCGCTCGGTTCGATCAGTTGGCGTTGAAAACGCGGACCTTCCAGTCGCTGTCGGCGTTGGACCGGCGGATGCTGCCGCGGTTCGACGATTGTGCGCCCAGGGCCATTAGGCCTCCACTTTCGGGCGTGGGATAGTTGCGTGCGGAGGCTGGCCGGAATGCTGTCGCATCCGTCGGGCGTGCCGCCCTCGAGGCCTTCTGGAATACGGGGTCTGGCGAAGACTTTTTGAGGATTGCAAGCTCAACGACGGCTTTATCTGTGTCGCTCTTCTTCAGTTTTGCAGCGGCCGCTTCGTTAGCCGTAACTTTGGTGCGCACCGCCGCTATTTCCGATGCGGTCGCCTTGTCGCCCTTCCGCTGGGCTGCTTCGAGAGCATACAAGCGGTGCCGGATCTTGGCCTCCTGCTCCCAAGGCTGCGCGTTGCACTTGCATGTGGCGTCGTAACGGCTGCGAAAGAGATGTGCTGTCTTGAGCTTGGCGTAAGGCACGCCGGATAGCGATTGCAGGCCTTCGCCGTCGCTGTTCGGGATCGGTGACACAAAGAGCTGGGTCGCGGTTCCGCAGCTGCGCTCGCAGGTGGTGTTGTCGCGGTCGAATTGATCCTCGGTTGTCGAGAAGCTGATCGGCCAGAAATAACCGTCGCAGAGCCTCACGCAAACGGTCTTGTAGGTACTGCGTGTGCCTTTGTGGAATTTGGCGGCCGGGTCGTCGGTCGTCGCGCCATTTGGAACGATGTATCGAGGGGCGGCGCGCCTTGCCGCAAGCGTAACCTTCTCGGCCCATTTCTCAGGAGAGTTTGTGATCCGTGAGAGCCAGAACTTCTGCCGAGTGTGCAGGCGGTCGGTCCAGTCGACCTGTACGACCGAGGCGAAGCCCGCGACCGTCGATACCGTGGGCTCGACAACGGCAGATTGGCCGGCGGAGGTTGCAATTCTTGGGCGCGCCGCCGGTTCCTGGAGATAGGGTTCAGCGACCCGGAAGGCTGTGTTAACGACAACCGTAAGACTGAAGACCGTTGCGGAACCAATGAGCGTCAGGCCGATGGCATAGACGCCAATGGCGGCTTTGCCGCGCACGGCGGCGGCAACACGGTTATTGAGAGAACGCCACCACATCGGACAAACTTTCAAGCGGGATACAAGCGCTCTCCTATCCTGGTCGCTCAGGTCCGCATAGGCTTAATACGGCTTAGCATGAAGATTTGGCACGCCGTCATCGGGGTGCGAGGCGGACGGCGCCGTCGAGCCGGATTCCGACGCCGTTCAGCATGATATTCTCGCAGATATGTGTGGCCAATGCCGCGTACTCGACCGGACTGCCGAGCCGGGACGGGAAAGGGACGGACGCTGCCAAGGCGTTTCGGGCTTCTTCCGGCAATCCGTCGAACATCGGCGTGTGGAAGAGACCCGGCATAATGGTCGCTACCCGGATCCCGCTTTGGGCGAGATCGCGCGCAACGGGCAATGTCATGGCCAGCACGCCGCCTTTTGAGGCCGCATAGGCGACCTGTCCGATCTGGCCATCCTCGGCCGCCACCGAGGCGGTGCAGATCATGACGCCGCGCTCGCCGTCTGCGTTGATCGGGGTCAATTGCTGCATCGCGGCCGCCGATTTGGCCATCATCAGGAAGGTACCGATCAGATTGACCTGAATGACCTTCGCGAAGGTCGCGAGATCGTGCGGTTCGATGGCGCCTGTCTCGCGGTTCTTGCGGGTCAATCGTTTGGCGGTTCCGATGCCGGCGCAGTTCACGAGGATGCGCTCGACGCCCAAGGCCGCCCGGGCTGCCACGAGCGCCGCGTCGATGCTGGCCTCATTGGTGACGTCGCATTTGAAGAAGGCGCCGCCGATTTCTTTGGCGTGGCTGGCCCCGAGGTCTCCGTTGAGGTCGAAGATCGCGACCTTGACACCCTTGCCGGCAAGGGCGGCGGCTGTGGCACCTCCCAGGCCGGACGCGCCACCGGTCACGACGGCTGTCATCTCGTTGCTCAACTGCATGGCAGACCTCTTAGGTTTGGAATTGCGCAACTCTTATGCGGGTGGCGCGGGCTCGTAAAGCGAAGGTCCCTTGTGCCGCCGGCGCCGGCGCGGTTCAATGGTGGCCGAAAATCCCCCGCCAATCTCGAGGAGGCCTCCTTGGCACGCCCGTCACCCAGCAACCGGCTGATCGACCTCTACAGCGATACCCAGACCAAGCCGTCACCCGGCATGCGCAAGGCCATGGCGGAAGCCGAGGTCGGGGATGAGCAGCGGGGCGAGGATCCCTCGACGAACCAGCTTCAAGACCGCATCGCTGAGATGACGGGAAAAGAAGCCGCGGTTTTCTTGCCTTCGGGAACCATGTGCAATCAAATTGCCATGTTGGTGCACTGCCGGCCGGGCGATGAGATCATTGGGTCGGCCGAGACCCATGTCTTCACATCGGAAGGCGGTGGCGCTTCGGTGCTGGCCGGCGCCCAGACACTCTGGATCAACAGCGACAAGGGAATATTCAAAGGGTCCGACGTCGAGGCCGCGATCCGCACCGGTGATGGCCGGCACAACCCGATCTCGAGAGTTGTGGTCATCGAGCAAACCGTAAACCGGGGCGGCGGCGCCATCTGGAAACCCGAGCAGATCAAGGATGTTGCAACCGCGGCCCGGAAACACGGGCTCATCGTTCACATGGACGGGGCCCGGTTGCTGAATGCTGTCGTTGGCGCCGGGGTTCCGGCGGCCAAGATGACCGAGCACGTCGATACCGTTTGGCTGGACCTTTCCAAGGGGCTCGGTTGCCCGATCGGCGGCGTTTTGGTTGGGTCAAAGGCGTTCATCAACGAGGCCTGGCGCTGGAAACATCGCCTCGGTGGCGCCATGCGCCAATCGGGCATTGTCGCTGCTGCCGGGGTTTACGCGCTTGACCACAACATCGAGAAGCTGGCCGAAGACCACGCCAATGCGCGCCGGCTGGGCGAGCACATTGGCGTGATCAAGGGTCTCAAGCTTTTTACGCCCAAGATCGAGAGCAATATCGTGTTCTTCGATCCGATGGATGCCGGCATCACGTCGAAGCAGTTGCACGACGATCTGTTGCGGCGTGGCGTCCGCATGGGCACCACGTACGGCGGTATGATTCGCGCCGTAACGCATCTCGACGTTAGCCGGGCAGATATCGATCAGGCCGGTGCCGTTCTCGCTGAATCGGTCAAGGCATTGCGGCAATAGATAAATATCTGCCCGTTGACCATTATCGCGCCGTTCGGCCGCTGGCGGCGGATGGTACGTTTTTCGACTGAGTCGCGCCGGCTGTGCGCGACTTCGTCGGCTTCTTCGACCAGTATTGGTCTGCAGCGGCGCCGATGCTGGAGGTCTTACCGATGTATCCGGCCACTGACGCATAGCGCCGGTAAGCTTTGTACTTCGTTTCAGACTTGGTCGGCGCGTAGAGGACCTGAACCTCGAGGTCAGCAACGCCTCGACTGGCGAATCCGAGTTTCTGAGCTGTCGCTTTCGAGACATCAATCTTCCGGTTGCCCCGGAAGGGTCCGTAGTTGTTTACACGCACGACGGCAGCTTTGCCACCAGATGGGTTGCGGACCAGCAGGACTGTCCCATCCGGGTGGATGGCGCTGGCGGCGTTATTGGCTTCCCAGGGCCGGAACTCTTCTCCGGAGCTGGTCAGGCCACACGGATTATGCCGGTCACTTTTGCAGCTGTCATAGTGCGACGCCTTTAGGTGTCGTACTTTTCCAATCTGCGACGCCGTTTCCGACAAAGTCATCACCCAATGGCAGACACCGCCGTAGCAGTGCTTCCCTCCGGGTGCTTTAGCCTCGGCAAGACTCGGGATGGCGAACCCGCCGAGAACAAGTGCAGCAGCGAATGCTGCAGCACATCGTGTTAGTGATCGATATGTCATTTTGAGTTGCCCCTTCAACCGCACGAGGGGCGTTAATCACGTTTGGTAACGTCGTTGCTAGCCCAATTGGCTCCATATGGTTAACGGTGTTACCCGATTTCGGAGATGCATTCCGTCAACTCGGAAGGAAAATCTTGCCCGGATTTAAGATCCCGAGCGGGTCGAAGGCCTGCTTTATCGAGCGCATCGCAGCGAGGCCAGCACCGTGCTCGGCTTTCAAATACTTCATCTTGCCTTGGCCGACGCCATGCTCGCCGGTGCACGTCCCGTCCATCGCGACGGCGCGCTCCGCCAACCGATGCAGGAAGCTTTCAATCGCGGCCACCTCCTTGGGATTGCTCATGTCGATCATCGGCTGGGTGTGGAAGTTGCCGTCGCCGACATGGCCGATAATCGCGGCTGTCAGTCCTAAGCTTTTGATGTCTTTTTGCGTTTCGAGAATGCACTCGGTCAGTCGCGAGATCGGCACGCAGATGTCGGTCGCCAGCGCCTCTCGCCCGGGATAGAGCCCCTTGATGGCCCAGTAACCCTCGTGCCGAGCCTTCCATAGCTTGCGGCGATCTTCTTCGCGCTCGGCCCAGTCGAACCGAATGGCGCCCTCTGCGCGTGCGATTTCCTCGAAACGGGCAATCTGATCGCGCACCGACACGTCCGTCCCGTGAAATTCCAGAAACAGCGTCGGGCGCTCCTCAAGCGACATTTTCGCATGCCGATTCATGGCATTGACGAGGATCTCGTCGATCAGCTCCGACCGCGCGATGCCGAGGCCCAGCTGGATCGCCTGAATCACGGAGTTAACGGCCCCCTCGAGGGTCTCGAACGGACAGACCGCAGACATGATCGATTCCGGAATGCCATAGAGCCGAACGGTAAGCTCAGTCATGATGCCGAGCGTGCCTTCCGAGCCAACCAGCAGCTTAGTCAGATCGTAGCCAGCCGACGACTTGCGCGCGCGCCGCGCCGTACGCACGACCGACCCGTCTGCCAGAACGGCGGTCACGTTGAGCACGTTTTCGCGCATCGTGCCGTAGCGGACGGCCGTAGTGCCTGACGCCCGCGTAGCAGCCATGCCGCCGATCGTTGCTTCTTCGGCTCCAGGATCGACCGGGAAGAACAGCCCCATGTCTCGAAGATGGTCGTTGAGCCGCTTCCGGGATACGCCTGGCTGCACCACGCAGTCGAGATCCGTCGCGTTGACGCCGAGCACTTGATCCATGCGTCCGAAGTCGAGCGATATGCCCCCGTGCGGAGCGTTGAGATGCCCCTCGAGCGAAGTGCCGGCGCCAAACGGAATCAGTGGTGCCCGATACGTCGCAGCAATCTGGACGATATCGCGGACCTCGTCAGTCGAGAGCGGCCACAGGACGGCATCCGGTGGCTGGTTCGGCAGCCAAGTCAGAGTATGGGCATGCTGCCGGCGCAGCGCCTCGCCGGTCTGCAGGCGGTCACCAAACCGCTGGCGCAAGATGTCAATGGCGGTTGCCACATTGCTGCCCGGCAACGTGCTTGTTTCATAGGCCATTTTGTCCGATCCTGATCGAGCAAGCCGCGCTTGGTGGCACGACGAATCGTGGCTGTTTGGCCACAGGGCGCGTGCCACAAGCACCTTTTCCTCGCGGCGAAATAGCCTTTTTTTGATCGTATGGATAGGCTAAAGATCCGCCTCGAAGCCGGGGCTTCAGTGAGTCACTAGACAGGGAGTTCTGTAATGTTGCGGAGGCTGCTCGTTTGTACCCTCGCATTGTTTGCGTTTAGCGGCGCCCCCGCCGCTTTTGCGCAAACCGAGGTCACGCTGGGTGAGGAGGTTGCGCTCAAACTCATCCCCGATATTGATCGGATTGATACGACGAGGATCCCGGGCCGCTTCCGGGGTATCCGAGTTTATGCACTTGACGCGTCAGCCGTCGACATCGCGAAAATCGATGTCAAATATAACGATGGTTCGACATTCACTGAGGATCGCGGGCGCCTTATCAGGCTCGATGGTCAGGATGTACGAACGCGCGTGATGGGCCCAAGCAATGGCCTTGGACCTGAGAAGTTCATCGACCAGATCGTCATTTACTACAAGACGGCGCCGGGCGAGCAGAAACGCGCCCGGATTCGCGTCGTTGGCATAACGAGCGAGTCTGGGGCGCGTGCATCGCGCCCTTCGGCACCGTCCGTTTCGCCGGGGCCCTCCGTTTCGGCGCCACCACCGGCACCGACCGCAGTTGCTGTCGCGCCAACGTCTCCGCGTCCCAATCAGGCGCCTGCGGGCACTGTAACGGCTGGCGGTGATGTTCTGTTCGGCGTTCAATATGTCGGATTCGGCGTGGATCGCGACGTAATCAAGGTGGGTACCGAGTTCGGTAAGTTCGACAAGGTCCGCCTGCGCGTGCTCGACAACGACATCTTCATTAACGAGATGCGGGTCGTCTACTCGAACGGCGAACCGGATGTGCTGGCCGTGGCGGCGAACGTCCCGGGCAACACGCGCACGAAGTGGTTCACCCTGAAGGGCGATCGCTTCATCAAGGAGATCCAACTCGTCTACAAGAGCCGCCCCGGCTTCAAGGGCCAGGCTCGCGTGGAAGCTTACGGTGAGTACGCCGAGGGCTGGTATGGTCCGGCGCCGGCATCTGCTTCGAGCGGCGGCACGATTACCCCGTCGGGCGAGGCATTCAAGCATGGCCCGAACCGCGGCTGGCTCTATCTCGGTGGGCAGCAGCCGTTGTTCTTCAGCGTGAAAAAGGGTCTTGGCTACGAGACGGACATTATCTCCGTGGCTCGTAACTGGGGGTTCAACCGGTTCCGCCTCGACGTAAAGGACCGCGCGATCACGCTGAACAAACTGACGGTCGTCTATGGCGATGGCACCAGTGACACGATCCCGGTCGGCTCGAAGGTCGAAGCGGGGGCATCCTACGGCCCCGTCCAGTTGAAGCCGAAGGCTGTGCGTGAGATCCAGGTGAGCTACCGCTCGCGCCTGCTCGACACCGGCGCCAAGGGCAAAGGTTACGCCTTCGTCGAGTTCTGGGCGCAGTAAGCACCCGTCATGATCTCATATTGAAAGGGCGCCTTTGGGCGCCCTTTCTTTTTGAGCGCCAGGGCAGCGCCGCAATCCGGGCGCGGAGCCGTCATCGTCTCAACAATTATCCCCGGCATCCTGCCGATGATCTGCGTCCGCATGAACGTGTTCTCGTGTGGTGTTGCAGCTGTTAACCTTAGTGTCGGATCGCGCGGATTCCGCGACCTGGATGTGGCGAGCGATGTGGAGGTCAAATTGAGTATCGCAAGTTTCGTAACTTGGCGTGCAAGCAGTGTGGGATGGCTTGTTGCCATGCTCACGGCACTGGTGATGGCAGTCTCGCCTGCCGAGGCCCAGCGAGGGTGGTCGCCGCAGCGACCCGACAATTGGGCCAAGCTCGGACAGCAATCTGTTGGATTCGGCGTCGATCGGGATGTCATTCAGGTGGGCCAGCAGGAAGGCCGTTTTCGCTCGCTTCGGCTGTTTGTCAAAGGCAGCGACATCCGGATGGTGGAGATGAAGGTCATCTACGGCAATGGCGAGTTGGAAGTCCTGCCCGTCAATCGCCAGATGCGGGCCGGAACTGATACCGGCGAACTCGATCTCCGGGGGGACGCACGAGCGATTCAGCAGGTTGAATTCGTCTACAAGAGCCGGCCGAGTTTCCGCGGCCAGGCGGTGGTGGAGCTGTGGGGCCGGCACGTCAACGACGACCGTCGTGGTCCCGGCCGTGGTCCAGGTCCGGGTTTCAGCGGGCCGCCGCCACAGCGCTTTTTCGCCGGTGAAGTTCCTCCGGGCTGGGTAAAGTTCGGAGCCCAGACTGTCGGTTTTCAGGCTGAGCGGGACATCGTGCGGGTAGGCCGGGAGGCGGGTCGCTATCGCCGGATTGCCATCCGCGTCCTGCGTAATGACATCTTCATGCGCGAGATCAACGTCGTTTACGGCCGGGGTGATAGCGACATCATTCCGATCAATGCCGAGATCGCGGCCAATGGCGTCACGCAGCCGATCGACATGAAGCGCGATGGGCGAATCAACGAGATCCAGCTCGTCTATCAGTCGAAGCCGAACTTCCGCGGCCAGGCCGTCGTTGAAATTTACGGTGAGCCGGCTGCCGGCGGAAGCAACTGGGGTCCAGGCCCTGGTCAACGGCGCTGATCGTATCGCCAGATTGGATTTGGCAAAGGCCCGCCGGTTTTGCGGGCCTTTGATTTTGGTGGCCTAACGTTTTGCGGCGGCGACACTGTCGTCGAGCAGAGTGAACTGCAGCAAAAGGGTGCGTTGCAGAAACGAATTGAAGTTGTCATCTGAGATCAACGTCAGAACAATCTCGCCGCCGGCGCCACGATGGATCGCAAGCCCTTCCATGTTGTCGATCTCGTAGGCCATATCAGCTTCGATCAGGACTTCGCCCTGCAGGACGGCGCCAGGCTTGATCTGATCGGCCGGGAACCGCCGGAGTCTCATTTTGACACCTTCGGTCCAGCGGAACCGCCGTTCCAGCAGAAGCAGGGCGCCATCCGGTAAGGATGCTACATCGGTCAGCTCGAAATCACCGATGTCGTTGATTGTCAGACGTTGAGGTTCACCCTTCACCCAAAGCCATCCGATGTGCAGCGCTGGGTTATCCGGAAATCGCTCGGAAAAGGCGATGGGCGATCCCTTGTAGGAGCCGCCCTGCATGACGGCCACGGCCTCGAAGCCCTTGTTCATGCGCATCCGCCGGGCTTCAGGCGGCGACTTCAGATAGCCGGTCGGAGCTTGCACGCTGCCGTCGACGACCGGGAATCGGCCGATCCGGTGATTGCGTTCGAATCCAATCAGTAGCGTCCCTTGCTTCAGGTTACCGTCGAGCAACGTGACGGCTTCGGCATCGAGATCGCGCTTCCTGTCGAGCGTACGCCCGCCCAGGGCCTTGGTTGGTCCAAGTCGGGCCGACGAAATACCTTTCGGCGCCGTTTCATCGTAGTCGATCGTGCCTGATAGCCAGGTACCTTCGTCGGAAACCGCGATGAACTGGCGGCCCTGCGGATCGATGGTCAGCCCCGACCAGCCACCGAACGATTTGGCGCTCGAAGACAATACAAGGCCGCCGCGAAACTCCAGCTTGCCGAATTGGCGCTTGGAAGTTGAAGATCGCTCGAAACTCTTGAGTTGCCGCGCTGTCACCTCGATGTCGCGAACGTCGCTTGGCAGCTCGGCAAGTGCGCGGTCACGCCACGGGATGGCGTTCGCTGTGCAGATGGCCAGTGCTGTCGCGACGGCAAAGCTGGCAAAGGCCCGGCGCGGCTGCAATCTGCAGAACATCATTCGGCCGGTCCCTGCTGCACGTATCTGGTCCGATCGGCTTAGCTGAGTACGAAAAAACCGGCCGATCCGAGGCAGCCCAATCAAAGACAGGCGAAACTGTGTGAGGAGGCGCTCAAACTGCTTTGCGCCGCTTTGGAACTGGCCGTGAGCTTCCATGGCCTCGGGCTGGCGGGCCTTTTTCCTCGAACAACTCCACCAGCTTGTCGGTCATGGCGCCAGCAAGCTCGCCGGGATCGGTGATCGTGACCGCCCGCCGATAATAGCGGGTCACGTCGTGACCGATGCCGATCGCGATCAGTTCCACCGGAGACTTGGTCTCGATTTCCTCAATGACCTGCCGTAGGTGCCGCTCCAGATAGCAGCCGGAGTTGACCGACAGCGTCGAATCGTCGACCGGCGCGCCGTCCGAGATCATCATCAGAATGCGGCGTTGCTCGGGGCGCCCCAGCAACCGGTTGTGGGCCCAGGCGAGCGCTTCGCCGTCGATGTTCTCCTTCAGTAGCCCCTCGCGCATCATCAAGGCAAGTGAGCGCTTGGAGCGCCGCCAGGGTGCGTCGGCAGTCTTGTAAATGATGTGCCGGAGATCGTTGAGCCGGCCCGGCGCGCCCGGTTTTCCCGCGGCGAGCCAGGCTTCCCGCGATTGGCCACCCTTCCAGGCACGCGTCGTGAAGCCGAGAATCTCGACCTTGACGCCACAGCGCTCCAGCGTCCGCGCCAGAATGTCGGCACAGCACGCGGCAACCATGATCGGACGGCCGCGCATCGAGCCCGAGTTGTCGAGCAGCAGCGTGACGACCGTGTCGCGGAAGTCCGTGTCGCGCTCATGCTTGAACGACAAAGCGTGCATCGGGTCGGTGATTACGCGCGTCAGGCGCGCGGCATCGAGCATGCCTTCCTCGAGGTCGAAGTCCCAGGCGCGGTTCTGTTGCGCCAGGAGCTTGCGCTGTAATCGGTTGGCGAGGCGCGATACGGCGCCGGACAAGTTGCGCAGCTCCTTGTCCAGGAACGAGCGCAGCCGCTCCAGCTCATCGGGAGTCGATAGTTCGTCGGCCTCGACCTCCTCGTCGTTGGCCCTGCTGAAGACCTTGTATCCAAAGCGCTCGGGGTCATCGAGCACGCTGGTGTTGGGCCGCCAGGGCTCGCGGGTATCCGCCATTTCGTCGCCGTCGGCGTCTGCGTCGAACTCGTCGGTCTCGCCGGCTTCCGAGGTTTCGGTGGTCTCGCCTTCCTCGCCTTCGGCCCGCTGATCGTCGCTGTCCTGATCTTGCGAATCGGGATTGTCGGCGTTGTCCTGCGCCTCCGATTCGCCGCCGTCGGGCTGCTGCTCGTCGTCGCTGTCACCGTCCTGCTTCTCGCCGTCCGACAGCTCCTCGGAAAGTTCCAGCGCCTTCAGCATCTCGCGCATCATGCGCCCGAACGCGACTTGATCTTCGGCTACCTTCTCAAGGCGTTCGAATGCTTTCGCGCCCTTCTCCTCGATGAAGGGTCGCCAGACGTCGACGAGGCCCTTGGCAGTCTCCGGAGGCGCCAGTCCCGTAAGCCGTTCGCGCACCAGCAAGGCGAGCGCGTCTTCGATCGGGGCCTCGCTCTTGTCGGAAACGTTGGCAAAGCGGCCGTGCGCAAATTGGTCTTCGATCTTGGCGGTTAAGTTGTTTGCCATGCCGGACATCCGCATGGCGCCGAGTGATTCGACGCGCGCGCGCTCAGCCGCCTCGAATACCGCGCGGGCCGGTCCGGCGGACGGGGCCAGACGATTGTGCAGCTTCGGGTTATGACGGGCGGCTGTCAGCGCGAAACTATCGGCCCAGCCCCGGATGACGGCGATCTCTTTGGCCGACGGTATCCGGGAAGGTTCCGGCAACTGGACGAGGTTTCCATCGATCTCCGGTTTTCCAGGCGCATAGTTGACTTGGACTTGGTCGTCGCCGGCGATCGCCCTCACGGCCAATCCAAGCACGCGCTTGAATGGTTCCGAGGGGGATTCTTTGTTCTTCTTCGGTGGTGTCGCCATGGTTGGTCATCCCGGGCCTCGGACCCAGGATCCGGTGATCCTCAGGCGCGAAGGGTCGACATTGAGTAAGCCCATCACGCAGACGGTAGGTCGCTATGCGTGAAGATCCCGGGGCTGGGCCCCGGGATGACATGGTGATCAGCTGAGCGCGACGTTCGCCGCAGACTCCGGAAGCTCTTCGCCGAAGCAGCGCTGATAGAATTCGGCAACCAGCGGCCGCTCGAGCTCGTCGCACTTGTTCAAGAACGTCATGCGGAACGCGAAGCCGACCGAGCCGAAGATCTCGGAGTTCTCGGCCCACGTGAGCACGGTGCGCGGACTCATGACGGTCGACAGGTCGCCATTGATAAACGCCGATCGAGTGAGGTCGGCAACGCGCACCATGTTGTTGATGACCTTCTTCTTCGCGTCGCTCTTGTTGAAGGCCTTGGCTTTCGAGAGAACGATGCCAACTTCGTCGTCATGCGGCAGATAATTGAGCGTCGCCACGATTGACCAGCGGTCCATCTGACCCTGGTTGATCTGCTGGGTGCCGTGATAGAGGCCGGACGTATCCCCGAGGCCGATGGTGTTCGTCGTCGAGAACAGGCGGAACGCGGGATGCGGGCGGATGACCTTCGACTGGTCGAGCAGGGTAAGCTTCCCCGACACCTCGAGCACGCGCTGGATTACGAACATCACGTCCGGCCGGCCAGCGTCATACTCGTCGAAGCAGAGCGCTACATTGTTTTGCAGGGCCCACGGCAAAATGCCTTCGCGGAACTCGGTGACCTGCTTGCCGTCCTTCAGCACGATGGCGTCCTTGCCGACCAGATCGATGCGGCTGACGTGACTGTCGAGATTGACGCGAACGCAGGGCCAATTGAGCCGTGCCGCAACCTGCTCGATATGCGTCGACTTGCCAGTGCCGTGATAGCCCTGAACCATGACACGCCGGTTGTGCTTGAAGCCGGCGAGAATCGCGAGCGTGACTTCCTTGTTGAAAAGGTAGTCCGCATCCAAATCAGGAACATGTGGGTCCGACTTGCTGTAGGCTGGCGCCTCCATGTCGGAGTCGATGCCAAAAACCTTCCGAACGGACACCATCGTGTCCGGCATGCCGGGGGCTCCGGCCTGAGCTTGGGCGCGCATCTGTTTGTTGATTCCTGATCCCTAGTTGCCTCACCGGAGGCTGCCACTCGACAGGGCAGAACTGCCGGATATCTCGGAGTAATTTCGCCTGGATGCCAGACGGCAGCCAGAGGTCAACTCTGGGCAGGCTCATACGAGTCCTGCCTGCTTCAAATAGTTATAGGCTTGGATGATTTCGCGCAACTTGTCTTCGGATGCGCGATCTCCACCGTTGGCATCGGGGTGGTGACGTTTAACCAAGTCCTTGAAACGGGTCTTGATGTCGTCCTTAGAGGCGGTCTCCGGCAGGTGCAGCGAGTTCGAGCGCTTTTCGCTCCAGCGGCTTCAGGCCCCGGCGTGCAGCTTTTCCAGATTTTGAGCCAGATTCCTCGGGATTCTGGAGCAAATCGTGCGGGTCGGCGCCGCCGTCACGGGCGAAGCGAGCGTAGCCGCCCGACCCGTTAGGGGCCTCGCGACCGGCAGCTGCGGCGTTCTCACCGAGCTTCCACGTGGGGCGGTGGCCGGTGATCGAACTCTTCTGGAAATCCTCGACTTCAACATCGCTCATGCCGTCGAAGTAATTGTAGGTCGCGTTGAATTGCCGCACATGGTCCATGCAGAAGGCATAAAACTCGCCGTCGCGGCCGCGGCCCTTGGGCGCCCGGTGGTTGCCGGCGAGTTTGCAGCCCTTCCACTGGCAAGCCTGCGCGATTGGCTTGGCGGCGGTCGCCTCACCACGCTTGATGCGAATGCTGTCGAAATATTTGGAAGTTGGTTTCATCCTGCTGGATTATGGTCCGAGTTGCCCCCGATAGACAAGGACGGCTGTGCGCGTTTGCATGCGGCCGTTGCGACCGGGCATCGGATTGCGCAAAAGGACACCGAGATGAGCACGGAGCAGGACATTCGGCAGCGCTTGATGGTGGCGCTCGAGCCGACACGGCTGGATGTCGTCAACGAGTTCGCACATGCACGCGGGGCATGCCTCGTCGCCGGGGACGGGTGAGAGCCATTTTCGTCTCCTGGTGGTCTCAAAGGTGTTCGAGGGCCGCTCGCGGGTGGATAGGCACCGGATGGTCAATGACGCGCTCGGCGATCTGCTGCGGCATCGGGTGCACGCCATGGCCATCAAGGCGTATGCTCCGGGCGAGGCTATTCGCTGAGAGGAGGACGAATCGTGTCTCAAGATCGATTGACAGACATTGCACTGCGCCTCGCCGCAGCCAGGCGCGCGGGAACCCGGATCGTCCTGCCGGACGCGCCGCGGGATTTCGACGAGGCTGCGGTCGTTCAGGACAAGATGATCGCCGCGCTCGGCGCGCGCACAATCGGGTGGAAAGTCAACGAGCTGCCGGGTGGCATGGTGACGTTCGCGCCGATCCTGGATGTCGGAGCCGTTGCCAATGGCGGAACTTGGACGGTCGTTGGCTCGGAGCCGGCCGGCATGGAGCTCGAGATCGCGTTTCGGATGGGCCGGGACGTGGCGCCCGGCGCCTCGCGCGCGGAGATCATAAAGGCGGTTGGGGCGGCCCACGTGGTGTTCGAGCTCTGCCAGAGCCGGATTGCCGATCCGGCAAACGTCGAGCGGCATGTCGCGTTGGCCGATGCGATCTCGAACCACGGCATCGTTGTTGGCCCGGAGATAACGGGGTGGCGCGCAATGGGCTTCAAGGCGGTGCCAGGTCGTCTCTTCGTCGATGGGCAGATGCTGAAGGACGGGCAGAGCGCAGATCCCTGGCGTGCGCTCGAGGTTTTGCCGGCCGCACTCGGGAAGCTTCAGAAAAAGCTGTCGGCCGGCCAGATCGTCATCACAGGCAGCCTGATCGGCATGAATTGGATCACGGGCCGGCACGACCTGAGGGGCGTGATCGACGGTTGCGGCGAGGTGACGATGAAGCTTGTCGCGGCCGCCTGACCGGCGTCGCGGCTACAGGGAGCGCCCGATGGCGAGGAAGCGATCGTGGCGCTGTCGGCGGATCTCGTCCGGGCTCATGCGATTGAAGGACTCCAGCGACGCCCACATGGCATTGCCGGCGCGCGCAATCATATCGCTCTTGTCGCGATGCGCGCCGCCGACGGGCTCCGGCACGATCTCGTCGATCACGCCTAGGCCCAGCAGATCCTGCGCGGTGATCTTCATGCTGGTTGCAGCATCCTTGGCGCGCGCCGCATCACGCCAGAGAATGGTGGCTGCGGCCTCAGGAGAGGCGACCGTGTAGATGGCGTGCTCCAGCATGAGGATGCGGTTGGCTGTCGCGATGGCAACGGCGCCGCCCGAGCCACCCTCGCCGATCACCATCGTGATGAGCGGCACGCCGAGTGCCAGGCAGCAATCAGTCGAGCGGGCAATCGCTTCGGCTTGACCGCGCTCCTCGGCTCCGATGCCGGGATAGGCGCCGGCGGTGTCGACGAGCGTGAGAACGGGTAGGCCGAACTTGTCAGCCATTTCCATCAGCCGTACGGCTTTGCGATAGCCTTCCGGCTTCGCCATGCCGAAGTTGTGCTTGATGCGGCTTTCGGTGTCGTGGCCCTTCTCGTGACCCATGACGACGACGCCTTTGCCGCGGAACTTACCGAGGCCGCCCATGATCGCTGCGTCTTCGGCGAAGTAGCGGTCGCCAGCGAGCGGCGTGAAGTCCTGAATCAGCGCGCCGATGTAGTCCAGTGCATGGGGCCGCTCTGGATGCCTTGCGACTTGCGTTTTCTGCCATGGGTTCAATTTGGAATAGGTCTCTACCAGAAGCTGGCGGGCCTTCTGTTCCAGCTTGTTGATCTCGTCTGCGATCGAGACATTGCCGCCATCTGCCGCGAGTGACCGCAACTCGGCGACCTTGCTTTCCAGCTCCGCGATCGGCTTGTCGATTTCTGCGATGTATGTGCGCATGCTGGGTCGTGCCGCCCTTCAGTCGCCGGTCCGGCAGAAGACAGGTGCTTGCTGCCATTGGTATTTTCTGGTCGCGTTCGAGGGCACAATCCCTGCCCGGATGCGTCCCGTCAAGCGCCACGCGCCCCTGTTGTGAACAGGCCTTGGTGCGCAATGGGGTGCTCACTTCGCTGGGAGCCACACGAATCGGACCACAGGAGCTGCAATGCCGGGTGAACTCTTCGGGCCCCTCAACTCAACCGGGTCTGTGCCAGTGGATGGTGCTCGTGGACGAGCTTGCGCAACCGCTCTTCGAGAACGTGCGTGTAGATCTGCGTGGTTGAGATGTCGGCATGACCGAGCAGCTGCTGCACGGCCCGCAGATCAGCGCCCCGGTCCAACAGGTGGCTCGCAAAGGCGTGCCGCAGGACATGCGGCGACACGCGATCGGGATCGAGGCCCGTTTCCAGCGCCAACTCCTTGAGCTCCTGCCCGAGCCGCTGGCGCGTCAAATGACCCTCGGCGCTTTTTGACGGGAACAGCCAGCGCGACTTAAGCATCGGCGCGACATCATCGCCGTCGTTGCCCAATGTTGAGATAGCGCTGCAGCGCCGCCCGCGCTTCGGTGTTCAGCGGCACGATCCGCTGCCGGCCGCCCTTGCCGGTAATGGTCAGCATCCGGTCGTCGCCGTCGAGCACACTTCGGGGCAGGCCGACGAGCTCGGAGACACGCATGCCGGTCGCATACAGCACTTCGAGCAGCGCGTTGAGCCGCAGCGCGCGCACGCGCTCACGACCAAACTTGCCATCGATGCGCCGGGCCGCGCCATTCAACAAGCGTTCGACTTCGGCGATCGAGAGCACTTTCGGCAGCGGACGTTCGCGCCGCGGTCCAGCAAAGCCGACGGTTGGGTCCTCATTGATGATCTCGTCGTTGACCATGAACCGATAGAGCTGACGGATCGACGACAGGCGACGCGCTCGCGACGTGGTCGCGAGTCCGGCCTGCGAAATATGCTGCAAATAGGCGCCGATGTCCCTCGGGACGGCGGTTATCAAGGCTTGATGGCGATTGCCCAAGAAAGCTGCAAAGTCATCGAGATCGCGGCGATAGGCATCGATCGTGTTCTTGGCGGCGCCCTTTTCGGCCGACATCATTTCGAGAAAGCTCTCGATGACGGCCGTCGGCGAGTGTGGCTCTGGGCCGGTCATGTGCGCTCAGGGCTCGATGTCAAGATTCGATACGTAGCCTAACGTGATTCCCCCTGTCGACCCACTGCCGATGGTCAATTCCTCGCGGCTGGTTCCGTCACAGCGGTTGCTGATCCAGCCTTGTCCGATTTGTCAGAAAGCCGGCGCACGCGAACGCCGGTAATGCGGTTGCGTTGCTTCCGCACGATTTCGAAGCGGTATCCGTAGAACGTGAAGGCCTGCCCGATTTCGGGAATGGTTTGGGCTTCATGCATCACCAGACCCGCAACCGTGGTCGCGGCTGCGTCCGGCAAGTCCCAGTCCATCGCTCGGTTGAGATCGCGCAACGCAACCGTTCCTTCCACCGTTACCGAGCCGTCGGATTGCGGGCGGATCTGCACCTCCTGGGTATCATGCTCGTCGGCGATCTGGCCGACGATCTCTTCCAGGATATCCTCGAGCGTCACCAGCCCTTGCACTTCCCCGTACTCGTCGACAACGAGTGCGAGCTTGGCGTGTCGCTTCAGGAACTGGCTGAGTTGGTCCTTGAGGCTCGTCGTGTCCGGGACGAACCATGCCGGACTGACAATGGATAGGATCTCGAGTTTCTCCGGGCTCCAGTCTGATCGATCCAACGCTGCAAGCAGGTCCTTCGAATGCAACACCCCGACGATGTTGTCGGCTCCCCCTTGCCACACGGGAACACGGGAATACTGGCTGCTCAACACCTGCTCGATGATGCGCTTTGGCGGATCGTCCGCATTGACCGTTTCCATCTTGGTTCGGTGGACCATCACGTCGAGAACCTGAAGATCCTTCAGGTCGAGCACGCCACCGAGCATTGCCGCGTCGGTCTTGGCGACGGAACCTTCCTGCTTTTGCAGCTCGATGGTTCCGCGGATCTCCTCGTCGGCAGCAAGAATGTTGGCCGCATCGTCCCGCTTCGACGGTGTCAGCTTCAGGAGAACGCGCACGATCGCCTGGATGCCGGTCGTGAACGGCATCAGGACCCAGATCAGGACTCGCATGATCGGCGCAACGAGGAGCGCCATCTTGTCGGGCCAGGCGAGCGCGTAGGTCTTGGGCAGAACGGCCGCAAAAATGACGATCAGGATCGTCATCATCGCCGTCGCATAGATGACGCCGATCTCACCGATCAGCGCCACAGCGAGGCTTGCGGCCATCGCCGAAGCCAGCACGTCGACCAGCGTATTGCCGAGGAGTACGGCGCCAATGAGCTTTTCGGGCGATTTCAGCAGCCGGTTGACCAGCGCGGCTTTCGAATTGCCTTCCTGCTCCAGGGCCAACATGCGCGCCCGGGAGGCGGCGGTGAGTGCCGTCTCGCTGCCGTTGAAAAATGCGGATAGCAGCAGCAGCGCGAAGATCGCCAGCAGTGTGAGAACAACTTCAAGAGACATTTCTTTACCGTCGGGTAGATGCAAGGCACGAGCTTGTGCCGATGGGTGCCGTCATCGCGCGATTTCGCGCTCGAGGAACGTGCGCAAACGGTCCGGCGGCACATCGCGGGTAACGAAGGCTTCGCCTATCCCGCGCACGAGAATGAACGTCATGCGGCCGCCTTGAACTTTCTTGTCTTGCGCCATCAGGCGCAGCAGCGTGTCGACATCGGGGCCCGCGGCTCCCGGGATATCGCACACGCGGGTCGGCAAGCCGACGGTTTTGAGGTGCGCCTCGACACGCGCTGCCGCTCCAGGGGCAAGCAAACCTTCCGCCTCGGAGAACCGGAATGCCTGCGCCATGCCGATGGCGACGGCCTCGCCATGCAGCAGGCGGTCCGAATATCCAGCCCAGGCCTCCAATGCGTGGCCGAAGGTGTGACCGAGATTGAGCAGCATCCGGTCGCCGGTCTCGGTCTCGTCACGCGCAACGATTGCCGCTTTGGCCGAGACGCTGCGGCCGACGGCTTCGGTGAGGTAGGCCGGGTCGTTGCCGAACAGACTTTGCCAATGGCGGTCGAGCCAGTTGTAGAACGGGGCGTCGCCGAGCAGGCCGTATTTGACCACTTCGGCATAACCGGCGCGCATCTCGCGGGCCGATAGCGTTGTCAGCACATCGGTGTCGGCGAGCACCAGGCTCGGCTGGTGGAAGGCGCCAAGCAGGTTCTTGCCGTGTCGCGTATTGATGCCGGTCTTGCCGCCGACCGAGCTGTCAACCTGGGCCAGCAGCGTCGTTGGGATTTGCACGAAGCGAATGCCCCGGCGCAGGATGCTGGCCGCGAAGCCCGAGAGATCGCCGATCACCCCGCCGCCAAGGGCGATGACGAAATCGCGGCGTTCGAGGCCCATGGCGAGCAGTTGGTCGCAGACGGCGCCGAGCTGCTCCAGGCTCTTGGTGGTTTCGCCGGGCTTCAGAACGACTGTGCCCGCATGGCGGCCGGCGGCGGCGAGTTGCGCCTCCAGTGGTTTTAGGTGGCGTGCCGCAACGTTCTCGTCGGTGACGATCCCGCATTTGCCCGCCGCGCCGAGCTGTCTGGCGATCAGATCGGCGGCCTGGCCTAGGAGGCCGGGTCCGATCAGGACCTCATAGCGGCGTTCGGCGAGCGCGACGTTGACCTGGGTCGCCGGGCTGATCGGACGCGGTGTTTGTGGCTCGTTCGGCATTGGAGTGCGGTATCCACGATGGGTTCATGCGGGGTATCGGATGGCGTGTGGTTACCTGACCTTCACGGTCGCGACGAGGTCCAGGTGATCGACCAATGCGGTGACGATCTCGCCAACCACGGCCTCGTGTGGCGTTTCCCGGCTTTCGACAATCAGATTGGCGTCAGCGTAAACCGGATACCGTTCGGCCATCAGGCGGCGCATGACAGCTTCCGGGTCGGCGGCTTTCAAGAGCGGGCGATTGTCGCGCTTCATGACTCGCCGCATCAGGATCGGGAGATCCGCCTTCAGCCAAACCGAAAATCCGGCGAGGCGAATGTTGTCACGCGTTTGAGCGTTCATGTAGGCGCCGCCACCGGTCGCCAGCACTTGGGGACCGTTCTGGAGCAGCCGGCCGATGACCTTGCATTCGCGATCGCGGAAGAAGGCCTCGCCCTCATCCTCGAAAATCTCCGGAATCGATTTATAGGCAACGCGCTCAATTTCATCGTCGGCGTCGACGAACGGGACCGAGAGGCGGGTAGCGAGGCGCCGCCCAATCGACGACTTGCCGCAACCCATCAGGCCGATCATGACGATCGACCGGTTGCCAAGGCGCTTGCGGACCGACTGCGCTTGGGCGTCGTCCTGCTGGGCGCGGCGGTACCATCTCAGCCGAATCATTTTGTCCGTCCGGCGACGTTGGCAGGCCGACGGAGGTCGCCGGCAGGGTCTGTGCAACTTGAAACCAAGTCCAATCCTTTCAAGGCCGTAGACGGCTTTTCTAACCGTCCGCACAAAGCCCGAAGTCCCAGCTTTGGATCTGGCCGTGCTTCGGGTCATAATGACGCCAATTTACATGAATACCAACTGGATCTCACGGGTTCCCGAATGCCAAGTCTGCTCCGCTTCATGTTTGTCGTCGGTTTGCTGTCGGCCGTCACCGTCGGCGGACTGTTCGTGCTGTCGGAGTTCTTCGAACCGGAACCAAAAGAAGTGACCAATCCGGTGCCTGGAGTGAAGGTGCGCCGGTAGTCTGAGGACCACCGCGCTATGCCATGTTGCAATCGTGCTGCTGTCCTGGGGCTGGGGCTCGTTCTAGCGTCGGTAGCCCCCATCAGCGCCGAGGACGGCTGGAACCCCTTCAAGGACCGGGACCAGGCACCGCGCGCCAGCCGCAATGCCCCGCCGCCTGAGCCGGCCAGGACGGCGCTGCCGTCGATGGACGGTATCGGCAGCAAACCATGGAACAATCCGGAACAGTTCCAGCGGCCCGCTGGCGGCAGGCAAGACGAGCCGAGCTTTGGGAGAGATGCACCTGGACCGGTTACCGCAAGCCCGCTTTCGCCGCCAGTTGGTGAACGGGCGCGAACAGTTGACCGCGGAGAGCTGCAGCCCGTTATCGCAAGCGACGGATCAGGCCTGCCAATGGAGCTTTGGCAGGGCCTCGATGCAAAAGCCGTCGAGACACTTGTCGGTGGCCTCGAAGTGCCGCCGCGATCCGCCGCCATGCACAGCTTGTGGAAGCGGATCTGGTCGACCCAGGCGACCCCGATGCAATCGGGCCCGGGTACGGCCCCGTTCGAGGCGCTGCGGATCGAGGCTCTCTATCGAAGCGGGTTGACCGCCGAGCTGGGCGAGCGCCTGAAATCCGGCCAAGCCCCAGCGGATCCGCTGCTCGCTGCCCTCGTTGCCCGCACCAGCATCGGCATTGGCGACCGCGAGACGGGCTGCTCTTTGGCCAGAAGTGCGGTTAAAAATCAAACCGATCTGCCAGTTCAGATTCGCGGCGAGATCCTGCTACTCAACGGTTATTGCCAGGCAGCTGCTGGCGATACGACCGCCGCCGGGCTGACAGTGGAACTGGCGCGGAGCGAAACGGTGAGTGCGCCGCAGGCGCTGGCAGTGCTTGACACGCTGGTTGCGGGCGAGCCGGTGAAGGTTCCTTCGGGCAAGCGCCTCTCCCTGTTGGATTACCGCTTTTTCGAACTGGCGAAGGCCGAATTGCCGGCACAAGTTCTCGAGCAAGCGGAGCCGGCGCTGCTGGTCGCGATTGCGACCGGGTTGGCCGGCGAGCCGTCTCTGAAAGTTGCCGCTGCCGAAGCCGCGGCCCGCTACAATGCCCTGACACCGGATGTGTTGGCGGGCATCTATCGTGCGCAATCATTCGGGGCCGACGAGCTTGCCGACCCGCTCGCGGCACGCAACAATCCCGGACTGCGGCGCGCTCTGCTGTTCAAGGCAACGGAAGCCGAACGCACGCCGATGAAAAAGACGCGGCTGGCCCGTGCCCTGCTCGACGACGCGCGCCGGACCGGCCTCTATATGCCCGTCGCAGATATGCTGGCCAAGTCTGTGGAAGGGCTGGCGCCGGCGCAGGAGATCAGCTGGTTTGCCGAAACCGCGATCGAGATCAATCTCGCCGCTGGCCGCTACGACAAGGCCAAGGCCTGGACCGCATCGCTGCAGCCGTCCGAGAGGGTGGGCCCGCTCCAGCACTGGCTGGTTCTGATCGATCTTGCGGACCCGAAGTGGCAGGGCCCGCGTGGTGAGAACCTAGTTCACGCGGAGCAGTTTGCGTTGCGCGGACGGATGGGCGGCGAGTTGCTGCATCGCTTGGCGACGGTTCTGGATGCGCTCGACTACCAGATTCCGATCCCGCTTTGGGAGGCGGCGAGCCGGACCTCTCAGCCGTCCACGGGGCACCTGCCGGAGACTGGCGTACTGACCCAGCTCAACGATGCGGCGAAGAAGAAGGAATTCGCGCGAACGATCTTGCTTACCTTGAAGGCGCTGGGTCCAACCAGCGCCGAAGGCGCGCACATGATCGCACTTGGCGATGCGATCAGGGCGTTGCGGCGCGCGGGCCTTGAGCCTGACGCGCGCCGGCTTGCGCTCGAAGCCGTGTTCGTCAGCTGGCCGCGGATGGCAAACAATTAGGCCTACATCCGATAGACGGATGCCGAACCGTGCACGATGTCGAATTCGCAATAGATGCTGGATCGCTTGTCCGTGGCAGCAACGTGCAGGTAAGGGTTCTTGAACCGGGCCTGCCACAGCGCGTGATCGACCTGCCAGAAATAGACGGCAAGATTGCTTTTGCCGATGACCAGCCTGACGCTGTCCGGTTTTGACCAGGCGCCGGCGGTGGCCAAGGTCGAACCTTTGGCATCCCGCTGGCATGCCGTGATGGCTCGGTCTCGGTAGGCAGCGACAATGACCTCATTGGTCGCCGACCGCACCAGATATTCCTGGTATCCGACCTTGGCTGTAGCCAGCAGCGCCAAAAAAAAGACGAGCGCCTTCATACGAGACCTCACGCATCCGGCGGCAATGGCCAGAGGCGATGAGTGTGGCCAAGCTTGGTAAACAAAGGATTGAGATCAATCAGCGGGCTGGACACGGGAATGTGCCTGGTCAACACTTTTTCTCGCGGGCACAGTCCCAGGGGGATGACCCCAAAGTGACAATAAACGTGTGACCGGAGGAAACATGAATCGGTGCAAGATATTGATTGCAGCAGCGGCGCTGATGACGATGGCGACTGTGACGACCTCTGCCCAGACGCCACCGCCGGCCTACGGGGCTCCGATGTCGCTCGAAGCTGCTAAAAAGGCCATGGCTGCATCAGAGGCCGAAGCCAAGAAGAACAATTGGCCGGTCGCAATTGCGATCCTGGATACGACCGGCTCGCTGATTTTGCTGGTGAAACTCGACAGCACGCAAACCGGATCGGTGGACATTGCGATCGGCAAAGCACGGACAGCACTCGACTTCCGCCGCCCGACCAAGGCGTTGCAAGATGTTGTTGCAGGCGGCGGCGCCGGCTTACGGTTGCTATCGGCGCGCAATGTGACCGCCCTTGAAGGCGGTGTGCCGGTCATCGCCGACGGGAAGGTCGTCGGTGCAATCGGCGTGTCAGGCGTAACATCTGAGCAGGACGCACAGGTCGCCATGGCTGGAGCCGCGGCAGCAAAATAGCTGGTGGCACCGGGCTGCTGCGGTTTCGGCCACAGCCCGGTTTTCCGCTGGTCTGTCAGCTCAATTGGCTTGCTCGCTACGTCGAAGCTGGCTGCTTTGTCTTGAACACGGGCAGACCTTCGGTTCGATCCTGCAGGGCCTCGGGTCCTTCGGTCGGGAGGTGCACGGCGTAGTTCTGCGCGGCATCAATGTCGCCTTCCCAAATATCGCGCGGGAGGTCGTAGAGTAGCTCGACACTATAGCCGTTTGGATCGCGGATGTAGACGCTATGCGTCATACCATGCTCGATCCGTCGATCGAAACTCACATTGCGGGATTGCATGTGAGCAAGCTGCTCGAGCCACGCCTCACGGCTCGGAAGTGTCACAGCGATGTGGCCGATCGCGCTCGGAATTCCGCCCGTGGCTCCGTTGTCAGCGGGCCGCGGTAAGTTCGGAGTCTCCATCAAAGCCAGGTCGTGATGGCTCAGGACACCGCCACCGCGATCGCCGCTGTAGAATCGCAACTTCGGCGGGTTCGGACGCGTCGGCGTGGCATGTAACTCGGCGACCTGCTTGAAGCCTACGATCTCGGTCCAAAACGCATGCGATTCTGCGAGATCGCGAACGTTCAGGACGAGGTGATTGAGCCCAACCGGCGTAACGGCCTTGCTGACCATGGCAGCCTCCTGCTTGAAATGCCTGCCGAACCATAACGCTGTAGCAGGCCACTGGCCACCAGCCTAGCCTTCGACGAGCAGTTTCCCGATCCGATCGATCGCCTTCTTGATGTTCTCGGTCGAGTTTGCGTAGGAAAAGCGAATGTAGCCCTCGCCATGAATGCCGAAGCTGGTGCCGGCAACCGTCGCGACGCCGGCCTTCTCCAGCATCTTGTTTTGCAACTCTTTCGCGCTCATGCCGGTGCCGGTGATATTCGGAAATGCATAGAATGCGCCGCCCGGATCTACGCACTTGAAGCCCGGCAGCTGGTTCAGCATGGGAATGATGACCTTGCGGCGCTCGTCGAAGGCCTTGACCATCTTCACGACCTCGTCTTGAGGCCCATCGAGCGCAGCAATGCCGGCAAACTGCGTCGGCGCATTGACGCAAGAATGGCAATTGACGGCGAGGCGAACGACCTTGTCGACCAGGCTTTTCGGCCAAACCGAGAAGCCGAGCCGCCAGCCGGTCATGGCATAGGTCTTCGACCAGCCGTCGAGAATGATTAGCCGGTCGCGGATCTCCGGGAATTTCAGGAAGCTCACATGTTCGCGGCCGCCATAGAGCATCTGCGAATAGATCTCGTCGGCCATGATAGCGACGTTCGGATGTTTTTCGAGGCCTTTCACCAGCTTCTTGATCTCGGCCTCTGGCACGGCGCCGCCGGTCGGATTGCCGGGTGTATTGAGAATGATCAGCGATGTCTTGCTGGTTATGCCAGCCAGCACCTCGTCGGCGGAGAACGCGAACTCGTTCGCCTCCCGAAGCACGATCGGCACGGGCTTGGAGCCTGTGTATTCGATCATCGAGCGGTAGATCGGGAATCCCGGATCTGGATACATGATCTCGGCGCCGGGTTGGCCGAACATCAGGATCGCGAAGAACATCGTCGGCTTGCCGCCGGGCATGATCACGACATTGTCAGGCGAGACCTCGACGCCATGCCGGCGCTTCAGGTCGCGGGAGACCGCCTCGCGTAACGGCAGAATGCCTTGCGCCGGTGTATAGCCGTGGTGGCCATCGCGTAGGGCCTTGATGGCAGCTTCGACGATATGTGTCGGCGTCTGAAAATCAGGTTGGCCGATGCCCAGCGAAATGACGTCCTTGCCCTGCCGTTGCAGCTCGGCAGCGCGCGCCAGGATGTCGAAGGCGGTCTCGGTGCCAAGCCGGTTCATGTTGTCGGCAAGGTGCAGCATGGGGGTCTCCCGAGGATTGGTTCGTCGCCGCACTTATGCACGGCGGCAAACCCGTGGAAAGGGGCTGCTGCACGTGCCAATGGCAGCGCTACTGGGTTGGCCGCGGCTCTGTTGTAACGGCAGTCGATGTCGAGCCGCGAACCACACCATTCTGATCGACGAACTCGAAGACGACGCGCGAGCGTCCCGGATCTCTCGGGATGGCGCCGCTCGCCGTCAAAAATGCGCCCCAGGTCGAGATCTCATTTTGGGCAATCGTCGCCGTCACAGTCGGAGCCAGCGGTGTTGTGCACACGCCGGTTGTCGGATTGGTCCGGCAGATGCTCGCAGTCAACGGCAGCGACGGCGTCGAGGGTCGTACCCGCGCCGTCAGACTTCCCGCCGCACCGATATTGATCGACGAGATCACAAATACTTCGGTGTTGCTTGGCGCAGCAGTTCGCAAATAACCATCGGCCGATGGTGTGAGCCCAATGGTAATCGCGTCCGGTGCTGGCGTCGCATTGAAGGTCAGAGCCAGCGTATTCACACCCGTAATTGTGCCCGCCGCAGGAAGCCCATCGCAGCTATATCCAAGCTGCACGTCTGTTGAAACGTTGGGGGCGTTGGCAGCAAATGCGATCAAAAAGCTTTGCGTCGCCCCGGCTGCGATCGCAACCGGCGTATTGAGTGTGCCCGTCAGCGTATTCGTCTGCGGATCGGTCGTCTGAAAGGACATGTTTGCTGCGAGGTCGCCCACAAGCGAGATTTTGCACCCCGTTGCGCCAGCCTGACCGGAGTTGATGATGCTGGCGAAGGCGGTTGCCGTCGATCCGACCTGGACCGATCGGCTGCTCGGCAGAACTGCCGAGAACAACGGTGACGTCGGTGTCGGCGGCACAAGGTAGCCCACGATCGCCAGATTTGTTGGCAAAGCGGCGGTAAACCATAGGTTACCGTCAGGCCCGGTGACGATGGCATCGATGCTGGTCAATGGAACCGGCGAAGAAAACTCGGTCACCGCGCCGGTCATCGTGATTCGACCAAGCTTGTTGCCGGTGTCATTGATGAACCACATGGCCCCGTCGGGACCCTCACGCAAATAGGACGCGCGGCTGCCGGCGACGAGGGGAAACTCGGTGAAGGAGCCGCTGGTTGTAATCCGGCCGATCTTTTCGCCGCTGCGCTCGACAAACCAAAGCGCACCATCCGGCCCGGATTTGATCGATCGAAGGTTTGCATTTTGGGTTGGCACCGTGAACTCGGTGATGGCGCCGGTCGTTGTGATGCGACCAATTTTATTGCCGGCCTGCTCAACGAACCACATCGCGCCATCAGGGCCCGGACCGAGGCCGCGTGGCTGGCTGGCAAGTGTCGGGATATTGTATTCGGTGAACGTTCCGCTGGTCGTGAGTTTGGCGATCTTGTTCGTATTGAACTCCGGAAACCAGATGTTGCCATCGGGGCCGGCCCAAAGGCCAGCTGGTCCGCTGGCCGCTGTTGGGACAGTGAACTCCGTAACGACGCCCGCGGTGGTCATCCGGCCGATCTTGTTTACGAGTGGTTGGCTGAACCAGAGTGCGCCGTCCGGCCCGGGCTGAATTCTACCCAATCCAGCACCAGCCGACAGGATCGGGAATGTCGTCACGGACCCGGCTGTCGTGATCCGGCCGATCCGATTGCGGCTTTGATCGGTGAACCAAAGCGCGCCATCTGAACCAACCGACAGACCGGCCAATATCGGGCCGACATCAGACGGCATTGCGAAGGTTGTGATGGTTGGTGTTTGGCTGAATGCTGGGACCGCGGCGCCAATCAGCAAGCCCATGATGCTCGCAGCACGTGCGACGCGCGAAAATGACGTAAGCATGAAACACCCCACAAAAATAATGAGAACGACGCTACGAAATAAATCTGCAAACGCGAATCATTACTGTCAAGAAAATAGTGTAAACATCGGGTTTGAAGTCGAATTGTCTATCCGAGCTGGCCGCTATAGCGCACGGCTTCGGCTTCGCCCTTGCCTTTGGCGGAGGATTTGACGCCACGACCGGCCTCGACGGCGCCGAGCGCAATCGGCGCCTCGCCTGCCTCGCGCAGCGCCGCCATGACGGCATCCGCGCGTGCCTTGTCGGCGATGACGACCATGCCGATACCGCAGTTGAACGTGCGCAGCATTTCCTCATTGTCGAGGTTGCCAGCTCTTTGCAGCCATCCGAAGACAGCTGGCGCCTTAAACCCGGTCAGATCGACATGCGCGGCGAGACCCGCCGGCATCACGCGTGGGATGTTCTCGGACAGCCCCCCCCCCGTGATATGCGAGAGGCCCTTGATCGCGCCCGCCGCCCCACTGCTGCCCGTCGCGCGAATTGCGGCAAGGATCGGTTTTACATAGATCCGCGTGGGGGTGAGCAGGGTTTGCGCTAGGGACTGTTCCTTGGCGAACGGGGCTGGCGAACCCCAGGCAAGACCCTCTCGCTCGACGAGCTTGCGAACCAACGAGTAGCCGTTGGAATGGACGCCGGACGACGCGAGCCCGATCAGTATGTCACCAATGGCAATGTCGCCGCGCGGCAGTATCTCGCCGCGTTCAACGGCGCCCACTGAGAACCCCGCGAGGTCATAGTCCTTCGCGGCATACATGCCGGGCATTTCAGCGGTCTCGCCGCCGATCAGCGCGCATCCGGCCTCCCTGCAACCGGCGGCAATGCCTCCAACGACCCTCCGGGCATTCTCGACGTCCAATTTGCCAGTCGCAAAATAATCGAGAAAAAACAGTGGCTCAGCGCCTTGCACGACGAGATCGTTGACACACATCGCGACGAGATCGATGCCGATCGTATCGTGCTGGTCCGTGTCGATCGCGATCTTCAACTTGGTGCCAACTCCGTCATTGGTGGCGACCAGGATCGGATCGCGAAATCCGGCGGCCTTGAGATCGAACAATCCGCCGAAGCCGCCAAGATCCGCGTCTGCGCCTGATCGGCGGGTCGCCTTCACTAGTGGCTTGATTGCCTGCACCAAGGCGTTTCCGGCATCGATATCGACCCCGGAATCGCGGTAGGAAACGGTCTCATTGCGCTTCGGGGTGGATTGGGTCATGTACCATTCCGCTGGGTTGTCATGCGTCCAGGTTACCCTGAGCATAGGGCGCTGGCGACGGCTGCGAGCGGCCGATGCCCATTTTGCCGGGGTCGTATCCTAGTTTTGCCCAAGAGTTCCAGGATATTCGGCGCGTTACCGGTGGGAGATGACGGCTGGGCCGTCGAATTGGCAACAGCAAGGGACAGCGATGAGCGGGCGGGGCGATCGCGATTCGGCCATTCGAACCTGGGTGAACCGGGCGGCAAGTGCCGTGGCTTTGCTGTTCGGCGCCAGCTTGGCGCTGGCGGGGTCGTTGCTAGCTGCGGCCAAGGAAGACAAGGTTTTCACGGTCGGCAACTACCCCGTCGAAGCCCGTGCTGCGGATGCTGTCGCCGCGAAAGAACGGGCCATTTCCGAGGGCCAGCAAGCCGCCTTTCGTTCCCTGTTGAAGCGGATCGTACCGGTTGCAGCCTACAACCGGATCGGCAAATTGAAGAGCGTCAAGGCATCGGACCTGATCGACGGCATTGCTGTACGCTCCGAGCGGAACTCGTCGACTGACTACATTGCCAGTTATGATTTTTCATTCCAGCCGGAAGCCGTTCGCCGAATCCTCGATCGGGAAGGCATTCCGTTTCTTGACCGGCAAGCTCCGCAGGTCACGGTGGTGCCGATTTATCGCGCGCCCGCCGGCCAACAAGGCTTGCCTGAGACTTTTTCAGATGCACGAGGCTCCGATACCTGGCTTTACGCTTGGAAGGGCCTGGATCTTTCGAACACGCTGACGCCGCTCTCGATGGTGTCACCGAAGAAGGAGACACATCCCGACACGATCAAAGCGATGGCCGAGGGTTCGCCAGGCTCCATGCGCACATTCGGCGGCGATTACGGGACCGAAACGATCATCATGGCGCTGCTGGAGCCGGACTTCGCGCAAAAGCGCATCCACGTCACGCTATCCGGGCGCGACGCCGTGGCGCCATTCCGCCTGAAGCGTGTCTATCGCATGGAGAGCGGGGATCTCGCTTATACGGCCGAGCTGGCTGCGGTCATTTCACTCGGCATTCTCGAGGGGCGCTGGAAGGCGATCAATGTGCGTTCGGCCGGATCGGTTGGCCCAGCCCCGGTATCGCGACCAAGCGCCGGTGATACAACAGAGAGGTCCGACTCGGTCGCGCGCTCGGATCTGCTCAACATAGCGATTGAGTTTCGCAGCATGGGCGAATGGCAGCAGATCAGTCGGCAGTTGTCGTCGACCCCCGAGGTCTCGGATGTCGAAGTTCTCGGACTGTCGGGGCGCAGCGCACGGGTCGCGCTACGCTATCCGAGTGGACCGCAAAACCTGGCCGTCGCACTTGCGCAGAACGGGCTGATCTTGCGCAACGCAGGCGGCGGCTGGGTGCTTGCCGCACGCTGAGGCGGACGTTATGCGAACTCCAGGATCACTGCGTCGACGGCCAGGCTGTCACCGGCCTGGGCGTTGACCTTTTTGACAACGCCGTCGCGCTCGGCCCGCAGAATGTTCTCCATCTTCATGGCCTCGACCACGGCCAGCGCATCGCCGGCCTTGATGTCCTGCCCGGTGGTCACATGGATCGCCTTCACGAGGCCCGGCATCGGGCAGAGCAGGTATTTCGACATGTCGGCTGCGACCTTCGCCGGCATCAGCGCTGCAAGCGCCGCTTCCCGCTCGGTGAAGACATAGGTCGGGATAGCGATGCCGCGCCAAGCCAGCTCAGCACCATTGATGAGCGGTCGCACTTGCACCGAGATCTGCCGGCCCGAGATCGTGCCGCTCCAGATCGGCTCGCCCGGCCACCAGGACGACGCCGTCTCGATCGGTGCTCCGGGGTCACCATTGGGGTTGAGAAAGGTGACTCGGAAGGGTCTGCCGTCGTCACCACCTGCAATATCGAGATAGCGCTCGGACGCCCCGAGGCGGACCGTGCGCCGGTGCGCGAATTGCACGGCATCACCGGAGATTTGCTGATTGATGCGCCGACGGCGCAGGTTGTTGGTATGGTCCATGCTGGCTGCCACGACAGCAAGCGTATCGAGTTCGTCCGCAGTCGCGTCGCGCGGATGAAAGCCAAACGGGAACTCTTCCTTGATGAAGCCGGTCGAAATCGTGCCCTTGCGCCAGCGGGCGTTCTGCATCACTGACGTCAGGAACGGAATGTTGTGCTGGATGCCGTCGATGTGGAAGGCATCGAGGGCCTCGGCCTGGAGATCGATGGCTGCCTCGCGCGTCGGCGCATGAGTCACGAGCTTGGCGATCATTGGGTCGTAGAACATCGAGATTTCGCCACCCTCGGTAACGCCCGTGTCGTTGCGCACCGTCAGGCCACCAGCTGAGCCCTCACGTGGCGGGCGGTACTTTACGAGGCGGCCGATCGAGGGGAGAAAGTTGCGATACGGGTCCTCCGCGTAGATCCGGCTCTCGACGGCCCAGCCGTTGAGCTTGATGTCGGATTGCTTGAAGCCAAGCTTCTCGCCCGCCGCAACGCGGATCATCTGCTCCACGAGATCGATGCCCGTCACCATCTCCGTCACGGGATGCTCGACCTGCAGCCGGGTATTCATCTCAAGAAAGAAGAACGAGCGGTCCTGCCCGGCAACGAACTCCACCGTGCCAGCGCTATCGTAACCAACAGCTTTGGAGAGGGCGACTGCCTGCTCGCCCATGGCGCGGCGCGTCTTCTCGTCAAGCAGCGGTGAGGGCGCTTCCTCGATGACCTTCTGGTTGCGCCGCTGAATGGAACATTCGCGTTCGCCGAGGTAGAGCACGGCACCGTGCTTGTCCCCGAGCACCTGGATCTCGATGTGTCGCGGATTTTCGATGAACTTTTCGATGAACACACGGTCGTCGCCGAATGACGACTTTGCCTCGGATCGGGCCGAGCCAAAGCCTTCCTCGCATTCCCTGGCATTGTACGCGATCCGCATGCCCTTGCCACCACCACCGGCGGAGGCCTTGATCATCACGGGATAGCCGATCTCGGCAGCAATCTTCATGGCCAGCTTGGCGTCGGCGATCTCGCCGAGATAGCCGGGTACGGTCGAGACCTTGGCTTTGGCGGCCGCCTTTTTCGACTCGATCTTGTCACCCATGGCGGCAATTGCCTTGGGGTTCGGGCCGATGAACACGAGACCGGCCTTGGCCAGCGCGACCGGGAAGGCCTCGCGCTCCGACAGGAACCCGTAGCCCGGGTGCACGGCCTCGGCGCCGGTCTGTTTGCAGGCGTCGACGATTTTCTCGACGAGCAGATAGGATTGGGCTGCTTGGGCCGGGCCAATATGCACGGCTTCATCGGCCATTTCGACATGCAACGCGGCGCGATCAGCGTCGGAATAGACCGCTACCGTCTTGATGCCCATCTTGCGCGCGGTCTTGATGACACGGCAAGCGATCTCGCCGCGATTGGCGATGAGGATTTTCTTGAACATGCGTCTCCAGCCCCAAGGTCGTGGGGTTTTGGTAAGGGGCGCCGGAGCCGGTGTCTACAGGTGCTTCATGGAGCCGTAAATTACGTCAGGGCCGCCGTGGTCTGGGCGGCCCGGGCTGTAAGGCGCTGGCGCACCAGATCGATGGCCGCCCTCAGGCTGTAGTACTGGTCGACGAAGTTGACGGGCATCGGGATGTTGGCGACGGCGCGATCGATGGTTGCCAGCTCTTGCAACTGCCCCTCCAGCGTGTCGCCACGGGGATCTCCGGTGATCGCGGTTTCAAGGGCCTTGAGCCGACTGTACCAGTAGAGGAGCCGCCGCCTGACGCGCCATTTGAAGAGCGCCGGGCCGAGCTTGATCAAGGGGAGTAGAATGCCTGCCATCGGGACTGCGACGACGATGGTCCTCTCGATGAAGGTCGCAAGCCAGAATGGAAGGGTGCGCTTCAGCCATGTGGGACCCGACTTGTACGCACGCTCGGCGTCTTCAGACAGCTCAAACTCCGGGTCCTGGGCTCTTGGAAACTCTCCAGTCCGATGAAATAGTCCACCAGGTGAATGCACCGTCTTGGCTGCTTCCGCCAGCAGCCCGACAAGGGCCGGATGCAGGTCTGCCCGCACCACTAATGCTGCCATTGGCGCCACAAGCTCGACATCGAACGCCGGTATGTTCTCGACGAGGTCAATGGCGCCTTTGGGCAGCACGATCCGCGACAGATATGGGAACTTCCGGGTGTAAGCCTCGGCATGGGCAAGGCTCATGATCTTGAGATCCTTGCGGCGGATGAGAGTCTGGATTTGGGGCGCCGCGGGAGCTGAGGTGAAGAAGGCCCCATCTGCCTCGGCTTTGATCAGGCTGTCGATAGCGTTGGCTCCCGACAGCGGCAGCATGACAGTGTTGTCTGGCGTGATGCCATTGGCGCCAAGCAGCGTCATTGCCAGGGCTCGGGTGCCACTCCCCTCCGGGCCGATGATGATGCGCTTGCCTTTGAGGTCTGGCAGCCGGTCCCACGTGGCATCGCTGCGATAGAACACCCACATTGGTTCCAGATAGATTCGCCCGAGTGAGACGATCCCAGGGCTTTGCTCGGCGTTGGTGGTTCCCCCTTGCAGCAGCGCCACTTGCACGCCCGAGGCCGGATCGAGCAGCCGTTTGACGTTCTCGGGTGAGCCGGCCGATGATTTGACATCGAGTGTGATTCCCGATGCCTTGAGGATTGCAGCGTATTTCTTCCCCGTAGCGTAGTAGTTGCCTGTTTCGCTGGCGGTTGTGATGGCGATCTGCTTCGGTGGCGCGGGCTCGATGAAGCGCGACGCGAGCCATAAGGCGCCAATAACCAACAGCACCACAGGCCCGATGATTAGGGCAAGTTCGCGGACCTGGTTTGCTGAAATGTCACGGAGGCTTGCGCCGAGTATCGCGTCGAGTTTGGCTTTCTTTTCGTTCAAGTAAGTTCCTCCGGACCTCTCAGCAAACGTTGCCAGCGCCGCCGTCAACGCCCCTTAAAGCTGGCCTTGCGCTTTTCGAGTCGCGCCCGCATGCCTTCCTGAGCATCTTGCGACGTTCGCGCTTTGTCGACAACGAGATCGATGTCTTCGTGTGGGATGTTGTCGCGGAATTGCATCTCACGGGTGATCAGCGCCTTCATCGCCGCCAGAGACAGCGGCGCGTTGTCGGCCAGTCGCTGGATGATCTTTGCGGCGGTGGCGTCGAGATGGGCCGGTTCGGCGACGTGCGAGATCAGGCCCAGGGCGTGGAACTCGGCGGCTGACAGCGGATCTCCCAGCAGCAGGATCTTCTTCGTCACCACCGGCCCGGCGACCTCGAGCAGTTTCTTCGCCAGGAACCAGCTCGGAGCAAGACCGACCTGGGCCAGCGACATACCGAACCGTGCCGTGGTCGAAGCGACCACCAGATCGCAATGCAGCGCCAGCTCATTGCCGCCGGCAATTGCATCGCCTTGCACTACGGCAACGACTGGCAAGGGGTAGGTCTCGACCGCGTGCAGCATGTGCTCGATGCCCGACTCGCCCTGCGGATTGTTGGCACGCCACTTGAGGTCGAGGCCAGCGCAGAACACGGGCCCCGCTGCGCGAATGACCGCTACGCGCTCCTCGGGCTTAGGTGCCGTCGAGAAGACCGCCTTCAGCTCCTCCATCATGGAGCCATCGAGCGCGTTCCGCTTTTCTGGCCGGTTGAGCAGCACATTGCGCACTGCACCGTCGACTTTCCATTGAATGCTGGCCATGAGCCTCTCCAGGTGTCTCAGTCTGGAAGCATCTTACACGCCCAAGCCGAGCGCACTCCAGCCCTGTCCGTTTGCCAGCCAAATCGGGCACCGATGCTGGACAAGCCGCGCAAGCCGACGTCTACTCCCGCTCCGACCATCAGGACATCATTCGGAGCCCCCAGTGAGCAAGCTGAAGCCCGCCACGCGCGACAAGCTCAAGTCCGTGAGCACCGCGACCCTATGTACGGCCCTGTTCAAACGTGGACTCCGCAGCCAATACATTCAGGACGTCCACCCGTTGAATTCGAGGCTGCCGAACATGGTCGGCGAGGCTTTTACGCTCCGCTACATCCCGGCCCGTGAGGATCTCAATCCCATCACTGTTTTCAATCAACGCGGTCACCCGCAGCGCGAGGCGATCGAAGCCTGTCCACCGGGCGCCGTCTTCGTCATCGACAGCCGCAAGGATCCGCGCGCGGCTTCCGCCGGCGGCATTCTGGTCACGCGCCTGATGAAGCGCGGAGTGGCCGGCGTCGTGACGGACGGCGGCTTCCGCGATAGCCCCGAGATCGCCGAGATGACGATCCCTGCCTATCACAATCGGCCCTCGGCGCCGACCAATCTCACTATCCATCAAGCCGTCGATATGAATGTGCCCATCGGTTGTGGCGACGCACCTGTCTTTCCAGGCGATATCATCGTCGGCGATCGCGAAGGCGTTGTGGTCATTCCGGCCCATATGGCCGACGAGATTGCTGATGAGGCTTTCGAAATGACGGCATTTGAGGACTTCGCCACCGAGAAGGTGCAGGAGGGCCGTTCGATCATGGGCCTCTACCCGCCGACCGACGAGCAATCCAAGATCGACTTCGCAGCATGGCGCAAGGTCAGCGGCCGCTGACTCAGCTTCAGCTTCGAACCAACACACAGCAGCACAACAGAGGATAGAGACCATGGACGTTGGATATGTCGGCCTCGGCAGCATGGGCGGCGCCATCGTGAAGCGCATGCTCGTCAACAAGCAGCCGCTGCGCGTCTACGATCTCTCGCCCGAGCGGACCTCGGAAATCGCCAAGCTAGGCGGCGCTCCGTCGCAGAGCTTGTCTGCGCTCGCGGCACAATCCGACATTGTCTGCCTGTGTCTGCCGACGTCGGATCACGTTCGCACAGCCATCTTCGGCGATGATGGCTTGGCCAAAGGTCTGAAGCCCGGCACGCTGGTCGCCGACATGACGACTGGGGACCCGCTGCAGACCAAGGCGATGGCCGCGGACCTCAAAGCCCGCGGCATCGATCTGATCGATGCGCCTGTGTCAGGAGGTCCGGTCGGCGCCGAAGCTGGGACATTGGCGATCATGGTCGGCGCACCCGAAGCGCTCTACCAGAAGATCAAGCCGCTGTTCGAGAGGGTTGGGCCCAACGTCTATCGCATGGGTGACGTTGGTGCCGGGCAGACGATGAAGCTCGTCAACAATCTGCTGCTCGCCGGCTGCAAGGCGCTCACCTACGAGGTGATGGCACTCGCGGTGAAGAACGGGCTCGAGCCGAAGCTTGCGGCCGAAGTGCTGAATAAGTCGTCAGGCCGCAATGGTACAACCGAGCGCACGCTGCAAAGCACGATAGACGGACATTTCCCGGCCTCGTTCGCACTCGGACTGATGACCAAGGATGTGCGACTCGCGGCTCAACTCGGCCGCGACACGGGGGTGCCGATGATCATCGGCCGCATCGTCGAGGAGCTCCACAACGTGGCCATGAACAATCACGGCGCGGCCTCATGCTCGAACATCATCATCAAGGACTTCGAGCAGCGCGCCAAGGCGAAGATCACACGCTAGTGACGGCCGACTCAGCCGAGCCACGCACCCGGAAACGTTTGCTGCCATGGTTCCGGAATGAATGCGTAGCTGTCGCCGCTGCGCGCCACGTGTCCCAAACCCGGGAAATGCATGTGCATGCCTGTGACCAACAGCCGTTCGCTTGCCGCCATGTCGAGAATGCGTCGCCGCGAGGCGCGAGCGGCCAGGGGATCGCTGTCAACGATCATGGTCACGTCTGGATGCGGCACCTGCACCTCTGGAATATGAACGGTGTCGCCCCAGATCAGCAGGCGGTCCTTACCGGACTCGATCATGAAGGCGGTGTGTCCGGGTGTATGCCCGTGGCACGGTACCGCTGTCACACCGGGAAACACCTCTCCCTTCGTGAATAGCCTCATGCGATCGAGATATGGCTTCGTTTGCTCGCGCGCCTGTTGAAAGAACAGCTTCTTTTCGCGCTCAGTGCCGCGCGCCATCGCCGCATCATCGAACCAGTGTTTTCGCTCATTTTCGTGCACGACCAGCTCGGCATTCGCGTAGTGCGCTTTGCCTGTGATGAGATCCGTCAAGCCCGCCGAATGGTCCGGATGCATGTGCGTCAGCAGGATCGACTGGATCTCACTGGGCGCGACGTTGGCCTCCTTGAGGCTGACCAGCAGATGCCCGGCGCTGTCCCCGAGGTAATTGCCGGAGCCCGTCTCGACCAAGGCGAGGCGCCCCGCCGAGTGGATCAGAAACGCGTTGACCGACAAGATGAATCCGGGCCGGAAATTGGCGTCGAGAGCCTTTTGCGCCTGCTCGGCCGGCACGTTCTGCATCATCTCGTAAGTGCGTGGCAGAACGCCGTCGCTGAGTGCCGTTACAACGATATCGCCAATGCGGCGATGATAGACCGCGCCGATCTGGCGGGCGGGTACTTTGGGCATGCGTGGTACGTCCTTATGGCGCAATTTCAAACTGTCAGGACCATCTTGCCGATCACCCGGCGCGATGTGATTTCGTCGAAGGCGGATTTGGCTTCGGCAAGGGGAAAGGCTTTGTGGACGCGCGGCTTCAGCCGCCCCTGCTCCCAGGCCTTCAGCAGATCGGACAGGAGGGCGCGCGACTCGTCCGGATACCGGAAGGAATGCTCGCCGAACACGACACCGACCACCGAGAAGTTCTTCACCAAGATCAGGTTGGCCGCGACCTTGGGGATGTCGCCAGAGGCAAAGCCGATCACGAGGATCCGCCCCTCCCAGCCGATACAGCGGACGCACTGATCGAAGTAGCTGCCGCCCACCGGATCGAACACCACGTCCGCGCCACGGCCATCGGTCAGCTCACGAATGCGATCGCGCAGGTTCTCCGTGCGATAGTCGATGACCTCGTCGGCGCCATGTTGCTTGGCGATCGCCAGCTTTTCGGCGCTGCCTGCGGCTGCAATCACGCGTGCGCCCAGCAGCTTGCCGCATTCGATCGCTGCAACGCCGACGCCGCCGGCTGCGCCAAGAACCACCAGCGTCTCGCCGGCCTTCAGTTTGCCGCGATAGTTGAGCGCGAAATGCGCGGTGCCATAGGCGACCGGGAAGGCGGCTGCCGTGACGAAATCCATGGCATCGGGGATCGGCGTGACGATGCCGCCGGGCAGCACGATCTCGCTGGCATATGCGCCGCCCTTGCGCGCAAAACCCAGGACCCGTTGGCCCGGCTTCACATGCGTGACGCCGCTGCCGCACTGGAGCACGGTGCCCGACAATTCCAGGCCCGGAATGAACGGCAGCTCCGGTTTCACCTGATACTTGCCTTCGACCATCAGAATGTCCGGGAAATTTACGCCCGCGGCCTTGACGCCGATCAGCACTTCGCCATCCGCCGGCTTCGGGCCCGGAACCTCCTCCACCTTGAGGTTGGAGAGATCCCCTAGCGATCGGCAGAGCAACGCGCGCATTCCAGCCTCCTCTTGGTCTTGCCGGTTGATCGTCCCGCCGGCTCCGCCCTAGTCCGCCTTCGAAGCAGCAAGCGCTTTCAACTCGCGGCGCATCAGTTTGCCGGTCGGCGTCAGCGGCAAGGCTTGCGAAACCCGCACTTCATCCGGAATCTTGTAGCTTGAAAGGCGGTCGCGACAATGGGCGAGAAGCGCATCGACGGCAAGCTCAGCCCCAGGCCGGGACACCACGAAGGCGATGATCCGCTCGCCCTTGTCCTCGTCGGGCAGGCCCGTGACACCCGCCAGCCCCACCGTCTCGTGCTGCTGGAGCACTTCCTCCACCTCCGCTGGCGACACATTGATGCCGGAGCGTTTGATCATCTCGGAGCTGCGGCCGAGGTAGCTCAACGTGCCGTCGGCATCCAGCAGCCCGAGGTCGCCTGACTTGAAGTAACCGTCGGCGGTGAAGACGTCGGCGTTGTGGCGGGCACTGTCGCCCAGGTACCCGCGCGTCAGATAGCCCGCGACCTCGATATTGCCCGGCGTGCCGGGGCCAACGATGACGCCGCTTTCCGGATCACGGATGCGCAGGCGCATGCCCGGTAGCGGCGGCCCCTGCAGTTTTGCGCGCTGGGCCAGCGGCCAATGATGCCAGGTGACACAGCAGTTCCCGTACGTCTCGGTGCTGCCGTAGATGTTGCAGATCTCGCTGGCGCCTAGGGCTTCGGCGGCCGTGATGAGGTCCTGCGGCGCGCCGATGGTTACGCCCGTGCGCAATGATTTCGTGCGGCGGCGGTCGAATGTCGGATGCGCCAGCAGCGCGTTGGTCATGGCCGGCAGCGTATAGAGGGCGGTGCATTGGTGCTGTTCGATCAAGTCCAGCGCTTCGCCGGGCTCGAACCGGCCCTGAAGGACCATCGTCGCGCCATGCGAGAGGGCAGCCGGCAGCGCATTGGCCGCGCCGTAGGACCAGAACAGCGGGATCGACACCAGTACACGGTCGCCTGGGCGAAGGCCCTGACGCTCGCCGATATTGAAGCCGTTCTCGATTGTCGCCCAATGGTCAAGCGGAACCGCTTTGGGCCGGTTGCTCGATCCGGACGTGTAGAGGATGACCAGCGGATCGGCTGCCGTCGCGCCGTCGCCGGGAGCCAGATCGACCAGCGGTGCGCCTTGTCGATACCGCGTGTAGGACTGCCAGCCGGCCGGCGGCTCGCCATCGACCGCGACGATTCGTTCGAGATCGGGATACTGCCGTTTCGCCAGCAGTCCTGCCAGATCGTCGGCATAGGACTGTGCGCCGTACCGCTGCAGCGTGAAAAGTATTCGGACCTTCGAATCCGACAGCAGGAAATCAATCTCGCTTGCCTTCGACCATGTGCTGAACGGCACCACCGTCGCGCCGAGCGCACTAGCTCCGAAAAAGATCTCGAGCCATTCACTGCGATTGTTGACCAGCAGGCCGACGCGATCACCCCGCCCGATGCCGTCGCCCCTCAAGGTTGCGGCAACCTGACCCGCCCGCTGAAAAAGCTGCTGGAAAGTTGCGTTGCCAGCTGCTGCGATGACGGCCAATCCATCTGGATTGCGCCCGGCCTGCTCTGCGAGGAGGGCGAAGGCTGTACGGCTGAAGGGTGCTTGCATAGGACAAAATAATGCTCGATAGGCAGGGGGGTGCCGGGGTCGGACGCTGGCGACGTTAGGAGCGAAGCCGGGTCCTGTCCACTGGGCTCGCGGCCATGCAGCCATGCGAAGAGTTGGGAGATAGTTCATGCCGCTCGAGGTGCGGGACTGGACCCGTTACGTGGTCCTGATCACCATCGACAATCAGCCGAAGCGAAATGCCATGTCGCGGGCGATGCTGGGCGAGCTGGCTGCCTTGTGGGACCGGCTCGAGACGTCGGACTGCCGCGCCATCGTCGTCACAGGTGCCGGTGACAAGGGTTTTTGTGCCGGCGCCGATATCGGCGGCGATCTCTCGGCCAGCCCGGAGCTGGCGCAGACGATCAACCGGGCCCTCCTTAAGACAAGTCCTTTTCCGAAACCGATCATTGCCGCCGTGAATGGCGATTGCGCGGGCGGCGGTGTCGAGTTGCTGCTGTCGACCGATATCCGCGGTGCGGCAACGCATGCCCGCTTCGGTCTGCCCGAGGTGCGCTTTGCGATTTATCCATTTGGTGGCGCGACCGTAAAGCTGTCGCAGCAGATCGGCCATGTGCACGCCATGGATCTGATCCTAACCGGTCGGCTCATTAATGCGGACGACGCTGCGCGCCTGAATCTGGTCAACGAGGTGATGCCGGCCGACCGGCTGATGGACTGGGCGCGCGCCAAGGCCGATATGATTGCGGCCAACAGCCCAGCCGCTGTTCAGGCCGTGAAACTGCAGATCAGCTCGGGGATCGCAGAGTTCGCAAAAAACCGGGAGCCCATGGATCAAGTGCTTGGCGATCGTGTCCGGGCCAGCCCCGACTTCCAGGAAGGTGTCGCCGCATTTCTCGAGAAGCGGCGACCCGACTACTCCTGAACGAAGGCGTCGTCATTCGAGCTTGATGTTGGCCTTCTTAACCAGATCCGCCATTTTCTTGATCTCGGCGTGAATGAGCGCCTGGAAGACGGCGGGTGTATTGAGCTCGAGTTCCAGGCCAGTCTCCTTCATCTTGGCGGCGAACGTTGGCGTGCGCGCCGACTTGACGATTGCGGCATGAAGCTTGGCGATGATGTCGTCGGGAACGCCGGCGGGCGCGACCAGCGCGAACCATTCTGTGAAGTTGAACCCGGGAACGGTGTCGGCGAGTGAAGGCACATCGGGGAGGCTCTCGCTGCGCTTCGGGCTGCTGACTGCGAGCGCACGCAAACGGCCAGCCTGCACATGCGCCAGTGCGCCCGCCATATTCAGCATGCCGATCTGGATTTGCCCCGCGACAAGATCGTTCAGCGCCGGCCCTGCGCCGCGATAAGCAACGTGTGTCATATCCGTCTTGGTCTCCAGCTTGAAATGCTCGAGCCCGAGATGTTGGGCGGTGCCGTTGCCCGACGTCGCGTAGCTAAGTTTACCTGGTGCGGCTTTCGCGGCCGTCACCAGCTCGGCGACGGTTTTATAGGGCGCCGACGGATGCACCAGCAGCACATTGGGCGCCCGGGTTACGATGGTGATGGCTTTAACGTCTTTGCCTGCGTCATAGGGCATGTTCGGCGTCAGCGCTGGATGCGATGCGAGCGAGCTGATCACCAAGCCGATTGTATAGCCGTCCGGCGCCGAGCGCACGAGCGCCTCGGTCCCGACCACGCCGGCCGCTCCCGACTTGTTTTCGATTATGACGGGTTGGCCGAGCACCTCCGACAATGGTTGCTGTAGGTTGCGGCAGGTGATGTCCGCGGCGCCGCCCGGCGGCCACGCAACGATGATCTTCAGCGGTTTCGACGGCCATGCGGTTTGTGCGAGAGCCGCACTGGCAGCAAAAGGTGTAATCGCGAGCGCCAAAAGCGCGCGCCCAAGCCATGACGTCATAGTGCCTCCAAGTGGATTGAGAGAGATGTTGGATGCCGGCTTCAACTGGCCTGCTGCACAATGTCGGCCGTGTCTGCCACGTCTTCGAACCGCCAGCAGTTTGCGATCAGTTGATCGAGCTTCTTGGCTGACATGATGCCTTCGCTTGATTGCCGGAACTTCTGTTCCAGTTCAGCATTGGTCATTGGACGCCCCTTGCTGCCGATGCAGTTGCGAACCTTCAAGTCATGCACAACGCCCCCTTTGAGCTCGATTGAGAGATCGACCGCGTCGATTGCCATCGCCGGATTGGCGGTGGCGAAGATCCGCTCCCTAAATGCGGCAATTGCTGGGTCGCGGATCGCGGCATCGGTTCCGTCGGCGATCCCCGCCCGCCCACGGATCAGGGCCACGGCGACCCAATGATAGAAGCTGACCTGCCCCTCGAATTCGTCCTTTGGATGGCGGCGGTCGCAGAGCGCGAGTGCACCAGGGCTGGCCGACATGGTTACGCGCTCGACCATGGCGGCGTCGATCGTGTGTTTGGTGCGCATTTGCAGCGCTCCATCGATCATTGGGTTGATCACGATCCCACAGGGGAACGGTTTGTAGGTATTGGCAAGGATCTCGAAATGCTCACCGAGCCGGTCTGTGAGATGCGGCAGGTGCGGGACCGATGCAAAGCAATTGGCGAAACCGTATTTGCCCTCGAAGGCGCCTTCAGCGCTGGTGAATCCGGCCTGCGCGAGGTAGGCGGCCCGCAGACCCGTCTGCCCGGCATGGGCCGGCATGTTGGCGGTGCACATTGACCCGTGCATGGCGCGGATGCCTGAGGCCTGTGACGCCGCGATGCCGATAGCCCGGCGCATCTCTTGTGGATCGAGGCCGAGCAATTTGCCGGCAGCGACGGCGGCACCTACACCGCAGCAGATGCCTGTCTGCGACCAGGCGATGTTGCCCTGGGCCGGTGCTACCGACACCGCCTTGCTCAGGCGGCACACGATTTCCACGCCAAGCGTGAACGCTGCCAGCGCGTCGCTACCGGAGACCTTCTTGCGTTCGGCTACCGCCAGCACAGCTGCCATGATTGGTCCGCTGGGATGTACGATCGCCTCTGCGTGGGTGTCGTCATACGTATAAATACTCGAAGCGAGCGTATTGATGAGACAGGCCGTCAAAGCGTCGGTACGCATCCCGCGACCGATCATCGTTGCGTGAGGCTCACCGGCGAAGGGCTGCAATGCATCCCAGGTTGACTTGACTGCAGCGTGGCGCGCGCCGCCGACGGTGCAACCAAGCACGTTGATGAATGACCGCAGCGCCTCGGCGCGGACCTGGGCCGGGAGATTATTGGCGCCGGTCCGGCAGACCCAATCGGCGATGCGTGCAGTCGCTCCGGCGGCTTCGGCGGGTGTCATGTCGACCTCTCTTAGCGCTTCCCCGACCGAGCGTATCGCCCCGAAGGGAGCCCTGCTATAGCTGGCCCGCACATTGCGTCCAAGCCGCCGCCATATCGAACGGGAATTATCACATGGATCTTGAGCTCAAAAACAAGGTAGCGATCGTCACGGGGGCCAGCCGCGGTATCGGCGCGGCGATCGGGGCCGTGCTCGCAGACGAAGGCTGTGATGTGTTCCTGGTCGCGCGCAGCAAGGACGATCTCGAGCGGGTCGCTGGCGATATTGGCAAGCGGACTGGTCGGCGGGCGATCGCCCATGTGGCCGATCTCACAGATCCGAAGGCGCCCGCCGTTGCCGTCGAGGCGGCGATGAAGGCGTTCGGCCGTATCGACATCCTCGCCAACAATGCCGGCGCAACCAAGCGCGGCAATTTCTTCGAGCTGACCGAGGCCGACTGGGCGTCAGGCTTTGGCCTAAAGTTTTTCGGTGCCGTCCGCATGACGCGCAGCGTTTGGCCGCATCTGCGCGCGACCAAGGGCTCGATCGTCAACATTATCGGCATCGGCTCGCGCACGGCCGCTGCCGAGTTCACGATCGGCGGCTCGGTCAATAGCGCGCTGGTCAACTTCACCAAGGCAACGGGCGACATCGGCCGCACCGACGGGGTGCGGGTGAATGCGATCAATCCCGGCCACATCCAGACCAGCCGCCTCGAAGGCCGAATTACGACGGCCATGGGCCAGCGCAATGTCAGCCGCGAGGAGGTGATCGGCCAGATGCTGAAGGACCTCGGCATCAACCGCTTCGGGCAACCGCACGAGATCGGCCGGCTTGTCGCCTACCTCTGCTCGCCGAATGCCGACTTCATCCACAGCACTGTGATCGACATGGACGGGGGCGAAACACTGGCGCTCTGAGTGGCGCTATCTGGATGCCAACTTCGCATCGGGCGCGCGGATCGAATCGGCGTCGAATGTTTCGCTGCGGAGGCCGATTATGCGCCCGAGGGTGCGACCTCGCTCGCCGGCAGGTCGATTTCCACTTTTGCGCCGTTCGGATCCAGGAAGAAGAGCTGCCAGACGCCGGCGCCTGGTCCGTTTTCCGGCAGGCGGCGCAGATCGTAGGTCATCCCGCGGGCTTTCAACTTGCCGATGTAGTGCGGGAGATCCGTGCCCCAGAACGCCATATGGTCAAGCACGCCGCCGCCTTCCGGGATCTCCGGCTTCTGAATGACATGCAGGATGGGTCGTTCGCCGCTGTACAGCCAGACGCCCGGAAACATGAAATTGGGCCGTGGGCCTTTCGTGAATCCCAGCATCTCATTGTAGAACGTTGCGGTTTTCTCTGCGTCCTTGGTCACGATGGTGAAGTGGTCCATCCGCTCGATCGGCATGGGGTGCTCCTTGATTTTGGGGTCTGGACAGTGACGGGTGGCCAGAGTTCACACGGGACAAGGCCCGTTGCAACTGCACGGCACGGATTTAGAAGCTTGCCGGGGCGTGCCGACGCGTCGCGCCAATTGCTTGATCGGTGCAAATGTCCCAAACTTCGGGGGTCGATGGTTGCGGCAACGAACCCGTCGACCAGCAGGCAGAGGAACGACGCATGAGTTCACGCAAGCCGAATACGGCCTTGAACATGGCCGACGCGATGACGCGGGCGCGCGGGATCACGCAGATTCTGACGGCTGGAGCCTCGCGCATCGAAGCGGCACGTGAGTTGCCGCAGGATATCTTGAAGGCGATGCATGATGCCCGCATGTTCCGCCTGCTGTTGCCGAAATCACTGGGCGGCGACGAGCTGGATCTCAAAACCCATTCCGAAGTGATCGAGCTGATTGCCACTGCCGACGCCAGCACGGCCTGGGTGATGGGCCAAGGGGCTGGTTGCGCGATGGCCGCGGGCTATCTTGATGCGCCGGTCGCCAAGCGCCTGTTCGGACCCGCGAACGCCGTACTGGCCTGGGGCGCCGGAATCCAGGGTAAAGCAGTCGCAGTCAAAGGTGGCTACCAGGTCACCGGAACCTGGACCTTCGCCAGTGGTAGCCGGCACGCAACATTGCTTGGCGGGCACAGCTACGTTTTCGAAGCGGACGGCACGCCGCGCCGCACACCGGATGGACGCCAAGCCGACAGAACCGCGCTTTTTACCCGCGACAAGGCCATCGTGCATGACGTCTGGCACACGGTTGGCCTCAAAGGCACGGGCAGCGACACCTTCGAGGTGCGCGACCTGTTCGTGCCCGAGGAGGAAACGGTCGATCGCGACAAGCCAGCGGAGCGGCGCGAGACGGGCACGCTGTTCAAGTTCGCGACGACCCTCGCCTACGCCGCTGGCTTCTCCGGGCTGATGCTCGGAATTGCGCGCGGCCAGCTTGACGAGTTGCGCACGCTTGCCATGACCAAGACACAGCGCGGCGCAGCGACCTCTTTGCGCGAAAGTCCTGTCTTTCAGTTGAACCTCGCAGTTCTCGAAGCCCGCCAACAGTCCGCCAGAGCGTTCGTCAATCAAACCCTCACCGAGCTCTGGCAAACCGTCGACGGTGGCGGCGAGCTGACGCTCGATCAGCGTGCCCAGCTCAAGTTGGCAACGACCTACGCGATCAACCAGGGCGCCGAAATTGTGACCGAGTGCTACCGGGCCGCCGGGCAGACCGCGATCTTCCCGTCGAACCGGTTTGAGCAGCGGCTGCGCGATGCGCTGACGGCCTCGCAACAGGCGCAAGGCCGGCCGACCAATTATGTCACCATCGGGCGCATGTTCATGGGATTGCCGCCCGACTCGATGATGTTTCTGTGACTTCCCCGCCGCTCCAGCTGTAACGCGCCACGACACGGAGGTCTTCGATGAAAAAGCCGCACACAACGGTCGGTCAACGCATGGCTGGCATCGACGAGGCGCGGCTCGCCTTGTCGAAGGAGCCGATCCTCGAGCCCGCGCTCGAGATCATCGATCCGCATCATCATCTCTGGGAGTTTCCCGAGCATCGCTACCTGCTGAAGGATCTGCTGGCCGACACTGATACGGGCCACAAGATCATTTCGACGGTGTTCATGGAGTGCACGGCCTGTTTCCGCGCCGACGGCCCGGACGCAATGCGCCCGCTTGGCGAGGTGGAGTTCGTCAATGGAATTGCCGCCATGTCGGCAAGCGGCGCTTATGGGCCGACCCGGGTCGCAGCCGGCATCGTCGGATTGGCCGAGCTGATGCTCGGCGCCGGTGTTGAAGACGTTCTGCAAGCGCAGATCGCGGCCGGTGGCAGCCGGTTCAAGGGCATCCGTTATGCGGCCTCCTGGGACGACAAGGAGCCGATGATTCACAACAGCCATACGAACCCGCCACCGCATCTTTATCGCGACAGCGCGACGTTTCGCGAAGGTTTCGAGGTTCTCGGAAAGCTCGGTTTGACGTTCGATGCCTGGCTCTACCACCCGCAACTCCCTGATCTCATCGCGCTTGCCCGCGCGTTCCCGGGCCAGCCCATCGTGCTCGATCATTGTGGTGGACCGCTGGGGCTCGGCTGGTATGCCGGCAAGCGCGACGAGATCTTTGACGTGTGGCGCCAGAACATACGGGAACTCGCGACCTGTCCCAACGTGATGATCAAGCTCGGTGGGCTCGGTATGCGTGTCAACGGGTTCGAGTTTCACGCGCGGCCCAAGGCTCCCTCGTCAGAGGAGCTGGCGACGGCCTGGAAACCCTACATCGAGACGTGCATCGAGGCGTTCGGCCCGAAGCGCGCCATGTTTCAGAGCAATTTCCCTGTCGACAAGCTGTCGGGCAGCTACGCCAACTACTGGAACGCGTTCAAGCGGCTAGCGAAGGGGGCGTCCGCTGCCGAGAAGGCGGATATGTTCCGCGAGACGGCCCGGCGCTTCTATCGCCTGCCATGACGCATCCGAATCCAAAGTCTCGGCCGGAGCGATCGACATGCTTGACCTCGTCATTCGCAATGCACGCCTGCCGCACGCCGGCGACGGCCCGCTCGTCGACATCGGCATTGCCCAGGGCCGCATCGCTGCCATTGAGCCGCGAATTGCGGCCGAGGCTCCGGCACACGACGCTGAAGGACGCCTCTGCTGTGCCGGCCTGGTCGAGACCCATATCCATCTCGACAAGTCGCGCATTGTCGACCGCTGCATGCCTGAGCCGAGCCGGTCCCAGCCGGACCACATGCGTCGCGTCCAGGCGGTGAAAGCCACGTTCACCGTCGAAGACATTTACACCCGGGCCAAGGCAACGCTCGAGGATTGTATCAAGCATGGTGCGACGCGCATCCGTACGCATGCCGAGATTGATGCTCCTGTCGGCGTCAAAGGCGTCGAGGCGCTGCAAGCATTGGCGAAAGACTACGCCTGGGCGGTCGACCTCGAGATTTGCGTGTTCCCGCAAGAGGGTCTGACGACGGCGCCGGCGGCCGACGCCGCCATGGTCAAGGGCCTCGAAATGGGTGCCAAGGCGATAGGTGCGGCACCCAACTACGACGTCGATCACGCCGGCCAGATCAATCGCGTATTCGAGCTGGCCCGGGCATTCGACGTCGAGATCGATATGCACATCGACTCAGGCCACGATCCAGCGAGCCTCGACACAACTCTCGTTGCTGATCTGACGGAGCGCTTCCGGCTCGGCGGCCGGGTGGCCATGGGGCATGCGACGAAGCTGGCTGGGCTACCGCCCGTCCGGCAAATCGAAATTGCCCGGCGGCTCGCCGATGTCGGCGTCGCAGTTACCGTACTGCCGGCGACGGATCTGTTTGTCTTGGCCCGCCACGCCGATCACAACGTGCCGCGTTGTGTTGCCGACGCAAATCTGTTCGTCGAGCACGGCTGCAACTGTTCGATCTCGTCCAACAATATTCTCAACCCGTTCACGCCATTTGGCGACGGCTCGTTGATCCGCATGGCGAACCTGCATGCCAACATTCTGCAGGTCGGCCAGACCGAGCGACTGGCCGAGCTGTTTGCCATGATTACCGAGCGTTCTGCGCGACTTATGAACCTGAAAGACTATGGAATGGCCATCGGAAACCCTGCGGATGTCGCAATCATCGATGCCAGAACGCCAGCCGAGGCTGTGGCAACTGTGGCGCCTGTGCTGGCTGTCTTCAAGCGTGGGCGCCAGACCGTCGCTCGTCCGCGGGCCAAGCTGCTCTATCCGGGCTAGCGCTGGGCCTGGTCGCTAATTCTTTGGTTCGCATTTGATGGCGTCGTGGAAGGTTATGTCCTTCATAGTGCCGCGGATGGCGAAGTCGCCGTAATCGATGAACAACCGGCGCGAGACGCCGTTCTCGAAGTAGATGAAGGCCAGCTCATAGGCAGGAACCGCGTCCTTCTTTTCGGATCCCGGTTCGAAATAGCTGATCGAGACCGGCCAGCTTTTCAGACCATCCAGTGGAGCCGCGGCGGTCACAGCCGGCAGTGATTTGTTGAATCCAGGTAGCTTGGCCGGACCGATGTAGGACGTCGTGGCGTAGACCTTTTCACCCTTCTCCGATCCGTCATAGAGGTCGGCTGCAAGCATCCGGTCGCCGTTTTTTGCCGCAGCAAGCAACGCGATCGAATGCTGGATCGGGAAGTAGGTGCCACCCTTGAGCTTGACTTCCTTCTTTTCCGGCTTTGTCAGCTCGACCTTGGCTTCGCCGCCGGCGCTGGCACGAGCTGCGTCGCCATTTGTCGCCTCTGACAGCTTCGAATCCTTGTATTGACTGGAATTGAACCGGAACGATTTCGCGAGTGCGTCCTCCCAGCTCGACGACCGCATATCGGTCATCGTGGTCGCGCCTTCCTGATTGGTCATGCGAGTCACGAATCGCATCGATTGCGTGTAGCCGTCGCAGGGCGAACCGGTCAGCTCGTACACCATGCGGCCGGACAAGCTCGAAACACCTGAGCCGCCCCGCGACTCGTCGAGAACGATCTCGTAGATCGCCCGGTGTGGCGCAATAGCGGGGGCGCCAGCGCCTTGCGCATGGACGGCAAGTGGTGACTGGAAAATTCCCAAAGATGCCAAGGCCAGGATGTGTTTGGCGGTCTGGCTCGCGTTGCGGAACATCGATCTCTCCTCGAAGCGAACCGAACTGGCCCGCTGACCACAACCTAGCTTGGCGTATGGTCGTTGCAAAGTTCACAGCAACGCTTCAATTATGGCTTTCGAACAACGCGTGCCGCGGCGGCAGAATAGGGGCAAACTATGTCAGGATCGATAGAGCAGCGGCTAAAAGCGCTGGGATTAACCCTTCCTGGCGCGCCGGCCCCGGTCGCCAACTATGTCCCAACGTGCCTGAGCGGCAATCTGCTGTTCGTTTCTGGCCAAATCTCGCGCTCTGACGACGGGCGGATTATCACCGGAAAACTGGGGGCCGGAATCGAAATTGAAACCGGGCGGCAGGCCGCGCGGATCTGTGCTTTGAACATCCTGGCTCAGGCGAAGGCGGCCCTCGGCTCCCTGGACCGCATCCAGCGCATTGTGAAGTTGACCGGCTTCGTCAACGCGGCGCCCACCTTTGTCGATCATCCCCAGGTCGTGAACGGGGCGTCCGATTTGCTGGTCGAGATTCTGGGTGATGCCGGCCGCCATACCCGGTCGGCTGTCGGGGTCGCGGGCCTGCCGCTCGATGCAGCGGTCGAGATCGAGGCGATCATTGCTGTTGCAGGGGCTTGATTGATGCTCGACCGCGGCGCCTTCGTGCGACCGATTGCCCATCGTGGCCTGCACAACGCCGCTCGCGGCGTGATCGAGAATTCGGCGCCGGCGTTCGAAGCCGCGATCGCGAAGGGCTACGGCATCGAATGCGATCTGCGCCCTGCCGCAGATGGGACGGCCATGGTGTTCCACGACTTGGTCCTCAAACGGCTCATCGATGCCCGCGGCGATGTGAGCGACTACGCGCCAGCTGACCTCGTCCGCATGACCTATCAGGGACTCCACCAAATCCGCGAACATGATCACTTTTGGCGACCTGCTCGACCTTGTCGGCGGCCGCGTTCCAATCCTCGCCGAAGTCAAGAGCGAGTGGGATCCGCCAGACATGGATTTCATGAAGGCCATCGCCAAGCCCACCAAACGCTACAAGGGTCCGCTGGCGTTGATGTCGTTCGATCCCGCGGTGATGGCCGCCGTGAAACCACTCGTGCCCAAAGCTCCGCGCGGAATCGTGTCCGGAATCTATAAGGGCGCGGGATGGTGGCTCGACACGCTCGATGTCGATCGGGCGTTCCGATTGTCGCACTTGATCGACAGTCACCCGGCTGAACCGCACTTTTTTGCCTATCACGTCAAGTCGTTGCCGACTCCCGTGACGCGCTTCATTCGCGAAGGCCTTGGATTGCCTTTGTTTACGTGGACCGTCCGCTCGAAATCCGACGTCGACATCGCAAAGAACTGGGCCGACGCACCAATTTTCGAAGGTCTGACGATCCCATCGAAATCGTGACTTGGCGCCGGCAGGTCACGTTGTCGACAAATAGCGAGAGCTGCACCTGTGGCGGGCTTGCCGCCATCGGATGGTTGGGGCACAACCACTCTGCACTCCAGTTCATGAGCTGGCTGTGTGACGACATTCATCTCGTGGGAGATCAATCATGTTTCGAAACCTTCGTCTATTCGGCTTTGCCGTCGCCGCTTTGACCGGCACGTTGTGTTCTCCGGCGCATGCCCAGACCGATCTGTTCAAGGCATTGCCAAGCAATCAGTTGGCTGACGCGACGCCAGAACAGGCGCAGCGCCTCGCCAAGGTCAGCGCGCCGCGCACGGTGCAATCTGTCCATTTGGTCACGGTCGATCCGAGCGCGCTGCAGGGCGACCAGGCGATCATTTGGCTTCCGGACGCCGGCAACATGCGGGCGGACAAGAAGAAGGTGACCGTTCGCAGCAACTCGGATTATTCCTGGTTCGGCGATGTGCAAGCCGCACGAGGTCCCACGATCTTTGTCGTCCGGAACGGCGAGATCACCGGCCATATCTGGCGCGGTCTCGAGCAGTACAGCGTCACGCCGATCGGCGGTGGTGTGCATGCGATCGCGAAAATCAACCAGAAGAACTATCCGCCGGATCATGACGGGCCGTCGCCGATCGCTCCGAAGATCCCTGATACGTTCATCAAGAAGTCCACAGTCGAGCAGCCCGACCTGAGTTCGCCGCAAGGCGTCCAAGTCGATGTTCTGATCGTCTGGACGGCGGCTGCGGCAGCTGCAAATGGCGGCAACATGGCAGCCTACGCTCAGCTCTCGGTCGACACTGCCAACGCGGCGTATGACCGGAGCAACGCAAATGTCACGCTGCGCCTCGTCGGTGCGGAAGCCGTCAGCTATGTCGAGCCGGCGGCGAATTCCACGGCTTCGTTCAATACGGTGCTCAACGACCTGACGTCCGGCGCACCCTTGGCCGGAGTTCGTACCTTAAGGGATTCGGTTGGCGCCGATATGGCGGCAATTTTCATCTCCAATCCGGCTCTCTGCGGGCTGGCTTGGCTTGGCTCGAGCGCGACGACAGCGTTTTCGGTGACTGAACAAAGCTGCGCGGTCGGCAACAACACGTTTGCGCATGAGCTGGGTCATAATTTCGGCTCCCTGCACGATCCGATCAATGATCCCTCGACCAGTCCATTCGCCTACGGGCATGGTTTCATCGAGCCCAGCAACGGCTGGCGCACAATCATGAGCGTCGCTGCATCCTGCGGCAATTGCCCGCGGATTCCGCACTTCTCCAATCCCAGCATCAACAACACGACGGGCGCGCCCGTCGGTCCAACGGGTAATGCCGCGGTCAGCGACAACGCGCGCGTGCATCGTGAGCGCGTGGCAACCGTTGCGGCGTTCCGCTCGCCAGCGGCCACGTCGACTTTGGTTGCAGCCGTCCTACCCTACGCGCGATCGGTTCAGATTGGTGCGCCGGCTACGGCCTTCGCGACGATCATCAATGCAGGCAGTTCGACGGCTACCGGTTGCTCGATTGCGCTGCCGGCTGGCGCACCTGCGGGCACGTTCAGCTATCAGACTGCAAGCCCAGCGAACACACTGACCGGCACACCGAATACTCCGGTCGACATTGCCGCTGGTGCGGCGCAGCAGTTCGTATTCGGCTTCACGCCATCCGCGGCGTTCGCGGCGACAGATATCCAGTTGGTGTTCGACTGCGCCAATACGTCACCTGTAGTGTCGTTCAACGGGTTGAACACATTCCTGCTCTCTGCTTCGGCCTCGCCGGTGCCCGACATGGTGGCGATCTCGGCGACCGCAGGCAACAACGGCATTGTTGATGTTGGCACGTCATCGGGTGGAGCGTTCGCGACGGCGGCAATCAATATAGGCGTTGCCGGGTCGATCACGGCTTCAGTCGATACCGGCACGGCGAGCATTTCCGGGCTGTCACTCTCTCTCTGCCCGACGAACCAGACGACTGGCGCTTGCACGTCGCCACCGTCGGCAACTGTGACGCAAACTATCAACAACAACCAAGTGGTGACCTACGCGATCTTCGCGACCGCTGCGAGTGCCATCACGCTCGACCCGGCGACGAAGCGCGTGTTTCTGCGGTTGGCGTCCGGTGGTGTCGTGCGCGGTGCGACGAGCGTGGCGGTCCGCACCGTTGCGGGCGATGCACCGGTCAACTTTGCGGCCGGCAATTAGCGAACGATCGCCGAACAAGTTTCGAAACGGCGGCCAAGGGCCGCCGTTCTCGTTTCATCGTCGCGGCTCATCATCTCGCTTGGCGTTCGAGCCACTCGATAAGCGCCTTGCGGTCGTCCGGATTGGTGATCCGTTGCTCGGGCATCTTGGTGCCAGGCGTATAGGCGCTTGGGCCCACCTCGAACAACTTTGAGATCGTCTCGGCAGTCCAGACGATCGCCATCTGCTTCAGGGCATCCGAATAGGCATATCCGGGCGCTGTCCCGATGCGGCGCCCAAAGACGCCGTGAAGCGTCGGTCCCGCGCGATGGCCCTGGTCCGCGGCGACGGTGTGGCAGGCCTGGCACGCCTTGAACAGCTCCGCGCCAGGCTCGGGGGCCGTTCCACGCGCCGGCGCGGTAGTGACCTCGTGCGGCGCTGAAATCGAACCGACGGGAGCGCCGCCGGCATCGACGTCCCAACGCCGGACCGCGCGATCCGCGCCGCCAGAAAACAGTCGCGTTCCGTCGCTCGAAAAGGCCAGCGCCCAGACGGGCAAACCGGGACCCAGGATCTTGGCAACCGGCGTCATGTTGGAGATGTTCAAGATCGTGACTGGTGTGCGCAGGCCTGCCACTGCAATCTGGCGGCCGTCGGCTGTAATGGTGAGGGCGGTTAGCGGACCATCCGGCAACTCGATCTCGCCCTTGGCGCGGAGCTGGGCGTCTACCACCCGCAGGCGCCCGTCTGCGGCTGCAAGCCAGAAGGCTCCGTCCGGCGCAACCGCGAGACCATTGATCGCCGTTGGCAATTGCAGGGTGTAAGTCGCGGCACCCGGCGTCAGCGGCGTGATCTGGACCGTCCCGTCATAGACTGCACTCACCACCGACCGACCATCGCGAGTAAAGGCGACGCCATTGGCTGGCGCCGTGTGCTCGATCAGCGTGCGCGGCGCTGGCTCTGGCTGATCGAGGGACCACAGCAGCACGCGACGGTCCCAGGACGCACTTGCGACTGCCCGGCCATCGGCCGCCACAGCGAGCGCCGAGATGGGGCCTTGATGGCCCGTGAGCACGCGTCGAGGGCGTGAAGCATCTCCACACCACTGTGCAATGCGGCCGTCTTCGCCGCCTGACACAAAACACCCATCCGGCGTCGCCGCCAGCGCGTTGACCGTACTGTCGTGAAATCGCAGCACGCGCAATGCTGCGCCGCTGTCCGCGTCCCAGACGATGATGGCGCTGTCAAATCCGCCAGAGACCAAGGTGCGGCCATCGGGCAGTGTGATGAGCGCGCGTACTGGCCCGCCATGACCGCGCAAGGCCGGATCCGAGCCCTGCGCCAGCACCGGGCCGCCGCCGAGGGACACAACGGCTACACAGAGCCATACGACCTGCCATATGCGCCGACCCATCCTGACGTCCCGTCAGTAGGGCGCATAGGTGTTGACGAGATCGACTCTTTGCCCGCGTTCACCGAGTGGCTTCAGATCGATCGGAGAGGCGAGCGTTGTATTCAACTCGGCAAAGGCCATGTAGTCGATGCCGGCCGCTCCGGTATCGAAGGCGAGAACGCGCAATTGCTGCACCTCGGCGCGGCCCTCGTAGCAGGCGCGCACGCCTGCGACGATCTCACGTTCGGCCGCTGCCGCCTGGCCGCGCAGCCGCACGATATGCACCCGGGCCGATGGCCGCGTGACCTGCATTCCCGGATAGATCTGGTTCCCCGCCGACCGCCAAACCTTGACGCGGCCGGTCACCCGTTTGGTCCAGGGGCTCGATCTATCGTAGGCGACCTTGAGGTAGGCCGGCGTTTCGAGCACGCCGAAAGTCTCCAAGTCGTACATTGCGAGATAGCGCGGATGCCCGTCGAGGCATACATAGCGCAGCGCGGTTAGGATGCCGGGGACCGCAAGGCGTTCGGGCACGTGCTCGCTGTCGTACCAGGCATTGAATTCCTCCTCAAACGCGGGCGGCGGCTGCATCATCACGAGAAGAAAGCCCTTGTTGGCCATGTGTCGTCCTTTCTTGCTCAAGGAGCGAGCTTACGCGACCCGGGGGCACAAGCGTCAAGCTCGGCTGCTACACGGCCCAAAGTCCACGTGTTGCGCGAGATGCCGCTCCGAACTACGATCCACCATCCATCGAATTGGGAAACGGCTGGTGCCGCTGAGTTGCGCGGGCCTATCACCAGCGGTAACGGGAGTATACGCATGGCTACGGCCGCAAAAATGACGGAAGACGAGCACGCCAAGGAGATCTCGGCCGGTTGGCAGAACCAGCTCTACGAGGCGCTGCGTCGCCACGACGTTTCCCAGTTCAGCTATGTGCCGGACGCCGGTCACCGAATCTGCATTGACCGATCCATCGACGATAAGGACGTGCATTCGGTCGCGCTGACGACTGAGGAGGAGGGCGTGGCGCTGGCATGCGGCGCGCATCTCGGCGGCAAGCGATCGGTGCTGCTGATGCAGTCGTCGGGGCTCGGCAACTGTCTCAACTTCATGTCGATGGTGAAGAACGGTCGTTTCCCCTTTCTCACCGTCCTGTCGATGCGCGGCGATTTTGGCGAAGGCAATCCCTGGCAGATGGGCATGGGGCAGGCGACGCGACCGCTCCTGAAGGCGATGGACTTCATCGTGCTCGAGATCGAGAAGCCCGAGGAGGTTGTGCCCACTATCGATGCGGCGTCCAACATGGTCTGGAAATCCGGGCAGGCAGTGGCGGTGTTGCTGACACAGAAGCTGATCGGTGCGAAGGCGTTCTAAGTCGCGCACAACAGGAAACGTAGCAATCCAGGTGTCAGATCCAGAGTGTCAGACGCTTCCAAGAGGATCCCAATATGTCGAAAGCCCCTGAGCGCACAGCCGGACCGCGCTATACCCTCGACCGCATCACCGCAGTTCCCGCCGTCGTCGGAAACGCCAGTGACTTCCTGATCGTCAGCGGCCTCGCTGGCACGGCCAAAGACATGGCTGCGATGACAAATGATGGTGCCAACTACTTCGGTATGGCCGGCGCAATGGGAGCCGCCGTTTCCATGGGCTTAGGTCTCGCACTGGCGCGCCCAGATAAGAAAGTTCTGGTCGCCTGCGGCGATGGCGAGCTGTTGATGAATGTCGGAGCGCTGGCAACTGTCTCGGTGCTCAATCCGCCGAACCTGCGGATCCTCTGCGTCGACAACGGCCACTATGGCGAGACCGGCTACCAAAAGAGCCACACCTGCCTTGGCGTCGACCTCGAGCAGATGGCGATCGGCGCCGGCATCAAGTCGACGTGCTCGATCGAGAAGGAGGCCGACATCGCTATGGGGGCGAAAATGTTGCGCGAGTCGAACGGCTCCTGTTTCGTGCTGCTGCGCGTGAAGCCGACGGACGGCCCGAAGGTGAAGCGTCTGATGGACCCTGACGCCAGCCGTGTTCGTTTCCGGCTGAGCTCATTGGGGCATGCGTGATCTGATTGGGCGCGTTTCACGAAGTGCTAGCGGCAGGACCGCTTCCAGAACCCGTGAGATCGACACGTATTCTGTGATAGGACCGAATTTCGTGAGCATGACATTCTACTGCGCGTTCAACAGCCTGCTACTGCGCGACGCCGATCGTCGATCGCCCGCGACGCGGTCGCTGTTGATCGGCGGTATTGTGCCGTACGCTAGAGCGTGGCCGGCTCACAGCTGGCTCGCCTGCACCGTTGAGCGCGCCGCGCGAGGCGAACTCCGCCCGGATGTGGCGCGCTAGCTCCTTCGCACTGTCACTGCCACCTGTTTTCGGCATGTGCAGGTTGATCTTGAAGGCCGGCAACACCGGCAGGCCGGCTTTGGCCCCGAGTATCTCGAGGCTCGATGGCACAGTCTCGCGTAGGAGGACACTGACGCCGAGCCCCGCGGCGACGGTTGCATTGACTGCATCTTGATTGGCAACTTGCAACACCACGCGCCAGTCGCGACCCATTTGCCGGACCGCATCGATGGCAACAGGGCGGAAGCGGCATGACTTGCCGCCGATCGCAATAGGAAGCGGGCTGCGCCGGTGCGCACTACCGCCTGGCGCGCCGACCCACACAAGGTCGTCCGTTTGCAAGACTTCGCAGCGGCCAACACTCTCGAGATCGGTGGTGATCGTCAGGTCGATGGCGCCATCCGCCAGATCTTCGAGCAGATCGAACGAGTTCTTCGCCACGAGACTGACGCGCACGCCAGGCCAGGTTCCGTTGTACCGGCGCAGGATCGGTGGCACGTACGTGGAGATCACGTCGACCGGAACGCCGAGACGCACCTCGCCCTCAAAGCTTGGTGAGACCATACGCTCGAAGATCTCGTCGTTCATGGCGATGAGGCGCTGCGCATGACCGAGCAGTTGCTCGCCGGACGGCGCCAGCGTCAGGCGCTTGTGCTCGCGCTCGAAAAGCGGCTGAGCGAGGCTCTCTTCGAGTCGCTTGATCTGGAGGCTGACGGCGGCCTGGGTGCGGTTCAGCAGGCGGGCTGCACTGGTGACGCTGCCAGCTTCGACAACGGCGACAAACGCGCGCAGCAACGAAAGATCGAGATCGCGAGCCATGGCAAGATCCTGAATGACTATTCGTTATCAATGACATTAAAAACATTGGATTTAGTTATGCAAGGCCGAACGGCATAGTGGCGTCGGTAACGTTTCCTGCCAGCCTTCGTCAAAGGGCCCGTGCCATGCATGCGATCCAGCCGCGACTCGCCACGATCTGTCACTCCATCCTGCGCTTCACGATTGGGATGCCCGGCTGTAGTGTGCGCAAAGTGTTGGCCCGCCTGGATCTGATGCTGAAAGTTCGGCGCGAACGCCAGCAGCTCGCGGAGCTGGATGACCGGATGCTCAAGGATATCGGGCTCAGTCGCAGCCTTGCCCATCTCGAAACCGGGCGCTCGGCGCTGGACATTCCGGAGCGGCGGCTGGAACTTTCATAAGCGCGAGGTCAGGCGCGGCGATAGCCGTCGCGAATGTGGGTCATATAGAAGATTGGTTGGTGATCGGCGGCCAGGAAAGCGACGTGGATGGCTTCCGGCACGCCGATATGGATGATCTCTCGTTCGTGGGCGAAGGCGATGCGAAGTTCCAGGAGCTCGGCATCATATCGTATGCCGGTGATGGTGGCGTCCTCGCTTGTCATGGCCCTATATTATCCGATGACCTTGGTGCTTCTCAACTGCGCGATTTCATCTGCGCCGATGCCCATCTCGGCCAACACCTCGGCCGTATGTTCGCCCAATTGCGGCGCTGGCCGGTTGATTCGGCACGGTGTCTCCGACAGTTTCACGGGAAATCCCGTCATCCGCACCGTGCCAAGTCCGGGGTGCTCGACGTCGATCGCCATGTCCTGGGCCTTCACTTGCGCGTCCTCGAACACTTCGGGGATGCCGAGGACCTTACCGGCGGGGACACCGGCAGCGTTGAGCCGTTCGATCCAGTTCTCCTGTGTGTCTGTCGCCAGCCGTTCGTTGACCAGGCCATTGAGCTCCGGCCGGGCGGCGCGGCGCTGTTCGGCGGTTTTGAGGTCGGCGCGATCCGCCAGATGCGACAGTCCCAGCTCGGCAAAGAATTTCAGCATGATCTCCTGTGTCGCCGGCGCCACGGCAAGGGCGCCATTCTTGGCATGGAAGAGCCCGTAGGGTGAGGCGATCGGGTGATCGTTGCCGGTGCGCGACGGCGCCTTGCCGGTGGAGAAATATTCGGAGGACAGGTAGGCGAGCATGCTGATCATGCCGTTGACCATGGCGGACTCAACGCGCTGCCCGCGCCCTGTCAGCTCGCGGGCGCGGATCGCGTTGACGATGCCGAACGCGCAATAGAGGCCCGCGATCAGATCGGTGATCGGCGGTCCGGCGCGCATCGGCGCCCCATCCGGTGCCCCGGTCGTTGCCATGAAGCCCGACATTGCCTGGGCGATGAAGTCGAACGACGGGCGATCGACATAGGGGCCGGTCGAGCCATACCCATTGATCGAGCCGACGATCAGCCGCGGATTGATCTGGTCCAACCGCTCAGCCGAGAATCCCATCTCCGCCAGCACGCCGGGTCGGAAGTTCTCAACCAGAACATCGGCCTTGGCGATCAGGTCCGCCAGGACGCGCTTGCCTTCGTCTTTTCGCAGGTCGATCACGATCGACCGCTTGTTGCGGTTGAAGCTGGCGAAGTACCAGCTCATGCCGCGCGACGTATCGCCCTGGACACGCACCGTATCGCCCTGCGGCGTCTCGACTTTGATGACGTCGGCGCCCATGTCGGCAAGTAGCATCGTGCAGAACGGCCCAGAGAGAACGCGCGTTAGGTCGACAACACGGATACCGGAGAGGGGTTGGACGGTCATGAGCGGCTTTTCGGACGGTGGCTGGGGGCCCATGCATTCGGCAACGATCCCGAATTGTCAACAAGGGTTGCCGAATTCGGCTCATTGCCTAAGGTGGAGGCTCCAATGCATACGAGTTCAGTTCAAAGCAGGAGCCGCTTCAATGAACCTCGAAGGTAAAGCTGGGATCGTTACGGGCGCAGGTCGCGGGATTGGGCGCGCGATCGCGCTGCTGATGGCCAAGGAAGGTGCCAGCGTCATCGTCAACGACGTGGGCGCCGGCCGTGAAGGCCAGGCACTGGGCGACGCTCCAGCCGACCAGGTGGTGGAAGAGATCAAGGAGGCCGGCGGCAAGGCGATGGCCAACGCTGACTCCGTAGCCGACTACGCCAGTGCCGGCCGCATGGTGCGCACGTGCGCGGACACCTATGGCAAGATCGACTTCGTCGTGAACACTGCCGGCATGCTGCGCGAGCGCATGATCTGGAACATGACCGAGGAGGATTTCGATCTCGTCATCGGCGTGCACTTGAAGGGCACATGGAACATGTGCACCCACGCGACCAAGATGATGCGCAACGCGCGCCACGGCCGCATCGTCAACTTCTCATCGGACGCCTTCAAGGGCTCTGTCGGTCAGTGCAACTATGCCGCCGCCAAAGCGGGCATCATCGGTTTGACACGCACGATTGCGCGCGAAGCCGGCCAATACGGCATCACAGCTAACGCCATGTGCCCGTTCGCTGCGACCCGCATGACCGTCAATGATGCGGTGATCGCCAACTGGAAGCGGCGCGTCGAGAACGGGCTTATGACGCCGAAGGATTACGAGTCGCGGATGGCAATGCCAGGCCCAGAGTACATCGCGCCGATGGTCGCGTACTTGTGCACCGATGCGGCGAAGGACGTGAACGGCCAGATCTTCCACGCCGAGAAGGGGCACTACCACACCTACTATTATGGCGAGGTGAAGCGCTCGATCTACAAGTCGGAGGATGGCGGCATGTTCAATGTCGACGAGCTCGTCGACATGATTCCGACGTCGCTGATGCATGGCATCCCGAACGAGGCACCGGCGAAGACGGAGTAGGGCCGGCCGCAGCCCGGGCGACGGGCGGGCATTGTTCGGGTACCGTTTCGGAAAGGGGCTGCAAGCCCCGCAGCGACGCCGTGCCCCGCTGGCATCCGCCTGCGGCCCGTGCTTTAGTCCGGACATTCTTGGAGCCCGCGCCTATCAAGTGGCTGGCCGGATTATACCTTTGACAACAATCGGGACCACCAACGGGCCCTTAGAGACGGGAGACGGACGGCCATGGCAGGTAAGGACCTCGATGCAGACGTGATCGTGGTGGGAGCGGGCAATGCCGCCTGCTCTGCCGCAATGGCGGCCCGCGATACAGGCGCCCGTGTGATCATGCTCGAGGCGGCGCCGAAGGAAGAGCGCGGCGGCAATTCAACCTATACGGCAGGTGCGTTACGCCTCGTCTACAACAACCCCGACGATGTAAAGTCGCTGGTCGATCTTTCTGACGCGGAGGTGACCGCGCGCGATTTCGGAACCTATACCGAAGAGCAGTATTTTGACGACATGTACCGGATGACGCGCTACCGCACGGACCCGGAGCTGTGTGACATTCTCGTCAAGAATTCGACAGCCGCCTGGCAGTGGTGGCGCAAGCATGGCGTCAAGTTCCAGACGAGCGAGGGCCGGCAGGCGTTCAAGGTCGACGGCAAGTTTAAATTCTGGGGCGGCCTGTGCGTCGAAACCTGGGGTGGCGGTCATGGCCTGATCGATACCGAGCACGAGATCTGTGCCAAGAACGGCGTCGACATCCGCTATGAGACGGCCGGGCACGCGCTGATCACCGACGCTGACGGCAAGGTCATCGGCGTTACCGCGCGCCAGAAGGGGCGCAAGTACGACCTTTCGAGTGGTGCGGTTGTACTGGCTTGCGGCGGTTTTGAATCCAACGCGGAGATGCGCTGTCGCTACATGGGCCCGGGCTGGGAATTGGCAAAAGTGCGCGGCACGCGTTACAATACGGGTGGCGGCATCAACATGGCGCTTGCCATCGGCGCCATTCCGCACGGGCACTGGTCGTCGGGCCACGCGGTCGCCTGGGACTTCAATGCGCCGCCGTTCGGCGACCTCACCGTCGGCGACAACTTCCAAAAGCACAGCTATCCGCTCGGCATCATGGTCAATGCCACGGGCAAGCGCTTTGTCGACGAGGGATACGACTTCCGCAATTACACCTATGCGAAGTATGGCCATGTCGTGAAAGATCAACCAGACATGATGGCCTGGCAGATCTTCGACAAAAAGGTGCTGCATATGTTGCGCGGTGAGTATCGCATCAAGCGCATGACGAAAGTGTCGGCCAATACACTCGAGGAACTGGTCACCAAGCTCGAAGGCGTCGATGCGAAGGCGTGCCTCGCCGAGCTCAAGGCCTATAACGCATCCGTCATGACGGACGTGCCGTTCAACCCGGCTGTAAAGGACGGGCGCGGCACTAAAGGCCTCGCAGTTGCAAAGTCGAACTGGGCGAACGTTCTCGATGAGCCACCCTACGAGGCCTATCAGGTCGGTTGCGGGCTGACCTTCACGTTCGGCGGCCTCAAGATCAATTCGGGCTGTGAAGTGGAGCACACCGATGGGTTCTCGATCCCGGGTCTCTTTGCGGCGGGCGAGTTGGTCGGCGGCCTCTTCTATCACAACTATCCCGGCGGCACTGGGCTCACGTCAGGTGCGGTGTTCGGCAAAATCGCCGGCGAAGGCGCGGGCGCGTTCGCGCTCGGCAAAGCCCAACGCGGCGTGTAACGCGTCAGGCGCGCGCGGTGTCGGGTTTCAATCCGACATCGCCGCTACTTGGCCTTTCGGGTGGTTCGAATCTTGCCCGACGCTTTGGACTGGACCTTGATTGGTTTCACGGACGCGGCGATCTGCTTGTCCGATAGCTTTCGAAGTCGCGCGAGCGCCTTCTCGAGATGCGCATTGACCGCCGCATTTTCTGGCGGCTCCAGCCACAGCGGCTGACAGACTCCCGTCGTCAGATCGGCGAGCACGCCGAAATCGCCCTTGATTGCTCGCAAGCTGTTGCGTGACGGGAGGTTTCCGGCCCAGACCTTTCCGGCATGGGGGTCGGTGGCAAAGCGCTCAATCTTCTTTTGCCGCAACCCCGAATTGCTGAAACGATATTCGATTAGGTTGATGCGCGGGACGGATAACCCAGCCAGCGGCCCCTTGAGCCAACGCGCATTGACGAATTCGTAAAGGATGGAATCGAAGTCCGATGCGCGCGGCCCCTTCGTCGGGGCTGAGACTTGCGTGGTCCGGAGCAGCGTGCCCTCGAACAGGGCGTCACTGTCCGCAAGGAGGCTGGTTGCCATCTGGTGCGCCAATTCATTGAGAATCCGGTCGCGAATTGCGGGATCGGGCACGGACAGGCTGACGAGGTCGTGAATGGTTTCGAGGCGCTCGAGGCTGCTGCCGCACTGCAGGGCGTACAGCGGCGCCGGGAAGGCAGCCAAGCCGCAGAGCACGACCAGCAAGAGCCAACTGCTGCAATATTTCCGCATCACGTGATACTCGGCCCCGGTATGAGACGACTGCGTCGCACAACGGTCCATCCCCTACCCTGTCGCACCAGCAACCCCGAACTGGCGCCGCACTATGGTATGGAGGCGACCGCAATGAAATGAAATTTGGAGATCCCGATGATCAATTTTTACGGAGCACCGGAAGCAGGATCACTGCGACCATTCGCGCGCGCCACGCGGGCGGGTGGTCTCGTTTTTGTTTCGGGACACTCTGCGCCGCACGATCCAGCGAAAGGTGTCTATCGCGGAGACACGCCGGATGTACAAGTACGAAATGCGTTGGCGCTGATTTCGCAGATTCTGGCCGACGCGGGAAGTTCGCTCGATCACGTCGTTCAAATGACAATGCTGATCGCCGATCCCGCCGACTATGCAGCCTGCAACGCTGAGTACGTGAAGCACTTCCCCAAGGGACTTCCTGCGCGTCACACTGCCCGTTTCGGGGTCCCGACCGAAGCCAAAGTCGCATTTGCCTGCATTGCACTCGCCGGTGTGTGACGCCTCTGTCCTGCTGTAAGTTGGCTACACCAGCGAATTGCGCCTGCCACAGGGAGCCCGCCATGTCCCATGCCCCCATTCCCGGCCTCAGCGGTATCGAACATATCGGACTGACCGTTCCCGACATCGAAGCCGCGACAACGTTTTTCACCGAAGTGATTGGCGCAACAACGCTCTACGATATCGGGCCATTCGAATCCGCCGAAGACTGGATGGCGAGCCATCTCGCGGTGCATCCCCGCGCCAAGATCCGGAAGCTGAGGGTTATTCAGGTCGCAAATGGACCCGTACTCGAATTGTTCGAGTTCTCGTCCCCAGACCAGCGCACCGTAATGCCAAAAAACAGTGATCACGGCGGATGGCATCTGGCGTTTTATGTCGAGGACATGGACGCCGCTCTTGGTGCCCTGAAACACCACAATGTCCGCATTCAAAGCGGGCCCGTCACCATGACCGAGGGGCCGAGTTCGGGGCTGCAGTGGCTGTATTTCTCCGCGCCCTGGGGCCAGCAGCTGGAACTGGTCAGCTATCCCGGCGGAATAGCCGCCTACAAGGCGCTGCGCCGCGAGGTTTGGCGGCCGAAGTTATAGCCGCCTCAACGTCATCGCGTCCCGCAATCGCCTATCGCAGGGAACCCGGAAGCTCGTCAGCATTGCTGAACAACTGCCAGCGGGCCGGATCGATGCTGCGAAAGGTCGCCGAAAAGCGGGCGTCTCCGGCGGTTGCATTCGTCACGTTGCGGATCAGGATGCGCTGAATGCGCTCCGGGTAGCGCCGCATGAAGCCGGCATAGATTTCCGGGTCCTTCTCGCCGCTGTCGCCGACGAGGACAAACGTCCGCCGGGGATGCGCGGCAAGGAGCGCCTCGATAGCGGGCGGCTTGATTATCGTGCCATTCGCAAACAGATTACGGATCGAGCCATCCTTCAAACGAACCTGCTTCAGTGCGTACGAGGCACGCGGAAAACCGGCCCGATCGATGAAGTCGTCGATTGGCTCATAGAAATGCCACGGCGTCGATGAAACGAAATGAAATGAGGCGCCCTCGGAACGCCAGGTCTCGTAGCGGCGCGCCATGCCCGGAACAGCCTCGAACGGCCGGAGAAATGTCGCCTCCAACATGCGCTTGGTATCGGTAACGTTCGTGATCTTGATGGTATCGTCGATGTCGGAAATCACCGACACGCCAGTCGGTGGCACCAGCAGCGTGACGCCGCCGAATTGGCGCGGATCACGCGTCGGCAGCCGCGCGGCGATCGGCAGGCGGCCAGACTGCTGGTGCCACCGACTGGCGTCGGCTGCCGACACCACGATCTCGCCGTTGAAATGGCCATCCGCCCGCGTGACCGCCATAGCATGGTCCTGGTCGCCAATGCGGACCACGATCCGGCGCCCGCCCTTGTTGTCGGCGAGTAACAGGTCAACGCGCGCATCGAACATGGCTTGGCTCTCGCGGTCCGGCGCAACGCCGAAGCCGGATTTCAAGGATTGCGCGATCAGCGCCTTCCGCGCCACGCTGCGGACCGATCGATGGACGCGACCATGCACTGGTACGACCCACATGCTGCCGTCGGCGGACTGGCGCGCCGACGTCGTGAAGAAAACGATGCGCTCATCGCTGGCTATGTCGGACGCCATGGTCGCAGGGCTTTGCGCCCGGACGGGCGCGGCGGCCCATAAGGCCATCAGGAGCCCGGTGACGCAGATCAGTTCGGAACGCATCGGGCGTACTTCCATCGTTGAAACCGCATCATGACCGGTTGCCAACAGTAGCACAGGCTCGGCGGCGCACGGATCTTCCACTGGCGGCGTTGTGCTGAGTGAAAGCGCGGGTTTCGGAGGCCAAATGCCGCTTGGCTCTGATGCCAGCCAACGGCTCTGCGCTAAGCCGCCGCTTTCGCAGGCTCAATCACTGGACTTTGCCAGCAACCGTGGAACTCTCGGCTGACCCGATCGTTTTCAGCGCTTCAGCGAGGGATCCGGGTGTCAGACGGGGTTCTTTAGTACCCGAGGCAATTTGCAGCTCGATTCGCTGGATGCCGTCTGATGGCTTCAAACTGGCTTCGCCTGTGACCGGTGTTTCTGGTGTTTTGTTGTCGTTGGCATCCGCCGTTGCCGTGGCCATCTCAGGCTTGGCGATAACGTCGTTGGGCACTGAAGCCGGTTCCTCAATCTCGGAGTAAATGCCATACCCCGAGTCGAGGGCGCCCAGACAAGCCGAAACGATATCGAGCAGACCACCCAGCCTGAGCATCCCGCCGACTGAGAAGCCATCGTCGATGGCGATCCATTTGGCGGCGGTGGCTCCCGCGATGTGATCCGCAACCAGACGCCGCGATCTGAGATAGGCCGTCCGGTCGTCGCCCGTGTTGAAGCGGGCCTGATCGATCTCGCCGTATGTTCTAACGATGTCGAGCAGCAGTGTGGTTTCCGCGAGAAACAAGGCGAACACCGACCGCATTGCGGCATCCCGGACCTTCAGCTCGGCGACCCGGCGCCGAGCTTGCAGCAGCCGACCGATCAAGTTGGCCTCTAGCGACGAAACACGTGCGACGAATGTTGCGAGCGCCTGCGATGCGTCTTCGTCGTTGCCGGACAGATCGACGTCGAGCTTCTGAAGGTCCTCGCCGACGGCCAAAGCGACATCCAGATGGTCGGCTAAGAGATAGACGCCCGGATCAACATCGTCTTTTACCCCAATCATGCGCGTGCCTTTCGATTCCCCACAGCCTGGACCTAAGTGGGCGGCGGCGATTCGCCCATAGCGCATGCGCTGTTACACACACGATCCACAGGCCGCCGGGCAAGGATCAGTTCGCGGACTTCGGCAGCAGTGCGAGCACCGCATTCAGGTCGGTGTTGAGATCCGATCCGCGGGCGGCCAGCCAGCGCCCGAGCGGTGAGCCGAACGCCGCCAGCCAGTGGCCGCGGCGTTCGCCTTTGGCTTTGATCGCCGCGAGGCTGTTTACGTTCGCCGGGTCCGACAGTCCGGAGGCGATGGTGATACACTGTCTGATGAGTTACAGCGTTTCCGACGAGACTCGGCCTGTGTTTGCCTGCTCGCTACAACTGGCATCCGGGTTGCTCAGTCCAAGTCTGTTCGGGGAATGAAACAAGTGTTCAAGACGGTTACACGTGTCGGTCATCACAAGCGATCTCTGTCACCCTGGCACAGACTCGATGCGCAACAACCACGCCGAAGTTTAGGATTTCACGCCGGAATTTGGTCGTTTTTTGGAGGCCCTGGCTCCCTCCCATAGGCAGGGAGCCAGGATTATCCTCAGCTGCAGCCGCTGGTGCCGCCGCACGTGTCGCACTTGAGGCAGGTACCATTGCGCACGAGCGTGAAGTTTCCGCACTCCTGGCAGCTTTCGCCTTCATACCCCTTCACCTTGGCTTCGCGCCGCAGCTCAGCAGTCGTCAGCGTCGCGGTGCTCGGCATGACTTGGGCCGCTGGTTTGCCGAGCGGCGTCGCCGACGGCGCCAGCATCATTGTCTCGGTCTTGGTAAAGGCTTCCGTTACGGTCTGGTGCATGACGGAAACGGCCGACACCTCTTGTGTATCGACCGCGAGCGCATTCGAGCCGCGGACGACGAACACATTCGGCTGGATGCCGCGCGTCAGGCCTTTCGACATGAACTTGGCAGCCGACATGGCTGACGGCGTCTCATCCTCCAGCTGCTCATCAGACGAGCCGAGGCCGGTCTCGCCGACGATCTCGCGCGGATCGACGTGCGCCAGATCGTGCCGGCCGAGATACGACACGGCGAGCTCACGGAAGATGTAGTCGAGGATCGACGTCGCGTTCTTGATCGCGTCATTGCCTTGCACGAGACCCGCCGGCTCGAAGCGCGTGAACGTGAAGGCGTCCACGTACTCCTCGAGGGGAACGCCATACTGCAGGCCGAGCGAGATCGCGATGGCGAAGTTGTTCATCAGCGACCGGAACGCGGCGCCTTCCTTGTGCATGTCGATGAAGATTTCACCCAGGCGGCCGTCCTCATACTCGCCGGTGTGCAGGTAGACTTTGTGCCCGCCAACCGTTGCCTTCTGGATGTAGCTTTTGCGGCGCGAAGGAAGCTTCTCGCGCTCGCGCGCCCGTTCAATGATCCGTTCGACGATCCGTTCGGCGGCCAGCTGAGTTCGCAAGGTCGATGGCTTGTCGGCCGTCAACTCGGCGGCAATCTCGTCGGCCTCCTCGGGATCATCGGCCAGGATCTGCGAGTTCAGCGGCTGTGACAGCTTCGAGCCGTCGCGATAGAGCGCGTTGGCTTTGAGTGCCAGCCGCCACGACAGCATGTAGGACTGCTTGCAGTCCTCGACCGTCGCATCGTTCGGCATATTGATCGTCTTCGAGATCGCACCCGAGATAAACGGCTGGCTGGCCGCCATCATGTGAATGTGACTCGCGACCGACAGGAAGCGCTTGCCCTTGCGACCGCACGGATTGGCGCAATCGAAGACCGACAAGTGCTCAGCCTTAAGGTGCGGCGCACCTTCCAGCGTCATTGCTCCGCAGACATGCTCGTTGGCCGCGTCGACGTCTTTTCGCGAGAAGCCGAGGTGGATCAACAGATCGAACGACGGGTCGTTCAGCTTGTCGGCTGGCACCTTGAGGGTTTTTGTGACGAAGTCCTCGCCGAGCGACCATTTGTTGAACGCGAACTTGATGTCGAACGCGCTCTTCAAGCCGCTCTCGAGTTTGGTCAGCACCTCGTCGGTGAACCCTCTCGTCTTGAGCGTCGAGTGGTTGATCGCCGGTGCCTGCCGCAATGAGCCATGACCGACGGCATAGGCTTCCATCTCGGCAATCTGCGCCTCGCCATAGCCGAGCTTCCGCAAGGCGGCGGGAACTGCGCGGTTGATGATCTTGAAGTAGCCACCACCGGCCAGCTTCTTGAACTTTACGAGAGCGAAGTCCGGCTCGATGCCCGTCGTATCGCAGTCCATGACGAGACCGATAGTGCCCGTCGGAGCAACTACTGTCGCCTGTGCGTTCCGGTAGCCGTGCACCTGGCCCAGCTCGATCGCTCGATCCCAGGCGCGCATGGCGGCGCTGACGAGTTCGCGATCCTTGCAGGCCTCATGATCCAACGGTACCGGATTGGTTGCCAGGCGCTCGTAACCGTCCGTCTGGCCATAGGCCGCGCGGCGATGGTTGCGGATGACGCGAAGCATATCCTGGGCGTTGGGCTCGTGGCCGGGGAAAGGTCCAAGTTCGCGCGCCATTTCAGCGCTCGTCGCGTAGGCCACACCGGTCATCAGAGCCGAAATGGCGCCGCAGATCGCACGAGCCTCGGTGCTGTCGTAGGAGAGACCAGAGGCCATCAACAGTCCGCCGATGTTCGCGAAGCCGAGACCCAGCGTGCGGTAGCGATAGGACAGCTCGGCAATCTGGCGGCTCGGGAACTGCGCCATCATCACGGAGATCTCTAGAACGACCGTCCAGAGCCGGCAGCAGTGCTCGAAGGCTGCGACATCGAAGGTATCGTCGGGTTTGCGGAACGTCATCAGGTTGGCTGATGCGAGATTGCAGGCGGTATCGTCGAGGAACATGTACTCCGAGCACGGGTTCGACGCGCGAATGGGCCCCGATTTCGGGCACGTGTGCCAGTCATTGATCGTCGAATGGAACTGGATGCCGGGATCGGCCGACGCCCAGGCTGCATGACCGATCTTCTCCCAAAGTTCGCGCGCCTTGAGTGTTTTGACCGTACGACCGCCGAGACGGGCAGTCAGATTCCAATCCTTGTCTTCTTCGACAGCGTTCAGGAATTCGTCGGTGACGCGGACAGAATTGTTCGAATTCTGGCCGGACACCGTCAGATACGCTTCGCTGTCCCAGTCGGTATCATAGGTCGCAAAGTCGATATCCTTGTAGCCCTGCTTGGCAAACTGAATGACGCGCAAGACAATGTTCTGTGGCACCTGATCGCGGCGAGCATCCTTGATCGCGCGCTTCAAGGCCGGGTTCTTGGTCGGATCGAAGCAGGCGTCGCCGTCTGCTTCGCAGTTGACACAGGCCGCAAGCACCGCCTTCAGCCGCTTCTGGCAAATCTTCGAACCGGTGACGAGCGCCGCAACCTTCTGTTCTTCCTTCACCTTCCAGTCGATGTAGGACTCGATATCGGGGTGATCGACGTCGACCACGACCATTTTTGCGGCCCGGCGCGTGGTGCCGCCCGACTTGATCGCACCGGCCGCACGGTCGCCGATCTTAAGGAAGCTCATCAGGCCCGACGACCGTCCGCCGCCGGAGAGCTTCTCGTTCTCTGACCGAAGCTTCGAGAAGTTCGAACCCGTGCCCGAGCCGTACTTGAAGAGTCGCGCCTCGCGCACCCAGAGGTCCATGATGCCGTTCTCATTGACGAGATCGTCATCGACCGACTGGATGAAGCAGGCATGCGGCTGGGGGTGCTCGTAGGCCGACTCGGAGCGGGTCAGGCGACCGGTCCGGTAGTCCACATAGTGATGGCCCTGGCCGGGGCCATCGATACCATAGGCCCAGTGCAGGCCGGTATTAAACCACTGCGGCGAGTTCGGCGCCGCCATCTGCATGGCGAGCATGTAGCAATGCTCGTCGAAAAAGGCGCGGGCATCTTCCTCGGTGGTGAAATAGCCACCCCTCCAGCCCCAGTACGTCCATGTTCCTGCAAGACGATCAAAGACTTGGCGGGCATCCGTCTCGCCGCCCATCCGCTCTTTCTCGGGCAGATCGGCAAGCGCTTTGTCGTCGGCCACTGAGCGCCACAGCCAAGACGGAACCTGGGTCTCCTCGAAGCGCTTCAAGCGGCGCGGAACGCCAGCCTTGCGGAAATATTTCTGCGCGAGAATGTCGGCGGCAACCTGACTCCAATGCTCCGGCACCTCGAAGCCCTCGAGCCGGAAAACAACGGACCCGTCCGGGTTCTTGATCTCGGACGTCGTGCGACGGAATGGGATTGCCGCATACGCTGATTTTCCGGCCTCGGTGAAGCGCCGTGTGATTTTCATTTTGCCCCGCGTTTCTCGGTTGGCGGGGTCGATCCACATAACAGACGCAAGACAGCACTAGTTCAGCGGCGATCGACCCGCAAAGATCCCTTGGTGATTTTGTTCGCCTGCGCCCTACATCGCGCCCAGGCCACGCCACAGTCCAACTCGGCAGGTTATTTCTGACACTCGCTACCGGTCGGCACGTAGGCAGCCGTTATCCGCAGGTGACGCGCGAATTGGTGACATTTTTCGTTATCGGCACTGCTCGCAACACGAGCGTTGCATGAGGTGAAGCTATGGCGATTCGAGCTCTTCGTCACGAGTTCTTGTGCCATCGCGGAGATCTGCCTACTAGATGTAGATCCAAGCAGCTATCGGAAGGAAAACCGCGGGATAACGGTCGCAAATATCATGGATTTTCAGGCGTTGCGGACAGGGTGCCGCCAATCGGCAACTGTTAAAAAGTCGTCACGTTGGCCTGCTTTTGCGCCATGCTGTGCGCACGCAACTCGTCCTTCTTGGGCGAGCGTTGCGGATCTGCCGCAGTGGGTGTCATCGTGCGGTGACGCAATGGGCCGGCAGGTGCTGGACAAGTCGCTTTGGCAAATGCCATATGCGGCAAATGCTTGCCACTTGGGCATCGTCGGCAACATGGGGAGCCAATGGGCATTTTCAGCGAAATCTTCAGCTGGTGGGGCGGCAATACCTGGTCCAATCGCATCTATACGGCCATGCGCGGGCGTCTGGTGGGCATGGATGAGATGGGGAACCGGTATTACGTCCAGTCCAAAGGCATCGGTCCGCTCGGTGTGCCACGTCGGTGGGTCATCTTTGGGGACGGTGCGGAGGCTTCGAAGATCACGGCCGACTGGCACGCCTGGATGCATTACATCGTCGACGTCCCGCCGACCGAGGAAGCCTACCAGCCACGGCCATGGGAAAAGGCGCACCGCGCCAACATGACCGGGACCAGCGAGGCCTATCGTCCGTCGGGGTCGATTTTGGCGGCAGGGGCTCGACCCAAGGCCACGGGCGACTACAAGGCGTGGCAGCCCAAATAGGCGCAACGATCGCGTCATGTTGGGGCCGCTTTTCACACGCAAATCTTGAGGGTGGCGTTGCGCCGTCGACCACTTTGTGGTCGATTCCTGGAGCTTTCGAGATGGTTGCAGCTTCGCCAAGAAGGGTTTTGGAAACGCGCATGATCGCCGGGCACCGCCCAATTCTGACGGCCAAGTCCGTACTGCACGGCCTCGGTCGGCTGGCCGTCATGTGTTACGGGGCGGTTCACTTCGCTGCGCCCGCCACGGCCCAGAAGATCGAGAACGGGGTTGCTGTGTTCGCGGCCCTGGACAAGGTCACAGCGCGGATCTCCCGTCTCGAGGTGAAGCTCGGCGAAACGACCAGCTTCGGCGCCCTGAAAGTGACGCCACGGGCGTGCTATTCACGCGCGCCGACCGAGCCGCCCAAGACCTCGTCTTTTGTCGAGATCACTGAAAAGCTCCTGGATGGGCAGGAGCAGCGAATCTTTTCTGGCTGGATGTTTGCCGAGAGTCCGGGCCTGAACGCCGTCGAGCACCCGGTCTTCGACATGTGGTTGACCGAGTGCAGCGGGCCAATTCGACCCAATGTGGTGCAATCGAAGCAGGTTCCAGGGCAAAAGGGTGCGCCGGCGGTGGCTGAGCCGCCTAGCGAGCTGCCGGCTCGCCCGTTGCGGCCCAAGCGGTAATCGCCCATTCGCTGGCCGCCGGCTGCCGTGACCCTTTTCCTGGCCAGAGCCAAGGGTTATACGACGGCATCGGAACCACGAGGCGCCGTCATGCAACACTTCCTGCTCGCTGCCGCAGGCGGCGCGATTGGCGCCGGTGCCCGCTATCTCGTCAACGTTGCTTGTGCCCAGTGTCTGACGCCCGGTTTCCCGTGGGCGACGCTGATCGTCAATGTCGTCGGGTCGTTTATGATGGGGCTGGTTGTGGCCGGGATCGTGCCGGCACTTGGCGGCTCGCCGGCGTGGCGTACGTTCCTCGCCACTGGAATTCTTGGTGGCTTCACGACATTTTCTGCATTTTCATTCGAGGTCTCAGATCTGATGCAACGCCAGTCCGTTCTTGCCTTCGCCTACATGATCGCGTCGGTCGTTCTGTCCGTCACTGCGCTGTTCGCCGGGATGGCCCTGGCCCGCGTGAGCGTGCGATGAGCAATCCGGTCGAAACGATCACAATCAACGAACGCGATGCCGGGCAGCGGCTGGACCGCTGGTTCCGCCAGCATTTTCCAACGGTTACCCAGGGCTATCTGCAAAAGCTGCTGCGCACCGGCCAGGTTCGCGTGGATTCGAAGCGCGTCGAAGCCAATTTGCGGCTGGCTGCCGGCCAGGAGATCCGTGTGCCGGCTGTCGTGCGCGTTCCGGCGAAGTCAAATCCGCCGCCAAAACTCAGCGCCAGCGTCTCGAAAGCCGATCGCGATTTCATTACGCGCATGGTGTTGTTCGAGGATGAGGATGTGCTCGTGCTCAACAAGCCGTTCGGCATTGCGGTGCAAGGTGGGACCGGTACCAAGCGGCATATCGACGGCCTGCTTGCCGCCTTGGCGGAGCACTATGGCGAGCGTCCGCGGCTCGTTCATCGTCTGGACCGGGACACCACGGGCGTGCTGCTCGTCGCCAAGACGCGCGACGCCGCAGCAAAGCTCGGTCGCACCTTCCAGACGCGGAGTGCCGCGAAGACGTATTGGGCGTTGGTGTGCGGCGTGCCGCGTCCGCCGCAGGGCAAGGTCGAGGCCGCGCTCGTCAAAGCGTCAGGCCCTGATGGCGACCGGGTGCGAAAGGCGCAGCCTGGCGAGCAGGATCGGGCAATGCACGCGACGACTCATTATAGCGTCGTCGAGCGGGTCGGGCAGAAGGCGGCCTGGGTCTCTCTGAAGCCGGTGACGGGCCGGCAGCATCAGCTTCGCGCACACATGGCGTTGATCGGGCACCCGATCGTCGGTGACAACAAGTACGACGGCCACAAGAACATGCCGGCGGAGAACATGGAGTCGATCCTGCATCTTCATGCCCGCCGGTTGATCATCCCCCATCCTCGTTCCGGTGCGCCCAAGATCGATGTGTCGGCGCCGCTGCCGGAGCACATGCGGACCACATGGGAGCTGCTCGGACTCAATCCGAATCGCTTCATGGAGCGTGACGAATGAGCCTCGTCATCTTCGATTGCGATGGCACGCTCGTCGACAGTCAAAGCAACATCACGGCTGCGATGCGCTACGCGTTCGAGACGGTCGGGCTGCCCTCCCCGAGCGTGCCGCGCACCCTCGGCTGCGTGGGGCTCTCGCTGCCGGAGACCTTTATGGTTCTGGCAGGTGAGCACGCTCTGCCTGTTCAGCAACGTCTGGCGGAACATTATCGTGGCGCGTTCATCGACGGTCCGCTGAAGCGCCGCGAGGACGAGCCCATCTATCCAGGTATGCGCGAGACGATTTCCGCCCTTGCGGCACGTGATGACGTGACGCTCGGGATCGCCACTGGCAAATCCAAGCGCGGCGTGACGCGGCTGTTCGATCGCGAGGGCTGGCATGCGCATTTCCTCACGATCCAGACGGCCGATGACCACCCGTCCAAGCCGCATCCCTCGATGATCCTGCGCGCCATGGCCGAAGCCGGCGTCGGTCCCGACGCGACGGTGATGATCGGCGATACGGCCTTCGACATCGAGATGGCGCGCAATGCGGGCGTCGGGGCGCTGGGTGTCGGCTGGGGCTATCATGCGGTCGAGCGCCTGCACGCCGCGGGAGCGCATGCTGTCGTTGCCGATGGCAGCGCGCTGCTGCCGGCGATCGAGGATCGGCTTGCTGCACAAGCGGGAACGCGATGACAACGAACGGGCAGAACGGATCGAGCGGATCGGGTGAGCGCGCGCGCCGCCCCGGACGGGAAATTGCCACGCCATTGCCGAAGCGCTTCTACAAGGATGTGTCCGTCGAACCGACGGCTGCGGGGCAATTCACCATTCTGCTGGATGGGCGTCGCGCAAAAACACCCAAGAAAAATGATCTGGCGCTGCCAGCCCGCGCGGTCGCAGACGCCCTGGGCGAGGAATGGTCGGCCCAGGGCGAGCGCATAGATCCAGCGCACATGCCGCTGACGCGCCTCGCCAATACCGCCATCGATGCCGTCACCGGCAGGGAGGCCAGTGTTCGTGCCGACATCGTCAAATATGCAGGCAGCGACTTGCTGTGCTATCGCGCCGAGCGCCCGACGAACCTCGTCAATCGGCAGGCGGCGCACTGGGATCCCATCCTGACGTGGGCCAGACAGCGGTACGGCGCCGGCTTCGTCATCGCGACTGGCCTGATGCACGTGGCGCAACCAGCGTCGGTTGCGGCCAGAGTTGGCGCGGTTGTTGAGCCACTCGACGCATTTCGGCTGACGCCCATGCATGTCATGACCACGCTCAGCGGGTCGGCGGTTCTGGCGCTTGCCGTCTATGATCGGAGTCTTACGGCCGGCGCCGCCTGGGCCACTGCCCATGTTGACGAAGACTGGCAGATCGAGAGCTGGGGCGAGGATGCTGAGGCATCCGTCCGCCGACAAGCGCGATGGATCGAGATGGCGGCAGCTGCCCGACTGCTCGATCTGCTCGCAGACTGATCCAGTGCGGACTTCGGCTGCTCCTTGAAGTCGGCTCGCTGTTTCAAGTTCGAGAACCCCGCCGCGCGAACACAAGTCCGTGAAGGGCTCTATTTAAATACGATACGGATTGACTTATATATGAGTGACAGGCATAATTGATCATAGTTCAAATCGGTTGGTTCGCAGGTGGAGGCTCACATGATGGAAATTGCATTCGGTCCCGACATTCTGATGTGCGCTGTTCGGGGCGCCCTTTTCGGCTTGGTCGCGGCCCTCATCGTGCCCATGACTTTCCGCCGGTTTGGCGGGTTGGCTGGCCGGGTTGGTCTCGCGGCACTTTCGGGCGGCCTGTTCGCTGCGCTCAACTTGGCCGTCACGTGCGCGCACGACGGCGCGCCGCCCCGGATCGTCATCGTGGCGGGGCTGGCCATGCTCGCCAGTGCAGCCGCGGGTGCGCTGCTGCTGAGCCGGCCACTCAGCAGCACTCGGTCTGTGATGTCGATCGAATCTCCTCGTTCACTAAATGAGTAAATGCGCCATGATCCCTCGTGCTTCGGTAACCTCGCTTCGGCAGTTCTCACGAGTTCTCATCGTGGCAGCGACATGCCATCTGGCGATCGCCTACGTGGCCTCGATACCGGCAGTGGGCACCAAGCCCAGCGACAACAGCGCGATGGCGCATGCCAAACCCGGGCGCGCCCATTCAGCAAAAACCCTTGTCCACGTCCGATCGCTGGCCCGGGGCGTTCGGGCGATGGCCAACCAAGCCCTTCTCAGTGTCCTGCTGATCCTTGGAATCGCCGTCTGGCTGCTGAGCGGTCGGCGCGATTAAGCCCAGCCGCAGGCCGCATTTGCGAGGCCGTGAGCCCATGCTACAGAGCCCGTACGACGTTCACATCACGGGCACATCACGGGCTGGATCCATGACAGACATCCTCGACGAGCTTGAGCGGCGGCGCAGTATCGCCCGGCTCGGTGGCGGCCAGGCGCGCATCGACGCGCAGCACAAGCGTGGCAAACTCACCGCCCGTGAGCGCATCGACCTGCTGATGGACGAAGGCTCCTTCGAGGAGTTCGACATGTTCGTCGAGCACCGCTCCACCGACTTCGGCATGGAGAAGACCAAGATCCCAGGTGACGGCGTCGTCACCGGTTGGGGCACGATCAACGGGCGCGTGGTCTACGTCTTCGCCAAGGACTTCACAGTCTTCGGCGGTTCGCTGTCGGAGACCCACGCCAGGAAAATCATGAAGATCCAGGATATGGCGTTGCAGAACCGGGCGCCGATCATCGGCCTTTTCGACGCCGGCGGCGCACGCATCCAGGAGGGCGTGGCGGCACTCGGCGGCTATGGCGAGGTGTTTCTGCGCAATGTGCTGGCGTCCGGCGTCATCCCGCAGATCTCTGTGATCATGGGCCCCTGCGCGGGCGGTGACGTTTACTCACCCGCCATGACCGACTTCATCTTCATGGTGCGCGACACCAGCTACATGTTCGTCACCGGTCCCGATGTCGTGAAGACGGTAACCAACGAGACGGTGACGGCTGAGGAGCTTGGCGGCGCCAAGGTGCACACCACCAAGTCGTCGATCGCCGACCGTGCCTTCGACAACGACGTCGAGGCGCTGTTGCAAATGCGCCGGCTGATGGATTTCCTGCCGGCAAACAACAAGTCCGGCGTGCCGCAATTGCCGACAAAAGATCCCGCCGACAGGCTCGACCCGTCGCTGGATACGCTGATTCCCGACAACCCGAACAAGCCCTACGACATCAAGGAGCTGATCCTGAAGGTGGTCGATGAGGCCGACTTCTTCGAGATCCAGGATCAGTTCGCGAAGAATATTGTGACCGGGTTCGCGCGCATGGAAGGGCGCACAGTCGGCATTGTCGCCAATCAACCGATGGTGCTGGCCGGTGTGCTCGACTCGGATGCCTCGCGCAAGGCCGCCCGCTTTGTGCGATTCTGCGATTGCTTCGAAATTCCGATCATCACGTTCGTTGACGTGCCGGGCTTTCTGCCGGGAACCGCGCAGGAGTATGGCGGCCTGATCAAGCACGGCGCCAAGCTGCTGTTCGCCTACTCCGAAGCGACGGTGCCCAAGATCACCGTGATCACCCGCAAGGCCTACGGCGGGGCTTACGACGTGATGTCGTCGAAGCACATCCGCGGCGATGTGAACTACGCGTGGCCGTCCGCCGAGATTGCGGTGATGGGGGCCAAGGGTGCGGCGGAGATCCTTTATCGCGCGGAGCTTGGCGACCCGGCGAAAATCAAGGGCCGCATCGACGAATACCAGCGGCGGTTCGCGAACCCGTTCGTCGCGGCCGAGCGCGGCTATGTGGACGAGGTGATCCTGCCGAATGCCACCCGTCGCCGCATTTGCCGCGCGCTCAACATGCTGCGAAACAAGCAGGCCGAGAACCCCTGGAAGAAGCACGACAATATTCCGTTGTGACGGCTTGAGTGGACAATTTAGAGATCGCGACGAGGCCCCAATATGCTCTATCAGCGCGTCAATGATCACGACATGCCCTACATCGCGGTGGGGCAAGGTGCGCCGCTGGTGTGCATCCACGGTTCGCTCGGCGATTTCCGGAGCTGGAACCCGGTGCTCGGTCCCCTCTCCAAGCGTTATCGCCTGATCGTGCCGAGCCTGCGCCACTTCTTCCCCGAGGCCTGGGACGGCAAGGGTGGCCGGTTCACGATCCCTCAGCATGTTGCCGACGTGATTGCCTTCATCGACGGCCTGAAGCTTGGCCCGGTCCACCTGATGGGCCATTCGCGCGGCGGTCATATCGCCTTCCGCGTGGCCGAGCAGCGGCCAGACCTCCTGAGGAAACTGATCCTCGCGGAACCCGGCGGCGAATTGGATGCCTCGCTGATGCCGCCAGGGCAGGCGCCATCCGCGGCGCGCACAGCCAGCATCGTCGAGGCGGCCGAGCTGATCAAATCCGGAGACGTCGAGGGCGGACTGACAGTATTCGTCGATCGCATCGATGGCCCCGGCACCTGGGCGAAACGGCCGGCTGCGGCGAAGCAGTTGCGTCGCGACAATGCCCACACCCTCATCGGGCAGGTGAACGAACAGCGCCGGCCCTTCACGCGCGCCTCAGCTGCCAGCATCAAAACGCCGACCCTGTTGATCGGTGGCGCCAAAACGCCAGGCATGCTCCCGGTCGTGCTCAAGGCCTTAGCTGGCGCGATCCCAGGCGCCCGCTCGGAACTCATTCCAGAAACGACGCATGTGATGTTCGATCAGGCCCCGGTGCGCTATTCTGAAATCGTAGTTGCGTTCCTGGGGGATGCGGTGCGCGCAACGCAAAGCCAGTCGTAAAGGGGTGAACGGGATGGCTACGGTGACGCTCGCGATGATTGCTAGAATTCGGCCGGAGGGTCTCGCCGATTTTGCCGCCTATGAGGATTTAGTGCTGCCGTTGCTGGCGGATCATGGCGGGCGCCTCGAGCGGCGCCTGCGAAGCAAGGACGGAACGGTGGAGGTGCACGTCGTGAGTTTTGGGTCGCGCGACGGGCTCGATCGATATCGGGGTGATCCCCGGCGTGCGGCTGCCGGGCGATTGCTTGCGTCGTCCGGCGCAACGACGGAGGTGATCGAGGTCGATGATCTCGCGACGATCGCGGGCAGAGAATGAAAATCGCGGTTCTGGACGATTATTTCGACACGCTGCGCACACTGCCCTGCTTTGCCAAGCTCAGTGGGCACGAGGTGACCGTCTGGAACGATCATGCGCAGGACACGGACACGCTGACCGGCCGCTTGAAGGATGCCGAGGCGCTCGTGCTCATTCGGGAACGCACCAAGATCCGCACGCCGCTGCTTGAACGCCTGCCGAAGCTGCGGTTGATCAGCCAGCGCAGCGTCTATCCCCACATCGACGTGGAGACCTGCACGCGGCTCGGGATTGTGGTGTCGTCGTCCCAGCACCCGGGAACGCCGTCCTATGCGGCGGCTGAGTTGACATTTGGCTTGATCCTCGCAGCGATGCGCCAGATCCCGCAGCAGATGGCGGCGCTCAAGGCCGGCAACTGGCAGATCGGCGTCGGTCATTCAGTGCGCGAGAAGACACTCGGCATCTACGGCTATGGCCGGATCGGCAAGGCGGTCGCGGGCTACGGCCGGGCATTTGGTATGAACGTCCTGGTCTGGTCACGCCCGGCAACGCAGGATCAGGCCCGCGCGGACGGATACGAGGTCGCGCCAAGCAAAGACGCATTCTTCGAGCGTTGTGATGTGCTTTCGCTCCATATGCGTCTGGTGCCTGCAACACGGCATATCGTGACGGCGGACGATCTGGCGCGAATGAAGCCATCGGCTTTGCTGGTCAATACCAGCCGGGCGCCGTTGATCGCGCCAGCGGCGCTGGTCGAAGGACTGAAGGCTGGCCGGCCCGGGATGGCCGCAGTCGATGTGTTCGAGGACGAGCCGCTGCGCGATGCCCGCGACCCATTGCTCAACCTGCCGCAGGTCGTCGCAACCCCGCATATCGGCTATGTGACCCGCGATGAGTATGAGCTGCAATTCACGGACATTTTTGACCAAATCACGGCCTACGCCGCCGGAACGCCGATCAACGTGATCAATCCTGATGTGCTGTCGCACCGGCGCGATAAGACCGCTTGAGTGGTTCGGCGGCGCGATCGATACTCCTGGCGACCAAATGCCCGCATGCCTCGATCGGAACCACCGGCCATGCCTATTCGAATGATCAAGCCCTGGGTGCCGCTCAACCCGGAGAACGTGAAGAAGCTCTCCGGCCAGCTCGGCGTGTTCCAGCTGGCCAACCCGACGGGCGATATCGTGTTCATCGGGTTTGCGGGCGGGCGATCGTTGTTCGGGCTGCGCGGTGAGGTCGAGACAGCGCTCGTTGACCCGCCGGCCGGCGCGACCCAGTTTCGCGTCGAGGTCAACCAGCAATACACGACGCGCTATCAGGAGCTGCTGATGGTGCATGTTCACGACGCCGGAGATGTGCCAGCCGGCAACAAGGGCAAGCCGTTGCCGAAGCTCGGTCGTATGAGCCCCTTGTAGACCCTCTTCACCAGCATCGCGACCGACCGCCCACCACTCACGAGATCCCCCATGAACCTCGAACCAACCGAAGAACAACGCGCCATCGTGGCGCAGGTGCGCCGTTTCGTGCGCGAGGAAATCGTGCCACTGGAGGACAAACTCGATCCCGATGCGAGCGAGCTGCCCGAGGAGGACCGCGCCCGTCTCGTCGCCAAGGTGAAGGCGATGGGCCTCTATGGTCTCGACATTCCCGCTGAGTACGGTGGCCCGGGCATCGACATGACGACGCGGGTGTTGCTCGCCATCGAGATGGGTCAGCATCGCGCCGGTCTCTATGTGCCATGCTACGGCGTCTTCGGCGCAGCGGGCCTCGCCCAGCTCTACGAAGCGACCGAGGAGCAAAAGGAGAAGTACCTCCGGCCGATGCTGCGCGGCGAAAAGCGGGCGTTCTTCGGGCTAACCGAGCCCTCCGGCGGCTCCGACCCCGCGCGCGCGATCCGGACCCGCGCGATCAAGACCAACGAGGGCTGGACGATCAACGGCTCCAAGGTTTTTATTTCGGGCGCCGACAAGGCGGACTTCGGCCTCGTCTTCGCGCGGACCGATCCGGACAAGGGCCGCGGCGGCGTTACCTGCTTCATCGTCGAGACGTCGAACCCGGGGTTCCACGTGCGCCGCATCGTGCATACACTGCGATCGTCGCACTACGCGACCGAGTTGCAGTTCGAGGACATGAAGGTGCCGGACAGCGCCATCCTCGGCGAGCTCGACAAGGGCTTCGGGATTGCCAACGAGCGCCTGTCGCGCCAGCGCATTCCCTACGCCGCGCAGTGCCTCGGGCCGGCTTATAAGGCGCATGAGCTGGCGCTCGACTACGCCAAGCAGCGCGAGACGTTCGGCGCGAAACTCGCCTCGCGACAGGCGATCCAGTGGATGCTGGTCGACAATGAATTGGACCTCCGACAGGCGACGTGGATGACGCTTGCGGCGGCCTCTAAGTGCGATCAAGGCGTCCCGTTCCGGATGGAGGCGGGGCTCGCGAAGCTCGTTGCAAGCGAAGCCGCAGGCCGTGTCGTCGATCGATCCATGCAGATCTTCGGCGGTTACGGCATGACCAAGGATTTCCCATTCGAGCGCTGGTATCGGGAGCTGCGCATCCGCCGCGTCGGGGAGGGGCCAAACGAGGTCCAACGCCACGTGGTGGCGCGCGATCTGCTGGGGGAGGGGTTGCGGTAGTCGATCGCGTTTCAGCGACCACTTTGTGACATTTGGATAGTCGTCCACCCGCGGGGACCTGCACTAGGCAGTCGCGCTTTTCTGGGAGATTTCGATGGTAGATTGTGCCGCAACGAAATGCTCGCCACGACAGAACCATGCGAGACGACTCGGCGTCGTGTTTGTAGCGTTCCTCGGTGTATTTCTCACGACTTCGGCCGCCCGCGCGCAGAACAATCTAATCTGGGAAGTCGGCGTCGATTTTTTCTGGGGCGGCGGCAGAGCCACGCTTGTCATTCCTGCACCGGTGGGCGGCATTGGTGTCGCTCAGGTGGACAGTCCCTTTGGCATGTCTCGGTTGCGCAATCTCCAGATTTCATATCGACCGGAGTTATTTATTCTACATGTCGAGTTGGCCAGTCCCTTCACTGGCTATTGGTGCAGCTTTCAAGCTGCTGCCGTTCCGACCGTCCGATCCGGCGGCCAAATTACCTACATCGACGTCGAGGGTAGCCTGTTACGGGTGGCATCGCCGCAGCCAGAGCTCTGTACGTCGTCTCCAGGAGGCATCACATTCTTTGCAAGAGCGCATCATGGACCCTATGCCTATCTCAATGTTGGATCTAGCGGATCAGTTGCCGTGAAACATGGCGGCATCTTCGCCGACACCTCGGCCGGCAAGATCGACAATCTGGTCGACCCATACGACGTGGTGGTAACTGGCGCAGGAGCTTTCCAGCATATCCAGAATGATTGGGGTATCGGCGTCACCGTCAACGAGAACACGCATTGGGCGGTTTGGCGCCTCGGAGGCCTGATCTACCGCCCGAGTGGTCATGCCGCCAGCAGTGCACGGCTCGTATTCGCGCGCAAACCCGATGTCGCACCGCGCTGTTTCTTGACCGACTACTGCATCATGATCGACGTGCCGCCGGGACAATTCCGCGTGCGCAATGAGGACGTTCTGGCCTGCCCGTCGCCCGCCAACGGGCCGTGCCACGACTACAAGATTACTCTTACCGATGTCGTGTCTAACGATCCGCGCGCCGACGTCGTACCGGGCATGTCGATCCAGGTCGACGCCGGCCGCGCCGAATTCGTCGATGCCAGCGGTCAGGTGACGACGCTACTGGCAGGAACGACCACAACGTTCCCGGCGCCGCGGCCAACCCTGGTCGCTTCGGTTGCGCCGAACAGCCGCTCTGTGCAGGTCCCAACGGTCGCGACGGCGTTTGCGACGATTCTGAATTTGGGCCCCGGTCCGGCGCGAGGCTGCCGCCTAGGGCTGGACGCGACGCAGAACCTGCCGGCACTGTTCTCGTTCCAGGCGACCGATCCCGCGACAAATGCCCCGGTTGGCGAAGCCAATGCCGGCGTCGACATTCCCGCCCCCGCAACAGGCGGGGTGACTGCCAAGACGTTCGTCTTCGCTGTGAAGCCAACGTCTCCGATGACTGCGACGGACGCAAAGCTCACCTACGTGTGCAATGAAGGCGACGCCGTGACGACGCTCGCCGGTATCAATTCGATCCTGCTGTCGGCGTCGAGCGACCCGGTTCCGGATCAGATCGCCGTTGGGTTGACGCTGTCCAACGATGGTATCGTTCGCATTCCTGGCGCGAACGGTACGGGGCTGTTCGTCGTCGCGACCAGCAATATCGGCGTTTCAAGCACTCTCACGGCTCGGGTTCGCCTCTCGAATGCCAGCCTTCCGATCGCGGCAAACATCTGCGAAACAGACCCTGCGACCAGCCTTTGCAAACAGGCGCCGTCAGCGTCCGTCAGCCGGTTGATCGGCGCCAATGAGAATGCGACCTGGGCTGCATTCCTGACCGCAAGTGGTCCGGTCGCGCTCGACCCCGCGAATGCCCGCGCGTTCATAGAATTCGTCGACGAGACTGGCGTCGTTCGAGGATCGACGTCGGCAGCCGTGATGGTGCAATAGGCCCCGGCGGCGCCGCCGGTCAGCTAGCACCATCGAGACAACCACCAGGCCGCCGGCACATGACGCGCACGACCTAGAGCGTGGCGCCGGGGATTTGCTGCGCACATTGGCGACGGCCGGATGTGCCGATGCCGCCCGCCCGACTCGCCGCCCTTTACTCCGCGGCCTTGAGCGTCGAGGCGGGTTTCGGGTCACGCAGCATAGCGAGCAGGCTCTCCTGCTTCTTCATCGCCTTCTCGTAGTTGGCGTACTTCACGTGGCCGAACCCCTTGATATCCTCAGGCAGCACGGCGAGCGCGATTGCGGTGCGATGTGTATCGGAGCCGAGGCGCCGCTCGATCTCCGAGAGCACCGCCTCGTAGTTGGCAATCATCTGGCGTTCGAGCCGCCGCTCGGCCGTGTAGCCGAAGACATCGAGCGCCGTCCCGCGGAACTTGCGTGCTTTGGCCAGCATCCGGAACGCCGGCAGCATCCAGCGGCCGAAGCTCACCTTGCGGGGATGGCCGGTGACCTTGTCCTTGTTCCACCAGGAGAGCAATGGCGGCGCCAAGTGGAACTCGAGTTTGAGGGGTCCGTCGAAGCTTTCGGTCAATGATTTCTCGAAGCGCCCGTCGGTGTAGAGACGTGCCACCTCGTACTCGTCCTTATAGGACAGCAGCTTGAAATAGCCGCGCGCCACAGCATCGGCGAGCCCCGTGCGGCCCGGCGTTCGCTCGGCTTCGAGTGCGGCGATCCGCGCGATCTGGTCCTTGAAGCGGCGGGCGAGTGCGGCATCCTGGTAGCCTTCGAGGTGCTCGGCGCGCAGAGCGATGATCTCATCGAGCGTGGCCGGCGCCTTTTTCTGCGCCGGCTTCACGATCCGGTCGAGCGCGGTGCGATCGTGCGCCGCGAGCCGGCCGAAGCGGAAGGCATTGCGGTTCATGTCGACGCCGGCGCCGTTGAGCACGATCGCCAGCTCGATCGACGCGGCTGTCACCGGCACGGCTCCCAGCTGATAGGCAACGCCGAGCATGAACATGTTGGAGGCGATCGAGTCGCCAAACAGCTTGACGGCGTATTCATGCGCATCGAGGGCATGCAGCGGGCCCTTGCGCAGGCGCTCTTCGATCGAGCGGCGCAAGTCGCTGCTGGGCAACCGGAGATCAGGATTGCGGGCGAAATCGGCAACCGACATCTCGTGTGTCGACAACACCACTGTCGTGTGGTCGGGACGAACGGTTTCCAAGACCTTGTTGGAGGCCGTGACGACGAGATCACAGCCGATAATGAGATCGGTGGAGGAAACGCCGGCGCGGATCGCGTGGATCTCATCCGAGGTGCGAGCCACCTTCATGTGGCAGGCCACGGCGCCGCCCTTCTGCGCAAGGCCGGTCATGTCGATGGCGCCGAAACCTTTGCCGTCGAGATAGGCGGCCTGGCCGAGCACGGCTGAGATGGTGACGACGCCGGTGCCGCCGACACCGGTGACCAGCATCGTGTAGGGCTTGTCCAGCGCCGGCAACTTCGGATCGGGCAGGCTGGTCAGCATTGCGGCGATGCCGCTCTGGGCGGCCAGGCCCGCCTGCTTCTTCGTCACGGCGCCATGCACCGTGACGAAGCTCGGGCAGAACCCGTTGATACAGGAGAAGTCTTTGTTGCACGTCGACTGGTCGATCGCGCGCTTGACGCCGAGCTCAGTTTCCTCGGGCACGATGGCGACGCAGTTCGATTTCTTGCCGCAGTCGCCGCAGCCTTCGCAGACGGCCGAGTTGATGAAGGCCCGCTTCACAGGATCCGGGAACGTGCCGCGCTTGCGGCGGCGGCGCTTTTCCGCGGCGCAGGTCTGATCGTAGACAAGGGCGGTCACGCCATCGAGCTTCGACAGATCCATCTGCACGGCCTGCAGATCGCGGCGGTGATGCACATCGACACCGGCGGGCAGGAATCCCGTCGGGTATTTGTCGGGCTCGTCCGTGACGACGACGACCTTCGTCGCGCCCTCGGCCATCACCTGGGCCGCCATTTGCGCGACTGTCATGCCGCCGTCGAGCGCCTGTCCGCCGGTCATCGCGACCGCGTCGTTGTAGAGGATCTTGTAGGTGACGTTGACGCCCGAGGCGACGGCCGCGCGAACCGACAGGCTGCCGGAGTGAATGTAGGTACCGTCGCCGATGTTCTGGAACACGTGGCGGCGGGTGGAGAACGGCGCTTCGCCGATCCAGTTGGCGCCTTCACCGCCCATCTGTGTCCAGCCTTCGGTCTGGCGGTCCATCCACTGGGCCATGTAGTGGCAGCCGATGCCGGCATAGGCGCGCGCGCCCTCGGGCACGACGGTCGAGGAATTGTGCGGGCAACCCGGGCAGAAGTAGGGGACGCGAACGGCGGCTTCGGTGCTGAGGGGCTTGTTGCCCTTCATCTGCTTCAAGGCCGAGACCTTCGCCTTGACGTCCTCGCCGCCCATCTGGAAACGGATCAGGCGCTCGCCAACGGAAACGGCGATATCGGTCGGCTCGAGCGCGCCCTTGGCCTGGAACAGCCATGTCGACTTGTTGTCGGTCTCGTCGCGCTTGCCGATGACGACGGGACGTACCGCGAGATTATAGAGCTGCTCCTTGACCTGGGTCTCGAGCAGCGAACGCTTCTCCTCGACGACGATGATGAGATCGAGGCCCTTGGCGAAACTCGCGAGGCCCTGCGGCTCGAGCGGCCAGGCCATGCCGACCTTGTAGACGCGCAGGCCGATAGCGTTGGCCTTGACCTCGTCGATGCCGAGTTCGTCGAGGGCGGCGCGCACGTCGAGGTAGCTCTTTCCGGTCGTGACGATGCCGATTTTCGGCGCCGCGCCGCCGCTCATGACGATGCGATCGAGTTTGTTGGCGCGGGCGAAGGCGAGAATGGCGGGGCGCTTGTAGTCGTGCAGGCGCGCTTCCTTGTCGAGAGCCTGATCGCCAACGCGGATGTTGAGACCGCCCGACGGCATTGCGAAATCATCAGGCGTCTTGACGGTCACGCGGTCGAGGCGGCCATCGACGGTGGACGTCGACTCGAAATTGTCCTTCACGCATTTCATGCCGACCCAGACGCCCGCATAGCGCGACAGGGCAAAGCCCAGCATGCCGAAGTCCAGCATCTCCTGGACACCGGCCGGATTCAGCACGGGGATCATGTAGTCCACCATCGCGAATTCGGACTGGTGCGCTGAGGTCGAGCTTTCGCAGGTGTGATCGTCGCCCATCAGGGCGAGGACACCGCCGTGTTTCGAGGAGCCGGCGTGGTTGGCGTGGCGAAACACGTCGCCGGTGCGGTCGACGCCCGGGCCTTTGCCGTACCAAATGCCGAACACGCCATCGTACTTGCCGTCGCCGCGTAACTCGGCCTGCTGTGAGCCCCAGAGCGCAGTGGCTGCGAGGTCCTCATTCAGGCCCGGCTGGAAGACGATGTCGTTCTTCTGCAAAATCTTCTTCGAGCGAAGCATCTGGCCTTCGAGGCCAGCGATCGGCGAGCCGCGATAGCCACTGACGTAGCCCGCAGTGTTCAACCCCGCTTGCCGGTCGCGCTCGCGTTGCATCAGAACGAGGCGGACAATGGCCTGCGACCCGTTCAGGATCTGGTGGGTTTCGCTGAGGTCGAACTTGTCTTCCAGGCTCGGTGCATTCTTGGGCATGGGCGGCGACCTCATGGGCAGCGGAAGCGCCGTTGCTGATGGCGCGGTTCGATTAGGTCAACATTGCTGACATAACTTCAGCTTGTCCAGTCGATAGCTAACATCGCAACCGAGGGGCTGCCATGCAAGAGACGCTGCCGGATTTCCAGGGATTGCCGAAGGATCTGCGAGTGCGCTGCACAATGGTAAGTTGCGCCTGCTGCAGCCTGTCGGCCGCCTCACATGGTCAGTACGATCTTGCCAAGGTGGGCGTTCGATTTCATGTGGGCGAGGGCGTCGGCCGCCTGGGCAAGCGGAAACGTGCGGTCGATCGGCAGTGCGATTTTGCCCGCTTCGACAGCGTCCCAGATATCGGCGCGCATGACGCGGTTGATCTCGCGCACCTCCTCGACCGAGCGCGTGCGGAACGTGACGCCGATGTAGTCGATGCGGCGAGCGGCGTGCAGATCGAAATCGAAGTCGCCATGGAAACCACCGAGCCGACCGACATTGACGATGCGGCCAAGAACCTTTGTGGCCGCGAGATTCTGGTTGGCGACATAACCCGAGACCTGATCGACGATGAGGTCCACGCCCTTGCCATCGGTGGCGTCGAGCACTTGCTTCACCCAGCCGGGGTCCTTCGAGTCGACGGCGAGATCGGCGCCGAAGTCCTTGAGGCGGGCGCGGCGTTCAGGATTGGTGGAAGAGCCTATGACGAGCCGAGCCCCCTTGTGTTTGGCGATCTGCAGACCCATCAATCCGACGCCGGAGCTGGCACCTTGAATCATGATAGCCTCACCGGATTTCGCACGACCCGCGGTCACCACGGCGTTGTGCATCGTCTGCAGCGCGACAGGCAGTGTTGCGGCTTGGGGAAACGTCATGTTGTTGGCGGGGATCTTGTGCACGCGGCCGTGGTCGGTGACAGCGTATTCGGCGTAAGCGCCGCCGCCCGAGCAGAGCACGCGATCGCCAGGCTTGATGCCGCGGACGTTGGCGCCGATCTCGGCCACTTCGCCAGCAAATTCGAGGCCCAAAACGGCGCCAGCGCCGCCCACATTGCCGTGCATGCGGCCGGACGCCATGATCAGATCGGCGCGATTGAGGCCAGCGGCATGAACCTTGACGAGCACCTGCTCGGGCCCCGGTTTCGGGCGATCGATCTCGCGAACTTCAATGCCGCTTGTGCCGAGAACAGCTGCCTGCATGCATCACCTGTCGGAGGTTGGGCCCGGACTGTGGGCGCGTGAATTGGAGCTGCCGAAACAAAGCACAGATCGCGAGCGCCGTCATCGCAACGAGCCGTAAATGCATGCGCGCGGCCTAGTCGGCGAGGTGTGAGAACAAATCTTGAACATATCAGCGAATCGCTGCATGTTCCGTCTATGTTCCAGCGAGTGCCGCAAGGCTGAGCCGGACACTCCGATCCCTCTCGCAGCCCACGAGATCCCAGCCATGCGCACCTACCTCGTCTCCTACGACCTCGCCAATCCCGACCTGAACCAGCCCTATATCGCCGAGGCCATCATGGGGCTGGCGGAGGCCTGGGCGCGCCCCCTCGACAATGTCTGGTATCTGCGCGCCAGCGAAAGCCAGGGCGATATCGAGACGCGGTTGGCGCGACTGCTCGACGAGCAGGACGGATTGCTGATCCAGGAAACGCGTGGCGAAGCCGCCTTTTGCAACACGGGGCTTCGCTGGTTTCGCCAGCGCCGCAAGGTTTTCGCCGCGGCCGGCGAATCCGGCGACAACATTGTGCCGTTTCCACGGGGAATGCCGGCATTGACGATCGACGCCGAGGCGACAGAGCTTCGCGCTGAAGCCACGGAAATACGCGCAGCCAGTTGAGGTGTATATTTACATTAACCACAACCTATGCGAGTAATTTGAGGACGCATGGTGGGCCGACCACCACCCGGGATGACCGGGACGCCCTCAAGTCGAGCATATGTCCATGGCGCAATTTTTAATATCATTCAGTGACTTGCCGTCCAGGTCTGGGAACGCAGACGCCGAGCGCCTGCTTGGCGCGATCTCAATACGGTTCGTTCGGGTGACCGCCGGGCATCATGTCGTGGTCACGGACTGTTCGCGGCACACGGTCTTCGCGGCATTGAACGCGATCTTGCCGGCCGGACATCGCCTGGAAATTGTCAGGGTTCGGCGAGGGCCGGCGCCGTGGCTTCGTGATCAACTTAGGAAGATTTCCAAGCAGGTGCACCTGGGCAATCCGCGCGCGGACGACACCGTTTGGAATGGGTCCAGGGGTCGCGCGAAGACATTATCGCGACGGTGGTCGGCGTGCCTTCATCGCAGTTATTGAGGGAGGCGACCGCATGAAAACGCTCATCGCTCGCAGCATCCTCGCAACAGTCGCGGTCGCCCTGCTCCCGTTGGCTGTCATCTTGGCTGGTCCGGGGGCAATCTATCGGACGTGGCAATGGCTGATATTGCACGGGGTCTACCGGGGGGATTTGAATAAGTACGATCGGGATCAATGGCGGGCGAAATAAGCATCGGCGGGTGTCCGCGCCCGCGATTGCAAGCACTGTCGTTGGAGCCTAGCCGCCGCACCCGTTGCGCTCAAGGTGACCATTTCAAGAAATTCGAGATCAGCTGGAGGCCAAGAGTTTGGCTTTTCTCAGGGTGGAACTGCGTTCCGGCGATGTTGCCTTTCGCCACCATGGCGGTCACCGGTCCACCGTAACTGGTCGTCGCAACGATCGACAGGGCATCGAAGGCCGCGAGATGATAGGAATGTACGAAGTAAGCGTGCAGGCCGTCGTCTCCGGTGCGCAGGCCGGCCAAGAGCGGGTGGGGCACGCGCACATCGAGAGTATTCCAGCCCATGTGCGGGATCTTGAGTGCCGAATCGGATGGCTCCAGGATCCGCACTTCGCCGTCGATCCACCCGAGGCCCGCCGTCGTGACGTGCTCGAGGCCGCGCGTCGCTAGCAGCTGCATGCCGACGCAGATGCCCAGGAACGGCCGCCCCTTCCGGCGCACGCTCTCGTCCAGTGCAGCCACCAATCCCGGCACGGCATCGAGGCCGCGCCGGCAATCGGCAAAGGCGCCGACGCCGGGCAGCACGATGCGGTCGGCGCGGCGCACGGTGTCTGGATCAGCGGTGACGATAATCTCGGCGCCTGCGGCGGTTTCCCGGTTAGCGCGCTCGAAGGCCTTGGCAGCCGAGTGCAGGTTGCCGGAGCCGTAATCGATGATGACGACGCGCTGCATGAAGCTTGTTTCACCTTGCGTCCTGATCAGGACCGCCGCTCAGGGCCTGTGAAGGCGCTGAACAAACGGCCAACGCGCCGGCGTGATGCGCCACCCGCCTGGGTCAGGCCGCCAGGCGCGCCGGTCGCCAGATCGGACCCTTTGAAGGCGCTGGCGCGGACATATGGCTGGTCGGGCAGCCAAGCTTCGAAAAACCGGCGTTCGCACTCAGCCGCATTGCGGCCGTTGACGCTGCCGACCATGCCATAGCCTTGCCGTTCGAGCGTCCAATGCCGGATCGAGCCGGATTCGAACCCGCAAATCAGGCTCAGCGCCAGTGCGGCGTAAACCGTCATTCGAGCGTCGAGGCCGAGCGCCCAGACCATCAGCTCGATGGCGCCGAGCAGCGCGATGTAGCCGAGCAGCGGCAGCCACAGCCGGTTGGCGAGCATCCAGAATGGCGTCAGGAACGCGGCCGTCCAGGAAAAGCCGTCCTTGACGAAGACCAGTTCCTCGGCCCGGTCGAGGCGATCGGCTGGCGCCGTCGAAGGCTCATGTACGGTGTAGGTCGCCAAGTTTCGCCTCCTGCCCTGCCTGTCTCGAGCACTCCAACGGATCAGCCGGTCAGCGTGCCCTTGGTCGAGGGAACGCGACCCGCCTGTCGCGGGTCGAGCGTGACGGCGGTCCGTAGCGCGCGCGCCAAGCCCTTGTAGCATGTCTCGGCGATATGATGGTTGTTCTCGCCGTAGAGCGTTTCGATATGCAAGGTGATGCCGGCATTCTGCGCGAAGGCCTGGAACCACTCGCGGAACAGCTCGGTGTCCATCTCGCCGACCTTCGGCCGTGAGAATTCGACCTTCCAAATCAGGTAGGGCCGGCCGGAGACGTCGACGGCGACGCGCGTCAACGTCTCGTCCATCGGCAGATGCACGGACGCATAGCGTGTGATGCCTTGCTTGTCGCCGAGAGCCTTGGCGAAGGCCTGGCCGAGCACGATGCCGCTGTCTTCGGCGGTGTGATGAAAATCGATGTGGAGGTCGCCCTTTGCCTTCAGCTCGATGTCGATCAGTGAATGGCGGGCGAGCTGCTCGAGCATATGGTCGAGGAAACCAATGCCGGTCTCGACCTTGTAGGCACCGGTGCCGTCAAGATTGACGGTTGCAGTGATCTGGGTCTCTTTCGTTTTGCGGTCGATGGTGGCGGTCCGTGACACGGGGGCCCTCGCTTGCGTCGCATACCTCGCAGCCGAGGCTCTATCAGCTTCGCCGACGCCGCGCCAGTTGGGTGAGCTAGCAGGAATGTCTTTTCAATCTTCGGATTTGCGGCCATTTTGGTAATACGCGAGATCTCACCGGGCGGCGGCCGGACGTGTTAACCACCGTTTGATCGCCGCTCACGCCACCAGTCCAGCTTCAAGCCGCCAGCGAGCCATATCGAATAGAGCGCGCATGACAACAGTCACGCCAATCGGCGCCACACTAGGCGCACGCATCGAGGGCATCGATCTTTCGAAGCCGCTGTCGCCTGTCGATCGCGGCACGATTCTGAGGGCCTTCGGCCAGTACGCCGTGCTCTGCTTTCCCCGCCAATCGGTCGATCCAGTCCAACAAAAAGTGTTCGCCAAGGTCTTTGGCTCGCTGGAGATCAATGTTGCAGCCGGCCATTACACGGTGCCAGGCCATCCGGACGTGATGATCCTGTCAAACATCGTCGAGAACGGCAAGGCGATCGGGCTCTCTGACGCCGGTCAAGATTGGCACACGGACATGAGCTATTCGCGGACGATCGCGTTCCTGAACGTGCTGCACGCCCTGAAAGTGCCCGTGCGCGACGGAATTCCACTCGGCTCGACCGAGTTTCTGGATATGTGCTCGGCTTTCGATGATCTTCCGGCTGCGATGAAGACCAAGATCGAGGGCCGGACCGCGACCCACGACTTCAACAAGTTCTGGGAGGAGATGCTCAAGCGGCCCGGCACGCCGCGCAAGCCATTGACGGAGGAGCAGCGGCGCGCCAAACCGCCGGTCTCTCATCCGATCGTGCTCACGCACCCGATCTCTGGCCGCAAGGCACTTTACTGCAACGTCGGTTACGTCACCAAAATTGACAATATGCCGAAGGCCGAGAGCGACGAAATCCTCGATGTCCTGTTCGCACACCAAGTGCAGGCGAAGTACAAGTACGCGCACCGCTGGGCCGAAGGCGACGTTCTCGCCTGGGACAACCTCTGGACGATGCATAACGCTATTCCCAATTATCGCCCGGACGAGCCGCGACTTATGAGGCGCTGTCAGGTGATGGCCGATTGGGTCTTTACCAGCGAGGCCAAGGCCGCCGCGGCGGTAGGCGCCTGATACCAGCGCCCCGGCCCCCGCCGCGTGTCGCGCTTGACGCAAGCCTGCGCGACCGGCATCCCTGGCGCATGAGCAACCATAGACATTCCGATTCCGCCACCCTCTGGCATGGCACGACCATTCTGACCGTCCGCAAGGGCGGTCGCGTTGTGGTCGCCGGCGATGGCCAGGTGAGCCTCGGCGCGACGGTGATCAAGTCGAATGCGCGCAAGGTTCGCACGCTTGGCAAAGGCGACGTGATCGGCGGTTTTGCCGGGGCGACGGCCGACGCCTTTACGCTTTTCGAGCGGCTGGAGGCTAAGCTCGAGCAGTACCCGGGGCAGTTGACCAGGGCCTGCGTGGAACTCGCGAAGGATTGGCGGACGGACCGCTTCCTGCGTCGGCTCGAGGCCATGATGCTGGTCGCGGATCGCGAGAAGACGCTGGTCCTGACCGGTACCGGGGATGTGCTGGAGCCCGAGCGCGACGTCATGGGGATCGGATCCGGCGGCAACTATGCCCTCGCAGCCGCCCGCGCGCTGCTCGACACTCCGGCAAGCGCCGAAGACATTGCACGCAAGTCGATGGGCATCGCCGCCGAGATCTGCGTCTACACGAACACGAGCCTCGTGATCGAAAGTCTCGAAAGCGCGCGTTGACGCCACGTCATCAGAGAGAGGCGCAGCGGCATGAGCTGGATCTATCTTATTCTAGCGGGCCTGTTCGAGGTCGGCTTCACGACATCGATGCGCTACATGGACTGGTCGATGCGGCCGTGGCCGATCGTGTCGTTCCTGGTGTGCTCGATCTTGAGCTTCGGCCTGTTGATCGCCGCGATGAAGTCGATCCCGCTCGGAACCGCCTACGCGGTGTGGACGGGCATCGGGGCGGCAGGCACCGCCATACTCGGCCTCGTCTATTATGACGAGACGGCCACCACGATACAATTGGTGCTGTTGGCGGTTTTGATCGGCTCGATTGCCGGCTTGAAGCTCGTCTCGCCCTATTGATGCCAGTCTGTGCGACATCCGTGTGAGGCGATCTCATGACGCAGTTCAACACGATCGGCGTGATCGGGGCTGGTGCATTCGGGACAGCACTCGCCCAGACGATGCGGCTTGCGGGTCGCAATGTGACCTTGTGGGCGCGCAAGCCGACTGTCATCCACGAGATCAATCACCAGCACACCAACTTGGCATTCCTGCCGGGGGTGGTGCTCGAACTCTGGGCTGAGGGCGACCAGTGATCTAGGTGCGGCGGCACGTGCCGATGCGATTCTGCTCGCCGTTCCCGCGCAGTTCGTACGGGCGATCGGCGCAGATCTTGCGTCGCATATTCAGACGCCAGTGCCGATCGTGATCTGCGCCAAGGGGATTGAGCAGTCGACGGGCAAGTCGATGGCGGACGTGGTGTCCGAGGTGCTGCCGCACGGGATCCCGGCCGTGCTGTCGGGCCCGAGTTTTGCTGCCGACATTGCGCGAGGCCTCCCCACCGGACTGACACTGGCATGCACCGATGAAGCGCTCGGGCAGGAGCTGGCCATGGCAATCGGCTATCGTAATTTCCGCCTGTACTGGTCATCCGATGTGGTGGGAACCCAGCTTGGCGGAGCGATCAAGAACGTCTATGCCATTGCGGCCGGGATCGTGGATGGGCGCGGACTTGGGGCCAGCGCACATGCCGCGCTGGTGACACGGTCGTTTGCCGAGCTGCGGCGGTTCGGAGCCGCCTTCGGTTCCCGACCGGAGACGCTGCTCGGACTGTCGGGGCTTGGCGACCTGCTGCTGACCTGCGGCAGTCCGCAATCGCGCAACATGAGTCTTGGCCGGGCATTGGGTCAGGGCCAGACCCTCGATGCGGTGCTCGGCGCCCGCCGCTCGGTGACCGAAGGGGTGTCGACGGCAGCGGCCGTCAACCGGATTGCCCGCGATAAGGGCATCGACATGCCGATCGCTTTGGCTGTCCACAGTGTGATTGCTGGGAAAATTGACATCGACGCGGCAATCGAAGGACTTTTATCCCGACCATTTAGGGCCGAAAGTTAATACGGCACCTGAATTATGCGGCTCGGCCACTTTCGGGTGCACTGGCAGCCGAGCGTCAGCCTTAATTGCCCCTTGGGATTGCTTTTCAAGGGCAACCGTGGCGAATGTCGCGGCGCAAAGATCGAATTGGATCGCAATCGGGCAGCCCCATCGGCGTGGCGCCCATTCATGGGACTGTTTCAATGACATCGAAAAAAATCGCGCTGATCACGGGAACGACTGGCCAGGATGGTGCCTATCTCGTCGAATTGCTGCTGGCAAAGGGCTATGTGGTCCATGGCCTGAAACGGCGTTCCTCCTCATTTAATACCGATCGCATCGATCATCTCTATGTCGACCCGCACGTCGATACTGCGCGCTTTTTTTTGCATTACGGCGACATGACGGACTCGACAAACCTGATCCGGATCATCGCCGAGACGCAACCGACGGAGATCTACAATCTGGCGGCCCAGAGCCACGTCCAGGTGAGCTTCGAAACGCCGGAATACACAGCGCAGGCCGATGGCATCGGCACGCTGCGCATGCTTGAGGCGTTGCGCATACTTGGCATGGAAAAGACCGTTCGATTCTACCAAGCGTCCACTTCGGAACTCTACGGCAAGGTGCAGGAGACTCCACAGAAAGAGACGACGCCGTTTTATCCGCGCAGCCCATACGCTGCTGCCAAGCTTTATGCCTACTGGATCACGGTCAATTATCGCGAGGCCTATGGCCTGCATGCGTCGAACGGCATCCTGTTCAACCATGAAAGCCCGATGCGCGGCGAAACGTTCGTGACGCGCAAGATCACGCGGGCGGTTGCTGCGATCCACTTGGGTCAGCAGGACACGCTTTTCGTGGGCAATATCGACTCCAAGCGCGACTGGGGCCATGCCCGTGATTACGTCGAAGGCATGTGGCGGATGCTCCAGCAGCCGGAGCCTGATGACTATGTGTTGGCCACGGGCGAGACCCACTCGGTGCGCGAGTTCATCGAGCGGGCGTTCGCCTGCGTCGGGCGCAAGATCGTCTGGAAAGGGAGCGACGTTGACGAGGTCGGCGTCGACGAGCGGTCGGGCAAGCCCCTGATCCGTATCGATCCCCGCTATTTCCGGCCGACGGAAGTGGACCTGCTGCTCGGCGACCCGTCGAAGGCTTATCGCAAGCTCGGCTGGAAGCACACCACCAGCTTCCCGGACTTGGTGAAAGAAATGGTCGCGGCGGACGTAAAGCTCTTCTCCGAGGACAAGACCCGGGTGCGCGAGGAGTAACGGCAGGCGCGGGCAGCCGATCGGTCCGGCGCGCGCCGGCATTGGCAGCCGGTCACCGGGGTTGTAGACCTGTGGGCACGATCCGCCTCAAGGAGAACCCCGATGTCCGCCGACGGCGCCACGCCATCCCCGCATCCGACCGTGAAGCCGCTGCAGGGCATCCGGATCATCGACGTATCGAGCTTCCTGGCGGGCCCGTTCTGCTCGACACAGCTTGCCGAGTTCGGCGCCGAAGTCTTCAAGCTGGAGCTGCCGGTCGTCGGCGATGCGCTGCGCAAGTTCGGCACCCCGACGCCATCGGGCGACTCGTTGCCGTGGATGCAGGAGACGCGCAACAAGAAGGTCGCCACGCTCGATCTGCGGAAGCCGGAGGGTGCGGCACTGTTGAAACGCATGCTCCGTAAGGCGGACGTGCTGGTCGAGAATTTTCAGCCGGGCACGCTGGAGAAATGGGGGCTCGGCTGGGACACCCTGAAGGAAGAAAACGGCAAGTTGATCATGGTGCGGATTTCGGGCTTCGGACAGACGGGGCCCTATTCGCCGCGCCCCGGGTTCGGGCGTATCGGCAATGCCTTTGGCGGGCTGTCCTATCTGGCGGGTTTCCCGGAGCTGCCGCCGACGACGCCGGGCTCCGCCACCATTCCCGACTACATGGCCGGCCTCTACGGCGCACTCGGCGTGATGTTTGCTCTGCGCGCCCGTGACATGACGGGCCGTGGACAGTTCATCGACATCGCACTCTACGAGCCGATCTTCCGAATTCTCGACGAGCTGGCGGCGTCCTACGCCTACAAGGGTTTTGTGCGCGAGCGCATGGGACCCGGGACCGTCAACGTCTGTCCGCACAGCCATTACCCGACAAAGGACGGCAAGTGGATTGCCATCGCGTGCACGTCCGACAAAATCTTCGCGCGCCTCGCCGAGGCCCAAGGTGAGCCGGGGCTTGCCGAGGGCGGCAAGTGGGGCAAGATCGCTGATCGTGACCGCGAGCGTCGCCAGGTCGACGCCTGGGTGGAGCGATGGACCCTACAATTCACGCTCGAGGACTGCATCAAGGAATGCGATAAATTCCAGGTGCCGTGTGGGCCCGTGTACTCGATCGCCGACATCTTCAAAGATCCACACTACGCGGCGCGCGAGAACATTCTGCGCATGCAGGATCCGCGCGTTGGCGAGATGGCGATGCCCAATGTCGTGCCACGCCTCTCTGACACACCCGGTAAGGTCGAATGGCTTGGGCCACCGATGGGCACGCACACCGATGAGCTTTATAAGGGTCTGCTCGGGATGACCGACGCCGAGATTGGAGCGCTCAAGGACAAGGGCGTCATCTGAGTCGACGGGCCGGGCGAGCTGAGTGAGGTGGCCAATGTCCATGCGTGATGCTGCTGCCGGGGGTGCTGCGGATCACCTCGAGGCCTGCCTGGCGGCCGAGGCGCAGTGGAACTCGCATGTCAATGCGATCATCACGCCGATGGCGGCATCGGCGCGACGCGAGGCGATCGCCGCGGATCATGCGGCGCGTGACGGGCGGTGGCTCGGCCTGCTGCATGGTATGCCGATCGCTATCAAAGACAACCTCGATACAGCCGGCACCGAGACGACCTGCGGCTCGCTGTTCTTCAAAGGCCACGTGCCGAACCGTGATGCGCCCACCGTCGCGCGCTTGCGCAAGGCCGGCGCCGTGATCGTCTCCAAGGTGACGATGCATGAGTTCGCATTTGGCATCCGCTCCTACAATCCGGTAATTGGACAGGCGCGCAATCCTTATGATCTGTCGCGTGTGCCTGGTGGCTCCAGCGGAGGGTCCGGGATTGCCGTCGCCACTGGCATGTGCACAGGTGCGCTGGGAACGGACACGGGCGGTTCGGTGCGCATCCCGGCGGCCATGAATGGCATCTCCGGGCTGCGGCCGACGCTTGGCCGCGTGTCGAACACGGGTTGTTTTCCGGTGAGCGAACAGCACGACACGGTCGGACCGATGGCGCGGACCGTTGCCGATTGCGCGCGGATATTCGCGGTGATCGCCGGCTACGATCCTGACGATCCGGTTTCGGTCGATATGCCCCTCGGCAATTTTCTGCCGACCCTCGGCGAGGGCATCTCCGGCGTTCGCATCGGCGTGCCGTCGAACCACTACCTTGATGGTGTCGCCAAGGACACGCGCACGGCTTACGATGCGGCCCTCAAAGCGCTGGAGACGCTGGGCGCGCGGCTGACCGACGTGCGCATCGATGGCGCTGAGCGCGCGCACGCGCACGCCTCAATAATGATTTTCAGCGATGCCTGCGCGCTGCACGCCGAGCGGATCTCCGGCGATCCGGGCAAGTGGGGCGAGATGACGCTCGAGCGGCTGCGTTCCGGCCTTAAATTGGCAGGCACCGACTATGCGCGGGCGATGCGCGCCAAGGAGCAATGGCGGCGGACTCTGCGCGGCGTGTTCGAACGGATCGATATTCTGGCGACGCCGACGATGCTCGACGATCCCCCGTTGATCGATGATGGGAAATCGCTGCTGCAGGCGACCACCGCCTATACGCAAACGACGTATGCGGGTGCATTCGGTGGCTTGCCGGGCCTCTCCATTCCCTGCGGTGTCTCGTCCCGCGGGATGCCGATCGGGCTGCAGCTGGAGGCGGCCCCCTGGCAGGAGCCGCTCTTGCTGCGCGCCGGCCATGTCTATCAGCAGGCGACCGACTGGCATCAGCGGCAACCGTCATTGCCGAAAGTGTGAGCCAATCGCCCGCGCGATCGCTGTCGCCAACCCACGTTGCGCCAAAATTGGGAGTGCTGAAGATGCCGAGACTTGAGGGCAAGGTCGCGATAATCACTGGCGCGGCTCGCGGGATCGGTGCAGCTGCTGCCCGTCTTTTCGCCGAAGAGGGTGCCCGGCTCATGCTTGCCGACGTCCTGGTCGAGGCGCTGCAGGTATTGGCATCGCAAATCGGGGATCGAGCAGCGATTTGCCCAACCGATGTGACCGATGAGGCCGCGGTCAAGAAGCTGGTGGATGAAACGGTTGCGCGTTTTGGCAAGGTGGATATCGCGCTGCTCAATGCCGGGATCGAGGGGCAGGTGCGGCCGATCGCAGAGTACCCGTCGGAAATATTCGACAAGGTGATGGCCGTCAACGTGCGCGGCGTGTGGCTTGGCCTCAAATACGTGATGCAGGCAATGGAGACATCAGGCGGATCGATCGTGATCACGTCCTCGACATCCGGCATCCGGGCGACCGTCAACATGTCGGCGTATACCGCGTCCAAGCATGCTGCGATCGGGTTGATGCGGTCCGCCGCGATCGAGGGCGCGGACAAGCGGATTCGCGTCAACTCGGTCAACCCGTGCGCCGATCGATACACCGATGATCGCCTCGCTTGAACGGCAGCGCGGGGTCGGTGGTCGCAACGATCAGCCGTTTGCGCAGGCCATCCCACTGGGGCGTTACGGGACGCCGGAGGAAGTGGCGAAACTCATGCTGTTCCTTGCCAGCGACGACTCCAGTTTCTGCACGGGCGGCGTCTATATGGTGGATGGCGGCGTTTCGGCCGGGCGCCGTTGAGCCGGCCTCTGGCTCACGGCCGCAGCGCCGTCACGGCCTTCCAGTCCACTTCGAGGCCGAACCCGGGCGCTTCAGTCAGATGGACGCGGCCGCCTCGCTGCTCCGCTCCGCCATGGAAGATGCGATGGTGGATCGGATGGTTGCGATCGTCGCCGGACGATTCAGCGCCGAACGCCGCGTCACCCAATGCCGAGGCGATGTGGGCCTGGATGTGCGCGGCCGAGTGCGGCGCGACGCGCACGCCCTTTACCTGGGCATGGCGAGCGATACGCAGCGCCTCGCTGAAGCCGGCGTAGCGCGTGCAATCGAACTGCACGAAGCGGATGGCGCCGGTGTCGATGAAGTCGCGCACCGTGAAACGGTGCCATTCGCGCTCGCCGTGCGCCAGCGGTATGGGGATCGCCTTGGCCAGAGTGACGTAGTCGGCTGGCTGCAGGTACCAGTGCAGCGGCTCCTCGAGCCAGGTGATGTCGTACTTGGCCACGTCGTTGGCGAAGCGGATGCAGGTCTCGACATCGTAAGGCGCGTTCAGATCGAGCATGAACTGGATGTCCGGCCCGATCGCCGCGCGGACGGCGCGCGCACGTGCAACCTCGTCCTGGAGCGAAAAAGCGCCGGACTTGAGCTTGACCGAGCGAAACCCTTTCGCGACGTAGCCGGCCAGCTCGTCGGCGCAGGCGGTGAGCGGTGCGCCCTCGTCGTAGAACCCGCCGACGGCGTAGGTGTGAACGTCGGTGCGCGTGCCACCGAGCAGGCGGAACACGGGCTTGCCGGCAGCCTTGCCGGCGATATCCCACAATGCAATGTCGATGCCCGCCAGTGCCGCCATGAACTGTGGGCGCAGGTTGCGGGCGAGCGGTGTCGGCAGTCCGTCCCAGCCGCCGAGCCCGCCGGGCCGCGGGACGGTGATGGAGAACAGCTTGTTCCAAACCGCGTCGATCGCGAGCGGGTCGAGCCCGATGATCACTGGCGCGATGTCGGCGAGTAGTTTCACCACGCTCGCTTGCGGACCGGTTGAGATTTCACCGATGCCGACTAGGCCCGCATCCGTGCGCACCTCGACGAGGATCAACTCGACCCGCCGCGTGATTTCCTGTGCCGTCCAGCGCACCCGCTCGGCCGGCATGCCCATGGGGTGGACGACCAGTCCCGTGATCTTCATGCGGGTGACCTGTTCTCGACGAGGCGCCGCCGGGTGAGTTGGTCGGCGTCGTCGCTTTGCGCGTTTCCCTGAACGTCGGATGGCATGCGGCTCCGTGTCAGGGCTATCGGCGAGTTAGCCTTGCATCACCTTTTCAGCGCGCGTCGGGTAGATGATCGACTCGGCGTGGCGATACATTTCGTTGATCTCGGCCTGCCCGCGGTAGAGCGCCGCTGTGCCCTTGATGGCGGCCAGCTGCTCGGCTGCAATGTTCCGGCGCACTTCCGCCGTGAACGAATTGAGGCGGTGATAAGCCTCCGAGATCGTGCGGCCGAGCGATGTGATGCCGTGCCCGAGCAGGACGATCAGGTTCGTCGAGGCGATGAAATCCTGGACCGGACCGACATCGGCTTCGACGTTCATGCTTGCCGGCAGGTAATGCGGCGGCTTGGCCAGGATGAACGGCATGTCGAGCGACAGCACGCCGACCTCCCGGAAGCCGCCGGAGCCGAAGAAGGCGATCGTCGCATCGTCATGCACGTGAATGACAGCGCCGATATCGGGGCGCAGCCGCAGGATCTCTCGATTGAGGTTGTGGCCGATGCTCGTCATGCGCGAGCCATAGAGCAGGCGGCTCGACGGGATGTCGGTGATGACGAGGTTTTCCGCGCCCATTTCCTCGAGGCTGATCTCGGCATGCTTGGTGTAGGCGATGCCATGCGGAAAATCCGGGTGGGCGGCGCGGATCGCCATGTTGCCGAGCGTGTTGTGAATGTAGCCGCGATTGGCGACGAGCCGCGCATAGCGCAGGAACTCGTTACCGATTTTCGAGTCGAAGTGGACTGGTGTCGCCATGAGGCACACTCCTTCGCCAGAGCCAAAGGACCGGTCAGAAGTGAGGAAGGCGTGCCTTCCCGCAAATGACGGTCGGCGTGGTCCCGACAGTGACCCGATCAATCCGGCAATACAAGGGCGGCGTTTCCAGCATCCATCAAGAACCGTTCACGCGGCAACGTGCAGTGCGGGCCGGCGGTTGATCCATGGGCTGGCCTGCTCGAGACCGGCCGCCAGCTGCAACAGCAGGTGTTCTTCGGCGGGCCGGCCTGCGAGTTGTACGCCGATGGGCAGGCCCGTCGAATGCATGGCGAGCGGTATCGAGATCGCCGGCGTGCCCATGATGTTGTGCGGCACGGTGTACTGGCAAGGAACCACGAACAGTTTCTCGACGATGTTGTCGATGGTGACGTCGGTGCGGCCGAGATTGTAATTGCCCCACGGCTCGGCCACGCGCGCGATCGTCGGCGAGAGCCAGATATCGCAAGTGGAATAGAAAGCGCCAAGCTTACGGCGGGCGGCGTTCACCTCGGTCTGGGCCGCGAAGAACTTGGCCGGTGTCAGCGTTTTGGCATGCTCGTAGACGGCGAGGATGGCGGGCTCCAGCGTGGCAGGTCCGATCTTGTGGCCGGTCTTGGCGGAATAGCTTTCGAGGCGGACGTCGAAGCCGAAGAACCAGAGGTCGGTGAAGCGGCGCACCGACGGGACGCCGTCGAAGGCGGGATCGTGCTCGATCACGTCGTGGCCCATGCCGGCTAGCATTTTGCCCGTGTGTTTGACGGCGTCGGCGACTTCAGGATCGACGGCGACGCCCATCAACGGCTTCAGCGTCATGCCGATCTTGAGACGCCGCGGCTTCTGTCCGACAAGCCGGGCGTAGGGCTCAGCCGGTTTTGGAATGACGAACGGGTCGCCCGGTTGCGGCACCGCAAGGCAATCCAGCATGGCGGCGGCATCGCGCACTGTTTTCGCCTGCACGAAATTCATCGAGAGACCAAACCCGTTTTCGTCGATGGCAGGACCGAAGGAGATGCGGCCGCGCGAGGGCTTCAAGCCGAGCCCGCCGCACCAGCTCGCGGGAATGCGAATGGAGCCCCCGATATCCGAGCCGTGCGCCAGCGGTACGATGCCTGCGCTGACTGCCGCCTGGCCGCCCCCGGTCGAGCCGCCCGCCGAGTAGCCGGCTTTCCAGGGGTTCGACGTATTGCCGTAGAGTGCCCCTTCTGTGGTGCCCGACATCGAGTATTCCGGCGCCGCCGACCGGCCGATGATGTTGATGCCGGCGGCCTTCAACAGCTCGCAGAAATGCGTATCACGGTCGGCGACCATGCCCCGGCACAGGCGCGAGCCGAACTCGATTTTGCGCCCGCCCTCGTGCCCGAACACGTCCTTCATGAGCAGTGGAACGCCGCGGAAGGGCCCAATGCCGAGCGTTGCCTCGTTCAAGGTTTCGATGCGATCGGGATAGGTCTCGACCACGGCATTGATGGCGGGGTTCATCTTGGCAATTGCGGCGGCGGCGGTCTCGGCCAACTCCTTCGGGGACACCTGCCGCTTGGCGACCAGCTCAGCCAGCCCAAGTCCATCGAAGCTGGCGTATTCGGTGAGGTTCATCGGCATAGGGCATCCTTTCGCTTGGTGCGGCGCGTCGGATGCACTTTAGCATCGCGGAGGCGATGCTCACGTCAATGCGGGAAAAATATCGCGATACCCCATGGCCGAACGGTCGAACAGGATATCGCTCGGCCGCAGCGGCCGGGCCAGCGACAGGCCTTCGAGCGTCCGGCATCGCGACAGCGCCACGTAGGCCTGCCCGTGCGCGAATGTGCCCCGGCCAAGGTCGATATAGACGCGATCGAGCGTCAGACCCTGGCTCTTGTGGATGGTCAGCGCCCAGGCGAGACGCAGCGGGAGCTGCTTGAATGTGCCGGCGACCGTCTCGACGATTTTCTGTGCGGTCTGATCATAGGCGTAGCGACGGCTTTCCCACGACACCGGTTCGACCTCGTGCTCGCGACCGTCGATCTCGACGAAGACCTGCTTCTCCTCGAGGCGCGAGACGCGCGCGATGGTGCCGTTGACCCACCGGCGATCGGCATCGTTGCGCAGCAGGATCACCTTGGCTCCGGGCTTCAGGATCAGGGTCGCGTCGGTTGGCTGGGCGCCGGCGCCGAATTCGCCTGTGGTGGCGGCCGTGTACTCGCGGGCGGCACCGGGGAGCGCTGCAAGAAACGCCGCGTTGATGCGATGCGCCGCCGCATTCGTCGGTGTCAGGATGACGAACGAGTCGCCCTCGGAGAGGGTCCGGATGGGGGAGACCCGCGCGTTCAGGGTTTGCAGATCGTCCTCGTCGGCCTCGCCGTCGCGGACCCGGTTGAGGACCGAGATCAAGGCCTGGTCGCTTTGCCGGAACACTTGCGACAACTCGATGCGGAATGTGCCCACCGCCTCGCGCAGGGCCGGCACCGAGAAAAAGAACGGCCCGCCATATTCGCTTTCGAGGTGCTGGGCGACCTCCGCCTCCTGCACCACCGGCGGCAGCTGATGCAGATCGCCGAACATGACGAGGCGGACGCCCCCGAACGGCTCACGCGGGCGGCCGCGATTGACGCGCAGCGACTGGTCCATCGCCCACATCAGGTCGGAGCGCACCATCGAGACCTCATCAATGACCAGCAGCTTCAGGCGCCGCATCACCGTGCCGTTGCGGCTGCGGCGGATGTCGTCGCTGCGGATCAGACGCGGCGGCATGCCGAAGAACGAGTGGATCGTCTGGCCGCCGACGTTGACTGCCGCCAGCCCGGTCGGGGCCAGCACCACCAGCTCATCGGCGAGGAGATCGCAGAGGGCCCGCAGCAACGTCGACTTGCCGGTGCCCGCACGGCCGGTGACGAAGAGATGCCCGGTCTCGTTTTGCAGGAAATCCAGAGCGGCGTCGTATTCGGAGGTCGCGTTGACGCCCGCCGGCCATGCCCCCTTGGCAATGGAGGCCATGCTGGTGGGCCCGCAAGGTCGGTACGGTCTTTTCGGGGGGCTCGTCTGGCGGCACTTTTTTGGCTCCATGGCGCCCGGCAGACCTACAGCCCGGCGCCCCCTGTGTCAAAACGGGCGGCTCATTGACACGCGGGTCATTTGTATGACCTGAAAGCCGCCAGAGATCGTCGTTTTTTGTGTAAAGGTTTCCGGATTGTTTGCTTTTGCCGGTTAGCTTCCTGCGTGTGAAACAAGTGCCTCCTGCAGTTGTAATCACAGAGCCTCCAAAGGGTCCCAGCCGGGACCCTTTTCTTTTTTCGGCAAGGCGAGCCGGTTGACACCGTGGCTGGTCGCTTGCGCGCCCCGGATCAGGACGATAGAGCAAGGGCCAGAGTTTGATCGCACGCATCAGACCGACAACGAGGCCCCGCATGACCACGCACAATCTTCTGCTCCTTCCCGGCGACGGCATCGGCCCGGAGGTGATGGCCGAGGTCGATCGGGTGCTGGCCTTCTTCAACAAGACATCCAAGGCCGGCTTCAAGACCGAGACGGCGCTGTGCGGTGGCTGCTCGATCGACAAGCATGGCGTGCCGGTGACCGACGAGGTCGTCGCTAAGGCGAAGGCCGCAGACGCAATCATCTTCGGATCGGTTGGCGGGCCGAAATGGGACAAGGTGAAATATGAGATCCGTCCGGAGGCGGGCCTGCTGCGCCTGCGCAAGGACCTCGATCTCTTCGCCAACTTGCGTCCGGCGATCTGCTATCCGGCGCTTGCGGAAGCGTCGAGTCTGAAGCGCGAGCTGGTCGAGGGTCTCGACATTCTCATTCTGCGCGAGCTGACCGGCGGCACCTATTTCGGCGAGCCGAAAGAGATCGTCACGCTCGAGGATGGCCAGCAGCGCGCGGTCGACACCACCGTCTACACCACGCGCGAGATCGAGCGCATCGCCCGCGTCGCCTTTGATCTGGCACGCAAGCGCAGCAACAAGGTGCACTCGGCCGAAAAGCGCAACGTGATGAAAACCGGCGTGCTGTGGAACCAAGTGGTCACGGCCGTGCATCAGAAGGACTACAAGGACGTCGAGCTGCACCACATCCTGGCCGATGCCTGCGCCATGCAGCTGGTGCGCAACCCCAAGCAGTTCGACGTGCTAGTGTGCGACAACCTGTTCGGCGACATGCTGTCCGACGAGGCGGCGATGCTGGCCGGTTCGCTCGGAATGCTGCCGTCGGCGTCGCTGGGGGCGCCCGATCCGAAGACCGGCATCCCAAAGGCGCTGTATGAGCCGATCCACGGCTCTGCGCCCGATATCGCGGGCCAGGGCATCGCCAATCCGATTGCGCAGATCGCTTCGTTCGGCATGGCGCTTCGCTATTCGTGCAATATGGCGAAGGAAGCCGACCTGATCGACAAGGCGATCGCAGGCACGCTTGCCGCCGGTTACCGAACCGGCGACATCATGCAGCCGAATATGCGCAAGGTCGGCACCACCGAGATGGGGGCTGCCATCGTCAAGGAGCTCGAGCGGATCGCCGGCTGACGGCCCGCGTTCGCCAAGTTTATATCGCACGCCCGCTCCGGACCTCCGGAGCGGGATTTTTCTTAGGCCAGCGAGATGCTGTCGATTGCAGATGGCGGCGGGGCTGATATCCTTCGGGGACAGCCGATCCACGAGCCCGCGACGGCGGCCACAAGGAGCACCATGTCCCTCGATCCCAACCGCAAAGATCTGATTGTCGCCGTGATCGGCACCGGCACCATGGGACGCGGCATTGTCCAGGTCTCGGCGGCAGGCGGCATGAATGTCATCGCCTTCGACGAGAAGCCGGGCGGTGCGCAGGCTGCCAAGGACTTCATCGGCAAGATGCTCGACCGCAATGTCGAGAAGGGACAGATGCCGGCTGACGTCGCCAAGGCTGCCATGGACCGGATCACGGTGGCGTCGAAGCTCGAGGACTGCGCCAAGGCGCACGTCATCATCGAGGCGGTGTTCGAACGGCTCGACATCAAGCAGGAGATTTTTACCAAGCTCGACGCCATCGCTGGGCCCGAGACGATCATTGCGTCGAATACGTCGTCGCTGCCGGTGACGGCGATTGCCGCCAAAACCAAGCATCCCGAGCGCTGCGCGGGCCTGCATTTCTTCAATCCGGTGCCGCTGATGCGCCTCGTCGAGGTGATTCCGGGCCTCAAGACCGCGCCGGCAGTCGCCGAAGCGCTGATGACGATCGGCCGGCGCATGACGCGCGAGCCGGTGCTCTGCGTCGATAGCCCCGGGTTCCTCGTCAATCATATCGGCCGCGGACTCGGGCCGGAGACGCAGCGTATCCTGCAGGAGGGTATCGCCAGCCTGGATGAGATCGACCGGATTTTGACAGGTGCGCCCGGTTTCCGCATGGGACCTTTCACGCTCGGTGACATGGTCGGTATCGACGTCGGCAATGCCGCAATGACCTCCATGTACGAGCAATTCTTCCATGAGCCGGCCTATGCGCCGTCTCCTCTGATCGCTTTGCGCGCGGCTGGCGGGCTCTACGGCCAGAAGACTGGCGCCGGCTGGTACACGTACAAGGACGGGAAGAAAGTCGAGCCGCCGCAGAAGCCGACGCCCGCGGCACGGCCGAAGTCGGTGTGGGTGCGCCCCTCCGACAACAATCAGGATCTGCAGAACCCGTTCCTCGACTACTTGAAGACGACGGGGGTGGAGATCGAACGCAGCTCGGCCCCGAGCAAGGACGCGCTGATCATCATCACGCCCGTCGGCTACGACTTGTCGACGGCGGTCAACGATCTCAACTACGACGGCGCGCGCTCGGTCGCGGTCGACGTGCTGTTTGGTCTCAAGGGCCCACGCACGCTGATGGTCACGCCGACTGACCGATCCCACGTATCGCGACATGGCACATGGCCTGCTCGGCCACGACGGGCAGCCGGTGATTGTCATCAACGATAGCCCCGGGTTCGTGGCGCAACGCGCAGTGGCGGCGCTGATCAACGTCGGCTGCAATGTCGCACAGCGCGGCGTCGGCGTGCCGGGCGATATCGACAAGGGCGCCAAGCTTGGTCTCGGCTATCCGTTCGGGCCGATCGAGTGGGGCGACCGCATCGGCCCGAAGCGCGTGCTGTTCATTCTGGAGCGGTTGCACGCCTTCTATCAGGAGCCGCGCTACCGGCCGTCGCCCTGGCTGAAGCGCCGCGTGATGCTGGGCCTGCCGCTGTCGGCGCCGGAAGGGACGGCGAGGTGAGGGGGGCCGCATCTTGGCCAGTCGTACGTACCGCCACGCTCGTCGCGCCGCGCACGATGCCATCTGCATCTTTGAATCTCAGAAAGATGCGCTTGGTGGCATAGTCGGGCGTGACGGCGCCGGTTGCCTGCACGAACGCGCTGAATGTCGGCGTCGCATTGGCCGCAATCGTCGTCGTCACGGTCGATGCGATGGGCGACGTGCATTGAGCCGTGCTCGGATTGGTCTCGCAGATCGTGATGGTGAGCGGCAAGGCCAACGCTCCCGTGTCCGCCGACACCGTTATCGGAGCCGAGATTCCGGCATTGTAGGCGGCGACCGCGAAGGCTTGTGAGCCGCTGGAGCCGGGAACGTTGACGACACCATCATTGCTTGGCGTGGCGGCGATCGCGAAGATGTCCGGGATCGGCGTTGCGGATGCCGACAGCAGCAACGTGTTGAGCCCGACAACTGTCGGCGCTGGACCGCTGTCGCTGCAACTGGCCGTGATCAAAACGTCGGTCGGCTGCAGGGCGGCGCTCGGCGTAATCGCGAACACGTAGGTTTGCAGACCGCCGGCTGCAATATTAACGGGCGTGTTCGGCGAACCGGTTGCGGCGTTGGTTTGCGGATTGGTCGTCTGAAACTGGAATGTAGCAGGAATTGCCGTTCCGAGTGAAAGGCCGCAGGCCGTGATGCCTACGCTTCCGATATTGATGACACTTGCGAACGCCGTCGCAGCCGTTCCCACCCGGACCGAGCGGCTCGTCGGCAGGACGGCGGACAACAATGATGACGACCGCGCGAACACCCATGTCGCGCCGACGTTGGCGGCATCGAAGACCCCGCCGAGCGCAAGTGTGCTACCATCACTCGATATCGCCGCGGCATAGCCTTGGCCCGAGGTTCCCGACGCGTCGGACCCGACCAGCCTGTCGGTTTCGGTCCATGTGCTGCCTGATCGCGTGAAGACCCACCCTGCGCCGATGCCGTTGTCGGCATTGCGACCGCTGACGACGGCGGAATTGCCGTCTGCCGACAGGCCAACGGCATAGCCGCCATAAACGATTCCCGACGATGCGGAGCCGACCAGCTTATTGCCCTGTTGGCCCCAGACTCCCGCCGACCGGACAAAGACCCAGCTTGCTCCGATTCGATCGTTGTCGAATTCACCACCGAATATGGCTGTATTGCCGTCGGCCGAAAGCGATACGGAGGCACCCTGACGTGCGCCGCCGACTGCGCCGGTGCCGATGACCTTGCCGCCCTGCTGGCTCCAGGTATTTCCGGAGCGCGTAAAAAACCAAACCGCACCGAACTCATTGTTGTCGTAGGGAGCGCCGATGATCGCGGTGTTTCCGTCTCCGGATAATGCGACCGCATAGCCTTGGACGACATTGCCGGGCACTGCGCCGGTTCCGACCAGCCGAGCGCCCTGCTGAGTCCAGACGCCATTACTACGAGTGAAGATAAACGCACCGCCTGCGAGATCGCCAAAATAGTTTCCGACGATGGCGGTGTTTCCGTCCGCCGACAGACGCAAGGCGTAGCCCTGCGTTGCCCCCGATGGTGCTCCGGTGCCAATCAGCTTCGGTCCCTGCTGGGTCCAAACGCCATTGTTGCGCACGAACACCCAAGTCGCGCCCGAGCTGTTGTTGTCGATATGGCCCCCAACCAGGGCCGTATTGCCATCGGCCGACATTGCCACCGCAACACCCTGACGTGCGCCGCCGATCGAGCCCGTACCGACGAGCTTCGATCCCTGCTGCGACCAAACGCCGGCGCTTCGTGTAAACACCCAGGCGGCACCAACGTTTCCATTGTCCGAAAGACCGCCGACGATCATCGTGTTGCCGTCGGCCGAGAATGCGACCGCGGATCCCTGTTGGGCCGCTCCAACCGCACCTGCACCGACGATCTTGGGACCTTGCTGAGAAAAATGGGCTTGCGCCAGCACGGGGGAAACCGACGTCACTGCCATCGTGAGCGTGAGGAGGCTGGCGGTCATGGCATTCAACTTGCGCCGACCGATGCAAGAATGATGATCCCGTACCGAAATCTCATGCCAAATATTAGAAAAAACTCGCATCTAGTTGAACTCCATACAAATTAAATTGAGAAATAGACTTGCTGACAGTGTGTGCGGAAATCTTGCCCAACGTCAATATCAATAGCGGAAGGGGCGTCTCAGAGTGGGATGACGGCTTCGCCGAAGGCGCGGCATTGCCAGCGGCGCGCAATGTGTGATGGCATGTCGGAGAAATGCTCAGGTGCCCGTCATCGGACGGACCCTGATCCCAGACAGAGGATACGTTTCCCATGCTGTTCGATAAACTGTTTTCGCCGTCTGCCATCGCTGTGATCGGCGCATCGGGTGACCTCACCCGGATCAGCGGTCAGCCGATTCAGGCCCTGAAGAACTCTGAATTCAAGGGACCTGTGTACCTGGTTAACCCGAAGTATCCGGAGTTGCACGGCCAAGCCTGCTTTCCGAGTGCGGCGGCGATAAAGAAACCGGTCGATCTTGCCGTGATCGCGGTTCCGGCTGCTGGTGTTCCGGCGGCGATCCGCGATTGCGGCGCGGCGAAGATCCCATTCGCGATCATTCTGACCGCCGGCTTCCGCGAGGGTGGCGCGGCCGGCCGAGAGCTCGAGGCCGAGCTGTCGCGGGCCTGCAAGGAAGCCGGCGTGCGCGCCATCGGCCCGAACTGCCAGGGCGCGCTGTCGACGCCATCTCGCATGTGGTGCGTGTTCGGTGGGATTTCCAACGAGACCGGGATGAAGCAGGGTTCGGTGTCGTGCGCGTTCCAGTCCGGCGGTTTCGGCTACGCAGTCGTCAATCTGGCGGAGGCGCAGGGCGTCGGATTCCGCCACGTCGTATCGACCGGAAACGAGACCAACATCGCGATGCCGGAGCTGCTCGACGCCTTCCTCGAGGATCCCGGCACGTCGCTGGCGTTCGCCTACATGGAAGGTACGCCCGATGCGCGCAGCCTGCTGGACGTCGGCCGCAAGTCGCTCGACAAGGCGAAGCCTGTGATGATCTGGAAAGGCGCGCAGACCGAGGCCGGCACCAAGGCGGCGGCGTCGCACACCGCGAACATGACCGGCAATTACGATCTCTATCGCGCCGCCTTCCGCCAATCGGGCCTGATCGAGGTGCAGGACGTCGAGGAGATCTCGGATTTCGCCAAGCTCGCGTCGCAGCAGCGCTGGCCGAAGGGGCGCTCGGTCGGTGTGCTCTCGGTGTCGGGCGGCTCCGGCATCGTCTATGCCGATCGCGCGGTGAAGGAAGGCCTGACGCTGCCGAGCTTCTCGGCCGATACGGTGAAAGCCCTGCAGACCATCATTCCGTCGTTCGGATCGACAGACAATCCGGCCGACACGACGGCGGGCGCGATCAACGATATGGCGCTGTTCACGAAGACGCTGGAGATTGTGCTGCAGGACCCGGGCATCGATCAGCTGTCGCTGCTGTTGGCCTCGTTGCCCGGACAAGGCGCGTTGAAGTGTGCGCGGGCGATCGTCGCGGCGACAGCGAAGACCGACAAGCCCGTGCATGTCGTCTGGTCGAGCAAGAAGGAGCGCTCGCCCGAGGCGTGGGCCGTGTTCGAGGAGGCGGGCATTCCGTTCGTGCCGACGCCGGCCCGCGGCGCCAAGGCGGCGGCGACGCTCGCCAAGTTCGCCGAGGATCGCCGCCGGTTGCTGCCGCGCAAAGCGCCAGCTGCGGCCATCGCGAAAGGCGTGACGCTGCCGGCTGGCGCGGTCACGCTCTCCGAAGTCGAGAGCAAGGCGGTTCTCGCCGCCTACGGCGTACCTGTGACCAAGGAAGTGCTGGTGCCGGCAGGCGCCGATGTGGTGGCTGCCGCGAAAGGCTTGAAGGGTCCGTTTGCCGTGAAGATCGTGTCGCGTGACATCGCGCACAAGACCGAGGCGGGCGGCGTCATGCTCGCCATTCCGGCTGGCGATCTCGCCATGGCCGCCGCCGAGGTGATCGCCAACGGCCGGCGCTACAAGGCGGACGCGAAGATCGACGGTGTGCTCGTGTCCGAGATGGCGTCCGGCCTCGAAGCGCTGATCGGCGTCGTCAATGACGAGGGCTTCGGGCCGGCCGTGGCGCTGGGTCTCGGCGGTGTGTTGACCGAGATCCTGAAGGACATCACGTTCCGCATTGCGCCGTTCGACATCGAGACGGCGCGCGACATGATCGCCGAGTTGCGCGGGGCCAAGCTGTTCGACGGCTATCGCGGAAAGCCCGCCGCCGACAAGGAAGCGCTAGCGGCGATGCTGGTCGAGGTCTCGCGCATGGCGGCGGCGCTGGGCCCTCGCCTCAAGGAGATGGACATCAACCCGGTGTTCGTCGGCGGCAAGGGCGAGGGCGTCCGCGCCGCCGACGCCCTGATCGTGCTGAAGTAGTGCACAACCGACGCGCCGCGCGGCCCGCGCCGCCCGTCACGCTTTCGACGGCGCCCAGTCGTAGATGCGGGCCAGCGATACGCCCATCAGTTTGGCGCTGTCGCTGTCGCTGAAGCGCTTGGTGACGCGGAACGCATCGACGCCCTGCTTGTAGGTCAGCAGCGCCACCGCCCGTGTCCAGTCGGTGCCCCACAGGCAGCGATCGACGCCAAAGGCATCGACGATGCGGCACACCGGATCCCAGATGTCGTTGTAGGGATAGGGCTCGCGAGACAGCGTACAGGCGCCGCTGATCTTGATGGCAAGGTTCTTGTGGGCTGCCAGAGCAATGACCGTCGGCAGGTCGGCAAAACCGTTGGCGGGGGCCGGTGGCTCGAACGGCTGCTGCAGGCCGCAATGGTCGATGACGATCTGGGTATCGGGGTTGCGCGCCGCCAGCTTGCCCGCCTGCTCCAGCCGACCCCAGGCGAGAATGTTGACCGGGAAGCCGTGCTTGGCGGCAGTTGCCAGCACGCGGTTGAGGCCCGGATCGGCCGCATCGGTCGGCACGCTGGCATTCATCATGATCCGCACGCCGACCGCGCCATCTGTCGCCGCCCAGTCGGCGATCACGTCCGCGACCGCGGGATCGGCGGTGTCGACCGGCTTGATCAAGCCGAACCGGCCGGGATGCGCTTTGTTAACCTCGACCGCATAGCTGCCGTCGAAGCGGTACATGGCATAGGGCGACACCAGCAGTGCGCCGTCGACGCCGACCGCGTCCATTGCAGCCACCATGTCGCGGCCTGTCACCTCCGGCGGTCCGTGCAGAACACCAGCCCAGGGCCGACCGGGATGATTGCGCTCATAGGTGTGAATTTGGGAATCGATGATCGCCATGACGTCGCTCCTCCGATAGGCTCAGCCGGACACGATGAACGGTTTCGCCTGCGCATCGTAGTCCGGGTAGCCAAGCGTCGCGCGCAATTCCGCTGGCGGCAGCGCGCTTTTCGCCTCCGCCTCGCCAGCGACCAAGGCTGCGAGCCCCGCCTTGATGCCGGCTGTCGCGGGCGACAGCATGCCGGTCGGATAGGTGCCGATCTTGAAGCCAAGTTCAGCGGCACGGGTGCGCGAGGGTGTGGCGCGCGGGGCGCCAGGCGAGAGCACGGCGAACGAGGGCCGCCCGGCGGCAGCGGCCACAGCGCGATTGATCTCGGCATCGTCGGCAGGCGAGTCGAGGAACAGGATGTCGGCGCCTTCCTTGACGTACATCTCGATGCGCGCGACGGCCTCGTCGATGCCTTGTGTCGGGCGGCAGTCGGTGCGCGCCAGGATCAAGATGCCGGACTCCTTGGCCGCTTCCACCGCCGCGCGGATTTTCATGCGGGCTTCCTCGCGCGGCAGGCAGGGCTTGCCCGCCGACGTCAGCGCACGCGGCGTGATTTTGTCTTCGATCAGGATGGCGGCGGCGCCGACGCGGCCATAGGCGCGGACTGTGCGCTGTACGTTCATGGCGTTGCCGTAGCCGTGGTCGCCGTCGGCCAGCACCAGCGTTTGCGGCGCCGCACCGCGCACCATGTTGAAACTGTCGAACATCTCCCCGAACGAGATGAGGTCGAGATCGGGTCCGCCCAGGCGGCTGGCGGCAACGCAGGAGCCGGACAGGAACGCTGTTTCGAAACCGGCTTGAGCCGACAGTTTGGCGCTGAGCCCATCCCACACCGCCGGCATCACGACAAACCCGGGTTTGGCGAGCAGGGCGCGCAGGCGATCGGGAGCAGGGAGTGTCGTGGGCATGGGTTCGATCTTTCGCCGGAAACCGGCCGTTGAGGCGCTGTTGCGCTGACAAACTGAAAACGAGAAACCAAGGGTGTCGTGCGCGCCGGGTCGCAGCAAGCAGAAACTCAAGTTATCTCGTCATGCGTTCCTTCGGTTCGGTTGGCGCGACGGCGGCCGATCCACATGTTGCTCCTGAAGGGATTATGGGGTCTCCGGGACCCGTGGGGATAACTTTGCGACGGCATTCCGGCCGCAGCGTTAACCCGAGGGATAAGTGGCGCGGGCGTTTTGAGCCCTTACTCCAGCTTGATGCCGGTTTCGCGGATAAGGGCAGTCAGGACTGCGCGCTGCTCGGTCAGGAATTTGGTGAAATCCGCGGTCGGATTCGCAATGATCATGGTGCCGAGCGGCTTCAATCGCTCGATCACGGCCGGGTCGACGGCAGCAGCTGCGATTGCGGCTTGCATCTGCTGGATGATCGGCGCGGGCACGTCCTTGGCGGCGAAGAGGCCGATCCAGTCGTCCATGTCGAAACCGGGCAGCACAGTCTCGGCCAATGTCGGCACGTCGGGCAGAATGGGCGAACGCTTGGCGCTGGTGACAGCGAGAATGCGGACCTTGTTGGCTTGCAGGGCCGGCTGGATCGTCGACGTGGTGAGAATGACCATGTCGATCTGGCCGCCACCGACGTCGCGAACCGCTTCGGTCGCGAGGCGATAGGGCGCGTGATTGAGCTTGATCCCGAGCTTGTTCTGGATATAAGCGCCGGCCATATGCGCCATCCCGGCGGCCGGCGGCGTGCCGAAACTGATCTTGCCGGGGTTCGCCTTGGCGTAGGTGATGTACTCGGCAAGGTCTTTGGCGGGGAAATCGGCGCGCACGGCGACGACCTGCGGGAACGCGGCGATCCGCGTGACGGGAACGAACGTGGTTTCGAAATCGAACGGCAGGTCCTTCATCAACACGGGATTGATCAGAAATTGCGCCGCGTTGACGAGGAAGGCATAGCCATCTTTCGGCATCTGCAAGGCCGCACTCGAGGCGACCATCGTGTTGCCGCCGGTTTTGTTCTCGATCACGAACGACTGCTTCAAGTTGTCAGCGACCTTGGCGAAGATGATGCGGCACACCGTGTCGGCTGCGCCGCCAGCGCCGAACGGCAAGACGATATGCACCGGCTTCGACGGCCAGGCCACCTGGGCCATCGCGTTCGTGCCGAGCGGCGACAGGGCGAACGGGGCGGTCAGGCCGAGTGTCAAGGCGCGGCGGCGGTCGATGCGGGTCATGCGTAGTCCTCATGTTCGTTCGACGCTTTTGGGAGTGTCGCGGTCAAATTGGTCAGGTGTTGCGCGGATAATCGCCGGGCCAGCGGCGCTCGTAGCGCGTATAGATGTTGACCATATCGAGGTGGCGCAGGGCTGGGCCAAGTTTCGCGAGCGCACTCGACGGCGGCGTCCACGGCGCATGCAGCTCGACGATGCCGATGACGTCGTGGCCATTGGCGAAGCGGGCATCGAACAGCCGGACTTGCGCGGTCTCGGGTTGGCCTTCGTAGATGGCGCGCAGACCCTCGACGATGCCAGCATGAAGCGCCGGCGCCACATCGCGAAAGCGCCAGATCGCGAGACGGGCGTGAGCGCCGCCGCTGCCGAGCAGGCTGCTGCCCGGATAGAGTTGCACGCCTTCGGCGCGGTATTGTCCCCAGACGCGGGAGACGACCCGTTCGGTCCAGCGCGAATAGTTGCCGCCGGCGATCTTGGCGTATCCGGGTCCGCTTAGCACGTCCACATTCGAAAGATCGTAGAGCGCCATGTAGCGCGGCCAGCCGTCGAGGCAGATGTAGCGCGCTGCCGTGACGAAGCCTTCGACGCCCTGGCGCTCGGGAAAATGCTCGCTGTCGTACCAGTGCTGGAATTCTTCCTCCAGCGTCGGTGAGGGCTCCATCATGGCGAGCAGCAGGCCGGTGCGTCGCGTGGTGTCGAGGGCCATGGTCGCATTTTCCTGCTGAGCGTCCGGCGCGGAGCGCACGAACTGGGTGGCCGGACTATCGGGCCGGGGCAGGTCGGACGTCAATGTTCGCGTTCGGTGAGATCGTTACGATGGCGACCGCCGCGCATAGGCTTCGGGGTTCCACACATTGGCCGGTCGCCGTCCCGCAAGCTCTTCGACGATGGCGTCTGCAGCGGCAATTCCGACGCGGATCAAGGCCTCGCGGGTTTGTCCGGCGACATGCGGCGACAGGATCACGTTGGGCAGCGTGCGCAGCACTGAGCCAGCGGGTAAGGGCTCCTCCGCGAACGTGTCGAGGGCAGCGCCCGAGATGCGGCCCGATTGCAGCGCCGCGAGCAGCGCGGGCTCGTCGACCAGCTCGCCGCGCGCGGTATTGACAAGGATCGCGGTTGATTTCATCGCAGCAAGCGCCTGGGCATCGATCGTCGCGCAGGTCGTGGCATCGAGGCGCATGTGCAGCGTCACGATGTCGGATTCGGCCAGCAGCTGGGCGCGCGAGACCATCTCGACACCGGCAACCGGCGCTTGCCGCAACATCGGATCGTGCGCGAGGACGCGCATGCCGAACCCGAGCGCCTGCCGCGCCACCCGCTGGCCGATCGCACCGAGACCGAAAATGCCGAGCGTCTTGCCGTCGAGCTCGCCGCCGATCAGCGGATCGCGCGACCAACGGCCAAGCCGCATGTCGGCATCGGCCGCCGGCACCGGCCTGAGCAACCCGAGCAGCAGCGCGAACGTGTACTCGGCGACCGCTGCGGCATTGGCGGACCCAGTCGTTGTGACGACAACGCCGCGCTCGGTGGCGGCGGCTAGGTCGACCGCATCAACACCGACGCCGTGACGCGCGATGATCCGCAGGCGCGGCGCCGCTTCGATGACTCGCCGGGTCACTGTCGCGAGCCGCGCGAGGATGGCAACGGAATCGCCGCAAACCGCCATCAGTTCCGCCTCGGACGGATACTGTCCCGGCAATACCCGGACATCAAACAAAGCAGCCAGCCGGGTCCGAGCCTCGACGCCGATGCTCTGGTCGGACAGAACCACCACAGGTCGTGCCAGGATTGCTGAGTTTCCTATCGGCACCAGGGGACGTCCTCCACAGGCCAGCGATGCTTGCGCCCGACGGCGCAGATGCGTTGCACGATCCGCTCGGGATGATCGAGCTTGGCGTGCTCGAAGGCGATCACACGCAACGCCGGCTGGACCACAGCCAGCAGTTCGCCGGGCCGGAGCAGGAACTCCGGGTTCGACGGCCGCCCGTAGCGCCCGTTGCCGACAGCGAAGGTCTCGTAGATCAGAACGCCGTCCTCGGCGATGGCCGCGACGATGTCGGGCAGGATCGGCCGCCACAGGTAGTTCGTCACGATGATGCCGTCGAATGCGAGCGCCGGGAATGGAAACGGGCGGCCATCCTCCAGGTCATGCTCGAACAGCTCCAGGTTCGGGTGTGGCACCAGGCGCCGGGCCGGCGCGATGTCGCGGTCGAGGCCGACCATCCGGAGACCCCGTTCAAGGCCCAAAGCCAGATGCCGGCCACTGCCACAAGCGAGGTCGAGAACCCGCTCTCCCGGACGCAGTCCGTTCAGGAAACGCACCACCCAGGCGGAGGGCGCCGCCGGCATCGCTCGATCACGCAAAGTTTCGCTCCCGAATTGTTTGTCAGCGAGGCCCGGCGCGCCATATAAGGTCGCATGTCTCAACCGACCCTCATCACCTTGGTCAAGATGAACGGCCTTGGCAACGAGATCGTCGTAGTTGATCTGCGCCGGACGTCCAAGATGTTCACCGAGGGCGAGGTGCGGGCTATCGCCGCCCGGCCAAGCTCGCAGTTCGACCAGATGATGGTGCTGCACGACCCGCGGACGCCCGGCACCGAGGCCTATATCCGAATCTACAATACCGACGGCTCGGAAGCCGGCGCCTGTGGCAATGGCATGCGCTGCGTCGGCTGGCGGGTGGCGGAGGCCACGAGCCGCCAGAAGCTGGCTTTCGAAACGGTGGCCGGCGTGCTGGAGGTGGGCGTCGAGAGCATTGCCAAGATCACCGTCGACATGGGTGAGCCGAGATTCGCCTGGCCCGAGATCCCGCTGTCGGAGCCCTTCCACGACACCTCCCGCATCGAGTTGCAGGTCGGCCCGATCGACAACCCCGTGCTGCATTCGCCGTCTGTCGTGAACGTTGGCAATCCGCACTGCATTTTCTGGGTCGATGATGTCAACGCGCACGATCTTGCGCGGCACGGCTCGCTGCTGGAGCACCATCCACTGTTCCCGGATCGCGCCAACATCTCGCTGGCGCAGGTCGTCTCTTGGACCCGCATCACGCTGCGGACCTGGGAGCGAGGCGCCGGCCTCACCAAAGCCTGTGGTTCGGCGGCCTGCGCGGCCGCCGTCTGCGCGGCTCGCAAAAAGCTCACCGGTCGCCGGGTGACTGTGACGCTGCCGGGCGGGCCGCTCGAGATCGAATGGAGCACCGACGACAACCGTATCCTGATGACGGGGCCGGCCGAGTTCGAGCACGAGGAAACGATCGATCTCGCTACTCTCACGCGGGCGTCGGCATAGTCCCATGTCAGAGCCGCAATTGATCACGCTCGGCTGTCGGCTCAACGCTTATGAGTTCGAGGTCATGCGCCGACATGCCGCCGCGGCAGGCCTCGAGAATGCAATCATCATCAATACCTGCGCCGTCACCGGCGAGGCCGTGCGCCAGGCGATGCAGGCGATTCGCAAGGCACGGCGCGAGCAGCCGGATGCGCGGATCATCGTCACCGGCTGCGCGGCCCAGATCGAGCCGGAACGCTTTGCCGAGATGGCGGAAGTCGATCATGTCGTCGGTAACGGCGAGAAGACCAAGGCCGAGACGTGGGCGCTGCTGGGGACGGTAGGCAGCGAGCGCGTTCTGGTCGACGACATCATGTCGGTCCGCGAGACGGCCGGGCATCTGATCGACGGCTTCGGCACGCGGGCCCGCGCTTATGTGCAGGTCCAGAACGGTTGCGACCACCGGTGCACGTTCTGCATCATTCCCTATGGCCGGGGGCCATCGCGCTCGGTGCCGGCCGGCGAGGTCGTGTCGCAGATCCGGCGGCTCGTCGAGACCGGCTATCTGGAGGTCGTCCTGACTGGAGTCGATATGACCTCGTATGGCGCCGATCTGCCGGGAGAGATGACACTCGGGCGGCTGGTGCGCCAGATCCTGCGGCATGTGCCGGAGCTGCGCCGGCTGCGCTTGTCCTCGATCGATCAGGTCGAGGCGGATCAGCACTTGATGGCGGCCCTGGCCGAAGAGGAGCGGCTGATGCCGCACCTTCACCTGTCGTTGCAGGCGGGTGACGATCTGATCCTTAAGCGGATGAAGCGGCGTCACCTGCGCGCCGACGCGATCCGCTTCTGTGCCGAGGCTCGGCGGCTGCGTCCGGACATCGCCTTTGGCGCCGATTTGATTGCCGGTTTTCCAACTGAGACCGATGATATGTTCAGCCGGTCGATGGCGCTTGTCGACGACTGCGGGCTGGCGTTTCTACATGTGTTTCCGTTCTCGCCCCGGAAGGGCACGCCGGCCGCTCGCATGCCGCAAGTGGCCCCGGCTGTGGTGAAGGAGCGCGCGGCACGGCTGCGCCAAAAGGGTGGACAAGCCCGAGAGTGCCATCTTTCCGGCCAGGTTGGGCGCTCGATCACGGTGCTTATGGAAAGGGACGGAATGGGGCGCGCCGCGGATTTCGCAGAGGTTGCGGTCGAAGGTGTGCCAGCCGGCGCGCTGGTCGGCGCACTCGTGCGCGCACATGATGGCGACCGCCTGCACGGCACGGTGACGGCATGACCGGCGCCGAGGACAAGAAGCGCGGCTTCTTCGGGCGAATCTTTGGCCGCGGGAAAGACGAGCCCGAGGCCCCGCCAGCGCCCGCTGTCGATTCGCCGCCGGCCGGCGAAATGCAGCCGACTCAGCCGCTGTCGGGCACCGCTGTTGAAGCCGCCGCTCCCGAAAAGGCCGTGATCGTGCTCGTCGAGGCGCCGGTGACCGCCGTGTCGCCGCCGCCGTCCGAACCCCCGGCGAAGACGAGCTGGTTTCAGCGTCTTAAGACTGGATTAACAAAGACTTCGTCGAAAATTTCCGACGGGATCACGGGTCTCTTCACCAAACGAAAGCTTGATGCTGGTACGCTCGACGAGTTGGAAGACCTTTTGATTGAAGCAGATCTAGGCGTCGAGACCGCCATGCGCATCACCCAGGCCGTCGGCAAGGGCCGGTTCGAGAAAGGCATATCGCCTGACGAGGTCAAGGCGATCCTGGCGCACGAAGTCGAGCAGGTGCTGGCACCGATCGCCAAGCCGCTCGTCCTATCTGGTGGCCACCGCCCCCACGTCATTCTGGTCGTCGGCGTCAACGGGACCGGCAAGACCACCACGATCGGCAAGTTGGCCGCCCAGTTCCGCCGCAGCGGCAAGACCGTGATGATGGCGGCCGGCGACACGTTCCGGGCCGGCGCCATCGATCAATTGAAGGTCTGGGGGGAGAGGACCGGCTCGACCGTCGTCGCGCGGGCCGTCGGATCGGATTCGTCGGGCCTTGCATTTGATGCCCTGAAGGAGGCCCAGGCAGCCGGAGCCGACGTGCTCCTGGTCGATACCGCAGGGCGGCTGCAGAACAAGCAAGTACTGATGGACGAGTTGGAGAAGGTCATTCGCGTCATCCGCAAGATCGAGCCCTCAGCGCCGCACGATGTGCTGCTGGTGCTGGATGCCACCACGGGGCAGAACGCGTTGTCGCAGGTCGAAGTCTTTCGCGACAAGGCAGGGGTCACGGGCCTGATCATGACAAAGTTGGATGGTACGGCTCGGGGAGGAATCCTGGTCGCGATTGCGGCCAAGTTCGGTATTCCTGTGCATGCCATCGGTGTCGGCGAGGGGGTAGATGACCTTCAGGCCTTTGATGCCGGCGAGTTTGCACGCGCGATCGCGATGAGTTAATGTTCGGCAAAATGTTGAACAACAACGAAAATACGTCGTTAAAGGGACAGGGCGAAACACAAATGGGCGGGGTCAAGCGCTGGTATCCGTTCAATGCGATCCAAACACTCAATATTTTGAGTGAGATGGGTCCGATCTTCACGATGTTCATCGTGAACTTCGTGTTCGGCGTCGAGGCAGGGGTGTGGTCGCTCGTTGCGACGACCATTCTGGCGCTGATCGCGTCGTTGATCGTGCTGCGCCGGCCGCCGATCATGCCGTTTATTGCGGGTGCGGTAACAATCATTTTCGGTACATTGACGCTGATCACCGGCGATCCGAAGTGGGTACAGATCAAGGTCACCATCTTCAATGCACTGGTTGCAGGGCTGCTGTTTATCGGCCTGGTTCGCCGGAAGTACTTCTTCGAGTTCGTGTTCGGCAAAACGTTCCGGTACTCCGATGCCGGCTGGTATCAGCTCACGCGCAATGTTGCGGTCTTCTTTCTCATCACGGCGATCGCCAATGAGGCGGTCCGGCTCGGCTTTGCAGCAGCGGAAATTCCCTGCCCAAGCACATGGCAGTGGTTGCTCAAGAAACCGACGCTGAATGGTCTCGACGTCTGGATGATCTTCAAGCTTTTCATTGTCATGCCGCTGACATCGCTCTATCTCGTCTGGCAGGTGCGGCTGATGCAGAAGTTCCGGCTACCCGACTGAGTTCGGCGTCGGGTGCTTTGTGTTTTGCCGCGGTGATGGGCTGTAGCTGAGGCAATTGATGAACGAGACAAGCAGGCCGGGGCCGACAGAGGCTCAAGGGGCCGACTCAAAGCAGCTTGCCAAATTGGTGATCGATTTGGCGCCGCTGGTCGTCTTTTTCGTCGGCTATATGCTGGGTGGGCTTTATTGGGCGACGGGCGCCTTGATGGCTGCGACCGTAGTCTCGCTCATCGCAGCGCGCATTGTGCTCGGGCATGTCTCGCCGGTTTTGGCCTCGACAGCTGTCCTGGTGCTTGGTTTTGGCGCCTTGACGATCTGGCTGCAGGATCCCCGCTTCATCAAGATCAAGCCGACGATCGTCTATCTGCTGTTCGCCGCCGTGCTGCTCGGAGGTCTGCTGTTGGGACGGTCGCTGATTCAGCTTCTGCTCGGCGAAGCGTTGAAGCTGACCGACGAAGGCTGGCGAGTCCTGACCCTGCGCTGGGGGCTGTTTTTCATCGCCATGGCTCTCCTAAATGAAGTTGTATGGCGGAACTTCAGCGAGACGTTTTGGGCGAGCTTCAAGTTGTTCGGGTTTCCTCCGATGACGGTCGTTTTTGCGGCTGCTCAGTTGTTCGCCGTGCAGAAGAAGCACGCACTGGTCGCTGATGCATCCCAAAATTCTTCTAACTGAACGGCAGATCATGGGGCCGATTTTCTGGCAGCCTCGTGCCAATTGTTGTTCGAATAAAGAAAAAGTGCTTGGAATTCACACCATATAGACGGTATTTACCGTTCATCGTAAACTGACTTTATTCGCTTTGCGAAAAGTCGTGTGCGTCCGTCCGCGAAGCGATCCCCAGCAACAGACAGCAAGCATGGACGTCATGAAGCGCGAAACTACCGCGAACCGCCTCGATCGGTCACCCGTTCATTTGTTGCATCGCGTTGGCCAGTGTGCGGGCGACGTCTTCGCAGCGGAAATTGGCGAAGCCGCGCTCACCCCCCGGCAGTATGCTGTGCTGCTCACCGTCTCGGTGAACGAAGGCTTGAGCCAAACGGATCTCGTCGATCGCACGGGCGTCGATCGGTCGACGCTGGCCGATATCGTCCGCCGCATGTTGCGCAAGGGCTTGCTCCAGCGCCGTCGGACCAAAGAAGACGCCCGGGCCTATGCCGTGAAGCTCACCGATGAAGGTTGGCGCGTGCTGCGCGCTTCAGAGCCCGTCGCCAAGCGCGTCGACGAACGCATACTGAACGCATTGCCGGCCAAACAGCGGGACCAGTTTCTGGCGGACCTCAGCAGCATTGTCGAGGCGCTGAGCACGCCGGCGAAGGCTTAACCGGCCGTCGGACGCTTGTGACCGGCGCTGCGCCCGTTGCAACCATTATCAAGTGATGGGTCCCAAACGTGACCCGACAAAGGCGGGCTTGAGGCCCGCCTTTTGCTTGGCGTTATGCGTTGTCATCACGCTTCACTCGGCGGCAATCCTGGCTCCGCCCTCGGCCAACAGGCCGGCAGCCATCAGCGCACCGCGGATGCGGCCGATCTCGTCCGCCGGGATCTTGTGAAGTGGTGGGCGCACGGCCGGGCACGACAATTTGCCGAGCAGCACCAGCGCCTCTTTCATGCGGTTGTGCATGTCGACGGCCGGCGGCGCATAAAACACCTCGGCCAGTGGATAGATGCGGTCATTGATACGGCGCGCCTCCGCCAGATCGTTGCGCTGCACGGCCGCGAACAGCTGCGACTGCAGACCGGCGATCACGCTACCTGATCCCGACAGCAAGCCGCCGCAGCCCAGCACCAGCGAGCTGAACAACCAAGCCGAGTGCGTCGAGAGCACGGTGATCGGGCGCGGCAGGCCTTGGAGAACGCGGATGTTGCGCTCGTGCTGGACCGGCACGTTGCACCAATCTTTGATGGCGCGCACCGTCGGCACGGCATCGCCGAGCTTCACGATCATGTCGGTGGTGTAGCCCTGGTTGATCGCGAGTGGATAGTTGAAGGCGATGATCGGAATGTCGCCGGCCGCATCCGCGATGCGTTTGAAATGATCGATTACCATCTCAGGGCGATGTCCCATCGTGAACGGGCCCGGCGGGAACACCAGCAGGGCCGATGCGCCGCCGTCGGCAGCTTGCCTGGCGATGCGCGCGCCTTCGAGGCTGCCTTCGGCATAAACGCCATGCACGATCGGCAGCTTGGCGCCGATCTCGTCCTCGGTGATCGCCATGACGCGCTTCTGCTCGTCGAGCGCACAGGAAGCGGCCTCCGTCGAATGCGCGTTGACCGTGACGGCGGCAAGCCCGGGCGCCGCGGCGACGTCGCGCAAATGGGCGCGAAAGGCCGGCTCGTCGATCGCCAGGTCGCGCGTGAACGGCAGCAGGACGGCGGGTATGACGCCCTTTGGGGTGAATGCGGGATGGCGTGGCATGGGTCCTCCGGTGATGCGGACTGGCCTGTCGATCAGGCCGCCTTGAACACGATACAGGTGGGCGTCAACGTCGGCACGACGAGCCCTGTCGGTGTCAGTTGTCCCGTTGCGGCGTCGATTCGGAACGCCACGATGGTATCACCAAGCTCGTTGGCCGCGTAGAGCATGGTTCCGCTCGGGTCGATGGTGAAGAAGCGCGGTTGCCGGCCTTGTGTCGGCTGCCAGCCGACGGGCTCGAGCAGCCCGGTCCGATCGTCGATCGCAAAGATAGCGATGCTGTCATGCCCGCGGTTGGAAATGTAGACGTGGCGCCCCGTAGCGCCCACCGCGATCCCAGCGGTCGTATTGTTGCCGGTGTAGCTCGCGGGCAATGACGGCAGGATCTGCAGCGGTGCCAGTGTTCCCGCGGCGCTATCCCAGCGATAGGTGGCGATCGTCGAGTCCAGTTCGTTCGCGAGGTAAGCGAAGGGCCGCTCGGGGTGCACGGCGATATGGCGTGGTGCGGCACCCGAACGGGCCGGAATTGCCGGCCCGTTCATGGCCAGCTTGCCGGTGCTCGCGTCGAGGCGCAGCACACAGATCTGGTCACCGCCCTTGTCAGGGACGATGACAAAGCGACCTGTCGGATCAAACGGGCAATGATGCGGATAGAGTGCGATCTGCTGCGTTTTGTGAGGGCCGAGCGTACCCGTCAGCGTCAGCACGTCGGCGGGTGGGCCGATCGTGCCGTCCGCCTGGATCGGCATCGCCGCAACATTGCTGCTCGCGTAGTTCGCCACCACCAGGAACCGGTTGGTCGGATCGGGCGCCAGATGCACGGGGTTGCGCCCGCCCGAGGGCGCCGTGTTAAGCGGCTTCAGCATACCGGACGTGGCATTTATCGCGTAGGCGCTGACGCCCCCGATATCGGCATGCACCGTATAGAGGTACTGCCCTCTGCGATCGAACGCCAGGAACGACGGATTGACGATGCCCTTGAGTTGCTGGATCTCCGTCCAACGGCCGGTCGCGCCTTCCACGTGAAACACGCTGATGCCGTCGCCCTTTCCCTGCCGTTCCTTGGTGGTGCGGCAGCCGACATAGGCGAACAGGTCAGGGCGCGCGGGTGTTGCCATCGCTCAGGTCTGCTTTTTCGCGTACTTGCCGGTCAGCTGCGGCGCGATCGAATCCAGACCCTTGTCTTGCCGCTCGAGGCGGGTCTCCCGGGTCCAGGTGCGCTTCAGGTCGTCGCGCACGTTGAAGTTCAGGCGTCCGCAACCCTCGACCTCGAGTTCGATTTTGTCGCCGTCCTGGAAGGCGTGCAGACCGCGATGATTGGTGCCGGTCGCCAGAATGTCGCCCGGCAGCAGCGTGTGTTGCGACGAGACCCACTCGATGCAACGTGGAATTTTGTGCGCCATGTCGTCGGTGTTAAAGCTCTGCCGGAGGACGCCGTTGTTCCAGAGTTTGACTGACAGTTTGTGCGGATCCTTGATTTCGTCGGCGGTCACGATCCAGGGCCCGATCGGCGCAAAGGTCTCGCGCGACTTCATCTGGTAGAACGTGTTGTTTGCCGGAACCATTCCACGCGCCGATCCGTCGATGAAGTTCACGTAGCCGAACACGTGCGCCATCGCGTTGGTCTGGGTGATGTTGCGCGCGCGCTTGCCGATCACGAGGCCGAGTTCCGCTTCGCCCTCGAAAACGCTGGCGGGAATATCGGGGAGCACCATCGTCTCGCCTGGGCCGATGATAGCGGCCGGCGTCTTGTGGAAGCCGTTGATGGGCGCCGGCTCGGTCCGGGTACCGTCCTCCATGTAATTGACGGCCATGCAGTCGATATTGACGGGGCGCGGCAGCGGCGGGCGCAGCGTAACGGAGGCAAGCGGGAGCGGCGTTCCCTTGGCGGCGGCGTCCTCGAGCTTCGCGCGATAGGCATCGAAGCGCTCGATCAGCCCAGCGATCAGATCGTGCGAGCCGACGTGCGGAAGGTCGCGAACCACCGCCGAGACATCGACGATCCCGTCGCCGCGAACAATGCCGAGGCGAAAGTCGTTGAAGAAGCCGATTTTCATGAGCTGTCACTCCTGCTCGTAAGCGTCTTGTGGGTGTCGTTGCCGTGGTGCATTGAAGTTAGGCCTTCCGGACCGTGGCTTCCAGCCAGCGCGCGATCGCGAGCAGGCGGCCCTCGTCGCGGCGCTTGCCGACAAGCTGCACGCCGCACGGCAGGCCGTCGACCGTCATCAAGGGCAACGACACGCATGGGACGCCGAGCAGCGTCCACATGCCATTGAAGATGGCATTTCCGGTGCTGGCCAGGCTCTTCGGGGCCGGACCGCACGACGACAACGTGAGGATCGCCGAATGCCGGTCGAGGACCTGCTCGACGCCTGCATAAGCCGTCTCGCGCGCCACGAGCGCGCGAACATAGTCGCCGCCCGTAACTTTGACGGCCTGCTGCAACCGCTCCGTCAGATGCCGCGTGAGACCGTCCGGGTGGCGTTGCAGCAAGGGGCCGTAGTAGCCGGCGTTCTCGGCGCCCTGGACGTAGCCCTGGTGCTCGACGATGCCGCTCATGGACGGGATCTCGACCGGGGTCGCGGCGGCCCCGAGCTTGGCGACGAACGCCTCGATAGCGGCTTTCGCCGCCGGCTCGGCCTGGCTCCAGGCAGGCGACTTGAAGAACGCGAACGTTGGTCTGATGGCGGTACCCGCGGCCAGCGCCACCGAAAGATTGGGCCGCGCGTGCGCGTAGCTCACGGCATCGCTCGGATCGTATTGCGAGAGCGCGTCCGTGATCAATGCGAGGTCGGCCAGCGACCGGCCGTAGACACCAACAGTGTCGAGCGTGTGCGACTGCAGCAGCACGCCTGACCGCGAGATGAGGCCGAGCGTCGGCTTCAACGCGTGAACGCCGCAGAACGATCCTGGCCGGATCACGGAGCCGCCCGTCTGCGTGCCAAGTGCCAACGGCATCATCTTGGCGGCGACGCCGGCGGCAGAGCCCGACGACGAACCGCCGGGCGTGTGGCCGGAATTGTGCGGGTTCCTGGTTTTATTCGGTGTCGATGTTGCGAGCTCGGTCGTCACCGTTTTGCCGAGGATGACGGCGCCGGCCGCGCGAAGTGCGGCGACACAGGTCGCGTCCCGTTCTGATTGGCGACCTTTGAAGGCGGCGCAACCATGTTGCGTCGGCATGTCCGCGGTATCGATGATGTCCTTGATGCCGACGGTCAGGCCGTGCAGCGGGCCGATGCCTTTGCCGGTAGCCCGCTGCTTGTCCAAGGCGCGCGCCTGCTCGAGTGCATGGGCCGGATCGAGATGCGCCCAGGCCTCGATGTCCTTGTCGCGGGCGGCGATCTGGTCGAGGCAGGCCTGCGTGTAGGCCTCGCAGCTGACCTCGCCCTTGGCCATGTGATTGCGGGCGTCGACAGCTGTGAGTTCGGTGAGTTTGCTTGTGGCCATGGGTTTCTACTTCTTTGCGAGATGGAGGCTGAGATCATAGTTGCCGGTTGCTCCGGGAGCGAGACCGAGCGCGGACGCCTTGATCCGGTCGACGAGGCCGGGAAGTGCGACTTGCAGTACGGAGCGGCTGAAACCTTCGACGAGTACGACACCCTCGAAGATCGGGCCGGCCACGTCCCCGCGCAGGGACTTTTCCTTCGTCTGCACACCTGAGATCGCCGTGTCGGAAAAACCGATGTGGGCGGCGAGCAGGCCGTCTGCATCCGCGAGGGTCGCCGCGAGCGCGACCGCGGCCTTGGCGTCGATGAATTGGGCTGGTTTGGACAGCGCGACCTGGATTGTGGCGATCGCACCGCCCACGGGATCCCCGGTTGACGCGGTAACCTGGCAGGCGCCGCGCAGGAAGTTGCGGAACGACGGTGCAAGCGTCGTGGTCCAGGGCGTAGGGTTGTTGAGGCGCTCGACGTAGGGCGGACTGCTGAATGTCCCGACGGTCTCGCCGAGATACAATGTGAAATAGCGGTGGTGCTGGCGGCTTGGATCGGCATAGCGGCGACCACCGAGGAAACCGGGAACGCCGACCCGCTCCGGCATATGCTCCTGCGTGTGCCAGCGCAGCCATTCGGCTTCAAGAGGCGGGTCGATATCGTTCCAGATCGCCAGGAAGCCTTTTCCGGGTAGTGCCATGCCGACCTCCGTTGGCGGTTCTTCAGTCCATGCCCTGGCCATGTTGAACTCGGCCACGTTCGAACATGGTGCAGACTTTGCATCCAGATTTGCGCATCCAGATTTGCATCTTGGTGTGGAAAGGTGGATCGCGAAACCACCAGTCCGGGCAAAAGATGTTACCGCTTTCATCGCAGAAGGTTAATCGTTAACGTCGCAGGCAACGGGCGGTCACAGGATCATACGGTCTTGTGCGGGTTGATCCGGGCTCCGGTGCTGGCGGATTTGCAGGACCACAAGGAAAAAAGAGCATGTCGCGTCGCTACTTCGGGACGGATGGGATTCGCGGGCTCGCCAACAAACCGCCGATGACGTCCGAGATCGCACTGAAAGCCGGGATGGCAGCAGGGCATGTCTTCTCCCGGAACGGCAGCCATCGCCATCGCGTGGTGATCGGGAAGGATACGCGCCTCTCCGGCTACATGATCGAGAACGCGCTGATGTCCGGATTCACTGCCGTGGGCATGGATGTGTTCCTGCTGGGCCCGATGCCGACGCCGGCCGTCGCCATGTTGACCCGTTCGCTCCGGGCTGATCTCGGCGTGATGATTTCAGCCTCGCACAACCCCTATGAGGACAACGGAATCAAGTTCTTCGATCCGGACGGCTACAAGCTCTCCGACGAGACGGAGCGCGAGATCGAAAAACTGATCGACGCGCCGACGGAGGATCTGCTGGTCCTGTCCGACCGCATCGGCCGTGCCACCCGGGTCGAAAGCGCACAGGAACGCTACATCGAATTCGCCAAACGGACCCTACCGAAGAATTTGCGCCTCGACGGGCTGCGCATCGTTATCGATTGCGCCAACGGGGCCGGTTACAAGGTGGCGCCGGAAGCACTCTGGGAGCTTGGCGCCGAAGTGATCAAGATCGGCGTCGAGCCGAATGGCCGCAATATCAACCTGAAGTGCGGCACGACCGCGCCCGAGGCTCTGGCGGACAAAGTCCGCGAGGTTCGCGCCGATATCGGCATTGCCCTCGACGGTGACGCGGATCGGGTCGTGATCGTCGACGAAAAAGCGCAGCTCGTCGATGGCGATCAGCTGATGGCGGTGATCGCGGAAAGCTGGCACCGGCGCGGCAAGCTCGCGGGCGGCGGGGTCGTGGCGACGGTCATGTCGAACCTCGGGCTTGAGCGCTATCTCAAGGATCTCGGGCTGTCGATGGTGCGCACGTCCGTCGGCGATCGCTACGTCGTCGAGCACATGCGCAAACACGGATACAATGTCGGCGGCGAACAGTCAGGCCACATCGTCCTGTCGGACTTTACGACGACGGGGGACGGTCTTGTGTCGGCATTGCAGGTGCTCGCCACTGTCGTTTCGACAGGCCGGCCGGTCAGCGAGGTGTGCACGCGGTTCGTCAAGCTTCCGCAGCTGCTGCAGAACGTGCGCTATGCCGACGGCAAACCGTTGGAGGATGCGCGCGTGCGGCGTGCGATCGAAGGGGCGAAGGAGATGCTTGGTGAATCCGGACGGATCGTGATCCGCCCATCGGGAACCGAGCCGGTCATCCGCGTCATGGCCGAAGGTGATGACGAGCGTCTCGTCCAGACGGTTGTCGGTGATATCGTCGAGGCTGTACGCCGCGCCGCCGAAGCCGCCTGACGCTCACGCGTCGCAAGACTTTGTTAACGAATCGACGGCCCGGAGCACGTTTCCGGGCCGAATTTGCGTCTGGCACGGACTGTTTCAATTCGTGGCGCGACTTAAATCCTTCTTAAGCGTTGTCGGTCATAGTCCCCGTTAACCGTGCTGCGTAAACGCGTGTTCGTGTCGGCTCATCAGACGCCGCCACCAACGACAAGGGGACTGAAAAAATGAACTTTCGCGCTATGATCATCAGCGCGGCGCTTGTCGCCGGCAGCGTCGCTACCGCCACCGCAGCAGACCTCGGTCGGGGCGGCAGCATGAAGGACGGCTACGCTCCGATGCCGCAAGCCGCTGCATCCGGTCCGTCGAGCTGGTATATCCGCGGCGACGTCGGCCATGCCCGTCACGACGATCCGAACATGATCGAGGACGGTCGCTGGGACCTGAGCGGCACGAGCATCGAGAACACCTGGACCCTCGGCGGCGGTATCGGCTACTACTTCTCCAAGAACGTCCGCGCTGACATTACCTGGGATCATCGCTTTGAGGCGGATGCCCATGGCACGGCAGGTCCGTTCGCAACGTTCCCCGGCGGCACCCGCCAGTTTGGCCTGAAGAGCGACGTGTTCCTGGCCAACGTCTACTATGACATCGATCTGCGCAGCCGCGTCACGCCGTACATCGGCCTCGGTCTCGGCATCGCCCACAACAAGACCACCACGGGCTCCGTGACGGACGCTTGCGGCGGTTGCACGGGCACCATCGCCGGTGCCAGCGAGCGGTCGGTAGCCGGCGCCCTGATGACGGGCTTCTCCATGCAGCTGCGTGACCGGCTGCACGTTGATGCGGGCTACCGCATGCTGTTCCTCGGCGATGCCCACACCGGTCTGATCACCGGCACAGGCGCCTCGGCTGGCACGGTTGCTGGCGACCCGGTTGTCCAGGACATCTGGGCCCACGAATTCCGCGTCGGCTTCCGTTACGACATCAGGTGATCCTGGGCTTTCGCTCTCGATCTGACTTCACGAGACAGGCGGTCTTGGGTTTCGGCCCGGATCGCCGATGAGACCCCCGGGCGGCATGCTCGCCCGGGACTGCCTGGCCAGCGCCCTGTTTGGGCTCACACGGCCCGAGGACACACGTTGTCGATCTCCTGATTTTGTAGTGGCGTAGACGAGGCCCCAGATCGGGTCTCGGCGGGATTGTCGCCCAAGAGTGGCCTCGAGCCGACTGCACGGACTGCCAGGCCGCAGTCCAGGGTTGGATCAAGTATTTGCCGGGATGGCCTTGAGCTTCCGGCGTATTCGAGGGATCGACGCTCATGCGACCGAAGCATATCTGCATCACGCTTGCTCTTGCCCTCCTCGCGACTGCGACGACAGCCGAGGCGGCCGACTGGAATAACGGCGCGGGTGGACTGAAGGATTCCCGGGCAGCCGGCGTACCGGTCCCGGCACCCATTCCGGTCGCTGAAACTTTCAAATGGTATTTGCGCGTCGACGCTGGCCTTGGCCTCGCCCGCGGCGGCGACGTCACCGAGAGCGGCATGCAATACGGCCTGATCGACGGTGATCCCGCGACAACGCCGTTCGGCATGAGCTCCTCGTGGTTCAACAACGGGTTCGACACATTCGCCATGGGCGGCGTTGGTGTCGGTGCGTACCTGTCGCCTCGGATGCGCGCCGACGTCACGATCGACGCCCGCACGAAGGCCGACACTACGGCCAGCGGATCCTACTCGTACTTCGGCAATCCCGCGATCTTTGGCGCGACGCCGGTTGAGATTCACGGCCGGACGGTCGAGAAAATCGACATTCGAAGCACCGTTGCGCTGGCCAATCTTTACTATGACCTCGGCAACCGTGGCGGTCTGTCGCCCTATGTGGGCGTCGGCGCAGGTTTTGCCGTCCGCTCGCTGGACCGCGAGCACGCGACGCACGAAATCGCTTACGACACGACCGGCGGCGTATACACCACGATGTTCACGCGCGATTGGGGCGCTCGCAGCAAAGCGCATCAAGTGGCGCCTGCAGCCGCTGTCACGGCCGGCGTGAATTATGCGCTGAGTCCCGGCATGGTGCTCGACTTCAATTACCGCTTCACCTACATCGGCGCGGTCGACACGCCGACGAATATCAGCCTGGGCAGCGGTTACACCGTCGCCTCGCGGATCTCGGTGGCTGATACCTTCGAGCATGCGCTTCGCGCGGGCGTTCGCTGGAACGTCTGGTAAAACAAGGCCATCTCGCGACCCAACGAAAAAGGGCGGTCCCGCGGGACCGCCCTTTTTTTGATGTGGCGCCGGTGAGTCCGATCACTGGTGTCCGAGCACCGCAAGCAGCAGCAGCGCGACGATGTTGGTGATCTTGATCATCGGGTTGACGGCCGGACCGGCCGTATCCTTGTAGGGATCGCCGACCGTGTCACCGGTCACCGAGGCCTTATGGGCTTCGGAGCCCTTCAAGTGCTTCTTGCCGTCCTTGTCGACGAAGCCGTCCTCGAACGACTTCTTGGCGTTGTCCCAGGCGCCGCCGCCCGACGTCATCGAGATCGCGACGAAGAGACCATTGACAATCACGCCGAGCAGCATCGCGCCGAGAGCGGCGAATGCGTGGGCGGGACCGGCAATTGCCTTGACCACGTAGTAGCAGACGATCGGCGAAAGAACTGGCAGCAGCGACGGGATGATCATCTCCTTGATCGCGGCCTGGGTCAGCATGTCGACGGCGCGGGCATAGTCGGGCTTCTCCGTGCCCTTCATGATGCCCGGCTTCTCCTTGAACTGCCGACGAACCTCCTCGACGATGGAAGACGCCGCGCGGCCAACGGCCGTCATGGCGATGCCGCCGAAGAGATAGGGCAGCAGGCCGCCGAACAGCAGGCCAACCACCACGTAGGGGTTCGACAGCGAGAAGTCGATCTGCAGGTTGTGGAACAGCGTGCCGGGCTTGGCCTGGGCGATGAAGAACCGCAGATCCTCGTTGTAGGCCGCGAACAGCACCAGGGCGCCAAGACCGGCGGAACCGATGGCGTATCCCTTGGTGACGGCCTTCGTGGTGTTGCCGACCGCGTCGAGAGCGTCCGTCGTCTTGCGGATCTCTTTCGGCATGCCGGCCATCTCGGCGATGCCGCCGGCGTTGTCCGTCACCGGACCGAAGGCATCCAGCGCCACGATCATTCCCGCGACCGAGAGCATGCTCGTCACGGCGATTGCGATGCCGAACAATCCCGCCAGCTTGAACGAGCAGATGATGCCCGCAATGATGACGAGTGCTGGAAGCGCCGTCGACTTCGAGCGAGACGGCAAGGCCTTGGATCACGTTCGTACCGTGCCCCGTCACCGAGGCCTGGCTGATCGAGCGGACCGGGCGATAGCCGACTCCTGTGTAGTATTCGGTGATGACGATGATTGCCGCCGTCACCACGAGGCCGACCACGCCGCACCAGAACAGATCCATGCCAGTGAACGTGAGACCGCGCACCGAGAACTGCGTGCCCATGCCGAGCAGGCGATCAGTGATCGGGTACAAGGCGATGAGCGACAACACGCCGGTCACGATCAAGCCCTTGTAGAGCGCGCCCATGATCGAGTTGTTGGCGCCGAGCTTGACGAAGAACGTGCCGATGATCGACGTCACCACACAGGCCGCGCAGATGGCCAGCGGATAGATCATCAAGCTACCGACGACGGGTTGGCCGGCAAAGTAGATCGCCGCCAGAACCATGGTCGCAACCACGGTCACCGCGTAGGTTTCGAACAGGTCGGCGGCCATGCCGGCGCAGTCACCGACGTTGTCGCCGACGTTGTCTGCAATTGTTGCGGGGTTGCGCGGGTCGTCCTCGGGAATGCCGGCCTCAACCTTGCCGACGAGATCGCCGCCGACGTCCGCGCCCTTGGTGAAGATGCCGCCGCCGAGACGCGCGAAGATCGAGATCAGCGAGGCGCCGAAGCCGAGCGCGACCAGAGAATCGATCACCGTACGGGACGTCGTCGAGAGGCCCATGCCGCGGGTCAGCACTGCGTAGTAGACGGCAACGCCGAGCAGCGCCAGGCCAGCCACCAGCATGCCGGTGACGGCGCCGGCGCGGAACGCCATCGACAAGCCCTCGGCCAGGGACTGCGTGGAGGCCTGCGCCGTGCGCACGTTGGCGCGCACCGAGACGTGCATGCCGATGAAGCCGGCAATGCCCGAGAGCACCGCGCCGATCAGGAAGCCGACGGCGACCAGCCAGCCGAGCAGATAGCCAACGAGCAGAAAGATCGGCACGCCGGCGATGGCGATGGTCGTGTACTGGCGCGACAGATAGGCCTGCGCACCTTCTTGAATGGCTGCGGCGATCTCCTGCATGCGGGCAGTGCCGGCGTCAGCGGCGAGCACGGACTTGATGGTCCATGCGCCGTAAACGAGCGACAGCAATCCGCAGAGAATGATCGCCCACATCACGGTATCCATGGAATGAGCTCCCCCAGTTCGATTGAGATAGTGGTGCCACGAGCAACGCTGCGGTGGACACGCGATATGATCCCGCCGCCTGCAAGGGCCCGAGATTCGCGGCCGGACCATGCCCCAATAGGTGCGCCGTTGCAACACGAGAAGCCAAGACTTTGGTGGACCAAGCGAATACAATGGTTAATCGGCCCTGAGCTGTTGCCGGAAGGCCTCGCCGACGTTGCTGATTCGCCGCGTCAATTCGGTCGGTCGTGAAGCCGGCAAACGACGCAAGGTCACCCCAGGATCACTGCCGGAAGATTGACGCAGGTCGGCTTGTGCCCGAGCCTCGAGCATAGGCAGCAGGCCACCAAGACGGGGAACGCGGGGCGGGGAGCGGAAACGACTGAAACGGGCTCACGTGGCTTAGCTAAGCCCACCAGCTGACCCCCATGTGACGTGGAACCAGCAAAATGCCGGTGGTTGGTAGACGGAGCCAGCACCCGTCGGAGATCGCCACTAGCTCGCGGCGACAACCACCACACCAACTTTGCGAACAGGAGCCGGGACTTGAATACTCCGTCGGCTGCCAACGCCGCAGCCGCTCCTTCACATCGCCTGCGCTCAAACCTCTGCATGGGCATGTCGGGGGCATGCTGATATTGAACAGTTGTCCGATTCCAGCCTAGTCTTGGACCGCTTGGCGCCGCGGGACGCGGGCCTCAACCAGATTAGGGAGTTGGAGCATGTCTGAATTCGAGCTATCGCGCCGTCGCGCGTTGTTGGGCGGCGCCGCACTGGCCGGTGCCGGTTTCGCCGGTCTGCCGTTATTCGACGCCCAGGCCAAGGCGCCATTCGTCAAGGCGCAAGCGCCCTACTATTACCGCTTCAATTATGGCAAGGCGCAGATCACGATGGTCTCTGACGGTCCGCTGCCATTGGGCGACCCAAGCACCAATTTCCTTGGCGCCAGCAAGGAAGAAATCGGCAAGTTGCTGTCCGACAACTACCTTTCGCCAACGAGCATCGTGCTCGAACAGAATATCCCGATCGTCAACACCGGCTCCCATCTCGTGCTGTTCGATACCGGCATGGGCACGCAAAAGATGTTCGGACCGACGACTGGACGGCTCATCAAGAGCATGCGCGAAGCGGCCATCAGCCCGGGATCGATCGATGCGATCGTGATCAGCCACGCTCACATCGATCACATCGGCGGCATGGTTGATGCAAAAAAGAAGCGCCTCTTCCCGAATGCCAAAGTGTATTTAAGTCAAGCGGACTTCGACTTCTGGACGGACGAGAAGAAACTCGCCGACCCGAAGGTGAAAGCCTTCGTTCAGCACGCACGCGACAACCTTTTACCGTATCGCGACCGCATTGTGTTCGTGAAGGACGGCCAGGAATTTCTGCCGGGCATTACGGCCATGGCGGCGCCGGGCCACACCGTCGGGCATACGATCTATATGATCCAGTCGGACGGAAAGCAGATCTGCTTCATCGGTGACTTGACGCACCATCAGGTTCTACTCGTCGAGAAACCCTTGCTCGAGTTCGCCTACGACTCGGACCCAAAGCAGTCTGCGCAAACGCGCGTCAAGATGCTCGATATGCTGGCGGCCAAGAAGATCCCCTTACTTGCATATCATTTCCCGTGGCCCGGCTACGGCCATGTGTCGAAAGCGGGTAGTGGCTTCAAGTATCACTCGTCGCCTATGGAGATTGTCACTATCCCGCCGAAGAAGGCGTGAACGACAGCCGACGGCTTGAACGAAGTGAGGCGGCCCACGGGCCGCCTCACTTGCTTTCAGAACAAGTTTAGTGGCTTCAACCGCACTTGATGACCTTGAACTCGACCCGGCGGTCGAGTGCGTCGCTGGCGTCATCACGGCCTGTCCCAATGAGATTTTCGCGCGATCCTATGCCGGTGACGATCGAGCGTTTCTCAATGGCGGGTGCGACCCGCTGCAACCGGTCCTTGACATATTGCGCGCGCAGCTGTGAGAGCCGCTCGTTCAATGGCTCGGGTCCGGTTTTCGACGCGTGCCCCGCCAACTCGAGGCAATTGGTGCTCTGCGCCGTACGTTGCGCGATCTGCGCGAGCCAAACCGGATACTGACTCATGGTGCTTGGCGCTGCGCCGAACTGCGATGAACCTTTCGCAAACACGAACTTGACCGCTAGCTTGTTGGCAGCGAGTCCGTGGTCGACGATTTTCCCGAACGCATCCGCGGCCTCCTTGCGTCGGTTGAGCTTCCAATTGGTAAGATAGAGCCCGTTATAGGCGCGAAGCTGATCGCCCCCTGGAGTCCGCAATGCGCTTTGGTAGAGCTCGTGTGACTGCTGGTAGCGCTTGGCCTCATAGGCATTGATCGCATCGTTCAGCAAGGCCGCCGAAAGGATGCGATCAGTATAGACAGCGTCGATAGGGTCTCCCACCTTGGTCCCCTGGCAGCTTTTGATGTAGGCATCGACGGCTGGATCCTTCGTCCAGGCCGGGCTGTCCACAAAGTAGGGTGTCGGCGTCGCGTTGATTCCCTCGGGTTTGGCGCGCGCGACGCCTTTCGAGACGATTGTCTTCGACTTGAAATCGGCGAGCGCCAGGCAGATGCGATATGCATCTTTGGGGCCGGTGGCGACTCCGAGATTGTTGATGGCAGTAAACGTGCCAATGAGAACGATCGGATTTTTCGCAATCGTCGTCGTATTGAAGGGTTGCACGTCGAGGCGGGGATAGTCGCGGCGCGCCAACTCGATGATCCGTTTCTCCATGGCGCGAGTAGCAACCGACTGCGAGCCGGTGACGCCGTTGATCAAGGGGTCGATCACTAGGGTGACGCGATCGTTGCCATCCGGCAGCTTGGCATTCTTGAACAGGTTGGTTGCGGCCTGCGTCAGCGCATCATCGAATGCAATCACCGGCGGTGGCGGTGGAACAGCGGCCGGCGGCGCAACGCCGGCAGGCGGTGTCGTAGGCGGCGGCGTTTGTGCCGATACCATCGAAATGAGGCCCATCGACACGGTTAGCGCAGTTGCGGCGTGGATCAGATGTCTTGATCGCATGATGCAGTCTCCAATAGGTTGCGAGCAAATCGAATAGTTGACTTGGATGGCGGTAGGACCTCGATACTTTACACTCCAGATCATCGGCAAGAGCTCTTCAAAAAATCTCGATCATCGTCCGTCAAATCACCGAGCTGAGCGCGCTCGTTGATCTCGGCGCACCGCGCGAGACGGGCGCGCCGGTCGAGGGGCGTGGCAGGCCGCGGCTGGACGTCTGGTCGGGCATCCTGCACCTGACGAGCCGGTGATGGTGCTTCAATCGATGGGCGTGGTGCTGCGACAGCGGGCACTGTGACAGCTGGTGGTGGCGTCGCGTCAGGCGAAGCCGGCGGTTGTCGCGGCGCTGGTGCAGGCGGCGCGGCTACTGCGGTGGGATCGATTCGAGCAGGTGAGGAAGATGGCGGGGCGACCGTTGCCAACGGTTCGGTACGGGGCAGCGGGGGCAGAACCACTGGGCCAGGGATACGGTTGCCGGTGGGACTGCTGATCGCCGGAACTACGGCCGGGGCAGCAGCGGGCGTTACGGCCACTGGCGCCGGTGTCCGCACCGATGTTGCGGCATCGCCAAACAAGCGCAATACGGCGAATACCAGGCCGCCGGCAATCAACACGCCCGCAACCGTCATGACGCGAGAGCGCGTTCGAGCAACGTTTTGGCGCCGTAAATCGGCGCGATCGTCCGATGAGACGTCATCGAGAGCGGCGGCGGAGGGCGGTGCAGGCGTTGCGGTTCGCTGCGCAGCGGCGACAGGAAAAGCGGATGGTGACGCCAGGGGATGCTGTGTGGCGGCAGATCCGTCGCGAGTCCAGTCTGATGCCGTTGCAGCCGCCGCTGGGTCCGTGAGAGTTCCGGTTTGCTTGCCGCCCGTTTCGCCACGCGAAGCCAGTAGCGGAGCCGGCATGGACACGGTTGGAGCGAACAAACGGCTGCGCCAATCGGCAATGGCTTGCGGGCGGTGCTCGGGTCGCGCCGCCATGCCCCAATCGATAGCGTCAAAAAAGCCCGACCGGTAGCCGATCTCTTGCACAACCGAACGGAGCGGCGAGGTTTCGTCGCCTAGCATTCGCGCCGTTGCATCTGTTGGACGCTGCCCCGTCAGCAGCCAGGACACTGTCGCCGCCATCGCATAAATGTCGGACCAGGCGCCCTGCTTTGCTGCGTCCGACGAGTACTGCTCAGGTGGCGAGTAGCCTGTTTTGACGATCGCGCTCATCAGTGGACTCTGGCGTCCGATCGCATGGCGCGCCGAGCCAAAGTCGATCAGCACGGGTGTGCCATCCTGGCGGACAATGATATTGTCCGGCGCAATATCGCGATGCAGGAAACTGACCGCGTGCACCTGTTCGAGCGCGCCGAGGAGCGGCTGCAACAGCCCGTCGATTTCGGCTTGCGTCGGTGGCCGGCCAAGCCTTGCGCGCCAGTCAGCCAGACTGGCGCCATCCTCGTAGTCAAGCACCATGTAGGCCGTGTTGTTGGCTTCGAAGATGCTGAGCACGCGCACGATGTTGGGATGTCGGAACTTCCCCAGCGTCTGGGCTTCTTCCAGAAAGCGCTGCCGCCCCCAGGCGAATACCTTGTCGGTCGAGGTTTGCAGCGAACGGATGGTTGCTGTGTCTTCGCGATAGGCGAACTCGCTCGGGAAGTACTCTTTGATGGCGACTTGGGTGTTCAAACTCTTGTTATGACCGAGATAGGTGATGCCAAAGCCGCCATGGCCGAGCACCCGATCTATGCGGTACTCGTTCAAGAGAACGGTGTCGGATGGCAGGGCATATCGATTCACGAATGGCGGTTCCGTCGGCTGCAATGCTCAACATCCGCGAGCTTAGTCGACCTGCCGCAAGTCACCAAGCCGTAACGTCCCCACAATGCTAATGCAGATGATAGCGGTGGCGAGGCTTGTCAACTCTCGGCCGCCAAACCCTGGCCCCTCGACGCTGGCCAGCAAGGCAGGCATTGTGACCCGTCTATGATTGCCCCAACCCGCCGGTCCTCCGACAGAGAACGATCCCCGCATGAATGCCCACATTCCCCCCAATCACGCGCTGCGCGAGCGCCTTCAGCGCGAGATCGAGGGCGAGGTGCTGTTCGACCGGTTCAGCCGCGGACGCTATGCGACGGATGCCTCGATCTATCAGATCGAGCCGGTGGGAGTGGTGGTCCCGAAAACGTTTGCCGATGTGGCGGTCGCGGCCGAGATCGCGCGCGAGGCCGGCGTGCCGTTACTGCCGCGCGGCGGCGGCACATCGCAATCGGGCCAGACCGTCGGGCGGGCTCTTGTTCTCGATTTCACAAAGCATGTGAACCGCGTGCTCGAGACCGACGCGGCGGCCGCCACCTGTCTGGTCGAGCCCGGCATTGCGCTCGACGAGTTGAACCGGCAGCTGAAGTCGACTGGGCTTTGGTTCCCGGTTGACGTCTCCACGTCGAGCCGAGCCACCATCGGTGGCATGACCGGCAACAACTCCTGCGGCACGCGATCGATCCGCTATGGCATTATGCGCGACAACGTCATCGGGATCGATGCGCTTCTGGCCGATGGGACGAAAGCCCATTTCGGTGAGGTGCCGGCCGATTTCGAGCGCATGAACGCGCCGGACGCCGCGCGCGATCTCTTTCGCGACCTGATGGCCATGGGCCGCCGCGAGGAAGCTCACATCGCGCAAGCCTTCCCGGGCGTGTCGCGCCGTGTCGGCGGCTATCTGATCGACGCGCTGCTGCCGCCTTCACCCGGCAAACCGCTCAATCTGGCGACGGTGTTGTGCGGCTCGGAGGGCACCCTCGCGATCTCGGAGCGCATCCGTCTCAAGCTGTCGCCGCAGCCCAAGAACAAGGCGCTTGGCATCTGCCACTTCACGACCTTCCGGAAGGCGATGGAAGCCGCGCAACATATCGTCAAGCTCGGCCCAGTGGCGGTCGAACTGGTCGACCGGACGTTGATTGAATTGGCGACGGATATCGCCATGTTCCGGCCGGTGATGGAAACCTACGTCCGCGGCAAACCGGACGCACTACTGCTGGTCGAGTTCGCCGAGGATGACCAAGCCGAGAACTTGCGCCGCGTTGACCGGCTCGAAGCGTTACTGGGCGACCTCGGTTCACCGAAAGCCGTGGTTACGGTGGCCGACGCCGCCGGCCAGAAAGCCGTATGGGAGGTCCGTGCCGCCGGTCTCAACATCATGATGAGCATGAAGACCGAAGGAAAGCCGGTTTCGTTCATCGAAGATTGCGCCGTTCCCCTCGAGCATCTCGCTGACTACACCGAGCGGCTGACCGCTGTGTTCGAGAAGCACGGCACGAAAGGCACCTGGTACGCGCACGCCTCCGTCGGCTGCCTGCATGTCCGCCCCGTGCTCAATCTGAAACTCGAGAAGGACGCGAGCACCATGCGCCAGATCGCCGAGGAGGCGTTCGCGATGGTGAAGGCGTACAAGGGCGCGCACTCCGGCGAACATGGCGACGGCCTGGTCCGATCCGAGTTCCACGAGACAATGTACGGTCGCAAGACCATCGAAATCTTCGAGGCGGTGAAGGACCGCTTCGACCCGAATGGCATCATGAACCCCGGCAAGATCGTACGCGCGCCGCGGATGAACGATCGCACGCTGTTTCGCTACAAACCGGACTATCGGGTGCCCGACATGGCAATGGCGCTCGACTGGTCGTCGTACCCGGGCGCCGGCGGCGGCTTCCAGGGTGCTGTCGAAATGTGCAACAACAACGGCGAATGCCGCAAACTACAGGCGGGCGTCATGTGCCCGAGCTATCGCGTGACGCTCAACGAGCGCGATCTGACGCGCGGGCGCGCCAATACGCTGCGGCTCGCAATCTCAGGTCAACTCGGCGCCGATGCTATGACGTCGCCGGAGATGGCTGAGGCGATGAAGTTATGCGTCTCTTGCAAGGCTTGCCGCCGCGAGTGCCCGACCGGCGTCGATATGGCGAAGATGAAGATTGAAGTGCAGGCCGCCCGCGCGCGAACGATTGGATTGACGCTCGGCGAGAGGCTCGTTGCCTACCTGCCGCGCTATGCGCCCTGGGCTGCCCGGTTGGCGCCGATCGCCAACATGCCACGATGGGTGCCGGGTGTTGCCGCGTTGGTGGAGCGCGTTGCAGACTTTTCCGCACGCCGCAAGCTGCCACGGTGGCGAGGCAAGCTGTTCCGCCTGACCGAGCCGGTCGGCCCCGTCGATGGTCCTGAGGTGGCGCTGTTCGCGGACACCTTCAATGCCTATTTCGAGCCGGATACGCTGTGGGACGCCGTCGAAGTGCTGACACGACTCGGCTATCGCGTCACCGTACCTCGTCTGGCTCACGAGAGCCGGCCGGTGTGTTGCGGCCGGACATTCCTGGCCGCTGGTCTCGTCGACGAAGCCCGGCGGGAGGCCACGCGCTTCCTGGCGGCAACTCAACCATTCGTCGACCGCGGCGTACCGATCGTCGGGCTCGAACCGTCGTGCCTGCTCTCGACGCGCGATGAGATGCTCGGTCTCGGGTTTGGCGCAGAGGCCAAACGGCTCTCGGAATCAGCGTTTCTATTCGAGGAATTCCTGGCGCGTGAAATCGAGGCGGGCCATATCAAGGGGCCCGTTGCCAAGTCGACGGACCATGTTCTGCTACATGGACATTGCCATCAGAAGTCGTTCGACGTTATGGGTTCGCTGACCAAAACGCTCGGACTCATTGAGGGATTGAAGGTGGAGACGATCGAGTTGAGCTGCTGCGGCATGGCCGGCGCCTTCGGCTACGGCGCGGAGACATACGACGCTTCGATGGCGATGGGCGAGTTGTCGTTGTTGCCGGCCGTCCGCAAGGCGCCGTCCGAAACGGTGATTGCCGCCGATGGATTTTCGTGCAGGCACCAGATCGCGGATGGTGCCAATCGATCCACACGCCATGTCGCGACCATTCTCGCCGATGCGATGCGCCAAACGCGCGCCTAACCACTTTTCGGAGGACCGGAGCCAACATGGCAGACGCGCCGAAACTTGTCGTCACCTACGAGGCTGACCCGCCGACCCGTGCCCTCATCGAGCAACGAATTGGTAGAGCAGCGCGCGTGGTCTATCTCACCGATCTCGGTGACAATGCGCGGCGTGAGGCATTGACAGGCGCAGTTGTCGTTTTGGCACGCAATACGGGACTCGAACTGAAGCCTGGCGAGGCTGCACTCCTGGCCAATGCGCGCCACATCCAGTTTATCACAGCGGGCGTCGACTATATTCCGCTCGCCGAGCTGCCGCCCCACGTGCCGATCGCATCGAATGGTGGCGCCTATTCTGAACCTATGGCCGAACACGCGATCGCACTGACGTTTGCCGCGGCCAAGCGGTTGTTCGTTGAACAAGAAAAATTGAAGGCAGGCACCTTCGATCAGTTCCGGCAGAACCGAATGCTCGCAGGCGCGGTCTGCGGTATTCTCGGGTTCGGCGGCATCGGCGTTGCGACGGCCCGGCTGATGCGTGGGCTCGGCCTCAAAGTGCACGCGATCAACCGGCGGGGCGCGACCGACGAGACTGTCGATTGGATCGGCCGCTCGGCCGATCTCGACACTTTGCTGGCGGCCAGCGACGTGCTGATACTGAGCCTGCCGCTGACGAAGGCCTCGTCCGGCCTCATTGGCTCACGCGAGCTTGGATTGATGAAGCGCGACGCCATTGTCGTGAATCTCGCGCGAGGCGAGATCATCGATGAGTCAGCGCTTTACGAGCATTTGGTAGCGACCCCGACGTTCACAGCCTGCATCGATGCCTGGTGGATCGAGCCCGTGCGGCATGGGCGGTTTGCGATGGACAAGCCGTTCCTCACGTTGCCGAACGTGATCGCCTCGCCACACAACTCGGCTTCCGTTCGCGGCTGGCGGCACGTGGCGCTGGAACGCGCCGTCGACAATGTGAAACGCGCGCTCGCGGGCGAGGCGCCCCGCTTTCTTGTGCCGCCCGAGGATCGGATGATGTAATGGCGTTGGCGGGCCGTAGCTCATGAGCGGACCGACGCATTGTACGGTTCAAGTCCGCAGTGCAGCACGCTGGGCGGGCTGGCCCGAGCAGCCAACCCGGTATGCGCATCTGATCATGATCTCGGACCTCATGTTAGCTTGGCGGGTTTGAATCCGAGGATCTTCTCGAAGCGCTCGGAATACTTGGGCCACGCCTCCTTGTTGACGATCCGTGGCGGCACTTTACCGTCGAAGATATCCATCCACTGGTCAGCCGAGAAGACAGCGACGTTGTCCTGGGACTCGATCGTTGCGCCCGCGTTGTGCGGCGTGAGGATCACGTTGTCGAAGGCCATCAGCGGATGATCGAGCGGCGGCGGTTCCTCGAGGAACACGTCAATGCCGGCGCCAGCGATTTTCTTCTCCTTGAGAATCCGGGCCAGATCCTCCTCGACGTAGGTGCCGCCGCGCGAGGTGTTGATCAGGTAGGCGGTCGGTTTCATCCAGGACATCTGCTCGTAACCGACAAAACCGAATGTTTCCTTGGTGCGCGGCGTGTGCATCGTGACGTAGTCGGAGCGCTGCATCAGCTCCTTCATCTCGACCTTTTCGATGCCCTTCGCGGCCAGCTGCTCCTTGGTCAGGTATGGATCATAGCCGAGTACCGTCATGCGGAAGGCGAGCTTGCAGATCTCGGCGACGCGGCCGCCGATGTTGCCGCAGCCGATGATGCCGACCGTGCGCCCGAGCAGATCGTTACCGGTATAAAGGAAGCGCTCGATGTTCTGCTCCTTCCGCATATGACGGTCGGCCAGCATCACCTTCTTCGACAGCGTCAGCATCAAGCTCATGGCGTGTTCGGCGACGGCTTCTTTGTTGGCTCCCGACTGATTGCACACGATGACGCCAGCAGCCGTTGCCGCATCGACGTCGATCACATCGTAGCCGGCGCCCAGGGAGCACACGGCCAGGAGATTCGGGGATTTTGCGAAGAGCCGGGCATCCGGGAACCAGGGCTCGCGAGTCTCAGTTCGTGCCGACGCATGGTAGCCGTGCGACTTGGCCATCTCGATCCACGTCTCCTCCTTCTCCTTGACGACGTCGCGACGAAACATGTCGATGTCCGTACGCTTGGCACGCACAAGATCGGCGGTCGCATCCATGCGGGGGTGGAAGTAGATCACGCGCTTGATATTGGTTGCAGCCATGGGTTCCGGTTCCTCTAGTGTGTGACTCTTGTGATCGTGCGAAGCTTTGGCTCAAGTTCCGACAACGAGCGGCGCCGTAAGGCGCCGCAACGCGGCGATTGCGGACAGTGCGGTCACTTTTCCGGTGGCCGGCGTCTCGACCGACGGGATGTTGGCGATCGTCATCGTGAGATCGGATGAATCGGATGTGACTTCGATTGTGTGCGTGTTTCGGGTGACGGCTGGATCGGCCCAGATCTCGATGGTCGTCTTGTCAGGGCCAATTCCGGCCAGCGAAAGCGCCACGGCGACATTCACATTCGCCGGGAATCCCTTGATGGCCTCACGCGCGCTCCCCTCGAACACCTTGAGCGGTGCGGTCAAGCCTTCGAGCGAGATGCCGCGTTGCGCAAGCAAGGGTGCGCCAATCAAACCTTTCGGCGGTTTGCGGGTGGTGATCTTGACGCTATGCACGGTGCCCTCTGCGACGGCGCGAACGGCATCGAGGCCGAGTAGCGCCCCGGTCGGAACCAGAATGCGCGCACCGGTCTTGCGGGCCTCGTCGACGAGGTCAAGGTGGTTCAAGAGCTGGCCAACCGACAGTGGCATGAAGATGCGACCGCGCTGGACGGCCGGCCGGGCGATTTCGGCAAAATGCGCGGCTGGAATGGACTCGAGAATGATATCGGCGTGCTCGGCCAGCTCTGCCAATGTCACGAGTTTCGGCTTCGAGCGAAGCTCGGCGATCTTGGCCCGGGCCTTCGTCTGATCGCGTGCCGAGACGGCGACCAACGTAATGCCTGGCAGATCGCCGGCATCCACACGGCGAGCCACTGTCCAACCAATGGCGCCAAGTCCGCCAATCCCCAATTTTAAGGCCGCCGCCATGGTTGAGACACTCCTGCGCCATCGATCGTCCGTTGACGATAAGAAGATACTGGACCAGCGCAAGGGAAACCGGCAATGTTTTCGTACCCGCGCCAAAACTTCACGAGCGCGGCAGGGGAAGGCGCCGCGGCGCCGTGGGAGACGACAAAGACATGACGGAGCGGATGCCTCCGAGCGCGGGGCTATTTCCTCAGGGAGCGCCGATCCTCAGCGTCGACAACGTCTCGGTCCGGTTCGGCGGGATCGTGGCGCTGGACGGCGTTTCTTTCGATATCCACGCAGGCCAGATTGTCGGGCTGATCGGACCGAATGGCGCAGGCAAGACGACCCTCTTCAATTGCTTGTCGCGCCTCTACCAGCCCAACGATGGCGACGTGCTGGTGCAAGGCCGATCGATCCTGAGAGAGCCGAGCCATGCGATCGCGACCATTGGGCTCGGTCGCACGTTCCAGAACGTCGCGCTGTTCGACAAGCTCACCGTACTCGACAACGTCAAGGTCGGATGTCACGCGCAGAGCCGCGGCGGCTTTCTGGCATCGGCCTTGCGTTGGCCAGGCACCGACGCCGAGGAGCGCCGCATCACCGACCGGGCACTCGACCTGATTCGTTTCATGGATCTCGAGGTGTTCACATACCTGCCCGCGGGGCCGCTACCGTTCCCGATCCGCAAGCGCGTCGAGCTGGCGCGTGCTCTTGCGTCGGGTCCGCAGCTGCTGTTGCTGGATGAACCGGCGGCTGGTCTCAACCACGATGAGATCGACAAGCTTGAAGCCCAGATACGGCGCGTGCGTGATCTGCAGAAGGTGACCGTGCTGCTAGTCGAACACCACATGAGCCTCGTCATGTCGGTCTCCGACAAGGTGGTCGCGATCGACTTCGGCCGTAAGATTGCAGAAGGAACGCCGGCCGAAGTGCAGCGGAACCCGGACGTCATCCGCGCTTATCTCGGAACGGGAGAGGCCGCATGAGCCGCCTGCTCGACGTTGTGGATCTTCGCGCCTTCTACGGCCCGAGCGAGGCGCTGCATGGCGTTACCTTCAGCCTGGAAGCCGGTGGGATTACGGCGTTGCTCGGCGCGAACGGCGCCGGCAAGACGACGACGCTCCGCGCGATCTGCAACATGATCCGGACCAGCGGCGACGTGCGGTTCGATGGAAAATCCATCGCGGGAGAAGCGACGGAAAGCATCGTTCGACTCGGTGTCGCCCATGTGCCGGAGGGGCGCGGCACATTCACTGCCCTTTCGGTCGACGAAAACCTGCAGATCGCGGCCTACACGCGCCGCAACAAGGTCGAAATCGCGCGCGACCGCGAGATGGTGCTCAGCTATTTTCCCAGGCTCAAGGAGCGCCTGCAGCAGCAGGCCGGTACGCTGTCGGGCGGCGAACAACAGATGCTGGCGATCAGCCGCGCCCTGATGTTGCGTCCGCGCCTGATGCTGCTCGATGAGCCATCCTTCGGCCTGGCACCGCTCATCGTGCAGGAGATCTTCCGGATCATGCGACGCATCAACAAGGATGCGAATGTGTCGATGCTGCTGGTTGAGCAGAACGCGGCGCTCGCACTCGATCTTGCGGATCACGCCTATGTTCTGGAAACCGGGCGTATCGTCATGTCCGGCGAGGCGAAGGCCGTAAAGAGCGACGAGCAAATCCGCAAATCTTATCTCGGCTATTGAGGAGCCCATGGAACAATTCATCCAGCAGGTGGCCTCGGGCCTTGCCAGCGGCGCGATCTACGCCCTGGTCGCGCTCGCCCTGGTGATGATCTTTGTCTCGACGGATCACATCAATTTTGCGCAAGGCGAGATGGCGATGTTCTCGACATTCGTCACATGGCAGCTCGTGCAGCTCGGGCTTGGTTTCTGGGGCGCGCTTACGGTATCGGTCGCCATTTCATTCGTTGCCGGCGTGCTGATCGAGCGCGCTATTCTGCGGCCGCTTCACGATGCGCCGGTGCTGTCGATCGTCGTTGTTTTTATTGGGTTGCTCGCCATCTTCCATTCCATGGCCGGTGCCGTCTGGAGCCACACAATCAAGGAGGTGCCGTCGCCGTTCCCGAAGGTCACGTTTCTTGGGTCCGGTTATATCGGCCCGCACCAGATCGGCATGATTGCGGTCACACTGGTCCTGCTGTTTGCGCTGTTCGCATTCTTCCGGTTCACGCCGCTGGGGCTCGCCATGCGGGCGGCGGCGCAGAATCCGGTCTCGGCGCGGTTGGCGGGTGTCCGTGTCGACTGGATGTTGGCGCTCGGCTGGGGGCTGGCGGCAGCAGTCGGCGCGATCGCCGGTGCCATGGTCGCACCAGTGGTCTATCTCGAACCAAACATGATGGCTGGCATCCTGCTCTATGGCTTCGCAGGAGCACTGGTCGGCGGCATATCGAGCCCCGGCGGTGCAGTGGCTGGCGGGTTCATCGTCGGCGTTCTCGAAAACCTCGTCGCGTTCTTCGGCAACATGCTGGAGAAGGCGACCGGCGTCTATGTCATTGGGAACGGCGAGAAGCTGACGGTCGCGCTGATCATCGTGATCACGGTCCTGACGTTGAAGCCGAGCGGCCTGTTCGGCCATGTCACCGTGAAGCGGGTCTGAGCCATGACAACGACGACCATTCCAGGCATGGCAGATGCAACCGACGCAACCGGCGGACGGGCCCGCACGCCTCTCTGGGTGTGGGGTCTGGTGGCGATCGCCGCGCTCTTGCCTGTCATCTCCAAACTGACAGGGCTGATCACGAACTTCACGTTTCTTCAGTTGTCGTTGATGATCGTCTACGCGATCGCCGTTCTGGGGCTGAACCTGCTGACCGGCTTCAACGGCCAGATCTCGCTGGGGCACGGCGCGTTCTTCGCGGTCGGCGCCTATGCCTCCGCCATTCTGATCGAGCATGGCGGCTGGCCTTACTGGGCGACTCTGCCAGCCTCAGCCGCAGCCTGCTTTGTCGTCGGTTATCTGCTGGGCCTTCCGGCGCTCCGGCTCGAAGGGCACTATCTCGCGCTCGCGACATTCGCGCTTGCGATCGCCATTCCGCAGATGCTGAAGTACCGCCATCTGGAGCCGATCACCAATGGCGTCCAGGGCATCAACCTGACCAAGCCGGATGCACCATTCGGTCTCCCGATATCGCCGGATCAGTGGATGTATCTCTGCGCATTGGCGCTGGCAGTGGTGATGTTTATCCTTGCGCGCAACCTGATCCAGAGCCGGATGGGCCGCGCGATGATGGCGATCCGCGATCACACGATGGCGGCCTCGACGATGGGAATCGACACCTCCCGGGTCAAGTCGATCACCTTCGGCATCAGCGCGGTCTACACTGGCCTCGCAGGCGCGCTCCATGCCATCATCTTCGAGTTCGTATCGCCCGATAGCTTCCGGTTCGAGCTGTCGATCGCGCTGCTGGTCGGTGCCGTTGTCGGCGGGGTCGCATCGTTGCCGGGCGCGGTCTTCGGCGGCATATTTGTGCAGGTGATCGAGAAATACGCGGATGCCGGCGCTCGCTGGGTCGAGAAGACGATGCACCTTCCGATCCATATCGAACCGTGGACAATTTACGGGATCGCGCTGATCATCCTCATGTATACAATGCCGCATGGGATAGCTGGTGCCCTCGAGTCCGTCCGCAAACGCTTCTCACGCGCAACCCAAACGGCATCTAGCCGCAAGCTACCTTGGGAATAAATCCCAGAAACTAAGGAGGAACAGACATGTGGACGAATTTCGGCAAACCGGTTGCCAACGGTGCAAGCGCACTTCTGGCGCTTTGTCTCCTTGCAGCCCCCGCTTCGGCGCAGAAAAAATATGACGACGGCGCGAGCGACACCGAGATCAAGATCGGCAATACCAATCCGTATTCGGGCAACGCATCGACCTACGGCCTGATCGGCAAGACCATCGAAGCCTATTTCAAGATGGTCAACGAGAAGGGCGGCATCAATGGCCGCAAGATAAATTTCGTGACCTATGACGACGGCTATTCGCCGCCGAAGACCGTCGAAATGGTGCGGAAACTTGTCGAAGAGGACAAGGTCCTGTTCGTCTTCCAGACGCTCGGCACGCCGCCCAATACGGCCATCCACAAGTACATGAACAGCAAGAAGGTGCCGCACATGTTCGTGGCGACGGGCGCCTCGAAGTGGGGCAATCCGAAAGAGTTCCCCTGGACCATGGGCTGGCAGCCCGACTACGCGACCGAAGCGGCAATTTACGCGAAGCACATCCTCGCAACGGTGAAGGACGCCAAGATCGGCATCCTCATGCAGAACGACGACTACGGTAAGGACTACTATAATGGCTTCCTCGCGGGTCTCGGCAAGGACAACGAGAAGTTGATCGTGCACCGCGCCACCTACGAGGTGACCGATCCGACGATCGACAGCCAGATGATCGCGCTGAAGAACTCCGGCGCCAATGTGTTCTTCAACATCACCATTCCGAAGTTTGCTGCCCAGGCCATCAAGAAGGCGGCGGAGATCGGCTGGAAACCGGTGCATTACCTCAACAACGTCTCGTCCTCGTTCGCGAGCGTCATGAAGCCGGCCGGCATCGAAGCGTCGCAAGGCATCATTCTGGCGCTCTACCGCAAGGACGCCACAGATCCGCAATGGGCCAAAGCGGCCGATGTCATCGCGTTCAAGGAATTCATGGCGAAGTATATGCCGAGCGCCAATGCCGCGGATGATCTCCATAACTATGGGTTCTCGGTCTCCTTCACGATGATCGAAGTGCTGAAGCGCGCGGGTGACAATCTCACCCGCGAGAACATCATGAAGCAGGCCGCTAGCCTGCAGGGGCTGGAGAACCCGATGCTGCTGCCCGGCATCAAAGTCAATACCAGTCCGACCGATTTTTACCCGATTCAGGCGGTGCAGCTGGCACGCGTGAAGGGCGAGACGTTCGAGCTCTTCGGCGAGATCCTGGCGGCTGAAAGCAAGTAGGCAACACGCAGCACGACGCCTGGCGGCTGCCGGCTACGGTAGCCGCCGCCATGATCAGCAAACGGGGGGCGCATTGGCTGGAGCGCAGGCATCGACAGCTGCACGCGGCAACGATCTGTTGACCGGACGGATCCTGCCGACGCTGATCCGTCTATCACTCCCGAACATTGCTGCGTTATCGCTTCAGTCGCTCGTCGTGATTGCCGAGACCAGCTATATCGGGCTGATCGGCACCGAGGCGCTGGCCGCCATGGCCCTCGTCTTCCCGATGGTGATGCTGACGCAGATGATGTCGTCGGGCGCCATGGGTGGCGGCGTATCTTCGGCCATCAGCCGGGCCCTTGGTGCCAATGACGTCGTCCGCGCGCGCGCACTCGCCGTTCATGCGCTGACCATCGGAATTTCAGCCGGGATAATGTTATCCGCGGCGTTCCTTTTGCTTGGCGCATCGCTGTACCGGCTGCTCGGAGGCCAAGGGGAGGTCCTGCGCCAGGCTGTGGCGTACTCGACAGCATTTTTTACCGGGGCGACTGCCGTTTGGTATTTCAACACGCTGAACTCGGTCGTGCGCGGCACGGGCAACATGCGCCTGTCGTCGGCGGTGATGATGAGCGTTGCCGTCGTGCAGATCCTGCTCGGCGGCGCGCTCTCGCTGGGCCTCGGGCCCTTCCCCAGGCTGGGGTTGCCAGGCGTCGCCGTGGCCCAGACGGCCGCCAGCCTGCTCGGCGCTGCGTTTCTCAATTGGCAGCTGCAGCAACCGACCTCACGCTTGGCGGTCACGTTCACCGGAGTGACGCTCAATCGCGAAATGTTCCGCGATATCCTGAAAGTCGGTGCTGTAGCGTGCCTGTCGCCGATCCAGTCGATTTTGGTCGTTCTGATCTTGGCACGTCTCGCCGCTGAGTTCGGGACTACGGCTCTAGCCGGCTTCGGCATCGGTATCCGCCTGGAGTTGCTGCTCGTGCCGATCGCGTTTGCCATCGGCGTCGCCTGCGTGCCGATGGTCGGTATGGCGATTGGCGCTGGTCAGGTCGAGCGGGCGCGCCGCGTGGCCTGGACTGGAGCCAGCATGGCTGCCGTGATGATCGGCGCCATCGGCGTTGTGTTTTCCATCTGGCCGTGGCTGTGGGGCCGCATCTTCACAAACGACCCCGCTGTGCTCGGTGCCGTTTCAACCTATCTCAAGATCGCCGGTCTCGGGTTTCCGGCCTACGGCCTCGGCCTTTGCCTCTATTTTGCCTCACAGGGCTCAGGCAAAATTCTCGGCCCCGTTCTCGCCGGCACCGTGCGCCTGGTGGTCGTCCTGGCCGGCGGCTGGCTCATGATGGGCGGTGGCGCCACGTTCGCAACTTTCGCAACGTTGGCTACGCTGGTTGCCACGGCGATGATCGCATACGGCGCCGCAACGGCGCTGTTCGTAAAAATGACGCCATGGGGGAAATCAAAACCCCGCAATGGTGAGCGAACGTGATGGGACGGTAACATCCGGCGCTCGCGGTGCGCTCGCAAGCTATGCCATGTTGCCCTGTGGAGTCCTTGGAGTACGTGCATGATCGCCGCAATCAGCATGATGAAGCGCCGCCCAGACATCAGTTTGGTGCACTTCCGAAAACACTGGCTTGACCCGCACGGCGTGATGACCGCCGAGCTGCCACGGCTGCGCGCCTACGTGCAGAGCCATTGCCTCGCACCCGGAGACGCGCTTCCGGCATGGTGCGCCGGTGACCAACGCCCTAGCGAAAGAGCTCGGGATCGACGGCTTTCCGGAGCTTTGGTTCGACAGCTACGCGGATCGGAAAATTGCCTACGAGTCGCCACGCATCGCAGAATGCAATATCGATTCAGAGCAGTTCGTCGGCGCGGTGACACGCCTCGTCACCGAGCCACTTGTGATCATCCCGCCGCCGGCAAGCGAGAAGCCCGTCAAAGTGTTCCTGGTCGCGATTGGCGCGCCCGATGTCGCCTGGGCCGACAGCGCGCAGTCAAGACTGACAGGATTGCCTGGAGTTGTGGGTTACGTTCGCCAGCGCCTTGTCGAACAGGGGGCCGCGCCGAGCAGTAAGATCCCGGAACTCAAGATTCCTGTTGCCGGCGTCGCCGAAGTGACATTCGCGAGCGAGGCCGAACTCGAACAGCACGCCGGCCTGCTCGCAGGAACCGGAGCCGATTCGAAGCGGACAGCGATCTACCAAGTTGAGGACTTCAGGTTCATTTAGGCCGTTGCGCCAGATGCGCGACGAGGCTTGCCACTAGCGAGGCCGGATCGTAGCCTCACACATCGATGTAGCTGTAGGTGGAGTGTTCCAGGTGGAAAAGCGCAGGCTCGGAAAGAGTGGACTGGAGATCGCTCCGCTGGTTTTTGGCGGCAACGTATTCGGGTGGACAGTGGACGAGACGGGTTCGTTCACACTGCTTGATGCCTTTCTCGACGCTGGCTTCAATTGTGTCGATACTGCCGACGTCTACTCGCGATGGAAGCCCGGCAACACCGGGGGAGAGAGCGAGACGATCATCGGCAACTGGTTCAAGGCGCGCGGCAACCGGTCGAAAGTCATTCTCGCCAGCAAATGCGGGAACGAGATGGCGCCTGACAAGAAGGGCCTCTCCAAAGCCTATATCGTGCGCGCCGTCGAGGACTCGCTGAAGCGGCTGCAAACCGATTACATCGATCTCTACCAGTCCCACCGCGACGACCCGGCGACGCCGGTCGCGGAAACCATGGAAGCTCACGCAGCGCTGGTCAAAGCCGGCAAGGTCCGCGTGGTCGGCGCATCCAACTACAGCGCGGATCGGCTGAAGGCATCGCTCGCCGCCAGCGCCAAGTCCGGCATTCCGCGCTACGAGACGCTGCAGCCCAACTACAGTCTGTGCGAGCGCTCCGAGTTCGAGGGCGACGTGCAGAACCTCTGTGTTGCGGAAGGCGTCGGCGTCATCCCCTACTATTCGCTGGCCAGCGGATTCTTGACCGGCAAGTATCGCTCCGAAGCCGATCTCGGGCAGAAGGCGCGGGCTGGCGGCGTCAAAAAGTACCTCAACGCGCGCGGCTTCGCCATTCTGAAAGCCCTTGATGAGGTCGCCGCCCGCACCAAGGCGACGCAGGCCCAGGTGGCGCTTGCCTGGCTGCTTGCGCAGCCGGCGATCGCCGCTCCCATCGCGAGTGCGACCTCGACGAACCAGTTGGCCGATATCCTGAAGTCGACTCAACTGAAACTGAGCGAAGACGACCTGTCATCGCTCACCAAGGCGAGCGCGTAAGTTGGGGCAGCGCCCGCTGCCCGAAGACGACCTCGCCCGCTGCCAGCGGTTCTGATCAGCGAGGCACCCATAGCAGTCACTGCGGCTCTCGGAGCGAGATCAACCATGCGCCAGGTGCATTTCGTCGCCTTCCTGCAAGCCCAGAACTGCACGACTCTTCCGGCATCCTGGCGGCATCCGGATGCGCGAACCGATACTTACTCGCCTGAATACTATCAGCACATCGCCCGCGTACTGGAAGCGGGGAAGTTCGACATCGGCTTCTTCGACGATCGGCTGGCCATGCCGGACATGTATACCGGCGATCACGCGCACACCGTGCAGAACGGCATACGGTGCGTCAAACTCGACGCGGTGACGTGCCTGATGACGATGGCGGCGGTGACGAAACATCTCGGCCTCGGTGCCACCTACTCCACGACCTACTACGAGCCGTTTCACGTCGCCCGGCTGTTCCAGACCGTCGACCTGATGACCAAGGGACGCGCCGGCTGGAACGTCGTCACTTCGGTCAACGACAATGAAGCGCGCAACATGGGCCGCGGCGAGAGCGTGATCGAGCACGATACGCGCTATGACCGCGCCGACGAGTTCATGGAAGTGGTGCTCGGTCATTGGGACAGCTGGGACGACGATGCCATCGTAGCCGATAAGGCGAACAATCTTTATGCGCACCCCGACAAGGTTCGGCGTATCGATTACAAGGGCAAGTTCCTTGCCTCCCGTGGACCGTTCACCGTGCCGCGCTCCGCGCAAGGCCATCCGGTGGTCATCCAGGCGGGCATGAGTGGACGCGGGCAACGATTTGCGGCCCGCTGGGGCGAGCTGCTGTTCGTCGCCTATCACGATCTGGCGACGGCGAAGGCAGAGTACGCAAAAGCCAAGGAGCAAGCGGCGTCATTCGGACGCGACCCCAACAGCCAGAAGATCTGCACGATTTTCTATCCTGTGGCCGCTGCCACCAAAGCGGAGGCCGAAGACAAGCGTGCACTCTACGACAAGCTGCCAAACGACATCGACCAGCTCTCGCTGCTGTCGGAGGCGCTCAACTACGATTTCGGAAAGAAGGGATTGGACGAACCCTTCACTGACGCGGAGTTGGCGGGAATCGGTGGCATGCAGTCGATGCGGGACCGCGTGATCAAGTCTGGCAAGAAAAACCCGACCGTCCGCGACTTCATGCAGATCACGGGTCGCGGCCTGTTGCGCAATGCCTGGGTCGGCGGCCCGAAGGAAATCGCGGACCGGATCGAGGAATGGTGGTCGGCGCCGGCGTGTGACGGGTTTGTCATTGGTCCAACCCACCAGCCCGGTGGCTTCGAGGATTTCGTCAAGTTCGTCATTCCCGAACTCCAGCGGCGCGGAATCTACCGGAAGGAGTATTCGGGGACGACGCTCCGCGACCATCTGGGCCTCCAACGCCCGCAGATTGGCGACTGGCGGCATCGTACGGGCGCGGGAACCTGACGCTGGGACGTCCGATCACGCTGTCGGATTGGGTTGCCGCCGAAAGATGACCGACAGATTGTTGGCCGGCATGGCCTCGACAATGGGTGGCGCGAAGCCAGACGCCGCGGCCAGCTCGGTCACGGCCTCGAGATCGCGGACGCCCCACGCGGCGTTTCGGTGCCGCAGATCCTGATCGAACCGCTCATTGCTCGGCGCCGTGTGCTGACCGCCGCGACGGAACGGACCGTAGAGGTAAAGGAGGCCACCTTGCTCCGTTTGCAGGTCGGCATCCGCCGGTGTGGACGCCGCCAAAACGCGGGCTGCGCCACGAACCAGGCCGACAGCTGCCGACCAAGGCGCGATGTGGATCATGTTGATGCACAGAACGGCATTCGCAACGGCAATCGGCCACGCAGGAGACGACGCGTCCAGATCGATGGCCGGTCGCACATTTGTAAGGCCTTGCGCGGCAATCCAGGCATCGATGCTGGCCCGCGCGGCTGGATCAGGATCACTTGGCTGGAACACGAGGCTGGCGCCGGCCGCATGCGCGAAATGAGCGACATGCTCGCCAGTCCCGCTCGCGATCTCGAGCACCAAGCCCCTCGTCGGCAAGTGGTGATGCAGAACGTCGCGAATAACATCTCGGTTGCGGGCAACCGCTGGGGCATAGCGCCTTTGGTCTTTGGTCATGGCGTGATCTTCGATGACGCGATCCTCGCGCGCAAGCGCGTTTGATGCAGGCGCGCCAGCGTGGCGTTTTTCCACTGCAAAACCTTCGCGATCCCGCTATTCGCCATTGTTTCCATTTCGTGACTTGGCGTTTCGAGCGCCTCTCACAGAAACGTCAAATTTATTCCACTTGACTTTTTGCCGGTTTCATTAGAAAAAACCGCACGAATGAAAGCCGCTGGCTATTCTAGCGGCGTTACGAGGATCCCGATGCTCATCGCATCACATATCGCCAACGCGCTCAGCGCCGCCGCCCGGTTTAGCAAACCGGTTGCCTGGCGGTGCATCGGTGTGTGCGGGCTTGATTTGAGTTCCTCGCTCGGTAGCTCCGTAGCAACCATGCGACCGGAACAATTTACCGTGACGAAACCGGATTAACCGGCGCAGGGCCCACCCTCCGCCGCTAAGGCAGGAGGCGCAGATGGCCTGAATACTCGATCCTAAACCACGTTCATCCCTAAGCCATCGCCGCTCGTGCGCTCGCACGCGTTCCGGGCGTTCGGGTGTTCGATCCTCCAGCACGCTATCGGTTGCTCCCGGGCATCCGACCCATTGCCACATCTTTCGCGGCGCATGCGCGCCGTTGCTCTTTGACATCGTGAACGTCCAGATGTGGACGCGACGCCAAAACGCCCGAGTGCGCATGAATGCGCGCATGAAGGTTGGTCGTTTCTCAATGAGAAATGGCGTCGCGATCCATCTGTCCATTTCAATATCGTGCGATTTTGCGCGAGGCTTTCGCGCGCGCATTATGTTTGGGAATATAAAGGCTCCAAATCGCATATGGTTGCACTTCAGATAATACTCAAAGCATCAAACACATTATGTCTTCTCGCTATCCCTCGGCGCTGGCTTAACTCATCGGGTAGAGCAATCGCCTTGTAAGCGAGCGGCGGAGGGTTCGAGACCTTCAGCCAGCACCAATGAAGTCGCCGCAATGGTCCTGTGGCAGGGCACCGCTTTGGTCAAGCGGGGGGCGGCGTTCGATTCGCCGTTACGGCACCGGTAAATCGGCATCCGCTTCGTTAGCTCAGCGGCCAGAGCACCTGCCCGACACGCAGGAGATCCGCGGTTCGAGTCCGCGACGAGGCACCAACACAATCGGACCCGGCGCGTTCAAGCCCGAGTTGGTCGGGCAACGGGCTTTTAATCCGTCCGCCAAGAGGTTCGACTCCTCCCGGGTTCACCAGGCACGACTAGCTCAACCGGCAGAGCGCCGTCCTCTTAAGTCGGAGGTTTGCGGTTCAAGTCCGCAGTCGTGCTCCAACACTCCTCCGTAGCTCAGCGGCAGAGCACCTTGCTCATAACGAGGGTGTCGCGCGTTCGACTCGCACCGGAGGGACCAATTGGCTCCGTAGCTCGACGGCCGAGCAACCCGCTGTCCACGGGAAGGCGCGAGTTCAATTCTCGCCGGAGCTGCGTGCGCGTAACCCAATTGGCAGAGGTACCGGTCTTAAGAACCGGGACTTGCTGGTTCGACTCCAGCCGCGCACACCAGTTTGTTTGGCCCTTCGGATGCCCACTGCGCATCCGGGCCGTGTTTGGCCCTTCCGATGCCTACTCGCGCATTCGGGCCGGCAACTGCAATTGCCCAATGCCTCGCCGCCGGCGTCTCCCCCGCTGGTCCCGGCGACGCAATGGCGGCGGCTCGCCAGGGTCCATGCCTTTGGCGGCCGCCGCGGGGGCAAGGGAACGCCTTTGCCCGACCAACCGCCCGAGCTAGGTGCAATCCACCTGAACTCAATTTAACCCGGGCCGATGCTCGTGCGCATCCGCAGGTCCAAACCGAGAAAGGAAGTCAGCTATGCGTGCCGAAATGTACCCTGCCCTCGTGCTCAACGCCGACTTCCGGCCGCTGAGCTATTTCCCGCTGTCGGTCGCGCCTTGGCAGACGGCGGTGGTCGACGTCATCAGCGGCCGCGTATCAGTGGTGGCCGAGTACGACGCCTTGGTTCGAAGTCCTTCGGTCGCCGTCCGACTGCCTTCGGTCATCGCGCTGCGCACGTACCATCCGCGGTCTCGCCGCGTCGCGTTCACGCGTTTCAACGTGTTTCTGCGGGACCGCTTCAGGTGCCAGTACTGCGGATTGGCGCTGCCTGCGTCGCAGCTGACGTTTGACCATGTCGTGCCGCGCTGCCGCGGCGGCAGGACGAGTTGGGCCAACGTCGTCACCGCTTGTATGCCTTGCAACACGCGCAAGGGTAACCGCGCAACGCCGCTGCCACGGCGTCGCGCACGCGAGCCGACCACGCAGGATTTGCTTGTCGCTCGCCGGGCTTTTCCGCCCAACCACCTGCACGCCAGTTGGCTCGACTATCTCTACTGGGATTCAGAGTTGGAGGCGTGACGGAGACCACACGATACCGGCCCATGCCAGCAGACGCAGCTGTTGCCATGGGCCGGAGTTGGGGCCGGAGTTGGATCGTCCCGTAGCTCAGCCGGACAGAATAGCGCTTTCCGAAAGCGAAGGTCGCGCGTTCGAATCGCGCCGGGACGGCCAAGTCTCAACAGGGCCGGTAGCGCGGTCGGCATCCGAAGGCGCAATCAAACGGGCCGGATGCGTCGTGCCGGAGGCGCACTTAGGCGTGCTCCAGCACGACGGGCAGCTGCAGTCCCAACCCAAAAGGAAGGCTCCGCTGGAGTGGCCGGTAACCCGTCTTGAAAACGGGAGGGCACCGCAAGGTGCGGCGTTCGAACCGTCAGCCTTCCGCCAACATCACGGTTTCGCACAGAGCCAAATCTGTGCGGCAAGCAGCCGTAGCTCAATGGTCGAGCAGCGAGCCGCGACCGGCGCGGGCGCCTGTCGGGCCGAAGCTTGCAAAGTGTAAAAGCCTGGGAAGCTGATCTGGTGATAGCGCCGCGCTGAAGCCGCGGAGAGGTGGGCTCGAAACCTACCCCAGGCACCATTTGAATTCGGGGTCCGCGCAGGGTCCGCGGGTCTCCCTTGCAAGGAGACTGAGCTCGGTTCGAGTCCGAGGTGCTCCACCAAATATTGCCCGATGCGCCCGGTCGGGCGGCAATCGCACACGTAGCTCAACTGGACAAAGCTCCCGGCTACGAACCGGGAAGGTGCAGGTTCAAGTCCTGCCGTGTGCTCCAAATATCAGTGCGTAGGGGAGTCTGGCCGTCCCCGTCTGCCTTGGAAGCAGGAGATCGGTGGTTCAAATCCACCCGCGCTGACCACATTGTTTGCGCCTTCGGTTGCCCACTTCGCAACCGGCGCGTGTTCCGCCTTCGGTTGCTCGTCGTGCGGAAGGCGCGCAAGAAAGGAACCGCATCCGGCGCGTGCGCCTTCGGATGCCCGGCCCGGATGCGAAGCGGGCATCCGAAGGGCCAAAAAAAACGGATGGTTGGCCGAGCGGCAAGGCAACGCAGTGCTAACGCGTCGAGACCTTCGGGTCGCGCAGGTTCGATCCCTGCACCATCCGCCATTTATTGCCACGTTCGTCTAATTGGCCCAGGACACCGGTCCTTCAAACCGGGAAATGCGGGTTCAACTCCCGCACGTGGCACCAACCGCAATTGCCCTGTCGTCCAGCGGTAGGATCTCCGACTTTGACTCGGAAGACGGAAGTTCGAGGCTTCCTGGGGCAGCCATACGAAAGCACTGTCGGCGCCAGTGGTCGCCTGCGGCGGGCACTTGGTCCGTTCGGACCGGTCAAATCAGTTGAAGCGCAAGCTCAACCCGGCCCGCACGACGGTTTCGTCGAGGTCAATGCTCTTCGACGATAGACCTGTCGGAATGATATCGACGAAGCGGGAGCTCTGCGAAGAAAAGTCGTAGCGGAGCGCTTCCACGCGTGCGCTCACGAAGGGCAGGATCTTGATCTCAACGCCCGCCCCATAGACGGCACCGGGCACGATCTTTGAGCTGGTCGACAGCTCACTGCCGAGCGAATGAACGCCCAGCGTCTGTCCCGACCACGCCATACCGCCCGTCGCATAGAGGAGTGCGCCGCCAGCGACCAGGCCAACGCGCGCTCGAGCCGACGCGGACCAATCGACCTCGAGTGTCGACTGAAACAACGGCGACAGGTTCGACGTGCTCTTGCTTCCGCCCCAACCGCCGTCGACCTCGGCGCCGATATACAGCGCGGACAGCTGAAGCCCATAGCCCGCATGCCCCGATAAGACGAGATCCGAGCTGTTGGTTGCGGTCTTGACGTCGCTCCACGCGCCACCGCCGGTGAGACCCCAGTACGGCCCGCTCCAGCTGCTGCCAGGAATGAGGCTCTGGGCATGGGACACGGCCGGCGCTTGCGCGGCGGCAAGACCAATAGCGGCAAGCAACGCTTTGAACCATGGCATGGGCGAGAACGCTTTCTGGACTAGTCACCAACAGACCGACGTCAGCGGGCCATTGCGTGTCTTGATCATGGTCACAATAAGGTTGCCGGCGAACAATCAATTGCAGGGCTGTCGTCAACACGCTGGCAGCCATTTGCTCGGCATGGTCAAAACATGATGACCGCCCGTGCCGCAACGATACGCCCGCCTGGCGACCCGAAGCATGCGCGGCAAGCAGCCGGTCCGTGGACCGCGGTCACGGCGCCCAGCGAATCGCTCCGGCCTCGGTGACATCGAGACCGCCAAGCTCAGCGGCGCGGTTTGCAAATGTCGGCGAGCGCAGCAATGCGAGGAACGTTGCCAGCGGTTCGCGGTAGCTGTCGCGCTGGCGCATCAGGAGATCGAAGCGCTCGGTGACGATGGGTACGAAGTCGAGACCGGCCGCGGTCGCGACGGCACGGGTCGCAATGCCGCAATCCGCGTGGCCGGCGCGGATCGCCTGCGCAATGTCTGGTCCGGTTTGTGCGATCAAAGCCGGATTCATTTGCCGCACTGTGATCCCGTCCCGTTTCATCAAGGCCTCGAGCAATTGCTGCGCCCCTGCACCGGCGGGGCGGGCGGCAAGCCGCGCCTTGGCGGCGACGCAATCTTTCAGCGACGTGAGGCTTTTCGGATTTCCGGCTGCCACAAGCAGACCCTGCACGCGGGTTGCAAATCCGATGAGAACGGCATCGTACAGCGTCGGCTCCTTGGACACGACGGCGACATTGGCGTCGGCCTCGGGCGCATCGAGATCGTGGAAGTGGATGGCGGCCGCGATGATCTCGCCCTTCAGGAAACGCTGGTAGCCGGAATCGCTGCCCTCCGGAAGGATGGCAAGGCCGGCGCGGCTTTCGGCCAGTGCCCACTGCAGCAGCGGATCATGGCTACCACCGACGATCGGCGGCGGCTCGGCCGGAACCACGCCATGAGGTCTGGCCATGCCGGCCAGCAACCAACGGTCAAGGTCGGCGCGCGGGAACAACCACTTCCCCGTCACTTTGGTGCAGGGGATCGCGCCGGTAGCGACCAGCTCGTAAATCTTGCGCTCCTTGATGCGGAGGTAATCGGCCGCCTCGAGCGTCGTGAACAGGGGCAATCCAGCCTTGTTCTGCATTTTCCTGCGTATTTTCTAATGATTGACTTGCAAGTAAAAAACACGAGAATTCGAGCACGTCAACTCACGTTGATGTTTCGGCCGTTGTCTGGTGTGACGGCCGACCCCAGATCCCGCGAGTTGAACCGCAATGGACGGCGCGAGCGCCCTTTCCCTGATCTTGTCCGGCGATCCGACGCTCTTTTCGATCGTGCGGCTGTCGCTGGTCGTCACCCTGTCGGCGGTGATGCTGGCCGCGGTGATCGGGTTGCCATTCGGTGCGTTCGTGGCGCTCACCCAATTTTCAGGCCGGGGCGCGGTCGTCGTCGGTCTCAACGCCATGATGGGGCTGCCGCCGGTCGTCGTCGGGCTACTCGTGTTTCTGGCTCTATCGAGGTCCGGCCCGCTGGGCGCATTGGGCCTCCTGTTCACGCCGCAGGCGATGATCCTGGCGCAGTGCGTACTGATTGCCCCGATCATCGCCGCCCTCACGCGACAGGTGATCGAGGACCTGTGGGTCGAGTACCGGGACGAGCTGACCGCGATGGAGGTATCACCTGCCGGTCGCGTCAAGGCGCTCCTTTGGGACGCGCGCTACTCGCTGGTGACGATCCTGCTCGCCGGTTTCGGGCGAGCGGCGGCCGAGGTTGGCGCCGTGATGATCGTCGGCGGCAACATCGACGGTTTTACGAGGGTCATGACCACGACGATCGCGCTCGAGACATCGAAAGGCAATCTGCCGCTGGCGATAGGCCTCGGCTTCGTGCTCATCGCGATCATTCTCGCGATCAACACGCTGGCCTGGAGCGTCCGGCAATGGTCCGAACGCCATGCGAGATAGCGGCATGCGCGACGGCGGCGATATCGCACAGAGACCGCGGACCGCGATCCGCCTGACCGGCGTCGGCCTGCGCGCCGGAGAGACGATTGTCCTTTCGGCCATCGATCTGGCGATCAGCATGGGTGCGCCGACTGTTCTTCTGGGGCCGAACGGAGCAGGCAAGACGACGCTGCTGCGCGTGATGATGGGCCTCGCGTCGCCGAGCAGCGGGACAATCGAGCTGTCACCGCGCGAAGATGCGTGCCCCGTCCGGCGCGCCTTCGTTTTCCAAACGCCAGTGATGCTGAAACGATCGGCCGCTGCCAACGTCGCCTTCGCACTGGGCGCTGCCGGGCGGGCGGCAGATGCGCGGAGCGTCGCGTGTTTGCTCGCCGAAGTCGGACTGGAAGCACTTGCGGAACGGCCGGCGCGGCGATTATCCGGTGGCGAGCAACAGCGGCTTGCGCTTGCCCGGGCCCTGGCGCGCAAGCCCGAGATGCTGTTTCTCGACGAACCGACCGCCAGCCTCGATCCGGCACAGACCAAGGCCGTCGAGGAGATTATTGCCGCGATTGCAGCCTCGGGTGTGAAAGTGGTGATGGCAACGCATGATCTTGGGCAGGCCCGCCGCCTTGCCGGCGACGTCGTGTTTCTTGTTGGCGGGCGCCTGATCGAGCGGTGCCCCGCGCCGCTGTTCTTCCACCAACCGCAAACAGAGCTAGCCCGTCGGTTTTTGGCGGGTGATCTCGTTATCTAGAGAAAGACGAAGCGACCATGCGATTGCATTCCCTCGCCTTGTTGACGGTGGCGACAATCGTCGCAAGCTTGGCGTTCGACATGCCGCCGGCCGCTGCCCAGGACAAATCGATCGTGGTCGCTTCGACGACCTCGACGCAAGACTCAGGCCTATTTGGGCACATCCTGCCCATCTTCAAAGCCAAGACCGGCATCGATGTGAAAGTCGTCGCACAGGGTACTGGCCAGGCGCTCGATACGGCCCGGCGCGGCGACGCCGACGTCGTCTTCGTGCACGCCAGAGCCCAGGAAGATAAGTTTGTCGCCGAGGGCTTCGGCGTGAGGCGCTACGACGTGATGTTTAATGACTTTGTACTGATCGGCCCGAAGGCAGACCCGGCCCGGATCAAGGGCGGAAAGGATGTTCTGGCGGCGCTGAAGGCGGTGCATCTCGCCAATGCGCCGTTCGTCTCGCGCGGCGACAAGAGTGGCACGCACGCAGCGGAGCTGGCGCTTTGGAAGGCTGCCACGCTCGATCCCGCGGGCAACAAACCCGCCTGGTATCGCGAGATCGGCCAGGGTATGGGCGCCGCGCTCAACATTGCGAGCGCCATGGGCGCCTACGTGCTCGCCGATCGCGGCACCTGGACCAGCTTCAAAAACAAGGACGCACTCGAGATCAGCGTCGAGGGCGACAGCCGGCTGTTCAATCCCTACGGCATCATTCTGGTCAGCCCCGAAAAACATCCCATGGTGAAGAAGGAGCTGGGCCAGGCCTTCATCGACTGGATCGTTTCCAAGGACGGCCGGAATGCGATCAGAGGCTACACAATCGACGGCCAGCAGTTGTTCTTCCCGCATGCCGACAGGGGGCAGACAAAAAAAGCCGAGTGAGATCCGATCCGTGCGCCGTACCTTCGTGGGGCATCCCAATTCCGCCGAATTTCACTTGTACTCAGACCACGCTTAATGATGCCATGTGCCCGGGCTCTCCGAGACCCGGCTGGCGCGCGCCGCTCTGCGGTGGTGTGTTCCGCATCGTTGTGCACACGCGGACCTAGCTCAGTGGTAGAGCGCCGGAGCGATCCGGAGGTCGAGGGTTCGATTCCCTTTGTCTGCTCCTTGCGACTAGCTCAATGGGTAGAGCATCAGATTAGAACTCTGAGGGTCGTGGGTTCGACTCCCACGTTGCAAACCAGCTGACTGATAATCAGCCTCGGTAAACTGACTACGGGAAGCCGGCAGCTTCTCCCGCCGTCCGGTCTGAGCCTTCGGGCAATGACCAGGCGGCAGCGTCCGGGTGCTCTGCGCCTGCGCGGATACCGCCACGATCGGGCGCCTCGAGCCCGGATACCGGCAGAGTTCATCGAACTCTGGACGCAATCCGACGCAAGCGGCAACGGATGGTGGCTCAAGCGCGGGCCCGTGACTCCGGGCGTGGAACGGTTGCCGGTGACTCTTTTTTGGCCCTTCAGCTGCCCACTTCGCAGCCGGGCTGTCTGTTGGCCCTTCAGTTGCCTTCCAGCAGCCAGGGGGCTCGTTACCTGACCCTTCCGGGTCGTTAAAAGTACAAGAAACGTATTGGAGCGTGAGATGTCGTTGTTTCCGGTTTTCAAGGTTGTTGTGAAGGATGACGAGCGTGCGTTCCTGACGCGCGACGGCCGTTTCGTAAGACTGCTCGGGCCCGGCCAGTTCTCCGCGCTCGACGTCGGGCGCCACCTCAATGCCGAGGTGGTCAAGGTTGTGCGCAGCGAGATTCCGGCTGAGCGCGCGCTGCTGATCGAGAAGACGCAGCCGGCCGTCGCCGCCGAGAATTTCGCGATCGTGCAGACTTCGGCAACGGAGGTTGCGATCGTGTCGTTCGACGGCGAGCCGAAGTTTGTCGTCTCGCCATCAACGACGCGCGCCTTCTGGAAGACGCTAACGCTGGTCGAAGTCGAGCGGATCGACACGGAGGCGGATCTGCGCGTGCAGAAGCGCCACCTCGGCAAGCTGGATCTGGCGCGCTCGACGATCGTCGTGCACGACGTGGTCCAGGCGCACGAGGCAGGCCTCCTGTTCGTCGACGGGCAGCTGCGCGAGAAGCTGGCGCCGGGACGGCATGCCTTCTGGGCGGTCGGGCGGACGGTCAAGATCGGCAAGGTCGACCTGCGTCCGCAGCCTTTGGAGGTCACCGCGCAGGAAATCCTGACGAAGGACCGTATCGGCATCCGCGTCACGCTGACGGCGTTCTACAAGATCGCCGATGCGGAGAAGGCGGCGCTAGCGTCGGCCGACGTTGCGAACACGCTCTACCGGCTCGTGCAGTTCGCGATCCGGGAGGCGGTGGCGACGCGCACGCTCGACGACATCCTCGCGGCGCGCGACACCATCGACAACGAGGTGCGCGCGTTCGTGACCGAGCGAGCGGCAGCGCTTGGTGCGGAGGTCGGCGAGATCGGCGTCAAGGACGTGATCCTGCCGGGCGATATCCGGGCGCTGCTGAACAAGGTCGTCGAGGCCGAGCGGGTGGCGAAGGCCAACCTGATCCGGCGCCAGGAAGAGACGGCGGCAACGCGCTCGCTGCTCAACACGGCGCGGCTGATGGAGGACAACCCGCTCCTGCTGAAGCTGAAGGAGCTCGAGGCGCTCGAGCGGCTGGTCGAGAAGGTTGGACGCATCGATCTCCACACGGGCTCGGCCGCTGGCGGCTTCGATGCACTGCTGACCAAGCTCTACAAGCTTGGTGACGAGACCACGCCGAAGGCGTGACATCGTATCGCCGGTCCATGTGGCACCAGATGCGCCACCAACGACAGCGCGGACACCTCGCGGGTGTTCGCGCTGTTTTGATTTGTGGGTTCGCCACTTTTCACTTCGCACCCGCGTGTCATGTTTTGCGCTTCAGGTGCCGACTTCGCACCCGCGCCTTTTGCTGGCGCTTCAGGTGCCCACCATTGCGACGCACGCCTCCGGCATGACCCGCACCCGCGCGTCTTCTTCTTGCACTTCAGGTGCCGACTGGGCACCCGCGCGTTACCGCTTTTTAACGAAGATGACCTAGAGAATAAGGTTCAGGCCCGCGGATCGTACGGATTTTCAGCGTGGACGAACTCCAGAAATACATGACCGAGATCGCCGATCTCGAGGCGTTCCAGCGCTGGCGCGCCGGCGAGGATGCAGCCCTCCCGTTGACCGGGACGGCGCCGCGCCAATCGCATCTGATCGATGGGATTCGCGGCGAGCTACTCAATATTGCCGTCATGACGGCCGTGACATCGGGCCTCGCGAACGCTCTGGAGCGGGCGGCCGTGCCGCGGCTCGATCATCGCGCGATGCTGGTTTATGCCCCGATCCATTCGAACTTCTTCAAGACCGCCGTCGAGCAGGTGATTGCCGATGGCTGCACGCCCGAGATCCGCGATCCGCTGCAGGCCTATGCCGCGCGTCTGGCGCTGGCCGAGCGCATGAGCCAGGCGTTCGTGACCGATCAGGTGGTTGGCGAGGCGCGCAGCCACGTCGACCAAGAGATCCTCGCCGACGCATGGCGGCGCGCCTGCGAAGCCTCGATTGTGCTGATCGAGGCGCTGACCGCCGCGCCGCGGGGCTCCTTGCCGTCCGAGCTGGTGCGCGCTGGCCATGTAGTGAACATGCTCCGCATGGCAGAGGGCGGCGAGAGCCCCTGCCTCGAGCGCGATGGCCGCATCGCCATTCCCGGCTGGGCCGAGCGCCGGCGCGAGCCGCGCGTGCAGCAAAGGCTGGTTGCGACGGCGATCCTCAATGGCAAACCGATCCCGGTCATGCTGCGCGACGTGTCGCCCGCTGGGATCGGCCTGGCGCTTCCCGAACCGGCCGCTTCCGGGCAGGAGATCGTCATCGTGCTCGCCAGCAAGCGCGAACTCTCGGGTACAATCGCCTGGGCGGACGGCAAGCGGGCCGGCGTGCGTCTCGATGAACGTCTCGGGGAAGCCGATCCTCTGCTGATCGGCAGCGGCGAGCACCGCCAGTAACTGTCCTGCCGGGCGAGGTTTGTTCACGCAAGCGCTACGAGAGCTGCGCCCGCAAGGCCGCGGCCGCGGCAAACGGGCCAACTGCAACCGACGCCAGCGAGATCGCGGCCAGGATCAAAAGCGACGAACTGGTCCCGGCGCCCCCGGTTGCCGCCGCGCCGAGCGTTGAAATGCCGAAGATCAGCGTCGGCACGTAAAGCGGCAGCACTAGGATCGCCAGCAATAGACCGCCTCCGCGCCGTCCCTTGAGCGTCAGCGCGGCACCGATCGCTCCCAGAAAGCTGATCGCTGGCGTCCCGAGTAGCATGGTTGCGAGCAGCAAGGGCTGCGCCCCGAGTTCCAGATTGAGCAGCAGGCCGAGCAGCGGGGCGATCAGCGCCAGCGGCAATCCGGTCGAGATCCAATGCGCGAGGCTCTTTGCAGCGGCAACCGCCTCCAGCGGCAGCGAACCGGTCGCCAGAACTTCGAGGGTGCCGTCCGCGAAATCGGCCTCGAAGATGCGCGGCAATGACAGCAGAGCCGCGAGCAGCAGCGCGACCCACAGCACGCCTGTCGCAACCCGCGCCAGCAGATTGAGATCGGGGCCGAGCCCCAGCGGCAGCAACGTCACCACGATCAGATAGAAGCCCAGCACCGTGCCGAGCGCACCACCCTCACGCAACGCCAGCTTCAAATCGCGGATCAGCAGTTCGAGAAAGGCGCTCATGCGGCGTCCACCGCGTGCGTGCGTTGGCCCAGGCGAAGCTCCCGGGCGCCGGTTATGGCGAGATCGACATGCGTTGCGGCAACGACGATCCCGCCGGCCGTCACGTGCCCTGCAACCATGTCAGCAAGCGTTCTGAGGCCGTCGGCGTCGAGTGATACGCTCGGCTCATCCAGCAACCAAACCGGCCGACGCGCCACCAGGAGGCGGGTGAGCGCAAGACGGCGGCGTTGCCCTGCCGACAGATAAGCGGCCGGAATGTCGGCGAGGCCCGCAATCCCGAGCCGGGCGAGCGCCGCCTTGACCGTGCCAGCTGGGGCGTCAGACGCGGCACCAGCCATGTACCGGCTCCAGAACGCGGCGTTCTCATGAACCGTCAAAGCGGCCTTGACCGCATCCTGATGGCCGACGAAATGACATTGCTCGCCGACCGGGGTGTCCGGCAGGCCACCGTCCAGGGTCACCCGGCCGCTGACAGGCCGTATGAACCCCGCCAGAGTCCGCAGAAACGTCGTTTTTCCTGCCCCATTCGGGCCCACCAGGATCAACGCCTCGCCGCCCGCGATATCGAGCGACAAACCATCAATAATGATGCGCCCGCCACGCTCCGAAGTCAGGCTGTCGACGCGAAGGTGCATGCGGATCTGGCTTGGGCGAGGGCACCCGGGGCGGACGCCCGGAGCGAAAGACGTCGGCAAATCGCAACGGGCCCTTGGCGGACCCGACGCCTGGGCCTTATAAGGCCCACATCCGCCCGGTGGCCAGCCAATTCCGGTGAGCCCCATAGCCGTGCACTCACGTCCCGGGTCCCGACAACCGCAGGCCGCCAATCGGTTCAGGAGAGCCACGCCATGAGCCTCATCCCCACCTCGCTCGACAGCTTCAAGTGCCGCAAGACGTTGACGGTCGGCTCGAAGAGCTACGAGTATTTTTCGTTGCCGGACGCCGAGAAAAACGGCTTGGCCGGGATCTCGAAGCTGCCGTTCTCGCTCAAGGTGCTGCTCGAGAACCTGCTGCGCCACGAGGACGGCCGCTCCGTCAAGGCCGCCGACATCCGAGCCTGCGCAGAATGGCTGAAAACCAAGACCTCCCAGGCCGAGATCGCCTATCGCCCAGCCCGCGTGCTCTTGCAGGACTTCACCGGCGTCCCCTGCGTCGTCGATCTGGCCGCCATGCGCGACGCCATGAAGACGATGGGCGGTGACCCGTCGAAGATCAATCCGCTGGTGCCGGTCGATCTCGTCATCGACCACTCGGTGATGGTCGATCACTTCGGCACGGCCGACGCGTTCAAGAAGAACGTCGAAATCGAGTACGAGCGCAACAAGGAGCGCTATGAATTCCTGCGCTGGGGCGGCTCGGCCTTCAACAACTTCCAGGTCGTGCCGCCGGGCACCGGCATCTGCCATCAGGTGAACCTCGAGTATCTCGCGCAGACCGTCTGGACGAAGCCGGGCGCCAAGATGGAGCAGGCGTTCCCCGACACCTGCATCGGCACCGACAGCCACACGACGATGGTCAACGGCCTCTCCGTGCTCGGCTGGGGCGTCGGCGGCATCGAGGCCGAGGCCGCCATGCTCGGCCAACCGGTCGCCATGGTCATCCCCGAGGTGATCGGCTTCCGACTGAAGGGCCGCCTGAAAGAGGGCATCACGGCCACCGACCTGGTGCTGACCTGCACGCAGATGCTGCGCAAGCGCGGCGTCGTCGAGAAGTTCGTCGAGTTCTTCGGCGACGGTCTCGACCATCTTTCACTCGAGGATCGCGCGACGATCGCCAACATGGCGCCGGAGTACGGCGCGACCTGCGGCTTCTTCCCGGTCGACGGCGACACCATCAAATATCTGAAGGCAACCGGCCGCAAGGCCGATCGCGTCGCCCTCGTCGAAGCCTACGCCAAGGCGCAGGGCCTGTGGCGCGAGGCTGACCACGAGCCGGTGTTCACCGACGTCATGGAGCTCGATATCTCGACGGTCGAGCCCTCGCTCGCCGGTCCGAAGCGCCCGCAGGATCGCGTTCCGCTTGAAGGACGCCAAAGCCGGCTTCGCCAAGTCAGTTCCCGAAATCGTCAAGGGCGCCAGCCTCGGCAAAAAGATGAAAGTCGACGGCCAGAGCTACGAGCTTGGCCACGGCGACGTGGTGATCGCAGCGATCACGTCGTGCACCAACACGTCCAACCCTTCGGTGCTGATCGCGGCCGGCCTCGTCGCCCGCAACGCCCACGCCAAGGGGCTCAAGGTCAAGCCGTGGGTCAAGACGTCGTTCGCGCCTGGATCGCAGGTCGTCACCGACTATCTCGACAAGGCCGGACTGACTCCGAGCTCGACGCGCTGGGCTTCAACCTCACCGGCTATGGCTGCACGGTCTGCATCGGCAATACCGGGCCGCTGCCGGACCACGTGTCGAAGGCGATCTACGACGGCGATCTGGTCGCCGCCGCCGTGCTCTCGGGCAACCGCAACTTCGAAGGCCGCGTCCACGCCGAGGTCAAGGCCAACTATCTGGCCTCGCCGCCGCTGGTCGTCGCCTATGCGCATCGCCGGCACCATGAACCTCGACCTGACGACGGAGCCGCTCGGCAAGGGCAGCGACGGCAAGGACGTCTACCTGAAGGACATCTGGCCATCGTCCGCCGAGATCGCCGAGACGGTCCGCACCTGTGTCACGCCCGACACCTTCGCCAAGCGCTACAGCGACGTCTTCAAGGGCGACGAGAAGTGGCAGGGCATGGGCAAGGCCCGCGCCAGCCTCACCTACGGCTGGAACTCGGTCTCGACCTACGTGGCCAACCCGCCCTACTTCGACGGCATCACCATGGAGCCGAAGCCGGTTACGGATATCGTCAACGCCCGCATCCTCGGCATGTTCGGCGACTCGATCACCACCGACCACATTTCCCCGGCCGGCGCGATCAAGAAGGACGGCCCCGCCGGCAACTACCTGATCGAGCGCCAGGTGCGCCCGAACGACTTCAACTCGTTCGGCGCCCGGCGCGGCAACCACGAGGTGATGATGCGCGGCACGTTCGCCAACATCCGCATCAAGAACCTGATGCTGGGCGGCAAGGAAGGCGGCAACACGTTCCACGTTCCGACCGGCAAGGAGACCTCGATCTTCGAGGCCGCCATGCAGTACAAGGACGAGGGCACGCCGCTGGTGATCTTCGCCGGCAAGGAATACGGCACCGGCTCGAGCCGCGACTGGGCGGCGAAAGGCACGGCGCTGCTCGGCGTCCGCGCCGTGGTCTGCCCAGTCGTTCGAGCGTATCCACCGCTCGAACCTCGTCGGCATGGGCGTGTTGCCGCTGGTGTTCAAGGATGGCCAGAGCGTTGCGGACCTCGGGCTCAAGGGCGGCGAGGTGGTCAACATCGGCGGACTCGAGACATTGAAGCCGCGCCAGGACGTGACGCTGGACATCACCTATGCGGACGGCACCGTGAAAAAGGTGCCCGTGCTCTGCCGCATCGATACCGAGGACGAGATGAGCTACTACCGCCACGGCGGCATTCTTCCCTACGTGCTGCGCAATCTTGCGGCCGCTGCCTGACGATTGCGGTGCAGCAAAGTCAAAAGCCGGCGTGGTGAACGCCGGCTTTTTAATTGTTGAATAACTGAATTTTAAATCAAGGGGCCGTCTCACCCATTCGTGACTCGCAATTGAAAAGCCTAGCCGCAATATGGTGGTAAGAACGGTATCGGTGACCTTCGGAGGTCTGCGTTAACGGACCCGGTCGCCCAACACCAAATATTTGAGGAAGGCCCACGCCGAACATGCGCCTCTTTCCAATCGTTGCCTTCGCCAGTGTGCTGGCTGCGGCTGCGGTCCTTGCGACCGTGTCGCCAGGGTTTGCGCAACAGGCTGGGGCCGGCTCCGGAGCCAGTTCGCCGCAGGAGCTACCGGTCAAGGCAGTGCTGGAGCTGTATACGAGCCAGGGTTGCTCGTCGTGCCCGGCCGCCGACGCGTTGCTCGAGAAGTACGCCAAACGCCGCGATGTTCTCGCGCTGAGCCTGCCGGTCGACTACTGGGATTATCTCGGCTGGAAGGATACTCTGGCGAACACGAAGTTCTCGGCCCGCCAGCGTGAGTACGCGAAGCATCGCGGGGACGGCCGTATTTACACGCCGCAAATGGTCATTAACGGCAACGCCCACGTTATCGGCAGCAATGAAGCCGAGATCGACGCAGCGATCGCCAAACACCAAGCGGCTTTTGTAGGGTCCGGCGTATCGCTGCGCATGCGTTCCGAGAAAGGCCGGATCATCATCGACGTCGGCGCCGCACGCGACGACGGGGCAGCTGCCAAGGACGCTACCATCTGGCTGGCCATGATCCAGAAAACGGCGCCGGTCGAGATCACCCGTGGCGAGAACCGCGGCAAGACCATCACGTACTTCAACGTGGTGCGCGAGTTGACCCCGATCGGCATGTGGTCCGGCAAAGCCGAGACTGTTCAATTGAACCGTGACGTGATCCAGAATGCGCACACGGAAAGCTGCGCCATCCTGCTGCAGAGCGGCAAGGCCGGACCGATCATTGCGGCAGCCTTTCTCGGCAAGCTCTGAGAGCGGCTTGTCCCGCATGGGACCAACGGCTGCACATTCTGGCAATGCCAGACGCTTTACCGCCAGACGCTTTACCTGCGAGCCATCTGCCGTCTACCATCTGCCTAGCTGAGGGCCGCTCCGCAGGAGCCGCCGCGCACGGATGGGGGCAGAATGAGCTTCGAGAAACCCTATGAGGGCTTGCGGGTCGTCGATCTCAGCCAGGGCGTCGCCGGACCCTACTGCGCCATGCTACTGGCGCGCCACGGTGCCGAAGTCATCAAGGTCGAGCCGTTCGAGGGCGATTGGGCGCGCTCTCTGGGGCCCAGATATGGCGATCACACCGCCTATTCGATCGCGGCCAATGTCGGCAAGCGCGCCCTCGCCGTCGATCTGAAAAGCGCAGCCGGCCGCGAGGTCGTCGACCGGCTCATCCCGACCGCCGATGTGTTCCTCGAAGGCTTCCGGCCCGGCGTCATCGACCGCCTCGGTTTCTCTTACGAGCGGCTCAGAGCCATAAATCCACGCCTCGTCTACGTCTCCATTTCCGGCTTCGGTCAGGAGGGCCCGTTGCGCGAGAAGCCGGCCATGGACCCGATCCTGCAGGCTTTCACCGGCTTCATGTCGGAGAATACAGGCGCCGATGGTCTGCCACACCGGACGCCCACGATCATCGTCGACATGTCGACGGCGCTATATGCACATCAAGCGGTGGTGGCCGCACTTTATGCTCGCCGCGACGGTGCGCCCGGAAGGCGCATCAACGCCAGCCTGATGGAGGGCGGCGCAAACCTGCAGGCCATTCGCCTGATGAGCGCCTATCGCGAGGGCGAATTCCGTCCGGCGGCCGCTCCCGGCGGCACATATAAGACGCGCGAAGGCTGGATCCAGATTGGCGCGGTCAAGAACCACGAGTTCCAGGGCCTTTGCAAATGCATGGGCCTCGACGCCATGGCAGCCAATCCAAAGTATGCAAACAACACCGACCGCTACAAGTATGCGGAGGAGCTTACGGCGGGCGTGCGCGAGGTCATGCTGACGAGGACAGCCAGGGAATGGCGCGACATTTTCACCGCCGCCCAACTGCAGAACGAGATCATTCAGACCTACAGCGAATTCGTCGATCATCCACATACGGCAGCAACTGGCCTGCTCAGCTGGACGACGCAGGACGGTTCCGACACACCCTGGCCGACTCCTAATCCACCCGGCACTCGGCGGTTGGAGCCCGGTACGCCTGAAGCTCACGCGCCGCGCCTTGGCGAGCATACTCGCGAGATTCTGGCCGAACTCGGCTATCCGCCCGGCGATATTGCCAAGCTGGTCTCCGACCGCGCGGTCATGGGGTAAGGGGCGGGTCGGCATCACTTAGACGATCGGCAAGCGCGCGGATAGGTGGCACCTGCTGCGTCCGCAGCCAATCGGCGGCTCGTCCGTGCCAGCCAAACCTGACCCGGATCGCACCCTGTCCCAACGCCACAGACGAAAGCCAAGCACACGGCTGCGCGCGCCTACTTTCGCAATTGGCTAGCGGTTGAGCAGTTGGCGCATCCAAGCAGCGCGGCCACCCTGGCATAGTGCATAGCTAAACTGAGCGCCGTCTGGTTTGGACTTGGGGTGTCCGCCAGGTGCTCGTTGGCTCACAGCTTTGTGATTACATACCGATACGTTTCGTATTTACATCAGCGGCTATCTAAACTATGTTCATTTCATCGAACAACACAACAGTCCAGCACCAGTGAGGCTCCCATGATCCCCCGCATCAGCACTCCAATTCTCGCACTCGCCATCATCGGCGCCGCCAGCGTTGCGACGGCAACCGCTGTCTTCTTCCAGCAGCCCAACTCGCTGACCATCACGCAGGCCGTTGCCCAGACCGCCCCGACCACGGAACAAACCGCTGCTCTGAATGGCGCGCAGGTCAGCTCCCAGACCACCACCCAGGCCGCCGGCCCGGTCGTCCTGCCTCCGATCGGCACGCCTGGGCAGCCGGCACCTGGCGCCACCGCCACCGCCACCGCCGCGCCGACCACGGTTGCGCAGGGCCCGCAGAACCCAACAGTGATCAATCCGAACGCACCGGCCGCAGCAGGCACGCCGATTGCGCCGCAGGCAACCCAGGACGCGGCAACGTCCGCCGCGACGCCGCCGATCGCCCAGACGAATGGTCAGAGCACGGTTGCCCGCTCCGCGCAGCCGACTTCCTCGACGGCAGCGCCTTCGATCCGCACGCGGGTCGCAAGCTTCCTGCGCAACATGTGCCCATAACTGTCAGGTCCCGATACTGCAGACCCGCTTTTCAAACGACAACGGGATCGGCTCGCGCCGATCCCGTATTGCATTTGGTGGTCGCAAAAGGCTGCTGCGAAGCGCCTAGCTCCGCGCGGTCGTCTCGAAGCCGCCGATGCGGTTGCTCTTGAGCAGCTCTGGCTTGAACTGCAGGCCGTGACCCGGCATCTCAAGCGGCCGCAACATGCCCTTCACCGGGATCGACGGCGTCACCCAGAGATCGTCGTTCCAGTCCATGTACTCGGCGTAGCTGGCGTTGGGGATCGAGCACAGCACGTGCACGATCAGCTCGTGGAAGAGGTGCGGCGCAATCGTGATGCCCCAGGTATCGGCGACGGCTGCGATCTTGCGCAGCTCGGTCAAGCCGCCGCGCATCATGTCCGGCTGCAGGATCGGCGTCGATGGCCGTGTAAAGAACGGGCGCATGTCGTAGCGCGTGTAGTGTGTCTCGGCGCCGACAACGCGCGTCTTCAAGGCCGCCGCCACACGGGCGTACCCTTCGAAATCCTCGCACACGACCGGTTCTTCGAGCCAGTAGAGATCGGCCTCGTCGAAGTAGTGGCCAGCCTGGATGGCGGTCGCTGCGTCCCAACCCATGTTGACGTCGATCATGATCTCGGTGTCGGGACCGAGCGCCTCGCGCATGGCGAACACGTTTTTCACATCCTCACGCCACGGGCGGATATGCGCGCATTGCATCTTGATCGCGCGCATCCCCATGCCGGTGAATTGCTTGGCCTGCTCGATCATGCCGTCGCGGCCGAGCCCGCGCCAGCAGCCAGAGCCATAGGCCTCGACTTCGGAGCGCGCCTTGCCCCACAGCCGGTACAGCGGCAAACCGGCCCTCTTGCCGACAAGGTCCCAGAGCGCAATATCGACGGCGGACATCGCAAACACGGCGATGCCCATGCGGCCCAACCAGTAATTGCTCTTCCAAAGCGTCTGCCAGATCCCCTCGATCTCGGTGGCATCACGGCCGATCACCTTCGGCGCCACCATTTCCTTGAGACACGAATCGAGCGTTTCGAGCCCGCCGCTGAGCGGCTGCAGATAGCCCATACCGGTGAGACCGCCGCGCGTCGCAATCTCGAGCACCAACAGCTCACGCGCGGCCGGCGGCATGATGCCGTTGGCCGGCGGCGGTCCGGCCCACGGAACGCGCAGCAGCGTCGTCTTCATGGACACGATTGTCATATCGGACATAGGGGCTCCTGCCGCTCCGGTTGGGATCGTCGTTTCATTCGTCGGCGCAAACTGATCGGGCGCGGCAGTTCAGGCGGCCTGCGCCTGCTCGACCGTCATGCTGTCACCGGCAACCGTTGTACGGCGCATGTCGCGCGGCTGGCTGTCATCGTACCGGCGCACGCGGTGCATCGTCTGGCGATTGTCCCACCAGACGAAATCATGCACCCGCCACTTGTGCACGTAGACGAACTTCGGTTGCGTCGCGTGCTCGTTGAGATCGCGCAGGAGGATCCGAGCCGCCGGCGGCGTCATGCCGAGGATCTGGCCGGCATGTGAGGACAGATAAAGCGATTTGCGGCCATGCGCCGGATGCGTGCGCACGAGTCGCTGGCGAACCGGTTTGAACATTTTCTTCTCGTCCTCGGTGTAGTCGAGGAAGCCCAGCGAGCCGCGTGAGTACATCAGCGAATGCTCGCAGATCATCGGTTCGATCTCGGCCTTAGTCTCGGCATCGAGCGCGTCGTATGCCGCGCGCATATCGGCGAACTCGGTGTTACCGCCCTTCGGATTGACTGTGCGCGCCGAGAGCAACGAGAATTTCGCGGGGATGGCACGGAACGAGCTGTCCGAATGCCACAGCATGTTGCCGATGTTGAACAGCTGCTGGCGGCTGTCCGGCGGCAACGGCTTGCCGTCCTTGCCGAGGTTCGACACGTCGTTCATGCCATCAGCGAGACGTTTCTCATTGTCCTTGGTGATATTGCCGCCGCGGGCATTCTCGATCGCTCCGAAATTGAGCGTGAACGCCATCTGCTGTTCGTCGGTCAGCTTCTGGTCATGAAACACGAGGACGCCGTATTGATCGATACCAGCCCGCAGGGCGGCGACATCATCGTTCGACAACGGCTTGGCAATGTCGACGCCCGACACTTCACCGACAAACACGGAATGGATCTGGCGGATGGAGACGGCCATGGCTTGGGCTCCCTGAACCTTGGGTCCGCGTGGCGCGGAACGGTTTGACTTGGCAAAGCTAGGCCATTCGCTGCGCTGCGGAAAGCGGCTGGCGTCACTTTTGGTATGCCGAATTGCATAGCGTCGGTGATCGCCGGAGCGACGACCGCGCGTCAGCGACCACCCCGTCCGCGGACGCTCTCGAGCGCCGACCAGTTCGCCTGAAACAGGATAAAGGCCAGAAACAGCATGAAAATGTTCGCTGGCAACGCCCACCAGATGCACCCTGCCGTCACGACCAACCCAAGAACCGAGACAATCCGGATGGCCCAGCCGGTGCCTAGGATGGGCTCGAGCCAAGCCTCCAGCGTCCGCCCGCCATCGAGGGGAAACGCCGGCAACAGGTTAAAGACGAGTAGATAGAAGTTGGCTGACGCAAGCGTGGCAATGGCCACGACCGCCGCTGGCTTGCCCAGCCCCGCAACGGCCGTGGTAAGCCAGCCGAGCCCCAGCCACAGCAGGAGGTTGGCAGCCGGCCCGGCCAGAAAGATGATCGACCGCGCAATGGCGGATCGCGGCAGGGATGTCGAGAAATGGGCGAGACCGCCAAGGCCGGTCAATTCGATCTCGCGCACGCCGACCTTGAACATTCGCGCGGCGAAGGCATGGCCGAGCTCATGCAGCAGAATGGAGAGTAGCAGGCCGGCGACGATGACCAGTCCGATCGACATCAGCTGCGTATCGCCACTGGTGAAATACCGGTGTCCGAACACGAGCATCACCAGCACGAACATCATGTCGAGATAGATCGGGATGCCGGCGACGCGGCCAAGCTCGATGCGAGAGTTCATGGTCGCTGCTCCGAACTGAGGGAAGATGCCGCCGGTCAGTCTTTCGATTTCTTCGCGCGCATGGCGAGCGTCCGCAGGCGGAGCGCGTTGAGGCGGATGAAACCTTCGGCGTCCTTCTGATCGTAGGCGCCCTTGTCGTCCTCGAAAGTAACGAGTGTCGAGGAATAAAGCGACTTCGGGCTTTCGCGACCGGTAACCATCACGTTGCCCTTGTAGAGCTTCAGCCGCACCTCGCCCTCGACATGCTCCTGGCTCTTGTCGATCATCGCCTGCAGCATCTCGCGCTCCGGCGAGAACCAGAAGCCGAAATAGATGAGCTCGGCATACTTCGGCATCAGCTCGTCCTTGAGGTGGCCGGCGCCGCGATCCAGCGTGATCGACTCGATGGCGCGATGGGCCGCCATCAGGATGGTGCCGCCCGGCGTCTCGTAGATGCCGCGCGACTTCATGCCGACGAAGCGGTTCTCGACGAGATCGATGCGGCCGATGCCGTTGTCTCGACCAAGCTTGTTCAACGCGGTCAGCAGTGTTGCCGGGCTCAGCTTCCGGCCATTGAGCGATACGGCATCGCCTTTCGCGAATCCGATTTTGATGTCGGTCGCCTTGTCCGGGGCCTCCATCGGCGAAATGGTGCGCTGATAGACCATGGGCGGCGCCTCGATCGCGGGGTCTTCCAGCACCTTGCCCTCGGAGGATGAGTGCAGCAGGTTCGCATCGACCGAATAGGGCGCGTCATTTTCCTTGCCCTTGGCAATCGGGATATCGTGCTGCCGTGCAAAATCCAGCAGATCGGCGCGCCCCTTGAAGGCCCACTCGCGCCAGGGAGCAATGATCTTGATCGACGGCTCCAGCGCATAATAGCTGAGTTCGAAGCGGACCTGATCGTTGCCCTTGCCGGTGGCGCCATGGCAGACGGCGTCGGCACCGACCTTACGGGCGATATCGATCTGCGCCTTTGCAATCAACGGGCGCGCAATCGAGGTGCCGAGAAGATAGATACCTTCATAAAGCGCGTTTGCCCGGAACATCGGAAACACGAAATCGGAGACGAACTCCTCCCGCAGGTCCTCGATGTAGATGTTCGACTTCTTGATACCAAGCTTCAGCGCCTTGTCGCGCGCCGGACCCAGCTCCTCGCCTTGGCCAAGGTCAGCGGTGAACGTCACCACCTCGCAGTCATACGTCTCCTGCAGCCATTTGAGGATGATCGACGTATCAAGCCCCCCCGAGTAGGCAAGGACGACTTTCTTCACTTTCCCCTTAGAGGGAGTGGCGGCACTGGCTTTTGTTGGCATGAAACGGCTCGTGGTGTGAGATCTGGCGGGGAGGCGAATCGCGAAAACGGCTGAATGGGTGAGTTTGGTCGCGACATCGCGACGGGGACAAGGCGCGGGAACTATAGGCAAGAGGCCCGCTCTCGCAAGCTGCGAGACGGGCCCAAAGTCACCATGACACGCTCGGCCGGCCGACTCTTATGCCCGCGTGCGGGCTCTTGCGAGCCACATGTGATTCGCGACCCGTGTGGTGTCCAATGCCCGGGCTCGGCATTTTATCCACATCAATCTGGTTGCAGGCTCGACGCCAATGCGACCGCTAGGGCGCGCGCCGAGGGCCCGGCGCGGCTACCGCGAGCAGCCTGCCGCCGGATCGACTGAAACGCCCAACACTCTCAGCCAGGTGCCTAAATAAACCATGAGAAAACCGACATAACACGCTATTGGCGCAGCTTTTTCCGTTGTTTTCACATTGCGGTCAGGATGGTCATGATTTGAGTAGCCGCTATGCCGTTGCAAGCGCAAGGGCACCTGGGCAACCGGACGGTTCGGACAGCGAAATCGCAGCCTCGAGCCCGAGCAGTTCGCGGGATTGTTTGAACAGTTATTCATCACATCGCCGTGTTTTGAACCCGAATTTGAGTGATATAGTCGGTTCGGCATCAACCATGGAGAGGACTGCCGTGAACAAGACAATTCGTTGGGGGATGGGCGCTTGCGTGGCAGCCCTGGCACTTGCGCTCAATAGCGGCGTCGCCAGTGCGCAGCAGAAGGCGCCCGAGGCTCCGGCCAAAACCGAAGCCAAGAAGGTAGAGCCGCCGAAAGATGCGGCAAAGAAGGTCGATGCCGTCAAAAAAGCGGAGCCCGCAAAGGACGCAAAGGCGCCGGCCGCCAAGAAGCCGGTTCCTGCGAAGTCGGCGTGCGCCGGAATCGATGAACCCGCTTGCGGTCTCAATGCCGAGTGCATGTGGGTCAAAGAAGTCGTGACCAAAGCTGGCCAGAAGCGCAAAGCCCACTGCCAGAAGAAGCCGACGCCTCCGAAGTCGAAGGCCGCTGCGCCGGCAGCTGCTCCGGCTGCGCCGAAAGCAGTTGCTCCGGCAGCACCAAAGGCCGCAGCGCCTGCACCTGCCGCACCGGCACCCGCAGCGCCGCCGCCGGCAGCGAAGAAGTAACACCGGCTAAGCCGCATAATAGGGCTTTGAGGGCTGCAGCATCTTCGGATGCTGCAGCCTTTTTTCATTGGTCGATTGCAATCGGCACCGGGCAACGGCGGTTGCTGGCGTCGCTCACCTCAATGGGATCGGCCAATGCAGAATTCGACGACATCGGCGAGAGCCGACTTCGGTCCGCTCTCCGGGAAAATGGCCAACGCATCCCGCGCCATCTCGCCATAGGTTCGCGCCCGTTCGAGCGTCGCCTCGATGACCTTGTGTCGCTTCATGAGGCCGACGGCCTTGGCGAAGTTCGCGTCTTCGGACTTGCCCTCGACGAGGCATTCGCTCCAAAACTCGCGCTCGACCGCAGAGCCGCGCCGGTATGCCAAGATGACGGGCAGCGTGATCTTTCCCTCGCGGAAGTCATCGCCGACTGATTTTCCCATTCGCTCGCTGTCGCCGGAGTAATCGAGGGCGTCATCGACCAGCTGGAAGGCCAAGCCAAGATTGCGTCCATAGGATTTGAGGGCCGCCTGCTCCGTTGCAGGGCGTTCCGCAAGCGCCGGGCTGACCTCGGCGGCAGCCGAGAACAGGGCTGCGGTCTTGGCGTTGATGATGGCGAGATAGGCGTCTTCGGTGGTCGCCATGTTCTTTGCGGCAGCCAACTGCATCACCTCGCCCTCGGCGATCACCGCCGCCGCATTGGAGAGGATGCGCAGCCCCGCGAGCGAGCCGACATCGACCATCATCCGGAAGGCTTGCCCGAGCAGGAAATCTCCGACGAGGACGCTGGCCTGATTGCCCCAGAGAATGCGTGCCGACTTCTTGCCGCGTCGCGTGTCGCTCTCGTCGACCACGTCGTCGTGGAGCAACGTCGCAGTGTGCATGAACTCGACAGCCGCGGCCATGCGGATATGGCCCTGGCCTTCGTAGCCGGCGAGCTTGGACGCGGCAATCGTCAGCATGGGCCGGAGTCGCTTGCCGCCTGAAATCGATCAAATGATGCGCGAGCTTGGGAATAAGCTCGACGTCGGACACGGCTTTGTCCAGGATAATGCGGTTCACCGCATCCATATCGGCGGCCACCAGATCGAGGATCGGTCTCAGGCTGGCGGCCGGATCACGCCCTCCGCCCAATTGTAAAACGACTCCCAAAGCTCTTTTCCTCGGTGCATCTATCGCCGCGATTTAGATGGTATATTCTGGAGCTACGGCGACCGGTCAAGTCGAAATGCCGCACCAGTTGAGATGTCTCGTGCCAGATCTCCTGCGATCCAACAACCCAGTGTTGCTCAGCTTTGCGGAGGCCCTGCTGCGCGAGGCCGGTATCGGCTATTACGTCGCGGACACGAACATGAGCATCGTCGAAGGATCGATCGGGGCTTTTCCCCGGCGGCTCCAGGTTTTGGCTCCCGATTGGGCGGCGGCCCGCCGATTGCTGATCGACGCCGGACTGGAGCACGAACTCGTTGTCGACGATCTGCCTGATTTGGACAAGCCCGAGGCCTGAGATCGAGATGGAGACGTCGGACGACCAGTTTCTCGGTGGCGCCCTGACCATCCGGCAACCTGTGCGTGGGTATCGCGCGGGCATCGACGCCATCCTGCTGGCAGCCGCCGCGCCTATCGAAAGGGGCCAAGGCTGCCGCGTGCTCGACGTCGGCGCTGGCGCTGGCACGGTTGGCCTTGCCGTCGCGCGCCGCATCGAGGACGCACGCGTCACCCTGCTTGAGATCGACTACGTCCTGGCCGAGCTTGCGACAGAGAATGCGCGGCGCAATCGCCTGGCCGATCGGGTCACCGTCATTGCCGCGGATGCCGCACAGGGTGGCGCGTTGGCGCAGGGCGCATCCTGCATCGACGGCTTGAGCCCCGGCACATTCACGCATGCCGTTGCCAATCCGCCTTATTTCACCGACGGTAGCGGCACGCCCTCGCCGGATCCGATCAAGGCGCGATCCCACCAGATGGCGGCCAGCGACTTGGACAAATGGCTACGCTTGATTGCGACGACGCTTGTCGCCGGCGGTTGGGTGACGCTGGTCTTTCGGACAGATGGGCTGTCGTCGCTGCTCGCCACGATCGAACCCCGATTTGGCGGAACCGAGCTACTCCCCATTCATGCCCGGGCGGGCGACCCGGCCACGCGTTGCCTTGTCCGCGCACGCAAAGGAAGCCGCGCTCCGCTGACAATTCGGTCCGGCCTTGTCATTCATGAGTCGCCACGCGCCGATAGCCATCGTTTCACGCCGATGGTCGAGGCTGTTCTCCGGCACGGCGCGCAACTCGCGTGGTAGGCATCGCAATTGCGCCGTGACTGCCGTACTGATTGTATCGTTTGCGGCGCCGGGCACGCCCACGCCCGCGCCGATCGAAAGGACGGCACCCGATGAGATTGTTCCAGCGAAAGCCAATGATACCGGTCCTTCGCTTCTCCGGCCCGATCGGAATGGCGACGCCGCTGCGGCCGGGCTTGTCGCTCGCCACTGCCGCGGGCGCTATCGAGAAGGCTTTCACGCTCTCGAAGACACCGGGCGTCGCCCTGGTGATCAATTCGCCGGGCGGCTCGCCCGTCCAATCACATTTGATCTATAAACGCATCCGCCAGTTGTCTCGGGAAACCGGTAAGCGGGTCTTTGTCTTCTGTGAGGACGTCGCCGCATCGGGCGGTTATTTCCTCGCCCTCGCCGGGGACGAGATCTATGCCGATCCGTCTTCGATCGTCGGATCAATCGGCGTAATCTCGTCGGGCTTCGGCTTCGAAAAAGCCATTGCGCGACTCGGGATCGATCGCCGCGTTTATACGTCGGGGCTCAACAAGGGTTCGCTCGATCCATTTCTTCCGGAGAAGCCCGAGGATATCGAGCGCCTGAAAACGCTCCAACGGGACGTCCACGATGTGTTTATCGGCATCGTGAAGGAGCGCCGCGGGCCAAAACTTCAGGCGCCTGACGCCGAGCTATTCTCCGGCGCCTTCTGGTCCGGCCCGCAAGCCCACAGCATGGGACTTGTCGATGGTCTCTCGGACCTCCGGACGCGCATGCGCGAGGTCTATGGCGAGGCTGTCCGACTGCGCGTGGTCCCGCTGCAATCCGGCGGCCTGCTGTCGCGCCTCAGGCGGCTACCGGGATCGACCAGCCGCGACGCCGAGCGCTATGACCCGGCGTTGGCGCTTGCCGGATTGCCAGCGGAACTCATTTCCGCCATTGAAGCGCGTGCATTCTGGTCTCGGTTCGGCCTGTAAGTGGAGCGATAGCCATGCCTCAGATCGTTGGTCTCGCCTTGATCGGTGCCGGTCTTTTCGCTGGCTACAAGTTCGTCCGCACGGCGCTGCAGCGCATGTCCGAGGCGCCGAACCGTGCGGCCGAGGATGGCGACCCGGCCAACCGCACCGCCGGTGGCACCAAAGACCTCGGCGCGCTCGAATACGATTCCGAACAGAATGTCTACAAGCCCGCGCGGCGCGATAGCTGATCGAGGGCACTCGAACACATTGATCTGATCTTAACGGGGTTGTCGGCAAGAATGGCACGGAGCGGGCAGGGGCCCGCCCGCTCCGTGCTTTCGTGCGCGAGCCAGTCCCTCACGCACCGGGCTCTCGCGTCATCCGGGGAGGATTCCGAAGAGCCTAGCTCAGACCTGGCTGGTGGAACTGCCGCTGGGCAATTGCGACCGTCTTTCGCCAAGTGTTGGCGTCAATTTAGATATTTTTGCAGACTTGTCGCCAACTCCCGCGAATGAAAGTCAAAGATCCGTTAATGAGCATGACATCCTTAATCATAGGTTGATATTGTGGACACGGCATTAACCAGGCTTTGAACTCAATCCAAATCTAAAGAATTGATTTACCCATTTCATGTCTTATCGACCGACGATCGATCAGTTTCATAGGCGTATCCAGTCATGAGCCAGCGTAGCCAACTCAGCATTGCAGGCCTGCTCTCGCGCAGTCTTCTGACGCGCTGGAAGGCGAATAAGGATGGCACCACCGCCATCGAATTCGCGCTCGTCGCCGTGCCGTTCCTGATGTTGCTCTACGGCATCATCGGCGTCGGCCTCTTCTTCTTCACGACTTTCACGATTGAAAACGCGGTCGAGCAGGCTTCCCGCTTCATCCGCACCGGACAGGCGCAGCAGGCCGGTTGGAGCCCGCAGGACTTCAAGAACAAGGTATGCGAGTTTGTGCCGAGCCACATTGACTGCGTCGGCAAAGTGCGCGTGAACGTGAAGAGCTATGCGAGCAGCGCCTCGATCACGCCCGCAAGCCTTCCGCAGTGCCTCAATGGCGGCGGCCTCAATAATTCTAATGATTATGTTCCGGGCACTGCCAACGTGATTGTTCTGGTCTGGGCCTGCTACGAATGGGATTTCGCTCAGAAAATCCCCTATTTCAATCTCGGTGACATGGGCAACGGATCGCGTCTGATCCAGGCAACGACCACATTCCGGACAGAACCTTACAGCGGCAGCTGATCCAGCAAGCAACGAGCAGATACTTGAACTCGAGGATGGTAGGAAACCTCATCATGCGTACGTCGGTCTCATCCACAATCTCGGCACGCCTTTCGGGCTTGGCCGGTCGTCTGCGGCAGGATGCGAGCGGCATCGCAGCCGTCGAGTTCGCGATGGTCGTGCCGATCATGTTCATGTTGTTCGTGGGCTCGATCGAGTTCAGCCAGGCGCTGACGGTTGACCGTCGCGTCACCCAGTCGGCGAGCGCCACCGCCGACCTGATTGCCCGGGCCCCCACCACCGGGTTGACCGCCGGAGACGTCGACGGTCACCTCCGGATTATCGAACAGCTCATATCGCCCTACGATCTGGCACCGCTGACCGTGAAAATCGCAAGCGTGAAAGCGCAGGCAGATCCGGCAAATCCGGCCGCACTCAACTACAGGGTCGACTGGTCGAGAGACAACCGTGGCGGCACGCCTTACGCCCGCAATGCGCCCTATACGGATATCCCGGCTGGCCTTCTTGTTGGTGGTGAAAGCGTCATTGTCGCGGAAGCGAAGTACGTCTATACGCCGCTGATCTTCAGCTATTTCATCACCAGCGCGTTCGACCTTGATGAGAGGTTCTACCTGAAGCCGCGCAACGCCAGCTGCGTCCACTTGATCCCGATCAACTGCGTGACCGGCGGCGCAATCTGAGATCCTAAATTTGGCTCGAATCCGGCACCCGGCAGCCCAAGTTGCCGGGTGTTGTCATTTGCCCGCGGTTCGAACGCTCCTCTCCAGAACGTGAAACTGTTGTCCGGAGCGAGAGGCGATCGGTGATTGCCCCGGGCCGCCTAACCCCATAAAACTGGACGCTGGTCAACAGCGTCACGGGTAAATCATCGCATGGGACGTCGATCCACCCATACGCCGGATCAGCTCCGGCAGCTCATTCTCGATGCGGCGCAGGCCATCATCGAGACCAATGGATTGGCTGGGCTTTCGGCCCGCGAAATAGCGCGCCGAATCGGCTATTCGCCGGGCACAATCTACAACATGTTCGAGAACCTCGACGATGTCGTCCTCCATGTCGAGGCCCGCGTGCTCGATGCGCTCGACGAGCGAATCGCGGTCGTCCTGAACAGCGGTGCGCCGGAGGAAAAGGTGTCGCGGCTGGCCGAGACCTATCTGGCCTTTACGCATGAGCGGCCCAAGCTCTGGAACCTCTTATTCGAGCACTACATGCCCGGCGGCACGGATACACCGGCCTGGTATCAGCAGAAGCTCGAGCTGCTGATGACCCGTGTCGAAACGGCGCTGGCGCCGATGTTCCCAGAGGGATCCGAAGTCGCCCGGCAACGGGCTGCGCGCGTGCTCTGGGCCGGCGTTCATGGCATCACCTCGTTGTCGACGGCCAACAAGCTGGCCAATGTCACGACGGAGGCCGCGGGTCTGCTGGTGAAGGACCTCATTCACAACTACCTCACCGGCATCGCCGTTACGGCCGCCAAGAACCGCAAGGGCTGATCGCCCGCCGCGCCTCGCCCGAGCGGTGCTTCGGAGGACCCATGGACGAGACCCTCACCCTCTACGGCAGCTTCACGTCGAGTTCGAGCTATAAGCCGATGCTCTACCTGTCACTGGCTCGGGTCCCGTTTTCATTCCGAACCGTGAACCTCAAAAACGGGGTCCAGAAGGAAGCTGCCTATCTGGCCATCAACCGCTATGGCCAAGTCCCGGCCCTGCGCCACAAGGGGCTGACCATCGTGCAATCGAACGTCATCCTCGACTATCTCGCCCGCGCCACCGGCATTTTCGACGGCAAGACCGAGCAGGACCGCTGGACGGCACGGGAATGGCTGTCCTGGGAGTCGGACGCGATCACCAATGTCGCCAAGGTTCGCCACTACAGCCGGTTTCGCGCTGTCGACCCGGCCGTGATGGACTATTTCCGTCCGCTCGCCGAAGCCTCGCTGTCGTTCGTCGATCGCGCGCTCGAGGGTCGACAGTGGCTCGTCGGCGACCATTGCACGATCGCCGATCTCGGTTGCTGGGGTCGCATGGTGTTCATGGCCGAGGGCGGACTGGAAATCTCGCGATGGTCCAACCTGAACGCCTGGTCGGGACGGCTGAAGGCGATGCCCGGCTTTGCGCTACCGTATGATTTGATCCCGAAGAAGGACGCCGAGTTCCGGCCGGCCTGAGCGCCACGCAATCGCGTTTCGGTGCTGCTCAGCGGTTATTCGCGCGCCTTCTCCTGATAGGTCCGCAAGATCCAGATACGGACCTCACTCGACAATCCACTGTTCTCCTCCCGCTCGCTGTCGATGTGCTGGACCAGCTGGGCAACCGGCACCTTTTGCTCACGCGCCAGTTCTTTCAAAGCCTCCCAGAACTCGGCTTCGAGAGAGATGGACGTGCGGTGACCACCGATCGTGAATGATCGCTTGACGGGACGGGGCATGCGTTGTGGCGGGATCTATGCGTTGGCTAATCTGATTGTGTCGGCGCCTTGGGGGCGGGTGGAGGCACCGAAGAATTTCTGCGTGTACCTTCTAATTTCTTTGTCTCCAATGTTTTCGTGGCTGCTTCATGGCGGCGTTCCGCTTTCGAGCTGCCGTACTTGACGCGGTTCTCGGCGGCCTGTTTGTCTTTCTCGATCCGCGCCTTCTGTTTGCGGGCCTGACGCAGATTGACGATGTCGGCGGTCATGCTTCCTCTCCGGCTTACCACCTCCGATGGATCAGCCCGGGCCGATCATCTTCTCCGGCCGCACGATGGCATCGAAATCGGCCGCCGGGATGCCTTCCTTCAGCGCCTCTTCCTTCAGGGTGGTGCCGTTCTTGTGCGCGGTCTTGGCGATCTTGGCGGCCTTGTCGTAACCGTACTTGGGCGCCAGCGCGGTCACCAGCATCAGCGAGCGCTCGAGGCCAGCCTTGATGTTGTCTTCGCGGGCTTCGATTCCAACAACGCAGTTGTCGGTGAACGACACGGCAGCATCGGCGATCAGGCGCACCGACTGCAGGAAATTGTAGGCCATCACGGGATTGAAAACGTTCAATTCGAAATGACCCGAGGCGCCGGCGAACGTCAAGGCTGCGTTGTTGCCGAACACCTGCACGCAGACCATGGTCAATGCCTCGCATTGGGTTGGATTGACCTTGCCTGGCATGATCGAAGAACCGGGCTCGTTCTCCGGCAGGTTCAGCTCGCCAAGACCCGAACGGGGACCAGAGCCGAGGAATTGGATGTCGTTGGCGATCTTGAACAGCGAGGCCGCGACCGTGTTGATGGCGCCGTGGCTCATGACCATGGCGTCGTGGGCGGCCAGCGCTTCGAACTTGTTCGGCGCCGTGGTGAACGCGAGGCCGGTGATGGCGGCGATCCGCTCGGCGACCTTTTCGGCAAATCCAATTGGTGCATTGAGGCCGGTACCGACGGCGGTGCCGCCCTGCGCCAATTCCATCAGTGAGGGAAGCGTCTGCTGGATGCGCAGGATGCCGTTCGCAACTTGCGTTGCGTAGCCCGAGAACTCCTGGCCGAGGGTGACGGGTGTTGCGTCCTGCGTGTGCGTCCGGCCGATCTTGATGATGTGGGCAAACTTGTGCTGCTTGTGCACCAGCGCTTCGTGCAGCTTACGCAACGCCGGCAGCAGGTCGTGCTGGATCTGTTCGGCACAAGCGATGTGCATGGCCGTCGGGTAAGTGTCGTTCGACGACTGGCTCATGTTGACATGGTCGTTCGGATGCACCGGCTTCTTCGAGCCCATGACGCCGCCGAGCAACTCGATCGACCGGTTCGAGATCACCTCATTCGCATTCATATTCGACTGGGTGCCCGAGCCCGTCTGCCAGACAACAAGCGGGAAATGGTCGTCGAGGCGGCCGTTGATCACCTCCTGGGATGCCTTGATGATGACTTCGCCGAGCGCCGGGTCCAGGCGGCCCAGCTCCATGTTCGCCTCGGCGCAGGCCCGCTTGACGATGCCGAGCGCCCGGACCACCGGCTTTGGCTGGCGTTCCCAGCCGATCTTGAAGTTGCCGAGCGAGCGCTGTGCTTGCGCGCCCCAATAACGGGTGGCGTCCACCTCGATCGGGCCAAAGGTGTCGGTCTCGGTGCGGGTTGTGGTCATGGAGCGGGCTCGCAGCTGGGCACAGGATGAGGGTTCGCGCCTGACCTAGCACGCAAGGCGACGCGCCTCCAGCCTGTCAAAGTCGGTTTAAACCACAGCCAGCGTGTCGGTGTGCCCGACGACGGCGGCCGTTCGCATGATCCGGCGCCAGTCTGCGATTGTGGCTGTAGGAACGTCTCTGGTTTCAGCGACGGCGTCGGCAAATCCCGTCGCCAGATCGCCGATCAAGGCGGCATCGGACGCGCCAAGACGCCAGGGGCTGTCGCCTTCAGCCACATGTGCACCGGCCGCCGCGAACGCGCGGCGAAGCGCTGCTGGGGCTGTAGGCCCGGCTGAAGCGCCAAAGCCCTTGTCGGTCATCTGATGCCGGTGGAACGCGGCCGTCATCGCGGCGTCGGCGGCGTGGCGTGGCGTCCAGGTTTGCTCGCCGTTGTAGGTGAGGACCGTGTAGAAGACCGCGCCGCGCGCCACCACACTCGCCGCAAACCGGGCCATGAAGGCATCCGAGCACAAATCGAACAGCGCCGAAGCTGTCACGAGATCCGGCTTGGCGCCGAGGGCCCGATCGAGATCCTGCGTGAGGTCCACCTGCCGGAACGCCACCTGCAAGCGCTTGCCGCCCTTCACGAGGCGAAGGCCGTCGCCTTCCGGCATGGCCGTATCGGCCCACGCGATCAACCGCTCCCGGGACGCCGCCAACAGGCGCGGATCGTAGTCGACCAGGGTCCAATCCTGGTCCGCCCCGAGCAAGGCATGCGTGGCGCGAATATTCGAACCGGTTCCGCAGCCGAGATCGACAATCGTGATCCGCGCTGATCGCGAAAAATGCTGGCGCAGCTGCCCGGCGAGCGCCGTATCGCGCGAGCGGTGATCGACGGGCTCGCGCAGTGCCAGCCAATCCGGGGAAAAACCGCTCATTGTGCAGCACTCCTCAGCACACCGGCGACAATGCGCGCCGTGTCGTTCCATTGCGGTAGGCGCTGGCCCGCAGCCCACGCGGCATCCGACATCCGCCGGCGCAGCGATGGGTCCGACAGCGCGTTCCGGATCGCGGCGCGAAGACGTTCGACATCCCCTGGTGGGACCTTGAGCGCGGTGTCGTCCGGTGCGGTCTCGGCTGCAGCGCCGCCTGTCGTGCAGACGATCGGCAGGCCGCGCGCCATCGCTTCCGCGAGCACCATGCCATAGCCCTCGAACAGCGACGGCATCACGAACAGATCGGCGCCATGATAGTGGGCGGCGAGCGCCGACGCGCGCACCGGACCGGTGATCCGAACGCGGCCAGCCAGATCGGTCGCAGCCAAAAGCTGTTCGACGGCCCGCACCGTCTCCGGGCTGCGATCGGTGGCGCCGACGATCGTCAGGCGCCAATCGAGCGACGTCAGCGGCGCCAGCGCGCGGATCAGAACGTCATAGCCCTTGCGCGGCACGAGGGAGCCGACGGCCAACAGTTGCAGCGGCAGGCCGTTCTGCGTTCCGATTGCCCTTGGAGCCCGATCCGTTCCCGGTTCCGCCACCGTGATGCGATCCGGCGGCACGCCGAAGTCGGCGGCCAGGATCTGCTTGGTCATTGTGCTGGTGACGACCGTATGCCGCGCCCGGGCCAAGGCGGAAGTCTCGAGCGCACGCAACTCGGCCTGGCGCTCCGGCCCGAGTCCCGCTTCGAGGGCGAGCGGGTGATGGCAAAGCGCGACGATCGGCTGCCGGATTGCGGCCACCACATCATCGGGCATGGCGCCGAAGGCCAGGCCGTCAATCAGCAGCACGGTCGCCGCGGGCAGATCGGCGAGCGCCTGTAGCGTCGCCGCCAGGTCGCCCGGCGTCGGCGACGGATAGCTGGCGGGCAGGGCCACGTGCACGGCGTCAACGCCCTGCTGGCCAAGCAATGCCAGCACCGCGCGATCATAGGCATAGCCGCCCGTCGGCAGCGTGATGTCGCCCGGAATGACGAATGCGCACCGCGTCATGAAACCCTCTGGAACCGCCGGATCAGACGACCGGTCCCTCGACCCAGGCGCGCGCGAGATCCGTCTCGTGCAGCGTCACACGGATCTTGGCCAGTCCCTTGCCGTCCTCACCGAGGGCGCCGGCCTTCGCGGCCTTCGCCATCGCCTCGAACACGTGCTGGCACAAAAACTCCGTTGTCGTCAGCTTGCCCTTGAACTCGGGGATCGTATCGAGATCCTTATAGGCCAACGGCTTCAAGGTCTTGTTCAACACCTCGAGGGCGGCGCCGATATCGACGACCACGTTCTTGGAGGTCAGCTTCTCGCGGAAGAACGCGACGTCGACGACAAACGTCGCCCCATGCTTGTTGGCGGCCGGGCCAAAGAACGGGTCGGGCAGCGAATGGGCGATCATGATGCGGTCACGGACTTCAACAGCGAACATGGGGGTCCTCACGAGTTGGATGGCGGGTAGCCGCTAGCGTTAACCGGCCGGATTGACCCGCTCGATACCACCTTTCGGCGGAACCGGGAAAGTTCGGCATTCTCGCGGCGCTGATCCGACAGGAAACGGGCACCATGATGGCTGGCCGATTCAATTGGGAATCTCTGGCGGTTGATCTCTGGCGGGCGCTCCCGTAGCTTGCCGGCCACGCCTTCCCCTAGTCCTCGATCAGCAACCGACCACCAGCGGCCGGAACCGAAAGAACCTTCTATGCGCCCATCCAAACGCCAGCCGGACGAGCTGCGCCGCGTCTCCATCGAGCGCGCCGTATCGATGCATGCCGAAGGCTCCTGCCTGATCAAATTCGGCCATACCCATGTGCTGTGCACGGCGAGCCTTGAGGAGCGGGTGCCACCCTGGCTCAAGGGTCAGGCCCGCGGCTGGGTCACAGCGGAATATTCGATGCTGCCCCGCGCGACGTCCGAGCGGACCCGCCGGGAGGTCACCGTCGGCCATGCCTCCGGCCGCACCCAGGAAATCCAGCGCCTGATCGGGCGCGCTCTGCGGGCCGTCGTCGATTTACCGAAGCTCGGCGAGCGCCAGATCTCGGTCGACTGCGATGTCATCCAGGCCGATGGTGGCACACGAACGGCATCGATCACCGGCGCCTGGGTGGCGCTGCACGACTGCATCCAGTGGATGCGCCAGCGCGACATGGTGAAGGAGGGCGTGCTGCGCGATCAGGTCGCCGCGGTCTCCTGCGGTCTCTACAAGGGCTCGGCGGTGCTCGATCTCGACTATGCCGAGGACTCCAACGCAGATGCCGACGCCAATTTCGTGATGACCGGGACCGGCGGCATCGTCGAGGTCCAGGGCACGGCCGAGACCGTTCCGTTCAGCCAAGAGGGTTTCGATCAGCTGATGGTGCTCGCCAAGAAAGGCATCGGCGAGCTGGTGGCCCTGCAGAAATTGACGGTGACGTGAGGGAAACGTCGGACAAGCCGCATTCCGATCGCTCACCAGCCGATTCGACCCACTGAGTTCGTCGAGGAGGCATATGAACGAGGTTGCCATTCGTGCGGCGAAAAGCCATCCACCAATAGCTGAGGTGTTGAATTTGCGCCCCATTAGGTATGCGATTAACACTTCCTTTCTTCGCACGGGCAGAGAAAGGCGATGGTGTTGGTAGCGTACCCCAAGTTGGTAGATGATGCATTATCTGTCGGCACAGACGGGTCAGCGCAGCGACGCCAAGTGCGCGGCCAGCGACTCGATCTCGGCGTTGCTGAGGTCGGCAAGGAGCGGATCCGGCTTCGCGGCGGTTCCGTGTGACCGGGCACCCTCCCGCATCAGCGTCAACGACCAGACGGTGTAGCGCGCTTTTTGGCCGGCGAGCCGTGCCGTGCCCATGTTCGTCCCCTGCAATGCCGGACCGTGGCAGTCGGCACATCGCAAGCGATCAGCCAATGCACCGCCGGCATCGCTGCCGGGCAATTCCGCGGCGCGCGGAGGCAGCAGTGCCGCATAGTGTTCTGCGAGGTCATCGACATCCCGCTCGCTCAACTCTTCCGCGAGGCTTACCATCAGCGGGGCGGTGCGCTTGCGCTCCCGGAAGGCACGCCACTGCGCAATGAAGGCGGATTTCGGCTGCCCTTCGAGAAGCGGCACAAACGAGTGGGTCACTTGTGTGGACGAGTGGCAGTATACACAGCGCGCCGCGGCGAGCCGTGCGCCGGCTGCCGCGTCGCCGGCCGCTGCGCCGTGCGCAACCAGCAGGCATCCTGACAGTGCGGCAACTGCGACACCGGCTACGCGCCGTGCACGATCAGCGATCACATTGCAGTCTCCGGGTCGAGCCAGGACGCGTAGTTCGATGACATTGGAGCATACCCACTTCCCGTCGCAATCGCTACCATAGCGGACGCAGGCGCGACTGAGGCCGTTCACGTCACTCCCAGCGATTGTCGTCGATGCCCATGGACGGCTTTTGTGCAGGTTTCTCGGACGCCGGCATGGGCGGGCGAACGGCTGGGCTCGGCCGGCGTCGGAGAAGCGCCAAGGCACGAAGTCGCGGGCAGTTTGGCTGCGGACCGAAGCTCCACCGGCACTGGCTGGGCGAAAACGGCTGAGCCGTCTAAAGTGGCGGCCCGCAATCTGAGGGAGGCGGCCATCCATGCAACCAGCCGGTATCCTCGAAACCATCCTCTACGCGCGTGACCTGGACGCCATCGAAACGTTCTACGCCGACGTGCTCGAGATGACGCCGTTCTCGAAGATGGCGGGGCGGCAACTGTTCTATCGATGCGGGGGCCAAGTGCTGCTGATCTTCAATCCGGACGCAACGGTGAAGCCGCCCGCCGCCACAGCTTTGCCGGTGCCGCCGCATGGCGCCGTCGGACCGGGGCACATCTGCTTTGCCGCCAACGCCCGCGAGATCAATGCCTGGCGGGAGCGTCTGGAGTTCGAAGGGTGTCGCGATCGAAGCCGACTTCATCTGGCCGGCCTCCGGCGGACGCTCGATCTACTTCCGCGACCCGGTCGGCAACTGCCTCGAATTCGCCGAACCCAAGATCTGGGGACTGCCCTGATGCCCAAACTGCAGCGCGGAACACGTCTCGTCGTCGCCAGCCACAACCCCGGCAAGATCCGCGAAATCAACGATCTCATCCGGCCGTTCGGACTGACCGCGGTGTCGGCCGGCGAACTCGGCGTGTCCGAGCCCGAGGAAACCGAGGCGACGTTCGCCGGCAACGCGCGCCTCAAGGCCGTGCACAGCGCAAATGCCACGGGATTGCCGGCGCTCTCGGACGATAGCGGCCTAGAGGTCGACGCGCTCGGCGGCGCGCCGGGGATCTATTCCGCGCGTTGGGCCGGATCGTCGAAGGACTTCGATGTCGCAATGAAGCTGGTTGCCGACAAGCTGACGGCCTGCGGCGCATGGGCTGGTCAAGGGCCGCGCGCGAATTTCACCGCAGCGCTCTGCCTCGCATGTCCAACCGGCGAAACGCAGGTGTTCGAGGGACGCGTGTTCGGGCAACTGGTGTGGCCGCCACGGGGTAGCCGCGGCTTCGGTTATGATCCGATGTTCATCGCCGACGGCCAAACCTTGACCTTCGGCGAGATGGAGCCGGACAAGAAGCACGCGATCTCGCATCGCGCACGCGCCTTCACGCTGTTCGTCGCGGAGTGCCTCGCATGAGCAATCAGACGGCCGACATCGTCATTGTTGGCGGGGCGGTAATCGGAAGCTCGATCGCCTACTTTCTGAAGCGGGACGGCTTCAAGGGCCGGGTCGTCGTCGTGGAGAAGGACCCGAGCTACCAGTGGTGCGCGTCGGGCCGGGCCGTCGCTGGGATACGGCAACAGTTCTCGACGCCCGAAAACATTCGCATCTCACAGTTCGGGGTCGACTTCTTTCGCAACATCAAACGCGAATTCGGACCCGACGCCGATATCGCCTTTCGCGAGCGCGGCTACATGATCATGGCGACGCCCGAAGGCCGCCCGACGCTCGAAGCCAACATCAAGCTGCAGCTGAGCCTCGGCGCTGATACCGAATTGCTTGATCTGCCGGAGATCGCGCGCCGGTTTCCCTGGCTCTCGACCGAGGGGCTCGGCGCTGCCGGCTGGGGACGCACGGGCGAAGGCTGGGTCGACCCGAATTCTTTGATGCAGCTCTTTCGCAAGGCGGCGATCGCGCGCGGCGTCAGCTACGTCGCCGGCGAAGTAACCGGCGTCGATGTGGCGGGCGGGCGCATCGCGGGCATGCGGCTCGCCAGCGGCGATACGATCGCGAGCAATACCCTTATCTGCGCCGCTGGCTGGCATTCGGCGAAAGTCGCGGCGATGGCGGGCCTCGAGATTCCGGTCAGGCCGAAGAAGCGCCTGATCTTCGTCGTTGATTGCAAGGAACCGCTGCCCGGCGCCGGCCTGATGATCGACCCGACCGGCCTGTTTTTCCGGCCCGAAGGGAAGTTCTACCTCACCGGCATCTCACCGCCCGCGCATCAGGACCCAGACGCTGAGGACTTCGACATCGATCATGCGATGTTCGACGAGACGATCTGGCCGGGCCTCGCGCATCGCGTGCCGGCGATGCAAGCTCTGAAGGTGCAGAGCGCGTGGAGCTGCCATTACGACGTCAGCATGCTCGACCACAACGCGATTCTGGGCGCCCATGCCGCACTGCCTGGGTTCGTGCTCGCCTGCGGCTTCTCCGGCCACGGACTGCAGCAATCGCCGGCAATCGGGCGCGCGATGGCAGAACTCATGATCCACGGCCGCTATCAGTCGATCGAACTCACGCGCTTTGGCTATCAACGCGTCCTCGACAACAAGCCGCTGCTCGAATTGAACGTCTATTGAGGTTCGGCAAGTATGGCCCGCATTCTCGCCATTTCGTCTCAGGTTGCGCGCGGCCACGTTGGTCTCTCGGCAATCGTACCTGCTTTACAGGCGCTTGGACACGAGGTGATAGCGCTGCCGACAATCTTGTTGTCGAACCATCCGGGTCACGCGCACGTTGCCGGCGAGCGCATCGCGCCGGACCTGCTGCGCCGCATGATTGACGCGCTCGACAAGAACGGCTGGCTCGCCGACGTCGATGCCGTGATGACTGGTTATCTGCCGAGCGTCGAGCACGTCGCGTTCGCGCACGACGTGGTCGAGCGGTTGAAGGCGCGCAAGCCGAAAACCTGGTACCTCTGCGATCCCGTGCTCGGAGACGAACCGAAAGGGCTTTACATTGAGCGGGACGCGGCGAAAGCGATCGCCAGGCAACTGTATCCGATCGCAGATATCGCGACGCCCAATAGCTTCGAGCTTGGCTTTATCGCCCGCGGACACATCGGCTCGGTGCGTCATGCAGCCGAGGCCATCCGATACCTGGATGGCGCCGCGCTCACGTTCGCGAAGTCACTACCGACCGGGATCGACGGGGAGATCGGCAATCTCGCCGTCATGGACGGCGGACCGCTTGGATTGACCCGCGTGCGTCATCGCGCCAATGCCCCGCGGGGAACCGGCGATCTTATGTCGGCCTATCTCCTCGCCTCGATGCTCGAGGGGCGAAATCAGGAGGGTGCGCTTTCCATCTCGACGTCCGTGCTCGACAGCGTTCTTGCGGCCAGCGACGGCCGCGACGAGTTGGACCTGCGCCAGCTGCCGCGCGACCTCTCGCAGGTGCCGGCGTGGCCGATCGAATGGCTCCTGGAGACCGATGCGATGGTCTGGGCCGTGGCTCATCGCGAGACCGACAAATGACGGCAGCCTGGCTCGCTGGCGTCGATGGCTGCCCGGCCGGGTGGCTGGTGGTGCTGCGCTGTCTCGATGATGCGGTGCCGCTCCGCGTACGCATTTTGCCAAAGTTCACAGACATGCTCACGTTGCTGGAAGCGCCGGTGATCATCGCCGTCGACATGCCGATCGGATTGCCAGAGCGCGTCGGCACCGGCGGGCGTGCCGGCGATGGTGTCGCCCGCTCCAAGCTCGGCGCACGGCAGTCCTCGCTCTTTGCCGTACCGGCACGGGCCGCCGTGATGGAAACCGACTATCGCCGGGCCTGCGAGGTGGCGCAGCGCCATTCCGATCCGCCGCGCAAGATCGCGAAGCAGATGTTCCACCTCTTCCCGAAGATCCGCGAGATCGACGCGCTGATGACGCCGGCGTTGCAAGACCGCGTCTTCGAGTGCCATCCCGAGCTGGCCTTCTGGGCGATGAACGGCGAACGGGCGCTCGATCTGCCGAAGAAGGTCAAATCGCGCCCGAACGAACCGGGCCTCGCATTGCGCCGCCGGTTGCTGGCCGCCGGTGGCTTTCCGGTCGACACGCTGCCCGCACCCACGTGGCGCGCTTCAGCGGCCGGACCGGACGACCTGCTCGATGCCTGCGCCTGCTGCTGGACGGCGGGGCGATTGCGCGCCGGGATCGCGCATTGCTTTCCTTCCGACCCGCCGCTGGATGCGCGCGGCCTGCGCCAGGAGATCCGCGCCTGACAGCCGGCCGGACGGCATGCTATGGCGACAGCCTCATGGCCTCGGGAAACTTTGGGGGCCCGCATCACGTGGAGAGCGGACAATGCTGGATCGCCCCGAGCTCAGGAAATGCCCGGCCAACTACGTGCCGCTGACGCCGGTGAGTTTTCTCGCGCGTGCCGCGTCGTTTTTCGGGGACCGCCTGGCCATCGTGCACGGTGACCGGCGCGTAACGTATCGCGCGTTCTACGCCCGGGCCCGGCAGCTGGCTCATGCGCTGACCAAGGCGGGTATCAAGCGCGGCGATACCGTCGCGATCATGGCGCCGAATGTGCCGGCGATGCTCGAGGCGCACTACGCCGTGCCGATGATCGGAGCTGTGCTCAACCCGATCAATGTCCGCCTCGATGCGGCCGCGATCGCGTTCTGTCTCGAGCACGGCGAGGCGAAGCTGCTGCTGGCCGATCGTGAGTTTCACGGAGTCGTCGCGCCGGTCCTCGACAAGCTCGGCGCGAAGCGGCCGATCGTCATCGATATCGCCGATACGGAAACGGTGGACGCGCCGGCCTTTGGCGGCATCGAGTATGAGCGCTTCATTGCGGCCGGCGATCCGCACTTTTCCTATTGCGGGCCTGAGGACGAATGGGATTCGATTTGCCTGCTTTACACGTCCGGAACGACCGGCAATCCGAAGGGCGCGGTCTACAGCCACCGCGGCGCGCATCTGGGCGCGCTCGCCAACGCCATGACGTTCAAGCTCGATCACGAGAGCCGCTATCTATGGACGCTGCCGATGTTTCATTGCTCGGGCTGGACATTCACCTGGGCGGTGACGGCGGCGGGCGGCACGCACGTGTGCCTGCGCCGGGTTGAGCCGAAGCGCATCTTCGACCTGATCGCCGAACATCGCGTAACGCACATGTGCGGCGCGCCGATCGTGCTCAACATGCTGGTGCATGCGCCAGCTAGCGACAAGCGCGCGCTGCCGACCCGGCCGAAGGTGGCGACCGGCGGCGCCGCGCCGCCTGCCATCGTCATCGAACGCATGGAGGCGATGGGCTTCGAGGTGCTGCACCTCTACGGCACGACCGAGAGCTATGGCCCGTCGACGTACTGCGCGCACATGAGTGCGTGGGACACCGGCGACACGACATTGCGCTACGCGCTGATGGCCCGGCAGGGGGTCTCCAATCCGCTGATCGAGGACATGGTCGTTGCTAATGCCGATACACTGGCGCCGATGCCGCGCGACGGGGCCGCCATCGGGGAGATCATGATGCGCGGCAACACGATCATGAAGGGTTATCTCAAGAACGAGGCTCGCCACGACGGACGCGTTTGCCGGCGGCTACTATCATTCCGGCGATCTCGCGGTCTGGCATGGCGACGGCTACATCGACGTCAAGGACCGCTCGAAGGACATCATCATCTCGGGCGGCGAGAACATCTCGTCCCTGGAGGTGGAGGAAGTCCTTTATCGCCACCCGGAGGTCATGGAGGCCGCCGTCGTCGCAAAACCCGACGAAAAATGGGGCGAGACGCCCTGCGCCTTCGTTACGCTGAAGCCAGACGCGCTGCCAACCACGGCCAACGATATCATCGCCTATTGCCGGGACAACATGGCGCGCTTCAAGGTGCCAAAGACCATCGTGTTCGGACCTCTGCCGAAGACCTCGACCGGCAAGATCCAGAAGTTCGTCCTGCGCGAGCAGGCGAAACAGACCGGCACGCCATCGCGTTAACGTCTCGTTTACGGCTTTGATGCGAACGAGATTTCGAAAACACGTTTAAGATGATGTTTCTGGAATTAACAACCTATGCGGGTGTTTCAGTTACATTGCCCGCATGACGCAAACGAGATCGCCCCGCAAACGCTATCATTTGACGCTGCCCGACGAGCCGCTGCCGCATCTGCAAACCGGCGCCATCAGCCAGCTCGCGCTGCTGGTCGTGATCGTGAACATTGCGGCCTGCTTGATCGCGGAGCACATGTCGGCAGTAGCAGACACGGAACAGGTGGCCGAAGCCCCGTATACGCGGCCCGCGGGGCCTATCCTCGCCGCGCCTGGCGCAGTTGCTCCAGACGTGCCGCGTGCGGCCGTCGCCATACCGGGCCATGGCCCGACCGGCGCACGCCGTTAGAAGGCCAGCGCCCTTGTGGTGATTGTGTCGTTCGTAAAGAGAGTTCCGAGATGGTGACGAACGTCGCGATCGGGCGGCGCGCCTTGCCCGGTGCCGAATTCTGAGCGAAGACATTGGCCAGCAATTTTAGGTGCCACCGGTGCGCCGCGTCCAGGGATGCGGGTGGCCGGCCCTGCAGCGAGCGCCTCGGCATGGTCGACACCGCCAACCTCTACAGCGAACTGGCTGCTGCATATGTGCGCGGCCAGCTCCAACAATCGGAGCCGAACCTTTCGGATGACGACCTGATCGCGCATGGTCGCGCTGCGGGACTGAAGCTTCACCGCTTCAAGCGCACGAAGGAACTGCCGCGCATTCGCGCCGTGCTGGGCGTGCTCAAGGCGCTCGAGCCGGCCACGCTGCTCGATGTCGGCACAGGGCGCGGCGTGTTCTTGTGGCCGCTGCTCGACACATTTCCGCAGCTTGCCATCACCGCCGTCGAGCCTGATCTGCAGCGGCGCGCGCACCTCGAGGCGGTCCATCGCGGCGGAATAGGCCGGCTCCAGGTGTCCAGTGACGATGCCTGCCGTCTCGCGTTCGCCGACCGCTCGTTCGATGTGGTCACCGTGCTCGAAGTGCTGGAGCACCAGCCCAATCCGGCCCCCATGGCGCGCGAAGCACTCCGTCTGGCGCGGCGTTTCGTCGTCGCGTCGGTTCCGTCCAAACCCGACGAGAACCCGGAACACTTGCAGCTCTTCACCCGCGCGTCCCTGGAGGCACTGCTCAAGTCCGCCGGCGCATCGAACGTGCGCATCGAATATGTGTTGGGCCACATCATTGCCGTCGCCAGGGTCGGGGACGAGCCCGCATGAGCGCCATCCGCAAATATCCGCGAACGCGGCATATCTGCGATTCCGCATTGCAGCCGGGCGACGAGGATCTCACACGCGCCGGCTTCGACGAGATTGCCGGCCGGTATCTCATTGTGGAGGAAAAGGTCGACGGCGCCAACGCCGCGATCAGCTTCGACGCGGACGGACGGCTGCTGCTGCAAAGCCGCGGGCACTACCTGACCGGCGGACCACGCGAACGGCATTTCGATCGGTTCAAGAGCTGGGCGCACGGCCTCGCCGGGGCCCTGCGGGAGACGCTGGGAACACGCCATATCCTTTATGGCGAGTGGCTCTATGCGAAGCATACGATCTTCTATGACGCCCTTCCGCATCACTTCCTGGAGTTCGACATTCTCGATCGCAAGACGGAAACGTTTCTTTCGACAGTGCGGCGACGCCAGCTGCTGGACGGCCTGCCGATTGTGTCCGTGCCGGTGCTGCATACGGGGCCCGTCGCGAGCGGGGCCGTGCTTACCGGCTTGCTTGCGCGATCGGCGTTCAAATCTCCGACCTGGCGCTCCGCACTCGCAGAAGCGGCCACCGTACCGCCCAACGATGCCACGATTGTCCAACGCCAGACCGACCCTTCCGACATGATGGAGGGGCTCTACATCAAGATTGAGGAACAGGGCCAGGTCGTTGGCCGGTTCAAGTATGTGCGCCACGACTTCCTGACAACAGTCATCGACTCGGATAGCCACTGGCATGCGCGTCCGATCCTGCCGAACCGGCTGGCGAATGATGCGCAAGACCGCCGGAGACGGACGTGACCCTGTTTAACGCACTCGTGCCTGACCCGACAACGGGCGGGTTCGACTGGCCAAGCATCGAGGACGCCTTCGACTGGTTTCGCGCACTCGAAGTCTGCCCGCAGGACCCGATCTTTCATGCCGAAGGTAACGTCAAGATCCATACGCGTATGGTCACCGAGGCCCTTGTTGACACCCGGGACTGGCAGCGCTTGCCGGCAACCGAGCGGGCGACGTTGTTCTGGGCGGCACTGCTCCACGACGTCGCAAAACCAGCGACGACGCGGATCGATGAGGCCGGCCGCGTCACGGCACGGGGCCATTCGCGGCGCGGCCAAGTGATGGCGCGACGCATTCTCTGGCGCCTTGACGCGCCATACGCGCAACGCGAAACAATCTGCCACCTGGTGACACACCATCAGCGCCCGCTCTACCTGCTGGAGCGCGAGGACCCGGTCCGCCTGCTCTGCGAAATCAGTCACCAGACGCGCAGCGATTTGCTGGCGCTTCTCGCCGAGGCGGACGTGCGCGGCCGGATTTGTCCGGACGCAGCCCGCCTCATGGATGCGATTGCGCTATTTCGCGAGCTGGCGCGCGAGCAGAACTGCCTGGGACAACCGCGGCCGTTTGCCTCGGCGCACAGCCGATTTCTGTACTTTCGCAAACCCGGCCGCTCAATCGACTATGCCGCCCATGACGACTGGGCGAGCCATGTGACGCTGCTCTGCGGCCTGCCCGCCTCCGGCAAAGACACCTGGCTCGCCGCCAATGCGCACGGGCACGCGATCATCTCGCTCGATGCTCTACGCGCGGAGCTCGACATTGATCCAAACGGGGCGCAAGGCGTCGTTGTCGCTGCCGCCCGCCAGCGTGCCCGCGAAGCGCTGCGCGCTGGCCAGCCCCTGGTGTGGAACGCGACCAACCTGGGGCGCAGCCGGCGGCGCGGGTTGATCGATCTCTTCGCCGACTACCGCGCCAAGGTGCGTATCGTCTATTGCGAGACGGCTGAACGGGACCTCCGCAAACGCAACTCAGACCGCGCGCAGCCCGTTCCGGAAGCGGCCCTTCTGCGGATGCTCGATCACTGGGAGCCGCCCGATCTGACCGAGTGCCACGATCTCGACATTAAGCTGAGCTGAGGCAACAAATGGTGCGCCTCAGTTGGCGACACCGAGACGCTGCAGCCCAGCCCGCGCGAATTGGTTGGCCGGTTCGATCTGCAGCACCGCACGATAATCGGCAATGGCGGCTGGCCGCTGATTGCGCCGCAAGTGCGCTTCGGCGCGGATCAAGAACACCTCGGCATCGCGAACGTTGAGGTTGATGGCCTGCGTGAGATCGCCGATCGCCCGAGCGGCATCACCGCGGCGCGCGAACGCCAAGCCACGCACGCGAAAAGCCGGCCCGTTTCGATTGTCAGCGCGGAGGACAACGTCAACGTCGCGGATGGCCTGTTCATGGTTGCCGGCACGCAGGCTCGCGGTGGCCCGCTCGAGCAGCATGGCCATATTGTTCGGATTGGCCCTGACAGCGGCATTGAGATCGGCAAGTGATCGCTGGGGCTGGGACGGAGGCAGAGCCTGTGGCTGGGCTTGGGCCTGAGGTTGAGGCTGACCAGCCACCGGATTGAGGCGGGCTCGCTGGGCGAGCAACTGGGCGTTCTGTGGCTCGATGCGCAGGGCGGCGTCGAGATCGGCCTGGGCCCGCGGGCGATCGCCTTGGCGCTGGCGCAGATCAGCCCGGATACCCAGCGTCATCGCGCTGTTCGGCGCGAGCCTGAGGCTTTCGTCGAGATCGGCCTGGGCGCGATCGACCCGGTTGGCCTGCAAATGCAGCGCGCCGCGCTGCTGCAATGCCACCGCGTCCTGGGCATTGAGATCAACGGCGGCGTTCAGATCAGCCAGCGCCGCATTGATATCCCCTTTGCGCTGGTGCAGCGCTGCCCGGTCGCGCAGGGCGGACGCTTGGTCGCTGCGCAGACCGATCGCGGTCGTCATGTCGGCAATGGCGCGGTCGAGATCGCCACGCCGGGCGTGCGACTGGGCGCGCAGCGCGATGGCCCGGACATGACGCGGATCGAGGCGGATCGCCTCATTAAGATCGCTGATCGCCTGATCAACCTCATTGCGCTGGAACAGTGCTGCGGCCCGGTTGGCGTGCGCCATGACCAGCACGTCGCGCGAAACGCGGCGGTTTTCGATGACCCGTCGGCAGGCATCGATGGCGGTCGGTGTGTTGTCGCCGGTGCATTGCGCCATTTCCGCCGGCACCGTGCCGGTTGCGACGGACGCCGGCGCTGCAGGCGGCAATACCGTGGGAGCGGCGGCGGCTGGTGGTGCGCTGGGCGGCAGCGTTGCGGGTTGCTGCGCCGGAGTGGTTGGCTGGGCTGCCGCCGGCGGACGCGTGGGTTGGGCGGCATTCGTCGAGGGCTGCCCGGGCGCGACCGGTTGTTGTGCTTGGACCGGCGCCTGCGGTGGCGCGGTTTGCGGTGGGGCTGGTGCGGGTGTCGCGGTCTGCGCGACAGCCGTTGCGGTCGATAGGACCGGCGCCGCTAAAAGCGTCAGGACGATGAGGGAACCGCGCATGAAAATCCTCAGAAAATGGGCCGTCGCTTCGTGATCTTACCGGCAGCGCTGTCCGTGTTCCAGGCGCGCGTACTGGTGAGGCATGGCTCTCCGCCAACATAGTTGAGCGCTTCTGTTCATTGAACCAGATCGCATCCAGCGGTCCGGGGCCGGTCGCCGGCTTCTTGGGCTCATTTTATAACGGTACAGTCCGGATCGGATTTATGCCGAAGTTGGGCGTTCGACGCAATGTACTCAACGTTCAATTTCTTTCACGAGCAGGTGACTGCGGCCAGCGGACGCCCTGTGGCTGCGCATCGCCCCGGCGCCTGCCGGCTCTGAACTGGGGGCAAGTGGAACTACAGATTTGCCTTTTCTGATCAGATCCTTATGAACTAGTTCATAAATTCATTTGGAGGAGTGCAGGACAATGCAGCTCAAATCAGTACTGGTCACCGCCGCTCGCACGACGACAGTGATCGTGGCCATTGCGATCGCAGGAACGGCCAGCGCTCAGCAGCCGCAGTTGCAGCCGGCGAAGCCTGCGGCCACTGCGCCAGCCGTACCGGTGGCTCCGACTGTATCGCTTGCCGATTGCTCGCAGATCACCGATCGCGCGAAAGCGATCACCGCTTGTGGAACGCTGGTGAAAGAAGCCGGCAAGGATCGAGCAAAACTGCTGGCCGCTTATACCGCCCGCGCCGCGCAGCTCGATGCCACCGGCAAGGGTCGCGAAGCCCTGTCGGATCTGTCGCGGGCGCTCGCGCTCGACCCGAAGAATGCCGATATCTGGACCAAGCGCGGCGATATCCGGTCTGCGCTCGGCCAGCGGATCCGCTCGGCTGCCGACTATTCCGTCGCACTCAGGTATGATCCGAAGAAGGCAGCGGCGTTGACGGGCCGGGCCGAGCAGTATCGTCGCGCCGGCGCTTCCGCGCGCGCGGTGACCGACGCAACCGCCGCCCTTGCGATCGATCCGAAAGCCGCCGCAGCCCTTGCCACCCGTGCCGCTGCCCAACAACAACTTGGCAAGGCCGATGCCGCGATCAAGGATGCCGATGAGGCGCTAAAGCTGGAGCCGAAGTCCGTTCTGGCGCTGCTCGCCCGGGCGATGGCTAAAGAGAAGAGCGACAAGGCCGCAGCCGTCGCCGACCTGAAGCGGGTGCTCGAGCTAGAGCCGAAATCGACGACGGCCCAGATCGTGCTGAAGCGGCTCGGCGGCTGAAAACCACCACGGCCATGCCAGCCAACAGGCTGGCGAGGCCGCCTTCAATCAACGGTGCCACTCAGTTCGCGCCTTCGAGCAGACGTCGCGCGATCACCTGCGCCTGGATCTCGGCGGCGCCTTCGAAAATGTTGAGAATGCGCGCATCCTGCAAGACGCGCGAAATAGGATATTCGAGGGCAAACCCGTTGCCGCCGTGGATCTGCAGAGCGTTGTCCGAGTTCGCCCATGCGATGCGCGCCCCAAGCAACTTGGCCATGCCCGCTTCGAGATCACAGCGCCGGCCCTGATCCTTCTCACGCGCGGCGAAGTACGTCATCTGACGCGCAATCATCGTCTCGACGGCCATCATGACGATCTTGTTGGCGACACGCGGAAAGGCGTAGATCGCCTTGCCGAACTGTTGCCGGTCGAGGGCGTATTTCAACGCGAGATCGAGCGCCGATTGCGCGACGCCAACAGCGCGGGCCGCCGTCTGGATGCGCGCGGATTCGAATGTCGCCATCAGCTGCTTGAAGCCCTGGCCTTCGACGCCGCCGAGCAGCTGCGCCACCGGCACCTCGAAGCCGTCGAATGATATGTCGAACTCCTTCATGCCGCGATAACCGAGCACCTCGATCTCACCGCCAGACATGCCAGGCGCGGGAAACGGCGTAGCGTCGGTGCCGCGCGGTTTCTCTGCGAGGAACATCGACAGCCCCTTGTAGCCAAGCTCTTTCGGGTTCGTACGCACGAGCAGCGTCATCATGTCGGCGCGGACCGGATGCGTGATCCAGGTTTTCTGGCCGTAGACTTTGTAGACCTCGGCGTGGCGCTCGGCGCGCGTTTTCAAAGACGCGAGGTCCGAGCCGGTGTTGGGTTCGGTGAACACCGCGGTTGGCAGAATTTCACCGCGGGCGATCCTGGCCAGATATTTTTGCTTTTGCGCGTCGGTGCCGTTGTGGAGGATCAGCTCGCCCGCAATCTCGGACCGTGTGCCGAGCGAGCCGACACCAATGTAGCCGCGCGAAAGCTCCTCGGAGACGACGCACATGGCTTCCTTGCCGAGCCCCATGCCGCCGTAGCTTTCCGGAATGGTCAGGCCGAACACACCCATGGCGCTCATCTGGGCGATGACGTCGAGCGGGATGTACTCATTGCGCAGATGCCAGCCGTGGGCGTGCGGCAGCACCTGCTCGAGCGAGAAGCGGCGCATCTCCTCGCGCATCGCGGCATGCGTCTCGTCAAGGCCGCTGTCGCCGAATGTGGTCGCCTCGGGCTGGGCCGCGATCAGCGCGGCGACCCGCGCCTTGTTGGCGTCGCTGGAGCCGTTCTCGATCAGGTCGGCAACAGCGCCACGGACAAAGGCTGAGGCCTCGGTGGCCGGGACACCCATCTGGTGGAGACGGACGGTCTCGCCCTGGCTCATAGGTATGCCGCCCGCGATCTGCGCGAGATACTCGGCGTAAGCGACATCCAGAAGCCGCCGCTCCATCTCGCCGAACCGGCCCTCGGTCGAGAGCGTCTTGGCCCAGCCGAGCATCTGCCGCAGCGCCTCGACCGTCGTTGCGAGCCATGCCAATCCATGCAGGGAATGCTGGGCGGCATCGGGCGTGGCGGCCGCCGCCTGCTTGGCGCGCACGCCTGATTTGGCGAGGGACAGCAGTCGCTCCGCCGCACTCAGGGCCTCCCCGTGAGGCACCAACGCCGCATCAGATCCAGCAGGAAAGGCGGCGCGAGCGAGGGTCATGGCGGTCATCCGGTGCGGCTGGAACGAGGCCGCACCATAGCCTGCGGGCCTCCAGTGGCAAGGTGCCGTGTGCCGCGCCACATCGGCCGCCGGCGCGTGCAGGTCGTTAAGCCTATCGATCCGAAAACGTCTTTACGAGCCGGGGACCAAGACCCTTGCGGCCCGGCTGGTCCGCTGCTTCGGTTCGGGCCGCATTGCCGCTATCTTTCGTCTCTGCAGTGTCGAAACGGATGATCTCGACCGCGGCCTCATCAATGTCGTCGAGAGCGGCCGTGTCGTGCCACGCGTCGTCGATCTCGGCCGCTTCACGCTTGCGCTCCCGCCTTGCGAAGCGAGCCGCCGGCGGCTGTGCGGCGACCGGCGGGACGGACGCCAGTGCAGGTCGCGCAGCCGGCCCTGGCTTGTCCAACGGGATGATTGTGACTTCGGCTTCCTCGACGTCCAGATCATCGAGGTCGGCGCGCTCCGGCGCGGATGCCGCGGCCGGCAGATCCCCCCAGCCCGAGATTCTGGAAAGCGAGGCCTGATCGGCCCGGCGCGGCGCGGTGATCAGCAGATCGACTTCCGCCTCGAGCGCGGCCAGACGATCCTCCCCATTCCGGCTGTTGGCCTCGCCCGGTATCGGTGCGGCCGGCGCCAACGATGCGACGGGTGGACTTTCGGGTGGCCGCACCGTCTCCCGCTCGGCCTCCGGCGGTGGACTGGCCACGGCGACGGGCACGGTTTCCCTGACCACCGGCTCGCGAGGTCCGCGGTTCGCCTGATGGTCGATCGCATCGAGCTTGGCATCGACATCGAAGCTTCGAATTCCGCGAATGCGCGCCAGCGCCTCGGTAGACACGGTTTCTATGGCTGGCGACCGCAGCCCTTGCGCCGCCTCCGGAACCGCAGCATCCGACGCGCTTTGGTCGATCGGTATCTGCGGCCCTGAGGCAATATTGAGGTTGGGAACAATCAGCGACCCAGCCTTGATCTTGACCCGCACCGGCGATGCATCGGCGGGCTCGATCCGCGCGCCAGATTCGGCGGATACCACCAGCGGCGTTGCCGGCTGCAATCGCGAGACCGCAGCCGTCGATGCTTGCGCTGCCGAATACGCATCGGGATCCTTCAGTGCCCCAATCAGACCGTCCAGGGGTACGAGCAGCGACCAGCCGGGAACGGCGGTGCGCAGTTGCGCTTCAAGCGAGCGCCGGATCGCGGTGCTCTCGACGACCAGAACCGGATGGCCCGAGCGCTCACGTTCATCGAGTTGACAGAGCGCCCGCCAGGCGTCATGGCGGTCGAGTTCGCGGCTCAGGCGATCACGCAGCGCTTCCAGCTGGCGGAGCTCGACGGCGAAGTCATTCAGATCAGCGGTCATGCCCGCCAACACCCCTTGTGGCAACGCGTTCGATGCTTGGTCGAGTGTTCGTTCAAGTCGTGGCCTCCAGGCCCGTACATTAACCGAGAAAACGTGGCGCTGCCATCGGGCACCTGTTTTTTTGCCGTACACTTGCAGCAATACATCAGGCGCCGATTCGATCACGAGGCGACGCTACCTCGACGCAACCCGGTCAGATCGCTAAGTTCGGGACTGATTTGAGGAGAAGGCTGAATGCCGGGTCGATTCGTGGTTCTGCGGCGCGCGCTTTGGACCCTGTTCGAAGACAGCGGTTTCTCCATGGCCGGAGCGATCGCGTTTTCGTTCCTGCTCTCGATCTTCCCGTTCTGCATATTTCTTGGTGCGCTTGCTGGTACGATTGGTGGACGCGAACTTGCGACCTACGCCATCTCCCAACTGTTCGAGGCCGTGCCGGAACCCGTCGCCAAGGCGCTCTCGCCCGAAGTCGAGCGCGTCATGGGCCAGAGCCAGTACAGACTCCTGACGGTGGGTGCTGCCGTGTCGCTGATCTTTGCGACCAGCGCGATCGAGAGCCTGCGCGCCGCCCTGAACGTGGCCTATCGCGTGAAGGAGGGCCGCTCTTATCTGTGGTGTCTCGCGCAAAGCTCGCTGTTCGTGTTTGGAACGGCTGCCGGCATGCTGGTTATCGCCTGGGGCGTTGTCGTCGGCCCAGCCATCGTCGCCAACAGCAAAATGCCGGCCCTGCATTGGCTGCTCGATCACGGACTGTTCTCGCTGCCAACCCGGTACACGATCGTCATCGCCGTCACAATGCTGCAGCTGATTGCCTATCACATGTGGCTGGCCGCCGGACGTCGCAGTCTTTGGGACATCTGGCCCGGGGTCGTGCTGAGCGTCGGCCTTTGGATTCTCGCCGCCGCGGTCTACTCGACATGGCTGACGGTCAGCGACTATACGAAATTCTATGCTGGCCTGACCCAGCTTCTGTCCGCCCTGATCTTCTTCCAGGTGTCGGGGATGATCATGATCCTCGGCGCCGAGTTCAACCGGGCGCTCGCCGAAGCCAAGTCGGCACACTACTGACTCGCGTGGCCCGCTGCCTCATAGGCTTACGCATCACCGGACATTGCCGGGAGCCTCGGCTGGCCAGATATCCCTCCGCCAGACGAGACCGATGACACCGACCAGCATCAGCCCAGCCACCGCATAGAGCGTTGCGGTCATGGCGAATCCCACCTTGTCGATGAGCGCGCCGGCCGCCAGCAACCCGAACGGCAGACTGTAGATCGCGAGCATGCGTGCGCCCATGACGCGACCGCGGAACTGTTGATCGGATGTGCGCATCAGCATGACCGCCAGCGGCACCATACTGAAGCTTTGTGCGAACCCGGCTGCCATCAGGGCCGCCATACCCAAGGCCGCGGTTTCGGCCTGCGCGTAGGCAATCAGTACGCCGTACCATATGACGGCGGCCAGGATCATCATCCGCGCCGGCCGGATTGAGCGGCCTGCCAGACTGACGGCGATCGAGCCCAGCATGGCGCCAAAAGCGAAACTCGCCGCCAGCAGGCCGAGGCCCGACTTGTCGACGTGGTAGACCTCCTTCGCGACGTAAGGCAGCAATTGCCCGGACAGCGGAAAAGCGGTCATGTTGACGAGGAACGCGAGCCACATGGCGGCCAACAAACGCGGCGTCGTCCACACGTAGGCAAGTCCTTCGCGAAGCTCGCGCCACGGTGATTTGCGCGGCGGGTGCGCTGCGGCCTCCCCAACATTGGCGCTGCCGCCAGTCACGCCCGAGGCCTGTCCGGCAGCAGCTGGCCGCCGGCCGATACAAAGCGTCAGGATCAAACCAAGAAAATAGAACGTCGAGATGATCGCGTAGGCTGGCCCCATGCCGAACATGGCCAGCATGCCCACGCCGGCCAGGGACCCGGCGATCCGCGCCGAATCCGATGTTGTGCGCGAGATACCCATCGCTGCAACCAAGTCGGCGGCGGGTACCCTCTCGGCGACAAGTGCGCTGCGCATGCCGATATCGGACGGCCGCACGAGGCCTGCAAAACCGGTGACGATCAGGACACGCAGGGGCGTCAGGTTGTCGGTCATCGCCAGCCCCATCAGAATCAAGGCCAGCAGCAGATAGACGGCCCGCATGCCGGCGAGCAGGTTCCGCTGGCCGAAGCGATCGCCGATGACACCGAGCATCGGTGAAATCAACGTGCCGAGCAGTTGCAGCGAGCCGAACACCGTCAGCAGGAACACCGACCCGGTCTCGACGAGGACGTACCAGCCGAGAATGAGCGTCTCCATCTCGAGCGCCCATGCGGTCAGCAGGTCGGCCGGCCATTGAAACTTGAAACCGCGCGTCCGAAATGGCGCCAGCGCTGCGAATGTCCCCATCGACCTCAGCCGGGCGGGCGGCCAGCTGGCCGTCCGAACCGGTGCCCCTTTGGATTCGGGCCCTTCGCGGGTCCTCGAATGCTGCGTTTCCCGCCTTGCCTATAGCACGTACCAGCCGAATCGGGCGAAATCCCTGGGCTGCAGGCCTAGTGCAGAGCCTGTGGATTGCCGGGAGAGAAAGGTCGTTCGCCTTGCTTAGGCCACGTCGGGGTCTAGGCTCGGTTGCAGGTTTAGATTCGGTCGAGGGAAAGACTCAGATGACGCTCCAAGCCTCCGCGCAGAACCAGCTCCGCCAGTTCGTCGAACAGATCGAGCGGCTCGAGGAAGAGAAGAAAGCGATCGCCGGCGATATCCGGGACAAGTATGCCGAGGCGAAGGCCATCGGCTTCGATCCCAAGGTGCTGCGCAAGGTTGTCAGCCTTCGCAAGAAAAGCCAGACCGACCGCCAGGAAGAGGAAGCCATCCTCGCCACCTACCTGCATGCGCTCGGAATGGATGACGACGCTCCGGTCAGCGCTCCGATGATGGACGCCGCGGAATAAGCGCGTTAATTGCACTTCGAAACTGATGACGCACGGGCGCCACCTCGCGATGGCGCCCGTTTTCGTTGGTCAAAGAGAAGGCATCGTCAGCTCAAAAAAAACAGAAGGGCCCGGTTGCCCGAGCCCTCCCGTCTGGTCTCATGATTGTTGGTGCGGTTATGGCGCGTTCCGCTCCAGCTCACCGAAGACGCCGTCCGAGCGCGGGGCGCTGTCGCGGATCTCATCGAAGATCGAGCGAGGAGCGCTGTCGCGGATCTCGTCGAAGATCGAGCGCGGTGCGGAGTTCCGGATATCCGTGAACACGTCCGAGCGGGGCGCGCTGTCGCGCAGGTCGTCGAACACGGTGCGGGCATTGGCAGCGCCGGACAGGACACTGAGGGCAAGCAGGGCAGCGAGTGCGGTCTTCATGGTCATCTCCATTGGCTTGTTATGGTTTGGCTCTTGATCATCTCGTCGCTACCATTTTGTAGCGTTTGGTGATGTGAATATGTACCGATCAGTGTCGGCGTGCAAATCACGTTGCTTCACTAGCCCGTGAGCCGGGATTAGGCATATAATATTGGGTTTGTTCACGAACGCGTGATATTTGGCTTGCGAAATCCGGCCTTATGGACCCATAAAGAGTACTAATCTGTACTCAGGACGCCCATGAAACGCGCTGACAAGAAGGACTATCTGATCGATACGGCAATCCGCTTGTTCAACCGGCATGGCTATCACGCAACCGGTGTCGACCGGCTGATGGAGGAGACGGGGATCGCCAAGACGACGCTCTATCGCCACTTCGCGTCGAAGGAGGACTTGATCGTGGCCGCTTTGGCCAAGGTCGACGAGCAGGCGCGCGACGAGATGCGAGCCTTTGTCGAAGCCGCTTCAGATGACCCGCGCGAGCGCCTGCTGGCCACGTTCGATCAGCTCGATCGGTGGATGCAGGACAGCGAGTTCAAAGGCTGCCCGTTTGTGGCCGCCGCTGGCGAATACGGCGCGGCGTCCGATCCGGTCTTTCAACAGGTCCGCCTGCACAAGCGGCTCTATCTGGCCTACTTCGAGGAACTGGTACGCGCTGCCCGGATCGCGGACCCGAAGCGCGTCGCCGAGCAACTCGTGATGCTCCATGAAGGCGCCGTTGCTTTTGCCCAGGTGCTCGGCGCCGAGGGCGTGGCCGCAAACGCCAAGGCCGCAGCCCATCATCTGATCGGCAATGCCGCCAGCCGGCGATCCGGACATGAGAATGCAGGCTCGCCGGGCGCTCCTTAGTTCTGGCTCGTCCGAACCGAACGGCTCTGGACCCCGCCCGAGGTGACACCGGCCGGATGCTTGGCCTCCTGCAGCTTTGACAGGCCGCTGGCTTCACCCGTGAACTGCTGTGCCCAGAGCAAACGCGCGGTCTGCTCGCCGGCCCGGAACCGCAGCGGCGGGACCGAACCCGGCTGATCGAGCAGCTCGACAGTGCGTGCGACATCGTGGTGCACGAGGTCGCTCATCAGAGGTGTGTTCGCCGTATCAGTCAGGAACGGTGCGATCGGGAACGGGCGATAGGACAGCTCATCGGGATGCTCGTCGTCATAGGCTGGCGCCGACGTCCATTGAGGCCCGAGGGACCCTGAGTCCGTCAGCGTGGCCGTGCCGGGCGCTGCGGTTGGCGGTCCAAGTGCCGCCATTTTGGGCGCAGCCGGGGCAGCCGGTTGATTGAAGATCCCCGGCGCCGGCATCGCGGTGCCGGTGAGGCTCGGGAGCGCGGGCTTCGGGCGGCTGACCGGCATCGGCCCCTGAAGCAGCTGCGGCGCTGATCCGGCCGAGGCGAAAGCGACGAGCTCAGCCAATCTGGCGCGATCGCCAGCTGATGGTCCGGTTCCCGCCGGCGACGGCCTCGCCACCTGGATCGGTTTCGGCGGATCGATCAAACGCGGCTCGGCGGCTGTTGGTGCCAGAGCGGCAACCTGCACTGGAGTGACAGGGCGGCTGGCATCGGCGACAGCGGTCGGACGCTCGCCGCGGCGCTGGCCGTGGAACGCCGCCAGTTGCGTCGCCAGGTCGCCGTACCGCGATTTCGCGATCTGCACGTCCTCGCGGGTGATCGACCCACCATCGGCTGCGGCATGTCGCGTCGCGCCCGATGGGAACAACAAGGCCAGCTCGAAGCGCGGCAGACGCGGCCAGCTGCGCACTCGATCGGTATCCACATGCACGAATGGCAGCGCTGAGGTTGGATAATAGCCGACACCGCCCCGCTCCCGTACCATCGCCGAGTAGCGCAGGCTTTTTAGGGGAACGTCGGGAAAGTGGACGTCGGCGGCCTTGCCGAGGATGTGGCGGCTTTCGCTCGCCTGCCCACCGACGGTCCGGCGCAGCAATTCATTCGTCGTGCGCGAGCGAAACCCGGAAATGACATGGATCGGCTCCTTCGAGCCGAGCTCGTGATGCATCTCCCAGAGCAAATCGACGAGCTCTGGATCCATTTTGGTCGCTTCGTTCCGCCGATGATCGCGGAGGACATGATTGATCTTCTCGAGGCTGGCCTCGACGTAACGGCCGTCCTTCTTATAGAGGACCGAGACGGTTTCCTTCGTGTGGATGTTGTAGAGCGAAATTGTGCGCGCGCCACCGGATGCGGTGACGATTTCTACAGCTCCGACGCTGGCGAGCAGCGCGGCTGCGGCAACACCCGCAAGCAAACCCCTGAGACGCGATACCAAAGCGAACCCCCGAATACTGCGCAACTGAAACCAGTCGCAGGCCCCCGCTTTCCCCAGGCGCCCAAAACGAGGGACGCCATGCCGGTGGCATGGGATACGGAACCGAACAGCATATGGTTAATCCCGTATCCTTAAGCATTCGTAAGCATCGAATGCGGGCGCATCGCGGCTGGGATGCGGCGAGATCGGGGCAAGACGGACCGTAGCGGGAAAAGGTAAACGACCGGTTAGCAGCCGTTCCGAAGGCGAACGGCCGGGGCCGGAACTCGCGTCAAATGCCGGGACTGGTGTCGCGAAATTCGTTCGGCACCGGCTGCAGATGATGACGAATTTCGCGATCATGACACGAGCGGAAACCAATCCCGTCAGTTGCCACCGAACACATTGCGCGCCCAGTCGCGCAAAGGGGCGCCGCCTGTTTTGGTCTCGGCGAGGCGCGCCACCGGCTCCGCACGCACCCGGTCCTGAGGCTCGGGAACCGCCTTCACAAGATGCACCTTGCCTTCGATGCCAAGCGCGATGCGCTCCTCGTGGCCATAGATGTCGTTGAAGTAGCGGGTTTTGCCATCGTCTTCCACGGCGGCCGTGAAATAAGTGACGTGCACGGGAAGTTTGCGGGTGAGGTTGATCTGGTTGTTGGGAGCCGCCTCCGGCGCCGCCAGCGACCGGACCCGGTCGCTCGACATTTTCTTATCTTCGGCGAGCAGAAGTTCGGCCAGCCGAAGCGGGTTCTTCACGCGCATGCAGCCATGGCTGTAGGCGCGCACGGATGCATTGAACAAGCTCTTGCTCGGGGTGTCGTGCATGTAGACGTCATGTTTGTTCGGAAACCGGAACTTCACGACGCCGAGCACGTTGTCGTTGCCCGGCGGCTGGTAGACATGGAACTTGCGGATGTCCGTGGTTGTCCAGTCGACGGACTTCGGATCGATGTCGCGACCGCCGCTCTGGATCTTCAGATTGTGCTTGATCAGCGCGGACTGGCTGCCGCTTTTCAGGCTCGGCAGGATCTCGAGCTGCTTGATCGAATCCGGCACGCCCCAGAACGGATGAAAGATCACCTGTTCCATCTCGTCGGAAAAGATCGGTGTCTGCGAATCGGTCTTGCCGACGATCACGCGCTCGGAGTGGATCACCGTTCCATTCTGGACGACGCGCAGCATGTACTCGGGAACGTTCACCCAGACGTAGAAATTGCCGAGATCCGGCGGCATCCACCGCCATTGCTCGAGGTTGACCAGGAGCTTTTTGGGATTGCCGACGGCGACCGTGTTCAATGCGACCCGCGTGGATTTCTCGATGACGCCGTTCGCCGGCTTGATGCCGTTGGCGGACTGGAAGCCGGTCACGGCCTTGACGAGCGTGTCATCGTAGGCCGTCTCGTCGCCGCTCTCCTTGGTCTCGGCGGCCAGACCGAGGCGGGCCCGCACCAGCACGACATGCGGATGTGTACTGCCGGGCTCGATCCTGGGTCCCTCCGGCACTTTGGCGAGTGCGACACTGGTCGCGCCATTGCGCCGCATCGCCAGATATTTCTGGCGGAGCCGCTCGAACTGCGGATGCTGCGGATGTAAGCTCTTGAGATAGCTGCCCGGCTCTTGTGCCTGGGCGATTTGATCCAGGATGCTGCGCGGCTCGAACAGCGTCGGCGCCCGGTCGAGATACTTAGACACTGCAGTCGGCTGCACACGGCCGCCACGGGCATGCCGGGCATATTTGAGAATTGCGAGTGACAGTTCGGCCTCTTCGGCTGCCAGCGCATCCGCAGACGCTGGGCCGCCGATCGGCGCCCTGAGCGTTTTCAGGTCGAAGGCTGCCGCCTCGAGACCATAGTCGCCGGCATTGCGCAACGTAGCGGCCACAGCCTTGCCGTCCGCATTGAGGCCATCCTGGCTGACCCAGAGTGGACTGCCGTCACGCGCGCCGTAGAAGGCCACGACAGCGTCCCGATCTTTCGCTTCGGCGCCCTTGGCGTTCACGGCAAGTTTGGCTGCTGCGGCACCGATATCGAGGTTCAACGCAGACTTTGCGGCAGGCGCCGGCGTTTCGGTAGCCGGGATCTCAGCCTTGGCTGGAGCTGCCGGAGCTAGTGCCGGGGGCGCTTCGGTGGCAACGGGTTTGGCGGGTTCAACCAGCGCGTCCTTTGACGGCTCGATGGACTTCGGCGGTTCGGCAACAGCTGGAATCGCTACGGGTGCCGGCGTAGCCGGTGCCAAGAGTGGTGTGGGTTGGACCGAACCGGGCTGGACATCCGCCGGGGCCTCGACCGGCCTGGACTCGGTGGCCGCGGCCGGCGCGCCGACGACTTTCTCCGATTCCGCCAACTGGGCACTGGCCAAATGCGGGCTCACCGAACAAGCCAAAGCGGCAAGGCCTAAGGCCGTCGACAATCTTCGCCCCGCGAAACGCATGCACGATCTCCCTCGCCACCGGGCGCGGACCCTATCGCACGCGCGTGCGCGTGCCTAGGGTCGCAACCGCGTCCCAACGCCAATGTGAACTCTCGCCCCGAACGCTGGCACACTTCGCGATGGAAAGTGGCGGCTGCGTGGCGGAAGCGCCACTTTGCGGCGCCCAAACGACAAAGGCCCCGCACCGGGCGGGACCTTTCTCAATATCCGATCAAATACTATACGTGCGCGGTCAATTCGCGCGCTCTTCGAGACCGTAGTCGCGCATCTTGCGATAGAGCGTCGAGCGACCGATGTTCAGGCGCTTGGCGACCTCGGTCATATGACCGCGATAGCGGCCGAGCGCGAGGCGGATCATGTCCGCTTCCATCTGCTCGAGTGTCCGCATCTCTCCGGCGTCGTCGACCGCGGGAATACCGAGTGACGATTTCGGGCCGAAACCTCCGACCTCGATCGTGCGCGGAACGGTATTCTCCGCACCCAGCAAGGCCGGGCCAACGTAACCGCCCCGTGGCGCAACCTGCGCCGGAGCTGCCGGAATCTCAGCGTGGAAGCCTTCGACATGTGCCGCGATCTGCGGGAACTCGCTGACCGTCAGCTCAGAGCCATCGGCAAGAACGATTGCTCGGAACACCGCGTTCTCGAGCTGGCGCACGTTGCCGGGCCACGAGTAGGCGTTGATCAGCTCGAGCGCGTCTTCGCTGATGCCGGTGATGCGCTTGCCTTCTTCGGCTGCAAAGCGTGCCACGAAGTGGCGAGCGAGCTCTGGCGCATCGCCGATCCGTTCGCGCAGCGGCGGCACGGAGATCGGGAACACGTTCAGGCGGTAATACAGGTCCTCGCGGAACTTGCCGTCCTTGACGAGCTGGATCATGTCCCGGTTGGTCGCCGAGATCAGGCGGAAATTGACCTTGATCGGCCGTTTGCCTCCGACAGGATCGATTTCGCCTTCCTGGATGGCGCGGAGCAACTTGACCTGGGCCTCCAGCGGCAGCTCGCCGACCTCGTCCAGAAACAGGGTGCCGCCGTCGGCCTCCTGGAACTTGCCGATCCGTTTGTCGACCGCACCCGTGAACGATCCGCGCTCATGGCCGAACAGGATGCTTTCGACCAGATTTTCTGGAATGGCGCCGCAGTTGACGGTGACGAATGGCTTGCCGGCGCGCTCGCTTTCGCCCTGGATGGCGCGGGCGATCAGCTCCTTGCCGACGCCTGATTCGCCTTCGATGAGCACGGGAATCGACGAGGCAGCCGCGCGGCGGCCAAGCGCGATGACGCGGTTCATGGCGTCACCCTGCATCACGAGATCCGAGAACGTGAGCGTGCCCTCGACCTTCTTCTTGATGCGCGTGATCTCGACCGCAAGCGCCTCGATCTTGAGCGCGCTCTTGATGGAGACGTCGAGGCGCTCGGGGCTGGCCGGTTTGATCACGAAATCGACGGCGCCGGCGCGCATGGCCGTGATCGCCGCGTCGATCGAGCCGTGCGCTGTCTGGACGATGATGGGGGGCGTTCCCGGCCGCTGGCCGAGACGATCGAGCACCGCCATACCGTCGGTATCGGGCATCACGAGGTCGAGCAGAACGAGCGAGATGGTTTCTTTTTCAGGGCCCTCGAGGATCTGGAGAGCCTGGTCGCCACCCTGGGCGATTTTCGTCTCGTAGCCGAGACGCTTGATCATTTCTTCGAGAAGGCGACGCTGAACAGGATCGTCGTCAACGATAAGGACGCGCTTGGCCATGGGTACAGAACTCACACAACAGACTGGAACTGACAAACCGCCGACCCACTGATCCAGGATCGCACACGCGGCCACACTTGACTTACTCAGACCCAGTGACCTTGACCGACAACAGTAAATGTTTCGTTTCGGGACGACCGAGGTTGACGCTTTTTTTCTGGTTTGTAGTGCCGGAGCCGGCATCCCGCCCCGAAACGGGACAGGGCGCGGTCAATGCTGCGGCGGGCCTGCCGCCAAGCCCGGACGCCGCCGGCTCGGCGGGACGTGGCGTGCTGGCCGGCGATCGTTTTGGTGCCTCAGGAGGGACTTGAACCCCCACACCCTTGCGGATACCAGATTTTGAGTCTGGCGCGTCTACCGATTCCACCACTGAGGCTATTGCATAATTTCCGTTTTTAGTCTGGCGCGTATCCCTTCCATATCCCAGCATAACTACGGTCGTCAACTCCAAGTGCCGGCAAGCCAGCTCCCGTATCCCAGCTCTATCGCTCATCGTTGACGGGGCGGGGCAAATCACTGCATGGCCACGGGCATGTCAACAGACAATCACCGGCCATTACCCAAGCTTCTCGGCTACGCTGAGCTTGCTGCGTATTTTGGATGGAAGAAGCGCACACTCCAGGACTGGGTTCGCAAGGGGAAGCTCAAGCCCCCCGGTCGGTATCCTGGCGGCCGGTCAGCATGGCTATTGGAAGACATCGAGGCCTTCATCGAAAGCCAGCGCGCCGGCCTCACGGCCGTGGCGGTGTCACGGTCGGAAGACCTGACGCCCGACGCGATGGTCGACAAGGCAAGAGTGTACGCGTCCAAGGCCTATAATGATCTCACTGGAATAGCGATCGCTCCTGACGACATAGCGTTTGTATCCATGAAGCCAGCGACAGCGGAGGGCATCGAAGCGCTTGAGCGGAAGCAATTCGCCATACTCTCGGACTATCTGGCTGGCTTGACCGATGGAGAAGCCCTGAGCGTAGCGGCAGCGGCATTTCCCCAGCTGGGTGAACTCCTCGTTTCCATGAGCTCGGATTTGAATGGCTTCGAACCTCGCCATTTGGCGACTGGTGCCGACAAGACCCTGGCCGCCTACGCGTGGTTCGAGTTGGCTACGCGGCTCCTCTCCGATCAGTACCGTAGCTGCGATCTGAGGCACCCGGTCGAGAGCTTGGCGGCTCTCGACCTCAGTCGCTCATTTGTTGTCGCGGCTTGGCTGTTTCCTGCGTTGCGCGAGCCACTTCAAAAGCGCTTTTCAGGCATTCTTGAAGAGGCCGTTATGGAAGGCGACGCCTTGCAGAATGCGGCCTTGGCTGCGCTGGATGACACCTCCTGGACCCAGTCCGCGAAATCCCTGATTGGCACGTCTGACCAGGTCCGAAACTCACCGGGGAGGTCGAGAAAAACCTCTTAATTTATTGATTTTTCTACCGTATTGACCAGTCGATAGGGCGAAGATAGACTCTATCTAGGAAATTGGATCCTGGCCCTTCCGACCGGCAAATAGCCGTTTGAGACCGACCCGATTCCCCTCAACCAGCACTCCCCGACCATAGCTTCGGAGCACCCTGCTCCGAGCGCGGCGAAGTGCGTCCAAAGCAAACCAAGGAGGTTTCGATGGTTGGCAGGCAAGCCAAGATTTTATCCCCCCGCAGCGTCCGGCGGCTGCTCCAAGCTGCACGTCGCGGTAGGTTCCCGGAGCGGGACCAACTGATTGTCCTGCTCGCCGCCCGGGCCGGGCTCCGAGCCTGCGAGATCGCGCGATTGACCTGGTCCATGGTCCTCGATGCCAATGGCGAGATCGCCTCGTCGATTGACATTCGCGCGGCGATCGCCAAGCGAGGTTCGGGTCGGCGTGTGCCCATGCATCGAGACCTGCGCCGTGCGCTCATTGCCTACCGTGCTCGGCAAAGCGAGGTAAGCGCCAATGCCGTCGTCATCCGCTCCCTGCGCGGTGACGCGATGCGCCCGAATAGCATCGTCAACTGGTTCATCACGGCTTGCCGTGAAGCAAAGCTCGAAGGCTGCTCATCACACTCAGGACGTCGGACCTTCATCACCTCGGCCGCGCGCCGGGCACATTGGGCCGGCGCCAGTCTCCGTGATGTGCAGATGCTCGCTGGGCATCGGTCGATCGAAACGACCCAGAGTTACATCGACGGCGATAGCCAGGCGCAGCGCCGCCTCGTCGCCATGATTTGAAGTCCCGCAATCAGAGAACAAATCATGAATATCAATTCCAACAACAGCCGCGACGATCACGCGCTCCAGGCTCTTCGGGCCACGAACGATCGAATTCGCAGAGCGATCTCCGTCGAGAGCGTGATCTTTTCACCCGGCACGCTGGTGCTTGGGGAAGCCGTTCGACGACGCATCATCCTGCGGCTTCGCACCTTCGACGACTTCGACGATGTGGATTTCGAAGAGCGCCACGACCTCGGCGATTTCGAGATCGACATCGCCCCGCAGGGATCAGCACCAACCCGCGAAACCATCTTCTTCCGCGTCGAGGCAGGTCGAGTTCGTGTGATGCTGGCTCGCGAATGGTGGTTCGCGAGTAACTTCAATGAGTCCAAGACCACGCCAGTGAGTTCGGCACACAAGACGATCCAACAACTCAATGACCAATTCCGGCGAACGTTCAAGGGTGGCTTGGTCGTTCTGACGGCTGGCATCGAGACGTTGGAAGACGCTCAGCGACTGCGCCTCCTCATCGAAGTGCAGGAGTTCGACAACTTCGATGACGCCAACGACCCTTGGAGTGAACACGATTTCGGAGCCTTCGACAGCGACGGTTCGCGCGTCATGTTCAAAATCGACTACCTCGATCCGACCGGCACCAAGCACTCCGACAACCCAGCTGATCCAGAAATCACGACACGCGTTCTGACCATCATGCTGGCCGACGAATACTGAGTCCGCGATGCGGTGGATCTTGTCGGCAAACTACGGGACCCTCCGCTCTCATCATCCACCACATGCAGAAAACGCCCCGCGCCCGGTGCGCGCCCGCCCGCTTGTCCAGATGGAGATCCAACATGCCCCGAACAATCCAACTTCCACCCCCGCCGACCCTGAAGCTGCGCAAGATCGGCCTCGTCTCCAGAGACTATCGTCACGTCTTCCCGAATGGCCGCCGCGACTTCAGCTTTGCATTCTGGAAAATCCTGCGAGGCCTCGATCAAGAGCAGTGCGATGGTGTGATCTTCTCCATGTATAGCATCGAGCCACGGACCGGCTTCGACGCAATGAAGCACTTGCAAGGTTTGGAATTCATCAAAGTCGTTATGCTCGAAGAATTCGACGATGGCGACACGCGGACACCCCGCATCAATGTCGTCTACTCCCGAATTGGTTCACTATGGCAACGTCAGGAGCTGGCACTGAAGTTCGGCTCGAGACGACGGACGGCGAAAGCAACCATCGAACATTTCGTCGATCAGGAAATTCCCCAGCGTCGTATCCTGGGAAATTGCGGGCTGATCCTCTGTGGTGAGTTGAATGCACTCAAGTACAGTCCGGCGTCCGGTAACATCTCCGACCCTGGTGGCCTGCTCGACGCCATCCCCGACCAGGTCTCGCTGATCGTCAATCCGACGCACGACCGCATGACCCGCTTCGAGATGCCGTTGAAGCGGCAATTCCTGTCGCAGGGCCGTTGGCTGGTGTCCGTGTGGAACAAGGGGAAGGCCAGCAATAGCGGCAGGACGCGTGACGGCAGCCGGCCAGCCTGGGATGTTTATTTCGACGGTGAGCCAAGGACGGAAGCCGTAAATAGTCTGCCCAACGACCTCAACGTCGATATCGGCCTCCTGCACCTGAACCATGGCTCAACTGGGAAATTGGTATCGCCAGGCGGAAGATGAGCTGGCTGGATTCCATGCGTGGAAACGGCCTCAAGCGGGCCTTTTTCTCTTCCGAGCTGCGGAAACCGCTGCTCCGGGTCTTGGACGTGGATGGGTCGCCAACGCATCGAGCAAAGCTGCAGCGATCGATAGTCGCGACAAATCCATGGTTTGGCAGGTAGCGCTGATCTTCGAGGCGAGGCGCTGCCTTTGCTGATCGCCATCATGGGGATCGATACCCAGAAGCCAGTTCGGCGTCGTCTGGAGCGAGTTGGCGATGCGCACGAGGGTCGCCAAGTCTGGTTGTCGTCGGCCGCGCGCGTAGTGGTTGAATCGTCGCTCGTTCAAGCCTGACAAACGTGCAACGTCAGCTTGCGAGAGCCCCAATTCTCCAGCGCGTTCCTGCAGGCGGTCGACGAAGATCTTCATGAACCATTTTGTTGACTCTCTGCTCCGTTTCGTCGACGAACGATATGGTTCATAGATCCTACATAATGGTCCATCCTCTCATCACCCTGGCCAGTATATCAAGGTCGGTTGGGGCGCTCGTGGACAGCTTCGGGGGAAGTCGTGATGGAGTGGATCGTCGGCATCGCGACAATTGTCGCCACCTTTATTGCGATCATCGAGCTGTGGCGTAAAATGAGAGGCCCCAAACCTCTGCCGCTGCGACCGGACGAGGCTCTTGCGTGGCAGGCCACACTTGCCAAGAACGCGCCGGCAGCAATCGAGGACTTTCTACAACAATGGTCCAGCGGACCTTTGGCGTCCGAAGCTCGAGATCGATTGGCGAAGCTGACTGAAGGCATGGTCAAAGTCATGCGCCGAGAGGTGACCGCAGACGGGGACCAGATCGTTCGCGTTGACAATCGCGTCTGGTTGAAGCCGATGCAGTCCTTTGCCGACGACCTTGCGCCTGACGCCAAGGGCCCTGAGATGGTGATCATTCGGTCTGGCAAATTCGAGATGGGTAGTTCGGGCGCGGCCGAAAATGGTTCCGAGGCAGCGGCGCATGAGCGGCCAGCCAGGGTCGTCGAGATCGGACACCCCTTCGCGGTCAGCAAGAACCTGATTACCTTCAATGACTGGGAACTCTGTAGCAAGGCGACGTCGACACCGACGCCCGATGACAAAGGATGGGGGCGAGGCCGGCGCCCCGTCATTCGCATCTCATGGGACCGTGCCCAAGAGTATACACGGTGGCTCAGCGCGATGACGGGTCAGCGATATCGGCTTCTAAGCGAAGCAGAGTGGGAATATTGCTGTAGGGCCGGTACAGATACGGAGTTCTGCACCGGCGATATGCTCAATACGCGGCAGGCACGCTTCGATAGCGACCGGACGAAGCCGGTGGGAACGTATCCTCCGAACGCATTTGGCCTCCATGACATGCACGGCAACTTGGCCGAGTGGTGTGAGGATGCCTGGCACGAGAGCTACGATGGCGCGCCAACGGACGGCAGCGCCTGGCTGGCCGGCGGCGAATTATATCGCGTAACCCGGGGCGGTGAATGGAAGGATACAGAGCCGCGGAAACTTCGGTCCCGGGCCCGATGGCGATTACCTCCAAACACGCTCAGCAGTCGGGTCGGATTTCGAGTGGCGCGGGACTTGGCGAGCAAGTGAAACATGCGTCCGGGGGGCGGGTCTGTGGTCGGCGTCGGTTGACAGGCAACCCCCACCCGACACCTGCCGCTGGCGACGACCTCTGTGGGCAGCCACGCCGACACTGCTGCCGGTTGACGCACGCTCTATCCCCACATAGCCGCAACGCCCTTGACGATCGTCTGCTTCCCTCTCAGCTTCGAGCATAGCCAGCGCGAATGCCACTCGTCGGTCAGGGC
>CAVUIK010000009.1:0-154659 GCA_963741565.1 uncultured Alphaproteobacteria bacterium | reverse complement strand
CGGCGGGCGTCATTTGCGGCACGGAGGAGATTGCGGAGCATGGCGAGCAGCTTTGGCGCGCCGACACCCGAGCGCTTACGCCACTGGTCGGGAAACTTTTCACCGTCGAGCGCGAGGATCGAGGTCAGGTGCCGCCACCGCATACCGCGATCTTAGGAGCACACGGACGCCGGCAGGATGTGGGTTTCGAGCACGCCGACGATGCACTCGGCGTAGCCAATGGCAAGCTGTCGCTGCTTGGCCGCGATGTCAGCGGAGAGAGCGCTCGACAGGCACGGTAGGATCGCTAACGGCGACGGCTCGGCGCCAACGGGCGCGCGTGTTTGTTTCCGGAACTTCTTCGGCATGATGACCCCCGACGAATGTGGCCGAAGCCGGTCGGGCCGCGAACGAGCAACCCGATGGGCGACGGCGATGCGCTTCGAGCGCTGGGTCGGCATGCCGCAATTTGCAGGGGCGCGAGTGGCTGGTCGGGATCCCCGGGGGGCGACTGGTGCAGTAACCGCCCCTACTCGCTGCCAACAACATATTCATGCCCAGCATCACTCCCCGTCCCAACCACGCGCAGAGATATGAGAGTGACGCTCACCAACAATGCGGAAAGCATGCGACACGTTGTCCGTAGCCATCCGAAATTGTTCGTGTTTAACCGGCGCGCATGTTGGGGCGTGTGTTGGGGTTAGATGCAGAAATAGAAAATTTATTCAAAAAATTCAACAATATATGGCGGAGAGGGAGGGATTCGAACCCCCGATACCCTTGCGAGTATGCCGCATTTCGAGTGCGGTACATTCAACCACTCTGTCACCTCTCCGTAGTCCCTGCGATGCCGCCTCCCGCATCGGCGCGGCAGATGTAGCACGGTCCCGACCCGCCAGTTGGGAGTGGACCAACGGCGCGTTGTTCAGGAAGCGAGGCGTGGATACAGGCAATCGCAGTGCGAGGCAATAGCGGCGTCCCACCCGAAGTATTCAATGCCGCCAAACCATATCGATTTCATTCTTGCGACCAAGCTTGGACGCTCGGCGATTGAAGGCCGCATCGGGCCGTGACGATCGATCGGGCACAACGTCACTCATGTCCGCACCTTCTGCGGTTGCCGACGATTGCGCGATTCCGGCGATCGTCCTCGATCCCGCCGGCATTGATCACGGCAAATTTATTACGGATCGTGTAGATCCATATTTACATTTGAATGAACGTCGTTTATTAATCGATCATCGAACACGGCATCCCAGCACACCCAAAGGATCCATTCCCATGAAAGCCATTCTGGCCACAGCCCTCGCCCTCAGCCTCGTCTCCGTGGCCGCCGAAGCCGGTCAGCGCTCGCACGGCCATGGACATCGACTGCATGTTACCCAATACAGCGCGCAGGTTCACTCGAACGTCCACAGACAACACGTCTATCGCCACTCAGCGCCGGTTCTTGGCCATTCCCACCGATACGTCCCGGCCTATGCTCCCGTGTATGTCCCGGCCTATCAATATGAGCCGGTCCAATACGTTGTACTGCCTTCTTATGGCTACGCTCAGCCAATCCACGGCAACGCGCCGCCTCGGGTCGTACTTGTGCGCCAGGAAAAAAAGGCTGTTTCCGAAGCTGCTCCGACAAGTGCACAGGCCGCGACGATCGCCGCAACACCGGAACCTGCCATCGCAGCGCCGATCGATCCGAGCACAGCCGTGCCCCCTGCCGCGCCGGCACAACCTCAGTAAGCTGAACCAATCATACACTACGGAAGGGATGCGGATGACCGTGTCCCTTCTCGCGCTCGTTTCGGCCACCTTTGAACCCCGTTCGCGGCGGCCCGCTTCCGATGTAGGCTGTCCTCTAGTCCCAAATTCGAGGAACGGCCATGACCCTGACCGCCCCCAGACACATCCCGGCCAATGCGACACTGGACGCCGCTATTGAGGCCGCACGCGCCCACTATGTGGCGTCGAACCCGAAGAGCCTGTCCTTGCACACGGCGGCGGCACGGCATCTGCCGGGCGGCAACACACGAACCGTTCTGTACTTCGGCCCCTTCCCGCTGCGCTTTACCGGTGGCGAGGGCTGCCGTCTCACGGATGCCGACGGGCACACATACGTAGACTTTCTCGCCGAGTACACCGCCGGCATGTTCGGTCACTCGCATCCCGCCATCAAGAAAGCGATCCTGAACGCGCTCGAATTCGGCCTCAACATCGGCGGACACACCGAGCTCGAGGGCATACTCGCCGCGGCGATCACCGCGCGCATTCCCTCGATCGAGCGTGTGCGCTTCACCAATTCGGGCACCGAAGGCAATCTGATGGCGCTCGCGTTGGCGCGCGCCTACACCAAGCGGTCGAAAGTACTGGTGTTCACGGGCGGCTACCACGGTGGCGTGCTCTACTACCGGCAAGGCGGCGCCGCGATCAATGCACCATTCGATACGCTGATGGCGACCTACAACGACGCCGATAGCGTCCGCGCATTGGCGCGCGCCAATGCTCGAGACCTCGCCTGCATCCTGATGGAGCCGATGTTCGGATCGACCGGCTGCATTCCGGCGGATCGCGAGTTCCTGGCCGCCGTCCGCGAGATCGCCAACGAGACCGGCGCCCTGCTCATCTTCGACGAGGTGATGACGTCGCGGCTGGCGCCGGGCGGACTGCAGGGCGTGCACGGCATTCGACCGGACCTGACCACGCTCGGCAAGTATGTCGGCGGCGGCATGTCGTTTGGCGCCTTCGGCGGCCGCGAAGACATCATGGCCTTGTTCGATCCGAGCAAACCCGGCGCCCTGCCGCACGCAGGCACCTTCAACAACAACGTGCTGACGATGAGCGCCGGGATCGCCGCCATGACAGAGATCCTGACGCCCGCAGCTGTAACGGCGGTCAACGCTCGCGGCGATCAACTCCGCGAGCGGCTCAACGCCATCGTGAAGGCAGCCGGAGCCCGGATGCAGTTCACCGGACGGGGCTCGATGATGGCGGTGCATTTCGCCCATGGCCCGATCCGCAACGAGGCCGACGCCGATCGCGGCAACCAGGATCTGAAAGAGCTGCTGTTCTTCGACCTGCTGGATCGCGGTGTCTATATCGCCCGGCGCGGCATGATCGTGTTGTCGCTGGCCCAGGACGACGACGCCTTCAAGGCGCTGGAAACCGGCATCGAAGAATTCGTGCGCGTCCGGCAGCGCTACCTCGTCTAAGGCCCGTGGGCAGATCGGTCACACCATGACAATACGCATTGCGCTGATCCATGCCGTCGCCGTGGCGATGCCACCGGTCGAGACCGCCTTCAAACAGCTTTGGCCCGAGGCCGAGCGCTGCAATCTTCTCGACGATTCGCTCTCGATTCATCGCGGCGGCGCGCCCGAACTCTCGCCGGCCATGTACGACCGTATTGCGCGGCTCGGCGCCTATGGCCGCGACCTCGGCGCTGATGGCGTGCTCTATACGTGCTCCGCATTCGGCCCCGCGATCGAGGCGGTGGCCCGCGGCGCCGCGTGGCCAGTCCTGAAACCCAACGAAGCCATGTTCGAGGCCGCGCTCGAAAAGGGGCGCCGCATCGGCCTCATCGCCTCCTTCGAACGTTCCGTGCCGTCGATGGAGGCGGAATTTCGCGAGCTGGCTCAAGCACGCGGCATCAGTGCCACCATCCGGTCGGTCTGCGAACCGCGCGCCATGCCGGCGCTACAGTCGGGCGACGCTGCGACCCACAACCGACTGCTGGCCGAAATTGCGCCGAAGCTCGCCGATTGCGACGCGATCATGCTGGCGCAGTTTTCGACGTCGATTGCACAAGTGGCCGTTCAGGCTGCCGTCGGCACCGTGCCGGTCCTGACGAGTCCGGGAAGCGCCGTCGCCAAGATGAAGCGCGCGCTCGGCGCCTGACGCGCGCCGGAACGCGGTCACATGTGTACGGCGCGCTTGTCGACTGCGAGCGCAGCTTCCTTGATCGCTTCGGTGAGCGTCGGATGCGCATGGCACGTCCGCGCCAGATCCTCGGCCGATCCGCCAAACTCCATGATCACCGCGGCCTCGCCGATGATCTCGCCCGCATGCGGCCCGATGATATGCACGCCGAGGATGCGATCGGTCTTGGCGTCGGCCAGCACCTTCACGAATCCATCCGTCGTACGGTTGACCTTGGCGCGGCCATTGGCTGTGAATGGAAACTTGCCAGCACGAAACGCAATGCCCGCGGCCTTCAGCTCCTCTTCCGTCTTGCCCACGGTTGCGACCTCGGGCGACGTGTAGATGACGCCCGGAATGACATCGTAGTTCACATGCCCGGCCTGCCCTGCCAGGATCTCCGCGACAGCAACGCCTTCATCCTCAGCCTTGTGCGCGAGCATCGGCCCTTTGATGACGTCACCGATGGCATAGATGCCGGGCACATTGGTCTGGAAATGCGCGTCGACCTCGATACGCCGGCGCCCGTCGAGCGTCACGCCGGCTTCGGCAAGACCGAGCCCCTCGGTGTAGGGAACGCGACCAATGGCGACGAGAACGACGTCGGCATTGATGGCCTCTGGCGCGCCGCCCGTCGCCGGTTCGATCGTCACTTTGTGCCCGCCGGCCGCCGCTTCAACCTTCGTCACCTTCGACGACACTTGGAACGTGAACCCCTGCTTTTGCAGAATGCGCTGGAAGCTTTTAGCGACATCGAGATCCATGCCCGGCAGGATGCGATCGAGGTATTCGACGACATGCACCGCCGCGCCGAGCCGCTGCCACACCGAGCCGAGCTCCAAGCCGATGACGCCGGCACCGATCACCAACAGCGTCTTCGGCACCTGCGCCAACGTCAGCGCGCCGGTCGACGAGACGACGGTCTTTTCATCGATCTCGATACCAGGCAGCCGGGCCACATCCGATCCGGTTGCAATCACGATGCTCTTCGTCTGGAACGTCTCGATGCCGCCATTGGCGAGCACCACGTCGACCTTGCCAGCTCCGGGAATGCGCGCAGTTCCGTGGAACGTGTCGATCTTGTTCTTCTTCAGCAGGAACGCGACGCCCTGCACATTGCCGCTGATGCCTTCGTCCTTGAAGGCCATCATCTTCGGCAGATCCAGCTCGGGCGTCACCTTAATGCCCATCGCGGCGAACCCGTGGCGCGCTTCCGTAAACATCTCCGACGCGTGCAGCAGGGCCTTCGACGGAATGCAGCCGACATTGAGGCACGTGCCGCCATGCGTCGCGCGTTTCTCGACAACAGCAACCTTCAGGCCAAGCTGCGCCGCTCGAATGGCGCACACGTAGCCACCCGGCCCGGTGCCGATGACGATCAGATCGTAGGACATCAAGCTCTCACAGCTCCAGGATGAAGCGTTGCGGATCCTCGAGGCACTCTTTCACGCGCACGAGGAAGGTGACGGCTTCTTTGCCGTCGACGATGCGGTGGTCATAGCTAAGGGCGAGATACATCATCGGGCGGATCACGATCTGGCCGGCGCGCACCACGGGTCGATCCTCGATCCGGTGCATGCCGAGAATGCCGGACTGCGGCGCGTTGAGAATTGGTGTCGACATCATCGAGCCATAGACGCCGCCGTTCGAAATCGTGAACGTGCCGCCTTGCATCTCGTCGATGCTGAGCTTGCCGTCCCGCGCGCGTCGCCCGAAGTCGGCGATCGTCGCCTCGACCTCCGCAAGGTTCAAGCGATCCGCCTCGCGCACCACCGGCACGACCAGCCCCTTCTCGGTGCCGACGGCGACGCCGACGTGATAGTAGTTTTTGTAGACGATGTCCTGGCCATCGATCTCGGCGTTGACAGCTGGAATTTCGCGCAGTGCCGTCAGGCAGGCCTTCACGAAGAAGCCCATGAAGCCAAGCTTCACGCCGTGGCGTTTCTCGAACAGATCCTTGTATTCGCTGCGCAGCTTCATCACCGCGCTCATGTCCACGTCGTTGAACGTGGTCAGCATGGCGGCGTTGTTCTGCGCGTCCTTGAGGCGCCGCGCGATCGTCTGGCGCAGGCGCGTCATGCGAACCCGCTCCTCGCGAACGGCATCGTTCGGCACGGACGGCGCGCGCATCTGCGGCATTGGGGCCGGGATCGTCGCCGGCGCAGCATAGGCAGCCGGCGGTGCAGGTACGCGCGACGGTACGGGCGCGGGCGCCGCAGCCGGCGGCGGGGCAGCTGCCAGTGCGTCCTCTTTCAACACTTGCCCGCGGCGGCCGGAGCCGGCGATATCGGCTTCCGCAATACCTTTCTCTTCCATGATCTTGCGCGCGGATGGCGACGGTGGCATCGCAGTCGGCGCGGGAGCGGCTGACTTGGCCGCCGCCGGGGGCGCAGCAGGCTTTGCCGATACGCTGTTCGAAACGGCGCCCACCCCTTCCTTGATTGTTCCGAGCACGCCGCCGACAGCGATCGTCGCGCCTTCCGGCACGCGGATCTCGGAGAGCACACCAGCGGCTGGCGCTGGCACCTCGACCGAGACCTTGTCCGTCTCCAGCTCGACCACCGGCTCGTCGGCCTTCACCGCCTCACCCGCCTGCTTCAGCCATTTGCCAACGGTTGCTTCGGTGACAAACTCGCCAAGTGCCGGTACTTTGATCTCGATCGCCATTGCGTGCTCCGCTTCCCAAACTTCCGCATGAAGGACGGAGCGAGGGGACTGTTTCGTTCTGCTAAACCGCCAATGCCTCGGCAACCAGCGCCTTCTGCTCGCTTGCGTGCTTCGAGGCAAGCCCGGTCGCGGTGGCCGCCGACACGGCCCGCCCCACGTAACGCGGCCGCTTTGCCGCGACTGTGAGCTGCCCGAGTATCCACTCGAGGCTCGTCTCCATGTAGGTCCATGCCCCCATATTCTTCGGCTCCTCCTGAGCCCAGACGACTTCGGCGTTCCCGAAGCGGCCAAGCTCGGTCAGCAGCGCGCGCACCGGCAACGGATAGAGTTGCTCGGCGCGAAGAATGTAGACGTCGTCGATGCCGGCTACCTCGCGGGCCTCGTACAGATCATAATAAACCTTGCCGGTGCAAACCACGACGCGGCGGATTTGGTCGTCGGGCTTGAGTTTGATTTTTTCGGCTGGCAACGTCTGCGCGTCGTCCCACAACAGGCGGTGGAAGCTGGTGCCTGGCCCCATCTCATCCAGGCGCGAGACCACCCGCTTGTGTCGCAGCAGCGACTTCGGCGTCATCAGGATCAGCGGCTTGCGGATCTTGCGATGCAGCTGGCGGCGCAGGATGTGGAAATAGTTGGCCGGCGTCGTGCAATTGGCGACCTGCCAGTTGTCCTCGGCACTCATCTGTAGAAACCGCTCGAGACGTGCCGACGAATGCTCGGGCCCCTGGCCTTCGTAACCGTGCGGCAGCAGGCAGACGAGGCCCGACATGCGCAGCCACTTGCGCTCGGCCGACGACAGGAACTGATCGAACAGCACCTGCGCCCCGTTCGCGAAATCGCCGAACTGCGCCTCCCACATGACGAGCGTGTTGGGTTCCGCGAGCGTATAGCCGTATTCGAAACCGAGCACCGCCTCCTCGGACAGCGCCGAGTTGATCACCTCGAACCGCCCCTGATCCGGCGACACGTATCTCAGCGGCGTGTAGCGGCGCTCGCTCTCCTGATCGATCAGCACCGAATGGCGCTGCGAGAAGGTCCCACGCTCGCAATCCTGGCCCGATAGGCGCACCGGAAAACGCTCCTTCACCAGCGTTCCGAAGGCCAGATGCTCGGCCATAGCCCAATCGACGCCAAGCCCCGTCTCCACCATCTCGCGGCGGCGCTCCAGCAAGCGCCCAATCGTCTTGTGGGCATTGAAGTCCTGGGGAACCGTCGTGATGCGGCGCCCGATCTCCTTCAACTGATCGATCGGCACGCCGGTATTGCCGCGCCGGACGTCATCGTCGGGCAGGCCAACGCCCGACCAGCGGCCATCGAGCCAATCGGCCTTGTTGGGCTTGTAGCCGTCCGCCGCCGCCAGCTCCTCATCGAGCTTGGCGCGGAACGCTTGGCGCATGCCCTCGAACTCGTCCGCCGTCATGACGCCCTGTTCGACCAGCTGCTTCGAATAAATGTCGACAGTTGTCGGATGCGCCTTGATCCGCCGGTACATCAGCGGCTGTGTGAAGGCCGGCTCGTCGCTCTCATTGTGGCCGTGCCGGCGATAGCAGAACATGTCGATGACAACCGGTTTCTGGAACCGCTGGCGGAACTCGATCGCGATCTTCGCGACGTGCACCACGGCCTCTGGGTTGTCGCCGTTGACGTGAAAGATCGGCGCCTCGATCATCTTTGCGACGTCGGTGCAGTAAGGCGACGAGCGCGAGTAGCGCGGGTTCGTCGTGAAGCCGATCTGGTTGTTGATCACAAAATGGATCGAGCCGCCGGTTCGGTGCCCCTTGAGGCCCGAAAGCGCGAAGCATTCCGCCACCACGCCCTGCCCTGCAAACGCTGCATCACCGTGGATCAGCAACGGCAGCACGGGCGTACGCTCGCCGGGCTCGCATCCGAGCTGATCCTGTTTCGCGCGCACCTTGCCGAGCACCACTGGATCCGCGATCTCGAGATGCGACGGATTTGCTGTCAGCGACAGATGCACCTTGTTGCTGTCGAACTCGCGATCCGACGATGCACCCAAGTGATACTTCACGTCGCCCGAACCCTCGACATCGTCGGGTTTGAATGAGCCACCCTTGAACTCGTTGAAAATGGCGCGGAGCGGCTTCCCCATCACGCTGCCCAACACATTGAGCCGGCCGCGATGCGCCATACCGAGTACGATTTCCTTGAGACCGAGCTGGCCGCCGCGCTTGATGATCTGCTCGAGCGCTGGCACCAGCGACTCGCCACCCTCGAGGCCGAAGCGCTTGGTGCCGGTGTACTTGACGTCAGCGAACTTCTCGAAGCCCTCAGCCTCGATCAGCTTATTGAGAATCGCCTTCTGGCCCTCGGGCGTGAAGCGCACCTCCTTGTCGGCGCCTTCGATGCGCTCCTGAATCCAGCGCTTCTGGGCCGGACTGGTGATGTGCATGAACTCGACGCCGATCTGCCCACAGTACGTGCGGCGCAAGATCCTGAGAATTTGCCGGATCGTGGCCGTCTCGAGACCCAACACCTTGTCGATGAAGATCGGTCGATCGAGATCGGCGTCGGTGAAGCCGTAGGTCTCGGGCCGCAGCTCCCGGTGCGGCTTGCGATCCGCGATACCCAGTGGATCGAGATCGGCAACTAGGTGCCCCATGACGCGATAGGCGCGGATCAGCATCAGGGCACGCAAACTGTCCTGTGTCGCCCTGTAGGTCGCAGCCGCCGACATCTCGTGTCCCGCCACGTGCGCGCGCGCCTGCAACTGTTGCCGGACCTCGTGCTCGGCCGCGCCATAGTCGCCAGCCAGCGCCGCAACCAGATCGCCGCCCTGCTGCATCTCACTCAGCGGACGCGCCCACGAAGGACCATGGCCGTTGTCGGCGTTACCGCGGCCCGCGCCCGGGTCCTCGCGCAGGCTTTGGAAGAACAATCGCCACTCGTCGCTGACGGAGCCGGGATTCTGCTCGTATTGCGCCTGCATCTCCTCAATGTAGGCCGCATTGGCGCCCTGGAGGAATGATGTCTGGAGGAAGGCCTGATTCTGTGGCTGGCGCGTCATATTCACTCTCGATCACACCAGAGAATGACCGGTGTTCGTTGTCATGACCAAAAAGGGCGCCGACCGGCACCCTGATTCGAACCATCACATAGTACAGATTGGGCGGCGATTTAAGCCCTTACTACGGTCGAAAGGGCCAGCCGCCGTCTGAAAATGAGGCGTTTCGGAGCGATCACGCCAGAATGGCAATGACCCTGAGATCTGCCGCCGGCCCAAGTGAGCGCAGCGACTGAAAATCGTCGCATCTCTGACTGCCGAGCAGCCAACGCATCGATCCTCGCCAAGTCACCGTCATGGGGTAACTGGGCGGCGTCCGCTCGGCTGCGAACCGGCCCGCACCGTGCTCTCGGTCGATCGGCGATGACACGGGCTGCGAGTTTAGCCATAAACGGTCGAAACGGTCAGCGGTCCAACCACTGGCCTCGAGCGCCGCAACCGGCAATTGGCCCTGCCCGGCGCCGAACGCGCGCGCATCAGCTGCGGGAACCGACGCCTCGATCAACAGGCCGTCCGGATCGTCCCAGAGATCCACCAGCACGTCGGCAAATGGCACCCAGCGCGGCTGATGCTGCGTCTTCCAGCCGCAATCTTGCCTGGGCCATCGGTGCGCAATGAAGTCGCACAACCGCGACTGCGGCGGGTCATCGTAACGAAACGGAAAGCAGGCATTTTCACTTAGAAACAGGGCACCGGCGTGCCGACGCTTCATCCAGGTAAATTCCCGTGGCCAGTCGCTATCCCGCTCCGGGGCGTACGCACACGGGACCCGCCAACCGGCCTTCGTGCGCTGCTCGACATAAAAATAGACATCGATTGACATCACATGACCATTTGGCGCAACGGCAGATAGCGTCAGCCCTTCAGCGCCTTCACCAGCGTGGTGCCGAGCGCCGCGGGGCTCTCGGAGATCGCGATGCCGGCCGAGCGCATGGCCTCGAACTTGTCCTCAGCCTTGCCCTTGCCGCCCGAGATGATTGCGCCGGCATGCCCCATGCGCCGACCCCGGAGGCGCCGTCGATCCGGCGATGAACCCGACCATCGGCTTCGCGCGTCCGTGTGCCCGCTCACGCTTGATGAACTCGCAGGCATCCTCCTCGGCCGAGCCGCCGATCTCACCGATCATGACGATCGAATGCGTATCCGGATCCGCGAGGAACATCTCGAGCACGTCGATGAACTCGGTGCCCTTGACCGGATCACCGCCGATGCCGACGGCAGAGGATTGGCCGAGCCCTGCATCCGATGTCTGCTTGACCGCCTCGTAGGTGAGCGTTCCCGAGCGCGAGAGGATACCCACATTGCCCTTCTTGAAGATGTTGCCGGGCATAATGCCGATCTTACATTCGCCGGTGGTCAGCACGCCCGGGCAATTCGGCCCGATGAGACGCGACCAGGATCCCGCCAATGCCCGTTTCACCTTGATCATGTCCATCACCGGGATGCCCTCGGTAATGCACACGATCAGCGGGATCTCGGCGTCTATCGCCTCGAGGATGGCATCGGCGGCAAAGGGGGGCGGCACGTAGATGGAAGTTGCCGTGGCCCCGGTCTTTTCCTTTGCCTCGATGACGCTATCGAACAGCGGCAGGTGGGCGAGCGTCGCATCGGGATGCTTGGAGCCGCCCTTGCCCGGCGTCACGCCACCGACGACCTGGGTGCCGTAGGCCACCGCCTGTTGGGTGTGGTAGGTGCCTTGCTTGCCCGTGATGCCCTGACAGATGACCTTGGTGTTCTTGTCGACGAGGATTGCCATGGTTCAAGCTGCCTTCTTCACTTCGTCGGTGATCTTCTTTGCGGCGTCAGCGAGGTTGTCGGCCGCGACGATCTTGAGGCCCGAAGCCGCCATGATCTGCTTGCCGAGTTCGACATTGGTGCCTTCGAGGCGCACGACCAGCGGCACCTTCACGCCGAGATCGCGGGCTGCCGCCACAACGCCTTCCGCGATAATGTCGCAGCGCATGATGCCGCCGAAGATATTGACCAGAATGCCGTTCACATTCGGATCATTGAGAATGATCTTGAACGCGGCGGCCACCTTCTCTTTCGATGCCGATCCGCCGACATCGAGAAAGTTCGCGGGCTCCAGGCCATAGAGCTTGATGATGTCCATCGTCGCCATCGCAAGGCCCGCGCCATTGACGAGGCAGCCGATGGTGCCGTCCAACTTGACGTAGGCCAGATCGTACTTCGACGCCTCGACCTCCGACGGATCCTCCTCCGTGAGGTCGCGAAGCTCCACGATTTCCTTGTGGCGGAACAGGGCGTTCGAGTCGAAGTTGATCTTGCCGTCGAGACAGAGCAAGTTGCCATCCTTGGTGACGACCAGTGGATTGATCTCGAGCAGGCTCATATCCTTCTCGGTGAACATCCGGTAGAGATTACCGATCAGCTTTGCGCACTGATTGACCTGATCGCCTTGGAGACCCAGCGCGAAGGCGATCTTGCGGCCATGGAACGGGAAATAGCCCGAGGCCGGATCGATCGACATCGTGAAGATCTTTTCCGGCGTGTCATGCGCCACCTTCTCGATGTCCATGCCGCCCTCGGTCGAGGCGATGAAGGCAATGCGGCTGGTGTTGCGATCGACAAGGGCCGACAAATAAAGTTCGCGCGCGATCGCCGAGCCATCCTCGATGTAGAGGCGCTGGACCTTCTTGCCGGACGGGCCTGTCTGAGCCGTCACCAGCGTGTTGTTGAGCATCTGCCCTGCGTGGGCTTTGACCTCGTCGATTGACCTGGCGAGGCGGACGCCGCCAGCCTGACCCGCTGCGGCTTCCTTGAACCGGCCCTTGCCTCGACCGCCAGCATGGATCTGGGATTTCACGACCCAAACCGGGCCCGGCAGCTTCTTTGCCGCCTCGACCGCATCATCCACGGAGAATGCCACGTACCCTTTGCCGGTCGGTATGCCGTAGAGCCGATAGAGATCCTTGGCCTGGTACTCATGGATGTTCATAGGTCCGTCCCGTCTCGTGGTTTGTCGCCCATGCTGCTTGATAACCCGATCCACCTACGACTGACCAGCGCGCCGTTCCTCAACTTTCGTTAGGACGATCGAGATAACATCCGGCGGGTAATTTTAGCCGCGAAGGCAAGGTCAATGCGCAGCTTGCTGATCTTGATTGCTCTTGCAGCTCCAGTGGCGCTTACGAGCCCATGGTTCTGGTGGTTGGTCAGCTTGGAGTATTCTGCTGCTCCAGTGGGCTACGCGTCCAAGGATGGAACCGTTCAGGCGGCCTTGCTGGGGCCAAAAGCCCCCTGGCCAGACTGGGCAATAAGACCTGACGATGCGGACTTGCGCGTCAAGAGCTGGTTTGGCCCCACTCCGACGGAACCATCGACCGGCTTGGGCGACCTTACGTTCGGCGGCGAGCCACAAGCAACCGTCGACGCTTACGTGCGCAAGCTGGAAGGCGACGGCTGGAAAGTCGAAACGTCCACTGTTTCGGACCAGCCTGCCGGAGTTCCCGCCACAAGAGCTGAAAACCTGCATTGTCCGCGCGACCAGAGACAGTGGCGACTTCCGTGTCCTTCAAGCCAGTTTCGAGTTCGCACCGAAGCGCGGCCGCGGCAGCCTCCACTGGTCGACTGGTCCAAGGCCAGGCTGGGCCATGCCCAATGGCCCAGATTGCTCATCTAGTCGGTGAGGGTCCAGGAAAGCGGCGCCATACGCTGACGGCTCGCCCGACCCTTACGCCCCCAGCTGCGGTGCGATCTTGTTGCACGCGTCGATGAGGCCCTTCACGCTCTCGACCGACTTCATGAACATCTGCCGTTCGGCCGAGTTGAGGTCAATCTCGACGATGCGCTCGACGCCGTTGCGGCCGATGACAACCGGCACGCCGACGTAAAGGCCCTTCACGCCGTACTCACCGTTGAGGTAGGCAGCACACGGGAGGACGCGGCGCTTGTCTTTCAGATAGCTCTCGGCCATCTGGATGGCCGATGAGGCCGGTGCATAGAAGGCTGAGCCGGTCTTGAGCAGGGCGACGATCTCGCCGCCGCCCTTGCGCGTGCGGTCGACGATCTGGTCGAGTTTCTCTTGTGTCATCCAGCGCATTTTGACGAGATCAGGCAGCGGTACACCGCCAACCGCGGAATATCGAACCAGCGGAACCATCTCGTCGCCGTGGCCGCCAAGAACGAACGCCGTCACGTCCTCGACCGAGACCTTCAGCTCCTCGGCGAGGAAATAGCGGAAGCGGCTGGTGTCAAGTACGCCGGCCATGCCGACGACGCGGTTCTTCGGCAAGCCGCAGGCCTTTTGCAACGCCCACACCATGGCGTCGAGCGGATTGGTAATGCAGATGACGAACGCGCCGGGAGCATATTTCTTGATGCCGGCGCCAACCTGCTCCATCACCTTGAGATTGATTCCGAGAAGGTCGTCACGGCTCATTCCGGGCTTTCGCGGCACACCCGCGGTCACGATGATGACCTCCGCCCCCTCGATATCGGCGTAGGAATTGGTGCCCCTGATCTCGGCATCGAAACCCTCGACCGCACCACCCTGCATCATGTCAAGTGCCTTGCCGGCCGGCATGCCCTCGGCAACGTCGAACAGAACGACATCGCCCAGCTCTTTCAGTCCAACGAGATGTGCAAGTGTACCGCCGATCATGCCGGCGCCGATGAGTGCGATCTTGGTACGAGCCATGGGAATCTTCTCTCCGTCTGGTGATGGTGGCTGGCGGTCCGCCCCATCGCTGGGAAGCGGAGCGCCGAGCCCAGCCTGTGGAATTGGCGAGGGTATCCCCGGGATTAGCCGGAATTAGCATCATCGGCAAGGTGCGGACAGCAAGCGCCGCCGCAACCCCGATAGCGACCGCCGCACCGGCGTACCGACTGTGGTCCAAAACAAGAAAACCTGGGCGTTGCCCAGGTTTTGCGGTTTCCAACGCTGGTCGTGGATCAGCTGGCCCGGGCCAGTCGCGACCGCTCATTCTCGATCTTGTCGAGGAGACCGAGCAGTCGGTCCCAGTCCACGGGCTTGGCCAAATAATCCGTCATGCCCGCCTGCAGGCAGCGGTCACGGTCGATCTGCATGGCGCCGGCGGTCAAGCCGATGATCGGAATATCCGTGCATGTCGGCAGCGCCCGAATGCGGCGGGTCGCCTCGAGGCCGTCGATGCCTGGCATTTGGACGTCCATTAGGATCACGTCGTATCGGCGAGAAGCAGCCTTGGAGACAGCCTCGAGACCGTCAGTCGCCATCACCAGGCTGTGGCCGGCCGCCTTCAGCAACGCCGACGCGACCATTCGGTTCGGCGCGTTGTCCTCGGCCATCAGGATGTTGAGGCGGACCTCCTCTGCCTCCGCTTCGGCCGGCAGGCCTTCGGCGGCGGCACCGTCTGACTTGAGGCGGCGTTGAAACACCTCGACGATTGCCGAACCCACCGGCCGCTGCAGCGCCTCGTCAAATCCAGCAGCTGCGATCGACTGTGGCGAACTGCGCGGTGGAAACTCTTCGATCAGCACGACAGATCGAGCACCTCGAGGTGCGCGGCGGATCTCCTGCACAAAGGCACGTGCGAACTCACCCTCGGCCGGACCATCATACAGAATGGCCGAAAACTCGTCAGCGGCAATTGCGGCGCGCGCGTCGTCTTCGGTTTTCGCCCAAACGAGTTTGCAGCCGGAAACGCTGGCATAGTTCTCGACAACTCGTGCAATTGCGACCGACGGACTTGCCAACAAGACCTGCGAGCCGGAAGCCGCACGCACGAAGCCTCGTCGAGTCATCTCGATGGCTTCGTGTTCACGATCTAGCGGCAAATGGAATTGGAACGAGCTGCCGGAATGCGCGCGGGCCGGCTCGTGCCATATCTCGCCGTTCATCAACCGCACCAGCTCCTTGCAGAGCGCAAGCCCGAGACCGGTGCCGCTGTGATTGCGAGTCGTCGACGAGTCCAGTTGGGAGAACTTCTTGAAAAGCTGATGAGCCTTCTCCGGGTCGACGCCGGAACCGGTATCGACGACCTCGACGTGGAGCCTGGGGTTTTCTGCAACTTTCGACAATTTGGCGAGAACGGTCACCGAACCGGATGTCGTAAACTTGATCGCATTGCCGATGACATTGATCATGACCTGCTTGATGCGCAGCGGGTCCCCGCGAATTTCCTGCGGAAGTAAGGGATCGACGAACGCTACGAGCTCGACGCCTTTTGCGAACGCTGTCGGCGCCAACAGTTTCATGACCTCTTCGATCAGAATTGACAGCTCGAACTGCACGTCGTCGATCTCGACGCGGCCGGCCTCGATCTTGGACAGGTCCAGGATGTCGTTGATAATCTGCAGCAGCGATTCGCCGGAACTGCGGATGATCCCGATGTGATCCCGCTGCGAATCGCTCAGTCGCGACCCCGACAAGACCCTCGACATGCCAAGAATTCCATTGAGCGGGGTACGCAGCTCGTGGCTGATCGTGGCGATGAAATTGGACTTCGCCTGATTCGCCGCTTCGGCGTCGAGCGCCGCCTGCCGCAGAAGCTGCTCCAGCTTGGTACGGCTGGAAATATCGTGGAACACGAGAATCAAGCTGTCGTCAGGCCCCTTGGTGGCGACAAGCTGATAGGATCGGCTGTCGGCCGACGTGAACTCTTCCGGAAGCGCGCCATCAACGCAGAGCTTGAGCAACGCCTCTCTAAGCGCCGCGCCGGTCTCTTTCGCGCCTCGATTGGGCACACCAACCGCATCGAGTGCACGCTTGTTCCAGACCACCGGAACGCCGGCTGCGTTGAGGCTGATGACGCCGGCCGCCGCGTTCGTGAGAACCGTGTCGAGAAGCGACCACTTCTGCGTGTTCTGCCGGGCATATCGGATGGAACGGTCCAGGAGCTCGACCGTCAGATTGTCCTTGGCCAAGTAGTCGGCGGCGCCGGCCTGCTGGGCCGCAAGATCTAGCCCAGGATCCTGCAACCCCGTAAGCAGGATCATCGGGGTTTGCGGGAAGTTGCAGCCGACCTGGGAGATGAATTCGAGGCCGGTCCGGCCGTCGATCCGGTAGTCCACGAGGGCAACGTCGAACGAACGCTCTTCGAGTTCATTCTTGGCTGCTTCATATGACGCCGCCCAAACCACACGATGTGGTTCACGATCGATGCCTTTCAGCAGATCCTGCGTGAGAAAGAAATCGTCGCGATCATCCTCGACAAGCAGGACAACCGTCTCACGCGTTGCAGTCTGGGCAGCCATGGGTGCCTCCGAACCAAACGAAGTTCCTGATGAAGGGTCAGGCTGCCTGAGCGGATGGCAGCTGAACGATCTCGATCCAGTAGTGATTGAGCGTGCGCACGACGTCGACGAGCGCCTCGAATGACACCGGCTTGGTAATGAACGAGTTGACGCCGAGATCGTAGGTCCGCAGCACATCTTCCTCGGCCTTGGAGGTCGTCAGGACGATCACCGGGATGCGGCGCAGGTCCGGATCGGCCTTGAGATGGGCAAGGGCCGTCCGGCCGTCCATCTTCGGCATGTTGAGATCGAGAAGAATGAGGCCCGGCTTGTTCTTCGTGCTCGCCGCGCCGGCAAACTTGCCTTGTCCGCGCAAGCATTGCAGCAGCTGCTCGCCATCCTCGACGAAGATCAGCGGATTTGCGAGCCGGCTCTCTTCGAACGCATCGTTGATGAGCATACGATCATCGCTGTCATCATCGGCGATAATGATTGTCAGTCCAGCTTTCGTCACCATGGCGAAACTCCTTGCGGATGGCCGAGTTCAGTTGGTCAAGCGATCTTGCGTTCAACGGTGGCGGTCTCGTCCACAAGCGCGTTCTTCGCGATCAGAAGCCGGCGCATATCGCCGAGGTTCCGAAGACTCGCGATTTCCGGCATCGTGAAGCGGACTTGGAAGGCGCTTTCGACGGCGAAGATCACTTCGATGTGGCGCAGCGAATCCCACTTCGGCGTGTTCTGTGCGTCGGACTGGTCCGTCAGCATCGACGGGTCGATTTCGAGGATATTGGCAACAATCTGCGTGAGCTTCATGGTTTCGTCTTTCCTGGCGTGTGATTCGGATTCGTGATTCAGTTGAAGATTGTTCGGCGGACGTCTTCCGGCCACCGGCGTTCGTCGAAGCCGTGCTGCGTGAAGGCGGCGAGCACCCAGCGCTCGATTCCAAGGCCGACGCACCCGGTTTGCAGCGGCGCCCCATCGGCCCCTTTGATGTCGAAGCGATTTCCGAAGAAATTGCCGTGCAGGTTGATCGATCCGCAGGCGAGCAGCTTCTGGCGTCCGTCGGCGCCAAGAACCGGGATCTTGATCTCGTTCTTCACTTCCTGTGCGGCCTGCCAGAACTTCTTCGCCGCCGAGACAGTTGCAAAGAAGGGATCCGTCGCGGTTTGCACCTGGCAATCGAGGTCGAAGTAACCGGCCAGTTCTTCCACGATCGGGAGCGCCTTGCGGCGGCAATCCCTGACATAGTCCTCATTGCCGACGAAGACGAGTTCGCGCACGTTGAATTCATAGAGGCGATCGAGGCCGTTAATGTTGCGCGATTCGTAACGGAAGACACGGCCCAACCAAGTGTAGCACTCGCCGGCCTCGATGACCTTTCCGGTCAGTGACGGGTAGCAGGGAAAGCAGGCCGCAGGATTGAGGCACATGCCATCGATGTGGATGTGGTCGCGATCCGGAAGCAGAGCCCCTTCGGAGCAGGAGTTCGCGATCCGAAACTTCTCGATCGCGTCGAAGTCCTCGATGACGTTGCCAACAAAGGTGACGGCGTTTGGGTGGCTATCGAAGTAGCCGCACTTCTTGAGCGTCTCGGCATCGATCAAAGCGGGAAAATGAGCGTCGCGAGCACCGTATGCCGCCGTATAGAGTTCACCGGCCTTGCGATTGACGAGTTGCGCAAGCTTCAGGACCGGGCCGGAGTATGCCACTTGGCCCTTGCCGTAGTCATACATCCAGCCGCGCTCGACGAGGCCGGCATTGACATTCATCACGTACGGCTCGCTGTCGCGGCGCTTCGTCTCGACAAACACCTTGATGTCGAAGCCGCTGATCTGCTTCGCCATCACCGCGAGGTAACGCTTCGCCTTGTCGATCGTTTCGTCAATCGGAGCGCCGCGGGCAAGCACCACCCGGGCCGTCGCACCGCCCTCATTGACAACGATTCGGTTGATGAAGGGCGATACGAAGACCGACTCCTTCTCGATATCGCCGGCCACTTCGCTGTCGACCTGCCGTGGCAGATCCAGGACAACTTCCGGCAGATCCAGAACATGCTTGTTCATGACGCGTACGCTCCCTCAGAACTGGTAGTAGAGAAACTTCGAGCCGGCCCCGATGGAGCCAATAGCCCAGCAAACGATGAAGGCTGTCGGAATTGCGCTGCCCCATGACGGACGCCAGGAGAGGAGACCCGCGGCCAGCGCTGCTCCGGCGGATTTGTGGTCACTGCTGATCCAGCTGCGATGCAGGATCTGCTGGCTGTTGGGCATCAGCATCACGATCATGCCGAGCACGACCACCGCCGACGCTGCTAGACGCAGGTCCATCGTGACCCACGTCGCTTCCGGAGCACCGCCAGACGCAAGCCCGAACGTCCACATCGCCGCAAGGATAGTGCCGGCGGAAGCAAGATCTGGCGCGCGGAACACGACGAGACCCGTCACAACCACGGCCATCGTCAGCGCCCAGGCGAACGGCGCCGGCATCGCCTTCACCGGCAACCGGCTCCACCCGAGATAGATCGCAATGGCAAGACCATGGATCAGGCCATAGACAACGTATGTCCACCCGGCGCCGTGCCAGACACCTGCAACCAGGAAGGTGACGATCGCCGGCCAAGCTGCGGCGCGCAGATACCGCGCCCAAGAGCTGGCGCCGCCGCCCAGGGTGGCGCGCATGCCGCTCATCGCCAGCGGCGTATAGATGTACGTTGTAAAGAAGCGCGTCATGGTCATGTGCCAACGGCGCCAGAAGTCGGAAATGTTCGTCGCCTTCAGCGGAGAATCGAAGTTCAAGGGCAGCATCAGTCCGAACATGCAGCCGAGCCCGATCGCCATGTCGGAATAGCCGGAGAAATCAAAGTACAGCTGGAGCGTGTAGCAGAGCGCACCAAGCCACGCCGCGACTCCGCCAATGGCCTGTCCCGCGACGACACCATTGAAGGCTGCGTCGGCGAACGGCGCGATTTGATCGGCGAACACCACTTTCTTGAATAGACCGATACAAAACATCGTTAGTCCGGCCGCGAGGCGATTGGCGTCGAACGCCGAATCGCTGCGATCGTTCATCTGCTCCATCATCTCGCGCTGCAGGACGAGCGGACCTGCCGTCACGCACGGAAAGAACGTGGCAAACAGCAAGTAATTGCCGAAGTCGTGCCGTTGAACCTGGCCGGCATACGTCTCGATCAGGTAGCCGATTTGGATGAACGTGTAGAACGAGACGCCGATCGGCACGATCAGTGCGATGTGTGGGATGGACGAGCCGCCGACGCTATTCGCGATGTCGACAAAGAAGTTGACATACTTGAGATAACCGAGTGCGAGCAGGTTCGCGGCGATCGCTGCCGTCAACACAGTGCCGGCGGCCTTCCGTTTGTGGGCGAGCCTGTCCATCAGCGTCACGAAGCCGAAGTTCGAGATCACCGAGGCGATCAGGATCGCCAGCAGGAGCGGGCTCCATTGTGCGTAGAACGCGAGTGATGCCAGCGCCAGGAAGCGGAACGCGCCCGGCCAACCGGCGAGCCGATGCGCCAGCAGAAAGCATGCGTAGCACACCGGAAGCGCGCCGAAGATGAACTGAAACGAGTAGAAAGCCATGTCTCTCGAGCCCCTCAGCGGTTCGCTGGCGCGCCAGCGGCGCGATACGAATGGAAACCGCCGACGCTCGGACGGTCATCGCCAGGCCACACCATCTGCGCATGGACACCCTGCATCCCGCGCATTTGGGTCGCAGCAATGCGAACGTTGGAGCGCCTCGGTGCGGTCACGATTCTCGAGACGCGATCACGCACAGGGACGGCACGCAATTGCCGCGAGCGAGCCGAAACTTGATCGACCGCCGTCCGCGCGAGCGAAGACCTTCGCTCTGGTTCAAATTCTCCGAGACGGGCCAGGATCGTCGCAATCTGGGGCTCCCTGGTCGCGCCTACCGCTACCTTTACCGGCTGCCCCGCTGTCGGAACGGTACTTTCAGCTGGCACAATGACCGACATCGAGGCCGAAACGGCTTCAGCTTTTTTCGATGATCCGATGAACGCATCGAGTTGCGTCCGCGTGCGTTCCACGCTCATCGCTTGCTTCATCCAGCTCGAGCCGTTGCCTGCTGCATTGGCCACGGCGGATGGCGCCAAGTGCTCCTGATCCGGCGCGGGCCGCAGTTGATCGAACACTCGCTGAAGGCAGGCAGGCCCCGCATGTTCGGCATCGATGTACATGTCCGCCGTGCATCCGAGATGTGCCGGATTGAAGCTCCCGATCACGCGGAGATTGAACTGCTGCGCCAATCGACGCGTTAGATCTTCGACATTCTGCAACCCGACTGTGTAACGCGTGCCGCGGGTCTGTTGGAAATAGATCGGATTGAACGGGGGATGCGCGAGGACAACGTTGACGCCTTTGGCGGTGAGGAACGACAATAACGCCTCGATGGCCACGACACCTTTCGGATCGATCTGCGGTGGCCGGTTCGCATTTTCGGCGGCAAACTCGAGAGCCATCGCGTCGGCTCGCGCTGGCGTAAACAGGGCGCGATGATCCCGCGACCAGATGATGGATCCGTCAGGCAAAAGCGTGTCGAGGGACGGAAAGTACCGCGCGTCACTGGCTTGAGGCAACTGATCTGCATTGTACCAGCGGGTCACGTTCTCGAACAGCATTGCCGCGGACAACTGCTCGCGCCAGCGAGCGACAGGCAAGGTTTCTAAGATGGAATGCGGCTCAAGGCCGATGCGACGCGTCATCGCTCTGTAGTAGCGGATGCCCGGCAGCCAGAGGTGATCCTTCCGATCCTTGACTGGCGTGAAGAGATTGTCCCGGATGGCGATCACCATCGTACGCGGCAGCTTATCGTGACGCACAAACATCTCGACCATGCCGAGCATGTCTTCGTAGTAGTCGCGATGAATGTGGGCATTGTAGAAATTTACGTCTGGCAGCAGGTCGGCGTGGGCTTCCTGCCAATGGCTGGCGCCGAGGATGACAACCTCAGGGGCCTTCTCCATGGCCGCAATGTGGGCGTTGCGCAGCTCGCGGATGTTCAGGTTGAGATCGAACACCGCGTAGTTCTGCCCTTTCGAGAAGGCTTCGGCGATGGGGTGTGAGCCGCGCGAATGATACATCTCCGGAGCGAACTGCTTGTTCGCCATCCAGATGCCGAACATGCCCAGCGCCGACAGAACGGCGACGATCATGACATAGCGCAGGGCGTGCTCTTGGTTCCCGCCCGCACGTGCCTGAGCCGTCGCCGGTACACCAGCATCGACATTTTGTGCAATCTGAACTGTCGTCGACGTCATACGCGCGAATGCTCCAACAACCTACACTGCGGTAATTACAGGGGGCGGCTTTCACCACAGTTAATCCGACGTGCTTTCGGAAAGGTTTTTTTGCGCGCGGGAGTTCGTGGTTTATTTTTGGTGATTTTTTGGAATTCTCCCAGGCTCGGCACGCGCATCTGTCACTCCAAAATAAGACCGGCCGGGCTTGCACCCAGCCGGCGAAACACGAAACAATCTTTCGTCTCAGGCGCCCGCTGGAACGCTGCGCTGCCGGTTGCGATAGTCGGCCAGCATCTTCAGGAACAACGGCGCCGTGAAGATCGGCAACAACGACACTCCCACGAACACCGACAGCTCCGGACCCAGCATGTCGCCGACCAGCGCATAACCCAGGCCGACATTGCGAAACCCAGATAGGATCGCCGCCGTCAAGGCCTCACTGGGACCGAACCGGTACATGACGATCGTCGTCATGGTGAGCATGGCGAGACACATCGTGGCTGTCAGAAGAAAATAGAAGAGGACCTGGACCGGACTCGCGGCCAGTTGCTCCGACACCGATCGCATCATGCCGATACCGAAGACGGCCAGCGACGCGATCACGGCCCAGCGGGCAAATGCCTCGACCGTTGAGCGAGATGGTCCTGAAATGCGAACGCAAGCGATGCGATAGACGAAGAAGGCGACCGCAGGGATCATCAGAAAGATCAAGACGCGTACGGCATAGGTTTGAAGATCGAGACTGGCCGTGGTTCCCTTAAATGCCGACAGGAAGCCATACATCGAGAACGGCATAGCCAACGTCGACAGCACCATGCACTGGAGGGCGCTTCTTCGATCAAGATCGAGCAGGCTCGCCAGCGCCGGCGACGCGAACAAGGCACCCGAGCAGGCCGTGACGATCATGAGCGAGATGATGCTGTCTGGAAACCGACCGATGATTCCAAGCGAAATGACGAGGCACGGCAGCGCGATCTGCTGCCAAGCTAGAATCCGCCAGACATCAGGATTGACCGATGTGAGCTCGGCGCGATCAATCGTTGCGAACGGAACGAGCGAGAAGATAACCACGAGCAAAAGGCTCGGCAGAGCAATGGGCTCGCACCAGGTGGCAAGCCTCGGCACGGCAAGACCGGAAACGATGCTCAGCGCCAAAATCCCAAGCGCAACCATTCGCTCATCTACCTTCGAACGCACCACAGCCTTCCACTCCTTGACGATGGATGAACGAAATCTTTCACCGGCACACCATCCACAGTGCGCCGACACTATCGCCGAAGCCCATTAACATTGTTCGAATGCCGAATTGGCTCGTCCGGTCCGCTTTGCACGGCTGCTCCGGCGTCGTCGTTCACCAAAGATTTTTGATTACCGGAGAGACTGCCCAAAGTTCGTGGCACGAGGCAGATTTATGGATTCCAACGTCAAGGCCCACCCGTCGGCAAATCACCGCAAGCACGAGGCCGCAGAGCCACGCGCCGTTGCCACAGAGCTTTCCGCCGTCTTAACGGGCGCCGACGTCGGTTTGGCTATGTTCGATGCCAATCTGGCACTCGTGGCCTGCAATGATCTCTACCGGAACCTGTGCGGATACTCGGCCCAACAAACTCAGCCAGGCACAACCCTTCCGGATCTTGTCACTCTTTCACTTCGCGCACAGAACCTGCCCGATCCGCAGATCACATTGACCGTCGAGAAGGCCATCAGCCGCCTCGAGCTGGGGAAATCCTATTCGTTTCGCCACGTCGCTCTTTCGGGCAACGAGATCGAAGTAAAGCGGCATCGTCTCGAGACCGGCACAGTCGTCGAAACAGTTCGCGATGTGCAACCCATCGCACGGGGAACCGATCTCGGAACCCAGTTCGCGCAGATCGCCGAAGCGGCCCGCGAGCGCATGATGCACGCGCTGGACGTGATGGCGGACGGATTCGCCCTCTACGATGCCAATGACCGTCTCGTCGTCTACAATCGGAACTATCTGAGGTCCAAGCCGCAGATCGAAGATCTGATTGTCCCAGGCATTCCGTTTGAACGCATCTTGCGCCATAGCATTGATCGCGGAACTTACGCCTTAAACGGCATGGACCCGAACGCCTACTTCGCACAGCGGATGAATCATCACCGCAATCCGGGAACGCCTTACGAGGTGCAGCTCTCGGATGGTCGATGGATTCTCGTCGCCGAAAAGCGGACCGCCGATGGCGGTATTGTCGGCATCCGCTCCGACATCACTGAAATGAAGAGCCGCGAGCTCGATCTGCTCCGCATCTCGCGGAAACTGCATGCGAAGAACGCGCAGTTCGACGTCGCCCTCAACAACATGATCCAAGGTCTGTGCATGTTCGATCGCGAACAGCGCCTGATCGTATGCAACCGGCGCTACCTGGAACTCTATGGCTTCTCCGGCGACATCGTGAAGCCCGGGATCATGCTCTCGGACATCATGCAATACAGCGTCAGCCTCGGGAACTACACCCAGGAAGAGGCAACACGCGCCCTCGCCGAGCGTCCAGATCCGACGAAAATCCGCAAGCGTACGACGATCAAGCAGCGCCTTAAGGACGGCCGGATCATCGCGGTCATGAATGAACCGATGGCCGATGGCGGGTCGATTGCCACCTATCACGACATCACGGAAATCGAGCGTCACGCCCAGGCGTTGCAGGATCATGCGCAGCGGCTCGAGATTTCCAACCGCGAGCTGCAGGAGTTCGCCTACGTCGCCTCGCACGATTTGCAGGAGCCACTGCGCAAGATCGAGGCCTTCTCCGACCGCCTGATCCGCAAGTACGGGAAGACACTGCCCGAGGACGGACAAATGTTCGTCGATCGGATGCAGAACGCAGCCGGCCGCATGCGCCAGTTGATCAATGCGCTACTGTCCTACTCGCGCGTCACATCAAACAAGAACCAGTTCGGAAACGTCGACCTGACCGAGCTCATCAACGATGTGCTGTCCGACGTCCAGATCCGGATTGAAGATGCTAAGGCTCAAATCACTGTTGGTCCGCTCCCGGCGATCGAGGCCGAGGCCACCCAGATTCGCCAGCTTATGCAGAACCTGCTCAGCAACGCGCTAAAATTCCGTAAGGCCGACGTCGCGCCCGTGATCGCGATCAGCGGAGCGATCAAGCCTGCCCTAGTGACAGGCGAGTCGGACACACTGGTGCTGACGCTCCAGGACAATGGCATTGGCTTCGACAATGCCTACAAGGATCAGATCTTCAAGATTTTCCAGCGCCTGCATGGGCGCATGGAATATGAGGGCACGGGCATCGGGCTGGCCACGTGCCGCAAGATCGTCGATCGCCACAACGGCACCATAGATGCCGACGGCAATCCGGGCGTCGGCGCCACCTTCACGATCGTCCTACCGGTTTCGCAGAGCGCGACGGTGCAGAAGATGGCGGTTTAGCCGCGATCCAGCGACGCAAAGCGTCGCCGGCCGTAGCCGTCACTTCTGGTAGGCAGAGAGCACCGCCTCGCCATCAGCGCCAGCGCGCTTTTTCCAGTCCAGGGTCAGCTGCTCGCCGATCTTCTTGAAGCCGGCCTTCAGCGCATCGCTTGGCGGCAAAATCTTCATCCCCTTGGATTTCAGGTTCTCGACGCCGGCATTTTGTTTTTCAGCGCCGATCTTCCAGACCCGCTCTTCCGTCGCCCCCGCCGCCTTGACGATAGCGTCCTGTTGGTCCTTCGGCAGACCTGCAAAAGCGGCCTTGTTGACGAAGATCACATTCTTCGGCTGCCAGGCCTCGAGATCATAATAGTGGCTCGCTGTTTCCCAGGCCTTGATATCAGAGCCTGTGATACCCGATGTGATGAACGAGTTCACCGATCCGGTTGCCATGGCCTGAGCAAGTTCGGCCGCTTGGACTGTTACCGCCTGTGCGCCAACCAGCTCGGCAATACGCGTCGTGCCGACGTTGTAGGCGCGCATCTTGAGACCCTTGAGGTCATCGATCGAATTAACATCCTTCTTGACGTACAGCCCCTGCGACGGCCACGGCGCACTGTAGAGAAGCATCAGCCCCTGGCTGTCCAGCTTCTTCGCGATGTGGCCCTTCGAGGCCTCCCAGAGCTTTCTGGCGTCGACAAAATTCGACGTTAGGAACGGGATCGTGTCGATGCCGAATACCGGGTCCTCGTTCTCGTGAATCGAGATTAAAACCTCACCCATCTGGGCTTGGCCTGTCGCGACCGCCCGCTTGATCTCCGGTGCCTTGAACAGCGAGGCGCCGGCATGGACCGTGATCTCGAGCTTGCCTTCAGTGGCCTTCTTTACCTCCTCGGCAAACCAGACAAGGTTCTCCGCGTGGTAATTGCTGGCCGGATAAGCGCCGGGCAGGTTCCACTTGGTCTGCGCGGCTGCGGTACCGAGCAGTGCCGAGCCCCCCAGCATCCCAAGCGTTGCTATGGCTCGAACCGATGTCTTCAGCCAACCCATCGAAACGTCTCCCCTTTTCTGCCCTTAGGCGGGGAACACCAGCCGCGGCAGTATCATGACGATGTCAGGGAATACCGTAATCAGGGCTACCGCTGCAACTAGAAGAAAGAAGAAAGGCAGTGCAGCGCGAGCCACAGTGTTGCTATCGTGACCACTCATGGTCTGGAGAACGAAGAGGTTGAACCCAACTGGCGGGGAAACCTCGGCCATTTCAACGATCAGAACGAGGAATATCCCGAACCAGACAAGGTCGAACCCGGCCTTCTGGACCATCGGCAGGACAACGACGGTCGTCAGCACGATCATCGATATTCCGTCGAGCGCAGCCCCGAGCACGATGTACATGATCGTGAGAGCAGCAATCAGCATGTAGGGCGACAACTTCAGGCCTTCGACCCAGGATGCCAATGCAGCGGGAATTCCGGTGTAGCCCATCGAGGTCGACATAAATGACGCTCCCGCCAGGATCAGCATGATCATACCGGTGAGCCGGGTCGTACCCATGACGCTGTCCCAGAAGGCGTCCTTCGTCAGGCAGTCGGACCACCAAGCAATGGCCAGCGATCCGAGCACACCCCAGGCGGCACATTCGGTGGCCGTTGCCCAGCCGGTCAGCAAAACCGCGAAAACCAACGTGATGAGCAGCATGCAGGGGATCAAATTGGCCGATTCGCGCAGCTTCTCGCGGAACGACATGCTGGGCTCCGGCGGCGGCATCTTGTCCGGATTGAGCAGGGCCCAGACTGCGATGTAGCCGGAATAGAGCACCATGACCAAGAGGCCCGGGAGGAAGCCCGCGAGGAACACCTGCAGAATGGAGACCTCGGCCGCGACAGCATAAACCACCATGGTGATCGATGGCGGGATGAGAATGCCGAGGGTTCCGGCGCCGGCCAGCGAACCCAGTGAGATCATTTCGGGATAGCCCCGACGCTTCAATTCAGGCAGCGCGATCTTGGCGATCGTCGCGCATGTCGCGGCCGACGAGCCCGAAACCGAGCCGAAGATTCCGCACCCCAGCACATTCACGTGCAGCAGGCGGCCTGGAACCCGCCCGAGCCAAGGCGCTAGTCCCCGGAACATTTCGTCGGACAAGCGCGTGCGAAACAGGATCTCGCCCATCCAGATGAAGAGCGGCAACGCCGCCAGCTCCCAAGACGCAGCGTTGCCCCAGATCTTCGTCGCCAGGACGGAACCGGCAGGAATGGATCCGGGCGCGAACTGCATGCCGATCCAGCCACAGGCGAGCAAACTTATCGCGATCCAGACGCCGGAGCCAAGAAGGACCACCAGAACGAGCGAGATCAACAGCGAAATCGAAATCAGATCCATTGGTTCCGCCCCTTAAACTCCGCTCGCAGCCGCGCGCGCAATCGCTTCTTCGGCGGTCTTGGGCGGCTCTTTCTGGTATCGAGGCTTGTTGCCGCGAAGAACATGGACCAGTTCATCGCAAATCGCGATCCACAGGATGACAAGCCCAGTTGTAAACCCGACTTGCGGGATCCACAGCGGGACAACCAGAACACCCGTCGACATGTCGTTGATGAGCCAGGACGTGTAGGTCATCTTGACGGCCTGATAGGCAAAGAAACCTATGAACCCAGCGCCCATCGCGAGCGCAAACAGCTCGGCAATCCATTTGGCGCGCCCCGTCAGCCGATCGGTGATGAGACCGACGCGGATCATCTCGCCAGACTTGAACGTATGAGCCAGCCCGAGAAACGACATCGCCGCCATGAACCATGCAGTGATATCGTCGCCTGATTTGACGTTGATGCCGATCTCGCGTCCGATCGACAACGCCATCATCATGAGGAATATAGCGATAAGAAACAGGCCGGCGAGGTAGCCGGACCCGAGATAAAGCGCATCGAGTGCTCTGCGGATCATGACATCACCTTCAAAGTCGCTGTCACACACCCGCAACTGTGGCTTAAGCGTCACCCAAACGACGCAGCCCTATCGGGTCTGCGTCACCGGATAGAGGCGCGACGTGCGCACCGTACGAACGCGTGTTTTCTGGCCGATGTTCGTCGCCTTTCGGGGCGCAACCGGCTCGGCCAGCTTGGCGCTGGACCGCATCAACTTGTTCTTGTTCAGCCATGCCTGGACGCGACCTGCGATCTCGTCGGAGTTGGTATCCATCATTGGCATGTGCGTATTGCCGCGAATGCCGGCGGCCGGCAGATCGAGCCACTCGGTATTCACGCCCGCCGTTTTGAGCGCGTTATGATAGGCTTGCAATTCGCGTACGTGATCGACCCAGATCGGGTTCGTATCGATAAAATCGCCCCAGACGAAGATATGCGGGATGGCTTTCAGGCCTGCAATCGCCGGGTCGTTCGGCTTTGGTGCAAACGCCGGCTCGATTGCGACGATGCCTTTGACAATATCCGGGTTCGCCATCGCGGCGCGGAAGGCGAAGTTGCCGGCTTGGCCGTGCGCCATGATCACACATGGGCATGCCTGCCGGACGAGCGCGTTGTAGGCGTCCTGGGTTGCCGGGCCGTTGGTGCCCCAGCGCGGCGCCATCTGCATTTGCATCGTGTCGAACGCGTTCAATGGGAATTTGATGCCGGGATTGGACTTTCGCTGCGCCGGGTCGCTGGCATAGGAGCCCGGGACGCCAATGCGAAAAATTTCCCAGGCCTCCTTCTTGTCCCGGAAAATCGGCTCGCTCTTGTAGATCTCGGGGAAGCGCGAGAACGTCGCCCGCCCGCGCTCCACCGCATCGGACACGAACACATCATGGCCGCGCTGGAGGAAGAACTGCATCCAACCCGGCTTCCCGTCCGGCTTTGTCTCCCAGGAGGCGCCGGTCACGCCGCCAGTGTGCCACATGAGCAGCGGGTACTTCGCGCTCGACTCCTTCAGCTTCACATATTGCACGTACATCTGGCCGGTGTGGAAATCACCGTTCGGATCGCCCGATGCCAGCTTCGGCAGGCCCTCCAACTTGACCGCCTGCCCACCCACATGGAAGGAGCCGATTTCCTTCACGTCGTAGGCGGCAACCGAGGGGATCTGAGACAACATCGCCGCCACGGCGGCAGTGGTCAGGCTGGAAATGCGGCGTCCGTTCATGGGTCCCCACAGGATGGGTTGCGAATCTCCCACGTAAGCTACGACCGAAGTGGTTAACCGAACGGTAAACTGAATGGCAAATTCGTTGCCGACCGCCAGCAGCGCCACGAATGGTGGCGTCGCAGTTTGCCGCACCCAAGCCAAGTTGATTGGAGCGGGCGAAGGGATTTGAACCCTCGACCCTCACGTTGGCAACGTGATGCTCTACCCCTGAGCTACACCCGCGTCCTGCCGGGTATATGGCGCAAAGCTCCGGCGAATGCAAGCTACCGACGCCGGCCCCGGGGGGACCGGTCAGCAATTTCCTAAGGGATGGTAGGCCGGTGCCTGCCGGCCCCGGGCTCTGGGGTACCTTGCATGAGACGGAATGCCCAATTAAGTCAGGCAAAGCGCCATTAGCGGTCGAGCAAACGGCCGAGGATCCAACTCATCATGCCCTGTCAGCCCCCCAAGACCCGGCTCGCGTTGATGCAACGCCTGGACGAGCTTGGCATCCAGACCACAACGATCGACCACGAAGCCGTCTTTACCGTCACCGAGAGCGACCGGCTGCATCGCGAGATCGCCGGCGGGCATACCAAGAACCTGTTTCTGAAGGACGGTAAGGACAAGCTGTTCCTGATCATCGCCGAAAGCCATACGCCGATCGATCTCAAGGCACTGCCCAAAGTGATCGGCTCGGCACGGCTGTCGTTCGGCAAGCCAGAGCTCTTGATGGAGGTTCTCGGCGTCACGCCCGGCTCGGTGACCGCATTTTCGCTGATCAACGATGCCAATCGGCGTGTAAGTGTTGTGATCGACGCACGCCTGATGGAATATGAGACCATCAATTGCCACCCGCTCGAGAACACGGCAACGACAACCATCGGGCGTGGTGATCTCGAGCGGTTCATCCGAGGCTTGCGGGCATGACGCCAGGACTCTGGGTCTGGCGAGCCCCGTCAGTGGCGGATAGGAACGGCCACGGCCAGTGGTCAGGATTTCGGCGCTCTGCAGCGCAAGGGAGAGTGAGATGGACTTCGGACAGAAAAAGCCCACCCAGGCACCGGCCGACGGGATCGTTGGCGCACCCGCCGGCGACATGATCAAGGACTCGAGCACGGCCGGCTTCAAGGCCGACGTGCTGGACGCCTCGCGCACCGTACCAGTGATTGTCGATTTCTGGGCGCCCTGGTGCGGCCCCTGCAAACAGTTGACGCCGGCGCTGGAAAAAGTCGTTAAGACCTTCGGCGGCAAGGTCCGACTCGTGAAGATCAATATTGATGAGCATCCCGCGATCGCAGGCCAGCTACGCGTGCAGTCGATCCCGACGGTCTACGCGTTCAAGGATGGCCGGCCAATCGATGGCTTTGCCGGCGCCCAGCCTGAAAGCGCGGTGAAAGCCTTCGTCGAACGACTGATCGGGGAGGAAAGTGCTGCGGATCTCGAGCAGGCGCTGGCCGAAGCCGACAAGGTGTTCGAGGCGGGCGATCTGCAATCGGCGGCCGAGATCTATGCCGCAATCATGCAAGAGGATAGCGGCAACCTGCACGCGCTCTCGGGTTTGGCGAAATGCTACATGAAGACCGGCGACATCGAGCGGGCCGAGCAAACGCTGGCGCTCGCACCGCCGGACAAACAGAGCCACCAGCTGATCTCGGGCGTCCGCGCGGCCATCGATCTCGCCAAACGCGGCGCGAGCACTGGTAATCTCGGCGAGCTAAAGGCGAAGGTGGCCGCCAATCCCGCAGATCATCAGGCGCGGATCGATCTGGCGATGGGCCTTGCCGCAGGCGACGACAAACCGGGCGCGGTATCCGAGCTCCTGGAGACCTTCCGGCGCGACCGGAACTGGAATGAGCAGGCCGCTCGCAAGCAACTGCTGCAACTGTTTGACGCCTGGGGACCGAAGGACCCGGCGACGCTGGACGGACGGCGCAAGCTGTCGTCACTGATGTTTTCGTGAGCATCCGAGCTTCATCGCAACGGAGGGTCATCGATCATGCGGCGCCCCAGCACACTCACCGAGCTGCCTCGGACGCTGCCGGTCTTCCCGTTGGTCGGCGCCATACTGCTGCCCCGCGCGACGCTGCCGCTCAACATCTTCGAGCCGCGCTATCTGCGGATGATCGACGATGCGTTGCGTGGCGATCGCATGATCGGGATCATCCAGCCGACCGGCGACGGGGGACCGACGGGTTCGCCGCAATCCCAGACCGCGGGGCTGCGCGACGTCGGTTGCGCCGGGCGCCTCACCGCCTATCAGGAGCTCGATGACGGCCGGTTGATGATCGGACTTACGGGGATCGCGCGATTTGCCATCGCCCGCGAGATCACCCAGGCAACGCCCTATCGCGTGTTTGAGGTGGACTTCGCGCGCTTCGCCAGCGATCTGGAACCAGGCCACGGCGAAACCGACATCGATCGCGACCGGCTGATCGAAACCCTGAAGCGATTTCTCGCTCAACGGAACTTGCAGGCGAATTGGAAGCCGATTGCGGAGGCCGGAAATGAACAACTCGTCAATTGGCTGTCGGTCGCCAGCCCGTTCTCGCCGGGCGAGAAGCAGGCCCTGATCGAAGCCGTCAGCCTCAAGAGCCGCGCTGAAACTCTGATCACGCTGGCCGAGATGGAACTGGCGGCCAGCGGCGAAGGCCCTGGTCCGAAGCAAGTGCAGTAAACGCATCCAAGGACAGCAGGCCGGATATGACCGATCAGAACGACGCCCCGAAGCCAGCCGAAGAGCGCGTCGATCCGCGACTGCTCGAGCTGCTCGTCTGCCCAATCACCAAAACGTCGCTGATCTATGATGCCGCGCGCCAGGAACTGATCAGCCGGCCAGCTCGGCTGGCTTATCCCATTCGTCATGGGGTTCCATATCTGCTGCCGTCCGAGGCCCGCCATCTCGACGATCCGCCGGGCACCCCAGCCCGGCTATAGATTGACGCAACACGAGGCTCAGGCAGCCTCGCCGCCGGTTGGGCCCCAAAACACGACCCAGACGGCAAAGTCGTCACTGAAGTCGACGAACCGATGGACATGATCGGCCGCAACGAAGATCGCGTCGCCAGGCGCAATGGGACGGCGCTCCAGCGCCGCTTCCGTCGGGCCTGACACGACAAAGCCGCGGCCCGACTGCACGATGTAAATCTCATCCTGATCGTGCGGGGTCTGTGGATCGACGACCTTTGGCTGATAGAAGCGCAGCGTCATTGAGCCGTGCTTCATGAGCTCCGCCGAGCGACGGCCTTCCGGCAGAGGTGCGGACTTGGCCTCGGCCAGGGTAACGACCCAATTCTTCACGTTCGCCTCCACAACATCCCTAGCGGCCTTCAGTCAAGAGTACCGAAACGCGCGCCTTTGATCGCCCGCAGGATCCGCTCCGGCGTCATCGGCATCTCGCTCATGCGCACGCCGATGGCCCGGCGTATGGCGTTTGCAACAGCGGCCGCCGCCGGAACGATCGGCACCTCGCCGACGCCCCGCACGCCATAAGGCACGTTCGGAACCGGCGTCTCGATCAGCACGCACTCGATCGGGGGCACGTCGAGGGCGGTCGGCATGCGATAATCCAGCAAGCTGGCGTTGCGCAGCCGACCGTCCGGCGCATAGTCGAATCCTTCCGTCAGCGCCCAGCCAATTCCCTGCACAGCGCTGCCTTCCATTTGGCCTTCGACCGCTGCCGGATTGAGCGCGCGACCGACATCCTGGAACGCGGTGTAGCGCAGGATCGTCACCTGCCCCGTCTCGGGATCAACCTCGACATCGGCGATCTGCGCGGCGATTTCGACGCCGAGCGGCAGTTTGGTCGAAACGCCGCGCCCGATGATCGCGCCGTCGGTGAGCGTGGCGCGCATCAGATCGTGCAAGGTGATCTCCGCGCCGGTCGTGCCGGTGCGGCGAAAGACGCCTGATGCATAGGCGATATCGGCGGGCACGCACTGCAGTTTCTCGGCCGCCCGTTTCGTCAATTGCGCGAGCGCGTCGCGGCAGGCTTCGGCCACCGCAGCGGCCATCGTGCGCGCCAGACGGCTGCCGGCGGCAGCATCCGAGTAACCCGAGGATTTCGTGTCGCCCATCGCGACATGCACATCATCCAAACCGAGACCGAACTCTTCGGCGGCGATCTGCGCCATCGTGGTGCGCGTCCCCGATATGTCGACCGAGCCCATCGTGACCATCGGCCGGCCATCGCCCGACATCATCACGTGGGCCGCCGATGTCATGGACGTGCCACGCCAATATCCGAGCGCGAGGCCTCGGCCGCGCGGGAGTGCCCCCGGACGGATCGGGTCACGCCAGCACGAATGACCGCCAATGGAGTCGAGGATCGTGGTCAGGCCGATCGAAGGGAACGGTGTACCTATCGGCATCAGGCTGCCGGTGACAGCCGCATTGCGGCGGCGCAACTCGAGCGGGTCGATGGAAAGCTTGATCGACAGTTCGTCAATGGCCTGCTCGACAGCGAATGCGGCTTGAATGCCGCCGGGGCCACGATAGGCCTCGGTACGCGGCTTGTTCGTGATGATGTCGATGCCTTCGAGGCGCAGGCTTTCGCACTGGTAGCAGGCAGCCGACGCCTGCATCAGCAGCGTCGTCGGCGTCCCTGGCACACCGCCGGTATCGAACAAATAGCGGCCATCGATGGCGGTCAGTTTGCCATCCGCGTCGGCACCTACGCGAACGTCGATTTGCGCGGCCGCCGCCGGGCCCGAGCCACCCGTCAGCATCTCCTCGCGGCTCATGACAATCTTAACCGGACGCCCGGACAGCTGGGCCAGGCGCGCCGCGATCGGCTCGACATGGACCGTGATCTTGCCGCCGAACCCGCCACCCATCTCAAGGGGAATGACCTTCATCTTGGACTGCGGCAATCCCAGCAGAACGGACGTTTGGATCTCGGTCTGGAAAGCGCCTTGGGTGGCCGCCCAGATGGTGACGAATCCATTCGCGTCCGCCTCGGCGACGCAGGCATGCGGCTCGATATAGCCTTGATGGGCGGTGTCGACGGTGACGCTTACCTCGCCGATGGCCGTCGCCGCCGCCAGGGCTCCATCGATGTTGCCGCGCTCGATCAGCGTCCGCGATCCCGCATTCTTGAGTGGCGGAGTTCCGGATTCGAACCCTTTGGCCTTGTGCTCGGGATAGAGAACCGGGGCGTCGGGAGCGAGTGCCGCCGGGATATCCATGACTGCGGGCAGCGGCTCGTACTCGACAGCGATCAGCTCCAGAGCCGCGGCCGCGATATGCGGGTCGATGGCGGCAACGGCTGCGACCGGCTGGCCGCGCCAATGCACCTTGTCGCGTGCCAGTACGATCACCGCAGACACCCAGACATCCGCCCCGGTCTCGCCGAAAGGAATAATCGTGCCAGGCTTGATCTCGGGAAAATCCGCCGCCGTGACCACGGCCAGGACGCCTGCCAACGCGCGGGCCCGGCTCGTATCGATCTTGAGAAGACGCGCGTGCGCCTGCGTGCTGCGCTTGATGCGGCCATGGATAAGACCCGCGCGCGACAGATCAGCAGGATAGACTGCGCGCCCCGTGACGCGCTCGCCCGCGTCCACCCGCGGAACGCGCTTGCCGACGATGAGAAGCGGCTTGTCGATTGTGCCGGTCATGTGCGACCTCCGGTTGCCGGCGTCGCCTTGGCAGCGGCGGCGATGGCTTCCACGATCTTGTCATACCCCGTGCAGCGGCAGAGATTGCCGGCGATCGCGTGCCGGATCTCGGCGTCGCTGGGTTGCGGTTTGCGCGCCAGAAGTGCGACGCCGGAGAGCACGATACCAGGCGTACAGAAACCGCATTGCGTGCCGCCGTGCTCGATCAGGGCGCTCTGCACGGCATGGAGCAAGGCGCCGCGCGCCACCCCCTCAATGGTTACGATGTCGGCGCCATGAGCTTCGGGTGCCAGCATCAGGCAGGCACAGACTGGCTCGCCGGACACTAGGATCGTGCACGAACCACAATTCCCGTTGCTGCAGCCTTCCTTGGTGCCGGTCAGGCCGAGCCGGTCGCGCAACAGCTCGAGGACGGTTTCGCGCGGATCGGCGAGAACGTCGCGCGGCTCACCATTGACTGTGCATGTGACGATGGTTTTCATGACAACGTGATCCCAAGCTCAGCGACAGCCGCCGTCAATGCGCGACGGGTAAGAACCGCAACGAGTTCACGCCGATAGTCGGCTGAGCCCCGCGTATCTGAGATTGGTCGCGCGTCGCTGGCAGCTGACCTCCCCGCAGCCTCGAACAAGGCCAGCGACGGCCGCTGCCCGATCAACGCCTGCTCGGCGGACTTGGCGACAACCGGCGTCGGGCCGACGGATGCCAGCGTGATCCGGACGGACGTGATGGTGCCGGATTCGCCAAGGCCGATCAGCACGCCACTGCCGGCAATCGCGATATCCATCTCGCGCCGCGGCGTGAAGCGGAGGTAGCACGCAGCGCTTCGCGCCGGGCGCGGCGGCAAGCGAAGCGCGATGACGATCTCGCCTGCAGCAAGCGATGTGCGCCCTGGTCCGCTGAACAGCGCGAGCAGAGGCATCGTGCGCTGGCCTCCGGGCCCGGCAATCTCGACGGCGCAATCATGGCAGATCAACAACGGCACAGCGTCGGCCGACGGCGCCGCATTGCAAACGTTGCCGCCAAGCGTCGCGCGGTTCTGGATTTGCAGGCTACCGATAAGCCGGGCCGACGCCAGCAACGCCCGGTGCTTGGCAGCGAACGCTGTGTGTGCACCAAGCCGGCCAACGCTGACTGCCGCGCCAAGGCACCAGCCGCCATCCGGCGTCTGCTCGACTCCGGTCAGCTCCGGAATATACTTCAGATCGATGATGCGATCGGCGCTCCGCCGGCCTTCCCGGATCTGCGGCACCAGATCGGTACCGCCGGCCAGAACCCGCGCGTCGCCCCGCGCCAGCAGTTGCACAGCATCCGCGATCCGCGTTGGCCGGTCGTAAATCAGGTCCTGCACGCTCTATCCCCAGCCTCATATTGTCAGGCCGCCGGACGTTAGCAGGCCAACCGGCACCCCGGCCACCGGCATGTTCACGCGTAGTTCCGCCGTCAGCGGAAAATTTCCGCCATCACTCGAGGTTGATCCCACCGCACGACAGGCCTTATGACTGGGCCCCTGCGCAACTCGGACATTCATCGATCATGGCAACGCCAATTCTCGACGGCTCGCGACCCCTTCTGGAACGCTACGATGTCGTATTCTGCGACATCTGGGGCGTCCTGCACGATGGACAGCGGGTGTTTGCCGCCGCCAACGATGCGCTGCAGAGGTTTCGCCAAGCCGGTGGCACTGTTGTCCTGGTTTCGAACGCACCGCAGCCCGGATGGCGCGTCGCCGAACTGCTCGACGAGAAGGGCGTGACGCGCGATGCTTGGGACACGATCGTCTCGTCAGGGGACATTGCGCTACGCCATGTCGCCGCTCAGGGCTTCGAGCGCGTCTATCATATCGGTCCCATGCCGCGCAGCCTGCCACTCGTCTCCGATCTCAAGGCCACCGTCGACGATGTGAGCGCCGCCGATTCGATCGTCGTCTCGGGCCTGACGGATGACCTCCGTGAAACCGCGGAAAGTTATCGCGGCCTGCTCGAAGCCGCTCGCCGGCGGGATACACCACTGGTCTGCGCCAATCCAGATCTCGTTGTCGACGTCGGCGGCAAGCTCTACCTTTGCGCAGGCGTGCTCGGCGAGCTCTACGCTGGCATCGGCGGAACGGTCTTCTGGGCCGGGAAGCCGCACGCTGCCGCCTACGAGGCGGCCTTCCTGGAAGCGGCGCGCTTGCGCGACGCCGACGTCGCAAAATCGCGTGTGCTGGCGATCGGCGATGCGGTTCGTACCGATCTCGCGGGCGCCAAAGCGGCCGGGATCGATGCTCTGTTCGTGGCTTCCGGAATCCACCGGCATGAGACGATGCCGAACGGGACCATCGAGCCCGCGGCCCTAGCCCGGCTCCTCGCCAATGGCGCCCCGATGCCGATCGCATCGACGGCCGCACTCAAATGGTAGCGCCGGACAGCCACTGAAGGCGCATGCCACCGGCGGCCAATCAATCGAATGAAACGCGCTTGGAGCGGTTGCGCTTGGTTTCGCCGCGCCGATTTTTTGTCTCGTGGCGGCGCTCCTTCGAAGCCTTGGTCGGTCGGGTTTTGATCCGTGGCTTTGGTTCCTTGGCCGCCTCAGCCACCAGCTCGGCGAGGCGATCCCGCGCATCAGAACGGTTCTGCTCCTGGGTGCGGAAGCGATCCGCCCGGATGACGATGACACCGTCCCGCGTCAACCGCTTGCCGGCAAGTCGTTGTAGGCGCGCCCGCTGTGGTCCGGTCAGGACTTGCGAGCGGCGCACGTCGAACCGCAGCTCGACGGCAGTCGAGACCTTATTGACGTTCTGTCCTCCTGGGCCCGAGGCGCGGACAAACTGCTCCTCGAGTTCGGACTCCGGAATGCCTGGCGGATCGGTTTTGCGGCTCATAGGCACTTCGGTAGGGCACGGAATGGCTCCGCGCAATCGCTACTCGCTCTTGGCGACGGAGATATCCGGGGCATCCTCGTTCTTCATGCCTTGGACATGGTATCCGGCGTCGACGTGGTGGATCTCGCCCGTCACGGCGCGGCCCAGATCCGACAGCAGGTAGAGGCCTGACGCGCCAACCTCCTCGATCGTGACGGTGCGCCGAAGGGCAGAATTGTACTCGTTCCACTTGAGGATGTAGCGGAAGTCGGCGATGCCGGAAGCGGCCAGCGTCTTGATAGGCCCGGCAGAGATGGCATTGACGCGGATATTCTGCTTGCCGAGATCGGCGGCGAGATAGCGCACACTCGCCTCGAGTGCGGCTTTGGCCACGCCCATTACGTTATAGTGCGGCATGACCTTCTCGGCGCCGTAGTACGTCAGCGTCAGCATCGAGCCGCCGCCATTGGTCATTAGTTTTTCGGCGCGCTGCGCCAGCGCGGTAAAGGAATAGCAGGAGATCAACAGCGATTTTGTGAAGTTCTCCTCGCTGGTGTCGACATAGCGGCCGTCGAGTTCGGCCTTGTCGGCGAAGGCGATCGCGTGGACCAGAAAGTCCATGCTGCCCCAGCCGGATTTCAACTCGGCGAAGACGGCATCCATGGAGGCCTTGTCGGTCACGTCACAAGGCATGACGTGCTTCGCTCCGACCTCTGCTGCAAGCGGGCGAACCCGCTTCTCGAGCGCTTCACCCTGATAGGTGAATGCCAGCTCGGCGCCCTGGGCCGCACAGGCCTGGGCGATGCCCCATGCAATCGACCGGTTGTTGGCAACCCCCATCACGAGGCCGCGCTTGCCCTTCATTAGGGTGCCGGTGGGGACCGCAGTGTTGTTGCCGGTCATCGTCATGGAGTACCCTTCGAATCGTGATGTCTGTCCACCCTGAACGTAGATCCAACCTATAGCGGCTCGGTCTGACCAAGTCCAAACCTAGCAGCCAAATTCAGGCGACTACCCCCGTTGACGGCATTGGGCAACCCGCCCGTTGCGCGCGAGAGCCGCTCAGGCAATGTTAGCGCCGAACCGCATATTCCGAGATGGACATGACCTATTCCCTGCGAACCCTGGTTCGAGAAGCCTTGCGCGGCGGCCAAGGCTGGCGGCCCGCCTGGCGTGATCCCGACCCCAAGCATGCCTACGATGCAATCATCGTCGGCGGCGGCGGACATGGCCTGGCAACCGCCTACTACCTCGCCAAGGAACACGGCCTGACCAATATCGCCGTGGTCGAGAAGGGACACATCGGTTCCGGCAACGTCGGCCGAAATACAACGATCATCCGCTCGAACTACCTTTTGCCGGCCAACACACCATTCTACGAATGGTCGCTGAAACTCTGGGAGGGATTGGAAAAGGACCTGAATTTCAACGCGATGGTCAGCCAGCGGGGGGTCCTGAACCTGTACCACTCCGATTCCCAGCGGGACGCCTACGTCCGGCGCGGCAATGCGATGCGCCTCGCCGGCGTCGATGCCGAATTGCTGGATGCCGATGGCGTCAGAGCGATGGCGCCCTATCTCGATTTCGCGAATGCGCGGTTTCCGATTGAGGGCGGACTGCTGCAGCGGCGCGGAGGCACGGTGCGCCATGATGCCGTTGCCTGGGGCTATGCCAGGGCAGCGGACCGCCGCGGTGTCGACATCCTCCAGAATACCGAGGTGACCGGCATTCGCATCGAAAACGGACGCGCGGTCGGTGTCGAGACGACGCGCGGCACGATCCGCGCCGGGAAGATCGGGCTTGCATGCGCCGGCAACTCGTCACGTGTCGCGGCCATGGCCGGCCTCAAACTCCCGATCGAGAGCCACGTTTTGCAGGCCTTCGTGTCGGAGGGCGTTAAGCCTATCATCGATCAGGTCATCACCTTCGGCGCCGGGCATTTCTATATCAGCCAGTCCGACAAGGGCGGCCTCGTCTTCGGTGGCGACATCGACGGCTACAATTCCTATGCCCAGCGCGGCAACCTGTTCATCATAGAAGATGTGCACGAGGCTGGGATGGCGCTATGGCCGGGCCTCGGCCGGCTGCGCACCGTGCGCCACTGGGGCGGCATCATGGATATGTCGATGGATGGCTCGCCGATCATCGACCGCACGCCGGTCGCGGGGCTCTACCTCAATTGCGGCTGGTGCTATGGGGGGTTCAAGGCGACGCCGGCGTCCGGCTGGTGCTTCGCCCATACGATCGCACGGGATGCAGCGCATGCGCTGAACGCCCAATTCCGGCTCGACCGTTTCGCGACGGGACACCTGATCGATGAAAAGGGCGCCGGCGCGCAACCGAACCTGCACTGAAAGCCAAACCAATCGGAATAGCACTGATGCGACTGCGATGCCCCTACTGCGGCGAGCGATCCAACGACGAGTTCACGGTCCTCGGCGACGCCGATGCCGTGATGCAGCGGCCCACGCCCGAAAAACCCGAGCTGTTCCAGGCTTACGTTTACGACCGGGCCAATCCAGCGGGCCGCCATCGCGAGCTGTGGTTTCATCACGGCGGTTGCCGCCGCTGGCTGACGGTAACGCGCGACACGCGAACACATGAGATATTCGATGTGGCCTTTGCTGGCGCACCACTGCGGCCGGGAACGGCGTCATCATGAGCAATGAGCGCGCCGAGAATGGCTCATCGTATCGCCTGGCCAACGGCGGTCTGATCGACCGGTCGACCCCGCTCTCCTTCACGTTCGATGGTCGCCGCTATCAGGGTTTTTCCGGCGATAGCCTGGCATCCGCGCTGATGGCCAACGGCGTGAAGCTGATCGGCCGGTCGTTCAAGTACCATCGCCCGCGGGGCCTGCTCGCGGCTGGGTCGGAGGAGCCGAACGCCATCGTCGAGCTGCGCAGCGGCGCCCGCCGCGAGCCCAACACGCGTGCGACAATGGCCGAACTCTACGAAGGCCTCCAAGCAACCAGCCAGAACCGCTGGCCATCGCTCAGCTTGGACGTGTTAGCAGTGAATGGCCTTCTGGCCCCGGTCTTCTCGGCGGGCTTCTACTACAAAACGTTCATGTGGCCGCCGGCCTTCTGGGAAAAGGTCTACGAGCCGCTGATCCGACGCGCGGCGGGCCTTGGACGGGCGGCCCATGCCGAAGACCCCGATCACTATGAAAAGGCCTTCGCGCACTGCGACGTGCTGGTGATCGGCTCGGGCCCGGCGGGCCTCATGGCAGCGTTGACAGCCGCACGGGCGGGTGCGCGTGTCATCTTCACGGAGGAGGACGCACGGATCGGCGGCCGCCTCCTGTCCGAGCGGGTGGAGATCGACAGAGCACCCGCACTTGATTGGGTCCGAGCCACAGAGGCGGAGCTCGCAGGCCTGCCCCAGCTGCGGATCATGCGGCGCACGACCGTGTTTGGCGTTTACGACGGCGGAACCTACGGCGCATTGGAGCGGGTCCACGATCATATCGCAGCCCCGCCCGCCAACGAGCCGCGGCAACGGAGCTGGCGCATTGTTGCCAAACGGACGGTGTTGGCCGCTGGCGCGATCGAGCGGCCGCTGGTCTTCGGCGGCAATGACCGTCCCGGCATAATGCTTGCCGGCGCCGCTCGCAGCTACATCAATCGATATGCGGCGATACCGGGGCGCCGGATTGCTGTCTTCACCTGTTGCGACGACGGCTGGCGGGCCGCCGCGGACGCGCTGGCCGCCGGGTTAACCGTTGAGGCCATCATCGATAGCCGGGCGGAGGTTGCCGAAGCCATCACTGCGCCATACGCCGCGCGCGGCATTCGCATGGTAAGCGGCGGTACTGTAATCGGCACCAAAGGCGCGCGAGACCTCCGGTCGATTGATATTCGTGACGCCAGCGGTGGTCAATCCACGCTCCGCTGCGACGCGCTGTTCTTTTCTGGGGGCTGGTCACCGGCCGTGCATCTCACCTGTCATCTCGGCAGCAAACCGAAGTGGAACGAGGGCATCGCCGCGTTTGTGCCAGGCCAGCTGCCGCCCGGCATGACCGTCGCGGGTGCAGCGGCGGGCACGCTCAGTCTCGGCGACTGCCTGCGTACCGGCGCCGAAGCCGGTGCCGCTGCAGCCTTGGATGCTGGCTTCGCAGGAGCTGCCGGAGATATACCGCAGGCCGATGACGAGCCGTGGGCGCTGTCGCCGCTCTGGCATGTGACGGGGAGCCGTGGACCCGCGTTCGTCGATTTCCAGAACGATGTTACCGTCAAGGATATCGGGCTTGCCGCTCAGGAGGGCTATCGCTCGGCCGAGTTGATGAAGCGCTACACTACACTCGGCATGGCGACCGACCAGGGCAAGACAGCCAACGTCAATGGGCTCGCTCTGCTGGCAGAGGCGCGCGGCGCGACAGTCCCCGACGTGGGGACGACCGTGTTTCGCCCGCCCTATACGCCGGTATCGTTTGGCGCACTCGCCGGACACCATCGCGGCAAAGACTTCCGGCCGACGCGGCTGACGCCAGGACACGCGTGGGCCGTGGAACAGAATGCCATCATCCGTGAATCCGGCCCGTGGCTGCGTGCAGCCTGGTTCCCAAGACCGGGCGAGCACGACTGGCTGCAAAGCGTCAATCGCGAGGTTGAGAGTACACGACGCGCCGCGGGCGTTTGCGATGTCTCGACGCTCGGCAAGATCGACGTCCAGGGGCCGGATGCCGCAACCTTCCTGGATCGCATCTATTGCAACACGATGTCGACGCTGCCAACCGGCCGGGTGCGGTACGGCCTTATGTTGCGCGAAGATGGCTTCGTCATGGACGACGGCACCTGCGCACGTCTCGCGCCCGATCATTTTCTGTTGACGACGACTACGGCGAATGCCGTCAGCGTGATGCGGCATCTGGAATTCTGTCACCAGTGCCTCTGGCCCGGTCTCGACGTACAGATGGCATCGGTGAGCGAGCAGTGGGCACAATTCTCCGTCGCGGGCCCGCGATCGCGCGACGTGCTGCGACAGTTGGTGGATGCTCAGCACGACATTGCGAACGCCACCTTCCCCCACATGGCGGCGCGCGCGTTGACGATCTGCGGTGGCACGCCGGCGCGCCTGTTCCGCATCTCATTCTCGGGCGAGTTGGCCTACGAACTGGCACTACCGGCCCGCCTCGGCGACGCGCTGGTCCGCGCCCTCATGGCGGCCGGCGCAGGCCACGGCATCACGTCCTACGGTGTCGAAGCACTCAACGTCCTGCGGATCGAGAAGGGACATGCTGCCGGCAATGAACTCAATGGCCAGACCACGGCGCGCGATCTCGGGCTTGCCCGGATGATGTCGACCAAGAAGGACTACATCGGTCGCGTTCTGGCGCAGCGGCCGGCGCTGAATACCGGTGATCGCTGGGATCTCGTCGGCATCAAGCCGGTTGACCGCGCCGAGCGGCTGCGGTCCGGCGCGCATATCATCGATATGGGCCGCCGGCCCAGCACCGAGACCGACCAGGGTTATGTGACGTCGGTGGCGGTCTCGCCGACACTTGGACATTCGATCGGGCTCGCGCTGATCAATGCGGGACGCTCGCGGCTGGCCGCGCGAGTACGCGCCGTCGATCTCCTGCGCGGGACAGATATTCCAGTCGAAATCTGCGATCCCGTATTCGTCGATCCGGAAGGGCGCCGCCTTCATGACTGACCGCGAACCGATACTGATCGCTCGCAGCGCACTGACGGGGATCGCCGTTTCGGGCCGCCACGGCCGCCAGACCGGCGCGGCGGGCGTCATCTTGCGCGAGGTGGCAGGATTTGGCGCGGCCGTCGTCAGGGCCCGCAAGGGGCGCATCGATGCAACGCTGGCGGCCCTCGCCACGTTCGCCGCCAGTCAGGTTGTCGATGGACCGCGCCGCACGGCCAATGGACCTCTCGGGTTCAGCGGCGTCGCGCCCGGACAATGGCTGGTCACCGACTGCAGCGTTCGGGCACCGACGCTTGCCGCACGGTTGGCGCAGGCGGTTGCGGCAGATGCCGCTGTTGCGGATCAAGGCGACGGGCGCATGATGCTGGAGATATCCGGGCCGAGCGTCCGGAATGCCCTCGCCAAGGGTGTGCCAATCGATCTCGACCCGCGCGCGTTTAGGGTCGGCGACGTGGCACAGACTTTGGCGGCCCACATCGGACTCCAAATCGCATTGACGAACGAACGACCTACGTTCGAGCTGATCACAGCCGCCAGCACGGCCGGCAGCTTCTGGTCCTGGTTCGCCGCGTCCGCTGCCGAGTACGGCCTCGAGGTTGTGCGGTCGCCGCTCGTCTCCTGATTGCGAATTCGTTAAGCGCCTCGCCGCGCCATTGCACAACGTCAGATCCGCGGGCAGTCTGCCATCAACAGGCTCGGCCATAGCAAGAGGCACCGACAGATGCAGCTGCAAGATCAAGTCGCATTGGTAACGGGGGCCGGCCAGGGCATCGGCGAGGCCACAGCCATGGCTTTGTCCCAGGCTGGCGCCACGGTCATTGTCGCCGACATAAACCGCGCCAATGCGGAGAAGGTCGCTGGAGCGATCACCTCGTTTCAGCGCCGCGCTCTGGCGATCACCGCCGATGTCGGCAGCGTCGAGGACATTCAGAAGATGGTCGATCGCGCGATGGCGGAATTCGGACGTATCGACATACTCGTCAACAACGCCGGCGTCACGCGGCGCGCCGACATCATGGAGATCACCGAAGCGGATTGGGATCGCATTCATCGGGTGAACGCCAAAGGCGTGTTCTTTTGCCTGCAAACCGTTGCACGCACTATGATCCCCCGCCGCACCGGCCGCATCATCAATATCGCCTCGATCGCGGGCAAGGGATATGCAGGCCTCTCGAATGCCGCCTATGGCGCGAGCAAGGGCGCGGTGATCAGCCTCACCAAGACGGCCGCGCAACAGCTCGGCCGCCACAACATCAACGTCAACTCAGTCTGCCCCGGCGTGACACGGACGGCGTTGTCGGACGCCAACCTGCGCGCCCGGGCGGTTCAGGAAGGTCTGACCCTCGAGGCAATGGAGCAGCGCCGCGCGGAGGTCATACCGCTGCGCCGCGCCAACGATCCCGAGGACATCGCTGCAATGGTGGTGTTTCTGGCCTCGCCGGGCGCACGCAACATCACCGGCCAGTCATTCAATGTCGATGGCGGCATCATTCCGGATTGATCTGGAAAACAGCCAATCCCTGCTGCGGATCCCGGCTGCTATACCGACGGCGCGCGCAACCGATAAGGCGCCAATGCACGTGGATTACGCGGTTCCCGATTGAAGTGCCGTCGGGAGACGTGCGAGCATCCGATCGTCAGGCATCGTCCACGGGTCAACATTCAAGGAGAACGACATGTCGGTCTTCGTCATTGGCGGCACCGGATTCATCGGCCATCGTCTTGTCCGGCTGCTCGCCGAGCGCGGGCAAACCGTCACCTCGATGGATATCAATCCTGCGGCGCATTCGTTTGCCGACCTTGGCGCCAAGGTCAAATCGGTGCGCGGCGACGTCACGCAATTCGATGACGTGATGGCGGCGATGGCTGCGGCGAAGCCCGAGCGCGTGGTCAATCTCTCCTACTTTCTCGGCAGCGACCACGCTCCGCATGTGGCGATGAAGCTGAACATCCTCGGCATGGACAATTGCTTCGAGGCAGCCCGCATCCTCGGCGTCAAGCACACCATGTATGCCAGCTCGCTCGCCGTGAACGGCAAGCAGACGCACTACGGCAACCGCCCCGTCACCGAGAAGGATGACGTGCACGGCGAGTATCAATATGCCAAGCACAAGATCATCAACGAGTGGCAAGCGCAGGACTACACCGAAAAGTTCGGAATGTTGATCACGGGCATCCGCCCGGCCAACGTGACCGGCCCCGACAAGGTGCGCGGCTCCGTCGACCACGTGAACATCATCACGGAACCCGCGCGCGGCAATGCCATCACGTTCCCGTTCAAGGATGCCATGCGCTGCCCAATCCATGTCGACGAGATCGCCGAAGTCTTCGCGCGCGTGCTGTTGGCCGAGAAGCCGGCGCAGCGCATCTACAATACCGGCGGGATCGCGATCAGCCTTGGCGAGATTGCAGACATTGTGCGGTCCTACCTGCCCGACGCCAAGATCAGTTTCGGCAAGGAGAGCGGCGGCAAGGATGCCAGCGGTAACTACCTGATCGACAACGCGCGCCTTGTCACGGAGTTCGGTGTTCAATACCGCCCCTATCGCGATCGCGTTAAACAGATCATCAACGACGTGCGCCGCGACAAGGGACTGCCGCCGATCGCCTGAAGCGATATCACCTGCGGATGCATTGAAGCGCCGAATCAGGAACCAGCGATGCAACTCAGTCTCGACGGCGTGCGCGTGCTGGAACTCGCGCGATTCCAGGCCGGCCCACGCGGCGGCATGATGATGTCGGACCTCGGCGCGGAGGTCATCAAGATCGAGAAGATTGGCGGCGAAGAAACACGCAAGAACCCGCCGATCGTGCGCGGCCAGAGCGTCTATTTCACGGTCTACAATCGCGGCAAAAAATCGGTCTGCCTGGATCTGCGCACCAAGGCGGGCAAGGAGATCTTCTCAGGCCTCGTCGCTAAATCGGACATCGTGCTCGAGAACTTCCGTCCCGGCACGATGAATGCCATGGGTTTCGGCTACGAGGCGCTGAAGTCATTAAAGCGCGACATCATTCTCGTTTCTGTCTCCGGATTTGGCCAATACGGTCCCTACAAGGACCGGCCTGCATTCGATCCACTCGGACAGGCCATGAGCGGCTTGATGCATCTCACAGGACGCCCTGTTGGGCAGCCCATCGGCACCGCGTTCTCGCTGGTCGATCGCACGACGGCTCTGCATGCGACGATCGGTGCGCTCGCGGCCCTTCGCCATCGCGATCGCACGGGCGAAGGGCAGGTGGTCGACTGTTGCTTGCTCGATTCGGCACTTACAATGGTCGAGATCCCGAGCATCTACTACCTTGGCACAGGCGAAGAAGGCGGCGAAGGCGGCCGTCCGCCCTATCGCGCCAAGGATGGGCACGTCGTCATCGCGGCGATCGGGCGCGAGATGGCGGGGGCCCTGATGACGATTGTCAGCGGATCGGCTGCCGGCAGCGAGGCAGGCCCGATCAACTCCTCGGTTGGCGCCGGAGATGCGCGCCGCCGTGCCATTGAAGCTTGGACTTCGGAGCGAACCGTCACCGAAGTGGTCGACACGCTTCTGGCGGCAGGCATTCCCGTGGCGCCCGTGCGCAGCATACCCGAAGTCACTAAGGACGCGCACACATGGGAACGCGAGATGCTCGCACTGCAGCCGGACGCGCTGGCTGGCGAGATCCATGTTCCCGGGGTCGCCGTGAAGATGTCGGGAACACCAGGCCGCATCGGCCCGGTCCCCACTCCCGGCCAGCACACCGACGAAGTCCTGCGTTCGATACTTGGCTATGACAATGCGCGACTGGCCACGCTACGGCAGGCGAACGTGATCGGTTGATCGAGAGCGCAGGCAGGCGACGCGCCCGGTCAGGCGCGCGCCGCATCATCGAGAACCATGGCGGCGCATTTCTCGCCAATCATGATCGACGGTGCGTTGGTGTTGCCACCGACGACCTGCGGCATGATGGAGGCGTCGGCGACGCGCAATCCCTTGATGCCATGCACGCGCAGGCGCGGATCGACCACCGCATCGGCGCCATGGCCCATGCGGCAGGTGCCGACGGGATGCAGATTCGAGACCCCGCGATTGCGAAGATCCTCGATCATGGCCGCATCGCTAGTCACGGCCGGGCCGGGCTGAATCTCTTCGGCCACGAACGGCTTGAGCGCCGCCTGCTCGGCGATTTTTCGGGCGAGCCGCATGCCGTAGAGCATCGCCTCCACGTCATAGGCGGTCTCGAGAAACTTGAACTCGATTTTCGGGGGGCTCAACGGATCGGGGCTCTTGAGGCTCAGTTTACCGCGCCCCTCGGGTCTCAAGTGAACCGGTGAAATCGTGAACCCCGGCCACTTGTGGGCGTGAATGCCCGTGCGGTCGCGACTTTCGATCGACCACAGGAAGATGTTCATCTGCAAATCGGGCCGGTCAAAGCGCGGATCGGACCGTACCAGGATGCCAGCGAGCGTGCTGATGCCGGAGAGCGGTCCATTGCGGCCGATCGCATACTGAAGTCCGGCTTTGACCTGCCGCAAAGGAGAGCGCGCAAGATCGTTGAGGGTGCCAGTCTTGGTCGAGCGCCAAGTGACATAGGAATTGAAATGATCATGCAGGTTGGCGCCAACAGCAGGGAGGTCGCGAACCACATTGACGCCCATCTCCTTCAAATGCGCGCCCGGCCCGACGCCCGACAGCAGCAGCAATTGCGGCGAGCCGTAGACCCCGCCCGAGACGATCACTTCGACTCGCGCACGCGCGGTTTCGAGACCCTTCGGTGTGCGGTACTCGACGCCAACGGCACGGCCGTCCTCGATCAAGATTCGGGTCGCGTGGGCTTGCGGCGTGACGACGAGATTTTGACGTCCGCGAGCAGGGTTCAGATAGGCGACGGCGGTGCTCCAGCGGCGACCGTCACCGGTCGTCGTCTGATAATAGCCGACACCGTCTTGTGTCGCGCCGTTGAAGTCCGGGTTCCGCGGCACGCCGGCCTGAACGGCCGCCTCGACGACGGCATCAATGATCTCGCTGCGGAATTGGTGGTCGGTGACCTTCAGCGGCCCGCCGGCTCCATGGAACTCGGTCTCGCCGCGCTCGTTGTCTTCGGCTTTCCGGAAAAAGGGCAGCACGCTGGTATAGTCCCAGCCCTCGCAACCGCGCTGGCGCCAGCCATCGTAGTCGGCCGCCGTTCCGCGCATATAGACCATGCCGTTGAGCGAGCTGGTGCCACCAAGCATCTTGCCACGCGGCTGGTAGGACGTGCGGCCATTGAGGCCAGGGACCGGCTCGCTCTCGAATTTCCAGTTCAGGCTCTCGTGTGTATAGAGCTTGTGATAGCCGATCGGAATGTGAACCCAGGGATTGTCGTCGCGCTGGCCGGCTTCGAGCAGCAGTACCCGATAGCGACCGGACTCCGAAAGACGGGCGGCAACGGCACAGCCCGCCGAGCCGGCACCCGTAACAATGAAGTCGTAGATTTCCCCGCTCATGGCGCCCCTGTTCAGATGCCTCAATCAATTGTCGCGATGCTACACAATCACAGGCTCGTGCGGAACGTCGAACCGCTCTTCATTAAATCGGTTCCGCAATAAACACCGGAATCAGCCGGCTTGTGCGCTGCTGGTACTCGGCGTACGGCGGAAAGGCCGCGACGGATACCGCCCACAGACGTGACCGCTCGGTCGCATCCGTCACTTCGCGCACCCGCATCGGCTGCACCACGGTTTCATCGCGCAGCTCGATTGCTGGATCGACGCGCAAGTTGTGCACCCAAACCGGATCTTGTGGCGCACCACCAACCGAACCGACCAGGACATAGCTGCGGCCGTCCTTCACGCGCATCAGTGGCGTCTTGCGAGTGGCGCCAGTCTTGTTGCCGGTGTGCGTCACGAGGATCACCGGCAGGCCGGTATCGCGCAGGGTCGTGCCCTTGGTACCGCCGCTGCTCTCGTAGAGCTCGACCTGCTCGCGCACCCAGTCACGCGGGCTTGGGATGTAATTCTTCGCCATGTCGCGACATCTCCAGTGTTTGGCGGCCTTGCCGCAGGGCACGGCCGGGCTGCATACCCATGCATCGGATATTGCATCCCAAATGGCGGACCGGCAATGTGAGTTGCCAATTTCGCCTGCCATCCACCCGGCGGAGCTAGTGTGATGGCCTGCCGGCGACTTTCCGCCGGCAGAGGGCTGGAAGCTCTCTTGCCCAGCCCGGAAATCAGGTAGACTGCCACCGGATCGGCCGCGATGCGGTCTCGCGAACGGAAGCGCAATGACCAAACCCATCCTCATTCTCAATGGCCCGAACCTCAACCTTCTTGGCACGCGCGAGCCGCACATTTACGGCTCGACGACGCTGCCCCAGGTCGAGGAGATGTGCCGCGCCAAAGCCGTCACGCTCGGTCTCACGATCTCGTTTCATCAATCGAACCGGGAATACGAGCTGATCGATTGGATCCACGGCGCGATCAACGGCGCGGACGGCATCATTATCAATCCAGCCGCCTACACGCACACTTCGGTGGCCATTCTCGACGCCTTGACCATGTTCAAAGGGCCGATCATCGAGCTGCACATCTCGAACCCCCACAAGCGCGAAGCGTTTCGCCATCATTCCTACACGACGTTTGCGGCAACGGCGTTGATCTGCGGTCTGGGCGTCGCCGGCTATCCAATTGCGGTCGAGGCGATGGCCGGCCTGCTGAAGGCGGCGCGCAAAGCCGGTTCATGACGACGTGTATTGCGAAGCGGCCAGAGGCAGAAAAGCCGGGCCTGACCGACCGCAATGCGCGATGGCCAAGCCCGGCTGAAGATCGGCACAAGCCGACGACGTTTCCTCAGCCCATCGGAACGGTCGCTTTCATCGAGGGCCGCTCATTGAACGATTTCGCGAACGCAGCAAGTTTCGGGCGGCTTGAACGCCACTCGATATGGCCATTGCGGAAATCGAACCACCCGAGGGCACAGCCGACGGCGATCTGCCCTAGTGTCAAAGGGCCCGACAGCTCACCGGCATAGGTCGTCTCGAGGGCATCCATCGCGCCCATGATCTTTGCCATCTGCCCTTTGGTCCAATCATCCCAGCGCTTCGGCTCAGGTCGCAGCGCCGACTCATAACGGCACAGGATGCCAGCATCCAGGAAACCGTCGGCGAGCGACTCGAGCGTCAGCGTCGCATACTTGGCCTTCGTATCGCCTGGGATCAGGTGCGGCGCCTTTAGGCTGTCGACGTAGCTGCAGATCACCGAGCTATCGAACAGCGCCATGCCGTCGTCCGTGATCAGGCACGGCACCTTGCCGAGCGGGTTCTTGGACGTCAGCCCCGCTTCGCGCGCGATCGGGCTTGCGCTAGTCGGCATCTTCTCGATCTTGCTGTCGAGACCTTTCTCGATGGCGAGCACCATGACCTTGCGGACATAGGGAGAAGTCGGCGAATAGAAAAGCTTCATTGTTATCCTCGCTTACATCTGATGATGGGCCAGTTTGGACGGTTGGGCGCAGTGCCGCAACGGCATTGATCGGTTGCCCTTGCATCCGCCAAGTGACATTCTGGGCCCGCCCTCCGGGGACCACGAGCCCGGCTGGGCGCTGGCTCCCAGCGACGCGCCGTCATCAGCGAGGACTCTCGAATGCAACTCGGCAAGCTCGGAGTTTGGGCTTCACTCGACGCCCTGTCGGCCAAAGATGCGCTGGCGTTCGCCCAACGCACCGAAGCGCGCGGATTCAAGACTTTGTGGACGCCGGAAAGCCGCGGGCGCAATGTGCTCGTGAACGCAGCCTGGTTGCTCGCCGGCACGAAGACGCTCAACATCGCAACGGGCATCGCCAACATCTATGCGCGCGATCCGATGGCGATGGCCAACGCCTCGCGTGGGCTTGCCGAACAGTCCAACGGTCGTTTCCTACTCGGTCTTGGCGTCTCGCATAAGCCGATGGTCTCGGATATGCGCGGCCACGCCTACGGCAAGCCGGTCGCAACAATGCGCGCCTACCTGGATGGCATGGCCGCCGCACCTTACATGGCACCGCCACCGGCATCGCCGCCGCAAACGGTGCTCGCCGCGCTCGGTCCGAAAATGCTGGAACTCGCCGCCGAGAAATCGGCGGGAGCACACCCCTATTGCGTCACCCCCGAGCACACCGCCAAAGCCCGCCGCATCCTTGGCCCCGGCAAACTCCTCTGTCCCGAGCAGATGGTGATGCTGGAAACGGATCAGGCGCGCGCCCGCCGTGGCGCTCGCATCGCCTTGGCCCCTTATATCCAAATGGCGAACTACGCGAACAACTGGCGCCGGCTCGGATTTACGGACAGCGACTTGGCGGGCGAAGGGTCGGACCGCTTGATCGACGCCAACATTGTTTGGGGCGACGAAGGCACCATCCGCCGCCGCATCCAGCAACATTGGGACGCCGGCGCCGATCACGTCTGTATCCAGTCGATCCATCCAGAAGGGTCTCGCGGCCTGCTCGACGAGCGCATCTTCGACCTACTCGCGCCGGGCAAATCTGCTGCCTGACAATTTGCCGCAATCGGAAGAACAACCGCTGTTTCAGTTGGTTGGAACCCGCCGCAGATCATTGAAAGACCTCTCCGGAAAGACTGCTTCAATTAGTCGGCCCCCCCGACTAGGCTGCTCCGTGTGCCCATAAATCTATGAGTATTGGCATGCTGAAGCTGTTGAACGCCCCACAAGCAGCGTCGCGCCGGCGATCGCCGTCTCGATTGATCGTCATGCTCCTGCTCGCGCAGAGCGGGACGTTCGCTTCGGCATCGGATATCAAGCTGGGCGGCGGTTGGTACCTGATCGGCGAGCCCTACGAGATCGATGGCCAGCTGTTCACGCCTGCCGCTGATGAGCTTTACGCGGAACGGGGTACCGCGATCGTGGCCGCCGGCAACATGCATGGCCGGATGACGGCGAACGGCGAAAACCTCGACAGAACAGCGCTCACGGCCGCGCACCGGACCCTGCCGCTGCCATCGATTGTCGAGATCACGAGCCGCGAAACCGGCCGCAAAGTTTTGGTCCGTGTCAATGATCGCGGCCCGATGAGCATGAGCCAGACAATTGCACTCTCAGAGAAGGCGGCTGAGTTACTTGGCATTCGCGTCCGGGAGTCGGCACCAATCGACATTGCCTATGTCGGCGTGGCGCCGCTCGACGGCAATGACAGCCTCGAGCGTGCCCATCTCTCGACCCAGGCCTGGTACGATACGGCGCTTGGACGCGTGAAGCCGGAACTTTCGATCCCCCGCGCGCCGGATGCCGCCTCCGTTGGCCTGTTGAGCGACAAAACCGTCGAGACGCCAACTGTCAAGCCGGTCACGAAACGACCCGTGGTCGCGGCGCCACCGTCCGCTTCGGTTAAGAAAACCAAGGGCTTCTGCTGGGAATGTATCGGTAGCGCCACGCCTTAACGTGGCCTCGACTCAGACTTTGGATTTCGGCTGTGCGACCCACTCGTCGTAGGTCGGCCGTTTCAGTTCGAATACGGCCTGCTGATACGAGTAGAGATCGCCGAACAGCCGACCGACCGGGTTGTACTTCTCGAGATCAACCCGTAGCGTCGTCGGGTCCATCAGCCCGTCCCGGGCATGCAGCCGCAGGATCTCGCCGATGATCAGCTGCCGCTCCGGAGAGAAATTCAACGTCACCTTGTGCCGGCACTCGTAGGCAAACGGCGCATCCTTCAGTCGCGGCGTCTTGATTTCGGTGGATGGCAGCGTCTCGAGCCCCAGTTCCTCACATTCGCTGATCTCGGGCGGGAACGTGATGGCGGCTAAGTTCATCTTCTCGGCCAGTGCGCCATCGACCAGATTGATGACGAACTCACCATTCGCGAGCGAGTGCTGGGTCGTATCCTTGAAGGTTTTGTTGGGGCGCAACGCAATGCCGAGCACCACCAGTGGAGGGTCTTCCGAGAACACATTGAAGAAGCTGTGCGGCGCAGCATTCACCTTGCCGTTCGGCATCAGCGCCGTGACAAAGGCAATCGGCCGCGGAATGACAACGCCCGTCAGCGCCTTGTAGCGCTCCCTTGGCTCGAGGTCGGTCAGGCGGATATCGAGGGCGGGCATCGTCGATCCTTTCGTCTGATGTCGGCGGACTGCGATCATGCTCTTAGCAAGTCCGCTCCCGGCACAAAAGATGGTGCGACACCGGCCAACCCGCGACGCCGGACGGGGTGACCTGAATGCGCTCAACACCTCCGAACTCATCGCCCCCGGCGAATTGCCAAACCTGAGGAAATCGTAAATCTGGTCACCGTCGGTAACTCAAAATTAGCCCTGTCCTGATATTGCGGTTGGATCGGCGTGCCGGTCGTCACTTGACCTTGGCGCCGGTGTGGGGGCGTGATGGATCGGGAGCTTGTTGCTTTTGTCGGCGCGGGACTGCAGGTCCTGGCGGCCGGTGTCGGGGCTGAAGCTCCCGCCGGAGCCATCGCTCGCGGCTATGAATTCGTCGAGCACCTGAGCTCACACACCCATAGCGGCATTCGGCACGTCGTCGTTGATACCGTCGCGCAGGTGTGGGCCGATTGGCGCAGTTCGAGCCTGCCGCGCGTGGTCGGACGTGAGCATATCGCCGCCATTCCCCGCCTGCTGGAGCGATATCGCCTCGAACAGTCTGCGATCATCAGCGCGGTGTCATACGCCGGAACCAGCACCAACGGCACCGACGCGACAGGTGTCGTCAAGAACGCCGCCCGGCGTCTGGCTGCGGCCGTCGTGGCCAAGGCCGCACGGGCGAGCGAATTCTCAGGCACAGGCCTGAGCGAGGCCCTCACGTTCTTTTTTCTGGAACGCTTGTTCGAACGACTGCTGCTCGAGCGACGCATCCTGCGCGAGCTCAAAGGCACCATGGCATTGCACTTCGCAACGCTCGAGCGCGAGGGATTGCCTCCCGACGAGACCGATCCGGCCGTCCGGTTTGCCGATCTCAGCGGCGTTGTCGACGGCAGCTGGCGCGGTGAGCGATCTCAATTGAGTCAGATCCGCCGCCGCTGAGCCTGCGGCCGCTTACACACGATGAGATCAAGCATCGAGCCGGACGTTCAAGCCAGCCTTGGCCATGTGCCGCTTCGCTTCGCCAATCGAATACGTGCCAAAATGGAAGATGGAGGCAGCGAGCACCGCGCTCGCATGGCCCTCGGTAACGCCCGCGACCAGATGGTCGAGCGTGCCGACGCCGCCCGACGCGATGACAGGAACGGGCACCGCGTCGGCAATGGCCCGCGTCAGCGCGATATCAAACCCGGCTTTGGTGCCGTCCCGATCCATCGACGTGAGCAGGATTTCTCCGGCTCCAAGCGAGACGACGTCCCGCGCGTAGACCACCGCATCGATACCGGTTGGTTTGCGGCCGCCGTGGGTGAAGATCTCGAACCTTTCGGGCTGACCGGGACCCGATACCTTCTTAGCGTCGATCGCGACCACAATGCATTGCGAGCCGAACTTTTCGGCTCCCTCCCGCACGAAGTCGCGCCGCGACACCGCGGCCGTATTGATCGAAACTTTGTCGGCACCGGCTTTCAAAAGGCGGCTGATGTCGTCGGCGGTGCGCACGCCGCCGCCTACCGTCAGCGGCATGAAACAGCGTTCGGCAGTACGCTCGACGATATCGAGGATGGTCGCGCGATTGTCGCTGCTCGCCGTGATGTCGAGGAAGCAGAGTTCATCGGCTCCCGCAGCATCGTAGGCCGCGGCCGCCTCGACGGGGTCGCCCGCATCGACCAGATCGACGAAATTGACGCCTTTGACGACCCGGCCGTCCTTGACGTCAAGACAGGGGATGATGCGGACCTTGAGCATGGCTCGGCTAATTCCTGGAAGCTGCGAGCCTCTCATTTAGCGGTTGGCGCCTGAGGTCGGCAATCTCCGTGATCAGCTTCTTCAGAATCGCATCGGCAAACTCATCGAATGTCTTAGCTGGAACGATGAACGAGTTGGGCCCGCCAATCACGTTGTTGGTATAGAACTCGTCGAGATTGGGTTCGAGGGCCAGGATCGGCAGGCCATTGATGACAATGCCGGCCTCGATAGCCTCGTCTCGGGCCTGGGCGGAAGGCCGTCCCCGATTGTTGGCCCCGTCGCCGGATACATCAATGACGAGCCGGCGCCCCCGGTGAGGCGCCTGCGCGAACAGGCTCCGTGCATGATCGATCGCGCCGCTGATCGATGTTCCCCCGGCGAACAATTGGCGTGGTGCCGTTTCGATAGCTGCCGCAAATGCGCGCGCGCTGGCCTCGTCCTTCACCAGCATCCAGGGCACCGCGATCACCTGGAACGACGGCCCGGTCCACTGGGTCATGGTCACGGCGATGGCCTGTTCAGCACCAGACTGGATCGCCCGATGGACGCGCGGATCTCGAAACGCTTGGACGTAGCCTTGCCGCTGTTGTTCAAATCGTTGCTGGTTGACGCTGCCGGATACGTCGACGGCCAAGACCAACTGGAGATCAACAGACCCCTCGGCACGCGCCGCAGTCAGCGCTGGCAACATGATGACAAAGGCGATGAGCGCCGCCGTCAACTGTTGTGCGAGCCAAGACACCGAATAGGAGCGAGCTTGGAACATAGGACAGGCTAGCGCGAATTACCCATGCCGACCAACACGTTTCCGTGAGCATCCGTCGTCGCCGTCACGGCTTGGCCGGCTCCTTCGATCCCCGCAAGACGGTGGCCAGGCGACTACGAATGGCCTCCTGCCGGACCGGCGCGACGATCTTTTTATTCGTCAGGTCGGTGACGTAGAAGGCGTCGACGGCGCGTTCGCCAAACGTGGTGATGTGCGCCGACGTAATATCAAGATTGAGGTCGGACAGGGCGCTTGTCACGTCATAGAGAAGGCCAGGCCGGTCCAATCCCGCAACTTCGATGACGGTGAACTGGTCCGAAATCTTGTTGTCAATGATTACGTCCGGCTCGACCGAAAATGCCTGGATCGGGCCTTTGACCTCGCGCCTCCTGGCCATGAGTGCCGTCAGCCGCACTTCGCCTTTGAGAAGTTTCTCTATGGACATACCGATTTGTTCGGCGCGCCGCTGCTCGTCCTCCTCACGCTCGAACTCGCGCTGCAGAAGGAAGGTATCGAGGGCAAAACCGTCTCGTGTCGTAGAGATCTGAGCGCCGACGATATTGGCGCCCGCCGACGCGCAGGCCCCGGCAAAGAGCGACAACAGGCGGGCATGATTGGGGGCCAGGATCGTGAGTTCGGTCACCGCTGTGAAGGCATCGGTCCGGAAATCGGTCGCGAGCTTCAGGCCGTCCGCCTCCGCGCGCTGCGCGAGGTGCAGGTGATCGACCTGCTTGCGCGTCTCGGTCCGGAGCCAATAGTCGGTATAGTGGCGGCCGATGAAGCTTTCGACGGCCTGTGGATCGACGCCGTGCGCGGCTGCCCGGAACGCGTCCTGGGCCGCCGTGACACGTTGCCAGGAACCAACGGCCGAGTGCCGGCCTTCGATCAGCGGCAGCGTCTCGTAGTAGAGGGTGCGGAGCAGCTGGCCTTTCCAGCCGTTCCAGGTGGTCGGGCCGACAGCCCGAATATCGGCGACCGTCAGCAGAAGGAGCAGCTGCATCCGCTCGGGCGTGCCGACGATGGCGGCGAAATCACTGATCGTCTTCGGATCATTGAGATCGCGGCTCTGCGAGATCGTGCTCATATCGAGATGATGCTCGATGAGCCAGGCGACGAGTTCGGTTTCCTCGGGATCGAGCCCCAACCTCGGGCACAGCTGGCGGGCGACACGGGCGCCGGCAATCGAATGATCCTCCGGCCGCCCCTTCGCGATATCGTGCAAAAAGGCGGCCACATAGAGCACGCGCCGGCGCAAGAGCGTCTTGATGATTTGATCGGACAAGGGATGCGGCTTGGCTGCCTCACCGCGCTCAATCTCCGACACGACACCAACTGTTCGGATCAGATGCTCGTCCACCGTATAATGATGGTACATGTTGAACTGCATCATCGAAACGACCGTTCCGAAATCCGGAATGAAGCGGCCGAGCACACCCGCCTCATTCATCCGCCGCAGCGTCGCTTCCGGGTTTTGCGGCGCTGTCAACAACTTCAAGAAAATGCGGTTCGCCTCTGGATCGGCGCGCAGCTTGTCGTCGATGAGCCGGAGCGATTGGCGCAGCAGGCGCAGCGCGGACGGGTGGAAAAACGTGCCCAGCTCCTCGGCATGGGCAAAGAAGCGGATGAGATTAACCGGATCGCGCTCGAAGGCCTTGGCATCGGCGACGTTGAGGCGGCCATTGTCGACGCGGAAATCGCTGGTCCGGCGCACCCGGCGGCGGCTGCGCCAGCCGAACGGATCAAACAACGCATCCAGGCCCGGCGACCGCTTCAGCTGCTGGACCTCGAGCGCAGAGCACAGGATCGTCGTGAGATCACCGACGTCCTTGGCGATCAGGAAATAGTGTTTCATGAAGCGCTCGACGCCCTTGAGACCACGCCGATTGCCATAGCCGAGACGCTCGGCGAGCACGGGTTGGCGATCGAAGGACAGGCGCTCCTCAGGCCGGCCGGCGAGAAAATGCAGATGACATCGGACCGTCCAAAGGAAGTCCTCGCAACGGCGAAACGTCTGCTGTTCGACCAGCGTAAAAATCACGGTTTGGGCCGGATCCGACGAATTGCTGGCCAGATACTTTGACAACCAATGCAGGGTATGCAGATCCCGCAAACCGCCCTTGCCGTCCTTGATGTTGGGCTCGACCAGATAGCGCGATTCGCCGGACCGGCGATGGCGCTGGTCCCGCTCCGCGAGCTTCGCTTCGATGAACGCGCTGGCGGATCCCTTGAAGACCTCGCCGGCAAGACGCCGTTCGAGTTCGGTAAAAAGCAACGTATCCCCGAGCACGAGACGCGCATCAAGAAGACCAGTGCGGATGGTCATGTCCGCATGCGCAAATTTCAGCGTCTGTTCGACGGTTCGCGTCGCGTGGCCAACCTTCTGGCCCAGGTCCCAGAGAAGCATCAGCATGTACTCGACCACACTCTCACCCCAGGCCGTCTGCTTGTAGGGCAGCAGGAACAGCAGGTCGATGTCCGAACCCGGCGCCAGCAGGCCACGGCCATAGCCGCCGGTCGCGATAATGGCCATGTGCTCGGCATCATCGGGATTGTCGCTGCGATAGACGTGCGTTTTCGTGTAGACGAAGATCAGGCTGATCAGCTCATCCTGGAATTGCGACAGGCCCGCTGCGCAACGGCGACCACGGCCGTCCACTTCGAGACCTTGTCGCGCGGCCTCGCGAGCCTCCTTGAGGAGGCGCTTCAAGCGGTCGAGCACCGCGGGCCGCGCAGCCGATGGATCTTCTCCGTTGGCACGGAACAGCGCCGTCAATTCGACCCTCAGCGCCTGAGGATCGAAATAGGGAGCGGCGATATGTTGGGTCGCATCCATGACGGGGTCTCGGTTACATGGGCATCTGAACAACCGTTTCTAGTCCCCACCGGGGCCTGCGAACAAGAGCAGGTTGCCGTCTGGATCACGAACGACAAACGTCATGTTTCATCCTTCCGCGATACCGTCTGCAGCGCTTTCAGCCGATAGAGCGTCTCGAGCGCTGCCTTCGGCGTCAGATCATCGGGATTGACCCCCGCCAACGCCGTCTCGACCGGCGATGGCTCGTTACGCATCGGCGTATGTCCCTTGGGCCTTGCAGCCGCGAACAATGGCAGATCATCAAGGCCGCCGGCTTGTCCCTTTCCGCGGCCGTCCGACTTCTCGAGCACACGAAGCACCTCGCTCGCCCGTTCAATGACAACGCGCGGCAGCCCCGCCAGCTTTCCGACCTGAATGCCGTAGCTGCGGTCTGCCGCACCACTCTTGACCTTGTGCAGGAACACAATCTCGTCCTGCCATTCCTTGACGTCGATCGTCGCATTGGCGACCTCGGCGAGGCGCCCGGACAACACCGTCAACTCGTGATAGTGCGTGGCGAACAACGCCCGGCAGCGGTTGACGTCATGCAGATGCTCGACCGTCGCCCAGGCGATCGACAAGCCGTCGAACGTAGCGGTTCCCCGCCCGATCTCGTCGAGAATAACGAGACTGCGCGCTGTCGCCTGATTGAGGATGCCGGCTGTCTCGACCATCTCGACCATGAATGTCGAGCGCCCGCGCGCCAGATCATCCGATGCGCCGACGCGAGAGAACAAGCGGTCGACGATCCCGATCCGAGCCATGCGTGCCGGTACGTAGGCACCCATCTGGGCGAGCACCACGATCAGGGCGTTCTGTCGCAGAAATGTCGACTTACCGGCCATGTTCGGCCCCGTGAGCAGCCAGATCCGCCCGTCGGCCGCCTCGTCGAACCCGGGTGCGCGCGCCGGCTCCTCGCGCCGTCCGAGCACACAGTCGTTCTCGACGAATGGCCCAGCGCTTTGCGCCTTCAAGGCCATCTCGACGACCGGATGGCGCCCGCCACGGATTTCGAAGACGGTACTGTCCTCGAGTTCTGGCCGCACATAGCCTTCGTGCTCGGCGAGTTCGGCAAGGCCGGCAAGACAGTCGATCTCGGCAAGGGCGCCCGCGAGCGACCCCAATGCGGCTTCTTGCGCGGCCGTCTTGGCGGCCAGTTCGGTGAAAACCTCCTGTTCAATGGCAAGCGCCTGCTCCGCCGCCGAAGCGATCCGGCCTTCGATGTCTTCCAGTTCGGGAGTTGAAAAGCGCACCGCGTTGGCCATCGTCTGGCGGTGGCGAAATGTCGAACTCAGGGGTTCGGAGAGAAGTGGTTTGGCATTGAGCGCGGTGGTCTCGAGATAGAAGCCGAGAATGTTATTGTGGCGCACCTTCAGCGACTTGACCCCGGTCATCTCGATGTATCGCGTTTCGAGCGCGGCCATCACACGGCGGCTGTCGTCACGCAACTGCAGCGCATCATCAAGATCGGGCCGATAGCCCGGCCGCACAAAGCCGCCATCGCGCTTCAGATGCGGCGGCTCATCGATCAAGCCGCGCGTCAGAGCATCTCGTAGGCCGCCGCCGACACCGGATAAGCGGCGCATCAAGCCCTCAAGCTCGCTCGGCAGGCCCATCGGCTCAGCGCCGTCCGTCAGCAGCCGCCCGAGCTCGGCCGCCACGTCGAGGCCATCACGAACAGCCGCCAGGTCGCGTGGCCCGCCACGGCCAAGCGACAGACGCGAAATCGCACGCGCGATATCCGGGGACGCCTTCAAGGTTTTACGCACGTCGTCTCGCAGCGTCGCCCGTTCAATCAGGAAACCAAGTGCGTCGAGTCGGGCACCGATCGTCGCGGCATCGCGGAGCGGACTGGCCAGCCGGGCGGCAAGCTCGCGGGCTCCTGGCCCCGTTACCGTACGGTCGATCGCCGCCAGCAGGCTGCCGTCGCGCGCACCCGATGTCGAACGCAGGAGTTCGAGGCTTGCGCGGCTGGCCGCATCGATGACGAGGATATCGGCCGGACCCGTATGCCGCGGCGGGCGGATCGCCGGCTTGGCGCCGATCTGCGTCAGATCGATGTATTTCAACAGCGCGCCGATCGCTGCCAGCTCCATACGCGAGAACTGGCCGAATGCGCCAAGCTCTGAGACGCCGAGGCGTTCCTTGAGCAGCCGCTCGCCCGACAGGCTGTCGAAATAAGCCGCCGCCATCGGCGTCACGGCGGCGCCAGCGAGCTTTGCCGGCCCTTGAATGGCCGGATCAGAAAAGGTAGCGTCGGCAATCAGTATCTCGCCCGGCGACAGACGAACCAGCTCACCTGCCAGATCGCTCTCGGCAGCCTGTCCGACTTCGAACTCGCCCGTTGAAATATCGATCGATGCCAAAGCGATCTGGCGCGCGGCATTCGCCGTGCCCACGGCGGGCCCGCGAAACAGTGCGGTCAGGTAATTGCGTGCCTTCGCATCGAGCAGACTGTCCTCCGTCAGTGTGCCGGGCGTGACGAGCCGCACGACATCGCGGCGGACCACGGCCTTCGAGCCGCGCTTGCGAGCCTCGGCGGGATCCTCGAGCTGCTCGCAAACCGCAACCCGATAGCCGCGGCGGATCAACCGCTGCAGATACTCGTCAGCCCGATGAACCGGGACGCCGCACATCGGAATGTCCTGGCCATGATGCTTGCCGCGCTTCGTGAGGACAATGCCCAGCGCCTCGGACGCGGTTACCGCGTCCTCGAAGAACAGTTCGTAAAAATCCCCCATCCGGTACCAGAGGATGCTGTCCGGATTGGCCGTCTTGATTTCGAGAAACTGCGCCATCGACGGCGTGACGCCTGCACCAATCGCAGGGAGGCTCAACGGCGTCGCAACATCCCCGGCCGGACCATCGCTTGTCGGGGACATTGCCTCATCGACGGCCAGCACATCGGACTGGCTCCGGACGGCGTCCGAGACGACCTCCGCGGACGTGGCGTCCTGGCGGGCGATACGTGCTTTGCGGGCCATTGACGTCGGGGCTCCTGCGTCGAGCGTACTTGCCCGTTACGCATAGCCGAGTGCTGCCGGGGAGGAAACCCGGCAGCAGACTATCGGACTGGGCTATGCGGTCAGTCGCGCGGCGGCTCGTCCGGCACAATCGGCTCCGTTGGAGCCGGCGTGGCCTCGTCGCGGCGTGTCCGCCGCACGGGGCGGCGCAGGAACTCCGGCTGATCCTCGGCACCGCTGAAGCGCTCGCGCCGGCCGCGGCCTTCGCGCGGAGCTGGCGGCGGCACCACATCCGGTATGGCGACATCGATCGGCTCGGGCTCGCGCGGCGGACGCGCATCTCGCATGTCCCGCGGCTCCGGTAACCGTTCCGTGCGCTCTGGCCGATCGACGCGCTCGGGCCGATCCATGCGTTCCGGGCGCTCAATTCTCTCTGGGCGGTCGCGCCCGATCTCCCGGTCCTCGCTCGGACGTTCGACGTTAGCATCGAAATTGCGGTCGCGTTCGCCGTTGTGTTGGGGACGATCGAAGCGATCCGGCCGCCGCTCCGGCCGATCACGGCGGTCATTCCGGTCGCCACGATCTCCGCGATCGCGGAATTCCTGACGTTGTTCTGGCCGATCTGGCCGATCCATTCGGTCGTGCGATCGTTGCGGTCGCCACGATCATGCCTTTGCTGGCGGTCGCGAAACCGGTGCTGCTGGTCGCCTTGGCGTGGCTGATGGCGCCCGTCGTCCATGCGCTGGCCATCCTGCTGCATGCGGGGCGGACCATCTTGGCCTTGTCCTTCGTGCGTCCGCTGGCCCTCGCTCTGGAACCGCTGGATTTGAGGCTGGTCGCCTTGTGCCAGATCGTCGGACGGATTGTTTGCGCTCTCGTCGTCGCCGAACTCCTCGGCATCGCCATCCTGGCCTTGCGGGCGCATCTGCGGCCGGTTTCCGCCATTCGCACCGTCGCCCGACTGCTGCATCTGCTGCTCGCGGTAGGCCATAATGATGCGATTGTAATGCTCGGCATGCTGGAGATAGTTCTCGGCAAGAACCGGGTCACCCGACAATTGCGCGTCGCGCGCCAACGACAAGTACTTCTGCGCGATGAGATCGGGTGTGCCCCGCACTTTGATGTCTGGACCGTTGGACTCAAAGCTCCGCGATAGCGGATTTTGGCCTTTGCGATTACTTTGATTGTGATTGTTGTTATTGTTATTGTTATTGCTGCGACCACGGCCGCGGCGATGTTGCTGTCCCTGCCTCATGGGCTCCCATTCTCACACTGATGGTCCAAAAGAAAGTGTCCTGCCAAGCCGTCGACGCCAAGTCGCGACCAGCCAAGTTTCGTCTCACCGAAGATGCCTGACATGCAGGTTTTACCTAAGCCCTCGAGTGGCGCTTTGGCGGGCAACGTCGGCCCACCGGGTACCGAGACGTGTTTGACTGCTCAATCAGCTTTATGGAGCCCGCGTTGCTCCGGGAGGTCGCTCACAGCCGACATTCTCATTTTCGGGAATTCGGGGCACTGGCTGACGTTGACGTCTGCATATGCCCACGATTAGCGCTCCGGCGTCGCTCTTCGCAACGTGCGACAATCGTCGCGAACACCGTGCACTCTCAAGCTTTACGCTACTCCGAATGCCATTCAATTCCAAGTCTTATTTTGGCATTAGCGGGCTGCGTGTTTTTGCGGCAACACACCTGATCACCCCCGCAGGATCCCCCCAAAGCCCCGCATTTTCAACGTCGAGGCCGGCCAGCCGGCACATGCGGGCCACCGCTTGGTCCTGCCCCCTGCCGACTTCAAGAATTAACCACGCCCCCGAACCCAGCACGGAATGGCAGGCCGGAATGATGGCGCGGTACGCGTCGAGACCGTCGGGCCCACCATCGAGTGCTGCCTGTGGTTCGTAGGCCGCGACGTCCGGATCGAGGCTGGCGATCTCGCCAGAGGGAATGTACGGCGGGTTCGAGACGACAAGATCGAAACGCCCGGTAACGGCGTCGAACCAACTCGACTGGTGAAACGCGGTGCGCAACGTTACGCCAAGCCGTGTCGCATTACCGGTCGCGATCGCGAGCGCCTCTTCGCTTTGGTCGATGCCGACACCCGTTGCCTTCGGTAGCGCATGCAGCAAGGCAATGAGGATCGCGCCAGATCCAGTTCCCAGATCAAGAATGCGCGGCGCATCGCCACCCGGAATCTCACCCGCGACAACCAGCGCAAGTGCTCCATCGACCAAGGTCTCGGTATCGGGGCGCGGATCGAGCGTCGCCGGGCCAATCGCAAAATCCAGTCCGTGGAATGCACGCACGCCGACAATGCGCGATACTGGCTCATGGGCGAGCCGGCGGCGCACGACGGCCTCGACAGCGATCAGCTCGGCGTCCGACACCGGTCGCTTGGGTTGGCGAAAAACGGCATCTCGCGCGACTTCAAGAGCGTGCGCGACCAGCAGCCGGGCATCGAGCGCCGGCGTATCAAGTCCGGCCTCCCGCAATCGGACTGCCACCGCGCGCACCACATCCGCCAGCGACGCCGGCACCAGTGATCCCGTGACCGGACTGGGGAGACTGGGGGCGATCATGTCAGGACCGGACTGTCTCGTGTATCGTCGCCAGCTGACTGGCCTGATGATCAGTGATCAAGGCATCGATCAGCTCATCGAGTCCGCTGCCTTCCAGCACTTGCGGCAACTTGTGCAGCGTCATTTCGATCCGATGGTCGGACACACGGCCCTGGGGAAAATTGTAGGTGCGGATCCGTTGCGACCGATCACCAGAGCCGACTTGCACCTTGCGGGCGTTCGCGCGCTCATCGGCGACCTTCTGCCGTTGCAGCTCGTAGAGGCGCGACCGCAGCACCTGCATGGCGAGCCGCAGATTCTGATGCTGCGATTTCTCGGCCGAAACGACGATCAGCCCGGTCGGAATGTGCGTCACGCGAATGGCCGACTCGGTTTTGTTGACGTGCTGACCACCCGCGCCCCCCGCACGCATCCGGTCAATTCTCAAGTCTTCGGCGCGAATATCGACGTCGACCTCTTCAGCCTCCGGCAGCACAGCAACCGTCGCCGCGGAGGTATGGATGCGCCCGCCCGCCTCCGTGACGGGCACCCGCTGCACCCGATGCACGCCCGACTCGAACTTCAATCTGGCGAACACGCCTTTGCCGGTGATCGACGCCACGATTTCCTTGTAGCCGCCCAGGTCATTCTCGGAGACGCTGATCAGCTCGATTTTCCAACCATGCAATTCGGCGTAGCGCGTGTACATGCGGAACAGATCGGCGGCAAAGAGCGCCGCTTCGTCGCCGCCGGTGCCCGCGCGAACTTCGAGGATGGCGCTCTTGTCGTCGGCAGAGTCCTTCGGCAGCAATTGCAGCGTGAGCTGGTGCTCGAGCGCCTCGAGGCGCGGCGCCAGATGGGACCGTTCTTCGCGGGCCAGGTCCACCATATCCTTGTCGGCTGCCGGATCATTGATCATCGCGTCAAGTTCGATGCGCTCCTGCTCCGCCTTGCGCAGCCCCAGGATCGTCGCCACGATCGGATCCAGATCGGAGAACTCCTTCGAGAGCGCCACAAACGTTGCCTGCCCCGGCCCCTGATTGAGCTCGGATTGGATCGCAGTCCAGCGCTCGACGAGGCGGTCGAGCTTCTCTTGAGGTATCGACGACATAAGTTCGCGGGCACTCGCGGGCTTCGACCACAGCCGTAACGCTGCGCCGCAGCTTATACGCCTATTGGGCCCTTGACGGCAATTTATCCGCTTTGCGTGACCGCGGATCGAACGCCTCGATCCAAATGAGCCCCTCGCGCCGTGGCGCCAAGGCCAGAACCACGCGCTCAATGCCGGAACGGATCGTCCTGGCGAGTGGCGCCGGCAGCGTACCCACGGCGGCTTGGACCGCCTGTGGCTGGCTGACCAGGAACCAGGACGACGCCAGAATGACGGCGAGCGGTGCAGACGCCGCGATAAAGACACGCTTGGCTCGCCGCTTGGCGCGGATCTGGCGATGCGTCGCATTGATGGGCGGACGGTGCGCGACGGGATTTGGACGCGCCGGTCGCGGAGCGGCGTCGCGGGGCTGCGGAACTGGAGCCGCAAGCGACCGCTGGCCATTGGTAAAAATCGGCTGTTGCTTCAAATGCATCAGAACTGGTCGCACGTCGACAGCCAGCAGATGACCGAACGTCAGAACAATGCGCTCGGTTTCAGGCCAAGGCGGCAGCGCGTGCAGCTCTCCATCCTCGAAAGCGCGTACGACGGCTGGCGTTGTGCCAAGTACGGCCGCGACGTCGAATTGGGATCGGCCCAGCATGGCCCGCATGTTGCGAAAAACACCGGCAACGATGTCGCTGCCTGATACCTGTCGGGCGTCCCCAGTAGGCGCCTGGCGGAGCGGCGCTGGATAGTGGCCTTGGACACGAGACTGAGGACGCATGATACGACGCTGTTGCGCTACGATTTACTGATCAGCAAAATAGTCGCTCACTCCAGGCCCACTGTCAAAGGCCAAGCGCAGACGGTGCTGTGCCGGCGCCCGTGCTCGTTCTATCGCGTTCTTCAAGCACCAGAATGCCGGCGCCATCGTCCCTGGCCACGAATTTGCGAACTGGTTCTGCGACCGTGATGGCGCTGATCCCAAGCGCGACGCAGCATGTCGACGAAATTAGCTTCGTCGGGTTCAGGCATGAACAGCCGTGCCCTGACCTTCTCGATTGCCGCTCGAACCTTGTCCGGCTCCAGGCCGAGGTTCTTGGCCCAAATGATCGCAACCCGACCGCAGACCCCAGTGAGACTTTGGCGAATTTGTTTAAGTCAAAAACATTATTGGCGCTCCCTAGGGGAATCGAACCCCTGTTTTCAACGTGAGAGGCTGACGTCCTAACCGCTAGACGAAGGGAGCATCTCGCGGGCAGCTATAGGAGAGACCTGGGCGCTGATCAAGACGAATTTGGGCCGTTTCGGTCCCTGCTCACAATCAGCGGTGCCCCGGTTCGGTGACGAGGTCGACCTTCTGGGCCGGCGCCGTGCCGCCGAGATCGAGGATCGCGATACCGGCCCCCTGCGGCGCCTCGTAGTGGACGGCGAGGCGGTTCCCGGACAGCGCCATGTGCCGTATCACCGCCCCCGGTGGCAGCACCAATTGCCGGCCATCCTTGATCGGCCCGGCCGTTGAATGGGAGGCAGCCGGCGCGCTCGCCGCAGAGGTCGAGACCTCAGGCCGGTTGAGAAGATAGACGAGGCGGCCTATGACGGTCGCAAAGCCGGCGAGCAGCAGCGCCCCCATCACCACAATGGCGATCTTCAAGTGCCGCATCTGGCGTGGCGACATGAGGGCGTCGGGCGGGGCGGCGCCTGCCGGTTGGTCACTGTTCATGCTGGTTCGTATTTCATCTGTTTCTCATACCGTACTCAGGGATCCATGCCCGTGTCTTCGCCGATGCTCCTGACGGCCACAGATCCCGATAACGGCGACCGGCTCGACCGCTGGCTCGCCCGGTTGATCGAGGGGCTTTCACGTTCGCGCATCCAGGGCCTGATCCGGCAAGGCGCCGTCACGCTCAATGGCCGGACGATAGGAGACCCGGGTCAGCGGGTCAAACCGGGCGACGTTTACAGTGTCGCCGTCCCCGAGGCCGAGGACACCGAGATTTTGGGCGAGGCAATTCCGCTCACCATCGTCTATGAGGACGATGCGCTAATTGTCATCGACAAGCCGGCGGGGCTGGTCGTTCATCCAGCCGCCGGACACGCGACGGGCACGCTGGTCAATGCGCTGATTGCCCACTGCGGCGATAGCCTGTCCGGGATCGGGGGCGTCAAACGGCCCGGCATCGTGCACCGCCTGGACAAGGACACGAGCGGGCTGATCGTCGCCGCGAAGTCCGACGTCGCGCACGTCGGGCTCGCCGAACAGTTCGCCGCCCATGGCGCCGATGGGCGCCTCGATCGCCGCTATCTGGCACTGGCCTGGGGCGGCATGAGCCGGCCGCACAGTCGGATCGCGGCGTCGCTCGGCCGCAGCACCTCGCACCGGACCCGGATTGCGGTCACTCAGGGCGAGACCGGCCGGCATGCCGTTACCCACGTTTCCGTCCGGGAGCTGTTGCGTGACGCCACCGGCAAGCCGGTGGCCAGCCTGCTCGAGCTGCGTCTGGAAACCGGCCGAACTCACCAGATCCGCGTGCATCTGGCGCACGTCGGGCATCCGGTCATGGGCGATCCCGTCTATGCCAGCGGCTTCAAGGCCAGTGCCAGCCGGCTCGGGACGAAGGGCCAGGCGGCGCTACTCAGCCTCGGGCGGCAGGCACTCCATGCCGCCATGCTCGGTTTCGAGCATCCCGTCAGCGGCAAGCCGCTGCGGTTCGAGAGCCCGCTGCCGCGGGATATGATGGCTCTGCTCGCGGCGCTCGGAGGCGCGATCAAGCCAGAGGCCCGCAAGTCTGCGCAGCCTCCCAGGACCGCCCGCAAACGTTCGAAAACTTAACTCAGCACGCCGACGAGCGCTGCTATCATTGCGAGCGGAGTAGGCGCAATGCCGTTTTGATTAGTGCTCATTGTTCAATTTAGTGATCCGACAGCTCCGCTGAGCTCGTTAGTATCCGTAATCAAAATTCAGGTGACGCTTTAAGAGCTGGGCAAGAAACGGAAAAATTGCTGTCGGCCGTTGTAGGTCTTGCAAACGGAAAGCGGCTCCCCATTTGATGTCACCCAAGTGTGAACAGTCGTGACGTGGGCCGCACGGCAACGTGGTTTGTGATTGGCGTTCAATTGGGGTTAGAGCTTACCCCTAAGACCTGCCCCCGCAGGTCCTTCCAAAGCTCGAGGGAGCAGCTCGCGAGCCGGCAACGGCAAACCGGGCTGAAATACAAATGGCGACGAAGTCCTTACCGTCCATCACCAGCGACTCCGCTGGCCTGTCCCGTTATCTCGAGGAGATCCGCCGGTTCCCCATGCTTGAGCCGGCGCAGGAGTACATGCTCGCGAAGCGCTGGCAGGAGCATCAGGACAGCGATGCGGCCCAGAAACTCGTCACTTCGCATTTGCGCCTCGTGGCCCGTATCGCCATGGGCTATCGCGGCTATGGCCTGCCGATCGGCGAAGTGATCTCCGAGGGCAACGTTGGCCTGATGCAGGCCGTCAAGCGTTTCGAGCCTGACAAGGGTTTCCGCCTCGCTACTTATGCGATGTGGTGGATCCGCGCTTCGATCCAGGAGTACATTCTGCGTTCGTGGAGCCTGGTCAAGATGGGCACGACCGCGGCCCAAAAGAAGCTGTTCTTCAACCTCCGCCGCGTGAAGGGGCAAATCCAGGCGCTGGAGGAAGGCGACCTGAAGCCCGAGCACGTGAAGCAGATTGCAACCAAGCTCGGCGTGCCCGAGGAGGACGTGATCTCCATGAACCGGCGTCTGTCGGGCGACGCGCCGCTCAACGCGCCCGTGCGCGCTGACGGAGAGGCTGGCGAATGGCAGGACTGGCTGGTCGATGAGACGCCGAACCAGGAGGAACGCCTCGTTGAAAGCCAGGAGCTGGATCAGCGCAAGTCGTACCTGACAAAGGCCATGGGTTCGCTCAACGATCGCGAAAAGCGCATCTTCGAGGCGCGCCGCCTGCGTGACGAACCGGCAACGCTCGAGGACCTGTCGACCGAGTTCGGCGTCAGCCGTGAGCGGATCCGCCAGATCGAGGTGCGCGCATTCGAGAAGATCCAGAAAGCCGTCCAGAGTTCGGCGCGCGCCGCCGAACAGCCGCGCGCCATGTGACAGACCGTTGACGGTCGCCAGCCCGACGGTTAGCCCAGTGCAGTCCGGCCGCCCCTTGTCGGGGCGGCCGGCTTGCTTTTGGAGCCAGCAGTCCGATGCGCCGTCGGTTCGTCCTCATTGGAAACGCCCGCGCTGGGCGTGGCCGTCGAAGCCTCGCAGATGACGTCATGCACCGCCTGACGGCGTCTGGTGCAATGGTTACGCTCATAACTGCGGCGCAAGAGGCCGAAGCGCTGGCCGACACCATCGCCCGCGTCCAATCCGGCAATTTGGACGCCGTAATCGCCGCCGGTGGCGATGGCACTGCGCGGCTGGCCGCCAAGGCGGTTGCCGGGACTAGCGTCGCGCTTGGGTTCATTCCGCTGGGTACGGGCAACGTGCTGGCTCACGAAATAGGGCTTCCGGGCACAGCACCGGAGCTGATGCAGATGTTCCTCCACGGTGCGGCCACCCCCATCGAAACCGCGACCGCGAACGGCGAGCTGTTCCTATTGATGGCTGGCATCGGATTCGATGGGCGGATCATTGCGTCGCTCAATCAGCGCTGGAAGCAGCAGGCAGGCAAGCTTGCCTATGTTCCGCCGGTGCTCGGCGTGCTGCGGGCCGGTGCCGATCGCCTGATCGTGGACGCGGACGGCGTCCGCCACGAGGCCAGCTGGGTCGTCATTGCCAATGCATGCTGCTACGGCGGTGCGTTTCGCATGGCACCGCGCACCCACATCCGACGGCCAGGGCTGCAGGCCGTCTTGTTCCATAGTCCGCTACGTTTGCGGCGGGTGGCTCAGGTGCTGGCGCTCGCCCGCGGCCAGTTAGAGGCGATGGCCGCAAGGCCCCGGGGCGATGTCGAAATGCTCAGCGTCGATCGGGTCACGATCACCAGCGCAACGCCGGTTCCGGCCCAAATCGATGGCGATCCGTTCGGCACGACGCCGGTCACGATCGAGCGGCGCGGGCCGATCGTGTCGTTGATCGTTCCGGAGCACGGCGCGGACCAGCACCCAATTGCTGGTCCCGTGTGAGACCATCAACTCGGCGTCACACGAATCGCTTAGCTTGTACGTGTTGGCGAACTGGTGGCCTCCGTTGACGGGGACCTAAGGTGCGCATGCAACACGAAGGACCACCTTCGTGAGATCTGAGCGAGGGTATGCCGATACCAAGGCCCTTTCACCCAAGCAGACGACCGGCGGATTGGATGAGCCGCTGTGTTGGGACCGCGCCGTTGGTGCGGCCCGGATCGCCACCTCTCATCTCAAGCCGATCGCTCTCGACCGACGACATCGCGCGGGCGCCAGACGGCAGGCAAGCGGGACCTTGCTGTGCTGTGACGGTGCGTGCGCGTTTCGACGGTACGGCACCTGATCTGAGGCGATCCAACCGACGATGGAGTGCTCAATGCGGACACGCCGTCACACAAGTGTACCAATTTCCGAGGCCCGCTTCGAAACGCCAACCCATTGGGGCGATCGTGGCCGAAAACACATCCTCGGCCTGCGCCAATGGCGTATCAAACCGCTGTTTCCTCCAATAGGAGCTTAACTGAGCCCTGCCGGCGGGGTGTGCGACCTCAAGCTGGCCACGAGATTGGCCGGTCCCTCGTCGGGACCGGCTTTCGTTTTGAGCCGCGCCGACGACGGGCTACAGTTTCCCCGCGATAGTTCGGGGGCACCCATGAAGTTCGGTCTGTTCGGCGGCGCAAAATCGTCAGGCCAAGGGCCAGCCGGCGACAGCCTCGGCTACCGGAAATACATCGACTATGTGCTCGCGGCCGAGACGCTCGGCTATCACAGCGTGTTCGTCGTCGAACACCATTTCACCGGGGTTGGGCAAGTCTCCGCATCACTCAACTTTCTCAGCTATCTTGCCGGCCGTACGAGCCGTATCCGGCTTGGCACCGCCGTCGTCGTTTTGCCGTGGCACAATCCGGCGCTGCTTGCCGAGCAGGTGGCGACGCTCGATCTGTTGTCCGCGGGCCGCGTCGACTTCGGCGTCGGCAAAGGCTATCGCGACGTCGAGTTTCAGGGCTTCGCCTTGCCGATCGAGGAGGCAACCGCCCGCTTCGACGAGACTATGGCGTTCCTGCGCAAGGCATGGAGCGCGGATGGGCGGTTCTCGTTCCAGGGGCGCTTCCACAGCTTCGAGAACGTTGTCATCGAACCACGCCCGGCGCAGCAACCGCATCCACCGTTCTGGATGGGGGCCGGCAGCTTCGACTCCATTCGCCGCGCCGCGCGTGAAGGCTACGCCCTGCTGCTCGACCAGATTGCGCCGGTCGACCTGATCATCGAGCGCGTGCAGGTCTACCGCGACGCACAGCGACAGGCCGGGGTTCCGAGCCGCCCGCACCAAGTGGCCGTTGCACGCGCACTGCAGATGGTCGCGAGCGACGAGGAGCGCCAGAGGGCCTATCAACTGCGCACGCAAGTTCTCAAGAACATCGGCGCCCTGGCGCGAGGGCCCGGAGCTACGCGTTACCATCAGGCCGCCACGCACGCCGATCCGAGCCTTGCAAGGGAGGAGTCGGCGCTGCTCGGCACGCCCGAGGAAATCGTCGCACGCCTGGGCAAGTTGCAGGCCGGCGGGGTCGACTACGTGCTCTTGATCGACCCGACCGGCTCGCAGGAGGCGCTTGCCACCTTCGCCCGAGATATCATGCCGGCCTTCCCCGACGGAGCGCCACCGCCGGACGCGAATGCCCGGCTCACCGGATAAGCCGCGTTCCCCGTCGCCGGGCATGCAACCGGCTTGCCAGCCTGGCGCCGCTGATCCACGGTACGACGGTACGGCTGACCTCCAGGGAGCGGACAATGGCCATGGCCGAGACGAACAGCCAGGGGGCTCCGAGCACTCAGCTGCGCCGTGCAGACCCGGTCGCCGCGGCCCGCGCGCTGGGTCCCGCTATCGATGCCGCGCTCGACACTATCGAGCAAACCCGCCGGATTCCGGAACCGTTGCTCACACGCATTCACGAGGCGCGGCTGTTTCGCATGCTGCTGCCCCGGTCCTGCGGCGGCGATCAGGTGACGCCTGGCACCTATTTCGAGGCCGTCGCCGAAGTCGCCCGCCACGATGCGTCGATCGCCTGGAACCTGTTCGTCGGTAACAGCACCGTGCTGATCGCACCCTTCCTGGAGCTGGAGATTGCCAACACGATCTACGCCGACCCGCGAACGCTGATCGCCTGGGGCCCGCCCAATGCAACGCGCATTAAGGCTGCCCCCGGCGGCTATCGGGCGACCGGCACATGGGATTTCGCGAGTGGTTGCCGCCAGGCCAACTGGATGGGCCTCCATGCCCAGGTCGAGGAGGCCGACGGCTCGCTCCGTTTGAATCGATTCGGCCGGCCAACAGTTCGAACCATTTTATTTCCAGCCGAGCACTGCGAACTGATCGATACCTGGAACACGATCGGCTTGCGCGGCACGGGCTCCGACAGCTACCGCGTGAACAATCTCTTCGTCAGCGAAGCCTATTCCTCCACCCGAGAGGACCCTTCGCTGCGGCGCGAGCGCGGCCCGCTCTATGCGTTCACGATGCAGGGCCTTTATGCAGTTGGCTCGACCGGCACCGCCTATGGTCTGGCGCGGGCGATGCTCGACGACTTCATCACACTCGCTGGAAAGAAGGCGCCCCGCGGGCTGCCCCGCCTTGCCGATAGCGCCACGGTGCAGGGCGACGTCGCGCGCCTCGAAGCCCGGCTCGAGTCGGCGCGCGCCTATCTGCTGGCGATGCTGGCCGAGATCTATGCCCGCGCCGACGATATCGCCCCGATCGACGTCAAGGATCGCGCTCGGGTTCGCCTGGCCTGTGTCAACGCCACGCATGCCAGCGTCGAGGTCACGGATGCCTGTTACAAGGCGGCCGGGGTCGACGCGATTTTCAAGGGCTCCGCATTCGAGCGCCGGTTCCGCGATATTCACACGCTGTCCCAGCAGATCCAGGCCCGCAACGCCCATTACGAGGCGGTTGGCCAGGTGCTGCTCGGCAAGCCGCCGGAAGGGTTCATGTGACCGATCGGCGCTTGCCCGTAGCGGCGACGAGGCGCTTATCGGAACGCCTCGGCCAGCAGGCGCTGCACCTCGACGATCGCCGCCGCCCGTGCGGCCGGGTCGGTTCCGATCTGGACCCCGGTCACGCGCTGCGACCCAAGTCCGACGCCGCTGCGTGTCTGCCGGTTAACGTTGGGCGCGTCGAAGCCGTGCACCGCTCCCGCATAGGAGATCAGGCGGAAGCCGTGCTTGCTCGCCAGCGCGTGGCAAGGCTCGGGCGGCGTCCAGTCATCGGCATCGCCGATCAGGATCGTGACCGGCAGGCGCGGCGCCCAACGGGCGCTCGCCGCCATCGGCCGGCACCCCGGATAGAACGCGACCGCCGCTTTGAAATCGCCGGTCTTGGGAGCGAATTCCCGGCGGATCGTCCAGAGGGCGCTCGAGCCGCCATGTGACCAGCCCATCAGCGCGATCCGTCCCTTGTCGACGAACGCTTGCTCCGCGAGCCAGTCGGCGGCGGCAGCGGCATCATAGGACCGATCGAAGGGCCGGATCGGCCGGCTGGTCTCATCCAGTGTACAAACCTCCTTGTAGCCGCGCGGATTGAAGCTGTCGGTCCACAGCACGGCGTAGCCGGCCGCCACCAAACGATCTGTCCAATCGAGCGGCAATGGCCGCATCTGCCCGGCTTGCGTGAAGAGCCCGCTGCACCCATGCAGCGCAACGACCGCGGGAGCCGGCCTGTCGGATGCAGGCCGCCTCAGGTAGCCGGCGATCGGGGCTGCCTTGGTGCCCGCCGACGCGAGCTCGACACGCACAAAGCCCGGCGGGACCTGGGGGGCCTGCGCCACGCCTGGCGACGCGTGCAGTGCGCAACCCCATGCAAAGGCAATCGCCGCAAGTCTGTCCACGAGCGCCGCCTCTCGATTCTGAGCAAAAAAGCGAAACGCCAGCCGCTTGGCTGGCGTCATTCTGGCAGCCTGGGCGTGATGTGACTAGTTCAGCCGGCCCTTGACGTCGCGGATGGCCTGATCGACCAGACCATCCCCGGTCGCGCCCGCCACCTGCGCTTGGAGCACGCGCTCGGCGGCGCCCGTAGCCGCCTCGACGGCTGCGGCCCGCACCTCGGCCAATGCCTGAGCCTCGGCGCGAGCGATTTTCTCCTCGGCAATCCGCGAGCGGCGCTCCAGCGATTCCTTCAACGACGCGCCGGCCTCCGCCTTCATCGTCTCGGCTTCGCGACGTGCCTCATCGACGATGGCCTTGGCCTCGTCCTCTGCCTGCTGCTGCTTCTTCTTGTAGTCGGCGAGCAGGTCCTGCGCTTCTTCGCGCAGGCGCCGGGCCTCGTCCAGCTCCTTGCGGATACCATCGGCGCGATCATCGAGCGCCTTGGTGATCAGGCTCGGCACCTTTGCCTTGGCGAGAATGGCCAGAAAGCAAAAGAACGATACGGCGACCCAGAACTCGGCCGTTTTCCACATGTCGTGTTCCTCAGGTCCCGGTCTTGCCGGCCAGCGTCCTGCCGGCCAGCGCCGCGCGAACTTCCGCTTCCGGAACGTCCCTGCCGATCAGGTTGGCGACGATCGCGCGGGCGGTGTCGACTGCTATGTCGTTGACGCTTGCCAGCGCGCGCGCCTTCGACGCGGTGATGCGCTTTTCCGTATCCGAAAGCTTGGCGGCGATCTGCTGGTCGACGCGGCCGCGCTCCTGGTCGACCTCGGCCGTCAGCGTGTCGCGCATATCCTTGGCGATGCCCTGCGCCTTGCCGCGCGCATCAGCGAGCGACTTCTCGTAGGACTTTAGCGCTGCATCCGTCTCCACCTGCATTCGCTCGGCCTCGGCGAGGTCGCGCTGAATGCGGTTGCGGCGCTCGTCGATCACTTCGCCGATGCGGGGGAGCGCGACCTTCGACAGGATAAGATAGAGCGCGCCAAAGGTGATCGCCAGCCAGACCAGCTGCGGGGTGAACGTGTTCGGGTCGAACGGCGGGAACTTCGACCCGCCCTCGGCCGCTGTCGGAACATAGGTGCCCGTGGTCAGGGTTTGACTCGCCGAGTCAGCCCCTTTGGGTGTCGATGCCATGGCGTCGCCTGTCAAATGAGCTGGACGGCCCATGATGAGCCGCCCAAAGTGCCGATGCTTCAGTCGTCTTAGACGACGAAGAGCAACAGCAGGGCGATCAGCAGCGAGAAGATGCCGAGCGCTTCCGTCAGGGCGAAGCCGAGGAGCAACGTGCCGCGCTGGCTGTCGGCAGCCGACGGGTTACGCAAAGCACCTGCGAGGAATTGGCCGAACAGATTGCCGAGGCCGATGCCTGCGCCTGCCATGCCGAGGCATGCGAGGCCTGCGCCGATGGCTTTACCGATGATCGGATCCATTTTCGATCTCCTTGAGGTTCGAGGTTTGAGGATGGGTGAGTTCAGAAGTCGTCTCAGTGATGACCACCGTGGACGGCGTCGTTGAGATAGACACAGGTGAGAACGGAGAAGACGTAGGCCTGTAGTGCGGCGACCAGGAACTCAAGGGCGGTCAGCGCAACCGTGAGCAGCAGCGGCAGCGGCGCGATCAGGCCCCAGGCACCGGCGGCGAGCAGGGACGCAACGAAGCCCGCAAAGATCTTCAGTGCGATGTGGCCTGCGAGCATGTTGGCGAAGAGGCGAACCGAAAGGCTCAGCGGGCGCGACAGGAACGAGATCACCTCGATCGGGATCATCAGCGGCAGAAGCACCGGCGGAACGTCGGGGACGAACAGCTTCAAGAAGCCGAGGCCATGCTGATAGAAGCCATAGACGATGACGATGCCGATCACGAGCAGAGCAAGCGCCGCGGTCACGACGATGTGGCTGGTTACGGTGAACGAGCCGGGCACCATTCCCAAAAGATTGGCAATCAGCACAAAAATGAAAAGCGAGAATACCAGAGGGAAGAACCGCATGCCTTCCGGGCCGACGTTATCTCGAACGGTTCCAGCGACAAACTCATAAAGGGATTCTGCTGCTGATTGCATGCGGCCGGGAACCAGCGAGCGGTTCTTCATCGCATACATTAGGAACCAGCAGGACAGCGCTACGGCGATCAGCATGAACAGGGCGGAGTTCGTGAACGACGCGTCGACTCCGAAGACCTTCAAGGGAACGATCTTCTTGATCTGGAATTGTTCGATTGGGCTTGCCACGTCTCGTTCCCCGTCCCGTCGTCCAACCGACCTCAGCGATCCTCGTCGTCATCCTTTGTGGACGGCAGCGGCGGCGTCTTCTTTTCGCGCATCGCAATCCGAATGACGTTCATTATCCCGGCGGCCGCACCGAGCAGAAAGAACAGGATGAAAAACCACGGCTTTTCCAAGCCGAGCCATTTATCCAGAAACCAGCCGATGGCACCGCCAACGACGATACCGCCGATCAACTCCGTCGAGACGCGGAGGGCCCGCGCCATGGCCGGGCCACGACCGGCCCCGCCACCAGATTTACTACCCGCCCCACCGTCTTTGGCGTGACGTGCCGCGTCAAGCTTGCGCGCGAGTTCCGCGGACCGCTTTTCGAACGCGGCGCGTTCCTCGGGCGCCATTTCACCACGCGGCCCGTGGTTGTCTTTGCCATCGACAGACATGGAAGCCCCTGCCCGGTGCGCGAAAGGCCCGTGCGCGGCGGGTATCATCTGCGGCGCGGACCATAGTTTGGGGGGCTAGGGGTGTCAAGAAACCTCCCCCCAGGGGAGAAGCCGGTCCAGAGTGGCGAATGCGCGCAGGTCCGGCAGCGATCCAACTATGCGCCCAAAGGTCTGGACGGCCGTCGTCTGCGTATCCCATTGAGCTGCATGCAAGCAGCACTTTCAGGAGGCCAATCATGATTCGCCATTTTGCTCTCGCCAGCAGCCTTGCTGTCCTCGCGCTGCTGAGTGCGGGGCCAGCCGCCGCCAAATCCTGTGCCGAGCTGCGGGCGCTCTGCTGGACAATGCGCGACGACAAATCGGATTGCGCGGGTCCTTATCGCCGGTGCCTGCAGACTGGCAAGTTCATCACGCCGCTCGGGCGCGTGTTCACCGCAACCAAGCGCTGAACGTCGAGTGTGCGCGTAAGGCCCACTGGCCGCGGGCCACCTGCTTAGATGGACGTCCGAGGCTGGCGGGCTATGATGTTCCGGGATGGTGCTCCCGTTTGACGTGGTTGGCACCGCCGCGGCGCATTGGGTCCAGAGGAGTGTCACATGCTGATCAATTTGAAGGGGCGGCGGATCTATTACGATCTGACGGGGCCGGAGAAGGGGCCGCACGTATGCTTCACGCATTCACTGTCCTCGGACGGTGGCATGTGGGCCGAACAGATGCCGCCACTGATCCAGGCCGGCTATCGTGTGCTCCGCCTCGACATGCGCGGCCACGGCGGCAGTGACCCCGTTGCCGGCGACTACACGATGGAGGCTCTGGCCGACGACGTAGCGGCGGCGCTGGATTTCCTGGAACTGCAGAAGGTTCAATATATCGGTCTCTCAATCGGCGGCATGATCGGACAGGCGTTCGCCCTGAAGCATGGCCACCGTCTCATCTCGGCCATGTGGTGCGATACCTCTCCGCAATCGCCGCCCAATGCCAAGGAAGCCTGGGGACCGCGCGTCGAGACCGTGAAGAAAGCAAATTCGCTGGAGCCGCTCGCCGACGCGACCATGGAGCGCTGGTTCACCTACGCCTGGAAGCCGAGCCATCCGGCCCGCTGGAGGGAGATCCGCTCGACGGTCGCCAACACAACGCCAGCTGGCTATCTCGGGTGCGCCGCCGGGATCATGAACTTTGACTTTGTTCCAAAGCTGCCGACGGTCAAGTTGCCCGTGTTGACGGTCTGCGGTGCGGACGATCAGGGCACGCCGCCCGCCGCCAACAAGAAAATCGCCGATCTGGTGCCAGGCGGTCGCTATGTCGAGATTGCGAATGCGCGCCACTTCCCGAATGTCGAGCATCCGGCAGTCTTCAACAAGATCATGATGGATTGGCTCGGCACGCATAAGTGAGCCGAGAATTAAGTGGCGTCCTGAGCTGCTTCAGGACACCGCTTCGAGCGCTCGCACCAGCTCCGGATTGTCGTTGCGGCTGTCCATATCTTGGGTCGTCACGCGGCGCAGGTCCCGTTTGTAGGTCGCGTCGTCGTAGCGCCGTCCCCGGTGCAGCGTGCAGCGGTTGTCCCAGATTACCAGATCGCCGACGGCCCACTTGTGGGTGTGAACGAAGCGGCGCTCCGTCGCGTGCTCCATGAGATCGCGGATCAGCAGCTTCCCCTCAGGGACGGGCATGCCGACGATGTGATCGGCGTGCGAGCCGAGATAGAGCGTCCGGCGCTTGGAGGCCGGGTGTGAGCGGACCATCGGGTGGCGCACGTCGGGCAGTGCTGCGCGCTCGGCGTCCGTGTAGGTGGTGTGGCCGAGAAGACCGCGCGAATGGAAGATCGAGTGGACGGCCATCTGGCCCTCGATCATGGCCTGCATCGCGGGCTCGAGGGCGTCATAGGCCGCGCGCAGATCCGCGAACTCGGTGTCGCCACCGGCGGGCGGCACGACGTGGGCATGCAGCATCGACAGCGCGCCGGAGATCGGCCGGAACGATGCGTCCGAATGCCAGAGCTGATTGCCGAGCGCATCGAGGCGGCGATGGTCGTCGCGGCTGCGCAACTCGTTCTTCAGATTGAGATTGGAGATGTCGGCAACGGCGGCGTACTTCAGCCGGTGCCCGCCGCGAGGATCGCGCGGTTTCGCAATGGGGCCGAAGCGCTGCCCAAACGCCAGCAGGGCGTCGTCGTCGAGCCTCTGATTGTGGAACACGAGGACGCCATAGCGATTAATCGCATTGTCGATGGCGGCGATCGTTTGTGCGTCGAGCGAGCCGGACAGTTCGACGCCGTCAACCTCGCCGACGAACAGGGGATGCAACTGCTTGATGGTGATGCGCATGCGCTGGCTCCCGTCGTCGTCAATGCGGCCAGAGTAGTCGCATCGCCTGCCGTGTGTCAGCCAAATCTCGCGTCGCCAGGGCGTTGGTGAACGAAACATGGTCATCGAAGGCTTGCCGCACCCACTTGCCGGGCGGCGTCCAATGAGGCACCAAGTGCAAGACACGCTCGACCCTCGAATGACAGGAGACCACGTCATGCCCGCCCCGAAACGCTCAGGTCCGCTCGTCGGGATGAAGGTGCTCGATATGGCGCACGTCATGGCCGGACCGACTTGTGCGCGGATGCTCGCCGATATGGGCGCAGATGTGATCAAGATCGAGAAGGCGGACGGCGGCGACGATACGCGAAAAATGCTGCCTCCCGATATCAAGGGTGAGTTGGCCGCCTACATGATGATGAACCGCAACAAGCGCGGCGTCGTGCTGGACCTGAAGAAGCCCGCCGGGCGCGATGCACTGAAGCGGCTCGTCAAGACCACCGACGTGCTGATCGAGAATTATCGGCACGATACGCTCGACAAACTGGGGCTCGGCTACCAGGAACTCAAGAAGATCAATCCGGGCTTGATTTATTGTGCGATCTCGGGCTTCGGCCGCACCGGCCCGATCTCGGATCAGGGCGGCTACGATCTGATCGCGCAGGGCATGTCGGGTCTGATGTCGATCACCGGCGAAGGGCCGGGCCGCCCGCCGGTGAAGGTTGGCTCGCCGGCTTGCGATATCACGGCGGGCATTATCGGGGCGATGGGCGTGGCCGCCGCCTACGCACACAAGCTCAAGACGGGTGAAGGCCAGGTCGTCGATACGTCGCTGTTCGAGGCGGGCATCACGTTGACCTACTGGCAATCCGCGATCGCACTGGCGACCGGGGTGGCGCCGGGCCCGATGGGCTCCGCGCATCCCCTGAATACACCGTACCAGGCGTTCGAGACGAAGGACGGCTGGGTCAACGTCGGCGCGTCGAACACGAAGATGTATCCGATGCTGTGCGATATCCTCGGCTGTCCGGAACTTGCCACCGATCCGCGCTTCCGGAAGGGCGAGGATCGCATGAACCGCTTGCCGGAGTTCCTCGGCGTGCTCTCACCCTATTTCAAGGCAAGGACGACGGCCGAATGGCTGGTCCAGCTCGAGAAGGCCGGCATTCCATCGGGGCCGGTGCTGAACGTGATGGAGATGCACGTCCATCCCCAGACCATCGCGCGCGACATGGTGACGACAGTCGAGCACCCCATTGCGGGTCCGGTGCAGACCATCGGCTTTCCCGTCAAGTTCTCGGCGACGCCCGCTGCGATCACGGCCGCCGCGCCTTTGTTTGGTCAGCACACACGCGAGGTCCTCGGCGAGCACGGATTTACGACATCCGAGATCGACACATTGTTCGCGGAAGGGGCCGCCGTGGAGCCGGCGCAACGCAAGGCCACGGAGTAGCGGGTGAAAACGTCAGTCGCCAAGCCCTTTGCGCGGCATCGACGGACGCGGGCCTGCCTCGAGTGCGGCCCACAGCGCCTTGGCAATCGCGCGATAGACCTGCGATGGCTGGCTGTCGGGCGAGGCGACGACGATCGGCAGCCCCGCATCCGAGCGCTCGCGGATCTCGAGATCGAGCGGTAGCGCGCCGAGGAACGGCACGCCGAGCCGTCCAGCCTCCGTTTCCGCGCCGCCGTGCCCGAACGGATGATGCTGCTTGCCGCAGCCGTCGCAGGTGAACGTGCTCATGTTCTCGACGAGGCCGAGGATCGGCACGCCAACGTCGCGGAACATGGCGACGCCGCGGCGCGCATCGATGAGCGCCAGATCTTGGGGCGTCGACACGATGACTGCGCCCGAGAGCGGTGCCTTTTGCGCCAGCGTCAGCTGCGCATCGCCCGTGCCCGGGGGCATATCGACGACGAGCACATCGAGCGCGCCCCAGGCCACGTCGCGCAGCATCTGCGTAATGGCCGAGGCCACCATCGGCCCACGCCAGATCATGGCCTTTTCCGCCTCGACCACGAAGCCGATCGACATAACGCGGCAGCCATAGCCGTCGAGCGGCTCCAGGGTGCGCCCGGATGTGATGCGGGGCTGGCCTTTCAGCGCGAACAGTTTCGGCATCGACGGACCGTAGATATCGGCATCGAGCACGCCGACTTTCAAGCCGTTGGCCGCGAACGCCAACGCCACATTGCAGGCGGTGGTGGATTTCCCGACGCCGCCTTTGCCCGATGCGATGGCAATGACGTGTCGGATCTGGGCGAGGCCTTGGGGCAGGTCAGCGGATGCCGGCGCTGCGTCACTGCCTGTGCCGTCTCCGCGATTGGGCGGCGCGGCTGGGACGGCGGCACGATTGGCGGTCAAGGCAATGAGCACTGTGCCGATATTGGGGATGGCGGCAACAGCACGTTCGGCCGCAAGCCGCACAGGCTCCCAGGCGGCCGCCTCGCGCGGCCCGATGGCGATCGAGAAAGTTACCCGGCCGATCCCGATCAAGATCTCGGAGAGCCGCCCACTGTCGAGCAGCAGTGTACGGCCATCGGCTCCGAGGACCGGTCGCAAGGCGTCCCGGACGCTCTGGAGCGTGGCCGTCAACCTTTCGGTGCCTTATCGCGCAGTTTCGGCTCGGCATCCGGCCGCGCGGCGGAGCCGGCAAAGGCCTGGTCCACCGAGCGCTGGTATTGCTCGAGCACGGCAGATGCCGCAAAGCCGATGCCGATCACGGCGAGCAGGGCGAACAGAAACGCTTTCATGAGGTCAATCCTTGCGTTGATCGCGTTTCATTCAGCCGGTGCCGGCGAGCGCCGGAGGCCAGTGATCTTCTCGGGACTCTTTGCCGTCACTCGTTCGACCCAGATCGAATGGTGGTCCTTCGCCCAATTGAGGTCGACCTGGCCGGTGCCCATCGCTCCGAACGCACCTTCCATACCGACCGAGCCGATGTAGATGTGCGCGATGATGATCGCCACCAGCACCACACCGAGGAGACCGTGCACGACGCTGGCGAATTGCATGCCACCGATATCGGTGAAGCGGAACGGGAACATCATGACGTAGCCGGTCACGCTCAGGCCGGCGCCGCCGAGGATGACCGACCAGAAGATGAGCTTCTGGCCGAAATTGAAGCGCGCGGCTGCCGGATGAAACTTGCCGAACAGACCGCCGCCCTGGACGATCCATAGCAGGTCGCGCGGATGCGGAATGTTGTCCTTTACCCAGAGCACGAACATCAGCACGAGACCGAGAGCGAACGCGAAGCTCACATAGTTGTGCACGAACTTGCCGAGTTGGGTCAGCGCCGTGAAGGCCTCGGGGCCGATCAGCGGCAGCAAGAGCGACTTGCCAAACGTCAGGTTCAATCCGGTCAGGCCCAGGACAAGGAACGAGATTGCCGTCAGCCAGTGGGCGAAGCGCTCAACCCCGCCGAACCGCTCGATCATCGTGCCGGAGAAGCCGTTCGAGATGCGGATGCGGCCGCGGATCAGCAGGAAGAGGGTCAACAGGGTCAGCATGCCGAAAATGCTGAGCATGCCGACGCGCGGCAACGTGCCCTCATGAAACGCGCGCCAATCCTGGCCGGCCGGCTGGATCAGATTGCGCGAGTTCTGATCGGGGATCGAGACGCGGCCGTGGATGGCTGATGTCGACCCAGCCGCCGGTTTCAGAGCATCCAGAAGCTTCTGCTCGTTGACCGAGCTTGCCGTCGGATTGACCGAGTTCGGCTGCTGCGCCAGCGCGCCGCCGGCGGTCAGCACAAGGGCCATCAGAAGGGCGATCGCAACAGCCGCTGATCGCCGATAGAAATGGAACATGGTCATGCAAGTCTCTCCCTGTCATCGCAGCGCCGTTCGGGCGCGCCAGAGGTCCGGCGCGCCACGCCAGCACTTATGTGGCGCGGCACTTATGTGGCGATGCCGTCCTTGTAGGCGGTCTTCCAGCCCCAGGCGCCGGAACCGTAGCCACGCTTGGTCACGCGCTCCTTGTAAATCTGCGCGATGATCTCGCCGTCGCCGGCGAGCAACGCCTTGGTCGAGCACATCTCGGCGCAGATCGGCAGCTTGCCCTCGGCGAGGCGGTTGGTGCCGTAGGCAACGAACTCGGCCGGTGTGCTGTCGGCCTCGGGCCCGCCGGCGCAGTAGGTACACTTGTCCATCTTGCCGCGTGAACCGAAATTGGCCTGCTTTGGATACTGCGGCGCGCCGAACGGGCAGGCGTAGAAGCAGTAGCCGCAACCGATGCACAGCTCCTTCGAGTGCAGCACCACCGCGTCCTCGGTCGTGTAGAAGCAGTTGACCGGACACACGGCAGCACAGGGCGCGTCGGTGCAGTGCATGCAGGCCATCGAGACCGAGCGCTCGCCGGGTTTGCCGTCGTTGATGGTGACGACGCGGCGGCGGTTGATGCCCCAGGGCACCTCGTGCTCGTTCTTGCAGGCGGTGACGCAGGCGTTGCACTCGATGCAGCGATCCGCGTCGCAGAGGAATTTCATGCGTGCCATGTTCTTCTCCTTGCGCCTTCAGATGCCCACTTCGCATCCGGCGCGTTATCTCCTCGCGCCGCGCTCACGCTGCTTTGATCTGGCAGAGCGTGACCTTGCCTTCGTGCATCGCCGTCACCGGATCGAACCCGTAGGTCGTGATCGTATTGACGGACTCGCCAAGCACGATCGGATCGGTGCCCTTCGGATAGTTCTTGCGCTGGTCCTCGCCCTGGAAATGGCCGCCGAAGTGGAACGGCATCCAGGCGACGCCCTTGCCGACGCGCTCAGTGACGAGCGCCTTGACCCTCACTTTGGACGAGGACTCTGGCCCATACACCCAGACGAACTGGCCGTCGGTAATGCTGCGGGCGGACGCGTCCGCCGGATTGATCTCGACGAACATGTCCTGCTGCAGCTCGGCCAACCACTTGTTGGACCGCGTTTCCTCGCCGCCGCCCTCGTATTCGACCAGCCGGCCGGACGACAAGATGATCGGGAACTCCTTTGCAACCCCCTTGTCGACGGCCGCCTTTTGCACGGAGAAGCCGATGTTGGGCACCCGGAAGCTCTTGAAGTCGGGCCGCGTCGGATACTTGGCGACGAGATCGACGCGCGGCGAATAGATCGGCTCGCGATGCACCGGGACCGGATCCGGCAGGTTCCACGCATTCGCGCGGGCCTTGCCGTTGCCGTAGGGGATGCAGTTGTGTGCGATCGCGACACGCTGGATGCCGCCCGAGAAATCGATCGCCCAGGAAACGTTGTCGGGGTTGTTGCCGCCGATCTTGGTGATCGTCTCGAGCTCCTTCTCGGTAAGCTCCTTGTCCCAGCCGAGCTTCTTTAAAACGCCCAGCGTGAACTGCGGGTAGCCATCCTTGATCTCGCTATCCTTGGAGTAGTAGCCCTCGCCGAGAAGGTTGTGCTTGATCTCTTTCTCGACCTCTTTGCCGTCGGCGTCCTTCTCTTTGACTTTCACGACGTACTCGTTGCCGAAGCGCGCGCGGAACGTGCCGCCGCCCTCCTTCACCGGGATCGTGGTGTTGTAGAGAATGGCGGAGCCCGGGTGTTTCATCTCGGGCGTGCCCCAGCAGGGCCACGGCAAGCCGTAATAATCGCCCTTGATCTCGTCCGGCGCGTTCGGCAGCGCACGCAAGGTGACGATGTCGAACTTGTCCTGGTGCTTCATGTGCGCCTTGAGCCGCTCCGGCGACTGGCCGCAGTAGCCGGTCGAGAAGCCGCCCTTATTGATCTCGCGCAGGATTGACTCGGCCTCCGGTTCGTCGCCGAACTTGCCCTTCACCAGCTTGATGTTCTTGAACATCCGGTCGGCGTAGCCAAGGCGCTTGGCGAGCTCGTAAATCGCCCAGTAGTCGGTCGCCGACTCGAAGATTGGCTCTACCACCTTCTCGCCCCACTGCAGCGACCGGTTTGACGCTGTGCGCGAGCCGTCGCATTCCATGTTGGTCGCGATCGGCAGCAGATACGTGCCATCCTTGCGCCCGCCGAGCGAGACGAAGTTCGTGGGATGCGGATCGGCGATGACCAGCAGGTCGAGCTTGGCGAGACCTTTGGTCATCTCCGGCATGCGCGGCACGGTGTTGCCGCCGTGACCGAAGATGATCGCGGCCTTCAAGGTGTCTTTCTGGTCGACCTGATCCTTCGGCAGCGTGACCGCGTCGAACCAGCGCGTCGAGGGAATGCCGGGCATCGTGCGGTAGTTGATCGTCGTGTTGTTGGGGCCTGGCTTCTTGTCGAAGCGGGCATCGAGCCACGCGAGATCGACCTCCCAGACGCGCGCCCAGTGGGCCCAGGCGCCGTCATCAAGGCCGTAGTAGAGCGGCAGCGTGACCACGTCGAGACCAAGGTCCGTCGCGCCCTGCACGTTGGTGTGGCCGCGGAAGATGTTGGCGCCGGTGCCGGGGGCGCCGACGTTGCCGGTTGCCAGCAGCAGCGTGCAATACGCGCGCACGTTGGCGGTGCCGACGGTATGCTGCGTCGCGCCCATGCACCAGATCAGCGTCGATGGCCGTTGTTTCGCGAACATCTCGGCGACGCGCTTCAGCTGCTCGCCCGGGACACCAGTGACGTCCTCGACGGTCTTCGGATCCCACTTCTTCACCTCGGCGCGCACGAGGTCCATGCCGTAGACGCGCTGCTGGATGAACTCCTTGTCCTCCCAGCCGTTCTCGAAGATGTGCCAGAGCATGCCCCAGATCACGGGAATGTCGGTGCCGGAGCGGATGCGCACGTACTCGGTGGCATGGGCAGCTGTCCGCGTCATGCGCGGGTCGATGACGATCAGGTTGGCGCGGTTGATCTCCTTGCCGGTGAGCACGTGCTGCAGCGAGACCGGATGCGCCTCCGCGGGATTGCCACCCATGATGATCATGGTCTTGGCGTTGCGGATGTCGTTGTAGGAGTTGGTCTGGGCGCCGTAGCCCCAGGTGTTGGCGACGCCGGCAACTGTTGTCGAATGGCAGATACGCGCCTGATGATCGACCGAGTTGGTGCCCCAGAACGCGGCCATCTTGCGATAAAGATAGGCTGCCTCGTTGGTGAATTTGGCCGAGCCCAGCCACCACACCGATTCCGGCCCCGACGTCTCGCGGATCTCAAGCATCTTCTTCGAGATCTCGTCCAGCGCCTGCGTCCATGAAATCTTCTGGTACTCGCCGTTGACGAGCTTCATCGGATACTTGAGGCGCCGGTCGCCCATCACGATCTCGCGGATCGCGGCGCCCTTCGCGCAATGCGTGCCCCGGTTGATGGGACTATCCCAGGCGGGCTCCTGGCCGACCCAGACGCCATTCTGCACCTCGGCCTTCACCGTGCAGCCGACCGAGCAGTGCGTGCAGATGTTGGTCTTGACCGAGACGGGGACACCCGGCTGCGGACCAGTGCCGGCTGCGGCTTCCGCCTTCTGGATGCTGCCGAACGACAGCGAGCCGAGACCGGCGAGCCCACCCGCTGTCAGGCCGGAACGAGCGAGGAAGCTGCGGCGATCGAGCGTGCCGCTGTTGGCGGCCGGAGCCGAGAGTCTGGATTTGCGCGTTTTCGCGTCGTTGCGCTTGATGAGCACGTAATGTCCTCCCGAGATCCGTTCAGTACCGGTTGGTGCGGTAATAGGCTTTGACGTGGTCAGACTCGCGGTAGCGCGTCTTCTTGCGGTCGACAGCGCTCTCGGCAGCTGCAGCTGCCGTCGGCGCGACGACGCCGGCCGTTGCAGCGGCGGCGGCCGTGCCGACGGCTCCGCTTCCGAAAGCGCGCAGGAAGCCGCGACGATCGACGCCGGCCGCCTCATCCTTGGAGTTCATGGCTGTCTCCTTCGCTTTCTGTTTCATGTCGGTGAATTGATTCGTCATTCTGGTATTCGCATGGCCGCGGTTTCGATCTCGAGCCAAGCGATCCCGAGGGCTGCGACCGGTTTATAGAACTGCGCCGATGGGGCGTTCGCGATGTCCGTCATCAAGCGGCCAGCCCATGGCGCGATGTGGCGATTGAAGAAAGCGTCGGCTGCGGCCGTGTGGCCCTCGAACGCGCCGCCGATCAGGCCGGCCATGACTTCGAATAGGGAGCCGATGTGATCTTCCGGCTCGAACACCTGATCCTTGCGTGCAATGCCCAGTCGAATGAGGTCCTCGCGCACGCGGGCGAGCGGTCGCTCATTCAAGAAGCCGGTCAGATAGAAACTGCCGTAGGGCAGGATTTCGCCGCGGCCGACACCGACGAACAGGCGCAGGTATTCTGCGCCGACGTCGGCGGGCACCGTGGCGCGGGCAGCCCCGGCCAAGGCCAGATGCGCCATGCCGAGCGGCGAGGCGTCGCCGCGGATGTTGGTAATCTCGGAGAGCAATTCGGCCGATGGCGCGCGCGTGAGAATGTTGGCCAGCAGCAAGTATTCCATCGATCGCGCATGATCGACAGGATCCGCCTGGCGGACACCTTGCAGTTTTGCTTCGTTCGTCTTGGCCGGCGCAGACGACGGACCGTCTTCGCCACCCATAACCCTGAGCACGTCACACCTCCCACCCCACCCTTCTGGAACAGAAGGCTGAGGTTCCGCACCGTTTGCCGGTGCGCGATCGGCGCAACGCCGAGCCTTTTTGTTTTTTGGGAATAGTTTGGTCGTGGACCAAATCTAGATCGTATGGCGCTTTTGGTACCACACGACGCCGGGTGGTACAAGATTGCCTGAGGAAAAACCGGCCAGAATCGGGCTCTAATAGCCCTCCGGCAGCGCACCGCCATGGCGCTTGCGTCGCGGACCTGCCGGGTCGGCGGGATGCTCCGGCGTCGAAGGAGGGGTAGGCGTCGCAATCTGGACAGCTGGCGCAAAAGACCTGTCCGTTTCGTCGCTTGCAGTATCGGCAGAGGTCGGCGTATCGGCTCGTTCGCAGGCTCCCGCGTCGCGGTCAATGCCGCCGCCTCGACCAGACGGATGCTCATCCGAGGGCACCGCAACATGGCTGCTTGAGACTTTCGTCGCGGATGGCCCGTCGGGCGCGGCGCCGCCGGGGCCGGCCGCGACGACGTCCGTCGGATCGGACTGGCCCGTCGCCTGCGCCAGCAAGGCCTGGAGATTGCTGCCGGGATCGAGGTCGCCATATCCAGGTGCACCGCCGGGCGTATTCCAGTCGTATTGGTTCTCGGCCACCTCGACGAAGTCGCGGATCTGGGGATCGAGCGACCACGCTTTTCGCAAGGCCAGCCGCTTCAATTCGTCCGGAATGCCTTTCTGCAGGAAGGCCGTGATGTCGGTCGACGCCGTGAAATCCTCGAGTTTCGGGAGTTTCGAAAGGTCAATGACGGGTTCGCCCGTGGCAGGGATTTGGGCAGCGGCTGCGTCTTTTTCGGTCCGGCCTGGCGCGTCCGTTTTAGGTTGAACGGGGGCCGTATCGTCGCCAGTGCGCTTGCGGCGGGACCAACGGGAGAGGAACGTCTCGCCGTCCATCGGTTGCATCTCGGATTTTGGCTGTTCGGGCGCCATCGGCGCTACTCCTTGTCGCCGGTCCGGGGTTTCGCCGGACCTGGCCCTGCGCCTCCGCGCCACCGCACATCCGGCTCGGCGCGGTCACGGCGGCGTTTGATTACAGGACGTTCGACATGGTGTGCCGCGATGAATTCGGCAACCGCCGCCGCGATGTCCAGCGGCATGGGGAGAGTCTCGACCACGTTTGAGCCGGCCTCCGTATTGGCCTCGCCTTCGGCCGGATCGGCGGTGATGGCCAACACTTCGATGGGCGGCTCGGGTCCATCGGCGCGCAGTACGATCCAGAGTTTCGGCGTGCCCGACTCCAAATTGTCCCTGTAATTGGCGGTATCCGTAGAGTAGAGGCACACGGAATATTCGCCGGCGAAATAGCGTGCCGTCTCGGCATTGCCGCCAAGACTGGTCCATGGCTCGACATCCGGTGATGTCGCAAAGATGGTCACCGGTCGCCATGCAAATCCGCCCCATGGGCCAGTCAGCTTGCGCCGCTCGACCACGAGGCCAACGCTGAGAACTGCTTCGATCATGGTTCCAGTATATGCGCGCGCGCGCCTGGCCACCAGTGATCATGCGGGAGTGCGGGCACTCGGTGGCGTTCAGAGGTCGCGCTCCCACGTTTCACCGACGAGCGACTTGCCGAAACTGTGGTGTGGCTCGCTGTGGACGAGCGCGAAGCCGGTTGTTTCGTAGATCGTCCGAGCGGCGGTCAGGATGTCGTTGGTCCACAGTGTCATGCGCGCGTAGCCAAGCGACCGCGCGTGATCGACGCAGGTTTCGACAAGGCGGCGCCCGATTCGGTGGCCGCGCACATCTGGCTCCACATAGAAGAGGCGCAGCTTGGCGATCGTATCCGACTTTTTGACCAGGAAGACCGAGCCGACGATGCGGCCCTCCAACTCGGCGATCCAGGCCCGTTCCTTGGTGGGATCGCGGGTTTCGATGAAATCGGCGCCGACCCGGGCGACCATCGCCTCGAACGTGGCATCCCAGCCGTACTCCTGGGTGTAAAGGACGGCATGGCGATGCACGACCCAGCCGATATCGCCCCGGTTGCAGGTCGCGCAGCGTGCAATTCGATGGTTCCGGGATATTTGGGGCGCGAGCGCGGGACATGCGGGCCTCGGGGACGGCAGCGATGCCTGCGTGGGAGGCGAGCCAAGCCCGGTTTGTCAAATATTGGGTGACGGTAACGCGGTAGACACGTTAACTGCGGTTTGATAGAAGATGTTCAATGGGTGCAATCCTGCCGCAGGCCGAATTGCGCCGACTTCGAAACACCAGCGACATGCTGAGAACCCTGTAAGGAAAACAGCCACTTGCAAGTCCTCGTCCGCGACAACAACGTCGATCAGGCCCTGAAAGCGCTCAAGAAGAAGATGCAGCGCGAGGGCATTTTTCGTGAGATGAAGCTCCGGAATTACTTTGAGAAACCCTCCGAGAAGCGCGTTCGTGAGAAGGCGGAGGCGGTCCGCCGCGCCCGCAAGCTCGCGCGCAAGCGTCTGCAGCGCGAGGGCCTGCTGCCGGGCAAAGCCGTGACGAAGACGGGTCCGGGTGCACCGGGCCGTGGTGGTCCAGGCGGCGCGGCCGGCGGTGGTGGTCGCGGCGGCTTCGGCGGTGGCGGCGGTGGATTTGGTGGCGGCGGTGGCGGCGGCTATGGCGGTGGTGGCCAGGGCGGCGGCGGTGGCCAGGGCGGTGGCTTCGGCGGCGGTGGCGGTGGCTTCGGCGGCCCGCGCTGACCAGAGCGCCCTTTGGCGAGACATTCGAAAGCCCGGCCTAGAGCCGGGCTTTTTTGTTGCTGCAGCGCCGATCCGATCAGCGCGCGCGCGTCACCTTGATGTCGGCAAGCCAGCCGGTGACGGCATCCACGGCGCCGAAATCATCGAGATTTGTGTGGCCGCCGTCCGGATAGATCACCAGCCGTTTCGGCTCATTGGCCATGGCATGCAGCGCCCGCCCCAAGCCGACGGGAATGACGGTGTCCCGCTCGCCGTGCAGCACCAGCACGGGCACGCGCACGGAGCCGATGTACCGGTTGCTTTCGTAGCGGTCAGCCAACAGTGGCCGGACGGGCAAAAATGGATAGGCCCGTGCCGCCACGTCCATGGCCGAGGTGTAGGGCGCGTCGAGGACCACGGCTGCAACCGCCTTCTCGGCCGCGATCTGGACGGCGACGCCGGAGCCGAGCGACTCACCATAGACGACGATCTCGGCCGGCTTCACGCCGCTCTGGATCAAGTGATGGTAGACGAGGCGCGCATCGGCGAGGTTGTTGGCCTCGGTCGGGGAGCCGGTGCTGCCGCTGTAGCTGCGATAGCTCATGGCCATCAAGCCGAAACCGCGCGCCCGATAGCGCTGGTACCGGTTGGCGCGGCCTGCGAGGTTGCCGCCGTTGCCGTGGAAGTAGAGCAGCGTCGGTTGGCCGTCGCGGGCGCGGGCCTGCCAGGTCACGATCCGCGCACCGTCCGGCGTTTCGACCAGCGCCTCGGTCACATCGGCCAGACCCATCGCAGCGGGCGCCGTGCGTGTCGCATCGGGCACATACATCAGGCGGCGCTGGCCGAGCCACATGGCGAAGACGATTGCGCCATAGACGACGAGCAGCGCGGCGATAGTCTTGGTGATCATGGCCATCGCGACTTGTCTCCGCTCCCTGGCGCCGGGTCAAGCGCGGCCGGGCGCCGGCGTGGTAGCCGTCCACCAGAGGCCGCCGAGGATCAGCATCACCGAGAGCCCCGAAGCGGCCATGATCCGCATCGCCTCGGCTGAGGGGAAGACGCCGAACAGCTGGCCGGCCATATAGTGGCCGATCATCGACGAGCCGATGAACAGAGACAGCACGCCGGTCGCACGGCCGCGCACCTCCGGCGGCGCGATGACGTGGACGAGGGCGTACTGTGTCGCCGAGAAGGCGGAGGCGGCCATGCCGGTGAGCAGCAGGACGGCGACGGCCGTCGGCACCGTGAGATGGAACGAAAGACCGAACATCAACACCAGCAAGGTTACGGTGCCGAAGTAGTAATATCGGAAGAGCGTCCGCTCGCTGCCGAACATGCCGACCAGCAAGGCGCCGAATGTGCCACCGATCCCTTCGCACGCCGACAGAGCGCCGACGAGGATCGGCACCAGCAGAAAGTCCTTCTGGGCGATTACGGGCACCATGGTCGTGAATGGGAAACAGAACATGTTGTAGACGAGCGTCACCCCCATGATGACGGCGAAGCGCCGGTTAAAAATCAGCTCGCGCGGAACCTTCAGCGCGGCAAGCCAGCCGGCGGAAGGTGTGCTCGGGGCCGTGGCCGCGCGGGTCACCGTCAACCGCGTCGCCAGATCAAAGCACGCGAAATAGCAGACCGCGATCAATACATAGATGCCTTCGATGCCGAGCAGCTGATAGGCGATGCCGCCGATCAGCGGGCCGATCGCGCGTGTCGCGTAGTTGGTCGAATTGTCGAGGCCTAGCGCGGCGGCGACATTCTCGCGGCCTGCAGCGTCGACGAGAATGCGGCGGCGCACCGGCATGTCGATGGTCCAGAACGCGCCGGACACCATGGTGGCGGCTGCAATGGTCGAAAAACCGGCATTTCCGGACGCCGTCAGCACGCACATCACGGCCGCCGTCGCGAATACCGTGAAGGTGCCGAGCATCATCAGGCGCCGGCGATCGAACCGGTCGGCGAGCGCGCCAACGAGAAAGCCGAACGCGACGTAGGGCATCATGCGCAGCACCGCCAACAGCGCGACCAGCGGCGGCGAGCGCGTCAGCTCGTAGGCATAAATGCCGAGCGCGATGAACTCGAGCCAGCGGGCAACGCCGGTCAGGGCGCCCGCTATCCAGAGGCGCCGGAAATCGCCGATGGCAAACAGCGTCGACGAGGTGCGGAACGGGTTGAGGCTCAAGCGGGGGTCTCGATGAGAGGCTCGGCATGGAGACGATGGTGTGCCACTCGGCGCTTGAACAGGTGATTTATCAGCATCATCGCCCCCGGAACGTTGGTTTGCGGCGCTCCAGGAACGCGGCCACGCCTTCCTTGTGATCCGCGCTCGTCGTGGTGAGTACGAACTGGTCGAGGTCCATGTGCGCGGCCAGATCGTCATGCGCGCCGGCCAGCCGGTTGATGGTAGTCTTGGTCATCTTGATCGGCAGCGGCGGCATGGCGGCCAGACGCTCGGCCAGCGCCATCGCGGCGTCGAACGCCCGGCCGTCGTCGGCGAGTTCCTCGACAAGGCCCCAGGCAAGGGCCTGCGGGGCCTCGATCCGGTCGTTCGCCAGCATGACCGCGAGCTTGGTTCTGGCCGGGCCGATCAGCTGCAGGATGCGCGGAATCGAGCCCCAGCTCATGTTGAGGCCGAGCGCGATCTCGGGGATGCGCAGATGCGCACCTTTGGTCAGCACGCGGAAATCGAGGGAGACCGCGAGCGCCGCGCCGCCGCCGATGGCGAAGCCTTCGATCGCGCAGATCGTCACTTGCTCCATCTCGGCCCAGGCTCGGCACATCTTCGGCCCGATGCTGATCGACTTGCGCTGCTCGGCGAGCCCGGCTGCGGCCTTGGCGCGGCGCTCGGCGTCCTTCAGATCGAAGCCCGCGGAGAAGGCGTGCGCGTTGCCGGTAAGGATCACGACGGAGGTGTCGAGATCGTCCTCGAACGAGCGCGCGGCGGCGCGGAGCTGGCGCATCGCCGCGGGGCTCAGCGCATTGATCTTGTCGCCGCGATCGAACCGTACGACGGCAACGCGGCCCTCGGGTCCGAGCCCGCGCGTGATGGTGACGAATTCGGTTGGCATGCGTTCCTGCCTCAGACTCAACGTGTCATGTCCTAGTGTGGTGCTCGCGAAGTCCGCTACTTTCCATCGGCTGACTCGAGAGCGGGCTTCGCAAGCTGAATCACACTAGAAGCATCGAGCCGCTAATGTCCTTTCGATCGCGACGTTCGTTGAGAGTTTGCCGCAGATGGTGACGAACGTCGCGATCGGGACACCAGAGCTTGTTCGAGGCACCATCGCCCCGCAAGACCGGACTTTGGATGAAAGCCCTGCCGCCTGTCTCCCGGGACCGTCTCTTGCCACTGTCGCGTGCTATTCGTTGACCTCACATGCGCCCTCAGGGATTGCGTTCGAACACCCGAAGTATGGGGCCGCCTGGCGACTGGGGATAGATTTGCGCCCGCTTTCGCCGCCGACGGTTAACCCGAGGGATAGATTTTGAGCACCGCCAGGCGGCTTCGTTTGGCCCGTCTGTCGCCACTCATCGCGTCGGTTAAGGATACCGCGGCGGCTTTGTCACTTGGTGACGCGATCCCGGATGCGCGCGCCGGCTGCGCCAGTGGGCAGCTGAAGGCGCGAACAAAGCGCCTCAGTGGCCGCCGCTGCCGATCGACTTGGCGATGCCCTCGGTCATTTTCTTGGCGTCGCCAAGCACCATGACGGTGTTGTCGCGATAGAACACCGAGTTGTCGATGCCGGCGTAGCCGGAGGCGAGGCTGCGCTTGTTGAACAGAACCGTGCCGGCCTTCCACACTTGCAGCACCGGCATACCGTAGATCGGGGAGGTTTTGTCCTCCTCGGCCGCGGGATTGACCACGTCGTTGGCGCCGATGACATAGACGGCGTCGGTCTGCGAGAACTCGCTGTTGATGTCGTCGAGCTCGAACACCTCGTCGTAGGGCACGTTCGCTTCGGCAAGCAGCACGTTCATGTGCCCGGGCATGCGGCCCGCGACGGGGTGGATCGCGTACTTCACTTCGACCCCGGCTTTCTTCAGGTTGTCGGCCATCTCACGGAGCGCGTGCTGAGCTTGCGCCACCGCCATTCCGTAGCCCGGCACGATGATCACCTTCTGGGCGTTCTTCAGGATGTAGGCGGCATCCTCGGCTGCGCCGAGCTTGACGGGCTTCTGCTCGCCGCCGCCCGCCGCCGGTCCCGCCGTTTCGCCGCCGAAGCCGCCCGCGATCACCGACAGGAACGCGCGATTCATGCCCTTGCACATGATGTAGGAGAGGATCGCCCCCGAGGAGCCGACGAGGGCTCCGGTAATGATCAGCGCGATGTTGCCGAGCGTGAAACCGATGCCGGCTGCCGCCCAACCCGAGTAGGAGTTCAACATCGACACGACGACGGGCATATCGGCGCCGCCGATCGGGATGATGATGAGGATGCCGAGGATCAGGGACAGCGCCGTAACGATCCAGAAGTCCGTCGTATTCCCGCCCGACGTGCAGAACATATACATTTTGATGGCGATGGCGGCGACCAGGATCAGGTTCACCGCGTGGCGCATCGGCAGGAGGATCGGCTTGCCCGAGAGCCGGCCGGAGAGCTTGCCGAACGCGATCACCGACCCGGTGAAGGTAATTGCTCCGATCGCAACACCGAGCGACATCTCGAGGAGGCTCGCGCCATTGATCGCGCCGGGCTTGCCGATGCCGAACGCCTCCGGCGCATAGAGCGCCCCCGCCGCCACGAATACCGCTGCCAAACCGACCAGCGAGTGGAAGGCCGCGACCAGCTCCGGCATCGACGTCATTGGAATGCGCTTGGCCGTCACGCCGCCAATGAGGCCGCCGAGACCAAGGCCGCCTGCGATCAACGCCCAGGCCGTCGGGTCGTCGGGCGCGCCGACCTGGGCCAGCGTCGTCACGATGGCGATCGTCATGCCGATCATGCCGTACGTGTTGCCGGCCCGCGACGTCTCCGGGCTCGACAGGCCGCGCAGGGCCTGAATGAACAGGACGCCCGAAGCCAGGTAGAGCAGCGCGATCAGGTTGGCAGACATGGCGTCAAGCTCCGGTGCGAGGACGAGCTTCAGCGGGCAATGATGGAGTGGGCGCGACGACGGGGGCGACAACGCGTCTGACACTGGGGACGAACGGCACGGGGGCCGCCTGACTTAGAAGTCGATAGCCTCCCCTCATTTCTTCGGTTCTTTTTTCTTGTACATGGCGAGCATGCGCTGTGTGACGAGGAAGCCGCCAAAAATATTGATCGAGGCCATCACCAGCGCGAGGAAACCGAAGATGCGGGCCAGCGTCGACCCGCTCGACACGAGCCCAACGCCGGTCGCCAACAAGGCTCCGACAACGATCACCGAGGACACGGCATTGGTGACGCTCATCAGCGGCGTATGCAGCGCCGGCGTCACCGACCACACGACGTAGTAGCCGACGAAGATCGCGATCACGAACACCATGAACTGATAGACGAACGGACTGACGTCGCCGCCGCCGGCCGCGAGAGCCTGCGCCGGCAGCAGGGCGATCAGGGCTGCGAGGTATCGGATCATCTCAGGCTCCCTTCGGCAGCAGGTTTGGATGCACGATCTTGCCGCCCTTGGCGATCAGCGTGCCTTTGATGATTTCGTCATCCCAGTTGATCGCAAGCGCTTTTTCCTTCTTGTCGATCATAGTCTCGAGGAAGGTCAGCAGGTTCTTGGCATAGAGCGAAGAGGCGTTGACCGGCACGGTTCCGGCCAGATTGATCGGACCCGAAATGCGCACGCCGTTGTGCTGGATCACCTTGCCGGGCGCGGTCAGCTCGCAATTGCCGCCCCGCTCGGCCGCCAGATCGACGATTACCGCGCCGGGTTTCATGGCGTCGACCATCGCACGCGAGATCAGCTTCGGCGCGGGGCGGCCAGGGATCAGCGCCGTCGTGATGACGATATCCTGCATCTTGATGTGGTTGGCGACGAGCTCTTTCTGCTTCGCCTGATAGGCCTCCGACATTGGCTTGGCATAGCCGGTCGCGGTCTGTGCCTGCTTAAACTCGTCGTCCTCGATGGCGATGAACTTGGCGCCGAGCGAGGCGACCTGCTCCTTCGTGGCGGGGCGCACGTCGGTTGCCGACACAATGGCGCCGAGACGCCGCGCGGTTGCAATCGCCTGCAGGCCGGCGACGCCGACGCCCATGATGAACACCTTGGCGGCAGGAACCGTGCCGGCCGCTGTCATCATCATCGGCATGGCCTGCTCGAACATCGAGGCCGCGTCGACGACGGCTTTGTAGCCGGCGAGGTTCGCCTGGCTCGACAGCACGTCCATCGATTGCGCGCGGGTGATGCGCGGCATGAACTCCATCGCGAACAGCGATCGGCCTTCCGCTGCCAACTCGTTAAGTTCGGCGCGATCGTCGTAGGGGTTAAAGATTGCGGCAACCAGCGCGTCGGGCTGAAGCGCTTTCAGGTCTTCAAGGGTTGGCCGGCGAACCTTGAGCAAGATGTTGGCGCCGTTCGCGGTCTCGGCGGTCGTTGCATGGAGCGTCGCACCGGCGGCTTTGTAAGCTTCGTCCGAAAACCGCGACTTAAGGCCGGCCCCTTGGGTAATCTTGACCACGCAGCCCAGCCCGGCGAGCTTCTTGGCAGTCTCCGGCGAAATCGCGACCCGCGTTTCACCCTCTAGTTCTGGTGTGACCGCGATCGTCACCATAGCGTTCGCACTCCCCACCTGCGCCACGCGGCGCCTTCAGGCTCAACGGAAACCGCGGGCCGAACTGGAATTGATCAAGTTGGTTTAGGCGTCTCAGACCAGAAATACCAACATTCCGAAGAGGATGAGCGCCACGAGCACGAGCAGAACGCCCGATCCGACAAGGAAGCCGTGATAGGTCCGCGTGTGCTCGCGGTAGTCCATGGCTGGATGGCCGTCCGATGTGTCAACGCTCATGAAATCCTCCCGAATGGTGCGCCGCTACAGCCAGCCCTTGGTAACGCATGCGGAATCGGCCATCAAGCCGCGCTGGCTAGCTGCGCACATGCGTCGCGGGGAGTCTTTAGTCGCTCTTCGGCCGCTCACAAAGCGCCCGGGCGTCTACTTTGGCCCTTCAGCTGCCCACACAGCAGCCGGGCTTAGCCTAGATAGGCCTGGGCCTCGATCTCGACCTTCATGCGCGGATCGACGAGGCCCTTCACTTCGACCAGTGTCGAGACCGGCAGGTTCTTGCCGAAATACGTCACCCGGCGCGGATTGATCAGCGGGCGCTCCTTGATGTCGGTCATGAAGATCTGCACCTTCACCACATGCTGGGGGCCGGCGCCCACTGATTTCAAACACTTATCGAGCACTTCGATGGCGATATCGAATTGCGCGACGGTGTCGGCTGGGATCGAACCGTCCGCTGCCTGACCGACCAGCCCCGCGACCCAGACATGCGGGCCGGCCTTGGTCACATGGCAGAAGTGGCTGACGGGTTCGCGGATACCGGGAACGATGATGCGCTCGATTGCGGCCATGGCGGCACTCCCTGCTGGATCGGGTCCGGGCTAGATTTGGTCCGAGCAAGGCTACGCGGGTTTCCCGTGCATCCGCAACCATCGTGGTGCGCTGCTCACATTGCTTCGGTTCAGGAGGCCGGCGGTTTTTTTTCTGACGGCGGCAGCAGCAGGTCCGGCCGGCGCTCGCGGGTGATGCGCTCGGCCTCGGCCCGGCGCCAGGCCGCGATCCGCTTGTGATCGCCCGAAAGCAGCACGTCAGGAATGGCGCGGCCTTCCCAGTCGCGTGGGCGCGTGAACTGCGGGTATTCCAGCAGCTGCGTCTCGAAGCTTTCTTCCGCCAGCGATTCCACGGCACCGATCACGCCCGGCACCAGGCGCACGCAAGCATCGATCAGCACCATGGCGGCCAACTCGCCGCCGGACAGCACATAGTCGCCAATCGAAATTTCGCGAAGCTGGCGGCCGGCGATCACGCGCTCGTCGACGCCCTCGAACCGGCCGGCGAGCAGCATCACGCCTGGACCGTCGGCGAACTCGCGGGCAAGCCGCTGGCTCAGACGTTCGCCACGCGGCGAGAGATAGATCTGCGGCAGATCTGGATCCTGGCCGCGAGCGTGGTCGATGGCGGCGCCCAGCACATCGGCGCGCATCACCATGCCGGCGCCACCACCAGCCGGCGTATCGTCGACCTGCGCGTGCCGGCCGAGACCGAAGTCACGGATATTGGTGGTCTTCAGCTGCCAAAGGCCGGCCGTCAACGCCTGCCCTGACAGCGACAGGCCAAGCGGCCCCGGAAACATCTCGGGGAATAGCGTCAGCACGGCCGCGCGCCAGGTCGCGCACGGGACAAGGTCAAGCTCGGAAGGTGTTGGTTCCGTCGGCAAACGGCGTCTCCGCAACGTTAGATCCCGGAAACGCTATAGCATGCCACTCAATCGCGGCGGCGCATCTCGTGCTCGGCGATGGCGCGCCGAATGATATCATCCGGGTCCATGGTCGCGATCTGTACCGGGATCGAGGCTGCAGCTTCGGCGAGCTTGGTGGCCGCGCGTTTCGAAGACGGGCGGGCAGCCGGGCCCGCTGCGGGGGCCGGCGTTGCGGGAGCGGACGGCGCTGCCGTCTCTGCCTGCCTGGAGGCTGTGCCTTTGCCGTAGTTGGGGCTCCACGGCTGGCTCGGATCGTCGGGTCCAGGGCGGGCATGGCGTGGCGCAATTTGCGCGGGCAGGCCGTCGTCCTCGATCTCGACCTTGATCTGGTCCTGAGGGGCTGCAACCCGATAGGGCGCATCATAGCTCGCCTGCTTCGAGGCGCAGCCGGTCGTGCATAGCAACGCCAAGCCGATCACGCAGACGCGTGCAGCCGACGACAGGGGGGCGGATTTGCGGATTGAGCAACGCAAACGGGACATGGGACGCCTTTCACTGACGCAACGGTACGAACTGACTGGCGCCAGTGTGCGCAGAGCATGGTTAAAACCGGGCTAACGCGTGTATTGTTCTGGCGGTGAGTTTTTGACCGGCGTCGCGAGGGGCGGATCACGCCCGCCTTCGCGCTCTCCGGCGGAGACGTGGGTCGAATTCGTGACCCTGGCCCAATGCAGTTCGCCCGCATTTCGTTGTCGCCCATTGGGCGACTTGACCTGAGGAGGACCGACATGAAGACAGCCCAACAGATGCGGGACGAAAGCGAGATCAGATCGCTGATCGCCACGTGGTCGCGGGCGATCGAGGCAAAGACTCCAAGTGCCATCGTCGCAGCCTACACGGCAGAGACTGTACTGTTCGACGCCATTCCACCGGCCAAGACTGTCGGCGCGGAGGCAATCGCAAACTTGTGGACGCAATGCTTCCCTTACTTTCCGGACAGATTTCGGTCCGAGCACAAGGATCTCGTCGTTGAAGTGGATGGCGATGTCGCCTTCGTTCATGGGATGCATCACTTCGTACCGGAGCCGAGTGATCATCCCTGCGGCTCGACCTGGATGCGCGTGACGGCTTGTTACAAGCGGATCGATGGCCATTGGCGCGTCGTGCACGAGCACGTCTCGGTTCCCTTCGATCCGATGACCGGCAAGGCGGACTTCATCCAACAGCCTTGAACCGCGAACAGCCTGCCAAGTCGGCATCTCCGCGATCAATCACAGGAGCCCGCAATGATCACATACTTCGCTTACGCCGCTCTCGCCTTGCTGCTCGCCGTCGTGGCGATCATCGCGTTGGCATCACGCAAGCCCGACACCTTTCGCACGGTGCGATCACTCTCGATCGCGGCGACACCGGACCAGCTATTTCCGCTGATCAACGATCTCCGCGAGATGAACACATGGAACCCGTTCGCGCTCCGTGATCCCGGCAGCAAAGGCAGCTACTCCACCCCGAGCGCCGGTCACGACGCTTTCCACGCCTTCGACGGACCTAAATCTGGCAGCGGGCGCATCTCCATAACGGAATTGTCGCCGTCGACTAAAATCCTCATGCGGCTCGTGATGAACAAACCGATGAAAGCCGACAACGTGGTAGAGTTCAGGCTGGACCGGCTGAGCGACGGTTTGACCAACGTGACCTGGGCAATGAGTGGGCGACAGCCCCTGATCGGCAAATGCGTTGGCCTGTTCATCGATTGTGACACGATGATCGGCAAGGAATTCGAGACGGGTTTGGCAAACTTGAAAGCGAAGGTTGAAGATGGCCGCCCGGTTGCCGCCGGGACTGACAAGAGGATTGGCGCATGATTCGATCACAACGTATCACCCCGTGTCTCTGGCTCGACGGCAACGCAGAGGCTGCGGCCAAGCTTTACACATCGTTGTTTGCCAATTCGCACATCGGCCGCGTCAGCCACTACGGCAAAGAAGGCTACGAGCATCACCGCCAGCCGGAAGGCCGCGTGATGACGCTGGAGATGGAGATCGCTGGAACGCAACTGATGGCGCTCAACGGCGGGCCGATGTTCAAGCTCAACCCGTCGATCTCGCTGTTCGTCATGCTGGAGACCGAAGCCACGGTCGACAAGCTTTGGGCTGGTCTCGCTGACGGTGGAGCTGCCTTGATGCCACTTGACACCTATCCGTGGAGCCGACGTTACGGCTGGCTCAACGACCGGTTCGGGGTGTCATGGCAGATCGGCGTTGCGGCGTCCGCCGATATCAAGCGGACAATCACACCGTTCATGATGTTTACGCCGCCGCGCGCGGGCGAGGCGGAAGCCGCAATGAAATACTACACGTCTATCTTTCCGAACTCGACGATCGACCGCGTGCTGCGCCACGCCGGCGCCGGGCCCGACACGGCCGGCAGCGTGCAGCACGGCACGTTCCGGCTCGACGGCGAACAGTTCATGGCGATGGACAGCGCCCATCCGCACCCGTTCGGCTTCAACGAAGCGCTGTCGTTTGTCGTCACTTGCGCCAACCAGGACGAGGTGGACGGCTACTGGCGGGCGTTGCTTGCCGATGGCGGCACTGAAAGCATGTGCGGCTGGATCAAGGACCGGTTCGGCGTGTCGTGGCAGATCGTGCCGGAAGCTGTCGCTCGCCTGATGAGTGATCCGGATCGGGCCGCTGCCGGGCGCGTCATGACCGCGTTGCTCGGCATGCGCAAGTTGGATGTCGCGGCGCTCGAACGCGCATCTCGCGGCAATTGAGAAAGGCTCTCATATGAACTACGTCGATGGGTATCTGATCGCCGTGCCGAACGCCAATCGTGCGGCCTACGAGAAAGTGGCCAAGGAAGCTGCCGCCGTCTTCAGGGATCACGGCGCGCTGCGCGTCGTCGAATGCTGGGGCGACGATGTGCCGGACGGCAAGCTGACGTCGTTTCCAATGGCCGTGAAGAAGGAGCCTGACGAAACCGTCGTGTTCTCGTGGATTGTCTGGCCGGACCGGACAAAGCGCGACGCGGGCATGAAGGCCGCGATGCAGGACCCGCGCATGAAGCATGACCCGAAGTCGATGCCGTTCGACGGCAAGCGGATGATCTTCGGCGGCTTCGAGGTGATGCTCGACATGTGATCGGCGGCAACGGGCACGCCGTTCAATAGCCGTCCTTGATCAGTGGGAAGTGGCTGTCGAGTCCGTGCCGCTCCACCGCCTTGTCGCGCGCGATGTAGCGTTGATCGAGCTCGGCAAATGAGGTGACGCCGAGCAGACCAAGCACGCTCAACATCTCGGTTTCGAGAATTTCGAGCATGCGCACAACGCCGGCCTCACCGCCGGCGGCCAGCGCCAATCCCTGCATCCGGCCCATACCGACGGCCTTGGCGCCGAGCGCGATTGCCTTGACGATGTCGGAGCCGCGCATGAAGCCGCCGTCGACCATCACCTCGGCGCGGCCGCGCACAGCCTCGACAACTTCGGGCAGCACGTCGATGGCGCCGCGGCCGTAATCGAGCTGACGGCCGCCGTGGTTCGACACATAAACCACCTCGACGCCGTGATCGATGGCCACGATTGCGTCCTCGGCCGTCGCGATGCCCTTGAGGATCATCGGAATCTTGAACTTGGATTTGATACGCTTGATATCCTCCCATGAGAACCGTGCCTGGAACGGATCGTTCGAACCGCCACCCGAGGTGCGTCGTGCCGTTGGCTTGTAGCGTTTGGCGAGATCGCGCTCGCGCCGGCCATAGGCGTCGAGATCGACGGTGAGTGCGAGGCCGGTGTAACCGTGGGCGACAGCTGCCGCGAGCCGTTCGTCGACCCAGTCAGGATTGCCGCGCACATAAAGCTGGAACAGCTTCGGGTGCCCTTTGGGCACGGCGGCCGCGACCTCCTCGAGGCCCGGTTTGCACACCGAGCTCAGCATATGCATGACTCCGAACGTGGCGGCGGCCTTTGCCGGTGCGACGCCGCCCGCGGGGCACAGATCCTGCAGCGAGCCGATCGGCGCCAGCACGACCGGCAGCCGGATGGTGTGGCCAAGCAGCCTGCCGCGGACATCCACCTTCTCGACGTTACGCAGCACGCGCGGGCGGAACGCCAGCGCCTCGATCGCCATGCGGTTGCGCTCGAGCGTCGTCTCGGTCTCGGCGCCGCCCATCAGGTAGTCCCACGTCTCTTTCGAGAGTGCCTGTCTGGCGGGCTCGACGAACTCGTGCAGGACCTCGAAACCTTCCTTGGCCATGGGTGTCATCCTATGCGGTGATGGGCGGCGCTTGCCGGGGAATGCCTGCCTCGCGCTTAGAGGAGCCGGCCGCCGAGAGCAAGGCCGCCGCCTGTCGCGGTGGCCCGCTGCAGGGCAGGTCTGCCGGCGGCGCAACGGCGATGGCGCGGCTACGTACGGACCCCCCGAACGGCTACGCTAAACAGGGCTGGCATACGCAACGGTCGCATTGCACACTGGTTTGGGCGAACGACAGGGACCCGGGCGAAGGGCGAGGCAGAATGATGCGCGTTGGATCGAGGTGGGCGGCACCTTCACAGATCTCGTGGCGATCGGCCCGGATGGCATCAAGGTCGTCAAGGTGCCGAGCGTGCCGCGCAATCCCGATGAAGGCGCCTACAACGCGTTGGTCGCCAGCGGCATTCCGCTCGGGTCGATCGAGGATCTGGCCCACGGCTCGACGGTCGCGACCAACGCCGTGCTCGAACGCAAGGGCTTCCCGATCGCGTTCGTCACCACGGCCGGGTTCCGCGACATTCTCGCCTTGCAGCGCCACGGCCGCAGCTCAATCTACGACCTTGAATACCAGAAACCGAAGCCACCGGTGGAGCGCGCGGCGAGCTTCGAGGTCGCCGAGCGCATCCTTGCCGATGGCAGCATCGCAACGCCGCTCGATCTTGCCGCCGCGATGCGCGAGCTGATCCCGACGCTCGAAGCCGGCGGCTATCAGGCCGTCGCCATCTGCCTGCTCAATTCCTACGTCAATCCCGCACACGAGACGGCGCTGCGCGATCTCATCGGCGATACTCTGCCGGACTTGCATGTCACCATCTCGTCCGACATCACGCGCGAGTTCCGGGAGTTCGAGCGGGCGTCGACTGCGACGTTGTCCGCCTACGTGCAGCCCGTCGTTGATCGCTACATTGCGCGTTTCGCCGACAAGCTCGCGGCCAATGGTTTCAAGGGCCGCTTCTCCGTGATGCAATCGAACGGCGGACGGTTGCCGGCCGAAGCGATGAAGGCGAATGCCATCAACGCGCTGCTATCGGGGCCGGCGGCCGGCGTCATGGGAGCTGTGCGCCAGGCTGCGCGCTCCGGCTACCGGAACCTCATCACGCTCGATATCGGCGGCACGTCGACTGACGTCTGCGTCGTCATCGATGGCCGCCCGCAGCTGACGCAGGAATTTTCGATCGACGGCCTGCCAATCCGAATTCCCGTGCTCGACATCAATACGATCGGCGCCGGCGGCGGCTCGATCGTGTGGATCGACGACGGTGGCATGCTGCGTGTCGGTCCGCAGTCGGCCGGCGCCGATCCGGGTCCTGCCTGCTATAAGCGCGGCGGCACGCGCCCGACGCTGACCGATGCGCACGTTATCCGTAAGACCGTGCGGCCCGAGGCGTTTCTTGGCGGACGTATGGAGATCGATCCTGCGGCGTCCGCCCGCGTCTTTGCCCCGATCGCCAAGCACTTCAAAATGACATTGGAAGAGGCCGCCGATTCCGCCGTCCAGCTCGCCAATGCCAACATCGTCCGCGCCATTCAGCTGATTTCGACCGAGCGCGGCCACGATCCGCGCGATTACGTGCTGGTGCCGTACGGCGGCGCCGGTCCCTTGCATGCTGCACATATCGCGGCGGAGCTTGCGATCAAGACCGTCGTCGTGCCGCCGAGCGCCGGCGTCATCTCGGCCTATGGGCTCATTGCCAGTGACTTTCTGCAGTTCGAAAGTCTGACCCGCCGCGCGGTTGCGGACGACACCGCTGGCCGGTTTCTGCGCGAGGTGTTCGCCGAGATGAAGGGGCGATCGATGGAGCGCGCCAAGCGGCTCGGTCTCAAGGGACGGCTCGAGCTCACGTTCACCGCCGATATGCGCTTCGTTGGCCAGGCCTTCGAGGTGCCGGTCACTTTCACGGAGGGCGAACTTGGCAAGGTGACGGCCGCCAAGGTCCGCGCGCGTTTCGGCGAGGCGCATCACCGCGTCTACTTCTTTGGCGGTGAGGCCGACAAGCCCGTCGAATTTGTGTCATTCCGGATGGGACTGACAGCGCATCTGAAAGACTTGCCGATCCTGGCGGAGAGCGACGACCGGCCGGTCAAGTCGCAGACGATTGATCTCTTTGATCAGCGCGCCTGGACCAAGGGTCGCCTCAAGAGCCGCTCGGCGATCGGGTTTAAGGAGAAGGTTCCAGGCCCTGCGCTGCTCGAGGATCCGACCTCGACGCTGATTGTGCCCAAGGGGTGGATCGCCACGCGCGACGCGGCCGACAATACGGTGCTCACCCGCACCAAATGACTTACGATGATCCTCGATCATTCAACAGGTGAACCGAGCATGCTGACAGCAATCCTACCTCGCTTCGACCAGAGCCCGGCCAATTGGAAGGGACCGGAGCTGGCGGCCGAACTCCAAGCGCTGGATTCACGATCTGTCGCTGGCAGAGCGCGCGGATATCGACCAGATTGTCGCGCGCCATGGCCGGCGCGACGATGATCTCATGCGGATTTCGCGAGACGAGGTGGCGATGCCGGCTCTCGAGCCGGTTCTCGCCCGCATCCGACATGAGCTGCTCGATGGGTGTGGTGTGGCGCTGATCCGGGGGCTGCAGGTCGAGCGCTTCAATATCCGCGAAGCGGCAACCGCGTTCTGGGCGATCGGTCTGCATCTCGGTGAACCGGTTTCGCAGAACGCGAAAGGTCATACGCTCGGGCACGTGCGTGACATCGGAGTCGACGCCCAACAGCCGAGCGGACGAGGCTATCAGACGTCCGACCGGCTCTCCTATCATTGTGACAGCGGCGACGTCGTCGGTTTGCTATCGCTCAGGACGGCGAAGTCGGGTGGGCTTTCCAGCGCGGTCTCCTCGACGGCGATTTATCACGCCATGATCGATCGCCATCCCGATCTTGCCGCCGTTCTCATGCAACCAACCTGGCGCGATCGCCGCGACGAGATCCCCGAAGGACGCGACCCATGGTATCAGTTGCCCGTGTTCAATCCGCACGGCGGTCGCATGTTCGGCCACTACGTCAGGAGCGCAATCCTGAAGGCCCAGCGGTTTGCCGAGGTGCCGCGGATCACGCCGGAGCAGCAAGCGGCTTTTGATTTACTCGACCAGCTTGCCGGCAGCCCCGAGCTCCGGCTCGACATGGAGTTCCGGCCGGGTGATATGCAGTTCCTGTGCAATCATTGGGTCTTGCACAGCCGCACCGCTTTTGAGGACTGGCCGGATCCTGCGCGCCGCCGGCATCTGCTTCGCCTCTGGCTCGGTTGTCCGGGCGGTCCAGATATTCCCGAGTATTACGTTCGCCACCAGGGTCTGACAGCATCGGGCAGGCCCGCCGGAATCTACGGCCCCGGCGCCGTGCTCAACACGCCGCTCGAGGCGGTCGACGGTGGCGCCGGCGATGCGGCCCGGCGAATGAAGCAGCAGGCAGGAACGTGAGCCAATGCAGGACCGACTGCTCAAGACGAAGCCGAGGAAATCGGTGCGCGGAAAGGCACTGCCGCGGATCAAGCTCGATCCCGTCGACTATGCCGTCATCAGCCAGGCGTTGATCGCGATCGCCGGCGAGATGGGGACCAAGCTGATCCGCTCGTCCTATTCCAATATCGTGCGCGAGGCGCAGGATGCCTCCGCCGCACTGTTCGATCAACAAGGCAATGTGGTCGCCCAGGCCGAGTTGATCCCGATGCACCTCGGCTCGATGTCCGAGATCTTTCGCGCCTGCGTGGAGGTGCACCCGATCGAAACCCTGAAGGACGGCGACTTCTACATCAACAGCGATCCGTATGGCGGCGGGCAGCATCTGCAAGATGTCTTCATTTTCCAGCCGATCTTCGTCAAGGGAACGCTGGTCGCGTTCGCCGGCACCGTCGCGCACCACCTGGATCTCGGGGGCGGTAATCCCGGCATGACGCCCGACGCTGTCGATGTGCACGCCGAGGGCATCATATTCCCGCCGTCGGTCTACAATTATGCGCGCGATTGGAACGGGGGACCGCTGGAGCGGCTGGTCGCTGCCAACATTCGCGTGCCCGCCCAGACGATCGGCGATTTCTACGCCCAGTTCGCCGCCAACGCGATCGGCGACGCGCGCGTCAAGCAACTGTGCGCGAAGTACGGTGTGGCGACGATCGAAGCCGCGATGTCCGAGCTGATGCGCTATTCGGAACGGCGTTTCGAGGCGGCCCTCGATGCCATTCCCGACGGCGTCTATGCCGGCGAGGATGCGGTCGACGATGACGGGATCAGCGACGAGCCGCTGGTCGTCAAGGCCCGCGTGACCATCAAAGGACGCTCCATCGCCGTCGATTTCGCGGGCACCTGCGGGCAAGTGCGGCGCAATCTCAACTGTCCGTTTGCCTCGACCGTTTCGGCGACGCTGTCGGCCATCAAATCCGCGCTGACCAGCCCCGACATCCCGTTCAATGAGGGCTTCAAGCGCCCGATCACCGTGACTGCGCCGCAAGGCAGCCTCGTCAATCCCAATTACCCAGCGCCGGTTCGTGCGCGCCTGCTGCCGGCCTACCGCTGCTTCAATGCGGTCCTCAAGGCCTTGGCCCAAGTGGTGCCCGACCGCGTCCCGGCCGGCGGCAATGACTCCACCCACTCTCTCGCCTTGTCGCATCTCGGCGCGAACGGGCGCTACCGGGTATATCTCGAGATTTACGGCGGCGGTTTCGGCGGCGGCCCGCGACTGGATGGCTGCGATGGTGTCGACAGCCCGTTGTCGAATTGCACGAACACGCCTGTCGAGGCGTGCGACATGGACTTCGATCATTTCCGCATTGTCGCTTACGAGTTGATCCCCGACTCGTCCGGCCATGGGCGCCGTCGCGGCGGGCTCGGGCTGAAGCGATCGTTCGAGATCCTGAAGGATGGGGCAAATTTTGCCTGCTATTCGGATCGCATGCGGCTCGCGCCCTACGGCCTCTTCGGCGGGACGGAGGGCCAGCGGACCCGCATCGAGTTGCTGCGCGATGGCCGCACGGTCCAGCTCAAGAGCAAGGACCGCATGGACCTGCGGCGCGGCGATATTCTGACGTTGTTGACCGCGGGCGGCGGTGGCTACGGCCCACCGTCCGAGCGTGAGCCGGCTTTGATCGAGCGCGATATCGTGCAGGGCTACGTCACCCGCGCCACCTCTGAACGGGTCTATGGCAAGCGCGGTACTCGATAGTCTGAGCCGCCGTCAGCGCTTGCTCTTTCTGGTGTGTGTGAAATGCTGAGCCGCGTGCCGCGCATGGTGCCGGCATCCTCCCTGCTTGTCGAATGGATTGGCCATGACCGACCTCTTTCCGAACGGTTGGCGCACCCACACGCCCCGTTACCCTGATCCTGCGATCACCGCGCTTGACCCGCGTTTCGAAAAGTACTGGATCAAGCTCTCGGCGGTGGAGCGCATCGCGACGGGCTGCCGGTGGGCCGAGGGCCCGGTCTATGTCGGCGATGGCCGCTATCTGCTCTGGTCCGACATCCCGAACAACCGCATCCTGAAATGGGAGGAGGAGACCGGCGCGGTTTCCGTCTATCGCAAGCCGGCTAACTGGTCGAACGGCAACACGCGCGACCGGCAAGGACGCCTCGTCACCTGTGAGCACGGCCGCCGCCTCACGCGCACCGAGTACGACGGCTCGATCACCGTGCTGATGGACAAGTTCAACGGCCGGCGCCTGAACTCGCCGAACGATGTGGTGGTCAAATCGGACGGCACGATCTGGTTCACCGATCCGACGTTTGGCCTGCTCGGCAACTACGAGGGTGACAAGGCCGAGGCGGAGCAGCCGATGGCCGTTTACCGCCTCGACCCCGCGACCGGCAAGGCCGACATACTGGTCGACAGCGTGCCCGGACCGAACGGCCTCTGCTTCTCGCCCGATGAGAAGACGCTCTACATCGTTGAATCGCGGGCCGCGCCGAACCGCATCATTTCAGCCTGGGACGTGACCGACGGCGGCAAGAAGATCGCCAATCGGCGCGTCCACATCGACGCCGGCCCGGGCACGCCCGATGGCATGCGCTGTGACGTCGACGGTAACCTGTGGTGCGGCTGGGGCATGGGCGCCCCGGAGCTCGACGGCGTCCGCGTGTTCGCGGCGGACGGCAAGCCGATCGGCCACATCGCGCTGCCCGAACGCTGCGCCAACGTGTGTTTTGGTGGATTGCGCCACAACCGCTTGTTCATGGCGGCGTCGACGTCCGTCTACGCGCTCTACGTGCAGACGCAAGGCGCGGCTGGAGGCTGAGACTGAAGTTGCGGTTGACGGCGAGCCGGCAGCTCGGCCATCGTCGGCCGCGAGATGATCAAGATCGCAGCGCGTGAACCTCTGACCGGAGGTAAACGGCGCGCGTGGGGCCGGGACGTCCACTGCAACTCGGGGGAACGGGGAGTGGGTGGACGTTCCGGTCTCTTATTTTTTGGCGCTTCTGGTGCCTACTTCGCAGCCGCGCCTGGCGCATCCGGGCTTGGGCCCTTCAGCTGCCCGCTTCGCAGCCGTGCCGTGCGAGTGCAAAGCGCGGGGAAAAAGCAGCCGCGCGTCTGTTGCCCAACAACACCCGCCGGTTCATACTGATGCGACATCGAAACCCGGCATCGGGCTTTAGCGCCGGATGGCTGCGCGGTTGCAAAAGTGGGCATCCGAAGCGCAAGTTGAAGACGGCATCAGAGGGCGCAAAGACGCGCCGGATGCGCAAGTGGGCATCTGAAGGCGCAAAACAATATGAAAATCAGCCGCATCCGTGACGCCGTCGCGCCGATCCCGTCGGCCATGCGCAATGCCGCGATCTCATTCGACAAAATGACGATCAGCGTCGTCGCGGTCGAAACCGATGTCATGCGCGAGGGCAAGCCAGTGATCGGCTACGGCTTTTGCTCGAACGGCCGTTACGCACAATCCGGCATCATCCGCGAGAGACTGGCGCCGCGCATTCTCGAAGCCGAGCCGAAGTCGCTGATCGATGCCAAGGCCGAAAACCTAGAACCGGCTGCGGTCTGGCGCGCGATGCTGTCCAACGAGAAGCCGGGCGGGCACGGTGATCGCGCGGTCGCGGCCGGTGCCGTCGACATGGCGGTGTGGGATGCGGTCGCCAAGATCGCCGGCAAGCCGCTCTGGCGGCTACTGTCCGAGCGCTACAATGGTGGCCAATTCGACGAGCGTGTGCTGGTCTATTCGGGTGGCGGGTACTATTACCCGGGCAAGGAGAAGGATGGGCTGCAGGACGAGATGCGCCGTGCCCGCGACTTGGGTTACCGTCTGCTCAAGATGAAGATCGGCGGCGCGCCGCTGCAGGACGATCTCAAGCGTATCGAATGGGTGCTGGAAATCGCCGGCAAGGGCGAGCAGGTCGCCGTCGACGCCAACGGGCGGCTCGATCTCGAAACGGCGATTGCCTACGCCAAGGGCATGGAGCGCTTCGGTCTCAGCTGGTTTGAAGAGCCGGTTGATCCGCTCGACTACCGGGCGCATGCGGTCCTGGCCGAAGCCTCGGACGTGCCACTCGCCACCGGCGAGAACCTGTTCTCCGTGCAGGACTTCCGCAACCTGCTGCGCCACGGCGGCATGCGCCCGCACAAGGACTGGCTGCAGCCGGACCCCTCGCTCTGCTACGGGCTGACGGAATATATCCGCATTCTCGAGATGTCGGATGCGATGGGTTGGTCGCGGCGCCGCCATGTGCCCCATGGCGGGCATCAGCTCGGCCTCAACATGGCGGCTGGCTTGCAACTCGGGGGCGCCGAGAGCTATCCAGGCGTATTCCAGCCGTTCGGCGGGTTCGCCGACAGCATCCCGATCGTCGACGGATATACGGCGCTGCCCACTGTGCCGGGCCTCGGCATGGAGCTGCGGGCCAAGCTCTTCAGCGAGATGCGCCGCCTGCTCGGATATGCATAAGTTAGAGGTGTCGATGTTGTTCTTGCGTTGGCTTCTCGTTGTTCTGCTCGGTCTGTTTTCGCCGGCGTCGGTGCTCGCGCAGAGCTGCACGGCCGACAGCCAATGTCGCGACTATGGCCGGACTCGAACCACGTGCGTCGGCAATACGCTGGTCGCCAAGCGCAGCGTCTGCATCGGCAGTTGCCGCGAGGTCGAAGAGTTCCGCTTGCCCTGCCCGGGCCCGTGCGTCGGTGACCGCTGCATCGGCGGGCCGGTCGGATCGCAGACAGCCGAGCCGCCACTCGGCGGCAGTGTCATCAGCCCGGCCTGCGCCGAGATCTGCGAATGCCGTGGCAAGGTGCTGTCGTATGGCGTCGGCCGTGCCGCCAAGGCACGCGATTGCGGCAGCCGCACAGTCAACTGCAAATATGGATGCAGCTGCGATGGGCGGCCGCGATGCCTGAAGGCACCGGCTTCGTGAGCGGGAGCTTTCGCTTCTTCTATCCCGACATCGAGGAGATGCCGGTGCCGGAGGGGCATCGGTTTCCCGCGAGCAAATACCGGCTGCTGCGCGAGGCGATCGCCCGCGACGCAATCCTGCCGCTGGAGACCCTGCACGCCTCGCCGCCAGCCACCCGCGATGACCTTCTGCGAGCGCACGCGCCCGCCTACATCGATGCCATGTTCGATGGCACGGTCGCACCCGACATCATCCGGCGGATTGGACTACCTTGGAGCGAAACGCTGGTTCTCCGGTCACGCGCGACGGTCGGCGGTGCGATGGCGGCTGCGCGGTCGGCGCTGGAGACCGGACTTTCCGGCCAGCTCGCCGGCGGCACGCACCACGCGCACCGCGATTTCGGGTCGGGTTTCTGCGTGTTCAACGATCTGGCCGTCGCCGCGCTGACCATGCTCGGGGAGAGCCGCGCCGAGCGGATCGCGATCCTCGATGTGGACGTGCACCAGGGTGATGGCAACTCAGCGATCCTGACGACTGATCCGCGCGTGCTGGTTGTCAGCCTCCACGGCGAAAAGAATTTTCCGTTCCGCCGGGTCGCTTCGAACATCGATGTGGAACTGCCGGATGGCACGGAGGACCGCGCCTATCTGCATGCGCTGGCCGACGTCTTGCCCGCGATCGAGCAGCACCATCCAGATCTCTTGCTCTATCTCTCCGGGGTCGATCCCCTGAAGCAGGATCGCCTGGGCCGTCTTGCGCTGACGCATGATGGTCTGATCGAGCGCGACCGGCTCGCCCTACAATTCTGCCGGCGGCGCGGCCTGCCCGTGTCGATCGCGATCGGCGGCGGCTACGCGGAGCCGATCAGCGCGAGTGTCGCCGCTTATGCGAATACGTTCCGCGTGGCGCGCGAGGTGTTCGGCTTTTGATTGTAGATCACGCCTTGACGTGGGCTTTTGCGTCCGGCCGGGCCTTCAGGGCACCCGCATACTTCAGCGCGACTTTCTTCAGGCGCTCCGGCGCGAAATCGAGCTGCGCCAGCGCCATGCCGCGATCGAACACCTCGCTGTAGCGCTTGATCCGGCCGTCCTTCAACTCGAAGCGGCTGATGCCGTCGAACACCACGCGAGCGCCCTTGGCGTCGGGCATCGTGGAATCGTAGCTGAAGCGATAGCTGGCGTAGCCGGTCGAACCTGCGCTGACAGGATCGAGGAATTCCCATTTGAAGTTCTTTCCGCCCTCGTAGAAGTGGGCGAGCATCTCGACGATGCCCGCCCGTCCGGGCTTCGAGGGGCCGAAGAAGTAGTCGTCATAAACCCCGTCGTCGGTAAAGAGGTCGGCGAGCGCGTTGCCGTTGCCGCTTTCGACCGCAGCCGAGAATGTTTTCAGAGTTGCTGCCAGATCCATGACGCTCTCCTTCGGCTGATCAAGGTCGCTCAGAACTTCTCGCGGATGTCGCGGGCCTTCTTGGCCGCGGGCCGATCCCAGCAGGCCTTGTACCAGCGGGCGAGGTTCTTTTTTGCTCCGAAGTCCATGTTGATGCACCTGTAGAGAGCGGAGGCGACGTTGAGATCGGCGACCGTGAACGCATCCGGCGTCACCAGATACGGCTGCTTGGCCAGCACCTGATCGAGCACACCGAACGGCACGGCCAGCACCTCGAGCGCGGCTTTCAGCTTGGCCGGATCGCGCTGCTCTTTCGGCAGGACGTGGTCGTGCGCCGCCCAGTCGTTCACCTGCTTGTCCAGCTCGAACACGGTCCAGTGCGACCACTGCCAGCACAGCGCCTCGTCCTCCAGCGACTTCGGATAGAATTTGCCGTTCTTCTTCGCCAGATATAGGTTGATCGCCAGCGACTCCGACATCTTGAAGCCGCCGTCCTCGATCGCCGGCAGGCGCCCGTTCGGATTAACCGCGAGGTAGTCTGGACCCTTGTGGGCCTTGTCGGCCATCGTCACGAGCACGTTATCGTAGGGAATGCCGAGTTCCTCGGCCATCCAGATGACGCGAACCGCGCGGCTCTTCGGAATTCCATGGATCTTGAGTTTGGACATCGGAATGGGCTCCGGCTATGGGGTAAGAACGCTGAGCATGCCATGGCGGCGCAGGCGCGTCGAATGGTTGATGGTGCGCAATCGAAGGGCACATGGATGACCGACGATCGGCCGTTGAAGGACCGCCTGCTGGCGCTGTTCGATCATCTGGGGCTCGCTCGTGCGCATGTCGCGACGCAGATGCCGGGCGACGTGGCCGATCTCGCGCGGGACCACGGCGATCGGATTGCCGGGCTCGTACTGGCGGTGCCGGTGCGGCTCGATCCGGCGCCGTTTGCGGCGGTGGAATCGCGCGTGCTGATGGTTGCCGGGGATCGCGGCATCACGGCGGATGCGACGGGGCGGGCGGCGGCGGCTCTGCCGGCGGCAGGGCGCGTCACGTTCGCCGGCTATGACGCGCCCGGCTGGGCCGACGTCGCGGCCGAGTGGACGGATGACCTCGTCATGCACATGCGTGGATTTCTCGAAAAACACGATGCAAGCGTTCTCGCCAGGGGGCCTGCGCCCAGCGGCACGGTTGCCGGGATCACCTATCGCATCGAGGGCAAAGGGCCAGCATTGATCCTGATGCCCTTCTTTCTGGCGGCTTCGCAATGGGAGCCGGTGATCCCCGCGCTGGCGCGGCACTTTTCGGTGATCCGAGTCGGTGGCGCCCATGTCGGCGGCGTCGCCACGCTGGAGGATCGCGCACGCGGAGTGACCTACCAGGCGATGTTTCGGACGCTGATCGATGCCATGGCACTGCCGGAGCAGCCCGTGGTTCTCGATGTCGGGTGCGGATCGGGTGCGCTCGATCGGGCGTTGGCCAAGCGGCTTGCCAAACAGCCGGGCGGGGTCGGCCGTATCGAGGCCGTGGATCTCAGCGCGTTCATCATTGCCGAAGCGGCGGCGTTGGCGGCGACTGATGCCGTTGCACGAGCAGATCCGGTTCTCCCGCGCCAGTGCCGAAGCGTTGCCGTTCGCCGACAACATGTTCGATGGGGCGTTCTCGGTCACCGTGCTCGAGGAATGCAATGCCGATCGCGCGATCGCCGAGATGGTGCGCGTCGTGAAACCCGGCGGAAGCGTCGCCATTGTCGTCCGCGCCATCGACCTGCCGCAGTGGTGGAACCTCGATGTGCCGGAGGCGTTGCGCGCGAAAATCGAACGTCCGCCGCAGTCGGTCGGCCCTGGCGGCGTCGCGGACCGGAGCCTTTACCGGCGCATGGCGGCAGCAGGGCTTTGTGATGTTTGCCCATTTCCGATGATGATCACACTCGACAATCCGGCGGGCCCGACCTGGCGCTATCGCGAGGATCATATTCTGTCGCAACTGACGCCCGAGGAACGGGCCATCTGGACCAAGGCCCGCGACGCGTCTGCCGCCAGCGGCCTGCTGGTCCAGGCCAATGCCGTCCACGCCGCCGTCGGAACCAAGCCCGCTCGAGCCGGAACCTGAGCCCGCAGAGGAGACTGACATGCCGAAAATCGACGAGAGCCGCCCCTTCATCCCGGTTCGCATTGCGGTGCTGACCGTGTCCGACACGCGCGCGCTGGCAGATGACAAATCCGGCACGACGTTGACCGAGATGATCAAGGAGGCCGGGCACGAGCTTGCCGACCGCCAGATCGTCCGGGACGACATCGCCCAGATCCGCGCCAAGGTTCAGGGATGGATCGCCGATCCGATGATCGACGTTGTGATTACGACCGGCGGCACCGGCTTCACCGGTCGCGATGTGACGCCCGAGGCGGTGCGGCCGCTGTTCGAGAAGGAGATCGACGGCTTCTCGACCGTGTTCCACATCATCTCGTTCCAGAAGATCGAGACCTCGACGATCCAGTCGCGCGCCTGCGGCGGGCTTGCCCAGGGCACCTACATCTTCTGCCTGCCGGGATCGCCCGGCGCCTGCAAGGACGGCTGGAACGGTATTCTGAAATGGCAACTCGACAATCGCCACCGGCCCTGCAACTTCGTCGAGATCATGCCACGGCTCGAAGAGCACCGGCCGAAGTCGTGAAAACGTCTTGGCGCCGGTCGGATTGAGGCCGGTTCCCACGACATGCGGACGCCGAGAGAATGCCGGGTGGCCGGACCCCGACCTCGATCCGACGCAGCCCGGCTGCGTCCAAGCGGAGCTTGCGCACGGCTGTCAGGTTGAGTTTCTGTAGACATGGAACATGGCGTTGATTCTTCTGTGATTCGCGAGCTTGGCGGCTTCATCGAACACGGAAGGGAACCAATATCATGCGGCATCAGAATAGCTTGTTTCATTTCGCGGAGCTGTTCGAGACATTGCTTGGACAGGCCTATCGCGGATTGAGAAAGACGTCCGCCGAAGCTCATTGCACTGCTGCCGTCTGAAAGCTCCAGTACGCATTCGTCCCAGGCGCCGAACTTACCTTCTGCCAGGGCGGCGGCGAAAGCGATTGCCAAATCGCGTTCGCCGCCGGCGCGGGAGATCGGTCCGAGGTATTCGCCGCAAACCCCGTCCGCTTCGTCACCGCTGGCACCCATCAGCTCAAGGCGCTGAAATGAGAGGCCCGGTCGGTAGGTAAATCTGCGCCGGCAAGGTGGCGCCAGTCCAATTGGCTCGTCGCTGTCGCGGAAAATACCAACAGCAAGCGTGCGGCCGGCATCATAGTGGGTCCACTAGGTCAACGCCCAAGCCGGTTCCTGCATCGGCTCGGGCTTGATGCTGCTCTCGACCAACAAGCGCCACTGTGGCGCCAACAGTTGCAAGGCGACGGGCTCGTCGATCAGGTCGAAGCTCAAGGCTCGCGTGTTGTTTTGATCGCGCTTCGGTGGCGATCCACGCCCGAACTGGGACACAGCGGCAATCCTCAGAGTCAAGTCGTTACCGTTGCTTCTGGGGAGCGCCCGATTAATCGAACGCCCTGCAGGTGGCTACTGGCGAACATGCTTGCGTGCGTTTGCCGCCCGTTTTCTCTCCGACGACTTGATGATGGTTTGCCAGAGAATAGTCAGATCCGTCTTGAGCCATTCCGTCCAAGACAGCAGTCGTTGCGCGTAGGCGTGGTCGTAGGTGAGCTCGATCCGTGCAGCGTCGATCGTCCTGTCAGAGACGTGACTGACTTGGGCAAGCCCCGTGAGCCCCGGCTTCAAGCCGTGGGTCCGCTGGGCATATGCGGGGATCGAATTTTCCAGCATCGTGGCGATGTCCGGTCGTTCGGGCCGCGGGCCGACGATCGCCATCTCGCCGCGGAGCACGTTCAGGCATTGCGGCAGTGCTTCCAGGCCCGTGCTGCGCAACCAACCATCGAAAGGGTGGGGGCGACGACTGATTTGAGTGTCTGGCCCTGGGTCTGTGACCTCTGGCATGGTTCTAAACGAGAGGATGGCGAATTGGCTGGGCAGCCCGGATCGGCGCATACCGACACGAAATTCCCGCTGAAAGATCGGACCAGAGCGGGACAGCTTGAGGGCGAGTGCGATAGGCGCCAGAACAAAGGCAAAAACCAAGAGCAAGACACCGCCGAGGAGGAGATCGCTCAGTCGCTTGGAGATGGCCACCGAAAACGGGACCGGGCCCAGGAACTGGCTGAGGCTAGCCCAGCTGCTGCCGGAGCTTGAGCGGCGCTGTGTCAAATAAATGAACCCTCCCAGACCCGACGCGAGGTGGCCCTCGAGAAAATAGCCGAGCCATGCGAGCACCGCGGGGGTACCGCGTTGGCGCGCGCGCGCGGCGAGTGCCCCGATACCGCCGACGCCCAAGGCAGCCAAGATCATATAGGCCAATGGTCGATCACTTCTCAGAATGAGCAGCAACAGACAGAGTATTGTCATCAACAAGAAGAACGGGATCGTTGCGCGCAAACCTTTACCCGAGACAAAAAGGAACGCGAGATAGCCCCGTGTCGGGTTCAGCAGTTCGGGCATCCGCACGAGCTGTTGCATGTTGCCCGCACCGATGCGGATCCGCCGTCGGAATTCGTGTTTTTGCGAGGTTTGTTCAATTTCAGTCGCGACGATGGCTGGGTCATAGATGGCCCGATTGCCCGCCAGAACGATGCGCATGGGTATGAAGAAGTCGTCATTGATCGTGTCGGGCGGGAGCGGCTGCCAGAGGCTGCGGCGGATGATATAGAAGGCGCCGTGCGCGCCGATGGGTGCAGCGAGCGCGGATTTGCGAAGCTTAATTCGGGTCTGGTAATCCCAATAGAGGCGCTCGCCTTCGCTGCCGGCTTTATCGACGCGGTAGGTGGCGCACACAACTCCGATCGCTGGATTCGCAAAATGTGCGGCAGCGCGCTCCAGGGCATCAGGGGCAACGGACGCGGAGGTATCGGTCAACGCAATCAAGTCGGCAGTGCTCCTCGCCAAGGCGTGGTTGATCACGGCGATCTTGCCGATGTTCGAGGAGTGCTCGACGATCTCGAACCGACTGGTGTCGGACTGTCCTCCGATCGCCTGGCGGGCGAGTTGGGCTGTGTCATCGGTGCAGCCGTCCAAGGCCAGGATGGCGCGCAACTTGCCAGCCGGGTACCGAATCGCCGCGAGGTTGCTCACCTTCTCGGCGATGACGGCCGCTTCATTGTAAGCGGGGACGATGACGTCGAAAGACGGCAATTCGGCAATTGGCACGACGTCGTTGCTGGACCGCAGCACGTGTTCCGCACGCGACCCGAGCAACTTCAGCAGCAATGGATAGACAACATGGTGGTAGATCACCACCGCTAGGCAGATACCGGCAATCCCGATGAGTGCGAGGTCAAGTTGCATTGTTGCTAGGCTTCGTGGCTTGGTCGTAGGCGGCGACCATTCGAACGAGGGAGAAGTTTGTTTCCGCAAACGCGCGCGCGACGCCTTTCGGCGGGGGGGATGCAAGACAGCGCGAGACGGCTTCCGCTAGTGCGCGCGGATCACTGGCAGGCACCAGTGTGCCAGTTGCTGGACACACCACGTGCCGCACGGAGCCGACATCGGTTGCGACTACCGGGATGTCGGCGCCTTGTGCTTCCATCACAACGCGGGGCATCCCCTCGTTCATTGATGGCAGGCAAAAGACATCCAATGCTGGTAGAATCCGCTCGAGGTCATCGCGGTGACCAAGAAAACGCACGCGTTGTCCGAGGCCCAAGTCGTCGGCCATGCGCGCAAGCCGGCCGTGCTCGGTGCCGTGCCCCGCAATGAGTAGGCAAACTTGATCCGGCAGGTGACGCATGGCTTCGATGAGCACGCCGTGCCCTTTGACGGTTTCGAGCCGGCCGGCTGTGCCGATGACGGGGGCGTTCGCGGCCAATCCCAATTCCATCCTCGCTTGCTGGCGCGAGACCTGCTGGAAGCGTCCGAGGTCGACACCTGCCGGTACGACTCTGACCTGAGCTTGCGGCAAGGTGTTCCGCAGGAAATCGGCAATTGGCGTCGAGACGGCAAAGTGCGTTGGGCGCACCAGGCGCGCGCTCCATTTCAGAATGGCGCGATGGCTCGGGTTCGCGTAGTGCCACGTGTCGTGCTCCACGTGCACGATCGTCTTGACGCCCGCCAGTCGCGCCGCGAACCCGCCATAGAGCAGTGGGCTGATCCGGTGCAAGAAGACGGTGTTCGGCGCGAGTTGGCGAAGGCGCCGGGCAAGCTTGATTGCGAGTGTTGGTACAAAACCCGGCACTCGGTCGAAACCTTCGAGACGCGTGGCGACCGGAGCGAGGCCCGGCCAAGCTTGCACAATTTCGGAGGCAGCCCCTTCGAGGCTGAAGATGCGCGCGTGATGGGCCGAGTTTCGCGTGAGATCGAGCACCATCGTCTCGAGCCCGCCAGGTCGCATTTGGTTAACGATGTGAATGGCGTCACACGTCTCAGTTCGCATGTTCGCTAGCCTCAAGCTTCAATTGAGGCGCTGCGTGCTCGGGCTGGCCCGCTAGCGGATCACATGCACTCATTGCGCTCGCGACATGAGCACAGCCGATGGCGGTGAGACATTGAAGTCTAGCGGCGACGTTGTGCCGTCCGTAACGGGAGACGTCGCCATAGCTGTCTGATGGCATCCGCAGCCAGCCGCGGCTCGGTAGCCCGGCGTCAATCGGTTTGCAAACAATCAAACGCACGAACAGCCCAAACATCAATATTACGCACATTGTCCCAAGGTAAACCGCAAATTTGACGTAGCAAAGCGCCAATCGGATCTATCGTCAACTGTGCTGAGGCGGTCTATCGCCGCTATCCAGGCCAATGCTTCCCGGGCACCCCTGCTGGGGACCCTCCGAATAGCAAGCGTGGCCAACGACGGGAGCAGGGACCGTCTAGGTTTTCGGGTGTGCGGCGAACTTCGGGATCACGTTGGTCGCAGCACCCCACGCCGGATCATCGAGATTGGCGAGGCAAATCTTGTACGGCACGGGGCGATCCACCGTTTCGGGATCGATGTCGTGGCTCCATTCGCCGTCCGGGGTCGAGCGGCTCTTGTTGGCGTCGACCGCGATTGGGCTCGCATCGACCGCAGAGCCCTTGCCGCCGACAAGCCCCGCGGCCACGCAGGTTGCCAGGCTGCGCTCGAACAGGCGACGAAACACGGTGCCATCAAGGAAACGCTCGTTGCGGGCCAGCGTGACGGTGGAGTGATCGGAGACCTTGTCAGCAATGTTCATGCCACAGAACCAACGATTGGCGAGGTTCACCCGCACCTCACGGCAGAGCGCACGCTCCGAGCGGATCGCGAACACGTAGCCGACGGCCACGCGGTCTTCGCCGCGAACCAAAAGGTCCAACTTCGATTAAGCATTCTCGCAGCCTGCATTTATGGATGCTGTTCGCGCTTGACATGTTGGGATAACGTTCCGAAGATACATTCGACGCTATGACCATCGTGGCTGCGGAAATTGCTTTTGTACGCGTTTGAGAGACTGGCATGATCGATTTGAAGTTTCGCGTCGGGGATCTCGTTTTTGTGCGATCTCCAGAAGAGATATTGGCGACTCTCGATGACGAAGGCACGCTTGGGGGTGTGCCGTTCATGCCGGAAATGCTCGGCTCTATCGGGAAGTCTTTTCGCATTCAACGCCGGGTCGAGAAAACCTGCGTGGCCCCCAAATATCCAGTGCGACGTTTCCCCGGAAACGACGTCGTGATATTGGACGGCCCACGATGCGATGGCGAAGCGCATGACGGCTGCAGGCATGCCTGCAGGGTGTTCTGGAAGGAAGCATGGCTCCGCCCGGCAAACGCGGGAGATCCCGCGCCGCGCATGTCCGAGGCCGGGATTGAGAAGCTGCGTGTGCGGCTGAAGACGAAAGTAGACGAAAAGCACTACTTCTGCCAATCGACCGAACTGTTCAAGGCGACGGAAGCGTTTCCCGCAGCTCAGAGAATATGGGGGCTTCGGATCCCGACATTATGGAAGCTCCGGGTTCCGCTGAGGGAAATCAGGAGTGGAGATCTGAGCGTGTTTGAGATCTCCGGAATGTTTGTGCGTTGGTGCTGGAATTGGCTGCGCCGCGCGGTCTACGGTGACCGGTTGCTCCAGGGGCCGCACAAGCAAACACCCACGGAATCTCTGGGTCTGAAGCCCGGGGAACTGGTGCGGGTAAAGTCTCGAAAACAGATCCTGGAGACACTGAGCCAGAAAGCGTCGAACAGAGGGTTGTATATCTGCTACGAGATGCTCAGGTGCTGCGGGCGCGAGGCGGAGGTTCGCCAGCGCGTCGAGCGAATTGTCGACGAAGTAACAGGTAAGATGCAGGAGATCTCTAATTCGGTAACCCTCCAGAACATGAAGGGCAACGCGTCGATTTGCGAAGAGTGCCTTTGCCATGGCCAATTGGGTGACTGCCCTCGAGGTGAAATCATGTACTGGCGGGAGATCTGGCTGGAACGCGTGACGCGTGGCGAAAACGAGAAAATTTAGGAGCTTGAAAACCGTTTAAGTTCGCCTCCTGTGGCTGCTGATACTCAGCATTCAAGTTGGTTTCCGAAAATGGTCGTCCCTCAGCAACTTTTCAACTTGCGTCCGCCTCGTTCTGGCAGCATTTTAGGTGCAGCTATTTCATGGCTTGGGCGAAGCGGTTAACCGTACTGAAGCGTACAGTCAGCAAGACATTGCTTCTGCTATTTGACGGTGGCAAGATGATCCTGTCATCTGACGGTGACAAGATGTTCAAGATGTTCCGGCGGAACCAAGAGTTTCGCCCACTAAATCTGTTTATCATTTATTGAACTGCAGGCAATTCGAGCATGGCCCAGCCGAGTTCTGCTTACCAATTGTCCGCGATGCAAGCCGGCATGCTCGGCCATAGCCTGCGCGATCCGGCTTCGGGCATCGATATCGAGCACATCGTGATCCGGTTCGATGCTGGTTTCGATCAGCGGGCGTTCATCGCCGCCTGGCAGGAGGTCGTCGCGCGCCATGCGGTGCTGCGGACAACGTTTTCGCTCGATGCCACGCATGGGCTGATGCAACAGGTTCTGCCCCACGTCGAAGTCGAGTGTCCGATCCAGGATTGCAGCCGGCAATGCTCGGAGGACTTTGTCGCGACGCAGGAACGGCTGTTGGCGGACGACAGGCGACGGGGGTTCGATGTTATGGAGGGACCGCCTTGGCGACTATTGGGCCTGCGCGGCGCCGGCGCTGAGCACTTTGTCGTCTGGGCCTTCCACCATAGCATCCTCGACGGGCGATCCTTTGCAATTGTGTTGCGGGAAGTCTTTGCGAACTACGACGCATTGGTCGCTGGAAAACCGACGCCGCAATGGCCAATAAGTCGGCCGTACCGGGACTATATCGAGTGGTTGCACACCCTCGACCTCGACGCCGCGGAGCGCTATTGGCGCAAACAGCTCGCCGGCTTGGGAACCCCGACGCGGCTTTGGATCGAGGCGAGCCGTCCGAGCGAATCACGGGCAAGTCAGGCGTTTCGTCACGTGGGAACGACTCTGTCGGCCGAGGAAACGCAGGCGCTCGAGTCCAAGGCGAGGCGGGCCGGCGTCAACTTGAACACGGTGCTCCAGGCGGTTTGGGCGGTCTTGTTGTCGAGGCTCAGTGGCGAGAGCGACGTGGTGTTCGGGGCCACCCGGGCGTGCCGCAACAGCATCTCCGGCTCGCGCGACATGGTCGGCTTGTTCATCAATACACTGCCGGTGCGAGTGAACGTCGAGCCCTGCCTGGATCTGGACAGGTTCCTGCGAAGGCTTCGGGAACAAGCACTTGAGGTGCGGGAGTTCGAGCACACGCCGCTGAACAGGGTGCTGGCCTGGAGCGAGGTACCGCGCGGCAGCCAGTTGTTCGAGAGCATCGTCATGTTCGACACGGCGAGCCTGGATGACCGCTTGCGGACCGAAACACTACAATCGACCGATCGGCGCTTGCAATATATCGGGCAGACCAATTTTCCGCTCGCGTTAATCGCCTATGGCGGGACACGTCTGCAGCTGCGTATCGAGTATGCGACGAGCCAGTTCGCACCCGTGGATGCCGAGCGCCTGTTGCGGTACTTGACGATACTTTGCAGCCAGGTCGCACTTGCCTCGGACGGCTGCAAGGTGGGTGACCTGACGATGTTGCCCGGCGACGAGCGGCAGCAGTTGCTCACCGATTGGAACGACACGGCGCGCGATTATGGACAAGAGCAGAGATTGCACCGGTTGATCGAACGGCAAGCAGCGCGAACTCCGGACACCGTTGCGCTCGAATTCGAAGGGCAGGTTCTGACTTACGTCGAGATGAACCGGAGAGCGAATCAGCTGGCGCGCGTGCTGCGCAAGAAGGGAGTCGGACCCGATGTGGTGGTTGGTGTCTTTGCCGAGCGCTCATTCGAGATGGTGCTCGCGCTGGTCGCTATCCTGAAAGCCGGTGGCGCCTACGAGCCCCTTGATCCTTCATATCCAGCCGAGCGCGTCAAGCACATGCTCGAAGGCGCTCAGACCGCTCATATCTTGGCTCAGCCACACTTGGCGAACCAACTTCCATCTCACGTCAGTGACGTCCACCTGCTCGATGCCACATGGGCAGCGTATGCTCACGAGGATGTCGACGATCTCGAAGACATGGGCACGCCACGAGATCTTGCCTATGTGATCTTCACATCCGGCTCCACCGGGCGCCCCAAGGGCGCGATGAATGAACACCTTGGTATCTGTAATCGGCTGCTGTGGATGCAGGAAGAATACAGGCTCACTTCTGATGACCGCATTTTGCAGAAGACCCCATTCAGTTTCGACGTGTCGGTTTGGGAGTTCTTCTGGCCGCTCATGACAGGCGCGCGGCTCGTGATCGCGCGGCCCGAGGGGCACCGCGATCCGGCATATCTGATGAAGCAGATCCGCGAAAGCGAGATCACGACGCTGCACTTTGTGCCGTCGATGCTACGGCTATTCCTAGAGGAAGAAGGTTTGGAGACCTGCCGTTCACTCCGTCGGGTCATCTGCAGTGGTGAGGCATTGCCGCACGAATTGCAGGAGCGCTTTTTTGCACGGCGGCCCGACGTCGAATTGCACAACCTCTACGGGCCGACTGAAGCGGCGGTGGACGTAACCTACTGGGCTTGCCAGCGCGGCGATCAGCGACTCAGCGTGCCAATTGGACGGCCAGTGGCCAACACCCAGATTTACGTGCTCGATTCGAGTTTGCAGCCGGTGCCTGTGGGCGTGGCTGGAGAACTTTACATCGCCGGGGTGCAGGTTGGACGCGGCTATATCGGCCGACATGATCTCACGGCAGAACGATTCGTGCCGGATCCGTTCTCGCGAACGCTCGGCGCGCGCATGTACAAGACCGGAGATCTGGTGAGGTATTGCGCCGACAGTGCGATCGAGTATCTTGGCCGGCTCGATTTCCAAATTAAAATCAACGGGCTCCGTATCGAACTCGGCGAGATCGAGGCCGCGATCGTGGCCTGCCCGGATGTGGCCGACGCAGCAGTGATTGCAAGGGAGGACACCCCGGGACACAAGCGGCTGGTCGCCTATGTCGTGGCTCGCCAAACCGGCACACTCCAGATCGATGCGTTGCGGCGTAACCTCGGCGCACTGCTGCCAGAGTATATGGTGCCGGCTCACTTCGTGCCGCTCGATGCGTTGCCGCTCAACGCCAACGGCAAGCTCGACCGGGCCGCGCTGCCAGCGCCCAGCAGCACCGAACGTTCGGGTGCGCGGACCGGGCGGGCGTTCACCGAGCCCAGTACGCCAACGGAGCGTCTCCTCGCGGCGGTATGGGCCGACGTTCTGCGGCTGGAGCGTATCGGCGTCAACGATCACTTCTTCGATCTTGGGGGGGACTCGATCCTCAGCATCCAGGTGGTCGCGCGGTGCCGGCGGGCGGGCCTCGAGATCTCGACACGAGACCTGTTCGATCACCCGACAATCGCGGAGCTGGCGCGGCGCGCTGCCCGCGCCGACCTCGCCGCGCCCGCGATCTCCGCTGCCCCGTTCGGCAAGCTGGCTGCGCTGACGCCGATCCAAAAATGGTTCTTCGAACACGACTTCGCAGTGAAAAATCACTGGAATCAGGCGTTCCTGTTCAAAGTACCGGACGGCCTCGACGTCGCGCGTTTGCAGCAGGCCTTGCGGGCCGTCGTCGAGCATCATGATGGCTTGCGTTTGCGATTTCGCCGGGAAGCCGGGATCTGGGTCGGCGAGCACGCAGCGCAGGCCGGCTCGATCGTGGTGCAGCGGCATGTCCTGTCAGCCGAGCCCACCGAAAAGTTGGCCGATCTGATCCACGCCCATTGCGCCGCGGGCCAAGCCACGCTCGACATCGAGCGCGGACCTTTGCTGCACGTAGCGCACTTTGACCTCGGTGCCGGCGTTCCCGGCCGGCTGTTACTGGCCGTACATCATCTCGCGGTCGACGGAGTCTCCTGGCGCATTCTGCTCGAAGACATCGAAGCGGCTTATGATTGTCTGTGCCGGGAGCAGCCGGTCGCCCTGCCCCGCAAGACCGCGTCGTTTCAGCAGTGGGCGGCGAGGCTCGTTGAGGAGGCGCGCAGCGCGCGTGTCTCCGGCGCTCTCGCAACCTGGAAGGCGCTGGCCGCGGCGTCGGCGGATCCCGTGAAGCTCGAGGCGATCGAGACGCTCGAGCGTGACGCGGTCGCCGTTTCAGTTGAACTCACTGAAGAGGAGACGACGGCCCTCTTGCACGATGTTCCGGTTGTCTATCGCTCACAGATCAACGACGCGTTGTTGACCGGGTTGGCCCAAACGCTGCAACGCGGCGCGCTTGGGTCCTCGATCCTGATCGAGATGGAAGGTCATGGAAGAGAGGGCATCGCGGGGGACCTTGACGTCTCGCGCACAGTCGGCTGGTTCACGACACTGTTTCCCGTGCGGCTCGAGCCAGCGAGCGACATCGACCCAGGCGCCGCCCTGAAGGCGGTCAAGGAGCAACTGCGCCGCCTGCCGCATCGGGGAATGAGCTACGGGCTCATTCGCTATGCGAGCGAGGACCCGGGCCTTCGCGCCGCACTCTCTGGCGTGTCGCGTCCGCAGGTGCTCTTCAATTATCTGGGCCAGTTCGACCAGATGACTGCCGGCTCCCGTCTGTTTTCCTTTGCCGATGAGCCGGTCGGGCCATGGCATGCGGCCGAGGGGCGTCGCACGCACCCTGTCGAGATCCTGGCTCAGGTTCGCAACGGCCGGCTGCGGACCGACTGGATCACGAGCGAGAAGCAGATTCCACGCGCCGAGGTAGAGCGGCTCGCACACGACTACGCCAAGGCGCTGCGCGCCATCATCGCCCATTGCAAATCGCCGGGCGCCGGTGGACGGACGCCCGCCGATTTTCCGCTCACCACGCTCGGGCAGAGCGAGATCGACGAGCTTTGGAGGCTTTGTCCTGGGCTCGAGGATGCGTATCCCCTGACGCCAATGCAGCGGTTGTTCTACGTTATGGACATGGCCGGCGCGGGCGTCGGTCTGGAACAATGGCAATTCCGGATCGACGGCCGGCTGGCGCCTCATCTGCTACGTCAGGCGTTCGAGAAAGTGATCGAGCGCCACCAGATTCTGCGCACCGCATTCCTGGCGCCTGGGCAGCACGAGCCGATCCAGATCGTATCGCCAGTAGCGACCCTGCCCTGGCGCGATCTCGATTGGCGAGAACTCGATGATGGCGCGCGCGCGCGCATGTTGAGCCGTGAACTCGACGAGGACGCGAGTACCGGTCTCGACTTGACCCGTCCGCCGCTGATGCGCGTGAGCCTGCTACGGCTGGCCGAGGCGGAATGGCGTCTCGTGTGGACGACACATCATCTGTGCATTGACGGCTGGTCGTGGCCGCGCCTGTTCAAGGAGATCTCGGTGATCTACGCGGCGCTGGAAGAACAGCGGTCGCCCAAACTCGATGCCGCTCCGAGCTTTGTCGCTTATGTCGGTTGGCTCGGGCGGCACCAGTCCTCGTCGGAGGCGTTCTGGAAGGACGCGTTGGCTGGTCTCGCGGCTCCGACGCCGCTGCCGAGCAAGTCCGCCGGCGCGTCCCCAGTTTCCGCTCCAGGCCACGGGACGACCTCTCGGCCGGTCGAGCTGGTGACGAAGCTTCCACGCGCGGTGACAGGCAGCCTCGTCATGCTGGCGCGCGCCAACCAGATGACGCTCGGCACCCTTACGCAGGGCGGTTGGGCTCTACTGCTGGCGCACTACAGCGCCTGCGACGATGTCCTGTTCGGCGCATCGTTCTCGGGCCGACCGGAAGAGCTGGACGGCATCGAAACGTTGATCGGACCATGCGTCACCAATGTCCCAGTGCGCGCCACCTTCACCCGCGACGAGCCGGTCGGAGCCTTGCTGTCGAGGCTCCAACGTCGGCAACTCGATCTCAATCAGCATCAGTATATGCCGCTCGATATCATCCAGAGCGTGAGCAGTATTCCGTGGAACCGCCGTTTGTTCGATAGCCACGTGGTGTTCCAGAATTACCAGGTTGATTCCGACGCAGGTCATTTGGGGCGAGACGCACGGATCACACCCGTCGAGATGCCTGAATCCACGAACTACGCGCTCACCGTCGTGTTCACGCCGGGCGATGAGCTGACGATCAAGTTGATCTACGATCCCAAGCAGCTGGGCCAGGACACGGCCGCGGCGATTATGGCCGACCTGACGCACGTTCTGGCAATGTTGGGCGACAGGGCCTTGGGCGCCAATATCGGTGACGTTTTGGCCGCGCTGCCGGCCGCAATGCGGGGCAAGGCGATCGCGGTTGCCGAGGGGCCGTCCATGGCGGTGGCCCGCGTCGCGCCGGCGGTAGCGCCGCGAGGAGACATCGAGCACAAGCTGGTTGCGATCTGGCGCCAGTTGCTGGGCGACAAGCCGATCGGCATCGACGACAACTTCTTCGATATTGGCGGTCAATCGATCCTGCTCGTCCGAGCCCACCGCTTGATCGAAAAGGATCTTGGGCGCGGCGTACCGATCGTCGCGTTGCTACGGTTTCCGACAATTCGCGCGTTGGCGGCGCAATTGGCTGCGGCCCCGTCAGGTCCCGCCGATGGCCCGACCGATACGACTCCCGCCGCCAATGCGATCCTGGAACGCGCCCGCAAACGGCGAGATGCCTTGTCACGGCAGCCCAACAGAGGAAGGCCTGGCTGAGATGTTCTATTCCGATAAGTATGATCCGAATGACGGGATCGCGATCGTAGGAATCGCGGGGCGTTTCCCCGGCGCCCGCACGCCGCGCGAGCTGTGGCGCAACCTGCTTTCGGGCAAGGAGACCATCTCGCATTTTACGCCCGAGGAACTCGAGCCGTCCGGAGCCGACGACATGGCTCAAAGGCTCGATCCGGACTATGTCCGGGCGCGTGGCATCCTCGATGATGTCGACAAGTTCGACGCCGCGTTCTTCGGAATTACGCCGAAAGAGGCGGAGGTGCTTGACCCACAGCAGCGCCTGTTTCTGGAGGCTGCATGGTCGGCGCTCGAGGATGCCGGCTATGATCCGGAGACGTTCGCCGGCCCGATCGGAATTTTCGCGGGCGCGAGCAACAACACTTACTTCCTGAACAATCTGCTCGGCCGAAAGGACGCTACAGAGATCGTGGGCTGGCTCACCACGATGATGGGCAACGAGAAGGACTATCTAGCGACCCGCGCCGCCTATAAGCTCAACTTGAAGGGCCCGGCGCTGAACATCGTCACGGCCTGCTCCACGTCGCTCGTGGCGGTGTGCACGGCGATACAGAGCCTCGCCACCTACCAGTGCGATATGGCGCTGGCCGGCGGCGTCTCGGTCATGCTGCCTCAGCGGCGCGGCTACCTGTCCCACGACGGGGGCATCACCTCACCCGATGGTCATTGCCGCACGTTCGACAAGCGCGCCGCCGGTACAGTCTTCAGCAACGGCTTGGGGCTTGTGGCGTTGCGTCGGCTCACCGATGCCGTGGCCGACGGAGATACCATCTATGCCGTGATCAAGGGGGCTGCACTCAACAACGACGGTAACGCCAAGCTCAGCTTCACCGCGCCGAGCGTTGACGGACATACCCAGGTGATTGCCATGGCCCAGGCATTGGCAGGCATCGATCCGGAAACCATCTCCTACGTCGAGGCCCACGGTACCGGCACCAATCTCGGCGACCCGATCGAGATTGCCGGCTTGACGCAGGCATTCCGGCTCGGCGGCGCCACGCGAAACCAGACCTGCGCACTGGGGTCGCTCAAAACCAATATCGGACATCTCGATGCGGCGGCGGGTGTCGCCGGTCTGATCAAGACGGCGCTGGCTCTGCATTACCGTACTTTGCCCGCGACGCTGCACTTCGAGACGCCGAACCCAAGTCTGGATCTCGACAACTCGCCGTTCTTCGTGAATACGAAGTGCCGTCCCTGGGACGCTGGTGGGCAACCGCTGCGCGCGGGAGTCAGCTCGTTTGGGGTCGGCGGCACCAATGCTCACGTCGTTCTTGAGGAGGCTCCCGCCGCCGCGTTGCCGGAGCCCGGCCGCCCGGCGCACCTCATAGTGCTTTCCGCACGCACGCCAGCCGCACTCGAGGAGCAGTGCCAAAGGCTCTCGGCACACATTCTGGAAGAACCCGAATTCGATGTTGCCGATGCAGCGTTCACATTGCAGACCGGACGCCGTGCGTTCGAGCACCGTTTCGCCTTTACATGCAAGGACCGCAGCGGCGCGCTCGAAGCGTTGAACGTACGGCGTAACCAGAAAGCTGCGCCGCGGCCCGCCAGCGGCTTTAACGGCGTGGCCTTCATGTTTCCGGGGCAGGGCAGCCAACATGTCGGCATGGGTCGCGAACTCTACGACAGTGAACCGTTGTTTCGGCGCGAGATCGACGAATGCTGCGAGGTGCTGCGCCCACTCCTCGGTCGGGACCTCCGCACGATCCTCTATCCGGCTCCTGATCGAGCCGAGACCGCCGGCAATGAGCTGGCGCAGACCTCGCTCACGCAACCAGCGCTCTTCATCATCGAGTACGCGCTGGCCAGACTGTTGATGTCATGGGGCGTCCAGCCGACCGCGATGATCGGACATAGTCTCGGCGAGTACACTGCGGCGACCATTGGGGGCAGTTTCGATCGCGATACCGCGCTGACCCTGATTGCCCGGCGCGCTGCGCTCATGCAGGCGATGCCGCCAGGCAAGATGCTGGCGGTCAAGGCGCAGGCCGCGGGGCTGGCCAGCCTGCTGACGGGCGACCTCTCGATCGCAGCTTACAATGCCCCGGCACTCGTGGTCGTCTCCGGCGGGCAGGCCGAGATGGACGCGTTCGCGCAGGAGTTGACTGCACAGTCGATCGCCTATCGGGCGCTCTCGACGTCGCATGCTTTTCATTCGTCGATGATGGACCCGATCGTCGGAGCCTTCGAGGAGTTGGTTCGCGCGGCCAGGCCCAGACCGCCCAAGCAACCGTGGATCTCGTGTCTGACCGGTAGGCTCATCACCGAAGCGCAGGCTAGCGATCCGGCGTACTGGGCCCGTCAATTGCGCCAGGCCGTCCGTTTCTCGGAAGGCGTCGGCGAGCTTCTCGCCACGTCGCTCCCATTGGTCGAGGTCGGGCCCGGTCGCGCACTGACGACACTGGCCAGACAACATGGCGCTCGTAAATCCGCGCAACCGGTGGTCCCGACCCTGCCCGCGGACAACAGCGAGACCAATGAACTCGAAACGACGCTGCAGACAATCGGGCACTTGTGGTCGGCGGGGTGCCAAATCGACTGGAAGACTTTCAATGACGGGCGTCGCCGTCGGCGGATATCGTTACCGGCCTATGCGTTCGAGCGGACGCGCCACTGGATCGATCCGCCCACGCTCGGCAGCCAGCCTTCGCACTCGTTCACCCAAATGGGGAGCGTTACTGTGCCCGCCCCGGAAGACTTTCACCAACCGAATGGTCCCGCCCCGCAACCCCTTGTCGAGGTCACGCCCGCAATGGCCAACAACGACGCGATACATGATAGCCTCCGTCAGTTATTCTCGGAACTGTCCGGATTGGAACCAAGCACGCTCGATCCGGCGACCTCGTTCTTCGAACTGGGGCTCGATTCTCTGATCTTGACGCAGGCGGCCGGTGCCGTGAACAAGCGTTTCGGCGTCAAGATCAAGTTCCGCGAGTTACTCGAAGAGTGCGCCACGATCTCGGCTCTGGCGGCTCGCATCGCGCAGCTCTCGCCTCAGTTGAATTTGCCATCGCCGAAGGTCGAACGGGCTCCAGCACCTGCGCTCACTATCGTCGCGGCACCTCTCCAAGCGGCGACGGCGGCTGGTCAAGTCGTGCCCCCTGTTCAAGCCAGTCCAGCGCCCCAGATCAACGAGATTCGTGCTCCGCTTATGGCGCAGTCATTTGCCGGATCAAGCGATCTCGTCCAGTTGCTGTCGCAGAATATGCAGCTGATGGCCCGCCAACTCGACCTGTTGCAGCACTGCGTTGCCGGACCGCCGCCGGCCGCACCGGCTCCTGTAGCTCAACCAGCACCTCAGCCTCATCCTCAAGTGGCATCGAGTTCGGCTGCACGCTCCGCGCCCACCGCCCCAGTTGCAAACGCGTTGCCGCCGCCCTCGCAAGGGTTCGGCCCATATCGGCCGCCAGCGAAAACCGCGAAGACTGCAATCACCGCGGAGCAACAGCATTATCTCGACGGCTTCATCGCACGCTATTGCCAGCGGACACGACAATCGAAGGAGCTGACGGCGCAGAACCGACCACGCCTAGCGGATCCGCGCTCCGCGGCCGGTTTCCGGCCGAGCTGGAAGGAACTCGTCTATCCGATCGTGACCGAGCGCTCCGAGGGCGGCAACGTTTGGGACATCGACGGCAACCGTTACGTCGATCTCGTCAACGGCTTCGGCTCTATCTTTTTCGGGCACAATCCCGAATTCATCCGATCAGCGCTGAAAGGGCAACTCGACGCCGGCATCGAAATCGGTCCGCAATCCCCGATCGCTGGCAAGGTCGCCGCTGCCGTTTGCGAGATCGTGGGCATGCAACGTGCGGCCTTCTGCAATACGGGGTCGGAGGCAGTCACCGCCGCGATACGGACAGCACGCACCGTTACCGGTCGTGACAAGATCGCGATGTTCGCCGGCGCCTATCACGGCATTTTCGACGAGGTGCTGGTGCGCCCTCGGGTCAAAGACGGACAGCCCGGCGCAATGCCGATCGCACCCGGCATCCCGGCTGCGATGGCCGACAACATCATGGTGCTCGAATACGGAGACCCCGCCGCGCTCGATACGATCAGGGAGCATGCCGACCAGCTGGCGGCGGTGCTGGTCGAACCGGTGCAGAGCCGGCGGCCGGATCTGCAGCCGCGCGAGTTCCTGCACGAGTTGCGCGAGATCACGGCGAACTCCGGGACAGCCCTGGTGTTCGATGAGGTCGTCACCGGATTCCGCGTTCATCCAGGCGGCATGCAGGCGGTCTTCGGCGTGAAGGCGGATATAGCGACATATGGCAAGGTTCTCGGCGGCGGCCTGCCGATCGGGATCATCGCCGGCGACGCCCGCTTTCTCGACGCACTGGATGGCGGCATGTGGCGCTTCGGCGATCAATCCGTACCAGAGATCGGCGTTACGTTCTTCGCCGGCACTTTTGTTCGCCATCCGCTGGCGCTTGCGGCGGCGAACGCGGTGCTCGAACGTCTGCTCCAGAGTGGGCCGGAGCTGCAGCGCGGCCTCAATCTGCGCACGACAGAGTTCGCCGCGCGCCTCAATGCCATTGCCGAGCAGGCGAAGGTTCCAGTGCGGGTCAAGCACTTCTCATCCTGGTTCATGTTCGACCTGCCGCCCGACCCGCCATTGGCCAGTCTGTTCTTCGCCTTCATGCGCTACCGCGGCGTGCATATTTGGGAAGGTCGGCCCGGCTTCCTGACTCTGATGCACACAGACGGGGACCTCGATCACGTCTATGATGCCTTCCAAAAGACTCTCGAAGACATGCGGCAGGCCAAGTTCCTGCCGAGTTCAGCCGAGGAGCCGCCGATCGCGGGCGCTCGTCTCGGACGCGACGCCGCCGGCAGCAAGGCCTGGTTCGTTCCAGACCCGGATCGTCCCGGCAAGTTCCTGCAAGTAAAAGTCAGAGAGAACGTCGATGTCTGAGGCACAAGGCCGTGATCTCGTTCCAATCGAATTCGATCCGTTCGCCGATTCGGGGCAAACTCGGCTGCCGCTCACGCCGCAGCAGATCGAGGTCTGGGTCGAGAGCCAAATGGGTCGTGAGGCCTCCTGCGCCTACAACCAGTGTTATGTTCTGCACCTGAGGGGACCGCTGTCCGCGCCCTCCATGTCGAATGCATTGAACGTGGTCATCGGGCGTCATGCGGCGCTGAGGGCAGTATTCAATCAGGAAGCGACGTCGCAGTTGATCCGGCCGTCGCTCGAGGTGGCGTTGCCGGTGCACGACTTGGCGGGACTCCCGCCGGCCGAGCGGCAGGCCTCGCTCGACAGAATGATCAATGAGGAGACGACACAGCCGTTCGATCTAGCCAATGGGCCGCTGGTGCGAGCGCGATTGTTGCGCTGGTCCGCTGAGCTTCATCGACTGGTTGTGACGGTTCATCACATCGTCTGCGACGGCTGGTCCTCGACGGTGCTGTTTTCCGACCTAGCCACCGCTTATGCGGCCGATCGCCTCGGTCTATCGGCACGACTGCCGGCGGCTACGAGCTACCATGCGTACGTCGAGGCGGAGGCCGCGCGCACCGATGCGGCGGACGACGAGGCCTACTGGCTGCATCAGTTCGCGAATGGAGCCCCGGTACTGGACTTGCCGGGTGATCGACCCCGACCGGCAGTCCGGACTCGCAACGGTGGGCGCGAGACGCTGGGCGTCGACGCAATCCGCTACAAGCAGCTCAAGGCGGTTGGCGCCAAGCACGGGGCGACACTGTTCCATACGCTGCTGGCGGCATTCGAGACCCTGATGTTCCGGCTCTCCGACCAGAGCGACATGGTGATCGGCATGCCGATCGCCGGCCAGCTGCAAATGGAGGACAGCCATCTCGTCGCGCACTGCGTCTCGATCCTGCCGCTACGGTGCCGGATCGCTCCGGACTCCAGTTTTTCTGATTTTCTGAGGCAGGTACGCACCAGCGTCCTCGACGCCCAGGGGCACCCCAATCTCACCTTCAGTGGTTTGCTGCCCCATCTGAAGCTCGATCGCGATCTGAGCAGTCCCCCGCTAGTTTCAGTCCTTTTCAATATCGACAAGCTCGGAGCGAAGTTCGATTTCGGCGACCTTGTCGTAGAGCGGGTGGAGACGCCGAAGCGGTTCGTCACGTTCGATGTCAGCGTCAACGTCGTGGATTCGGGCGCCGATCTCGTCTTCGAATTCGACTACAACACCGACTTGTTCGATGCGGCGACGATCCAGCGTTGGCTCGGGCACTATCAGGTGCTTCTGGCCGAGATCGTGCGCGATCCGAGCCAGATCATGGCGCGCATTGATATCCTCGGCGCGCAGGAGCGGCAGCGGCTTCTCATCGAAGGAAGTTCACCGCGATGCTCTCAGGCCGATGCACCGTTGGTGCATGGCCAGTTCGAGGCGCAGGTCGCCCGGACACCCTCTGCGCTGGCCCTCGTCGCCGGCGACGCGAGGTTGCAGTACGCGGAACTCAATGATCGCGCCAATCGGCTGGCGCACCATTTGCGCGGCAAGGGCGTAGGGCGCGGCGACCTCGTGGGAATTTGTCTGGAACGGACCTCCGATCTGGTGGTGGCGCTGCTTGCCGTGCTGAAGGCCGGAGCCGCCTATCTGCCGCTGGACCCGAACTATCCGGCCGATCGCATCACCTTTATGCTGGAAGACGCACGGGCCAAAGTGCTGGTGACGGTGGAGGCGCTTGCCCCCGCGGCGCCAACGGCCGGCACGACCAGTGTTCTTCTCGATCGACATCGGGGCGAGATTGCCATCCAGCCCACCGCCAATCCCGAGCCGGTCGCGACCGCCGCGAACCTCGCTTACGTGATTTACACGTCGGGCTCGACGGGTAAGCCGAAGGGCGTGCAGGTGACGCACGGGGCGTTGGTCAACTTCCTTTGGTCGATGAAACATGAGCCGGGGCTGACGAGCACCGATGTGCTGGCCGCCGTGACCACCATCTCGTTCGACATCGCGGGGTTGGAACTTTACCTACCGCTGATCGTTGGAGCGAGAATCGAGCTGGTGTCGCGCGAGATCGCGGCGGATGGGGTCCGGCTCGCGGCGCTGTTGGATGAGTGCGGTGCCACGGTGCTGCAGGCGACGCCGTCGACGTGGCGGATGCTGCTCGACGACAACTGGAAGGGGCGCAAGGGGCTGCGAGCGCTGTGCGGCGGCGAGGGCCTGCCGCGTGATCTCGCCAACGCCTTGCTCGAACGTGTCGGCGAACTGTGGAACCTCTATGGCCCGACCGAGACCACGATCTGGTCGACGCTCGAACGGGTGCAGCCGGGCGCGGGCTCGATCACGATCGGCCGGCCGATCGCCAATACCCAGATCTACGTGCTGGACGCGGCCGGACAACCGCAACCTGTCGGTCTGCCGGGCGAAATCTGGATCGGCGGCGATGGCGTTGCAGCGGGTTATCATCGCCGCCCGGAGCTGACCGCGGAGCGGTTCGTGACGGATCGCTTCTCGGGCCGGCCGAACGCCCGGCTGTACCGCACCGGCGATCTCGGGCGCTGGCAGACCGACGGTCGATTGCAGCACCTCGGCCGCCTCGACCACCAGGTCAAGGTCCGCGGCTTCCGCATCGAGCTCGGGGAGATCGAGACGGCGATCGCGTCCGCTCCTGGTGTGTCGCAGACAGCCGTCGTCGTGCGCGAGGACACCGAGGGCGACAAGCGGATCGTTGCTTACGTGGTGACGGCCGGGGGAGCCGGCGAGGACCTCGCCGATGCCTTGCGGGCCAAGCTCGGCCTCGAATTGCCGAGCTACATGGTTCCGTCTTACGTCGTGCGGCTCGATGCGCTGCCGCTTACCGCCAACGGCAAGCTCGATCGGGCAGCGCTGCCGGCACCCAAGGTCGTCGAACGGCCGGCGAGTAAGAAGCTGGTCAGCCCAAAAACTCCGACCGAGGAGGCGATTGTCGGCATCTGGCGACAAGTCCTTAATGTCAACACGATCGATTGCACAGACGATTTCTTTCGTCTCGGCGGGCATTCCCTGCTCGCAACGAAGGTAGCCTCGCGCCTGCGAGATGTGTTTCAAATCGAGTTTCCACTCGGACTTTTGTTTACCGACACCACCGTGCAGACACTCGGCCGGCGCGTCGACCAGATCTTGCGCGACCAGCTCCATGTTTCCATCATACCCAGGATCGAGGCGAAGGCGGCGGACGAGCTCGACCTGTTGTCGTGGTCGCAGCAGCGCATGTGGCTCATCAACAAGCTTGCTCCCGACAACAAGGCCTACAACATCCCCGTTGCACTGCGGTTGATCGGGCGCCTCGACAGAGAGGCCTTGTCGCATGCGATCGGCGACGTGCGGCGACGGCATGAGATTCTGCGAACGACCTACCACATGGAGGGCGACTACCCCATTCAGGTTGTCGCGCCCTGGACAAGCGAACGCCTCGAAACGATCGATCTGAGGACAATGGGAACAGGCGCTTGGGACAAGGCGCTCGGCATGGCCCACGAGAATGCCGGGCAGGCTTTCGAGCTTGATCGCGCGGCGCCCATCCGCAGCATTCTCTATCAGATCGGCGACGAGGACCATCTCTTCGTCATCACCGTTCATCATATCGCCATTGACGACTGGGGGATCCATGTTCTCGGTCATGAGCTGACCGACGCCTACAAAGCCCGCCGCGCCGGCGACCCCGTCGACCTCCCTCCCACATCGCTCACCTATTTAGACTACGCGAGTTGGCAGCGGCGCTGGATCGATGGCGAAGCCAAACGCCAGTTGGCGTACTGGAGACAACAGCTGACCGGCATCGCGCCGCTCGAGTTGCCTACGGATCATCCTCGTCCTGAGATTTTCAGCTTCAACGGAAATCTTCTCGCCCACCGCTTGCCCGATGCCCTGATCGGCAAGCTCGAGGCCCTGGGGCATCGCACCGGCGCCACGCTGTTCATGGTGATGTTCGGCGCGTTCGCCACTTTGATGCACAGACTGAGCGGACAGAGCGATTTCGCGATTGCTGTTCCCATCGCTAACCGTCTGCATTCGGATGCAGAGAATCTGGTCGGAACTTTCGTCAACACCTTGGCGCTCAGGACCGACCCAGCCCGCGATCAAAGCTTCGGTGACTTTCTGCATCAAGTGCGCAGAGTTTGTCTGGATGCCTACGCGCATCAGGACGTATCCTTCGAAAGGTTGGTCGAGGACTTTGGCAGCAGCCGAGACGCAAGCCGGCCGCCGCTGGCGCAAGTGATCTTCAATTTGCTGAATTCGCCGGCCGTCCAGGACTTCAAGATGGCCGAACTCGAGACACGGATCGAATTGCTCGATCTTGGCGCGGCGCAGTTCGAACTTGGCGTGACAGTCGATATCTCGGTGATGCAGTCGGTCATATTCGAATACAACTCCGATCTGTTCGACCGGGCCACGATCGAACGGCTCGCGTCGCAGTATCTGAGGCTGCTGGAGCGCGTCGTGGCGAATCCCGACGAGCGGCTGGGCGATTTGCCGCTGCAATCGGAGAGCGAGCAGGACCAGGTCGTGCGGGTGTGGAACGCCACGGATGCTGCGTATCCGGCCGACACGCCGCTGTCGCGTCTGTTCGAGCAAAGCGCAGTCCGGAACGAGACGGTCGTCGCGCTCTCCTGCGAGCGCGAGAGCCTCACGTATAGCGAACTCAACGGGCGTGCAAACCGTCTCGCCCGCCGGCTGATGGAATTGAAGGCCGGCCCAGGAACGTTCGTGGCGCTGTGCATGCCAAGGTCACTCGATCTGGTGACGAGCCTGCTCGCGATTCAGAAAACCGGAGCCGCCTATGTGCCACTCGATCCGGGTTTTCCCGCCGATCGCTTGACCTACATGCTGGCCGACAGTGGCGCATCGGTTCTCTTGACCGCACAGGACGCGGTCGCCGGGATCGATGTGCCGGACGGCGTTCAGGTCATCGATCTCGCGGCGGAGACGCGGCGACTGGCGATGCTGCCCGCGACCAACCTCGACAGCGCCGCCCGGCCGGGCGACCTCGCTTACGTGATTTACACGTCGGGCTCGACGGGTAAGCCGAAGGGCGTGCAGGTGACGCACGGGGCGTTGGTCAACTTCCTTTGGTCGATGAAACATGAGCCGGGGCTGACGAGCACCGATGTGCTGGCCGCCGTGACCACCATCTCGTTCGACATCGCGGGGTTGGAACTTTACCTACCGCTGATCGTTGGAGCGAGAATCGAGCTGGTGTCGCGCGAGATCGCGGCGGATGGGGCCCGGCTCGCGGCGCTGTTGGATGAGTGCGGTGCCACGGTGCTGCAGGCGACGCCGTCGACGTGGCGGATGCTGCTCGACGACAACTGGAAGGGGCGCAAGGGGCTGCGAGCGCTGTGCGGCGGCGAGGGCCTGCCGCGTGATCTCGCCAACGCCTTGCTCGAACGTGTCGGCGAACTGTGGAACCTCTATGGCCCGACCGAGACCACGATCTGGTCGACGCTCGAACGGGTGCAGCCGGGCGCGGGCTCGATCACGATCGGCCGGCCGATCGCCAATACCCAGATCTACGTGCTGGACGCGGCCGGACAACCGCAACCTGTCGGTTTGCCGGGCGAAATCTGGATCGGCGGCGACGGCGTTGCAGCGGGTTACCATCGTCGCCCGGAGCTGACCGCGGAGCGGTTCGTGATGGATCGCTTCTCGGGCCGGCCGAACGCCCGGCTGTACCGCACCGGCGATCTCGGGCGCTGGCAGACCGACGGTCGATTGCAGCACCTCGGCCGCCTCGACCACCAGGTCAAGATCCGCGGCTTCCGCATCGAACTTGGCGAGATCGAAGCAGAACTCAATTCACATGCTGCCGTTCGCCAGTCCGCGGTGATCACGCGTGAAGTCCGCCCGGGAGACGTGCGGATCGTCGCATACATAGTGGTCCGCGCGGGTGAGGATCTGACGGTTAGCGATGCGCGCAGGCACCTGAGAACGAACCTACCTGACTACATGGTACCGTCCTTCGTCCTGACAGTGACCGAGCTGCCGTTGACGGCGAATGGCAAGCTCGATCGGGCCGCGCTCCCAGACCCCTTTAAATCGGTCGTCCAAAGCGAAGTCGCCAGCGAACCGCCCTTGCCCGGGATGGAGCAGCGTGTGGCGGAGATCTGGCGCGAGGCGCTGAAGATCGAGACCATCAATGCCGGCGATAACTTCTTCGATCTCGGTGGTCATTCTTTGCTGGCGGTGCGGGTTGCTGTTGCGCTCGAGAAGCAGACTGGATGGCGTATGAACCCGCGGGTACTGTTTTTCCAGACGTTGCGTCAGGTTGCAGCGAACGCCGAAGCCATGACGCTGCAGCCAATGCCGCAACTCAAGACGCCTCAACCGAAGGTGGGGCATTTGGGATGACACCACTCTTTTTCGGTGCGGGATCGCGGCGGTTGTTCGGAATGTACGAGCCAGGGCGGGCGGTCGGCCGCGCTCCGCGCGCTGCACTCGTCTGCTACCCCTGGGGGCAGGAATACATTCGCGCTCATCGTTCGATCCGGCGCCTCTCGAACCTGCTGGCGGCAAGCGGCAGGGACACACTTCGGTTCGATTATTTCGGGACAGGCGATTCGGCGGGGGAGATGGTCGATGCCGATCTGACGGGTTGGCAGAAGGACATCGAAACGGCGATCGACGAGGTCAAGGACACCAGCGGAGCATCCCGCGTCGCACTCATCGGGCTTCGCCTCGGCGGTAGTCTGGCTGCTTGCGTTGCCGCCAGGCGGCAAAGGGATGTCGAGGCGCTGGTGTTGTGGGATCCCGTGATTTCGGGGCGCCGATACTTGCAGGAGTTGCACGCGCTCGAAGCCAGCATCACGTCGGCTGCGCCGACGCAGCGGCCGAGCGAGACTGGGGGCGGACACGAGATCCTGGGTTTTCCTGTGACCAGCGCGATGACTGCCGAACTCGAGTCCTTCAACCTGCTCTCCGTCACCGCACAGCTTCCGGTCCGGAAGCTGACGATTGTCACCGAACCTTCGCCCGCTTACGATGATTGGATGACGGCCGTGGATTGGCCCCCCGATCAGCCGCCCACCATCGAGCAAATGCCCTGCCCGCCGGCCTGGCGGGAGGATAGAAGCTTGGGAGCCGGCGCCATTCCCGTCAATGTCTTGCAGCGGGTGATTCAATGGCTGGCCTGAACGCAAAAGTGCACGAGCTGCCTGTGATGCTCGGCAAGCAGGCCTCGCTCATCGGCATCATGACGGAAGCTGGGCCGGCGACGGGGCCGGTAGTCGTGCTGCTGAACGCGGGAATCGTCCACCGCGTCGGACCAAACCGGCTGCATGTGCAGCTTGCACGCGCTCTGGCGGAATCGAATTATGCGTCATTGCGGTTCGACCTTTCCGGAATTGGCGACAGCCCCAACAGGGCCGATGCCCAGTCGATCCTCGAATCTGCGATGAGCGACATCCGGGACGCCTTGGATTGGCTGGAGGCCAAGCGGCAGGTGCGTAAAGTCATACTGCTCGGTTTGTGCGCTGGTGCGGACAATGCCGTCCTATACGCCAGCTCCGATCGGCGAGTGGTTGGTATCGTGCTGCTCGATCCTACGATTCCGCGGACGAAGAAATATCACATCAACGAACTCGGCCGCCAAATCATCAGCCTCGCCAGCAAGACGCCCAAGGAGGCATTTGGTAGCATCGCAAATCTCTTGAAGCGCAACTTGCCGGCGCCTACCGAGATCGGTATGCGAGCGGACGAGCCGGTTGAGCCCAATCTCGACGACGACCAGTTGCGAGTCTTGTTCGAGAGCCACTATCGCCACTGCGCTCTGTCCGGCGTCAATATGCTGGCGATGTTCACCGGTGGCATGCAGCGGCAGCACAACTATCGCGAGCAGCTCGTCGATGCATTCCCCGGCGTTGCATTCGGTGATCGGCTAACCTTGGAATACCTCGCGCAGTCCGATCATACATTCACGTCGGAAGCAAATCGCGAACAGCTTACGCGCAGTGTTCTCAAGTGGATGCGGACGGTGTCGTTCGGTGCGAGCAATGACGTCGCGGAAGTGACCGGCGCTCGATAGATCAGCCGATTGATCCGAGCTTGTGAGGAATTGCGGATGAGGGACCTACACGAACGCTGCGTCGGGCACCGGCGATCGTCGTCGGAAAGCCTCCAATGAAGGATCCCGCGGGACTGTGGGCACGGATGGATGCCGCCTCCGGGCACGATCATGTGCACGTAGCGATCCTTGCCACCCTTGGCTTTGTCGACGCGGATCAGCATCCGCTTGCTGTCGATGTCGGAGACCTTCAGCGCCACGACCTCCATGGCGCGTAACCGGTCACCATTGGTGACGCTTAACATCGCTTTGTCTTTCGAGTCTGAGGCAGTCAGAACCATAGCGCTGTCACAGTGACGTTGATCGACGCCGGCTTGAGGGTCTTGGCTGACAAATGCTGTTGGAAGGCGCGCACTTCCTCGGCTGTCGCCGTGTAGGTCGATCGGCTGATAAGCGCTGCGAGCCTTTTGATCGCTCGGATGTAGTTGCATTGCGCGATGAGAGTGAAATCACGAACGCGCATGTCTTCGATTATGCGAGCGCGCAGCGGGCTGATGGGCTCCATCGGATAGGGGGGGATCGGGGTCTCCTAGCTTGGGGGTGGAGCGCTTGCCCGCTTGATCCTCAAGACAGAGCGCCCGCCCCCTTACTCTATGTCGCCCGATTGGTTAGAGGCGTAAGTATCCGGTGAGCACCGCAGGGGCGGCCAGCGTCAGGCGGCGCGGTTGACGGCAAGTTGCTGAGAGCGCCAGTTCCACGGCAGCAGTTCGTCGAGCCTGGAGGCGGGATGCCCGGCGATGCGGGCGAGCACGTCGGCGAGCCAAGCTTGGGGATCGATATCGCACATCTTGGCCGTGACGATGAGGCTGTACATGGCGGCCGCGCGTTGCCCGCCACGGTCGGAGCCGGCGAAGAGCCATGACTTTCTGCCGAGTGCAATTCCCCTCAGCCCCCGCTCCGCCGCATTGTTCGACAGGCAGATGCGACCATCGTCGAGGAAGCGAGTGAAGGCGGGCCAGCGCTTGAGCATGTAGTCCATGGCTTTCGCGAGATCGTTGCCGCGCGAGAGCTTAGGACGCTCGGCACGCATCCAGGCTTCGAGATCGTCGACGAGCGGCCGGCTCAGCTGCTGGCGCATGGCGCGGCGTTCCTGCGCGCTCCGTCCGTTGATGCCGCGCTCGATCTCGAACAGGGCGTCGATGCGCTGCACGACCTCCAGCGCCAAGGGTGAGATCGGCGCCGCTGACTTGCTTTCCGCCTTGCGCCGCGCGCTGGCCTCGATGTCGGCGAGGGCGAAGAATGGCCGGCGCGCATGCGCCCAGCACGCTGCCTCCAGGATCGGACCCGGCGTACGGCCGGCCTCGTACAGCCTGTTGTAGCCCGAGTAGGCGTCGGCCTGCAGCAGCCCGGACCATCGCGCAAGATGCTTTTCAACGTGGGCGCCGCCGCGATCGCGTGAGTAGTAGAACATTGCCGCTGGTGGAGCGCCGCCACCGAACGGGCGGTCGTCGCGTACGTAGACCCAGCATCTGCCGGTGTGTGTCTTGCCCTTGGCCAGCACGGGCACCGTGGTGTCGTCACCGTGCAATCGGTCGGCAGCAAACACGTGTGTCTCAACACGACGAAGCAGCGGTTCCAAAGCCGCACACCCCGCGCCGACCTGATCGGCCAGCGTCGACAGGCTCAACGGCACGCGCTCGCGGCCATAACGCTCGGCCTGGCGGTTCAGGGGCTGGTGCTGCCCGAACTTCTCGAACAGCAGCATGGCCATCAGGTTCGGGCCAACCCATCCGCGTGGGGTGACATGGAACGGCGCCGGCGGCTCGCTGATCTTCTCGCAGTCCCGGCAGGTCATCTTCTCGCGCACGTGCTGGATGACCTTCCACTGGCGCGGGATCACCTCCAGCGTCTCGGTGATGGTCTCACCGAGTTTGCGCAATCTGCTGCCACCGCAGCAGGGGCACTCCGTGAAGCCCGGCACGACCACGCGCTCGCGCGGCAGATGCAGCGGGAACGGTTGGCGCGCAGGACGTTGGCGCGTGAACGCCGCAACCGTCGTGGTCTTGGCGGCGGCCTGCTCGGCGGCAATCTCGTCCTCGGTGGCGGTGGCCACCAGCTCTTCGAGCTCCAGCTCCATCTGATCGAGGAGGCGCGCGGTGCGCTCCGAGCGCGGCCCGTAGATCTGCCGCTTGAGCTTGGCGATCTCCAGGTTCTGACGCGCGATGGTCGCCGCGTCGCCAGCGTTGCGGGCGAGCGCTGCAGCCGCAACGGCCCTGAGCGCATCGAGATCGTCGGGAAGATCGGGAGACGGCGAATCCATGTCCTGAGGGAATCACAGGCCAACGTCCGCCGCCCGAAAAAAACGCAGCTATCCCGCACGTTCCGGGCGGAATGTGTGAACCGGGTTACGCCAGTCGATGCCGGACAGAAGGTAGGCGAGCTGCGCGGCCGAGATCGAGATTGCATGCTCTTCTGGCGGACGTAGCGACGCGGATGGCGCAGGCACGCTCGGCGGCCAGACGAACCTGCCGCGCTCGAGCCGCTTGGCATAAAGCGAGAGCCCGAGGCCGTCGTGCCAGAGGACCTTGATCAGGTCGCCGCGCGCCCCGCGGAACACGAAGAGGTCGCCGACGAACGGATCACGTCCGAGCGCTTCCTGAACCTGCAGCGCGAGCCCATTCATCCCGCGCCGCATATCGGTACGCCCAACCGCGAGCCACACCCGCACGTCCGACGGGACCGGGATCATCGCTTCCTCAACACGTCGAGCACGCGCTGCAGCGCGCGGGCATCGAAACTCGCCCCGACACGCACGCGGCAGTCGTCGCCAACCTCGATCTCGATGGTATCTGAAACCGCCGGCGCAGGCTTCTCCTCGGGCTCGGGCGTGATCGTCACCGGCACAAACGCCGGCGTCGCGACCTCGGTCGCCTCGCGAAAGCGGCGACGCCAAGCGAAGACCTGGTTGGCATTGACGTCGTACTGCCGCGCCACCACCGAGACCGATGCGCCCGGCCGCGACGTCGCCGCGACGATCTCGCGCTTCAGCGCCTCCGGCCACCGCTTGTTGCGACGCCGCTCCTCATCACTTGTGTCCATGATCGCTTTTGTGGACACATCCACTTCCCGCGCTGCCCCGGATCAACGCCAAGAACTCCGCGAACCCAGGCCTCACAGCAAGGCGGTCTTCACCGGAGGGAGACGTTGGGTCAAGGACGCCATGCGGATTGCCGGCCTTGCGGGACCGCACGCGTCGGCGAAGGGGTTGCGGCACGGGTTTGCGATTGCGGCGCTGGAGAAGAACGTGCCGCTCAACATCGTCTCGAAGTGGCTCGGCCACGCCAGCATTGTCACGACAACGATTTACGCCAATTTCACCGGCGCCGAGGAGCGCGGCTTGGCTGCGCGCATGTGGGGTTGACCGCATGTGGGCATGTCAGAATGGCAGCGCAGCTTGATCGACCTCGGCGAGCATCGTCTTGATGGCGCCGCCGAGCGCCGGAAGGTGAGCGGTGACCGTGTTCCACAGCACGTCCGGGTCGAGTCGGTGGTATCCGTGCTGGATGATGTCGCCGACGCTGACGATCTCCGTCCAGGGGATGGCCGGGTGAGCCGCCAGGGCTTCTTCTGGCAGATGCCGCACCGCTTCGGCGATGATCATGAGCGCGTGCAGGACAACGTAGAGGAGGGCCGTGTCATTCTGCAGGTGCCTCCGCGAGCGCCCCTTCATGATGTCGGCAACCACGGCGATGTTGGTATCAATGTCATGGAGGCGGGGGAGGCTACTTCGGATCACAGGACGCGGATGGCCGAACGCGCGATGTCAGCCTTGAGGACGGGGTGGAGGGCATCGCGCGTTGTGAAGTCGACTTTGGTGCCCAAGGCCTGTTCCAAGAGTTCTTCGATCTCAAAAAACAGGATGAGTCCGAACGCCTTCGTTGGGTCCTTGTCGATGAAGATGTCGACGTCGGAGGACGGCTTTGCGTCGTTGCGAGCGGTGGAGCCGAACAGGTAGAGGCCTGATGCACCAAGAGCGCGGAGTGCGGGCTCGATCGCTTTGATCCGGGCAATGGCCTCGTCGCGGTTCATGCGAGCAATATATGGCGTCATCGGAATAATGGCAATATGCACTAAGCTAAGATTGACAGAACCGCGGCAACAGCGCGACGCTCTGCGTCGCGGTCAGCCCAGGATCTTGAGACTACCGCCGTGTGTGAGGATTTGGTCCCGCGCAAGCAGCGCGTGCATCGGGACCAGTGACCATGGTCACGATTGATCGCGAGCAGGTAGAACCATGATGCCCTCGCTCGTCGCCGCGCGTCTGAGCGCCACGTCCAGCGTCGCCAACACGCTGCCGTGTCGCGTCGCCAATTCCAAGTATGCGGCATCGTAGGTTGAGAGGTCATGTCGTTTAGCCAAACTCAGGATTCGCGTCCAGGCCAAGTCATGGGTTCGTCGATCAACCTCAATTGGTAGCTCGGCAATGTTGGCTAAGATGGTTTTCAATTGTTGGTGCGTGATTCGGTTGCGCCGTAGTCCGCTCAGGAGGCCGTTTGCAACCTCCAGCGCCCAAATGCCCGGCACCACACCGCCATGCCGCACGACGCGATCTAAAACGTCGTATGATGCCTGGAATTCTTTTTCGTCATGCCCCCATGCCAGAATAAACGAGCAATCGACGACCACGAGAACCATCAACCGCGACGACCTTCGCGAACCCACTCTCGGAATGTGTCGTGATCCACCCCTTGCTTTCGCAAGGCCTTTACCTGCGCTTGCAATCGGCGCAGTGCGGCTTCGCCGCGTTGGACTTGGCCTGGTGACGGAGAACTATGATCGTCCCACGTGTCTCCATGGCTCCAGCCGGCATACCGGCCAACGAGCGCAACAACTTCTGACCACAAGGACGCCTTCATGAGAGGAGTGTGGCATATAATCCGTTTACGGTCAATATCGCGGCCGCCAAACAAAAGCGCCCTCAACGGGCGCCAACACGCTCACTTCGACGGCCATCGCATCCCTGCTGTACCGTAGGTCCAGGATACGTCTCCGGCCACCGGCGGCCAAGAGACCTGCCCACAAAAACACCAGCCAGGGTAGCCGCGCGGGCGCCCACCAAGAAACAGCACAAGGCGATGCAAGGTGTCGCCCGGCCGTTGCGGGCACCCCCGCGTGCGCGCCTTCGGGGAGGGTTGCCCGCAACGGCCAGGCTCCGAGAAACAGCATCGCAGCGGCGGGCTGTCCCGCCACACCCCCATCCCGCAATCGAACACTGTCGCCGCCAGCTTGCACATGGCATCACCACCGGCCTTGCCGAACGGACGGGCCGGCCGCCACGATGCCCGGCATGATCATCACGCACACCCAGAACGCGACCGGCCAATGCCGAATCTACCTTGGCGGCAAAGGCAGCCTGGAATGCTGGATTGATCCCGTTGCCGGCTCGACATGCTGGACCTTTCACATCGAAGAGGCCGTCGCCGGCAACCAGCTCTCGGACGCCGACAAACGGACCTGGGCCATTTACACGCTGATGCAGCTTGCCGACGCCCTGGGCGTGGCTCCCGACGATCTGGCGGCCGTTCCCTTCGAGATGATTGCCGCGCTGCACATCACGGACCCCTTTGCCGGCCAGCGCATTGCCACGCCGAGACGGAAGGCCATTGATGCGGGCTTCATGGCCACGAAACCGAGCATCCGTCGACCACAAGCTGATTTCCAAGCCGGCGACGACCGGCAAGCCCGCCGCCATCCCCGCTGATCAGCCCATCAAGCCGCGCTTCCGTATACACTTCGCGCCCCTCATTTCGTCGGTATCCTGGGGGTGCAGGGGGCAAAGCCCCCGCATAGCTAGCCCGCCGCAGGCGTTCCATTGATTGAATGTTTCAAGCGTGTTTCTCGGCGTCGCCGTTGGCAGTGCGCGTTGCTTTCAGATGCCCCGCATCGTGATGATTTTGCACGGGGATGATGAAGAGATGAGCAGCGGACTGGTACGCAGCGGCTGTCCTGCAGGAAGGTAAGAGGGAGGGGGCGAGGTATGGGTTCCTGTACAAAATGGACAGGAGACCCGCTCGCCGCAGGGCGTGCCCCGCATGCCACCGTCCCGGTGGATCGGACAGGCCCCCTCCCTTGAGAGAAAGCGCTTGGAATGCCGACCCGTGGCTACCGTAAGGGAGTGTCCGACGCCAAGGAGCCCTTGCCCCTTCATATCTACACCCGGTTGTCCGCTGCCAGCTATCAGGCGCTCAACGCCGAAGCCGCAAGCCGCGCGATCACCGTGTCCGAATTGGTGCGCGTCGTGCTCGTGGCCCACCTGAACGGCCAACGCGCCGAGCTGCCGCAACCGCGCGGGCTAACCAACCTTGCCATCGCCGAACTCTGCCGCATCGGCAACAACCTCAACCAGCTCGCCAAGCAAGCCAACATCGGCCTCGTGGCCGTTTCCGAGACCGCTTTGCTCGCCTGTCTTGACCAGATCAACGCTGCGGCCCGTCGCCTTGGCTGATGCTCGTCAACGTCGTCCCGCCAACCAACGATTTTCATGCGCTGGCGCGGTATCTCGTCGAGGGAGATGACAAGCCGCCGCATCCCGACCGCGTGGCCTGGGTGCTCTCGCACAACCTGCCGACCGACGACCCGGCGCTCGCCGCCACCTACATGACGGCCACGGCTCAGATGTCCAAGCGCTGCAGGAACGCCGCCTACCACGCCATGATTGCATGGGCGCCACATGAGAAGCCCAGCCCGGAGATCATGCAGGAGATCGCGATCAAGACGCTGGGGCTGGCGGGTCTTGGCCAGCACCAGGCCCTCATCATGGGCCACGGCGACAAGCCGCACGCGCATCTCCACATGCTCATCAACCGCGTGCATCCGGTCACCGGCCGCGCCTGGGAGACCAGCCAGGACTTCGCCCTGTTCGATCGCATCATGAAGCAATTGTCCGAAGACTACGGGTTCGCGTACGTACCGGCGCACCGGTTCAACCTCGACCAGACCGACGACCGTCCGAAGAAACCCAACACGCGCGCCACCTGGGCCGCCAAACGCGGCGCCAAAACGACCCGCACGCAATGGAGCCGGACGGCGTCACGAGGCTTGGGCGCGCACATTTCCGAACGCCTGGACCGCGCCACGACCTGGGACGACCTCCAGGCCGTGTTCGCCGAGGAAGGGTTGACGCTGGAAGCCAAGGGGCGCGGCCTCGTCGCCGGCAATCCGACCAGCTACACCAAGCTGTCCGCGCTCGGTCTCACCCGTACGGCCAAGGATTTTGAGAAGCGGTTCGGCGGTTCGTTCGCCGATCACCAAGCCCGCCAGCCAGAGGCCCCGCGCCTGTGGTTCGCCGTAGACGCCGTGGACATCGTCCGGTTTTTGGCGATGTACGGCATCGCCGGCAAGGCCGATGTGCGCCACGCCATCGACGAGAGGAACCTTGCCCGTGACGCGAGGCTAGCCACCGCGCCACTGGCCGTGCGCATGATGCGAGAGCTCAAGACGCTCATGAGCGCGACCAGTCTGACGCCAAAACCTCATCGCTCACGGCGACGAAAACCGGCACAGCGCTCGCCACCGAAGATCCGCGCCGGCAGGGGTGGCCGTTGACGTCCAGAGCCGGCAAGAGCCATTCAGGGGCAAATTCGATTCACCGGCCTAACGGTCGAAACGCAGAGATAAGAGACATCGAGGTGCCGCCATCATCTGACCAAAGACTATTGAATTTGCGCGGTCGCTCCACCTCCGACAGCGGACAGCCGGCGATTATCCGCCCTGGACCGGCAGCGACGCTCGTGATCATCCCAATCGAAGCGGTCATCCGGGACCACCGGTTGGGGGAGAGACGCGGCGGGCCAATACTGTCGATCCGCAATCACGCGAGCCGCGCCTTGCGGCTCGGTAGCTGGTCGGCGGTTAGCCGGCTGTTGGCGAACAAGCAGGCATTCGGTTCGTTAACCGTTAGCTGACAGAATGAATTTGGGCCGTGTTCTGGCTCGAGTAAAGTGCATGGCTGCCTTACCATATCACATGGTGATCAGGAGGCATGGGTTTGCGTCGTCAAGTGAGCGAGCCTCAGGGTGACGTGCTGCAACGGATTGGCATTCCGCCGCGCGATATTCTCGCGATCGAAGCGGCAGCCGCCGGCGGCAAGCCGGCATACCTCACGTTGTGCCTTGCTACCGCGGTCGCCATTGTCGCCCTCGCCGGCCTCTTGTTGATGCTCGAGGGGCGTGTTGCGCTACAACTAAAAATGCTCCGCATCGCGGACAGATCGGTAATCTTTTACGATAATTCATGGTGGAGTAGCTTTCTCATATTGCCGACCGTCATCTGTGGTGTGGGATACGCCGTTCACGTTGCGATTCGGGCGTGGCCTCGGCTGGAAGAATGCATCACCGCCGCCAGCCTGCTCATGCAGACGAGTCGTGCCGCCGGTAAGTCAGGCCGGCTGTTCTTGTGGATGACGCGGCGAACCGTGGTCTGCGCTCTCAGCAAGACCAGCCCAAACCGCACATTCCTGCAACGTGGCAACGACTGCACCCGACGGGTCTACCTGATCTTGTTCGTGCTGTTCGCAATACCCACCATCTGGTGCCTGCGCAACGATATGAAAGCCTTCGATCTGGTGACACCGGATGGGATCGAGTTCGCAACTTGGCTCCACGGCGAGCCGCGTCGAGGGACATGGCGCGACTTGAAGCAGATGACGATCGAATGCAGTACGGCCGGTCACGGCAATTTTCGCCTGAGCTTCACGCTCGGAATTCGCTCCGAGGACGGCGAGCACCGCATCAGCTTTTCAGAGACATTCCAGCCGCTGCGCAAGTTTCTGCGCGATGGAGAATTGGAAATCGCGCCATCCAGCCGCGACTGGGGTCAAAAGCGCATCGAACGGTTCGACATGCTCTCCGATTGGTCAAAGCGCGTCGCCAGCGATGGTGTTGTCATCGAGCGCATCGATGGCGCACGATGCAAGGAAATCGTTGCTGAAGGTCTGAGCAGGCTTCCGGCATACTTCAAGCCATTGGCGATGATGCTTGGTATCGCGCGCTGATGTTGCACCTCGTGCATTCACTGCTGAATTGAGCTCGGAACCTCGGCCTGCGAGCCGATACTGTCTGGCTTGAAGAGAAAGTGGCGCTCATCGCACTTTGGCCTGCTGCGGTCGTGCCTTCCTCCAACGCGGTCTGATCAGATGCGGACATGCCGCGACGCGCAAGCTTGAAATTTGTCATCGACTGCCGTGGGTCACGCGCAGTGCAGAGGAAGGAGACGTGGGGGCAAACGCGTCTGAGCGGAAACATTTCGTCAGCGTGACCATCATCAGCGGACATGAGCGCGGGTAGCCCAATGATTCCGCTCCAATGACAGTTGCCTGAGGACAGTTGCCACCTTTATCCGACGATCATCAAAGCCCACAATCGACCTGGCTTTCAGCCCCCTGTGGAAATCGGTAGCAACTCAACACCCTGTTGATCGGCGGAGGGATTTTGTCTGCCGGCACTTGCTATGTGTGCCTCATGAAGAAGCCGAAGAACAAGCATCACCAAAAGAAGCCGCGACAGAACCTTAGCAAAGCCTCTGGTCTGCAAAGCGCCGTCGAAGCCGGGGTGGCGAGCCGCGACGAAGGCCCGCTCTCCATACGCACACATACGTTCAGTTTCGTAGTCTTGCTGCTCGCAGCGCTCGGCGTCTTGTCTGGCCTCAAAGATCTTGTGGAGGTTTCGCCGCGCCTCGAACGGTTAGCCGAATTGTACCTCGCAGTAGTCGAGTGGCCGTGGCGACACATTTGCCGCCTGCTGGGCATAAGGTTCTTTCCTGAAGTGGCCGTGCAAATGACAGCCTTCATGTCGCTGATTGCCGTGTCATTCAGCTCTCTTTGGCTTGAAAACAAGCACGGAGTGAAACCACCAGACCTCGACAACAAGCCCGCATGGCGTGAATGGCGGCTCAAGCGGCAAGTGTTGGGCTTCTGCAGTGCTGTTGTCGCATCGGGACTATTCGTGTTCGCAACAGAGCTTTTGGTGCTCAGAAGCGGCATTGCCGAAGCGATCGCGCGCTACCCACTTTGGTACTGGTCACTGCATATGTTCGTTGCTTTTGTCGCTTTTCCATCGATCTTGGCGCTCGCTGGGCCTCGGCAGGTTTCCGAGTGCGTTGCAGTCGGCGCACTGTGCGGAATATTCGTGACGCTAATCTGGCTACCCAGCGCAGCTCGAGCATTCATTGCCGGCACCACGGACGTAAGCCACTTTCGACGAGCGGTTCTGGAGTTCTATATTGTGCGGACCAGCATCTCCCTCGGCATTGTTATGGGCCTCGCCTCGCCTCGGTTTATGCTCGCTCAGCTTATACGCGCAACAATGGCAGTCGGTCTCGTGATAGGGGCGAGTTGGCTTGCCACTCGATAAAGGGCGTCGCGTGTGAACTATTCGCAATCTGCGTCGCCGACACGATACCCCAGCGAGCGGACATAGCCGACGGCGCCTACCTCGCAGCCGCCTATGTCGGCTCTTGTATAGGAGTGACGGCTACCGCGTGATACTTGCGCTGACCGTGGAGCCGACGGCAACTCAATCGACCCGATCATGCCAGATCTCGTTCACGGCATCGGATACGCCCCAACCGATGCGACGCAGTGATCCACGGACGGCATTGAGACGCTCAAGCATCTTGTCGCGTTCGGCAGTAGGCAATTCGACGGCTTGCGTCAGGCCTTGCTCGAACATGCGCACGAGTGCCGAGTAATACACTTCGTCTTCCAGGCCGCACTCGCCAATCAAGCGCGCCGCTTCTTCGCAGTAAAAGATGCATAACTCGGCCATGCCCTCAGGCCGGCCGACCGCCTTGCGATAGTCCGCGATCGCCTTCTTGGCCTTTGCCACCGACACGTCCTGCCCCTTCGTGAGGTCGGGATAAATCCACCGCGAAATGACCTTCTTGAAGGGTGTCAGGGGATCGCTGCCGACGCCGAGCCGCGCAGCGAGGAACGCGCGATTTTCGGGTCGCAGCGCGTACAGGTCCTTCAGAAGCCCGAGCAGTCCGGCGCGATCGAACAGCGCCAGCTCGGCTTTGAGGTCGCTCCAGGTCGTCTCTCGCGGCTTAACCATTGCAGTCGATCCAGTTGCATTCGAATGGGCCGGCGGAGATGCGTTCGAGGGTGCGCCCGAGCTATGTCCCAGCCGTTGGTCCGTGAAGGTGTCACGGGGATTAGTAGCCTGTCGCACGACGATCGTCACGACGCGAGAGACCCGCAAGCGGACGCGGTGGCGGCAGATCGTTGGGCCGCCGACCTCAGCTCGCTCCAGGCTTGTGGGATATACCGTCGATGTTTGTCGCCGCCTGCAACGCTGCCTAGGATGTAGGCAGAGTGTATTGACGCTGTATCCCGTCTATCGCAGCCTCTCCTGGCAACAATCAAGGAGATGCCATGGAGCCAACCAAAGACCAGCAACCACGCGGCGATTTCGCAGCCTTCATGAACCGCGACAAGCAGCCCGGCGACAAACGGCCCGCCTTCGAAGGCCACATCTGCAAGCCCGGCTCCGACCAGAAGCGACCCCTGCCGCTCTGGGCGCACGAGTACACCGACCCCAAATCCGGCGAGGTCAAGATCATGTTCTCCGGTCGCGCGGCTAAGACCGTCGACACCGTAGTGACGGCCGACATGACGCCCGCCCAACAGCTCGCCGCACTGACCAAGGCGGTGCCGCAAACGCAGCTTGGCCAGGCCGATGCCGCCGCCCTGGTCCTTGGAAACCTCACCCTTGCCGATGATCAGGTGGTCTTGTTCCCCAACGGCTTCAAGGATGAGGCGCCCGACAACAATCGTCCCGACTACTGGGGCGGCTACAATCCCGGCGATGGCTCGCCCATCGTCCGGATCGGCGCCTGGATGAAAACCGATCGCAACGGCCGTCTCTACCTGGCCAGCGTCACCAGTTATCCGATTCCCGGCAAGTCGGAGGCCGAGCAGCAAGCCGCGCAGCCCGACCTGGCCAAGCTGGTCGAAGACGGCGTGGTGTCCAAGGGGATGCCTGAGAAGAAAAAATCACGCGGCGGACGCGGCGAATAGGCGAGGTGTGGCCGCCCCCGCCCGGATCGGGCGGGCCGCGCCCTCGGTGAACCCGAGCCGCCCACGGTGTGCCTGCCTGCGGCAGGCGGCGTCTCGGCCCTGCGGGCGTCGGTCGCTGGCGGAGAACTGCCGTGCATATATCCCAAGAAAGTTCGTCTCGTGAACAACCCCAGAATTCCATTCGATCTCCACGCTCTCCTTGCCAACTCGGCCCTGCGGTCCATCGGACAAGCTCGGCATGCCCTCGACATGGAGATCGATGAAATTCACGCCGCCCACCTCGACAAGCTGCGCGCGGACACCGCAGCCCTTCTTGCGCAAAAGCCCGATCCCAGACTTTGGACGGCGCAGGAGCACCACACGTTTATCCTGACCACGGGCACCCACAGCGGATTTGCCGTCGCCGTGCCGTCGCGATCTCAACCGGACGCTTTCCCCGTACTCGTCGTCACGACGTTCGCCAAACCCAGCGATGGCCACGACATTACGTTCTAATGGCGAACACGGCGCCCTCGCCCGCACCGTCTGCCGCCGCAACGCGCATTGCCAAGCATCTCAAGTTCATGCGTGACCTATGCCGTCGTAGGCACTCGGCTTCGGCAGATCGCAGCATCGTGCGCGCGATGCTCTGTCGTCTTGCGGTCGGCGCGACGTACATGCGCCGCAGCTCCATGGCGTCGGCGGATGAGGGCTCCAATCCGAATATGCCGACGAGCTTGTCTCCCGAGTGATCGACCCAGAAGCCGCCCTGCTTCGTGTCGTAGTAATCTTGGAAGCGATCGATTTCTTCTCGAAGAGACAAGGCGATGTAGTCTTCGAACGCTTGTTTCAAATGGCCGGGCGCCAACTGCCGATTGACGGTGATGAACAAGTCCCGCACTGCCGTCGCGTCTGATTGCGGGAATGCGCGGACTTTGATCTCTGACGGTATCGGAATGATCCTCCGAATTGGGTGAAAACTGCAGCGACAGATCGCATCGTCACCGGAGACTTCAGGTGCATTCGGTGATCGACCCAAACTCCAGCTACCATATGGTCGCCAATATCCATCTCTCTGACAGGAGAACCGCTGTGCCCAAAGCGAGGGCAAGCAGAAAGCGCGAGGTAGCGAGATGGACCCCCGCCGAAAAAATTATCGCGATCGACTGCACGAGCGTCATCGTGCCGAGCGAAGGTCCAAGTACGGCCCCCATTGCGCATGCAGGAAGGATGTCAAGGAA
>CAVUIK010000008.1:0-1162957 GCA_963741565.1 uncultured Alphaproteobacteria bacterium | reverse complement strand
AACATGATCGGCGAGCACGACGATCTCAGATGCGATCGACCCCGTTGCCGAAGACCGTTCGGCGCCGTAGTCTCACCTTTGCCCAAGAGCTTCTTGGGCAATGTCTCCTCAAACATCTCTCTTTTTTCTTCATCGGGGCTCATTCATGGTTGCGCATTGGCTTGCCGGTTGGCTTTCCCGCCTCGGAGTTCACTATGGTTGGGTGATGGTTGCGCTGACTTTCGTCACCCTCTTTTGCTCATCGGCTGCCTTCAGTCTGGGCGGCGTTCTGATCGATCCCATCGCGAAAGAGTTCGGATGGCAGCGCAGCGATGTGTCGGCCGCGATCGGGCTGATGTTCTTCGTGTTCGCATGCATGGCGCCCTTCGCGGGCGCGCTGATGCTGCGCTACGGCGTTGCGCGGACGGTCGCGACCTCGGCCACCCTCGTGGTGATGGGTTTGACGGCGACCACGATGGTGACGGAACGCTGGCACCTTTTGGTGACGATGGGGATCGTGCTCGGCGGGGCTGCCGGGATGGTCGGGGCAGGCTTGGCGGCGACCATCGCCAGCCGTTGGTTCGTGGCGAAGCGCGGTCTCGCAATGGGCATCCTGACTTCGGCCTTTGCTGCCGGGCAACTCGTCTTCCTGCCGACGACCGCTTGGCTATCGACGACTTATGGATGGCGCACGGCCGTACTGCCTGTCATCGTCGGCGGCGCGATCTGTGCAATTCTGTACGTCCTGGTCGGGCGAAATTGGCCGGCGGATGTCGACCAGCCGGCCTACGGCGAGACCAAGATCGTCGCGACGGTTCCCTCGGCGGAGGGCGCCATCGCACTTTCGCTGCGCGCACTCAAGGAGGCCAGCCAAGTGCCGATGTTCTGGCTGCTGGCCGGCACGTTCTTCATCTGCGGCTTGTCTTCGAACGGCATCGTCCAGCAGCACTTCATTCCATTCTGCGCCGACAACAACATCGGCACTGTGGCGGCCGCATCCTACCTGGCTCTGATGGGTGTGTGCAATTTCGTCGGTACGATCGGGTCGGGCTGGTTGTCGGACCGGGTCGATAATCGCCTCCTGCTCGCCGTCTATTATGCGCTGCGCGGCGTGTCTCTCGTCTGGCTGCCTTTCAGCGACTTCAGCGTCGTTGCTCTCACGATCTGGGCAATCTTTTTTGGTCTCGATTTTATAGCAACCGTGCCGCCAACCGTCAGGCTTGCGGGGCAAGCATTCGGGCCGAAGATGGCGCCAGTCGTATTCGGTTGGATTTTTGCTGCGCACCAGGTCGGCGCTTCGGTCGCCGCCTATGGGTCGGGAGCCTCGCGGGACATTCTGGCGACGTATGCGCCGGCCTTCATCATTGCTGGAACGGCTTGCTTCCTTGCGGCGTCACTGTTTGTTGGATCGAGGGCGTTACGACCGGCGGCAGCCACATGATGGCACCGAACTGGGTCGCAGATCTTGGCGGGCCTCAGCCCCGCCGATCGGGAATGCAGCCAAAAATCTCATTGGCGAGCCCCCGGATGGCCAGTCTGTCATGCCGGCCGAGGCATCGCCGGACCCATCCACCCGGTAGCTTCGCGCAGGCACCGCCTTGGAGCGCACGGCGAACTCGATTAGACATGGGCTTCCACGAACCAGGACGCCTCCATGCACTTCGCCCCGACCGACGAGCAGTCCGCCATCCAGGACACCGCCCTCAATTTCGCAAAGGAGCGGATTGCACCCGGCGCCGCCGAGTGGGATGAGAAAAGCCACTTCCCGGTCGATGTGATCCGCGAGACGGCGGCGCTTGGCATGGCGGCGATTTATGTGCCGGCGGAGAAGGGCGGCTCGGGGCTGTCGCGGCTCGACGGTGCACTGATTTTCGAGGCTTTGTCGTATGGCTGCCCAGCGGTCGCGTCGTACATCTCGATCCACAATATGGTTGCGTGGATGGTCGCCAAGTACGGCACCGAGGCGCAGATCAAGGCGTGGATCCCGAAGCTCGCGTCGATGGAGTGGCTGTCGAGCTACTGCCTGACCGAGCCCGGCGCCGGGTCGGATGCGGCCGCCCTCAAGACCACCGCGCACAAGGAGGGCGAACACTACATCCTCAACGGCACCAAGCAGTTCATCTCCGGCGCCGGGTCAGCGGAGTTCTATTTCATTTTCGCGCGTACCGGCGGCGAAGGCTCCGGCGGCATTTCAGCTTTTGCCGTCATGAAGGACACCCCCGGCCTCTCGTTCGGCGCGCTCGAAAAGAAGATGGGCTGGAACGCACAACCGACGCGCCAGGTAATCATGGAGAACGCCCGCGTGCCGGCCGCGAACCTGGTTGGCGGCGTCGAGGGGCAAGGTTTCAAATTTGCCATGTCGGGCCTCGATGGGGGCCGCATCAACATCGGCGCGTGTTCGCTTGGCGCAGCCTGGTCGGCTCTCGACAAATCGCGCAACTACATGTTCGAACGCAAGGCGTTCGGCCAGAACCTCGCAGATTTCCAGGCGCTGCAGTTCAAGATCGCGGACATGGCGACAGACCTCGAAGCCTCCCGCCTGATGATCTATCGCGCCGCCGATGCGCTCGATCGTGCCGATCCGCAGGCGTCGATGTTTTCGGCGATGGCCAAGCGCTATGCGACGGATCTCGGTTTCAATATCGTCAACGAGGCGCTGCAGTTGCACGGTGGCTATGGCTACCTCAAGGATTACGGCCTGGAGAAACTGGTGCGCGACCTGCGCGTCCACCAGATCCTCGAGGGTACCAACGAGATCATGCGCGTGGTGATCTCGCGCAAGGTGCTTGGCGGCAACCGCGGGTGAAGCGATGGGAGGACGCTCGTCGTCGATCTACCCTGCGGCGGTGAGCCGCTTCAAGGGCAGGCCGACGAGCAAATTCTGCGGCTTCACGCGAACGATCCGGTTCGGCGTCATGCCGAGGATCAGCGACACCGGCCGCGCCTTGACCCGGTCGAGCATCTCTTTGTCATCGGCAAACGTGAGCTGGAACAGCGCCACAATCCGATCCCGGCCCTCCTGCGGCGGCTCCTCGCCGCGCCAGAGCGCGTTGCCGATTGCCGTCGCCTCCTGATCGAGACCGACAAACCAGGCCCAACTGTCGTCCGTGATGTTGGCAACCGGGGCGATGGTGACCGTGGAGCCGAGTAGCGCGCCGATCCACCTTTCGAGCACGCGCGCAAACGCGGCCCGCGATGGTTCGCCAAGCCGGAAATCCATCACCATGTCGAATGCGTCGCTGCGACCGAGATACTGGTCGGACGTTTCAGGTGTCAGGACATCGAGTGCCTTGGCCTTGGCATCCCCGAAGATGGCAACCAGCGGCGACGAATGGTCGGTGACATCAGCGCCATCGACGACCTCTTCATCGGCGAGCAGCATGATGCCATCTTTCAATGACAGCCGCTGTGGCCGGTAGAGCATCTCGGCGGCGCGCAGGATATAGGGATCGCGCTCGGAATCGAGCAGATTGCGCAGGATCACATGCACGAGCTGGTTGAGAAACAGTGGTGGCGTCGTCACTTTGGGGGCACGGACCATCGACACATAGGCGGCTTCGATGGTCGGATGCGCGAGCAGATGGTCGCGGAACGTAATTAGATGGCTCCAATTCTCGCGGGCGTCGCGATCCGCCATACCGCGGATCTCATCGGCCGCGATCGGCTCGCGCGGCGACCGGAGCAAGCGTTGGTGTACCGCGCGCTCGACCAGGCAGGCGTCGTCGGGCGGCACCAACTCCGGCCGCGCGAGATAGGCCTTCAGCCATTCGTCTGTGACGACTAGGCGTCCGTCCTTGTCTCGGTCGACCAGATGATGGCCGCTCGATACCCAGAAGTCGGTCATGGCTTGCCGGCTCCGCGTCTGTCGCCAAGCCCGAAGAAATCGATTTCCTCGCCCGCGGCCGGGTCAGTTGCGCCGTCATCGTCGACAACGGCAAAGGCGCCAGCGCTGCATGGCATGGCAGCGGCGGCGCGCGCTTCGGCGGGTCGCAGCGTCCTGAATTGCTCGCTCAGGTTGCCATCGTCGCCGACCTTGCGGTGGAGCGCAATCAGCGTGCCGTCCGGTTGGTCGGCCAGCTCCGACGCATAGGTGATCTCGGCCTCAGCCGCCGATCGCGCCGCGGCAAGATCCGGCGCGCCGTGCGTCGACATCAGGTATCGCGCCAGTTGCTCGACGGCGTCGGCGCGCTCAGCCGGCGTCGCCGCCACCGCCACAACCAGGGTTGACCAGCCGCACGACGTCAGTCCGAGAAATCCAGCGCGAAACGCCTGCCGTGATTTGCCGGCCAGCGAACGCGGGTCGGTGTCCATGAACTCGAAGCCGCCGGGCACCGCCCATTCGCCGGCGCCAGCCGCGCGCTCATAGACGAACGTGTCGGAGGCATCGAGCCTGATGGTGCGGAGCAGCTTCACAGCCATGGCTCCTCGGTAGCGGGATCGAGCCATTGCGGCTGGTCCAGGGCCGCCAGCAGATCGGACCGGTCGGCCTGCGGCCCGGCCTTGAGATTGCGCACGAGCAAGTCACCGTTGGTATCGATGCCGCGCCTTGTCCCGGCCTGTTCCGGCAAACGCCCCAGAAATTGCTGTCCGACCGGAACAAAGCCCTTTTCCTGCCAGAGATCGAATTGCACCATGAAATGACGCGTGAAGCTGTTGATCAGCCCCGCCGCATCCATCATCTCGAACCCTTCGATTTCGAGGCTGGTGCCCTTGTCGACCCGCACGTCGAGGACCGAACCTCCCGTTGCCTGAGGACGGCCATGCGGCACCGCCATCCGGATCGTAAGGCCGACGACGAGCCAATCCGGCACGGCATGCTCGGGGGTTGCGGGCGGCCAGCCAAGCCGGGCGCCGCCCAGGATGCCGGCATCGAGCATGATCGTGTCCGGCCAGGCAAATACCAGCGGCTTTTCTGGCGGACAATGGGCCGCGAGCGCATCGCCCATTGCGTTCATGGCCGCGTAGAGCGCACGCCGCGCTTCGCGCAATGGCTCTTCGGGTTCCAGCACCAGGGCAAATTCGACGGTATCGAAGCGGCGCACCCACACGAGCGTCCCGGCGCCCTGGTCTGCAGCTATCTCCTTGGCATGCGCAAAGGCGTTGCGGTGCTCACGGAGCACCACAGCCGTGTAGAGCGATGGCAGATCCAGTGCGCCGGTCATGCGTTCGCGAACCCGCGATGTGAAGGTTCGGCAATTCATAATCGCCTTGATCTGGTTTACAAGCGGCAAGCAGACCATCGGCGCCGGGTGTATCACGCCGCATTGGCAACGCTGCATTGAGGACCCGACCGTTATGGCCGAAACCGCCCCAAAGATCGTCCTTTGCTCCTGCGAGGATACGATGACGCTCTCGGCGGACGCGGTCGCCCAGGGCTGCGCCGGCGCCAGCGTCGCGACGGCACGGCACTTGTGCAGCGCAGCGGGCCTCGACCAGTTTCGCCGGCTTGCCAAGGATGGCGCGTTGACAGTTGCCTGCACCTATCAGCAACCGCTGTTCGAAGACGTTGCCGAAGAGGAGGCGCTTGGCGCCGCCCTGGCCTTCGTCAATGTTCGCGAGACCGCCGGCTGGGGAAGCGAGGGCGCCAAAGCCGGACCGAAAATGGCGGCGCTGATTGCAGCGGCCCGGATCACCGATCCGCCGCCGGCCGGCGTCACGTTCGAAAGTACCGGCGTTACGCTCATCTACGGTCGCGATCAGGCCGCGATCGATCTCGCGATCCAACTCAAGGATCGCCTCGACATCACCGTGCTGCTGACACCCGGCGCCGATGTGGCACCGCTGCGGCAAGCGGACATCCCGATCCGCCAGGGGCGCATCAGGCAGATCAAGGGCCATCTTGGCGCCTTCGAGATCACGATTGACGGGTTTTCGGAGCCGGCGGCATCCTCGCGCGGCAAGCTGTCGTTTGGCGCCGGACGCGATGGCGCATTGTCGAAAGCCGACATCCTGATCGACGTCTCCGGCGGCGCAGCATTGATCTCCGCGCCCGACTTGCGCTCTGGCTATCTCAGGGCCGATCCGGCAAACACTGCCGAGATCAGCCACCTGGCGTTCCAGGCGTCGGACCTCGTCGGGACGTTCGATAAACCGCGCTTCATCACATTCCGCGAAGATCTCTGCGCGCATTCCCGCTCTCGGATCACGGGATGCACGCGTTGCCTGGATCTTTGTCCGGCTGGCGCCATCACGCCCGGCGGCAATCACGTTGTCATCGATCCCTACATCTGCGGCGGTTGCGGCGCCTGCGCGGCAGTCTGCCCAACAGGAGCGGCGGCCTATGCCGTTCCCCCCGTCGACATCGTGATCTCGCGGTTGCGCGCGATGCTCACCGCCTATCGCGCAGCCGGCGGCCGCGACCCACAAATCCTGATCCATGACACCGACCACGGCGCGGCGCTCATCGAAGCCGCCGCGCGTTTCGGCGACGGGCTTGCCGCCCACACATTGCCGCTTGCCGTCAACGAAACCGGCCAGATCGGCCTCGACGTCATCGCCGCCGCATTCGCCTATGGCGCGTCGTCGCTGCATATTCTCGGCCGCTCGAAGCCGCGCCATGACATCGCCGGCCTCCGGCAAACCTGTGCGACCGCTGATGCGCTCCTCACGGGGCTCGGGTTCGGTGACGCGCGTGTCAGCATCATCGAGACGGATGACCCGGATGCCCTTGTGTCGGGCCTCGCTGGCATTAAAACCGGTCGCGGTGCCGTAAAGCCTGCGACGTTTGCGGCCGCCGGCGACAAGCGCACGATCCTGAAGCTCGCCTTGCGCGAGTTGCATCGCGTCGCCCCGGCGCCCGTCGACACGATTGCGTTGCCGAAGGGGGCCGCGTTCGGGCGCGTCAACGTGCGCAACGACGGTTGCACACTCTGCCTCGCCTGCGTGTCGGCGTGCCCGACGCACGCCTTGGGCGATGCCAAGGACCGTCCGCTCCTCGCCTTCGACGAGAGCCTGTGCGTCCAATGCGGGCTTTGTGTCGCGACCTGCCCGGAGAAGGTCATGGCACTCGAGCCGCGCCTGAGCTTCCCGGCCTTCGAGGCGGGCGCCGTAATCCTCAACGAAGAAGCACCGTTCTGTTGCATCACATGCAGCAAACCGTTCGGCGTCAAGAGCACGATCGAGCGCATTGCCGCGAAGCTCGAAGAGAAGCACTGGATGTTCAGCGGTCCCAATCGGGCCCGCATCGACCTCATCAGGATGTGTGAGGATTGCCGCGTCGAGGCGGCCGTGAACACCGCGATCGACCCGTTCGCCGGCCCGCCACGGCCGACGGTGCGCACGTCAGAAGATTACTTCAAGGCGCGCGAGACGGCAGCTGACGCGTCTGCCGATGCCGCTGCCCGCGAAGCCGCCATGCTCGACAAGATCAAGCGCGGGGACGCGTAGTTGGCGCGGTGCGTTTGCTACGCAATGCCGGCACAAAAGATCAAGGGTGCGCCGGGGCGGGCGCACCCTTGGGAAAGCGGGACCCCAGGGGGGCAAGGTCCCGCTTCGTCGCACTCTCTCTTAGCGAGAGAGGCGAAGGCTGTTGATCTCTTCCGCGATGGCCCGGAAGGAGGCGCGGAGTGCGGCGCCGTTCGTGGCATCGAAGAACTTCGAGCTGTCCGAGGCACAGGCGATCAGCGGAGCGCGATCGGATGCCGCAACCTCGAAGCCGATCGTATAGACGGTGACGCCCTTGGCCTTCATCGCGTTGCAGGTGTCGACCGCGAACCGGTTGGACAAGGGGACATTGGCACCACTCATCTGACCACCGATCGTGTTGTAGGCGCCGTCCGTCATCAGGATCACGTACTTGCTGGTCTTGCCGTCGTTGTAGTTGGCGGGCTTGGCCGATGCGGGCCAGATTGCAGTCCATTCCGGCGAGAGCAGGTACCAGGCCCAGGCGGCGCCGAGGTGGCCAGCCGTCGACGTGGACGTGCTCCAGCTGTTGATCGTCGCGCGCAGCATGGCTTTGTCGTCGGACATGGCGACAACCTTGGCATCCGGCGGGCAGTTCTGCGGCGATCCAAGATCAACGCGGGCCTTGAGAGACGACGGTCCGGCCGCTGCGACTTCAGTGGCTTGAAGGGCCGTGTTGCGGCGCTCGTAGACGCAGCCGTTGGTGGCGCGGTTCTCGGTTACGGCTGCAGCATACACACCAGCGTTGACACCACCGGCGAACGGCGCGAGGCCGATGCGAACCTTTCCAGATGGGCCACCATTCGGCAGCATGATGTCGAGCAGGCCGCCTGGACCGGCAACGGCGTCCTTGAGGTCGTTGATCTTGCGGCAGGGGCTGCACATGGAGCCGGTCACGTCGAGCTGCAGGCCGATCTCGATATCCTTGGTGTCATAGATGGCGACCGATGACTTCGGGACGTCGAACTTCTGGATGCCGGCCAGCTGACCGAAGGTTGCGGGAACGCTGCCGTCGACGTCGACCGTCACCGAGTTGTTGCTGCGATCGACCTGGACATTGACTGCAGTGACGACGGCGTAACTGCCGCCACCCTCCATGTTCTTCTGGAAGTAGGTCTGGGCGACGGTGCGCACCATGGCGTCGGTGGCGCCAGGCGTCTTCAGAGCCTTGGCACCTGCAAGTGCGGCCGAGTCGACGGCGCCGGTCAGTTTGCGTTCGGCGTGCATCACACGGCCAACGTCGATCGCAAGGCCCGTCATCATGACGAGAATGATCGCAACCAGACCGAAGATGATGGCAACCGCACCGTCCTCGGACTTGTTGAACGAGGTGGCGAGCGACTTTGCCTTGCTGAAGTTCGTTGTCATTGCAGGTACTCCCTGGACGCGACTGGCGTTTGCAGGGGGATTTGCAATGCTGGTGCCGAAGCTGGATTGGCCGGCCGAACCACCCGAATTGGGGTCAGAAGTTACCAGACCATTAACGCGTCATTCGTTCCGTGCCAGATCCGGGCGTTGAGCCGGCTGCAAAGGGCGCTAAGCGTCAAGTTCGTTCATGTTTGCAGGCGGACAGCGAAATGACAGGCACCGGATGACCCAAATTGACCGGGACTTAGAAGTCTCGATTCGAGACAACCGGACATCGGCGTTTCATTTCGAAACGGGTCTTGGCGCTCCGGCAGGCTCTCCCGGCCGATCGGCGCAGCCACTCAGAAATCGGAGGCGATGCCGCCATTTTCCCAGTCTCCGTAGCGCACGGGGTCAGGGCCTTCCCGTCCGCCGAGTTCTTTGGTCACCGCATCCGTGCGGGACTGCTTGCGCCGTTCCTCGGCTTCGGCCAAGGCACGCTTTGCCGCCGGCGAGAGAACGCGCGGTGTCTCCGGCTCGTTTTCGGTCGCTGCCGACGGTGGCAGGCTGTCCTCGCTATGGCTCACGGCTCCGTCCTGAATGATCGCGGCTGGTTGTTGTAGAGTGCGTTTCCCATATACCATACGTTGATCCCTGAGAACCGGATCGATCCGGCGACGGGTCGGCGACGGAGACAAAGACGGGTCGAGGAGCCGGGAATGCCACTGAACTTCACTAAAACCGCCCTGCTGCTGGCCATTTTGACCGCGATTTTCGTCGCGATGGGGTCGGCCGTCGGCGGTGAGTCCGGGCTGGTGATCGCCTTCGTCCTCGCATTGGTAATGAACGGCGTCGCGTTCTGGAAATCCGACAAGATGATCCTGCGGCTGCACAATGCGCAGGAGGTTGATGCCCAGTCGGCACCCGAGCTGGTCAACCTCGTCCGCGAACTCGCTACGCGGGCCGAACTGCCGATGCCGCGCGTCTACATCATGAACGTGCCGCAGCCGAACGCCTTCGCGACCGGGCGCAACCCGCAGAATGCCGCCGTCTGCGCCTCGACGGGCCTGCTTGAGATGATGACCCGCGAAGAACTGGCGGCTGTGTTGGCCCACGAGCTGGCCCACATCAAAAACCGCGATACCCTGACCATGACCGTCGCCGCGACGATCGGCGGGGCAATCTCGATGATTGCCCAGTGGTTGCAGGTGTCGTTCCTGTTCGGCAACCGGAACCAAGGCGGCAGCCGGCTGGTCGCATTCGCGGCGATGCTGCTGGCGCCTTTCGCGGCGATGATCGTGCAGATGGCAATCAGCCGCTCGCGCGAATATCAAGCCGACCGCCTTGGCGCGATGATCTGCGGCAATCCGCTTTGGCTGGCCAGCGCCCTGCAGAAAATCCAGAACGCCGTCCGGCGTATTCCAAACCCTAACGCCGAGCGGATGCCGGCGACCGCGCATCTGTTCATTATCAGTCCGTTGGTAGGACGAGGCATCGACAGCTGGTTTACGACGCACCCAAACACCGAGAATCGGATTGCGGAGCTGGAAAAGCTCGCTGCCGAGATGGGGCAATTGGCAACCGCGGCCCCCGGTAGCAAGCCAGGAAGTCCCAACGGATCGTTCCTGCCGAAGCCAGGCGAGCGCGGCATCCTGGCGAACGACACCCGCCCGCGCGGTCCCTGGAGTTCGGCGTGAGCGAGCCAACCGGGCGGCGAGACCGAGGCCCAAAAACCACGCGCAACCGCCCCACCCAAGTCAAATCCGAAGCCGGGCAGCGCCCGGCCAATCAAACTCCTGCTCGGGCACAGCCATCCGGCATCGATGCGCGCCAGCTCGCCGTCAATCTGGTCGAAGCGACGCTGATCCGTGGCCGCTCACTCGATGACGCGCTCGACGCCGCCAACGCCCAGATGCACGCCGCGCAGCTGGAGCCGCGCGATCGCGGCTTCGCCCGGCTGATCGCGGCAACGGTGCTGCGCAACCATGGCTCGCTGACGGCGGTTCTCGGGCAGTTCCTCGAGCGCCCGCTGCCCGCGCGAGTCGCGCGCATCCAGCTCATCCTGCTGGCGGCCTCGGCGCAGTTGCTCCTGCTGGACACGCCAGCACACGCTGCGATCAACGCCGCCGTCAGCCAATGCCAGCTGGAACGCGACACGCCGGGCTTCGACAAGCTGTCCAACGCAGTTCTGCGCCGTGTCGCCAGCGGTGGCAGCGCCATTCTGGCCACCCTGGACCGGCCACGCATCGACATCCCCGATTGGATCTGGCAGCGCTGGGTTGCCACCTACGGGGCGGAAATCGCTGGCCGTATCGCCGCAGCCAGCCTCCGCGAGGCGCCCCTCGATCTCTCGGTTAAATCCGACGCCGCCGGCTGGGCGCAGCGGCTTGGCGGCGAGGCGCTCTCGACGGGAACGATCCGCGTCGCAACGCACGGCCGGATCGAGGACCTCGCTGGCTATGACGAGGGCGCCTGGTGGGTTCAGGATGCAGCGGCCGCACTGCCAGCGCGCCTCCTGGGCAATGTGGCCGGTCTCCGCGTGGCCGACCTTTGCGCCGCGCCCGGCGGAAAATCGGCGGCACTGGCGACCGCCGGAGCCCAGGTCACCGCGATCGACAGCTCGGTCAAACGCCTCGAGCGCGTGACCGAGAACATGCGGCGTCTCGGGTTTGCCGACCGGGTCGAGACGATCGCGGCCGACGTCTGCGCGTGGCAGCACGACGGCACCTTCGACGCTGTGCTGCTCGATGCGCCCTGCACGGCGACCGGCACGATCCGCCGGCATCCGGACATCCTGCATCTGAAGCGGCCCAGTGACGTTACCCGGCTCGCAGCACTGCAGCTGCGGCTGTTGGAGCGAGCCGCGCAGCTGATCGCGCCCGGCGGCCAGATCGTGTTTTGCACCTGTTCGCTCGAACCAGAAGAGGGGGTGGGGATCGTCGAAACCTTCCTGGCGGGCCACCCGGCCTTCCGGCGCAAGCCGATCGAAGCGTCTGAGGTCGGCGGCCTGACGCCAGCGATTTCGCCCGCAGGCGACCTCCGGACCCTGCCATTTCACAGCCTTGGCCCCCAACATCACCACGAACCAGGTGGCACCCCGGAAGGCGCCGGAGACGCTCGCTGGAATGGACGGCTTTTTCGCTGCGCGCCTGTGCCGGAACGCCTGAGTTCTCCACAGATTGCCAGGAACAGTGGGTGATCTGCGCCGGTGCCTTGTGCCGATACCGAGCGTTGGCTATGCCGAAGGATATCCGCCGCGGCGGTGTCGTGGCTGGGTAATAGACCAGAGGGTTACTGACTTGAGTCTTGGCGGTAGCTGACTTGCCATGGGGTTCTGGACCACACGACAGATCGGGGATCGAGTGCACAACACGACGCCAGGCTTTCGCGATCGGTTGCGAATTGGGCGGCTCGCAGCGCACGCGCGGCTGCGTGCGATGCGTCCACGCTGGAGACATACTGCGCATGCGGCGCGCGAGCTGGTGTTCGTTCCCTCCGAATTGCACACCAGCGACCCGAGCTTCCTCGACGAATTGCGCTCGGGCGAAATCGGACTGGCTGGCATATCCGTGCACGTTGGACAGACGTCGCCGTTTGCAATCAACAACGCCCCGATCGCCTGGCAGCGAGAGCTGCACGCATTCGCATGGCTGCGGAATCTTCGTGCGGCCGGAGACCTGGACGCCGTCACCGCGGCCCGCCAACTCGTGACCGATTGGTCACGTCGCAACCGATCGCTTGACGGTATCGCCGCCGAGGCCGGCGTCTCGGCCCGGCGCGTGATGGCCTGGACCACCAATGCGGGGTTCCTGCTCGAGAGCGCCGACGCGCCGTTCTACCGCGCCTTCCTCGATCGTCTGTCGGAGCAGGTCCAGTTCGTCGAGCGTGCCCGCCGGGGCGCCCGCGACGGCGAGGATCAGCTATCCTGCCACCTCGCACTCCTGTTGGCGAGCCTCGCGCTGAAAGATCGGGATCGCTTGATCCCCAAGTTCGAGCGACGGCTGCTCGATGAACTCCGCAGGCAGGTTCGCCCCGATGGCAGTCACATCAGCCGCAATCCCCGGGTCACGCTCGATCTGCTCGTCGATCTGCTACCTGTGCGAGAATGCTACGTGGCGCGCCGGCTCGACGTGCCGCCCGCCCTGACGGCCATGATTGCCGGCATGTTCGCGTTTCTCAAGGCGATGCGGCTCGGCGATGGGCAAATCGCCCGCTTCAATGGGCTTGGTCAGGTACGAAGTGAACTTCTGGCGACGGTGCTGGCGCTCGATCCGGTCCCGGAAGCGCCCGTCCTGCCGGCTCTGCAGTCCGGTTATCTCCGGCTCGAGCGAGGCGATACGATTCTGATCGCCGATTGTGGATCGCCGCCCCCACTGGAGTTCGCCGGCAAAGCGCACGCCGGATGTCTGTCGTTCGAGATGAGCGAAGGCCTAACGCCCATCTTCGTCAATTCCGGCGCGCCCGATGCGCGGCATGAGCGTGATCAATCAGCCGCCCGCGCGACGGCGAGCCATTCGACGCTCAGTCTCGGTCAATCGTCGTCGGGACGCTTGATCACCTCGGTGCAGCTTGACCGGCTCATTCAGTCGTCAGCTCATAAGCGGGCCGGACACCGTTACCGCAAATCTGTTCGACGATCAGGGTGGATGGTCCCTCGAGGCGGCCCATGATGGCTACGAGCGCGCCTATGGGCTCAGCCATACGCGCCGCCTGCGCATGTCGGTCAATGGTCGGCGGATCGAGGGTTTGGACCGGCTGGCGCCTCGCTCCGGACGCGCAGCCAAAGGGACACAGTACGGATATGCCATCCATTTCCATCTGTCGGCGCACGTGACGGCAACGCGTGACGCGGCCAGGCCAGGCGTGCTGATCAATGGGCCGGGGCGGCTCTGTTGGCGTCTGACCTGCGAAGGAGTGGACGCGACGATTGAAGCGGCGACGAACTTCGACCACCCGCTTGGGCCCCAGCCATCGCGGCAGATCGTCCTGCGCGGGATCTGCCAGGGAGAGGTCACGGTTCGCTGGTTGCTTGCCGCCGAGGATGCGCCCGGCGCCGAGTAAGGCCGGTTGGCAAGCACCGAGGGCTATCCGAAAGGCCAAGTCAGGCCCAATGGCCATGGCTGGCCGGGTATGCTAACCGCCGCTCACCGTCCATCAACGATCAGGTCCGCCGCCATGACCGCAACCGACATCACGATCCGCCGTGCGCTGATTTCCGTCTCGGACAAGTCCGGCGTCGTCGAATTCGCCAAGGCGCTCGCTGCGGCCGGAGTCGAAATCCTGTCGACCGGCGGCACGGCGATCGCCCTGAAGCAGGCGGGGGTGCCGGTGAAGGACGTTGCCGAGCACACCGGTTTCCCCGAAATGATGGATGGCCGCCTCAAGACCTTGCATCCCAAGGTGCACGGCGGCCTGCTGGCCGTGCGCGGAAATGCCGAGCATGACGCAGCCGCCATGAAGCATGGCATCGGGCCGATCGATTTGCTGGCCGTCAATCTTTACCCGTTCGAGGCGACCGTCGCGAAAGGCGCGGCCTACGACGAGTGCGTGGAGAACATCGACATCGGCGGTCCCGCAATGATCCGGGCGGCGGCCAAGAACCACGCATCGGTGACCGTGGTGGTCGATCCCAGCGACTATTTTCGCGTGCTCGACGCCATGCGGGCAAACGACGGCGCCACAACCTTGGCGCTGCGCCGCGAGCTGGCGCAAAAGGCCTACGCGCGGACGGCCGCCTATGATGGGGCGATCTCGAATTGGTTTGGCGCGGTGATGGACCATCCGGAGGCAAAGAACGAAGGGTTTCCGCGGACACTCACCCTACAATTGAGGAAGGCGCAGGATTTGCGCTATGGAGAGAACCCTCACCAGCATGCCGCATTTTACGTAGCCTCAGGCGCGAGCGCGGGATCCATTGCCGCCGCGCGCCAGCTACAAGGCAAGGAACTTTCTTATAACAACATCGCGGATACGGACGCGGCGCTGGAATGCGTGAAGGCGTTCGACGGCCGTCCGGCCTGCGTTATCGTCAAACACGCTAACCCCTGCGGTGTGGCCGAAGCTGGCACCTTGCTCGCGGCCTACGATCGCGCCTTCAAGACAGACCCGGAGTCGGCATTCGGCGGCATCATCGCCTTCAACCGCGCTTTGGACGCGGCAACGGCAAAGGCGATCGTCGACCGGCAATTCGTTGAGGTGATCGTAGCACCAAGCGTTACACCCGAGGTCGAGGCGATTGTGGCGGCCAAGAAAAATGTGCGTCTTCTGATTTGTGGCGAGTGGCCGAAGCACGAAGCGCCACGCCTCGACTGGAAAAAGGTGACGGGCGGGCTCTTGATCCAGGATGCCGACTTGGACCTGTATGAGAAGCTCGACGTCGTCACCAAGCGCCAGCCGACCGCCACCGAGATGGCCGACCTGCTGTTCGCCTGGAAGGTCGCCAAGTACGTCAAATCGAACGCCATCGTCTATGCCAGGGACAGCGCCACCATCGGCGTCGGCGCGGGCCAGATGAGCCGGGTGAACTCGTCCCGGATCGCGGTCGTCAAGGCTGAGATGGCGGGGCTGGAGGTCAAGGGCTCGGTGGTCGCCTCGGACGCGTTCTTCCCGTTTGCCGACGGCCTCCTGTCGGCGGCAAGTGCGGGCGCAACTGCCGTCATCCAACCCGGCGGCTCGATGCGCGATGCCGAGGTGATCAAGGCCGCCGACGACAAGGACCTTGCGATGGTCTTTACCGGCATGCGCCACTTCCGGCATTGATTTGGGGCTTGGGCTCCGGGGCTCCGGTCGAGTAAAGATCGGCGCAGCATGACAACTCCCGACACCAAACCGCGAGCTGGCCTCGCCCCGACCGACTTCATCGTGGACGCACCGTCGGCGCCTGCGCCCCAGGTTGCGCCGCGCCCGATCACCCAACGACGCTCGCTCTCGATCGTCGTTCCGATCCTCAACGAGGAACGCGGCATCCCCCTTCTCGAACGCCGCCTGACGCGGGCTCTGGAGGCGATCGGCCGGCCCTTCGAGGTGATCTTCGTCGACGACGGCTCGACGGACGGTACGCGTGCGGCGCTGGGCGCGCTCCATGCGCGTGATCCGCGCTACAAGACGCTGGCGCTGAGCCGCAACTTCGGCAAGGAGATCGCGGTGGCCGCTGGCCTCCAGCATGCCTCCAGCGACGGCGTCGTCATCATGGACGGCGACCTGCAGCATCCGCCCGAGGCGATCGCCGCGTTCGTTCAGCGCTGGGACGAGGGCTATGAGGTGGTCTACGGGCAGCGCCGCGACCGCGCGAATGAACCGGCCTTGAAGCGCGGCTTCTCGCGCGTGTTCTACCGCGTCTTCGAGGCGATGAGTGGCACGCACCTGCCGCCCGGCGCCGGTGACTTTCGGCTGCTCGATCGCAAGGCCGCGGACGCGCTCAACCGCATTGGCGAGCGTGCCCGCTTTAACAAGGGGCTCTACGCCTGGATCGGGTTCAAGTCGACGGGCGTGGTGTTCGACGTGGAAACGCGGCGCGACGGCGGAACGCGCTGGCGTCCTGGACGCTTGCTGTCTTTTGCAATGGACGGTCTCGCAACGTTCTCGACCGTGCCACTCAGGGTCTGGTCCTATGTCGGCATGGCCGTGTCGCTTTTGGCGTTCCTTTATATGTTGGTGTTTCTGGCCAAGACGGTGGTCTACGGCGTCGACCAGCCTGGCTTTCCGACGATCATCATCTCTGTGATGCTGCTCGGCGGCATTCAGCTTATTTCTCTGGGCGTCATCGGCGAGTACATCGGCCGCGTCTACGAGGAGGTGAAGGGACGCCCCTTGTTCGTCGTCACTGAGCGCATCGGCCTCGATGCGCCGGACGGCGCCAAACCCGCCACTGACGCGAAGGTGGAGTGCTGACGTGCGGCGATTGAGATCGTTCCCCGCCATCCTTTGCGCCGACGACTACGGGCTGACTGCCGGAATTTCGCGCGGCATACTGGAGCTTGCCGGCACCGATCGCCTCTCGGCGCTCAGCGCCATTGTCACCCGCCCCCGCTGGAGGGAGGACGCGGCCCGCTTGATCGACGTTCGTGGCAAGGTGGCGATCGGCGTCCATCTCAACCTGACAGCCGGCGCACCGTTGGCCCCGATGCCGCATCTGGCGCCCAGCGGCGAGCTGCCGTCGATCGACGCGCTGACCAAGGCGGCCCTCCGGAATACGCTCGACCTTGCCGAAATCCAGGCCGAGATCGACCGCCAGCTCGTGTGTTTCGAAGAGGCAACCGGCTTCCTCCCAGATCATGTCGACGGCCACCAGCATGTGCAGGCCCTGCCCCGCATTCGAGGCGTGGTGCTCGACGCTTTGGCGGCGCGGTTTCCCGGTCCGGTGAAGCCGCTCGTCCGCGATCCTGCCGACCCGCTAACGCGGATCGCCATGCGCGGTGGCGAGGTGGCGAAGGGCGTCGGACTGGCGGTGCTGGCGGCCGGCTTCGGATTTACTGCCCGCCGCCGGGGATTTCCGACCAATCGCGGCTTTTCCGGGTTTTCCGCCTACGACACAGGCCGCATGTACGCCATCGAGTTGGCCAGTGCGATGCGCTTCATGGCGCAGCGGCACATCGTGATGTGTCACCCGGGCTCCGAGGACACGGTGCCGGATCCGCTGGATCTCCATCCCGCACGGCGCATCCAGGAGCTTGACGCAATCCGGGGTGAAATGGACCTCGCCGGCAAGATCTGGCGCATCGAACGCGCCGCCGACGATCCGGTTGTCGACTGGCCGAGGGCGTTCCCCGATGCCTGAGCCTGCAAGCCCATCCGAAAGGCCCCAGTCGGCCATCCGGCATGGCTTCGGATTCCTCGTGTCCGGACTTGTCGCCTTTGCAGTTGATGCCGTGGTGCTCGAGGCTGGCGTCCGCCTTGCCGGCCTCGACAACTTCGTCGCGCGGCTGATCGCGATTTCAGTCGCCATGGTCGCTGGCTGGCTCGCCCACCGTCGCTGGACCTTCCGGGTCACCGCGAAACCGTCTGTCCAGGAATTCATTCGCTATGCAACTTCAGCCTGGATGGCAGCTGGCGTGAACTACGGAGCCTTTGTCGCCATTCTTCTCTTTGCGCCCATAACACCGCGCCTGATCGCCTTGGTGGCTGCCTCCGCGATATCAATGATTTTATCATATATAACAATGCGATATGGTGTATTTTATGCGCGTCGTTCTTAGCCGATCTGGGTCCGGATTGGGCCGCGACTTGGACCAAGATAACGCGAACCTAAACATTCCATTCATCCGGCATTCAGCCTCGTTCAGCATAGTCCAGGTCTGAGGCTGGGATCTGAGGCGGTTGACGGGAATTTCACTCTCAATCCTGGCGGGGGCAGGCAACTGCTTCTGTTCCATTGGACCCATCATGGGTTCGCATAACAACGAGAGGAACGGTCGCCGCTTTACGAGTCCACCCTCAAGGTGGTAGGAGCGCGCGGTTCCGCGTCCGGAGGGCTAAATGAAGTCCAGTGCCGTTAAATCTGTAGAGCTTGATATCGAGTGGTCCGTCCAAACGATTCTGCCGATCGATTTCCGCGGTCGCGAGTTGAAGCTCGAGGCGCGTGCCTACCAGGGCCTCGATCCGCAAAACCAGGCGATGGTTCTGATCAATCGCGAGACGGCGGCCCCTGGAGAACTCCCAATTGTGCGTGTGCACAGCGGCTGTGTGACTGGTGACATTTTTCATTCGCTGCGCTGCGACTGCTATCCGCAGCTGCAGGCTTCCATGGAGGTCATCACCTCGACGCCTCTCGGCGTGATGATTTACCTGCCGTACCATGAGGGCCGCGGCATCGGCCTCGTGAACAAGATCCGCACGTATGCGCTGCAGGATCAGGGCTACGACACGGTCGATGCGAACGTCGCAATCGGCGCACCGATCGAGGCGCGCGACTATGACCTCGCTGCGCACATCTTGTTCGATCTCGGGTTCAACCGGATCAAGCTGCTGACCAACAACCCGGCCAAAGTCGACGCGCTCCGCGCCGAAGGCGTAACGGTCGTCGAGCAGCGCTCACTGATCGTGAAGGCTTCGCCCCACAACAAGAAATATTTGGCGACCAAGAAAGAGCGCATGGCGCACATGCTCTGAGAGCAGCGTCGTTCAAACGAGACTTCGGGCGGGCCAGTCACAGCGACTGGCCCGTTGTCGTTCAGTTGCTCTCCATCATGGCCCGCAACTTTGCCTGCTCGGCCGGGGGCAGCCGCTTGATGAGCGGGTGCATCGTCTCGTTACCGGCGATCTTGCCGTTGCGCATGAACATCCAGTCGGTGACGCGCTCTTCGGTGAACGTGACCCGTTGGCCGAGCTTCAAGTGCGTGACGTCGCGCGGAGCATTATCCACCCGCCCGCTGATCTGCGCACCCTCGCGCCGGATGTCTCCCAGCCAGATATGCTCGGTCGAGCCTGGATGCTGCGGGATGTCGAACGCGGCTTTGATCGTGAAACTCCGCTCGCCGGCCGCCGGTTTCTCGAGCGAGGTCCAGAATTTGGCAATGTTGGCGCGGGCCTTGTCGCGGGCTGCGGCGATTTCGGCATCGCCGACGGCGGCCGTGACCACGGGTGGGTTCTGCGATGCCCCACTATGGGATCCGACGCCGAGATTGCCGAATACCACGAAAAACAGCAGTCCAACGATCACCAGTCCCAAACGTTTCATCGACTCCCCCTATGCGAAGCATAACTACTACCCAAGCATCGTCACAGTTTGATTTCCGGGATCGATCAAATGCCGAGCATCGCTCGAATCGGCCAGCACCGGCTTGATCCCGCGAGCCCGAGCCCGCACATTGGACTCAAACCCAGGATTCGTTGGAGCCCCGCATGAGCCGCCACGCTACGCCCCCAGGAACGATGTTCAGATTTCATGCAACCGCTGCAGCCTGCGCCGCCACGGCTCAGCCCAACCTGGGCCCCATGCCGGAATGGGACTTGGCCGATCTTTATCCGGGACCGGCGTCACCCGAAGTGGCCCGCGATCTCGCCGCCATCGCCACCGAAGCCAAACGCATCAAGGAACGGTACCAGGGCAAGCTCGCCGCGCTCGGCAAGGATGGCGTCGGGCTCGCCGAGGCTATCGGCGCCTATGAGCGGCTATCCGACACGATCGGCAAGCTCGGCTCCTACGCGGGACTCCTGTTCTACGGCAACATGGCAGATACCGAGCGCGCCAAGTTCTATGGCGACGTCCAGGAGAAGTTGACGGCGGTCTCCGGCGATCTGCTGTTCTTCGAGCTGGAGCTGAACAAGATTGCCGACACCGATCTCGCCGCGGCCTTGAAGACGCCAACGCTCGCGAAATACAAACCGTGGCTCGATGACCTGCGGAAAGAGAAGCCCTATCAACTCGACGAAACCGTCGAGAAGCTGTTCCTCGAGAAGGGCATGACCTCGCGCGGCGCCTTCGACCGCCTGTTCAACGAGACGATGACCGGCCTCAAGTTCGAGGTCGCAGGCGAGCCGGCGCCACTCGCGCTTGAACCGACACTGAACTTCATGATGCATCCGGATCGCGCTAAGCGGCAAGCAGGCTCGGAGGCGCTCGCCAAGGTGTTCAAAGAGAACATCCGCCTGTTCACGCTGATCACCAATACGCTCGCCAAGGACAAGGAAATTTCCGATCGCTGGCGCGGCTTCCACGATGTCGCCGACAGTCGCCATCTCGCCAACCGGGTTGAGCGCGAGGTCGTCGACGCCTTGGTCTCGGCCGTGCGGGACGCCTATCCGCGGACCGCGCACCGCTACTATCGATTGAAGGCGAAATGGCTCGGCCTCGACCGCCTCGCGCACTGGGACCGCAACGCGCCGTTACCCGACAAGCCCGAGCGCGTCATCACCTGGGCTGACGCCGAGAAAACGGTGCTGACAGCCTATAGCGGCTTCGCGCCGGAGATGGCCGAGATCGCGGGCCGTTTCTTTCAGCGCCGCTGGATCGATGCACCAGTGCGCGACGGCAAGGCGCCCGGCGCCTTCTCGCATCCAACCGTGCCATCCGCGCACCCCTATGTGCTGATGAACTACCAGGGCAAGCCCCGTGATGTGATGACCTTGGCGCACGAACTCGGCCACGGTGTGCATCAGGTTCTGGCGGCGCCGCAAGGCCCGTTGCTGGCGCCGACGCCCCTGACGCTCGCCGAGACCGCATCGGTATTCGGCGAGATGCTGACGTTCAAAGCGCTGCTCGCCGAAGCCCGGGAACCGCGCGAGCGCAAGGCCCTGATTGCGCAAAAGGTCGAGGACATGATCAACACGGTCGTGCGCCAGATCGCGTTCTATTCCTTCGAGCGGAAGGTGCACGAAGCCCGCCGCAATGGCGAGTTGACCAGCGAGCAGCTCGGGCAATTGTGGCTCGACGTTCAGACCGAAAGCCTCGGCAACTCCATCGAAATCAAGCCTGGCTACGAGACCTTCTGGGCTTACATCCCGCATTTCATCCATTCGCCGTTCTACGTCTATGCCTATGCCTTCGGCGATTGCCTGGTGAACTCGCTCTATGGCCTCTACCAGGAGGCGCACCCGGGCTTCGTCGGCAAGTATTTCGACTTGCTGAAGGCCGGCGGTTCGAAGCACCATTCTGAATTGCTCGCACCGTTTGGCCTTGATGCCCGCGATCCCGCCTTCTGGCAGAAAGGCCTCAACGTGCTCGAAGGCATGATCGACGAGTTGGAGGCGATGGGGTGAGCTGAATGAGTCACTCAGGGGCCCGCGGGCCTTGGTCGCGCGAGCGGCCGGACAAGCACCGGCCCCGCAATTGTGTGCTTCCCAGCGCACCGCTGTTCTGATATATTACAGTCATGCTCCGAAACGTGGGCGAAGGCCGGCCCCACTGCCACTTGGGAGGCGCAGATTTGTGCCCCTGTTAAGCTGACAACCCCCCGCTCTCGACCCCAAACCCATCGCAGCGCTCAGTCCTCGAACGGGTCTTTCATCAGGATCGTGTCGTTGCGCTCGGGGCTGGTCGACAGCAGCGTGACCGGGCACTCGATCAGCTCTTCGATGCGCTTCACGTACTTGATCGCCAGCGCCGGCAATGACGCCCACGAGCGTTTGCCTTCGGTCGAGGCATTCCAGCCCTCGAAAGTCTCGTAAATCGGCTTTACGCGGGCCTGCTGGTTCATGCCCGCCGGCAATCGGTCGAAGCGCTGGCCGTCGAGCTCATAGGCGACGCAGACCTTGATTTCCTTGAGGGGGTCGAGAATGTCGAGCTTCGTCAGCGCGATCCCATTGATGCCTGACACTTTCGCGACCTGGCGCACGAGCACCGCATCGAACCAGCCGCAGCGGCGGGCTCGGCCCGTATTGGTGCCGAATTCTCGTCCGCGCTCGCCGAGCAGTTTGCCGATCGCATCGGGAACTCCGTTCACGTCCGCCAGCTCGGTTGGGAATGGGCCGGAGCCGACGCGCGTCGTATACGCCTTGGCGAGACCCAGCACATAGGATAGCGCCGCGGGTCCGAGGCCGGAGCCGGCTGCGGCCTGCCCAGCCACGACGTTCGACGATGTCACATAGGGGTAGGTGCCGTGGTCGACATCGAGCAGCACGCCTTGCGCGCCCTCGAACAGGATGCGCTTGCCCTGCCGCCGGGCCTTGTCGAGCGTGTCCCAGACCGTATCGACGTAGGGCAAGATCTTCGGCGCGATGGCCGACAGCTCGGCGATCAACAGATCCTTGTCGATCAGCGGCTGACCGAGACCCTTGCGCAGGGCGTTGTGGTGGACGAGGAGACGGTCGACCTTCGGTCCGAGGTTGTTGAGATTGCGCAGATCCTGCACGCGGATCGCGCGGCGGCCGACCTTGTCCTCGTAGGCCGGGCCGATGCCGCGGCCTGTGGTGCCGATTTTCTGGCCGCCAGCTGACGCTTCGCGCAACTGGTCCAGCTCGCGGTGTAGCGGCAGGATCAAGGTCGCGTTCTCGGCGAGCTTCAGATTGTCGGGCCCGACATGCACGCCCTGTGCGCGGATCGCATCGATCTCGCCCGCCAGATGCCACGGGTCGACGACGACGCCGTTGCCGATGATCGACAGTTTCTGGCCGCGCACGATTCCCGAGGGCAGCAGCGCCAGCTTGTACGTCTTGCCGTCGATGACGAGTGTATGGCCGGCGTTGTGGCCACCCTGGAAGCGAACCACGATGTCGGCCCGCTCCGAGAGCCAGTCGACGATCTTGCCCTTGCCCTCATCGCCCCATTGGGCGCCGACGACCACGACATTTGCCATTTGTTCCTCCGCGCGGAGACAAGCACGCGCACGCAAAAAGGGCCCTGCCATCGAGGCCAGAGCCCTTTTCGACGCTTATAGCCGCTCTGCCCGAAAGAGCAAGTGCGGCTCACCCCGGCCACGGAGCGATGAGGCCGATCAGACGAGTGGAAACGCGGCACCGCGCGAACTGTCTACTTCGCCAGATAGTTCCGGTGCACGAAACCGCCATCAGTCTTACGGGCCTCGACCCTCAGAACGCTTTCGGAGTCGCGTGTTTCGAGCTTGGCATGGCTGCCGAGCTTGCGCTCGGTCGGAGCGCCCTGCTCGGCCTTGGCGAGGAAGGCCAGAACGTCGGCCTGCGTCACCGCAACCGCAATCGCTGGGGCGTCACTCGCCTTGGCCTTGCCTGAGATGGCCTCGGTCGCCGCCGCATGCGCCAGTTTCGGCCACATCTTGCGGAAAAGGCCGTTCGACGGGTACACATCCGCACTGGATAGCTTGCCGTCTACGGCGACGACGACGCCGACGATATCCTCGGCCTTGAGACCGGCCGGCTCGAGCGCCGTGATGTAGGCGCTCTTCGCCGTCTTCAGCTTCTCGTTTTCCAGGGACAGCTGCAGGCTTGAGCGCGACTGCTCCGCGGTGACCGAGGCCCCGAGTTTTTCTGAGAGCCGCCTCTGGACCTCAGAAACGCTCTTCCAAACCGCCCCCTGGCCGCTTTCGCCACCATCACCGCCAACCGTCCGCTGTTGGCGTCGTTCGCTGTTGACACCGGCTGCCTCCCCGGGGCGCGACGTTGTGGCGGATGCAACCGCTTGCGCCTCTTGTGGCGGACCGCCGAGACGCACCGACGGTTTCGCCATCGCAATCTTCGCCTCGCGTGACGGGATGATCGCGTCGGCCAGTGCAAATTTTTTCACGTCCTCCTTGCCGCGCGCCGCCCAGCGCCCCTGCTCCACGCAATAGGCGCCAATCGGGATCTGGCCGGACTTGGGCTCAAGCACCATGCTGACGGTGAGCACGCGATCCTGCTGCCCGCCTTTCACGATGTCGCCGAACTGAACGAACACCGGCTCGCTGCCTTTGTTCTCGATCTTGAGCTCCTGCACGTTGCCTGTTTCGTGGACGACAACGGTGCCCTTCGCGAGCGCCTCCTGCAGTGTTTGCGGCACGGGCCCGGGCGCTGACGCGCCGTGCACAAAATAGACGGTGACATTCTCATGCATCACCGGACCGGTGACGCGCGGCTGTTCGGTCGCCTGCGCGGAACGCGCAATCAAAGGAAACATCGCGAGCGTCGTCGCGAGCAAAGATATGCTGTGCCTCAACATCATGAGCCATCTCCATTAGTCCGCGAATGAGTGTTTCGCTTGACTGTGGAGTGTCGGCTCTTTCTTCGGACAAATCGTGGAGCCGGCGCGGCAATACGAAGGCACGCGCCAATGTTTACCCGGCCAATAAAGTTGGTCATCGGGCGGGGATTTGGCGGGCCTTCGGCAAAAACAAAACCGCGCCGGAAAACCGGCGCGGTTTCAAAATCTGCAGGACCGTCGTTCAGGATCGGTCGGCAGCCCGTTCAGCTTGCCGTGAAGTTCTGGTCGAAGACCATGCCAGCGGCCTTCGTCGGCTCGACGCCACGTGCCGTCAGCCGGCAATAGTCGGCCTGGGCCTGCCGTCCTTCGGCCAGGGCCTCGAGGATGCGGCCGACGTTGTGCCAAAAACCGCCGTGACCGGTCTTTGCGTCCGGCATGAAGTCCAGGGCTGCGTTGAATGCTTTGCTCATGTCTGATCTCATTGTTTTGTGTTTGTCCGGGTCCTCGTTGGAACCCTGTTTTGTTAGAATGCAATATGGCATCTGGTATACCAAGCTGCAACGCACAATGGCGTTATTCAGCTATGCTCCAGCTGCAAGGCATCGTTACAAATATGTAAATATTGCCAAATTGCGACACATTCTTGAATGCGCGGCGTCGCCGGTTGGCAGCGAGCTAATCCCTGATCCGCATTTCATGCTGCGGCTGCGAACAACATTTTGAGCCACCTCAACGACCAATCTCGCGTTGAGGTGGACAGCGTGTTCCGCCGCGCGTCGATCAACCATCGATTCTCAACAGCAACGGCGCGACAGCATGGACTGTCGCGCCGTTGCGCCGTTCAAACTTGTGCGACGACGTCCTTACTCCACGTAGTCCGGCTCTTTGCGGTCGAGGATCCGCTTCAGGGCATCGAAATGGCGGACGGCGGGTGGCGGATCATACTTCGGCATCGTCGAGACCTTGGCCGAATCGTTGCCGTAGTCCCGGCGCGTCTTGGCGACGATCGCCTCTGGAAGCTGCTTCAGGCGTTGTCCTGTCCACATGGCGTAGATTTGCACCTGGGCGACGCGCTCAATGTAATAGAGGCGGTCGTAAGCCTCGGCGACTGTCGCGCCCACTGTCGTAACACCGTGATTGGCCATGAACAGGATCGTCTTGTCGCCGAGAATCCGGACGAGCCGATCGCCCTCGCTTGGGTCGCACGCCGGACCGTCGTAGGCGTCATCGTAGGCGATCTTGCCCATCATGCCGACCTCAGTCTGGCCGATCTCCTTGATCCGGGGGTCCTCCAGTCGGGTCAGCGCGCTGGTGAAGGGCATGTGGGTGTGAAACACGGCCGCGCAATGCTGCGGCTTGGCGCGATGCATCGGCATGTGAATGGCGTAGGCCGATTGCTCGATGTCGCCCGAGCCGCGCTTCAATTTGCCGTCGTAGCCGACCTCCATGAATGACGAGGCCTTGACCTCCGACCAGTGCATACCGAACGGGATCTGGTAATAGCGATCGGTCCGGCCCGGCACGTTCAACGTCAGATGGTTGAAAATGCCTTCGCTGAAGCCGTGGTTATAGGCAAGGCGGTGAGCGGCTGCGAGATCGACCCGGGCCTGCCATTCCTCGGCGTTGCAATCGGTGCGGCTGATGGGCGAAACTTTGAATTGCATGGAGCGTCTCCTCGTCCGGGATCTGGGGGCCAGTTCTTCGCAATTGAAAGGAGCTGGCAGCTTAGCAAGCGATTTGTCCGGACACGAGGGCATTTCACCGGAATTGCCATCCACTACGGTCAGGGCGGCCATGACCAATTGGACGGTCAGGGTTTCGACTGTCATCGGCGCCGGGCGCCGGATTGGATGCCGATCACCCACCCGAATTTGGTCAACGCAAAGACCAGCGCGCTGAATGCGCCTGCGAGGGGGAGAAAGAGGGTGACAAATGCGCCGCCACGCACGGCGCTCGCTGCCCAATAACCGAAACGACTCGGGTACTCGCCAGCGGCTTCCGGTGGCCAAAGGCGGCCCCACCAGCGCGCCGTGACCGGCCATCCGATCAGCCCGAACATCAGGAGACCCAGATAGCCAAACTGCCAATCGGAAGGGATTCCGGGGACAATCCGCTGATCCAGCTCCTGCTTGCGCTCCGCGCTTTCCATCCAGGCCTCGATCTCATCGCTCACGATGTTACCCGCGACCTCCGAGACCACATCCTTGACCACAGCAACGATTGGGTTTCCTGATTTTTCACTGCTCAAGTTGACGCGGCGCACCTCGAACATCGTTCTGATGGCACTGGTTTTCGAAACGGTGACGGCCAATGCGCCGCCGTCGCCAGCCAGTGCCGTCAGCACCTCGTCAAGGCTTGTCCGCTCCATCGGCGGCGGAACACCGGCGACGTCGATTTTCTGCCACAGCCAATTGCGGGCTCCTGGCTGTCGCGCCGCCGCAGACTTGAGAATTACGAGATTAACGTCGGCAGCCTCCGCCGCTGCCGTGAGATCGCGCAGCAGAAGGCTTTTCTCTGCCCCACTGGCAGGCTTGAACATCAGTAGCTCGCCATCGACGCGCCCCGACAGAACCGCGGTTTGCCGGCGAATGGCGCCGAACGAGTGACGCAACCGGTCTGGATCGATGGAATCGATGAGGGTGCGTTTGGTCCCGGGATCCAGGCGCGACGCGGTTGTGAGCCCTGCCGGCCCACCAGGCTCGAGGCCAATGATGCGAACAGTCCCAGCATCGATCTTGCGTCCAAGCTGCCATAGGGCCTCGTCGAAGTGCGCGCGTTCGGTCAACGACACCAGCAATCGCGGCCGCACCTCGGCGAACAGCCGCAGGTTTGCGTCATCACCTTGTTTTACCAGTCGATAGCTTTCGCTGCCGATCATCCCATTGAGATCGGCCACCTTCGGAAGATCCTTGAGGTGCGCGCGTCCCTTGAACGCCGTCTCCTCGGCGATATAAATCGCGATGCGACTGTCCGGTTTGCTTTGATCGGGCGACAACACGCGGAGGACGCGCTTCAATTCGTCCGGTGAACCGGCCGTAATGGTTTCGCCAGCCCGGTTGACGAATGTCCAATGGCCTTCATGCGATACCGAGCCGGCAAGCGCCGCATGTCCGGGTTTGGCTGGCAGAGATTTCACATAGCTTGCCACGGTTTCGAGGGTCGCGACGCCGCCCTTCGCCACATGCGCGCTGGATCGTGCAAAGCTGAACAGACCCGCTGTGGAAGGCGTCAATCCGATTGAAACGCCGAGGCTGATCACCCAAACGATGGCAGCAACGGCACGGATCCAGGTTCGATGCATCAGGCCACCTCCCGTCGGCATCTTGCTGCAGCAATTCGAGCAATTTCGGGACGCTGGCCCGCACAATCCTGCCTTGAGACGACCCGCCGAAATAGATCACGCCACGGACAGCAATTGTGACGGGCGAGTAGCACTGTCGGCCTGACTGTCCCCGTCGGACTGGCCCGCACCCGAGTATCCGAACAGCCGTAGCCGATCGGCGGCGTCCGGACCGCGATTGATCAGCGTCTCGAAGACGCGCTGTCCGTCGCGGGCAACATGTGCGGTTTCGCGAGCGCGTGCGGCCGCTTCGTCGGCCTCGGGATGGTGGATCGCGGCGCCCAGCCGTCGCGCAGCATCGCGGATCGAACGGGTTGCTGTACTCGCACCAACGCCCAAGCGCGCGATTTCGGCCGCCGGCGCCTTCAGAAGCAAATGATCCGGGTCAGCCACCATTGTGGCAAGGCGCGCCAGTGATGCCGCGCTCCGCGACCGGTCCGCGTGCTGCTCGACGCTCGCGTCGCAGGCAGCCGCAAGATCGGCGGCCTCGCGCGCGAGCACGCCTGCCATCCGGCGTTCCGCACGCTCGAAGATCTGGCGTTGTTGCGCGCGATCGCACGCGCCATTGATCAGGTATGCCGACGCCAGCCCACCCAGGCCTAGAAGCGCTCCGAGCAGCGTCTGGTTGCGCGCCATGAACGACGCGAATTCGCTGTCCAACACCTGGCGCAGCAGTGCCAGGGGTGGTGGCCAGTCGAAATACGACCATAAGAATTGCGCAAGTATCACAGCGATCGCAAACACGATCACGGCACCTACACAGCGAGAGTCCGTATTGAGCATGGGCGTCGATCCCAATCACGGTGTGGCGGTCAGATGACCATTAACGGCATAGCTGTCTCCACCATGCGCCGCGTTCCTCCTCCTTCATATCCCGACACCGACGGCTTTCGCCACCGCTATGTACCCGACGCTTGATGATGCCCGAAGCGCGGGGAAAATCGCGACAATCAAGCCTTCCCTTTGCGCATGCCACGGCGGATGACGGGCGTATAGCGATCGCCGTCGCCGCGTTTCACGGCCTCCTCGAACACCTCGTGCATCAGCTCGGCGCAGCGCGCGTCGACGCCGGTTTCTTTCGCCAATTCGCGCGCATAGGACAGGTCCTTGATCGCGTACCGCACCGAGAAGGCCTGCTCCGGATAATCCTGCGGCACCAGATGCTTCATGCCGTGGTTGCGTAGCACGAAGCTGTCGGCAGAGCCTTTCGCCATGGTCTCGAACAACAGTTGCCCGTCCACGCCGGCTGCCTCGGCGATCGATATGGCCTCCGCAATGGCCATGGTCGTCTCGAACACGACCATGTTGTTCATGAGCTTGACCACCTGGCCCGCGCCCGCGGCGCCGCAATGCGTCACCTCAGTCCCCATGGTCGCGCAGATCGGCTTGATGCGCTCAAATGTATCCTTGGTGCCGCCGACCATGATCGACAGCGTGCCATCGACGGCCGCGCGGCGCGTTCGGGCGACCGGAGCATCGGCGAAATCCACGCCCTTCGCAGCGAACGCCTCGGACAGCTCGCGCATCAGCCGCGGTGGCGCGGTCGACATATCGACGACGGTCTGGCCCTTGCGGACGAGGCTGATGAGCCCGCCCGCGCCTTTCGTGACGGCCTCGACCTCCTTGCCGCCCGGCAGGCACAGCAGGATGACGTCGGCCTTAGACACCGCGTCGGCGAGCGAGGCGGCCGGCGCAACACCGTCGGCCTTGAGCCGCTGCAGCGGCTCTGGCTTGGTGTCGAAACCGACGACGGACCAGCCGCCCTTCTTCACGAGATTGCGGCACATGGCCTCGCCCATGACGCCGAGGCCGACGAAGGCGATCGTCTTGATGGTCATCGATCCAGTTCCTGATTGGCGTGGAGATATCTGATGGGCAGATCAAACAGGGCACAGGGCCCCAACACAAGGGCCCAGGCGTTGCGATCCTTGCCAAAAGGGATGGCCGCCAAATTGGTTGGCAGCCGTCCTGCGACCGGCTAACGTTCATTGCCTACCCAATTCCAAAGCCGCTGCGTGCCGCCTGGGTCGCTGGACCGCGGACGTTTTTGGCTGGCCGCGCATGTTCAAGGAGTTGAGCTGCCTATGACCACCATCTCGCTGACCGTGAACCGGCAGGCCCACACGGTCGAGGTCGCTGACAATCAGCTCCTCTCTGGGCTGCTGCGCGATCAGCTCCGGCTCACCGGAACGCACATCGGTTGCGACACCAGCCAGTGCGGCGCCTGCACGATCCATGTCAATGGGCGCAGCATCAAGAGTTGTACAATGCTCGCCGTCGAGGCGGACGGTTCTACAGTCATCACCATCGAAGGCCTTGCAGACGGCGACAAGCTGCACCCCATGCAGACGGCGTTCCGCCAGCATCACGGTCTGCAGTGTGGCTTCTGCACGCCCGGCATGATCATGGCGGCGGTATCGTTCGCCGAGCAGCATCCGAGCCCGTCCGAGACCGAGGTGCGCCACAGCCTCGAGGGCAATCTGTGCCGCTGCACCGGCTACCAGAACATCGTGGATGCCGTGATCACCGGCGCCAAGGCCATGCACGCCAGGAGCTGACGATGAACGAGTTCAAGCTGACCCGCGCAAAATCCCTCCCCGAAGCCGCGGCCGCTTTCAAGGGCGCGGGCGAGGCGCGCTATCTGGCTGGCGGGCAAACCCTCATTCCGGTTTTGAAGCTGCGGCTCGCGTCGCCGAGCGATCTCGTGTCGCTGGCCGACGTCACAGGATTGGCTGGCATCACGGCGGGGCCGAAGTCGGTGACAATCGGCGCGATGACACGGCATGCCGACGTCGCCGCCAATGCCGACGTCCGCCGCATGATCCCGGCGCTTGCCGACCTGGCCGACGGCATCGGCGATCCGCATGTGCGCAACCGTGGCACGCTTGGAGGCTCCGTTGCCAACAACGACCCCGCGGCCGACTATCCAGCCGCTGTACTGGGGCTTGGCGCCAAGATCAAAACCGACCGGCGCCAGATCGCGGCAGACGAGTTCTTCCAGGGACTTTTCACGACGGCGCTGGACGATGGCGAACTGATCACGTCGATCGAGTTCCCGGTCCCGGAAAAGGCCGGCTATGTGAAGTTCCCGCATCCTGCGTCGCGCTATTGCCTTGTCGGCGTCATGGTAAGCAAAGGTCCGCAAGGCGTGCGCGTTGCCGTCTCGGGCGCCGGGCAAGACGGCGTTTTCCGCGCCACAGAACTCGAGGCTGCGCTGACAAAGTCGTTCGCAGCATCGGCCATCGCAGGCATCAAGCTGCCAGCTGGCAACCTGATGACCGATATCCACGCGGGCGCAGACTACCGCGCCCATCTCATCGGTGTGCTGGCGAAGCGCGCTTTGGCCAAGGCCGGAGTCTGACAAATCAGCGGCCTGACACCTCAATCGACGTAGCGCACCTTCGAGGACCCCAATAGATCCTCGATACCTCCGATGTTGGAGAATCCGCCGCGGATCTTCGCCTGCGTGGTCTCTTCCATCACCAGGATCTCCGCAATCCGCGGCAGCAGGCGATCGAGGTCGGCTTGCGGGATGATGACGATGCCGTCCCGATCGCCGATCACCACGTCACCGGAATGAATGGCGACCCCGCCAGCAACGATCGGCAGGCCGACGCGGCCCGGGCCGTTGCGCACGCAAGAGTTCGGCGTAATGCCACGCGCGAATACCGGCAATCCAGCAGCGAGCAGGCCCGTGAGATCGCGAGCCATCGTATCGATGACGATCCCGGCGAGGCCTTTCACCTTCGCGGCGATCGCAACGTTGTCGCCAACCACGGCCGAGCGTCCGAAGCCTTCCGCCGCGCAGACGATGACGTCGCCCGCTTTTGCCAAAGATAGTGCCGCGAGAATCGCGAGGTTGTCGTCCGGCCCGGTTTCGCAGGTGATCGCGGTGCCGAGGATCATGGCGTTGCCGGGGTCAACCGGCTTGATCGCGGCATCGAGACCGCCACGGCCGTTCATGGCATCGACGGCCTGGCCGGACTGGACGCCCTTGAGCTTGGCGAGTTTGGCGGCCGCAGGGCGTTTCCACGTCTTGCGAATGGTCAGGATCGGTGGATCTTCGAGCATGGGCACGTCCCTTCAGCACTGGCGTCCCACAGGTTAGCGGGTGCCACCGCCGATGCAACCGGCACAAACCGGAGGCAAGCGTCCGCGATCAGAGCAGGTTGCCGTACTGGCTGCCCGCCGGATCGAACACGAAATTCTCGGCCGTGAGGTCGGCGACTGTGTGGTTCTGCAGGATGACGGTGCTGTTGGCGCCGTATCGGACATAGAGGTCGGCGCCGGTCTGGGTGAAGCTCAGGTCGCCGAAGTCATCGACCATGGCTGCACCCGAGACGACGATGCGATCACCGCCTGAACCAGCTGCGAAATCGCGGATCGTGTCGTAGTTGTCGCCTTGGCGGAACAGGAACAGGTCGGAGCCGGCTCCGCCCGTCATCGTGTCCTTGTTGAGGCCTCCGACGAGAACGTCAGCGCCATCGCTGCCGATCAGCGTGTCTTGCCCTCCCTTGCCGGAGAGATAAGCGCCCATGCTGGTTGCGTAGATGACATCGGCCGCATCCGAGCCTGTGGCACTGGAGAAGAGCACAACGTTGTCGCCGAAAATGTCAGTCTTGGCATGGACAGTTCCGCCGTCTCCGACGATCGGCCAGTAGCCGTTGCCGATGCCGGTGTTCTGCGACGGGTCGTAGGCCATGCCGCTATGATCGACGATTACGGTGTTGTTCACATCATGGCTGCCGTGGAAGTTGATGTCCCGATTGGTGTCGGTGACGCGGACGTAATTGCCGGCCTCCGCATCCCAGGCCGAAAACAGCACAGCGTGGCGCGTGTTGAAGATCTCGAGACCTGTGAACGTGCTGTCGAATGTCTCATAGATCTGCAGGCCGTAGCCGTTGCCGTCCGTGCCCTTGTTGTGTGCGCCATCGACGTAGAGATCGTCGGCGGCAACATTGAGCGATGTGCGAATGTCGAACGAATGCGTCGGCGCATCGAGCACCGAGATGCGATCGAGTGTGGCGTGCTGGGTGCCGTCGAGGCGAACCGCGGCCGCGCCCTCGAACTCGGGATACGTGTTGACGAAATCGTAGGCGTTTGGCGTGCCGAGATTGTAGGTGACGGTGAAGTCCGACAAGTGGACGTTCTGCACCAGATCGATCGCATAGACCTTGGCTGCGCCCGCCGTCATGTCGAAGGGAATCTGGCTCTTGAGATAGACAGTCGTCCCCTCGACACGATCGATTTCAACAATCGTCTCGCGAAACGGGTTGGTCGCGGATTTGTTAGGATCGATGCCCAACCATCCGTTTGCCGCGAGATAGGCCGCGTCATTGTCCTGGGCGATCCAGAGCGTATCGCCGGCCTTCAATCCCTGCGTATTGGCCATTGTGAGGGACGTAGCACCATGTGTGATGTCGGCTGCCGCCACATCGAGATAGGTCTTTGCGCCACCATTGACTTCGATGCCGTTCCCGCCAGTGCCTGCGGGATAGGCGAACGTCACGACCGTGCCGCTCTCGCTCATGCCTTTGAGCGTGACGCCGTCTTGTTGGATGACGATCGGGCGGTCGAAGACGTGGTTGCCATCATCGAGAATGATCGTGGCGCCGGCGCCAGCTCCTACAATGATCGCATTGACCTCGACGGCTGTGGTGCCGGGTACGATGTGGATCGTCGGCGCGCCGGCCTGGATGCCGGTGAAGTTGGCGGCCGATAGGTCCGCAACTGTCACGCCGGTCAAGGTCAGCTTGTCGCCGTTGCCAAGATCCAGCACGGCGCCTTGCGGCGTGTCCAGCATCCGCACCAGGATCTGGCTCATGTGTGTGAGCCCGGTGTCCTGCAGCGTAACGACGTCCTGTGCCACATTGAAGCTCTGCACCAGATCGGCACGGTCGCTTGTGCCGAAATGGACCGTATCGGCGCCTGCGCCAGCCTTGAGCGTATCGTTTCCGGCTCCGCCATCGAGGTGCGCACCGGTCGCGGATGCCGTGATCGTGTCGGCCCCGTTGCCGCCGACGACGTGGACGCTGGCACCGTCCTTGATCGTCACGATGTTGTTGGTTGCATTGTCGAGTTGCACATCGCCCGCTCCGGAGACCAGAACCTTGCCGCCAACCGACGCACCGGCCTTCAAGTTGTCGATGCCGCTGGCACCGGATACGATCGTCAACTCACCGCGATCGGTCTGGCCCATCATCCCAGAGGACAGGCGGACATCCAGCGTTCCGGATGTGTGGGCCGAGAAATCCAGGGCGTCGACGCCATTGAGGCTGCTGTAGGACGACGACGAGAAGACATAGCCACCGGCCGCAGCCACCTTCAGCGTATCGTGGCCGGAGCCCGCAGTGATCATTGCGTTCGCAAGTTTGGCGAGGGTGAGCTGAAACGTGTCGCTGCCCGTCGTGCCGTTGTATCGGATGGCCATGGTCTATCTCCCTGTGCATCGGTCAATGCCAATGCCGGAGACCTTGCATCGCCCATGCCCACAGGCGGCCGGCACCCCTGGGAAAACCCCGTGAGGGCAAAACATTTCTGGCTGTCCGACCGCCGATTTGAATCGAATTGTCTCGATTCTGATGGTTGCATATCACCCCTTACTAGCCCTGATTCAAACGACGACGGCCGCATCGGTGGGAACCGATACGGCCGCGGTGGCTGGATTTACGTGTTAGGTCAGTGAATGCTGGCGATCTCCAGCTCTCCATCCATGGCGTGGCCGATGGCGGCCTGGCGACTGTCCGTGAGCGCGATCGGCGTACCGTCTGCCGCATGCAGAGTGAAGAGGATCGCTTTTACGGGCAAACCTTCTATGGTCGGGAACAATTCGCGGGCTTGCTCGGACGACATGGCCCGAATGTAGGCAAGATGACCGCCGCCGAGCCGGGCAAGCTCGACCTCCGTCATGAACGTCCCGAACGGGGCCACGATCGGCTTACGCTTCGTCCGCTTTCTGCTTCTGCTTGGTTCCATGACGCCACTCCTTTCCTGCTTGGCAGCTCGAGGCACGTCATCCGCGGGACCCGGCGTCGCGGGGCCCACTCGAGCACCATAGTTTGCTGATTCGCGCGATTTTGCCTGTAACCCAAACGGCTCAGACGCGCATCTTCTGGCGTCCGATGTCGATCCGGCGAACCAACTTGTCCTGTTCGCGACGGACAAGATCGATGGTCAACAGACCGTTCTCCAGATCAGCCGCTCGCACCTCGATGCCGTCGGCCAGGACGAACACACGCTGGAACTGGCGGGCCGCGATTCCCCGGTGAAGGTACTCGCGGGATTTGTCATCTTCTTGGCGCCCGCGGACAATGAGTTGCTTGTCCTCCACGGTGACGTCCAGCTGGTCCCGCGTGAAGCCCGCTACGGCGAGCGTGATGCGTAAGCGCTCCGGCTCATTCTCGGCGCGGGCCAGCCGTTCGATGTTATACGGGGGATAGCCGTCCGCCCCACCCTTGCCGACGCGGTCGATCAGCCGCTCGATCTCGTCGAACCCGAGCAGCAGCGGGCTCGAAAGCACTGTCATACGGTTCATTGTCAAAGCCCTTTTCGAAGCGACCTTGTCTCCCGATCTGGCGCCCGCGGCGTTCGACCACGACCACCATCGACACTGGCCTCATCAAGCGCCAGCGTGCCCACGATATGGGGTTGATCGGGAAAAGTTCAATCAGCTCCGAGACGCTGGCCAGCCTTCCGGCATCTGACGTCAAGGCGTTCTGGCTCGAAAAGGCTGTGCGCCTACCGGCGCTGCATCTTCTCGGCGGCAGCACCCATCAGGCGGCCGAGTTCCTGAGCCTGGGTCGTATAGGATTGCATTTGCTGCTGGGCAAACCGGGTCTGGATCTCCATGTATTCCTTGAGATCGCGGGCGCGGGCCAACTCGGCGGCAAAATTGAAGCTGGCGTTGACGTTTTCCTGGGCGAACGTGAGGGCGCGGGTCTGGATCTCCTGGGCGCTCTCAGTTACGGCGCCCGACGATTTGGCGACGGCATCCTGGGTTTGTCGGGACATGTCCATGAATTGAGCATAGGCGCTGCGCGCTTGCTCGACGTTCTTCTCGGCCATATCGCGCATGGCGGACGGAATCTCAAAGGGAGGCTTTTCAGACATCGGCTAGCTCCTCTCGATGCATGGATAGGTCGCTCCCATGATATCCAGCCTATCGTCGGCTGGCCATAAGATATGCGCCCGAATGCGTATCCGTCGCTGGTGGACGCCACGATGGGAACGGGCTAATCGTAGTAAAAATATGACAAAAACGTTATAAGCTATTGTGATGCGTGGGAAATGATGAATCGAAAAGCCCTCGGTGACGCTCTGGAAAGCGTGCCCGATGCCGCCATCGTCATCGATCCGGCACGCGGACTGCTGCTGGCTGCGAGCCGCCTCGCGCGCGAACTTTTGGGTATCGGCGAACTGGTGCTGGAAGCGCCGTTGGTGCTCGACGGGTCCATGCCGGCAATCATCGCATTGCGGGAGTTCGTGCAGCGCGCGAACCCTGACGACGCCCGTGTCTTGCCGCTCGTATTCTGGACGCCACGCGGAGCGCAGCGGCTCACCTGCGTCATTCACCGTCCCTTACGGGCGAGCGTCGATGGCACTTTGCTGCTGAAGCTTGCCGTGCCGGAGCCCGGCGGCATGCGGGTTGGCGAGATCTCAAACAGCGCGACCTCCGCCCTTCCTGTGCACCTTCCAAATGGTGCGGTACACACATCGGCCCCTCCAGAATTGTCGGCGACCGACGCGGCCACACTCAAGGAAATCGCGAGACGCCTGCGCGAGACGGATCGCGCGGTCGAGCGCGGCGAGCAAAAAAATGCGGGCGCTGGCATCGCGGCACCAATGACAACCAGCGACGCTACCCGACCCAACGGTTCAGCCAACCTGTCCCATCTAGCGCATGAATTGCGGACTCCGCTGGCTGCGATCGCGGCCTTGGCCGAGGTCATGGTCGACGGCCGGTTCGGTCCGCTGGCAAACGAGCGCTACCAGGACTACGCGAAAAGCATTCGCGACCAAGCGCGGCACTCGCTCGGTGTCGTCGAAAAAATGCTGACCGGCGACAGCCTGGCAACAGGCCTGCCCGAAATGGCTGCCACCGAGATTAGTCTCAACGCGATCGCAAGCGAGACCGTTGCCGGGTTTGCCGGGCTCGCCGACGAGAGCGGCGCCACGATCTCGCTGGAGGTCGGGCCACGCATGATGCCGATCCTGGCCGACGCCACCAGTATCCGGCAGATCCTGATCAACCTGATCTCCAATAGCCTGCGGCATGCCGGCAAGCGATGCCAAGTCGGCGTGCGGACGGGGCGCGGCTTGGGCGGCGATGTCTGGATCGAGGTATCCGACAACGGCCCTGGCTTTCCGCCCGATGTTGCCGATCGCCTCGCGGCGGCGCGTTTCCTTCCTTTGCCTGCAAGCGCCAGTGGGCGGCGCGGGATCGGTCTGCCTTTGGTCATTGCACTGGCCGAAGCCAATGGTGGTGTCGTGTCTTTCTCACGGCGTCTGCCGCGCGGCGCGAGCGTGCGCGTGAGCTTCATGGCTATGCCGTCGGCCCAGCAATGAGCACCGGCACGCGACGTGGTTGGCGGCGGCCTCGGGACATCTTTTCTGCGGGCGCTAAAATCAACGCGGTGCAGAATCCGGTTTAGAGTTAGACGCATTCTAAAGAGTTAAAGAGTCACAGTTTTCGCCGCAGGACTTGATACTTACGCTATCTGAAGCATTCGGTGCCGTCGCCTCGCCTATAGGCGGTGATGTTCGTCGCCGAAGATGGATCAACCGATTCCGGGACTTTGACTCCCGCCTATTGGAGACAGAGATGCCGACCCAACGCGCGCAGCGTTTGCTCACAACGGTGTTGCTCCTAGCAAGCGCCCTGCACCCCGCTGCTGTCGCCGCGGCAGATGTGAACATTTATTCCTATCGCGAGCCTCAGCTGATTGCGCCATTGCTGGAGGCCTTCACGGTGGCGACCGGCATCAAACCAAACATTGTGTTCGCGCGCGATGGACTGAACGAGCGCCTGGCCGCCGAAGGGCGCAACAGTCCCGCGGATCTTTTGCTCACGGTGGACGTCGCGCGGCTGGTGGATGCCAAGCAACAGGGGCTGCTGCAGCTGATCGACTTGCCGGTCGTCGCCCGCGCAGTCCCGCAACACCTGCGCGATCCCGAAGAACAGTGGTTGTCGCTGTCCATGCGCGCGCGCGTCATCTACGCGTCGCGTGATCGCGTGACCGACGAACAGCTCACCTATGCCGACCTCGCCGCCCCCCGGTGGAAGGGCCGCATCTGCATGCGATCCGGGCAGCACCCATACAATACGGCCCTGATTGCTGCTCAGATCGCACACGAAGGCGACTCGAGCGCCGAGGCCTGGCTACGCGGCGTGAAGGCCAACCTCGCGCACCGGCCGTCGGGTGGCGATCGCGAACAGGTGCGCGATGTTCATGCGGGTCGCTGCGATATCGCACTCGGCAACACCTATTACATGGGCTTGATGATGACGAACGATAAAGCCCCCGAGCAAAAGGAATGGGCACGGTCGGTGAAAATCATCTTCCCATCAGCCGCCGGCAAGGGCACCCATGTGAACGTCTCTGGCATCGGTCTGGCTCGCCACGCGCCACACAAAGCCGAGGCGCTTAAGCTGATTGAGTTTCTCGTCTCCGAGACGGCACAGGCGATCTATGCCGGGATCAATCACGAATACCCTGTGAATCCCGCGACGGAGCCGTCAGAACTCATCAAGGGGCTCGGCAAGTTGGTTCCGGACAAGCTGCCGCTCGAGGCGTTGTCTGTGCACCGCAAGCGTGCATCCGAGCTCGTCGACAAGGTCAACTTCGACGCCGGCCCCAACTCCTGAAGCTGCGAGCGCCGATCGCCTCTTGTTGAACACGGGCTGTGCGGTGCACCCTGTCGCTCACCCTATTTTGGACAGCAACAGGAGATTAGGCCGATGACCGCCGACTACAACCGCTACAAGTATTTGAAGTTCGCGCGGCCGAAGCCCGGCCTGCTCGAGGTCATCCTGTCCAATCCCGGTAAGCTCAACTCGGTGACGCGCGAAGGGCATGGCGAGCTGGCCGAGATCTGGCGCGATATCGACCGCGACGAGAGCGTGAATGTCGTGCTTTTGCGCGGCGAGGGTGGCGCCTACTCCGCTGGCGGTGACATGCAGCTCATCGAGGATATGAAAGCCGACTGGAACGTGCGCATGCGCTGCTGGAAGGAGGCCAACGACATCGTTTACAACGTGATCAATTGCGGCAAGCTGACAGTCTGCGCCATGGAGGGCGTTTCGGTTGGCGCGGGTCTCGCAGCGGGCCTCCTGTGTGACATCACGATCGCTGGCCGCACGACGCGGATCATCGACGGACACACCAAGCTCGGCGTCGCAGCCGGCGATCATGCTGCAATCATCTGGCCGCTGCTCTGTGGCATGGCGAAGGCCAAGTACTATCTGATGCTCTGCGAGACACTCAAAGGCGAGGAAGCCGAGCGCCTCGGCATTGTGTCGCTCGTCGCTGACGACGACAAGGTCCTTTCGACAGCCTACGGTGTTTGCGACAAGCTGCTGAGCGGTGCCCAGGTTGCTCAACGCTTCACAAAGCACTCGCTGAACAACTGGTTGCGCATGGCGGGACCCACGTTCGACGCATCGCTGGCGCTCGAATTCCTCAGCTTCGACGGTCCCGAACTCAAGGAAGGCCATGCCGCCCTCCGCGAGAAGCGCCGGCCCGCCTTTCCAACAAAGGCTCCCTATTGATCAAGGTCCGCGGCCGCGTATCGCAATTAGTGGCTGGTCCGTATCGGGGACCAGCAATCCCGGGACCGCTGCAGCGCGTCCCGCACGGCGTTGACCACCCGAAACGCCCAGGATATAGGGAACGCATGGACCGCCCAGAGCCTCGTGCTCCGGGCGGCAGCTCCATTTGCGGGTCCCGTGGCAGTCTTTGGCTGTACGGCGCCGCGACATCGGATCAAACAGCGCACTTAACGGAACCCAGCAGGACACCATGGCAAACACAAAATCGGCCAAGCGGGCCGACCGCAGCGCGAAGCGCCGCACCGACATCAATAAGAATTGCCGCTCGCGCCTCAAGTCGACGGTTCGCTCGGTGGAAGAGGCCATTGCGGCCGGCAAGAAGGATGTCGCGGTGGCTGCATTGAAGGCCGCCGAACCTGAGCTGATGCGCGGATCTCAGAAGGGCATTGTCCACAAGCGCACAGCATCCCGGAAGGTTTCCAGGCTCGCAGCGAGAGTCAAGGTGTTGTCCGCCTGATTGCAACCCGGCTGTCCAATGCGGGGTTTGGCGGTGCGTGGAGTCCAGAACACGAACATGATTCCGCGATATTGCTAGACAACAGAAATGTGACTGACTTTGCGAGGAATTTTCGAGACTCGGCTCGACAGCTGCCTTCGACAATGACCTCTCGGCACGGCTGGCAACACAAAACACGATTCAATCAGGCGCTCTTTCGAGCGCCTTTTTTGTTGTCGACCACGCCCCCGGAACGCCCAAATCCTCGCGGGGATTTAATGCTTTTCCACACTCTTTGGCTGTTATCCCAGGCATGACGACTTTGCGTCGCTCTGACGCATGGCTTTTGTGGCGAAGCAGCCTGTGTCGCTCGAAAAACTTGCGAAACGTCAACAATTGGTTAATGTCATGGTCATCGGCGCTGGACGGCACGGAGACTGTGTCTCTGGGTTCAGCAGCGATCGCGACCAGGATGCCTGCGTACCCGCGTGATGCGGATCGGCGGAGTCGCATGGGGCCAATCGGCTTCTCGGTGTAGTCGCGTCATGTGTAGCGGTCTAGCACGAAGGCGAAAGCCCAAATTGCGAGGACGTTGAAATGGCGTTGCGGCTGCGGGCGCCGCGCGATTGCCAGTGAGTGAAGGTCGAGGAGACAGGGTGTGGCTTCGAACTTGGGTCATGACCTGGATGTGCCGGTCGGTGAGACGTGGGAACGGCTCGCCAAGAACCCGAAGGCCGTTCTGATCGATGTGCGGACACGAGCAGAATGGGCGTTCGTGGGGATGCCGGACCTTTCCTCGATTACGAAGCGTCTTGTCCTGGTGGAGTGGCTGACGTTCCCTGAAAACCGGATGAACCCGGCGTTCGTGGAACAGCTCAGTGAGCAGCTGAAACAGATCGATGCGGATCCCGACAGCGAACTCTACTTCATCTGCCGATCGGGTGGACGCAGCCTCCAGGCTGCCGAGACCATGATGCGGATCGGCTTCAAGAATTGCTTCAACGTCGCCGAGGGCTTTGAGGGGGCCCTTGATGCCCGCAAGCATCGCGGCAGCACCGGCTGGAAGGCCGCTGGTTTGCCGTGGGTGCAGGGCTAGTCCGAATACGAAGGAGTATCGTGCGTTAGGTTGCGGAAGAGCCGTGCGAGGGCGCGGTTCGCGAGTGGTCTGCACAAAGCGGCAGTCGACTCTGGTTGTAATGCGGGGAGCTACATGACTGATCGCAAGGACGTCGACCAACGCTCAGACGGGCGCGGGTTCGAAGAGGCATCGTTTGACAAGTCGCTATTCCAAGACTTTGCGCCAGAGTTGCCGGGAGACGGCGACCAGAACGGCGACGACCATTGTCGCGAAGCCAAGCCTGCCAAACCGGTATCGCCGGATGACGTCAATCAGCGCGGGCAGCGGGTGCGGGCGACGCTCCGCGCACGCCTCGGCGAAGAGGTATTCAACAGCTGGTTCGGCTCGCTGGAGTTCCAGAGCTTCGATGGGACAGTGCTGAAGGGCACGGTCCCGGTGAAGTTCCTCAAGAAGTGGATCGAGACGCATTACGCCGATCAGCTCCTGAAGTGCGCCGGCCTCGAATTCAAAGGCGTCGAACGCGTTGACGTGCAGCTGCGCCAGCCGGGCGTACCGGTGCGGCAGCAGAGCGCGGCAGCAGTAAAGACCGATTCCGGTGACGGACCGCGCAGCAGCTCGGCGGCTGAACCCAGGTTGCTCGGTGTTCGTCCCCAGATGGGGCAACCGACCCTGCCGCGCACTCAAGTCAACGGTCTCGAGGGCTCGCCTCTCGATCCCCGCTACACCTTCGAAAGCTTTGTCGCCGGCCCGACGAACCGCATGGCGCATGCGGGTGCGACCCAGGTGGCCGAAACCATTTTTGCTGAAGAACGCGGCTTCAATCCGCTCTACATCCACGCAAGCGTCGGCCACGGCAAGACCCACTTGCTGCATGCCATCGCCTGGGAGGTGAAGCGCCGGACGCCGCACGCCCAGGTGCTCTACCTCACCGCCGAGCGCTTCCTGTTCCAGTTCGTCGAGGCGCTGAAGGCCCAGGACGCCATGGCGTTCAAGGACCGGTTCCGGTCTGTCGACCTGTTGCTGATCGACGATCTCCAGTTCCTGAAGGGCGAGAAGACGGAGCTCGAGTTCGACCACATCATCAACATGCTGCTCGATAGCGGGCGTCAGCTCGTCGTCGCGGCCGACGTGCCGCCGGGCCAGCTGACCCGGTTCAGCGATCGGATGCGGTCGCGGATGATGCGTGGTCTGGCGACGGAGCTGACCTCGCACGATCACGAGCTGCGGGTGAAGATCCTGGAGCGCCGGATCCAAGAGAAGCGGGCGATCGACCCGTCGTTCGAGATCTCGCGCGAGGTTGTCGAGCTGCTGGCCGAACGCCTGACGGAGAGCGGCCGCGAGCTGGATGGCGCCGTGACGCGTCTTTACGTGACGTGGCAGCACATGCGGACGCCGATGACGCGAGAAGTGGTCGAGACCGTGATCCGCGACCTGATCCACGGCATCGAGCCGCGCCGGATCAAGATCGAGGACATCCTGCGGATCATCTCGCGCCACTTTGGCATCTCGCGCGGCGATATCCTCTCGCAGCGGCGTCATCGGTCGGTGGTCTGGCCACGACAGATCGGCATGTATCTGGCGAAGCAGCTGACGCAGCGGTCGCTGCCCGAGATCGGCCGCCGGTTCGGCAACCGGGACCACACGACTGTCCTGCACGCGATCCGCAAGATCGAAGGTGAGCTCAGCGGCAATACCCGCCTCAAGGACGAGCTCGACGAGCTGAAAAAGCAGCTCTCGGGTTAAACCGGAAGCCGGAACACGTGCAGCGGGCCCCTCGGGGCCCGCTTTGCCTTTGGGCATCTTCGCTCAATCGCTGCGGCGCCACAGACAGGCCCTTGCAAAGCCGGGTATTCCGCGCCAAGTTCGAGACACAACGATTCTCCGACATGGTGGGCTGCAGCGTTATCCCGAACCCTCGGGAAGCGACCGGGCAACCGCCCCTAAACGAGGCGCCGGAGGATCGATCGTCGTGCAGACATCGATGGGGACGGACCAATGCGGCTGGTGATTGAACGAAGCGAGCTTCTGCGCGCGCTCGGACATGTCACGAGCGTGGTCGAGCGCCGCACGACAATTCCGATCCTCTCAAACGTGCTGTTGAAGGCGTCGGGAACGTTGCTACAACTGAAAGCGACAGACCTCGAGCGTGAGGTCGTCGAGGCGGCCCCTGCAGAGGTGTCGCAGCCGGGTGCCATCACGGTTCCGGCCCATATGCTGCACGACATCGTGCGCAAGTTGCCGGACGGCTCAGAGGTCGAAATCACGCGCGACGCCGAGCGGGAGCGCCTCACCATCACTGCGGGTCACTCGCGCTTTGCGCTGCAGACGCTAGCCGCCGATGATTTCCCGAATCTGGCCGCCGGCGACATGTCGCACACCTTCGAGCTGTCCGCGGCTGACCTGAAGAACCTCATTGAAAAGACGCGCTTTGCGATCTCGACAGAGGAAACCCGCTACTACCTGAACGGCATCTACGTGCATACCGCGCAGCGGGCCGGGAAGACCGCGCTACGGGCCGTGGCGACCGACGGTCACCGCCTCGCGCAGCTCGACCTCGACTGCCCCAAGGGCGCGGAAGGCATGGCCGGCGTGATCATTCCGCGAAAGACCGTGCACGAGTTGCATCGTCTGCTCGAAGCAACCGAAGCGACCGTCAACGTCGGCGTATCCGCCGCCAAGGTTCGCTTCGAAATCGGCCCGATCACGCTGACGTCCAAGCTGATCGACGGCAGCTTCCCCGACTATCAGCGCGTCATTCCGCAAGGCAACGACAAGTCGATGAAGGTTTCGAACGCCCAGTTTGCCGCCGCAGTGGATCGCGTCTCGACCATTGCCAGCGAGCGCGGGCGGGCCGTGAAGCTCGCGATCAGCAAGGACAAACTGATCCTGTCGGTCAACAATCCCGATGGCGGCAGCGCCACCGAGGAGCTTCCCGTCGACTACGGCTCGGGCGGCCTCGAGATCGGCTTCAACGCCCGCTATCTGCTGGATATTTCCGGTCAGCTCGAAAGCGACACGCTGCAATTCATGCTCGCCGATCCGGGCTCGCCGACCATGGTCAAGGACGGCGGCGACGACCGCGCGCTCTACGTTCTGATGCCTATGCGGGTGTGAGCGGACCCCGCGTATCACCGGTGACCACGGATCACAGTTCCACCCCGGCACGAGGGCGCATCGGCGGTTTCCCTTTGGTGAGCGGCGCACCCAAACGCCCCGAAAGCCATTGATCATGTGGATCGAACGCCTGGTGCTGACGGATTTCCGCAACCACGCGCACCTGTCGCTTGCGCTCGGGGCCCAGCCGGTCGTGCTGGCCGGACCCAATGGCGCCGGCAAGACCAACGTGCTCGAAGCGGTGTCGATGCTGGCGGCCGGCCAAGGCCTGCGCCGCGCCGCCTATCCTGATCTTGCACGCCGCGACGGCCGGGGCCATTGGGCCGTCGCCGCAACGCTTCAAACCGCGACGGGCCCAGTCGACATCGGCACCGGCCTCGATCCGCGCCAGGGCAGCACCGAGCGTACCGGCCGTATCGTGCGCATCAACGGCGAAACGCAGTCGGGCTCCGGCGTGCTCGCCGATCACGTCGAAATGATCTGGCTGACGCCGGCCATGGATGGGCTGTTCACGGGCCCCGCCGGCGAGCGCCGCCGGTTTCTCGATCGCCTTGTGCTGTGCTTCGACGCGGCCCACGCGCGGCGCGCTGGCCAGTTCGAGCGGGCGATGCGCCAGCGGAACCGCTTGCTCGAGGATGGCGTTCGCGACCCCGGCCAATTTGCTGGGCTGGAAGCCGCCCTGGCGGAAACGGGCGTCGCCATCGCCGCTGCCCGGGTCGAAGCGCTCGCCGGGCTAACGTCGATGATCGACGCGCGCCGCCAACGGGCGCCGGAGTCGCCGTTTCCCTGGGCCACGCTGCGTCTCGAAGGCCGCCTCGAGATCGATGTCGGGCTGCGCCCCGCCGTCGACGTCGAAGATGCTTATCTCGCGATCCTGGCCACCGGACGCGAGCGCGACCGTGCCGCCGGGCGAACGCTGGAAGGCCCGCACCGCACCGACCTCGTCGTTGGCCACGGTCCGAAGGCGATGCCAGCCGACAACAGCTCGACCGGCGAGCAGAAGGCGTTGCTGATCGGACTGATCCTGTCGCACGCCGAGCTGATCCGCGAGCGACGCGACGGCGCCGCCCCGATCCTACTCCTCGACGAGATCGCGGCCCATCTCGACGAACGCCGGCGCGCCGCGCTCTTCGCCGAGATCCTCCGGTTGGGCAGTCAAGCCTGGATGACGGGTACGGATCGGGAAGCCTTCTCGTCGCTATTGAACGACGCCCAATTTCTCGTTGTCGAAGAAGGACGGATCGCCGCAGCAGCGTGAGCCGATCATGGCCGGCGTCACCACCATAAGATATTGATTTTTATTATTAAAAAACCCGCGAAAAACACGCCGCCGGGATGCGATTTCTCGCACCTGCGGCAGGGGTTCGTGGTATAATCAAATCCACATTGGAAACCAGTCTCCAGGACACCTCCGAACATGAGCGCGACGCCCGCGAACACAGAGCCCGCGGCCGAAGACTATGGTGCCGATTCCATCAAGATGCTGAAGGGGTTGGACGCCGTCCGCAAGCGCCCGGGCATGTACATCGGTGATACCGACGACGGCTCCGGCCTGCACCACATGGTCTACGAGGTCGTCGACAATGCGATCGACGAGATCTTGGCCGGACACGCAACCGAGTGCACCGTCGTGCTGAACGCCGAAGGCTCGGTGACCGTGCGGGACAATGGCCGCGGCATCCCCACCGGCATCAAGAACGACGACGACCAGGACCCCAAGCGGTCGGCGGCAGAGATCGTCTTCACCGAACTGCACGCGGGCGGCAAGTTCGACCAGAATTCCTACAAGGTCTCCGGCGGCCTGCACGGCGTCGGCGTGTCGGTGGTCAATGCCCTCTCGACCTGGCTCAGGGCGCGGATCTGGCGCGGCGGCAAGGAGCATTTCGTCGAGTTCCGCGACGGCAATACGGCGGCACCGCTCAAGGTCGTCGGCGACGGCAAAGGCGAGCGCGGCACGGAAGTCTCGTTCCTGCCCTCCACGAATACCTTTACCAAGGTCGAGTTCGACTATGGCACGCTAGAGCATCGCCTGCGCGAGCTGGCCTTCCTGAACTCCGGCGCTCAGATCGTTCTCAGGGACGCGCGGCACGCCGACATCAAGACCGAGACCATGCGCTACGACGGCGGCGTCGCGGCTTTCGTCCGCTATCTCGACCGCTCCAAGGCCCCGCTCATCGGCGAGCCGATCATGGTGCGCAGCGAGAAGGACGGCATCACCGTCGAGCTGGGGCTGTGGTGGAATGACAGCTACCACGAGCACGTTCTCTGTTTCACCAACAACATTCCGCAGCGCGACGGCGGTACGCATCTGGCGGGCTTCCGCGCGGCACTGACGCGCGTCGTCAACAAGTACGCGAACGACAGCGGAATCGCGAAGAAGGAGAAGGTGGATCTGACCGGCGATGACAGCCGTGAAGGTTTGACTTGCGTGCTGTCGGTCAAGGTGCCCGATCCGAAGTTCTCCAGCCAGACGAAGGACAAACTTGTCTCGTCGGAAGTGAAGCCGGTGGTCGAAAACGTCGTTGGCGATCAGCTCAACGCCTGGTTCGAGGAGCATCCCAAAGAAGGCAAGATCATCGTTACCAAGATCGTCGAGGCGGCCCTCGCCCGCGAGGCAGCCCGCAAGGCGCGCGAGCTGACGCGGCGCAAAGGCGCGCTCGATGGTCTGCGGCTCCCCGGCGGCCTCGCCGAGTGCCAGGATCGCGATGCCACAAACACTGAAATGTTCATCGTCGAGGGCGACTCGGCCGGTGGCTCCGCCAAACAGGGACGCAAGCGCGAGTATCAGGCCGTGCTACCGATCCGCGGCAAGATCCTGAACGTCGAGCGGGCGCGCACCGACAAGATGCTCAACTCCGAGCAGGTCACCAACATCATTGCTGCACTTGGCACTGGCATCGGCCGCGACGAGTTCAACATCGCGAAGCTCCGCTACCACAAGATCATCATCATGACGGACGCCGACGTGGATGGCGCTCACATCCGAACGCTGCTGCTGACGTTCTTCTACCGGCAAATGCCGGAGTTGGTGGAGAAGGGCCATCTCTACATTGCCCAGCCGCCACTCTACAAAGTCACCAAGGGCAAATCCGGAACCTACCTCAAGGATCAACGCGCGCTCGAGGACTATCTGATCGACGCGGGGCTCGAGAACACCACGCTGGCGCTCGGCACCGGCGAGGTGCGCACGGGCAAGGATCTGCGCGACGCCGTGGAGCAGGCGCGTGCCATCACCCGGGTGGTCGAGGATCTGCATTCGCGCTATGCGCGCTTTGTCGTCGAGCAGGCGGCCATCGGCGGCGCCTTCGACACCAAGCTGGTACTGTCGGCGGAGAGCGCCAACAAAGTCGCAGAGATGATTGCCGGCCGCCTCAACATGGTCGCCGAGGAAACGGAACAGGGTTGGACCGGCCGCTTCGGTAACGACGGGTTCCAGTTCAAGCGCGAGGTGCGCGGCGTTGCCGAGGTTCAGATCCTGGACCGCGCCATGCTCGGTTCGCTGGAGGCGCGCCGCCTCAACGAGCGCCATACCCAGCTGCATGAGATTTACGGCAAGCCCGCGACGCTGAAGCGCAAGGACAGTGAAATCCCGATCTATGGCCCACGCAATCTGCTCGACGCCGTCTACGAGACGGGCCGCAAGGGCATCTCGCTGCAGCGTTACAAGGGCCTCGGCGAGATGAATCCCGACCAACTCTGGGAGACGACGCTCGACCGCGATGCGCGCACGTTGCTTCAGGTCAAGGTCGGCGATCTCAACGAGGCCGACGAGATCTTCTCCAAGCTGATGGGCGACGTCGTCGAACCGCGCCGCGAATTCATTCAGGAAAACGCCCTCAACGTCGCGAACCTCGACGTCTAGTGCCGCGTGGCCCGGCTTCGTCGCGCAAGTTCCCTGGCTGACCACCAGCGATTCCCGGTCAGCCAGCGCACCTCAGCGCTGGTTGCATCCGGGGCCTATCCGCGAACGCCGAGGTGCAACAGCGCTCGCTCGCAATCCCAGTCACCATCACGGCACGCGCACATTTGCAAAGTGGGCCGCTGATGCGCCAATAAAAGTCACGATGGACCGGACACCGGCAACACGCATCGTAACGAAGGCGGCTCTGCAAGTGACAGCCGTGGCGTCATGGACTAGCCTTGCTTTGCTTCGGCCCGGCGGGGAAAATTCCGGGCTGCAAGTTAGGCGCACCGTTCGGAGCAAACGCAGATGTCGATGTCCTCTGAGAGCATCCTCGGCTCGGGCCAGTTCAAATATCGCTTGATCCCGAACTGGGCGAAGCTGCCCGATGGCTGGGACTTCAACGAGGTCGCCGCCGTCGCCGTCGACAGCCGCGATCAGGTCTATGTCTTCAGCCGCAGCGCGCATCCCGTCACTGTGTTCGATCGCGAGGGCAACTTCCTGCGCTCCTGGGGGGAGGGTACCTTCAAGCGCGCACACGGCCTCCATATCGCACCTGACGACACCATCTTCTGCACCGACGACGGCGATCATTCCGTGCGCCGCTGCACGCTCGACGGCAAGGTCTTGATGACGCTCGGCACGCCCGGCAAACCAAAGCCCTACATGAGTGGCCAGCCGTTCTGCCAATGCACGCACACCGCGCTCTCGCCGCAAGGCGACATCTACGTCTCGGACGGCTACGGCAATGCCTGCGTGCACAAGTACACCCCTGACGGCCGCCACATCCAGTCGTGGGGCACCTCGGGCATCGGGCCGGGCGAGTTCAACCTGCCGCACAACATCAACTGCGACGAGGACGGCTGGGTCTATGTCGCCGACCGCGAGAACCATCGCGTGCAGGTATTCAACGGCAATGGAAAATACGAGACCGAGTGGCGCAACCTGCACCGTCCCAGCGCTATCTGCATGCCATGCAAATGCCCCTATTGCTATGTCGGCGAAGCCGGCCCGACCTACGGCTTCAGCCGCAACGCATCGAACCTCGGTCCGCGTGTGTCGGTGGTGTCGAAAGCCGACGGCCGGGTGCTCGCCCGCATCGGCGACCGCACGCCGTCGAACTTCCCGGGGCCATTTACGTCGCCGCACGGGATCACCGTCGATTCCCGTGGAGACATCTATGTCGGCGAGGTCTCACGGACGGCCTGGGGCAATCTGTTCCCCGATCAGAAGCATCCCACCCCGCCGCGCGCCGTGCTGCAAAAGCTTGTCAAGGTCGACTGACGCCATGACTCCGGACCAGATCTTCGCCGACAACACGCTCTGCCGTCTGCTTGGTATCCGTTATCCGATCTGCCAGGCCGGCATGTACCAGGTGGCTTACGGACAGCTTGCGGCTGCCGTCTCGAATGCCGGCGGGCTCGGTTGCATCGGCTCGGCCTACATGCCGCCGGAACGATTGCGCGAGGAAATCAGGCTGGCGCGATCGGAAACCGACAAGCCGTTCGGGGTCGACATCCTGTTCGCGCGGACCAGCGGCGGCGGCGAGACGGTCGAAGCCTACGAGCGTGAGGTCCGCGCCCACATCGACATCACGTTCGAGGAGCGCGTGCCGATCATCGTCGCTGGCCTTGGCGATCCGGGCCCGATCATGGCGCAGGCGCGAGCGAGTGGCGTCAAGGTGATGGCGCTTGTCGGAACAGCGAAACAAGCTCGCGCCGTCGAGCGGTCCGGCGTCGACGCCGTCATCGCATCCGGCCATGAGGGTGGCGGCCATGTCGGCCGCATTGGCAGCATGGTTCTCGTCCCGCGCGTCGTCGATCAGGTCCGCGTACCCGTCGTAGCCGCCGGTGGCATTGCGGACGGGCGCGGGCTCGTCGCCGCCCTGGCGCTCGGAGCGACCGGCATCTGGATGGGAACCCGCTTCATCGCAACGGCCGAGGCTCGCGGTCACGACAACTACAAGCGCCGCATTACCGAGATCGACGAGGACGGCACGATCGTCACGCGCGCGCACTCCGGCAAGAGCAACCGCATGATCCGCAATGCCTTCACCAAATCGTGGGAAGGCCGCGAGCAGGAGATCAAGGCCTATCCGCACCAGTTGCGCGAGGTCGGCGAGGCGGCGTCGCACCGGGGCCGCATCGAGGGCGACCTCGAGTATGGCGTGCTGCCGGCCGGCCAGAGCGCCGCACTGATCGAGCGCGTCGAGCTGGCTGGCGACGTGATCCGCACGATTGCCGCCGAAGCTGCTCGCGTCCTCGCGCGGCTAGGCGCAAGCCTGCGATAGATCGCATCAACGCGACTTGCATTTCAATAACGCACAGCAGAGGCAGGATCCACCATGCAGGCATTCGGATTATTCAAAGGCGAGCGCGCGCTCGTCACGGGATCGGCGTCGAACATCGGCCGCGCCATAGCCGAGGCGCTCGCCCGCGAAGGTGCCGAGGTTCTGCTCGCCGACATCGACCCGGCGCGGAATGCCGCGACCCTTGATGCAATCACCAAGGCCGGCGGCAAGGCCGAGGCGATCCAAACCGACCTGTCCGGCAAGGATGGCTGGAAAGCCCTGGTCGCCAAGCTCGGCGACCGTCCGGTTCACATGCTCGTTCACGCCGCCTCGCCGCCGCGCAAGGAGACCGACCATCTGCTCGACGTCTCTGAGGACGTCTGGGACGGCATGGTGAACGTAAACGTGCGCTCGGGGTTCTTCCTGGCGCGCGAGTTGGGACGGCGCATGAAAGCCGCCGGCATCAAGGGGCGCATGATCATCGTGACATCGCTGCATGCCGAGTCGCCGCGCAACCTGCCGCATTATTCGTCGTCGAAGGCCGGCCAGACCATGGTCGTCAAGGAACTCGCCCGCGCGTTCGGTCCCGACGGCATCCGCGTCAACGCGCTGGCGCCGGGCGCTATTCCCGGCGGCGGCTTCAATGCCAACGCCTTCGACTTCGGCGGCAAGATCGCGATGGGCCGGCTTGGCAATGCGGACGATCTCGCCGGGCCTGCCCTGGCCCTGCTCTCGGACCACTTCTGCCGATATGTCACCGGCACCACGCTGGTCGTGGACGGTGGCATTGCCCTCCACAACTGGATCAAACCGACCTGGGCCTGAGCGACCTGGGCCTGAGCGACCTGGGCCTGAGCGTCGGTGACACGTGTGCTGTCCCTTCGCCGCCCGTAGGGTATCGTGTAGGTCGTGATGCATCCTCCTCGGTGCGCGAGTTGGTCCACCACGCCAACAGACACGGGACCGCCGCAACGGTTAAACGCGGCGCTACAAAAAGCCCGAATCCGGCCAAGGCCCGACCCGAATCGGCGGGCATTTAGGTCTCGTTAGGACCGAATTGGCTTTGTTGAGCTGAGACGGCGGCCGGCGCGATTGCTGGTCTTAGTGGAGGGACGGCCCGGATGTTGATGACCGCGATTGATAGTGTTGAGTTCGCCCCCGATTATCCGGATCTCGCCGGCAAGCGCGTGCTGTTGACGGGCCTGACGGGCTCGCTCGGCGTCGAACTCGCCCGCGCCTTTGCCGAGCATCGCTGCCGCCTGATCCTGCAATCCTTCGAAGAAGGCCCGGAGATCATGGCCACGGCCGAGCTGGCCGCACAAAGCGCCATGGACGTGCGCCTGTTCACGGGACCGCTGACGGCATCCGATGCCATGGTCCGCTTCGCCCGCGATGCCGTGCAAAGCTACGGTGGTGTCGACTGTGTGGTTAACCTTGCGGCTGTCCCAGAAACCTCGTCGGCCGCGACCGAGGCCGAGGTCGAGACGGCCGTTACCGATTTACTGGCTCTTCCGGTCCTGACTTCAAAGGTCGCCGCCAATCGCATGCGCACGACGCTCGCGGAAGGCACGATCCTCAATATTGTCGCCGACACGCAGCGTGCCACGCCCCGGGCCAAGGCCATCGGCGCCATCGCTCGTTCGGCGCTCGCGACCCTTACCCGCAATGAGGCCAAGGTCTGGGCGCCCGCTGGCATTCGCCTGAACGCGGTAGCGCCTGCCGACCGGTTTGGCAGCCGGGATTGTCTGACGGGCGCTCCGGATATCGCGAGCCTCTCGCTGCATCTGTCGAGCGACAAGGGCAGTCGCCTGTCCGGCCTGGTTTTCGAGGCTTACTGCTCCTGACCGGTGGGCGGGCCCGACAACTCCTCGGGGTGTGGCTGCCGAGTTGCAGATCGGCTCGCCGTGACAGAATCATAATTGAGCCGCTATCGTCCTCTCCGGATTTCGGTGTAATGTCCGGACTAAGGTGGGGGAGGAAGAAACGGGTATGCGTATCAAGAACGGCCAGGACATGGCCACAGCAGTCATGTTCATCGCCATCGGCTTCATGGCGATCTGGATAGGTGCCGACTATCCACGCGGTACGCCGCAGCGACCGGGCACAGGCGTTTTACCGTTGATCCTGGCGTGGTGCCTTGTTGGTACCGGAGTGATCCTTCTTGTCCAGGCCTTCTTGAAAGATCTGCCCGGCTTCGGCGCCGGGCTGCTTCGCGCTGCATTGATTGTCGGTTTAACAACGGCAGCGACTCTCGCCGTTATCTTCTATGGACCAGCAATCGGTGTCTCTGCCGCCTGGGGCGTCGTCCCGGTTTGCCTGGGATCCGCCGTGCTGCTGCAAGCTCTCGAGATGCCAATTGCCTGGCAACCGTTCCTGATGGTGTTGCTGGCAACAATGGCATTCGGGCTGATGATCGACGATTTCGGACTGATCATCACGATGATCGTCTCACTCACGCTGTGTGCTTTGGGAACCCCTGAGACCCGCTGGCGTGAGTATCTCGGTTTCTTGGCGATCATGATTGCCTTGGGATACAGCACATTCGTTTGGCTCCTCGGGATGCCCATTCCGACATGGCCGACGCCTAAATTGCTGGGTCTGCTCTTCTCATTGAAATCCTGAGCTTCGAGGTACTCGATATGGACTTTGGCCAGGTTATCGACAATCTCGCGCTCGGTTTTTCGGTCGCACTCTCCTTTAAGAATCTCTTCTGGTGTCTGATGGGTGCCTTCATCGGAACGGCGATCGGCGTGTTGCCAGGCGTCGGTCCGGTCGCCACCATGGCGCTGCTGCTGCCGGTCACGTATTTTCTGACGCCTGAAGGCGCGCTGATCATGCTGGCCGGCATCTACTATGGGGCCCAGTATGGCGGCTCGACCACGGCCATCCTGGTCAACCTTCCCGGCGAAGCCTCGTCGGTTGTCACCGCTCTCGACGGCTACGCCATGGCTCGGCAAGGCCGCGCCGGCCCGGCGCTCGCGATCGCAGCCCTGGGTTCGTTCTTCGCCGGCACCGTTGCCACATTTCTGATCGTGCTGGCCGCGCCGCCGCTGACCAAGCTTGCCCAGCAATTCGCGCCTGCCGACTACTTCTCGCTGATGGTGTTGGGTCTCGTTCTGGCAGTCGTCATGGCGTCGGGCTCGGTCGTCAAGGCCATGGGCATGATCTTCCTTGGCATGCTGCTCGGCCTTGTCGGCACCGACGTCAATACCGGCAACACGCGCTTCACGTTCGGCATTGGTGACCTATTCGACGGTATCGGCTTCGTCATCGTCGCGATGGGACTGTTCGGCATCGGCGAAATCATCAACAACCTCGGGAATCCTGAACGGCGAGATCTTGTATCGTCCAAAATTGCCGGGCTGATGCCGACTTTGGCGGATCTCAAGACGTCCGCGATGCCTATCTTGCGTGGCACCGCGATCGGCAGCTTGCTTGGCATTCTGCCGGGCGGCGGCGCCGTGCTGGCATCGTTCTCCTCCTACTCGATCGAGAAGAAGCTTTCCAAGACGCCCGAGAAATTCGGCACCGGAATGATCGAGGGCGTCGCCGGACCTGAAGCTGCGAACAACGCCGCAGCCCAGACCTCCTTCATCCCGATGCTCACGCTCGGCATTCCGTCGAACGCGGTGATGGCGATGATGATCGGCGGCATGATGATCCACGGCATCGTGCCAGGTCCGCAGGTCATGGAGCAGAAGCCCGGTCTGTTCTGGGGCATGATCGTCTCGATGTGGATCGGCAACCTGATGCTGCTGGTGCTGAACCTGCCGCTGATCGGCATGTGGGTGAAGATGCTGCTGGTTCCCTACCGGCTGCTGTCGATCGCAATCCTGTTCTTCTGCTGCATCGGCGTCTACAGCCTGAACAACCTCGCGACCGAAGTGCTGTTCATGGCCTTCTTCGCGGTGCTGGGCTACGTCTTCATCAAGCTCGGCTGCGAGCCGGCGCCGCTGTTGCTCGGCTTCCTGCTCGGGCCGCTGATGGAAGTCTACATGCGACGCGCCATGCTGCTCTCCCGCGGTGACCCGTGGGTGTTCCTGCAGCGGCCGCTGTCGCTGACGTTCCTGATCGTCTCGGGGATCGTGCTGCTATTCATTTTCATGCCGAACATTCGGAAGGCGCGCGAGACGGCCTTCCAGGAATGATGCAGAGGCGGCCCTTGACGCCGCCTCGAACTTCCTCAACACATTTGCCAATAGGAACCATGTCCGTCGCTAAAACGGGGAGATCTCCATGCGCCGTCGCGAATTTCTTGGCCGTCGCGAATTTCTTGGAATGGCCGGAGCGGCGATCGCCGCCGGCACGGGTGCTGCGACAAAGGCGGCGGCTCAGGCCGCCAGCTGGCCCGACAAGCCGGTCAAGATCATCGTGCCCTACGCGCCGGGCGGCGCATCGGATCTGATCGCGCGTCCCTGGGCCGAGGCACTCGGCAAGGCGTTCAACCAGCAGTTCATCGTCGAGAACCGCGGTGGCGCCGCCGGCATGATTGGCACGGAAGCCGCCTTCAAGGCGGCGCCCGACGGTTACACGCTGTTGATGACGCCGAATGCCACGATCTCGGTTCTGCCGAACATGCGCAAGACGCCGTACGATCCGACTGGCTTTCGAGCCCATCGCGCGCGTCGGCGATCTCGTCTGTGGCTTCGTCATTCACCCGAGCATTGGCGTGAAGAATTTCAAGGAATTCGTCGAGTACGCGAAGAAGAACCCGGGCAAGCTCGTTTTCGGTTCGGCTGGCCTCGGCACCGCCACCCAGCTTCGGATCGAGGCGCTCAAGTTCCGCGCCGGAATCGATATTTTGCACGTTCCTTATCGCGGCAGTGCCGATGCGCTCAACGATCTTTTGCCCGGCAACGTGCATATGATGAACGAGATTAACGTTCTCCCCCATGTGAAGGCCGGCAAGCTGATCCTGCTCAACATCAATCACACGTCGCGCCATCCCGAATTCCCCGACGTACCGACGCTATCGGAGGCCGGCGTCAAGGATGCTGACGTGCCGATCTGGTACTCAGTTTGGGGTCCACCCGGCACGCCGAAGGACATCGCGACCAAGCTGCACGCCAAGATCGCCGAACTCGCTAAGAGCGATGAGATGAAGGCCAAGATGCGCGGCATCAATGTCGAGGTGCCGATCCAGACGCCCGCCGAGATGAAGGCGCATCTTGTGGCCGACACCAAGGCCAACGGCGATGTCATCAAGGCCGCCAACATCAAGCTGGAGTAACTCCCTGGAGCCACGTCCGGATACCTGTGCCGGACCAATCGGAGGTGACTGATATGCGTCGTCGCGTCGTCGTTCTCGCCATCGGTGGACTACTGTCTGCCGCTCTCGCAACTTCAGTGTCCGCCCAAGGAGCCGCTTGGCCCGACAAGCCCGTAAAGATCGTCGTGCCGTTTGCGCCGGGCGGCGCCACCGACCAGACCGCGCGCGTTTGGGCTGACAAGCTCACCCAGGAGTTCAAGCAGCAGTTCATCGTCGAAAATCGTGGCGGTGGTGCCAGCGGCTCGATCGGCATCGAGTCGGTGGCGAAATCACCGAACGACGGTTACACGCTGCTATATACGCCCAATGCCTCGATCGCTATTGTGCCGAGTCTGCGAAAGGTCGGGTTCGATTCGGTGAAGGATTTCGATCCCGTCGCGCGCACCGGCGATGCCCTCGTCGGCTTCACGGTCCATCCCTCGCTCGGGATCAAGACGATCCAGGATTTGGTGGATTACGCCAAGAAGAATCCGGGAAAGCTGACTTTCGGCTCCTCCGGAGTCGGCATGGGCAATCACTTGAAACTCGAGGCGATCAAGAACAAGTTTGGGATCGACATCCTGCACGTTCCCTATCGTGGCGGTGCAGATACGCTGAATGATCATCTGCCGGGCGTCATCCACATGATGAACGAGCCGATCACGCTCGCTCACGTGAAGGCCGGCAAGCTGATCCTGCTCAACATCGATGGTGCCCTCAAACATCCCGAGTTTCCGAACGTCCCGACGATGAAGGAGCTCGACATCATGGATGCGGAGATCCCGGTGTGGTTCTCGCTCTGGGCGCCGGCTGGTACCGCGAAGGACATTCGCGAGAAAATCAACGCAAAGATGGCCGAGATCGCCAAGACCGACGATATGAAGTCGAAGATGCTCGCCGTAAACGTTGTTGTTCCGCAACAGTCGCCCGAGGATATGCGCAAGTACCTCGTCCAGGACATCGAGCGGAACAAGGAAGTCATCAAAAAGAACAACATCAAAGTTGAATAACTCGAAGGAATCATCATGGATCGTCGTAAAATTCTTGGTCTCGCGGCTGGTGGGTTGGCAGCCTCGATCGCCCGGCCCGCCATCGCTCAAGGCACTTGGCCCGACAAGCCCGTGAAGGTCATTGTCCCCTACGCGGCTGGTGGTGGCACCGATACGATCGCGCGCCCCTGGGCCGAGAAGCTGTCGCAGGCTTTCGGGCAGCCATTCGTCATCGAAAACCGTGGCGGCGCATCAGGCACAATCGGCGCCGAGGCCGCAGCAAAATCCGCCCCGGACGGCTCCACGCTGTTGTTTACGCCGAACAACACGCTGAACATTTTTCCGCTTCTCAAGAAGACCAACTACGACCCGCTGAAGAGCTTTGCGCCGATCAGCCGGGCCGGCGACATGGTCACAGGCTTCGCCGTCCACCCGTCGGTAGGCGTCAAGACGTTCAAAGAGCTGATCGAGTACGCGAAGAAGAACCCCGGCAAGCTGGTGTTCGCATCCTCGGGCGTCGGTACGGCGACGCAGATGCGCGTCGAGATGCTGAAGCTCAAGGCGGGCATCGATATCCTGCACGTACCTTATCGCGGCGGCGCTGACGGGTTGAACGATCTTCTCGCGGGCACCGCCCACCTGATGAACGAGACTATTACGACGCCGCACATCAAGGCCGGCAAGCTGGCACTGCTCAACGTCAATCATAGCGAGCGCAGCGCCCAGTTCCCGGACGTGCCGACGCTGACCGAACTCGGCTTCCCAGGCGCTGACGTACCGATCTGGTTCTCGCTTTGGGCCCCGGCGGGAACGCCGAAGGAAATCACCGCCAAGATCGCAGCAAAGATGGCCGAGATCGGCAAGGACGCCGAGTTCAAGTCGCGCTTGACGACACTCGGCTTCGCCCCGGTGGTCTCAACGCCTGAACAACTGATCAAATTTCTCGAGGAAGATGGCAAGATCAACGAGGGCCTGATCAAGACCGCCAACATCAAGCTCGATTAGACCCGAACGACCGCCGTCCAAAAACAACGAGGCCCGCGAGCGATCGCGGGCCTTCTTGATTGTCGCTTGTAAACCGGCGCTCACTTGCCCCAGGTCAACACAAGCGGATGGGTCTCGCGCGCCAGCTCAAGCAATCCATCACGTGTGGTCGGATGCAGCGCCGTCAGGGGATGGCGAACGGCGTCGCTCTTGATCACGCCGCCAGCCTTCATCACCGTCTTGGTGGCGCGCAGGCCGCACTGCCGGTTCTCGAAGTTGATCAGTGGGAGGATCCGCGCGTACTGGGCCGCGGCTTCCTTGCGACGGCCGGCGGCATGGTGGGCCAGCACCGGCTTGATCAGATCCGGAATCAGCGCACTTGGCATCGTGCCCGTCGCCCCGGCGTCGAGATCGGCCATCAGCGTGATCGATTCTTCACCGTCGAATGGACCTGCGATTGCCGTGCCACCCGCTTCGATCAAGGCACGCAGCTTAGCCGCAGTGCCCGGCACTTCGATCTTGAAGAAGGCGACCAGCGGAACTTCGCGCGCGAGCCGCACCAGAAACGGCACCGACAGTGTGACACCCGACAGCGGCGCATCCTGCACCATGATCGGGATGCGGGCGGCCTCGGCGACCCGCTGGAAATGCTCGATCATCTGCGGCTCGTCCGCCTTGAGGGCGGCGCCATGATAAGGCGGCATCATCATCAGCATGGCGGCACCCGCCGACGCGGCCGCCTTGGCCCGCTCAATGGCCAGCCGTGTCGAGAAGTGGCTCGTCGTGACGATGACCGGCACCCGGCCTCGCACATGCTCCATTGACAGGCGCAACAGCGTCTCGCGTTCGGCATCCGACAGCAGAAACTGCTCGGAGTAGTTGGCCAGGATGCAGATTCCATCGACGCCCTGGTCGATCATGCAGTCGATCACACGCCGCATGCCCTCGAGGTCCAGATCGCCTCCGTCGGTAAACGGCGTTGGCGCGATCGGGAACACGCCGGTCATCGGCTTCATCGGTTGGATCGCCATGCTGTGCTCCCTTTGGTGATGAATCGAGCGTGCCGAATACGCCGATGACAATCAAGGCGTTTCGGCCTCAGGGCAAATACCCAAGCAGCTTGAGCCACAAGATGTTGAGCGGCAAAATGACGAGAAACCCTGTGATCGCCAGCGGCACAAGAAAACGGACGGCCGCTGCTGGCGACACACGCCCCATCATGAGCCCGACCATGATCGGCATCGCCTCATAGTGGAAGAACAAGGCCTGCAATCCCGTCAGCTCGGCCACCAGACCAGCCTTGATCGACAACCCCGTCGCGGCGCCAACGCTTCCGAGGAGCGGCGTCACGATCGCAACGCAGCCAACCGTCGTGGCAATGACCGACGAGATTGCCGCAAACACGGCGACAGCTGCAAAACCAAATGTCGCCGATCGCCCTTCGAGCGGGACCATGGTCGTGATGAAGCGGGCGATCAGATCTCCCGCTCCAGACTGAGTGAGGACAGTCGCAAGCCCCAGCATGACGGGAACGGTGATCACCCCGGTGATCCGGTTCACATCGAAACTTTCGCGCAGCGTCACCAGCGAGACCGGGGGCAACAGACAGAGGATGCCCGCCGCGAACGCGATCCAGCCTGGCCGCAGGCCGTGCAGCACGTCCGTCGCCCACAGTGCCACCGTTACCGTCAACAGTACGGCGAGCCGGCGCGCGGCCGGCGTCAGGATCGCCGGATCGCTGTCGCGCGCGATGGCCGGCGGCGGCGCCCGGAACAGTAGGCGGAGCAGCAGCCAGAACGTCAGCCCTTTCGCGAGCCCGAGGACCGGGGCGCACAACAAGAAATACTCGGCATAGCTGAGTTGTGGCCCGTAGAGCCCCTCCGCTGTGCCAGTGAGGATCACGCCAAGAAGGTTGGCCGGAAGGATCGCATAGCTCGTCATGAAGTTTCCGGCCACAGCGGCCAACACCATGCCGGTGTGGCCTGCCGCCCCTTGCGTATAGCCGACCTCGCGCGCGATCGAGATCACGATCGGCACCGTGATCGCGAGCCGTCCCATAGTCGAGGGCACGAGAAAGCTCAGCGCGCCGGTGCCGACCAGAATACCAAGCAGCAGGCTTGAATATGTTGTCAGAAAGCGTTGCAGGAGATTGCGTGCCACAAACCGCCCAAGGCCGGAGCGCTCGGCAGCTGCCCCAAGAATGAGCCCTCCGAAGATCAGCATCGTCGCATTGGACCACACGTTCGACAGGAGCGACCAGCGCATCGCCGATTCCGTCAGCAACGCCAACACAAAGAAGATCGCTGACGTCGCGAGGCCATGCAGTGCGCCCGTCGCAAAGAGAGCAACGGTGACGACGAGGATGGCGAGACCGATCAATGGCCTAGGTTGGTCCGGCGGAAACGGGAACGTCGTCACGGCGAGCGCGCCAAGCGAGATCACGGCCAGAATAGCCATGCTGCGATGTGTCAACTCGAACGGCTTTGCGCCACTCATGCGGCACGAGCCCGAGGCACGACAATTCCACGACGCTTCGCGCGACAGCCTGCCGTCCAACCCGAAGCCGAGACCATCCCCGTCAATCCCCGCTGCCAGTTGCCCCGCGGCCGCTTGGCGGCCCATCGGTATCAGTCCGCGAGCCCGCGAGGCGACTTATGCACCCTTCCGGACCAACCGCACGACCACGTCGATGTGGCTGACCACCATACCCTCCGGTGGTTCCGGCAGACCGTCGACGCGAACGGCTGAGCCAGGGATATCCATCAGCTTACCGTCGGCTTCCAGGTAGAAGTGATTGTGGTTCGACGTGTTGGTGTCGAAATAGGCTTTCGAGCCTTCGATCGCGAGTTCGCGCAGTAGTCCCGCCTGTTTGAACTGATGCAGGGTATTGTAGACCGTCGCCAGAGAGACGCGCTCACCCGCCGCGACCGCTTCCACATGCAGCATCTCGGCGCTGACGTGCCGATCGCCCTGGCCAAACAGAAGCGCCCCGAGGGCCAGCCGCTGGCGCGTCGGCCGCAGACCGGCGTTGCGCAGCATATCGCCGACCTGAGAGACAGATGTCGAAACCGTACGATCCACGACTGCGTCCTATAACCGAATGCGATCTGACAATGTCAGGCCTGGAACCGGTCCGTGCGCTCCCGTCGCCGGACTGGCTCAGGCCCGCCACGTCCCGATTATCCACAACCTCTTGATGTTACGCGGAATGCAGCGAGCGGGCAACGCCACAATTAGGATCGGCAGCTTTGCCATCTTGCGCCAACACGGCCCCAACGGCGGGCCCGGCAGCGTGCCAGTCCCCTTTGGAAAGACCGGTATGCCGCCTTTCTGCAACGGCATGAGTATGCTACCAACGCGCCTCCGGGTGCATCGGCACCTCGGAGGATCGAGAAGGCGGAACACCAGGGCATGTCCGAGCGAAAGTCGAACTTCGATTACGAGGATTTGCTGCGCTGCGGTCGCGGTGAACTGTTCGGACCGGGCAATGCGCAGCTGCCGCTGCCACCAATGCTGATGTTCGACCGCATCCCAAGCATCACCGAGACGGGTGGCCCAGCAGGCAAGGGGCAGGTCGTGGCTGAGTTGAAGGTTGCCGGAAACCCTGCGCTCGACTGGTTTTTTGCCTGTCATTTCAAAGGCGATCCGGTGATGCCGGGGTGCCTCGGCCTGGACGCGCTCTGGCAATTGACAGGCTTTTACCTTGGCTGGCTCGGCGCCCCCGGGAAGGGTCGCGCACTCGGCGTCGGCGAGGTGAAATTCACCGGCATGGTGTTACCGACCGTCAAGAAGGTGGAATACATCGTCGACTTCAAACGGGTCATCCTGCGCCGGCTGAAGCTCGGTATCGCCGATGGCACTGTCAAGGCTGACGGGCAGGTCATTTACACGGCTACGGATATGAAAGTCGGCCTGTTCGAGCCCGGGCAGGCGCCCGACGCAGCGTCTGCGTAACTTTGTAAAAGGGCAGCGCGCGGCGACCTTGTCCGTGCGCTTCAATCAACGCGAGCAAAGGGCCGCGAGCATGAGACGAGTGGTCGTCACCGGAATGGGGATCGTGTCCTCCATCGGAAACAATCCCCAAGAGGTGCTTGCCTCGCTGCGGGAGGGGCGTTCCGGTATCACGCGAGCTGACAAGTACGTCGAGCTTGGCTTTCGGTGCCAGGTCCACGGCGAACCGAAGCTTGATTGGGAAGCGATGGTACCGCGAAAGCCGAAGCGGTTCATGAATACTGGCATGGCCTGGAACCACATTGCCATGGAGCAGGCCATCCGCGATTCCGGCATTGCGCCGACGGACGTCTCGAACGAGCGGACCGGAATCATCATGGGTTCCGGTGGCCCCTCCACAGTCGCCATCGTTGCCGCGGCCGATATCACACGCGCCAACAAGAGCCCGAAAAAGATCGGTCCATTCGAGGTTCCCAAAGCGATGTGTTCCGGCCCGTCGGGCGTGCTGGCGACAGCCTTCCAGGTAAAGGGCACCAACTATTCGATCTCATCGGCTTGCGCGACAAGTGCGCATTGCATTGGCAATGCCGCAGAGCTGATCCAGTGGGGCAAGCAGGACGTCATGTTCGCCGGCGGCTGCGAGGAACTCGACTGGACGCTCTCGTCGCTGTTCGACGCAATGGGCGCCATGTCATCCAAATTCAATGAAACGCCGGCCAAGGCAAGCCGCGCCTACGACAAGAACCGCGATGGATTTGTCATTGCCGGTGGTGCCGGCGTGATCGTGCTCGAGGAGCGGGAGCGGGCCAAGGCCCGTGGCGCCAAGATCTATGGCGAGATCGTCGGCTACGGCGCTTCCTCGGACGGATTCGACATGGTAGCGCCATCCGGCGAAGGCGCCGTGCGGTGCATGCAGCGTGCACTCGAAGGCCTGGATGGAAAGGGAATTGGCGCGACGGTCGACTACATCAATCCGCACGGCACTGGCACGCCAGTCGGCGACATGAAGGAGATCGAGGCGATCCGCCAGGTGTTCGGCGCCAAGATTCCCGCCATCTCGTCGACGAAGTCGCTGACAGGACACTCGCTCGGCGCCATCGGCGTCCAGGAGGCGATTTTCTCGCTGTTGATGTTGAACAACGGCTTCATCGCCGAGAGCGCCAACATCGAAGAGATCGATCCATTGTTCGCGGACGTTCCGATAGCGCGAAAACGACAGGATACGGCGCTTAACTGTGTGCTGTCGAATAGCTTCGGTTTTGGCGGAACTAATGCCACCCTGGTGTTCCGTCGGCACGAAGGTTAACGCCTCACTGAGGCATCGTCGTCCGGCAAACGTGGCCAGAGTGCGCCACGAAGGATCGGACGATGCAGCTCTGGTACGATACGAGGCGCAAGGCGAAACGAACGGCGTGGTTGAAAAGCGCGCGCCCGACAGTACCGCGGAGATTGGGAACGCTCATGGCCGAGAAGGACATTACGCAACCAGGCCCTCTGATGGCAGGCAAACGCGGCCTCGTCATGGGGGTGGCCAATGACCGGTCCATCGCATGGGGCATAGCGCGTGCATGCGCCAAGCACGGCGCGAAACTTGCCTTCACATACCAGGGCGAACAGTTCGGCCGCCGTGCCATCCCGCTGGCTGAATTGGTCGGCTCCGACGTCATCGTGTCATGCGACGTCGGCGATCTCGCCAGCGTCGACAACGTCTTTGCCGAGATCGAGAAGAGCTGGGGCGGGTTGGATTTCATTGTGCATGCCCTGGCGTTTTCCGATCGTCGCGAGTTGCAGGGACGTTATTCCGACACGACGCGCGAAAACTTCTCGAACACGATGCTGATCTCGTGCTTCTCGTTCACCGAGATCGCGAAGCGCGCCGCCCCGCTGATGAAGAACGGCGGATCGATGCTGACGCTCACCTATGACGGTTCCCAGCGCGTGGTCCCATCCTACAACGTTATGGGTGTCGCGAAGGCGGCGCTCGAGGCCTCGGTCCGCTACCTCGCGGCCGACTTCGGCGGCCAGGGCATCCGCGTCAATGCGCTGTCTGCGGGGCCGATGCGCACGCTCGCTGGCGCAGGGATCTCGGATGCGCGCATCATCTTCAACTTCCAGGGCGAACATGCCCCTCTGAAGCGGACGCCGACCCTCGACGAGGTGGGCGGATCGGCGCTCTACCTGTTGTCGGATCTATCCGGCGCGGTCACCGGCGAGGTGCACTACGTCGACTGCGGCTACAATATCATCTCGATGCCGACGCTCGAAGCCTTGAAGGCACAAGAGGCACGGTTGAAATCAAACGAGGCGGCAGAGTAGCCCGCTATTGTCGAAGCGCTCCTTCGCCGATCCGCAGCTCCGTTCATGTCCCGGTCATGTTCCCTGTAGGAATTTGCCGGACGTCCCGTTACGTTGTTCGGGTCGAAATGAACAGGGGAGTACCATGAGCTTGAAACTGACTCGCGCTCTGTTGGGCGCCGCGACTTTGGCAGTGCTCACGATTGGAGCGACCGCCGCACCGCTCTCGCCGAACGTAGTCGGTGACGCGCGCGCCATGTCTCTGATCGAGAACGTCCACGCCTGCCATCGTGATGTCCAGGAAGGCCGGCGCAGTTGGCACTATCATCGCGGCCGCGATTGCGAGCGCTATGAAGCCGCGCCGCCGCGCCGATATCAAGAGCCGCCCCGGCGTACCTACGAACCGCGCCGGCCTGAGCGCCATTGCTGGCAGGACTGCAAGTACGTCGGTCCGATCAAGGTTTGCAAGCAGCGCTGCAACTGGTGATCCCACCAATGACTGGGCTGGCGAGGGATTTTCGCTGGTCAATGCCTATCGGATAACGTGAGGCGCCATGATCGGCGTATTCGACTCCGGTCATGGCGGCCTAACGGTGCAAAAAGCGCTGGCCGGACGCTTTCCCCAGCAAGGTTTCATCTACCTCGGCGATCACCTGAACGCACCCTACGGCAACCGGCCGTCCGAGGAGGTCGTCGCGCTCACGACCACGGCGGTCGAAACGCTCTTCCGGCTCGGCTGCAACTTGGTACTGCTTGGCTGCAATACGGCAACCTGCGTTGCCGCGCGTACTTTGCAGCGCGATTGGCTGCCAAAGACACCGTACGCAACAACGCATAATGTGGTTGGTATCGTCGCGCCGACGGTCGAGGCTGCGACACAGACCCCGTGGGCCGTGACGACTCCGCAGTACCCGCAGAAATACAATACCGACCTGGTGGCGGTATTCGGCACCACCCGAACGATTACGTCCTACGTCTACCCGGAAGAAATCCGCAAACGCTGCCCTCGGGTCACGGTCGTGCAGCAGATCTGCGCGGACCTTGCCGGCGCGATCGAGGCGGGCCGTCCCGAAGACGAACTCGATGCCTTCGTTGAAGCGGGCGTCCGGGGCTTGCTGGCCCAAACCGGCGGTCATCCCCCGCACCGGGCCATTCTCGGGTGCACGCACTACCCGATTGTCGAGCACCTGTTTCGCCGGCACCTGCCGCCGTTCACCCGCATGCTTATCGCAGCCGGAGATCGTCGCTGATAGCCTCGAGGACTATCTCGGCCGACATGCGCGATATTCTGGACCGTCGCTGGCTGAACCCCGGATCCGCCTGCTGACAACCGGGCAACCGGATGACATTTTCGCCATCGCACGGATCTTCTGGCCGGACGTTCCCGCGTTCGAGCGATTGCCAACCGGACTGGCTTGATCGAAGCTAAGGCTTAATCGCGCCTGCACGCGCACCAGTATAGAGCTATGGTGACAACTCGCTCATAGGGTGGTCGATGTCCGGGTCCTCTTCTATTCAAACGCAATCAGGCACGCAGGAATTCTCTGCCAAACCTGCGCCGGACGGTGGGGCAATCGATCCGGTCTGCGGAATGGCCGTCGAGATTGCGACGGCGAAGCATGTACACACCCACGCGGGCACGACCTACTACTTCTGCGCGGCGTCGTGCCGGACGCGTTTCGCCGCCGATCCTGTCCGCTATCTCGATCCCGATGCCAAGGCGCGGGCCGACGCAGCAGCTGCCACCGCAAATTCGCGGCCAAAGGAAACCAAATATACCTGCCCCATGGATCCCGAGGTCGTCCAGATCGGCCCGGGGACCTGTCCCAAGTGTGGCATGGCGCTCGAGCCGATGGGCCTGCCGCCCGTGGACGCCGGCCCCAACCCGGAGCTCGTAGATTTCCGGCACCGCTTCGCAATTGGCGCAGCGTTGGCACTTCCGTTGGTCGTGATTGCCATGGCGCCGCATGTCGGCATTCCGTTGGGACGATGGTTACCGCCGCACTTCGCGCAGTTGATCGAGCTGATCCTGGCGACACCCGTGGTGCTCTGGTGCGGAAAGCCGTTCCTGGAGCGCGGCCTTGCCTCGATACGGAACCGCAGCCCGAACATGTGGACGCTGATCGCTATTGGCGTAATGGCAGCCTATCTGTTCAGTTTGGTGGCAACGCTCGCGCCGGGGATTTTTCCGTCAGCACTGCGCGGTGCGGACGGCAGGGTCGGCCTGTACTTCGAGGCGGCCGCCGTGATCATCGTGCTTGTACTTGCGGGACAGGTCCTGGAATTGAAGGCGCGCGAGCGTACAGGGCAAGCGATCCGGGCGCTCCTCGATCTGTCACCCAAGACAGTCGTGCGGATAAGTGCTGACGGCCAGGAAACCGTGATCCCGCTGGACCAATTGCGTGCCGGCGAGCGGGTGCGTATCAAACCCGGCGCCATTATACCGGCCGACGGTGTCGTCGTAGACGGGCGCTCCGAGGTCAACGAAAGTCTGCTAACCGGCGAGGCGATGCCCGTCGACAAGGCGCCTGGGGCCAAGCTGACGGGCGGCACGCTCAACGGCACTGGCAGCCTTGTCATGGAGGCCCAGCGCGTCGGCGAAGCTACGACGTTATCAGGCATCGTTGCGCTGGTCGCCGAGGCCCAGCGGACACGCGCGCCGATCCAAGGACTAGCCGATCGCGTGGCCGCCTGGTTCGTGCCAGCCGTCATTGCGATCGCAGCGCTGGCCTTTGTTGCTTGGGCCCTGTTTGGGCCGGCGCCGGCCATCGCGCATGCCATCGTCGCGGCGGTCTCGGTCCTCATCATCGCCTGCCCATGCGCCTTGGGTCTTGCAACGCCAATGTCGATCATGATTGCAACGGGACGCGGCGCCCGCTCAGGGATTTTGATCCGGCACGCGGAGGCGCTCGAGCATCTCGCCACGGTCAACACGTTGCTTGTCGATAAAACCGGCACACTGACCGCCGGCCAGCCGCGCCTCACTGACGTGCACGCGCTGCCCGGAACTATCGACGAAAAAATGCTGCTCCGGATGGCCGGCAGCCTCGAGCGGGGCAGCGAGCATCCGCTGGCCGCGGCGATCGTGGCGGGCGCCCGCGAGCGCCGGATCGCGCTGCTGCAGCCCGAGAGCTTTGCTGCCGTTCCCGGCGAGGGCGCGACTGGGATCGTTGCCGGCCAGAACGTCGCGCTCGGCAATGCAAAGCTGGTACGTCGCCTCGGTTTGTTGCCAGACCCCCACGACGACGCGATGGCGGCCCTCCGCGCGACAGGTAAAACCGCGCTCTATGTCATCGTTGGCGGGCGGCTTGTCGGCTGGCTGGCGCTGGCCGATACGATCAAGGCGACGACGCCGGCAGCGCTCGCAGCTCTCCGCGCACACGGGATCGATGTCATCATGGCGACGGGCGATGACGCCGTGACGGCTGCCCATGTCGCGAATCAGCTCGGTATCGTGACTGTGCATGCGGGGCTTTCGCCGGCGGACAAAGCGCGGCTGGTCGGCGATCTCAAGGCGGCCGGTCGGCGCGTGGCGATGGCGGGCGATGGCATCAACGATGCGCCGGCGCTCTCGGCGGCCGACGTCGGCATTGCGATAGGCACCGGCGCCGACGTGGCCATCGAAAGTGCTGGCATTACCTTACTCAAGGGCGATCTGATGGGCCTCGCGCGTGCCCGCCGCCTCGCCGAGGCGACAATGCGCAACATTCGCCAGAACCTTGGGTTCGCCTTTGGTTACAACGCGCTCGGTATTCCGGTCGCAGCCGGCGTCCTCTATCCGATCCTGGGATTTCTGTTGTCGCCGATGATCGCGGCAGCGGCGATGAGCCTGTCGTCGGTCTCCGTGATCGCAAACGCGCTTCGCCTCAATCGAGCCGATATCGATTCCGACTGATCGTGATCAGACGTGCCGTCGAAATCAGTTGCCGATCATCAAGGCGACCATGCTGCCGGCAGCCGCGGCCCAGATCCCGGCGGCAACAACCTTGCTTGCGGGAGACGACGGCTTAGCCGGCACCTTCGCAGCCTTCTGCTGCTGCTGGCGCTTGGCGTGCACGGCCGCTTCCACGACGGCGTGGTCAACAGCCGAATTGACGATGGGTTTCATGGATCGAACTCCTTGACCGGATTACAAACGTCCAGCGCGTTCCCGGGACAATAGCCGCCCGGCTATTGATCGTGAAGCCTGATCGCGACGGTCGGCGCCGCTCATCGCGGCAGGTCGGTGCGGCCCATCAGGAAGCGGTCGATCGCTGCGGCCGCCTGCCGGCCTTCACGGATTGCCCAGACGACCAGCGACTGGCCGCGCCGAATATCGCCGGCCGCGAACAGCTTCGGTTTGCTCTTGATGCGATAGTCGCGCTCGGTTGCATCGACGCCCTTGAACCGCCCACGCGGGACGATCTGCAGCTCCAGTTGCTTCACGACGTCGGTCTCGACCGGGCCCGAGAAGCCCATGGCGAATAGCACGAGGTCGGCAGGCAGCGCTCCCTCGCTGCCGGGAACCGGCTTAAGTTTGTCGTCGACACGCGAATAGAGCAACTTCTCGACCCGGCCGTTGGAGCCCGCAAAACCCGTCGTCGAGATCTGATACTCTGTGGTTGCGCCCTCGGCCTGGCTCGACGAAACGCGCAGCTTCAGCGGCCAATGTGGCCACGACAGCGCTTTCTGCTCCAGCACCGGCGGCTTCGGCATGATCTCGAGCTGGGTGACGGACTTGGCACCCTGGCGGAAGCTGGTCCCGATGCAATCGGATCCGGTATCGCCGCCGCCGATGACGATGACGTGCTTTCCCTTGGCCGAGATCTCCTCGAATGCCTTTCGCCGCCTTCTCGGATGAGACGCGGCGGTTCTGCTGCGGCAGAAAATCCATGGCGAAGTGCAGGCCGTCGAGATCGCGCCCCGGCGAGCGCTCGAAAAAGTCGAACGGCCGCTCCGAGCCACCCGCCAAAAGGACCGCGTCGTGTTTATCCTCGATCTCGTAGATGGCGATATCCTTGCCGACGTGCGCGCCGAAATGGAACGTAACGCCCTCGGCCTGCATTTGTACGATGCGGCGCTGGACGACGGTTTTCTCCAGCTTGAAGTCGGGGATGCCGTAACGCAGCAAACCGCCGGCCTGCGCGTTCTTCTCGTAGACGTGGACGTCATGCCCGGCGCGCGCCAGCTGCTGGGCGGCCGCCAGCCCGGCAGGGCCAGAACCGATGATTGCGACCTTCTTGCCGGTCATCGTCTCAGGCTTCTCCGGCTTGACCCAGCCTTCCGCAAAGCCCTTGTCGATGATGGCGCACTCGATCGTCTTGATCGTCACCGGTTTGTCGTCAAGGTTTAGCGTGCACGACGCTTCGCAGGGCGCCGGACAGACGCGCCCCGTGAACTCCGGGAAATTGTTGGTCGAGTGGAGGTTGACCAGCGCTTCCCGCCACTTGTCGCGATAGACAAGATCGTTCCAGTCCGGGATCTGGTTGTTCACTGGACAGCCATTGTGGCAGTAGGGGATGCCACAATCCATGCAGCGGGCCGCCTGGACCTTCGTGTCCTTCTCGGAGAGCGGGACCACGAACTCCTTGTAGTGCTTCACCCGCTCATCGACCGGCTTATAGCCGCGGTCCTGGCGGTCGAATTCCATGAAACCTGTGATCTTGCCCATCGTCGTAGTGTCCTCGTCAGTCTCAGGTCGTCAGCCTTGCACAGTGTCATCCTCGGGCTCGTCCTGCGGACCCATGGTTCAACGTGCTCAGATCGTCATCACGGCACGCGACAGTGGCGCTGGTCGAAGCCTCTTGCCAATACTTGCTCCCGAACTCACGGCCGACGCGATGGATCCTCGGGACAAGCCCGAGGATGACGGTCGCGTATGGAGTCTTGCCCATCGTCTTCATTCCCGCCCCTCCGGTCCAGAATAAGCGCGTTCGACTTTTGCTATCCTGAGCTCATAGTGCTCGTACCAACGCTCGCGACCGAGCCGCTGCGCCACGTCATGCTGCGCATCCGCCTTCCAGGTGGCGATCGACGCCTCATCCTTGTAGTAGGCAACCGTAATGCCGAGGCCATCGGCGCCGCGTACGCTCTCGGCACCGAGACAACCCGGATGGGCGAGCGCGCGCTTCATCATGGCTTGGGCCATGGCCACATAACCCTGCTCATCCGATGTGCGCTTCGAGGTGAAGATCACGGCCCAGTACGGTGGATCGGGTGTGTCGGCGAAACCTGGAAGCATTGCTCACTCCGCCGCCTTCGTCTTGACCCGGCCCTTGGCCTTCGGCACGCCGATCTCGATGATCTCGAGACCGGTCGTGTCGGCGGACTGGTGCCTCGCCATCTCAGCCAGCGCCCGCTTGTATTCAACTGGCATCACCTTCCGGAACTTCGGCAACCAGGACTTCCAGCTTGCGAGGATCGTCTTGGCCTTGGCCGAGTTGGTGTAGTGGGCGTGCCGCGTGATCAGCGCATGCAGACGCTCGGCATCCTGCGTGCTCATATTTTGCATCACGTCAACGAGCCCATGGCCTTCAAGATCCGAGCCGCCGGCGAGCTTCTTCATGACCTCTTCTTCTGCCGTCACCGGCTCGAGATCAATCATGGAGAGGTTGCACTTCTGCTCGAACGATCCGTCCTCATCGAGCACGTAAGCGATGCCGCCCGACATGCCCGCCGCAAAGTTGCGTCCCGTCGTGCCGAGTACGACAACCACGCCACCCGTCATGTACTCGCAGCCGTGATCGCCGGTACCTTCGACGACGGCGACGGCACCCGAGTTGCGCACAGCGAAACGTTCGCCTGCGATGCCGCGGAAGTAGCACTCGCCCGTAATCGCGCCATAGAGCACCGTATTGCCGACAATCATGCTCTCCTCAGGCACGATCCCAGACTTCGGGTGCGGCCGCACGATCAGCTTGCCACCGGAGAGGCCCTTGCCGACGTAGTCGTTGCCCTCACCGATCAGATCGAGCGTGACGCCCTGTGCCGCCCAGGCACCAAAGGATTGACCGGCAATGCCATTGAAGGTCAGCCAGATCGAATCCTCGGGCAGACCGGCATGGCCATATCGTTTGGCGACCTCGCCAGACAACATCGCGCCCGTCGCGCGATCTCGATTGGCAATCGCGACCTCAGCCTTGATGGGCTTGCGGTTCTCGAGTGTCGGCATCGCCAGCTTGATCAACTTGGTGTCGAGGATCTTTTCGAGGCCGTGATTTTGCCGTTCCGAGTTCCAGACGGCGACCGCCTCCGGCACATCCGGCTTATGGAACAGCTTCTCGAAATCGAGACCGCGCGCCTTCCAGTGACCGATGGCAAGATCCTTGTCCAGGTGCTCGGACTGGCCGATCAACTCGTTGAAGGTGCGATAGCCCATCGACGCCATCATCTCGCGAACTTCCTCCGCAATGAAGAAGAAGAAGTTGATGACATGCTCCGGCGCGCCTTTGAACTTCTTGCGCAACTCCGGGTCCTGCGTGGCAACGCCAACCGGGCACGTGTTGAGGTGACACTTGCGCATCATGATGCAGCCGGCGGCAATCAACGGAGCTGTGGCAAATCCGAACTCGTCGGCACCAAGCAACGCACCAATCACGACATCGCGGCCGGTGCGCACTCCACCATCGACCTGCACGGCAATGCGTCCGCGCAAGCGGTTATAGACGAGCGTCTGGTGGGTTTCGGCAAGTCCGATTTCCCAGGGCGATCCCGCATGCTTGATCGAGGTCAGCGGCGATGCGCCGGTGCCGCCCTCGAAACCGGAAATCGTTACATGATCGGCGCGCGCTTTGGCGACGCCAGCGGCGACCGTGCCGACGCCGACTTCCGAGACAAGTTTCACCGATACATCGGCCCTCGGGTTCACGTTCTTCAAGTCGAAGATCAACTGTGCCAGATCCTCGATCGAATAGATGTCGTGATGCGGCGGCGGCGAGATGAGGCCGACACCAGGCGTCGAATGGCGCACCTTGGCGATCGTCTGGTCGACCTTGTGGCCCGGCAGCTGGCCGCCTTCACCCGGCTTTGCGCCCTGCGCCATCTTGATCTGCATGACATCGGAGTTGATGAGATACTCCGTCGTCACGCCGAAGCGCCCTGAGGCGACCTGTTTGATGGCGGAGCGCATCGAGTCGCCGTTCGGCAGAGGCGTATACCGGTCCGACTCCTCGCCGCCTTCGCCCGTGTTCGATTTGCCGCCGATCCGGTTCATGGCGATGGCAAGCGTCGTATGTGCCTCGCGGCTGATCGATCCGTAGCTCATGGCGCCGGTCGAGAACCGCTTGACGATCTTGGCGGCCGGCTCGACCTCCACCAGCGGCACGGGCTTGCGGCCCATCTCCTCCGCCGTCTTGAGGCGGAAGAGGCCGCGCATGGTCATCAGCTGCTCGGACTGGTCATTGATCTGGCGCGAATAGTCCCGCCATTTCTGCGGGATCTTTCCAGCCATCGCGTCGGCTGTGCTGGTGCCGCGTACGGCATGCTGCAGATCGGCAACGACTGTCGGGCGCCACATGTGCGCCTCACCACGGATGCGGTAGGCGTACTCGCCACCCACATCGAGCATGCCGTCGAGCGCTGGCACGTCGCCAAAGGCCTGCCGATGGCGCTCGGCCGTCTCGCGCGCGATCTGGCGGAGGCCGACGCCCTCGATCTGTGTGTGCGTGCCGGTGAAATAGCGCCGAACGAACGAGGATCGGAGGCCGACGGCGTCGAAAATCTGCGCGCCGCAGTAGCTCTGGTAGGTCGAGATGCCCATCTTGGACATCACCTTCAGCAACCCCTTGTCGATTGCCTTGATGTAGCGCTTCTGCGCTTCCTTCAGCTCAATCGTTTCGGCGAGCTCCGGCAGCAGCTGCTCGATGGTCTCGAACGCGAGATAGGGATTGATCGCCTCGGCGCCATAGCCGGCAAGTGTCGCGAACTGATGCACCTCGTACGCCTCGCCCGTCTCAACGACCAGACCGACCGACGTCCTGAGGCCCTGCTTGATCAGATGGTGGTGGACAGCGCTCGTCGCCAGCAGCGACGGTATCGGAATGCGATCCGGTCCGGCGGCGCGATCCGACAAGATGACGATGTTGTAGTCCTTCGAGCGAACGGCTTCCTCGGCCTCCGCACAGACGACGTCGAGCGCCCAGCTCATACCCGAGGCGCCCTTGTCCGAAGGATACGTGATGTCGATTGTGATCGACGAGAAGTGATTGTCTTTCACCAGTCCGATCTGGCGGATGCGCTCGAGGTCCTCGTTGCTGAGGATCGGTTGGTAGACCTCGAGTCGCTTCACTTTCGACGTGCCTTCAAGATCGAGCAGGTTCGGCCGTGGCCCGATGAAGGACACGAGGCTCATGACGAGCTCCTCGCGCGTCGAGTCGATCGGCGGATTCGTGACCTGCGCGAAGTTCTGCTTGAAGTAAGTGTGCAGCAACTTCGACTTCGAGGAGAGGACGGAGATCGGCGTGTCGGTTCCCATCGAGCCAACGGCTTCCTGGCCCGTGTGGGCCATCGGGGCCATCAGGAACTTGAGGCTTTCCTGCGTGTAGCCGAACGCCTGCTGCAGGTCGATCAGCGCAACATTGGTCTTTTTCTTGCCGACCTTTTTCGGCAACGGCAGATCGCCGACCTGAATCTGGGTCTGCTTCAGCCACGTCTCGTAAGGGTACCGCGATGCGAGATCGGCCTTGAGCTCGTCATCGGAGATGATGCGTCCTTCGGCGAGGTCGATCAGCAGCATCTTGCCGGGCTGCAGCCGCCACTTCTTGGCAATGCGCTCCTCCGGGACCGGCAACACGCCCGACTCCGACGACATGATCACCATGTCATCCTTGGTGACGAGATAGCGGGCAGGACGCAGGCCATTGCGATCGAGCGTGGCGCCGATCTGGCGGCCATCGGTGAAAGCCATGGCAGCAGGACCGTCCCACGGCTCCATGAGGCAGGCGTGGTACTCGTAAAAAGCCTTGCGCTTAGAATCCATCGTCTCGTGGCCGGCCCAGGCCTCGGGAATGAGCATCATCGCGGCATGCGCGAGGCTGTAGCCGCCCATCACCAGGAACTCGAGCGCGTTGTCGAAGCACGCAGTGTCGGACTGGCCCTCATAGGAAATCGGCCAGAGCTTCGAGATGTCGGCGCCAAACAGCTCGGAAGCGACGGACGCCTGCCGCGCCGCCATCCAGTTGTTGTTGCCGCGCAGTGTGTTGATTTCGCCGTTATGCGCGACCATCCGATACGGATGGGCGAGCTTCCAGGACGGAAACGTGTTGGTCGAGAACCGCTGATGGACGAGTGCCATCGACGAGGTCATGCGCGGATCGGACAGATCTTTGTAGTAGGCCTTCACTTGAAACGAGAGGAACATGCCCTTGTAGACGAGCGTGCGACTCGACAGCGACACCGTGTAATGGCCTATGTCTCGCCCCTTGTAGGCCTCGTAGATCGCGTTCGAGACAACCTTGCGGATGAGATAGAGCTTGCGCTCGAACTCGTCCTGATCGGCGACGGATTTCGGCCTGCCGATGAAAATCTGCCGATGCACCGGCTCGGCATCCCGCACCATCTGCGACAGCGACTTGTTGCGCACGGGAACGGAGCGATAGCCGAGGAACTCCAGTCCCTCTTCGCGGATCAGACGCGACCAGACCCGCTCGCAATGCTCGCGCAGCCGCTCGTCCTGCGGCATGAACAGATGGCCGACCGCGTAGTGTCCGGGCTTCGGCAGCTTGATCTTGAGTGCCGCGCATTCCTCTTTCAGGAACTCGTGTGGGATCTGGATCAGAATGCCAGCTCCATCGCCCGACAATGGGTCGGCACCGACCGCGCCGCGATGCTCGAGGTTCTCGAGAATGGAGATGGCGTCTGCGATCACCTGATGCGAGGCGCGACCTTTGAGGTCGGCAATAAAGCCGACGCCACACGCATCGAACTCGCGCTTTCGGTCGAAGAGCCCGGTGTTCGCGTCCGCCTGGTAGGGGCCGCCGGTGACAGCCTGAAGCGCAATCTCGCTCGGTCTCTTCATCGACATCGTTCTTGTCCTTGGGGATCCAGTTGATCCGTCTGCCGTTGCGGCGCGCGCGTTACCACCCGCGACGGCCAAAAAGCCATCGGGCGGCAAACAGCAGCACCGTGGGAGAGCGCGCGACTCCGCTAGCTTGCCTCGCCCGCATGCCCCATGTGCCCTGCTGTCTACCTGATCGGACAGCGAGTGGCCATGGTGCGGTTCGCCCTCTGCAAGCGGCGATCACCTCACCCGTCATTTCATGGACCCCGTTGCGCGCGGAGGCCGGCCACCCCAATCGGCAGGCCAGCAACCCGGGCGGCTTCGGCAGCCGATCCATGCAAAGGTCAGTATGCCTGACCTATTGGCGGATGCAATGGAAAAAGCGCCAGACGTCGTGATTTTGGCATCCAGTGTTATTCAGGGCGACAGAGATGCAACCGATCAACGGGGCCGGTATGGCAAAGGCAAAGAAGACAGTCGCTCCATATGGCCTGTGGGCGTCGCCGATCAAGGCGGCCAGCGTCGCCATGGGCGCCCGCCGCTTTGGCCACATTCAGGGTGATGGCGACTGGGTCTACTGGACCGAAGGCCGGCCCGAGGACAAGGGCCGCCAGGCGTTGATGCGGTCGAAGCCGGGCGCCCGAGCGCCCGAGGAGCTGCTGGCGGCCCCCTGGTCGGCACGTTCGCGGGTCCATGAATACGGCGGCGGCGAGTTCCTGGCGGCCGGGGCCACGATTTATTTCGTCAACGATGCCGACCAGGATGTTTATGCGGTCGGGGCCAAGGCGGGCTCGACGCCGCGGCGTCTGACGGACGCGCCGGATTTCCGGTTTTCGGACATGGCGCTCGACGCCGGCCGCTCCCGCCTGATTGCCGTTGGCGAGAGATACAATGGCCCGGGCGGGCGGGCCAACCCTGAAAACCTCCTGGTGACCATTCGGCTGACGGGGCGACCGACTGACGCCGTTACGCCGCTCGCGACGGGACGTGACTTCTATGGGTTTCCGCGCATGTCACCCGACGGAGCGCAACTTGCCTATCTCGCCTGGGACTTGCCCGACATGCCCTGGGATCAGGCGGCGCTGTACGTGGCTGACATCGCGGATAACGGCGAGCTGCAGTCACCGAAACGAATTGCTGGCGGCAATGGCGTCGCCATCATGCAGCCGACGTGGCTATCCGATGGGCACCTGATGTACATCTCCGATGAAACCGGGTGGGGCAATCTGGCGGTCTGGGACGGCCGCCGGATACGGGCACTCACGAAGCTGAAGGCCGAGCTTGGCATGCCAATGTGGAATCTCGCCGCGCGGTCCATCATCGTCGACGGCAAAGGAGCAGCGCATGCTGCAACCATGATCGACGGTGCGCCATCGCTGGTGTCCATTGCCGATCCGGCGGCCAACAAGCCGCCGGTCATCGCCGGGGTCGCGGCCGTCACCAGTCTCGGACATCTCAGCGCATGCACCTCCGGCATTGTCGCCACGATCGGTCGCGCCAAGGCGCCGTCGGCGATCGCTGTTCTGCCAGCTGGTCGCAGGGCGCCGCACATGCTGCGCACTGCCAGTGACATGGAACTCGATCCGGCGGGCCTATCGGTTGGCGCGCAGATCTCGTTCAAGGGCGGCGACGGCGCAACGACTTTCGCGCAGTACTACCCACCATCCAGCGCCACACACGCAGCCCCGAAGGATGCAAGACCGCCGGCGCTCATTCTCGCGCACGGCGGCCCAACCAGCAGTGCAAGCCGGGGGTTGGCATCACGCATCCAGTTCTATACGACCCGCGGGTTTGCCGTCGTCGATGTCGACTATGCGGGATCGACAGGCTACGGGCGCAAGTATCGTGAGCGGCTCGATGGCCAATGGGGCATCGCGGACGTGACGGACTGCGCCGCTGCTGCAAAATTCCTGGCCAAGACAGGCCTCGCCGATTCCGCTCGTATCGCGATCGCTGGCGGCAGCGCGGGCGGCTACACGACCCTCATGGCGCTGGCCACGACAGAAGGCGTGTTCGCCGCGGGATCGAGCCATTACGGCATTTCTGATTTGTCGCTGTTGATGGAGCACACGCATAAGTTCGAGTCGGGCTATCTGCATCGGCTGCTGGGCACGACGCCCAAAGCCTGGAAGAAGATCTGCCGAGAGCGCTCACCGTTGACCCACATCAGCCGCATGACGACACCCGTGATCCTATTTCAGGGGCGCGAAGACAAGGTCGTACCGCCCGAGCAGTCGCGCCTGATCGCCGACAAGCTCAAGGCCCGCGGCATCCCCGTCGAGCTGCACGAGTTCGCGGGGGAAGCGCACGGGTTTCGCCGTGCCGAGACGATCATCGCCGTGCTCGAAGCCGAGCTGCGCTTCCTGCTGGCCGCCATGAAGATCTGATAGCCCGCGCAAACAAAGATCAAGCGACGCGGTATTTCGCGATCATGGCTTGATCGAGCGTCAACCCGAAGCCGGGGCCCGTCGCCACGCTCATCATCCCATTGCGGATGGCGGGGCGATTGCTCCACATCGTCTGCCAAACGGGATCGCGCGCAGGATCGGCGAAGCACTCGATGTAGGTGCCATGCGGAACTGCCGAGATCAGATGCTGGGCGATCTGCGACTCCTCGTGATGCGCCATCTCGATATCGGAGGCCTGGCAAAGTGCGGCCGCGCGGCGCCAGTCGGTGACACCACCGCCTTCCGAGACATCGTAATTGATCAGATCCACGGCATCGGCGTCGATCAGGCGGCGCACGCCTTGAAGCGTGATCTCGCACTGACCCGCATTGATCGGAATGCGCGTGCGCGCCTTGACACGGGCCATCTGCCGGGCGTCGTCCTGCCACTGGCACGGCTCTTCGAACCAGCGAATGTTCAGCGGCTCAATCAAGTGTGCGAAGCAAATGGCGTCGGCCGCCGACCAGCCGCGATTGGCGTCGACCGCAAGCATGAAGTCGGGACCAGCAGCCTTGCGCGCGGCCTCGACCCGCTTGGCGTCGTCTTCCGGGGACAGGCCGCCAACCTTGAACTTGCAACCGGCCATGCCGGCATCCCGATACATCTCCATTTCCCGGCCGATATCGGCGAGCGTCTTGCCTTCCATGTAGTAACCACCGATCGAGATGATCGGTACCGCATCGCGATAGGCCCCAAGCAGTTCGCGGACGCTGCGCCCGGTCGCCTTACCCATTACGTCCCAGATGGCGCAGTCGACGCAGGCGATTGCCTCTAGCAAAACCTTACGGTCGCGATTGGCCACTGAGAGCGCGAACATGCGCGCCCAGATCCGCTCATATTCAAAGATGCCGAGCCCCCTGGTGAGTGGCGCCAGCTCGTCCTGGATGATGCGCACGATCTCCGGACCATGCTCCCGATTGTCGCCGTTGTAGATCTCGCTGACGAGCCCGCCTTCGGTGCGTAAGCGCGTCACCACAGTCGAGCGCTTCAAGACAGCGTAGGTGCTGCCGCCGAAGTTCCGGGTCAACGGGATGTCGATGGCGACGGCTTCGATACTGTGAATGCGCATGGGCAAGCCTCCGGTGCTCCGTCTCGCCATCATCATGCGCCAACGCGGCTGGAACGTCGACGGGCCACGCCGCGGACTTAACATTGCGGGAAAGTGTTTGTTCAGGTGTCATCCTCAGGCTTGCTTGCCCTCGGCGCAGGCCGAGGGAGGCCGAGGATGACTGGTTGGTGGCAGCTATTCGCTCAGTCCAGTTTGATGTTCGCCTGCCGTATCAGGGCTCCAAAGCGTGCCGAATCCTTGACGATGCGCTCCCGCAATTGCTCGATGGACAGAGCTTCCTTGTAGACCAGATTGCCGCCCGCCAACTGCTTCGCCCGGAACTCCGCATCTGTGTGGATCTTGCCGATCTCGCGGTTTAGTTTTTCGAGGATCGGCCCCGGAACGCCGCCCGGTGCATACGTGCCGAACGAGACCGGGACGTCGTAGTCCGGAAATCCTTGCTCGCGCATCGTCGCTACATTGGGGAAATCGGAATAACGCTCGGCTGTCAGAACCGAGAGCAGGGTGAGCTTGCCGGCCTTGGCCGGCTGCAGGACGATCGAGTCCACCATCAGTTGTATGGTGCCGGCAAGCACATCGGGCAGCGCCTCGCCGACGCCCTTGTAGGGTACGTGCAGCAGGTCTATCCCAGCCATCAGCTTCAGCGTTTCGACCCGCAGATGATTGACGGAGCCGACGCCGGCAGTACCGAAGGTGAACTTGCCCGGGTTTTTCTTCGCCAGCGCCACGAACTCGCCCATCGTCTTGACGCCGAGGGAGGGATGTACGGCAAAGCCGGCGATCTGCTCGGACATGCGCCCGACCGGAACCAGGTCTTTCAGCGGATCGTAGTTGAGCTTGCGCAGATGCGGTAGCAGCTGGATGGGCGCCTGCGGGGTTAGCAACAGGGTATATCCATCGGGGGTCGATTTGACGACGGCTTCCGTGCCCAGGGCGCCGGCAGCACCGCCTCGGTACTCGATGACGAACTGTTGGCCCGTCTGCTGCGAGAGCTTCTCTGCAAGGCCGCGCGCAATGAAATCCGTGCCGCCGCCGGCCGCATACGGCACCACCATGCGCACGGGGCGATTGGGATAATCCCCAGCCTGGGCAAGCGCTGGGCCGGAGGACGTGGTGAGCAGCGGGGCCGCGAAGCCTGCGGCTAGGCCCAAGACGAGGTGGCGACGATCGATCATGGAGCTACTCCCTGTTGGCGCGTCGGCTTCTGCGGCCGATCACGTCCGACATCATAGTGGATGACGAGCGCGACGCTAGTGAGGTCGTTACCGCCTCTGGCGCGCCAGCTCGCCTGAAGCGGTATCGGCGAACCAATCCCGCCTAGCCCGCAAGCCGCGGGCCGGGCGGGCCGCCTGTGCCAGGTATCCGATTGGCGAGCGCGATGACAATGGTGGTGATGACCAGCATCGTGAGGCCAAGTACGGCAATCGCCCCAAGATCGCCGCTTTCCTTGAGGTCAAAGATCAAGACCGACAGCACCTTCGTGTCGGACGTGAACAGGATCACGGCGGCCGACAGCTCCCGCACGACGGCGACGAAGATGAAGCACCATGTCGCGATGACACCCGACCGCAACAGTGGCGCCGTAATGTCCCAGAGCGAGCGCAGGCGCGAGGCGCCGAGAATGCGACTGGCTTCCTCCAGCTCGGAATGAACGGCGTGGAACGCCGATTGCAGTTGCTGGTAGGCGGCCGGCAACTCGATCGTGACGTAGGCGATGAGCAAAATCCAGAGTGTGCCGTAAAGCACCAGCGGCGGGCGCGTATACGACAAGAACAGGCCGACGCCGAGCACGATGCCGGGAATGGCGATCGGTGCTGTCGCCAGGAAGCCGAGCACCCGGTGACCGCGGACCGCCCGTCGGGTGGTAAGATATGCAATGATCAGCGCAAGCAGCGTGCCGATGGTCGCCGACATGGCGCCGAGGAAGAAGGTATTCTTCAGAACAGCTCCGGTCTGCGAGAGCTCGAAGAATGTGAAGGTGACGTTCTGCATCGACAGGTTTGTCCAGGTCAGCAGCTTCGACGGGACCTTGGAGAACGCCGCATTGAATAAAGCCGCGTAAGGCAGGAACACCGGCATCATCAGCAGGAACAGGCAGATTGCCAGCGCCGGGCCGCGAAACCAGCCGAGCCGCACCGGTCGCGGCGCACCATACTTGCCGCCGACAACGGCATAGCTGCGCCGGCCGAGCAGGGCTTTCTGGGCGCGCAACAGCACGATCGTGAGCACCAGCAGGGGTAAAGCGGCCGCCGCCGCCAACTCGGGCTTCGGGGGGAACTGGAAGAGCGACCAGATCTTAGTGGTCATTGTGTGGAAGCCTGCGGGAATTGCGAGGATGGCCGGGGATCCGAACAGGTTCATCGCTTGCAGGAACGCAATCAGTGCGCCGGCGAGTAGAGCTGGCAACGCCATCGGGATCGTCACACGCCGTGCCGTAACCCACGCCTTGGCGCCAAGCATCGACGACGCATCCTCGAGCTCGCCCGGCATCCGTTCGAGCGCGTTGGCCACAAGTACGAATACATATGGGAAAGTGTAACAGGAGATGACGAAGATCACCCCGCCGAGCGAGTAGATGTTGAAGATATGCACGTCCGGTCCAACGCCGGTGAGGCCGCGCCAGGCCTGGTTGAGGAGACCGCTGTTCGGGGCCGCAAGCAGCTCCCAGGCAATCGCACCGAGGAACGGCGGCGTCACGAACGATGCCGTGACGAGTGTCCGCACGAGCCCGCGCAGAGGCATGTCCGAACGCGCGACGAGCCAGCCCATGGGAGCCGCGATGGCGCAGCAGATAAGGCCGACCGAGACCGCGATCGTCAGCGTGGTCAGCAGCGGCTCCTGGAAGGCGGGGTCACCAAAAATGGTGGTGAAGTTCGAAAGCGAGACAACGCCATCCTTGGTCGTGAAGGCATAGGCGATGATCCACGCGACCGGCAGGACGATCAGCACAACCAGCAGCGCAGAGCAGATCAGCAGCACCGGCTGGGACAAATCAAAGCGCGCGCGCACCGGCGCCACAGCGCCGGTATCGGTCATCGTTTCAATGGCCACGCCTGCTCTCCCGCTGGCGGATCTGATTGCCCGCCTCGATTTGCCGAAGCATGTATTGTCGGGGAAAGCCCCCGGAGGAGCAAGCAAATCGCAGCCACCAGTCCGGCGTTGTCCGCTTGTTTCAGCCGCCGTGGCCGGTATGTATCGCTCAAGACATGCGCCGCGATCGACGGTGAGATCAAAGAGGACAATGCCCGCAATGGAAACACGCGTGTTCGATGTGGTGGTCATCGGATCCGGGCCCGCCGGATTGTCGGCGGCAACGGCGGTCGCCAAGGCGGGTCTGACCACAGTCACCATCGACAAGATGGGACCGGGTGGACTTTTGATGAACATGGGCGTGGTGCAAGATCACCCGGGCTTGGCCGGGGGCACAACGGGGCCAGATCTATTGGGACAACTCGTGGACGAAGCAGCTACCGCCGGCGCCGAGATGGCCGTCGACGAGGTGACTCGCATCATTGGCGGGCCACCGTGGACACTTGCCGGCAGCGAGGCGGTCTACAGCGCCAAGACGTTGATCATTGCCACAGGCTTGACTGCTGGAACGACAGGCCTGCCTGAAGAACAGGACTATGTGGGTCGCGGGCTCTCGCATTGTGCAACGTGCGACGGCCCGCTGTATGCAGGCCAGCCGGTGGTCGTGCATGGGTCCGATGATTGGGCGGTGCAGGAAGCGATCGAGCTGGCGCACACGACCCAGCACGTCACGCTGGTTTCGCCCAGTCCGATCACCGCGACGCCGGCGCGTCTTGCGGAACTGTGCAAACTCCCGAATGCGGTCGCAATCGAGGGCGGGATCAGTAATCTTATAGGTGCGCAAGGGCTCGTCTGTATCGTCGCGGGAGGTCGCGAAATCCCTGCCCGTGCCCTTTTTGCCTATGCGGGGCGCGAGCCGGCGACTGCGCCCCTCGGCGGACGCCCCCTGAATGCGCCGGGACTATTCGCCGCTGGCGATGTGCGGCCGGGCGCAGCGCAACGGATCGCGGAAGCGATTGCGGATGGCCAGCGCGCGGGGCAGTATGCCATCCATTGGGTCCACGGACGCTCATCTGGCGGCGCATCCGCCAAGGTGTGAGCTGCAGGACCATGCAGAACCCGGAAGGGATCAACGACGAATGCGCATTATCAATCCGAGCTTCGGCATCGCGCCGGCCGCGACCGAGACGATCAAGATCGGTCCGGTCGATTGGAAACGTGATCCGATCGCCATCTTCTCCAACTCGAAGCCGAACGCAAAGGAGTTGCTCGAGGGTCTGCGGGACAAGCTCGGCACGGTCCGACCGACGGCCGGTATCGATTTCTTCTATAAGGAAAGCGCCAGCATTCCAGCGCCTGCGGCTCTGATCGACAAGGTCGCCCAGAAGTACCGCGCAGCGCTGCTTGCGCTCGGAGATTGAGGGTCCTGTTCATCGTGGAGTTTCCACGACAGCGTTGAACTCGAGAAGCGCGGCGTCACCGCCTATGTGATCGCCACGGAAACCTTCAAGCCGCTGGTTATGGCGCAGGCGAAAGCCCGCAAGATCGAGCCGCGGCTTGCTGGTCGTGAAACATCCCGTCGGTGGCTTGAACGCAGCCGAGCTGCGGGATCGGATCGACGCGGCCTGGGCGAGCCTCGCAAAGGTCGTCGGTTGAGTCGGGCCCGCCAGGAAATCTCCGCGGCGGGCCGAATTGCGTTCCACGACATGAGAAGGAAAACCCCGTGCATCTGCGCACCCTACTTGTCGCAACAGCGACAGCATTAAGTTTCGTGCCCGCGCCGGCATCGGCCCAGCAACCGCCACCGGCGGTGACGCAAGGCGCGCAAAACATCAAGCGCACGCCTGTCCAGAAGTTCGACGTCCCGGGCACTAACTTGGAGACGGTTATCGGCATTGCCGAGATCGTGCCCAATGTTAACGCTGGGCGGCACTCCCATGCCGGAGTTGAGTCAGGTTACGTCATGGAAGGTACTGCGACGATCCTGATCGATGGCCAGCCGCCGAAGGACCTGAAGGTTGGTGATTCCTATGTCGTGCCGGCTGGAGCCGTTCACGACGCCAAGAGCGGTCCGAACGGCGTCAAGGTCATCGCCACATATGTCGTCGAGAAGGGCAAGCCCTTCGCCGTACCAGCCCCATAACGCAAGAGATACTCGACCATGACCAGCCCTGCGGATACCGAAGTTCTCGACATCGGCGACGTGACACCGGAGACGTGGAACGACTATGCCATCACGCAGGGCTGGAGCGACGGACTGCCGCTCGTGATGCCGACCGAAGCGGCAGTCGAGACGTTTCTGGCGGCCGGGCGCGGCGACAACCAGACTTTTGCGCCGATCACGCCACGCCAAGTTGTGCCGACACTGAAAAGCCTCGCCGCCAACGCGGTGATGGCGGGTTGCAAGCCGGAGTATTTTCCTGTCGTACTGGCCGGCCTCAAGGCCGTGCTTGATCCGAAGTACAATCTGCACGGCACCCTGGCAACGACACATCCCTGCGCCCAGCTGATGCTGGTCAATGGCCCGATGCGCCGCGAACTCGATATCAATTGCGGCTCCAACTGCCTCGGGCAAGGCCGGCGCGCCAACGCCACCATCGGGCGCGCGCTGCAGCTCATCCTGCTCAACATCGGCGGCGCCAAGCCAGGCGAAATGGACCGCGCCACCCACGGCTCGCCGGCGAAGTACGCCTATTGCTTTGGCGAGAACGAGGAGGAGAGCCCATGGGAACCCTACCACGTCCGACGCGGCTTCAAAGCCGATGACAGCGTGGTGACGACCATGGCAGCGGAAGCCCCGCACAATATCAACGATCACTCCAGCACGACCGGCGACGGTCTGCTCATGACCATCGCGGGCACCATGTGCCAGGTCGGCTCCAACACGGTCTATCTGCAGGGACCGTGCTTCGTGGTGATCGGCCCGGAACACGCCCAGACGATGCATCGCGACGGCCTCAATCCTCGCCTCATTCAGGAAGCCTTGTTCGAGCACTCGCGCGTTCACGTCTCGCGGATCTCGGCAGAAAACCTGAAGCGGTTCGCCGAGATGGACCGGCCCCCGATCAAGGACCACTACCACCTGGGCAGCTCACCCGATGACATCCATGTCGTCGTTGCGGGTGGGGCAGGCAAGCACTCGGTCTACATCACGTCGTTCGGCAATACGGCAGCCTCGGCTGCACGCGTCCAGCGTTCTTGATCGGCGTCACAACGCGGAAGCCGGCAATTCGCGCGCACGCTTAAGCTGGTAGACATCGATCGGAGCCTCGAGACCTCGCACGACGACGGAGGTCACGGGATGGCCACTGTCCAGACATCCAGCGAGTTTCATGACATCCCTGGAAACGATGAGCTGACAGCCCTTCTCCTTGGTCAAGCTTTCCAAGCGGCTCGCAATATTGACCGTATCTCCGATCACCGTGATTGCCGCTGTATCGGCATGGCCAATGCGGCCGATGATCAGCGGCCCGGCATGCAACCCAATCCCAACCTCGAGGCTGCAGTTGAGATCAGTAGCAAGTTCACGCGCCAAGGCCTCAATCGCAAGATCGATATTGCGGGCGGCGGCAAGGGCTGATCGTGCCCCCGCTTCGGCTCCGGTTTCGCGACCGAACACCGCAAGCAGCCCGTCGCCCATGTACTTGTCGATCCAGCCGCCTTCGCTGGTGATAGCTTGACCAACGGCGCGAAAAAACTGGTTGAGTAGAAACACGACATCGTAGGGCAAGCGGCCTGCGGTCAGGGCCGTGAACCCGCGCAGATCGAGGAACATGACTGCGAGAGTTACCTCGACGCCGGCAATGTCGTTGTCACGGGACGCCGTGCGGGACCCAGCCGTAACGGGTGCTCGCACTAGCGGCGTTAGCGCAAGCGGCTCCGTAGGGCGGATCTGGCAGGCTAGGCGAACCCCTGGCGGCGCGGCTATGGCGCCCAACGTGATCGCTTCCGCCATACCTGGCGGCGGCAGATCAGCGAGACCGGCCCCAACACGCACGCGACACGTCGAGCACCGGGCGCGTCCACCGCAGGTCGATGCGTGTGGAATTCCATTCAGCCGGCTGATCTCGAGTACGGTCGCGCCGATGGGTCCAGAAACGCGTGTGCTGGGTGCATACGTGATCTCGACACGCGGTGTCAGACGCGCCCGCAGCACAACCATCGCCAGTTTGGCGCCGATTGCCGCCATCATTCCGCCAAACGCAATCAGCCCCCAGGCGGCCCAACGGTCGAGCTGCGCTCGGGCGCCGACAAGTGGCCATCGGGCGGCTTCAAAGATCGCCGTCCGAGACCCGGGCGTGGCCAGCTCGGTCGTCACGTCGCGCCCGGCGACAGCAAATCCCGCCAGAGCCAACGTTGGTAGCGCGACAGCCAATACACACAAGGCGAGCGCCGCGCGGCGGTACCAGTCTGCGAGACGCAACCAATGATGGATACCGATGCACGCGTGGACCCAAACGATCACGAGTAGTAGAGTCTGACCGAGCGCGCGCTCGGGCCAGTAGTAAGCCAGAACCGGTTTATAGAAATCATCGACGCCGTAAAGGAGGTTTGCGAACCTCGTCGTCACGACATGATCAATCAACAGAAGGGGAATGAGCAGGCCGGTTGCGATTTGAGCCGCCTCCCAGGGCGGCATGCGCTCGGTCCGCCGCTGAGCAAGTTTCGCAAGCGCGAGGCCTCCATGAATCAAAAACGCCGCTGTGAGCACCACGGAGCCGACACGCGAACGCGTCACCGAAATGCGCAGCGTTTGCATGGCTTCCATGGCCTCGAGGCTCACGAGGCCGAGCGCATGATTGATGAAATGGGTGGCAACGAACGCAAACAGGATCAATCCCGAACCGAGCCGCAGATGCTGGCAATGACTGCCACGCAGGAGGACGTGCATCGCTCAGCGCTCCCGACGGCCGCTCGTTGGACAAGTCCGCTCAGCTCACCATTCTATAAGCATCGCCACTGCGAACGACGCGGCCCGCAGTTGGGCCGGCAAAGTGCGTTCCGATCACGAGCACATCCTTGCCGGCGAGATCGGCGAAGATCTTCCGGCGGGTGGCCTCGGCAGCAGCCTTGTCAAAGTCGGCGGTGGAGGCCCACTCCGGGTGTGCCATTTGGCAGGGGTGATGCGCAAAATCGCCCGTGATCATGGCATGCTTGCCCTCTGACGCAATCAGCACGCTGGTGTGCCCAGGCGAATGGCCAGTCGACGGCATGAGTTGCACTTCTGGGCAAAGCCGGTGATCCCACTCGACAAGCTCAGCAAGACCCGCGTCGACGATTGGCCGGACGCTGTCGTCGATGACGTGGACCATATCGGCCCGAGACGACTGGCGGCTCCAATGTTCCCACTCGACCCGGCCGAAGAGATAGCGGGCCTTCGGGAATGTCGGCTTCCATTCCCCGCCAACCATCGTCGTATTCCAGCCGACATGGTCGACATGCAAGTGCGTGCACAGCACGGTGTCAATCGATTCGCGCGGAAAACCCGCCGCGGTGATGTCGTCGAGGAAACGGCCCTGCCGGTCGTTCCAGGTGGGCACGCGGCGGTTCTTCTTGTCATTTCCGAGACAGGTGTCGACCATGATGCGGCGGGACGGCGTCTCGATGATGAGCGCGTGAATGCTCATCTTGAGGCGACCGTTCTCGTCCGCAAAATGCGGGATCAACCAGGAGATCGGGCGGATGGCTTCCGGCGTCGCGTCAGGCAGAATAAAGCGGCTGCCGCCTGTCGTCTCCAGTTCGACGATCTTGGTGATTGTCACATTGCCGATGGTCCACCGCATGCTGCGCCTCCCGCACACCAATCGTATGAGCATGTTGGGCCGGATACACCTTGGCGCGCAACGGTTTTGAGGCCAACGCGATTGCGAGTGGGCAACCGAAGCGCCCAAGCAAGAACGCGGTTGCGAGTGGGCAACGAAGGCGCCTGGACTGCCTCTTCAAAAGACTTGTGCCGGACGCCAGCCGGCCGCCATCGCTTCGGCCTCCGTACAGAACCAGCGTTTGCCACTGCCCGCGTCCATCCGCACCTTTTCGTACCAGGGGCTCCATGGAAGGTGATAGATGCGCCCATTCTTTGTAACGTTGCCCTTGATGGCGCATCCCTCCGGTGCCGCAGGCTCCGCCGCTTGCCAGCGGCCAACTCGGAAATCCCAGGCAGGGACCGCAGCGCCTTGCCATATACCAGCCTTCCCGGCCCGGGCTTGCGCTTCAACTGCGACATAGCGGGGCGAATACTTGACGAACGCCCAGGCGAGGCCGCGCCGGACCATTTCCGCATTGATGTCCTGTCCGCCAACAAAACAAACGCCCAACGTGCGCCCGTATTTGTCCGGCCCCAAATCCTCGCAGTCGACGGCTTGGTTCGCGACGATGCGGATTAGCTCGCGCGTCGCAGCGTGGCCGCAAGCCCAGGCCGTTCCGTCGGCACGCTCGCAGGACTGCGATGCCTCAGGCGCGTCGATCCCTTCCAGCCGGATGCGCACTCCGTCGATGGCAATAGTGTCACCGTCGACCACAGTTGCGAGACCGGAGATGAGAGAACGGCTTTGGCCGGTAACGGGCGATGAGCCAGTCACCGAGCGTGCACCGGTTGGCGATGTGGCGGCAACGCCTGCCGCCAAGAGGCCGGCCAGAACCGCGGTCCCGGCCAACCGAGTTGCATACGCTCTTAAGGTTGCATCTATCATAGACAACTCCACTTTGAGTGGAATGTCTCAGATTCGCGTGTCGGTTGCGAGTTTGAACGGTGTCAAATTTATGGATGAAGTTGCATCAACTAACCGATAAAATGATTATATGTATCAATATATTAGTGAAATATCATTGCACTTCTGGACGGATCTGATGGCGTCGAATCAGGGGATTGTTTTCAATCTTAGATTGCGTGTGCGTATCGCGGGTTTCAATCCACATCGAAAACTGTCGATACTCCACCGACCATTGCGGACCCGTTAAGCCAGTGCTTCCGATTTGAGCGGCGATGAACACCAAGCGCTGACCACAAGAACAACTCGCGCGTGACAGGTCGGGCGCCGTGCGAGATTGTCAGATCGGGAAGGTGATCAATGCGTTTCTGGAACTTGAGTGATGACGGGCTGATTCGGACCTTGCGGGCCGAGTTCAGTGCATCAATGCCCAAAATTGGGTTTGCTCCGGGCGTGGAAGGTGGTGTTGCCGTTTACTTGGATGGCGAGCTCGCCGGGATCTGGGTCGAGCTGCGCCGGGGCCGCTTCACGTTCTTCTCGACGCTGGATCAGCGGGCTCTGGCCATGGATTGCCCACAGGACAGCGTCGCAGCATCGACCGGTGAGATTCTTGCCAGCTTGGATTTATGGATCGCGGCACAGAGTCCACATCGCGCGGCCGTCGCCTGATCGTCACGTCCCGGGTCGCGTCGCCCCCGGCTCCCAAAGCCGGATGAGGCCATCAATACCTGCAACCGCAAGGCGCCGGCTGTCAGGTGAAAAACCGATCGCTCGCAAGGCGCCAGCCCAACTCTCCAGTTTGCGCAGCAGACGGCCCGATTTCACGCTCCAGATCCGCACGACGCCATCCTCGCCCGCCGACGCCAGCAATTCTCCGTCTGGCGAGAATAGGACGACGGTCACGCGCCCGTCATGGCCGCGCATCGTCCGATGCAGTCGGTTTGAGAACGTCGACCAGAGGCGGATCTGGCCGTCGTGGCTGGCAGTAGCCAGCACGCGACCGTCCGGCTGAAACGCCACGGCAGAAACCGAGTCGTCATGGCCGCGATACGTCCGCACCAGCGATTGACTGCCGACCGACCACAGCTTGGCGGTATTGTCGGCCCCGCCCGAGGCAATGAATGGTCCGCGAGCGGCATAAGCGATCGTTTGAACGGCGGTCTCGTGACCTTCGAAGACCTGAGCTGGCACCGATTGATTGGGATCCCAGAGCACGACAGAACCGTCCAGCGCGGCCGTCGCCATGCGCCCCGTGTCCGGCAGAAGAACGACGGACTGAAGGCTCGCTGCGTTCCGCTTGAAGGTCGCCAGCTTGCTGCCCGCCTCCGTGTCCCAAAGTGCGAGTGTGCCATCCTTGTGAGCGACGGCCGCGCGTGACCCGACAACGGACAGCGCCGTCGGCGCACCAGCATCAAGCTCGAGCGTTTTCAACAACGCTCGGCTGGACGCATTCCAAATGCGGAGCGTGCCATCCTCGGCTGCCGAGACGATCCGCTGCCCATCCGATGAAAATGCGACTCCGATGATCGGACCGCGGTGCCCTTTGAGCTCGCCGATCGCGGACGTAGCCCCAACCTGAGCCGTATTCAGCGTCTGCTGCCCCTCATGCTGGACCACGGGCATCATATCTTGAACGGCGACTGCGGCCCCTGCGATTGCAGCACCCAGCGCCAGCTTGATCGCGAGCGGACGCCAGCGTATCCGGGATTTGGTTTTGAGCGCCCGCGGTGTCGGGCGACGCGTTGCGAGTTGGCTCGGTGGGGGCATCGGCGGCGGTGCCGACTGGCGCAGTGCGGGTTGCGGCGCCGGCGCGGGTTCTGGCTGGGCGACGGCAACCGCCGCAACCTTGGCAGCCACAGGTACGACGGCTGCCGGAGGCCGTGCTGGGTCTGCGGATTGCACGCCGCCGCGCCAGCCTTCGAGGAAGGCAGCTTTGAGGCCTCGGCCAGCGGGTGCAGCCCCAATGACGAACCCTGGATCAGGCGGCATACTCGCAAGGCGCTCGCCAGCATCGGCGGCGGTCGCCGCCACCGCCGGTTGGGCGACGCGTGCCGTCACGGCTCGCGGTTTCGGCTCTGGCGCCGGCTTTGCGGCTGGCACCACTAAGCCCGCTCGCCAAGCCGCAATGGTTTGTGGACGCTCGGTGACGTCAAGTTTCAGGGCGTGTTCGATGGCGGCGAGAAAGGCTGGCCGGTACGAGCTGACCGCCGCATCGCGAACCGGAATGATCTCGTCGGCGACCATTCGGGATGGCGCATCCGGCGGGCGCTTGCCGGTGACGGCCTGATAGAGCGTGGCGCCCAGCGAGTAGATGTCGGTCCACGGCCCCTGTTGGCGCCCCGAGGTCGCATATTGCTCATAGGGGCTGTAGCCTGGCTTCACCAGCGCCGAGACCGCTTTGGAGTGCTTCGCGACGTCGCCCCGGGCCGAGCCGAAGTCGATCAACACCGGTGCCCCGTCCTCGCGGATCATGATGTTGTCCGGCGCAATGTCGCGATGCAGGAAATTGGACTTATGGATCAGCTCCAGTGCGTCGAGCAGCGGCGGTACGATGCGGTCGAGCTCCTGCTGACGCGGCGCCCGCTTGATCTTCTTCAGCCAGCCCTTGAGACTGGCGCCCGCCTCGAAATGCAGCACGATATATCCCGTGTTTCGCGCCCGGAAATAGCGGTAAACGCGCACGATGTTCGGGTGGTTGAACTTGGCGAGCGTCTGCGCTTCGGCGAGGAATCGCTCGAGGCCCCATTTGTAATCCTCCTCGCTGTTCTTCGATCGCGGGCACACGTCTTGCGACTGGTCGCGCGCGGCGAAATCGACCGGGAAGTATTCCTTAATCGTCACGTACCGCTTGAGCGGCGTTTCCTCAGCGAGATAGGTGATGCCAAATCCGCCGGCACCGAGCACGCGCTCGATCCGGTAATCGCCAGCCAACACGGTGCCTTGGGGCAGGGCGACGAGATTGGTCATGGCTCCCCGGTTGAGGTCGATGGTCCCCGTCCAAACGCCGCGCTGCTGGGAAGCAGCAGCCGTGAGGTTGCGCGGGCCTGGATCACCGGTGAGTTCTGGCCATTATTGTGGCGGAAGCATGGGCTCCGCCCAGGGACATCGAAAGTGCCGCTGATCGCAAGTCTTCCGAGTGCCGCGTTTGGGCATCGCTGCCATCGATCAGCCATGTTGCTGCCGATATCAAGGGAGAAGCTTCGTCACTAGAGCGAGGTCGAATGACGAAGCATATCCAGACACGACGCAAGAGCCGACGCGGCACGAGCGCCCTGATTGCCGTTGCAATGGGCGCCGTCGCCGCGGCAATGTGGGGCACTTCAATTATACATCTCGTTCGCTTCGTCCCACAGTCGGAGCAGCTTGCGCATCTGGCCGATGCCATTCGTGTCCTCATCGTGAACGGGTTTGACCGGTCCCCGGTCGTCATGGCCGGAATGGCGGTTGGACTCGCCATCCCCGTGCTCACGCTTGTCCTGACAATGGCGCGTGGCCTCCGTCGCTGGGTCTCGTCGCGCTCACCGCTGCCCGCCGTCCAGGTTGCTTCCGGCGCCACGCAATCACCCACATCCGCAAAGGCCTGGATCGAGATCGACGGCCCATCGGGGCGCGGGATCGAGCTCGCAGGCGAATTGCTCCAGATCGGCCGCCACGTCGACAACGACGTGACGCTCACCGATCGCGGCGTCGACGACAGCCATGCGGTGATCCATCGAACCAGCGAAGGCGCATACCTGATTGTCGACGTCAGCGGGACCCACAACGGCGGCGTACTGGTCAACGACCAGAAGCGCGGTCAGGCTACCCTGAAGGACGGCGATCGCATCACGCTGGGCTTGGCACACGTCACGTTCCGCCGCGGAACGTCGGCGTTTGACGACCATTCGGTTGGCAGCATCACGCGGCACTGACAACGCGGCCGGCGGCCAATCAATTCGAGACTAACGTGCAGGTGGACCAGGAGGGATCAATGTCCAGGAATACACGCGATGTGGGATCAACGAACGATGCCCCAACCCCCGATCGGCGCCTGATGGGGTCGTTGCGCGACGCGCTTGCGGCGGCCGGACGCAGTTCGCCGCCGATCATGGCAGCCAGCGCGCCGCCGGCGTCGCATCAACCCATCGCGCTGCCGCCGCCGGCTCCGGCGGAAACGGCCGCGAACGACCGTCCACCCGCGCCGCCGAGTGCCACCGAAGCGGCCCTCGAGGCTCGCGGTGCCCGCCGGGCGCAAGCCATCGACCTCGAGCTCGACGATGCGCCCCGTACCAAGGTCGTTCGCGGGACGGCGGCAACGGCTCCGACGGATGCGGTGCGCACGCAGCTGCTGCGCGGACGCCCCAACGTCAAACGGACCGATTTCCATCAGGACCCGGTCGTCGGCTGGCTTGTCGTCGTAGGCGGGCCGGGGCTCGGTGCATTCCGTCCGATCTACGAGGGCAACAACACGGTCGGCCGAGGACGTGGCCAACGGATCCCGATCGATTTCGGCGACGAGACCATCTCGAACGAGGAGCAGGCCTACATCCGCTACGACTCGGTTGACCGGCGGTTTCTACTCGTGCCCAATCTTGCCAAGACAAACGTCGTCGCCGTCAACGACCGCAAGCCCACCGGCGCGGTCGAGCTGTCGGCCATGGATCTGATCACCGTAGGCCGGACCCAGCTTGCCTTCGTGCCGTTCTGCGGCGCAGATTTCGATTGGGCCGAATTGTCTGAGACTCGAGGATAATGCTCCAGTTCACGCACGCCAGCCGCGCCAGTCAGGGCGCTCGCGCTTATCAGGAGGATGCCGCAGCAGTGTGGCCAGGCACGGGCGTGCTTGTACCGCGCGGTTCGCCGCCCGCCGATACAGCGCTGGTTGCCGTTCTTTCCGACGGCATGGGCGGCCATGCCGGCGGGGCGCTCGCAAGCACCATCGCGTGTGGAATGTTCCTCCAGCAATTTGCGGCTGGCGACGGCGATGGCGTGAGCCGGCTCGGACCCTGTCTGCATGTGGCCAACCGCGCCATCCGGGACAAGGCGGCGGCTAACCCGGCGCTGGAAGGCATGGGCGCGACGCTGGTCGGCGTGGCCATCGGACCGGCGGGACTGAGCTGGATCAGTGTCGGTGACAGCCCCATGTACCTGTTTCGCCGCGGTGAGCTGGTACAGATCAACGCCGACCATTCGCTCGCCCCGGTTCTCGATCGCATGGCCGCAGAAGGAAAAATGACCGTAGAGGCCGCGCGTGCAGATCCGCGGCGGCATTACTTGCGCTCGGCGGTGACTGGCGAGGATTTGGAGTTGATCGACGCATCTGAGCGCCCACTCGTTCTGGCTGACGGCGATATCGTGCTGGTGTCGAGCGATGGCATCCACACCCTCGAGGCGGATGACATCCGCCGCGTGATCGGCGCCTACAAGGAAGACGGCCCCGATGCGATCGCATCAGCGCTGGTGCGAGCGGTCGACAGCGTGGGTGCACTGCACCAGGACAACACGACGGTCATCGTGATCGCGGTCAAGGACGCGTGAGCGTCTTTGTGGCGCTTCAGCTGCTCACTTGCGCAGCCGCGCGCTGTGGCGCATCAGCTGCCCGTCGTGCTGAAAGCACGCCTGCGGCATGTCGCAGCCGCGCTTTGGTGCTTCACTGTCCACCGGCACAACCGCAGTGTAGCGCTACTTTACATCTGATCGTAGTCGACGACGACGCGGGGGCTGGCAGGAACGGCTTGGCATGTCAAAACGAAACCCTTCTCGATCTCCCAGGCCTCAAGGCTGTAGTTGAGCGTCATCGGCGCCTGTCCCTCGACAAGCTTAGCGCGGCACGTGCAGCACATGCCACCCTTGCAGGCGTAGGGGACGCGTAGCCCAGCCCGCAATGCGGCGTCGATGATCGCCTCTCCAGGCTTCGCTGCGAAACGGTGCCGCGCGCCGTCGAGCACGGCGATGACCTCGAAGTCCGTTTCCGGCAGGGTCGCAACCGGGCGCCCGACCTGAGTCGAGGATGTCACCCTGCGATCAGCCGCGCGTGGAACCCCCGGCGAAGCAAACACCTCCTGGTAGATCCGGTCACGCGGCACACCGAGGCCCGCCAGAGTGTTGCGCACGTCGCGGATCATGCTCCCCGGACCGCACACGAAGGCGTGCACGATATCGGCGGCACGAAACACCTGGCCCGCGAGCGCTGCAACCTTCTCGGCCGAAATTCGCCCCTCGAACAATGGCGCATCGCTTTCCTCGTTCCGCGAGAGCACATTGACCAGTACGAATCGCCCCATAAACCGGTCCTTCAGGTCCTCAAGCTGCTCGCGGAAGATGATGCGATCAGTCGTCCGGTTTCCATAGATCAGCGTAACGCGACAATCCGGTTCGCGTGCAAGCGCATGCGACACGATCGCGAACACTGGCGTGATGCCGGAGCCGGCGGCGAGTGCCAGGATATGCCGGACCGAGCCGTCTCCGGGCGGCAGAACGAAGCGCCCAGACGGCGACAGGACCTCGAGCGGCATCCCCGGCGCCAGAGTCGCAGCAGCCCAGGTTGAGAATGTCCCACCGGCCACACGTTTGATTGCGATGCGCAGATCCGGCTCATCCGGTGCGGCGCAAATCGAATAGGAGCGGCGAACCTCTATACCGTCGATGGTTGCGCGCACACCAATGAACTGGCCCGGCTTGAATGCGAACGTGTCGCGCAGGTCCGGCGGGACGATCAACGCCACCGAGATCGCCTCGTCGGTCTCGCGTCGCACTGCGGCAATGGTCAGTGCGTGGAAGATCTCAGCCACAGCAGCCGGCACCTTTCCGCCATCACAGGCATTTGAAATAATCGAATGGCTCGCGGCAGCTCTCGCAGCGCCAAAGCGCCTTGCACGCCGTCGAGCCGAACTCGGCCAAGCGGCTGGTATTGGGGGAGCCGCAGCGCGGGCAGTCAACGATTTCCTTGCCGAACAACAGTGCACACCTTCCGCCGCCCCTTAGCGGCGGCGCGATTCCATAGTCGCGCAGCTTTTGCCGGCCCTCCTCCGTGATCTCGTCGGTGGTCCAGGGCGGCGACAGAACAGTCTCGACACGGGCATCGGCGAGACCCGCTTCGGCAAGCGCCGTCTCAACGGCAAGCTGGATGGCGAAGGTCGCCGGACAGCCCGAGTAGGTCGGTGTCAATCGTACGACGATGCGTCCATTGCTCCATTCAGCACCACGCAGCACGCCGAGATCCGCCAGCGTGAGAACTGGGATCTCGGGATCGAGCACCGCCGCTGCCGCTGCCAGCGCGCGGTCGATTTCGAGATCATGGCTTTCTACGGCTGGCGTCATACCGGTACACCCTACCACGTCGCGCCGGGATGCAGGCGCGCCAGTGATTGCATGTCAGCGAGCATCTCTGTCAGGTGCGCGGTGTGGCGGCCAGCGCGGCCGCCTGACTGTTTCGCGCCGCCGGCCGGCCGTTCCAGCGTCGCTTCGCGCAGAACGCGATCGATGGTGGCGTTCCAGACCAGCTTGATCGCCGCGCGATCCGGCGAGACGCCGGCCGAGACCAACTTCCTCTCACCCGCGTCCATCTCGAACAGCTCGTCAGCTAACGGCCAGACGTCGTCGAGCGCGACAATCATGCGGCTGCGGCTCTCATCTGTCCCGTCACCGAGCCGGATCACCCACTCAGCGGCATGGCGCACGTGATAGGCCATCTCTTTGACCGCCTTCGCCGCAATCCCCGCCAGATCAGCGTTCGGTGAGGTCGACATGGCTTGGTAGTAGGGATGCAGGAACGCGGATACCGCGAGCTGGCGCGCTATCGTGAACGCAAAATCGCTGCGCGGCAGCTCGACCAGGAGGATATTCCGGAACTCAGGTGCGTCGCGGAAATAGGCGAGCTGGTCCTCGTCGCGGCCCTTGCCTTCGAGCTTTGCTGCCAGTTGATAGAACAATCGCGCCTGACCGATCAGATCGAGGCCGAGGTTCGAAAGCGCGATGTCCTCCTCGAGCGTCGGCGCCTTTCCCGACCACTCGGACAGCCGGTGGCCGAGCACCAGCGCGTCGTCGCCGAGGGAGAGAATGAAGGGAAAAAAGTAATCGGACATAGTCTCGCTCTGCCCTCGCTCCCCGTGAACAATGGGGAGAGGGGCCTCCTTTGCTACATATGCCCGACTTCGTCGGGGATGTCATAGAACGTCGGGTGGCGGTAGATCTTCGAGGCCGTCGGGTCGAACAGCTGATCCTTGTCGTTCGGATCTGAGGCAACGACCGCGTTCGACGGCACCACCCAGATCGAAACGCTTTCGCCGCGACGCGTGTAAACGTCGCGCGCCGCTTGCAGCGCCAGCGTCGCGTCGGCGGCGTGCACCGAGCCACAGTGCTTGTGCGGCAAGCCAGAGCGACTACGGATGAAAACCTCCCAGAGCGGGGCAGGTGTTTCGGTCATTCAATCTCCTCCACAATCAGGCGCGCTTGTTGCGCATCGCCTTCAGCACCGTCGTCGGCTTCGGCATGCCTGCCGCGAAATCAGCATAGGCCTGGGTGCCTTTGGCATAGATGGCAATACGGCCTGTTTCATCATAGTGCGCTCCCCAGCCATATTGCTTGGTGAGCGGAGAGGCGCGCAGGCAGGGGTGCGGCTTCGCGAACAGCTCGGCGTGAATTGCCTTGCCTCGTTTTTTCAATTCTGCCGGCGACAGGCCAAGCCGCGTCACATGCACGATCAAGATCAGATCCTGCTCGGTGTGTTTGTACGGGTTCCGGGAGAGCAGTTCGTGTTGCAGCACGGCGATACTTGGTTTGTCACCCCGCAGAGGCGGCACGACGCCGGTCGCCGCGGGACAATCATCGGCAGAAGTAATGAAAGTGTTGGTGTAGCTCATCTCACCGTCCCGGCAGCGCGACGACGAGGGTCTTGCCGCCATAACCGTGCTTCTGATCGCGACCCTGAACCACGACGGCCTTGATTCCGGTTGGAATTTTGACCCCGTAGAGGTCGCGAGTGAACGGCTGTTCGTTCTGGTGATCGTGCAAAAGGATGCGCTCACCGTAGTGCTGACCGTCCAGGCCGGACACGCGGAAGGCGTCGGCGTAGCGCTCGGGCGTATCGAATGGCGACGACAGGGTCACGTCGAAGTCGAAGGAATCGGCGCCGCGCGCCGTGACCTTGGCGGCAATCACATCCGGATGTTTCTGGCTCGTGACGATTTGCGCTCTCAGGGTGTTCGCCCCCACGATCAGTGCAGAAGACGCCATAGCGACGCCGACGGCCGTCTGGCCATTTTTGGCGATCTCGAAAAGTATCATTCCGCCGCCACCTTGGCCGCCGCCGCGCTGGATCTGCGCTTCTCGGCGTGCGCCATGGCTGCGGCACGGACCCAGGCGCCATCTTCCTCGACCGCCTGCCGGTTGGCCATGCGCTCGGCATTGCACGGGCCATCGCCGGCCAAGACGCGCTTGAATTCGGACCAGTCGATCGGACCGTAGTCCCAGTGCTTCGTCGTATCGTTGAAGCGCAGTTCCTTGTCCGGGAAGGTGAGACCCAGATACTGGCCCTGCGGCACTGTCGCATCGACAAACTTCTGGCGCAGGTCATCGTTCGAGAACCGCTTGATCTTCCAGCGGGCCGAGTCCGCCGAATGCATACTCTCCTTGTCGGACGGTCCGAACATCATCAGAACCGGCCACCACCAGCGGTTCAAGGCGTCCTGCGCCATCGCCTTCTGTGCGGCCGTGCCGCGGCAGAGCGTCATCATGATTTCGTAACCCTGACGCTGATGGAAGCTCTCCTCCTTGCAGATCCGGATCATGGCGCGCGCATAAGGGCCGAACGAGCAGCGGCAAAGCGGGATCTGGTTCATGATCGCCGCGCCGTCGACCAGCCAGCCAATCACGCCGATGTCGGCCCACGAAAGTGTCGGGTAATTGAAGATCGACGAATACTTGGCCTTGCCGGTGAGCAGCTGCTGATAAAGCTCCTCGCGGGTAACGCCGAGCGTCTCGGCCGCGGCGTAAAGATAAAGCCCATGCCCACCCTCGTCCTGGACCTTGGCGAGCAGAGCGGCCTTGCGGCGGAGTGACGGCGCGCGCGTGATCCAGGCGCCCTCGGGTTGCATGCCGACAATCTCGGAATGAGCGTGCTGCGAGATCTGCCGGACCAGTGTGCGGCGGTAGGCGTCCGGCATCCAGTCGTTCGGCTCGATCTTGTCCTCGGCGTCGATGATCGACTGGAAGCGGGCGACCCGCGGCGCATCTTCGCCGCCGGCAACGGCTTGCCCGTCTTTGACATTGAGAGCCTGGGTGTACATCAGGTCACCTGCTGCAATCGCTTGCCCAACACTATCATAGATCGCGCAACGCGGGTAGGCAGCGCCACCCGAGCCGCCGTTAGTGAACCGACGCCCAATCCGCGACCTTGCGTAGGAAGTCCATGCATTTCTCGAGTTCCACGATCTCGATGTACTCGTTGGGCTGGTGTGCCTGATCGATGCTCCCTGGCCCGCAGACGACCGTAGAGCAACCGGCCGCCTGGAAATGACTGGCTTCCGTGCCGTAGGGCACCGCGAACGTCTCGTTCTGTCCGGCAAGCTTCAGGGCCAGCGTTGTCGCCTCCGAGCCTTCGCCCGAGGCAAAGGGTGGGAGGATCCCGAGGGCTGTCGTTTCGACGGCGCAGTCGGGATGCACGGCCTTCATTGCCGGCAGCAACTCGCGCTCGGCGTAAGCCTGCAGGTCGCGCGCAATGGCGAGCGCATCGGTGCCGGGCATCGCGCGCACGCCCCACGTGAACGAGCACTTCGGCGGAATGATATTATGCGCAATCCCGCCCTCGATGCTGCTCACCGTGATCGACGCGTAAGGCGGATCAAAGCGCGGGTTGAGATGCGTTGCTTTCAGGCGGGCCTCGATACGTCCAATTTCGCCGATGAGATCGCCGGCAATGCGGATGGCGCCGACGCCAAGCTGCGGCTTGGAGGAATGGGCGTCCTTGCCCGTGACATCGGTCCGGAAGCGATAGCCGCCCTTGTGGGCATCGACGACGGTCATGTTGGTCGGCTCGCCAACCAGTACCATGCGCGGCTTCGGCAACGTCACGCCGAATGCCTCGATCATCGGCTTCACACCTGTGCAGCCGATCTCCTCGTCATACGACAAGACGATATGCAATGGCGTTCTGAGCGCGCGCGATTTGATCTCCGGCACCATAGCCAGCACACAAGCAATGTAGCCTTTCATATCGCAGGTGCCGCGGCCATAGAGTCGCCCGTCGCGCTCGACCATCGTATAGGGATCGGTATCCCACGGTTGCCCGGTAGTCGGCACGACGTCCATATGTCCCGACAAGCCGATGCCGCCGTCACCCTGCGGTCCGATGGTCGCGAAGAGGCTGGCGTGGATGCCGTTGCCGGCTGGAACAAAGGTGCTCTCGACGCCGTGGCTCGCGAGGTAGTCACGCACCCAATTGGCCATCGGCAGGTTCGTCTTATGGCTGGTCGTATCGAAGGCAACGAGCTTGCCCAGAATATCTTTGGGCGACTGAGCCAGGGCTCGCATGGGAATCCTCAGTTGATGCTTCGCTTCACGAACGGACTGTCGAGGGAGAAGCCGGGAATGGTGACGTTCATTTGGCTCCGGTCAGCCCGCTCCATCTGGTAGGTTCCTGTCATGATTCCCGACGGCGTGGTCAAAGGGCATCCCGATGTGTAGGTAAACGACTGGCCGGGCTTCAAGACCGGTGTCTGCCCGACAACGCCCGGACCGCGAACGGTTTCCTTTTTGCCGTTGGCGTCGGTGATCAGCCACTGGCGGGACTTGAGCTGCACCGTTTCCGCGCCCTCATTGATAATCTCGACCGTGTAGGCCCAGAAGAACTGGCCGTCCTCAGGCGAGGACTGATCGTCGACGAACTTGGGTGTGACCCGCACCCGGATGCCACTGGTCACCGCTTCGTACATGAGGATCTATCCAATTCGTCCGCAAGGAAGGTCTAGACTTTAAGGGCCGTCAGCGCGTGGTCAATGTCGCGCATCAAGTCTTCGGGTGTTTCGAGCCCGACGGACAACCGGACCAACCCATCCGATATGCCAAGCTCGGCTCGGACATCCGGCTTCAGACGCTGATGCGTGGTTGTCGCCGGGTGCGTAACGAGGCTTTTCGCATCGCCGAGATTGTTCGAGATCTTGATGATCGAGAGATTGTTGAGGAACTGGAAGGCGGCCGACTTGCCGCCGGCAAATTCGAATGAGACCAGCGTGCTGCCACCCGCCATCTGGCGGCGCGCGAGGGCCGACTGAGGGTGATCGTCCCGGCCCGGATAGAGAACCCGCGTTACGCCCTGGTTGCGACGGGCAGCCAGATGATCGGCGATCCGGCCAGCGGCCGCCGTTTGCGCAGCAACGCGCAACGACAGCGTCTCCAGGCTCTTGAGCATCACCCAGGCGTTGAACGGGCTCATCGCCCCGCCGGTATGCTTGTAGAAGGGGTGGAGATGGTCGTTCACATATTTGGCGGTGCCAAGCACGACGCCGCCCAGCACACGCCCCTGCCCGTCGATATGTTTCGTCGCCGAGTAGACGACGACGTCGGCGCCGAGCTTCAAGGGCTTCTGTAGCATCGGCGTGGCGAACACGTTGTCGACAACGACCAGCGCGCCGGCATCGTGCGCGATCTCCGACACGGCCTTGATGTCGACTAGGTCGAGACAGGGGTTCGATGGCGTCTCGAAGAAAAAGGCCTTTGTGTTGGGCCGGACGGCCTTGCGCCAAGCATCGATATCACGGCCATCAACCAGCGTCGACTGGATGCCGAAACGCGGTAGCAGGTCCTGCACCACATAGAGGCACGAGCCGAACAGGGCCTTGGCGGCCACCACATGATCGCCAGCCTTTAGAAAGCACAACAAGGAGGCCGAGACCGCTGCCATGCCTGATGCCGTCGCCCGTGCCGCCTCGGCACCCTCGAGCAGCTTCATGCGCTCCTCGAACATGGCGAGCGTCGGATTGGCGTAGCGCGAATAGATGAAACCGCCCGACTCGGTTTTGAACCGCTCCTCGGCCTGCTCCGGGCTGTCGTAGAGGTAGCCCTGCGTCAGGAACAGCGCCTCCGATGTCTCCGCGAATTGCGACCGAAGCGAACCGCCATGCACCAACCGAGTCTCGGCCGACCAGTGTTCAGGATTCGAGAGATCCGACGGGATTTTCGTCATCACGCGCTCCACAACGCCCAGTTCGGGCGGCACCACCCCAGCCGGAAGCTCGCTCGGCTGGCCGAGCGCAATCCGTTGACAGGGATTTGAGCGCACGGCCTGTTTAGCGAGTTATTTAACGTGGCTGCAAGCCGGCCGGCCAAATCACCACGAACCTTAGTTAGGTTGGTATCGCCAGCAGCAACCGGCGTCAAGATCAATGGGCCGACAGGACCCCGTTCGGGGTTGCTCCGGCCGGGGCGGACGCCACCCATAGTGCCACGCACGGTACCGCGCCCACCAGTCCCGACACATGCCAGGAATGCCACACGGCCAGCCGCTCCATCCACAGCTTTCCCACAGGCACGCCTACCTGCTGGCCTGCGAATCTGATGGGCTTTCCCCGTATGCAGCGGCTCTCGGGAAGATGGCCGCCAGTTCAGATTGGCTCCGTCCAAGGAGACGCCCCATGGCAAACTTTCCAACCCATATCGGTATCGGCACGCTCGCCTGCGGCGCGCTTGCAACGCTAACGCTCGCGGCCGACGTCGTTGCGCCCGAAAATTTAGTGGCCGTGACCGTCGCCGGCGTCCTCGGCAGCATCCTGCCGGACATCGACCTGAAGGACTCGCGGCCGAGCAAGGCGATGTTCTCGGGCCTCGCCGCCTTCTTCTCGTTCATCGTTCTCTTCGTGGGAGCCGACAAGCTCTCTATTGCGGAACTCTGGCTGCTGGCGATGGGCACGTTCCTGTTCGTGCGCTACGTCGCGCACTTCATCTTCCATCGCATGTCCTATCATCGCGGGATCTATCACTCGATCCTGGCTGGCGTGTTCTTCGCGTTCTTCACGGCGGCCGTCTACAAGCACCTGCTTGGCCGGCACGAGGGCGTCGCCTGGCTCGCAGCCGGCTTCATGTTCATCGGTTACTTGGTGCATTTGCTGCTCGACGAGATCTATAGCGTCGACGTGATGGATACGCGCATCAAGGCCTCGTTCGGGACGGCGATGAAGCTGTTCGACTACCGCAAGCTCGGGCATTCCGCAGCCATGGCGGCTGCAACTGCCGGACTCTTCATGTTGACGCCGCCAACGACGACCTTCACCAAGGGTATCTCGGACAAGTCGCTCTGGGTGGGCTTGCAGCAGCGCATGTTGCCGAAGGATCGCTGGTTCGGAATCATCGTCGATCCACTGCGCCAGGTGAACCGGGCCACGGCGGCGACCACTCCGGCTTCGGTTCCGGCCATCGCAGCGACGACATCGTCACCGGCGGTGAGCGTCCCGGCTGTCCCCGCCGTTGCTGCATCTGTGACGGAGGCAGTGCCATCAGGCGCAGCGGCCGTATCGCCGATCGAGACAGGATCTATTGCTCTCGCGCCAAAGACGGGTGAATGATAGGCGGCCGGGGCGCCCGCACCTGACCTGCTGTCTCCGTGCCGGCTGCGGTCCTCGCAGCCTGAACGAGATGCGACAGGAGAACTCTCGATGCCCCAGCAGCTTCCCGCCCTGAGCCTCGTCGCCGTGCCCGGCCGGCGGCGCGCCACGCTTGATCTCGCCAAGGAGATGGACCGCCGCGGATTCGCTGGCATTTTTGCGCCCAGCATGTTTGGCAATATGTCGCTGTGCGAAGGGATCGCGCACACGACCCAGCGCATCACTTTTGCGACATCGATCGCACCGATCTATGCCCGCACTACCGGCGATTTCGCGCAAAGCGCCGCCTTCATGCACGAGATCTCCGGCGGGCGGTTTCGGCTTGGCATCGGCGTCAGCCACGCACCCGCACACATTCGCATGAGCGTAACCCCGGGTAAGCCGCTGGCAGACATCCGCAGCTTCGTCGAGCGCTACCGGTCGAACAAGGACCTCGGCGCTCTGCCGCCCATTATCCTGGCGACGTTGCGAACGCAGATGATCAAACTCGCTGGCGAGATCGGCGACGGCATGGTCTTCGCAAATGGTTCGCGATCACACATGGCGGCTTCACTGGCGGCGCTGCCCGCAGCCAAGCGCGATGACCCGACTTTTTTCATCGGCAACATGATTCCAACCTGCATTTCCGATGACATCGAAGCGGCCAAGGCCGTGCATCGCAAAACGCTGACGCACTACGCGATGCTGCCGAACTATCGCAACTACTGGAAAGAAGCCGGCTACATCGAGGAGATGACCGCAGTTGAGATGGCTATCGCGGAAAAGCGCATCGGCGATATCCCGAAGTATCTGTCGGACAAGTGGCTGGCCGACTGCACGTTGTTCGGACCCGCTGCAAAGGTGCGCGAGGGATTGGAGGCCTGGTACGCAGCGGGTATCCGCACGCCGATCATCGTACCCTCGTCGGCCGCTGGAAACCAAGTCAAGGCCATCGAGGAGGCCTTCGCAACGTTTACAGGGTGAGGCCATGCGTCAATGGCGCGAACAGGATTGTCCTCCTCGACCCAGTCATTCAGACACTCCGGCAACAATGTCTAAGATGCCCATCGGCCCGGCAATGAAGCGCTTCATGATTGCCCCCATAAATCAAAAGTAGAAGCCCAAACGTTTTCAACCAGCCAGGGTCATTCGGTTCAGCAGTAGTCCCAATAGCCGCGCGATTGATCCCGGTCGGCCCAGTACCAGCAGAGGTCGGGGCGGGGGGCACGTGGAGCTATGCCATAGGCGGCAACTCCAATGATCGTACCAAGCGCGATGCCACCGAGAATCGTGCCGTAATACGGGCGGCGATACCAGGGCCGATAGAAGCCGGCGCCGTGGTAACGGGGGCCATATGCGCGCGGAGCAAAGTAGCGGGGTGCGTAACTCGGGCCATAGCCCCTGGGTCCATAGTGCCCCCGGAACTGGCCCCGGAACTGGACCGTCTCGGCGGCCGAAGCCGCCTCGACCAGTAGGGCGGCACGCGATGGCAAAGTGGTGGCTTGGCCCATTGCCGTGCCGATTACGGCCATGGGCAGCGCAATGGCGGCGATTTTCATCACAGGTTGCATCCGAATGACCTCATGACGCGATCGAGAGAGTTTGCTTACTTCGGGTGTCGGGCTGAAAATTGGGCCTGTTCATGGCTTTTCCTGGTTTATGCGACACAGCTCGGACGAAAGTCCGTCGCGACGATCCGATCGGTCAGATGCAGCCAACGTGGACCGTCCCTGTGCCGTTCCGCAAACATCCTGCTTGATCCGCGGCGTCGGGAACGGCACTGTCCCTCCCCGGAACCAACCATCTGCTTGGCTCTCCTCGTTTGCGCACGTTGTGGCAACAGGAGTGGCCATGCATGTCAGACTGACCGGGAAACGCTTCATGACACCGTTGAACTACGACGACCTTCGCGATCTTGCCAAGCGACGGCTACCCAAGATTTGTTTCGATTTTATCGAGGGAGGCCTCGACGATGAGGTGGGCATCGAACGCAACGTCTTTGGCTTCGAGCGCCACCGCCTCGTGCCGCGCTACATGGTCGACGTGACGAAGCGCACGCAGACGACGGAACTGTTCGGCAAGACCTATTCGCAGCCTGTTGGGATCGCTCCGACCGGCGGCATCGGCCTCTTCCGGCCCGGTGCCGACATGATGTTGGCGACCGCCGCTCGCAAGGCAAACGTGCCGTTCATCATGTCCGGCGCCTCGACTGACACGATCGAAAACCTAGCCCGCGTCGCGCCGGACCACGGCTGGTACCAGATGTACGCGGCCAAGGATAAATCGATCTCGCTCGACATGATCAAGCGGACGAAGGACGCCGGCCTCTCGACGCTCGTCATCACCGTCGACGTGCCGGTGCATTCAAACCGCGAGCGTAACAAGCGGAACGGCTTCAAGCGCCCGATGCGCATGCCGCTGACCACCCAGATCGAGGCGCTGACGCATCCGGGCTGGATGCGGGAACACCTGAAGGAGCGGTTCAAATTTGGCACCAGCACGCCGTTGCTCTCGAACTGGGCGCAGTATGCAGGTGTCGGCGCGGCGACGGACCCCGAGAAGGTGGCCGCCTTCCAGAACACGCAAACGACACCGCCGCTCGACTGGGACGACATCGCCAAGTTCCGGGATGCGTTTCCGCGCAAGATGGTGCTCAAGGGCGTCATGCATCCGGCCGACGCCGAGCGAGCGCATCGAATGGGCATCGACGGCCTAATGGTCTCGAACCACGGCGCCCGCCAGCTCGATCGCGCGCCGTCACCCGTCGAGGTGTTGCCCGCCATTCGTGACGCCGTTGGCGACAAGATGACGTTGATGCTCGACAGCGGCATCCGGCGCGGCTCGGACGTCGTCACGGCCATGTGCCTTGGCGCCAAGTTCTGCTTCGTCGGCCGCATGACGCTTTACGCGGCGGCAGCCGGTGGCGAGGCCATGGCAAGCCACGCGATCGGCATCCTGAAGAACGAGGTCGATCTGGTGATGGGCAACATGGGCGCGCCCGATATCAAGAGCCTTGGCCCCGATTTCCTGATGTGGGACGATCAGGCCGACTTGCGCCGCAATACGCGCCCCTGATGTCAGACGACGATAACGGATGGCGCTGAGACGCAGCTTGGCTGCGTCTCAGCTATTCTGTCAATCATCGGCGCCGCAGCATCCGCTTCAGCATCGCCGCCTTCAACGTGCCGGTCGCAAAGACCAGCGCAAAATACACGACCGCGCCGGCCCCCACGAGTGTCGTCAGCGCGGAGGCGCGCACGGCCAGCGGATTGTGGTTGGCAAGCCACGGGATCAGGACATTGGCGCCAGCGACCAGCGCGATGGTCATGGCCAGGCTCGCTAACAAGATCATCGGGATCGAGCGCTTCAAGCGAGCATCGGCCCGGAAATGACCGAGGACTCGTAGCTTGCGATAGAGCAGCAGCGCATTGATCCAGCCGCCAATGGTTGTCGCAATCGCGATTCCCAAGTGCGGCGACAGGCCCAGTTCCCGAAACAAGAAGAAGAGAGCCACCGAACCAGCCGTGTTGAGCCCGAGGCTCCAGGCCGCGTACCGCATCGGCGTGCGCGTATCCTCGCGGGCGAAAAAGGCCGGTGAAAACACCTTGATCATGACGAAAGCGGGCAACCCAAGGGCAAACCAGCCAAGCGCGCTGGCCACCTGGCGCGTATCGTAAGCCTTGAAGGCGCCGCGCTCGAAAAGCACCGAGATAATTTCGGCTGGCACCGCGAACAGTGCGGCCGCCGCCGGCACGGTCAGCAACAGCGCGAATTCAAGCGAACGGTTCTGCGAGTCGATCACGGCGGCTTCGTCGCCGGCGCGCAGGTGTCGCGAAATGTCGGGAAGCAGCACGACGCCGATGGCGATGCCGACGATCGCGAGCGGCAATTCGTAGAGCCGGTCGGCATAGTAGAGCCAGGAAACGGCGCCGGTCTGCAGGGAGGCGATCATGCCGCCGATGACGATGTTGATCTGCGTCACGCCGCCTGCGATCAGTCCGGGCACGCCAAGCGCAAGTAGCCGCCGCATGTCGTCAGACAATCGCGGCCATCCAAGACGCGGCAAGACGCCGTTCCACCTGGCCCCTATGACCAGCAGCAGCAGCTGCGCGAGGCCGGCCGCGAAAATTCCCCAGGCCATGATGAGGCCGGTCGTCGGATGGTTGCCGTAGCCCAACCACCAGGCCACAGCCATGGCGGCCATCAGGACGAGGTTGAGGACGATGGAGACCGCCGCGCTTTCAATGAACCGGCCAACGGCGTTGAGTGCCCCTGAAAGCAGCGCTACCAGCGACATGCACAGGAGGTAAGGAAAAGCGATCCGCGACATTGTCACTGCCAGGTCGAATTTTTCCGGCTCACTTGTGAAGCCAGGGGCAATCAGGTGGATGATCCACGGCATGCCGATCATTGCGAAGGTGGACAACACGACCAGAATGAAAGTGAGGCCCGACATGGCCTCGGACGCGAACGACCGGGCGGCCTCGCGTCCGTCGCCTTCCAGGCGTTTCGTAAACAGCGGCACGAAGGCGGCGTTCATGGCACCCTCGCCGAACCAGCGGCGGAACAGATTCGGGAAGCGGAATGCGATGACGAACGCCTCCGCGATCGGTCCGGCGCCGAGCAGCGCCGCGAACAGGATGTCGCGGAAAAAGCCCATGATGCGGGAGACGAGCGTGAGGCCGCCGACTGTTGCGAAAGCGCGGTAAAGGTTCATGGCGCAAAGCGGTATCGGAGCCGTGTCCTGGCGGCAAGGGTGCGGGCAATGCGCTGGATGGGCGCACGCAAGATGACGGTTAAGGCCGGTCCAGTGCCCGAACGCCAATCTTGTGCCTGACTTTTGTGATCGGCCTTTACTCGGCTTTAAGGATGATGCCGCCACTATCATCATTGAACGACCATTTCAGGAGCGCCCGGTGAACGCGCGACGTCGCACAATGGCATTTTTTGCGGTCCTCGCAGTTGCCGGGTCGCTTGCCGGCTGTGGCGATGGCGGCGGCCATGCGTCTTTATCGGGCTCTTCAGACGGTGCGGGCAAGGGCGGCAAAGGCAGCGCCAACCTCGAAGATGACGGTGCAGCAAGCTCCGGTGGAAGCGGCGGAGGTGGTGGAGGCGGAGGCGGAGGTGGTGGTGGGGGTACGGGTCGACTGGGCTACGATGGCCAGCATGGCCGTGCTTCATCAGCGATGAACAAGCTCGACCCCAAAGTCCAAGCCGACATCTCGCGGCATTGTGGTCGGATGTGGGGCAATGCGCCGCATCGAGAAGTGTGTCTCGAAAGCCATGCGATCAGCCGAGCACCACCAGGCCAGAAATAGGCGTGCCAGCTAACTCATTGATTTTATTGGTGCCGCAAACAGGACTTGAACCTGTGACCCCCGCATTACGAATGCGGTGCTCTACCAGCTGAGCTATTGCGGCACGCACAACACGATAAATCGCGCAGCGGCGAGAGCCATAACCGTTAACCGGGCCCTTGGCAAGGTAGTCGGGGAAGGTAGTCGGGGCGCGTTGGCTATTGGACGAGCTCGTTCGCCAGCTTATCCACTATCCGCATCCGCGCGGACACCTTCGAGGGCAGCCCCGCTGCTGATGGCCGACAACGCCCTCGACGCTCCCCCATCATTTTCGGACAGGCGGTTCCCCACTGGGCGATCTCGCACTAGAGTTGGCGGCGGCAACGGAGAAATTCAGATGGACTTTACCCTCGATAAGCCGCTCTGCGATCTGCGCGACAAGGTTGCCGCATTTGTGCGCCAAACGATTATTCCGTTCGAGAAGGACCCGCGCTGGAGCAACCACGGCATCCCTGAGGACATGCGCCGCGATCTGAACAGCGCCGCGAAGAAGGCCGGGTTGCTCGGTATCAATTCGCCGAAGGATTACGGCGGGCAAGGTTTCTCACATTTCGAGCAGGCGATCGTCTTCGAGGCGGCGGGCTATTCGATCCTCGGGCCCATCGCATTGCACTTCCACGCGCCGGACGAGGGCAACATCAACCTGCTCGAGAAGGTCGCGACCCCCGCACAGAAGGCAAAGTATCTGAAGCGGTTGGCCACCGGCGAGGTGCGCTCCTGCTTCGCGATGACAGAGCCGGATGGTGGCGCCGGCGCGGATCCAGTTTTGCTGAAAACCCGAGCCACGGCTGATGGCAACGGCTTTGTTATCAATGGACGCAAGACGCTGATCACAGGTGCGGAAGGCGCGGCTTTTGCGATCATCATGGCGCGGACGGGCGATAGTCCCGGCGATTGCACCATGTTCATGACCGAACTGCCCAACAAGGCGTTCAAGATTCATCGGGTGCTCGGCACAATGGATTCGAGCTTCATGGGCGGCCATGCGGTGATCGATATTGACAACCTCCGCGTCTCCGGCGACGACATCCTGGGCGAGGTCGGCAAGGGCTTCCAGTATGCCCAGGTGCGCCTCGCGCCCGCTCGCCTCACGCACTGCATGCGCTGGCTCGGTTCGGCAATTCGCGCGCATGATATCGCGACCGAGTACGCGCGCCACCGCCAGTCGTTCGGCAAGCGCCTCGGCGATCACCAGGGCGTGTCGTTCATGCTCGCCGACAACGCCATGGATATTCACGTGAGCCGCTTGGCGATCTGGCAATGCGCCTGGTTGCTTGACCAGGGGCAGCGCGGCTCCACCGAAAGCTCGATGGCCAAGGTCATCTGCTCGGAGGCGATTTTCCGAGTCGTCGATCGCTCGATGCAGATCCTTGGCGGCAAGGGCGTCACCGACGATACGATGGTCGAGCGCATCTTCCGCGACGTGCGAGCGTTCCGCATCTACGACGGCCCATCTGAAGTGCACCGTCACGCCCTTGGCCGGCGCATTGTCGAGGGGGAGCGGCAGAAGGCGGCTGCCAAGGCGCATTGATTCCGGCGTGAGAGGCAGCTCGCCGACGTCCGCGGCCTCAAAAATGATGGTGTAGCACCAACGCTGGGGCTGGCGGTGGAGCCGCAGAATCACTTTAAATTGGCGCCGGCAAACCAGCGAGGGACCCCATGAGCAAGATTTTTGTCGGAAGCTTCGATGTTGGATTTCTGCCGGGTTGCCAGATGCACGGTGATGGGGTCGGCGCGTTCGTCTACTGCTTCGTTGCAGCGGGTGACGAAGCCGCAGCCACGGCCAGCATGAAGCAGGAACTCGAAGCCGACAAATACGTCGTAAAGAGTGTCGATTTCGTCGATGTCGCAGACAACATCGATTGGTCTGAAAACGAATCCAACGAGGATATGAACGCCTACATCAGCGCCGCGGGCGCCGAGCCGGGGGTGCATTTCTCGCAGTTCGTCGTCTACGCGTCCGACGAGCACTGACGGCTAGCGTCCGAGTTTGTAGAATTCATCGTTCGGGCGCATGCCAGTAACGTTTGCCATGCGGTTTGACATGGCGAAGAATGCGGCGATTGCGGCGACGTCCCAGATGTCGTCCTGGGTGAAACCCTGCGCCGCGAGCGTCGCGATCTCATTATCGCCGACGGTTGTCGAATGCAGGGCAACTTGCATCGCGAAGTCGAGCATTGCCCGCTGGCGTGGCGTGATGTCGGCCTTGCGGTAGTTGATGGCAACCTGGTCGGCGATGAGCGGGTTCTTCGCTCGAATGCGCAGGATCGCACCATGCGCCAGGACGCAATACTGGCACTGGTTTGCGGCACTGGTCGCGACGACAATCATCTCGCGCTCGGCTTTGCTCAAGCCACCCGGCTTATCCATCAGCGCATCGTGGTAGGCCATGAACGCGCGGAATTCGTCGGGGCGATGGGCGAGGACAAGGAACACGTTGGGGACGAATCCCGACTTCTCCTGCACCGTTTCGATGCGCGTGCGGATATCATCTGGCAGGTCAGCGAGCTTCGGGACCGGAAATCGGCTGATTGGTGGGCTCATGCGGCGGCTCCAGGTTATGGCGCGTTGGTCGGTCGTTGCAAAAGGACGGATCAGCGGCCGGCCATGATCTCGGCCCGCCGCTGGATGGCCCAGCCGTAGTTATCCGGCCACATACGGGCATTGGGATCGCACCCGAGCGCGTCCGCAGCATGCAACGCCCAGAATGGGTCGTACATCAGCTCGCGGCCGATGGCGACGAGATCGGCACGGCCCTGCTGCAGGATTGCCTCGGCCTGCCCGCCCGAGACGATCACACCAACGGCCATGGTCATGACACCGGCTTTGCGGCGGATCCGCTCGGCATAGGGCACCTGGAAGCCGGGCGGGCGCTCGGCGCGAGTCCGGAGCGGCTGGCCAGTGTCGTCGGCGCGGAATGCAGGTGGCCCGGCAATGCCGCCGGCCGAACAATCGACCACATCGACGCCGCGCGCCTTCAGTTCGCTGGCGAACACGATCGAGTCCTCGACACTCCAGCCGCCGGCGGGTCCGTCGACAGCCGAGATCCGGCAGAACAGCGGCAGGTCATCCGGCCATTGGGCGCGCACGGATTCCACGACATCGAGTGGAAACTGCATGCGCCCTTTGCGATCGCCGCCGTAGCGGTCGTTGCGCTTGTTGGAGAGCGGCGACAGGAACGAGTGAAGCAGATAGCCATGTGCGGCGTGGATTTCCAAAACGCGGAAGCCAGCGCGGGCGGCGCGGACTGTTGCCATCGCAAAGTTGGTCAGCGTGGCGCGCATGTCGGATTCGGTCATGGCGGCTGGCGCCGGCCAGTTGGCGCCAACGGGCTCGGCAGCAGGGCCGATGGTCCGCCACGGCGGCGCACCCGTCTTGGCGTCGCTCGCATCGAGCGGAGCGCTACCTTGCCAGGGCGTCCGCGCGGAGGCCTTGCGGCCCGCATGCGCCAGTTGAATGGCGGGTACTGCGCCGGTCGACGAAATGTACTCGGCGATGGGTTTGTAGGCATCGATCTGGGCGTCGTTCCAGAGCCCGCAGCAGCCGTGCGAGATCCGGCCCTCGGGCGCGACGGCGGTGGCTTCGGTAAAGACCAGCCCGACGCGTCCGCGTGCGAAGGCCGACAGATGCGAGAAGTGAAACGTGTTCGCAAGGCCGTCATTGGCCGAGTACATGCAGAGTGGCGACAGCGCGATCCGGTTCGGCAGTGTCACCGAGCGCAGCGTCAACGGTGTGAACAATAAGGGAAGTGACACGGCGGTCCGTCCTCCAGACTCGGAATGAGCCGGGGAGCAGTGTGCTGGTGCACGGCCCGGGGTCAAGAGCTGGATCGGCGCCCCCGCGCGGCGATCGATTACCGCTGCAACTCGCGCAGCAGACGCTGCACGTCCTGCTGACTGGCGCCGTTCATTTGCGGCAGTCCACCCTGTTGCTCGAGCTGGCGGATTTGCCGACCGATCTCCTGGGTGACCTGCCGCAGGTCCTGGCTTGACGTTGCGGCCGGCCCGGCAAAACGACCCTGACTACCGAGCTGGTCCTTGAGGACGCGCTGCATGGCTGCTGCGGCATCCTGGATCTGCGCCGCATCGGGCTGCGCTTTGCCACCACTGAACAGGCTTGGCGCCAGCGAGTCCACAGCGCGGGCCATGGTGCCGGGATCCGATGATGTTCCTGCGACGGGGTCGGGCAGGCCTGGATTGTGCGGCTTTGGCCGGACGGCGCGGCTCGATGTGCTGACGTCGAGTTGCGTAACGCCGACGACGGCCAGCAGCGTGGTCGGCACGCTGGTCTGGAAGGAGAGTTCCAGCGACGCGCGGTCGGAAGGTATTTTGAGATCGAACGGCAACTCGCGCAGGGTTGGCGGCAAGTTGGCGGCCAGAAACGCCCGGATGGTGCCTTCGATGACGCTGCGGTCCTCGAGTAGACGGTCGCTAGCGGCCATGACGGCGGCGTCGGCGGCCCGTTGCAGGGTATCGCGGGTACGGGAGGCGCGCGCGTAGTCGATCGCGGCGGCCGTGATCCCGATCACTGGAATTGCGATGAGCGCGAACAGGACCGCGACGCTGCCACCTTCGTTGCGCCGAAGCTGATCGAGCAGGCCTGCCATCACGCCCTCCATGGGTTGCGGCCCCCGTGCGGGCGATGCCGACCGATAGTTTTGCGTCAAAAGCTTCCGATCTGGTTTCCGGCCGCTTTTGATCGCGCGCCGTCGTTAAGGCCGGCTTCCTCGGCGTCTCAGGCTGGCACGACGGGCGGTAATCTGCCCCGGGAGACGCTGCATTGACGAAACCGGTGGTACCGCGAATCGGCGGACGCTCCAGCTGCGTGTGTTCCCGCGCCAAGGCCAACCAGGATTATTGTCTCTGTCTGCCTAGACGCGCACGTCATTGATGGCCGGACTTGCAGGGTGTCCATTGGGCTCCATTCCAGGACTGGCGTGACCTCTGTACGCCGGCTTATGGTGCTGCCAATCGATGACCCGATACCCCACGTTGTCCAGGAGCCCTGTCCCATGTCTGCCGCCACCGATGCCGTCCGCTACGAGGAAAAGGGCGACGGCATTGTCGTCGTTACGCTGAATGACCCGAAGACCCGCAATGCGCTCACCGATCCACTGATCGATGGCATCGTCGCCGCTTGCGCGCGCATCAACGCCGACACGTCGGTCCGATGCATGATCCTCACTGGCGCCGGCGAAGGCTTTTCGTCTGGCGGCAACGTGAAGGAGATGCGAGACAAGAAGGGCTTATTCGGCGGCCAACCCGTCGACATGCGCCGCGCCTACCAGCACGGCATCCACAAGATCCCGAAGGCGCTCTACGATCTCGAGGTGCCGTCGATCTGCGCCGTAAACGGGGCGGCCATCGGCGCCGGCTGCGATACCACCCTGATGTGCGACATACGCATTGCCGGCCGACGCGCGCAATTCGCCGAGAGCTTCCTGCGCGTCGGCCTTGTCTCGGGCGACGGCGGGGCGTGGTTCCTTCCGCGCGTGGTCGGCCTCTCGCGCGCCTACGAGATGACGCTGACCGGCGACGTCATCGACGCCGAGAAGGCGGAGAAGTGGGGCATCGTCTCGAAGGTCGTCGACGACGACAAACTGATGGACGAGGCGCTCGCCATGGCAACCAAAATTGCCGCCTTCCCGCCACACTCGATCCGCCTCAACAAGCGGCTGCTGCGCGAGTCGCAGGGCGTGAGCCTTCCCGTTGCGCTCGAGATGGCGTCTGGCATGCAGGCGCTGGCGCAATCGACCGCCGACCAGCACGAGGCCGTCGCCGCCTTGCTCGACAAGCGCAAACCCGTGTTCAAGGGCAAATGACGCGCCGGTCAGGCGATCCAGCCAGCAAGACTCCAGTGGCCGCAGGCATCGCCATGCGATAAACACGGCCGTCAACTCCTACCCATCCGATCCAGGAAACAAACTCGATGCTCGCTGCTTCGAAACACAAAACTCTCGTAGCTCTGTCGCTCGTGCTTGCGCTCGCGGCGGCTGCCAGCCTAACCCCGACATCCACCTTTGCCCAGGCCACAGGAGCCTCCGCCGTGACAACAGCCTCAGGTTTGCAAGTCATTGACACTCTGGTCGGCACGGGGACATCGCCCAAAACCGGCCAGAACTGCGTCATGCACTACACCGGCTGGCTCTACGTGAACGGCGCCAAAGGCGCCAAGTTCGATAGCTCCGTCGATCGTGGTCAGCCGTTCGAGTTTCCGATCGGCACGGGGCGCGTCATCAAGGGCTGGGACGAGGGCGTTGCCAGCATGAAGGTCGGCGGTAAACGCACGCTGATCATTCCGCCGGATCTCGGCTATGGAGCGCGCGGTGCCGGCGGCGTCATTCCACCCAACGCCACGCTGATGTTCGATGTCGAACTTCTCGGCGTGAAATAGGACAGCTCACCCAATTCGTTGCCGCGCTTCGGCCATCACGCGATCGAACTCGGCGTCCAGCGCTGCGTTTTCGCCGCGGCAACCGTCTGCGACGAGCCGCGCAAACTCGAGATACTCGCGGCGGCGTGGCACGGTCCAGTCGCCGGGCGGATTAGTAGCAGTGTCGACGACATTGCTGGTCTTGTCGGAGAGCTTGATCAGCTTGGCGCGCGGCGACAGTAAAGCCGCGCCGTCCATTTCTGCGCGCTTGCGCTCCAGCCAGTGCGGTCGCTTGTCGATGGTCAGTTCTTCGACGAGCGCCGCCACCTCTGCGCCGAAGTATCCTCCGATCTCTGCCGCCGTCGTATCCGTATCCTCGATCGTGTCGTGAAGAATTGCCGCGATCAGGATAGCAGCCTCCTCGATACCGGCCACACGATTGAGCCGCTCCGCCACCTCCAACGGATGATTGATGTAGGGCGTGCTGCGCGAACCCTTGCGCCGCTGGTCGCGATGCTTGTCGGCGGAGAAGTGCGCTGCCTGCAACACAAGGCCGATATCGGATAACTTGCTCATGCCACCCGCTTACGCCCGCTTTTTCGCACCCGCAAGTTTCTTCAGATCTGGTATCGGTCGCGCCGTCTCTGCATCTCCGGCCATTGCCGCCTCAAGCGCCATCGCGATTGAGAGCACCGTGAGATCCGATCCGCGCGGGCCGATGATTTGGATGCCGAACGGCAGTCCCTGATCGTCTCGCCCGCAAGGGATGGCAGCCGAACAGCAAAGTGCCATCGTGGGCGCATAGGCCAATGCCAGCCAGCGCATGTAGGTCGGCATTGTCTCGCCATCGATCTGATCGACGAACAGCTGATCGTGCGGGAACGGGGACACCGATGCGGTCGGCGTGATCAGCACGTCGTAGTCATCGAAGAAATCGAGCACGCGTTTCATGAGCTTGTGCTGCTCGACATAGCCGCGGCCGACATCCTCCATAGTGAATGTGAGGCCACGCTCTGTGTTGTCGATCACATTGCGATCCAGCAGATCTCGATGTTTTTTCAATTTTTCCTGATGTGAGGTGACGAATGCGATGCCGCGATGGATCTCGAAGATCTCGTGGATGCCGGAGAAATCGGGATGTGCGTCGTCCGGCCGTCCGATGTGCTTTCCAAAAAGCGCGGCTTTGCACTTGAACACCTTCCGGATCGCTATGGAGACGGGGCACTGCCCCATATCCACCGAGATTGCCGCGCGGACACTGCTGAGATCAGCAGGCTCCAGGATGTCCGGCAGATCACCGTCAGCTACGGAGAAGGGCTCGGCATCATGTTGGCCAACCTGTGCGCGGAACAGGAGATAGGCATCCTCCACCGTGCGACCCATAGGGCCGAGCACCCCCCATGGAATGAGTCCAGCCGCGCGATCCGGTGCGGGCACAACGCCAACCGATGGGCGAAATCCGACGATGCCGCAAAACGCTGACGGCGTGCGCAGCGACCCGCCGTAGTCAGAGCCCGTGGCAAGCGGCATCTGACCGACCGCCAGTGCTGCCGCCGAGCCCCCGGAGGAGCCTGCGGCCGTCAGCACCGGGTCGAACGGATTGCCCGTTGCTCCATAGACGCGGTTGCGCGTGTTGGCGCCCGCCCCAAACTCCGGTGTGTTCGTTTTGGCAAAGATGTTGGCGCCAGCGGCCCGTACGTCCGCCACCATGGGCGAGTCGTCCTTGGGGACGTGATCCTTGAAGATCAGCGAGCCCCATGTGGTGCGCAAGCCCGCGACCGGCTCCAGATCCTTGACGCCTACGGGCAGGCCGAAGACCGGTCCGAGATGCTCGCCAGCCTTCAGCGCAGCCTCGTGCGCTTTCGCGGTCTTGCGCGCGAGCCTCTCGTCCTGCGCCACCACAGCGTTAATCGCGCCGTTGGTCTCTGCCGTGCGCTTGAGGCAACTCTCGATGAGTTCCACGGGCGACAGCTTCCTGGCGCCGATCAGGCGCCGCGCCTCGACCGCGGAAAGATCACAGGGCTCGGTTGCGATCTTGCTCATGGTTTGTATCCCGTTGTTTCGTCGCCGAGGTCCCAATAGATGCCCGTCACGTGTCGGAGCCCCTCGCGCATCAGCGGCACCAACATATGCTCGTTCGGCGCATGTTGCGAGCAGCCCGCATAAGAGAGCGGCAGCCATGCGCAAGGCATGCCCACGATGTACTGCAGGATGTACGTCATGTTCGAGCCACCACCGTTTGGAAGCACACCGCAGCGATGGTTCGAGTTGCGCTCGACCGCCGATTTCATCCACTCGGCCCACGTGTGCCGGGGATCGGTACGGCTCGCATAGAAGCGCCCATTGTTACTGGCCGGCGGCGGCTCCACCGTCACCTGTTCGAAGCCTTTTGCCGCGAGATGCCGGCGCAGGTTCTCGACGATGTTGGCCTCGTCCGTGCCATCTACATATCGAAGCTGGCACACGGCGCGCGCTTTTGGCGGGACCGCATTCACAGGTTTCTCCGGGTTGCCGGTCTCGAAGGCCAGCACCTCGAACGAATTGAACGCGACCACCTTCTCGATCCGCGACAGCCCCGGCTCCCCCCAACTGTCGTCGATCTTCGGAGCGTTTGCACCGGCCTCCCGGTCGATACCGTCAAGCACCTCGTGCATGTACTCTGGGATCTTCGGTCGCCAACCCTCGACCTGGATGCGGCCTTGCCCATCGACAATTGCTGCGATCGCATGGGCCAGGATGATCCCGGGATTGGCGAGAAGCCCACCCCAGTTGCCAGAATGGTGTCCGCCATCTCGCAGATCCACCGACAGCGTGAAATTGCAGCACCCACGATTGCCGAGCGTGATGTTCGGCTTCGACAGTTCCGTGCGCGGCCCGTCCGATGCGAAGAAACCATCCGCCGCGAACGCCGCCCTGTTGGCCTCGACGATCTCCTTCAGCCCTTTTGAGCCGTTCTCCTCGCCCATCTCGATCAGGAATTTATGGTTGAAGCCGAGCTTCCCGCGCGTGGCCAGGATCTTTTCGATTGCCGCGATGTGCACGAGATGCTGGCCCTTGTTGTCGGCGACGCCGCGGCCAAAAACGCGGTCACCCTCGAACGACAGTGTCCACGGATCGCGCCCGTTGGCCCATCGTCCTTCCATGCCGAGCACGACGTCGCCATGACCGTAACAGATGAAGGTCGGCAACTTCGGTTCCTCGATGCGTGTTGCCAGCAACACCGGTCCGCAGCCGGTCAGCGGATTGTCGAAGATCGCCGACGTATAGCCGCTCCTGGCGAGGCGCGGCTCGATCATGCGCGAGAGATAATCGCGCATCTCAGGCAGGCGCGCGGCATTCTGGCTTTCGGTTGGGATGGCCACCAGCTGCGCCAGCTCTCGGAAATAGCCGCTCGTGCGGTCGTCATAATAGGTCATTGCGCGGTTGATCGCGTCGGTACGGGTCATGGCCGTCTCCTCGTCAGCGTCGCGGAATGCCTTGGCCTTCGCCGATATCCCAGTAGAGACCGGCCATCATCTGGATTGCGCTCTTCGACAGGCTCATCAGGATGTGCTCGTCGGGCCAATGCTGCGAGCAGGATGCGTAGGAGTGCGGAATCCAGAGCGTCGGCATGCCCAGCACATCCGTGAACACGTCGTTGCAGATCGAGCCGCCGCTCGACGGAATGACCGCCGGCTTCTGGTTCGACGAGCGCTGCAGGGAGGCTCGGGCAAACATCGCCCAGGGGTGATCCGGCTCTGTGCGCGTTGCCGGGAACTGGCCATCATTGCTGGCGGGCGGAGGCGAGACCTGCACACGGTTGTGGCCTTTCACCTGCAGGTGCCGCTCCAGCGCCGGCACAATTGTTTCCACCTTGGTGCCGGCAACAAACCGCAGTTGGCAATGCGCGACGGCCTTTGGCGGAATTGCATTCACCGGTTTGCCCGGCGTCCCCGTTTCGAAAGCCAGAATGTTGAAAGTGTTCGCGGCATAGACCCGCTCGGCAGGCTTGAGGTCCGGCTCGCCCCACCATTCGTCCACTGATGGACCCTTGTCGCCACCGTCGATGTCGACGTCGGCAAGGACCTCTTTCACCGCCGTTGTCATCGGCGGCGCCTTCAGCGCCTCGACCAGCAGTTCGCCCGTCGGTCCCACGATCGAGGCCAGTGCGTGCGCCAGCAGGAAACCCGGATTGGCAATGAGCCCGCCCCAGTTGCCGGAGTGATGCCCGCCCTCCCGCAGGTCGACAACCAGATCAAAATTGACGGCGCCGCGGCAGCCAAGCGCGATGGTCGGGCGATCCTGGCGTACACGCGGCCCATCCGACGCGATGAGAACATCGGCAGCAAAATCGGCGGAGTTGGCGGTGGCGAGCTCGTTGAGACCTTTCGATCCCGCTTCCTCGCCCATCTCGATCATGAACTTTGCATTGAAGCCGAGCTTGCCGCCCCGCTCGGCCATCACGGCCGCCAGAGCTGCCATGTTGAGCGTGTGCTGGCCTTTATTGTCGGCGGTGCCCCGACCGTAGAGTCGATCGCCATCACGCGCCGTTTCCCATGGGCCCTTTCCCTTGGTCCAGCGATCCGCCATGCCGACGACGACATCGCCATGTCCGTATCCGAGAACCGTCGGTAGCCGGGGGTCCTCGATGTGTGAGGCCAGCATCGTCGGACCCTGTCCCTTGATGGGGTTGTGATAGATCCGGCAGGCAAAGCCCATGGCCTCGAAAGCCTGCCGCATCTCGCCGTCGAGATACCTGTGGCACTCCGCAATCGCGGCGGGATCGGGGAACTTCTGGCTTTCGGTGCGCACCGCAACGCGGCGCGCCAGGTCGGCTTCGAACCGTCCGTCGGCGACATACTGGTCGGCTCGGGATATTGCCCCCGCCCGTGTTCCCTGGCTCTTATTGCTCGTCATCGGCATCCTTCACGTCGCGATTGAGGCTGACCGGAATTTTCGTGATAGCCACACTAGGCGGGATGCCGCGGGCCGCCAATATCATCCATCGATCCTGCCAAATTGCTGTCGCCGGGGACAACGACGCGCGTAGACTTGGCCACCGACGGGCAACGATCGCTTGCACAAAGGGCACACCCCATGAATACGAACAAGCTACGGGCCGGACTCGAGCGCGGTCAGCCGCAAATCGGCACATGGCTGACATTGGTGCGCAATCCATCGATCCTCGCCTTGATGAAAGCCGCCGGGCTTGATTTCGCCCGTGTCGACATGGAACACACCTCGCTTACCATGGAGACGATTGCCGACATGGCTGTGCTGGCGCGCGCGCTCGATTTCCCGATTGCGGTGCGACCGCCCAAGGCCAACCGCGAGTGGATCACGCGACTGCTCGATGTCGGCGTCTGGAACCTGCATTGTCCTCAGGTCGAGTCCGCTGCACACGCCGCCGAGATCGTCGCAGCCTCACGCTATGCCCCGCGCGGGCTTCGCGGCAATGGCGGCTTGAGCGCGGCAACCGATTTCGAGACAAAAGGGACGACCGCCGAGCGCCGGGCATTCGCCAACCGCCAGGTCTTCGTCACCGTGATGATCGAGACTGCGGATGCCTTCAAGGATCTGGATACGATCGCCGGCATGGAAGGCATCGATGCGCTGACGCTTGGGCCGGCGGACCTGGCACAGGATCTCGGCGTCTTCGGCTCACCGGATCAGGCCCGTGTGCTCGACGAAAAACGCGATCTGATCCTTGCAGCTGCCCGCAAACACCAGAAAACGTGCGCCATGCTGTGCGCTACCGCGGCTGAGGTTAAGAAATGGCAGGCCGCGGGGGCCTTGCTGCTCGCTTACTCGAGTGACGCCGACATTCTGCATGGTGGTTTCAGTCGCGCAATGGCCGAGCTGAAAGGCGGCGGTGTCTAGGCGAGCGCCGCTGATTTGCTGTCTGGCCGTTGGGTCGGCGCGCCGTGCAGGTGGCATTCGACGAAGCCGGAGTCCTGGGCAAATGGCGTTGGCTCGATACGGCTGCATTGCTCCAGGCGCAACTTGCAGCGCGGATGAAACCGGCAACCTGTGGGCATATCAAGTGGGTTCGGATAGGCGGCGCCAAGATCGGTATCGGGCACACCGAGCCCCGGCTCCGGCGTCAATACGGATTTGAGCAGTGCTTGCGTGTAGGGATGCTTCGGCGCCCGGAACAGTGTTGCTGTGTCCGCTTCTTCGACGATACGTCCGAGGTACATGACGGCAACCCGATCCGCCATGTGCTCGACCACCGCCAGATTGTGGCTGATCAGCAGATAGGTGAGCCCCAGTTCGCGCCGAAGATCCTGCAGCAAATTGAGGATTTGCGATTGAACCGAGACGTCGAGAGCCGATGTCGGCTCGTCGCAGATGACCATGCGCGGCCGGTTGATCAGGGCGCGCGCGATTGCGACGCGCTGCCGCTGTCCGCCGGATAACTGGCTCGGATAGTTGTCGTAGAGATGGCGCGAAAGACCGACCAGCTCCATCATATCCTCAACGCGCTTGCGCCACGACGCTCTGTCACCGTCCCGCTGCACGCGCAGCGGCAGAGAAATGATCGAGCCGATGCTCTTGCGCGGATTGAGCGACGAATAGGGGTCTTGGAACACCGGCTGCACCAGACGCGCAACATCCCGGCGGGCCAGCCCGACGATCGGATCGCCGCCGATCCGGATCGCCCCGCTCGTCGGCGGCAGCAGGCCGAGCAACATGCGGGCGAGCGTTGTTTTTCCGCAACCCGACTCGCCGACGACCGCAAGCACTTCGCCTTGGGCGACCGACAAGCTGATGCCATTGACAGCATGTAGCGGGCGTTTGCCTTTCATGAACCCCTGGCTCACCTGAAACGTGCGGGTCACGTTCTCCGCGGCGAGCATGGGGATGTCTCTGGCCATTGTCGGGTGCGCTGTTGCGGGCGGTGCGACTGTCGCGGTCATGCCACGGCTGCCTGCGTTGCCGTCGGCGAACCTTGGATCTCATCGGCACGGATGCAGCGCACCTGGTGGCCCGGCGCGGCCCCAAGCGCTAACCCAACCGGACCACCGCGGCACACTTCAGCGACGTTCGGGCACCGGTCGGCGAAATGGCAACCCTGCATCGAGCCGATGAGCGACGGTACCATGCCCGGTATGACGCCGAGTTTGCCGCCGCGTTCGGTGCGGCCTGGAATCGGAATGCAGGCTATCAATCCGCGCGTATAGGGATGGCGTGGCGCCCGGAAAATCTGCTCGGCCGCGCCCGTCTCGACAACCTGACCGGCGTACATCACCACGACGCGCGTCGCAATCCGCGCTACGATGCCGAGATCGTGTGTGATCAGCACGAGCCCCATCTTGAACTCTCGTTGCAACTCGGCGAGCAGATGCAGGATTTGCGCCTGGATGGTCACGTCGAGTGCCGTCGTGGGTTCGTCCGCCACGATCAGGTCCGGTCCGCACATCAGTGACATCGCGATCATGATCCGTTGCCGAAGACCGCCTGACAGCTGGTGCGGATATTGGCGCAGCCGCTGACCGGCTGCCGGGATGCCAACCCGCTCGAGCAGATGCACAGCGCGATCCCGCGCCTCTTTGCCGGACACCTTTTTGTGGCGCCGCAGCGCTTCTTCCAGCTGGTTGCCGATGGTGTAGGCCGGATTCAGTGACGTCATCGGCTCCTGGAAGATCATCGCCATCCGGTTGCCACGGATATCCGACATCTTATGCTCCGGTACGCCGATCATCGACTGTCCAGCGAGTTCGAGCCGAGTCGCTGTCCGGACCGCCTTGCGTGGCAGCAGGTCCATGATTGCGAGCGCGGTCAGCGATTTGCCGCAGCCTGATTCGCCAACGATACAAATCGTCTCACCGCGATCGACGTGAAACGTCACCCCTTGCACCGGATGCAGCATTCCAGCCGGTAAGGGAATGTCGACCTTCAAATTCTCGACCGTCAAAATCCTATCGCTCATCATCAACTCCGGTTTTCGGGCGCTGTGACGTCACGAATGCCGTCGCCGACAAGGTTGATCGAGAGCACGAGAAGGAACAGCGCCAAGCCGGGAATTGAAATCAACCAGGGTTCGAAATACATCAGTCCTTTAGCCTCGGAGATCATTAGTCCCCATGAGGGAGTCGGTGGCTGCACGCCAAGACCCAGGAACGACAGCGCCGCCTCGAGCAGGATCGCATGCGCCATCTCGAGCGTTGCAACCACAATCAAATGATTCATGATATTGGGCGCAATCTCAGTTAGTAGAATGCGTGTCGTCGAACAGCCGACGGCTTCGGCTGCGGTAATGAATTCCCGCGATCGGATTTGCTGCGTGGCGCTTCGCATCACCACTGCGAACCGGTCCCAGATCAACAAGCCCAGCACCCATATGACCACGGTCAGCGACGAACCGACGATCGAGACCACGGCCAGTGCCACCAGTACCACGGGCATTGACAACCGTGTCGTGATGAAGAACCCAACGATCATGTCGACGCGGCCACCGAAATAGCCGGCGAGCACCCCGACGATTGTCCCGATCAATCCGGAGATGATCATCGCCGCGAAGCCGATCATCAGCGACACCTGCGCTCCGTGGAACAGACGTGAAAGATAGTCGCGTCCGAGGTGATCGGTGCCGAGCGGATGCGCCCAGGTCGTTTTCGGGCTTGCGTGCCAGAACGGTGGAACGAGCTTGCGGGCCAGCTGCTGGTCGTAGGGATCGTGAGGCGAGATGAACCCTGCCAGCAAGGCCATCAGGATGATGGTCAGCAGAATGATGCCGCCGAGCATCAGGCCAAAATGACCGAAGATGCGCCGGCGCATGAGCGAACCCGGCGTCGGCGAAACGATCTCGACCGCCGTCGGCACCCCTGCCCGCATCACATTTGTGCCCGATCCGCCATCTTGCGCCATGTCATGCCACCCGAATTCTGGGGTCGAGGAATGCGTTGAGCATATCGGCCAGGAACGTCAGCACGACATAGATGATCGACAGTACCAACACGATCGCCTGCATCATGGGCAGGTCTTTGCGCTGGATCGACTCCCACGCGAGATAGCCGAGGCCGTTGATCTGGAAGATGGTCTCGATGACGATCGAGCCACCCAGCATGAAGCCGAACTGAACCGCCGCCAGCGCGACCACCGGAATGATCGCATTGCGCAGTGCATGTTTGAACAGCACGCGCATCGGGCGCAGACCCTTGGCGCGGGCTGTCCGGATGTAGTCTGACGAGAGGACCTCCAGCATGCCGGCGCGCGTCAGGCGCATCACGGCCGGCGTCACGTAATAGCCGAGTGCAATCGATGGCATGACGAAATTCCACCAGCTATCTTGACCGGTGATCGGCAACAGCCGCCAATACACGCCAAACCACAGAATGAGCGTCAAGGCGAACCAGAACGACGGCATCGCCTGGCCGACAACGGCGAGCGACAGAGCAAACCGGTCAAACATGCTATTGGGCTTTACCGCCGCCAGAACGCCAAGCGGGATGGCCAGCAGCAGCGCGAACGTGATGGCACAGGCACCGAGCAGCATCGTCGTTGGCAAGCGTGCGAAGATCACCTCGGCAACCGGTTTCCGGAGGTTGAACGACCGCCCGAGGTCCCCCGTGATCGCATTCTTCAGCCAGTCGAGGTACTGCACCGCGATCGGCCTGTCGAAGCCGTAGTAGCGGCGGACATTTTCTATGTCCTCTTGGCGCGCACCTTCGCCGGCGATCGCAAGCGCGGGGTCACCCGAGATATAGATCATCGAAAACGTGATCAAAGACACGGTCAGGGCCACGAGGACCGCCATACCAAGCCGCTTCAGGGCATAAGCTAGCATTGAGCCGCCAGAGTTGATTGGGGTGCCACGACGTTAAGGCGCCGCCGCGGACGCACGGAGAGGCCACCTTACAGGGGCTGCGCCATGTGTCCATGCGGCGGTGCGAAGAACGGGCACATGTGCCTTGCGCGCCGCAGCCGGTTGCATCGCCCTTGGCCTAATTCCATTTTGAGGCGTAGAGCTGCGGAATCTCGTCCGAGGTCGGCGTGTAGTCGAGGTCCTTGGACCAAGCTGGGTACTTTGTATCCGTGAACAGCGACATTCAGCAGGCCTCGTCCGGGATCCGATTGAAAACCGTCCGCCATGCCGCTTTGCGCTTGTCCGAATCGACCGAGCTGTCAACCGCGGCGATCCCCTTGATCCCTCTAAATCCTGGGCTGTGTCGTCGGGTCCGCGCCACCCGTCGAGACGATTATCACTGATCGCCCCCGACGGGCCATCGCTGGGAATGGGCGAGGCCGGTGCTTGGCCGACAGCAGCCGCGATCGCCAACGCGGTGTCGGCACGCCCACAAAGTTGCGCGCGGGCCCCGCCCGATCAATTTCGGTCCCTACCCAACACTGGGTTTGCCGGCGCGGCCAGCTGGTTTCGCTGCCGGGTAGACGGTCAAGAAGTGCCGGAGAGCCATGAATAACTCACGGGCGTGCTGGTGGTTCCCCTGTGTCCAGGCGGACCGGATGTCATCCCGCATCATGTCGCGGATCATCGCCGGGCCGTCCGGCTGGCTCAGCAGGTACTGACCGAGAGCGGCCGCTGCGATTTCCGGGATGTGTTCGTGCTCAGCGAGCGCGAGCACCTCTTCCTCGGTTAATCCACACAGCGCGATGCAATCCTCGATTGAGATCATGGCGCACCTCAAAAAACTCGATCACTCCACCAGCATTCCCCTGGCTGCGTCTGCGGCGCTCCCAGACCGCCCGGTCATTGGTCGCGCGACCAGTGCATGCGTACGAAATGGCCGGCCTCATCGTAGGTCGTGTCCAGGTCACCCTTGTAGGCTGCGACAATCGCATGCCCAATTCGCCGTGGCAGATGCAGCCCCGTCGTTGTCACCACGAGGCGATCCCCTCGCGCTTCGATATCCATAAGACGCTCCAGGGGATGATCCGCTGTCTCGGCAGTCTCCAAATTGCGCATCAGCGCGACGATTTCTGCCTGATGCTTGCCGAGAAAGGAGCCTGACAGCGTCAGTTCGCCGGCCGGAAACCGGTCGTTGATCCGATGGCAGGCCGGGCACAAGTCCTGCTCGGCCCCAACCGGCGGGGGGCTAATCCACTGCCAGCGGCCATCAGAAAACGCGACCGAGCATTGGGAACAGACGCATGGCCCACTGCGCTTGCCGCGCGCCTTGTAGGGATCATGCCGATGCTCCGAAATGAGATGTGACTTCATCGAGTCCCGGCGAGGCTCGATACGATTGCTCTTCATATGATCCTACCTGTCGATCGTGCGGCTCGGATTGCGGTTTTACTGGCTTTCAACGCGCTCCGCGTCTGGCTAGGGGTCAGGCTGCGCCCAGCGTCGGATATCCCACCGTCAGGCGGTCATCGATGCACTTCACGCCAGCCATTTCCTCGACGAGGACCCGTAGCGCGCGGCGCTGCTCGCTCGAGCCGACGTAGCCCCAAAGCTGTACGGCGCCATCATTGACCACGACATTGAGGTAGCTGGTCTGAAGCCACGATTGTGTGCGGATCTTATCGACAAGCGCCCGGTAGAGCGCGCCGTCGTCGAGAATGGCTGGCCCGTCCTCGATCGACACCTTGCTCAGCGCCTTGACGAGGTCCGAGCGCGAAATGATCCCGACAATTCGGCCATCGCGCAGAACGGGTACGCGCTTGATCTTGCTGCGATCGAGAATCGTGGCAACGTCGTCGAGTTCAGCGCCTTCCTGAACCGATGTGACGTGCCGCGTCATGACGTCCTGGGCTTTGAGCCCATGCGTCTTGGTGTACTCGCGCGCCATCGTATCGGGATCGGCGAACACCTTGAGCCACCATTTGCGTCTTGTCTCGGTCCCCAGCTCCCGCCGATGGAGAAGATCGCTCTGACTGACGATTCCGAGCAGTTCTCCTTTGAGCACTGACGACCGGGACGCCACTGATGTGCCGCTCGGTCATCAGAACGGCGACCTCCCTGACCGGCATATCCGGCGGAACCGTAATGACTGTCGTCGTCATGACGTCGCGGGCGTTCATGGCCGTTCTCCCATGGCTCAACCTATCCAGCAGCATCGCACAGGCTCCAAAGTGAGCGGTTGATCGTCATCAAATGATGCCCGAACGGGATCGAATGCTACCGGCGACCGGGTTGACCGCGCAGGAGCATGCTAAGAGTGGGCCCGAATTGGGGACACGATCGCGATCCCCTGCGCGGGTGATTGCTTTGCGCCGGGATTTGAGCGTGAACGTCCACTTGCCGACTGAGGCTTGACCGGTGTCAAACCCATCGGCAATTCATGGTCCGGCCGAATGACCGGGCCAACTGGCTGCGCACGAGAGGAACAGAGCGAGGGATGAAACGAGACCCGGAGGCCCGTCCTGCGAGCGCGTTGCGCAATCCTTTCGTGACCCACGCCAGTGTTCTCTTTGCGCTGACGGCGGGATCGATGCTGGCCTGGCAGATCATCCAACCCGAACCGGAACTCCAGCTTGGCGACTATGTGGCGCTGCATGGCTTCCTTGAAACCTGTGCAATCGTCCTCAGTGTGCTCGTGTTCATCGTGGCGCGCGAGCTGCATGGCGAGCAACAGAACCGCAATATCGTCATTATCGGTTCGGCATTTCTCGGCGTGGCATTGCTCGATTTCCAGCACACATTCAGCACCCAGGGCATGCCTTCACTGGTGACGCCGGCGGGGCCGTCGACGGCGATCAATTTCTGGTTGGCCGCCCGCCTGCTGGGGGCGATCGCATTGGTCTACGTTGCCTGGGCGGAGTGGAACAGGTACGTGCCGCTCAAGCAGATTCGGACAACTGGACGCTTGGCGCGCTCGGACTGGCCGCGGTGATCTCCTGCGATCATTCTAAGTCGACCGCAGGGGCTGCCCGAGACCTTCATCCCGGGCCAAGGTCTGACACCGCTCAAGATCGCGATCGAGTATTTGATTGTCGCCGTCAGTCTGGCCGCCGCTTACGGATTCTTCCGGCAAGCGAGCAACGCCGCGCCGTCACAGGTACTCGCCCGGCCCTACGATCCAGCAGCACTGATGGCCGCCACCGTCGTAACAGCACTCTCCGAGGCATTGTTCGCGCTCTCTTCTGACGTGAACGGCCTCTGGAATGTGATCGGCCATATCTACAAGGTCGTTGCGGCATGGTTTGTCTTTCGCGGGTTGTTGACCCCGAGCCTGCGCATCGGCGATCCCAGACTTCTCGCGGCACAGCAGGTCAGTGGTGTGGCAACCTTCGATTGGGACATCACAGCGGATCGCGGCATTTGGGGCGGAGACTTCGGCCGCCTCCTCGGCGTAGGCGAGGAAGCACCCAAGACCTTCGCGACCTTTCTCGAGCGTGTTCATCCCGACGATCGGAAGGAGCTGCTCGCAAATCATGCACAGGTTACGCGCGGTGGTGGCGCGTTCACCTTCGGAGTTCCGCATCAATCTGCCGGCAGATCGCCGATCCGATGGGTTCGCACACAAGGCTTGGTTTTGCTCGATCATGCCGGCCGCCCCATCCGGATACTTGGCGCCATGTTTCGACATTACCGAACGCAAACAGGCCGAGCAGACGCTCAAGCAGGCCGATGACGTCCTGGCGCGCAACAACGCGCGACTGGAAGCCGAAGTCACGGAGCGCACACGACAACTCGGAGCCATGTATGACGCAGCCGTCAACGCCATCCTGACCATCGATCCGAAAGGCGCTATCCAGTCCATCAATTCGGCCACGACGCGCCTGCTGGGATATTCGCGCGAGGAGCTGATAGGCCAGAATGTCCGCGTGATTATGCCGGCGCCTTATGCCAGCCAGCACGACGGTTATCTCAAGTCCTATCTGGAAACCAGCCGCAAGAAGATCATCGGCATCGGGCGCGAGGTGACGGCGCAACGGAAAGACGGCACGACCTTCCCTATCCATCTCTCCGTTAGCGAGTTCGAGACCAACGGCCGGCGCTATTTCACAGGCATCATCACGGATTTGACCGATCGGAAAGCGGCGGAAATGGCGCTCCAGGAAACGGAGCGGCAGTTGGCTCAGGCCCAAAAAATGGAGGCCGTTGGCCAGCTGACAGGCGGCCTTGCGCATGATTTCAACAACTTGTTGACGGTGATCACTGGCAATCTCGAGTTGCTCGACATGCGACTCGACGGCGCCGAGGAGCGCGATCTCGTCCGACGCGCCGACGAGGCGGCGCGCATGGGCGCCCGGTTGACCGGCCGGCTGTTGACGTTCAGCCGACGCCGATCGCTGCAACCGACAGTACTCAATCTCAACGATACGACGGTCGGGATGACGGAATTGTTGCGCCGCTCACTCGGCGAAACCGTCAGCGTGATCACGGAGCTGGCTCCAGACCTCTGGAATACGCGCCTCGACGCGAGTGAGATCGAGAATGCGATCCTGAACCTGGCGATCAACGCGCGTGACGCCATGCCGGCCGGCGGCCGGATCCTGATCGAGACGAGCAATGAAACGCTGGCCCAACACGATTTGACCCGCATACCCGACCTCGTGCCGGGTGACTACGTCAAACTTTCCGTGTCGGATAACGGCTCGGGCATGCCGCCGGAGGTGGTGGCACGGGCCTTTGAGCCGTTCTTCACCACGAAGGAGACAGGCCGCGGAACCGGACTAGGATTGAGCACAATCTACGGCTTCGTCAAACAATCTGGTGGCCATGCCACGATATCCAGCGAGGTCGGCCGAGGAACAATCGTCAGCCTGTACTTGCCGAAAGATGCCAGTCGCGTCCAGGATGTATCGAAATCGGCGCGACCGGCAGATGCGCCGGCCCCCATTGGCGAGACCGTTCTTGTCGTCGAGGACAACGAACAAGTACGGCAAGTCACGGTGAAGCGCCTCGACGCTTTGGGATACAATATCCTCATCGCAGATAGCGGACCGGCAGCAGTTGCCATCCTGCAACGACCGAGCCAGGTCGACCTCGTCTTCTCCGATGTCGTCATGCCCGGAGGGATGTCGGGTTTCGACGTCGCCCGATGGGTCAAGGCTAATCGCCCGGAAACCCGGGTGTTGCTCACATCAGGTTTCGCGCCTGAAATGGCGAAGAGCGCAGAGCCGGCCGGCGTCGACACCGCCTTGCTGCGCAAGCCCTATACGCAAGCTGAACTCGCCCGCGCGATCCGCGAGGCCCTCAGCAGGTGAGAGCCGTATGCAACTAGCCGGTCAAACCCGGCCAACGTCGACGGCAAACACATAGCCCACCCCGCGTACAGTCTTGATGAGGCGCGGTTGGTCGCTATCAGGCTCGATTTTCTTTCGGAGCCGGGCAACGAGCGAGTCGATCGAGCGGTCCAACGGCGACCATTCATGGCCCTTCAGCAGATCCATGATGTTGTCGCGCGAGAGCACGCGACTCGGCCGCTCGACGAACATCTGCAACAAGTTGAATTCAGCCGTTGTCAGGTCCACTACAATGCCTTTGGCGTCCACCAATTCGCGCTTGGCGGGGCGAAGCGTATAGCCGCCGAACGAAAAGCCAGTTCGATCTGTCGACGCGACCGAGGTTGCCGGCTTCGACTGTTGAGAGTTTTCATAGCGGCGCAGAACGGCTCGCACGCGCGCCAGCACCTCGCGCAGATGAAACGGTTTGGTGATGTAGTCGTCCGCACCGAGTTCGAGACCGACGACACGATCGATCGGATCGTCCTTCCCTGTGATCATGATGATCGGAATGTTTCGTGTGGCCCGGATCTCGCGAGCCAATGTCAACCCGTCGTCACCGCCGAGCTTAAGATCGAGTGTGACGAGGCTGATCGGTTGAACCTGCATTCGGCTCCGCATCTCAGCCCCATCGCCGGCCTCCGCGACGGCATAGCCTTCGAGCTCGAAGCAGCGACGCAACAGCGTCCGGACCTCAGCATCATCGTCAACAACAAGAATTTGAACGGGCGCGCCCGATACCATTGACTGATCCAGACCTATTCCTGCCACCCCGAGGGCGTGGCTATCCGCCGCCCGATCGCATGCACGAAAAAGAGACTAGCACGAACTCCGGCATTGAACGCAAAGCCAATGGACAATTTGATCCCGGTCATAGCAGCGCGGTGCAGAACCGCGTTCTATCGCGAGGCGTCGAACGGCGTCACATCTCGCTTCGAGCCAGCGGCCCGGTCATGCCATCGATACTTGAAACGGCCGAACATTGTCCGGCCAGAGGCCGCGCGTACCTACAATGAATGGGAGAACGCGTCGTTGCCCGAGACGGATCAAAGGATGCAGCGCATCGCCGTCGGAACGTTTGTCGATCCGAATCGTCTCGGCTTGGCTGTGCGAGACCTTGCAGCCCGCTCGATCGAACGGGATCAACTTTGCATGATCGGCACTGAAGCATGCATGGGTTCCATGAAGGAGAGCTTGGTCGCTGTTTTCGCTCTGTCGGCGCTACCGGTGCCGGGTCCTCCGCGTGACATCGGTGTCGTCGGCCATGGTGTACGGCTCGTCGCGGAACCCGGCCAGTTCTACGGCATCGATTTTGACGTCGAACGGCAGACACCCGGCCTGCTGCACGACCTTGAGACGCCGCTTTTGCGAGGCACCATTGCGCTCCTTGTGAAAACACGGACGGTCAGTGAGTTCAAGACCGCGGCGCGCGTACTGCTGCGCTATAGCACGCATCAGGTGCGGACACGTGAGGTCGCCGACCTGTCCTCGGGACGATGAGCTGAGACATCCCGAGTTGTGAGGAATGCCCATTGAGGCTCTGGCGTCGACGTACCATCGTGTTGCCCCTACTGTCATCGCGGACAGCCCGGCCACGTCACTCCCGCCTTTTGCGGGCCGCAAGTTCTCGCTCGACATGCGCCAAGTCATCTTCGACCAATGGTGCGTACTTGTCGCGAAGGCGCGTGAACTCCTGCTGGACGATCTCAAGTTCCTCATCCGACATGTGATCGAGTTCGACCAACCCCGTTCTTGCGCCCTCGACACCGCGCAGCAGTTCGTCGAGCTTCAGGGCCACAATTCGTGTTTCCCGATTCTGCGTATTCTGGATCAGGAACACCATCAAGAACGTAACGATCGTCGTACCAGTATTGATGACGAGCTGCCAAGTGTCCGAGTATCGGAAAAAGGGGCCCGTCACGCACCATACGGCAATGGTCATCAGGGCGAGCATGAATGCCCAGGGCGACCCGACGGCGTGCGCGGTACGCTCGGCCAGTCTGCGAAACCGGTCCTGCATGCTCGCCTCACCCATTGGTCTACGTCGGCACCGAGCTACTCTCTATGGATCAGCACGGGCAGCTTGCTATGGGTCAGCAGTTTGATCGCCTCGCTGCCGACCAGGAGGCGCGACAGGCCACTGCGGCCATGCGAACCGACGACGATGAGGTCGCAATCCTTTTTCGTCGCCGTCTCCAGAATTCCGCGCCAGGGCTGCGAATCACTGAGCTGCAGCGCCGAGCATTCGACATCGTGCGTTTTTGCAGCCGACGTGATCTGACCCAGGATCTTATCGGCGTTGGCGCGCACGCGCTGATCGTAATCGCCCGGCGGGATCGCAGTCGCCACCTCACCGGCGACGACTGTGCTCCAGGGGATTGTGACGGTGACAGCCGTCAGCTTCGCGCCGACTGCCTTGGCGAGCGCAATACCTTGTTGAGCGGCGTGCAACGCCAGCTCCGAGCCGTCTGTCGCGATCAGGATGTGCTTGTACATGACAATCCTCCAAATGACTGTTCAACGGCAATTTTGGCGCAAGGACCGCATCACGGGATTGCGTTCCGTCAAACCGCGCCGGAGTGCGGGCCAGTGCCGAGCCGCCGACAGCCGCCACTCAATCCAGGTCAACGACGGACTTGATGAAAAACGTCCGCTGCACCCCGTCATGCTCGGTAATCGAAACATACTCTCCCGGACGGATGCTGTGCCGATCGAGCTTGAAGCCAGGCTCGTCGTCCCTTGCAGACTTCGGATTGTAGTCGAATGCCCAGGTGGCCCCGTGATCGCCGCCGCGCTTGTGAATGAGCCGGCCGATCTCGTCGGGTTGCCCCGACCAGAATCGACGCACCCGGCAGTGGTCGCGCTGGTCACGCCATTCCCCCGCGTTGAGATGGCCCTGATCGTCGACGGGTGCGATGAAGTCATACCCTCGCTCATGGCTCCCATCGGGGAACTCATGATCGCGAGCTAATTCGAGGCGAATGCGTTTGAGCGACATGGTTCGATCTTTCGTGACGGAGATTAATGAGACAGGAGGACGGGAAGACGCATCTCGGCAAGCACATGGCGAGAGACACCGCCGAGCACCAACTCGCGCAAACGCGAGTGGCCATAGCAGCCCATCACAAGCAAATCGGAGCCGAACACGGCGGCCTGACGCAACAGCTCGGGCCCGGCGTCGGCGCCGATGGCAGTCGCTTGCGAGGCCTGGACATTCACGCCATGGCGCGCCAGTGCAGCGCTGATCTCGGCCGCGGGCAGATCGCCCGCGATCAGGTCCTTCTCAGGATTGATCCAGACCACGTTGACGTCGGTGGCGCGTTGGAGAAACGGCACGGCGTCAAACACCGCACGGGCTGCTTCACGCCGGCCGTTCCAAGCCACCGTGACGCGGGCGGCCGGCAAGGTATTGCGGCCGGAATTGGGGATAAGAAGCACCGGACGACCGCTTTCCATGGCGAGGTGCTCCGGATCCTCAAGCAAATTTGTACTCCCCCACTGCGCATCTTTTTGGCAGGCGACGATAAGGTCAGCGCACCTGCCGTGTTCGATGATCGTGCCGGCGACTGTTCCGAACCCACTATCAGCCTCGCGCCACTCGGCGTGAAGCGGCTGCCCCACCGTCGCGTTTTCAAACATCGCCTTCAAATGAGTCAGCTCAGATCCATAGGCCGTTCTGTGCTCGTCGACTGCAACAGTGGCGCCCATGCCATCGAAGGCCGGCAAGACGACGAATGGGGGGATCACGCCAAGTGCAATCAGGTGCGCGTTGGCATCACGCGCTAACGGCACCGCGGACTGCAGCAGGCGTTCCGCCCGGCGCCGATCGTGGAGATGTAGGAGGATCGTCTTGATGGCCATGACTGGCTCCTCTGCTTGCTGAGCGACTGAACGTCCGAGGTTTCACTGCTCGCTTCATCGTGGTCAGGCGGACCTCATCCAATGAGTGCGCCGAGCAGGAGCGCCACGCAGAGCACACAGCCGGCAGCCGGAACGACGGCGGGAAAGACAATGGTGCCTGGTGGAACAGCCGCACTCCTCCGTTTGAGCAGCAGGAGCGCGGCATTGACGATCGCGAAGATGATGAGCGTCAGGAAGGAAGTCGTTTCGGCCAAACGCTCCAGCGGGAATGCAATGGCCAAAATCAGCACGGCACCGACGACCAGGGCCGTCGCATTGAGTGGCGTCCGCGTCCGTGGGCTCACGACAGCGAGTACGGATGGCAGAAGGTGACGATCCGCCATACCGTAAATGACGCGGGACGCCATCACCATCTGCGCAATAATGCCGTTGATTGTGGCGACGATTGCGATCGCGCTTATGGCGAGCGGCGAGGCCCCGGTGACGCGCTCAAAAACGAGGCTCAGTGGCGCACGCGCAGCGGCCAGTTCGGCGCGAGGCACCGATATGAGCGCGATCCAGACGACCAGTACATAGAACAGCGTCGAAATGGCGAGCGTGAGAAAGATCGCCTTCGGCAGGGTTTTTTGCGGGTCCTTCACTTCCTCGGCGATGTTGGCCAGGCTTTCAAAACCGATGAAGGCAAAGAATGCCAACAGCGACGCTGACAGGACGCCTGATATCACCGGGATGCCGCTGAAGCCCGTCCATATTTCCGGCAGGCGCGTGAGGATCGCAGGCGAGGTTGCCGCGCCGATGACGATGATGACGAGGAGTTCCGCCGATCTCGATCAGCGTCATCAATGCGGCAACCGATACCGACAGCAGAATGCCCCAGGCAGCAACAGCGCCCATGGCAAGGATGACGATCGCCGTAATGGCGGCGGCCGGGAGGGTGACGAACTCGCGAATGTATCCGGCGCTGCCCTTTGCGATGGCCGCCGCCGAAATGATGCCGACCGCAATCACCATGAGCCCGACGCCTCGGGCGAGGAACTCTGAACGGAACCCGGCGCCGACATAGGCCGCTTCGCCGGCGCTGACCGGAAGCCGAGACGCGAGTTCGGCGAATGAGGCCGCCGTCGGCGCCATCACGAGCGCCGCAATCAGGAATGCCAGAGGCGCATGCATCCCCGCGCGCCCTGCGGTCGCCCCGATCAGGACGTAGATCCCGGCACCGATCGTTACGCCGAGCCCAAACAAGACGGCCAGTGGCAAGCTGAGCGAGCGGACAAGGCCCGGCTTTTGAGCCGGTGTCCCGTCGCCCGTCAGCTCGATGGTTGTCATGTCACTACTCCATTCGCCGAACGCGGGCCAATGAGCGACGCAGATCTCAGTGGGACATGAGAACGGGCACGGTCATGTGATCGAGAACGTGCCGCGTGGCGCCTCCGAACACGAACTCGCGCAATCGCGAGTGCCCGTAGGCGCCCATGACAAGCAGATTGGAGCCATCGTCGGTGAGCGACGATAGCAGAGCGTCCTCAACCTTGATGCCGCTTGCGACCGCCGTTGCGGCTTCGCATTTGACGCCATGCCGAGCGAGGGCCCCCGCGATCTCGGCCGTGGGAAGATCCCCTGCTCGCGCGCGATCGTCCTGAGGATTGATCCATAAGATGCGCACGCTTTCGGCCATCTTGAGCAACGGTAGCGCGTCGAAGGTCGCTCGCGCCGCTTCGCGCCGGCCATTCCAGGCGATCGTCACCCGCTTGCCAAATTGAGCGAAGCGCCCCGAGTGCGGGATGATCAGGACCGGCCGCCCACTCTCGATCGCGAGCCGTTCCGGCACATCGAGGAGGGCCGAGAACTCAAAGCTCCGGTCACGCTGGCTTGTCACGATGAGATCGGCAGCGCGCCCGTGATCCATCACGGTCTCGGCAACGCCAACATGCCCAGGATTGATCAATCGCCATTCCGTGACGAACGGTCGTCCCTTGCACGCCGCTTCGAACGACGCTTGCGCGCGCCGGGCTTCTTCACGGAACGTGGCCAACCCGGATTTGATCATGCCCGTTCCGATCGACGTCGTACCGTAGGTCGGCACCGGCGGCATGACATAGAGTCCGGTCAGGTGGGCTTCATGCCGTGTGGCGAGATGGGCGGTTGCATCGACGAGGCCAGCGATGCGACGTTCATCATTGACGTGCAGGAGTATGGTCTTGATGCTCATCGGCTATGCCTTGCGGGTTGAATTGAATATGTATACCGGCAGGCGCCTCGACAGCGCCAACCTCTCAGGGAGGGGGACGAGGCTGGCGGATGACCAAGGTTCCTGCCGGCGGCGATGCTGCGGAGGAATGGCACGCAGCACCAACTTGGGATGTCACTTGCCGGTGCCGCTCCCCGACGCCACCTCGGCCAACGCGTCGAAGTCGCGGAGCGTGACAAGGATGCAATGCTCCAGCTCGATCAGCCCATCTGCCCGGAATTTCGAGAATGTCCGGCTGACCGTCTCGATCGTGAGGCCGAGAAAATCGGCGATATCGGTGCGGGTCATCGGCAGCACGATCTCTGCCGGGTCATCGCCGCGGCGCGCGTTTCGGCGTGAGAGAGCAAGCAAGAACGCCGCCACGCGTTCCGCTGCCGTGCATTGGCTGACCGTGAACAGGTGTTCGCGCGCGGCAAGCAGCTCTTGCGAGAGCGCCTCGTAGAGCTTGAGACCCAATCCGGCATCCCGCCGCGCAATGTCATGGAGTGTCGCCACCGAGATGCAGCGGACCCGGGTCTTGACCGTTGCCTGGGCGTTGGTCGCGTGATTGCCGAGGGCGCCAAGGCCAATGATGTCGCCGGGGTAGGCGAAATCGATCACTTGGCGCCGGCCATCTGCAATCATCCGGTAGATGCACACATGCCCGGCCTCGACGAGATAGACATGGGAAGCCTGATCGCCTTCGCAAAACAGGTGCTCTTTGGCGTTAAGGACGCGTGCAGGTCCGTCGGCAAGCCCGCTGGTGAGGACGTTCGTTTCACCAAATGCGCCGGGTTTCCGGGCAAGTTCGGCATGGCCGATGGCGGGGTAAGCTGGTCCCATCGTGGTGGCGAATGCGGTGGCGAGCATACTGGTTCCCTTTGGCTGACATCGGTCGGGGTCTTCGATGCGCCAAGGTAATCAGCCTCCCGTTCACGGTGTGTGGCAGGGGTGTGAGCAATTGTGTGCAATTGTAACAGCCGCGCTCAGTGCGACATCAGCACGGGCGTCGACATGTGTTTTATGACGTGCCGGGTGGCGCCGCCCAGGACGAGTTCGCGAAACCGCCAATGGCCATAGCCACCCATTACCAGAAGTTCCGCATTCTCCGCCTTGAGGGCCGAAAGCAACGCTGCCCCGGCAGAGGCGCGCGGTAAGTCCAACGTCTCCGCCGTCGCTCGCACGCCATGGCGCCGGAGCATGCCGCACAGTGCGACGCCGCCAAGGCCCGAGACCGGATCCGCTGCATTTCCCCCGATCTGCATGACCTTCACATGTTGCGCCGACCGGAGCAGAGGCAGTGCGTCGAAAACCGCTCGCGTCGCCTCGCGGCTTCCGTTCCAGCCAATCAGCACGCGACGGCTGCCTGCCGAAGGCGTCGCGACCTGTGGAACGAGAAGGACAGGCCGTCCAACATCGATGATGAGGCGCTCCGTGGTCGCATGAGATACCAGGTTGCGACCGGCTGCCCGCACGTTGCTGGTGACGATCAGATCGGCCAGACGGCTTTGCGCTACCAAGGCGTCGATCTCGCCACGATTGACGCCATCGTCCAGGCGCCACTCAGACGTGAAGAGTTTGCCGGCTGTCATCTGGCGGAACAGCGCCCCCGTCCGCTCGGCCGCGGCGCGAGCGGACGAGCGATGTGCTTCATACGTGACGATATCAGGCGTGCCAGGCATACCAGCCGGCAACGTGACCGGCGATGGCAGAGCAGCAAGCCCGACGACGTGCGAATGATCGCGAATGGCCACGCGCTCAGTCACATCGATCAACCGCGGTAAGTGCTGCTCGCTGTCGGCATTGATGAGGATTGTCTCTAGCGACATAGGGTGCGGGTCCAGCCTGTGACTGTCATTGTGCGAACCGACTCACGACGCCGCAACGCTGGCATTACGATCAATGCCGGACATTGATCATGGTCAACCCTCGATCCAGCCCCCTGGACGGCGGGCGGGCGTCAGACAGGATTGAGCCAGATCAACGCCAGCCCTCACGCCTCATGCTGATTTGCTTGCAATAGCGGCTACTGGGACAGATCACATGTACAAGCACATTCTCATCGCGACCGACGGCTCGGAATTGGCGCAAAAAGCCGTCGGTCAAGGGCTCGCTCTCGCCCGCTCACTCTCGGCCAACGCCCTCGTGGTGACGGTGACCGAGCCTTGGACGTCCGTCGTGTCCGGCGATGTCGTGTTCTCGTATCCCGTGGACGAGTACGAGAAGAGCGTGACGGCGAGCGCGTCGAAGACTCTGGCGAGCTGTATCGAGATCGCTCGAAAGCTTGGCATTTCCTGCGAAACGTTACACGTCAAGGACCGGTCTCCCGCGGAAGGCATTGTCGAGACGGCGAAAACGCGTGGTTGTGACCTAATCGTCATGGCATCGCATGGCCGGCGCGGCATATCCCGCATGCTGCTCGGCAGCCAGGCCAACAACGTGGTGACGCACAGCACTGTGCCCGTCTTGATCTGCCGATAGGTAGCGGCCCTGAAATCTGTAGGGAACGCGCTTTGACCGCGAACGTCGGCGTCGTCAACCGTATCGTCAGGCTCATCTCCGGCCTTGCTGCCAACTCTCACGCGGCTATCGGCGACGAGCAGAAAATGAAGGCCGATCAGATCCTGACCGGGAAGGGGTGCATGATGGGATCCATCGGAGTGCCAAGATCGACAAAAAGCAGCGAAGCGCCACCTCGGACAATCGCAGGAGCAAGACTAATGAAACTCCTGGCCGCAATGCTTGCCGCGCTGTTGGTGCTGCCCACACTAGCGGCAGCGCAGCAACCGCAAGCTCCCAAGGTGAGGGTGCTCGCTGCGCCCGAGGATCCGAGGCAAAAGACCATTCTCGTTGGCCGCTCGGAAGTTGCCGGCATGATCATTCAATTCGAGATCGAGCCGGCGACGACGATGCTGATGTACGTCGGCTCGCCACCGAAGGTTATGGAGCACGCCCCCGCGGCGGGCGAGGTGTACCATCTCGAGGTCAAGCCAATTGATCCGCGCTCGAAGACCCGCATCCCTTATGCCACCGTCACGGTCGAAGCGACCAACCGAGACAACGGCAAGTCCATAAAAGGCGAGCTGCACACGATGTGGGGCAGCAGCGGTCTGCACTACGCGTTGAACAGCGCGCTCGTGGGCGACGGAACCTATGATTTCGTCATCACAGTCCAACCACCGACGTTCGGTCGCTCGCTCAAGGACAAGGATCTACTCGTCAAGCCTGCCAGTGCACGCTTCCATTTCAAGCTCAAAGGCGGTGCGTTGGTCGAAGTCTCGGAACCGATCCCGGTAGCAGGGTGAGCCGTCTTGAATCTCGCCTGGGGTGAGGTTGTGCACCCCAGATTTGGGCCATATCCGGATCGCTCATCACAGATGACCGCCGCAATCGAACCTGGACTTGATTGGACGCGGACCCTGCGCCGCTATCTTGCCGCGTCGGCCGCGCTGCACTTGGTTTGGGAGGTCATGCAGCTGCCGCTCTACACGATTTGGTCGAACGGTACACTCATGCAAAAAGCCTTCGCAGTGGTTCATTGCACCATCGGCGATGTCATGATCGCGGCCCTCGCGCTCTTGTTGGCATTTGCCCTGGTGGGGCGGCCGATGTGGCCAGGCGCCGCTGCTCTCCGCGTCTATGCCGTGAGCCTCGCTGTTGGCCTCAGCTACACGATCTACAGCGAATGGCTGAACGTCAGTGTTCGCGGCAGCTGGACTTATTCGGAGCTGATGCCGACCCTGCCGCTCGTCGGCACGGGGCTCGCTCCACTCCTGCAGTGGCTCGTCATTCCGACATTGGCGCTTTGGTTTGCCATCGGTCGGGCGCCATGGCGCGACGGGAGATGAGACAGCCAAAGGCCCGAAGTTCGAAGGCAGCGACTTGACAGGCTTCAACCTATTGGCGGCGGACGGCTGCAAAACGTATGTAGTCTCGCCGTCGTCGGTGGCGAAACCGCCGATCCCCGCCTGCTGGCACCACTCGCCCTACCCGCTCCGTCGCCTGCATTGCAACGGCAACTTTCAGAAGCAGATCACCTGGCGCTTACCAGAGACCGGGGATGGCACCCAAATTCCAGGCGCCGGCTGGCTCCGTTGGCTACCTCTGCAGCGCGGTGATTGACACTCGCCCCTGCGCTCCCGCACTCTCGGGCCCAAGCAAGCAAGACGGCGGTCGTAGCGCCGATGTCCAAGTCAGGGAACGGAGACACCATGAAGTTCTGGAAATCAATGGCCGCTGCAACGAGCGCCGTTGCGATATTGGCCGGCACGGGTGCGGCGCTGGCCCAACAGAAAGTGATCAAGATCGGCCTGATCTTCGACCAGACCGGCCCGTTCGCGGGCGGCGGTTCGGTCGCTACCCAGCTCGGCTCGAAATACGCCATCGAAATCATGAACGAACGCGGCGGGGTCGAGGGCTACAAGATCGTGCCAATCTTCGCCGACGCCCAATCGAAGGCTGACGTGGCCGTCAACGAAGCCGAGCGGCTGATCAACGAGCAGAAGGTCGACATGCTGATGGGCGTTTACTCGTCAGCCCATTGCGTGCCTCTGTCGGCAAAAGTCGACGCCGCCAAGAAGTTCTGGTGGGCGACGGTTTGCATCTCGTCGGCCGTGTTCCGGGGCAAGAACCTGCAATACGTGTTTCGCAGCCATGCCCACTCCGATCAGTGGGGCGAGGCATCTTGCGACATGCTGCACGCCTACGCCAAGTCCAAGCTCGGAGTTGAGCCCAAAGACCTGAAGGTCGCCATCATTCACGAGGATGGGCCCTACGGCGTCGGCGTCGCGAAAGGCAATGAGGAGCAGTGCAAGAAGCATGGCATCCAGATCGTCCACAAGGAAGGCTATGCGGCAACGGCTGCCGATCTCTCGGCGCTGGTCACCAAGTTGCGCCGGGCCCGCCCCGACGTTCTGCTGCATACCGGCTACAATCCAGACATCACACTATTCCTGCGGCAATCCAAAGAGGCTGGCCTCAAATTCAAGGCCTTGATTGGCCATGGCGCTGGATATGGTCAGTTCGACAAGCTGCAGGAGACGTTCGGCAAGGACGTCGACCTGATCTACAACATCGACACCGTCGGCAGCCATCTGCTGGACCCGTCGAAGTTGAAAGTGAAGGACGCCGACAAGCTGATCAACGAGATGCTGTCGCGCTTCAAGAAAGAAGTGAACCCGAAGGTCATAACGGCGCACGTATCGATTGGCTTCGCCAATACCTGGGCGTTTCTCGAGGACGTTTTGCCTCGCGCGATCAAGAAGCACGGAGGCATCTCGGCCGAGGCGCTGCAAAAGGCAGCGCTCGAGACCGACATTCCGGACGGCGGCACCTTGCAGGGCTACGGCGTGAAATTCAACCCGCCGGGGCATGAAATGGCCGGCCAGAATGCCCGCGCCTATCCGGTCGTGATGCAGTATGTCGGCGATAAGACCTTGGTGGTCTGGCCGAAATCCTCAGCCACGGCGGAACCGGTGCTACCGCTGCCTGCGGGCCACGCCTACGGGCAGTAACCGAACCAATCCGGGAGCGGTGCTGCCGGATTTTTTATGTGCGGGACCTCGCGAAAGGAGCCGCCGCCGATGGCGAAGCTCGAAGTATCCGGTCTGACTAAGAAGTTCGGCGGATTCACAGCCGTCAGCAATGTGTCGTTCCAGGTGGAAGAGGGAGAGATTCTCGGGCTGATCGGCCCGAACGGATCTGGCAAGAGCACCACATTCAACTGCGTCGCCGGCATGTACCTGCCGACCGCCGGTAGCATCAAATTCGAAGGTGAGGAGATCGGCGGGTTGACGGCCAATCGCGTCTGCCACAAGGGCCTAGGCCGCACCTATCAGATCCCGCGTCCGTTCCGGAACCTGACGTTGATCGAGAACGTGGCGCTCTCGGCCTGGTTCGGGCAAGACGCCAAGGTTTCCCGCAGCCAATGCTGGACGCTCGCCGAGGAAGCGCTCGCCATGGTCGGCCTTCCGACCGACGCGCGATCGCAAACGGATGGCCTCGGCGCAGCCGCGCTCAAGAAGCTTGAGCTCGCACGCGCCTTGGCGACGCAACCGCGCCTGCTGCTGGCGGACGAAAGCCTCAATGGCCTCGATCACTCGGAAATGGACCAGGCGGCCGACATGCTTGAGCGCATTCGACGCGAGAAGGGTATCACGATCGTGTGGGTCGAGCACATCATGGGCGTCCTGATGCGCGTCGTCGATCGCGTCGTCGTCCTCGATCACGGCGAGAAGATCTTCGACGGCAAACCAAAAGACGCCCAGTCCGACAAGCGCGTGATCGAGGTGTATCTCGGCGCCGAGGCGGTGGCGTGATCAGATCCGGGGAACAACCGGACGTGAGGGGGAAGGCGTGCTGAAGCTCGACGGAATAGACGCCGGCTACGGCGGCTTCCAGGCCCTGTTCGGCGTCACGATGGAAGTGAAGGCGGGCGAGGCCGTCGCCGTCATTGGCGCGAATGGCGCCGGCAAGACGACATTGTTACGTGTGTTGTCCGGCATGCTTCCGGCCACCGGCGGGCGCATGTCGATGGAAGGGATCGATTTGCGCACGATCCCACCGCACAAAATCGTCGAGGCCGGCATCGCGCATGTGCCGGAAAGCCGGCGGCTCTTCCCGCGCCTCTCCGTCGAAGAGAATTTGAAGATGGGCGCGTTCATTCCGTCAGCGCGCGCCAAGTTTGCAGAGCGGCTCGATTATGTGTACGGGCTCTTTCCCCGCCTCAAGGAGCGCCGGAGTCAAATGGCCGGCACCATGTCGGGCGGCGAGCAACAGATGTGCGCGATCGGGCGTGCTTTGATGAGCCGCCCGAAGCTCGTCCTTCTCGATGAGCCATCAATGGGCTTGGCCCCCGTCATCGTCGCGCAGGTATTCGATCTCGTGAAACGCATCCGCTCCGAGGGTTACACGGTGCTGATCGTCGAGCAGAACGTCAGCCAGGTATTGAAAGTCGCCGACCGCGCGTACCTGCTCGAGGTCGGCCGCATCGAGAAAAGCGGTTCGGCCGCTGAGTTGCTTGCCAGCGACGACATCCGCAAAGCGTACATGGGGCTCTAGCTTACCGATGTTCGGCGATATCTGGGGAACACAACGTAACGTGGTGGCGGCCGCTGACGGCCGAGCTGGGGGAATACGATGCTGATGGTGCGTCTCGCGCTCGATTGCTCGCTCGACATCTTCTTCGTCGAGGCAATCATCAACGGGCTTTTGTTTGCGGGCCTGCTGGCCTTGCTGGCGCTCGGCCTGAACCTGATCTTCGGCGTTATCGACGTCGTCTGGATCTGCTACGCCGAGATGGTGATGATCGGCATGTATGCCATCCACAACGCTTACAAGGGTGGAACACCGTTCATCGTGGCCGCGATAATCGGCATTCTCTTAATCGCGCTGCTCGGCGTGTTACTCCATCATTTCGTCATCCGGCCAGTGCTCGATCAGGCGCCAATCAACCAGCTGCTGGTGACCGGCGGAGTGCTGTTCCTCCTGCAGTCCTTGGCGACGCTGTTCTTCGGCATCGATTTCAAGAACATCGGCATCCGGCTCGGCTCGCTGAACGTTGCCGATATGAGCTTCTCTTACGCGCGGATCTGGACGTTCGTCATCGCCCTGATCGGCATGCTGGCCCTGTGGCTGTTCCTGACTCGCACTTACATCGGCATTGCCGTGCGCGCCATCTCGCAAGACCGGCAGATCATGCCATTGATGGGCGTCGACCAGAAAAAGATCTACCTGGTCACATCGGCGATCGGCGGCGGCCTAGCCGGGCTCGCGGCCTCCCTGATGGTGCTGCAGTATGACATCTACCCGCAAATCGGCCTCCAGTTCGGCCCGCTGATCTTCATGATCACGGTACTCGGCGGGCTCGGCAACATGATCGGCGGGTTCGTCGCGGCCTTCATCATCGCGCAATTCATTGCGGTCGGCTCCAGTTGCTTCCAGACGGAATGGGGCTACGCCGTCGCCTTCCTGTTCTTCATGGTCGCGATCTTCATCAAGCCGCAGGGCCTGTTCGGGAGCAAATCATGAAGTCGCTGCTCCGACCGCCTTATCTCATCGGCCTGGCAGTCTTGTTGCTGTTGCCGATTGCAATCCGTTATGGGGCACCCTCCGGCCAGAAATACTACCTGCACCTGCTGATCCAGATCTTGATCTGGGCGTTCATCTACACGGGTTGGTCGTTGATGGGCCGGTTCGGCCTGACATCGTTCGGCCACAGCGCGTTCACCGGCATTGGCGCCTACGTCACGGTCCTCGCCTGGAACTATCTGGGCCTGACGCCGTGGCTCGGGATTCCGATTGCCGTATTGATGGCGATGGTCGCAGGGCTCCTCGTGGGCTATCCGTGCTTTGCGTTGCGCATCACAGGTCACTACTTCGCGCTGCTGACGCTGGCATTCACCGAATTCGTGCGGTTGTGCATCGTTGGGCTGCGCGACTACACAGGCGGCTCGCTTGGTACGCAACCGAAGCGGCAGGGCGACGGCATCTCGCTCTATGCGCTCCAGTTCGAGTCGGACCGCATGCTCGCCTACTACATCGTGCTCGCGGTCTGGATCGCCGGGCTGATCATTTGGGTGAAGGTCGACCAGAGCATGGATCGGTATGCGCTCGATGCCGCGTCGCAGGACGAGGACGCCGCGGCCTCCGTCGGCATCAACGTGACCCGCGAAAAGCTGAAGATCTCGGCGCTTTCGGCAGGCATGTGCGCGTTCGGCGGCGCCATCTTCGGCCAGTACCAGATGTACATCGGCCCGGAGACGATTGCCGGCCTCGGCATCTCGCTCAACATGGTTTTCGCCGTGATCGCAGGCGGCATCTGGACGCTGTTCGGGCCAACGTTCGGCGCCTTCTTCACGCAGGTTCTGTCCGAGGTCCTACGCGTGCTGATCCAGAGCGAGGGCTTTAAGGCAGGGCTCGACGCGTTCAACGGGTTCATAGGCAAGTTCTCGAGCATCAAGGTCAACTTGTCGAATGCACTGGCACTCGACCAGGCGATCTACGGTTTGCTGCTGATTCTGTTCATCATCTATCTGCCGCGTGGCATTATCGGCACGCTGGCCGACCGATGGAACAAACCGAAGTAACCGCGGCTGGTGAAGTGATCTCCGGTTCCGCTATATTCCCCTGGCAGGCTCGAGCGCGGACGTCGCGCCCGGGGCGCGAGCCGGTCGCTGTTTGTGTCGCCGGGCGGTAGGAACAATGAAACGGTTACTTTGCTTCTTTGACGGGACCTGGAACCGGCGCGACGCGAAGGGCGAGCAGACCAATGTCGCGAAACTGTGTGACGTCGTTCCGGAAACGGACGGCAAGGGCATCCGCCAGCTCGCGCATTACGAAATCGGTATTGCGACCTCGAAATCGCTGGGCCGATTGACGTTCGCGGTGGGCGCAATCGGCTATGAGGTCGGTGATCGGATCCAGAACGGGTGCCGGTTCCTCGCGGAGAACTACGAACCCGGCGACGAGATCTATATTTTTGGGTTCTCGCGCGGTGCGTTCCAGGCCAGTGCACTTGCCGAGCTGATCGCACTTTTCGGCCTGCCGAGGGCCGACGCGCTCGATACCATCCCAGCCCTTTGGGACCTCTATCAGGCACACGGCGAGACGCCGAAATCAGCTCATGTCGAGGCGTTCCGCGCCGCCGGGCGGTATCCCGTCTCGATCCGCTGCCTGGGTGTCTGGGATACCGTCGGCAACCTCGGTGTGCCGCTGGTCCGGCTCGGCAAGTTCAACCGTGCGTTGGCACTGCATTCGACGCAGATCCCGGCGGCCGTCGATGTCGCGCTGCACGCACTCTCGATCGACGAGCCGCGAGGCCCCTTCAGTCCAACGCTCTGGACCAAGCCCAAAGGCGCGTCCCTTCGCTGGGGCCAGATCGTCGAGCAAGTCTGGTTTCCAGGCTGCCATGCCAACGTCGGCGGCGGCTATCCGAACACCAAACTCTCGGATATCTCGCTGCACTGGATGGCCGAGCGCGTGATGGGGGCAACGGGCGTCGCGTTCGATCTCGAGAGGCTCCGGGCCGCGACCAACCCCAATCCGCTCGGCCTGGAGGTCTCGCCGACGTCCGATACGTTGTTCCGCTTCAGCCGCCTGCTGCCGTTCGTACGGCTGATCAACGACGATGTCCGGGGTATTTCGATCCTGCGATGGGCCTTGCTTGGCCGATGGCGCTCGAGCCGGCTGCCTCCGGGCCATGAGTCCGTCAATGAGCACGTTCACCAAAGCGCGATCCGCCGCTTCGGGCGGCGTGTGCGTGTGCAGCGCGGCCGGCGCACTGTCGAACGACCCTATCTGCCGCGCACACTTGAGATGGCCATCCAAGATGGCGAGATCGGATTGCAAAACGATCGCGTGGTCACCTGAGGACTGGAGCACTGCATTAAGGCAGGTAGTACTGGGTCTCAAACAACAGGCAACCTTCGGGGCCGGCCTTGAACGGGCCGTGCGGGACGCCAGGTGGGCGCGTTGCAAAGCTCGGACTGGGAAAGGCGACGAAGCGGGTTCGGTCCCCGGGATCAGCCACGAGGAACGTACCCGCTGCAACCAACACCTCTTCATAGAAATCGTGGACCTTGACCTCATCGAGATGAGCGCCCGGTGCCCATCGGACGAGCCGTGATATACCACCGCGCTTGGCGACTTCATCGAGCGTGCCGGCCAGGATGCGCACCTGGAGCCCTGGCGCCCCGGGCATTGGCGCAAAGCCCTCGGCGAAATCGACACGGAAGAACTCGACATGCGCCTTCCGCGTCTTCGGATCGACAGGTCCAAGCTGCATGGAAAACTCCGTTCACAGCGCCGACATCTTTGAGTTCTTCACATCTGACACGATCATCGATCCCGGCGCATGCGTGATGCAGAATGCGGGCTTCATTGCCGCGATTACAGCTTGCGGCGTTACTCCGCAGGCCCAGAACACCGGCAACTCACCCTGCTTGATCTCGACCGGATCGCCGTAGTCAGGTTTGGTGATATCGACGATGCCGATCGCCTCGGGAAGTCCGAGATGGACCGGAGCGCCATGCACCGCAGGAAAACGCGAGGTGATCTGCACGGCGCGGATGGCATCGGACGGCTTCAGCGGGCGCATCGAGACAACCATCGGGCCCATGAATGGGCCGGAGGGTTTGCAGGCAATGTTTGTCCGGTACATGGGCACGTTGACGCCACACGTCATGTGGCGCAACTCGATGCCTTCCTCGATGAGCGCTTCCTCGAAGGAGAATGAGCAACCCAGCACGAAAGCGACGAGATCGTCGCTCCAATGGCCTGTAATGGTGGTCGGTTCGTCGATAAGTTGGCCATTCCGCCAGACGCGATACTTCGGAATGTCGGTGCGGATATCGAGATCGGCACCGAGCTCCGGAATCGATGGATCGCCGGGCGTCGGGGACATACCGATCAGCGGGCAGGGCTTCGGATTGAGCTGGCAGAAACGCAAAAAGGACGATGCGAGTTCTTTCGGCAAGACCGCAAGGTTCCCCTGCACGTAGCCAGGCGCAAACCCGTGCGTGAAGCCGGTATACTGGCCCATGCGGAATAGACGTCGCGCGTCACGGCCAGTTCGGGCCGCGGCCTGCAGATCTGCAAGTGTGTTGTGACCCTTGATCGCGCTTTCGTCGGCGTGAACGATTGCCATGGTCAGTCTCCGAAACAGAATTCAAAATTCTTGCACGATGGCCCACACCTCAGGATGTAGCGCGTCCCGGCCGCATCCGACGGTAGATAAATTCAGGTGTTGCCGCTGCCGTTTCGGCGGCGGCGAGAGCAGTGATGGCACCGCGGTGAGCAGATTTCGCACAGACCGGATCGGCATTCGCCGCGTCGCCCGTAAGCGCCAGCGCCTGACAGCGGCATCCACCCCAGTCGACTTCCTTGAACTCACACGACTGGCAGGGCTCGACCATCCAGCCTGTTCCGCGGTAGGCATTGAACGCCGCCGAATGCAGCCAGATATCGCGCAGTTGGCGGTCCTTCACAGTATCGAACGTCAGGTGCCCGAGTGTTTCGGCCGCATGACAGGGCAGCACCGTGCCGTTGGGCGTGATGTTGATGATACCCCGGCCCCAGCCGCCCATACAGGCTTTGGGACGCTGCGCATAATAATCTGGAGCGACGAAATCGATTGTCATGACGCCTGCGAGGCGCTCGCGCGCGCGCTTCACGACGTCGACCGACCGCATCACCAGCTCGCGCGACGGTAGCAGCGCCGCGCGATTGGTCAGGGCCCAGCCATAGTACTGAACATTGGCGATCTCGAGTCGCCCGGCGCCAGCGTGTTCCGCGAGCGCGATGATGGCTTCTAAATTCTCTAGATTCTGCCGGTGCACGGGGGCATTCACAGTCAAGGCGAGACCCAACTCCCGCACATAACCGGCAAGTGCCAGCTTCCGCGCATGCGCACCGGCGACACCGGCGATCCGGTCGGCACTGGCGTCGGTCGCATCTTGAAATGAGATCTGGACGTGATCGAGGCCGGCATCGCCCAGCGCCGACAGCCGATCGCGCGTCACGCCATAGGCCGAGGTGATCAAATTCGAATAGAGCCCGCGCGCCGCAGCCTTGGCGACGATGGCCTCCAGATCGCGGCGCACCGTCGGCTCGCCGCCTGAAAGATGCAGCTGCAGGACGCCAAGATCCGCCGCTTGATCGAGCACGTCGAGCCAAAGTTCGGTCGAAAGTTCCGTTGCCGGAGCCAACAGAGCACGCGGATTCGAGCAATAGGGGCATTGCAGCGGGCAGCGATGCGTCAATTCAGCGAGCAGGCCGACCGGCGGCTGAATCGCGCCAGGACCCTCCGGATTTGTGGCTGGTGCATCCTGCTTCATGCGATCAGGTAGCCCTTGTCTGCCAGCTCCTGAAGCAGCGGCAAGATGTCATCCAGAATCGTGGCCAGCGGCGCCTCGTACTCGGCCGCAAGTTTCTCGGCGATGGCATCGACGCTGGCGGCCCCATCGCACAACTGCAGAACGACAACCGCGGTCTCGCTCGGCGTCAACAGGCGCTCGGGCGCAAGCAGGATCCAGGCTTTGCGGGTCTCATCGAAGCGAAGCCGGACGCTCCGCGCGAGCGCCGGCCTGGAGTCCGCGGACACCACGATCCGGCGCAGCGGCACTGCGCCGGCGTCCTTGCGATTGCTATCGTCGGAATCGTTCATCTGCGGCTCGGCGTGTCATCGGGCACAAACGCACCTGGCGGAACGAAACCGGGATCGACATAGGCGAAATAGAGCGCATCGAGTTGCGCCCACAAGACGCTGCACTTGAAGCGCAACGCCTCGAGTACAGCCGCTTGTTGCTCGGCGGTCTTGGCATTGGCCTTGACGTAGGTAAGCGCAAAGTCGGCGTCTTCCGTCGCCTGGCCAAGCCGGCGCCGGAAATAGCGCATCACATCCTCGGTGATGAAGCTGTAGTTTTCGAGCATTCCGACAATTCGCTCCTGATGGATCTGCGGCGCAAACAACTCGGTGAGCGAGGAGGCGACGGCCTCGAGCAGTGTTTCCTCTCGCACGAAGCGCACATAGGCCTCGACGGCGAAGCGGGTTGCCGGCAGCGCCCCGCGCATCGAGATGACATAGTCACGATCGATCCCGAGGCCCGTGGTCAGCACCAGCCAGCGTTCGATCCCGCCCTCCTCGCCCTGGGCCGGATCACCGTCATGATCCTCGATGCGATGACGCCATTCACGGCGCAGCTCTCGATCCAACGCGCGGCTCATCAACGCCGCGTCCTTGCGCGGCACACCCGTCTGATAGCAGAAGCGGTTCAATGCCCAGGCCTGCACCTGCCCCTTGCGCAACTTACCGCCGTGCAGGAGATGATGGAACGGATGCTTGTCGTGATAGCGTTCAGCGCCGATCGCGCGCAACGCCGCTTCCAGGCCGTCCGGGGTCAACAGCGCTGTCATAGCCGCACCTCCATGCCGTCGTGAGCGATCTCCCAGCCCGCGGCCTTGATCAAGGTCTGCTCGGGCGATCCGGCGATCAAGGCAGGATTGGAGGTATTGATGTGGATGTAGACGCGCCGCTCGATATCGAGTGGGGCTAAGGCTGCCATCGACCCGCCGGCTCCCGACATGCTGATGTGTCCCATCCGCTGGCCGGTCTTGTCGGAAAGACCTTGCGTTACGAGTTCATCGTCGGCGAACAGCGTACCATCGAAAAATACAAGTGAAGCGCCACGAATGCGCCGGGCAAGCGCCGCGTCGACCGTTGCACAAGCGGGAATGTAGAAGAACGAGCACCCGCTCGCCGGCTCAACGATCTTGAGCCCGATTGTGTCGCCTTCCCGCGTGCCGAGGTCCACGCCTTGTGTCGGGTCTTCCAGGTAGAGCGCAATTTTGCCCGGAACCGCAAACGGTTCGACCGTCAGGCCGAGATCCAGGGAGCCGTGATGTAGCGCCGTCGGCTCGCCGATCGCGAGTGGCTTGCGGGTGACGTAGGCGGAATCGAGCACATTGAAAATGCTGTTGGCGGCGAGCACGCCCAGCACCCGCTCGGCGGCATAAACGGTCAGCGGCTGGCGCTCACGCAGGCTCAACAATCCAGCGACGTGATCGACATCCGCGTTGGTCAAGACAACCGCCTTGATCGGACTGTTGCGCAGGGCCCCACCCGCGAACGGCTGTAGCTCGCGATTGGTTGCGATCTGCTGGCGAAGATCCGGCGAGGCGTTGAGTAGTATCCAGCCGACACCATCGCTGCTGACGGCCAGCGAGGATTGGGTGCGCGGGAGAGCGCCATCCTTGCCGGCCCAGGCAGCCCGGCTGGTCGGCGCATTGCAGTTCCACTGCGGAAAGCCACCGCCGGCCGCGGATCCGAGAACCTTGATCAGCACATGCCGAACTCACAGAAAAACCGCCATCGATGCCCCCGCGGAGCGCGGGTCGAGGGCGGCTTTAAACATCGTCGATTTAAAGCATTGGCGCACTCCGGCGAGCCGGTTGGCGCCGTCTATCCGTCTCAGATGACGATATCGCTATCCGACGAAGCATATGCCGTCACTTCGAGGGCGACGCTCTGCTCGCACATAACCGGCTTCAGCCAAACCTTTTTCATAAGTGCTCTCCGCGCTGTCCCGCTAGAGCGGGAATGCTGATGACGCCCAAAGCTGAACCCAATTCAGGGCCCTGTCAAGGCAGCCAACTGGGCTCTGGTCCGGGCTTTGGCCCCTCCCCCTGCATTGCCAGGATCGCGGAAGCGTCTGGGGGGCCGTGTCAACCGACGGGTCGTTCGCCGATCTTCTGTTGCAGTCGAACGAGATAGCCGTCCGGGTCCTGCAGGAGCAGTTGGCGCACGCCGATCTCGATGGAGCCCGCGCGATACCACCGGTCCTCCGGCCCGAAAAAGATCGGCCAGCCCTGCGCCTCGACCCGGCGGAGCATCTCTGCGAGATCATCGACCTGCAGCTCGAGATTGAGACCACGCCCGAACGGGCGCTCAAGCGGGCAGGTCTCCCAGAGGCCGCGCCGTTCGACGGGCCCGCGATTGCGCTGGTCGAGCATGATCTCGGCGCCTTCGTGCACCAAATAGGCGAATCCGTCCTCGAGCCGCGCGTACTTGACGGAAAAGCCCAACAGATCGACCCAGAATGTTAGGCTGAGAATGACGTCGGTGACGTCAAGCTCAGGCACGAGGCTGGGACGTTGGGCGGTCATTGGTGCGTCACGGCTTCGGATAGGCGATCACCGGCGCGAGGCCGCTGGCGCCGGGCGCCAGGATCTTGGGCAGCGCTGCTGGTGCATCGTCAAAAGCGATTACTTCGGCGACCAGACCATCCAGGCGTACGTCATCCAGCAGCCGGAGCGCTGCCTGCATACGGCGGGCATAGTCCCAGCGCGCGCGGCGCGGCGCAGACACGTGGCCCACCTGCGACGAAATCAGCTTGAGGCGCTGGCTGTGGAACGCGCCGCCCAGTTGGGCCACCACCGCCTTGTCGCCGTACCAAGAGAGTTCGACGATGGTCGCCTCGAACCCGGCGCAGGCGATCGCCGTGTTCAGGCCAGCCGCCGAGACGCTGGTATGGAAAACAATATCCGCTCCGATAGGCAATCGCGGCGCGCCTGCGACCACGAACCGTGCCCCCAGGCTTTCGATGATGCCTTGTCGAGTGACATCGACGTCGATGACGGTGACATCGGCGGCAGGCAACCGGGCCGCGAGAAACGCCACCAGCAGCCCCAAGACCCCGGCGCCAACCACCACGATCCGGTCCGCCGGTCCGGCACCCGCGTCCCAGAGTGCGTTGAGGGCGGTCTCCATGTTGGCCGCCAGCGTCGCCCGCCGGGCCGGAATGGCATCCGGCACCAGCGTCAACCGATCGGCCGGCACGACGAAGCAGTCCTGATGCGGGTGGAGGCAGAAAACGCGCCGGCCCAACACCAAGTCGGGACCGATCTCGACAGTTCCGGTGGCGCAGTAACCGTATTTGACGGGGAACGGAAACGCTCCTTCTTGGAGCGGGGCCTTCATGCGCTCCCATTCGCCGGCGCCAACGGAGCCGCTGGAGACCAACCGTTCCGTGCCCCGACTGACGCCGGAAAACTCTGTCCGAACAAGGGCTTCACCTGGGTTTGGCAGTCCGAGCGGCGCGCTGCGTAGCTCGACGACGCCCGGCGCCGTATACCAGATCGAGCGGGCCATCCGCTTCATGCCTGCGGAGCGGCGAGGGGCGGGCTTCCTTGCGTCATTCATGGGTCGTTCACCGGCCATGTGTTGAGAGAGCCCGCTTCCAGAGATCCAGCTGATTTGACGAGTGTTGTGACAATGATCGACCACGCCGAAACTGTACGCCCATTCGAGACGGGCACCCCCGCACAAGCTGTCCAAAGCCTTACCGTACCGACGGGGCTCCAAGCAAACGCCGAGCTGGACCGCCGCCGCCGCATGATGCTGGCGCTCAATGTGCTGACGTGGGGCGCCATGCTCTGGACCGCGGCCGGCGTTCTCGGGTCCGGCGGCTGGTCGCTGCTCGATGTGGTCCTGTTCATCTGCTTTGCCGTCGGCACCCCTTGGACGGTTCTCGGCTTCTGGAACTCGGTGATCGGTCTCTGGCTTCTGCATTTCCACAAGGACCCGATGGCCGAGGTCGCGCCGTTCGCGGCGGCCGGCGATCTCAAGACCCCGATCGCGATAAAAACCGCGATCTTCATGACGGTGCGTAACGAGGATCCGGCCCGCGCGATCCTGCGCCTCAAAACCGTGAAGGCCAGCGTCGACGCCACCGGCGAGGGCGCCAGCTTCAGCTATTTCATCCTCTCCGACACCAACAAGCCGGATGTCGCCGCCGAAGAAGAGGCGGCGGTCGCGGACTGGCGCGCACTGGAGCAAGTCGACGGTGATCGCATCACCTATCGCCGGCGCACCGACAACACCGGCTTCAAGGCTGGCAACGTCCGCGAGTTCTGCGACCGCTGGGGGCGCGACTACGAGCTGATGCTGCCGCTCGACGCCGACAGCCTGATGACCGGCGACGCGATCGTGCGACTCGTGCGCATGATGGAGGCCCATCCCAAGCTCGGCATCGTGCAGTCGCTGGTCGTCGGCATGCCGTCGTCGTCGGCTTTTGCGCGCATCTTCCAGTTCGGCATGCGGCACGGCATGCGCTCCTACACCATGGGACAGGCTTGGTGGGTCGGCGATTGCGGGCCGTTCTGGGGCCACAACGCGGTTGTTCGCATCAAGCCCTTCATCGAAGGATGCGAGCTCCCGGTTCTGCCGGGCACGCCGCCGCTTGGCGGGCATGTGCTGAGCCACGATCAGGTGGAGGCGACGTTCATGCGCCGCGCCGGCTACGAGGTTCGCGTGCTGCCGGTCGAGAACGGCTCGTGGGAGGAGAACCCGCCGACGATGCTCGATTTTGCCCAGCGCGATACGCGGTGGTGCCAGGGCAATATGCAATACACCAAGCTGCTGGATACGCCGGACTTGTTCCCGATGAGCCGCTTCCAGCTGGTCTGGGCGATCCTGATGTTCATCGGCATTCCCGCGTGGACGCTGATGATCGCCTTGCTGCCGCTGGCGGCCTGGCAGAACCAGGGCAATTCCGATTTCCCGACGGGATTGGCAGCGAGCCTCTACGTCCTGTTCTTCGCGATGTACCTGTCGCCGAAGATTGCCGGGCTGATCGATGCCGTGATGACCAAAGGCGGCGTGGCGCGCTACGGCGGCCCGGTTCGCTTCGTCGCCTCGGCCGCGCTGGAGCTGGTGTTCTCGTTCCTGCAAGGCGCGATCTCGACAATCCGCACGACGATCTTCATGATCGGTCTGGCGTTCGGGAAATCGGTCGTTTGGGGCGGACAGTCGCGCGATGCCTACGGCATTTCGTGGCGCACGGCGGCGCAGAACCTGTGGCCACAGACGCTGTTCGGCGTCGTGGTGTGCGGGCTGCTGTGGCTGATCGCGCCAGCGGTGTTCTGGTGGAGCCTGCCGCTGACGCTCGGCTATCTCGTCGCCATTCCGTTCGCTGTCGTGACGGCGGCGCCCGAGTTGGGCCGCTGGTTCCAGCGCGTGGGCCTCGCGGGGATTCCCGAGGATTTCGAAACGCCGGCAGAAGTAGAAAAGGTGCTGGGTTAAACTCAACTCTGCCCAGTCCCTGCCGGGTTGCCTTCACGTGGTGCCGAACCGTGAGGGCGGATACTCGCTGTGCCAGTTGTGATCTATTTCTAACTCGACAGAACCGAACGTTTCTATTGTGTTCTCATTCATGGTTGACAATGTCGACAACGCGGTCCTCGAAATTCTCAAGAGCGTCAGGTGGATGTCGGCGAACTCAAACAGGATGTGGGTACGCGCAAGGGCGATATGGGTGAGGTGAAGACGCGCCTCACCTCGCTCGAGAGCATCGTGCGGAAAATGCGCCGCGACAACGCCGGCATGCTGGTCATGATGCGCGCGACAACTGGCGACGTCGACGAGCGCGTGAGCGAGCCCGAAGACCTGATGGAATTGCTGACGCGGCCGAAGGATTGAGGTCGTCCTGACGTAGGTTGGGTCAAGCGCCGTACCCCATTCAGCCCTACGAATAAGGCCGCGCCCCGGCTGGAGCGCGGCCTCTTCGTTGGCGAGCGGGGGCTGGCTTACTTGATCAAGCCGGCCTTCATCGCGACGGCAAATTCCTCCTTGGAGACCTTGCCGTCCTTGTTGGCGTCGATCTTCACGAGGTCGGCCTTCATGGCATCGAGCTCAGCGCCTTCGAGCGCGCCCGACTTGTCCTTGTCGGCAGCGAGGAACTTCGCCTCCGTCGCGGGTTCGAGCTTGGCAGCCGGCGCGGGACCCGGCGACGCGGGACCCGGCGAGGGTGCCTGAGCGAGGGCAGCACCCGACGCCATGAGCACGGCAACAAACGGGACGACAAAGCTGATCTTCTTCATGACGAATACTCCTTAGGTCTGAAGTGACTCTTCTCCGGCAGTGCCCGGAGACTGGACCCCCGAGAATGAATGCCGCGCGAACAATCAGTTCATCGGGGGTTCATGCCGCCGGATGTTGATGCGGCCGGCGCTGATCCCCGCCTGATCCCTTGACCCGCCTCCATACCTTGCCCACAAATCCCCCATGACCCAATCCCGCTCCGCTTCCACGCTTGCGTCATTGCGCGCCGACCCGGCATTGGCGCACCTGCGCCGCTCGCTCGACGTCTATTACGGTGATGCTCCCCGCGATTCCGCCATGGACACGCTCTATCGGCGCTTCGTGAAGCCGGGCGACCTCGCATTCGATATCGGCAGCCACGTCGGCGATCGCATCGGCTCGTTCCGCCGTTGCGGCGCCCGCGTCGTCGCGCTCGAGCCGCAACCTGATTGCGCCCGCGTGGTCCGCGCGATCTATGCGGGCGACCCGGACGTCACGCTGTTGGAATCCGCTTGCGGGCCGGCGGCGGGATCGCTGACGCTGCTCATCAACTCAGCCAACCCCACCGTCACCACGGCCTCGCGCGACTTTGTGAAGGCAGCGGACGGCGCGGGCGGCTGGGAGGGACAGACGTGGGATCGCCAGATCAGCGTCCCCGTCACCACCTTCGACGCGCTGATTGTGACGCACGGAACGCCAGCGTTCGCAAAGATCGACGTCGAAGGCTTCGAAGCCGACGTACTCGCGGGGCTGTCCCGCCGCATTCCCGCATTGTCGTTCGAATTCACAACGATCCAGCGCGATGTCGCGGCACGATGCCTCGATATCCTCGCCGCGCTGGGGCCCTACCGGTTCGACGTGGCGCTGGGCGAATCCCAGGTCTTGGCCTTCAACCGCTGGATCACAAAGGACGAGATGGCGGCCCACATCGCCGGGCTACCGCATGCGGCGAACTCCGGCGATGTCTACGCCATGCTTCAAGCTTAAGCCAAGTGGACGATCAGAACCGCCACTGTACCGGTTCGGCACCCGCGATAGGCGACTTGAACGTCGGGATCTTGTCGCCGGCGAGACAGCCGAGATAGACCGTCTTCAGGTCCGGCCCGCCGAACGCCACGCTGGCGATGTTCTTCAAGGGCGATTTCGCGCCGAGTTCGACGTGATGCCGCCCGCCCTTGTCGGCATTGAAGAAGGCTTCGCCCTCAGCGATCAAAGCTGGGACCGAACCATCGACGATCAGCGTCCGGCGGCCATTCGTTTCGATGCGAATGACGCGGTTCGCGTTGACGCAGGCGACCCACGCGCCGCCCTCGTGGTCGAACGCGAAGCCATCGGGGAACTCGCCCGGGCCGAAATCATGCAGCGTTTCGCGGCGGCCGAGTGTTTTGCCATTGATGGGGAACCGCGAGATCCGCTTGCCGCAGGTCTCGTTGACGTAAAGCCACTTGCCGCTCGGATCTACGCGGCACTCGTTGGTAAAGCCGATGCCGTCGGCCACGATATGCGCGCCGTCCTTGTCGCGGCGCACGATGAAGCCGTCGGCATGGCGTGGCCGGAACGACAGCTCGCGCGGGAACACCCGCGTCGAGACCGAGATCCATTCGGTGCCCGCCGCATCGACACCGACGAAATTGCACACGCGGAGCAACTCTCCGTCCGCTTCGAAGAGATGCGGGAACAGGCGCCAGTCCTTGTCGAGCCGCCAGACGCCGCCGCCCGGGCCAAGGTTTGCGATCAGGAACTCGCGGTTCTTCGTCATGGCGACGCCGTTCGGCAGAAAACCCGGAGGCGCGCCGACGATCTCGCGCTTCGGCTTGTCGATCTCGGCAATGCCGGAGTGATGGTCGCCGACGAACACCTCTCCCTTGGCGGTCGTGAGCACGCATTCGGGACGCTTCAGGCCGTCACCAACCCAGGTTATGGCGGAAAGCGCGACCAGCGGGGTCTCGGCCAGAGTCTCGGATAAAGTGGTGGGCATCGGACGCTCCTCGTTTTGTCCATCCGTTCGATGGGGCAACGCAATCAGGGCATTACGCCATACGGCGATAGACATACTCGTCACAACCCGAACCGAGCAGGCCGCGCGTCACTGGCCCCGCGAAGATGCGCTCGGCCTGAAAGCCCGCGTCACCCAGGCGGCGATCGACCTCGGGCGCCAGTGCAGTCTCATAGGGAAAGCCGCCGAGCCAGTCGTGGACGTTATGATGGAACGTCATGCCGCGCGCGCTGAGATAGGTGGCGACGTGCTGCCGATAGCTCTCGCGCTTCGCCGTCAAGTGACACCGATAGGCTGCAATATAGGCGCCCCGCGCCAGTTTCTGCGCCAGAGGCGAGGCCTTCGCATACCAACGCTTCTCGGCGATCCAGAAGCGGTCCATGCGCGTCGTCCGGTAGAGCGCAATAATGAGCGCGCCGCCTTGCGCCACCAGCGCGGCCGCCTTGCGGATCGCCTCCCACATGTCGCCGGTGTGATGCAGCACGCCCCACGAATAGACGATATCGAACGTCCCGTGCCGGGCCGGATCCAGATCGAACACGCTGACGTGCTCGACGCGGGCAACACTGTCAGCCCCATGCACTGCCAGCACGGACCGCGTGGTTGCGACACTGTCGGCATCGATGTCGACCGCCAAAATCCGCGACGCGCCGAGCCGGCGGGCGGCCAACGCGTGCAACCCCGAGCCGCACCCGATATCGAGGACGCTCTTGCCTTGGAATCGGGCCGCCGGCAGCAGCCGCGTCAGGCCCTTCACGGCCTCCGCAATCTCCGGCTCGCCGATGACCTTGGCATAGGAGGACCAGTTCTTGCCGAAGGCGAAGTGCGTATCGGCGCTCTTGAGGTCGTCGCAGGTCACTGAATTCCGGATCCCTGGCGCTCGTGATCATGAACCCGCCTGCTCTGCGGCCAGCGGTTGCTCGTCATTGTAGACGCTCGGGCGTAGGGGTGTGTAGGATTTCCGCACGCCAGACCTTCGAGGCCATCCCTGATGCCGCATGACCAGTATCCCCGCTTCGATACGCTGTCGTTGCACGCGGGGCAGCAGCCCGATCCCGTCACCGGGGCTCGGGCGGTGCCGATCTACCAGACCACATCCTTCGTTTTCGACAATACCGAGCACGCCGCCGCCCTTTTCAACTTGGAGCGCGCAGGGCACATCTATTCGCGCATTTCCAATCCGACGGTCGCCGTGTTCGAGGAGCGCATGGCCGCGCTCGAAGGCGGTGTCGGCGCGGTTGCAACTGCCAGCGGACAGGCAGCGTTGCATCTGGGCATTTCGACGCTGATGGGCGCGGGCTCGCATATCGTCGCGTCCTCGCGGATCTACGGCGGCAGCCACAACATGTTCGCCCACACGCTGCCCCGGTTCGGCATCACGACGACCGAGGTCGATCCCCGCAACCCCGCCGACTTCGCCAAGGCCATCCGCCCGGAAACCCGGCTCGTCTATGCCGAGGTGCTCGGCAATCCCGGCCTCGAGGTGCTCGACATCAAGGCCGTCGCCGACGTCGCGCACGCGCATGGCCTGCCGCTGATGATCGACTCGACGTTCTCGACGCCCTACCTCAACCGGCCATTCGAGTGGGGTGCCGATATCGTCATGCATTCGGCGACCAAATTCATCGGCGGACATGGCGTAGCGATCGGCGGCGTGGTGATCGATGGCGGCCGCTTTGACTGGGGCGTATCGAAGACATTCCCTACCCTCACCGAGCCGTACGCGGGCTATCACGGCATCGTCTTTGCCGAGGAATATGGACCTGCCGCCTTCATCATGCGGGCGCGGGCGGAAGGCTTGCGCGATTTCGGCGCCTCGATGAGCCCTCAGACCGCGTTCTATCTGCTGCAAGGGCTCGAAACGCTGCCCGTTCGCATGGCGCGTCACGTCGAAAACGCCGGCAAGGTCGCGGCGTTTCTCAACCAGCATGCGGCCGTCGCCTGGGTGAAGTATCCGGGCCTCGAGACGCATTCCGATCACGCGCTGGCGAAAGTGCAGTTCCCGAAGGGGCCGGGCGCGATGATGAGCTTCGGCGTCAAAGGCGGGCGCGCGGCTGGACGCCAGCTGATCGAGCGTCTCAAGGTGTTCTCACACCTCGCCAACGTCGGCGACGCGAAGTCGCTGGTCATTCACCCCGGCTCGACGACGCATCAGCAGATGAGTGCGGAGGAACTCGCACGCGCCGGCATTGGTGAGGAGTTGGTCCGGCTCTCGGTTGGCCTCGAAGACGTGCAGGACTTGATCGAGGACCTGGATCAGGCGCTGAAGGCCGCGTCCAAAGCCACGGCGAAAGGCTGATCGCGCATGTACTTGACGGTTGACGGCCACACGGTCTTCGCGGCGACGGGCGGGACGCCATTCGACGCCAACAAACCCGCAGTCATCTTCATCCACGGCGCGGGCTTGGATCACACCTGCTGGCAATTGCAGAGCCGCTGGTTCGCCTGGCACGGCTGGTCGGCGCTGGCGCTCGATCTGCCGGCGCATGGGCGTTCCGACGGCGCGCCGCTGGCCGACATCCCCGCGATGTCGGATTGGATCACGCGCGTGATGGTGGCGGCCGGCATCGCAAAAGCCGCCCTCGTCGGCCATTCGATGGGCGCGGTGATCGCGCTCGAGACGGCGGCACACCGGCCGCAGCTGGTCACCGCGCTGGCGCTGCTCGGCGTCTCCTCGGCGATGCCCGTGCACCCCGCGCTGCTGGCGGCCGCCAAGGACACGCCCGACAAGGCTTACGACATGATGACCGGCTGGTGCTTCGCCAATGCCGCCAAGATCGGCGGCAACGCGGCGCCGGGACTCTGGATGACCGGCTGTGCGCGGCGATTGCTCGGCGCCGGGCGCGACCGGGCGCTCGCCGCCGATCTGGCAGCCTGCAGCGCGTGGACGACGGGCCTCGCAAGCGCCGCCGAAATCACCGCGCCGACGCTTGTCGTGCTCGGCGCGCAGGACGTCATGACGCCGGCAAAGAAGGGCCGGGAACTGGCAGCGCGCGATCAAAGGCGCCAAGGTCGTGACTTTGCCGGGTTGCGGTCACATGATGATGCAGGAAGCGCCCGACGCCACCCTCGACGCGCTGATCGCGCACCTCGGCGCCAGATAGCACTCGACATGCGACAAAGGGTCATGACCACATGCTCACACGACGCAGCGTCCTTGGCACAGGCGCCTCCCTCCTCGCCAGTCCGTTCTTGGCAACCAACACGGGTGCACAGGCGATCGACAAGCCGGCCAAACTGATCGTTGGCTTTCCACCGGGCGGATCTATCGATCTGGTCGCACGCCTGCTGGCGGCCCAGATAAAGGGATATGCGCCATCCGTAGTCGTCGATAACAAGGCAGGCGGCGGCGGACGTATCGCGCTGGATGCCGTCAAGGCCAGCCCGCCGGATGGCTCGACATTCATCCTGACGCCAGCCTCGATGATGATCATCTACCCGCATGTCTTCAAGACGTTGTCCTACGACCCCTTCAAGGACTTCGAGCCCATCGCGCCGGTTTGTACGATCTCGCTCGCGATCGCCGTCGGTCCCAAGGTTCCCGAGAGCGTGAAGACACTCGCCGATCTCGTCGGCTGGATGAAAGCCAACCCGAAGGAAGCCTCGCTCGGCTACACCGCTCAAGGCAGCACGCAGAATTTCACGGCGGTCCTGTTTGCCCGAGGTGCCGGCATCACCTTGACCGAAGTGCCTTATAAAGGCGGTGCCCCGGCGGTCCAGGACCTCCTCGCCGGACAGATAGCGGCATCGATTGCGGTCCCATCGACGTTGGCGCCGCACGCTGCGGCCGGAAAGCTTCGGGTGTTGGCGACAACCGGCTCGAAACGCGAAACGATCATGCCGGACGTGCCGACGTTTTCAGAGGCTGGCTTCAAGGACATTGTCATCGAAGAATGGTTCGGTGTGTTTGCAGCGGCACGAACACCCGAACCAGTTCTCACAACGTTGCATCAGTCGATCAGCGAGGCTGCGCAAACGAAGGACGTCCAGGACGCACTCGCCAAAGCCAGCCTCGCACAATTGACGGCAACGCGGGCCAACTTCGCGAGCCGCATGAAGTCCGACCATGACCGGTGGGCGTCGATCGTCAAATCCTCGGGCTACAAGCCCGAAGACTGATCACTGGCGCACGGCTCACAATGAGGTTCGAAGGAGTTCACATGTCCAAACCCCAATCCGTCCTCTCGCCCAACCTCTCGCTGAAGCGCCAAGTGCGCAAGCCGTCGGTACGCTCGAAAGGCGGCATCGTCGTTACGCAGAACCGCATCGCGTCCGAGGTCGGCGCGCGCGTGCTGAAGGAGGGCGGCAACGCCATCGACGCGGCGATCGCGGCGGCCTTTGCAGTTGGCGTGGTCGAGCCTTGGATGAGCGGCATCGGCGGCGTCGGCGCGCTGGTCTATCGCGAGGCGAGAACCGGCAAGGTGACATCCGTCGATTTCGGCGGCCGTTCGCCGAAAGGGTTGAAGCTCGAGGACTTCCCGCTGGCCGGCGGCGTCGACGTCGGCAATCTGTTCGGCTGGCCGGCGGTCAAAGGCAACGTCAACAACGTCGGCGCCAAGTCGATCGTCGCGCCGACCGAGCCTGCGGGCCTGGCGCTGGCGCACAAGATGTTCGGCACCAAGGCGTGGCGCGACCTGGTCGCTCCCGCCGTCAAGCTCGCGTCCGACGGCATGGTCGTCGATTGGAACACGATGTTGCTGGTCGCCAGCGCACAGGGCGATCTGGCGAAGGATCCAGGAACCCGCGAACGTTTCCTGCGCAATGGCCTGCCGCCCGCTCCATCGGCGCCACAAGCCGGGCTCGAGCAAGTGCGCCTTGCCGCGCCCACGCTTGCCAAGACGCTGCGGGCGATAGCCGACGACGGCGCGGGCGTCCTCTACAAGGGCGCTCTCGCCCAATCGATGGCAGACGACGTCAAGGCGCTCGGTGGATATCTGTCGACCGAGGACTTGGCCAGCGTGAAGCCGGTCGAACGCGAACCGCTGGCCTTCACCTATAACGGGCAGACACTGTACGTGCTGCCGGAGCTGACGGGTGGGCCGACGATGGCGCTGGCGTTCGCGCATCTGGCACAGCATGGCGGCAAGCCCGGCAGCGCGCCCGACGGCCGGCGCTTCGTTGCCTACGCCAAGGCCCTCGAACACGCCTGGGAGGACCGCTTCCGCCGGATGGGCGATGCCGGCGAGCGCGGACTGCCGACCTCGACCACCCATCTCTCCGTCGTCGACGCCCAAGGCAACATGGTCACGCTGACCCAGACGCTGCTGTCGCTGTTCGGCTCGCGCGTGGTGCTGCCGGGGTCCGGCATTCTCATGAACAACGGCATCAACTGGTTCGACCCGCGGCCCGGCGGTCCTAACGGTCTCGCTCCCGACCGGCGCGGCCTCTCGAACTATGTGCCGACGCTGATGGTCGGCGGCGATAAGCTGGTCGGCATCGGCGGCTGTGGCGGGCGGCGCATCATTCCGGCCGTCTTCCAGCTGCTGGCCATGATCGCCGACTTCGGGTTCGACCTCGATCGCGCATTCCATCAGCCGCGCATCGATGTCTCGGGTGGCTCGGGCGTGTCGGTCGATCGGCGGCTGCCGGAGGAGACCAAAGCGGCGCTGGCAGCGGCCTGCGAAACGGTTGCCGCCGAGCCGGTCGTCTACCCGATGCCGTTCACGATCGCGAGTGCGGTACGCCGCGCTGGCGCCGAGAATGAGGCCGCGACCGAGCCCGAGCATCCGACGTCGGAGGCCGTCGCCGAGGATGAGGTATAACGTCCGTCGGCATTCTTCGCCGTCAACTGGAGCACAAGCCATGTCCGACACCGTCCAGCAGCACTATGCCTCCGACGGCATTGCCGAGAGGATACTGTCGGCAGTGCGCGCGACGCTGCCACCCGGCGCGCCGGTTACGGCCAAGGCGCTGGAGCTGGTCGATCATTTCCACAGCCGCGGCATTGTCGCGACCAAGGAGCTGATGGCGCTGCTGACGCCGCAGGCCAGCGAGCACCTGCTCGATATCGGCTCCGGGGTCGGCGGGCCCGCGCGCTGGATCGCCGAAACCTACGGCTGCCGCGTCACCGGCATTGACCTCACCGAGGCATTTTGCGCCGCCGCCCGCAAGCTGAACGCGGCGACAAACCTCGACGATCGCATCACCATCATTGATGGCAATGCGCTGGCCTTGCCGTTCGCCGACAATACGTTCGACCGCGCCTATTCCCAAAACGTCGTCATGAACATCGCCGACAAGCCGGCGGTCTATCGCGAAGCGCGGCGAGTGTTGAAACCGGGCGGCGTGCTGGCATTGTCGAATCTGGCGGCAGGGCCGAACGGCGATCCCTATTATCCCGTACCCTGGGCGCAAACAGCCGCGACAAGCTTCCTGTCGACGCCGGACGCCACCCGCCAGGATCTCGTCGCCGCCGTCTTCGATATTCTGTCTTTCAAGGATACGACGGCCGACGTGTTGCCGGCACAGCTCAAACAGCGCCAGCGCCTGGAGTCGGAACCGCCACCGGCACTCGGCACGCACCTCGTGATGGGACCACGCATGGCAGAGCTACAGATCAACTCGATCCGAGGCCTGGCTGACGGCCGCCTGACGACGATCGAGGCGCTGGTCCGCAAGCGTTTCTAAGTGTTGCCCAACCGAAAGGAACCCTCACATGATCAAGCGATATACCGGCAGTGCGCCAACCCGCAGCCGCATCGTCGTGCACGACGGACGCATCTTCACGGTCGCGACGGCGAAGACGAAAAGCGCCTCGCTCTATGATCAGACCCGCGAAGCGCTGGCGGCGCTCGACACCAATCTTGCCGAGGCCGGCAGCTCGAAAGCCAAAATCCTGTCGGCGACGGTCTTTATCACCGACATGAGCCGCAAGGCTGAGATGAACAAGGCCTGGGACGAATGGGTGGATCGCGCGAACCCGCCGCAGCGGGCGTGCATTGGCGCCGTGCTCGAGGGCCAAGACCTCGTCGAGGTCCTGATCACGGCCGCGGCCTGACGGCAGGCTTCCACGCGGGCCGTCGCGAGCTGAGAAAACGGGGAGCCCGCGCCTTGGCGCTGCTCCCCGCTAAATCCTCAGTCCTTGAGATCGGCCGGCACGATGCCGCCGTTCTCGGCAAGCTTGGTCATCACCTGCTTGTGCAGCCAAACGTTCATCTTGGCTGAATCGCCCATGTCGCCTGTGTACTTGAGTTCCTGAGCCAGTTCCTTGCGGGACTTGAGGCTGCTGTCGAGCTTCAGGAGCTTCATCAGGTCGACGATCGACACCCGCCAGTCGAGATCCTCGTCGCTGTCCTCATCGAGCTTGTCGAGAACGGCGGCGACATCGGTGGGCGCCAGGGCTTTCGCGGCGACGGCTGCCGTTGCGGCACCGGCTGCAACCGGCGCATTTGCGGCCGGCGCGGCGGCGCCGGGCATCGCTGCTGGCGGCGGCGCCGAGCCTGATGCCGGAGCGGATGGGGCAACTGGCGCCGCTTGCGCGGGGCTACCAAAGATTGCACCGACGATTTTGCCAAAGATACTCATACTTACTCCTTTGCGCTTCGACCCCCGCCGTCACCACGCGCAATCTAGACAGCCGGCCAAGGGAATAATACCCCATATCAGCTTGCAGATGCACCTATTACGCACGATCGCCGGCCCAAAGCGGGATCAGGCGCAAAAGGCATGCTTGTTCACGACCCGATCGTGCGACGCCGGGAACTTCGCCAAGCGGTCCGCTGGACGGACCGGACGACGCACCAGCTCACCGCCGCAATTGGGACAGTGCCCTGCCGGAAGGCGATTCTCGGCGCAATCGCGGCAGAACGTGCATTCGAATGAGCAGATGCGCGCATCGGCGGAATCCGGCGCCAAATCGCGGTCGCAGCATTCGCAGTTCGGCTTGAGCTTCAGCATGGCAAGATCTCCTATCGTTTGGCGGGTCTACTTTCCAGTGAGCGTGGTGCGCTTGTCGCGCATCGGCTCGGCCATCGCGATCTCGTTCCAATTGTCGCGACAGGTGAGCATGACGAGGACAGGACCGATCAGCACGCCGCCGAGCTGGCTCGGCGTGTTTGGCGGCGATGGTTTTGATCCGAAGCGTCATGCGTGTGCGGTTACGCCGAATTTCGCACAGCGTCAGCGGTCGAAGACCGACGAGCTACGTCAAGGCGGCAGGCTGGCCGGCGACCGCCTCCGCCAGCGCGTTGATACACGCGCGCACGCGCGGCACGTCATTCAGATCTTGATGCACCAACAGGTACATGTCGCGGCGCAGGAGCGGCGCGCCTTTCGATATGCGCACGAGATCTTGCCAATGCTCCGCCATCGCCCGCGGAATGAGCGCCAGCCCAAGCCCCAATCGTGTCGCCGCGATGCGGCTGCTCAAATGATTGAGACGCAGGACCACGCGGCCGTTACCGACAATCTTATCTAGCGACGTCGCCTCAGGCCAATTGGCAAGCTCGTCGGTATAGCCGATGTAGTCGTAAAGCTGAGCCTGATGGCCGTCGACATACGTGCGGGCGCCGTAAAGATGATAGTCGAGTTCCGAAAGCTTCATGCTGACAAGGCTCGCCTGCGAATCTGGTTTACCAAGCCGCAGGGCAATATCGGCTTCGCGCTTCGCCAAACTCAAGTTCCGTGCGCTGATCGCGAGCTCGAGATCCAAGCCTGGATAGCGCTTTCGGATGAATGGCAGCGCCGGCAGCAGGATGTGAATCGCCACGGCTTCCGTCGCCGTCAAACGCACGGGGCCTGAAAGCTCCGGCTTGAGAACCGCGACCGCACGCCCGATGGCCTGGGCGCTTTCGTCCATTGGGGCGGCAAGCTCCAGAATCCGTTCCCCCTCCGCGGTCAGCGCATACCGGCCGCCATGGCGGCTGAAGAGAGGATGTTGAAGCGCATGCTCAAGGTTGGCGATGCGCCGGCTGACGGTCGCGTGCGTGACGCCCAGGGCCCGGGCGGCAGCGGACAGGCTGCCCTGCCGCGCAAGCTCCACGAGCACGCGAAGGTCGGACCAGTCGATATCTGAGCGTTTTCGATCAGTCATTGTGCGAATTTAGAGAATGGCAGTTGATTTTTCCACAGGGCATCGTTCAACGAATGCATAATTCGAAACAGTGGTCGGCAGATGATCTGGCGCAATGCGGGTTGCGTTTATTGGGAATCGCCACCGTCCAATTAAGAGGAAACCCTAATGACGCCAGACGTTCTGAGCAGACCTCTTGTCGGCTCGGTGACCCACCTGCTGCATCGGGCCTGCCAGGTGGCAGACGTAATTTTCCACGAAGAGGGAGCTACAACGGGACTGACGACCCGCCAATTTGCCGTACTGCTTGCCGTTTCTCACAACAAGGACGTGAGCCAGACCGGCCTCGTCCAGGTCACTGGAATTGACAGGTCGACACTCGCCGAAATCGTCAAACGGCTATTGAAACGGGGTCTAATCAAGCGCCGGCGTACGCGTAATGACGCGCGGACCTATGCCGTTCGCATGACCGAAGAGGGAGCGGCGCTGCTGGCCCAGATCGAGCCGGCCGCGGAGAGGGCCGACAGCAAGCTCCTAAATTCCTTCGACGCGTTGGGCAAGGAACGTCTCCTCGGCCTGCTGAACGACCTGATCGCTGCGTTCCCCGAACCGAAATAGGGCACAGAGCGCGCGATCCCGCGAATTGCGCCACGCGCGCAGATACTGGTAGTGTCCGCCGACCCACTTGTTATTGCGGACTCTAAGCGCCGATGTCATTCCTGCCAGGCCCAACACGCCCTGGGCCACTGCGGCCTAGCTGTATCACAGTGCCGCCAGGCCGGGAACGATGATGGCGCTGCCCGCATCTTCGCCTGCGCAAAAGCGGATCGTCCTGATCGGTGGCGGTCACGCCCACGTCGAGGTTCTGCGCGCGTTCGGCATGCAGCCGGAGCCCGGCGTCGAGCTGGTGCTGATCGCCAAGGAACTCGATGCACCGTATTCCGGGATGTTGCCCGGCTTCGTTGCCGGGCATTATACCTTTGATGACTGCCATATTGACCTCGTGCGGCTGGCGCGGTTTGCAGGCGCGCGCCTGATCCACGGCGAGGCAAACGGGATCGACCGCCGCAACCGGCGCGTCATGCTCAAGGACCGGCCGCCGGTCGCCTACGATCTGCTATCGATCGATACTGGCATCACACCGCTTCTCGACGACATCCAAGGCGCTTCGCAATGGGGGCTGGCAGTGAAGCCGGTGTCGTCCTTCGGGCCGCGCTGGCAGGCGACCGAGGCGCGCGCGCTCCAGGCGAACGGTCCGCGCCGCTTTGTCGTGGTGGGGACTGGTGCGGCGGGCTTCGAGCTCGTGCTCGCCATCCGGCAGCGGCTGCAGAGCCAGGCGGGGGAACGCGGGATTGCGCCGGACGCGTTTTCCTTCACTCTGGTCGGCAAAGGCGAATTGCTCACATCCCACAACACGCGGGCCCAGGCGTATGCACGGCGCGCGCTGGCCGAAGCGGGTGTCGCACTGATCACCGGTGAGGCTGCGGTGAGCGTGACAGCGGATACGGTCGGCCTCGCCAGTGGCCGCATCATCGCAAGCGACGTCACCGTGATCACAACCAAGGCCGCGCCGCCGGAGTGGTTCGCCAGCACGGACCTGATGCGCGATCCGAACGGATTCCTCGGCATCCGGCCTACCCTGCAACTGCTGGACGACAACGACGTGTTCGCGGTCGGCGATTGCGCGTCGACCCTTGATCACCCACGGGAGAAGGCCGGCGTCTTTGCCGTCCGGCAAGGCCCGCCGTTGACGCGAAATCTGCGGCGGCGGTTGGCCAACTTGGCGGCCCAACCGTTCGTGCCGCAAAAACGGTTTCTGACGCTGCTGTCGACCGGCGGGCGGGCCGCGATCGCGGCCCGCGGTCCACTGGCCGCAGCTGGCGGATGGGTGTGGACGTGGAAGGATCACATCGATCGCACCTTCATGGCCCGGTTCAACACGCTGCCGATCATGGCGCCCGCCGCGCCGCTGGGCACTGAAGACCTCGCCATGCGTTGCCGCGGATGTGCGGCCAAGATCGATCCAGTCGCCTTGCGCGGCGCGCTTGGACGCCTCAATCCGCTACCTGCATCACATGCCATCCGCGATCTGGCGCCCGGCGATGATGCGGCATTGCTCGACCTCGGACTGGATGCACTGCGTCTGGAGACGGTGGATTTTTTTCCGGCATTCTGGCCCGACCCCTATCTTTTCGGGCAGATCGCGGCGGCACACGCCATGAGCGACATCTATGCCAAAGGCGGGACGCCGGATCATGCGCTGGCCATCGCCGTGCTCCCGCACAAGCCCCGCAACCTGCGCGAGGACGATCTCTTCCAGTTGATGGCGGGCGCCAGATCGGTACTCGATCGCGACGGCGTGGCGCTGGTCGGCGGCCACTCCAGCGAAGGCGTCGAGTTGGCGGCGGGCTTCTTCGTCTCAGGTCATGTGCCGCGACATCGCGGGCTGAGCAAAGGCGGCGCGCGGCCCGGAGATCAACTGATCCTGACCAAGCCGCTGGGGACAGGCATCCTGTTTGCCGCCTGGATGCGCGGCCAGGCTCGGGCCTCCCAGATCAGCGCCGCCCTGGCCGGCATGTGCCGGACCAATCGGGACGCCACCCAGGTTCTGCTGGCCCACGGCGCGACGGCCGCGACGGACGTGACCGGTTTCGGGCTCGGCGGCCATCTGCTGGAGATGCTCGATGCCACTAGCCTTGCGGCATCGCCGGTTTCGGCAACCATCGTCTTCGAGCGCTGTCCACTTTATGCCGGCGTTGAGCATCTGGCAAAAATCGGCATCCGATCCACACTCATCGCCGAGACCGCATCGCTCGCCGAGCGCATCGGGAGCGCACCCGAGCACCGTACATGGACCCTGCCGATCGTGCTCGATCCCCAGACGTCGGGTGGCCTGCTCGCAGCTCTCCCGGCCGATCGCGCAGCGGCCGCACTCGCGGACCTGAGAGCTGCGGGCCTCGACGCCGCCCTCGTCGGCGAAGTGCGCGCGGCCGACGGTGACGGCCCGTCGATCACCCTGACGGCTTGACGACGAACGACCGTTTTTCGGCTGTGCCGGAAGGCTGGCGCCACGCCTAACATGCGGACATGCATATATTTTCAACGGCCTGATCAGCAAGCCGAAGCGCCCATCACAGTCCAATAAATCGATTGTGAATGATGCGCACCTCGCCGCCATGCTAGGGAGTTGGCGCGTTACTGGCGGGGATGCACCTCATCAGTCAGTTTATGGGGACATCGACCGTGGCATCAGAAATTGGGATGGAGGCAACAGCTCTTTCCCCTGCAAAATTCCAGAGTCCAGACGTCACTGCGAAACAGGAGAAACGAGCCAGCGTCGGGCTGGTCGCGCTGGATACGCTCTGGTTCAACACGGGTACGCTCTGCAACATCGCCTGCCTGAACTGCTACATCGAGTCGAGCCCCACCAACGATCGCCTCGTCTATCTCTCGGCCGCGGAGGTGCGCGGCTATCTCGATGAGATCAAGGTGCAAGGTCTCGGGACGCGGGAGATCGCCTTCACTGGCGGCGAGCCGTTCTTGAACCCCGACTTCCCCGAGATGCTCGAGGATGCCCTGGCGGGCGGGTTCGCAGTGCTGGTCCTCACCAATGCCATGCTGCCCATGCAGCGGCCCGCGATCAAAAAGAGACTGCTCAAACTGGTCGCGCAGTACGGTTCGCAATTGCGGGTCCGCGTCAGCCTCGATCACTTTACGGCCGAGCTGCACGAAGCCGAGCGCGGCGCCGCGACCTTCAAGAAGACGATCGCCGGTCTCGACTGGCTTTCGAGCAACGGATTTGCAGTCGCGATTGCCGGCCGCACCTGCTGGCACGAACTGGAGGACGAGGCGCGGCAAGGCTACGCCGAGCTGATCGCCCGGCAAGGCTGGCGGATCGACAGCACCGATCCCAAGCAACTCATGATGCTGCCCGAGATGGACGGCAGCCAGGAGGTCCCCGAGATCTCGGTCGGTTGCTGGAGTATCCTTGGCAAACGGCCGGAAGACATGATGTGCGCCACCAGCCGCATGATCGTGAAGCGCAACGGCGCTGCAAAGCCGACGGTCCTGCCTTGCACGCTGCTGCCTTATGATGCAGCCTTCGAGATGGGACCGACGCTCGATGCGGCGGCCCAGGCCGACGGGGGCATGTTCGACAAGGGCCGCGTGAAGCTATGCCATCCGAATTGCGCCAAATTCTGCGTGTTCGGCGGTGGCAGCTGCTCCTAGCCTCTCCCGGCGCGCACGCCACATCGGATCGGGCACGCCATGGATGATACCAGACAACAGCGCCGCAAGCGCGAGCGCGAGCAGGTCAAGGTCGGCCGCAGCCTGATCGCCGGCGGCCTGCCCGCGCAGCCGCGCCGCGGACAAGTCGTGGTTGTCGCCCGCGTGCTGAGCCAGAAGCTTTCCGAGCGCGCCAATGCCAGCCGCGCAAGCGAGGCCGCCGCAATCGTCCACGACCTGGTCGAAGGATCGCTCGCGGCGTTTCCACCCAAAGTCAGCATCGCCTGCAAGGCAGGCTGCAATTACTGCTGTCATGCCTACACGTCCGTGGTGGCGCCGGAAGTCTTCCGCATCGCCAACGCTGTCCGGGCGAGCCGCGAGCCAGCCCTCAAAGTGGCCAGCGTCCAAAGCCGCTGCGCGCCGCTCAAGGGATTGGCAATTGAAGCCCGCGTCGGCCGCAAACTCCCATGCCCGCTGCTGGTCGGCGGGCAGTGCAGCGTCTATCGCGTACGCCCGATGGTCTGCCGCCAGGCGACGTCGCTGTCGCTGCCCGCATGCATCGAGGAGTTCGAAGGGTTGGACCTGGAGGGCCGGGTCGAGGTGTCCTCCGCGCATCTGGCGCACGCGAGCAACGCCAACATCGCCTTGCTCGGCGCGCTGAAAGCAAGCCAGCTGCCGATGAACTCGTTCGAGCTGTCGGCGGCGCTCGACATCGCGCTGGCCGATCCGGAATGCGAGCAGCGCTGGCTGCAGGGCGACGACGTCTTCGCTGGTTTGCCGCGCAATCTCGGCCGGCCAGCGAGCTTCGAGGCGGTTGCCGCGCAGATTGCGCAAGACCTCGCCGACTGACGCCTGGTCACGTTGCCATCCCCGACAACAACGAAGCGCCCCCAGCTGTGCCGGAGGCGCCTTATGATGGTCTGATCCGTTCGTTCGATCGTCCGGGCCGGCGTCAGCGCACCCGCTGCAGCCGGCGGCGCCTCAGCGCTTGACCAGAGCGTCGCGGATTTCCTTGAGGTAGATCTCGGAGGCCGGCGGGGCTGGCGGCGGACCCGCGGCGGCTTCCTTCTCGAAGCGCTTCTTCGCCATGTTGATGCCCTTGATCACCATGAACAGCACGAAGGCGATGATGGCGAAGTCGATGATCGTCTGAAAGAACTCGCCGTACTTGATCAGCACCGGCTTGCCGGGCGCCGGCAGATTGACCGCCAGATCGGCAAAGTTCACGCCACCGATTAGATAGCCGATCGGCGGCATCAAAACGTTCTTGACCAGGGATTCGACGATCTTGCCGAATGCCGCGCCAATGATCACGCCGATGGCCAAGTCGACAACATTGCCTTTCAAGGCAAAATCTTTGAATTCCGACATCATAGACATGTGAAGCCCCTTCCTGTTTGTGCCGCGCGCACGGCCATTCGGCACCGGTGACGATGCGTGGTCCCATATGACGGTGAACCAGCATTTTTGATGCGAATCACATTCGTACAGTAAAGAGAACAATGGCCGCTCGGCAACGATCTTTGCAAAAAATGGCTTAATGCAGCCTGCCGCGGCCGCTAAACTTGTGGCAGAGCCTCCCTGCTAACACGGCCAGTGGGACGCGTGGATGACCGATCGATGATCGACGGCTGGACAGTGGCTTTGCTGGCGTTCGGCTATGTCGGTGCGCTGTTCGCGCTGGCCTGGATTGGCGACCGCAAGATGGTCTCGCGCAAGGGCGGCAGCGGCCGTCCGCTGATCTATGCTCTGTCGATCGCCGTCTATTGCACGTCCTGGACATTCTTTGGCAGCGTCGGCCTCGCCGCGACCAAGGGCTATGATTTCATCCCGGTCTATCTCGGGCCGATCCTGATGTTTCTGCTCGGCGGACCGCTGCTGCTGCGGATCGTGCGGCTGGCGAAGAGCCAGAACATTACATCGGTCGCGGATTTCCTGGCCGCCCGCTACGGCAAGAGCCCAACGGTCGCGGCCATCGTCACGGTCGTGCTGGTGATCGGCACCCTGCCCTACATCGCCCTGCAACTGAAGGCGATCGCCGTCTCGGTCGAGGTGCTGCTCGGACCAAGCCCGCTCGGAGAACTGGCGGCAACCTCGGGCGTCACGATCGACACTGCCTTCGTCATCGCCCTGGCGCTTGCCGTCTTTGCCGTGCTGTTCGGCACCCGCCACATCGATGCAACGGAGCATCAGGACGGGCTGATGCTGGCCATCGCCGCAGAATCGCTGATCAAGCTGGCGGCGTTCCTGGTGGTCGGATCGTTCGTTCTGATGACGGTCCTCGGCGGGTTCAGCGGACTGTTGTCGCGCATCAGCGAGAACGCGGAATTGCGCGGCCTGTTTGCCAGTGGGCTCAATGGCGGCGTCTGGTTCACGGTCACGTTCCTGAGCTTCGTGTGCATCATCCTGCTGCCGCGCCAGTTCCATGTCACGGTCGTCGAGAACAATTCCGAGAGCGAGATCCGCCGCGCCTCCTGGCTGTTTCCGCTCTATCTGATCCTGATCAATTGCTTCGTGCTGCCGATTGCGGTGGCGGGCCTCACCCTGTTCCCCGGCAGCGCGGCCGATGCCGACATGTTCGTCGTGGCGGTGCCGAAGATCGCGGGCGCCGAGACGATCGCGATCCTGGCCTTCATTGGCGGGTTGTCCGCGGCGACGGCCATGGTGATCGTCGATTCCGTCGCGCTCGCCATCATGGTCTGCAACGGTTTCGTCGTGCCCTGGCTACTGCGGCGCGAGCTCGTCAAGGAAGCGCCCGACGAAGACATGGCGGGGCTGCTGCTGTTGATCCGCAGGATCGCCATCTTCGCGATCCTGTTCCTGGGCTATTGCGTCTATCGCGCCCTCGGCCAGGTGCATGGTCTCGCCGCGATCGGCCTTGTCTCATTCGCGGCCGTAGCTCAGCTGTCGCCGTCCTTCTTCGGCGGCCTGATCTGGCGACGGGCGACGGCCCGCGGGGCCATCGCCGGCATCCTCGCCGGCATTGCCGTCTGGTCCTACACGCTGTTGCTGCCCTGGATCGCCAAGGCCGGTTGGATCGGCAGTTCCATCGTCGAGAGCGGACCGCTCGGCATCGGTCTCTTGAAACCGCAGGCGCTGTTCTATCTGCAGTTCGAGCCTCTGACGCACGGCGTGATCTGGAGCCTGATGGCGAACGTCGTCGCCTATGTGTTCGTGTCGCTGATCCGCCCCCCCGAACCCATCGAGCGGCTGCAGGCGCACATCTTCGTTCTCGACGATGTGCTGCGGACCGCACCGGCGCCTGCATTCCGCTTGTGGCGGACAACGCTGACGATCGGCGACCTGCAGCAGGCGGTCGGCCGCTATCTGGGACCGGAACGTGCCGAGCGGTCGTTCGCCGAGTACGCGGCCACCCGCAACGCTCCGCTGTCTGCCAACGCCGAAGCCGATCTCGCAACGCTGCGGTTCACCGAGCATCTGCTGACCAGCGCCATCGGCGCCGCATCGTCGCGGCTCGTGCTCTCACTGCTGCTGAAACGCGGCAACGTTTCCAGTCAGTCGGCGATGCGGCTGCTCGACGACGCCTCGGAAGCGATCCAGTACAATCGCGACCTGCTACAGTCCGCATTGGATCAGGTGCGGCACGGCCTCTCCGTCTTCGATCGCGATTTGCATTTGATCTGCTGGAACCGGCGCTTCCGCGAGCTGTTGACGGTGCCCGCCGATCTTGGCCGCGTCGGAGTTCCACTGGAACGGGTCCTGCGCGGCTGCGCCGAACGCGGCGACTTCGGGCCGGGCGCAATTGACCTGCTCGTCGCGGACCGCCTCACCAAGCTTACTGTCACGCACGCGACGTTCCACGAGCGGCTCACCGACGGGCGCATCATCGAGATCCGCACGTCGCCAATGCCGCAAGGCGGCATCGTGACCACGTATTCCGACATTACCGAACGCATGGCCGCCGCCGACGAATTGGCACGAGCCAACGAGACACTCGAGCGCCGGGTCGCCGAGCGCACGGCGGAGCTCGTCGAGGTGAACACGGCGCTGGCCGTCGCCAAGGCCAAGGCCGACGAGGCGAGTCTCGGCAAGACGCGGTTTCTCGCCGCCGCCAGCCACGACATTCTGCAACCGCTCAATGCCGCCCGGCTCTACGCGTCGAGCATGGTCGAACAGCAACCGAAAGGCACGCTCGGCCAGATGGCGCGCAACATGGACGCCTCCCTCGAGGCTGTGGAAGAGATCCTGGGCACGCTGCTCGACATCTCGCGGTTCGACGCCGGACACCAGGAAACCGAAATCAAGCCGGTCGCGCTCGGCGAGCTGCTCGAGCAACTTGGCATCGAGTTTGAGCCGATGGCGCGCAAGCAAGGCCTTGCGCTGAAGATCGTGCCCAGTTCGCTATGGGTGCAGACCGACCGGCGCCTCCTGCGGCGCGTGCTGCAGAATCTCGTCTCCAATGCACTCAAATACACGCGCTCGGGCGGTGTCGTCGTCGGCTGCCGCCGCAAGGGCGAGCGCGTCGTCATTCAAGTCAGTGATACGGGGCCGGGGATACCCGCATCGAAGCACGCGCTGATTTTCAAGGAGTTTCAGCGCATCGAGGAAACCGCCGCAGCCGTTCCGGGGCTTGGCCTCGGCCTCTCGATCGTCGAGCGCATCTGCAAGCTGCTGGATGTGCCCATTGCGCTGCAGTCCGAGATTGGCCGCGGGACCTCGTTCCTGTTGACCTTGGAGACAACGTCCGCCGTAGCGCTTCCCGCGCGCATCGATGTTCCAGCCCCCGCGCTTGGAGCGCTCGCGGGATCGGTCGTGCTCTGCATCGACAACGAGCGTAGCGTCCTCGCCGGCATGGAGGCGCTGTTGTCGGGCTGGGGTTGCCGCGTCCTGCTCGCGGCCAATGCCGAGGATGCCGTGCTCGCCGTCACGGCCGCAAAGGTAGTGCCGGACGCGATCTTCGCCGACTATCATCTCGATCACGGCACCGGGATCGAGGCCTTACAACGCCTGCGCGACGCACTCGATCAGCCGGTGCCCGCCGTCATCATCACGGCCGACCAGACGCCGGACATTCAGCGGGCGATCCGCACCAACGGGTTTGGTTATCTCCGAAAGCCGGTCAAGGCCGCGGCTCTGCGGGCGCTGCTCGGGCAATTGCGGTTGCGCCGCAGCGCCGCGGAGTAGCGTCAGGCGGGGTCCGGCTTCTTCCAATCGGCGCCGTCCAATCGCGAGATCGCGATAACGGCCTGGGTGCGGCTGTCGACGCCGAGCTTCTGCAGGATCGCGGAGACGTGTGCTTTGATCGTCGCCTCCGAGACCGTAAGGTTGAACGCGATCTGCTTATTGAGCAGCCCCTCGCGCAGCATCATGAGGACGCGCACCTGCTGCGGCGTCAACGTCGCCAGCCGCTCGATCATGCGGCTGGTCTCGGTGTCGGGCGATGCCGCCAGATCGATGTCCGGCGGCACCCAGATCGCCCCCGCGAGCACATCGCGCACCGCCCCGCGAATGCGATCCACCGGCGCCGATTTTGGAATGAAACCGGAGGCGCCAAATGCCATGGCGCGCCGGATGGTCGCCGGCTCCTCGTTGGCCGACACGATGACGACCGGGACCGAGGGATGCTCGGTCCGCAGGAACAGCAGGCTCGAAAAACCCTGCACACCCGGCATCGACAGGTCCAGCAGGACGAGATCGGTTTCGGGGAAGCGGGCCAGATCCTGTTCCAGCGCCTGCAGCGAGCTGATCTCGACGATATCGGCGGCGGCAAAAGAGGAATTCAGCGCCTGCCGAAGCGCGCTGCGGAACAGCGGATGATCGTCGACAATCAAAATTCGTTGGATCGCCATACGGTTAGGCCCGTTTCCTCGGCACTCGCGCCCGATCGTATTGGTGATGCGACCGGTGACCGGGCGACCCAGGCGACAGCGCGCGGATGGTCTCAGTCAAGATCTTGCACGAATATGACCTTGGAAATCTAGCTGGTTTGGCAGCGGATGGCCAACGGTTGAGCTAAGCTCCCCGCCGCAGAGTGACCACATTGGACCGGCATCTGGTGCCTGGAGCGGCCTTGCCGCCGGCTGATGCAACAGTCTCGGGGGACAGGCGCAATGATCGAGCGGAAGGAACGCAAGCCCTACTGGCGGCATACGAAATGGCAGATGCTGACCAGCCTGCTGCCATTCCTCCTGGTGCTGATCGTGCTGCCGCTTTATGCCGACCGGCTGAACGGCCGGATGCTCGGCTTCCCGCTCGGCTACTTTCTAGCCTGCCATGGCGTGATTATCATCGCCATCGTCACCGTCACCTCCTACGTCAACCGGCAAGATGCGATCGATCATTGGCATGGCGCCAATGAGGATGTGTAGGACCTGACCGCATGGCCCTTCACCCGCGCTCCGGAGCGGTCAATCCGCTGCTTGGAATTTACTTCGGTATCTTCGGCGCAATTCTGATGGCGGTGGTTGTCGTCCTGCTGATTTTCGAGCAGCTCGGCGCCTCGACCCAGCTCTTGCGGCTGCTCACGGCACTTGGCTCGATCAGCCTGTACGTGGCGATCGGATGCGCAGCCTACAATGCCACGCCGGCCGAGTTCTTCCTCGCCGGCCGCCGTGTCCCCGCCGCGTTCAATGGGGTTGCCTTGTGTATCTCGGGTCTCGGCTCGAGTGGGCTCGTCGCGATTTCCGGACTGATGCTGCTGATCGGCTTCGACGCGCTATGCCTTGCGTTCGGGATTCTCGGCGGCTTCGTGGCAATGCTGATCCTGATCGCGCCCTTTGTCCGCAAGTTCGGCGCGCCGTCAATTCCTGGTTATCTCGGCCGCCGCTTCGAAAGCGCCAGCGTCCGTCTTGCTGCTGCTTCGCTCGCCGTCGTGCCGCTGGTGCTGTTTCTGGTCGCGGAAATCAAGATCGCGATCATGGCGGTGACGACGCTGCTCGACGTCTCCGCAACCCTGGCGACCGGATTGATCGTGATCATCTTGACCGCAACTTTGGTTCCTGGCGGCGCACGCTCGCTGGCGTGGTCGAGCGCGGCGCAATCGATCGCAGCCATCGTCGCCGTTCTGGTTCCCGCGGCCATCATCGCAACCATGATCACCAACTTGCCGCTCGGCCAGTTGAGTCACGGCCCGGCGTTGCGCTCCATCATGCGGTCCGAGATCGCCCAGAATGTACCCTTGGCATTGGCCAGCGCCTTCTCCTTCGAGCTTCCGGATCAAGGCTTTCACAGCATCACCAGCCGCTTTGCCAGCCCCTTCGGCCACATCGGTCCGATGTCGTTCATTCTGGCAATTCTCGCGCTGATGCTCGGCACGGCCAGCTCGCCGGTTATGCTGCCCCGCGCCGCGACCTCGCCAACCGTGTTCGAGGCAAGAAAATCCCTTGTCTGGGCCGTCGTCCTGGTCAGCATCATCATCTTAACGCTGTCGGCCAACGCCGTGTTCCTGCGCGACATGTTGTTCAGCCTCGCAGGCGACCCGATCAAGCTGTCCCAGCAGCTGCGCCCGTCGATCGATCTCGGCCTCGTCACCCTTGATGGCAGCCGGCAGCCAATCTCGGCGCTGAGCGTTGAATTCAAGCGCGACAGCCTGCTGCTGGCGCTTCCCGTCATCGCGGGCCTGCCGGTCACGTCGGTGTATCTCGTCGCGGCGGGCATTTTGGCGGCCGCGTTGGCGGCCGCGGCCGCAAGCCTGTTCCAGCTGGCCGTCATCCTCGGCGAGGATGTCGTCGCGCCGATCAATCAGGCGCCGCCCTCGAACAAGGCGCGGCTGCTGGTTGTCCGTCTTGCCACCGTCATGATGGCCGCCCTTGCCGCCTGGATTGCCTTGGCCACGCCCGGCGACCCATTGCAGCTTCTGCTTTGGTCGCTGTCGCTTTCCGGCGCGGCCTTCTTTCCGGTCCTCCTGCTCTCCGTCTGGTGGAAGCGCCTCAATGCATGGGGCGCGCTCGCCGGCATGCTCGCGGGCTTTGGCGTCGGCGTGATGGCGGTTCTGGTTGGCGAGCTCACCTCGATCGGCCTGCCCGGTTCATTGGCGGCCATCGCCGGCGTGCCCGTCGGGATCGCGGTCGCGCTTGTGATCAGCCATATAACACCGGCGCCGGGCCGTCATGTGCTCGAGCTGGTGCGCGAGGTACGCGTTCCCGGCGGCGAGGCGGTCTATGATCGCGAGAACCGGCTCGCCGAGCAGAAGCGCCGCCATCGGGGTTGACACGGGCAGTCCAGCGGGTTTGCTAGCCGGCATGTTCCAACGCAACCCAACTGACAAACTCGGCACGGTCAGCTCCAAGGCGAGTGGCGGGATCCAGACACCAATGCCATCACGCGAACGCCACAGCCTCTATCCGCCGATCGAGCCCTATCGAACGGGCCGGCTCGCCGTGAGCGGCGGTCACGAAATCTACTTCGAGGAATGCGGCAACCGCGCCGGCAAACCGGTGCTCATCGTGCACGGCGGCCCCGGTGGCGGCAGCAATCCGACCATGCGCCGCTATCACGATCCCTCGCGCTATCGCATCATTCTCTTCGACCAGCGCGGCTGCGGTCGATCGACGCCGCACGCGAGCCTGCATGACAATACGACGTGGGATCTCATCGCGGATATGGAGCAGCTGCGCCGCCACATCGGCATCACGCGCTGGCAGCTGCTCGGCGGATCGTGGGGCTCGACGCTGTCAATCGCCTATGCCGAGACTCACCCCGAGTACGTGAGCGAGCTGATTCTGCGCGGCATTTTTCTGGTACGGCGCGCGGAACTCGAATGGTTCTACCAGCAAGGCGCAAGTTGGCTGTTCCCGGAGGCCTACGACGCCTTCGCCAGCCTCATCCCGCCGAGTGAACGCGGCGACATGATTTCCGCCTATCATCGCCGCCTCACACATCCCGATGTCACCATTCAGCGCACCGCGGCCCGTGCCTGGAGCATCTGGGAAGGCTCGACGTTGGCGCTGCATCCCGATCCCGAGCGCATCCGCCTATTCAGCGCCGACAGCTACGCGCTCGCCTTCGCCAAGATCGAATGCCACTATTTCGTCAATCGCGGGTTCTTTGCGCGCGACGACGAGTTGTTGGCCCGCGCCAACCGTTTGACTGGCATCCCCGGCGTCATCGTCCACGGCCGCTATGACGTCGTCACGCCGATCAAGAGTGCGTTCGACCTGAAGGCCAAGTGGCCCGAGGCCGATCTGCGGATCGTGCCGGACGCGGGCCACGCCATGACCGAACCCGGAATAATCCATGAACTGATCGCGGCAACCCGCCGCTTTTCAATGCCGGCCTGATCAACCGCGTGGCGCGGATCTCAGATCCCGAGCCCGCCACATAGCTAACACAGGGAGAGAGAGATGCAGCTCAAAGATCAGGTCGTGCTCGTGACCGGTGCCGGCCAAGGAATTGGCCGCGCAACCGCGCTCGCGATGGCGAAGGCGGGCGCCCACGTCGCCGTCGCCGACATCAACGGCGCCAAGGTCCGCGAGACGGCCGCCGAGGTGACAAAGCTCGGCCGCCGGAGCCTCGCGGTCGAGGCCGATCTCGGCTCGGTCGCCGACATCGACAAGATGGTCACCGCAGTCGTCGCCGAGTTCGGGCACATCGACACGCTCGTCAACAACGCCGGCGTGACGCGTCGCGCCGACATCATGGACCTCACCGAAGAGGACTGGGACCGCATCCACCGCGTCAATGCGAAGGGCGTATTCTTCTGCCTCCAGCGCGTCGCCCGCGAGATGATCAAACGCCGCGAGGGCCGCATCATCAACATCGCCTCCGTGGCGGGCAAGGGCTTTGCCGGCACCTCGAATGCGATTTACGCGGCTTCGAAGGGCGCGGTGATCAGCCTGACCAAGACCGCGGCGCAACAGCTTGGCCGCCACAACATCAACGTCAACGCGGTTTGCCCCGGTGTCGTCATGACGGACATGGTCGCCGATATCCTGAAGGCGGACGCGCAAAAATCCAGTCAATCCTTGGAGGAGGTGACCAAGCGGTTCGTTGCTGGCATACCCCTCCAACGCGCCAATCAGCCCGAAGATATCGCCGACATGATTGTCTTTCTGGCGTCACCGGGCGCGCGTAATGTCTCGGGGCAATCGGTCAATGTCGACGGTGGTCTCGTCCCGCATTAGTCTGATGCGGCGCAACCACGAGGCAACGGACGATGAAAGTTGGCATCAACGGGATGGGCCGCATGGGGCGGCTGGCACTGCGTGCGGCAATGGGCGGCGTGCTGCGTCCGGACGACGACCCGCGCGCTGCCAACCGGCTCGATGTCGTCCACGTCAACGAGATCATGGGCGGCGTGGCCGCAACCGCGCATCTCCTCGAGTTTGACAGTATTCATGGCCGATGGCGCACCCCCATCCATGCCGATGGTGAGACGGCGATCCGCATCGGCGGCAAACGCATCGGCTACTCCGCGGCCGCCGCCCCCGGTGACCTGCCGTGGGGCGATCTCGGCTGCGACATCGTTCTGGAATGTACGGGCAAATTCATCTCGCCCAGGGCGCTGCAGGCCTACGCCGATCGAGGCGTAAAGCGGGTCATCGTCGCGGCTCCCGTGAAGGACGACCGGGCTCTCAACGTCGTGGTTGGCGTCAACGACGGGCTTTACGATCCGGCGCGGCACCGCCTGCTGACCGCCGCCTCCTGCACCACGAATTGTCTGGCTCCGGTCGTCAAAGTCATTCACGAGGCGATCGGCATCCGGCACGGCCAGATCACCACATTGCATGATCCGACCAACACCAATGTCGTCGTCGACGCCCCGCACAAGGACCTGCGCCGCGCGCGGTCGGCCCTGCTATCTCTCGCTCCGACCACGACCGGAAGCGCCACCGCCATCGGACTGATCTATCCGGACTTGAAGGGCAAGCTGAACGGCCACGCGGTCCGCGTTCCCGTTCTCAACGCCAGTCTCACCGATTGTGTTTTCGAGCTCAAACGCGCAACCACCGAGTCCGAGGTCAACGCGCTGTTCGCGGCGGCCGCACGCGGCCCGCTCGCCGGAATTCTCGGATTTGAAACGCGCCCACTGGTGTCCGTCGACTACTGCAACGACACCCGCAGTGCGATCATCGACGCGCCGAGCACACTGGTCACTGACGGCACACTGCTCAAGGTCTATGCTTGGTACGACAACGAGATGGGTTACGTCTGCCGCATGGTCGATCTCGCCAACATCGTAATTCGGGCCGGCAACTGATGACACCGGCAATGCGCACCTATGCCATCGTGACCGCCTCCTATTGGGGGTTCACACTCGTCGACGGCGCGCTGCGCATGCTGGTTCTCTTGCATTTTTTCAAGCTCGGCTATGCGCCGTTCACGTTGGCTTTCCTGTTCCTGCTTTATGAGGCAGCCGGCATCGCCGGCAATCTCGGCAGCGGCTGGCTGGCGTCGCGCTACGGCATCCCGCGCATGCTGGCGGTCGGGCAGGCGCTGCAAATCGCCGGGCTTGCGATGCTGGCCGCGCTCGATCCGGCCTGGGCCGCGGGGCTTTCGGTCGCCTGGGTTGTTGCCGCGCAAGGGATTTCGGGGCTTGCCAAGGACATCACCAAAACCGCATCGAAAACGGCGATCAAGGCCGCGTCCGCCGAATCCGCTGGCGCCGCAGGATCTGGCGCGGCCAGCGCCGGCCAGCTCTTTCGATGGGTCGCCTGGTTCACCGGCTCCAAGAACGCCATGAAGGGGCTCGGCTTCTTCGTTGGCGGGGCGCTGCTCGAGAGCATCGGCTTCCGCCCGGCGCTGTGGGCGATGGCAGCGTTGCTCGCGTCCATCCTGGTCCTCGGACTGGCGCTGCTGCCGGGCGCGCTCGGCAAGGCGAAATCCTCGAAGACCCTGCGCGAACTGTTCAGCAAGTCGCGCGGCGTGAACGTGCTTGCCGCCGCTCGCATTTTTCTGTTTGGCGCACGCGACGTCTGGTTCGTCGTCGGATTGCCGGTCTATCTCGCCGCCAACGGCTGGCGGTTCAGCGAAGTCGGCGCGTTCGTCGCCGCCTGGACCATCGGCTATGGCGCCATTCAGGCCGTGGCGCCGGCGCTCGTTCAGCGAAGCACGGACGGGCTGAGCACCGAGGTGCCGGCGTCACGGCTCTGGGCGGGGTTGCTGGTCGCGGTTCCACTGGTGCTGGCGTTGCTTCTGCAAAGCGCAACAATGCCCCGGCCGGATCTTGTCGTCGTCGCGGGGCTTGCGCTGTTTGCGTTGCCGTTCGCGGTCAATTCGTCGCTGCACTCCTATCTGATATTGGCCTACGCGGGCCGGGAGACGACCGCCGAGGATGTCGGTTTCTATTACGCAGCCAACGCCGCCGGCCGCCTCGTCGGCATCCTGCTCTCCGGCGCGCTCTATCAGCTCGGCGGGTTCACCGCCTGCCTCGCTGGATCGGCGGCTATGCTGGCCTTCGCCTGGTTCGCCACCTGGGCGTTGCCGACGCGACCGGGCTACGCAGATGCCCAGGTGGGTAGCTGATGTGCCCTGTGTAGAGCGTTCATCGCCTGGCCCGGATCCCTTTGTCAGGCCCAGGGTCAGACACCACGCTCAGACCAAAGCGATGGCGCGGGTGGCGGAACGCGGTTATCGCTGTGGCCGCCAATACAAGAGACCCATGCCCGGCCATGCCGCAAAGCCCCACCCCACTCGATGAGCTCATCACCGTTCGCGACTGGCTGCGCTATGCGGTCAGCAGGTTCAATGCGGCCGGCCTCATTTATGGCCACGGCACCCAGACGGCGCTGGACGAGGCTGCCTTCCTGATCCTCACGACATTGAATTTGCCGGTCGACGCGCTGGACCCCTGGCTCGAGGCGCGGCTGACATACAGCGAGCGCGCCGCCATCGATCGAGCGATCGAGCTGCGGATCTCGACGCGCAAACCTGCGCCCTACATCGTCAACGCAGCTTACATTCGCGGACACAGGTTCTACGTCGACGAGCGCACGATCGTGCCGCGATCCTTCATCGGCGAGCTGCTGTGCGATGTCATCGAAGGCGAGGCGGATGGCCTTGTTGGAACACCACGCGTTCGGGTGACGCGCGTGCTTGACCTGTGTACCGGCGGCGGCTCGCTGGCGATTCTGGCGGCGCTGGCCTTCCCCGATGCCCGGATCATCGGCACGGACATCTCGGCGGATGCGCTCGCGGTCGCGCAGCGGAATGTGGCCGATTACAAGCTCGGGGATCGAATCCAGCTCGTCCCATCCGATCTCTTCGCCGCGCTCGCAGGCAAGCGCTTCGATCTGATCGTCTCCAATCCGCCCTATGTCACGGATGCGGCTGTGGCGGCATTTCCGCCGGAATATCGCACGGAGCCCAAACTCGCTCATGCCGGCGGCGCCGACGGGATGGATTTCGCGCGGCGCATTCTGGCCGAGGCTGGCAACCATCTCGCGCCCGAGGGCCAGATCATCATGGAGATCGGCCAGGGCCGTGAGGCGCTGGAATCAAAGGGTCCGAAGCTTCCCTATCTCTGGCTGGCTACGGAGGAGAGTTCTGGCGAGGTGCTGAGCTTGACAGCCGCACAACTTGCCAAGCCTCGCCGGCGCGGCAGCAGCTGAAGCGCAGCAGCCGTAGCTTGTCTGCGCCACACGTGGCCGCTAACCTTGTCGCCTGCCCCGTCGAATGAGGAGTACGTACGATGACTGCCACCGCCAAGGCGCCGGCCGCAGTGCGCTTCCGCGATCAGCGGATCACGTTCGCCAATGGCGCCAGAGGCGAGGTCGTCGAGGTGCCGTCAGCGTCGCCGCTCAACTATTATCAGGTGATTGCGACGCCAGCAGACATGCCGCGTATCACCGTCGACGGCCAATTGTTCCTGCCGCCGAAAGCAAAGCGCGTGACCGCGGGCAAGCTGCCGCTGGTCATGGTGATTCCCGGAAGCCTCGGCGTTGCGCCGTCCCACGTCGCCCACGCCGAGACGATGTGCGGCCAGGGCTACGCCGCTTTCGTGCTGGACAGCTTTGCCGCGCGCGGCGTCACGTCCACAGTCGCCAAGCAAACGCAGTTCTCCTTCGCCGCGAGTGCCTACGATGTGCTCGCCGCCTGGACGGTGCTGGCCGCGCATCCCGAGATCGACGGGACTCGGATCGGCGCGCAAGGCCATTCACGCGGTGGCTCGGCCGTGCTGATGGCCGCGACGCGGCGCTTCGCCGATGCCGTTGTGGGCCCCGGCCGTGGGCTCATTGCGGTCCTCGCGGGCTATCCCTGGAGCGGTCACCAGTTTCTCGATCCGCGGGTCGGCGCGACCGCAGTTCGCGTGCTCATGGGCGATGCCGACGAATGGTGCTCGCCGATGCAGGCTCAAGGCCATTTGCAAGCCATCCGGCTTTCCGGCGGAACGGCGACGATGCGCCTCATTCCCGGTGCGCACCACAGCTTCGATCGCGGCACCCGCATCGTCGACGTACCCGACGCATCGGTAGCCCCGGCCGCACCAACGACTTATCTGGAGGACAACGGCGCTTTCATTCATCCGCTGCAGGCGACCGCCGATGCCAAGCTCACGGATCGAGACGTCATGGTGTACTCGCTCAAGGCTGGCTATGGGCGCAAGGGCGCCAAGATCGGCAGCCGCGACGGCGAAGCCGATGCCTTCCGCGATGACATGGTCGCATTTTGGACGCGTGTGCTCGGCCGCTGACGGCCAAGCCCAGGAGCTGAAGGACCACTGCCAGAATGACCGATCATTTGGTCGACCCGATCACGGTGTCCGTGCTGGCCCACCGGCTGCGGGCCATCGTCGAGGAGATGGGCGAGGCGATGCTGCGCACGTCGTACTCGCAGATCCTGAATTCGAGCCGCGATTTCTCGACCGCGATCTGCGACGCGGACGGCCGGCTGCTGGCGCAAGCCGAGCACGTGCCGGTGCATGTCGGTGCGATGACCTGGGCCGCGCGCTCGGTGGCCGAGGCCTTTGCCGGCGACATCCACAAGGGCGACGTGTTCCTGTTGAACGATCCCTACCACGGCGGCAACCACCTGCCCGACGTGACGGCGTTCGTCCCCGTATTCGACGGCGACCGCTTCGCGTTCTGGTCGATCAACCGGGCGCATCAGAGCGATATCGGCGGCGCCACACACGGCGCCTACAATCCCGGCGCGACCGAAATCTGGCAGGAGGGCCTGCGCATTCCGCCGATCCGGCTCTATGAGAAAGGCAGACTGCGCGAAGACCTGCTCAACCTACTGGCGCTCAACGTGCGACATGCCCGCGATTTCCGCGGCGATCTGGCGGCCATGGTCGGCTCGGCCCGGCTGGCCGAAAGACGCCTGTTGGAACTGATCACGGAACTGGGCTCGGCGCGACTTGGTGCCGCGATCGAGGCCGTGCTGGATGGTGCCGAGCGCCGCGCCCGCGCCATCGTCGCGGCCTGGCCCGACGGCGTCTACAAGGGCGAGGCTACGCTCGACGATGACGGCCACGGGCGCTCAGACATCGTGATCCGTGCGACCGTGACGAAGCGAGGCAGCGATCTCGAGGTCGATCTCACGGACTCCGATCCGCAATCGACGAGTTTCGTGAACTCGTCGCATGCCAACATGCAGTCGGCGGTGGCGATGGCGTTCGCCTATCTGATCGATCCGGACATCCCGAAGAATGACGGCTCGTTCCGACCACTCAAGGTCACGGCCAAGCCGGGCACGATCGTGTGGGCCAACGACGGCGCGCCGGTGACGCTGTGCACCAGCCACTGCTCCAACGAGATCGTCGAGGCGATCGTGACGGCGCTGGCCCCGGCCTGCCCGGATCGCGTGATGGGCGGATGGGGCCGCCGCTTCCGTATCGCCATCCAGGGCCGCGACCCGCGCACCGGCAAAGGTTTCATCTGGCATCTGTTCCAGGCAAGACCCGGCGGCGGCGGCTCGATCGGCGGCGACGGCTGGAGCTCGATCGGTGAATGGCATTCGGCCGGCGGCATCAAGTTCGGCTCGATCGAGGTGGCCGAGGCGCGCTTTCCGTTCCTATTCTTGCATCACGAGTATCGTTCGGGCTCGGCGGGCGCGGGGCAACATCGCGGCGGCCTTGGCTGCGACCTCGAGATGATTGTCGAATGCGACGGCATCGCGAAAGGCAATACAGCAGGTGACGGCACCCGGCACGGCTCGCGCGGGCTGCTCGGCGGCACCGACAGCGCGCCGCATCATTATGTTCTTAAATCCGCCGGCCGCGCGGACCGCGTGCTGGCGACCAAGGAGGTCGGCGTCGAGATCCGGCCCGGCGATCGCCTCGTCATTGCATCGGCGGGGGGCGGCGGTTGGGGCGATCCAGCCAAGCGCGATCCCGCCGCCGACGCGCGGGATGCACGCGATGGCCTCGCTGGTCCGCTGAGGAGCCGCGCATGAGCTACAAGATCGGCATCGACGTTGGCGGCACATTCACGGATCTGGTGGCCATCGACGACGGCGGTCGGCCGACGTTCGTCAAGTCGGCATCGACACCGGCGGACCCCTCGGAGGGTTTGCTCGACGGCTTGCGGCTGCTGGCCGAGACTCTCGGCCACGATCTCGCAGGTCTGCTGGCCGCGACGGAACGTATCGTGCACGGCACGACGGTTGCAACCAATGCGCTGCTCGAAGGCAAGGGCGCGAAGGTGGCGCTGCTGACGACGGCGGGGCATCGCGACGTGCTTGAAATGCGCGAAGGCCTGAAGGACGTCGAACGCTACAATCTGCGGCTCGGCGCACCCAAGCCGCTGGTGCCGCGCCATCTCCGCCTCGGCATCACCGAGCGGTTGCGCGCCGACGGCAGCGTGCACACGCCGCTCGATCCAGCGTCGCTCGACGCCGCCATACGCGTGCTGCAAACCGAGCGCATCCCGGCGGTGGCCATCACGTTCCTGCACAGCTATCGCAACGCTTCGCATGAGCGGCAGGCGGCCGACGCCGTGCGCCAGGCGCTGCCGGGCGCGTTCGTGACGATCTCGTCGGATGTCTTTCCGCAGATCAAGGAGTACGAGCGCGTTTCGACGACCATCGTCAACGCCTATGTCGGTCCGAAGGTTTCGAACTATCTGCGCCACCTCGACGAGCGCTTGAAGGGCGCGGGATTCAAGGGTCCGCTGTTCATCATCCTGTCGCACGGCGGCCTGGCGCCGGTGGAAGAAGCCGCGCGGCTGGCGGCGGCGACTGTACTGTCGGGACCGGCGGGCGGCATCGCGGGCACGCGCCACGCGGCCTCGCTGCTTGGGATCGAGAACCTCATACCTTTCGACATGGGCGGGACCTCGTCCGACATCTCGCTCATTCGCCGGGCGACGCCGGCGCTCGCCATCGACCGGACGATCGCCGGCCAGCGCATCGCGTTGCCGAGCCTCGACATCGTCACGCTCGGCGCGGGCGGCGGCTCGATCGCTCGCGTCGACGGCGGCGGCGTGCTGCACGTCGGCCCGGAGAGCGCCGGCGCCGTGCCGGGCCCCGCCTGCTACGACCGCGGCGGCACCGAGCCGACGGTGACGGACGCCAACCTCGTGCTCGGTCGGCTCGATCCGGCGCGCTTCCACGGCGGGCGCATGCGGTTGGATCCGCGCCGCGCGGACGCCGCCGTCGACCAGGTGGCGGGCGCGCTTGGCCTGACGCGCGAGGCGGCGGCCGAGGGCATCGTGCGCGTCGTCAATGCCCGCATGGCGGAGGGCGTGCGCCTCGTCTCGGTGCGGCGCGGCATCGATCCGACGGGCTATGCGCTGGTCGCCTTCGGCGGCGCGGCAGGCTTGCATGCCACCGACATCGCGCGGCAACTTTCGGTGAAGCGCGTGGTCGTGCCGCGCGTCGCCTCGGTTCTGTCGGCCTGGGGCATGCTCGCGACCGACATTCGCTACGAGTTGGCGCGCACCCACATCGGCGACTCGAGTCCGGCTGGAGGCAAACGGCGTGCGCTCGCTGTTTTCAGACATGGAACGCGACGGCCGAGCGCGACTGGCGCGGGATTTCCAGGGCGACGTCGAGGTCGAGCACAGCGCCGACATGCGCTATGGCGAGCAGATCTTCGAGATCAACGCACCGTTGCGCGGCATCGATTGGCAGGCTGGCGATCTTGTCGGCCTGATCGCCGAGCGCTTCCATCAGCGGCACGAGGAGCTCTACACGTACGCGCTGCGCGGCCAGGATGTGGTGCTGGTTAATGCGCGCCTCGCCGTCATCGGCAAGTTGCCGGCAAGCCCGGAGGAGCCGCGCCTGGCGCCCAAGGCCGACGCGGCGGCGCTCCGGTTGCAACGCGTCTACATCGGCGGATGGCGCGACGTGCCGGTCTACGACTTCGAGAGCCTGGCGCCGGGACAATCCATCGCCGGCCCGGCGCTGATCGAAAGCCCGACGACGACGGTGCTGATCGAAGCCGGCGACCGGGCCACCGCCACGCCCATCGGCTGGCTCGACGTCGCGGTCGACTGACCCGTGACAGCGTCAGGCCAAAGGCCAGACACTGGGTCCAGACACTCGCGCCCTAAATCCGGCGGGTGACGGGAACCGAGCCGCCGCCCCAGAGCGGCAAATAGGCGATCTTCACGCCGGGACCGCCAGTGAGGATCGGATGGATAAGGGATGGCGACGGCGCGACCGGGGTGCCCGCCGCCTCACCCGCTTCGAACAGATAGCGCTGCACGCGGGCGAGATCCCAGCTCTTGCCCGCGATCAGGCGGCCAAGCTCAGGTGGCAGCACGAACACCTGGCTCGGCCGCTCGGGCTGGCGCGCCGCACCTGTCACTTTCACCGCCGCAATCATCGCAATGGCGATCGCGTCGAGGATCGCCTCCGCGCCATCGCCGTCGCGCAGGGGCAACACCTCCGCGGTTCCCGAGACGCCGAACACGGTGACCGCGCTGGCGCCGGCGGCCAATCCGCGGCGCACATGTAGCGGCTCGAACGGACCCTCGGTGCCTTCCGCAAAACAGAATGAGTACTTGCCAGGCTGGCCGCAGGTCGCCATGTCGCCGCTGCCTTCGCGGGCGCCGCCGATGTTGCGTAGGCAGAGGCTGATCGCCCGGCCGATGGTCGCGTTGGCCGCATTGCCGGGCCCGAGACAGTTGATCGACGGGTTGAGCCCGAGCGCGGCGACGGCGGGCCCATGCACCAGTGTGGCGACGGCGGCTGACCCCGTGGTCGTCATCAGCCCGAGCAGATTGAACTCGGGCTCGAGGCATGCCGTCATCGCAGCGAGCACGACGGGAAGCGCACCCGGGCGGCAGCCCGCGAGCACCGCGCTGTAGGCGGCTGCGCGCGGTGTCAGCTCGCCGAACAGCGGCGCGACGTGCCCGATAGTGGTATCGGGCGCGGCGTTGCCCGCCAGCATGGCGGCGAGGCGCGCCGCGGTTGGCGGAACGAGTGGCAGTCCATCGCCGAGGTCCGCCGCGTCAAGTGCCACCTGCACCTCGTCCCAGGACGCGGCATCGGTGAACAACGGGTGCTCGTCATTCATGCCATTGTTCCGTTCGCTCACGCTGCCTGTTTCGCGGACGCGGCCACGCCGGATCGGCGATCGGTGACCAGCGCCAGCAGCACGGTCGCCAGCATGAAGCCCGCCGAGACGACGAAGACCGTGCGCGGCAAGCCACTATCCATGATCCAGCCATAAAGCAGCGGCCCAATGACGCCGCCGATATTGAACCCGGTTGAAACAAGGCCGAACGCGCGTCCAGCGGCCCCTGGCGGTGCGGCCTTGCGCACCAGCATGTCGCGCGACGGTGCGATCAGGCCGCCGAAGAAGCCGGCCGCACCCAAGGCGCCGACGATCAGCCAGTGCGGCAACGCGACGAGCCCGATCGTCAGCACGATCGCGCCGTTGATGGCGAAGCAGACGGCCGCCACCAAGCCGTGCCGCGTTGTCCGGTCGGCGAGCAGGCCGCCCGCCAGCACCCCGGCAGCACCCGCCGCCAGAAACGACGTCAGCGCGACGTTCGCGGTCGCAAACGTGACGCCGTAGGCACTCATCAGCGCGACGACCGAGAAGCTGTTGATGCCACCGTTCGAGAGGCTGAGTAGCGTGAAGAACGCCATCAGGCCGAAGATCGCCGGAGTTGCTACGGAGGCGAGCGAGCCCGCACCCGCGCCGAGATTTCCGGCGCCCGATCCAGCGACCGATCTGTCATGGGTCGCCGGCACGCGAACGAGGCCGATGAACAGGGCGGCCAGCGGGCCGACGGCGCCGGCCACCAGCAGCGCGCCGCCAAGCCCGATCCAGGAGACCAGCGCCAGGATGATCGCGGGCGACATGGCGCCGCCGAGGAAGCCGGCGAAGGTGTGGATCGAGAACGCGCGCCCGACGCGGCGCTCGCTGATCCCGGCCGAAAGGATTGCGTAGTCGGCCGGGTGGTAGACGCTGTTGGCGAGGCCCGCGAGTACGGCCGTCACCAGCAGCATCTGGTAGCTCGGTCCGAGCCCGAGCAGCGCGAAGGCGGCGCCGCCAAGGCAAAGGCCTGCCATCAGGATGCGCTTGGCGCCGAACCGGTCGACGAGGAAGCCGACCGGCGCCTGGGTCAACCCGGAGACCACAGCATAGACCGTCAGCGCCAGGCCGAGCTCGACGAAGCTGACGCCGAGCTGCTCCTTCAATTGCGGGAACAGCGGCGGCAGCACCAGGATGTGGAAATGGCTGACCCAATGCGCCGTCGACACGGCGGCGAGCGTCCGAGTCTCGCGACCGCTATCGGCGCTGGCGTGCATCGCAACATCGGTCACCATCGGCAGCTCCGCGCCAGTTCAGTTCATTCCGTCAGGTATCGCTGCTTCGCGGGCCCCCCCGCAATGCGGCAATGGACGCAGGCGGCGCGCCTTGAGATCATGATAGGAAGCGAGAAGCCCCGATGACCAGCGCAGCTGGGCTGTTTTCCGAGGAAAGCGCGGCACCTATGCAGCAGCAGCGACCCGATGCCGCCGCCGGTCCGGCGAAACCCATTGCCCTGGCGCTTCAAGGCGGCGGCGCCCATGGCGCATTCACCTGGGGCGTCCTCGACCGGCTGCTGCAGGAGCCGAAGATTGCGATCGAGGCCATCAGCGCGACCAGCGCCGGCGCCATGAACGCCACGGTGCTGGCATACGGCGTCTCGCTGGGAGGCCCTGAGGAAGCCCGCGCCAAGCTCACCGAGTTCTGGTCGGCGGTGTCGGAGGCCGGTCGCCCCTATGCCCCCATGCGCGGCTTTCCTTGGGATGTCTGGCTGCAGTCGGCGGGGATGCATGGCGACCTGTCGCCGGGCTACATGACCTTCCAGGCGGTGACCCACCTGCTCTCGCCCTATCAGCTTAATCCGCTGAATCTCAACCCGTTGCGCAATGTACTCGAGAAAACCGTCGACTTCGCGCGCCTGCAAACCTGTCCGGTCGCCACACGGCTCTATCTCAGCGCCACCAACGTGCGCAGCGGCAAGGTCCGGATCTTCGAGAACAAAGAGCTTTCGGCGGACGCCGTATTGGCATCGGCCTGCCTGCCCTATCTCTTTCATGCAGTCGAGATCGGCGGCGAGCACTTCTGGGACGGCGGCTTCATGGGCAATCCAGCCATCTTTCCGCTGATCTACCGGGCGGGCACGCGCGATGTGGTCATCGTCCATATCAACCCGCTGCATCGCGAGAAGTTGCCGACGTCCGCACCCGAGATCTACGACCGCATGAACGAGATCTCATTCAATTCCTCACTGATGCGCGAAATGCGTGCCATCGCCTTCGTGACGCGGTTGCTCGACGAGGGATCGCTCGACAACAAGCGCTATTCCCGCATCCACGTGCATTCGATCCGCGATGACGAGCGCATGGCCGCCCTCGGCGTCGCAACGAAACTGCAGACGGATTGGAGCTTTCTCACGGGATTGCGGGATCAGGGCCGCGCGCGGGCCTCGGCTTGGATCGACGACGTCTTCGCCTCGCTCGGCACCGCATCCAGCATCAACGTGAGTGATGTGTTTCTCTGATGCGCCTTCAGATGCCCACTGCGCATCCGGCGCGTGCGCCTTCAGATGAGTGTTCTTGCTTGGCCCTTCAGCTGCCCACCGGAGCAGCCGGGCCGTAACTTGGCGCTTCAGGTGCCCGTCGTGCCGAAGGTGCGCAAACAAGATGTGGCCTCCGCACCGGAAAACTCCAGTAGTCGTCACTCCGACGCCGAGCGAGGCGAAGCACTTCGCGTTGCTCTTTGGATGCCCACGTCTCGGCGGAGCTTGGCTCACGGCTGTCCGGCTCTGCAAAGGGCCAGTGTCATCCGGTTGGAATTCGAGGTTCGAGGTCGGTCATGTGTGAGGTCGAAAATCGACCGGTGGTGCATCAGGTTGCAGCGAACCAGCCGTGCGAAGGCCAGCGGACCCTGCCCAGCCTCTGGGCGTGACGTGGAACGGCGCCGGCGGCTCATTGATCGACTTGCAATCCCGGCACGTCAACTTCTCGCGCACGTGCAGGATCCGCTTCCACTGGCGCGGGATCACCTCCAGCGTCTCGTTTCCGCCGCCGCTCCGGACTTTTGCCCATAATCGCCCTTCTGGACACATCCACATCCCGCGCTGTCTCGGATCAGCGCAACGACTCCGCCAACCCAGACATCACAGCAGGCCGGTCCTCACCAGAGGAAGACGAGCGCGACACGCGCCAGCCGACGACGCGACGAGCGAACGTGTCGATGACCAATGCGACGCAGACGAAACCCGTCCAATTGGCAACGTAGGCGAACGACCTTGAAGACGACGGAATTGCGCAACGTCGCGTCCTGTACGTCGAGGTCACGGGCGCGCATCACCGGCTCAGCCAACTTTCTATTGATCCGCCGATCTCGAAATTGGGAGCGGACGGCACAGGAGTGTCACATCCGTCACTCCCTCGACCTCACCCCAAAAGTCGACGGCCTCGATGTCCCCTGATTTGCTGTACGTATGCGTCCCAGTAATGCCCGATGGGCCGGCAGGCACGATCTCCGCGACCGGCGTTTGAGAATATTCGTCTGTGTTGAGGAGGTCGATCCGCGACACAAGCATGCCACCGCCATAAAACGAGGAGCAATCCTGCGTCGGGCGCAGCAACATGCCGTCTTTTTCCACGAGCGCTCCAGCCGAACGGCAGAGACGAGAATCGATCAATGCCAGACCCGTCGCATGGGGTTGCCAAGGCCCGTGTAGTGACGGAGCCTCGTAGAGGCGTAGATTGTCCCAGGATGTACTGCGCCAGAGCATCGACGTGACAAACATCCAATACCGTCCGTCGCGCTTCAGAAGCGTGGCATCGCAGCCTGCCACGCCTTCGACGAGACGGTGCTCCAATTCCCATCGCCGAGGAAATTCAGCGCACCTGTAAAGCTCGACCGCGCCACTGGCCGCTGCTTCCGGGATCATCCAGATCTGCCCCGCGTCCTCGAAGACGAAGGGATAAGAGAGATGATACGGACGCTCCAGGACAGGGTACGGTGTGCCGACCGTCCCGTCTGCTGCCACTTCGCAGACGGAGATCAACCCACGTCCTGTCGAATACGAAAATTCTTCGCAGAAGAGATACGTCTTTCCGGCATGTCGATAGACGAAAGGATCGGCATAGTATCGTCGACCGTCGTCTCGAACGACGCGGTACGCAGCCTTCCCGGGCCAGGGACCTGCGATCAGACCCGGACCCGGACAGTGCCGCACCGCCAGCGCCCAGCGTCCACCCTTGGTCACGGTACGCGTCAGCTTCCGGCCGATCTTGCCAGCAACCAAACGCGACAGATGGCGGAACGCAGCGGCGGTTAAGCGTGACGATGGATCTGAGTTGCGCGCAACCGACGCTGGTAAGTTGGTGTCTGCAGTCGTGCAACTTCCAGCTCCGTTAGCGGAGCGTTCGACCCGATCAACGAGCATCTCGACGGCTCGCGACAGTATGTTATCGAGGACCTCGACCAAGCTGGCCTTTCGCTCGGTGGCGGGCCGCGCGTTCCCGATGGCATTGAGCGCCTCGGTGTCGTGCACGCTGACCACGATCTCGCGAGACTCCAGCAGCGCATCCACCGCACCAAGTTCGCTCGGTATACCATCGAACAAGAGTGTAAGGACGCGTTGGGCTCGAGGCCGCGGCGTTTCGAAACTGCTACCGGAACAGTCAAGCAGGATATCGAACATGTCGGCAGACACGAGATCAGACGTCTGTGGACAGCCCAGGCTCGATGTCTCGATGCGATCAATGGCGCGCTCCCCCGAAATGCGGTTGAGCAGCCGGTCCAAGCGCATCGACAGCTCTATTCCGGGAGGCCAACTTTGGGACCGCTCCGCGAAGCAGACGGTCACGCCGTTCAAGCCCGACAGCGCCAGCTCCTTCACCAGCCAATCATGCCAGCGAAATGCGCGGCTAGGATCGAGGAAAAGGCAAATCCTCATGAACGACATCGCCTTTGATCAATTGGATCGACCTGAAACGTCATCGCAAGTCCGCCAAGTCGCCCGACAATCCTAGCATATCGATAATTGCATCGGTTCAACACATGTCGTCCATACAAAAGTGGCACAGTTAATGATCACCATCTCCGAGACGACTCAATGCAATTCAGCGCACGGATTGGAGAAATCCTAAGGCCGCCGAACCCCAGTCAACAGACGCCGATTATAGAGTGCGGTGGGACCTTGCCCCTCGTGACCCAGTGTCTCCAGCTGGAGATTGTCCATCATGTCTTGAGCTTGCCGCTGGGCTTCGGGGCAGTCAATCACCGCGTCGTCTCAGGTGACGTAGCCACGGATCGGCGGGTGGTCGGCGCGACCCGACCTGGAGGTACACACGCCGGCCCAGCCACTAGGGGAAGGGCTGGAACGGCTAGCCTCGCCCGACCCGCTTTGCGCTCGCGAGCCAAGCCTTTGACTGATCAGCGGTCTGTGTCGGCCCGATGGGCCTGGACGAGGTCGGCCATGCTGTTGAAGCGAAAATCATGGCTCGGCACATCGCCGGGATTCAAGGTCGCGCCGAAGCCCTGATCGGCATGTCGGCGATAGATCCATGCCGAAGCGAGGCCCAACTTGTTGGCCGGTGCGTGGTCGTGAAACATGCTCTCGGCCGTATGCAGTATCTCGCTCTTTTTCACGCCGAGGCGCGCCAGATTGTCCAGCATGTACTCAAAGTTCCGCAGGTCCGGCTTGTAGGTACCGATGTCCTCGGCAGCGTAGATGGCGTCGAACGCCACCGCGAGGCGTTGGTTGCTGGTCGCAAAGCTCAGATTGTCGACGTTCGACAGGATGACGAGCTTATAGTGCTGCTTCAAGTACGTCAGCGCCTCGGCTGAATCCGGGAAGGCCGGCCAGTCACCGACCGAGCGGCCATAAGCCTGGCATTCCTCCCAAGTCACCGGTCTGCGCCATTCATCGGCCAGACGCTTGTAGACTGTCGCCAGAATGTCCCGATAGCTTTTCGCTGGCGTGAATCGCTGTTGCATGGACTCGGCGCGCGCATGGGCCTCGAGGATGGCATTGCGCGTGAGCTTGGGTGCGACCTTCGCGGTCAAAGGTTCTAGCGCCTTGATCATTCCGGTTTCCCAGTCGATCAGCGTCCCGTAGCAGTCGAACGTTAGAACCTTGAAGTCGGACAGGCGCATTGTACGTTCCTCAGATTATGAACCGAACGCGTCTCAGCTGGTTGCCGACCCTCGCCCAAAGTGACCGCGATCTGGGGGATGCCGCGCAGCGACTTTACCAGATTTCACCGAATCCGGACGTCTGGACAGGTGGAATTGTCGGACCGAACACTCAGGAGGTGTACGTCGTCGCGTACAGCGATGGTTTACGGTGCGTCGCTGCAAACTCTTGATCCTGACCGTGATGCGACTACAGTGCGTTGCGAGGAGCATTCTGGCAAGATGGTGATTTTGACAAGTCCGTGGTGCACGTCTCGCTGGCTTGTGGTTGCAGGCCGGCTTGTCTGCGTTTGGTTTGCACTTGCCTTCGTGTCTGCAGGCGCGGCTCTGTCGCATCCGGGACATCGCCATGGCGCTGCCGTGCAGGATGCGGTCAGTCCACAAGCCGTGACCTCCATCGCAGAGGTGATCCCAGCCTCGATCATTGCTGCGCGAGCACGAGACGCCTTCAGTGGTTCTGCACTTTGCGCCCAAGTTGCGGAAACTCCGGTCGACGCGACAGCGAGTGCTACGACGGCTGACGCCACTGGCTGGAAGTCGAAAGCTTCCTGTTCCTGTGGCGGCACGTGTGGATCGTGCGCGTCCGTTTCCTGCTGCGGCGCTGTTTTAGCGCCACTGTCGGATCAACAGTTTACTCGGCCAGATAAGGTCGCGCCTACCCCGACGAATAGCTCCGGCCTTCATGACGTAGAGGTTGCACCGCTTCCGCGTCCCCCCAATCCGCACCTGCCTGCTTGAAGCCGCGCGCATCGCAGCGCCGATCATCATCAGCAGCAGAAGTGGATTGTCATGATTTTTCAAATTTCCGGCGATGCGCGTTCGCGCTCGCTCATCGGACGCGTGCCACTGATTGTGGCGGCTTGCATTCTTGTGCTTCGCGCAGCCACCTCCTGTGTCCTGGCGCACGGCGGGCATGATCACGGGGCGGATCGCTCAGCCCTTGAGATCTCCAGTCTCAACCGCGCAACGGCCATGTCAGAGGCTTATCAGTTGGTCGCGGTGCTCGATCGTGAATCGCTGGTCATCACGCTCGATCGGCTGGCAACCAACGAACCCGTGCGAAACGCGACCGTCTCGGTCACGGTTGGCACCAGTGACAGGGCTGCAGTCGCCCGGCCGGATGGGGCTTACGCCGTCGCGGCCCCGGAGCTTGCCAAACCGGGGCGCCATGAACTCGTTGTGTCCATTGCCGAGGGCAAGGTCAGCGACCTGCTGATCACCGCCATCGACGTGCTCGAACCGCCGAAGGTGCATGCCAAACCGCGCTTACTCGCGGACACCCCCTCCCGCCTCTCCGATGGCAGCGTGTTCTTACCGAAGGTGACGCAGCGGCTCATCGGCGTGCGCACAGAGTCCGCGACGTCGCGCACGATTGAGCCTGCGCTGACACTTGTTGGTCGCATCATCGCGGACCCAAACAGATCGGGTGTGGTCCAAAGTACGATTGCTGGCCGCGTTGCTGCCGTCGATGGTTCTCTGCCTCGGCTTGGACAGGCTGTCGCGGCTGGTCAGGTGCTTGCCGTCGTGACGCCAGCCTATGCGGCGATCGACGCCACCAACGTGGCGCAAACCGGTGGCGAACTGGATCAACAGATCGCACTGGCGCAGAACAAGGTCGATCAGTTTCGCCCACTTGTCCGCAACGGCACCCTGTCGCCTGAACGCCTGCGCACCATTGAGATCGAACTGGCAAATCTCAAGGAACGGCGTGCGACTTTGTCGACGAGCCAACGCGGCGCCGAGCCACTGACGTCGCCTGTCGATGGCGTCATCGCCGGCATGAGGGCGCTGCCTGGTCAGGTAGTTTCTCCGCAAGACATTCTGTTCCAGATCGTTGATCCGAAATCGCTGTGGGTCGAGGCTCTGATGTTCGATCCGACAACGCCGAATCTTTCGCCCGAAGCGATGGCGACTGCCTCTGGCGCGACCGCGTTGAATCTTCTGTTCATCGGCCGCAGTCGAGCGCTGCAGCAACTCTCAATCGTTATGCATTTCGCCATCGTCGATCCGCCAGCGTCCCTCAACATTGGCAGTCCCGTGACGGTGTTCGCACGAACGCTCGATCGTGTGTCGGGGGTGGTGCTGCCCAAATCGGCTGTCGTGACGTCAGCGTCAGGCGACAGCATAGTGTGGGTGCACACTGGTCCGGAACGTTTTCAACCGCGCGCCGTCAAAGTCCGTGCGGTCGACGGTGAGCGCATGCTTGTCGAGGCTGGTCTCGAGGCCGGCGATCGTGTCGTCACGAGTGCGGCAGAACTCGTCAATCAGGTGCGCTGATGTTCAATTTCTTCGTCACGCGCAGCCTGCAGAACCGCATGTTCGTTCTGGCGGTCGCGCTCCTGCTGACGCTTTACGGCGCCAGTGTCCTGCCTCGGGTCCCCGTGGATGTGTTCCCCGATCTCAACAAGCCGCTCGTCATATTGTTGACGGAGGCGGAGGGATTGGCGCCGCAGGAAGTGGAGAGCCTCGTCACCTTCCCGGTCGAGTTGGCGGTCGCGGGCCTGCCCGGCGTCACACGCGTGCGTTCGGTGTCCGGAATTGGTTTGTCGATCGTCTACGTCGAGTTCGATTGGGGCGCCGACATCTACCGCAGCCGCCAGCAGGTCGGCGAGCGGCTGAGCGTCATTCAGGCGCAGCTACCGCGAGGTGTGCAGCCGCAAATGGGCCCGATGACCTCGATCATGGGGGAGATCATGCTCGTCGCTGTGACGGCCAAGACCCAGAGTGCCATGGAGGTGCGCGAGCTCGCCGACTTCGTCATTCGCCCGCAATTGCTGACCATATCCGGCGTCGCGCAAGTCATTCCCATCGGTGGCGAGGTGCGTCAGTATCGCGTCACACCCCATCTCGCAGTCATGCAGCAGGCCGAAATCACAACGGACCAGCTGGAAGCCGTCCTGCGTCGATTCGGTACCAACACCGGCGGCGGCTTCGTCGACCAGAATGCGCGTGAATTCCTCATCCGCAACATCGGCTTGACCGATCGGATTGCGGATTTGCGCAATCTCGTTGTGGCTGTGCGCCAAGGCCAGCCGATCGTCTTGCGCCAGATTGCCGATGTGGATTTCGCGCCACGCACGAAGCGCGGAGACGCGGGCTATCAGGGCGCGCCTGCTGTCATCCTGTCGATTCAGAAACAGCCAGGTGCAGACACGGTGAAGCTCACACGGTTGGTCGAAGCTGCTCTGGCGGAGGTGCAAAAGTCGCTGCCGTCGGGGATCAGCGCGACCAATATCCAGTTTCGTCAGGCAACTTTCATCGAAGCAGCAATCGCCAACGTAAAGCAGGTTCTGGTGGAAGCGGCGGTCATTGTTGCTGTGATCCTGCTGCTGTTTCTCGCCAACTGGCGCGCGACGGCAATTTCTCTGACTGCCATTCCAGTGTCGATCCTGGTGACGGTTCTGGTCTTCCAGGCCCTCGGCATGACTATCAACACGATGACGCTCGGCGGTCTCGCGATCGCTATCGGCGAGTTGGTTGATGATGCCGTGGTCGATATCGAGAACATTGGCAGACGGTTGAGCGAGAATGCGGCAAAGGCCGTGCCGCTGCCGATCCTGCGTGTCATCGCAACGGCGAGCCTGGAGGTGCGCTCCGGCATCGTATACGCGACCATTATTGTCGCCCTCGTGTTTGTGCCTTTGTTCGCGCTGACAGGTATCGAGGGTCGACTGTTTGCGCCGCTCGGTGTTGCCTACATTGTCGCGATCCTGGCGAGCCTTTTGGTCTCGATTACAGTTACGCCGGTCATGGCATCATTCCTGTTGCGCACAGGTCCAGCCACACATGCCGATACGTGGCTGGTGCGGCACTTGAAGCGCGGGAACGACCGAACTCGTTGCAGGCGCCCTTGGTGCGCCCTGGGTTGTGCTCGCCCTTGCCGCATTTGGCGTTGCGATGGCCGTCTATGCTGCGTCGCTATTGCCTCGCACATTCTTGCCGCCCTTCAACGAGGGCTCCTTGACCATCAACATGACTGTCGCGCCCGGAATATCACTAGCTGAATCGAATCGCCTCGGCGCCATTGCGGAGCGGCTCATCATGCGAGTGCCGGAAGTCGTGTCCGTTGGTCGCCGCACAGGCCGTGCGGAACTCGACGAACATGCGGAGGGCGTGCATTCCGCGGAAATCGACGTCGATCTGAAACGCTCTGAACGCAGCAAGGAAGACGTGATGGCCGACATCCGTGCTCGCCTTGTCGCGCTGCCAGTATCGTTCAATGTCGGACAGCCTATCTCGCATCGGCTCGATCATCTGCAATCCGGCGTGCGTGCCGCGATCGTCGTGAAGGTCTTCGGCGTTGACCTTGACCGCCTGCAGGGCGTTGCCGAAAGCTTGCGGCAGCGGCTTTCCGGAATACCCGGACTTGCCGATTTGCAAATCGAGCGACAGACGCGCATCCCTGAGGTTCGAGTTATCGTCGACTACGAAAGGCTCGCGCTCTACGGCGTCAATGCTGCGTCGGTCACTGAGGCTCTGGAAGGCTTATCGAATGGACGCGTGGTTTCGCAGATCATTCAAGGAAATTATCGCTTTGACGTCGTGCTGCGCCTGTCCGACAAAGACCGCACGACCGCTGGGCTGCAACAATTGCTCGTCAATGCAGGCGGCCACCACGTGCCGCTGCGCTTGCTCGCCCGCATCGAAGAGACAACCGGGCCGAACCAGATTCAGCGCGAAGGTGGGCAACGACGCATCGCGGTCATCGCCAATAGCGACGGCTCGCGAGACATGCCTGCCATCATTGCCGACATTCGTGCGGGCATAAATTCAGTCGCGTTACCACCGGGCTATCTCGTGCGCCTCGACGGCACGTTTCGAGCTGAAGAAGACGCGCGTCGCCTGATCGCCGGACTGGCCTTGATGTCACTCGTGCTGATCTTCCTCGTCCTGTTCACGCGCTATAAGTCCGTGCCACTGACGCTGGTCATCATGGCATCGATCCCCCTCGCGTTAATCGGCAGTGTCGCGGCGCTATGGATTGCCGGACAGTCGTTGTCCGTCGCCAGCATGATCGGCTTCGTGACCCTCGCCGGCATCACCGCCCGCAACGGCATTCTCAAAGTCAGCCACTATACCAATCTCGTACTGCACGAGGGCGAAGCTTTTGGTCGCCCGCTGATCCTGCGCGGTTCACGCGAACGCCTGACGCCAGTGCTCATGACGGCGCTGTCCGCAGGCCTCGCCCTCGTGCCGTTGCTGATCGGTGCGGGCGAACCCGGCCGTGAGATCCTGCATCCCGTTGCTGTGACGATCTTCGGTGGTTTAGTCAGCGCAACGCTGCTTGATGCCGTCGTCACGCCCGTATTGTTCGCCATTGTTGGCGAGAAAGCTCTTCAACGGGCGCGATCCGCGGCATCAAGCGAGTCCGCCTCCGGCGCACCTGCCCTCATCTACTGAGACCCAGGAGACCATCCATGAACCGTCGCCCCTTCATTGCCGCAGCAGCACTGATCGCCCTCGCACCGCTGGCCCTCGCACATGGACCTGGGGGCTCGAAAGTCACCGGCGTCAACGGCGGCGACATTGTTGACGTCGAGGGCGGCCACATCGAACTTGTGCTCAGTCCGACCAAGCTGATTCTGTTTGTCACCGACCTCAAAGACGCGCCGCTGGCGACGGTTGGCCTGACGGCCCGCGCCATCATTCAGGACGGCACCAAGCAAGCCGTGGTGCCATTGTCGCCGGGTGAACCGAACCTTCTTGTCGCGCCGCTCGACGCGCCTGTGTCAAAGGACGCGAAGGTCGTGATCTCGACCACTCTCGCCAAAGACGGAAAACCCGTGCAGGCACGATTCGTCGTGAAGTAACGGGGCTTAGAAGCACGTCCGATTGCTGACGGAATGCGTCCGCCGACCGATGGCGGGCTCGTTCAACTGGCATGGCGTACTTCGAGCGTCACGGCGGCAGACCCCGACGGTCGGTCTAGTCGCGGAAGCAGCCAAGTAAGGAAGGAACGCCGCCCCTAGCCGCGTTTGGCGCGACGGCTGCGTTCCTCGATGCGAGCGGCTTCGGCCAGGATGCGCTCGGCGCGGACGACGATCGGGATGTCGACCATCTTGCCGTCGAGTTGCACTGAGGCGCGGCCTTCGGCTTTCGCTTTCTCGTAAACCTCAATGACGCGCCCGGCCCACGCCACGTCCGTCGGGCTGACGCCGAACTCCTCGTTCAGGATCTGCACATGGTTCGGGTGAATGCAAGCCGAGCCTTTGAAGCCAAATCGCCGTGCGAGGCGCGCCGATGCGCGGTAGCCGTCGAGATCCTTGAAGTCCGCGACCGAGCCGATCACGCCCATCGGCATCAGGCCGTTGGCGATGGCTGCAATCGCGACCCGTTGTTTTGGCATCGTCAGTACGTCAGTCGCCGCCGGACCCCCGATCTCCATGGCAAAGTCCTCAGAGCCCAGACTGACCGCAATCAGCCGCGGATGGGCGGCGGCGATCTCGTCCGTGCGCAGGAAGGCCGCCGGCGTCTCGATCAGCGCCATGAATTTAGTATGCCCGACCCGCATGCCGCGCGCAGCCTCCAGCCGGTCGACCAGTTCGGCGAGCAGCCGCACGTGCCCGGCGCTGTCGATCTTCGGCAGCATTAAAGTATGGATGGCCGGCGAGACGGCGGCCTCGATATCGCGCACGGCAAGCTCGATCGGCTGATTGATCCGCACGACGATGTCGGCGCCGCTTTGCGCGACCTTGGGCGCTGCGGCCTGGACCAGCGCTCGGGCAGTGTCCTTCTCACCGGGCGGCACGCTGTCCTCGAGGTCGAGAATGATCGCATCGGAACCGCGGGTGTGCCCAGTTTCGACGAATTTCGGCACGTTGACGGGAACAAACAGCAGCGATCGCCAGACGGGTAGTTCGCGGGCGGATGTCGACATGGGGCCTCCAGGGGCAATCGCGTTGTGGTGTGCGAGTTTCCGAGATCTCGAGCGACAGAATGCGCAGCTGGCGCCGGCTCTGTCGAGGCTTGACAAGCACGCCGCTGGCGGACCTATGGAGCGCGTCAAGTCGATCGCCTTCGGGCGAGGCATCGAAAGTGGGAAACGTGTCAGCAGCCGAGAGACCCGATCCGGGCAAGTCAGCGCACACTGGTGGTGCCGATAAGCTACCACAGCTGCCCCTGCCATTCGGCGAATTCATCACCCTGATGGCCCTCTTGATGGCGATGACTGCGATGTCGATCGACATCATGTTGCCGGCGCTGCCCGAGATTGGCGAGGCGTTTGGCGTGACGGCCGCAAATGACCGGCAGCTCGTAGTCGGGACTTACCTGCTGGGTTTTGCCGTCGGTCAACTCTTCTGGGGCCCCGTGTCCGACCGCTTCGGTCGCAAGGCGCCTTTGCTCGCGGGGCTCTTGATCTTTGCGGCGGGGGCATTGGCCGCGACGCTTGCGGGGGGCTTCAGCCAGTTGCTCGCGGCACGCGCCCTGCAAGGCTTCGGCGGTGGCGCGGCACGGTCGATCGCAACCGCCATTATCCGCGACCTGTTTGTCGGACGGGCAATGGCGCGCGTCATGTCGACGGTCATGATGGTGTTTATCTCGGTGCCCATCCTCGCGCCATCAGTTGGTCAGGCGGTCATTCGCTTGGGCGGGTGGCCGGCGACCTTCTACGTCTTGCTGCTGGCTGCCGTCGTTGCAGCAACCTGGTCGGCGTTCCGGCTGCCTGAGACACGCAGCGGGCAGGCGACGGCGTTCTCCTTGCCAAAAGCGGTTCTCCTTGTCGTCGGGTCCTCGGCGACACGTGCCTATGGTGCAGCCGCCGGCCTGACGTTTGGCTGTCTCGTCACCTACATCTCGAGCGCACAGCAGGTATTCGGCGAGGTGTATGGCCTTGGATCGCTGTTTCCGTTGGCATTCGGCGGCATTGCTTGCGCCATCGCGCTCGCGTCGTTCACGAACGCCCGGCTGGTGCAGCGGCTCGGCATGCGACGGTTGTCGCATACGGCCCTCGTTGCGTTCATTGCGGCAAGTCTGATCCTATCGGTGACGGCTGCCCTGACGAGGCCACCACTCTGGTTCGTCCTGACGATGCTGAGCGTTCTGTTCTATCTGTTCGGCCTGATGCAATCGAACTTCAATGCGATTGCCATGCAACCGGTCGGTCAGGCTGCCGGCACGGCATCTTCTCTACTTGGGGCCTTCACGACCGCTGTCGGTGCGACTCTCGGCGTTCTGATTGCTCGCCAGTTCAATGGCACGATCCTGCCGCTGGCCACCGGTTTCTTGGTTCTGTCGACGTGCGCTCTGGTGTGTGTGCTGGCTGTCGAGGGGCGAAGCGGCATGTTTCGCGGTGAATGACGGCCGGTTGGCGGCCGCGCCGTACCGATTGGCGTTACGCGAACATGTCGAGTTGGGAGCCAGGTTCCAAACCGATGACGAGTGGGATGCGCCTGTAGCCAAAACTCGTCTGGCCGACGAGGCCCGGATAGCGTTCGCGAAAGATCGCCTCGGCCTTGCCGCGCGCGGCCGGAAAACGCTCGCTCCACCAAACCTCATAGAGGCGGCGGGAGTCGCAGCCGTAGCGGGCCACCAGATCCTTCGGCCGAATGCGGAGCCATCGCGCGATCCAGATCTCGATCGCCTCCGCCTCCGTCATGTCACGGAGGTTCGCGCGCTTGTGCGGCGGCAGGGGATGCGACTGGGACGGTACGAGAACATCGAGCACTGGACGCTTGACCTTGATTCGGTGTTTGTTCCATTGATCGCCCTAGAATGCAGCAAACTCGTGACCTTGGCACTGCCAATCGGCGGCCGGGCACAGGACGGGCTGATAAATCGAGGTTTCTCGACGTGATTCTATTTCCTGCCATCGATCTCAAAGACGGCCAGTGCGTGCGCCTGAAGCTGGGCGAGATGAGCGCGGCAACGGTCTTCAATGACAATCCGGCGGCGCAGGCCCGCACGTTCGAGCGCCAAGGCTTCGAGTATCTGCACATCGTCGATCTGAATGGCGCCTTCGAGGGTCGGCCCGTGAACGGCGCAGCAGTCGAGGCGATTCTGGCTGCCGTGAGCATGCCGGTGCAACTCGGCGGCGGCATCCGTGATCTCGCGACCTTGGAGATGTGGCTCGCAAAGGGCGTGCGGCGGGTCATTCTTGGCACCGTTGCGGTTCGCGATCCGGAGCTGGTCAAAGCCGCCTGCCGTCAATTTCCGAATCAGGTTGCCGTCGGCATCGATGCGAAGGGCGGCAAAGTTGCTGTCGAGGGTTGGGCCGAGACGTCGGAACTGGGAGCGATCGACCTCGCGCGCCGCTTCGAGGACGCTGGTGTCGCTGCGATCATCTACACCGACATCGAGCGCGATGGCGTGCTCAAGGGATTGAATTTGGCAGCGACGGCCGAGCTGGCGCGGGCGACCCGCATTCCGGTGATCGCCTCGGGTGGCCTCGCCTCGATTGCGGACGTCGAGGCGCTGATGCGCCCGGAGTACCGGATGCTGGAGGGTGCGATCTCAGGCCGCGCGCTCTACGACGGTCGCCTCGAACCAGCAGCTGCTTTGGCGCTGATGCGCATAAGAGCTTAGAGTTCGAGGCCTTCGTTCTCGGCGAAGCGGCGCAATTCCTCGCGCAGGCTGCCGGTGTCCCGATCGATCATCGGACTAAAGTGCGCCGCCGCCCGACCCGCATCCAGGGACAGGATCATCGCCTTTACTGGCCCTATCGATGCCGGTGCCATCGATAGGGACCGGAATCCGATCGCGATCAAGGCAATGACCTCCAACGCGCGACCGCCGATCTCGCCGCATAGCGTCACTTCCGTCTTGTGCCGGGCTGCGGCCTGAATGATCGAACGCATGGCGCGCAGGAACGGCGGCGACATCGGGTCGAAACGGTTTGAGACACGGTCGTTGCCGCGATCCGCAGCGTAGAGATATTGCATCAGGTCGTTGCTGCCGATCGAGACGAAGTCGACCATCGGCAGCACCTGCTCCAGCTGGAACAGCAATGATGGCACTTCGATCATGATGCCGAAGTTCAGCTTTTCGGGAACCGGCAGGCCGCGTTGCCGCGCCAGTTCGAACTCGCGGTCGACGAGTTGGCGAACGATCGCGATCTCGGTGGCCTCCGAGATCATCGGAATCATGAGATGCAGCGGCCGGGCGCCGGCCGCCCGGATCAGCGCGCGGACCTGGGTGCGCAGCAGGGCCGGGCGATCGAGCGCGAGGCGAATGCCTCGCCAGCCAAGCGCCGGATTTTCCTCCTGCGTCGTGCGCAGGTAGGGCAACACCTTATCGCCGCCGATATCGAGCGACCGGAAGACGACCGGCTTTCCGCGGGCTTCGTCGAGAGCACTCTTGTAGGCGGCGGCCTGACGTTCCAGGCGGGGAAACGATGAGGCAATCATGAATTGCAGCTCGGTCCGGAACAGACCGATACCGTCAGCGCCCGAACTCCTCGAGATGTGCGAGGTCGACCTGCAGGCCTGCGTTGATGTTGAGCGCGACACGCTGGCCGTCGCGAGTGACGGCGGGTTGATCGCGCAGCGCCGCATATTTACTCTGCCGGCGCGCCCGGAAGCGGGCCTTGTCGGCATAGGCCGAGATCACTTCCGGCGTCGGCCGAATGAAGACCTCGCCGGATTCGGCGTCGACGATGATGGGTCCGCCGCGCTCGACCCGCTCCATGATGCCGGGCGCCTGGCCGACGGCCGCGATACCGAGGGCACGGGCGACGATGGCCACGTGGCTCTGCCCGCTGCCATCTTCGATGACGAGGCCCTTGAGCTTCTTGTGGTCGTAGTCGAGAAGGTCTGCCGCGCCCATCGTGCGGGCGACGAGCACAGCGTCGGCCGGCATCTCCGGCTTGGCAGCGCCACCGTTCTTTTGGGCTGTGAGGCTGCGCAGAAGCCGGTCAGACAGGTCGTCGAGGTCGCGCAGCCGCTCGCGCCAGAACGGATCGGTTTGGCGCAGCATGCGCACCCGCGTCCGGTTCTGCACCTGCTCGACGGCCGCCTCGGCGGTGAGGCCGGACTCGATCGCCTCGACGAGGCGCCGCCGCCAGCCGCGATCGTTGGCGAACATCCGGTAGGCCTCGAGCACGTCCCGATGCTCGCCCGCCCGTGCCAGGCTGCCCTGCTCGATCAACTCGTCCAGCGACGCGGTCAGCTCGACAATTGCAGTCTCGAGGCGCCGGGCCTCGGCCTCGGTATCCTCTGCGATGAGATTGGTGACGGCGACGCGCGGCTCGTGCAGCATCACGTGGCCCAACGCGAGCCCTTCCGATATCGGTTGTCCTTGGATGACGGGGCCAAGGGCGCGATTGGACTCTACCGCGGTGTTGACGCCTGTCACGGCGCCCGACACCAGATGCTCGGCCAGCACCATGGCCGTCGTCTGCAGCGCCTCGACGTCTTCCTCGGAGTATTGTCGTGGGGTCTTGTTCTGGACGGTGAGGACGCCCAGCACATCGCCGTCGCGCAGAATCGGAACCGCCAGAAAAGAGTGATAGATCTCCTCGCCCGTTTCCGGACGGTACGAGAAGGCTGGGTGCGCCTGGGCGTCGGGCTCGTTGACCGGTACGGCTAGCTCCGCGCAGCGCCCGACGAGACCTTCGCCGCGCTTCATGAAGGTGCTGTGGACGGCGTTCGGATTGAGGCCTTCGGTCGCGAACAGCTCCAGCGACCCGTCCTGGCGCTTCAGGTAGATCGAGGACACCTCGGCAATCATCAGGCCGGAGATTTGCTGCACGATCTTGTCGAGCCGCCGCTGGCCATCGACGGGTTCCGCCATGATCTCGCGCAGACGGCGCAGCATCGGCCGGAGCGAAGGCTCTACGGTCGCGAAGCGCGTCTCATCGGCTGGTCTTGAGGCCATAGCAGCCCATCCATAGACGCCGCGGGTCGCGGCTCGCTGCCGAGCCGCCATGACTTCCGGAATTGCCGGACACTTTACTCGTTAATACGTACCTGCCCGAAGGCGAGGTTTACTCGGCATCAAGTCCATAGAGCGAATGCAACGTTCGCACCGCCAACTCAGCATACGCCGAGTCGATCAAGACGCTGATCTTGATTTCCGACGTCGTGATCGCAAGGATATTGATGCCCTTGCTCGCTAATGCCTTGAACATCTGTGCTGCGACACCGGCGTGACTGCGCATGCCGATGCCGATCACCGAAACCTTCACGACATCGGCGGAGCTGTCGATCTCGAAGTCGCCAATGTCCTTGCGCGCGGATTTGAGCACCTCCAGCGCGCGGGGCAGCTCGAACTCGAGCACTGTGAAAGTCATGTCCGCGTTGCGGCCATCTGGAGACAAATTCTGCACGATCATGTCGACATTGACGTTGGCGTCGGCCAGCGGGCCGAAAACACTAGCGGCGACGCCGGGCCGATCAGCAATCCTGCGCAAGGTTACCTTGGCCTCGTCCTTGGAGTAGGCAATGCCGCTGACGACTTGGGTTTCCACGATTTCATCCTCGTCGCAAACAATGGTTCCGATCTCGTCCCAGGTCTCGGGTGACGCGGGTTTGATCGTATCGGGGGGCGCGAAACTCGAGAGCACGCGCGTTCGCATGCGGTGCACCATGGCAAGTTCGACCGAGCGCGTCTGTAGTACCTTCGAGCCGAGGGATGCCATCTCGAGCATCTCCTCGTAAGAGATTTTGGGCATCCGGCGTGCCTTAGGCACGATCCTCGGATCCGTCGTGTAGACACCGTCGACATCGGTGTAGATGTCGCAAAGATCGGCCTTGAGGGCGACGGCCACGGCGACCGCGCTGGTATCCGAGCCGCCGCGGCCGAGTGTGGCGATGCGGTTGCGCTCCTTCTCGATGCCCTGGAAGCCGGTGATGACCGCGACTTCGCCGGCATCGAGTCGCTGGCGCAGCTCCCCACCTTGAATGTCGATGATGCGGGCAGCCCCGTGTTGGTCGTTGGTGACAATCGGGATTTGCCAGCCCTGCCAGGAGCGCGCGGGAACGCCGATCGACTGCAGGACGATGGCCAACAGTCCGGCAGTCACGGTTTCGCCTGACGCGACCACGGCATCGTACTCGCGGGCGTCATGCAGCAGGGAGGCCTCGCGAACCCAGGTGACGAGCTGATTGGTTGTCCCGGACATGGCCGAGACCACAACGGCGACCTTGTTCCCGGCATCCACCTCCCGCTTTACATGGCGGGCGACGTTCCGAATGCGCTCGACGTCGGCGACGGATGTGCCGCCAAACTTCATCACCACCGTTGCCATGAGCCTGCCGCGAACGCCCCCAGACGAAAAATGCCAAGCCGCTTGCGATTGCCGCATCGCGAGGCGGTCTGCCGCGGGCTGCTCCAGCGTGTCACACAGAACAACCCGGCGCAGAACCGCGTTAGCGCCCACTCATACTCGGGCCATCCGAGGCTGGCAACCGATCGCTGGGCGGCGGCGAGGGGGCCGGTCGACGCCTCAGCTGCGAGTCTGCAGACCCGGCCCGCCAATGAACACATCGTCGTTGGAAATGTAGTCCTTGTCCAGCCAGCCGTTCTCATCGTAGTCGGCCATACAGCGCTCGGCAAAGGCCTCCATCTGCTTGAGCGACCCATCGGCCTGCGCGAGTTGCAGCGGAAATTGCCGGATCAGCTCATAGTTACCTGCATAGTTGATCTCATAGAGTTCATGGCGCGCGCCAAATTCGGTACCGATGGCGTCCCAGAGCAGCTTCATGGTCTTGATACGATGCTTGTAGTCGATGCCGGCCGAGCCGCGCACATACCGTGCCAGATATTTCTCGATTTCGGGGTTCTTCAGATCGCGGGCGTGGCTTGGCAGGTAGATCAACCCCGACGCGACGATCTTCTCGACGATGCGTCTGACGGCAGGATAGGCTTCCGTCGCAAACAGCCGGTACGCCGAAGACGCCCGGATCGACGGCAGAACCGCGCCGTTAACCCACGGATCGGGCATCCCCGCCATGGCATCCGAAAGCGACCACATGAGATTGCGCCAGCCGATCACCTCGCCGATCTGGACCTGTGCCGATTTCTGCGATTCGACGCCGGTTGCGCGGCACGCCTTCACCAGCAGCCCGGCAATGAAATCGAGCTTCACGGCAAGACGCGTGCAACCATGCAGTGTGAAGCCGTTGACGAAGCCGGAGCGCGGATAAAACTGCTTCAACCGCTCGACGTCACGATGGATCATCACGTTCTCCCAGGGGATGAACGCATTGTCGAAAAGTATGATCGCATCATTCTCGTCGTAGCGGCTGGTCAACGGGTAGTCCCAGGGAGAACCAACCGCGCCGGCTGCCAGTTCGTAGGACGGACGGCAGATCAGCTTGACGCCCGGCGTATCCATGGGCGCGATGAACATGACGACCATCGACGGATCGGTCATCTCCTGCGCCATATTCTGGCCGAGGAAATTATAGTGCGTCAGGGCCGAATTCGTGGCGACGACCTTGGCTCCCGACACGTAAAGCCCGGCGTCGGTTTCCTTCTGAATGGTGATGTAGACGTCCTTGACCTGATCGGCTGGCTTGTCGCGATCAATCGGCGGATTGATCAAGGCGTGGTTCAGATAAAGCACCGCTTCCTGTGAACGCTTGTACCAGGCACGGGCGTTGCCGGCGAAGTCGCCGTAGAACTCGGCATTGGCGCCAAGCGTATTCAGAAACGCTGCCTTGTAGTCAGGGCTGCGGCCCATCCAGCCATAGGTGATCCGGGCCCAGGCCGCGATCGCGTCGCGCTGGGCGAGCAGATCTTCGCGTGACCTGGCCGCCTTGAAAAATTTGTGCGTGTAGCCGCCGTCGCCGGTATCGGTCGGCGCCGTGAGGATGTTCTTCGTCTTCTCGTCATGCAGTGCGTCATAAAGCTTGGCGACCGAACGGGCGGCGTTCCGGAACGCGGGGTGCCTGGTGACGTCCTTCACGCGCTCACCGTAGATATAGACCTCGCGGCCATCGCGCAGAGATTCCAGATACTCGGCGCCGGTGAACGGTCGATTTTTGCCGGCAAGAATTTGTTCTGGGGGCATCGCGGTCCTCGAGAAAGCTTCGCCGCATGAGAGCACAAAATACGCGCGACGCGATAGACCGGAACGACGTCGCGAGTGTCTTCAGTCGCCGAGCAACAGGGCGAACTGCTCGTCGATCGTGCGTTTGAGAAGCGTCTCGTAGCTGCGGAAGGCGGCCTCGCTGGGTCCGATCTGGCCGAACTGTACATCCCTGAGGCCCTTGATCGGGACCATCACGATCGCGGTCGCAATCGGTGTGAGCTGAGCCCCGCGGCCGACCTTCAGTGTCGTCAGGATGCCATGCATCTCACCACTGATCGTCGGACGAGCCATGATGATCATCCGGTACTGCCCGTGCCGGTTGGTGACGAGATAGATGTATCCCGACTGGTTCGGGATCGAGACCTGCCCGAACTGAGTGAAGGCGGCGTCTGTGCGCTCGGCCTCGCGGAATGCCAGGATCGAGGCCTGATCGTCCCACGTGATCTCGGTCCGGTAGGCGTAGACGGCTTTGGCATTACCGAACGAGCGCCGGATCGTGACGTAGGCGCCTTCGAGCCACTGAACGGACGGGCGAGAGTAATTACCGAGCTCATCGGGCGCGAGGCCCGGCGTCGACGAGACCACCGGGTGCGCGGCGCCATTTGTCTGCCGGAGCGGCCGGCCGAGTGCCTCTTCGAGCCGCACCATGGTGGCGAGTGTGAACGGGCGGCGCCCGGACAACACCTTCTCGAGCGTCGAGAGGCTGATCTTCGCCAGATCCGCGAGATGGCGGCGTGAGATCCGGCGGCGCGCGATTTCCTCGACGATCAGTGTCGTCGCTGCGCGGCCATCGTTTTCGGAGAGCTTCCAGTCGCTCTTCAGCGGCATTCCGTGCCTCGCCCCGTTCCCCGGGTTCCTAACCTTCGCGGCGCTCGAATCGGTCGAGCCCCGTACAAAACCTCACATACCCGTACCGTACGCGGCGGCGCAAGGCGACAACCGGCGCGAAGGTGCCGCACAAACCCGATCATGACCGTCGAAAGCCCTGATGTTTCGCGTGAAAAAGAATGAGCGGCCCGCAAGGGGCGGAGGCTGCTCAACCGGAGTGCCAGTGTTCATGCGTTGTCCGAGCTTCGAGCCGATCCTACCACCGCCCGGAATTCGCCCAGGCTTTCACTTGCATCGTGGTTGCCGGAGCAAGATCGAGACGTCGGGATCCGGCGCCCGTCGCATGAGCGTTATCCTGGCTCTCGTTGTTGCTTTTGCGGCGGTGCTGCTGAGCGCGAGCCTGGTCAATGCTCAAAGTGTCCGCACAGGCACCGCAGTAACGGCTGGGGTGCGTCCGGCAGATATGCGCGCCGGTACACTGCTGCTGAGGGACGGCGAAACCGCACTCGTCGAGGCGCCCCGCCTTGGCACCGATATCGACATCACCGTCAGCGGCCCGACCGCCAGGGCCCGCGTTACGCAGATGTTCCGCAACCCTGGAGAGGGTTGGGTCGAGGCGATCTACGTCTATCCGCTCCCCGACGGGGCCGCGGTCGACACGCTCAAGATGGTCGTCGGCGAGCGCGTCGTGGTTGGTTCGATCAAAGAGCGCCGGGCCGCGAAGGTCATCTATGAGGCGGCGAAGCAGCAGGGCCAGAAGGCAGCCCTCGTCGAGCAGGAGCGCCCGAACATCTTCACCACTTCGGTGGCCAATATTGGTCCTGGTGAAACTGTGGTGGTGCAGATCGAGTACCAGGAGCCGGTGCGCCAGACCGCCAGCGAGTTCAAGCTGCGCGTACCGCTGGTCGTTGCACCCCGCTATAATCCGCGACCACTTGTTCAGACAGTAGATTTCGGCAATGGCGGCTGGGGCCGAGTGGCATCAGATCCGGTGCCCGACCGCCATCGTATCGAGCCGCCGGTGCTCGATCCCAGCCAGCACGCACCGACCAATCCCGTGACGATTTCAGTCCGCCTCGATGCCGGTTTTCCGCTCGGCGAGGTCAAGAGCCATCATCATGCCGTCAAGACGGACGCGCCCAGTGAGACCGTGCGGGTGATCAAGCTCCAAGCGGGGGCGGTTCCAGCCGATCGCGACTTCGAGCTGACGTGGTCTCCGGCCGCCACCAAGATGCCGGCCGTCGGTCTCTTCAAAGAGAAGATCGGAGATGCCGACTACCTGCTCGGCTTCATCACGCCTCCCGCACTTCCCGCGCAGGGCGAGCCCCCGCTGCCGCGCGAGGTGATTTTCGTCATCGACAACTCCGGCTCCATGGGCGGGACGTCAATGGTGCAGGCGAAGACCAGCTTGCTCTACGCGCTGAAGCGGTTGAAACCGGCCGACCGGTTCAACGTCATCCGCTTCGACAACACGATGGAAACCGTGTTCCCGGCGGCGGTCGCGGCCGATAGCTCCAACCTCGCCATGGCCACGGCCTTCGTCTCGGGCCTCGAGGCGCGGGGCGGAACCGAGATGCTGCCGCCGCTCAAGGCGGCGCTCACCGATGGCGGCGGCACGGAGGCAACGCACCTGCGCCAGGTCATCTTTCTGACGGACGGAGCCATCGGCAACGAGCAGCAACTGCTCGACACGATGGGGGCGATGCTCGGCCGCTCGCGTGTTTTCATGGTCGGAATCGGCTCGGCGCCGAACAGCTTCCTGATGACACGCGCTGCCGAAATCGGCCGCGGGACCTTTACGCATATCGGTTCGGTCGAGCAGGTCGAGGCGCGGATGCGGGTGCTGTTCGAGAAGCTCGAGAGCCCCGTCGTGACCAATCTCGCGGCGCGCTTTTCCGGCACCGGCATCGACGTGACGCCTGGCGCACTGCCCGACCTCTATCGGGGCGAGCCGCTGTTGATTGCGGCCAAGGTGCCGACGGCGGGCAAGCCGCTCGACGGAACGCTGGAGGTGACGGGTGTCATTGGCAATCAGCCATGGACGGTGACGCTGCCGCTTGGCGGCGCCGGCGACGGCAAGGGTCTTTCGAAGGTCTGGGCGCGGCGCAAGATCGCCGACGCCGAGGTGGCGCGGACGCTGCGCCAAGCAACGCCGGAGGAGACCGATAAGCGCATTCTGGCGCTGGCGCTCGATCATCATCTGGTGAGCCGCCTGACGAGCCTCGTCGCGGTGGACTCTACCCCGAGCCGGCCTGAGGGCACGCCGCTGTCGCGGGCCGATGTGCCGCTGAACCTGCCGGCGGGCTGGGCGTTCGACAAAGTGTTCGGTACGCGCAAGGCGCCGGCCGATCAGCGTGCAGCAGCGCCGGCCCCGACCCTGAAGCAGGACACCGCCTTGCGCGGCGCCCAGCAGATGAACCGGTCGCTGATCCCGGTCGCGCAGCCGGTACCGGCGGTAATCAATCTGCCGAAGACTGCGACCGATGCCGAGCTGCGCTTCATCGCGGGCTTGATCCTTTGTCTCCTCGGGTTGTCGCTGGCGCTGTTCAGCCAGCGGCGCGATTTCCCCCGTCGTCCGAGGAGATGACCGATGGCCGTGATCGCCTCCCCTGCGATCCCTGCCAGAGGGTGGCGGCCACCGTTGCGGGCGATGGCCGCCGCATTTCTCGTGGTGGCGGGTCTGGTCTTGATGAGCCAAAGCGCCTGGATCTTCGCCAAAGCGGTGCTGGCGCAGATCCTGCTTGACCGCGCGTTTGCCCAGTCGCTGGCGACGGGTCACCTGGCGAAGCCGTGGTCCTGGGCCGATACCTGGCCGGTGGCGCGCATCGAAATCCCACGGATCGGCGCGTCATCTATTGTGCTCGCCGGTAGCAGCGGGCAGGCGCTGGCTTTCGGGCCGGGGCATGTGGAGGACACGCCGACGGCCGGCGATCCGGGTGTCGCCGTCTACTCCGCGCACCGGGAGACGCATTTCAAGTACCTGAAAGGCGTTACGGTCGGCGACGCGATCGATGTCACGCGCGCCGATGGCCGCCGCGCTTCCTTCCGCGTGACACACACCTCGGTTGTGTCCTGGGACCAGTCCGGCATCGACCCGCGGGCGCCCGGCGCCCGCCTCATTCTCTCGACCTGCTGGCCGTTCGACGCCAAGACGCCCGGTCCGCTGCGTTTCCTTGTGCATGCGGAGATGGACGGCGCGGCGCTGTGAGGTGCTCCGCCGGGGGCAGTTCCTGTTGCCGCTCTCCTGATCAGATGACAACGGGCGTCCAAGCATGAAATGATCGGGACCTGACTTGATCGGGTGACCGCCATGCCACGCCGCAAGATGCACATTGGAATGTCAATCCGCGGGCTCGGCTATCACCCGGCCGCGTGGCGTCACCCCGATGTGCCGGCAGATGGCACCCTCAGCTTCGAGCACTACGCGCGCAGTGCCATAGCCGCCGAACGCGGCAAGTGTGACCTGATCTTTTTCGCCGACGGCATCGGCATCCGGGAGCGAGATGTTCCGGCTGGCTCGCTCGTACGGATGGGCTATGAGCTGGTCGAGATGGAGCCGATGACGCTGCTGCCCGCGCTCGCCGTGGTGACGAAGCATATCGGCCTAGTGACGACGGCGTCGACCACCTACAACGAGCCCTACAACATTGCCCGCAAGTTCGCGACGCTGGATTGGATCAGCAAGGGGCGCGCTGGCTGGAACGTCGTCACCTCATGGTCGGACGCCGAAGCGAAGAACTTCGGCCGCGAGGATCAGCTCGACTACGACACCCGTTATGCGCGCGCGGCCGAGTTCGTCGAGGTCGTGCGCGGGTTGTGGGACAGCTGGGAAGACGACGCCTTCGTTTTCGACAAGGCGAAGGCCATCTTCTACGACGAGGCCAAGCTGCACACGCTCGATCACAAGGGTCGGTTCTTTACGGTGCGCGGACCGTTGAACATGGCGCGCCCGCCGCAAGGCCATCCAGTCGTCGTGCAGGCGGGTGCATCGGAGCAGGGACGCGAACTCGCCGCTGCAACGGCGGATCTCGTCTATGCGATTCACGGCACCAAGACCGCGGCACAGGCCTTCTATGCCGACGTCAAGGGCCGGATGACCAAGTACGATCGCAGCCCGGACAACCTGAAAATTCTGCCGGCGCTGCGCCCCATCGTTGGCCGGACGGCGGAGGAAGCGCAGGCGAAGTTCGACCAGCTGCAGGCGTTGCTCGATCCAAAGGTCGGACTCAATCGGCTGAGCAATGCGCTGGGCGACCTATCGCGCTACCCGCTCGATGGCCCGGTGCCGCTCGAGAGCCTTGGGCCGGCAGAATTGAAGAGCACGAGCAAGGCACTGATCGAGCGCGTGAGACGGGAGAACCCGACCATTCGCCAGCTCTACGGCGATGTCGCGGGGAAGGGCGGCTTCTGCCTGATCGGCACCGCCCGACAGATCGTCGACGTGATGCAGGATTGGTTCGAGAACGAAGCCTGCGATGGATTCAACATTACGCCGACGCATTTGCCATCGGGCTGCGAAGATTTCGTCGAGCTGATCACGCCCGAGCTGCAGCGGCGCGGCTTGTTTCGCACCGAATACGAAGGCCGGACGCTACGCGAGAACCTCGGTCTGCAGCCAGCGGTCAATCGGTTTGTTGCGAAGTCTTGAGGGATGGAGGCCCGCCCGGAACCTATCGGCTCCGTGGCGGGTTCATCCGGTCGAGCAGGTTCGCCCGCTACTCCACCTTGATATTCTTGGCCTTGATGATGGGGGCGAAGCGGGCGCGATCGGCGAGGATGGTTTTTGCCAGTTCCTCCGGTGTCGAAGGTGTAATGGCGGCGCCTGAGTTGATAAGCTTCTTGGCGATGGCGGGGTCGGCGAGTGCCGCATGCAGCGCCTTGTTGAACTTGGCAACGATGTCCGCCGGGGCCTTCGCCGGCAGCAGAAGTCCATACCAGTTCTCCATCACCACATCCTTGATGCCAAGCTCGGCCATGGTCTTGATGCCCGGCAACAGCGGAGTTCCCTGCCGCGCGGCAACCGCGATCGCCTTCAGTTTGCCACCGGTGAAGTGGGGCATCAGGCCTGGCAGGTCGCCGAAGAAGGCGCCAACCTGGTTATTGATGAGATCGGCAATGGCAGGAGCCGCGCCTTTGAAGGGCACATGCAGTGTCTTGGCGCCGGTTGAATCGGTGAACATCTCGAGCGCGATGTGGGTGGTACCGCCGGCGCCGGCCGATGCGAACGGCATGGGCTTGCCACCGGCCTTGCTGGCCGCGACCAGCTCATTGGCGTCCTTCAGCGGGCTGGCGCTGTTCACCGCCAAAATGGTGGGCACAGTGACAATCAGCGAGACCGGAGAGAAGTCCTTCTCGACGTCGTAGGGCAGCGTCGCATAGAGCAACGGGTTCATGACAACGGTGGTCATGCTGGTCAAAAAGACGACCGAGCCGTCGGCCGGGCTGCGTGCCACCATCTCGGCGGCAATGATCGTGTTTCCCCCGGCCTTGTTCTCGACGATGATCGGGTGGCCCAATTCTTTCGTCAGCGGCTCTTGGAGCACACGGGCGACGAAATCAATCGGACCTCCAGGCGGGAACGCAACGACGATTTTCGTCGACTTGCCTTGCGCCAGGGCTGGGCCTGATAGGTTAACGCCTGCGATCAGGCCGAATCCTGCCAGCGCGGCGATTGCCGCCCTACGTCTCATCCGCATCCATTTGCTCCGTTTGATCAATGGTCGTGCCGGGATCATAGCCCAGCGAGCGGGAAGCCGCCTGTGGCATTCTGTGGACGGCGCACGGATATGAACCGCTGCGCGTCCTCGGTGCGCCCTGTCCGCAGCAGCGCCACCGTCATCGTGTACTCGACGAGATCACGCTGGGCACGGCTACCGCCGAGCCGTTCGTGGGTCGCCAAGATCGGCTCGATGGCTGCAATCGTTCCATCCCAGTCCTGTCGGGCAAACGCCGCAAAACCGCGCGCAACGGGAGAGACGGTGTCCGCTGCGGGTCCTTTCGGCGCCTCTGTCAATCGCGCCAGCATTGCGCCGTCGCCGGCCATCGCGTGGGCCAGCGCGCTGTGTGTGTCGACGAATGCGATGCCGGAATTCGGAAACCACTGGCTCGCATACCGGCTGAGTTCGCGCCACAACTCGGGTTGGCGCGGCTGTCCGGCAAGCTCGGCCCGGAACAGAAAGGAGGCGCAGTCCGTCAGGACGTTGATCTGCGGTCCCCAGGACCCGCCGGGATGTAGTTGTTCACGGTAGATTTGCCAGGCCTTGCCGATGTCGCCGGTTTCCATCGCCCAGAGTGCGATGTGCCAATTCACATGACAATGGATCTGTCCATCCTTCGGGTACGTGCGTGCCCAATCCGAAAGGTAGGCAAGGCCTGCGGTCCGCTCGCCTTGCTCGTAATAGAGATGGGCGCGGATATGGGCGGCATGCGCATTACGCGGGAAAATGGCCAGCGCGTGCTCGATGTTGCGTCGGCCCGGCTCGTGCTTCTGCAGTTCGATCTGGGCGAATGCGAGCACCGTCCGGAACCACCAGTCGTCGCCGTAGTGCTGAGTGAGCGACTCCAAAATCGCGAGCTGGTCTGCCTCGCGGCCGGCTTTGCCGGAGAAACCGATCAGGCCGAACACGCTGGTCGCCGGCGCCAGCGCCATCGCATCCCGCGGCCAGAACTTGATGTGCTGGCGGATGTCCTCGAGCGCTGCGGCGCCCTGACCTTCCAGGATCTTGCCGAAGATCGCAATGTGGCTTTTCTCGCGATCCGTCGTGCCGCCGAGCAGTTCGCGGGCGCGGGCGAGGGGCGCTTTCACCTCACTGCCGCGGCCCTGGATCTGGAGCGTGCGGGCAAGTGCGATGTGGGCGAGCGCAAAACCCTCGTCGGCGGCGATCGCACGGCGGAATGCGGCTTCGGTGCCCGCGCTTGCGGAGAGGAGTAAATCGGAGCCCGCTACATAGGCGTTGCACGCGGGGTGCGACGACGTCGTGATCGGGTTGTCGTAGCGATCTTTGAGCATGATGGCATCTCCGGCGGCACAATGGTCGAATGCAGTCTGGCATAGAGCCACAGGAGCGCTCAATGATGCCGTCAGGGCGAAGCCGAAGACGGAGACGGTTAAGCAGGCTTGATGCCGCCGAGGAAACCGGCGAGGTTTTCCGTCATGTGATGGATGTGCGCCGGGGGCTCGGTCCACTGCCGGATCTTCAGTTGAATCGGATGGTCGACATAGCTCGAATGCACGAGGCAGGTGGTCATTCCAAGCATGTGCGGGGCTTCGAGATTGTGCGGCATGTCCTCGAACATGGCAGCCATCTTCGGGTCGACGTCATGTGACGCGAGCAGCGTATGATAGGCTTCCGCCTTCTCTTTCGGCACGAAACCCGCGTCGACGATGTCGATGATGTCCTCGAAGAGATCGAGGATGCCGATCTTGCCCGCGACCCGCTCGGCGTGCCGGTGCGAACCGGCGGTGAAGATCAGCTTGCGGCCAGGCAGCCGGTTGATCGCGGCGCGCAGCTCCGGATGCTCGGGAACCGGTGCGAGATCAATGTCATGCACGTAATCGAGGAACGCCTTGGGGTCCATCTTGTGGACCTGCATCATGCCGGCAAGCGTGGTGCCGAACTGGCGGTAGTAGCTCTTCTGTAGGTGTCGGGCGTAGGCGAACGGGACCCCCAGGTACCTTGCGATGAACTCCGCCATCCGTTGGTCGACCTGGGCGAATAGATTGCACTCCGCCGGATAGAGCGTGTTGTCGAGGTCGAAAACCCAGATGCGCGTTCTATCGAAGCCGCGGGCCTCGCGTGGCCCGGCTCGTCCCCCTGCTGATCCGCCGGCCGCGCTCATGCTCAAGCCCCCTTTGTCTTGCGGTTCGAGCGCACGATGGTGCCAACGCCGTGCTCGGTAAACAGTTCCAGCAGCACGCAATGCGGCACCCGCCCATCGATGATCACGACGGCCTCGACCCCAGCTTCGATCACTTCGATACAGCCCTCGATCTTCGGGATCATGCCACCAGTTATGGTGCCGTTGCGGATCATGGCGCGGGCTTCGTCGACGGTGAGGTCCTCGATCAGTTTCTTGTCCTTGTCGAGGACACCCGCGACGTCGGTCAGCAGCAGCAACCGTTTTGCCTTCATGCGGGCGGCGAGCGCGGAGGCGAATGTATCGGCGTTGATGTTGAGCGTTTGGCCTTCCCGCGAGACGCCGACCGGGGCGATCACCGGGATCAGGTCCGACTTGGAAATCACGTCGACGATCTCGGGATTGACCTCGACTGGCTCGCCGACATAGCCGATGTCGACGGCCTTTATGATGTTAGATTCCGGGTCCGGCATCTCGGTAATCTTCTTGGCGATCATGAGGTTGGCATCTTTTCCCGAGATACCGACCGCCTTGCCGCCCTGCCGGTTGATGGCGGAAACGATGTCCTTGTTGATGGCGCCGGCCAGCACCATCTCGACCACTTCCACCGTCGGTTTGTCGGTGACGCGCAGCCCGTGCACAAACTCCGATTTGATGTCGAGGCGCTTCAGCATGGCCGCGATCTGCGGGCCGCCGCCATGCACGACGATCGGGATTACGCCGGACTTCTTGAGATAGACGATGTCCTTGGCGAAGGCGTCCGACAACGCTTGATCGCCCATGGCGTTGCCGCCGAATTTGACGATCACGGTCTGCCCGTCGTAGCGGATCAGGTGCGGCAGGGCTTCCGCGAGGATGCGCGCCTTGAGCTGGGGATCGGTTGGTTTCTCGGGCGTGCCGGCCTCCGGGCTTTTCGCCATGTGTCCTGTCCTCTGGCTCCGAACGGGCGTTGTTCAGACGGTCTTATAGCGCCCCGGCGGCGGGGGACAATGGTTGCTGCGTCGCGCGTGCATCCAAGACAAGGCGCGATCAGCCATGCACGTTAACGCCAAGATGTGAACTGGGGCGGCCTTCGGCAACGCCACCGCCTCCGCACTTGCCGGTTGTAGGCCCCTTGCCTTATGTGTCGGTGGTCCGAATCGGGAAAAAAGCGGGTTCCATGCTCGAGCTGCTCAACTTTATCAGCTATCTCATTACGCTGTTCACGTATGTCGTACTCGCGTCGGTGATCATGAGCTGGTTGATCGGATTCAACGTCATCAACGCCTACAATCCGATGGTCCGCTCGATCTGGAACGCCCTCAATGCGGTCACAGAGCCGCTTTTAAAGCCGATCCGGCGCTTCATCGGGCGTCTGCTCCCCAGCCTCCAGGGGATCGATATTTCGCCGATCTTTCTGTTGCTCGGCTGCTATTTCGTTCAATCCGTAGTGTTGACCAACATCGCCAAGATCTTCGTATGACGGATGGCCGGAGGCCGTGGACCTGGACCGACGGCCGCTGCCTGCTGCGGGTCCGGGTCACGCCCCGCAGCGCGCGTGATGAAATCGGCGGGCTCGAAACAACCAGCGAGGGCCCCGCGATCAAGGCGCGGGTCCGGGCGGTCCCCTCCGAGGGCGCGGCAAATGCGGCCATTGAGGCGCTGATTGCCGGCTGGCTGAACCTGCCGAAGCGTCAGGTAGCCTTGGTCAAGGGCGGCAAATCCCGCGTAAAGAGCGTCGCGGTCACCGGGGAGGCAGCGGCGATCGAGACCCGGCTTTCGGCATGGCTGGTCAAGCCTGGAGACGTCAAATGAGGGGTTTTCGAGCAAGAGGGAGCGGGGCATGGCCAAAGCACAGCTAATCGATGGCAAGGCGATCGCCGAACGTGTGCGGCGCCAGGTTGCCGCGCGGGTTGCAAAGCTCACGGCCATGCGCGGGATCGTTCCGGGGCTTGCCGTCGTCATTGTCGGCGACGATCCGGCGAGCCAGGTCTATGTGCGCAACAAGGGGCGACAGACCATCGATGCGGGTATGCGGTCGTTCGAGCACAAGCTGCCGGCGACGACCCGCGAAGCCGACCTGCTGGCGCTGATCGCCACGCTCAATCGCGAGTCCTCTGTTCACGGTATTCTCGTCCAGCTGCCATTGCCGGAGCAAATCGACGCGGGGCGTGTGATCGAGGCCATCGATCCCGCCAAGGATGTTGACGGCTTCCATCCGGTCAACGCGGGCCGGCTGGCGACGGGACAGGCTGGGCTCGTGCCGTGCACGCCGCTGGGCTGCGTGATCCTGGCCAAGTCGGTGCACGCGAGCCTGAAAGGACTGGAAGCGGTCGTCGTCGGCCGATCGAATATCGTCGGCAAACCGGTGGCGCAGTTGCTGCTGGCGGAAGATTGCACGGTGACCATCGCCCATTCGCGCACGCGGGATCTTGCCGCCGTCGTTCGCCGTGCGGATGTGGTGGTTGCGGCGGTCGGGCGGCCGGAGATGGTGCGCGGCGACTGGATCAAGCCTGGTGCCACGGTGATCGACGTCGGCATCAATCGCGTCGCGCTGGCCGACGGCAAGAGCCGCCTCGTCGGGGACGTCGCGTTCGAAGAGGCGCACCGCGTGGCTGGCGCCATCACGCCGGTGCCAGGAGGCGTCGGTCCGATGACGATTGCGTGTCTGCTGCAGAATACAGTTGATGCTGCCGAGCGGGCTGCTGGCGGCTGAGGCCCGTTTAGACTTGCGGCGCCAGATATTCGGTTGCCGAAAGCTCGCGAATCCGCCCGAAACCGCCGATATAGTGGGCCATCGACACATTCAGTTGCCAAGTGCCGAAGTCGCCGAACGACGCGTATTGCTCGGCCGATGGGTGCACCTCGACGAACCGGCGCATGGCGGCTGGCGAGATCGTGCGCGCCATGGTTCCGATCAAGGTGACCCGGCCTCGAGTCAGCGGATCGCCGTCACCGCCTCCCATCCGTTCGTCGACCAGCACGCTGGCGCGGGCATCGGCAGCGACATTCCGGGTATGCCGCGCCAAGGCTGAAATCAGCAGGATCACCTCGCCGCGAGCCGTTGGCGCAATTTGCACCAGCGACGCGTAGGGGTGTCCAGTCGCGGCATCGATGGTTGCCAGCGTGCCGATCGATGCGCTTGCGACAAGCGCGCGGGCCGTGGCACCGTCCATAGGGTCTCCATTCTGCGGGACGAGGGTCGAGAAGGGAGTTGTTACAATAAGCGCCTCCCTTGCGCCATCGCATCTCCGCGATGCAGGGAGCCGTGGTGGCTCGCCATGCCGGTATCGCATCGGCTGCGCGCGATTGAGTCCATGCCTTTAATGCTCATTGTTCAATTGTTGTGGTCGCCGCGATTTGCTTGGCACGCTGTATCTGCTACATGCTCGCGCCAGACGGACCCGAACCCCTTTGGGGTGATGTCGCGCAGTTCCCAAGAGCAGGACCCCAATCATGGCCAAGGAAAAGTTTGATCGCAGCAAGCCGCATTGCAACGTAGGCACGATCGGCCACGTTGATCATGGAAAGACGACGTTGACGGCTGCGCTGACGAAGGTGTCTGCGGACAAGGGTTGGACGAAGACTGCGATTGCGTATGACGAGGTCGCGAAGGCGTCTGAGAGCCAGGGGCGTCGTGACCCGACGAAGATTTTGACGATTGCGACGAGTCACGTTGAGTATTCGACTGCGAAGCGTCATTACGCGCATGTTGATTGCCCGGGTCATGCGGACTACGTGAAGAACATGATCACGGGTGCTGCGCAGATGGATGGCGCGATCCTGGTGGTTTCGGCTGTTGACGGCCCGATGCCGCAGACACGGGAGCACATTCTTTTGGCGCGTCAGGTTGGCGTTCCCTACATCGTCGTGTTCCTGAACAAGTGCGACGTGGTGGACGACGCGGAGCTTCTGGACCTGGTCGAGCTTGAGGTTCGGGAGCTTCTGAAGGTTTACCAGTTCCCGGGCGACGAGACGCCGGTGATCCGCGGGGCTGCGATCAAGGCTCTGAACGGCGAGAAGGGTCCGCTGGCTGACGAGGCGATCCTGAAGCTGTACGATGCTCTGGACACGTACATTCCGCAGCCGCAGCGTGAGGTCGACAAGCCGTTCCTGATGCCGATCGAAGACGTGTTCTCGATTTCGGGCCGCGGCACGGTTGTGACGGGGCGGATCGAGCGCGGGCGTGTGAAGGTGGGCGAGGAAGCCGAGATCATCGGGCTGAAGGACACGCAGAAGACGATCGTGACGGGCGTGGAGATGTTCCGGAAGCTTCTGGATTCGGGTGAGGCCGGCGACAACGTGGGTTGCCTTCTGCGCGGCATCGAGAAGGAAGCGGTTGAGCGCGGCCAGGTTCTGGCGAAGCCGGGTTCGGTCAAGCCGCACAAGAAGTTCATGGCTGAGGCCTACATCCTGACGAAGGAAGAAGGTGGTCGTCACACGCCGTTCTTCAACAATTACCGTCCTCAGTTTTACTTCCGGACGACGGACGTTACGGGCGTCGTGACGCTGAAGCAGGGGACGGAGATGGTGATGCCGGGTGACAACGCGGAGTTCGCGGTGGAGCTCATTCAGCCGATCGCGATGGAGGAGAAGGTTCGCTTCGCCATCCGCGAGGGCGGCCGCACCGTCGGAGCCGGCGTCGTTACCAAAATCGTCGAGTAGTCCACCGGAACTGGTTGTGGTTCGCATCGGCGCTCAAGCGCGGGGCGCAGCCCGAACCTAGTTCAATGGCTCGATTTGTTGATCGGTGAAAATTCGCAATGTCGAAGGCGGAAGAACGACTGATTGAGTTGGCGGAGGACCGGTTGCGCGTGGCGGAAGAACTTGGCCTCAGCGTTGCCGGTGTTATCGCGCGCATCTACGAAAAAGTCGAAAGTGGCGAGTACGACGATGCGTGCTCACATCTCGATGACTTGGACGAAGCGATCAATAAGGCACGTCAGGGAAGATCGGAAGCCGTTCGATCTGAAGGTCGATAATCGGAACCGGGCAGATGCTCGCAGCCACCACCAACGACCTCGCCGGCTACCGGATCGTGCGCCATCTCGGCGTAGCGCGCGGCGTCACTGTGCGCTCGCGCAACCTGATCTCCGGGTTCGGAGCGTTCCTGCAGACGATCCGCGGGGGCAATATCTCGATCTACACGCGGCTCGCCGAGGAGGCCCGCCAGGAAGCCTATGACCTCCTGGTCGCCCATGCCCGATCGATGGGGGCCAACGCCATCATTGCCATGCGCTATGACGCCAACGAGATCAACGCCGGGGTGACCGAGGTTTTGGCCTACGGCACGGCGGTCATCGTCGAGTCGGTCGAATGAATGATCAACGTTCATTTTTGCGAGTTGAGCCCAGAGCACATGTCAAGGAAGAATTGACGATTTGCGCTTGTGCGCTGCGCGCCTTGCGCCTATAAGAACCATGAAATCGTAGGAATGATCCGAGATCGGCAGCGAGACCGCAGGGTGGAAGCCCCGGGGCCGCGCATGCCGCCTCTGGCGCTTGAGAAGTCCGAATCTTAGGGATTTGCACGTTGAATCAACGATTTAGCGATGGCCGATCAACGAAGATATTAAGGGGTGTAGCTCAATTGGTAGAGCGTCGGTCTCCAAAACCGAAGGCTGGGGGTTCGAGACCCTCCGCCCCTGCCAATCTGGACTGGCCGAGCTTAACCGGATCGTTTCCTGCCACGTGATGAGATTTTCGCTGTCCTCCGAAGCATCGGTCATGGGCAGCGCTGAGGGTCGGATGCGAGGGGTAATGCTCAACCCGTTTCAGTTTATCCAGGAAGTGCGGCAGGAAGTGGCCAAGGTCACTTGGCCCACCTGGAAAGAAGTATGGATCACGACGTTGATGGTGCTGATCATGGTGGCGCTGTCGGCTGCGTTCTTCACGCTCGCCGATCTGACGATCGGCACAGTGGTCAAGTGGGTGCTGGGCCGCTGAACCTTGCCGGGGCGCGGCCCGATCTGGAGCTGACAGAGACAAACATGGCCAAGCGCTGGTACATCGTGCACGCCTACTCGAACTTCGAGAAGAAGGTGGCCGAGTTGATCAAGGAGCGCGCCAAAGCCGCCAATCTCGAGGATCTCTTCGAGGAGGTGCTGGTGCCTTCTGAATCCGTGCGCGAGGTGCACCGCGGCCGCCCGCGCGAGGTCGAGCGCAAGTTGTTTCCGAGCTACGTGCTCGTGAAGATGGAGATGACGGACCAGGCGTTCGTGCTGATCAAGAACACGCCGAAGGTGACCGGGTTCCTCGGGGCCGACAACAAGGCGATCCCGATCACTGAAGCCGAGGCGATGCGCATCCTCAACCAGGTGAAGGAAGGCGTCGAGCGGCCGAAGCCGTCGGTCTCCTACGAGATCGGCGAGAACGTCAAAGTCTCCGATGGCCCGTTCGCGTCGTTTGCTGGCCAAGTCGAGGAAGTCGACGAAGAGCGGTCGCGCTTGAAAGTTGCCGTTATGATTTTCGGTCGGCCCACCCGGGTCGATCTCGAGTTTGGTCAGGTGGAGAAGGTTCCAAGCTGATCAGAAGCCAGGGTCGGCGTCCAGGCCCTGGCTGACAAGAGACTTCGGACGTTCGTCGCGCCGACGCGGATCCAGGTTAAAGCCCTGGTCCCGCTGCGGCAAGTTCCGCGGAAGGGCCAGCCAGCCCGTTGACCGCTAACCCTGGGAGGGTTCGCCTTCCCACAACAGAGCCAGGGGACAGAGATGGCAAAGAAAGTTGACGGTTATATCAATCTGCAGGTGCCGGCGGGTGCTGCCAATCCAGCGCCGCCGATTGGCCCCGCGCTAGGTCAGCGCGGCGTCAACATCATGGAATTCTGCAAGGCATTCAACGCGAAAACGAAGGAACTCGAGCAGGGCGCGCCGATCCCGGTGAAGATCACCGTGTATTCGGACCGCTCGTTCACCTTTGAGATGCGGATGCCGCCGGCGACGTTCCTCATCAAAAAGGCCGCCGGCATGAAAGCAACCGGCAAGCCGGGCTCGGGCTCGAAGGAGCCGGGCCGCACGGTTGCTGGTCAGGTGACGATCGCGCAGCTGCGCGATATCGCCAAGACCAAGCTCAAGGATATGAACACCGTCGACGTCGAAGCTGCGACGAAGACGCTTGCCGGTACCGCCCGTTCGATGGGCCTTCAGGTCGTGGAGAATTAAGCCATGGCAATCGCACCCGAGAAGATCAAGGCGACGCGCCTTGCCGGCGGCAAGCGCCTGGCAGCCGCCAACAACGACCTCGATCGCTCCAAGGCTTACTCCGTCGAGGAGGCCGTGAAGCTGGTCAAGTCGCGCGCCAAGGCAAAGTTCGACGAGACCATCGAAATCGCGATGAATCTCGGCGTTGATCCGAAGCATGCCGATCAGATGGTTCGCGGCGTTTGCAATCTGCCGAACGGCTCTGGCCGGACGCAGCGGGTTGCCGTGTTTGCGCGCGGGCCGAAGGCCGAAGAGGCGAAAGCCGCCGGTGCCGACGTCGTCGGCGCGGAGGATCTCGTCGAGCAGGTGTCGAAGGGCGTGATCAACTTTGATCGCTGCATCGCGACGCCCGACATGATGGGCCTCGTTGGCCGGCTCGGCAAAGTGCTCGGCCCCCGTGGCATGATGCCGAACCCGCGTGTCGGCACGGTCACCATGGACGTCGTCGGAGCGATTAAGGGCGCCAAGGGCGGTGCTGTCGAGTTCCGAGTCGAGAAGGCCGGCGTCATTCATGCCGGCGTCGGCAAGGCGAGCTTCAACGAGCAGGCGTTGGTCGAGAATATCAAGGCGTTCGTCGACGCCGTCGTGAAGGCGAAGCCAGCCGGTTCAAAGGGCGCATTCCTCAAGAAGATTTCCATTGCCTCGACACAAGGGCCGGGCCTGAAGCTCGAGCAGTCGAGCGTGGTGGTTGGCCCCGTTCAGGGCTGACGCGCGCCGGATGCGAAGTGGGCATCCGAAGGCGCAAAGATCAAGAGCGCCGGATGCGTTTAAGCGGAGCTCAGCTTCGTCAAGACGTGGGCGCGAAGACAACCAATTCCGGGCGCAAGCCCGGGATCGAGACCGGTACCTCGGTATTGGTCTCGACCCTGTCCGAGATTGCAGGTGCCGGCAGCTTGCCGGCCTAAGCCAAACCGGGGCCTGCTTAGACGGGAGACGAGCCGGAATTGCCCACCTGTGGGCCGTGACGGTTTGAACCTCTTCGGGTCGCACCGAGCAGCCGCAAGGCCGCGCGGGCGGACAGGATCCAACCGCCGGGTCGCGATCGGCAACGATTGCAACGCGGCAAGGTGCAACCCGCAGGATGCCCGGCGACGGGCGGACTGCAAATTCGGAGTGTAGCCAAGTGGACAGAGCCGAAAAACGCGAGCTCGTCTCGACGCTCAACGCCCTGTTGAAAGACACCGGCGTGATCGTCGTCGCTCGCAATGCCGGCTTGGTCGCAGCCCAATCCGCAGACTTCCGGCGCCGCGTGAAGGCGTCAGGGGGCTCGGTGAAGGTCGCGAAGAACAAGCTGGCCGCGCTCGCGCTCAACGGTACGGATGCCGAAGGGATCAAGGGACTTCTGAAGGGGCCGACCATTCTGGCCTTCTCGAAGGATCCGATCGCTGCGGCCAAGTCGGCGGTCGCCTACGCCAAGGAGAATGACAAGCTCGTCATTCTCGGTGGCGCCATGGGCAAGACCGTCCTCGATGCCAATGCCGTGAAAGCGCTGGCGGAACTGCCCTCACTCGATGAGCTCAGAGCTATGCTGCTCGGTGTGATGAATGCACCGGCAAGCAAGTTTGTGCGCACGTTGAACGAGCCGGCGTCGGCACTTGCTCGCCTCTTGAAGGCGAAATCGGACAAGGGAGATGCGGCTGCTGCGTGAGCACAGACGATCAACCCGGTCGATCCAACATCAACTTCCAGGTTCAAACTGACAGGAAAATACAATGAGTGCTGATCTTGCAATGCATGCCGAGAATCTCTCGAAGCTGACCATCCTTGAGATGTCGCAGCTCATCAAGATGCTCGAGGAGAAGTGGGGCGTATCCGCCGCTGCCGCTGCTGTGGCCGTTGCGGGCCCGGCTGCTGCTGCAGCTGCCCCTGCCGAAGAGCAGACCGAGTTCGCCGTCGTCCTGATTTCTGGTGGCGAAAAGAAGATCAACGTCATCAAAGAGGTCCGCACGATCACGGGCCTCGGTCTGAAGGAAGCCAAGGACCTCGTCGAGGCCGGTGGCAAGACCGTAAAAGAGGGCGTGAACAAGGACGAAGCCGCCAAGATCAGGAAGCAGCTCGAAGATGCGGGCGCCAAGGTCGAAGTGAAGTAAGCGATATGGCAACCGGCACGCGGCCTTGGGGATTTCCCGATTGCTGCGTGCCGACTGCCACTCTCGAACGGTTTTCCGGAGGGTCCATGGCGCTGCAAGGCGCCGGTTCGGGCGCTCCGGCAAGCCGTTTCTAAGACAAGCGCCTGCAGCCATGCCGGCGTGCCACATCTGAAGGCGGATCTTCCGCCAACCAAGAGGAGCGAACAATGGCTGAAACGTTCACCGGCCGTCGGCGCATCAGAAGGAAGTTCGGCTCGCTCGGCGAGGTTGCCGTGATGCCGAACCTGATCGAGGTCCAAAAGAGCTCCTACGACGACTTCCTCATGGTCAAGGAGCCGCCGGGGGGGCGCGCCGACACCGGCTTGCAGTCCGTGTTCCGGTCGGTGTTCCCGATCTCCGATTTCTCGGGCAAGTCGACGCTGGAGTTCGTCCGGTACGAGTTCGAGCCGCCGAAATTTGACGTCGACGAGTGTCAGCAGCGTGACATGACGTTTGCGGCGCCGCTGAAGGTGAAGCTGCGCCTGATCGTGTTCGATGTGAACGAGGAGACGGGCTCCAAGTCGATCAAAGACGTGAAGGAGCAGGACGTCTACATGGGCGACATGCCCTTCATGACGTCGAACGGCACCTTCGTTATCAACGGTACCGAGCGCGTCATCGTCTCCCAGATGCACCGCTCGCCAGGTGTTTTCTTCGACCACGATCGCGGCCGCACTCACGCGTCTGGCAAGCTCTTGTTCGCTGCCCGCATCATTCCCTACCGCGGATCATGGCTCGACTTCGAGTTCGACGCCAAGGACAACGTCTATGTGCGCATCGACCGCAAGCGCAAGCTGCCGGTCACGACGCTGCTCTATGCGCTCGGCCTCGACGACGAGGATATCCTGGGCACATTCTACAACTCGATCGAAATCAAGGACTCGAAAAAGGGCTGGAAGATGCCCTTCGTTGCCGAGAAGATGCGCGGCGTGACGCCGGTTGCAGATCTCGTCGATGCGAAGTCGGGCGAACTCGTGGCGAAGGCCGGAGAAAAGATCTCGGCCAAGCTGGCGCGCGATCTGGCCAAGGACGGCCTGTCCGAGGTGTTGGTGGCGCCTGAGGAACTTGCTGGCCGGTACCTGGCGGTGGATCTTGTCAACATGGACACGGGCCAGATCTATGGCGAGGCCGGCGACGAGATCGATGCCAAGCTGTTGGAGGTGATCAAGGACGCCAAAATCAAGGAGTTTCCGATCCTTGATATCGACCACGTCACGGTCGGCGGTTACATCCGTAATACGCTCAACATCGACAAGAATTCGAACCGCGTTGAAGCGCTGCTCGACATCTACCGCGTCATGCGCCCCGGTGAGCCGCCCACGATCGACGCCGCTGAAGGCCTGTTCCATGGTTTGATTTTTGACTCCGAGCGCTATGACCTTTCGGCGGTTGGCCGCGTGAAGATGAACATGCGCCTCGATCTCAAGGCCGAGGATACCGTTCGCGTTCTGCGCCAGGAGGACATTCTGGCGGTCGTGAAGACGCTCGTCGGCCTGCGCGACGGCAAAGGCGAGATCGACGACATCGACCACCTCGGCAATCGCCGGGTGCGCTCAGTTGGCGAACTCATGGAGAACCAGTATCGCATCGGCCTTCTGCGTATGGAGCGCGCCATCAAGGAGCGTATGAGCTCGGTCGATATCGACACGGTCATGCCTCAGGATCTGATCAACGCGAAGCCGGCGGCTGCCGCCGTGCGCGAGTTCTTCGGCTCGTCGCAGCTCAGCCAGTTCATGGACCAGACCAACCCGCTGTCCGAGATCACGCACAAGCGGCGTCTGTCGGCGCTGGGGCCAGGCGGTCTGACGCGTGAGCGCGCCGGCTTCGAGGTGCGCGACGTGCATCCGACGCATTACGGCCGAATCTGCCCGATCGAGACGCCGGAAGGCCCGAACATCGGCCTGATCAACTCCCTGGCGACGTTCGCGCGCGTCAACAAGTACGGCTTCATCGAGAGCCCCTATCGCAAGGTCAAAGATGGGCGCCTCACCAGTGAGGTACTCTATCTCTCCGCAATGGAAGAGATGCGCCATCACGTCGCCCAGGCCAATGCGGCCGTCGACGACAAAGGCCGCCTGACCGGCGACCTCGTCACCGTCCGCTATCAGGGCGACCCGATGCCGGTCACGCCCGACAAGGTCGACTACATCGACGTGTCGCCGAAGCAGCTCGTGTCGGTTGCGGCCGCGCTCATCCCATTCCTCGAGAACGATGACGCGAACCGCGCTTTGATGGGCTCGAACATGCAGCGGCAGGCCGTGCCGCTGGTCAAGGCCGAGGCGCCACTCGTCGGCACCGGCATGGAGGAGGTCGTCGCCCGCGATTCCGGCGCCGCCATCGCTGCCCGCCGGACTGGTATCGTCGATCAGGTGGACGCAACGCGCATCGTCGTGCGTGCGACCGAGGAAGAGGATCCCTCGAAGCCAGGTGTCGATATCTATCGTTTGCGCAAATTCCAGCGCTCGAACCAGAACACCTGCATCAACCAGCGACCGCTGGTGAATGTCGGCGACTCCGTGAAGTCCGGCGAGATCATTGCCGACGGCCCGTCGACCGATCTCGGCGATCTGGCGCTCGGCAAGAACATGCTCGTCGCGTTCATGCCTTGGATGGGCTACAACTTCGAGGACTCGATCCTGCTCTCCGAGCGCGTCGTGTCCGAGGACGTCTTCACCTCGATCCACATCGAGGAATTCGAGGTGATGGCCCGCGACACCAAGCTCGGGCCTGAGGAGATCACGCGCGACATTCCGAACGTGTCGGAAGAAGCGTTGAAGAACCTCGACGAGGCCGGCATCGTCTACATCGGTGCCGAAGTGAACCCAGGCGATATTCTGGTCGGCAAAATCACGCCCAAGGGCGAAAGCCCGATGACGCCGGAAGAAAAACTCCTGCGCGCGATCTTCGGTGAGAAGGCGTCGGACGTGCGCGATACGTCGCTGCGCCTGCCGCCGGGCGTCAGCGGAACCATCGTCGAAGTGCGCGTCTTCAATCGGCATGGCGTCGAAAAAGACGAGCGCGCGATGTCGATCGAGCGCGAGGAAATCGAGCGTCTCGCGAAGGACCGCGACGACGAGCTCCAGATCCTCGATCGCAACGTCTACGCGCGCCTCAAGGATGCGCTGATGGGCGAGGAGGTCTCCAAGGGCCCGAAGGGCGCCCGCAAAGGCACCACCATCGACGAGCCGATTCTCGCCGACATCCCGCGCAGTCAATGGTGGGAGATCGGCCTCAAGGACGAGAAGTCGATGGCCGCCGTCGAGGCCATCCAGAAGCAGTACGAGGACGCCAAGAAGGGCCTCGAGCGCCGCTTCGTCGACAAGGTTGACAAGCTGCAGCGGGGCGACGAACTGCCGCCCGGCGTCATGAAGATGGTCAAGGTCTTTGTCGCCGTGAAGCGCAAGATCCAGCCGGGCGACAAGATGGCCGGCCGGCACGGCAACAAGGGCGTCGTGTCGATGATCGTTCCGTGCGAGGACATGCCGTTCCTCGACGACGGAACGCACGTCGACGTGGTGCTCAATCCGCTCGGCGTGCCGAGTCGTATGAACGTCGGACAGATCCTCGAAACGCATCTCGGCTGGGCCTGTCGCGGTCTCGGGCGTGCGATCGATCAGGCGTTGGAGAAGTTCCACGCTTCTGGGCAGGCCAAGGCGTTGCGCGACCAGCTTGGCCTGATCTACGAGGACCAGGGCGGAATCTCGAAGCTCAAGGACGACGAGATCGTGGCCCTCGGCCAACAGCTGAAGTCGGGCGTTCCGATCGCCACGCCGGTGTTCGACGGCGCGCGCGAAAGCGACATCGTCGACATGCTGAAGCTTGCGGGCTTCGACACGTCGGGTCAGGTGACGCTCTATGACGGGCGCACCGGTGAGCCGTTCGATCGTAAGGTGACGGTCGGCTACAAGTACATCCTGAAGCTCCACCATCTCGTGGACGACAAGATCCACGCACGTTCGATCGGCCCCTACAGCCTCGTCACCCAGCAGCCGCTCGGCGGTAAGGCGCAGTTCGGTGGTCAGCGCTTCGGCGAGATGGAGGTGTGGGCGCTCGAAGCCTATGGCGCCGCCTACACGCTGCAGGAGATGCTTACGGTCAAGTCGGACGACGTTGCCGGCCGCACGAAGGTTTACGAGTCGATTGTACGCGGCGACGATGCGTTTGAGGCCGGTATCCCCGAAAGCTTCAACGTGCTCGTCAAGGAGATGCGCGCGCTCGGTCTCAATGTCGATCTGATCAACAGCATCGCACCGCCTCCTGGTGAGGCGGTGTCCGACGCCGATCTGCAACCCAAGCCTCAACTTCCGCCGGCGGCCGCTGAGTAGCGCCGCCCACGTCACGGCCTTCGCCCCGGCTACCGGGGTGAAGGATCACTGAATTCGCCGCCGCGGACGCGATCGCCGGCGTGCCGACAGGAGAGAGCCGATGAACGAGATCACGAACCTCTTCAAGACCCAGGTCCAGGCCCCGACGTTCGATCGGATCAAGATCTCTATTGCGAGCCCGCAGGACATCTCGTCCTGGTCGTTTGGCGAGATCAAGAAGCCTGAGACGATCAACTACCGCACATTCAAGCCGGAGCGGGACGGCCTTTTCTGCGCGCGCATCTTCGGGCCGATCAAGGACTATGAGTGCTTGTGCGGCAAGTACAAGCGCATGAAGTACAAGGGCCTGATTTGCGAAAAGTGCGGTGTCGAGGTGACGCTCGCCAAAGTGCGCCGCGAGCGCATGGGCCACATCGAGCTGGCGGCGCCTGTCGCCCACATCTGGTTCCTGAAATCGCTGCCCTCGCGGATCGGTCTGCTGCTCGACATGACGCTGAAGGACCTCGAGCGCGTCCTCTATTTCGAGAACTACATCGTTGTCGAGCCGGGCGTCTCCCCGTTCAAGGAGAAGCAGCTTCTGACCGAGGAGCAGTATAATCAGGCGCTCGAGGAGCATGGCCAGGACAGCTTCACCGCCGGTATCGGCGCCGAGGCGATCCGCGAGATCATGATCTCAATGGATCTGGTCAAGATCCGCGAAGAAATTCGCCGAGAAATCGCCGAGGCGACGACCGAGCTGAAGCCGAAGAAGCTCGCCAAGCGCCTGAAGGTGATCGAGGCGTTCATCGAGTTCGGGCAACCGCCCGGAATGGATGATCCTGACGGTCGTGCCCGTGATCCCGCCCGAGTTGCGCCCGCTGGTGCCGCTCGATGGTGGCCGTTTCGCGACGTCCGATCTCAACGATCTCTATCGTCGTGTTATTAACCGCAATAACCGCCTGAAGCGTCTGATCGACCTGCGCGCGCCGGATATCATCATCCGCAACGAAAAGCGGATGCTGCAGGAAGCCGTCGACGCGCTCTTCGACAACGGGCGGCGCGGCCGCGTGATCACCGGCGCTAACAAGCGTCCGTTGAAGTCGCTCGCCGACATGCTCAAAGGCAAGCAGGGCCGGTTCCGCCAGAACCTGCTCGGCAAGCGCGTCGATTATTCTGGCCGCTCGGTCATCGTCGTCGGTCCGGAACTGAAGCTCCACCAGTGCGGCCTGCCGAAGAAGATGGCCCTCGAGCTGTTCAAGCCCTTCATCTATGCGCGCCTCCAGGCCCTCGGCCAGGCCGCGACGGTGAAGCAGGCGAAGAAGCTTGTCGAGAAGGAGAAGGGCGAGGTGTGGGACGTCCTCGATGAGGTCATCCGCGAGCACCCCGTAATGCTCAACCGTGCGCCGACGCTGCACCGTCTCGGTATCCAGGCCTTCGAGCCAACGCTGATCGAAGGCAAGGCGATCCAGCTGCATCCGCTGGTTTGTGCCGCCTTCAATGCCGACTTCGACGGCGACCAGATGGCGGTCCACGTGCCGCTGTCGCTCGAGGCGCAGCTCGAAGCGCGCGTCTTGATGATGTCGACCAACAACATTCTGCATCCGGCTAACGGCTCGCCGATTATCGTACCGAGCCAGGACATCGTCCTTGGCCTCTACTACGTGTCGATTATGCGCGACAAGGAACCGGGCGAGGGGATGGTCTTCGGCTCGGTTTCCGAGGTTCATCATGCGCTGGCGGCCGGCGTGACGACGCTGCATGCGAAGGTGCGTGGGCGCGTTCGCCAGATCGACAGCGAAGGCAAGGAGTACTACGAGGTCGTGGAGACGACGCCGGGCCGAATGTTCCTCGGTGAACTGCTCCCGCAGAAGCCGGACGTCAACTTCAGCCTGGTCAACCAGCTGCTGACCAAAAAGGCGATTTCGGGCCTCATCGATGCCGTCTACCGCAACTGCGGTCAGAAGGAGACGGTGATCTTCTGCGACCGCATCATGGGCCTTGGTTTTTACCACGCGTTCAAGGCCGGTATTTCGTTCGGCAAGGACGACATGGTGATTCCGGAGACGAAGCCGAAGATCGTCGCTCAGACGACCGAACTCGTGCGCGAGTTCGAGCAGCAGTACAACGACGGCCTGATCACCCGCCTGGAGAAGTACAACAAGGTTGTCGACGCTTGGTCGAAGTGCACGGATCAGATCGCCAAGGAGATGATGGACCGGATCTCGACCGTGGAGAAGGACAAGGTCACGGGCCGCGAACGTCCGGTCAACTCGATCTTCATGATGAGCCACTCGGGCGCGCGCGGCTCGCCAACGCAAATGAAGCAGCTCGCCGGCATGCGCGGTCTGATGACCAAGCCGTCGGGGGAGATCATCGAGACACCGATCATCTCGAACTTCAAGGAAGGCCTGTCGGTGCTCGAGTACTTCAACTCGACGCACGGCGCCCGCAAGGGGCTCGCAGACACCGCCTTGAAGACGGCGAACTCGGGCTACCTGACGCGCCGTCTCGTCGACGTTGCTCAGGACTGCATCATCACCGAGGACGATTGCGGCACCGATCGCGGCATCAACGTGCAGGCCGTCGTCGACGCCGGCACGGTGATCGTGTCGCTGTCCGCCCGTGTGCTCGGACGCACCGCCGCCGAGGATATCCTCGATCCGCTGTCCAAAAATGTGATCGTCAAGACCGGCGACCTGATCGAAGAGGCCCAGGTCGAGTTGATCGACAAGGCCCAGGTCCAGGAGGTGCGCATTCGTTCGGTGCTGACGTGCGAGACGCCGGTCAGCGTTTGCGCAAAGTGCTACGGCCGCGACCTGGCGCGTGGTACGCGCGTCAACATCGGCGAGGCTGTCGGCGTCATCGCCGCACAGTCGATCGGTGAGCCGGGGACCCAGCTCACGATGCGCACGTTCCACATCGGCGGCGTGGCGCAGACCGTCGACCAGTCCTTTATCGAGTCGAACTTCAACGGCGCTGTGAAGGTCAAGAACCGCAACGTGATGCGCGATGGCCAGGGTCGTCTCATCTCGATGGGCCGGACCATGTCAGTCGTGATTTCCGATCAGGGCGGCAAGGAACTGGCCACGCACAAGGTGGTTTACGGCGCCCGGCTCCACGTCGATGACGGCGATCAGGTGAAGCGCGGCACGCGCATCGCCCAGTGGGATCCTTACACGCGGCCGATTCTCTCCGAGGTTGACGGCTTCGCCGACTTCGAGGATATGGTCGACGGTCTTTCGGTCAAGGAGCAGACCGACGAGGTCAAAGGCACCACGAACCGCGTCGTCGTCGACTGGCGTGCTTCGCCGCGCGGCAACGATCTGAAGCCAGCCGTCGTCATCAAGGAAGCGAAGAACGGCAAGCCGGTGAAGCTCGGCCGAGGCGGCGATGCCCGTTATCTGCTGCCGGTCGAGGCTGTGCTGTCGGTCGACTCCGGCGCCAAGGTGAAAGCAGGTGACGTGCTCGCACGTGTACCGATTGCATCGGCTAAGTCGGGCGACATCACTGGCGGTCTGCCACGGGTAGCGGAGTTGTTCGAGGCCCGGCGCCCCAAGGACCACGCGATCATCGCGGAGGCCTCCGGCACCGTCGAATTCGGCAAGGACTACAAGAATAAGCAGCGCATCACGATCAAGCCTGACGGCGACGGGGCGGCGGCGATCGAGTACTTGATCCCACGCGGCAAGAGCCTCGCCGTCCAGCATGGGGATCGTGTGGAGAAGGGTGACTTCGTCTATGACGGGCATCCGGCACCACATGACATCCTGGCGATCAAGGGCGTCGAGGAGCTGGCCAAGTACCTGATCAAGGAGATCCAGGACGTCTATCGGCTGCAAGGCGTGACGATCAACGACAAGCACATCGAAGTGATCGTTCGCCAGATGCTGCAGAAAGTCGAGATCGAGGAGATCGGCGACAGCGAGTACCTGAAGGGCGAGCAGATCGATAAGATCGAACTCGACGCGAAGAACGTCGAGCTTGAGAAGGCCGGCAAGCGGCCGGCCTCGGGCAAGCCGGTTCTACTCGGCATCACCAAGGCGTCGCTGCAGACGAACTCGTTCATCTCGGCCGCGTCCTTCCAGGAAACGACGCGCGTCCTCACGGACGCCGCGGTTAACGGCAAGGTAGATACGCTCGACGGCCTAAAGGAGAACGTCATCGTCGGCCGCCTGATCCCGGCAGGTACCGGCGGCATGCTGCGCGAGATTCGGCGCGTTGCAGCCAAGCGTGACGAACTCATCGCCAAGGAGAAGGCCAAGTCGGAAGATTCCCGCGCCCTCTCCGGGCCGGGTGACGGCGAGCCGGCGGCCCCCGTACGCCGTCGTCGCCGAACAACCGAGGAGGCTGCGGAATAAGCAGACTGTCGGTATCGTAATAACAACGGCCACCTCGGTGGCCGTTGCCAATTCAGATCCCGCCAATTTTGCTTGGCCGTGACAAAATAATTCGCCGCGATGCAACACAAGGAGTTGACGCGCGGTAACGTTGTGGATAGTTTGCGCCCACTCTCACGATAGGTCGTAGGCCATCCGCGATTGCTGCGGTCGCTCTAAACACTGTCGTTCGGTTACAAGCAGAGGACATCTTCGGGACCATGATCACGGGCTGCGCAAGCGGACCGTCGGATCCTCTGGTGCTTTGGGCTGGGCCACCGTAGCGGTGGCTTGGCTAATTTGGTTTGGCGCATGCCTCGTCCGGGCGGCGTACAGGGTGGAAGAGGCGCATGCCGACGATACAACAGCTGATCCGCAAGTCGCGCACCAAGCGCGTCTATCGCGAGAAATCACGCCACATGGAGGCGTGCCCCCAGAAGCGCGGCGTGTGCACCCGCGTTTATACGACGACGCCGAAGAAGCCGAACTCGGCCCTTCGCAAGGTTGCTAAGGTGCGGTTGACCAACGGCTTCGAGGTCATTGGCTACATTCCAGGCGAAGGCCACAACCTCCAGGAGCACTCGGTGGTTATGATCCGGGGGGGGCGCGTCAAGGATCTGCCCGGCGTTCGCTATCACATCATCCGCGGTGTGCTCGACACGCAAGGTGTCGCCGACCGCCGCCAGCGCCGTTCCAAGTACGGTGCCAAGCGGCCTAAGTGACCTGAGCAGCGGCGTAGGTCGTCCCGGACCAGCGAGGCTCTGCCGAGCGCAATCCGGGACCTCGACAAGATCAGGGCAGTGGCCCCGGAATAATAAGGACGTCACAAATGTCGCGTCGGCACAGAGCTGAAAAGCGGGTGATCAACCCGGATCCGAAGTTCAACGACTTGGTCGTGTCCAAGTTCATGAACTCGATCATGGAGCAGGGGAAGAAGTCCGTGGCGGAGAACATCCTCTATGGAGCCTTCGATCGCGTCCAGCAGAAGGCCAAGGCCGATCCGTTGCCGCTGTTCCATCAGGCACTGGAGAATGTGATGCCGGCCGTCGAGGTCCGCTCGCGGCGCGTCGGCGGCGCCACCTACCAGGTGCCAGTCGAGGTTCGCACTGAGCGCCGGCAGGCACTGGCCATCCGCTGGATCATCACCGCGGCGCGTGCGCGAAACGAGAACACGATGGAGGAGCGGCTGTCGAGCGAACTGCTGGACGCTGCCAATAACCGCGGTACGGCGGTGAAGAAGCGCGAAGACACGCACAAGATGGCTGAAGCGAACCGGGCCTTCTCGCACTACCGCTGGTAATCGCGCGACAAGCATAACTGCGCGGATGTGAAGTGGGCATCCGAAGCGCAACTAGAGAGACTCCGAGGCACAACATGGCTCGCGAATACAAGATCGAGGACTACCGCAATTTCGGCATCATGGCTCACATCGATGCTGGAAAAACGACGACAACGGAGCGGATCCTCTATTATACGGGCAAGTCGTACAAGATCGGTGAAGTCCACGATGGCGCGGCCACCATGGATTTCATGGATCAGGAGGCTGAGCGCGGCATCACCATCACGTCGGCTGCCACCACCTGCTTCTGGCCGGGCCGCGACGGTAACAAGCGTCGCCTGAACATCATTGACACGCCCGGACACGTCGATTTCACGATCGAAGTCGAGCGTTCGCTGCGCGTGCTCGACGGCGCCGTGTGCGTGCTCGACAGCAACCAAGGAGTCGAACCTCAAACTGAGACCGTCTGGCGCCAGGGCGACAAGTACGGCGTGCCGCGAATCATCTTCTCCAACAAAATGGACAAGACGGGCGCCGACTTCTACATGTGCCTTGACGACATCAAGGAGAAGCTGGGCGCGCGCGCTGTTCCAATTCAGCTGCCGATCGGTGCGGAAAGCACATTTGCCGGCGTTGTCGACCTGATCACGATGAAGGCCATTACTTGGGATAGTGACGGCAAAGACGCCAAGATGGTTGAGGGGCCGATTCCGGCTGATCTCGTCGACAAGGCTGCAGAGTTCCGCGCCGCTATGATCGAAGCCGCCGTCGAGATGGACGACGACGTTATGGCCGCCTATCTCGATGGCAACGAGCCGGATGCCGACACGCTTCGCAAAATGATCCGAAAAGCGACGGTATCGCGCACGTTTTATCCGATGATGTGCGGCTCGGCCTTCAAGAACAAGGGCGTGCAGACGCTGCTCGACGCGGTCGTCGACTTCCTGCCGTCGCCGCTCGATCGCGAAGCCTACCAGGGCACGGACCCCAAGACAGGCGCGGAAACACCCCGCCATCCGACAGACAGCGATCCGTTGGCCATGATCGCGTTCAAGATCATGAGCTTCCCGCACGTGGGCGCGGTGACGTTCTGCCGGATCTACTCGGGCAAGATCGAGCAGGGCATGGCGCTGGCGAATACGACGCGCGATAAGAAAGAGCGCGCCGGCCGCATGTATCTGATGCACGCGGACAAGATGGACGACATCAAGGAAGCCTTTGCGGGCGACATTGTGGCGCTGCAGGGCCTTAAGGATACCCGCACGGGCGAGACGCTGTGTGACCCGAACAAGCCGGTGATCCTCGAGAAGATGGATTTCCCCGAGCCGGTCATCGAGATGAAGATCGAGCCGAAGTCGCGCGGCGATCAGGAGAAGATGGCGCTGGCGCTCTATACGCTGGCGTTGGAAGACCCGTCGTTCCGCATCTCTGTCGACCCGGAATCAGGTGAGACGCGCATCAAGGGCATGGGCGAGCTGCATCTCGACATCAAGGTCGACATCCTGAAGCGCACGTACGGCGTCGAGTGCACGCCGGGAGCGCCCGAAGTCGCCTACCGCGAGACGCTAGCGAGGCCGACCGATATCGATTACACCCACAAGAAGCAGACCGGCGGTACCGGCCAGTTTGCGCGCGTGAAGTTGCGCCTCGAGGCCAACGAGACCGGCAAGGGCAACGAGTTCGACGCCGACATCATCGGCGGCGCCGTGCCGAAGGAATTCATCCCCGGCGTTGAAAAGGGTATCAAGTCGGTCTGGGAATCGGGCGTGCTCATTGGCTTCCCGCTCGTCGACATGAAGGTGACGTTGTTCGACGGCGCCTTCCACGAAGTGGACTTGTCGGCGATCGCCTTCGAAATTGCATCCCGCCAGGCGATGCGCGAGGCGTGCCAGAAGGCTGGCATCAAGATTCTCGAGCCAGTGATGGACGTCGAGGTGGTGACGCCCGGCGATTTCGTCGGTGGCATCATCGGTGACATCAATAGCCGTCGTGGCCAGATCCGCACGCAGGAAATGCGCGGTAACGCGACAGTTATTCGCGCCAATGTGCCGCTCGCCAACATGTTCGGCTACGTCAGCCAGCTTCGGTCGCAGTCGACTGGGCGCGCATCGTACACGATGCAGTTCGCTCACTACGCCGAAGTTCCGCGCAGCGTCGCCGAGGAGGTCAAGGCGAAGTACGTCTGAAATTGAGTCGGGGCAGCTGTCCCGGCTTCGACTGCAGGGTCGGCGAAGCGCCGGCAAGGTTCAAGACACTCGGGTTCGAGAAGACAAGGGAGCCGACGATGGCCAAGGAAAAGTTTGATCGCAGCAAGCCGCATTGCAACGTAGGCACGATCGGCCACGTTGATCATGGAAAGACGACGTTGACGGCTGCGCTGACGAAGGTGTCTGCGGACAAGGGTTGGACGAAGACTGCGATTGCGTATGACGAGGTCGCGAAGGCGTCTGAGAGCCAGGGGCGTCGTGATCCGACGAAGATTTTGACGATTGCGACGAGCCACGTTGAGTATTCGACTGCGAAGCGTCATTACGCGCATGTTGATTGCCCGGGTCATGCGGACTACGTGAAGAACATGATCACGGGTGCTGCGCAGATGGATGGCGCGATCCTGGTGGTTTCGGCTGTTGACGGCCCGATGCCGCAGACACGGGAGCACATTCTGTTGGCGCGTCAGGTTGGCGTTCCCTACATCGTCGTGTTCCTGAACAAGTGCGACGTGGTGGACGACGCGGAGCTTCTGGACCTGGTCGAGCTTGAGGTTCGGGAGCTTCTGAAGGTTTACCAGTTCCCGGGCGACGAGACGCCGGTGATCCGCGGGGCCGCGATCAAGGCTCTGAACGGTGAGAAGGGCCCGCTGGCTGACGAGGCGATCCTGAAGCTGTACGATGCTCTTGACACGTATATTCCGCAGCCGCAGCGTGAGGTCGACAAGCCGTTCCTGATGCCGATCGAGGACGTGTTCTCGATTTCGGGCCGCGGCACGGTTGTGACGGGGCGGATCGAGCGCGGGCGTGTGAAGGTGGGCGAGGAAGCCGAGATCATCGGGCTGAAGGACACGCAGAAGACGATCGTGACGGGCGTGGAGATGTTCCGGAAGCTTCTGGATTCGGGTGAGGCCGGCGACAACGTGGGTTGCCTTCTGCGCGGCATCGAGAAGGAAGCGGTTGAGCGCGGCCAGGTTCTGGCGAAGCCGGGTTCGGTCAAGCCGCACAAGAAGTTCATGGCTGAGGCCTACATCCTGACGAAGGAAGAGGGTGGTCGTCACACGCCGTTCTTCAACAATTACCGTCCTCAGTTTTACTTCCGGACGACGGACGTTACGGGCGTCGTGACGCTGAAGCAGGGGACGGAGATGGTGATGCCGGGTGACAACGCGGAGTTCGCGGTGGAGCTCATTCAGCCGATCGCGATGGAGGAGAAGGTTCGCTTCGCCATCCGCGAGGGCGGCCGCACCGTCGGAGCCGGCGTCGTTACCAAAATCGTCGAGTAGTCACACCGATACGGAAGCGCCCACCGGCGCTTCCGTTCCTTTTTAGAGAAGAGCGACTACCATGAACGGTCAAAATATCCGCATCCGCTTGAAGGCGTTCGATCATCGCATCCTTGATGCGTCGACGCGCGAGATCGTCAATACGGCGAAGCGGACTGGCGCTGAGGTTCGCGGGCCGATCCCGCTGCCGACGCGCATCGAGCGTTTCACGGTCAATCGGTCGCCCCATATCGACAAGAAGAGCCGCGAGCAGTTCGAGATGCGCACACACAAGCGCATGCTGGACATCGTCGACCCGACCCCGCAGACGGTCGACGCGCTCATGAAACTCGATCTCGCCGCCGGCGTCGACGTCGAGATCAAGCTCTAAACCCGTATCCGGTGCCGGCGTGCGCAAGCCGCGGTGCCATGAATGAGGAAGGGATTGCACGGATGCGTTCCGGAGTGATCGCGCAGAAGATCGGAATGACCCGGGTTTTCACGGAGCAGGGGGAACATATCCCTGTGACCGTCTTGAAGCTCGACAACGTTCAGGTTCTTTCGCACCGCACGAACGACAAGAACGGCTATACCGCGGTCCAGCTTGGTGCTGGCCTGCGCAAAGCCTCCCGCGTCACCAAGGCGGAGCGCGAGAACTTCGCGCGCGCCAAGGTGGAGCCGAAGCGCCGCGTTGCCGAGTTCCGGGTGTCTCCCGACAACCTGATTGAAGTGGGGGCCGTCATCACGGCCGACCACTTCATCAAGGGTCAACGGGTCGACGTGACGGGCACAAACCAGGGCAAGGGCTTCCAGGGCGCCATGAAGCGCTGGAACTTCTCCGGCCTGCGCGCCACGCACGGTGTGTCGGTGACCCATCGCGCCCACGGCTCGACCGGTCAGCGTCAGGATCCGGGCAAGGTGTTCAAGGGCAAGAAGATGGCCGGCCAGATGGGCTCGGAGCGGATCACCACGCTCAACCTTGAGGTCGTTGGCACCGACGTTCCGCGCGGCCTCGTCCTAGTGCGCGGCGCAGTGCCCGGTACCAGGGGCAGCTGGGTGCTGGTGCGCGATGCCGTGAAGCGCGAACTGCCGAAGGAAGCGCCGAAACCTGGCGCCTTCCGCAAGGCCGCAACCGATGACGCCGCTGGCGTGGCGAAGGAGCAGGCCTGATGCGAGCCGATATTACAACGCTTGATGCCGGCGCCGCCGGCTCGGTTGAGCTCAACGACCAGATCTTCAACCTTGAACCGCGGCAGGACATCCTGCATCGCATGGTTCGCTGGCAGATGCTGAAGCGCATGGCCGGTACGCATCACGCCCAGGACCGTTCCGAAGTGACGGTCACGGGCAAGAAGATGTACAAGCAGAAGGGCACCGGTGGCGCCCGTCACGGTGACAAGTCGGTGCCGCAGTGGCGCGGTGGTGGCAAGGCGTTCGGTCCCAAGCCGCGCGATCATGCGATCGACATGCCGAAGAAGGTCCGCGCGCTGGCATTGCGTCACGCGCTGTCCACGAAGGCGAAGGCCGGCGAGCTGATCGTGCTCGACAAGGCCGAGGCGCCCGAGGGCAAGACAAAGAACCTGAAGGCGCGCTTCGAGAAACTCGGGCTGACCAACGCTCTGTTCATCGATGGCAGCGACCTTGAGCCCGGCTTCGCCCAGGCCGCCCGCAATATCCCGAACATCGACGTGCTGCCGATCGAAGGCATCAACGTCTACGACATCCTGCGCCGCAAGAAGCTCGTCTTGACGAAGGCTGCGGTTGATGCGCTGGAGGCGCGCTTCAAATGACCAAACCGACAAAAGCCTACGACGTGATCCGCTCGCCGGTCATCACCGAAAAGGCAACGCTCGCCTCGGAAGCGAACCAGGTCATCTTCAACGTGCAGCGCACGGCGACGAAGACTGAAATCAAGACGGCAATCGAGCAGCTGTTCAACGTCAAGGTCAAGGCGGTGAATACACTCGTGCGCAAGGGCAAGAAAAAGGCGTTCCGGGGCATCATGTCCCGCCAGAGCGATGTGAAGAAGGCAATCGTCACGCTCGAAGATGGCCAGACCATCGACGTGACGACAGGCCTCTGAGGAGTTCGGAATGGCACTCAAGACATTCAGACCGACGTCCCCGGGCCTGCGCAACCTGGTCCTCGTTGACCGGTCGCACCTGTGGAAGGGCGGGCCCGTCAAGGTGCTGGTCGAAGGCAAGCACAAGACCGGTGGCCGCAATCATCATGGCCGCATCACGACGCGCCACATCGGCGGCGGCCACAAGCAGACTTATCGGCTGGTCGACTTCCGCCGCAAGAAGGCGGATATCGAGGCGACCGTCGAGCGTCTGGAGTATGATCCGAACCGCACGGCGTTCATCGCGCTGATCAAGTATGCAGATGGCGAACAGTCCTACATCTTGGCCCCGCAACGCCTCGCGGTCGGCGACAAAGTGGTCTCCGGTGCGAAGGTCGACGTGAAACCGGGCAATGCGATGCCGTTGGGCGCGATGCCGGTGGGCACGATTGTCCACAACGTCGAGCTGAAGCAGGGTCGTGGTGGCCAGATGGCCCGCTCGGCCGGTGCCTATGTGCAGTTGGTCGGCCGCGATGCCGGCTGGGCCATCATCAAGCTCTCGTCGGGCGAGACGCGGCGCGTTCGTTCCGAATGCATGGCGACGGTTGGCGCGGTCTCGAATCCCGACCACACCAACGTGTCGATCGGCAAGGCTGGCCGCACGCGCTGGATGGGCAAGCGCCCGACTGTTCGTTCGATCGCCATGAACCCGGTCGACCATCCAAACGGTGGCCGGACCAAGGGCGGCAAACACTGGGCGACGCCCTGGGGCAAGCCGACGAAGGGCTACAAGACACGCAAGAACAAGTCGACCGATAAGTACATCATCCGCGTCCGTGCCAAGGCGAAGTAATGGACGCGCGAGAAGGAGCACAGTCATGACACGCTCGGTATGGAAGGGCCCGTTTATCGATGCCCATCTCCTGAGGAAGGCGGAGAAGGTCCGCGCGGGCGGCCGCAACGAGATCATTCGGATCTGGTCGCGCCGTTCGACGATCCTGCCGCAGTTCGTCGGGCTGACGTTCGGCGTTTACAACGGTCACAAGCACATTCCCGTTGCCATCAACGAGGACATGGTCGGTCATAAGTTCGGCGAGTTCTCGCCGACGCGGACGTTCCATGGCCATAGCGGCGACAAAAAAGCGGTGAAGGCAAGGTAACATGGGCAAGCCGAAACGTGAGCGCAGTCTCGCGGAAACCGAGGCGCAGGCCGTGGTGAAGAACCTTCGGGTGTCGCCGCAGAAGCTGAATCTCGTTGCGCAGATGATCCGCGGGAAAAAGGTCGACAAGGCGCTCGCCGAGCTCGAGTTCTCGAGAAAGCGGATTGCCGGCGACGTCAGGAAGTGCCTGATGAGTGCGGTCGCCAACGCCGAGAATAATCATCAGCTCGACGTCAACGATCTCGTCGTGGCCGAGGCCTGGGTCGGCAAGAATATGGTTTTGAAGCGGTTCCATGCCCGCGGCCGCGGCCGTGGTGCCAGCATCTTGAAGCCGTTCGCGCAGATCACGGTTGTTGTCCGTGAAGTTCCGCCGGTCGCGGCAGAGGAGCAGAAGTAATGGGTCATAAAGTCAATCCCGTTGGCCTGCGCGTCGGCATCAACCGGACCTGGGACAGCCGCTGGTATTCGGGCCGCAGCGAATATGGCCGCCTGCTGCACGAGGACCTGAGCATGCGCCGGCACATCTTGGTGCAGCAGCGCCAGGCCGGGATCTCGAAGGTTGTCATCGAGCGCCCGCACCGCAAGTGCCGCGTCACGGTCTACTCGGCCCGCCCGGGTATCCTGATCGGCAAGAAGGGCGCAGACATCGAGAAGCTGCGCGGTGAACTCGCGAAGCTCACCTCGTCGGAGGTGCATCTTAATATCGTCGAGATCAGGAAGCCGGAAATCGACGCAACGCTGGTGGCTGAGACGATCGCCCAGCAGCTGGAACGGCGCATTGCATTTCGCCGCGCTATGAAGCGTTCGATGCAGTCGGCGCTGCGTCTTGGCGCGCACGGGATCAAAATCTGCGTGTCCGGTCGCCTTGGCGGCGCCGAGATTGCGCGCATCGAGAAGTATCATGAAGGCCGCGTGCCATTGCACACGCTGCGTGCCGATATCGATTTTGGCTACGGTCTCGCCCGTACCGCCTATGGCATCATCGGCGTGAAGGTGTGGATCTTCAAGGGCGAGATCATGGAGCACGACCCGATGGCGTCGGAGCGTAAGGCTGCCGAGGCTCAGGAGGGCGGTGGCGGCGGTGGTGGCGGTCGTCCACGCCGGGATGGTGACGGTGATCGCGGCGGTCGCCGTGATCGCGGCGACCGGTCCGAACGCGCCTGAGAGATTTGAGGATCAATCACCATGTTGCAACCGAAGCGCACAAAATTCCGGAAGGCCTTCAAGGGTCGTATCCACGGAACATCGAAGGGCGCGACCCAGCTCGACCTCGGCACCTATGGTCTCAAGGCCATGGAGCCGGAACGTATTACCGCGCGCCAGATCGAGGCGGCTCGCCGCGCGATCACGCGTCATATGAAGCGCCAGGGCCGCGTCTGGTTCCGCGTGTTCCCGGACGTGCCGGTCTCGAAGAAGCCGGCCGAAGTGCGCATGGGCTCGGGCAAAGGCTCGCCAGAGCTCTGGGTCGCACGGGTCAAGCCGGGCCGGATCTTGTTCGAGATTGACGGCGTGTCGGATCAGATCGCGCGCGAGTCGCTGTTGCTTGGTGCCGCCAAGTTGCCGATCAAAACGAAAATCGTGACCCGGGTGCTTTGATAGGGATTGGCGCCCGGCGCCGGATGATTGAGGAGTGTCATGGCTGCAGGTAAGTTCAAGGATCTGACGATCGACCAGCTCGACGACGAGCTGGTGAAGCTGAAGAAGGAGCAGTTCAACCTGCGCTTCCAGCGGGCGTCTGGTCAGCTCGAGAATACGTCGCGCGTGCGCACTGTCCGCCGCGACATCGCCCGCATCATGACCGTTGCACGCCAGAAGCGCGGCGCCGCGCCGACAGCCAACGGCTAAAGAGGAACGAGACAATGCCGAAGCGCGTCCTGCAAGGCGTCGTGGTGTCCGACAAGAACAACAAGACCATCGTGGTCGAGGTCGAGCGCCGCTTCACGCACCCGCTGTTCAAGAAGACGGTGCGCCGTTCGAAGAAGTACCACGCCCACGACGAGGCTAACTCGGCGAAGATTGGCGACAAGGTGTGGATCGAGGAGTCGGCGCCGATCTCGAAGAACAAGCGATGGGTCCTCACCAAGCAAACGGCTTAGGGCCAGCCCGGATGCGAAGTGAGCATCCGGATACAACGAACGCCGGATGCGAGAACGCATCCGCAAGCGGAAGCGAAAACAGCGCGGATGCGAAGTGGGCATCCGAAGCGCAACTAGGAAGTTAAGGGTCGCCCGATGATCCAAATGGAATCAACTCTCGACGTGGCCGACAATTCCGGCGCCCGCCGAGTGCAGTGCATCAAGGTTCTCGGTGGATCGAAGCGCAAGTACGCGACGATCGGAGATACGATTGTCATCGCAGTGAAAGAGGCGATTCCGCGAGGCCGCGTGAAGAAGGGCCAGGTTATGAAGGCCGTCATCGTGCGCACCGCCAAGGGCGTGCGCCGCGCCGACGGCTCCCTGATCCGCTTCGACCGGAACGCTGCCGTGCTGATCAACCCGCAGGGCGATCCGGTCGGGACGCGCATCTTCGGTCCAGTGACTCGCGAGCTTCGTGCTCGCAAGCACGTCAAGATCATGTCGCTCGCGCCGGAGGTTCTGTAATGGCCTCGTTGAAATTCAAGAAGGGTGATCACGTGATCGTTCTTGCTGGCCGCGACAAGGGCAAGCATGGCGAAGTGATCGAGGTTCGCCCGAAAGAGAACCGCGCACTCGTGCGTGGCGTGAACATGGTCCGCCGCCATACCAAGCAAAGCGCGACTAGTGAAGGCGGAATCATCTCGAAGGAAGGTCCGATCGATTTGTCGAACCTTGCGATCGAGGATCCCAAGGACGGCAAGCCGACCCGTGTTGGCTTCAAGTTCCTGGGTGATGGCAAGAAGGTGCGCTTTTCCAAGCGCTCGGGCGAACTCATTCCAGACAAGAAGAGCTGACGATCATGGCCGACAACGACAAGTCGAAGGGCGACAAAGCCGAGAAGGCTGAGAAAGCCCGCGCCAAGGCTCAGGCCGGCAAGGGTCGTGGCAAGGAGGCGAAGGTCGCCGCTGCGCCGCCGAAGCCGCGTCCGGCCGACTACAAGCCACGCATGAAGGTCCACTATGACCAGGTTGTGCGCAAGACGATGGCCGAGAAGTACGGCTACAAGAACCCAATGCAGATCCCGCGGCTCGAGAAAATCGTGCTCAACATGGGGATCGGCGAGGCGGTTGCTGACCGCAAGAAGGTCGACAATGCCGCCAAGGATCTCGCCCTGATCGCTGGCCAGCGGCCGGTGATCACGCGAGCGCGCAAGTCTGTCGCCACCTACAAGGTGCGCGAAAACATGGCGCTTGGCGACCAAGGTCACACTGCGCGGCGATCGCATGTACGAGTTCCTGGATCGTCTGGTCACGCTGGCGCTGCCGCGCGTGAAGGATTTCCGCGGCCTCAATCCGAAAAGCTTCGATACCCGCGGAAACTACGCGTTCGGTCTTCGCGAGCACACCGTGTTCTACGAGATCGCCTATGACGACATCGATGAGACGTGGGGCATGGACGTGATCGTGTGCACCACGGCTGGCAATGACGACGAGGCGCGCGAGCTGCTTCGCGCCTTCAATTTCCCGTTCCGCACCTAACTCGAAAGAGATCTAACCTCGGTTCGCCGATAAGTGGGTCTTGGAGAAGACATGGCAAAGAAAAGCTCAGTCGAGAAAAACAACCGGCGCCGCCGGCTTGTGGCGCAGTTCGCCGAGAAGCGGGCGAAACTGAAGGAGATCGCGAACGACGACAAACAGCCGCCGGAGCTGCGGTTCCAGGCGCGCATGAAGCTGGCGCAGCTGCCGCGCAACTCGTCGAAGACGCGCATCCGCAACCGCTGCGAGCTCACCGGCCGCTCGCGCGCCTACTATCGCAAGGTCAAACTGTGCCGCCACAAGATGCGCGAACTGGCCAGCCAGGGTCTGATCCCGGGCATGGTCAAGTCGAGCTGGTAAGGAGGCAATCGAATGGCTTTGAATGATCCGCTTGGCGACATGCTGACCCGCATCCGGAATGCGCAGCAGCGCCGCCGCCCGAAGGTGGTGTCGCCTGCTTCGAACCTGCGTGCGCGCGTGCTCGACGTGTTGGCCGAGGAAGGTTTCATCCGCGGCTACACCCGTGTCGACCACAAGGGTGCGAGCGAGCTCGAGATCGAGCTCAAGTACAACAATGGCCAGCCGGCGATCCGCGAAATCGAGCGCGTGTCGAAGCCTGGACGTCGCGTCTATTCCCCGATGCGTGACCTGCCGACGGTCGCGAATGGCCTCGGAGTTGCGATCCTGTCGACGCCGAAGGGCGTGATGTCGGATACGCGCGCTCGCGAGGAAAAGGTTGGCGGCGAGATTCTGTGCAATGTGTTCTGATCCGTCCGGGACAGACGCTGTCGAAGTGAAGGCGAGGACTGACAATGTCGCGCATCGGGAAGAAACCGGTTCCAGTACCGGCCAACGTGCAGGCGACGATTTCCGGGCAGGAAGTCAAGGTGAAGGGCCCCAAAGGGGAACTTGCTCTGATGCTGCCTGAGGAGATCAAGGTCGAGAAGACGGCGGCCGGCATTGCCGTGACGCCGCGCGATGAGACGCAGAGCGCCCGCTCGAAGTGGGGCATGTCGCGCACGCTCATCGACAATCAGATCAAAGGCGTCGTCGAGGGATACTCGCAGGCGCTGGAGATCCACGGCGTCGGCTTCCGTGCTGGTATGAAGGGCAAGGACCTTCAGATGCAGCTCGGCTTCAGCCACGACATCATCTATCCGATCCCGGCGGGGATCACGATTCAGCTCGACGGCCCGAAGAAGGATACGATCATCCGGATCTCGGGAATCGACAAGCAGAAGGTCGGCCAGGTGGCCGCCGAGCTTCGCGCGTATCGCAAGCCAGAGCCCTATCAGGGCAAGGGTGTGCGCTATCAGGGCGAGTTCATTCTGCGCAAGGAAGGCAAGAAGAAGTAAGAGGCAAGCCATGAGCGCGCACGATCAGACAGTTTCAGCGGCGCAGCGCACGGGTGCGCCGCACGTTGAAGAAGTTGGCCGGCGAGAAGCCGCGCCTGTCGGTCTATCGTTCCTCGAAGCACATCTATGCCCAGCTGATCGACGACGCCAAAGGTGTCACGATCGCGTCGGCGTCGACGATCGACAAGGAGCTGAAGGGCCAGTTGAAGAAGGGTGCCGACAAGGCGGCCGCAGCCGAGGTCGGCAAGTTGCTGGCAGCCCGGGCCGTCAAGGCCGGCGTCACGATCGTCGTGTTCGACCGTGGCGGATACATCTATCACGGCCGGGTGAAAGCCCTTGCCGACGCGGCACGCGAAGGCGGCTTGAGCTTCTGAGGACGAAAGGAATTAAATGTGGCACGCAATCCTTCGAGAGATCGCGACCGCGATCGCGACGAAAAAGGCGAGTTCTCCGACAAGCTTGTCGCGCTCAATCGCGTCGCGAAAGTGGTGAAGGGCGGCAAGCGCTTCGGCTTTGCCGCGCTCGTCGTCGTCGGCGATCAGGGCGGCCAGGTCGGCTTCGGCCATGGCAAGGCGCGCGAAGTGCCGGAGGCGATCCGCAAGGCAACGGAAGCCGCTCGCCGCGCGCTGGTCCGCATCCCGATGCGCGACAAGCGAACGCTGCATCACGACAGCACGGGCCACCACGGCGCCGGTAAAGTGATCCTGCGCGCGGCCCCTCCTGGAACCGGTATCATTGCCGGCGGTCCAATGCGTGCGGTGTTCGAGATGCTGGGCGTGCGCGACGTCGTCGCGAAGTCGATGGGCTCGTCGAACCCCTACAACATGGTCCGCGCGACTGTGAATGCACTGAAGGCTCAAGAGAACCCGCGAGCCGTCGCCGCCCGGCGCGGCAAGAAGGTCTCCGAGATCGTTGCCCGCCGCCGCGACCAGGCTGGCGAGGGCGGCGATGCGGCCCAGGACAACGGATAATGGGACTGCCACGCGGTCCGCGTGACAGTGGCGGTTCGACAACCGCAATCAACAGGTGACGTGATATGGCCAAGACAGGCAAAACAGTGACGGTCGAGCAATTTCGGAGCGCCACCCGGCGCCCCGAAAGTCAGACGCAGACCCTCAAGGGACTCGGCCTGAACAAGATCCGGCGCCGCCGCACGCTTGAGGATACGCCCTCCGTGCGCGGCATGATCGCAAGCGTTCAGCATCTGGTCCGCATCGTCGAGGAAAAGGGCTGAGGCCCGAGGTGCCGCCCGCAGGGCCGGCGCATAGAATATAGAAGGATACGGCCCCATGCGGCTCAACGACATCAAGGACAATCCCGGCGCGCGCAAGATGCGCGTAAGGGTCGGCCGCGGCATTGGCTCTGGCGTCGGCAAGACCGGCGGTCGGGGTGGCAAGGGCCAGACCGCTCGCTCGGGCGTGCGGCTCGGCGGATTCGAAGGCGGCCAGATGCCGCTCCATCGCCGCCTGCCGAAGCGCGGTTTCAATACGATCGACCCGCGCTATTACAATGAGGTCACACTGGATCGCCTGCAGCTCGCTATCGAATCCGGCAAGCTCGACGCTGGCAAACCGGTCGATGCAGCTGCGTTGATCGCGGCCGGCGTCATTCGCCGCAAGCTGGACGGTGTTCGCATCCTCGGCAACACCGAGATCAAGGCCAAGCTCAACCTGACGGTCAATCACGCGACGGCTGGCGCCAAGGCTGCCATTGAGAAGGCCGGCGGGTCGGTCAACCTGATCGTCAAGAAGGTTTTCGAAGCCGACGAGAAGAAGCGGGCCAAGTCGGCCGCCAAGAAATCCAAAACGACTAAGAAGTCGGGCCCATCCGAGGAGTAATCCCGAGGGCAGACCAAGATTTCGCTGTTGCAACTACCGGTGGCGATTGCCATCTACTTGAGACGAGCTTGATGCGTGCCGAACCGGCGCGCGGGTTCGGGAGCCTGAGACATCATGGTATCCGCCGCTGAACAGCTTGCGTCGAACATGAACTTCGGTGCCTTCGCGAAGGCCGAGGATCTCAAGAAGCGCCTGTGGTTCACGCTCGGTGCCTTGCTCGTTTACCGGCTCGGGACGTTTATCCCGATGCCCGGCATCAACGTCGCGGCGTTTGCCGAGATGTTCCAGACGAGTTCCCAGGGCATGCTGGGCTTCATCAATCTGATGGCCGGCGGCGCTATCGAGCGTATGGCGATCTTCGCGCTCAACATCATGCCGTACATTTCCGCCTCGATCATCATGCAGCTGATGTCGTCGGTTTCGCCGAAGATGGAAGCCTTGAAGAAGGAAGGCGAAGCGGGCCGCAAGCAGATAAATCAGTACACTCGCTACCTCACCGTCGCACTGGCCGCTTTCCAGGCTTACGGCATCGCCCTCGGCCTCGAGGGCCAGCGATCGTCGATCGGCAACGTCGTCTACGATCCGGGCTGGTTCTTCCGCATCTCGACAGTGATCACGCTGGTCGGCGGCACGATGTTCCTGATGTGGCTCGGGGAGCAGATCACGCAGCGCGGCGTCGGCAACGGAACGTCGTTGATCATTTTCGCGGGTATCGTGGCAGGCTTGCCGGCAGCGCTTGCCGGACTGTTCGAGCTGTCGCGGACCGGCGCCCTGTCGCCGTTCCTCCTCATTGCGCTGCTGGCGCTTATGTTGGCGACGGTGGCGGCCATCGTCTTCATGGAGCGCGCCCAACGACGGCTGTTGATCCAGTATCCAAAGCGTCAGGTCGGCAATCGTATGTTCCAGGGCGAGTCCTCGCACTTGCCGCTGAAGCTCAACTCATCCGGGGTGATCCCGCCGATTTTCGCCTCGTCTCTGTTGCTGCTGCCGATCACGGCCGCCCAGTTCATGGCTGGGCCTGGCTCGACCGGTCCGGAGTGGTTGACGAACACGGTTGCGTTGCTCGGTCGCGGGCAGCCGCTCTATCTGCTGATCTACGTGCTGCTGATCCTGTTCTTTGCGTTTTTCTATACCAGCGTCGTCGTCAATGCGACGGATACAGCCGATAACCTGCGCAAGTATGGCGGCTTCCTGCCGGGTATCCGCCCAGGTGCCAAGACGGCGGAATACATCGACTACGTACTGATCCGCATTACGGTGGTCGGCGCGCTCTATCTGGCGCTGGTTTGTGTGCTGCCGGAAATCATGACCGCCTATTGGGCCATTCCGTTCTACTTCGGCGGCACTTCGCTGCTCATCGCGGTCAGCGTGACGATGGATACGGTGGCGCAAGTTCAGAGCCACCTGCTTGCTCATCAATACGAAGGTCTGATCAAGAAAGCGAAACTTCGTGGGGCGTCACGCGGCGGGCGCCGGTAAGCGGGGGGATGGCCATGAATCTGATCCTGCTCGGGCCTCCCGGGGCCGGCAAAGGCACCCAGGCCAAAGAGATTTCGGCGCGCCATGGCCTTGTCCAGCTGTCGACCGGCGACATGCTGCGGGCAGCGGTCAAGGCCGGCACAGATGTCGGGCTCAAGGCCAAGGGAATCATGGAGCGGGGCGAGCTGGTCCCCGATGAGGTGGTGGTGAGCATCATCTCGGAACGCATTGAGCAGCCGGACTGCAAGAAGGGCTTCATCCTGGACGGCTTTCCGCGCACGCTGGCGCAAGCGGCCGCCCTCGATGTGATGTTGAAGGACAAGAAGAAGACGCTGAACGCCGTCGTCGAATTGAAGGTGGACTATAACCGGCTGGTCGAGCGCATCGTCGGCCGCTACGCCTGCAGCAAATGCGGCGAAGGTTACCATGATCGCTTCAAGCGCCCCAAAGTGCGCAATGTTTGCGACGTGTGCGGCCATACGGAGTTCACGCGCCGGGCAGATGATAACGCCGAGACGGTGACCACGCGGATGATGGCCTACTACCGGGATACCTCGCCGTTGATTGGTTACTACTTCTGCAGGGGATCCCTGGTGGCGGTCGACGGGATGGAACCGATCGAAAAGGTGGCGAATGAGATTGAGGCGATCCTGAAGAAAGTGTAGCCGAGAATCGGCGCGATTTTAGATCTTTCGAAATCGTGTCAAGGGTGAGTTGACGAACCGTTGCGTGTTGGCTACAAGGGCCAAAATTCGAAACACACAATCGCAGCGGGACTAGGTGAACGCACCTGGGCCGTTGCGTTGCGCATTCGATTTTCGGCAGTCGTCCTGGCTGCCATAGATCGAAACTGGATGAATGGCCAAGCTATTGATTTTAAATAAAATCAAGGCGGCTCACATACGGAAGGCCCCAGCGGACGACGCTGGACCAGCCCAGACGGGAAGCTTGAGGAGAAGCACGTGGCTCGTATCGCAGGTGTGAACATTCCGACGCAAAAGCGCGTCATCATTGGGCTGCAGTACATTCACGGCATCGGGCCGAAGTTCGCTAAGGAACTCTGCGAGAAGGTCGGCATCCCAGCGGAGCGCCGCGTCAATCAGCTGACGGACGCCGAGGTTCTGCAGATCCGCGAGGCGATTGACCGCGACTATCAGGTCGAAGGCGATTTGCGTCGCGAAGTCGCGATGAACATTAAACGTTTGATGGACCTTGGCTGCTATCGCGGCCTGCGGCATCGCCGTGGTCTGCCGGTCCGTGGCCAGCGGACTCATACGAACGCTCGTACGCGCAAGGGTCCAGCAAAGGCGATCGCCGGCAAGAAGCAGGTCAGCAAGTAATAATTCATGGCTGCGGCCGCCGGTCCATGGTGGATCGTGGCTGGCCGGCGCCGTCATTCGAACATCGAGAGCCGAGGACCAATGGCCAAGGAAGAACAGACACAAGGGCGTGGCAAAGTTCGCCGTCGCGAGAAGAAGAACATTGCGTCGGGCGTGGCTCACGTCAACGCATCGTTCAACAACACGATGATCACGATTACGGACGCACAGGGCAACACCATCTCATGGTCCTCGTCGGGCACGATGGGCTTTAAGGGCTCACGGAAGTCGACGCCGTATGCGGCGCAGGTTGCGGCGGAGGACGCCGGCAAGAAGGCACAAGAGCACGGGATGAAGACCCTCGAAGTCGAGGTGACGGGTCCCGGTTCGGGCCGCGAGTCGGCGCTGCGCGCCCTCGGCACGCTCGGTTTCCAGATCACGTCGATCCGGGATGTCACGCCGATCCCGCACAACGGCTGCCGCCCGCGTAAACGCCGCCGCGTCTAGTCGACGCCTCGGCTCGAATTGAAATCCGTCAGGTCGGTCGGCCTGACGCGCGGGATGACATCGGCGGCCACCGCCCAACGACATGGTGACGAACGTGCTGCAGAAGAATTGGCAAGACCTCATTAAGCCGAACAAGCTTCAGATCGAAGTCGGCCGCGAGAAGGACCGTGTTGCGACGATCGTCGCCGAGCCACTCGAGCGGGGCTTCGGTATGACGCTCGGCAACGCGCTGCGCCGCGTGCTGTTGTCGTCGCTGCAGGGTTCGGCGATCACCAGCGTGCACATTGATGGCGTGCTGCACGAGTTCTCGTCGATCCCTGGAGTCCGCGAGGACGTGACCAACATCGTTCTCAACATCAAGGACATAGCGCTCCGCGTTCACTCGGATGGCGTGAAGCGTATGGTCCTGAAGAAGGAAGGCCGCGGGCCGGCCAAGGCTGGTGACATTGAGACCAGCTCCGACGTCGAGATCCTCAATCCCGAGCATGTGATCTGCACGCTCGACCAGGGCGCGTCGATCCGCATGGAATTCACGGCGGCGATGGGCAAAGGCTACGTTCCCGCGGATCGCAATCGTCCGGATGACGCGCCGATCGGCCTGATCCCGGTCGACAGCCTCTACAGCCCGGTCAAGAAGGTCTCGTATAAGGTGGAGAACACTCGCGAAGGCCAGATCCTCAACTACGACAAGCTGACGATGAGCCTCGAGACAGACGGCTCGATCAAGGCCGAGGACGCGGTGGCGCTCGCCGCCCGCATCCTCCAGGACCAGCTAGCGGTGTTCATCAACTTCGAGGAGCCCAAGAAGGCCGTCGAAGAGCGCTCGCATCCCGAACTCGCCTTCAACGCGGCGCTGCTCAAGAAAGTCGATGAGCTGGAGCTGTCGGTTCGCTCGGCCAACTGTCTGAAGAACGACAATATCGTCTACATCGGTGACCTCATCCAGAAGACGGAAGCCGAGATGCTGCGGACGCCGAACTTCGGCCGCAAGTCGCTCAACGAGATCAAGGAAGTGCTGGCCGCGATGGGCCTTCACCTGGGCATGGAAGTCGCGAATTGGCCGCCGGACAACATCGAGGATCTGGCCAAGCGCTACGAGGACCAATACTGAGTCGAACTCGTTGGCGGCAGCAACTGCCGGCGACCGATTGGACAGCCAACCAAGGCGCGGCCGTAGAACTGCGTCACACACAACCTCAAGGGTAAATAGATGCAACACGGACGACTTGGCCGTCGCTTCAATCGCGATAGCTCTCACCGCCAGGCGATGTTCTCGAACATGGCTGCTTCGCTCGTCAAGCACGAGCAGATCGTCACTACGCTCGAAAAGGCGAAGGATCTGCGCCGTGTGATGGACAAATACATCACGTTGGCCAAGCGCGGCGACCTCAATTCGCGCCGGCTCGCGGCCGCTCGCATGGGCGATGAGGCGATGGTCAAGAAGCTCTTCGACGTGCTTGCCCCTCGCTACAAGGATCGCAATGGCGGCTACACGCGCGTCCTCAAGGCCGGCTACCGTTACGGCGACAGCGCGCCTCGCGCAGTGATCGAGCTGCTCGATCGCGATGTGAGCGTGAAGGGCAAGGAAGATCGTGAGCGCCACGAAGCCGAGATGAAGGCCAAGGGCGAGAACGAAGCATCGCCGGCCTGATCAGGGGCTGCCCATCGCCGCAATCGCTGCATTCGAGACACCCGCCTCCATGGCGGGTGTTTCGTTTGTGGACCTCAATGCGGGTGTTGCGCCCCGGCGCGTCTTCAATAGCGCCGCAATCCGGCCTATAGGATCGAGCTGCTGCGATCAGCAACTCCGATTCGTCTCGAAGGTGCCGCATGATGCGCTCTTTCCGTTTTCTTGCCATTCACCCGGCCTTGTTGGTTGCCGCCTTGCTCGTCGCCGGCAGCGTGGCGCACGCGCAGCGCAAGGTGCCGCCGTCGAAGGAGGTCGCCCAGTACTCGTTCTCGCCGATCGTGAAGACGGCGGCGCCCGCCGTGGTAAACGTCTATGTGCGCGGCCGGGTGCCGGTCCAAACCCCATTCGATGATCCGTTCTTCCGCCGGTTCTTCGGCGAGCGGTTTGGCATGCCGGCCGACCGCGTGCAGAACTCGCTCGGCTCCGGCGTGATCGTGTCGCCGGACGGTGTTGTCGTGACCAATACCCATGTCGTCAAGATCGGTGGCGCGGCGGAGATCCGTCTCGTGCTCGCGGACAAGCGCGAGTTCGACGCCAAGGTCATCACCCAGGACGAGAAGACCGATATCGCGGTGCTGCGGATCGAAGGCGGCGATGGCCGCTTTCCTTTTCTTGCATTTGAGGATTCCGACAGTCTCGAAGTCGGCGACATGGTGCTGGCCATCGGCAATCCTTTCGGCGTCGGCCAGACCGTGACCAGCGGCATCGTGTCGGCGCTGGCCCGCTCCGAGATCGGTCAGTCCGAGGCGCAGGTTTTCATTCAGACGGACGCGGCGATCAATCCCGGCAATTCGGGCGGCGCTCTGGTCGACATGGCGGGCAAGTTGGTCGGCATCAACACGTCGATCTACTCGCGGTCCGGCGGCTCGCACGGCATCGGCTTTGCGATCCCATCCAATCTCGTCAAATTGTTCGTCGATAGCGCGGTGGCGGGTCGCAAGGTCGAGCGCCCTTGGCTCGGTGCCCGGCTAGAGGCGGTCACGCGGGAGATTGCCGAGGCCTTGAAACTCGAGCGGGCAACCGGTGCGGCCGTCATGCGCGTGCATGCGGCAAGTCCCGCCGCCGAGGCTCGTCTCGAGCCCGGCGATGTGATCGTCGCCGTCGATGGGCATGACGTCTCGGACGCGCGCGGGGTGAACTATCGGCTGACCACGCGGGGCATCGGCAATCGTGCGAAGCTTGATGTACTGCGCAACGGCAAGCGGATAGTGGTCGACGTTGCGTTGAAGGCTGCGACGAAGGTCGTCAACGATCCGCGCAATCTGGCGGGGCAGCATCCGCTGGACGGCGCGCGTGTGGTCAACTTGACCCCGGCCGCGGCCGACGAGCTGGGCGTCGACGATTCGACGGGCGTTATCGTCTCGGAAGTGCGCAACGGGTCGGTTGCGCAAAGTCTTGGCTTCCGCGCCGGCGATCTGATCGTCACGGTCGGCGACAAGCTGATCGATAGCGTCGATACGCTGGAGCCGCTGTTGAAGCAGCGCCGCCGGATGTGGCAGATGGCGGTCCGCCGCGGCGGGCGCATGTTGCAGCTGCAGGTGCCAGGTTGATAATGGCGGACATCGGTCGCCGGATCAGCGGTCTCGCGCCATGGCCGGTGCACTGCGCCGAGGGTCCGAACACTGTCACGCGCGGGTGGCCTCGCTCAGCCAACAGGCGTCGGCGTGGCCTGGCGACTTGATGTCGAGCGTCGGCTCTACCTCGGCGCAGCGTGCTTCGGCGATGCGGCAGCGCGTGCGAAACCGACAGCCGCTCGGCAGGTTCTTGGGGTCGGGCGGTTCGCCTTCCAGCCAAAAATCGTCGGTCACCCGCCGGCCGCCGATCTGTGGGATCGCGGCCAGCAGCGATTGCGTATAGGGGTGTCGAGGCGCGGAAAAGATCGCCTCGATGTCGCCCATCTCGACAATACGACCGAGATACATGACGGCGACTCGGTCACAGAGCATGCGCACCACCGACAGATCGTGGCTGATGAAGACATAGGTCAGGTCGAACTGGCGCTTCAGGTCGAGAAACAGGTTCAAGACCGTCGCCTGCACGGAGACATCCAGTCCCGACGTCGGTTCGTCGAGAATGACCAGGGCAGGATGCAGGGTCAGAATGCGGGCGAGACCGACGCGGCGCTGTTGGCCGCCGGAAATCTCGTGCGGATAGAGATCGAGATGCGTTTCGGGGAGCCCGACGGCGTGCAGGATGTCCGCGATCCGCGGCTCGCGCTCGGCCGCGGACAATGCGGTGTGAATGATCAGCGGCTCGTGCAGCGTATGCCGGATCTTCCAGCGCGGATCGAGCGAGGCGCCGGGATCCTGATACGAGTATTGCAAGCGTTGGCGTAAGGCCCGGCTTTTGTCGGGCCGGAGCGTCGTGATGTCATTGCCTTCGAAGACGATCCGGCCACCTGTCGACGGGTGAATGCCCATGACGGTTTTGCCGAGCGTCGACTTCCCGCAGCCCGACTCTCCGACGATGCCGAGGATCTCGCCCTTGCGTACGGCCAGCGAAACATCGTCGAGCGCCTTCAGGTTCCCGGTGTGGCGGCCCCAAATGTTGCGGACGGGGAAATAGGTCTTCAGGTCCTGGAGCTCCAGGAGCGGCGCTTCAATCCTGGCGGATGCATTGGTCGCTGTCATGCTTTGGTGTCCTCGACAGCTGGTGCGCGAACGGGCCGGAAGCAGCGGACCATATGTCGTGCGCCGGTGGTCTCGGCGCCAGGCCGATGGGCTCGGCAGTCCGCGCCCGCGCCGGCGCAGCGGGGATGAAAGCGGCAGCCGACGGGTGGATTGACGAGGCGGGGGATCTCGCCGGGGATGCCGCGAATGCCCCGCTTGCGATTGGGCAGGCTGTCGAGCAGCGCGCGGGTATAGGGATGCGCGGGTGCCGCAAAGAAGCGATCGACGGGGGCGGTTTCCACTTCCTGGCCGGCATAGAGCACGGTGATCCGGTCGCAGATCTCGTGCGCGGCGCCCAGATCGTGGGTTGTGAACAGCACCGAGACGCCGCGATCACGGGCCAGCCTGCGCAACAACTTCAGGATTTGCGCCTGGATCGTCACGTCGAGGGCGGTCGTCGGTTCGTCGGCGATGATCAGTTTCGGATCGGGAAGCAGGGCCATGGCGATCATCAGGCGCTGGCGCTGTCCGCCGGACACCTCGTGCGGGTATTTGGCGAGCACCGAGTCGGGGTCGGGGAGCTGGACTGTCCGCAGTAGATCGAGGACCTTCGCGCGGTCCGCGTCGCGGGCCTCGCGGCTATAGCGCCAGCCTTTCCCCTGGGCGTCGGCGCCGGACTTCCAGCGCATCAGCTCCATAATCTGGCTGCCGATGGAGAACACCGGATTGAAGGATGTGAAGGGGTCTTGGGGAACGAAGGTGATTGTGCGGCCACGCACGTTGCGGCGCAGGTCTTCGTCGCCTGACTTGAGCAGGTCGCGCCCGTCGAACAGGATGCTGCCGCTTTCGATGCGCGCCGCATTGGCCGGCAGGATGCCTAGAATAGCGCGTGCCAGCGTTGTTTTTCCGCTGCCGGATTCGCCGACAAGGCCGACGATCTCGCCAGCGCCCATCTCGAAATTGACGTGATCGAGCACATGCGCGCGGCCGGCATCGGTCGCGAACGCAACCGACAGATCGCGAACATCAAGCAATGGTGTCGCCGATGTTGGGTGGATCATTCGCGTGCCCGCCGCGTCTTGGGGTCGAGAATGTCGCGCAGGCCGTCGCCCAGTAGATTGAAGCCCATGACCACCAGGAAGATCGCGAGGCCGGGCGCCGTCGCATACCACCAGGCATCGGGAAGGAACTCCCGGCTCTCGGCGATGGTACGACCCCACTCGGGCGTCGGTGGCGGCGGTCCAAGCCCAAGGAACCCGAGCGCGGCGGCCGTCAGGATCGTGCCGCCCATGCCGATCGTGGTGCGCACGATGATCGATGACGAGATGTTCGGAAGGATGTGCAGGAAAATGACGCGCCACGGTGATGCGCCCAAGGCGATCGCGGCTTCGATATAGGTTTCATTGAGAGCCGAGCGCGTCTCGGCGTAGACGAGGCGGGCCCAGAATGGCCAGTAGGTCACCGACAGCGCCAGGATGACGTTCTCGATCGATGGTCCGAGTGTCTGGGCGATAGCAATGGCCAGTACGATTTGTGGCACGGCCAGGAAGATGTCCGAAACACGCATCAGGAGATCGCTCAACCAATTGCGGTAGTAGCCCGCAATCAAGCCGACTGGCACGCCGATCAGCACGGCAGTGCCGACAGCAATGAGCGCGATGGCGATCGTAATGCGGGCGCCGAACAGCAGGCGGCTGAAGACGTCACTGCCCATCCGGTCGGTGCCGAACAGATGCCGGAGAGACGGGCCTTGCAACCGTTCGGCGGGGTGGAACTCCGCGACGTCCTTGGGGTGTGTCGCCAGCCACGGCGCGAGCAGCGCGATGGCGATGAGGGCGAGAATGCAGCGTCGCCCCGAACAGCGCGGTACGGTCACGGGCAAGACGTTTCAGCAGGAAGAGAACAGTCTGCACAGCATCGCCCCTCGTGTGGTGATTGCAACGTCCGCGTTTTTCCGTCGGCGGACACTAGCGCGCATTTCGCGGGTCAATCATTCCGTGGACGATATCGACCAGTAGATTGATGATGATAAAGATGACGCCTGTGACCAGGGCAAATCCCATGATGCCATTGTAGTCGGACCGCAGGATCGAGTTGACGGCATAAAGGCCGAGGCCGGGCCAATCGAAAACACTTTCGACAACGACGGCGTTGGCGATCAGAATGCCGAAGATGAGGCCGATCTGGGTCACGGTCCCGATCAGCGCGTTGCGGAGCACATATTTCCAGATGATTACCCGCTGGGGCAGGCCCATCGCCTGTTCATAGAGGACGTAGTTCGAGTTGATCGCATCGAGGACGCCGGCGCGCGTGAAGCGCATGATCGTTGCCATCGCCGGGAATGCCAGCGTGGCGACGGGCAGCATCAAGTGCCGAAGTGTGTTCCAGAGAGCGGCGGCGTCGCGAGCGATCAACGAGTCGATGATGAAAAACCCCGTCACGTGCTCGGGGCCCCACCCGTCGACCCGGCCCTGCAAAGGGGTCCAGCCGAGCTTCATCGCGAACAGCAATTGGAGCAGGATCGCGAGCCAGAAGCCGGCGATGGCCAGCCCGGAGACCGTGAAGATGCGGAGCGTGTGGTCGAGTGCCGAATTGCGGCGCACCGCGGACAGAACGCCAAGCGGGATGCCGATCAAGGCGGCAATCACCACGGTCACCAGAGTCAACTCAAGCGTCGCAGGGACCCGCTTCAGTAAATCTTCGGCGATCGGCCGTTGGGTATAGAGGCTGGTGCCGAGATCACCTTGTGAGAGGCCGAGGAGATAGCGCCAGAACTGGGCCGGCAGGGGCTGGTCGAGGCCCCACTTGGCGCGGATGGCGGCGATCTGCTCTTTGGTGGCGCTTTCGCCGGCAATGTAGGCGGCCGGGTCAGATGGAATGACATGGCTGATCGTGAAGACGATCAACAGCAGCCCAAGCAGCGTCGGAATGAACCATGCCAGCCGCTTCAGGATCAGGACAAGCGTGCGCATATCAATGGTCCCCTCTTCTCGTCGATGCTTGAGAAGAGGGGCGCTGTCCTATTCCATGCTGGCCCAACGCATCTCCTGCCCGTCGCCGATCGGACAGAAGCGGATGCCCTGCACCTTCTTGCTGAAGGGGCCGAACCATTTGGTGTTGTAGACGAAGATGCCGGCTGCATCCTCCATGACCATAGTGGCCGCCTTTTCGTAGTTCTTGCGGCGGACCTCCTGGTCGGTGGTGGCAAGCGAGTCCTTCAGTAGCTTGTCGACCTCGCGATTGCAGTACCAGCTGTTGTTGCGGCCGCCGAATTGATCGCAGTCGTACATCTCGCCGACCCAGTTGTTGGGGTCCGCGTAGTAGGTGGATTTCCAGAGGAACAGCGTATCCTGCATCTGTTTTTCGTCGCGCATCTTGGCGGATACGACCGACCAAGGCTCGGACACGATCTTCGACTTGACGCCGATCTTGGCCAGGCTCGCCTGGAAGAGGGCGGCGGCCTGCTCGGTCTGCTGGTAGCCGGCGAGCGCGCCGATCGTGATCTCCCGCGGCGGCTCTTTCATCTTGGCCAGGTATTCCTTGGCCTTGTCGAGATCGTAGGTGTAGCCCTTCACGCCCTTCGGTGCGCCCCAGATGTTGTTCGGCAAGGGAACGGGGTTGCGGGCGACCGAGTTCGGACAGGATATTCTTGTTGAAGCCGTCATAGTCGAAGGCGTGGGAGAGGGCCTTGCGGAAATTGATATCGTTCATCGGCGCGCGGCCGTTATGGATGATGCCGTAGAAGATCCGCATGCTCTCCTGCTCGGCGACGTAGAGGTCCTTGGCCTCGCGCAGCCGCTTGATCTGGTCTTGGGGCAGGTAACCGTCGGTACCGTGGAAATCACCCTTGAGCAGGCCAAGCACGCGGCTATTGAGTTCAATCACCGTGCGGAACTCGATTTCGTCGATGGGCTTGGCGCCCCATTTGGTGTTCCAGTGCCCAGGAAAGCGCTCGGCCGAGAAACCGATCGCGGGATCGTAGCGCTTGAGCTTGTAGGAGCCAGAGCCGGCTGCATTCTTCGAGAGCCAAGCCTGGCCCCAGTCGTTGTTGACCTCGTTCTTCTTGACGAGCGCCGTATTGACCACATGAATTTCTGGCACGACGGCCAGGAAGACCGCTGACGGCTTCGTCAGGTTGAACTCGACGGTGTAGTCGTCGGTAGCCTTCGTCGATCCCGGCGCGACCAGCCCATTGAACAGCGGGAAGGCGCCTTGCTTCAATCCGAGGATACGCTCCGTCGAATAGACCACGTCGGCGGCCTTGATCTCGGTGCCATCATGGAACTTGGCGCCTTTGCGCAGGTTGAACGTGTATTTCATGCCGTCCTGTGAGACGGTATATTTCTCGGCGAGCCAGGGCTCGAGCTTCGCGGGATTGTCGACCCAACGGAGCAGTCCGTCATACATATTGATGCGGGATGCCACGCGGCCGACATCCAGCACCATATGCGGATCGAGGGTGTCGTAAGGGCTGGCATTGGCAAAGACGAATTTCGTCGCTGCCTGGGCCGTTTGGGACAGCGGCACGGCCAGTCCCCCTAGGGCACCGGCCATGGCAACTGCGGTGCCGAGACGTGCAGCTCTCAGAAGGCGCGTCAGTCGTTCCATTGTAATCTCCCTTCGACCCGTTTTTCGCGTCGTTGTTTCCAGCGCATTGCAGTGCCGGCCCGCTACCAATTGTATTGAAACCCGTCGATCTTGATGTCCTGTCCCGTGATGAAGCATGGATCGACCGTCGCCAGGAAGGCCACGAGTTCGGCGACATCGCGCGGCGTGCCAACCCGCCGCAACGCCACGCCTTTTACGAGTTCCGCCTCGCGGGCGTAGAGCGCCGGGTTCTTGCCGACTTCAGTCTTGATGAGGCCGGGGCAAACGCAGTTGATCGCGATATCGGGTCCGAGCTCTTTGGCAAGGGCCCGTGTCATGCCGATGATGCCAGCCTTGGCCGATGCATATGCGAACCGCGATACGGCTGCCGTGACGCCGCCGGAATGCGCGTTGAGCGACGACATCGAGACGATCCGGCCATAGTGAGCGGCGAGCATATGCGGGGCGACGGCCTGGATATAGTTGAAGCAGCTCTTCAGGTTGACATCGATGGTCGCATCGAATTGCGCTTCGGTGATGTCGAGGATGCCCGTCGCCATTGAGCGGCCCGCATTGTTGACGAGCACGTCGATCCGCCCAAACGCGGCCATCACGTCGGCAACGACCGCCTTGGCACGCGCATGGTCGGCGACATCGGCCTCGAACGTCAGGCATGGCACGCCGAGGGCTTCAATTTCGGATTTAGTGCGGGCCATCTCGGGAGCAAGGACGTCGACCAGAGCGAGTGCCAGACCGCGTTCGGCAAGGGCAAGCGCACATCCGCGGCCAATGCCGCGAGCTCCCCCTGTGACAATCGCAACGCGCCGGTCGCTGGATGCCATGACCCTCTACTTTCCGAACCGCGGGACGCCGCTGGAGCCGCATTATTGACGGCCCCCGCCCAGAAGGTCAATGAATGAGAGGCGGGGCATGGTTCAAGGATCAGGTTCGCCGCGGGCCAACTCGTCGAGGACCTCTGGGCTATGGGCTATCGCATCGGTGCCGACATCGGAGGGACGTTCACGGATTTCTGCATTCTCGACGAGGTGACAGGCGAGATGCGCTCCCTGAAGGTGCTCTCGACGCCGCAGAAGCCGGGGCAGGAGGTCCTGGTCGGGCTGCGCGAAATCGAGCGGCGCTATGGGATCAAGCCTGCGGACGTCACGTACTTCACGCACGGCACGACCGTTGGCGTGAACACGGTTATTCAGCGCAAAGGGGCCAATCTCGCGCTCTTTGCCACGGCCGGCTTCGAGGACGTGCTGGAGGTGGCCCGTCTGAAGATGCCGGATCCCTACGACTTGTTTTCCCGGCGAGCGGAGCCGCTGGTGCCGCGCGAGCGCGCCTTTGGCATCGCCGAGCGGGTTCTGGCCGACGGGACGATCTTGAAACCGGTCGTCGAAGCAGATGTCAGAGCGGCGCTGGCGGCGGCCCGCCGCGAGGGGGCCGACCACGTGGTGGTGGCGCTGCTCCACGCCTACGCTAATTCCGAGAATGAACGAAAGGTAGCTGCCCAGATCAAGGCCATCGATCCCGACATCGGCGTGACGCTGTCGAGTGCGGTGTGGCCGGTCATCCGGGAATACGAGCGCACGGTCACGGCGACAGTCGCGGGCTATGTGCAGCAGAGGATTGTCCGCTATCTCGGACAGCTCCAGCAGGCGCTGCGCGAGGTTGGCGTGCGGGCCGACGCCATGATCGCCAAGTCGAACGGCGGTGTGATGACCGTCGAGGCAGCGAAATCGCAGGCGATCCAGATGCTGCTTTCCGGGACGGCGTCAGGTGTCATAGGAGCGGCGCGGATCGCGGCGGCGGCGGGAGCACCGAGCGTGCTTTCATTCGACGTCGGCGGGACCAGTGCCGACGTTGCGATCATTGCGGATGCCAAGCCCAGCTATGGCGTCGGTGAGATGGTCGGTGAATTCCCCATCTACATCCCGACGGTCTCGGTGACGTCGATCGGCGCCGGCGGGGGTTCGATTGCCCATGTCGACCAGCAGGGTGTCCTGAAGGTCGGGCCGGAGAGCGCTGGGTCAAGCCCAGGACCGGCTTGCTACGGCCGCGGCGGCGAGCGGGCGACGATCACGGATGCCTACGCCGTGAGTGGATTTCTGGGCTCTGGCGAGCTTGGCTATGGCGCCGTGACCATCGATCTGGCGCGGGCCCGGACGGCGATCAGCGCGATTGCCGACCGCCTCGGGCTCGGCATCGAGGAGACGGCGGAGGCCATCATCAAGGTTTCGATCTCGGGCATGTTCCTCGAAGTTTCAAAGCTGTTCTCGCGGCAGGGCGCTGATCCGCGCCATTTCGCGCTGCTGCCGTTCGGTGGCGCTGGGCCGATGACGGCCTGCTTTCTCGCGCGCGATCTCGGAATGCGCCGGATCGTCGTACCGCCGACGCCAGGTGTGCTGGCCGCATTCGGCGGACTGATTGCGGACATGCGCAACGATTACATCCGGACGGCCTTCGTCGAGCTGGACGAAGTGGGGCTTGCAACCCTGCGCGGGCTCGCGGCCGACCTGACGGAGGTTGCGATGGCCAGCGCCAAAGGCATGAGCGCGAAGCCAACGCTGATCTGGTCGGCCGATATGCGCTATCGCGGCCAATCCTATGAGATCGAGGTGGCGCTCGAGCGGGCCTGGATCGAGCGTGGGGATCTGGCGGCGATTGCAGGGGCGTTCCATCGCGAGCACGAGCGCGTTTATGAGTATGCCGACGCCAAGGCTGCGGTGCAGATCGTCAATTTGCGGGTCGTCGCGTCGTCACCTGCTCCGCAACCCAAACCGTTCGATCAGCCGGCACGGGCGCGCCTGGCGGTGGCAGCAGCGCAAACCCGCGTGTTCTACGACGGTCGATGGCACACGGCCGGCCTCTACGACCGGTCGACGCTGGAGCCCGGGCATCATCTCGACGGTCCGGCGATCATCCGGCAGGACGACTGCACGACCTGCATCGTGGATGGCTATCGACTTACCGTGGATACATCGCGAAATCTGATCATCGACCGGATATGACGAAAGGCTTCAGATCATGGCTATCGACAAAGTCACGCTCGAAATCCTGAAGAACCACGCCCGCGCCGCCGCCGAGAGCATGGCATTCACACTCTACCGGACGGCGCACTCGACCTTCGTCAAGGAGACCGAAGACTTCACGACCGGGCTCACGACGCCCGCTGGCGAGACGTTCGCAACGCCACTGGAGCTTGGCGCGACGTGGTTCGTCGGGCTGAATTATGGCCCGGTCATTCGCGCGATCGAGCACTACGAGGACGGCGACATCTGCATCACCAATGACCCCTATTCCGGGTTTGTGTGCACGCATTCGCCCGACATCCACATTTGGAAGCCGATCTTTCACAACGGCGAGATCGTAGCGTTCTCGGTCGGTCATATCCACCACACGGACGTCGGTGGTGCCGTGCCGGCCTCCCTGTCACGCACGCTGACCGAAGTGCATCAGGAGGGCATTCGGATCCCACCAACCAAGATCATGGCAAAGGGTGTCGCGAACAAGCAGGTGCTCGATATCCTGTTTGCCAACGTGCGGGCGCCCGATCAGAGCTGGGGTGATCTCAAGGCGCAGATCGCGTCATGTCACACCGGCGATCGTAAGGTGAAGGAGATGATCGCCAAATTCGGCATCGATACCTTCCGGGCCGGTATCGAGGACCTACTCTCTTACTCCGAGGCTCAGGCCCGCGCTGTCGTCCGGCGAATTCCGGACGGGGACTATCAATTCGCCGACTACATGGACGAGGACGCCGTCGACGGCAAGCCGTGCCGCATCAATCTGGTGATGACCGTCCGCGAGGACAGCCTGCATTTCGATTTCACCGGCACCGATCCGCAGCTCGAGTCCTCGCTCAACATTCCGACCGGCGGAGATGAGCGCCACACTTTGCTCTGTGTCGGCCTCGTCTATGCGCTGTACTCGCTTGATCCAACGCTGTTCCTGAATTCCGGCATCGCGCGCATCCTTACGTCGACGCTGCCGAAGGGCTCGATGATCAATCCGCAGTTCCCGGCAGCGGTTGGGATGCGCACGATGTCCGCGCAGCGGCTGCAGGGCGTCATCCTTGGTGCGTTCGCCAGGGCCCTACCCGAGGTGATGCCGGGCGCCGGCGGACAAGGCGGCCCGATCATGAACGTCAATACGACCGACAACCGGTCGGGGCGGCGGGTGATGGCGGCGATCAACCCGATGACAGGCGGCGCAGGCGGTCGCGCGTCCCGTGATGGGACCGACGGTTCCGGGGGCACGCAGGGCTTTCTCAAGAATACACCGATCGAGATCAATGAAGTGGAGACGCCGTTGCGGTTTCATCGCTATGGTTTGGCCAAGGACTCAGGGGGGCCCGGCAAGCATCGCGGCGGGCTCGCAACTGAGATGACGTTCGAGTGCTTTGCGCCGAACACCCGTGTGACTGCGCGTAATCGGGACCGGACGCGCTTCCAGGGGTGGGGGGTGAAGGGCGGACACCCTGGCGCCAACTCCGCATTCTGGCTCAATCCGGAGTCCAATCATGCTGTGAACCTTGGCAACACCGATATTGTCCGGATCGGTCCCGGCGATGTTGTGTCGGTTGCAAGCGGCGGCGCGGGCGGATGGGGCGATGCGTTGGAGAGGGACCCGGAGGCCGTGGCAATCGACGTGCGGCGCGGCTTCGTGTCGATCGAGAAGGCGCGGGTCGACTACGGCGTCTTATTGTCGGGCGCGGGTGTCGATGCGGATGCGACGGCGCGACTGCGTGCGGAGATGAAACGGCCACGCGCGGCCAGGCCGAATGACCGTATCTTTGACTATGGGCCGTCGCGGGACGCGCATGAGGTGGTGTGGTCCGATGCCAACTATGCGGCGCTCGCTGCACTGCTGTCGGCGCAGCCGGTGCATTGGCGGTTCTACCTGAAGCATCGCGTGTTCGACGCGATCGCGGCGTTGCCTGCCGGTGACCGGATCGACGATGGCAGTGAGGTGCGGCGCGTCTTTGCCAAGCTGATCGACGAGTTTCCGCAACTGCGCACGACAGCCGCGGAATAGGCGCCCGCCCCTATCAGGAGACCGCAATGGATATTGCTTTTGAAGGCTTGACCGTTCTGATCACCGGACCGGCGCGCGGGATCGGCCGGGCGATCGTGCAGGGTTTTGCGGCCCGCGGCGCACGCATCCATGCTCTTGATATTCTTGCCGACGGCCTGGCGGCCTGCGCCCGGGAGACGCAATTGAACCGTGGCGCGACGCTGGCGACCCACCGGATCGACCTCGCCGATGGCGTCGCCGTCAAATCACTGATCGGCGAGATCGAAGCCGCGGCGCCGCAGCGCGGCATCGATGTGGTTGTGCATGCAGCGGGCGGCGTTCGCGGCCAATCGAAGAAAGCCATCGAGGACGTAACAGACGCCGACTGGCGGGCGATCATGGACGCCAATGTGACGAGCGCTTTCAATTTGGCGCGGGCTGTGGCTCCTGCGATGAAGGCCCGACAGCGGGGCCGCATTGTCATGATCTCGTCGCAGGCGGGGCTTGGCGTCAGCCTGACGGGGATCGCAGCTTACGGTACGGCAAAGGCCGCCGAGATCGGGTTCGTCCGGCAGCTCGCGCATGAGCTTGGAGCCTATAACGTCACGGTCAATTCGGTGGCGCCGGGTTTCATGCCGACAAGCCCCGACTATGTCCGCCAGTGGGAGGCCTATCCGCCGGAGCGTCAGCGCGCGATCATCGATGCGATCTCGCTGAAGCGGATCGGTACGCCCGAGGATATCGCCAACGCGGTGATGTTTTTGGCATCCGACTACGCCGGATACATCACCGGGCAAACACTGCAAGTGCGCGGCGCGCCATGATCGTGTGTAATGCACCGACGTTGTCAAGGAGCCAGCCATGTCGGCGGCCGAGACTTAGTAGCTCGCTGCCTGACCAGACCTGAGACCCTGGCGAGAGACCGAAGGATCGCGAGAATGCTCGAATTGCCCAAGACGCCGTCGTTCCGGCTGGATGGTAAGCGCGCGCTGGTGACCGGCGCGGGCCGCGGCATCGGGTTGGCCGCTGCGGCGGCGTTGGCGGGCGCTGGCGCGCATGTCGTGCTTGCCGCGCGCACCAAGGCCGAGATCGAGGAGGCCGCCGACGCAATCCGGGCCGCCGGCGGCTCGGCAGGCGGCGTTGGTGCTTGACGTGATGGATGATGCGGCCGTCCGGCGCGCGGTTGAAGCCGAAGCGCCGTTCCACGTGCTGATCAACAATGCAGGAAGCAATCGTCCGCAGCCGTTTGTCGACTTCAAGACCGAGGATCTTGACTTTCTCCTGGACCTCAACGTGCGTGCCGCCTTTGTCGTCGCACAGTCGGTGGCTAAGCGCATGGTCGCGACCGGCACCAAGGGCTCGCTGATCCACGTCTCTTCGCAGATGGCCTTCATCACCGGGCCGGGACGCTCGGTCTACTCGGCGACCAAGGCGGCGCTCGAAGGAATGTCGCGGGGCATCGCCAACGAACTGGCCCCGCACGGCATCCGCTCGAACACGCTCTGCCCCACATTCATCGAGACGCCGCTAGCGCGCTCGTTGCTCGCCAACAACGAGCTCAAAGCGTTTGTGCTCTCGAAGATCAAGCTCGGCCGCATCGGGCAGGTGGAGGATCTGATGGGCGCGATCGTCTATCTCGCCTCCGATGCGTCCGGCCTGATGACGGGCTCGCACCTGATCGTCGACGGCGGTTGGACGCTCGGATGAGCCTCAAGCGGCGCGGCGGCCGAATCCCGGGCTGGCCGATGCCACACGCGGCTGGCGAACGACGCGACGCAGAGAGAAGGGGGCGGAGCAGCCGTTGCGCCGTTCGGCACGGTGCTGGCAGAGTCCGGTGCCGGCTGGCGCAACGCGGCGGCGGTCTCAATCGCTCTCATAGCCGCATCATGTCCGGTGTCAGGTTTCACCGCATCGGCAACTGTGCGTTGGTGCCGTTTCGACCACCAGAATGCCAGCCCGAGAACGCTCCCCAGAAACGAGCATGATCTGAACGTCGGGCGCGCGCAGGAAGCTTGGCTCGGACGGCGGTTCCTTCAGGCCTGCCGCCATCACCAGCATCTTCAATCGCGCCGCATCGAGCCGCACATACTGCGTGTCGCTGCCGATATGCCCAACCCATTCGCCGCTGAAGCAGTATTTGAACTTGTAGCCGAGATCGAGGCGCTTATCGCGCATGTGTTTGTTGGCGGGCACTGTCATTCCGGCGGTCGCGGGAATGTCGAGCACCTTGATGATGGACTCGCCCGTGCAGGGGATGGCGATCTTGCGCGCGTCGGCCGGCGCGCTGCCGAGAGCCATGAACCCCAAGACTGCCAGAACGATTGCCAGGCAACGCCGCATAGTCCACCCCCGTCAGATGTTGGCGCGGACTGTAGCGGGGGTATTTTAAGATCGAATTGGCCAGGTCTCGACAATTGTACCGATCGCTTGTCCCTGGCCGGAGCGATCGGTCATGGTTCGGCAATCGTTGCGGGTCTCTAAGCGCCGAAGATGCGTTTTGCCTCGGCGCGGCGGGCATGCAGGATCGGCTCGGTGTATCCGTTCGGCTGGGCCGCGCCCTTGAAGACCAGATCGCAGGCCGCCTGGAAGGCGACCGACCCATTGAAGTCGGCGGCCATCGGCCGGTAAGCGGCGTCGCCCGCGTTCTGCTTGTCGACGACGGCTGCCATGCGCCGCATCGTCGCCATCACCTGGGCCTCGTTGGTGACGCCGTGGCGCAACCAGTTCGCCATGTGCTGGGCCGAGATGCGCAGCGTTGCGCGATCTTCCATCAGGCCGATGTTGTTGATGTCGGGAACCTTCGAGCAGCCGACGCCTTGATCGACCCAACGGACGACGTAGCCGAGGATGCCTTGCGCGTTGTTGTCGAGCTCGCGCTGGATGTCCTCGGGGTTCCAGTTCGATCTGGCCGGCGACCGGGATGGTCAGGATCGCGTCGAGGGACGCGCGCGGACGCGACGTCAACTCGGTCTGGCGTGCCTGGACGTTGATCTGGTGATAGTGCGTGGCGTGCAACGTCGCGGCGGTCGGTGAGGGCACCCAGGCCGTATTGGCGCCGGCCTGAACGTGGCCGATCTTCTGGCTGCAGCATCTCGGCCATCAGGTCCGGCATCGCCCACATGCCCTTGCCGATCTGCGCATGTCCGGGGAGCCCACAGGCGAGCCCGATATCGACGTTCCAGTCCTCGTAGGCCTTGATCCAGGGCTGGGCGCGCATGTCGGCCTTGCGGATCATGGGGCCGGCTTCCATGGACGTGTGGATCTCGTCGCCGGTGCGATCGAGGAAGCCGGTGTTGATGAAGAACACGCGATGGCGGGCCGCGCGGATGCATTCCTTGAGGTTGACGGTGGTGCGCCGCTCCTCGTCCATGATGCCCATCTTGATCGTGTTGCGGGCAAGGCCGAGCAGGTCCTCGACGCGGGCGAACAACGTCGTCGGCGAAGGCGACCTCCTCGGGGCCGTGCATTTTCGGCTTCACGATGTAGATCGAGCCAGTGCGGCTGTTATTCGTGCTGCTTGTGCGCTTCAGATCGTGCATGGCGATCAGCGACGTGACGACGGCGTCGAGAATGCCCTCGGGGACCGGCTTGTCGTTGCGGTCGAGGACGCTCGCATCGGTCATGAGGTGGCCGACGTTGCGGATCAGCATCAGCGCAGCGGCCGTGCAGGTGCAGCTCGCCACCATCCGGGCGCACGTAGAGCCGATCCGGGTTCATCCTGCGCGTCAGCGGCTTCCCGCCCTTCTCGAAAGTCTCGACCAGCTTGCCGGTGTTGAGCCCAAGCCAATTGCGATAGGCCGCGACCTTGTCGCTGGCATCGACGGCCGCGATCGAGTCCTCGAGGTCCATGATCGTGGTGAGGGCGGATTCAAGCACGAGGTCGGCCATGCCAGCCGGATCTGTCTTGCCGATCGGGTGCCCGCGATCGATGACGATCTCGGCGTGGAGGCCATTGTGGGCGAGTAGGATGGCGGTGGGCGCCGTGGCCGCACCGCGATAGCCCTGGAAGGCAGTGGCAGTCTGGAGGCCAACGCGCGAACCGTCGGTGCGCTCGGCGATGAGCATGCCGGTTTCGATCGTGTACGCACGCACGCTTGTGTGCGAGCCCTGGGTGAGCGGGGCGATCGTCATCCAGCAGGTCCTTGGCCCAGGCGATCACGCGGGCGCCACGCACGGGGTTATAGGTGCCTGCTCGGGAGGCCCCGCCATCCTCGGGGATTGCATCGGTGCCGTAGAGCGCGTCGTAGAGCGAGCCCCAACGGGCGTTCGCGGCGTTGAGCGCATAGCGCGCGTTCATGACCGGCACGACGAGCTGCGGGCCGGCCAGATGGGCGATCTCGTCGTCGACGTTCTGGGTATCGACCTTGAAGTCCGGGCCTTCCGGAACGAGGTAGCCGATCTCGGTCAGCATGGCCTTGTAGGCGCCGACATCATGGGGTTTGCCTTTGCGTGCGACATGCCAAGCGTCGATTTGAGCTTGCATCGCGTCGCGCTTGGCGAGCAGGGCCCGGTTTTTCGGCGCAAGGTCGTGAACCAGCCGATCGAAGCCCGACCAGAAGGCCGGCGCGGCGACGCCGGTTCCCGGCAGGACCTCGGTGTCGATGAAGTCGACGAGCGATTTTGCGACCTTGAGGCCGCCAATCTTGGCGTGTTGGCTCATGGGACCGATGCCTTGTCTGATACGGTTGCGCGCGCGTGCTCCGCAAGAAGCGGGCCAGCGGGACATACTGCTGTGCGTGCCTCGCCGGCAGCGCACCCAGTTTTGGCGATTCGCGTGGCGCATCAATTCAGTAGGTCGTTGCTGCGCTGCGGAAGTCGCGACCTGTCTAGCGGTGAAAACTCGCCTCGTCGAGGCTAAAAATGCTGCAATGCAATAGATTTTGGAGTTATCAACCGGGCCGCCGGCGGATGCGCCAGAGAAAGGCCGGATCGCCGAGATCGAGCCGTTGCAGCGGCTCAAGGATCAAGAAGCGGTTGTGCACGCTGATCGCGCCCTCGTGGAGACCATTCCAGGCCTCGAAAATGGCCGGGGACTGGACCCCGAGTCCGCGCATGAGCCGCCATGTGGGTCGCCGGACAACCGCGGCCCCATTTTCCGACGAAACGTCGGCGCTGTCGCCTTCGCCCTCGGCGAGGCGGGCCATCCAAGTCGCGAAAGCCTCCGGACTGTCGCCAGTGACGCCCAGCAGTTGGGCCGACTCGCGATAGAGCTGAGCGCCGACAAGGCGGCCGGCGGTGCGGCCAAGATGCGACGCCTCGGCGGGCCCCAGCAACGCGACGAGGCGAGGTAGGCCAGAACGGATGTACTCCAGGCAGTAGTTGCGCTCGGCTTTGGCGAGCCGCTCGGCTGGCCATGTTTCACCGTCGAGTTTTGGCGCCGCGGCGGGATCGAAGGGTGGTGCCAGCTCGCCGGGTTTGAACTGCAGCCGCTCGTCGGGGGCGAGCTCACGATCATGCTCGAGGAAGTAGCCGGCGAGGCCATGCTGGGCGTCGGTCGTCTGCGCGGTGCACACGAAGCCAAGGCGCGGATTGCCAAGCGACACGCCGTTCTGCGCGTACCAGCCGCGGAGCATCGCGCGCGAGACTTCGCTCGGCACGCCGCAAATCGCGGCACCCGGATAGACCCATCGCGGCGGCACGAAGTGCACCCAGGCCTTGCGGTCGCTCTCGCGCATGAACTCGACCGAGACGCCGCCGACGCTGTTCGAGAGGTAGTGATAGGCGGCGCACGCCACGGCGTCGGGCATTCCCTTGAGGCCAAGCTTCTCGAAGCTCGACAGGAATTTCTCGTGATGCTGATGCCGGAACAGGCGGAACATCCATTCGGCGGCATCCGCGCCCGAGCGGCGCGAGGCGACCGTCAGAATCAGCCCGGTGAAGTAGGCGTGGTAGAGCCGGGCTGCGGCGGTGAGGGGGGCGGGCGGCGCGGCGAAGAGGGCCATTTGTTCGTTCCGTGGTCAATTGGCGTTGGGCCGGCCTCGGTGATGGCAAGTGTGGAGGTCCAGGATCGAACCGTTATTGATCAATCCCGCCCCAGCCGCTTGCGAAGTACTGCTGGGTTTCGACGCTGGTGGAGCACTGCCAGGACGAGGAGTTGAGACCCTTGAATGACAAAGAACACCGAATATGGGAATCTTCGGACGAGAACACGCCGAACGTCACGAACGACGATTGGATAGTGCTCCGGGGCGGTGGCTGCCAAGTCGATGGCTGATCGTATTGCTCTGAGAAATTCGTGTCCGAGACCGCGGCGTTCACCATCATACCAGTCATTCGCTTGCGCAAGATCCGCCTCGGCGCGCCTGCCAATGACGATCTTGAGCGTCACTTGGTCCTCGTGAGGCGCGCCTCGACATCCTCCCAAGACGAGCCGGAGTCGAGGCCCCGTTCGAGTTCATCGCGGCGCGCCTTGATTTCGTCCAGCTGCCAGTCTGGAACCGGGATATGTTCTGGAGAGTCGACCAGAGAGTCCCAGATCTGCTCAATCAGAGTCAGGCGTTCCGCGGCAGTGAGCGCCTTGATCTCGTCGATCTTGATCGCACCCATCGGGGCTGATCCTTCTATTGTCGCAGTCGTTCAATGGTGCCACGTATATCCAGGCCCTGTCATCTCAGAAAACACGCCGGCACGCAGGTATCAATGCGCGGCTTCCCAGTCGTCGGCGGCTTTGGCGTCGACGTGGATGGGGACGGAGAATTTCACGGCAGGCTCCGGGGCCTTCTCCATGACGCTGCGCGCGATCTTGATCACACGCTCGACTTCGCCGTCCTTGGCCTCGAAGATCAACTCGTCGTGCACCTGTAGCAGCATGGTCGTTGACGTGAGCTTGGCCGCAGCCAGCGCCGCCGGCATGCGGATCATGGCGCGGCGGATGATGTCGGCGGCTGAGCCCTGGATCGGCGCGTTGATGGCGGCGCGCTCGAGGAAGCCGCGCATCGACGGATTCTTGGTGTTGATCTCCTGATAGTGCACGCGCCGGCCGAACACGGTTTCGACGTAGCCGTGATCGTGCGCGAACTTCTTGGTGCGATCCATATAATCGCGGATGCCCGGGAAGCGCTTGAAGTACATCTTGATGTAGTCGCCGGCTTCCTGCTTCGAAATGCCAAGCTGCGCCGCGAGGCCGAACGCCGAGATGCCGTAGATGATGCCGAAGTTGATCGCCTTGGCACGACGGCGTACCTCCGCCGGCATGTCCTTCACCGGCACGCCGAACATCTCCGACGCGGTCATGGCGTGAATGTCGAGGCCGTCGGCAAACGCTTTTTTCAGCTGCGGAATGTCGGCGATGTGGGCGAGCACGCGGAGTTCGATCTGCGAGTAGTCGGCCGAGATCAGCTTGGCGCCCTTGTCGGCGACGAAGGCGGTGCGGATCTCGCGGCCTTCCTTGGTGCGCACGGGAATGTTCTGCAGGTTCGGCTCGGAGGAGGCCAGGCGGCCGGTGGTTGTGGAGGCGAGCGAGTAGCTGGTGTGAATGCGGCCGGCTTCGTCGATGTGGGCCGGCAGCGCGTCGGTATAGGTCGATTTCAGCTTAGTCAGCTGGCGCCACTCCAGCATCGTGTTGATGAGTTTCCTCGCATCGTCGGGCAGCTCCTCGTTGCCGGCGAGGTCATCCAGAAGGCCGGCGCGCGTTTCCCACTGGCCGGTTTTCGTGCGCTTACCGCCGGGAAGCTTCAGCGTGTCGAACAGCAGCTCGCCCAACTGCTTCGGCGACGCGAGATTGAACTTCACCCCAGCCAGCGCCTGCACCTCCTCGTCGAGCCGCGTGATCGTCTGCGCAAAGCTCGACGACAGGCGGGCGAGGATCGCCTTGTCGACCTTGATGCCGGCCCGCTCCATGCCGACGACGATCGGCAGCAGCGGCCGTTCCAGCGTTTCGTAGACGGTCGTCATGCGCTCGGCTGCCAGTCGCGGCTTCAGCGCCATCCAAAGCCGCAGCGTCACGTCGGCGTCCTCGGCCGCGTACTCCGTTGCCTTGTCGATGGGGACGCCCGAGAAATTCTTCTCGCTCTTCTTGGCGCCCGGCGCGTGCGCGATCACGTCGTCGAACGACATGCAGACGTGCTTCAGGTGGCGCTCGGCGAGCTCGTCCATGCCGTGATTGTGGCGTCCCCCGTCGAGCGCGTAGGAAAGCAGCATCGTGTCGTCGATCGGTGCCACCGCAATGCCGTGCCGCAGCATGACCAGCGTGTCGTACTTGAGGTTCTGCCCGATCTTCAGGATCGCGGCGTCTTCGAGGATCGGCTTCAAAGCCGCGAGCGCGTCCGCCACCGGGATCTGGTTCGCCAGAAGTCCGCCGCCGCCAAACAGATCGCCCTCGCCGCCGGTATGGCCGACGGGCACGTAGCAGGCGCGGCCCGGCGCAACGGCCAGCGAGAAGCCGACGAGATCGGCGCGCATGGCATCGAGGCTGGTGGTTTCGGTATCGAAGGCGAAGCGGCTGGCGGCGTCGGGCGTCCGCAATCCATTCGTTGAGCCGTTTCAGGTCGCGCACGGTTTCGTAGGTGCTGCGATCGATCTTCGGCTCGCGGGCAGCCTGCGCCAGCAACGCCGCACCGGCACCGGGCGTGCCTGCGCCGGTGGCGGGTGCTGTTTTGCCGGGTTTACCATCGGCCGCATCGCCAACTGACGTTGCCGCCGGTTTCAGGCTGGAGCCCACCGAGCGCTCGAGCGGTGGCGGCACGGGAACGCCCAAGGCTTCCGCCATCCGCTTGGTCAGCGAGTTGAACTCCATGTCGCGCATGAACGCCAGAAGCGGATCGGCATGCATCTCCTGCAGGCCGAGGCGGTCGGCGTCGACCACCACCGGCACGTCGTTCTTGAGGCGCACCAGCTCGCGGGATATGCGGGCCTGATCGGCGAATTCGATCAGTTTTTCGCGCCGCTTCGGCTGTTTGATCTCGCCGGCCCGCGCCAGCAGCGTATCGAGGTCGCCATACTCCTTGATCAGCTCGGCCGCAGTCTTGATGCCGATGCCCGGCACGCCCGGCACGTTGTCAACCGAGTCGCCGGCGAGCGACTGCACGTCGACGACCTTGTCCGGCGGCACACCGAACTTCTCGATCACTTCGTCGCGGCTTATCGATTTGTTCTTCATCGTGTCCAGCATGACGACACCAGGCTGGACCAGCTGCATCAAGTCCTTGTCGGACGAGATGATGGTGACGTCGCCACCACGCGCGACCGCGTCGCGGGCGTAGGTCGCGATCAGATCGTCGGCCTCGAAGCCATCCTGCTCGATGGAGGCAACGTTGAACGCCTTCACAGCATCGCGGATCAGCGGGAATTGTGGAACCAGCTCTTCCGGCGCGGGAGGGCGGTTCGCCTTGTACTTGTCGTAGATCTGGTTGCGATAGTTATCGCGGCTGGCATCGAAGATGACGGCGATGTGGGTCGGCCCGCGCCCGGCTTTGGCATCGGCAATCAGCTTCCAGAGCATGGCGCAGAAGCCGTGCACGGCGCCGACCGGCAGGCCGTCGGAAGGCCGCGTCAGGGGCGGCAGCGCATGGAAGGCGCGGAAAATGTAGCCGGACCCGTCGATCAAGTAGACGTGGCTGCCCTTGCCGATGGGCACGGGCTCGCCATCGGGAACCGAGATGCGGGTTTTATCGGCGCCGTTGGTCGGCGCGAGGGGGGCGTCGCTTTTCGATGGCTGGGTCATAGGCCGAGTATAGGCCCGCCGTCCGGTACCGTCAGCCTGGGATCGCGGGGGCTGCAACGGCTATGGGGATAAGCCATGCGGCGCCGGTTAGCGGGCGTCCATCAGGCGTGACTCGATTAGCCTTCGGTGGAAGGCCAGCACCTCCTGCTTGCGCGCGCATGTGTGGTAGCGTCCGGCGCACACGTCAATGAGCCGCAAGCGCTCCTGATTGGGCTCCGACAGCGGCAGCCGCGCCTGCGCCAGGATCACCGTGCCTAGATAGGGCACGTCGAGCGTGTCCTGCGCGGGCAGCGGCGGCGGCGTGTAATTCAGCGCGTCAACAGCATAGTACGTGACAAAACCGATCGAGTTCGGATCGAGCAGGATCTCCTCGGCCTGATCATCCTCGCCGAAGCCGAGCAGCTTGCGCGTCGCCATCGGGTGGTGATCACCGTAGTGAATGATCAGCACCGGCTGGTTGGGGAACCGGCGCTTTAGGTCGGCCTTGAGTTCGTCGTAGTCGATCTTGGCCATGGAAACGCGGCGCAGATACTCGTGCATCTCTGGATCGGTGCCCGGCCCGCCGCCTGCGACCTTGGCCTCCGGATCGAACGGGTAGTCGTAGGGCCAATGCGCCGCCATTGTCTGGATGTAGGTAAACAACGGCTTCTCCGAGCGGGCGATATGGCGCTCCATCTCGTCGACGGCGTTGCGATAATAGAACCGGTCGCGTTCCATCGCGGAGGGCGCGTTCTGGGCCTTAAGGTCGAAGATCTCGGTCAGGCCGATCGCGTCGTAGAAACGGCCGTTCGACACGAAATTCTTCAGCATCGGGTAGAACAATACATTGCGATAGCCGCAGCGGGCGAGTGTTTCGGGCAGCGTGTCGCGCACCTTGCCAGCGAGCAGCGACTGCACGAACGGGCGCATGCCGCCGAACGAATGTGTCGACAGACCGGTCAAAATCGAGAACTCGGTCAGCCAGGACGCACCGCCATAGGTCTCGACGCGCAGCTTGTGCAGCTGGTTGTCGTGCGACTTGAACAGGCTATCGACCATCGGATCGTAGGCGAGCTTCGGAAACAGGCTCGGTTGGACCACCGACTCCTGGTGAATCAGGATGATGTGTGGCGGCTTCTGCTCGGGCGTGCACGAGCGCGGCAGCTCGAACGGCACCATGTTGGTGCCCGCCGAAGCCGACTCGATCAGCGTGCCACGCCAGAGCGACTCCGCCGTTTCCGCCCACGAAGAGTAAAACGATGAGACATAGAGCGCGTTCCAATAGAATTGGGTGTGCCGTCGGTCGGGCTTGGTGACGCCGGCAAAGGCGCCGACGGCGAAGCAGAGGATCGCGACGCCGGCTGCATGCAGGGCGCGCACGCGCGAGCCGTCGATCTGCCAAACGATCCGAGCCAGCACCGCGATGAGCGCCAATCCCAGGACGAACACGATCACGTAGCTGCGGGCCGCAAACCAGAGATAGGTCACCGTCGACCAGGAGCCGAGGTAGAACACGACGTCATAGGCGTGCAGCACCATGCCGATCATGGCGAGCTTGGTCGATGCAATCAGGCAGATGAGGACGACCAGGAGGGCCGCAGCGACTGCGCCCAGCAGGGCACGGCGCGTGACCAGGGCTACAACGGCGGCGAGACCGAAGGTAATGGCCGTCGTGAACAGGACATTGAGCGCCAAGCCTTCCGTCCGCCAGAACCATATGGCCAGGCCAAGTGCGACGGCGGCGGCGAGGCTCCAGGACGTGCGGGCGCCCAGCGAACGCTCCGCGAAACCGGGGACGAGCCAACGCGCCCACCCCGAGCCCCCTCCTGACGCTGGGATACCACCCGTCACGTCCGCCATAGATCCTCACACACCAGCCACCCCAAGTCTTACCATTCACACGATCTGACATGAATGTGTCATGAAGGATGGTCGGGCGCCGTTGTGCAGGTGCGAAGAGCGCGGTCGCCGTCGATGCGGCGGTCTTCGGCAGCTCAGTTGACCTGCTGCAGCATGTGGCTCAAGGCCTTGAAAAACAACGTGGGACCTGTGTATCCGGTAATCCGGCTGACTTCGCGGCCGTCGCGCATCAGCACGATGGTCGGCACGGTGTCCACACGCGTCTTCAAGCCAAGCTTCAGCTCGTCGATGGTGGTGATATCGACGTAGCGCATCGGCACGTCGCGGGCTTGCGGCGAGAGTTCGTAGGCCGGCTGGATGTTCTGGCGCACCAAGCCACAGATCGTGCAGTTTTTTACCTCGAGAACCAGCAACTCGGTCCGCGGCGTGATGCTGGCGCCGAAATCTCGAGCGGCGTCGAGGCCGGTCGCGCCCATTCCGAGGAGGAGGGCCAGGGCGAGACTTGCGACAGCGACGCGCGAACGCATGGGCAAACCAACCAGTCGAGAGGCGGCACAAGGATTAACGTATTGGAAATGATAAATGTTTTGCCAAGACGCAGGTAGCGGCACCTGCAACTTGGGTTAACAGGCCAAGCGACGGCAGGGCTTGCTCAAGGCTTTCCGGCGCCGAGCCGCTGCTCAAGCAGGGGGATCATCCGGTTTCGTTCGCGCAGGAACGGGTTGATCGCCAGAGCCGCGCGAAAGGCGGCCATCGCCTCCTGCCAGCGTTCGGCCGCAAGATGGATGTGACCACGGCCCGCCAGCGCCCCGAAGTGCCGGGGCTCCAGCTCCAGCACCTTTTCGATGTCGGCGAGTGACTGGCCGTGATCGCCCATGATGAACAGCAATGTCGCGCGCTGGTTCCAGCCCTCGGCGTAGCGAGGCGCAATTTCCACCACCTCATCGAGCAGCATCCGTGCCAGCCCGAAGTTTCGCGATGGCATGCTGGCAGCGGCCCGCTCCATCAGCAGTTCGACATCCGGGTTGTCGGTCTCGTGCCAGAGCCGCCAGATCTCGCTGACGAACTCGCCCGCCTCGGTGGCATCCTTGCTGTCCTTGAGTTGGTGAAGCAACGCATCGAGCGCAGCGGCGCGTTTGGCCGATGGTTCGCGCGGGGCTTCGGTTTGGATCGGCTGCGGCAGTAGCGTGGACTGAGCCAAGGCCATTGACCCGTCCGCAAGCACCGCCAGAACGGCGACCGCCTGCAACAGGGTCACAAAGGGCGATGCCTCATATCGAAGGCGCTTCGAGCCGGACGGCATGGAGGCCTCGCTGATGACGAGCAACCGAGACGAGCAACCGAGGCGTGAGTATCGCGCAGGGAAGGGCCTGCGGGTCAAGCCTCGTTAAATGGCTTCGTCGCGTGGCCAGGACGGCGTGTCAGCCCGTTGCCACGAAATCCTTTGCAGCGGGCGAAGTCGGAGGCATGATGGTCCAAATACGATCCGCCAGACCCGCCGTCATACACACGGCGTGCAAAATCCTCCAGGAAACCAGGCCAGGACACTAGGCATGACCACGCCAATCCGCAAAACGGAGCTTCGAGACGGGGCCAAAGGCCGTGCGGTGCACGATGTCGGTGGTCTCGATTTTGGCCCGGTCGACCGGCACGAGCACGATCTCGCGCTCTGGGAGAAACGCACCGACGCCATGTTGATCCTGCTCGTTGGTCCGAAGAAGGCGGCTTTCAAGATCGACGCCATGCGCCGCGTGATCGAGGACTACGGCCAGCAGGAGTACGATCGCACGACGTACTACGAGAAATGGATCCGCGCGATCCGCAACCTCATCGTCGAGCAGGAGATCGTTTCCGCGAGTGAAATCGACGCTCGCCTCGCAGCGGTGGCAAAGGCGCAAGCCAAGGCCGGTCGCAAGGTCTCTAAAGAAAAAATCAAGTGGTGATGGTCATGAGCGCAGCCAAGCCCGCCGTGAAACCGCGCTTCAAGTCCGGCGAGACGGTCCGCGTCGCGAAGCGCGGTGTTGAAGGGCATTGCCGGACACCCTGGTATCTGCGCGGTAAGACAGGCGTCATTGCCGAGGTGCAAGGCGCCTATGGTGATCCTGAGCGCCTCGCCTATCACAAGCCCGGCCTGCCGGCTCAGATCCTCTATAAGGTCCGCTTCCTGCAGGCGGAGATCTGGTCGCGCTATCCAGGCCCGGACACCGACCATTTGGAAGCCGACATCTACGAATACTGGCTGGAGCCGGCCAAGACGAAGGAGCGCGCCCGATGACGCACAATCCACAGAAGCCGGGACCACACGGACACGGGCCAGCACGATCACGATCATGATCACGATGACCACCATCATCACGATCATGATCACCCGCATGCCCCGCAGCGCGACCATGACGCCGGCGTGATGGGACCCTACGAGATGCTCGAGGAGGCCGTGCGCTCGCTGCTGATCGAAAAGGGCGTTCTGACCGCAGACGAGATAGCCGCCCAGATCGACCTGATCGACAGCCGCTCGCCTGCGCTCGGTGCGAAGGTGATCGCCAAGGCCTGGACCGATCCCGCGTTCAAGAAGCGCCTGCTCAAGGATACGGGGGCGGCGCTGATGGAGATCGACATCGACATCGGCACGCTCGCCGAGTTCCGCACGGTCGAGAACACGGCGAAGGTGCACAATGTCGTCACATGCACGCTCTGCTCCTGTTATCCGAAGCTTCTCCTTGGCATACCTCCGGCCTGGTACAAGAGCCTCGCCTACCGCTCGCGCGTTGTCGTCGATCCGCGCGGTGTTCTTGAGGAGTTCGGCGTAAAGGTGAAGCCCGGTGTCGAGGTGCGTGTGCATGATTCGACAGCCGACTTGCGCTACCTCGTTCTGCCTGTCCGCCCGAAGGGGACTGAGGGATGGAGCGAGACGAAGCTCGCGGGCATCGTGACGCGCGATGCCATGATCGGAACCGCCATACCCGAGGCGGGATGAGCGCACGGCCAATCGACAAAACCGACACGGCGAACAAGACGACAAGAATTGTGGGAGATCATCATGCACCGACACCTCAGGACCCGAGCCAATGCGGCCATCGCCGCCACGCTCGCCATGGCGGCGTCCGCAGCGCCGGCAGCGGCGCATCATCCGATGGGTGGCAAGCTTCCGTCGACCCCGCTTGAGGGCTTGCTGTCGGGGATCGGACATCCCGTCATCGGGCCTGATCATCTGGCCTTCATTGTCGCGGTTGGTATTGCCGCGGCGCTGGTGCGGAACGGCCTGTCGCTGATTGCGGCGTTCGTCGCCGCCTCGACGACGGGTGTTCTTCTCCATCTCGCCAAGTTCGATCGTGCCGATGGTGGAGGCGCTGGTTGCAACCAGCGTCATCGTGGCCGGCATCCTCGTTGCCTACGGCCGCGCGGCGCACAAACCCGGTTGGCTCGTACTCATCGCCGTGGCGGGTCTGTTCCATGGGTACGCGTTCGCCGAGGCCGTGCTTGGCGGTGAGCGGGTGGTGATTGGCGCCTACCTGGTCGGGATCGCAATCATTGCATCGACGATCGCCACCGGTATCATGCTGTTCACGCGCCATTTCATCGAACCGATGCCGGTTGCCGCCATTCGCTACCGGACAGCTGGGATCATGCTCGGCTGCGTTGGTGCGGTGATGCTGGCCGGCAGTCTGGTTGGCGGTTGAGCCGAGGCCGAACGGCCAGAGCCACATTGGACCGCCGATTGGGGATGAGACCTTGAAACAAGACGCCTCGAGGCCTGACGCCGCCACTGAGCAGGCCGCCAAACTGTTCGAGGCGCTGCCACGGCTCGTTGCGGCGGATGCCGATCTGGTGCGGCGGGGGCGTTTCCTCACCTGCGATTTCGAGCTCGGCGTCGGCGCGCTGCCGCTGTTTGTCTCGATTGCCAACGGCGAGGTGAAGAGCGTGGCACGTGGTCCGTTTCTGCTCCGCCCCTGGACGTTCGCCATACGCTCCGCGCCGGAGACGTGGCTCAAGTTTCTCGAGCCGATGCCGGCTGCCGGTGTGCACGATCTGATGGCACTGTCGAAGGTAGGACTCGCCAAGATCGAAGGCAATCTGCAGCCTTACATGGCCAATCTTCAGTACATCAAGGATGTCTTGGCGGCTCCGCGCGCGCTGAGCGGGGAAGTCTGATCCGATGACGCCCATGTTCGAACCGATCATCGGCCGCTATCTGCATCTGGCGCTCTCGGGCCGCGCGCACCGCCTCTATGTCGAGGAGGCCGGAAAAGGGATCCCGCTGGTTTGCTTGCATACCGCTGGCGCCGACGGCCGCCAGTTTCGCCACATCCTGAACGACGACGCAATCACGCGACACTATCGCGTCATTGTTTTCGACATGCCCTGGCACGGCAAATCACTGCCGCCGGAGGGCTTCGAGCGGGAGGAGTACAAGCTCACGACCAAGGCCTACACGCAGATGGTCATCGACGTTTGCGATGCCTTGAAGCTCGAGAAGCCCGTTATCATGGGCTGTTCGATCGGCGGGCGCATCGTGCTCAATCTCGCGATCGAGCATGCAAGGCGGTTCCGCGCGCTGATCGGTCTTGAATCGGCCGACTACCAGCAACCCTGGTATGACACGGAATGGCTGCATCGCCCGGATGTGCACGGCGGCGAAATCTGCGCAGGCCTGGTTTCCGGCATGATGGCGCCGCACAGCCCGGCAGCGAGCCGGCACGAAACGCTCTGGATGTACAAGAGTGGCGGGCCAGGTGTGTTCAAGGGCGATCTTTATTTCTACCGGATCGACGGCGACCTGCGCGATCGTGTTGGCGCCATCGATACCAGCCAATGCCCGCTCTTCATGCTGACTGGCGAGTATGATTTCTCCTGCACGCCCGAGGACACGAGGCGTACGGCGGCCAAGATCAAGGGCGCTGAGGTGACCATCATGGAGAAGCTTGGCCACTTCCCGATGAGCGAGAACCCGGCGCAATTCCGGACCTATATTCTGCCTGTGCTCGAGAAGATCCGCGCCGTTTAGTTGCGGGCTGCCGAGCCGCGGCCTCCGAAGTTATCCCCAGGATTAACGACATCCGGCGAAGTTGCCGCGAACTTATCCCCACCTCTCCGGGCGCGCTTACATTGGATGCAGTCGCGAATTCGCACTGCAGTCAACGCTTGGACACTCACATGGACAGCACTCCCAATCTAAGCCTTCCCTACATCCTCGCCGCGCAAGCCCAGAAGCACGTCACCCACAACGAGGCGATCCGCTCGCTCGATGCGCTGGTGCAACTCAGTGCCGCCGACAAGGATCTGTCGGCGCCTCCCGCATCACCGGTCAACGGCGCGCGCTATCTCGTCGCCGCCGCGCCAATCGGGGCCTGGGCCGGTCAGGCTGCCAAAGTTGCAGCTTTCCAGGACGGCGCCTGGGCTTTCTTCCAGCCTTTGGAGGGTTGGCTCTGCTGGGTCTCTGATGAAAACAAAATCTATGCTTTCGACGGCGCTGCATGGGGTGACTATGCGGGTGGTGGCGGTGTTGCCTCGGTGAATCCGGTGCCGCTGGTCGGCGTCAATGCCACGGCCGACACGACGAACCGGCTGTCGGTGGCGGCGCCCGGCTCGCTGTTCAATCACGAGGGCGCCGGCCACCAGCAGAAGATCAACAAGGCGGCCGCGGCCAATACCGCCAGCACGCTTTACCAGACCGCGTTTTCCGGCCGCGCCGAGGTGGGGCTCGCCGGCGACGACAACTACCATCTCAAGGTCTCGCCCGACGGCGCGTCGTGGAAAGAAGCGTTGGTCGTTGACCGCTCGAGCGGTGTCGTGTCGCTGCCGTTCACGCCGCTGGGCGTCCGCCCGAACATGCTGATCAACGGCGATTTCGGCATCAACCAGCGTGGCTTCGCGTTCGGTGCACTGGCCAACGGCGTCTACGGCGTCGACCGCTGGAAGGCCGTGGGAGCCAGCAACTTCGGCTGGGTCGCGGCGACGCAGACGCTGACCATCAACGCCGGCGCAATCCAGCAGCTCGTCGAGCCGGCGGCGTTCGGATACGCCAATCTCGCGAGCACTCAGATCACGTTCAGTGTTGACGACCTGACCAACGGCTCGCTCGGCGTCGCCGTCGGCTCGGTCTCCGGCACCATCACGGCCGGCGCCGGGCGCCGCTCGGTGACCTTGACGCTTGGTGCCGGCGACACCGGCAACATCGCGGTCACGTTGACGCCGGCGACCTATCCGGTCTGGTTCAAGCGCGCCAAGCTCGAGACCGGCGCGGCGCCGACCGAATGGCAGGCGAGACCGCTGACCTCCGAGTTGCAGCTGTGCCAGCGTTACTATCTGCGGGTGACGAGTGTCGGCGGCGTATTTACGACCTTCGGCTTCGGTTATTCGCCAACCACAACGCAGGCCAATGTCGGGTTCACGTTTCCCGTCGCGATGCGGGCAATCCCGACGTTCTCATACACGGGGAACCTGTCGTTTACACAGACGGCGCTGAATTCCGTCACCGGCGTATTCGCCAACCGGCTGACGGTCGCGGGCGGCGAGGTGGCCTTTACGGGAGCCGGTTTTGCCCTGGGCGGTGCCGGCAAAGCCCAGGCCAACAATTCGACGGCCGTGGCCCTGATGTTCGACGCGGAGATCTGAATGGCGGCAGCGTCGGGCGCAATTCGTCAAGGGATGCGCGATGACGGCGGCTCCCGCTGGTCGTCGTCAGGCCTTCTCGACATAGTCGGCGAGAATCCGCTTGCGGTCTCCGGACTCGAACATGATCGTCAGCTTGTTGCCGTCGACCAATTCGACCTTGCCGTCGCCGAACTTCTGGTGGCGGACCTGGTCGCCGGCCACGAAGTCGCACGTCTCCGTCGTCGACGAGGCGATCAGATGGCCTTCGAGCGTCACCGGTTGCCGCTTCGGCGGCGCACCTTGCGTCTTCCACTGTTGCTTGGCGCGTTGCCAGCCCGGCGTGTCATAGCTGCTCTTGAAGACGGATTGCGTCTCGTCGAACCGACTTGCTCCATAGGGATTGGCGCGGCCGAAATTCTGATGGGCGCCGCCGAACGGTGCTTTTGCCTCGATCACGTCGACGTGGTCTTCGGACAGCTCGTCTACGAACCGGGACGGCGAGGCGGCCTGATACAGGCCGCGATTGCGCCGGTTCTGGGCGAACGAGACGCGGGCACTGCGTTTTGCCCGGGTCAGCCCGACATAGGCAAGGCGGCGCTCCTCCTCGAGACCGGCGAGTCCGGATTCATCGAGCGACCGCTGATGCGGAAAGAGTCCTTCTTCCCAGCCTGGCAGGAACACCGTGTCGAACTCCAGCCCCTTCGCCGCGTGCAGGGTCATCAGCGAGACGCGATCGCCATCGTCGCCGGTGTCGACATCCATCACCAGCGAGACGTGCTCGAGAAACCCTGCGAGCGAGTCGAACTCGTGCATGAACCGGATCAATTCCTTAAGGTTCTCGAGCCGGGTCTGTGCTTGCGGGCTCTTGTCGGTTTGCCACATCGCCGTGTAGCCGGACTCGTCAAGAATGAGTTCGGCCAGATCGGTGTGACGCTGCGTGGAAATTTGGCCGCGCCAGCGCTCGAACTGTCGGACAACATCGGCCAGCGCCCGGCGTGCCTTGCCGGCGAGCTCGTCGGTCTCGGAGATCTCGCGAGCCGCCACGAACATCGGAATGCTGCGTGCGCGCGCCAGATCATGCACGCGCTTCACGGTGGTGTCGCCGAGGCCGCGCTTTGGAACATTGATGATACGCTCGAACTTCAGATCGTTCGCCGGGTTGGCCGTCACTTCGAGGTAGGCGATGGCGTCCTTGATTTCCTGGCGCTCGTAGAACCTGGGGCCGCCAATCACCCGATACGGCAGTCCCAACGTGACAAAACGATCTTCGATGGAGCGCATCTGGAACGAGGCGCGCACCAGGATGGCGATCTCGTTCAGGGGATGGCGCGATTTCTTGAGGCCCTCGATGGCTTCGCCGATGGTGCGGGCTTCCTCCTCGTCGTCCCAGACACCGGTCACGGTCGGTTTGCGGCCGAGTTCGCCGTCGGTGAAGAGCGTCTTTCCCAGCCGGCTGCCGTTGTGTGCGATGAGGCCGGACGCGGTCGCGAGGATGTGCCCGGTCGACCGGTAGTTGCGCTCGAGTCGCACCGTCTTCGCGCCCGGGAAATCCTTGTCGAACCGAAGGATGTTGTCGACTTCGGCGCCGCGCCAGCCATAGATCGACTGGTCGTCGTCGCCGACGCAACAGACGTTGGGCGAGCCCTGCGCCAGCAGCCGCAACCAGAGATACTGCGCGACGTTGGTGTCCTGATACTCGTCGACGAGGATGTACCGGAAGCGGCCGTGGTAATCCTTGAGCACGTCGGGATGCTCGATGAACAGCCGGATGCATTCCAGCAGCAGGTCGCCGAAGTCTGTGGCGTTCAGCTCCTTCAGCCGCTTCTGGTACTCGGCATAAAGCTCGGCGCCCCGGCCGGATGCGAAAGCGAAGCTTTCACCCTTCGGCACCTTATCGGGTGTGAGGCCGCGGTTCTTCCAGCCGTCGATCAGCCCGGCGAGCTGGCGGGCCGGCCAGCGGTCCTTGTCGAGGTTGTTGGCTTCGATGACCTGCTTCAGCAACCGGATCTGGTCGTCGGTGTCGAGGATCGTGAAGCCTGGCTTCAGTCCGACCAGTTCCTGATGCCGCCGCAGAATCTTGACGCCGATCGAATGGAACGTGCCGAGCCACGGCATGCCCTCGATGGCGCCGCCGATCAGCGTTCCGATCCGCGTCTTCATCTCGCGCGCGGCTTTGTTGGTGAAGGTGACAGCCAGGACCTGCGATGGGAAGGCGCGGCGGGTCGCCAGAATGTGCGCGATGCGCGTGATGAGAACCCGGGTCTTGCCCGTACCGGCGCCCGCAAGCACCAGCACTGGGCCGTCGAGCGCCTCGACGGCTTCTCGCTGTTCGGGATTGAGGCCATCAAGATAGGGGGGCGGCGCCATAGCCAGGGCCCGCTCCGAGATGGAGCGCTTGGGCGGCGTGGCGGCAGGGGCTGCCGGCGGGGCCTCCGGCAGGTCGAATGGAATTTCGTCCTCGGGCGAGGACGCCGGATCCTGCTGGGGGGCCGCGGCGCGCCCCTGTCGATTCGTCGGTGTCATGCGCAACTATACCACGGCCAAGTGGGCAAAAAGCAGGGCGGTTGACGTCCTCCCCAGGCAGAGTGACCCGCGACGGGGATTGCCCTTCCCATTGCAGGGATTGGTGGCCAAAAACGACCTTGGCAGGGGCCGGAGCCGGCATGCCTGATTCCCGCTGAAGCAACGCTCGCGGCTATTTCTTCTTCGCCGCGTCCGGCTGCTTGCCGGGATCTGGCGCCCCAGGCTTCGACGGGCCATCGGCCGGCGGGTCGTTGTCGTAATAGAGGTAGCCTTCCTCGATCGACACCACCTCGGTGCCCTCCAGCTCGTACTCGTCTTCCTCGTTGTCGTTGAGGCGGATGACGCAGCCCTTGGCGCAGATGCCCTCGAGCACCTGGGTCGGCTTCAGCGCGTGATCGGTCTTCTTCGCCCCGTCATCCTCGATGACCGTGAGCTTGTGGTCTTTGTCGTCGCGATTGGTGACGGAGATGCCAGCCGCCGCCGCGCTGAGCGGCCCCAGCCCCAGCAGCATGGCTGGAACCAACAGCAGCTTAAACGCGCGATTGGACATGCCGATGAACTCCGTATGTTGCGATCGCCATCATTTATCGCCAATAGGCTGATGGGGTACAGCCAACATTTGCGGCACAATTGCCGCACGTCGTACTAGATGCAGTTTTCCGGAGTTTGCGGGACGGTGCAAACGTAAAGTTGCGCTCTGCGCGCGACACAGTGGACAACTTGGCAGCTTAAGCCGTTGGCAGAATTTGAAATCCCGACACCGGCACGTCCAGCTCTTCCAGGATTTTGAGCATATCGACGCGCGATCCGCGCGGACCGGCGCGGCAGTCCGCAATCAATTGGTCGACGTCAGCGGTGGGGCCCGAGACCACAGTCTCCACCCCGCCATCCCGGCGATTGCGCACCCAGCCGTCAAGACCCAGCGAGACCGCGCGCCGCTCGACGAAAGCGCGGTATCCGACGCCCTGCACGTGTCCTTCGATGCGTAGCCTGAGCGTCTTGCGGTTCATGCCATTGCGCCTGCTGCCCCGGTTCTCAGTACCCGATTGCCATGCCGTCCTTGCGTGAGTCCGAAGCGCCGATCAACGTTCCGTTCTCCCGGTCGAACCGGATGATCTGGCCGCCTCCCCAGGGATCGGGCCGCATTGCCACCGGATGGCCCATTGCCTTCAGTCCGTTCAGCACGTCGGCGGGCACGCTCTCCTCGCACCACAGCTTCTGGCCCTCGAAGAACACCCGCGGCTGGTCCAGCGCCTCCTGCGGGTCGCAGCCGTAGTCCAGCATGTTGGTCATCAAATAGACGTGGCCCATCGGCTGGAAATTGGCGCCCATGACGCCGAACGAGGCCCACGGCTTGCCACCCTTCATCGCCATCGCCGGGATCAGCGTGTGCATCGGCCGCTTGCCCGGAGCGATGCAGTTCGGATGCTTCGGATCGAGCACGAAACCCTGGCCGCGATTGTGGAACGTGACGCCCGTCTTCTTCGACGCCAAACCCGAGCCGAACCCCGAGAAGATCGAATTGATGAACGAGACCACCATGCCCTTCTCGTCGGCGACGGTCATATAAATTGTGTCGGTGCCCTTGGGCTTCGGGATCGGGCCGAGATCGGCCTTGCGCTTCTTGCGGTCGATGCGTCGTACCAGCTCGTCCGCGAATGCATCCGACAGCATGTGATCGACCGGTACCTTTGCCTGCACCGGATCCGCGACGAACGTATCGCGCATGGCGAATGTGAGCCGCACCGCCTCCATCATCGTGTGATAGCGCTCGACGCTCACCGCCTTGCCGATCGGCCCGAGTCGGTCGAGCATTTTCAGCAGCACCAGGGCCACGATGCCGTGCAGATTGGGCGGCAGTTCGTGCAGATCGACGCCCTTGTAGGGCACTGAAATGGTGTCAACGTAGGTGCAGCTCTTCATCTGATTGGCGAAGTCCTCCATCGTGTGGAGACCTCCAAGCGCACTCAACTCGCTCACCATGTCCTTGGCGACCGCGCCCGTGTAGAAACCTTCGCGGCCCTTGTCCGCGATCACCTTCAGTGTCTTGGCGAGCGCCTTGAAGTGCATGATTTCGCCGAACTTCGGCGCGCGACCGTCCTTCAGCAGATTGACGCGCGCGCCCTCGTTGCCTGCCTTGACCTTGTCGACCAGTCCCGCCCAGTCGTGCGCAACTCTGGCTTGCACCGGAAAGCCCTTGTCGGCGAGCTCGATGGCCGGCGCCAGCACTTCGGCGAACGATCTTGGTGCCGTGGTCGGCAAGCAATGTGGCCCAGCCGTCGATGGCGCCGGGGATCGTCACCGCATGCGCCGTCTGCATCTCAATCTGCTTGATGCCTTTCTTGGCGTACCACTCGGGCGTCGCCGCTCGCGGCGCGCGGCCCGAGGCGTTGAGCGCGATCGGTTTCTTGCCCGGCTTCGAGATGATCGTGAAGCAGTCGCCGCCGATGCCGGTCATCGCCGGCTCGCAGACGCACATCACAGCGGTCGCACAGATCGCCGCGTCGATCGCGTTGCCACCGCTGCGCAGCATCTCGATGCCCGCCAGCGAGGCCGCCGGATGCGAGGTGGCGATCATTGCCTTGCGGCCGACCACCGGCGAGCGACCGGGGAAATGGAAGTTGCGCATGGGTCTCTCCTCGGCGAGCGCGGCTGCGTAGGCACGGAGCCGGCTGCTGTTATGACGGTTGTCTCGGAGGGAAATACTGCGGCGCCTCGCGGCGATCAAACAATCCGTAGTCCCGGGAGACGAGGCATAGCTGCGCTGCACTGACGCATGGGTCGCCGCGGACCGTGTCCAGGGTGGCGAGGCCAGCACTGCGGTTGGTGGCATCGCCGACCCAGGCATAGGCCGTCTCCTTGTAGACGCTGCGGTAGAGTTCGCCGCCGGCGGGCGCCAGCGCGGTGCCGTCACTGCGGATGACGACCATCAGCCGGTCGGCAGTCCGCGCCGGATCATTGTAGGAAATACCTGGGTCATGGCGCATGATGCCGCCGCCGGCAACCTCCGCAATCACCGCCCCGATGCGCAAACGATAATCCTCGAACACCGCGCTGCGCCCGGCGGTTTGGGCGCCGTAGTGGCGGCCGTTGGCACGCCAGCGGGCGAGCGAGGCTTCATCGGCCCAGATCTGGTGCGAGAGCATGACGCGCGGACGTGCGAGGCTGCGGAAGCGGTCGAGGAATAGCACACCGCCGCTCTGATCCACCTCTGGCTTAAGGCTGGCGGCAATTTCGAGATATCGGTCGTCCTGGCCCGGGTTGGGCGTCACCTCGAAAAACAATGCGATCATGGCAAGGCTCCTGTTGTGCGCGCTGGCCGCGAGTTCGCTCCGAATTCGCGCCTTGCCAGACCGCTCGTCAAGTCCTTGGCGGATGGCGTGCTGATCCGGTGTGTGGCGTGCCGCCCCGCAAGCCCAGCGTCAGCAGGCCGGCGATCGCCGAAGAGGCCAGCATGATCCAGAGCGCTGTCTCGTATGAGCCGTTGGCGTCGAACAAAAGGGCGCCGATCAAGGCGCCAATGCCACCGCAGATGTGGTGCACCATGGTGATGAGGCCGGTCAGCGCGCCGAGATGGCGGGTGCCGAAGGCGTCGCGCACGAAAATGACGGTGAGCGGCGCGGTGACCAGGAACGTCACCCCGAACAGCAAGGCGAAAATTGCAACCGGAAGCGTCCGCTGATCGGCGAGCACCAGCGCGAAAATGACGACACGAAGGGCAAAACAGCCGGCCGTAGCCGCGATCGGTCCGATCCGGTCCGCCATCGCTCCGGCCGCGAGCACGCCGATCAGCGCGGTCAACCCCATGAACGCCAAAAGATGCCCGGCAAACAGCGCTCCGGCGCCGCGATCCTGGGCGAAGGCGACGACGTGCGTCGATACGAAGAAGTCCTCGAATCCGCAAAGTGCGTAGACCGCAAGCAGCAGCCAGAACCGGCGGGTTCGCATTGCTTCTCCGACCGAAAGGCCGGACGTGGGCTGAACCGACGCCACGCCCGCGCCTGGCGCACTCGTGGGCCGTTGGCGAAGTGCCAGGAATATGAGCGGCGCGATGGCGAGATGCGCAACTCCCGCCCAGGCGAACACCGAGCGCCAGCCGATGTCGGCGAGCAGTGAGGCGAACAATGCCATCATCACGAGCTGACCGAGGCCGATGCCGGCCAGCGCGACCGCATTGGCAAGCCCCGTCCGGCCCGGAAAATGGCGGCTGACCAGCACCCCGACGGGGACAACCGAGGCGACACCGTTACCAATCGCGAACGCGAGGCCATAAAAGGCCACGATTTGCCAGGGCGCTGAGATCCACCCCATAGCGCCGATCCCGAGACCAGCAATCAGCACGCCGCCGCCGAGCACCAGCGCGATGTTCATCCGGTCCGCGAGACGGCCCGCCCAGAACATGGCGACCGCAGAGACGAGTTGGAACGCGGCGACGGCGACACCGACCGTGCCTCGCCCCGACGCGAATTCGGCCTCGATCGGCTTCAATGTGAGCCCGATCGCGAAGCGAGCCCCGCCGCCAACGAACAGGATCAGCGCGCCGATCAGCAGGGCGAGGATGGCGGTGCTGGTCGCGCGAGCTTGGTTCACTGGGGCGTCTCGGCGGACGCGGCCGTCACAGACGCCAGCCGGAATGCATGGCCGCAACGCCCCCGGTCAGGTTACGGTAAGTGACGCGCTCGAATCCGGCGTCGCGGATCATGCCGGCAAAGCGCTCCTGCTTGGGAAACTTACGGATACTCTCCACCAGATACTGGTATGGCTCGGCGGCGCCGGCTGCAAGTTGCCCGAGCCGCGGGATCACCTCGAACGAATGAAAATCGTAGAGCCGGTCAAGGATCGGTGCCTCGACGTGGCTGAACTCGAGGCAAAGAAACCGCCCGCCGATCTTGAGGACGCGATGCGCCTCGGCGAGCGCCCGGTCGATGTGGGTGACGTTGCGGATGCCGAACGCAATCGTGTAAGCGTCGAACGACCGGTCCGGGAAAGGTAATGTCTCGGCATTGCCCTCGACGAGGGTGATGCGATTGTCGAGTCCAGCCGCCGCGACCTTTCTCCGGCCGACATCCAGCATCTCCGGGCTGATGTCGCAAATCACTGCCGTGGTTCCGGCGCCGGAGGCCCGAACCACCTTCATCGCGACATCGCCGGTGCCGCCAGCCATGTCCAGTATGCGGAAGGGAGATGCACTACGCGGCGGGTTCAGCCACGTGACAAAGTCATCCTTCCAGAGACGATGCAGGCCGCCCGACATCAGGTCGTTCATCAGGTCGTAGCGCTCGGCGACCGTGGCAAACACCTCGTTGACCAGCCGTTGTCGCTCACTTTCCTGCACGTTGCGGAAGCCGAAGCTGGCCGTGGAGTCTGTCTCGTCGGGTGGGTGCGCTGTCATGACTCCATCGTAGCCCGTCACCGGAGCGCTCGAAAGTGGAAAGACCGGAATTGTATGCCGGCCTGAGGCGGGTGCCGCCATATCTGGCGGCGGACGATGAATCCAGTTATTCCGAGCGCATGGACAAATCCTACCTCCTGCAAGCCGCCGTACTGCTGGCTGCCGCCGCCGTCGCCGCGCCCCTTGCCCGGTGGCTGCGTATCGGCTCCGTGCTCGGGTATCTCGCGGCCGGCGTGATCATCGGACCCTACGGGCTCGGGCTTTTCGCCAATGTCGACGCCATTCTCCACGCGGCCGAACTCGGCATCGTCTTTCTGCTGTTCCTGATCGGGCTCGAGCTGCGCCCTATGCGTTTGTGGACGATGCGTCGCGGCATCTTCGGCGCGGGCGGCGCCCAGGTGCTGATCACCGGACTGCTGATCGGCGGTGTGGCGGCGATCGCATCCTATCCTGCAGCAATCGCCATCGTCGTGGGGCTGGCGCTGGCGATGTCGTCGACGGCATTCGTGCTGCAGGTGCTCGAGGAAAAAAAGGAGCTGTCGGCCAAGCACGGCCGGCTCGCATTCTCGATCCTGTTGTTCCAGGACCTGGCCGCCATCCCGCTGATCGCCGTGGTTCCGCTGCTGGCGGCCCGCGGCGCGCCAACTGCTGGCGCGGCGCTGGTCACCATCGGCACGGCACTGGCGACGATCGCTACCGTGGTGCTGCTCGGCCGATTTCTGCTCAATCATGTGTATCGTCTGGTTGCGGCGTCCGGCGTGCGTGAGGCGATGACTGCGACGGCCTTGCTGACGGTGATCGGCGTCGCCGTGCTGATGCAGGCGGCGGGGCTATCGGCGGCGCTGGGTGCGTTCCTTGCCGGTGCGTTGCTCGCGGACTCTGAATACCGCCATCAGATCGAAGCCGACGTGCAGCCGTTCGAAGGCCTGCTGCTTGGCCTGTTCTTCACCGCCGTCGGCATGTCGCTCAACGTGTCGCTGTTGTTGCGAGAGCCGCTCGTCGTTCTCGGGCTGGTGGCTGGCCTCATCGGGCTGAAAGCGGCCGTCTTGTTCGCCATTGGACGCTGGCAGGGGCTCGAGACGGCCTCGGCGAGGCGCCTGGCACTCGCCGTATCGCAGGGCGGCGAGTTTGCCTTCGTCATTCTGGGGCTGGTCGAGGGCGCAAAGTTGCTCGCCGGCGATGCGGCGGATCGGATTTCGGTCGTCGTCACGCTGTCGATGGTGGTGACGCCGCTGCTTCTGTTACTCGACGACGGGTTGCGCCGTCGCCGCCGGGATCCGCAACCGCTCTATGAAACGCCGGCGATCCGGGATGCACACGTTGTGATCGCGGGTTTCGGCCGCGTCGGCCAGATCGTTGCCCGCATCCTGCGCGCGCCGCGGCATTCCATTCACCGCGCTCGATATCAGCCCCGATCAGATCGCGCTGGTCGGCCGCTTTGGCAGCAGGGCGTACTACGGTGATGCCAGCCGCCTCGACATTCTGGAAGCCGCGCAAACGGCCAAGGCGCGCGCCTTCGTGCTGGCTATCGACGACGTCGAGGCCTCGCTCAAGACTGCCGAGGTTGTTCGCCAGCATTTCCCTGATGTGCCGATCTACGCCCGCGCCCGCAACCGCCAGCACGCCTACCGCTTGATGGACCTTGGCATCGTGGAGCTGCGCCGCGAAACCTTCCTCTCCGCTGTCGAATTGACTCGCGACCTGTTGAGCGGTCTTGGCCTGCCGAGTGCCGAGATCAAGCGGGTCACGAATGCTTTCGTCGAGCATGATCGCAAGCGACTGTACGATGACTATGCTGATGCCAGTGACGACGTAAAACTACAGGCCCGCGCCCGCCAATCTGCCGAGGAGCTGGAGGACATTCTCAGTCGCGATCCCGAGCCTGAGATCAAGAGCCCGGCCAAAGCCGATTAGCGGGGGCCGCTCACCGCCTCCAGCCCAACCAAGTGCAAATCCCATCGCCCATGATGAGCGTCTTGTCCGCCTCCGGGATCCAATCGATGTCCTGGAAGTGCGTGACGCACTGGCGCCAGGCGCACGGCATCTTCGTGATGTCGGTGCCCCAGAAAAGTCGGTGCGGGCCGAACGCGTCGTACATCGCCCGGTAGTGGGTGTGCAGGCTTTTGAATGGATAGGCGTCGTCCGCGTAGAACGGGCCGCCGGTCAGTTTGACAGCGACATTGGGATGCCGTGCCAGTGCTGTCAGTTCCGCCATCTTTGGGAACGCTGCGTCCCCTTTGGCGCCTCTGAGCGCGCCCATATGATCGACCGTCAGTTTCAAGCCGGGATGGCGGCCCGCGATCTCGCCGAGCAGCGGCAACCAGTCGCCCGCGAGTAGCGCCAGCGGCATGCCCGCTTTCTCGGCGGCTGGCCAAAGCCAATCCAGGGTGCCGTCCGTCGGCCATGTGCGATTGTGCGGCTTGTTGAAGTAGAATCGAAATCCGAGCACTCCCGGCTTCGCCTTCCAGGACGCGATGTGACTTGGGCTTTCAGGCGTGTCGAGCGGAGGGTTGGCGAGAATGGCGAACCGCTTCGGGTAGGCAAGCACGGCCTCGATCGCCTGCTCGTTAGAGTCGGGATCCCAGCTCGCGGGTGGGTGTAATATGGCGCCGTCAACGCCCGCAGCGTCCATGTCGCGGATCGCTTCCTCGACCAGATAGGGTCTGGCGAGATGTGGCGGAGTCGCGACGCCTTTGCGCCAGATGTGGATTTGCGCGTCGATGATCGGCATGTGGCCTCTCCGCTGATACCTCAGCCGTGAATTGCCAACGCGGTGGCCAGCCGGGATTGCCCGGCTGGCTTGCAATAAGTCCTCAGTACGTCTTCGCCGTAACCCGCTCGGCTTCACCACGGGTTTCCTTGACCATGTTGGTCGCGGCGACAGTCAGCGCGCGGGCGTCGTTCATAAGCGTGACGAAGTTGTAGCCCTGGTCGAACCGCTTCTTCGCCGTCGCGGGGCTATCGGTGTGCACGCCCGCGATCATGCCCTTTGAGCGCACGACCTTGCCGATGTGCGCGATCGCTTCGATCACGCCCTTGTCGCTCGGATCGAGCGTCGGCGGCTTGCCCATCGCCATCGACAGGTCCGACGGGCCGACATAGACGCCGTTGAGGCCCTTCACCGACAGAATGGACTCGAGGTTCTTCAGGCCAGCCTGCGTTTCGATCATGGCGAGCAGCAGCACCTCCTCGTTGGCGCCCTGCCAGTAATCGGCGCCGGCATACTGCACGGCCCGGTTCGGCCCCATTGAGCGCGTGCCGAGCGGCGGATAGCGGCCGAACGAGACGAACTGCTCCGCTTCCTCCTTGGTGTTGATCATCGGGCAGATCAGGCCGTAGGCGCCGGCGTCGAGCAGCTTCATGATGATGGCAGCATCGTTCCACGGCACTCTGGCCAGCGGCACTGCATCGGTCGTCGAGATCGCTTGCAGCATCGGAAGCGCGGCCGTGAAGTCGACCGGCCCGTGTTGCAGGTCGATGGTCACGCTGTCCCAGCCGCAGTGGCTGTAGATTTCCGCGGCATAGGAGCTTGGAATGGCGCACCAGCCATTCACGATGGTGCCGCCGTCCTTGACGATCTGTTTGAGCTTGTTCTTGCGCATGGGGAGCCTCCTGAGCTGTTCGATCAATGGGTTTGATGGCGCGACGCTAGGCCCGGCGGCCCGGTCTGCCAATCATTTTCGGCGGCCGGCCGTCAAACGCTTGCCCGCGCTCAGCCCCGCGCGCGATCCCATATCGAGGTCGCGAGCCAGGTGATGAGCGACATGGCGATCCGCGCGAGGATTGTAAAGAACATGAAGACCAGCTGTTTCTCTTCGAGCAGCAGGCGGACCCAGACATTGTACTTCGGCGGCAGCGCCGTGCCGACCAGCCAGCTCTTCACGTGTGTCGCGGCCGTGATCAACTTGTCCAGCGTCTCGGGCGAATTGATGCCGACGAACGCCAGGGCGATGGCGCCGAGCAGCAACGAAACGACGACGTTGCCGGTCGAAAAGATCAATCGATGCACGGATGGCCTCCCAGGCTTGCGATGGAGACAGCAAGTTATCACTGCCGTCCGCTAGTGCCCAGGAATCATGGCGGATGTCGGTCACGCCGTATCGTGGAGGGTATTTCGCCTCAGGCGGCATCCTCGCCGAGCGCGCCTTCGCGCCGGGTCACGTTGGCTAGGCACCACTTGTCAAGTAGCGCTTCCAGTTCCGAGCGGTCGAACGGTTTGGCGAGGTAGTCGTCGAGACCGCCTTCCAGGCACCGCTTCCGGTCTTCGGCAAAGGCGTTGGCGGTCAGCGCCACGATGGGCGGCGCGACACGGCCGTGGGACGCAAAGCAGCGCTTGATCCGGCGCGAGGCTTCGAAGCCGTCCATCTCGGGCATGTGAATGTCCATCAGCACGAGATCGACGCTGGCGTCGGGGTCGGCAATCACCGTTTCGCAATGGGCGAGGGCGGCGGCGCCGCTGGCGGCATGCACGACGCTGCAGCCCGCGCGTTCACTCATCCGGCGGGCCAGCAAAGCATTGATGTCGTTGTCTTCGACAAGCAGGATGCGGCGCTGGCGGACGCCGGCCACAGGATCGCGCGGCACGGACTTGGCGGTGGTGGCGTCGACCTGGTTGGCGGGCTCCAGGCCGCTGGCGATGCCGAGCTGACCGGCGAGCGAGACCGGGCGAACCGGCCGCACCAAGTAGGCGTCGCAACCGGCGGCACGATAGAGAGCGAGCCGCGGCGAGTTCGGCTGATCGATGACGACGATGCCACGCACGGGTCGGCGGGCGATGCGACGCGCCTCGGCCAGAACCTCGCCGAGGCCATCGTGGCCCATATCGCCGTCGGCGACGATGGCATCGAACGGGCGGCCTTCGCGGCCGGCTCTGAGGATCATTGACTTGGCGCTGTTGACGCTGGTCGCGCGATTGCTGACATGCAGGGCAGCAAGGCTTTCGGCCATGATCTGGCGTTCGATGGACCGATCGCTGACCAGGAGGATGCGCCGGGTATTGGGGATGCGCACCGGAGACAGGATCGGTTTGAAGCCTTCGGCGTGGCCAAGCGCCAGACGCGCCTTGAAGGTGCAGCCGGCGCCGACGCGGCTTTCGACCGTGATGTCGCCGCCCATGGCGCGGGCAAGGCGCCGCGAAATGGCGAGGCCGAGGCCCGTGCCGCCGTGTTTGCGGCGATCGGCGTCCGCCTGCTCGAACTCGGCGAACAACAAGCTGATCTGATCAGGCGCGATGCCGGGTCCGGTGTCGGTGACGACCACCTCGAGGAAGTGTTGCAGTGCCGGAGCCGAGACGGTGTCGCCCGGCTCGACGCTGCGGATGCGAACGGCCACACCGCCGGACGTCGTGAATTTGATCGCATTGCCGACGAGATTGAGCAGGATCTGGCGGACCCGCGTCTCGTCGCCGATCAACATGCGCGGCAGTTCGGGGGCGATGCGCCAGGCAAGGTCCAGGCTCTTTTCGCGCGCTTTCGGCGCCAACAGCTCGACCACGCTCTGCACGCAGGCATGAATAGGGAATGGCGCCGTGTGGATCTCGAGCTTGCCGGCCTCGATCTTCGAGAGATCGAGGATCTCGTCGATAATCGTCAGCAGGTTCTTGGCCGAGTGGTCGATGGCGAAGGCATAGGACTTCTGTTCCGCCGACATGCCGGTTTCGAACAATAACGAGGTCATGCCGAGGATGCCATTCATGGGCGTGCGGATCTCGTGGCTCATGGCCGCGAGGAAGCGCGACTTCGCCCGGTTGGCGGCCTCGGCCTGATCGCGCGCTTCGGCCAATGCCTCTTGGATGCGGCGCTGCTCAGTGATGTCGCGGCCGATCAGTTGCTGCTCCGTGACCTGGCCGTCGTCGCTCGAGACGGCGTGTTGCTCGAAGGCGAACCATCGGGCGCCGGACTGGGTGGAGATGAGTTGCTCGAAACGAACGCGGCGGCCCGGCTCGGCGGGCGCATCGGTTGCGGCGGGCTCGGACTGCAGCACTTCCAGCTTGAAGGCCGTGCCGAGCACCGCGCCGGCTTCTACGCCAAAGTTCCGGCAGAACGCGCGATTGACGAAGGTCAGGCGGCCATGCGCGTCGACGCGCGTGATGACGTCGTTCTGGGTGTCAAGCAGATCGCGGTAGCGGGCCTCGTTGTCGCGCAACTCCCATTGCAGGTCCTTGAGGCGCTCGATGCCATGCTCGAGACGTTCGCCGAGAACCCGGAAGCGGGCGAGATCTTGCGACACTGGCCGGCGTTCGATGCCGGTCATCAAGGCGCCGACCGCAGCCGCGCCCGTGAGGCCGACGCCAAGAATGAGACAGATATGCGCCAGGCTGAACGGCGACGCCAGCAGAGTGGCGCCGGTCAACAGTGTGACTGTGCCAACGGCAAGGACCGGCACGATCAGGTCGGCGATATCGACGTTTCCCGAGAGGCGCAAACCCCCGGAGCCAATTCGATCGCGCATGGCGTTGAGCCGTGCCCGGACATGCCCGAGTATGCGTTCGGCGCTCGTGCCGCCGCCCTCTTGCGGTCCGTTCGACTGGTCGGGTCCGGTCAAGTGTCGCCCTGCGGGTTACGTCCTGGTCCTCGGCGCATCAAAACACATCTCGATTGAGAAAAGTTTGCTGGCTTGCAGTAGGCCTAAGTCTCCGTTACCGGTTGATCCAAGATGGAAAAGTGCGGCGTTTGCGGCACGAAACTCGGGCTGGAGAGACACATGGGGCCACTCAAAGGTTACCGCGTGATTGAGATGGCGGGTATCGGGCCAGCACCCTTCTGCGCGATGTTGCTGGCGGATATGGGAGCAGAGATCATTCGCATCGATCGCCGCGAAAAGGTGGACTTGGGCCTGCCGGGGCGTGAGCCGAAGTTTGAGGTGATGCACCGAGGGCGCCGGTCGATCTCAGTCGACGTGAAGTCCCCGCGAGGTCGCGATGTGGTTAAGCGCCTCTCGGCATCGGCCGATGTCTTGATCGAGGGCTTCCGGCCGGGCGTGATGGAGCGGCTCGGGCTCGGCCCAGATGATTTAGAGACAGTGAACCCGCGTCTCGTTTACGGCCGCATGACGGGGTTCGGCCAGGAAGGTCCCTACGCGCCGCGCGCGGGACACGACATCAACTACATCGCGCTGGCGGGTGCGTTGCACGCCTTCGGGCGCCCGGGCGAGCCGCCGGTGCATCCCTTGAATCTCGTCGGTGATTTCGGCGGCGGCGGCATGTATCTGGCGTTCGGTGTCGTCTGCGCGGTACTCGAGGCGCAGAAATCCGGCAAGGGGCAGGTCGTGGACGCAGCGATGGTCGATGGCGCGGCAAACCTGATGAGCATGTTCCACGGTATGTGGTCGCAGGGCGTGTGGCGCGACGAGCGCGGCACCAACATGCTCGACGGCGGCGCCCCCTGGTACACCTGCTACGAGACCAAGGACGGCAAATGGGTCTCGATCGGGTCGATTGAGAAGCGGTTCTACGAGGACCTGCTCCAGCGCCTCGGCCTTGCGGCTGAAAACCTCCCGAAGCAGCACGATCGCGCGGGTTGGCCGGTGCTCAAGGCGCGCTTCACGGAGATCTTCAGATCGAAATCGCGCACCGAGTGGGAGCGCGTATTCGAGGGCAGCGATGCCTGCTTCGCGCCGGTGCTCTCGCTCGCCGAGGTCGCCGCGCATCCGCACAATGCCGTGCGCCGGGCGTTCGTCGTGCGCGACGGTGTGCAGCAGCCGGCGCCCGCGCCGCGCTTTTCCCGAACCGTGCCAGAGCTGGCCAGCCCACCACAAGCCATTGGCGCTGATACAGGGACCGTATTGGCAGCTGCCGGCTTTGCCGAAGCGGAGATCAAGCGTCTCGAGGTGGACGGTATCGTCGGCCGCGCAGATTAACGGATTGAGGGATCACACATGGACTATCAGTTCAGCGCCGAGCAACTCGCAATTCGCGCCGCGATCGAGAAAATCTGCGCCCGCTTCGGGGACGATTATTGGTTGAAGAAGGACAAGGAAGGCGGGTTCCCGCACGACTTCCATCAGGCGCTGGCGGTGGATGGCTGGCTCGGTATCGCCATGCCCGAGGAATTTGGCGGCGCCGGGCTCGGCATCACCGAGGCGGCCATCATGATGCAGGCGATTTCCGAATCGGGCGCCGGCATGCAGGGCGCCTCGGCGGTGCACATGAACATCTTCGGCCTCAATCCGGTCGTGGTGTTCGGCACCGAGGAGCAGAAGCGCCGGTTCTTGCCGCCGCTCATCCAGGGCAAAGAGAAGTCCTGCTTCGCGGTGACGGAGCCGAACGTCGGCCTCGACACGACCCGGCTCAAGACGAAGGCGACGCGCGAAGGCAATCGCTACCGCGTCGACGGCCAGAAGATCTGGATCTCGACGGCGCAGGTCGCGGACAAGGTGCTGCTGCTGGCACGAACCACCGACCTCGAGGACGTGAAGAAGCCGACCCAGGGTCTCTCGCTGTTCTATACGAATCTCGATCGCAAGTATGTCGAGGTGCGCGAGATCGAGAAGATGGGCCGAAAGGCCGTCGACTTCGAACCAGGTATTCATCGATGGCCTGCCGGTGCCGGTCGAGGACCGCATCGGCGAGGAAGGCGAAGGCTTCCGCTATATTCTGGATGGCATGAATCCAGAGCGCATCCTGATCGCCGCCGAAGCTGTCGGGCTCGGCAAGGTCGCGTTGAAGCGCGCCGCGCAATACGCCAAGGACCGCGTGGTGTTCGGCCGCCCGATTGGGCAGAACCAGGGCATTCAGCACCCCCTCGCGCGCTGCTGGATGAACCTCGAGGCCGCCAACCTGATGGTGTTCAAGGCGGCGAGCCTCTCCGATAAGGGCGAGCCGTGCGGTCTCGAATCGAACGCTGCCAAGTATCTGGCGGCCGAAGCCGGCTTCGACGCCTGCGAGACGGCGGTCCTCACGCACGGCGGCATGGGCTATTCCAAGGAGTTCCACGTCGAGCGGTTCCTGCGCGAGGTGATGCTGACGCGAATCGCGCCGATCTCCCGCGAGCTCATCATGTCGCACATCGCCGAGCGCGCCCTCGGTCTGCCGAAGAGCTACTGAGGGGTAGGGCGGCGGCGCTCAGTGCATCGATGCTCGCGGTCCCGTGGGCGTCGGCAGTTTGGCGAGCATGCGACGCATGTCGGCGTGCGTTTGCGGCCCGTTGCCGAAGCTCCGTGCATGATCGAACAGCGGGCGCGCCGCCGGGCCGAGATGCACAGCCACCAGCCCATCGAACTTCGACCATAGGTCGTCCCAGGTCATGGGGTTGCCGGGATGTCCTTTGCCGACGGGGATCACGATGCCCCGCGTCTCGCCCGAAGCGAGATCGATCTCGGCGCGGGCCGAGGCGAAGCCGACGCTTGCGTCGGCGGCCGGCGTGATCTTTGCAGCGGTTGCCAGGGTCGCTGCGTTGGGACGCCATGGCTCGAGGAAATCGCGCGCCGACAGCGGTGCGCCGTGGAGCGCGGCTGCAAGGCAGTACTTGAGATCGAATTTGGCGGCGAGCGGCGAGTCCGGCTGGCCGCTGGCGCCGCCGGTGATCTGCATGGCGAGCGGCGAGACGTGCACGCGCACGGCGCGGATCGACGCAGGATCTGGCGATAGCTTGCGCATCGCGTCGACGGCCGGGTGGACGAGGTGGCACGCCGCATAAGGCTTGAAGCTATTCTCGAGTATGGCCCAGCCGTCGCGCTGGGCAGATCCGAGTGGCACCTCGCCATCCTGGATCAGCGCGCGCACCAGGCCGCCGCCGGTTTCCAGAACGGCGGGCGCGCCTTCGAAGCCGCGTGACGCCAATTGTGCGGCGAGCACGCCGTCCATCGCGGCTTTGCCGGCATGAAAGGGTTTGGCCATGGTACCGAAGGAGCCGGTCAGTCCCCCGGCCTGAGTGGCGGCCAGCGCCAGCGCGTGTTGCGATCGCGTCGCGTCGAGCCGGAGCAGGGTTGCGCCAGCGGCAGCCGCGCCGATGCGGCCGAAGATGCCGGTGCCGTGCAATCCGCGCGCTGTGACGGCCTGGCCCTAATCCATCGCCGACCCGCACCGCCGCCTCGAACCCGATCGCAAACGCCCTGAGCATCTCTGCTTCACTCGCGCCGATATCCTCGCCGACCGCCAAAGTGGCGGCCCAGACCGGCGCACTGGTGTGCACCGTCGCACCCATGTGCGTGTCGTCGAAGTCGAGGCAATGGGCGAGCGTGCCATTGGCGAGTGCCGCGAACGGCGCCGCGGCCGGAGCGCCATAGAGCACCATCGAGGACCCCGCGCTGCTCCAGGTGGCGACCGTCTCCCGCACGAGCCGCCCGGCGGGCTCCTCGCCGGCGCCAATGGCCACGGCCAGCCAATCCGCGAGGCACAGTCGCGCAGCATCGGCAACGGCAGGTGGCAGTTCGAGGCCCGGCGCCCGGGCGATCAATTCACCAAGAATATTGGCGTTTCGTGCCGACTGCGACATGGCTGGTCCCTCGGTCTGGCGGGCCTCGAGTATGCCGCATGTCGACGCTGTGTGGAATTGGCATCGCACCCGTTCCAAAACATCGGAGGCCAATCGTGCCCATTCGGGGTAGCGTTGCTGGCGAAACATGAGACAACGGGCCCGATGACGAGACTTCCTGCAGTGGCGCCGCCGGCTGCTGGCGCTGAGGCGCCGACAGTGACAGGCGCACGTCTGGGCTTTCCACTCGGGCCGCTGGTGGCAACGCTGCTTGTGCAGACGCTAGCGACGGCCGCGGCCTATTCCATTCCGGCGGTGGCGCCAGCCGTCGCTAGAGACCTCGGCGTCAATCCGGCCCTGGTCGGCTTGTACATTTCGACGGTCTATGGTGTCGGGATCGCATCCGCGCTGTTCTCACCAAACTGGATTTATCGCCACGGCGCGGTGCTGGCGAGCCAGGCCGTGCTGCTCGCGACGTTCGCGATGCTCCTGACCTCGGCGATCGGGTCGTTGCCAACGATTGCGTTGAGCGCCGTCTTCATGGGCCTCGCCTACGGCGCCACGGCGCCGGCCAGCACCCACCTGCTGGTGCCGCGCACGCAGAACGCGCATATGAATCTCGTGCTGTCGCTGCGCCAGATCGGCGTTCCGCTCGGCGGCATGCTGGCAGGTTTGCTGATGCCGCCCATGACCTTGCTCTGGGGATGGCAGACGGCGCTCCTTGTCGAGATCGTGCCGATCCTGGTGCTTGGGATCGTGATGGAGGCCAGATGTGCACAGTGGGATCGCGATCGGCCCGTCGGCGCGGCCAAGGCCGCCGGACTGCTGGAGCCATTGCGGATGCTCAAGAGCCATCCGGCGCTGCGGTCGCTGTCACTGGCGGTGTTCATCTATTCGGGGCTGCAGCTTTGCTTCATTGTGTTCATGACGACGCAGCTGACCACGCTGGTTGGCATGGATCTCGTGCGTGCGGGGCAGGCGTTGGCGGTCTATCAGGTGTCCGGCGTGATCGCCCGGCCGATCTGGGGATGGATTGCCGACCGGCTGCTGGCGGCCCGCTGGCTGTTGGCCCTGCAGGGCGCGATCATGTGCGGGGCTGCGATCCTGACCGGTCAATTCGCGCCGGGGTGGTCGACGGCCGCGATCCTGCTCGTCTGTGCGGTCGGAGGGGCGACGGCTAGCGGTTACACGGGCATTGCCTATGGGGAATATGCCCGGCTCGGCGGTGTCCGGCGAACGGAGGCCACCGGATTGGGGGCCGCCTGCATGTTTGCGGGTGTGATGGTGCTGCCGGCCACAATGAGCCTCGCCGTGACAACAACTGGTAGTTATGGGCTGGCGTATGCGGTCATTGGCGGATTGGCCCTGGCCGCCGGGGCCTATATGGCGTTCGCCCGCAATCCGCCGTCGGACGCCTGAAGGTCGGGTTGGCCTGCCGGCGCTTGCGGCTTGGCGTCAATCCTCCGAAATGATCGACAGTTATCCGCTTGGCCGGGATGCGGTCGGACAGCGGTTCGGCTACATTTCGCCTTTAGTGTCGGCTAAGGCAGGCGCTGGGGTCAGTGGGGAAGGATGTAGCGGCGGTATGGCGCAGGCGCTTAACGAGGACAGCGGGAAAATCCCGATGTCGCCGACGTTACAGGCGACGCTCGTGCGTGCACGCGATTATGCGGCGGCGCAGGCGCATGCCCAGGTCACGGTTGAACATCTGTTGTTGTCGCTGACCGAGGACGACGATGCATTGAACGTTGTTAAATCATGTCAAGTCGATGCTGGCGCACTGCGCAACGATCTTGCGGCATATCTTGGAAATCTGACCGACCGGCTGGCCCCCGGGCAGGTCGTGGGCCCCGGCATTTCCCCGGCACTGACGCAAATTCTCAAATACGCGACGCTGGCCGCCCAGCAAGGGCGCCGAGCCCAGATCGATGGCGCAATCGTCCTGGCGGCCCTGGTCGGGGACGGGCGCAGCATGGGAGCGAGCTTTCTCAAGGCGCAAGGGTTGACCTTCAACGAGGCCATTCGGGTACTGCAACGCCCGGCCGCGAGCCCGCGTCCGGCAGCGCCGCCGGCTTCGCCCGCGCCATCTGTGGCGATACCGCCGCCGATACTGCCGCCGGTACAATCGGTTCATCCGCCGTCAGCGCCTCCGCCCCATCAGCCGCCAGCGCGATACGAACCTCCGGTCGCGCCACCCGTTGTTGCGGCAGCCAAGCCGGACCCCGTTGCGTCGGATCGTGCCGAAAGGATTCTTGCCGCCGCACGTGAGCGGGTTGAGACACGCGCTATCCAGGCACCGCAGGTTATCCAGCCAGCAGTTCGCCCGCCTATGGCTCCGCCGAGCACGCCTCCGGAGTTGAGCGCACCCAGCCCGCTGGTCGAGCGCGGTCCGGCTGAGAGCAGTCTTGCCAATCCACCCAATGTTGCCTCGCCTCCGTCCGTGTCGAACTGGTCACCGCCGCCACTCCCAGTCGCGCGTCCGGCATCGTCAGCGGCTTTCCCGGCCACCGCGCACCATCCGGCAACATCGTCCCGCCCGGAGGTGACGGCCGGTGCGCCGTGGCCGGAAGCGCCGGAGATGCGGCCAGACCCGGCGCCAATGCCGTCGCCCATGCGACAACCGGTCCCAATGGCGTCGGCCGCGCCAGGCCCGCGCCCGGCGGAACGACCGGAGCCGTCTGGACGACAGATGACGGCGTCCGCCCGTCCTGGCCAGGGTGCCGGCGTCCCAGTGCTCGAGCCCGCACAAGTCACCCACACGATCCCGTCGCGCATGCGCCTTGGTCGCGCGCAGACCGTCGAGGTTCGCATTCAGCGGACTGCGCTGTCGGCGGGTCTGAACGGAGCATCGCCGCACGCCTTGCGCGGCGAGAGCGCCGTTGCGCGTGCGGTCAGCGTTCGCTTGCGGCCGGGACGCGGCGCGTTCCAGATCGATGCTGTTTCACCGGAGACCATTTGGGATCAGGCCTCGGGCCAGGGACGAACGCAGAGCGAGGCTGCAGTGTGGAGGTTCACGGTCACGCCGACGCGTTCGGGATCGGGTGCGCTGCAGTTGATTGTCGCGTCGAAAACGATCGGTGCGGACGCGGTGATCGCGGACACCATCCTGCCGGAGCAGACATTGACGGTGCGCGCCAGCACCGACTTTGCCGCGATCATGCGCCGGATCGCAATTTATGCTGCAGTCGCGCTCGGAGGCATGCTCGTTGCCGGCGTGCTGCAGGACGCGTTCAAGCTCAATCTGCTGTCGGTGGTGCGCTACATCCTGCGTTAGTGCAGCGGTGCCGCGACAGCGGGGAGCAAGGCCGCAAGCCGAGTAAGCTCGACGCTGGTTCGCGCGCGACCAAAGAGATAACCGTCCGGCCGTATCAAGATCGCCTTGGCGGCGCAGGCGTCGACGAGGCCGGCTAAAGCGCCCTCCGGATCGAGAAAGACGACAGTGCCAAGCGCATGCCAGCGTGCCCGCGTCCGGGCGCTCGTCGCATCGATGAGGGATCTCTCGCCGATCAAGGCGAACCGCCCACCGGTCACCTGATCGAGCAGCCGACCATCTGCGAGGCGCGGCTGCGACAGGACCGTGCCGACCGGGGCCGCATCGTCGTCGCGCACGCCGGGACCCAATTGCGGTTGTGGGAAGTCGAACATCCGGGCGCCGCGCGCAAACGACGCGTCGCGCGCGCTTGCGACCGCCGGGTCCGTCGCCTGGATGATGGCCCCAAGCTCGACCGCCAATGAGATGAAGGTCTCGACGTGCGGTCGCCGCTCGCTCTCATAGGTGTCGAGCAAGGTTGGGTCTGCGCCGCCTTTCACAATCAGGGCGAGCTTCCAGGCGAGATTCATGGCGTCGCGCAGGCCCGCGCACATCCCCTGGCCAAGGAACGGCGGCGTCTGATGGCAGCTGTCGCCTGCAAGTAGAAGCGGCCCGCGCCGCCAGCCGTTGGCGATCACGGAATGAAACGTGTAGACGGCGGCGCGCTCGATTGCGGCGTCATCGGGTCCGAGCCAGCGCGCGATCAGCGGCCAGATGATTGCGGGTGCGGTCATCGCCGCCGGATCGTCCCCCGGCATCAGCATGATCTCCCAGCGGCGGCGGCGTTCGCTAACACAGACAAGCGTCATCGGCCGCGCCGGATCGCAAAGCTGCACGGTATGGTCGAGGAGCGCTGCGGCCCGCGCCGAAGTCGGATCGACGAGGAGGTCGACCACCAGCCACGGTTGATGCAGGCCGAGATCAATCCTCTCGGAGCCGATGGCGCGGCGGACGAGCGACCGGGCGCCGTCACAACCGACGACAAATCGTGCCCCGATCGTGCGTGACTTACCACTAGTGCGATCGACGACTGTCAAGCATGCGCCGGCGCCAGAAATGTCGACAGCCGTCACCTCGTGGCCAAGGTGCACCGCAACGGAAGAATGTTGCGCCAGTCTTCGCCGCAGTTCCGTTTCGAGGTCGGGCTGGTGGACGTACCAGTTGCTCGTCCAGCCTTGCGGGCCCGGACCGTCGTGTCCGCGGCGCACCAGTAAAAGGTCGCCAGCGCCGTTGACGAAGTGCATGCCCTTGGTCGATGGCCGGGCGATGGTTGCGATGCGGTCGGCAAGGCCGGCGGCCTGGAAGATCCGCATCGTCTCGCCGTCGAAATGCACGGCGCGCGGCAGCGGGTAGATGTCCAGGTCGCGCTCGAAGACGGTGACGGACAGCCCGTGTTGACCGAGCAAGTTCGCGAGCAGCGCTCCGACGGGGCCGCATCCGACAATCGCGATATCGAGCTGCGGTTCGTTCATGGTGGATTTGCCTGTCAGCCCGATTTCCGCATGCGTCGCGCGGCGGCGGCATTGACGGCGCCAATCGGCATCCGCCCCGAGAGGATCTCGGCTGTCTGTGACACAACCTCAAGCGCCTGGCCCTCGGTCGCGCCCTGCGTCAGCCCCGCGATGTGCGGCGTTGCTGAGACGTCGTTGCGGCGGGCGATATGGAGTGACGGTTTCTGGTCCGCTGCGCGACCCACGTCGAGTGCTGCGCCGGCAATGCGTTTGGCATCGAGGGCAGCCTCGAGCGCGGCCTCGTCGACGAGATTGCCGCGCGACAAATTGATGAGGAATGCCGTCGGCTTCATGCGAGCGAGGGCTGCGGCATTGATCAGGTTTTCCGTCTCGTCGGTGGCGACCGCGGCCGGTAGAACGAAATCCGCGGCGGCCAGCAGGTCATCGAGCGAAACCTGCGTTACGCCTGCGCGATCGGCGGTCGCATAGGGGTCGGCGACTAGCACAGTCATGCCGAGCGCGAGCGCCAGATCCGCGAGGTAGCGGCCGAGTGGGCCATAGCCGATGATCCCGATCGTCGAGCCGCGCAACTGGCGGCCGGTGCAGATCTCGGGCTCGCGTCCGGTCTTGTAGGCGATATTGGAACGCGAGATGCCGCGCGCGGTATCGATCATCAGGCCAACGGCCATTTCCGCGACCGACGCGACCCATGTCCTGCTGGCTTGGCACACGAGGATGCCTGCGGCACTCGCTGCCGCGACATCGATATTGCGGATGTCGACCGCGACGCGCAGCGCTGCAATTACCGTGGTCAGGCCCGGAAAGACAGCCGCCGGCAGTGGTGTGTTGCGGTCGGCGATCACGATTTGGCAGCCTTTGGCCGCCAGGATTACAGCGTCAGCTGTCATTGGTGTGGCGGCTTCATGCAGAACGACGGTGCCGAGCCCGTTCAGCTCGAGCAGCGCCTTCGTGCCAAAGTACGTTGTTCGCATATTGGGCGTGTGGGTGAGGAGAATGCGAGGGCGGTTCGGCATGCTCAATCCTTGAAATAGGCGGCGAGATCCGGCGTCGATATCGACCGGTCGAGATATCCGAAGGTGCCTTTGTCCTTCACCTCGCGGGCCGCATCGACGAGGCCAGTCATAGCCGCGCGATAAAGGGACGTCGCGAGGCTGATCCGTTTGACACCGGCCCCCTCAAGTTCCGCCACGCTGAACGATTTGCCCTTGATGCCTACCATGAAGTTGAACGGCTTTTTGAGCGACGCGCAGACGGTTTTGACTGAGGCGATGTCCGGCAGGCCGGCGGCAAACAGCACGTCGGCGCCGGCTTTCTCATAGGACTGCAAGCGCTTGATTGTATCGTCGAGGTCGGTAATGCCCTTGAGGTGGTTCTCGGCCCGCGCGGTGAGCAGGAACGGGAACGGCTGAGCGCGCGCTGCTGCGACGGCCGCCGCGATCCGCTCGGTTGCGTGCCCGATATCGTAGATCGGCTTTTCTTTGCTGCCCGTCGCGTCCTCGATCGAGCCGCCGACGAGACCGATCTCGGCGGCGCGGCGGATCGTCAAGGCAGCATCGGCCGGCGCATCGCCAAACCCCTTCTCGAGGTCGGCGGAAACCGGCAGATCGGTGGCTTCGACGATCAGCCGGGCATTGGCAATCGCTTCCTCGCGCGTAACCTGCCCGTCACGGCGGCCGAGCACGCCGGCCTTGGCGCCGCTCGATGTCGCGAGTGCCTCAAAACCAAGGCCGGCGAGGATGCGCGCCGAGCCCGCGTCCCACGGGTTGGCGATGACGAACGCGCCGGGACGCGTGTGAAGTGCCTGGAACCGGGTGGCCTTCTCGGCTTGCGTGACCATGTGCTGCCTCTTCTGCGTTGCGGTCGGACGTCGGGCGTGGGCGGATGACGATCGCCGCTGTACGCCGGAGCCAAACCTACATTAAGCTCTCGACAAGGGCATCCTGGACTTCGATTGGCCCACTGGGGAGCGCATCCATGAATTTCGACTTCAGCGAAGATTTGAAGATGCTGCGGGAGCAGGCGCGCAAGTTTCTTGACGGACGATGTACTTCGGCTGCGGTGCGCAAGATCCTCGAGGGTCCCGAAGGCTTCGACAAAGCGCTCTGGAAAGAGATGGCGGATATGGGCTGGACCGGTGCCGCGATCCCGGAAGAGTACGGTGGTGCAGGGCTTGGGCATCTCGGGCTTTGCATCATCGCCGAGGAATTGGGCCGCGCCGTTGCCCCGGTGCCGTTCTCGTCGTCGATTTATCTGGCAGCCGAAGCCGTGATGGCCGGGGGCTCGGACGCCCAGAAGAAAGCATGGCTGCCGAAGCTGGCCTCTGGCGCGGCGATCGGGACGCTGGCCGTCGCCGAAGGACCGGGCAAGGCCAGCCTGAAGCGCCTGCGAGCTACGTTCCGGAATGGTGCGCTGACGGGCGAGAAACTGCCGGTGCCAGATGGGACCGCCGCCGATGTCGCCGTGGTCGCCGCGCAGGGCGAGCGGGGTATCGTGCTCGTTCTGGTCGATCTCAAAGGAGCCGGCGTCAAGCGCGAGACGGTCGAGACGATCGACCCGAGCCGCAAGCAGGCCAAGATTACGTTTGAGGGGACACCGGCCGAGGTGCTGGCCGGTGGAGGCGGCGGCGAGACGCTGCTGCGCGCGGTCGAGGATCGTGCGGCGATTTTGTTCGCGTTCGAGCAGGTTGGCGGAGCACAACGCTGCCTCGAGATGGCGCGGGATTACGCCCTCGAGCGCTACGCATTCGGCCGCCCTATCGGCTCGTTCCAGGCGATCAAGCACAAACTCGCCGACGTCTATGTCGCGACGGAGCTTGCCCGCTCGAATGCCTACTACGGCGCGTGGGCGCTCTCGAAGAATGCGCCGGAGCTGTCATTGGCAGCGGCAACCGCGCGCGTTGCCGGCAATGAGGCGTTCTATCTGGCGGCCAAGGAAAATATCCAGGTGCATGGCGGCATGGGTTTCACCTGGGCGTTCGATTGCCATCTGTATTATCGCCGCTCGAAGCAGTTGGCACTTGGGATCGGCTCGACACGGGTGTGGAAGGATCGCCTCGTCGGCCAGCTCGAGACGTCGAACGCGCCGATGTAGTTTTCTCTCGACGTGTCTGGCTTCCGCCTCGCGCAGACTTCACCGCGTTTCACTCCAAAACGGAGATCACCCCATGGACTTCGACGACACGCCACAAGAGGCCGACTACCGGGCCCGCGCTCGCGCCTTCCTCGACAAGAATGTGCCGCGCCGCGAAGGCACCAACATGATCTATCGGGCGGCGCATTCCGATCAGTCCTTCATCCAGCAGGCGAAGGACTGGCAGGCAAAGAAGTTCGACGCCGGATTCGCCGGCATCACGTGGCCCAAGGAGTGGGGCGGCCAAGGTGGCACCGCGATCCAGCAGGTCATCTATGACCAGGAGGAAGCGCAGTTCGGTGTTCCGCGGGGCGTGTTCGAGATCGGGCTCGGCATGTGCATTCCGACCGTGTGCACCTGGGGTACGCAGCCGCATCGCGACCGCCACGCCAAGACAGCGCTGCGCGGCGCGGAGGTCTGGTGCCAGTTGTTCTCGGAGCCGGCCGGCGGCTCGGATCTGGCGGCGCTCAGGACGAGTGCGGAGAAGGACGGCGATGACTGGATCATCAACGGGCAGAAGATCTGGACGTCGGGTGCCCACTACAGCGATTTCGGCGTGATCGTCACCCGTAGCGACTTCAATGCCGCGAAGCACAAGGGCCTCACCTACTTCTTCCTCGATATGAAATCACCGGGGGTTGAGGTGAAGCCGATCAAGCAGATTTCGGGGGCGTCTCATTTCAACGAGGTATTCTTCACGAACGTCCGCATTCCCGACAGCCAGCGCCTCGGCAATGTCGGTGACGGCTGGAAGGTCTCGCTGACGACGCTGATGAACGAGCGCTATACGATCGGCGGCCGTGCTGGCGTCGACGTTGATGAGATCATTGAGCTGGCGCGGCACGTCGAGGTGGATGACGGTCCGGCGCTCAAGAACGACGGCGTGCGCGATAAGATTGCGGACTGGTACGTGCAGAGCCGTGGCCTCAAGTACTCGCATTTCCGCACAATGACGGCGCTATCGCGCGGCGAAACGCCGGGGCCGGAATCCTCGATCGGCAAGCTGGTCGTCGGGCGCAAGCTGCAGGACATGTCCGCGTTTGCGATGGATCTGCTCGAGCAGGGCGGCCTGATCACCGATCCAAAGCTTGCGCCGATGGCGGCCCTCTTCCAGCAATCGTTGATGACCTCGCCATCATCCCGCATCGCCGGCGGCTCGGACGAGATCATGCGAAATATCATTGCCGAGCGCGTGCTGGGACTGCCGCCTGACATCCGCGTCGACAAGGACGTGCCGTTCAACAAGGTGCCGACGGGGAAGCAGGGGAAGAGCTGAGACACAAGCAGTCCGCGCCGGGAGCGGTGTTGGGAATCGCGCGGACGCCGCTTCAGTGCGCTGCTCCGGTCACTCCTTCTTGAGCCCGACCTTGATCAGGTCGGCACGCTCGGCCGCGTAGGTCCTGAGCACTTCTGCCGTGTATGCCGCTGTGTCGAGATAGCGCCGCGAAAAATCATACTTTTCATAGATCGACACGACTTGCGGATCGTCGAAAGTCTTCTTCAGCGCATCGTGCAGTTTTTTCACGATGGCCGGATCCGTTCCCTTCGGAGCCGAGAGTCCGAAGGCGCTGTCGAAGCTCCAGGGATATCCAAGCTCCGGCAGAGTTGGGGCATCCGGCCATTTCTTGCTACGCTCGGCGCCGAGCATGAAGAGGAGTCGCAGCTGGCCCGACGACACCAATGGTGCCCAAGCCGAAGACTCGACCATCATCATGACATGGCCGCCGAGAACCGCTGAGATCGCCTCCCCACCGCCTTTCCCCGGCACATGTGTGATTTCCATAGCGTCGTGCCGCGCCATCAGCTCCATGGCGATAGCATTGGTCGTTGCCGGACCGATTGTCGTGTAGGTGAGGCTCTTCGGGTTGGCCTTGGCAAAGGCCTTCGCGTCGGCCCAGGTTTTGAAAGGGCTATCGCCTTTAACGACGCCGCCGAGCGTATAGCCGCCCAGTTGGATGATGTAGGAGAAGTCCTTGGTGATGTCGTACGGCGTCTTCTGCATGTGCGGCAGGCGGATGACCGGCAGATTGATGATGCCGATGGTGTGCCCGTCCGGCTTGGCCGTTGTCGCTAGGGCGACTGCAGCAAGCGTGCCGCTGGCTCCGGCCTTGTTATCGACGACAACAGGTTGGCCCAGGTGCTTCGTGGCTGCGTCGGCAAAGCCGCGCATCAGAATATCCATGGACACGCCCGGCTGGTTCGGCACGATGAGTGAAATCGGCCGCGAGGGAAAGTCTGCAGCCGATTGGGCCAACGCCTGGCTCGCGGCAGCAATCGTCAACGTCATCGCGGCGAGTGTACGGCGAATGCTGGATGGCGGCATCAGTTCGTTCCTCCCATGGGCTACGCGTAGTCGTCTTCCTATCACTACAAATCACAAGTCCCAGGTCGCTCTCTGTTGACCCCCGTCTGCCGAATGCCGTCAGCAGCTTAGCGCGGTCCGTGCGCGTTCGCCATCGCGGTGCGGCCGATCCGGTTCGGAATGATGGCGGTCGTCATGCGCGATCAAGGGGCAGCTGATTGGGGTTTCGCCTTGGGAAAGGCGTGCTAACGTGCGTGAAAACGGCCCCAGGGAGACGATCGTGCTTGTGCGTATTTTGGTTGCTGCGGCGGGCTGGATGACGAGCGCCTGTGCGCTCGGTCTTCCGGTAACTGGATTGGTGTGGGCGGCGGCCGGATCGGCTCTGGCTCAGAAAGCTCTGGCCCAGAACGCTCAGGCTCAGAAACAAGGTGGCACATTTCGCGTCTACAATAGCTCGAACCCGCCGTCGGCCTCGATTTATGAGGAAGCGACCGTGGCGGCGGTGATGCCGTTTGCGGCGATCTTCAGCAATCTCGTGCAGTACGATCCCGCGAAGCCGCGCAATGGATTCGATACGATCATCCCGGAGCTGGCCGAGAGTTGGGTCCAAAGTCCGGATGGCACTCAGTGGACATTCAAGTTGCGCCAGGGCGTCACCTGGCACGATGGCAAACCCTTTACGGCGAAAGACGTTCAGTGCACCTGGCACCGGCTGAATGGCAAGGAACCGGATCATTTCCGGCGCAATCCGCGCAAGGTCTGGTGGGAAAATATCAAGGAGGTTACGACCGACGGCGACAATTCCGCGACGTTCCATCTGATGCGCCCGCAACCGTCGCTGATTGCGATGCTCGCGTCCGGGTTCTCGCCAGTCTACCCTTGTCATGTACAGGCAAAGGACATGCGTGTTGCGCCTGTCGGCACCGGACCTTTCAAATTTGTCGAGTTCAAGAGCAACGACAGCATCAAGCTGGTGCGCAACTCTAATTATTGGCGCCAGGGCCTGCCACGCCTCGATGGCATCGAATGGCGGATCGTCGCCAGCCGCTCGACACGAGTTCCTGGCCTTTGTCGCCGGTGATTTCGACATGACGTTCGTCGCCGACATCACGGTTCCGCTGATGAAGGATGTCAACAGCCAGGCCCCGAAGGCGCAGTGCAGTCTGGTGCCGACCAACGTCGCCATCAACGTCATCGTCAATCATGAGCGTCCACCCTTCGACAAGGCCGAAATCCGCCGGGCGATCGGCTTGGGGCTCGACCGCAAGGCCTTCATCGACATCCTGAGCGAAGGCAAGGCGGACGTCGCCGGATGGATGCTGGCGCCGCCGATCGGGGCCTGGGGCATGCCGGCCGTGGCGGTCGCCAATTTGCCGGGCTATGGCAGCGATATTGCTGGTCAACAGGCCGCGGCGCGCAAGATCATGGAGGGCCTGGGTTATGGACCCTCGAAAAGACTGAAGGTAAAATTATCGACACGCGATTTCACATCGTATCGCGATCCCGCTGTCATCCTGGTCGACCAGCTCAACAAGATCCATTTCGATGTCGAGTTGGAGGTGATCGAGTTCGAGCGTCTGGTTCAATCGGTTGGCGAAGCGCGACTACGCGGTTGGTCTCAACCTGTCGGGCGTCGGCATCGACGATCCGGACGTCACACTCGGCGGCGGCTTTGGCTGCAAGTCGGAGGTCAACCGTACGAACTATTGCAATCCGGCCGTCGAGAAGCTGCTGGAGCAGCAGTCGCAGGAAGCCGATGTCGAAAAGCGCAAGCGGATCGTATGGGATATCGAGCGCATTCTGGCCGAAGATGGCGCGCGACCGGTGATCTATCACAGTCGGGCCGCGACCTGTTGGCATCCGCACGTCAAGAGTTACGTGCACCAGGAAAACAGCATTTATAATAGTTGGCGCTTCGACGAGCTCTGGCTGGACAAATAGCGTGGGAGCGCGCCGCCATCACATGGAGACAGCAGATGACGACGTTGAAGGATGGAAAATTTTCGAAGGTCGAGATCGACGGACGCCTGATGATCGTGACGATCAATCGGCCGGAGGTCTATAACGCGCTGCATCATCTGGCGCATGAGGAGCTTTCGGCGGTGTTCGACGAGTTCCAGGAGAACCCGGAACTGTGGGTCGCCATCGTCACCGGAGCCGGCGACAAGGCGTTCTCAGCGGGCAACGATCTCAAGTATCACGCTGATTATCGCGCCAAGCACGGGACGCGTCCGCCCGCAACTCCCAAAGGATTTGCCGGCATCTGCAGCCGCTTCGATCTCGACAAGCCGTTGATCGCGGCGGTCAACGGTGTGGCGATGGGCGGCGGCTTCGAAACGGCGCTTGCCTGCGACATCATCATTGCGTCCGAGCAGGCAAAGTTTGCATTGCCGGAGCCGCGCGTCGGGCTGGCGGCTGGTGCCGGTGGCATGCAGCGCCTGTCGCGGCAGATCCCGCTCAAAAAGGCGATGGGCATGATGCTGACCGCGCGGCACGTGCCGGCGAAGGAAGGCTTCGAGCTTGGTTTTGTCACCGCCGTCGTGCCGCACGCCGATCTGATGACAGAAGCGCGCCGCTGGGCCGGATTGATGCTTGAGTGTTCGCCGATGTCGATCCGGGCGACGAAACAGACGGTGATGCGTTCGCTCGACAATCCTTCGACCGAGATCGCAATGCGCAACCTGAGCTACCCCGCGTTCGTCGCGATGACGCAGAGTGAAGACACCATCGAAGGTCCGAAGGCATTCGCCGAAAAGCGTAAGCCGAACTGGAAGGGCCGGTAAGGCACGCTCTTTTTGTTGGCCCTTCAGATGCTCACGACACACCCGGGCTGTGGCGCTTCGACTGCGCCAAGGATCCAGACACTCGCGGGGAAGTCTAAAACAGTCGGGTCGGGAAGTAGCGGAGTAACAGCTCCTCATAACGGCCGCTTTCGCGAACCCGGCGTAGCGCCTGATTGAGCAGTCCTTTCAGCTGGGCGTCCTGCTTGGGCAGCATGATGGCGATCCCGTCGCCGAAAAACTTCGGCTCCAAATAAGGACCGCCCTTGAACTCGCAGCATTGGCGCGACAATGTGCCATTGAGCCAGAACATCAGGGAAATACCGTCGTCGAAGATGAGGTCGACCTTGTCGCCGCTGGCAAGCGCATCGCGGGCGAGTTCGCTCGATTCGAAGGGGACGACGGCGCTGCCGCGGAAGAACGTCTTGAGGTAGGCCTCGTGCGGGGTTCCGCGCGCCACGCCGATCTTGCGGCCTTCGAGGCCTTCCGGCGTCGCCTCGATCGCGGCGCCTTCCCGGCGGCCGGCAAATCGGGCCGGCGTATAATAATAGCGGTCGGAGAATTCGAACTCGGCGAGTTTCTCGGGCGTAATGGCATGCGATGCGATAACGGCGTCGGCGTCGCCCTTGCGCAGGGCCGGCGCCAGCTCTGCCCAGGCTCGGACCTGAATATCGCAAGCAGCCTGCAGCTCGAGACACAAGGCGCGAGCCATGTCGACATTGAAACCCGTCAGCACGCCCTCCTCATCAATGTAGTTGAAGGGCGGGAAATCACTGTCGGTCATGAACCGGATGGCGACGCGGCGAGGCAGCTCGACCGCCTCGCCCGGCACCGTGGTTTGCGCCGGCACAGGCGTTGTCGCCGGCGCGGCGAGTGCCGTGACGATCAGGCTTGCACAAATGATCCGGCAGCTTATGCTCATTTCACTCACTGCCCATGTCACTCGTCTTGTCTGGGCCTTGCCTGGACGCAGCGCTCCGGTCGTGAAGGAGCCTGGGGCCGTGCTGGGGCGTGCGTTGGGGGCGTTCAGTTTCAGGTGGTTCACTTAAACCGATTCCCTTGACTGTCGAATATGGCCTTCCTGAGCCGCCGGCTCAGGGCGTGGTGTTGTGGTGCCTTATGTCGATACGGCAACGCGCAGGATCGGATGGCGAGCCGCCGCGCCTTGGCCGCGCGCCGATTGATCTTGTCGGGACCTTAGCCCGGTTCGAGGCGCTGAAAAAGTCGTCCCGTCCGGTCGAGATCCAATTGACGGCCCAGCAACGGGCTGGGCTCCTCGATCGCGCCATCAATGGCTTGCACGACCTGGACAGTTCCCTCTCGGCGAAACCTGGCGTCGCCCCCCAGACCGTGACGCCCGTGCTGCTCCTGCTTTTGGGGTTGGGCCTCTTGGCGTTGCGGTATGAGGCGTGGGCGCTGGTGCTGACGTTGATCGTGACGTTGCCGTTCGCCTGTATCGCTGTCGGCCGAGTCGCGGCAATTGCGGAGCTGTTGCGCACCCCCGCTCGGCCGCTGGCTGCGCAACCGGCCATCCCCGATGACGCCCTGCCGCGCTACACCATCCTAGTGCCCCTCATGGACGAGGTTCTGGCCCTTCCAGGACTTATCAAGAGTTTGTGTGCATTGGATTATCCGCGTTCTCAGCTTGAGATCATCCTCGTCCTGGAGGAACAGGATTGGGCAACGCAGACGGCTGTGCGCGGGATCGGTGTCCCGGCACACATCCGGTACTTGGTGGTGCCTGCAGGCGGACCGCAGACGAAGCCGAAAGCGCTGAATGTCGCGCTGGGGTTGGTCACCGGAAAATTCATTGTCGTCTACGATGCGGAAGACCGCCCGGAACCCGGTCAACTGCGGGACGCGCTCGCCTGCTTTGCGGCCGCCGGGACCGATCTGGTTTGTGTTCAGGCGCGGCTCAACATCTACAACCCCGATGCCAGCCGGCTGACGCGACAGTTCACGCTTGAGTACTCCGCATTGTTCGACGGCCTTCTGCCGGCGCTCGAGCGGTGGCGACTGCCGCTGCCGCTGGGCGGAACCTCCAATCACTTGCGCGTCGATCAGCTGCGCGAGATCGGGGCCTGGGACGCGTTCAATGTGACGGAGGACGCCGATCTGGGCCTGCGCCTCGCACGGGCAGGGTATCGCACGGCCACGATAGCCTCGACCACCTGGGAGGAAGCGCCGTCGTCATGGATTCAATGGCGCGGGCAGCGGACACGATGGTTGAAGGGGTGGCTACAAACTTACATCGTGCACATGCGCGACCCGGGCCGGTTGCTGCGCGATCTCGGCGTCATGTGCTTCCTGGGTGTCCAGGTGCTGATGGGAAGCGTGCTGCTGTCGGTCCTGGTGCATCCATGGGCCTATGTCATGGCGGGCGGGATGTTGTGGTCGGGGCGCTTCGATCCATCGGCCTTGGAGGGTCCTTCACGCTGGCTCTGGTGGTTTGCGGTGGGCAATTTCTGCGTCGGCATGCTGCTATCGTCGCTGCTGGGCGCGCTCGCTGTGGCTCGCCGTGGACGGGCGTATCTCGCAGTGCACGCAATCTCCATGCCGTTCTATTGGCTGGCGATCTCGTATGCCGGTTATCGGGCGCTGCGGCATTTGATCAAACAGCCGTTCCACTGGGAGAAGACCGATCACGCCGGAGATGGTGACACAGGCGGTCACGGCGGCGGGCACCGCGCTAAAGGCACTGAACCGCGCCGATACGCCTGAGCCGCTTACGGCTTGGTCTCGTCCGGCTTCACGCCGAGACCCATCCGGCGCTGCTCGGAGCCGATGAGCCGCTTCAAATGGTCAATATCCATGGCTGGTGCTGCGAACGCGCGGGACGGCGGAGCGGCCTGAGGGGGTGACAGCGCGCGGACAAACAGATCCGCGTCAATGGGCTGGCTCGGCATGCGCGTCGCCGTCGGAGCGGCGGGCTTTGCGATCCGTGGTACCGGGCGCGCATGCGCCAACCTTGGCGTGGGGCGCGCGGGCGGGATTGCCAATGTCGTGGCTGGCGGTTGCGATCGGATAGCCGGTTGGCGGGGCGCGACCATCGGGGCTGCCACCAGATCCGTGTCGCGCAGGGTATCGGCGGGTGGCGGCAGCATGGCTGGCGCCATTTGCTGACGCTCCATGCCGGGCAGTGGGGCGGGCGGCAGCCGCTCGTGCGCCTGCATCATCACCGTACGCCACAGTTGTGCCGGAAGTCCGCCGCCCATGACGCGGCTCATCGGCTCGCCGCCGTCGTTTCCGAACCAGACGCCGGCCGCGAGATGCGATGTGTAGCCGACGAACCAGGCGTCGCGGAAATCCTGCGTCGTTCCGGTCTTGCCGGCGGCCGGATGGCGCGGGAGCGCAGCGCGCCGCCCAGTGCCGGAGACCAGCGCCGTGTTGAGCATGCTGTTCATGGCGCCGATATGGTCCGGAGCGACGATCATCTGGGCGCGCTGGGCCGGGCGGGCATAGAGAACGGTGCCGGAGCTGGTACGGACCTGACGGATCGCGTGCGGTTCGACCGCAAGACCGCCGCTGGCAAGCACGGCATAGGCGCCGGTCATTTCAATCAGCGAGACCTCCGACGTGCCGAGCGCGAGCGACGGGTCGGTGCGCAGCGCGCTCTTGATGCCAAGCCGCCGCGCTACCGCCTGCACCCGGCTTGTGCCGACATCCTGCTGTAACCGGACAGCGACCGTGTTCACGGAATGCGCGAGGCCCTGGCGCATCGTCATCGCGCCGCGATGATGTCCGCTTTCGTTGCGCGGACTCCAGCCGTTGATGTTGACGGGCATGTCCAACACCATGGAGTCCGGACCAGCGCCCTGCTCGACAGCCGCCAGGTAGACGAGCGGTTTGAACGCCGAGCCGGGCTGCCGCCGCGCCTTGATGGCGCGATTGAACTGACTCTGCGCCCAGGAGCGGCCGCCGACCAGGGCGCGAATGCCGCCGTCCGTGTCGACCACGATAACCGCTGCCTGCTGGGCCGCGGCCTCGGTGCCGTCTTTCGCGAGAATGTCTTCGATCGCGATCTGCGACCGCTTCTGAAGGCTTGCATCGAAGGTGGTCTCGACAATGATTTCCTTATGGCCGCTGCCGGCCAACGGCGGCAAACGTTCCAGCACGAACTCGACCGCATATTCGAGACCCGTCGGCTCGCGGCCAGCGCTCGGGTCGGTGAAGCGGACCGACGCTGCGGCGGCTGCGGTCTCCTCCAAACCGGAAATCAGGCCGGCGGCCAGCATGCTTTTCAGCACGACGCGGGCGCGCGACCGGGCGGTTCCCGGCGACGACAGCGGCGAGTACTTCGACGGCGCTTTGAGCAGTCCGGCGATGACTGCTGACTCGGCCAGTGTCAGCGATCGTGCCGATTTGTCGAAATAGCGCCGCGACGCGGCCTCGATGCCATAGGCGCCGCCACCGAAATAGACGCGGTTGAGATAGAGCTCGAGGATATCGCGTTTCGACAACCGCACCTCGAGCCACAGCGCCAGCACAAACTCGTCGATCTTGCGGTCGAGCGTGCGCTCGGACGACAAGAACAGGTTCTTGGCCAGTTGCTGCGTCAGCGTCGAGCCGCCTTGCGCGTAGCGTCCGGCCCGCAAGTTGGCGAATGCCGCACGCACGAGGCCGATCGGATCCAGTCCCCAATGGTCGAAGAAGCGGCGGTCCTCGGTGGCGACAACGGCATCGATCAGGTGCTTGGGCAACAGATCGAGTGGCACGAAGTCATAGGCCTGGCCGCGCTCGGTTAGTACGGTGCCGTCCCGCGCCAGCACACGCACGATCGGCGCCGCTTCGCGCTTCCTCAGGGCCATCGGGTCGGGAAAGCGGATCGTGTACTGGATCATCGCCGCCGACAGCAGGATGGCGCCGACCAGGCAGGCAACGATCGGCGCGAGGATCAGGACGCGGAGCGTGCGGGGCAGACGGCGGAACAGACCTCGCGGCTTGGGAGGCGCCGGAAATTCGGCAACCGGCCCTTCGGCGTTCCGATGATGTGAGGACCAAGCCCCCATGCCCACGACCGCGCCTACGCTCGAACAAGATGGGTCACGGCCCTCGCGGACCAAATGCTCCCACCGTTTGATTACCGTGCGGACGTTAACGGGCGATTAAACACGATTGCTTGCCGGCGGGCGGCTTGCGTGACAGCTTACCCGCGACTTCGAAATCAGCACGCGAGGCCCATCATGGACAGCTACCGCATCACCAGCTTTGGTACCGCACCGGTGCGGCAATCCGAGACGACGCCGGCGCCGAAAGGCCGTGACGTGCTCGTGCGGATCACGGCGTGCGGCGTTTGCCACAGCGATGTGCACCTCGCCGATGGCTATTTCGATCTCGGCAACGGCCGCAAGGTCGACATGGGCCGCAGTTTGGCGTTGCCACGCACGCTCGGTCACGAGATCGTCGGCGAGGTGGTGGCGCTGGGCGACGGCGTCGCCGCAACCGAAGCAGCCGTCGGTCAACGACGGGTCGTCTATCCGTGGATCGGTTGCCAGTCGTGCGATCTGTGCCGATCGGGCGATGAGCACCTGTGCAACCAGCCGCGCGCGCTCGGGGTCAACCGCGACGGCGGCTTCGCCAGCCACGTTCTGGTGCCGGACCCGAAGTACCTGATCCCGTTCGACGGCCTCGACGATGCGCAGGCCTGCACCTATGCGTGCTCGGGGCTCACGGCGTTCGGCGCCTTGAAGAAGGCGAAGGGCCTCGTCGGCGCGGGCCGCGACCTGCTGATCATCGGCGCGGGCGGCGTTGGCCTGTCGGGCGTGCGCATGGCGAGCTCGGTGCTCGACGTGCAGCCGATCGTCGCCGACGTCGATCAGGCCAAGTGGTCCGCGGCCAAAGATGCGGGGGCTCGCGAGACCATCGATCCGGCGCAACCTGACGCCGTCAAAAATTTGATGCGCATGACCAATGGCGGTGTCGCCGCAGCGATCGATTTCGTCGGTGCCGCAGCCTCGTTCACGTTCGGGTTCAATGCGCTGCGCAAGAGCGGCCGGCTGATCGTGGTCGGCCTCTATGGGGGTGCGGCGTCGCTGCCCGTCCCGATGATCCCGTTGAAGAATGCGACTATCATGGGCTCTTACGTCGGCACGCTCGACGACATGGCCGAGATGATGGTGCTGGCGCGCAGCGGCAAAGTGCCGAAGCTGCCCATCGCCGAACGCCCGCTCGCCGATGTCGGCGAGGTCCTGGCCAGCCTCAAAGCCGGCAAGATCGTCGGCCGGACGGTGGTGCGGCCGTGAGGGTGGTGCGTTGTGGGGAGGGCTCGTGATGGAAGAATGAGCAGCCGACGCATTCAGGAAGATGCAGAATTAACCCGAAGCGACAATCGCTCCAACACGCTTGTCATCCTCGGCCGAGTCGAAGCCGAGTTGCCGAGGACCCATTTCTCTGCGACCTCGAACGCGCATTTTGGTGGGAATTTGCAGCAAATCTCTCGCTCAAGTCTGCTGCGCCATGGGTCCTCGCGACAAGCGCGAGGATGACACCGTGTGTTGGTTGATGTCAGGAGGTTGCCCATAGCTCGGCACGTCTTGCTCCGGCAGCGGAGTTGGTCCCTTCAGCCCGGCCGTTTAGAACGTGCCGCCGGTCGAGAAGTCGTCGCGGTCTTTGCTGACGCCGGAGTTGCTGTCGCCGGAGTTGGCGGGCGGGAACCAGCCGCCTTGCGTTTCCGGCAGGCGCCAGCCGCCGCCGGACGGACCATTGTTGCCGCCGCCCGGGATGGGAAACGGAAACGGCAGGGATGGCGATCCAAACTCTGGCCGCCCGCGCGGGCTGCGCGTGCTGTAGCCGCCGCGAATGAGGTCCCAGAGCACGCCGCTGCGCACGGCGCCTTCGAGGATGCTGGCGAGAACGCGGCCGATGTCGGTCTCGTTGCCGAACACGACATGGGGATGATCGAGACCGGCGCTGCGGAACCGGTCGCGTGTGTTCTCGATGTCCTGGCGGCGGCGGGCCAGCTCCAGGGTCTGGCCTTTCAGGTTCGCGACATCCTGCTCGATGGCGCCCCACCGCCGGTCGATCTCCTCGATCCGCCGTACGATGGCTTCGTCGGCAGGCGTCGCCGTGCGCCGCGCTTCGGCATAAAGCTGGCCGATTTCGTCCTGGGAGTCGCCCTCCGCGATCGTGCGCAGCGCTTGCGAATACCCGGGCACGGCACCGTCGCCAAGCAAAGCCTCACGCGCCTGGTCGACCGCCTTCAGCTGCTGGCGCTTCGATTCGAGTGTCGCTTCGGTCGCGGCCAGCTTGTGGCGCGCTTCGTTGAGTGCCGTCTCCTTGGGCGCGATGCCGGCCATGATCATGGCCCGGCGCTCCAGGTCGGCGCGCGCATCGCGAACCGTATTGGCGACCGCCCGCTTGCCTTGCGCGTGCTCCCCCAGCCGCTTCGGGATCTCGATCAGCATGGCGTAGTTGGCGCGGGCATCGGCATAGCCGATGAAGTCGGCGACCGTGCGATCCAGCATCCGCGCGATATTGCCGGCCTGATAGTCCGATGTGCCGAATTTGCGGCCCCACAGGTAAACGAACAGCGTATCGCCATCGTAGGGCTTCTGTTTGCCGCCGAGTTCGGCCTGGGATTGCGCAGCCTTCTTTTCGGCTTCGCCGGCGATATCGCTGGCGACGCGCAGTTCCTCGGTCCGCGATTTCCAATCTGGCGATGTCTGCAGCTGCGCTTCCACGTCGAGACGCAAACGCTCGACGGCCTCGAGCGCCTGCTCCACGGCCTTGCCTGCGGCGTGCCGGGTCGCCTCGGCCTGTTGGAGTTCGGCGATGGCGGCGGTCCGGCGTTCGCCTTCCGCAGCCAGCCGATGACGGCCGTTTGCGAGAAGCTGTGTCGCATGGCGTTCTGTGGCATCGAGATTGCGCTCGAGGCGGCCGGCCATGATCTCATCGAGCTTGATGCGCGCGAGCTCCCTCAGCGCTTCGCCGCGGGCCTGACGCAGTCGCTCGGCGCCATCGAGGGACGCCTTCAGCGCGCCGTCCAGCCGCGATTCCTCCTGATGCAGCCTGGCGATGGTCTGCTCGATCGAGGCCAGGGTCTGTCGTCCCGTCCACATCCTGTCCCTCACCAGCTGGTGATCATGCCGCCGTCAAAGGTCATCTTGTAATCGACTGTGAGCGCGCCGCGTTCTTTCGATCCGAAGCGGTTCTTCTGGATGATGCCGTCGTCGCGTTTGTCGGCGAGCACGGATTCGAAGGTTGCCTGCGGAACGCGAACGCCGAACTTCTCGACAGTATCGACGCGGCCGGTCTCCTCGTTGCGAACCGGCAAGCGCAGCTTCGTGCCATTCGGCGCGATCGCCTCGACGATGAGGTAATAGTTGCGCACGTCGCGCGAGTGCGGCGGCCGCCGCCAAACGCCGCTGGTCTCGCCAGGGCGCGAGACGATGGTCAGGGAGTATTCCCGCACCAACTCGTCACGCAGATCGGTGAGGCCCTTGGCGGCGGCAACCATGCCGTCGCGGTTCTTGTCGCGAATCGCCCGCTCGCCATCGGCCAACAGCTGGTCGGCGCGCGGCTTGGCCTCGGGAGCCTTGGCGGCAGCCAGTGTGTCGGCATGGGCCTGCCGGATCGACCGCGGCAGCGTTTCGGTGATCTCGACCTGCGCCTGAGTCCGGGCGAGTTCAGCGGGCCGCGTCACGGTGGCGTAATGATAGCCCCATAGACCCAACAGGACAGCGAGACCTGCACCCACGGGCTTCTTGTAGCGATCCCGGACGGCCCAAAGGGTCAGTGCTTTCCGTTTCCAGCCGTCTGGCGCGGGCCTGTAAGTGAATCGGCTCTCTTTCAGCGCCTTAACGCCCTCCACCAGCAGATGATCCGGCACCTCGATGCCCTGCTGGCGGTAGATTTCCTTGAGGCGCTGCATCAACTCCGCCTCGCGCCCGGAGTCGTTCAACTCGCGGCGCACGAGGTCTTCGCGATGGCGCACCATATCGACCACGTCCATGGCGATCATGACGTCGTCGAGTTTGGCGGACTTGGGCGGCGGGGATTGGATCTGTGCGTCAGCCGACATGGCCATGGGATGACAAATCTGTGCTGGAGACGAGGGGCGCAGCGGCGGCTGGCGGGCAGGCCAGCATGGGAAAGCCGACCTGCCGGTTCATTCACTCGCGACCGCGCGGCTCGCCGACAGGCGCAAGCGCCGGCCGGTGCTCAGTTGACGATCGACGGCAGCGCCGATGCCTGCGCCGCGAGCCGCGCAATGCGCTTCTTGCCGGTCTCCACGGCCTCCCGGATCTCGGCCGAGTTCTGGGTCGACAACTTGCGCATTTCAGCGATCGTCTCGATGGAGCGCTCCTGGAAGGTAACCACGCTCTCGACCAGCTTCTTCACGGCGTCGGCCCGGATCGTTGGCCCGTAGCCGGATTTGATCGCGGCATCCTGGATTTTTCCGCCGACCTCGGACAGCGTCTCCAGGCTCTGCGATACGCCTTCCTTCATGGCGTCGAGCGTCTTGGTGGACTCGTGCAGGCCGAACATACCTGTGAACGACGCCTTGAGCGCCGTCAGCACGCTGTCGTTAGTTGAGAAAAAAGACACAGCCTGGGCGTAGACGCGCTCTTTGGCGGATGTCGTCTGCATGAGGCGCGCCATCACCACTTCGGAGGTGTTGTAGGAGATGGTCAGGTTGTCGGAGAGATCCTTGGAGATCTGGTAGCGCTTCTCCTCCTCCTGCACCTGGCGCAGATGCTCGTCGCGAATGAGTTCCAGCTTGGCGCGCTCCGCCGGTTCCTTGCCGGCGAACTCGCCGACCACCTTGGACGCAGCGCCCAGCTCAACCTTGGCAGCCTCGAGCTTGGCTTCCGCCTTTTTCAGCACCTCGAGCGCCATGACCTCGGAATGCTTCAGCGCCCCACGATAGTCGCGATAGGCGTCGAGAATTTTGCTCTCTCGTTCGATCTGGTTTTTGGTCTCCTTCGAGACGTCGATGTAAATCTTGCGGATATTGTCGAAGCGGTCGGCGATATCGCCGCGCGCTACTTTCATCCAGATGTTGGTGCCGCGCTCAAGCGGCCCGATCTTGCCATCGTCGACTTGATCGACCAGCCGTTTGGCGTCGTCACGAATGGAATTAAAACCCTCGGTAATCTGCTGATAACGCTGGCCGATCTCCATCTTGGAGGTTTGCTCGCGCACGACTTCGTTGAAGACCTCGGCTTGCGACAGCGTCCGGGCAATCAGCGTTATCTTCTCCTTGTCGAGATCCGCAATCTTCTCAAGCAGCGCATTGATCGGCGCCGGGTCGATTTTTGTCGGTTGCAGGCCCATGTCACGCAACGTGCCAGCGGCTTTGTCGAGATATTGCAAAGGCGTCTTCAGGACGACATTAGCCATGGTGAACTCCCAACGCGATCGAGTTGATGGACCTGCGGGTATGATGGACCCGGGTCGTGCTGTTTTCAAGGGATGGTCCGCGTTCGCCCGTTCGGATGCCGCGTCAGGCGGATCAGAATGGGCTGGCGAAATCGGCGAGGCGCGGCAATGTCGCATCCTTGCCGGACAGAATGGGCGCGCCGGTCAGCGGCCAGGGAATCGAGAGTGTGGGATCGTTCCAGATAACGCCGGCGTCGCATTCGGGCGCGTAGTATGTCGTCACCTTGTAGACGACCTCGGTATCCGGCTCCAGTGTCACAAAGCCGTGCAGGAAACCAACCGGCACATAGAGCTGTTGCCAGTTCTCGGCGGAAAGCTCGGCGGCGACGTGTCGCCCGTACGTCGGTGAGCTGCGCCGGATGTCGACCGCGACGTCGAAAATGCGGCCTTTGGTGACGCGCACGAGCTTCGCTTGGGCTTCAGGCGGCTTTTGGAAATGTAGACCGCGCAGCGTGCCGACCTTTTCCGAGCGTGAATGATTGTCCTGTACGAAGTCATCCGTGATGCCCGCCGCCACGAAAGCGCGGCGCGTATAGGTCTCGGAGAAGAAGCCACGCATGTCGCCAAATCGTTTGGGCGTCACGAGCTTCACGGCAGGAATGGCAAGCGAAACGACGTCCACGATATGGTCTTTCTCGATGGTGTATCGGATGCCGAATTCGCATCCGTACGGTTGCTTGCACTTCGGATGCCCACATCGCCTCCGCAAGGTGATGGTGCTTCGATTGCCGACTTCGCGCTTAGCTCCGCTTCAGGCTGGGCAACATCCGCCGGAGTACGCCATCCTTGCGGATGACGTGATGGAATAGCGCGGCACCGATATGTGCGCACACCATGGCGGCCAGTAGCAAGGCGCCCCAGTAGTGAAGTTGAAAAACCAACGTGGCGGCGACCTGGTCCTTAGCGGCGAGCGCTGGCAGCGTGATGAACCCGAAGATCGTGCGCGCGTCATAGAGTGAAATGCCAATCCAGCCCAGGATCGGCATCACCAGCAGCAGGCCGTAAAGGCCCCAATGCGTGAGATGAGCGGCGGCCTTCTGCCACCATTCGAGCGTCGGCTCGTCCGGTGGCGCGCCGTGCCGGAACCGGTAGACGAGCCGGGCGACGATCAGCCACAACGTGATGAATCCAAGCAGCTTGTGCAGGTCGTAGAGCGTGGCGGTTGTCGCATCGAAGTTCGTGGCCTGCCCACGCCAGACCATGTAGAGGCCGAGCGGAATGAGCGTGGCAATGATCGCCACCGTCACCCAGTGAAAGAGCCGCGCGGTCGGCGAATAGACGAGCTCGACTGTGCCAGATCCAGCGGGAGAGGCAGTTGAAGGTGTGGGCTTTCGTTCCATGGAGCGCCTCTTCTATGAAAGTCGTGAGAGCCTTATGACGCTATCGATTACCACATTGCGGCGTTCGTACAATCGGGGCGGGCCGACCGGGTGTTTGCCCGGGTGCCGTCCGGCGGCGGATAGTATATGCAGGGCGATCTCACCCGAAGAGCGGCCGTCCGGCCGCGGAAGATGCCATGGCACGATTGAGCACTTTGAGAAGGGGGGCGGTGTTGGCCAGCGGCGATTCCTCCGGCGCGGACTGGCCGCTGTTTCCGGTGCTGCTGGCCTATCTTGCCCTGCTGGCCGGGATAGCATGGCCATGGGTGTTTGGGTTTGTCACCATTCCCTGGGATGCGAAGGCGCACTTCCAGCCGCAGATCCAGTTCCTGGCTGACAGCATCGCGCGTGGCGATTGGCCATGGTGGAACCCGTTCGTGTTTTCCGGCCAGCCGCAGGTGGCCGATCCGCAATCGATGATTTTCTCGCCGCCATTCCTGCTTTTGGCACTGGTCAATCGCGCACCGAGCCTGTGGGCCGCTGACATGACCGTGTTGGCTGCGATCGCAGCGGGTGGACTTGGTCTCATTCTGTGGATTCGCGATCAGGCATGGCACTGGGCCGGTGCGCTGCTGGCTGCGCTGGTGTTCAGCTTCGGCGCCGCCATGGGCTGGCGTATCCAGCACACGGGCCAGGTGCTCAGTCTCGCCTATTGGCCGTGGGCGCTGCTGGCGCTCGATCGCACTGTTGCGCGGCGCTCGTTGGGCTACGGCCTGCTGCTCGGGGTGGTCGCGAGTTTCATTGTGCTCGGCCGCGATCAGGTGGCGCTGCTGTGCCTCTATGTTCTGGCCGGTCGCGTGCTCTGGTTGTGGGCGACGGCAGACACGCCGTCGGCGACGATTGTCCAAAGTCTGCCGCCGCTCGTTCTCGGTGGCCTCGCCACAGTGGCGCTGGTCGCGGTGCCCGTCCTTATGACAGTTTTGCTCGCCGTCGACTCTAACCGGCCCGTCATCGATTTTGAGGGCGCAGGCCGGGGCTCGTTGCATCCGGCGCTGCTGGTCACGTTTGTATTGCCGCAGCTGTTCGGCGCGGCCGGGCACATGGCGGACTATTGGGGTCCGCCGAGCTTCGCATGGCCCGACACGGGGCTCTTCATCGCGCAGAACGTGGGCCAGATGTACATCGGTGCGATCCCGCTGCTGCTGATTGCGGGGGCTGCGGCGCTCGGCCGGCTTTGGGATCGCGAGGTCCGCTTCTTTACGCTCGCCGCGGTGCTGGTGCTGCTTTATGCGCTCGGCTGGTACACGCCCGCGTTTCGCGCGTTCTATGAGTTGTTGCCGGGTGTGAAGCTCTACCGGCGGCCGGCCGATGCGGTGTTCCTGGTTGGTGCGTTGGCTGCGATTCTCGCCGGATACGCCGCGCATCGGGTGTTCACGGCTCCGTGGGTCCGACCCGAGCCGCGCGTCATTCTGGCGGGTGTCGCCATCGTGGGGCTTGCGTTGGTGACGGCCCTAGCGCTCGGTATCCGCCTCGACCGGCTGCAACGGATGCCCGGACCGCTGCTCGGCGGCGGGTTGGCGTTCGCGGCAGCAATTGCGGCGCTGGTCTGGGCTCAGGCGCGCGTGGCCTTGACGCCGTGGCGCGCGGCGCTGGGTCTGGCTGCGATCACCGCGGCCGATCTCAGCTGGAACAATGGTCCGACGTCCTCTTCGGCGTTGCCGCCCGCCTACTACGACGTGCTCGAGCCAGCGACCCGCAATGGTATCATCTCCACGCTGAAGCAGAAGACCGTCGCCGGTGAAACGCGCCGCGACCGTGTGGAGCTCGCGGGCCTCGGGTTCCATTGGCCCAACGCCAGCATGACGCACCGGCTGGAGAATACGCTCGGCTACAATCCGATCCGGCTGGGCCTCTATAGCCGCGCGACCGGCGCCGAGGATCACGTCGGCCTGCCGGACCAGCGGAAATTTTCCAAGCTGATGCCGTCCTATGTATCGCCGCTCTCGAACATGCTTGGTCTGCGGTTCATTGCGACCGGTGCCCCGATCGAGACGATGGACAAAGCGCTCAAACCTGGGGCGCTGCCGCTCGTCGCCGAGACACCTGATGGCTACATCTACGAGAACACGAACGCCTTGCCACGGGTGCTGTTTGCGCGCGAGGCGCGGTTCGCGCCGTTCGCGCCGATCGTCGAGAGCGGACAATGGCCGGATTTCAATCCACGGTCGACAGTACTTTTGGAAGAGATCCGCGGCGGCAAAGCGGACCGGCGACCAGGCGTCGTTCGGATCCTGACGTATGCAAACTCGGTGGTGACCGTTGAGGTCAACAGCCCGGATGGCGGCTATGTCGTGCTCAACGATATCTGGCATCCCTGGTGGTTCGCGACAATCGATGGCGCGCCGGCCGAGATGTTGCGCGCCAACGTCCTGTTCAGGGCTGTCGAGGTGCCGGCTGGCGTGCATACGGTGCGCTTTGCATTCCGGCCGCTGGCCGGACTTCAGGGCGCGTTGGCGGGCCGTTCGGTGCCGTCGAAGTAAATACGCCTTGACGCCACGCGGGGCTGGACCCTACCGACACTGAAACACTACGAGGCCGTCCAGAGATCCGCTGCCGGCCGATCGCAAAGGGAGTGTAACCATGTCCAACGAGCCGCGCCGCGCTGGCCGCCATTTCCTGCAAATACCCGGACCTTCGCCGGTGCCCGACCGCATCCTGCGGGCGATGGACATGCCGGTGCTCGACCATCGCGGTCCGGAGTTCCAGAAGCTCGGGCAGAAGGTGCTGACCGGCATCAAGACGATCTTCAAGACCAAGGGCCACGTGATCATCTATCCGGCGTCCGGGACAGGGGCCTGGGAGGCGGCGCTCGCCAATACGATGTCGCCGGGAGATACCCTGCTCATGTACGAAACTGGGCATTTCGCGGCGCTCTGGAAAAATATGGCGCTGAAGCTTGGCCTCAAGCCGGAGTTCATCGAGAGTGACTGGCGTTCGGGTGCCGATGCCAACGCCATCGAGGCACGGCTCAAGGACGACACTGGTCATACGATCAAGGCGGTTTGCGTCGTCCATAACGAGACGTCAACCGGGGCGACATCGCGGATCGACGAGGTGCGCCAGGCCATCGACGCAGCCAAGCATCCGGCGTTGCTGGTGGTCGATACGATCTCCGGTCTTGCCTCCGCCGACTATCGCCACGACGAGTGGGGCGTCGACGTGACGGTGTCCGGCTCGCAGAAAGGCCTGATGCTGCCGCCCGGCATCTCGTTCAACGCCATTTCCGAAAAGGCGCTTGCCGCCGCCAGAGCATCCAAGATGCCGAAGTTGTTCTGGTCCTGGGAGGAGATGATCCCACACAACAAGTCGGGTTATTTTCCGTACACGCCGGCGACCAACCTGCTCTACGGCCTGGCCGAAGCGATCGACATGCTGCACGAGGAAGGCCTCGATAACGTTTTTGCACGCCATCAGCGGCACGGCGAGGCCACGCGTCGCGCGGTCACTGCGTGGGGGCTCGAGAACCTCTGCCGCGATCCGAAGTACTTTTCACCCGTGCTGACGGCCGTGTTGCTGCCGGATGGTCACAATGCCGACGCGCTTCGCAAGGTGATCCTCGACCATTTCGACATGTCGCTGGGAACCGGCCTGTCGAAGGTGGCGGGCAAGGTGTTTCGCATCGGCCATCTCGGCGACATCAACGATCTGACGCTCATCGGCACGCTGGCTGGCGTCGAGATGGGGCTTGGCATCGCAAAAGTTCCGCACACACGGGGTGGCGTTGAGGCAGCCATGTCCTATCTCGCCATGTCGGCCCGGCCGTTTCCAACGTAATGGCCCGGCATGATTTTGCGAAGACAAGCGTTAGGGCATTGGTTTGAGGGCGAATTTGCGCGGTTCAGTGGTCACGCGCGCGCCCGGGCCGCGATCCGCTCGGCCATCTTGATGATCCGCTCGGCCCGGTAGACGATCGGATAGTCGATGAACTTGCCGTCAAGCTGGATCGATGCGGAGCCAGCCTTCTCGGCCTCGGCGAAGGCCGCAACCACGCGGCGAGACCAGTCCACCTCCGCGGCGGACGGGCTTAGGATCTCGTTAACGACCGGGACCTGATCGGGGTAGATGCACATCTTACCTTGGAAACCGAGTGCCTTGATGTGGGTCGTCGAGGCCTGGAAGCCTTCGGCGTCCTTGAGGTCGACCCAAACGGTGTCGATGGGCGCTTCGATGCCGCCGGCGCGGGATGCGAGCACGCACTCACTTCTATACGGCAGAAGCTCAGTCTCGGCGCGCGACCAGGTCATGCTCATGTCGAGCGTGAAGTCGCCGGCGCCGAACGCGAAGCGTTTCATCCGGGTGCCAGCGGCCGCAATGGCGCGGACATTGGCCATGCCCTTGCCCGTCTCGATGATGGGAATGATATCGAAGCCGCCGGGCGCCAATCCGCGCTCACGCTCGAGGTTCGAGACCACCCAGTCCGCGGCGCGCAGCTCATCCACCGTTTCGAGTTTGGGGAGGACGATCCCGTCGACGCCTTTCTGCACGACGGCGACGATGTCGGCATAACCCCACTCCGTCGACATGGCGTTAACCCGGACGTAACCAAGCGGACGGTGCGTCCGCTGATAGGCGGCAACCACAACCGCGCGCGTCGCCGGCTTCTCGGCGATCGGGCAGGCGTCCTCCAGATCGAGAATGGTTGCATCGGCGTCGAGCGTCAGTGCCTTCTCGACGCGGCGCGGATGATTGCCAGGCGCGAACAGGAATGATCGGAAAATGGACATGGGAGTCTGCTCCTGGGCCGTCGGGCTGAGTTTGTTTCCATTCCGGCTTAGGTCAGCTGCTGGAATGGGGCAAGGCCGTAGGGGAATGAGAAGCCAAAATTAACCTCGTCATGTGAAGAGTACGTATTGGCGGGAGCAGCTCTGCTCAGCGCCCATGTTCCGTGTGCGTCTGGTGGTGGTTGAATGTCAGTCAAGGTGAGACGGGAGCGGCCTGACCAGCGGCGGCACCACCGTGTCACCGCGCCGCTGTTCGTCAGCTATGGCGGCCACCGTATCAAGGCGGCGGACTGGAGCCTCGGCGGCCTGCGGGTTGTCGACTTCCCGGGCAGCCTCCCCGATGCCGGTTCCGAAATCGCCCTACAACTCACGCTGCCGTTCCAGGGCTTCGACGTCACCTTCGACGTCACGGCCGAGGTCGTCCGGCAGATCGCCGACACGGCCATGTTCGCGGTCCGCTTCAAGCAGATCGGCGAGCGTGAACGCGAGTTGATGACCCACTTCCTCGAGGAGCTCGTTCGTGGCTCCATGATGGAGGTGGAAGATACGATCCAGCGGATCGACGTGCCGGTGACGCCGGCCTCGCTCCAGCCCGACGTCAATCCTCTGAAGAAGATGCCCGTCCGCCGGTGGCCGGCGAAGGCGCTCGCGATGACGAGCATCTATGCCATTCTCGGTATCGTCGTCTTCGGCTACACGGCGCTGCTGACGTACTCGAATTTCTTCCGCCTCGAGGTGCAGACGGCTGTCATCTCGGCGCCTGTCGAGGTGGTCGCGGCTCATGCGGATGGCCAGATCAAATGGGCCGGGGTGAAGCCGGGCGACCCCGTCAGGGCCGGTACAGTCATTGTCGATCTGGTCGACAGCTCGCTGCAGCGCGAGATCGACCTCGCCGAGATCGCCGTTCGCGAGCAGAAGGCCAAACTCGGCAACATGAAGCGGCGCCATCTCGACGAGCTCGAGAAGGTAAAAAGCTATGCCACCGTCGAGATGAAGAACATTCAGCAGACCAAGCAGGAGCTGGAGGCGCTTGGAGCGCAGCTGGTGCTGGCCCAGCAGCAGGAGAGCCGGCTGAAAGCCCTCTACGACAAGGGCTATGCAACTGGCACGAAGTACGAGGATGCGCGCCGGCAGCTGATCACGTTCAAGAAGGACTACGAAGTTCGCCGGATCGAGCTGACGGCGCGGATCGAGCTGTCCGAGCAGAACGTCGGCAAGCGGATGTATACCGGCAATGAGACAATCGGCAGCGGCGACTTGCAGGGTAAGTCTGCCGACATCGAGTCCGAGATCAAGCTCGGCGAAAACGAGATCGAGATCGCGCAGCAACGCGTCATCGCCAATCTGAAGCATCGCGATCGCCAGGCCGTGCGTGCGCCGTTCGATGGCGTGGTTCTCGAACTGCCACACATCAATGACGGGGCGGTGCGCCGCGGCGACACGATTGCCATCATCGAGCAACGCGAATTGCGCCAGGTGACGGCGTTCCTCAATCAGGACGAGGTCGTACGAATTGGGCTGCACGACGAGGCGCAGCTCTTCATTCCAGCCCTCGGCGAGACGATGACGGTGCGTGTCGCCAAAATCGATCGGACCACGGGCTTCATCCAGGAGCAGAGCCGGCAGCAGAACCCGGGCTACCGGTGGCGCGGCTCCGTCGACCGTTCGGCAAAGGTGGTGCTCGAGTTTGCCGATCCCCGCAAGGTGCGCGACGTCGATCGGTATCGTTCCGGTCTGCCCGTCGTGGTCGTCTTCCCGCAACGGTCGACGAATACGCTGCTCTCGTCCATCAAGAAGCGGTTTGCGACGGCGCTGTAGGAGCGGGACATGAAGCCGCTCGGCGTGCGGATCGAAGATCCAAGTCAACCGCTTCTTACGCACGAGAAATGGTCGCCGGCCGTCCAGCTGAAGCTGTGGATGTACTTCTGCTGCTGCTTCATTCTGCTGTCGATGCTACCGAACTCGATCTGGGACCCCGAGGCCCGCGAGATCGTTTATGTGATCGGCATTCTCGGAATCTGGCGCTATGCATGGTGGTTCAATCACTGGGTCCGGGCGCTGATCTACGAGAAGGTGACCTATCCGAAGAAGCGGGAGCTGGCCGCCGAACTCTGGGAGTCCGGCTGGCGCCCGCGGCATATCCACGTCCAGATGACGACGTTCCGCGAGCATCGCGAGATCAGTGAGGCCGTGATCCGGGCGCTGTGCCGCGAAATTCGCGAGGCCGGTGTCCCTGCAACCATCTGGCTCGGTTCGAGCGAGCTCGAGGACGAGCAGAAAATCGCGCGGCATTTGAAGCTCGTCGGCAGTGATCTCGATGTTACGCTGCGGATCATCCGGCAGAACCAGCCCGGCAAGCGTATCGCCATTGCCCTCATTCTGCGCGCGATGGCGCGCGCGGGCATTTCGAAGGACGATATCGTCATCTTCATGGATGGCGACTTCGTGTTTCACCCCGGATTGGTGCGCCGGTGCTACCCGATGTTCGCTCTCGATCCGCAGTTGCACGCCCTGACCACCGACGAGCATGTCGTCGTGCGCGGGCCAAAGTGGATGCAGAGCTGGCTCGACATGCGGTTTGCCCAGCGGCGCATGGCCATGCAGTCGCACGCGCTCTCGGACCGGGTGCTGACGCTGACGGGCCGCTGCTCGATCTTCCGTGCCGAGCACGTCACCAGTCACGAATTCATTCGACTGCAGGAAGCCGACTACCTCGAACACTGGCTCTGGGGCACCTTCCGGTTCTTGTCCGGTGACGACAAAAGTACCTGGTACACGCTGCTGAAGCACGGCGTGAAGATGAGTTATGTGCCCGATGCTTCGGGTACGACGATCGAGGTGGTTGACGGTTCCGGCTATAAGCGCATGGTCGAAAACCTGCGGCGCTGGTCGGGCAACATGCTGCGCAACGGCTACCGGGCCATCATGCTCGGGCCGCGCGCCATGCCGTTTTTCATCTGGTGGTGCTGCGTCGACCAGCGCATCGCGATGTGGACCATGCTGTTCAGCCCGATGTTGGCGTGTGCCGGCGCGTTGAAGCTCGGCGGCTCCTACATTGTTGCCTATGCGATCTATATCGCGATCACCCGTGCGATCCTGTCGATCGTACTGTTCACATATGCCCGGCGCGTCGATCTGGGCTTCATCTGGTGTCTCTATGCCAACCAGATCCTGAACGCGGCGGTAAAGGTCTACATGCTGTGGCGCCTGTCCAAGCAGAAGTGGGCGAACCGCGGTAACCAGAAGCAGGGCTTCGCCGGTGACGGGTTCACGGCGATGCTGCGCGGCGCCATGGCCGTCTACCTGACGGCGCTGTCGGCGGCCGGACTGTTCCTGTCGGTCATGCTTTATACCGAATTACTGACCGTCCCGAGTTGGGGCTTTGTTCGCGCCCTCATCTTTTCTTGAGATCGATAAAATTGTCGCCGACCAGTTTAGTCGAATGCGACCTCTGTTTGAGACACTCCACCTCGAGCCACACGTCGTGACGGATCATGCCCGGGCATGAGCTGAGCACGACCGAGCGCCGCCACGAGAAGAGCCCTGCACGGGGCCGCCGGTGCGGAGCAAGCAAGTGGCGCTGCAGGAGGCCCAAGCTATCAAGTGGGGCAACAGGGTGACAGTGGTGGAACAAGTGACAGTGAGAGCGTCGCTCGGCGGACATGCCGGCGTGCAGACGAAGGTTATGCCGGTTCCGGCAGTAACGCGGGACACGCAAGCGAAGCCGTCGATCAGCGTGATCGGATTGGGCTACGTGGGCGCCGTATCGATGGCGTGCCTGTCGCATCTCGGCTTCCGCATGGTCGGCGTCGACGTGTCGTTCGAGAAGGTTCGCGCAATCAAGGAAGGCCGGTCGCCGATCGTCGAAGCGCGCCTCGGTGAGCTTTTGGCGAATGGCGTTTCCTCCGGCCTTATCGATGCGACGCAGAATCTGGTCGCAGCAGTAATCGACACGAACGTTACCTTCATGTCCGTCGGCACCCCGACCTCGAAGGATGGCGGCTGCGACTTCACCTATGTCCGCCAGGCGAGCCGCGCCATCGGCCAGGCGATCGCTCTGAAGAGCGACTATCATGTCGTGGTGCTCCGCTGCTCGGTTCCGCCCGGAACGACGCTTGACGTGGTGGTTCCCGAGATCGAGGCGGCGTCGGGCAAGAAGCTTGGCAAAGACTTCGGTGTTTGTTTCAACCCGGAGTTCCTGCGTGAAGGCGTGGCCGTTGCCGATTTCTTCGCGCCGCCGAAAACGGTGGTTGGCACGTCGGATCCGGCTGCCGCAGACGTCGTCGCCCGCATCTACAAGGCGGTCGACGAGAATGTGATCTTCACGTCGATTGCCGCCGCCGAGATGGTGAAATATGCCGACAACGTTTGGCATGCGACCAAAGTCGCGTTCGGCAACGAGATCGGTCGCCTGTGCAAGCGCCTCGATATCGACAGCCACGATGTGATGAACATCTTCGTCAAGGATCTGAAGCTCAATCTGTCGCCCTACTACCTGCGTCCAGGCTTCGCATTCGGCGGCTCGTGCCTGCCGAAAGAAGTCCGCGCCGTCAGCCATATCGCGCATGCGCTCGGCGTGTCGGTGCCGCTGGTCGACAGCCTGACGGTGACGAACAGTGCCCATGTGGACGAGGCGGTTCGCCTGCTGGCGCCTTTTTCCGGCAAGCGGATCGGCTTTCTTGGCCTCACGTTCAAGTCGAACACCGACGACCTCCGCGAGAGCCCAACGCTCGAGTTGATGGCGCGGCTGCTGAGCAAGGGCGAGACGCTGCGCGCCTACGACAGCAACCTGCACTTCGGCCCGATGCTCCAGGGGCAGATCGACTACGTTCGGCATGCGTCGCCGGCGCAGGCGGGCCTGATGGATGGTCTCGAGACGATGTGTGTCGGCAGCGCAGCGGATCTCACCGAGGAGTCTGATGTGGTGGTCGTCAGTCATGCGACGGACGAGTTCCGCAAGGCCGTCAAGGAGCGACGTCCGGGTGTGCACGTGCTCGATCTGGCTAGGTTGTTCCCGACGCCGCCGTCGGATCCGACCTATCAAGGCATTGCCTGGTAAATCCCGGAATTATTGTGGTGCTGATAATGCTGGCGGCCGGATGAAAATCCGGTCGCCATTTTCTTACTCGAATAGATCAAATTTTATCAGTATTTGATGAGAATATACGACGTGGATTGCACGTTATTTTGGAAACTCTTGCGTAGGGTGACAACCCTGAAGAACTGCGAGGACAGGTGTGCTCCGTCTCCATGCGGCTGGTGAAAGCCAACGCAAAAGGGGTGGTCCGCGGCGAAACTTCGAGGTTCGGTGGGAATTCGGTCCCCAAATGTTGGGCCGATTGCAGTGCAGGGAGCAGGAGTGGTTATGAGCAAGAAAGAAAAGCAGGGCGGCGGTCAGCAGAATGATGACCAGTGCGACCGCGACGAGGACAAGCGGCAGGCCGGCACGTCCGAAAAGGGCGATAGCAAGCGGGAGAGCCGCGGCGAGCGCAAGGACGATGGCCGTTCCGATGGCGATCGCGAGCATGCGTCGAAGGCCAAGGATCGCGATGGTGACAAGCGCGGCTCGGACAAGCGCAACAACGACGACGACAAGCATGACGGCCGCGGTCATGGCGATGGTGATCACAATGATGACGGCCATTCCGACAACGGCCGCGATCATGAGGCGAAAGATCGGCATCATGACGATGACCGAGGCCATCATGAGGATGACCGCGATCACGATGACGATCGCGACAACGGCAAGGACCGCAACAACGACGACGACAAGCATGACGGCCGTGGTCATGGCGATGGCGATCACAATGATGACGGCCATTCCGATAACGGACGCGATGTAAAGGCTGAGAAGGAAGCCGCTGAGAAAGCCGCCGCCGAGAAAGCCGCTGCCGAGAAGGCCGCTGCTGAGGCTGCTGCAAAGGCTGAGGCCGAGAAGGCCGCTGCTGAAGCTGCTGCAAAAGCTGAGGCCGAGAAGGCCGCTGCTGAAGCTGCTGCAAAGGCTGAGGCCGAGAAGGCCGCTGCTGAAGCCGCTGCAAAGGCGGAGGCCGAGAAGGCCGCTGCCGAGGCTGCTGCAAAGGCTGAGGCCGAGAAGGCCGCTGCCGAGGCTGCTGCAAAGGCTGAGGCCGAGAAGGCCGCTGCTGAAGCTGCTGCAAAGGCTGAGGCCGAGAAGGCCGCTGCTGAAGCTGCTGCAAAGGCTGAGGCCGAGAAGGCCGCTGCTGAAGCTGCTGCAAAGGCTGAGGCCGAGAAGGCCGCTGCTGAAGCCGCTGCAAAGGCTGAGGCCGAGAAGGCCGCTGCCGAGGCTGCTGCAAAGGCTGAGGCCGAGAAGGCCGCTGCCGAGGCTGCTGCAAAGGCTGAGGCCGAGAAGGCCGCTGCTGAAGCCGCTGCAAAGGCTGAGGCCGAGAAGGCCGCTGCTGAAGCTGCTGCAAAGGCTGAGGCCGAGAAGGCCGCTGCTGAAGCTGCTGCAAAGGCGGAGGCCGAGAAGGCCGCTGCCGAGGCTGCTGCCAACGCTGACAAGCTCGCTCTCAAGACGGTCGACGTCAATGAGGTCGTGACGAACGAGGTCCTGGTTGGCAACAAAAACCAGAATGAGCTGCATGGCGGCGCCGGCGATGACGAAGTCTACGGCAAGTCGGGCAACGACCTGCTCTACGGCGACCAGGATGCGATGGTGACCATTCCGCTCGACATCCAGGTTGGGTTGGTGGACGCGAACCGTTCCGAGACCCTGTCGATCGTCGTTAGCAACGTGCCGGTTGGCGCAATGCTGTCGGCTGGCCTCGACAACGGTGACGGTTCGTGGACGCTGACGGCAGAAGACCTCGACGGTCTCACCATGACCGGTCCCGATGTGGGCGCCTTTACGTTGAAGGTCGTCGCATCGACGGCAGGCTCATCCAATCTGTCGGCGACTTCCGAGATCAACGTCTCCCTGACGTCGGGTCAGAACGACCTGATGATGGGCGGCCGCGGCAGCGACACCATGTTCGGTGACGCGGGCGACGACGTGATGTTCGGCGGTAGCCGCCCGACCGGTGCGACGCCGCATGTCGCCACCTACGAGGACAACGACGTCCTCCATGGCGGCGCGGGCAACGACCAGATGTGGGGCAACTCGGGCGACGACCAGCTCTTCGGCGACGAAGGCAACGATACGGTCTATGGCGGCAAGGGCAACGACCTCGTCGAAGGCGGCGTCGGCAACGACCAGCTGTTCGGCAACACCGGCGACGACAAGGTCTCCGGCGGTGACGGTGATGACCTGGTCAAGGGCAACGCCGGAAACGACGTGGTCTCTGATGGTGCGGGCAATGACGTCCTCGAGGGCAACTCGGGTGACGACAAGGTTCTCGCCGGCGAAGGTGACGACAGCTACAACGGCGGGTCTGGTTTCGACACGATCGATTTCTCTGCTGCCAAGCAGGGCATGAAGATCGACATGTCGAACAAAGTTGCCGAGGGCATGGGCGTCGACAAGATGTGGAACTTCGAGACGGTTATCGGCTCGTCGTTTGGCGACATGATGAAAGGCAGCAAGGCGGCAGAAACGCTGGTCGGCGGTGCGGGCGATGACGTCCTGCGCGGCATGGGCGGCGCCGACACGCTCACCGGCGGCGAAGGCCGCGACACGTTCGTCTTCATGGCGAAGGATGTTCGCGACCCGGCCACTGGCAAGCTGCTCGGTGTCGATCACGTGACGGATCTCGAGGTGGGCGACCGCCTTGATCTGCACGAGATCACCAAGGGCCGCGGCGACAGCTTCATGTTCACGCAAGTCGACGGCGGCACGATGGTATCGGCTGTCATCGACGGCCGGATGGTCGATGTGGTCGTGATCGACGGCATGCAGAGTGACTCGGCTGCCGAGATGCTCAAGAGCGGAATGATCCTCGTCTAAGGCCATTCGAAGATCCGGATTATCGACGGCCGCCGGGAAACCGGCGGCCGTTTTCATTTTCGCCAGACCGATAAAATTACGAGAAAATTATCGCTGTATTGTCTTGGCGCGTTACACGCAGAGTTCAAGTGTCTTTGCTAATCTCATAACATCGGTCGCGCAACTCAATCGAAGTTTCTCGCAAAGTCAGTGAGAAATATCAAGGTGCGGCCGGTGGGATAGACGAGGGATAGACGAGGGAGAGGCGAACTTATGGCAACGATCCTGGGGACCATCGGTAACGACACACTCGTCGGGACCAACCTGCAAGACCAGATCACGGGCGATCTCGGCGATGACGTGATCCGCGGCGCGGAAGGTGATGACGAAATCAATGGCGGTGAGGGAAACGATACGATCGGCGGTGGATTTGGCAATGATACGCTAATCGGCGGATTGGGCGACGATATCCTCGATGGCAGCTCGGGCAATGACATCCTCTGGGGAGATGCCGGCAACGATCAACTGTCGGGCGGATCGGGCCACGACATCCTGAATGGTGGTTCGGGCGACGAGAGCCTGATTGGCGGTTCCGGCGACGATGTCGTGTACGGCAACGAAGGCGCCGACGACATTTCGGCCGGTTCGGGTTTTGATGTGATCAACGGCGGCGACGGTAACGACACGATCCGCGCCGGCGGCGACAGCGACTCGGTTCGTGGTGGAGCTGACAACGACATGGTCTTCGGCGAGGCCGGAGACGATACGGTGTGGGGCGACGCGGGTGATGATGTTCTCGATGGCGGCGATGGCCAGGACGCGCTCTGGGGCGGCGACGGCAACGATCAGATCATCGGCGGCAAGGGCGACGACCTGATGATCGCCGAGGCGGGTGACGATGCCTATGACGGCGGTATCGGATTCGATACGCTCGATCTTTCGAAAGCCGCCAACGCCATGTCCGTCGACCTGCACAAGCATGTCATGACGGGCGCCGGTTCGGACACGGTTTGGAATGTCGAGAAGGTAGTCGGCTCGCACTTCAGCGACACCCTGCGCGGCGACAAGAACGTCAACGTCATCGACGGCGGCACCGGCGACGACTATTTCCGCAGCTTCGGCGGCGCCGACATCCTCACCGGTGGCTTGGCCCACGATACCTTCGAGTATCTGGTCAAGGACGTGATGGTCGCCGGCGTCCATCAGGGCGTCGACGTGATCACGGACTTCAATGCGAACGACACGCTGGACCTGCACGATTTCGTCAAGACCGACGTGGCGAACCTGGATGACGTCGTTCATATGACGATGCTGGACGGCGGCACGATGGTCTCCGTGCTGATGGGCGACCGATTCGTCGATGTCGTCATGCTGCAGGGCGTCCAAGCGGATTCGGCACAAGCCTGGGCCTCAGACGGATTGATCCTCGCGTAACAAGGACGGTGCGCGCGGGGGCGGTCATGCCATCCCCGTGCGTTTGTCTGCGATCGCCTAGTTCTTAACGCGCATTTACATCTGATCCTGCGTGATGTGCCGATCACGATCGTCAGGTTCAATAATTCTTTAATCCTCCGTGCGAAAGTGGATCTGATCGCGCAGGCCGTCCGGCGGGCCCGATCGTCTGCGTCAACGGAAAGTGTAATGCGTACATCCCGGCGACTACTGAAACAGGTGCGGCGCGCACTTCTTGTCGCGTTCTTGTTCAGCGGCTGCATCAATGCGTTGATGCTGGCCACGCCGATTTATACGCTGCAGGTTTTCGAGACGGTGGTTCCGTCCGGCAGTATCGAGACGCTCATTCTGTTGACCGGCATGGCCGGAGCCACGCTGCTGGCCCTGATGCTGCTCGAGATGATCCGCGACCGAATCCTGCTGCGCGCTGGGCTATGGCTCGATCACGTGCTTGGTCAGCATCTGCTGGACAACGGCTTGAAGGCCGGCCTCGCGCCACGGGATATGCAAGCCGAACTCAAGTCCTTGGCCACGTTGAGGTCGTTCCTGACCGGGCCCCTCATCAACGCGCTGTTCGATGCGCCCTGGACACCACTGTTCCTGGTGTCACTGGCGCTGCTGCATCCGCTGATCGGCATGGTCGGTCTGGTGACAGCGCTCATCCTGCTGATCGCGGGCTCACTGCTGAGCCTGACGACCGGTACGCTGTTGCGCGAGACGCAGCAGGCGATTGAGAAAACCGAGCAGTGGTGGCGGACGGTGACGGGCAGAGCGCAAACCGTCGGAGCACTCGGGCTGACCAAGGGGGCCAGCGAGCAGTGGGAAGCGTTCAATCGCACGCACATTGCGGGCGCCTATTCACTCGGCAAGCGCACAAGCTTCATCAAGGCGGTCGCGCGCGCGACCCGGACCGCGGCCCAGATCGGCGTCTATGCCGTGGGCGCTTGGCTGGTCATTCGTGGCGAGCTATCGCCTGGCGCGCTGGTTGCGGCGGCGATCTTGCTGGCGCGCGCGCTGGCGCCGCTGGAGATGTCGGTGTCGGCCTTCAAGGCGCTCGGCTCGGCATTCACGGCGTATCGCCGGCTGAAGGCGCACGTGGCCGATGTGACGGCCCCACTGATCACGAGGGAGTCAGAGCGGCCGTCCGGCCATCTCATTATGACCGATGTGACGTTCTATCATCCGACGCGCCGCACGCCGTCGCTCAAGAACGTCAGTCTGGCCGTGGTGCCGGGCGAGACGCTGGCCATCGTCGGGCCGAACGGCGCCGGCAAATCGACGCTCGCCGCCGTGATCGCTGGAGCGTCGGACCCGCAGGTCGGCTCAACGGCTCTCGATGGGGTGCCGACTGCGCGCTGGCAGCGCAGCGACGGGATCTTGCCGATTGGCTATCTGCCGGACGATTCCATGCTGATCGAGGGCACGGTCCACGACAACATCGCGCGGTTCCGCGAGGCGTCGCTGATGGCGGTTGCGCGCGCAGGGCTGCGGGTCGGGGTGCACGAGACGATCGCGGCACTGCCGAACGGTTATGACACGCTGATCGGCGCGGGCGGCGAGGGACTGTCACTTCGCGAGCGGCGTGCCGTGGCGATGGCTCGCGCCGCGTTCGGCGATCCAAAAATCATCGTGCTCGACGAGCCCGAGCTCGGCCTCGACGGCGGCAGCGTGCGCGCGCTGGTCAAGGTGCTCGAGGTGCTCAAGCGCTCGGGAACGAGCCTCGTTCTCGCGACCCAGGATCAGCGCCTGCTCACGTTGGCGGACCGGATCGTATTGCTCAATGAAGGGGCCGTTCTCGCGTTCGGTCCGGCCCGGGATGTGCTTGCGCGCATGCAACGCGGCTCCATGTCCGGCGCGCCTGCGTCGCTTGTGAAATGATCGGGGACAAGCGATGAACAACGCCACTCCTTCGCGAGCGACTCGACCCGACGCCCGGCTCAGCATCCGCACGCCCGTGCTGTGCGGCATTGCCGTGATCACGGTGTTTCTCGGCGCCTGCGTCGGCGTATCGGCGACCGTTCCGATCGATAAGGGCGCTTCGCTCTCCGGCGCGATCATCGTGGAGACGAAGTCGAAGCCGGTTCAGCATTCGAAGGGCGGCCGGGTCGGCCGGCTCCATGTGAAGGAAGGCGCCGAGGTCAAGGCCGGAGACCTGGTAATCAGCCTGGACACGTCGTCCGTCGACGAGCAGATCAATGCGCTGCGCACCCAGGCGCAGGCAGCCCGCCGGCAGCTTGCCCTGATCAGCCAGGAAGCGGCGACAGTCACCGATCTTTACAATCGCCAGCTGGCGCCGCGATCCCGGGTGTTCGCACTGGAGCGGCAGCTCGCCGACGTCGACAAGGAGATCGCGGGCGTTCAGGCGCGCATCTCGATGGCCGAGCAAGAGCTTCGCCTGTCGGAGGTCCGGGCTCCGGTCGGCGGCCGGCTGTTGACGCTGGCCGTCCGCGGTGAAGGTGAGATCGTAGCGGCCGGTGCCATCATTGCCGAAATCATCCCACAGGACGAGCGCCTCGTGATCGAGGGCCGACTGTCACCAGCGCTCATCGACATGGTCAAGCCCGGCCAGCGCACCAAGGTCTGGCTCGCGGGACTGAGCTGGCGCGAGCAAAAGCCATTGCTCGCCCGCGTTGCCTGGATCTCGCCCGACAGCGTCGAGGACAAGCGCACGGGCGTCGGCTTCTTCCTCACCCGTATTGAACTCGACGATCCGCGCAGCGAGATCGCGAAACGCTTCACACTGCATCCCGGCCAACGCACCGAGATGCTCGTTCTCACCGGCGAGCGCACGCTGCTCGACCAGATCCTTGATCCCATCATGCGAAACGTCAATCGCGCGTTCCGCGCCTGAAGTCCTGGAGAGCCTCGATGAAATTGCCCAGCACAAAAGTCATTGCCTTCAACGGCGCTGCGCTGCTGATGGTGGCGGCGTCGCTCGGGACCGTGGTTCGGTCGCTCGTCATCACGGACGATGCGCCGATGTGCACCGAGCGATACGAGCAAGGCACGCGGATGCCGCTCGAAATCAACGGGGCGCCGATGTCGATTGCTGACGTCCAGGCCCGCTTGAACGGCAACGACTGGGGACTCCTCGGCGGCGCCCAGGTCGTCAAACTGAAGAACGGTCCGGCGCCGGCCGCGCTGGAGCTGAAGCTCGATCACGTGCCGCGCGACAGGGACAATGCCGAAACCAAGCCGGGTATCGGCTACGTCTGGTCGCCGCAGTCGCTCAAGCGGACCACCGCCAGCTGCCTCAGCTACGCAGTGTTCCTGCCGGAGAAGTTCGATTTCGGCGCGACCGGGCGGCTGCCGGGCTTGATGGGCGCCAATCCAGAGAAGGTCAGCGACACGCCGCTGTTTTCCGCGCGGCTGCAGCTGAACGAGCAGGGTATTCTGGACGTCCACACGAGCCTCAACGGCAAGCAGGATTGGACGCCGCTGTTGAACGCGAAGCATGAGTTCAAGATGCCGCGGGGCCGCTGGGTGGCGATCCAGCAGGAGGTCGTCCTCAACGAGCCGGGGAAGGCCAACGGCGTCGTTCGCGTCTGGATTGACGATGTCCTGCAGTTCGAAAACGACACCGTCCTCTACCAGGACGCGCCAGGTGGCGTCATCACGGGAGTGCTGGCGGAGACGACGGTGATGGGCCGCCTGCGTGAGGTCGCCGTGGCCGGTGCGTCGCAAAAAGTCTGGATGTCGCCGCTGGAGCTGCGCTGGAAGTAACTGCTGCAAGTCACTGGCGCGGCCATTTGTTGCGGGCCGCGCAGTCCGATGGGGTGGCTTCAGGCTTTGGTGAGCGCCCGCTCGAGCAATTCGAGACGATCCTGGCCCCAGAAGAACTCGCCGGAATCGAGATAGTACGTCGGCGCGCCGAAGACGCCCTTGGCGAGCGCGTCCGCCGTGTAGCCGTCATGAAGGGCGTCGATTTCGGCGTCCGGCGGCCCGGCCTTGCGGATGGCGTCAGCGTCGAGACCGGCGCGCTGGGCCGCGGCCTGCACCACGCTCCACTCGCCGAGGTTTTCCTCCCGCTCCCAAATCGCGCGGCCGAGCTCGGTGGCGAGGCGGTGTGCGTCCCGGCCCTGCAGCTTGGCAGCGATCAGCAGGCGCGTTCCGGCCGTCTCGTCGGACGGGAAATGCTTCGGTTGGATGGTGAGCGGCAGCCCGCGCACCTCGCGCCAGCGCTTCAATTCCTGCAGCCGGTAGGCTTGGCGGGCCGGCGCGCGTTTTGGTAGCGGCAGGCCGCCTGTTTGCGGAAAGACCACGCCAAACTTCGTCGGCTTGATATCGACCGAATAGCCGCGCTGCTGCGCAAGCTCGGCGAGCTTTGCGCTACCGAGATAGGTCCACGGGCTGTTCAAGGTCATGAAGTAGGTGATCGTGGGCATAGGGGTCCTGTTGCTGACGTTCGCCGGTTCAGGCTTTGCGCTGTTTGCGAGCAGCGTAACGGGCGTCGCGAGCTGCCTTTTGCGCGGTCGCGCGCTCGGCCTGCTCGATCACTTTCTGTTCGGCCTCGTGCTTTTCGCGCGAGATCCGCTCGGCTTGTTCGGCCGCTTCGCGCTCGGCCTGTTCGCGAGCCTTGATCCGCTTTTCCTCGGCCCGGCGGGCATTCTCGGCGCCACGCTCTCGCGCGATCGCCTGCTGGGCGGCCCGGCGCTCGATCACCGCCGGATCGTCCGCCTTCGGCATCGCGCGCATCTTTTCCAGCATGGCGCGTTTGGCCTGGTCGGCGTTCTGCAGCCGAACGTTTAAGTTCTTGTCCTTGAATTCTTTCATTTTTGTCCGTTATGCGAGGCCCCGGTCGGGGCGCGGGTTGAACTTGGGCCCACCATTGCAAAATTATGCGTCCGAGCCAACTGGATGCTGTGTGCTTCAGGCGAAGGCCTGCTAAATCGTGCGGGTCATGAACACGCTGAAGGGATCGGCAACATAGCTGCCGAAAGGTCCACACCGCACAAATCCAGCACTCTCGTAGAGCCGAATCGCCGCCAGAAAGTCGGCCGCGGACCCGGTTTCGAGCCAAAGGCTGCGAAGCCCGGCGGCCCGGGCCTCGGCCATGATGTGGTTGAGAATGGCGCGGCCGACGCCCTGGCCGAGGAAGGTATCGGCCACCCGCATGGATTTGATTTCCCCTTGCGCCTCATCGAGACGCTGCAGAGCGCCGCAACCGGCGATGTCCGGACCCATCCAAGCCGACCAGAACGTGACGCTCGGATCGCGCAGCTTATCGATGTCGAAGGCATGCACGCTCTCTGGCGGCGAGTTCTCGTGCATACCCCTAAGATGTCGCGCGATCAGCTGGCGGATCGCCTCGCCCGAGAGGTCGTCCCGCCGCAGTTCGATCACGTGAGCTTGCCCCTGACAAAGTTCATGACGCTGGAGAAGTCCTTGTCGGCGGCGCCGTCGACCATGTTCATGTAGAGGCGCAACGTGGCCAGCGCCTGGGCGCCCATGGCGGTCGCGACACCGATGTCCTGGGAGGCAGATTGAGCGAGCGTCAGGTCCTTGACCATCAGCTTTGTCATGAAGCCTGGCGCATAGTCGCGGTTGGCGGGCGTCGTGGGCACCGGACCCGGCACCGGGCAATAGCCGGTGAGGGCAAAGCTGCTGCCCGAGGAGGGAGCGACGACGTCGAACAGTGTCTGATGCGAGAGGCCGAGCTTTTCGCCGAGCGCGAAGCCTTCGCAGGTGCCGATCATGCAGACCGCCATCATCATGTTGTTGCAGATCTTGGCCGCCTGTCCCATGCCGGCATCGCCGCAGTGGACCAGCTTGCGCCCCATGCCGCCGAGCACCGCTTCGGCCTTGGCGAAGGCCTCCTTGGTGCCACCGCACATGAAGGTCAGCGTTGCGTTCTGCGCGCCCGTGGTGCCACCGGAGACCGGCGCATCGAGCGAGAGCATCCCGGCCTTCTGCGCAATCTCGTGGGCCAACTTGGCCGATGCCACGTCGATCGTCGAGGCGTCGATGAAAAGCGTACCTTTCTTGGCGGCCTGGAACACACCCGAGCCCTCGTAGAGGGCCAGCGTTTCCTTGCCTGTCGGCACCATGGTGACAAGGAATTCGACGTCCTTGGCGGCATCGGCCGCGGAGGCGACCTTTTTGACGCCGGCCTGCGCGGCCTTGGTCAGGTTGTCCTCCATGATGTCGAAGCCTTTGACGTCGTGGCCCTTCTTGACGAGGTTGCCCGCCATGGGCATCCCCATGTTTCCGAGGCCGATGAATCCGATTTTAGCCATTGTCTGGTTCCTGTCGATCAGGTGCCCGGCTTCAGCCTGGCACTGTGGGACTTAGCGTTGCGGTGTCAGTCTGAAGCCAAACATCTGAGGGACTTCAGCCTGGCACTGTGGGACTTAGCGTTGCGGTGTCAGGCTGAAGCCAGACACCGGGGTGAACGAGATATCAGCTCAGTCCGTACATCGTCTTGCCGGCGGCGGGAAGATCAACCGTAAGGATGTGGCCGCTCTCGCTTTCGGTCATGTACAGGCGCTTTCCCTTGAATGCGGCGTTGGTGAGCGACAGCCCGACCACCGGATCGATGAAATGCGTCGGCCGCCCGAGCCGGTCGAAGCGCCAGCAGCCGAGACCTGCGTGCGCAACGACGATGCCGCCCTCCTCGTCGAGCGCCAGGCCATCCGGGCCGGAAAGCCCGCCCGAGAGTTGGATTGCAACGCCGACTTTTGACAACGCCCCATCGATCATGATCGGCAGCCGCCACACCGCGTTGGCGCGCGTCACCGCGATATAGAGCACGCTCTCCTGAAGATTGAGCACAAGACCGTTGGGGCTCGGGATGGTGTCGATCAGGCATTCCAGTTTGCCCGCCGCTGAATAGCGATACACGCGTCCCGTCGGATCGTGGAGGCCAGTCTGGCCCTGGTCGGTGAAATAGAGATCGCCGTTCAACGCGAAGTGCAGGTCGTTGACGCCTTTGAAGCTCTCCGAGCGGATGGTCTCGACTAGCGGCGTCACTTTGCCGGTGCCCATGTCGAGCGTCATGATCCCGCGCTTGTAGTCAGTGATGAAGGCGCGGCCGTCCTTGTGGAGTTTGAGTCCGTTTGGCCAGCCGTCATACTCGGTGATCAGCGACCAGTCGCCGGCGGGGGAAACTTTGAAGATGCGGCCGTGCGGGATATCAGTGACGATCAGGTTGCCAGCGCGGTCGAAACTCGGGCCTTCGAGGAAACAGTCGGCCACCTGCCCGCCTTTATTGAAGTCGGCCCAGGACGTCCGGAGGGGTTTGCGGAGCTTGTCTGGCATCCGCGTGAAGATCTCGGCTTTGACGGTTTTGGGCGGCGGGAAAAGCGACATGAGGCGCGGGCTCCGGGCGACGGCGGATCTGGCCGCCACCGTAGGGCCTGCGCGCGGCCCCCAGCAAGCAGGGTTTGCGGGTGCAGGTCTGCGGGTGTCAGGCCAAAGGCCAGACGCCGATCGCGCCGGCCGCCGGTCATTCACTTGTCAAAGAGCGCCAGTCTCAGCCACCGTCAGCGCTGACGGCGGCTTCTCCATAAGTGGGGGCGCTCGACGGGGTGGGGATAACTTTGCAGGTGCGTCTTTCGCTCAAAGTTAATGGTGGGGATAAGTCAGAAGCCGACGGTGACCTGCATCGCGATGGTACCGCTGGGGGTCACAGCCCATACCTCGCAACCGTTGCCGCCCTCGGCCGGGCGGCCGACGAGCGTGAACGGTTCGGTCTCGAACAGCGGCGCGCGCGCGCGCATGAAGAACGTCTTGAGCAGGCGGCCCGGATTGTGGTCGCGCACAAAATCGATCAGGCAGTGCTGCGAATATGGCCCGTGCACGACGAGGCCCGGATAGCCCTCGACGCCCATGGCATAGGGCCGGTCGTAGTGGATGCGATGCGGATTGAAGGTGATGGCGGAAAAGCGGAACAGCGAGACCTCGTTGATGTGAATGGTGCGTGTCCACGGCAGTCCCGCCGCCGGCTCGTCGCGTTTCGGGATGCCGCTCGTCTCGCCGGCCTTCACGTCCTCGCGGAAGGCGGTGTCGTACTCCTCGACGAGGGCGAGGCCGCGCGGGGTCGAGATGCGCCGGACCTGGGTGGTGAAGATCAGCGAACCGGTGCTGCCCTGGCGCACCTGCAGGTCGGTCAGTTCAGTCTCGCGGGTGAGTGGGTCGCCGATCCGGATGTCGTCGATGGAAGGTCCAGCGGATGCCGGCGAACATGCGGCGCGGAAACGGCATCGGCGGCAACACGCCGGAGCCTTTCGGCAGGCCGTCGCGCGACAGCGAGGCTTGTGGCGCCATCGATACGAAATAGCCGATGTGCCAGCCGCGCGGAATCGGCTCGCCAATTTTGGGCGGTATCTCAGGCCGGTCGAAGGTTGCGATCAGGGCGTGAACCGGCATCGCCGTCGCCACGTCCTCTTCGACCATCTTCGTGCCGATGTGTTTGCGCAGGGCGGCGGTATCGACGGCGGTCATGGGCGGACTCCTGGATCGGCGGCTTGGGTGGCTTGGCAAATCTAGGCGCGAAATCATGATCGCGCCAAGCCGTGCGTTAATGGCCGTGCATGGCTGGCCGTTGCATTGCTGGCTGGCCGCGTGTCACCATCCGCCGACACTTTGGAGTGATCTTGCAACCTCCATAGACAGGATCGCCGCCATGAGTGCCCTCAGCCCACTGCAGATCGCCCGCTTCAAGTACGATGGTTTCCTGTCGCCGTTTGGATTGCTGGATGCGGCCGGGCTGAAGGCCGCGCAAGACGGCGTCGCGCGCTTCGAGCAGTGGCTTGGCACGCCGATCAATGCGAGCCCCGAGATGAAATGGCGCACAATGCCGTATCTGACCATGCCATGGGCCGCGAAACTGGCGCGCGACCCGCGCATCCTCGACGTCGTCGAGCAGTTGCTCGGCCCCGACCTGCTGATCTTCACGAGCACGTTCTTCATCAAGGAACCGCAGTCGCCGACGATCGCGGCCTGGCACCAGGATTCGACCTACTACGGTCTTACGCCGAAGGAGGAGATCACAGTCTGGATTGCACTCAGCGAGGCGAGCGAGGCGGCAGGCTGCATGGAATCGCTGTCCTACATGGGAAAGCCGCGGCAGTTGATCCACAAATCGCGCGTCGTCGAGAACAGCGTCAATCGCGGCGCGCAGGTGATCGTCGAGCCGCTGGATGAAGGGACGCCCGTCGCCATGCCGCTGAAGCCCGGCGAATTCTCGATCCATCACGGCCTGTGCCCGCACCGCTCCGGTCCCAACACGTCGCGCCACCGCCGTATCGGCCTCGGGCTCAACTACATCCCGACGCACGTGCGCCCCTCCGGCACGGTCAAGCACGCGGCGATGCTCGTGCGTGGCGAGGATCGCTACCATCATTTCGAGACGGCACAGTGGCCCACGGCCGAGTTGGCCCCCGAAGCCATCGCCCTGCATGACTGGGCGGTCGGGCGCTACCGCGACGCCTATCTAGAGGAAGAAGCCCGCCATGCGAAATTGTCGGCGTGAGGCGCAATGATGAGCAACCCGGCCTTCAAGTTCGACCACGTGCACATCATCAGCCGCGATCCCCATGCATCCGCCCGCTGGTACGTCGAGATGTTCGGGGCCACCATCGCCACCGACACGGTGGCGCGTGGCGCCCCGCAGATCTTTGTGGAGATCGGCGGTGCGACGATACTGATCCGCGGGAAACGTCCTGGCGAAAGCCCCGCCGATACGCGGCAGATCGCGCCCTACGACGATTTCTCCAGCCACAACGAATGGGGCACCGATCACTTCGGCTTCATGTACCAGGGCGATCTCACGGCCTTCGTCGAGCAGCTCAAGGCGAAAGGCGTGACCATCTCCGTGCCGCTGAAAAAGGGCGTCAACGGCAGCCTGCTTTGCTACGTCGCGGCCCCAGATAACGTCAGTATCGAGTTGATGCAGTGCTGATTTCGCCGGAATTGCGGGCAAAGCGCATTGAACCGAACAGGGCCCCCCGCTATCGTCCGGCGCAAATCACGTGACGGGAGCCCGCAAATGCTGATGTCCGCTGCCGACTACCGCGAAAGCCTCCGACGCTACAAGCCGCGGGTGTTCGTCAACGGCCAGCGCGTCGAGAGCGTCGCCGACGAGCCATTGCTGGCACCCGGCATCGCGGCAACGGGCGTCACCTATGACTTCGCGCTGAAGGACGCCCACAAGCGGCTCATGACGGCCCGCCAGATGACGTCGGGAAAGACCGTCAATCGCATGCTCCATATCGACGAGACGTCGACCGACCTGCTCTACAAGCTGGAGGCCGTGCGGCTGGTGTGCGCCGAGTCCGGTTGCGCACAGCGCTATCTGACGCACGATGGCCTCAACGCTATTTTCCAGGCGACGAAGCGGATCGACGCCAACCACAGTACCGACTACCACGCCCGTTTCGTCTCCTACATGCACACGGTGCAGGACCAGGACCTGACGCTCGGCGTCGCCATGACGGACGCTAAGGGCGACCGTTCGAAACGCCCGGGCGCGCAGGCCAACCCGGATGTCTACGTCCACATCAAGGAGCGCCGGAAAGACGGGATCGTCATCCGCGGCACCAAGGCGATCGTCACCGGCGCGCCCTATATGCACGAACTGCTGGTGATGCCGTGCCGGACAATGACCAAGGAGGATGCGGCCTTCGCCGTGTGCTGTGCGGTGCCGGTCGACGCCGAAGGCGTGACGATCATCTCGCGACCCGCCGGCCGGCCCGGCGAGGCGGCGGCGAAGTACGCGTCGAAATATGGCCAGTCGACGGCCGTCGTGCAGTTCGACGACGTGTTCGTGCCCTGGGACCGCGTGTTCGCCGACGGCCAAACCGAGGAAGCCGGGTTCTGCACCACCAGCTACGCGACGCATCACCGTCATTCCTGCATCGGCGCGCGGGCGGGCTTTGGCGATCTGTTGATCGGCGGCGGCGCCTTGATGATCAAGGCCAACGGGCTCGATCCGAACAAGCATGGCCATATCCGCGACGCGATGGTCGATCTGATCAAGATCGTCGAGGGGTTCTTTGCCTGCGGTGTGGCGGCGTCGGTTTATGCGATGAAGGACCCGGCGGGCTCGGTGATGCCGGACACGGTGTTCGCCAATGTCGGAAAGCTGTTGTTGGCGACGCAGATCTACGACATGCACCGCCTCGCCCACTACGTCTCGGGCGGCCTGATCGTGGCGCTTCCGGGCCCCGACGAGGACCACAATCCCGAGACCGCCGCCTCGCTCGCGGCCGTTCTTGCGGGCCGGCCCGATGTTCCCGCTTCCGCTCGGCTCGAGGTCGCGCGCCTGATGGAGGATCTAACTGCGACGCACACCGGCGGCTGGATGTCGCTGATTTCGCTGCATGGCGGGGGCAGTCCTGAAGCCATGAAGCGTGAGATCTGGCGCAACTATCCGGTCGGCGAAAAGGCCGAGCTGGTGGAGAAGTTGTTGGATCGCGGTGTGCTCAACGAGGGCCAGCGCACATCGAAGCAGCCGGGCCGCTGCTGCGCCACGGGGTGCGTCCCGCCGGAAGCGGGCAACATGGATGTGCCACAGATCGAGAGCCCGCGGTTAGCGCCGGAGGCCAAGGATGCGGCGGAATAAGCCTCGTTTTAAAAAGAACAGGACGCGCGATATGTCGAAGATCTTGGGTCTCGCCGAGGCTGCCAATCTCATCTGGAGCCATTGGCAGGCGGGCACCGTGCTCGACCAGCTGCCGGAGGCGGGCCGGCCCCAGAGCCGCAAGGATGGTTATGCCATCCAGTCGCTGTTGGCGCGGAAAAGCAAGGCGCCGCCAATCGGCTGGAAGATCGCCGCGACCAGCAAGGCCGGGCAGGCGCACATCGGCGTCGACGGGCCGATGGCCGGCCGATTGCTCAAGGAGCGCTGCTTCGCAAGTGGCGCGACGCTGGACATCACGAACAATCGCATGCGCGTGGCGGAGCCGGAGTTCTGCTTCCGCGTCGGCACCGAGATCAGGCCGCGTCCCGACAGGCTCTATTCGATCGACGAGGCGGTCGCGGCGATGGACGCGCTGATCCCGGCGATCGAGGTGCCGGATTCGCGCTTTGCCGATTTCTCCAAGGCCGGCGGCTCGCAGCTGATCGCGGACGTCGCCTGCGCGCACGAATTCGTGTTGGGCGAACCCGCAACCATTGACTGGCGCAGTCTAGATCTCGCATCGCACGCCGTGCACGCGACGATCGGCGCGCGGCTCGTGCACGGGTCGGGCGCCAACGTGCTCGACGATCCGCGGATCGCAGTCACCTGGCTGGTCAACGAGCTGTCGTCGCTCGGCATCACGCTCAATCCGGGCGAGGTGATCACCACCGGCGCGTGCCTGGTGCCGATGCCGATCGCGCCCGGAGATCACATGGTCGCTGATTTCGGCACACTCGGCCGCGTCGATGTGCGGTTTCGTTGAAGTCGAGCTTGCGCGCCGCGTGGTCAGTATTGGATGGACAACTGACCCGTCGCACACGACACCAACCGATGCGCGCGCGACGTTCGTGACCCGAAACGGTCTTGAGCGGCTGCAGCATGGGCGGTGAAACGTCGAGCACGATGCCGTCGAAACTGCCGTCTCGCTGCACATTCATTACCGGTCGGAGATTGGCCAGAACATTGTCTGCACCGCCCCAGTCAACGGACGTTGGGACAGGCGTCACGCAGGCCCAATCGGTCGAGATGGGACGTGGTGTCGGCGATTTCTGACCGGAAGTGGGGACTAAATCGTCCAATGCGAAGTGAATTCTCGCTGGACCGTCATGCCTGTGTAACGAGAATCGGCTTGGCTGAAGCGGCCTCGAACCCTGGGCCGCCATGACCGCATCTATTCTTGCATTGACTTTTGGCATGCTCGCATTGCTCGCGCACCTTGCGGGTGCCGGCGTTCTAGCGCTTCGCTGCCGGTTGCGGCATCGCTCGCCGCCGAACCGGAGCGTCGAGGTCGTCACACTTGTGCGCACGATCCGCGATCTAAGTCCGTTCGAGGTGCGGACCCTGCATTCGACCTTTGCGCTCACATTTCCTCGCCTGGAGATCCTTTTCTGCGCCGCGAGCGAGGACGATGCAGCAGTGCCGCTGTTGCGGCAACTCATAGACGCGCATCCGCATGTCAAGGCTCGCCTCTTGATTGGCGAGGACGTCGTGAGCACGAATGGCAAGCTCAACAACATGGTGAAGGGCTGGCGCGAGGCGAGTGGCGCTTGGGTGGTGTTCGCAGATAGTAACCTCCTTCTGCCACCCAACTACGTCGAACGCGTACTCTCGGCATGGACGCCGGACGCTGGTGCGGTCTGCGCACCGCCGATCGGCAGCAAACCTCGAGGTCTTTGGGCCGAAGTCGAATGCGCATTCCTGAATGGCTATCAAGCCCGATGGCAATATGCTGCCGATGCAGCCGGGTTCGGGTTCGCGCAAGGGAAAACCATGCTGCTGCGGCGCGTCATTATCGAGCGTGCGGGCGGCATCACGACGCTCGGATGCGAGCCGGCCGAGGATGCTGCGCTGACAAAGATCGTCCGGGCTCAGGGTCTGTCGGTGCGGCTCGCCGATCCGGTCTTCACTCAGCCGCTCGGACATCGCACGCTGCAGCAGGTGATGGACCGGCAGACGCGATGGGCCCAACTCCGTCGTGCCACATTCCCGTCGCTCTACGCCCTCGAGATCTTATCCGGCATGGCGGCGCCCCTGGCAGCGGCTGTCCTGGCAGCCCCGTTGTTCGATTTCTCGTCGATAGAAGTCGGCGCGGCGCTCGTCGTAATCTGGCTGGCTCTCGAGGCGGCCTTCACGTGGTCCTCCGGCTGGCATCTCAGCTGCAAGTCGCCGTTGGCCTGGCTGCTCCGCGAGCTCTTGCTCCCCATCGTATGGGTGCGCGGCTGGCTCCACACCAGCTGCCAGTGGGGCGGACGGACCGTGAGCTTGGACGGACCACTAGCGGGCTCCGAGTTGAAGACGAGCCATTGAGATACATTCTCTGCCGGGCAGTCTTTGTCGGCCGGCCTGCACGGCGTTGTCACATCGTTGTCATGATTGGTTGCCCAAGAATGGGAGTTCTGGGGCGGGAAGAAACGCATGACCGACAAGCGGAAACGTAGCAGCAAGCCTGTCGGCGGCGCGCGCAAGTCGCGGCGGGCTCGCGTTGAGGCCGAGATCATCGATGGCCTGGACGAGGAATTCGAGCTCGAACTCGGCGAGGACAACCTCGACATGCTCGTCGAGCAGCTGGCTGGCAGCTCCGAAGGCGGCGGCGACTTCAGGCGCACCTATTTCCGAGAGCTGCTGAGGTTGCAGAAGGAGCTTGTCAAACTTCAAGACTGGGTCGTGCACAAAGGCATGAAAGTCGTTGTGCTCTTTGAAGGGCGCGATGCAGCTGGCAAGGGTGGCGCCATCAAGCGCGTTGCGCAGCGATTGAACCCGCGGGTCTGCCGGGTGGTTGCACTTCCAGCTCCCAGCCAGCGCGAGCAGACGCAGTGGTACTTCCAGCGGTACGTTCCGCATCTCCCGGCCGGCGGCGAGATCGTGCTGTTCGATCGGAGTTGGTACAACCGCGCCGGCGTCGAGCGGGTGATGGGCTTCTGCAGCGACGACGAGGTCGAGGAGTTCTTCCGCAGCGTGCCGGAGTTCGAGCGAATGCTGGTGCGCTCGGGAACCGTTCTGATCAAGTACTGGTTCTCGATCACCGAGGAGGAGCAGCATCTGCGATTCCAGATGCGGATGCACGATCCGCTGAAGCAGTGGAAGCTCAGTCCCATGGATCTCGAGTCGCGCCGCCGCTGGGACCTCTACACCAAGGCCAAGGAGGAGATGTTCGACCGGACGCATATCCCCGAGGCGCCGTGGTGGATCGTCGAGGCCGTCGACAAGAAGCGCGCGAGGCTCAATTGCATCCATCATCTCCTGGGGCAAATCCCCTACCAGGAGGTCCCGCATAATCCCGTGACGCTCCCCGAGCGTGTGCGTGAAGCCGACCGATTCCGGGCCATTCCAGCGGACATGTATGTACCGGCGATCTACTGACCTCCTTGTCGCCAGTGCCGGCGACCGTGCTCCCGGAGCGACGGCGATAGGTCCACGCGCGGGCACAATCTGAACCGGTGTCATCATAGTTTCGTGAAAGGCGTGTTCTTTCGGGCGCAGGCGGCAGTGTCAGCGGGTCCAGTTCCGCCGTGAGCTGGTTGGATTCAACTCCATATCCGCAGGATGGTCGCCGTGGATGGCATGACGCCGTTAAAGCAAGGTCACCGGATCGCCATTGTCGAGGACGACATCAATCTGGCGTTGCTGCTTCGCTACAATCTCGAAGCGCGTGGACATGCGGTCGTCTGGTTTGCAGATGGAGCGACGGCCTGGGTCGGCCTGAGCGTCGAGCCGCCCGATGCGTTGATTCTGGATTGGGGGCTTCCGAGCCTCGCCGGTATAGAGATCCTTCGCCGCATGCGCACGTGCGAAATACTGCGGACCGTTCCTGTTCTGATGCTCACAGCTCGATGTCATCTGGAGGACCGGCGGCGCGCCTTCGAGACGGGAGCAAACGCGTTCCTTGCGAAGCCGTTCTCCGTACGCGAGGTGATCGAGTGCCTACATCGCATGATCGCGCCTCCGGCCACGTGCCGCGCGATGGCAATCACTGGAGCTTCGAGATGATCGGCGCGTTGTCGCTTCCTCGTGTGTCCACAACCCGCGAGTCGTCGCTCGAAGCGTCTCGCACGAAAGCTGATCTGGCGTGCGCAGCGGTCGGCGCGTGGTCGCGCTGCGCAGTACTCGCCGTTGCCGTAGCCGGAGCACTCGTCGTCGGCGTGCTCGTCGGCCGCAGTACCGTCGACCACACGGCGCACGTTGCAGGTGCATGCATAGCGCTGGAGATGGCGCAGGCTCATGGTGCGCTCGAAGAGCCGCGGCGCAAGCGGATCATCCACTCGCTGACGAGCGTCTCCAATCCGCACCTCGATCGCTTTCCCGTGACACGGAGTGCGATGCTCCGTGCCTGCTCCGATATCCGGTCCGCGGCATGGACGGGCCGCTGATGAGATGAGGCGGTGTCACATCGGCGACATGTCGGTCGGCTAGATCGACCGCACCCGGCAGGGTGTCGAGACAGCGACGCAAGTTGTCCGGCGAGGCCGAGCAGAGTTCGCGTCCATACCGCACCAGTACATTCCTCGCGAGCGTCTGCACTTGATCGATGGCTTGGCGCGCCCTCTCGCCGCGCTGTCGATAGGGGCTGGAGACGTTGCGCGTTCCGAACACGTTACCCCGCTGCGGATATGCGTGCGTTTCCGGCCCCGCTTTTCTCTGCACTCCGGGGCCGACGCCGCGACCGTCCTGCCGATAGATCGCTGTCATCTGCCTGCAACGAGAATCGAATAGCCGAGCAGGCATGCAAGACATCCCATGCCGCCACGAGTACAGAGGAAAGGTCCGCTACCGTGCGATCTTCCTCTCCGACATTCATCTCGGCACGCGGACCGCTCAGGCCGAAGGCGCTGCTGGAATTCCTTCGCAGCACATCGAAGCCGACACGATCTATCTCGTCGGCGACATCGTCGACTTCTGGCGCGTGCGGCGCGGACCGCTATTGGCCGCAAGCGCACAACGACGTGATGCAGAAGCTCCTGCGCAAAGTGCGCAAGGGGTCGCGGATCGTCTTCATCCCGGGCAATCACGACGAGTGCCTGCGCGACTACTGCGGCATGCACTTCGGCGGCATCGACATCGTCCAAAACTGTCTGCACGAGACGGCAACTGGCAGGCGGTACGTGGTGATGCACGGCGACGAGTTCGACGTCGTCGTGCGCACGGCGAAGTGGCTGGCCTTCCTCGGAGATCGCGGCTACGAGGCTGCCCTCTGGCTCAACAATCCTTTGAACTGGGTGCGGCGTCACCTGGGGTTTGGCTATTGGTCGCTGTCCGCCTACCTGAAACAGCGCGTAAAGAAAGCCGTCAGCTTCATCGGCGCCTACGAGGAGGCCGTGGCGGCGGAAGCCAGGCGGCAAGGCGCCCACGGCATCATCTGCGGCCACATCCATCATGCCGCCGACCGCATGATCGGGGCGACGCACTATCTCAACTGCGGCGACTGGGTCGAGAGCTGCACGGCGATCGTCGAGACCGACGATGGCCGGCTGCAGCTCATCCATTGGCCACTCCGCGCCGCCAAGCCGCCCATCCTCTCGATCGCCATTCTCAGTCGCCAGACGATCTCGCTCGAACGCCGACAGGAGCAGCATGACCAGCATCTCGACCACTGAGCGCACGAGCAGCCGAGCTCCTCGGGCGCGCCGTCCACCGCAACCGATCGCTTTCGATCGATGGAGCACTGGAGCGGCTGTTCACGTTCTCGTTCCGCGACCTCGTCTACCCGATGATCTGGGAGGATCCGCGCGTCGATCTCGCTGCCCTGCAGATCCGTCCGGACTCGCGCATCGTCACGATCGCCTCGGGGGGCTGCAATGCGCTGAGCTATCTGACCGCCGATCCAGAGCGCATTCACGCCGTCGATCTCAATTGCGCGCATGTGGCGCTCAACAAGCTGAAGATCACCGCGCTCCGGCAGCTTGCCGATCATCGGCGCTTCTATGCCTTGTTTGGGAGCGCCAGCGAACGCCTCAATGTCGCACTCTTCGACGATGTACTCGCGGCGCATCTCGATCCCGAGACCCGATCGTACTGGAACGGCCGCGACGGACTTTCCAGGCGGCGCATCGATGGGTTTGCCGAGGGATTCTACAGGCAGGGGCTGCTCGGACGCTTCATCGCCGCGGCGCACGCCGTGGCAACGCTCTACGGCAAAGACCCGCGACGCATGATGCGCGCACGCACGCGCGACGAGCAGATCGCGCTGTTCGAGACCGAGCTGGCGCCGCTGTTCGATCGCCGGCTCGTTCGCTTGGTGCTCGGCCACCGGGCGGCGCTCTACGGTCTCGGCATTCCGCCTGCCCAGTACGCAGCGCTGCTTGGCGATGCCTCGCACATGGCCGATGTCGTGCGCGAGCGGCTGCGCAAGCTCGCCTGCGATTTCGACATCGAGGACAACTATTTCGCCTGGGCAGCGTTCAATCGCGGCTTTGCGAAAGACGGCACAGGGCCGGTTCCGCCCTACCTCGAGGCCCGGCACTTCAGGGATCTCAAGTCGAGGGTCGATCGCGTGTCGATCGAACTCGTCTCCTTCACGGAATTCCTGGCGCGACAGCCGGCCGCCTCGCTCGACAGGTACGTCCTGCTCGATGCGCAGGACTGGATGAGCGACCAGGATCTTGAGCCAGCTCTGGATGGAGATCACCCGCACCGCCCGGCCCGGCGCGCGCGTGATCTTCCGCACGGCCGGCGAGGCAACGATCCTGCCCGGGCGCGTGCCGGCGACGATCCTCGACCAGTGGCGGTATGCCGAAGCACGGTCGCACGAGCTTGGCCGGCAGGATCGCTCGGCCATCTACGGCGGCTTTCATCTCTACGTGCTGAACGATGGCGCATGATCTTCCCGTCGACGCCTTGCAGCGTCGGCTCGACACGAACTATCGCCTGCAGCGGCACGTCTACGACCTGACGCGCCGGTACTACCTGCTCGGGCGCGATCAGATGCTCGAGGGACTGCTGCCGCCGCACCGGGGATCGGTGCTCGAGATCGGTTGCGGTACAGCGCGCAATCTCGTTCGTGCCGCCGAGCACTATCCCGATGCCGAGCTATTCGGCGTCGACCTGTCGCAAATTGATGCTCGATGTCGCGGAGCGTTCGCTTGCTCGCGAGGGCTTGAGCGGACGAGTCAGGGTTGCGCATGGCGATGCCACGAGCTTCGAACCCGAGGCGCTGTTCGGTCGGCGCACCTTCGACCGCGTGTTCTTCTCCTACAGCCTGTCGATGATCCCGGACTGGCGCGGCGCGCTGACGCATGGCGCCTCGTTGCTCGCGCCAGGTGGCTCGCTGCATGTGGTCGACTTCGGACGGTTTGACGGCCTGCCGCCGTCGTTCGCCGGCACGCTGCATTGGTGGCTGCAGCGCTATCACGTGACGCCGCGCGACGATCTCGAGCCGGAGCTAGCGCGTATCGCGCGAGAGCGCCGCCTGACGCCTCACATTCGAGCCGCCATTCCGGACATACGCAGTTCTCGCCGTGCTGACGCCGGCGCCGAGAGAACTGGTAACTGTCACAGAGGTTTTGCACGACCATCCGACAAGGCGCCCATGACGACCAGAGCCAAGGAGCAGGTCATGAGCGAGAACGAATTTGCCACGCGAGAAGAAGCGTTCGAGGCCGCCGAGAACATCGCCGACGAACGATCAAGTCGAGCGCAGCATCGGCAACGTCATCGCACGGCGCTTCAGCCGGCGCGACATGTTCAAGGGCGCGCTCGCGGTGCCCGTGACGACGGCGCTGTTCGGCAGCACGGCGTTGGTGTCGAGCGCGGGTCCGGCCAAGGCGACCGGCGTCGCAGCCGCCTTCCGCGAGCTCGCCTCCGGCGTCGACGAGACCCATCACGTGGCCGACGGCTACGAGATGCAGATCGTGATGCGTTGGGGCGATCCCCTCGCAGCCGGTCTGGCGCGAGTTCGATCCCGCGCGTCTGACGCCTGAGGAGCAGGCGCGTCGCTTCGGCTACAACAACGACTACATCGCCTTCTTCCCTCTCGATACGTCGGGCACGCGCGGCCTGCTGTGCGTGAACCACGAGTACACGAGCCCCGAGATGATGTTTGCGGGCATCGGCAATCCGGCGCGGACCGACTTCAGCAAGATGGACCGCACCAAGGTTGCCGTCGAGATGGCCGCGCACGGCGTCTCGGTGGCTCGAGATTGCGCGCGAAGGGCTCGACTGGCGCGTGCTGACTTCGAGCCCGCTGAACCGCCGCATCACCGCCTCGACGCCGATGACGGCGGACGGGCCGGCCGCCGGCCACGCGCGCATGCGAACAGCTGCCGATCCGAGCGGCCTCGACATCCGCGGCACGCTCAACAATTGCGGCGGCGGGCAGACGCCCTGGGGCACGTACCTGACCGCCGAGGAGAACTTCAACGGCTACTTCTGGACTGACCGCACGGGCCTCGACGGCAAGCGGCTGACCAAGGGGCTCGGCGGCGCCGACCAGAAGCGCAACGAGCGCTACGGCATTCCCTCCAACTGGTACAACTGGGGCCAGTTCGAGGATCGCTTCAACGTCGACAAGGAGCCGAACGAGGTCGAACCGTTTCGGCTGGATCGTCGAGATCGATCCGAGCGATCCGCTCGTCGAAGCCGGTGAAGAAGACCGCGCTCGGGCGCTTCCGTCACGAGTGCGCCGAGGTGCACATCAATCGCGATGGCCGCGTAGTCATCTACTCGGGCGACGACGCCACCTTCGAGTACGTCTACCGCTACGTCTCGACGGCCAAGTACGTGCCCGGCGACAAGGCAGCCAACGCCAAGCTCCTCGTCCGAGGGCACGCTCTCCGTCGCGCGCTTCGCGCCCAACGGCACGCTGATCTGGTTGCCGCTCGTGCATGGCACGGGTCCACTGACGGCCGGAGAACGGGTTCGCGAGCCAGGCCGACGTGCTGATCGACGCGCGGCTCGCCGCCGACCTGCTGCAAGCGACGCCTATGGACCGACCGGAAGACGTGCAGGTGAGCCCGCGCAACGGCAAGGCGTATGTGCTGCTCACCAACAATGCGCGCCGCAAGGCCGACCAGACCGACAAGGCGAATCCGCGACCCGAGAACCTGTTCGGCCACATCATCGAGATGACACCGCCCGACGGCGATCACGGCGCCGATACCTTCGCGTGGGACATCCTCATCCGCTGCGGCGATCCGCGCATCGCCCCGGTCGGAGCACTCTGGAATCCCGCCACCAGCGAGCACGGCTGGTTCGCGTCGCCCGACAACATCGCCTTCGACAACGACGGGCGCATGTGGATCGCCACCGACCAGGGCCGCGGCTGGTCACGCACGGGCAAGGCCGACGGCCTCTACCACGTCGAGACGGACGGCGACGCGCGCGGGGCGTCGCGCCTGTTCTATCGGGTGCCCATCGGCGCCGAGCTGTGTGGTCCCTGCTTCACGCCCGACGGCGAGACCGTGTTCGTCGCCGTCCAGCATCCCGGCATCGACGGCGCCAAGGACTGGAAGCCGTTCGGCCGCGAGCCGACGTTCGACGATCCGCCGACGCGCTGGCCTGACTTCAAGGCCGGCATGCCGCCGCGGCCGTCGATCGTCGCGATCCGCAAAAAGGGCGGCGGCAAGATCGCGTAGTCCCGACGACGACCGCCGTCACCGGATGCCGATAAGGCGTCGCCAACCCCGAGCGCGATCGGCTGCCAAGGCGCCGGTCGCCGGACTGCGCCATTTGTCATGTAATCGTCATCGATGTGTCATCCGCACGCAATCGAATCCGCTTAGCGACGCCACCACTGCGGACCATTGGCCTTGGCGAGGTTCCGGTATGGCGACAGACGGCGTTTCCGAAATTTCGCGGCGGGATCTCCTTGCTGGGATGGGCGTTTTCGCCGCATCGACAAGTCTGGCCTTCGCCGACCAGCGGGCACATTCGAGCATTGCAGCATTTTCTGAGTCACCGGTCGGGTCATCGAGTTGGAAGCCGACGGCCGCGGCATCGGCGGAGTTCTGGTCTCCAATGGCCGGGATGTGGTGATGACCGATGCCGACGGTCGCTGGCTGCTCCCGCACTCTCCCGGGCGACCAGGTGTTCGTCATCAAGCCGAGCGGCTGGGCGCTGCCGACGCGCGACAATGGTTTGCCGCAACTGGCTCTCGATCCGGTGCGTCCCGGTGGGCTCGACTGCCATCTCATTCGCGCAGACGAGCCGACGCAATTCGACGTTGCACTGCTCGCCGACACGCAGCCGCAATCCATGCGTGAACTCGACTACCTGCGCGATACGATCCTTGCCAGTGTCGTCTCGAGCGGATGCACGGTCGCGATCAATCACGGCGACGTCGTCTTCGACGTCCTCGATCTCTATCCCCGATATCTCGATCTGATCGCAGCAACAGGCCTGACCTGGCACCACTGCCCGGGCAATCACGACATGGACCACGCCGATGATCCCGCGCAGAGCTTCGCGACGTGGCAACGCGTGTTCGGTCCATGCCACTATGCCTTTCAGCACGGCGGCGTGACGTTCATCATGCTCAATAACGTTGAGCGACTGCCCGATCGACAATTGACAGCCAGCGGGTACGACTACCGCGGCGCGATCGGAAAACGGCAACTCGACTTCGTCCGGAACTTGCTCGTGCACGTTCCGAGAGAGCAGCTTGTCGTCATTTCGATGCACATTCCACTGGTGGGCGAGGACGATCCGATCGACCCGGCAGGAATGACACACGATCGGGCCGAGCTGCTCCGACTTCTCTCGGAGCGGCCAAACACGCTGAGCCTCGCCGGTCACACCCATACGACCGAGCACCACTATCTTGGGCCCGAGCATGGCTTTCTCGGACCAGGGCTCCACCATCATCATGTCCTGACGGCAGCCTGTGGGAGTTGGTGGAGCGGCCCCTTCGACAATTGCGGCCTGCCGTTTTCCGACAGTCGCGATGGCACACCGAAAGGGTATCATGTGCTGAGCATCGACGGACAGCGGTACACGACCCGGTTCGTGCCAGTTGGCAGTGTGGCTTCGCAATTGAGGATTTCACTCGAGGGCTGCAGCCATGACGAGGGCCGCGGCCTCGAGGGAAAGCCGCGGGAACGGCTCAATCCTATCGTTACTGGCGACCAGCTTGCCTCCACCAGGATCATCGTGAACGTCTTCGACGGCGGACCGCGCACGACCGTGCGATGTCGCATCGTCGGCAACAACCGCAGCACCGGATCGACAGTGCACAGGCTCGAGCTTGCTCGCCGCAAGATCGCCGACCCCTTCACCGTCGAGAGCTATTGCCGGCATCGCGCCGAGATCAAATCCTGGGTCGAACCGTCGTTGTCGTCCCACATCTGGCAGGCGCAGGTTCCGCCAGACCTTGCTCCCGGTTCCTATCGCATCGAGGTCGAATGTAGCGACGAGTATGGTCGAAAACACTTGGCCGCGATCCTGGTCGAGGTCACGGCATAAGTGCAAGCGATTGGGCCCGTTGACGTTCTGCGCTGTCGCAAGCGTGGTGCTGCTCTGCCGTCCAGAGCCTTCTGTGCGAACGGTCTGGGCGCATCTGCGACCTGTTGCATTCACGGAACTGTCACGAGGCGCGTGTAGATTTCCTCCGATCAGCGATCGGAGGTGGCATGATCGAGCGCGGGACGCTCGCATTGATTGTCGGCCCGTCCGGTGTCGGCAAAGACAGCCTCATCGCGCATGCGCAGGACAGCACTTGCTCGACGACCAGCGCTTCTGTTTTCCATCCCGGACCATCACGCGGCCTGTTGCTGCTGGACCCGAGAGCCACGTCGCACTGACCGCGGACGAGTTCGACACCGCCGAAGCGCATGGAGCGTTCTTCCTCAGCTGGCGCGCCCACGGCGTTGCCTATGGCATACCTTCGACGGCGGTTGACGATCTCGCGAGACGACCGCGTCGTCGTCGCCAATGTGTCGCGAGCCGTGATTGCTGACGCCTGTCGCGCGCGTCCGCTCGACTGTGGTCATCCAGGTGACGGCGCCGCGCGAACTGCTGATGCAGCGCTTGGCACTCCGTGGCCGCGAGCCCCACGCCGCGATTGCGCAGCGCCTGGAGCGAACGCTCCCGCTGCCGCCAGACGCACGCGCCGGTCATCGAACTCGACAATTCCAAGGCGATCGAGATTGCCTCGGCCAGGCTCACCGAAGTGCTGCGCGGCCTTGCGCGCGCTCAAGCGGACAACGTGCGATGACGCGAAAGCGTGATTTGGCACTGTCCTGACGCAGCACCGTCAGCGCATCGATCGCGCAGTCGCGGTCGATGGGTGCGAACAGCGCGCACAGTCGTTCCTTCACGATAGTCCGCGCCGTCGGATCGAGCGGACCCGCGAGCGTCATGTGAAAACGGAACTCCTCGAGGACGTAAGGATAGCCGTAGGCTTCGAGATAGGCGCGCTGACGGTCGGACAAGCCGGCGGCAATCCGGCGTTCGCGCTCCTGACGTGTGAGAGGCGCTCGCAGGCCGTCGAGATCAACGACGATCTGGGATGCCAAGCGATCAAGGGCCGGCAACGGTGCTGCCGGAACCAGTGCGACGAAGTGAGTGAGTTCCTTGACGACCAGTGTCATCGGTTCGACGGCCTGCTGCCGCGATGCCAGCTCTTGAACGGCCGCAAGCAGCTCGCTCTCCGACACTCCCGGCATCAGGCGAAACGGCGCCTTCAAAGTGGCGTGGAAGCCATAGCGGCGCGGCTCGCTCGTCGCTTGCGACCATGCCCCATCGGAAATGCCGCACGTCTCGATGAAAGCAACGTCAACTCCCTGCCTCGCGTCGTAGCCAAGCACAGCTGATCCCACTTCTGCCAGCGCCGATCCAGAAGCCGGCACAAAGTAAACAGCATAGCGGGGGCCATCGGGTCCGGGCATTGATGCTCCTGGAGCCTCTGCTTCAGTGAACCTGCTGCCCCGCGACCCAGACGCCGCGCACGACGGGCGTGCCATCGACAAATCGGAACCGGAGCAGGTCGGCCCGCAGTCCGTCCAACACACGTCCGCGATCGCTCAAGCCCAGCATATCCGCGATCCGCCATGTGACCATGCCCATGGCTGCCGGCAGCGGCATGTCGCACGTGTCGTGCAGAACCCGGGCGGCTTGCAGCAGGCTCGACGGCACGTAGTCGGATGAGAGACCGTCGAGAACGCCCTCTCTCCGCCAGGTTGCGCACCGACACACCGCCCGAATGCGAGCCGCCGCGTACGACATTGGGAGCCCCCGCCACAGTCGCAAGGCCGTGCCGCTTGGCGGCGGTCGCAGCCTCCACCGTGGTCGGGAATTCCGATATGACCGCTCCCGAGGCGATGCCAGCCTCGACATGCTCGACTGTCGTATCGTCGTGGGTGGCGAGTGCAATGTTGCGCTCGGCGAACAGCGCGACGATCGCCTGCCAGTTCTCCGGCACGTTCCGCGCCGACTGGAGGCGCGCCTCGAGATGCGCCTGCCACTCCGCCTCGGAGCGCCCGCTCTTGCCGAGAACATAGGTCTTCATCTTGGAAAGATCCGTCCACTGCCGTTGACCCGGCGTGTGATCCATCAGCGATCCGAGTGCGACCAGCGGATTGTCGATATGCGCCGACACGACATCGACGACGTCGGCGCCGGTCAACTCGCATCGCAAGTGGAGCTTGTGATCGATCCTGAAGACCTTCTGCTTGACGCCGGTCGTGACGGAGGCCAGCACACTCTCGAAAATGTCGCGACGCGAAGATTGGGTCTCGCCGTTGTCGTAACCGGCACATACCGCGTCATAGACCGTCGTTACACCGGCTGCGGCCATCTGCGCGTCGTGGGCCAGGATGTTGCGGGCGCGCCGATCGGCTTCGCTTGAGGTGCAGCCGCGCCGGAGCGCCTGATCGCGGACGAGATCCAGCGTTGAAACGCGTGGAATAGCCCGCAGGAACTGCGACACCCAACCCATCGACGACCGGCGGGCCTCGTGCAACTGGCGCGGGCTCGCGGTCACGATGTCTATCGTGCTGCCGCCATGGCGAAGGCGCACGCTCCCAGTCGTCGGCCGATAATTGCCATAGAGGATGCGCAGCAACGTCGATTTCCCGGCGCCCGATTGGCCGGTGAGCACGACCACCTCGCCCGCATCGACATGGAGCGAGGCGCCGGTGAGTACGCGCAACATCGCGCCGCCGCGATTGTGCAGAACGAACGATTTTTCGAGATCGGTCGCCGTGAGCATTAGTGACATGATGAGATCTCGGTTTCAGGCAGCTAGAACGGAGGACGTCAGCAGCTGCGTGTAGGCGTGTTGCGGATCGTCGAGCACCTGGTCCGTCACTCCCTCCTCGACGACCCGGCCATCCTTCATCACCATCAGGCGATCGGTCAGCAGCCGGGCCACCGCGAGATCATGCGTGACAATCACGGCCGCAAGCCCAAGATCGCGAACGAGCACGCGCAAGAGATCGAGCAGCCGCGCCTGCACCGAGACATCGAGCCCGCCGGTCGGCTCGTCCATGAAGACGAGCTTGGGCTCGGACACTAGGACCCGTGCGATCTGCAGTCGCTGCTGCATGCCGCCGGAGTACGACGACGGGAGATCATCGAGTTCGAGAGGACGGGATCTCGACGCGCTCCAGCCATTGGCGTGCGGCGGAAAGGATCGCTCCGTAGTTCCGGTCGCCCCGATCGAGAAGCCTCTCGGCGATGTTTCCGCCGGCCGACACGGACATGCGCAAGCCGTCGCGCGGGTTCTGGTGCACGATGCCCCAGGCGGTCCGCATCAGGGCGCGGCGCTGATCCTCCGGCAGGTCGAGGGGCGCAATAGGCTGCCGATGTGTGTTGAACTTGATGAGGACGCGACCCGCACTCGGCAGATCGACGCCCGCGAGGCAACGCAGCAACGTCGATTTTCCCGAACCGGATTCACCGACGATGCCCATCACCTCGCCCGGCCAAAGACTGAATGTGACATCGCTGCAACCGATCCGCACGCCATAGCTGCGCGTGAGCGTTTCACAGGCCAAGATCGGATCCGGCGCATCGGCTGGTCCGGTTGCGTCGCCTACGTCGGTCATGGGGAGTGCACTCCGTCTGCGTCAGCGCTTGCCAGCAAGGCATCGGCCGTGGCTGACCCGAGTAAGTGACCGAGCGCCAGAGCACCATCCTGCGCGTGCGCGAATTGGCCAAGGCGTGCTGCGGCGCCTGGCTCGCGACGGAAGGCGGCGGCGCGGGGTGAGCGTCGAGGAAGGGTGTTCCGTTCATTGCGCATCAGTGCGGCATATACTGAATTGAAGGGAGTGGTCGGCATGTCTCGGGTTCGCACGGTCAAGTTGTTCACCAACGGCCGCAGTCAGGCGGTGCGGATTCCGCGCGAGTTCGAGTTGCCCGGAGATATGGCGCTCTTGCGCAAGGAGGGCGAGCGGTTGATTATCGATCCCGCGCCGCCGAAATCGCTGCTGGCGCTGCTGGCGCTGCTGGCGCTGCTCGCTTCGCGCAATTGCTGCCCATCGAGGAGGACTTCCCGGCCATTGCCGATCGCGCCCGGAGATCACATGGTCGCTGATTTCGGCACACTCGGCCGCGTGGTGGTGCGGTTTGGTTGAGGTGGGTGCGGGTTACGCGAAGCGTGGCCCACGGCGACGCGCCGATGCGGCTGGTGCTCCAGCTTGCGGTTGGTCGATGTTGGAGGCCAAGCAGACGGCCCGAGACCGGCAGCGCGCGACAGCAAACTGCCGCGATTGACCCAGAGCTGCCCTCACGCGAAGCCGCAAGTACTCGCGGCCCGACTGCCGCTTCTCAGAAAAGCGGAACAAGCCGTTGCAGCTTAAGATGACTCACGACGTCTTCGGCTCGTCGACCATTGTGTATTGGAAGTCGCAGTGGCTGGCACCCTGCATGATCGTCTGCGTCCGCTTGAGCCGCATGCGCTTATCGTAGCCCTCGCAGAACGTGGCGTCGCGCTGGCATGAGAGCAGGTGGCCGATCTCGCCGAGGCCCATTTCCATGTACATCTCGGCATACTTGCAGCGCGTCACATTGAACACGTAGCTGGTCTCGGTCTGCTCCTTGACCTCCATCTCCATGGCGCCTCCGAGCTTCCAGAGTGACTGGCGGTCGACGAAGGTCTGGATGGACGTCTTGCCGCCGACCTTGGCCGCGAATTCCTTCGCCTGCTCGATTGAGGAGGAGCGCACTGCATCGGCTATCGCCTTTTGCGCCACCTCGACGCCGTGGCTTGCCTTGAGCGTATCGTAGACGTGCTTGAGAATCATTGCCTCGATGCGCCGCTGTTCGAACATGGGGATCGGTGCGCGAGCCACTTCGGTCATGGGAAGCCTCCTTTTTGGTCAGCAACCTGCCGGGCTCACTTATTGCCGGCCCCGACGAGTACTTCCATATCGACGACGAAAGGCTGGCGGCCTCCACCATCTGGAAATGAGAGCCGCATGGTCTCGCGCACAGCCTTCCTCGTTGCATCCGGCAATTTGACGTACTCCTGTCCGGAAATACCGGCTCCCGCCTCGGTCCCGGCGAAGTAGTCGTCGAAGGAGGCGAAGGAGAACGAGCGCGTCTCGGCGGCGACCTGGACATCTGTGAAGGCTGCGCCGGTGAACAGGTCGCGCAGCCGCTCGATAGTACGGATCGAGGCGTAGCGATTAAGCTGCTCGGCTCGCTCGGGGACGTGCTGGCCGATGACGGTTCCGATCCGCGTGAAAAGTGACCGCTCGGGCGTCGAGTTGACGATCACTGCCGCACGGCCGCCGGGCTTCAACACGCGCCTGAACTCGGCAAGGCCGCGACCTGGGTCATCAAAGAATGCAAGCCCGAGCTGGCAAATCACGCGGTCGAAGCGGGCATCGGGATAGGGCAATTTGTGGCCATCGAACTGCTCGAACGTTATCCCGGCATTCTCAGGGTTGCGCCGGGCGACATCGAGCATAGTCGAGGAGATGTCGCCGGCAGACACCTCACCGCCCGCGCCGACCAAGCCTCTCGCCGCTTTGGCAGCGGCTCCCGTGCCCGTCGCGATATCGAGTATGCGCTGGCCCGGACAAATTTGAGCCGCGTTGAGCAGCGCGGGAATGAATGCCTGTGTTACTCGGGCGAACATTTGATCGTAGCCGCTCGCACCACCGACATAGAGCGTCTCGGTCATGGTCACCTCGCAATTGAAAAGGCGCTTTGCCAACACTGCCAACTAAGTCCGCTACGATATGCAGAAAGCTGCCGCTGGTCGAGGGTGGCAAGAGGTGAGGCACCAATGTCTCAAAGTGGCCCTGACTCACCGGTCTTCGAATGTTCCTGCCGTCGACGCGATCGGTGGGAGACCTGACGTCTGATCGGCCGCGTTAATGCGGCTCAGACCGTAGGGCGCAATAGCGTCTTCGCGTATTGCGCCGATGCCGGGCGATGCCTTCGAAGTCGGAGCGCGATGCCGCGTCTCGGGGCAATACGGCCGGGCCTATTGCGCCCTACGGCGTTCATTCGTGCTCGCCGAACCTGATCGTTGCGCCGCAGCCGGGCCCTTCGATCAATCCGCTTCCAAAAAGCGGACCGGGGCGCCGGCGGCCTGGGCTTCGATCGAGCCCTGCCACATCACGCGACGGCCGCGAACGAAGGTGCCGACGGGCCAGCCCTTCACTTTTTTGCCGTCGTAGGGCGTCCATTTCGAGCGCGACTCGATCCAGGCCGCGGTGATGGTCTCGGTACGCTTCAGGTCGACGATGGTGAGATCAGCGTCATAGCCGACGGCGATGCGGCCCTTGTTGCGGATGCCGAACAGGCGCTGCGGGCCAGCGCTGGTCAGGTCGACGAAGCGGGCGAGCGACAGCCGGCCGGCGTTGACGTGGTCGAGCATGCATGGCACCAGCGTCTGCACGCCGGTCATGCCGGAATGGCTGTCGGGGTAGGGGTGGTGCTTTTCCTCCTCGGTGTGTGGCGCGTGGTCGGAGCCAAGCACGTCGACGGTACCGTCGGCAATTCCGGCCCAGATGCCCGCCTGGTGGCGCGCATCGCGCACGGGCGGGTTCATCTGCGCGAAGGTGCCCAAGCGCTCGTAGCAATCCGGTGCGACAAGCGTCAGATGATGCGGCGTCACCTCGCAGCTCGCCCACTCCTTGTGGTCGCGCAGGAAGGCGATCTCGTCGGCGGTCGAAATGTGGAGAACGTGGACGCGGCGGTGGTGTTTTTCGGCGAGACGCACGAGCCGCGTCGTCGCGATCATCGCGGCCTCTTCGTCGCGCCAGACGGGATGGCTCGAGGCATCGCCCGGGCGGCGCAAATTGGCGCGCGCGCGCAATCGCGCCTCGTCCTCCGAATGGAAGGCGGCCCGGCGCGAGATCCTGGCGATGATTTTGTCGAGCGAAGCTTCGTCCTCGACCAGCAGGTCGCCGGTCGAAGCCCCCATGAAGACCTTGATCCCGGCCGACGATTCGAGCTTTTCGAGCGCTGGGATTTCGGCGATGTTCTCGCGCGTGGCGCCAACGTAGAACGCGAAATCGCAGTGCATCCGGCCGTTGGCGCGGCGGACCTTGTCGGCGAGCGCGGCCGGGTCGGTGGTCAGCGGCTTGGTGTTCGGCATCTCGAACACTGCCGTGACGCCGCCCATGACAGCGGCGCGGCTGCCGGTGGCGAGATCTTCCTTCTGCTCGAGGCCCGGCTCGCGGAAATGCACCTGGCTGTCGATGACACCCGGGAGAATATGGAGGCCATTGGCGTCGAGGGTCTCGGATGCCCTGGCGGCGCCGAGCTGGCCGATGGCCGCAATGCGGCCGGCCCGAATGCCGATGTCGCGCAGTCCCTCACCGTCCTGGTTGACGACGGTTGCTCCGCGAATGATGAGGTCGTACGTCTCAGGCATGAGTGCCCCCTGCGGCTTGCGCATCGCTCGTGCGGTGTCCAACTGATCGTGTATCTTGGCGCCGAGGTATAGCAGAAACACAGCGTCTGGAAGCCCCACCAAGGAGCCGCCCATGAGCAAGGCCAAAATCGGATTGCTGCCGGATCGCGGCGTCGTCAGCGTGACCGGCGAGGATGCCGTCTCGTTCCTCGACAATCTCATCACCAACGATATGAGCGCGCTCAAGACGGCGGGCGACGCGATGCACGCCGCGCTGCTGTCGCCACAGGGCAAGATCCTGTTCGAGTTCTTCGTGGTGCGCACGCCGGCCGGGTTCCTGCTGGAGACGGCGCTGGCGCAGACGGCAGCGCTGGCGAAGCGGCTCGGCATGTACAAGCTGCGGGCGAAAATCGAGGTCAAGGATGTGGCCGGCGAGGTGGTGGTGGCCGTGTTGACCGGCGATGTCCGTGCGCGGCCTGCGGGTGCGATATCATTTGTCGATCCGCGCGAGGCGCGGCTCGGCGACCGGGTGCTGATCGCAGCGCCGGCCGTCGGTGAGGCGATTGCGCAGACCGGCGCGCTGCGCATGACGGCCGATGCCTATCACGCGCACCGGATTGCGTTCGGCGTGCCGGACGCTGGCCGCGACTATGCCATCGGCGATACCTTCCCGCACGAGGCCAACTTCGATCGGCTGCACGGCGTCTCGTTCACCAAGGGATGCTTTGTCGGCCAAGAGGTTGTGGCGCGCATGCAGAACAAGACGGTGGTGCGCAAGCGTGTGACGCGGATCACGGGCGCCGGTCCGCTGGTGAGCGGCGCCGACGTGACGGTCGGAGAGGCCGTGATCGGTACGGTCGGATCGGTCGCGGGCCCCGAAGGGCTGGCGATCATGCGGCTCGATCGCGTTGCCGAAGCGCTCGATAAAGGGCAGCGGATCCTGGCGGGCGGGATTGCGGTCAGCGTCGATGCCGACGCGCTCAAGACCTATCGGGACAGCGCCGCCGGGAAGGCAGCCCAAATATCATGAGACTGGCATCATGAGACTGGCATCATGAGGTTGGCATCAAGAGGCAGGCTGGAATCATGAGCAAGAGCGAGCTTGTCCGCTGTCCGTGGGGCGGCATCGAGGACCCGGAATATACGCGCTATCACGACGAGGAATGGGGCGTGCCGCATGCCGACGACGTGCGCCTGTTCGAGAAGCTGCTGCTGGAAGGGTTCCAGTCCGGCCTGTCGTGGCTGACGATCCTGAAGAAGCGGCCGAATTTTCGACGGGCGTTCCATGACTTCGATGCCGAGCGCATCGCCCGCTACACCGACAAGGACAAGGCGCGGCTGATGGCGGATGCGGGCATCATCCGCAACCGGTTGAAGATCGACGCCTCGATCGACAACGCGCGCGCGTTTCTGAAGCTGCAGGAGCGCACGTCGCTGGCCAAGTTCCTGTGGGGATTTATGGACGGCAAGCCGCTGATCCACGAGCGCGACTCCTTCAAAGAGGTTCCGGCGCAAACCGACGTCTCCAAGGCGATCTCGAAGGCCTTGAAGGCGGAAGGCTTTCGTTTCGTTGGACCGACGACGGTCTATGCCTTCATGCAGTCGTCGGGGTTTGTGAACGATCACATGCGGACGTGCCACCGTCATGCGCCGTGCGCAAAGTTGCAGCGCGCCTTCAAGGCTCCGAAGCGGTGACTGGGGGAGTGTGATCCATGCCTGCAGAAGATGCTCCCGCCGCACCGCGCGCTTGGCAACGCATGCTCTCCGGGCGGCGTCTCGACCTGCTCGATCCGTCGCCGGATGACGTCGCCATCGAGGACATCGCGCACGGCCTCGCGCGCGTAGCTCGCTGGAATGGCCAGACCAGAGGCGCGCATGCGCTGTCGGTCGCGCAGCACTGCGTGATCGTAAGCGATATTGCGGCGGCCCTGCATCCCGATTGGCTGCGGGACTGGCACCTTGCGGCGTTGCTGCATGACGCGCCGGAGTATGTGGTCGGCGATCTGATCAGCCCATTCAAGGCGGCCATAGGGCTCGACTACAAGGCGTTCGAGCATCGGTTGCTGGCGGCAATCCACGCGCGCTTCGGCGTGCCTTATCCGCTGCCCGCCGACGTCGGGGCGGCGATCAAACGCGCCGACCGGATCGCGGCCTACTATGAGGCGACCCGTTTGGCAGGCTTCGAGGCGGCCGAGGCCGAACGCTACTTCGGGCCTGTCGATGTGCTGCCCGGTGACGCAGGCGCGCGGCTTGCAGCGCTGGCGCCGGATCCGCCCGAAGCCGCGCAGATGGCCTATCTGGCTCAATTTGGCCGCCTCAGTGGGCCCGCTTGAGCGTGACGCCGGCCAGCGCGACGCGCCAAAGCCTTGATTCGAACTGAATCTTGCCAAGATTATTGGGGACTCTCCCGGCAAGGAGACCCCCATGGATGAGACATCGCGCCAGCACGTTCGAGCTGAGTCCCATAACGGCGGCTCTTGGTTGTCACCGGCAGACGAGGCAGAACGAACGCGATCGCAGGCAGACGACCAGATCGTGGTTGGCCTGACCGCGGCGGTCGTCGCGATTCGCGAGGAGCAGCCGGTATTGCTGGCTGAAGCGTCGGCGCTGGGCCAGAGCTTTGCGGGCCAGAGTTTTGAACGCGTGCTGCCGTCCGGCCAGTTCAAGCCTGGTCACCACGCGGACCTCGAAGCCGCGATCCGAGCAGTGGTGAGCGCCGATGTCGGCGTAGAACTCGGCTATATCGAGCAACTTTCGACCATCTGCAGTTCCTGGGATGGCGCGGCCAAACGGAACAGTTGCGCGCTCTCGATCGGCTATCTCGCTCTGATGCGGCTCGAGAGCTTGAACCTTAGTCCCGGGGCCCAATGGCTCAACTGTTACGACTATTTGCCATGGGAGGACTGGCGCGCCGGCCGTCCTGAAATTCTCGCCGACAAGGTGCTGCCGAGCCTCGAGGCTTGGACGCAATTGGCTCAGGATGACGAGAAGCGTGTTGAACGAACCGAGCAAACGCGGATCGCATTCGCCCTGGAAGGCGGGCGCTGGGACGATGAGCGCGTCTCGGATCGCTATGACCTGATCGTTGCCGCCATGGATGTGCGCACGCTGATCGGGGCGCCCACGCTGCTACCGCAACATCACCGGATCATGGCGGCTGCAATGGGGCGGCTACGCTCGAAGATCCGCTTTCGTCCGGTCGTATTTGAGCTGTTGGCGCCGACGTTCACCCTGTTCGAGCTTCAAAGGACGGTCGAGGGCATTCTCGGCCCCAATCTGCACAAGCAGAATTTCCGGCGGCTCGTCGAAACCACAGGGCTGGTTGAGCCGACGGGTGAGATCCGCAATCACACTGGCGGGCGTCCAGCGAAGTTGTTCCGGTTTCGCCGCGAGGTGATGCTGGAGCGCCCGGCGTCGGGCGTTCGGATCAAGCGCGGCCGCGCCGCTTGACGGACTGTGCGTAACGCCTGGTTTTGCTGGCCTTCGGGCCGGCGGCGCGTTTGCTTTTTGCCGCGTCGGTTTTCACAACGTGGCGGTGGATGAAGCGCGACGCCGTGATGATGCGCGCCGGAACGGTATATCGGCTTGGCGCCCGAGCCGTCCTGGCGAACAGCCGGGGACCGAGCGGCCCCGAGAACATTTTGCGCGGCGGAATCCTGCGATCGTCGGTGTTGGCCGGAGGCGCCGGCTGCGATACCGAAGCGAGGCTGGTCAGTACGATGTTAGACTTGACAGCGGCAACGGCATAGGTCGGCCCGCGCGGGCGCATACCGGCAATTGACGGTATGCCGGACCGGCAGCCCGCGACACACACAACAACCCAGTGCTCTGGATGGGCCGCCGCGATCGGATGCGGCTGATCGAACTGTTTCGGCGGTACGCTCAAGGCGTCGCTGATGACGTCGACGTCGTCGGCGGGACGAGCCGGTTTGCCCTGCTGCGGTGCCACGGCCGTGACCGGAGCCGGCACGGGCGTCGCCTGCGGCTGCCCCATGGATTCCGGCGGACGGGATATCGGCGGCCGGTTGGACGGTTGTGCCTGGACGACACAGATCGACGAGGCCAGCAACACACCGATGAGGCCTGCAGTCGAGCCCAATTTGCGCCACGATAAGAAGCAGTAGCGCATCACGCCCCCGACTGGTGATACGGACAAAGACACCGCAAGATGTCATGTCGAGGTAAATTCTTTCGAAGTGCAGATGCTTGCCGAGAAACGCCTTAATTGCGCTTCGGGCTCTGGGCGGACGTGCGCGAGCCTTGACGCTGGTTGTAGGCGGCTTCGATGGCCTCGAAGGGAAGCGCCCGCGGTGTTTCAGGCTTGGGTCTATGCGGGATCTCAACGCTTGGGTGCTGGACTGGCATGATCCAGTCGTCCCGTGTGCGCTGGCGCCGCTCGGCAAATGCCGCCTCGGTCAGCTCCTGGATCGCATAGGCGATGGTCGAGCCATCCCAGGGTACCACCCGGTCAGCGCTGCGCTGCAGGAGTTCGTTAACGTGTGTGGTGCCGGGCCGTCTGACCGCAATGATGGGAATGCGGCGGCGAAATCCGGTCCGCGCCAATTCGACTTCGATGGCGAGTGCGGGATCGGCGTCCGGCGTATCGGCAAGGCACAGCGCGACGTGGGTCTGCGTCATCGCAATCCGGAGATTGGCGCGCAAGTTTTCGTCGTCGGGAACGTCGCTTGCGCTATCCAGCGCGTACAGCAATCCCGGAACCGCGTCGAACATCTCCTGCAGCCGGGCAAGCTCGTCGCGTTGCGCCCAGCTCCGGCCGGCATAGATGCGAAACACGTTGATCGGCACAGAGCTGACTTTCCGCTGACGCGCTGGGTTCCACGGCGAGGTTCCCAGGCAACATCACCAGCTGGGCGTAAAGACTCCGTTAATTCGGCCCTTGCGGCGGGCGATTCAGAGCTGGATTGAGATGTTGCCGGACGAATCGAGTTCGGCCCGTGCGCCGGGGGTGATCACGGTCGTCGAATCGTACTCTTCGACGATCGCCGGGCCAGCCACCGGCGATTTGAGGTCCGAACGGCGCAGGACCCGCGTTTCGACCCAGCCATGCTCGACGCCGAAATAGGCGGGCCGCGCGCGGCTCACGGCGGGTTCGGGCCGGCTCGGCCGCACATTTTCTGGTACGCCGGTGCCCTCGCGCAGACCTTGCCCGACGACCTGGATCGATACCAGTTCGACCGGCTCCTCCGGCCCCGCACGATGCCCATACACCCGCTCGTGCTCGGCGCCGAACGCTTCCTCGAGGTGGGCAACCATCTGTTCGTCGATCGGGCCGTCGGGGACTGGGACCACCAGTTCGAAGCTTTGGCCGACGTAATGCATGGCGGCCGAACGGTTGATGCGTCGGCTGACGGCGGCAAAGCCTTCTGTGGCAAGCTGAGTGGTCGCTTGATCGGCAAGGGCGCCCCAGGCGCGACCGATCTCGCCGAGGTCGCTGCCTCGCAGCTGCCGCCGGAAAGTACGGGAGTAGTGATGCTCGACATCAGCATAGAGCAGGCCGAAGGACGAGAACAGGCCCGCCGATGGCGGCACGATCACGCGGGTGATGCCGAGCGAGGTGGCGAGCCCGCAGGCGAACAGCGGGCCGTTGCCGCCGAACGCAAACAAGGAAAATTCGCGGGGATCGCGGCCGCGCTCACTGGAGACGGCGCGGATGGCGCGGATCATATTGGAGGCCGCAATGCGGTGCGCGCCGAGCGCCGCCTGCTCGACCGACATCTTCAGGGGCGCCGCGATCGTTTCGGCGAACACCGCTCGGGCCCGGGCCGCATCGAGCTTGAGCGCGCCGCCGACGAGATGCACGGGATTGATGTAGCCGAGGATCACGTTCGCGTCGGTGATTGTCGGAACCATCCCCCCCATCGCGTAGCAGACCGGGCCGGGCTTCGCGCCCGCGCTTTCCGGACCGATCTGGAGCGCGCCGCCGGCGTCGATCCAGACGTGGCTGCCGCCGCCCGCGCCGATCTCGGCGAGGTCGATAGCCGGCACCTTGCAAACGTAACCCGCGCCCGTCATCAGGCGAGAGCCCGCCATGATCCCGGCGCCGACCGATTGCTCCTGCGCGCGCATCACCTGTCCATGCTCGACCATCGAAGCTTTCGCCGTGGTGCCACCCATGTCGAAGGTGATGATCTTCTCGAGGCCGCGCGTGCGCGCCAGCTTTTCGCCCCCCACGACGCCGCCGGCTGGACCCGACTCGATGATGTTGATCGGCCGCTCGGCTGCGGCGGTATCTGTCGTCAGGCCGCCGTTGGATTGCATTAAGAGAAGGCGCGCCGGAATGCCGGCCGCATCGAGGCCTTTGCGCAGCGCCCTCAGGTAGGTGGCGACAATCGGCATCACGTAGGCATTGATCACCGTCGTCGATGTCCGCTCGTATTCCTTGATTTCCGGCAGCACCTCGTAGGAGACGGAGAGCGGCAGGTTCGGTGCCTTGCGCCGGACGATGTCGCGGATCAGAAACTCGTGCACCGGATTGGTGAAGGAGTTGAGCAGGCAGATCGCAAGCGACTGAACCTTCTCGGCGAGCAGCGCGTCGACCTGGGCCTCGGCATCCCGGGCATCGAGCGCGCGCTCGATCCGGCCCTTTCCATCGATGCGCTCGTCGACGACGCGGCGCAGATAGCGCTCGACCAGCGGCGGCGGCTTTTCCCAGGCAATGTCGTAGAGGCGCGGCATGCGGAGTGTGCGGATCTCCAGCACATCGCGGAATCCCTTCGTGGTGATCAGGCCGACCTTGGCGCCTTTGTGCTCCAGGATGGCGTTCGAAGCGACGGTGGTACCGTGCCGGATCTCCTCGATATCGGCGCCGGCGAGACGGCTTTCGGCGAACACCTCTGAGAGGCCCTCGACGATCGCGGTTGCGTAGTTGTCGACGCTGGAGGAGATCTTCTTGGTGTGGATGGTGCCGTCGGAGCCGAGCAGGACGATATCCGTGAACGTGCCGCCGATATCGACGCCAACGCGATAAGTCACCGAGTGTTGAGCCATTGCAGGTTACTCCGCGGCCTTGGTTGCCGCGCGCGGCGGGATGGGATCGTGCCATTGCACCTTCGGCGTGCCGGTCCAGGCGCGGGCCTTGCGGATCTCGGCTTGTTTCGCGGCGGTTGTCGCCGAATCGATGGTCCAGGTCGCGGTGTCGACGACGACGCCATAATCCGCTTCCGCCTTCGCCGCCGACAGGAACTCGTTGCGCACGTCGCGCAGGACGGCTTGCGGATCGCGCTCCAGCGGATCGCCCCAGCCCCCGCCACCCGGGATGTGTGTGCTGAAACACGTCGCCCTGTTTGATATCCATGGTGACCTTCGAGGGCATTGGCCGGTTTTCGGCGTGCGGATTGAAATGGTTCTCCGAAGGCTGGCCGGGCTGAACCGCCGTACAGTCCGAAGGGCCGATGCGTCTTGCGATCTGAGCGGACGGAGAGTTGCGCGGCTTGCTCGTTGAACCGGTAAGCGCGGCGGAACGGCACGCCGCCGCGAAACTTGCCGGCGCCGATCTTGTCGGGCACGAACTCGTAGGTCAGCACCGACACCGGCTGCTCGGCCTCGATCACTTCGGCAGACGGGCACGATTGGTTCGCGAACATGTGGCTGTTGCCGTTGAGGCCGTCGGCCCAGGGCCTGGCGCCCCAGGCGCCGCAGGTGAACTCGACGTAGACGAAGGGCTTCCGATTCTTGTCATAGCCGCCGATCGAGATGCCGCTGTTGCCACCGTCGCCGGCCGCTTTCACCTTGTCGGGCAGCATCATCGCGAGCGCGCCGTACATGCAGTCGACCATGCGGAAGCCGGTGAGACCGCGCGCGGCGCAGGCTGCCGGCAGCACGCCGTTGCCGACCGTGCCGGGCGGGCAGATCACCTCGATGGCGCGGAACACGCCCTCGTTGTTCGGGATGTTCTGGGGCAGAACCGAGCGAATGCCGGTGTAGGACGCGGATTTCGTATAGGACAGCGTATTGTTGATGGCGCCGCGCACCTGCGGGTTGGTGCCGGTCCAGTCGACCAGCATGTTGTCGCCGTTCTTTTTGAGCGTGACGAACAGCCGGATCGGCTTGCCGATAGTCGACGCCGTCGTCGTCGATCCAGTCCTCGAAGCTCCATTCGCCATCGGGAAGCTCGCGCAATGCGGCGCGTGTCAGGCGCTCGGCGTAGTCGATGGTCTCCTGCATCATGCGCTTGGTCGTCGCCAGGTCCCCACTTGGCGACGATCTCGGCGAACTGCTGCTCGGCGATGTGGCAGGCGGCAAGCTGCGCGCGCAGATCGCCGGCGACCATCACGGGCACGCGCACGTTCTTCTCGATGAAGGTCATGATCGTCTTGTTGAGGCGGCCGGCCTCGTAGAGCTTCATCGGCGCGATGCGCAGGCCTTCGGCGTAGATCTCGGTCGAGTCCGAGGCGTTCGATCCCGCGACGCGCCCGCCGACGTCGGTGTGATGGCAGACGGTGCAGGCGAAGGCGAGCCGTTCGCCATTGTGGATACAGCGGCTTGAAGATGAAGATGTCGGGCAGGTGCATGCCGCCGTCGAACGGGTCGTTCATGATGAAGACGTCGCCGGGCGCCATGTCGTCGCCGAAGTGGCGCATGATCGCCTCGAGCGCCGTCGGCGTCGAGCCGAGATGGCCCGGAAGCGTCAGTCCCTGCGCGGCGAGCCGGCCTTCGCCGTCGGCGAAGCCGGTCGAATAATCCATGTTGTCCTTGAGCACGGCCGAGTAGGTCGTGCGAAAGACGGTCAGCGCCATCTCGTCGGCGATCGAGAAGATCGCGTTCTTGAACAGCTCGAAATCGATCGGGTCGATGGCGGGTTTGGTCATGTCGCTCACTCGGTCTCCGGGATGCGCGGGACGATAGGCATCGCCGACAAGGTTACGGTGTTCGATTGACGGGTCAATCGGCCAAACGTCGCCGCCGTGCATGGCACACGGGACAGGTGCGCTGGGCGCGCAGCTGTTGTATCAGGGAACCAGACACGAACTCGAAGCGGGAGGAAGCCCCATGAACATTCTGATCCTCGGTGGCGCCGGTATGGTTGGCCGCAAGCTGGCCGAACGGCTGGCCAAGGATGGACGGCTGGGGCAAGCGACCATCAGCGGTCTCACCTTGTACGACGTGGTGCCGGGGCAGAAGCCCGCGGGCGCCAAGTTCCCGGTCGAGGTTCTGACGGGCGACCTGCCGGCCGCCGGCGAGACGGACAAGCTCGTCAAGGGCCGCCCGGACGTGATTTTTCATCTGGCCGCGATCGTGTCGGGCGAAGCCGAGCAGGACTTCGACAAGGGCTACCGGATCAACCTGACCGGGACAATGAACCTGTTCGAGAGCATCCGGCGCGCCTACGAGGGGGCAGCCAAGAAGCCGCGCGTCGTGTTTACCTCATCGATTGCGGTGTTCGGTGCGCCGTTCCCCGAGAAAATTCCCGACGAGTTCTTCGCGACGCCGCTGACCAGCTACGGCACACAGAAAGCCATCGGCGAGCTGCTGCTCTCGGATCTCACGCGCAAAGGCATGATGGACGGCGTCGCCATCCGGTTGCCGACGATCTGCGTCCGCCCGGGCAAGCCGAACAAGGCGGCGTCGGGGTTCTTCTCGAACATCATGCGCGAGCCGCTTGCCGGGCATGAGGCGGTGCTGCCGGTCTCCGACGACGTGATGCACTGGCATGCGTCGCCGCGCGCGGCGATTGGTTTTCTGCTGCATGCGGCCACGATCGACGGCGCGACGCTCGGCAACCGCCGGGTGCTGTCGATGCCTGGGCTCGCTGTCACCGTCGGCGGCCAGATCGAGGCGCTGCGTAAAGTCGCGGGCGAGAAGGTCGTCGCGCGGATCAAACGGGTGCCCGACACCTTCGTCCAGGGCATCGTCGCCGGCTGGCCGCGCAATCTGGATACCAAACGCGCGATCAGCCTTGGCTTCAAGGCCGACGCCAGCTTCGAAGAGATTATCCGAATTCACATCGAGGACGAGCTCGGCGGCAAGATCGCCTGACGGAATTGCGTGAGGAGTAAGGCGTATGGCCAAGAAGCCACTGATGCTGCTGATGCTGCCGGAGACGGCGGTCTTCCGTAAATCACTCGAGGCGTCCGGTGTCGCCGATCGATTCGAGATCGAGGACGTGACGCCGGGGTCGAAGCCCGAAATTCCGCAGCTGGCCCGAGCCGAAGTGCTGCTGGCGATGGGAGCACCTCCGGGATTGCTGGCTGAGATGCCGCAGCTCAAGTGGGTGCAGGCGATGACCGTCGGCGTCGATCAGTGGCTGGCGCGCAAGGATTTGATACCGGCGCAAACGCTGACGGCGGCGCGTGGCACGCACCGCGTGCAGATGCCGGAGAACATTCTCGGCGCCCTGTTCCACATCACCAAGAAGTACCACCAGATCGCGCTCAACCAGCAGAAGAGCCAGTGGGCGCGCAGCACCTCGATGCCGATCGCGGGCAAGACACTCGGTATTCTAGGACTTGGCGCGATCGGTCAGGAGCTGGCGAAGAAGGCCTCGGCGCTCGAGATGCGGGTCATCGGCACCAAACGGACGCCGGAAAAGCTCGCTAGCGTCGACCAGGTCTTTTCAGGTGAGCAGGTCGACGAGGTTCTGGTCCAGAGCGATTTCGTCGTGTTGCTGCTGCCGGCAACAGAGCAGACGACAAACCTGATCAACGCCGCCCGCCTCGCGAAAATGAAGAAGGATGCCTGGCTGATCAACTTTGCGCGCGGCCATTTGATCGTCGACAACGATCTGATCGCGGCGGTGAAGGCGAAGACGATCGCGGGCGCCGTGCTCGATGTGTTCCGCGCCGAGCCGCTGCCGGCGGAGCATCCGTTCTGGGCGACGCCCGGCATCACGGTGCTGCCGCACATCGGCGGTCTGCATCCGCAGCGCAACGAGATGGTCGCCGATCTCTTCAGCGAGAACGCGAAGCTTTATCTCGCGGGCAAGCCGCTAAAAGAGGCCGTCGATCGCGCCAAGGGCTATTGAGGTTCCGCCTTCGGCTGCGTTATGAGTTCGCCTGGCAGGCCCGGACAGGGCGCAGAACCGTCTCGCAAGATCTGGAGCAGGATGGCTGCCTCACGCGCGCGCAGTCCAGTGGCGATGTAGAGCTGCCCCTCGCAAATTGGTTGGGGCACAACGATCCGAACGACAATCTCGCAACCGACGGCGATCGAGACAATGTCGCTGTTCGCAGTCCGCGTCAGCTCGCAGAGGCCCTGGCGCGAAGTCCCGGCGAGGGTCGCCAGCACGCGATACCGACGGCGGCGACCGTCGAAAATGGGAACCGCCGAAATATCCGGTTGATCGGCGACCGGTACGTCATAACGCGTGTCGCCGCGAATGATGCTGAACGCTATGCGAGCGGGCTCGGCGGCAACGGGTGCGCAGATCACCATCAGCGCGACGACGGTTGCTTCCGTCAGTCGGCGCCAATCCCGGCGCGCACCACCCAAGCGCTTGATTGCTGGCACGGTCTCACCGAAGCGCAAATCCTTCGTAACCTTTGGCGACGACGTCGTTGCACTTTTCGATATAAGCCGGGAAGCCCCCGAAATATGGGAGAAACACCCGTGGCTTGCCCGGAATGTTGGCGCCGACGTACCATGAACTGCAGGCCGGCTTCAGCGTCTTGCCCGAAACCTCCTCGTTGTGGAGTACCCAGGCGTCCTCGGCATCCTGGCGCGGCTCGATCGACTGGCGCCGTTGGTCGCGCATGGCCGCGATACAGTCGGTGACCCAATCGACGTGCTGCTCGATCGTCGGCAGCATGTTGGTGAACACAGACGGGCTGCCCGGGCCGGTGATCAGGAATAGGTTCGGGAAGCCCGCCGACATGATGCCGAGATAGGTGCGTGGGCCTTCGGTCCACTTTTCGCGAAGTGACCGGCCCTGGCGGCCGCGGATGTCGATCTTGTTGAGTGTGCCGGTCATCGCATCGAAGCCGGTTGCCATCACGATGACGTCGACCGGCCATTCGCGGCCCTTGGCGCGCACGCCTGCGGGCGTGATGCAATCGATCGGATCGTTGCGGATGTCGACGAGCTCCACGTGTGGCTTGTTGAAGGTATCATAGTAGCCGGTGTCGATGACGAGGCGCTTGCAGCCGATCAGATAGTCGGGCGTCAGCGTGGCCGCGAGCTTCGGGTCCTGCACCATCTCGCGCACCTTCTCGGCGACGAAGTCGCGGACGGTCTGGTTTGAACTCGTCGTCTATCAAGAGATCGCTGAACGCGCCCATGAAGCCGAGGCCGCCGTCGTTCCAGCGCTTCTGGTACTCAGCGCGGCGTTCGGCGTCAGGAGTCTCCGCGGCCTTGTCGGTGCGGTAGTTGGCGAGAACGCCGGTGAAGTTCTGCTTCGCCGCGACCCTGCGCTCCGGATAGTTCGACTTCCAGTCGTGTTGAGCTGCGGGATCGAGTGGCCTGTTGCGTGCCGGGATCACCCAGTGCGGCGTGCGCTGGAAGACATGGACGCGCTTGGCCTCGGCAGCGATGAGGGGGATCGACTGCACAGCCGACGAGCCGGTACCGATCACGGCGACCGTCTTGCCGGTGAAGTCGACCTTCTCGTGCGGCCAGTTGCCGGTGTGATAGACGGCGCCCTCGAAGCTTTCGAGGCCGTCGAACTTCGGCGTGTTGGGTGTCGAGAGGCACCCCGTCGCCATGATGCAGAACGGGGCGGTGTAGCGCTCGCCGGCTTCGGTCTCGAGTGTCCATTGGCTCGCCGCCTCGTCGAAGGTGGCGCGCTTGATCCGCGTGTTGAAATCGATGTCGCGCCGAAGATCGAACCGGTCGGCGACGTGGTTGGCATAGCGCAGGATCTCCGGCTGGGCGGCGAAACGCTCGCTCCATTCCCAGTCCTGCGCCAGCTCAGCTGAGAACTGGTAGGAGTACTGCATGCTTTCGATGTCGCAGCGCGCGCCCGGATAGCGGTTCCAGTACCAGGTGCCGCCGACGCCATCGCCGGCCTCCAGCACGCGAGCCCGGTAGCCCATGCCGCGCAGTTTGTGGAGCTGGTACATGCCGGCAAACCCGGCGCCGACAATGAGCACGTCGAAAGTTTTAGCCGACATATGGCCGGTCTCCTATGGTCGCGTGTGTGCGTGGATCTCAGCTGCCGGCGAGTGCATGCGCCTCGGGCATGTAGAGATCCTTCCACGAGGCCGGCAGTTTCTTGATGGTGCCGACCTTGTGCATGAACGTGAGATACTTCATCGAGCTTTGTGGCGTGGTGGTCCAGACGTTATCCGGATCGGCAACCATCTTCGTCATGCGGGTCTTGTCGGCGCGTTTTTCGTTGGTGGCCTTGATATAGATCTCAGCGGCATCGCCCGGGTTCTTGTTGATGAAGGCGTTGGCCTCCTCAAGGGCGGTATAGATTGCGCCGGTGATCTTCGGGTTGGCGTCGCGGAAGGCCATCGACATGATCATGATGCCGTTGGTCGTAGCGCCGCCGAGTGTGTCGTAGGATTTGAGGATCTGGGTGATGCCTGGAGCTTCCAGCTCGTAGTAATAGAACGGCGCCGGCGCATAGTGGCTGTTGATCTCCGACCCGCCGGACAGAATGGCGGTCACGGCATCGGGATGCGCGCGCGAGATCGTGATCGGATCGAGCTTGGCAAAATGCTCGTCGCCCCATTCTTTCGCCGCTGCCATCTGCAGGCAAACCGCCTGCGCCGAAACCTTTACGGCTGGCAGCGCGATCTTGTCCTTGTCGGTGAAGTCGCGCAGCGTCTTGATCGTCCGGCTGTTGGTGAGAAGGATGTAGGGCATCGACTGGACGGCCGAGAGCGCGCGCACTTCCTGCGGTGTTCCCGAGGTCCGGTTCCAGAGTGTCGCCAACGCAGGAACGCCGACCACACCGCCATGCATCTGACCGGCGAGCAGGGCGTCGATCAGATTGGCGGTGCCGCCAAGGTGCTTGTACTCGGTCTTGACGTTGGGCAGGCCCGCCTTGGCGGCGTGCTTCTCGACCAGCTTCTGGCTGTCCATCACCATTTGCGGCAGGTAGGGGAGGCCGTGCTGCATCAACAGCGTTACGGTAGACACCTCCTGGGCCAGTGCCGACCTGAGGAATGGCGGTGAAGCGAGCGCTGTGGCGCTTGCTGCTACGGCCTTGGTGAAATCCCGTCTACGCATAGTGTGGCTCCTCGGTCGTCCGTTCGACGCCCGCGAGATCAGCGTATTCGGCGCCGCCTGTCGAGGCGAATTATCGGCTGGCGTCCGGCTCGGCCCGCTGGCATGTGCATGACGACCGCCAGACGGCGGATGGCGCGGTGATCAGTAACCCTGGGCACGCGTTCCCGTTGTGACAAACGCCGCGGGGCGGCTCTGTTTGTGATAAACGAGGCTTATGTTGCCGACGCATTGCAACCGAGACGTGGTTGATGGATAGCCACCACCCAAGATCGAGAGCCGCGTTGGCGCGCAGTGGACGCCAGCATGTGTTGTGTGCGCTGCTTTGGATCGGCGCCGGCCTCGCCGTCGCGGGCGCGGGCATCTATGGAGTCATGCGCCAGAGCGTTCCGGGCTTGTCGGGCGTCCTGATCCTGGCCGATGTCAAACGCCCTGTCGATATCGTGCTCGGACCCGATGCCGTACCGCATATCCAGGCTCACACGTCGGACGACGCTTATGTCGCGCTCGGATTCCTGCATGCGCAGAACCGCCTCTGGCAGATGGAGCTGATGCGCCGGGCCGGGCAAGGCCGGCTGTCGGAGATCTTTGGGCGCGCGACGCTCGAGAGCGATGTCTTCATTCGGACGCTCGACCTTTATGGTCATGCGGAGCGGTCGCTGGCCGCCTTGTCGGATCACGGGCGACGCAGCCTCGACGCCTACGCGCGGGGTGTGAATGCCTTCCTGGTGCGCCCGACTTCCCTGATCGAGCCACGCTATCCGCCCGAGTTCCTGCTCACCTGGCACACGCCGGAACCCTGGAAGCCTGCCGACAGCATCGTCATTGTCAAGATGATGGCGCTGCAGTTGAGCCGCAATCTCGACAAGGAGATCCAGCGGCTGCGATTTGCGGCATTAGGACTGAAACCCGACGAAATCGAGCATCTGATGCCGACCGAAGGCCCGTGGGGCGCGCCGCCGCTGCCCGATCTGACGACGCTCTATCCGGTCCGCCCAATGGCTGCGGCAAACGGAACGCAGCGCGCCAGCTTGATCGAAACCTTGACGGGCGGGGGGGCTTCGAACAACTGGGTGCTGTCGGGCGCGCGGACGGTATCGGGCAAGCCGCTGCTGGCGAACGATCCGCATCTGCGGCTTTCGGCGCCGACGGTTTGGTACCTCGCGCATCTGGCGATCGGGGAGGCGGGCGCCGCGTCCAATCTCGTCGGTGCCACGCTGCCGGGAACGCCACTCATTCCTCTCGGCCGCGGCGATCAGTTCGCGTGGGGGCTGACCAATACCGAAAGCGACGTGCAGGATCTTTTTATCGAGCGGGTCAATCCGACGAACGCCGAGGAGTACCAGACCCTCGAAGGTTGGAGGGCGTTCACGCGCGAGGCGGTGACCGTACGCGTGCGCGGCGGCGGCGACATGCGGTTCGAGCGGCGCTCGACACGGCATGGGCCGGTGATTTCGGGCGTCTATCAGGGCTTGGGCGAGCTGCTGGCCGAGGGCACGGTGGCGGCGCTGCAATGGACGGGGCTGGCCGGCGACGACACCACGATCGAGGCCGGCTTGTTCGATACGAGCGTGACCACCGTCGCGCAGGCGCAGGAGCGGGCGCGCAAGACGGTCGGACCGATGCAGAGCATGGTCGTCGCGGATACAACGGGGGCCATCGGAATGATCGCGGCGGCACGCGTTCCCGTGCGCGATCCGGCTAATACCGTCGCTGGCCGTGCGCCAGTGCCGGGGTGGTCGGCGGTCTACGACTGGAAGGCCACAGTACCGATGAGTGCCATGCCGCTCATCGACAACCCGCCTGACGGCGTTATTGCCACCTCCAACACGCGGATCGGGCCGGTGGGCTATCCGCATCACCTGACGTTCGATTGGGGACCGGCATTTCGCCAGCAGCGGATCGAGCACCTGCTAGCGCAAAAACCGAAGCATGACATGGACTCGCTGCGCGCGATCCAGATGGACGTGCAGTCGCTGGCGTTGGAGCGACTCAACCGGCTGATGGGCACGATGACGCGCCAAGGCGCTGGTGGGTTCGATGCGAGCGCGCTGGCTCTGCTCGACGCCTGGGACGGCGGGATGCGCGCCGAGAGCGCGGCGCCGCTGATCTTCGTCGCCTGGGTCAAGCACGCCATCGAAGCGATCTACGACGACGACACCGACATCGCCACCCGGTTGCCGCTCGAGGATCGCGTGATTGCGTTGCTCGAGCTGCTCGATGGGCGAGCCAAAGGCCGCGATTGGTGTGACGATCGTCGCACCACCGCCCGTGAAACCTGCAGCCTGATCCTTGGCCGGACTCTCGATACGGCGCTGCGCGACCTCGAACGCCGCTATGGCCCAGTCCGATCGCGATGGACCTGGGGGCAGGCGCACTACGCCGATGGCGAGCATCAGCCGTTCGGGCTCTTGCCTGTCGGTGCCGAATTTTTCAATATCCGGGCGCCAAGCCCTGGCGGCTCGTTCACGATCAATCGTGGCGCGATGCATATCCGCAGCGAGCCGCCCTACGCCAGCCGCGACGGCACCACGTTCCGCGGCGTCTATGATCTCGCCGATCTCGAGGCATCGCTGTACATCACGGCGACCGGCCAGTCGGGGAACCCGTTCTCCCCGTTCTACCGCTCGTTCGTCGCGCGCTGGGTCAACGGCGACTACATCCGGATTCCGACCGATCCGGTGGCGATCGCGCGCGAGCGGATCGGGGTGTGGCGGCTCGCGCCCGCCCACCCGACGCCGTGAGGCGGCAGCTGGGCGCTGCGCAGAACGTCAGGAGTTCTTGAACACTGGCTTGCGCTTCTCGACGAAGGCGGCCATGCCTTCTTTCTGGTCCTCGATGGCGAACATCGAATGGAAGACGCGCCGTTCAAAGCGGATGCCTTCGGTCAGTGTCGTCTCGAAGGAGCGGTTCACCGATTCCTTCGTCATCATCAGGATCGGCAGTGATTTCGACGCGACCGTATCGGCCGATTTCAACGCTTCCTCGATCAGCTTGTCAGCCGGCACGACGCGCGAGACGAGCCCGCAGCGGTCGGCTTCGGCGGCATCCATCATGCGGCCCGAGAGGCACATGTCCATCGCCTTGGCCTTGCCGACAAACCGGGCGAGGCGCTGCGTGCCGCCGGCGCCCGGCATGACGCCGAGATTGATCTCGGGCTGGCCGAATTTGGCGGTATCGGCCGCAATGATGAAGTCGCACATCATGGCGAGCTCGCAGCCGCCGCCGAGAGCGAAGCCGGCGACTGCCGCGATCACCGGCTTGCGGGCGCGCGCGACGCGATCCCAGGAGCCGATGAAGTCCTCCTTGTAGGCCTGCATGTAGGACTTCGACTGCATCTCCTTGATGTCGGCGCCGGCCGCGAAGGCCTTCTCGCTGCCGGTGATCACGATGCAGCCGATCGCGTCGTCGGCCTCGAAACCGTCCAGCGCCTTAGACAGCTCGCTGACCAGCGCCGCGTTGAGCGCGTTGAGCGCATTGGGCCGGTTCAGGCGCACGAGCCCAACCTTGCCTTTGGTTTCGACGATGATGTTCTGATAGGTCATTGGGTGGCCTTTCGCGGGTTTCGGGTCGTTGAATGCAGTTTATTCAGCCGCCACCTTCCGCTCGGGCACGGGCTGATGCGGCAGCGTGTTAACGGCCGCGATGCCCGCATCGCGCAGCGGCCGGCCGGCGCGCTTCTGGGCGTCGCGCAAGGTCTTCTTGAGGTCGGCGAAGTAGGGCAGATGCTCCACTTCGATGCCGTGGCGCGGCGTGTCCTTGAAGTTGGTGCGCACCCAGGCCTTGCGGGCTTCGATCTCGGCCTTCATGTCGGCCTTCGACGGCAGGGCGGCGCGGCCCATCTCGAACTCGCGCAGCCAGCGGATTTGGCCTTCGCAGATCCAATTGAGCGCCGTGTCCGAGTTGAAGAACGCCAGAAAATAGAGCCCGGGCCAATCGGGCGGGACGATCCGCATGTAGAGGTCGAGCTCGTTGTTCGCGGGGCGGCTGATGCGCTTGTCGAGAAAATCGAGGTCGATGAGATAGCCGGTTGCCGCGATCAGCGTATCGAATTCTTCGGTGGTGCCATCGTTGAACGTGATGTTCCGGCCGTCGATCTTTTCGATCGTGTTTTTCACGAGCACGCGGCGGTACTTGATGTGGTTGACAATGTTCGCGTTCGAAGTGGCATGGACTTTCTTGGACGTCGGCGGGAACCCGAGCGAGGCCATGTCGCCCTGCACCATATAGACGAGCGCCTTGAGTGCCTTGGTGCGCACCCAGGCCGGCACCCAGGGATTGTAGAACGGCCGGATGGTGTCCCAGAACGGCTTGCCGAAGACGAGCTTCGGAATGATCAGCGCGTTCGAGCGCGCGACCAGAACAGTGCGCGGCGAGGTCACCGCGAGATCGCTCGCGATATCGAGCGCGCTGTTGCCGACGCCGACGACGCAGACGCGCTTGCCGACAAAATCACCTGGCTCCTTGTAATAGTGCGAATGCAGGTATTCACCTTTGAAGCCGTCCCGGAACGCGGGCACTTCCAGCGGCTTGGTCAAGTGACCGGAGGCGACGATAACGACATCGTGCTCGGCGGTGTCGCCCGCTTCGGTTTCGATCCGCCAGCGCGGCTTATCAGGAGTATGGCCGGCAGCCGGTGCCACCGACTTGACGCGGGTGTTGAATCTCACACAGGGCGTCACGCCGAAATGATCGGCGTAGTCGCGCAGATACTTCGCCATGTCGACGTGGGACGGAAACGGCGGCACCGACAGGTCGAAGCGGAAGTCGGAGAAATTCGTCAGGTCCCGCGCCGTGTTGATGTGCAGGGTGCGATAGGCGGATGAGCGGCCGTTGTCGTTCTTGTAGACCCACATGCCGCCGATGTGGCTGCCGATCTCATAGACCGTGACGTCACAGCCCTCTTCGAGCATGTGCTTGGCGCCGCAGATGCCGGCGGCGCCGGCGCCGATGATTCCAATCGATCGTTTGGCCGTCATGATGAGTTCCCGATGATACCGGCCGCAACCTAGCGGCTGCAGCTGGCCTTGTCATCTTTGGCAGCGCTTCAGCTGCCCACTGGCGCAGCCGCGCGGTTGGTGGCGCTTCAGCTGCCCACGCTTCTTCTTGCGCCTTCGGATGCCCACTTGCGCATCCGGCGCGTGCACCGGGCCCGGCTGCGCCAGTGGGCAGCTGAAGGGCCAACAAGGACGAGCAGCCACTAGCGCCGGTACTGCACGAACACGCTTTTCGTGGCCATCTGGTCGTAGAGGCCGCGGGCGCGATAGTTGAACTCCTGCGTCGACCAGTAGGTGCGCGTGCATTTGCGCTGGTCGGCCTCGCGATAGACCGCTTCGATCAAGGCGCGGCCGACGCCCTTGGCGCGCAGCGACGGCTCGACGAACAGATCTTCGAGGTAGCAATAGTGCGTCGGCGACCACGTCGAGCGATGGAACAAAATATGCGCAAGGCCGATCGGGGCGTCGTTGTCGCCGACCGCCACCAGTCCGATGTGGAAATCAGGTGGCGCATCCATCAGCCGCTGCCAGGTGTGCTCGATCACGTCGTCGGCCACCGTCGCCTTGTAGAAGGCGATGTAGCCCTTGAACAGCGGAAGCCACGCGGATTTGTCCTTGGCTTCGAGGCGGCGCACACGAACGGTCATCTCACTGGTCTCCGAGTTACAGCAGGAACATGGTCGCGAGCCCGAGGAAGGCGAAGAAACCGACGACGTCGGTGACCGTAGTGACGAAAACGCCCGACGAAACCGCTGGGTCCCAGCCATAGCGCTCCAGCACGATCGGCACCAATATGCCGGCCAGTGCCGCGGCGAGCAAATTGAAGATCATGGCGGCGCCGATGACGAAGCCAAGCGTGCCCGGAGCCGAACCAGAAGAACACGACGGCGGCCAGGATGACCGCGAACAGGATCCCGTTGATCAGCCCGACCGAGGCTTCGCGCAGAATGATGCGGCCGGTGTTGGCGGGGCCGAGGTCGCGTGTGGCGAGCGCGCGCACGGCGACTGTCATCGTCTGGGTACCGGCGTTGCCGCCCATCGAGGCGACGATCGGCATCAGCACGGCCAGCGCCACCATCTGCTCGATCGAGGCGTCGAACATCTTGATGACCGAGGACGCGAGCACCGCGGTCCCGAGATTGACCAGCAGCCAGAGGAAGCGGCTCTTGACGGTCGGCAACACGGTGTCGGCCAGACTTTCGTCGCCGACGCCGGCGAGGAAGCGAAAGTCCTCCTCCGTCTCCTCCTCGATGACCTCCACCACGTCGTCGACGGTGACGACGCCGACGAGTCGCTTGTTCTCGTCGACGACGGGCGCCGACTTCAGGTCGTAGCGCTCGAATTGGCGCGCCGACCTCTTCCTGGTCGGCGGTCGCCAGCACGGCCTGCCGCTCGCGATCCATGATCGCTGCGATGCCGACCGCGCGTTGCGTGCGCAGCAGCCGCGAGAGATCCACGCTGCCCATGACCCGATAGGTCGGATCGACGACGAAAATGTCGGAAAATGTTTCCGGCAGGTCGTCGGCCTCGCGCATATGGTCGATGACCTGGCCGACGGTCCAGAACGGCGGCACGGCGACGAAATCCGTCTGCATCAGACGGCCGGCGGTCTCCTCGGGGTATTCGAGGTTGCGCTCCAGCGCCGCGCGGTCGCCGGAGGGGATGCTGCGCGAGCACGTCCTGCTTGTCGGCCGCTTCGAGGCTCTCGATGACATAGGCGGCGTCGTCAGTGTCGAGCTCGGCCACGGCCTTGGCGAGGACCGCGTTGGGCAGCGCCTCGGACAGCTGGTCGCGCACGGTCCAGTCGATCTCGGAGAGCACCTCGGGATCGAAGTCGGCGCCCAGCAGTCTGCACCAGCTGCGATGCGCTCGTCCGGCTGCAGCAGCTCGATCAGGTCGGCAAGGTCGGGCGCTTTCAGGCCTTTGGTTAACGCCAGAACAGCCGCGGCATCATGTCCCTCCAAGGCTGCCTTCAGCGCTGACACATGTTCGGCGCTGGCCCCCTCTTGCGGCAGGCGCGTCTCGGATTTTTCCGTTGGTTCCTGCATGCTAACCGCCGAAGCTGCCGCCGTCTGGCCGCTTAGCACATGTTTTCCGTGCGGGCACCCTGTCACACGGTGTTAACCCCATCTGAACACCGATTGTTGGCAAGCCGTCGCTTGTTGCCACAATTCCGGCTTATGATTTCGGCGGGCACACGAGGCATGTCGCACTCAGGTCTGAAATCGGATCGAGGCGACCGCTTGAGGAAGACGGTGACGACACTGCGAGCTCGAACGCGACTGCAACCCAAGGGAGCCCGTGCGGCGGCACTGGTGGTGCTCGGCCTGTTGGGCGCTGTGGCGGCGTGGTCCGTCGCGTCGGCGCAGCAGGGCGCGCAAGCGCCGATCTGCGGGCCGAATGCGCTCGGTACGGACCGGGAGCACCAACTTTCGACCAAAGGCGGCCCCAAGTTCGGCCAGAACCAGTATCCCGGCGCGACGTTCCTGAAGCCGGGCGAGGTCGTGCTGACGTTCGATGACGGCCCTCACAAAACGCTGACGCGGACCCATTCTGGACGCGCTCGAGCGGCATTGCACCAAGGCCACGTTCTTCATGGTAGGCCAGCGCGCAATTGCTTACCCGGAGATCGTGCGCGACGTTGCCAAGCGCGGCCATACGATTGCGACCCACACCTGGTCGCATCAGAACCTCGCGCAGATTTCGCCCGAAGCCGCCAAGTCCGAGATTGAACTCGGAATTAGCGCCGTGCAGCGCGCGCTTGGCATTCCAGCCGCGCCGTTCTTCCGGTTCCCCTATCTCAGCGATCCGCAATCGATGATCGCTCATCTGAAGGCGCGCGATACCGGCATCTTCTCGATCGACGTCGACTCCTATGACTTCAAGACGCGCAGCCCGACGGTCGTCATTCGCAACGTAATGAGCCAGCTCGCCGCCAAGGGCCGAGGCATCATCCTGTTCCACGACATCCAGCCCTCGACGGCAGGTGCCCTGCCTGCACTTCTGGCCGAGCTCAAGGCCAAGGGGTATCGCGTCGTGCATATCGTGCCGGCGCAAGGACAGACCACGCTCGCCGCCTATGATCAGCAGATCAAGAAGGACCTCTCCGGCAAGCGCCTCGCCTCGCTGCCGTTGCCCGTGGCGCAACGCGGTGTCGTCTCGCCGGCGTGGGAGGTTCAAGTGTACCGCGGTCCGTTCGCTCCGCCGGGAGCGGGCGTAAAGCCACCCGAATCGCGGCCAGCTCCCTCTCAGCGTGCACGCCGGATGGACGACGACGATTGGCGTGCAACGATCTTCGGTAATCGCTAGACGCCGCTTGCGCGTGGCCTGAAAAACGCGATTCGCACCCCGAACTGAGACCCGGCCGCCACAGCACCGTGCATTCCCGGAGTCGCGCGCCAGCACCCCCTTGTGATCATCGTTCGCCTCGACGAAGGCTGATGCGGATCGCGTTCGGGATCGGATTTGGCATGTCTGGCGTTTGGCGCGCTTTGCGCGTGGAGGCCTCATGTCTCACTCCGTTCGCCGCTTTGCGGCATCGCTGGTTGGCGCGGCCGCCATCATGGCTGGCGCGACACCGCTACTGGCGGATTGCACTCATACAACCGGCGCGCTTGGCGTCGAGCGCATTGTCGAGATCGACACGACGGGCGGTCCGGTTTTCGGGGCGATTACCAACCGCGCCCGCGAGCGCAGCTTCCTCGGCCCAAAAGAGGTGGTGCTGACCTTCGACGACGGTCCCATGCCCGGCATCACCAAGCCGATCCTCGATATCCTCGACCGGTTCTGCACCAAGGCGACGTTCTTTTCCGTGGGCAAGATGGCGGCGGCCTACCCGGAGAACGTGCGCGAAATCCTTCGCCGCGGGCACACGCTCGGGACGCACACCTGGTCCCATCCGATGAGCCTGCCGCGGCTGCGGTTCGAGGCGGCGCGCGACCAGATCGAAAGCGGATTTGCGGCGGTCGCCGTGGCTGCGGGCCAGCCGATCGCGCCGTTTTTCCGGTTTCCAGGCCTCAACGACTCGAAGCAACTGGTCGACCATCTGGAAGCCCGCGGGATCGCGACGTTCACCGTCGACGTCGTATCGAACGACAGCTACATCGCCGATCCGCAGCGGCTGATTGCCCACACACTGGCCAAGCTCGACGCTGAGCGGGGTGGCATCATGCTGTTTCACGACATCAAGCCGCAAACGGCGCGCGCCTTGCCGACGATTCTTGCGGAGATCAAGACGCGTGGCTATCGCGTCGTGCATCTGCGCGCGAAGCAGCCGTTCGTGCCGGCGCCGGGCTATCTGGACGCGGTCAGTCCGAAGATGGCGGCGCGCAAGACGCCGGGCGGTAAACCTGCGCTGATTGCCGTGACCGACACCATGCCGGCACCGACGCCAGCCGAACCTATGGCGCCGGAGTTCACCTGCCTTGGCGCTCGCCGCTCCGGCGAACGAGGCGGTTGCGGCAGCAGACGAAGCACCGAAGCCGGATGCGACGCGCGTCGTGAAAGCGTCGCCGAAGTTGGATGAGCAGCCTGCCACCATTCGGCCGCCAGCCGCAGTTCAGAAGGTGGCTCGTCCGGTGGTGCCGCGGAGCGAGCCGAAGCCGCAGGTCTGGCCATCGGCCGTCGTTGTGGCTCGCCCGCTCGAGACGAAGCCCGTTGCGCCGTCCCTCTTGCCGCGGCAGACCTCACCCAGTGCCGAGGTGGTCGCGGGCGTATATCCCGGCGATGCCCGGCCGACGGTCCCTGCTGCCGCGGCGGCACCGCAAGGCAACGTGGTGCCGGTGGCCGGAGTCTATGGCAGGCCCCCACCGTCAACGGCCCCGTCCTCCGCCCCCGCGGTGCGACCTCGGCCCGCCGAACGGCCTTGGAACGAGGCGATCTTCAAGAACGGAAATTGAGGATTTGCCCGCAGAAAACGTGCGGCCGTTAAGTCGGAATTAATGCAGGCATCGGAACATCCCTCGGGACGATACGGGTCTCGATTGGAATGGCGTGAATTTCGCTTGGCGGTCTTGGGTGGGGCATCCTGGAGTTCGGGTGCCGCAAAGATAGCGAGCAGGCCTGACGGAGTATGCGCGTGTTGAACATCCTGAGCGAGGCCTTACAGGCTCCCTTAAGTTACAGGTCGCGTCGCTTGCAGCGGCTCGCGGACCGGACAGGCCTGGTCATTCGCCGTGATGCGCCGTTCGAGACGTTCAAGAATGCCGCGCTGCAGCCGCTGTTCGAAGCAGCGGGCACTCGCGGCTTTGCTGCCATCGAGCACGCCTACAACGCCGAATTCGACGCTAAGGACGAGCATCCCTGGGGCGGTCGGACCTATGGGATCATCGAAGCTGGGATCAACATGATCGCGCCCGCAGATCATCCCGATCCCGCGTTCTGCGAAGAGCAGCTCGCGAGCATCCGCCAGGACTGGGACGCCGGCGGCCGCACGCCTTTCCTTTCGGCGGCGCTGGCGCAGCTGGGCGCGAATTCCGCGCTGGCCTGGCGCCAGAACGGCAAACGCAAGGAAATCACCGAGGCGGGCTGGCATAGGATGCGCGAGCTGGCCGCACTTGCGCAGCAGGTGATGGCGGACAGCGATCCGGGCCTGCGCGCCTGCCCCTACTGGCACCGCGTCAACCTTGCACTGGGCTCGCTCGACGAGACCGATCCCGATGAGCTGTCGAACCGCTTCGAGCGAGCGCTCGCCTTCGACCGTCTCGATCCCGACATCTTCCTGGTGCGCGCGCAACAATTGCTCCCGCGCCAGTACGGCTCCTACGAGGACATCGAGGCGCTGGCCCGCCGCTCGCTTGAGGTCTCGCGCGCCGAGCGCGGCAGCGAGTTCTATGCCCGAATCTATGATTTCGTCAGCGATCACGAGCCGATCGGGTCGACCAATGTCGTCTGGCAGGAGCTACGGCGCGGCTACATGGATTGGATCGAGCGCTGGCCGGAACAGAGTCACGTCAATCGGCTGATCGCGCATGCCTACCGTGTCGGCGACATTCCGCTGTTGCAGTGGGGCGTCGAGGAATACCTGACCGAAATTCACCCCGCGCTCTGGCCGGATGAAGTCAACAATCATCAGCGCCATCCGCACCGCGGGGGTCGCGCCGAAGGGCAAAAAACAAGGCCGCAGCGGCGACAGCCCCACGGCCTGACATCACATCCGGAATACGCCGAACTTGGTGTCTTCGACCGGGGCGTTGAGGCACGCGGAAAAGGCGAGCCCGAGAACGCGCCGGGTCTCGCTCGGCGTGATGATGCCGTCGTCCCAGATCCGGGCAGTTCCGAAATAGGGATGCCCTTCCCGCTCGTAGGCCTCCAGCACGGGCTTCTTGAAGGCGGCCTCGTCGTCAGCTGACCAGGCTTTGCCGTCGGCCTCGATGTTGTCGCGCCGGACGGTTGCCAGCACGCTCGCCGCCTGCACGCCGCCCATCACCGAGACGCGGGCATTGGGCCACGTGAACATGAAGCGCGGCCCATAGGCGCGGCCGCACATCGCATAGTTGCCTGCGCCATAGCTGCCGCCGATTACCACCGTCACCTTCGGCACGTTCGCGCAGGCGACGGCCATGACCATTTTGGCGCCGTGCCGCGCGATGCCGCCGGCCTCGGCTTCGCGGCCGACCATGAAGCCCGTAATGTTCTGCAGGAACAGCAGCGGGATCCGCCGCTGGCAGGCCAGCTCGATGAAGTGCGCGGCCTTCTGCGCCGTTTCCGAATAGAGGATTCCGTTGTTCGCCAGGATCGCGACCGGCAGGCCTTCGATGTGGGCAAAACCGGTGACCAGCGTGGTGGCGAAATTGCGCTTGAACTCGTCCATCTCCGAGCCATCGACGAGCCGGGCGATGATCTCCCGCGTATCATACTGCGTCACCAGCGAAGCGGGCAGCACGCCATCGAGTTCGGCCGGATCGTAGGCGGGCGCCCGCGGCGCGCGGGTCGCGATGTTCGGTTGCTTGCGGTGCGTGAGGTTGCCGACGATCGAGCGCGCGATATCGAGCGCGTGGTGGTCGTTGATGGCATAGTGATCGGCGACGCCCGAGAGACGCGTGTGCACGTCGGCGCCGCCCAGATCCTCGGCCGAGACGGACTCGCCCGTCGCCGCTTTGACGAGCGGCGGGCCGCCGAGGAAGATCGTGCCCTGCCGGCGGACGATGATGGTCTCGTCCGACATGGCCGGGACATAGGCGCCGCCGGCCGTGCACGAGCCCATGACGACGGCAATCTGGGGAATGCCGGCCGCGGACATGCGGGCCTGATTGTAGAAGATGCGCCCGAAATGCTCCCGGTCCGGGAACACGTCGGTCCAGAGCGGCAGGTTGGCGCCGCCGGAGTCCACCAGATAGAGACATGGCATCCGGTTCTCGGTCGCAATCTCCTGGGCGCGCAGATGCTTCTTCACGGTCAAGGGGAAGTAGGTTCCGCCCTTGATGGTCGCGTCGTTGCAGACGATCACGCACTCGCGCCCCGACACCCGGCCGACGCCGGTGATCACGCCCGCGCTATGGATATCGCCGCTGTACATGCCGTAGGCTGCGAGCTGCGACAGCTCGAGGAACGGCGAGCCGGGGTCGATCAGCCCCAGAACCCGGTCGCGTGGCAGCAGCTTGCCGCGCGCGACATGCCGTTCGCGCAGCTTATCCGGGCCGCCGACGGAGATTTCTGCCCGCTTGGCCGCAAGGTCGTCGACCAGCCCCCGCATGACGGAGCGATTGGCGGCAAACTCCTCGGAGCCCGTGTTGATCTGGGATTGCAGCTTCGGCATGTGACCCCCTGTTGTCGCGGGCAACCTAGGCTGGGCGGACCGGCCTTAGCAAGCCGAGTGGCGGCTCAATTCTGGGGGGCGTCGGGCGCGCGCGGCGGCTCGTGGCGCAGCAACAGGTGGCCGGTGATCTCGAAACCGATCTCGAACCCGTCGCGGGCTGGCTCGATATCGCCGATGACCACCTCGTCGAAGCGGCCGGAGAGCGAGAAGCCGTCGGTCAGCGGTTGCCCGAGCAGGCCGTTGGCGTGCGGCAGGATATCGCGCAGGACGTTCCGCATATCGAGACGGGCCGAGCGCGACAGGCGGCCGGCGAACGGCTCCGCGCCGATGCGCAGCGTCTTCTGCTGGTTTTCGGATGTCCGCGACTTCGGGCGCTGGGCGGCGGCGTTGCGCTGCTTCTGGTCGGGGAACTCGACCGCCTCCAACTCGAGGAGGCCGGTATCGCCGCGCACGACAGGACGGCCGACGAAGTGGGCGGTTCCGATCAGGCCGAACCATTGCCGCGGCTCGACCACATCGAGTTCTATCTCGATGCCAAGCTGCCCGCGCGCCGGGTAGAGCGAGATCTGGCGCACTTTGACACCGATCGGCGTGGTGCCTGGCCCGTCGTCGGTCTTGAGGATTTCCTGGGCCGGAAACGCCTTCCGAACGGCGGCCACCATCGGCTCGGACGGGATGATGACGGGCAGGCGGATCTTGGTGCGCGTCTCGGCTGGCATGGTCCGCACAAGTTCGGGCAGGCGGCGGGGCAAGGGTGGTGCCGGGCGCGCGCCACGCTGGATCGTGATGCGGGTCGTCATCGCGATTCGATAGAGGATCTGATTGCCCTCGCTGGCAAATCCGCCAGCAGCAATCTTCTCGGGCTCTGAGCGTAACCAAAGCTGCGGTTCGCGGGCGAGCTCGACCGGCGTCGCAAGTGCGCGCCAGCTGCGCTCCGTCATGTCCCGGACGCCTTGCTCGCTGATCGCCTTCTTCAGGGCGTCGGCGACGGGCGAAATCGCTTTGCGCAACCGTGGGCCGAAGTGGCGGCCGATCGGGAATTTGCCTTTCAGTACGGGAATCGCGGATTGATCGAAGGCGAGATCGTCACGCGTGCGCGCCTCCGGCTCGAACTGCGGCGACAAGCCCGCATCGAACGAAAGCGTCGCGACGAGTTGGCCCGACTTCGCCTCCGAGATGTCGCGGGCCCAGCCCAGGCCGCGCGCGGAATATTGATACTTGAGCGGGATTTTCAGCGACGGGCGTCCGTTGACGATTTCGAACGTCACGGGGCCGTTGCGTTGCGCCGTGGCATCGACACGGGCACTGTTGCATTCGACCCAGCGGGTGCGTTTGGCGCAGGCGGCGTCATCGATCCACTCGACGATCCTGCCGAGGTCCTGCGGGATTGCGGTCTCGGCGACGGCTTCGACGGCGGAAAAGCTGACGGGAATGCCGAGGAAGACCGTGGCGGTCTCGCGGCGCATCGCGGCTGGCGGTGAGGGCCCCGTGGCTGGTGTCTTTGTGAAGTGGACTTCCTGCTTGCAGCCCGTGAGCGTCAGTAGGCCCACGATCAGCGCAGCGATCCGCGCAACTTGCCGGACTGTCCCACCTCGAAACGCCACTGGATCGCCCCTTCATACGTGGACCCACGCTGCATCTGCACGTCGTTAGCACCCCTGTCCGAGTGGACACGGGCCACAGCCATGCCGGCACGCCCGAGGTGCTAACGATGTGCCGCCTTGCATCGCGATGACCGAATGCGGCCAACTCTAGGGCATTCAGCACTCCTTGCGGTTCAGTCTCGTCCAGCAAGGTAAATGCCGCGGGGGCCGATTCCGCGGGCTTGCGACGTTTACGGATCGGGCTTGGCAAAGAAAAACCGGCGCGGAATGGCTCCCGCGCCGGCGAAGATCGTAAACCGGACGGAATTGGCCGGATTACAGTTTGAACGGGACGACCTTTTGGGTCTGGGTGCCGAGACCCTCGATCGAGAGTTTCATCACGTCGCCGGCCTTGAGGAACACGGGCGGCTTCATGCCGAGGCCGACGCCGGGAGGCGTGCCGGTTGTCACGATGTCGCCGGGCTCCAGAACCATGAACTGCGAGACGTAGTGCAGGATGAAATCCATCTTGAAGATCATCGTGGCCGTCGAGCCCTTCTGCATGGTCTTGCCGTTCAGGTCGAGGCTCATCGGCAGGTTGTTGACGTCCTTGACCTCGTCGGAGGTGACCAGCCACGGACCGACGGGGCCGAAGGTCTCGGCGCACTTGCCCTTCATCCACTGGCCGCCGCGCTCGAGCTGGAAATGGCGTTCGGAGACGTCGTTGCAGATCGTGTAGCCGGCGATATGGGAGGCGGCGTCCTTCAACTCGACGTAGCGCGAACGTTTGCCGACAACGAATGCGATCTCCAGCTCCCAGTCGAGCTTCAGCGAGCCTTTCGGGATCATCACGTCGTCGTTCGGGCCGCTGAGGCTGTTGGTCAGTTTGTAGAAGATGATCGGTTCGGTCGGGATTGGTTGGCCCGCTTCCTTGGCGTGGTCCGCATAGTTGAGGCCAATGGCCATGAAGTTACGGACATTGCCGACCGGACAGCCCAGGCGGACGCCCTTGGGCGCCTCGGGCAGCGATTTCGGATCAATTGCCTTGAGGTGCGCGAGAGAGGCCGGCGACAGCACGTTGCCATCGATGTCTTTGACATGGGCGGACAGGTCGCGGATCGTACCGGTGGCGTCGACGAGGCCGGGTTTCTCGGCGCCGGGTGCGCCAAAGCGTACGAGCTTCATGGGGGCTCCTATTGGGGTCTAGGCGTTGATCGGGAATTCTACCTTATGCGTAGGCTGCGGCCGCGCGGGTGTCCAGATCGAACAGAACCGGGAAACGGGGTTGGGTTTGGTTCAGTGACTTCGGCATCGATGGTTCGGCCATAATGAACCGGCCTTGACGCTCGTGCAGCATACACATACCCTATGTGTATGCAAGATCGGGTCATATCAAAAAGACCACCGCGCATGGTGCGCAAGCAGATCCTCATCACGCCGGAACAGAGCCGGCGCCTGAAAGCGCATGCGCGGACGCTAGAGCTGCCTGAATCCGAGATCATCCGCGCTGCGATCGATCAATTTGTCGGAGCGGAGTTTGGCGATGATGATTGGAAGCGGCAGTTATTGGCGTTCGCCGGCAGCCTGGAATCAAGTGAAGCGGATCACCTGGAAAAGACTGTTGAAGACGTGCGTTTGCGCGGGCGGAAACGGCTAGTCGAGATTGCGAGACGCATGAGGAGTAAACGCTGACTTGATCCTTGATACAAATATCGTCATCGATGTCTTGCGCGGCAGAGAAGAAGCACTTGCCTTCATCCGCAAACTCTCATCGCGGCCATCTGTATCAAGCATCAGCGTCGCTGAGATTTATTCGGGACTGAGAACGCAGCGAGCAGAATTATCGGCTCGCGGTCTGCTCCAAAAATGTCGCATCCTTCCGGTGCCAGCAGCGATCGGCGAGCGCGCAGGGGTTCTGTTGCGACACTTTCGGCTAAGCCATGGAATAGACTTGGCGGATGCCGTCATAGCAGCAACTGCAGAGCATCACGATCTCCGGCTGGCCACGCTGAACGTGAAGCACTTCCCGATGTTTGCGAAGCTCAGGCCAGCCTATTGAGACTGTGCTCCAGAGGTGCGGGACTATTTCGCTTTGGCGGGCGCTGGGCCTGCGAACTGCGGTAGCAGCTGGTGGGCGATGTCGTCGGTTGCGCCCGTTGCCATCAGGTAGCCGACGCCGACCGCGATCAGCGCCACGGCGAACCAGTAGATCGCCGGGTTGCGCCGCCACAGGACGAACCGCGCCATCAGGATTGCCGGAATGGCCAGGATCAAGGCGCCGATGAGCTTGGGTGTCATGGATTGCTCCTAGAATACGCCCGTGAATGCGAGGACGGCGCAGACGATGATCACAATGAAGATTGCGAGCGCGGCGCCCGCATTTCCGAGATAGGCCAGCGCACCCACAAGCGCGATAGCCGCCAGCGAACCGAATAGCGACGGATTGTGCTCTTTCGGCCAGTAGAGTGCCACGAGATAGCCGATCACGATTGCGCCGACCGAAATCAAAACGGCCTCACCCAGGATTTGCGTGCTGAACCAGCTTGTCGTCAGCTGGCTCGCCAGAAGCGTGCCGAAGAGCATCGCAGGGCCCTCGAGTGGCGTGTTGGATCGATCCGTTCAATCAAGACTCGTCGGTGGCGCCGCCGACGGTGGCGCGCTCGTCGAATACGAAGCACTGGCCCTGCCAAAGGCTGTCGCTCGCCGGCACCTCGGTGAGATATTTCAGGATGCCGCCTTCGAGATGATAAACCGCATCGAAGCCGTGCGCGAGCAGATAGGCGGAGGCCTTCTCGCAGCGGATGCCGCCGGTGCAGAACATCGCGATCTTGCGGTCCCGCTTGGCGTCGAGGTGGGCGGCAACGTAGCCGGGCCAATCGCCGAAATGGCGCAGCTCGGGATTGACCGCGTTCTCGAATGTGCCGGCCTCCACCTCGTAGGTGTTGCGGGTATCAATCACGAGCAGATCGGGGTCACGAATGAGGGCGTTCCAATCGGCGGGCGCGACATAGGTGCCGACGCGCAGCGTCGGATCCGCCTCCGGGCGCCGCAGCGAGATGATCTCGCGCTTCAGGCGTACCTTGAGGCGTTTGAACGGATGGACTGCGGCTTCAGCGTCTTTCGTCACAAGATCGGCGAAGCGGGCATCGGCGCGCAGCCGTTCAAGGAAAGCAGCCATGTCGGCGGGGGCGCCGGAAATGGTGCCGTTGATGCCTTCGGGCGCGACGAGTAGGGTGCCCTTCATGGCGCGCGCCGACAAGTCGGCGTGCAACTGCTCCCGCAGCATTGGCGGGTCGGCGATGGACACGAACTTGTAGAAGGCTGAGACAGTGATGGTCATGACGGAGCGCTTTTAGCTGCTCCGATGCCGCTTCGGCAATACGACTTACATGACCCCGATCATTGCCAGCGAGAGGGAGGCCAGAATGACGATAAGGATCGCCATGGTTGCCGCCGTATTACCGGCTGCGGCCAGGCCGCCGACGAAAGCGATGGCGGCAAGAAATCCGAACAGCGAGGGGTTGTGATCCTTCGGCCAAAGCATCGACACGACGTAGCCGATTACGATGGCCGCAATCGAGATCAACACCGCAAGGCCCACGGTTTTGGAGCTGAACCAGGAGCCGCCGTAACCCAGCAATTCGAAGAGCTCGAACATGGCTTGTTCCCCGCATGCGAGACGCAAGCCGGCAGACTACGTCAAGAGATTTGAGGGACCGTTAAGGCATGGTCCGGTCCGTCCTGTCGAGGGTCCGCTGGCCGACGCCGTGGCGTAGCCAGTCGGACCGCGGGGATCTGCCCACCAAATGGCCCGCTGCGCCGGGGCCCGCTCACGCTCTCGCGCGCGCAACCGGGGGATGCCACGACCCGCGGACAGCCGCTGATCAGCACGCCCGCAGAACAGCCTTCCTCCGGCAAAGCCACGACTTTCGAACGAGGTCACGTTCGCGATCGCACCCGGCGCAGGACACCACAGATGGCCCCGTTGCCGCAGGGTTCAAGTAGGAGGGTGAAAATTTTTCCCCGCAATCCATGTTGAAGCAAGCCGACCTTAGTCCGTCGTTGGCGCAACTGAGACACAGTCAGGCGCAATGATGTTCGCAAGTACCTGGTTCAACTTGTGCAGGCACGCCCGGCTGCAATATTTCGTCGCTGAAGATCGTCTCCGTGGCGCGGCCGGCTCCGGGACAAGCCTCAGGGGATACACATGAGACGAATGATCGCGATGCTACCGGCGCTTGCCGCTGGCACCGTTTTGGCCTCCGAGCCCTTACGCGCGCAGGCGAACTGGACCGGGGCGGCCCCCGTCTTCGACAACGACGTCAGGCAGACGGCGGAGCAGGCCGAAGCCGAGCGCGCCGAGCGGCGCAAGTCATACGGCCCGGTGGTCTATCCGAAATTCATGCAAGGCGGCGAGCGACCCGACTTCAAGCCCGCCGAGCCGCCGATCGTATATTTTGACCAGAAAGAAGACGTCGGCTCGATCATCGTCGATACGGCGAGCCGCAAGCTCTATTACGTTCTGCCAGACAAGAAGGCATACGAATATCCGATTTCCGTCGGCCGTGACGGCTTCACCTGGGCCGGCACGGAGCGGATCAGCCGCATCGCGGCGTGGCCGTCGTGGACCCCACCGCCGGAAATGCACAAGCGCGTGCCCGGCCTGCCGATCACGGTGACGGGCGGTCTCAAGAACCCGCAAGGCGCGCGTGCGCTTTATCTCGGCAGCACCATCTATCGCATCCACGGCACCAACAACGACCGCACCGTCGGGCGGGCGAACTCGTCGGGCTGCTTCCGCTTGACGAACGAGCACGTCGTGCACCTCGCCTCGATCGCCAAGGTCGGGACCAAGGTGAAGGTGCTGCAGGCCTATTCGGGTGGCGTCAGTGCCAGTGCGCCGCTGTCGTCATTGTTCAGTTTTGGAGCGAGCGACGAGCCGGCGCCTGCGAAAGCCAAGTCGAAGCCGAAGCCAAAGAAATCAGTTGCGAAGAAGACGACCGTCGCACCGGCCAAACAGGCGGAGACGGCCCCTGCCGAGAAGAAGGCGGAGGCGGAGTAGCGGCGGAGGGCGGTTACCCGGCAAGTCCGCAAGTAACGACCACTGAACAAACTCATCGCCACCGGTTCACGATCTGCAGCGCGCCCCACGACCCCAGCAACGCGATCAGCATCATGCTGGCGAGCGCGACATACATCACGGGACCTCCCGTGGCCGCCAGCGACGGCCTATCCATAAACGGGCTGAGTAATAGCACCACCACCATGCCGCCGAGGGGGGAGGCCACAAAAACGCCGACGAAAGAGACAACGATGTTCACGATCCAGCCAAGCACACCCCGCTTCTTCGTCCATGCCTCATGGATACCAACGGCCAGTCCGGCGACGATAAAGGCAAACCCGATCGTCAACGACCCACCGACGCTCGCCTGCGGAATCGAGCCGGACCATTGAAGAAGCAGGATCCCCATCACGGCAATCAGCGCGATGTATTTCATGAGGTGCGTCCCTACAGTTCTGTCGGGGGGGGGCTTGCGTATCCGCATCCGAGAAAAGATCGGCGTCATAAGTTTGGCTGTTGCAGAGCGATCGCATGCCATCTGCGCCTGCATCCGAAACCTCCATAATTTGCCCACTGATTGTGGAAGCAAATCCAAGGTTCAGCAACGAGCATCGTGCAGGATGAAAGACCATTCGGGTCAAAAAGACGATTAGCGCCGCCTCACCCCGCGCCGCCGCCTTCCGTCGCGAGCCAGGCGCCACAGCACGCCTTGGCCAATTCGCGCACGCGCAGGATGTAGCTCTGGCGCTCGGTCACCGAGATCACGCCGCGCGCATCGAGCAGGTTGAAGATGTGGCTGGCCTTGATGCACTGGTCATAGGCGGGCAGCGCCATCAGGTGGCGGCCGCCAATAATTCGGCCGGCTAACTGTGTCGCCGCCTGGTGCGGAGGAATTGTCTCGGGCACAGATTCCGAGCTCCATCCCTTCTCCAGCAGCGACTTGCACTCGGCCTCGGCGTCCTTGAAGTGCGCGAGCAGCATGTCCGTGTTCGCATGCTCGAAATTGTAGCGGGAGTATTCCTGCTCGGACTGTTGGAACACATCGTTGTAGGTCAGTTTGCGCGCGTCGGTGCGGCCGTTGAAGTTGAGGTCCCAGACGCGATCGACACCCTGCACGTACATGGCCAAGCGCTCGAGCCCGTAAGTGATCTCGCCCGAGACGGGATTGCAATCGTAGCCGCCGACCTGCTGGAAATAGGTGAACTGCGTCACCTCCATACCGTTGCACCAGACCTCCCAGCCGAGGCCCCAGGCGCCGAGCGTTGGGCTCTCCCAGTCATCCTCGACGAAGCGGATGTCGTTCTTCGTGGTGTCGATACCGATGGCGTCGAGGCTTTTGAGATAGAGATCCAGGATGTCCGGCGGTGACGGCTTCATGATCACCTGGAACTGGTAGTAGTGCTGCATGCGGTTCGGGTTCTCGCCGTAGCGCCCGTCCTTCGGCCGCCGCGAGGGCTGCACATAGGCCGCATTCCAGGTGCGGGGGCCAAGTGCGCGCAGCGTCGTCGCGGGGTGGAAGGTGCCAGCGCCCACTTCCATGTCGTAGGGCTGTAGCACCACGCAGCCCTGGGCGCCCCAGAACCGCTGCAAGGTCAGGATCAAGTCCTGAAACGACTCTTTCGGGCGCAGCTCGCCGAAGGCCGGCGTCGCGGAAGCGGCAGTTTTGGTGGCAGTGGCTGTCGGCATGGTCGCCTCTAGGAATTGAGTGCGCCGCACTATACGTAATTCGCACCCGCCGTCATCAGTGAATGCGGGCGGTCAAGGAGCGCGGATTTGGACGTTCTGGGGTGGATAGGGTGGCTGCTGCTCAAGGTTGCCGGACTCGTCTGGGGGCTGGTCTGGTTCCTGATCGGCGGCTGGGTGTCGACGATCGCCCAGATCGCGGTGATCGCACTCGGCATCTTCGCCTACAAGTACGGCTGGCAGCGTGCGCCGCAGGAAATCCTGGCCCGTGGCGGTTCGGCAGGGCGATGGCTGCTCGGTTGGGTCCGTACGCGCGAGCCGCGGGAGGCCCGCGCACCGGCGGCGGCCCGCTCGGATAGCGTTCGCCGGAGTACACGCGGATTTCGGCCCCGCCAGTTCGGCGATATCAATGTCTCGACCTTGCTGAGCCTGCTGGCGATCGCGGGGCTGGTCGCGCTCGTGCGGCTCTGATCCGCTCAGGCGGCGGCCATGACCGAAGCGGTCGCGACCTGTGTGGCCTCGCGGCGCGCGGGCTTGGTGACCTTGGCCGGTTTTGATTTCGGGGCCGCTTTGGTGGCCGCTGGGCTCACGCGGGGCACTTCGCCCGATGCCGGCTCCCAGGCCGCCGCATCGAGCCCGGCGTCAAGGCTCCAACCTGACGCGGGCTGCGGTGTCGCCCGGCTCTGCACGATCGCGCGGAACGCGGCTCGCGGCATTGTCTGGAAGCCGAGACTTGCGAGGTGTGCCGTCTCCAGCATGCCGTCAGCCAACTCGAAGCCCCAGGTCTTGAGGTGGGCGGCGAGGACGGCTGTCGCAATCTTCGAGCTGTCGCGCACGCCGGCAAACATCGAGTAGATCGTGAATACAGGCCCAGCCGCTACGCCGAACAAGCCGCCAACAAGGCGGTCGCCGTCCCACACCTCGACCGAATGCATATGCCCGTCGCGGTGGAGCGCGAGCATCGTTTCCATCATATGGGGTGTCAGCCAGGTGAGCGGGAATTCGGTCTTTGCGCGGCGCGGCGCAGCCTTGCATGACGCCGAGCGGATTCTGGTCGATGGTCACGCGCAGCTTGCCGCTGCGCATCTTGCGCCGCACGTTCTTCTCGATGTGGAGATCGGCGAGGCGCAACACCATGCGCTGGCCCGGCGAGTACCAGAGGTGCGGCGCAAAATGCGATTGCGTGTAGAGCCCTGCGTGATGGCCGGCGAGAAGGGTCTCGGCGTCGACCCGCGGGCATACGCCCGCGTAGCCTTCCCTGAGGCCGAGCGCCTGATCGGGGTCAGGCAGCAAGGGCCGCGCGGCAGTCGGCGTCAGCAGATGGCGGGCGATCATCGAGCCGGTCTGGCCGGCGTAGCGCAGGCGTACCGGTTTCAAACTCCAGGCGATGCCGAGCGCAACCCGCGTGATCCGTTCGCGCACCGTCTCGGGCTTGACCACGCTGGCGGCTTGCGAGACGGCTTTGGGACGCAAAACGCCCCAAAATGTGACAGTGGACCCTTGGTGCACGTGGCCATCCTTGTCCCAGGCAAGTCATTGCCCTGGGATCAGCAAGCCGTGTGCCGTTTGGGTGGTTGGGCCGGGCGGTGGCTCAGGCCGCAGCCACGTGGCGGGCTACGGCAGCGTTGGCCGGTAGCGCGATGATGAAGGTGGTGCCGACGCCTGGCACGCTCTCGGCCCGGATGGTGCCGTTGTGCCGCTCGACGATCTTGCGGCAGGTGGCGAGGCCGATGCCGGTGCCTTCGTACGCTTCCCGTCCGTGCAGGCGCTGGAAGATCTCGAAGATCTGGTCGTGATGCTTCATGTCGAAGCCGATACCGTTGTCGGTCACGCGGATCTCGCAGGCGCCGTCGGTGCCGCTGCGGCGCTCGATCGTGATGCGCGGCGCGATGTTGGGCTTTGAGAACTTCAGCGCGTTCGACAGTAAGTTCAGAAACAATTGCTGCAATTGGGTGGTGTTGCCCTGGATGCTGTGCAGCTTACCGATGTCGATGGTTGCCTTGCATTCCTCGAGACGCAAACTCAGGTCCTCGAGCACCTCGGACAGCACGCGGTCGAGGTCGACCTCCTGGAAGGCGCTGTCGCGCCGGGCCGCGCGCGAGTAGGATAGCAGATCCGTGATCAGGCGGCGCATGCGGAGGCTCGATGCCATCATGCGCTCCAAGAACATCTGGCCGTCCGCATCGAGCGACCCCGAGCGCGATTTGAGCCGCGCACCGAATGCCTCGATCTTGCGCAGGGGCTCCTGCAAATCATGCGAAGCGATGGTTGCGAACTGCTGCAGCTCCTGGTTGGAGGCTTCAAGGCGCTTGGCCTGGGAGGCGAGCTCTGCCTCCTGCAGTTTGATGTCGGTGATGTCGGTCAGCACGCGAACGCTGCCGCCTTCTGTCGTGGGGCGCTGCTCGACGCGCAGCCAGCGGCCGGTTGGCAGCCGGACATCGCGCATGGGGGTTTCGACGGCATCGCGTGTCAGCATCGCGTCGAGCCAGCCGCGCGTTCCCTCGGTCGCGCCCGCCTGCCAGAGCTGGTCCTGCGCGCGCATGGTGGTCTCGAACGTTGCCTCCTGGCCGGTCAACGCGTGGGCCGGGAACATCGCTGTGAATTGACGATTGGCGATCACCGTGCGCTCGCGGCAATCACTCAGCACGAAGCCGGCGCCAACGGCGTCGATGCCGTCCTTGAGCCGCTGCTCGGCCTGCTCGGCGCGGCGCAGTGAACCCGCGGCGTCCTGCTCGGCGAGTATGCGTGCGGTGATGTCGGAGCCGACGCCGCGATAGCCGCCCGTGGGTTTCGGCGAGGCTGTCAGCGAGATCCAGTGAGGTTGGCCTGAGCCGCTGATCATCTGGAACGAGACGTCGCGGAACGGGTCGCGGTTCGCCAGCGCCTGCTGCAGCTCGGCCTGCATGCCGGTCTCGGCGCGCGCCAGAATATCCGTCAGTCGCAGCGACAGGCCTGCCTCCTGCTCGATGCCGAGAATATGGTGCATGCGTGGGGGCATGCGGACGACACGATCGTCCTTGTCGGTTTCCCACAGCCAGTCCGATGCGGAATTTTCGAACTCGTTCAGCAGCAACGAGATCGTCGCCGCCTGCTCGGCCTGCGCACGGCGCGCCAGGAAGTTGGTGGCAAAGAGATGATAGAGCTGGCTGCCGACGGTCACCATCGATGCCGAGAACGTCAACGAGAACATCAGCACGACAATCGAGCTGAGGTTGCCGACGGCCACCAGACCCAGCACGGTTGGGAACATGATGCCCAGCCCGTAAGCCAACGAGGCTGAGGGCAACGGAGAGAGCGCCGAGACGCCGCCGGCGAACATGCCGAGCGAGACAACGATCAGGATGATCTGCGTGCCGCTATCGGCGGCTGGAAAGAACAGGGCAAAGCACAGGCCCCACAACACGCCGCGCAAACCTGCATGCAGGGTGATCCGTCGGAGCGTGCGCTTGGAGGCCGACTTTGGCGGCGGGCGTTTGCGCGCTGTGAAGCGGGCGGCAAGCGCCATGATCGCAGTGCCCTGCACCAGCAGCAGCCATCCGCCCAGCAGGTAAGCATTGACCGAGCCGGCGAGGGCGAAGGCCACGATGAAGGCGTTGATGATGTTGAATGTCATCATCGCGCCGAGCTGTTCGAACACATGCCGGACTTGCGCCAGGCGCAACGCGGCAGCCGTTTCGGAGTCGCGGTCGGTAAAGGGGGCTTGCAGACCGCCGAGGGCATTGCTCATCGACGGTGCAATGGCATTGTTTCCAAAGATGGCGCGGGTAACCCAGCGGTGAGCCAGAACGAGCGCCGCCAACAGAACGGCCAGCATCGCCAGCGACGACACGACGAAAGATATCAGCGAGTGCGGGGCATAGGCCGGCATGACCGCGCCCACGATCGCCACGACCGCCAGTGTCAAGACGACGGACCCGGCCAGATAGCGGCGCGTCACCGGCAGCAATTCCCCGTCGGTTGTCGCCCCAGTTGTATCGCTCACCGTTGTTTCCCACGATTTGTGCGCCCCATTCTGGGGGCACAAGGACAAAACCACAGCCGGCTCAAGATTTGCTTACCGTAAGCAGAGTGCAACCGTGGTTGTGGCGCGCGGCGCCTTGTGTGGTCTGCGCAACTTAAGGCCGGCAATCAGTTGCGCCGCCTGAAGATCCGCGTCAGGCGGCCTTGATCCACACGTGATTGTCGTGGAATGCCACGCCGCCAAAGGGGGCGATTCGCGTCGCGCTGGTCAGCGTGTTGAGCCCTTCACCGCCCTCGAAATCGTCGTTCGGCGGGATCGACTCCACGATCACGACCCCGCGCTGGAGTCCGTCGAACGCCTCGGCGTGCAGGCGGATCTCGCCGCGCTCGTTGCCCATCACGATTTTCTGTCCGTCGGCGAGACCAAGCGCCGCCAGATCGGCCGGGTGCATTTTGGCGCGCGGGTGGCCTTCGCGCTGGCGGCTCGAGGGCATCTCGTTGAAGGACGAGTTGAGATAGCTGCGCGACGGCGAGGTTGCGAGCCGGAAAGGATGGCGCGTATCGGAGGTCTCGTTCACGTCCCAATAGTCGGGGAGAGAAGGGATCGTATGCGCGATGCCCCAGTCCCATTTGCGTCCCGCCGGCACGTTCGGCCAGTCGGGCTTGAATTTGAACTTGCCGTCGGGATAGGCGAAACCATTGATGTAATGCGCGGTCTTGAAGTCGGGCTGGCAGTCGATCCATTTCGTCTGTTCGAGCGTGGCGAGCGTGCCCCAACCCGATTTTTGCAACGTCCAGTCGATGATCTCGCGCGGGCTCATCTCGAACCCCTGATGCGAGGCGCCGAGCCGCTTGGCGAGCCCGGTGAGAACATCGTGGTTGGAGCGCGTCTCGCCTGGCGCCGGGATCAGCTGCGGCCCGAGCAGAATGTACTGATGCCCGCCACCCTGATAGACGTCGTCATGCTCCAGGAACATCGTCGCCGGCAGCACCACGTCGGCCATTTTGGCCGTTGCTGTCATGAACTGTTCGTGCACACACGTGAAGAGATCCTCGCGCGCGAAGCCACGTCTGACCAGCCGCTGCTCGGGCGCTACTTGCATTGGATTCATGTTCTGGATGAATAGCCCCGTTACCGGCGGCCCGCTGCCGAGATCCGATGTGTCGCCGGTCAGGATCGGTCCGATGCGGCTCATATCGAGCATGCGCGTCGTGGGATCGAGCACATCGAGGCCTTCGATCAGCGTCTTGTCCCAGTGGAAGATGGCGCCATTGTTGTGGAACGCGCCGCCGCCCTCGTGCAGCCAGGCGCCGGTGACGGCGGCAATGCAGGACGCCGCGTGCATGTTGTGGGCGCCGTTGCGTTGGCGCGAGAAGCCGTAGCCGAGCCGCAGATAGGTCTTTGGTGTCGTCCCGATCAAGTGGGCGAGCGTCTCGATCTCGGCGACGGTGAGCCCGGTGATCTTGGCCGCCCACTCCGGCGTTTTCGACTTTAAGTGTGCCTCGAGATCGCGCGGGCAGTCGGTGTATTGTTCGAGGTACGGCCAGTTCGCATGGCCGTCGCGGAACAGCACGTGCATGATGGCGCAGGCCAGCGCGCCGTCGGTGCCGGGCTTCAGGCAGAGCGCGAGATCCGCCTGCTCCATCGTCGCGTTCTTGTAGATGTCGATGACGACCAGCTTGGCGCCGCGCTCCTTGCGGGCCCGCACGGCGTGCGTCATCACGTTGACCTGCGTGTGCACGGGGTTGGTGCCCCAGATCACCAGCACGTCCGCTTTCGCCATCTCGCGGGGGTCGGAGCCGGCGAGCTTGCCGGTGCCTGCGATGAAGCCGGTCCAGGCCGATGTGGTGCAGATCGTCGAGAACTGCTGCGAATAGCGCTTGGCGTGCCGCAGGCGCTGGATGCCGTCGCGCATCACCAGTCCCATCGTACCGGCGAAGTAGTAGGGCCAGACGGTCTCGCTGCCGAGCTTGCGCTCGGCTGCCAGGAAGGCTTCGGCGGTCAGGTCCAGTGCCTCGTCCCACGAGCAGCGCGTGAATTGGCCGGAACCTTTCGGGCCGGACCGCTTCAGCGGATGCATCAGGCGATCGGGATGATGCACCCGCTCGGCATAGCGCGCGACCTTGTTGCAGATGACGCCGGCCGTATAGTCGTTGGCCTTGGCCCCGTGCACGCGTCCGATGCGTCCGTTGGGCAGGAGTTCCACCTCGAGCGCGCACGTCGACGGGCAATCGTGCGGGCAGACGCTGTGTCCGATCGGGACGCGATCTTGCATGTCATGGGGCTCCGGATGTCCCTAGGGTCGGCGCGGACGCTACCGGAATTCGGGCTGCGAAGAAAGCTGCGTCCGGGCGTAATCACGAAAAGCGCGGTCGCGTTCACGTTCGAGCGATGGGTACTTGTGATTTGGCGAAAACACCTCAGTTGTGGCTCCAGGCAGGGGCAACCTGCCGGGCAACACGAAAGGTCAAAACCATGCGAATTCTCATGGCAATATGTGCCACTGCCCTAGCGCTGTCTGCGGGTGCGGTCATTGCGGCGACCGACGCTGAAGCGTGCAGCATTCGTGGAAGCTACTGCGGTTATCCGTCATGGGCCGCCAACGTCTTCGAGGGGCGGCACGGCTTCAGAGGGAATCCGGCGATCCTGACCGACTACTATGTGGGTCAACCACCGCGGAAGAAGGCTCGCTCGCGGAAGTAGCGCCTCATCACGTCGGCATCAGCATCAGATCGGTATCGTCAGGTTTCGCGCCGGCGGCTGTCAGCATGGCGTGAACCTGTCCGCGGTGGTGTGTCTGATGATTGTAAAAGTGGGTCAAGAGGAACCATTGCGGCTTGACCCGCTCCTGCTGTGTCGCTCCCGAGTACCAAGTGAGGTTGCCGTACAACCAGCTCTGATCGAGGCGGTCGGCCCAGTCGATCAGCTCTTGATCGAATGTGGTGCGACGGCGCTTCAGGTCGTCCCAATCAGCAAACAGGCCCGGACTCTCCTTGATGGTGGCGAGCCGCTGCTCATTGCCAATGAAGCGGCTGAACCACATCAGGTCGCCCCACATCAGATGCGAGAGTGTTCTATGGATGGACCCGAAGAACGAGCCGCGTTCCATGCGCCGCTCGGCATCGCTCAGGGTGTCGGCGGCCGCGTAAATCGACCGGTTCTGCCATTCGTTGTAGCGCGCCATCGTGCGCGCATGCTCGACGCTGATCATGCTCGTGCTTCCTTTATTGGCGCAGCCGCGCGGTGACCTCGATTTCGATCTTCATGCGGGGATCGGCGAGGCCGGCGAATATCACTGTGGAGGTTGGACGGGTGATGCCGAAATGTTCGCGGATCACGGGCCAGCAGGCGGGCCAGTCGTCGCGTGCCGGCAGGATGTAGAACGCTCGCACCACATCGGCGAGCGAGCATCCGGCGTCTTTCAGGGCTGCCTCTATATTCTGGAAGGTCTGGCGGCATTGGGCGGCAATATCGTCTGAAATCGTCATCGCCTTGTAGTCGAAACCCGTGCATCCCGACATCCACACGTAGTCTCCGTCGACGACAGCCCGCGAATATCCAACCTCTTCTTCGAAACGGGATCCGGACGAGATGAGCTTGCGAACCATGGCGCGATCCTCATTCACAATATCTGGCACAATATCTGACTTCAGGTGCGACTGCGGGCTTCCGGCCAGCCATTGCGGTGCCTATAACTTGGGCCGTCCAGGAGCACGACATCCCGCATGATATCGGTCATCGTTCCAACGCTCAATGCTGAGACTGGCCTTGCGGCGTCGTTGACGTCGCTGGTGCCGGCGACAGTGGACGGGCTGGTTCGCGAAGTGATCGTCGTCGACGGCGGCTCGTCGGACCGGACGCTGTCGATCGCAGAACAGGCCGGCGCGACCATTCTGTCGTCGGATCCTGGGCGTGGACGCCAACTCTGCGCCGGCGCCGAGGCGGCGCGCTTCCCGTGGCTGTTATTCCTGCATGCCGATACGGTGCTCGAGCCCGGCTGGGAGCAGGAGGTGGCGGCGTTCATCGAGCGCGTCGAGGTCGGCCAGCGCCCGGAGACTGCGGCGGCCTTCCGGTTTGCGCTCGATGATCTGGGCTTCAAGCCGCGGGTCATCGAGTGGGGCGTTGCCATTCGTTGCACGCTGCTTCGTCTCCCTTATGGCGACCAGGGCTTGCTGGTGCCGCGGCGGCTCTATCAGCAGATCGGCGGCTTTCGCGAAATGCCGCTGATGGAGGATGTCGATCTCATCCGGCGCCTCGGCCGGGCGCGAACCATTATCCTGCGCGCGCGCGCGGTGACCAGTGCCGTCCGCTATCGACGCGACGGATACGCCCGGCGAACGGCGCGCAACATCGCGTGCCTTGGCCTGTTCTACCTGCGCATTCCAGCCCGGCTGATTGCCCGTCTTTACGGGTGACTGTTGGAGGACAGTCTCCTGGTCACTTCTGCGTGACCATGCTATTTCGCCGCTTATGTCCTGTGAGTTGCGCCCCTAGTGTGCGCGGCGGTCGGGCATCGAGCCATATCGAAGGGCCAAGCCTTCAGGGAGCACATCAATGAAAAGCATCTCACGCCGCGGGTTCGTGATCTCGGCGGCGACAGCCGGCGCCGCTTTCGGTCTCGACGGACCGCTGGAATTCATTTCACCCGCCCATGCGCAGAAGGGGTCTGGGTCCGGTTCGGGTGCAGGCGCCGCCGCCAAGCCGGCTGCCGCTGCACCGAACTTCATGGAGCGCGGCTACGCCAAGTTCAAGGTCGGCGACTGGAATGTCACGCAGGTCTACGACGGCATTTGGGAGAAGGCACACGATCCGGCCTTCATCAAGAATGCTTCGGTCGACGAGACGAAAGCTGCGCTCAAGGCAGCCGGCCTGACCGAAGAGCATGTGCCGATCCCGTTCACGATCACTGTCGTCGAGCGCCGCGGCAAGACGATCATGTTCGATAGCGGAACCGGCGGGCAGGCGGGTGGACCGAAGGCAGGCTTGCTGGCCGCGAAGAATCTCGCCGCAGCGGGTATCGACCCGGCCAAGATCTCGACCATCGTCGTCACGCATTTCCACGGCGATCATATCTTCGGCCTGATGGCAAAGGACACCAACGCACAGGTGTTCCCGAACGCCGAGATCATCGTGCCGGAAGCGGAGTACAAGTTCTGGGCGGATCCGGCGACGATCGCCAAGCTGCCGGAGGCGCGCCAAGGCCTCGCCAAGCGCGTCCAGGCGACAATGCCGACCTGGAAAAACATCAAGCAGGTGGCCGACAACAAGGACGTCGTGCCGGGCATCCGCGCGATCAACAGCAACGGCCATACGCCAGGCCATACGTCCTATGCCGTGACGTCGGGAAGCCGCCGCTTGATCGTCTCGGGCGACGTCACCAATATCCCGGCGCTGTTCGTGAAGAACCCCGGCTGGCAAGCAGCCTTCGACCAGGACGCCGCACTTGCCGAGAAGAGCCGCCGCGCGTTGTTCGATCGCGCTGTGCGGGAGGGCGCTGTTGTCACCGGCTATCACTGGGGCATGCCGGGCGCGGGCACGATCAAGCGCGACGGCAAGGGCTACGTGATGGTTCCTGTGAAGGCGGTCTGAGGATCGCGATACACTGATGGTTGCCAAACCCATCCGTCGAGACAACAGGGCGTCGCGAAAACTCGCGGCGCCCTTTGCTTGTCATCTGGTTATCATGGCGAAGGAACCGGTCGCGGGCCGCGTCAAGTCGCGCCTCGCGCGCGTGCTCGGCGTCGGCGAGGCAACGCGGTTTTATCGCGCGACCGCGGCGCAGGTGATGGCGCGCCTCGGGCATCAGCCGTTCTGGCGCACGACCATTGCGATCGCGCCGGATCGCGGTGTTGCCAGTCGCATGTTGCCACGAACTCTGGCGCGGATGGCGCAGGGCGGCGGCGATCTCGGCCAGCGTCTCGCACGCCCCATGCGACACTTGCCGCCCGGCCCCGTGTGCATCGTCGGCACCGACATTCCAGAGATCGGCGTCGGTGACGTGCGCCGGGCGTTTCGCCTGCTCGGGCGGCATCAGGCCGTGTTCGGCCCCGCCAGCGATGGCGGCTTCTGGCTGGTCGGGTTGCGGCCGTCCGCACGACGCTTGCTGCTCTATGGCAACGTGCGCTGGTCGACGTCGCATACGCTCGGCGATGTGCTGTCCAATCTCGCGGGCCGCTCGGTCGCTACGACGACGATGCTGTCGGACGTCGACGAGGCTGAGGATCTCGCGCGGCTGGCCGGCCGCTGGAGCCGGCGCATTCAACCGGGCTGAACGCAATCGCCGGTATGTACGCGCAACGTTCGCCGTTCGTTCGCCGCATTCCCTCGTATAGTGACGAAGCTGTGGGCGATGGCATTAACGTGTCCTTAACCCTGCGGATCGAAGTTGGCGGCGCTGGATCGACAGCCTGTCCGTTCGATCGTCTGTCATGTTGCGCCAGTCCGTCGGTCAGTCCCGTAGCGTCCGCCTTTGTCGTGTAGCGAAAGTTCCAAGTCCCATGGTCGAGCGTCGCCGTCCGCGTGCCGAGGTTCGTTTCAACCGCATTCTCCGTGGCGATTGCCTCGAGCAGCTGCGCACATTGCCCGACAGTTCCATCGATCTGGTCTTCGCCGACCCTCCCTATTATCTCCAGCTGGAGCGCCAGCTCTATCGCCCCAACAACACGATCGTCGATGGTGTCGACGATGCGTGGGACAAGTTCGCGAGCTTCGCCGACTACGACGCTTTCTCGCGCGCCTGGCTCGCCGAGTGCCGCCGTGTCTTGAAACCGGATGGTGCGATCTGGGTGATCGGCTCGTATCACAACATCTTCCGGCTCGGTGTAGCGCTGCAGGATCTCGGCTTCTGGCTGCAGAACGACGTGATCTGGCGCAAAGCAAATCCGATGCCGAACTTCCGCGGCAAGCGTTTCACCAATGCGCACGAGACGCTGATCTGGGCGGGCCGGGACCGAAAAGCGCGCGTGACCTTCAACTACGAAGCGATGAAGGCGGGCAACGACGACGTGCAAATGCGCTCCGATTGGCTGTTCCCGATCTGCTCGGGGCCCGAGCGCCTCAAGGATGACGGCGGTCGCAAGGCGCATCCGACGCAGAAGCCGGAAGCGCTGCTGCATCGCATCCTGCTCGCCTCGACCAACCCAGGAGACATCGTGCTGGATCCGTTTTTCGGAACTGGCACGACGGGCGCCGTTGCCGCGCGGCTGGGCCGGCGGTGGATTGGTATCGAACGCGATCCGGATTACGCGAAGGCTGCCGAGGAGCGCATTGCCAAGGTGCGGCCGCTGGAGATTGCCGCGCTCGAAACGCAGCGCTCCAAACGCGCCGAGCCGCGCGTTCCTTTCGGAGCCATCATCGAACTCGGAATTCTCGAGGCCGGCACGCGGCTCTCCGACGAGCGGGGGCGGGTCTGGGCCGAGGTACGGGCGGACGGCACGCTGGCGCTGACTGGCGCGCAGCGCAGGCAGGGTTCCATTCATCGCCTCGGCGCGGAAGTGCAAGGAAAAGCAGCCTGTAATGGCTGGACATTTTGGCACTACGAGGTTGAAGGCACATTGAAGCCGATCGATGCATTGCGCGAAGAAGCGCGCCGGCAGCTTGGCCTTGGCGCTGCGTCGAGCCCGGTAGCGATGCCGGCGAAGTAACGGTCCGCGCGTGGCCACAGCGCGCGGACCGCAATGTCGCAAGCAGACGGCGCAATCTGGCTGCTCGCTGTGACACTCCGGCGCGGTGCGCCTGTGGATTGTGTGCGTAAGCACCAGCCAATCTGTGATCAACGGCCTTGGCTGCCTCGACGCGCCCAGCCGAATCGTTCGGAAACTGGCCCCCAGACAAGCGCGCATGCGTGCGTTGCATAAAGGGGGTTGATGATGGCGCTCAGCGAGAAAGTCCGACGCCGGTCCGAGGCGAGAGGCCTGCTGACAATTGCGGGGACGCTGTGTCTCGGCGCGATGATGGTCGCGGGTGGATGCCGGGACTCGATGGATCTGGTGACTGCGGCGGGCGGCTCGATCAAGGATTCGCCGCCGATGGCGCAATCGAGGTCCGTCGAATCCGACACGGTTAGGACGAAGCCGGCGAAGACCGAAGTCAAGAAGGTGGCAGTGAAGCTTGAGCCGAAGGCCGAGCCCAAGCCAGCCGAGGTGAAACCTGCACCGAAGGCCGAGGCCAAGCCTGAGCCGAAAGTCGCGATGGTTCCGGCACCTAAGGTGGAACCCAAGGCGCCGCCTGCATCGGCTCCGGCGCCCGTGAAGGTGATCAACCCGCAACCGGCCCAGCCGCCTGCGCCAGCCCTCAAGGACGCGGCTCCGGCATCGAATCGTCCGCCGCCGCCGGTCGTGCAGAACGGTATCGATCGGGAGGCGACCGCCAGGTTGCTTTCGGAAGGCCAGCGCTTCTTCGATGCCGGACAGGTGATCGAGGCGCGCAAGCGCTTCATCGCCGCCATGAACGGTCCACTCCCAGAAGTCTTGCTGGCACTCGCGCGATCGTTCGATCCGTTCTACCTCAGCAAGCTGAAGGCGGCGGATGGATTGCCGGATCTTCAGCGCGCGCTGACGCTCTATGAGCGGGCAGCTGAACGCGGCGCGCGCGACGCGGTGCCAGACATCGAGCGCGTGAAGGCAACGCTCGTCACGCCGCCGGTTACGACGCCTGCGCCGTCCGCGGCACCAAAGGCCGCACCGCCTGCCGTTACGCCCGCCGCGCCGCGTCGTGATCCGGCTCCGGCTCCGGCTGCCGTGCCGGCGACGCCGCCACCAGCACCGCCGGTTCCAGCTGCTGCGCCGCCCGTACCAGCGGCACCTGCTCCGGCCTCGCCACCAGCGGCTGCGCCGGTACCTCCGGTGTCACCTGCGCCGGCACAACCGGCGCCGGCGGCTCCTGCGCCAGTGCCGGTTCCAACGCCGGCTGCTCCGGCGCAACCGCGCTGAAGCGAATAAAACCGGCACAAGAAAAGCTGCCGCGATGGAAACTCGCGGCGGCTTTTATTTTTTTCTGCAGGCTTGACTTATTCCGATCATTCGATCATTTTCAAGTCATGACAAACACGGTCCACATTCTGCGACTTACGCGACATCGGCGATATTATCGCTGATGATGGTGGACTATTGCGCGGCCTAGGAAAGACCGCGCCGTCATACATCCTCGCACGTCTGATCTGAACTGGCCTCGTTTCCGCGAGCATCCCTGCGTTTATCGCAGTGCGCTTACCGGTAGCGACTTGGCTGATCGGAAACGTGCGGCGACTTTCCGCAATGGCGCCCCAAACCCAAGCAAAACCCACCTATTCGGATTGCCCTTGTAGCCCAATTGGCAGAGGCGCCGCGCTCAGAACGCGGAGGCTGCTGGTTCGAATCCAGCCAAGGGCACCACTTTATTCGGCGCTTCAGGTGCCCACTGCGCACCCGCGCCGTGCGCCAGGCATGCGTCCATGCGGAGCTTGGCTTCGCCGGGAACGTGGGCAGCTGAAGGGCTAGGCAAAGAGCCATAAAACTTATCCGGTCTGGTGTCAGTGGTCAGCACGTCCGCCCGTGGAGCGGAAAGGCGCGGTTCAAATCCGCGGGCCGGGGCCAAAACAGAATGTACGATTATGTCGAGAGTTTGCGCGTGTAGCCCAATTGGCAGAGGTGCCGGCCCGAGCTGCCGGAGGTTGCTGGTTCGAATCCAGCCACGTGCACGGGGTCCTGTCTCTCCAGCGGATTGTAAACCCGCCGGCTTTGAAACGGGAGAGTTGGCTGCCGAGAGGTTCAAATCCTCGGGACCCCACCATTTTATTTGCGCCTTCAGATGCCCACTTGCGCTTCCGGCGCATGGTTGCTCCTTCGGATGCCCACTGACGCAACCGCGCCTGGAATCACGGCCCGGCTGCGTCAGTGGGCAGCTGAAGGGCCAAACAAATGAGCAACCGAAGCGCAAAGTAAAGACGCGCAACCGAAGCGCCAAATCAAGAGTGCTCCTTGAGCGCGTGGCCGATCAGCTTGCGCATGGCGCTCGGCAGGGCTTCGGCGTGCAGATCGCGGCGGTGCACCCATTTGCAGCGGTCAGGCTCGGCCCACAGATCGAGCAGCGCATCGGCTGGCACCAACGCGCGATAGACCTGCATCTCCAGGCGGAAATGCGTGAACGCATGCGTGACCGTGCCCGCCACCGGCCACCAGTCGGAACGGATCGGCACCGAGCGCAGGGCTGCCTGGGCGGCAATCCGTCCATCGGTCCATTCCGTCGATGGAACCTCGAGCATGCCGCCGAGCAGTCCGGCTGACGGGCGCTTGCGCAACAGGACGTGACCGTCTTCACGCAGTGCAACGAAGGCCACGCCGTATCGCACGGGGCGCTCGGCCTTGGCCGCGCGGGCGGGCAGGGACTCGGCGATGCCCAGGGCGTTGGCCGCGCATTGCGCCGACAGCGGGCACATCATGCAGGACGGGCGCCTTGGCGTGCAGGTCGTCGCGCCGAGATCCATCATTGCCTGGGCGAAGTCGCCAGCACGGGTTTCGGGCGTGAGCGTCGCTGCCAGATTGCGCAGCGTGGTCTTGATGCCCGGTAGCGGCTCGCGGACTGCGAACAAACGGGCGACCACGCGCTCGATGTTGCCGTCGACCGGGCTCGCTTTCTGGCCGAATGCGATGGCGGCGATGGCTGCCGCCGTATAGGGGCCAATGCCCGGCAATCCCAGCAGCTTCGCTTCGGTGCGGGGAAACCGGCCCTTGTGATCGGCCATGATCGCTTGTGCACAGGCGTGGAGATTGCGGGCCCGGGAGTAGTAGCCAAGCCCTGCCCAGGCCGCGAGCACGTCGTCGATCGGCGCGTTGGCCAAGGCTTTGACCGTCGGCCAGCGCTTCACGAAGCGCTCGAAATAGGGGATCACGGCCTTGACGGTCGTCTGCTGCAGCATGATCTCCGACAGCCAGACGCGGTAGGGATTGGCCTTCTCGCCGGGGCCATAGCGCCAAGGCAGTTCACGGCGATCGCGATCATACCATCGCAGGAGAGCCGGCACACTGTCGGGGCCAGCTTCAGGTAGTTGTTGCTTTCGCGCCACAGCAGTCATCGCGTCACCCGCGGGCTTGAGGCGAATCATTAACCCTATGTTAAGCAGCGTCGGGTCCGAATGATACCGCCGTTGCAAGGGAGTCCGTGGAAATGCAGGATTCAGCGAAGGTTGCCTCGCCCAAGAGCCCGGCTTTACAGAGCCAGACCGCTGGTGTCCGCAAGCCCCAATTCGGCGCGCGCACCCTCGGCAGCTTCGTTCCCCGGCTGACCCGCAAGGCCTTCGAGAAATACGGCTTCTCCACCGCCACAATGATCACCGACTGGGCGACCATCGTCGGGCCTGATTTTGCGCGATACACCGCGCCAGAGCGGCTCAAATGGCCGAAGTCTGTCAATGCTTACGCCGAGACCGAGGACGCCGAAAGCGGCCGACCCGGCGCCATGCTGCTGTTGCGGGTCGATGGCGGCCGCGCGCTCGACGTTCAATATAAAACCCGCCAGATCATCGAACGGATCAATGCCTACTTCGGCTATCGAGCCATCGCGGACCTGCGTATCATCCAGGGGCCGATCGCGGCGGGGCGTGGAGCGGCCAAGCCGGTTGCGCTGGCGCCTCCCAGCACGCCGCCGCCTGCCGAAGTTCTGGCCGTCGCCGATGAGCGGTTGCGCAGTGCGCTCGAGAAGATGTCGGCCGGCCTCTCGGCCCGGCGATCGGCCCGCTGATCCAGCCGAGGCTCGAGCCGGGCCGAACGGTCGCACACCGTTCAGTTGGCATTCAGCACCGTTTTGTCTTAATCCAACGCGGAAGCCATGTTAGCGGTCGCGCCGACCGTGATGGCAAGATATTTGGCCCAATCGCCGAGGAGCCCGCCGTGTTTCACCTGACCCAGCGTTTCACCACCGGCCGACTTTCGGCGGGCTTGTCCGCGATCACATTGGCCGCGGCTCTCGCTGTCTCCCCAGCGATCGCCCAGCAGAAGAAGGCACCAGCGCCGTCGCCCGAGGTCACGGTCGAAGAACTTATGAAGCCGGGCCCGCTGCCGGACGTGGCGCTGGGCAAGGATGATGCCCCCGTGACCATCGTCGAATACGCCTCGCTGACCTGCGGTCACTGCGCAACCTTCCACAACACGGTGCTGCCGTCGCTGAAAACCAAATATATCGACACCGGCAAGGTGCGGCTGATCCTGCGCGAGTTCCCGCTCGACAATCTGGCGGCGGCTGCGTCCATGCTCGGCCGTTGCGCGGGGGGCGACAAGACCTATCCGCTGGTCTCGAAGTTGTTCGAGAAGCAGGCAGATTGGGCCTTCGTGCAGGGCAATCCGGTGCCGTCGCTGCTCAAGATCGCCGAGGAGTTTGGATTTACGAAAGACACCTTCGACAAGTGCCTGACCGACCAGAAGATGCTGGACGGCGTAACCGGCACGCGGGATCGCGGCAGCAAGACGTTCGGTGTGCGCGCGACGCCGAGCTTCTTCATCAACGGCAAGCGCTTCGAGGGCCGCGCCGACCAGGTCGCAGCCTTCGAGCAGGCGATTGATCCACTCCTGGGGCCTGCCGCTCCAGCGGCGACGCCGGCAGCGACGCCCGCAGTGACGCCAGCTCCGGCCGAGAAGAAGTAGTGCCCATGCGCCGCTGGGGGCTTACGCGTTGGCTGTTTCCTCTCGCCGTCGCCAGCGGGCTCGGCGGTTGTGCGGGCGACACTGGCGGACTGCTCGGGGCTGGCGGCAGCGCGGACGGTCAAACGGCGGCGGCTGGCGCGGCCAACCCGCTTGCGACCGGCTCGGCCACGGACAAGCCCGCTTTTTCCCCGTTTTCCGATCGCAACGAAAGCGACGCACCTGCCCGCGAGGTGATGCAGAATCCCTCCGGCGCCGAGATCATGAAGGCTGGGCCGATCCCTGAGTTTTCGATCGGCAAGGCCTCTGCGCCGGTCGTCATGATCAAATACATGTCGTTGACGTGCCCCTACTGCCGGCGTTTCCAGGCCGAGACCTTCCCTGTCCTGAAGCGCGAGTACATCGACACCGGCAAGGTGCGGCTGATCCTGCGCGAGTTCCCGATCGGCAAGTCCAGCGGCAACGCCACCATCGCGCTGCGTTGCGCGCCGATGGAGAAATACCTGCCGCTCTACGAGAAGTTCCTGGCGCAGCAATCCGCCTGGGTCGCGCAAGAGGTGCGCACCGACGCGATCTTCAAAGTGGCGCAACAGGCCGGCATGACGCGCGACCAGTTCGACGCCTGCCTGAAGAACCAGGCCTTGATCGACGGGCTCAAGTCGGTCAAGGAGCGCGGTCGTCAACTCGGCATCATCGGCACGCCGAATTTCTTCATCGGCGACCGCCTCGTGAAGAAGGTGATCGGCATGCCGGAGATCCGCGCGATCGTCGATCCGCTGCTGGCCCAGGGCGCAACCGCGCAGCGGTGAGTGTGGGCGTTCTGCGAGTGACCACTGTCACTTTGACTATTTGAGCGGGCAGAGTTGTGCACCTGAACGACGCGCCGATTCGGCGCGAATGACCCAGAGCGGCGATTTCTTGTTGTGTTCTTTTCGCGGTCGAACTTGCGTCCAGAGCCGACATGGTCGAAACGGCAATCACGCATGCCGCTTGGTCAGCAATACCCATTCCGTGCCGTCGTTGACCCAGCCCTCCTTCACCATGGGGCGCGCCGCTGTCTCAGCGTAGCCCAATCGCTCGTAAAGACGCCGGGCGCCGTGGTTTGAATTCGAAACGATGACGCTCATGCCGCGACAGCCGTCGTCGCGTCCGACGTTGTCTGCGAAACGCAGCAGTTCGGTTCCGAGACCGAGGCTTCGATAGGGTGGCAGGACGGCGAGCACGTTGACGTACCATGTGCTGGGAGCAAGGTTTTCCAACTCCTGCAGCGGCCGAACATCGCCGGCATGTCCGCAGGTATCGGCTCCACGACGTCGGGGATGGCGTAACCGATGAGACTGCCGGCCGCCTGTCCCTCGTGTTCGATGATGGTCGCGTTGCGGTAAGAGAAGCTGCCGGTTTCCCGCGCAGCACGCATGTGCCCGATGTCCCAAGCCGTCTCACCGGCTGACGCCAACTTGCCCCACAGATAGAGCGGCAAGCCTTCACCGGCGTAGTTGACCAACTCGGCCAAGACGGCCGCATCGTCGATGCGGGCTGGTCGAAATGAATGTGTCGTCACGATCCTCGTTTCCCCAATACGGGCCGGCCCCTCAACTCGGCACGCGGTCGACGCCGAGTTGTTCTAGGAGGCTCGGCGCATCGGCCAGGCTCCAGCGTTCCGCGATTTTGCCGTCACGCATTCGGGTGATCTGGATCTCGTCGATGGCGACGCGGCGGCCAGTGGCGGGAATGCCGCGAACCGCTGCTTTGTTGGCTTCGCTCATACCTCAACTCCCTACTGTGGCCGGCGCTAACGATCCGCAGTCGTACTCCTCTCCAGCGCACGGGCGATTTCCGTGACGTGGCGAAGGTCCGAGCCACAGCATCCGCCGAACACATTCAACCACGGCATTCGCTTGGAAAGAGCGCTATATTGTTGAGCAAGCTCCTGAGGATTGCCTGCGTCGAGCGCTGGCGCCGCATCGAGTTCGGCATGGCTAAGACGCGAGGCATTGGCGCGGATGCCCCGGATGCGGCGCGCCCACGGGGCATCGAGCAACGCACCGCCGAAGTGATCGGGATGTGCGCAATTGACCATGTAGTAGGCCGGATAGTGGTCCGTGGCGGCGTCGACCTCCGTGATCGCGTCGGCGAGGCTCTGGCCGTTCGGTAATGCGCCGTTCGTTTCGACGGTGAAGGAGATGGCGGCGGGCAGGCCGACCTTCATTGCTGCCTTCGCCAGCCCCGCAGCCTCGCCAGCTTGGTTGAAGGTGAGCGCCGAAACCATGTCGATCTCGGTTGCGACGAGCCACCCGAGTTGTTGCGCGTAGTATTGTTCGGCACTCTCCATGGAGATGACGGCCTCGGGCTTATACGCGTCACCGCGTGGCCCGATGACGGCGTTGAGGACAATCGGCTTGGCGTTGCCTGAAAAGCGGTCCCGCAACTCGGCGATGAAGCGAACGCACTCTTCGTTTGCCGCTTTCAAGTCGTCATCGGTTGCGCCGAGTTTGTCCGCCCAGTGTCGATGGGCCTTCCACGAGACGGTGTCGAGAATGAAGCCGGTGTTCTGCTGATCGGCCAGCGAGAGAAAGCCTTCGAAGTAGCGTGACAAAGCTGCTCGGCCCCTCGGATCGGGCAGCAATGTATGCGCGGCGAACTCGCGAATCTCGATGCCGTGGTTGAAGATGAGATCGGTCTCGACCCCTGCGTCGGCCAGGAAAATATCTCCGGACAACTGGGGAAGCGCGTTGCGATAGCGGGGCATCGAAGTCTCCGCGACTGGACAATTCAGTAGACCGATATGGTACTCAAGAGCGGAAAAGAGGAGAAGGCAAAATCGTGATGATGTCGGGCACTCTTATGGCCCATTCTACCGGGTCTTCGAATGTTCCTTGCGACCGGCGCGATCGGAGGGAAACCTGACGTCCAATCGCAACATGCGCTGCGCCGTGGCCGCCCTTCATCCTAACCTTCTTCCCGTCAAAGTGCAGGCGACGGGGAGAATGGACTCGCAGGCATCAGCTCGGCCGGAAAGCGCTGCAGATTGCGACGGCAGCCCTTGCTCCTCTCGTCGTTTTCCCTGTTCGTTCTCGTTGCGCTCGAAACCGCTCGATGCTGGATAACGCGCCGACGCCGATTGATTCGCCGCCTCGCCCTGCGATTTGCGCCCTTCCCTTCCATGGGGTATGCGCTCGCATTCCGTTTTCGGCTGGCTCGGCCTGCCCGCCGGGCATCGCCGCTGGTGACAACTCGGGCCCCGAGGCGAGACACGCTTTGCCCGAAGCCCTGGAATCGCTACATGATTTCGCGACAGCAGGTCGTTGGGCGTGAAAGCCGTTGGGTTCGGCACGGAATAGTCTTGCGGTCTGGGCATCGCCTGCCCGGCCGTGCCAACCCAGCCGACGGCCGCTGAACTGGGATAGACGGAATGCATATCAATCGACTGCGCCTTCTCGGATTCAAGTCCTTCGTCGAGCCGACGGAACTCGTCATCGAGACGGGCCTGACCGGCGTCGTCGGGCCGAATGGTTGTGGCAAGTCGAATCTGCTCGAGGCACTCCGCTGGGTGATGGGCGAGACCTCGTACAAGTCGATGCGCGCCTCTACTATGGAAGACGTGATCTTTTCGGGCACTAACACGCGTCCGGCGCGCAACTCTGCCGAAGTCACGATGTTCATCGACAACTCGGCCCGCACGGCGCCGGCCGAATTCAACGACAGCGACACCCTGGAGATCACCCGGCGCATCGAGCGCGACATGGGCTCGGCCTATCGCATCAACGGCAGCGACGCGCGGGCCCGCGACATCAAGATCCTGTTCGAGGATGCCGCGACCGGCGCCCGCTCCCCGGCCCTCGTGCGCCAGGGCCAGATCGGCGAGATCGTCAACGCCAAGCCCGAGCAGCGCCGCCGTATTCTCGAGGATGCCGCCGGGATCGCTGGCCTGCACTCGCGCCGTCATGAGGCAGAGCTGCGCCTCAAAGCCGCCGAGGGCAACCTGGCGCGGCTCGGCGATGTGCTGGGTCAGTTGTCGAGCCAGATCGAAAACCTCAAGCGGCAGGCCCGGCAGGCGCGGCGTTACAAGGAGCTGTCGGTCGAGATCCGGCGCGGCGAGGCGCTGCTGTCGCATCTCGCATGGACCGCCGCACAGGTCGAGGTCGTCGAGACGGAAAGCGCTTTGACCGAGGCGTTGAGCCGACTCGCTGCCGCGTCCGAGGCCGAATCGAAGGCGCTGCGCGAGGAAGCCGAACTCGCCGAGGCGATGCAGCCAAAGCGCGACGAGGAAGCCAAGCGCGGCGCCATTCTCGCCCGCATCAAGATCGAGCAAGAGAGCTTCGAGAAGGAGGCGGCGCAGCTCACGCATCGCCAGCGCGAGATGCAGGGCCGCGCCGAGCAGCTCAAGCGCGACATCGGCCGCGAGGAGCAGCTGGTTGCCGAGGCGCGCGAGATCCTCAATCGTCTCGTCGCCGAGGCCGACGGCCTCGTGACGAAGGACGAGGATCAGGCCACCGCCGAGGAGACGGCGCGCGGCGCGCTGGCAACGTCCGACGGCGAGCTCAAGACGGCCGAGACGCGTCTCGGCGAGATCACCCGGCGCGCGTTCGAGGCCCGGGCCCGCCGCAAGAGCCTGGAGCAGGGCAAGACCGAGCGCCAGACCGAGATCGAGAAGCTGGGGCGCCAGATGCAGGCGCTCGAGACCCAGAAGCGCGACATCGCCGCGCGGGCACCCGACGTCCAGAAGCTGCAGCAGGCGACCGAGGCCGGGCAGCGGCTGGCCGTCGAGGTCGGTGAGATCGAAACGCAGGCGATGGCGGCCGAAGAGAAGGCGCAGGAACTCGCCGGTGAAGCCAAAACGCGGCGCGAGGCGAGCCAAGCCGCCCAGCTGGCGGCAGGCCAATTGGCAACCGAGTTCGAGACGCTCGGCAAACTGTTGATGCCGTTGCGCGAGGACGGCCTGCCGCCGATCGTCGATCAGCTGCGTGTTGCCGCTGGCTACGAGATGGCGCTCGGCGCGGCGCTCGGCGACGATCTCGATGCGCCGGTCGCCGAGGACGCCGCCGTGTTCTGGCGCCGGATCGACATGGGGATCGACGATCCGAAGCTGCCCGAGGGCATCGCCCAGCTCGCGGCCTATGTCGAAGCTCCGCCCGAGCTGGCGCGCCGCCTGAAGCAGATCGGCATCGTCGCCCGCGACGACGGCCGGCGCCTGCAAGGCGCCTTGAAGCCCGGCCAGCGGCTGGTTTCGCTCGAGGGCGATCTCTGGCGCTGGGACGGGTTCGTCGCCGCTGCGCACGCGCCGACAGCTGCCGCGCAGCGCCTCGCCGAGCGCAACCGGCTCGGCGATATCGAGAGCCGCGAAGCCAAGGTGCGCAAGGAAGCCGCGGATCTGGCATCCGCCGAGCGCACCGCGAGCGAGATTCATCGCGTGGCCGAGAGCGAGGAGCGCCGCCTCCGCCAGCTCTGGCGCGATACGCAATCCGATCTGGCGCGGGCCCGCGAGGCGCTCACGATCATCGACCGGCAGGCGCGCGAGACCGAGAGCCGGATGGCCGCCGTCGAGGATGCGCGAGTACGCAATGAGGAGGCGCTGGGCGAGAGCCACGAGAAGCTCGCCGAGATCGAGGCTGCACTCGAGATCATGGCCGAGGACGAGACCCTCGAGGATGATCTGGCCGCTGCCGAGCGCGCAACTCAGGCGCTGCGCGCGACGCTGGGCGACCGGCGCGCTGCCGTTTCGGCATTGGAGCGCGAGCGCCAGATCCGCGCCGAGCGCTATGGCGTTGTCAAGGCCGAGCATGCGCGCTGGTCGACGCGGGGATCCGGTGCGGATCAGCAGATCGCGACGCTGAACGAACGCCTGCAGGACACCATGAGCGAGCTCGAAATGCTCGTCGATCTGCCGGCGAAAATCGAGGCGCGTCGCGCTACCATCATGGACAGCCTGGCCGAGGCCGAGCGCGAGCGCCAGGATGCGGCAGACAAGCTTGCTGCCGCCGACACGGCACACCGCCAGGCCCAGCAGGCGTTGCGCGCAGCGCAGACGGCCGTCGCCGAGCAGCGCGAGAGCCGCGGGCGCACCGAGGCACGCCTCGAGGCCGCGCGCATCCGGCGCGGCGAGGAGGCCCGCAAGATCCGCGAGACGATGGACTGTGCGCCGGAAGACTGCCTGGCTCTCGCCGAGCATCCCGCCGACACGGCGCTGCCGTTGCTGCCGGACGTCGATCGCAACCTGCAGAAAATCAAGGTCGACCGCGAGCGGCTCGGTGGTGTCAATCTGGCGGCCGACGACGAGCTGACCAAGCTCAACGAGCAGTTCGCGTCGATGGATATGGAGCGGCTCGACGTCGAGGGTGCGGTCAACAAGTTGCGTGGTGCCATCGGCCAGATCAACCGCGAGGCAAAGAAGCGGCTCACCGACGCCTTCGAGACGGTGAACGGTCACTTCCAGCGATTGTTCGGCACGCTGTTCGGCGGCGGCGAGGCGCGCCTCGAGATGATCGAGAGCGTCGAGGATCCGCTGGAAGGCGGCCTCGAGATCATCGCCAAGCCGCCCGGTAAGAAGCCGGCGACGCTGTCGCTGCTGTCGGGTGGCGAGCAGACGTTGACAGCCCTGTCGCTGATCTTCGCCGTGTTCCTGACCAATCCGTCACCGATCTGCGTGCTCGACGAGGTCGATGCGCCGCTCGATGACGCCAACGTCGACCGCTTCTGCAGTCTCATGGAGCACATGGCGACGGACACCGCGACGCGCTTTCTCGTCATCACGCATCACCCGATGACGATGGCGCGCATGAACCGGCTGTTCGGCGTCACGATGGGCGAGAAGGGCGTGTCGCAACTTGTCTCCGTCGATCTTGCGACGGCCGAAAAGATCATCGAGGAGCAGCCGCCCGAGCAGCAGCAGGGCGCGGCCTGACGCTGGCGCACGGTGTCTGGCGTGCGATTGGCATTTTGTTGTTCCTTGACGGAACGGTGTTGGCCATTGGGTCCGGCACCTAATGCACTATTCAGCTCAGCCAGACCCGAGGCCAGACACTGGTTGTCACCGGACCGCAAAATAATTCCACCGACCAGCACTTCGCCCACGCGTCGCAACGTGCAATTTGCTAGGCTTCGGCGATCCAGGGCTTAACCAGGAGCCGACCGATGTTTCACACCGCCGTCTGCGATCTGCTCGGCATTCGCGTGCCCATCCTGCAAGGCGCGATGCAGGGCGGCGGCGGCGTCGAACTGGTGGCGGCGGTGAGCGAGGCGGGCGGCCTCGGCGTGCTCCCGACGTTTGGCGGGACCGATCAGAAATTGCGTGCTGATATCGCCGCGGTTCGCCAACTCACGTCGAAGCGGATCGGCGTCAACATCATGCCGATGGGACGCGGCATCACCGAACGGTGCGTGGCGACCTGCATCGAGCTCGGCATTCCCGTCGTGACCACCGGGCGCGCCGATCCGGGCGAGGAAGCGGTGCGCAAACTCAAGGACGCGGGCATCAAGGTGGTCTCGGTGATCCCGACGGTCGAGCACGCGCGTCGCATGGAGGCCGAGGGTGTCGATGCCGTGGTTGCCTCTGGAACAGAAGCGGGCGGTCATGTCGGCACCGTCGCGACCCTACCGCTTGTCCCTATGGTCGTCGATGCGGTCAAGATCCCGGTGCTGGCAGCCGGTGGCATCGGCGACGCGCGCGGCTTCGTGGCGGCCTTCGCGCTTGGCGCCCAGGGCGTCCAGATGGGCACGCGCTTCATGGCGACTGCCGAGAGCGACCTCAATGATTGGGGCCGCGTGCAGCTCCTCGCCATGCACGAGACGGATACGATCGTGACCCGCGCGATGACCGGCGCCACCGTCCGTTGCATCCGCACGCCGGAGATCGAAGCCTACGAGGCGGCGCTCGCGCGGAATGCTACCGAGGCGGAGCTCACCGAGCTGAAGCGCGCCGTGCGCAGTCTGCGCAACACCGACGACAAGGCCGATCGCCGTCAATCTGCGGCCGGACAGATCGCCGGCATGATCGGCGATGTTCCGACGGTCGCGGCCTTGATCGACACGATGCTGGCGGACGCAGCCCGCATCGCGGCCCGCCTGCCGCACATGGCGGCACAACAGCGCTAGCCTTGGGTGTGGCGATGCGGGGTTCACGGCCCACGACGTCTCACGCGCGATGTCGCACTTGCAATCCGTTTCGATGTTGCCGTTATAGTGACCGCATCGAGCTGCCGGCCGGCCGGTGACGAGGGGACGATGCGATTTTCTGCGCTGACATTGCTGCGCCAGGCGTTGGCTGGAAATACCGGCTGGCCGCAGCAATGGCGCTCGCCGGAGCCGAAAGCGACTTATGACGCGGTGATCGTCGGCGCGGGCGGGCACGGCTTGGCGACCGCCTTTTACATGGCCGCTGAACACGGGCTCACCAACATCGCCGTTGTCGAAAAAGGCTGGTTGGGTGGCGGCAACACAGGCCGCAACACCACGATCATCCGCTCGAACTATCTCTGGGAAGAGTCGGAGGCGCTCTACGAGCACGCGATGAAGATCTGGGAAACGTTGTCTCAGGATCTCAACTACAACGTCATGTATTCCCCTCGCGGGGTGATGATGCTCGCGCACAACGTCCACGACGTGCAGGTCTTCAAGCGCCACGTGCACGCCAACCGTCTCGCTGGCATCGACAACGAATGGCTGACTGCTGAGCAGGCGAAGGCGTTCTGTCCGATCCTCAACATCGATCGAAGCGTTCGCTATCCGATCGTTGGCGCGGCCTTGCAGCGGCGCGGCGGGGTTGCGCGGCACGATGCGGTCGCATGGGGGTACGCGCGGGCAGCATCCGACCTTGGCGTCGACATCATCCAGAACTGCGAGGTGATCGCGATCCGCCGCGGCGCCGACGGCGCTGTCGACGCGATCGAGACTACGCGCGGGAGCATCAAGACGCGCCGGGTCGGCGTGGTTGCGGCCGGCCACACCAGTGTGATCATGGACATGGCCGGGGTGCGTATGCCGATCGAGAGCTATCCCCTGCAGGCGCTCGTCTCCGAGCCGTTGAAGCCGATCATGCCGTGTGTCGTCATGTCGAACACGATTCACGCCTACATGTCGCAATCCGACAAGGGCGAGCTGGTGATCGGCGCCGGCACCGACGCCTACACGTCCTATGCGCAGACCGGCGGCCTGCATATCGCCTCCCACACGCTCGATGCGATCTGCGAGCTGTTTCCGGTCGTGCGGCGCGCGCGCATGCTGCGCAATTGGGGCGGCATTGTCGACGTCACGCCGGACCGCTCTCCGATCATCGGCAAGACGCCGGTGCCGGGGCTGTTCGTCAACTGCGGCTGGGGAACCGGCGGCTTCAAGGCGACGCCGGGTTCCGGCCACGTTTTCGCCGCTACGATGGCCAAGGGCGAGCCGCATCCGATCGCGGCCCCGTTCTCGCTCGAACGTTTCACCACGGGTCGGCTCATCGACGAAGCGGCAGCGGCAGCTGTGTCGCATTGAGTGGGCAAGCAGCGGAAGGAACGGACATGAGCAGTAAGAGCAATATGAGCAGCACAATATTCGCCTCGGCAGATGTTCCGGAAACCAACGCCACGTCAATTCCGGAGCCATTCAAGGCGACAAATGAAGCGCGCTACAATCGGCGGCTCGGAGATTTCTCGGGATTAAAAAAATTCGGCGTCAATCAGACCCGAATTCCACCCGGTGGCCAATCCTCCTATCGGCATGCCCACTCGCAGCAGGACGAATTCATTTATGTTCTCGATGGTGAAGTCGTCGTGGAGACGAACGCCGGAGCGCAGACGATCGGTGTTGGCATGTGCGCCGGGTTCCCGGCAGGCACCGGCGATGCGCACCGGTTCACCAACAGGTCGGATCGTGACGTCGTGTTGCTGGTGATTGGTGATCGCTCGCCCGCAGATGTGCTGACATATCCCGAAATAGATTTGCGCGGCGAGATGGGGGCCGATGGCCGCTATCGCTACACGCGCAAGGATGGAACTCCGCTCTGATGTTGCTGATTCCCTGCCCCTACTGCGAGATGGACCGGCCGGAACTCGAGTTCCGCTATGGTGGCGAGGCGCACATCGTACGCGCGCGCGATCCCTCGTCGGCGTCCGACGCCGATTGGGCGGACTACCTCTACATGCGCAGCAATCCGAAAGGCCTCCACGTCGAACGCTGGCGGCACACGTCCGGCTGCGGCCGGTTTTTCAATGCGGTGCGAAACACCGTCACCGACAAGTTGCTCGCGACCTATAAGGCGGGTGAGCCGAAGCCCGATCTTGCACGTCTGGCCGCGGAGGCCGTTCGATGAGCGGCGCCCGTCGCACGTCGTCAGGCGGTCGCGTCGACCGGTCGAAGCCGTTGCCGTTTACCTTCGATGGCCGCAGTTACATCGGTGTTGCCGGCGATACGCTCGCCTCGGCCTTGCTCGCCAACGGTGTGCACGTCGTCGGCCGTTCGTTCAAATATCACCGTCCCCGCGGCGTTTTGACGGCTGGTGCCGAGGAGCCGAACGCGCTGGTTGGCATCGACCGGGGCGGCGGGCGCACGACACCGAACCTACGGGCGACCGAGATCGAGCTCTACGCCGGGCTGACGGCGTTCAGCCAGAACCGATGGCCGTCACTCGCGTTCGACGTCGGCGCGATCAACGACGCGATGCCCACAGGTCTGCTTGGCGCCGGCTTTTACTACAAGACGTTCATGGGGCCGGGCGGCGCCTGGATCCGGCTATGGGAGCCGGCGATCCGTCGCGCCGCCGGGCTCGGCGTGGCGCCGAAAGGCCCCGATCCCGATCATTACAGCCATCGTTACGCGCATTGCGACGTGTTGGTTGTCGGTGCGGGTGCCAGCGGGCTTGGCGCCGCCTTGACCTCCGCAGAGGCCGGCGCCCGCGTCATGCTCTGTGACGAGCAGGCGGAGTTGGGCGGCGGGCTTCTCTCGGAACGCACGGCCACCCTCGATGGCGCCAGCGCGAACGCCTGGCGCGCGGCGACCGTTACGGCGCTGTCGCGAATGCAAAACGTCACGCTACTGCCACGCACGCAGGCGTTCGGTTACTACGCGCAGAACTTCGTCGCGCTCAACCAGCGAGTCACCGACCACCTTGCAGACCCGCATCCGGGTCTGCCGCGAGAGCGGCTCTGGAAGGTGCGGGCGAAACAGGTGATCCTCGCGACGGGCGCATTCGAGCGACCGCTCGTCTTCCCGGACAACGATCGCCCGGGCATCATGCTGGCGTCGGCCGCCCAGACCTACATCAATCGCTACGGCGTTCGGCTGAGCGAGCGCGCCGTGGTTTTCACGGCGGACGACACCGGCTACGCGGTTGCGCGCGATCTGCAGGTCGCGGGTATTCTGGTCAGCGACATCATCGATCTGCGCCCGTCGCCCGGCGGGCCGGCCGTGGAGGCGGCGCTGGCCGCAGGTATCGCCGTCCTGCCGAGTGCGGTCGTCACGGCGAGCACCGGCCGCCATCGCGTCACCAGCGTTCATATCGGCAAGATCCTGGCGAGTGGCGAGGTAGCCGAAGGCGGCACGATCAACTGCGATCTGGTGGCGATGGCGGGCGGCTGGACACCCAACGTCAATCTCTTCTCGCAGTCGCGCGGCAAGCTCCGGTTCGATGCCGCCCGACAGAACTATCTGCCGGGCGAGCCGGCGCAAGCTGTGCGCTCGGTTGGCGCCTGCAACGGGACCTTTGGTCTTGGGGCGGCGCTGGCGGAGGCAGTCGAAGCCGGGGCCGCTGCGGCGCGCGATGCGGGTTTCTCACGGGTCGCGGCCGCAACAGCGATGTCCGTGTCCGGCGCGACGGCATCGTCCGGCGGCTACCAGGGTGCCGTCCCGCATCCTTACAACGCGCGCAAGGTCAAGGCCTTCGTCGACTTCCAGAACGACGTGACGGCGAAAGATATCGGCCTCGCCGTGCAGGAAGGGTTCCGCTCGATCGAGCACGTCAAGCGCTATACGACGGCGGGCATGGCAACCGACCAGGGCAAGACGTCGAACGTCAATGCGTTGGCGATCGCAGCGAAGGCGCTCGCCGTACCGGTTCAATCGGTCGGTCTCACGACATTTCGCCCGCCTTATACGCCCGTGACGTTCGGCGCGTTCGCCGGACACGCACGGGGAGACCTGTTTGATCCCACGCGCAGAACGCCAATCCACGACTGGTCCGAGGCCCATGGCGCTATTTTCGAAGACGTCGGGCAATGGAAGCGGGCGTGGTGTTTTCCGCAGGGCGGCGAGGATATTCACGCAGCGGTTGCCCGCGAATGCCAGGGTGTCCGCACACATGCCGGCGTATTCGACGCCTCTACGCTGGGTAAAATCGAGGTGGTCGGGCCCGATGCCGCCGAGTTCATGAACCGCCTCTATACCAATGACTGGACCAAGCTTGCTGTGGGCCGCTGCCGCTATGGACTGATGCTGACCGAGGCAGGCTTCGTGATGGATGATGGCGTCGTCGGGCGTTTGGCCGCCGATCGCTTTCACGTCACCACCACGACCGGCGGCGCCGCGCGGGTCCTCGCGCACATGGAGGATTACGCCCAGACCGAGTTCACCGACCTCCGGGTCTGGCTGACTTCGACGACGGAGCAGTGGGCCGTGATCGCCGTCCAGGGGCCGAACGCGCGCCGGATCATCGCGCCCCTGGTCGAAGGAATCGATCTGGCCGACGCCGCCCTGCCACACATGAGCGTCCGCCAGGGTTTGATTTGCGGTGGCATCCCGATGCGCCTGTTCCGGGTCAGCTTCACAGGAGAACTCGGTTTCGAGATCAACGTGCCGGCGGATCATGGCCGTGCGGTATGGGAAGCCGTCTGGGCCGAAGGCCAAAAGCATGGCGCGGTCGCCTACGGAACCGAGGCGATGCACGTGCTTCGCGCCGAGAAGGGCTACATCATCGTCGGCCAGGAGACGGACGGCACCGTGACGCCGGACGATCTCGGCCTCGGCTGGGCGATCGGCAAGGGAAAGGCGGACTTCGTCGGCAAGCGCTCGCTGGCGCGGCCAGATTTCCGGAAGCCGGATCGCCGGCAGCTGGTCGGACTTGCGACCGCCGATCCGAACAGCGGTCCTGGACGAAGGCGCCCAGATCACGGTTGACGCGAGCCCCGCCATCGGTGCGTCCGCGCTCGGGCACGTGACGTCATCCTATTGGAGCGCAACACTTGGCCGTTCGATCGCGTTGGCGATCGTGGCGGCGGGGCGTGCGCGCATAGGGCAGACGCTCCATGTCCCGATGCCGGCCGGCCCGATTGCAGTGACGGTCGTCGACCCCGTGTTTTTCGACAAGGACGGAGGCCGTCTCCATGGCTGAGCGAACGGGAGCGACTGAAAGCACGGGGTCTCTTACGGCGTCGTCACTGCAGCTGGCTACAGGCCCCGTCGGCGGTGTCAGTCTTGCGGTTGCCCCGCCGGCGACGCGCCTGATCCTGCGCGGCACCGAGGCTGCCAGCCCTGCGGGCACGGCGCTTGGGTTGGCGTTGCCGCGCCAACCATGCCGTGCCGCGATCCAAGGCGCAGTGTCTGCGCTCTGGCTCGGGCCTGACGAGTGGCTTCTGCTGAGCGAGGACGGAGCCTCGGATACCGGGTTCACGTCGAAGATCGAGGCGGCGCTGGCGCCCGTGCCCCATAGCCTGGTCGATGTCTCGCACCGCCAGATTGCCCTGCTCCTGGCTGGTGAGACTGCTGAAGCGGCGCTCGGCATGTTCGTGCCGCTGGACCTGTCCTTGCCCGCGTTTCCCGTCGACATGGTGGTGCGCACGATCTTTGAGAAGGCGGAGATCGTGGCGTGGCGGCGCGATCCGGTAACCTTTCGGATCGAAGTGTGGCGCTCGTTCGCGCCCTACGTGGCGAGCCTGCTGTCGCTCGCTCAAAAGGAAACAACTCTTTAGTCTGATTGTCCCGGTTGGGCTGAATATTCGAGTATTTTAACAGCGCAAATTCGGGCTTCGGCTCAACCCTATGGCGAGATCCGGCTTGTATGTTCCGGCGCAGTATGGTCGGAATCAAGCACACCTTGTTAAACATTCTTGCCTCGGGTTTTCGAGATTTTGATGGATAGGTTCGTGATCGGCCAGGATCGACCATCCGCGATCAGTTCAGCCAAGGCTGTTCTGCAAAAGCCGGCTCATGCTGCCTTGAGACATGTGCACTGGTCACTGTTTTCGCGTGCTCTGCCCGACAAGATCGCGGTCTATTTTCATGCGCTGCCGGCATCGCAGCATGCAGCGTTTTCCGAGGCCATTCATTGGATCAAATCGCAGGGCTATGCGTTTGCGCGTCCCGATGCGTTTCTCGCCGGATCGGGCAAGCTGGCCTATGTCAGCTTCGACGATTGCTTCCAGGAATGGCATCAGGCGCGCCCGCTGTTTGACCAACTGGGTTTGCGCTGCACGTTTTTCACCAATACGAGCGTCTTGCGGGATACGTGCTCAGACGAGTCTTGGCGGCGCTACGTGCGGATCGTCGATTATCCATACGGGGGCGCGCCGCTGTCGCGCGCCGAAATCCGGGACTTGCATGACGACGGTCATCTGATCGCGGCCCACACGCATTCCCATCACGCGCTTCAGACCGTTTCGGATGATGCGATCGCATCCGACCTTGCGCTCAACAAATCAATTCTGGAAGAGATCGCGGGAACCGCGGTTACCGATTTCGCGTTTCCGTTCGGCATGCGGCGTTTCTATCCACCGGCTGCGCGGGCTGTCGTGTCCCGCCTTGGCTTCAAGACCGTGTCTTTTGGCATTCCGGCGATGCTGTTCGCTCAACCCCAACCGGCCATGCTCCATCGGACGCAGTGGAACCTTCATGCGGACCTGGCGACAAACGTTCGCAATCTCGCAGTGGACGGCCGCCTGTTCGAGCGATTGACCGGCCGCAGCCCGATCGGGTGACAATCCGGGATTGAGAGCCCACCTCGGCAAGATCAGATACGAGCTAATTCTAACGCGATTGAAGTGCCGGAGCGATCTGCTCATCGGCCGATCCTGGAGACCCATTGATGCAGTCATTTTCGCGGCGGCTCGGGCAATTGCTGCATCACGAGAGCGCAGCCGGCATCCTGCTGGTCGTTGCGGCGGCAATTGCCATTGTCCTCGATAACTCGCGCCTTGAATGGCTCTACGATCGATTTTTAAGCACGCCAGTCTCGGTGCGGATCGGCGCGCTTGCGCTCGACAAGCCGCTGCTGCTCTGGATCAACGACGGCCTGATGGCGGTGTTCTTTTTCCTGGTTGGCATGGAGATCAAGCGCGAGGTGCTCGACGGCGAGCTGGCGAGTTGGCAGCAAGCGGCACTTCCAGGAGTTGCGGCGTTTGGCGGCATGATCGTTCCGGCCCTTGTCTATGCGGCGATCAATGCCGGAAACCCTGTGGCCTTACGGGGTTGGGCTATTCCATCAGCGACCGATATTGCGTTCGCAGTCGGTGTGCTGACGCTGTTGGGTTCCAGGGTTCCGGCGGCGCTCAAAGTCTTCCTCATGGCACTGGCCGTGCTCGATGATCTCGGCGCGATCATTGTCATCGCAGTGTTCTATACCGCCGACCTGTCGCAGCTATCGCTCGTGATGGCGACCATATGCGTCGCTGTCCTGGTCGGCTTCAATTGTCTCGGTATCGCACGGACTGCGCCCTACCTGCTGGTCGGCACGGTGTTGTGGGTCTGCGTGTTGAAATCGGGCGTGCACGCGACTTTGGCCGGCGTCATCACGGCACTGGCCATCCCTTTGCGACTTTCTGGCGCTGCCGGTGCCGTGTCCCCACTTCACCGCCTGATCGAAGCGCTTCATCCTTGGGTCGCGTTCGGCATCCTGCCGCTGTTCGCGTTCGCCAACGCCGGTATTTCGCTTGCGAACCTGTCATTAGCGAAGCTCGCCGAGCCCATTCCGCTCGGGATTGCACTGGGATTATTTTTCGGCAAGCAGATTGGTGTCTTTGGTTTCGCTTTGGTGGCCGTTCGTGCGGGGTTTGGACAGTTACCCCCGGGGGTCACCTGGCTTGATATCTATGGGGTGTCGCTGCTCGCCGGTATCGGGTTCACCATGAGCCTGTTTATCGGTACGTTGGCATTTCCCGGTGGAGACCAGGCGGTTGCGGTGCGCTTCGGCGTGCTGACTGGATCGTTGCTCTCGGCGATCCTTGGCTACGCGGTGCTGCGATATGCACCTCGGCCTCAAACAGCGGTATAGCCGCCGTCGATCAGCAGATCCGAGCCGGTCATGAAGCTCGACGCATCGCTTGCGAGATAGAGCGCGGCGCGGCCGATCTCCTCGGGCTGTCCCAGCCGTCCGATCGGGTGCAATGGCACCGACTTGGCGCGCGCTGCCTCCATGCTGCCGTGGCGGAACACGATGCGGCGCGTTTCGACGGCGCCGGGCGACAGCGTGTTGACGCGGATATTTTCCTTGGCGTGATCGACCGCCATGACCTTTGCCAGCTGGATCAGGCCGCCCTTAGCCGTGCAGTAGGCGGCACGGCCAGCGGCGCCGACGCGCCCCATCTGCGAGGCGATGTGGATGATGCTGCCGCCGCCCGCCGCCGCCATCGGTGGAATGACGACGCGGCTGGTCAGATAGGCGCCGGAGAGATTGACCGTCATGACACGCGTCCACCATTCCGGCGTGATCTCGGTGATGGGGCCGACGGGCTCGTGCACGGCCGCGCCATTCACCAGGACACGTGGGGGGCCGAGTTTCCCTACCGCAGCCGCGACCGCCGCTTTGATGCTCGCCTCGTTCGCCACGTCGCAGACGAAAGCGGCGCTTTGCGCGCCGGTTTTCGCCACGAGTTCCGATGTCTCGGTGGCGTTCTTCTCTTCCAGATCTAGACAGGCGACGTTCGCACCAGCCTCGCCGAATGCGACGGCGATCGCGCGTCCGATCCCGGTTCCGGCGCCCACTACCAGCGCCATACGGCCATCGAGTCGAAAGGCATTGTCGGTCATGACGGGTCACCTTTGTGTGTCATCCCGGGATCCGTCCCCGGGGAAGGCCAGTCAATTCTCATGCCATCCCGGCATTTATCGCCGGGATGGCAATGTTTGGTGGATTCGACATGAAATTGAATGGCCCTGGGGTTCGTCCCTGTGGAAGCCAATCGCATTAGTCCACGATGCGCATGATGGCTTCGATCTCGACCGACATGTTGTTTGGCAGCGAGCCCATGCCGACGGCTGAGCGCGCGTGCCGGCCCTTGTCGCCGAGTACCGCTACGAACAGGTCCGAGCAGCCGTTGATCACCTTCGGCTGGTCGCCGAAACCGTCGATGCCGTTGACCATGCCGAGTACCTTGATCACTTCGACCTTTGCGAGGCTGCCGCCCGCCGCCGTCTGGGCCGCGGCGAGGAGCCCGAGGCCGACCAGCTTGGCATGCTCGTAGGCCTCGGCGACGGTGTAGTCCTTGCCGACCTTGCCGACGAAGACCGAGCCGTCAGGTTTCCTGGGTCCTTGACCGGAGCAGTAGATCGTGCGGCCATCGAGCTTGAACGGTACGTAATTCGCCACGGGCGTCGGTACATTGGGCAACGTCAGGCCCATCGATTTCAGCTTTTCTTCGGGGGTCATTTGACGGTCTCCTCCGTTCGCCTTGGTCTGTTCCCAGGATCGGTGATCGCGGCACGCGTGGCAAGCACAACCGGGGCCAAGGCCATGCATCGAACAGGGCCATTCAATTCTGGTCGAAGCCAGTAGGGGTTGTCATCCTCGGGCTTGTCCCGAGGACCCATCGCGCCGCAAACTCGGTGTTCTCTATTGAGCACGGGAACTCATTTCCCCTACTGGGTCGATATTCTCACCTGAGCACGCCGAGAAATGGGTCCTCGGGACAAGCCCGAGGATGACAATGGCGCGGGACATTGTAACGTCTGCTGGTGCCCCATCGCCCTGCGCTTGCGATCGGGAGAGCGTTAGGGTGATGGGGAAACTTACTTCGCCTTCGCCGTTTCCTTTGCCGTAACTTTCTTGAATTTCGCTTTGTCGCGCGCGTGCCACCATTTGCCGCCGACGACGGTGGCCTCGGCGATGATCTTCTTGTCTCCGATCATCTTCTCGCCAAGCACGTCGACATAGTCGAACTTGCCGTCCTGCACAGAGAGGATTGTGGCGTCGCCAGCCGAACCTGGTTTCAGGCTCCCAAGTTCTGGCCGCTTCAAGGCGAACGCCGCATTGACGGTCGACTCCTTGATCACCTCCGGAAGCGGCATGCCGAGACAGAGGAATTTCGACATCGTCGTCACCTGATCGAAGGCCGGGCCATCGATGCAGAGCGTGTGGACGTCCGACGAGATGGTGTCCGGGTAGAAGCCGTTGGCCAGCATGGCGCGCGCCGTCTTGAACGAGAACGAACCGGCGCCGTGGCCGATATCGAACAAGACGCCGCGCTTTCTCGCCTCGACCACAGCGGCCTTGACCTTGCCCTGCGCGGTCACCGGAGCATTCGGGAACGGGCGGAAGGCGTGGGTCAGGACATCGCCCGGCCGCAGCATGTCGAGCACCGCCTCGTAGGAGGGCGGCGGGTGGTCGATGTGGCACATCAAGGGCATGCCGACCTCGTCGGCCACCTGCAGCGCCACGTTGAGCGGCGCCGTGCCCTGGTCGCCTGAGGCATGTAGGCCGACACGCACCTTGATGCCTACGATGACGTCGCGGTTTGCTTCTGCCACGGCGACCGCATCGCGTGGCGCCATCAGTCGCATATCCTGGCTCTCGCCGTACATGATGGTCTTGGAGAACGCATAGATGCCCGCGAACGAGACATGCAAATAGGCGAGGATCCGCACCTCGCTCCGCTCGATCACGTGCTTGCGGAAGCCGAGGAAGTTGCCGGGTCCGGCGCTGCCGGTGTCGATCGCCGTAGTGACGCCCGACGTCCGGCAGAATTCCTCAGCGTCGATGCCGAGCGAGGTTCCGCCCCAGTAGACGTGGGTGTGGAGATCGATCAGTCCCGGCGAAACGATAAAGCCCGCGGCGTCGCGCACCTCGGTCGTCGGTCCGGCCTTCAGGTCGCGACCGACCGCCGCCACCTTGCCGCCCGAAAATGCAACATCGTTGGTGCCGTCGATCTTCTGTGACGGGTCGATCACCCGGCCACCTTTGAGGATGAGGTCGTATGCCGCCATGTGTCGTGGTCCTTGGGCTCTCTGTTGCTGCTGCAAAACTGCCGTGCCCGGCCGGGCGATGCAAGCTAAGTTCGGGCTAAGTTCGGGCTAAGTTCGGGCAAAGTCCGGGCGATGTTGCGCTGCGCCGGCCATTTCCCGCCGGCGGTGCATACCCGTTGTGCGGGTGCTCCGCATCTGCCGGCCATCTGCCGACTTGACGCTACCCTGCCGGGGACGCGACGGTGGGTTGAACGGCAAATGCGCTATTGCCGCAGTCCGGGTCGACCCGAGCTCACTTCACGCGTTCCGGCCTCACGAGAGGACATGTCGATGGCGAGACTGATCAACGTAGCTGGTGTCGACCTCGAGGTGGAGGAGCGCGGCCAGGGCCGTCCGCTACTCTTCTTGCACGCGGGGGAAGGACTCGGTGCGGACCGGCCTTGGCTCGACGGGCTGGCGAAGCGATACCGCGTCATTGCACCCTCACATCCTGGCTTCGGGCGCTCGGCGCTACCGGACTGGGTCGGTACGGTCGATGATCTCGCCTACCTCTATTTGGATCTCGCCGCGGCTCTCGATCTGGAGGATGCCGTGCTTGTCGGGACTTCGTTCGGTGGCTGGATCGCAGCGGAGATGATGGTCCGCTCGACGGCGCGGGTGGGAAAGCTGGTGCTGGCCGATCCGCTCGGCATCAAGGTGCGCGGTCGCGACGACCGCGACATTGCCGACATGCATGCGATGACACGCGACGAATTCCTGGCGCATGCCTGGGCCGATCCCAAGCTGGGCGCGATCGACATGACGACGCTGCCCGAGATGGAGATCGCAAGCCTGGTGCGCGGCCGCGAGGCGGTCACGCTGTTCGGCTGGAAGCCCTACATGCACAACCCGCGCCTCAAGCGCTGGCTGCATCGCATCGACGTGCCGACGCTGCTGCTCTGGGGCGACAAGGACCGCATTGTCACGCCCGCCTATGGCGAAGGCTGGCGTGCCGAGATCAAGGGCGCAAAGCTGCAGGTGATAAGGGATGCCGGCCATTTCCCGCATTGGGAGCAGCCGGCGGCGTTTGTCGAGCACGTCACGGCATTTGCCGGTTGAGATCGAGCCAGGAGAGAGACCATGCGTGTCTGGTATTTTTCGGAGATGGCTTATCATCCGTCCTGGGACGAGGGGTTGAAGCGCGGCTCGCTGCGCGTCAACTTCCCGAACAAGGTCGTCGATCCCCACGACGCCCATAAGCTGCTCAACCGCTATCTCGACGAGTTCGCCTCCTGTGACGAAGCGGGCATCGACATCATGGTCAACGAGCACCATTCGACGGCCACGTGTATGACCGTCTCGGTGCCGATGGCCCTCGCCATCATCGCGCGCGAAACGAAAAAGGCGCGTCTCCTCTCGCTCGGCAATCCGATCGCCAACCGCCCGGACCCCGTGCGGGTCGCCGAGGAAATGGCCTGGCTCGACGTGCTCTCGGGCGGACGCCTCGAGATGGGCCTCGTCAAGGGCGCGCCCTACGAAATCCATCCCGCCAACAGTAATCCCGCACGGCTCATGCGCCGATACTGGGAGGCGCACGACCTGATCTTGAAGGCGCTCTCGACGACGGATGGCCCGTTCAACTGGGAGGGCGAGTATTTCCACTATCGCAACGTCAACATCTGGCCGCGACCGATCCAGCAGCCAACGCCACCGGTCTGGATGACGGGCTTGAGCCCAGAGTCCGGCATCCTGGCAGCCGAGCGTGGGCATGTGATCGGCACGTTGCTTTCCGGCAGTATTGCAGCGCCGATGTTCGCCGCCTACCGCCGCCGCGCGGCAGAGCTTGGCCGTCCTGCGGCGCCCGACCGGCTTGCCTATGCCGCCTGTATCGGCGTCGGCAGTACGCGCGCCGAAGGCCTGCGCCGCGCCGATTTGATTGCGGGTTATGTGCGCACCGCGCCGGTGGTCCACGAGCCGTTCACAAATCCGCCCGGCTACAACTCGGTCGGCGCCAACGTCGCCATGTTCAAACGTGGCGCCAAGGGCTTCGTCACCGATCGCGCCGGCAACCCGATCGACCACCGAACGGCGACGGTCGAGCAGTTCATGGAGACCGACACCGTGTTCGCCGGTACGCCCGACGACGTCTACAACCAGATCAAGGCGTTTGCCGAGCGGGTCGGTGGCTTCGGGCACCTGCTGTTCTTTGGCCAGGGTGGCTTCCTCGACCACAAGGACACGATGGATAACATCCGCCTGTTCGGGAACGAGGTGATGCCGCGGCTGCGCGATCTCTACCCCGAGACAACGCCGGCGCCGGCTCGAATTGCCGCTGCCGAGTAGACTGCCATAGGCATCGCGGATCAAGCCGGTTTCGCGGGCTGGCTTTGATAGGGGGTCGACCACACCGCTAAAAAGAGCCACGTTGCGGTGACTGCCCGGCCGGCCATCCGAGCGCCGTCCTCAACCCATGCAGCCCTGCTGCGATCAGAACAACACTGGAGATGCGTTCATGCGACCGAACAAGATCAAGCAGATGTGGAAGGCCGGCAAATGCGTGACGCTGGGCTGGCTCTCCGTGTCACATGGGTTCACCGCCGAGGTGATGGCGCGGCAGGGTTTTGATGCCCTGTGCGTCGACTTGCAGCACGGCACTTCGGAGCTGGGCGACGTCTGGCCGATGCTGCAGGCGATCTCGCAGACCGACACGACACCCGTCGTGCGCGTCGCATGGAACGAGCCGGCGACCATCATGAAGGCGTTGGATCTCGGCGCTTACGGCATCATTGTGCCGCTGGTCAACAACGCCAAGGAAGCCGCGATGGCGGTTGCTGCGTGCCGTTATCCGCCGGTCGGCATGCGCTCGTCCGGCCCCGTGCGCGCCGTGCACTACGGCGGTGCCGACTACGTGGCGAATGCCAACGACGAGATCGTCGTCATGGCCATGATCGAGACCAAGGAGGGCCTTGCCAACCTCGATGCGATCTGCGCCACGCCGGGCCTCGACGCCGTCTACATCGGGCCGGCGGACCTGTCGTTCGCGTTGGGTCTGGCGCCGCGCGGCGACAATCCCGATCCGCTGCATATGGCGACCTGCGACAAGATCCTGAAGGCCGCGCACAAGGCCGGCATCAAGTGCGTCATGCACTGCGCCGGCGCGGCGTTTGCGGCCGGCGCAGTCAAGCGCGGTTTCGACATGGTGATGCTGACATCCGATCTGTCGTGCATGATTGCTGGCGCGCGAGCCCAGCTTGACGAACTCAAGGCCAAGACGGCCTGAGAGTTTGCGGCGGCCGGCAACGGTACCAGCCGATGTCCACGGCGCTTCTGGCACCTTCTGCGCTGCAAACTTTGCGCAGCACAGAAGGTTGTCGGCAGGCGCGCGCTGACCCGCGGCACTGTTGCCCTCGAGGCAGCCGCCAACGAGCCCAACCTGCCGCACCGCCTCGAACGCGTCTACTTCGGCCATGACGACACTTCAAGTGTAGCCGGATGCTGAATTATCCGTCTCTGACCAATCAGACGCGCCGCGCCGTGCCCTGACCCTCGCCGGGCAAGCAGGGTGCGGCAAGTCGCGTGCTCGGCGTCGGCAGCACGCGCGCCGACCTGGTCGCCGGTCCTTGTAGCGGGCGAATTGGTGAATGGCTCGTGGACCGTCGCCGCAATGCGCACATACGGGCGCTATTTGGCGTGCCGCAAACCAGCCCAGCGATCGCTGGTTGCAATCGAAATGAGACTGGCCCCGCCGATCGCTCGCATAGCACGGCGGGGTTTTGCTTGCGCATTTTTCGGCGCGATCAGTGGTCACACGCCATAGTTGGCGACATTGCGGCGAAGCCTGTTGTCGACATCCTTGACGCCGTCGATATTGCGGATCATGGCGAGGACGTTGGCCAGTTCACCGCCCGGGCCAGCGACGCCGCTCAATACGACGTGCCCTGCGGTCACGGCAATGTTGATCCCACTTTCGATCCCGGTTCCTGATGTACTCAAGACCGTCTGGACGCGCGCTTCGATCAACTTGTCCGCCAGTAGTCCGTGAGACGTCGCGTTCGCTTCAAACGCCGGATCGTCGGTTAGCAAGCGCACGACCCTGATGCACGTGTCGACCGGAACACAGCCTGTGTTCAGCACCAGATGATAAAGCTGCGGGTTCTCCCAGTTGACCCCGAAAAATGTCCGCATGAGTTCTCGCATGAGCCGCATCATTCTTCTCAATTTCGCTGCGCGCCTCACTGGCCGATTTCAGGCCCAAACGCTCCATTATGACTTTCTCGCGGAAGGCCATCGGCGCGCATACCCGCACGCGCAGGACATGCGGAACGGCGCGCAGGACCGCGACGGCACCCCAACCCCGGATGACGATATTGCCGGATTGGGCAAACTCGAGAATTTCCTCGGCCGTATATTGCGACAGCTTCGTCTTGTCGATCTTCCAGCGTTCCAGCAGCGACGCGCTGCCTTCGAGGTAGTGATGAACGGCACTGTCCTGAACACCAAGCCGTTTCGCGAGATCGCGCTCTACCAACTCGCTATGAACGATCTTGAGGTCCAATGACGCAGCGATACCCTGCGCGACATCCTTGCCGAGCGTACCCATTTCCCGGGTCATTGCGATTGCGACCATGACGGACCTCCTGGACGAATGACTGCGTCCGGCACGCCTGCCGCCCCCCGTCGACCTGCAGAACTGCCGGCGCACGGTTCGGGAATAGTGCGCTTGTCGAAACGCCAGTGCAAGACGATTCCAGCTCCTGCCGCAGCGCGCGTGACGGGCCGGAAACGCAACGAAACCGAAGAGAATGGAAGTGCAGGATTGCCACAGGCTGACAGTTGTGAGACTATTTTCTTGTATTATTTCTAGCGTTTTGGAGCGCAAGCATGAGCGCCACTATCCGCAGCCGAGAAGCGCCGCCAGTAGCGCATGTCGCTTTGGCTGGAACCGACCTCGAGGTTTGCATCCGTCTGGAAAATGACGAGTTGGCCATCGAGGTCACGAAAGCAGACAAACTTGTTTATCGGGTTGTGATCGAGCAAGCGACCGGCCCAATCGAGAACGCATGGATTGCTGAAATGTTCGTGCGCGATCAGCGCGTCCGCCTCGCCGACCTGTCGACCGATGTTGCCGAATATTTGCACGGTCTCGATATCAGCCAAGGTTAGACCGGCTATGGTCGCCCAATCGCGAGCGCCGCAGCGGACGCACCGTGCTCGGGGCTACCGTGCTCGGGGCTTCGGAAAAATACTCAACCTTTCGGGAAGACCGCGTCGGGGGCCTTGACGACGCGGCGGGCGTCGCCTTGGCGCAAGGTGAGGCCACGCCTGTCGAAATGCTCGAGGATCTGGATGCCGACGTTGCGGCCCGAGCCCGCACGATCGCGGAACTCGGCAGCGGTGAACGTCTTGGCCGCACTTTCCCGGCCGAGTGTCTCCGCGATGACGGCAAGCTCGCGCAGCGCATCGCGCTCGAAGAAGCGGTCTGTCGCGATCTCCACGCACTGGCCGAGCCGCGCCATCGTCTTGCAGAGCTTGCGAATGTTGGCGATCGGCTGGCCAAGTGCTTCCGCCATCTCGCGCACCTGCGGCGGCCGGTAGCGTTCGGCCGCGATCAGCTTCTCGATGCGATCCCAGAGTTTCTGGTCGGCGGCCCCAAGCGCTGAGGAGTGCGAGGCGAGCCGCACCAGGCCCGCCTGCACGACGACTGTGCCGGCGCCGGTGACCATCGCCAGCGCCGGGGCGAACAAGGGTTTCGGCTGCTTGCTCGGCAGTGCCAGGCGCAGCTTGTCCTCGGGCATACCGGGCCGCTCGGGTGCGCTGGCGTGGAAGGCTTTGAGCGCGGCTTCGATCGACACCGCCAGCGCCGCGATGGTCTCGGGTCCGGCGACAAAGCGAACGCCCGCCAGTTCGGTTGTTGTCTGGGCATCGAGATCGAACAGGGTCGCGACCTCGTCCGGCGTCAGGCTGCGATCGATGGCGAAGGCGGTCAGATCGACGATGCCGGGGGCCAGAGCGAGCAACGCCGTCAGCGCCTCGGCCGGATCGCGGGTGCGCAACGCTTCGAGCAGCTGGCGGCGCTGCGGGGTCCGCCGGAACCGTTGCGGCGCGCGCGGGTCAATCACCGTGCCGCCACCGATCGTGCGCTCGGCGGCGGCATCGCGCACGACGAAGAGATCGCCGGTTCGCACGGGTAATGGCTGATTGAGCACGATCTGGGTGAGCGCGCGTTGACCGGGGGCCAACGTCTCGCCTTCAAGTAGCACCAGGCGTGCCTCGAGTGCGCTGGTGCCGAGGTGGAGATGCACTGGGCTCCAAGTCTTCAGCGGCCGGATCTCGCTGTCGAGCAGGCGCAGCTCGGCGTCGAAGCGCTGGCTGGTGGCGCGGTGCTCCGGTGACGTCAGCCAGTCGCCGCGGGCCAGCGCCTGCTTCTCGATGCCCGCAAGATTGAGCGCACAGCGCTCGCCGGCAACGCCGGTCTGGGCGGCCTGGCCCTGCGCATGCAGGCTACGAACCCGCGCCTCGATCCCTTTCGGCAGCACGACGACGCGATCGCCGACTGCGACGCTGCCTGAGACGATGCCGCCCGTTGCAACCGTGCCGGCGCCCGCCACCGTGAACGCGCGATCGACGCTCATGCGGAAGACGCCGCGGGTGCGCCGTTCGGGTCGGCTCGCGGCCTCCTCGATGAGGCGTTGCTTCAATTGGGGAATGCCGGCGCCGGTTGCAGCCGACACGGGAACGATGTCGGCGCCCGCCAGTGTGGTCCGGGCAAGCGTGGCGCGGATCTCCGCCTCGACCTCGGCTTTCCGGGCCGCATCGACGAGATCGATCTTGTTGAGCACGACGATGCCGTCACGAAGGCCAAGCAGATCCAGGATCTGCAGGTGCTCGCGGGTTTGCGGCATCACGCCATCGTTGGCGGCCACCACCAGCATCACGAAATCGATGCTGGCCGCGCCCGCCAGCATCGTGTGCACGAAGCGCTCGTGGCCGGGAACATCGACGAAGCCCAGGATCTCGCCGGCTGGCCGGTCCGGTGTCGCGCTCTCGGGCACCGGCACGTAAGCAAAGCCCAGCTCGATCGTGATGCCGCGGGCCTTCTCTTCCTTGAGCCGGTCGGTCTCGACGCCGGTCAACGCCTTTACCAGCAGGGTCTTGCCGTGATCGATATGGCCGGCCGTTCCGATGATCATCGAGGTGCGTCAGGCGTCCGACATCACGTGGATGACGCGGTTGGCGAGCATGTCCTTCACCTTCCCGGCATAGCTGGCCATGTGCGGCGCGGCGGCGTGCGCCTTGAGGGCGTCGGCGCTCTCCCATTTCTCGATGACGACGAAGCTGTCGGCACCGTAGGGCGTCTGCAGCTTGCCGAAGCCGTCGGCATCGATCACCGGGCGGTACTCGACGCAGCCCTTCTCGGCGTGGACGGCCGGCATGTTGGCGCGAAACTCCTTGAGGACCGCCGCGCGCATGCCGGGCTTTGCTGTGATGACGGCGAGAACATGGACCATGGACATGGGCGGGCTCCTTGGATGATGGACGGTCGATTGCGGCAGTTGGCGAAACGCTAGCATCGCGCCCCGGGCTTGCCCAGGCCTTGGCACGCACAGTGCGCACGCCGGCCCTGGCTAGACTCTCGTCGGCGCCGCCCAAGGGACTCGGTGCGGGATCAAGAAGGCAGGGAGGCAAGGAAATCCAATAGGTTGACACGCCGATGTGGGTGCCGGCCTGGCGGGCTTGGCCGCCGGACCAGCACGGCGCGGGCGGCCAGCCCTCGTTCTCCGTGATTCCGCACTGGCCAGCCCGCGGGATTGCCGCTATAAGCGCGGCGCGTCGAGGCTCGGCTAGGTGTCGGTTGGGCCTTGGCATCCTATTTCACTGAAGCACGCTGATCCACTGCCGCGCTGGGCCACCCATCGGCTGGATTGCCCCTTTGCTCAAACCGAGCCGCCCAGGAGCCTCCGATGGCCGTACCCCGCAGTAAAACCTCGCGCATGAAGCGCGGTTTCCGTCGTTCTGCCGATGCCCTCAGCGCGCCGATCTACGTCGAGGACAAGGAGTCGGGCAACCTGCGCCGACCGCACCACATCGACCTGAAGTCCGGCAAGTACCGCAAGCGTCAGGTGCTCGACGTGAAGTCGGCCGAGGCCGAGTAATTCCGCCTGGTTTGTGCTTGGCAGCTGAGACGTTGCCGGCCCTGCCTGTGCAATCCGACTTGGGGGCCAACGTCACAATTCCGATCATGGATGTGGTGTAAACGGCGTTCCGTGTGCCGTCCGGCCTTGATCGCAGTGATCCAAGGGGACGAGGAGGAGATTCGAATGTCGCTCAGGGCTATCCCGCTGATCGTAATCGCGTTCATTGTTTATAACGTCATCGTTCTGGCTGGCGGCAATGTTCCAGCCGACGAGATCCTGCGTAAGCCGATCTTCTCGCTTCCCATGGTCAGCGGCGCCCGTTGGATCTTCTCGATGGGCGACCTGATCATCCTGCTGACGATTTTTCTGCTCTTTATCGAGCTGATCAAGTCCACCTACACTTCGAGCATGCAGATGGTCGACCATGGCCTCTCGATGCTGGTGTTCATCGCCTGCCTCGTGGAGTTTCTGCTGGTTCGCCAGGCGACCTCCTCGGTTTTTTTCTTCATCATGGTTGCGGCCCTCGTCGACGTCGTTGCCGGCGCGCTGATCGGCATCAGAACGGCCCGCCGCGACCTGAATATCGGCTCCGGCGAATAACGGCCGGCCGAAGGAAGCCACTCTGCGGGGCTGGCTTCCGTTCTGCCCGGATCGGTTCAACTTGGTTTAAGTGTTATTAACGTCTCGACCTTAAGGTGCGGGGACTGCGCGTCGTCAGACGATTGATCACGCAGCGGACCGACATCGCGGGTGGAACGTGACGTCATTTGACAAGAAGTTATCGACCCAGGCGGCCAGAACGCCCGAACGTGATGTGGGACTTCCCGGCAGCACGGCCGATGTCCCTGTCGAGAGCCATGCTCTGGATCTCGTCGGCATCCTGTCGGCCGTCCAGGAGACGGCCTATCTCTGGGATCTGACCACCGACCGCATCGAGTGGGAAAGCAACGCGGCCGAAGTTCTCGGCGTTCGCGATGTTGGCTCGATATCGACCGGCACCGGGTTCCATTTTCTGATCGCAGCCGAACACATCCAGCGGCGCCAGGCGGCCGTCGGCAGCCCCGAAGTGAGCGCTGCGACAACCGGCGCCCATTACCGGGTGCAGTACAGGTTCACGCCGGAAGGCCGCCGCAGCGATGTGTCGCTCTGGCTCGAGGATCATGGACGCTGCTGGTTCGACACTGCCGGCCGGCCGCTGAAAGCGCGCGGCATCATACGGGTCATCAACGAGCGCTACCAGGAAGAGCAGCGGCTGCTATTTCGGTCGGACCATGACGAGTTGACCGGCCAGCTGAACCGCATCCGCCTGACCGAGGCGCTGGGCGCGGTCGTCACCCGGGCGGAGCGGACCAAGCAGCCCTGCGGGTTCCTCATCGCCGCCATCAACAATCTCGCAGTTATCAACGAGACTTTCGGCTTCGACGTCGGCGACGAGGTGATTGCCGCGACGGCCCGAATCATCCGCAGCCATCTGCGCGGCGGCGATACGATCGGCCGCTATTCCTCGAACAAGTTCGGCATCATCCTGAACGAGTGCAGCCCGAGCGCCATGCGCGTCGCGGCCGAACGGTTCATGAAGGCGGTCCGCGAGGCGACCATCCGTACGGCCGGTTGCCAGCTCTCCGCCACCATTTCGGTCGGCGGCGTCATCCTGCCCGAGCAGGCCCGCACCGTGCATCAGGCGTTGAGCCACGCCTTGCAGGCCCTGGATTCCGCCAAGACCCGCCGCCAGGAAAGCTTTTCCGCGTTCGAGCCGAGCAACACCAAGGAATTGACCCGCCAGCGCAATATCACGATTGCCGACGAGGTCATCTCGGCGCTGGACGAAAACCGCATGCTGATCGCGCTGCAGCCGATCGTCTCGTCGAAGACGCTGCAGCCCGATCTCTACGAATGCCTGCTCCGCATGGAAAAGCCCGACGGCATGCTCGTGTCGGCCGGCGAGTTCATCGCGGTGGCTGAGCAGCTTGGCCTCTCGCGGCTGATCGATCGCCGCACGCTGGAGCTGTCGATCGAGATCCTGAAGAAGCATCCGACGATCCGGCTCTCCGTCAACGTGTCGAGCCTCACGGCCAGCGACCACGACTGGTTGATCTCTCTCCATCGCCTGACCGGCGGACGGCGACAGCTGACCGAGCGGCTGACCATCGAGATCACCGAGACGGCGGCGATCCATGATCTCGACGTGACGATCAACTTTGTCGACACGCTGAAGGAACTCGGCTGCCGGGTCGCGATCGACGACTTCGGTGCCGGTTATACGTCCTTCAAGAACCTCAAGATTCTCGACGTCGACATGGTCAAGATCGACGGCACATTCGTCAAGAACTTGATCGACGAGCCGACCAACCGCGTCTTCATCCGGACGCTGGTTCAGATCGCGGAGACGTTCGGCCTCGAGACAGTGGCCGAGTGGGTCGCCGACGAGGAGACCGCGCAGATCGTCATAGACTGCGGCATTACCCACATGCAGGGCTTCCACTACGGGCGTCCGATCATGGCCCGTGATGTGGATGCGATTCCAGGATTTCCGGCCATGGCGAACAGCGCCTGATTGCGCACATCGGTTACCCCGAGTGGTCGACCGAATAACTCCCGTAACGTCACAAGCGTGTCGCATATGCGCGCGCGTTGCTGACGGCTTCGTCAAGGTTGACGGGCCGTGCTCCACCGCCTAGCGTCCGGCCCGCCGGGCGACCAACGTGGCTTCGCGCCACGCGACAACAGCGGGAGCAAACCCATGCGACGTATCGCCATTTTCACGATCGTTCTAGCGACCACCGGTCTCTCCGGTTGCGACTACGTGCCGGACTTCGTCAAGCCGCTGATACAGCGCATAATTTCACCCAAGGATGTCGCCAAGGGCGCGTTCACCGGGCCGCCGAAGGTCATCTTGCTCGAGGCCAAGAAGGCCGATGACCGCAGCGTGCAGCTGATCGAGCCCTTCGGCTACAAGGACAGCAAGGGCGTCGATTGGTCGGTTCCCGCCGGCTTCGTCTCGGACGGGGCGTCCATTCCCTGGGAGCTGTGGACGTTCATTGGCGGACCGTTCGACGGCGCCTATCGCGACGCCGCTATCATTCACGATTACTATTGCGATAAGCGCGACCGCAAATGGGAAGACGTCCATGCGCTCTTTCTCGAAGGGGCTCTGCGTCGCGGCGTGCCGGAGTCCAAGGCACAGACGATGTACGCCGGCATCCTCTATGGCGGCCCGCGGTGGGACGCGCCCAAGCCCTTGACGAAGGCGCAGGTGACGCCGGGCGGTGCCTCGAAGCCGGCCGTCGATCCGGGTATTACCAAGCGCGGAGCGACGGAGGCCGAGAAGCGGGAGTTCGAGGAGTTCCGCCGCTGGGTCGAGCAGACAAGGCCGACGCCCGAGCAGATCCAGAAGCGCGTCGAGGAGATGCGCAAGGCAAAGGGCATGCCCGCCACCAAGTAACGGGTGGCATCATTCAAGTCAGAAGGGCTCAACTCTTCCGCCAGCCCTTCTGGCTCTTGAATACGATCTGCGCGCCGAGGATGACGATGCCGAGCCGCATCAGGTGATGCAGCGCGATGTAGGCGACGTCGAGACCCAGTACATAGGCGAGCAGGTTCAGCTCTGTCTGCCCGCCCGGCGCGAAGGCGAGCAGCACCGATACCGGATCGAAGCCGGTCCATTTCGCGATCCAGTGAGCGGCCAGCGCCGTGATCACCAGCAACACGATCGCGTAGGCGATGCCCCACACCATCGTCGAGGTGAATTCCTTCAGCGTCAGGCCGCGGAACTGACAACCCAGCAACACGCCGACGCTGATCTGGGCGACCACCAGAACTTCCAGCGGCACTTTGGCGAACGTGAAGCCGAACGCATGCGCGAAACCTGAAACCAGCATCGGCCCGACGATCGGCGCGCCGGCAAGACCCAACCAGCGCGCGCCGAGCCAGCCGCCGAGGCCCATGGCGATCATCACGGCGGCATCGAGCGGCGCAACTTCCCAGATCCGGATGCGGCTGGCGAACGCCTGTCCGACCGCCAACCCGTCATGCCACTGCAGCCACAGCGGCAACGCAAACACGATCACCAGAATGCGGCTGGCCTGAATCAGGATCACCGAGCGCGGCTTGGCGCCGGCATCCTCGGCCATCGTCGTCATATCCGTTAGCCCGCCGGGTACCGCCGCGAAGAAAGCCGTCGCGCGGTCGAGCTTGGCGAAGCGCTCATAGAACACCATGCCCATGGCGATGACGAACAGCATGAACGGGATCAGCAGCGCCAGGCTCCACGCCATGCTGTCCATGCGTCCAAGCAGGGCGGGTGAAAACGCCGAGCCGATGGCGACGCCGAGCACCGCGCGCATCGGAATGGCCAGCGGCTTCGGCCGCTCGATCGGGGCCGCGGCGACCGACGCCACGAGGCAGAACGTCAGCGCGCCGAGAAACCAGGGCAGCGGCAGGTTGAAATAGACGAACGAGCAGGCGCCGGCCGCGCCGATCAGCCAGGCGAGCGCGTAGCGGCCGATTCGGGCCCAGTCCCAGGCGCCGCCGGCGACAGGCGGAACAGAGCCGGTCATCGCGCGGCCGGTGGCGGCCAGAGTCGCAGCCTGTGTCGCGGCGATTGCCGCCGCACTCCCGACACTCCGCGGCTTCGGCGCAGACCGGCCACGAATCTTCTTCGGGATCTTCCGGCGATTGTTTCGTTTCATCGCGACTCAGCGCCCTCAGCCTGCGGACGCGTTGTTGCCGATCCGCCACTGCTTTGCAACGTGGCCATCGGACCCATGAGACCCGCTGCAGGGTCCTCCGCGGTCGGGCCTGTGATCGCATGCGTGCGCGATGCCGGCCTCGACCTCGCCGAGGAGGTTCAGTCGAAGCGCGACCTCGCGACGGGGGAAGCACAGTCAACGCCTTGGCCGCGGAGAGGGACCTAATCTTAAGTCCACCACGCGCGCATCGGCGCGATGTCGCTCGGGGAGGCCGGCGCGGCCGGCAAGCCGGAGGCGATGGATGTTGGGGGCAGAGCGCGCGCCTGACTGGGGATGGTGCTTTGCGGAGGTCGCGGACTTTGACCGGCGGCGAGGCGCACCCCAATCCTATGTTCAGCTCCAGGCAGAGGCTCCCCAGAAAGCAGACGACGAGCGCGCGACGAGGAGGGCCAGGAACTGCTGTGAGGCACAGTGAGAAATCCGCGCTACAATCTTCGGTGGCGAACCTGATTGTGCGCCGGAATTCAGCTAGCGCCTCACGCCTTCTTCACGCCCCAGAACAAAGGCATCGGGCCGCTGGCGATACCTTCGAGGTTCCCCCGCCATGCCTGATAGGACTTGAAGTGTCCGGTCGGAATGAAAACGACGCTCGACATCGCCGCCCGGTTGATGGCGGCGACCGCCGTCTTCTCCTCATCAATCGTTTTGGCGTCGAACCACTCGGCGAACCCCTTCTCGACCACGGGATCGTCGGGCCAGCCGAATATGGACGTTCCCTTTTCGCCGCCAGCGCGCAATCCGTTGTGGGCGGCAGGATTGGCGCAGTTGTCGCCGCCATGCCAAGTGTGGAGCATGCCCCAGCCGCCCTTGCCGGGCTCATTTTTGGAGGCGCGGCGCTGGATAACTGTGCCCCAGTCGGTAGCGACGAAATCGACGGTCATGCCGATCTTCTTCAGCAGGTCGGCGGTGACCTGTCCCATGGCCTTTATGGATGCCAGGTCTTGTGCGATGAGACAGGTGACGGGCAGCCCTGTGTAGCCGGCTTCCGCCAGTAGCTTCTTGGCGCCTTCGATGTTGCGCGGGCCTTTCAGCGGCTCGCCGCCGACCTCGGTATAGAGCGGTGTGCCTGGCGTGAAGAAGCCAGGGAGGGTGCTCCACAGGCTCGTATCGGAGCCGCAGACGGCGCGCATGTAGTCTTCCTGGCTCAAGGCCATCTGCACGGCGCGGCGCGCGCGCACATCATTGAACGGCGGGTGTAGGTGGTTGAAGCGGAACGAGCCAACGTTGCCGAGCGGATCGGCTATATCGACCTTGATGTTCTGGTCCCGCCTGAGCACGGGTACGAGGTCGTTGGTCGGGTTCTCCCACCAGTCGACCTCACCGTTCTGCAAAGCCGCCGAGGCCTTTGCAGGGTCGGGCATGATTACCCACTCGATGCGGTCGACATGCATGACCTTGCCGCCCGAGAACCAGCTCGAGGGCTCAGCTCGCGGCACGTAGTTCTTGTTCCTCTCGAAGGCAGCAAGCGCGCCCGGCTTCCAGTCGCCGCGCACGAAACTCATCGGACCCGAGCCGACGTACTCCTCGATCTGCTTGAACGGGTCCGTCTTGGCAATGCGCTCCGGCATGATGAAGCAGCAGGGCGGCCCGACCTTGCCGAGCGCATAGGTGAGCTTCGGATAGGGCTTCGACAATACCCACTTGAAGCTGCGGTCGTCGACGGTCGTTAGCTCCTGCTGGATGGCCTTGAGCATCTGCCCCATTGGGTCGCGGGCGGACCATCGCGTGATGCTGGCGACACAATCCTTGGCGAGTACGGGCGTGCCATCGTGGAACTTCAGGCCAGAGCGGAGCTTGAAGGTCCAGGTCAGCCCGTCGCCGGAAACCTCCTCACTCTCGACCATCTGCCGCTTCGGCGTCAGCGTGCTGTCGACACCGTAGAGCGTGTCCCAGACCAGCTGCGAGGCGTTGCGCACGAGGTACGTGGAGGCCCAGATGGGATCGAAGTTGGCGAGGTTCGCCTGCGGCACGAACTTGAGCGTGCGCGCGGCAGCGCCCTGGGCGATGGCGGGGGCGGCGAGCTTGCCGGTGCCGGCGATCATGCCGGCGGCGGCCGCCGACTTGAGGAATGTTCTGCGGTGCATGGCTTGTCACCTCTCCCGTTGATCTATGCACTATTTCGGAGTGAGGCGGTCCGGCTGCTCTGAAAACCAATGATGCACCGTCCGCAGACGCACGTAACCCAGGAGGCGGCCTGGGTCGCAGGCGCCCAGGTACTCATCCATTCCATGATTTCGGTTCGCCTGCCGATGGCGCAGGAAGCTGCTGCGATTGGTAGGAGGCGAGTTCGGTACCTCGCCATCTCATGAACATCCTTCCTGCCTGCAAGGGCTGGTGCTACAAGTGCAGACGAGACGACCAGCGCCGCCGCGAGGCGGAGCCTTAAAGCGTCCATCAATGCCTCCTGAGCTACAGGACGTGGTCCCTGCTTGGAGGACGACAGCTCATGGTGCGGCTGCAATGCTCACGAAGTCCTGGTGGCCGGTCTGATTCGTTCTGAAATATTCTGGCGATTCGCCGGTATTGCAGTCTTCGAGATGTATCGAAAGTTTGATCGCCGATGCCTGATCCGCAAGTCTTTGGCTTTGGTTCGTTCCGCCTCATGTCGCAGCGGCGAGAGCTCCTGCTCAACGGAGACTTGGTTCAGCTTGGCTCTCGCGCATTCGATCTGCTGTTGGCTTTGGTCAAACGGCAGGGTCAGCTCGCGACCAAGGATGAGCTGATGGCCGAGATCTGGCCGGGCACCATCGTGGAAGAGAACAGCCTGCACTCCCTGATTTCCGTGTTGCGCAAGGTGCTGGCCGGCGATGCAGGCGGCGCTCGCTTCTTGCAAACCGTACCGGGTCGCGGCTACCGCTTTGTGGCTCGCGTCGAGCACGAAAAAGTGGTGGCCTCAAGCGGCCCTAGTGCAACTGGGTCTATCGATCCAACGGTCGCTTCGCTACCACTGCCTGACAAGCCGTCAATCGCGATATTGCCCTTCACCAATATGAGTGCTGATCCGGATCAGGAATATTTCGCAGACGGACTTGTCGAGGACATCATCAGGGAGCTCTCACGCATTTCATGAGCTTTTTGTCATCGCTCGCAACTCGAGCTTTCACCTACAAAGGAAAAGTCGGTCGATGTAAGGACCATCGGACGAGAATTGGGCGTCCGCTACATTCTGGAAGGAAGCATCCGGAAGTCTGAGGATCGCATGCGTGTGACCGCGCAGCTCGTCGATGCCACATCGAGTGTGCATGTTTGGGCCGATCGCTACGAAGGCGGTCTGCAAGACGTGTTTGCCTTGCAGGATGAGATCACCCTGGCAGTTGTCGGGGCGATCGAGCCACAGCTGCGTCTGGCGGAATTGGAACGGACGCGCTCGAAGCCGACGGACAATTTAGACGCCTACGATCTCTATCTCCGGGCTCTGCCTCTGCTGCGACCCCTGGAGCGAGAGAACTCCGCAGCCGCCGAGAGCTTGTTGCGGACGGGCCATCCAATTTGACGGAAACTATGCAGACGCGCTGGCGGTGCTTGCTGACGTTCTCGTGCGGCGCACGATAAATACATGGATTGAAGACTGGGGAGCCGGCATGGCGGAGGCGCGCGAGTTTGCGTGGCGCGCGGTTGTTGCCGATCCGGCAGCGGCACTGTGCTTGCATCAGCAGCCTTTACCTACGCGCTCGGCGGGTTCGGGTTGGAGGAAGCCAAGAATTTTGCCGGACGCGCATTAGCAAGCCATCCGATGTCCGCGCTCGTGCGCGCATACGTTGGATGGACCTACATGTACCTTGGGGAAAGCGATGCGGCCATTGAGCACTTGGAAGTTGCTCGCCGACTTAGCCCAATCGATCCCCAATCGTCCGTGCATCACTCTCGTTGGCATCGCGGGCTCGCACCTGTTTGCGAGACGCTTCGACCAAGCGATAGCAGCCGCGAAAGCGGGCTTTGAATGTATCGCCGCAGCATACCGGTGCCGGCCGGTTTCTGGCGGCGGCCCTGGCCCATGCCGGTCGCGTCAGCGAGGCGAGATCGGTCGTAAAAGACGATGATGCTCAAGAACCCGCTGCTAAGTATCGAGCGGCAGCGACGGCAGACGTTGGGACATCCGTGGATGATGGAATTGTTCGTTGACGGTTTGCGGGCGGCGGGCCTGCCAGAACGATGACGGGACGGCGACCAAGTCCACTCCGGGTCATTCGCGTCACCGTCCTCGCTCGCCATTTCGGCTTTGCCCCGAGGATCGTCAAGGTGTGATCTGTTGGCCGTGTCGTGACACCCTGTTTAGCCGCTCGCGAGGACCTTGGCGAGCTGGGCATGATACCGCCACTGTCTCGGGCCTCACATTCCCACACCACCAGCACATCCCACCCCAGTTCCCGCAGCCGCGCAATGCTCCCTCGTCACGCCGCCGGTTGCGCTCGAGCTTCGGACCCCAATACTCCGGCTTCGACCTCGGCAGCTTGCGGCCGTCGGGGCAATCATGGCGATGCCAGAAGCAGCCGTGCACGAGGATCACCTTGTGGTGGCGCGGCAGCACGATATCGGGAGTACCGGGCAGCCTCGCGTCGTGCAGCCGGTAGCGGTAGCCCATGGCGAGCACGAGCCGGCGCACGATCATCTCCGGCTTCGTGTCCGTCTTGCGGATGCGTCGCATCCGCTCGGTAAGCGTCAGCCTTTGCGGGTTCGTTGCGGTCAAGCTCGACATGCCTCGTCGCGTCGCGACGCCTTGGGGAGCGGCGTCGACCTTGGTCATGCGGCCTGCAGCATATCGGCGCCACTCGACAATGCCTTGCCAATTGAGCGGCTGCACGCGACCGGCCGCGACCATCGCCGCAACCAGCCGCTGACTTGCAATTCCGCAAAGTTGTGGCATACTATCGGTATAAAGATAGTAGTTATTGCACCTAAGCACCGCTCTGTTCCCGTGAGGAGACCGATGCTTGCGCGCACGCGCTCGCAAGGAGGGACATGCCCCTCGGTTCACTCCAATCGGGAACAACGCCCATGGCACCCCGACTTGTCTCAATCGCACCATCGGACAACAGCGAGCCGCACCGCGAGGTGCCGGTTCCGCCAAGCCCGCTGACAGGCCGAAGCGTCAACGTGCTCATTCTCTTCTTCTGCGCGCAGAACGGCGGTCTCGTGACCTCACGAGACCTGCATCCCCTGCTCACCGATGCCTTTGGAGAATGGGTCGTTGTTAGCCAAGTCTACAGCGCGCTCGACGCACTCGAGCGCCAGAGTCTGCTTCGTCTCGATCGACGGACACGCGCCACTGTGACGCGGAATAGTCAGAACACCAAACCTGCCAAGCAGTACGCGATCACCACCGCCGCCGACAGCGAGGTGGCCATCAACCTGTTGAATTGGCTCTTGTCGCCAGTCCTTACGATTTGCTGACGCCAGCTAACCACGTCTGCTCAGCACCCAGTCGCGTTACAAGTTGAGGACTGATCAGTTGATGATCATATGTAGCGACTTGGTCTCGAAATCGAGCGCACCGAGCACGACCGTGCTGTAGCCATCCGTTCGCGCCACGGCGGAGCAATCTCGTGCGGTGAAGCGCGGGCTCGTCGGGTCTCGGGGTTCGGGTTGCGTTCCTTTCGGCTTTGTCCGCAGTGCAATGCAGAGCACGCGTCCTTGACGCATACGCGCGGTTTCTTTCTGAGAGAGCGTATACCAGGCCACGCGCCGATTGCCGGCATGGGTCGGAAACGGCGGTTCTCGCCATTGAATGGTCTCCGGTGCGACCACGTCCACCGGAGCGTCGTCAAACTCTGGCGGTTTCCAGCGTCCAGATGCGGAGATTGTCGAGACTGTCCCTATAGGCACGGAACTGGGAGTTCGAGAACCGCACGATGGCCTCTATCCTTGGCGTCGTGATGGAGGATTTGCTGATCCGCCTGACGTCGGCGAACGTCGTATCAACCGACAGCCCGAAGTATTGGCGCAAGATGTCGGCGCGCGCGTTCAGGTCACGCTGATCCTGCCAATAGGCAAACAGCGCAATCCCGGCCAGCAGCAGTGCTGTCACTGACCATTGTGCCGGCGACATGCGGGCGATGGGAAATCGTGCCCAAATTGGCCGTTCGGCCCGGACTGCGGCAGTATCCATTGAACTCTCTCCCAAGCGCTTCCAGACCTTCATGACGAGCGAAATGACAGGCACAGCCGGGATCGACCAGAACATGGCCATGATAAGGACCCAGCCGAAACCCTCAGTGCTCTTGAAGCCGCCGAGAACGAGCATGAGAAAGCCGTACCAGACGAAGCAGGCGTTACGGATTGTCCGCCATTCAGCTCTCACGACCAGGCGCGCAACGACGATTGGCACAACGAATGCCGCGCACACGTAGATGAAAATGTCCGGTAGCTGTTCCATTGGACCCTTCATCATCCTGATGAGCTTCAGCATATCACCGATGCATTACTGTCTTGGTAACGGGCGAAGGAACGCGACCGCTCTGGTTTCATGGGCAGCCAAATTAAGAGATATCTACGCATTGCACCCGATTGTGCCCAGACCGCCGTCGTTTGCTATCCGTTCCCGCGACGCTCGATGCTGGAGGCAGTGCGGACATGGCTCGTGGCGACCGTACGAGGCCCCGTTGCCGCCCCTCCCCCGGATCAAGTGTCCGGGGCTAACCTTCTCCCCGTTGAGTGCAGTAACGAGGAGAAGGGACGAGCGCTGCCTCGCCGCTTCGTCCGCTCCGGGTCAACCTGAGCCAGTCGCGTCACTGCGCGTTCGGCAAGATTACCCCTCGAGGGCGGACATCGCCAGCTCGGCACTTGATGGCTTCGCTGTTCAATCGGTGACCGGCAGCTTCTGTAACGCCTGCCTCCTCACCCCCAGCTGATCGCGCCCACCACCGCCGCCGACAGCAACGTGGCCATCAGTCCCACCAGCACGGCCTTTGGCGCCAGCTCGATGATATCGTTGCGCCGCTCGGGGACCAGCGTGGTCAGCCCGCCGATCATGATGCCGAGCGAGCCCAAGTTGGCGAACCCGCAGAGCGCATAGGTGAGGATCAGCCGCGAGCGCGGCGATAGCGCTTCGGGCGGCAGCTTGGCGAGATCGAGATAGGCGATGAGCTCATTCAGCACGATCTTTTGCCCGATCAGGCTGCCCGCGGTCGCTGCCTCGCCCAAGGGAATGCCGATCAGAACGGCGACCGGCGCCATGATCCATCCGAGAATGCGCTGGATCGTCAGTGCCACGCCGAACGGTTGCGTAACCAGCCCGAGCGCCGCGTTCGCCAGCGACACCAACGCGATCATGACGACCAGCATGGCAACGACGGCCGCCAGCAGCCGGAGGCCGTCGAAGGTGCCCTGTGCGATCGCATCCATGCTGGAGCGCGGCGCGTTGTCGAGATGGATCTCGGCGACATCCGGTCCGCCCTCGAACCCGTCGGGCACGGCGAGGCGGGCGAGCACCAGGGCTGCCGGCGCATTCATCAGCGAAGCCGCGAGCACATGCCCCGCCGCCCCGGGCAGCACCGGCTCCAGGATCGAGGCATAAAGCGCCATCACGGTGCCCGCGACGGTCGCCATGCCGACCGCCATGGCCGCGAACAGCGCGCCGCGTCCCATCGTCGCCAGATAGGGCCGCACCAGCAGCGGCGCCTCGACCATGCCGAGAAAGATCTTCGCTGCCGCCACCGTGCCGAGCGGGCCACCAATGCCGAACGCGCGCTGGAAGAGGCGGGAGACCGCGCCGACCACCCGTTGCAGCACGCCCCAATGATAGAGCAGCCGCGACAGTGCGCTCATCACCAGGATCAGCGGCAGGGCGCGAAACGCGAGCAGGAACGAGGCCTCGGGCCGGGTCATCTCGAACGGCGCCGGCGCACCCGCCAGATAGCCGAAGACGAGCCGCATGCCGTCTTCGGTCGCCCGCTGCAGGGCGCCGACCGCTGCGCCGATGGCCTCGAACACCACGCGCGACTGTGGCACTTTCAGCAGGATCAGCGCGATGGCAAGTTGCAGGCCGATGCCGGCCGCGACTGTGGTCAGGATGGTGCGCCCCTGGAGGCGACTGCGGTTTTCGGAGATCAAATAAGCGAATGCCGGGATCGCGATCACGCCCAACAGGCTTTGCAGCGCCAGCGCCATGGCTTCCCCCCGGCCATCCCGCTGATTCGGGACTTGAGCGACGTTAGCGATGCGCAGGCCCTGCCGCCATCGGTGGAAAAGCCCGAAAACTTGTCCCCACCCTCCGCGGCCATGACATAATCAGGCGATAGAGGCCTGTACCAAGTTCGAACGTCCGAGACTGAGCATCATGACCGACCGTCCGCCGCCCCTGCCCCCGCCGCCGAGCCTCGGCAACGTTCGCCCAGGCGAGGGGCATAGCACGCGGCCGCGCCAGCCGGATATGTCGCGCCCCGGGCCCCTTCGCGGGCAATCCACAGGGCCAGTTGCAGGACCGGGCTCTGGTCCCGGCGCGTCTGGCCAAGGCTATGGCTCGATGCCGCCGCCGCCACAGCGCCCGGCTGGCGACGATTTCCGCGGGCCGCGCAGCATCTATCGCCAACCCGACACTGTCACATTGGAGCGCACCAGCATCGTGCGGATCTTGTGCCTCTGCCTGCTCGGCATCGTGGGCTTGTTCGCAGCCGGCGCAACGTTCCTGGCCGTTTCGCCGCCGACCGGTCTGATCAAGGACCGGATCGTTGCCGAGGTGAAAGCGCGCACCGGCCGCGACCTCACCATCGCCGGCAAAGCCCGCTTCACCTTCGTGCCCGAACTTGGTGTAACGCTTGAGAACGTTGCGCTGTCGGCGCCGCCGACCATGCCCGGGCCTCCCCTGATCACCGCCGACGGCATGGATGTCCGGCTCGCGCTGGCTCCGCTGATCATGCGCGAGATCAAAGTCGAGCGCCTTGTGCTGCAGCGCCCGGTCATCGACCTGCGCGTCGACGCCAACGGCCGCCGTAACTGGGATTTCGCCGAGGCGGATCCCTTGCGCGTGCCAGGTCCGCGCTTTGCCCAGGCTGCCACTCGCCCCGATACCCGCAAGGATCTGCAGGATTTCGCCAAGAATGCCTCGACGCCGCAGCCGATCAGCCGTAAGTCGGCGCCGCTCGAGAGCCTCACGCTCGGCGACGTTCGCATTGTCGATGGTACGCTGCGCTATGCCGACCAGCGCCAGGGCCGCCAGCATGAGGTCAAAGGCATCGACGCCAAGCTGGTGCTGGGCGAGTTCGCGGGCCCCTTCCAGCTGACGGGCAAGCTCGATTATGCCGGCGAACCGTTGTCGGTCGATGCTCGGTTGGCCTCGCTCAAGGACGCCGTCGACGAGCGCCCGACCGAGGTGACGATCAAGCTGTCGGGACGCCCAGTGGATGCGAGCTATCGGGGCCTGGTTGCGTCTGGTGGTGCGTCTGCGAGCCTTGATGGCCGGGTTTCGCTGAAGGCGCCTTCCGCCGCGGCGCTTGCCCGCCTCGTGACATTGCCGCTGGCGGGGCTCGATGCGCTTGGCGCCATCGCGGTCGAAGGCCAGCTCAAGACCGGCCCGACCAGTGTCTCCCTCAACGACGCCAGCCTTGCGCTCGGTGAGACGGCGGCCAAGGGTTCGCTCTCCGTCGACACGGCGGGTGCCCGCCCGCTGGTCAAGGCCAACCTCAGGTTCGCCGTCCTCGACCTCAACAAGCTGTCGGCGCTCTCGCCCACGGCCGTCATGCCCATGCCGGTCGGTGGCGCCGCGCCGCCGTTGCCGGCGGCATCGTCTCCGGCGCCCGGATCTGGTTCGCCAGCGGCGCCGGCCCAGTCGATCGAGGATCTGCTGCGACGCTCGGACGGCACCGCGGTCCGCGGCTTTACCAAGCGCACCGGTGACAACTGGAGCCAGGATCCGATCAGCCCGGGCCCGCTTCGCCTCGTCGATCTCGACACCCGCTTCGAGATCGGCCAGCTGCTCTGGGACACTTTGAAGATTGGGCAGACGCAGGCGACGGTTCAGCTCAAGGCTGGCGTTCTCAAGGCGAACGTCACCGATGCCGAACTTTACGGCGGTCGCGCCAAGGGCCTGATCAGCGTGGACGGCCGGGATCATGCATTGGTGGTCGGCATCAATCTGTCGGGCGATGGGGTCCAGGCCCTGCCGTTCCTGCGCGATGCCGGCGGCTTCGATCTGCTCGAGGGCCGGGGCCGTTTGGTCGTTGCCGTCAGCGCCAAGGGCGGCAGCGAGCGCGAGCTCGTTGGTTCGCTGAATGGCCGAGCTGAGGTGCTAATGGCCGATGGAGCACTGGTCGGTTGGGATGCGAGCCAGATGCTGGCGGGCCTCGGCCAAGGCCGGATGCCGAGCCTCGACCGGGCGCAGTCTGCAAAGACGCCATTTTCCGTCATGAGCGGCTCGTTTCAGATCGCCAACGGCGTTGCCCGAAATCAGGATCTCAAGCTCGAAAGCGCCGTGCTCAAGGCGACGGGTTCGGGTCTCGTGAACTTGGTCGACCGCAATGTCGATATGACCGTGCGCCCGAAGGCCGCGACGATCCCCGGCGCGGGTCAGCTGGCCGGTTTGGAGATCCCGGTCCGAATCGCTGGACCATGGGATAAGCCAACGATCATTCCCGACGTCGCCGGTGCCCTGAAATCTCCACAGGCCATCGAGGCGGCAAAGCAGATCGGCAAGCAGCTCCAGAACGGCAATGTCGACGGCGCGCTGCGCGGCGTACTCGGCAACGACCCCAAGGCCGACGAGAAGGTCGGGAAGGCCAAGGAGATGCTCCGCCAGTTTCTCAATCGGTGAACATCCGCAAGGTTTTCCTGCCACGAATCGCTTGCGTGGCGACGCGCTGGTTCATCGCGGGTGAAGCCGCCGAAGCGCTCCAAGAGAATCGAATTTCCGCCTCGCACGCGGCCGGTGAAAAGCAGGTGCTAATGGCGCGTTAGCAGCGCTGGTAATTATTTCGTCTGCTGGGGCACATTAGGTCTTGCGCTGGGGGGCATTTAGCCTCATATGCGCCTTCGCCGTTCGTCCACCTGCCCTAAAGGTCAAGGATTGTTCCCCAAACCCCAAAGGTAAGGAGCGGACGGGTCACAATCTGTCTACTGGTTGGGGAGGGTCTGATGGCCTACGAAGACACCCTCTTCCAATTGGGGATGGACTTGAACTCGTTCAAGCCCCGCCCAAAAGGAAGATCCTATCGACACAGCGCCTGTTGCGCATACGACTGAAGACCGTAAAGACTTCTTCATAGAGCGCGATGGCGTAAGGTTTGCGGGAACGCACCTCATCATCGACTTGTTTGGCGCAAAGCGTCTTGATGACCTCAAGCACATCGAGAAGACGCTAAAGCGTTGCGTGGAAGTTGCGGGAGCGACGCTCCTCCATATCCACCTCCACCACTTCACGCCCAATGGCGGCGTGTCGGGCGTGGCGGTGCTGTCGGAGAGTCACATCTCGATCCACAGCTGGCCCGAGGCCGATTATGCGGCCTTGGACGTCTTCATGTGCGGAGATGCCAAGCCTGCCTTGGCAATCCCCGTCTTGAAGGAGGCGTTTGGCGCCAAGGACGTTGTCGTGAAGGAACATCTTCGCGGCCAGGAACTCGAGCAGCTCAAGTGGCAGGCTGCGTCTGATCGGAAGGCGCCCGTTCGCCTTCCGAAGCCAGCCAGGAAAGCCGACAAGGAGCGCCGCGTCGCCGCGGCGTGACCACCGGCAATCGCCCGAGAAAAACCCGCGCCCCGGAGCCCACTCCGGGGCGCGTTTGTTTTGGAACTCCGCGAGGGATCTGACGTCGTGCCGACTTTGTCGGAATTGCCAGTTTTCGACGCGCAAGCGTCACCATGGTTCCTCGGGGCCAGTCCTTGGCTGGCGTCCGGAAAAGTCCCATAAGCTGTCATTCTCGGCCGAGCGAAGCGAGTTGCCGAGGACCCATTCAACCGCTTGCTCAACGCGATCGTCGCCGCGCCTTCGCCCTTGCTCATGACAGATCCAGGCCCTAAAGCCCGGTCAGAATTGCCCGCCGCAAGCCCCGGAGCCCGCTGCCCCATGAGCAAGACCGAACGCTGGGTCGAAGAGACCTTTCACCCGCACTGGCGCGTGCGCCTGAAGGCGGACAAGATCCTTCACGAGGTCAAGACCGAGCACCAGCACCTCGTCATCTTCGAGAACGCCACCTGGGGCCGCGTGCTCATGCTCGACGGTGTTTGCCAGCTCACCACATCGGACGAGTTCGTCTACCATGAGATGATGGCGCATGTGCCGCTGATGGCACTGAAGGAACCGAAGCGCGTCCTCGTCGTTGGCGGCGGCGACGGCGGGGTGCTGCGCGAGGTTCTCAAGCACCCCTCCGTCGAAAAGGCCACGCTGTGCGAGATCGACCGTTCGGTTGTCGACCTCTCGCTGGAGCACTACCCGGAGATTGCCGGTGGCTCGCTGGATGACCCGCGCACCGATCTCATCATCGCCGACGGCCTGAAGTACGTCGCCGAGACCAAGGAAAAGTTCGACGCCATCATCGTCGACTGCTCCGAGCCGATCGGCCCGTCCGCCGTCCTGCACACGCCGGAGTTTTTCGGCGACTGCAAGCGAGCGCTGAAGGAGGGAGGCATCCTCGTCACCCAGAACGGCCTGCCGTTCCTGTTCCCCGATCATCTCGCAGGGACAACCCACGCGTTCGCGCGCCTGTTCAGGCACGTGGCCCCCTACATGTGCACCCAGCCCTGCTATTTCGGCGGGCCGTTTGCGCTGAACTGGGCCTCCGACGACGGCGATCATCTGGATCTGTCGGTGAAAAAACTTTCGCGACGTGCCGAGAAGCGCGGCATCGCAACGAAATATTGGACGCCGGCCGTGCACGGCGCCGCCTTCGCGCTGCCGGCCTACGCCCAAAAGGTCGTCGACGCCGCCATCGCCGCCAAGCCCGCGAAGCCGGCCAAGCGCTCTGCGAAACCGCGACGCGCAAAGAAATAATCAAGGCCGTGCCGCTCGAACTCGTCCGGCAAGAGCTGGCGTTTGCGCGGCGTGGCATCTATTGGCTGTGTGACGACAGCGAGCCGCCGAGGTTGACATGGGCGATCTCTACCGCGACTTCATCGAGCGCGATGATCTCGCGATTCACAAATGGCATCACTACTTCCCGATCTACGAACGACATTTTGCACGCTACCGCGGCAGGCCGGTGCGCATGCTAGAGATCGGTGTCCAGAACGGCGGTTCCGCCAAGCTGTTCCTGGACTGGCTGGGTCCGGATGCCCGGCTGGTCGGCGTCGATATTGATCCGGCTTGCCGCAATCATACAATTCCAGGGCGCCTGGATATCGAGATCGGTGACCAAGCCGATCGGGCCTTCCTGGAACGATTGAGTGCTCAACATGGCCCATGGGACATTATCCTGGACGATGGCGGCCACACCGCAAACCAAATCATCGTATCTTTCGAAGAGCTGTTCCCGAGCCTGCAGAATGGCGGTTGCTATCTCATCGAGGATACACACGCCCCGCTCTGGGGCGACGAATTCCAGGACCATCCGGCGGGCAAGACGATCGCCGAGTTTTTGGTTGAGCGATTTCAGGGGCTCCATCACTGGACCGGGCAACGCGACCTGTTCGGGCGCTGGCACCAGCCGCCTGACGCCCGCCCATCGCCGATCGCGGCGCCCGAACTGGCGCGGACAGCGTCCGCCCTGCATCTCTATGAACTCGGTGATCGTCATCGATAAATCAAACCGTACTGAGCCGTTCTCGGAGATCAGAAAGGCCGGGGAGCCTCGTGCGACCAGCTATCTCATTCCCGAGGGATATGCGCCGTCCGAACTTGAAGAGCTCCGGATTCAAATTGACGCGATGCGGCAATCGACGTCCTGGCGGCTGACCGCACCCTTGCGTTCGCTGACGACAGCGCTGCGACGATACCGCGCGCGCTGAGGTTTGCGGCTAAGGACAGAAGAGGACACCCAATGGCCGGCCGCTACTGCTGGAACTTGACGTGCCTGCCAGTGCCGCCAAAGGTGGCGCCTTCACAGATATCTTCGGACCCTTATCGATGCGCGCCATCGCCTCGTTCGTTCAAGATCTCGCCGGCTGGCGCCGCCGCGCTGTAGCTTTCGCGGCCGGCATCCTGTCGGTGCTGGCGCTGGCGCCGTTTCATCTCTGGCCTGTGCTGTTCCTGACCTTCCCGGTTCTGGTCTGGCTGATCGATGCTGCTGTCGCCCTGGACGCGAAGACGCTGTCGCCGGCCGATAGCCGTCGTGGCTGGCGCCGATGGCTTGTGACGCCGGCTGCACGCGCCGCCGGCAGTGCGTGGTGGTTCGCCTTCGGCTATTTCCTCGCCGGCCTGTTCTGGATCGGCGAGGCGTTCCTCGTCGAGGCCGAAAAATTCGCGGTTCTGATGCCGTTCGCGGTGATGTTGATGCCAGCGGGCCTTGCGTTGTTCTGGGCCGCCGCTGCGGCGGTGGCGGCGGTGGTCTGGCAGCCCGGATGGCAACGCATTCTGGCATTGGCTCTGGCACTCTCGGTGGCGGAATGGCTGCGCGGCCATATCCTCACGGGCTTTCCCTGGAACATCATCGGCTATGCACTGACCTATCCGCTGCCGCTGATGCAGGCTGTGACCGTCTTCGGCATCTACGGCCTGACGCTGGTGGCGATCTTGGTTTTCGCGGCTCCAGCCGTGCTGCTCGCCGATGCCGACGGCGCGCTGCCCCGCCGGGATGGGGCGCTGGTGGCCGGAATTGTCGGTGTGGTGCCGCTGGTGGCGATGGTCTCATGGGGCCACTTGCGTCTTGGCTCTCCCCCGCTCGAGGATCGCACCGGCCCGCTGGTGCGCATCGTCCAGCCGAGCATCCCGCAGCGGGAGAAATGGCGGCCCGAGAACCAGGAGCGCATTTTCAGCGATCACCTGAAGCTGTCCGCACAGTCCCCTGCTGGCATCGACGATGGCGCCCGCGGCATCCGTCTGATCGTATGGCCGGAGGCGGCGATGCCGTTCCTGCCGTTGAACTCGCCGGGGGCGCTGGCAGCGATCGGCCGCTTGCTGCCTGCCGGTACAACGCTCGTGTCGGGCGCGCTTCGGCTCGAAGAAGCGGCACCGGGCAGTGGCGGCAAGCGGCGCGTTTTCAACGCGTTGCTGGCCTTTGGCGAGGGTGGCCAGCCGATCGCCGTCTATGACAAGATTCATCTGGTGCCGTTCGGCGAGTACCTGCCGCTGCAGGGTGCCTTGGAGGCCATCGGTCTCGAACAGCTCTCGCGGATGCGTGGCGGCTTCGATGCGGGGCCCAAGCCGCGCCCGCTGTTGTCGCTGCCGGGACTGCCGAAGCTTGGGCCGCTGATCTGCTACGAGGCGATTTTTCCTGGCTCCATCGTTCAGGGTAGTGACCGGCCGGCAGCCCTGTTGAATGTCACGAATGACGGATGGTTCGGGAATACGACGGGGCCACGCCAGCATCTGCATCAGGCGCGTGTACGGGCCGTCGAGGAAGGCCTGCCACTCTTGCGCGCGGCCAATAATGGCATCTCGGCAGTCATCGATCCCTACGGGCGGATCCTCCACCGGCTGGAACTCGACCAGAAAGGCACAGTCGATGCCGTTCTGCCGCCAGCCTTGCCGCCGCCGCTCTACGCCCGCGTGGGAGACCTGGTTTTCATCCTGATGCTTCTGGCTGGTCTGGGAGGCTATTGGACGGTTGCACGCAGACAGCTGTCGTCTCCAGGTCTCGTCGGTCGGTCGGAATCTGATCGGTGAGGCTGATCGGCCACAATCCCGGCGCTTCCCGTTGAGGTGGTGGTTAATATAGATTTCCCGCGGACTTAGCTGTGCTTCTAGCGCAGACTTGTGATTGACGTTTGGTGTCGATGCACCTAGAAATTGCGCTAATCAACGGTAACCAAATTTGGACAAGATCGACGATGACGAGTGCAGGCGAATTGACCGACGATGCCGAGCCCGATGAGAAGGGCTCGCGTCGACCCAATCCGATCGACACGCACGTCGGCAGCCGGGTCCGGCTGCGCCGGATGCTGCTTGGTATGAGCCAGGAAAAACTCGGCGAAAAACTGGGGCTGACATTCCAGCAGGTCCAGAAATATGAGAAGGGCGTCAATCGGGTTGGTGCCAGCCGGCTCTTTGACCTGTCGGCCGTTCTGGGTGTTCCGATCCAGTTTTTCTACGATGAGGCACCCGCTGGCGAAAGCCGGGTGGCGTCGCAGCAGCCTGGTTTCGCTGAAAAGGCTTCGGAGTCCTATATCTTTGACTTTCTGAACACGCGCGAAGGGCTGGAACTGAACAAGGCATTCGCCCGCATCCAAGATCCGAAGGCCCGCCGCGCCATAATCGATCTGGTTCGCGCACTCGGCGGCGACGACGGTGCCGCAACCTTGTGAAACGGAATTGGTGCAAAGCGCCTTTCCGCCGCCGCGATCAGGCGCTAGCTGATCCGCCGGGTCGCGGAAATCTGACAGCGGTTGCGCGCCTCGTCGCAGTGGGTCCCTATTGCCGCCCTTGACCCCTGAGGGAAAGGCTGCAAAGACAACCCGCGAATTTTCACCTCCAACGATGGGGCATACCGTGGCGCGCAAGTCGTTCCTATTCACCAGTGAATCCGTCTCGGAAGGACATCCTGACAAGGTCGCCGATCAGATTTCGGACGCCATTCTGGACGCTTTCCTCGCCAACGACGCCAAGCTCGGCATTGCGGACAAGAGCGCGGTCAATACGCGGCTCGGCTGCGAGACGCTGGTGACGACCGACAAGGTCGTTATTGCCGGCGAAGGCCGTGGCCAGGCGCCGCTCTTCAAGCTGTTCGACAGCCACCAGTTCGCTGGTCACAAAGAAGCGCGCATCAATCGCGACCTGATCACCCAGATCGCTCGTGATGTGATCAAGGACATCGGCTACGATCAGGTCGGGTTCTCCTTCCATGGCGCCGACGTCGAAGTGCTGCTGCACGGCCAGTCTCCGGACATCGCCATGGGCGTCGACGAGAAGCAGGGCGAGGAGGGCGCTGGCGACCAGGGCATGATGTTCGGGTTCGCCTGCACCGACAGCGAGGCCTACGAAAAAGGCTCGTTCATGCCGGCCCCGATCTTCTTCTCGCACAAGATCCTGAAGGTCCTCTCTGACCAGCGCCGCTCCGGCAAGCTCGGCGATCTGCTGCCGGACGCCAAGAGCCAGGTCACGATCCGCTACGAGGACGGCAAGGCCGTCGGCGCCGCGAAGGTCGTGGTCTCGACCCAGCACACCAAGTCGAACGGCAAGGGCAAGGATTACACGCCCGAGATGGTGCGCGACATGATCGGTGCAGCCGTCGAGTCGGCTCTACCAAAGGGTTGGATGCCGAAGAGCGGCGCGGATTTCCTGGTCAACCCGACGGGCAACTTCGTCGTCGGCGGACCCGATGGCGACTGCGGCCTCACTGGCCGCAAGATCATCGTCGACACCTACGGTGGCTATGCCCCGCACGGCGGCGGCGCTTTCTCCGGCAAGGATCCGACCAAGGTCGACCGCTCGGCCGCCTACGCCGCCCGCTACCTCGCCAAGAACGTCGTTGCCGCCGGCCTCGCGCCCCGCTGCATGATCCAGGTCGCCTACGCGATCGGCCGTCCGGAGCCGATGTCGCTGCTGGTCGACACGCAAGGTTCGGTTAAGAACAGCGCCGAACTCGACGCCAAGCTCGAGACGGTGCTGGCTGAGCTGTTCCCGATGCGCCCGACGAATATCCGCCGCAAGCTCGAGCTCAACAAGCCGATCTACCAGCGGACGGCTGCCTACGGCCATTTCGGGCGCGCGCCCGAGAAGGACGGCGGCTTCTCGTGGGAGCGCACCGACCTCGCCGACGCCATCAAGAAGGCCATCGGCGCTTAAGAGAAGTGGTTCGGCTGGTTCAGCCGTGCCTTCTTCTGTCGACTTAGTTGAACCGAGCCCACTCGGGAGAGTTCCATGTTCTCACACGTGATTGTCGGCGCTAGCGACGTCGAAGCTTCGAAGACGTTCTATGACGCCGTTCTCGGCACGCTGGGACATGCCGAGGGCAAGGCCGATCCCAGAGGGCGCGTTTTCTATCGCACCAAGACCGGCCTCTTTGGCATTTCCAAGCCGATCGACGGTAAGTCGGCGACCCATGCCAACGGCGGCACCATTGGCTTTGCTGCCGACAGCCCAGAGAAGGTGAAGGCGTTTCACGACGCTGGTGTCGCCGCTGGGGGTAAATCGATCGAGGATCCGCCGGGCTGGCGCGACATGGGCGCGATGAAGCTTTATCTCGCTTACCTCCGTGATCCCGCCGGCAACAAGATTTGCGCCATGCATCGCGGTTGAAACATTCGCCGATGACACGGTGTGTTGCACGATCAGCGCGCCACGTCAGTTGCAGTCCAGCGGTCGCCATGATGGCGGCCGCTTTTCGTTGAGAGACGTGCCTTGTCTGCCCCCAAAGACCCACAACGGCACACGACGGAGCTGCGCTCGTTCGGCCGCCGCCAGGGCCGCACACTGTCCGAGCGCCAGGGCCGGCTCATGCGCGATCTGTTGCCGCAGGTGCAGATCGATCTCAGCCGGCCACCGCCCGAGCGGCTCGAGGCCGTGTTCGGCGCGCCGGAGGCGCAAACAAAAATCGCGCAACAAACATGGCTTGAGATCGGCTTCGGCGGCGGCGAGCATCTGATCTGGCAGGCCGCCAACCATCCAGCGGTCGGTCACATCGGCTGCGAGCCCTTTGTCGATGGCGTTGTGAAGGTGCTGTCGGCGATCGACGAGCAAAGCCTCGCCAATGTTCGCGTCCACCCCGACGATGCCCGCGCCGTCCTCCGTTGGCTGCCCGACGCGTCGATTGCGCGCGCGTTCGTGCTGTTTCCCGACCCCTGGCCAAAACGCAAGCATGTGAAGCGGCGCCTTGTAAACGATGTGCTTCTGGCCGATCTGGCGCGTGTCCTGCGGCCGGGCGCGGAGCTGCGCATCGGCACGGATATCGGCGACTACGCGCGCACCATCCTGATGGCGATGCAGCGCCAGACTCAATTCGTGTGGATGGCAACCCGTCCGGACGATTGGCGCCAGCGACCAGCCGATTGGCCGGAGACGCGCTACGAGCAGAAGGCCAACCGCGAAGGCCGCCGCTCGGCCTATTTGCGTTTTGAGCGATCTCTGGCTTAAGCTTTGCAGCAACAGGTAATGTTCATCGCAAGAGGCCGCACGGGAGATCCGGACATGACCATGGTTTTGCACGAGCAAGGAGAAACCACCTGCGCGTCGGCAAGGCGAGATGGTAGCGACCTTTGGCTCAGCGCATCTGATCTCGAAGCGGCCACCGGCTGGTCGCTGAAGCCCGAGGGGCTTTGCAAGGGTGCGATCTGTCTCCCGATCTCACCCGCGCGCCGCACCGATCTCGTCCGCAACGGCGCCATCAATACATCGGCGCTGTGGCAGCAACTCGGTCACCCCGTCGTGCACGATGACACCGGTGAAACCTGGGTGCTTGGCACGGGCGCTGGGGTGCGAACCGCAGCACTGGAGTCTCTCGAAGCCCCAGACTTTACGTTGCCGGATCTCGCCGGCCTCAGCCATACGCTTGTCGAGCATCAGGGCAAAAAAGTGCTGATCGCCACTTGGGCCTCGTGGTGAGGCTGCAGAGCTGATCTGCCCGTGTGGCAGAACCTCTACAGTGACCTGAAAGACCACAACTTCGTCGTGGTGGCTGTCGCCATGGACACGGCCGAGTCCGCCAGACCCTGGATCGAGGCGGCGAAGCCAACCTATCCGTGCCTGATCGACAACGATCACCACGTCGCTGATCTCTATAATATGGTGAACGTTCCGCAGGCCGTCTGGATCGACGAGCGCGGCCGGATGGTGCGGCCGCCTGAGAACGCGGGTGCGTCTGACGGCTTCCGGTCTCGGGACCGGACGACTGGCGTGTTGGGCGCCGAGCAACTCGCCGAGCGAGAGCGTATCAAGGGCGTCTACGTCGATGCCGTCCGCGATTGGGTGGTCAAGGGCGCGTCAAGCGAGCATGCACTCGGCGAGGCAGACGTGCGCCAAAGATTGTACCGGCCTGATCCCGCGATTGCCGAAGCGCACGCGCATATGCGGCTGGCCGGTTACCTGATGTGCAATGGCCGCCAGGATGCAGCAGGCATCCACGCGGCCGCGGCAAGCCGTCTTCATCCCCAGTCCTGGAACATCTGGCGTCAGGCCGCCAAAAAGGAGCCGACCGGCTTTGCTGCCGGACCCGAATTCTGGGCGCGGGTCGAAGCCTTGGGAGATCGTCCGTACTACCTGCCAATCGACATGAAGGGCATGTAACAGTTTTGCAATCTTTTCCCTTGCGCCTCACGGATTGATCGCGTAGATTTGAAGTGCTCATGATCATCTCAACTCTGGGAGTGGATCCACAAGATCCGCTCTTTTTTGTTTTGGGGCGACCGTTGGGCTTGTTTTCGCACAGGATCGACAGGGAAGTGTAGCTTGAGCGGGCAACCGGTCGAGACCCGATTTTTGGTTGAAACCGGAGCGGCCGCCGGCATAGCAGCGCTGGCCGAGCCGGTCCTCGAGAGCCTTGGATTTCGCTTGGTCTTTGTAAGGCTCATGGGGTCTGCTGGCGGACAGAGCGGGTCGGTCGTCGAGATCATGGCCGAACGGCCGGATGGCTCGATGACGATCGAGGACTGCAAGACAGTCTCGCTCAATTTGTCGCCGCTGCTGGATGTCCATGATCCCCTGCCGGGCGCTTATCGCCTTCAAGTGTCTTCGCCGGGCATAGATAGACCGTTGGTCCGTCCTTCGGACTTCGATCAATGGGCCGGCTTTGAAGCCAAATTGGAGACCAAGGAGCTGATCAGCGGGCGGCGCCGGTTCCGCGGTATTCTCGAAGGCTACGAGGATGACGAGGTTCGTCTTGAAATGGATCTCGGCAAGGATGGCCGCCAGGTGGTGGGCTTGCCGATCGCACTGATCGCAGAAGCTCGACTGGTTTTGACCGACGATCTCATTCGCGAGTCCCTTACACGCGCGAAGAAGACCGCGAAACGACTGAATGAGGCTCGGCCCGAGGGCGAGACGCCCAAGAAGCCGGGAAAGAGATCCCAGCCGGGCTCCGGCCCGGGCAAGCACGAGTTCTAGAGAGAAGGGTGCCATCGGTATGGCTCAGGCAGGCATCAGCGCGAACCGGTTAGAGCTTCTCCAGATCGCCGACGCGGTCGCACGTGAGAAGTCGATCGACCGCAAGATCGTGATCCAGGCGATGGAGGACGCCATCCAGAAGGCGGCCAAGGCGCGCTATGGTCAGGAAAACGACATCCGCTGCATCATCGATCCGAAGTCGGGTGAGACACGACTGAGCCGCGTGGTCACCGTCGCCGAGCTGGTCGAGAACGACAATCAGCAGATCACGGTCGCCGAGGCACTGAAACGCAAGCCGGACGCCAAGGTCGGTGACGAGTTCGTCGAGCAGCTGCCTCCCCTCGATTTCGGCCGCGTCGCCGCCCAGAACGCCAAGCAGGTCATCGTCCAGAAGGTGCGCGAAGCCGAGCGCGACCGCCAGTTCAGCGAGTTCAAGGATCGCATCGGCGAAATCGTCAACGGCACGGTGAAGCGGGTCGAGTACGGTAACGTCATCGTCGATCTTGGGCGCGCGGAAGGTATCATCCGCCGCGACGAGATGATCCCGCGCGAGAACGTTCGCTTCGGCGACCGCATCCGATCCTTCATCTACGACGTGCGCCGCGAACAACGCGGACCGCAGATTTTCCTGTCGCGCGCCAAGCCTGATTTCATGGCGAAACTGTTCGCCATGGAGGTACCCGAGATCTACGACGGCATCGTCGAGATCAAGTCGGTCGCCCGCGATCCGGGCTCCCGCGCCAAGATCGCCGTCATCTCGAAGGACGGCTCGATCGATCCCGTCGGAGCGTGCGTCGGCATGCGCGGCCAGCGCGTGCAGGCCGTCGTCAACGAGCTGCAAGGCGAAAAGGTCGACATCATCCAGTGGAACGACGACGCGGCGACGTTCATCGTCAACGCGCTGGCGCCCGCCGAGGTCTCAAAAGTCGTTCTCGACGAGGAAACCAATCGCATCGAGGTCGTCGTCGACGAGAAGCAACTGTCGCTGGCGATCGGTCGCCGCGGCCAGAATGTGCGCCTTGCGTCGCAGCTCACGGGTTGGGATATCGATATCCTCACCGATACCGAGGAGAGCGAGCGCCGCCAGAAGGAATTCACCGAACGCACGCAGATGTTTATGGAGAAGCTCGACTGCGATGAGCTGATCGCGCAGCTGCTGGCGACGGAAGGCTTCGCGTCGATCGAAGAGGTCGCCTACGTCGATCTGGCGGACATCGCTCAGATCGAAGGCTTCAACGAAGATACCGCGAACGAAATCCAGACGCGCGCCCGCGAATATCTGCAGCAGCAGGAAACGCAGCGCGATACCCGCCGCCGTGAGCTCGGCGTTGCCGACGATATGGCGCAGGTGCCGGGTATCACGACCGCCATGATGGTGGCGCTCGGAGAAAACGGCATTAAAACAGTCGAGGATCTTGCCGATTGCGCAACCGACGAGCTCGTCGGATGGACCGAGCGCAAGAAGGAAAAGGACGCCGAGGCCGTGCGCCACAAGGGCTACCTCGATGGCTTCGAGGTTGGTCGCAAGGAAGCCGAGGACATCATCCTCGCGGCTCGCGTCCAGGCCGGCTGGATCAAGGCCGAAGACCTCATTCAACCAGAACCGGAATCCGAGGCCGAGACGGACGGAACGGGTGATGCCGCCGCCGTCAAGGCGTGATCGGGCGATGCGACAGGAGCGAAATCAGCGAGCATGGATCAAGGCGAGCTCGATCACGGCAAGACGGAGGATCCGTCCGGCGATGTGCCGGAGCGGACATGCGCCGTCACGCGTGCCAAGCTTGCGCCCGAAGATCTGATCCGCTTCGTCCGGGCTCCGGACGGTAGCATCGTCGCTGATCTCGCCGGCCGGCTTCCGGGCCGTGGCGTCTGGGTGTCGCTGAACCGCGAAACCGTCGCCGCAGCGGCGCGCACCAATCCCTTCGCGCGCAGCCTGAAAAAGCCGGTCACCGTTGCCGCCGATCTGGCGGAGCGAGTCGAACACCTCCTTGTGCGCCGTGCCGGAGAGGCCCTGAGCCTCGCCAACAAGGCAGGGTGCGTGGTGGCGGGATTTGCCAAAGTAGAGGCGGCCGTTGGCTCCGGCGAGGCAGTCGCATTGATCCGGGCCGCGGATGCGGCCGACGACGGCGCCGGCAAGCTCGAGCGCAAATACCGGGCTATTCGGAGCGAGATCGCACCCAATGCGGAGGCCGTCATCGCCTCCGTTCTGACGGCCGAACAATTGAGCTTGGCTTTGGGCCGGCCACATGTGGTACATGCTGCAGTGCTAAAGGGTGGCGCGGCAGCATTTTTTCTTAAGGAAGCCGGGCGCTTGAAGCGCTACCGGTCCCATTCTCTTTCGCTGGCGGACACCCCGCCGTGCACAGGGTCGAACACGGAACAGGCATGAGCGAGACCAAGGAAACCGGCGATAAGTCAGCGCGCCCCGGCGCCCGTAAGCCCGTGAGTGCACAGCGGACCGAGTCTTCGGGCCATGTGCAGCAGAATTTCAGTCACGGTCGCAAGAACGTCGTCGTTGTCGAGCGCAAAAAGACGCGCAAGATCATGACGCCGGGCGCTGCGGAAGACGCACCGGCCGCAGCGGCGTCTTCGGCGGCGCCCGCGCGCGGCGCCCCGGCGCCGGCTGGCCGCCGTCCCGGTCTACCGGGCGGCCTCTCCACTGGTGAGGTGGATAAGCGCACTCAGGCCATACAGACTGAAAAGAAGCGCCAGGAAGACGAGGCGCAGCGTCGTGCACTCGATGCGGAGCAGCGCCGCATCGAGGCGGCTGCCGAGGCCGAGCGCCAGCGCGTCGAGGACGAAGAGCGCCGCAAGGCCGAGGCCGAGCTGGCCAAGTCGAACCCCGAGGCAGCCGCAGCTGCGGCGGCCGAAGCTGCGGCCAAGCCAGCAGCGCAGGCACCGGCGGCAGCCCCGTCGGCGCGGTCACCGAGCGGAATGCCTGAGCGCGTTGCGCCACGGCCCATCTCTCGCCCAGCTCCGGTCGAGGCGGTTGTCGCCCGTGACGCGACGGCACGCACTGGCGAAATCCGTGCACCGCGCGGCCGCGCCGCCGATCAGTCGATGCGCGAGGATGAGGAAGCCAACAGCAAGCGTAGCAAGCCCGGCCTCAGCCCGAAGCCGACGCGCAGCCCTCCGAAGGCCGACGAGCGCCGCGCCAGCGGCCGTCTCACGGTCGACAAGTTGCTTAACGACGAGCAGCGCGAGCGCTCGCTCGCGTCACTGCGCCGCAAGCGCGAGCGCGACCAGCGCCGCGCGCTCGGCATCCAGCAAACCCGCGAAAAGATCATGCGCGAGGTCATCATTCCTGAGGTGATTACCATCCAGGAGCTTGCCAACCGCATGACCGAGAAATCGGTCGATGTCATCCGCCTGCTCATGAAGCAAGGCACGATGCACACCATCAACGACGCCATCGATGCCGACACCGCCGAGCTGATCGTCACCGAGTTCGGCCACAAGCCGAAGCGCGTTTCGGAGGCCGACGTCGAGGAAGGCTTCATCGGCGCCAAGGACGAGGATCTGAACCTGCAGCCGCGGGCGCCGGTCGTGACCATCATGGGCCACGTCGATCACGGCAAGACGTCGCTGCTCGACGCGATCCGCCAGGCCAACGTCGCGAGCGGCGAAGCCGGCGGTATCACGCAGCACATCGGCGCCTACCAGGTGACGACGCCGGACGGACACAAGATCACGTTCATCGACACGCCGGGCCACGAGGCGTTCACCGCCATGCGTGCCCGCGGCGCCAAGGTGACCGACATCGTCATCCTGGTGGTCGCCGCCGACGACGGCGTCATGCCGCAGACGGTCGAAGCCATCAATCACGCCAAGGCGGCGAATGTGCCGATCATCGTTGCCATCAACAAGATCGACAAGCCGGCGGCTGATCCGAAGCGCGTCACGACCGAGTTGTTGCAGCACGAGATCGTGGTCGAAAGCCTGTCGGGCGAAACGCTCGACATTCAGGTCTCGGCCTTGAAGAAAACCAACCTCGACAAGCTGCTCGAGGGCATCATCCTGCAGTCCGAAATTCTGGAGCTGAGGGCCAACCCAGAGCGCTCGGCAGAAGGCTACGTGATTGAGGCCAAGCTCGAGCGCGGCCGCGGTCCGGTCGGCACGTTGCTGGTCCAGCGCGGATCGCTGAAGGTCGGCGATATCATCGTTGCCGGCTCCTCATGGGGCCGCGTCCGCGCGCTGCTCGACGACAAGGGCAAGGTCGTCGTGACGGCCGGGCCGTCGGTTCCAGTCGAGGTTCTGGGGTTCGATTCCGCGCCCGAGGCCGGCGACCAGTTCGCCGTCGTCGAGAGCGAGGCACGCGCCAGAGAGATCACCGACTATCGTGTCCGCAAGCGGCGCGAGGCGCTCGGCTCGGCTGGCACGGCGCGCACGCTCGAGCAAATGATGCAGCAGCTAAAGGAAGCTGGAAAGAAGGAGTTCCCGCTGGTCGTCAAAGGCGACGTCCAGGGCTCGCTCGAAGCCATTATGGGGTCGCTCGCCAAACTTGGAAACGAGGAGGTTGCGGCGCGCATCGTGCATTCGGGCGTCGGCCAGATCACCGAGTTCGGATGTGGCGCTCGCGCAGGCGTCGAAGGCCATCATTCTGGGCTTCAACGTTCGCGCCAACGTGCAGGCCAAGCAGGCGGCCGACAGCATCGGCATCGAGATCCGCTACTATTCGATCATCTACGATCTCGTCGACGAGGTGAAGGCGGCCATGTCCGGCCTGCTCGCGCCGACGAAGAAAGAGGTGTTCCTCGGCTACGCGTCGATCAAACAGGTCTTCAATATCACCAAGCAGGGCAAGGTTGCCGGCTGCCAGGTCACCGAAGGCAAGGTCGAGCGCGGCGCCAAGGTGCGTCTGCTCCGCGACAAGACCGTTATCCACGAAGGCACGCTGTCCATTCTGAAGCGCTTCAAGGATGACGTGCGCGAGGTGCCGGCCGGCCAGGAATGCGGTATGGCCTTCGCCAACTATCAAGACATCCGCGAGGGCGACGAGATCGAGTGCTTCCAGGTCGAAAGCATCGCTCGCTCGCTGTGACGAGAACTGACTGAACTGATGAGGCGGGCCGCACCAGCGCCCGCCTCATTTTGTAGAATGGCCGGTCCAACTCCGGCTGCTGGGAGAACCATGCCAAGACAGAAATCGAAAGCCGGTGATGCGCCGGGCCGTGGCCCCTCGCAGCGCCAATTGCGCGTCGGCGAGCTGATCCGCCACAAGGTTGCGGAGATGCTGGTGCGCGGCGATATCCACGACGACGTGCTGGCCGAGCATGTCGTCACGATTCCCGAGGTGCGACTGACGCCCGACTTGCGGCTTGCGACGGTTTACGTCATGCCGCTGAAGGGCGAGGACGTGAAGCCCGTGCTCGAGGCACTCGAGCGCAACAAGCGCTTCATTCGCGGTGTGGTTTCCAGTGCGGTCAGCCTGAAATTCGCGCCGGATCTGCGCTTTCGCTTCGACGAGACCTTCGACGAGGCCGCAAGGATCGATGCGCTGCTGGCCAGTCCGGCGGTCAGGCGTGACACCCAAAAGACGTGAACTTCTCCCCTTACGCACCCTCGCGCGCGAAATCGAGTTCTCATGGCCCGACGTAAAAAAGGCAATCCCATCCACGGATGGATCGTTCTCGACAAACCGGTCGGAATGACGTCGACGCAGGCCGTCGGCAAAGTCCGCTGGCTGTTCCAGGCACAGAAGGCCGGACATGCCGGCACGCTGGACCCGCTGGCAACGGGCGTGCTGCCGATCGCGCTTGGCGAGGCGACCAAGACGGTTCCATATGCCGTCGACGGGCTCAAATCCTATCGCTTCACGGTGCGGTGGGGTGTGGAAACCGACACCGACGATTCGGAAGGCCGCCCGGTCAAGACCAGCGACAAGCGCCCGTCGCAGCGTGACATCGAGGCAATCCTGCCGCAGTTTCACGGCGAGATTCTGCAAACGCCGCCGCAATTCTCCGCGATCAAGATCGACGGCAATCGCGCGTACGACCTGGCGCGCGAGGGCGAAACGGTGGCGCTTCAGCCGCGTCCAGTCCAGATCGATCATCTCGATCTGGTCGATATGCCGGACGCTGAAACCACCGTGTTCGAGGCCGAATGCGGCCGTGGCACATACGTCCGCGCATTGGCCCGCGACATGGGCCGCCTGTTGGGGTGCCTCGGCCACGTCATCCAGTTGCGGCGCACCAGCGTCGCGTCCTTCAAGGAGGAGAATTCGGTCACCGTTGCCCAGCTCGAAGCCGCGCACGCGATCGAGGATGGTGGCGCTTCGCTGCGCGCCCATTTGCAGCCGATCGAGTTGGCCCTATCGGATCTTCTTGAGGTGTCGGTGAGCCAGCAGGACGCCGCTCGCCTGACACGCGGGCAGCCCGTCCTCATTCGCGGCCGCGACGCGCCGATCATGTCGGGCGAGGCGTTCGCCGTGTCGAAAGGCACGCTGATCGCGATCTGTCAGATCGACAAGGGCGAACTGGTGCCGATCCGCGTCTTCAACTACGCGTGACGGAGTCCCGGCATCCCTACAGCGATCCGGTCATGCCGCCGTCGACGTAGAGAATGTGGCCGGTGACGAAGCTTGCGGCGTCCGAGGCGAGGAACACCGCCGCACCGACCAGTTCCTCCACGTCGCCCCACCGGCCGAGCGGCGCGCGGCCGGCTATCCACGTCGAGAATTTTTCGTCGGCGACAAGCGCCGCATTGAGCTCCGTTTTGAAATAGCCGGGGCCGATGCCGTTGACGCGAATGCCGTGCTTGCCCCAGTCGATGGCCATGCCCTTGGTCAGCATCTTCACGCCGCCCTTCGCCGCCGTGTAGGGGACCACCGTTGGGCGCCCAAGCTCGCTCATCACCGAGCAGATGTTGATGATCGCACCGCGTTGGCGCGGGATCATGTGCCGGACCGTGGCTTTCGACACATAGAACAAGCTGTCGAGGTTGGTCGAGATCACCTCGCGCCAAGTCTCGTCGGAGATCTCGTGCAGTGGCGCGCGCCGCTGGATCCCGGCGTTGTTGACCAGGATATCGATCGCGCCGATCTCGCGCTCGATCCGGTCGATGGCCGGCTGCCGCGCCTGCGCTATCGGTGACGTCAAAAACCGACTCGCGCGCCTGGTGCCCACCCGACCGGATGGAGGCGGCGACCTTGGCCACCTTCTCCGCGCCGCGCCCGTTAATCACGACCGTGGCGCCTGCCGCCGCGAGCCCTCGCGCCAGTCCCTCGCCGATGCCGCCAGACGAGCCGGTGATCAGTGCGATGCGTCCGTCGAGCTTGAATTGGTCGAGAATCGAGGCCATGGCGGAGCTTTCTGTGTGCGTTTTCGTGGCGACTTGCATTCCGGACGTCGCCATTCGCCGCTATCATCGTCGAGCCGGTCCTGACTGGCAAACGCTTACCCAGCCGTTCACCGCCGAGATACATGGAGTTCCTCATGCGCGCCGTCGTCATCCACGCCGCCCACGATCTGCGTATCGACGAGATTGCGATTGCGCCGCCGGGTCCGAACGAGGTTCGCGTCCGGATCGAGGCGGGCGGCATCTGCGGCTCCGATCTCCACTATTACCATCACGGCGGCATCGGGACGACGATCGTCCTCAAGCAGCCGATGATCCTCGGCCACGAGGTCGCCGGCATCGTCGACGACGCCGGCGCTGCTGTCACCCGCGTCAAGCGCGGAGACCGGGTCGCGGTATCGCCAAGCCGGCCATGCGGGGCCTGCCGCTATTGCCAGTCCGGGCAGCAGATCCATTGCCTCGATATGCGCTTCTACGGCAGCGCCATGCGCATGCCTCACATTCAGGGTGCATTCCGGGAGGCGCTCATCTGCGAGGAGAGCCAGTGCCATGTTGTCCCGCCAGGACTTGGGGCCGGCATCGCCGCAATGGCGGAACCATTCGCCGTGTGTCTGCATGCGGCCCGCCGGGCCGGCCCGCTGCTGGGCAAACGTGTGCTCGTCACCGGCTCCGGTCCGATCGGCGCGCTTTGCATCGTTGCCGCGCGCCGGGCCGGTGCTGCAGAAATCGTCGCCACCGATGTAACAAGCGCTCCGGCTCAGATCGTCACGAAGCTTGGCGCCGACCGCTTTATCGACGTGGCGACGGACGCCGCCGCCCTTGCAGCCTATGGCGTGGACAAGGGCACGTTCGACGTGTTGCTCGAAGCGTCCGGCAACGACAAGGCCCTCGCCGCCGCATTCGATGTCTTGCGGCCGGGCGGCATCATCGTCCAGGTCGGCCTCGGCGGCACGGCAACGTTGCCGATCAACACGCTGGTCGCCAAGGAACTCGAGTTGCGCGGCACGTTCCGCTTCCATGAGGAGTTCGCGCTGGCCGTCGAGTTGCTGGCCAAGGGCCTCGTCGATGTGACACCGCTGATCTCAGCGACGATGCCGTTCACCCGCGCCCGCGAAGCCTTCGATCTGGCGTCCGACCGCACCCGCGCCATGAAGGTGCAGCTGTCATTCGGTTGAGTCCGAATTCAGAGCCACTCCGCGCCCGCCGTGCGCCTCGCCTCGAACGCCTTGATCTGGGCCTCGTAGCCGAGCGTCATGGCGATTTCGTCGATGCCTTGCAGCAGACAATCCTTGCGGAAGCTGTCGATCTCGAAGCGGTCGATCTTGCCATCAGGCCCGGTCACCGTCTGCGAAGGCAGATCGACCGTGATCTTGGCGCCGGGCAGCTCCAGCAGGAAGCGCAGCAGCTCGGTCACGCGTGGCTCCGGCAACATCACGGGAAGCACGCCGTTCTGAAAGCAGTTGCTGAAGAAGATGTCGCCGAATGTCGGCGCGATCACGGACTTGTAGCCGTTGTCCTTCAGCACCGTCACCGCCATCTCGCGGCTCGAGCCGCAGGCGAAGTTGCGCGCCGCGACGACGATCTCGGCGTCCTTATATTCGGCCTTGTTCATGATGAAGTCGGGCTTCGGCGTGCCATTGTCGTTGTAGCGCACGTCATAGAACAGGTAGGGAGCCATCTTGTCCCGGTCATGCGCGAGATAGCGGGCGGGAATGATCTGGTCGGTGTCGACGTTCTGCTGGTTGATCGGCACGGCAACAGCCGTCACGTTCTTGAACGGCGTCCGGCCGATTTGCATCTTTGTGGTCATGGGCGGTCTCCTCAAACCTTCATGCGGCGGACGTCGGTGAAGTGGCCGGTGACGGCGGCGGCGGCGGCCATCGCCGGGCTCACTAGGTGCGTGCGCACGCCCTTGCCTTGGCGGCCGACGAAATTCCGGTTGGAGGTGGAGGCGATCCGCTCCTCGGGCCGGCCGATCTCTCCGTTGGTGCCGAGGCACATGGAGCATCCGGCTTCCCGCCATTCGAAGCCGGCGTCCTTGAAGATCTTGTCGAGGCCCTCGGCTTCCGCCTGTTGTTTGATCAGCCCGGAACCTGGCACGATCCAACTCGGGATGACGGCCTTGCGGCCTTTCGCAACTTCGGCTGCCGCGCGCAGATCCTCGATCCGGCTATTGGTGCACGATCCAATGAATACCCGGTCGACCTTGATGTCGGAGATCGGCGTTCCCGGCTTCAGTCCCATATAGGCCAGTGATCGGGCGAGCCCTTCGCGTTTGCCGGCATCGGGTGCGTGAGCCGGATCGGGGATGGCGGCGGTCACGGCCGCGGCATCCTCGGGGCTCGTGCCATAGGTCACCATCGGCGCGATGTCGGGGCCGGAGAGCGTAACCTCACGGTCGAATGTCGCCCCGTCGTCGCTCGGCAGCAGCTTCCACGCCGTAAGCGCCTTGTCCCAGGCGGCGCCTTTCGGCGCATAGGGGCGGCCAGCGATGTATTGGAACGTCTTGTCGTCGGGCGCGATCATGCCGGCGCGGCCGCCGCCTTCGATCGACATGTTGCAGAGCGTCAAGCGCCCTTCGACGGAGAGCTGACTGATGCCGCTGCCGGCATATTCCAGCACGTAGCCGGTTCCACCAGCCGCGCCGATCTTGGCGATGATCGCCAGGATCACGTCCTTGCCGGTGATGCCGTAGCCGAGCGCGCCATCGATCATGATGCGCATCGACTTCGGTTTCTTCTGCCACAGCGATTGCGTGGCCATGACATGTGTGACCTCCGACGATCCGATGCCGAACGCCAGACAGCCGAGCGCGCCATGTGTCGACGTATGGCTGTCGCCGCAAACCAGCGTAATGCCCGGCAATGTCACGCCCTGTTCCGGACCCATCACATGCACGATGCCTTGCCGCTTATCGTGCACGTCGAAGATGGTGACGCCGGTCTCCGCGGCATTCTTGGTCAGGCCGGTGATCATGCGCTTCTTGATCGGGTCCGTGATCTTGTCGGGATCACGCGTGTTCGTCGGCATGTAGTGGTCGGGGGTCGCGAAGGACAGGTCAGGGCGGCGCAACTTGATGCCGTTCTGGCGCAGCCGCTCGAACGCAAACAGCGAGCCGTCGTGGATCAGATGCCGGTCGACATAGAGCAATGTGTACCCGTCGGGACGGTCGACGACCACGTGCGTGCGCCAGATCTTTTCGAACATCGTCGCGGATGTGCTGGCAGCGGCCATGCGTCTCTCCTGTGATCGGCCGGCACACCACGCGCGGAGGTCCGGGCAGGCGGCACTCTAGGCCGGCCCCTCCGTCGACGGCAAGCTGTCAACTCTGCCGTCAAGTCTGGCGTGTTAAAGGACGCAGCAAGTTGACATGGCCCATCTTGCGGCCATCCCGCGCTTCGCGCTTGCCGTAGACGTGGAGGCAGGCACCCGGCCGCGCGGCCAGCGCCGGCCAATCGTCGACGTCGTGGCCGATCAGGTTGACCATCTCGGCGTCCGAGTGGCGGGCTGTGTCGCCGAGCGGCCAGCCAGCCACCGCCCGGATGTGGTTCTCGAACTGGCCGACAGCGCACGCGTCCATCGTCCAGTGACCGGAGTTGTGAACGCGCGGCGCGATTTCATTGATCATCAGGGGCTCGGCCGCGTCGGGGCCGAGGTAGAACATTTCGACGCCAAGGACGCCGACATAGCCGAGCGCCGTCGCGATACGGCCGGCGAGCGCCTGTGCCTTGGCTTCGATCGCCCGCGGCAGCCCGGCGGGCACCGTCGAGCGTCGCAGGATGCCGCCGGCATGCTCGTTGCGCGGGGTATCGTAGTAGGCCAGCGCGCCGTCGTTTCCACGCACGACCAGAACTGAGATCTCGTAGGCAAAGGCGATCCGCTGCTCGAGGACGCATGGCACGCGATTGAGCTGGTCGAAGGCTGCTCCGAGGTTCGACGCGCCGGCAATCGTGGCCTGTCCCTTGCCGTCGTAGCCGAGCCGCGCGGTCTTGAGGATGGCTCCCGCCGGCCACGTCTCCATGAGGGCTGCAGCAGTCACCACGTCAGATGCGGACGCGATGGCGGCAAATGGCGCCACGGGAATGCCAAGGTCGTCGATGAACGTCTTCTCCGTCACGCGGTCCTGCGCCACCGCCAGCGCCTTGGGGCCAGGCCGAACGGGGACGATGGTCGCCAGATGCTCGGCCGCCATCACCGGCACGTTCTCGAATTCATAGGTGACCACGTCGACCACGCGCGCGAATTCGTCGAGGCGGGCGAAGTTCGTGTAGCCGCCGATCGAATGCGCTCCCGCCACATCGAAAGCTGGGCCGGCGTCATCGCCATAGATGTGGGTCCGGAACCCGAGGCGGCTTGCGGCCTGCGCCAGCATGCGGCCGAGTTGGCCGGAGCCGAGAATGCCGATCACGGATCTGGGTGGCAGCGGCGCGGCCTGCGAAGGATCACGCATCGTCTTTGGGCGCATCCGCCACGTTCTGGGTTTGGGCCTCGCGGCGAGCTTCGAGCCGGCGCGCGAGGGCCGGGTCTTGGAGGGCCAGGATCTGGGCTGCCAACAGACCAGCGTTGGTTGCGCCGGCCTCGCCGATCGCCAGCGTTCCGACTGGAATACCGGCCGGCATCTGGACGATAGAGAGCAGGCTGTCCTGTCCCGACAGGGCCTTCGATTGGACGGGGACTCCCAGCACCGGCAAGGTGGTCAGCGAGGCCACCATACCCGGCAGATGGGCTGCGCCGCCCGCGCCGGCGATAATGACCTTGAGACCCCGTCCGACGGCCCCCTTCGCGAATGCGACCAGCCGGTCCGGGGTCCGGTGGGCCGAGACGATTTTCGCCTCATAAGGTACGCCCAGTTCATCGAGCGCCGCGGCGGCCTTTTTCATGGTGGCCCAGTCGGATTGGCTACCCATAATGACCGCTACCAGCGGCGGCGCAGAGGACGGGGGCTTGGCCATTTCAGTGCCTGATTGGGTCGCCGCAGGCAGGTCCTGGGAGCGACGTTGCGCAAGGCACAGTTCTATCGGCTGGCCCCGGCGTGTGGCAAGCCAATCGGATCCCCAATCTGGGGACGATTGGGCCCATTTCCAGGATGGCAGAGCCGAATTCACCATGCCGACGCTCGCAATGCGCCAGTCGTGCTATATATAAGACCCGTCTCTGTCGAAGGCCCGCAATGCACCCAAATTCCCCCAGTCCTGGCGCGCCCAATGCCGTCCCGATGATCGACCCGTTCGGGCGCCATGTCAGCTATCTCCGCGTGTCGGTCACGGACCGCTGCGATTTCCGCTGCGTCTACTGCATGTCGGAGCACATGACATTCCTTCCGAAGAAGGAACTGCTGTCGCTCGAAGAGCTGGACCGGCTGTGCGCGGCATTTGTCACTAAAGGCGTGCGCAAACTACGCATCACGGGCGGTGAGCCGCTGGTGCGCAAGAATATCCTGTGGCTCTTCAAGGCACTCGGGCGCCATCTCGAGACCGGCGCTCTCGAGGAGTTGACGTTGACCACCAACGGCAGCCAGTTGCCGAAGTATGCTGCGGACCTCAAGGCCGTAGGTGTTCGCCGGATCAACATCTCGCTCGACACGCTCGACGCGGAGCGCTTCAAGGCGATTACGCGCTGGGGTGACTTTGGCCAGGTGATGGCCGGCCTCGACGCCGCCGAGAAGGCGGGCCTCCAGGTCAAGCTCAACGCCGTCGCTTTGAAGGGAGTCAACGAGGACGAAATCGAAAAGCTCGTGCGCTTCGCGCATGGCCGCGGCTTCGACATCACGTTCATCGAGACCATGCCGCTCGGCGACATCGACGGCGATCGCACGGATCAGTATTTGCCGCTGTCGATCGTGCGCGCGCGCTTGATGGATAAGCTGACGCTCGAGGACATCCCCTACCGCACCGGCGGCCCCGCGCGCTATGTGACGGCGACGGAGACCGGCGGTCGCATCGGTTTCATCACGCCGATGACGCATAATTTCTGTGAGAGCTGCAATCGCGTGCGTCTCACCTGCACGGGTACGCTCTACATGTGCCTGGGCCAGGAGGATGCGGCCGATCTCCGGACTTCCCTCCGCGCCAGTCCCGACGACGCGCCATTGCTCGCGGCCATCGACGAGGCGATCGGGCGCAAGCCGAAGGGCCACGACTTCGTCATCGACCGGCGAACCAAGCGCCCCGCCGTCCAGCGTCACATGAGCGTCACCGGCGGCTAACGGAGTCCGGGGGCAAGCGCTCCTTCGAAGGGGGCCGAGTGAACGACGGGGGCAGGGGCGGCACACAGATCCCGCCGGCAGGCGAAAGCCAGAAGCCGGCCGCGAATATGCGCGGCATCCTGGCGATGATCGCGGCCTGCGCATCCTTCGCGTGTGGCGACACCATCATGAAGCTGGTGGCAGGCAGCGCGCCGACCAGCGAATTGATCTTCATCCGCGGCGTCTTCGTCTTTTTCGGCGCGGTCGTCGTATGCCTCTATCTCGGCGCCTTTGCGACGCTGCACCGGGCGTTCTCGCGAGCCATGGCGTGGCGTGCCAGTGGCGATACGCTCGGCGCTTGGTCGTTTCAGATGGCGCTGGCCCGCATGCCTTATGCCGACCTCTCAGCCATTGGCCAGCTCGGACCGCTGACGATCACCGCGGCGTCGGCGCTCTTTCTCGGAGAGCGGGTCGGCTGGCGGCGTTGGACGGCAACAGCCGTCGGCTTTCTCGGCGTGCTGCTGATCATTCGGCCGGGCTCGAGTACGTTCAACTGGTGGGCCCTCGTTGGCATTCTTTCGGTCCTCGGTGGTACAATTCGCGATCTTGCGACGCGCCGCGTCGACCCGAGCGTGCCGCCGCCGTTGATCACGATGTTTTCGTCGGGCCTCACCGTGTTGACCGCTGGACTGGTCGCGACGGCTGGATTTTGGGTCTGGCCGACGGCAGGCACGGTCGTCGGCCTCTTTTGCGCCGCGATGTTCTCACTGATCGGCCAGACCTGCACGATCATCTCGGTCCGGTCCGGTGAGATCTCCGCGGTGGTCCCGTTTCGCTACTCGATCATCATCTTTGCGATCATTTCGGGCATCGCCGTCTTCGGTCACTTCCCGGACCCCGTGACACTGCTGGGGATCACGATCGTCTGCGCTGCCGGGCTCTACACGTTCTATCGCGAGCAGACGCTGAGGCGCTTGGCCGCCGCGACAAGCAAGCGCGAATAACGGCAAGGATGCACCATGAGCACATCCAGCCATGGCGCGGCCGGCAATTTGCGCGGCATCGCGGCGATGATCGCGTCGCAGGCCAGCTTCATCGTCAATGATGCCTTCATCAAGCTCGCTACGGCCGATCTGCCTGGCGGGCAAGCGATCTTCATCCGCGGCCTCATGACGCTCGCCATGGCGGCAGTGCTGGCCATGGCTGTCGGCGCGTTTCGTACCTGGCCATCGCGGGGCGATTGGCCGGTGATCGGCCTGCGCAACATCGGCGAGATCGGCTCGACGTTCTTCTACCTGACGGCGCTGTTCCACATGCCGATTGCGGATGCGACGGCCATTCTCCAGTTTCTGCCGCTGGCCATCACCGGGGCCGCCGCACTGTTCCTGGGTGAGCCCGTCGGCTGGCGGCGCTGGCTGGCGACGGCGGTCGGTTTTGTTGGCGTGCTCATTGTCATTCGTCCAGGCTCGTCGGCGTTCAATGCCTGGTCGCTGCTCGCCTTGGCAGGCGTGTTCTTTTCTGTCCTGCGTGATCTCTCGACACGCCGCATTGGTCCGGGAGTTCCGACGATGCTGCTGGTGGTGTTCTCGGCGACGACGGTGACGGCGGTCGCGGCCTGCTTTGCGCTGTTCGAGACATGGGTGTGGCCATCACGCAATGCCCTGTTGCTCTTGGCCGGCGCCGCCGTGTTTCTGATCGGTGGCTACTATTTCATCATTGATGCCATGCGGCACGGCGAGGTTGCCGTCGTGTCGCCGTTCCGCTACTCGGTGATCATCTTCGCGATCCTGGCCGGCCTGTTCCTCTTCGATGAGCGCCCCGACCGGATTGCGCTGATCGGAACCGCAATCGTGATCGCGGCCGGCATCTATACATTCCTGCGCGAACGCACGGTGCGGATGGCGCGCGAGCAAGCCAAAGGCGCCGCCTCGTCATGACCGATAATCTCCGTGGCATTCTGGCCATTCTGGCGTCGTCCGCTGCGTTCGTTGTCAACGATGCCATCGTCAAGACCGTGAGTGCGGAGTTGCCGAACAGCCAGATCATCGTCCTGCGCGGGTTGATGGCGACCGCCATACTCGCACTCGCGGCGACGATTGCCGGCGCTTGGTGTCATCCGCGCGCGCTGCTCCAGAAGCCCATGCTCGTCCGCCTGCTTGCGTCTGGGGCAGCCACCCTCTTCATCGTGGCGTCGCTGCGCCATCTGCCGCTCGCGACAACATCGGCTTTGCTGCAAGTCACGCCGCTCATCGTCACGGCCGGTGCCGCCCTGCTGCTCGGCGCCAAGGTTGGACCGCACCGCTGGATGGCGTCGCTGCTCGGCTTTGCGGGCGTCCTGTTTATCGTCAAGCCCGGTACCGACAGTTTCGTTCCCGAGGTCTGGATCGCTCTGACGGCACTCATCTTCACGGCGACCCGGGACTTGGCGACGCGTTTCGTCGACCCATTCGGTCCCGTCCCTGATGATCGCCGCCGCATCCTCGGCCGTGGTGACATTGGGGGGCTTCGGCTTGTCGTTGTTCGAGGTCTGGGTGTCACCGTCGCCGCAATCGATCGGTCTGCTGGCAGGCGCCGCATGCTGTCTCTACTTCGCCTATTATCTCGGCATCGTCGCCATGCGTGTCGGTGAGATCGCTGTTGTGACGCCGTTCCGCTATTCGCTGATTCTGCTGGCGTTACTTCTCGGCTTTGTCGTCTGGGGACATATCCCGGATAGCTGGTCATTTGCCGGGATCGGCATCATTTGTCTCTCGGGGCTTTACCTGCTGCATACCGAGACCCGCCCCAAGGCCGTTGCCGAGCTCCGCGCAACAGGAAAAGGCCGAAGTATGAAGAACGCGATGAAGGAGAAGATCCTGCGCGGCGAGCCGGCCCTCGGCGCCTCGATCATGTTTCCCTCCCCTCAACTCGTCGAGATGCTGGCCTACGCCGGTTTCGACTGGGTTCTGATCGATTGCGAACATGGATCGATCGGCCTCGCCGACGTCGAGATGATGGCGATGGCAGCCGACGCCAGCGGCATCACGGCCATCGCACGGCCCCGCAGCAACGATGCTGCCGATATCCAGGCGGTGATGGATCGCGGCGTCAAGGGTGTGCAGGTCCCGCATGTCAATACGCGCGCCGACGCCGAGCGCGCCGTCGCTGCTGTGAAGTTCGGCCCAGGCGCCGCACGCGGTCTTGCCGCGGGAACGCGCCCCGACAAGTGGGGGCTTGGCGCGAAAATGCCCGACTTCACGGCACAAGCGAACGCGCAATCGCTCGTCTGCGTCCAGATCGAGCATCAGGAGGCGGTCGCCAACATCGACGCGATCCTGACGGTTCCAGATATCGACGTGTTCTTCATCGGGCCGTCGGATCTCTCGCAGTCGATGGGATTTCCCGGCAATCCGAAGGCGCCACCGGTTGCTGCGGCCATCGACGCCACGCTCGCGAAGATCATCGCTGCCGGCAAAGCACCGGGCATGCCGGCCACCGCCGACACGGTCGGCGAGGTCGTCGGCAAGGGCTGCCGCTACATCTACAATCACGTGCCGCGCATCCTCGGCGCGGGTGCGTCGCAGTTCCTGGCCGCGGCCCGGCGGTGAGGCGCGTTTTCGCGTCCTGAGCGTTGCTCTCGGTTTGGGTTTACCATGTCCATCGGAATGCGTTTCATCGGAGAGCGCCGGTCCGGCGTGCGCATTTTTGATTCGTGCGATTCCCGGGCCGTACGCGACCGTACGCAGTGTGCGGAGAAGGCTCGGCTACCAGGGTAGCCAAAGCTTTCTCTGCTCACGTCAGCGGCGAATTTCGCGAGGTCGCGGTCGCGTGGTTAACGCGGCTTTCAGTTTCCCGGACGATAGGGGAAAGCGGTTTTCGCCCCAGCTCAGCTAATCACCGCAATCTGCTTCTTCTTGATCAGATCGAAATCGATGTCGGCGCCGAGCCCTGGTTTGTCGATCGCATGCACAAAGCCGTTCTTGTCGACCTCGATGTCCGTCGCCAGCCCGTATTTCTGTGCGCCGTCGGGCAACAGCACCTCGAAGTACTCGCAGTTCCGGATTGCCATGATGAGATGCAGGTTGGCGACATTGTTCAGCGAGTTGCCGCCGTGATGCACCTCGTAGTTCATGTGAAAACACTCGGCGAGATGTGCCGTCTTCAGGCAGGCTGTGAGCCCGCCTTTCACGGCGACGTCGCCGCGCAGGTAGTCGGTCGCGCCGGACGTGAGCCACGACGTATAGGCGGTGTGGCCGCCTGGGGAATACTCCGTCGCGAGGATCGGGATCGAGAGCTGCTGCTTCAGCTTGATGTAGCCGTTGAGGTTGTCCTCGCAGAGCGGGTCCTCATACCAGTAGAAACCCAGCCGTTCGACCGCCTGGCCGACGCGCAAGGCTTCGACGTAGTCATAGGACCAGGTCGAATCGAGCATGATCCGATAGTCGTCGCCGACCGCCTTGCGGACCGCTTCGCACACCTTGATGTCGGTCTGCCATTGGGTCGGCGGATGGATTTTGTAGGCCCCCCATCCCCGCGATTTGAACGAGGCGGCCTCCTCGGCATAGGCTTCGACCGAGCCAAGCACAGCCGACGACGCGTAGGCCGGCGCGCTTCTCCGGAAGCTGCCCATCAGCTTGTGGACGGGAAGGCCCGCGATCTTGCCCGCAAGGTCCCAGAGTGCCACGTCGAGGGCACCGAGCGCGCGGAACTGGCCGCGCATGCGCGTGCGGCCCCACATGCGCTGGAAGTGCTTTTCGCGATCGAGAGGGTCCTCGCCGATCAGCATGGGCTTCAAGGCGTCGGTGACCAGCCAGGCGTCCTTGCTGCCGGGCACACCCGATGTCCCGAGGAAGGAATGCCCCTCGATGCCTTGATCCGTCTTGATCGTAACGAGGCCGAGGTCACTCTTGCCCGCGAACTTGCCGCTATGGCGGCCATACTGGGTCGCCGGAATATTGTCCCAGGCAAACAGTGTGACCGTGACGTCTGTGATCTTCATCCGCTTGCTCCGCTGTCTCGTCGTCCGGGCGTTGAGACTAAGCGGAAGCCCGCCGTGCGGGAAGCCTGCTGTCGGCGCTACGGCCGCGCCTAGGTCAGCTGCAGATATGCAAAAACGGCCGCTCCAAGCACCAAGGCGACGGACACGCCCGCGACGAATGGAACGATGCGTTTGGGCGGCGCTGGTTGCGGTCGCTCGCTGCGCCCTGCAGTGCGCTCGGCGTAGGCGCGTTCGATTATCATCGGCGGGCGCTCTTGCTGGAAATGGGATGCAGCCTGAGCGGACACCTGAGCCGATGGCCGGCTGCGTTCGATGCCCGGCGCATAGTGGAGTTCGGATGCCTCGAATGCGACGGCTGCCTGGGCTTCGGCGATGGCGCGGCTGAGCGCGTCGGTGGCGACCTGCGTCTCGCCCAGAAGCGATTGGGCAGGGCGCTGGCCTTGCGGATGCGACGTCTCTCCCGAACGGTCGAGCAACCGCTGCTGCTCCCGCATCACATGAACGATGTGGGCTGCTGCCACGACAGCGCCAGTGGCGGGCGGTTGGTTGCCCGGTTCGTCTTCCGGCTGCGGTGTAGACTCGCGGCCTGGGTCGGATTCAGCCCATCGGGCCGCGCGCATGGTTGCAAGGTCCGCCAGCCGGTCGGCCAGCCGGGGCCGCGGACCTCTGACGGTCGGTTCGCGGCTTGACGGATCGAGGGTGATAAAGTCGCCATTCCTAAAGAACGGCTTTGCAGGGGCGACACGTGACATGCCCGTCTCCAAAGCTTGGCCATGCGGCCGTTGGCAAAAGGTGACGAGGATCAGAGGTGCTAGCTGCGGCGTAAAAATGGCAGAGACGGAAATCTTAGGGGTTGCGGCTCAGGCTCGCGATGCGGTCCAGGAGCTTGGGTCGCACGTCGCCGCCGCCGGCCCGGCTGCCGGCTCCAGCGGTGTCCGGCTCTTCACGGTCCACGGCGACGCTCGCATGGTGATCCCCGCCACTGGCGACAGTGTCCACCACGTCATTTGCTTTGGCGCCATTCCCGGCCGCCGATGCCTCGGTGAGGGGAGTCGCAATTCGGGCCTGTGCCACCCGTTCCGAGAGCGTAAGCCGCGCGGGCTCTGCCGCGCGGCGCGCCTGTCCGGACGCCGGCAGTGTTCCCGCGCCAAGCCGCTTCAGCTCGCTGGTGAAGTGGGCCGCCTGCCGCGCCAGGCGCTCATTGGCCGACGCGAGCTCGCTGCGGAGCTTGTGGATGGTCTCCGCCTGCTGCGTACTCTGCGTTTCGAGCGACTGCATTCTGGCCTTCAGCGCGATGCGACTATCGCGCATCAGCGACTTGCCGTCGTCCCCGCCCTCGAATACGGCGATGGCCGCCTTTAGACGTGAGATCTCAGCGGATTGATCTTCCGTCCGGGCTTTCAAGGTGCGGATCTGGCGCTCGAAATCCGATTGGTCCTGCCCCGGCATGGCAGCGGCATCGTGGCCGTTCGCCTGCGCTTCGACATCGGTCTCGCCGTGGCCATTCAATGCGACGATGTTGGATGGCCGTGCCGCAAGGCTTTGCATGCGCGCCAGCAGTTGGGCTTGCTCGCGTGTCTTTGCGCGCAGCGACTCGATCTCCGAGCGCAACGCAACCTCGCCGTCGAAACGCGGGTCGGCTCAGTCCATCCTGGTTGCGCGCGGCACGTGTCATCAGCGACAGACCGAGGCGTTCGATCTCGCTCTGCTGCTGGGCGTTGATCGCCGCAGCTTCGCCGAGCGCCCGTCCCTGCTTCTCGGCCGTCCGCGTCAGCTCCGAGATTTCGCGATCGCGAGCGAACAGCATTTTTTTTGCATCGCTGAGCCGTTGCTCGACCCGGGGCAGCCGGTCGGCGACTGTTTGCTCGAGGACTCGGCGTGCATTGATGTTCTCTTCCGCCTCTGAGGTGAGGCGTTCGATGGCCCCCTCGAACTCGTTGATCGAGGCATCGCGGCGGTTCAACTCGATCAGCTGACGGGCCGCCGCGAGCTTGACCTTATCGGCCTGTGATTCCAGCCGATGCACGGTGATGGCGTACTCGGCGCGGATCCGGTCTTTGTCGGCCTGGATCTCAACCTCGGTCAGCGGCATCGCGTCCTTGATGCGGCGCGTCGTCAGGCGGACAGCGCGAGCCCAGAAGGCGGGGGCGATCGCAAGCGCAAGCAGGCAAGCGGCCAGAAAGCCGAGCGTAACCAGCATTGCCGACTGAATCGAAATCACAGCCCCATCCCCGGCATCGAACCTTCCACTTGATGGACCCTGCGCGGTCCCGCCATATTTGACGAGAGCAGATGGTCACCCTACGCGCACGGCGTGCAACAAGCCAACAAGTTCGCGGTCAACACAGGGCCGGCCCACCAGTGATCAGAACGGGTTCCATGTGGGACGGCGCGTGTACTTGAGATAACCGATGTTCGCGCCGAGACGAAGCCCAATTCCCGCGCGAATTGGCGCAACGACCATATCGCCGTGGCTTTGGAACGTCAGGCCGGCGCCGCCGACCACATAGGCCGAGCCCGCAATACCGCCAAACCGGTGATAGATGTCATCGGGATCGCGCATATTGTAGACGAGAACCATGACCTTCGAGCCTTCGGCGCCAGCATCGAAGCCCAGTGACGGGCCTTGCCAGTAGACCTTGTGGGTGCCGGCATCCCGCGTATAGAGGTTGCCTTCGCCATAGCGCAGGCCCGCAACGAATGCGCCGCCCAGATCCTCGCCTAGTATGTAGCCGTTGGGACGGCCTTTGCTCTTGAACGCGTGCTCGATCACGCTTGCAAGCCCTTGGCTGAGCGAGCCGAAGAACCCGTGCCCCGCCTGGGTGATCTCGCGCATCGAGAAGGTGCCGTCGCGCGGCTGCTCATCGTCGTAACGGCGCGGTGGCGGCGCCTCGTTGTAGGCATTGCGGCTTGGCGGTGGGGCGGTCCGATAAGGCGCGCCGTACCGGAGGTCATCGGGTGCCCGTTCGGGCCCCGCAGCCCGATCGGGATAGGCGGGCTGATAAGGCGGCTGCTCATAGGTGTCTGTGCGTGGCGCACGATAGGCATCGTCGCGGCGCGCCGTGGAGCTGCCCGCCCGCGGCGACGACGAATAGGGCGGCTCTGCCGCGCCCGGTTGCCCATAGCTTTGCGGCTGTCCTCCATAACCTTGTCCGCCACCTTGTCCGAAGGTCTGCGGCGGAGGTAGCGACTCAGATCGCTCGACGTCGCTGGAGGATCGGTTGCCGTAGCCGGGGGCCGGGCGTTCCTCGGAACGGCTAGGATTGGTATAGCGATCGGGATTGCTCCAGGGAGCACGCTCCTGCGCCTCGGCTGTTGCGCCCAGCAGCAGGGTCATGGCAACGGCGAGCCCAACGGCTCGGGGACTGCAAAGTCGCGATGTCAACATTGATTGGCCTGTCATCCTTGATCGCCTGGCGGGAATCCCTGCCCCGCGCAATCGGCGCACTTGGTCAATGAAGTGTTGACAGAAAGTGTTACCAAACTATGTCCGCGCGAGGGTTATGCGGCGGCAATCCATCAACCCTGCGTGCGGCCAAGCGGCCGTCACGTCCGGGCCTCGATCGGGCTGGGCGTACCCCATGCAACGAAATGGGAGTTGCGGTACCCAGCTGCCGCATTTCCGTAGGTGAATGGCGACCCGTCGGGCTTCGTGACCGTGCCGCCCGCCGCCAACAGAACGGCGTGCCCGGCCGCCGTATCCCATTCCATGGTGGGGCCGAGGCGTGGGTAGATGTCCGCATCGCCGCGTGCAATGGCGCAAAACTTCAACGATGAGCCCGAATTGGCCCGCTTAGCGACGGCATAGCCGGCCAGAAAGCCGTCCGTCGCATCTGTCGAATGCGAGCGGCTGGCGACGGCCGTCAGCGCTTTGGGATCGGGCTTGCGCGTATGGATTGCCTGGAAGCGATAGTCGGCCAGCGACGCTGGTTTGGCGTTCGGTGCGACTTGCGCGCGCGCGCTCGTTGTCGCGCCGAGGGTGATATAGAGGTCACCGAGGGCCGGTGCGTAGACAATTCCGAAAACCGGCTGCCCCGCCGACACCAGCGCAATATTGACCGTGAACTCGCCGCGCTTATTGATGAACTCGCGTGTGCCGTCGAGCGGATCGACGAGAAAGAAGCGATCTTGGATTTCGGGAATCCGGCCGGCTGCGACGGCTTCTTCGGCGATGATGGGGATGCCGGGCGCCGTGGCACTCAGGGCGGCGATCAGGATCACCTCGGCTTCCTGGTCGGCAACGGTCACCGGCGAAAAATCGGCTTTGGTCTGCGTCTCGACGCCAGCCGCGTAGTGCTGCATCTCGACGAACCCGGCCTTGAGAACGGCCGGCAGCAAGGCCTCTGCGAGCAAATTGTAATTGAGCGTCAATGGTGCTGCCATGGAGGCCGCCGTTCCCGAAATTGGAGTCGCGCGATGATCTGATTCGCTGCAGTGATTAGGCGTGCAAACATTTAGCGCATCTGTTGCTGTCGCGTCGCTTGGCCATCTCGCCTCAAGCGTGTACTTATAGGTGCTTCGCGTCGCAAGCACATTAAAAGTCGTACGGCGTCCCGGGATTGTGCAGTGCACAGTTCCGTTGTTCTGGCGTTTTCTCCGATCGGAACAAGGATGGCGGCCATGTCGCAGACAGCCCACCCAACGGACCTCGAGCTGGCGGCATTGATTTCCAGCAAGATCTGCCACGACGTCATCAATCCTGTCGGCGCCATCTACAACGGCCTCGAAATCCTCAACGAAGAGGAAGATGTCGCGGCGAAGTCCTACGCCATGGACGTGATCCGGAATGTCACGGAACAGGCCTCCGCCCGACTGCAATTCGCGCGCTTCGCCTTTGGCGCGGCCGGCTCGGCTGGCGCGATGATCGATCTGGCGACGGCCGAACAGATCAGCCGCGGTTACCTGGGCAAGGGCAAGCACAAGCTGGTCTGGCGCGGCCCCGCAGGTCACCTTCCCAAGGATCGGGCCAAGTTGCTTTTGAACCTTGTTTCGTCGGCCATAGGGGCGCTTCCGAGAGGAGGCGAAATTCAGGTCTCGATCGTCGGGGCCGGGGAGATGTCGAGCTTCGAGGTTCGGTGTCGGGGAACCGGCGCGCGCCCGCCGCAGCATCTCGTTGAGTTTTTGACTGGTGCACCGACGCCGCCGCTCGATACGATGACCATCCAGCCCTATTACACGATGCGGCTTGCGGCCAGTGCGCGGATGCGGCTGGATGTGCTCCGCGATGGCGATGACATTGTGCTCGCCGCCAAAAGCTGACGATTTCGGGGCATCCGGCAGCACTTTATTAAGGGTTCGCATCGACACTGCACGGAGCGGCCGCCCATGCTGATCGGCGTGGGGAACGCGCGCGTTGTGCTTGTCCGGGAACCCGCCCATGAAACATTGCCTCGTCGTCGACGACTCCGATGTCATCCGTAAGGTCGCCCGCCGGATTCTCGAGACCATGAATTTCGAGACCAGCGAGGCCGAGAATGGTCAGGAGGCGCTGGAGCGCTGCCAGAGCCGCATGCCTGACGCCATCCTGCTCGATTGGCAGATGCCAGTGATGGGCGGCGTCGAGTTCCTTGGTGCACTGAACCTGCTCGGCAACGCCAAAAAACCCTACGTTCTCTATTGCACCACCGAGAATGACCCGGCCGATATCTCGCGCGCCATGGCAGCCGGCGCCAGCGAGTACATCCTGAAGCCTTTCAATCGCGACGCGATCGAAGGCAAGTTCGTCGATGCCGGCCTCGCCTGAGGCGGATTGATCGGTTCATCCTCTTGACAAACATGCCCCTCGCTTCGCAAAGCGTGGGGCATGAACTATCGTCATGCCTTTCACGCCGGAAACTTTGCGGATGTGCTGAAGCACGCCGTTCTGGCGTTGGTGATCGAGCATCTGAAGCTGAAGCCGGCGGCCTTTCGTGTGATCGACACGCATGCCGGAATTGGCCGCTACGATCTTGCGAGCGACGAAGCCGCGCGCACCGGCGAATTCCAGCTTGGCATTGGCCGGCTGGTGGCCGCCGAGGCGTCACTGTCGCCCGATGATCGTGACGCGCTTCGGCCTTATCTGTCGGCTGTCCAATCCTTCAATGTCGGCCGAGCGCCGCTTTCGATCTATCCAGGCTCGCCATGCCTGTCACTTGCCCTGATGCGGGACCAGGATCGGCTCGTCGCCAATGAGCTCCATCCGATCGATGTCGAGACGTTGCGTGTAAACCTCGCCGGCGACCGTCGCGCGAAAGTGCTCAATGTCGATGGCTGGCATGCGCTCAAGGCGCTCTTGCCGCCGAAGGAGCGGCGCGGCGTGGTTCTGGTCGATCCGCCATTCGAGGAGCCGGGCGAGCTGGAGCGGCTGACGTCGGGTTTGGCAGAGGCGGTCCGGCGATTTGCGACCGGGACTTTCCTATTGTGGTTCCCAATCAAGAGTCCGCGCATCACTGAGACGCTCGTCGCGGCGTTGGCGTCCGGGAACTATCAAAAGTTGCTGCTCGCCGAACTCTATGTGCGCGCGCCGACTGATCCAGAACGTGTTGAACGGGACCGGGCTCATCGTGCTCAATCCGCCATTTACACTCGCCGCACAGCTTGATCGGCTGCTGCCCGTGCTGGCGGAAATGCTGTCGCAAGGCGCGGGGGCCCGAGGCCAGGTCCGCCGGCTCTCGGGTTGAGGCACTGCCCGGCGCCGGATTACTTGCTGAACATCTGGCGCAAAAGCCCGACGACCGCCATCAGCACACCGCCGCCGATGCCGCCGCCGGCGACCTGGCTGATGATCGTGCCCAGATCGAGGCCGGTAACGGCCGCCGTCTTGCCAAGACCAAGCGCGCTGTTGAGGATCTGTCCACCAAGCCCGCCGCCGATGATGCCGGCCAGCGTATTGCCCAGCGTTCCCAGGCTCAGGTTTTTCATGAGCGTGCCGGCGAGGTTGCCGCCGGCAGCGCCGCTACCAAGCTGGATCAGCAGCGAGAGAATATCCATGGGCCAGTCTCCTTCTTTCGGTCGTTCGGCTCAGTCTTTGACGAATCAAAGTGTATGCGATTTTACGGGCCTAAAGGCCGGCAACGGACTGAAACTGAGGCTATAGTGAACGCCAAGCGTGCCATTTGAGTGACATCCGCCGTCAAATGCCTGCCCTCAAGGCCCGCATGTAGAAGAAATTGTTTAGAACCTGAGCTATGCTTTTTGCTCCATTCCGATGTTCGATCGATCGAGGACACGATGACCCGCTCGCGCATGATCGCTGCTGCAGCCTTGGCCTTGATCCTGGGAGCCGGAATTCTCGGGGCCGGACTGGCCACCGAGGCGGATGCCCAGAGCCGGAGCGCCAAGAAATCCCCGGACGGTCCGCAGCTGACCGAGCATCCAAAGTCGTCCTACTACCGCAAGCGTGGCCCTCAGGTTCGCGGTTTCACGGCCCGGCGGGGCGGCTATTCCTACTCGGCCGCCGACAGCATCAACACCTATGGCGACAGCCGGACGCTTTATGGCGCGACGCAGTGGTTCCGCTCTCCGGCGCTGGATCGCCAGACGTCCGCAGGACCGTTCGACCACGGCTTCTTCTTTGATTCCGGCACCTCGCCGCGCGGCGGCGATTCGCCTTATATGCACTGAGCCCGATATTCACAGAGAACGCGCTTAGGTGCAGACGGATCAAAGTCGCTTAGTCACGTTCGCGCAACACCTGAACCACCGTCGGCACTGGCCTACTGGCGCGGTGGGGCGTGCATGGCTATAGAAGCGATCAACCTGTGGCTTCTATCGAGGTGCCTATGCCGTCGCTTCTGAAATCGCTTGTTGGTGGTGCTGCCATTGCCGTGGTCGCGCTTGCGGCGACGCCGGCCCTCGCAAAGTGCACGAAGCTCGCCTTCACCGTGAACGACTACGGCAAGGACGGCCCGACCAAGGACGCCAAGGCTCTGCTCGACACCTACATTGCAAAATGGACGGCGGAGCGCGGCATCAAAAAGTACACGACCGGCAAGAAGGACGTGACCTGCGAGCTGTTCCTCGATGTCGGTTTCTTCGACGAGCACACCTGCAAGGCAGCAGCGACGGTCTGCTGGTCGGACGGCGCGCCGGGCGCGAAGCCCACCGAGGCCGCAGCCCCGGATGCCCCCGCAGTGGGCACCCCGGTCAAGAAGTCGCCCGTTCCGGCCAAGGCGCCAGCACCCGCCAAGGTCAAATCCCCGGCTTGAGGCTGGTGCTCCCGTGAAGGAGACCGCTTAAAGCTGACGCTTTATAAAAGCCGCGACGGCGTCTGCCGCCGCGGCTTGATTTTGTTTGCGGGTGACGCCGGACGCGCCGCGCGGGCCGAAATCGTGATCGCCGTCTGTGATCCAGACCAGATCTATCGCTTTCGAAAGTTGGTAGGCCACGGCCTCGGCCCGGCACCCGAACGGGTCGCGTTCGCCTTGTGCAATCAGCGTCGGGCACGTAAGCGCCGCCAGATGCTCGGTGCGTAGTTTCTCCGGCAGTTTGGGCGGATGAAACGGATAGCCGATGCAGACGAGGCCTCGAACCCGGCCGGCAGCATGGACTTCACTGGCAATTAGGCTGGCGACGCGCCCGCCCATCGATTTGCCGCCGATGAAGAGTGCTCCCGTCGCTTGCGGTTCGGCTGCGCTGATTGCGGCCTTGTACTCGTCCTGAAGCGAGGAGGCCTTGGGGGCTGGTCGCCGTTTGCCGCTCGTGCGCCGCGACGCCATGTAGCCGAACTCGAAGCGCAGAACCCGAATGCTCCGCTCGGCCAGCAGCGCGGCCAATTCGTTCATGAAGCGGCTGTCCATCGCCGCGCCGGCGCCGTGCGCCAGGATCAACGTTGCGGTAGCATCGGTAGGTCCGGTATCGAGGAACTCGGGCACGTTGGGTCTCACTCAGGTGGGAGGATCACGCCGGCGCGCTCGGTGATCGGCCCGTAGGCCTCCGGGCGGCGATGCCGGGCGAAGTTGAACACGGTCGTCTTGTACGATGCCGTGAGATCGAGATCGCACCGCGCAACGGCGATTTCGTCGGAAAGCGTGGTGCACATCGCCACAGTCTCGCCGGAGGGAGCGATGATTTGCGATTGCCCCATTTGCATAACGCCTTCTTCGAGCCCGGCCTTGGCGACACCCACCACCCAGGACCCGTTCTGGTAAGCGCCCGACTGCATCACCAGTGTGTTGTGGAAATTCGCCAGTGCATCGTGCTCGGGGGCGGGCGGATTGTGCACCGGCGTATTGTAGCCGAGCACGATCATCTCGACGCCCTTCAGGCCCATGACGCGATAGGTCTCGGGCCAGCGTCGGTCGTTGCAAATGCACATCCCGACAATGCCGCCGAAGGCGCGCGTTACCGGGAAGCCGAGATTGCCGACCTCGAAATAGCGCTTTTCGAGGTGCTGGAAGGTGCGCCAGGGCTCATGCTCGGCGTGGCCCGGCAAGTGCACTTTGCGGTATTTGAGGGCGATGCGGCCGGACTTGTCGACGAGGATTGCCGTATTGAACCGGCGCGTCTGCCCGGCGTCGTCCACCAGCTCGGCAAACCCCAGGTGAAAGCCGATGCCGAGCCGCTTCGCCTCGTCGAACAGCGGCTGGGTGGCCGGGGACGGCATCTGCCGCTCGAAGAAGGCGTCGATGTCGGCCTGCCGATCGAAAAACCAACGTGGAAAAAACGTCGTCAAGGCCAGCTCAGGGAAAACGGCGAGGTCGGCGCCATGCGACTTCGCCTGCCGCAGCAGCTCGATGAGCCGGCGGACCACAGCGGGCCGGGTCTCGTTACGGGCGATCGGGCCAAGCTGAGCGGCGGCAACGGTCACTATCCGGGCCATGATGTCCTCATGAGGGGGATGGTCGATCTCGACTTAGCGTGGACGTCTCTTGGTCGCTAGCCATCGTGGCGTGGGTAGACTCTGAATTCAATTTCGCGTACATCCCTGCAACCTTCGGCGCCAGTGGTGCCGATCGAAAGGCGATCCGTGGTAGCTCAGCGGTAGAGCAGCCGGCTGTTAACCGGCTGGTCGTAGGTTCGAATCCTACCCACGGAGCCAATTTCTCTTTTATGCAAGCTACTTAAGCGTTGCTGATCGCTTCTGGTGCGCTGCCGCGCGCCCTGATCAGGGCTGCTGACAGCGCCTCCGCAAAGTCCCGGCGCTCGTCGTCGGTCAGAAAGCGGCCAAATGGCACGATTCGCTGATGCAGCTTCAGCTTGATGTCTGTGCGGCCGTCTCGGCCTTCGTCCAGGACCACACGCACCCAGTAGGGATTGAAGGCAAAGCTCTCGCGGCGGCCGGAGGGATGCACGCGCTCTATCGTCAAGCTGTTGCGGTCAAGTTCGACGGTCTCGTAGATCAGTCCGGACCGGTAATTGAGTTTGAAGGCGGCGTAGAGGATCAGCACGTCGAGCCCGAAGAAGCCCAGTACCGGCCAGGCACCGATCCACGCGAAGACGACGCCGGCAACGAAGCTCACAGTGCCGAACAGGCCCATCAGAACCAGAAAACCGGTCGACCCGAGCGACCTGTGCGGATGCAGCACAGCGCGAAATGAGGGCGGGTCTTGCACTCCTGGGGGGATGTCGGTCATGTCTCTGGCATCGACTGCATCGGATCACTCGAGCCAAAGTTAGAACACGAATGGCAAAACTCGCCAAGGCGACAAAGGCAAAGACGGCTTCCCCCGCTCGCAAGGCCAAGATCAAAACGGCGGCGCCGAAGCGTGTGAGCCGTTCGAAAGCGATCGCTGCTGAGACCGTCACCGAGATGTTCCAGCGGTTCCAGACAGCCAATCCGGAACCCAAGGGCGAGCTTGAGCATGTCAATCCCTTCACGCTCCTGGTTGCCGTCGTTTTGTCGGCACAGGCGACGGACGCCGGCGTCAACAAGGCGACGCGGGCGCTGTTCAAGGCCGCTGACACGCCCGAGAAAATGGTGGCGCTGGGAGAGGACAAGGTCCGCGACTACATCAAGACGATTGGACTTTTTCGGAACAAGGCCAAAAATGTCATCGCGCTGTCGGAGAAACTGATCCGGGAGCACGGCAGCGTGGTCCCCGAAGATCGCGATCTATTGACCGAGCTTCCAGGCGTTGGGCGCAAGACCGCGAACGTCGTGCTCAACATGGCGTTCGGACAAAAAACAATGGCGGTTGACACGCATGTCTTCCGCGTCGCGCATCGTCTCGGCTTTTCCAAGGGCAAGACGCCCGAGGCTGTCGAGCAGGACCTCATGACCGTTGTGCCTGACGCGTTTCTCTATCACGCGCACCATTGGTTGATCCTGCATGGCCGCTACACCTGTCTGGCGCGCAAGCCCCGCTGCGGCCTCTGCGTGATTGCCGATGTGTGCACGTCGGCCGATAAAGTCGCGGGCTGACTGGGGTTCCGATGGCGCGGCTGACTGAGAACGATATCGTCGGCGTCATGCTGGGTGTGGTCGAGGGGCTCGCGCTGGAGCAGCAGCCCGTGCTCATTGCCGGCGATCCAACCGGTCGCCTGCGGGCAGCACTCGACGATCAGTATCCAGTCGCTCTATGGAACCGCCGCGTCACCGCGGGGCAACCCGCGGCGCAGCCTTGGCCCGCACCACCCAACCGATGCTTCAGCGCCTTTCTCCGCCTGCCGAATGCGCGCGAGGAGCTCGAGATGACGCTCCATGCCATCGCATCTGTCATGGTCCCGGAGGGCCGTGTTTGGATCTACGGCGCCAACGACGAGGGTATTCGAAGTACCCAGAAGGCGTTCGCAACATTGTACTCGGATGTGACAACGATTGATGCCCGCGGCCACTGCCGCGTGCTCGAAGGCCGGCGCCCGGCGACGCTCCCGGGATTGAAGGGCGCGCTCGATTTCTGGCGGAAGGATGTTTCGCTCGATGTTTGCGGACAGTCGTTGCGCTTTGCCTGCTACCCCGGAATGTTTGCGGCGGGCCGTCTGGACACCGCGACGCGACTGCTCATTGGCACCTTGTCGGGCATCGCTTCGAAGGCTCGGGTTATCGACTACGGCAGCGGCGCCGGAGTCATTGCAGCTGCGGTGCGCATGTATCAGCCTGACGCCCGTCTCGTTCTCATCGACAACGATGCGGTCGCGGTTGAGGCGGCGCGCCAGAACGTGCCGGGTGCCGACGTGCGGCTTGCCGCTGATCTTTCCAGCTGCGGACACGCAGCCGCCGAACTCATCCTGTCGAATCCGCCGATCCATGTTGGAAAGTCGGAAAATCATGCGGCACTGCATCGCCTGATCGCCGATGCGCCGGCGTGTCTTGCGCCGGGTGGCGTGCTCCGCATGGTTGTGCAGCGCCGCGTTCAGGTTCGCGAACGGATCATGGGTGCATTCGGCAATTGCGAGGCGGTCGCGGAGGACAACGCCTTCATCGTTCTCCAAGCGCGAAAACGGCGCTGACGGTCGAGCCGCGAAGTGTTTGCCTGGGCGCTTGCGAATGATCGATGGATTGCGGCACACTCAAAAGTCTGGGCACCGATCGCGCCACCTTGGCGGTGCGATATTGGGGAGGACGTGCATGTCGGTGAAGGTCAAGAATCTCATGCTGTTGGCCGCCATCGCCGGGGCAGGCACCGACGCCGCCGACCACGCCTTGGCCCAGGCCTATCCGACGAAGCCCATCCAGCTCGTGGTGCCCTATCCGGCTGGTGGCTCTGATGTCATCGCGCGCCGCCTCGCGGTCGGCATGGGCGAAAAGCTTGGCCAGCCGATGATCGTCCTGAACAAGCCAGGGGCATCCACGCAGATCGGCACGCAATTTGTGGTGTCGGCGCCGCCCGACGGCCACACGCTCTACGTCGCGAGCGTCGCCGATCTTGCCGCAGGACCATCCCTCTTCAAGTCGCTGCCCTTCGACGCGCTGAAAGACCTGACGCCGATTTCCTACTTCGCCGACGCCCCCTATATCCTGATCGCCGCCGCCAACGCACCACACACGTCGTTCGCCGACCTCGCTGCTTTCGCCAGGGCAAACCCGGACAAGGTGAAAATCGCCTCCTACGGCGTGCAGTCGAACACGGACATCGTCGCGCGCCGCTTGAACATGACGCTCGGCACGAATCTGACGATCGTCGCTTACCAGGGCGGCTCGCCCGCCTTCAATGCGATCATGCGCGACGAGGTACAATTGCTGTTTCCGACGACGGTCGCATCGCGTCCTTTCATCGTCAACAAGCAGGTGCGCCCCTTTGCTGTAACGACAGAATCGCGCGTGCCGCTCTATCCGGATGTTCCGACACTCAAAGAACAAGGCCTCGATGTCGTCGACGGCGCTGGTTTCGGTTTGATGGGCCCGAAGGGCTTGCCTCCGCAGATCTTGAAGGCAGTGCACGAGGCGTTGATGGCCGAGACTCGCCAAGCCAGAGATCAAGGCCTTCCTGTATGATCTTGGCCTCGTCATCATCGCCAGCACGCCGGAAGCATTCGCCACCCAGCTGGCAAAAATGTCGGCGCACTGGGTCGAGCTGGCCGGCAAACTCAAACTGGAAAAGCAATAGTCCAGATCAGACGATGCTTCCATCAAGCCATGAAGCCGACCTCAGGCAGCCATGATCGCGGTCTATCCTTGATCGATCAGTCGCTCGTCGCACGAGCCCTGGTGGCAAGGTTTCATTAACCAGAAGGCCGCTAGGATCGCAAGACGGACCTGATCTGTTCTCGTCGCTTCATTCGGAGCCATCATGGCCGAAGTCTCACGCCGCCGCGTCCGTATCAGAGCTCCGTCGCGATTTGCGATTGCCGGCGCTCTGATGGCGATCGCGTCGGGGTGTGCGTCGCGCGTCGTGGAGGTCGAGAGCCCGCCGCCGGCCGTCACAAACACGGCAGCCTCGAAAGCCGTGCCCGGCTCCTCCTACGGCCAAGATGGGCGTCAAGGCGCCGGTCTCGGTTCTGCGTCCGCCGATGACCCGGCCAAGCGGATCGGACCGAACGGCCAGCCGGCGCCCTACGGGCGTGATACGGTCACGGGCCGGCCAGTCTCCGATCTCAATAATCTGACGGTGCCCGGCGCGCCGCAGCGCACCGCATCCGCGACAGCAGCATCCGCTGGCGGGCAGAAGGTTATTGTCGCCAAGGGCGATACGCTGACGACCATCGCGCGCCGCCACAATGTGTCGCTGGATGCCTTGATGAAGGCGAACGGTCTCGCAAGCGGAAAAATCCAGGTCGGCCAATCGCTCACGATCCCGCGCGGCTAAGGTCGAAGCGGTACGATGGGCAGGTGTGGGTTGGCGCTTCCAAAGCGCCCCGGTTCCATGGAACACTGCCGGTCGAACAAGAGACCGCAGCGATCCCAGGAGCCCCGCCATGTCCGATCCAGTCGTCGTACGCTTTGATGTCGAAGACGGCATAGGTGTCATTACCGTCGATTACCCGCCGGTCAACGCGCTTGGACCCGGTGTGTCTGATGGAATCATCGCCGCGCTTGAAAAGGGCGAGTCGGATCCGAACGTCAAAGCCATGGTGCTGATGGGCGCGGGGCGGACGTTCATTGCCGGCGCTGATATTCGGGGCTTTGGCAAACCGCGCGCGACGCCGGCAAAGCGCACGTACGACGTGCTCGATCAGGGCAAGAAGCCCGTCGTCGCGGCCATCCATGGCTATGCTTTGGGAGGCGGTCTCGAGAATGCGCTCGCCTGCCACTATCGAATTGCGGTGCCCTCAGCGAAAGTCGGCCTGCCGGAGGTGCAGATCGGCATCCTGCCGGGTGGCGGTGGCACCCAACGACTGCCGCGCCTGATCGGCCCGAAGATCGCCCTCGACATGATCGTCTCCGGCCGCCACGTGCCGGCCGATGAGGCGAAGGCGCTCGGCATTGTCGATGCCATCGTGCCTGGCCGAGACCTGCGCAAGGAAGCCATCGCCTGGGCCAAGACAATCGTCGACAAGCGGCCGCTGCCGCGGGTGCGCGACAAAGCCGACAAGCTGGCCGAAGCGGCATCCGATCCCGGCATGTTCGACGCGGCGCGCAAGAATTATGCCCGCAAGATGCGCGGCCAGCCGGCGCCCGAGAAATGCATCCAGGCCGTCGAGGCAGCCTGCAAGCAACCGTTCGACGACGGCATCGCCACCGAACGCCGGCTCTTCAGCGAACTCGAGAACACGGACGAGGCCAAGGCGCTGCGCTATGCCTTCTTCGCCGAGCGTGAGATCAATCGCATTCCCGGTCAGCCGAAGGACCTCAAACTGCCCGAGATCAAGACCATGGCCGTCGTCGGCGCCGGGACCATGGGTGGCGGCATCGCCATGAGCTTTGCTGACGCCGGCATGCCGGTGAAGCTTGTCGACGCCAATCCCGAGGTTCTGACCAAGGGCCTGGCCCGCATCAAGGCCAATTACGAAACCAGCGTGAAGCGCGGCTCGCTCACCCAGGCGGAGATGGACACCCGGTTCGGGCTCATTACGCCCGTCGAGACGATGGCGGGGATCGCCGACTGTGACGCCGTGATCGAGGCCGTCTTCGAGCGCATGGACGTCAAGAAGGAGGTGTTCAAACAACTCGATGCGGTAATGAAGCCCGAGGCGCTGCTGTTCACGAACACGTCCGCGCTCGACATCGACCAGATCGCGGCCGTGACCAAGCGGCCGGAGAAGGTGGCCGGAACCCACTATTTCGTGCCGGCCAACGTCATGAAGCTGTTCGAGGTGGTCAACGCCTCGAAGACCGCGCCGGAGACGCTCGCCGCCGCGATGAAGCTCGGCCGCGACATCAACAAGGTCAGTGGCTATGCCGGCAACTGCGACGGCTTTGTCGCCAACCGCAGCCGCATCCCGTTCAACATGGAACAGAACCTGATGGTCGAGGAAGGCGCGCTGCCCGATCAGGTCGACCGGGTGATGGAGGCGTTCGGCTATCCGGTCGGTCCATTCAAGGTCAACGACATGTCGGGCCTCGACATCTCCTACGACACGCGCCGGCGGCGGCTGGCGGCAGACCCGAGCTATCGCATGCTGCCCATTCCCGACGCGCTCGTCGAGGCTGGGCGGGTTGGCTTGAAGGCCGGCGCCGGGTGGTATCGCTACGAGAAGGGGGACCGCACGCCGCATGTCGATCCTGCTGTGCACCAGCTGATCAAGGAGACGGCAGAAAAGAACGGGATCAGGCAGCGCAGCTTCACCGACGACGAGATCCTGCAACGGCTCCTGTTCGGCTCGATCAACGAGTGCTGCAAGATCATCGAGGAGGGCAAGGCGATCCGCGCCAGCGACATCGACGTGATGTGGCTGCATGGTTTTGGCTTCCCACGCTACAAGGGCGGCGTCATGTACTGGGCGGATACGATCGGCGCGCGCGAGATCTACAATCAGATTGCGGCCTGGCACCAGATGTATGGTGCGCGCTGGCGCCCCTCCGAATTGTTGCGCCGCACAGCAGAGGCAGGCGGCAACCTGCGCGAGCTCAAGGCCGACAAGTTGAGGTGACGAAGCCCGAGCAAACTTGCTTTGCTCGGGCCATATTTTTGGTCGATACTGAAATCAAAAAACGTCAAAGGTGATCCGAGCCAATCGTCAACGTACTGGGAGGCTCATATGTCCGTTCGTCGCCGCGAGGCCGTCGCTCTCGCTGCCGCTGCCATTCTGTCCGGGTTCACGTCTGTTGCGGTCGCGCAAACTTGGCCCGACAAGCCGGTTAAAGTCATCGTGCCGTACGCGGCCGGCGGCGCCAGCGATGCGATCGCGCGTCCCTGGAGCGAAGAGTTGTCGAAGGCGTTCGGTCAGCAATTCGTGGTCGAGAACCGGGGCGGCGCGTCCGGCATGATTGGTGTCGAGGCGCTGGTGAAAGCGGCACCGGATGGCTACACGCTGATCATGACGCCGAATGCGCCGCTTACTGTGCTGCCGCATCTGCGCAAGACACCCTACGATCCGACCAAGGACCTGACCCCCATCGGCCATGCCGGTGAGGTTTTGAATGGTTTCGTCATTCACCCCAAGATCGGGGTCAAGACCATTTCGGAACTGATCGACTACGCGAAAAAGAACCCGGGCAAGGTCAGCTACGCATCGTCGGGCAATGGCACCGCCAATCATCTCCGCCTCGAAGCCTTGAAGATTCGGACTGGCATCGACATTCTTCACGTTCCGTATCGCGGAGGCGCCGATGCACTCAACGATGTGCTGCCCGGCAACGTTCACATGCAGAATGAGCCGATCACGCTGACCCACGTCAAGGCCGGCAAGCTGATCCTGCTCGCCATCAACGGTGCTGTTCGCAACCCCGATTTCCCGGATGTGCCAACGCTGACAGAGGCCGGCGTGAAGGACGCGGACGTGCCGATCTGGTTCGGGTTCTTCGGTCCCGCGGGTCTATCCAAGGACATCGTTGCCAAGATGAATGCAAAGATGATGGAACTGTCGAAGTCGGCCGAGTTCAAGAAGAAGCTTTGGACCGTCAATGCCATCGTCCCGTCGCTCACACAGGCGGAAGTGATCAAGCACATGGAAGCCGACGCCAAGTCGAACATCGACTTCATCAAGGCCGGCAACATCAAAATCGAATAGCCAAACGCTCAACCTGATCGACAACAAACCACTGGGAGGAAGTCTCATGCGTCGCCGCAAATTCCTGGCACTCGGGGCTAGTACGCTCGCCTCACCGATGATCCTGCGGGAAACCGCGCGCGCCCAGGCCTGGCCGGACAAGCCGGTCAAGGTCATCGTGCCGTTCGCCGCCGGTGGCGGGACCGACGTCGTCGCGCGCCCATGGGCGGACAAGCTCGGCCAGATCTTCAAGCAGCAGTTCGTGGTTGAAAACCGTGGCGGTGCCAGCGGGTTGATCGGCACCGAGGCTGCGGCCAAGGCTCCGCCCGACGGCTATACCTTGCTGGTTTCGTCCAACACGACCACCGTCAATATCCCGCTGCTGCGCAAGGTGCCCTACGATCCGAAGAGCATCGAGCCGATCGGGCGTGTCGGGGATGTGGTCACCGGCTTCGTGATACACAGTTCCGTCGGCGTCAAAACGTTCAAGGACATGCTCGACTATTGCAAGAAGAACCCCGGCAAGCTGGCCTTCGGCTCATCGGGCCCAGGTACCGGGCCGCATCTGCGTTACGAAATGCTGCGGTACAAGACCGGCGTCGATATCCTGCACGTGCCTTATCGTGGTGGCGCCGACGCGCTGACCGATCTGCTTGCCAATAACGTGCAGATGATGAACGAGCCAGTGACGTTGCCGCACGTGAAGGCCGGCAAGCTGCATCTTCTCAATATCAACCACAGCGCGCGCAGCGTCGACTTCCCGGACACGCCGACGTTGACCGAGCTCGGTTATCCCAATGCCGATGCGCCGATCTGGTTCGGGCTCTGGGCGCCGGCCGGTATGCCCATGGAGATCCGCCAGAAACTCAACGATGAGATCGTCAAGCACTCCAAAACGCCTGAGATGACAGAAAAGCTGCGACTCGCGGGCGCTGCGCCAGTCATCCAGACGATTGCCGAAATGACGGCATTCCGTGAGAACGACACGAAGCAGATGGCCGAGCTGATCAAGCTCGCCAATATCAAGTACGAGTAAGCGTCCGTCGGACCCAACCAAAACACGACCAAACGCGGGCCGCTCCGCAATTCGCGGCCCGGACCGACTTTCAGGAGCCGGGTTCCATGCCGAAGCTTCCGCAATTTGCGACCACCGTTGCCGGCAGCCTGCCGAAACCCAGCTGGCTCGCCGAAACCGAGAAGCTGTGGCCAGCTTGGCGGTCCACCGGCGAGGAACTGCGACTTGCCAAGCAGGACGCAGCGCTGCTGTGGTTGAAAACCCAAGAGGATGCGGGAATCGACATCGTGTCTGATGGCGAACAATTCCGCATCCATTTCGTCCACGGTTTCCTCGAGCACGTGTCCGGGATCGACTGGACCCGTAAAACCAAGATGGGCATCCGCAACAACCGCTATACTGTTGAGGTGCCGACGGTGACTGGGGCACTCACGCGAAAGGCGTCGATCCATCGCGATGACGTGCGCTTTACGCGGGCGCATACGACGCGGGCGCTGAAGTTCACGCTCCCCGGTCCGATGACCATCTGCGACACGATCGCAGACGCGCACTATGGCCGCCGCGCGGATATGGCCATGGCATTTGCCAAACTGCTTAATGAAGAGGCGCGGGAACTCGAGGCGGCGGGGGTCGACGTCATTCAGTTCGATGAGCCGGCGTTCAACGTCTTCATGGACGATGTGAAGGACTGGGGGATTGCCGCGCTGGAGGCGGCCGCCGCCGGCCTGAAATGCACGACCGCGGTCCACATCTGCTACGGGTACGGCATTGAGGCGAACATCAAATGGAAGGAGACACTTGGTGGTGAGTGGCGGCAATACGAGGCGATTTTTCCCGCGCTCAATGCCAGCCGTATCGGCCAAGTCTCGCTGGAATGCCAAGGCTCGAAGGTTCCGATCTCGCTGATCCGGCACCTCAAGGACAAGACGATCCTGGTGGGCGCGATCGATGTCGCGAGCAAGACTGTGGAATCGCCGGAAGCTGTTGCGGCCGTCTTGCGCGAGGCGCTCAAGCATGCGGATTCGGAACGGATCCAGGCCTGCACCAATTGCGGCCTGGCGCCCTTGCCGAGAGATATCGCCGCCGCGAAGCTCGCCGCCCTGGGAGCGGGCGCCCGTCTTCTTCGCAGTGAGGCATGATCGCAGCTACTTGCGGGCGCGCATGACGCGATCGACGATGACGCCCGCCGCCACCAGGGCGATACCGTACGACTGGATCGGCGTCAGCGTTTCGCCGAGGACGGTCACCCCGAGCAGCACGACGGTGACCAGTTCCAGGCTGATGATCACCGAGTAGCCACTAGTCGACAGCCGCGGCAAAGCGTAAGCGAAGCTCGAAATCTGGATGGCGCCGCCGACGGTTCCGATCGCCAGCAGGCTCAACCATCCCGCCGTCGATCCCGGCAGCTTGAGGCCCAGGTACAGGGCGGCGAGCGCGTACCCGCAAGCGAGCCCGCTATAGATCGACGCGGCACCCGCGAACGGCGAGGCCTGGCGCGTAAATCGATAGGCCACGGCGATATAGATGCTGAACACGATCGGAGTAGCGATCGCGCATAACAACCCTATGCGGTCGACTTGCCCCAACGACAAGCTCGGCCAACCCGCAAACACCGCACCGATGAAAATCAGTCCAACGGCTGCCACCGAGCCGATACTCGGCGTCAAACCATAGACGAAGCGGTCGATCAGCAACGTCATCACGGGATAGGAAAAGAAGATCGTGATCACGACGCTGGATGGAACGGTCTCGACTGCACGGAAATAGGTGAACGTTTGAGCCATGCCGAGGACGATGGCATTCAGGAACAGGCTGCGCCCGGCGCGCCGCCAATCATCTTTGAGGTTGGGGCTGGTCGCGATCGCCAGCGGCCACAACGCGACCAGCGCGATCCAATACCGCCAGAAGAGTAACGAGACGACGTCCATGCCCTCGCGATAAAGTCCCGTTGCGAACATCGGCACCGTGCCGACCAGCGACGATCCGATTGCCGCAGCCAGCACCGCGCGCCAATCGTTGTGCGGCCGTTCTCCGTCATTTGGGCCTGTCACGCTGCGGCCGGCCCGGTCACAGATGACTTGCTACCGGCCTGGGCAGGCCGAGATTCTCGCGCAGGGTCGCTCCTTTGTATTCTTTCTGGAATAACCCCCGCCGCTGCAATTCCGGTACGACCCACTTGGCAAAGTCCTCATAGCTCGTCGGAACTGAGGCTGCGCCCACGACGAAGCCGTCGCACGCGCGCCGCGTGAACCACTCTTCGAATTTGTCGGCAACGTCTTTCGGGCTGCCGACCCAGGGTGGCGGCAGCTTGCCGCGGCGTGTCACAGTGATGAAGTCGCGCGGCGTCGGCATACGCTCCTTGATCGTCTGCAGAACGCGGTCTTTGCCGCCCTGACTGCCAGACATGCTGTCGAGCTCTTCCCGTGTGAATGGATCGTCGATCCCCTTCGAGCCGAAATCGAAATTGTTGTTTTCCGAGAGCAGCATCAAGCTGTCTTCGAGCGTAGGGAGCGTTTCGATGAAGGCAAACTTGTCCTCGGCCTCGGCGCGCGTCTCGGCCACCACCGGATGGCAGAGATGGCAGATCAGCATGTGGTCTGGATCGCGGCCGTAGTCCCTTGCCGCGTTCTCCTTCATTTCCTTGTAGGCGGCAATTTGCGGCTCGAGGTTCGGGTTCGAGGTGAAGATCGCCTCGCCCCAGCGAGCGGCGAATTTGCGTCCACGTCCGGATTGGCCGGCTTGGATGACCAGCGGATGCCCCTGCGGGCTCCGCGGCACCGTGAACGGCCCGCGCGAGCGGAAGTACTGGCCCTCGTGATTGATGCGCCGCACTTTGCTGCCGTCGCCGAAGCGGCGGTTCGGCCGGTCGACGATCAGCGCGTCGTCGGCCCAGGTGCCCCAATGGCCGTGCACCACTTCCATGAACTCGTCGGCGCGGTCGTATCTGAGGTCGTGGGCGACGGATTTCGCCATCCCCATGTTTTGCGCCTCGATGTCGTTCATGGACGTGACCACGTTCCAGGCGGCACGGCCCTTCGTCATATGGTCGAGCGTCATGAACATGCGGGCGACGTGGTAAGGCTCATAATAGCTCACCGAGTACGTGGAGCCGAGGCCGAGCCTTGTGGTCGACATCGCCATTGGCATCAGGCACGCGATCGGGTCCAACTTCACGCAACGAATACCGTGTTCGATCGCCTCGGCGAAGCGTCCACCATGGAACTCCGGCATACCGAGCCGGTCGTCGAAGAAGGCCATCTGAAACTTGGCATCCTCGAGCACGCGGGCGATTCTGGCGTAGAACTCGGGTGAGGTGAAATCGAGTCGCGAGTCGGGATGCCGCCAGCTTCCGGCGAAGTTCGAGCAGTTTTGCGCCTGCAGAAATCCGACCATCACCATTTCGCGCATGTGCCTAGGTCCCCAACTCCGCCACCATCCGGTCGATTGTGTGCCGAGAGACTACAGGCCCGGCGAGGCCGTGCAAGTCAGTTCGGGAGGGTGTGCCAGACGTGGGAACAGCAGTGGCCGAGCGGACGGGCTGTCGCCTCGACTTCAGGCCGTTGCAAATTGGTGGGCTATTCCTTGAGGAGTGTTTGCTTCGGTCCCACGCCACGGAAGAAGCGCGCAATGAAGCTCTTGTCGCGCAAATGGGCCGCCGTCTCGCGGTTCACGTAATCGACGACGACGCCGTCCTTCATTCCGTAGTTGGCAACCTTTTCCACGGTGCCGACCGGGTTGAAATAGACGGCCAAGACCTTCCGATCGACCTCGTCCGGCTTGAAGAAGGCGGTCTGCTTCGAGGTGCTACCGATGTAATAGAACGCGTTGCTGCCGGAGACCGACGATGTCGTATCGGGGGTCCCGAGTGCATTACGGACCGCCTCCTGGCTCATGCCCGGCTGGACCTGCTGGACGTCGCCGTCATTGAAGTGATGGCCGTGCTTCATCGTCGTGGAGGCGCAACCAGCGCCGAACAGAAGCATGCCAAGCGTGAGGGCGACAACGATGCCGCCGGCGCGCCGATCTTGAACGACCATTGTCATGCTCAGTCTGCGTCCCCACCAACCCCTGGCCCACCAACCTGGCCCACCATCCCCTGGCGCAGACTGCGGTCCCACCTTATAGATGCGGGGAATCAGCAGCGCTGCGCGTCACCTTCCGCGTAGCCGGAACGTGACCCTGGGGCAACGTTCGCGACGGAATGATCCACATCCCTGCAACGAAGGCCGGAAAGTCCTCACGGACATCAGATGTTTCGTTGGCTCAAGCGGACTGCAGACCGGAAACGCATAGGGCAACAGCTTTATGAGCGTATTGTGGCGCAGGCGCGCGGCGAGACGTTCTATCGCAACCTTGGCGTGCCGGATACAATGGAAGCCCGGTTCGAGATGATCGTCCTCCATTTGGTGCTGGTGCTCGACCGGTTGAGGCCGGAAGGCGCAGAGGCGCAGCGCCTCGGCCAGGTTGTGATCGAACATCTGGTCGCGGAATTGGACGATGCCCTGCGCCAGATCGGCATCGGCGATATGGGCGTCCCCAAGCGCGTCCAGCGGGCCGCGGCAGCCATAGTTGAGCGGTCCCATGACTACGGAGTGGTTCTTGCGCCCGATGCGCCACCGGCAGCGCTTGTGAGCGTCCTCCAGCAGCACGTCTATAGGGCCGACGCACCAGGGGCAGTCGAACTGGCGGCGTATACCCGGAGAGTTGCGATGGCGTTGCGGACGCAGCCGATGTCCACAATCGAAGCGGGTCAACTGTCCTTTCCGACATTTGAGAATGTGAGCGGACCAGTTCCGGAGGCGCAGCCATGACCGTTTTGAATTGGGTTCACACGAACCGGGAAATTCCCGACGCTGGCTTGTCGGTAGAGCGCAGTGCGACGGCGGACGAGCGGGTCGCACTGGCCAAGGCGCTCGACGTTCTGGCCGTCGAAAGCCTGACCGTGAGGTACAAGATTAAGGCGCTCGCGGGCCAACGCTATCAGGCCGAGGGCGAGATCCGGGCGGCATTGTCGCAGGCCTGTGTCGTGACACTGGAGCCGGTGGCATGCCGGCTCAGCGAGCGATTCGACGTCGAATATGTGCCGCCTGGCGAAGCACCGCAGGAGCCAGACGAGTTATCATCGGACGAACCGGCCGACGGGCCGCATACCGAGGCCATCGTGAATGGAGAGATCCGGGTGGGGCAAACCGTGTTAGAGGAGTTGCTCAGCGCAATCGACCCCTATCCCAAGGCAGCTGGTGCCGCATTCGATTGGTCCGATCCCAAGTCCGCCGATGGCGGCCTGAGCCCGTTCGCCAAGCTTGCGCAACTAAAGCCCCGCAAGACCGAATAGGCTAGGCCCGCGGCAAGATGGCCGGTTGGGATCCAGGGGCCGGCCCGGATTCCAATTGTCACGCTAATTGTACGCGGTATGGTCATTGGCCGGGAAGGGGCGGCAGGCTCAAGGGCTTGCTAGGTCCCGGTGCATTCAACACCGATTGTATGGGCGAGACGTATGCCTGAGCCGAGGATACTCGCGCTCGACGCCATGGGGGGCGATCACGGGCCGGAAGTGACGGTGCCCGGTGCGGCGCTGTCGTTATCCCGGCACCCGGAACTCGGCTTCATCCTGTTTGGCGACGAAGCGCGCATCAAGGCGGCGCTGGCGGGGCATCCCCGGCTCGCCAAGGTATCCCGCGTTGTCCACACCAGCGCGGTTGTCAGCATGGAAGACAAGCCAAGCCAGGCTCTGCGGCGCGGCAAGGGTACGAGCATGTGGCTGGCGCTGGAAGCAGTGAAGTCGGGCGAGGCGCAGGCCGCCATCTCGGCCGGCAACACAGGCGCCCTGATGGCCATGGCGCGGCTTATTCTACGTCCCATGCCGGGCATCGACCGGCCCGCCATTGCCGCCCAATGGCCGACCATCAATCACCCGTCGATTGTGCTCGACGTCGGCTCTAATATCGGGGCGACGGCACGCGAACTCGTTGAATTCGCCTTGATGGGCGCCGCCATGGCGCGCGCCCACTTCGGCGTCGACCGCCCGACGGTTGGGCTCCTCAATGTCGGCGTCGAAGAGATCAAGGGCAACGAGGAGGTCAAGCAGGCTCATGCGTGGCTGAAGCAGGCCGATCTGGGCCTGCCGCTCGATTATCGTGGCTACGTGGAAGGCGACCAGATCGGCCAAGGGGTGGTCGATGTGATCGTTGTTGAAGGATTTGCCGGGAATATTGCCCTGAAAACGGCCGAAGGGACCGCGAAGCAGATCGCGACCTACCTGCGGTCCGCGATGACCCAATCCTGGCTGACGAAGCTCGGGGCCTTGCTCGCCAAGGGCGGCTTCGACGTTCTGAAGCAGCGCATGGATCCGCGCCGCGTCAATGGCGGCACATTCCTCGGACTGAATGGCATCGCCATCAAGAGCCATGGCAGCACAGACGCCTTAGGTTTTGCGAGCGCCATCAATCTCGGCTACGAAATGGCCCGGAGCGGACTTGTCGAACGGCTGCAGGCGGATCTGAGTACGATTGCCGGAAAGCTCGACGCTCGGTCGAGTGCGCAGGGATCGGCCTGATGCCCGTCAATGGATTCAAGTCACACTTGCGACGGGCGGCCGTTGGTGCGGCTGCTCAGGCACTCAAGTCGCGATGACAAACAAGAGGTGATTACGTGGCCGTCATTCGATCTGTGATCCGGGGTGTTGGCGCCTACCTGCCAAAACGCGTGATGACGAACGCTGACATGAGCCGCATCGTGGATACGACGGACGAGTGGATCACGGAGCGCACAGGGATCAAACAGCGCCATATTGCGGCCGACGACGAGTTGACAAGCGATCTCGGGATTGCGGCCGCGCGGCAAGCGCTGGTGCGGTCGGGCATCGACCCGGTTGATATCGACCTTGTGATCTGTGCGACGGCAACGCCGGATCGTACGTTTCCGGCGACGGCTGTCAAAATCCAGACCGGACTCGGCATCACAAAGGGCGCAGCGTTCGATATCCAGGCCGTGTGCTCGGGATTCGTCTATGCAATGACGACGGCCGACAACTTCCTCAAGACGGGCCAGTTCAAACGCGCCATTGTTGTCGGTGCGGAAACCTTCTCCCGGATCCTCGATTGGACGGACCGGGGCACCTGCGTGCTCTTCGGCGATGGAGCCGGTGCGGTCGTGCTTGAAGCGCAACCGCAGCACGGCACCCGCGAGGATCGGGGCATACTGTCGACGATCATCCGCTCCGATGGCCGCTACGAGAACCTGCTCTACGTCGATGGCGGTCCGGGATCGACCAAGACGACCGGCCATTTGCGCATGAACGGCCGCGAGGTCTTCCGGCACGCCGTCCAAAAGATCTATGGCGTCATCGAGGAGACTCTGGTCGCCACTGGCTATGCCGCCGACGAGATCGATCTCTACGTGCCGCATCAGGCCAATCAGCGCATTCTCGATGGGATCGCCAAGAAGCTGGGGGTCGGGCCGGACAAGATCGTCGTCACGCTGTCGAAACATGGGAACACGTCGGCAGCCTCGATTCCCCTCGCATTGAACCAGGCGTTTGAGGAGCACCGGGTCAAGGAGGGCAGTCTGGTGTTGATGGAGGCGATGGGCGGCGGCTTTACTTGGGGCGCAGTACTCGTTCGCTGGTAGTATTCTCCGCCGACATCCCGCTCGCGAGGGTGCTACAATTCCGCAAGGTATTTCAGCGCCTTGCGTCGGTTGTCCATTGACAACTGCGAGGTTGCCGTTAGCATTCGCAGAAAAGTAGGGAGGCGGGTGTGATGGGCGGGAAGACATTGACGCGAGCAGATCTTGCAGAGGCCGTGGTCCGCAAGATCGGATTGCCGCGCAACGAATTGCAAGCTCTGGTAGAATTAGTGTTGGGTGAGATTTCAAAGACCCTGGCGGATGGGGAGGGCGTCAAGCTCTCGTCGTTCGGTTCGTTTGGTGTTCGCGAGAAGGGCCAGCGTATCGGACGCAACCCGAAAACGGGCGAAGAGGTGCCGATTACGCCGCGCAGGGTTCTGGTGTTTCGTGCAAGCAATATCATGAAGACGCGCATCAATAGTGGGCGTAGCCGCCGTAAAGCTGCCGAGTAGCAAGACCTGTTCAATCTGGTCATTTCGTCGGCGAGGGTGGCCGAAGGGATGCCCTATTCGCGGGGTACGCTATGGCTAAAGCTGCCGAAGCCTTTCGCACGATCAGCGAGGTCGCCGACGACCTCGAAATACCCAAGCACGTGCTTCGCTTCTGGGAAGCGAAGTTCACGCATATCCGTCCAATGAAGCGCGGCGGGGGGCGCCGTTATTATCGTCCTGAGGATATGGAGATCCTCAAAGGGATACGGTATTTGCTTCACCGCGATGGCTACACGATCAAGGGCGTACAAAAGATCCTGCGTGAGCAGGGCGTAGAGATCGTCAAGCAACGTGGCCGCGGAGAAGCGCTGAGCGACGATAGCGGGCTGCGGGAGGCCGATGGAGCAGCGCCGCTGCCCCGCGAAAGCGCAAGCGCCCCGTTGGCCCAGCACCGCAACGTGCATCCGCCTGCAGAAAAACCGCGCGGCGGACTGCCGGTGGAGACATTGCGCTTGATCAAATTGGCGCTGACAGAGCTTGAGCTCTGCCGCGCGACTTTGAAGGCGGCGGGTGAATCGGAGCCGCGGCAGCAGCGCCGGGCCGGTTGAGGCAGCGTGCGTCCGGCGCGTCGCGTTGATGCCGAGCAATCAGGGAATGGATCGCGGTGTCTGCACCGGCTATCGAGATTTGGACGATTTCGCTCGATGCTGTCGAAGTGCCGTTGGCTGACGCCCTGGCGACCGCGGCTGTGCCGGTCAATCGGCTCGACCCGATCGAAGCGAGTCGAGGCCGTGCGCATAATGCGGGACGGAACCGCCGCCGCACGGCTCACCGCTGCCTTCGCGCGATCCTAGCCCATCGCGTTGATCGTGAGGGCGCTTGGCGACCGTTCGTGCTCGGACCGCAGGGAAAACCCTCACTGGCGGGCGTGACGGCGCATTTCAATTTATCGCATAGCGAAAGTTCGGCGCTCGTCGCGATCTCGATGTCGACCCCTGTTGGCGTGGATGTCGAAGCGGATCGCGTCGTTCGCCTATCTGATGTCAGAGGACGCCAACTTGCGGCGGCAGCCATGCGACTGGCGGAGAATAAGTCGCTCCCTGGGACGGACGGCAATCGACACCTCTTGCAGGCGTGGGTTCGGCTTGAGGCTGCCGCTAAGGCAACCGGCGAAGGAATGGCCGCGTTGCTTGCCCGTCTTGACGTCTGGGGGCGACGCGACGCACCGGACCTGGAAGGGACCACAGCGGCCGCCAATGTCCGCGTCCGCGATCTCGATATGCCGTACGGACAGGCAGCAGCTGTCGGATGGATCGACCCAGCGGGTCGCCGGCTGGAGCCTGCATTCAAAATGATGGAATTTCCGCAGAACGCCGACGCAATCGCGTGCTTGTTGACCAGCGGGGGTGAACACGGCCGGACAGCGAGACCCTGGCGCTAGGCCTTCTGCATGCTCACGTGCACTCGGCCCAGAGCTTCGGCAATGCGAACGCTGTCGAGATCATCCTTGTGAATGACATCGACGGCACCGGCCTTGAGGAGTGTCGTGCGCCGTTGCCGGTCAACAGCCCCGCTCACGATGACAATGGGCCCGGCGTATCCGCATCGCCGCAGAAACGGGATCGTATGCGTGGCGTTGTCACTCGGCTTCAGATAGTCATCCAGAAAAACGAGTTCGGGTTTTTTCTCGATCACCGAGTCGAGGGCGCTACCGAGCGTCTTGGCACGGCGCACTTCGATGTTGTAGCCAAACATGATGTGTAAGGTTGCTCGCAAGCGATCGGCATCGAAGTTCTCGTCTTCGATGATGAGAAAATCCGAGAGGTTCGGCAAATCCTTGCGCGATTTGGTCAGATCAGCCTTTTTGGCGAGAAAATTACCGCCTGTAGGGTTCTTCATCGCGTGTTTTGCTCCACTGACCGTCCAAAACCTAAGTTGGTCGTTATGAGAGATTGATCGCCTTGGGCCAGAAAATGCGAAACACAGTGCCGCGGCCCGTCGTCGGATCAGAACTCAATTCAATGCGTCCACGAAAGCGCTCCACTGTCTTTTTGACCAATGCCAATCCAATGCCCGAGCCTTCCGGTCCGTCTTCCCCTCCGGAGATCTTTCGGAAGGGTTCGAATACGGCGCTATGCCATTCAAGCGGAATACCAGGGCCATCATCGACGACTGTAAACAGCCACATATTGCGATCGCCGTCGGAATGGGTCGCGCCGTCAGCGGCTCTGACGTGAATGCGGCCGGTATCGCGATCATGATGTTTGACCGCGTTATCTATGAGATTGCGAATGACGATGTCGATCGGCTGGACCAGCGTCACGATCGTCGGCCAGTCGCCTTCGACCAGGATTTTGATCCCCGGATGATGTTCGATGGAGCCCGTGATATCTCGGACCAGGATCCCCATGTCGATGGTCTCGGCGCTATCGTCTTTACTGCCGACCCGGGAGTATTCCAGCAGCCCGTTCAGCATCGCCGCCATTCGCTTGGTTTGTTCGAGGACACGCTCGATGTTTTCGGCGGCCGTCTCTAGCTCACCGTCGGCGACCGCGGTTTGGGCATCGCGTGCAAAGTATCGAAGCGCGCGAAGTGGCGCCCTGAGGTCATGCGAAATCACGTAGGCGAACTCTTGCAGGTCGCGGTTGGCGTGGGTGAGTTCCTCGTTCGTCTTCGCGATGATCTTTGCCTTGGCGGCAACTTCGGATTCGGCCATCAGCCTGCCTCGAACCTGGACGGCAAGTTGATATTCGATGTCCCGTCGCGAGCCTGATCGGGCGACAAGCAAGAGATATCGTTTCTGATCCTCGAGCCAATAGATCGCAAAATTGATGCGCAAGCTATTGCGGTCCATCGGGTCAAGCAGGATGTTCGGCACGGTGAACGATCGACCGCCGCGGCGTCGCAGCGTTTTGATCTGCTCGTCGCAACCCATCAATGCGATGACGCTGTGGGTCACCTCGATGCCAATTGGGATGAAGCTGACGAGGTCGCCAAATTTCTCGACCACCTTCAAGGTCTCGTCGAGCCACGCGACCCCATAGATGCCGCGCCCGGCTAGAAACTCGCCAGCATCGTGAAAGGCTCCAATTCCTCGCAATTGCAGATCAGGCTTCACGGCGAATGACAGCCTCCGCGACCGTTGCAAATGCAGGTTTGACGTTGGTGTTCTTCAATGCACTGGTCCAGATTACTGGTTGTCTTGCCGTCTGAAGGGGGGCTGGCAGGATGACTTCGCCGTGCGACGCGACGAGGTCTTCCTTGTTGAGGATGAAGGCAAACTCGCGGCCCGGCATGGCAGCTTGGAAGCCTTGGGCCAGATCAACCATCAGAGAGATCGTTGCCGGACGCAGGACGTCGCCGATGATCAGTGCGGCCGATGCGCCCTTGCTATAGACATGCTGGAAAATGCTCGGGCCATAGCTGCCGTCGATGTCCCAGACCACGAATTCGAGCATGTCCTGCCGGCCACCCTTCGCGAACTGATGATGGTAGCGGTAGAGGTCGACGCCCATGGTCGGAAGGTAGTCGGTTGGCAATTCATCCAGGATGAGCCGGCGGATGAGCGAGGTCTTGCCGACTCCCATGTCGCCGAGAAGCAAAAGCTTTTTCGACATCATTGTCATTGCGCCTCCTCGCCGTCGAATCCGATTTCGAACTCAACTCGACGATTGGGGCTGTCCAGGCCTTTACTTGTCGAAATGTCGGGGCCGGTCGCGCGGCCAAGCGCAATCAGACGGCGCCGGGGAATTCCGGCTGCAACGAGATCCTCGATGACGCGTTCGGCGCGCGAAAGCGAAAGCTGCGAGTTCCGCGCCGCTTGGCCGGCTTCGTCGGTGTAGCCGACGACGCGAATTGACCCCGATGTCGGTGTCAGCAGACTGGCCAGGTCGTTGGCGGTCTTGCGGGCCAACTCGGGATTGCGGTACGTAGCGCCGTCAGCAAAAAAAACGGCGTGGGAGCGTACGAAGGATTCGAGCCTCTGGCGCGGCGACGGATCGAACTTGAGGCCGTCGAACCGGCGGGCCAACTCGACAAGCCGGGCGTCGAGTGGCGCCACGATCCGTGATTGCTCGATTGCGACGGCCAAGCTTCCGATCCGCTCGGCCGATAACGCCAGGACTTCTGCACTTTCCGTCGCGCCTTTCGGGAACTCGCCGTAGGGGCCGGCTGCAAGGGAAGCCGCACCCGCGCTCGAGCCGACGACCGCGGCCAAGCGATCGGCGACGACCCGCATTCGTCGGATCGCCTCATGCAAGGCATCGATCAGCTCAGGGCTCTCTCGGCCTTTCGGCGTCGACTTCATGGCCTTGCTGACGCGCTCGGAAGCCATCTTGGCGGCATCCACGGCCTCGCGGTCGTCCGGCGATGTGATGCGCCCGCCAATGCGATCGAGATCGTTGCCGACGGTTTCAAGCCGCCGTTCCGCCCGCTCGATCGAGCGGCGGAGGCCGTCGGCGCGGAGTTCGGATTCGACGTCGGTTTTCGGCAACACGCTGACGGCTTCACTGAGCACAGCCTGCGGGGCCAGTTCCTTGAGGCGTCCGAGCAGGGCAATGCGTGATGCCTCGGATGGGGTCAGTCCGACAACCCAAATGGCACCACTTCCGCGCTCGACCCGCGCCTTCACGGGATAGCCGGCCAATTCCGGCATGTTGCGCACGATGGCGTCGGCCTGAGCTTGGGTTTGGCGTGTCGTGAAGCCGATATAGGATTGCCAGCCAATGTAGGTGGCCAGTGGCAGCCCCACGATCCACATGGCGGCCTTCAAGGGAGCCAAGACTCGCGCGCTTCTCAGTAAGTTCGGCCTGTCTCTCGGATATCAGCGTCTCGAGCCGCATGGATGCATCGGTCAACGCGCCGCGATGAAGCTGACTCGCATCAATCGGCGCGCCATCGCGACGGGAACGCGCCGCGCTCTCGTCGATCGACTGCTGCTTGGTCAGGACCTTGTTCAGCTCATCGTCGAATATTTGCTCGACCGGGATTGACGATGTGCCACGACATTTCGCTGCCAGCAGAAATGCCGGTGAACCGCGCAGATAAATCCGATGATCGTCAAGGTCGAGCGTTCTGAGGCTGGCTTTGTCCGCTTCGAAGGCTTCCTCGGCAAATGCGGTGATTGCGGTCAGGAAGCCACTGACGAGTGTGTCGCGGTTCTGGCCTGTTTGAGTGAGCCGCGTCTCGGCGTCTCGTTCCCAGTGTTGAACGAGCTGGCCGGAGCCGCGCCGGATGAGATAAAGCTCTTCGACTTCGATTTTCTGGCCGCCTGCCAGCGCCAACTCCGCCATAGACCGCCCCGTCGCGATGCTTTGCAGCTTCAAGGCGAGCTTGTTCTGAGTGAGGCCGGATTCGATGCGCCGATTGATCTCGGCCATGGCATCGCGAACCGCGCTGGCTACATAGCGGCGGACCATCTCGCCCATCTTCGGGTAGAGGGCGTTCGACAGCTGATCCTGCATCTGGCCGGACATCAGCTCGGCTCGGATGGTTCGCACGACCATCGGCGCCATCGCCGTCGCCAATTCGTCGTGGCGGTCGACTTCGGCATCGCGCAGTGCCCCATCGAGCACTTTGGCTACGCTGGACTGAAACTGCTGGTCGCCGCCAGCACGCTCATAGACCTGGTCGATGCGGCGCGCGAGAGCGTCGAGCTCCCGGCTTTCCTTGTCGAAAAGCAATTCTTTCAGGCGTGAGACGGATTGCTGGGTCATGTGCTCTCTGGCATGGAACTGCCGTCACGGCTTTCCCGCCGCTCGCGCGCTCCTACTCCGAGTTCGTTGGAGAGCGGGAGATCCGACGGATGCGCTCCCCCAGCTCGAAAACGCTCATCGACAGCTCGTCGAAAGCGGCTGTACGGTCGCTCTTCATCTCGCTCGAAATCGACGCGAGTTGCGCTTGGATGGCGTCGAGCTTGCGGTGCAGCCCGGCATCGAGTTCCCGCACGCGTGCCTCGATCAGGGCAATGCGCGCATCATTGTCGCGCTTGAACTCGCCATAGAGCAGGTCGCGGATCTGCTCCATCTTGTCCTCAAAGCTCTCACGGGATTCGCGCGATGCGGTCCCGTTCCGGCCATCGCTGAAGGGCGACGTCGACATGGCGTTACTTTCTCGGCATCAGGTTCATCGGGACCGGACGCGGTCCCATCGAATATGAACCATATCTTGCGTCGTGAACAAATTGATTTTCCTGTGAGGCTGATAATTTTCAATGTTTAAAAAAAATGGTTATCATTCGGCGGGGGCTGGATCTCCCGCCGGCGTGCGCATGCTATGCTCATGGCGAGCCGATATGAAGCTGGCGGTTGGTGAAAACGAGCCCAGATCAAGCGCTAAACGGTGCCGCTTGATTTGAGACGTGCGATCTCCTCCGGTGAACGGCCAAGGCCGCGCAACACTTCTTCGGTGTGCTGTCCGAGCGTCGGCGGGCCGACCGAGTGTTCAATAGGGGTTCCGGAGAAGCGCATTGGGCTGCGGATGACCGGTACTTTGCCGGCCGTGGCGTGGGGTAGTTCGACCCGCATGCCGCGCGCCTTGATCTGCGGATCGTCGAAGACCTCTTTGAGATTGTTGATGGGACCGCAAGGCACGCCACCTTTGTCCAGGTCGTTGACCCACTGGGCGGTCGTCCGTTTCTGGAAGATCGGGATGAGGACCTCGTCCATTGCGGCTCGGTTGGAGACACGGGCCCCGTTTGTCGCAAATCGCGGATCTTTGGGCAGCTGCGGCGCGTCAGCGACTTCGCAGAATTTATTGAAGAGATTGTCGTTGCCGCAGGCGAGGATGATGTCGCCGTCCTTGGTCTTGAAAGCCTGATACGGGACGATGTTGGGATGCGTATTGCCGAGGCGTCCAGGTGGCTCGCCGGTGGCAAGGAAGTTCATGCCCTGATTGGCCAGGATCGCGACCTGCGTATCGAGCAGTGCCATATCGATGAACTGTCCGACGCCGCTCCTTTCGCGATGCGCGATCGCGGCCGTCACCGCGATTGTCGCGTACATGCCGGTCATGATGTCGACGATCGGTACGCCTGCGCGCTGAGGGCCGCCGCCGGGGCGGTCGTCGCGCTCGCCGGTCACGCTCATGAAGCCGCCGATGCCCTGCACCATGAAATCGAAGCCGGGCCGCTCGCGATAGGGACCGGTTTGTCCAAAGCCGGTAATCGAGCAGTAGATCAAGCGTGGATTGATGGACTTGAGGTCGTCGTAGCCGAGCTTATAGCGATTGAGGTCGCCGGTCTTGTAGTTCTCCAGCAGGACGTCGGCGCGCGCGGCGAGCTCGCGGACGATGGACTGACCTTCTGCGCTGGCGATGTCGATTGTGATCGATTTCTTGCCGCGGTTGGCTGCCATGAAATAGGCAGCTTCCTTGGTCTCCTTGCCGCTCTGGTCCTTGATCCACGGCGGGCCATAGGCGCGGCTGTCGTCTCCCTTCTTCGGCCGCTCGACCTTGATGACTTCGGCACCGAGATCGGCGAGGTTCTGGGCGCACCACGGCCCCGCGAGCACGCGCGTCAAATCGAGAACGCGGATATGGGACAGTGGTCCAGCCATGACAGAGTTCCTTGCCAAGCGTGATGGGCGATGTCGACTTATAGGGCTGGAGCGGCGAGTTTGTCATCCTGGGAAACGCGGTAAATCGGTTCGGTTTGGTAAGCAAAATGCGGATTTCATAACGGCGTTGATAAATCGCATACCGCCAAACGTCTTCTCGGGTTATGCAGGGGCGCGATGACCTTCAGGAGACGCCGAGATGTACAAATCCATTCTCATTCCGACGGACGGAAGCGAGTTCTGCCTTCGGGCGATCCAGCACGGAGTAGCCCTGGCCAAATTCGCAAAGTGCAAGGTGGTCGGCGTGACTGTTGCCCAGCCGCTGCATACCGGAACACCGAAGGCATTGATCCCGGATCATTTGGCCGCCCTGATACAAGCCGAGTCGGCGAAGCTTGCCGGCGAGAACCTTGCCGCCATCGAACTGGCGGCCAAGGCGGCGGGAGTGCCGGTCGAGATGGTGAAGGCAACCGGAGACTATCCTTGGGAAGCCATCATCAAGACGGCGAAAGACAAGGGCTGCGATCTCATCGTCATGGCGTCGCATGGCCGGAGCGGGGTCTCGGCCGTGGTGCTCGGCAGTGAGACGCACAAAGTCTTGACGCACGCGACGGTGCCGGTTCTGGTGGTGCGTTAACTGCGCGGGAGAAGGCAATTGTCCCTAGCCGGCGATCTTGGAAAAGTCGGCGACGCCTAGGGTTGCGGTGCGGATTTCTGATAGGAGGCGCAGCCGGTTTTCTCGCAGTTTTGCGTCCGGCGCATTGACCGTGACCTTCTCGAAGAAGGCGTCGACCGGTTTGCGCAGGTCGGCAAGGGCGTTCATGGCGCCTTTGAAGTTCTCGACATTGATGGCGGCAACCGTGTCCTGCTTGGCGCTTTCAATGGCGGCGGCCAGTGCCGTCTCCTCGGTCTCGACCAGCAGTTGAATGTCGTAGCGGCCGTCGTGGGTTTTCTTGTCTTTCTTCTCCTCGATCGCGAGGATGTTGGCCGCGCGCTTTACGCCGGCGAGCAGGTTTTGGCCGTCATCGGTTTTGAGGAACGCCTCGAGTGCCTCGACGCGCTTCACGATCAGTGCGAGGTCGTCCTGGTCGCCGAGCGAGAATACGGCATCGATCAGGTCGTGCCGCGCGCCCTTCTCCCGGAGGTAAACCTTGAGCCGGTCGGCGAAGAAGGTCAGCAGGTCGTGGCCAAGGCCGTTGGCGTCGACGCCTTTCAAGAGCATCTCAGGCGGCGAGAGTTTGCTTGGGATCTTGCCGACCCGCTCCATGAAATGGGTTTGGATCACGTTCCGCAGCTGCACCCTGAGGTCGTTTTCCAGCAGGATCCGGATCACGCCGAGCGCGGCGCGGCGCAGCTGATAGGGGTCGCCCGAGCCGGTTGGCTTCTCGTCGATCGCCCAGAACCCGACCAGAGTGTCGAGCTTATCGGCGAGGGCGAGCGCGACCGAAACAGGCGCGTTCGGTATTGTGTCGGACTGGCCTCTCGGCTTGTAGTGCTCCTCGATCGCCATCGCGATTTTAGGGTTCATGTGCTCGGCCTCGGCGTAGTAGCGGCCCATGAGACCCTGCAACTCCGGGAATTCACCCACCATGCCCGAGACGAGATCGGCTTTGCACAGTTGCGCGGCGCGGCCGGCCAGTTCCGGCTCCGCGTCCACGGAGCCGGCAATCTGTCGCGCGAGCTCCGTAATGCGCTCCATGCGATCCCACTGGGAGCCGAGCTTCTCGTGGAACGTGATGCCCTTCAATTCGAAATGCATGGGTTCGAGCTTGCGCTTGAGGTCTTGCTCCCAGAAGAATTTGGCATCCGATAACCGCGCGCGGATCACCTTTTCGTTGCCCTTGATGATTTCGATGCCGCCATCCGATGCGATGAGATTCGACACGGCAAGAAACTTGTTGGTGAGCTTGTTCGTCTTGGGGTCGCGCAGGGAGAAGCACTTCTGATGCGTCTTCATCGACGTTGTCAGGCATTCGCCGGGAACGGCAAGAAACGCCTCGTCGAACGTGCCCATCAGAACAGTCGGCCATTCGGTCAGGCCGGCGTTCTCGGCGAGCAGCGCTTCGTCCTCGACCAGTTCCAGTTTTGCTTTCTTTGCGAGCGCCTGGGCTTGCTCCCGTATCATCTCGGCGCGCTCGGAGGCGGGCAACAGCACCTTTGCGGCCTTCAATTTGGTGCCGTAGTCATTGAAGTCCTTCACGTTGAACGGTGTATTGCCGTGAAAGCGATGGCCGCGCGTGAGCGTGCCACTGGCGACGCCGCCGACCTGCAAAGGCACGACCTTGCCCCCGAGCAGACAGACGATCGAATGCAATGGCCGCACCCAGGTGAATGTGCCGGAGCCCCAGCGTTGGGACTTTGGCCAGGGAAAGTTTTCGAGGGTCTCGCGCACGACGTCGGCAATGATCGCCGCGGCCGGCTGTCCGGGACGGTCGATGCGCGCAATGTAGAAATCGCCCTTCTTGGCGTCCTTCACGATCTCGGCCTCGCCGATATCCGTAAAGCCGGACCCTTTGAGGAAGCCTTGTATGGCAGCGTCGGGCGCACCAACGCGCGGGCCCTTCTTCTCCTCGGACACGCTCGGCGATTTTTCCGGCACACTTTCGACGACCAGAACGAGGCGGCGCGGCGTCGCAAACGACATCGACCCACCTGTGGTGAGCCCCTTGGCTTTCAGGCCGTCGGCGACGAGCCGCTTGAGATCGTCGGCGGCGCGGGCCTGCATCCGCGCAGGGATTTCCTCGGAAAATAGTTCGAGCAGTAGTTCTGACATATCGGGCCCTGTGGTGCCGGGGGCGGCCGACGATATCTCCGGCCTTGATACTCCCTAAGCGCGGGGGCCGACCCGCGTCAACGCCTTAACCACTGATGGACCCAAACAGAAACGCCGGGTGCACACGATGCGCCCGACGTCTGAAAGGCTTTTGGCGACCGCTGTTAGCGATAGTAGGGCTCGAAACGGCGTGGACCGTTCTCATAGGCATAAGGTCCTGGGCCCGCCCGCTCCAGCGGTTGCGCGTTGACGATTTCGCCCGTGCAACGGTCGATCTTCAGGTCATAAAGATCGCCATTCGGACGGCGCGCCTTGATCTTGGCGACGTTCTGGCGGAGTTCCAAATCGTGGAAATCACGCCAGCCTTCGCCGGTCAGGCGGCGCTTGGCTTCGTCCTTCGAGATACATCCGTTGCCGTAGCGCCAGGCGTCCGGGCCCTCACTGTAGTGACGGGGCGGCGGCGCGTGATCGCGATAGACAGGGGCAGGCGGCACGGGATGGCCATAATGCGGTGGTTGAACCTTGTAGTACCGCTGCTCATGGCTGTAATTCCGGGGCTCGGCACCGTAGATGTCGCGATAGCGCGGATCCTCATAGGCCGAGGAATAGCGATCGGGCGGTGGCACCCGGCCGTAGTCCAAGTCGGCAGCGGTCGCTCGCCCTGCGCCAGCCATAACGGCTGCTGCGAGCACACCTGCCGTCAGCAAAGACGCTTTCATGACTCAAGTCCTCCTGGCATTCTCCGCGACGCCGCGCGCCTCGCTCCCATGGCAGAATGGCGACCGTTACCTGAACCGCAACCCATGCCGACATTCATTTGCCGTTCATGCGCGGTCGCTCGCTTCTCAGCCAATCTGGACGCTAACATGTTGCTCTATCAACAAAAAGATCGGTCAGATTGAGCATAATACGGGACCTGCTTTGCTGTTGCAGGAGCAGCACAGCGCCAGCTCGCCGCCGGGGGCTGCATTGTGGCAAGGATGGATCGTGGCGGCGATAGAATCCGCGCGCATCACGGCTGGCGTGGACTTATCATGCCTTCCTCGATGGCCTTGATTTGTAGCGCCAGATACTTCGAATAGATCCGGCATTGGGGCAAACCGCCAGCGATGAACCAGAGGCCTTCCTGGGGCGTGCGCCGGAACATATTGGCCATCTCGCCGTCTTTCGGATCGATGCCCCAAACCTGACCAATCTTGGCCGCCATCTCCTTTCCAAGCGTGCGCCCGATGATCTCCCCCTGCGGCTCATATCCGGTAGCGAGCACTATGAGATCCGCCGGCACGGTTGACCCGTCCTTCATCAGTGCACCCTGCTCGCAAAAGCGCTCGATCCCGTCAAACTGGAGCAGTCCGATCTCTCCTTTGATCATGAGCGCCGAGCTGCCGGCGTCGAGGTTGTAACCGCCGCCGCGCCGGCGGTACTTCATCTGGTGGCCGGTGTTGTCGTCGCCGATGTCGTACTTGAATCCGATGCGCTTGAGGCCGTCGATCATGTCCTTGTCGAGTTCCGCCATCCGCGCCATCGACATCTGGTACGCCTTGATCAGCAGTGGTGGCGTGCCGGAGGTGGCGATCACATCGCAATCCTCGAGCGGAGGGCCCTCCTCATAGAGTGCATAGTTGAGCTTCGCGCTCGGATCGATAGAGACGACCGTCGTCGAGCCGCGCTGCACGATTGTCGTTTTGACGTTCCAGCTGTTCAGGTCGAGCGCAATGTCGTTGCCGCTCGTGCCTGTACCGATGACGAGCGCATTCTTGCCTTTCCACGGCTCGCCATTGTTGAAGCCTTCCGAGTGCAGGACATCGCCCTTGAAGGACTCGAGCCCCGGCAGTTGCGGCACATAGGGAATGCTGCTGACGCCGTTCGCGAACACGATGTGGCGCGGGTGCATGACGCGCTCGCTGCCATCTGCTCGCTTCAGGCTCGCTGTCCAGCGCTTGGCTTTCTCATCCCAACTGCCGCTGACGAACTCGGTCGAAGTCCAGCAGTTGATCTCCATGGCGCGGGCGTAAATCTCGAACCAGTCTCCAAGTTGGTCCTTAGGAACGTACTTGGGGTACGTCGGCGGGAACGGCATGTAGGGGAGGTGGTCGACCTCGATCGAGTTGTGCAATGCCAGCGAGTGATAGCGCATCCGCCAGTTGTCGCCGATCCGCGCCCACTTCTCGACAACCAGCGTGTCGACGCCGATCTGGTTCAGCCGCGCTGCGATGGCAAGGCCCGACTGGCCGGCCCCGATCACCAACACAACGGGATCGCGGTCCGCGTAGGCCTCCAACCGCTTCCTCATATCGAGCCAGTTCTCGCCGCCGAAGTTGCGCGAGAAGGCCGCACCTGAGGGGCGCCGCTTGCCGATCTTCTCCTCGTGCCCTTTGAGCTCTTCGAGCGTGGTCGAGAAAATCCAGGCTTGCGCCGCATGGTCACGGCTCGTGTCGGGGACGAGACGAACCACGCCGTTTCCGCGTCCGAGCGCGGTCTCGAATTCGAACAGCGCCTCGATGACGTCGACGCCGAGGCGGCGGACATGACGGGGAGGTGTGCGGTTTTCCGCGAGGCGGAAACCATGGGCCTTGGTCTTAACTTGGCCTCCCGCTAAGCCTGCCCCTATTGCGGAAGCACCACGGTGCGGCGTGATATGCCAGGTGAACGCCAGGATATCGCGCCAGTGACTGTCTGCCTGGAACAACGCCTTGAGCGCGGTCTGGTCTTGCCGCTCGAGCGCTATCTCAAAGGCGCCGAGCCATCGCGTCGCCGTGCGCGAGGCATTTTCGGCAGTACGAGTCATCATTGTTGATTGATCGATGTCATTCATGGTTTGGCCTCGGGTCTCTCGTCATGAAAGAGATGTCGGTCGTCGGTTCGCTACATCACGCCGTGTCCGCGCGCCATCGTCTTACGCATGCTCGGCGCGGTGACTTGATCCGAGATCTGGATGTTCCAGATTTCAGATTCACCTTGAGCGGAGAATTCGGCAAAGAGTTTCGGCACAGCGCTCAGATCGCGCACTTCGGCGCCGCGCAGTCCAAAGCCCCTGGCGATCGCTTCGAACGGCGGGCGGCCGAAGATTGCGCCGGAATCATCGATCCCATCAGCGCGGAACTTGTGGATTTCCGCACCATAGGCGCCATCGTTCATCGTGCAGATCAGGACGCGCAGACCATGCCGCTTCAGCGTTTCCAGTTCCTGGATGTGCATGAGCAAGCTGCCGTCGCCTTCGATGAGCACCACCTTGCCCTGGCGGCCCTGACGGCGCGCTGCCGCCACGCCGATCGCGTAGGACAGGCCGTTGCCGATCGCGCCGAACTCCCGGATGGCGAGGAATTTCTCGGGCGGCCGTCCGCGCATCTGTGAGTTGAAATAGGATTGATGGCCGGATCCGCTGATCACGTCCCAGTCCTTCGGGATCACACCGTCGAGGCTGCGGATGACGGCCCTGGGATCGAGCACGCCCGGTCCGATCTCGAAGGGCAGATCGTCTGGCAATTCGTTGGCGATGCGGTGGGCGACCTCGTTCGTGCGGATCGCGGCCGCTGTTGGCCGTCCCGTGCCGAGCGCCTTATCGAGGGCCGCGAGGAGCACCTCGGCTGCGGCTTTGGCGTCCGCTTTGATGGTGAGATTGGCCGCGCGCATGCCGTCTTTCAGTCCACGCGGCGCATCGTCGATCTGGGCAACGAACGCCTGGGGAAAGAGATTGCCGCCGTCGACGGTGTAGTAGGACAAACTGGCCCCGAATGACATGATCAGATCGGCGCGGCCCATGACCTCGCGGCAGAGGTTCGAAGCGTAGCCGCCGCTCACGCCAAGCGAATACGGGTGATGGTCGAACATCCCGCGGACGGGCAGCGTATTGGCAAGCGCGGCGCCACTGCGATCGGCGAGCGCCTCAATCGCCGATGTCGCGCCGGACCGCAATGCGCCACGGCCTCCGATGACGACAGGGCGCTTGGCCGTCTTGATCCGTTCGACCAAGGCCCCGACATGCGACGGGTCCGGTTGTGGGCGGCCGCCATCAGCGATGAACTCGGTTGACGGGATGTATGCGCCCTTCGGTGTATAGGGCAGCTTCTGGATATCGTAGGGCACGCCGATCACGACCGGGCGGCGTTCGAGCCGTGCGAGGTGGAAAGCCTCGCGGACATAATCCAGCATTCGGGCCACGCTGTGGGCTGCGATGTAGTGGGCGCCCGTTGCCACGACGAACGGCGCCTGGTCAATCGCCTGATTGTAGAACTTGGCGCTGAGCGGCGCCTCGCCAGAAAAGATGACAACTGGGATATGCGCGCGCACGGCGGCCGGCAGCGCCGTCATCAGCTGGGTCAGGCCCGGTCCGCAGGTGATGGATGCAGCCGCCACCTTCCCCGTGGCTAGATGGTAGGCCATTGCAGCGGCGACCGTGCAGTGCTCATGGCGAACATGAATGGTCTGCACGCCCGGCATCTTCGCCAGGGCCGTCGTCCAGTGCATGTTGCCGTCGCCCATCAGAATAAACTGGGCATCGACGCCTTCCGCCACGAAGGCTTCGGCAAGCGCCTGATAGAGCACGGTTTGCTTCATGGGTCCAACTGGGCCTTTTCGCCAATGATAGGGAAACGGAATGATCCGCTATCGCTGGAAAGTTTACGGCGGTGATGCGCGCTTGAGCAAGTGTCGGGGCCGCTGGGCAGCCTTGCACGCCTTGAGTCAATTGGCCGCGTCCCCCGGTAACGGCTGGTTCGGTAGGGCTTATCGGATGCGGAAAATGATGGGGACGGCGAAAGGAATGTGGTCACCGGCGAGTTCTTGTGGCGGGTTCGTGAATGGGGCGGAGCGTTTCAATAGATCGAGGGCCTCGCCATCAAGTGCTGACGAACCCGAGCTTTTCTGGATCTTGGCTGACAGCAATCGCCCTGCGCGATCAATCGAGAACAGGACGTGGGCCGTTCCTTCTTGCCGGCGGTTGCGCGCCGCAACGGGATATTTCTTGTTTCGCTCTAGCCTCTCAAGCAGTCGCGTCGTCCACGTCGTTAATGAAGGCGCCTGATCTAGGCGCGGGGTCCCGTGAATGATCGCCGCTGCAATGTCTGCCGTCGACTTGCTTTCAACTTGGGCAGCGGACGTGTCCGGGGCCGTGGGGACTGGCGGCGGCGCGGCTTGGGTAACGGTGGCCCTATTTTGCTCGGGTGGAGGCAAGGCGACATCGGTCGCCCCCTGAACAATCGGCGTCGTCGGTTCCGGTTTGGAGGTAACAGTGGGGGGCTCATCGCGCAGCTGTTCTGGCGCCGCCGCCGGGGGTGGGGGGGCGACCGCCCGTGTTTGATCGGGACCCGGCGTAAAATCCGCTGGGAGATCCATTCGCGCGACGGCTATCGGTGCCAGCTCGATGACAAGCGCGCCGTTAGGGCTTGTGTCAGTGGGTGGCTCAGGCCTGCGCATGAACCACCAGGCCATCGCACCATGCAGGGCCAGGGCCAAGGCCGCACCAGCGATCCATGGCGCCGTGGCAGAGTGCGGCGACGGTCGTCCGAGGCGCATCATGGTCCGGGTGGCTTCTCGAGCGCGACCAGCCCAACTTTCAGGAAGCCGGCCGTCCTCAAGTCATTCATAACGTCCATCAGTTCGCCATAGGGAACCGACCTGTCGGCGCGGAGATAAATGCGCTGCGCTTTGTCAGACCCAGTCGCGGTCAACAGCGTCTTGGTTAGATCCGAGCGGGCAACGGTCGTCTCGCCAATGGTCAGTGAGCGATCGGTCGTGATGGTAAGAAATACCGGTTTGTCGGGACGCGGCGCGGCTGCCGCATTGGTCGCAGGAAGTTCGACGGCGACATCGACCGTCGACAACGGCGCCGCCACCATGAAAATGATCAGGAGTACAAGGATGACGTCAATAAAGGGCGTGACGTTGATCTCGTGCACTTCTTCGAGATCGAGATCATCCTTGCGGCCGTGGTCGAAACGGAAGGCCATGGCTTTACTCTGCCGCCCGGGCCGTACGGGCCGGCCGGCGCGGCACTGCGTCGCTCGCCCCGAGGCGATCGAGATCGCGACTGACCGTGCGCAGGATCTCGGCTGAGCTATCGCCGACCAACGCGCGGTAACTGGCGATGGAGCGCGAAAACATATTGTAGGCGACGACGGCTGGGATCGCTGCGGCCAATCCGACGGCGGTTGCGAGCAGCGCCTCGGCGATCCCCGGGGCAACAACCGCGAGATTGGTCGTTTGCGCTTTGGAGATGCCGATGAAGCTGTTCATGATCCCCCAGACCGTGCCGAACAGTCCGACAAACGGCGCCGTGGCGCCGATCGTCGCGAGCAGGCCGGTGCCGCGCATCATTCGCCGGACCTCGGCGGCCTCGATCCGCTGGAAACGCAGGGCTACACGTTCCTTGATTCCCTCAGACGGTAGGTCGGCGCCCGACCGGTTGGCCTCGTCGATGGCGCAGGTGACGAACTCTTGTATAACGCCGCGGGTCTCGGCAACGCGCTGCGACGCTTCGCTGAGATCGGCCGCGTCCATCAGAATGGATCTGGCACGCCGCGCGTTGCGCGAAGCCGCGGCAATGTCGAGCGCTTTCGCGACTGTGATCGTCCAGGTGATCAGGGAGGCGATGACCAAACCGATCAGTACGCCCTTCACGATCGTGTCCGCGCCGAGGAACATGCTCAAAGGGCTCAAGTCATGCGGCAGCGTCAGTTGCCCGGCAAGGGGCGGGGCCGGCTGCGCAGTGCCTTGCGTTTGAGCCACGGAAGAACCGGCCGCGCCGCCCATGAGTGCGGCACCAAGCAATGCCTGCCGTGGCTTGATCATCATTGGTCTCCCTCGGCGCCAATCCCGGGCATCGTCCGGGGTACGCGCCGACAGCCACGTGGTAGTGCGGTTGCGAGTATTCAGCAAGCTGGAGCCGCCGTTACCCACGGGTCGCGTACAGCGAGCAATACTCTATTCGAGGCAATTGGATGACTGGCTCTGTAGACCCAGGACGCGAGCCTCTCATCCTGGAGTCACGGGCTCGCTTCGATGCGCTTGCATCAGACTTAATGCCAAATTCGGCCTCTGACAGTCCTTGCGCTCGGGTAAATCCAGGTCCAACATTCCTTTGCAGCGTCCTCTTCCCAGGCGCGGGCGCGGCCTCGCGTCCGCACGCCTGGGTGAATAGGAGCAAAGCCATGGGGAAATCCGACGGCAAAGCTGGCCGTAGTGCCCGCTGTATCGCCCTTGTCGGCCCTTACCTCTCCGGCAAGACCACTCTTCTTGAAGCCATCCTCGAACGCACCGGTACGATCACGCGTCAGGGCACAGTCGCCGCCAAAAATACGATTGGTGACGCATCGCCCGAAGCGCGCGATCACGGCATGAGCGTCGAGGCCAATATGGCCGAGGTAGACTTCTTGGGAGATAAGTTCACCTTCATCGACTGTCCGGGCTCGGTCGAATTCCAGGACGAGTCCACGGCCATTCTGAGCGCCTGCGATGCAGCCGTCGTCGTCACCGAACCTGATCCGAAACGCGTGCCGGCCTTGCAAGTGATACTGAAGCATCTCGAGGATCGTGGCATTCCGCACTTCCTGTTTTTGAACAAGATCGACAGCTTCAATACGCCGGTTCGCGAGATCATTCCAATGCTGCAGCCGGCGAGCACCAAGCCGCTGGTGTTGCGCCAGATCCCGACGTGGGAGAACGGCGTTGCGACGGGATTTGTCGATCTCGCGCTTGAGCGCGCGTTCGTCTACCGGGAGCATGCGCCGTCAGCAGTCATCGACATTCCGGCCAGTGCGAAGGATCGCGAGAAAGAAGCCCGCTACCAGATGCTGGAAAAGCTCGCGGATTATGACGATGAGCTGATGGAGCAGCTGCTCACCGACATGACGCCGCCGCGCGACAAGATTTTCGACGATCTCGCAAAGGACCTGCAGGAAGGTTTGATTTGCCCGGTCCTGCTTGGCTCTGCTCAGAACGGCAATGGCATTGTCCGGTTGTTGAAGGCGCTGCGCCATGAAGTTCCGTTCGTCGACCGGACCATCAAGCGCCTGAAGCTCGAGAACGCCAAATCGGCGGCCCACGTCATGAAGACACTTCACACCACGCACGGCGGCAAGTTGTCGGTTGTTCGTGTGCTCGCCGGCGATTTTGCCGAAGGAACCACGGTGACCGGTGCGGGCGCAGAGGAACGCATTGCCGGTGTGTTCTCCATGATCGGCGAGGAGGCGAAAAAGCGCGGGTCCGCGAGAGCCGGCGACACAGTCGCCCTGGCCCGCTTGGACAAGATCAAGACCGGGGAAACGCTCACCTTGGAGAAGGGCGGTATCCGCCAGGTGCTGGCGCCGGAAGCACCGAAACCAGTCTACGGGCTCGCCATCGAGCTCAAGGATCGCAAGGACGACGTCAAGCTGTCCGCCGCATTGACCAAGCTGATCGAGGAAGATCCGACGCTGCGAACCGAGCACAGCAAGGAAACGCATCAAGTCGTGCTCTGGGGGCAGGGTGAGATGCATTTGCGCGTCACGCTCGAGCGGCTCAAACGCAAGTACGCCATCGACGCCGACGTTCGTGCCCGCCAGGTGCCGTACAAGGAGACGATCCGGAAATCGGTGGAAATCCGCGGGCGTCACCGGAAGCAGTCGGGCGGCCACGGCCAGTTCGGCGATGTCGTGCTCGAAATAAAACCGCAGCCGCGCGGCCAGGGGTTCATGTTCGACGACAAGATCCACGGAGGCGTGGTGCCGAAGCAGTTCATTCCCTCCGTGGAGATTGGCGTCAGCGACTACCTTGCGCGCGGCCCGCTGGGATTCCCCGTCGTCGACGTGGCCGTCACTTTGCTTGATGGCTCCTATCACTCGGTCGATTCGTCCGACATGGCGTTCCGACAGGCCGGCCGGCTGGCGATGTCTGAGGGGATGCCGAAATGCAACCCCGTGTTGCTCGAGCCAATCATGCATGTCTCGATCGCAATCCCGTCAGAGGCGACGTCGCGGATCAACGCGATGGTCTCGCAGCGTCGCGGCCAGATCCTGGGGTTCGAGCCTCGCGAGGGATGGTCTGGCTGGGACGTGGTTGAAGCGAAGCTGCCTGAGACCGAGATGCAGGATCTGATTGTCGAATTGCGGTCGGTAACGGCAGGCGTCGGCACCTATTGGGCGCACTTCGATCATCTGGCCGAGTTGACGGGCAAGCTCGCGGAGCAGGTGCTTAGCGGACACCGGGCGGCGGCTGAGTAGACGCCAAGCCGTCATCCGGGCGACGCATCGTCGTTGCCCGGATGGCGGACCGCTGCCATTTCTTGAATTGGCGGATTATGATTGATATCGTCTGGAATTGCAGCGGTGAGCCAGCCTGTGCCTTAACCTGAGACAAGTGAGTTCTGCATGACGATCGAGAATTTGGACGCGATGCTCCAGAAGGCGTTTGACGAGAGCAGCAAGATCTACAAGCAGCGCGGTTTCCAGCGCCGCATCGGTTTTGGCAAGAAGCCCGCTTTGATCAGCGTCGATCTCGCCAATGCCTGGACGCGGCCGGGAAATCCATTCACCTGCGACATGGAGAAAATGGATAGAGAAATCATTCCGGGCATGCAGCGACTGCTTGAAGCCTGTCGCAAGAACGGTCATGTGGTGGTGCATGTGACGACAGCCTACCAAAACACCGACCGGAACGATCCCCACACGGACATGGGCCAGTGGCACAACAAGATTCCGGTCGAGGCCGTCAGCCTCGCGGACACGGATCTCTGGGCGATCGACTCGCGCATCGCGCCAATCAAGGGCGAGTGGGTGATGATGAAGAAGCGCGCCTCGTCGTTCAGCGGCACCCCGCTTGCGGGCTATTTGCGGACCTGTGGTGTCGATACGATTATCGTGACGGGTGTCACGGCGACAGCCTGCGTGCGCACGACGATTTGTGACGGTATCCAGGACGGCTTTCGCACGATTGCGGTCAAGGAGTGCATCGGCGATCGTGTGCCTGGCGCCGTCGCGTGGAACCTCTACGATATTGACGCTAAATTCGCCGACGTCGAGAGCGTCGATACCTGCGTGAATTACCTCAACAATGTCGAGGGCTGGAACAACGAGCCGTCCTGACGGTGCCGATCCCGAAAACCGCGGCCTGGATGGGGGGCGCTATTGCGTCGCCTTCTTCCCCCAGATCGTTTCCAGGCGGGCGTCGCGCCCGCAGCCATGCCGGTAGTACTTGTAGCGGACAGGGTTCGTGGTGTGGAAGTTCTGATGATAATCCTCGGCAGCCGTAAAGGCGCTGCCGGCTATGATGCGCGTGACGATCGGTTGCTTCAGCGGACCCGATTTCTGCAACTCGGCCTTTGCGGCGTCGGCGAGCTGTTTCTGCTCGTCGGAGTGGGTAAAGATCGCAGTGCGGTAGCTGTCGCCGCGGTCGCAGAACTGCCCGCCATCGTCGTAGGGGTCGACGCTCTTCCAGAAGGCATCGAGCAGTTTCGCGTAGCTGACCTTTTTCGGGTCGAACGTGATCTGCACCACCTCGAGGTGGCCCGTATCGCCGAACGTCACCTGCTTGTAGGTGGGGTTGGGTGTCCGGCCGCCCATGAAGCCGGACACAGTGGCGATCACGCCATCCACCTTGTCGAAGTCCGACTCCACGCACCAGAAGCAACCGCCCGCGAAAGTCGCCACCTCTTGGCCGGGTGCCAGCCTGGGCTGTTCGCTTTGCGCCGAGGCGGCGCCGGTCATGACGGCAAGGCTGACAACGGCAAGCGTGAGAAGGCGGCGCATCTGAGGGCTCCGGCAAAAGGGCGGCGTGCAGTCACTCGATCAGCAACGGGTTACGGCAGCTCCGATGCGCAGACGCAACAGAGTCTGGAGCGGCAGCGTTACGATTTACCCTGGGTTGTTGCACCGGCTTTTGGAACGAACGTCATCGCGACGCCGTTCATGCAATAGCGCAAGCCGGTCGGCTTCGGGCCGTCGTCGAAGACGTGGCCCAGATGGCCGCCGCAATTCGCGCAATGCACCTCGGTACGTACCATGAAGAACTGGCGGTCTACCGTTGTGCCGACGGCGTTATCAAGTGGCTTCCAGAAGCTCGGCCAGCCGGTTCGGCTATCGAACTTGGTGTCGGAGGCGAAGAGCTTCGTATTGCAGCCGGCGCAATGGTAGTCGCCCGACGCATATTGCTTGTCGAGCGGGCTGGTAAAGGCCCTCTCCGTGCCGTGATCGCGCAGCACATGGTACTGCTCTTTCGTGAGCTGCTGCTTCCACTCCTCGGGTGTCTTTTTCACGGGGAAGTCTCCCTGTTTGGTTTTGCCGGCCGCTGCGGCGAGGCTTGGCATCGACAATAGCGCAGTGGCAGCCGTTGCGAAGCTGGCAAAGCTCATGGTTCGGCGGGAGATCATGGTGACGGAGACCTTTGCGCTTTGTGCGTTTTTGGGTCGGGATCTGGCGGGGCACGGTCATTTGGAGCCCGCAAAATAATAGGTCCGACCGACAAGCGCCAATCACGTCTGTTCACGATTCCTCGTGCGCCATTCGACCTCGGCGATCGACGCCCGGCCCGCGGCCAATGCAACCTGAAGCGCCGGATGTCCCTCGGACTTTAGCCGGCCGATTTCCTGGAGCCCCCAGGCATAGGTCCGTTGCATCAGCTCGCTGTGGCGGCCCCAATCGAGAATGCTCATGTCGCTCGGCAATGGCGGAACCAGCAGCAGGTCGCCCGCCTGCATATTGCGCTCGAAATCCTGGCGGTTGGCCATCAAACTCCGAAGCAGGACAGAGCCGAGGCTCGGCGCCTTCGGTAGCGGCTGACGTCCGAACGGCTGCAGCATCCGGCGCAGCAGCTGCCCGCGCGACGGCAGCTGCCCATAGTCGACCTCGAATGTCTCGAGGCGGGGCACCTCGAAGGCGACGACTACATTGGGGCCCGCCTTCATTTCGTGCATCGCACGCACCGGCACGTTGTCGAGCAGGCAGCCGTCGACCAGCATCTGGCCGTCCTTGGTATAATACGGCGGTAGCAAACCAGGGATCGAGCCGGAGGCGCGCACCGCTTCCCACAGGTCGCCGCGCAGATGGCGGTGCAGGGCGTACCGCGACAGGTTGGTCGAGATCGCGAAGTACGGAATCCACAGGTCCTCGATATCGATCCCGGCGTAGTGCGGCGAGAGCTGCCGGTCAAAATGCGTGTGATCGAAAATGCTGTAGCGCGGCAGCGTGTAACGCCTGAGCGCGCCATTCTTGACGAAGATCTCGTGCGTGGCGTGATCGATATCGTCGGGTGGCTGGCCCATGGCGAACGCGGCCGTCATCGCGCTGCCGCCGGAGGTCCCACCCATGATGTCGAAATTGATCCCGGATTCGAGCAGCGCCTTGTAGAGTCCGACATGGGCGGCACAGAACGCTCCGCCACCGCAGGCGATGAGGCCGGTGGCGCGGCCTTTGATGAAGCGCACCAGCCGGTCGACATCGGCGCGATCGGCCAATGCGACGTGATGGTGCATGCGGACATCGCGGTTCTGCAGCCAATAGCGCGTTCCCGTCGGTCCCCGACGACGCTCGTGCAGCAACACCAGCCGTTGCGCCGAAGCCGGCAGCAGCGCGGCTGCAAAACGCTCGTGGGCGCTCTCTGCGACGGGTTCCTGGGCCCCGCTTCCGCCATGCCCGATGCGCAGCACCAGATCGGCCTGCCGCATGGCCTTTTCCGACCAGGGCGTCAGCTCGGCGTCGGCGATGAACAGTACGGTCTCGAAGGTGCGCTCGAGACCGTTCAGCGCCTCGGTCGCGGCGGCGCTGGCGAGGTCCGTGGCACGGCCGATGACCTCGCCAAGGGTTTCGCCGTGCACCACGCGCGTTCGGCCCTCGGCGGCGAACGATGCCGCGATCAACTCGACGAAGCGATCCGGGATGCGATGGGGCCCTGCCCGGATCAGCGCGATCGTGCGCGGGGCCGCGACGTTGCTGTGGCGACGGCCCGCGTTCTGGTCGGCCAGCCGGCTCGCCAGCGCCGTCGTCAGCGTCGGCCAGAACTGCGGCGTGCGCTCGCACAGGCGATCGAAGTCCTCGCGATCGAGCCTCAGCACCAGGCTGTCGCGGGCCGCCTTGACGGTCGCCGTCCGCGTGCCGCCGGCGAGGAATGCGATTTCTCCGATCGGTGAGCCCGGCCCGATCTCGGCAATCGGGTCGGCCTCGCCGTCGAGCAGGACATCGAACCGGCCTGAGATGACGACATAGAGAGCGTCGGCAGTGTCTCCCTGGCGAATCAGGGTCTCTCCGCGCCGCAGGCTGACGGTGTCGAGTTCGCTTTCCAGCAGGGCTCGGTCGGCGGCTGGCAGAGCCTTGAATATGCCGACGCTGGCAAGAACGCTGTCGATGGCTCGAATTGACATGAGTTTTGGTGAACCACGGTGCTCGGACGCTTCCGCAGTCGCGACATCCCTCGATCAGGGGCCGCGATTGCCGGCGCCATGAAAGCAGGCATCGGCCTTTGGCGCGACCGCAAAGCGCGGCTGGCGTTAGCAGCCAACGGCGCAACTGGTTAACTGGTCCGCACCTCGCCGGTTTATCGGAGCGGTGGCGCCGGTCGCAGCTCCGGAGGTAGCTTCTGCCAGCGGCCCCCGGCTCGACCCACCTCAACGCCGACGTTGAAGAGGTCACGCTGGTAAGCGGGATCGAAGGCCTGTTTTGGAACACTTGTGAAGGATGGCGGAACAGCCGCCAAATTGAAGTCTGCGCCGCTTTCCTTCGCCAGATTCCAGATGCGGTAGATATCGCCGAGGTGTTGGCTCTTGGTCAGTGTAAAAATCGAGCGACTGGCGAGGGCAATTGTCGTCGGCTTCACGGGATCGAACTCGGGCGTTACTTTTGCATTGTTGATAATGAAGATCCGGCGTTGCGGAGGTGTCGGATAGAAGCGGTCGAAGAGGCGCAGGTTGAGCTGAACCGGAGCCACGAACATGCTGCGGGTAACGCCGCCGTCGACATGCATCTCCTCGACGATCTTGCCGTCGATCTCGACGTTGATGGCAACCGGCGGGAATGCTCCGGGAATTGCGGCCGATGCCATAATGACTTTGCGGAACAGCTCGATGGCGTTGGGATGACCGCTTGCCGCGATCTCGCCCATGTTCCATACAACCGGCCGCTGCGCGTCGATGTTTGTCGTACCGACGAGCAGCAGCCGTCCCTTGCGATATTCTGCGGCGATGGCGCGCAAGAACGGCCGGTCGATGTAGCGCTCAATCAATTTCGCGAGCGGAGCGGTATCAAGCAGCGACGATCCGCCGAGGATGCCGGGGAGAATTTGCGCCACGATCAGTTCCGACGTCTGGTACTGCGTCCAAATTTCCTCAAGTGGGCGGTCGTACCGCGATCCAAGGAATGCGAAGGGCGCAATGATGGCGCCGGCCGACACGCCGGTCACGACCTCGAAGCGAGGTCGCTTGCCGGTTGCGGTCCAGCCTTTGAGGAACCCGGCCCCAAACGCGCCGTCGGACCCACCGCCGGACAATGCGAGAATTTCGACGACAGGCCGACCGTCGACAATCTCAGCCGAGGAGGCGAGCCGATTGATCCCGGGCAAGCGTTGATTGACGGCTGCAAGAATGTCCTTGGGAACTTCGTCGCCCCAGAACCGGGCCCTGGCGAGCCCGGGGACCACAGCGCGCTCGGCGGCAATTGCCGATGAGGGCACCAAACGTGGGACGACAGTGGCGCAACCGCTCGTGAACGCGAGGACGGCGCCAAGCCACAGCAAACTGACCAACCCCATTAAGTGGGTCCCCACAGGTACGCCTCGCCACAAACATCCGGTGCTGTGCTAACGCGCCAGCTACGGTCGAACAAGGCCAGTCCCAATCCGGCTTGCGTAATTGTGGCGCAATAGTCACATCCTGCCTCGGGCATTGGATGGCACAAAGAAAAAGGGCCGGCAGTGAGCCGGCCCTTCAGGATCGTACGATGCCGGTGACTTACTTCGCCTTCGCAGTCAACTCTTCGACATGGTCCCAATTGACCAGATTGTCGACGAACGCCTCGAGATACTTCGGGCGCAGGTTGCGATAGTCGATGTAGTAGCTGTGCTCCCAGACGTCGCAGCCGAGGATCGGCTGGGCGCCGTGCATCAGCGGGTTCTCGCCATTCGGCGTCTTCATGACTTCGAGTTTGCCGCCCTTGACGGCCAGCCAGCACCAGCCCGAGCCGAACTGCGTGACGCCAGCCTGGATGAAGTCGGTGCGCATCTTGTCGTAGCCGCCATAGGCGGTGACGAGCGCGTCAACCTTGGCGGGCAACTTCTTGCCGCCACCGCCTTTTTTCATCCAGCTCCAGAAGTGGATGTGATTGTAGTGCTGGCCGATCTGATTGACGACCGGCTGGTCTTTGGCGGTGAACGCCTCGACGCAGATCGCCTCGATCGACTTGCCGGCATACTTGGTGCCGTCGCCGGCCAGCGTGTTGCCGGTCGTCACGTAAGCGTTGTGGTGCTTGTCGTGATGGAATTCGAGCGTCTCCTTCGACATGAACGGCTGGAGCGCGTCATAGGCGTATGGCAGTGGGGGAAGCGTAAAGGCCACCGGACTCTCCGTTTGTTGCTTGGAAATGGGATGCCGGAACCCTACCGATAAGGGTCCCGCAAAACAAGTCGCATCGGCAGCGAACGTTCACCGAGGCCAGAGCTACCACGGCCAGCTCCGTGCAACGCTGAGCACCGAAGTCCGACGGCGCTGGTTGCCGCGCGAGACGGCAAGCTCGGATTGATGCGAGCATGGGATCTTGGCGGACGATAGAAGCGCCGAGTGCTCGAAATTCAGGCTGCTTGGCGACTGCCTGAAAAACAATCATTTCCAAGGTGGTGTCGACGAAATTTTAGGCGGCCCATGGATCTCGCCTCTTGCGCCAAATTCATCGAAGTCATAATTATATAGCTATATCAATAATTTATCCTTGGTTCTCGACCTCTCTGTGCGACTGGCACGATGGTTGCTCTTTGTTAACCATTGGAAGTCGCGAGAAGCAACCGGAGAGAAAAACAAATGCAATTCAGTCGACGCGCAGTTCTGTCAGCGGCAGCCCTCATGGCGGCGACCTGCGGCAGCCCTGTTTACGCACAAGAGACCATCAAGGTGGGCGTGCTGCATTCCTTGTCTGGCACCATGGCCATCAGCGAGACGACCTTGAAGGACGTCATGCTGATGCTGATCGAGGAGCAGAACAAGAAGGGTGGCTTGCTCGGCAAAAAACTCGAAGCCGTGGTTGTCGATCCGGCCTCCAACTGGCCGCTGTTCGCGGAGAAAGCACGCGAGCTAATCACGCAGCACAAGGTGGCGGCCGTGTTCGGCTGCTGGACGTCGGTGTCGCGCAAGTCGGTGCTGCCGGTGTTCAAGGAGTTGAACAACATCTTGTTCTATCCGGTGCAGTACGAGGGTGAGGAATCCGAGCGCAACGTGTTCTACACGGGCGCCGCACCGAACCAGCAGGCGATCCCGGCCGTCGACTATCTGATGTCGAAAGATGGCGGCGAAGCCAAGCGCTGGGTGCTGGCCGGTACCGACTACGTCTATCCGCGCACCACCAACAAGATCCTGGAAGCCTACCTCCTCGCCAAGGGCGTGAAGAAGGAAGACATCCTGATCAACTACACTCCCTTCGGGCATTCCGATTGGCAGACCATTGTCGCCGACATCAAGAAATTCGGCTCGGCGGGAAAGAAGACGGCCGTCGTCTCGACCATCAACGGCGACGCCAATGTGCCATTCTACAAGGAACTCGCCAACCAGGGTGTCAAGGCAACCGACATTCCCGTCGTCGCATTCTCGGTTGGCGAGGAAGAGCTCGCCGGCCTCGACACCAAAAACCTGGTTGGCCATCTCGCTGCCTGGAACTACTTCCAGTCCGTCAAAGATAAGAGCAACGACGAGTTCATTGCCAAATGGAAGTCCTTCAAGAAGAATCCGAAGGCGGTGACCAACGATCCGATGGAAGCTCACGTCATTGGTTTCAACATGTGGGTCAAGGCAGTGGAAAAGGCCGGTACGATCAATTCAGACAAGGTGATCGACACGCTGCCCGGCATTGAGGCGACCAACCTCACGGGTGGCGTCTCCAAGATGCTGGCGAACCACCACATCACCAAGCCGGTTCTGATCGGCGAGATCCGCGCCGACGGCCAGATCGATACGGTTTGGAAGACGAAGGATCTGGTTGCCGGCGACGCCTGGACCAAACACCTTGATGGTTCGAAGGACCTCGAGGCCGACTGGGTTGGCAAGAAGTGCGGTAACTTCAATATCAAGACCAATACGTGTGGTGGCTCGACCGCCAAGGCGAACTGAAGCTACTGTGAGTTTGCGGGAGCGGCGCCTTGTCCAAGGGCGCCGCTCCAGTTGTTGATGACCGCCGAAAGCGCAATCAGGGTAAAGAGATCTCAGCATGGCGCGTCTGCGAGGTTTGATCCCTTACATCTGCGGGCTCCTGCTGACGTTGGCGCTGTCGGCACCGGCCGATGCGCGATCTGGGCGCAGCGTTGCAGCGCCTTGGCGATGACAGTTTTGCCGAGACGGCCAAGGCGATCGACGAGATTGCAGCCGCCGGCTCGCCCCAGGCCGCCGTAATCCTTGAAGCGATGGCCGACCGGCGCCTGCTACTCGATCCTGGCTCCAAGACGGTCTTCTTTAAGGATGCGGCGGGCGCGTTCCATGACGCTCTGACAGGCAATCCGGTCGCGTCCGCAGTCGGCGAGCTTGCGCTGGTACGGATCAACAATCGGCTGCGCGGGCAGATCGAGGCCGCGCTGGGGTCGCTGACCTTGCTGGCGCCTGACCCGGCCAAGCGGGTAGCGGCAGCCGACTCCGTTTTCAAATCGCGCGATGCAAAAGCCTTGATCCTGCTCGATGCGGCGCTGGCGAAGGAGACCGACTCCACGGTGCGCCGGGCCTTTGAGCGCGCTCGCGCGGCCGTCGTTCTGGGCGATGTGTCATCGCCTCTCGATGCCCGCCTCGCCGCGATCAAGCAACTGGGTGCGGCAGCGGATCAAGACACGCTGGCGCTGCTTCGCAGTGTTCAGGCGACATCCAAAGAGTCCGAAGCGCAGCGCGCCGTCGAGGCGGCGATCCGACGGGCAGAGCAACGCCAGCAGGTGCTCGGCGTCGCACAGAACGTCTGGTACGGTCTCTCGCTGGGCTCCGTACTGTTGCTGGCCGCGATCGGCCTTGCGATCACGTTCGGCGTCATGGGCGTAATCAACATGGCGCACGGCGAGATGGTGATGCTCGGCGCCTATACGACGTTTGTGGTGCAGGAGCTGTTCCGCAGTCTGGCGCCGGCCTGGATCGGATGGTCGCTGCCGCTGGCGATCCCAATGGCGTTTCTGTTCACGGCGCTCGTCGGCATCATTATCGAGCGCGGGATCATTAGTTTTCTTTACGGGCGCCCGCTCGAAACGCTGCTGGCAACGTGGGGTGTCAGCTTAATTCTGCAGCAGTCGGTTCGGACGGCGTTCGGCCCTACCAACAAGGAAGTGTCGAGCCCGCCCTACATGTCCGGCTCCTTCGACCTCTTTGGACTTTCGATCACGTATGGACGGTTGTGCATCATCATCTTTACGCTGGTCGTATTCGCCGTGCTGCTTGCGGTCCTGAAGATGACCCCGCTGGGCCTGCAAATGCGCGCCGTGACGCAGAACCGGCGAATGGCAGCATCGATGGGCATTCGCACGGCCCGGATCGACGCCATGACGTTCGGACTTGGCTCGGGTATCGCCGGCATAGCGGGCGTTGCGCTTTCGCAGATCGACAACGTTTCGCCGAATCTCGGGCAGTCGTATATCATCGACAGCTTCATGGTCGTCGTGTTCGGCGGCGTTGGGAACCTCTGGGGCACCTTTGTCTCGGCATTCTTTCTCGGCATCGCCAATAAGTTTCTGGAGCCGTTTGCGGGTGCGGTACTCGCGAAGATCGCGATTCTCGCCCTCCTGATCCTGTTCATACAGAAGCGGCCAAGGGGCCTCTTTGCCCTCAAGGGACGGGCGGTGGAAGCATGATAACGTCCCTGATCCTGTCCAGCCTCGATCGCCGCTCGTCGATCTTCCTCGCCGTTCTCGCGCTCGCGGCGGCGCTCGTACCAGTCCTCAACCTACTGGTGCCGGAGACGTCGGCCTTTCATGTTCCGACCTATATCGTCGCACTCCTCGGCAAGTACCTGTGCTTCGCCGTGCTGGCCTTGGCGCTCGATCTGGTGTGGGGCTATTGCGGCATCCTTTCTCTCGGCCATGGCGCCTTTTTCGCGCTCGGTGGTTACGCGATGGGTATGTACCTGATGCGCCAGATCGGAACGCGCGGCGTCTACGCGCATCCGACGCTGCCCGACTTCATGGTGTTCCTGAATTGGACGGAGTTGCCGTGGTTCTGGTGGGGGTTCTCTTCGTTCCCGTTCGCGCTCGCGATGATGGTTCTGGTGCCGGGGTTGCTGGCGTTTGCTTTTGGCTGGCTGGCGTTCCGCTCGCGCGTCACGGGCGTCTACCTATCGATCATCACGCAAGCACTCACCTATGCGCTGCTACTTGCGTTCTTCCGCAACGACATGGGATTCGGCGGCAACAATGGCCTGACAGACTTCAAGGATATCGTCGGCCATCCGATTCAAGCCAAGGCGACGCGAGTAGCGCTGTACGTCGCGTCTCTAGTGCTGCTTGCCGCCTCGTTCCTGATTGCGCGCGTGCTGGTGACGTCGACGTTCGGAAAAGTTCTCGTGGCTATCCGCGATGCGGAGTCACGGACCCGGTTCCTTGGCTATCGTGTTGAGAACTACAAACTGCTCGTCTTTACCATATCGGCCTGTATGGCCGGCCTTGCCGGTGCACTTTACGTTCCCCAGGTGGGGATCATCAACCCGTCGGAATTTTCGCCCGGAAATTCAATCGAAGCTGTGATCTGGGTTGCGGTCGGCGGCCGCGGAACGCTGATCGGCGCCGTCGTTGGCGCCTTCGTCGTGAATATCATGAAGACCACGTTCACCAGCGGTATGCTCGCGCCCTACTGGCTCTTCATGCTCGGCGGCCTGTTTGTTCTGGTGACCTTGGCGTTGCCCAAAGGCATCGTAGGAACGATCTCCGACTATTTTGAAACGCGCCGTGGCTCGCCGTCCAATCGGGCGAATGGTCATGCGGCGCCGGCCCCTGCGGAGTGAGCCGATGCTTGATCAACGACCGGAACCGAGACATTCCGCGTCGGTGCTGACCAGCGCCGTACTATATCTCGACGGCGTCAGTGTCTCTTTTGACGGCTTTCAAGCCCTTAACGAGTTGTCGCTGTGGCTCGCGCCGGGCGAGATGCGCGCGATCATCGGCCCAAACGGAGCCGGGAAGACGACCATGATGGATGTCATCACCGGCAAGACGCGGCCCGACACCGGCTCGGTACTGTTTAGCGGGTCGATTGATCTCACGCAGCTCGACGAAGCCGCGATCGCGAACCTCGGTATCGGGCGCAAGTTCCAGAAGCCAACGGTTTTCGAGAGCCATACGGTCGCCGACAACATCCGGCTGGCACTCAAGGATGAGCGCACGACGGTATCTGCGATCTTCGGTTCGCGAAATCGCATCGCCGCGGAGCGGATCGATGCCGTGCTCGAAACGGTCAAGCTCACCGATCAGCGGAACCGGCTGGCCGGCGCACTGAGCCACGGCCAGAAGCAGTGGCTGGAGATCGGAATGCTGTTGGCTCAGGACCCCAAGCTGCTGCTGGTCGACGAGCCGGTTGCTGGTATGACGGACGCGGAGACGGCGGTGACGGCCGATCTTCTGCGCGAGATCAACCGTACCCGCTCGGTGGTTGTGGTCGAGCATGACATGTCGTTCGTGCGCGCGCTTGGCGTGAAGGTCACATGCCTGCACGAAGGCGCAGTCTTGGCAGAAGGCAGCCTCGACGACGTGTCTTCGAACCAACGCGTCATCGAGGTCTATCTCGGCCGGTAAGGCCGATGTCATAGAGGTCAGGTCATTCATGCTCAATGTCGATACCATCGATCTGCACTATGGCGCTGCGCAGGCATTGCGTGGCGTGTCCGTGAGTGCCACGGTCGGCCAGGTGACCTGTGTGCTCGGGCGCAATGGGGTCGGCAAGACGAGCTTGCTCCGCGCCATCACCGGACAGCAGAAGCTTTCGCGCGGCCGCATCGAGTGGAACGGCGAGGACATATCGGCGCTGATGCCGCAGGAGCGGGCGCGGCGCGGGATCGGGTTCGTGCCGCAGGGGCGCGAGATTTTTCCGCTTCTGACTGTGAAGGAAAACCTGGAGACTGGCTATGCGCCCCTGCGCCGAGCCGACCGATCGGTTCCCGATTTTGTCTTTGAGCTGTTCCCGGTGCTGCGCGAAATGCTGTCGCGTCGCGGCGGCGACCTGTCTGGGGGCCAACAACAGCAGCTGGCGATTGCCCGTGCACTGGTGATGCGCCCGCGCTTGCTTGTTTTGGACGAGCCGACTGAGGGCATCCAGCCGTCGATCATCAAGGACATTGGCCGTGCCATCGACTTCTTGCGCCAGCAGGGCGATATCGCGATCCTTCTGGTCGAGCAGTATTTCGAGTTTGCGCGCGATCTCGCGGACCGATATGCCGTGATGGAGCGCGGCCAGATCGTCTTGTCGGGAACTCGCGCCGAAATGGTGGAAGCGGATGTCCGTCGTCGCATTGCCGTCTAGTGCCGTGCAAACCGCCGATGCACTCGCCGTCGTTCGTATGCGCGGCGGTTTCCGCATCTCTGCCGGCCGTGAAGACGGTGTGACGCGCCTTCGCGATCTCGACGAGCGCGGTGGCTGGCGGGTCCGCTTTCCGTCGCATGATGCCGCGCATCTCGAAGCCGTGACGATCAACACCGGCGGCGGCATCGTCGGCGGCGATCACGTGCGCTGCGAGGTCGACGTTGGCGGTGGGGATCTCGTTGTGGCATCGCAAGCTGCCGAACGCATCTACCGCTCGCTTGGTCCGTTGTCGGTCATCGACGTAGCGATCAAGGTCGAGGATGGCGGGAGGCTCGACTGGACGCCGCAAGAGACGATCCTGTTTTCCGGTTCGAAGCTGCGCCGGAGTTTCCAGGCCGATGTCGCGTCGGGCGCGCGCTTGCTGATGGTCGAGATGGTTGTGTTCGGCCGTACCGCAAGCGGCGAGACGCTGGGTGAGGGCGCCCTGCATGACACGTGGCGTTTGCACCGGGATGGCCGGCTCGTTTTTGCCGATAATCTGCGGCTCGAGGGACAGCTGGGCGATCTTCTGGCTAGGCCGGCTGTCGCAGCAGGGGCCAAGGCCGCGGCGATGTTCGTCTTGATTGCACCGGATGCTGGAGAGCGGATCGACGCGGTTCGTGCCGTCTTGGCTGATGCGACCGGGGATTGGGGGGCGAGCGCGTGGGATGGAAAGCTTGTCGTGCGCGGTCTCGGCGCGAGCGCGGCCGAACTGCGGGCTGAACATATGCGCGTTCTTGAGGTGCTGACGGGCCGGCCGTTGCCGCGCGTCTGGTCGATGTGAAGTCGAGGGATGGTCGATGAATTTGTCTCCCCGTGAAAAAGACAAGCTGCTGATCGCGATGGCGGCGATCGTCGCGCGGCGGCGCCTGGAGCGGGGCGTCAAGCTCAATTATCCCGAGGCTATCGCGTTGATCAGCGATTTCGTCGTCGAGGGTGCACGCGATGGGCGCAGCGTCTCCGAGTTGATGTCGGCTGGCGCGAAAGTCATTCGACGGGAACAGGTCATGGATGGGATCGCCGATATGATTCATGACGTGCAAGTCGAAGCGACGTTTCCTGACGGCACCAAACTGGTGACGGTCCACAATCCGATCCGCTGATGGAGAGTCCTATGAATTTGCTTCGTCTTTTTTTGGCTGTTTTTGCGATGGCCGTCGTGACGCCAGTCGCGGCGCATCCGGGTGATCACGTCCGGTTGTCGGCAGTCGAGTTGATCCAGCATTATACCGAGCCGGATCATCTGGCGTTCCTCGCGCTCAGCGCCCTTGTCGGCTGCGTGGCGTATCGGCATAGCCGCCGCGCCGAGGCACGTCAAAATGTGACGGTAGCCAAAAGAGACGAGCCCACATTATGAAACCTGGCGAGATCATCACGGCGAAAGGCGATATCGAACTCAATGCGGGCCGGCCATCGATCACGCTGCCGGTCTCCAACACCGGCGACCGGCCGATACAGGTCGGCAGCCATTATCATTTCTTCGAGACGAATGCGGCTCTGAACTTTGATCGCGCCAAGACGCGGGGGATGCGGCTGGACATTGCGGCTGGAACGGCGGTGCGATTTGAGCCGGGACAGACCCGTGACGTCCGGTTGATCGCGCTGGTTGGAAAGGGCGAGGTCTACGGGTTTCGCCAGCTGGTGATGGGAAAACTCGCGACGAAGAAGAAATCCGCGAAGAAGTGACCAACGCGCGGAGCCGGCCAGACCTCTCGACAGGATTGAACCTATGCCTACGAAAATCTCCCGCGCGGCCTATGCACAGATGTTCGGCCCGACGACTGGCGATAAGGTTCGGCTGGCGGATACCGATATTATCATCGAGATCGAGAAGGACTTCACCACATATGGCGAGGAGGTGAAGTTTGGTGGCGGCAAGGTCATCCGCGATGGCATGGGCCAATCACAGGTGACCAACGCCAAGGGCGCCATGGATACCGTGATTACGAATGCTGTCATTCTCGATCACTGGGGCATCGTCAAAGGCGATGTCGGCCTGAAGGAGGGACGAATCGCCGCGATCGGGAAGGCCGGCAACCCGGACATCCAGCCCGGCGTCGATATCATCATCGGGCCAGGGACGGACGTGATCGCGGGCGAAGGAAAAATACTGACGGCCGGCGGCTTCGATAGCCACATCCATTTTATCTGCCCGCAGCAAGCCGAGGATGCGCTGATGGCGGGCATGACGACGCTGCTTGGCGGAGGTACGGGTCCGTCACATGGTACATTTGCGACGACGTGCACGCCCGGGCCTTGGCATATCCAGATGATGCTGCGCGCACTTGATGCAATCCCGATGAACTTCGGCATCGCCTGCAAGGGCAATGCATCGCTGCCGGCGCCCTTGATTGAAATGCTCGAGGCTGGCGCCTGCGCCATGAAGCTGCATGAGGATTGGGGGACGACGCCAGCCGCGATCGACAATTGCCTCGCCGTTGCCGATGACCACGATGTGCAGGTGATGCTGCACTCCGACACACTGAACGAGTCAGGGTTTGTCGAGGATACGATCCGGGCGTTCAAAGGCCGCACGATCCATGCTTTCCACACGGAAGGCGCCGGCGGTGGACACGCACCCGACATTATGAAGATCGCGGGCTTGAAGAACGTGTTGCCGTCGTCCACCAATCCAACGCGCCCGTTCACGGTCAACACCATCGACGAGCATCTCGACATGCTGATGGTGTGCCACCACCTGTCGCCAAAAATTCCGGAGGATCTGGCCTTTGCTGAAAGCCGCATCCGGAAGGAGACGATCGCGGCCGAAGACATCCTGCACGATATGGGTGCTCTCTCGATGATGTCATCGGACAGCCAGGCCATGGGCCGCATCGGTGAGGTCATCATTCGCACGTGGCAGACGGCGCACAAGATGAAGCAGCAGCGAGGAACGCTTCCCGAAGACAAGGGGCGCGGCAACGACAACATCCGGGCGCGCCGCTATATCGCAAAATACACGATCAATCCTGCCATCGCTCATGGCGTCTCTAAGCACATTGGTTCGATCGAGAAAGGCAAGCTCGCCGACCTAGTGTTGTGGTCGCCCGCGTTTTTTGGTGTGAAGCCGGACCTTATCCTCAAGGGCGGCGCCATCGCTGCGGCGCCGATGGGTGATCCCAACGCATCGATCCCAACGCCGCAGCCCGTGCACTATCGTCCAATGTTTGGGGCATACGGTGGTGCCCGGGCAGCGACGTCGCTGACCTTCGTCAGCAAATCGGCAGCCGCTGGCAATCTCAAGCGCAAGCTCGGCCTTGGCAAAGAACTGGTCGCCGTCGAGAATACCAGGGACGGGATTTCGAAGCACAGCATGATCCTGAACGAGGCCACCCCCAAAATCGAGATCGATCCGGAAACCTATGAGGTGCGCGCCGACGGGGAATTGCTGGTTTGCGAACCGGCCACGGAACTGCCGATGGCGCAGCGATACTTTTTGTTCTGAGGAGCGCTTCCATGTTGCGCGCAGTTGCCGCCGTTCGCCGGGCCGACATCGGGAACCGGATCGCTATCGACACGATCACGCTTGACCGCGAGGCGCGCTACCGTCGCCGGATCGCCATGACTACGGATCGCGGCCAGGAGTTCTTGCTGGATCTTCAGGAAGCCACGTATTTGGCGAACGGCGATGCGCTGGAATTGTCCAACGGCGCTTTGCTCAAGGTCGTGGCGGCACCGGAGGATCTTCTCGAGATTCACGTGCACAACTCGCTCGAGCTGGCTCGGATCGCATGGCATCTAGGCAACCGGCACACGCCCGCCGAGGTGACAAGCGGCGCCATCTACATCAAGCCGGATCATGTGCTGGCGGAGATGGCGGCGGGGCTCGGCGCTCATGTTCTTAACGTGCGCCGGCCGTTCGAACCGGAAGGCGGCGCTTATGGCGGTCACGGGCCGCTGCAAGCTGGACACCATCATGGCGTGCCGCACGGTGCGCATCACGATCATGACCATGGACACGGGCATCATCATTCGCACGACGAAGGTGATCTGGTAGCTGCACGTCTGCGCAAGCCTGCCATCTGGAAGCCGGAGTAGCCCACACCATGCCCGATGGCGCAGACGGTATGATCGAGCAGGCCCGCTTTGCGGCAGGGCTCCTCGATCCGCGTCTCGCCATCTGGCTGTCGCCGGCATTTCCGGTTGGCGCTTTTGCCTATAGCCATGGCCTGGAGTGGGCCGCTCACAAGGGTTGGGCGCGCGACTGCGCGACGCTGCAAGCATGGATCGCGGGTGTGGTCTCGGACGGCGCGCTGCGCAACGATCTGATCTTCCTTGGGGTTGCCGCCGAGGCCATGCGCGGCGCTCGCCATGCCGAGCTTGCCGGTATCAATGATCTCGCCCTGGCAATGCAACCGTCTGCCGAGCGACGCCTCGAGACGGTCCAACCGGGAGCGGCCTTTCTGCAGGCGATAACGGCGGCATGGCCCGCCCCGGGACTGAGCGACGCGATCCAAGCCGTTGGCGCCGAGATTGTCTATCCGGTTGCCGTCGGATTGGCGAGTGAGGCCCACGGCATTGCAATTGCGCCGGCGCGTCTGGCGTACGGTCTTGCGTTCGTTGGCAATCTAGTGTCGGCGGCGGTTCGTCTCTCGATCGTCGGACAGACCGATGGTCAGCGCATCATCGCCTCGCTGTGGCCGGCTATTCGAGATGTCGTGGATACCATAGCCTTTGCGACGATCGATGACCTCGGCGGATCGGCGTTGCGTTCCGATCTCGCGTCGCTTGCCCATGAAACCCAATACACGAGGCTTTTTCGATCATGACGTCGTCCCAAAACGGTCCCCTGCGTGTCGGTATCGGTGGCCCGGTCGGGTCCGGAAAAACCACGCTCACTGCTGCGCTCTGCCGGGCACTGCGAGAGCGCTTCGACATCTGCGCCATCACCAACGATATCTACACGAAAGAAGATGCCGAGATCCTCAATCGCCTGCAGGCGTTACCGCTCGAGCGGATCATGGGCGTCGAGACAGGTGGCTGCCCGCATACGGCGATCCGCGAAGACTGCTCCATCAATCTCGCGGCCATCGCTACGATGCGAAAGAAGTTTCCGAAGCTCGACTTGATTCTGATCGAGTCCGGCGGCGACAATCTCGCTGCGACCTTCTCGCCGGAACTCGCGGATCTCACGATCTATGTGATCGATGTCGCCCAGGGCGAAAAGATCCCGCGCAAGGGAGGGCCCGGCATTACGCGATCTGATCTGCTTGTCATCAACAAGACGGACCTCGCGCCGCATGTGGGTGCCAGCCTGGAGGTAATGGATCGGGACGCCAAGCGCATGCGCGGGGAGCGTCCGTTCGTATTCACGTGCATTCGTGATGGCAAGGGCGTTGCGGAGATCAGCGAGTTTATCGTTCGCTCAGGCGGGCTCTCTTGACGAACGTTATTTCAGTTCTCGCTTTTGCCTGTGACCCGCATAATCGATCGCGAGATCGCGTCGGCCATTGGCCAGGAGAGAACCATGAAGTTCGGTCTGCATTTCGGGTCCCGCGGCGTCGTCGGAAATCCCGATACATTGATGACGGTTGCGCGGAAGGCCGAGGCTTTGGGGTTCGATCACTTCGGCATCAGCGATCATGTCGTCGTCGCGACCGAGGTAGACAGCCGTTATCCCTATGCCAAAACCGGCAAATTCTTTGCGCAGGATACGGGTGTCTGCCTGGAGCAGGTGACGGCGCTGAGCTTCGTCGCAGCAGCGACGAGCCGGATCCGTCTTTTGACGTCCGTTCTCGTCCTGCCCCATCGCCATCCCGTGCTCGCGGCGAAGATGCTGGCGACGCTCGATGTGCTCTCGAAGGGGCGACTGACGGCCGGCGTCGGTGTCGGCTGGATGGCTGAGGAGATGGCGCTGCTAGGTGCGCCGCCGTTCGCCGACCGCGCCAAGGCGTCCGACGAGTACATTGAGGCGTTTCGCGCGTTGTGGACGCAGCTGTTGCCGGCCCTCGACGGCCGGTTTGCCCACTTCAGCAAGGTGAAATTCGAGCCGAAGCCGGTACAACGCCCCCACCCGCCGATCTGGGTCGGCGGCGAGGCAGCGGGCGCCCGTCGCCGTGCTGGCCGGCTTGGTGATGGTTGGTATCCGGTGGCGGCCAATCCAGGGGCGCAGTTGGATACGCCCGAGCTCTACGGCCAAGGGATCGAGCACGTCAGAGCCGAAGCCGGCAAGGCGGGGCGCGATCCGCACGCGATCACGGCGGCTCTACTCGCGATCTATTGCCAAGTGGGTGTCGAAGAGAAAACGCCGAGCGGCGGAAGGCTTCGGTTTACGGGAAGCGCGCAGGCGATCATCGACGACATCGGCGCCTATCGTGCGCGTGGCCTCGAGCATTTCCTGATCGGCGGCGACGGTAGCGATCTCAACGGTACGCTTGACCGGTTGGAGCGGTTCGCCTCCGAGGTGATGGCAAAGGCGCGATAGCCTGCATCGTCAGCAGTTCGCCCGACCCGAATTCCTCCCTTCATAAGGAAGGGAACTGCGTTAGGTCTGCACAGCTCAGCTTGACATACCCCCGGCAAGGGTTGGGACGTCGAAGGCAGAGAAGCCGTAGTGGCGGAGCCACCGCAGGTCGGCGTTGAACATGTCGCGCAGGTCGGGGATGGCGTACTTGAGCATGGTGATGCGGTCGAGGCCCATGCCGAACGCCCAGCCCTGGTACTTGTTAGGATCCAGCCCGCAGTTGGCGATCACCTTAGGGTGCACCATACCGCAGCCGAGAATCTCGAGCCATTGACCGGGCTTGCCGATCGCCTCGGCCTCGACGTCGACTTCGGCCGAAGGCTCAGTGAACGGGAAATGCGAGGCGCGGAAGCGCATCTTGACCTTTTCGACCTCGAAGAACGCCTTGCAGAACTCTTCGAGGCACCACTTCATATGACCGAAGTGGGTGGTCTCATCGATGACGAGGCCCTCGATCTGGTGGAACATCGGTGTATGCGTGGCGTCGCTGTCCATACGGTAGACGCGGCCCGGCACGATGATGCGGATTGGTGGTTTCTGACTCATCATCGTGCGGATCTGTACGGGGCTCGTGTGTGTGCGCAGGACATAGGGTGGTTCGCCCTTGGCGACGCGCTCCGGCGACTTGAGATAGAACGTGTCGTGCATCTGCCGCGCAGGATGTTCCGGCGGGATGTTGAGCTTGGTAAAATTCAGATCGTCGGACTCGATATCCGGCCCTTCGGCGATCGAGAAGCCCATGTCGGCGAAGATCTCGGCGATCTCATCGAAGACCTGGCTCACCGGATGAATGCGGCCCTCGGCCAGCGGGCCGGGGCGTACGGGCAACGTCACGTCGGCGCGCTCGGCAGCCAGCTTCGCCAACTGCGCTACGCCCTCCAGCACCGACTTGCGCGCTTCCAGCGCGTCCGTCACTTTTACCTTTAGCTGGTTGACGGCGGCGCCGAATCTCTTGCGGTCCTCGGTCGGCAACATGCCGAGTTGCGACATGAGCTCGGGGACGCGGCCCTTCTTGCCGATCGCGGCAATGCGCACCTGCTCGATGTGGGCGAGATCGGTGGCCTTGGCGATGTCGCCGAGCAGCTCCGTCTCGATGCTGTTGAGGTCCTGACCGCTCATATGCACCTCACTTCGTCTCTGAAACCCGTACCCAAACGCCGATCGCCGAAAGGAGCGCACTCCTTCCGGCTGCCATCTGTGAGCTTTCGGTTGCCCACCAGCAACCGGCCGAACCGTTATCGATTGGAAACGCTCAGGCCGTCTTGGCGGCAGCCTGAGCCTGATCGACGAGCGCCTTGAAGCCGGCCGCATCCTTGACGGCGAGATCGGCAAGTACCTTGCGGTCGATCTCGATCCCGGCGACGGAAAGGCCATGGATAAATCGCCCATAGGTCATGCCGTGCTCGCGGGTAGCGGCGTTGATGCGCTGGATCCAGAGCGCGCGGAAATTGCGCTTTCTGACCTTGCGATCGCGATAGGCGTATTGCATCGCCTTCTCGACCGCCTGCTTGGCGATGCGGATGGTATTCTTGCGGCGGCCGTAGTAGCCGCGCGCGAGCTTCAGGACTTTTTTGTGTTTGGCGTGGGCTTGGACGCCGCGTTTGACGCGTGCCATGGTAATTCTCCGTCACTTCGAGATGATGTCTGTTGAGTTGCACGGGCCGGATGCGCCAGTGGGCATCGGAAGGCCCAAGTTTCAACGCGCGTAGGGCATGTACTTCTTGACGATCTTGGCGTCAGAGTCGGTCAGCACCATGGTACCGCGCGCCTTCTGAATGAACTTCGCCGTCCGTTTGATCATCCCGTGGCGCTTGCCCTGGGCTGCGGCCTTGACCTTGCCGGAGCCCGTCATCTTGAAGCGCTTTTTGGCGCCACTCTTGGTCTTCAACTTGGGCATTTTGCTCGTCCTTTCTGGCTCTTGAGGGTTGCCACAAGCAACAAGGCCAGCCGTCCTCGGACCAATGATCCGCGGAAGCGCCGACCGCCCCAAGAGATGGGTTTTCAGCTTTCGGAGCCGCCACCGCATGCCCTGCCGGGCGGCTCGAGGGCCTTCATGTACGCGAGGGGAGGCCAAAAGGCAACTGCCGGAATTCAACTGCGGAGGGAGCACGGACGCTTTTAGGACTTATTTGAACGCTTCGTCGACTGGCACCTTGTAGGCGTTGGCTAGCCGGTTGGTCATGTTGGCAAGGCCGACGACGGCATAAAGCTCATTGATCTGGGCGTCGGTGGCCCCCTTGGCTCGGGCACTGGCGGTGTGGGAGGCCATGCAGTACTCGCAGTTGTTGGTAATCGAGACGGCGACGTAGACCAATTCCTTGGTCAGCGGATCGAGCGCGCCCGGTCCCATGATGGCCTTGAGACTTTCCCAGGTATGCTTCAGCATCCGGGGCTCATTTGCGAGATACTTCCAGAAATTGTTCACGTCGCGGACGTTGCGCGACACCTTGATGTCGTCGAACACGGCGCGGACCTCGGCATTGGCTTTGAGCGGATCGATCGGTGTCATGCTGCCACTCCTTTACGGGCTCGTAGTCCCGCATGTGTGCGGCCTTGCTGGGCCGCTGGTCGGCAGCTATAACCCGCCGCAATCTCAACCCATAAGCCCAAATCGAGAGCATCCAGATGGCCATCGAGCGCACGTTTTCCATCCTCAAGCCGGACGCGACCCGGCGGAACCTGACCGGCGCCATCAACGCCGTGATCGAGAAGGCGGGCCTTCGCATCGTTGCCCAGAAGCGGGTGCTTTGGACCAAGGCCCAGGCCGAGAAGTTCTACGAGGAGCACAAGGCGCGCCCGTTCTACGGCGAGCTGACCAGTTTCATGACCTCCGGCCCGATCGTGCTTCAGGTTCTCGAGGGGGAGGGTGCCATCGGCAAGTATCGCGATGTGATGGGCGCTACCGACCCGAAAGAAGCCAAGGATGGAACCATCCGCAAGCTGTTCGCCGTATCGAAGGGTGAAAACTCCACCCACGGCTCGGACAGCCCAGCCGCCGCCGACCGCGAGATCGCGCTGAACTTCCGCCTCGACGAGATTGTCGGCTGAGGCGACACTCGCACTTCCGGAAACGGCAATGGCGCCCGCGGGCGCCATTTTCATTTCTGCCGCGCCGGCCAAAAATTGGCAGCGAGCAAGGGGGAACGGCATGTCGGTGGAGGGCATCGCCCAGCAAGGTGCAGCAGCGATCGCCGATCGCGCAGCACGGAACGCCGCTATCACGCTGGCGTTGACGCTGCCCGGCGATACGGTGCTCTACCTGCTGCTACCGATTTACGCCGCGACCTTCGGTGTGACATTGCCGGAAGCGGGGATCTTGCTGGCCGCCAACCGGATCGTGCGCATCATCGGCTATGGCTGGGTGGCCACGTATTTCGCCGAGCAGGGCCCGCGCGCCGCCTGTCTGCTCGCGGCACTGGGCGCAGCTGCTGCGACGCTCGCCTATGCGACGATGTCCGGCCTTTGGCCGCTGCTCATCGCGCGGTTGATGTGGGGATTGTCGTTTGCTGCAATGAACATCGCCAATCAGGCGCTGGCGACCTCCGTGGGCGAGGGAGCCGCGCGTCGCATGGGCCATGTGCGCATGATCATCGCCGTCGGCCCGACGGCCGGCCTGATCGTTGGCGCGGTGCTCGCCTATCATTTCGGCCCGCGTATCGTGTTCGGGGTGCTGGCGGCAGTTGCCTGTCTGGCACCGTTGTATGCTCGTCTCCTGCCCGATACTCGGGAGCCCATCAAGGGGCGCGCTGCCCGCTTCGAGCGACCGGACGCGATAAGCATCTGGTCGTTCTCGACCGGATTCACTTTGGATGGCCTTTTCATTTTTGGATTGGGGCTGCTGGCGGCTGCGAGCTATCCGAACGAGGCGGTGTTGGCGGCCGGCTTTGCCATGGCCGTCCGCTACGCTACGGAGATCGCGTTCTCGACGGCCGGCGGCCTGCTCGGCCATCGATACGGTGCTGGCCGCGTGCTGATCGGGCTGTCGTTCGTTACGGCGGCTACGCTGGCGCTGCTGGCCGTGCCTGGTCCTTTACTCTGGGTCGGCGTCTTTGGCACGATCATTCTGCGCGCCTTGACGCAAACTCTGTTGGCGCCAGCGGTGGCCGAGGCTTTTCCCGGCGACGCCCGAGTGCCGGCTTTGGCCCGGCAGGCGACCTGGCGGGATATCGGCGCGGGGATAGGGCCGCTTGCAGCGGGGATCTTGTTTCCGATCGCGCCCGCCTGGGCGATCTACGTTGGAGCCGCGCTCCTTGTCACCTTGGCGTCGGTCCGTTTGCTCAAAGCCGGTGCGCCCAATGCTCGAAGGGCCTGACCACAATTGCCTTGCAGGGCTCGCGGCTGGCCAGGACCGGGCCAGACAGGACGCACGGTATCTGCTATAGCGCGCCGAGTTTCGCGATTGGCCGAATGGCCCCAGGACCTTCAATGACCACCCTCAGCCCTACGGCGACGACCGGCATCGAGCCGGCGAAACCCTTGTTCTCCTATCGCAAGTTCTGGGCACACCGCCTCGGCACGGCGCCATTTCTGCCGGTTTCGCGGGAGGAGATGGATGCGCTCGGCTGGGACGCCTGCGACATTATCCTGGTGACGGGCGATGCATACGTCGATCATCCGAGTTTCGGCATGGCGATTATCGGACGGTTGCTGGAGGCTCAGGGCTTCCGCGTCGGCATCATCTCGCAACCCGACTGGCAAAGCGCGGAACCCTTCAAGGCCCTGGGCCAGCCGACACTGTTTTTCGGGGTCACCGGCGGGAATATGGACTCGATGGTTAACCGCTATACGGCCGACCGCCGCTTGCGCCATAACGACAGCTACACGCCTGGCGGTGAAGGCGGCAAGCGGCCGGATCGCTCGGTGATCGTTTACGCTCACCGCTGCCGCGAGGCCTACAAGGACGCTACCATCGTGCTCGGCGGAATCGAGTCGTCGCTGCGCCGCATCGCGCACTATGACTACTGGTCGGACAAGGTGCGCCGTTCGGTCCTGGTCGATGCGAAGGCCGACATTCTGCTCTACGGAAATGCCGAGCGCTCGGTGGTCGAAGTTGCGCATCGTCTCGCCAAAGGTCAGTTGCCCGCCGCGTGCGATGACATACGCGGCGTCGGACTCGTCAAAAGCGCGGTGCCCGAGGGGTTTGAGGAACTGCACGCCGATGATGTGTCGAGCTCCGACGAAGGCGCCCGCATAACCAAGAATTCGCGCACGGTCATTCGGCTGCCGTCGTTCGAGCAGGTGCAGGCCGATCCCGAGACTTATGCGCGCGCGTCGCGCGTCTTGCATCGCGAGAGCAACCCAGGCAATGCGCGCCCGCTGGTCCAGCGCCATGGCGACCGCGAGCTGTGGGTGACACCACCGCCGATTCCGCTGACGACCGAGGAGATGGATGCGGTCTACGAGTTGCCCTATGCGCGGGCACCCCATGCAACCTATGGGAACGCGAAGATCCCGGCATGGGAAATGATCCGCTTTTCCGTGACGATCATGCGTGGTTGCTTCGGCGGTTGCTCGTTCTGCTCAATCACCGAGCACGAAGGGCGCATCATCCAGAACCGTTCTGAAGGCTCGGTTTTGAAGGAGATCGAGATCATCCGCGACAAGACGCCGGGCTTTACGGGCGTCATCTCGGACATCGGCGGGCCAACCGCAAACATGTACCGGATGGCGTGCAAGGATCCCAACATCGAGGCTAAGTGCCGCCGCCTGTCGTGCGTGCATCCCGAGATCTGTCCGAACCTCAACACGAGCCACGACCAGTTGATCCAGCTCTATCGCAAGGCGCGCGAGCTGCCAGGCATCAAGAAGGTCGCCGTGGCGTCTGGCGTGCGCTACGACCTCGCCGTGAAGAGCCCGGCTTATATCAAGGAGCTGGTGACGCATCATGTCGGCGGGTATCTCAAGATTGCGCCGGAGCACACCGAGGATGGCCCGCTCTCGAAAATGATGAAGCCAGGCATCGGCAGCTACGAGCGCTTCAAGCAGCTGTTCGATGACGCCGTGCGCAAGGCGGACAAGAAATACTTCCTGATTCCGTATTTCATCGCGGCGCATCCCGGCACCACCGACGAGGACATGATGCACCTCGCACTGTGGTTGAAGAAGAACAAATACCGCGCCGACCAGGTTCAAACGTTTCTGCCCTCGCCGATGGCGCTTGCGACCGCGATGTATCATTCGGGCAAGAACCCATTGAAGGCCGTGCGCAAGGGCGGCTCGGAAGACGTCGAGACGGTCAAAGGCCTGAAGCAGCGGCGGCTGCATAAGGCGTTCCTGCGCTACCACGATGCCGAGAACTGGCCGCTGCTGCGTGATGCGCTCAAGGCCATGGGGCGCGCTGACTTGATCGGACCGGGCAAGCATCAGTTGGTGCCACTGTGGCAGCCCGCCGGAACCGGGCTTTCGGGTGGCGAAGGCCGCCGGCTTGGGCGCAAACACGGCGAACAATCATTTACGACCAAGGGTGTGCCGGTGATGAAACCGGAGACGCGGCTCAAGGGGCTTCCGCATGCCAAGGCGAAGCCGGGCAAAGTATCGCCGCGCTAGATCGGCGCGGATGCGGGTGGGCATCTGAAGCGCCAAACGGAAACGCGGATGCGGGTGGGCATCTGAAGCGCCAAACGGAAACGCGGATGCGGGTGGGCATCTGAAGCGCCACGCGAGGGACAATGAATTGACAATCCGTCCCTCGGCCACTAGTGAGAGGGCGGGCCCAGATGGCGGAATTGGTAGACGCACTAGCTTCAGGTGCTAGCGCTAGCAATGGCGTGGAGGTTCGAGTCCTCTTCTGGGCACCATTTCGCATCGAAATTATTCCGTTTTCGGATTTTTCGAGCGCCGGCCAATTTCCAGGGGCAGCGTTGTGCATCGCGTACGTCACGCCGATCGCGGCGGGATGTGCGAGCTTGTCTCGATCAAATACAAAGAGCGCCTCGCCGAAGCCGGCCTCGTGGCCTCCGTCGGCCGCGTTGGCGATTCATACGGCAATGCCCACGCGAGACGATCAAAAGCCGAAGTGATCTGACGGGAGGGCCCGTTTCGCTCGTTCGAAGCCGTCGAATGCGTCACGCTCGAGCGGGTCGACTGGTTCAACAACCACAGGCTTCTCGAGCCGATCGGGAAATTCCCGCCAGCCGAGGCCGTAGCCGCCTACAGCGCAAGTCTGGAGGTGCCTAACGTCATCCGCAGCCTGCCTCGAACCAAACAGCCTTCGGCAAATCCGGGCCAGTTCATGCCCTTCCGATCCAAAGCGCGGCTGCGACGTGGTCTCCAATTGCCGCACATCGCCCCACAAAAGTACGTGCGCCTTGCAAAGCAGGCTTCAAGGGGTTCATGAGGCGCGCTTCGAACAACCCGGATTTAGGTATGATTCTAACGCAAACGTCGTGAAACTCGAGGAAAGCTCCAGTTGCAGGATAGTAAGCCTTGTATAGAGCCTCCTTGCACACGAAAAGGAACGTCCCCGGCTCGAACGCATCCACTGGCGTGTAGGGAACCATATCTTCGGGGTGACAAATAATTTTTAGGAGATCAGGCTCCAAGCGCGTGCTTACCTCGATATCTACGCCGATCCCTGCGAAGTCTCGGGTACGCCCGACACAAGCGACGCAGATCCCGCCCGAATGGCTAATCGTCCCCAAGTAGCCTTTGGGCCAGATCGGTGCCCGGTCTGCGCCCACTGGAATCTCTCTCGTCGTGCAGCCGAGCCGATCTAGTGCCACACGAGCAAGCCTTCGCCCCGTTCTAAATTCGTCGCGCCGGCTTTGCACCGCCGACAAAATCGCTCTTTCCTCTTCGGCATCAAACGCGAGCCCCGGCGCAATCCGATCAACAGCCACGGTCGTTTCGGCGGGCAGGTTCTCTTGGAACCACGCGGACATCTGCGAAAGCTTGGTTTTCATTGCACCATCAAGGATGTCATTCCAAAGGCGCGCGGCCTGCCGTAACGCGGTCACAAGGCAGCGCATGCCTGAATCCGCCACGAGAGAACTAGATAGGCTTGGGAGCGCAATAACCTTATTGGCCGGATTGAGGTCGACGCTTCGCATCAGTACGCACGAATGATTTTGAGCGTCAAGATTTGACCCATCTGTAGGATTGAGTACCTATTTCGATGACTTTTTGGAGCAGGCAGCTACTGCACCGCCGGTCCTTAAAGGATAGCTCTTCCTGATTGCGGGTCGACGAAGAGGTGCCTGAACTTGACCTGCCGAAGCGTTTCTGTGCGTCGCGTTGAGGATATAACCGAGGCGCTGTTGGGCACGCGCGTGCCGCTGTCGGCGGTCAGTAACCTGAACAGAAAATCTACGCGACGAGCGATCAACGGCGAAGCCGGCCGATCGAGGGGGAGCACCGGAAAGTCGATCTCGACGGCATTGTGATGAAGCGGAGCTGGGCTGGCGAGGTCCACAACGTCTCGCTGCTGGTCGCGGTTGCAGTGAACAGCGGAACCTGGGCGTTAACGTCGCATTTCTGGTCAACAGCCCGCTTGCGGATAGTTCGCTGGAACAAGCAAGTTCGTCTTGCCCTCATCACAGCATTCTGATACCGAATCGAGTGGCTGTCGGGGCATGTTAAATTAGTTTATTTACAGTGCCATGCGGGCAGTTGGCTGGAGTCCGTACTCAAGCGCGGCCCGGTCAGGGCATGTATCGTTGTTTTGAGTGAGGCCATTGCTATGACATTGCGACGGATTGGATTGTCTTCGATGGTGGCAGTTGCGGGCTTGGCTCTTGGGCAGGCCCCTGCACCCACCGCAATCGGGCAAACGGTTGCCCAAGTGAGCCCCGCCCAAGTGAGCCCTGCCGGAGCAGGGATGCCAGATTTCGGGTTGGGACTGCGCTCTCAACCCACCGGGCGGGATGCAGTGGGCATCGTTAATTATGCCAAGTTTACGCCGGAGCGAATGATCGCGGCGAAACTCGTCAATGCTGAGCGCGTCAATATCCGTATTCAGGGATACCCTGCTCTCTCCGGCGAATATCGTGTCAATGGCGACGGAACAATCGCGGTTCCAGGCATCGGCCGCTTCGAGATCATGAACAACACGATCATGGACTTCGAAGCGCAGCTTGCAACCGAGGTCGCGCGCATCGGAGGTCGGGAAACCAGCATCTCCATCGAGGTACTCGATTACAGAGCCGTGTTCATCTCGGGTTTGGTTGCGCGGTCGGGCGCGTTCGCATGGAAGCCGGGTCTCTCGGTTTTGCATGCCGAAGCGTTGGCTGGCGGCCTGGCTCGAGGGGTGACGCCCACAGGCGAGGCGACGCTCTTGCCATCGACAGACCGGGAAAAGGATCGGGCGCTTCGTGCAGCCTATGAGCTTGCGGCAACGCTTGCGACGATTGCTCGGTTGAGGACGGAGAAAAATAGTGAGGCAACGTTCGTCGCGCCAGCTCGGCTTGCCACGCTTTTATCGCAGTCCGATCTGATGGCGCTCTCGGGCGCGCATCAGGCGACACTCAAGAGCCGAAATGTAGCATATCTCGGCCGTGTTAATGCGCTCAAGAATGCCAAAATTCTGGCTCAAAAAGAACTTGGCGCCCTGGTGTCGCAGCGAACCCGTCTGACGGAACAATTGGCAAAACGGCGTGCGACGCTGCAGAAGATCGAAAAGATCGGCGAGCAGGGTTTCATTCGCGCCGACCGCATCTTCGAAGATCAAGTGAGGCTTTCCGAGCTTGAGGAACGACTGACGACGACGACGATCGCGATCTCACGCATCGATGCAGCCGTTGCGACGGCTCAACAAGATCTGGAAGTCCTGGTTCTTGGGCGAGCTGCTGAAATCGACACGGAAATCCTGGGCTTGGAACAAAAGGCCGGGCAGCTTGAGCTCGACATCGAGAGCGCGAACGATACCTATCGCCGGATTACGGGGCAGAACGTTCTCAATACGCGGGACGTTCACCCAGTGTTGCTGCGCTATGAGATCGTGCGTGTCGAGGCCGGAGTGTCACGAGTCATCAAGGCCGATCGCGCGACGATGCTTGAGCCTGGCGACGTCGTTATGGTGAGCGCATCTGACAGAATTTGACAGCATTAGAGTCACGGTGTGTCTTTGCAGGAGTTTCATAAGGTGGGGCGCCGCGCGAGTAGCACATCCGTCAGCGGCTTCGGTCGATGAGCCGAAACGTCGAAAAGCCGCTACGGGTGGCCTCAGTGGGTTGTGGGCATATTGCAGATGCCCATTTGCATGAACTCAGAAAATTGCCTTTGGCGGATGTCGTGGCAACGTGTGATGCACAGAGCGATTTGGCGATGCTGGCTGCATTGCGATTTGGTGGTCCGCGATACGACGACGATCTTGCAAGAATGCTGACTGAGGTGCGCCCAGATGTGGTGCACGTGACCACGCCTGCTCAGACGCACGTGACGCTGGCGCTGCAAGTCCTCGACGCGGACGCGCACGTCTACGCCGACAGGGTGGGGATACCGAGCTGGCGGCTTAAAGCTTTGCCATGAACTTGCTCTTTCTTAGTCTAAGTTTCCCGGATGCCGACAATCCTACGCGCGGTACATTCAATCAGGGCTTGTGTGTGGCACTAGCTCAGAAGCATCAAGTCCAGGTCATCGCGCCGCGCGCTTGGCACGAATGGCTGAGGAGCCGCTTGCGAGGTAGACAATTTCTTCCTAGCTCAGTTGCCGCTTTAAGCCATATGCAAATTCACTTTCCCGTCTTTGGATACCTGCCCAGGTTCCTACCTCGGACGTCAGGCCAAGCGCTGTGGTGGTCGGTTCGATCATCGGTAAAGCTCGTCGAACGGACGTTTCAACCAGATGCAGTTATTTCATATTGGGCATACCCGGACGGTTCGGCAGGTTTGCGGGCTGCAAAGTATTTTGGGGTTCCAAGCTTGGTGATTGTTGGTGGCAGCGATGTGCTCTTGTTGCCAAAAGAATCTGGTCGTGGATGGGGTGTTCGGGGCGTGCTCTTGGAATTGTCCGCTGTCGTGGCTGTGAGTGCCGGCTTGCAGCGCGCTACGGTGGATCTGGGGGTCGCGGCGGATCGCGTCCATGTGATCAAACAGGGGGTCAATCACGATATCTTTTTCCCGAAGGATCAGCAGGCGGCACGCCGAAATCTCGGGTTACCGCAGGATGCCGAGATTCTGGTCTGGGTCGGGCGGATGGTACCAGTGAAGAACCTCGATCTGCTGCTTTCCGTCATGCGGCGCCTTGTGCCCACCAGGCCAACCCTGCAGTTATACTTACTGGGGGACGGCGAGCTGCGAAGCTCCTTGCAGACGCGTGTCAAAGAGGAGGGTTTGTCAGCCCATATCCATTTTCCGGGAGCCGCCACGCATGATGTGCTCGCCGACTGGTATCGAGCGGCCAATGCCACTGTCCTGACGAGCCACTCCGAAGGACTTCCGAACGTCTTGCGTGAGTCGCTTGCTTGCGGCACGCCGTTCGTCACGACAGATGTTGGAAGTGTTGGTGAAATTGCGGACCCGACGTATTCGAGGGTTGTGCCGCCTGGAAACACCGAGAGCTTTGCTGAGGCGGTAAATGATATATTGCATCCCCGCTATCGTGAGGCTGCTGCGGGCTATCAAGCGCGCACTTGGAACGCATGTGCTGACGAGTTCATTGAATTGATTCAGAGTTTGCAGGCTCAGAAAAGCGGTCGACCTGCAGGAAATGGCTTGAAAAATGCTCAGATTGAGAGATGATCGTAAAGGAAGATATTATGTTTCAGTTTCCCCGTGATCGTACAGTTCTATCATGATTGAAGACTTATGCCCGCGTTGGGCGGTGTTCGGAAATGGCCGACTGTCATGCGAACTGTACTCGTTGCGCATCACGATGCGCCTCTGGATACCGATGGATTAGCGCGATGGCTCAGTTCGTTCTCGACGCTGGCCGGGGTCGTTGTAATCACCGAAACAAAGGGCGCTCTGAAAAGGCGCGTCAAACGTGAATGGAAGCGATCGGGTACACTTCGATTTTTCGACGTCCTTGCTTTCCAACTCTACTATCGAATGCTTGTCGCCAAGCACGATGCCGAGCAGATGAGGCATATGCAGACCAAGTTGGCCATGAATTACCCCAAAGCTGCGACGCAGCGATTGGACACGCATTCAGCGAATGCGCCGGAAGTCATCGCGTTTATTCGCGCCGCGAAGCCCGACATCGTGATCGCTCGCTGCAAGCATTTGCTCAAGCGGGAAGTCTATTCGCTGCCCTCGGTTGGTACATTCGTCATGCATCCTGGAATTTGTCCAGAATACCGAAATGCGCATGGCTGTTTCTGGGCCTTGGCGCGTCGTGATCTCGATAATGTGGGTATGACGTTGCTGAAGATTGACGATGGCGTCGATACGGGACCAATTTACGGCCACTACAAGTACGCGTTTGATGAACGCCAGGAAAGTCATGTCATGATCCAGGCGCGGTGTGTTTATGACAATCTCGAAGCGTTGGCTGCGCGTTTGACAGATATTGCCCGGGGTGGTGCGACGGAGGTCGATGTGGCTGGACATAAGTCGGCCGTTTGGGGGCAGCCATGGATGACCAAGTACATCACTTGGAAATTCATGGCGTGGAGGCGCGGGAGATGAGGGCGCTTGCCATTCTCTACCACGATGTTGTCGATAGCCATTTTGACGAGTCAGGTTTTCCCGGTGCGGCCGCCGCACGATACAAAATGCGACGATCAGTTTTCGCCGAACATCTGTTGGCGATGTTGCCGCGCGCTGCGACCCCTGCTGTGGCGGCGAAGGCAGAAAGCCTGTCGCTCGATGGACGACCATTTTTCTTTACCATCGACGATGGCGGAGCCTGTTCCCTGCATATCGCCGAGGCGCTTGAGGGCATGGGCTGGCGCGGCAGCTTCTTCATCGCGACGGACTACATCGGTGCCAAGGGGTTCGTGTCGGTGGATGACATTCGTGAATTGTCCGCGCGGGGGCACGCGATCGGCTCGCATTCCCGTTCACATCCCTATCGGATAGACCGGTTGGGCGACGAGCTGCTGCAGGCTGAGTGGGCCGATAGTGTGGCAACATTGTCAGACATTCTTGGAGCCAGAACTGACACAGGATCGGTCCCTGGCGGTTTTTACACGCCCCGTGTGGCAGCAGCGGCGCGCCGCGCCGGGATTCGCTTGCTGTTCAATTCTGAGCCGACAACGCGGGTCCACTCGATCGGCGACTGTCACGTCGTTGGACGTCACAACGTCTATGGGCATATGAGCGCTGGCGGCGCCGCGCAACTCGCAGCTGGTGACGCAGGCGCCCTTTTGAAGCAGAAGCTCATCTGGACCGCGAAGAAGTCGATCAAGACTGTAGCTGCGCCGTTCTGGGACCGCGCCCGGAGATCATTTTTTCAGCGTTTCGCAGGCTAGTCTGGCACGTGGAGGTCATTCTGCTTCTACAATATGAACGTTTTCCAGGCTCCCCCCAGGAGTTTCCGGATGCCGTCTGATTGCAAGAGAGTGCTGTTCGTAGCGTACTACTTTCCACCCGGGAACAGCGTTGGCGTGCACCGCTCCCGGAAGTTTGTACAGTATCTGCCTGACTTTGGCTGGGCGACCTCGGTGCTGACCGTGGCCAATCCCTCGGTTCCTTTCATCGATCAGGCGCTCCTCGACGACATCCCGGCGGAGACCGTCATTCGTCGTGCGCGCACATATGAGCCGGAGTACGCTGTGAAGGCGAGCGTCTCGCGAGGGACGCCGGCGACATCGCACGGACCGAAGCAAACTGCACGACGGCTCGTGGGTACTTCGCTGCGGAACGCCGCCAATCTCGTACTGCAGCCCGATCCGCAGATCCTCTGGCGGCCGCGAGCTCTGCAAGAAGGCCGAAAGCTCCTCAAGGAAGTGCGGCACGACGCAATTTTGGCCAGCGGACCACCGTTTTCGTCGCTGATGTTGGGGGCTACACTCGCAAGGGAATCGGGGCTACCATTGGTTCTCGACTACCGCGATGAGTGGACAATCAGCAATACGTATTGGGAGAACAGACAGCAAGGTTGGTTGTCGAGCAAGCTGCAGGCGCGGATGGAGCGAAATGCAATGCGCGCGGCGGACCTCATTCTGGCCACCACGCCATCTACCGCCAAGGAGTTGGCGCGCCAAGCCCAAGCAGTTCGCAGCCGCGCGAAGACTGCCTACATCTACAACGGGTTTGACCCGCTGGACTATCCCGCGCCGGATCCGGCCAGTCAGCGCGTCACCTATGGAGATGGTGCCAAACGATTCCGCATGGTGCACCCCGGCACGTTGTGGAACCTTACACCGATTGGTCCGGTCATCGACGCGATTCTGGAACTGGCGCAACGCTCGCGACATCTGGCAGAGCACCTGGAGTTGGTTGTAGCGGGCCGTCGAACCGGTCCGCAGGAAGCCGAACTCGACCGCCTTCGCGAGACACCGGTCAAGCTGGTTAGATTGCCATTTATGTCTCAAAAAGAAGCCATTCGGCTGATGTGCGACGCCGACGCGCTATTGCTGATCAATGCGGATCTACCGAACACGAGCCGCATCGTGAATGCAAAGACGTTTGAATATATGGCGGCCCGTCGCCCGATTTTTGTCGTCGCGCCCAAGGGTGATATGTGGGACGTCGTACGAGATCTTCCGGGAACGATTTTGTGCGAGCCGAAGGAACGGGAACGCATGGCTGAATGCCTAGCGGTAACAATTGAGCGCTGGCGGAGCAATATCAAGAATGATCCCAATGATTGGGACGTCGCGAGGTTCGAACGCAGGCATCAGGCTGGAGAACTGGCGCAACTTCTCAGCGACCTGCCGGTACCGAAACGGGTCGCTGGTTCATGAATGTCTGGCAGGTTGCTCTCGCTCTGATCGTTCTTTCCATGCTGGGCCTCGGCGCAGTCGGCTACGCCATCCGGCAAAAGAACATTCAGTTCTGGTTGCGCGCCTATTGTCTGCCGGCGTCGCCGCGCGCGCAGCCGGACGCGTCGCAACCGCTGCATGTGTTTCTGTCGATTTGCGATCATTGGGAGCCCGAATGGAACCGCCCGCCGCTCAGCACGTCGCTCGACAAGGTGGATCGTTGGGTGCGGGAGTACCCGCGTGCGTTCTCAGCGTTTCGAGACAGCGACGGACGGCCGCCGCAGCACACCTTCTTCTTTCCCCAGGAGGACTATCGGCCGGAGTATCTGGATCGGATCGCCGGGCTCTGCCGTGACGGCTTCGGTGACGTCGATGTCCATTTGCATCACGACAACGACACCGCCGAGGCCTTGGAAGAGAAACTCGAAAAATTTCGAGATATACTGTTCCACCGGCATGGTCTTTTGAGACGAGATCCGCGGACGGGCAAGATCGTTTACGGGTTCATTCACGGGAATTGGGCCCTCTGCAACTCGCGTCCCGACGGCCGATGGTGCGGAGTTGATCAGGAGTTAACGGTGTTGCTGAAGACGGGCTGCTATGCAGACTTCACGATGCCGTCTGCACCCAGTAACACGCAAACGCGCCTGATCAACTCGATCTACTATGCCAAAGATATTCCTGGTCGGCGCAAGTCGCATGAGGTCGGCACGCTGGCGAGCGTCGGCCTAACACCCCCGTCGGATCACCTGCTGATGATACAAGGCCCATTATCACTCGATTGGCGCACTCGTCGCGGTGGAGTTCTGCCGCGGATCGAAAATGGAGATGTGATCAAGGGGCGGCCGATGTCTATGGCACGATGGCATCAGTGGACGCGTCAAGCGGTGCACGTTACAGGGCAACCCAATTGGCTCTTTGTGAAATTGCACACGCACGGCTGCAAGGATGGCAATATTGACGGATGGTTGGGGTCGGAGATGCAACAGTTCCATCGAGACTTGGCCGCGACAGCGCAACGGGACTCCAATTTGCGGTACCATTACGTGACGGCCTGGGAGATGGCGCAGCTTGTGCATCAGGCAGAAGCCGGCGCCAAGAACCCCCAACTCGATTCCGTCAAATGTGCATCTTGAGGCGGGGCCAGGGATGGTTGGGGTGCAGAACGGAATGAACTGGATGGAAGTGCGGAAATGACTAGCGCGCAGGCCATTCGATTGGCGCTAACCCCGGGGGGGATTTCCACCCTGCTGATCGTGGCCGCGATCCTGGTGTTCCTGGCTGGTATCGTCCTTGATCAGCCAATGCTCGCCTTGGTGTTTGGATTTGCTCCGATCGGCGCAATTATCGCCTGGACACAGCCGTTCGTCGTTTGCTCACTGTTCATCGCGTTTTCGTATTTCCGGTTGCACGAGGCCTATCCGTCATTAGCGACCTTGAGGCCAGCATTACTGCTGGGCATGGGGGCCGTGACGCTCGTTGCTGTGAAGGCGCTGTTGTCGCCGGATCGGGAGCAGATCGATTCACGAGTTTTGCGGGCGCTATGCCTCCTTGCCTTGGTGGCGACAGCCGGCATTGCCGCGCCGTTTGGAGAGTTGCAGTCCGACGGGACTGCAACTCTGACTGCGCTGGTACTTCCCGCCGTCATGGGGCTGGCGTCTGTTTGCGTGCTTGCATGGGCCCGTCTGTTGTCGGTGACCGGCGAGGCGCCGATGCCGTTGAACATGAAGCTGTTTCTGGCGTATTTCGTTTGCATTACCTTGGCGACCATATTTTCGGAGGTGCCATCAGACTCGTTTCGATTGTGGAGCGGGACCATGTGGAAGGTGGCCGCCATGTCGCTGGCAATCGTTTGGCTTGCTCGCTCCGAGACGGACTTCTGGATCGCATCAAATGTTTTTGTTTTCAGCGGAGCGATATTGGCTGTGCTCGCGTTGTACAATGGTGCGAATGGCATCAGCCTTGTCGAAGGGACACGCGTCGCGATCGGACGGGAAATCGACGAAGCGACTGGTCTGAATATAGGTGGGATTCTCAGCGATCCCAATGATCTCGCGCTGATCTTGTTGTTTCCATTTGCGTTTGCCTTAGGCCGCATTGTGCAGAAGACGAGCTGGTTCGATGCGCTGGTCTCCATCGGGTGCTCCGGCCTCATGCTGGCAGGCATCGTCGTGACTTAGAGCCGGGGTGCGCTCATAGGGTCGATGGTCGTTCTGTCGACACTGATGTTGGTCCGCTTGAAGTCGATGACATTGGCTCTGGTTGTTGTTGCAATAGCGGCGCCCGCTCTCTTTGGCGCGATGAAGATTGCCGACCGGCAATCCGGTGGAGCCAGTGAAATAGCCGAGCGGGGTATAGATGAGTTGGCGCAAGGGCGGCTCGAAGCCTGGGAGACCGCTTACAAGATGGCGCGGGCGCGACCGCTAACAGGTATTGGGATCGGCAACTTCCCCGGGCGCTATTACGTCTATACGGATTACTGGGCGTCTCGAGAAATGGCTGTTCATAGCATGTGGTTTCAGGTGCTTGCCGAGACGGGCTTTATCGGGTTCGGACTGTTCGTGGCGATGATCGCGGCGAGTTTCGCGGCCAACGCGCAAACGATGAGCCGATTAGCGGCAGCGCACGGGCCGAACTCGCTGCGATCGACATGTCTTGGACTGCAGGCGGCGCTGGCAGGCACGTGCGCGTCAGGCACGTTTCTGTCCCAGGCTCACACATGGCCCGTCTATGTTATTGTTGCGCTGATTGCGGCATTGGCTAACCATTCCCGAGCCTACGGGAGTTCTGCGCAGCGGGACAACCAAAGGACTCTTAGGTCTGCCGTGAGATCTTGATGACGATGAAAATGTCTTGATTGTCGGTCTATCCATTTGAAGCGAGCGCACAGGTGAACGTCAGCCTTTCCGAACTTCTCAATACCCTGCTCGCGGCGGCTTCGCGGCGTTGGCGCCTGATGCTCGTTCCGTTTCTTGTTTTCCTGGGATTGAGTGTGGTGGCGTTTTTCGTTTGGCCGCGGAGTTACGTATCGCACACCTTGATCATGCTCCAGGAGAGGGAGGTTGCCAATCCTCTCAGTTCGTCCGGCTCGGTCAGTCGCGAGGGGCGCGTGAAGGCCGATGAAATCGAGGCTCTGCTCAAGAGCGAAAGGCTTCTCACGAGTGCGTTGCTCGACATGCATGTCGGTCAGAAGGCCATGACCGCAAAGGAAATTGAAGCCGAGATCCGTTCGCTCAGGCGGAACTCTTTCGGTCAAGGTTGTGGGCAGCGAGTTCATCCAGATCGAGCTCAAGGATAGCAATCCACGTGGATTGGGTGGGCGGCTCGCGACCGTTATGACGCGCTTCTTCGAAGGATTGCTAACACGTCAGGATGCGATCAAGACGGCGCGACAATTCTCACTTGAGCAACGCAAGCGCGATGTCGATGCCGCCCAAATGGCGCTCGACGAGTGGACCTCACGATCGAGCGCCGCGGTTGCAGGGGGCGGCAAGTCATCTCTGGACCTGGCAGCAGCGGCCGTCGCCGACGCCCAACTGAAGTTCGCCGTTTCCCGACAAAGACTAATAGAATCGGCGGGCGGGTTGTTTGCCGGCACACTAGATCCAGAAAAAATTGCGGAAGCGTTTGCAGTTGAGAAGCGAATATTGATGGCCGGCGCACCGGGAGGCGACGTGCAGCGCACCACGGCATTGAACGCATTGGAAACGCAACTGGAGGCTTATAATTCATTCAATCGTGAGTTGTCAGAGTCGCTTCTGGTTGCCCAGAAGCTGCGGGAGACGAGTTCTGGCTCAAGCGCGGTTGAGGTGGAAAGACAACGCCTCACTGCCCGACTGGCCGAAGCTACAGCGCTTTACGGTGCACATCAGGTTCGGGCGCAGAAATCAACCGGCCCGGGGTCGACGCCGTTCGGGCTCATCGCGCCGGAGGCTATTCGCATCATCGACGAGCCGCGCGATCCGGTTTCGCCTGTGACGTCCATTCTGAAGATCATCCTGGCGTGCCTCGGTGCAGGGATTGGACTCGGCATCGGGCTTGCGGCGATTGCCGAGCAACTCGATGATCGTATTCACAGCCCTGCCGTTCTCGAGCAGCTGTCAGGTGTGCCAGTCTTGGCGCACTTGCCACGGCACTATTCGGGCAGGCCGGGACGTTCGCCCCAGGATCGTTCGCCGGTTCAACCCCGCATAGCTGAGCGAACGTGACTGGTGATCCCTTCTTCGTCAATGAGCAGCTAAACGGCCCTGTCGAGTTTGGAGCATGACATGAGTGTGGTGACCTGGCAGCGCAGCATCGAGCAGATTGTTCTATCCACGATCCGCGAGAAACCGCGTGTGCTCGGCATGGCATCCCTCAGGCGCGGCGCCGGCGTAAGTCTCGTGTGTCAGCACCTCGCGAAGACGATTGCGACGAGCGAGTCCAAGACGCTCCTGCTGGATATGTGCGAGCTGAGAGCGGGCAAGCCCGATCCGGTTGATCCAATCGCGGCCTCGGAGTGTTTTGTGGCGACGGAAGAGGGATATGACCTGTTTCGAGCACGAACGATCGCAGAGCGGAAAGAGCTGTTCGGCAGTCTGAGGAATCTGCGCGAGTTTCTAGGTGGCGCTCTCCAAGGGTACGGCAGCATCATCGTTGACATGCCGCCACTGTTCGACGATGCAGATACTGGGATCAACGCAATATCGGCTGCCGCATGCTGCGACAAGGTCCTGCTCTTGTGCGTCATCGGGCGCGATACCCGCGGCGATCTTGTCGAGGCTGTCGCGCGGTTGCACGGGGCTGGAGTTTCTCTCTCGGGTATTGTGGCCAACGAGCTGTTGAACTTCGCTCCGCCTGCCCCGCGTCGGGGTTCGGTTGGCGGGCAGGGGGTAAGCGTGGCGGCGAGTCGCTGAGACCAGAACGGAGCCATTGTTTGACTTGTCGATCAGTCGCTGGCGCGTCCTTTGGTCAGGTCACGCATGAATCCGACAATTCCCAAGACAGCGTCCCTTCCCATGAATAAGACGGCCGCGCCGACATAGACCGAAGCGCCAGCGATGACCGAGAGCAGTGCGCGGACCATTGCGTTCAGATGTACGGTGCCCCACCTAACGAGTAGAACTGCGACAATCATCGCGCCCAAGGCCTTGAGGAAGGGCGCAAAGCGAAAGAGGAGCTGAAATACGGAAATGCCGGTGGCGTGACGTGCCGCATGAATAATGCCGACGGTTTGGATCGGATAGACGATCAACCACACAGCGCAAACGCCCAGCAGGCCATAGAGCTGCGCGGCCGCCAGAAACGTAATCGGATAAACGACGGCGCACGTCATCTCGTATTTCATCTGGATGTCGGGTCGCCCCAAAGCGTTCAACAACGGCGACAGCGTCGCTGCAATCGCCATGAAAGCTCCGGCCGGTGCCAGTATCTGAAACGGTAGAATGAGGCCGCGCCATTTTTCACCGAGCAGGAGGGGGATGATGTCGTCGGCGACCAAAGCAGCGCCCAAGAGAGCGGGCGCCGTTGTGGCAAAGAGCACAGTGACGAGACGCAAATACCATTCGCCCAGGCGTGCGGGATCGGACTGCAATCGACCATAGATGGGAAAGGCAATTTTATTGATGCTAGAGGTGATCCTGTCGACCGGGAAGGCAGCGAACAGGAACGCCAGAGAATAGAGACCGAGGGACGTCGATCCCAACGCGGTTGCGATCACCACCTTGTCGGCACTCGAGTGGATAAACCAAATAAGGCTTGTGAGCGCGACGGTCAGACCGAAGCGCACGAGTGCTTTCGATTGGGCGTTGGGCCAAGCAAGGTGCGGACGGCAGCCACTCTGCCAGCACAGTGCCGCCGTTTGGATCAGCCAGCCGCACAGGACGCCGGCCCCCAATGCCCAGACACCGTAGCCCGCAAAGGCGAGTGTCAAGACAACGACCGTCTGGCCGACACCCATTGCGACGTGAATGGCGGCCAAGGTGGAGAGCTTCAGATCACGCTCCAGAGTTGCGCCGGCCAGCGTGTTGATCGGCATGAGCCAGATGACGAGAGCTATGACGCGCAGGAATGGAATGAGTTCGGGTTTGCTTAGGTAGGCAGCGATTGCGGGAATGGCGAACCAAACGGCTGCGTATGTGATGGCCGCGAGCGCTAGGCTGATGGTGAACAGTTGCCCTTCCTGCTCACGGGTGGTGTTCGGTGTTCTAATAATTGCGACTCCGAATCCAGTCGCTGTCAAAATCGCGCCGAGTTCGACCACCATGCTTCCGACGGCCATCAACCCGTAATCCTCGGGCAAAAGCAATCTGGCGACGAACAGAGTGGAGAGCCACTGAAATGCCTGGAGCCCCACCCGCGCGACGAAATAAACAAATCCACCCCGCAAAGTATCGTGGCGCAGGCTCTTTTCCGACGATGCCGGCTTGGAGGGGGGCAATTCCCCGTCGATCTTGTCAGTCAAAAAATGACCTCCCTCCGCCATGCGGAAGTGACAGGCAAATTGCTGGCTGCTCATCGCATGGACCGGCCATCGTAGCAAGATTTCAGCGGACCGTTGATGGCGCCGGCGCTGTTAGCGTTACCTGCGTCCAAGCCATTTGGCCCAGCGGCTTTGGCGGGCTTCGGGAGCAGAGGCGGCCATGTCGGAATCGCCGTTCAGCTCGGCGACGAGTTTGCCGAAGAACTCATCAGCGAGTTTCTTCGAAGTGGCCTGGATGAGGCGGCCGCCGAGCGATGCAAGCTTGCCGCCGACCTCGGCCTTGGCCGTGTAGGTGAGGCTGGTCTCGCCATCGACTTCGGCGAGGGCCACATCGGCGCGTCCCTTGGCAAAACCGGCAGGTCCCCCCTGGCCCTGACCCACGATGGTGTACCCGGCCGGCGGGTTCAGGTTCTCGAGTGTGACGGCGCCGGCGAACGTCGCCGAGATTGGACCGATTTTCAGCGCAACCTTGGCGGCGAGATCAGTCGGCGATTTCTGCTCCAGCTCCTTGCAGCCCGGGATGCAGCGACGCAGCACTTCGGGGTCGTTGAGCGCGGCCCAGACGACGTCGCGCGGGGCTGCGATGCGATACTGGCCTTGGATGTCCATTCGGTGTGCGATAGTCCCGTGTTGGCAGCAATGCGGCGGCTCCGCGGCAAGGGCCCGACGCGTTGGCATGCTACGCCCTCCGTTTGGCTCCCGCCACTGTCTTGCTGGTGCGCCCATCTCGCGCCCGTGGCTGTGGTGACGAAGCCTTGCATGGCAATTCGTGTTGCCGGTTGGGTCCAGCGCTGCGAAGATGATCGGGACGCGTGTTTCGGGGGATGCGATGAAACGACAGCTCCACCTCAACCTGTTCATCCATAGCCGCGGGCATCACGAAGCATCCTGGCGGCATCCCCAGTCCTCCGGGCGGGAACTGACGGATTTGCAATATTACGTCGATTGCGCCGCGAAGGCTGAGGCAGCGCACTTCGATTCGATCTTTCTTGCCGATGTGCTGAACATCCCCGAGGACATCGACAGCGCCGCCCGGATCTGGCTCGAGCCCATCACGACGCTCGGCGCACTCGCCGTCACGACCAACCGGATCGGTCTCATCGCGACCGCGTCAACCACCTACGCCGAGCCATTCAATCTGGCGCGCCAGTTCGCCTCGCTCGATCACGCCAGTCTGGGCCGGGTGGGGTGGAACATCGTCACGTCATTCAGTGCAGCCGCCAGCCGAAACTTCGGCAGCTCGACGCGCCTCACGCATGCCGACCGCTACGACCGGGGCGAGGAATTCGTCGAGGTCGTCAAGGCGCTCTGGGACAGCTGGAGCGATGACGCGGTGGTCGACGACCGTGCGGGCGGCCTCTATGCGCGCCGCGATCGCATCCGGCAGATCGACCATGCGGGCGCGCATTACCAAGTGGCTGGCCCGCTCAATCTGCCGCGCTGCCCGCAAGGGCGCCCCGTGCTGGTGCAGGCGGGTTCGTCCGAGACGGGCATGGATTTCGCTGCGCGCCACGCTGAGGCAGTGTTCACGGCGCATCTGGCAAAGAGTACGGCGCAGGAGTTCTACAAGGACCTGAAGGCGCGCGTGGCGGCGGCGGGGCGGCCCGCGCATGAGACGCTGATCCTGCCGGGCTTGAGCGCGATGATCGCCGGCACGGAGACGGAGGCGAAGCGCATGGAGCGCGAGTTGAACGAACTGGCCAACATCGATGGTGGGCGCAAGCGGCTCTCCGATCGTTTTGACGGCGCGGATCTCTCGCACTTGTCGCTCGACCAGGTGTTGCGGGTCGAGGATTTTCCCGACCCGTCGAAGAACGAGGGCTCGCGCAGCCGATCCGAGCTGATCCTTGGCGCCGTTCGGCGGGACAAGCTGACGCTGCGCCAACTGCTCGCCAAGCTAGCCGGCGCGCGGGGGCATTATGTGATGGCAGGAACGCCTGAGCAGGTTGCAGATCTGATTGTCGACTGGGTCGATAGTGGCGCGGCGGACGGGTTCAACGTGATGCCGCCTTTGCTGCCGGTGATGCTCGAGGCGTTCACGGCCGAGGTGGTGCCACTGCTGCAGCGCCGGGGCCGCTTCCGCACCGAGTATCGCGGCGCCACGTTGCGCGAGCACTACGGGCTCAGCCGGCCCGCAGCGTGAGGCGTGCGACGCGCAAGTAGCGAAGATGTTGGGTCTCGCGAAGGGCTTGACCAAACCTCTACCTGTTATCGCCGCATAGGGCCGCCCTCACGAGACGTTGTCGGAGCGTCCGCCGGTGTCGGCGAGGCGGGTGATGGTCCAGCCGGAGCCGACGCGGTCGAACCGCAGCGGCGTTGCGTTGGCGAGTAGCTCGGTGCGAATCTCGACGCCGAAACTCGGCGCCAGCACATAGAGGATGCCGCCGTGGCCGACGAGCGCGGTGCGCTGCTTGTCGGCGCCGATCAGCGCACGGGCGATGCCGGATTGTGTCCGTGTGACGAACGTGGCCAGCGTCTCGCCGTTCGGAGGGGCATCGCGCCAGTCGTGATTGCTCGACGGTGTACCAACGAGATCGCCGAACCAGCGCTCGCGCAGGCCGTCCTCGGGATGCGGTTTGAGGTTGTGCGGCTGCGCGATGATCTCGGCCGTGGTCCAGGCGCGGGTCATGGTACTGGCGATGACGCGCTCCAACCCGGCATCCTGAAGGGCAGCCGACGCGGCTTCAGCCTGGGCGAGCCCGCGCGCGTTAAGCGGAATCTCGGCCGGCTGAAAAATCTTCCGGTGGTTGCCGTCGGTTTCGCCATGGCGAATGAAATAGAAGCTTTCGCAGTCCGGTCGGAGAGGTTTGTCTCCGGCCATCTCAAAGAGCGCGTCGAGCCCGTGGTGCTGGTAGCCGGGAGTCGTCAGAGCCGCTGCCATGGGTGCCTCACACGATCTCGAAGAGGCCGGCAGCACCCTGGCCGCCGCCGATGCACATGGTGACGACGGCATATTTCACGCCGCGCCGCTTGCCTTCAAGAAGGGCATGGCCGGTGAGGCGGGCGCCGCTCATGCCGTAGGGATGACCAACCGAAATGGCGCCACCGTCGACATTCAGGCGATCGGGGGGAATGCCGAGCTTGTCGCGGCAGTAGATCACCTGGACAGCAAAGGCTTCGTTCAACTCCCAGATGCCGATGTCGTCGACCTTGAGGCCGTGCTTCTTGAGGAGCTTCGGCACGGCGTAGATCGGGCCGATGCCCATCTCGTCGGGCTCGCAGCCGGCAACCTCGAAGCCGCGATAAATGCCAAGCGGCGTCAGGCCGCGCTTTTGGGCTTCCTTGTCGCTCATGACGACGGTCGCCGAGGCGCCGTCGGAGAGCTGGCTGGCGTTGCCGGCGGTGATAAAGTTGCCAGGGCCCGCGACGGGCTTCAGCTTAGCGAGCCCCTCGATGTTGGTGTCGGGCCGGTTGCCCTCGTCCTGCTTCAACTCGAACATCTCGCGACCAGAGACCTTGCCCTCCTTGTCGATCAGGAGCTTCTCCGCCTTGAGCGGCACGATCTCGGCATCGAAGCGGCGGGCCTGCTGGGCAGCGGCAGTGCGCCGCTGGCTCTCGAGGCCGAACTCGTCCTGGGCCTCGCGGCTGATCTTGTAGCGCTTGGCGACGGTGTCGGCGGTCTGGATCATCGGCCAATAGACGGCCGGCGCATGCTCGGTGAGCCACTTGTCGTAATTGCCGAGAACGTTCTGATTGGTCTGATTGCCTTGCACCAGGCTGATCGACTCGAGCCCACCTGCGACGATGATGCCGTCACCCTCCGAACGGATGCGCTGGGCGGCCATGGCGATCGTCTGCAGGCCGGATGAGCAAAAGCGGTTGACGGTGGCGCCGGGAACCGAGACCGGGAGGCCGGCGCGAAGCGCGATCTGGCGGCCGATGTTGCCGCCGGTCGCACCTTCGGGCATCGCGCACCCCATCAGCACATCGTCGACCTCGGCGGGATCGACCTTGGCGCGCTTGACGGCCTCGGCCACCACATGGCCGCCGAGCGTTGCACCGTGGGTATCGTTGAAGGCGCCGCGGAAGGCGCGGCCGATCGGTGTACGGGCGGTCGAAACAATAACGGCATCGGTCATGGTGGGCTCCTCTCGTGATCGTTTTTTTGCTTGGCAGCGCTGGGCGGGGTTCGGGGTTCGACTTTGTTGGATCTCCCATCCTGCGCGCGGCGATTGGATGGGTTCAGGATGGCACGGGGCCTGGGGAAATCAAAGCCCGGGCACGTCGGGTTCGAGCCGCCGTTGGTCATAAGATAAGGCCGCGGCAGCAGGTGGGGATAGATTTCGCGTGACGAACCGCCGTCGCCGTTAACGGCGGGGATAACTTTGGGTGTGCGCAGTGGCCGGCGTCATCGCGCGGCAGCTCACATGTTGCCGGGATAGTTCGGCGCCTCGCGCGTAATATGAACGCCGTGCGTGTGACTTTCCTGCATGGCGGCCGGCGAAATGCGAATGAAGCGGGCCTTGGCCTGCAATTCGTCCAGCGTCTTGGCGCCGACATAGCCCATTCCCGCCCGCAAGCCGCCCACAAGTTGATGCAAGACGTGGCCGGCCGGGCCCTTGTAGGGCACCTGTCCCTCGATGCCTTCAGGAACGAGCTTCAGCTGATCCTGCACATCCTGCTGGAAGTAGCGGTCGGCCGAGCCGCGCGCCATGGCGCCAACGGAGCCCATCCCGCGATAGGCCTTATAGGTGCGGCCCTGGAACAGATAGGTCTCGCCCGGGCTTTCGTCGGTGCCAGCCAGCAGCGAGCCGACCATCACGCAATTGGCGCCCGCCGCGATCGCCTTGGCAATATCGCCGGAGTAGCGGATGCCGCCGTCCGCGATCACGGGAATACCGCGCTTAACAGCCTCGTCGACCGCATCCATGATGGCGGTCAGCTGAGGCACGCCGACGCCTGCGACGATCCGCGTGGTGCAGATCGAGCCGGGACCGATGCCGACCTTGACCGCATCAGCGCCGGCATCGATGAGCGCCTTGGTGGCGTCGCCGGTTGCGACGTTGCCGGCGGCAACCTGGGTCCGGTTGGACAGCTTCTTGATGCGCGCCACCGCCTCGATCACACGCGAGGAATGCCCGTGTGCGGTGTCGACGACGATCAGATCGCAGCCGGCCGCGATCAAGCGTTCCGTGCGCTCGTGACCGTCGTTGCCGACGGTGGTCGCGGCCGCAACGCGCAGCCGGCCCTGCTCGTCCTTGCAGGCGTGCGGGTGGTTCTGCGCCTTCTCGATATCCTTGACGGTGATCAGGCCGATGCAGCGGTAGTCGTCATCGACGACCAGCAGCTTCTCGATCCGGTTCTGGTGCAGCAGACGCTTGGCCTCGTCCCGCCCGACGCCGTCGCGGACCGTGATCAGGCGTTCCTTGGTCATCAATTCGGACACCGGCTGGCGCTGGTTCGTCGCAAAGCGCACATCGCGGTTGGTGAGGATGCCGACGAGCTTGCCGTCGCGATGGCCGTTGCGGGCCGGCTCGACCACGGGGATACCGGAAATTTTGTGGCGCTGCATCAGGTCGAGCGCATCGGCGAGCATCGCGGAGGGATGAATGGTGACGGGATTGACGACCATGCCGGATTCGAACTTCTTCACCATCGCGACCTGGTCAGCCTGCTGCTCGGGCGTCAGATTGCGGTGCATCACGCCGATGCCGCCGGCCTGGGCGACGGCAATCGCGAGGCGGGCTTCGGTCACGGTATCCATGGCCGACGAGAGGATCGGAATGCGCACGGAGATCTGTTTGGTCACGCGCGAGGCGACGTCGGTATCGCCAGGCAGGACTTCGGAGCCTCCGGGAATGAGCAGCACGTCGTCGAAGGTCAGCCCGATTTCGGGGTTGATGATGGACGAGCGTGGGGCCATTCGGATCTCCTTCAGCGGTGCGGTTCGGCGGGTATGAGAATACGCCAACGCCGCGCGTCAGGATCATGACGCACGGGGTTGGTCTCGCCGCGCTCGAATGGAATCAGCTCCATCGCGATTTATAGCAGGGTCGATGCTTCGATGAAAGGCGGTCATCTGCCTCAGCTTAAGTCGCGTCAGCTTTGGCCGAAGAGATCGGGCCGGCGGGCGGCGATCGCCGTCATCAGGGCATCGTCGGGGGCGTCGACACCCTTGGTGTCGATGATCAACTTCTTCGGCTTGAGACTGCCGGCCGCCCTGGCGCCGTGAACGAACAGCCAATTGCCCTTCACCTCGATGCCCTGGATATCGGCCCATGGAACCCGGCCGCGGCCCCAGAGATTGGTGCTCTCGATGCCCTGATCGTCGATGCGGACCTCGACCTCGGGCGACATCCATTTCTTCAGCGAGAGTAGCGCGAGCACGCCGCAGATCGCGGCACAGGCCCAAATGAACCCGCTGCGCACGAGCGGCGGAATGGCGCTGAGCGCTCGACCCTTGCCAGTGAGTTCGAGGTTGGGGTCCAAGAGTTCGGCTCCGAACCAAGCCAGAAGGCCGGTCGCGGCCAGTAAGGTCACGACTGCGGCCCGGCGAGGCCTTGAGCGGTATTCGATCGGAGCCATCGTCACCTCGTTGCACTATTGGATGATGGCGAGTTTAGCGTCGATCGCGCGCAAGCCCCATCACATGCCGGTGAGCCGCGCATTAACCTCAACGCGACGACCGGCAGGCGATGGGTGATGGCAGCTGGCGACGCCGGTCGGGAAGCTCCGGCGATCGGATTGACGCGCTTCGTTGGAACTCATACCATCTTTGTGCGGTGGGTTGGGCGCGAGTATTCTAGTACGCTCTTGCTGCCGAAAGTGGGATTTCAGCAGAGAGAGTTCATCATGCGTATTTCAAACACTGGCACGCCCCGCAGACTTGGCGTTTGCAGTTTGGTCGCCCTCGCTTTTTCGTCCATGCACGGCGCTGGCGCAGACCACCGATTTCATCGGCAAGTTCTCGAGCCCGACGACGCTCAATAATTCCGTGCTGTTCCAATCCGGCCCGCAGATCGGCCTCGGGACCACGTCGCCGCTCGACTTCATGAGCATCCGTTTCAACAACAACAACGGCGGGCAGACCGGTTTGGCGCTGCAGAACACAGACGGCGCCGGCTATTCCGGCGCGCTCATGTATGACCACCTGGGCCAGCTCGGCGTGTTCCAAGGCTTCAACAACTTCACCAAGGAGTACCGCATCAACAATATCGCGCCCGGCGGCACCATCGCCTTCCGCCAGGGCGCCAATGTCCCGTTTTTTGTGAACAGCGCCGGCAACGTCGGCATCGGCACCATCGCGCCGGGCTTTAACCTGAAGTTGGACGTCGTCGGCAACGGGATTTTTCGCGGGACCGACCGCTCAATCTATGTGAATGGCGTCACGATCAGTGGGGAGAATGGGCTCCGGATCCACAACTCTGGTGGAAGCAGCTACATCGATCACAAGGGACCGGGCGGGTTGAATTTTCGCGTCGACAATGCTTTGGGCGGCGCCAACCGCATGTACATCGACGGCACAACTGGCAACGTCGGCATTGGGACGAATCCCACAAGGGGCAAGCTGCAAATCCAAGGCGGCAGCGTAACGCCATCAGATTTTTTGGGCGCGGAGACCAGGATATATAGAAATGATGGTGTAGGGAATTACGGCTGTGGTATATGCCCAGCTCCTCCGCCAACTTTTTTCCCTTCATTGTACGCGACTGACGACATTGTCGGCCAGATCTTCGTCGCTTTCTCCGACGCTCGCATCAAGCATATCGACGGTCGATCGGACGCGACGCGCGATCTGGCGACACTCGCCGGTATCGAGATAACGGACTACGGCTATGTCGACACAGTCGCCAAAGGAACGAGAAAACACAAGAAGGTCATTGCCCAGCAGATCGAAACCGTCTTCCCGCAAGCCGTGCAGCGCAGCACCGACGTGGTGCCGGATATTTACAAGATGGCGACAGCCAGGGATGGTTGGATCAGTCTCGCCACTGACTTGAAAGCTGGTGACCGCGTGCGCCTGATCGGCAACAAGAGCGCAGATATTCACAACGTGCTCGAGGTAGCGGACGGAAAATTCCGCACTGATTTCAAGGCCGACGGCGAGCAGGTGTTCGTCTACGGCCGCGAGGTCAACGATTTCCGTGGGGTCGACTACGACGCGATCGCCATGCTCAACGTCTCGGCGACGCAAGAGCTGCATCGCCGCCTGGAAAAAGAAATGTCCATCAATGCCGAGCAGGCGGCACGCATTGCCGAGCTGGAACATGAGCGCGCAACGCACGCGGCGCGTTTGACGGCCCTCGAAAAGCAGATGCAGGCCGCTGCTGTGACCCCGGTCCGGCCCGAGCCCGCAAGGTTCGCCACTGGGCGATAATTCACGCGACATGACAGCCGCGGGTCGCGACGCCTGCGCTCGACAGGTGCCGCTCATGTTTGAGCGGCAGCCACCTGCCGCGTGCGCAGGCCCTGGTCGACCAGCACGGCGGCGAGGATAAACCCGAACCCGACGAGGTCGATCAGCGGCGGGCGCTCGCCGATCATCACCATCGCCCCGCCAACACCGAAAATCGGCACCAGCAGGGTTCCAAGCGCCAACGTCGAGGCTGGCACGCGGGCCATCAGTCCGAACCAGAGCGCATAAGCCGCGGCCTGCGGGAAGACGACGTGATAGGCAAAGGCGGCCGCAATCTCGGGGCGCCACAGCTCGAGGCGCGGCGTCTCGAACAGCACGAGGCCGACCGACGCAATGACGGCGCCGATCAGGATCTGCCACGCCGTCAGCGCGATCGGCGTGCCAGGGATCGCTGCGCGTTTGGAATAGACGGTGCCCGCCGCCCAGGTAATGGCGGCCGCCAGCACATAGACCAGACCGATCGGGACCTCTCCAGCGGCAAAGGCCGGCCAGAACGGCTGCGACAGGCAGACGATGCCGGCGGCACCCAAGACAAGCGCGAGAGACGCTCAAGCGATCAATCTTTTCGCCGAGCACGAACCGCGCGAAGACGACCGACCACAGCGGCATGGTGTAGGTCAGGATCACGGCGCGGGAGGCTGGCAGTGTCAGCTGGGCAAACACGGCCAGGACGTTGAAGCAGGCGACGTTCAGGATGCCGGCGATGAGCAGCTGGCGCCAGTGACTGCGCGGGATGCGCAGGGACTGCCCGGAGAGGAGCGCCGTAGCGGCGAGCAACAGGAAACCGAGACCCAGGCCAAAGGTGCGCAACGACCATGGCGCGGTGCCATCGAGCAGGATTTTGACGACCGGCCAGTTCAGGCCCCAAAACAGCGCCGCCGCCCAGATTCGCCACATGGGTCCGGCCTAGCGTGATGATTCTGAAGTCCGCATCATCCGTGCGGCTTGGTCGAGAGCGGAGTTCAGAAATCTGAATCACGGTAGATCTCCATATGTTGCTAGTGTCGTTCAGATCGCGAAGTTCGCCCGCAACCATGCCGCAGATGGAAGCGAACTTCGCGATCACGACACTAGATGTCGAGCCGGCCGGTGCGCCACGCGGCGAGCACCTCGCCGGGCTCGAGGCCGAGTTCCTCGGACGGGGACGTCTCCGCGGTCATCATCCAGGCGCGAACGATGGCGTAACCTAGCGAATAGCCGCCATGGCGCGGGAACGCCGCGTCGTCGCGACGACCGAAAAACCAGGCATCGTAGTCGAACTGCGCGGTCTCGAAGTCGGCCATGGCGCGGGTGCCGAGGTCCCAGAGCGGCTCACGCTGCACGGCCAGGGCGTAAAACGGCGCCGGATTGCCCATTTCCTCTTCGAAGGCCTGCGCCAGCCCTTCCGCGATCAGTGCGTGGCCAAGCGAGCTGCGCGACATGCGCTGGGGCGACCAGGCACTCGCGGGATGCCGGAAGCGGGCAAGATGGTGCAGTTCGTGCGCCAGCACGGCGCCGAGCCGCTGCTCGCGTTCGGGTTCGCGAAAGCGCGGGCTCCAGGGATCGATCGCGATCTGCGCGACACTGCGGTTGAATGTGAAGCCGCCGAAACCATACTCCGGCATGACAAGCCAGGGCGCGGCCACGACGTTGACATCGGCGTTGTCGAGTTCGAGGCGCGGCGCGGCGCGATCGCGAACGCCGTCCAATACCGCCATGATCCACGTGCGATCCTCGGACTTTATGTCGCCGAAGCCATCGCACAGATTGATGCGGACGGTCATGCGCGCGCAGCCCCGCGGAACCCCGTCGCCAGCACATAGAGCTCGGCGCTGCCGGCGCGGCTGGCCGGCGGCTTGATATGGCGTACGCTTGCAAAACAGCGGCGCAACTGGTCCAGCAGCGCACGCTCTGATCCGCCCTGGAATACTTTGCAGACGAAGGCGCCGCCCGGCGACAGGATTTCGGCCGCAAATGCGAACGCGGCCTCGGCCAGCCCCATGATGCGCAAATGATCGGTCGACGTGTGCCCGGTCGTCGGCGCCGCCATGTCGGAGAACACGACATCGGCGCCGCCGTCGCGCAGCAGCGCCTTCAGCTTGCCGGGCGCGGTTTCGTCCATGAAATCGAGTTGGATGATGGTGACGCCGGGAATCGGATCGAACGCCAGATAGTCGATGGCAACGACTTGCCCGCGGCCGTCTTCCGCCTTGGTGCGCAGGGCCGCAACCTGCGACCAACCGCCCGGCGCGGCGCCGAGATCGAGCACGCGCTGCCCCGGCTTTAGAATGTGGTGCTTATCGTCGATCTCGATCAGTTTGTAGGCCGCGCGCGAGCGCCAGCCCTCGCGCTTGGCCGCCGCGACGTAGGGGTCATTCAGCTGGCGCTCCAACCAGCGCTGGGAGGACGCTGTGCGCTTGTGCGCCGTCTTCAGACGCACGCCCATCTGGCGGTTGGCGCCAAAGCCTTTGGCGCCGCCGCGCGGCTTGTTCTTGTCGGGGCCACCTGGACCGCTCATCGTCCGTCCCTCGCCTGTCCCCGGTTGCCACCGCGGTAGAGGCCGTCCTCCGACATCAGCGACGACAGGATGCCCTCGCGTAGGCCGCGATCGGCCACACGCAACGTTTCGCATGGCCACATCCGTACAACTGCTTCGAGAATGGCGCAGCCCGCCAGCACCAGATCCGCGCGGTCGCGGCCGATGCATGGTTCAGCCACCCGCTCCTCGTAGTTGCGGTTGAGCAGGCTTTGCGTCACGGCGCGGGCATCCGCCGTGCGCATCCAGCAGCCGTCGACACGTGAACGGTCGTACCGTTTCAGGCCGAGATAGACTCCGGCAACTGTCGTCACCGTGCCGGAGGTGCCAAGCAGGTGGGCCGGTCGCTGCCGGATGTGCTCACGGAAGCCATGCGCGCGTTCGAACGGCTCCACCATCGCGGTCACGTGCGCGACCATCGTCTCGAAATCCTCAGGCGTCACGTGGCGGCCGCCGAACTGCTCGGCGAGCGTGACGACGCCGACCGGTAGCGACGTCCAGGCGGCAATGCAGCCCTGCGGCTCGATCCGGTCCGGCACCGATGCGGTGGCACCCGCGCGTTGCTTGGACAAATCGACCCAAATCAGCTCCGACGAGCCACCGCCGATATCGAAGACGAGGGCCAGATCCGATCGCCCGTCGAGCAATGCAGCGCAGCCCGATACGGCGAGTTTCGCCTCGGCTTCCCGCGACAGGATTTCGATGTCGAGGCCGGTCTCGTCATGCACGCGGTCGAGGAACTCCTGTCCGTTCACCGCAATCCGGCACGCCTCAGTGGCGACCAGCCGGTAGCGGCGTACGCGCGACCGGTGCAGCTTGCTCGAGCAGACCCGCAGGGCATCGATGGTTCGGTCCATGGCGGCGTCCGAGAGGCGCCCGCTGGCGCCGATGCCCTCGCCAAGCCGGATGATACGCGAGAACGCATCAATGACGAAAAAGCCGCGCCGCGACGGGCGCGCCACCAGCAGGCGGCAGTTGTTGGTTCCGAGGTCGAGGGCGCCATAGGCCGGACCGAAATAGCGGCCGTCGGAGTCCGGTTCGGACTCGGAGCGATCCCCGAAGCGCCCGTTATCGAGCTTTGCCAATGTCTGTCCCCAGGGCCTGGATGATCAAATACCGGGCCGTCTCCCGACGGAGCCGACCGCAGTCTTCAGGCGGTTGTCTGGTTGCACTTGAGGCTGAGGATAGCAGCTTTGCGACAAGGCTGATAGCGCGCGCTTGCCAACAGCCGGGGATTTGGGTGAACAACACTTTCGCGGTCAGCCGTTCGTTGCCAAATTGGCGCAGCTTTAACGGTGAGGTCTCTTTGCGCATGAACCCGTTCAGTGGGCCCCGAACCTGGCCGGCGCGATCCTTGCCGGCGCGATCCTTGCTTGCGTCCGGCCTGGTGTCCGGGCTGCTCGCGCTTGGGGCGATGCTGTGTCCGGGTGTCGTTGCGACCGGCGTCGCACAAGGCTCGGATATCGCCCGGCAGCTCGACCATCTGGTAGCGTCCTATCCGGCGGCGCTGGAGCGGATCGAGGGTAACGCACTGGTCTGGAAGGATGGCACGCAGATGCGCATCAACGACGGCGCCGGCGACAAATCGCACACTTACCGGCTCGAGGCGGCCGACATCAAGGACATGTTCCATGCCCCATATGTGATGGGGGCGGCCGGTTTCCCGCCGGGCATCAACGTCGACCCTGGCCGCATCCGGCACGAGCCGCTGTTTACCAAGATGTATGGCGACTGCCGTAAGGGCGAGGTCCAACGACGCCTGGTCGATGTGGTCTGGTTGCCACAGAAGTGGGGCAAGACGCTCAAGGTGACATCAGCGAACGGTGTGGCGGAGAAACTCACAGCGATCAGCGCCGAACTCGATCGGCTGCCGGCGGAGTTGGACCGGTTCCTGTTCCCGGCCGCCGGCACGTTCAACTGCCGTGAGATCGCCGGCACCACGCGGATCAGCAGCCACGGACACGGCACTGCTATCGATATCGCGACCCGGCACGCCCATTACTGGCGCTGGGACAAGGCTGAGCCAAGCGGGGCGCCGGTCTATAAGAACGAGGTCCCGATGGCGATCGTCTCCGTCTTCGAGAAGCACGGCTTCATCTGGGGCGGCAAGTGGTACCACTACGATACCATGCACTTCGAGTACCGGCCGGAGCTCCTGCCGCCACCCGCTCGCTGACGGCAGGCGGGCCACGCAGGGCTCCCTTTTGTCCGGACATGATTGACGGCACGCCTGCTTCGCGCGAACCTGCGGCGACTTGGATCACGCAATCGCAACGAGGGAGGTTTCCACAGAATGAGTCTCAAGGGCAAAGCGTACATTGTCGGGGCTTACGAGCACCCGACCCGGAAAGCGCCGGATATCTCGCTGATGCAGCTCCACGCCGAGTGCGCCAAAGGCGCGATCGAGGACGCCGGGCTCACCAAGAACGACGTCGACGGCTTTTTCTGCGCGGCGGGCGACACGCCAGGCCTCGGCGGGCTGTCGCTGGTCGAGTACATGGGCCTGAAGCTCAAGCACTACGATACGACCGACACCGGCGGCTCGTCCTACAACGTGCACGTCGGCCACGCGCTGGAGGCGATCGCGTCCGGCAAATGCAACGTGGCGCTGATCACCCTCGCCGGCCGGCCGCGTTCGGAAGGTGTCCAGACCGGCACGGCGCCGCGCATGGGCAATCCGCAGCAGGCCGATCTGCAGTTCGAGTTCCCCTATGGTCCGGCGACCGCCAACATGTACGCCATGTGCGCACGCCGCCACATGCACCAGTTCGGCACCACTTCGGAGCAGCTGGCCTGGGTGAAGGTCGCGGCCTCGCATCACGCGCAGTACAACCCGCACGCCATGCTGCCGAAGGTGGTCACCGTAGAGGAAGTCGTCAACTCGCCGATGGTGGCCGATCCGCTGCACCGGCTCGACTGCTGCGTCATCTCGGACGGCGGCGGCGCGCTGGTCATCGCCCGGCCGGAGATCGCCAAGAAGCTGAAGCGGCCGCTGGTCAAGGTGATCGGCACCGGCGAAGCCAACAAAATCCAGGGCGGCGGCGTCGGGCTCGACCTCACCTATTCGGCGGGTGCCGAGTCCGGCAAACGTGCCTTCGAGATGGCGGGCATCAAGCCATCCGACATCAAGTACGCCTCGATCTACGACAGCTTCACGATCACCGTTGTGATGCAGATCGAGGACCTCGGCTTCTGCAAGAAGGGCGAGGGCGGCAAGTTCGTCTCCGACGGCAATCTGATCTCCGGCGTCGGCAAGCTGCCGTTCAACACCGACGGCGGCGGCTTGTGCTCGAACCATCCGGGCAACCGCGGCGGCATGACCAAGGTGATCGAGGCGGTGCGCCAGGCGCGCGGCGAAGCGCACCCGAAGGTGCAGGTCAAAGACCACGGCCTGGTGCTGGCGCATGGAACGGGCGGCTCGCTCGGCACGCGCCACGTCGGCGCCACTGTCATCCTCGAGCGGGAGTAAAAAGCATGAGCGATAAATGTTATCAGGTTGTCCCGCCGACGCCCGGCACCGAGCCCTATTGGGAAGGCGCCAAGGCCGGCAAGCTGATGGTTCAGCACTGCAAGGACTGCAAGAAGCCGCACCATTATCCGCGCGGCATCTGCCCGCACTGCATGTCCACCAATCTCGAGTGGAAGCAGGCCAAGGGCACCGGCGAGGTCTACACCTACTCGATCATGCACGCGGCCAAGCCGGCCTACGTGATCGCCTACGTCACGCTGGATGAGGGCGTGTCGATGATGACCAACATCGTCGATTGCGACCACGCGAAGGTGAAGGTCGGCCAGAAGGTGAAGGTCGTGTTCAAGCGACAGCGAAGGCGGCGGCAAGCTGCCCTGCTTCACGCCGGCTTAAAGCGCTACTGGTGGTGTCTGGCTTCGGCCCGGCACCACTGCCGGGTGTCATCTGCAATCGTGTCCGCTGATCCGGGGCGCGGTTCTGTTCCCTTAGATCGCGAGATCCTTGGTGTTGTAGTCCTTGATCACCCGGCGCATCGTATCGTCGTTGAAGCGGAATTCGGTCTCGCGTCCGGCAAACGGCTGATAGGTAAACCGCCTCTCCTGCGGATAGGTTTGCGCCCGCGCGTCAATGGCGACCGGGATCACCGCCGAGCGCTCGAAGATGCGCGTCTCGTCATAGACCGCATTCGCGGACGCCATCAGCGCGCCTTTCTGGCCGAGCACCGACCGGCGCCGGTGAAAGCCGAACGTCAGCGAAATGCGGATGTCGGGCGATGAGTTGGCGAACGAGCCGTGCAGGCATTGGCGGTTGACCATGGTGACGTCGCCCGGCCCGCAGATCAGCGGCACCGCATCCGGCAACCGGTCGTCGCCGCCGTTGTCGGCAACCAGCTTCTTGATGTCGATCTTGCCGAGCTTGTGGCTGCCGGGCACGACCCACAGGCAGTTGGCGGCCGTCGTCGGGTAGAGCTGAACCTGGAAATTGAACCCGTGGCTCCCCTGATCCCAGTCCGGCTTGCCCCAGTGCGTGACGCCATCCTGATGCCAGGCGACCGAGCCGCCGACGCCCGGTTGTTTGACGAAAATCGCGTCATTGTAGGGAACGAAGTCGGCGCCGTTGATCGCCTCCGCGATGGCGAGAAGTTGCGGATGGCCGTAGACGCGCAGGCCGGCCGGCATCGCCATGCACATGCCGTACATCAGGAACACGACGTGCTCCGGCGCGTCGCTGTCGGCCTTGGCCTCCGCCATCTTGGTCGGATGGCGGCCGTTGAGCTTGTCGGTGCCACCCCAGGGATCGGAGAGCGGCTTGATGAAGGTGTAGGGCTCGCGGGCATGGTCGCGGCCGAGCGCCGGGCGGCCCTTCGCGTCGACAGTGGCTCCCGGGCTGACCGGTGAACGCTCGAGCATGTTGGTTGCGTCCGCGCGCAGGGCCGCAACTTCCTGCGCTCCGACCACGCCCTCGAAGATGTAGAAGCCATGCCGCCAATAGGCCGCGACGATATCGGGATGGAGTCGGCCGTCTGCGTCGAAGCGAATAGGGCCCTTGTTGCCAATGGCGCGCGCCCTCGCTTCGCCTGCTGTAAGATAGGCCGCCATGCGCGCCTGATGTTCGGCCCGTGTCTGTGACGAGGATTGGGGGGTACTGTCGTTCATAACGCATCTCCCGGGTCCATTGTTCTCAACCAGCCTCTCAAGAACACCAGGGCGACGTCAAGCATGCCATCTTGCCATTGCCCGCCGCCCTTTGGCCGTGTCAGGCTAAGGCTCGGTACCGTTTGTCCGTCCGGACCAGGAGGAGGCCCCATGTTGTCCCGTATCGTCATTGCGATTGGCTTGGCGTTGAGCGTCGCGGCACCAGCCAATGCACAATGGCCCGACAAGCCGGTCAAGCTTGTCGTGCCCTATCCCGCGGGCGGGGCTGCGGACATTCCCGCGCGGACCGTCGCCGAGGGGCTGCAGAAGAAATTCGGTAAACCGTTCATCGTCGAGAACCGCGCTGGCGCGGCCGGACAGATCGGCACCGAGGCCGTCGTTCGCGCGACGCCGGACGGCTATACGATCTACTGCGGTCCGAACGCGCCGTATGTGCTGTTGCCGCTGCTTCGGCCGACCAGCTACAAGACATCGGATCTGGTGCCGATCGCGCCGTTCGGCGAGTTGATCTACGCCTTCGGCGTATTGAAAGATAAGCCCTTCAACAACCTGAAAGAGCTGCAGGCCTTCGCCAAAGCCAATCCTGGGAAACTCTCCTACTCCTCGCCGGGTGCCGGTTCCGCCTCGCACCTGCGCGGCGAGGCCTTCAAAATGCTGGCCGGCGTCGACATCACGCACATCCCCTATCGCACCGGCGCCGAAGCCTTACCCGATTTCCTCGAGGGACGCCTCGATGTCATGCAGGACAGCCTGTTCTTTCCACATGTGCGCCAAGGCAAAGTGAAGATGCTCGGCGTGATCGGCGGGCGGCGCCACCCCGAGTTTCCCGATGTGCAGACCTTCGGCGAGCAGGGCTTCCCGGTCGAGCTGCCGGTCTGGGGCGGACTGCTGGCGCCCGTCGGAACGCCCCAGCCGATCATCGACGCGCTGGCTGGCGCGATGGCCGAGCTCGCGACGAATGCCGAGTACAGCGAGCGCATGTTGAAGATCGGTTTCGTCACGTACAAGGCGACGCAGACCGAGCTTGCCAAGCAGGTCCAGAAGGAGGCCGAGATCTACAAGAATTGGGTGCAGAAGACCAACTTCAAACTTGAGTAGCGGGTCCTTCCGAAGCCGCTGACGACCGGCGCTGCCTCACGATTAATTTCCAAGCGGCCGATCACCCATTTCGACGCTTTCTGGGCGCGTGTGTCATGCGGTTGGGCAAGTCACTGGCCTCCTGAACGTGGGAGATCTGGGAGGCGGGCGCAGCGAAGCCCGGCGCATTGTCTACTGGGACGTAAGCGATTCTCGTGTGATAGATTTCATCGCAAATGACGGCTTCCAGAAGGAACTGCTGAATGTCGAAAGAGCTCGTCCAACAACAGTTCGGCGCCAACGCCGCCGCCTACCTGACCTCGGCCGTCCATGCCAAAGGCGCGAGCCTCGGTCGCCTTGTCGAGCTGGTGAAGCCACAGAAATCCTGGGTCGCGCTCGATGTCGCGACGGGTGCCGGACATACAGCGGCGGCTTTTGCGCCGCACGTCGCCAAAGTGATCGCGAGCGATCTGACGCCCGAGATGCTGGAGCAAGTGAAGAAACTAGCCGCCGAGAAGGGCTATTCCAACATGGAGACGGCGATCGCCGATGCCGAAAGCCTGCCGTTTCCCGACGCGAGCTTTGACCTTGTCACCTGCCGCATTGCGCCACATCACTTTCCGAGCATTCCGATGTTCCTGTCGGAAACGTTTCGTGTGCTGAGACCGGGCGGCACGTTCGCGCTCGTCGACAACGTCTCGCCGGACCCCGAGACGACACCAGGTTTCTCAAAGGCTGATCTGCGCGACGCCGCCCTCGGTTACAATGCCTTCGAGAAGGTGCGCGATCCGAGCCACGGGCGCGCCTTGCCGACCGGCGAGTGGCTCGAGCTGATGGAGGAAGCGGGGTTAACGCTGGTGCATCGCGAGCACGCCCCGAAAGCGATGGATTTCGCCAGCTGGGTGAAAACCATGCAGGTGCCGGCGGAGACGGTGCCACGGCTGAAAGCCATGCTTGATGACGCAGCCCCCGCTCTCAAGGCGTTTCTGAAGCCGGCCGCGACCGACGGGAAACTCGGCTTCACGCTTGACGAGCTGATCGCGATTGCCAGACGGCCGGCGTAACGTCAGCCTTCGACACCATGGGGAAATCTATGCAGTTCACGACGCTGGGCCGCACCGGCCTCAAGGTGAGCGTGGCGGGCCTCGGCTGTGGCGGCAACAGCCGCATCGGCCAGGGCCGCGGCTTGAGCGACGCGCAATCGATAGACATCGTGCGTGCGGCTCATGATCTGGGCATTAATTTTTTCGACACGGCGGAGGCCTATGGGACCGAAGCCATTCTCGGCAAATCCTTCACGCCGTCTGAACGCGATCGCGTGGTGATTTCGACCAAAAGCCGCATCATGAAAGGAGGCGAGCTGATGACGGCGGCCGAAGTGGTCGCCAATCTCGACGCGTCGCTGGTGCGGCTCGGCATGGATTACGTCGAGGTGTTCCTGCTGCACGGCGTCGGCCCCAAGGTTTACGACCACGCACGCAACGTGATCGCGCCCGCTCTCGAGAAGGAAAAGGCGAAGGGCAAGATCCGCCATCTCGGTCTGAGCGAGACATCGCCCAACGATCCGGAGCAGACGATGCTGCAGCGCGCAGTCCCCGACCCGCTCTGGGAGGTCGCGATGCTCGGCTACCACATGCTGAACCAGGGTGCGCGAAAAGCTATTTTCCCGCTGACGCAGAAACACGGCGTCGGCACGCTGATGATGTTCGTCGTGCGCAATATCTTCTCGAAGCCAGGGCTGCTCGCGGAGACGGTCGAGAAGCTTGTCGCGGAAGGCAAGTTGCCGTCAGCCCTTGCGGCCTCAGACAATCCGCTCGGCTTCCTGCTGCATGAAGGCGGCGCTGAGAGCATCGTCGATGCAGCCTACCGGTTTGCCCGGCACGAGCCAGGCGCCGATGTCGTGCTGTTTGGCACCTCCAGCATCGATCATCTGAAGAGCAATGTGGCATCGATCCTGCGGCCGGCATTGCCGGCGGCCGATGTCGCGAAAGCTCTACGAATTGTTCAGCGGACTTCGGGGTGTCGGTCTCGACGCGCCTGACAATATCAAACGGCCGCCAGGCACGGCGCTCGGCATCGGCTGACGCCATGCCCCGGCTTGCCGGCCAGGTCCCAGGCCAGCGTTCCCGGGTTTGCGGCATCGGCCGGTAGCCCCGGGATCGAGTGCAGTTGCGTCATCCGCGCCCTTCGTAGGGCATGTTGGTCGCCTTGATGGTCATCTCGAACACGTTGGTGTCGAGCGGTAACGAGGCCATGTAGCGGATCGCGGAGCCGCAGTGCTCCACGTCAAACACCGGTTCCGGCATGATGTCGCCGCGCGGTTGCGGTACACCGGCCTTCATGCGCCCGCCCATGTTGGTATCGGCATTGCCGATATCGAGCTGGCCGCAGGCGATGTTGAAGGGCCGCCCGTCGAGCGCGATGCACTTGGTGAGGCCCGTAATGGCGTGCTTCGTCGCCGTATAGGCGACCGACATCGGCCGCGGCGTATGCGCCGAAATCGAGCCGTTGTTGACGATGCGGCCGCCTTGCGGCTTCTGCTCCTTGAACATGCGGATCGCTTCTTGAGCGCACATGAAGCAGGCTGTCAGGTTGAGGTCGACGACGCCCTGCCACTTCTCGATGGCGATATCCTCCATCGGACCGGCGGGCAGCCCCATGCCGGCATTGTTGAACAGGAAATCGAGGCGGCCATAGGCCTTCTTGGTCTCGCCAAACAAGCGCTTGACGTCTGCCTGCTTGGTCACGTCGGTCGCGACCGCGAGCATTTTACCGCCGCCGGCCTTCGCCATACCGACCGTTTTCTCGAGCTCGTCCTTGCGCCGTCCGGCGACGACGACATTCCAGCCGTCGGCCTGCAGATGCAGCGCCGCCGCGCGCCCGATACCCGTACCGCCGCCCGTGATGATTGCGACCTTGTTCGTTGCCATGCCGGCATCCTCCGTTTGTGATGTTGATCTGTCGGCTCGGGCACACCGGCCCCTAGCCTTTCGCGGCAATCGAACACGGACGGCCCGCGGGGGCAAGCATGAAGCTCGGTGCTTCCGGCAGCCCATGTATGGCCCTGCCCCGACGCCAAGAGTTGTGCGGACGGCCAAGCTGGCGGATGATGGCGACACCGCAGTCGATTGGAGCGCCGCCATGACGAAGTTCGTGTTCGACCATATCCATATCTTTACCAAGAACCCCGAGGCCACCGCCAGTTTCTACGAGAAAATGTTCGGCGCCGAGGTGATCCGCACGATGCCTGGCGGCAAACCACGCATCGACCTGAAGCTCGGTGGCGCCAACATTTTCATTCTGGATGTCAGCGGCGATGCCAAGGCGGTTGCCGGTGCCGGCCATCCGCATCTGGGGCTCGACCATTTCGGGCTGGAAGTGGCGAACATCGACGCCGTGTGCGCGGACCTTAAGGCGAAGGGCGCCGTCTTCACGCGCGGGCCGGAGACGATCCGACCCGGCACGCGGATTGCCTTCCTCAACGGACCGGAAGGCGTCACCATCGAGATACTGGAGCGCACGAAGGTCTGAGCCGGCTGCGTCGCCAGTGGCCTCAGCCCGCCGCGCGCCGCGGCCGGACGACGGCCTCGCCCCCGGTGATGGCGAGGCCGACAGCCTCTGCGACGCGAATTCCGTCGACCGATGCCGACAGGATCCCGCCAGCAAAACCGCCGCCTTCGCCCGCCGGGAACAGTCCGCGCGTATTCGTGCTCTGGTAGGTCGCGTCGCGGCGGATCCGGATGGGTGACGATGTTCGCGTTTCGACGCCGGTCAGGATCGCGTCGTCGAGCGCAAATCCCTTGATCTCCCGGTCGAAGGCTTGGAGTGCCTCGCGCATCGCAGCTACCGCGAAATCTGGCAAGCACAGTGCGAGATCAGTTGGCGTCACGCCGGGTTTGTAGGACGGCACCACATGTCCGAGCGCCACTGACGCGCGGCCGGCAAGGAAGTCGCCGACCCGCTGGGCGGGCGCCCGGTAGTTGCTACCGCCGGCCACAAACGCCTTCTCCTCCCAATACCGCTGAAACGCAATGCCGGCCAGCGGATGGCCCGGATAGTCTTCTGCCGGCGTGATCCCGACCACGATCCCGGCATTGGCGTTGCGTTCGTTGCGCGAGTACTGGCTCATACCGTTGGTCACGAGCCGGCCCGGCTCGGACGCGGCTGCGACGACCGTCCCGCCCGGACACATGCAGAAGCTGTAGACCGAGCGCCCATTCGACGTGTGATGCACCAGCCGGTAGTCGGCTGCCCCGAGCAGAGCTGGCGCGGCATCCGTTCCATAGCGGCACCGGTTGATGAGCGATTGCGGATGCTCGATGCGAACCCCGATGGAAAATGGTTTAGCCTCGATGTCGACGCCGCGCGCATGCAGCATCTCGAACGTATCGCGTGCGCTGTGCCCGACCGCGAGGACGACATGGTCCGAACGGATCTGGGTTCCGTCCTCCAGAACGACGCCGCCGATCTGGCGCACGCCGTCGCTGCCGGTGGCCACATCGAGATCGGTGACCTTGCTTTCGAACCGGTACTCGCCGCCGAGCGCCTCGATCTTGGCGCGTATGCTTTCGACCATCGTGACGAGACGGAATGTGCCGACGTGCGGCTTGCTGACATAGAGGATTTCATCCGGCGCGCCGGCGGCCACGAATTCGGTCAAGACCTTGCGGCCGAGATAGTTGGGATCCTTGATCTGGCTGTAGAGCTTGCCGTCCGAGAAGGTCCCGGCGCCGCCCTCGCCGAACTGAACATTTGACTCCGGGTTGAGGACCGCGCGGCGCCACAGGCCCCAGGTGTCCTTGGTTCGCTCCCGCACGGCTTTGCCGCGTTCGAGAATGATCGGACAGAATCCCATCTCCGCCAGGATTAACGCCGCAAAAATCCCGCATGGCCCGGTCCCGATGACCAGCGGCCGGGCGCCCGCCGCTGCCGGTGCGCGTGCAACGTGTTGATACGTCATGTCGGGCGCCCGCGACACGTGCCGATCGCCGCTGATGTGGGCCAGGACTGCGGCCTCGTTCTGCACCTCGGCATCGACCGTGTAGGTCAGCACGATTGCCGAACGCCTCCGGGCGTCCGCTGCACGCCGGAAAATCGTGTGACTGACCAACTCGGCCGCGCTGATCCGCAGGCGGGCCAGGACTGCGGTCCGGACCGCCTCCGGGCCGTGATCGAGCGGAAGCCGGATTTCGGTTAGCCGCAGCATGGTCTGTCTGTTGCTCGCATCGCGGACCCAACGAAAACGTGAACGCCGCCCTCACGCCGCCCTCAGCATTTGTTCAGCCGTCTTCACGCAAATTCAACTTGCTTCAAGGCCGCAGGAAACGATCTTGAAACGTTGTTCAGTCATACTATTTGGACACAATGCAACAAGCGTCAAGCAACGGAAACCGCACTTGGACAGTTGAACGCGACCGCATGGTCAAAGGAGCCGTGTCATGGAATACAGCGAAGGCTACTGGAATACACCCTATCCCCAGGCTGCAGACCACATGCTGAGCCAAGAGGATGTTACCGACCTCGTCTCGCTGATGACCGAATTGCGCGAGCTTACTCAGTCGCGCCGCACGTATTCCAAGGCAACCGAGTTTTTGCGCCGCTTCAACGGCGAGATCAACAGCCCCTCGCTGGTGCCGGCCGACACGCATGTCCAATAAGGCGCGCTAAATCTCCCTAGCGTCGAGACGACGGTACGGCAGCAGCATGATTGGCGACAGCCGGCGCACGATCCCATGCATGGGAATCGGCGCCGGATCGCTCAGCGGCAGCGCCAGCTCGCCGATGGGTGTCCCGGTAACGGCCCGGGCCAACTCGCGTCCCAATGCGACGGAGAGCCCGACAGCCCGGCCGTTGCAGCCCGCCCACGCAAACCCATCCGGCCCTAACTGGTGCATGCGCGGAAAGAAGTCGCGCGTCATGCCGACATAGCCATTCCAGATGTAGTCGAACGTGACCGGGCCGATCTGTGGAAACAACCGCTCGAGTTCGCGCCGCGATATAGGGCTGCATTCGTTCGCGCCGTTGCACGGGAAGCAGGATTGCGCCCCCCGTCACGAGGCGATTGCGGGCATCGTAGCGGGCGAAGTAGAGTTCGCGATGGGTATCCGAGACGGCCTGACGTCCGGGGATGATCGACTTGCGCACATTGTCCGAAAGGGGCGCCGTCGCCATCTGCCAGGAATAAACGGGCACCACCTCGCGTGCGATGGCGGGCGCCAACGACTTGGAGAACTCGCCGGTATAGGCGTTGGTCGCCAACACGAGCGCCCGCGACTTGACCGTGCCTTTGGCCGTCCGAGTAAACCAGTAAGCGCCTTGGCGCGCGAAGCTCTCGACAGGCGAGCGGGCATAAATGGCGCCGCCGCGCTGCAGGACCGCGCCGGCAAGGCCGCGGGCGAGCGCCAGCGGATTGATGTGGCCCCCGGTCGTATTGGAGAAGCCGCCGAACCACGCGTCCGAGCCGGTGATCGCGCGCATTTCCTCGATCGAATGCAAGGTGACCGGCGCGCCCCATTTCGACCACTGCTTGACGCGGCGCTCGGCGATCTTCATGCGGCCTGGCGAATGAACCGGCTGAACCCACCCGGTCTGCTCGGCTTCTGCGTCAATCTTCTCCTCGCGAACGACATCGAACAGGATCTGCGCACAATCGCGGATGAGACCGACGAGCCGCTCGCCGGCCGCGCCGTGCCGCGCGACGATATCGTCCGGATCGGGCCGCGACAGGGTTGGAATGACTTGGCCGTTATTGCGTCCCGAGGCGCCCCAGCCTGGCTCGGCCGCCTCGATCACGGCGACCTCGACACCCTGCCGGCGCAAATGCAGCGCCGTGGCGAGGCCGGTAAACCCGGCGCCGATCACCACGACGTCGACGGCAAGGTCGCGCTCCAGCGCGGGGAGCGCCGGGCCGGGAGGGGCGGTCGCCGCCCAGAGCGACGGCGGCCACGCAATTGGATCGCTCATGCGGGCTGCCACACCAGACGGATTGCCGGATCGACCGCTGTCATGGCTTGAAGAATTTCGGGGCGACCAGGATCTTGTTCTCCTGCCTGACCAAGGCGCCGAGCTCGCCAGATTGTTTGACATACGCCAGCCACTCGGCGTCCTGCCAGAGTGCTTCGCGGCGTGCGGTCCGATCGGCGAGGTCCTTGTAGGCCCACACGTGGACATAGGAGTTCACGTCGCCAACTTCCGTGGTGCCATAGAGAACGGGCTTACCAAGAATGCGCGATTGCGGCGCAAAGCCCATCTTTTCATAGAGATCGATATGCGCCTTGATGGTGCCGGGGCGCAGGTAGTAGGTGCGATGGTCGAAAATCATGGGCTGTCCTTTCTGATTGACGTCTTGGAAGTGGATCGGTGTCTGACAGTCTTACTCTGCCAGCCACAGGCCGCCTAGATCCTGGTTGACGAAGTGCGTCGGCGTCATCAGGAAGCCCTTCACCTTGCTCGACAAGCCGACGGTGCGGTTGAGCCAGAGAAAGGGCACCTGGTAGGCCTCGGTCAAGAAGTGCCGCTCGAACTCGCGCAGCGCTTTGCGTCGCTCAGTGGCATCGAACGTCGAATCGATCTTGGCATACAGCCCATCGATCTTGCGGTCGATGAAGCGGCTCGGATTGTAGGTCGACACATCAGCCGAGATGTTGCGCGCCAGCGCAATGGACGGATCGTCGACGTTCTCTCCGAGGAAATCGATGATCGCGTCGAAGGTGCCGCTGCGCATGGCCGTCGTCAGGGCCCCGACGTCGACCTGTGCGTGCTCGACGGTGACGCCGATCTGGCGCCACTGGTCGACCAGGAAGACACCGGCGGAGGTATAGGGATCGGCGATATTGCGGTTGACGAGCTTCAGCGTCAGCGTCTCGTGCCCGGCTTCCTTCAGCAGGCGCTTTGCCTCGGCACGCGCCGCGGCGATATCCTTGCCGTACCCCGGATATGCCACCAACTCGGACTCGCTGGCAGCCCAGGGCGATTCCGGGCGCTGGGTTGCTCCGACGAAGGTCAATGACGAGACCTTCGACAACGCCTGCGCACCCGTCCACCGATCGATCGCGAGCGACAGGGCACGCCGGACGCGCGCGTCGTTGAACGGCGCCTTTTCCGTATTGAAGGCCACCACGATCAGGAAGTCGTAGGCTTTGGTGTGGAATTGGACCTTGTCACCGAGCGCTGTTTTTAGCTGGTCGCGCACGGCCGGGGACAGCGTCCGGAACTCGGCCATCACCTGGCCGCTCTGGAGCGCGCTGGCGAGGGCGGTCGCTGACGTGTTCACCGCGCGAAAGCCGTCGAGGTAGGGCTTCGGCTGGTCGAAATAACCGTCGAAGCGCTTGCCGATCCAATGCGAGCCGCGCACGCGTTCGCCGAACACGAACGGGCCTGATCCCATCACGTCTTTCGCGGGATAAGCCGGGTCCTGGGCAAGCTTGGCGGCGCTGTAGATGCAATTAAACGGACTTGCGATCGAAGCCAGGAACGCCGGTGATGCGGTCTTGAGCTTGAACGTGACGGTTGCCGGGTCCGGCGCCTCGATCGATGCGATGCGGCCATAGACCGACTTGCGGACCGATACGACACCCTCGGCCGGATTGCGGATGCGATCGAAGCTTGCCTTGACGTCGGCGGAGGTCAGCCCCGTTCCATCATGGAATTTGACGCCGGGTCGGATCTTGAAGGTGTAGCTGAGCTTGTCGGCGCTTTCGGTCCAGCTCTCGGCCACATCCGGCGCGACCTTCGAGGTGTCTTTCGGGTCGATCTTGATCAGCAGCGAGTAGTGGGGCGACACGTAGTGCATCGTGGCGAAGCTTGTCGCGCCGTGGCAGTCGGTCGTCGGCGGATCGCCGAGCACGGCAAACGTCAGCGTGCCGCCGCGCTTTGGCTCTTGGGCGTGCAGGTCCGGCGCTGCCCCCGCGAGCAACGCGCCTGCGGCGAGCCCGGCAGCCCCCAGCCGCCGTGCCGAGTCAAAGATCTCGTTCATTTTGGTTCTCCCCTGTTCAGAGATAAGATTGACACAGGCCGAGGGCTCCGCAAACCCTTGAAGCCCCAGGGGCGCGACTGGGTGTTGCCCGGGCCAATCCGCGAGACGGCGCGATCGAAAGGCAAGCATGACGGCCCCTCTTCCTCTCTCCGGCACCACGATCGGGGAATTGGTCCGGTCCAGTTCGAGCGAAGTCACGCTGCGCGCCATTGCGCTCGCTGGCCGGATCGCAGCTGATCTGGGCGCGACGGTGGTGCGGGCTGTGCCGGCCGATGGCGATCCTCTCGAGAGAGACCCTGCGTCGCACATTTTCCTGAATGGCGGAAAGGCGACGGCGCGTGGACCCGAGCCGTTGGCCTCTTGGACGCTCGACGCCGTTTTGACGGACGCTGCGGCGCGGTTCCCAGCCTCACTGCAGGCCGTGGCTGTCAAGGTCGTCGTCGGGCATGGTGTGCCCGCCGATCAGATGCTGCCGGAGGCGCGCGTTACGGATCACACGATCCTCGCCCTCTCCGGCCTCCTCGATCTGATCGGGGCACCGAATGAGGCCCCGGTGCCGTTCGGCGGCCATCAGGCGTCGGGCGTTGCAGGGCTCGCGGCCTTCTCCGGCCTGATGGCGGCGCTGGCGGCTGGCGGCTCTGAGAGGGTGATGGTGTCGGCGCTGGAGGCCTGCACCTGGTCGAACTGGAAGAGCTACGCCGAGCGTCTCTATCTCAACCGGTCTCCCACACGGCAGGGTCCGCTCTCGGAGTGGCAGGCCCTGCCGTGTTCCGACGGTTTTGCGGCATTCGTCTATCTCGATAAGGACTGGCCGGCCGTTTGCCGCCTGATCGGCGATCCGCGCCTTTCCATGCCTCCCCTCGACACGCAGGCAGGGCGTCGCGCCAACATGGCGGCGGTCTATGAGATCGTGCGCCCCTGGTATTTGACGCGCACGCGCGCCGAGATCTACGCTCAGGCAAAAGCGGAAGGTCTGCCGATCGCGCCGGTCTTGACCGTCGGTGAACTTGCCGGTGACCCGCAATACGCCGCGCAACGCTTCCTTGCACGACCGATCGCCGCGCACTTATCCCCATCAGCCCGCGTGCCCACGATCCCGACAGCCTGGACCGGTGAGCGGTTTCCGCCGCGGCTTGTGGCGGCTGGCGCCCCTCGGGCGAGCGTCCGCGCGTCCTCTGTCAACGACCGCGCGCCGCTTGCCGGCTGCCGTGTTCTCGATCTCGGTATCATTACGGCCGGCGCCAGCACATCGGCGCTGCTGGCCGACCTCGGCGCGGACGTCATCAAGCTTGAGTTCGAGCGGCTATATCGATCCCTTCCGCGTCTGGGACCGCGGCCTGGGTGCGCCGGACTGGTGGAACCGCTCGCGGTTCTTTGATTTCACCAACCGAAATAAGCGGGGTCTCGCTCTCGACCTCAAGTCAGCCGAGGGACGCGCGCTGTTCCTCGACCTCGTTGCCGGCGCCGATGTGCTGGTCGAGAACTTTCGCCGCGGCGTGCTGGAGCGCTTGGGGCTCGGTTGGGATGCGTTGATCGCCCGCAATCCGCGGCTGATCCAGTGCTCGATTACCAGCCAGGGCGAGGTGGGCCCGGAAGCCGGTGTCGCCTCCTATGGTTCTTCGCTCGAGGCCAACTCGGGTTTGGCCGATCTGACGCGGGATCGCCGCGGCGCGCCGCTAATCAGTGGCATCCTGCTCAACTATCCTGATCAGATCGTTTCGATCTATGCGGCGGGGCTCGTGTCGCTGGCCGTCATCGAGCAACGCCGCACCCGAACGGGCGCTCGGCTGGACATCTCGCAGCGCGAGCTGGCGAGCTTTCTGGTCGGCGAACACATCCTGGCGGCGACAAGCGAGGGGTCTCTGCAGGTCACGTACCCGACCCAACCGGCCGTCCATCAGGTCGCGACACGTCTCGTGCGCGCGGCAGGCGGCCAGTGGCTGCTGTGCCACGGCCATTCGTCGCCGGTGCTGGAAGGCGTGCTGGCTGAGCTTGCGCCGGACTCCCACTCCAAACTTGATGCAGTCGCGTTGGTTTCGGCACTCGCATTGCGCGACGTGCAGAGTGTCGCCGTCCGGAACGGGCATGATCTGTTCGCTGCCGTCACCCGCGGCGAGACGCGGCTGGCGTTTGCGCGGACGCCGGACGGGACGGAGGTCAAAGGCGTGCCGTTTGCACTTGCAAGCCATCCGCACAAAGTTGCGCGGCCGGCGCCCTGGCTCGGCCAGCACAATGGCGAGGTTTTGCGCGAGATCCTGGGACTGGATGAGGCTCGAATCGCGAAACTGGCCGCAGCCGGCGTCATCGGTACAGCGCCGAAGGCTTGAATGTCTTGGCGCTCAGCTCGACGGTCCGTCCAGCTTGCGCGTCAGGTTCTCGAACTCGCGCCGCAGCTCCTCGTTCCGGAAGATCTGCTCGAACGTCGGCGCTTCGAGCTTCTGGATGGCCTCGAACGAGGTCGAGCTGTCCTTCATCAGCGCGCGCAATTGGAAGCTTGCCTCCACGGTTTCGTAGGTGTTGTCGGCAATGCGTAGATCGTGCGTGGCCCGGCTGCGCGCCTTCGCCACTTGCTCGCGCTGCTGCAGAAGATAGCGGCGGTAACCCTTGGCAGCGTCCTCGGCAAGCTTCTGGCTTTCGCGATTGGCCTCCAGCGCGCGCCGCTGGTCGGGGCGGTTCTCAGCCTTGAGCAGTTCGTTGGTCTTGGTGCGCGCGGCGGCGATGTCCTTGGTGATCGCCTCGAGCTTCGGCAGGAACTGCTTGTCGATCTTGCCGATCAGGCCGTCCTGGGCCTGCACCAACATGGCAAACAAGGCCGCATGCATGGCGAAATACTTGCGCGCCGCGCCGATGTTTTCGCCGGATTGCGTCATCAGCTTGGCGAGCTGGCCGTCGATAGCCTTAGCCGAGTTGAACACGGCAACCAGGCGCACGAGATCGCCGGACAGCACGCCATCGAGCAGCAGATCGACTTGCTCGGCGGCGAGATGTACGCCGCTCTTTGACAGCGCCACGTGCACGTCCGCCTTGGCATTGGCGATCTCGTCCTTGTTACTCTCGATGCGCTTTTTGGTGTCCTCGATGTCCTTGGTCAGGCTGTCGACCGTATCGGTCACATAACCCGGCAACATGCCGTCCTTAGGCGCGGTCAGTTGCTTCTCGCGCAGCTTGACGATGCGGTCGTCGAGTTCGTGGATGTTCTTACGAAGCGTCTCGATCTTTTTCTGCACGTCGACGACGGGCACGTCCGTCACGATGCCGAGGGCTGCGTCGAGAAGATCGCGGACTTTCTTCTCCCGATCCTCTTTGGTCTCGGTCCAGAGCGGCGGTATGATAAATGTGTCTTTCGATGGCAACTTGCGCAAATCGCCGCGATTGCGGGCCGTGTCCTGGAGAACGGCGTCGATGGCCTTCATCAGCCGTTGCGCCTGCTCGAAAGCCGGATCGCCGTCGCGTGGGTCCTTCGCCGCCTCGGCAGGCGCAGCAGGCGCGGCGGCGGCGGGAGGCGGCGGGGCGGCCGGTGGGGCTGCCGAGGCTGACGGCTGCAACTTCTTCAGGCCGGCCGGTGGCTGGTTGGACTGAGCCAGGCGCGGCTGATCAGGCTGACGGTTCAAAATCTCGGCGATACCATCGCGATTGGCGGTTTGGGCGCCGGCCGGACCAACGACGGCAAACAGGCAAAGTGCAGCCAACGAGGCCCCTACCACGGTCCGATCACGGCGGTACTTGATCGATTGCAGCATATGCCCTGCCTCCCTGCTGGCTTCCTACATGGGGGTGGATTCCGGCGAATCCATGGTTTGGCGCGCCGGCAATCCAGCCACCTCAGATCCAGCGGCCGACGCGATCCCGATAGCTTCGATACCGGTCGCCGAACGCCCGCTCCAAATAAGCCTCTTCGGGCCGCACGGCCAGCCGCCAGACCAGCCCCAGGAACAGAGGCGCAACCAGAATCAGGCTCATCCGGTTGAAGGCCAGCGACGCGCCGACCAGTGCAACCGCTTCGCCGAGATAAATCGGGTTGCGAGACCACGCATATGGCCCACGTTCGATCAATGCAGCGGCGGGCCGGTCTGGCCGGATCGTCGTCTTGTGGTCACGGAAGGCCAGAGCCGCCCAAACAGCAATGCCAGCTCCCGCCATCAGGACAATCCAGCCGCTGATCTGGACTGCCACCCTTTCTGCGAATGGCACCGGCAGTGGGACCAGCCATCGGTCGATGCTCAAGGCGACGGCGACTGAGAGCGCCAGCAGGATTGGCGGCCAGGGAAGGGAGCTTGGACGATCCAGCTCGGAGGGCGGTGGGGCGGGCATGGGCTCGTCTCTCAGCTTTGGCAGACTTGCGGAGGGTTTCGAACCCAATATGGTGTCTTCCTGATCCGAAATGCAGAGGGCCGTCGTCATGTCCATTCCGAACGAATATCCAACACTCAACTTCGACCTCGGCGAGACGGCCGATCAGATCCGGCAGACGGTGCGGGCCTTTTCGTTCGCCGAAGTGGCGCCGATCGCGACTGAGATCGACAAGACGGACCGTTTTCCCCGGGAGCTGTGGCCCAAGATGGGCGATCTCGGGCTGCACGGCATCACGGTCGAGGAGGAATACGGCGGTTCGGGCCTCGGTTACCTGGAGCATTGTGTTGCCGTCGAGGAGATGTCGCGCGCGTCCGCCGCCGTCGGCCTCTCCTATGGGGCGCATTCGAACCTTTGCGTTAATCAGATCCGGCGCAACGGCAATGATGCGCAGAAGCGAAAATATCTCCCGAAACTGATCTCCGGAGAACACGTGGGATCGCTTGCCATGAGCGAGTCGGGCGCCGGCTCCGACGTCGTCTCCATGCAGCTTCGTGCGGAGAAGAAGGGCGACCGCTACGTCCTCAATGGCACCAAAATGTGGATCACCAACAGCCCGGATGCGCAGGTGCTCGTCGTTTATGCCAAGACCGACCCGGCTGCCGGCTCGCGCGGTATCACGGCCTTCCTCGTCGAAGCCGGATTCAAGGGCTTCAAGGTTGCCCAGAAGCTCGACAAGCTCGGGATGCGCGGCTCCTCGACGGGCGAGCTCGTGTTCGAGGACTGCGAAGTGCCCGCGGAAAACGTCCTGGGTGCGGTTGGCAAGGGTGTCAACGTGCTCATGTCCGGCCTCGACTATGAGCGTGCGGTGCTGGCCGCGGGTCCGCTCGGCATCATGCAGGCCGCCATGGACGTGGTCGTTCCCTACATCCACGAGCGCAAGCAGTTTGGCCAACCCATTGGCACCTTCCAACTGATCCAAGGCAAGGTCGCCGACATGTACACCGAGATGAATGCGGCCAAGGCTTACGTCTATGCGGTGGCCAAATCCTGCGACCGGGGCGAGACGACGCGCAAAGACTCGGCGGGCGCTATATTGTTCGCGGCGGAGAAGGCAACCAAGCTCGCCCTCGATGCGATCCAGATTCTCGGAGGCAACGGCTACATCAACGACTACCCGACTGGCCGTCTGTTGCGCGACGCCAAGCTCTACGAGATCGGCGCTGGGACGAGCGAGATCCGTCGCATGCTCATCGGCCGCGAACTCTTCGAGGAAACGAAATAGGGTCGCGCCTTACTTCCAGCCTCGACGCGTGCCTCCATGGGGTGCGCGGCGACGATAGCGAGACGATATGGACTGGCGTCAGGCGATAGACAGCATCAAGACCTACGTTTCGGCGCTGCAAGGCGGCAATTTGACGATCGGACTGGTGATCGTCGCCGTCGGCATCCTGGCGGTCCTGGCCATCACCTTTATCGATCGCCAGCACTGGACGAGCGGTCGACTTTTTAGGACGCGGCCACCAAAAAAGTTGGCGGAACCAAAAGCGTCCCCGTCGCCAGATCAAGCAACGGCTGCTCAGATTTCAGTCCGGCAAAAGCTGGGGACGAAGGCGGAACCAGCCGACGAAGACGTGTTATCCCTCGAGGGCACCGCACTGGCCCCGATCGATCGCTTCTTTCCGAGCGAGCCCAAGTCCTTCATCGTCTTTGTGCTCTGTCTCGTCGTCGGCGCTTGGTTGATCGGCCTCGCATTGGCTCCTGACCGGATGAAGTTTTTCGCCTCGGCGGAATGGCGCTTCATGCCCTTGTACCTCGCCGCCCACTTGATTGCCGTTCGGCTTTTCATCACAGCTTTCACGAGAAATTTCCGGGCCGGCGTCAAGCATCTCGATGTGCCGACGGCGCGCGTGTTGAAGGGTGTGCGCGGGGTTCTCGGGCCGGCAGGGCTCGTGGCGGCATTTCTGGTCGCCATGCCGTTCTGCTATTTCGACTATCTCAACATTCAGGGGTCGCAGAGCCGTTACGACCGGATGGGGCCGGACAATGCGGCCGCGCTCGTCGATCTCTGGATGTGGTGCACGTGGTGCCTCGAATGGTTCCTCAATGCCTTGATCTGGGTGATGCTGGTGAGTTTCCTGATCAAGAATGTTTCGATCATCCGGAACGCGCCGTTTCGATCGCCGATCGAGCTCGTCGTTCACGAGCGGCACTACCAGCCGTTTCTGCAGATGAGCACGCAGGGCGCGACCATCGTTCTCGGATTCAGCGCGATCACCATTTTCTACCTTTGGTACACCGGCGGCGAGTTGACGGACTATGCGGGGTTAGCGATCACCGCCGTGCTGCTGGTCGTAGGGTTTGTGCCCCCCTGGGTGATGTTGCGGCGGAAGGTGCGCAAGTCCGTCGAGACGGAAACGTTGGCGTTGCGCAATTCGATTGCGCAAGCCATGTGGCGCGATGCCAAGGCGCGGAAAGAGGGTGCAGCCTCATCCGACAAGGTGCCGTTGGAACAGCGCCTGGGCGAGGCGCTCACGATCTTCAGGATCTCGCACCTCGAGCAGTTGAAGCTCAATCTCGGCCGGCGGGAAGCTCGGGCCATTCTGTTCCGGTTGCTGCCCCCGGCAGCCGGTGTCGTGTGGCAGGTATCTCAGGGCCTCCCGGCGATCGTGGGCAAGATCGAGGGAACATGGAAAAGCATCCAGGCGCTCGTCTCACGCTGGGTCATGTAGCGGTCGCTGTGGCCTGTCGATAGAAGAAATCCGGTCCAGAGCCGACGATTTTCGGGTCTGGCACTCGCACGACTTTCGCGTCTTTGCCGGCATAGTCGAAGGCAGCAAGGACCAAGCGAATGGACTCGAGGCGGGCCCGCCGCTGATCGTTGGACAAAATAACGGTCCAGGGCGCGACGGCGGTGTGCGTAAAGCGGAACATGTCCTCCTTCGCCTTGGTGTAATCGTCAAACCGGGACATTGCCGCGACATCGATGTCGGTGATCTTCCACCGCTTCAATGGATCGTGGCGGCGCTCGTGGAACCGCGATAGCTGCATCTCGCGGCCGATTTCGAGATAGATCTTGAAAAAGCGGATCCCTTCGCGAACCAGCATACCTTCAAATTCGGGCGCCTCGCGCAGGAAGTCAGCGAGTTGGTCGGGTGTGCAGAACCCCATCACACGCTCGACACCGGCCCGGTTGTACCAGGAGCGATCGAACAGGACGATTTCGCCGGCGGTCGGCAAGTGGGCCGCGTATCGCTGGAAGTACCATTGCCCCCGCTCGACCTCGGATGGCTTGGTGAGGGCAACGACATGAGCGGTCCGTGGATTGAGATGTTCGCGGAAATGGCTGATGCACGTTCCTTTGCCCGCGGAGTTGCGGCCCTCGAAGACGATGACCAGGCGATCTTTGGTCTTGGCGATGTGCGCCTGCAGCTTGAGCAGCTCGATCTGGAGCTGCACCAGCTCGGCTTCGAACGTGTCCCGCTTCAGCTTTTTCTCGAAAGGGTAGCGGCCGCTTCCGAATGCGGCTTCTTCGATCGCCTTGGGCAGCTTGGGATCATCGATGTCGAACCCCTTGATGGCAGCCACCTCGAGGGTCGCTCTTGCTGGTCTTGACATTGATTTTGGCCATTCGACTGCTCACGGGTTGCCGCACAGACAACGACTGTCTTTGAACGGGCGCAACCGGGCAATGGCGATCGCAAGAGAAGGTTTCCAGCGTTTCTCCGCCTGGCGCAAAAAAAAGGAACCGGAAGCGATACCCCCGCGCTTCCGGTTCCCCTTCCCCCGCTGCTCAGCCAATCCCTCAATTGGATGAACAGTAATCTCGTCGTCAGGCGTGCCTCAGGTCTCCGCGGGCTCGTCGGACTTGATGGCGGCGGCCGGTACCGGCGACGGCAGCTCGCGTCGCACGTACGGCATTCCGCCGCTGCGTCGGGCTTGCGGTGGCTGGAAGGCGCGGCGGGCATGGAACTCGCAGTACGGCAGTCCCGTCACTTTGCTCTTTCCGCAGAAATGGAATTCAGTCTCCTGAGGATCGCCAATTGGCCAACGGCAATTGTTTTCCTCGAGCGACTGGATGCTCCGGCGCTCCTTCAGGGGGATCACCAGCTCCTCGAACGGCGCGACGTAGGGCTCGGCGTCCTTCTGATAAAGTTCGCGCAGGGCCGTGCTGCCGACGTTGCGGAATTGCGGCTTTGCCGCGCGCTTGACGGCATTGTTGTTGCGCGGACGCGGACGGTGGCTCTTCATCCGCGAGGTTGTCGCGCGACCCGACAGCCCAAGCCTGTGCACCTTGCCGATGACGGCATTTCGGGTCACCGACCCTAGGCGCCCGGCGATCTGGCTGGCGCTCAATCCTTCGCTCCAAAGTTTCTTCAGGAGCTCAACACGTTCGTCGTTCCAACTCATGGATCGTCTTCCTCGCAGAAGAGCATCGCGTCGCCGAATGGGCGAACGTCGACATTGCCGGCGCAAGGTGCGGCCACCGTCGCGGCGCTGAGTGCGCGCAAACAGGCGAGCCGGCAAAGCGCCGAACACGGACTAACTGACAAGAAACGCTGGACAGACCGGCGACAGGCACGGTCTTGTGGCAACCGGATGCAACTACGACGGCTACCGTATGAGCAACTCGGGATCGGCGAAAACGCGCCACATCTCGTGCTCGATGACGGGGACCATACAATGGGCTGAATTGCTCGCACAAGGCGAAGGCGGATTTGGCCGCCCCATTGACAGTAGGCCGTGTCGGTTCCGACACAGGTTGATTTGCGTTCGCTGTATGTTTTGGTCGAACGCCCTCGTCTGCGGCGCCTTGCCTGATGGCGAAAGGCCCAGAATTGATGCGAGCGCGCAACGCTCGTCGATTGACAGAAAGTCGCAGGTGGCCGTATTGATCACGTATCCGGCCGCCGGCGAAGGCGGCTTTTTTCGTTGTCTCCGGGATTTACGCCATGGCCGCGCCCACGAAAACCGCCAGTAAGCCAGCCGCCGGGAAGGCCGCGCCGAAATCGAGCCCATCGAAAGGCCCGTCGCCCGCAGTGATGGGGACCTACGGCCGCCAGGATGTCGTATTCGAGCGCGGCGAAGGGTCCTGGCTGGTTTCAACGACAGGCGATCGCTACCTGGATTTCACGAGCGGCATTGCCGTGAATGCGCTCGGTCATGCGCATCCGAAGCTGGTCGCGGCGCTGACGGAACAGGCGGGACAGCTGTGGCACACCTCGAACCTTTATCGCGTGAAGAACCAGGAGCGGCTTGCTGAACGCCTGGTCGAGGAGACGTTCGCCGATTGCGTGTTCTTCTGCAACTCAGGCGCTGAGGCCTGCGAGGGCGCGATCAAGCTCGCCCGGAAGTTTCAGTCGGCAGACGGGCATCCCGAGCGCTACCGGATCATCACATTCGAAGGGGCGTTCCATGGGCGCACGCTCGCGACCTTGGCCGCAGGCGGCAATGCCAAATACCTTGAGGGCTTCGGTCCGGTCTCCGAAGGGTTTGATCAGCTCAAGGGCTATGACCTCGACGCGGTCGCCAAAGCGATAACGAACGAAACCGCTGCGATCATGATCGAGCCGGTGCAGATGGAGGGCGGTGTTCGCGTCGTCCCGGATGCCTTTATGCTGGGCCTGCGCAAGTTGTGCGACGAGCATGGGTTGCTGCTTGTTCTCGACGAGGTTCAGTCGGGAATGGGTCGCTCCGGCAAGCTCTTCCACTATGAATGGTCGGGCGCCAAGCCCGATGTCATGGCCATTGCCAAGGCCATCGGCGGGGGCTTCCCTCTCGGCGCGTTCCTGGCGACCAAGGAAGCTGCCAAGGGCATGGTTGCGGGCACGCATGGCTCGACGTTCGGTGGCAATCCGCTCGCCACCGCCGTTGGCAATGCGGTTCTCGATGTGATGCTCGAAAAGGGGTTCCTCGACGGAGTCCAGCAAAAGGGCTTGCGATTGAAGCAACTGCTCGCAGGTCTGAAGGACGAGCTTCCTGATGCCGTCGAGGAGATCCGCGGACATGGGTTGCTGGGCGGCGTCCGTTTGAAGGCCGCATATCCGGCTGGCGACGTCATGAAGGCCTGCACGGCCGAGAAACTGCTCACCGTGTCGGCCGGGGACAATGTCATCCGTATGCTCCCGTCCCTGACCGTGACAGAGGACGAGTTGAAGGAAGGCATCACCCGCCTCGCCCGCGCCATCAGATCGCTAAAGAAGACTGGCTGAGATCCGTGCTGACACGTACGCCCTCGAAGGCCTCGCGGAGCCGGGCCAAGACACTTCGCCATTTCCTTGATCTCGACCAGATCGATGCGGCCACGCTGCGGCGGATCGTGGATATGGCGCATGCCATGAAGCGGGCCGGCAAGCGTGTGCCGAAGGAGATGCGTCCGAAAGGCATAGAAGACGCGATCCTGGTCATGATCTTCGAAAAGCCGTCGACGCGCACGCGCGTCTCGTTCGACGTCGCGATGCGCCAACTCGGTGGCCAGTCGATCGCACTCAATCACGCGGACCTGCAAACGGGTCGGGGCGAGCCAGTGGCGGACACGGCGAAGGTGCTCTCGCGATACGGCGATGCGATTATGCTGCGCGCCAACAAGCACGAAACGCTGACAGAGATGGCAGCGAATGCGTCAGTTCCCGTGATCAACGGGCTCACGGACTTTTCCCATCCGTGCCAGATCATCGCCGACATCTTGACGTTTGAGGAATCCAAAGGGCCCATCAAAGGCAAGAAGATCGCCTGGCTGGGCGACGGCAACAATGTTGCGGTTTCGTGGGCACACGCCGCCGCTCGCTTCGGCTTCAAGCTGCGGCTCGCCTGCCCGCCTCAGCTCAATCCGGACAAAACCGTCATGGACTGGGTGCGGCGGGAGGGCGGCGACGTCACGTTGACCGACGACGCCAACGAAGCGGTTAAGGGAAGCGATTGCGTCGTCACCGATACCTGGGTCTCTATGGGGCAGTCGGATGCCCCGCGCCGCAAGCAGCTGCTCGGGCCTTATGCCGTCGACGACGCGCTTATGAAACGGGCGGCCAAAGACGCCATTTTCATGCATTGCCTGCCGGCCTACCGTGGGCACGAGGTGTCCGCGAGCGTCATCGACGGACCGCAGTCCGTGGTGTTCGATGAGGCCGAGAACCGGCTGCACGCGCAAAAGGCCATTCTTGCCTGGTGTCTTGGGGGCTGAGATGACGGAGCGCGTCGCGGCCACGCGAGAGGCACGGCGCGATAGCCCGGACGATATCGTGCTGCCGTTCGGCACCGTGCGGTCCCGGATGTCGGGTCGGATCGTCCGCCTCGGCTCGGCCGTCGACGCGGTTCTATCCGGACACGACTATCCGCCCGCGGTCAGTGAAATTCTCGGCGAGGCGCTGGCGTTGACCGTCCTTCTTGGCCATCCGATCAAGGCCGGCGGGCGGCTTATTCTGCAAACCAAGACGAGCGGTCCAGTCGGCTTTCTCGTTGCCCATTATGACTTTCCCGGCGCTGTTCGCGGCTACGCCAGCTTTGACCGGGAGCGGCTTGCTGCCACGGTTTCCGCCGAACGGCTCGGTGCGCCAGAGTTGATCGGGCAAGGGCGCATGGCAATGACGATCGATCCGGGCGGCCGCGAGGTCAGCCATCAGGGAATCGTGGCCATCGATGGCACCTCCCTGACGGACGCCGCGCACACCTATTTCCGTCAATCCGAGCAGCTGCCGACGTTCATCCGGCTCGCCGTCGCGCGCCAATACGTGACGAGCCCCGCGCAAGGACAACCCGGCTGGCGGTGGCGGGCCGGTGGCCTCATCGTGCAGCATGTGCCGGTCGCCGGCGGCGATCCGCGGCCGGATGAGACGCCGGAGGAGCGCGACGAGCGTCTCCACGGCGAGCACGACGATGACTGGCTGCGGGTCTCAACGCTCGCTGCCACCGTGGAAGCGCATGAGCTGATCGACCCGACTTTGTCCCCGGAGCGGCTGCTGCTGCGGCTATTTCATGAAGAGGGTGTGCGCGTCGGCGAAATAGCCGATATCCGCGCGAAATGCCGCTGCTCACGCGGCCGGATCGAAAGCTTCTTGAAGGGCTTGGGGTCGGACGAGCTTTCCGGGCTGCGCGAGCCCGACGGCGCCGTGACCGTCACGTGCGAGTTCTGCTCGACGAAATATCGTTTTGACGACGCAGGCTGACGCAACGAGGTGTTCCATGCGACTCAAGAATAAAGTGGCGATCATCACGGGCGCCGGTTCGGGTATCGGCCACGCTACGGCGAAGTTGTTCGCGACTGAAGGCGCCAGCGTCACCGTTGCCGACAAGAACCTCGACGCGGCCAAAGCGGTTGCCGCCGAGATCGGCGGGCGGGCCCGCGCTGTCGGCGTCGATGTGGCCCGGTCGGCTGAGGTCAAAGCGATGATTGACGGCACGGTCGCGGCGCACGGACGCCTCGACATCCTTGTGAATAATGCCGGTTTCGGCATCGTCGGCTCCGTCGTGGACACCAGCGAGGAAGACTGGAACGCGCTGATGGCTGTCAACATCAACGGCGTTTTTCTCGGCTGCAAATATGCAATTCCGGTGATGACGCGCCAGGGTGGCGGGGCAATCGTCAATACGGCGTCGACGACGTCGCGTGTCGGCATCAAGGATCGGGCGGCCTACGTCACCTCGAAAGGCGCCGTTGCGGCGATGACCCGCGCCATGGCGCTTGATCATGTCGAGCAGGGCATCCGGATCAACGCGGTGGCCCCAGGTACGATCGAAAGCCCCTATTACGCCAAGATTCTCGGAAGCGGGCCGAACGCGGCGACCATGCGCAAGGCGCTCGAGGCGCGCCAGCCCATGATGCGCATGGGCCGGCCCGACGAAATTGCTCAGGCCATTCTGTTTCTGGCCAGCGACGAGGCGTCGTTCTGTACCGGCACGGTGTTGTTCGCTGATGGCGGCTGGACCGCGCGGTAGCGCCTCAATCCTCGTCCTCCATCCGGATCATGCCGTCGCCGAACGGCGCATCGCGTTGCTTGAACGCTGACGACAGACCTTGCTCGCGCGCCACGCGACCGAACTCCTTCGCCGCCGCCGATTGATGCGCACGTGCGTCGGTCTCGGCCGAGAACCGTTGGAGGATGCGGGCGCCCATCAGCTCCAGACCCATATTCACGATGCGCTTGTTGCCGGCGAGGATGTCGGAATCGATCATGGCAACGCGCTCGGCCAGGGCTGCTGCCTCCATCTGCAACTTGTCGGGGGCCACCGCCTTCAGAACCATGCCGATCTTGGCTGCGTCGCGGCCCGTGATCATGTCTCCCGTCAACAGCATGCGCTTCGCCCATTGCGGCCCGATGTTATAGAGCCACATGTGCATCGGCGGCGTTCCCATGGCCCGCGTTGCCGGGAAGCCGATCCGGGCGTTGCGCGCCGCGATCACCATGTCACAGCAGATCGCGAGATCTGTGCCGCCGGCGACGCAATTGCCTTGCACGGCGGCGATCACCGGCTTGTGCATATCGAAGATCGTAAGGATATCTGACTGGTTGCGCTCGAGCCGCCAGGTGTCGTCAGCCACCGAGATCGCGCCGGGTTGGCGATACTGGCTCGCATCGTAATCAGTCGCGCTGGCGGGCACCGACACATCGTAGCCGGAGCAGAAATCCTTGCCTGCGCCCTGCAGGACCACGCATCGGACGGAACGGAGATCGTCGGCTTCGAGCATGGCGTCGCGTAATTCCCGCAACAGCGTGCGATTGAGCGCGTTTCGCCTTTCGGGCCGGTTGAGTGTCACCCAAGCGACGGCGCCTTTCACTTCGAACGTCAGGCATTCTGTGGTTCGGAGCCATTTTTTCATACGCCAGTCCTCTTGTGTCTTGGGTCGCGAGCAGCGGTCGAGCCGGTTCCCGAAGTCGCAAGCATGGCACTGGCCGAGCCGACTGTCACCGTTATGTCGATCGGTTCACAGGCCGGCAAACGTCATCGGCCGACACCGCGAGGCATCGGCCGACAGGCATGCTCTGGTTATAGGAACACGCGGCGATGATCAGGGCCGGGCCGATTTTGCCAGGCGCGCGAGGGAAACAAATTCCGCCCGATAGCCGAACGGGTCGTCACCCCTGGCGCCATTCGCCAGACTGATGACGTCGTCATAGCTGTAATTTTTCATGTACGGCTGGCCCCGGAGCAGCTGCCCGAAGGCGGCCACGGCCGTCGAGAACCGCACCTCCGTCGAGGCCCCGTCAATCACCCGGCGCTCGTGCGCCGACGTGATCGGGAACGAAGTCAGGCGGCTCGTGTCCTCTGTCGGCAGCTTGTAGCGCAACTTCAGGAAACCCAGCTCATTCGCGGTTTCTGGCGAGGCGGCAACCGCCGGCGCGGCGGCGGCGCGGTTGGCCGTTTCATTGCCGTAGCGCACGGTGTCTGCAACCTGCGGCGCGCCAACAGGCGTGATCTCGTAGATGGCCGTCACCGTATGCCCCGAGCCAATGTCGCCGGCATCCACCTTGTCGTTGTTGAAGTCCTCGCGCTTCAGGGCGCGCGTCTCGTAGCCGATCAGGCGGTACTCGGACACGCGCGCCGGATTGAACTCCAGTTGGATTTTCACATCCTTCGCAATCGGGAACAACGTCGAAGACGCCTCGTCGACCAGCACCTTGCGCGCCTCGTTGAGCGTATCGATGTAGGCCGCGACGCCATTGCCGTTTTGCGCCAGCGTCTGCATCAGGGCGTCGTTGTGATTGCCCATGCCGACGCCAAGGATCGAGAGATAGATGCCCGTCTCGCGTTTGCGCTCGATGAAGCTCTTCAATTGGCTCCGGTCGGTGATGCCGACATTCCAATCGCCGTCCGTCGCCAGGATCACGCGGTTGACCGCCGTCTTGTCGAAATGTGCCTCGGCCACTTTGTAGGCGTCGGTGATGCCGGCGGCGCCGTGCGTCGAGCCACCGGCATTGAGGCTTTCGATGGCTGCCGCGATCTTCCACTTCTCGGCCACCTTGGTCGGCTGCAGGCGGATATCCGAGCCTGACGCGTAGGTGACAATCGCGACCGTGTCGTCGGGGCGCAGATTGTCGAGCAGCATCCGGAATCCGGTCTTGAGCAATGGCAGGCGGTCGGCCGGCGCCATCGAGCCGGATACATCCACCAGGAACACGAGATTGGCGCGGGGCCGATCGGCGCTCTTGAGGCCATAGCCTTTGATTGCGATGTGAACGAGTTTGTTCGCCGCGTTCCAGGGGCTCGGCAGCACTGTCACGGTCGGCTGGAACGGCGTTTCGCGACCATCGGGGCCCGGATAGGCATAGGGGAAATAATTGATCATTTCCTCGACGCGCACGGCGGCTTTCTGAGGCAGGCGGCCGGCGTTCAATGCGCGCCGGACGAACGAATAAGACGCCGTGTCGACATCAATCGAGAACGTCGAGACGGGCTCGGCTGCAACGGACTTGATCGGATTCATATCCGCGTTCGCAAACCGGTCGCGGCCCTGCTCGGCATGGAGCTGCGGCGGGATGTGATCCTGGCTGTGCGCAACCCGCGCGTCACCATCGATCCGCTTGCGCGATCCGTCATTGCTGCCTTCCTGGATGTAGCCCAGGAGCCCAGGCGCCGGTGCGGCCGATGCCGGTGGCAGCGTTGCAAGCTGCTGTTCGCCTGGTTGCGCATTGCCCTTCCGTGCCCTCGTTAGCTGGGTCTCGGCCGCAGCCTCGTCGATTTTCCGTGCGAACTCCTTATCGGCCAACGCGGCTATGCGATTGTTGTCGGACGGTGATGCTCGGCCTCGATCAATCTCGGCCTTGCGCTTCTCCTCGGTTTGCCGGCTCGCGGGATCGCTCCCGTTTATGATCAGTCCTGGAATGGTCGGGGACGCGGGCTTGGGCAGGTCCACCGATGGAACCGGGATCACCTGAACCTGCCGCGGCGCATCGTGGCTTGGGTTTGCCGGCTCGCCAAAGTTGCCTCGCGCTGCCTGCGGCGCGATTGCGACCGTCGGCGGCTGCAATCCACGCACTTGCGTGCCTTTCAGACTCCACACCGTCGTCAAGCCGATAGCCAATCCGGCGACCGAGGCCGCTAAAGCATATGTATTTCGACGCATCCAGGCTCTCCTTGGTTTCTGGATCACTGCGTCGATGGGACGGATGGCAGTTCCGGAACCTTGGGCCGAATTCGGATTGTCTGCGAATTCGGATCGCGTCTGTGTGCCGGTTGCATCATGTTGGTCATGCCGTTCGAAGGCTTGCACAGCGGCTGCGATCGCGGCGCGGCGCACCTCGGGTCTGGGCGCGGGCCCCGACACATCTTTGAGCATTTTCAGATCGGTCTCGGTCATGGCCTCAGCTCACTGCCTCGAGCTTCGTCTTGAGTTTCTTGCGCGCGGCATGCAAATGCCAGGAAACGGTTTTTTCGGAGCAACCCATCACGGCTGCGGCTTGCGCGTGGCTCATCTCCTCGCCGTACACCAGCATTACCGCATCGCGCTGCTGGCCTGGAAGCTCGTGGACCGCAGCCCACAGCTCGCCCTTCCTTTGCGGCTCTCTGTTCCAGGCGACGCCCGCCGCAGCATCGACGAGGTTCATCATTTCCGACGGTTCAACCGGCCGAACCCTTTGGCGGGTGCGGAGCAAATCCGTCGCCGCGTTGTAGGTGATGCGCCAGATCCAGGTGCCGATCTCGGCCTCACCACGAAACCCACGGATGGCCGTCGCCAGCTTCAGGCAGACATCTTGCGCCACGTCCTCGCCGTCGGCCGCCGTGCCCGTCAACCGCCACGCCAGCCGGTGAATGCGGTCATAGTGGCGCTCCAGAAGTGCCGCAAACGCCTCAGGATCGCCTGCCGCCGCCTTATGGGCCAGGCTGTGATCGCTTCCCTGATCGATCCCGTCACTCACACTCGCGCCTTCGGCCGCTGCTGTTCCATTTGACGTCGCGCCTCGGGCATTCCTTGGGCGGACCCGAAGAATTATTTGCGTGGCCAGGTACTGTGGGTTTTATTGCGGCAATTCAACAGCCTGAGCGCAAGGTCCCCACTGTTGTCTTGGTTGACAGGGCGCACTCTAACGACGAAGTATCGCCCCCAATCGGGACCCGAGATCCCGCCGCCATGCTCGCCCCTGGGAGGGATATGATGTCGTTACTTGACTGTCAGACGCGGCGCACTGCGCTGGGTACACTCCTTGCCATGGGCGTCGCCATGGGGGGCAGCGCGGCCGTCGCGCAGTCCTGGACTGAGGTCGAGGCCGCGGCCAAGAAGGAAGCGAAGCTTACCCTTTATCACAACATCCGCCCGGCCGGGATCGAGGAGATCCTCAAGAAGTTCCGCGTCAAGTACCCCGAGATCCAGACCGAGCAGGTGCGCTTGGGGTCCGGACCGCTGAACGAAAGGTTCCGGACGGAGTTTGTCGCCAACCGGCATATCGCCGATGTCGTGATCACGTTTGCCGACAGCGACTTCATGAAGGAGGTGCCGAACTGGTTTGCGAAGTGGCAGCCGCCGGAGTTCGAGGGCAATTTCGCGCCCGCCCGCAATATTGGCGGCCAGATGTTCGTGATCCAGCAGGTTCGTGAAGCGATCGTCTGGAACAAGACACTCGTCAAGGATGCCGATGCCCCTAAAGAGTGGGTGGATTTGATGGACCCGAAGTGGAAGGGCAAGGTGGCGCTGAACACGCCATGGCGCTCGATCTCGGTTCAGCAGATGTTCGCCTATTGGGACAAGCTCGGCATCAAGGATGCGGCCGAGAAGTTCAAGGCCAACGATGTGCGCTTCTTCGAGGGCTCGAGCGGCATTATTCAGGCCATTATCCGCGGTGACGCGCACGTCGCCCATATGACCGACATTCCGCTGAATGCCATGCTCGAAGACGGTGCACCAGTGGGCTTTACCTATCCCGCGTCCGGTACGACGACTTCGGATGCCGTTGCTGGTGTCGCTGCAAAGGCTCCGCATCCCAACGTCGGGCGCGTCTTCCTCAACTGGCTGATGAGCAAGGATGGCCAGGCTTTACTCGTCGAGCAAGGTGGCCTTTCCGTTACTCGGACCGGTGCCCCTGCCCTCTCGAAACTACCGGCGACCGACAAGTTGCCGAAGGTGGTCGATGGAATGTCGATCCTGACGCCCGAGGTGCAGAAGCCGTTGATCGAGCACTGGCGCAAGGTTTTCGGCGTCAAGTGAATGCATGTCTGAGGCCGATAGCTCGAAAGTTAAGCGTGTGACAGCCTCCCTCGCTCCGGAAGCCGGTGGCAACGCGTCTGCCCCGGCGAAAACGGCGTCGCGTGGTACCGGGATGGGCGTGTTGCGCGCCCTTTATGCGTTCGTGTTTGTCGTGACCGCGCTGCTCGTCCTGATCCCGATTATAGCGCTCATCTATGGCAGCTTTCGTACGGCCGCGCCTGGTGATCCGCATGGCGCTTGGACGCTGAAGAATTACGCCGGCCTTTTTTCGGAGGGTGTGCTCTCTACCCTCTTCATCACGCTCTGGATTGGCATCCTGACCGCTGTGGCATCGGTGATCTTCGGTGTGGCGATTGCGCTCGTCGTTCATCGAACGGACTTCAAATATCCGAATACGATCACGGCGTTGATCGGACTGGCCTTCTACTTTCCGTCGTTCATCTTGGCGATGGCCTGGATCATCATCGGTTCGCCGGGCGGCATCATCAACTATGTCTGGAACAACCTGCTCGGGTTCTCCGGCAAGATGGACATCTACACGACATTGGGGATCGTTCTGGTGATGGTGCTCCATCAGGTGCCATTCGTGTATCTCACGATGCGCGGGCCGATCACGGCGATGGATGGCATGTATGAAGAGGCCGCGCGCACGTCGGGCGCGACGCCCGCGCAGGTCTTGTCCCGTATCACTTTGCCGTTGCTCGGCTACTCTATCGTGTCGAGCTTCATCCTGACGTTCATCACGTCGATCGAACAATTCGCGATCCCGGCGCTGATCGGTTCGCCTGGGCGAATTTACGTCCTTGCGACGCAGCTCTATCTGCTCTGCCGTTTCCCGCCGACTGACTATGGGCTGGCCGCCGCCATTGGCCTCGCGCTCTCGGCGATCACCGGCCTCGCGATTTGGCTGCAGCGGCGCGTCGTCAGCAATGCGCGGCTGACGACTGTCGGCGGCAAAGCCGGCCGTCTTGCCCCGATCCGACTTGGTCGGTGGAAATGGGCCGCTTATCTGCTGACCTTCGGATTTGCATTCCTTGCCCTGATCCTGCCGGCGCTGATTCTCGTCTACACATCACTGATCAAGTTCTTCAACGCCAATCCGATGATGGCGGCCTATACCACCCGGAACTATGTCTTCATCTGGGAAAGTGCCGCGACGCTGTCGAGTTTCTGGAACACGATGGTCGCCTCGGGAATTGCGGCGGCACTCGGGGCCGCGCTCGGCTTCCTGGTGTCCTACTTCACATTGCGCGAGAAGCCGGCCGGTTCGAAGCTGCTGGACTTGACGGCCAGTCTGCCGTTCGGCGTGCCGGGTGTGGTCATCGGCCTCGGGTTGCTCTGGGCCTATGCCTATCTGCCGCTGCCGCTCTATGGAACGCTGGCGATCATCATCGTCGCCTATATTACCCGCTACCTGCCGTACGCGACCGAGACGATTGGTGGCCAGATGGTCCAGGTCGACAAAAGCCTCGAGGAAGCCGCTTGGGTTTCTGGGGCCTCGCGCGTCGAGACGCTATCGAAGATACTTCTGCCGATCGTGCTGCCATCCGTGCAAAGCTCGTTCTTCCTGCTGTTCATGGCCTTCTTCCGCGAAATTTCCTCGGCAATCCTTCTGTTCACCGCTTCAACGATGGTGATCTCCGTGTCGATCTTCGCGTTTTTCGATCAGGCTAACTGGGGCCTCGCCAGTGCGCTCTCCGTCATCGCGACGCTCATCATTTTTGTCGTCATGTCGCTGATCCTGTGGCTCTCGCCGAACGCCCGGCGAAAGTGGAATTGAGCGGCCGGATGCGCCGTGGGCATCCGAAGGGCCAACTGGGAAACTGCCATGAGCATCAGCGTCAAAGAGTTGAACAAGATCTACGGCACGAACCGCGTCGTCAGCGGTGTTTCGTTCGAGGTCGCCAAAGGCGAGTTCGTGTCGCTGCTCGGGCCCTCCGGGTGCGGCAAGACGACGACGCTGCGCTGCATCGCCGGCCTTGAAGACGCCAACGGCGGCGAAATCGCAATCACCGGCGAGACGGTGTCAGCGCCATCCCGCGGGATCATGACGCCGCCGAATACGCGCGATATCGGTATGGTCTTTCAATCCTACGCGGTCTGGCCGCACATGACGGTGGCGGAGAATGTTGCGTTCCCGTTGAAGATCAAGAAAACGGCTGCGGCGACTTTGGCCGAGCGGGTCGACTGGGCCCTCGGCATCGTCGGTCTCAAGGAGCTGCGGGATCGCCAGCCCTCGCAGCTGTCCGGTGGTCAGCAGCAACGGGTGGCACTTGCTCGCGCTATTGTTGGTCGGCCCCGCGTCTTGTTGTTTGACGAGCCGCTGTCCAACCTCGACGCCAAGCTTCGGGATACGACACGCTCTGAGATCCATCGCCTGCAACGCGAGCTGAACATCGCCGCGCTCTACGTGACGCATGATCAAGCCGAGGCGCTTTCCATGTCGGATCGCGTGATCGTGATGGACAAGGGTGTCATCATGCAGGCCGGGACGCCGAAAGACCTGTATCGGCGGCCTATTAACAAGTTCGTCGCGGATTTCGTCGGCGTCGCAAGCTTTCTGGACGTTTCCGTGGCCGGCGATGGGCAATGGCGTTTGCCGGATGGTGCGATCATCCGCGCGGATTCGAGCGCAGCCGTGGCGGGCGGGAAGCACCAGTTGATGCTACGCCCGGAGGCGGTTCGGTTGGTGAAACCTTCGGCGTCGGAATCCGGCCGCGATGTGCAACGCCTCGCCGGGCGGATCCGTGAGGTCAGCTACCTCGGCGCCTACTCTGAATATCTTGTCGAGGCGGGCGGGGCCACCGTGCGCGTGCATTCGGGCGATGATGTTGCGCCCGGCACGGATGTCGCGTTGACCTTCGAGACTACCGACGCGCGCGTCCTTATCGTCAATTGAGTTCGCCCATCATGCGATCGATTGGCCGGTTTTCTTCCAATCGGCGAGGAAGGCTTCGAGGCCCTTGTCGGTCAATGGGTGCTTGACCAGCGCCTTCAGAATCGCGGGCGGCACAGTGGATACGTCGGCCCCGATCAAGGCCGCATCGCGGACATGGTTCACGGTGCGGATCGACGCCGCAAGGATCTTGGTTTTGAGTTCGGGGTAATTGTCGTAGATCGTCCGGATCTCGCGGATCACCGCTATTCCGTCGAGGCCGATATCGTCCAGCCGGCCGATGAATGGTGAAACGAACGTTGCGCCGGCCTTGGCTGCCAGCAAGGCCTGGGTCGCCGAAAAGCAGAGCGTCACGTTGACCATCGTTCCTTCGCCGGTCAACGTTTTGCACGCCTTGAGGCCGTCCCAGGTCAGCGGGACCTTCACCGTTACGTTCTTCGCAATTTTGGCGAGGATGCGCCCCTCGCGGAGCATGCCTTCGGTGTCGGTTGCTGCGACCTCGGCCGAAACCGGGCCCGGCACGACGGCGCAGATCTCGGCAATGATCGACTTGAAATCGCGGCCGGCTTTGGCGATGAGGGAGGGATTCGTGGTCACGCCGTCCAGCAGGCCAAGATTGGCAAGCTCGCGGATTTCGGCCACGTCGGCTGTATCAACGAAGAATTCCATGCGACGCCTCTCCTTGCCATACAACTGCTTGGGTCGCCCGCCTAGCTAGCGTCGGGCGACTGATTCGTCAGGTGTTCTAGTTGGAAGCTTTGCGCATTGGAAGGACCGACCGTTTGGACGGGTTGTTGGATTTGGGCGATGTGACGGGTGGCCGGAGCGCAGGACGTGTGCCTGTATTGCTGCCGGTCGCGCTCGACCAGACCTATGACTACCTGCTTCCCGAAGGGATGGAGGTTGAACCCGGTTGCTTCGTCCTGGTTCCATTTGGACCGCAGGTCCGTCTCGGGATCGTCTGGGATGGCCCCGTTGGCGACCAGAGCAAAGCCGTCGACCCCAAGAAGATGAAGGCGATTACAGAGCGCATGGACGTGCCGCCGCTGCCGGTGGTGTCGCTCCGGTTCGCCGAATGGGTGGCGCGCTATACGCTCGGGCCCCTGGGAATGGTTGTGCGTATGATGATGAGTGCGCCGGCTGCCTTCGAGCCCGTGAAGCCGAAAGTCGGCGTGCGATTGGTTGGTGGCGCGCCGCTGCCCCCTCGCATGACGCCGGAACGGCAAAGGGCGCTCGATGTGGCGGCTGACGGCCTCATCCGGGCGAAAAGCGCCCTGGCGGCGGAGGCCGCGTGCACGACGGGCGTCGTCGATGGGCTCGTCAAGGCGGGTTGCCTTGTCGAGATCGCGATTCCCGAGCGCCGGCTTGCGACACCAAACCCGGCCCACGCCGTTGTCGAGCTGTCAGCAGACCAGGCGATCGCCGCGCACGCCCTCAAATCTGCGATCGATGCGAACGCCTACTCGGCGTCGTTGCTCGATGGCGTCACGGGGTCCGGCAAGACCGAGGTCTACTACGAGGCCGTGGCACGGGCCCTGGAGGCCGACCGTCAGGTCTTGATCATGTTGCCGGAAATCGCGCTCACCAGCCAGTTCCTGAACCGGTTCAAGGTGCGCTTCGGATGTGCCCCGGCCGAGTGGCATTCTGCCCTGTCACCGGTCGAGCGCGGCCGCGTGTGGACGGCCACGGCCCTCGGCGAAGCGCGCGTCGTCGTCGGAGCCCGCTCGGCGCTGTTCCTGCCGTTCCGGGATCTTGGCCTCATCGTCATCGACGAGGAACATGATCAGGGGTTCAAGCAGGAGGATCGTATTCACTATCAGGGCCGCGACATGGCGATTGTGCGCGCCCATCTCGCGAAATGCCCGATCGTTCTGGCCTCTGCGACGCCATCAATTGAAAGCCACGTCAATGCGCGGACCGGCCGCTACCGCCATCTCGTCTTGCCGGGGCGTTTCTCGGGCACCGAGCTTCCCGAGATCACACCGATCGACATGAGGAAACAGGCGCCAGAGCGAGGCAAATGGCTCGCTGCCCCCCTCGTTCAGGCCATTACTGAAACGCTCGACAAGAAGCAGCAGACGCTGTTGTTTCTCAACCGCCGCGGTTATGCGCCGCTGACGCTCTGCCGGTCATGCGGGAACCGCATCAATTGCCCGCAATGCACGGCCTGGCTGGTCGAGCATCGGTTCCGGGGACGGCTCAATTGCCATCATTGCGGCTTCTCGCTGCCACTGCCGAAAAAATGCCCGAAGTGCGGGGAGGAAGACACGCTGGTCGCCTGCGGACCGGGTGTTGAACGGATTGCCGAGGAGGTTGCCGAGCGGTTTCCCGAGGCGCGCATGGTCTTGCTCTCTTCGGATCTGATCCCAGGCTTGACCGAGATGCGGGAGATCATCCGCAAGATCGAAGCAGGCGAGGCCGATATCATTATCGGAACTCAGATTGTTGCTAAGGGGCATCACTTCCCGGATCTAGCCACAGTCGGGATCGTCGATGGCGATTTGGGCCTGGCGCAAGGGGCGGATCCGCGTGCCGGCGAACGTACGTTCCAACTGCTGCATCAGGTGACGGGCCGCGCGGGCCGCTCGTTTGCCCGGGGACGCGGCCTGGTTCAGACCTACATGCCCGAGCATCCGGTGATGGAGGCCATTATCCGCAGTGATCGCGAGGCATTTCTGGAGCACGAGATTCGCGTCCGTCAGCTGGCTTTGTTGCCGCCGTTCGGGCGGCTGGTCGCCCTGGTTGTTTCGGCCCGGCACAAGGAAATGGCCGAGGCATATGCCCGCGAAGTTGCGCGGCGGGCGCCCGAGGCGGCTCAGATTGAGGTCATGGGGCCGGCCGAGGCGCCAATTGCCGTGATTCGCGGCCGGCATCGCTGGCGCCTTCTCTTGAAGGCGCCGCGCGAGCAGGATGTCCAGGCCTATATTCGCGAATGGTTGTCGCGGCTGCCCGAGGTGAAAGGTGACCTGCGTGTCACTGTCGACATCGACCCCTACAGTTTCCTTTGAAGCTTAGAGCTGCGTGCCCTTACCAGACCCGCTTTCGAAGTCCTTCAGCTTGTCCCTGAATTTCTTGAACATGCGCTCCAGGTAGGTGAGCGCCTTGTCGACGTCCTCCTCGGTCGGGATTTCGAACTTGGGAGCGCGGCTCGTTGGCCGGCCCTGGTCCTTGTCGAACACCTCCTCAAGGCGCTTGATTTCGGCCTTCAGGGCCTTGTTTTCCGTGTTCAGTCGGCTCAATTCCTTCTGGAGATCACGATCGTCGTTCACGGGTTCGCAGGCAACGCTCGTGCCTTTTTTGGCGCAAAGCGAGACGTCACCGGTGACGGTGTCCATGCGCAGGAAGCCGCCATCGATAGGTTGCAGCGTGAACCGGCCGGTCCGGTCCCCTTCGGGCGCGTTGGCGACCGCTGAGCCCGCTAGCGCTACCAGCAAAGCCGCACCGATGAATGCAAGGCGCATAGCGTTTCCTTCGTTTGCTGGGCGATGCCAGGTTGTTGATCGAACGCGCCGCAAAACTACCAAACGATTGTGGCATGCTCGTCATCTCGGCCCATTCGTGAACAGCCTTTAACCGAAACTTTACGGGACGCTGCGACCTTCACACTAGATGGTTCTGATTTGGTGCCGCGTCAGGGCCTTTGGACGTTTTAAGCCGGCATTGGCAATATCGGAACTGGACCGATGTAGCCGTCCCTCACCCGGGATCTGCTGGCGCAAACGCCTGGATCGAGTTTTTGGGGCCGACGGGGACCGCAATGTCGAACAAAGATCAAGGTCATCCTTCTTTCGAGAGGAACTTGGAAGCCGGTATGGGACGAGGCGAACTTGTCTGCCGCGCCGAGGACCTCAAGGAGTTTCTCCAGCAGCTTGCCGGCCAGATTGCCGATGCAGACCGACGGCACAGCGAATCACTGCGCGAGATGCAGCAGCGCCTCGCCCGGCTCGGTGGCCAGACGGAGTTGATGAAGTCGAATTTGCCGCAGCACTACGCATCCGCCTTTGAGCGCATCGAGAGTGGTATGGCCTTGTTGGCCGAGCGTCTCGTTGAGGCAGATCAAGAGCGTGTTGCCCGCGCTAACACGGTCGAACCTGCCGCGCCGTCCGCGGTTTCCGCCGCATCAGTTGAGCCGGTGCGATCGACCCCGGGCATGCCGCCAAGCGAAGGCCCCGCCATCACGTTCGTCGAGCCGGATGAGCTTCCGCCGCCCGCTCCTGCTCAATCCTCCTACAGTGCTCTGGCGTCGGAGACGTGGTCCACGCTCAAGGAGCCGCCCCCGGCGCTCCGGTCAGCCGTTGGCGGCAGTGGGGCCTCATGGTCGCGCGCTGCGCCCGTTGCCGAACAGGAGCCCAAGTCAGCCGAACCCGTGTACCGCCAGAATCCGGATGAGCCCTGGGATCGCCACTCGGCGGACGCGCTTGCGCGCCTTTACGACTCCGGCGAGCCGGGCTTGCCGCCTCTGCGCAGCACGTTTGATACAACGCCCATCACCCCCGTCGTGGCCCGTACTGTCGACTCAGTTGAGCGGACCGGCGCCTCGGCCCCGTTGGCGGCCACGCCGTCATTCGCTGCCAACCTGGGATCATCGGAACCAATCGGACCGGCCATTGACCAACTCTGGCTCGAAACGCGGTTCAGTGACATTACGGCGCGAGTTCGAGCAGTCGTTGGCACAACTCAATCCTGAAGCCTCTATGTCGGCGCTCAATCAGCGCTTTGATGCGCTTGAGGACCGGCTTGGTTCGGCTCTCGCAGATGTCGCAACCCGTTCAGACGTCGAGGGTCTGCGGCTCGTTGAAGCCCATATCAACGAGCTGACGGCGCAGCTGGGCTCGATCCAGTCCCAGCTGTCGCGTCTCGATTCGATCGACGATCAGTTGCGTGGCCTCAACAAGAAGCTCAGCGACGATGAGATCCTCCGCTTGTTTGGAAGCGTGGTTCCCACGGATCGCGATCTCTCGCGCTATGCCGACGAAGCAGCAGAAAAGGCGGCTCAACGGTTCGCCGCCCAGGTGGTGCCGGCGGCAGTCGTTTCTACACCATCCTTCGCACAGGACCAGTTGGCCTCGAGCGACCAGTTGTCGGCGCTTCACGACCTGCTGTCTGGGTTTGTTGAAGAGCGCCGACGCAACGATGCGCAGACTGCGGACGCGCTGGATACGATGCAGCATGCGATGCAGCATGTTCTCGATCGTGTCGACGCGATCGATCAGGGGCCGCTAATTCATGACAACCAGTCGCGAGGTTTTGCCGACGATCGGATCGAGCCTCAATTGTCGCCGGTGAACACGCGCCCCGCGCACGTCCCGCTGAGTGATGAGCCCGAGCCCGCGCGTTCGCAGTCGCGGAGTTTCGCCGACGAGGCCAAGGCTGCTGCGCGCGCCGCCGCCGCGGAAAGGCCGGCGCCGCCAGAAGCGCAGGTCGACGTGGCCCGTCGCGTTGAGCCTGAGTTCACGCGAACGACCCGAGCATCGACAGCTGCCTATCAACCTCCGAGCGCCGAGCCGGCTGAGCCTCCCGGCGATCGGCGCGCCTTCATTGCACTCGCTCGCCAGGCCGCCGAGCGGGCCAAGGTCGAGTTGCAGATTGCTGAAGCGGCTGCCAAGCCGAGTGGCAGTGGCAAAGCAGCAGGATTTAAAGAACGCCTGTTCGGCGGCGGCGCGAAGGACGACTCCAATAAGCCGGAGACGAACGGGGGCGTTCGGCCTGGCATCTTGATGGTGGCGAGCGTGGCGGCGTTCCTGCTGGCTGGCTACTGGTTCGTTGCTGGCCCCAAAGGTCGGTCGGTCCCCATTTCGGCGCCGATCGAGCGTGGCGCGCCGGCTACACCGGCCGCTGCACCAGAGGTTGAGCCGGTTGCCACGAAAGCTGCCACGCCATCCACAGCTGCGCCCGAAACCGTCCCTCAGAAGTCAGTCGTACCTGCGCCGGCACCGAGCATGGATCCGGCCAAGCCGGCGCCGAAGAAGCGCAGCAAGCCCGAAACCGGGGTCGATGAGCTCAGCGAGAACCGCGATCCGGGCCCCGCCATCCGCACCCAGGAGACAGCATCGGTCGACGGGACGGTGATTCAAGGGCCGGGCATTGCCGTCCAGGCGACGTCGCGTCCAATGACCATTCATGATGTCGTGCAGGCGCGGCAGCGGGCGCAAATGGCGAGCCTCTCGGAGCGCACAGCACTGAACGCGGCCTCGACGTCCGCGATCCCAGCGTCACTCGCACCGTCCGACTTTGGCGGAGCTGATGCGTCCGACCAGCAAGCTGCGGCGCCTACCGTCAATCAGACGGCCGACGGCCGAACGGTGCTCGAATTGCCGCCCGCACCGATTGGCCCGCTGTCGCTTCGCTTGGCGGCCGCTAAAGGCGACCCGTCCGCCCAGTTCGAGATTGCGGTGCGCTTTGCAGAAGGCAAGGGCGTCAAGCAGGACTTTGAGCAAGCGGCCACCTGGTATCAGCGGGCGGCCACCCAGGGGTTGGCTGTGGCGCAATACCGGCTGGCGACGCTTTATGAGCGTGGCCTTGGCATCAAGGGTGACCCGGCGCGGGCTCGCGTCTGGTATGCCCGGGCAGCGGCACAGGGCAACGTCAAGGCCATGCACAATCTCGCTGTCCTGAGTGCTGGCCGCGGAGCGTCCACCCCGGATTATCCGGCAGCCGCACAATGGTTCGGCGAAGCAGCTGAACGTGGTCTTGCTGACAGCCAGTACAATCTGGGTGTCCTGCATGAAAGTGGTCTTGGCGTACCGAAAGATTTCGCGACTGCCTACAAGTGGTATGCCCTTGCCGCTCAGGCTGGCGACAAAGAAGCGGTTCGCCGTCGCGATCTCCTGAAGCCACGGCTCGATTCTGTATCGCTGCAGGCTGCCGAGCAGAAGCTTGAGGGTTGGCGCCCTCGCGCAATCGAGCATTCGGCCAATGACGCAAAGGCCACTGGCGAAGCCTGGAAGGGCCGTGCCCAGCCGGCCCCCGGAGCCACCGGTGCCCCCGGTTGATGTGTTGAGCGATCGATCCTGGGTTGACGACGGGCGGTGTCCAGTGGGCACGGCCCGTTTTTCTGTGGCCTGCGTCCGAACGTCGGCTTGCCAAGCCGGCCATATTGTTATCCCTTAGGTTTTGCAGCTGGGTACGTAGATCATCCGGTTGCGCTCACCGAACATGCAGCACGCTGCGGGCGCTCCGACGAGCACATGGCGACTGCGCAAATATGCAGACGCCAATCGTCGTTTGACCGGCATCCGAGTTCCGGACCCGGAGCATCGTTGGCGCCTTTGGGACGGGTGACGAACGCAGCATGAATTTCTATCTCCCGATCGCCGAGCTGTCCGCCAACGCTCTCATCTTCGTCGGGATGGGCGCGGCCGTCGGCTTCTTGTCCGGACTTTTTGGCGTCGGTGGCGGTTTTTTGATGACGCCGCTTTTGATTTTCGCCGGGATTCCCTCTGCTGTCGCGGTTGGAACGGAAGCCGCCCAGATCGTGGCGTCGTCGGTGTCCGGCGCCCTAGCGCAGTGGCGGCGCAACAACATCGATATCAAGATGGGCACTGTGCTGCTCGTCGGGGGTATCCTCGGGTCGATCGGTGGCGTTCACGTCGTCAAGGTCCTGAGAAAAGCCGGGCACTTCGAATTTTTTGTCACGATGTGCTACGTGCTGTTTCTCAGCATCATCGGCATGTTGATGTTCATCGAGAGCATCAATGCGATACGGCGCACGCGCCAGGGCAAACCAGCATCGGCGCGGCGCCCCGGCCAGCACAGCTGGCTGCATGGATTGCCGTTCAAGATGCGGTTCCACAAGTCCAAACTCTACATCAGCGCACTGCCGCCGCTCCTGATTGGGGTGTTTGTCGGCTTTCTGGCGGGCATCATGGGCGTCGGCGGCGGCTTTATCATGGTGCCAGCGATGATCTATCTGCTGCGGATGCCAACCAATGTCGTCGTTGGAACCTCTCTGTTTCAGATCGTTTTTGTGACGGCGGCGACGACTATCCTCCATGCCAAGCAGAACTTCACGGTCGATGTGGTGTTGGCCCTGATGTTGATGGTCGGCGGCGTGATCGGTGCGCAATTTGGCGCCGTTGCCGGGGAGAAGCTGCGGGGTGAACAGCTCAGATTTCTGCTTGCAGCGCTGGTCTTGCTGGTTGCGGCCAGGATGGCTTGGAGTTTAATCGCCGCGCCGGCCGAGATGTTTTCGATTTCCGGCGCGAGTGGGGGGCACTGATGCTGCGCCACGTGCTTACGGCCAGAGGTATTCGCCCAATCGCGTTGATGGTCCTTGCGATCATGATGCTCGCGGTCTCCCATGGCGACCTTGGTGCCCAGCAGCGCCGTCAGCGTGCCACGCCCGTGCCCATGCCGGCGCCCAAAGCGATGCCGCCAACGCCAGACCCCGCCAATCCTGCGGCAATGCTGCCTCGCGAGACTGTCACAGCTGACGTCTCGACCAGAAGCGTGGCGGTGACATCGAGCTTTACCGGAATTGAAATCGTTATCTTCGGGGCTGTCGACAACAGCCGCCAGACGAGCCCTGAGGCGGGGTTCTATGACATTGTTGTCGTTGTTGTCGGGACACCGACGCGGCTCGTTGCCCGCAAAAAAGAGCGTGTTCTTGGAATTTGGCTCAATACAGAGAGCCTCGAATTCTCTGGTGTGCCGAACTACTACGCAATTGCGTCGACGCGCCCGCTCGACGAGATTGCCTCGCCTGAAGTTCTGAAGTCGAATGGGATCGGTTTCGACTACGTCCCGATGGCGCTGGCGCGCGGTGGTGCGTCAGCGACCAGTATCAGTGACTATCGGAATGCCGTCGTCCGCCTGAAGAAGAACGACCGCCTCTACAGCCAAGGCGAGTACAATGTCGCCTTCATTGGCCGAAGTCTGTTTCGGTCATCCGTCGACGTCCCGGCCAACGTGACGGTTGGCCCTTTTGATACCCGAGTGTATCTCTTCAGGAACGGCGAGTTATTGAGCCAGTATACGGCGCGGCTCAACCTGGAGCGCGAAGGCTTCGAGCATGTCGTGCATGAGTTCGCGTTCCGGTACCCCTTGTTTTATGGCATCGCAACCGTACTGCTGGCCATTGCCTCGGGGCTTCTCGCCTCAACGCTGTTCCGCAAAGGCGCGCATTGAGGCCTTCGAGCGTCACTCCTCGCTGAGCTGCCGCGTGGCGACTGGGTAGACGCCTTCTTGTCCGAGCATCCAGACGCGCATCCCCTCCGTGCCGAACAGCGGCTCGAAGGCAGTGTCCAGTACATTCAAGCCGCCCGTGAACGCTCCAAAAGCCGGCAGAACCAACCGGCGGCCATTGCCAACGAAACAGGGGCGCCGCACGGTATGCCCATAAACGGACAAGCGCGCCGCCGGATGCATATGGCCCGCGATCTCGTGGGTCACCTGGCCACCGTAGGGCATATGCTGAAGTTTGATGCCGCCGATCGTGACGCTGTCGACCGCGCGGCCTCCGATGCCGTCGCCAATCTCCGGGTCGTGGTTGCCCGTCACCCAGAGCCACTCACGGCCTTCCTGGAGAATAGCGAGGATCTGGCGATCCTGCTCGCCGAGCCGATCCGCGCCTCCGCGATCATGTAAACTGTCGCCAAGCGCGATCACTTGCATCGGCTCGTAACGATCGATCACGCCCGCAAGGCGTTGCAACGTTTCTCGCGTGTCGTAGGGCGGCAGCATTTGGCCGCGCGCCGCATGGGCGGAGCCCTTTTCCAGATGCATGTCTGCGACAATGAGCGCGCGCTCACCGGGCCAGTAGAGCGCGCCCGACATATCGGCTTGGAACGATTTTCCGCAAACCGACAGGGATTGCGAGGCGTAGTCGGTCAGACGCGCCCGTTCAGGCTTGATTTCCAGCATGCTCTAGCCAACGTCCATGACTTGTTTGATCAGCATATCGGCGGCTTCCCTCAGCATCGCCTCGCGGGCCTCGCCGTTGACCGTTTCCCGTCCAATTTCCAAGAGGACGGGAACCGCGAGCGGGGACGCTTGCGGCAGCGCAATATGCCTGATTCGACCCTTGACCCTGTGCAGGAACTCCTGAAGGCGCGTGATATCGAGCAGACCTGTCGCGGCGTCGGCATAGGCCGCCTGGAGCAGGATATGACTCGGCTCGTGCCGTCGGAGAACGTCATAAATCAAGTCCGAGGAGACCGTGAGCTGCCGGCCCGTCTTCTCCTTTCCCGGATGCCGTCGTTCGATCAGCCCGGCGATGATCGCGCAATGCCGGAAGGTGCGGCGCATCAGGCTGGAGTCTGCAAGCCAAGCGTCGAGATCGTCGCCGAGCATGTCTTGGTCGAGGAGGCGCGCCAGATCGAGGCTTCCGGTCTCGATCATCCCTGAGAGATCATTCAGGCCCCAGACCGAGATGGCATAGTCGTTGGCGACAAACCCCAGGGGTCGGGCGCCCAGGCGCTCGAGGCGGCGGGTCAGTAGCATGCCGAGCGTCTGATGAGCCAGCCGGCCTTCGAATGGGTAGGCGACGAGATGATGCCGCTCGCCGTTCGGGAAGGTCTCAACGAGGACCTCGTCGGCGCTAGGTACGATCGATCGATGCCGTTGCAAGTGCAGCCATTCGGAAACGGGGCGCGGAAGGTTGAGCCACTTGGTCTCGTCGGCGAGCAGCTCGCGGACCCGCTGGGCGAGATGTGTCGATAACGGAAACTTGCCGCCGGGATAACTCGGGATCAAGGGATCATGCGCCGATGCGCGCGAGACATATACTTCGGTTTCTCGGATTCCCTCCAGGCGAACAACCTCGCCCGCAAAGACAAATGCGTCACCCGGTTTCAATTCGCCGGCGAACCATTCATCGAGTTCGCCGAGAACTCGCCCGCCTTGGAGCGGTTTGCGGCCAAGGGAGGGGCCGGCGCCTTTCCGGCCGACGAGCCTCACTTTCAGCATGGGGCTCTCGACGATGGTGCCGATGTTGAGGCGGTATTGTTGCGCGATCCGGGGATGCGAGATGCGGATCCGGCCATCGTCCGTCGGCCGCAGGCGCGCAAAGCGCTCGTAGGCGCGCAAGGCGTAACCGCCGGTCGAGACCAAGTCGATCACACGATCGAAATCGGCTCGGCTGAGTGTCGCATAGGGTGCCGCTGTCCGCACCTCGGCATAGAGGTCATCGGGGGCGAAGGGTATCGCGCAAGCCATTCCGAGCACGTGCTGGGCCAGAACATCCAGCATCCCCGTCCGATTGATGGTAGCGTCCTGCGCTCCGGCGTGGACCGCCTCGAGCGCGGCGCGGCATTCCAGAACTTCGAAACGGTTGGCTGGTACCAGAAGCGCCTGAGACGGTTCGTCGAGACGATGATTGGCGCGGCCTATTCTTTGGATGAGGCGGCTCGCTCCCTTCGGTGCGCCCACGTTGATCACGACATCGACGTCACCCCAGTCGATGCCAAGGTCGAGTGTGGATGTTGCAACGACGGCTCGCAGGCGCCCGTCAGCCATCGCGGCTTCGACTTTGCGGCGCTGGGTGACATCGAGGGAGCCGTGATGCAAGGCGATCGGCAGGCTCTGCTCGTTGATCCGCCACAGTTCCTGAAACAGCAGTTCGGCCTGCATCCGCGTGTTCACGAACACGAGCGCCAGTCTATGGCGGGCAATCTCCTGGAGGATCTCCGGCACGGCGTATCTGGCAGTATGACTGGCCCATGGCAGCGGATTGTCGGTTTCGAGAATGCGAACGTCGGCCTTGGCCCCCCCGGCGACTTGGATGACATCGGCCAACGCGAGATGCGAGGCCGGCGCCTCTTGCGGCATGAGCCAAGCTCTGAGCTCGGTCGGGCGCGCGACGGTGGCCGAGAGTCCGGTGATGATGGTCTTGGGAGCGAGCCGTCGCAAGCGCGCCAGGCCAAGCGCCAGCAGATCGCCTCGCTTCGACGGCGCCAGTGCGTGGAGTTCGTCGAGAATGATCTGGTCGAGATCGGCGAACAGATAGCCCGCGTCTTCGTGCGCAATCATCAGGGCGACTTGTTCCGGGGTCGTCAGCAGAATCTCGGGTGGCTTGATCCGTTGGCGCTGGCGCTTGCTGGCGGGCGTATCCCCGGTCCGCGTTTCGACCCGGATGTCGAGCGCCATGTCGTCGATCGGCTGCAGCAGATTGCGGGCGACGTCGACGGCGAGTGCCTTCAACGGCGAGATGTAGAGCGTTCGCAGTCCCGCACCGGTCCGTTCTAGCCTGCCGTCGGCCAGCGCGATGAGGCTCGGCAGGAAGCCAGCAAGCGTCTTGCCGGCGCCGGTCGGGGCAATGAGCAGCGTCGACCGCTTATGCCGAAACTGCTCAATCAAGGAGATCTGGTGGGCGCGCGGTTCCCAGCCGCGGCCGGCGAACCAATCCCGAAATCGTGGAGGCAAGCCGTCGCGAGCGGGCAAGGGCTTGTGGGGCCGTTGCAGGCCTTGGGGTTGACTGTCGCGAGGCTTGCGCTTGACGGCCATTGTTGGCGTTGGCTTTCTCGGTCTTATCCGGCGAGGCCAGTGTCGCCTTGCCGACCTGAACGTGCTATGCGGGCGGTGCTCTGCGGCGCCTTTAGCCGGCCCCTCAGTTAACCGACACTGGAGCTGGAAATGGACAAAGAACGATTGTTTGGTGGCCACCCGCTCGCCGTCGTTCTGCGCCTGATCGTGCTCTCAGTCGTCGTCGGCATTGTGCTTTCGGCTTTGAACATACACCCACAGAATATACTCCTGCACCTCCGGCTTCTTCTGCAGCGTATCTCGTCCCTGGGGTTCGGGGTCGTCGAAAGTGCATTCGGCTATTTCCTGCTTGGGGCCGTCGTCGTGGTTCCGATCTGGCTTATCTCGCGCCTCCTCGGAGCCCGTCGCGGCGGCGACGATCGGCGCTCATGATGCGGCAGGCAGGCCGATTAGCGCCATGAGTGCTTCCGAGCCGGCTGTCGCGCAGGCTGCCTCGCCACCTGTGGGGCATCGAGACATTTTGCGCGTTGCGCTACCAATTGCGGTATCGAATGCGACCGTGCCATTGATCGGGCTGGTCGACACGATTGTCATTGGCCAGCTCGGGATCCCGCATCTGATGGGCGCAGTCGCCATCGGCGCCATGATCTTTAATATGCTCTATTGGACCTTCAGCTTCCTGCGGATGGGGACGACCGGCCTGACAGCGCAGGCTTACGGCGCCAGGGACCAGCGGGAGATGGCGGGGCATTTGCTGCGCGCGCTGCTGGTCGCGTCGGTGAGCGGATCGCTCTTGTTGATCTTTCAGCAGCCAGTCCGATCCCTGATGTTCTGGCTGACAGGCGGGTCGCCGGAAGTCGTGGCTGCCGGCCACATCTATTTCGACATCCGGATCTGGGCTGCTCCAGCGGGACTGATCAATTTTGCGCTACTGGGATGGTTCATCGGGCTTGGCCGGGCCGGCGTCGCATTCGTCCTGCAGCTGGTGCTCAATCTCCTGAACATGGTGCTTGCCGTCGCCTTCACGGTCGGTCTAGGCGGCGGTGTTGCTGGAGTCGGGTATGCGGCGCTGGTGGCGGAGGTCTTTGCAGCGATTGTCGGGGTTCTCTGGGCGATTAAGATCGCACGCAAGCTGGGTGCATGGGCGCCCTTGTCGGACGCCCTGGACGTCGCACGTCTATCGCGGGCGTCGGCCATCAATCTCGACATCACGGTGCGCTCTCTGGTTGCGTTCAGCGCGCTGATTGCCTTTACGTCGCAAGGTGGCCGAGCCGGTGATGTCACGCTCGCGGCAAATGGCTTGCTGCTCAATATCCAGAGTGTGACAGTCTACCTGCTCGACGGGTTTGCATTTGCCGCCGAGGCGTTCGTCGGCCGCGCGATCGGTGCACGGGACAAGCCCAATTTCTGGCGGGCAATTGAACTCAGTACGTTCTGGGCGTTTGTGTTCGCGGGCTTGTGCTCATTGGCGATCTGGTTGTGGGGGGACGCATTGATTGCGTTCGGCGCCAAGAGCGCCAACGTCCATGCGGAGGCATCGCATTATTTGTTCTGGGCGGCTCTGGGACCACTGGCCGGCGTCTGGTGTTTTCAGCTTGACGGAATTTTCGTTGGTGCGACGCGCACTCGCGACATGCGGAATATGATGGTCGTCAGCTTCGTCATTTTTGCTGTGGCGTTTCTTGTGTTGCCTGCGGCTTTCGGAAACCATGGACTATGGGCGTCGATGATGGTCCTGTTTCTGGCGCGGGCGGCAACGCTCTTCTCGCGGATTCCGGCACTCGTTCGGGTGTCGTTTCCGAACTCAACCGTCAAGCGGTTTTGACGCCCATTCTGTGGCGCGGCGGCCAGTGACATCGCCAATCGCCAGATGTCCGTTGATCCGGCAGTGATCGATCAAATGTGACTTGATACGGGTGATCAAGCTAGGCCCTTCGTAGATGAGCGCGGTATATAGCTGAATCAATGTTGCGCCGGCTTCCAACTTGACGAGCGCGCTTGCGCCGGAATCGACGCCACCGGCGCCGATCAGAGGGATGCGGCCTCCGGTTGCCTGGTAAACTCGCGCCAGCATGGCCGTGGAGCGATGAAAGACCGGCCGGCCGGACAGTCCGCCTGTTTCCCCGGCGGTCTTGGTATCCAGTAGGCGGGGGCGCGCGAGAGTTGTGTTTGACACTGTGACGGCGTCGATTTTGTGTGCCAGAAGGCGCTCCGCAATGCCCGGAAGATCCGCCTCGGCGATGTCCGGTGCGATCTTGACGACGATGGGGCGTGCCGGGGCGCCCCCGGATATCCGCCGCTGGCGCGCCTCCATGACGCGCCCGAGAAGCTCGTCCAGGGCCGCCGGAGCTTGCAGATCGCGCAGTCCGGGAGTGTTCGGTGACGAGATATTGACGGTGAAATAGCTTGCGACGTCGTAGAACGTATCGATGCCGGCAACGTAGTCGGCGGTCCGGTCCATGGCGTCCTTGTTGGCGCCGATGTTGACGCCGACGATGCCGCCGCGCGCGGCGCGCTTCTGGAGCTTTGCCAGTGCTGCTGCATGTCCCAGATTGTTGAAGCCGTTGCGATTGATGACGGCGCGATCGGCAATGAGGCGAAACAGGCGCGGCTTTGGATTGCCCTCCTGCGGGCGCGGCGTGACGGTGCCAATCTCGGCGAAGCCGCAGCCCATGGAGAGCACAGCATCGGGCGCGCGCGCATCCTTGTCGAATCCGGCTGCGATTCCAATCGGGTTGCTAAGCGAGAGCGCACCAAGCTTGGAACGTAGCGCCGGGTCGTCGGCACGCGTGTCGCGCGGGTGAAGGCCGATTTCAAGCGATCGGAGGGTCAATTCATGAGCCTGTTCCGGATCCAATGCGAACAGTGCCGGCCGCGCAAGATCGAAGAGCACATTCAACATCAGGACAGACCTTCTGGTAGGACATGCTCGCCATTGGGGCCGAGCGATAGCGGATGGATGCCGGCGACGGCTTTTATCTCCAGCTGGCCGTAAAGGTGCGGAAAAAGATCGCCGCCGCGCGAGGGCTCCCATTTCAGCGCTTGGCTCACGGACTCTTCCCGGATGGCGAGTATTACAAGGTCGGCCTGACCACGAAAGTGCTTGGAGAGGGTGCCCGCCAGTTGCCGTGCGGTCGACAGATGGATGTAGCCGTCCCGGAGATCGTCGCCGGAGCCGGTCAACTGCCCGTCCGAGAGCGCGGTTGCCCAGGCTTCCCGCGTGCAAATTTTGTAGATCATAAGAGTACACCCAAGATTCGGGGTTCATGCTTAGGTTGCAGTAAGGCTTCGCGTGTAGGCTTTGAGTCGACATCTTCCGCTGGTTAACACAACCTTAAAGCTGCGCACCCGGATGCATCAACCTGGACAGGCGTTTACTCACGAATGGATCTGGAAAGCCATAGACGCGCTTGCCAGTCAACGTGAGCTTACACCGTCCGCTCTGGCTCGATTGGCCGGCTTGGACCCAACCGCATTCAATCGATCAAAACGCATTACGCCGGAAGGTCGGCCCCGCTGGCCAAACACCGAAAGCATTGCAAAAGTTCTCGCTGCGACCGGAACGTCGCTTGACGAGTTCGCGGCGCTGCATCTGAAAGCGGTCCGGGACGTACCTCAGACGCCGAATGCCGTAAAGCTGATCGGTGAGGTCAGAGGAGCATCGGTTGCCAATTGGCCAGCCGATTTGACGGTGCGGCCGGGCAGCGGTCGCCGGAAGGCAGGCTACAAGGGCGACCAGATTCGTATCGCGCTCGTGGTGGCCGATGGAAGTCTAGAGCCGGTCTACAGTCGCGGCAATACGCTGATCATTGCACGGAACGAAAAGCCAAAAAGTGGGGATCGGGTCGTTGTGAAGCCTGTGGGTGGTGCAGCGTTGCCACGTCTCCTTCTCGGTCTATCCGGTTCGAAAATTTCGCTGACATCGCTCGACCGTGATGGGAGCCGATTGGAGATTAACCGGGCAGATATCGATTGGTTGGGCCGGATCATGTGGGCCCAACAGTAGGCCGCACGATCATTGCCTTGTTCCGGCATGGGACGTAGGATCGGATTGGGCGTTGCCGCTGAGCTGTTCTCGATTGCGAAGGCGTGCTACCCGTTGCGCCCTTCCGGGACGATGCTGGTCCCGTCCCCACATCAGCCAGTTGCAAAAAACAGCCAATGTCTTCCGCTTTTCATGCCGTTTCGATGACCGTTGGCCAGCTTTTGAGCGAGCCCAATCGTTTTCAGATTCCGGAGTACCAGAGGGCCTACTCATGGACGACCAAAGAAGCTGGTCATCTGCTCGATGACCTTCTGGTGGCTGCGACGGAAGCGCTGGACGATGGCGACTATTTCCTCGGAGCCATGCTATTCATGGGGCTCGATCAGCAAAGCGGGGCTGGCGGCGATGCCGCAAGCGAGCCTCTGGTGCAGCTTCATGACATTGTCGACGGCCAACAAAGGCTCGTGACGTTGACAATTTTGATTTGCGTTCTGCGGGACCTGGCCTTCGATCGATCGCTCCCCTGGGGACGGACCATGGAACCGCTGGTGCACGTGCCGGGTGGTAGCGGGCATTTGCGATTGGTCTTGCCTGCGCGAGCGGGCCAGTTTCTGCAGCGCTTTGTGCAGGATCGCGGCGCTTCTGCAATCATGCCGGACGCCGATGAGCCGAGTGACGAGGAAGACCGGATATTGTCTGTCCGCGAACACTTTATGGCTGAGCTGATTGGCTATAGCGACGACGAACTCGAAGCATTTGCGACATTTGTCGCCCAATCTTGCCAATTTGCAGTGATCGTCGCGCGAACTCTCGATCGTGCGCATCGGATGTTTTCGGTGCTCAACAATCGAGGGCGGCCGTTGGCGCGGAACGACATCCTGAAGGCCCAAGTGCTGGGCGCTATCCCTGCTGAGAGCCGATCCGTCCATGCCGCAAACTGGTCACGCATCGAGGAGCAACTTGGCGACGATTTCGAGACGCTATTCAGTCACATCCGGTCGATCGAAGGGCGCACGCGCGTTCGAATCCTTGATGGGATTGGCGATGTTATCGCCACGTACGGTCCTGAGCGTTTCATGACCGACGTGCTCGAGCCCTATGCGGCGATCTTTGCAAAAATTCGACATCGCGATCGCTCCGATACCGCATTGCCACCTCGAAATTGAGCGCCATATTTCCTATCTCGGATGGCTTGGCAGCAACGACTGGGTTCCGTCGCTGATGTTGAGGTGGCGGCAATGCGGCAACGACGAACGGGCACTGACCCGTTTTGTCGAGCGGCTCGACCGACTGGTCTACGGCCTCAGGGTTCTTGGGATCGGAGCGGACAAGCGAGCGATCCGGTTTCAGAACCTTCTCCAGGCGATCCGGTCCGAGACTGGATTCGATGCGCCAGGAGGACCGCTCGACCTCACGCGCGACGAGCAGCGGTTGGTTCTCTACAATCTGCGGAACATCCATGCCCGCAGCCAGCTGACGTGCAAGTTGATCCTGCTTCGTTTGAACGACGTTCTCGCAGGCTCTCCACAGCAGTTAGATCGAGAACCGATCACGGTCGAACATGTTCTGCCGCTCAGGCCGGCGCGCAACAGCGAGTGGCGCATATGGTTCCCGACGCCTGAAGCGCGGGAATCTTGCACGCAATCGCTCGGCAACCTTGTACTCATCACGCGCGACCGCAATGATCGCGCGAAGAACCTGGAGCTGCGACAAAAGCTCGACGTCTATTTTGGCGATGGCGTCGTCCAGGTTCCGCATATCACGCGGGAACTCGATGGCATCAGCGAATGGCGGCCGGCTCAAGTGCTTGCTCGGGAGGAGCGTCTGATAACGGCAATTTGCGACATGTGGCAGTTGTCGGGCCGCAAGGCGGGGGTGGCAATTGACGCGACAATGGCCGAAGCGAACGAAAAGGTACCGAACCGAGTGGTAGCGCGACGTTAATGAGGGAGCGCGGTTGACCGGATTGAGGTTCGGCGCGACGAATATTCTTTGCTCTGGAAGTGGTCGTTTGTTACCGTCACGAAAGTTTCACAGTCGGTATTGTCCTGCGACGCAGACCGCAGGAGGCAATGTTGGATCCGCATTTGTCGGCGACGGTCCTGACCGTCGCAGATATTTTTTCAAATACCAAACAATTGCAATTGCCCTTCTTCCAGCGGGAGTACGCTTGGCAGCGGGAGCATGTCGAACGGCTGTTGGCTGATCTGCTGCGGATCATGGATGGTGATGGACCGATCGATTGGTATCCGTTGGGCACCATCATTTTATATCGGCAGCCCGGGATGCAATCACTCGCTGTTGCGGACGGGCATCAACGTTTGATGACACTGACGATTCTACTGGCGATCTTGCGCGACAATGAAAGCGACGCCACCCTCAAAGACCGGCTTGCGAGATGTATTTCGGATCGGTCGGTCGCTGGCCGGGCCGAGGTCCTTCGGCTCCGCACCCTCGGTTCCACGCAAGTTTTCTTTCAAAGGCTTGTGCAGACCGAAGGGGCGACCCGCCTGCCGAACGAACAGGACGAGATGACGTTGTCCGGCAGCGAGGAGGCCATCGTCGCGAATCGGGACTGGCTCAATGCGCAGCTCGCTGACATGCCGCCGCTGCGGCGGCAAATGCTCGCCGAGTTTTTACTCGAGCAGTGTCATGTGGTGGCCATGCAGGTCGACGGCGAGGGGGCCGCTCGGCTCTTGTTTGCGACGATGCATGAGGCTGGGTTGCGGCCGGAATCCGTGGATCTATTTAAGGCCAAAGTTCTCGGCGCGATCGATGAGGAGGATCGCGGCGATCGTCAGGTCATCTGGGAAACGGTCGAGGCGCGGTTGGGCCACGAGCAAATGGCGCGACTCTTCCAAGCGATTGCTGTGATCGGAGAGAAGCGGGTCGCAACCGAGCCGACAGAGGTTGTCCTGACGCGGCGGTTTGCGTTGCAAACGTCGGCCGGAAGTGCATCCTTTGTGGATGGACGCGTGAAGCCACTTGGCTTTCATTTGGCGGATGTCGTGCATGCCGGCCTGCGAGAGCAATCAACGCCAGGGCCGGTCTATCGCCGATTCCAGTTCCTCGGATGGGTGAACCGCCACGACACGTGGTCGATCCCGCTTTTGCATTGGCTTGATCGACATGCCATCGAAGACGAGCGGACGCTGACCTTTGTGTCGCGCCTGGAAGCCTTGGCTTGGTGCCAGATGATCAGAGCAGAGGATGTTCATCGTCGAGATATGCGGTACCTGGCATTGCTTGATGAGATCGACAGTAACCGCGCACTGGGAAAGGGGGGCGTTCTGGAGATCGGCGACAAGGAAAGAAAGGAAGTCCGGGACGCCCTGGCGGCTCCGAACTTCACCAAGCGGCCATATCGGCTCTTTCTGCTGATGCGCGCCAATGCCACTTACGAGGTTGCGGATCGAGTGACCACGCTGCCTGTGGCAACGATTGAACATATCTACCCGCAGAAGCCGGCCGCCAGAAGCGGGTGGTCCGCTGACTTCGGGACTGGCCAGAAGGCCAATCGTCTCCGGCATCTGCTTGGCAATCTGACGCTCTTGACAGAGCGGGAACAGAACGAAGCGAAGAACAACGAGTTCACGACAAAGCTGGCGGTCTATGGAGATAGCGCCTTTGCCGTATCACGGCGCTTGATCGAGCACGACGTCTGGCTGCCGGAGTTGGTCGAGCGCCGGACTTTGGCGATGATCGACGAACTGATGCGCAGTTGGGGCCTCGACTGAGGAGCGGTCACGGGCTCGATCTCGGAAGTGTGATCAACCGACCGTTGAGATCGGAGCCGCCGCGGATTACAGATCGGGTTTCCATTCCAGCGAGGATCAATGCTTCAGTACGACACCAGCGGTCCTCTGCTCGTCTTCGGTGGACCCTATTCAAACCTGCGAGCGACTGAGGCGCTGATAGCGGAAGCCGCCCGGCTGGGTATTCCGCCGACGCGGGTGATCTGCACGGGCGATGTGGTGGCGTATTGCGCTGAAGCCGAAGAGACGTCGCGAGCTGTGGCCTCTTGGGGTTGTACGATAATTCAAGGCAATTGCGAACAGCAGTTGGCCGATGGGGCTGTCGATTGCGCCTGCAACTTTGAAGCGGGAAGCGCCTGCGATCTCCTCGCCAAGGGGTGGTATCCGTTCGCCAACGCGCGCATCTCCCCGGAAATGCGGGCTTGGATGGGCGGATTGCCAGAGACGCTGAGATTTCGGATCGGCGACGTCTCGTTCCGCGTCATCCACGGAGGAGTTGGCCAGGTCAATCGGTGGGTCTTCGCCTCCGAGACCACGGCGTTGAAGGAGGAATGCGCTGCGGTGGGCTGCGACGTGATCATTGCCGGACACGCTGGCGTGCCCTTCATTCAGCGTGTCGGGCGCCAGACATGGTTCAATCCTGGTGTCATCGGCATGCCGGCCAATGATGGGACCACGGATGTCTGGTACGGGCTCATCGAGCCAGTGTCCGGTGGCGTGCAGCTTTCGACCCATCGTTTGTCGTACGACTTTGTCGGCGCGGCGGCAGCGATGCGAAAGTATGGCTATGCGAACGGCTATGCCAAATCGTTGATTACTGGGATCTGGCCCAGTCTCGATGTGCTTCCGCTGGCTGAGCGGGCGGCGACAGGCAAACGGTTGCGCCAGCGACGTCTTCGCCTTGGCCCAACCGGCGCGGAAGAAGGCGTTGGCACCAGCGCGGCGTACCCCTAACATTGCGCGATGTCGGGATCGGCGACAGTGCACGCGTGTACTCGCCGCAAGAAGGGGCGCAAATCGGTGATGGACACGGCGACACTTGAAGGCAATTACGACTATGTCATCATTGGCGCTGGCTCGGCCGGTTGCGTACTCGCCAACCGCCTGACCGAGGATGGGCGGACGACGGTGGCGCTGCTAGAAGCCGGCGGACGTGACACCAATCCGTGGATACACATTCCGGCCGGCTATTTCCGGACAATGTACAATCCCGATGTGACTTGGCAGTACGGTGCAGGACCCGAGCCGCATCTCGACGGCCGGATTGTCCCTTGGCCGCGCGGGCGCGTATTGGGTGGATCCAGCTCGATCAACGGCCTGCTCTATGTTCGTGGCCAGGCGCGCGACTACGATGTCTGGCGGCAACTCGGCAACGAGGGGTGGTCATTCAAGGATGTGCTCCCGTATTTTCGCCGTTCCGAGGATCAAGAGCGCGGCGCCGACGACCTGCACGGCAGCGGTGGTCCATTGGCCGTCACCGATGTGCGTATGGACAATCCGCTGTGCGAGGCCTTTGTCGAGGCATCTGTTCAAGCTGGCATTCCGAAGACCCGTGACTTCAACGGAGAGCGTCAGGAAGGCGCGGGCTACTATCAATTGACGACGCGCAATGGCCGGCGCGCATCCACAGCCATGAGCTATCTGCATCCAGCAGCCAACCGCCCAAATCTTCGCATCATCACAGAGTCCGAAGTTCATGGGATCGTGCTCGACGGCAAGAAGGCGACCGGAGTGCGCTATCGGAACAACGGCGTGATGCATACGATCCGGGCGTCACGCGAGGTGCTGCTGTCGGCCGGAGCGATCGGCAGCCCGCAGATCCTTGAGCTCTCGGGTATCGGCCAAGCCGACGTGCTCAAGAATGCCGGTGTTGAGGTGCGTCACGAACTCGCCGGCGTGGGGGAAAACCTGCAGGACCACTACCAGGTCCGCTTCATCTATGAGGTTGCGTCGCCAGCCAGTTTGAATGCCGTGTGGAACAGCCCATGGCGTCAGTTCAAGACGGGTATCGAATACGCGATGTCGCGCCGCGGCATCCTGACGGTCGGCGCCGGTGTGGTGGGTGTGTTTGCCAAGACACGGCCCGAATTGGAAGAGCCCGACATCCAGTTCCATTTCATGCCGCTGTCTGCTGAGCGGCCGGGGCAAGGGTTGCACAAATTTTCAGGCGTCACGTCGTCGATCTGTGTGCTTCGGCCCGACAGCCGCGGTCACCAGCACATCGTATCGGCCGATCCGAAAGTCCAGCCGGCCATTGTCGCCAACTATCTGGCGACCGAAAGCGATCGGCGCATAACGCTCGACGGTATGAAACTCGCGCGAAAGATTGCCGAACAACCAGCATTTAAACCACTCGTCATGCGCGAGTACTTCCCTGGGCCTGAGGTCCGAACGGATGACGAGTACATGGCCATTGCCAAGGAACGCGGAGCAACGGTCTTCCACCCCTGTGGGACTTGCAAAATGGGGTCTGATCCGAAGGCGGTCGTCGACCAGCGCCTCAGGGTGCATGGGTTGTCAGGGCTGCGCGTAATCGATGCGTCGATCATGCCGAACATGATATCGGGCAATACCAATGCGCCGACGATTATGATCGCCGAGAAGGCGTCGGACATGATCCAGGAAGATGCCCGCAATGGCCGCTGATTGCGCCGGCAAGCAGTAGTGCCGGGACCGAAAGTCCAGAATGCAAAGGAGCCATGCCATGGCCGCGCTCGATCTCGAAAAAGAATACAACAATCGTGCCCGCGTGCCCGAGCATGCGCAACATGCCGAGCGATGGGCCAAGGCATCGAACGCCTGGCGCGCGGAAGCGTCGGCAGAGCTCGACAAATCCTATGGAAGTGGCGCACGCCAAAAATACGACCTCTTCCGTCCAAAAGGTGGCGGCTCAAGCGCACCGGTCGTCGTCTACATTCATGGTGGGTACTGGCAGCGCGGAGACCGGAAGGACAGCGCTTTCCTGGCGAAGGAGCTGAACGCGCGCGGTGTTGCCGTGGCGTTTCCGTCATATTCGCTCTGCCCGTCGGTCGGCATCATGGATATCGTCACCGAGATGCGCCAATGTCTGAAGGCGGTCTGGGAGGCGACCAAGCAGCGGCCTGTGGTCGTTGGGCATTCGGCCGGCGGGCATCTGGCGGCAGCCATGATTGCAACCGACTGGAGCAAGATCTCAGGTGCGCCGGCGGATCTCGTGAAAGCGGGTTACGCGCTCTCTGGAGTCTTCGAGTTGGCGCCTTTGGTTCCGACAAGCCTCAACGAGGCTCTGAAACTCGATGCGGCAAAGGCGCGGGACGCGAGTCCGCTGTTGTGGCCGGCGCCGCAAAAGGACCGCACGTTTGTGGCGGCCGCTGGCGGCGAGGAAAGCCAGGAGTTCGTTCGTCAGGCGTTGGACTTGGCAAGCGCTTGGAGTCGGGCCGGGGTAAAAGCGGAATGCGTGGTGGTGCCGGGCGCCAATCATTTCACAATCGTCGACGAGCTCGCCAACCGCGAGAGTGCGATGCTGGCGCGAATTGTTGGGCTTGCGAAGAGCTGACGCGCGGAGGCGCGACGTGTGCTGAGTGCGAGCGAGCGATCTTTCCTGGACCGGCAGCGTGTGGCACGCCTCGCAACCGCCGATGCGTCAGGCGTGCCACACGTCGTGCCCGTGTGCTTTGCTATTGATGGCCAGACGCTCTACACGACGATCGACGAAAAGCCGAAGCGACCAGGTGCAGAGTTGAAACGCCTGCGAAACATTCGAGAGAACCCGAGCGTTGCGCTGGTTGTCGACCGCTACGATGAGGATTGGGCGCGGCTCGGGTGGGTGATGCTGCACGGGCATGCCGATGTGCTCGAGGCAGGGCCGGAACATGTGGTGGCGCAGACCGCACTAAAGGCGCGCTACTCGCAGTACGCGCGCATGACGCTCGCCGGGCTTCCCGTGATCGCCGTACGCGTCGGGCGAGTTACGAGCTGGGGAGAGCTCGGTTGAGGTTCACGTCTTGGGCGGCATATCCCCTTTCTTCATGCTGGCTTCGGGGAAGATCCACATCGCAGCCACAGCGAACGCCGCTAGGCCGATCACCAGCCAATAAAGGTCCGGCTTACCGTTCGCTTGCTCCCAGTGGGCGAAACCGAACCCCACCAGAACGGTTAGCAATGAGACGATGGCTTTGACGTCGTTGGGCATTGGCATACCGGTGTCATGTGCACGTTCTTGTGGCGCAGATCAATTCTTGAGGACGCCGCTGACGCAGCAACTGCTCTTGTGACCATACGGAGCGGTGTCCTTGAGCCAGCAAATCGGATTTGGCACGGTCGTGCTGCGTTTCACAAAGGTAAAAGCGACGCAAGCCGCCGTCGTCCGGCAGAGCTGCTCGCAGTCTTCGATAACAGCCTCCGGAGCCAGAAGTTCCGACCGGATGTCATTCCCTGACCGGTCGATATCTGTCTCGCGGGTAAACTGTCGACTTGATGCAGGCACGGCCGACGTCAGGCAGACTAAAACCGCTCCGGCGAGTACTGCCGCTGCCGATTGTCGCCGCACCCGCGCGGTATCAGATGCTCGCTGCATAACCTAGTAGTTCCCCATCGGCGTTGCTGCGGCCTCGTCGGGGCGCTTTGGTTGGCCGCGCAGATCCTTCTTCAAGTGTGCGGTGTCGTAGCCATTGAGGAGAGTGCCAACCAGTCCGCGATCCAGGTCGGATGTCCCGAACCACCAGTCGGCGATCGGGAACGTCAGGTTCATGTTCGTCTCCATCATCAGGCGTGCGTTGTGATGGGCGGTATGGTGCCGGCGCAACGTATTGACGAACGGGCAATTGCGCACGAACCAGTTCTCGTCGACGTGGCAGCAGAAGTGCATGAACTCGTAGATCAGATACATTCCGGTGGTGACGGACATGAACAGCCAGCCGACATTTGGTGTGAAAAGGTTGCCAAGGATGACCGCGGCCGGCAACGACATGAGAATGAAGACGACCAGGGCATAGGGCGGGAACACGGTAACGCGCCAGTCCTTGTGGTCGCGAAAGCGCATCTCGCTGTCCGTGAAGAACTGGTGATGATTCAGCGTGTGGCGCTCATAGACGGCGCGCAATCCTTTGATCGGGATGGGCCTGTGCATGATGTATTTGTGCGTCGCCCACTCGAAGAGGTTGGTGAACAGGAAGGTGAGAGGGATCGTCAGCAGTTCGAGCCAACTCGGGTTCTCAATGTGTTGGAGGTAGATGTAGAAGACGGCTGCGCCCATTGCATAGATGATTGCGATATGCAGGTGCCCTTCATAGAAGCCCATGATGCGCGAGCGGTACTCTTGCCGGAACAGTTTCTGGCGATCAGTGATCATCGTCGGTCCTCAGGTCCAGTCGTGGTCGCATCAATCGTGTCTCAGGTATCACATCATTCCGCCCATCGGCGATTTGCCAGCATCTTCGCCTTGCTGCTTGGCGAAAATCGACGAGTAGCCCGTCGCGGCCCAGTCCGGAGGCAACAGGCAGGGTCGTGGATCGTGACAGGCCCATTGCGCTGGTTTGCCGCGCACGATCGCACCCGAATACGCCGACGTCAGCGGGTTGGCCGTGTAGGGCATGGCATTGGCATTCGAGTAGACATTGAGAAGCAGCGGGCGCGCGACTGGCGAGTTATTGGGCTCGGAGTAATGCAGCGACCGGCAGTTGTGAATGGTGATCGAGCCCGCCGGCGCTTCGAGCCAGACAATTTTCGACATATCGAGCTTGGCCGTATCCGCTTTCGACAGGCACCCGACCCACTGCCCCGCTTCGTCGTACTCGCTGTAGATCGGCCCATTGTGGCTACCGGGAATGAAGCCCATGGGGCCTTGCGCACGCCCGCAGTCGTGCAGATAGGTTCCGGCCGTGCAAGGCGTGTAGTTGGTGTGTGGCCATGCCGGGATGTCCTGGTGCCACTTGACCTCGGCGCCACCCTTCGACCATTTGAAGTTCAGCTTCGAATGATGGAACTTCACATCCGGCCCGACGAGATCGGCGATCAGGTCGGGCAGTGGCGAGGAGGCCGCCGAGGCATATTCCCAATACGTGGGGTGGTGGTCATTCGGGCTGGACAGGCGCCGTAATCGCGGGTTCTCGGAGGTATGGTCGGCCTCGATATCCCACTTCGCATCGCGCTTGGAAATCTGCCGGCTTTCCTGGACCATTTTGTCGGTTGCGGCTCGCAGACGCTCAACCCATATGTCCGGAATGATCCTTTCGAGCAGGATGTGACCGTCGGTGAAATAGGCCTCGCGTTGTTTTTGCGTCAGGTATTTGGGCCGGATCGACAGGATCTCGTCAGGAGTCATCTGTTCTCTCCGAGGTCAGGTCTCACGCATCTGATATATCACGTTTAGCCCAGGTTACCCGGCCGGGTCAACGCAAAGGGCGTGTGAGTCCGGTCGGTGGTGGACGCAGAGGCGCCTGCGCCGCACAGTACTTCGGAGCGAGCCAACACGGGAGACACCAATGGCTGGGGAGACAGTGCTGGTAACAAAGTCGGACGGGATCACGCGCTTGACGCTGAACCGGACCGAAAAGCTCAACGCGCTGAACAAAGATGTCCATGCGGCGATGATGGCGGCGCTGTCCGATGCAGAGCGCGAGGATGCGTGCCGGGTCGTCGTGCTGACGGGAGCAGGGCGAGCGTTTTGTGCCGGCCAGGATCTTTCGGCAGAGGTCTATAGCGCCACCGGACCGCAGCCGGATCTGGGGCCCGTGCTCGATCGCTACAACGGCATGATCGAGAGGATGCGCGGGCTGTCGAAACCGATTATCGGAGCCGTCAATGGCATAGCGGCGGGTGGCGGGGCAAGTCTCGCGCTGGCTTGCGATATCGTGATTGCGAAGAAGTCGGCGATCTTCATCCAAGCCTTCGCCAAAATCGGCTTGGTGCCAGACTGCGGCAGCACTTATTTCCTGCCGCGCATGGTTGGCGATGCCCGCGCTCGCGGCCTAGCGATGTTGGCGGAGCCGCTGAAGGCGGACCAGGCGGAGGCCTGGGGGTTGATCTGGAAAGCCATCGACGATGAGAGGTTCGAGACTGAAGTGACCGCGACGGCCGAGCGGCTCGCCAAGGCCGGGACCTATGGGATAGGTCTGCAGAAGCGGGCATTCCTTGCTTCCGTCGATAACGATCTGAGTGCGCAACTCGGGCTCGAGCGGGACTTGCAGCGTCTTGCCGGAAAATCTTCTGACTACATCGAGGGTGTCGGAGCGTTTCTCGAGAAGCGCCACCCGGGATTCACCGGACGCAAGACCTGAGGATTGGAGCCATGGCAACTGACCCAATGGCGATTGCGCGTCGTGCGGCGGATGTCATGTGGGCTGATGACAAGGCAAGCGCAGCACTCGGGATGGAGATTGTCTCCGTAGGGCCTGGGGCTGCGACCATCGCAATGCTCGTGCGTGAGACAATGGTGAACGGCCTCGATATGTGCCACGGCGGATTGATCTTTTCACTCGCGGACAGTGCATGTGCGTTCGCCTCCAACAGCTACAACCAGCGCGCGGTTCTGCAGACGGGCCAGATTGTTCTGATCGCGCCGGCGCGGCTTGGGATGCGACTGATCGCCGAGGCGAACGAGCGCTATCGCGGCGAACGCAGCGGCATATATGATGTGACGGTACGTTCGGAAGCCAGCGAGATGATTGCCGAGTTTCGCGGCCATATCCGAGACATCCCGGGAAAACTCTTCGAGTAGCGCCAGGGCCGGCTCGCTCGACATGCATGCTGGAGATTGCTCATGCGCCCTTCCGAAGACGCCATTTTGGCGGCCGTGCTTGCGCAAAATGGCGAGGTCTCAAGCCTCTTCGACGAGTTGCGCGCTGGCAGCCTCGACAAGAGCGGCGAGGGCGTTACGCGGGATACGTTCGGTGCCGGCGAGCAATTTGGCTATCGCGTGATTGAGCGGCACGCCCAGGGCCTCGGCCTCGAGCAAAAGTATGATCACGCGGCCAACCTTTATATGACGTTGCCAGGTGCTGACCGCCGGTTGCCCCGGGTGATGATGGGGTCGCACATCGATTCTGTCGCCAACGGCGGAAACTTCGATGGAGCCGCGGGCGTGTTGGGCGGCCTGATCGCGATCAAGGCGGTGCAGACACTTGGGCTGACGCCAGCCTGTGACGTTACGACAATGGCGATCAGGGCGGAGGAAAGCGTCTGGTTCCAGGTCTCCTATATCGGCAGCCGGTCGGCGTTCGGCGTGCTTCCCGATGGAGCACTGGCGGCGCCGCGCGTCGATACGGGTCGACCACTCGCCGAACACATGGCCGACTGCGGAGCCGATATCGCAGCGGTTCGAGCCCGCAAGGCCGAGCTTCATGCGAAGGATATCCGGGCGTGGGTGGAAATCCATATCGAGCAGGCGCCGCAGCTCATCGAAGCCGGGTTGCCGGTTGCGATCGGCACCGGTGTTCCCGGCAATTTTCGCTACCCGGATATGCGGATCATCGGCGAGTGGGCCCATGTCGGGTTGCCACGACGCTTCCGCCAGGATGCGGTTTTGGCCGCGAGTGACTTTGCGCGCGGTATGGATGACATCTGGCAAAGGAATGATGCGGCGGGCAATCCAATGGCCTTCACCATCGGCCGTTTCTATACAGACGCGGCCGAGCACGCACTGACCAAAGTGGCGGGAGCGTTCACGTTGAGCCTCGATGTTCGAGCTTACGACAAATCCCACCTCGCGGCACTGGAGGCGGAGATGAAGCGGTTGATCGCCGCGATCGAACAACAGCGTGGTGTGACGTTCGATCTTGGGGCACGCGCGACGGCGGACGTTGCGCCATCCAATCCCGCGTTGTTCGAGAAACTGACGGCGTCCGCCAAGGCGCTCGGGATTCCCACCATGCCGCTAGCCAGCCCAGCATCGCATGATACCGCGACATTCACGGTGGCTGGCGTTCCGTCATGCATGTTGTTCGTGCGCAATGCCAACGGCAGCCACAATCCGCGTGAGGCCATGGACATCGATGATTTCCTGAAGGCCGCCGCTGTCATGACGCGGTGGCTTGTCGGTGAGATCGGTTGATCGCCGGTCAGCGCGCGTGTTGAGCTTCTGCAACCTCCAGCTCCAGCGCGTCCAGTAATGCCTCCACCCAGCCTCTCGGAATATTGCGCACGATGAAGACGAGGCGCGAGCGGTGATCTTCGGATGGCCATCGATCGAGCCAAGCCAACGGATGAAACACGTGTTGCACGCCGTGCACCACGGCCGGGCGGCCGGGACTCTCGGCGATGTCGACAATGCCTTTGAGGCGTAAGAGATCGTTTCCACAATGCTCGGCCAACGTCTCGAGCAGCAAGGTCAGTACGATCGCCTGGACCGGCTTATTTCGCACGACGACGAACGACACGATCTCGGGGTCGTGATCGGCTTGGGGCGAGGTTGAGCCGTTCGAATTGAGGTGCATCGAGATGTGGGAAAAGTCAGGGCTCGCCGACGCGAACAACACCGCTGCGTCGATCACGCCATGGCTCGAAACCAGGCGTGCTGCGTTCGGATTGAGGCGGTCCAGGCGGCGGCTCACGCCATTGCTGGCGGGATCCGCAAGATCCGTCTTGGTGAGGACGAGACGGTCGGCCACGGCCACCTGTTTTTGCGAAAGCGGCTCGCGGCTCAGGGTCTGCTCGCCCGTCACGGCGTCGACAGTGGTGATGACGCCAGCCAGCGTTGCTCGGTCGACAAGGCCCTGATCCGTCATCAAGGCGTGCAGGATCGGTGCGGGATCGGCGAGCCCGCTGGTTTCGATAACGATGCGGTCGAACGCCATCACCTCGCCATGCTCGCGGCGACGAAGCATATCGTCGACCGTCGCGACCAGATCACCACGGACTTTGCAGCAAAGGCAGCCCGTCGTCAGTTCGATGAAACTCTCATTGCTGGCCGCAATCAGATCGTGGTCGAGCCCGATCTCGCCGAACTCGTTGATGATGACAGCCGTCTTCGAGAACGCCGGTTGGCGCAGAAGATGACCGAGCAAGGTGGTCTTGCCGCTGCCCAGAAATCCGGTGAGGACCGAAACGGGGATCATGCAACTGGCCCCAACGCCGTCGTTCAAGCGTGCACGCGAATGTGTGCAACGTGCTGAACGTACCACAATCGCAGACGTGCCGTGCAGTGGGAGAAAACGATTGGACTTGCGCGAGGCAGATGGGGCGGTGAAGGTGCGGCACGTTCCAGCCCACTCCCGTCCAGGCCAGCCATTTCCGTGTCTCACACCGCCAAAGCATTCGCGCGCCGCGTGCCGTTCTACTACGGTTGGGTGATTGTGGCTGTCGGTTTTCTGACGCTTGGAATGGGTGCAAGCGTCCGCACGGCGTTTTCTCTCTTGTTCCCACCGATTATTGCCGAGTTTGGCTGGGAGCGCGGCCTGACGGCGTCCGTGTTTTCTTTGGGCTTCATCGTAGCTGCATTGATCTTTCCATTGCTTGGTGCCTGGATTGATCGCTACGGGCCGCAGCGGGTCCTGCCAATCGGCGCCATCATTGTTGCGGCGGGGTTCGTGCTCACGACCTGGGCGAGGAGCCCGCTCGAGTTCTACCTGACGCTTGGACTGCTCGTGATCGGCGGCAGCACCAGCTTTGCCTATAACGGCCACTTTGTCTTTCTGCCGAGCTGGTTCGAGCGCCGTCGCGGGCTGGCAATTGGGATCGCATGTGCGGGGGCGGGACTGCTGGCGCTACTACTTTTCCCGTGGATGCAAATGCTGATCGATCGGGGTGGTTGGCGGTCGGCGTGCCTGGTGATGGCGATCGCTCTTGTCGTGCTGGTTGTGCCGCTCAATTTTCTGCTGCTGAGCCGGCGGCCGCAGGATCTCGAGCTCCAGCCCGATGGAGATACCGCGCACAGCGATGGGCAACCGAACGCCAGCGCGATGCGCATCGTCGATCCCAGCTGGGCAGCAAGTGAATGGACGCTGGCGCGCGCGGCCCGAACGGGTCGCTTCTGGTGCTTCGCGATCGGCTTCTTTCTCGCTCTGTTCGTCTGGTACGCCATCTTGGTGCACCAGACCAAATTCCTGCTGGATCTCGGTTTCAACACGACGTTCTCGGCCGTTGCACTGGGCCTTGTCCCGATGTTCGGAGTTGGCGGCCAGATTTTGCTTGGCTATCTAGCGGATCGCATCGGCCGGGAATGGGTGTGGACGCTTGCCTGTATGGGGTTTTTTGTCTGCTACGGTCTCATGTTTCTGTTGGCGCGATACCCGCAAACCTCGTTGGTCTGGGCCATGGTGATCGCGCAGGGATTCTTCGGTTACGGATTGACGCCGGCGATCGGAGCGATTCCGGCGGATCTGTTCCAGGGGCGCCAGTACGGTCGCATTTTCGGCGTTACGGCTGTGTTTGGGTCGAGTGGCGCCGCCCTTGGTCCCTGGGTTTTCGGTGTGATTCACGACCGGACAGGCAGCTATGATGCGGCCTGCCTTCTGGCGATGGCGCTCTGTGTCATCTCGACGGCCCTGATTTGGGCGGCGGCGCCCCGTCGCGTGCGTGCAGTGAAAGCGAGATCAGCGGTCCAAGATCCGCCGCGGCTGGTGCCTGGACCGCGGGATCTCACATGACCGATGCAGCCACCCGAATCCGGTTGCTGGCGTAGCCTGGGTCGAGGGTGCCGCGAATTTGCTTCAAGACAGCGACAACGGAGACCGCTGAACGGCGGCGGCCATCGGCCGTGACAAACCATCGAAACGGCAGATCGGGAGGTGCTCGTTCGACCCGGACGCTGCGGCCAAGTCCGGCGATGAGAAGAGCGCCATCGCCGGTCCGGGTTACCTTGGCGAGCAAGCGCCACGCGATCAGGCTTTGTTCGACGAGGACAAGATAGGGATCGCGCGGCGACTCGCTCACAACGCGGCTCCGCTGAGAATGTCTGCGCCGATCTTGCGCTTCAAATAGCGTCCGTCGGTCGGGCTGGCGAAGTACTGGCCGTTCTCCACCATCACCTTGCCGCGCAGGATCGTCACGATGGGCCAGGCGAATATATCGTGACCTTCCCATGGCGTGTAATCGGTCTCGTGCAGGTCTGCGGCGTGCACCTTACCGCGCCGCGACGGATCCATGATCGTGATATCGGCGTCGCTGCCCGTCGCGATCGCGCCCTTCCGCGGGTAAAGGCCCATAACCTTCGCCGCATTGCTGGAAACGAGTTCGACGAAGCGATTGAGCGAGTAGCCGCGCCGCGCGACCATTTCGGTGTACATAACGCCAAGGCGCGGCTCGACACCGGAGTTGCCGCCAGTTGTATTGTCGATGCGATTGCCGAGCGTCTTGTCGTTCAACGTGCAGCAGAGTTCGTCGGTTGCGACGCAATTGATGGACCCATCGAGCGTGCCGGCCCACAGTGCTTTCTGGTCCTCCTTCGACTTGAGCGACGGGTAGGTGTGATAGATCTGCCCGTTCGGACGCTTGTAGTCGTCGGCCGAGAACAGCATGTATTGGTGCAGGGTCTCGCCGTAGATGGGCAGGCCCTTGGCGCGCGCCTCGCGGATCGCCTGTACGCCCGTTCCCGCAGACACGTGCATCATGTAGAGCGCGGTCCCGGGCACGCTTTCAGCAAGCCGCAACACGCGGCGGAAAGACAAGTCCTCCGACAGCTGGTTGTGCGCTTCGGCTAGATGCTCGAAGCCGACACGGCCTTCGCGGATCAGCTTTGCGTACATGTGCATGACGATATCGTTGTCCTCGGCATGGATCACGCCAAGGCCGCCATTGTTCGCGAGCACCTGGAACGCTTCCCAGATGTCGCCGAAGTCGATCATGCGCCCGGAACGCGAGGGCAGGATGTTCGTCGTAAAGATCTTGAGTGTCGGATAACCGGCTTGGATCGCTTCGGCGAGCTGGCCCGAGAAGGTGTGTGGCGGCTCTGAGTGCAGCATGATGTGATAGGCCCAGTCGCATGGGCTCTTGCCGACGAAGTCCTTGTCTCGGGCTTCGATTCCCTGCAGCGCAGTCTGATTTTCGCGCCAGTAGGCGAAGTCGATAAATGTCGTCGTGCCGCCGAAGAGGGCGGCTTTGCCGACCTGCTCCGGGCCGGCGGTGGTGAGCGGCGTGCCGTCGGGCTTGATCCAGACGTGGTGGAGATGAACATGAGGATCGATCCCACCGGGCATGACGATCTTGCCCGTTGCATCGATGATCCGCTTGGCGATCTTCGTGTCGAGGGTGTCAGGCGCGGCAATTGCGCCGATGATCTCGCCGGAAATGCCGACGTCGGCTTTGACGACGCCTTGCGGCGTGACGACATCGCCGCCTTGAATGATGAGGTCGAGCATCGGTGTCCCCGCTTGTTGCTGCTCAGTGTGGAAGTGCCGTGGAAGGATCGGTCGCAAGCCTAGCGCGCAGCCGGGGAATACGCAGTAGTCATGTGTGATGTTCGCCGGGCAGAAACAACAACGGGCCCTCGCGGGCCCGTTTTCGTCGGTTTCGGAGGGGCGGGATCAACCGCCGCCGAAGCGACGCTGCCACCATCCTTTGCGCGAGGCGCCGGAAGGCTCGTCGGAAGGCGGAGGCGCGGTGTCCTGAACAGGCGGGCGCTGCGCCGTTTCGACCAGGCGTTGAGGCTCTGGCACGCGCGGCGGATGATCGGCCGAAGGCGGCGGTGAATCAACGGTTTCGATGATGGTTGAGCGCCTGGGCGACTGCTCGCCCCGCTCCGGCTGTGCATCACGAGGCATTGGCGACGGCTCGCGATAGGCCGGCGGTTGATCCGCATCGGGGCGAACCGTGTCCGTTACGCCCCAGTCGCCAGCTTCGGTCGAGACAGGGCGGTTCTCGCGTGTCTCACGACCATCGCGGCCCTCCTCTCGTTCGCCGTCACGGCCACGGGATCGGCCACCACGTCGGCCACGCCGGCGGCGGCGGCGGCTCTCCTCACCGTCGTCCCGGTCTCCTCGCGGAGCATCAGGGCCGCGCTGCTCCCGAACCGGTTCAATCACATCGTCTTCTGGGGGCGGGCGATCGTCCCGGTCGCGCAGCGGAGCGGCTGCGACGCTGTCACGTGGGTCAACGTCGTCATCCCGCCAGCGGCTCGACGCTTCCGTGCCGGGACGCGGGCCTCGCCCATGATCGCGCGACGGAGCATTGCGGTCCCGGTCGTGACCGCGGCCTTCGCCGCCTTCAACCCGGTCACGGCGTCCGCGCCGCCGGCGGCGGCCATTCCGCTCTTCGCCACCGCGGCCGTCACCCTGGGGTTCGTCGTCAAAACCATTGCCGACGTCATGCCCGCGAGCCGGGCGATCGTCACGGTCATTGTCGTCGTGGCTATGGTCGTGGTGATGGACGCGATCACGCGGCCGATCCCGATCCCGATCCCGATCCGGGGTCCGTTCATCGCGCCGTGGCGCTTCGACTGGCTCCTCGCCATCGAAACCCCACTCCATACTGACCGCACCGCGTCCGGTCGGCTTTACGGCGACGACGGGCACGGCCGTTCGTTCAATGGCGAAATTGGCGCCCTGCATCCGATCGCTGGCTTCGACCGTGATCTGCACGCCATAGCGCCGCTCCATCTCCGTGATGAATGGGCGCTTGTGATTGAGAATGTAGAGCGCAACGCCTGCCGCCATGCTCGCCGACAGGGACGAAACTTGCTTCAGGAGATGATCCTCGAGTGACCGCAAGACGGCGAGGGCAACCGACTCGACCGAGCGGATGATGCCGGTGCCCTGGCAGTGCGGGCATTGGGACGTCGAGCCTTCGAGAACGCCGGTGCGCAAGCGTTGGCGTGACATCTCCATAAGGCCGAAGTGCGAGATGCGACCAACCTGAATGCGCGCGCGATCAAAGCGCAGCGCATCCTTCAAGCGGTTCTCGACCTTGCGATTGTTCCGCCGCTCCTCCATGTCAATAAAGTCAATGACGATCAGGCCCGCGAGGTCGCGCAATTTCAGCTGGCGCGCAATCTCTTCGGCAGCTTCAAGGTTGGTGTTGAGCGCCGTTTCCTCGATGGAGAATTCGCGCGTCGACTTTCCTGAGTTGACGTCGACTGCAACCAGGGCTTCGGTCTGATTGATGACGCAGTAGCCGCCGGAGCGCAGCGTTACGTAGGGACTGAACATCGCATTGAGCTGGCGCTCGATGCCATACCGGGTGAAGAGCGGCTCCGGTTCCTGATACCGCACAACGTAGTTCGCATTTCCGGGCATCAGCATGCCCATGAAATCGCTCGCCTCGCGGTAGGCGCCGTCTCCAGCGACGATCACATCGTCTATGTCCTTCGAATAGAGATCCCGGATCGACCGCTTGATCAGATTGCCTTCCTCGTAGACGAGGCACGGCGCCGTCGACGAGAGCGTGAGTTCGCGAACGCTTTCCCAAAGCCGCAGCAGGTACTCGTAGTCGCGTTTGATGTCCTGCAGGCTGCGGGATGCACCGGCTGTGCGAATGATGAGACCCATGCCCTCCGACACGTCGAGATCCTCGGCGATGGCCTTGAGGCGGCGTCGGTCCTGGGGTTGTGTGATCTTGCGGCTGATGCCGCCGCCGCGACCCGTGTTCGGCATCAATACCGTGTAGCGGCCAGCAAGCGAGATGTAGGTCGTCAACGCAGCGCCCTTGTTGCCGCGCTCTTCCTTGACGACCTGGATCAGGATGATCTGGCGGCGTTTGATGACTTCCTGGATCTTGTATTGGCGGGCACGGCGACGCGGACGCTCAGGCAACTCCTCAAGGGCATCATCGCCGGTCGCGACTTGCTCGATCTGGTCATCGGCGGCGTCGCCATCGGCCGCTGCCAATGCATCGCCAGTCTCGATATCGTCCGGATAATCATGCTGTGGGGCGGGGTCGCCAAGGTCGTCACGCGGCGCGAAATCCGACCGTGGCTGGTCGTCCAAGTCGTGGCGCAGTGGCTCATCGCGATCAACATGTTCGAGCGATGCCGCGCGATCGCCACGCTCCGGTCCGCCGTAGTCGGCATCGGCGTCGAGCCGTTCGCTCGACGCGGCGCTATCGCTGCTATCGCTGCGGCCACGGCCACGCCGCCGGCGCCGCGATCCTCGATCGTTCGAACGATCGTCGACCTCGGCGTCGGCGCGCGACTTGGCTTCCGCTTCCTCGCGCTTTAGCAGCTCACGGTCGGCGATTGGGATCTGGTAATAGTCGGGATGGATCTCGTCGAAGGCGAGGAAGCCGTGACGGTTTCCTCCGTACTCGACGAAGGCCGCCTGCAGGGAAGGCTCCACTCGGGTCACTTTGGCGAGGTAGATATTGCCCCTGAGAAGTTTGCGGGCGGCAAATTCGTAATCGAACTCCTCTACACGGCCATTCCGCAGCACCACCACCCGGGTCTCTTCCGGGTGGGTGGCGTCGATGAGCATCTTGTTCTTGTCCATTGTCTCATTTTCCTGGCACGCCGCAATGCGGGGACGGCGCCGTTCACCATCGCTGGTGTTGGCTGACGGAAACCCGCGCTGGCATGCGCATTCATTGTTGGAGTGTCACGATGGAGCGCTATGGCTGCGGACGAACTGAGCCGGCCATCGTCAACAGCGTGATGTTCGCGCTGAAGGCGATGGCAGTGGACCGCGTCAATCGACACGATCTCTGGCTGCCGCGCTTTGCTCCGATGGTTCATGTCGACTGGAACTCGTGTTTCCGTGTCCAGTGTTCGCCTAGCCTGACGATGAGTTGTCAGACCGGGCACCAATCCGAGTATGGCTAAATCAGCCACGCCCGGCGATGATAGATCGTTGAGCCTAGGCTGACCGGCTGGTCGCACGACGCAACCGGCCGGAGCGTTAAGGCCACTGATATTTCGACGAGCGCTATCGGCCAGCGGATTGCGGCACCGCGCATCGATCGAAATATGCAACCTTAGAGTGCGCCTTGGACTCAAAATATACGCATCCCGCGTCTCGCAAGCGCCCCGTGTGATCTGGGCTCAAGTCGGCTGCGCCCGGTCTCTTACTTCCGGGTGCAGCACGTGGCCAACCAGATGGGCGGCAGACGAACGCAAAGGAACGCGCTATAGTTCTACGGTTCGAACCGACCGTGCGCAAGTCTCTTGCGACGTACTCGGGCGGTTCGAAGGGCCGTTCGAGTACGCTACGAATTCGGAAAACAATCGGTAAAGGTGGCCCTACCGGAGGACGATTAAGGGGCCCCAAAGGTCGAGGAGGGGGAAACGTGCTCCTGCGGTCCTGCTTGCCGCGGTTGCTGGGTGTCGTGCTCGCGGGGGTCCCGATCGGCATCGGGGGCCTGACGGCACAGACTCGCTCGCCCGCTGTCGGGCAAGGCAGTTGGGCTCCGGTGGTGGTTCCGCCGCGGGCGGCCGGCCCGAAAGCAGCGACCTCGTCGGCGGAAAAATCCCCAGCTGGACTCGTGGCGCTCGGTGTAGAACTGGTGGGGGACGCGAACCAGGCCCGTCTGGCTCTCACGTTGAATGGGCCCCTGCAGTTCACGGTTCAACGACTTACTGCGCCTTATCGAATCATCATCGACCTCCCGCTGACTGAGTTTCGATTGCCAGCCGGCACAGGCCGGCAGGGCAAGGGCCTTGTGTCCGCATTCCGGTACGGCCTCTTTGCAGCAGGGAAATCACGACTAGTGATTGATACGGCAGGGCCGGCTCGCGTAGAAGGTGTGCGGGTTATTGAGGTGGCGAGTGAACACAAGCTTGAAATTGAACTGAAATCGACGACGGACGCGGAGTTCGCTGCCGCCGAGATGGTCGCGGCCGCCCAGAGTATTGACCTGAAGCCGGCGTTTCCGGCACCCGAGGTCCTGCCCGAAAAGCCACGCGCTGCTGCAAGCCGGCCAGTCATCGTGATCGATCCCGGACATGGCGGTATCGATCCAGGTGCCCAGGGCTCCCACGGCTATGAAAAGGACTTGGTGCTGGCTGTTGCGACTGAGATCAGGCGACGGCTGCTGGCGACGCGTCGCTACGAGATTGTCATGACCCGCAACACGGACGTTTTTGTTTCATTAGATCAAAGGGTCCGGGTTTCTCGCCAGCAGAATGCGGACTTGTTTCTGTCGTTGCATGCCGATTCCATTGCAGCGATAGAGTTGGCGTCGAGCATTCGTGGCGCGACCGTCTATACGCTGTCCGATCGGGCCAGCGATGAACGCGCCCGCCGGGCGGCTGAAAAAGAGAACGCGGCTGACGTCTTAGCAGGCCTGTCGGTCGGAACAGAAGCCTCGGACGGCCAAGTGCGCGATATCCTGTTCGATCTGGTGCGCCGAGAAACATCTAATTTTTCAAGTGATTTCAGATCGTTGCTGGTGGGTCGGATGCGCGGACGCGTGGGCTTGGCCAAAGATCCGGCCCGCTCGGCCCCCTTCAAGGTGCTGCGGCAGCCGGGATCGCCGGCCGTCCTGATCGAGCTGGGCTACATCAGCAATGCCGAGGACGAGGTGCTAATGGCTAGTCAACCCTGGCAGAAAGGTGTCGCCGAGTTGGTTGCGACTGCTGTCGAAGACTACTTCAAACGCCGTACGGCGGGCGGCAATTGACGCTGTCGATCAACATCTTGGTTGGCGACACTGTTTCAGCGGCTGTGCGGCACCATTGATCCGTGCTGCTGCCACAATCCATGCTAATGTAGCGCGTTCCAGTGGGTATGACGCGCACGTTGCTTGCGACGGCAGGATCCGTCGGCATGACAGCGGTAGATGAATGGACTGACATCGCATGAGAGCGCCGACCCTGCCGCCGCCCCAGCCGCATAAGTCGATCAAACGGCGACGTCGGCGCAGCTGGATCTTGAGCTTCGTCGGTTTCGCGTTCGGGTCAGCCGTCGTGCTGTTTCTGGCCGGGTCGGCCCTGGCGGGTTTCCTGCTCTGGAAGGCCTCCAAGGATCTACCGAGCTACGACAGTCTCGCCAAGTACGAGCCTCCGGTCATGACGCGGATCCACGCTCATGACGGCTCGATGATCGCTGAGTATGCCCGCGAGCGGCGTATCTTCGTTCCGATCAACACGGTCCCGAAGCTGGTCATCCAGGCGTTCCTTTCGGCCGAGGACAAGCGTTTCTATGAGCATGGCGGCCTCGATTTCACAGGCATTGGCCGTGCAGCGCTGAAGTTTGTCGAAGCAAAGACCAAAGGACGCGGCAGTATTCAGGGTGCATCGACAATTACCCAGCAGGTCGCGAAAAATTTTCTGCTGTCGAGCGAGCGGACTTTCGATCGGAAGCTTCGTGAGGCCATTCTCGCCATCCGAATCGAACGGGCCTACTCGAAGGACAAGATCCTCGAGCTCTACCTCAATGAGATTTATCTCGGTATCGGCTCCTATGGTGTTGCGGCGGCCGCGCTCAACTATTTCGGCAAAGAGCTGCAAGAGCTGACCCTCGAAGAGGCGGCCTACCTCGCTGCGCTTCCGAAGGCGCCGAATAACTACCATCCATTCCGCAAGACCAAAGAGGCCACCGACCGCCGCAACTGGATCCTGGATCAGATGGGCGATAACGGCCACGTGACGGCAGATAAGGTGAAAGCCGCCCGGGCATTGCCCCTGAAGGTCAATATCCGGCCTTTCGGGACTCAGATCTACGCTGCCGACTACTTCGCGGAAGAAGTGCGGCGTTCGATCATCAACCAGTTCGGTGAAGATAAGCTCTATGCCGGCGGCATGTCCGTCCGCACGACGCTCGATCCTTTGCTGCAGCGCCATGCACGGCGTGCGCTGATCGATGGCCTTGTCGCCTTCGATCGCCAGCAGGGTTGGCGCGGCGTCCAGCAGCGGATCGATATCTCAGCGGACTGGGGACCAACCCTTGGAGCAATCGATGTGCCCTCCGATATCGCCCCCTGGCGTCTCGGTGTCGTGCTCGAGGTGCAACGGGCCAAAATCGTTGTCGGTCTGCGGCCGGCGCGGCGCCAAGATGGCACCTTCGCCCAGGAGCGCGAAGCGGTTGAAATCCCCTACGACGAGATCAAGTGGGCCAACAAGAAGCCGGGCAAGACGCCGGGATCGGCAGATGTCGTGGCGGTTGGTGACGTCATCCACGTCGCACCCAAGGATCCGAACAATCTGCAAGGCGTTTGGTCGCTGATGCAGATCCCCGAGGTCGGAGGCGGCATCGTGGCGATGGATCCTCATACCGGGCGTGTCCTCGCAATTGTTGGCGGCTTTTCGTTCGCTTTGAGCCAGTTTGATCGCGCGGCGCAGGCAAAACGCCAGCCCGGCTCGTCGTTCAAGCCGTTCGTCTATGCAGCAGCCATGGACAATGGATACAAGCCGACGAGCGTCGTGCTCGATGCCCCGATCGAGATCGATCAAGGTCCCGGCAAGGACACCTGGAAGCCGGAGAACTATAACAAGTCGCAATCTCTTGGCCCGGCAACTTTGCGCACCGGCATCGAGAAATCCCGCAACCAGATGACTGTCAGGTTGGCCCAGGATATGGGCATGCCACTGATCGCGGAGTATTCGCGCCGGTTCGGCATCTACGACGATCTGTTGCCGGTGCTGTCAATGTCGCTCGGCGCGGGTGAAACGACGTTGCTGCGTATTACAGGCGCCTACGCCATGCTGGCCAATGGCGGGCGGCAAGTGACACCGACTCTGATCGACCGCATCCAGGACCGCTGGGGCAAGTCGATTTGGCGGCACGACGAACGCCAGTGCGGTGGCTGCAAGGCCGAGATCTGGAAGGGGCAGGCTGAACCCGACATCATCGATGATCGGAAGCAGATCATCGACCCTCATACCGCCTACCAGATGACCTCGATCATGGAGGGCGTGGTGCAGCGCGGCACGGCGACGATCGTCAAGCAGATCGTGCCGAACGTGCCAATGGCGGGCAAGACTGGCACGACGAACGATTCGAAAGACGTCTGGTTCGTCGGCTATACGCCTGACCTCGTGGTCGGCGTTTTCGTTGGTTACGATACGCCGAAGCCCATGGGCAAGGCAGCGACGGGTGGCCAGATCGCGGCGCCGATCTTCGCCAACTTCATGAAGCTGGCGCTGGTCGACAAGAAGCCGGCTCCCTTTCGTATTCCGCCAGGGATCAAGCTGGTGCGTGTCAGCGCCAAGACCGGTCTGCGGACGCAATCGAATGAGGATGCGGTGCTCGAGGCTTTCAAGCCGAGCGAAGAGCCCGACGACGCCTATTCCGTTATTGGCTTCAGCAGCGAGCAGCAGCAGGGTGCCGCCGCCGGTCAAAATCGCGACAGTCGCGAAAGCCGTGACGAAGGGCGGGCCGTTACGACCGGGCGTGGCGTCTGGTAGTCCGGCGTCAAGACGCCCGGAGCCGTGAATCATTTGCGTGAAGTACGGGGCTGCGCGTATACCCCGGCAAGAGCCCTTTATTGAATTCGGAGCGAGCCATGAAGGCCGAGCACGAGAAGCTGGTTGGCGACATCAAGGAGTCGCTGGCACTTCTAAGGAGGTCTCTTTGACTGGGAGACAGCGAACAGCCGCCTTGCAGAACTGAATCAACAGAGCGAGGATCCGGCGCTTTGGTCCAATCCGCAGCGTGCGCAAAAAGTGATGCGACAGCGCCAGCAGCTTGAGCGCGCTATCGCATCCTACAAGCAGCTCGAGCGCGACCTTGACGATTCCACCACGTTGGTCGAGTTGGGCGAGGCCGAAGCTGACGAAGCCAGCGTAACCGAAGGCGAGGCGGGCCTGCGGAAGCTGGTCGACGAGGTTCACCGTCGAGAAGTCGAGGCCCTGCTGTCCGGCGAGGCAGACGGGATGGATACGTATCTCGAGATCCATGCTGGCGCTGGCGGAACCGAGAGCCAGGACTGGGCGTCGATGTTGCTGCGCATGTATACGAAGTGGGCGGAAACCCGCGGCTTCAAGGTGTCGGTTATCGATATCAGCGATGGCGACGAGGCCGGCATCAAGAGCGCGACGCTGGAGATCAAGGGCGAAAACGCCTACGGCTGGGCGAAGACGGAAGCGGGGGTGCATCGCCTCGTGCGGATCTCACCTTACGACTCAAATGCGCGCCGCCACACCAGTTTCACCAGCGTGACGGTGTATCCGGTCGTCGACGATACCATCGCGATCGAGATCAACCCGGCCGATCTCGACATCTCCTATACGCGCTCGCAGGGGGCCGGCGGACAGTCGGTCAATCGAACGGAATCGGCCGTTCGCATCGTGCATAAGCCGACCAATATCATCATCTTCGCGCAGGAGCAGCGCTCACAGCATCAGAACCGTGAAATCGGTATGAAGCGCTTGAAGGCACGGCTCTATGAGCTGGAATTGAAAAAGCGCGAAGAAAAGGCGCTCGTCGACCAGGCCTCCAAGACCGAAATCGGCTGGGGGCATCAGATCCGATCGTATGTGCTTCAACCCTACCAGATGGTGAAGGATCTCCGAACGGGGGTCCAGACCAGCGACACGTCCGGCGTTCTGTCGGGTGACATCGACGCGTTCATCGAGGCGGCGCTCGCCCAACGCATTAAGGGCGGCGGCCCGGCCAAGGTCGACGATATCGAGTAGGCATTGCGCCGAAGCGCGCTGCCAGTTGCCTTCACGGGATCCGGCATAGCAGTATGTCCGTGGAGGAGATTGATATGGCGAAACGCAAACCTCATGACATGGGCGGCGATCCGGCGGGCCCGGTCGATACGCACGAGCATACGCCGTCCATGACGGAACGGCGCATCGACGCGATGATGCAGCTCCTGCGCAACAAGCCGCGAAGTTTTTGGGTGACGGACGAGAACCGCCGGACGATCGAGAGCCTCAGTCCGGAAACCTATCGCAGCAGCAGCTACTACGAAAAGTGGACCTACGCGATGCGCGGGCTGCTGATCGAGAAAGGCGTGCTGACCAAGGTGGAGATCGACAAGCGGGTCGCCGCAGTGAAGGCACGGCACAGCGTTGCAAAGTCGGCGAAATCGGGTGCCAAGTCGAAGTCTGCGGCAAAAGGGGCTGTGAAGGCGAAGCCGGCCGCCCAGCTTTCGAAGCCGGCATTAAAACCCTCCGGGAGAAAGCGCGCATGACAAAACGCTTCAAGACTGGAGACCGTGTTCTTGTGCGCAGGGCCAGTCCGGTCGGACACGTGCGCACGCCGTCCTACCTCAAGGGCAAGCGCGGTATCATTCTGCGGAACTATGGAGCCTGGAAGAACCCGGAACAGTTGTCCAAAGGTAACTACAAGGCCGAGAAGCAGACGAATTACTGGGTGCAGTTCACGATGGACGAGATCTGGGGCGGAGACGGTCGCTACGCGGCTGCCGATACCGTGGTGGCGGAGCTTTACGAGCACTGGCTCGAGCCTGCCCCATCGTCAACAAAAGGAGCCCTCCGATGAGCCATACCCACAAACCCGGTGCGCATGACCACGACGATCATGATCACGACGACCACGATGATCATAACCATGCGCACCATCACGATCACGATCATCCGCATGATCACGGGCCCTTTCAACCCGACATTCGCGAGCCGGAAAAGGACTGGGAGTTTCTCGAGATCGCGATTCGCGAACTCTTGATCGAGAAGGGCATCGTGCAAGCCCGCGAGATCGAGGACATGATCGAGACATGGGACGGCAAGAGCCCGGAGACGGGAGCAGCCATTGTTGCGCGCGCCTGGACCGACCCTGCGTTCAAGACCCGGCTGCTGGCAGACGGCAACAAGGCGGTCGAGGAGATGGGCTGCGACGTCCCTGGCCTGAAGCTGGTTGTACTCGAGAATACGCCGGCGGTGCACCATATGGTCGTGTGCACGCTCTGCTCATGCTACCCGCGCACGATCCTGGGCTTACCGCCGCTCTGGTACAAGTCGCGTGAGTACCGCTCGCGCGCGGTTCGCGAGCCGCGCGCCGTGTTGGGCGAATTCGGCACGGTACTGCCGGAGAACAGGGAAGTTCGGGTTGTCGACTCGACTGCGGATTGCCGGTTCCTGGTGTTGCCGGAGCGTCCTGCAGGTACGAAGGGCTGGGCTGCGGAGAAGCTCGCCAAGCTCGTAACTCGAGACAGCATGATCGGTACCGCCGTTGCGCTCACACCACAAGGCAAGCGCGCGAGTTGACGTTCCGTTGCGACTGGAGGAGCAACATGACCACAGCCACGGAACTTCACGATCTGACGTTAGCCGAGGCGGCGGGCCTTGTTGAGACGCGAAAGCTTTCGCCGGTGGCGTATACGCAGGCACTGTTGGCGCGTACAACTGCGCTCGATCCGCAGCTCAGCGCCTTCATCACGCGGACTGGCGAGTTGGCTCTGGCTGCGGCAGCCGCTGCCGAGAGCGAGATCGCGCGCGGCCATTATCGCGGTGCCCTTCACGGCATCCCGTTCGCCGTCAAAGACATTTACGACACGGCGGGTATTCTGACGTCAGGACATTCGCGAACCTGTATCGATCGCGTGCCGTCGCGCGATGCGACAACGGTTGCCAAACTCAAGTCTGCTGGCGCGGTGCTGACCGGCAAGCTCGCAACCCACGAATTTGCGCATGGCGGGCCGTCGTTCGATTTGCCGTGGCCGCCGGCCCGGAACCCCTGGAATACCGCGCACTTCACCGGCGGATCGTCATCCGGTTCGGGCGCGGCACTCGCGGCAGGTTTGGTCCCCGTGAGCCTCGGCTCAGATACTGGCGGATCGATCCGCGGACCGGCCGGTCTTTGCGGTATCGCTGGATTGAAACCAACTTACGGCCTCGTCAGCCGGGCCGGCGTGCTGCCGAACTCCTACTCGTATGATCATTGTGGGCCGATGGCGCGGACCAGCGCGGATTGCGCCCTGATCCTCAACGTGATTGCAGGACACGATGCGGCCGATCCCGCGTCTTCGACGCGCACGGTCGGCGATTTCACGTTGGGAATCGATGGCGGTATCAAAGGGTTGCGCATCGGCGTGGTTCGCCATTTCTGGGAAAAGGACATCTTGGTTCACGCGGAGCTGCCGCCGGCCCTCGAGACGGCCATCCGTGTGCTCCGCGATCTCGGTGCGGTTGTCGAGACCGTCGAACTGCGGCCGGCGCAGGATTACTCCGATGTGAAGATCGTGACGGCAGAGAGCGAGCTGTTCTCGCTGCACCTGCCGGACTTGATCGCGCGACCAGAGGCATTCGGCCAGGACTTCAGGGCGCGGAGCCTGGCCGCATGCCTCTTCACGGCGGAGGACTATGTGCGGGCCAGCCGGGAGCGGCGCGCCATCATGGGCGAGATGCGTCCGGTCTACCGGCGCTACGATCTGCTGGTCACCGCCAATTCGTCGGCAGCCCCGCGCATCGACGCGCACGATATGCTCGCGTTCTGGCAACGGCCGAGCCTGACTGCGCCGTTCAATGTCACCGGCGGCCCCGCGCTGTCGGTTTTGTGTGGGTTCACGGCGTCGGGCCTGCCGCTCTCGCTGCAGATCGTTGGACGGCCATTCGATGATGCGACCGTGCTGCGGGCCGGTCATGCTTTCGAGCAAGCAACCGGGTTCTGGAAGCGCCGCCCGGTGCTGAAGGACGGTGCGGCGCCGGCGCCAGTCGATCCGAAGCCGTGGGTGCCGGATACATCGCAGGTCTCGAGAGCGATCCGGAACCAAGCCGAGGCCGCTGCCGTTCATGCGGGGCTGCGCTTGCCGGCCACCATCCTGGAGGAGTTGGTCGCTGTCGCACCGGCTGCGCTCGCGATGGCTCGGCGATTGCGCCGTAATCATCCGCGCGACGCCGAGACGTGCTCGATCTTTGACCCGTCCCGCGATATCGACTGAGTGTCGCAAAGCGTGCCCAGCATCCGATATCGTCGCAGGCGTGTGTGGCAATATTGCATCATTCTTCGGCGCCATAATTACCGAAGCTTTGATCGCGGAGCGTTTTTGCCCAGAGGGAAATTGTCCCAGCACGATAGGTCACTTGCGGCGCTTGAGAATTTCGGGTTTCTTACAAGCTGGCCCGCCGGGGCTGATCAAAACTGCGTGACTTGCATGGGAGGGTTTAAATGCGTCGCATCCTTGCGGCCTCTGTTGTCGCGGCATCGCTTGCCGTCACGGGCGGAGCTAACGCACAGAATATCGACAAAAAGGAATTCAACGTCGTCGGGACGTGGAACTTCCTCACGAACTGGAACAATCTGGAAAAGCCGTTCTGGACCGAGCAGCTCCCGAAGGTATCGAATGGCAATTTGAAGGGCAACATCAAAGCCCTGAACGAATTGAACCTCAAAGGCACCGAGTTGCTGCGCCTGCTGAAACAGGGCGTGTTCGACTTCGCCTTCGCCCTGCCAATCTATGTCGAGGACGGCGGTGCTATCATCGAGGCGGTCGATATTGCCGGCGTGGCGCGCTCGTTCGACATGAACCGGGAAATAGCGAACCTGTGGCTGCCCGAGATGCAGCAGGTCATGAAGGAAAAGCACAACGCGATCATCCTCGGTACGCATACGTGGCCCGAGCAGGATTTCTACTGCCGCGGCGATATCAAGAGTGTCGAGGACTTCAAGGGGAAGAAGATCCGCGTTCAAGGCACATCGCAGTCCGACCTCGCAACGGCGTTCGGTGCGACGGGCGTGACCATCGCGTTCGGTGAAGTCGTGCCGGCGCTGGAAAAAGGCGTCGTCGATTGCGGTATCACCGGTACGATGCCGGCCTACAAGGCGAAGTGGCCCGAGGTGACGAACACATTGTTCCGTCTGCCGGTGGGTTTCACTGTTGGATTCCTGGTCGCCAACCTGTCGATGTGGAACAAGCTGTCGCCGGACACGCAGAAGTTGATGCAGGAGCAGATCAAGGATCTCGAGGATCGCTCGTGGAAGTCGACCGTGGCGGAGACCGAGGACGGCGTGTTCTGCACGACGGGCACCGGCACTTGCCCGGCGGGCCCACCCGGCAAGCTCAAATTGGTCAAGCCGAGTGATGCCGACTTGGCGTCGCGCGACAAGGCGCTCAACGAGGTCGTCCTCAAGGCCTGGGCGAAGCGCTGCGGCGAAGCCTGCGCGACGAAGTGGACCGAGCTGATCGGGAAGAAATACGGCCTGACAGCGAAAGCAAACTGAGCGGCGCTGTTCGAGGCTGCCAGTTGACCAGTAACGATGAGGCTCGGGCGCAATGTCCCGAGCCTTTTCTCCGGGGTGGGGGACACGATGGATTCACTTTGGAACGGGCTGATTCAGATTGTCGCGTTCGGCCATCATTGCCGGCGGCATCTTGCTGTTCATCGCGGCGCTGATCGTCACTGCCGAAGTGATCGTGCGGAAGGCGATCCCTGACCTCGTCAACCTCGTCACATGGATCTTCCCTGGCTTGGCGGCGGCGGGGAACGGCGTCAAGGTCTGGGTTCGCGACACGCTGACCTTCTCCGGGTCAGATGAAATCTCGGGATACTTGTTTGCGGTGGGCATGAGCTGGTCGCTGGCTTACGTGCTGATCTCGCGTGGGCATGTGCGGATCGATGCGCTTTACGGCGGGTTCAGTCCCAAGCTGCGGGCCTGGCTCGATCTGTTGGCGCTTATTATGCTTGCGGTGTTCATCGGCGCCCTCGTCGAACGAGCGTTCAATGTTGCGAGCATCAGTTTCATGGAGACCAACCGGTCGAATACAAACCTGCGCATCCCGTTGGCTTGGGCGCAGATCCCATGGTTCCTCGGCATCCTGCTGTTCTTTGTCACCACGGTAGTCGCAATCATCAAGACGGTCAGTCAGCTGTTGAGTGGCAACTATTCGGGCGTCAACGCGATTGCCGGTGCATCGTCGCAGGATGAGGAGATCGAAGGCGAGCTCAAGGGTCTCGGTATTGAGACGCCACACGGGGGAAAGAAGTAACATGCTCGGAACCGCACTCCTTCTCCTCATTGTTCTGCTTGCCTTCAGCGTGCCGGTCGCGGCTGTGATGGGCGTGCTCGGCATGGCGCTAAACAATTTTTATTCGGTGATGCCGCTGCATCGCGCGATGGGCGAGATCATCTGGAACGCGTCGAGCGAGTACATCCTGTTCGCGATTCCGCTGTTCGTCATGCTCGGCGAAATCCTGCTGCGTGCGGGCATCGCCGAGCGGGCCTACAATGCGATCGCGCAGTGGCTCTCCTGGCTGCCGGGCGGCTTGATGCACGCGAATATCGGGACGTGTGCGATGTTCGCGGCGACGTCCGGCTCGAGCGTGGCGACCGCGGCAACTGTCGGAACAGTGGCCATCCCCGAGATCAAGAAGCGCGGCTACAACGAGTCGCTGTTTCTCGGCACGATCGCGGCCGGCGGCACGCTCGGCATCCTGATCCCGCCGTCGATCAACTTCATCCTCTATGGGCTGCTGACCAACAACAGCGTACCGCGGCTCTACCTGGCAGGGTTCATCCCGGGCTTCATGCTGGCCGGCTTCTTCATGTTGATCGTGCTTGTCGCCTGCCTTTTGGATCGGGCCAAGGGCGGCACGCCCCTTGTGACAAGTTGGAGCCAGCGCTTCAGGGGGCTGATCGACTTGTTTCCGCCGTTCCTGATCTTCCTGCTGGTCATCGGCTCGATCTACGCGGGCTATGCCACGCCAACGGAGGCGGCCTCGCTCGGCGTCGTTGGCTCCTTGTTGCTGGCCGCGTACGAGCGCAAAGTCTCGATACCAATGATGCGTTCGGTGCTCGAAGGCACGATGCGAACGACCGGCATCATCATGCTGATCATTCTCGCGGCGCAGTTCCTGAACTTCGTGCTGGCAGCGCTCGGCGCAACGGACGGGATCGGCAGGGCGATCGAGGGGTTGGGGCTCGGCAAATACGGGACGATGTTGCTGATCATCGTCTTCTACCTGATCCTCGGCTGCTTCATGGAGACGATCTCCATGATGATTTTGACGACGCCGTTCATCTACCCGATCGTGATCAAGCTCGGCTGGGATCCGATCTGGTGGGGGATCGTGTTGACGATCCTCATCGAAACAGCGTTGATCACTCCTCCCGTCGGGCTCAACCTCTATGTCGTACAAGGCATGCGCGAGCGCGGGCCGGTCGGCGATGTGATCAGGGGAGCGTTGCCGTTTGTCGGCGCGATGCTGGCGCTGATCTTCCTGCTGATGGCGTTTCCGGGGATCACGCTGTGGCTACCCGAATATGTGATGGGCAAATAGCGACGCTCACCGCGACTGTAATCCTGACAAGCAAAAACCCCGGCGATCAATCGCCGGGGTTCATTCTTTCCGACGAGTGGCAATCAGAGCGCCCCGAGCTTGCCGGCCTTGTCCGCGAGAAGATAGTAGAACGTCACGCGGTGCTTGGTCTTGTCGGCTTTCATTTGATCGCAAACGGCCTTGACCGACTTGTCGAGGTCGGCGTCGGCGGCCGTGAGCTTCAACTTCTTCTTCAGGAAGCTTTCGCGCACGCGCTCGAGCTCGTCCTTCGATGAGCACGACACCATCGAGGCGTCCGTGCTCTTCAGCGCAATGCCGAGGAATTTTACGATTCCGGCGATGGCCTTTGGGTCGGCGTCGGGGGCGTATTTCTTCACATCGGTAGCGTAGTCAACGTCAGCCATGGGGCTCTCCCTTTTGAGACCGATGCTGTCGGCATCGGGTGACTTCCCGTGTCCGCAATCCAACGGGATGGTGCCGTCCCTGATCATCCCTGAGCGGAAGGGTGGGCCCGCCCGTATGGACCACGGGCGAGCCGGGCACGGCTCGATCGTCAGTTTAATTCGCAGTGTGGAAATTGCGAGGTCAATTCTGGACATTTTGGTTTGGTCAACGCCGCGTCACCCGACCCAAGGTTACGCCAAATCCCAGTTGCGACATGGTAAGGGTGCCGGTTTCGTCATTTTCTGCAGAACGGGTTGGTTTCTCTGTCAGTTCAAAGTCCGGCCATCGGTATCGTGGTGCGTCGCCTGGGCTGGTATAATTCGCTCGTCATATTGTTCGATGATACGGGTCACGCGCTGCAGCCGGTCAGGACCGTTGTCGGCGAGCCGTTTCAAGGCCTCGACCTGCTGCTTGCCACGGGCCAGCACGATTTGGTCGGCTTGAGATAGTGCACCGTCGCCATCTTGGGGTTCGAGCTGGCTGATCATCATCTCGAGGATCTGTTGGTAAGGCCCGCCCGGCGAGAGCATCAGAACCGGCATCAGGCGGCTGAACTCGCCGGCAACGGTTTCGAGAACCTGCTTGTATACGGCATCATGCCCGTTGTGTTCGCGCAGCTCGTCGTAAGCGCCCTGGATGCTTGAACGATAGTCGTCGATTCCATCGCCAACCAATTTGGCAAGCCGGGGCGCGCGGGAGACGAGGCGACGCAGCGCGGCCTCGGGCTCCGAACCCTCACCGAGCGCGCGTGCGACGGCGACATCTTTTGCATCCCATGGGAACAACCCGCCCAGCTGAATGAGTTCATCGCGGATGCTGTTGCCAAGGCTGGTCTCAAGTTCTCCTGGGCCAGATGGGCGGATGCGGGCCTCTCCACGAATGGCGCGCGGGAGATCGTCAGGGCTGGGATGGCCAGCCGCGATCGAATCCGAATGCAGGTTCGGAACCGGCGGTGGCGCGCCTGCCTGATATTGTGCGGGAACGATCGGCACACTTGGCTCGCCCCTAGCCACGTCATCCCGCGAGGCCCGGTTTTGCGAGTTCGAGCGGATTGCGCTCGGGCGAGGGAAGTTGCGGCATGCGATTGGCTTGCAGCGGTTGCGCGGCCTGGTTCTGGCGATGCGAAGCGTGTTGGGCGATAGCTCTCGCATCGGTTCGGAAGGCCGGAATCGCAGCTGCGCGCATCATCAGCAACGTCTTGTAGACGTCCGTCGATACGAAGTAGCGGCCGCTATCGTTCTTGTAGCGCTGCACGGCGCCCTCGATGGTTGCGCCGGCGCCGAGCGTCGCCAGCATCAGCCGCTGGCGGACCTGATCTTCGATACGGAAAGGATAGGTCTCGGCGGCATAGCCAGGAGCGTCGGAGATCGGATGCAGCTCCGAAAGGACGATTTCGGCGTTGCCTTGCGGATCGGGCAAGAGCGCGACGCCGATTACGTTGATCAGCTCCTTACGGTCGATCTCTCGCGAGCGAACGGGCCAACGCTTGCCTTGAGCGACAGCGAAATAGCGCGAGAGGCCAGTGCTGACATGGAACCGAGCACCGTCGGCGCCGACGCGGCGCACAGCGCTGATGTTCGATCCGGCGTTGAGCACCGTCAGCATGTCGTCGAAGTGGGGCTCGCGCGGGTCAAGGCGGACTTCCGACGTAAAACCATCATTTGCGTGCAGGGGATACATCGAGCGCAGTAGCGCGCCGAGTGTCGCCTTGGGATCGGGCGTCGCCTTGAGCGCCGCGTCGATCGCGCCTTCGAGCTGGTCGGCGGTCAGATCGCTGCGTCCGGCGAGATCGGTCAGCGGTGAGCGAATTGCATTGGCGCCGAACAGGCCCGACATGAAAATGAGACCGTCGATGGCAGTGGCGATGGCGAGTGCGAGGTAGGCCAACCGGTTGCCGTCCTGAAATGCGTTCCAGGTAACGACGAACCGATGCGCCTTGTCGTCGCGATTGAGGTCGATCGAGGACAGGCGCACGGCGACCTCACTGGTGTCTTTGCTCGGCAGGCCGCTATCCTGCAGGCACTTGCGGCCGAAATTGAGCAATCCGTCAGTCCCGCCTGCCTGGGGCAGCTTGTCACCGCCCGCGCAGTTCTTAGTAAAGCTGTCGAGTCCGGCATTGAGCGCAAATACGCGAGCCGATGCTTCTGCCGCCTGTTTGGCATCGCAGTCAATGCTGCGCACCTTGTCCTTCGTTGCCGGTGTCGCGATCATCGCGCCGAAAAGCTGTCCGCATTGGGTGGTCAGCGCGTTCAACCGCTCGATGGTCGGATCCTGGCGGAAGTCGGCGCGGGCCCTTTCGAAGGCCGATCGGACGCGCGCGGGATCGACTCTTGGGCCATCCTCGGCGCCGGCCTTGGTGGTCTCGGCCATCTTGATGCGCGTCTCGGCGGTCTGGACCTCGCCTTTGAGCTTGGCGATGTCGCCATCCACGGCGGCAAGTTCGCGCTCGATCTGGGCAATGCGCGTATCAACGGTGCTGGTGCGCTTTTGGGCATCACGGACGCGCTCTTCCTGAATCTTGTAGGCGTCCTGGAGTTCGAGACATTTCACCGACACGCTCGCGATACTGCGGCCCGCGGCCGATTTTGAGTGTGCCTTCGGCGCCCTTTTCCTCAGCCATGGCGTCGACGCGCTTGGCATCGATGCCCCGGGCACGTTCCTCGAGTTCGCTTTTCACCTTCGACAACTCGGTGGCAAGCCCTGGCCGCTCGGCGCGCAGGCGCGATAGTTCGTCGGTCAGCGTTCCCTTCTTCGAGACAAGGCCAGCCTGGCCGCTCTGCGAACTGGCGATCCGCTCCTGCTGCTCTTTGATGGAGCTGCGATGCGTCTCCATTTTTCGGACGAAGTACTGCTCGATCTCGGTCTCTGCGCCCTGGCTCTGGCGAAAGAGATCCGCAAGCGTCTTCTCGTAGGCTTTCCAGCCGTCGTTTTGGAACAGGCGTTCGGCCTCTTCGAGCTGGCGGCGCTGCGTCAACGAACCGATATCGGAGACGACGGCGGCCACTTGATTGACGGCGCGGATGTCAGCCGAGCGTTTGCGCTCTGAAGCTGGGAATATCGATGTGAAGAGCGAGTCGAACGAAAAGAAGACGCTGGTTGCCATGCAAGCCAGAAACATGACCCAGAGGACGGCGTTTTTCGCCATGATCCGTGCCGACTGCAGATACGGCTGCGCAATGTCACTCTTGTTATTGATGATGAGTGTGGCGACGAGCAGAAGCCCGACAGCGAGATAGAGCGCCTTGTCGGCAAAGCTGCTCCATGTGGTTGATCCCGCCGCGGCCCGCATGTCGAAAGCGCCGAGGCTGTTGGCTATAGCCGTCATCAAGGCAAAGGCAAACAGAATGCCGATGCCCATCCCGGCCACCCACTCGCCGGTCGAACGGCCTCGGGCCTCCTGTGAGCGCTGGTTCATGCCGCCCGCAAAACTTTCGCCGATGAGCCATGCAATGATCAGCATCACGCCCTGGATGCCGAACGTCACCATCAGCGAGAGAATAGGTTCGCCGGTGAAGTTTCGCATGCCATCCCACGTGGTCCAGCCAGACGCGAGCGACAGCACAAATGCCGTGGTCGCAAGCAGCGTCAGTTGCCAATTGGTGGTGAACGCCCGCACGAATGAAGCGCCGGCACGAGCAAGCCAGCCGGGGTGTTCGTCACCGCGCACGGGGGCAGCCAAGGTCTTGCGGGCGGCCGTACGGAAGAAGCGGGGGGCCACAAACAGGAAAATGAGGAAGCCAATCAACGGCAAGATGAGGCCGCTGAAATCCTTCAGGACCTGGAACAATTTGGCGAGCCCTGCCCCGTTCAGATGCTCAAACATCGATGCACTCCAGCCGCGATTGCCCGCCGCCGGCGGAGCGTTCCAACATTCTATGCGACAAGATCGTGGCCTGGATCGGGCGACGGCCTGAATACCTGTACACTATTATGCTCATCGAGAGCCTCGTCGTCGTTCCACTGTGCCACGATATGCCGCGCAGCGCACATGTCTGTTGAATCGAATGCGGTGTGACTAGATAACATGCTGATTATGCTATTATATGTCTTTGACTTGGCGAAAGAGTGCCGCATTGTGGTGTTGGGCTGAAACGCTTGAAAAACACGCCAAGAGCACTCGTGTCAGGGATGTCTTGCCTTCGATATGGTTGGCGATCGCCTTCACGGCAATGTTGGCTGCCCGATCGGCAGGGAACCCGTAGACGCCTGTGGAGATTGACGGAAAGGCGATCGACGAAAGACCATGTGCATCGGCCAGCGCCAGAGACGAGCGGTAGGCGCTGTCGAGGAGGCCGTCCTCGCCCTGGGCTCCTCCGTGCCAGATCGGTCCAACCGTGTGAATAATATGGCGAGCGGTGAGGCGGTATCCGCGGGTGATGCGGGCCTGCCCTGTGGGACAAACTCCGAGAGTGCGGCACTCCGCGAGCAATTCGGGGCCGGCCGCCCGGTGGATTGCTCCGTCGACACCCCCGCCACCGAGCAACGTCGTGTTGGCGGCGTTCACGATCGCATCGACGTCGAGCGTCGTGATATCGGCCTCGAGGACGGCTATTCGATACGGCATCTGGGTTCGCGTGAAGCTCGAGTGGGGGCTAGACGGTTTCAAACAGGGCGGCAGTCCCCTGGCCACCCCTCGCACCCAGTACGGCCACGCCAAACTTGGCCCGCTCGGCTTTGGTGGCGCGCGCCATCCGCGTGAAGAGACGCACAACCAAGACCGCCCCAGCGGCGCCCATAGGATGGCCGCGTGCGATGGTGCCGCCGTCGGGATTGAGGCTATCGTCTGCGAGCCCCAGGATATTGCGAAAGGCAATAGCCTGTGCCGCAGATGTCTCATTCAGCTCGATCACGTCAATGGTTTTGGCGTCGAGGCCTTTGGCGCGGGAAAGCAGACGGCGCATGGCGACCATCGGTGCGTCGACCTCCTCGGATGCGGAGACGCCGATTGTGGCGCTGGCCACAAACCGCAGGGCCGGCGGCTTGCCAAGCTCGGTCCAAACCGCTTCGGACACCGCGACAATGGCGGCTGCGCCATCGTGCCATGCGGTCGTGTTGCCAGCCGTCAACGTGCCCTCCTCTTCAAGCGACGGCATTGCCTGGAGGGCAGCCAAATCCGGTTCGACGGCGCTTTGGTCACGGGCTTCGTCTGCGACCGGCCGGATGGCGACGATCTCCTTGACGAAGCGGCGCGCATCACGGGCCAGGCTGGCGCGCATGTGTGTTCGGAGCGCAAAATCATCCTGTTGCATCCGAGAGATCTTGAGTTGCGCGGCCATTGCATCGCTGGCCTCGACGATCGCGGGACGATCGCCATGGCCGGTGTCATCGGAATCGAGGCCGATGAACCGCGGGGTTTGGTGAAGATGTCTTGGTTTGGCGACGCGCCACGGAGCCATTGAGAGCGCCTCGACGCCGCCGGCTACGATGATCTCGGCCTCGCCGGTCGAAATCGTGCGCAATCCGGACAGAATTGCAGCGAGGCCGGAGATGCACTGCTGATCGATGGTCAGGGCTGGACAGGATTCGGGCAGACCCGCCGCCAGGGCGACAATGCGGGCCGGATTGCCGCCAGCTGCAACATTTCCGAGGATGAGGCCTTCGACACGGGCGGGGCTCAGGCCGCAATCCTTTAGCGCAGCCGAGATGACCGGTCCGCACAGTTCTTCAACCCGGCGTTGCCGGTGAATGCCGCCGATCCGGCCATTGGCCAGTCGGCGCGCAGAAACAATGTAGGTCGGTCGCACCGCCATAAGGGTTACGCCCACTCATATATGCCGCACTGCCGGACGCCAAATGCCCCCGCCCGGTACACGTCGTAAACCAATGAAAAGTGGCGGAATCCCGTTCACAATGGTTTGGAGAAACCATCTGATATACCTGCTGCGTATGATACGATATACCAATACACCTAAGGGCCCGACCAGGACCTGCGTGGACAGGACAATGCGCAAAACCGAAGCCCGGAGCAGTTTTCCGGATCCCGCTCACGATCACGGACCCTGCCTCGACGAGGCCGTCGCCCGTGCCGAAAGTGCCTTTGAAGCCAGCGGGCTCCGGCTGACGCCGCTCCGGCGCACCGTGCTCGAGGAGATCGCGGCTTCCCACGCTGCGATTGGGGCCTACGACATCCTGGAACGGCTGGCGCGCAAGAGCGGACGCCGGTTGGCGCCGATCTCGATCTATCGCGCCCTCGATTCGCTTGTCGACGCGGGACTTGTGCATCGACTGGAGTCCCGCAATGCGTTCTTTGCCTGCCACACGGTGCATGCAGCGGACCGGCGCCAGATCGTACTCGCCTGCCGGACCTGCAGCGTAATCGCCGAGGTGACCGAGGCCGCTGTGTTCGACGGCATTGCGCGGGCCGCCGAGCGATCGGGATTTGTGCCCGATCAGACCCTGGTCGAGGTCACCGGCTTCTGCAGCAAGTGCGGCGAGGCCAAATCGTGAGCCAGCATCCGCCGCACGATCATGCCCATGACCATGGCGCGGACTGCGGCCATGACCACGCGATGCATCACCACCAGTATGTCCGCCGGGATCTGGCGCCCGATCCGAACGCCTTGATTTCAGGGCGCCGGATCAGCTTTGCGCGCGGCGGCCGCAGCATCCTGGAAGACGTCGACATCGATATCGCGCCGGGCGAGATCGTCACGCTGATCGGCCCGAACGGGGCGGGCAAGACGACCTTGGCGCGAACGCTGCTCGGCCTCGAAAGGCCGAACCAGGGGATGATCATCCGGCGGCCCGGGTTGGTCGTTGGCTATGCGCCGCAGCGGTTCGATCGCGATCCGGCGATCCCGATGACGGCGGCGCGGTTTCTGGCGCTCGGCCGGCCATCGAGCCTGGATCAGATTCAGGCGGTGCTCGACGAGGTCGGCGCTGGTCGCGTCATCGACCGGCAACTGGCGGCACTGTCAGGCGGGGAGCTGCAACGTGTGGTGTTGGCTCGGGCTCTGATCCGCAATCCCGAGTTCCTTGTGTTGGACGAACCGGTGCGCGGCGTCGACCATGTCGGCGAGGCGGAGCTTTACGGGCTGATCAGCCGGATCCGGACCGAGCGCGGTCTCGGAGTGCTTCTCGTCAGCCATGATCTGCATGTGGTGATGGCGCAAAGCGACCGCGTGCTGTGTCTCAATCGGCATGTCTGCTGTCACGGAGTACCGGAGACGGTGGCGCAGCATCCGGAGTACGCACGTCTATTCGGCGCTCAGACCGCGCGCGCATTCGCCATCTACCAACATCAACACGATCACACCCATGATCTCGGTGGTGCGCCGCTGCCTGTGAACACAAACGCCAAAACCGAGCCGCCGGTCCGCAAGGCGTCCGCCACATGATCGAGCCCTATCTTCTGCGCGCGCTGATCGCAGCGGTCGGCCTTGGCATTATTGCGGCCCCGCTCGGGTGCCTGGTGGTGTGGCGGCGCATGTCCTATTTCGGCTCGACGGTGGCGCATGCGGGGCTGCTCGGCGTCGCGCTCGGTATTGCACTCGGTATCGATCTGACGCTCGGTGTCATCATCGTATCGCTGGCGATCGGTGTGGTGTTGATCCTGCTCAATCAGCAGCGTGAACTGCCAACCGATAGCCTGCTCGGCATCCTGTCGCATGCCGCACTTGCCGGTGGTCTGGTGGCGGCAGCGAAGCTTGCCGGCCAGCGGCTTGACCTGATGGGCTACTTGTTCGGCGAGGTGCTGGCCGTCACGACCCTCGATCTCGTCTGGATCTTTGCCGGTGGCGCGCTCGTCCTCGGTGTCGTCGGCACGCTTTGGCGCACGCTAGTCGCCAGCACCGTTCACGAAGAGTTGGCGGCGGCTGAGGGGCTCGATACCCGGCGCGCCGAGGCCGCTCTCGTTCTGACACTGGCTTTTACGATTGCGATCGCCATGAAGATAGTCGGCGTTTTGTTGATCATCGCGTTCCTGATCATGCCGGCGGCTGCCGCACGGCCATTCTCGACGACGCCCGAGGCGATGGTCGGTTGGGCCGCGGTGATCGGCGGCGTCGGCTCGGCCTTGGGGTTGGCGCTGTCGGCATCGGTCGACGTGCCAACCGGGCCAGCGATCGTGCTGGTGCTGTCGGCCGCCTGCCTGGTGTCGATTTTGACTTCGATGCTCCGTGGGAGCCGCTGATGCAGCGTTTGGCCGTATGATTTTCGATGGTCGCCACTGGTCAGTGGCGCTACCTTCGATTACCACCTCCAGTGACATGTGCCTCTGGGCGGGAAGCAGACAATGAGCAATCAACTCAGCCAGCGACGCGCATCGGCGGAAGTGCGTGTCGGCAACGTGGCGATCGGTGGCGGCGCGCCCGTGGTGGTGCAGTCGATGACGAACACCGACACCGCCGATATCAAGGGCACGACGGCACAGATCGCGGCACTCGCGCGAGCTGGATCCGAGATCGTGCGCATCACGGTCGATCGCGACGAAGCGGCCAAGGCCGTTCCGCACATCCGTGACGGGTTGCGCCGGATGGGCGTTGCCGTACCGATCGTCGGCGATTTCCATTACATTGGCCACAAGCTGCTCGCCGACAATCCTGCCTGCGCCGAGGCGCTCGACAAGTATCGCATCAATCCAGGCAATGTCGGCTTCAAAGACAAGAAGGATCGCCAGTTCTCGTCGATCATCGAGCTGGCGCTGAAACACGACAAACCCGTGCGTATTGGCGTCAATTGGGGCTCGCTCGATCAGGAGCTGCTCACCCATCTGATGGACGAGAACGCCAAGCGGGCGCGACCGCTACCGGCTCGCGACGTGATGCACGATGCGATCGTACAGTCGGGCCTGCTGTCGGCCGAGCGTGCTGAAGCGCTTGGGCTCGGGGCGGACAAGATCATCATTTCGGCCAAGGTGTCCGCCGTGCAGGATCTGATCTCGGTTTACACGATGCTGGCCGAGCGCTGCCAGTACGCCTTGCATCTGGGGTTGACCGAGGCCGGTATGGGCACGAAGGGAATTGTCGCCTCCTCAGTCGCGATGGGTGTGCTGCTACAAAAAGGAATTGGCGATACGATCCGGTATTCGCTGACGCCGGAGCCGGGCGGTGATCGCACCCTCGAGGTTCGCACATCGCAGGAACTGTTGCAGACGATGGGACTGCGGGCGTTCATGCCGGTTGTTGCGGCCTGCCCGGGGTGCGGGCGGACGACGTCGACCGTGTTCCAGGAACTCGCGCGCGACATCCAGTTTATGATCCAGGATCGCATGCCGGAGTGGCGAAAAAATTACCCGGGTGTCGAGACGCTAAGCTTCGCTGTGATGGGCTGCATCGTGAATGGTCCTGGCGAGTTCGAAGCATGCCGACATCGGCATTTCACTTCCCGGTACCGGCGAGCAACCGGCGGCTCCGGTCTTCATCGATGGCAAAAAGGCGCATACACTGCGCGGACCGAACATCTCGGCGGACTTCAAGGCGTTGGTTGAAGACTACATCGAGAAGCGGTTTGGCCGCGCCAAAGAGCCGGCGTGAGCATCGCAATGGCGGCAAGGCCGGTCACCATGGGGCAGGGTGCGGGTCGCTTGAGTCGAGGGTCGCCGCGGCTGGCTTTCTACTTCGCTGTTGTGGCTACCGTTATCTTGGGTTCGGTTGCGCCGGCGCCGGCACAGCCGAGCGCGGCGGCACCAGAGGGCAGTAGCGCCTGGCAGGACAAAACCCTCGTTCAGGCCAAGCGCCAGATGGTGGTGGCGGCCAACCCCTATGCGACGGCGGCCGGGCTCGACATCCTGCGGGCTGGGGGCTCGGCGGTGGATGCGGCGATCACCGTGCAACTCGTGCTGGGACTGGTCGAGCCGCAGTCATCGGGGCTTGGCGGCGGCGCTTTTGCGCTCGTCTGGGACGCGGCTGCGCGGCAGATGAAAAGCTACGATGGCCGGGAGACGGCGCCAGCCGCGGCAAAGTCCGACCGGTTCCGGAAAGACGGTCGGGCACTGCCGTTTAAGGACGCGGTTCGCTCGGGGCTATCGGTTGGCGTTCCAGGAATTGTTCGCCTGATCGAGCATGTCCATCGCCGGCATGGCAAGCTGCCGTGGCCACGGCTTTTTGATCGCGCGATTGCCCTGGCCGAGGCTGGCTTTACGGTCTCGCCGCGATTGCATGCGTTGCTGCAGGCAGAAGGTGCCCAGGCATTTCCCAGCGACGCGCGAACCTATTTCTTCGGGCAAGGATCGGGCGACTCCGCGCCGCGCCCGGGCGCTGTCTTAAAGAACCCGAACTATGGCGCGACTTTGCGCGCGATCGCGGCGGGCGGCTCGGCCGCGTTCTATCAAGGAGCGATTGCGCGCGAGATCGTGACCGCAGTAGCTGCGGCACCGGTGGCAGCCGGCGATCTGACGCTTGCCGATATCGCGGGTTACAAGGTCGAGGAGCGGCCGCCACTCTGCGTCGAGTATCGCGCTCAGAAGGTTTGTGGGATGGGGCCTCCATCATCTGGAGCGATCGCGGTCGGCCAGGCACTGATGCTGCTCGACGGCTTCGATCTGGGACGCACACCCGGCGCTGCCATGCAACCGGGACCAACGCACCTGATCGTAGAAGCGCTGAAGCTGGCGTTCGCAGATCGCAACTGGTACGTCGCTGATCCCGCATTCGCCTCTGTTCCAACGGGACTGACCGACCCGGCCTACATTGCGGAGCGGCGGGCGTTGATCGATCCCTGGACGACGATGGCGCGGCCCTATCCCGGCATTCCACCAGGTCGGCCGAAAGTAGCGCTCGGCGAGGACGAAACGCATGAAGCGGCCGGCACCAGTCACATCTCCATCGTCGATGCAGCCGGAAACGCCGTGTCGATGACCACCACGATCGAGGCGGGCTTCGGTTCGCGATTGTGGGCTGCCGGATTTCTGCTGAACAATGAGCTGACAGACTTCTCGTTCCGGGCTCGCGACGCCGCAGGGAACCTGATTGCCAATCGCATTGAGGGCGGCAAGCGACCACGCAGCTCGATGGCGCCGACCATCGTCCTGGACGACGCAGGATCCCCCTGGCTTGTCACAGGCTCGCCTGGGGGGAGCCGGATCATTGGCTATGTGCTGAAGACTCTGGTGGCTATGATCGACTGGAAGCTCGACGCCCAGGCGGCAGCGGCATTGCCGAACTTTGGGGCCCGGGCGGCCAATCTCGAGTTGGAGCACCCGATGACCTGGTCGCGCCATCCGGTGGGCGGGCCGCAGCCCTGGGGCCGAACGATGAAGCTGATGCTCGGTTTGAAGCCGCTTGGCTCGACACTAGACCTCGAAATGATGACGTCTGGAAGCCATACCATCAGGCGGCGCCCGGACGGTACCCTCGAGGGCGGTGCCGACCCCCGGCGGGAAGGCTTGGCGGCGGGAGATTGAGGTATGCGGGGGAGGCAGATCAGTCTCGACGTTGATTGTCGGCGCAAAGTCCCTATTTTCGGGTGGAACAAGACAGCCGACCTGTAGAGCGGACGTGATAATGACCAAGTCGCAGACCATCGCACCAACCGTGATGGGCCTCGTCGTTAATGGAGAGGCCGTGGACGCACGCGTGGCGACGCTTGCAGAATTGCTCGACACGTTGGGGTATGCCGGCAAGAAGGTGGCGACCGCGGTCAACGGTGAATTCGTGTCCGAGCGCGCACGCGCCGTGCAGCGGCTTGAGGCCGGCGATCAGATCGAAATCGTTGCGCCGCGTCAGGGCGGCTGAAGCCGCCGAGGAGTTTGACGGCCATGAACGACAGTGTACCGGCCACGGCTGCTAACCGGGACCTCGTTGTCTACGGGACTGCCGTGCGATCGCGCCTCATGCTCGGCACTTCGCTCTATCCTTCTCCGCAAGTGATGGCTGATTCGATCAAGGCATCGGGAGCGGGAATTGTAACCGTATCGCTCCGCCGGGAAGGCGCGCGGGACCGGACCGGACAACGCTTCTGGGATATCGTGTCGGGGCTTGGTGCGCGCATCATGCCGAATACGGCCGGTTGCCGAACGCCCAAAGAGGCAATCACGACCGCCCGGATGGCACGCGAGGTGTTCGATACGGACTGGCTCAAGCTCGAAATCATCGCCAGCGATGACATCCTGCAGCCGGACCTTTTCGGGCTCGTCGAAGCGGCAACGGTGCTGGTGAAGGAGGGTTTCAAGGTCTTCCCGTATACGACCGAGGATCTTGGCGCCGCAGAACGTCTGTTGGCAGCTGGTTGTGAGGTGCTGATGCCGTGGGGGGCGCCGATCGGCTCCGGCCGTGGCCTCGCCAACCCTTATGCGCTGAAGACCATGCGAAATTATTTTCCTGGTGTTCCGCTGGTCGTCGACGCAGGACTTGGCGCGCCGAGCCAGGCGGCGCAGGCGATGGAAATGGGCTATGACGCCGTGTTGCTGAATACGGCTGTCGCCAAGGCCATCAATCCCGTCGTGATGGCGCGAGCGTTTGGACAGGCGATCGAGGCCGGCCGGCTCGCCTTCGAAGCAGGTCTGATGGAAGCGCGCGATATGGCGTCGCCCTCCACTCCGGTGGCGGGAACACCGTTTTTTTCACTCGACGGGAAATCATGATGCCCAAGGCCCCCCTGCTCGACGTATTTTATCCGATCGTCCCTGATAGCGCCTGGGTGCGCCGACTGGCTCCAATCGGTGTCCGCACCATTCAATTGCGGTTGAAGGACGCCTCGCGCGAAGAAACGCGCCGCCAAATCACCGACTGTATGGCGATCTGTGCCGATCATCAGTGCCAGCTCATTGTCAACGACCATTGGCAGGACGCGATCGATCTCGGCGCCGGGTTCGTGCATCTCGGGCAGGAGGACCTCGCTGACGCCAATATCTCAGCCATCAAGCAGGCTGGCGTGAAACTTGGAATTTCGACGCACAGTGAGGAGGAGCTGGAAATCGCCTTGGCCGCCGGACCCGACTACGTGGCGCTGGGGCCGATCTACGAAACCAAGCTCAAGGCCATGAAATGGGGACCGCAGGGGCTCGACCGGATCACGCAGTGGAAACGGCGGATCGGTGCCATCCCGCTATGCGCGATTGGCGGTATCACGCCTGAACGGGCTCCCGGCGTCGTGCAGGCCGGCGCCGACAGCGTGGCCGTGATCACTGATTTCTTTACCAGTGCCGACCCAGAAGCCAGGGTGCGAGTTTGGCTGGATTGGGCGCGCCGGGTGGCCTGACACTGGAAGTACCGCGAAAACCACCGTTGTTTATGACACTGAAACGGGGCAGGCTTGCGGTGACACCGGGGCGTTTATGTCTTACCGTTTCAAGCTTCAGAAGCCGTTCGACAGCGATGTGCGCCGGATCGGGCTCGAGCAGTTCGACCGCATTGAACAAGCTTGGTCAGCGGGCACTCGAGGGATCGCGATCCATGAGACGCGCAAGGCCCTGAAAAGACTGCGCGCCCTACTGCGGCTCGTCAAATCGGGCATGAGCGCGGCGGAATGGTCTCAAAGCAATGAAGCGTTCAAATCCGCTGGGCGCCGCCTGTCGGCCGCGCGTGATCGTGAAGTACTCCAGCAGACCGTGGCCCGGCTTTCGGAGTCGGCTCCGCCACCGCTTGCGAAGGCTCTTCGAACCTTCCTCGCGACAGATGAGTGGACGTCAGGCCAGGCCGACGTGTTGTCGTCGGCCAAAATGAAGGCTGAGGTCCTGGCTGACGTTGCAGCGCTGCGCCTGCGCGTGAAGGCCTGGAAGATCGAAGGCGCGGCAGGTGATACGGTACTTGAAGGCGTTGCTGTGGGCTATAGGAGGGCGAAGAAGGAGTTTCGCTTGGCTTGCGACGAGCCGACGGACTGCCACATTCACGATCTGCGCAAATCGATCCAGGTGCACTGGCGGCAACTGCGTCTGATCGAGACGATTTGGCCACCGGTCGTCAATGCGCGTGCGAGTGCCGCCCAGGCGCTGGCTCAGACCTTGGGCGACTATCAGGATTTGTCGTGCCTGAGCGAGGCGGTGCAAAAAACAGAGTTCCGATCGGCAATAGGCACAAGTCCCAGTGCGCTCATTGTTGCCGCCTGTCGCGCGCGTCAGATGGAGATCCGGCAGGCCGCGATGCTGGATTGTGATCGCCTGTTGGCAGTACGGACCGGGCAGTTTCGAAGCGAGATGTCCGCGTATTGGGCTGCCGCCGCCAAGGCATCCGCGAGGGTCGAAACGACAAAGTCACTTCGGCGCATATCGCAGCCCGTGCTTCTCAAGAGCCCGGCGCCACCCTCGCGCCGCAAGTCCGTCCCAGGAAGGACAGAGAGGGCTGGCGCAAAACGCCCAAGTACGGCTAAGGTCCGGCCCACCAAGACTTGACCCGTGGGGAGCGGGATCAAGGCAGGGAGGGGAACTTGATCCGAACGTCGCTGGTGGTATCGGCAATTCTGTTGGCGCCATGGCTGACGGTGGCGGGCCACGCGGAGTCCGCGGACGACATCATGAACCGGCGCGTCGACAAAGCCCGCAATGCGGTGCTGCAGTTGTCCGACCGGCTCAAGCGCGATCTGCTGACCGAACTGAAGGCGGGCGGAGCCGCGAACGCGATTGGCGCTTGTGAAAGTATTTCACCTGATGCGGCGACCAGTATCGCGGACGAATCGGGGTTTGAAGTGTCGCGTGTGTCGGCGAAACCGCGCAATCCCGAGAACACGCCGGATCAGTGGGAAGAAAAGGTCCTGCGCGCCTTCCAGGCACAACTCGGCAAGGGCACGGATTTTGCCAAGTTGGAGCATTACGAAGAAGTGGTCTCTCAGGAGGGCGACAAACTATTTCGTTACATGAAAGCGATTCCTGTCGAACCCATGTGCCTTGCGTGCCACGGCACTGACATCAAGGCCGACGTCAAGGCCGAGATCACGCGCAATTATCCGAACGACAAAGCCGTCGGCTATAAGCTGGGCGAATTGCGCGGCGCTTTTTCGCTGGTACAGCTGATCGGCGAATGAGTGGCGCCCGGGTTGGCTGTTTCGGTGTTTTTGAGGCACAATGGCTGCTTGAGGTGATCGACGTTCTCGCCACCTGTGGAGACTTCGTTTGCTGCCGATCCACGACGTGACTGCCGATGAGATACTCTCGGACCTGCTGCCCTGGGTGAGAGTCGAGAGCCCGACGACTGACGCTGCGGCTGTCAATCGGATGATGGACATGGCCGGCGATGACCTCGGCGCTCTGGGTGCACAGGTCGCGCGAACGCCAGGCCAACCCGGGTACGGCGACATCGTGGTCGCGCGGCTTGCCGGGGGCGATCCAACCGCGTCGTCCGGCATTCTGATATTGTCCCACCTCGATACCGTTCACTTGAAGGGCACGCTCGAGGGGCGTCTGCCGTTGCGCCGCGATGGAGACCGCTACTTCGGGCCGGGAATTTACGACATGAAGGGCGGCGTGCGTATTGCCATTCACGCGCTTAACGTGCTGCGCAAGTCCGGCATCAAGCCGCATCTACCGGTCTCATTCATGTTCGTGCCTGACGAAGAGGTTGGCAGTCCGACGTCCCGCGCCGCGATTGAGGCCGAGGCGAAGCGGCACAAGTACGTCCTTGTCACGGAGCCCTGCAAGAGCGGCGTCATCGTTACCGGGCGCTTCGCGTTCCAGCGGTTTTGGATCACGGTGCAGGGGCGTCCCGCGCACGCCGGCGCCAACAACCGGCAAGGCCGCAGCGCCATTCGTGCCATGGCGCGCCTCATTGATCGCGTCGAGCAGATGACGGACTTCGATCGGGGGATGACCTTTAGCGTCGGCACGATCGAGGGTGGTACATTTGTCAACGTCATGCCGATCGAATGCCGGGCACAGGTTCTGACAGTTGCGCCGACGCGGGCCATCTTTGACGAAGTCACTGAGCGCATGCGGGCGTTGGAGTCCGAGTTGGACGGCATCCGGATTTCGGTTGAACGTGGCCCGACACGTCCGCTCTGGGAGCCGAACCGCGCGACAATGGCGCTGTTCGAGACCGCACACGCGATCGCCTCTCGGCTCGGTTTCGAATTGAAGCACGGCTCGTTCGGCGGTGGCAGCGACGGTAATTTTACCGGCGCTCTTGGTGTTGCCACGCTTGATGGTCTGGGCGTCGATGGCGCGGGCGCGCACACCTTCGAAGAGCACCTGCTGGTGTCCTCGCTCGTGCCGCGCTGCCGCCTTTTCGCCGAACTGCTCGCGACATTGAAGTAGTCGCACGAAGAACGGCCGATTCTCAGCCGTCGAGCACGAAGACGGGCAAGGTCAGGTCCTCGGTCGCGTTCTCGAAGACGACTTTCACCGGCAATCCGATGCGAAGCTTGGTCGAATCGACACCGCGCATCTGGGCTTGCATGCGTACACCCTCCGCGAGATCGACGGTGGCGAGTGTGTAGGGAAGGTCACCCTTGAAACCCGGATGGAAGGCGTGGTGCGCGATGGTCCAGGTGTGGAGCGTGCCCTTCCCCGACGCGTCGATCCAGCGAACGCCCATGTCGTGGCAATAGGGGCAGACGGGACGCGGATAGTGGCGCACTTTGCCGCAAGCTGCGCAACATTGAAGCTTGAGCTTTCCCGCGCGCAGACCGGCCCAATAGGGCTCGGTGTCCGGCGACGGTTCGGGCATGATCTTGGCGTAGGCGGTGTCCATGTCGTGGCCTCGTATCCGTGCTGGGTTGGATCGCACAATCGTGCGGTCAGGCGCGCGCCATGATTGCGACCGTTCCGTCGCCCATGTCGCCGTAACCCGTGACGAGCCCGACTTCGGCATCCTTGACCTGTGCCTTGCCGGCCTCGCCGCGCAATTGGCGCACCAACTCCACGACGTGATTGAACCCCGCCATATGGGCCTGTGACAGCAGCCCGCCGTGCGTGTTGATCGGCAGGCGGCCGTCGAGCTTGATGGCGCCGGAGGCGACGAACGGGCCGCCCTCGCCCTTCTTGCAGAAGCCGAGATCTTCGAGCTGGCACATCACGATGTAGGTGAAGCAGTCGTAGATCTCGGCGACGTCGATGTCGGACTGACTGACGCCGGCCATGCCGAAGGCGCGGGGCGCGCATTTGGCGAGGCCAAGGCGGGTCAGATCCGGGCGCTGGGTAATCGCCGACGGACTGTCGGGATGACCCTCTGCGACGCCGAGAACCTGGATGCGCGGCTTCGCCATGTCCTTCGCGCGTTCCGACGAAGAGACGATGAACGCCACCGCGCCGTCGCTCTCGAGGCTGCAATCATAGAGGCGCAGCGGGTCCGAAATCAGGCGCGAGGACTGGTGGTCCTCGATGGTCAGCGGCTTTGTCATCATCGCATTGCCGTTGAGGATCGCGTTGTGGCGGGTCGAGACGGCGATCTCCGCCGAGTTGCCGGCTGGTGGTGCCGTAGAGTTCCATATGCCGGCGGGCCATCGGCGCGTAGAGCTGGGCCGGGGCAATGGCGCCGAGCGGCATCTCGAACTCGCCGATGACGCGGAACTGCGGCATCTCGCGGACGCGCGAGCCGATGCGTCCCCCCGCGCCCGACGATCCGTTGCGTCCGATAGGTACCAGCACGTGGTTGCACACGCCTGTCGCAATGGCGGCGGCCGCGCATTGGATGCTGGAGACGGCACTGGCGCCGCCGAGCGGCGTCGTCGCGGAAAACTTGAGATCGGGAATGCCGAAGTTGGTAATGAAATCCTCGGCCACGACCGACATGCTGCCGTAGGCGATGATGCCGTCGATGTCGGCCGGTTTCAGGCCCGCGTCGCGGACGGCCGCGAGTGATGCCTCCATCTGCATCGCCATCACGCTCTTGCCCGAGCTTTTCGAATAGCGCGTGTCGCCGACGCCCGTGATAGCGCTCTTGGCCCTGAGTGACATGACGGCCCTCCTCGCGCGGGCGCGCGGCCCGTCGGTTGATCTCACGTCTACCGTGGACCAACTCGCCGTGCGCGGCAATGGGGGGGCGGCGATGGCAGAGTTGCGCGTCGAGGCCGCACGCGCACTAAGTCAGGGAGGCGGGCCGCGGCGGCGCGGCCGCATTCCCAAGATTGAATGACTTCATCACGGGGGCAGCGCCGACTGCAGCGGCCAGGGCCGCTTCGATTGTCGCACGTTGAAATCGGAAGCCCGAGGCCAGAGCCTTGGCCGGAACCACCCGCTGGCTAGCGAGGATCAACTCGTCGGCAACAGGTCCGAGCGCGAGACGCAAGGGCCAGGCCGGTACGGGCAGGATCGTAGGCCGGCCGAGGACCGCACCGAGTGCACGCGTGAAGTCGCGATTGCGCACCGGGGCCGGTGCAACGGCGTTGACAGCCCCCTCGAGCGATGGTGTCGACATCGCATGCGCGACCAGTCGGACTAAGTCGTCGCGGCTGATCCAGCTCATCCATTGGTGGCCTGAGCCAAGGCGCCCGCCGGCGCAGAGATCAAACGCGGGTAGCATCCGCGCCAGCATGCCGCCGGAATGATCGAGCACGAGCCCGATGCGCAAGGTGACGACGCGGACGCCGATCGCGGCGGCCCTGAGGGCTTCCGACTCGGCTGTGCGGCAGACCAGCGCTGCAAAGCCGTTGCCGGCTGGTGCCCGTTCGTCGAGGAGATCGTCGCCGCACGGCCCGTACCAGCCGATCGCGGATGCAGCGATCAGCGCGCCCGGCCGCGTCTCGAGCCGGCGGATCAGCCGGAGCACGGCACGGGTGGTCTTGATGCGCGAATGGAGAATGCGGAATCGGTTGCGGCGCGTCCACGGAGCGTCGGCGACCGGTGCACCGGCCAGATTGACGATGGCGTCGATCCGGGTGTGCGACGCGATCTGATCGAGGCGCGTGACCAATGTGACGGGTGCGCGCAGCTTGGATGACTTGGCAGATGAACGGACGTGCGCCGTGACGTGATGTCCTGCGTCGGCGAGCGCCTCGACGAGCCGCTCGCCGATAAAGCCTGTTGCGCCGACCACCAGAATGCGCTTACTCGCGCCGAGGGCCGCGACGAGCGGCGCAGCGGGCGCCTGGACGAGGTGATGCGCGCGGGTGCTTGCCAGCCAGTCGCGCAATCCGAACAACACCACCCCCACGGCAGCCAACGTGAGACCGAGGCTCAGTATGCCGTAAGACGTCGGCAGCAGCCGCGTGGGCATCTGCGACCAGTCCCATAGGCGCGGCAGCAGCAGCACGAGCATGGCACCATAGTTGAGCGCCAGGAGTGTGTGCGTCACGCGCTCGGTTGCAGGCAGCCGCCGGGTGAGATCCTCTTCGACGAAATCATAGAGCGTGATCGCAATCTCGAAGATGAGGACAGTCAGTAGTAGCAGCGCGAGCAGGCCATGCGGTTCGCTCCAAGCGAGCGTCAGAAAAATGCCGCCGTAGATGACATTGCGCACGCTGTGCAGCTTCAATTCCTTTGCCGCTGTCGGTCGCCAAGCGAGGCGCTCGGTGAACTCGTGATGGTATAGCGTGTCAAACGCGCCCATGGCGATCTGCAAGGCAACGAGTGTCCAGAGCAGGGTGTCGGTCATGACGCAACCTCCGTGAAGTACGCGACCTGATGCGCGAGCCGCCCAAGCCACCGGTTATCGAGTGCGAGCGTGAAGGAAAACCGTCCGGCGCCTTCGTCGCGGTGGGTGATCGTGCAGCGGCCAGGCGTTGCCCAGGCGGGCAAGGCTACGCGGCGCCGGCCGATCAGGATGTCGTAGCCCGCACTCTCGAACACGAGTGCTCCTTGCCGAGCGGTCAAGGTGAGGCGCATAACAAGGCCGAAGCCCAGATATTCTTCCAACCCGGTTGGGCCGCTGAACCGTTTCACGGAGTTGATCGTTTGCGGGAAGCGGCCGGGGCGCGCATAGGTGCGCGTCCAGATCTGGCCGCCGATTGCCGGGTCCTCGGTGACGACAACATTGGCAGGGCCCGTTGCTCCATGCGTGAACGGCAATGGGCCGCCGACGAGGCGCGCAAGATGGGCGATCGCGTGGCCGGCACGGGAGAGCGTCGTGCTCACGACCTCGCCATGGAACACCCGGCACGCGCCATGAGAGAGCGGCTTGGAGAAGCGTTGCCGGACGACGGGGGGAAGGGCGCTCCAGGCCTCGGCCCCCATGAGATCGCGGAACCGTTCGTCCTGTGGGGTATGGCGCGTGCCGTGGATTGCGCGGAGATATGCGGGTGGTGCGCATCCCGACCCTGCCGGCTCGATGGTCTTGGTACCAATTTTGCCAGTTAATTCTGTCATAACAGAAACATCCTCGCAAAAAAAACGGCCTAACCAGGCTCCTTGGTCGAACGGTCGGACTTGGCTGGTAGAAAGCGCAGGATGGCGCTCCCGAGCCGCAGTAGTGCGGCCAGCTTGGCGCGGGGCACTTTTCGCATATCGGTTGCCCAGGTATCGATCATTTCGACGAAGCCGAGCATTGCACCGATGCGCTGCTTGGCTTTCGGGTCCATGAACCGGTCGGACTCCGCCTCAGCCATGCATGTCCGCAGAACCGCGATCGTTGGGTCCAACTCCCTAGATTTCCGGCCTTCTGCGATCCGCGTCAGCATTTCCCAGAGATCGGCTTCCGCCTCGAAGTAGTCGCGCCGGTCGCCCAGCACTTGCACGCGCCGGATCAAGTTCCATTGTTGCAGCTCTTTCAAGGAGTTGCTGACATTGGATCGAGCCAACCCGAGGGTTTCGGCCAGGTCCTCGGCCGTCAGCGGTCGGCCGGAAAGGTAGAGCAGGGCATGGATTTGCCCGATCGAGCGATTGACGCCCCAGACTGTGCCCATTTCCCCCCAGTGCAGGACGAACCGCTCGATGGCGGGGGGCAGTGTGCCTTTTGTGACTGTTGTTTCTGTCATTAGAGAAATATACATCGCAGACATCAGGCTGTCCAGCCCCACTGGCACGGATGCGAGGCGAACCGCCCGATGTGATTTTACAAACTCTAACGAGCGCCTTCTTGCATCTGTCGCGCGGATCGTTTTCGTAGGCGCCCAGCGGCTGGCTGGTCCGGCCCGTTTGCGCACGGCCCCTTGAAGAGGAATCCCATGACACGTCGCCCGGTGATGCTGGTTGTTCTCGATGGTTGGGGCTGGCGCGAAGAGAGCGCGGATAACGCCGTTCGTCTGGCCAAGACACCGAACTTTACGCGGCTCTGGAATTCCTCCCCGCGTGCCTGCCTGCGAACCTCGGGCCTCGATGTGGGATTGCCGGAGGGCCAGATGGGCAACTCAGAGGTCGGTCATCTCAACATCGGCGCCGGACGGGTGGTGATGCAGGATCTTCCGCGTATCGATCGGGCGGTGGCGGACGGCAACCTCGCTGCGCGGATTGAGGCGAGTGGCCTGATCGCCAAGCTGAAGGCGACCGGCGGCACCTGCCACATTCTCGGTCTGATGTCGCCGGGGGGCGTGCACGCGCATCAGGATCATGCCGTCGCTGTCTCGAAAACCATGGTCGCGCGGGGCATTCCAGTCGCGGTGCATGCGTTCACTGACGGCCGCGATACGCCACCGAAATCCGCGAGCGCGGATGTTCGCCGTCTGGCTGCGGACTTGCCGAAAGGGGCGACGATCGCGACCGTTTGCGGCCGGTTCTTTGCGATGGATCGCGACAAGCGCTGGGACCGCGTATCGAAGGCCTATGCTCTGCTCACCGAGGCCACGGGCGTGTCGTTCGCCGACGCCGCGGCGGCGGTCGCAGCCGGTTACGCCAGCAGCAAGACCGACGAGTTCCTGGAGCCAGCGGTGATCGGCAGCTTCGCGGGCATGAAGGATGGCGACGGCCTTCTCAGCATTAATTTCCGCGCCGACCGCATGCGGGAACTTCTGTCGGCGCTCGTCGACCCGGCATTTGCCGGATTTTCCCGGGCTGCGACGCGCGCGTTCGTTGGCGCCGCCGGCATGGCCTCGTATGGCGAGGAGCTCGATCCGTTTGTCGTGACCTTGTTCCCACGTGACGCACTGACCAACGGTCTTGGCGAGATCGTTGCTAAGGCGGGCCGAACGCAAATTCGCATGGCGGAGACCGAGAAATATCCGCACGTCACGTACTTCCTGAATGGCGGCCGCGAGACGCCCTATGTAGGTGAGGTTCGCGTGATGGTCCCATCGCCGAAGGTTGCGACCTACGATCTGCAACCCGAGATGTCGGCGCCCGAGCTGACCGCGCGTGCGGTTAGCGCCATTCGCTCGGGGACCTTCGATCTGATCGTTCTGAACTTCGCCAATCCCGACATGGTTGGCCACACCGGCAACCTTGCCGCCGCGATCAAGGCTGTGGAGACGGTCGACGCCGGGCTCGGCCAAATCGCCGATGCGATTCTGCAGGTGGGCGGGGCACTGCTGGTCACGGCCGATCACGGCAACTGCGAGATGATGCGCGACCCGCAAACTGGTGGCCCGCACACCGCGCATACGCTCAACCCGGTACCGGTGCTGCTCGCGGGGGCGGGAGCGGGCACGCTGCGCGATGGTCGCCTTGCCGATGTCGCGCCGACGCTGCTCGCGTTGATGGGTGTCGCGCAACCGGCCGAGATGACGGGCCTGTCGCTGATCGGTTGATGGCGGCGTGACGGCAGTTAGCGTCAGGCCATAGGCCAGACACTGTTACCCCTTCACGACCGGCGCGGCGACGCTCTCGGCCATGATGTTGACGCAGGCGGGCTTGCCGGATTGAGCGGCCTTGAGTGCTCGCTCCACGGCGGGCACCAGATCCTCGATGCGCGTGACAACCTCGCCGTGACCGCCCATCGCGCCAACCACCTGATCGTAGCGTGTCGGCAGCAGATCGCAGCCGTGCATGCGGTTCTCGCCATAGTCGCGCTTTTGAATATTGCTCTCCGCGTTCCAGCAGGCGTCGTTGCCGAGGATGGCGACGAAAGGCATCTTGTGGCGAACGGCAGTGTCGAACTCGGCCATGTGGAAGCCAAAGGTGCCGTCGCCAAGCACAGCGATGACCGGTGCTTTCTGCTCGAGTCGGCGTGCGGCGATGGCCATCGGTAGCGAGCCGCCAATGGCGCCGGCAACGCCGTTGATCATGCGGCGGCCGATAGGCAGCAGGCTCTGCGCCCATTGCGCGAATTCGCCGCCATCGCAGATCAGCACCGTCTCCGGATCGCGCTCGACGATGGGACGCAGCGCCCGGAACACTTCAGCTGCATGCAGTTTGCCAGCGGACTTGGATGTCATCGCCGCGAACGCATCGGGCCGCTGGTCGCGCAGCTGGCGCGATTTGGCGAGCCAGGCACCATCGGGCTTCTTGAGTTTCGCTGCGTGCGCAATCAGCGTCTCGGCCGCTGACGTGGTGTCGGCGATGCAGCCGATCAGCAGATCAGCACCCTTCTCTTTCGCCGCCCGCTCGATCAGCGCGCCTTCGGGATCGATCGAGATCACTTTGAGGCCCGCTGCATAGGCCGGGCCTTTGGCCCACTTCAACGTGAAGTCGAGTGCCTTGCCGAGCAGAACGACGAGATCGGCCTCCTTCATGACAGCCGCAAAGGCGCCGATAGTGGCGTCATTGGCGCCGCGCGGACTCTCGATGACAGCTGACGGGGCGCCGGTCACGTCCTCGAGGCGCGCGAGTAGCTGGCGGCCGTGCCGGGTCGAGAGATGGGGACCCGCAAGGATCACCGGGCGCTTGGCAGCTGCTATAGCTGCAAGAATAGCGTCGGCTAAAACTGGGGCCAGCGCGACCGGCTGGGACTTCGCGTCCTTCGGCTCGGGCCAGCGGATCTGGTCGACTAGGACATCTTCATCGAGAAGGTCCGAAGGCAGCGACAGATGCACAGGGCCCGGACGTCCCGATGACGCTATCTGCAATGCCTTCGCGAGATCCATGCCGAGATCTTTGGCCGAGCGCGCCATCCAGGAGGCCTTGGAAACGGGTGCGGCCATGGCTGCTTGGGCGATCTCTTGGAAACCGCCGCGTCCGAGCTCCCATGTCGCGGCATGGCCTGAGAGCAGTACCATCGGGCTTTCGGCCGATAGCGCCGTGAACAAGGCGCCGACCGCGTTGGCGTGGCCGGGACCGCCGGTCACCATGGCGATGCCGGGTTTGCCTGTCATGCGGCCCCAAGCGTCGGCCATATGGACGGTCGCGGCCTCGTGGCGGGTGTGGAGAATCTCGAGCTTGGCCTCGATAGCCGCGTCATAGATTGACATGATGTGGTTGCCAGAGAGCGAGAACACGGTCGAATGGCCGAGCTTCGCGAGGCTCAGGGCGACAATGTCGGCGCCGCGCAAGGTGGCTGTCATGGGCATGCCTCTCGTATGATGAATGCGGGAAGCCGTCGTCTGCCCGCTATGGCGATGGGTCGGGCGGCAGAATAGGGCGTTCCGGCACGCGGTCCAGGGGCTTTTGTCGCGCCTGCGGTTGCGGGGTGCGCATCCGGCGCGTGCGCCTGTCGCCTAGCAATTGTTCGGGAAGATGCCGGCTCACAACCGGCGGATTGCCTGGGGTCGTTCAATCCCCCTAGATTGTCGCACGCGAGCCGCATCCTGGGAGCGCCACATGAAGTTCGGTTTGAGCACGGTCACGCACGGCATCTTCAGCAGTCCCGAAACGTACATCGCCGTCGCCAAGGCGGCCGAACGTGCCGGATTCGATTTCCTGGCGGTCAGCGATCATCTGGTCATTCCTGGCGAGCTGCAATCTCACTATCCTTACGTGCAGGGCGGCGCGTTCAAGGCAGCGCAAGAGGGCCATTGCTTCGATCAGCTGGCGACGGTGGCGTTTCTCGCTGGCAATACCGAGCGGCTGCGACTGTTGACCTCGGTCATGGTGGTACCCCATCGCCCGGCGATGCTGACGGCCAAGTCGCTATCTACCATCGATGTCCTGTCGCGCGGCCGGTTGATCGTCGGTGTCGGCGCCGGCTGGATGCGCGAGGAGTTCGAACTGTTGGGCGCCAACTTCAAGGACCGTGGCGCGCTCACGGATGAGTATCTCGCCGCGTTCAAGGAGCTGTGGACGACCGATCGTGCCTCGTTTTCCGGAAAGCACGTCAGCTTCAACAATGCGATCTTCTTCCCGAAACCGGTTCAGAAACCCAACCCACCGATCTGGGTCGGCGGCGAAAGCAAAGGTGCAATCAACCGCGCCATCCGCTTCGCCGACGTCTGGTACCCCGGCAACAACAGCCAGACGAAGCCGTCGGACACGCCGGCGCGCCTTGCAGTCGGTTATGGCGACATCAAGCGATTAGCAGCGGCCACTGGTCGCGATCCGGCGACGCTTGGCCTCGCTCTACTGGTCCAGGATTATTTCGAATGGACTGCCGATCTCAAAATCGGTGACGGTTCGGCGCGCCGCATGTTTACGGGATCATCGGCGAATATGGCTGAGGATGCGGCGGCATTGAGCGCGGCCGGCGTCGGTCATGTCGCTATGCGCCTCGGCGGGCGCGACGCAAGTGAAGCCGTTGAGCGGATCGAACGGTTCGGCGCCGAGGTGATCGCCAGGGCGCGGGCCTGATCGGCCATCCGTTGAGATTGACGGTCGAGGTTGCGGCGGCGCTTGTGCCCTGTATCGGCCGGTGGCATTCTGGCTCAATAAGATGCCAGCCAGTCAGCGGCGGAATGATCGATACCTGCGAAAATCCCGGACGGAGAGGAAGTCACATGCGCAACGCAACGATCGAAATCGTACCGACATCCGGTGCACTCGGCGCCGAATTGCGAGGCGTCGATCTTCGTGGACCCATTGCGGCCACGACCACCGCCGAGATTCGTAGCGCACTTGCTGAGCACGGTGTAATTTTCTTTCGTGATCAGATGCTGACGCCCGAGCAGCATATTGCCTTCGCGGCGAATCTGGCGCCGATCAATATCAACCGCTTCTTCAAGACCGCGCCCGGCTATCCGCAAATCGCCGAAGTGCGGAAGGAACCGGATCAGAAGAACAACATCGGCGGCGGCTGGCACACGGACCACAGCTACGATCAGATCCCGGCACTCGGATCCATCCTGCTTGCCCGCGAGGTGCCAGAACGCGGCGGCGACACGATGTTTGCTTCGATGTGGCTGGCCTACGAAGGCCTCTCGGAGGGGCTCAAGAAGACCCTCGATGGCCTGCGCGCAGTCCACTCCAGCCGCCATGTGTTCGGGGCCAAGGCACAATATACAAAAGACGCGGGCGCGCGGTTGGAGAATGCCGAGGCCGCCACGCAGGACGCGGTGCACCCGGTTGTGGTCCGCCACCCTGAAAGTGGTCGCAAAGTGCTTTATGTCAATCGCGCTTTCACAACTCACTTCGAGGGCTGGACGGCGGAGGAAAGCAAGGCGCTGCTCGACTACCTCTATGCCCACGGCGCGCGGCCGGAATATCAGACGCGGTTTCAATGGAAGGATGGGTCAATTGCCATCTGGGACAACCGGTCGACCTGGCATTTCGCCGTCAACGACTATCAGGGTGAACGCCGTCTCATGCACCGCATTACACTGGAAGGCACGCCGCTCGTTTGAGCGCAGGGCTCCGGCGAAAACCTACTCGGCCCGCGCGCGGGGGCGGGGCATGCCGCATTTTTCCATCGGCAATGCCGTCGTCAGCCATCCGTCCTTCGATACAGTAACGACATATCGGCGGCAGTTTTCAGCGGCTCCGGCAACGAAATGGACCTTGAACAGCGCCTCGGCTCCGGCGCGCTGCAGCGGCCAGACGAAAACGGCATCGTCGGGCGTTTCCGTCACAGCTTTCTTAACAGCGATACCGGCATTGCGAAAATCCGCAGGCGATAGCCGCTTCAGTAGAGCGGGTGACAGATCTGGATGAAGGCCGACAATCTCGGCCCGTTTCTGATTGGGATCAGCATCCGCGGCTCGTCGTGCCGACGTGGGCCCGGCGTCGTAGCTGGTCCCGACCGATGGAGGGGCGGCTGTCGTCAGCGGCGCTGGCATCGCGTCAGCCGTCGATGGAGCAACGGCCGGGACTTCGCTGGCAACCAGGGGCTTTGGGATCAAGGGTGGAGCCGTAGGCCCGGCGATGTTTGCCGAGGGTAGTGCGGGCTGGACATTATCTTGTGAAGGCGCCGCCCCCGTTGTGGGCCCAATGCGTTCTGTCGTCGGAGGCGCCGCACCGCCGGCATTCCGGTCCATGGAGGCCGACAATGGTGCGATGTTTGCCTGCAGCCAAGTCTGCACGTTCGCGAGATTGTCCAACAAGGCCCATCCACTCCCCAGCACAATCAACAATGCGAAGCCGCGCCGGAGTTGGCGTGCGGTCTTGCCTGCGAGGGGCGGGCCCACACGCTCGTCAGGCAGCACAACCCATTGCGCGGGGTCCGAGCCAGCGGTGGTGAACATCGAATGTGCGGAATGGCGCGCGGGACGGCTCATGACCCTCACCTCTATTCAGGTTCGATCCAGGGCTCCCGCTAAAGTCGACAATCCGCAGAATTCCGGGCAAAATAAAGGCGATGTGACGATTGCCCGCCAGCTGCAGTCCCATGGATCGCACGTCCGGCACGTCGGAAAACATTGCGCAATTGTCGAAAGAACCAGCGTGGTAATTCGCGTTCAATCATGCCAATCTTCCTATGGACAGCTCGGCTGATGGCCTCTGAGAGTAGACGGCGTCGGGCTTGATCGCTGCATGGCAGGGAGTTGCGCATGGACGTCGGCATGATGATGGTTTTTGCCAGCTACGGCTGGGAAAACTGCTCTGACAAGCGGGTCTGGGATGAAGAGATTCGGCTGGCGCGGCTCGCCGCCGACTCTGGCTTCGATTGCCTCTGGTCGGCCGAACATCACTTCAATGACTACTCGTTCGTGCCAGACAATCTGGCCCTGATGACCTACCTGACGGCGCTCTGCCCGAACATCGATGTTGGTACCGCAGCCGTGATCCTGCCCTGGCATGATCCGCTGCGCGTCGCCGAGAATGCCGCCGTGCTCGACATGTTGAGCAAGGGGCGTTTGCGGCTCGGAATGGGTCGTGGACTGGCGCGCCGCGAATTCGAAGCGTTCCGCCTCTCGATGGATGAATCGCGTGCCCGCTTCGACGAAGCGGCGCCGATGATCGTGAATGCCTTGAAGACGGGCTTCATCGAAGGCAACGGCAAGTTCTACAAGCAGCCGAAGATCGAGATTCGGCCGCGTCCCATTCATTCGTTCGACGGTCGCATCTATGCGGTTGCCTCGAGCGAGGACTCGATCGACTCCGCCGCCAAGCTTGGCGCCCATATGGTGATGTTTGCTGACCGGCCCTGGGAGATGCGCGCCCCGATGATCGAGCGCGGACGTGAGCTGCACAGGACGTATCACGGCACTACGCCGCCCACGCCGTTGCTGACCGAGTTCGCAGTCGTCAGCACCAATCTTGCGGAGTGCGAGGAAGAGGCCCGCAAGTATCAGGGCAAATTCGTGGAGTTGAATTTCCACCACTACGAGTTTCTCGGCGAACACTTCAAGACCGTGAAGGGTTACGATTCCTACCAGCAAAAGGCCGAGATTGCACGCAAGGGTGGTGGCCTGCCAGCAGCCGTCGAGGGCTTTATGAAGGCTGCTTCCTGGGGCACCCCGGACAAGATCCTGCGCGGGCTCGAGGAGCGCCGCAAGCTGCTGGGTGACTTTGAGATGAATGTCGCGTTCCGCTTCGGCGGTACGCCCTACGAAATTTCGGAGCGAGGGTTGAAATTGTTTGCCAAGGAAGTGCTTCCAGTCGTCAAGAGCTGGAAGCCGGTCGCGGCGGCGAAAGCTGCTGAGTAGTTGGCGTTTCTCAGGTTTAACGCAGAATTTCAGGGAGTATGCGATCATGATCGAACTGTTCTACTGGCCGACGCCAAACGGAAAAAAGGTAACGATCCTGCTCGAAGAGTGTGGGCTCCCGTATAAGATCACACCCGTCAATATCCAGCAGGGAGCGCAGTTCACCGACGCGTTCCTCGCGATGAACCCGAACCACCGCATGCCCGTGATGGTGGACCACAAGCCAGCCGATGGTGGTGCGCCGGTCACCGTGTTCGAGTCTGGCGCCATCATGGCGTACATTGCCGAGAAGGAAGGGAAGTTCTGGCCGCGCGATCTGCGCGGGCGCCACGAGGTCAACCAGTGGGTGATCTGGCAGATGGCGAACCAGGGCCCGAAGCTTGGCGAGTGCGGCCACTTCCGCCGGCTCGGTGATACCCAGGGCGATCAGTCCTACGCTGTCCGCCGCTTCACCGACGAAGCCAACCGCCTCTACGGCGTTATCAACAATCGCCTTGTCGATCGCCCCTATCTCGCTGGCAAGGATTACACGGTCGCCGACATGATCTGCTATCCGTGGACTGTGAACTGGAAGGTGCAGGGCCAGGACCTCGAGGAGTTCAAATACCTGAAGCGCTGGCATGAGGAGATCGCGGCGCGGCCCGCCGTCAAGAAGGGCATGGCTGTTGGCACTGACCTTTCGGTCGACGTCACCAAGCTGCCCGCCGAGGAGCAGGCTCGCATCCGCAAGATTATGTACAATCAGCGCGCCCGCCCCGTGACATAGAGCCGAACTGGGCGAGCCGCACACCGATCACCTCGCAGGAGACCAGCCATGCCCGTCATCGTCGGAAGTGGCGACTACACCTATCGCGTCATCGAGGGTTGGGAGAAGTTGCCGCCCGACTGGACGCTCGGCGACGTCGCGGCCATCGGCATCGACAAGCGGGACCGCGTCTATGCCTTCAATCGCGGCGAGCATCCGATGGTGGTGTTCGACCGCGACGGTACCTTCATCACGTCATGGGGCGAGGGAATATTCAATCGCCCGCACGGCGTGCATATGGGTCCGGACGACACGATCTACTGCACCGACGATGGCGATCACACCGTTCGGAAGTGCACGCTCGAAGGCAAGGTGTTGCTGGAGATCGGCGTACCGAACAAGCCGGCAGCCTATGTCAGTGGTGAGCCCTTCAACCGCTGCACGCATACTGCCCTTTCGCCGTCTAACGAGATCTACGTTTCCGACGGCTACGGTAACGCCCGCGTCCACAAGTACGATCCTTCGGGGCGGCTGCTGTTTTCGTGGGGCGAGCCGGGGACGGATCCAGGCCAGTTCAATATCCCGCACAACATCCACTGTTGCGCCGATGGCTGGGTCTACGTCGCCGATCGCGAGAACCACCGCATCCAGGTGTTCGACGGCAAGGGTCGCTATGAGACACAATGGAACAACATGCACCGCCCGAGCGGGCTCTACATGACACCCGGCAAATGTCCGATCTGCTATATTGGCGAGATCGGCCCCTATCAACCGGTCAATCATGAGATGCCGGGGCTTGGGCCCCGCGTCTCGATCCTCGATCACAAGGGCAAGCTGCTGGCCCGCCTCGCGCGAACGCCGTCGCGCGGCACCGGGCCCGGCCAGTTCATCTCGCCACATGGTCTCGCCGTCGACTCGCACGGCGATATCTATGTCGGTGAAGTGGCGTACACCGCTTGGAAATCGAATTTCCCTGAGACCCCGCGCCCGAAGGTCGTGCGCAGCCTGCAGAAATTTGAAAAGATCAAACCGTCATAACCCAGCCACGGTGTCCTGCTCGGGTGAGACGTGTTCAATCGGGCGGCTTACGCGATGCATGATATTGGTGTTTGGATCAGCCGGGTGGCACGCCGCTCGTCGATAATGATTGCGGTTTGGCTGTGGACGGCGATGGCTTGGGCCATAACACCGGCTTTTGCGCAGAAGCCGGCCGAAGCAGCCTCACCGCCATTGACCATTTCGCTCCTCGTCAGTTCGCGCGCGGGGCAGTGCTACGAACCGGGAGACGCGCGGGCGATTGCCCTGCTCGCCAAGCGGGAGCAGGACCGCATCAATCGCTCGGGCGGAATTGAAGGTCGTCGTGTGCAAGTCAATGTATTCGACGATGGACGCGACGCCGCCAAGGCAGTTGCGGGCGTGCGCGCGGCCTTCAGCGACCCGACGACCATTGCAATTGTCGGCCTTTCGAATTCAAACCGGGCGAAGGCCGTGTTTGACGAGATGGGCAAGGTGATCAAGGCAAGTTCCATACCGTTCCTGTCGAGCATCTCGGTCAACAGCATTTTCGAGGCCTATCCGAATGTCTTCACCACGCAAGCCTCGCAGGACGATGCGCGCCTGCCTGTCATGTCTCAGTTCATTCAGCAAATTGGATTCGAGAACGTCGTTTTCGTCGGTCAGTCCGATGCCGTCTTCAGCACGGCTCTGGGCGATGGCTTGAAGCGGCAACTCGGGTCGAAGCTCGCCGGAGACTTTCGAATGCGCTCGGCCGGCGAAGGCCTCAATAAGGTCGATCTGGCCGCCACTATCGCCAGCCTGAAGGAAAAACAGCCTGATCTGGTGGTGCTTGGCTTGGGTGGGCAGCGCGCTGCGGCGTTTATGACCGAGCTCCAGTCCGCGGGCGTCACACCATCTCTGTTCGTTTCAGGCCGGCTTGAGAGTATCTCGCCGGAGGCGACCAAGACTTATCCGAGCGCCCTCTATCAGCTCGGTTGGGACCGCCTGCCGGAAGCCGACAACGATCGGTTGCGCCGGCTGATCTCCCGCGACGATCCCAAGTCCTGGTTCTTCGAGGGTGCAAAACTTCCCGATGGGCCCGGATGGAAGGCCGGCACGTGCGCCCAGCGATCCGAAACGACAACGCCCGATCCGCTTCAGGGCTCCAATTTGCGCACCATCGAGATCGCCGCCCAGTTTGCCGACATGATCGCGCTCGTCGCCGCAATCGGGCGCGAGGCCGCGGCCGGCAACGATATCGCGGAGCTGCGGCGCCAGATCATCCAGAATTTGACCACGACGTATGCGGCTGGCCGCGGGGTGTTTCGCGGCAGCTTCGACAACTGGTCGTTCAATCCGCAAGGGCGCTCGGCGGTGCGTACACCGTTCGTCGTTATCCAGCCGCCGGGATTGGGGCGCAGTCAACTCGCCCCTGTGCAGTTCGCGCGCATCAAGGGTGGAGGTCTGCGCCAGGTCGACACGTTTTATCTCGATATCGATCTCATTCGGGCGCATCGCATCGACGACAACGAGAAGACGTTCTTTGCGGAATTCTATCTGTCGATGCGCGATGGCAAGTCGGCGTCGATCGATCAGATCGAATTCTCCAATGCTTACCTCGATCCGAAAACCAACGGCCGTCAGATCACGATCGAGGTGCTGCATCCCGGCGGCCAGAGCGCGGCCTATCCAGAAAGCATGAAAGTCTACAAGGTGGCCGGACGGTTCACGTTCGATCCGGAGCTGACCAGCTATCCGTTCGACACGCAGCGATTTGCAATCGATCTGCTCCCGAAGCGCGGAGACAGGCCTTTCGTGGTGCAGGCGCCGCCACTACAATTGCGCGACAAGCAGGTGACGACTGACGGCTGGGATGTCAAATCGCAATACGTCGGTTACGACGAAGACTTTGTGCCCTTGCTCGACGCCTACACACATGAGCCGAGCGTGGTGCCGTTCTATCGCTCGAGCTTCGTATGGATGATGAAGCGTCAGACGACCGACTACTTTTTGCGAGTTGTGGTACCGTTGATCTTTATTCTCATCGTCGCCTACCTGTCGATTTTCATTTCGCTCTCTCATTTCGAGGCGATCGTCACCATCCAGGTCACGGCGCTCTTGTCGGCCGTCGCGCTCTATCTGTCGATCCCGAAGCTCGACGCCGACGCGGCAACGATTTCCGATCGCATCTTCGTCTTCGACTACATGATGGTCAGCCTAATGATCGTGATTTCTATTCTGCGGGCCAACCGGCTCGTGGTGGCGCGACCCGCGCTGCAGCGGATGTTGAGCTTCGCGCACATCGTGCTGGTGCCGGCGATGATCGCGGGAATGGCCTACTTCCTCTATGGCGTCAGCAATCCGGTTTAGGGTTCCGGACTGACGCGCACGACCTGCTTGCCGATGTTGTCGCCGCGCAGCATTGAGACAAGAGCCGCCGGCGTTGCTTCGAATCCTTCGGCAACAGTCTCGCGATAGCGGAGGCGGCCATCCCGGAACCATTGGCCGAGGTCGTCCCAGGCCCGCTCGCGTGCCTCGAGATGATTGCCGATCCGGAAGCCAGTCATCGTCGCGCATTTGTCGAGCAGCGCGACGACATTCCGGAGGCCTGCACGTTCGGACACCTGGTATTGGGAGATCATCCCGCAAATGGCGATCCGCGCATTCGTCGCGAGCTGTGGCAGCACGGCGTCGAGGATCTCGCCGCCAACGTTGTCGAAATAGATATCAATGCCGCCGGGCGCTGCAGCCAATAGCATTCCCGATATCGGGCCGGCCTTGTAGTCGATGCAGGCATCGAATCCGAGATCGTCGATTACGTGACGGCATTTTTCAGTGCCACCGGCGATACCGATGGCCCGGCATCCTTTCAATTTGGCGATCTGGCCGACTGCGCTTCCAACGGCACCGGCCGCCGCCGAGACCACGACCGTCTCACCGGACTTGATGTGCGCGATCTCGTTGAGCCCAACCCACGCGGTCGCTCCGGACTGGCCAAGGAGCCCAAGTCCCAAGGAATAGGGGCGGATCGCCGGGTCTAGCTTGCGCAAGCCATTCGCCTCCAACACGGCGTGCTCGCGCCAGCCAAACTCGCTTTGCACGATGTCGCCAGCGCGAAACTCCGGCGATCGGCTTTCTGTCACCACGCCGACGCCTCGCCCGATCATGACAGCGCCCGGCTTGAGGCCGCCATAGCCGCGGGCACCGCCAATGGCGCGCCGCATATAGGGATCGATCGAAAGATAGAGCGTCCGTGCGAGCACCTGCCCAGGGCCTGCGACCGGCATAGCCGCTTCGGCGACCTGAAAGCTTGTTGTGTCGATTGAACCGAAAGGCTCGCGCACATAGAGGAAGTGACGGGTCATCGCCATGCTCGTGTCTCCGCGATCAAATTCAGTGCTCTTCGAGCAACCGCCCAAAGCCGGCGATCCGGTCATTCACGCCGGCAAGGCGCAGCGCATGCCAGAGCGTCGCCTGGGTCGAGCTGATTGCCGGCTTGCCGATCGCCTGCTCGATACCATTGAGCACGACATGGGAGCGCGTATTGAGGCAGGAGACGAGTAGCGCGTCCGAGCGCTTGTCCCAACCCTTCATGGCGAGCTCGAACAGTGTTCCTGGCTCCGGCTCGGCAAGACGGAAGCCATCTGAAATTCCGAGAAACGCGCCGCCATATACTTTGAAGCCGGCCAGCTCGAAATAGTGATGCTCGGCTGCATCCACTTCGGCGGTATAGGGCGAGACGATGCTGACGGACTTGGCGCCAAGCGCCTTCAGTCCGGTGACGAGCGCATGTGCGGCTGTGGTCGCCGGCGCCTTGCACATCTCCTCGATCTCACCTCGCAAGTGCGCATCGTAGTCGAGACCCTGGACGATCGAAGACGCCGTGCATCCATAGGCAATCACCCGTGGATGAATGCTGGTGAGCTGCCGCACAGCGGCCTTGCCCTCGGTACGGTCCATCTCGATCAACGACTCTCGCGTCGTCTCCGGTGGGATAAACATGCGCGACATGTGCACACTGACGCCCTCCGGAACGGTGCGCGCCGCCCACGGTTCCATGACCGTATTGACACTCGGTACGACGATGCCGATCCGGGCGCGCCAGCCGTCTCCATTCAAAATCGGTGCGGTCATCGGGGCCTCCCTGGCGTCGCGATCGCCGGCCACTATAGCAGAGGCATGGCAAAAATCGGTGATTAACTGCGTTGCAAGCTCGCTCGGCTAGCTTGGCGCCGTAGTGGTCGCGTCGGTTGGCAAGGTGGCACGGATGTTAAACTCTGTATCGGTTCGAGACGATGCGCGCGCGGCATCTGCGGGCGCGGCGGCTCCGGCCTTGGCCCTGTCGGGCGTCCGCAAGACATTTGGTGCTGCCGTCGCTGTCGACCGGATGGATCTGGTGGTGCAGCCCGGAGAGTTCTACGCGTTGCTTGGTCCAAATGGCGCCGGCAAAACGACGACCTTGCGAATGATTGCCGGCTTGATGAAACCGGACGCCGGTTCGATCGGAATCTTTGGTGTCGATGCAATCCGCGATCCCGTCGCCGCCAAGCAAATCACTGCCTGGCTGCCCGACGAGCCAATGCTCTACGACAAGTTGACGCCGCTTGAATACCTGTCGTTTGTGGCCGGTCTTTGGAGTGTCGACGCCCGCGTGGCCGAGAGGCGTGCTGCCGAGTTGATCGATGTCCTTGAGCTTGGTCCCCATCGCCATGCTCGCTGTGAAGGCTTTTCACGCGGGATGAAGCAGAAAGTCGCGCTCGCTGGCGCGCTCATTCACGATCCGCGCCTGATCATGCTGGACGAGCCGTTGACGGGTCTCGACGCAGCCATCGCGCGTCAAGTGAAAGATCTGCTCGTCGATCGTGTTCGGGCGGGTGCGACGATCATCCTGACGACGCATATTCTCGAGGTTGCCGAGCGCCTGGCCGACCGGATTGGCATCGTCGCGCGGGGCCGACTCGTCGCCGAAGGAACATTTGCCGAGTTAAGGTCGCGCTCAGGCGAGGCCAGCTCGACGCTTGAAGACGTGTTCCTCTCGCTGACGCGTAAGGACGCACTGGTGTCATGAAGCTTGTTCCCGGCTCGTTCCCTTGGCTCCTGGTCAATGACCTGCGTTTGAACTGGCGGCGCATGGCCGACATGTTCGATGGGATCTCGCGCGTGAAGATCGCCGTGATCGGCTTGCTCGGCTTCCTGGCGGTTCACGGTATCGCGGGCGTTGCAGCCAAATGGCTCGCGCCTCTCGTCCACGGCGAGGCGGGCAACGTTGCCGGGAAGCTGGCGCCGCTCGCCACCATCGTCATCTGCATGTTCAGCTGGATGATCGCGCAAAGCCTGTTCAGCGCCATGCGCACGCTGTTTGATCGCGGCGATCTCGATCTCCTGCTGGGTTCTCCGCTGCCGCCGCGCCGCATCTTCGCGTCGAAGGCAATGGCCATTGCCGCCAGCGCATTCGGTTCGGTGGCGCTGCTGACGCTGCCGGTCGCCAATGCCGGCGCGATCGTCAATGGTCCTGTCTGGTTGGCAATCTACCCGGTTCTCGTAGGGTTGGCGCTTCTGGCGACCGCATTGGCGTTGTTCGTCGCCATCGGATTGTTCTTTTTGGTGGGCGCGCGGCGGGCGCGCCTCTACACGCATGTGACAGCCGCATTGATCGGCGGCGGCTTCGTCCTGGTCGCCCAGATTGTGGCCATGCTGCCGGTTGGTTTGCGTGAGTCCGTGCAATTGAGTTTCGAGCAGGTTCTGTCGATGGCCGACGGCGGGGCGCTCAGTGCCTTGCAGTGGCCAATTCGGGCGCTCCGGGGTGATGTGGGAGCGATGGTCGCCATGCTTGCAACCGGCGCCGTACTCGTGACAGTCGCCGTCGTACTGCTCAGCGATTGTTTTGCTCGCGCGGTTCTTGCGGCCTCTGGCGCACCGGCGAGCGGCTCACCGAAGCCGGATATGAGCCGCCGCGCGGTCCGTTTCACGGCGCATCTCGGCAAGACGCTACGGCGCAAAGAGTGGCGCCTGATGCTGCGCGATCCCGGTCTTTTCACCCAGCTCGGCCTGCAGATTGTTTACACGATCCCGCTGGTGGTGGTTCTGATGCGCAGCGACCAGATCCCACTGCTGATCGCGATTGCCCCGGCTATTGTCGTGATATCGGCCCAGGTGGCGGCCTCGTTGGCCTGGATCACCGTATCTGGCGAGGATGCGCCCGAGCTGATGGCGTCAGCGCCGGTCCAGCCGAGTGACGTCGATCGGGCCAAGCTGTCAGCGATCGCGCTGCCGGTGGCATTGGTTATGGGGTTGCCGTTGATCGGCCTCGTCATGCTCTCACCGAAAGGGGCGGCGGTAACGTTCCTGTTTGCCGCCGGCGCTAGTATGTCAACGGCACTAGTCAACCTGTGGCATCCGATGCCGGGAAATCGCCGCGGCATGCTGCGGCGGCATTCCCAGTCTAAAGTCGCCGGCCTGCTTGAGCATGGCATTGCTATTCTCTGGGCAGTCGCGATCGTATTCGCGCTGATCGGATCGAAAGCTGCTTACGGGCCAATTCTGATTGCAGTTGGCATGCTCGCCTACGTCTTTCCTCGGCGCCGCACTTTCAACTGGCGCGCAGTCTTTCAGCGCCGGGCCGCCAGTGCGGACGCTGCTTGACCGTCGGTGGCAGCGCTCAGCGTTTGCCTTCTTGAGCGCGGCGTAGCGCTGCCGCGAACGCGCTCTCGCCACCGGCGTTGCCGACTGCCGGCTGGCCTGGGCGTTGACCGTTGCTGCGGGGACTTGCCGATGCTTGAGCGGCCGAGGGCCGTGACGGGGCGCCGCCTGGCCGGTCGCCGGCACGGCTGCTGGTATCGATCGCGCCGGACTTCATCGTCAATGCGATCCGTTTGCGCGCGACGTCCACTTCTTTGACGCGGACGTCGACGACGTCACCGGCTTTGACGACCTCGCGTGGATCCTTGACGAACTTGTCCGCCATTTCCGAGATGTGCACGAGCCCGTCCTGATGCACGCCGATGTCAACGAACGCACCGAAGTTGGTGACGTTCGTCACGACGCCTTCGAGCTTCATGCCGGGCTTGAGATCGGTGATCTTCTCGACGCCCTCTTGGAAGGCTGCGGTCTTGAATTCGGGGCGTGGATCGCGGCCGGGCTTCTCCAACTCGGCGAGAATGTCAGTCACTGTTGGCACGCCGAACTGATCGTTGGCGAACTGCGATGGTTTCAGCGATTTCAGGAATATCTTGTCGCCGATCATCGACTTGACCGGCCGCTGTGTCGTTTCGGCAATCCGCTCGACGAGGTCGTAGGCCTCTGGATGGACCGCGGAGCCGTCAAGTGGGTTCTTTCCGTCCATGATCCGCAGGAAGCCGGCAGCCTGCTCGAAGGCTTTGGGCCCGAGCCGCGGCACTTTCTTCAAGGCTGTGCGCGCCTTGAAGGCGCCGTTCTCGTTGCGGAAAGCAACAATGTTGTCGGCGAGCGTCTTATTCAGCCCCGATACGCGCGCGAGCAGAGGTGCCGACGCCATGTTGACATCGACGCCGACCGAGTTCACGCAGTCCTCAACTACGGCATCCAGCGAGCGCGACAGACCGCCTTGGTCGACATCGTGCTGATACTGGCCGACGCCGATCGCCTTGGGTTCGATCTTCACGAGCTCGGCGAGCGGGTCCTGCAGGCGCCGCGCTATCGAGACAGCACCGCGCAGCGTTACATCTAGGCCCGGAAACTCGTTGGCCGCCAGCTCGGAGGCCGAATAGACGGAAGCGCCAGCTTCCGACACCATCACCTTGGTCAAGTTGAGTTGTGGCATCGTCTTCATCAGCTCGGCGACGAGCTTATCGGTCTCGCGGCTGGCCGTGCCGTTGCCGATTGCTGCGATCTCAATCTTGTGCTTCATCGAGAGCGCCGCGAGGGTCGCAAGCGAACCCTGCCAATCGTTCCGGGGCTCATGCGGATAGATGGTCGCCGTCTCGAGCAGTTTGCCGGTGGCGTCGACGACCGCAATCTTGCAACCCGTTCGAATTCCTGGATCGATGCCCATCGTCGCACGCGGGCCGGCTGGAGCGGCAAGCAGGAGATCCTTGAGGTTCTTCGAAAACACCGAGATCGCTTCGCCGTCCGCGTTCTCTTTCGTGCGCGTCAGCAGATCGACGACCAGGCCGATGTGGAGGCGTGCCTTCCACGCAAGGCGAATGCCATCGCCGAGCCACTTGTCGGCGGCTCGCCCCTTGTCGGCGATGCCCATGGCAACACGTACTTTGCCCTCGGCAGGATGCGGTTGTTTTTCGACAACGGGCACGTCCAGCTCGAGATCAAGAATGCCTTCGTTACGGCCCCGGAGCAGGGCGAGCGCGCGGTGCGATGGGATGTCGCAAACCTTCTGTGAGAATTCGAAGTAATCGGAGAATTTGGCGCCTTCGGCGTCCTTTCCCTTAACCACCTTTGACGTGACGATGCCATCGCTCCACAGCCATTCGCGCATGCCGCCGACGAGCGGAGCGTTCTCGCCGATCCGCTCGATCAGGATCGCGCGGGCGCCATCGAGTGCTGCTTTGACGTCGGCGACGCCTTTCTCGGCATTGACGAATTTTTCACCCTCCGCGTCCGGCGCGAGGGCGGGATTGGCGAGAATCCGGTCGAGCAGAGGCTCCAGGCCGGCCTCACGCGCGATTTGCGCCTTGGTCCGTCGCTTCTGCTTGTAAGGCGCATAGATATCCTCGAGCGCGACCTTCGTGTCGGCGCCGGCAATGGCTTTGGCGAGTTCGGGTGTCAGCTTGCCTTGTTCTTCTATGCTCTTAAGCACGCTGGTGCGGCGGTCCTCCAATTCGCGCAGGTAGCTCAGGCGCTCCTCGAGCTTGCGGAGATGCGTGTCGTCGAGGCCGCCGGTTTTTTCCTTCCGGTAGCGGGCAATGAACGGGACCGTCGATCCCTCGGCCAGCAATTCGACTGCGGCCGCCACCTGCTGGACACCAACGGACAGCTCCCGCGCGATCTGGGTGTTGATCTTGTCCATAGTGCCTCGCTTCTTGTGTTTTCAGGTTGTCCTGCCGACGGTGCGGCAACCGCTGGATTCGCGCCGGACGCTAGCACTGCCGGCGATCGGGAAGAAGACCAGCCGTGCCACGATCCTCAAGGCATTGGGTTTTGGCGTGTAATTTGGAGCCGACGTATTGTCGCAATGTCGAAAGAAAGCTATTCTTTCCGGATGTATTTCTAAGTGGTGATTTTCCATGGTTATGCGTCGCTTGTTTTCGCGCCGTGAGTCGCTGCTGGTGCTGGCAAGTCTGCCGCTCGTGTCGCCTGTGGTCGCTGAGACACGGCACTTGCCAGGGCCAGATGAACGGGCCCGCCTGATCAATCCTCTCGAACTTGCGGCACGAATGAGTCGCGAAAAAATCTGGTTGTTCGATGTCCGCGATGCTCCGGAATTCGATGTCAGTCATCTCAAGTCGGCGCGTCGGCTCTCGCCCACAACGGATAGCGGCAATTTCGTCGCTGAAGCAGGCGCCAGATCGCGCGGCGCCCGCTTCGTTTTTTATTGTACGACCAATGGGCGCAGCCATACGTTCGCCGACAGTGTTCATCACGACTTGATTGAGGCCGGCGCAAAAAGGGTCGAGGTGTTGGCGGGTGGCCTCATTGCCTGGGCCAATGCCGACCTCCCTCTGGTCACGAGGCGTGGATCAACGCGCTTTGTTCACCCGTTTGATCCGGAAACCGCAAGACATCTCAAGGATCCCGGCCGCATCCGCTATCAGCTGTGATCGTCACCGGCGTCCGCGGATCTCGGCCTTCTTGTCGAGTAGCCGCGCAAGGGCCTCGAAGCGGCGCGACAACCGCTCACCATTGAGCTTCTGATAGGCTTGCGGCAACGTCAGTACCAGCCGATCACCCTCATAGTTGAGTGGCGTCTCGTCGATGATTCCCGGCATGCCGATTGAAATCATGTGGGCGGCGCGGATCGCTGCGCCGAGAATGCGCGCGCGCTTGAGCGTCCGCTTCGATACCGAGTCCCGAAGGCGCTCGGACAGGCCATCGCCAGGCTTGTCTTCGTCCGCGCCTACATGCCGGAAATAGATGGTCAACGCCAGAAAGATCCGGCCCTCGTGATCGATCCCGCCGAGTGCGGCATGTGCGACGACATTGAGGCTCTGCTCGCCGCGGTAGTCAGGATGTGCCCGCCAGCCGATATCCGACAGCAGACAGGCTGCGTGGCGCAGGCGCCGCTCGTCGTCCGATTCCTTGGGACCGGCCCCTTCGAATACGGCATCGGTCCACGTGCACAACTCATGCGCATGGGCGACGGAGCGCGACCGCAGTCTGGCATAATCCTCGGCGAAGGAGAGCAGCGGGTCCTTTGCGCGTTCGGTGGCTGAAAGGAGGCTGTAGATCAGGCCCTCTCGGATTCCGAACACAGAGAACGTGACTTTGTCGGGCCGCATCAGGCGCAGTGTCCGCTCCAGCACCATGGCGCCATAGGGGAGCACCTCGCGGCGGGCGCGAGAGATCTCGTTGATCCTGGGGAGATCGCCGATCTTCTTTGTCTTACGGATTGTCTCACAGAACGCGACGGCCTCGCGGCCCGAGATGGTGTAGCCGTGCATGACACGGAGCGGATAGTTGTTCATGTCCATATGAAGCTTGGCGAGGGCCCGCCAAGTGCCGCCGACGGCGTAGAATGTGCGCTGGTCCCCGCCATCGAGCCAGCGGACGCGCCCGGTTTCCTGGTCGGCGATTTCCATCGCGCGCTCGAGGCGACCACCGGAGGTATCGATCAAGCGCAATCCGCCGAGCGGCAGCGTAACGGCCGACCGGCTCTGTGCGCCGGCGATATCGATCAGCTCGAGACTCCCGCCGCCGAGGTCGCCGGCGATGCCGTTCGGATCGCGGAAGCCCATCCGCACACCGTCGGCAGCAAGCGCGGCCTCTTTTTCGCCGGAGAGCACCTCGATCGGCACCCCGGCGGCGGCTGCTCCGCGCGCAATAAAGTCCGGTCCGTCGCTGGCCTCGCGCACGGCCGCCGTAGCGATCGCGCGGACGTTCTTCACGCGCAGAATGCGGGTGATTGATTGAAAGCGCTCAAGAGCTTCGATGGCGCGCGCCACGCTCTCGAAGCCGAGGCGTCCGGTGGTCGCGACCGAGCGTCCGAGGCCGCATAAAACCTTTTCATTGAACAGCGGTGTCGGGCTGCGGACTGCGCCTTCGTAGACGACGAGGCGAACCGAGTTCGAACCGATATCGATGACGCCGAGAGGCTCGAGCTCGGCGAAACGCCCGCGCTCCCCACTGTTGCGCAGGCCTAGCATCACGTATTGTCCTCATGCTTGGTAACGCCGATCGACACGCGCGGTGGGAAACTCTCCTGGAGTGACTGTCCACGTCCCGACAAACTCGGGTTCGTCATGAAATACTTGTGCGCGTTGAAGGCTTCCTCGCGCGGCGCGGGGCTAATCCGCGCGTGCGAGCCGTCGGCCAAAATGCGCCAGCTCTGCTCGTTGTCCTTGAGGTTGGCGACCATGATCTGATCTAGGATCTGCTCATGAACCGTAGCATTCCGGATCGGTACCATCACTTCGACGCGGCGATCGAGATTGCGGGGCATCATGTCGGCAGAGCTGATGTAGACGAGAGCGTCGGGATGCGGCAATCCGTGGCCATTGCCGAAGCAGTAGATGCGGCCGTGCTCGAGGAAACGGCCGATGATGCTTTTCACGCGAATATGCTCGGACAAGCCTGTAACGCCGGGCCTCAGGCAACAGACGCCACGCACGATGAGATCGATCTCGACACCGGCATGGCTCGCCGCATAGAGCGCCTCGATGATCCCGGGGTCAACGAGCGAGTTCATTTTGGCCCAGATCGCCGCCCGCCGCCCCGCCTTGGCATGGGCGATCTCGGCCTCGATGTGCTCGATAACGCGGGCGCGAATGCCGCGGGGACTGGAAGCCAGAACTTCGAGTTCATTCGGCTCGGCGTAGCCCGTCACAAAATTGAAGATGCGGCTTGCATCGCGGCCGATTGCGGCGTCCGCCGTGAAGAACGAGAGGTCGGTATAGATCCGCGCCGTTTGCGGATGATAGTTGCCGGTTCCGATGTGGCAGTAGGTTGCGATATCCGGACCTTGCTTCTTGACGATCAGGCCTAGCTTGGCGTGGGTCTTGAGCTCGACAAATCCGAAGACGACATGAACGCCGGCGCTTTCGAGGTCGCGGGCCAGCCGGATGTTGCGGTCCTCGTCGAAACGGGCCTTAAGTTCGACGACGGCAGTGACCGATTTTCCGAGCTCGGCAGCTTCCTTGAGCGTGCGAACGATCGGGCTGTCGGTCGACGTGCGATATAGGGTCCATTTTATCGCCATCACGTCGGGATCCTGGGCCGCCTGGCGCAGGAACTGGAGCACCACATCGAACGACTCGTAGGGGTGGTGGACCACGATGTCCTTAGCGGTGATCGCAGCAAAGCAATCGCCATGAAACTCGCGGATACGCTCGGGGAAGCGAATATTGAAGGGCTCAAAAACGAGATCCGGCCGGTCGGCGACGATCAGCTGGCTGATGTCGGAAAGGCCGAGCAGGCCATCCTGGACATAAACGTCGTCGGTGCTCACGTGCAGTTGCTCGATCACGAACTGGCGCAGCTCCGCTGGCATCGACGCCTCGATCTCGAGCCGGATCACGGAGCCGCGCCGGCGCCGCTTCAACGCACTTTCGAAGAACCGGACGAGATCTTCGGCCTCCTCCTCCATTTCGATGTCGCTGTCGCGGATCACCCGAAACGCCCCTTGCCGGGCGACATGATAGCCGGGGAACATCCGGCCGACGAAATGCGCGATCAGCGTCTCGAGGCGCATGAAGCGCACCGGCACGTCGGGAGCGGGCGCGGCATCGTCGGGAGTTGGCAGACGCAGAAACCGGTCGAGCTTCGCCGGGATTGGCATCAAGGCGTGCATCATTGACGCCTCGCCATTCTTCTTCAGCTCAAGACCGAGCGTGAAGCCCTTGTTCGGGATGAACGGAAAGGGATGGGCTGGATCGATGGCGATCGGGGTCAGCACGGGGAAGATGTGGCGAATGAAGTACTGATCGAGCCAGGCCGCTTCATTGGTGGTCAATGCATCCGGTTCGACAATGGTGAGGCCGGACGCCTTGATGGCTGCCAGCAGGACGGTCAGGCACGCCTGCTGATCCGACATCAACTGAGTGACGACGCGGTTGATGGCCGTGAGCGATTGTTCTGCCGTCAGACCGTCCTGACTTAGTGTGGCGACCTTAGCGGCAACCTGTCCATGCAGTCCGGCGTAGCGGACCATGAAGAATTCGTCGAGGTTCGAGGCTGAGATCGACAAGAACCGGAGTCGCTCCAGCAGCGGATGGCGTTCATTCTGCGCCTCCTCAAGCACCCGGCGATTGAATTGCAGCCAGGACAGCTCCCGATTGTAGTAGCGCGTGGGATCGCCGGGTGGCGGTGGCGCGCTTCCGGCGCGGCTTTCCTTGGCCCGGCGCTTGGCGGTGTTCACGGTCAGCTCCCGGTCATGTCCTCCGCGATTGGGTTCCGTTCCGCTCGCGGCCGACGTCATTCGCTGGTCCCATAGCATGCCGACGGCGGGCGGCGCCACCGCCTGCCTGGGGTCAGGGCTGGATCTCCTCGGGGTCGATGTCCGGCAACGTGGCTTTCTCGCGCGCCAGGACCTCGGCGGCCAGCGCACGCGTCACTTTGCGATGTGCGGCCAGCGCCTGCCGGTCTATCGCGTGCACGATCCGGGTTGCTGCTGCAGCCGACCGCTCCATGTGCAGGATGATGTGCGCGATGACATGAGGCTCGATCATCAGCTGTCGATCGGCAAACAGCTTGACCAGCAGCGCGCGCAGCAGCTCCTCATCCGGAGTCTCGATGATGATCGACGGCAGCGCGCGCAGCCGCGAGCGCAGATCGGCGAGAGCGAACTCCAGTTCTCCGGCGGGCCGTCGCGATGTCAGAAGCAGGGATTGGCGATGCTCGCGCACGAGATTGAGTAGATGAAAGAGGACTTGCTCGTCGCCGATCCCTCGGTCGACGTCCTCGACTACAAGGGCGCCGTGCTCCGCGAGGAGGTCGATTGCCGCGCTGGACAGCGAACTTGCTGCAACCAGACCAGCTTTCGATTTCATTTGCCAGACATGTGCAAGGTGACTCTTGCCGGCTTGCCGCGGGCCGACGACAATGGCGCTAGCAAGCGGCCAGTCTGGCCAGCGACCCCAGTCCGGCCAGCGATCGATGAACGCGATCGCGGTGGCGTTGGAACGGCTGACAAGAAAATCCTCGGCCCCTAGCGCTGCCCGGTGCGGCAGATCAAGGACCAACTGGCGCGGCATATCGGTCACGGTTGCCGTGCGCCTCCGGTGCCGCCATCACCCCGATAGAAGGGGCTGTCGAGATAGACATCGATGGCGTGCCGCGCGAGCACCGCAAACGCGGCGGCGGCTGGCACCGCGACGAGCACTCCGACGAAACCGAACAGGTAGCTGAACGCGAAGATTGCGAAGATCATCCAGACCGGGTGCAGGCCGACTTTCTCGCCGACGATCTTGGGCGACAGGACTGTTGAATCGATGGCCATGCCGACGGCAAAGATCGCGACGACCTTTGCGGGGAGCATCAAGTCGGGCCAGCTCTGGGCGAGGGCAGCGGCGCCGGCCGAGATCAGGCCGAGCGCCCATCCGACGTAAGGAATGAAGGAGAGCGCTCCCGTCGCCAGCCCGATCAGTGCGCCATAGCGCAGGCCAATTAGGGTCAGCGCCACCGCATAGAGGACGCCGAGCAGAAGACAGATGGTACCTTGCCCGCGAATGAAGGCGGCAACTGCGGTATTGATCCGGCTGCAAAGAGTGCGGATGGTTGCGGCGTGGTCGCGGGGCAGCCAGCTGTCGATCCGGTCGATCATCGGATGCCAATCGACCAGCAGGTAAAACACGACGATGGGCGTGACTAGCAGCAGCGAAACCAAATTGGCGACCGCCATGCCCTGGCTCCAGAGCCCCCGCGCAATCTGCCCCAGCATTCCGGCCCAGCTCTGCGAGAGGTCCTTGAGCGCCCGCTCGATGCCGGCCCGCACATCCGGAAAGCGATCGCCGAGCCGCTCGGCGGCCCAGCTTTCGAGGCCGGTGCTCAGGCGGGCGAGCCCCTCCGGCAAAGTTTGCGAGAGCTGGCGCAGTTGGTCGGCGACGAACGGCACGAGTAAAACGATGCCGGCAACAACCACGACCCCGGCGAGCAACACGATCAGTAGCGCGGCCACGAGGCGGTTGAAACCGATGCGCTCGAGTTTGTCGGCGATCGGATTGAGAAAGTACGCAATGACGGTGCCGGCAACGAACGGCAACAGGATGTCGCGCAGCAAGGCGATCGCGCCGAGCAGCGCCAGGGCGGCAAGCACCCAGAAAACGGCGTGTTTCTCAATCCGCATCGGCAGTCCCTTCCGCGTGGCAGATCGTGGCTCGTAGTTCGTGACCGCTGTGTGACATGCCGGTGAACGTTTGGTCGGTGCACGTCTGGCGGTTGCGATACTACCCTGCTCCTTGACCGGCCATATGCCATAGCCATTCTTTGGCATACGCCGCGAGTGACAATAGAGTGAGTGTCCCCGTGATCCACACAAGTCCTTCGCGTACAGGGCCCAACCCGAGCCCGAACCCGTCATCGGCCAGCACACTCGCAGCCAACAGGATCTGGGAGAGCGTGTTCGCCTTGCTGATGGCGAGGGGCCGAATCGTGAACGATTGTCCGGTAATCCAGAGCAGCAGGACGCCGATTACAATCAGTATGTCGCGCGATACGACCGCGATCACCAGCCAGGATGGAAGTTTTGCAGCAACGCCGAGGGCGACATAGATGCTCACAATCAGCAGCTTGTCGGCTAACGGATCGAGGTAGGAGCCAAGTTCGGTTTGAAGGTTCCAGCGCTTCGCCAGGAAACCATCGACGGCATCGCTGATGCCGGCAATCACGAACGCAAAGAAGGCAAGCTTCGTGTTGCCGACGACGAGTAGCCAAAAGATCACAGGTACGAGAATGACGCGGCCGAGCGTAATGACGTTCGGGATGTTGATGTTCAAGTGAACCCCGGCCCTCTTGACGGCCTCTCCCCAAAATCCGGGCGCGATGCGGGCCCAGGTCGCAAGTCCTCATGTCATTGACGCATAGCAATTTAGGCTCGAAAAACGCCGGCGTCGAGTGCCAACCGGCGGATTGGGAGGGCTGCGGCGCAGCGGTAAGAAGCGTCAGATCGGCCGGTCACCTTTGACGGTTACGCGGGCACCCGCACGGGTGTGGGGCCAGTAGTCCCACATAGCTCGGTGCTGGGCACAGCGATTGTCCCAGAACGCGATTGAATCCGACTGCCAGCGGAACCGACATTGGAACAGCGGGTTGGCCATATGCTCGTAGAGGTAGCGTAAGATGGCGTCGCTCTCGTCGAGGGGGAGGCCGAGAATTCGGGTCGTGAAGCCACTGTTGACAAACAGCAGCTTGCGCCCGGTAACCGGATGCGTCCGGACCACGGGATGCTCAGCCCGAGGATAGCTCGGTTTGTCCTTGACGCCATAATTCGAATAGGTGCCGCGATAGACATGCTCGCCATCGTGCAGCGCGGTAAGACCATCCAGGTACCTTTTCATGCGCTCCGAGAGCGCGTCGTAGGCGGCATACATATTGGCGAACAAGGTGTCGCCGCCTTTCGGTGGGCACTGCCGGATGTGCAGGATCGAGCCCATGGGCGGTGCAGGATCGCATGAGACGTCCGAATGCCAGGTTTCGCCATTGGCGCGCGGGCTATCCTTGTCGGCGTAGATTTTCAGCAGTTCGGGATGCCCCTCGATGTGTGGCGCTGCGGGGTGAATATGGAGTTCGCCGAATAACCGTCCGAAGGCGAGGTGCTGTGCGGGCGTCAGCGGTTGGTTCCGGAAGAAAATCACCAGGTTTTCGGCCAGCGCCCGGTGCAACTCGTCCTGCTGGCGGTTCGATAGCGGTTGGGTCAGGTCGATCCCGCCGATCTCGGCGCCGATGACCGGCGTCAGTTTTTCGACGGCAATTGTCTCGAAAGGGGCGGTCTCGTCGGCGATGTGCCTGTAGCGCGGTCCGCGCTTGGCCGGCTGCATGGTGTCCTCCTCGGTTTACCTGGGATCATGGCCCGGGCCGGCGACGACGACAAGCACTTGCAGGACAGCACTTGCAGGCATGGCCGTATAGGCATGTTTGAGCGTGACCCAGTCAGGCATGGTGCAGCCCCGGGCGATCGGGCAAAATGGCCCTGTCGAGGCACTTGCAGGCCAAATCCATGACGATGAACCAAATCCAGACGGAGCCGACGCTGCCCGGGCGCCCGCGCTCCAACTACCTCACGATCGCGGGATGCGAGACGCATTATTCCGAATGGGGGGCGCCAAGTGCGCCGGCCATTGTCATGTGGCATGGGCTCGCAAGGACAGGCCGCGATTTTGATGTGATTGCGGCGGCTCTGGCTGACCGTTACCGGGTGATCTGCCCGGATACGATCGGACGCGGGCTCTCGCAGTGGAGCCAGGACGCGGACCGTGACTACTGCCTCGATCGATACGCCGAGCAGGCACTGGGAATCGCTGACGCGCTGAAGCTCGACAAGCTGCATTGGGTGGGAACATCGATGGGCGGCGCGCTCGGTATCCGGGCCGGTGCCACAACGCTGCGCGGGCGCATTGCGCGTATGGTCATCAACGACATCGGGCCGACGTTCCCGGATGGGCCATATCAACGCATCAAGTCGTACGTCGGCAATCCGCCGGAGTTCGCGACGGTCAGCGAGCTCGAAGCTTATTTCCGGACCATCTATGTTCCGTTCGGCTGGCACAGCGACGCCCAGTGGCGGCATATGGCGGAGACTTCGTTACGGCGCCTGCCGAATGGGCGAATGACCACGCATTATGATCCGGGGATCGTCCGGCAGATGTTTGCGCATCCACGTGACTACGAGCAGTGGGAGCATTACGACCTCCTGACGATGCCGACGCTGGTGCTGAGGGGAGCCACGTCGGACCTGCTGCTGCCTGAGGTCGCGCGCGAGATGGCGGGCCGTGGACCGAAGGCGCGGATCGTCGAAATCGAGGGGTGTGGACATGCGCCGGCTCTCAATATGCCAGACCAGATTGGTCTTGTGCGCGATTTCCTCGCCGGCTGAACGGAAAGCGAACATGACGAATGAGCCGATGAAATGGATGCAGTGAGCCCAATCCCAAAAGATACGTCCTTCATCACCGACGAGGCAGCGCTGCGTGCGCTGCACCTGAAACCTTTGAGCCGGGCAACCGACAAGGTGCTTCGACGCCTCGACACACATTGCCGCGCGATCATTGCGCGGTCGCCATTTTGTGTGATCGCGACGCGCGGGCCGAAGGGCGCTGATGTCTCGCCGCGCGGCGATCCGCCAGGCTTTGTGCGCGTTATGGACGACGAGCATCTGCTCCTCCCCGATCGGATTGGTAACAATCGCCTCGACAACTTGGCAAATATCCTCGCAAATCCTGAAGTTGGGCTGTTGTTTCTCATTCCCGGGATGGGCGAAACACTGCGCATCAATGGTACGGCGCGCATTACCAACGACGCGCGCCTCCTGGCGCCGTCAGCCTTGCAAGGCCGTGTGCCGGCGGTCGGACTGTTGATCGAGGTCCAAGAGGCATTCCTGCACTGCCCGAAAGCGTTCGTGCGCTCGGATCTGTGGAACCCAGCCAAGCATATCGATCGCAATAGCCTGCCGACCTATGGCCAGATGCTGACCGACCATTGCGAAGGGTTGACGGCCGAAGAGTCCGAGCGCCAAGGCAAGATCATGGCCGAGCGCGGCCTCTATTGATCCAACTGCTTGTGTTGTGATCGCGACGCGCGATCGTACACGAGCGGGTTGGTTCCGTGCTGCGAACGGACGTGCTTCGCTCGGCCGCAGGCCTACGCGCGGCCATTTTGACCTGGATCAAGCGGCCCAAATCTGGAGGGGCGCAGCCTGCGATCGCAGCATGATGGTGCAGCGTGGAGGCAATCATGGGTGATTTTTGCTATGATTTTCCGATCCTCAAGCGAGTGCTTGCCCAAGCCGAGCATATGGACAGGGTGATGGACAAGATTGGAGTTAATCCAGTCATTGCCATCCGCGCGGACGGCGGTGGAGCGTGGTACGAAGCTCGGACGCGCTGTATCGACTGCACTTCGGATAGCAAGTGCCGGGCGTGGCTCGATGCTCGCCGATCCGAGGGGCCGCTCGACGCTCCGGAATTCTGCCCCAATCGTGAGTTTTTTGACGCATGCCGGCTCGCCAAGGCATAGAGAGTCCCACCTATCGACCGCGGTCGGCGCCGGCTTGAACGGCGTGAAACAAGCAATATCAGTAAGCATATGCGGGGCTGGCAAAAGTACTGGGTCCAGCATATCACTACAGGCACAATCCAACGACAACGCCTTGCCTGGGCCCCATAGATGAACCTCTCCCATATGTTGCGCGAGCGCGCCGCGCAGAACAAGCCCATCCGCATCGGCCAGATCGGCGCCGGTAAATTCGGAACGATGTTTCTGGCGCAATGCCGCGTCACCAAGGGGATGCATCTCGTCGGCCTTGCCGATCTGATGCCGGCGCGGGCGCGGGAGCGTCTGGTCGGCGTGCAGTGGCCGGCTGAGCAGGTCGACGCCAAGTCGCTTGGGGACGCGCTCAAATCCGGCAAGACGCACGTCACCGACAACGCCATGTCGCTGATCGAAAATCCGGACATCGAGGTGATCATCGAGGTGACCGGCGACCCCGCGGTCGGCATCCGTCATGCGATGGCGGCGATCGACGCTGGCAAGCACGTTGTCATGGTCAATGTCGAGGGCGATGCGCTGGCTGGCCCCCTGCTCGCCAAGCGAGCCAAGGAAAAAGGTGTCGTCTATTCGATGGCTTGGGGCGATCAGCCGGCGCTGATTTGCGAGCATGTCGACTGGGCGCGGAGCTGTGGGTTCGACGTCATCGCGGCCGGCAAAGGCACGCGTTACAACACGCACTATCACCAGTCCAATCCGGACACGGTATGGGACATTCTCGACAAGTATCTGACGATCAAGGATCGCAGCCACATCAACCCGAAGATGTTCAACTCGTTCATCGACGGCACCAAATCGGGCATCGAGATGACGGCGGTGTGCAATGCCACCGGGCTTGTGCCGCAGACGAACGGCCTCGCCTTCCCACCAGCGTCTCGCTTCGAGCTGTCGGACGTATGCAAGCCGACGTCGGCTGGTGGCACGCTGGAAAAGGCCGGGGTCACTGAGGTCGTCTCATCCGTCACGCGCGACGAGGAGGACATCCCGCATCACCTGGCGATGGGAACGTATGTGGTGATCTCGAGCCCGAGCGACTATGCGCAGCAGTGCTTCGGCGAGTACAACATGTTGCAAGACAAGAGCGGTAAGTTCGCTGCCCTCTACCGCCCGACGCATATGATCGGGTTGGAGCTTGGCGTTTCGGTGGCCAGCGCTGCACTGCGCCGGGAGCCGACCGGCACATCGATCCATTTCAACTCGGATGTCGTCGCGACCGCGAAGCGTACCCTGAAAAAAGGCGAGATCCTTGATGGCGAGGGCGGCTTCTGCGTTTGGGGCAAGCAAACGCCTGCAGAGATGTCGTTGAAGGACGGGTTCCTGCCGCTGGGCCTCGCGCAGCACGTAAAGCTCAAGGCTGACATCAAGGAAGGTCAGCGGCTCAAGTGGACCGACGTCGAGATCGATACGAGTGATTTCGCGTATAAATTTCGTCGCGAGATGGAAGCGGCGTTCGGTCGCCCGAATGTGAGGTAATAGGAGTCCTATGGCCAAGTCCGCATCGAAGGCCTCGAAAGATCACAAACGCATCGCGATCGTGACGGGAGCTGGTTCTGGGATCGGCCTGGCGACGGCCGAATTGCTGCTGGAGAAAGGGATGGTCGGTTGCCTTTGTCGATCTGAATGAGGCGACGCTGGCCACGGCCAAGGAGCAGCATGGCACGTCGAAGGCCGCGCGATTCATGGGGCTCGACGTAACCAACGAGAAGGCCGTCGATCGGGTCGTGGCGGAGACGATCGAAGCGTTCGGAGGTCTCTCCGGCGTCGTCAATTCGGCAGGCATCGCTGCCGACAAGCATGTGCTGGATACGCCGGTCGACTTGTTCCGCAAGATCATGGACGTCAATGTAGTCGGCACATTCCTGGTGGGACGAGCGGCGGCGCGCAAGATGATGGACACGGGCGGCGGTGCGATCGTCAACATCGCGTCGATCTCGGGACTGCGCGGCTCCAAGGGCCGTGCGGCCTACGGCGCATCGAAAGGCGCCGTGGTCACTTTGACGAAGGTCATGGCCAATGATCTTGCGCCGTTCAAAATCCGCGTCAATTCCGTGGCGCCAGGGCCTGTCGAGACGCCAATGGTGAAAGCGATACACAGCCAGGCCGACCGCGACCTCTACCACCGATTCATCCCAATGAAGCGCTACTCGGAGCCGGGCGAGATCGCGAGCGTCATCCACTTCCTGCTCGACGAAACTCAGTCGAGCTATGTCACCGGCGAAATCATCGCGGTCGATGGCGGCTATCGCGGCGCCGGCATCATCGTCGACGACGTGACGTAAGGACGGCGGGAGTTCAGCTCCGCCAGCTGTCTCCGTAGTCGGCGCGAACCTGCTCCAGCGAGCGCTCGCGGTGTTTCAGCCACCAGCCGTAGTGCACGGTCCAGTCGTCCATGGCGTCCGACGGCTTGCGGCCGAGCGCGATCTCCGCCATCTGCGGCCAGCTCGGGTTGACCAGCGCCTCGCGCCCGATGGCGACGATGTCGGCGTCGCCGGATTGCAGGATGTGCTCGGCATGCTGCGGATCGATGATCAGGCCGACCGCGATCGACATGATGCCGGCCTCTTTCTTGATTTTTGACGCGAATGGTACCTGGAAGCCCCAGGTGCGCTTGATACGCGCCGTGGTTGCCGAGCCGGTCAGGCCGCCCGACGAGCAAGCAATGATGTCGATGCCGCGCAGCTTCAGTTCTTTGGCATAGGCGACAGAATCCTCGATCGTCCAACCACCATCGATGCCGTCGACCGCCGACATGCGCAGGGAGAGCGGCATGCCCTTCGGCACGGCGGCGCGGACGGCCTCCGCCACCTCCAGTGGGAAGCGTGAGCGCCCCTTGAAGTCGCCGCCATAAGCGTCGTTGCGCTTGTTTGATAGCGGCGAGAGGAATTGATGGATGAGGTAGCCGTGTGCGTTGTGGATCTCGATGAACTCGAAGCCGGCCTCGACGGCGCGTTTGGCGGCGTCGCCCCAGTGGCCAGCCAACGTATGCATGTCGGCAACGGAGAGCGCGGCCGGTGCGATGTGTCCCGGCGCCATCGGCTCAGCCGTCGGCCCGACGATATCCCAGGTCTTGTCGCCGCGGGCGATATCGGCGGGCGTTAGCGCACCGTTGCCATGCCAGGGCCGCTGCATCGATCCCTTGCGGCCGGCGTGCGCGAGCTGGATGGACGGCGCCACGCCTTGCCCCTTCATGAAGTCGACGAGGCGCTTCATCGGCGGTATGTGCGCGCTCGACCAGAGGCCGAGATCGCCATTCGTAATCCGGCCCTGATTGGTAACGGCCGTCGCCTCGACCATCACTGACGCGGCGCCGCCGAGCGCCAGGCGCGCGATATGGCCGAGATGCCAATCGCTGGCGAGCCCATTGACTGCCGAGTAGGTTGCCATCGGCGAGATGATGACGCGGTTCCTGAGGGTGAGGTCGCGCACGCGGATCGGCGTGAACAGCAGCGGCGTGGTCATCGACGGGATCGTCCCTCAGCATGAGAAAAAGTCCCGCAAAGCAGCAAGCCGACTGCTGCGTGTCAAGTACAGTCCGGGGGCCGGTTTGGGATCACGGCAGCCGGCGTGGACTGTACGATACAAGTTCCGAACAAGAGTGTTCACCAGATCGACGCTTTCGCCTTATATTGGCTCGATTGGGACTAGATGCGTCCGCAGGCTTGGGGGGCATGTTTGTGAGGGCGTTGTTATTTGTTTGCGTTACCGTTTTCGCGGCACTGCTGGCAGGCCCGGCCGCAGCCGAGCGCCGCGTTGCACTCGTGATCGGCAATGGCACTTACACCAAGGTCCCGAAGCTTGCCAATGCGACGAACGACGCCCGGGCGATAATGGCGCTGCTCGAGGCCGCAGGCTTCGACAAGGTGGTGCGGGCGGACAATCTTGGAGCAGCGCAGATGCGGCGGGCTCTGCGGGACTTCTCCGACGAGGTTCGGGGCGCCGACATTGCGGTCGTGTTCTATGCCGGCCATGGCATGGAGCTGAACGGTACCAACTATCTGATCCCGGTTGATGCGGTGCTGGAGCGTGACATCGACGTGGCCGACGAAACGATCTCGCTCGACCGCATCAACCAGGTACTGGAGCCGGCCAAACGCTTGCGGCTCGTCATTCTTGATGCCTGCCGCGACAACCCGTTCGTACGTTCCATCAGGCGGACTCTGGCCGGGCGGGCGATTGGGCGTGGACTGGCACCGATCGAGGTCGCGACCACCGATACACTGATCGCTTATGCCGCCAAGGCCGGCTTGACGGCAGCGGATGGGGACGGCGCGAACAGCCCCTATACGACAGCCATGGTTAAGCATCTGACGACGCCTGGCCTCGACGTGCGTCTGGCACTGGGGCGGGTGCGCGACGAGGTGCTGCGAACCACGGGTCGGCGACAAGAGCCGTTCGTGTACGGCTCGCTCGGCGGCGCGGAAGTTCCGCTCATTGCTGCATCTCGACAGCCCCTTGTGCCGCCACCCTCTGTTGCTGGGCGCGCTACTGCGAGCGCGGCAGCGGAGGCTTGGGACCGGATCAAGGAGACGAGTGACGCGGTGGTTCTGGATGCCTTCATAGTCCGTTTCGGCGATACGTTCTTCGGTGATCTAGCCAAGTCACGGCTGGCGAAAGTGCGGCGGGAGCAGCATCAGGAGGAAGATCGCAAACTGGCGGAGGCCGAAGCGGCGAAGCTGCGCAAGGAAGCCGATGCGCGACGCAAGGCGGATGACGACGCACGAGCGAAGACGGCTGCCGCACTAGAGGCCAAACGAAAGGCGGATGAGATTGAGCGCCAACGCGTCGCAGCCATCGAGCAGCAAAAGCTGGAAGCCGCGCGCAAGGCTTCCGTCGAGAAAGCCCCGGTCAAAGAGAATTCCGCTGAGAAAAAGGTGATGACTCTTGATGTCACGAAGTGTGACAAGAAGTTCCACAATGCTTCATCGTGCTCGATCTCGCGCAACTCTTGCAAGAAGAACGGCACGGTTCGTGCCTGCGAGTCGGCTTATCGAGAGTGCATGGGGACCGGCCGCTGGGTCTACCGAAGGCCTGATGGAAGCTGTATCGACTGGGGGCTGCGCGATCGGAATTAAGGGATTGTCTTATAGCGGACCAGCGCTTTGCCCGCCGCCACGCTTCGATGCAATCCATTTGACCTCAGCAACACCCATTTGCAGGACATGCGAGCCCGGACGGATACAAGCGCCTCTCGCTCGATGTCCGAAGCTGGTGGAAGCAGCAATGTACCGCGCACTGATGCACAATCCAAACTACAGCCTCAGTTATGGTCTTCCGGCAGAACGGGGATCGGAAACACGTCGATGCCATCCTCGGCGAGCGACTTGACGTCGGCCGGGTTGGCCTCGCCGTAGATGCCACGTTCTTGACCGCCCTCGGTGTGGATGCGGCGCGCCTCTTCGGCGAACCGCGGGCCCACATAGTCGGACTTGGCCAGAACCTCGTCGCGGATCTTGCGCATGCGCTGCAGCAACTCGCGCTGCTCGGCATTGGCGACCAGCTGCGGCTCTGGTGCGGCGGCGGGCGCCGGTGCCGAGGTTTTCTTCGCCCGGCTCTTGCGGCTGGCGGTCGCTTTCTCGCTGGTCACCACGTTCGGCGCCATGATCGCCTTCACGACCTTGCTCGAACCACACGTCGGGCAGGTCACCAGCGTGCGTTTGCGCTGCCGGTCATAGGCTTCGCTCGAGGCGAACCAACCTTCGAACCGGTGGTTCTCGGCGCACTGCAACTGATAGCGGATCATGGTTGAGGTCCAGACTTGGTCAGGAGGCGAGCAGCGGGTCGAGCCCGCCCGCCCGGTCGAGGGCGTGGAGGTCGTCGCAGCCGCCGATGTGCCGATCGCCGATCCAGATCTGGGGGACGGTGTGGCTCCCCGCATTTCTGGTCATTTCGGCCCGGATCTCTGGACGCCCATCCACGCCGATCTCCTCATAGGACGCGCCCTTCTGGGCGAGCAGCCGTTTCGCCATGCTGCAGTATGGGCAGTAGTCGGATGTATAGATCGTGATCTTCGGCATCGAACGGTCCTGCCGCCAAAGGGGGATTGGCCAGATGTAATGCTTCGCAGGCGCGCCGAAAAGGCCAATCGCGGTGCGTAATGAATGCCGGGTTGATTGCATGTCTGGTTGCGCAAAACCTCACAGCATCGCCGGATGGACGCGGTCTGGCGGCGAGTGCCCGTCGAGGAAGGCCTTGATGTTGATAATAACCTTGTCTCCCATATCCATGCGTCCTTCGATGGTCGCCGAGCCCATGTGCGGCAAGGCCACGACGCGGCTGGAGGCGAGCAGCTTCGGGTTGACCGCCGGTTCATGCTCGAACACGTCGAGACCCGCACCCGCGATCGCGCCCGCCTCAATCATCCGCGCCAGCTCGTTTTCGTCGATCACCTCGCCGCGCGCCGTGTTGACGACATAGGCAGTCGGTTTCAGCAATTTGAGGCGCCGCGCAGACAGCAGATGATAGGTCGCCGGCGTGTGCGGGCAGTTGATCGAGACGATGTCCATGCGCGCGATCATCTGATCGAGACTGTCCCAGTAGGTGGCCTCCAGTTCCTGCTCAATGTCTTCGGCGACGCGGCGCCGGTTGTGATAGTGAACCTGCAGGCCGAACGCGCGGGCGCGCCGCGCAACCGCTTGGCCGATCCGTCCCATGCCGATGATCCCAAGTCGCTTGCCGTAGATCCGATGGCCGAGCATCCAGGTCGGCGACCAGCCAGCCCAATGCTGGCGCGGATCCTTCAGGATCGCCGTGCCCTCGGCGAGCCGCCGCGGGACGGCCAGGATCAGCGCCATGGTCATATCGGCAGTGTCCTCGGTCAACACGCCCGGCGTGTTCGTGATCGTGATGCTGCGCGCCCGCGCGGCATCGAGGTCGATGTTGTCGACGCCGGTGCCGAAATTGGCGATCAGCCGCAGCTGCGGCCCCGCCGCCGCCAGGACCGTTCGATCGATCTTGTCGGTGACCGTCGGCACCAGGACTTCGGCCGCTTTCACGGCCTCGATGAGCTGGGCCTGACCCATCGGCTTGTCGTCGACATTGAGCCGCGCGTCGAACAGCTCCCGCATCCGCGTCTCGACCACGTCGGGAAGCTTGCGGGTGACGATAACGAGGGGGCGTTTGGCGCTATTGGGCATCGCTTGGTCCCAAGGATCACGGGGAGACGGCACTGCGGCAGATGTGGTGTCTCTAACAGATGCCACACCTGAACTCAAAGCATCTGGGGAGGCTTCCGGACTGTGATCTTGGGTACGGCTGCCCTTGCGCTAGACCACGGTGTCGACCAGATTTGCGCCTAGATTCGGCAGACTTGAGGTTCGTGGCGGGCAAGCAATGCGGCTCCAATCGGCAATCCTGCGATTACCAGCCGCCGTCGCGGCGTGGATGACGCTTGCCGTGTTGGCGGCACCATCCCTTGCCCAACAGGCGGCAACGGCGACCGCGCAAGTTCCCACGGCCCCAGGGGCCGTCTCGGGGAGCGGTTTGCCGGTGCCTCGATTCGTCAGTGTGAAATCCGACCGGGTCCATATCCGTCAGGGGCCGGGCACCGATCACAAGGTGCTCTGGATCTACAACCGAGCCGGTCTGCCGCTCGAGGTCATCCAGGAGTTCGAGGGTTGGCGGCAGGTACGCGATTCTGAAGGTGCGACTGGATGGGTGCTGCAGTCGCTGATCTCCGGACGGCGGACGGCGCTCGTCATGCCCTGGGAGATGAAGGCCGCAAAACTGCCGGAAGTCGCTCTGCTGGCCGATGACCGGGAAGGTGCCAAGCCTGTGGTGATCGTTGAGGCAGGTGTCATCACCAACGTTCGGTCGTGCGACGGCCGCTGGTGCTACGTCTCGGTCGGCACGTATCGTGGCTATGTCGAGCAGAAGAAGCTTTGGGGCGTCTACGACAAAGAGCAGCTGAAGTAGGGAGCTGCAACAGCGGTCAGCCTTCTCGTCGCGGATCAGGGGCACAAATTTTGTCGTCTGGCCGAGCGTTGCTGGGCCAAGTAGACCAACATACCGAGTAGACGTACGTTGTCACGAGATCGGCGACTGTCGAATTTCAAAGAGGCGCTCTATGGCGACGCGGACGACGCAATCCTGGACGCCCGTTTGGAAGCAGCATGAACAAGGCGACAGGAAGCAGCGAGCATTCTTTGCAGAATTGCAGGAGATCGTATTAATCGAGATCGGCCGTTATCTGCATGACGTCAACGTCGAAATTAAAATTGCGGTCCAGCATAAACCGAAAGAGCCGATCAGAACATATTTTGTTGAAGCTGGAGAACCTCCGTTTTATACGACCGGCGTGGCATTGACTGTATTTGCGGCGGTGAAATGGGGGCAAGGCCCAAACAAGGAAACAATCAAGGCTGTTTGGGGCGCCAGGCGAATAAAACCGCCGAAGGCGGTCAAAAAAGGCATGCTGAAACCTTCCGCCGGCTCCACGGCCAAAAAGAAAATGCGCCGCCGGCCCCAGGCATGAATGCCGTGTCGCATTGTGTCATGGCAGGTCTGTGGTCGCGACAGGCGTCAATCCGATGGTGTTCTTGGCAAGCCTACTTCAACCGTCCGCCTGACTGCTTGACGCTGTTCGTTGCCGCCGCTGAATCTGCAGCAAGACGACGGGGACGGCGAGCGCCAGGCCGATGATGGTCAAGGTGCGGTTCGGCGTGATCACCAGGATTGAAGCCGCAAACAGCAGCAGCCGTTCCCATTGCCGCATCGTGGTCAGGGCATAACCGGTCAAAGCGGCGGCCAGCATCACGATACCAACCGCGCAGCCGATCGTCGTCTCCCAGAACTCGGCCCAGGTGAAGCCCTTCGTCACGATCAACATCGCCGGGGAATAGACAAACACGAACGGGACCAGTGCCTTGGCGAGGCCAAGCCGGAATGCCGTGTTGCCGGTCTTGAACGGATCGGCGCCGGCCATGCTCGCGCCGGCATAGGCGGCAAGCGCGACCGGCGGCGTGATGTCGGCGAGAACGCCATAGTAGAAGACGAAGAAGTGGGCGACGATCGGCTCGACCTTCATGATGGCGAGCGCCGGCGCCGCGATGGTCACCATGATGATGTAAGTCGCCGTCGTCGGCACGCCGGTGCCCAGCAGGATGCAGACGATGGCGGTCATGATCAGCGTGTAGAACAGCGCCAGGGATTGCAGATCGAACACTGGCAATGCGAGTCTCGTTACGTCGGCGAGAACGAGTGCGCTGCTCGTGACGATGCCCGACAGCTTGAATCCGACGCCGGTCAGCGTCACGATGCCGACGATGATGCCGACGGTCGCCGCGGCCGCGCCGACAGAGATGGCATATTTGGCGCCGAGCACGAAGGCGTCCGCGATGTCAATCAGCCGTTCCCGGCCGGCATCCCAATCCTGCAGCACGGCGCGGGCGCAGACGGCCACGCTTGCCGCGAAGATCAGGCCAAGACCCAGCCATTCGACGATCTGCTCGGTGGCGACTGCCACGACGATCGCGGCGAGGAAGCCGACCGCCACAATCGGATCGCGTTTGGTCAGGCCGATCACGATACACGCCGTGATGCCCCAGAACGCGGCGAGATATGGCGTGAAGCCCGAGAACAGGATGAGGAGCAGGACGAACAGCGGGATCGAAGTCGGCCAGTCGCGCTTGATGACGTCCATAGCTTTCGGCAACTCATCGCCCGAAAGGCCACGCATGCCAAGTTTCTTGGCCTCGAAGTGCACCTGACAGAAAACGCCGAAGAAATGCATGAACGCCGGCACGATCGCGGCGAGGATGATGGTCTGATACGAGACGCCTAGAAACTCGACCATCAGGAAGGCGGCCGCGCCCATGATCGGCGGTGTGATCTGTCCGCCGGTTGCTGCCGTCGCTTCGACGGCGGCTGCGAAATGGCGGGGGTAGCCGATGCGGATCATCATCGGGATGGTCAGCGATCCGACGGTGACCGTGTTGGCGATCGACGAGCCTGAGATCATGCCGAAAAGGCCGGATGCAAAGATCGACACTTTCGCCGGGCCGCCGGAGTAGCGTCCCGCCACCGACGTAGCTAGGTCGATGAAGAATTGGCCGAGGCCGACGCGCGTTGCGAGCACGCCGAACAGCACGTAGTGGAAGACATAGGTCGCGACCACGCCGAGCGCGACGCCGTAGATGCCTTGGCTCGTCAGATAGAGGTGGTTGACCACACCCTTCCAGTCGTTTCCGGCGTGATTGAGAATGCCCGGCAGTTGGCGGCCGAGCATCGCGTAGGCGATTAGCACGACGGCGATGATTGGTAACGCTGCGCCGACGCTGCGCCGGCAAGCTTCCAGCAGAACGACGATGATAATCGAGCCCATCACCCAGTCGATCGTCAGCGGATTGCCGACGCGGAACTGCAGATCATGGAAGATCCACGGCACATAAAGCGAAGTGATGACGGCCGCGATGGCGCAGGCCCAATCGAGCAGGCCAATGCCGAGCGGGGCCACGGCGCCGGAGGGCGCCGGAACCGCGTCTCGGGTCCTAAAGGCCGGAAATACGAGGAAGATCAGGCCGATCACGAACGCCATGTGAATGCCGCGGTGCGTCGTCTCGGGCAGCAGGCCAAAGCCTGCGGTGTAGTAGTGGAACATGGAGAGCGCTAAAAGCAGTCCCGCAACCAGCCAGGCCGCCCGTGGCAGCAGCGGGCGGAACTGCATCTCGGGGTCGAGTTCGGACTCGAGCTTGGCAAGGTCGGCGCCATCCAGCGGCTTGGTCGCAGTCATCGGATTCCCTTCGAACGTCTGGTCTGTGCGAACACAAGCATAGCGGGTGGGCGCTGGCGAGCCGTTCCCGTCGGTGGTGTCACGGAATCCCATCGGCTGGGTACAGGTCGGCGGCGCCATTGTTCCAGCGCAATGTGACGCCAAGTATGGGGTTGCTCAGAGTTTCTGTGCGTGCGCGTATACAACACTCAAAGGACGCCGCAGCTCACGTCTCCCGCCCACGCATTTTGGGGGCTCTAGTCCGCGTATTTTCTGACATGGCAAGCGGCGCGATCCGAACGGATGGCGCGACCACCCGAGAGTCATGCCCGGCTCCGACGATCTCAGCCATGGGCTGGGGCCGCGAAGGAAGGGCTGCGCCTGATCGTGGGGCTTCTGACAGCTTGGCTTGCGGGCTGCGAGACAACGTATGACGACACGCGTTTCGTGCTCAATGGATTGACCCGCACCCATGAGCGCGACGCTGGTCCGCCCCGGGACACCAAACCTCGCGCGACCATTCAGACGGCGCAGATTCCAACGGATTGGGCCTGGACAACGACGACGGCAAGCCAGACCAGCGAGCCGGAGATCGTCAAGGACGTGTACTACGTCACCGACCGGCAGCGATTGACGCAATCGTGGCAGACCCGGGCGGCCTATGGCAATCAGCGGACTGATCGCATCTCGGCGGGGGAATGCGTCGTATCTTTTCCGAACGACGAGCGGCGGATTGGCGAGCAGCCGGCAGAAGGAGCGACGAAGGCCAACCGGGACATCGTCCTCAAATCGGTGACCGGCGGCGCGTCCGAAGCCGATCTTGCGCGCTTCTACGAATTGATCGACGGCTCGCGTGACGTCCGAGCCGCGCGACGGACCTCAGCGCGACATCCTCTTCTATGTCCACGGCTACTTCACGTCGTTTGATTTTGCCTGCATGCGTGCCGCCCAACTCAAGCGCGACATCGGCTTCGACGGCCCGATCGTGGTGTTCAGCTGGGCCTCCGACAACAAGCTGCTGTCGTATCTCTCCGACCGCGCGCAGATCGAGGCGAGTGTCGAGCGGATCGCGCGCGCAATGACGGACCTGGCGCGATTGACGCGCGTTCGCCGGCTCAATGTGCTCGCGCACAGCCTGGGCACCTACGGCGTCGTCAGTGCACTCGAGCAGATCTATCTCCGGGCGGCGCCGCTCGCGAGCCGTTTTACCCGGCCACCGGAGTCTGATGCCTACGACAAGTTGGGGCCCGTTGTTCTGGCTGCTCCGGATATCGATCCAGAGGTGTTCCGGGCCCGCTTAGTTGGACGCCTCGATTTTCCGGGATCCTGGACCACGATCTACGTCTCGAAAAACGACGAGGCTCTGAAAAAATCGGTTGTCGCGAACAAGCGGCCCCGCCTTGGGCTGGTCGAGACGGCGTATCCGATCTTCTCGAACGACTGGATCGAAATTGTCGATGCGTCGCATGTCGGCAAAGGCAAGAGCGAGCACGATTACTTTGCGAGCCGTCCCGAGATGATCCTCGAGTTGGACGGCATCTTCAACAAGCAGGCACGGGCATTCGTGCGCGCCGAACAGAACCGCAGGTTGCTCTATGCCCGCGAAGGCGGTGCCTATTATGGTCTCGGAGTTCTATCGCGTTGAGCAACGGGCTCAGATCCAGCCCATGAGTTCACGGCGCACCACGGCCTCGATCACGGCAAGCCCTTCATTGCTGTCGTTCAGGCATGGGATGTAGGCAAAGTCGGTGCCGCCATGTTTCGCGAAGATCTCGCGATTCTCGACGTCGAGCTCTTCGAGCGTTTCCAGGCAATCGGCGGTGAAACCTGGCGTGACGAGGGCAATGCGCTTAATGCCGGACGTGGCGAGCTTTTCGATCGTCTCGTCGGTATAGGGTTGCAACCACGGATCGGTACCGAAGCGAGACTGGAACGTGGTGAGCCAGCGCTCTGGCGCGATCTCGAGCCGCTCGCGCAGGAGCCGTGACGTCTTTAGGCACGCGCAATGATAGGGATCGCCCTTGTCGAGATACTTCTTCGGCATGCCGTGGAAAGTGGCGATGATCCGCTCGGGCTCGAAGGTGAGCTGGCTGAGATGTCGGCGCATCGTGGCGGCCAAGGCGTCGATGTAGACGGGATCGTCGTGCCAGGCCGGGGCCACGCGGATTGCGGGCTGCCAGCGCATGGTCATCAACGCGCGGAACGCCTGATCGCAGGCCGACGCAGTCGTCGCCGCAGCGTATTGCGGATAGAGCGGCACCAGTAGGATGCGGTCACAGCCGGCTTCGGCCAAGGCTATCAGCCGTGACTGCGTGGTCGGATTTGCATAGCGCATGGCCCAGTCGACAACGATCCGGCTATCGGGACCGGCGCCGAGCGCTGCTGTCAGCTTCTCGGCTTGCGATCGCGTGATCGTCTTGAGCGGGCCCTCGTTCCGCTCCTTGTTCCAGATCGTGTCGTAGGTGCGCCCTTTCGGTCCGGGGCGCCGCTGCAGGATGATCAGGTTCAGGATCGGCCACCAGATCGCGCGTGGCACCTCGATCACACGACGATCCGACAAGAACTCCTTGAGATATCGCCGCATCGACCAGTAGTCGGTCGCATCGGGTGTGCCGAGATTGAGCAGCAGGACGCCGATGCGGCCGTGCCGCACGGCCGGATGCCCGGCAGGCCAGTGTGCGCGGTCGGCGGGGGCAGGTTGGGTCAATTGCATGATGGTCCGATACGGAATCGGCAAACGATTGGTTCAGGCGGTTGCTGGCCCACGAAAGCGCGCCGTCAAGCTCTGGTGCGCTTGGCGTCTTCGATGGCTCGCCAGACGCGGGCTGGTGTCGCGGGCATTTCCAGATGGCGGACGCCCAGCGGTGACAGGGCATCGACAATGGCATTGATGGTTGCCACCAGCGAGCCGACGGTGCCGGCTTCGCCAACGCCTTTGGCGCCGAGCGGATTGACCTTGGTCGGTACTTCGCGCGTCGAGAGCGAAACCTTCGGAATGTCGTGCGCCCGCGGCATCTGGTAGTCCATAAACGAGCCGCTGACGAGCTGTCCGGACTCGGCGTCATAGGCAATGGTCTCGCCGAGGGCTTGGCCGATGCCCATGGCGACGCCGCCTTGGATCTGGCCCCTAGCCAGCACTGGTGAGATCACCTTGCCGATGTCCTCGACGATCGTGTAGCGCTCGATGCTCACGGTGCCGGTCTCCGGGTCGACCTCGACCTCACACATGTGACAGCCATTCGGATAGGTGACGCTCGGCGGCTGGAACTCGGCAGATTCCGCGAGGCCCGCGGGATTTTTCATCTCGGCGCGTTTGGCTACATCGCCCAAGCCGACCGAGCGGTTGGTGCCAGCCAGCGGGAAGCGGCCGTCGGCAAAGCCAATGTCTTCCGGGCGGGCATCGAGCAGCTCAGCTGCGAGCAACTTGCCGGTCTCGATCACCTTGCCGAGCGCCAGCGTGGTTGCCGCGCCGCCGACGGGGATCGAGCTCGAGCCACCGTTGCCGCGGCCCGTCGGCAAGTCGTCCGTGTCGCCGAACACGTAGGTGATGTCTACGCGCGCGACGCCGAGCGTCTGGGCGACAAGGTCGGTGAACGCGGTCTCGATGCCTTGGCCCGTCGACATGACGCCAGCGTAGAGTGTGACCCGGCCGTCGGCGTGCACTTTGACCTTGGTGTGGTCCTTGCCGGGCTTGGTGTAGGGGCCGCCGGCGACTTCAATCGGGTTGGCGATGCCGAAGCCGCGCAGCTTGCCTTGGCGCTCAGAGACGGCTTTGCGCGCCGCGAACCCGGCCCGGTCCGCCGCACGCGCGGCTTCCGTCATGTTGCCTTCGAACTCGCCGCAATCGTAGGTGAAAACGAACCCCGTATTGTAGGGCATCGCCGAGGCCGGGACGAGATTGCGCAGCCGCAGTTCGTAGGGGTCAAGGCCGAGATCGCCGGCGGCAATGTCGATCAGGCGCTCGGTCGTGTAGGTGGCCTCCGGGCGGCCGGCGCCGCGATAGGGCGCATTGGTCATGGTGTTCGTGTGGACGCCGAGGATTTGTGCTTCGATCTGTGGAATGCGATAGACGCCAGCGATGCCGCCAATGTTGTTGACCATGAACAACGATCGGCCCGAGAGATAGCTGCCGATGTTGATGGTGTAATGCGCGCGCAAGGCGAGAAAGCGGCCATCCTTGTCGAGCGCCAACGCGGCGTCGACGCTCATGTCGCGTCCATGATCGTCGGCGAGGAAGCTTTCGCGGCGCTCCGAGATCCAGCGAACCGGGCGCTTGAGATGGCGCGCGGCGAACAGCACCAGCACGTCCTCCGGGTAGGCGCCGCTCTTCATGCCGAAAGAGCCACCGACGTCGCCAGCGATGACGCGGACCTGGGTAGGCGCCAGCTTGAACATGCCGGCGATGCTGGCCCGAAGCGCGTGCGGGCTCTGGTTCGAAGCGTAGAGGACGAGGCGTCCCGATGGATCGACCGCTCCGATCGCGCCACGGGTCTCGAGCGACAAAGCGTTGACCCGTGAGACGTGAGAACGAAGTTTTGCCACATGGGCTGCGCCTGTGAACGCATCCGCCGTGGCCGCGGCGTCGCCCCGCTGCCAGAGATAGGCGGTATTGCCGGGAACCTCGTCCCACAGCACCGGCGCCCCGTTGGCCATGGCGGCATCGGCGGTCGTGACTGCGGGCAACGCTTCTATTTCGACCTGCACCAGCTCGGCGGCGGCCTCGGCGGCGGCAAGGGAGTTCGCTACGACGAAGGCGACCGGTTCGCCGACGACGCGGATGCGATCGCGGACCAGTACCGGCCGGCGGGCGGGAAAGGCCTTCTTGCCATCGGGGCGCGCCAATTCGACGCCGCAAGGCAGGTCCGGAATGGACTCGCTGGCCAGATCATTGGCTGTAAAGACGGCGACGACGCCAGGAGCTTCTTGCGCCGTTGACGTATCGATACCAGTTATCCGGGCATGGGCGACCTGTGAGCGGACGACGACACCGTACAGCATGCCGTCGAGAGCGATGTCGGCGACGTAGCGTCCCGCGCCCGTGATCAGGCGGTCGTCCTCGACCCGACCTTGAAATTCCGCCCAGCGAGTCATCCGCCAATCCTTATCGTCAATGCCGAGCGTGCCGCATCGGCTCGAATGTCGCGGCAAGACAACATGCGGCGCCAGGGCATGCAAGCAGTTCAAAGACATCCTGCGTACGATCGCCGCAGAAGTGGGACAGCCGACAAAGCGCCTTGCATCTGAATTCTTTGGAACTATTCTAAAGAACTTCGACGCGATGGAGTCCCAGTTTGAAAGCGTTCGCAGACCTGACCGACCAAGAGATCCTGGCACTCGCCATCAGCCTCGAGGAGGAGCATGGGCGGATCTACGCCGACTATGCCGATGGCCTAAAGGACACCTTCCCAGCATCGGCCAAGGTCTTCACTGACATGGCGAACGAGGAAAACGAGCACCGGCGGTGGCTGCTCGATCTCTACGTGCAAAGGTTTGGCGCGCATATCCCGCTGATCCGCCGCCAGGACGTGAAGGGGTTCCTGCGTCACGAACCGATCTGGATGGTGCGTCCTCTCGGGCTGGACAAGGTTCGCAAGCAAGCCGAGACGATCGAGTTCGAGACCCGACAGTTCTATGAGCGGGCTTTGTTGCGGACGTCGGACGCCGGCACGCGTAAGCTGCTCGGTGATCTGGCGGCGGCGGAGCGAGCGCATATTTCGTTAGCTCAGAAGCTTGGCGAAAAGCATCTGACGAAAGACGTGCAGTCCGAGGAGGCGGAGGCGCATCGGCGCATGTTCGTGCTCCAGATCGTCCAGCCGGGCCTCGCGGGACTTATGGATGGTTCGGTCTCGACGCTGGCGCCGTTGTTTGCTGCTGCATTCGCAACCCATGACACCTGGCAAACGTTTCTGGTCGGTATGGCGGCGTCCGTGGGGGCGGGCATCTCAATGGGATTTGCCGAGGCGATGTCCGATGACGGATCGTTGACCGGGCGCGGACATCCCTGGATGCGCGGCGGTATCACTGGGCTCATGACGACACTAGGCGGCGTAGGGCACACGCTGCCTTATCTGATCAAGGATTTCTGGACCGCGACAAGCATTGCCGTAGCTGTCGTCCTGGTCGAGTTGTGGCTGATCGCCTGGATTCGGTCGCGCTACATGGACACCAAGTTTCTCCAAGCGGCTTTCGAAGTCGTGCTTGGTGGCCTCATTGTCTTCGCGGCCGGTATTCTGATAGGAAGCGCATAGATACTTAAGGTTGCGTAACGGAATTCAGCACCTTTTGGGTGTTGGGCCTTTCCGATGCCTTGTATGAAACTTCCTAATGCTGATATTTACATCTTTCATAACTCTGATATTCAGAACGTCGTATGACTAATCAGATATCAGATCAAGTTGACCGTTCGGCGGCCAGATTGGATTTTGCGCGGCGCTTGCGAGAGCTTCGCGTTCCAAAAGGCTTCAAAACGGCCCGCAGTTTCGCGCGCGCGCTTGGCATCGACGAGAACCGATACACCCGATACGAGCGCGCGGAAGTGGAGCCGGATCTCGCGCTGCTTCGGAAGATCTGTGAGCTCCTGCGAATCTTGCCGAACGACCTGCTGGGCGGCGAAGGTGTCGACGATGGCGCCCTGTTGCCGGGGTTTGCCGAGTCCGGCTCGCCACCGGCCGGTACGTTTGAAGGCGCTCCGGTTCTCTGCGCGCTGCAACGGTGCGCTTGGCGTCTGGCGCAGCAAATCGCGGTGCTCCAGTCCGAACAAGACCGCGCCAACGGCAACTCGCAAGCCCTGGAGGTCGTGAAGCACAGTTGCGCGACGTACGATGGGCTGATGCAGCGACCCTACGAAACCATCAGCCAGCTCGTTCGCCATCCCAGCATCGATGCGGCGACTCCACAACAAGCCGACTTATTGCGCGCGTTGATTGATCAGTTCACCGTTGCCGTCGACGCGGCGGCCCGGCCCGGGACTTGACATAGTGCCGACCGTGTTACTAGCGATCTGCGCGGGCGAACACGGCGCGTAGAAGCACGTTGGCGCCCGGCACCGCTTCGGCCAGCGTCATGTCCTCGGCCTCGTTGTGCGAAATGCCACCGCGGCAGGGTGTGAATATCATCGCAGACGGACAGATCGACGCCATGTGATAGGAGTCGTGACCGGCTTCGGACTTCAGATCCAGGGTGGCGTGATCCAGGTCGCGCGCGGCACCGCGGATCAGGCCGATCAATCCGGCGTCGAACTGAAACCCGCCAAATCCCCAGGACTCCGCGATCTCAATGCGGCATTGGCTGCGCCGCTCACAATCGGCGAGCGCAATGTCGATCTCCGCCCGCATGCGATCCAGGGCTGACTGCTCGGGATGGCGCATATCGCAGAACAGGCTGGCGCGCTCCGAAATGATGCCCGGCTGGTTTGGCCAGAGATCGAGGCGTGCGGCCGTGGTCTTGCCTTCGCCGGCCGAATAGCGCCAGCCGATCTCGTCGATGGCGACGGCCATGTGCGCGGCGCCAACCAGCGCGTTGCGCCGCCGCTCCATGGGCGTCGGCCCGACGTGCGCCGTTTCGCCGGTGATCTCGATTCGCATGCCACGCGTCGGAAAGCCCCCGGTGACCACGCCAACCGGAATGCCAGAAACATCGAGCTTCGGCCCTTGCTCGATATGCAATTCGAAGTACGCGTCGATCGGCCGCCCGCCGACGGGGCCTGGGGCCTGCATACCCGATGCGATCGAGTTCGAGACCAAGCGCGCGTCCGTCCTTGTCGAGCCGGTCGCGGGCCCAGCTGACGCTTTCCTTGCCGGCAAAGACCATGGAGGCGAGCATTGGTGGGTAAAAGCGAGCGCCTTCCTCGTTGGTCCAGTTGACCACCTCGATCGGCCGCCTGGTCGAAATGCCGGCCGCGTCCAGTGTGCGCAGCACCTCGAGGCCTGCGAGAACGCCGAGGATGCCGTCGAAGCGCCCGCCCGGGGACTGGGTATCGAGATGGCTGCCAATCAGCACCGGCGGCAGTTGCGCCTCGCGGCCCTCGCGCCGCGCAAACATGTTGCCGAGCTGGTCGACTGTCAGGCGGAGACCGCTTTCGCCAGCCCATTGCGCAAAGCGATCGCGCATCCGCTTGTCGTCATCGGTCAGCGTCAGCCGTCTGAGACCGCCGTTTGGCCCGCGTCCGATCTCTGCGGACGCCATGATGGTCGTCCAGAGGCGGTTACCGTCGATCGTCAGATTTCGCTGCATTTCGGTCTCCTGCGTGTCGGACGTCCGGTATGGCTCATGCAACTTTCGAATTCAATCCAGGCATTAACCCCACGTTATCGACTGAGGGCTAGCTTCTCGATGGGCAATGGCTGGGACAGTGTGATTCGCAATGCTGAGCAGACCCATCGGGGCGGGACGGATGAATTCGCTGATGAGCGAGTATTCGCTCAAACTCGGCGAGGCCGTGCTCAGAAGCCGGACCCGGTATGCCGAGGAGACGGCGCGCGCCGAGGCCGAGATTGCGACCCGGGTGAAGTCCGAGTTCATCTCCAACATGAGCCACGAGCTGCGGACGCCGCTCAATACGGTGATCGGGTTTTCGAAGCTGCTCGCCGAGAGCGACCGCCGCAAGCTGAAGCCCGAGGACGTTTCCGAATACGCCCGGCTCATTCACGATGCGGCGGGACATTTGCTGTCCCTCATCAACGACATTCTCGACATCTCCAAGCTACAAAGCGGACGCTACACGCTCGAAGCGCGCGAAGTCAGCATCGAGGAGGTCCTCGAATCGGTCATCAGCTCGCACAGGCAACCTGCCACCGAGGCGGGCGTAAAGCTCGAATACCTGGCGAAGGCCGAGCTTCCGATGCTCCGCGGCGATGCGCAGAAGCTGTCCCAGGCGATCTCCAATATTCTCGGCAATGCTGTGAAATTCACGCGCCCTGGCGGCAGCGTGTTCATCGAGACCCAGGTGGCCGGTGGCGGCGCCACGATCTACATCCGCGATACCGGCGTCGGGATGGACGAAGAAGAAGTCAAGCTTGCCTTGACGCCTTTTGGGCAGGTTGACGGCGGCAAGACGAGATGGCGCGAAGGCGCGGGTCTCGGCCTGCCGATCGCCAATGCCCTGATCGAACTCCATGGCGGACGCCTCGAAATCCGCAGCGCCAAGACAATGGGAACCGAGGTCGGCATTTATCTGCCGTCCCCGCAGTTCGTCTCCTATGTCCAACGCGGATCGAGTGCTACGCACGCCGGTGCCAACTGAAGAGCAGAATTGAAGGACCAACGCCATGCAGCTGATTGCACCGACAATGGAGCGCAAATCGCGGGCCGAAGACAATTCGATCGGCCGAATCGTGTCGGTGACGGGCTCCAAGGCGATCGTGCTGCTCGAACTCGACGCTCGATGGCGCGCGGCCGACGAAAGATCGCCCGGAAATGGGCACGCTGCTCGCGATCGAGACACCGGGCACTGTCGTTCTCGCGATCGTCTCCGCACTCAATGTACCGGTTCCCGCCCAGCGTGAGGGCGAGACGGAAATCTGGATCGCCGAACTCGGCCTCGTCGGCGAGTTGAAGAAGGGCAAGGACGGCCGGCCGGAAACCTTCAATCGCGGCGTCACCGTCTATCCGTCGCTCGGTGATCGCGCCCGCGTCTCCGTCAAGAGCGAGCTTGAGATCGCCTTCTGTGGCGATACCGCCAAATCCGTTCGCGTCGGCTGCATCCGCCAAGACAGCTCGATTCCTGCGACCGTCCGCGTCGACGATCTGCTCGGCAAGCACTTCGCCATTCTCGGCACCACCGGCACCGGCAAATCGTGCACGACGGCGCTGATCCTGCGCTCGATCCTCGAGAAGAACCCGAACGCACATATCGTGCTGCTCGATCCCCACAACGAATACTCGACGGCCTTTACCGAGTGGGGCGAGGTTGTGTCGCCGCGCAACATGCAGTTGCCCTACTGGCTGCTGACGTTCGAGGAGCTTGTCGAGGTCGTCATCGGCGATCCCTCCGATCGCAAGCACGAGATCGAATTGCTGCAGGAACTCATTCCGGTTGCCAAGAGCCGCTATGGCACCAGCCGAGGCAGCAAGGAATCGCAGGTCCAGCGCAATCGCATCCTCGACTCCAGCAAGTTCACGGTCGATACCCCGGTTCCTTACCGGATCTCGGATCTGACCTCGCTCATGGACGAGCGCATGGGCAAGCTCGAGAACAAGCGCGATATCGCGCCCTACCGCAATCTCAAGATGCGTTTTGAGATGCTGTCGCTCGATCCGCGCTACTCTTTCATGTTCGGTTCGCTGACCGTCTATGACGGCATGGCCCAGATCCTGTCGCGCATCTTCCGCGTGCCGGTGAACAACAAGCCGATCACCATCCTCGAGTTGACCGGCCTGCCGACCGAAATCATCAACGTTGTCGTCTCGGTCGTCTGCCGGATGACCTTCGACTTCGCGCTCTGGAGCGAAGGCAAGGTGCCGGTCACCCTCGTCTGCGAGGAAGCCCACCGTTATGTGCCCGCGAACGCGAGCCTCGGCTTCGAGCCGTGCAAGCGCGCAATCGCCAAGATCGCCAAGGAAGGCCGTAAGTACGGCGCCTCGCTCTGCATCGTGACACAGCGTCCGGCTGAGATCGATCCGACAATTCTGTCGCAATGCAACACCGTTTTCGCGCTTCGCATGTCGAACGATCGCGACCAGGAGATCGTCCGGTCTTCGATCTCGGACACCGGCTCAGGCCTGCTCGAGTTCCTGTCGGCTCTCGGCCAGCGCGAAGCCATTGCGTTCGGTGAAGGCGTGACGCTTCCTGTCCGGATCCGGTTCGACGAGTTGCCGAAGCACGCGTTGCCGCGCAGCTCGACGGCGAAGTTCTCCGAGATGTGGCAAGCCTCGGTCCACGACGAAGGATTTCTCGACGCGGTCGTCGAGCGGTGGCGGCATGCCTCGGGCGGCACGACAGTGGATGCGGTCCAGCAGACGGCGATGTTCGCCGAGGCGATGGGTATTCAGACCGCGCCTGTCGATAACATGGTGCCAGCCGAACCCGTGGCTGCACCATCGCGGATGCGCGATCCGGCGGAGCTTGCGGCCGCATCGGCGGCTTTCCGCGAGCAGGCGCCTCGTCAGGCGCCTGCAACTCAAGGGTTGGGCCAGCGGCGGGAACCGATGTTGGCCCGGCGTGAGGCGCCGCCCATGCGGGCGGAGCAGCCCGGACCAGCGGCAGCCGGGGCGCCAGCACCAGCGGCCGGCGGTGCGCCAGGCCAGGGCGGCGCGCTGCGCTCGTTGCGTGACCGCCTGACGCAACGGCGCTGATCGTCGGGGCATTGGGATCGGCCGCCGTCGGCGTGACGCCGACAATGCAGTCGTCTCTGGCACGACGGCGAGGGTATCTGCATCTCAGGAAACCCGTCAGATTCCTTGAGTGCGCTCCCATTGCGCGCTATTTACCATGTTCGTCGGGCTCCCTGGCGAAACGCCGAACGGCGCACAGTCGGAGCCGAACCTGCCCGGAGGGAGCAATCCATGAGCACCATCCATCCCGTCATCCTTTCGGGTGGCTCTGGAACGCGCCTTTGGCCGCTATCGCGGTCCATGTATCCAAAGCAATTCATCCGCTTTTTCAATGGCCAGGGCCCGAGTTTTCTCGGCGCGACGCTGCAGCGACTGTCGGCGGACAAAGGTTTCGCCGCGCCAGTTCTGCTTTGCAACAACGATCACCGCTTCCTCGTCAAGGAGGAGCTCGATCGCGCCAACATCAGCACAAAGTCGATCTTCCTCGAGCCGGTGGCTCGGAATACGGCGGCGGCGATCGCCGTTGCCGCGTTTGCCGTTGCGCGGGAGGACCCACAGGGTGTCATCGTGGTGATGCCGTCGGACCATGTTATTCGTGACGAGGTCCGGTTCCTGGAAGCGGTTCGCCGCGCCGCTAAGGTCGCGGCCACCGGACGCCTGGTGCTTTTCGGCATCAAGCCGAGCGAACCGCATACGGGCTACGGTTACATTCGCCAGGGCGCGGCGCTCGACGGCTTCGCCAACGGCGCTTTCACGGTCGATGCCTTTGCCGAGAAACCCGATGCCGAGACCGCGCAGCGCTACATCGATTCCGGGAACTACTACTGGAACAGCGGGATCTTCGTGCTGGGCGCCCGAGCCTTTCTCGAGGAGCTGCAGCGGCTCGAGCCGGCCATCTTCGACGCGGCCCGCAATGCGTTGCAACGCTCAAAGGACGATCTCGGTTTCATCCGGCTCGACCGTGCGGCGTTCGGCCAGTCGCCGAATATTTCCGTCGACTATGCCGTGATGGAGAAGACCTCGCTTGCCGCCATGCTGCCGATCGACGTCGGCTGGAATGACGTCGGATCCTGGTCGTCGCTGTGGGACATCGCGCCCCATGACGAGGACGGCAACTATGTCCATGGCGATGCGATCCTCGAAGACAGCTCCAACCTCTACGTGCACAGCGAGCGGTCGCTGGTGTCGACGATCGGCGTCAAGGACCTGATCATCGTCGATACGCCGGATGCCCTGCTGGTGGCCGACAAGAGCCGTGCGCAGGACGTCTCGAAGATCGTGGCACGCCTGAAGAAATCAAACCGCAAGGAGCAGGAGCAGCACCTGCGGAACTATCGTCCGTGGGGTTTCTTCGAAACGCTCAATATCGGCACCCGCTTTCAGGTGAAGCTGCTGCATGTGAAGCCGGGCGGCAAGCTCTCCATGCAGATGCACCACCATCGCTCCGAGCACTGGATTGTCGTGCAGGGAACGGCCAAGGTCGTCATCGGCGACATCGAGAAACTCGTGCGCGAGAACGAGTCCGTCTACATTTTTGCGACGCAATGGCACCGCTTAGAGAATCCGGGCAAGGTTCCCGTCGAGATCATCGAAGTGCAAATCGGCACGTATCTCGGCGAGGACGACATCATGCGCACAGATGACATCTACCACCGCGCGCCCGACGAAACGAAGTAAGGGGCGTGCCGGCGTCTCGGTTTGCCGGCTCTGGGCGCTCAGTGCTTTGTCTCGGACGGCGGTACGCGCTGAATCGGCGACGGGATGACGGGGCCATGTCCGTCTGAGCCGGGTCCGCCATGCCCCACCGGGGTCGTCACGGGGTTCTCGTGGTCCCAGTCCCTCTGGTGCTGGTGATAGCGCCGATAGCTCCAGGGTATCGTCGCGAGATAGAGCAGCGTGACGACGGTCAGTGTTGCGTAGGGGTAGGTCACCAGCAGGCCAACCAGAAGTGCGGCGCCGATCAGAATCGGTGGCACCCATTCGCGTCCAATGCGCTCGCCGAGAAGCTTGCCGGAGAACGTCGGAAGAGTCGAGACGAGCAGTCCGGCCAGCGCCAGCGTGTAGATCGAGATTGCCAATGGCCACGAGCGGATCTCGGTGAGGCCAACGCCTTCCAGATAGAGCGGCAGTAGAATGGTGACCGCTCCAGCCGGCGCCGGCATGCCGGTGAAGTAGTTCGATTGCCATTTCGGCTTGTCGACTTCGATCATCGCGTTGAACCGCGCCAGCCGCAGTCCCATGCCGCAGGCAAACACCAGCACGGCAATCCAGCCGAGCCCCTTCAATCCGCCGAGCCCCCACGTGAAGATGAGGATGCCGGGAGCCACACCGAAGTTGATGAAGTCGGCGAGGCTGTCCAACTCGGCGCCGAAACGCGACTGCGCCTTGAGCGCACGTGCCAGTCGGCCATCGACGCCGTCCAGGAGGGCGGCTGCAACGATGAGCGCCACGGCGAATTCATAACGCTGTTCGATCGCCATCCGGATCGCCGTCACCCCCGCACAGAGACTCAAGAGGGTGAAAAAATTGGGCACCAGAAAGCGGACCGGGATCTTGCGCTGGCGGAACAGGCGCCGTCGCCGGCGCCGCGGGCTGTCAATCGGGGAACCTTCGATCGGGTCGATCATCGCGATAGTCCTTTCGGGCAGGCCGCAGCGACTGCGCGGTTCAACTCACGCGGGCCTCACGTTCAGGCTCGTCGGAGCGTAGATCGGCAAGCACCGTCTCGCCGCCGATCGCGCGCTGGCCGACGGCGACCAGGGCGGTGCGACCGGGCGGCAGATAGGTGTCGACGCGGCTGCCGAAGCGAATGAGGCCAAATCGCTCGCCGATCCCAAGGCTTGCGCCTTCGCCTTTGAACGTGACGATGCGGCGCGCAATCAGCCCGGCGATCTGGACGACCGCGATTTCGGTTCCATTCGGCGCCGCGATGACCAGGCTGCGCCGCTCGTTCTCCTCGCTCGCCTTGTCGAGCGCCGCATTGAGGAAGGCCCCGGGCACATAGACCGAGCGGCTGATGCGCCCGGCCATGGGAGACCGGTTGATATGGACGTCGAGCACCGACAGGAAGATCGAGATGCGCTGGCGCTCGCCGTCGCCGAGACCAAGCTCGGCGGGCGGGCGGACGACGTCGATCGCGGACACTTTGCCGTCGGCCGGCGAGACGATCAGCCCGTCGCGCACCTGCGTCACGCGTGCGGGATCACGAAAGAAATAGGCGACATAGGCGGTAAGGCCGGCAAACAACCAGCCGAGCGGTGGCCACAACATGAAGAACAGAACGGCGAGGAGGGCTCCGGCGCCGAGGAACTTGTAGCCGTCGCGATGCACCGGTGCGAGGTTGGATGTGATGGTGTCGATCAGGCCGTGATTGTCGGACAAGGACGTCTCCAGTCGAACGCGAGCTGAGGGCGGCCGGGCACAGAGTGCCAAGCTGATCGGAGTGGTAGCGGGAGCCCGCCCCCCCCGCAACCTCGATCAACAGCGCGCCGGTTCTATTCGATCGGTACGGCCACAAAGCGCAGCTGGCCCTTCGGATCCTCGACCCGCAGCAGCACCGCGCGCCGGCCAGCCTTGCGCACCTTCTCGATGGCCTTCGTCATGTCATCGGTCGAGGTGACCGGCTCCTGGGCCGCTTCCACGATGACCTCGCCCGGCTTAATGCCTTTCTGGCCGGCCGGGCTCTTGGCATCGACATCGACGACGAGCAGACCCTTCACCTTCGAGTCGATCTTGTTCTTTGTGCGCAGTTCGTCCGTCAACGGGGAAAGCTTCATGCCGAAGACCAAGGCGTCATCGGTTTTCTTGGAATCGCCACCACCCGATTTCTTGGCAGCCTGATCCTTGTCTTCGTCCTCGATCAAGCGCCCGACGGCCACCTTGAACGAGCGTTTCTGGTTTTTCCGCAGGACCTCGACCTCGACGGACTTACCGATCGCCGTCTGCGAGACGACACGCGGCAATCCGCGCATGGTCGAGATGTCCTTGCCGTCGAAGCGCAGCACCACATCTCCCGCTTCGATGCCGGCCTTGGCTGCCGGGCCGTCCGGTGTCACGGCCGAGATCAGCGCGCCGGTATTTTCCTTTACCCCGATGGTCTCGGCGATCTCGTCGGTCACGGTTTGGATTTTCACGCCGAGCCAGCCGCGCCGCGTTTCGCCGAATTGCTTCAACTGATCGATGACGGAGATCGCCGTGTCGGAGGGCACGGCAAAGCCGATGCCGATCGAGCCGCCTGTCGGTGAGATGATCGCCGTGTTCACGCCGATGACGTCGCCGTCCATGTTGAACAGCGGCCCGCCCGAATTTCCCTTGTTGATGGCGGCATCGGTCTGCAGGAAGTCATCGTAGGGACCCGAATTGATGTCGCGCTGCTTGGCCGAGATGATGCCAACGGTCACCGAGCCGCCGAGACCGAACGGATTGCCGATGGCCATCACCCAGTCACCGACCCGCATTTGCTCGGAGATGCCGAATTTGACCTCCGTCAGCGGCTTCTTCGGCGTCACCTGCAGCAGGGCCAGATCGGTCTTGGAATCTTTACCCAGAACCTTCTCGACCTTCAGTTTGCTGCCGTCCTGGAAGTTGATGATGATCTCGTCGGCGCCCTCGATTACGTGGTTATTCGTGACGATCAGGCCTTCCTTCGCATTGATGACGAACCCGGAACCGAGCGAGTTCACCTTGCGGTCGCTCTGGCGCGGGCTCTTGCGGTTGAAGAAGTCCTCGAAGAATTCCTCGAACGGGGACCCTTTCGGCACGTTCGGGAGGGGGACGCCTTGCGGCCCTTTGGCGGTCTGGCTAGTGGAGATGTTGACGACGGCGCCGGAGAGTTTTTCGGCGAGCGGCGCCACCGTTTGCGGCCCGCCGCGCGCGATGGCGGTCGAGGCGAAGGCCAGCGTCGAGAGGGCAATGACGGCGGTTCCGAGGGTCGTTCGCAAGGGACGGGATACGCTGCGCATGGGAGACTGCCTCATGGTACGGCATCGGGCTGCTGGCTGAGCAATGGCGTGTTGACGCCGCCGAACCCGATTGCCGATGACAATTGACTTATCCATTGAGCCGAACATGGCGAGTGTCAACGGCAGGACTGAGGCAGAGACAGTCGATGCAGGGCTGCCTACCCCCGAACCACCCAGACGATCGCTACTCCCGCGGCCAGCGCCACAGCCCCTGCCAGCCGGAGTTGTTGCTCTGGCGTTGCTGCCGCAACCTCCAGGATGCGTCGCGCCGTGCCCGGGAAGGCAGCCCAAAGCAGCCCTTCAATGACGAGAACGAGGCCGATGCCGACAATCAGGTCGCTCATCGCTTCGGCTGGGCATTTCCGCTCGGATTGGTGAAGTACCGGAAGAATTCGCTGTCGGGAGACAGCAGCATCCGTGTGTCACCCGACTTCATGCCGTGCTCGTAGGCCTGCATGGACCGATAGAACGCAAAGAAGTCGGGGTCGCGGCCGAAGGCGTCGTTAAAGATGCGATTGCGATCGGCATCGCCCTCACCGCGCAACAGTTCACCCTTTTTCGTGGCCTCGGCCTTGATCACCGTGGCCTCGCGGTCAGCGGTGGCCTTGATGCGGTTGGCTTCGGCGGCGCCCTGGGCCCGGAACTCGGCAGCCTCGCGCTGGCGCTCGGCGCGCATGCGGTCGAACACGCTCTTCGAGTTCTGGTCGGGCAGATCAGCGCGCTTGATGCGTACGTCGACGACCTCGATGCCGAAGTCCTTGCCCTCGTCGTTGACCTGCTTGGCGATGCGCTTCATCAAGTCCTCGCGCTTGTCGCGGACCACGTCCTGGAACGTGGCGGCGCCAAGCACGCGGCGAATGGCCGAGTCGACGATCGGGCCGAGCCGCGACGACACGATCCGTTCGTCACGGACCGTCTGGTAGAACTTCAGCGGGTCGATGATCTTGTATCGTGTGAAGGCATCGACCTTGAGACGCTTCTGGTCGGAGGCGGTCACCTCCTGCTCCTTGGTGTCGAGATCGAGAATGCGCTTGTCGAAGAAGTCGACCGTTTCCACGACCGGAATCTTCCAGTTGAGACCCGGCTCCTTGATGACCCGTTTCGGCTTGCCGAATTCGAGCACCAGGGCCTGCTCGTTCTGATGCACGATGAAGAACGAGAAGTAGGCCAGGAGGGCTGCGCCGCCGAACACGGCGGCAAGGAATGCGAGCGCAAAGCGCATGTCAGTTGGCTCCAACTTGCAGTGACTTGATATGAGTGCCGAGGGCGAGACGCATCAGTTCTGCCCTTCCTTTTTCCGCTGCAACTGGTCAAGCGGCAGGAACGGTACGACGCCCTGACCGCCCTTGCTGTCGATGATGATCTTGTCAGTGCCGCCCATCACGCGTTCCATCGTTTCGAGATACATCCGGCGGCGAGTTACTTCGGGCGCCTTTTTGTATTCATCGAAAACCTTGATGAAGCGCGCAGCCTGACCCGTTGCCTCGGCGACCGTCTGCTGCTTGTAGCCTTCGGCACCCTGCAGAATGCGCTCGGCTTCGCCGCGCGCCTCAGGGACAATGCGATTGGCGTACGTCGTCGCCTCGTTCTGCAGGCGCTCCTTGTCGGCGCGCGCCGCCTGCACATCGCGGAACGCGTCGATCACCTGGTTCGGCGGGTCGACCTTCTGCAACTGCACCTGATCAATACGAATACCGGCAGCGTAATGGTCGAGCGTATCCTGCATCAGCTTCTGGACGTCGCTTTCCGTTTTCTGGCGGGCTTCGGTCAGGATCGGCTGAATGTTCGACATGCCGACGATCTCGCGCATCGCGCTTTCGCCGACCTCCTTTACCGTCACTTCCGGGTTCTGGATGTTGAACAGGTACTGCGAAGCATCCTTGATGCGCCAGAACACGACGACATCGATGTCGACGATGTTCTCGTCGCCCGTCAACATCAGGCTTTCTTCGGGCACGTCGCGCACACCGCCGGTAAAGCCGCGGCCGGATGCGCTGGTGCGCATGCCGATCTCGGTGATGTTTTGCCGCGTGACCTTCGGGAGGCGGACCTCCTCGATCGGCGGTGGCAATCTGAAATGCAGGCCCGGCGGCTCCTGGCGCACGAACTTGCCGAACCGCATGACAACCCCGAGCTCATCGGGATTGACACGGAATGTGAAGGCGTAAAAGCAGGCGAGGGCAATCAGCGGCGCTGCGATCAGCAGCATCATCGGGCCCGGCATACCGGATCCCGAAATCGTCTGCTTGATCTTGTCCTGGCTGCGCTTCAGAAGTTCTTCGAGGTCGGGCGGTTTGCCGCCGCTACCACCACCGCTTCCGCCGCCGCTGCCACCCGGTGATCCCCAGGGTCCGCCACCACCACCACTGCCGCCGCTGCCGCCGCTTTTCCAGCCGCCGCCGCCTTGATTGCTCCAGGGCATTCGTCACCGCCTCTTGCTGCCGTGAAACCGGACGACTTCAGACGTGGCGCCAGTGGAAATCTGGCTGTCCACGTCCTAATGACGCCGATCATGAGAAAATTCTGCCGTTGTCGCCTGCTTATAGGCCATCGGGCCGGGCCCGCGCAAACCTTGACAATAGAGATGGTGAGGAGGTGCCGGCATTCAAGCAGATGGCACGGCTATTGGCGGCGCTCGTGTACCATCAGGGTGGCGGCGAATTCGTCGCGCGGATCGGGAATGATCAGATTTCGCTCGGTTTCCCGCCAGACGGCGCTGGACAGCTCGGGAAACGTTGTATCGCCCGCCGGCGTCGCATGAATGCGGGTGAGATAGACCCGGTCGGCGTGCGGCAAGGCGATGCGATAGATTTCGGCGCCGCCGATCACCATGATCTCGTCCGTGCCGCGGGCCCGGGCCAGCGGCTCCGCGAGGCACAAGGCCACATCGATCGACGCCGCCCGGATCGCCCCAGCCACGGCGAAGCCGGTATCGCGGGTGACGACGATGTTATCGCGCCCATCGAGGGGCTTGCCGATCGATTGGAACGTCTTGCGGCCCATGATGATGGGCTTGCCCAGTGTCAGCCGGCGAAACGTTCGCAGATCCGACGGCATGCGCCACGGCAATGTGCCGGCGTTGCCAATGACGCCGTTCTCTGCCGCCGCGACGATCAGGGAAATGACCACCGAAAGTCCTTACCTGCCTCAGGCTCTCGGCTCGCGCGGTTCGCGAGTGGTCGGCGCCTGCTGCTGGCGGAATTGTAGCCCGCAGTTCTTGTGGATCGAAGCCTTTTCGACGGCTTCGAACTCGCCCTTCAGTCGTCCGAGCTCGGACGCCTAAACCGCCACAGGCGCTTTGATGTGGGGATGCGGGTCATAGCCCACGAGTTTGAAATCCTCGTACTTGAAATCGAAAATCGACCGCACATCCGGATTGATTTCGAGTCGCGGCAACGCCCGCGGTGGGCGTGACAGCTGCAGATCCGCTTGCTCAAGATGGTTCACATAGAGATGCGCGTCGCCCGACGTGTGGATGAACTCGCCGGGCTTCAGACCGGTGACTTGCGCCATCATCATCGTCAAAGCGGCATAGCTCGCGATATTGAACGGAACACCCAGGAAGATGTCGGAGGATCTCTGGTAGAGCTGGCATGAAAGCCGTCCTTCAGCGACATAGAACTGAAACAGGCAGTGGCAAGGCGCCAGCGCCATGTCGGGGATGTCGGCCGGATTCCAGGCGGTGACGATGATGCGGCGGCTAGCGGGATTGGTCTTGAGAGTTTCGACGACGTCCCGGATCTGATCGATCGAACCGCCGTTGGGCGTGGCCCAAGATCGCCACTGCCGGCCGTAGACAGGGCCTAGTTCGCCGGTCGCGTCGGCCCAGTCGTCCCAGATCGAGACGCCGTGCTTCTTCAAGTAGGCCGTGTTGGTGTCGCCTGCCAGAAACCAGATCAACTCGTGCAGGATCGACTTCAAATGCAGCTTCTTGGTGGTGACCAGCGGGAAACCGTCCCGCAAATCGAAACGCATCTGGTGTCCGAACACGCTCAGTGTGCCCGTGCCCGTGCGGTCGGATTTCCGGACACCGTGATCGCGGGCGCGCCGCATCAGATCGAGATAAGGTTCCATGTCGTTTTCTTACGCCGGATTCCAGGTGTTTCAAGGGTGGTGCTGCCGTTGATCACACCTTGATGTGTCAGGTCGCGGCCGGTAGCGGGACCCAACGCAGCGCCAGGAACAGGCACGAATTGTAGAGGGCGTGACAAAATAACGGCACCCGCAGGCTGCCGGTTCGCTTCAGCAGCCAGGCAAAGAAAACACCGATCAGAAAAACCTCGACGAGACCGACGATCGAATACCCCCAATGCAGAAGGGTCCAGGCCAGCGTGATCAGCAAGGCGGCCGGCCAGAAGCCGAGCCGTGTCGCTGCCAGTGGCGTCAGCAGAAACCCCCGGAAGAGAACTTCCTCGGACCAGGGCGCGCCGAGACCAATCGCCAGCATGGGCACGAACGGCTGCGGCGACCGGGCTGTATCAACGAAGATCCTGAAATCGGCGAAAAAATCGGCGGGGCGCAGGAGCAGGGCGACGGCGTTGACCACAGCCAGGACTGGCACCATGACGACGATGGCGAGCACGTAGTCGTTGAGCCCACCAGAAGGTGGCTGGAGCCGCAGGTCGGCCATTGGCCAGCCTCCTAGTAGGCGGACGGCAATTATCGCCAAAATGACGATAAATATCTGGGATAGAAGCAAATTTTGCATCACGACGTCGCTGAGAGCGCCTTGGCCCAGCTGCCCTAACGACTTCTGGTCGAAGCCGATCACGATCTTGTAAAGGAAGCCAGCGAGCACTTGAGCGACAACAAAGATCGCAATAGCGACGGGAACGACCCAACGGGGCGAGACGGTACTGCCGGCGTGATACCGATCGGGTCCGGTCAGGAAGTCCTTGAGCCTCATGGCGGCGGCGGTGTCCTTTCGTGCGCAAGTGATGCAAGCCGAATCGGATGCGACACTGAACTCTGTAAGCTTAGCCGATTGGTAGCGACAGCAATCTTTCAATTGGCGGGCAGACGGCCTATATTGAGCGGGCCGGATTCGTCCGGCTATGGCGATAAATGGACGTCGGAATAAGCTCTTCGGACCCGGGGGCGGTACCCGGCGCCTCCACCACTTGGGGGCGAAATAGGATCGACGAGGGTGTAAAGGGCGCTCTTTTGCTCGGCATGATACCGCCGTTATCGGGTCACCAGAATAGTTGCAAATGACAACTATGCTGAGGCTGCTCTTGCTGCGTAATGCGGTCGGAATAGCCTAAACTGAAGTCCTGGCGATTAGCCTCGTCAGGCGCGGTTCGGAGGGCACCGGGCAACAGAAGCCCTCCACTTTCTCCCGTCCGTGGCGGGTCGGAGACCAAGTGGCTATCAGCGGGTCGGGCATGACGTCAGGTCAGCATATCGATTACGAGGCAATGGCGCAGAACGCGCTACGCGGCGTCGTTCGGGCCGTACTGGTCCAGGTGGCGCGCACCGGTCTTCTCGGCGAGCATCATTTCTACATTGCATTCAACACGGACGCACCGGGCGTGGCGGTGTCGAAACGGCTTCGGGAAAAATACCCGAACGAGATGACCATCGTGCTGCAGCACCGGTTCTGGGATCTCGAGATAGGCGAAGACCGTTTCGAGGTTAAACTGACCTTCGACGGCATCCCCGAGCGGCTGGTCGTCCCGTTCCAGGCGGTGAAGGTGTTCTACGATCCGAGCGTGCCTTACGGTCTCCAATTCGAAGAGTCCGAAAACGAGATCGGCGGTGAGACGGGCCGACGTTCGGCCGGCGGATCGCGGGTTGCTATGCAGCGCCCGGACAACGAGAAGCGGCGTGCGCCACGGCGTCCACGCTCGGAAGGCAAGATCGAGGACGGCCGAACGGAAGCAGGCTCTGCCGAGAAGCAGGCGGCCCCTGCAGCATCGACGCCTGCTGCGATCGGTCCCCGGCCGGCGCTGGTGGACAAGGCCAAACCGGCCAAACCGGTGGTCGTCGCGCCTGCTGCGGTCGCGGATAGCGCCATAGAGGCCATCGCCAGCGACACGTCAGCCGCTCCCGCTCCCGCTCCCGCTGCCACTGACAGCAGCTCCAAGGTCGTCGACCTCAGCAAATTCCGCAAGAAATAAGCTGGCTATTGCCGCCTTGACCGATGCCGGGCAGTGTCGCACCGAACCGAGTGCCAAACGGGTAACCGCGTGACCACTGCTTATGTTCACCACCGCATCCAATGCGCACCACGGCAATGGATGGCCGTCGCCGATCGGCTGACGGTGGAGGCCGCGCCCGCGCTGGCACAAGATGGCGGCGCGATCTATGGCCTTTGGCGCAGCCAGATCGGCCGGCCCCGCGATGAGCTGACGGCGATCACGGTTTGGAGCGGCAACAATCCGCCCGTCCCGTCATTAGAAGCAGCTCTCGGAACGGTCGACGGGATCACAGCCGTGGCGTCCGACCGGCTCACGCCGACGTTGCGGCCCTCGACGCCTGAGCCGCCTCGCCGCCAGGGCAACTATGCCTTTCGCTGGTTTGATACGCCGCTGATCCATTGGGACGAGTTCCTGCAGCTATGCGCCGACGCTTGGCCCGGCTTCGAGGCGAGCTACGACTCTCAGGTGATCGGCCTCTGGAGAGGTCTCGATGCGCCGCCACGCATGGTACGATCGTTGCTGCTGACGCGCCGGCCAGATCTTGCCATGTGGGAACGCTCCAAGATCCCGCAAGGCGCGGCCGAAACCACCGTCCGCGAAAAGCTCAGCCGCCGCTACGACCTTTGCGACGATACCGTGGTTTACACCACGACGTTGCTCAACGCCGCCGATCGCGCCGATACGGCCCGCTGGACGTGAGCCGGTGGCCAAGCACAATGGGGTACGCTCGGGTGGCGGATGAAGAACTGGCCGCAGGCCGCACGATCACCGAGGATCAGCGGCGCTTGCGGACTCGCGTGCTGCTTGGTCTCGGTTTTGCGGCGGTCGCCGCGATGATGCTGTTCGTGAAGCCGATCCGCCAGCCCGAGGCCTATCACGCGTTTCACGATGCGCGATCCGTTCTAGGCATCCCCAATGTGATGAACCTGCTCTCGAATCTGCCGTTCCTGCTGGTCGGCGGATTGGGGCTCACTTGGCTCGCACGCCAGCCGGCCAATCTCGCTGCGTCGCTGCGCACCGCCTACACTGTGGTTTTTGCCGGGCTGGCGCTGACGGCGTTTGGATCGGCCTATTATCATTGGGCGCCGACCAGCCAGACGCTGTTCTGGGACCGCCTGCCGATTGCTGTGTCCTTCATGGCGCTCTATGCCGCGATTTTGGCCGAACGCGTGTCGCCGCGAGCGATTCGGCTGCTGTGGCCGTTTGCGGCGTTTGGCGCGCTTGCTGCGATCTATTGGGCTGTGACGGATGATCTCCGCCTCTACGCTTTGGCTCAGTTCGTTCCAGTACTCACCATTCCGCTGATCCTCTGGCTTTTTCCACCCGCCTATACACGCGGCGGCGATCTGCTGGCCGGTGTCGGCTGTTATGCGGCCGCCAAGCTGTTTGAAGATCGTGATGGGCCCATTTACGAGGCTCTGGGCGGGCTGGTCAGCGGTCATACGCTCAAGCATCTGGCGGCGGCCGCGGGCGCCTATTGGATTTATCGCATGCTGCGGCTGCGTGTCCCGCTCGACGCCGGATCAAGGGATATACGGTAAGCCGCCCATCGTGCCCCATTGCCGCCTGGGCGCGTCCTCTGCAATAAACGGGCATGCTGAAAAAAATCCTGATCGCCAACCGGGGCGAGATCGCCTGCCGGATCATTCGCACGGCCAAGCGCCTCGGCGTCAAGACAGTGGCCGTCTACTCGGACGCCGATGCCCGCGCGCTGCACGTCGCGCAGGCGGACGAAGCCGTCCATATCGGCCCGTCGCCCGCAACCGACAGCTACCTGCGTGGTGACAAGATCATCGCGGCAGCCAAGGCTGCGGGCGCTGACGGTATTCATCCCGGCTACGGGTTTCTCTCGGAGAACGCCGACTTTGCCGATGCTGCCACCAAGGCCGGCCTCAAGTTTATCGGGCCATCGGCCAACGCCATGCGTGCGCTGGGCGGCAAAGCGGCGGCGAAAGAGATCGCGATCAAGGCCGGCGTTCCGGTCGTGCCCGGCTACCAGGGCCAGGCCCAGGACATCAAAACGCTGAGCCTCGAAGCGAAAAAGATCCGCTACCCCGTCATGATCAAAGCGGTGGCCGGTGGCGGCGGGCGCGGCATGCGCCTGGTCACGTCGGAAGCGGAATTGCCGGAACTGCTCGCCTCCGCGCAACGCGAGGCCGAGGGCGCGTTCGGCAACGCGCATGTGCTGCTCGAGAAGGTCGTGGAGCGTCCGCGCCACATCGAGGTGCAGGTGTTCGGCGACGCACATGGCAACGTTGTGCACATCTTCGAGCGCGACTGCACGCTGCAGCGGCGCAACCAGAAGGTCGTCGAAGAAGCGCCCGCGCCCGGGATGACGCCGGCGCTGCGCGAGAAAATGTGCGCAGCCGCCGTGAAGCTCGCCAAGGCCGTCGGCTACGAGGGCGCGGGGACGGTGGAGTTTCTGGTCGAAGGTGGATCGCTCGGGGCCGACGCCAAGTGGTACTTCATCGAGATGAACACGCGGCTGCAGGTCGAGCACCCTGTGACCGAGGAGATCACGGGGCTCGATCTCGTCGAATGGCAACTGCGCGTGGCGTCCGGCGAAAGGCTGCCGATGGCCCAGGCTGACATCAAGATGAGCGGCCACGCCATCGAGGTGCGGTTGTGCGCCGAAGACCCCGCGAAGGGGTTCCTGCCGAGTGTGGGAGACATTTACCATTTCACAGCGCCAGAAGGCATTGCCGGGCTGAGAGTTGAGGCCGGAATTGCATCAGGACAAGCTGTATCGCCGTACTACGACTCAATGATTGTGAAGTTGATCGCGAGTGGGACGGACAGAACATCTGCAGCCGATCGACTTGTCGACGCGCTTGCTCGAACAGTGATTGTAGGTCCCGTCACAAATCAGAGTTTTCTTGCCGCCTTGCTCATGGACAAGGGGGTCCGCGATATCCAAATGGACACTGGCTTGATCGGTCGCGATCTCGCTCGACTATCCGCGCGCCCGGAGCATCCTGTCGTCCTCGAGCGGGGCTTCGCAACGTTTCTCGACCAGTTGGCCGACGATGCCGGACGCACCGAAAATATTGGAAATGTTCAGTCTCCTTGGAGAGTGCGTGACGGGTTTCAACTGGGAGCGCCCAGGACGGAGAAAAGGGCGGTTCTGGTCAACGGCGTGCTTTTGAACATCGATGTACTTTGGACTGCGAACGGTCCGAAGGCGTCAGACTCACCCAAGCGGCAGGAATCTGGAACTGAACGGCGCAGCTATTCCGAGCACCGAATTGGTCCTGGGCGCTTGTCCGTCATCGTCGATGGTGTCCAGACAGAGTTCGCGTGTCCCACTTACGACGCTTCGGCCCTTGACGACGGTGCGACCGGCGACACCATCCGCGCGCCGATCAACGGCAAGGTCGCGCGCATCTTCGTGGCCGAGGGCGACGTGGTCGAGAAGGGCGCCCGCATCGCCGTCGTCGAGGCGATGAAGATGGAGCACGTTCTCCACGCCGCCCGCGACGGCACTATCGCCAAGGTTGCTGCATCGGAAGGCCAGCAGGTGACACAGGGCACGCTGATCGCGGCGCTGACGCTGGCCGAGGCCTGAGACCGGAGAAGCATTACCTGAAGCCGAAGACCTGAGGCGGTCGAGCCGGGCCCTCTGTCCACAGGCATGGCCACACCTTCGGCGTCGTTCGCATGACCTGGGCCGCGGGTTTCTGTTAAACTCGTGGGCATCTCTCGCATGAGGCGTTCATGACCCTGCACCTGATCAAGCTGAGCGTCGGCACGGAGTCGATCGAGGATTTGGCCGACTGGCAAACCGAGCGCCTCAAGCAGATGAAGCGCGACGGCCAGAAGCCGGAGCTGTTCCATCGCACTTTCCAGATGCCGAAGCGCCGTGACGACTTGCTCGGTGGCGGCTCGATCTATTGGGTCATCAAGGGCATTGTGCAGGCGCGCCAGACACTCGCCGACCTGCGCGAGGGCGTGCGCCCGGATGGCACGCCGTGCACGCTGCTGATCCTCGACCGCAACCTTGTTCCCGTGCGTCCGATGCCGCGCCGTGCTTTCCAGGGCTGGCGCTATCTCAATGCCGACGAAGCGCCCGCCGACCTCAAGGGCGGCAAATCGAACGGGATCACCGAGATGCCGCAGAAGCTGCGCAAGGAACTTGCCGCCCTCGGCCTCTTGTGAGCGTGGGTGTCTGTGCGCGTGTTGTCTGGCCTTCGGCCTGACACATCGCTCGACCCAACGACCAAGGTCTAGCCGACGTCTGCCTCGACCTTGCCGCCGGTCCCGGAACTTATCCCTCGCGTTAACGGTTGCCCGCGAATGCAACCGGGAATCTATCCCCACCTCGCGGGATGGCCTCATATTGGGTCGAAGGTGGGAGCAGGCCAACTGGGAACGGGAGCGAACATGAAGATCAAAGGTGCCGTTTTGTACGAGCAGGGTTTGCCGCGCCCCTACGCTCAGAGCCGGCCGCTGCACGTCGAGACGTTGAATCTCGATCCGCCGCGGGCGGGCGAGGTGCTGGTCAAAGTGCGCTCGGCGGGCCTTTGCCATTCGGACCTCTCGACCATCGAGGGGGCCCGCCCGCGTCCCCTGCCGACTGTGATCGGGCACGAAGGCGCCGGCGAGATCGCGGCGCTCGGCGAGGGCGTGGCGGACCTTGCCGTCGGCGATCATGTGGTCTTCATTTTCGCGCCGAGTTGCGGCGCATGCCGCCAGTGCACGGCGGGACGCCCCAATCTGTGCACCCATTTCAATGTGGCCAAGCAGAAGGGCGATCTCGCCACCGGCGGTCGCCGCCTCAAACTCAACGGCCAGGAGGTCGCGCACTACGCGGGGCTGTCGTGCTTCGCCGATCACGCGGTGGTGCCGCGCAACTCGGTGCAGAAAATCCCAAAGGATGTGCCGTTCGAGGACGCGGCGTTATTCGGCTGCGCGGTCGTCACGGGCGTTGGCGCGGCGGTCAATACGGCCGAAACCAAGCCTGGCGATGTGGTCGCCGTCGTCGGCCTTGGCGGCGTCGGGCTCGCCTGTCTGCTCGGCGCGATCGTCGCTGGTGCCGGTCGCATCATCGCAGTCGACGTGCACGACGACAAGCTAGCGCTGGCCCGCCAGCTCGGCGCCACCGATACGTTCAACGCGCGCGATGGCGATTGCATCGACAAAATCATCAAGGCGACGGATGGCGGCGTCGACTCCGCCTTCGAGATGGCGGGCACCATCAAGGCGATGGAGCTGGCCTATAAGATCACCGTGCGCGGCGGCCAGACCGTCTCGGCAGGCCTCTCGCCGGTTGCCGCCCAGCTGACGCTGCCGCACTACAACATGGTGCAGGATGGGCGCATCATAAAAGGCAGCTACATGGGCGGTTGCGTGATCGCCCGCGACGTGCCGCGCTACATCCAGCTCTACAAAGACCGCAAGCTGCCGGTCGATCGCCTGCGCAGCGCCTGCATCCGCCTCGACGAGGTCAACGAGGGCTTCGACCGTCTCGCCGACGCCACCGTGGTCCGCCAGGTGATCATGTTCGAATGACATGCACAGCCGAATTATGTGACCGCAATCAGGATCTGGCGCAGCGCGAGCAGCACGACGACGGCGCCGACGATGATCATCAGCGGCCGGTCGGGAACGTTTTTTGCGGCGATGGCGGCAAGCGGCGCCGCCAGCACGCCGCCGATGATCAACCCGGCGATGATCGGCCAAAGCTCAAAACCGATGGTGGCAAAGAAAAACCCGGAGATCGTGACCGTCACAAAGAACTCGGCGAGGCACACGGTGCCGATCGCGGTTCGGGGCGCGATGCCCCGGCACAGCAGGCTCATTGTCACCAACGCGCCCCAACCGCCACCGCCGATCGCATCGAGGAACCCGCCGAGCAGTCCGATTGGCACCAGCATCCACCCGCGCGACGATGCCAACGCGCCGGCCGGTCGCGATGTGATGCCACGCGCCAGCACGATCAAGCCGGCCACCAGCAGATAGGTCGCAACGAAGGGGCGCAGCCGATCGCCCGGGAACGAGGTCAGAATGTAAGCTCCGAGGGCGCCGCCGGCCATGCCGGCCGGTGCCAGTCGCCAAAGCGCCGCGGTCGCGACGTTGCCAAGCCGCCAATGGGCGGCGCCCGAGGCCGCGGTGGTGAACACTTCGGCGGCGTGGACGCTGGCGCTGGCGACGGCCGGCGTGCTGCCAAAGCTCAGCAGGACGGACGTCGCGGTCAGCCCGTAGGCCATGCCCAAGGCGCCGTCGACCATCTGGGCGGCGAACCCGATCGCGATAAACAGCAGAAGGTCATTGGACACGGCGGGACCCGTTCAGCGCTCTGGGCCCATGCGGGCCGTGGTCTCCCGTCCACCGGCCCGCAGTGTCCCACGCGGCTATCCGCGGCTCAAGCCCTTGCGCTCGAGCTCGGCCAGGTAGGTGGCCCACCGTTGGTCCTTCTCGCGATGCAGAAGATCCAGGTACGACCACGCAAAAAGACCTGTGTCATGGCCGTCGTCGAACACGATTTTCACGGCGTAGTTGCCGACCGGCAGCAGATCCTTGATCCGAACGTTGCGCTTGCGCCCAACCGTCACGCGCTGCTCGGGCGAATGACCCTGGACCTCGGCCGACGGGCTCATGACGCGCAGCATCTCGGCGGGCAACTCGTAAGGCGCTTTGCCTTCGAAGGTGACGCGCAGCGCATCGCGCACGGCCGTCGGCTCCAGTACCGGCGGCTTCACACGATGTCCTTGAGCCGCCTCCAGCTCGGCCCAGGCTTTGGCAGCAAGCTCGCGATAGATCTGGGCGTGCAGGCTGCCCGGCTCGGTCGCCGTAATCGGCTTGCCGCTGTCCGACGTCGCCCGGATATCCATGTGCAGCGGCACGCCGCCGAGGTAGGGTACGCCGAGCTTGTCGGCTTCCGCCTTGGCGCCGCCGTGACCGAAGATCTCGTGCCGCTCGCCGCATTTCGAGCAGATGAAAAAGCTCATGTTCTCGATGATTCCGATCACGGGAATGTCGGTCTTGCGGAACATGTTCAGGCCCTTGCGCGCGTCGATCAGCGCCAGGTCCTGCGGTGTCGAGACGATGATCGCGCCGGAGAGCGGCACCTGCTGCGCCATCGTCAATTGCACGTCGCCGGTGCCGGGCGGCATGTCGATGACGAGCACGTCGAGATCGCCCCAGGTGACTTCGCGCAGCATCTGCGTCAGGGCGGAGACCACCATGGGACCGCGCCAGATGACGGGCGTGCCCTCATCCACCATGAAACCCATCGACATGACCTTGAGCCCGTAACCCATCATCGGCTTCAGCTTGTTGCCGGCGCCAACCTCGGGGCGCCCGGAGAGGCCAAGCAGTTTCGGCTGCGAGGGTCCATAAATGTCGGCATCGAGAATGCCGGTTTTCAGCCCGTTCGCCTGGAAGCCGAGCGCCAGGTTCAGTGCCGTCGTCGACTTGCCGACGCCGCCTTTGCCGGAGGCGACCGCGATCAGATGTTTGATGCCGGGAACACCAGCCGGCGCTCGCGTTGCGCCGCCCTGCGGCTGGCCGCGCGGTGCGGCGGGAGGGGCAGCAAGCGTGTGGCCATGATCATGTCCGTGACCATGATGATCGTGCGCGTGGTTGTGGCTATGGGCAGCGCCGCCGTCGCCCGTGCCGTCTTTCGCCCGCGCCGCTTGCACCCGTGGACTTTCTGGCATCTGCCCGCCGGCGGGGCGTTGCGTCGCGCCGCCGCGGGTGGCTTCTGCCGTCAACACAGCGGTGACCCCCTGCAACCCGCCGATATCCGACACGACCTTTTCGGCGGCCTGCCGCAGCGGCTCCAGCTCCTCGGCCCTGGCCGCTGGCACGGTAATCGAGAAATAGACCCGGCCGTCCTTCAGCAGGATCTCGGACACCAATCCGAGATCGACGATATTCCCTTCCATGTCGGGTCCCTTGACCCGCTTGAGCTGGGCGATCACCTGGTCTTTCGTAACCGACATACAAGTCTCCTTGGGGGCACAGCGCTTTCCGCGTGCGTGCTTTGGCTAGCAGATAATGCCGATCCATGGGAAGGAAAACCCCCGGTTGGTCGCTGTGGCCGTGCTAGGATCGAGTGCCTCGCCAGGAGCAAGTACGTGAAAGAATTTACCGTCCGGCCGACGCCTGACGATCCGCGCCTCTCGACCACGGTCGAAGGGCTCGATCATGAAGGCCGGCGCGTGACGACCTCGGTCGTCACCGAACGACCGCTGACGCTATTTCTGAATGCCCGCGAGATCGTAACGATGATGACCATCGGCGATCATCCCGACCTCTTGGCCGTCGGCTATCTGCTCAATCAGAACATGCTCCAGGCCGACGACGAAATCACGGGGATCGAACACGACGACGACATCCAGACTATCGTGGTGCGCACGCGGCGCCAGACCGACTACGAGGAAAAGCTCAAGAAGAAGGTGCAGACGTCGGGTTGCGCGCAGGGTACCGTTTTTGGCGACCTGATGGAGGAACTCGACCGGATCGAGCTGTCGGCGGAGGCGCGCATCCACACATCCTGGCTCTATCAGCTGACACGCAAGATCAACACCGAGCCGTCGCTTTATCTCAAGGCCGGCGCAATCCACGGCTGCGTGCTCTGCGCCGAGGATCGCCCGCTGATCTACATGGAAGATGTCGGGCGCCACAATGCCGTCGACAAGATCGCGGGCTACATGTTCCTGAATGGAATAAAGCCCGACGACAAGATCTTCTATACGACGGGGCGGCTCACCTCCGAGATGGTGATCAAGTCCGTCAAGATGCGCATTCCGATTCTGGCCTCGCGCTCGGGCTTCACTGCCTGGGGCGTCGATCTGGCTCGCAAGGCCGGCCTCACGCTGATCGGACGTGCCCGCGGCAAGCGCTTCATCTGCCTCGCCGGCGAGCATCGGCTGGTCTTTGATGCTGACCTCGCCAAGTTCGATGATGAGGACCGCCGACACGCGCGCAAAGGCAGTGCTGCCGACGCCGACTGACGCCTGGTGGGGCGAAGCGAGTAAGCCAATAGCCGCCCAGTTGCGACGACATGGCCGCGCGTTCGCATGGCGCTTGCCGGAGCGCGACTTCCGGGCCATTCTCATGCGATCTGAAGGCGTGGGACAAACGCGCCTCGATGGGTGGAGGAAACAGGCATGAAGAGAGCATTGACTGCGGCCGCCGGCTGGCTGGCCGCGTCGACGATCTGCACGGGCGCACTGGCGCAGGCCAAGTTGTGCGATAGCCCGAAACAGCTGCAGGGCTTCAAGTCCTGCGCCGATGTCGCCAAGGCAGAAGCAGAGGGCGCTTTCACACTGTACTCGACTGATCCGGAGAAGGGGCAGGTCGCGCTGCTGAAGGTCTTCACCGATCAGTTCCCGAAGATCAAGACCAGCTACGTGCGCCTGCAAGCTGGTGCGCTGTATGCCAAAATTCTCGCCGAGCGCAATGCCAAGGCCTTTACCGCCGACGTGCTGGTGATTTCCGATCTCGGCATGGCGCAGGACTTCCAACGCCGCGGTGGCTGGAAACAGTACATGTCGCCCGAGCACGCGGCCTATAACGTCAAGTACAAGAGCCAACCCGAAGGCTTTTATACCGCGAGTTGCATCATCTTGAGCGGCATCGCCTACAATCCCAATTTCGTGAAGCCTGAGGAGGCTCCGAAAAAATGGGAGGATCTGCTCGATCCGAAATGGAAGGATGCCATCAACGTCAAAGTTTCGAACTCCGGTCTCCAACACGCCAATTGGTTCGTTCTGAAGCCGCTGCTCGCCAAGGACTACTTCGACAAATTCGGCGAGAACAAGCCCCGCGCCTTCGACAGCTACGTGCAGCAGTACGGACGCCTCGTCGATGGTCAGGACAAGGTGATCATGGCCGCCCAGTACTCGGGTTTTATCGAATTCAAGGCCAAGGGCGCGCCTGTTGCCTTTACCTTCCCCGATACAGGCGCCCCAGGAACCCAGCAGAGCGCCGGCGTCGTTGCCGATGCGCCGCATCCCAATGCGGCTGGGCTGTTCCTCGATTGGTATCTTGGTCCCGTTGGCCAGAAGGCCTATGCCGAAATTCTGTTTAACCATTCGCCGCGCGAGGACGTGCCCCCGCCCCCGGGAGGCCTGCCGATCAAGGACATCAAGGTGCTCACGCCACAGGACAACGAGGCTTACGAAAAGAGCCGGCCGGAGTTCGCCAAGGAGTGGGACAAGATCGTCGGCGCGCGCAAGTAGCCACTGGGTACGCTGGATCGGCGCCGGCCGGAAATCTTTCCGCCGGCGCCGCACGCTTGTGAGGCAGCCGCCGACGGGGCTTCGAGGGACGGACGGATGCAAAAAGCGATCGTCGACCATACCAGTGATGAACTGAAATCGCGTCTTGGCTGGCAAACGCCGGTGACGCTGATCGTCATCCTGGCCGTCGGTTTTCTCGTTCTCATGCCCATTCTTTTTCTGATCGAGAAGGCATTCAATGTCGGCGATCCGCTGTCGTTTCCGGCATCGCAGTATGGCACCACCAATCTCTTGTCGCTGTTCACCGAAGATTTCGACATCATCCTCAATACGCTGTACGTCGCGCTGATGGCGACGGTGATGGCAATCGTCTTCGGCTTCACAATCGCCTGGATTCTCACGCGCACCAACGTCGCGGGCCGCGAGACGCTCGAGCGCTTGATGGAAGTGCCCTACTACATGACACCACTTGTCGGTGCGCTCGCCTGGGCGGTGCTGGCAAGTCCGAAGAACGGTTTCCTCAACCAGGCCTGGCAATTGACCGGCGCCAAGGGCGATCTGTTCGACATCTACACGCTGTTCGGCATCGCCTGGGTGATGGCCCTTTTCGAAGGCACCGTTGCCTATGTGATGATCTCGGCGTCGATGAAGTCGATGGACCCGGCGCTCGAGGAGTCGGCGCGCGTGATGGGCGCCTCGAAGCTCAGGACCACACTGACGGTGACGCTGCCCCTCGTCTTGCCAGGCGTGCTCGGGGCGACACTGTTCGTGTTTGCGGAAATGCTCGGCTCGTTCGCCGCCGCACTGGTCCTCGGTATCCCCGGACGCATTTATGTGATCACCACGTCGATCTGGAGCACGGTGGAGGCGTTCCCGCCCAACTACGGCAAGGCGGCTGCGATGGGTCTGTCGCTGTTCCTCGTCATGGTTCTGATGCTCACATTCTACCGCTGGGTGGTGACGCGCGGCAGCTACGCCACGATCACCGGCAAGGCGTTCCGACCGCGACCCATGGACATGGGCCGCATGACCTGGGTGCTGTTTTCGATCTGCCTGCTCTACATCCTCCTAGCCGTCATCATTCCCATTTGCGCGTTGCTGCTGACCTCGTTCCAGACCTTCGCCACCGTGATTCTCTCGCAGGCCAAGTTCACGCTGGCCAACTATCAAGAGGCCTTTGAACTCGCGCCGGTGCGCGCGGCGCTCTTCAACAGCATCGTGCTCGGGGTTTGCGTTGCGACAGTGGGCGCCGTCGTCATGGCGCTGCTGGTCTGGATCATCTATCGCTCGACGCTGCGTGGGCGCGGCCTAGTCGAGTATCTGGCCATGTTCCCTTCGTCCGTGCCGCGTCTGGTGTTCGGTCTCGGGTTGTTGTGGGCCTGGATCAACATGCCCGGTGGCCTCTATGGCACCTTGTGGCTATTGGGCATCGCTTATTTTACCGTGCTGCTGCCACTTGGCGTGCGAACGATTGCTGGCGTTGTGCTCCAGATCGACAAGAGCCTCGAGGAGTGCGCCCGTGTCTGTGGCGCCGGTTGGGCCTACCAGATGCGAACGGTGACGCTTCCGCTCCTGAAGCCCGGCATCATCGCCGCCTGGATGCTGCTCTTTGCGGCCTCGGTTCGCGAGGTTGGCGCGTCGTTGTTGCTGATGGGGCCGCACTCGAAGGTGATTGGACCATCGATCGTTTCCACCTGGGCCAATTCGGGAACGCAGTTGACCGCCGCCATGGCGCTCATCCAGACATTCGTCGTCATGCTCGCGCTCATCATACTGTTCCGGGTTACGCGCGATTCCAAGAGGGAGCTATCGTGAGCGGTGAAGTGCGCGGGCCGGCGACCCGGATCGAAGTGAAAGACCTGGAAGTGCGCTATGCCGGCGACGTGCTTGCCGTCAAAGGGGTGAGCTTCACGGTCGGCCGCGGCGAGCATGTCACGCTGCTGGGGCCATCGGGTTGCGGAAAGACGACAACGCTCCGGGCCATCGCGGGTCTCGAGCCGCCGTCGGCGGGCTCGATTACGATCGATGGGCGCACCGTCTTCTCGGGCGCCGAGCGCATCAACATTCCGGCCGAAGGCCGCGGCGTCTCTATGGTGTTCCAGTCCTATGCGGTCTGGCCCCACATGACCGTGTTCGATAACGTCGCCTATGGTCTTCGCGTCCGCAAGCAGAGTACGGCCGAGATCAAGGCCGCCGTGGAACGCGCGCTAGATCTTGTCCAGATGCGCCATCTCGGCGAACGTGGGGCCTCGAAGCTCTCGGGTGGCCAGCAGCAGCGCGTCGCCTTGGCCAGGGCCATCGCCTTCTCGCCGACCGTTGTGCTGTTCGACGAACCGTTGTCGAATCTCGACGCGAAACTGCGTGCCGAAATGCGCGTCGAGCTGCGTGAACTGCAGCGTCGCCTCAACATCACATCGGTCTATGTCACGCACGACCAGGAGGAGGCGCTGGCGATTTCGGACCGCGTCATCGTCATGAACGTCGGAATCATCGAGCAGATCGGTGCACCGCAGGAGATTTACGACCGCCCGCGCAATCGGTTCGTCGCCGATTTCGTCGGCTCGGCCAATCTGATCAAGGGCGAGATCAAGTCGTCAGCCGATGCCCAAGGCCTGCTGTCGTTCGAGGCTGCGGGCGGTCATCGTCTGAAGGCCGCGGTGACCCGGACGCCGACCGGCCAGGAGACCGAGGTGGCCGTCCGCACCGCCTATATCGGCATCGGGGAGGGCAATCCCGGCGACAATACGCTGCCCGGGGTTGTGCGCCGACGCATGTTCCACGGCGACTTCATTCAATACGTTGTGGATTGCCCGACCGGCTCCATGATCGTTCGGCGCCCGCCGACTCAAGTCGTGGAGGAAGGCGCCAGCGTCAACCTGACGTTCCCGCCCAACTACTGCGTGCTGCTGCAAGTCTGAGCCGACCGGGACAGAGCCGCGCCGTGCGGGCATAGCTCCTTCGCAATGGGCGGTTCCCTTCCAGTGGAAAGCTGTGCCACACTTGGCTCCGGACGTTCGATCCACAACAGCGATCGGCGGTCGATGGCACCGGCTCCAGCTGAAGGCGCGCGGTCCCAAGGCCGGCCCGACGATACGGGAGCAAATGCCATGGCTCAAACGACTGCAGCGTCTGCCGCGCGCGACTCCGAGACACACGGGCTCTATGACAAGCTTGAGGATCGTATTCTCGCCCGTGATCAGGTCGGCGCCTGTGAGGCTTACTACGGACTAGTCAAGAATGGCCGCCCGCTTCCCGAGATCGTCGCCGAAGGCGTGCGCATCCATGCCCCGCTGACGCATGTCCCCTACCACGAGCGCATCGACAAAGGCTTTGTCAACTTCGTCAACAACGACCACTGCCTGCTCTCGGCGCGCGCGACGACGCACCTGAGCAAGCTGCTGCCGAAAGAGCTTGCCGGCCTGCCGATGGCGCAGACCGTCTGGTACATCCCGACCGGCCTCGATATCTGGAACCAGAAGATCAACAAGGCGCCCGGCCACTATGCGCGCAGCGGCAAGCCGATCGATGGTCCACCGGTCAAGCCGGTTGTGCATTGGCCCGATCAGACCGCCGAACATATCCACGGTGCCATTGATGAGAAGCTCGATCGCTGGCTCGATCTCGTGCATCGCGGTCATGTGCTTGAGGCATACCGCATCTTCCTCGGTATCATGGAGGAGCCCACGCATCGCAAGGCAGCGCTGGCTCAGATGTGCTTTGCTGGCCTGATCGACCTGCAGGATCGCGTCTATCTCAACCGGTCCTACACCACCGGCCACAAAGCGTTCCGCGCCCGTGCCACCGTCGAGCTCGGCAGTTTTGTTGGCTGGGACAATGCGCATCACGTGCTCTATGCCGGCGCGCTCGACATCGGCGTCGGCCCGCGCTGGTACTCGACCTACGAGATGGCCTGCAACTGCATTACTCACTACATCGAGAAGGCGAAGATTTCGGCCATTCCCTATGGCGGGGCGACGACCAAGGAGGCGGAGATCCTCCGCCAGACCACGCCGCTGTCGAAAGACGAGGCGGACGCGTTCCTGGACGTTGTTCTGCACGGCCAGGAGCCGGGCATTCAAGAGGCGCTGAGCCGGTTGCTGCTGGCCGGTAAAGGGCCGCGCCAGATCCTCGATGTGCTGCAGATCGGTGGCGCGCAGATCCTGCTCGAAACGCAAGATACGCTCAACTTCTCGATCCCGCAGCACTGCTACGAGTATCTGAACACGCTTGGCTGGTTCTACGATACCTTCGAGCACTCGCAGCGCCTGAAGTTGCTCTATGTGGCGACGTCCTATCTCAACCGCAACGCGTGGCACAGCCAGCAAACGGGCGATAACCGCGAGGCCCGCGCCGAGCTGCCGGCAGGCGGGTCGGCCAAAAGCCCCGCGCAGATGCTGGAGCATATCGTCGCCGCCACCATAGCGCTCGACGGTCCGCAGGCGATTGCCTGGACGCGGGCTTATCTGGGGGCTGGCGGCGATACGGCGCCGCTCGTGCAGCAGCTGGCGCTTTGCTCTTGCCGGATCGGCAACGACCCGCACAACCAAGAGCTTGGTCAGTTGCTGATCGAGGACTATGGCAAGAACCGAGGCTTCGATCGCAATCGCCTGCTGCTTGCCTGCGTGCAGCACACGGCGGTGCATCGCAAGTACGGCGACTTCCTCGAGTCGAGCCGCCGCTTCGGCAAGGCCTTGGGCCTCACTGCGCTGCATTGAGGCTGAGTCGCCCTGGCCTCACCGCTCGCCTGCCAGCCGGCGCCATGCGCCGGCTGGGCATCTTGCCCGGGCTAGAGCGCGAACGTTACATCACTTGGCAGCGCGTGCTCCGCGTGGTGCACTCGCTGGCTTCGACTTCCCCGCCGCCGCCGCACCGTAGACCTCGCGGCCTGAGCGCGCCGTCACGCGCCCTTCGGCGAGGTCTGTCGCGAGGCGTTCCGGTGTCCGTGCCGCCGGATCGCCGATCCCACCGCCGCCAGGCGTGAGGATCACCAGCCGATCCGTTTCCGGCACCACCTGGAACCCCTTGCCCTTCATTTTCTTCCCCGATTTCAGTCCGACGTAACCGGCCGCACCATTGCCACCGCCATCGCGGCCGCGGGGCGGATGATCGATGCGGTCGAACGCCGCCAACAATTCGAACGGCCGATCGATGGCGCTCGCAATCTCGATCGTTTGGCCGAGGCCGCCGCGGGTCGCGCCGGCGCCGCCCGAGTCCTCCCGGTACTCCTTCTTCCAGAAGATCACCGGCATCAGTTGCTCCGCGATCTCGACTGGCGTTCCGCGCACCCCCGACGGATAGGCCGTCGCCGACAGGCCGTCCTTGTCGGGCCGCGCGCCGGTGCCGCCGTTGGACGTGAACGTCATCGCGAACCCGTAATTGCCGCGCATCTGGTCGCCGGTCTGTCCGCGCAGCGTGATGTTCCAAAGGCACGACGTGCCTTCCGCCGGCACTCGCTCGGGAATCGACTGACGCAGGCACCCGAATACGACGTCGGGCAGCATCTGGCCGATGATGTGGCGGGCCAGCACCGGCTTCGGCTTCGGCGCGTTGAGGATCGTGCCAGCCGGGGCAGAAACGGTCAGCGGCGCCAGCGATCCGGCGTTGTTCGGAATCCGCGATGCGACGACACAACCGAGACCAAACACAGTATAGGCCGTCGTATACGCCATCGGCACATTGATGCCGCGCCGGGACGCTGCGCTGGTGCCGGTATAGTCGACGTGGATGCCTTTCGGTCCGATCGTCGTCTTGGCGACAAGCTCGACGGCCTCGTCGTACCCGTCGACCGTCATGCGGTTGGACCAGCTGCCGTGCGGAAGCTTTGCGATCTCTGCGAGGACGCCCTCGCGGCTCCTGTCGCAGATGTGGTCGGCGAGGCGGTCCAGGTTGTCGAGATCGAACTCCACCATCATCTCGACGAGGCGCTTGCAGCCGACGTCGTTGCAGTTGGCGAGCGAATAGACATCGCCTTCGGTATCGACCGGCAGCCGCGTATTGGCGCGGATCATTGCCATCAGGGTGTCGTTGAGGCGGCCTTTGTCGGCGAGCTTCAGCATCGGGATATAGAGGCCTTCCATGAACACGTCGGTTGCGTCTGGGCCGAAGCCGAGACCACCGATATCCATGAGGTGGCTGGTGCACGAGAACAGAGCGACCAGCCGGCCCTTATGGAAGCAGGGCGTTGTCAGCACGAAATCATTCAGATGCCCGGTCCCCATCCAGGGGTCGTTGCAGATGTAGATGTCGCCCGGCTTCATCGTCTCCAGCGGAAAGTGCCGGATGAAATGCGCGACCGATTCCGCCATCGAGTTGACGTGACCGGGTGTTCCCGTCACTGCCTGCGCAAGCATCCGGCCGCGGCGGTCGAAGACGCCCGCCGAAAGATCGCCGCACTCGCGCACGATCGAGGAGAAGGCGGTTCGCAGCAGCGTCTGCGCCTGCTCCTCGACGACGGCGATCAGCCGGCTCCACATCACCTGCAGCTCGATCTCGCCAAGCCGGTTCGGTTTCATTGCGGTTCGATCCTTGCGCATATCGTTACCCGGAGAATGGAACGATGAATTGCGCCGCCGCGCAAGCTCAGGCGATGCGCAGGAGCGCCATGCCGCAGAGCACCAGCACCGACGCGGCCGCCCGCCACGGTGTCAGCGGCTCCTTCAGGACGACTGTGGCGATGACGGCGCCGAACAACACGCTGGTCTCGCGGAGAGCGGCCACCAGGGCAATCGGCGCCTGTGTCATCGCCCAAATCACGATGAAATAGGCACTCATCGACATCAGTCCGCCACCAGCCGAGATCTTCCAGGTCTGCGGCAAGGTTGCGTAGACCTCCCGGCCCCGCATCGCGATGGCGATCGCCTGCATGGCGATCATGTTGCCAACCGACATCCACATCACATAGCCCGCTCCGGAGCCGTTGAGGCGCGCGCCGATGCCGTCGGCAAGGGTGTAGCCGCAGGTACACAGCGCGGAGAGCAGTGCAAATCCAACCGCCTTGGTCTCGAGGCCACCGAGCCGCCCTCCCTTCCGCGACATCAGGAAGACGCCGGCCGAAAGCGCGCCAACGGCCAGGAACCCCGTGCCGCTGATGCGTTCGTTGATGAGCAGGGCGGTTGCGATCGCGGTCAGCAGCGGTGCGGCGCCCCGCATGATCGGATAGACCTGCGCCATGTCGCCGGCCCGATAGGCACCGATCAACATGAAGCGATAGACGGTGTGGATGGCGGCCGACGCTGCAAGCCAAACCCACACACCCTCTCTGGGAAACGGCACGAACGGCAGGCACAGCAGGCCCACACCGCCGGTGAAGATCGAGACGTGCGTCACAGAGATGAACGGGTCGGATGCACCCTTGACGACCGCGTTCCAGCCCGCGTGCATGGCGGCGGCGACCAGAACAGCAAGGAAGACGTCCAGCTCCATCGGTCCCCCTGCCGGCGGCGTTGCGTGCGGCCTGCGCCAAAGGTACGCAACGATACCGGAGCACCGGAAGACTGTCGCGGTCATCCGTATGTTTACGCTTGGTTTACCAAATGCGGTCCAATGTCCAACGCTGCGTGTGGGATTGTGGGGCGCGTTGATGCTCAGAAATCATTTTGTGGCCGCGATCTGCGTGGCCGCCTTTGGCGTCGTCTTGGTCGCCTGCTCGGATGCAGGATCCACCCGCTTCGGGCCCTCCTATCTGGCGAACCCGTCCATGTCGGCCGGGCAGCAATCCCCGATCTCGACCGCATCGATCGCCGCGCCCGCCAGCCGACCAGCGGCTCCGCGCGCCCATCCGGCATCCTTTTCCAGCGCCAGCCCGATGACGGTCGGGTCTGCGACACGCCGCGAAGTGACATTCAAGGCTCACTTTCCCGCGGGCTCCATCGTCGTCGTGAACAAGGAACGCCATCTCTATCTCGTCGGCGAACGCGGTACGGCAACCCGCTATCCCATCGCTGTCGGCTCGCTCGCCGAGGACTGGACGGGGGTCGAGTTCGTCTCCGACAGGAAGGTGAACCCAACCTGGGTCCCGGTGGCCGTCTATGGCGAGCCACCCAAACCGGCAACGCCCGGCGGCGATCCCGCCAATCCGCTCGGACCTCGCGCACTTTATCTCGGGCGCACGCTCTGGCGCATCCACGGCACACCGGCGCCGACGTCCATCGGGGCCGCGGTCTCGAACGGCTGCATCCGAATGCACAATGAGCACATCGTCGATCTCTACGAGCGCGTGATGATCGGCACCGAAGTTTATGTCGTCAATTCTCTGTCAGATCCCGTTCCCGTGCATCGCGGCCGCAAGATGATCGACACCGTTGCACGCGACTTCGCGACGCCGAAAGTCAGCGAGTAGCCGCGGCCAGGGAAAAGATCGCGCATTCGGGTTTCAATCGATTCCTTGCTGAGCCTCATCAGCCGCCACTCACAACGGTTGGGCATTTCTCGGCCAGGAATTGGTTGATCCCCTTGATCATCTTGCCGTGGAAGATGCCGATCGAATCCTCGAGCTTGGCCATGAATTTGACGAAGCTCGTCACGTTGTCCGGGCCAGTCGCCTCCTTGAGATTGACCCACACTTTCTTCGCCTGCCCATCCTTGAACTGGATCTTGGGCGCCGCGCGGAACTGCGCGGGCTTCACCACCTTGTCCTGCTCGACGTCGCAATGAATGGTGTGCTCCGGCAATTGGAGCGTCACATCGCCCGGACTTACGGCCTGGACGATCGTGGCCTGCGCGACCTTCAGATCGATGTGGCAACGCGCGTCGCCGAAACCCCATGACATGCGTCCTGCGCTGGAGCCTTGCTTGATCTGCTCCTTGGCCCACGTCTTGGCGAGTTTGCAGGTGAAATCCCCGGCGGCCGGTCCCTTCTTGGTCACCAGCGTGCACAACTTCAGCTCGCAGGCCTTGATCTTGTCCTTCTCATCCTTCTGCTCTTCGAGGGCGGAGACGGAACCACCGAGAAGAACAACGGTCAGCAAAGCCGCCGCAGCAAGACTGCCGCTCAAGACGCTTGTCATTCAGCTCACCCAAGACCCGTGGACCAAACTGCCTATAGGGATATCAATTTTGACCCGATCATGATCATCGGGCCACACAGCGCCAAGATCCGGCCTCAGTTACCTTTTTTCAGCTTGCCCATCGTCTCACGCAAGCGTGCGGCGACCTCGGATGTGATCTTGCCGGCGGCTTCGAGCTCTCCGATGACCTCGGCCTGATGCTGCCCAATGCGTGCACCCGGGAACCGGATGCGCCCCGGCGTGCGGGACATGCGCGGGAAAACGTTCTGCATTCGGAGTGGACCAAGATCGGGGTCGGCCACCGTCGTGAAGCTTTCCCGGGCCTTGTATTGGGGATCTTCGAGGATCTGGGCTGCGTCGTAGATCGGGCCGATGGCGGCCTCGACCTTTTCGAAGGCGTCGAGCACCTCGCGCAACGTTCTCTGCCCGATCCAGGAGGCGACCATGCCGTCGACCTCTTCGACGCGCTTCACGCGCTCGGTATTGGTGGCATAGCGCGGATCGTCGGCGGTACCTTCGCCGCCGCAGAGGTTCAGCACGCGGCGGGCGATCGAGGGCGAGGCGGTCGACAGCGCGACCCAGCGGCCGTCTTTGGTCTGATAGGCGTTGCGCGGCACATTGTTCGACGAGCGGTTGCCGGTGCGGTTCTGGATCACACCGAGCTGGTCGTAGGATGATGTTTGCGCGCCAAGGCAGGAATAGAGCGGCTCATAGAGCGCCAGATCGATGAACTGGCCTTTGCCGGAGCCCTGCACGTCGCGCTCGTAGATGGCGAACATGATGGCGAACACGCCATGATAGGCGGCAATGCCGTCGGCGAGCCCGAACGGCGGCAGCGTCGGTGGTCCGTCCGTCTGCCCGGTGATGTGGGCAAATCCGGAGAAGGCCTCGGCCACCGTGCCGTAACCCGGCCGGAAGCGGTAAGGCCCGGTCTGGCCGAACCCTGTGACGCGCAGCATCACCAAGCGCGGATTCAGTTCCGAGACCACGTCCCAGCCAAGCCCCCATTTTTCAAGGGTGCCAGTGCGAAAATTCTCGACCAGCACGTCGGCGTCCTTGACGAGCGCGAGGAACGCGGCCTTGCCTGCCTCGTCGTGCAGGTCGAGCGTGATCGCGCGTTTGTTGCGATTGGTGACCTTCCACCACACGCCGTGACCGTTCTTGGTATGGCCCATCTTCCGGAGCGCGTCGCCCTCCGGGTGCTCGATCTTGACCACGTCGGCGCCGAAATCGGCGAACACCATCGCCGAGATCGGTCCAGCCAGCACAGTTGAGCAATCGATCACTTTGAGCCCGGCGAGGGGGCCATGTTTCTGGGTGTCGTGCTTCATACCAAGGTCCTGTCAGGGGGAACGGACGATTGCGTGCACTGAGCCTTCTATGCACGCGACTTTCGGAAAGCCGGTGGCTTGAACAATTCCTCCGGAAACTCGCTCAATCGCGATGGGTGTAGCATGGGCCCGAGGCCGTAGAACTGCCGAAAGCTCATGATAAGTGGCCGCCATTTGTCGGGATCAATGCGGTCGGCATCCCCGGAGTTCTGAAGTTTTCGGTCAACGTGCACGCGCACGATGCGAACCTCAATTGCGGATATCGCGGTTCGAATTCGAGGATTTCCTAGCCCAAACGGGTGTTCGGCATTCAGTTCGGCTTCGAGTTGGACGGGACATTCGGCGGCTCTTGGAGGTGCGACGAGTTCGGAGGGTGCCGGTGTCAGACGCGCAAGGCCGAACTTGTCGGCGACATGTCGGAATCCCATTGCCTGCTTATAAGTCGGTACTGGATTGCTGCCGGTGGTGAGTGCCAAGCGATCAACTGCAGAAACCATATCTGCCGACGGGAGATTGAGCACACACTGTCCTGTCCGGCGAATATTCTCGGTTGTTTTCGACCCCGAGGTCAATCCCAGCATACAGCCCCAGCCCAACCACCAAGCAGAAGACATAGGGGCGAGATTGGGGGTGCCGTCCTCGTTCAACGTGCTGATTAAAACGACCGGTGTCCCGAGGTAGAGGATGGCTGGATCAACAGCGACATGATCCGAACCGTTCATGACCGATGGGGCATCGTGGCTAGGCTCGTCGGTCGATTGGCTCATCGTTCGAGGCCTCATGTTGAAAGTGTTAGGCGCTCCGGGAGCGCAATTGGCGCGGCGTTGCGGCAACGGGGCGCGACGCCAGTCGCGAGTTCAACGGTGACCTTGCCGCCGCTTTGGTGTGCGGTCTTGGCAGAGAGCAACGACAGCACTTTTGTCAAGAAACCCGAGCTACTGCCCGGCTTCCCGGCACGAATAGCTTCGACCGCATCATCTCAGCGCGCCGCCTCGTTTCCAAGAATGACCGTGGCCTGCGACGACAGCACCCCGCCGTTGCCGTGGGCGAGCGCCGTCTTGGCGCCCTTCACCTGGCGATCCCCACATTCGCCGCGGATCTGGCGCACCGCTTCGATCAGCAGAAACAGCCCGTACATGCCGGGGTGGCAATAGGAGAGACCGCCGCCATTGGTGTTCACCGCAAGCGAGCCTTTTGGGCCGATCCGGCCACCCGACACAAACGCGCCGCCTTCGCCCTTCTTGCAGAAGCCGAGATCTTCGAGAAACAGGATCGTGTTGATTGTGAAGGCGTCGTAGAGCGCAAGCACATCGATGTCGGCGGGCCGTAGTTTCGCCATCCGGTAGGCGTCCTCGCCGGACTTGATCGCACCCGTGACGGTCAGATCCGCAAGGCTCGAGATCGAGGCGTGAGTAATCGATTGCCCGCAACCCAACACATATGCCGGCGTTTTCTTGAGCGATTTCGCGCGCTCCGCCGACGTGATGATAATGGCGCCGCCACCGTCGGTAGAGAGGCAGCAGTCGCGCACCGTGAACGGTGTGCTGATCGGCCGTGCCGACAATACGCCGTCGATGGTCAGCGGCTTCTTGTCCCACGCGGCCGGGTTGAGCTGCGCCCATTGCCGCGCCGCGACCGCCACCTCGGCAAGCTGCTCGCGGGTCGTGCCGAACTGGTGCATGTGCCGGAGTGCTGCCATCGCGTAGGCACTCGCCGGCAAGAACGGTTTGTACGGCGTCTCATAGGGATTGACCTCACGCACCGAGGCCTGCTTGCGGCCGACGCTACGCTGCGTCGATCCGTAGGCAATGACGGCGACGGTGCACTGCCCGTGCTCGATCGCGGCCATGGCTTGCGCCACATGGATCTCGAATGACGAGCCCCCGACAATCGTGCTGCCGATGAACGGTGGGTCGATCTTGAGGTACTCGCACAGTGCGAGCGCCGACGTCCGCGCCTGAGTTGTAGCGCAGAACAGACCGTCAATATCGGCCAGCGCCAAGCCGCAGTCGTCCAAAGCCCGCGCGATCCCTTGGGCCATGAGATCAATCGGTGTCAGTCCGTCTGCCACCTGGCCGATATCGGACTCCGCAACCCCAACGATTGCTGCGCTGGCCCGCTTGAGGCCGGCGTTAGACGCAAGTTGTGCGCGGCCGCGCGACAGTTGGGCCTCGGGAATGGCCCTGGTGTTGCTGACAGGATCGCTCGCCGTCGCCACCGGCGAAAAGACCGGCGTTGGCGGCGCTTCGCCACCCGACCGATGGACCCGGAACTGTACGCGCATGCCGATCGTCACCGATTCGGGCGCGATGTCCTCGACCCGGCTCATCAGCCGGAAGCCTTCGTCGCAGTCGATCAGCGCGACATTAAAAGGCTTGCCCTCGACGGGGGTCACAACCGTCGTCGAATAGACGGTGCCGAGGCCCTTGGAAATCCGCCACTCAAGCGTGCTGCTGCCGGTATAGGGGCAGATTAGGCGTGGAAAGAAAACGGCGCGGCCAGCGTCGGAGCTGAATTGATAGGCGAGTTCGCCCTTTTCGAGGTGCGCGACGTAGATGGCGTTCGGCGATGGCTTGGTGTCAGGCATCGATCACTTCCCTGTCCAGGTCGGCTTGCGCTTGGTGAGGAACGCGTCGAGCCCTTCGCGGAAGTCGGCGCTGGTATAGACTTTGGCGACGAGATCATGGTCATCGACGGTCGGTCCGGCCTCGCGAATCCGGCGCATCAATTCTTTGGTGGTCGAAAGTGTGAGGGGCGCAAAGCCTGCCATTTGATGGGCGAGTTCCGTGGCCCGCTTCAGCACGGCAGCGTGATCGTCATGCAACTCGGTCACCAGTCCAGACGCGAGGCATTCCTCCGCCGGCACCAACCGGGACGTGAAAACGAGATCGACAACGCGTGGCGCGCCAATTAGCGCCGTCAGCCGCTGCAGGCTCCTGGCCGACAGGCAGTTGCCGAGTGTTCGCGCGATAGGGAAGCCGAATTTCATGTCCCGCGTGCCGAGCCGCATATCGCAGCAGGCCGCAATTGCCCCGCCGCCGCCGGTGCAGGCGCCCGAGATGGCCGCAATGGTGGGCACCGGACAGCGCTCAATGGACAGCAGGATTTTATCGACGCGCTCCTCGTAGCCGAGCCCATCTTCGGGCGATTTGAAGGCGCGGAACTGGTTGATGTCGGTGCCGGCCGCAAAGGCCTTGCCGCCCGCGCCGGTCAAGACGATCGCGCGAACATCGCGGTTTTTTGCGACGTTCTCGCAGGTCTCGGCCAGCTCGGCGTACATCTCGAACGTCAAGGCGTTGAATTTTTCGGGCCGGTTCAGCGTGATGGTCATCACCGGACCGTCACGGGAAACGAGCAAGTCGTCAGACATTGGCAAAGGATCCTTGAGGTCTTTGTATGGGGTTCTGGCGGCATGCAGCACTATTCCCGCCGGCTATGCAAGCCGCGACCAGCGTGATGCGCGGGCGGCGCTTGTCGCCCCGTCGCCCCGCCAGTAGGTTGCCCGGATATCCCGCCCGAACATCCCATAGTCCGATCGCGAAGAGACCGACCATGCCCGCCTCTGCTGCCGTTGTGCCTGTTGCCGCATCCGTTCTCGAACGCCTGAAGGCGGTCGTCGGCCCTGGCGGCTATCTGGAGACGGCGGAGGATGTCGCGCCGCACGTGAAAAGTTGGCGCGGAAACTGGGTCGGCAAGACGCCATTGGTGCTACGGCCGAAAACGGTCGTGGAGGCAGCGGCACTGGTCAAGATCTGCAGCGAAACCCGCACGCCGATCGTTCCCCAGGGTGGCAATACCGGACTCACTTATGCCAGTCAGCCCGGTCATGGCATGAACGAGGTTGTGATCTCGACCAATCGTATGAAGGCGATCCGGCAGATCGATACGATGAACGATAGCATCACTGTCGAGGCCGGTGTCGTGCTGCAGGAGATCCAGCGTGCGGCAGCCGACGCGAATCGGCTGTTCCCGCTATCGCTCGGTGCCGAGGGGACCTGTCAAATTGGCGGCAATATCTCGACCAATGCCGGCGGTATCCAGGTCCTGCGCTACGGGAACACGCGCAATCTGGTGCTCGGCCTGGAGGTTGTGCTGCCAGACGGGCGGATCTGGAACGGCCTGCGCGGATTGCGCAAGGACAACACCGGTTATGATCTGAAGAACCTCTTTATCGGCGCCGAGGGAACTCTCGGGCTCATCACGGCAGCCGTGCTCAAGCTGTTTCCGAAGCCGACCGAAACTCAAACGGCCTGGGTCGCGGTCGGCAGCCCCGAGGGAAGTGTCACACTGCTCGCTGCCATGCGCGAGCGGCTGGGGGAGAGCATCACGTCTTTTGAACTGATCGGGCGCTCGATCGTCGATCTACTGCTCGAAGGTGTCCCCGGCCATACGGATCCTCTGCAGGCCGTTTATCCCTGGTACGTACTGATGGAGGTCACAGGCCAAGGCGAACCTGGATCGCTTGCCGAACCCCTCGCCAATGCGCTGGAGACGGCAACCGAGAATGGCCTAGCGCTGGACGCGACGATTGCCGCGTCCAGCGAACAAGGCAAGCGGCTCTGGAAGATGCGCGAGGACTTTGCCTTTGCCCAACAGGCGGCGGGTGGAACCATCGCCCACGACGTTTCAGTACCGCTTTCGCGGATCGCTGAATTTGTGAGCCGCGCCGACGCGGCGCTGCTCGCAGCCTATCCGAACATCCGGCCGACATGCTTCGGCCATGTCGGCGACGGCAACCTGCACTACAATCCGGCACGTCCGCTGAATTGGACCTATGAGCGTTATGTCCAGGAGCGCGAGCGCATCAATGAACTCGTGCACGATATCGTCGTGGAGCTGAACGGCTCGATCAGTGCTGAACACGGTATCGGCCTGCTGCGTCTCGACGAGAACCTGCGTTATAAGAGCCCGGTGGAAACCGAGATGATGAATGCGGTGAAGCGCGCGTTCGATCCGCTCAACATCATGAATCCCGGCAAGGTCGTCCGGATCTGAGCTCGAAAGCGGCGATCGGGGGATGCACAAGGGGCCGCTCGATTGCTCGAGCGGCCCCATTCAGATCCGATGGATCATTACCACCAGCGGCGATTCCAGTGGCGGCGATGCGTGGGGACCCACACCTTAGTGCAATGGCGGCGACCGCGGTGCCAGTTGCATCTGGTTGCCCAGTAGGTTTTCTCGACTGCGGATTCCGTCGCCGTGTCGAGCCCGCCGAGTCCGCTTGCCGCCGGCGCCGCTTGGGCCGACGTGGCGCCGAGGGCTAGGGCTAGCAACAGGGCCGAGCCGGTCAGGGTTTTCGTGATCTGCATGGTCTGTTTCTCCGTTGAGAGCTTGTTGCGGGCGTGATCCCTGGCTAACGGTTGACACTCGCGACTTCCGTTGCATCATCGGCTTGTTTTTCTTAATCAGGGATGAACGGATGTTGGTGGCAGTCGAACGGACAGAGCAGGGTCATGGATCAAGGATCGTCGCTGAATATTTTTGAGGACCTCGATCCCGAGCCGCGCCTGCTGATGGGGCCGGGGCCGGTCGACGTCTATCCGCGAGTTTTGCGCGCCATGTCGGTGCCGCTTCAAGGGCAGTTCGATCCCCAGTTCACCAATTATATGAACCAGGTGATGGCGCTCTATCGCCGTGTCTATCGGACGTCGAACCATTGGACGCTGCTCGTCAATGGCACGGCGCGCGCCGGTATCGAGGCCTGCCTCGTCTCGATGATCGCACCTGGCGACAAGGTGTTGGTCCCGATCTTCGGACGGTTCGGACATTTGCTGGCGGAGATCGCCCGGCGCGCGGGTGCCGACGTCGTCGCGCTGCAAACCGAATGGGGCAGCGTCTTCGATCCGCAGCGCATCGACGATGCTGTGAAGCGGGAGAAGCCGAAGCTCGTCGCCATGTGCCAGGGTGATACCTCGACGACCATGCTGCATCCATTGGCCGAGATCGGCGAGATCTGCCGGCGTCATGACGCATTTCTCTACGTGGACTGCACGGCCTCGCTTGCGGGCAATCCTTTCGAGACCGATGCCTGGAAGATCGACATCGCGTCGACCGGACTGCAGAAATGTTTGTCCGGCCCGCCCGGCTCGTCGCCGATCACGTTCAATGATCGCGCCGCGGACATCATCAAGGCTCGTCGCCATTTCGAAGCTGGTATAAGGCCGGCCGGCGCGGTCGACGGCAATGGTCCGATCATCGCTTCGAACTATTTCGATCTGGCGATGCTGATGGACTACTGGAGTCCGCAGCGGCTCAATCATCATACCGAGGCGGCGACGATGCTCTATGCGGCGCGCGAGTGCGCTCGCGTGGTGCTTGCGGAAGGCCTTGACGCCGGAATCGCACGCCACCGGCTGGCGTCCGGCGCGTTGCGCGCCGGCCTGGAGGCCATGGGGTTGACGCTGTTCGGCGACGCGGCGCACCGGATGGCCAACGTCACCGGTGTCGTCATTCCAAAGGCGATCCGCGAGCCGGACAAGCTGCGGGCCGAGATGCTGTCAAACTTTGGTATCGAGATCGGCACCTCGTTCGGACCGCTGGCTGGCAAGATCTGGCGGATCGGAACGATGGGTTATGTCTGCCGCCGCCAGAATGTTTTGCGTTGCTTGGCGTCGCTCGAGCAGGCCTTGCGCCGGAATGGGTTGGTCGTGCCGTCAGGCGCTGGCGTCGACGCCGCCGCCGCGGTTTATGATAAATCTGCCTCTTGATTGCTGAGAGAATGGAGCGCCGATGACCGAGACCAGAACCAACACTCTTTTGCAGACACCCCTCAAGGTGATCAATGTCGGCCTTGAGGGCTTCGCTGGCGATCTCAAGGCGGCTGGAACACCTGTCGTCCATGTCGCATGGGTGCCGCCGGCTCGCGGCAATGCGAAGCTTGCGGCATTGCTTGGCAAGCTCGGAAGTTGAGTGTGGCGATGGCAACCGTGTCCTGCCGGATCGAGACGGCCAATGCCGAAGCTGTTCGGCGCATATTCGCTGGCGATCCCGTCCTGATCGATGTGATCCCGGCTCGCGACGCGCTGCCAACCTTGCAGGATCGAATGATCCTGCATGCCGGCCCACCCGTGACCTGGGACCGCATGTGCGGACCGATGCGGGGCGCGGTCACGGGAATCGCGGTCTTCGAAGGTTGGGCCAGCGATCTCGCGGACGCGGAAACGAAGGCTGCTGCGGGCGCCTATCGGCTCGAGCCGAACCACCATCATGGCGCCGTCGGGCCCATGACCGGCATGACCACCGTCTCGCAGCCCCTGCTAGTGGTTGAGAACCGGGCATTCGGAAATCGCGCTTACTGCGCCATTAACGAGGGGCTCGGCAAGGTCATGCGCTTTGGTGGTAATGACGCCGAGGTGCTCGCTCGCTTGGCTTGGTTGCGCGACACGCTTGGACCGGCCATGGGGCGCGCTCTCCGCGAGATGGACGGCATCCCACTGAAGGCGATCATTGCGCGCGGCCTGACGATGGGCGACGAGATGCACCAGCGCAACGTCGGCTGCTCGAGCTTGGTCCTAAGGCTGCTGGCTCCTGCTCTGGCACGGACGTCGTCGGATATGTCTGTGCTCGCTGACATTCTTGGATTCATTGGCCGTAACGATCAGTTTTTTCTCAACGTCGCGATGGCCATGGGAAAGGCCTTGACCGACCCGGCGCGCAACATTGACGGATCTTCCATCGTGACCGCGATGTGCCGCAATGGCACCGACTTCGGGATTCGGGTCTCCGGAACCGGCGATACCTGGTTCACGGCGCCCGTCGAGATGCCGCAAGGGTTGTATTTTCCCGGATTCACAGAGGCCGACGCCAACCCTGATATGGGCGACAGCGCCATCGTCGAAACCGTTGGCCTGGGTGGCTTCGCTATGGCGGCGGCCCCTGCCGTCGTCGGCTTTATCGGTGCGGGCCGCGCGTCGGACGCATTGCAATTCACGCAATCGATGCGCGAGATCACCTTCGGTCCCAATCCGGAGTGGGGTATTCCGGCGCTCGATCAAGCAGGCGTGCCGACCGGCATCGACATTCGACGTGTCGTTGAGACCGGCTTGGCGCCGACGATCAACACCGGCATCGCCCATCGAAAGCCTGGCGTCGGCCAGGTTGGCGCGGGCGTGGTCAAGGCGCCTTTGGCGTGCTTCGAAGCCGCGCTCGAAGGCCTTGCGGCAAAACTAGGCGTCGCGTGACTGTCGATGAACCCAGTTGTTCTTGATGACCCGTGATCTCAAGTCAGACCATGAGCGTGCCGATGACCGAGCCTGAAGTCCTGATCCGTGTTGAAGGCCGCGCGGGCCGCATCACGATGAACCGTCCGAAAGCGCTCAATGCGTTGACGCTCGGAATGGTGCGCGAGATCTGGACCGCACTCAATGCCTGGAGAGCCGATCCTGCGGTGGGGCTCGTTTTGCTCGACGGCGCCGGTGACAGGGCGCTGTGTGCCGGCGGCGATGTGCTGTCGCTCTATCAGAGCCGGGCCGAAGGCTCCGGTCTTGCGCGCACGTTCTGGCGAGAGGAATACAAGCTCAACGCGCTGATCCATCGCTATCCCAAGCCCTACGTGGTGATCCAAGACGGCATTGTGATGGGGGGCGGCATCGGCCTGTCGGGTCATGCGCAACATCGCATCGTCACGGAGCGATCGATGCTCGCGATGCCGGAGACGGGTATTGGCCTGATCCCCGATGTTGGCGGAACCTGGCTTCTGGCGCATGCCGCAGGCGAGCTGGGCGTATATCTCGGCTTGACCGGCGCCCGTATGAACGGTTCCGACGCGATCCAGGCAGGCTTTGCCGGAACCTTTGTGCCGTCCCACGCGCTGGAGCCCTTGAAGGCCGAGCTCTGCGACCCGAAGTCGGCGCCGGTCGATGAGATCATCGACGGGCTCGCGGATGCCCACGCAGTTCCCGTCTCACCGATGATGGCGCTGAAGCCGAAAGTCGACCGTTTCTTTGCGCCGCGTACCGTCGAAGGCATTCTCTCGGAGCTGCAAACGACGACCGACGGTTGGGCGCAGAAGACACGTGCGGATTTACTCACCAAATCGCCGCTGGCATTGAAGGCGACGCTCAACGCGATCCGGCAGGCTCGCCATCTGCCGTCCCTGGAGGCGGCCCTCAACGTTGAATTCCGGCTGTGCACGCGGCTGTTCGAGCGGGGAGAGTTCCCGGAAGGTGTGCGGGCTCTGCTGGTCGAAAAAGACAAAGCCCCGAAGTGGACCCCGCCCCGGCTCGAAGCCGTTACGCCTGCTATGGTCGCTGAGCTGTTTGCGCCGTTGCCGGTCAGCGAGGAACTGGGTCTCGCGACGTAGGCGCACTCTTAGTTGCGATAATATGCAACCAATAGTTGTTTTATGGTGAGCACGGGTAGCGCATCTGCGAGCGTTGCTCGAGATGTACATGTTAACGTTCTGTTTACCAATAAAATGCAATAAATCAGCCATAAAGGTTGGGCTGTCGCCCAGCCGTGCCGCCTTCGGCGCCTAGCGGACATGGCTCAGCGATGATGTCACTCTCGTGCCTTCGCCCTGCAAAAATCACCCGAAATACAATTATAAGTAGAATTATCGTCAGCTGCTTGTTGGCGTTTTCCGGCATCGTGGCGCTGCTGACATCGCCAGCCTCGGCGATTCCCTCACCCGAGCTCATCGTCGGCTCGATATCGGGTCTGGCGCAGATCGGCGCGTTACTATCCGGGCTCATCGGCGGCGGTGCAGCCATTGCATATGGTCGCGGTGCGGCGTCCGATCATCGGCGGCTTCGCCGAGGTCTGACGGTTTTACTGGCAATCGCGGCCGCGCTTGCCGCACTCAACGTCCACCAGTGGAGCACATCGCAATCCGCGCGGCAGGCCCACCTCGAAGCAACGCTTTCGCGGCCGTCGCGCCTACCCGGCCAGCCGCAGCTCGATCCAAACCTCAAGGAGCTGAGCTACGATCAGCAGACCCGACATTCCCGTGCCATGACAACCGGCGACGCCGAAACGTTGATCGGGCAAAGCCAAACCGCCGAACTCGTGCTGCTCGATATACGGGAGACGGCCGAAGTCGAGATGGGGACCTTTGCCGGCGCAAAAGCCGTCCGCTTTCCCGAGATTGTGAAGCTGCTCCCCGATCTCAAAGGCAAGACCGTGCTGTTGATCTGCCACAACGGCAATCGCAGCTCCGAGACCTGCGAGGCGCTCGCCGCTCAAGGCATCGACTGTCGGTTTATGGCGGGTGGTCTCGAGAAATGGATCACCGAGGGGCGAAGTGTCGGCGGCTTCTACCGGCGATCCCTCCGTGAGGTCCGCGCCATCCCGCCCTATCCCGCGCAAGACATTCTGCTCACAACCGATGATGTGCACGGCATCATGCGGCGGGACGGCGCAATTTTTGTCGACACCCGTTATCCCGGTGAGTTCGCAGCGGGTCATTTGCCGGGCGCAATCAACATGCCGCTGCGCTCCATGCCCACTGCTAAAATCGAGGCCGCAATTCGATCCCTCCCGGATCGGCCTGTCATCGTTCCCTGCTATGAGCGCCGCAGCTGTTTCTTCGGCGAGATCCTTGGCCTCGAGCTGACGCGCCGCGGACGCACCTTCCTTGGGCGCTACACGGTACCCTGGGAGTTCGTCGTCGCGAGCCCGCCACCGCCACATATCGTCGCCTTCATGGCCGAGGATGGTCGCGGGCGCTGGGATCAGGCCGCAGAATGGCTTGCCCAACTCGTGAATCGCCTGTCCGCGGCATTCGGGTTCGTCACGGTGCTCGCAGCGCTTGCCGTACTTTCGCGCTTTATCGTCCTGCCGTTCTCACTGAAGGCTGAGCGGGATCAGATTGCCGCGCGCGCCATCCAGGCCGACGTCGCCGGGTTAAAGCTGCGGCTGGCGCATGATCCGGTTCGGTTGGCTCGCGCGATCCAGGCGCTCTACCGTCAATACGGCATGACACCCCTGCGCAATCAAATCGCGCTGCTGCTGCTACCGATCTTGGCGCTGGCTGTCGAGGCCGCCGGTCGGTCTGCGAGACTCGGCGGGCATGCGATGCCAGTCGTTGGCGCGCTGCATCTGCCAGATCAGCATCTGCTGTTGCCACTACTATTCGGTTGTCTCATCGGAGCCTATGTCGAATGGTCCCTGGTCGAGACCCGCCGGCATCGACTTGCGACGTGGCTGGTGCTTGTGCCGCTCCTCGTCGCGCTGGTTTCGCCCCTAGCCGCCGCGTCGGCGCTTTATCTGGTTTTGAGTGCCAGCCTGCTCTTGGTGCAGCGTGCCGTCGTCGTGGGGGCGCCGCTGCGTCTTGCCCGGCGCCTGATCGACCGGCTTCGCGGTCGCTTGCTGGCGCCGCAGCCTGGGATCGTTGCCCTGCGCGAGGCCGTCCATCTCGTTGGGATTGGAAACAAGGCGCATCGGCTCGCCGGACTTCAGGCTTCGGGATTTCCCGTTCCCGATGGTGTCGTTTTGACATCGGTAGCGCTTGCACGCTGGGAGAATAGCGACGAGGCCGGCAAGGCGAGTATCGCTCGGCACATCGCAATTCGCGTGAAGAATAAGCGCTTCGCGGTGCGCAGTTCGGCTGCGGGAGAGGATGGCGCGTCGCATAGCTTTGCCGGAGTCTTCGAGACAGTTCTCGACGTCGATCAGGCGGCTTTGCCGGCCGCGATTGATCGCGTACTGGCATCATTCGGCGCCGTAAATGCTGCAAGCTACGCGGTCGGCGGCGGCGGCCAGGCAAACATCGTGGTGCAACGGATGATCAATCCGAGCCACGCGGGGGTTCTCTTTACCGAGGCTCCGGACGCGCCAGGCGATATGTTGGTCGAGATGGTGTCTGGCACCGCAGAAAAGCTGGTATCGGGCTTGGCTACCCCTACGGCGTTTCGCGCCGGCCGCATCACCGGCACGGTCCGCGGGCGCACGCGCCCAGTAATTGATCTTGCGCCGTTGTTGGCGATGGCTCGTCGGGCGGAGGCTGTGTTCGGTTGTCCGCAAGACATCGAGTGGACCTATTCCGGCGGCCAGTTTCACCTTGTGCAGAGCCGGGATATCACAGCGACGGCTGGCGGCATGGATGCGCGGCTCGTCCGGGAATGGCGGCGCGTGTTGGCGCTCGTACCGGTGAACGCTTCTCGCGAGGCAATCATACTGGCGCGCACCGAAATTTCGGAGCTGCTGCCACGCCCGACGCCCTTGTCTTTGTCGTTGCTCAACGAATTGCACCGGCCGGGTGGCAGCGTTGATCTTGCCTGCCGGTCGCTGGGATTGCGCTACGGTGTCGAGGAGGCGGCGCCTGACTTGCTGGTGACAGTGTTTGGTCGCCTCTACGTCGATCAGAAACAGGCGCGGCAGCGGGCGCCGAAACTTTCGAAATTGGATGCCTGGCGACTGCGGCGGAACGCGAAGACGATCGAATCGCGGCTTCGCGACGAGGTTCTGCAGGCGATCCGGCGTGAGGCTACGCTGAGGCTGGCGACCCAATTCGACGCACTTGCCACGGACGAGCTGTTGGCCGTCTTCAAGTCGACCAGACACCGCTTCGTCTCCGTCGTGCACGTCGAGGCCGAGGTTGTGAATATTTGCGCGGAGCTATTCGTAAGCGATGTTCGCCGCGGATGGCACGCGATAGGCCAACAGCCTGTGAATAGTCTCGCCGGTGGTTGCGGCGAAAGTATCGTCAGCGCGGTCATGCGGTCGGCACGGGCGCTTGGTCCCGATGCGCGGCGAGATTTTCTTTTGCGAGAGATCGGTCATCGCGCGGTCTTTGACTATGAGCTCGCCGAGCCTCGCGCGAGTGAAAGCGACACGGTATTCCAGCGGCTCGACGCGGGTTGGGCCACTTTCGGTTCTTCGGTGGACGCCGTATCAGAACTGGCCTTTCCGCGACATTTCCCAGCTGCTTTCAAGAGCCAGATCGAGCTGTCGCGGCGCTTCGAGATCCTCAAGGAGGACGCCAAGCATATTGTTCTGATGGAATTTGCGGTGCTCAGGCGCGTCCTGCTCGCCATCGACCGTCGTCTCGAACTCGACGGCGGGATTTTTCAGCTCACATTGGATGAAGTCGAGGCATTCGCCGATGGCGATCGTATCGCTGCCGCGCGCCGCTGCCGTGAGCGCTTGGAATGCCACCGTGCATTTACAATTGAGAAATCTCTCGCAGCATCGCTTTCGCCGGGCGATCTCGAACAGGCCGCCCGTAAAGTGGCCGACGCTCCAATAACTAGTGCCCATTCCTGGAGCGGAACGCGCGTCGCTGGTCAGTACATTGCCGCGGGTCGCGCATGCGTGGTACCCGCCGATGTCGCCGAACGGGGAGATCCACCACCCGGCTTTGTCGACGGCGACATCCTCATTACATCCATCGTGGCCTCGGGTTGGTTGCCCTACGTCTTGCGATCTGCCGGCGTCGTTGCCGAGACGGGCGGTTGGCTCAGCCACATGGCGATCATTGCGCGGGAACGCAATATTCCCATGATCGTCGGCGCGTGCGAACTCGAGGCGATCCCAAAGGGTGCGATGGTGCAGCTTCACCTCGACGGCCGCATCGAGGTGCTGGCGTCGGAATGCGATACGATGGCCGAAGCCCAAGCCGCGGAATGACGCCGCGCGGCAGCTGTCAACCGACGAGCGCGGTCAGTCCGGCCATTGCCGCGGCGAGGATGATCGGGGCTAGGTTTGAGGTTCCGAACCGAAGGGTCTGCCAGGTCATAAGGCCTCCAAGTCGCCGGCATGGGTGCCGGAGTTGCCGTTGGAGGTAGCAAACCCGCGTTAGCGAAGTGCGCGGGGCCGGCGCCAAGTTTTCCTCAAAATGTCTGCGAAGCCGGGAGCTTGGCCTTTAGGACTTTAGTTATGATTTGCAACTAAAGATTGCATGTATCTTTCACTGCAATCTTCGAGGAAAATGATGCTATCGCCTGCGTTAGCTTGGCTCAAGGTCTCGGTCGCGCGCGGTACTATCGCTAGCGTCGTATGGCTGTTGGGGGTTTCACTCGCCGTCAGCGAGGAAACGGTCTCGATGCAAGGTTCGACGGTTGTAAATTCGCGTCTCATCGAGCCGTTCCGCAGTGCCATCGAAGCCGCCTCCGGCTATCGACTGACCGTCATACCGAACAAGTCGATCCATGGGCTTTTGGCCGTACTCGAAGGGCGGACCTCGATTGCCATGATATCGAGTTCGCTCGAGAGCGAACGCGACATGATCCATCAGAAGTGGCCGCAGCTTCCAGTCGAGCGACTTCAGAGCTTTGACGTCGCGCGCACACGGGTCGCCTTCGTGGTTCATCCAGCCAATCCCGTTGCGCATCTCGACGTCGACGCGATTGCCCGGATACTCAGAGGGGAGATTCGCAACTGGCGCGAAGTTGGCGGCGAGGATCTGGACATCGTCGTCGTCAGCACCCAGTCGGGTGGTGGCGTCCCGACGACCGTGCGGCATGAGCTGCTTGCCCGCCGCCCGATGACACCCGCCCGGTTGATCGAGATCGAGATGTCCCGGCAGGTCGTCAAGGTCGTTGCACAAGAACGAGGCGCGTTCGGGATAACGCAGGCGGGTCTTGCCAAGCAGGCGCCGGTCAATGAGCTCCGGACGGATCGCCCTGTCGAACAGCAGATGAATCTCGTGACGCTCGGTTCTCCTTCACCGGCCGCGCAAGCTGTTATCAACGCCATTCGTGTCGTTGCAATCGACGACCCTTCCAGAGAACGGCAATGACGCGGTCTCCATTCGGCATGGGCGTCAAGTCGCAGCTTTACCTGATTGCCGCCTTAGCGTTTCTGGCCGTGGCCGCGCTGGCGGGCAGCTCGATCTATTTCGCGACTATGACCGGTCGAACGGCGCAAGTCCTCTATGATGGTAGCCTCGTCGGGGTTGTCGAGGCGACAGACCTTGGTCTGCTGCTCGAGAAGCACCGGCGCATCATCGAGTTGGCCCCGCTGGAGTTCGACCGCGAGCAGTTGCGAAAGGATAAGCGGACATCCGAGGAAATTTCTGGAGAGTTCACTCGTCGCATCGAACGCGCGGGTCGGGGGCTTGCCGATCGCGTTGCGACCAGCTTGCCTGAGCTTGTGCGGCAGGGACGTATCGTCCTGCATATGGCGGAGAACTTCGCTCAAGACAAGGCAGTGGAAGCCGTTGATCGTTACGTCCGTACGGCAACGGAGCTGAACGATCAGATCCAGGTGTATCGCGCCGAACGGCTGGCGATTGCCAACAAGCAAGCGACCGATCTCGAGCGACTCGGTCGTCTGCTCGTACTCTGTGTTTCCACCATCGCGGTCGCGGCATTGCTTTTGATCGGTCCGTTGTGCTTCTGCGTGATCCGTAGTGTGGTAAGCCGGCTTAACAGCATCACAGTAGCCATGGTTCGGCTCGCGCGCAACGATACCACCGTCGCGATTCAAGGCCTTAGCGATGGGGACGAAATCGGCCAGATGGCGCGCGCTGTGCAGGTGTTCAAGGCGAATGCCATCACGCTGCTGGACCAAAAATCTCGATTCGAGCAGTTGAATCTCTGGCTGGATATCGCGCTCAACAACATGGCCCGCGGCTTGTCCATGTTCGATGCCAACGAGCGGCTCGTTGTCTGCAATGCCAACTATGCGCGGATGTACGATCTACCCAACGATCTGACCAGGCCTGGCGCACAATTCAGCGATATCATTGCGTGCCGGCTCCCGCGTATCAGCCAGTCAGACCGCGACAACAGTCCAGGCGAACGTCAATACGTCCAAAAGTTGGCCGCGCGGGTGGCCGCGCATCCTGTCGAAAGCCGGTTCAGTCAACATCTCGTTGATGGGCGTATCATCGACGTTTCCGTCAAACCCATCGAGTCCGGCGGTTGGGTTGCATTGCATGAGGACGTGACCGAGCAACGCCGGGTTGCCGACAGCATCTTCCGCCTTGCCCGCCAGGATGCGCTCACGGGGCTCGTCAATCGGCTCGGGTTTCGCGAGCATCTTGACCGCGCCGTTGCGACGATTGAGCAGGATGAACCGTTTGCTTTGCTGTGCATCGATCTCGACCGCTTCAAGGAGGTCAACGATACGTTGGGACATCCTGTTGGAGATGCGCTCTTAAAGGTGGTGGCGATGCGGTTGCAGGAGACTGCGCGTCGAAACGATATTGTTGCGCGTCTTGGCGGCGACGAATTCGCAATCATCCAGATTGGAGCCCGCACGGATGGCGACGTTGTGGCTCTTGCGGACCGGGTAATTGATGCCGTGCGCGCGCCTTGCCAGATTCTGGGCCATCGCATTGACGTTGGCGCAACGGTCGGCATTGCTATGGCACCTCGGGACGCCGCCACCGCCGACGATCTCTTGCGGAATTCGGATATGGCGCTCTATCGCGCCAAGTCTGAGGGGCGGGGCCGGTTCTGCATCTTTGATCCGGCCATGGAAACGGGGCTTCGCGCTCGAAGAACTCTGCAGGCCGATCTGGTTCAGGCTATCGTTCAAGGCCAGTTCGAACTCTACTATCAACCGATAATCGGTCTTGATCGCCGGGCTGTCTCGGGCACCGAGGCGCTGATCCGCTGGCGCCATCCCACGCGTGGTATGGTCTCGCCGGCAGACTTCATTCCGCTTGCCGAGGATACCGGCGCGATCGTTGCGATCGGAGCATGGGCGCTGAAGACTGCGTGCCATGCTGCCGCATCCTGGCCCGGAGGTATCAAGGTTGCCGTCAATCTTTCCGTCGCCCAATTCGGCGGCCCCGATCTCGTCGAGATTGTCCGCGACGCCCTCGAGGGGAGCGGGCTTCCACCACACCGGCTCGAGCTCGAAGTGACGGAATCCCTGCTGCTTGATGACAACGCCTCAGCCATTGAAATCCTGCATGGGCTGCGCGGGCTCGGGGTCCGCATTGCACTCGATGACTTCGGGACGGGCTATTCTAGCCTCAGCTATTTGCGCAGCTTCCCGTTCGACAAGATCAAGATCGATCAATCGTTCGTGCGCGATCTCTCGCAGCGGCGGGACTGTGTCGCCATCGTCGGCGCGGTGGCGCAACTGGCGAAGAGCCTCGAGATGGCGACGGTGGCCGAGGGCGTCGAAACGGAGGATCATCTCGAGAAAGTCCGCGCGGCCGGTTGCACGGAGGTGCAAGGGTATCTCTTCAGCAAACCGGTGCCGGCCAGCGAGATCGTGCGTGTCATCGCGGCGTGCGACGCGCGATTGAAAAAGCCGGTGGAGCAGGTCTCAGGTGGTCGGCTAGCGGTCGTCTGAAAAATCGACGACGCAATCGTCGTAGGGTGGCTTTTTTGCAATGAATCCGCCGGACTGTAGGCTGTCGGCGAGCCGCGCAAAGCCGGTGCGGGAGATCGCCGTGTCCGTCGCCCAGAGGCCTGCCGCCTTGTACCGCGCAAAAGCATCCGCCAACGTTGCTTGCGGGATCGCTGGAAAGTACGCTTGAACAGATGCCGCGAGCTCTTCCGGCCGCGCCGACGCGAGCCAGACCTGCATCTGGCCGATAGCGTGCGTCATTGCGGCGAACGCAGCACGGTTCTTGCGGACGCTGTCGCGCGTTGCGAGAAAGGTCGTGTAGGAGGTGGGACCGCGCCCACTCTGGGCATGCAGAATCTCGCCGGCACCTTGCGCGACGGCCTGCGATACGTAAGGTTCGAAGAGCTGCGCGACATCGATCTCGCCACGCCGCAGTGCCTCGAGATTGTCGGCCATCGATCGATCTGGGATCCGGTTCAGTTCGGCCGGGTCGATGCCGATTTCGCGCAGATCGTGCTGCAGACAGAGCCACGGCGTCGGGACCTCGGAGACAGAGGCAAACCGCACCGTCGAGAGGTCCGTCAGCTGGAACGTGCCTCGGCGGCGTCCGACCAGATAAAACGGATCCTTCCACACCACTTCGCAGAAGCAGACGACCTGTGGACCATTGGCCTCATTCCGCGCCTTCATAACGCGCATCGGGCCGCCCCACGTTACGTCGATGCTGCCGTCAATGAGACCGGTCGTCGCCGCTCCCGGAACCGAGCTGTCGACCAATTCGACGTCCACGCCTTCGCGCGCGAAGAACCCTTGCGACAGGGTTGCGTAAAAGGGGGCGTAAAACACAGCCCGGAAGTTTTCGGACAGTCGGATTTTCATCGAGGTCCTCACGTGCGAGCGGGAGCGTTTAGGCGTTTGGGTTTTTCCATGGGCCGGCAAAGTAAACGGTGCTGCGCTCGATCTGATCCAGTTCCTCGGACGCAGATTTGAATGCGGCATCGGATGGCCCGAGCGGCCCGATCAGCTTTTCGAGCTCGGAGTTCTTGCGCTTTTGCTCTAGCCGCTCGAGGAAGATCGCTGAGAGAGCCGGCTGGAAGAACACATCGCGATCGCTTTGCGTCAGGATCGCACCGCGCAGGCGATTGTCGCCCATGCGGAACTTGTTGAGCGTGACCAGGCGGAGCGCGCCCTGATAGGTGGTCAGCAGGTGTATCATGGCGGTGTGTGGCGAGATATAGATGCCGCCCGCGTGGCTCGATGAGACCGAGCGGTTGTTCGTGCCCCGAAACCGCTGCAGCTCAAAGAAGCGTAGGCGGCTCAGTTCCTCGTCCCAGTCGATTTCATAGACGGAGCGGAACAGCTCGTTCTTGTCCGAGAACACACGGCGATAGGCGACGTAAGTCCCGAGATAGCTCTCATAGGCCGAGAGCAGATAGCCGCCATACTCCTCGCTGGCCCGCCCGTCGGTGCGAGACCGCGTGCCGGCAACGTCGTGGTCGTCGATCAGGTCCTCGAGATCGATGGCGAGAACCCGCGCAATTTTGGCGACCGTTGCGTCTCGAACCGGCTGGCCTGCCAGCAGGTTTCCCAAAGTGCGCTCCTTGCAGGCGGCACGTTCCGCCAGCGCTTCGCGCGTAAGGCCGCTCTTCGCCATTTCGAGCCGGATGCGCCGCACGAAGGTTTCGCGCTGTTGATCGGTCATCAGCGAGGCCATGCTTGTCCTTTTTGCCGGAATTTTCCCTCTTTTGCCGAAACTAGCTCTCCTTGCCACCCGGCAGCAAGAGCTGCCTCGATGCAAAAGGGGGAGGCGAAATTGCTTTGTAGGGGGCTCAAATCGCCACGGCCTGTCCGGCACTGTTCGGCGCACCAGATCGGTCCCCCGCGAGCCGATTCCCGACCAAGGAAGCACTCGATGACGTTCACCGCTGATCCTGATGCTCAAATTGGCGACAGCCACGGCAATTTTGACAGTCGTGTTGGCCGGCCAATCCACCGCTCGCGACGCCTACGTGGATCAAGTGCGCGTCCAACTGGCTCGCGCCCAGAGCCCAGCTGTCCAGGAAAACGGCTTTTCCGAACGCGGACAACACATTGCCAAGCTCAACCGCGGCGGGCGCTACGAGCGCACTATGTATCTGGAACGCGGTGAGGAATACCTGTATCACGCCGCCTGCGACCGTAATTGCCATGAGGTCCGTCTGCGGATCCTCGACGCTAACGATAACGCCGTCTCGCTCGCCTGCGGTAACCGACCGGTCGCCGGCTTCACACCCGATCGGGCCGGAAAATATAAGGTGCGTCTCGACATGACGGGATGCCGTGAAGACGAGTGCCACTTCGGCGTGGCCCTGGTAGCGCGCTAGATCCCTGAAGAAAAGCGGCGCCAGCGAGCCTCAGCCCGTCCCCCGACAGGCCCCCCAAAGTCCCTTGAGGTCGCCGGCGCCACCCTCCACCCTTTTCCCTCGGGTGAGCGCGATCGGTCGCGGATGCTGCATCGTGTGCAGCGCCCACAGTGGCATGTGAAGAGGAACTGGCTATTCGACGAGCCGCGACGGATCGGGCTTCAACCCCGTCACGCGCTCAAGCGCGATCGCCGCAAGCACGCGGTCCGACAGCGTTTTCTTTGGCGGCTGAGCCGGCGCCAGCGCCGACGTCTCGACGGCCGCCAGCGGAGCGGCCAAAGCCGAAGCTGCACCGTAATGCGCGATTTGTGTATCGCTGGAACACGCTGCCAGCGCTAACGGGAGCGCCGCAAGCAGAACAAACCTGTAATTCACATCGTCCCCCATTGTCGCGGCCCGGCCTGCCGCTTGAGCAATCCGATCCCCAGGACTGCATCCCATTTCACAGAGTACGCGAGCGGTCTTTGCCGCCTTCTTGCCCGGCCAGGGTCGGAGGATAGAAACACCTACCATCATGCGCAAGCTCCGAATGTCCTGCTCAATTGAACATTTGAATTGACGGCCGGCACGTCGTGACGAGCGCTGGCGGCGCGGACCATCACATGCCATTCTGCGGCAATTCCAGATCCGAAGATCGGGCTTGGCGCCCGCTCCATCCAGTGACGAGGGAAGGGAACACTTATGCTCGAAGCCTATATCTATGATGGTGCTCGTACCCCCTTTGGCCGGCAGGACGGCGCACTATCCCGCGTTCGTCCTGACGACATGCTCGGCGATGTCATCAAGGCGGTGGTCAAGCGCTCCGGTTTCTCGGCAGAGAGTGTGGATGACGTGAACGTTGGCTGCGCGGGGCAAGCCGGTGAAGACAGTCGGAATATCGCCCGCCACGCCCTACTGCGGGCTGGCCTGCCGATCGAAGTTCCCGGAAATACGCTGAACCGTCTCTGCGGATCGGGCATGAATTCGATCATCGCAGCCGCCCACGCGATCACATGCGGCGAGGCGGATGTGATTGTCGCCGGTGGCGTCGAGAGCATGACGCGCGCGCCATTCGTGGTCGGGCGAACCGAAGGGGCCTTCCCGAAAAGCATGCAGTGGTACAATTCCTCACTGGGTGCGCGCTTTCCCAATCCCAGGATCGAAGGGGATTTCGGCGCTGATACAATGCCACAGACGGCCGACAATATGGCCCGCGATTTCCAGCTGACGCGTGAGGCTTGCGATGTGTTTGCGCTCGGATCGCAGCAGAAATGGGCGGCGGCGCAGAAGGCCGGCTTCTTCAAGGACGAGATCGTTGCCGTCACCGTGTCAGCTGCCAAGAAGGGTGCGCCGGATACAACGGTCGACGTCGATGAGCACCCGCGCCCAGATACGACGATGGACGGTCTGGCCAAGCTCCGCCCGATCTTCAAGGATGGCGTCACGACGGCTGGCAACGCGTCGGGCATCAATGATGGCGCCGCCGCCCTGCTGATCGCCAGCCGCGACTCCGGAGACAAGGCCGGAGTCAAACCGCGGGCGCGCATCCTGGCGACCGCCGTTGCCGGGGTTGCGCCGCGGATCATGGGCTATGGCCCGGTGCCTGCGGCCCAGAAAGCGCTCGAGCGCGCCGGTCTCGAACTCAAGGATATGGACGTCATTGAAATTAATGAGGCGTTCGCGGCGCAGGTGCTTGGCTGCCTTAAGGGGCTCAATCTGTCGGTTGACGACAAGCGCGTGAACCCGAACGGCGGCGCCATCGCGCTCGGCCACCCGTTGGGCGCGTCGGGCTCACGCATTGCGCTAACAGCGTTGCGTCAACTCGAGCGCACTGGTGGCAAGCGTGCGCTGGTGTCCATGTGCATCGGAGTTGGCCAAGGCATCGCCATGGTCATAGAGCGGGTGTGAGCTATCGTCGTCCCGGGCCTGAGGCCCGGGACCAGATTGTGGCCAGGGGCATCCAAATCCCGTGACGATTCCCTTCCGTGTCATCGATACCGGTATTCGCGAAGGCCGGTTGCAGATCGCCTTCGACGAGGCCCTGATCGCCAGCCACAAGGACGGGCGCTCTCCCGATACGGTTCGATTTCTGCGCTTTCCACCCACCGTGCTCATCGGACGTCACCAAGCGATGAGCCATGAGGTGCGCGTTGCTCATTGTCGTGCGAATGGCATTGGCCTTGTGCGCCGCATTACCGGCGGCGGCGCGATCTACCTCGACGACGGACAGGTCGGATGGGAGCTGGTGCTGTCCCGCAAGCGACTGCCGATGGCGACGCTCGGCGATTACACCAAAGCAATTTGCGATGCCGTTGCACAGGGGCTGTCCGTATCCTTTGGCATCGACGCACGCTTCCGGCCGCGCAATGACATCGAGGTCGATGGTCGCAAGCTCTGTGGGACGGGCGGGTTCTTTGATGGCGGCACGCTGATCTATCAGGGCACCGTGCTCGTCGACGCCGATCCCGCCCGGATGGTAGCCTGTCTCAATGTGCCGGCGGCCCGGCCCGTGTCGCGCGACCTCGACAAGGCTGAGACGCGGCTCACGACTTTGAAGCAGTTGCTCGGTGGTACGGCGCCGGGAGTTGCAGCGGTGCATGCCGCCGTGCTGCGCGGCCTCTCATCCGGTCTTGATCTGCTGTTGTCCTCGGGGATGAGCACTCCGGAGGAGGAAGCGCTGGCGCGGCAACTGCATGCGGAGGAGATCGGGACGGATGGGTTCACATTCTCGATCGACGATCCGCGCGGCGCAGGCGTTCTGGAGGCGACGCGGCAGACACTTGGTGGACGGCTTGCGGCATTTGTTCGTCTCGAAGGTGCGGGTGGCGCTCGGCGAATACGCGAAGTGCTTTTGACCGGTGATTTCCTCGCGACGCCGCCCCGCGTTATCTTCGATCTCGAAGCGGCGTTGCGCGGTACGATGATCGGCAGTGTCGGCGCTGCCATCGACGCGTTTTTCGCAACCAATCCGGCAACAGTTCTCACGATTGCGCCCGCGGTCTTCCATGAGACGATCGAGGCGGCGATTGCCGCCGATCGGACCTGATCGCGTTTGTTTTGATCCAACAGACAGGTTCTTCCGCCATGAGCAATGCGTCGTCCCTGATTGTGTCACCGGTCATCGCGATCGATTCGGATTGGGTGGACTACAATGGGCACCTCAACCAAGCTTACTATGGCGTGATCTTCGATCGTGCGATTGATGACGCGTTGATGCCGATTGGGCTTGGGCCTGATTACATCAAGCAGCGCAACTGTTCCTACATGACAGTCGAGAGCCACACCTGCTTTATTCGTGAGCTGATGCAGACGGACCCAGTGCGCGTTGTCTCGCGGATTCTCGACGTCGACGACAAGCGCCTGCATATGTACTGCGAACTACAACACGCGATCGACGGTTGGGATGCGGCGACTGTCGAATATATGTTCCTGCACATCGATATGAGCGTGCGGCGCACCTCGCCATGGCCGTCGGACCTGCGCGGACGGCTCGAAGCGTTGAAGATTGCCGCAGAGCCGCTCGGGCGTCCCGAGCGCGCTGGTCGCCGTATCGGCATTCCCAGGAGAACCTAAGGGTCAACCGGCGCCGAGGTTGGAGCGCCGTCCTGAATGACCAGGCAATCGTGCTCCGCAAGACGACGGGCGGCTTCCATCGGCGCTGGTTCGTTAGCGCCGACTTCGGGGTTCATGTGGATGAGACGGACTCCGCGGCCGACGGTCCGATCCTTAATTTGGGCAACGACAATGCCGGGACCAGTGCTCGCCACCAGCACGACGACGGTGAGCCCGTTCAACCGCGGTGCAGCATGATCTCGACCATCGACACATGCCGAACCTCCTCGCGCCCGGCAATCGCAATCGAGCTGACGGCAACAAGTGTGCCGCACATCCAGCCAGCGGCCCGTAACGCTACCGAGCGGGTCGCAGCCTGCAATACGCTTATGCCACGACCTTGCGATGCTCGGTCCAGATGTTGATGAAGTTCGCAGTGACCACGACGGCGGCTCCGGCCAGTACCATTGGATCGAGAGGCTCAGCGTACAAAAGAACGCCAATGACTGCTATCAGCGGCAGGCGCAGGAAATCCATCGGTGCGACGACGATGGCGTCGGCCAGTGCGAATGCTCGCGTCAATCCGTAGTGGGCCGCAAGTCCCAAGAGTGTCAGCAGCAACACCCAGCCGAACGTTCCGAGATCAGGTAATTGCAAGGATGGCCAGACCATGACCGAGGCGGCCAGAGACTGAAGAAGGTTGGTATAGAAGATGAGGGAGATAGCGCCATTTTCGCGCGTCAGGTATTTGGTGGCAACATAGTGCACGGCAAAGCAGATCGCGGCCACAAAAGCGAACAGAGAGCCTTCGTCGAGCGTGAAACCGGCTGGCCGAACGACGACAAGGATGCCGATGAAGCCGAGCACAGCCGCGAAAATGCGGGAGGCGGTCAGTCGCTCGCCAATGATGAGCGGAGCGAACAGGGCCGTCCAAAGGGGCGCCGTGAACTCGATCGAAAAAAGCTGCGTCAACGGAATGAGCGTGAGGGCATAGAGCCAGCTGTACTGCGCGACGAAATGGAAGGCGCTGCGAACGGCGATGACGGGCATCTGGCTGGTGCGCAATTGCGAGAGACCTCCGGTGAGGAGAACCACCGGCAGCATGATCGCAACACCCAGCCAGCCGCGATAAAACATGATGTCGATCGTCGACAGACCCTTGGCGGCGCCTCGACCCGCGACGGCAATCAGCGAGAAGCCAACGAGCGCGACCATCATCCATCGCACGGCTGCCAGGACGGACGAAGCGGGGCGGGCGTCAGAGCGAATGGACATTAATCGGCTCATGGTGATCGCCGGTTCGAATCACCCCGGCCTTGATACTCGAATATGCGCATGTTCAATTGCCGGGGTCGATGCACGGCGATAATATGCTGCCTCTCTCCGATTGCATATGTCGCAACGTGAGCCAAGACTGACGCGCATCGCCACGAGGAGCTTGCCATGGCAAAGAAACTGCTGATCGTGATGGCCAATACAGATCCTCGGAATTGCGAGGAACTGGGCGCGCCAATCTTCCAGGCGAGCGTGGCGGCGGCCATGGACTACGAAGTGGAGGTCATCTGTACCGCAACAGCCGGCCGCTTGATGAAAAAGGGCGTTGCCGAGCAACTTTTTATCAAGCCTGGGAGTCCCAAGTCGGTTTACGACTTTATCAAGGACGCGCACAAGGCCGGCGTGAAATTCTATTGCTGCTCTCCCAATCTCGACCTGTTCGACATGACGAAGGACGACCTCATTCCGGAGTGCTCGGGGATCGTTGGCGGCGCCTACATGATCGAGGAAATCATGGAAGGTGACGGCAAGGTGCTGACTTACTGAGGAGGCGGGCCCCCCATGCTCACGTTGAGCGAGATCGAGCATCGGATCGAGCAGGCCGACAGCAGCCATGATGGCACCGCGCCGGAGCGGCAAGCGCGGCTGTTGCTCGAAGCGGGGGAAACGGTGATCGAGACTTGGATCATTGCCAAAGGCGAGATGCCAGGCCGCGGCCAGAAGGAAGGTTTCCGGTTGCTGGCGCTTCACCGCCAAGGCGCCAAGGGCGATCCGAGCTTCAATGCGTGCCGCGAAACGTGCCGGGAGCTGGTCTATCACTACAACCTGATTGCCGCGGATGCTGGCAATCCCGAGACCGGCAAGCGGCTGCGGCTCATGCGCCTCGTCGCCAAGCACTTATGCCTGTTCGTTGCCGGCAAGCTCGAGGTGGCGGGGCTTGGCGAGTTCTGCTGTGCGTCGAAGCCGTTGCGCGGTCGTGGCGAATAGCAAATACTGGTCGCACACGAGACTTGGGAGACACGGAATGCCGGTCGTCAAGGGCTGCAATCTTCCCGAACACCTGCTTTACGACGTGGACAACCACATCTGGTTCGAGGAGCAGGCTGACGGTACTGTGAAGCTTGGCATGACGAGCGTAGCGACGGCCATGGCGGGGCAGCTGGTGGCATTCACGCCGCGCAAGGTGGGTCGCAAGGTGGAGGCTGGTAAAGGGTGCGCCACCGTCGAGAGCGGCAAATGGGCAGGTTCCGCCAAGAGCTGTGCGGCCGGCGAAGTCGTGGAAGTGAACAACGATCTGGTTGCCAACCCGCAGCTGGCCAATCAGGACCCCTATACAAAGGGATGGTTCGTCATCCTGAAGCCTGAGGACTGGGGTGCCGTCAAGCCGACGCTGACACTGGGGCCGGCCGTCACGCTCAAGTATGAGGCGAAGATGCTGTCGGACGGGTTCAATGGTTGTCCGTGAATCAGCCCAGCAAATCCCGCAACATCGGAATGAGCGGCAGATCGGCCGGCGGCATCGCAAATTCAGTGAGGCGGCTTGCACGGGTCCATTTCAGGGTTTGGCCTTCGCGCGGCACGATCTCGCCGTCCCAGTTCCGGCATACATAGAGCGGCATCAGAAGGTGAAATGCGTCGTAGGCGTGGCTCGCGAACGTGAATGGCGCGAGGCAGGTATCACAGACCTCGATCGACAGTTCCTCGCGAAGTTCGCGAACGAGTGCGGCCTCGGGCGTCTCGCCGGGCGCAACCTTGCCGCCCGGAAATTCCCAGAGGCCGGCCATGCTCTTGCCGGGCGGGCGCTGGGCAATCAGAACGCGATTATCCGGATCGACAAGCGCCGCAGCTGCAACGAGCAGGATGGTCCGGGGCATGGATTCTCGCAGATGTTGCATCAGGCGCTGGGTGGGGGGCCGCCATTGGGCAGTGAGTCATCGTGACCAGACGACGAGCTGGCCCCATGGGCCGCAATGCGGTCCGAGAGGGCGAGCAGGACGCTCGACACGACAAAGACCACATGGATTGCGACTGCCCACCACAGCTCTCTGTCCGGCGTTGTCTTCAGTGCCATAAATAGCTTCAGCAGTTGGATCGCCGAGATCGCGACAATCGACGACAGCAGCTTCAGTTTGAGGCCGGTAAAATCGATGGTCGCCATCCATTGCGGCCAGTTCCGGTGATCCGCCGGGTCGATGCGCGAGACGAAATTCTCGTAGCCGGAGAAGATGACGATGACGATCAATGACCCGGTCAGCGTGAAGTCGATCAGCGAGAGGACGCCGAGAATAACGTCAGTTTCGGTGCCTGTGACTGCCTTCACGGCAATGTGGACGAATTCCTGCACGAACTTGACGAGCAGGAGGCAAAGACCAAGTACAAGACCCGCGTAGAACGGAACCAGCAGCCAGCGGCTCGCAAAGAGGAAGCGCTCCAGAGCAAGCTCCACCTTTTTGCCAAATGCCTTTTCCGGGCTCATGCGCCTCGTCCTCGCTCACGGCTTGGTTGTCTTGCACACCCAAAGAATGTCGGTGCCTATTGCCCACCGCGCGGAAAGAGCGGATGGACCACATCGCCATGGCCGTTGGAGCCGACCGGGGCGGCATCGGCGGTCGGCGCCTTGGCAGCCCGAGCAGTTGTTGCCTGCTGACGCGGCGGGCGCACAAGGGACTTGCGCGGCGGCTCGACATCGTCGTCCGTCCGCGAGTTGTGTGGCGTGGCGGCCAGTACCGTTTGCCGGCCCATCGATTGTGCGTCGCGATCAATGTCGATCTGGCAGACCGGCGGCTGGGCTGTATTGGAACTCACCGAATGCGGTGCGGGCCGCAACAAGCCGTACTGTTTTCCGTCGCCGGTCTCGCCCGGCGCGCCATCTATCACATGATAACGCTCGGTGCAGATGTTGATCCTTGGCGGCACTTTGGTGCGCTCGAAACTGTCGTATCCGGCCTTGAGGTCGATCCAGGTATGCGCCCACAAATGATGTTTGTAGGCCGTCATGTTGGCCTCGGTCATCCGGAAGGGGAAGATGTGGACTTGGAAGCGCTCCTGGCCCCCCTTGATGGCTGCGTCTGCCAGCGCAAAGATCTCGGCCTGCACCTGATCGGTCATAGCGAAACAGCCGGTCGACGAGCAGCCGCCATGGACCAGAATGTAGGAGCCTGTGCGGCGATTGATCTGATCGAGAGGATTGGGAAATCCGACGTTGAAGGCGTTCTGCCAGCGGCCGACCAGTCGCGTCTGGCGGTAGCCGACCGTGTAGAAGCCTTCCGGGCTTTGTTTGTCGCCTTCGCGCAGTTTGGGGCCGATCGTGCCGGTCCAGTGGCATATCGGGTAAGTGGCGAGGCGAACAAAGGACTCGCCCTTTTTCATCCAAAGCTCGAGCTCGGACTCGGCCTTGAATATGCGCATGAAAATCGCATTGCCACGCTGTAAGCCAAGGCTCGCCAATCGATCCGGTAGCTTGTCGAGTTCGGGGGTGCCTGGAAGTGGCACAGTGCCCCGCGCGTAGGCGCGCTGGCGCTCGACGCGGTCCGACGCCACGTCATTCAATTCGATTTTGAGAGCAAATGCGGGCCACAAACCAACGGCCACAATTAGCCAAGCCGCCAAACCGGTGGAGCTAACGCAACTTCCAAATCGATACCGTCTGCTACGGACCACGTTGTTTACCCGCACCGGCCAAAGCCACTCTACCGTGCTGGGTCGGATCAAGACGTCCGTACCCGCACCCTGGTTAACGCGAGTTCTGAGGCCAGGCAATACGGTGAGGCCGGCCGGCCACAGTTCGACATGCGTTCAGTTTCGGTTTGAGTATCCCATGGAGGGGGATTGTGGCGCCCCGCTCGTGAGGCCCAGTCCTGAAAGAATCCCTGGAACGTCAGATTGTGATGCGTCGGCAGATGCTAAGCTCCGCATCTTGACACCCGGTGCGCTCACACGGGCGTCGGCGACCTTGTCGGTCGGCGCGGGCGTGAACGGTGCGACCGGTGACCGCTCCAACTTCGGACAGGCCCCCTGCGGGTCCAGTTTCATCGATACGTTCTGCACCACAGGTCGGGCGTTCACATGATAGCGCTTATCGCACACCGACACCGTTGGCACTTGGCGGGCCAATTCGAAGTGGTCGAAGCCTTCCTTCAGCGTCTGCCAGAAAGGCATCCACTTGCTGCCTTTGTGCCGAGCCATATTCGCCTCGGTCATTCGGAACGGGAAGGCGTGAACGTGGAATGTTTCCTGCCCCGCAGCAAACTGCTCGCGGGCGAGGGCATAGATCTCCTCGATCAGGGCATCAGTCATCGCATAGCAGCCGGCAGAGCGGCATTTGCCATGCACCATGAGTGCGCTGCCAGAGCGGCCATGAGCCCTATCATAAGCGTTGGGATAGCCCATGTTGAACGCCAGATGGAAACTGGAGTTCGGGTTCATCTGGCCCTTGGTGATGGTGTAGAAGCCTTCCGGCGCTTGCTTGTCGCCTTGCACGATTTTTGGTCCGAGGTCACCCGACCACGTGCAGATGGGATACGTCTTGAAATGATAGAAGCGCCCGTCATCCCGGGCTTTCCAGATTTCGAGCTCGGATTCTTCTTTGAAGACCCGCACAAAAATCTGTGATTCGGTCTTCATGCCCTTCTTGCCGAGGAGCATGACGGCGTCTTTCGACAGCGGCCGCATGTGCGGTGCGATGTCTTGCACGGCGCAGGCAGCAAGCAACGATGCTCCGCCGAGCGCCAATCCAGCGATCAGAACAAGTTTTTTCATGGTCCCCAGGATCGACGAGCAACGGAGTGCCCGAGGCAGCACGCGATCCCCATAACGATTCATTTACGTTAAAATAGAGTTAAGTGCGATCGTTGACTAGGTGTGTTGTCAGCGACTCACCGAACTCCATGCTTCGATATTATCCCTGCGAGAGAGGCGGAGTCGCGTCTGAATTGTGACCGAACGGCGGTACGTGTTGATCATTAGATATCGGTGCAAAATCAATGACTTGAATTTTGCGTGTGCCGCGGGGTCACGCCGCCTGCGCCTCTGCGGATGGGTCAATTCGGACGGCTCGGGCGCCGCCAAACAGGGTGCCTTGGCCGAAGATGACGCCAAAGCCAAGGATCTTCGCGAGATCGCGTTCACTGGCGATAGCCCCGACGATCAACGAAAGGCCGAGATCGGAAAGATGCCGGCAAAGGTCGGACGCAGGGATGATGCCGTCGGCCGTTGGCATGCCCTGCAAGAAGATCGCCGAGTCCAGCTTGATGTACTGGAAGCCGTGGCCAAGCAAGGCCGCGAAATCCATATCGAGATCGTCAACTGATTCTAGGGCGAAGCGGAAACCGACTTCCGCCATCGTGCCAACGGCCTCCCAATGTGCGTCCGTAAATGTGCGGACGTCGTGCTGGGCAAACGTCAGGATCATCCGCTTGTCGAGGTGCTCGTCATCGCCGAATGCATCGGCGAAGCTGGAGAGGAAGGTATCGTCGGCCAACGATTCACCACTCACTGTCGAGAACAGCGACGCTGACGATCCTTTGGCGCGAAGCCGGCTGGCGATCTTAGCTGCGTGAGTGAGCTTGGCTGAGTCGATTAGTGCCAGCAGACCCGTTCCAGCAGCGGGGCTCGCATAGTCTTCGGTGCCGAACTCTTCGCCCGCGTCCGAGCGTAAGCGAACCGAGATCTCGAAGTGGCGCGCCTTGCGCTCGTCCAGCGTCAGGATCGGCTCGAGATAGACATCGATGCGATCGGCAGTCACCGCCTCGGCGATCAGGGCGAGACGGCCGTAGGATGGAAAGTGAGTTTTCGCGGAAGCCGCGTTATGCCCGTCTGAGGTCTCATCGGCCAAGGCCTGCCGCATCGTTGCGGCCGCGCCCGCCAATGCCGTGATTGACTGTTCTGTGGCGCTGACAGCTAAAGCGCCCGGTTGATCCGACAGACCACCATCGGGTGGAGCGATGGTGGTGCAGTCTGCCGGGATGCCGATCGGCTGATTGAGCTGGTTTGCGAGCTGCTTGATCAGTCGCTCCATAGAGGCCAGCTCATTAACTTCGGATCTGGCGGGGGGGATCTCGGTTTGGCCAAGCTTTCTGTTGGTGCTGGTTACTTCTAGACCGGATGCGTTGGCGCGCATGGGTTTGTGGAATGGCGGCACGCTAAGTGCTGGGCTTTGTTCAGGCGGCAGCGCGGACGCCACCGCAGTCTGGGACTCGAAATGCGTGCCGGCAAACGCGGCGCTGGAGGAGTTCGCGTCGAGGATCGGGAGCGGTCCCATGGGCGTGATTGGATCGGTCGCCAGAACGGGCTCGCGGTGTACGCCCGGCCGCAGTGTCCAATAGGGGATCATGGTTTCGGTATCGGCAGGCCGCTGCAGCGACTGCTGGGCGTCCACCAGTGCCGATGGTGGGGACTGAGATCCTTGGCGCGGCACAACGTCCAGCCAGTCAGTCGCCGGTTGCGGCGGCGGCGGGAGTGGCGGTGGTCCGGACCGAGGTGTCGGCTCGTCGGCCATGTTTCCGCGCCCCTGGATCAAGCGTTCCGGAGTCTTGGGGACGTGCCTTGCAGGTGATGCAGCCGGACCTGCAATCGGATGCTGCACCAAGGGCGGCGGTCCAATGTGTTGCGCGCGTGCTTGGATAGCTGGTGCCGGGCCAGATATCGCCGCGGGCACGCGCGGCATGGCAGGTGCCGGCACCGATTGGGATTGGCGAGGGCCGCTTTGGGCAACGCGTTCCATCCGCGATGGATCCGCGGATGGGCGCAGAGTGCCGTTGCGCCGGTGTTCGGTCAGCTCGATGTTGAGCTGCGTGACCTCGGCATTGAGCGCGGCGATGGATCGCCCGCGACGTATTGCAACGTGACCGGCCAGGGCTGCAAAAAAAAGGAGCGCGGCGATTAATCCCGCTTGTGCAGCGCCAACGCCGAGCTGCGTGTACATGCCGATGCCGATCGCGGCGGCCACCAGCGTCATGGCAGTCAACACGAACGCATCACGGCCTCGCCGTTTGTCGGGTTTGGTTGGGGATATGGGTTTGCTGGTCTGGGTCATTGAGCGGCCTAGCCTGATTCGATCAGGTTATCGTCAACCGGCAAAGGCAACCGGTGCAATCGATGCTGCTCGTCTATCACCAGAATTCGTGCATCGATTTCGGTGATACCCCCTTCAATTATTTAAAAAAATCGGCCGGACACTGTGTATCCGGCCGAATGGTCTTGACGATGGGCTTGTTCGGCTCAGGCGACGGCCTTCAGCACCTTTTTGATCCGGTCTGTGATGTCCGCGATATCGCCCTCCGTCGCGATCAGGGGCGGAGCGATGACCAGCGTATCGGCTGTAACCCGGCAATAGAGGTCGTGGTCGTGATACATGCTCTCGATGGCATTGTAGCCCCGGAGGCCGATTTTCCCGGCAATTGGTTCGAGATCGATGCCGCAAATCAGTCCGATGGGGCGGATGTCGACGACGTTCGGCTGCCCTTTGAGGCTCAGCATCGCGTCTGCGAATTTTCCTTCCAGCGATTGCGCGCTCTCGAACAACCCTTCGTCCCTGTAGATGTCGAGTGTCGCAAGGCCTGCAGCGATCGCCAGCGGGTGCCCCGAGTACGTATAGCCGTGGAACAACTCCACCATGTACTCAGGTCCGTTCATGTGCGCTTCGTAGATTCCCTTCCGAACCAGCACACCTGACATCGGCACGGCGGCGTTGGTGACACCCTTCGCGAAGGTGATCATGTCAGGGACGATGTTGTACCTCTCGGACGCAAAGCAGGTGCCGAGGCGGCCGAAGCCAGTGATCACCTCATCGAAAATCAACAGTATGCCGTGATCAGCGGTAATCTTGCGCAAGCGCTCAAGATAGCCTTTCGGTGGCGGGATACAGCCGGTTGAGCCGGCGACCGGCTCGACGATGACAGCGGCGATCGTCGAGGCATCGTGCAAGCCGATGAGCTTCAGCAGGTCGTCGGCGAGCTCGGCGCCCCACTCAGGCTCCTGATTGGAAAAGGCTTGCTTGCTACGATTATAGGTTGCTGGCAGATGATCGACTCCAGCGAGCATATTGCCGAACATCTTGCGATTGGCGACCATGCCGCCGACCGAAATGCCGCCAAAGCCGACGCCGTGATAGCCGCGTTCGCGTCCGATAAAGCGGGTCCGCTGCCCCTCCCCGCGATTGCGATGATAGGCGAGCGCGACTTTGAGGGCCGTGTCGACGGCCTCGCTGCCCGAGTTCGCGAACAAGCAGTAGTCGAGATCGCCGGGGGCGAGCAACGTCAGTCGCGAGGACAACTCGAACACGCCGGGGTGGGCGTACTGGAACGGCGGCGAGAAATCGAGCTGGGCTGCGGCCTTCTGGATCGCCTCGACAATCGGCTTGCGGCCATGTCCCGCATTGACGCAGAAGAGGCCCGACGTCGCGTCGATGACTTTACGATTGTCCGGTGTGAAATAGTGCATGTCCTTGGCGCCGGAGAAGAGGCGTGGCCGCTTCTTGAACGAGCGGTTCGGCGTAAAGGGCATCCAATACGGCTCGAGTTCATTGGGCTTCATGTCGAGCGGGGCCATCGGCACCTCCTTAGTGGCGGATTGTTTCTATGACGATAGCAGGGCAAACATCAGGGATCGAGGGATTTCCGGCCCGCGCCGGCCGTCCGAACGGCTGCTGTGAGTTGAGGTGGCCGATCGATTTGCACGGCCAGCAACAAGGGTGGCGGAATGCCGAGAACGGATAAACCGGCTGCGTTGGACGCCTTGGAACGACGGGTCAGGGACGATCTCGCGCGGATTGCGCATCCGGCGAAAGACTGGATGATCGCGCGCCAAGGTCCCGGGCGCACGCACGTTTACGATGTTGTCATTGCCGGTGCGGGACAAGGAGGACTGACAGTGGCGTTCGCCCTGATGCGCGAGCGCGTGCGCAATATCCTCGTCATCGATCGCGCCGCTTACGGTCGGGAGGGCGTCTGGCTTCAGTACGCGCGTATGCCACATCTCAGGTCGCCGAAGGACTTCACTGGCCCTGACCTCGGCATCCCGTCGCTCACCTATCAATCGTGGCACGAGGCGATGTTCGGCCGCCCATCCTGGGAGGCGCTCAACCGCATTCCGAAAGAACACTGGAACGACTATCTGCTCTGGTATCGCGGGCTTCTGGAAATTCCGGTTCGCAATGAGGCAGAATTGGTTGCGATCGAGCCAGGGTGCCCGGACGGTCTGGCGCTCACGCTCCATTGCGCAGGGCGGCATGAGCGGGTTCTCACACGCAAGCTCGTGCTCGCAACCGGTCAAGACGGCACTGGCCGTTGGTGGATGCCGGATTTCGTCGAGGCGCTGCCCGCGCGATTTCGAGCGACGTCTGGTGATGACATCGACTTTGCGAGCCTCAAGGGAAAGACAGTCGCGGTTCTCGGGCAAGGCGCATCGGCGGCCGACAACGCGTCGACGGCGCTCGAAGCTGGCGCTGCAGCTGTCGGCATGTTCGTGCGCCGCACCGAATTGCAGCGCGTGCAGCCGTATCTTTGGCTGACGTTTGCCGGCTTTCTGCGCCACATCGGCGAGATGCCCGACGAATGGCGTTGGCGGTTCATGTGCCGGATCCTCTCCCTGCGCGAGAGCTTTCCGCAGGACACCTACGATCGCATGCGCCGGCACCATAATTTTGCGCTGTACCTTGGCGCGGCATGGCTTGGCGCCAAGGTCGTTGGCGATCGCGTCGAGATCGACACGGCCAAAGGGCCGGTCACAGCGGACTTCTTGATTTGCGGGACCGGCATCGACATCGACTTCACGCGACGGCCGGAGCTTGCGCCGTTCGCAGACAGCATCGCGACATGGGGGGATTGCTATGCGCCGCCGCCCGCGGAGGCGAACGAACGCCTCGCACGCTATGCCTACCACGCGCCCGATGCGTCGTTCTTGGAGAAGGCACCCGGCGCCGCTCCGTTCCTACGTGATATTCACGATTTCACGATCGGCACGACCCTGAGCTTCGGACCCTTCGGCTGCTCCATCAACGCGCTCAACATCGCGGTGCCGAAACTGGCGGCCGGAATCACGCGCGGATTGTTCAGGGACGATATCGAGGCGCACTGGCAGGCGATGAAGGACTACAACGCCACGATTTTCGAGCCCGATCCGCGGGATTGCTAAGGGACCGGTTTTTCCGGTTCATCCGTCTCGTCGGGCGCAGGCGTTGGCAGGCGGACGACCACGCGCCTGCCGGGAATATCGACCTCGGGAACGTACGCGTCAGAAAACGGGATCAGCTCGGTCGTTCGCTTGCCGGTGACCGCGATCTCGACGAGGTCGCCGGCGCCATAGTTGGGCACGCCGACGATCTTCCCGAGCACGGCACCCTCGGGGGAGACCGCCGCAAGTCCGATCAGGTCCGAGTGGTAGAACTCGTCCTCGTCGGCTTCGGGCAGCTTGTCGCGCGCAACATAGAGCTCGGTGCCCTTGAGGGCTTCGGCGGCGTTGCGGTCCGTGACTGTGTCGATGCGCGCAATCACGCCCTTCGGTGTGACCCGCACAACCTTCAGCGAGAACGCGCGCGCACCGGATTTGTCGGCGAGCGTGCCGTAGGCCGCCACATCTTCAGGTGCTTCGGCATACGAGTGCACAAGCACCTCGCCGCGGATGCCATGGGCACCCGCGATCCGGCCGAGGAGGATGCGCTCAGAGGGCATGACGGCTTCACGCCGCAGGCTTTGCCTCACTGCCTTCGGCCGGGGCGGCCGCGGCAGCCGCGCGCTCCTGCGCCTTCTTTTTTGGCTTCGCCTTGTTCGGGTTGTTCGGCGTCGTGCGCTTCATGAGACCCGCTGCATCGAGGAAACGAGCGACGCGGTCGGTCGGCTGCGCGCCAACACTCAGCCAATGCTTGGCGCGGTCCAGGTCGAGCTTCACACGCTCGGGTTTGTCCTTCGGCAGCATCGGATCGTGCGTGCCAATCTGCTCGATGTAGCGGCCATCGCGTGGCGATGCGCTATCGGCAACCACGATGTAATAGTAGGGCTTCTTCTTGGTGCCACCGCGGGACAGTCGGATTTTGACGGACATTGGGTATTCCTTTCAGGTTGAGTTTTTTGCGGGCAAGCCCGCCGGTTTCATTCACTCGGTCGACGCGCGGCGGGCCCGCCCGGGGTCCCTCACGATCATTTCTTTTTGCCTCCAGGGAGGCCAGGGAGCCCGGGGCGGCCGCCGCCGAGGCCAGGTAGGCGGAAGCCGCCGCCGAGACCCGGTAGGCCACCACCGGCCTTTGGCATCGGCGGCGCGCCGCCGCCTTTAGGGAGCATGTCGCGCACTTCCGGCGGCAGTTGCTCCAGTGCCTTTGGATCGAGCTTGGCCAGCTCTGCTTGCATCTTCTCGAGCTCGGCCGGGTTCGCGCCGCCACCCATGCCACCCATGCCAAGCGCGCCGGCCATCTTCTGCATCATGCCGCGGTTGTTGCCCATCATCTTCATCATGTCCGCCATCTGGCGGTGCATCTTGATGAGTTTGTTGATGTCCTCGACCTTAGTGCCGGAGCCCGCCGCAATGCGCCGCTTGCGCTTGGCATCAAGCATCTTCGGGTTGCGTCGTTCATAGCGCGTCATGGAGGAAATGATCGCGCCCTGCCGCTTCAGGACGCGGTCGTCGAGATTGGCCGCCGACATCTGCTGCTTGATCTTGCCCATGCCGGGCAGCATGCCCATGACGCCGCCCATGCCGCCGAGCCGCTGCATCTGTTTGAGCTGGTCAGCGAGATCGTCGAGATCGAACGACCCCTTGCGCATTTTCTGCGCGATTTGCTGGGCCTTCTCGACATCGATCGTTTCGGCCGCGCGCTCGACAAGCGAAACAATGTCGCCCATGCCGAGAATACGACCGGCGATCCGGTTGGGGTGGAAGTCTTCGAGGGCGTCCCACTTTTCGCCGATGCCCATCAACTTGATCGGCTTGCCGGTGACCGCGCGCATCGAAAGCGCCGCGCCGCCACGGCCATCGCCATCGACGCGGGTCAGCACGATGCCGGTAACGCCCAGCCGGCTGTCAAACGCTTTCGCGGTGTTGACAGCATCCTGGCCGGTAAGCGCGTCGACGACCAGGAGGACCTCGTGCGGATTGACCTGTGCCTTGACCTGGGCGACCTCGGCCATCAGCTCTTCGTCGACCGTTGTCCGGCCCGCAGTATCGAACAGGACGATGTCGTAGCCGCCAAGACGCGCTGCATCCTCGGCGCGGCGTGCGATCTGCAGCGGGGTTTGGCCGGCGATGATCGGCAGCGTGTCGACCTCGGTCTGTGTTCCGAGCACGCGCAGCTGCTCTTGGGCAGCCGGTCGTCGCGTGTCGAGCGAGGCCATCAGAACTTTGCGTTTTTCGCGGTTCTTCAGGCGATATGCGATCTTGGCGGTGGTCGTCGTCTTGCCCGAACCCTGCAGTCCAACCATCAGAATGCCGAGAGGCGGCGCCGCCAGCAGATCGATCGAGTGGGCGTCGGAGCCGAGCATCGTGACCAGCTCGTCGTGGACGATCTTGACGACCATATGCCCAGGTTTGATCGACTTCAGGACGGCGGCGCCAACAGCCTTGGCTCGGACCCGGTCGGTGAAAGAGCGCACAACATCGAGCGCAACGTCGGCTTCGAGCAGGGCGCGGCGCACCTCGCGCATGGCGTCGTTCACGTCGCTCTCAGAGAGCGCGCCGCGTCCAGTCAGCTTGTCGAAGACGGTCGACAGCCGGTCAGACAGGGATTGGAACAGCTCAGCCATGGTCTCGTCCCGGGTTCGAATTCAGGTCAGTGCGCATTGGGATCAGGCGCCCGGCACTTTCATCGAGTCGAACTCGATCATCACATGCTGCTGGAAGGCTGGCCGCTTGGCGAGTCGGGCATACCACGCTTCGACATTGGCGAGTGCCGGGCGCTGGATCGGCAAATTGTAATACCGGTACATCAGCGTCCCGACCGCGACATCGGCGATCGTCGGATTGTCACCGACCAGGAACGAGCGGCCGGTGAGCTGCTGATTGAGGATGCTGAGTTTCTCGCCCGCCCGCTTCGCAGCGGCATTGATCGTGGCCATGTCGCGGTCTTTGGCGGCTGTCCGGATCATTCCCAGGAAGCAGGTTCCGATAATGTCGTTATAGATGCTGGTCAGCGACCAATCCATCCAAGCATCGGCCTTTGCGAAGGTCTGCTCATCGGCGGGCGAGAGCGTGCTCCGGCCGTAGCGTTGCGCGAGATGGCGGACGATGGCGTTGGATTCCCAGAGGACGAAGCCGTTGTCGTCGATCGTGGGTACCAGCCGGTTCGGGTTCAACATTCCGTACTCAGGCGTGTCGAGGCCGCCGAACGGGCCACCATAGTCAAATCTCTGATGTGGCAGGCCGAGCTCACCGACCGCAAACATGACTTTCTGGACATTGATCGATGTTTTGCGACCCCAGACTTTCAGCATTGGACACCTTCGCTCGACCGGTTGCGTTTACTCGACGACCTTCGACCGTATAGCTGCAAGCACGAATGCGCCCGCGGGCGAGCCTTCGCCGGCGGACGTTGACCTTCGCGCCTCCCGGACCCGCCGCATGTGCGCCTGATCCCTGTGCCCGACGGCGGCTCTGCTTGCAGGGCCGGTGGATGGCGGCAAAATGGTCGAGCCGCCGCGAAAAGTCAAATGACAGATTTATGGTGCGCGAGCTGGCGGCCTTGCGCATGATGCCAAGACGGCCGGTCACGCCGACCCCGCGTCCCTACAACCCGCAGGAGCTTCGATGCCAAGGAAACGTATGGTGCTCGAGATTGGTATGGGGACTGATATCCGGGGCACGGATTCGACCAAGGCCGCCGTGCGCGCGCTGCGTGACGCGCTTTGGCACAATTCACTGTCGATCGCGACGGCGCTCAACCTGCCGCTGGAGGCGATGCAGGTGGAGGTTAATATCGGTGTGCCCCGGCCCGAAACCGTCGACAAGGCCCAGGTCCTGGCCATACTGCCTTACGGCCGCGGCACAGTGAACGTGGTCGAGGGAGGGCTTGAGATCCGCAATGACGCGGACACTGATGGCACCCTCATCGCCAATGCCTGCGCCGTCGTCTATCTCGACGTAGCCTGAGGAGCCGCCCCATGCCCATGAAACGCGTCATCCTCGAACTTGGTACCGGCAATGACCTGCACGGTTCTGACTACACCAAGGCCGCGATCCGCGCCGTGCAAGACGCGCTCCACCACAGCTCGCTCGCCTTCATCCGATCGCTCAAGATCGACAAGTCGAAACTCGATGTCGAGGTGACAATCGGTGTCCAGCGGCCGGAGAAGGTAGATATCGAGAAGGTGGCGGCGACGTTGCCCGTCGGCAAGATTCGTGTGCTGGCGGTCAAGGGGGGGCTCGATGTGCCCGACCCAGAAAACAACGACCCTGCCGTGATCGCGAGTGCCGCGATCGCCGTCAGGGTCGACTTGCCCTAGTTCGGGACTTAGCTCTTGTTCCTGGGCTGCGCAGCCCGCTCTGCCCGAGCAGCGTTGCAGGTGGACGAGAGGTCTTTTGCGTTGGCGTCGAGGCAAGCGCGCATTTGCCCCCGCGTTTCCTTGCTGCGCTCGATGGTCGAGCAGAACTTTTGCACGTCGGCGCCACAGGCTTCACGGTACTTGGCAGCGGCGTCCGAGCGCGCCTTGTCGGCTTCAGGCGCAGCCTTTGCCGGGTCGGTGGCAACCGGCGCGGCAGGGGCCGATTGTGCGGGCGCAGCTGTCGGGGTTGCGGCGGTCTGCGCGAGAGCGGCCGTCGGCAACAGCGCGATAGCGGCGATGAGCAAAGTTTTACGTGCGATCATGATGGGGTCCCCGATGTTGACGCTGCGCGTGGGCAGCGATCTGCTGGTTCTCACAGGTCTCGCGTGAACCCATTCTGAAGTCCCCGGAAGGCTCTCGTTCATGTTGGTGGCGGAATTGTGCGGGAGATTGCCAAACGCACGGGTTCCCCTTGACGCTTGCCGCGAATTCAGACCGACTTGGGCCCGAAACTCCCACTCAACGAGGTCCACCATGCTTCCCCTTGCTGGTTACGCCGACCGCTTGTCCGTGCGACCCGGCGAAACGATAGCCTTCAAGGTGTCGAGTCAGCAGGACATGCCCTATCAAGCGAAGCTCGTGCGCATCATCTGCGCCGATGCCAATCCGGCGGGCCCCGGCCTTGTCGAGGAAGCGGTCGCGGCGCCCTTTGAGGGATCGCACCCATCTCGCGCGCAGCCCGTGAACCTTGGCTCTTTTGCGACTGTTGCCAACACCGTTGATCTGGCCAGCCCGAATGGACTGATGTTCGTTGCGACGATCTGGCCGACAACGCCGGCGCTAGGCCGCCGACAGGGCGTACTTTCGGCCTATGATCCGAATGTCCGGCTCGGTGTGGCGCTGGCGATCGGTGAGGATGGCAGTGCCGAGGCTATTCTCGGCGCGACGCGGATCAAGACGCGGATGCCTTTGGAGACGCGCCGATGGGCGCGCGTGTGGCTGTCATGGTCACCGGTGACGCGCAAGCTGACGGTCGGTCAGGTCGCCCTGCAACTCGGTAAGGCGAGCGGTTCGCCAGTGACTGTCGATTCATTCGTCGAAGCAGGACCATCACCGCTCCCGCCCGCTGGTATGGCCTGGACGATCGGAGCGCTCGGGGGCGATCCCGTGCGCGGCCACTTCAACGGCAAGATCGAGGCGCCGGTAATCATCGCCCGCGCGCTCGCGCCGGGCGAAATCGAGATCGCGGCAGCGAGTGCGACCGGCGACGATGTGGCGCGCTGGGACTTTGCGCAGGGTTTCGATACGACCCGCGTGACCGATACGGGGCCCAACAAGCTGCATGGGCAATTGATCAATCTTCCTGCCCGCGCAATGACCGGCGCCAAGTGGACCGGTCGCGAGATGTGTTTTCGCCATGCCCCTGCCGAATACGCTGCCATCCATTTCCACGACGACGATCTCTATGATTGCGGCTGGGCGACAAATTTTTCATGGACGGTACCGGCCGGACTGAGGTCCGGCATCTATGCGGTACGGCTCACCTGCGGCGGCGCCCAAGACAACATTCCATTCGTTGTGGTGCCGCCGAAGGGTAAGCAAAACGCCGACCTTGCGATCCTCGTGTCGACCTATACTTACACGGTCTACCACAACCACGCGCGCCCCGAGGCCGGCACATCGAAGTGGCGCGAGATGTGGCAGTCGCAATCCAAAGCGTGGGGCGCCTATCTGGAGAACGCGTTCGACCATCCCGAGTACGGCCACTCGACCTACAACTTCCATTCCGACGGCAGCGGCATCTGTCACGCCAGCTGGTTGCGTCCCATGCTGACGGTTCGCTCCGGCTACATCACTTATCCGGATCAGACGATCCGCGGTTCTGGCCTGCGCCACTTTCCTGCGGATACGCATCTGATCGCCTGGGCTGAGGCCAAAGGCTATAGCTATGACCTGATCACCGACGAGGAACTCGACACGGAAGGGCTCGACCTGATTAAGCCCTATCGTGTGGTGATGACGGGCTCGCATCCCGAGTATCACACCGGCACCATGATCGACGCCTTGCAAGCCTACCGAGACCGCGGCGGGCGACTGATCTATATGGGCGGCAATGGCTTCTACTGGAAAGTCGCACGGCACAAGCAGTTGCCGGGCGCCATCGAAATCCGGCGCGGTGAGGGCGGTATTCGCGCGTGGGCGGCTGAAGCCGGGGAATACTACAATGCGTTCGACGGAGAATATGGTGGGCTCTGGCGGCGCAACGGGCGGCCGCCGCAGAGCCTTGTCGGCGTGGGCTTCACCGCGCAGGGCAATTTTGTGGGCTCGTACTATCGCGTTCGGCCCGAAGCGCGGGCGTCGCGGGCGGCATGGATTCTCGAAGGGGTTGCGGACGAGAAACTCGGCGATTTCGGACTGTCGGGTCATGGCGCGGCGGGCTTTGAGCTCGACCGGACCGACCACCGGCTTGGAACGCCACAGCACGCGCTGGTCCTGGCCGCGTCCGAAGGGCACGATCCGAGCGCGCCGTGGGTGCTGGTGCCGGAAGAGTATCTGACCCACCTCACGACATGGCCAGGAAAGAAGCCGGCAGATCTGATCCGGGCCGACCTCACCTTCTTCGAGGCGCCGAACAACGGCGCAGTCTTCGCGACGGGATCGATCACGTTCTGCGGATCGCTGCCACACAACAACTTCGACAACAACTGCTCGCGCCTGATGGTGAACGTCCTCAATCGGTTTCTTGATCCGAATGCGACATTCGCGATTCCGCGCTCAAACGTATCGTGACGTGGTCAGGCAACGCAGGTGGGTTGGATGAGCGGCAGGTTGGACTGTCAGATCGAGACGGTCTGGCTCGCGGATGACGGTCTCGTGCCGAACAACCTCCGCCATCCGCTCATCGTCTATCGACGAGCCTTCGACGTGACCGGCGCCGACCCAGAGCGCACGATCGAGCACCACTTTGCCGGGAATGATTGGAGCAATGCGTGGGTGAATGGCATCTACACGTTCCATCATTATCACGCGACGGCGCACGAGGTGCTTGGTCTGGCGCGCGGCTCGGCCACCGTGCAGTTCGGTGGGCCGGCAGGACCAAAGCTGACGATTTCAGCGGGTGATGCCGTGCTTGTTCCGGCGGGCGTCGGCCATTGCCGGATCTCGTCGAGTGCGAATTTGTCGGTTGTCGGAGCTTATCCCGGCGGCGCGGATTGGGATCTGTGCCGCGCGACATCGGAGGCGCGAGCAGCAGCTTTAATTGAGATTGGCCGTGTTCCGCCAATGACCAGCGATCCCATTCAGGGTTCCGGCGGACCGGCGACGACGGTGTGCCGCCCATGACCTACGCCGAGTTCAACGCCTTCTGCCAGTCGTTGCCCGCGACCAGCTACGTCATGCAGTGGGGCGGCTCGCATGTCTGGAAGGTCGGCGACAAGGTCTTTGCGATCGGCGGCCTTGGCGACGATGCGCCCGCGTTCACGTTCAAGGTCAGCGCGATCGGTTTCGAGGTCTTGAAGGTCCAGTCCGGATTGCGGCCGGCGCCCTACCTCGCATCGCGCGGCCTGAGCTGGATACAGAACTACGGCAAACCCGGGCTCTCCAATCGCGCGCTGAAGGAGCAATTGCGCGCGTCGCATCATCTCGTAGCGCAGGGATTGTCGCGAAAGAAGCGCATAGAACTCGGCCTCGAGTGCAACGAGAAGCGGTGAGGCGTTGGCGCGCCGGCACGCGCGCTCAGCTGGCGCCTTCGACCACGAACATCCGCCCTTCGCTCGCAGCCTGGCGCAACGGGATGATGTCTTGATAGGCACGACCGTAGTAGAAGTCGCGCGCCGCCTGCATCGTCGAAAACTCGATGATGACGATGCGCGACTTCGGCGGTGCGCCTTCGAGGCACTCGACCGTGCCAGCGCGCGCCAGATACTTCCCGCCAGCAGGCAGTGTCACGCCCGGCGCTTTGCTCGCATAGAGCTTGTAGGCCTCGGCGTCTTTCACATCGACTTCGGCAATCACGTATGCGGCCATAGCGCGGTTCCTGGCTTCAGTTCGTCAGATTGAAAAGATTTTCGGGCTTGGCCTGCAACTGCCCGCGCTCGACCTGCTGCACGATGCGGGTGAGCGCTGCATGCGTCGGTGCGGCGACACCAGCAGCCTCGCCCTTGGCGGCAATGTAGCCGTTCATAAAGTCGATCTCGGTGCGCCGACCCTTGGCGATATCCTGCGCCATCGACGGGCGCTGCAGATCGCTGCGCGCCGTACCCGTGGTTCCGGCCAGCATGTGCGCCTCAAGCTCCTTCAAGGCCGCCTGATCGTTGTCGGCGGCCCTGGAGTAGAGGTCTGGCGATGCCCCGGCGATCTTCTCGAGATCGAGGCCGAGGGCACGGCCGACGTTGACAGCCTCGCTGGCGAGCTTGATCACAACCCGGCGGATACGGTCGTGCCGGTCGCGTTCGTTGCCGCCGAGCCCCGTCGCCGCCGACACGCCGTTGCGCATACCGTTGACGACCAGCTTCGACCAGCGCACGCCCCAGAGGTTGGTGGTTGGCTTCGCAACGTCGACGGATTGCAGGATCTCCGCGAGTTCCTGGACCCGCGGTGTGACGCGACCGTGCACTTCGCCCACCTCCAGCGACGCGACCTGGCCGGTCTTGGCCATGGTGCGCCGAATTTTGCCCGGCTCGTAGAGATCGACGGCGTAACTGTTGCCGACCATGCATCCGACCGTGCGCCCCCAGCCGACCACACCGGCAATGCGCTCTTCGTTGACGCAGTTCTGCGCCGAGACGACGAAGCCGTCGGGTGCGAGATACTGCGCGATCATGTGCGTCGCCCAGACCGTGTCGTAGGACTTCACCGAGATAATCGCGATGTCGACCGGGCGCTCCTTGACGATGTCCTGCAGCTCGGTCAGGTGCTTTGCCTGCATCGTCTGGGTGAACGCCTCCTCTGGTGTCATGCCGGAAATGGCGAGCCCTTTGGTGCGCATGATCTCGACATGCTCGGGCCAGGGATCGACCATTGTCACGTCATGACCGGCGCGGGTGGTATGGGCGCCGATGTATCCACCAACGGCACCTGCGCCGATAATGACAACGCGTTTCTTGGGCATGGTTTGTCGTGTCCTGAAATGTGAGCGCGGCGTCAGACGGTGGTTAGACGACGCCGTCGTTTTTCATCCGTTTCACGTCGTCCGCCTTCACGCCGCACAGTTCCGCGAGAACGCTTTCGGTGTGCTCGCCGAGCATCGGCGGGCGGGTCACTTTCACTGGGCTGTCGGAGAGATGCAGCGGCGAGCTGACGGTCTTGAACGTTCCGCGGCGCGGCGGATATTCGAGTTCGACGATCATATTGCGCGCCTGCAGATGCGGGTCGGCCAGGATCTCGGCGGTATCCTGGCAAGCGCCGCACGGCACGCCCGCGTCCGACATCAGCTTCGACACCTCGTGTTTCGTTCGCTGCATCGTCCACTCGGTGATGATCGTCTCGAGCGCCGCGCGGTTGGTCCAGCGGTCCGGATTGGTCTTGAAGAGCGGGTTGTCTTCGAGATCCGGGCGGCCGAGCACCTTGCACACGGCCGGCCACATCTGAGGTTGAGCATAAATGTAGACGTAGTCATTGGGACCGCCCGGCGCACACTTGTAGGTGGTGCCCGGCACGTTCTTGCCGAGTTGATTGCCGGTACGCACGGGCACGCCATTGCGCTGATGCTCACGCAGCGAAATACGGATGAGATTGAGCACCGCCTCCTGCATCGCCACCTCGACATGCTGCCCGCGGCCGGTCGCATGCCGTTGGTTGAGCGCCGCCAGGATAGCGATCGCCATATGCATGCCGGTGCCGCTGTCACCGATCGCCGGCCAATTATAGGTCGGCGGACCGTCGGCGGTCCCCGTCACGCACATGGCGCCGCCCATAGCCTGAGCGATCGGCTCATAGGCTTTGAAGTGGGCATTAGGGCCGTAAGTGCCGAAGCCCTTGATGGTCGCATAGATCAGCCGCGGGTTGATTTTCTGCAGCTCTTTCCAGCCGAGGCCCAATCGATCCAACGCGCCAGGGCCGAAGTTCTCGATCAGCACATCCGACTTGGCGATGAGCTTGCGGAAGAGGTCTTTGCCCTCGTCCGTTTTGAGGTTGAGCGTCAGACTGCGCTTGTTCGCGTTGAACACAAGGAAGAACAACTCGTCGTTGTTCTGCGCCCGGGCCACGTCGCCACCTTTCGGATCCTCCAGCTTGATCACGTCGGCGCCGAGAAAGCCCAGCATCTGGGCGCAGGCGGGACCGGCCTGATTGTGCGTCATGTCGATGACGCGTAGTCCGGCGAGGGCTTGGCTCATGGCGTCTCTCCCGATGGTATGATCCGTTGATCGGAGCTACCGGATGCTCGCTCATGGCGACACAGGTGTCCACTCCCAGGATGACAGGGTCGCAAGGAGACGATGCGGCTGAACAGGCGGCAGTCCGAACGGATCGCGGGTGCGACGCCGGCACAAAACAAAAGGCGCCCCAGGCATGGAGCGCCTTCGTCGCGTCATGTGTTGCCGGCTAATTCGCGCTGGTGAGACCGTAGGGCCGACCCTTGGTGGTGCTTGCCGTCGGGACATCCTGGGGGACCGGGCGGGCCGGTGCAGGTGCGTCGGTTGCCGGCGGCATCGTTGGCTGCGAAGCGGGCGGTTTGCCGGCAGGCGCGGACGACGGCGCAATTTTCTTCCACTGTTGGCCGATCCAGCTGTCGGAGCTTGCCTGAGGTTTCAGGCCCTGGTTCTGAAGCAACGCGTAAGAATCCTTGTACCAGCGCGAGGACGGGTAGTTGTGGCCCAGGACGGCTGCAGTGGCCTGCGCCTCGGGAACGACTCCGAGCGACATGTAGGCCTCGGTGAGACGCATCAATGCTTCTTCAACGTGCTGGGTCGTCTGGTAATCGCTGACTACAGTCTTGAAGCGATTGATCGCAGCGACGTGGTTGCTCCGCTTCAGATAGTAGCGCCCGATGTGCATCTCGGAGGCAGCAATTGAATCCTCGGCGATACGGATGCGGTTTTCCGCCTGCTTTGCATAGGGGCTGTCGGGATAGCGCGTCAGAATGATCTTCAGCTCGGCTTGTGCACGACGCGCGGCTGTTTGGTCGTGGGCGGGATCCTTGATTTCATCGAAGAACGACGAGGCAACAACGTGATGCGCGAGTGCGGCGTCCTTGGTGCCGGGATGCAGCGTCGTGTAGCGGCGCGCCGCGGCGATCGCCTCGGGATATTTGCCGCCCTTGTAATAGGCATAGCCAGCCATCACCATCGCGCGGCGCGCTTCAGGGGCGTACGGATGATCGCGGTCGAGGTCTTCGAATTTCTTCGCCGCCTCATCGTGGCGACCGCGCGACAGCAGCGAGTCGGCATCGGCGTACATTTTTCCGGGTGGATCGGGATTGAGCGCTTTGGCGGCGTCGGATGTTGATGCGCAGCCTGACAGCGCGGCTGCCGACAAGGCCACCAGAGCTGCGGCAATCGGACCGGCCAGCCTCGGGATCAATGCGCTTACGGCCATGTTCCGTCCTTAGGTGTGGACGACCAGCATCCTCGTGATGCCCGTCCCCCGTTATCGTTCGGCGCCCCCGCATACCTGAAGCTGGTTGCCCAACAGCTTCAAGGCATTGGTAGCACAAAGAATGCGGCGCTCAAATGTCTGTGGCGCAGTTTTAACGGAAATGATGAGGTGGTCAGGTGGCGAAATCTTGAAGCAGCGCAATGACGACGTGACCGCGTCTCGCTCCGCCACCTGGCCATCTCATCAACTTGAGGCGGACGCAACAGGTCACGACGTAACCCGGTTAGTTGCGGTCAGCTGCGTAGGTTGCTGCGGACAGTCCAACCGGCATTTCCATTGGGGAGATATCGCGGATGCGGGGTGCCTCAACAAAGGTCCAAGCCTCGGTGTCCGCGAGAAGGGCCTGCAGGACATGGGCGTTGAGACGATGGCCACCGCGAACCGACTTATAGGCGCCGATCAGCGGAGCACCAGCCAGTGCGAGGTCGCCAACGGCGTCCAACATCTTGTGGCGAACGAATTCCTGCGGATAGCGCAGGCCTTCAGGGTTCATGATTCGGTCGTCGCCGATGGCGACAGTGTTTTCCAGCGAGGCGCCCAGGGCCAAACCCGATTTCCAGAGCGTTTCGACATCGCGCATGAAGCCGAAGGTGCGGGCGCGGGAAATTTCGTTGCGATAAGTGCCAGGGTTGATGTCCAGACACATGCGCTGGCGGCCGATGATGGCGCTGGAGAAGTCGATCTCAAGATCGATGTGGAAACCAGAGTGCGGCCGCAACTCGCCCCAGCATTGCCCCTCTTCGACGCGGACCGGCTTGAGAACTTTGATGAATTTCCGAGGTGCAGCGAGTTCGCGGACACCGGCTTCATCAATGGCATTGACGAATTCTGCGGCGCTGCCGTCCATGATCGGGACTTCGCGGCTATCAATCTCGATATAGCAATTGTCGATCGAGAGGCCGCGCAGCGCTGAAAGGAGATGCTCTACCGTGCTGACGGTAACGCCCCGGTCGTCTCCGATCACTGTGCAGAGGGTGAGATTTTTGACAGCGCGGACGTCAGCAACGATTTCTGAAACGATCTTGCCGCGCTTGGAGACTAGAAATTTCAGTCCGGTATCGGCCGGTGCTGGATGGAGCCTGACGCAAGCCTGCGCCCCGCTATGTACACCTGTCCCCGTTACCTCAATCTCACGCGCCACAGAAGTTTGGCGTGAGCCAATGAACCGCTTCGACATTCGCAGCCGTCCCTCAATCCCCTACCGGTCCAACAGCCGTGCCCCGACTGTTGAACCCCCCAGCACGCCTGACCCATTTTTACTTAGAAGCGCCGGTTCACCGGCTGCCGACTTGGGTCATTTAACGTGCGCTTAATGATGAAGCTACTTGCTTAATGCGTTGGCGCCAAATCACGGTTTCTTACAATCTGTTACTAACGGATATTGCTGGCCTGAAAAATCCTATTACCCTTTGTTCCGATTGAAAAAAGGCGGCAGGTTGGTGCGCGGATCTGCGATCGATCCTGGCCGGTTTTCTGCGCGCTGATGATGTTCCGAAGAATCGTTACCACGGCGACCTATCATGCGGCGCAGGAAGCCTTGCCGCTCTGGTGGCTGCGAATCAGCGGGTGGCTGATCGTAGGCTCTAGGGAAGGACGGCGCGTCGTAGCTTTGGTTGTATTGTCCGTTCTTGGCCATGTAGTCCATTTGACCGACCATGGGGAAATCCGAGACCTCCGGCATCTGGCGGGGGCTCCGGCGGATATCCTGTGGCGCTTGCGGCTCAAAGGTTTCGGCTGAGCGCTTGGCGTCAAGCGGAGGTGGCGTCGTGCGGGCAATGCCCATCGGCGGTGGCAGCGGGTGCCCTTCTTCGATGATGACATTGCCGGGAGCGCGCCAGACTTCTCGCGAGTTGCGCTGCATGGGCGCGCCCATAGGGGACGGCATCGGCCCGCGATGTGGCATCGGCTGGCCGGCGGGCTCGCCTGCGCGGCGCAGATCGTCGAAGCTCGGCGACGGGCCGGTGGCCGGGGCCCGGTTCGCGTGCGGCGGTTCGACGGGAAGGGGCGGAGGCGGCGTCTGCTGCCGCGGTGCAGATCGCGACATCGTTTGGACTGCCGGCTGAGCCGGGGCCATTCCTGATGCGACGATCGCGACGCGCACGCGGTCGCCCATGTTCTCATCGAACGTGGCGCCAACGATGATGTTGGCATCCGCATCCACTTCCTGGCGAACGCGCGTTGCCGCTTCATCGACCTCGTAAAGCGTCATGTCGCGCCCACCGATGATCGACAACAGCAGACCCTTGGCGCCCTTGAGCGAGACCTCGTCCAGCAGCGGATTGGCGATTGCCTCTTCGGCCGCGCGAATGGCGCGGCGTTCGCCCGAAGCGTCGCCCGTTCCCATCATCGCCGAGCCCATGCCGCTCATGACAGTCTTTACGTCGGCAAAATCGAGGTTGATGAGACCTTCCTTGATGATCAGATCTACAATGCAGGCGATGCCCGAGTACAGGACCTGATCGGCTAGCACGAAGGCATCGGCAAACGTCGTCTTTTCGTTGGCGACACGGAAGAGGTTCTGGTTAGGGATCACGATCAGGGTATCGACATGTTTCTTCAGCTCGGCGATCCCGGCGTCGGCCGTGCGCATGCGCCGAACGCCTTCGAATTGAAAGGGTTTCGTGACAATGCCGACCGTGAGGATCTCGAGCTCGCGGGCAACGCGGGCAATAACGGCGGCGGCGCCGGTTCCCGTCCCACCTCCCATGCCGCCGGCAATAAACACCATGTGCGCGCCAGAGATCTGGCTGCGGATATCTTCGATCGCTTCCTCGGCGGCGGCTTCGCCGATCTCGGGTTTCGACCCAGCCCCCAGGCCCTCTGTCAAGTTGACGCCGAGCTGGATTCGCTGTTCCGCACTGGAACCCGAGAGCGCCTGCGCGTCCGTGTTGGCCGCGATGTATTCGACGCCATTGAGGCCGGAGGCGATCATGTTGTTGATCGCGTTGCCACCCGCGCCGCCGACACCAATGACGATGATGCGCGGCTTGAGGTCGGTCAGTTTCGGCAGCTGCAGCTTGATGCTCATGGGAGCCCCGCAATCCTTGTTTACAGACACGCGTCGTGTTCGTTTCCGGCGTGGCCGGCTAGAAGTTATGGCTGAACCATCGCCCGACCTGGCGCAGGTAACTCCGCTCGCCGTCGGGCGAGCGGAAGTGCGATAGCCGGTCGCCAGCCGACGATCTCGCCGAGTTAGTTAGTCCGATGACCGTCGAGAACGCTGGACTGCACATGCTACCGGGCATGCGGCCGATGGGCTTTGGCCGGCCGATACGCGCGATACCGCCGAACTGCTCGGACCAAGCCTGGTCGAATCCGAGCAGTTGGCTTGCGCCACCCGTCAGAATCACGCGCCCGGTCGCCAGATCACCGAGACCCTGTAACGCGAGTCGCTCGGCAATGAGCTGCTGGAGCCCGGCCACACGCGGTTCGATGATCTCACGAACCTTCGCACGTGAGGTCTGATAGATTGACGTCTCGCCGTCATCCACGATCGGATACGAGATCAACTCGGAATGGTCGGAAGCAGCCTTGACCAGTGTGCCATAAAGCGTTTTGATTCGCTCGGCCTCTACAAGTGTCGTCGCCAGTCCACGGGCGATGTCGAAGGTAACGTGCTGTCCACCGACCGGGATGGCGTCGACAAAGGTCAGCCGGTTCTCTAAAAAACCGGCCAGGGTCGTGACGCCGGCGCCGATATCGACGATCAAAACGCCGGTCTGGCGCTCTTCCTCGGTTGCAACGGCAAGGCCGCTGGCATAAGGCGCCGCCACCAGTCCCTCGACCTCGATGTGGCAGCGTTCCACGACGCTCAGCAGATTGCGGACAGACCCTTCATCGGCGGCGACGCCCTGCAATTCGACGGCGATCTCGTGTCCGGCCATGCCGCGCGGGTCGCGCACCCCATCGACCCCGTCAAGGCGCCAATCGGAGCGGGTCAACTGGATGACCATCCGGCCGGAGCGCGCGAGGTAAGCCTCGCCGCCGGCCAGCAACCGGTCTAGATCGGGATCGCCGACGATGCCGTCGCCGATAGCGCCGCGGGCAAGGAAACTCGCCGATCGAATGCGACCGCACGCGACTGCGAGATGCACCCGCTCAAGCGCAATGCCAGCCATGCGCTCGGCCTGCCGGATCGCAGCGCGGACGGCGGTTTCCGCAGCCTCGGCTTCGACGATCATCCCGGATTTGAGGCCCTGCGAGCGTTGGTGACCGATACCGATCAGCGCCGGTTGGCCGCCTGCATCAGGCGCCACCATCAGGCAGCAGATCTTGTTTGTACCGACGTCGAGGACGCCAATCACACCACGAGAAACAGATCTGGGCTCCAGTCGTTGGATCATGTTCTAGGCCCCGCTCGGATCGATGGGGCATGGAGACGTGACAACCGCGGCTACCAGACGCGGTGCTGGGCGACCGGAAATGCGCACGCGTTCGAGCGATCGCAGGTCGAGGACGACTCCGGGGCGATCGAGCAGCCCGGTTTGCTTGTGCAAAGTGATCGCCTTGGCCAGCGCATCAGCGGCGCCGGTTTCCGGCAATTGAATGCTGCTGCCATGAGCGAGAAAGAGGGTCCAGCGGCGATCGCCCTTTCGCTCGGCAACGGCGACCCGGCCCGCCCAGCCATGCGCCGTCAGCAGATCGAGCAGTTCAGCCGCGGCCTGGGGAGCGCCTTGGCCCGAAAGTCGCAGCAATCCTGGAACCAGCTCGGGATTGGCGACCAAACCGAGATTGCGGCCGGTACGATCGATCAATGACGCCTTCGCTCCGTCCATGCAGAGGGCGGCGGGGCGGCGCTGCAACAGGTCGATCTTGAGCTTGTCGGGGAAGATGCGTGTCACAGTTGCGGTGTCGACCCAGGGCAGAGCTTCCAGCTGTTGGCGGGCGCGGCGAACATCGAGGCGGAACAGGGAGCCGGTTGCGGCTTCGCCGAGAGTTGCCAGCACATCCGCGTCGCGGACCTGGCCAAGGCCTGTGATCGAGATTTCATTGATAGAGAGCCCGAGCGCGGTCATCAGCCGGTCGGCCTCGGGGCCCAGCGGCTCGAAGCCGCGAACGGTCCGTCCGAAACCGGTGCTGGCGGCAAAGACGAACACGCCGAGTAGGGCTGCGAGCACTTTCGGCGCGGGGAGAGACCGGCGACTAGTCTGTGCCGCCGGGTCGGGCACGCGGTCCGTCAGTGGCCGGGCGCGCGGAGGAAGCGCAGGCGCGCGCGCTGGGGAGATTGGCTCCGCAGCACGCCACGAAGTCTTCATCTGTGCACCAGATCGACGCAACGTTTTGTTCCTGACCGTTCGGCCAGCCGTTGCGCCGGTATCGCGTAGCGCTTGCCGGGTCACCCCAAGGTAAACGAACGCCGCTGGGACCCGGCGCAGACCGGGACCATTGCGTTAACCTTTCTACAGAGGGGTTAATTTTCGGTTGAGGCGGGACGCCCGACGGGTGCTTTGCGCGTTAACGATCGACCGAAGCGTCCTCGACCAGCCAGGCGACGAGTTGCCCAAAAGTCATGCCTGCATGCTCGGCGAGCTCGGGGACCAGCGATGTGGGCGTCATGCCGGGCTGAGTGTTGATCTCCAGGAAGACCAGAACATCCTTGGCGTCGTCCCAGCGAAAATCGCAGCGAGAGACGCCGCGGCAGCCGAGCGCCTGATGGGCGGCGAGAGTGTGGCGCTGGATCGCGGCCGTGACGCTGGCCGGAATCTGGGCCGGCAGAATGTGCTTCGAGCCACCGGGTGCGTACTTGGCCTCGTAGTCGTAGAATTCGAGGTGGCCTGCGGAGACGATGTCGATGACGCCGGTCGCCTGCCCGCGGATCACCCCGCAGGTCAGCTCGTGGCCCGGAATAAACCGTTCGACCAGGATCTCGTTGTCACGCGTCACCGGGATCTGGCGGATCGCCTCGGGCGGCCGATTGGCGCCTTCCTTCACGATGACGACGCCGACGCTCGAGCCTTCTGCGACGGGCTTGGCCACGTAGGGCGGGGCCAACACGTGATCGGCGAGCGCCGCTTCGCACGTCACGACGCGGCCTTCGGCAACCGGCACGCCGAGCTTGGCGACGATGCGTCGCGTCTGCTCCTTGTGCATCGCGAGCGATGAGGCGAGCACGCCCGAGTGTGTGTAAGGGATGCCGAGGACTTCGAGCAGGCCTTGCACACAACCGTCTTCGCCCCAGCGGCCATGCAGGGCGTTGAAGCAGACGTCGGGCTTGATCTGGCCGAGTGTGGCGGCGAGGTTGCGATCGACGTCGATCCGGGTGACGCGGAAGCCCTCGCCCTCGAGCGCCGCCGCGCAATCTTTGCCAGATGAGAGCGAGACTTCGCGCTCGGCCGACCAGCCGCCCATCAGAACGGCGACGTGAACATCCTTGCGGTCGGGTTTCCTGGTGGTCATGCTTGCGTTCCTTGCACCCGAAATTCGTGGGTCTCTCTTAGGCGATCGCCAACGCTTGACCCGTCGCGTGGCCGTCCCGGGCGCGACCGAGGCGGATGATTTCCCAGTTGAGCGTCACGCCTGATGTCGCCTTGACCCGCGCGCGCACAGTCTCGCCGAGCCGCTCGATATCCTCGCCCGATGCGTTCCGGTCGTTGATGAGGAAGTTGCAGTGCATCTCGGAGACCTTGGCCCCGCCAACGCGATAACCGCGCATGCCGGCCGCATCGACCAGTTTCCATGCGCTGTGGCCCGGCGGGTTCTTGAACGTCGATCCCCCCGTGCGTTCCTTGATCGGCTGGTGCTTCTCGCGATACGCGGCCACCTCGTCCATGGCTTTCAGGATGTCGGCCGGATCGCCGGCCATGCCCTGGTAAAGCGCCTCGGTGAAGATCCAGTCGTCGGGAATCGCGCAGTGGCGATAGGTGAAGCCCATATCGGCAAGCGACAGTTCGTGAATGGTGCCGGAGCGGTCCACTGCGCGCGCCGCCACCAGAACGTCCTTGGTCTCGGTGCCGTGAGCCCCCGCGTTCATGCGCAGTGCACCACCGATCGAGCCAGGAATACCACGATAGAATGCCAGCCCCGCAACGCCAGCGTCGGCGGCGGCGCGCGCAACCTTGACGTCGGGCACGGCCGTGCCCGCGCGGATACGATGGCCGGGTTCTGCCTTCACGTCGCCGAAGCCCCGGCCGAGCCGGATCACGACACCCCCCACACCGCCGTCGCGCACCAGAAGGTTCGACCCGAGGCCGATAACAAAGACCGGGACGCTGCCAGAAATGGCCTTGAGGAAATAGGCGAGATCCGCCTCATCGGCAGGTGTGAACAGCACTTCGGCCGCGCCGCCGACACGAAACCAGGTGACGTCGGCGAGGCTGGCATGCGCGATCAACCGGCCCTTGAGGTTGGGCAACGCCGCCTTCAAGTCGCTGGCGAGATCGGCGGTCACGCGGCGCCTCCGGACTGACGCATCGTTTGGGCGAGCCATGCCGGCAGCGCGTGCGCCCAGTCGGTCGAATTGCCGGCACCGAAGCACATGACCATGTCGCCGGCCCGCGCGAGCTTGCGGATGGCCGGGGCGAGATCGTGCTCGCTGTCGACGGCGACGACGGAAGCATGCCCCGTGCGCCGGATAGCTTCAGCGAGTGATTTATGCGAGATGCCCTCGATCGGCGCTTCGCCGGCCGAGTACATCGGCGTGACGATGACGCTGTCGGCATCGCCGAAGCAGTGGCTGAACTCGCCAAAGAGATCGCGAACGCGGGTGTAGCGATGTGGTTCACAAACGGCGATGACGCGGCCCTTTCGCGCCAGCGCGCGCCGCCTTCAGAACGGCCGCGATCTCGATGGGGTGATGACCGTAGTCGTCGAACACGGAGACGCCGTTCCATGTGCCCGTCGGCTGGAATCGGCGTTTGACGCCGGCGAACCGCTGGATCGATTCGCGCAGCGCCTCGTCGGGAATGCCGGCTTCGGCACACACGGCGATCGCCGAGAGCGCATTGAGCGCGTTGTGCTCGCCCGGGATCGGAACCATCCAGTCGGTGAGACGCCGTGCGCCGCCGCTGACGCGGGACGAGAGGGTGGCGGTGAAAACGGTGGTGCTGCCCTCGACGCGCACCTGGTCGAGCCGGAGATCGCAGTCCGCCGAGGTTCCATAGGTGAGAAGGCGCCGGCCATCGCGGCGCAGCGCCAGACGCTCGATCATGTCGCGGGCCACCGGATGATCCGTGCAGGTGACAGCGAGGCCATAGAATGGGATGTTGCGGAAGAACGTCTCGTACTCGCGGTGCATGTTCTCGACCGTCTTGAAGTAGTCGAGATGTTCGGGATCGATGTTGGTGACCACGCCGATCTGGGTTGGGATCTTGATGAAGGTGCCGTCGGATTCGTCGGCCTCGACGACCATCCACGGACCGGCGCCTAAGCGCGCGTTCGATCCCCAGTCGTTGATGATGCCGCCGGTAATCACGGTCGGCTCGAGTCCGGTGTCCTTCAGAACATGGGCGATCAACGACGTGGTCGTGGTCTTACCATGGGTTCCGGTGACGGAGATCGACGAGTAGAGCCGCATCAACTCGGCCAGCATCTCCGAGCGGCGGATGATGGGAATGCCCTTGGCACGGGCGGCATCGAGCTCGGGGTTGCCGGGCTTCACGGCGGTCGAGATCACGACATAGCGTGCGCCGACGAGATTGACGGGATCGTGGCCGACGAACACGCGGATACCCTTGGTACGCAGCCGCTTGACGTTGGCGCTTTCCTTCTGGTCGCTGCCCTGCACGGTGTAGCCCTTGGCGCGCAGGATCTCGGCAATTGCGCTCATCCCGATACCGCCAATGCCGAGGATGTGGATCGCGCCGAGATCGCGGGGCATTTGCATGTAGCGGTTCCTTATGCCTAGTCTCGTTCCATGCGCGGATGGGCATGGATGGTTGCACCCTAGACGCGCGACCGCCGGCCCATCAGACCTTCGACGAGATCGGCGAGCCGGATTACGGCATCGGGACGACCTTGCGCCTTTGCGGCGGCAGCGGCACCAGCCAACGCATCCGGCGAGGCCATCAGCCGTGCGATTTCGCCAGACAGCCGCTCAGGGTCCAGATCTTTCTGTTCGATACACCAGCCGCCGCCTGATTCGGCAAGCCGAGTTGCGTTCTGGAGCTGATCGTTGTCAAGCGCATGTGGCAATGGCACCAGGATCGACGGGCGCCCGAGCACGGTCAGCTCGGCCACCGAAGAGGCGCCAGCCCGGGCGATGACCAGCTGCGCATTGGCCATGATCTCTGGCAGGGCTTTGAAAAACGGCGCGACTTCACAGGTGATGCCGGCCTGTGAATAGGCGTCCCGGGTTCGCTGCAGATCCTCTTCCCGGCACTGCTGGGTAACATTCAGGCGGGCTTTGAACTCGGCGGGCAAGGCTGCCAGCGCGGGCGGCACGGCATCCGAGAAATAACGCGCGCCCTGACTGCCGCCAAACACCAGAAGATTGAAGGTCTCGCCGGCGGCGGAGGGCCGGTACGGACGGGCGGCCCAGTCGATCACGGCGTCGCGCACGGGATTGCCAGTGAACCGGACCTTGGCCTTGAGCGGGCCGTCAAGCAGCTTCGTAACCTCGAATGAGGTGGCGACGGCGGTCACGCGCTTTGCGAGCATCCGGTTGGCGCGGCCGAGCACAGCGTTTTGTTCGTGCAGGGCGGAGGGAATCCGCTTCCACCGGGCGGCGATCAGCGGCGGGAACGTCGGATAGCCGCCGAAGCCAACCACGGCGGAGGGTTTGACGCTGCCGAAGATGTCGAGGGCGGCCTTGACGCCGCGCGCGAGGATGACCCCTGTTCGGGCGGCGGCGAGCGGCGAGCGGCCGGCGAGCGTGGCGGCCGGGATCTGGTAGACTTGGCGGGCGGGGAAGCCGGTACCGTAACGATCGCCGCGCATATCGGTGATCAGATCGACGGCGATTCCGCGGCGCTTCAATTCCTCGGCCAGCGCAAACGCCGGGAACAGATGGCCGCCTGTGCCGCCAGCGGCCAGCATGACGCTTCCTGGACTGTCGTCAGCCACGTCTCCCCCAATGTCTCAATGCCCGACCGCGCCGACACTCGGGCGCAAAGTTGGCTTTTTCACGCGCGACGGATCCGGACGCCGTCGCAACAAGGCGAGAAGCATGCCGATCGTCAAGGAGGCGCCCAGGTTCGATGAGCCGCCGGCGGAAATGAACGGCAGCGTCATGCCCTTGGCCGGAAGCAGTCCGACGTTGACCCCCATGTTGATGGCGGCTTGCAACGTGAACACGAGAACGAGGCCGGCTGCCGCCAACCGGATAAAGGCATCGGGCTCCGACCAGATCTGGTCGAGACTGCGGATGGCGATGAACGCAAACAGCCCCAGCAGCGCAAGGCACGCGAGCGCGCCATATTCTTCGCCAACCACTGCGAAGATGAAGTCGGTGTGGGCGTCCGGCAGGATCGACTTGATCGTGCCTTCGCCAGGGCCACGGCCCAGCAGGCCGCCTTCGCGGAACGACTGGATGGCGCGGTCCGTCTGATAGGTGTCACCGGATGACGGATCGACGAAGCGCGCGAGCCGGGACCGCACATGGCTGAACGTCATCGCGGCTGCGGCAAGGGCCGCCGCCGCGCCGGCCAGGAGCAGGCTGGCCCAATGCAAGGAGTAGCCGGCCAGCACGAACAATGCGCTCCAAACCATCGCCAGAAGCATCGTCTGGCCGATGTCCGGCTGCAGGATGAGCAGGCCCGCGAGCAGCGCCAGAAGTGTGATGGCGATTGCCAGGGCTGGCATGTCGCGGCGCTTGGCGCCTTCTGAAAAGAGCCAGGCTGTCACGACGATGAAGGCTGGCTTGGCGATTTCGGACGGCTGGAACGAGTGCCCGGCGAGGCGAACCCAGCGGCGCGCTCCGTTGATCTCGGGCCCGCCAACAAGCAGCCAGCCCATCAGGCCAAGGGAGACGACCAGCGTCGCCAGGGCAATCCGGCGGATCATGCGCGGGTTTGCGAACGAGACCGCTAGCATCAGGGCAACGCCAAGCAACGCGAACAGCAAGTGGCGCTCGGCAAAGTGATAGGTCGCGTAGCCCTTTCGGATAGCGACGGCTGGACTGGCGGCCATCGATAGCACCATACCGATGCCAACGAGCAGCAGAACGGCGCCAACCAGCACGCGGTCAATGGTGAACCACCAGTCGGCGACCAGGCTTCTGTCGGCGCGGGTGAAGATCATGCGGTGGTGCCAAGCTTCATGACGATGCCTTCATGACGATGTCCGGCACAGTACGTGAAACCAGGTCGCGGAAGGCGTCACCGCGCTGGTCGAAGCCCCGAAATTGGTCGTAGCTGGCGCAGGCCGGCGACAGCAGAACGACAGGCTCCGGGCCAGCGGATCGGGCGGCATCGGCGGCGGCCATGGCGACAGCAATATCGAGCGTGACGCAGCGCTCGTAGGCGACCCGTCCGTCGAGCGTCAGCGCGAAGACATCGCTCGCTTCGCCGATCAGGTAGGCCTTGGCGATGTTCGGGAAAAAGCGCTCGAGCGGCCCGATACCGCCTTCTTTCGCCTTGCCGCCGAGAATCCAGAAGATGTCGCGATCCCAGGAGGCCAGCGCCTTTTCGGCGGAATTGGCGTTGGTGGCTTTGCTGTCATTGATGAAAGCGACTTTGCCGGCGCGGCCGACCTCCTCCATGCGGTGCGGCAGGCCGGGGTACGTCGCAAGGGCGGCCCGGAGCGCTGGGATGTTCCAGGCGGCTGTCGCCATGCCGGCGGCCGCGGTGTCTTTGAGCGCGCGAATGGCGGCGAGCGCGGCGAGCGCGTTCTGCATGTTGTGGCGGCCGCGCAGTGTCGTGTTGCCATCGAGCGACGCGACCTCGGTGCTCGACGCATGCGCGTTGTGCTTCTCGTGCACGAAGATCGTCGGGCCGATCGCGTAGAGGCGAGGGACGACCGCGGCGCCCTTCCCGGTGGTGAAGGGGTAGATCGGGCGGCCGGCATCTTCGAGCCGCTCGAGGATGTCGCGCACCCAGGCATCCTCGACGCCGATGCAGGCGCGGTCGGCCGCCAGTGCCAGGCGCGCCTTGATGGCGGCGTAGTTCTGCATCGCTTGGTCGGCGTCGTCGGCGGGCCCGTGCCGGTCGAGGTGATCGGGCGAGAGGTTGAGCAGCACGCCAACGGTAGGCTTGAGCGACGGCGTCAGATCGATTTGAAACGACGACAGTTCGACGACGTGGACACGGTTGCTGGCGGGCGGTTCCAATGTGAGAATGGCGCGGCCGATGTTGCCGCCCATCTGCGCATCGAGGCCGGCCGCCTTGAGCAGATGCGTGATCAAGGCCGTGGTCGTCGACTTGCCGTTGGTGCCGGTGATCGCGATCAAGGGGCTGTCAGGACAAGTCGCCGCACGTTCGCGGCAAAACAGCTCGATGTCCCCGATCACCTCGACCCCGGCAGCACGGGCCTTGAGCACGGTCCAATGCGGCTTGGGATGGGTGAGCGGTACTCCCGGCGCCAGGATCAGAGCAGCAAAACGGGACCAGTCGGCGGTCGAGAGGTCGACAAGCGGCAGGCCCGCCTTGGCGGCGGTTTCGCGAGAAGACGCGCCATCGTCCCAGGCGGCAACGTCGGCGCCGCCGGCCAACAGGGCGTGCACCGTTGCCGTGCCGGATCCGCCGAGGCCGAACACGGCGACCCGTTGGCCGGCAAATGTCGTGACCCGAATCATCCGCGAAATATACAACCAAACCCGTAGGTTGGTTAGCGAAGCTTGAGGGTGGCGAGACCGATCAGGGCCAGCACGACCGAGATGATCCAGAAGCGGACCACTACCGTCGATTCCTGCCACCCCTTCTGCTCGAAGTGATGATGCAACGGGGCCATTCGGAACACACGTTTGCCCGTCAGCTTGAAAGAGGCCACCTGGATGATCACCGACAAAGTCTCGAGGACGAACAGACCGCCGACGATGGCAAGCACGAGTTCATGCTTGGTGGCGACAGCAATCGAACCAAGGGCTCCGCCAAGCGCCAGCGAGCCGGTGTCGCCCATGAAGATCATGGCGGGTGGCGCATTGAACCAGAGGAAGCCAAGCCCGGCCCCCACCAGCGCCCCGCAGATGATCGCGAGTTCACCGGCGCCCGATACGAAGTGGATCTGGAGGTAGCTGGCAAAGCGGAAGTTGCCGACGAGGTAGGCGATGAGCCCGAACGTGGCGGCGGCGATCATCACCGGAACGATGGCGAGGCCGTCGAGGCCATCGGTCAGGTTGACGGCGTTGCCAGCACCTGCAATCACGACGATACCAAGCAGAATAAAGATCGAGCCGAGAGGGATGATGACATTCTTGAAGAACGGCATGGTCAGGGCATCCGAGAAGCCGGGTTTGCCCAGCCGCATGACAGCATAGGCCGCGAGACCGGCGACCAGAAACTCGAGCCCGAGCCGGGCCTTGCCGCCAAATCCGGAGGCCGTTTGCTTGGTCACCTTCAAATAGTCGTCATAAAAGCCGATGGCGCCGTAGGCGAGGGTGACGCCGAGCACGATCCAAACGTAAGAGTTGCTCAAATTGGCCCAAAGCAGCGTCGAAACCGTAACGCCCGACAGTATCATCAGCCCACCCATGGTCGGCGTGCCACGTTTCGACAAGTGGCTCTTCGGGCCGTCTTCGCGGATCGGCTGGCCCTTTCCCTGCTTCACGCGGAGCAGGTCGATGATCGACGGGCCGAACAGGAATACGAACAGCAGCGCGGTCATGATCGCGCCGCCGGTACGGAAGGTGATGTAACGAAAGACGTTCAACGGACCGATCTGGTCGCTGAAATTGACGAGCTCGTAGAGCATCCCGCACCTCGATTGGGGGTCTCCGAGCGCCCCTGTTTGCCCCGCCCGGATCCAGTACGTGTTCTAGACGGTCCCGGCTTCGGGCGTAAAGCGCTTCTTGATGGCATCCACGATGGGCGCCATGCGACTGCCGAGCGAACCCTTGACCATGACGACATCGCCCGCCTGCAGCGCCGCGAGAACCGGCTCGATCAGGCCGTCGGAACTGGGCGCCCAGGCGCCGCGCCGCGACGCATCCAGGCCATCGTAGAGATGCTTCATGTTGGGACCGCAGGCGAAAACGAGATCGGCGACGCGCGCGTCCGGACCGAGGTCCACATGATACTTGACGGCTTTTTCGCCGAGTTCGAGCATATCGCCGAGGACTGCAACGCGCCGCCGAATCGTGGGACCGGAGGTGTTTGCAAGATTGTCGAGCGCGGCGCGCATGGAGGCGGGGTTGGCGTTGTAGCTCTCGTCGAGCAACAGCAGCGTGCCGCCATCTGCGCGTAACGTCATCCGCAATCCGCGTCCAGGCGCCGCGCTGACCGTGGCCAGTGCTTGGATGGCGCGCTCGAGATCGATGTCCAATTTCGTCAACGCGAGGAGAACGGCGAGGGCGTTCGTCGCGATATGGGCGCCTTGCATGCCGAGGGGCAAGGTGATTCTGCGCCCATCGCGGAAGGCGGCCGTTACGGATTGAAGTGCTGGCGCGCCCGGTGCGGTTGCGCCATGTGCGGCAAGGCAAGCATCGCAATCCGATCTCGTTCCGAAGGACAGAATGCTCGACGCGGTGGCTTCAAGCGCAGTGGACAGCAGCTCGAAATGCGGACTGTCGCGCAGAATGATGGCGGTACCGCCGGGCACCAAGCCCTCGAAAATCTCGGCTTTGGCCTTGGCGACGCCGATTTCGCCATCCGGAAAATTGCCGACGTGGACGGGCAGTACGTTGGTGATGATGGCGATGTGGGGCCGCACCATTCGAGCCAGCGGCCGGATCTCGCCCGCGTGATTCATGCCGATCTCGAAAATGCGAACTGCGTGTCGGCCGGCATGCGGGCGAGCGTCAGTGGAACGCCCCAATGGTTGTTGAACGACTTGTCCGGCGCGTGGGTCCGGCCGCACGTCGAGAGGCACGCGCGCAGCATTTCCTTGGTGCCAGTCTTGCCGGCGCTGCCGGTCACGGCGATGACACGGGCGTTGTCGCCGAGCCGTGCGCGGGCGGCGATGCCGATGCGTTCGAGCCCGCGCAGCGTGTCGGCGACGCGAAGCAGTGCACCGTCACCAGCCTTGCGCTGATAGCCGGCTTCGACCAGGGCTGCGGCGGCGCCGCGTTCGAACGCAGTCGTCACGAAGTCGTGCCCGTCGCGCTGATCCTTGCAAGGCGACGAAGACCTCGCCGGCCGCGATCGAGCGCGTGTCGATCGAGAATCCGGTGATCGCGCGTGCGGGAAGCCCGTCGGCCACGCCGCCGGACGCTGCGACCAGAGCCTCCCATGTCCAAAGTGTGTCAGCCATGCGTGCGCTCGCGGATTGCGTTCAAGACTTCCTTATGGTCGGAGAATGGGAGCACTGTGTCGCCGATGATCTGGCCGGTTTCGTGCCCTTTGCCGGCGACGAGCAACACGTCGCCTGGCCCGAGCATCCGCACGCCCTCGCGGATGGCCGCAGCGCGGTCGCCGATCTCGCGGGCGCCTTTGGCATCTGCGAGGATCTCAGCCCGAATTGCCGCGGGTTGCTCGGTGCGCGGGTTGTCGTCGGTAATAAGAGTGATATCGGCCTTCTCCACCGAGATCCGGCCCATGATCGGACGTTTGCCGCGATCGCGATCGCCGCCGCAGCCGAACACGGAGATCAAGCGGCCGGTCGCGAACGGGCGCAGGGCGTCGAGCGCGGCTGCAAGGGCCTCGGGTTTGTGGGCGTAATCGACGACGGCGGTGCCTCCGTTTGTTTCGCCGACAACCTCGAGCCGGCCGGTGACGCCTTTGAGGCCGGCCATAGCCGCGATGGCAGCATCGGGAGACTCGCCGGCGCCAATGGCGAGCGCCACCGCGACCAGCGCATTGCCCGCCTGATAGTCGCCGATCAGAGGCAACTCGACGTGATAGCGGCGTCCGTCGTGCAAAATCTCGAGCTGTTGGTGAAACCCTTTTCGCTCCGCCTTGGCGAGGCGCAGAGTGTCGCCAGCAAATCCTGTCGTCATGACATTGAGGCCGCGCGCGCGGGCCGATTCCAAGGCCTTGTCGGCGGCGGGGCCATCCGCATTCACTACCGCCATCTGTCCGGGCTGCAGAAGCTCGCGGAACAGACGAAGCTTGGCGTCCAGATACGCCTCCATGGTCGGGTGGTAGTCGAGGTGGTCGCGGCCGAGATTGTTGAAGGCGGCGGCGGTGAGCATAACGCCGTCGAGACGGAACTGGTCGAGCCCGTGCGACGACGCTTCGAGCGCCAGATGCGTGACGCCCTCGCCTGCAAGATCAGCCAATGTCTTGTGCAAGGTGACGGGATCGGGGGTCGTCAGAGAACCGTAGACGGAGCCGTCGGGTTTCACGACCCCGATGGTGCCAAGCGAGGCGGCGCTGCGGCCGCAGGCGGCAAAGATCTGGCGGACGAACTCGGCGATCGACGTCTTGCCATTGGTGCCTGTGACGGCGACGATGGTTGCGGGTTGCCGTCCGTAGAAGCGTGCGGCGATCCGCGCGAGGGCGCGGCGTGGTTCGACGGCTCGGACCAGGGTCACGCCGGGTGGCACGGAGATAGCTGCATCGGCGGCACACAGGATCGCAGCCGCGCCCTTGGCGACGGCATCGGCGACGAAGTGGGCGCCATCCGTCTTCGAGCCAGTCAGTGCCGCGAACAGGAAGCCCGGTTGCACCATCCGGCTGTCGGCAGTGATCCCCAGAACTGTGGGGTCACCTGAACCCGCATCGGGGGTGGCATCGGTCTGGATCAGAGCTGAGAGTGCGTGCTGCATCGCGTCCCGGCTGCTCCCGCCCCGTCCTCGATCTGCCCGCGCGCTGCACGCGGCGAACCCACAATGGGTACTTATTTGGCGTCGCCGCCGCCGTCAAATCGGTCCGCGGACGGGATGGCCTCGATCCGCCGCGGCAGGATGCCCAGGATCGGCGCGATACGCTCGACAATCCTGGCGGTGACCGGTGCTGCGTTGACGCCAGCGGTAATACCGCCGTTGGTGGCCTCCGCCGGTTTCGGTTCGAACAGTGAGACCAGCGTGATGTAGCGCGGAGCATCCATGGGCAGTGCGCCAATAAAGGAGGCGATGACCGCGCGGGCCTGATAGCCGTGCTCGCCGGGCATCTCGGCCGTTCCGGTCTTGCCGCCAACGCGATAGCCGGCCACCTCGGCACGCCGGCCAGTGCCATTCGCCGCCGTGACGTTGAGGCGCATCAATTCGCGCAGTGCTGCGCTGGTTGCCGTGGTCAGGATCTGCTCACCGGGCCCCGTGCCCACTTTGGGTTTGAGGTAGGTCGGCATTACACGGACGCCACCGTTGACCAGCGTTGCTGCGGTCGCCGCAAACTGCAGCGGGGCAAGCGCAAATCCGTGGCCGTAGGCGATCGTCACGGTCTCGATCCGGTCCCAGCGTTGCGGGAGCAGCGGCGCTGCGACGGGGCCGGCTTCGGTGCGGATGGCCTCCGTCAGGCCAAGCCGCGCCAGGAACATCAGCTGTCGGCTCGCGCCGGCCTCAAGCGCGATCCGCCCCGCGCCGACGTTCGACGATTGCAGAAAGATGTCGCGCACCGTCAAGGGCCGGCTGGCGGGGTGTAGATCCTTGATCACATGGCGGCCGATCTCGATCGGCACGGTGACGTCATAGGCAGTGTCGAGCGTTGCTTGGCCGTCTTCCAGTGCCATCGCGACGGTCACCGCCTTGAAGATCGAGCCGAGCTCAAAGACGCCGGCCTGCAGGCGATCGGGACGGGCGGGATCAATCGCGTCGGCCGGGCGGTTGGGATCGATCGCGGGCAACGAAACCGCTGCGATGATTTCGCCTGTCCGGGCATCCATGACAAGGCCGGCCGCCGCCGTCGCCGAATAGCGTTCGATCGCGGCGCGCAATTCGTCGGCGACGGCATGTTGTGTTCCGAGATCAATCGACAGGTGGACCGGCGCCAGCCGCGATGCCGTCGCCCCGGAGACCAGGTCGATGCCCATCGTCTCGTCGATATGACGCTCAATGCCGGCGACGCCGCGATTGTCGATGTTTACGTGCCCAATGGCGTGGCCAAGCAGCGTGCCAGCCGGATAGACGCGTTTTGGTTCCCGGCGGAAAGCAAGGCCCGGCAAGCCGAGCTCGTGCACACGCTGGGCTTCGATCGGCGTCAAGCCACGTCGGATCCAGACGAAGCGGCGGCTTCGGTCCGCCAGAAGGCGGCGCAGATCCTGCTCGTCGAGGCCGGGCAAGGTCACGGCAAGTTTCTCGATCACCTCATCGAGATCGAGGATGATCGCGGGATCGGCAAAAAGCGATGGCGCGCCGACGTCGGTGGCGATGATGCGCCCGTTGCGGTCGACGATGTCGGGCCGCGCCAGCGTGCGCGCGATCGGTTCCGCAATCGATGTGCGCAGGTCAGATCGCTGAGCCAGCGACAGGCGGATCAGCTGACCGGCGATGGCCAGGAATATAAGGCCAAGACCACCTGCAATCGCCAGCAGGCGGGCGCGGCTGCCATGGTCGGACACTTTGAAGCCCGCTGGTGGCGGGTCGAATGCCGGCGCGCGCCGGGCCATGGCGGCCTGGACGCTCACCGGTCGACCGCGGCCGGCCGCCGCGACATCGTTGGTGCGGCCATTGGCAGCGGCGATCGAGGCGGATCGGTGAGATCGCCCAGCGTGATGTACTGGGTCTCCCGGATCGGGCGCAGCCCCTGGGCGCGGGCGAGCGCTTCGATGCGCTCCGGCCGGCCGAGATATGCTCGCTCGGATTTCAGCACGGCAATGTCGCTCTCGGCTTTCTCGACAGCGCGTTCTTGGGCCTGTACGCGCGCCTCGAGCCGGCGCGTGTCGTAATTCAGGCCATAGAGGGCACAGGCCGAGCCCAGCGTCAGGAATCCGGCGGCAATGGTCAGCAATCGCGCCATGCGTCCTCCTTCCGAGCCGGGAGACGGCCTTAGTGGGAGTCCTCGTCGAGGCCGGGCAACCCTAACGCATCAGCGGCTTCGGCCGGCCACGGCGCCGCCTCGGTCCGTGTCGCCGCTCGCAGCTTTGCGGATCGGGCGCGCGGGTTGGCGGACATCTCCTGGTGAGACGGGGTTAGCGGGCGTTGGTTAATAATTCGGAAACTCGGGGCATCGGCATCGGCGCGGGATGGCGGCCCATGCCGCGATCCCTGTGAATGTCGGCCAGACCGGCGCGCCAGAAACCGCTTCACGATGCGGTCCTCCAGCGAGTGGAAGGTGACGACGGCGAGGCGCCCGCCCGGCTTCAGGATGGCCTCGGCGGCGGCCAGTCCGCGCGCCAATTCGCCAAGCTCGTCGTTGATGGCGATGCGCAACGCCTGGAACGTGCGGGTCGCGGGATGCTTGTCGTCGCCCGGACGCCGGCCGATGGTCTTCTCGACAAGTGCTGCGAGGGCGCCGGTCGTGGCGATCGGGGCGATGTCGCGGGCTTTGACGATGGCGCGGGCGATCTGGCGGCCTCGGCGTTCCTCGCCGAGATGGAACAGGATGTCGGCAATGCGCGCCTCGTCATCCTCGTTGACGATGGTGGCGGCGGAAGGCCCCTCTGCGCCCATACGCATGTCGAGAGGACCGTCGCTCATGAATGAGAAGCCGCGCTCGGCCTGATCAAGCTGCATCGAAGAAACGCCAATATCCAGCACCACGCCGTCGATGCCGTTGGGGGCGAGGTCGGCGGCGATCTCGGCCATCACGCTGTAGCGGTTCTCGACCAGCGTCAGGCGATTGGGATATTCGAGCACCAGGGCTGCGCCGTCGCGGATCGCCGTCGGATCACGGTCGATGGCGAGAACGCTGGCGCCGGTTGCGAGAATGGCACGGGAATAACCGCCGGCGCCGAACGTGCCGTCGATGTGGCGTTCGCCCGCGCTGGGCGCGAGAGCAGCTAGCACCTCATCGAGCAGAACGGGGCGATGGCGCGGCGCGTCGCTCGGCACATGTTCGGGAGGGCCGGCCGGGGGCGTCATTGCGGGTTGCCTTCGCCGCCGCTCCCGCTAGTCCGCGGCGAGGGACGCGGCGGCGCGCTGCCTAGCAGCTTGCGATGGTCTTGGACTTTGGCCCGAGCCTTGGCGCGGCGCTCGTCGAAGCGTTTGGGCTCCCACATCTGAAACTTCTCGCCCAGCCCGACAAAAGCGATTTCGGCAGCAGCGCCGCCGAGGCCGAGATACGCGCGAAGCTTTTCAGGAAGCACGATACGTCCGTCCGGGTCGATGGAGAGGATCTGGACGTCACCATAGAGCGCGACAGACAACTCGTCCCGCTCGTCCGAATAATCCGGCAAACCTGCGAGAAGCCCGTCGATTTTCTGGGCGAGCCGTTCGCCGCCGGCATCGAGCGCCGGAGCATCGAGCGAGGGGTAGCAGTAGATGCCGAGGCTGGCGCCGGCGCCATAGCGGTCGCGCTCGAGAACGGCGCGGAACGGGGCTGGAATTGAGACGCGGCCCTTCGCGTCGATGCGGTTCGAGAATGTTGAGACAAAGCGGTCCATCTCCAAGTTTCGTTCGCCTCGCACCAACGCCAATCACGCACCCGACTCGCGGGCCGGATTGCTGCCCGAGGCACCGGACGGGAGCGGGCGGTCGCCGATCCCCGTCCCCCAACGGAGTTTGGCGCCACGACCCGCGTCCCCTGCCCGGTGCGGACGGGCTGTTATGGGATAGAATGGTATTGCATGGGTGTCAATGGAACTAGAAGGTTATGCACAGCCGTCAGCTGGCGACTGCAAGTGACAATGGAGGCCAAGACCGAGCGGCCGCGCTTTTCAAGCGAACGGTGTTTCCCTAGGCTGAACCTGGAGATAACGGCTGGCGGGCGGGTGTCCGGCCTTGGCCAGGCGCAGGCAGCGGGGAGCACCATGGCGGCAGCGATGCAGTTTGATGAGGAGTACGACTACGTCGTTGCGGGGGCGGGGTCGGCAGGCTGCATCGTGGCCACGCGCCTGACCGAGGATCCGCGCGTCACGCTCTGCTTGATCGAGGCCGGAAAGCGCGATCGCAATCCCTGGATCCATGTCCCGCTCGGGTTCGGCAAAGTGGTGCCCAACCCGAAGCTGAATTGGGGCTATCAGACCGAGCCGGAGCCCGGCTTGAACGGCCGGCGCATCACCTGGCCGCGCGGCAAGGTGCTGGGTGGATCAGGCTCGATCAATGGCCTGGTGTTTTTGCGCGGCGCGCCGTCCGACTTCGACGAATGGGAACGGCTCGGCGCCAAGGGCTGGGGCTACAAGGATGTGTTGCCTTACTTCAAGAAATCCGAGCACAACGAGGATGGCGCCGATGACTGGCGGGGCACCGGCGGACCCATGCACATCTCGAGCATCAAGGACCCGTCACGGCCGGCGCGTGCGTTCGTAGATGCTTGCGAGACGCTGCAGATTCCGCGCAATCGCGATTTCAACGGCGAAAAGATCGAAGGCGTCGGCTTCGTGCAGCTCAACGTACGTAACGGGCGGCGCGTGTCGACGGCGGTCGGCTATCTAAAGCCGAACCTGTCGCGCTCGAACCTGTCTCTGAAGACCGAGGCACATGTGCGCCGTGTGCTCCTCGACGGTCGGCGAGCCATTGGAGTCGAGATCGAGCGGGGCGGTGAGGTGCGGCGCATTCGTGCTCGGCGCGAGGTGATCCTTTCCGGTGGTTCGATCAACTCGCCCGTGCTGTTGATGGCGTCCGGCATCGGGCCTGCTGCTGAATTGAAGGAGATGGGCGTCGCCGTTCATCACGATCTCAAAGGTGTTGGCAAAGATCTGCAGGACCACCTGATGATCCGTGTCGTCTTCAAGTCGAGGATCAAGGGAACACTCAATGAGGTGATGCAGAGCCCGCTGCTGCAGGCACAGATGGCAATGAAGTATCTGCTCAATCGCAGCGGCCAGCTTGCCGTCGGTGCGACCGAGGCAACGATGTTCGTCAAGTCTCGGCCTTCGGAGCCGGTCCCGGATCTGCAGTTTCAGGCGATCAACTTTTCGACCGAAGGCGCCTTCAAGATCGGTCTGCACGCGTTCCCGGGCTTCATGTTCAATTTTTGCGTCTGCCGCCCCTATAGCCGGGGCGAGATCAAACTGCGCGATCACGAGGGGCGCTACCCTCCGCGCATCTACGCGAACTACATGTCCCGCGCCGAGGATTGGCGCATGATGCTCGATGGCTGGCGCCTTGCGCGCCAAATCCGCGACACCGAACCCTTCAAGTCGTTGATCGACGTCGAAGCCCTGCCCGGCCCCGACTGCAAGACGGACGACGACTTCAAGGAGTACCTGCGCAATAATGCGTCGACAGTCTATCATCCCTGCGGCACCGCCCGGATGGGAACGGACGACCGGGCCGTGACGTCGCCAGAGCTGAAGGTGCAGGGTATCGACGGGCTGCGCGTGGTCGACGCCTCGGTGATGCCGATGGTTCCGTCGTCGAACATCCATCCGGCGACGATCATGGTGGCGGAAAAAGCCAGCGACACCATCAAACGTGCATGGCTGGCTTGATCCCGTGACCGCTTGATCGGCGGCGGCGATCCGGCGTATTTGTCCGGACAAGCCACCTAACCAAGCAGCGAGGATTGTCAATGACGAGCACACGGGAGGCCGCACAGAAGGCCGTGACACAATCCACCGACTTCGATGTGGTCGTTGTCGGCGCCGGCGTGGGTGGTCTCTATGCGCTCCACAAGCTGCGCCAACAGGGCCTGAACGTGCGGGTGCTGGAAGCTGGCGATGGTGTTGGGGGAACGTGGTACTGGAACCGGTATCCTGGTTGCCGCTGTGACGTTGAAAGCATGGAGTATTCGTACTCCTTCGACAACGACTTACAGCAGGAGTGGCGCTGGCCGGAACGCTACGGCACGCAACCCGAAATCCTGCGATACGTGAATCATGTCGCCGATCGCTTTGATCTGCGCCGCGACATCGCGTTCAAGACCCGTGTGACTTCGGCGATCTTCGATGACGCGTCTGGGCGCTGGTCGATCAACACGGACAAAGGCGAGACGTTCACCGCGCCCTACTGCATCATGGCAACGGGCAATCTGTCGACGCCGCGCAAGCCCAACTTCAAAGGCCTCGATAGCTTCCAAGGCAAGTGGTACCACACAGGCCTCTGGCCACAAGGCGGCGTCGATTTCACGGGGCTACGGGTCGGCGTGATCGGGACAGGGTCCTCGGGCGTGCAGTCGATCCCGCTCATCGCGGCGCAGGCGCGCCAACTCACGGTGTTTCAGCGAACCGCCAATTTCAGTCTGCCCGCGCGCAACGCGCCACTGAATTCAGAAGCGGAACGCCAGCACAAGGCCGAGTATCCCGAGCGCCGGCGCGCCGCTTTCGACACGCCGTTCGGAATTGGCGGCTATCCGCCGCCGAACCAGTCGGCTCTGGAGGTGCCAGATGACGAGCGCAACGCTACTTACGAGCGGAAGTGGAACGAAGGCGGCTCGATCAGCTTCCTCTACTCCTACACCGACTTGCTGACCAACAAGGCGGCCAACGATACGGCATCCGAGTTCGTCCGCCGCAAGATCCGCGCCACCGTGAAGGATCCAAAGACCGCCGAGTTACTCTGCCCCAACGATCATCCGATCGGCACCAAGCGGCTGATCCTTGATACCAATTACTACGAGACCTACAACCGACCGAACGTGTCGCTGGTCGATATCCGCAGCGCGCCGATCGAAGAAATCACGCCATTCGGCCTGAAGACCGCGACGGCCGCGTTCGAGCTCGACGCCATCGTGTTCGCGACCGGCTTCGATGCGATGACCGGGGCGATGAAGGAGATTGATATCCGCAATGGTCGTGGACTGTCGCTCTCCAGCAAGTGGGCCGACGGTCCACATACCTATCTCGGGCTGATGGTGGCTGGTTTCCCGAACATGTTCATGATCACCGGTCCGCAGAGTCCCGGCGTCAAGAGCCAAATGATCTTTTCCTGCGAGCAGCACGTCGATTGGATTGCGAACTGCCTGAAGCATCTCGGGCAGCGGCAACTTCGGCGGATCGAGGCTGATGAGATGGCCGAAACCGGTTGGGTGCTGCACAACAACGAGGTTGCGCATAGCACGCTCTATCCGCTGGCCAATTCCTGGTACATGGGCGCGAACATTCCGGGCAAGCCGCGCGTCTTCATGCCCTATGTCGGTGGGGTCACCGCCTACGTCAAGAAATGTGACGAGGTTGTCGCAGCCGGCTATAGCGGTTTCCGCATGCGATAGTCGGCCCGTCCCTGGCGGCTCGGATGGGGCGCGGCAGGGCATTCTCGGTCGCCATAGGCTGCCATCTGATCGCCTCGGTTGGAGCTTATCCTTCTTGGGACGACTATTTCCGTGGGCAACCAAGCTGCGATCGCGGCAGCTGTGGTAGAATAGCAGCCGGCCGATAGTCGTGCGCTGGTGTGGCCGTGGGACTGAGCGGAGCGATGTTTCAGACAGACCAGACCATCGAATGGTTTCTCGCGCGGGACGGCCAGCAGCATGGGCCGATCAGCGACATAGAGATGCGGAAGCTGGTGGAACTTGGCCATCTGCGGCCGACGGATCTCGTCTGGCGTCAAGGCATGCCGGACTGGACCAGCGCCGTTTCTGCATTCCCGCCACCAGCAGTTCCTGCCCCACAATCGCCGCCGCGCCCGGTCGCACCGCCGCAGGCGGCCGTGGCACCCGTACCTGCACCTAGGGCGACAGTAGCTTCAGCCCCTGGCGGCGGCGCGGCGAAGGGCCAGGGCGGTTTCCAGCATCGGCCGGACGCCGCGCCAAGTCGGACATTGAGCTCCGAGCCGCAGGCGCCACGCGCGCCACGTCCGGCCCTTGAATCAGGCCATGGCGGCCGCGTCGCGCCAACGGCTCAACTCCAGCAGCGATCCGGTCCTGCGCCCGCCACGCCGTCCTTATCTGCGTCTCCAAACGACCGCGCGCCGCGTGGACCATCACCACAGGCCATGCTGCCGCCCCAACCCATTCTCAATCCGGATGCTGAGCTGGACGAGCCGCGGCGCCGCCGGTTCCCCTGGAAATCGCTGGCGGCCATTCTTGTGCTCGGCGCGCTCGGGGCCGGCGCCTACATTTTGCATTCGACCGGCCAGCTCTCAACGCTTCCCTTCATCGGCAAGTCCGTTTCGACAGCGGTTCCGGTCGTTCGCGCGCCCAAGGAGGCGATGAAGGACGCGCCGCTCAAGACGTTCTCGGTCAAGGCCGAAGACATCGACGCGACTTTCCAAAAGGCGCCGCTCTGGCAAATCCTCAAGAAGGAATTTCCGGACTGGTATCGCGAGCGGGTCGATGAGGCCGCCCGCCTGAAGGGCGAGAAGAAAGATGACCAGGACATCGCGATTTGTTTGACGCAGTCCATCGTCGAGCTGCGGCGCAAACATGCGACCTCCGCATTTTCGGCGTCACCGGCCCAACTCAAGACGGTCGCGATAGCGTTCGTGGCCAACTTGGGGGAACTCGCCAAGCACAGTACGGAAGCCTGTTACGGATTTATCTCGCAGGGCGAGAGCAGCCCCGTGGTGGTCGATCTGATGCGGTCGTCCGATTACACAACTGTCCTGCAGACCCAGCTGACGACCGTATTCCAGGCCATCGTCGAAGGCCGGAAAACGCCGAAAGAGGCGCTGCAACCGAAGCGCGAGGACTATGACGTTCTAGCGGCGCAATTGGCGGTGCGTGGCTGGAGCCCAGCGGATCTCCAGCTGTTCTCGGATTCGCGCGCCCTGTCGCGGGCAGCGCCGGCCAAGGTGTGCCAGATGGTGCAGGACTGGTTTGCTGCACAGCTCGCGGTCAAAGACGAAGACATCAAGATACGTTTGCTGACCGAGGCATTGAAGCCGGTGATAGCAGGCTGAACCAGATGCGGTGCCGCGGCCCTATCGGCGATAAGGCACGTAGGCTCGATCAATGGCTAGGCAAGCGTCGCGCGAAATCGTGACAGCCAGCGCTTCTCGGCGTTCTCCGGCCAATGTACCACTTTCGTAGGTCACACTTGTCTCGACCGAATGGATGGCGCCCGTGCCGGCGGTCAGCCAGGTTCGCGTAATGACGTTGCCCGCCGCGATCGCCTCGATCAGCTTCCGGAAAAGGTCAAGCTGCTCGATGGGGCGGCCGGCGAACGTCTCCGCGCCTATCATCAGGTCGTAGACCTGCGCGCGATGTAGGATCAACTCAACCGGACAGGCTGCGGCTGCGCGTGGCCGGATTTCGATCCGCCAATACTCGGGCGTCTCGATCTCGTCGACTTCGGCCACATCCCGGTTGGTCGCGGTCCAATCGCGCAGAGATGCGATGGCCTCGCGAAGGCGCGTGCGAAAGGCGTCGTCGGACAACATGCGTGAAACCCCGCTCGAATCACCCCTCACGCCGGCCGAAGTCACTGCACGCGCCGTGTCACGCGCGCCCCGAATTGAACCGGTGATCCATCGATTTGATGCAACGCCAAGCCTTGGGCTGGCAAGCGATGCCGGGCGTGGAGCAGGCGGGCTGGCCGTCAGGTTGTCGGCGGCAGACTAGGCAATCGTTCGCAAGCTCGCCGCAGGCAGGAGCGCGCCGCAACAGGTCTTCGGGGCGGTCGCGCGGGGCAATGGTCGGCAGACTGCCCGATTGGGTGTCTGGTCCAGGCAACGGCACACCGGCTAACGCGGCGCTGAAAGCCACGCCCGTCAAGATAGAAGTAACGAGCCCCACCCGCCATCTGGTCCGTGTCATCGGTCTTAGCCTCCGCGCTGGTCTCAGCTGTTCTGACGGGCGGCAATCTCGGAATCTTTGGCGGCGGCCCGTTTTGCGGCCGGGCGTGCGTTCAACCGCTCGATATAGCTGGTGAAGGCTGGGCGGACAGGCAATAGGCCGAATCCGGTTGTCCAGCGGATGGCAGAGCCGAAATAGACATCCAGCGCCGTAAAGCGGTCACCTAGGAACCAAGGTCCTGTCGCGACGGCTTTCTCGACGACACCGACCGTGGTGTCGAAGTCACCATACGGCAACATGGCGGGATTGCCCGGCTCGCGCTTCAGGGCTCGGTCGACAATGGCTGGCTCAAATGCGTTGCCCTGGAAAAACATCCAACGCAAGTAGGGCCCGCGCAGCGGGTCCCCGATCGCGGGGGCGAGACCAGCCTTTGGGAACGCGTCGGCCAAATAGGCGCAGATGGCGCCGACTTCAGTGATCAGCTGGCTGTTGTGCTGGAGGGCCGGCACTTTGCCCATCGGATTGATCGCAAGGTAGGTGGGCTGGCGCTGCTCGCCCACCTTGAAGTTGAGTACATTGAGTTCGTAGGGCTCGCCGAGCTCTTCGAGCATCCAGAGCGCGGTGGAGGAGCGGCTGGGAGCAGCGTGATGGAGGCGCAAGGCAGCAGACATGGGATTTTCTTTCATGTTTCGTTGCGCCTTCAGATGCCCATGACTTGGCGGAACTAAGCTCCCCTTGGGTGCATCGGCGCAACGATTGTCCTATTTGGTCAGCCGCCGAGGCTCGCTTCAATAACCCTTCAACCGGTCGACCACATTGGTGAGCGGCTTATCTTGCTCATGCGCCCGAATCTGGGCCGCGACATAGTCCGAAATTGCGCCGGGGCTCGAGTTGGCCGCGTTGTGCGGCGTGATCGTGACATGCGGGTGCGACCACAGACGGCTCGACGCGGGCAGCGGCTCCGTCTCAAAGACGTCGAGGGTGGCGGCACCGAGTGTGCCGTTGTCGAGACAGTTGAGAATGTCGGCCTCGACCTGCAGGCCGCCGCGTCCGGCATTGATGATGACAGGCTTGCCCAGAACGCCGTCTCGGGCGAGGCCGTGGAAGAGGCCCTGGTTGAGGATGCCGGTGGTGTCCGGCGTTAGCGGCAGCAGGGCCACAAGAATGTCGGTCCGCGCGAGGAACGGCTTGAGCCCGCTTGCGCCAGCGAAGCACTGGATATTCGGCACCGCCTTCGGCGAGCGGCTCCAGCCCGCGACCTGGAATCCGATGCGTGTGAGGACGTCTGCCGCATCCCGGCCGAGCTCGCCGAGACCAAGCAGGCCGACGCGCACATCGCCGGCGGCCCATTGGTCGGGCGCGTCCCATGTCTTTTGGGCTTGGGCTGCCACGAACCGCTGGTGCTGGCGGTGATGCAGGAGGACATGCAGCACGACGTATTCGGTCATGCGCTTGGTGAGGTCCGCATTGACCACGCGCACCAGCGGCACATTGGGCAACGTCGTATCCTTCATCAAGGCGTCGACGCCGGCGCCGAGATTGAAGATCACCTCGAGCTTCGGGAAGCGATTGAGGAGACCCGGCTCCGGCTTCCAAACTGCGGCGTAGCGCACGGCGTCCGGCGTGCGCAAGGCTTCGTCCGGAGACTGCACGGGATAGCCGGGCAAGCGCTCGGAGAAGCGCTGTTTCCAGGGCAGCGGAGCCCAGTTGTCGCCGGCGCCGTTGATCGCGAGGAGGAGGGTCATGGAGGGTCCGTCTTGCCGAGGTTCTGGGCGAAGTTCTGGGCGAGGTTCGGGACGGACACTAGCGCGGTCCGCGTGGCGGGACTACGCTTTGTGATCGTGTGGTTCGCGACGGCGGTCACGGGCCAGATTTTGGCCCCGCCCCGGGTTGCGTGGACACGACCGACCCGTCCGCCAGACAAATCCAAAAAGGTTCCTGATGCACTCTTTCGATGGTCACAACGATGTGCTCCTGCGTCTCTGGCGCCAAGGTAATGACGGCGCCGCGGCGTTTCTCAGCGGCGAGACGCGAGGCCAGCTCGATCTGCCGCGCGCCGAGACCGGCGGCATGGTCGGTGGCCTCTATGCGATCTTCGTTCCGTCGAAGAGCAAGGACACGACTGTCGAGCCGATGGACGCGGTGCCCTACGACGTGCCGGCGCCGCCGCCTCCCGAACTCACGCATGCGCAGCGCGCGACCCTCGAGATGGCCTCGCTGCTCTTTCGCATTGCCGAGCAATCCAACGGCCGGGTCCGGATCGCGCGTTCGGTGGCCGATATCCGGGCGGCCAAAGCGGCCGGCGCACACGCGCCGGTGCTGCACATCGAGGGATGCGAGGCGCTCGATGCCGATTTCAAGATGTTCGACGTGCTCTATGCGACGGGGTTGCGTTCGCTCGGCCCGGTTTGGAGCCGCTCGAACATCTTCGGCCACGGCGTGCCGTTCCGTTATCCATCGTCGCCGGACACCGGTGACGGTCTGACAGACCTTGGCAAGGCGCTGATCAAGCGCTGCAACGAGTTGCGGGTTCTGGTCGATCTGTCGCATCTCAACGAGAAGGGGTTTTGGGATGTGGCCAAGCTCACGCACGCGCCACTCGTCGCGACGCACTCGAATGCCCACGCGTTGTGCGCGTCCTCCCGCAACCTGACCGACCAGCAGCTTGCCGCGATCCGGGAGACGGGTGGGCTGGTCGGCGTCAACTATGCCGTCAGTTTCCTGCGGGCGGATGGCCGCCGCAACGCGGCGACGCCGCTCGACAGGGTCGTCGATCACATCGCCTATCTGGTCGAGCGTTTGGGCGAGGATGGTGTTGGGCTCGGTTCGGACTTCGACGGGGCGATGATTCCGGAGGCAATGGGCACCGTCGCTGGCCTGCCCAACCTCGTCGCGGCCATGCGTGCGCGCCAATTCGGCGAGGGGTTGATCGAGAAGATCTGCTTCGAGAATTGGATGCGTGTCCTCGCCCGCACCTGGGGTGCGTAGAGCAGCGTGTCAAAGCAAACAAGATCGGAGGAGGGCTCGACGATCCTACCGCGACGCGTGGCTCGCGGCGTCGACGCTCAAATGCAACGGGCACCAGCGATCGCGAAAGGGTTGCTCGCCAGCGCCCAATGGACGGGCAGATTGAGGTAGCAGGGGAAGCTCACCCACGCGGGTCGGGCGAGGTGGCGGTATCCGTACGCTGCGGCGCTGCCGGCGCCTTGCGAGCAGGAGCGCCAGGAACGGACGTCGTGGTACTGGTCGGTTTTGTCGCCACTGCCGGCTTCGTGACCGGCCTTGCCGCAACAGGAGCGGCAACGATGGCCGGGCGCTGCTTCGGCTCAAGATCCTTCAGAAGGACTTCTAACAAAGGGCTCGCGACCTGCGCGGCGTGCAGGCTGCGGCCAAACGGTTGACGCGTGGAACCGGTGCCGACCAGGACGACGTAGGAGTAGGCTTGGCCGTTGGCGAACTGAATGCCGCCGGTGATCCACGTGTCGATCGACTGGTTCGGATCCTCATTGGTGTCCGTACCCGTCTTGGCGAAATGGAGGCGCACGCCCGCGCGATCGCGTGCGCACCAATGCGAAAGGCTCTTGAGGGTGCCGTATGCCTGTCCCTGATGGCGGTAGCAGAACGGCGCCTCAAGCACCGTTTTGACGAACGCGGCGCCGTGCGGGCGGAGGTAGCGATTGGGCACGACGGTGCGGCCCGGCAGAGTCTCGACGGCCTTGCCACCGAAGTCGTAGGACTTCACGAGACTGGGCGCGGGTAAGGGTTTGTGGCCCTCGCCGGTCAGCGCCGCGAGAACTGCGGCCGACATATGATGCACGCGGCGCGGCGAACCGGAGATGAGCCCGCGCACGGCGGCGGTCGAAGGCGGCGTCGCCTCGGCGGTGGTCTGGGCCGGCGGCATATTGAAGCCGAAGCCATCGATCAGACGCTTCATGCGCAACTGGCCAAGTGTTGCCGCCCGCCATTCGAGCGGGCGATTGAGCGAACACGCGAACGAAACGATGGCGCGGCGGCCGCGCGTTAGGGTGCCGTCGCCCTTGCTGCAGCCGTCGAGGCTCTGCGCCGGCGCTAGGCTATCGGTGTAGAGCGTCTCAGCCGTGTCCTTGTTCTCGTTGCCAGCCGCAATTGCGACGAGGATCTTGCCGGTGGAGGCGATGCGCCGCTGCTCGCGCTCGGGATTGTAGCGACCGGTTGCGGTTTCGCGGGCGAAGGGCGAGCCGAAATAGGGGGCCGTCTCGCCAACCTCGAAGTAGCGGACGATCTCGCCTTTGGCATTGGCCGCGACGACAATGACGTGCGGCGAGCGCAACCCGCCTGCTTCCGGTGTGACGCGGGCTTGATCGAGGGTGAATCCGGGATTGAGTTTCGCCTGAACATCGCGGTCGAGCTTCGCAAGCTCGGCCCGCACCCGCTCGCCGAACATCAGATTATCGGAGACATCGAGCGTGGTGGTGACGCCGCGGACCTTCTCGCGCCAGCCAAAGCCAGCGAGATCCTTCATTTCCTCGCGCAGTCCGAATCGCGCGCTCGGCAGCAAGGCATTGGCGCGGATCATCGGATTGGCGACGGCGCGCTTGGCGAGCGCCGGGGCGTGATGGTCAAGTGCCTCCTGCAGCTTCGGTCGCACCTTCGGGTCCGGCGGGCCACCGGCCAAGCCGATCAGCTCGAACACCACCTTCTTCTGCTCGTCGGCATCTGTGATCAGGCGCTCGGCGCAGATCTTGGCGCGCACTTCAGTAATATAGCGCCAGTGATCGAGGCGCACTTCGTTCAGCTTTTCGTTGCCCTCGAGCAGGATGATCGGCTTGTTCACTGCTGACGCCAGCACGAATTGCTCGGCCGTCGTCAGGTCCTTGGCTTCCTTGCCGAAGACGACGCGGCTGGTCATCTCGACGCCGTGGAGCGGCTGGCCGCCAGTGCGCTGGGCGAGCCAGATATGGTTGGCGGCCCACTGCTTCAAGGGGGTGTCGTCGCCGCCGCGCGTCAGCTCGTGATAGATCACCGGCGCCAGCCACCACTCGGTCATCTTGCGGCGCAGCTTGGTGAGGCCGCCCTCCCGAGCACTTGGCGGCGTCTTGTAAATCACACGCGCGAACTGCATCGGCAGCGTCGAGCCGCCGACGCCGAGGCTCGGCCGCTTCAGCCGGATCGTACGCCGAACCGTCGAATAGGGGATTTTCAGGACTCCGAGAAGGTCGATGCCATAGGGGTTAAGAAGGCCGCCGATGTAGCGGTCCTCGTGAAATGTCAGGCACTGCCAGTAGTGCGGGGGCACCTCGCGCACAGGAATCGATTTGTGATCGGGATTGGCCGTGTAACTGCCGATCTCGATGGCGCTCTCGGTCCAGTTTACGTCGCGCTGGCTGTCGAGGCGCGGGTCGAACGTACCGATGAAATTGCCTTTGGGGTCGTAGATGGCGGTCGCCAGCCAACGCTCGGCGTCGTAGCGCAGCTTTTCACCGAGAAACTGGTGCCCGATCACACCCCGAAGCGGCGCCACCGCGTAGACCAGGAGCACCGCGAAGACGACGTAGGCGACGCCCGCGGCGACCACATGACGGAGGGGGCCAAGCTTTGCATTGAAGGCGACGGAGAAGAACACAAACCGCCCGAGACGCAGCACGGCGCCGAGACCAAGCTCAAGCACGTGGCTGATCAATCGGACGACGCCAAGCATGGGATGTGGCCGACCCTTGGGGGCGGACGAGCCCCGCCGGCTGGTCCTGTCACCCCGGTTGTCCACCTATCCGCGGTTTATGGCGCGGTTCTGTTGGGTTTGTGGCGGCATTGGCTGTGGCCGCAAGTTAGGCCCGAAGGTTCTGGTTCTTGATCGGCAAGGAGCGGACCGGCCTGCCGGTCGCGGCAAAGATCGCATTCATCACAGCTGGCCCGACGACGCAGATCGTCGGCTCGCCGACGCCGCCCCAGAAACCGCCTGATGGCACCAGCACGGTCTCGACCTTCGGCATGTCAGCCATGCGCAACAGCTCGTAGGTGTCGAAGTTCTGTTCGACCATGCGGCCGGCTTTGACGGTGTTCTCGCCGAGTAGTGTCGCCCCAAGCCCGAACGCGACGGAGCCTTCGACCTGCGCCTCGACCTGGTCGGGATTGACGACGTGGCCGCTGTCGAGCGCGAAGACGAGGCGGTGTACCTTGAGCTTGCCGCGATCACTGACGGAGACCTCGGCGACGGCGGCGGAGTAGCTGCCATAGCCCTTGAACTGGGCGACGCCACGATGGACGCCAGCCGGCAGCGGTTTGCCCCATCCCGCCTTCTCGGCGGCGGCGTTCAGGACGGCCAGATGGCGGGGGTGCTTCGACATCAGGACACGGCGGAATTCTAGCGGGTCCTTGCCAGCAGCCTTCGCGGCTTCGTCGATGAAGCATTCCATGTAGACGGCGTTCTGGTTGGTGTTGACACCGCGCCAGGGCCCCACGGGCACCGATGAGTTTCGCATCGCATACTCGATCAGCAGGTTCGGCACGCTGTACCCGAGGTAGGCGTCACTCGGCGCGGCCGTCAGCCCCTGGAGCTGGCGCATGTCCTTGCCGTCCGCCACGTTCGCCGGATTGACGAACGCATTGATCGATTGGCCGGAGATACGCATGTGCAGGCCGACGAGATTGCCGGCGCCGTCGAGGCCAGCCACCATGCGCGCTTGGGAAATCGGCCGGTAGAAATCGTGCGCCATGTCCTCCTCTCGGCTCCAGATCATCTTGATTGGCACGCCGGGAACCTGCTTGGCGATGCTGACGGCCTGGCGGACATAATCCTGCGTGCCGCCGCGGCGGCCGAAGCCGCCGCCCAAGTCGTGCTTGTAGACCTCGCATTTGTCGAGCGGCAGTCCGGAGACCTCGGAGCAGGCCGCGTGCGAGGCTTCGCCGTTCTGAGTCGGGACCCACACTTCCGCGCGATCGGCCGTGACTTTCGCCACGCAGTTCATGGGTTCCATGCAGGCATGCGCCAGGAACGGCGTGCCATAGACGGCCTCGACTTTCTTGGCCGCCCCTTCGATGGCCTTCATGGCGTCGCCGGTAGCGTTTTTGGCGTAGTCACCCGGGGTGGTGAGCCCTTCCTTCTGCCGCTCTGCGATGCTGGCGCTCGACTCGGCGGCATTCGGGCCGTCGTCCCAGACGATTGGGAGGGCGTCGAGGGCTTGCTTGGCTTGCCACCAGGTGTCGGCGACGACGGCGACCGTCGCATCGTTGACCTTCACGACGTGGCGCACGCCGGGCATCGACTTGATCTTGGCGGCATCGAAACTGGTCAACTTGCCACCGAATACGGGCGACGCTTTGATTGCGGCGTTGAGCATGCCGGGCAGCTTGACGTCGATGGCATAGATCTTACGGCCGTCGAGCTTGTCGGCAGTGTCGAGGCGGCGAACAGGCTTGCCGGCGATCTTCCACGATTTCGGATCCTTGAGTGTCATTGTCTTGAGGTCGGGCACGGGCAGCTTGGCGGCTGCTGTCGCGACCCGGCCAAAGGTCGTTTGCCGATTCGAGGCCGCATGGCGAATGACACCCTTTTCGACCGTCAGCTCGGTGACGGGCACCTTCCATTCGGCGCTGGCGGCCTGCAGGAGCATTGTGCGGGCCGCGGCGCCGCCCTGGCGAACGTATTGCTCGGACGTACGAATGCCGCGGCTGCCGCCGGTTCCCATCTCGCCCCAGACCCGCTTGCGAGCGTGGTTCTGTCCGGGGGTCGGCATTTCGGTTTTGACTTTGGCCCAGTCGCATTCGAGTTCCTCGGCCACCAACTGGGCGAGGCCAGTCAGCGTGCCCTGGCCCATCTCAGAGCGGGCAATGCGCACGACAACATCGTCATTGGGGCGAACGAGCACCCAGGCGCCAACCTCGGCACCGGCCGTGGCGCCGCTCTTTTGCGCGACGGCCTCAGGAACATTCCAGGCATCGATGCCGATGGCCAATCCGCCACCGGTGGCGGCCGCACCGATCAGAACGCCGCGTCTTGTCACCCGGTTTGTTGCTGCCGACATCCCGCACTCCTAGTCCCGTGGCGCGCCCAAAGGGACCCGATCCATCGAGGACAGCTTAGGTGCTCGCCCGAAAGCTTGTCCACAACTTCCCCTGGGCTCCGCGATGCCGGGACCGCTTGAGAGCCGGAGCATGTGCCTGTATGTCTGCCCCCGTGACGGCAGGCGAACCAGGAAGGTAATGGGATGACATCTCGGCTCGAAAGCGGCGCGCTGGTGACGGTCTTTGGCGGGTCGGGGTTCGTCGGGCGGTATACGGTGCGCGCGCTGGCACGGAGCGGTTTCCGTATCCGGGCAGCGACCCGCCGGCCGGATCTCGCTGGCCACCTGCAGCCGATGGGTGGCGTCGGGCAAATCCACGCCGTTCAGGCCAATCTCCGCTATCCGGATTCCATCAAGCGAGCGTTGGAGGGGGCCGAGGCGGCGGTCAATCTGGTCGGTGTGCTCTACAAATCCGGCCGCCAGACATTCGACACCGTCCATGCCGACGGCGCCCGCACTTTTGCCCGCGCGGCGCGCGAGGCGGGTGTGCGTCATGTCGTGCACGTCTCCGCCATTGGCGCGGATCCGCGGTCGCCGGGCCATTATGGGCGCAGCAAGGCCGCGGGCGAAGCCGCGGTTCTGGAGGAATTTCCGGACGCCGTGATCCTGCGGCCATCGATTGTGTTCGGTCCCGAAGATCAGTTTTTCAATCGGTTTGCGGCGATGGCGCGGACAGCACCGTTGATGCCGCTGATCGGCGGCGGGAGAACGCGGTTCCAGCCGGTGTATGTGGGCGATGTTGCCGCTGCCATCAGGGCCGCGTGCGAGGGGACTGCTAAATCCGGCGCCATCTATGAGCTGGGCGGTCCGGAGATCGCGACCTTCCGGCAGCTGCTCGACCGGACGCAGGCGTTCGCTGGGCGCAATCGCGGTTACTTGCGGCTGCCGTTCTGGCTCGCCAAGCTCGGGGCGGCGATAACCGCGCCGCTGCCGAATGCGATGCGCCCGTTGACGGCCGATCAGGTGCGCATGCTGCAGCGGGACAACGTCGTCAGCGAGACGGCGCAGAAGGAAGGCCGCACCCTGCAAGGGCTCGGCGTCTTGAGCCCGCACGCGATCGATATCATTGTGCCAGGTTATCTCGAGCAGTACCGGCCGAAAGGGCAATACTCGCATTATCGCGGGTGAAGCCGGCCAAGGACCAGGAGCGTGCGATGCGTCTTGCGAAACTTTCCTATGAGCAGTTGTCCGACGAGCAGAAGGTGGCGTGGGACGAGGTCGTCGCCGGCCCGCGCAAGAAGATGCATGGACCGTTCTTTATCTGGCTGCACAGCCCCGAGCTCCTGAGCCGCGGCCAGAAGCTCGGGCTCTATTCCCGGTTCCAGTCGAGTTTGCCGCCGCGCCTGTCAGAGCTGTGCATCTTGATCATGGCGGCGCATTGGAGATGCGGCGGCGAATGGGTCGACCATGAGCCGATCGCGCGGAGCCATGGTGTCGATGCAGCTGCACTGGAGGCGCTGCGCACGGGCGCGCGCGCTCAGTTCAAAGCAGACGACGAGATCGCCGTGTATTCGCTGGCGCAAGAACTGCTCGCGACGCGTGAGGTCTCCGACGCGACCTATGCCACGGCGAAGACGGCGCTCGGTGAGCGGGGCGTTCTCGATGTCGTGGCGGTGCTCGGCTACTACAGCCTGATCGCCATGAGCATGAAGACGTTCGCCCAGAAGCCCGAAGGCGCCGCCGACCCGTTCAAGGATGTCAAGCCGGCAGGCTGATATCCTCAATAGCTCCGCGGCATCCCCAGAATGTTCTGGCCGACGAAGGCGAGGACCATGTTGGTTGAGATGGGCGCTGTCTGGTAGAGTTGGCTCTCGCGCCATTTGCGCTCGATGCCGTATTCGCGGGCGTAGCCAAAGCCGCCGAACGTTTGCAGGCAGGCTTCTGCGGCCTTCCAGGCGGCGTCGGCGGCGAGCATCTTGCCCATGTTGGCTTCGGCGCCGCAATCGCGGCCCGCTTCGAACAGGGCGCAGCCCTTCTGGACGAGCAACTCGGCGGCGCACAACTCCGCATAGGCGCGCGCGATCGGAAACTGGATGCCCTGGTTCTTGCCGATCGGGTTGCCGAAAACGACGCGCTCCTTGGCGTAGTCGGTGGCGCGCTTGATGAAGTATTTCGCATCACCGAGGCATTCGGCCGAGATCAGCAGGCGCTCGGCGTTCATGCTCGAAAGGATGTACTTGAAGCCTTGCCCCTCCTCGCCGATCAGCGCATCCGGCGGCACTTCGAGGTTGTCAAAGAACACCTCGCAGGTGTTGTGATTGATCATCGCGTCGATTTTCTTCATCTCGACGCCGCGGCCCTTGGCTTCGCGCAGATCGACGAGAAAGACGGAGAGGCCGTCGGTGCGCCGCTTGACCTGATCGACCGGTGTGGTGCGCGCAAGCAGCAGCATCAGGTCCGATTGCATGACGCGGCTGGTCCAGACCTTCTGGCCATTGACGACGTATTTGTTGCCGCGCTTCTCGGCGCGCGTCTTGAGCTGAGTTGTGTCGGAGCCTGTGGTGGGCTCCGTGACGCCGAACGCCTGCAGGCGGAGTTTGCCGGAGGCGATGTCCGGGAGGTAGCGCTTCTTCTGGTCCTCGCTGCCATGCTTGAGCACAGTGCCCATCGTGTACATCTGCGCGTGGCAGGCGGCGGCGTTGCAGCCGGACTCGTGGATCGCCTCGAGCACTGCACAGCCGGCCGAGAGCGGGAGGCCGGAGCCACCGTAGGTCTCCGGAATGAGACAGCCGAGATAGCCCGCTTCGGTAAGCGCCGTGACGAATTGGGTAGGATACTCGGAGGCGTGGTCGAGCTTCATCCAGTAGTCGTTCGGGAACTTCTCGCAAACCTGGTGGACGCCTTCGCGAATATCGGCCCACTGCGTGTCCACGGGCATGGTGATGTCAGTCATGGATATTGTCCTCGGTGAGGCGGAGCTGCTGAGGGTGTCTTACGGCTGGGCCCGCGCCTCGTCCAGGGGGACGGGGCTGCCGGAATACCGGCTTTCCGGTCGCATATGGCGGGGCCATTCCATTCTCATGCCATCCCGGCATTTGATGCAGGGATCCATCGTGCCGGAAGCGGTCGGCGACAGGTCCCTCTCGCCACGGACCCGGCGGACGGATGGGTCCCGGGGACAAGCCCCGGGATGACAACGGTAGTTGGCTGCGACAAGAATGGAATGACCCAGCCGCGCCTGGGTGCCGCAATCGGATGGCTTGTCCTTACTGTCTGGGCCTGCGACGATGCGATCGCGAATTGAACGGTAAGGAGCCAACTCCGATGAAAGTCGAAATCGAATATTGCGGTGGTTGAGGCTACGAGCCCCGCGCCCGTGAGGCGCAACAACTGATCCAGAAAACCAAGCCCGGCGCCGCCGTCAAGCTGATCAAATCCAGCGGCGGCGTGTTCGAGATCAAGATCGACGGCCGTCTCGCCTTCTCCAAAAAGGCCAGCGGTGACTTCCCGACCGACAAGCAAGTGATCGGCGCCTTATCGTAAGGGGGGCCGTCGCAGCGATGGCGCGGGCAACGGAAGCGGCCCGCTCCCTCACCTGACTTTCGGCCCCACTTGCTCGCACAGGAGCCGGATCGAGGACATGACGCGGTCGTGCGGGATGAGGCCGCCGCAGTTCATTTCGGCCAGGATGCCGTCGAGGCCGAGAGTCTCCTTCAGCTCGTTGATGCGGGCTGCAACTTCGCCGGGAGAGCCGACGATGACCTTTTGGGCGAGTGTCTCTTCGTAAGTCACGTTCAGAAGCGCCTCGGCTCGCGCGCCCCGGTTCTCGCCCGCCTTGACACCGGCGATGGTCGCCGTCTTCGCGATCTGGGCGCCAAGCTCGCGATAGAACGGCATGATCGAGGCCTCGGGTTCGGCGCGGGCGGCTTGCGATGTTTCGCCGACATAGACGGGGATACGCAGGTAGATCCGCCCGCGTCCGGCATGTCCGTTCTGCGCCCAGGCCTGTCTGTAGGCAGCGATGTGGGGCGCCAGTTCCTCGATCCGCCCTTGGCGGACGGCGATCAGGATCGGGTAGCCCTGGGCGCCGATGACGGGATAGGTGTCGTAGCTCGACGCCGCCATGCGGATCTCAGGGAAGGGCTTTTGCAGCGGCTTCGGAACCAGATGAACATTGCGGAAGGTGTGGAACTGCCCTTCGTAGGAGAAGCGCTCCTCGGTGAATGCCTTTTCGAGGATCTCCAGCACCTCGGCAAAGCGTTCGCGGCTTTCGGCGTATGGAATGCCATAGGCCTCGTAGGTCCGCGCGAAGCCGCTGCGGCCGACTCCGAAGATCAGGCGGCCGCCGCTGATATGGTCGACCGTCGCCACTTCCTCTGCGAGGCGCAGCGGGTGACAGAGCGGCAACACCTGCACGGCGATACCGATCTTCATGCGCTGGGTGCGGGCGGCGACGGCGCTGGCGATGTTCAACGGGGCGGCGAGGACCGAGCGGTCCGGATTGACGTGCAGCTCGGCCAGCCAGCAGACGTCGAGGCCATATCGTTCCCCGGCGTCGATCTGGGCGAAGGCGTCGCGAAAGGCGCCCGCCTCCGTCTGGGCCTTGCGGCGCCAAAACTCCTCGAACATCCCGAGCTCGAACGCCATGCTGCACGTCCCTTGCGCCGAAGCGGCCCGCGGTTTCTACGCAGGCCCGAGGTTAGGGCGTCACGACGATCGGCGTCCAGCGATAGATGCGTGCAGGTGGGTTGTCAGGTCGGCGCGCCCACGCGGAGCATAGCTCCGCCCTATCGCGATGCCGGCATCGGCGGCTTGAGGCAACCTACAAGGTCACGCGTCGCGCCTACTCTGCGGCCATCAGTTTCGAGGGCGGCGTGAAGCCCTTCGGCAGGCCGGCCCGCAGGATGGTGCCGTAGAAGTTCTCGTTCGGGAGCGCCGCCTCGGCGATCTCGCGGGCCTTCCGGTACTTCTCCAGATCGACGCCGGTCCGCAGGCCCTCCTTTTCGAGCAGGAAGACGAGGTCCTCCATGACGATGTTGCCCGAAGCGCCAGGCGCGAAGGGGCAGCCGCCGAGGCCCCCCGTCGAGGCGTCGAAACCGGATGCTCCCGCCTCGAGCGCGGCGTAGACATTGGCGAGGCCAAGTCCGCGGGTGTCGTGGAAGTGCGAGTAGACGGGCTTGCCGGCCGCGAGACGCACCGTGTGCGTAAAGAGATTGCCGATCTCACTCGGGCCTGCGTAGCCGACTGTGTCGGCGAGCGTGATCTCGTCGGCGCCAAGCTCCAGGTAGCGGTCAACGAAGCGCAACACGCGATCCGGGTCGACCTTGCCTTCGATGGTGCAGCCGAACGACGTGGCGAGGCAACCTTGGATCTTGATGGTCTTCCACTCGGGCCTTTCCTTGCGGAGTGCCACCACATTCTCGAACTCGGCGAACGAAGCGTCCGTGGACTTGCGCACGTTCGACTGGTTGTGGCCTTCCGAGACCGACAGCACGAAGTTGAGGTTGCGCACGCCGGCCAACAGCATGTTCTCGGCGCCTTTGCGGTTCGGCGCCAGCGCAGCGATTTTTGGGCCCTTGATGGTCAGCGCGCCTTTGGCGACCTCGGTCGCGTCGGCGAACTGCGGGATGACCTTGGCGGGAACGAAATTGGTGATCTCGATTTCGGGCACGCCGGCGGCGGCAACGGCACGCGCCCAGGCTAGCTTGGTCTCGGTCGGCACGAATGATTTTGCCAGTTGCAGGCCGTCGCGAAGGCCGACTTCGCGAACGATGACGTCAGGTTTGGACATGGCTTGTCTCCGATGGCGGCGACACCCTGGCTGGAACAGCGCGGGGCGAATGTGTTGCGGGGATCTTTCTGGAGTGAAACGACAACGGGTGCAAGCCTGACGGATCGTTGTTTACTGTCCCTTATAGACCGGCTTGCGCTTCTCGTTGAAGGCATTGATGCCTTCCTGGCGGTCCTGCGTGACTACCGTGCGATTGTAGGCCTCGATCTCGAAGGCGTAGCCCGAGGCTCGGTCAAGCTCCGTTGCCTTGTCGAGCGCCTTCTTGGCTTGCCGGGCGGAGACCGGGGCATTAGAGGCAATCTTGCGCGCGGTCGCCATGACTTCGTCCATCAGCTTCGGTCCGGAGACGACCTTGTTGACCATGCCCCACTCGAGCGCCTCGGCGGCGCCGAACGGCGTGCCAGTGAGGATGATCTCCTTGGCGCGGCGGACGCCGACGGCACGAGGCAGGTTCTGTGTGCCGGCGGCGCCTGGAATGATGCCGAGCGTGACTTCCGTCAGCGCGAATTTGGCGTGCTCGGCGGCGTAGACGAAGTCGCAGGCGAGTGCGATTTCCATGCCGCCGGCATACGCCGCGCCATTGACCGCGGCGATCACCGGGATCGGGCAGTCGTGCATGTTGCGCACCATCTGCTCGACGATGGCGTGCTGCTGGCGCCACGTTTCGTCGGACATGCCACGGCGCTCTTTGAGGTCGCCGCCGGAGCAGAAAGCCTGATCGCCGGCGCCGGTCACGACGAGGCAGAAGGCGACGTTGGGGTCGATGTAGAATTGCTGGAAGCAGTCGCGCAGGTCCGTCATCATCGCCGTGTTCATGGCGTTGCGCACATCAGGACGATTGAGCGTGATGACGCCGATCTTGTCCGGGTCGATCTTCAGCGAGATGGTTTCGAAGTCTGTCTGCAGCGGCATGGGGTCCCTTTGGAGGCGAGGCAGGAAATTGCTCTAGTCAGGCTCGCGCTACTCCGTTTTGACCTTCTGCTCAACGGGTAGGCTCGGGTCTGCGGTCCAATCGGCCATCGAGCCAGAGTACAGGCGCGCCGCCTTGTTGCCGAGGATCTCCGACGAGGCGAACCAGCCGAGGCTCGCCCAATGCCCCGTGTTGCAGAACGAGATCTGGTCGCCGGACGTCGGCACGCTTTGCGCCTGATAGAGCTTGGCAAGCTGCGTTTTGGTCCGGAAAGTGCCTCCGTTGTTCTGGGTGATCCAGCTCTCGGGCAGGCTCTGGGCGCCGGGAATGGTGCCCGCGGTTCTCGCTGCCGGGCTCTTTGTCAGGCCAACGTGGAAGTCCTGCGGCCGGTTGTCGACGATCGACGACTTCTCAGCGAGTGCCTTCTTCACCTCGGCCTTTCCGACCAGCATCCCGGTCCGCAGGTTCGCCGTGAATGTCTTCGCCACCGGCTTCACGTCGGCGGTCTCCAGCGGATTGACCGGCTTCTTGTCCTGGTCGATCTCGCGCACCCAGGCCGTGAAGCCGCCGTCGAGGACCGAGAGCTTGTCGTGTCCCATCACCTTCAAGGTCCAGTAGAGGCGGGTTGCCGCGCCGACGTCGACGGCGCTGCGGCCTTCCGGAATGAACACGACGTGCGTGGTGTTGTCGATGCCGTGATTGCCAATCACGGCAGCGAGCTTGTCGATGGGCGGAAGCTGGCCGTCGACACCGTCCTTGGTCTTCTCGCGCCAGCCGTCCCGCCCGTAGTCGGTGAAAACCGATCCGGGGATATGGCCTGCGAGATAATCGGCCTTGGTGCGGCCGGCGCCACTGCGCACATCGAGGAATACGATGCCGGGCTTGCCGAGATTGGCTTTCACCCAGGCGACGTCAACCAGCGGTTCGGCGGCAGCCACCGGTGCAGGTGCGAAGGCCAGCAGCGCCAGGAACAGGGCCGAGAGAATTCGGGTCATGATGTGCGCCTCCAGGGCTTGCAATTCCGGTAAACCAAGGCAGGTTGGGCAAGCCATTGGTCGATTGGCTTGAGTTTACCGCAGCCCCAGAGAGTGGGGATAAGTTTTTTGGGACACAACGTCGTGAACCTCTCGAAGACACTGCAAGTGATCGCGCGTTTCCGGCCTCAACAGCCGGCCATCACCGAGGCTGATGCAACTCTGTCGTTTGCCGAATTCGAGGACCAGGTGGCGCGTATTGCCGGCGCCTTAGTTAACCGGCACGGACTGGAACCCGGCGATCGCGTCGGCATCTGGATGGAAAACTGCCTCGAGTTTCTTCCTGTCATATACGGGGTTTGGCGTGCGGGACTCGCAGCGGTCCCGATCAACAACAAGCTGCATCCGAAAGAGTTGGCGTGGATACTGGACAATGCCGGCGCGAAACTTTGCATCGTGACCCCCGATCTCGCCGGGAAACTGTCCGAACTGCCGGCCGGCACGGCGCTGCCGCCGGTTATCGCAACCAAGACGCGCGACTATCGGGCGCTGCTTGCGGGAGAGGCAAGCGCCGGCGAGCGCCTGGATGCCACTGACGAGGCCTGGCTGTTCTACACGAGCGGAACGACAGGCTGGCCGAAAGGCGCCGTGCTCACCCATCGCAACCTGATGTTCATGACGCACGGCTACTACGCCGATATCGATTTCCTCGACCACCGCGATACCATGTTCCACGCCGCGCCGATGTCGCACGGGTCCGGTCTCTACAGCATGGCGTTCATCGCGAAGGGCGCACACAATGTGATCATTCCCGGCTCGTTCGAGCCGGAGCGCATTTTCGCGGGCCTGCGCCAGTATCCAAATGTCTCGATGTTCGCGGCGCCGACTATGCTGACGCGGCTGATCAATCATCCGCTGGCAGGCGCGACAGATACGCGCAATCTCAAGACGATCCACTATGGCGGCGCGCCTATGTACGTTGCCGATTTGAAGCGGGCCTTGCAGCAGTTTGGGCCGAAACTCTATCAGCTCTATGGCCAGGGCGAGAGCCCGATGACGATCACCGGCCTCTCGAAGGTGCTGCATGCCGACGACACCCATCCGCGCTATGAGGCACGGCTTGGCAGCACGGGCGTCGCGCGCACCGGTTGTGCGTTCCGCGTCGTCGACGAGGGCGGGCGTGACGTGCTGCCCGGCGAGATCGGCGAGATCATCACCCGCAGCGAATGCGTGATGCGCGGCTACTGGAACAACCCGGAGGCCAACGCCAAGGCGCTGCGCGACGGCTGGCTATGGACCGGTGATCTCGGCAGCGTCGACGACGACGGGTTTCTCACGATCAAGGACCGCTCAAAGGACATGATCATTTCCGGCGGATCGAACATCTATCCGCGTGAGCTGGAGGAAGTCCTGCTGACGCACGCGGGTGTGCTCGAATGCGCGGTGGTGTCGCGGCCGCACGCCGACTGGGGCGAGGAGGTGATCGCCTACGTCGTGCGCCGCCCGGGTGCGGACATCGCAGGCGGCGATCTCGATCGTCTCTGCCTCGACAACGTGGCGCGCTTCAAGCGCCCGAAAGGCTACAGGTTCGTCGACGCGCTGCCGAAGAACAACTACGGCAAGGTGCTCAAGACTGAGCTGCGGGAGCTGCTGGCGAAAGAGTGAGGCGATTGCGGGTTACTGCGCCGCTTCGCCCCAAGACTCCTGGTTTTCGACGGTGGGTTTATCACCTGCCAGCGTCGTGCGGCGCATGTCGCGCGCCTCGTTGTGCGGATAGGGGCGCACGCGATGCATGGTCGCCTGATTGTCCCAGATGACGAGATCGCCGACCCGCCACTTGTGCGCGTAGACGAACTCACGCTGCGTCGCGTGCTCCGTGAGGTCCATGAGGAAGGCTTTGGCCTCCGGCTCCGGCCAGCCGACGATCTTGCCGGCGTGGGCGGAGAGATAGATCGACTTGCGTTTGCTGCTCGGGTGCAGGCGCACGAGGCGCTGTAGGACGGGCCGCAAGGTGGCGGCGTCCTTCTCTGTGAAGTCGGCGGCCGTAAATCCAAGCCTCGCGCGCGAGTGCATGCGCGAGTGTTCGCAGATCAGTGGCTCGCACTGTTCCCTGGTCTCCGGGTCGAGGGCATCCCAGGCCTGGCGCATGTCGGCGAACTCGGTGTTGCCGCCCGTCGAGGTCACCGAGCAGCAATGCAACAGGGAATACTTGGCCGGCACCACCTTGAACGAGCTGTCCGAATGCCAGAGCTGATTGCCGAGGTTATAGAGCCGCTTCTTGCTGTCGCGCGCGAGGGTCTGGCCGGATCTGTCGAGGTTCGAAACGTCCGCGAACGAGCTTGGCAGTCGGTCCGGGCCTCTGAGGCTGGTCGCGAAATCGTGCTCGATCGGGCCGAGGCTTTGCGTGAAAGCCAGCTGCTCGTCATCCGTGAAGTTGTGGCCGTGGAAGACCAGCACGGCGTACTTGTCCATGCCGGCGTGGATTGCCGCAATATCCTCTTGCGGCAGAGGCTTCGTCAGATCGAGCCCGGAAACCTCGCCGGCAATACCAGGACCGAGTTGCTTGATGGACAGCGGCATGGGGGCCTCCGCGGTGTCGGATGGGTCGCGCCTGTGCTTCGAGACCCAAAAAAGATAAGGCTCTTTCAGTGTTGGGTCTCGCATATTGAGTGCTGGACCCAATCAAAGGGTGTCACGCAGCCTGCTGTTCGACAGTCGGCGCACTGCCCATCAGTGTGGTGCGGCGGACGTCGCGGGGCTCATTCTGCGGGAAGGGCCGCGCGCGGTGCATGGTGCGCTGGTTGTCCCACATCACGAGATCGCCGACAGCCCACGTGTGCGAATAGGTGAACTCGCGCTGCGTCGCCATCTCCGTGAGATCCATCAGGAAGGCCTTCGCCTCGGGCTCGGGCCAGCCGACGATCCGGCCAGCGTGCGAGGAGAGGTAGATCGATTTCCGGCCCGTTGATGGATGCACGCGCACGAGGCGCTGGCGGACGGGCTTGAAACGCGGCAACTCCGCTTCGCTGAACTCCGTGAAGCCGAGCTTGGCGCGTGAAAACATCTGCGAGTGCTCGCAGATCAACGGCTCGCATGTGGCTTGCGTTTCAGCGTCGAACGACTCCCACGCCTGACGCATATCGGCGAACTCGGTGTTGCCGCCCTTCGAGGGAAGCTTGCGGGCATGCAGTAGCGAGTACTTAGCCGGAATGACCTTGAACGAGCTGTCGGAATGCCAAAGCCGGTTGCCGATGGCGAATTGCCAGCGCCGGTCGTCACGCGCGAACGGCTTGCCGTCCTTGTCGAGGTTCGACACGTCGGCGAAGTGGGGCGAGGAGAGACGCTGATCGCCGGGCGGGCGCAGATTGAAACCGATCGCGATTTCGAGCGGCCCGAGGCTCTGCGTATAAGCGAGTTGCTGTTCGTCGGTGAAGTTCTGGCCATGGAAGATCAGCACGGCATGCTGATCCATGCCGGCGTGGATGGCGGCGATGTCGGCAGCGGGCAGCGGCTTGGTCAAGTCGAGGCCGGAAACCTCGCCGACAAATCCGGGTCCAAGCTGGCGGATGGTCATGGGCATTGCCGGTCCTCCCGATGTGGAATTCGGGAGGATAGTAGGCCGTGCCAATGGCCCTGTCACGGGTGGGCGAGGCCGTTGCTGCAGATCAGCTGTGCGCGGGCTTGGCGCCCATCACTCCTCGCGGCCCTCGGCTGGAACCGTGCCGAGGTCGATCGCCTCGCCCTCCTCCTCGTCCTCGAGAATGACGTCGGCCACGGTGTCGGCGGCGTCAGCAGAGGTCTCCGTCTCCTCCAATTCGGCCTCGACGCCGGCCTCCTCGATCTCGGCGGGGACGGCGGCGGCTTCGACGGGAGCTTGCATGACCGGATAGTTGCGGTTGAAACGGCGCTGGCCGCCCGAACCGGCGCGTGGCGGCGGCGGTACAATAATCTCGTAGCCGCTGCCGCAGTTCGGGCAGGCGATCTCGGCCCGGTTGAGATCGTAGAACGGCAATCCGCAGCCTTCGTTCTGGCATTTCCGCTTGATGCCGCGGAGTTGGTTTCGTGCAGCCATTCAGTCCTCTTTTCAGTGTCGCAGCGCCGCGGGGCGGTTCGCTGCCGGTTTGCAGATGATTTCGGTCAGCGCGGCGTATGCACTGTGAATGCCAGTGTCGATGCAATCGCCGCGATCCGCTCGAGTTTCAGCGCGGCGGCGCGCCGGTTGGCCTTGGTTGGCGACTTCAGATGCTCTTCGACGTCGCGGATCAAGCCTTCCAGTAGCACGATGCTGTCCATCCTCATGGCCTTTCCAGGGTCAAGGCATCAAGCACTTGTTGTCGCGGCGACGCGCCGGCGCTTCGCACTCCCAGTTCGAACCTGTCGAATCGAGGAACGCATTTTGCGGAATGACGATAGCGGTGCAGCTGTCGCTGGTTCTTGCGAACCCGCGTGCGCAACGCCAGTCCTTGCCGTTGATATCGAGGTAGGCGTTCTTCGGAACTTCGACGGGCTGGCAGACATCGCTGGCTTCGCGAAAGCCGCGGTTGCAGCCCCAGCCCTTGCCGTAGGTGGAGCCGTCGAGATAGCCATTGGCCGGGATGCGGATCGCCTGGCAGGCATTGCCGGCCGCGCGAAATCCGCGATCGCAATCCCATGGGCGGCCGTAGCCGGCATCCGAGAGATAGCCGTTGGCGGGAATGACGATCAGCGAGCACGCGTCGCCGGTTTTCTCGAAGCCGCGCTCGCAGATCCATCCGTCGCCGTAGGGGCGGTCCGAGAGATAGGCGTTCTTCGGCACGTTGATCGCGACGCAGCCGTTGCCAGCCTCGCGAAAACCGCGCCGGCATTCCCATCCCCGTCCATAGACCGATCCCGTCAGATGTGCATTGGCTGGCAGCGGAATGGCGACGCAGGCGTCGCTGTTGCGCCGGAAGCCGATGGCACAGTCCCAGCCATTGCCTCCGTCACGCGCCGTCGCGTTTTGCGGAATGGCCTTGGTCAGGGGTTGCGCGGATGGCAGCACAGCAACGAGTTGCGCTGCTGCGAACATCAGCAGGATCGAGAATTGGCGCGAGAGACAGCGACGCATGAATTCCTCCGTGTCGCCAGCGCGTGGCGGACTGTGGGACGTGTCGCTGCTGCGCTGGGCGGCGAAGGTGTCGACGGACGCATGGGCTTAGTGCGGCGGCGTGCGCCACTCGCGCTTGCGAGCTGCACTTGCAAGCTTTGCCGTCGTAGGTTTTGTCGCTAATGCGCGAGCCGCGCCTATCGCAGCGTTGGCCGTGTCATGTGATGGGAAAATCAAGCGACACAGCAGATGGCGGCGATACCCGGCGCGATTGTTTGAGTTCGCTGGCCAGTAGATCGCTCGAGGTTCACACTATCGGAAATTGCCGAGCGTGTCGAACGGTATCGCGGTCCCGGATGAACGCAAGTCGCGCCTCAGGCGGGGGGTGCCGTGAACGGGTCGCGACGCGGGACCAGGATTTGTCCGGTGACCTGGAACACCAGTTCGCCAGCCTGATTGTGGCCTTCGCCGCGGGTCACGGAAAGCCCGCGTTCCGGACGCGATTTGAGATCGACCTTGGCAACCAAAGTCTGGCTGAACCATACGGTGTCGCCGACGAACACGGGCTTGGGCCATTTCAAATCCTTGAACCCGGGCGACGGTCCCCAGATTGCCATCTCGGTGCCTTGCGCCGTGATGGCGGCCTCCTTTTTCTGGCGGGCACGAATGTTGAAGCCGGTGTAGAGCGCGGCCGTGTGCCAGCCCGAGGCGCAGAGCGCGCCCATGATCGAGCGTTTCGCGGCCTCGTCGTCGATGTGGAAGGGTTGCGGATCGTATTTGGCCGCGAACGCCTTGATGTCGGCCGCCGTGAAGGTGTGGGTGCCGATTTCGGCACTTGTGCCAATGACGAGGTCCTCAAAGTAGTTCATCGCTGCGCCTCCGCCATCGGCGCGCTCGGATCGCGCAAGCCGATGAACATCGCGTTGTCGACGGTCATGAGCAGTTCGTTGTGCTGGTTGAGCACCTCGTGCCGGACCTTCCAAATGCCGACATGCGGGCGCGAGGCCATCCGCCGTTTTTCCAGGCAGGTCGTGCGAACGCTCAGCACATGGCCCGGGCGAATGGGTTTTTGCCATCGCACCTCGTCGATGCCAGCGGCGCCCTGGGAGGCCGAATTCTTCAGGAGGCCGTCGCAGAGGATGCGCATCATCATCGCGCAGGAATGCCAGCCGGAGGCACAAAGGCCTTTCACCAGGGAGCGCTTTGCCGCCTCCTCGTCGACGTGGTGGGGTTGCGGGTCATAAGCGCGGGCGTATTCGAAGATCTCTTCCTTGGTCACCGCATAGGCGCCGTGTGTGACCGACGTCCCGACGCTCATGTCCTCCCAGTGGAGGCCATCTGTGTTGTCTGCCATCTCGCGTGTCCTGGATCGAGAACTCCGGCTGGCTCTATGGCACGCCGCGATGAGAGCGCCAAATTGGGTAGAACAACGGGCAGCCGTACCGGATGGCCGGCCAGGGTCGGATGCTCGGATGACCCGTTGGCTGGCGTTGCTGGCAAAAACAAGTTTTATCAATTTATTTCATTATCTTATGTCGCTTTTTAGACCTGATGAGATTTTGGCCAGCCCGGGTGCTTAAAGGCCAGAAATGTCTCGCGAGGGGGTTGGTTTCGTGTATAACGCGCGCCAGCGCACCGCGGATATCCACCGATGCGCCCCGCCGTGACCCTGCTGGACGACATCCTGGCTGTGGCCGCGACCTTGGCGAGCTTTCCCTGATTATCAGGCGCACGCCAAACCCCTGGAACAGAAAGGAATATCTGATGTCGCTGTCGACGGATCGTAAAGCTGAGGTCATCAAGGCTCACGCCTCCAAATCCGGTGATACCGGATCGCCCGAGGTTCAGGTTGCGCTCTTGACCGAGCGGATCAACAGCCTCACCGACCACTTCAAGATGCACAAGAAAGACAACCACTCCCGCCGCGGGCTGCTCAAAATGGTCAGCCAGCGCCGGCAATTGCTTGACTACCTCAAGTCCCGCGATCCGGGTCGTTACCAGAAGATCATCGAGCGCCTGGAACTGCGCCGCTAATGCGGTGGCAGGCCGAAGGCCGTTGCAATGGCCCGGAATGGGCTTTCGACACGAGAGCGATGGTGCGCCGCCTCCCCGATGGAGATCCGCGGCGCAACCGTCATTGACCGTCAGGCGGCCGCCGGCTGCCTAAAGAGACCGAAAAGAACCGAGAACCGATATGTTCAACACACACACCGTTGAAATTGAATGGGGCGGCCGCAAGCTGCGCCTCGAGACTGGACGCATGGCGCGACAGGCCGACGCGGCTGTCGTCGCTCAATACGGCGAGACGAGCGTGCTTGCGACCGTCGTTGCCGCCAAGAAGGTAAAACCCGGGATCGATTTCTTCCCGCTTACCGTGAACTACCAGGAGAAGACCTACGCCGCCGGCAAGATTCCCGGCGGCTTTTTCAAGCGTGAAGGTCGTCCTTCCGAGAAAGAGACGCTGACATCGCGTCTGATCGACCGGCCGATCCGCCCCTTGTTCCTCGAGGGCTTCAAGAACGAGACGCAGGTCGTGATCACCGTCCTGTCGCATGATCTCGAGAACGACCCGGATATCCTGGGCATGGTTGCGGCCTCGGCTGCGCTGACGCTGTCCGGCCTGCCGTTCCTCGGGCCGATCGCTGCAGCACGCGTCGGTATCGTCAACGGGCAGTTCGTGCTCAATCCGATGCTCGACGAGATGGCCAATAGCACGCTCGACCTGGTGGTCGCAGGGACGCACGATGCCGTCATGATGGTGGAATCGGAGGCCAAGGAATTGTCCGAGCAGTTAATGCTCGAAGCCGTCGTGTTCGGCACGCGCGAATTCCAGCCGGTGATCCAGGCGATCATCAAGCTGGCTGAGAAGGCGGCGAAGGAACCGTGGAACTTCCAGTCGCCGGATCTCTCGGACAAGAAGGCCCAGATGAAGGGAATGATCGAGCAGGATCTGCGTACAGCCTTTGCCACTCCCGAGAAGCAGAAGCGCCAGGAACTGGTCGCCGCGGCCAAGAAGAAGGCATTCGACGTCATGCTCGCCGGCGATGCGGGCGCTGAGGATCAGGTCAAGCTTGCAGGTGTGTTCAAGACACTCGAGGCTGACGTGGTCCGCGGAGACATCATCCGAACGGGCCGGCGCATCGATGGCCGCGACCTGAAGACGGTGCGCCCGATCGTGTCGGAGGTGCATGTGTTGCCCCGCACGCACGGCTCGGCGCTGTTCACGCGTGGCGAAACGCAGGCACTGGTGGTCGCGACACTCGGCACTGGCGACGACGAGCAGTTCGTCGACGCGCTCGAGGGCACGCGCAAGGAGCGGTTCCTGCTGCATTACAACTTCCCTCCATATTCGGTTGGCGAAACCGGTCGCATGGGATCGCCCGGACGCCGCGAGATCGGCCACGGCAAGTTGGCATGGCGCGCCATTCGCCCGCTGCTGCCCGCCGCCGAGGAATTCCCGTACGTCATCCGCGTCGTCTCGGAGATCACCGAATCCAACGGCTCGTCGTCGATGGCGACGGTCTGCGGCACCTCGCTGGCGCTGATGGATGCGGGCGTTCCGCTGAAGGCGCCGGTCGCCGGCATCGCGATGGGCCTGATCAAGGAAGCCAACGATTTTGCCGTGCTCTCGGACATTCTCGGCGACGAGGATCATCTGGGCGACATGGACTTCAAGGTGGCTGGCACCGCCAACGGCGTCACGTCGCTGCAGATGGACATCAAGATTACCGGCATCACCGAAGAGATCATGCGTGTCGCGCTTGAGCAGGCGCATCACGGCCGGCTGCACATCCTGAACGAGATGTCGAAGTCGATCGGCAGCGCGCGGAGCGAGCTCGGCGAGCATGCGCCGCGCATTGAGACGATCAAGATCCCGGTCGACAAGATCCGCGAAGTGATCGGCTCCGGCGGGTCGGTCATCCGCGAAATCGTTGCCGAGTCCGGCGCCAAGATCGACATCGAGGACGACGGCACGGTGAAGATCGCGTCGGCCAATCGTGAAGCGATTGACAAGGCGATGGCCCGCATCAAGGGCATCACGTCGGATCCCGAGGTCGGCACGATCTACAAGGGCAAGGTCGTGAAGATCATGGAGTTCGGCGCGTTCGTGAACTTCTTCGGGCCGAAAGATGGTCTGGTTCACATTTCGCAGCTGACCAACGGCCGCCCGGCGACGGTCGGCGAGGTGGTGAAGGAAGGCCAGGAGGTGTTCGTCAAGCTGCTTGGCTTCGATGATCGCGGCAAGGTCCGCCTGTCGATGAAGATTGTCGACCAGGCGACGGGCCAGGAGATCCCGGCGGAAGCGCGCGCCGCTGATGGCAGCGAAGGCGGCGGCAGTGGTGGTGGTGATCGCCCGGAGCGGGGCGATAGAGGTGATCGTGGCCGCGGCCGTGATCGCGGAGACCGAGGCGATCGGGGCGACCGCCCTGAGCGTGGCGATCGTCCGGAGCGCGTCGAGCGGGCCGAGGCCCGCCCGGAGCGCGACCGTCCGGAGCCGCGCGGCGAGCGGCCCGAGCGCGGTGGTGATCGCGAGTTCCGTGGCGGCGGCGATCGTGCGGAGCGCGGTCCGGACCGCGAGCCGCGCGAGGATCGCGGCGGTCGTGGTGACCTCCGGCCTGAGCGCGGTGGAGATCGTGGCGAGTTCGCGGGATCGTCCGGAGCCACGTGGCGACCGGGAATTCCGCGGTGGTGGCGACCGTGGCGAGCCGCGGGACCGCCCGGAGCCGCGCGGTGATCGCGGCGATTTCCGCGCGGATCGTGGACCTGACCGCGGTCCAGATCGTGGGCCAGACCGTGGACCTGATCGCGGTGGCGAGCCGCGAGGCGGCGGGCGCGGGCGCGGCGACGATCGCGGTCCACGCCGTGAAGGTGGCGGAAGCAAAGACGGTGGCAGCCGTGAAGGTGGTGGCGGTGAGCGCCGCCCGGAGCGCCGGCCCGAGCGCGATTGGGATTGATCCCGGCCGCTGACGGCACGCAAAAATCGACCGCCGGGAGACATCTCCCGGCGGTTTTTATTTGTGCCGCGCACTCGTTGCCCGTTGCCGGTGCAAGCCGCTCAGTAGGTGGCGCGTCCGCCGGAGATATCGAGCACCGAGCCGGTCGTGAAAGAGCAGTCCTCGGAGGCCGCGAACGCGATCAAGGCTGCGATTTCCTCGACCTTCACGAACCGGCCGCGCGGGATCTTCGACAGCATGAAGTCGATGTGGGCCTGCGTGATCTGATCGAAGATTGCGGTTTTGGCGGCAGCGGGCGTGATCGCATTGACCGAGATGTTCTTGCTGGCCACTTCCTTCGCCAGCGATTTCGTCAGTGCGATCACGCCGGCCTTCGATGCTGAATAGTGCGCCGCATTGGGATTACCTTCCTTGCCGGCGATCGACGCGATGTTCACGATGCGCCCGTAGTCCTGCTTGATCATGCCGGGAACGACGGCTTTGCAGCAGATGAAGGGACCATCGAGGTTGATCCGCATGACCCGGCGCCATTCCTCGACGCTGGTGTCCCACGTGGTGGCGTTGGCACCGGCGACACCGGCATTGTTCAGCAGGATGTCGATGCGCCCGAAATCCTTGAGCGTGGCATCGCGGGCGGTCTCGACCGAGGCCAGATCGCCGACGTCGCAGGCGTAGGCTTTGACCGCGCTGCCGATTTCTTTCGCGGTCTTTTCGGCGAGCTTCAGGTCGAAATCCCAGATGGCAACCTTGGCGCCTGAGGCAACGAACCGCTCGGTCGAGGCTCGACCTATGCCTTGCGCGCCGCCGGTCACGACGGCGATGCGGTTTTTGAGATCGATGACGTTCGGCATGGTCGCTCCGCAGATGATGGCATCAAATAGATGCGGTCACCATAGGCTGGCGCTTGGGCACACGCCAGCCGCGGTGCGCCTGCCGCAAGGCCCAAGCCCGGTGGCGCAGCGCTCAGCGGCGCGAGCAGCCCATGGCTTCGGCGACGCCGATGAAGCTGTCGGTGACCACATCCCAGTCCCGTTCGGCGGCGAGATCGCCGGTCTGGCCGGCGCCATGCTCGTTGCGACGCAGAACGAAAGCCGTGCGGTAACCAGCCTTGGCCGCGGCGGCGAGGTCATTGTTGTGGGCGGCAACCAGCATCATTTCGTGCGGCTGGAGATTGAGCAGCGCGGCGTTCCGCAGGTAGCATTCGGGCATCGGCTTGTAGGCGCGGGCCGGTTCCGCGCCGAGGATGACGTCCCAAGGGAGGCCGGCGCGTTTCGCCATGCGCGTCAGCAGGCCGGTATTGCCGTTTGACAGCGTGCCGATGATGTAGCGGCGCTTGAGGCGTAACAGTCCGTCGACCGAATCCGGCCAGGGATCGAGGCGATGCCAGATGGTGTTGAGGTGCTCGATCTCGTGCTCGGAGAGGCCTCGGATGCCGGTGCGCTCAAGGAGACGCTTCAGGCTGTCGCGGTGGAGATCATCCAGGATCACCCAGGGCCGCCGGCCCGAGCGCACTTCTTCCATCGAGGGTTGGTAGAGCCCGCGCCAGTCGTCGGCGAAGCGCGCCCAGTCGTGTTGCAGGCCGCGCCCGTTGCCGAACGCGGTCAGCTCGCGAATGCAGCTTTGCCGCCAATCGACGACGGTGCCGAACACGTCGAATACGAGGGCCTTGACCTGATCCTTGGGTGCCATGCGTCTGCTCGTTCTCTCTCTCTCAGTCGATGACCCGTTCGCGCCAGGTGGCGTCGGGACGGATGCAGATGGCGCGCCGGCCGAACAACCGGTAGCGGTTTCGGGCGATGGCATCGTAGAGCCGGTCCCGCAGCGGCGCGGGCACACAGAGGACCGCGCGCGCCAGCCGCCAGACTCCGCCAAGCCGCTCCATGATGCCAGCGAATGCCTCCATTTTGCCAGAGGCCCGGCCATCTGCTATCAGCAGGTTGGTCTCATAGTTTACGGGATCGAGATCGTAGTGCCGATAGAGCGCCTGGCCGAGTTCCGACTGGGCCGCGGTGAAGCGAAAGTGCCGGTCCCGGTCGTGCCGGGCAACGAAGCGCGCAAAGCCCGAGCAGAGCACGCAAACGCCGTCGAAGACGATCAGCGGCCGGTCGTCGGGAAAGGACGGAAACCCGGCGACAGATCGCCACGCGTAAGGCGGGTGGGCTGCCAGCCGATCGGCAAGGCGCGGGTTTGCAGCCATTCGCGTCAGGTCCGGTTCCCGCTGGGACTGGAACCGATCTGTGCGCGATGGCGCAGGAGATGATCGGCGAGGACGATGGCCAGCATGGCTTCGCCGACCGGCACGGCGCGGATGCCGACGCAGGGATCGTGGCGGCCCTTGGTGACGATCTCAGTGTCGCGGCCGACGAGGTCGATCGTGCGGCGGGGCTTCAGAATGGACGACGTGGGCTTGACGGCGAACCTGGCGACGATGGGCTGGCCCGTCGACAGGCCGCCGAGGATGCCGCCGGCATGGTTTGACAGGAACAGCGGGTGACCATCGTTGCCCGCCCGCATCTCGTCGGCATTGTCCTCGCCGGAAAGGCTGGCGGCCGCGAACCCATCGCCGATTTCTACGCCCTTGACCGCATTGATGCTCATCAGGGCCGAGGCGATGTCCTGATCGAGCTTGCCATAGAGCGGGGCGCCCAAGCCCGGCGGAACGCCCTCCGCAACAACTTCGATAATGGCGCCCGCCGACGAGCCTGCTTTGCGGACGGCGTCAAGATAGGTCGCCCAGGTTTCGGCTGTGCGCGGGTCGGGGCAGAAGAACGGATTGGTGTCGATTTCCGCCCAGTCCCAACGGCTCCGGTCGATCGCAAGCGGACCAATCTGGACCAGCGCGCCGCGGATCGTGATGCCCGCGACCACCTTGCGCGCGATAGCCCCGGCCGCGACCCGCATTGCGGTCTCGCGCGCCGAAGACCGGCCGCCGCCGCGGTAGTCGCGAATGCCGTATTTGGCCATGTAGGTGTAGTCGGCATGGCCGGGTCGGAACTTTGCGGCGATGTCGCCATAGTCCTTGGACCGTTGGTCGATGTTATCGATGATCAGGGAGATGGGGGTGCCAGTGGTGATCTGGGTGCCCGTCCGGTCCTCGAAGACCCCGGAGCAGATACGCACCGCATCAGGCTCCTGCCGCTGGGTCGTATAGCGGGATTGGCCAGGCCGGCGCTTATCCAGGAAGGACTGGATGTCTTCGGCGCGCAGCGCAAGTCCCGGCGGACAGCCGTCGACCACGCAGCCGATCGCGGGCCCGTGGCTTTCGCCCCAGGTCGTCATGCGGAACATGTGGCCGAATGTATTGAAGGACATGGGCAACCCTGGGCGTCGTCGGCGCGTCTTCGTTGTCTGGCGCCATCCTAGCGCCTTGTGCGCGGCAACGGAAACCCATGCAAGCCGATCGGCTGCCGACTGTTGAAATGCGGGTCCTGTGGACGCAGTTGCTGATTGGCAACAATTTTACCACCGACCCTGTTGCCTCCCGATTCGTGGGGGCGCGTCAAGCCCTGAGGCACTGCGTGACAAGCCCGGTGTGCACAGCTTATCTACAGGATTCAGTACTGCGTGATTCCTATGATCAGCAACTCGAACAGGGAGAAGTCATGCGCAAAATCATCTTCGCGCTTGGCGCGATCGCGTTCGTATGTGGGACCGCGGCCCTTCCCGCCAGCGCAGCAACGAAACCGTCCAAGGATCCGGCAACGGCCTCGGCATCGGCTTCGAAGAAAGTGCTGGTGAAGAAGGCGGCAAAACCCGCGAAAACGGCGAAAGCCGATAAGGTTGCGTACAAGTCCAAGTGCAAAGCCGGTCAAAAGTGGGATGCCACCGCGACCATTACCGCCGGAGCCTGCGTTAAAAAGGCGAAGGTGCCAACAAAAGCTGCAAAGAAAGCGGCTTAACGGCGGCTCGAATGTACGGCTGCGTGCCGATTGAGCACCGGCGGGTAGTCGACGCATTCCTGTCATCGTTGTGAAGGCCGGAGCGCCGCTGCTCCGGCCGTTTTTGTGACTTTTCGCAGGTCAAGCGGATCCTGGTGGATTAACTAAGATCTTGATTGTTTGAGCATCTCGACTATTTTAATTCGAGTGAGGCGTCCGAAATGGCTTTGAAGACCAGTGTTATAACTACGATCGTCAACGCGACTCTGTTCGTGTCGGCCGGAGTGCTTGTTGTCTCCGGCAAGGCGATGGACGTCGAGAACGCCGGCTGGACGATGGCCGCGGCGCCTACCGTTCCAGCCGCGCCCAGTCAGCAGAGGCCTGCCGTATCAGCGCCGCAACTGCCGCAGGTGGCGGGCGTGCCCAGTGCGGCTGGGCCGCCAGCGGTTGATGCTGACCCGCCCGCGCGCAAGGTCGATGCCTTCGTTCCGCCCGTGCGCCGCATGGCGCCACCGACGGCTCCGGCGGATGTCACCGCCGTTAGTACGCGCCGGGTCAAGACGACCGAGATCGTTGCGCCGCTGCCTGCCGCCGGATTGCCCAAGAAGGCAAAACCGCTGGATACTTCCTCGCGATCGTCGCTGGGGGCGGGTGTTTCCTGTGCGCCCGGAACCAAGCTCGACGCCCAGACGCAGCGCTGCACACGCGCAGGAAAGCCGCGCAACTGATAAGAATGGCGCTCGCTCCGATGCCGCTGGGTCCGATCCCGGTCTCTCAGATCCAGGTAATGCTGCCGGGTCTTACAACCATCACCTTGTCTTGCGGCACCTCCAGCATGGCAACCTGTTGGACCGGCATGTCGACGACGAGGCTCCGCAGCGCCCGGCTCAAAGCGCCATGCGACGCCACAACGGTGTCGCGCTCGACCTCGGCGAGCCAGCCGGAAACGCGCTCGGCCAGCATCTTGTAGCTTTCCCCGCCTTTGGGCTGCCAGCCCCATTTGTCGCGCTCGCGCGCCGCGAATCCCTCGGGATCGATGTGCGGAAGCTCCTGCCAGAGCTGACCTTCCCAGTGCCCATAGTTTTGCTCCATGAGACGATCGTCGGTGCGGAAGCCGTCGCGGGCGAGACCCATTTCCTGGCGCGCGATGCGCATGGTCTCGCTGGCCCGCGAGAGGGGGCTGGCCACATAGTCGAGGCTCGATTTAGCGGTGCCCAGATGCTGGCCGAGGACATGGCCATTGCGCGCAGCCTGTCCACGACCTGTGGCGTTCAAGGGAATGTCCGTTTGCCCCTGATAGCGCTGTACCGCGTTCCAGTCGGTCTCGCCGTGCCGGATGAAATAGATCGTCACACCGGGTTTCAGCATGGTCAGACTTTCAGCACGAGCTTGCCGTTATTACCGCCGGAATAGAGCAGGTTCAACGTATCGACGAATGTTGCGAGGCCGCCCATGCGCACATCTTCGCGGATCTTGAGGCGTCCGTCCTTGTGCCAGCCCGCGAGCGTGGCGCTTGCCTCGGGGATGCGATTGGCCCAGTCCGAGACAATCAGGCCCTGCACGCGCAGGCGCTGGGTCAACACGGTGCGGAAGTTCTTTGGTCCATCCGGCGCCGCGGTGGCGTTGTAGGCCGAGATCAGGCCGCAGACAGCAATTCGACCGAACACATTCATTTGTGGCAGGATCGTATCCAGGATCTCGCCACCGACGTTCTCGAAGTTCACATCGATGCCGTTCGGGCAAGCTGCTTTGAGCTGCTCCGCGAGCGACCCGGCCTTGTAGTCGATGCAGTGGTCGAAGCCGAGTTCCTGTTTGACGTAGCGGCATTTCTCGGCGCCGCCCGCGATGCCGACGGCGCGGCACCCCTTGATCTTGGCGATCTGACCGACGATCGAGCCGACGGCGCCGGAGGCGGCCGATACGACGACGGTTTCCCCGCCTTTGGGTTGGCCGACCTCGAGCAGACCGAAATAGGCCGTCCATCCGGGCATGCCGAGGCCACCGACCCATCGTTCCAGCGGCGCCGTACCGAGATCGGCACGGATCACCCGCTTGCCGTTCGAGATCGCGTACTGCTGCACGCCGAAGACACCGGACACGGGATCGCCGGGTTTGAAGTCGGGATGCTGCGAGGCCTCCACGATGCCGGACGAATAGGACCGCATGACCTCGCCGATCTGGACCGGCGGGATATAGGAGCGCGTATCGTTGACCCAGCCGCGCATCGCGGGATCGAGCGAGACGTAGTGGATCTTGACGCGGAACTCGCCGGGGCCCGGCTCAGGGATCGGGGTCTCGGCCAGGGTGAAGCAATCCGCGGTGATGAGGCCAGGCTTCGGGCGGCGGGCAAGCGTGACCTGGACGTTGCTGGACATGGCATCCTCCGGCTGGCGATGATCAAATCGTCCTAGCGCGATTGCGCGGCAAGGGCCAGCTTGCGATCGGGAAACGCGCCGGTCTAACGTGGCGGCGTGGTTACCGTGTCGGCGACCCGGCGAACCCCAAGCCCCAACAACCAGCGGAGCAAGACAATGGCTATCGGCTTCATCGGCGTCGGCAACATGGGGCTGCCCATGGCAGAGCGGCTGCTGGGGGCCGGGGAGGAGCTGGTCGTGCACGATATCCGGCAAGCGGCGCTGGCGCCGTTGACCGCGCGGCAGGCGCGCCCGGCTTCCAGCCCGCGCGAGGTTGCCGATCGGTGTGAGACGGCCTTCGTCTCGCTCCCCACGCTGCCAGCGCTGCGCGAGGTGGTGCTCGGCGCCGACGGGGCAATTCACGGCAAGGCGATGCGTCTGCTGGTCAATACCTGTACGGTCGGCACGCCACTGGTCGAGGAAATCGAGGCCGCGCTCAAGGTCAAAGGCATCCAGCTTCTCGATTGCCCGATCAGCGGCGGACCACCAGGCGCGCGTGACGGCACGCTCTCGGTGATGATCTCGGGCGATGCGGCGCTGATCGAGAAGGTGCGCCCCTTCATCTCGCGCTGGGGCACCGTTGTCGTCGCAGGACCCAAGCCCGGCATGGCGCAGGTCCTTAAGCTCACCAACAACATCCTGTCGGCAGTGGCGTTGGCGGCAACCTGCGAGGCCTATGTGATGGGTGCCAAGGGCGGGCTTGATCCCGAGGTCATGACGGAAGCGATCAACCGCGGCAGCGGGCGCAACAGTGCGACGATCGCCAAATTCCCGATCTCCGTGCTGAATCGCAGTTTCGACTTCGGCGCGCCGATGCACATTCTCGCGAAGGATGTCGATCTGGCGATCGAGCAGGGCGAGCGGCTCGGAGTGCCGATGTGGGTCTGCCAGGCCGCGCGCCTCATGTACAAGCACGCGATGTATCAGGGCATGCGTGACAAGGACATCACCGAGCTGGTGAAGGTGGTCGAGGCTGGCGCCGGGTTTGTGCTTCCGAAAACGCGGGACTAGGCGTGGCGATCGCGCCGCCAAATGCAGCAACCCCGAGGGAGGTCCCTCGGGGTTGCGCATTTCGTGCGAATTTTGATGTTTCGAGCGAGGGTTAGAAGTCCATTCCACCCATGCCGCCCATTCCACCCATGCCGCCGCCGCCTGGCATTGCCGGCATGCCGGCGTCGCGCTTCGGCGCGTCGGCGACCATGGCCTCGGTCGTGATCAGCAGGCCGGCGATCGACGCCGCGTCCTGCAGCGCACACCGGACGACCTTCGCCGGATCGATGACGCCGTCCGCGATCAGATCGCAGTAGACGCCGGTTTGGGCGTTGTAGCCGAAGCTGTACTTGGGGTTCTCGAGGATCTTGCCGACGACAACGGAACCATCCTCGCCTGCGTTGTTGAAGATCTGGCGGGCCGGAGCCTGGATCGCCTTGCGGACGATCTGGATGCCAACCTTCTGATCCTCGTTTTCGGCCCGGAGCTTCTCGAGCCCGGCGATGGCGCGCAGCAGTGCGACGCCGCCGCCCGGAACGATGCCTTCCTCGACAGCTGCGCGCGTGGCGTGAAGCGCGTCGTCGACGCGGTCCTTGCGCTCCTTAACCTCGACCTCGGTGGCGCCGCCGACCTTGATCACCGCCACACCGCCGGCGAGCTTCGCCTGACGCTCCTGCAGCTTCTCCTTGTCGTAGTCCGAGGTGGTCTCCTCGATCTGCGTCTTGATCTGGGAGACGCGAGCCTCAATGTCCTTCTTTTTGCCGGCGCCGTCGACGATCGTGGTGTTGTCCTTGTCGATCATGATCCGCTTGGCTTTGCCGAGCATGGCCAGCGTGACGGTCTCCAGCTTCATGCCGAGATCCTCGCTGATAAGAGTGCCACCGGTCAGGATCGCGATGTCCTCGAGCATGGCCTTGCGGCGATCGCCGAAGCCGGGTGCCTTGACGGCTGCGACCTTCAGGCCGCCGCGCAGCTTGTTGACGACGAGGGTGGCGAGCGCCTCGCCCTCGACTTCTTCCGCAATGATCAGCAGCGGCTTCGACGTCTGCACCACGGCCTCGAGTAGCGGCAGCATGGCTTGCAGGCCCGACAGCTTCTTCTCGTGGATCAGGATATACGGGCTGTCGAGCTCGGCGATCATCTTGTCGGCATTGGTGATGAAGTACGGCGAGATGTAGCCGCGGTCGAACTGCATGCCTTCGACGACATCGAGCTCGGTCTCGAGGCTCTTGGCCTCCTCGACGGTGATGACACCCTCGTTGCCGACGCGCTTCATCGCCTGCGCAATGATCTTGCCGACCTCCTTGTCGCCGTTGGCCGAGATGGTGCCGACCTGGGCAATTTCGTCGTTGGAGGTGACCTTCTTCGCCTTGGTCTTGAGTTCCTCGACGACCACGGCGACGGCCTTCTCGATGCCGCGCTTCAGGTCCATCGGATTGGCGCCGGCTGCAACCGACTTGGCGCCTTCCCGGACGATCGCCTGGGCCAGAACCGTGGCCGTCGTGGTGCCGTCGCCGGCAGTGTCGGAGGTTTTGGACGCGACCTCCTTGACCATTTGGGCGCCCATGTTCTCGAACTTGTCTTCGAGCTCGATCTCCTTGGCGACCGTCACGCCGTCCTTGGTGATGCGGGGAGCGCCGTAGCTTTTCTCGATGACGACGTTGCGGCCCTTGGGGCCGAGCGTCACGCGGACGGCATTGGCGAGGATATCGACGCCGCGGAGCATTTTCTCGCGGGCTTCCTGTGAAAACTTGACGTCTTTGGCGGCCATTTGATCGGTCCTTGGGGGCTGGCGGGGGAAGGCTTCAGACTGCGGCGCGCGTCAATGCGGGAGCATCGGGCAGGCCGGGGATGTGGTGGTATTGCCGGGTCATCAGAAGGTCGTCGTCGCTCCGGCCCTTAATGCCGGATATTTCAACCTATTGATAAATCGTAGTGTTCCGATTTGGATTGGTCGCGTCATCTCGCTCGGGCAAGGCGCCGCTGCTTCCAGCGTATATGAGAGCGCCCGTTAGCAGTGTCAAGCCATGAGTGCCAATCGCGGCCGTCAAATGCGAGGCGATGGTTCCTCGGTTAATGCGGGCGGCGGCGCTTCGGTCGGCATGTGACCAGACGTAACCCGCGTCCTGCACACCGCCAAAATCAGCGCATCGGCAATTCCCAGGGCGTCGAGCCGGAGTTTGCCGAGTTGCGCTTGAGCCCGAATGGAGTCGGCGTTCGTTGCCCCCGCGCGGCGCGCCATTCGCAGCGCTGCTATTCCGCGAATAATCGTCGGCCGACCGTGTGCTCTACTGGCAAAAACAAAGCTGCAACAGGCGTTGGCGAGGCGGTGTCCGAGTATTTGGCGCGCTCGGAAATCATCCGTGATTTTGATCGCTTGATCGAGATTGGCGATTTCGGCCGATGCGTCGGTGACTGCAAGCTAACGGCCGCCGTTATTCCATGATTTGAGCATGGTGGTTCGTCCCATCGAAGTAGAAATACCCGCGCATTTCTGACGCGGGTATTGAAATTCGTCGGGTATCGAATTAGATCGCAAAATCAGCGATCTTCGCGCCTTTCTTGAGGGCGGCCGCAAGCCATTTCGGCTGCCGGCCGCGACCCGTCCACGTCTCCAGCGGATTGTCCTTGTTGCGGAATTTGACTGCGACCTTGCCGCCCTTGCCGCCGCGGCCGCTGCCGCCGCCAAAAAGCTCGCCAACCGAGAATCCACGCTTCTGCGCCAGGGCCAGCAATTCCATCTTGGCTTCGGCCCGGTCCCGATCCTTGGCGGTGCTGATGGCTTTCTTTACGCGCAGATCGAGATCGATCAATTCCTTCAACGACAGTTTGTCGACGTTGATGCTGGCCATGCTCGGTTCCTTGTTGAGGGCTTGGAATTCCGGTTGCGATTGTGGGTGAATGGAGTGACGTCTGCGATCACCGGATCGGGTTCTTACCGAGAATAACGACCCGTGCATCACCTATTCGACCAAACAGTTCGTTACCTTCAATAATCGACTTTCCCAGAAATGCAATTCCAGAATGGATTGAGGTTAGCGCCGAATGCGGAATTGAAATTCTGTTGTTCGAAGCACGGTCATACTGTTGGTTTGGCAGGTTGCTAGCAGTCCGCCTTGCGCGCTGCCAACCCACTTGTTTTTATTGGGTAACGCCCTTTCCAACAGTCGGCTTCAGCCCTATCATGGTGGTGTTTCGTCGTGATTCGCTGCCCAGACTGCTGGAGGACGCGAAATGGCAGATCGAACCTTTGTCGAACAATTGGCCGGCTACAGCCTGACAACGGCCGAAATACTCTATCGGCTGCCTGATCACCCGGCCTTGCTGCAAACCTACATCTGGCAGGACTTCGATCTTCACCCCAGGTTCCCGAAATTGAAGACGTTCCTGGATTTCTGGTCGGCCAATCTGGACGGACCTTTACTGAAAGTCCGTGTTGCCCATTCTCGATTGATCCAGCCGTGCGAGGTCAAATTCGCGGCGGGTGTGCTTCGGCTGCACTAAATCGCAGGCCTCTGGCCACTTTGTTTGCGGAGGGTCCGTCTCAACAAACCGTGGCTTGGCAATCGGTCGTCGGGCGCGCTACCTCTGGGAATGCAGTGATCCCCGGTATCGAGAGGACGACGCGTGCCCTACTCTGACTACCGCCCTGAGTTGATGGGCTCGGCGACTATCGACCCATCTGGGGCATTCGAAGCCGGCTCATTCCAGTCGTTTACCATTGTCTACACCGCGGGCCGGTTCGGGATCGACGACACCGGGTCGATCAAGATCGGATTTCGGTTTGCGACTGACTTCGGACCTGTCCAATTCGACGACCCCAAGGCGCAGGGCTACACCACCGCACAGGCCTCGAATGGCGCCGTGCTCGAGCTCAAATGGGAGTTCAAGCGAAATATTCGGCCCTGGAGCCGGTCACTTTATATCGGCGTGATGAAGCATTTTCTCCGGCCCGGCGATACGATTACCGTTCGATTTGGGGATCGGCGGCAGGGCTCGCCCGGCATTCGCGTGCAGACGTACTGCGAGCGCAATTTTCAGTTTCGCGTGCTCGTCGATGCGATCGCGACTTACGACTATGTGGCGCTGCCGCAAAGCCCCGGCATCGAGATCGTGCCCGGGCCCGGCGTGCAGTGGCGGGCCGTGCTGCCGACCGTTGTGCGGCAAGGCGAGCAATTTCGCCTCGGCATCAAGTCCGAGGACAAATGGGGCAACCCATCCGACCAGAATGCGGCGCCGCTGGTGCTCAAGCCATCGATCCCGGTGCCGGGGCTTCCGGAAACACTGTCGTTCGAGCCGGGCAACTTTACCGCCGATGCCGCTCGTCTGTCGCTGGCCGAGCCAGGAGACCTCACGATCGACGTTCACCGTATGGATGGGACGTGGCTGTGCCGGTCCAATCCCCTGCGGATCGTGGCGGCAAAGGCGGAGCTGGTGCATTTCTGGGGCGATACCCACGGACAATCCGACGAGACTCTCGGAACCAACTCCGCCCGCGACTATTTTTTGTTTGGCCGCGACAAGGCCTTCCTGGATGTGATGGGCCATCAGGGTAACGACTTCCAGATCACGGGTCCGTTCTGGCGCGAGCTGAATGAATTGACTCGCGCGTTCGACCGTCCGGGACGCTTCGTTTGTATTCCCGGTTACGAGTGGAGCGCAAACACAGCGGTCGGCGGCGATCGCAACGTTCACTACCGGCGCGAGGGCGAAACCATTCATCGATCGAGCCACGCGCAGATCTTCGACGGGCCCGACCGCGGCGACGAAGCGACGGACGCCCATACCGCGCACGACCTGTTCGCGAAACTCGCCGGCAAGGATTGCGTGGTGATGGCCCATGTCGGCGGGCGTTATGCGGACATCACCTATGCCCACGACAACCGGCTCGAAACGGCCGTGGAGGTGCACTCGGCCTGGGGCACGTTCGAGTGGATCATCTGGGATGCTTTCGAGAAGAACTATCGTGTCGGCATCGTCGCGAACTCGGATGGGCACAAGGGCCGTCCCGGCGCCTGCTATCCCGGCGCCTCGTTCTTCGGCAGCTATGGCGGGCTCACCTGTTTTCTGGCCGCGCGGCTCGATCGCGATGCGATCTTCGAGGCGATGCGGCGCCGGCATCACTACGCGACGACCGGCAACCGGATGATCCTCGACGTTACGGCGTGCTTCGGTGCCGATGCGACGCTCTACCATCGCGATCCCGCGGCCTTCGACAATGCCCGTTCCGAGACCGTGCGGCAGGCGATGATGGGCGACATCGTGCGGGTTTCCAGCGATGGCGTCGCACTCGAGATCAATGTCGAGGCCTCGGCGCCGATCGAAACGGTCGATATCTTCGATGGGTTCGATCTGCTCGAGACGATCCGCCCTTATAAGGCCAGTGACCTCGGCGGCCGGCTGCGCCTGATCTACCAGGGCGCGGAATATCGGGGTCGGGCGCGGACAACGACATGGGACGGCGGCCTCGCGATCGAGGGCAACGAGATCGAGCGGGCCTCGGTGATCAACAATTGGAACCTCGATCGGGGACTTCAGCGGCTCAACGCGACGGGTGCGGCGTGGAAGTCCGTCACGACCGGCAATTTCGGGGGCATCGATATCTGGCTGAAGCAGGGTGCCAGCGGCCGCATCAGTTTCGAGACCCTCCATGCGCGCGGCGCGCGCGACATCGCGGCGCTGGGGCTTGAGCCGCATATTTTCAGTGCCGGCGGTCTTGAGCGGGCCGTTAAACTCTATCGCCTGCCCGAGCAGATGAGCGTGACGCGGCTGCAGACCAAGCGATCGCTGACTCTCAGGGAGGCCGGCGATACGCGGCTGTTCGTCCGTGTGACGCAGGTCGACGGCCATCGTGCCTGGTCGAGCCCGATTTATCTCTTCCGCTGAGGCTGGCGATGGTGCGCGCGATCCAACGGTTCGAAGTCAGTCTCAAGGCTTTCATCGTGCGTGACGGCCGTGCCCTGTTCGTGCGCGAAGCCGACACCGGGTATTGGGAACTTCCGGGCGGGCGAATCGACGTTGGCGAGGAATGGGAAACCCATGCCGCTGTTCTGGCCCGCGAGATCCGCGAGGAGCTTGGCGCAGACTTTTTGGTCGACATGACGGATGCCGCCGTTACGTGGACGCGGCAGCGCCCGACCGATGGCGCCTTCCTATTTCTAGTGGCGCGGCTGGCGAACCCGGGCGCTGGCGAGGTTGCCCTGTCGCCCGAGCACAGCGCGTTCGCCTGGTTGACGCCGGATGCCGCGCGGGGCTTGGCCTTCCCGCCACTGTCGGGCTATGGCGCCGGCATCGCGGCGCTTTGGACGTTGGCCGAACGGTACGTCTAATTCAACGGTACTGGTCAAACGCGCTGGCCGAATGCACTGGCCAAAGGCGCTGTCGGGTCATTCGAGCAGCATGACCTCGAAAAATGTGCGGTCGGGTTCCGTGAAGCCATTCTGGTTGAGCGAGATCAGCGCAGGCGTGCCGCCGAGCGATACGAGGATCCCGATCTTGTTGCCGTAGTTGGTGTTCTCGCGATTGCGCGGTTGGGCGGCGTTGTACCGGGTGATGGCGTGCCCTTTCAGGAAGGTTCGGCCGAGCGTGGCCATCGCACCGGCGCGGAAGGGCCGGATGTCGGCGAAGAATCCGTCGCCGGTCGTCTTCTCCAGGGTCAGCGACGTGAGATTGCCGCCGATCCGGACCATGCGAACTTCGCAGGTGTGGGTGCCGACCCGTTCGGCCGCGTTGTCGAGGAAGCCGAAGTAGTAAGTCGTGCACTTGGCGCGGCCCGGCTTAATCGCGGTAGCCGGATCCGGCTCGAATGCGGCATTGGCGACCCGCTCGAGCACCTTGCGGGCCGCGGCGTTCTCGTTGGGTCCTTGTCGCTCGCGCACCTGGGTCCATGTGCGCTCGATCATGCCGGCGATATCCACAAGCTCCGCGGCATCCTGCGGTGTGATACGCTTCTTGATCTCGTCACAGTCGGGACACGGCCCAAGCTTCTCCTCGAGCCGGCGCGTAAGTCCGGCGCTCTTGGCCGGATCGGCAGCGGCCTGCTTGGTTTCGGCCGGAATGCCTTGGGCCGGAATCTGGGCCGGAACCTGGGGTGCCTCTTGCAGCGGCGCCTGCAAGCGGTTTGCGGCGTCGGCTGCTTTGCGGCGGCCTCGGCAGCGTCTTTGCGCTTTTGCTCGGCAAGTGCCCGGTCGGCTTGCTCGCGCGCCGTCCTGGCCTGCTCGTCTGCGGCCTTGCTGGCTGCTTCGGCGGCGCGCAAATCCTCGGCCTTGCGGCGAGCCGCGTCGACGTCGGCCGCCTGTTTGACCTGGAATTCGCGTCGCAGGCGCTCGCCCTCGGCCGCCCGCAGATCCGAGCGCGTTTTCTCGCCCGTCGCCTGCGTCTCGCGCTGAATGGCCTCCCGCTGGTTGCCATAGGTGACCATCGCCCAGCCCATGCCCGAAAGCGCCAGCACGGCGAGCCCCGCGATGCCGTATCGCCAGGCGCGACTCTGGCTCGCGTACTCCGCGGGGATCTCGGCTTTGGCGGGCGCGCTGATCCGTGTCCACCCGGATGAGCCGGCGGGAGCCTTGGCCACCTTCGTCGCGGCGCGCGAGCAGTCCGATGCAGGTGCGCTGGATTTCTGGAGCAGATTGCGCAATTCGTTGATGGACTGCGGCCGTTCCTTGGGGCGCACGGCCAGGCATTTGTCGATCGCCTCGAGAAATCCCGGCCGATAGCCGCCGGACGCAAGGTTGCTGGCCGGCTGGATTGGGTCATCCAGCATGCGAAGGGTCGCCTCGGCCGGCGCAGCACCCGTCACGCACCGGTAGAGCGTGGCGCCGAGCGCATAGATATCAGACCACGGCCCTTGAGCCCTGGGATCGTTGGCATACTGCTCTTGCGGCGAGTAACCCTGCTTGACGATGCCCGTCAGGGCGCCGGAGAGCTCCGCCATCACGCGGCGCGCGGCGCCGAAATCGAGCAACACCGGGCTGCCGTCGGCCCGCACGATGATGTTGTCGGGCGCGATGTCGCGATGCAGGAAATTGGCCTCGTGCATCAGCGCGAGTGCGTCGAGCAGCGGCATGGTCAGCCGATCGAGCTCGTCCTGGGTGGGCGAGCGCCCGAGTTCGTCGAGCCAGGCCTTCAGGCTCTTTCCCGACTCGAACTCCATGATCATGTACGCGGTGCCGTGACCCTCGAATACCGAGAGCACCCGCACGATGCAGGGGTGGCGCAGTTGCGCGAGCGTGCGCGCCTCGCGCAGAAAGCTCTCTCGCAGCCTGTCGAACAGGTCGCGATCACGATCCGACGCGGGACGAACGGTCAATGTTCCGTCCCGCATGCCGAATTGCGCGGGGTAGTATTCCTTGACCGCGACGGCCAGATCGAGGCCGAGATCGCGCGCCTGATAGGTAATGCCGAAGCCGCCGGCTCCGATCACATGATTGATCCGGTACTTGCCATCGAGCATGGTTCCCGGCGGCAGGACGTCCCGGCTGCGCATTGTTCAGCGTCCTCGTATAGGTGTGTTGTCCGCTAGTGTGGTGATTGCGAAGTCCGCCTTGTTCCGTCGGCTGGCTCGAGGGCGGACTTCGCAATCTGAACCACACTAGACGCATAGAGTTGCTAGTGTCCTTTCGATCGCGAAGTTCGTTGAGAGATTGCGGCAGAAGGTGACGAACTTCGCGATCGGGACACTAGATGTACTGATCCGTGCGGCCTGCCAAGGGCAAGCGCGCTCGGAAAATGCCATCCTGGTTGACGGCCGGGCCCGTTTGGTTCCCGGTCACCGGCTTGATGAGTCGAGCCCGACGCAAAGGACCCCGCATGTCCGCAAGCCCGATTCAACCCTATCTGATCCCCATTCTGCTGCTTCTGGCGTCCAATGTCTTCATGACGCTCGCCTGGTACGGGCACCTCGCCTTCAAGGAGAAACCCCTGCTGCTCGTCATCCTGGCGTCGTGGGGCATCGCGTTCATCGAGTATTGCCTGGCAGTACCCGCCAACCGCCAGGGCCATGCGGTCTACTCGGCTGCCGAACTGAAGACGATCCAGGAGATCATCACGTTGATCGTTTTCGCCGGATTTTCGGTCCTCTATCTCAAGGAGCCGCTCGGCTGGAACCACGCCGTCGGCTTCGCCCTAATCGCTGCCGGAGCCGGATTCGTGTTCGCAGGCCGCGCGTGATGGATGTCCTCTCGCTGACATTGCTGGGACTTGCGACATTCGCCGGCGCAATGATTCAGGCGGCCACAGGCTTTGGATTCGCGATCGTTGCCGCGCCCGTGTTCCTTGCCGTTATCAACTCGACCGCGGCGATTGCTATCCTTGTTGCCCTGCATGTCGTGCAGAGCCTTTGGATGGTGCCGCGCCTCTGGCACGCCGCGCCGCGTTGGCACGTCCGGCAGCTGGTCCTCGGAGCTGCCATCGGCTGTCCGATCGGATTTGCCATCCTGCAGGTCGCCAACGTCCGCGCCTTGAAGGTTGGCATCGGCGTGGTGATCCTGTTCGTCACACTGATTTTCGTGCTGCGCCAGCGTGGCATGATCGGCGCCACCGCGACGGATACAACGGCGGACCGGCCGATGCCGGGCTTGGCCGCCGGCGCGGTTTCGGGAGCAATGACAGCCTTGCTCGTGATGCCGGGGCCGCCGCTGATGATCTACCTCATCGGGCGCGGGCTGGCGAAAGACGCGGCGCGTGCCTTGTCGTTGAGCTTCTTCGCGGTCTGCTATGTCACGGTCTTCGCGCTGTCGCTTATGTCCGGCGCATTCGATGCCGCCGCCTGGCGGACGGTTGCCGTCCTGGCCGTCATCGTTCCTATTGCGACGATCGGCGGCTCCAAGCTCTCCGAACGGATCCCCGAGGCGCGCTTCCAGCCGATCCTGCTGGCGCTGCTGCTGCTCTCTGGAATTGGTGCCATCGCATCGGCCGTACTGCAGTAGAACCTATCAGTCGAGGCCCGCGATTTTCGGGCGGATGTGATCCCAAGGGTGCGCCGCCTCGAACAGCGCGGCGATCCGGAGCAGTTGCGCATCCTCGCCGCGCCGCCCGACAATCTGGACGGACACCGGCAAACCATCGCTGTGGAGGCCTGCTGGCAGCGCAATCGCAGGGTTTCCCGTCAGATTGAATGGATGCGTATAGGGATACCAGGCGCGCCGCACGCTACCGGCGACCCGGTTTTCGATCAGCACCGGTTCGAACAGCTTCTCGTCGATACCGAGCGGCGTGCGGGCGAGCGTCGGCATCACGATCACATCGAACCGCTCGAACCAGGCTTGCACCTGCCGGTAGAGCTTGGTTCGCGACATCAGGGCGCGACCGACCATTTCTGCCGTCTGACCCTCGCCGCCGCCCATCTGGCGAACCAGTGTCGGGCTCAGCTTGTCGCGCCACTGCGCCAGCTGATCGGCGAAACGAGCATTCCAGAGCGCGGTGGAGAGCGTCAGCCAGAATGGTTCGGTCGGTTCGAGATCGTCGCCCATCGGCTCGACGATGGCGCCGAGTTCGCCGAGGACGCCAGCCATCGCCTCGCAACGCGCCAGGTATTCGGTGTCGGCAATCGTATTCGCGAGGTAGGGCCGCCACGCCACTTTCAGACCTTTGAGATCGCCTTCGGCGCGGGCCGCCGCCACATACCCGGTTGCCGGCATGCCGAACGAGTGCGGATCGGAGGGATGCCACCCGGCCATCGCCTCGAGCATCAGCGCCGTATCCATCACTGTCCGCGTGGTTGGCGTGATGTAGCTCATGTTGGAGAAGGCGTCGGGCGCGCTGTCGTGCGGGATGAGACCGAGCGACTGTTTGATCCCGACGACGCCGTTGCAGGCGGCCGGTATGCGCGTCGAGCCGCCGGCATCTGTTGCGACAGCAAGCGGCCCGATGCCGGCGGCACAAGCAACGGCAGCACCTCCCGATGAGCCGCCGGACGTGCGTGTCGCATCCCAGGCGTTGCGCGTGCGCCCGAACAGCGGGGCCTCGGTCCAGGGCATATGGCCGAACTCGGGCGTTGTCGTCTTCGCGAACAGGATGGCGCCGGCTGCCTTCAGCCGCGCGATCGAGACCTGATCCTCCGTCGGGATGTTGTGCTCGTGGATGAAGGATCCGAATGTCGTGCGAACACCGGCCGTATTGACCAGATCCTTCACGTGCAGCGGCACGCCGTGCAGGGCGCCGAGCTCGTCGCCGCGGGCAACTGCCTTGTCTGCCTCGGCCGCGTCGCGCAATGCCTGCTCGGCGCACACGGTGATGAAGCAGTTCAGGATCGGCTGCGCGCGCTCGGCGCGAGAAAGTATCGCTCGCATGACCTCGACGGCGGAGATCTTCTTGGTCGCGATCATGACCGCCAGATCGGCGGCCGAGACATAGGCCAGCTCTTCACTACGCATGAAATCCTCCGCTCTGCCAAGCCGGCACGGTAGCAGTCAGATCCGTTGCGGCAAGGGGCGTCGTCGATTGACAGCGCCAGCTGGCGCCTCGACGATGCGCCGGTCGCTTGCGCCACAACAAGGCTTGCCATGTCGTTCCAAATCGGACTTTTCCTGCCGAACACGCGCGGCCTTTCCGTAATTGCAACCACGCCGGAGACGCATCCAGCCCCGACGTTCGAGCTCAATCGGCGGATTACCGTGATCGCGGAGGAGGCCGGCCTCGATTTCGTGCTCTCGGCGTCGAAATGGCGCGGATATGGCGGCCGGTCCCGGCACTGGGACGAGTCGCTCGAGTCATTCACGCTGATGTCGGCCCTGGCCGCTGCGACCCGTCGCATCAAGCTCTATGCGTCGGTCGGCGTGCGCGCCTTTCACCCGGCCGTTGCCGCCAAGATGGCGGTTACCATCGACGACGTCAGTGGTGGCCGATTTGGCGTCAACATCGTGGCCGGCTGGAACCAGTTCGAATATGGGCAGATGGGCATGTGGCCAGAGGACGGATATCACACCTACCGCTACGCTTATGCGGAGGAGTTCATCGAGGTAATGCAGGCGCTCTGGACGACCGGTCGCGCGTCGCACAAGGGCAAGTTCTTCACCATCGAAGACTGCATGTCCTATCCGAAACCGTCGCGCCCGCTCGAGATCATCTGTGCGGGTCAATCCGACGCAGCCCTCGCCTTTACGTCGAAGTATGCAAGCTTTGGGTTCGTTGGCCGCATGCACGACACATCCGATACGCTCGCCGGGCTCAGCGCCAAGCTCGCCCGGCTTGCAGCCGCACATCGGCGCAAGGTCGGCGCCTATGCGCTGATCAACGTTATCGCGGCGGAGACGGAGGCTGGCGCGTTGGCGCGGCAGGACAGGTATCTCGCGCACTCGGACCCGGTCGCAATTGCCGAGTGGTTGCGGATGTCGGGTCGCGATCCCACGCGCAATCTCGCGGGCCTCGATCAGCTCCGGCTCACCTTCATGGGATTTCCGTTCATTACGTCCTCCTACGCCGGCGTCGCCGAGCGGATCGACGCCGTGGCCGAGGCCGGCATCAGCGGCGTGTGCCTGACGTTTCCGGATTTTGAGCGCGATCTCGTGGCGTTCATCGAGCAGGTGCTGCCAAAGCTCAAGTCACGTCCATTGCCAGCTGTCGGCGGGACGACCGCCTAGGTCTTGGGCCTTGGCTCGAGCACCATCTGCGTCTGCGTGATCATCGCCAGCAGCTTGCCGTCGGGGTTGGTCAGCCGCGTTTGCCAGACCATGGTCTTGCGGCCCTTGTGCAGGGGCGTCGAGGTGCCCAGCACGGTGCTACCGATCACGGCGGGCGCGAAGAAATTCGTCTTGCTCTCCATTGTCGTCGTCGTATGCCCCTTCGGCAAATTGACGACCGTGCCAATCGCTCCGAGGTAATCGGCGAAGGTCATATAAGCCCCGCCATGCAGGATGCCCGAGCCATTGCTCATGTCCTCCCGTGCGATTATGCGCGCTTCGACTTTGTCGAGGGTGATGGCGATGATCTCGACGCCGAGGAGCTTGCTCATGGGTGGCATGTGCGCGCGAACTTTGTCCAACAGGTCCGTCATCATCGTCCTCGTCGTTGCCGGGGTTGGGTTGTGAATGCGGGGTGGCCTCAGGCGGGCTCCAGCTCCCGCGCAGCCATCATTGCCTTGAAGGCTGGTCGGGCATGACACGCGGCGAGCCAGGCTTTGACGCGTGGCGCCGCTTCAAAGAGCTCCGGTGCCGGCTGCGCATAACGCACGACCTCCGCGACGCCGATGTCGGCCACCGTGAAGCGATTGCCCACCACGAAGCTGGAGCGCGCCAGTGTTCGGTCCAGCACGGCGAAGGGCGCGCGCAGCTCCGCGACTGCCGCATCGGCGATCGCCGCGTCGCGCTCGGCCGGCGGTTTCGCCAAACGGTGATAGAGAATCTGGATCGAGTGCGGCTCGACCTCGGTCATCGACCAGACCGTCCACATGGTCATCTCGCCATCTTCGGCCACCGATGCCGGTGCCAGCGGGCCGCCATGCTTCTTCGCGAGATAGAGGTTGATCGCGAGCGACTCATGCAGAACCAACCCGTCATCCTCGATTGAAGGAATCCGTCCGTTCGGATTGATCTTGAGGAATGCGGGCGAGCGCGAATGGATTGGCGCGTCCGGTGCGTCAGGGTTGGCCAGGCGATAGGCTTGAATGACGGGCACGTGCTTGAACGGAATGCCAAGCTCATTGGCGAGCCAAATGTTGCGCGAGGCGCGCGAGCGATAGCAGCCGTAAATGGTGAGCATGGATTATGTCCTCGAAGCGTTGCGGCGGAGACTGGCATGGCGCGGCCAATCCGATAAGGCCCAATCCGTTTGGCCCGCCGCGCACGTCGCCGCAGCCCGGATCAGGTGCCGCGCGGCTTGGCACGGGTGGTCGGCACGGCATTGGCGGGATCGTCGGGCCAGGGATGTTTGGGATAGCGTCCCTTCATCTCGGCTTTGACATCGGCCCATGTGCCGGCCCAGAAACCCGGCAAGTCGCGCGTAATCTGCACAGGACGCCCGGCCGGCGACAGCAGATGGAGCGTCAGAGGCCGGCGGCCGCCGGCAATGGCTGGATGCGCTTTCAGTCCGAACAGCTCCTGCACGCGAAGCGCGACAATGGGGGCTCCCTCGCCCTCGTAATCGATGGGATGCCGCTGGCCGGTCGGCGCTTCGAAGTGGGAGGGTGCGTCGGTCTCGATGCGGCGCTTGAGTTCCCATGGCAACAGCGCATCGAGCGCTTGGCCGAGTTGGTCGGCGTCGATGTCCGACAGGCGCGTGGCGCCGACGATGAAGGGCGCGAGCCAGGTCTCGGCCGTTCGGCTAAGGGCCCGGTCATCGAGTTCTGGCCAGTTGCTGTCCAACGCGCCGCTGTCGCTCGACCGCAGGAACGCCACGCGATCGCGCAACTGGAGCTGCATGCGGGTCCAGGGCAGTCGGTCGATGCCGAGCACGGCCAGATGATGGGCGAGCATGGCAGCGGCGGCGTCATCGGCCGTGACCTTGCGTGGCTCGCTGGAGAGGACGATGGCGCCGAGGCGTCGCGTGCGCCGCGCGCGCAGGGCCGCCGCGCCGGCATCAAACACGATATCGTCTTCGTCCCGGATGCGCGGGCCGGCAATCTCGGCGAGTTCACCATCTCCCAATCGCGCCGCCAGCAGCACGCGTGCCTGCGCGGCAATGCCCGCCAGCTCGCCGACGACCAGGAAGTCGGTATCCGCCAGCGGATCGGCCGCATCGATGATCGCGCCTCGGCCATTGGCCAGCAGCACCTCGCCACGAGTGCCGCGCGCCTTCGCAATCCGATCGGGATAGGCGAGCGCCAGCAACGCCGCGCTCGATCGTGGCGTGCCGGATTGGCCCGCTTTGGTGGCACCGGCGCGTGCGCTCCGCGCCCATCCTGCCGCCAAACGCCGGATCCCGTCGGCGCGCGGGGACCGGTCGCGGCGAAACGCAGTTAACCGCTCGTCGAGATCGATCGCACGGCCGCCGAGCCCGCGTTCCACGATCAGCGCGGCGATATGGGCAGCGGCCATCTCCTGGCCGTTCTCGGCAGCGGTCGCGATCATGCGTGCCAGGCGCGGCGGCAGCGGCAAGGTGCGCAGGCGCTCGCCGGAGGGTGTCAGACGGCCATCCGCATCGAGTGCCTCGAGCGATCGCAGTTCCTCGCGCGCGGCCGCCAAGGCGCCAGCCGGCGGCGGGTCGAGCCACAGCAGCGCCTGCGGATCGGCGACGCCCCATGCCGCGCAATCGAGCGTCAGGCTTGTCAGGTCAGCCGCGAGGATCTCCGGCTCGGCAAACGGTTTGAGGCCGATCGTCTCCGGTTCGGTCCAAAGGCGATAGCAGATCCCGGGCTCCGTGCGCCCGGCGCGCCCCTGCCGCTGATCGGCGGTCGCGCGTGCCACGCGCACGGTCTCGAGCCGCGTGACGCCGACACCCGGCTCGAACCGCGGCACTCGCTCGAGCCCGCTGTCGACGACGAGACGCACGCCCTCGATGGTGATCGACGTTTGCGCAATGGCCGTTGCGAGCACGATTTTGCGCCGGCCTGGGGCTGCCGGTCGAATGGCGTCTGATTGAGCGCGCCCTTCGAGGCCGCCATGCAACTCAACGATATCGATGGCCGGATCACGCAACCGTTCCCCGATCCGCTCCGCGGTGCGCCGGATCTCAGCCTGTCCAGGAAGAAACGCCAGCAGCGATCCCGGCTCGGCGCCGATCGCTCGCACGATCGTTTCCGTCATCGCCTCTTCGATGCGCAGGCTGGCGGCGGGACGGCCGACGTAGCGCGTCTCGACGGGAAATGCGCGGCCGTCGGACCGGATGACCGGAGCGTCACCGAGCAGGCGGGCAACACGGGCGCCATCGAGTGTCGCCGACATCACGACGACACGCAGATCCTCGCGCAGCCCCGCGCGCGCGTCGAGCGCCAGGGCCAGACCGAGATCGGCATCGAGCGAGCGCTCGTGGAACTCGTCGAAAATCACGCAGCCGATGCCGTCGAGCGCGGGATCATCGAGAATGAGCCGCGTGAAGACGCCTTCGGTGACGACCTCGATCCGGGTGTTTGGACCGATCCGCGTATCGAGGCGCGATCGGAGACCGATGATTTCGCCGACGCGCTCGCCGCGCAGTGAGGCCATCCGCTCGGCCGCCGCGCGAGCAGCCAGCCGCCGCGGCTCCAGCAGCAGGATTTTTCCGGCAGCCAGCCAGGGTGCGCCAAGCAGCGCAGGTGGCACGCCGGTCGTCTTGCCGGCACCGGGCGGCGCCACCAGCACAGCGGAAGGGCCGGACGCGAGCGCCCGAAGAAGCTCGTCGAGCACCTCATTGACTGGCAGGGCCACGGTTGGTTCCATCGCGCCGATGCCTAACCGAGTTTCGGCATGGCGTTAAGGGGAAACCACCCGCTCGTGTCCCGATCGCCATGTTCGACACCATCTGCCGCAAACGCTCGTCGGACTCCGCAATCACCACACTGGCGAAAAGGCTGGGCGCCGCTTAGGCTCGGCCAACCGCAGCCTTCGGGAGTTGACCATGCTTACGCTCTATTTCGCACCCGGCTCGAGCTCGATGGCGCCTCATATCGCGCTGCACGAAGTCGGCGCTCCGTTCGAGCCCCGGGCCCTGTCGTTTGCCAAGAAGGACCATCGGACGCCGGCCTATCTCTCGATCAATCCGGAAGCCAAGATCCCGACCTTGCTGATCGACGGGCGGCGGCTGACCGAGGTTGCCGGCATCCTCTACTACCTCGCGCGCCGCCACCCCGAGGCGCAGTTGTTTCCCGTTGGCGACATCGAGGCCGAAGCGCAGGTGATCTCGTGGATGTCCTTCATCGCGGCGAGCGTGCATCCGGCCCGCGGCCGCGGCCCTGAACATGCCATGGCCATTTACGGGCTCGCGGATCGGCGGCTCGGGGCCAGCACCTGGGCCGTGGGGCGCTACTCGATCGCCGACATTCACCTGTTCCGGCTCTATTGGCGGTTCGTCAATTCGCTGAAGCCTCCGCTCGGAAGCTTCCCCAATCTCGAAGCGCACCACGACCGCATGATGGCCCGTCCGGCCGTAAAAAAAACCATCGAGATCGAGTCCGCCATCGGCTACGAATTGCCTTGAGCCCAATCGATCTGCGACCGCCCGTCGTCAATGTCGGCCTGACGGCACAATCATAAGGAACCAGAATGCAAAAGACGACAACCGATGGTGCACGCCCACTGCTGTTCCAGCCGCTGACGATCCGCGGCGTCACGTTGCCAAACCGAACGGTGCTGGCGCCGATGGTCCACTACCGCGCCACAGACGGCATCTGCGGCACGTTCCACACGGTACATCTCGGGAAGTACATTCTGGGCGGGTTCGGCCTCGTGTTCACGGAGGCAGCGGCTGTCGAGAAGCGCGGCAAGATCACGGATATGGACCTGTGCATCTATAACGACGAGCAGGCCCTGTCCTATCGGCCGTTGATCGCGCTTGCGCGTGAGGAAGGCGTCAAGATTGGCATACAGTTGGCGCATGGCGGTCGCAAGTCCGGCATGCAGTCGGCGATGGAAGGCAACGGCCCGCTCTCCGATGCCGACGTCGCCCGCGGACGCACGCGCTGGCAACCCGTCGGCCCGACCACCACCGCCATCAGCCCGGAATGGCCAACGCCGCACCAGTTGTCGACCTCGGAGATTGCCGGCGTGGTCGAGAGCTTTGCCGCCGCCGCTCGCCGGGCGGTGCACGTCGGTTTTGACGTCGTCGAGATCCATGGCGCACACGGCTATCTGATCGCCTCGTTTCTGTCGCCGGTGTCGAACACCCGCAACGACGTTTATGGCGGCGATATCCGCGGCCGCATGCGCTTGGCGCTCGAAGTGACGGACGCGGTCCGCGCCGCGATCCCCGACACGATGCCCCTGTTCTTCCGCGTGTCGTCCGTCGATGGAACCGCCGAAGGCTGGACCATGGACGATACTGTGGTTCTCGCACGCGAGCTCAAGGCGCGCGGCGTCGACATCCTCGACTGTTCGTCGGGCGGTCTGATGGGGTCGGCGACCGCCGCGCCGGTAACGCGCGCGCCGGGTTTCCAGGTTCCGTTCGCCGAGCGCGCTAAGGCCGAGGCCGGTATTGCGACGATGGCGGTCGGCCTGATCCTCGGCGCCGAGCAGGCCGAGACGATCCTGCGGGAGGGGAAGGCCGATCTGATCGCGATCGGCCGCCAGGCGCAATTCAATCCGAACATCGCGTATCACTGGTCGCACGACCTTGGCCTCAATGCGAAATTCGAGGAGTGGCCGGAGGAGTACGGCTGGTGGCTCGACAAGCGTACGCGCTCGATGCAGGGCTTCGCCACCGCGACCGGCCAGCTCATCAAGGGGTGACCGGGTGGATGTCGAAAAGGCGAATCGACAGTCGCGCCAAGGTGGCGCAACCTAGCGCGCGCTTTCGAATGTGACAGAGATCTGCCGCTTTCTCACGAGTCCCTACAAGGAGACTGCCATGCACCAGGTCAAGATCGGCGACTTCCGGGTCGGTCGCATCGCCGAGATCGAATTCCCGGCGTTCCCGGCCCGCGAGTTCCTGCCCGCCGCAACCGAAGAGATGGTTGCCGAGGCGCGCCGGCTGCTGCCGGGCCGCATCACGCCTGACGGCCGGGTCGTCATGAGCTTCCATTCGTTCGTGCTCAAGACCGGCCGCCACACGATCATGATCGACACCTGCTGCGGCGTGGGCAAGGAGCGGCCGGGCCGCGAGCAATTCGCCGACACGAACAAGATCGATTACATCGGCGGCCTTGCCAAGCACGGGGTCAAGCCGGAGCAGGTGACGCATGTCATGTGCACGCATCTCCACTGGGATCACGTCGGCTGGAACACGCGCCTGCTCAACGGCCAGTGGGTACCGACCTTCCCCAATGCCAAATACATTATGGCCAAGCGCGAGTATGACCACTGGGACAAGGTCTACCAGCAGGAAAAGGGCAAGAAGGACAACCTGCATGTTCTCTCGTTCGAAGACAGTGTGCTGCCGATCAAGCGAGCTGCACAAGCCGTGCTGGTGGCCGACGACTTCGAGCTCGACAGGGGTATTTCGATCGAACCGTGTCACGGCCATTCGCCTGGCCATATCGTGGTCAACGTTGCCTCCGGCGGCAAGACAGGTGTGTTCGTCGGCGACGTTATTCATCACCCCATGCAGATCCTCTATCCCGAGCTATCCTGCCGGGCCGACTTCGACATGAATGCATCGCGGGTCTCGCGGACCGCGCTGATCGAGAAGCACGCGGGCACCGGATCGATCGTGCTGCCGCAGCATTTCGCGACACCGTCGTGCGGAACGATCAAGACCAAAGGCGACGGCTTCACCTTCGAGTTCGTCGACGGATCGTAAACGTCTGACGGTGCTGCACCCGATCCTCCCTGCCAATCCGGAGCCTTTCCCATGGCCAAGACCGTTGCTCGCCTGCTTGCTGAATCGTTGCAGGCCCACGATGTGGATCTCATCTATTGCGTGCCCGGCGAAAGCTATCTTGGTCTTACAGACGCTCTCTCCGAAATGAATTCGATCCGCCTGACGGTCTGCCGTCACGAAGGCGGCGCCGCGTTCATGGCGGTGGCCGATGGGCGACTGCGCGATCGCGCCGGCGTCGCTGTGGTCTCGCGGGGGCCGGGGTTGTCGAATGCGATGGTCGCGCTCCACACCGCGTTCCACGACGCAACGCCGATGGTGATCCTGGTCGGCCAGGTCGAGCGCAAGGACTATGGCCGGCTCGCGCTGCAGGAGCAGAACTATTCAAAATTGTTGGCCGACGTGACGAAGAGCGTGATCGAGGTCAACGAGCCGGTGATGGCGTCCGAGGCGATCGCGCGCGCGTTCCACATCGCGGAAAGCGGCACGCCCGGTCCCGTCGCCGTGGTGCTGCCGGAAGATATTTTCGACGAGCCAGCGGATTTTCCGGTCGATCTGCCGCGCCCGCGCGTCTACCCGGGTCCGCGGCCGGAAGATCTCGACAAGCTCGCGGTCATGCTTGCGAACGCCGAGCGCCCGCTGGTGTGGGTTGGCGGTGCGCTGACCGGTGACGGCGTGACCGACGATCTGCGCAAGCTGGCGGAGACGTGGATGCTGCCGGTCTCGCCGACGCATCGCCGTCCCTGCCTGTTTGATGCGACGCATCCGAACTACGGCGGCTATATGGGCATTCGCGTGCCGAAGGTCCTGCTCGACGAGATGAAGAAGGCCGATCTGATCGTGGCGCTCGGTGAGCGGATCACGGACTCCGTCAGCCAGAGCTATTCCTTCCCGAAGGCGCCGCAACCGCAATTGCCGCTGGTGCACGTCTGGCCGGATCCGAACGAGATCGGCCGCGTCTGGCGCTGCGATCTTGGGATCGTTTCCGATCCCCAAGCCGTGATCCGCGGCTTGCTCGCCAAGGGCGCACCGAAGGATGCTGCGAAACGCAAGGGATGGGTCGCAGGCCTCCACGCCATCCATCGCGAGCTGCTGGCGCCGAAATGGGAACCGACAACCGACGGCATCAATTTTGCGCAGATCGTCGTCGAGATCGGCAAGCACCTGGCGCCCGATGCCATCGTCTCGTCCGACGCCGGTAACTTCTCGAGCTTCATTCACCGCTACATCGGGTTCAAGCCGGGGCAAACGTTCTTGGCCTCCATCGTCGGCGCAATGGGTGCGGGGATGCCCATGGCAGTTGCGGGCGCGTTGCGCCGTCCGGGCCGCCAGGTCGTCGCCTTCGTCGGCGACGGCGGTGCGCTGATGACCGGCAACGAGATCGCAACCGCGCGTCAGTACGGCGCCAATCCGATCCTGATCATCTCGGACAACAAGATGTACGGCACGATCGGCATGCACCACGAGGTCCGCTATCCCGGCCGGCCGTATCAGCGGGCGACCGAGCTGACCAACCCCGACTTCGCCATGTGGGCGCGCTCGTTTGGCGCGGAGGGAATCACCATCACCAACGAGAGCGAAGTGGCCGCCGGCATCGCGAAGGCGTTCTCGATCAAGAGCAAGCCGGTAGTTGTCCACTGTCATACCTCCGCAGATCAGATGAGCGCCTGGCGCCGCCGCGCTTGAAGCGAAATTCAGTCAGTTCGGGTGCGCCTATGCCGATCGTCCTGCAGGAGTCGCTTCGCGGGCTGTTCTACGCGCCTTTCTACGCAGCCCTGGCGCTCGAGGCCTACGCCGAGGAGGGCGTAGAGGTGACGTTCGCGCCAGCGCCGCCTCCGGGGGATGCGGGCAAAGGCCTCTCCGACGGTACAATCGACGTCACCTGGGGCGGCCCGATGCGCCTGATGCAGATCTACGCACGCGAGCCCTCCTGCGATCTCGTGTGCTTCGGCGAAGCGGTGACGCGCGATCCGTTTCTGCTTGTCGGGCGTGGGCCGAAGGCCGGATTCAAGCTCGCGGATCTCGCGCATGTGCGGCTCGCGACGGTCGCCGAGGTGCCGACGCCCTGGATGTGTCTGCAGGAGGACCTTCGCCGCGCCGGACTTGATCCGGCGACCCTCAACCGGCATGCGACCGGCACAATGGGCGAGAATATGGCGGCGCTGCGCGAGAGCCGTGCCGACGTGGTGCAGCTGTTCGAGCCGCTGGTTTCCGAGCTGCTGGAAGACCAGCGGTTTCACGTCTGGTATGCGGCGGCCGACCGCGGGCCCACGTCCTACACGACGTTCTACGCCCGTCGCCCGTTGCTTGCAGAAAAACGCGACGAGTGCCAGCGCATGGTGCGTGCGCTGCATCGAACGCTGATGTGGGTCAGCTACCAAAGCCCGGGCTGGCTGGCCGAGGTGATCGCGCCCTATTTTCCGGATGTTCCGCGCCAGCGTATGGTCGCCGCGCTGCAGCGCTACAAGCAACTCGGCATCTGGGGCCAGAGCGCCCGCCTGCCGCAGTCCGGGTATGAGCGGCTTCGCCAAAGCCTTGTTTCCGGAGGCTTTGTTGCAACCGGCATACCGTTCGAGACGGCGGTCGACAACGCGCTGGCCGAGGCCGTCATTCGCGAAGGCCCGCCGGCACTCGCCCGCTGATGCGGGGACTGTCCGCAGGAGGTCTGGCACCAACTGTCACGTCATGGCTTAATGGTGGGGGCGGCGCGCAGAATGCCGCTAGAGGAGGAAATCGACCATGCACCGTTCCATGCGCGCAACCGCGTGCCTGTTGTCCAGCGCAGTTGCCTTCGCGGCTTTGGCTGGCGCGCTGGCGCAGGCACAGACCTATCCAGAGCGTAGCATCACCGTCATCGTGCCGTTCGCGGCCGGCGGCGCATCCGACGTCTCGGCCCGGATCATGGCCGACGCGATGTCGAAGACGCTCGGCCAAACCCTGATTATCGAGAACGTCGCCGGCGCCGGTGGTGCCACCGGATCATTACGCGGCAAGAATGCCAAGCCCGATGGCTACACTATCGGCTTCGGCCACATGGGCACGCATGCCGCTGCCAAGGCGACCAATCCCAAACTGCCCTACGATCCGCGCACCGATTACGACTATCTCGGCATCCACCTGACCACGCCGAACCTACTGATCGTCCGCAAGGACTTTCCATCCGACAATCTCAAGGGCTTCGTTGCCTACGCCAAGGAGAAGGGTAAGGACCTCAAAATGGCGCACAACGGCGTCGGCTCGTTGTCGCACCTGACATGCCTGCTGTTTTTCCAGCTGATCAACACCGAGCCGACGTACGTCGTTTATCGCGGCTTCGGTCAAACCATCAACGATCTCGTCGCAGGTAAGGTGGACGGCACCTGCGACCTGATCGCGTCGGCAACCGGCCACGTCACGGGCGGCTCGGTGAAGGCGTTCGGTGTCGCTGACAATGCACGATCGGCCGCGCTCCCGAACGTTGCGACCTCGAAGGAAGAAGGCATGCCGGAGTTCAACGTGCAGAGCTGGCTCGGGCTCTATGCGCCGAAGGGCATGCCGGATGCGATCCTCGCCAAGCTCAGGAACGCCCAAGCCAAGGCGCTCGACGATCCCGAAGTGCAGCAGAAATTCCTGGCGATCGGCGGCAGCGTTCCTAAAAAAGAAGATCGTGGCGGCGAGCGCATGCTCGCGATCATCAAGTCGGACGTCGACCGTTGGACTGAAATTGTAAGGAAAGCTGGCGGGATCGCGCCGCCGCCCGAGGAGACCAAGAAAGACGAGAAGAAGTAAGCCGGCAGCCGACGCGAGGCGTCAACCGCCTTGCGCCGGCGGATGCTGGCCGCTTACTCGGCAGCCCGGGCTTCGCCGGTCTTGAAGGCGGGCATGACCTCCTTCGAGAACCGCTCCAGTTGCTCCAACGCTGTGCTGAGTGGCGTGCCGAGCGGCAGGCTGCACGAAATGCGGTTGAGGCCCGGGTACTGCTTCTCGACAGCTTTCAGCTGCTCGATGATGTCGGCGGCTGTGCCGGTCAGGAAACCGCCGGCTTTCACGGCATCTTCGATGCGCGGCAGCTTGGTCGTGGGCACCAGCCGCGGGTCGCGCATGGCCGCTATTTGGCTCTCGGTGATGGCGCGCGACAGCCGCAGTTCGCCGAACATCTTCATGTTCTCTTCGTAATAGATGCCGGCTTCCTTCATGCCCTGCTCGCGGCTCGCGGCAATGTGGAACTGGTAGCCGAGCGACAGCCGCTCGCCGGGTGCGATGTCGATGCCACGGCGCTTGTAGGCCGCACGGAAGCCGTCCATGTGCCGTTGGACCGCCCCGCCCTCCGCTGAGCCGCCGCCGATGACGCCGCAGATGCCGTGCTTGGCCATGAAGTCGAAGGCCCGATCCGTGCCGCCCTGGATCGGCTGCCAGCACTCGACCGGCAGCTTCAGCGGACGCGGGACCAGCGTGATTTCCTTCAGCGTATAGCCGCGATAGGGCACCTCCGGCGGGCAGGTGTAGTACTTGCCCTTGTGCGAAAAGGACTCTTCGTTGAACGCCTTGAAGATCAGGTCAGTGCCTTCTTCGAACATCTCGCGATTGGCGTTCTGGTCGGACAGCGGCGCACCAAAGGTTTCGACCTCTCGCGTATGGTAGCCGCGCGCGACGCCGAATACGGTGCGCCCGCGCGTCAGGATCTCGGCCGTCGCATAATCCTCGGCAAGCCGCAGTGGATGCCACATCGGAACCACGTTGAAGCCGCAGCCGATCCTGAGGTTCTTGGTGATGCCGGCGAGGTGCATCGCCATCATCAGCAGGTTCGGGATGCACTCGGTGCCTTCGGGCTGGAAGTGGTGCTCGGCCATCCAGAACGTGTCGTAGCCGAGCCGATCCATCGTCTGGGCGTACTTCTCGGCCTTATAGAGCGCGCCCGCCAGCTGCTCGTTGGTGTACTTGCGGTCATTGACCGGCGTGCCGAGGTAGCCGCAGTTCTCCATGTCGACGGTGCCGACGTAGGAGCTGTCGAAGTATTTGATCATGCGATGGTGCCTCCGGCGATGCGCGACGATGTCCGCGGCGATTGCGTTTGTCCGGACAGGCTAGGCGGGAAAGCGGACGCGGGCAATGGGTCCGGGGAGGTGGCACGTCCGTCGCGGTCTGTCTCCAGCGTCAGCCAAGGGATGTTTGTGGCTGCGAACGCATCATGCTTTTTACTGCTTCGCGGTGCCTCTCAGCGCACGAACTTGTAGTCGAAGCCGTTCTTCCCGTGCGGCTTGATCAGGCCGACGGTGGGGCTCGGAAAATGGATCGGCAAGACAAATGTCGGCGTATCGCAGACCCGATCGAGAAACGCGCGGCGCGATTGAGCTGCCTCGGCGCGGTCGGTGTCGAAGATCGTCGACCACTCAGGTTCCCGGCACTGCAACGCGTGGTGCATCATGTCGCCAGTGACGACGGCGCGCTGGCCCTTTGAGGAAATGTTGACGCAGCAGTGTCGCGGGCTGTGGCCCGGCGTCGGCGTCAGCGAGAACGTGTCGTCGAGTTCGTAGGTGTTGTCGACCAGCAGCGCCTGACCCGCCTCGACGATGGGCCGGCAATTGTAGGTCCATACGTTCCCTGGCGGGTTTTTTCCCTCCTTGGTCGCGGCCTCCCAGTAGGCGTACTCGTCCTTGTGGAAGATATACTTGGCATTGGGGAACGTCGGCACCCATTTGCCGCCGCGCAGCATCGTGTTCCAGCCGGTGTGATCGATGTGGAGATGCGTGCAGAAAACGTGCGTGATCGCGTCGAAGGAGAGGCCGGCCGCCTTGAAGTTGTCGAGCCAGGGCTGCTTCGGGAAATCCATCGGCGCGGGGTAGCCCTTGTCCTCGCCGGTGCAGGTGTCGACGAGTACGGTGTGCTTCGGCGTTTTGACGACAAAGGTCTGGTAGGTGATGACCATCCTGCCGGAGACCGGATCGAACACCTCCGGTTCGATGCTCTTGAGATGCTGCTGGCCGACCTCGTGATCGTAAGACGGAAACATGTCCTGCGGTTTGCGCCAGGGACCGTCGCGCTCGATGATGCTGGTGATCGTGACGTCGCCAATCCTGAGAGTCTTCATCGCGTCAACCTTTCGGTGAAGTCTTGCCGGATCGCCGCCATCATGATTTCGGCACGCCCGCGAGAAACGATTTGAGTTCGGGTTCCCAGAGTTTGGCAAGTCCGCTCGTGGTGCCGTGACCCATCGTCGTCGGGCTCGCGGGAATGAGCAGGATCCGGCCGTGCTTAATCTCTTTCATGGTCGCCGCCATGACCCCGGTGTGCGGCGGGTTACGCTCGTCGTCGGCGGCATTAATGGCAAGCACGTGCGCCTTGATCTGGCCGAGCTTCGGAGCCGGGTTGTAGTCGGCCGACGACGCCCACTGATAGAGAAAGTCATTGGCGTCGGCAGCGAACGGGGCCGCGAGGCGCTCATTGACCAGTTTGTCGGCCGCAGCGCGCGTCGGCGCCTGCCGCTGCAAGCCTTGATCGCCACCGTTCGTCGCGGTCGAATAAAAGACGTTCGCGAGCCGCATCGATTTCGGCTGTGCCGTGTAGTTGCCGTCCTTGTAGTCGGGATCGGCTTTGATCGTCTCGATCATCAAGCGGCGCAGCATCCAGTTGCGGCTCGACATCTCGGTCGGCTGCGCGGCCATCGGCACCACGGCGTCCATGGCATCGGGATAGCGGGTGCCCCAGATCCAGGTGTGCATGCCGCCCATGGAATTGCCGATCACCAGCCGAAGCCGCTTGATGCCGAGCCCTTCGGTGACCAGCCGGTGCTGAGCGTCGACCATGTCGTCGTAGTTGTAGTTCGGGAATTTCGCCTTGAGGCCGTCGGAGGGTTTCGACGAGCGGCCCGCTCCGAGCGCGTCGGGCAGGATGATGTAGTACTTCGCTGCGTCGAGCGCCTGGCCCGCGCCGAATAATGCGCCCGCGAATGCCGGCGTCAGCAGGTTCTGTGCGGCGCCGCCTGTGCCATGCAGGACCAGGACAGGCTCACCTGCCGGGTTGCCGATGGTCTTATAGGCGAGCTTGACCTCCGGTAGCACGTCGCCCGTGTGAAAGCGGAAAGTCTTGGCGGTGAATACCGCATCTTTCGGCGCGGGATAGTCAGCGGCTTCGGCGAGGCCGGCGCCCAACGAGACCGCGAGCCCGACCACACCGTTTGCCGTATGATTTCTCATGTTGTGCATCCTTTCGCCGATTGACGCTCACCACGGCACGGTTTCGTTGCGGTAATCGACGAATGCCTGGCCGCCGCTGCCCCAGCGTTTGGCCATCACGTCGGCGACACCGCGCACACTGGTCTCGATGTCGAGCGGCGCGCCGGGGCCGCCCATCGATGTGCGCACGACGCCCGGATGGAGCGCCAGGACGGTGAAGTCCGCGCGTCCATGGCGGGCGCGGAAGCTGCGGATCAGCGAGTTCAACGCCGCCTTGCTGGCGCGATAGAGCTCGGCGCGGCCGTCGTCGTTGGTACCGATGCTGCCGAGTATTGACGACATGAATGCGACCATGCCGCCTGGCGCCACGCACGGCAGCAGCGCATCGGCGACGCGAATGGGGCTGATTGCATTGGTCATGAAGATTTGCTCGATGTCGCTATCCGGCACGTCACGCAACGCCGCGCCGCGGCCGGCCATGATGCCGGCATTGAGGAACAGGAGATCGAAGGCGCGACCCTTGAGCCGGCCGGCGAGGGCGGCCACCTCGGCCGGCACGACGATGTCGACGGTTTCCAGATCGAGCCGGCCGTCACCGGCCTGACGCAGCGCCTCCAATTCTGCAGAGGGGCCCCGGGCCGTCGCGGTCACCCTCCAGCCCCGATTGAGATGCTCGCGCACCAGGCCGAGGCCAAGCCCACGGGACCCTCCAATGATCAATGCCGTCTTCATCCCGTCCCCTTGACGCTCGCGTTTTGGCCCTGACAGGTGTTGCGGATCAACTCGCAGCCAGTGGGGTGCCTTGGTTGTCTTTCGCGGCCGCACCCGCGTAGTTCATGTTGCGAAACCACGTCATGTACGCGACGTAGGTGATCGGGTCGTATTTCGGTGGGTTGCCGGGGCCTGTGCAAGTCGGCAGGCATTCCATGAGATGCTCCGCCCAGCAGTCGAAGAAGAACGGTAGCGCGTAGCGCTCGGCGCCGGACCGGTTGATCACCCGATGTGGCGTCGCGAGAAAGCGGTCGTTGGTCCAGCGGCGCAACATGTCGCCACCATTGACCAGAAAGGCGCCGTCGATCTGCGGCGCGTCGATCCAGCGGCCGCTTGGCAGGCGGATTGAGAGCCCCGCGATCTTGTTCGGCGCCAGCAGCGTCATGAAACTGGTGTCGGTGTGCGGAGCAAGGCCGAACTCGTTGTCGGCGGTCGGGTCCTGCGGCGGATAGTGCGACATGCGCAGCTTGAACATCGGGTTGGCGAAGGCCTGATCGAAATAGGTCTCGGGGAGGTCGAGGGCCAGGGCATAGAGCGGCACCAGACTTCGGGCGAGGCTTTCGAGCGCACTCGAATAGGCAAGCGTGGCCTCGCGGAATCCGGGCAAGCCGCGCGGCCACTTGTTCAGGCATTGATAGGGTTTGCCGGCCAGTACGCCGGGGTGATCGGAAGATAGCTCCCGCGCCGAGAAGAAGGCCTCGTTTACGTTCGGCTTGTTGTTGGCATTCAGCGCCGAATGCCGCGTCGTGCCGCCGCGCATCGGCAAGTAGCCGATGTTGTATTCGTTCAGCCGGATGTCCAGCTTGGTGTCGAGCGGCTGGTCGTGAAAGCGCTTGGCGGCCGCGAACGTGTCGTCGATCAGCGACTGCGGCACACCGTGATCGGCGATGAAATAGAAGCCGACATGCTCGAAGACGTGGCGCAACTCGGCGGCGAGCCGGGCCTTGGCGCCTGGAACGCCGGCCCGATAGGGCCCGAGGTTCAATATCGGGATCTCATCGACGGCATCGGGTCGGATCGGCGGCAGGGAGGGAGCGGGCGACGTCATGGACACCTCCTTTGGCGGTCGTCCGGAGGGTCGGTCTCCGCTGCGGGGCTGTCAAGCAACCCGTTGTTCAAGGTGACGTTGCCACCTCGGCTATGGTCCGTTAGGGTCCTAGGGTGATGACCGGGTATGGTCCACGGTCGCCACTCGCGACACCCGCGAAGGAGGCTCCCATGACGAGCATTCGGACGTGCGCCGCTGCCGCCGCCAGCGCGCTGATACTGTCGTTCTCCGCCGCATCGGCCTGCGACTATGCGATGCCGGACAAGGTCACCGCCGAGGCGAAGCCGGCGCCGACGACGACCGCGGCGCCCTCGGCGCCAGCCGCACCATCGGCGGCCACGATGCCGGAGACCCAGACGGCTGCGGCGCCAGCCGAGGCCCCGGGACAGCCCAAGGCGAACTAGATCCAACGAACCCGACGACTGCGCCGCCGCACTTACTGCGGCGGCGTTTTGTTTCCGAGGATCGGAAACGCGCCGCATGGGGGAGCTGCAACACGGCGCGAGGCTGGCGGCTCACATGTGCCCATCGCAGACCAAAAATGCGCGTGAAGCGTGGCCATGTCACGCTTGACGCGATACGCTCGGGTTCCGAACCGGAAGGCCGAACCGCCCGATGACCGATATTGCGACCCGCGTCTACAATCACACCTGGAAGATTGATCCCATCGTGCGCTCTGTGCTCGACACGGACTTCTACAAGCTGCTGATGGCGCAAACGATCTTTCGGCGGCATCGCAATGCGAACGTGACCTTCGGCATCATCAACCGATCGCACACGATCCCGCTGGCGCGGATCATCGATCGCGGTGCGCTCAAAGAGCAGCTGGACCATATCCGCTCGCTGTCGCTGTCGCGCGGCGAGTCCACCTGGCTGCGCGGCAACATGTTCTACGGCAAGCGCCAGATGTTCGCGCCGGAGTTCATCGCCTGGCTCGAAGGGTTCCGGTTTCCAGCCTACCACCTCGAGGAACGGGGCGACCAGTACGAGCTGACCTTCGAGGGCCCCTGGATCGAGACCACGATGTGGGAGATCCCCGCGCTCGCCGTCATCATGGAGCTGCATTCGCGCGCCGTGACCAAGGACATGGGCAAGTTCGAGTTGCAGATTCTGTATGCCCGCGCCATGAGCCGGGTGTGGGAGAAGATCGAGCGTCTGCGCCGCCTGAACGGATTGCGGATCGCCGACTTCGGCACGCGCCGGCGGCATGGTTTCCTCTGGCAGGACTGGTGCGTCGAGGCGATGAAGGAAGGCCTTGGTGATGCATTCCTCGGCACCTCGAATTGCCTGATCGCCATGCACCGCGAGGTCGAGGCGATCGGCACCAACGCGCATGAATTGCCGATGGTCTATTCTGCGTTGGCCCGGACCGACGCCGAGCTGGCCCAGGCGCCATACGATGTCCTCGAGGACTGGCAGGCTGACTATGAGGGCAACTTGCGCGTCATTTTGCCGGATACGTTCGGCAGCCGCGGCTTCCTGGACGGTGCGCCCGACTGGGTGACGCATTGGACGGGCATGCGGATTGACTCCGGCGATCCGATTGAAGGCGGCGAGATGGCGATCGACTGGTGGACCCGCCGCGGCCAGGACCCACGCACCAAGCTCGCGATCTTCTCGGATGGCCTCGACGTCGACATGATCGAGACGCTGCACAAGCATTTCAAGGGCCGGATCCGCCTCGGCTTCGGTTGGGGCACCTTGCTGACCAACGATTTTCGCGACCTTGCGGCGGAGGGCCGGCTCGATCCCTTCTCGATCGTGTGCAAGGTAATTTCGGCGGATGGCCGTCCCGCGGTGAAGCTCTCCGACAACCCGACGAAAGCGGTCGGACCGAAATCCGAGATCGATCGCTATCGCCGCGTGTTCCACGTCGGCGCGCAGCAGCGCCAGCCCGTGGTGGTCTGATCGCCGGCGGCCGGCGTAGCGGCACTGAATGGCCGCGGCTCAGGTGACCTTGTACATCGCGTGGCGGCGGTTTTTCGTGAACGGGCGCACTTGCGCCGGCCAGCGGCCGAGTTCGACGGCTTTCGCCCACTCCGGCGACACCAGCACATGGGGTCCATCGATCTCATAGATGGCGCTGTAAGTCGGGCCGTCGTGGGCGAATTTCTTCACCTCGCAACCGATGCTGACGGCGAACGCCTCGCCCTTGATGCGCGATACGGCATGGACGCCCGGAACCTTCAACAGCTCGGGAACATGCTCCTTGTCATAGACCTCGTTGAATAGCGCCTCCTTGTCGGCATCCACGTCCATGCTGGCAACGAAGACATACTTGGATTTGAGAGGCATGCAGGATCTCCAACGCTGGTGCGGCCATGCCGCGATGGGCCTGTACTGTGCGCGGGCTGTTCCGAACCGTCAACGGGCCGCGCAATGGCTGCCCGTCCCAAAAATGCACGCAGTAGCTTTCGCCGGTCTTACTTCAGCGGGAAGCCGAGCGCCTCGATGGCGGACTTCATCTTATCGCGTCCACTCATCGCCTTGATCTTGGCAACACGCGAGACGACGCGTTCCGTCCAGCTGTACTGGGCCATCTCGTGTGTCTTCGAATAGCGGGTGAGTTCGGCATCATAGGCGGCCCGATGCGCGCGGTCGTCGGCATTGTAGGTCTCATGATGCAGCACCGTCGCCTGCGACAGCCGCGGCTTGACCGCATTGGTGACGCCGTCCGCGGCATAGCCGACGCAGAGACCGAAGACGCACATGGCGCCCGGCGGCAAGCCCAGCAGCTTGGCGACGCGCGTCACGTCATTGCGCATGGCGCCGATGTAGACCGTCGAGAGGCCGAGCGATTCCGCGGCCACAACCGCATTCTGTGCAGCCAGCGCCGCATCGATGGCGGCCACCAGGAACGTTTCGAGGTAGGGCGTGTTCTCGAGCGGGAGGTTTTCTTGCGCGCCGAGCCGCTCGAGCCGTGAGACGTCAGCGATGAAGGCGAAGAACAGCGGGCACTGCTCGATGTGCTTCTGATTGTTGGCGATGCGCGCGAACTCGGCGCGGGTCTCGGGATTGCTCACCGAAACGACCGACCAGGTCTGTAGGTTGGAGCTGGTCGCGGCCGACTGGGCGGCGGCGACGAGGGTCTCCATGGTCCCGTCCGGCAGTGCCGTCGGCTTGAAACCGCGGACCGAGCGATGCGAAAGCAGCGTGCCGATCACGTCATTCCATGGTCCGCGCTTGGGGACTGCGGCTGCGCCATAGCGCAGTTCCAGTGACGTCATCTGCGGTTCAACCACTTGTGCGCCGTCTGCCATGTTTTGCTCTCCGCTTTGTTCTGTGGGTCTCAAGTCGATGGTTCGGGCCGGCCTCGGCGTCCGGGCTCAGCTTGCTGCGCTGTCGGCCGCGACGGTTGGCGTGTCGTCGATCCGAGACATACGGCTTGCGAGGTAGCCCTCCGAGCGCATCTCGATCAGACGACTCGCTGTGCGCTCGAACAGGAACGCCTGGTCGCCTTCAGGGTGCAATTCGTCGGGTTCTGCCTCCGCCGAGGCGATCAGTCCGATGCGGCTGTCGTAGAGCGTGTCGATCAGGTTGATGAACCGCCGCGCCGCGGCCCGGCGTTCGGGGACGAGGCGCGGAATGCCTTCAATGATGACGGTGTGGAACGCGTGCGCGATGTGCAGATAGTCGAGCGAACCGAGCGGCTGGCTGCACAGGTCGTCGAATGTGAAGCGCGCGACGCCGCGCGCCGCCTGCGGTACGGTCAGCGGGCGGCCTTTGACGTCGATGGTCTGCGGCTTGCCCTGCCAGAGTCCGGTCAACCGCGTGAAGGCCGCATTGAGCGCCTTGTGCGAGGTCTCGTCGACCGGCGTGAAATAAAGGGGATGGCCTTCGAGCTTCTCGAGGCGGAAATCCTTGGCGGCCGTCAGTTCGAGCACGCGCATGTTCGTCTCGATCAGGGCGATCGACGGCAGGAACAGTTGGCGGTTCAAGCCGTTCTTGTAAAGGCCCGACGGTGGGACGTTGGAGGTCGCGACCATCACTACCTCGCGCTCGAACAGGCCTTTGAACAGGCGCCCGAGGATCATCGCATCCGCGATGTCGGTGACGTGCAATTCGTCGAAGCACAGAAGTGCGCACTGATCGGCAATGGCGTTGGCAACATGGGGAATGGGATCACCATCGACGGCCTTGCGGGCAGTGGCGATGCGATCGTGCGTTTCCGCCATGAATTCGTGGAAATGGATGCGGCGCTTCGGCTCGAATGGCACGGCCTCGAAGAAGAGGTCCATCAGCATAGTCTTGCCGCGCCCGACCTTGCCGTGAATGTAGAGGCCGCGCGGCGCTGTCCCCTTCTTCCCGAACAGGCCTGAGAGCCATGAGCCGCGCCCGGGCCGCCAGCTGGCAAGCGCATGCGCGAGACGGTCCAGCTCTTCGGCAACGGCGAATTGCGCGGGATCATGGTCCATCTCGCCCGCGGCGACACGGGCCCTGTAGCGCTCGATCGGCCCTGCTGGCATGACGGTCTTGGCGATCCCTCGAGCCCCCAATCCGGAGCCCGTCGTCAGCTATCGGCTCGACAAGACCAGGTCAAGATGAATTCTCGATTGCCTCCAATGCGATAGTTGAGGCGCTTGGCGGGCACTGTCGGGCGGCCGCGGCCACGGGATCACAGTGCTCGGCGGCCACACTCGACATGCTCCCCCATACAGGCGATGATCCGGCATGTCCCGAGTTCCTGACCATGGCCAGATCGCAGCGAATGATTGGCGGTTCCACGGTCGCACGTTCGGGCTGCTCGCGTCATTGATACTGGCGCCCGCCATGAGCCACGCACAGGTCATTGCCAGTCTGCGTGAGGTCCCGGCCGGAGGCTTGATTTTCGTTCCGGATGGGGCCATCGCCATCGAGTCCCAGGAAGTGCAGATCAGCCGCGATCAGGTGCGCAGCATTTACCAGACGCGACACTCGGGTAGCACATCGCGGTCGATCGTCATCACGTTCCAGCTGCCGGAGATCGATCTGGCGTCGCTGGGCGATCAGATTCTGGTTCTCCCGGTCGGTGCGCCCGAGAATTTTGTCGGCGCCAAGGTGACGGCCAACGGGCAGCCGGTTCAGCTCCAGTTCCAGCAGCGCGCGATCGCGTTCGGACTGGACGTCACGGACGCGCTTGGGGAAGTCGGGATCACGTTGTTCCCCTATGCGGCGGGCATGGCGGACATGCTGCGCAAGCTGCCGGAGGATACGCGCAAGGACTTCGTCGAGCGCGGGATTGTGCGCCGGGAAGACGACAGGACCGACGCCAATTGGACCTTGCGGACGACGGCCTACTGGCGCCAGGAGTTTGCCCCAGACAGCGCGATGACGCTCGCCCTGAACTATGTGCCGATCACGCTCAATGGGCCTTATTCGGCGGCGACGCTGCAAAGCGTTGGTAAGCCCTATTGCGCGGACAAGGCGATCGCCGCCAAGGCGGCAACGCTCGGGGGTGGCACCAGCCAGCTGACCGGGGTCGGCTATGCCCTGACGGCTGGGTCAGCGGCGGCAGCGCCGATTCCGAGTTTTCGCCTTCTAATCGAAAAGCCGCGAGCCGAGTCGCTGGTTGCGACCTGCAATGCGCAGATGCGCAGCATCGGACCCACGGCGCTCGAATGGGTGGCGACGAATTTTGAAGCCGAGGAAGATCTGCACGTTATCTTCATCGATTGACGGGCGTCGAGGGCGGCGGGGCGCCGTCCGGGCGCCCCATGACGGCAACGCCGGCAACGATCAGCAGAATGCCGATGCCATGTCCGACGCCAATGTGCTCACCAAAGAGCAACCAGGCGGCCGCTGGCACCGTGACATAGACAAGCCCTGTCATAGCAAAGGCGCGCGACAGTGGCGCGTTCTGGAGAATGTGCATCCAGAGCGCGAACATCGCGAGGTAGCCGACGACGGCTAATCCAACGGCTGGCGATGTTGCCGCGGTTGCAATCCACTTCGGCCCGAATTCGAGGGTCTCGAGCGCGGTCCCGGCCCACTTGAAGGCAAGCTGGGTGATGGTCGCGAGCCCGAGGAAGCACGCCCAGGTCGTGAGCGACACGCCGCTTGACCCGGTCGGCGGAGCTGGGTGCGGTTGGTCCGCTTGGCTCACGCCTTCTCCTTCGCGCGCTGACGGATCTCCTTCAACTCGGGATCCATCTTGTCGAAGGCGATGAGGGGGGCGAACGTGCGGAAGATCCGGTTGGTGACCCGGCCGCGATGCCGGAAGTAGACCCACATCGGGTCCAGGTGGCTGCCGAGCTTCACCTTCTGCGCATAGGCTGTCTGGCCGGACTGGAACTTCGAGGCGCCGTGGCGCAATGCATAGCGCACAGCCTCCATCCAAACGACAAAGAAGAGATTGTGGTTGCGGCCCTCCGGGTAGCGCATGCCCCAGAACTTGTCGATGATGCGGTCCTTCTCGATGAACATCAGCTTCACCGCCAGCAGGCGCCCATCGACGCGCGCCAGAATGCAGGCGGCGCGATCGCCGAGCCCTTGCATGACGTTGCGGAAATAGGCAGGCGATAGCTGTTCGAAGTCGCCGTAGTCGAACCGGCTGTTCTTGCGAGTCTCCTCGTAAAGCTCAAAGATCTCGTCCTCGAGCCCGGCAATCGACCGGACCGTCTCGAGCTCGACCTTGCCAGCCGACTTGATCTTGCGCCGAAGCGTCGAGCGGTTGTTGGCCGACAGACTTTGGACGTATTCGTTTTCCGTCTTGAACGGCAGATCAAGCACGCAAACGGGAAGGCTCGCAATCCGTGAGAACCCTGCATCGGCGATCGACGCCTGCAACGGGCCGCTTTCGCGTTCGGCCAGATCCTTGATGGCGAGCAGCGGGATACGTTGGGTCGCAGCCTTGGCCTCGAGGCCTGCCAGCAAGGCGGCCATGACCAGCCCGCGCGTGGCCGGATCGAGCGCCGGGTCGAAGCCCAGATGACAGCGGTCGGCGAGCGGCGAGCCAAGCCCCATCACGGGGAGGCCGACCAGTCGCGGCGCGGTCTTATGCAACCAATCGCCGACCGGCCGCCACCGGCCCTGCAGCGGGGTATCCAGCCGGTAGGTCACGTGAAAGACCGGCGCCGCGGCGACTATGCGGCCGTTGTCGCGAACGGCGATGGCTTCAAAGCGAAAGCCTGGCGGGGGGGCCGCTTCGATTGCGCTGTAGTAGTCCCAGCCTTCGGCTTCGTCGGGAAACAGGCGGTTCCAGTCCGCCTCCGCGATCGCGGCAACGCCAGAAAAGTGCTCGACAGTCAGCGGACCAGACGGCGTCATGCGGTGCTTCATGCTCGTCCGGCTGCAAGCGGCATGCCGGATCAACCCATGTTATGCCGCCGCGGCCCGTCCGGGAAGCGACCTACTCGGCCGCTGCTTTGACGTCGACCGGCTTCACCACTTCGCCGTGTCCCGTGCGTGCGACGACCTGCTTGGCGAATGTCGCCGAGCGGTCGATCACCACATGGCGCTGACGATCTAGGGTGATGATGTGGTAGCTGTCATCCAGCACCACCATGTCGACAGTGCCGGACAACTTGCGCTGCAGATACATCGCGTTGTCGAGATCGGCGATGTCGTCCTCGCGCGGGTGGATGATCAGCGACGGGATCATGATCTCGCCGAGACGCTTGCGCACCACGGCGACAAGGCCATTGAAGTTCGCGAAAGCGCGCAGCGGAGTTGAGAAAACGCCGGCTTCAGAGCTGTCGCCGCCGAGCATGCTGTTGACGACGAAATTGCGGATGCGCTCGTCTTTGATGCCGTAAGGCGACCGTTCTGCGAGGTTCCACTCGATCTTGAACGGCGTCGGGCGCACAAAGCGCAGGAGGCGAGCACGCCATGGCATGGCCCAGCCATTCATCCAGAGCGTCGGTGCGTAGAAGGCAAGTCCTTGCACTTCGTCTGGCCGGTTCTGCGCCAGATGCGCAGCCAGGATGCCGCCCATCGACAGGCCGCCGGCGATAATGACGTCGCAGTCCTTCTTCAAGCGATCGTGCGCGGCTTCGACGCTGGCATACCACTCCTGCCAGGTTGAGTTGCGCAGGTCCTCGACACTGCCGCAGTGCCCGGCCAATTGGCAGCAGTGTACGGTGTAGCCTTGGCGTGCGAGACCTTGAGCGACGAAGCGCAGCTCCACCGGCGTTCCACCGAGGCCATGGATGAGAAGGAAACCGACGCGGCCTCCGGACTGAAACGTGCTTCTATCGTTTGATTTCATTTTTGTTTTTTACCTGATACTTACGCTACTATGCTCAGTTTAATCCTTACGCCGCGTTGGCGACGAAGGCCACCCCAATTGTCACCAGGGTGACCCCCGCCCATTGGCGCGCACTAATCACCTCCTGAAGCAACCAGCGGCTCGCCAGGGCGACGCCGAGGAGTTCAGGCAGGCAATCGGAAACGCAATCGTTATGGGAACTTCCGACCGAATTCGTAGCCAAATGACAAGCTCGATTCCGTAGGTCGCGAGACCTGTCACTACCCATCGATTCTTAAGGAATTCAGACAGAGATGCGCGGCGATGCGTCGCAACGAGCGCTGGCATGCGCATCGCGCCGATCTTGAACAGCAGTTGACCTGTCACGTCACAGGCAATCGACGTCAAAAACAGCACGACAAGCGTCGGCGACATCGATCCCCCTGGATTTTGAGAAATGGCCGGGCGCTCTGCCCGGCCACATTGGATGAGCCGCGCTCAGCTCGGCATGCGGGACACGCGGTGCAGGAGTTGGTCGAGCAACTTCAGCGCCAGATCGATCTCGTCCTTCGTCATGTGCAGGTTCGGTGCCAGCGTCACCACGTTCTTGTAGTAGCCGCCGATGTCCAGTACGAGGCCGTACTTGGCGCCATCGACCTCGAGATCGGCCTTGAAGGCCTCGTCGACCATCAGATCGACCAATCTCTTGGACGGCGTAAAGCTATCGTGCGGCTCGCAAATTTCCATCCGCAGCGCCATGCCGAGGCCGTCGACGTCGCCGATGATCTTGTGACGGCTCTTGAGATCTTTGAGGCCTTCCAGGAAGTAGGCTCCCTTCTTCATCACCATCGTCTCGTAGTCGGTCTCGGCCATCATCTTCATGGCTTCGAGCGCGACGCCGGTGCCCATCGGGTTCGCATTGAACGTCGAATGGGTGGAGCCGACGGGGAAGGTCTTCGGGTTGATCATGGCTTCTTTGGCCCAGACGCCAGCCAGCGGGTTCAGCCCGTTGGTGATCGCCTTACCGAACACGATCGCGTCCGGAGTGACGCCGAAATGCTCGATCGACCAGAGCTTGCCGGTGCGAAAGAAGCCCATTTGGATTTCATCGACGATCATCAGGATGCCATGCTTATCGAGCACCTTCTTCATGTCCTTGAAGAAGTTCATCGGCGGGAGGACATAGCCGCCGGTGCCCTGCAGGGGCTCCATATAGAAGGCAGCGTACTCCGCCTCATTGGCCTTCGGATCCCACAAACCGTAGTATTCGCTTTCGAACAGGCGGGCGAACTGCTTGACGCACTGGTCGCCGTACTCCTCCTTGGTCATGCCCTTCGGACCCCGGAAGTGATAAGGGAACGGAATGAACATGGCGCGATCGCCGAAGTGGCCGTAGCGGCGGCGGTAGCGGTAGGACGACGTGATCGCCGAGGCGCCCAGTGTCCGGCCATGATAGCCGCCCTCGAACGCAAGCATCAGGCTCTTGCCGCCCTTGAAGTTGCGAACGATCTTGAGGCTGTCCTCGATCGCCTGGCTGCCGCCGACATTGAAGTGGACGCGGCCCTTTTCGCCGAACTTCTTCTCGGCGTCGCGCGCGATCATGGTCGCGAGCTCGATCTTCTCACGATGCAGGTATTGGGAGGCCACCTGGGGCAACGTATCCAGCTGGCGCTTAACCGCATTCGACAGGCGCTGGTTTTTGTAGCCGAAGTTGACGGCGGAATACCACATCTGCAGGTCGAGGTACTCGCTACCGGCGCTGTCGTACATGAACGAGCCGTCGCAATCCGTGAAGATCTTGGCAGGGTTCGTGTAATGCACGGTGTCGCCGTGCGAGCAGTATTGTGCCTCGAGCGCCAGCAGCTCGGCATCCGTCATTGGCTCCTGTTCCCGCATCGGCGTGGTGCTTGCAGCGCCTTCGGTCCAGTGAATCGACTTATCCATACGTTTTGTCCTCAATTCGCCTGTCCGACGTTGGCTTGCTGCGGGTTGTTCTCGATCCAGTCGGCGAGAATGCGAGATGCGTCAGCAAACGTGCTGAAGGAGATGTAGGGGATGTTGTTGGTCTTGCAGTGCCGCTCCAGGGCGCTCTTGGCGAGCACCAGATCGACTTCGCCTGCGATACAGAAGTCCGAGCGCCCATCGCCGATCATGATGCGCGGATGGCTGGCAGCGGCCTCGGCGAACTGGCATTTGCAGTTGCCCGACAGCGCGCGGCAGTCGCCGCGCGCGAACGGGAACGTCAGTTTCCAGCGGTCATCACCGAGCCAAGCGAGGTGGTTGGCGAAGGTGGGAAGGTCAATGCCGGCGCGCGCCAGGACGGCGCCAACCGTGCGGTCAAGACCGTCCGAAACCACGGATACGGTGTGGCCATGCTCGCGGCACAGGCCAACGAAGGATTTGAAGTGCGGGTCGATCTCGATGCTGTCGACGAACGCGTCGAGCGCGGCGGGCGTCGCCCGGACCAGATCGATCTGGCGGACCAGGCACTCGCGCGAGCCGATGCGGCCCGCTTTCCAATCGTCCTCGATCTTGTGCCAGGCCGGATCGGCGAAGCGTTCGAGAAGCAGATCGGTTGTATCTACGGGCGCGATGGTCCCGTCGAAATCGACGAACACATGACACTTCATTCGAATACTCGACACGGTCCACCAAGTCGTTGTGGTTCACAGCGATTTGGGAGCGTGGCCCCCTCAGCCCACAAGCTCTTATCGCCTCTTTAGTGCGACGCAAACTATGTGCCAATGGTTTTCGTTAACGAAAGGTGGCGGGCCGCCGGCGGCCGGCTTGGCCTGGCGAGGGGACACCCCGAGGCTGGGATCGGTGAAGTTGTTGGAATTGAGTGATAAAAACAGCCCGCGCGCACGGACGGGTGGCGCCAACGGGTGCTTAACCTAGACGTGCGACCAAGCGCCTCCGGTGGGACTGCTCAGTTCTGCATGCCCCATTTGCGGACAGTCGCCGCCTCCAGATTCCGGAAAATCAGGTTCTCGACCAGCAGCCCGATCAGGATGACGGTAAACAAGCCCGCGAACACCGTCGGGATCTCGAGCTGGTTCTTGGCCTCGTAGATGAACCAGCCAAGCCCGCCCTTTCCAGACGAGGCGCCGAACACGAGCTCCGCCGCGATCAGGGTGCGCCACGCGAAAGCCCAGCCGATCTTCAATCCGGTCAGGATCGATGGGAACGCGGCGGGGATCAGGATCTGTGTGACGTAGCTGAGGCCGCTCAGCCCGTAATTCCGCCCCACCATCCGCAGGGTGTTGGAGACCGACTTGAACCCCGAGTGCGTATTGAGCGCGACCGCCCACAGAACCGAATGGACCAGGACGAAAATAATCGATTTGTCACCGAGCCCGAACCAGATCAGGGATAACGGGAGCAGAGCGATGGCTGGCAGCGGATTGAACATTGCCGTCAGCGTCTCGAGGAAATCGTTGCCGAGTGTGGTCAGGATCGCAAGCGTCGTCAGGATCGTCGCGAGGAGAAGGCCGGTGGCGTAGCCCTGCAGCAGCAGGCGCACGGAGTTGAGACCCTTGGCGAACAAGTCGCCGGAGATCATGGCCTCCCAAAGGGCAACCATCGTCGAGCTGAACGTCGGGACCAGCAGTGGATTCTGCTGGCATTTGCCGCTCGAGACCACGCCGGCCGCATTGTAGACCATCTGCGGGATCGACACGACAACTTCCGCGAGCCACAGCACCCAGTTGACGAGGCCGATAGCTGTCGCCACAGGCCAGGCGGCAATGGCCGGCCAGTCGCCCGACACGCCGGGGAGCTTCCAGTCGCCCGCGAACTGGATGGCATTCATGCAGTTGGAGTAGCTCTGCCAAATGACGCAGAGCACCACCAACAGGAACAGCTTCCGCAGCCAAGCCTGATTGTAGATCCTCTCCCAGAACGTGAGCGGCTTCTCGACCACGCCGAATGTCGTCTCGGCGGGGGTATCGCGGAAGAACTCGGGCCGTTTGGCCGGCCCCGTGGCGCGGACGGTGTCATGCATGGGGCTGGACCTCTCGCTCTTCGACCTTGTCAGCGAAGAGCATGTTGTGAATGCGGTCGGAAAGCTTGGTGTTGGTCCTGGGGTCGACGGGGTCTGTGCCGTCGCTGTTCATCTCGGCTTTGACCTGACCGGGGTGTGGTGAGAGCAGCAAGATCCGGTTGCCGATCAACACGGCCTCAGGGATCGAATGCGTCACGAACAGAACCGTGAACTTGGTATCGTCCCAGAGCTGCAGCAGCTCTTCCTGCATCTTGCGCCGGGTCAGGGCATCGAGGGCGGCGAACGGCTCGTCCATCAACAAGATGTCGGGCTCCATGGCCATGGCGCGGGCAATCGCGACGCGTTGCTTCATGCCGCCCGAGAGCGTGTGCGGGTAGGCGTCGGCGAACTTCGAAAGGTTTACCTTCTCGATGTATTGCAGCGCCTTTTCCTCAGCCGCCTTGCCCTTGAGCTTGCCCGACGACTCCAGCGCGAACGTCACGTTCTTCTTGACCGTTTTCCATGGCAGAAGCTGGTCAAACTCCTGGAAAACCATGCAGCGGTCGGGGCCGGGCTTGCGGATGTCTTGGCCTTTGAGCTTCAACGTGCCCTCGGTCGGGCTCATGTAGCCGCCGACCGCCTTCAGCAGCGTCGATTTTCCACAGCCGGACGGCCCAAGCAGCACAAACCTGTCGGAGGGGAGCACGTCGAAGCTCACCCGATAGGTGGCAGTGACCAAATGCTGTTTCGTCTTGTATTGCAGCGTCACGCCCTCCACTTGCAGGAGTGGCGCGGTGCTTTTTGCGATCTCGTTCACGTCTCGGTCTCCGGTAGCCGGGCCGCGCTCGATGCGGCTGGCCAAAGCTGGCGCGAGACTAGCTTGCCCCCGGTGGGATGGCATCATCTAATTCGCCGGTGGCGTCGCTTGGAACTCACAACACTTTTCCATCTCGCCGTTCAAGCATGGCGACGATCACGTAGGCCAGGAATGCCGCGGCAAGTGCTGCGAGGTAGGGCGTTTTCATTCCGAACAGGAATTTGCCCCAGGCCCAGATGCCGGCGCCCGAGAGCAAGGCGGCCAGGGCCGCGGCCGGCCCGCCGAATTTTGTAAACAGCCCGAAGGCCAACGCAACAAAGACGCCCGCGCTGGCAAACGAGGATGCGAGTTCAACCAGTTCCGAGATGCTGGTCGCCGACAGTGCAATGAGAAAGGAAACGACGCCGAGTGCGGCCACCGAGATGCGGGCGATTGTCAACTTGGCCCGGGCATTCGTTTCGGGCCGCAGCGGCGCAATGAGATTGTGTGCCACAAGCGATCCGGCAGCGAGCAAAGCCGACGATACCGTCGACAGGATCGCCGAGATCAAGGCGCCGATGAAAATGATATAGAACAGCGGCGAAAGTCGCGATTTGGCGAGTTCCGGTACCAGTTGTTCGTGGTCGCTGAGACCCGGCATCAGCTTCGGGCCGACAAGACCCATGAACACCGGCAACAAGGCGACCATGAGATACCCAAGGGCTCCCAATCCGGCGCCGGTTCGCGCAATGCCGGGCGTGCGGCAGGCGAGAATGCGCGAGATCAGCTCGATTGCGACAATCGACCCACAGAGTGGAATGGCCCACTGTTCCAGATACTCGAGCGTTGATTGGCCCGCCCCGAACGCCTGCCAGCGTTGGGGCTCGACGCTGGCGAGGCCGGCTGCAATTCCTCCGGTCTCTGTTGCAATCACCGCGAACAGGGCGCCGAGACCCAGAATGACGACGACGCCCTGGATGGCGTCCGTGTAGACATCGGCCAGCAGGCCGCCGAATGCCGTGTAGGCGACGACCACCAAGGCCGCGATTGAAATCGCGAGCGTCGCGTCAAGACCGCTGGCCGATCCCATGATTTGGCCAAGGGCGCGGGTTTGGGCGGCAGCCCAGAGAACGGACCCGGGAATGAGGAGGATGGCGGTCAGGCGTTCGATCGAGGGGGCGAACCGGTCTCGGAAGAAGTCGGCAAAGGTCGTGATGCCGCGGTTCCAGAGCGGAGCTGCAAAAAACAGGCCCATGATGACGATGCCGACGGCGTAGGCCAGTGGTTCGCCCTGAACACCCGACAATCCATCCTTGTAGGCGCGACCCGAAGTGCCGAGCACCGTTTCCGCGCCGAACCACGTGGCGAACACAGAGAAGGCGGTGAGCCCGAGGCCGATCTGGCGCCCGCCCAGGATGTAATCGGCTTCGGTGCGAATGTTGCGGGAAACCCAATAGCCGATAGCGAATTGCAGGGCGATATAGAGGCAGACGGCGATGGAAATGGCGTTCATGGCGGCTCCCGCAGCGGCCCGATGATCCGACCGCGCGGCCAATGGGCCATGGCGGGCAAGGTCTGGTCAACGTTGCGACCGTGGATAGTGATGCGCTGATCTGTCGTGATTGTCGCCTAGAGGTTGTCACTCTTCGCCCATATTGGTAGTCAGCTGCCAGCATGGCAGGCCCATTAACCACGTGATCGGGGTTGCGCCGCTCGGCGCATCCGGTCTGGCGCATTTGGTACGGTGCAGCCGATGCGAGTTCGGGAGCAAAGAGACAGAGTGTCGAAGCCCATGCTTTTCGGCCGGCCTGCGACCCGCGGGATGTTGGCGCTTGTGGCGGCAAGCCTCGTGTTAGCCCAGATTGCTCCCTTGCATCAGGCTGTCGCGCAATCCCTTCGGGCGTCGGCGATGTCGCGCGCCGAGTACGACGCTTGCCAAACCCGCGACGAAGCCGGGTTCCGTCAGGCGATCGAGGCGGTCACCGTCGCGTCCCTCGAGCGCGGACTAATGGGCCTCGATTACAAGGCGATCATTGCCGACGAGTGGCGCCGCGGCGCCCTCGATGACGTCATGGGTCGGCGCGTTGATGCGGCCGTCGAGGAGATCCGCAGCGAGTCGAGTTGGACCGATCTGATCGGCAGCCTAGCGTCCAGCGAGCGTGCGCAGCAATTGGCGACCACGGCCGCCGAGCGCGTCTATCGCTCCAGCGAAATCAAGACTGCCATCGAGCAGATGGCCGGTGGTATCGGCAAGGCCATCGGCGAGCGCATTGAACTGGCGACGGTCGACGCAGCCGAGCCGGCGACGCAGTGCCTGCAGGCTTTTCTCGGGCAAAGGTTCGGCTCCACCGTGGCGCGAACGGTCTCAACCAATGCGGGCAAGGAATTCGTCATTGATGCGAGCAAGGGCTCGGCGTCGATCACCACCGGACAGGTCCTGGCCGAGGGCAAGGAAGGAATTGCCGGCGCCGTCATCCTGATCGTCCGCCGACAGCTGGCCAATATGGCGTCGCGGGTCGGCCAGCGCCTGCTTGGGGCGGTTCTGGGCCGCGTTATTTCAGTTGTCGCCGGTGGCATCGGTGTCGTCTTGATCGCCAAGGATATCTGGGAGCTGCGCAACGGCGTGCTTCCCATCGTCGCCACCGAGATGAAGTCGCCGGCAACCCGCGACAAGGTGCAGGACGAGCTGGCCAAGGCGATGCGCGAGCAGATCGGCGAGCACGTCAAGGAGATCGGCCAGCGGGCAGCCGACCGGGTCATCGAGATCTGGCAGGAGTTCCGGCGGGCGCATGCCAAGGTGCTGGAGCTCGCGGAGAAGGACGACGGGTTCAAGCGCTTCATCGATACCGTCAAACCGCAGAATCTGGCGCGGCTCGACGAGGCCGTTGCGCTGGTCCTGGTGAGCGAGGGGGAGCCGGCCGTGCTCCGCCGCTTGGCCGATGGCAGCTTGCACGAAGCGGTGGAACGGCTGCCGCCGGCGGCATTGGAGATTGCGCGGGATCAGCGCTCGCTCGATGTCGGCTTCAAGTGGGCGGCGCTGGCCGGTGACCGCCTGCCGAAGGTGATCGAACACGAAATCCACCGGCGCAATGGCCCGGCTGAGTTCAACAAGGCAAGCCTCAACCGTATTCTCTCGCTGGATGATCGCGTGGCAATTGGCCGGCTGGCATCTTTGAAGGCGGCGGAGCGCGACCTCCTGCTCGAGCTGCCGGATGGCGATCTCAAAAAACTGGGACGCGCGCTCAATCCGGCCGAGCTCACCAGCCTGTCGACCTATCTGGCGGGCCTCGAACGAAACGCTAGTCAGCGGCTGCTGGCAGCGGTTGCTCATTCGCCCGCCAAGATGCAGATCATTGCCCCGCAAACCGTTCGCGACGCGATCCTCGCCAGCCGGGATCAGGCCGCTGCCGTCGGCATCATGCTCAAGGCGGACGGAATTTTCGACGTCGGCTCGTTCATCGAGGAGGCCACCCTGGTGCACGAGGGCAAGGTCAGCCCGCGCTTGCTGGTGGCCCGGTATCCGACGGCGATCGGCGTTCTGGCGCTGCTTTCGCTCATTCTGCTCATGCTGTTGTGGCGCTTGATATTTGGCCGCAGGCGGGTCGTTGTCGCCCAAGTGCGCGGCTAAGGCTCATGTTCAGCTGCAACTTTCCAACAGGCAAAATGCTCAAGAGGTAGCGGGGCCTCGCCGCCTTTGTTAACGGGAGAACGAGCAGCTCACGAATCGACAGGCGATCCGGGAGCGAAGGTTTGAGCTTTTCGAGGGAGCACGACAGTCATGGGTCTTAAGGCACCGGGTATCGTTTCATTCATGTTGTCGATCATTCTGATGGTCGTGGTCGTCGTTGCGAAGCTGTTTGGCGCCAGTATCCCCCTGGTAACAGGCCACGAGTTCTGGGCTCTGTTGCTCTCGAACATCATTCTGGTGCTCGGTTGCATCATGCGAGGTCTCTGATTCGACACGTTTTTCTCGATTTCGGCACATGTGTGTTGTTCTGTCGCGCGGCCAAGCGCGCTCTGGTGAGACTCATGCGGGTCAGGCCAAGTTTAGCGCATGAGATATCGAGATTCTGAAACCGGAACTCGGCGCCGCGCGCCGATGGTTTCTCACGATGTGGTCGTGGCTTTGGTACTCACGGTCGCAGCCGCGGCAACGATCGGCCTGGCCTGGACACAAGCCCAGCCACCCAAGGGCTCGTCGGTGCTCGGCGTCACATCCGAGCTGGTTGAGCAGCCGCGGTAGGCCCGGAAGGGGCGCCCTACTGCGCCGTCCAACCACCATCGATGGCGTAGTTGGCGCCGGTGACCGAGCGCGCCCCTTCGCTGGTCAGGAAGACCGCCAGATCAGCAACTTCCTCGACCGTGATGAACCGGCGGTTCGGCTGAGCCGCGAGCATGCGCTTTTTCATCTCGTCCTGGCTGACGCCGTTCGATTTGGCGAGATCCGGGATCTGTTTCTCGACCAACGGTGTCCACACGAACCCCGGTGAGATACCGTTCACTGTGATGCCGCTCTCAGCCAGTTCGAGGGCAACGGTCTTCGTGAAACCTGCGAGCCCGTGTTTTGCCGAATTGTAGGCCGCCTTGAAGGGCGAGGCGACGAGCGAGTGCACCGAGCACACGTTGATGATGCGGCCCCACTTGCGTTTTTTCATGCCGGGAACGGCTGCGCGGACGGTGTGGAACGACGACGACAGGTTGATGCCGATGATCGCGTCCCACTTCTCGATCGGGAACTCCTCGATGGGTGCGACGTGCTGAATACCGGCGTTGTTCACGAGGATGTCGACTGCGCCGAAGTCTTTTTCGGTCTTCTCGATCATCTCGGCAATCTGGTTGTGCCGCAGCATGTTGGCGGCATCGAACGCGACGTGGGTGCCATGCTTTGCGACCTCGCGGATAGCTGCCGCGTTCTCATCCGCCGTGCCGAGGCCGTTGACGACGACGTTGGCGCCCTCCTTGGCCAGGGCCACTGCGATCGCATGACCGATACCGGAGGTCGAGCCCGTGACGACGGCTGTCCGACCCTTGAGGGACTGCGGAATGCTCATGACGATGATCTCCTGTGCGATGCCTAGTTTTTTCGATAGCCGGATAGCGCGTAATAGCGGACGCGGCGTGGCTCGCCCAGTCCTGCCGGCACATCGCGTTCGGCGATCAGGTCCGTCTTCCGGAATTGGCGCGTGATCGCCGATGCGTCCTTCCGGATCGAGACCAAGAGGACAGGCGCTTGCGCTGGATCCTTGTAGGGTCGCGTCAATTCATAGTGATCGTGCGGTCGGCCATCGGGTCGCCAAGCCATGATCGGTGTCGGATCGTGGCGCATGTAATAGAGGAACTCGGCGGTCAGCGACCGATCGTCGGCAACGACCGCGCGAAACGGCTGGCCAGTGGCGCGTGCCGTGTCCAGGATTTGTGTGGTCGCGTTGCCAAGCTCCCGCCAGCCGAGCGTCCGTTGGAACGGGTCGCCGATCCGAGGCAAGGTGAACTGGCCGGCAAAGGCGGTCCCGAGCGCGATGACCAGCATGGTGGCCAAGTGCAGCGCCATCGATGCCATTTGCCAGCGCCCGGCGGCGAGGCGGGCGAAAGCTGCCGTCACCAGAAGCGTTCCCGCGACATAGGCGGTCGCCGCCCAGTTCGCATGGGCCCGCGATACGAAGGCCTGGGCTGCGATGATCAACAACACGGGGAGCGTGAAGCACAACAACAGGCGGTCCTGCTCGGGCAGCCCTTCGCGCCACGCGCGCACGGCGATCAAGACCAGAGCGGCAAATAGAATTGGACCGAAGACCCCGAACTGCGCGGCAATGAACTCCAACCCCTTGCCGACATTGATCAGCGATCCGCCCCAGCGTGCGTTGTCGGCGGTGTGGGCGAACGTGGCAAAGCTGTTCGCAAGGTTCCAGGCCATGTTCGGCGCAATCAGCAGGCCTCCCAACGCCAAGCCAGCCCAGAGCCGGGGGTCGGCGAGAACCAGGCGTGCTTTTGGGGTGACTGCAAGATAGATGGCCATCGATAGCGGAAAGAACACCATCGCGTACTTGGCATTGAGGCCAAGCCCGAGGCCAAGACCCAGCACGAAGGCAGGCCACCATCCGTCCTCGCCTTGAACCAGGGCGACAAACGCCAGCAGGGCAGCCGCCCAGCAGGTGAGCAGCGGGGCATCCGTCGAAATAATGCCGGCCGAGAGCGACACGCCCGGCAGCGTAGCGAACGTCAGGGCCGCCCAGACGCCGATCCGGGCCTCGTGGAGGCGCCGGCCGATCAGATAAATCAGCAGCGCCGTCGCCGTGTGCAGGAGGGGGGCAGCCAGGCGGATGCAGAACGGCGAATCGCCACACAATGCGCCAAAACTTCCGATGATCCAGGCGATCAGAGGCGGTTTCGAGTAGTAGCCGAAGGCGGGCTCCCGCCCCCAGGACCAGTATTGGGCCTCATCGAAAAACAGGTCCGTCCCGTTGATGGCCAGGGCGGCAATCCGGAACGCCAGCACGGCTGCGAGCCCAAACAGGAGGGCCGCGACCGCGCGTGGCGTTTCGACGGAGGATCGTGCGGCTCGTGCCGTCGCCATGGACCTCGGTTCTCCATTGATCTGCGACCCGCGCCGGTCGCCGTCTGTGCAGCCTCGATTGAGGCTCATTTACAAGGTTGGATCCCCTCGATAAAGGCTGATATGCCCTTTTGCGGGCGGGTGCCGTCCTACCCAGGAGCCTCACTGCCATGCGCGTGTCCGTGGTCATCCCGGCCTTGAACGAGGCCGGAAATATCGGACGCCTCGTCGAAGAGACCTATGCCGTCGTGCCAGCCGATGTGCTGGCCGAGGTGATCGTCGTCGACGATTGCAGCGACGACACCACCGGCGCCGAGGTCAAGACGCTGATTGTCCGTGGAACCCTGCCGGGACTTCGCTACCTCAGGCACAGCCAGCGCAGTGGGCAAAGTGCGGGGCTGAGAACCGGAATCTTGGCCGCGGCGAGCCCGGTGATCGCCACCATGGATGGCGACGGCCAAAACGACCCGGCCGATATTCCGCGCCTGCTCGCACATATCGCCGCCCCGGGCGCCAAGGGGCCGGCCCTCGTCGGGGGCGTTCGCACCAATCGAAAGGCCGAGGGCTCGAAGCGGCTCGCCTCGCGCTGGGCCAATTGGATTCGCGATCGCGTGCTGAAGGACGACTGCCCCGATACAGGGTGCGGCATCAAGGTCTACTGGCGTGAGGCGTTCCTCCGGCTCCCGTATTTTACAAGCATGCACCGGTATCTTCCGGCTCTGTTCTTGACCTACGGCCACGAGACCGCCTATGTGCCGGTCAATGATCGTCTGCGCATTGCGGGCAAATCGAAATACACCAATCTCGGGCGTGCGCTGGTCGGCATCTACGACCTTTTCGGTGTCTCCTGGCTGCGGCGACGCACGGTCGTCCCGGGGATTACCGAGGATCTACCTGAAGGCCGGCAGGTCTCCGACTTGGCGATGCGCTTCCGGCGGGGTGACGGCCCGAAGCGTACGACCGGCGACAAGCCCTGATGCGTAAGCCGCACGCGTGACACCGGGTCAGCCGAACGACTTTCAGCACGCCGATCAGCCTCGGTTTTCGTTTCATCCGGACTTGAGATCGTAGCCGCCCATGGATTTATCCAAGCTCGCAACCTGGTGGGCAACCATCTCGACCAAAGAGCTGATTTGGCTGCTGATCGGCTTTGCGGCCCAGCTCATGTTTTCGATGCGCTTCATCATCCAGTGGATTGCCAGCGAGCGGGCCAAGAAATCGATCGTGCCTGAGGTGTTCTGGTACTTTTCGTTCGTGGGCGGCGCCATGCTGTTCGCCTACGCCATCTATCGCGGCGATCCGGTTTTTATTCTCGGGCAAGGCATGGGGTTGTTCATTTATGCTCGCAACATCCAGCTGATCTGGCGCACGCACAAAACCATCGCGGATGACCCACCGGCGGCAACCAAGACGCCGGTTGCCTGACCGGTCCGCCGGAAACGCAAGGATCAGCCGATCCCGGCCGTCGCCGCGCGAGACATCACGCGCTGGGCGAGCTTCAGGTGCGGCATATCGAGCATCATCCCGTTCAGGCTGGCGACCCCCATGTTGCCGGCTGTCTCGAAGGCGCCGAGCACCGCCCGCGCATGCGCGACCTCAGCTTGCGATGGTGTGAACACCTCGTTGATGGGTTCGACCTGCGAGGGATGGATGGCGATCTTGCCGGTAAAGCCATCCCGCTTGGCCGCCTGCGACTCGGCAATCAGCCCGGCCGTATCGCGGAAATTGACATACACGGTGTCGATCGGCTCCGTGGCCGCGGCTGACGCGGTGATCAGGCAGAGATCACGCACGAGCCGGTACGGGGAGGTGAATGCGCCGGTTTCGTCGCGGTTCGCCAGCGAGCCGATGACCGCGCCCAGATCCTCCGCCCCCCAGCTCATCCCTGAGAGCCGGGTACTGGAGCCCACATAGGTGTGCATCTGCAGCACCGAGATCGGCACTTCCGTCACGATCGGGAAAATACGCGTCTGTCCGTTCTTGAGGCCATGCTGGCTTTCCGCATGTCCGAGCGCGATCGACAGCCGATGCACATCTTCGCCCGAGCGCGTCTTCGGCTGAATGATGCCGTCGGGCCTGGCTGCCATCACGCCGGCGAGGTCGGCCTCCCAGTCCGTGCCGTCGAGCGGATTGATGCGGACATAGAGCTTCGACTTGGCGCCGGCCTTTCGCGCCTCGGCCATGTAGGCGGCCGCCATCTCGCGGGCGACAGGCCGGCGGGAAGCGGCAACGGAATCCTCAAGGTCGAGAATGAGCACGTCGGCCGGCGAAGCGATCGACTTCGCGAGCTTCTTCTCACTGTCGGCGGGGACAAATAGCAGGGATCGCATGGGAACTCCGTCTTAGTATTGAAGCTCAGGCCTTGGGCTTACCGCGCATGAAAGCCTGGCGCCGGCACTCGGCCACCAGCTCGCCGCGCTGATTGTAGGAGCGGTGCATGAAGTCGACGATGCCCGCGCCCGGCCGCGATTTGCTCTCGCGCTTGGCAACCACCTCGGTCTCGGCGCGCAGCGTATCGCCGTGGAATACCGGATGCGGAAACTTCACGTCGGTCATGCCGAGATTGCCGATCGTGGTGCCGAGTGTGGTGTCGCCGACGGAAACGCCGATCATCAGGCCAAGCGTAAACAAACTGTTGACCAGGGGCTTGCCCCATTCGGTCTTGGCGGCGAACTCGGCATCCAGATGCAAGGGCTGCGGGTTGTGTGTCAGGCAAGTGAACAGGACATTGTCCATCTCGGTCACGGTGCGCGTAATCGCATGCTTGAAGGTCTGTCCAATCTGGAATTCCTCGAAGTAGAGGCCTGACATCGTCGTCGTCTCCCTGTCCTGTAACGCTCTTCCCGTGCCCGGTTGTCCCCCGAGCGCGGGCACATGGCAAGGGGGCTGGACCGCAAAGGTACACGGATTAACCGCCGCTTCATGGTTCAGGGCTAGCATGATCATCAAGCCCTCTTCAGGGATCGAGTTGCGTTCGTCCTGTGCTGGTCACGGAGTAGAACACTTGAGTCCCCTGTTCGAAGTTCCAGTCCAGTTGGCTCTGGCGGTCGCGCTCGTCGCAAGTCCCCTTGTCGATGAGAGAACGGCCGCCAGCCCCCCTGTTCTGACTGCGCTTGTGCGCGATGACGGCCCCAAGGGCGAGGACGCCCTGTTTTCTGATCAGGCTTGGCTGCGCGCGGTTCGCGCCTTTGGCAAGACGGTGGGTCTTGGCGATCACGCGGCCCGCATCTTCGCAACCAGCTCTGGCCACATCTACGTGCCCATCCCTGCTGAGCGGCGCGCGATCCTGGCACTCAGGTCAAAGCCCGGTCTCGCAGCGCGACTGGTGCGCGAACTGGCGGCCAACAATGCTGCCGTACTCGCGACTGTGCTGGGAACGCCGGCGGGCGCCGGTGATCTGGCTCTGGCCCACATGGTCGGCGCGGAGACGGCGGTGAGATTGCTCGAGGCGGCCGCCGACGAACCGCAACGCGCGGCAAGCGAGATCGCGCCGTCCGCGGCTTTGGAATTTCCGGTCTTGTTCTTTCAGGGTCTGCGGCCCCGCAGCGCCGAAGCCGTGCGCCGAGCGGTCCGCGACGCCACATCGCGCGCAATTGCAGCGGCGCGGGGCGCCATCGCCGTGCGCGTCAAGCCCCCAGCGACGCGGCCTGACAGGACATTGGCCGCCAAAATGTTGGCCGCATCCCCGGCCCGCCTGCGCGGTATGGCCGCTCCGACGGCTGCCGACCATCCTCCTAGGCGCGCCGACATTGCCGCCGCCCGATAACCGAGCTTTTTGCGTCCACCAGCTCGCGCGATGTTATGCTGTGGGCACGAGCAATCCGACGGCGGCCAGCCGGTCCGCAGCCCACCGGATCACGCCGAACTGAAGCCCGGAGCGCTCGGCAATCGCCAAGAGATCGTGGCTGCCGTCTGACTGATTGAGCACCCAGAGCATGGCTGCACGCTGGGCTTCGCCGGGGCTCACACCGTCGATCGCATCGAAGAGCCCGCGACGCCCGAGCTGAGGCTCGCCGTAGGGCGACGTGTTGCGCAGGCGCTCGTTTCCATCGAGCACGTCGAGCATGCGCGCGATGAGTGTGAACGACGACTCGAGCGCATCCGGCCTGATGAAATCGAGGGTGTCGGCGGACGTATGATACTCGGGAAACGTCCCCCAGCTGCTCCGCTGAAACAGTCCGACCGGAAGGTCGAATCCCGGCGAGCTGTATTGCCGCTCGTCGTACCCGATCGGCGAAAAATCGAGTAGTCGTGCGTCTCTGCCTGCCCGCCTGAGAACGTGCGTAGCGGAGCGGTCGATGGTTGTGTTGCCGGCGCGAGTCCGCTTATAAGTCGGCGCGCCCGCGTCTCCGACATTGGATATCGCCAGGCCATGCTTGATCCGGCCCAAGTCCATCCCGGTTGCGTGCCAGCCAGGTAATCGCGCCGATCGTTGCGGGTGCAAAAACGAACCGATAACTGAGCCTGGTTCGCGCATTGGCGATGCCGGCCGCCAGCAGGGCCAGCACGGCAAGCCCTGAGCAATTGTCGTTGGCAAGCGAGGGATGGCAGATGTGCGCGGACAGCAGCACCTCCTCGTCGGTCTCGCCTTGATGGCGATAATCGCCGTAGGTCAGCGATCCCGGAGCGAGGGTGCTGTCGATGACGACGTCATACGCCTCGTCCCGCATCGCCTCGAGCGTGCGATGCGGCAGGCAGAACCCCCAGTCGGGTTTGTAAAAACTGGTGCGATAGGGAATGAGATGGGGCTGCGCCGGCAGCGAATGCAGATGTGGCCGAAGTTCGGCGAGTGTCATGCGCGCCCGCACCGGGGTGCTGTAGCTCATGACATGGAGGGTGTGATGCCCGGCGTCGACGATCCGCCGGCCGTCGCTGGTCGCGATATAGGCCTCGCGGATCGTCCATTCAGGCGGCACCGTCCAGTCCAGAACCGGCGTGCCGGACGCAACCTCGTGAATCGTGAGCGGGACATGCTCCGATAGCACCCGGAGCGACTGGCGCACGCCGTCGCCGGTAATGCTGCGCCAGAGCGGGTAGAGCCGGGCCGCGAGTGCGTGGATCGCCTCGCCGGGGACCTCGAGGTCCGCCAAACGATCACGCGCGTCGCGTGCCCGGGTCACGCCGCGCTCCGAAGTCGGAGATCGGCTGCCAAGACACCCGTTGCCATCAGCTGCTGGATGTGACCGATCCGCTGATAGCGGGGCCCTTCGAAGGATGCGAGGTCGAGGTTGGCGGCCTTGTAGGCCTGATACAACTCTTCGGCGCCGCGCTTGGCGTCCCACTCCGGCTTGTAGGCTGGCAACCGGTTCCGGATCTTCTCGAAGCTCACGCGATACGAGCGCTTGTCGGGGCCGGCGCCGGGCGCGTATGCGAGCTTGCAGCCGGGGACCACGCCGGCGACGATCTCGGCGATGTCGCGGATGCGGTAGTTGTGCGCGGTCTGGCCGACATTGAAGGCCTCGTTGAAGACGGCCGCCTCAGGCGCTTCCAGTCCGGCGATGAAGGCCTGCGAGATATCCCGGATATGGGCAATGGGACGCCAAGGCGTGCCGTCGGATTTCAGGTAGATCCGGCCTTCTGTCACTGCCCAGGCCACGAGATTGTTGAGCACGATGTCGAAGCGTTGACGTGGCGACAGGCCATAAGCCGTCGCAGGGCGCATGTAGACCGGGCAGAAGGTGCTGTCGGCGAGCTTGGCGATATCGTGCTCGGCGCGGACCTTGGACACGCCGTAGGCGGTCACCGGATTGAGCGCGCCGGTCTCGTCCAGCATCTCGTCGCCGGCAAGGCCATAGTTGCTACAGGAGGACGCCAACAGAAAACGGCGCACACCGGCCGCTTTCGCGGCTTCGGCGACCCTGACGCTGGCGCGATGATTGATGGCATAGGTGTTTTCGGCGTCGAGATTGCCGAGCGGATCATTGGACAGCGCCGCGAGATGGATTACCGCATCGATGCCGCGGAAATCGTCGGTTGTTGCGTCCCGGACATCTTTTCGGATCTCTGGCACACGGGCGATGATGCCACCCGCGTCGAAAGTGCAGCGCTCGTAAAGATCGGAGTCGTAGCCGGTTACGTCATGGCCCGCCTGCTGGAGCATCGGCACCATCACGGTTCCGATATAGCCCCGATGTCCTGTTACAACGACACGCATAATTTCACCTCAGGTCAGACGTTATTCGGGATGCCGCCGCGGGCGGGTGGCTCAGTCTCAGGCAATCAGCACTTTCCGGATGTGAAATGCCTCGGCGAGCCCATCAGGGGCCCGGCATTCCATGCCTCTGATCCGCGCCAACCCTGTGAAGGTGCTAGCCTCGAACCAATCCTTGGAGCGTTGTGTCGCGAAGTGCCGGTCGAGCAACTCAACCTTGCGCGCCATGGTGGCTCGGGACGCAGCCACATAGCCGTTCGGGCGCCCGAGATCGCCATCCCACTTCGGGATCTCGTAGGCGAGCACGAGGTGGTCGCGGAACGTGTTGGTCGTCAGCGTGGCGACCTCACGATGATCTTGATGGGCGTCGTCGCCATGGTGCGTGAAGATGACGTCGGGCGCGACGCGGGCCTTCAGTTCCTCGAACCAGGTTTTGATCTCGGCGCCCTGATAGGGAAAGAAGCCATCGCGAAACGATTCGGTCTCGATGGTGGCCTTGGCGGCGCCAGCCAGAAAGTCACCGGCCGACGCGCGGGCTTCCGTCGATCGCGCGCCGTTGGCGCTCAGCACGCACCAGTGGGCCTCGACTTTGACGCCGGCCGCAATCCAGCCGAGGATTGTTGCGCCAGCGCCGATCTCGATGTCGTCGGAATGCGCGCCGAGGCACAGCACCCGAAGGCGCGCTCCTGGCTCTGCGATCCCAAGCGATTTCATCGAACGGGCTCCTTTGCCGGCGTCAATTCCGCGGGTGAACGGCGCCAGGGCATCTTGGCGCTGTCGACGAGGTCCTCGAGGAACTGCTTGTCCTTGAGCGTATCCATCGGGCACCAGAAGCCTTCGTGCTTGTAAGCCAACAGCTGGTCCTCGGCGATGAGGCGCGCGAATGGCTCGTTGACGAGTTCCTCTCCCTCTTGGATGTAGTCGAAGATCTGCGGCCGGATGATGAAAAAACCGCCGTTGATCCACAGATCGGCCTGCTTGGCATCCCGAAAGCTCTCGAGGCGTCCGCCGCCGAAGCTGACCAGATGCATGCTCATCGACGGGCGCACGGCGAGGAAAGCGGCGATCTTGCCGGACTTGCGGAAGGTGTCGACCATGCGCGGCAGGTCGACGTCAGACAGGCCGTCGCTGTAGTTGGCAAAAAACATCTCCTCGTTTTCGACGTGCTCGCGCACGGCGACGAGGCGCTCGCCGATATTGCGGGAGATGCCGGTGTCGATCAGCGCCACGCGCCAATCCTCGTGGGCGTCGCCGATGATTTCAACCTTGCGGTTGAAGCCGGAGACGACGCAATCGGAGAAGCTCTGCGGCCGCCCCGAGAGGAAAAAATCCTTGATCACGCCGGCCTTGTAGCCGAGGCACAGGACGAAATCCTTGTGCCCGAACTGTGCGTAGTACTGCATGAGATGCCACATGATCGGCTGCTGGCCAATCGGGATCATGGGCTTCGGCACGGCTTCCGAATACTCGCGGATGCGCATCCCCTGGCCGCCGCAGAAAAGAACGGTTTTCATGGCGCCTCGCTCTTGGCTGGATCAATGATGGTGCACGAAGGAATGGGAACGATGAACTTGCAGCCCCAGCTGCCGACGTGGGCCATCTGGCGCATGATCTCGGTTTTGAGATTCCAGGGCAGGATCAGCAGGTAGTCGGGCTTCTCGGTATCGATGGACTCGACTGGCCTGATCGGCACATGCATGCCGGGTGTGTAACGCCCGTGCTTGTAGGGATTGCGATCGACGGTGAAGTCGAGGAAATCAGGGCCGATGCCGCAGTAGTTGAGGAGCGTATTGCCCTTGCCCGGCGCGCCATAGCCGCAGATCCGTTTGCCCTGACGTTTCAGATCGATCAGCGTGGTCAGCAAATCGCGCTTGACGGTCTGCACGCGGGTCGCAAACCCTTCGTAGGTCGCAACGTCACGAAATCCGCGAGCCGTCTCGCGAGCGAGAAGGGCTGCGACGGCCGGGGTCATCTCACGCCGGCTGGTGCGCAATGCCAGATAGACGCGCAGCGAGCCGCCGTGCGTCGGCAGCTCTTCGACGTCGATGAGCTTGAGACCATGGCGGGCTGCCAGCTCGTCGATGGTGACAAGCGAGAAGTACGAGAAATGCTCGTGATAAATGGTATCGAACTGGCTTTCGTCGATCAGCTTTTCGAGATGGGGAAACTCGAGAGTCACAACGCCGTCGGGCTTCAGGAGGCGAGCGATGCCGGCGACGAAATCGTTGAGGTCCGGCACCTGGGCCAAAACGTTGTTGCCGGCAATGAGATCGGCGCGGCGGCCTTGGGCCCCCAGCGTCTCGGCGAGCCGCACGCCGAAGAAATCGACGATGGTCTCGACGCCTTTTGCCCGCGCGGACTCAGCCACGTTCGCCGCCGGCTCGATGCCGATGGCTGGTACGCCCAGCGGCTTGAAATGCTGAAGCAGATATCCGTCGTTGCTGGCGAGCTCGATGACCAGGCTTTCGGGGCCAAGCGACAGACGGCGGGTGATCATCTCGCAATAAGGTTTTCGCGTGGGCAACCCAACTCGTCGAGAACGACGAGAAATAGGCATAGGTCGAGAAGATGTGATCGGGTGCCACGTACTCGCGTAATTGAACCAGGAAGCAGCGGTCGCAGACCATCACGCGCAGCGGGTAATAGGGCTCCATCTCGTCGAGTTGGCGGGCCTCGAGGAAACTTTCACACAAGGGGGACATGCCGAGATCGACGAAAGAGTGATTGAGCGGGGTGGCGCACAGGCGGCAGCACGGTTCGGTTGCCCGGCCCTCATTCCCCACCTTACTCAAGTCCAATGTCACGTCGAGATCCCTCAATTTGCGGTGCTGCGGCCGGGGTTGGCCTTATCGGTTGTCGGCTTTTCGCGCCAAGCGTCGATCCTTTGGCGGTTCTTTTGACGCTGAAGCAGGCTCCGCGCGGCAACTTTGGCGCTATAGGCAGCGACGACGCCGAGGCAGCCAGCTTTGGCCAACGCGCTAATTGGCTTGCCGAACGGAAGCCCGAAATAGACTTTCAGTTTCCGGGCACGGGTCGAATAGCGTGCGCTGCTGCCGCTGACGTAGGCCCGGACCTCGGCGTTGTGGAGGGCAAAGGTCATGGCGCCGTGAAAGCGCTTCTGGAACAAGCGAGCGCGGCTCTGCTGAAACGGGCCGAGCAGGGCAAGTTCCGCCAGAAAAGGCCGGTCCGAGCTCGGAATGTTCTGGATAAGATGCGTCCGCTCGAGCGCCGTGCGACGCACGACGCCGAACATGTGCGAGCCTAACGTGCTGTTGAAGACGACGTCGGAAAAGCGCTGCAGCGGCGTACCGGTCTCCGCGAGATCGACGCGGTCGACCGGCAACTCCAGTCCGGTTCTCGGACACAGGTACAGTCCCGGCCGTGATCCCGGTCCAAAGGCGGCACCGCTCTCATCGATGAAGATCGAATCGGAATGCGCAAGAACAACATCGGGCCGGGCGTCGAGCGTCCGCATGCAGGTGTCGAGATAGGAGGCCTCATAGAGGTCGTCATGCGCGGCCCATTTGAAAAATGGGGCCGACGTCAGCGTGGCGACCTTGGTGAAATTCGGTGAGGCTCCGATATTGACATCGTTACGGTGGGAGCGGATCCGGCGATCGCGAGCCATCAGGGAGGCAATGATTTCAGGTGTCCGGTCCGTCGAGGCGTTGTCACAGATCACGAGTTCGAAGTCGGCAAAGGACTGGCGGAGCAGGCTGTCGACAGCCACTTCAAGAAACCGCTCTCCATTGTAGACCGGTAGTCCGATCGACAATCGGGGGCCGTCCGTCATTGACGTTTTCCTTCGGTCCGGCAGGGCTGGGGTCGGCTTCATCGCCTGTCGCGAGCGCAATGGAGCGCCTTGGCGCCTGGAGATGTCAACGTTTGACGGCATTAACAATATACGCGGATCAACGGTCGACGATGCTCACCAGGGCAATGGCTTCAAGTCGCGGAAGAAGCCGCCCGTCGGCCCATCGTCGGGCAGCGTTGCGAGCCAGATCACCGTGCGTGTTCCCTCCTCAGGCGTCAGGGGGGCGTTGGCGCCGCCCATCGCGGTTTTCACCCAACCCGGGCACATCGCATTGATCTTGATGTTCTCAGATTGGAATTCGGCCGCCGTCACGCGGGTCAGCGAGTTCAAGGCGGTCTTGGAAACCCGATAAGTCGGCCAGCCAGCCCGCAGCTCGTCGAGCTGGCCAGCGCGAGAGGAGATGTTCACGATCCGTCCGTAGCCGCGCGCCTTCATGCCGGGCAGCACCGCTTGCATCATGTGCAACGGCCCGAGCACGTTTGTGCTCAGCGATGCGAGCATTTGCTCGCGGGTGGTGCCGAGGAGGCTCGCTTGTGCCGCGTTGTCGCCGTCGAGCAGCACGCCCGCATTGTTAACGAGGATGTCGATGCGGCCCTGTCCGCGCTCCACGCTGTCGATCGCCCCGGAAACCGAGGCGGGATCGTCGACGTCGATCGACGTCCAATCGATCAGGAGGCCCTCTGCGGCAAGCAATTCACTTTCACGTCGGGCCTTATCCCCGTTGCGTGCGGTGAGGACAACCCTGGCGCCGAGGCGGGCGAGTTGGCGCGCGATTTCCCGCCCGAGACCCCGATTGGCGCCGGTTACCAATGCAATGCGACCATGCAACTGGCTCATCACGATCCTTCAGAACCCATCAATCCACGTCATCGGTCGCACCTTTGCCATACGGCCACAATTTCAGCCATTACTCTGCCGACAAATTTATGATCATGGCTAAGCGCTGCGAAAAGCATTAGATGCTTTGGAAATCATGTTTTGAGCAGGTATTTGTGTCAGGCCGGTAATGGCGCTAGCGAGACGGCGGCACCCCGCCCCTTGCACGACACTCTACAGGAATGACAGGCCTACTTGCATGCCGATCGTGCTCGTCACGGGAACCCTCACGCCCTACAACAGGCGCCTCTATGACGCGTTCGCGGGCACCTACGGCGAGGATTTCCACGTCTTGGGGTGTGCAGCCGTCGAGCCGCATCGGAGCTGGGTGGTGCCCAAGCCCGAGCACTTCGAGCTGCGTACGTTGCCGGGTTTGCGGTATCACGCGAACGATATCAATCACATCTACGTCAATCCGACGATTGTCACGGAGTTGCGGCGCCTGCGCCCGGAAGCCATAGCGATTGGTGGCTTCTCGCCCACGATGGCGCTGGCCGCCATCTGTGCGCGTGCAATGGGGACACCCTATGGCATCGGCACCGACGGTGCGCTTTCGACGGACCAGGGCGAGCGGTCGCGGCCGCATGGCATGATGCGCAACTTCATGGTGCCGAAGGCGCAGTTCGGGATTTGCGGAAGCGTCGAGAGCGTGCGTCTGCTGGCGCGTTGGGGGCTCGATCCGTCGCGTTCCACGGTCGTACCGCTGGTGCCGGCATGGGATGCACTGGACGATGTGCCCGCCTACGAATGCCGGCCTTTTGACGTCCTCTTCGCCGGGACGCTCAACGAAGACATCAAGGGTGCGCTGTTCTTCACCGATGTCGTCGGTCGCATGAAGAACCAGCGATCCGATCTCAAGGTTCGCGTGACCGGCCGCGGCCCGGTCCGTGATGAGATGGAGGCGCGGCTCAAGACCAGCGGGATCGAGGCGCAGTTCGATGGTCCCCTGCAACCCGCCGAAATGATTCAGGCCTTCAGCTCGGCAAAGCTCTTTCTGTTTCCGTCGCGATCCGATCCCTGGGGTCTCGTCGCCAACGAGGCTGTGCAATGCGGAACGCCGGTGCTCGGCTCGCCGCACGCCGTTTCGTCCGCGTGCTACGTCGAGCGCTTTGGCCTAGGACTAATGCGGCCGCTGGAGGCCGCAGCCTGGACTGATGCGGCGCTCGAGATGCTGGCGTCACCCGCGAGTTGGACGCGCTTCATGGCCCGACGCGGCGAAGCACTGGAATGGGCCAGTCTCGCGAATTCTGCGCGGGCGTTGAAGCGCGCTTTTGACCTCGGGCGTGGGCGGCCCGTACCGGTTGGGGACATGGGGCATTCGCTCGACGCGGCCTCGACCTCGATGTCAATTTAAACCCAGAACGCTGGTCGCGTGGACAGTCTGGCGAGTGCCGCGCGACGGCGCCGAGTGGCCCGCGTTCTCGTGCGAAAGCAGGAGATTTGAGAGGGTGGCGGCCAATGCGGCATCAGTGTCGAACTCGCGCGCTGGTTGGATCGTACAGGGGTTGCAGGCTTGCGAGAGCGGGCACGCGTTGTCCGGCGACCTCGATCTCATAGTGCTTCACCAGGAGTTCCGCATTGCTCTCGCCAGCACGGCAGGGCACGTAGCCAAGGCCAACGGCTGCGCCGAGCGTATGACCGTAGCTGCCTGAGGTGAGGTAGCCGACGACCCGCCCGTCGCACACAATCGGTTCGGTGTGATAGAGCAGCGGTTCGGGATCGGCGAGCTTGAACTGGACCAGGCGTCGGGACAGGCCCGCATTCCGTTTCGCGAGCACGGCGTCGCGGCCGATAAACGCACCGAACGCTCCTTGCGGCTTATCCGATTTCACCGCGAAGCCGAGGCCCGCCTCAAGCACGTGATCCTCGTCGCCGATATCGTGGCCGAAATGACGGTAGGCTTTTTCCATGCGGAGCGAGTCCATCGCGTGCACGCCGACGAGGCGAAGTCCATGCGCGCCGCCGGCGGCCATGATTGTCTCGAAGACGTGCCGCGCGAACTCGACGGGGATGTACAGCTCCCAACCGAGCTCGCCGACATAGGTGACGCGGTGTGCGCGAACCATGGCCATGCCCAACTCGATCGTCTTTGCTGTGCCAAACGGAAACGCGGCATTGGAAAGGTCGGACGTCGTCAAGGGTTGCAGCAGGTCGCGTGCTTTCGGGCCCATCACCGCAAGACAGGCTTCGCCACTCGTGACATCGAGAGCAATGCAACGTGCGCCATCCGGGATGTGGCGCTGAAGCCAAGCGAAATCGCGCACCGTGGTTGCAGCCGACGTCACCACCAGGAACGACGACGGGCCGAGCCGGGTCACGGTCAGATCCGCCTCGATGCCGGCCTTGTCATTGAGCCATTGGGTGTAAATGATCCGTCCGTCCGGCACGGCGACGTCGTTGGCGGAGATCCGCTGCAGGACGGCTTCGGCGTCCGCGCCTTCGACGCGGAATTTTCCGAACGCGCTCATATCGAGCATGCCGACGTTTTCGCGCACCGCGCGATGCTCGGCCGCAGTGTGGGCGAACCAGTTCTGCCGGCCCCAGCCGTAGCGATAATCTGCGGTCTCGCCTTTCGCCTTTGCCTCGGCTGGCAGATACCAGTGCGCACGCTCCCAGCCTGCCGTCTCGCCGAAGCAGGCGCCGAGTTCCTTCTGGAGTTCGTAGAACGGCGTGTGACGAACGCCGCGCGCGGTTGCATATTGGCGGTGAGGGAAGTGGTCCGCATAGAGGAGGCCGAGTGTCTCGGTCACGCGCGTCTGGATGAAGGTCCGTGTTGCCTGATAGGGAAAGACGCGGCGGACATCGACGTCCCAAAGATCGAACGGCGGCGCACCATCGACGATCCACTGCGCGAGCGTCATTCCAGCGCCGCCAGCGGATTGAATGCCAACCGAGTTGAAACCGCAGGCAACGTAGAAATTCTTCAGTTGCGGCGCCTCCCCCAGGAGATAGCGGTTGTCGTGTGTGAAGCTCTCGGGGCCGTTGAAGAAGGTGTGGATGCCAATGCGGCCGAGCAGTGGCATGCGTTTTGCCGCCAATTCGAGGATCGGGGCAAAATGATCGACGTCCTCGGGCAGCTGGTCGAAACAGAAATCCTCCGGGATGCCGGAAGCGCCCCAGGGCTTGGCGACCGGCTCGAACGCACCGAGCATGATCTTGCCCGCATCCTCTTTGTAGTAGGCGCACTCGTCGGGAACGCGCAGGACCGGCAGGTTGCGCGGTACGTCGGGGCTCGCCTCCGAGACTATGTAGAAGTGCTCACAGGCGTGCAGCGGCAGCGGTACGCCGGCTTTGGCACCCAATTCGCGCGACCACATCCCCGCGCAGTTGACGACGATCTCAGCCGCGATCGGGCCGTGGTCGGTGATGACGCCGGTGACGCGCCCATTGGCTTGGGCAATGCCCGTTACTTTGAGATTTTCGAAGATCTTCACGCCGCGATTGCGGGCGCCTCGCGCCATGGCGAGCGCGATATTGCCTGGGTCGCCTTGCCCGTCCTTTGGCAGATAGACGGCGCCGACCGCGCCCTCGGCCTGCAACAGCGGATGACGCCGCATCGCTTCGGCGACGGAGATGGTTTCGATGTCGACGCCGTAGGACCGCGCCATCGAAGCTCCGCGCTTCAGTTCCTCATAGCGCTCGGCAGTCAGGGCCAGCGTGATCGAGCCGACGCGCTTGAAACCCGTGGCAACGCCGGTCTCGGCCTCCAGCGACCCGTAGAGCTCCTGGCTGTATTTGGCGAGCTTGGTCATATTCGCCGTCGCGCGCAGCTGCCCGATCAACCCTGCCGCATGCCACGTGGTCCCCGATGTCAGCTGTTTGCGTTCGAGCAGCACAACGTCCGTCCAGCCGAGTTTGGCGAGGTGGTAGGCGACCGAGCAGCCGGCAACACCGCCGCCGATGATGACAACGCGAGCTTTGTCGGGAAGGTTCATGCGGACGTGCCTTCTGCAGGATTGGGTGCAACGTGGGGGCGCATCTGAGGAACCGGACTTTCTGTCATGCGGCCCCAACAGCGACGTCGAAGTGCTGGATGCGGAGATCGGCTACCGATGCGATATCCGGCCTGAAGCCGAGCCCTGGACCGTCTGGCACTTCGGCGCGATGGTCCACGAGCGGAAGCAGCGGCCCGCACAGCCGGTCGCGCAGCTGATTGTCATTGACGTCGATTTCGAGCATGCCGTCGCCACCAACGGCTGCGAGCAAGTGTGCCGATGCAGCAAGGCCGACACCGCCGCCGAGAAAGTGGGGGCAATAGCGCTTGCCGTTGGCGATGATGCGGCGGGCGAGGGGCGCGCAGACCGAAAGTCCACCCCACTTGCAGATATCGGGCTGAATGACGCCGAAGACGCGTCCCGCAATGGCGGCATCGAACTCGGACGCTGAGCGCATGTTCTCGCCGCCGGCAATCGGAAATGAGCATGCGGCCGCAACCGCCTGCCATTCGGAGGCAGGGCGATCGACCGGCAATGGTTCCTCCACCCAACCGAGGGGCGCATCCTTGAGGGCTGCGACCATGGCGACGGCTTCGTCGAGGGTCCAGCTTTGGTTGGCGTCGATCATAAGCTTGTCGCCGTCGCTCAGTACCGTTTTTGCGGCAGCCATAGCGGCGAGTGCGCTGTCCTTGCCGAAACCAACGCGCAGCTTGAAGGCGCGATAGCCGGCAGCGCGCGCCGCCGCCATCATCTCGCCGGCCAGCCGCGAGTCGATCCCGCTGGCGTAGACCGGCAATGCCCGCGGTGCGCCGCCGAGATAGGTAGCAAGCGGCACGCCCAACCGCCGTGCAGCCAGATCATGCAATGCGATGTCGAGGCCGGACGCGATCTGGTCGGCGGGGCCCGGCTCGCCCGCTTGCAGCGAGAGGCGGTGCAAGCGGGCGCGCAGCGTCGTGAACGCCGCAGCAGGCGCGGACACATCGATGCCGGCCAAGGCGCCAGGCGCCACCAACGCCGCAAGCCTTGCGCGATACTCGGCCCCGACTTGGGGGAAGTTGCACCAGATTTCGCCCCAGCCCTCCGCGCCATCAGCGTCCTCGACGCGCACGATCAGCGCGGGGCGCGCGTCGACGGGCCCAAAGACGGTCTGCATGGGTGTTTTGAGAGGATAGCGGAAGCCGTGGATCTCGATGCGGGCGAGCTTTGTCATGGTGCCTCTCCAGGCTGTGGCCGCGTGGCCGGCGCAGTTCAGACCATTTCGATCCCCTCTGCAAACACCCTGGCGGGCGCTGCGCCCACGTCCTGCTGCGCGAGGCAGCCGACAATGTCTCTGGACCTAGCGTCTGTCCGCGGTCGTGAGCGCGTGATATACGCGTTCGCAACCACATCGGCCGAGCGACTGCCTGGGGGCGGGAAAACTCGAACGGGAACTTTACGATGAATGACACACACGCGATTGCGCAGCGCCGTCCGATCGCTGCGGCGACGGATGCTGACGCGATCATCATCGGCGCCGGCATATCCGGCATGTTCATGCTCTACCGGCTGCGCGAGTTGGGGCTGACCGCGCGCGTGTTCGAGGCTGGCACCAATATCGGTGGCACCTGGTACTGGAACCGGTATCCCGGCGCCCGCTTCGATTCGGAAAGCTGGACCTACGGCTATTCTTTTTCGAAGGAGCTGATGCAGGAGTGGGACTGGAAGGAGCACTTCTCGCCGCAGCCCGACACGCTCGAATATCTGAACTACGTTGCCGACAAGTTCGACCTGCGCCGGGACATTCAGTTTCGCAGCCGCGTGCAGACCGCGTCATGGGATGATGCGGCCAACGCCTGGACGGTGACGCTCGAAAGCGGCGAGCAGGCGCGATCGCGACTCCTGGTCACCGCGATCGGTATACTCTCGGCCCCGACGCTGCCGGCGATTGCGGGACTGGAAACGTTCCGGGGCCCCTCCTATCACCCCGCGCGCTGGCCGCATACGCCGGTCGATTTCACGAACAAGCGCGTCGGCATTATCGGCACCGGCGCCACCGCCATTCAGGCGATCCCGGAGATCGCCAAGGACGCGAAACAGCTGACCGTCTTCCAGCGCCGGCCGAACTGGGCAGCGCCCCTGCACAATGCCCGGATCAGCAAGGCCGAGATGGAAAGTATCAAAGCCCGCTACGACGAGATCTATGCCCATTGCGCCACGACTCCGGGCTGGTTCATCCATCAGACCGATCCGCGCCGGGCGCTCGAGGTGTCGCCCGAGGAGCGCGAGGCGTTCTGGGAGAAGCTCTATGCGGAGCCCGGCTTCGGCATCTGGATGGGCAATTTCCGCGACATCCTGATCGACGAGACGGCCAACGCGCTGATCAGCGACTTCATCGCCCGGAAGATCCGCCAGCGGGTCAAGGACCCCAAGGTCGCCGACAAGCTGATCCCGAAGGACCACGGGTTCGGCAGCCGCCGCGTGCCGTTGGAGAGCGGCTACTTCGAGGCCTACAACCGCGACAACGTCCTGCTGATCGACACCCTCAAGGACGAGCCGATCGAGCGCATCACGCCCAAAGGCGTCAAGACGACCAGGCAGGAGCACGAATTCGATATTCTGATTACGGCCACCGGCTTCGACGGTGTGACCGGCGCCTTCGATCGCATCGATATCCGTGGACCTGATGGCGTCCGGCTGAAGGACTCGTGGGTCGACGGGCAGCCGCGCACCTATCTCGGCATGCTCGCGGACGGCTTTCCCAACATGTTGATGGTGCTAGGGCCCCACACCGCGCGCGGTAACATTCCGCAGGCCATCGAGCACAGCGTCAATTTCCAGGCTGGCCTGCTGCGCTTCATGAAGGAGCGCGGCCACACCCGCGTCGAGACCCGGCCCGAGCACGTCGCCGAGTGGACGCAAACCGTCATCAAGGCGTCCGAGCCGCTGCTCTCCTCCAAGGTCGATTCTTGGCAGACCGGCGTCAACCGCAACGTCGAAGGCCGTCAGGTACGCCGCGTGCTCGGTTACAACGGCAACGGCGCGAACTACCGGAAGACGACCGACGCAGTGGCCAAGGGCGGCTACAAGGAGTTCAGCTTCCGCTGAGTTTGCGCGCGTCCGGCAATTACTTCGGCGGGTGCTTGCGTACCGCCGCCTCGTTGATGTCGGCGCCCCAGCCGGGCATGGTCGGCATGATCAGGTGGCCGTTCTCGATGCGCGGCGGCTCGGTGACGAGGTCGTCCTTCCAGGGCACGTCGTCGATATCGATCTCCATGATGCGGAAGTTCGGGATCGCGGCGCAAAAGTGGGCGCTCATCAGCGTCGACATGTGGCCGTAGAAGTTGTGCGGTGCGCAGTTGACCTCGTAGGCCTCCGCCATGGCGGCAATCTTCATCGACTCTAGAATGCCGTTCCAGGGCAGGTCGACGATGCCGACGTCCATGGAGCCATTCTCGAAATAGTCGCGGAACTGGCGCCGGGTAAAGAGGCTCTCGCAGCTTGCGAGCGGCGTCGCGATCGAGCGGCGGATCAAGGCCAGCGCCCGCGCATCGAAGCTGTCGATCTCGACCCACATCAATCGGTGCTGCTTTTGCTCGAGCGACCGAACCAGCCGAATGTAGCCCTCGGTCTTGAAGTTGAAATTGAGATCGAGCAGGAACTCGACGTCCGGGCCGGTGCCTTCGCGGAAGGCCGCGAGCTGCTTGTCGAGCGCCTCTTCGACTTTGAGCGATGGGTTGAGTTCGGGCCCACCCGGCGTGCGACCGAAGCCCGGCATGTACATTTCCGGCGTCGGCCCGTCGAAGAAAAAGATGTTGGTCTTCAGCGCGGTGAAGCCGCGCTCCGCGACATGCGCGCCGAGCTTCCGGACGTCATCGAGATTGCGCAGAGGCGGCAAGCCCATTTTGTCTGCGTGATTGAGGCGGTAGCTGCCGCAGTGCGACCAGTAGAGGCGTAGCTTGTCGCGCACCGGGCCACCGAGCATCTCGGCGACCGGCACGCCGAGCCCTTTCGCTTTCACATCGACGAGTGCATTCTCGATCGCTGCGATCGCCTGCTGGATGAGGCCGCCCGGCGCCTGCCGTGTCATCGCATAAAGCTTGGATGTGATGCGCTCGACGGGCCGAGGGTCCTGGCCGATCAGCGTTTCGGCGAGCTTCATGATGACGGCGGTCAGCCCCTTCGAGCCGTAGCTCTCGTTGTATTCGGACCAACCGACAATGCCGGCGTCCGTTTCGATCTTGAGGAAGGAGAAGACGCGCCAGCCCGCGTCGGCATGCAGGTCGACGATGCGTTTGATCTTCATGGAGCTTCCTCCGGAAATGGGCGCGCCAGCGGCAGCCCGTGTTCGTGCTTAGGCAAGAGCATAGCCCGCCAGCAGCGCGTGGCAACAATTGACGCTGCTCGGCTGGTGCGTGATCATTGCGACGAGGTTCGATACCGAAGCGTTTCGGCGCGGCGAAAACAACGATAACAAGGGGGACGGGGTAGTCATGCCAGAGGAAACGTTCGACTACATCGTGACCGGAGCTGGCTCGGCCGGTTGCGCGGTCGCAGCTCGGCTCTCGGAGTCCGGACGCTATCGCGTGCTGCTGCTCGAGGCCGGCCGGCGCGACAATTACCCCTGGATCCATATCCCCATCGGCTTTCACAAGCTCTACACGCACGACACATACAACTGGCGGTTCGAGAGTGAACCCGTGGCGGGGCTCAATGGCCGTACGTCCTATCAGCCGCGCGGCAAGATGCTTGGCGGCACGTCATCGCTCAACGGCATGGTCTACATGCGCGGCACCGCCTCCGATTACGACGGCTGGCGTCAGCGCGGTTGCGTAGGCTGGGACTACCAGAGCGTGCTCACCTACTTTCGGAAAGCGGAAAACCAGGAGCGCGGCGAGAGCGAATTCCACGGCGTCGGCGGGCCATTGCGCGTCACCGATCATCGCTTCCGGCATGAAATCATGGACGCCGTGATCACGGCGGCGGAGCAGGCGGGCATCCCACGCAATAACGATTTCAATGGCGCGCAGCAGGATGGCGCCGGGTACTATCAGGCAACGATCGGCAAGGGCCGCCGGTGGAGTGCCGCGACCGCGTATCTCAGGCCGGCTCGCGGCCGGGCGAATCTCGTCGTCACGACCAATGCGCACGCCACGCGGCTGTTGCTCGAGGGCAATCGTGCCGTTGGCGTCGAGTACCGGACGCCGAGCGGCGTGCAGACGGCGCGTTGCCGGGGCGAGGTGATCGTCTCTGGCGGCGTCTACGGCTCACCGCAACTGCTGATGCTGTCGGGGATCGGGCCGGGCGCGCATCTCAAGGAGATGGGTCTCGCCGTCGTGCGCGATCTGCCAGTTGGAGCCAATCTGCACGACCATTTCAACTCGTTCGTGTCGTGGCGCTCGACCAAAGCCAGTACCTTGAACGATCTCGCACGCTCGCCGGTGGCCAAGGTGAAGGCTGGCTTGCAATACATCCTCGGGCGCAACGGGCCATTGACGGGCACCAGCACGCTGGCTGGCATTTTCGTGCGCTCCGATCCGCGCATGGACCGGCCCGATCTGCAGTTCAATGTCTCGCTCTATTCGATCGAGCGGCGCGACCGCGACGGCATCATTCCGCACGCGTGGCCGGGCTTCATGATTACGCCCGTGCATTTGCACCCGGAAGGGCGTGGCCGCGTCAGCCTCAAGAGCCCTGATCCGATGGCGCCGCCGAAGATCGAGTTCAAGTTCCTCGAGACGGCCTATGACGTGGATACCATGGTCTATGGCGTCAGGCTGGCGCGGAAGCTCGCTGAGCAGCCCGCGCTCAAACCGTATATCGTCGAAGAAGTGCACCCTGGCCCGAAGGTGGTCGACGAGAAGGGCATCATCGAGAACCTGCGCAACTACGGCGTCTCCAATCTGCATCCCGTTGGCACCTGCCGCATGGGAACGGGAAGCGATGCGGTTGTCGACCCACGCCTCCGGGTGCACGGTCTTGCGGGGTTGCGCGTGGCCGATGCCTCGATCATGCCGCAAGTAATCGGGGGCAACACCAATGCGCCCTCGATCATGATCGGCGAGAAATGCGCCGCCATGGTGCTGGAGGATGCCGCGCGCGCGTGACTGGCAGCGCCGGGTGGCCGTCCGCTGAAGCGCGGGCTGCGATCAACTCTCGCGGAAGGTGCGCGAGACGGCGTCCAGCAGCGGCTTCACGATGTAGCTCAGGATCGAGCGCGACGAGGTCTCGATATAGATCTCGGCCGGCATGCCGGGGATCAACTCGTGGCCGGCGGGCAGCTTGGCGAGCTCGCCCTCGGCCAGCGCCACCTGCACCGTGAAATAGCTGCGGTTCTGGTTGTCGGTCACCTGTGCCGCCGAGACCGAGAGCACGCTGGCCTCGAGGCGCGGCGTGGTCTTGGAATTGATCGCGGGGAACTTCACGAATGCCGGCTGGCCCTGGCGCACCTTGTCGATGTCCTGGGGCGCAATCTGAGCGTCGATGATCAGGCGCTCGCCGTCGGGGATCACCTGCATGATCGGGCTGCCGGCCTGGATCACGCCGCCTTCGGTGTGGACGGCCAGGGCATGCACGCGGCCATTGCGCGGCGCGCGGACGTCGACGCGGCGCAGCTTGTCCTCGAGCGCGGATTTCTGCTCCATCGCCTCGGCGAGGCCGGACTGGACCTTGCGCAACTCGTCGACCACGGCCTGCGTGAAGTCCTTCTCGCTCTGGGCGATCTTGAGCTGCACCTCGGTCTGGGCGCTTTTCGATTTCGACAGTTCGGACATCAGGCGGCCGACGTCGCCCGTGAGCCTGGCCGACTCGCGCTCGACCGGCAGATAGCGCTGCTGATTGATCAGGCCCTTGTCATAGAGCGGCTTCAGATTGGCGAGCTCGCTGGCGCTGATCCGCGCCTCCTGGCGGCGCGCGGCAAGAATCATCTCGACGCCCTGGCTTTCCTCGGTGACCTGGGCGAGGCGCTCGCGCAGGCCGGCCTGCTCGCCTTTGCGGCTGCCGAGGCGGGCCTGGAAGATGGCTTCCTGAGTGGCGACGATCTTGGCGAGCGCAGGCTCCGCTTTCGCCGCCAGAACCTCCGGCGGATAGGTGATCGTTTCGCGGCGGTCGCGCTCGGCCTCGAGGCGGGCCTGCTGGGCCAGGAAATCGTTGGCGCGCGCCTGCACCACGCCGAGATTGGCGCGGGCCGCGGTGTCGTCGAGGCGCAGGAGGACCATGCCTTCCTTCACCCGGTCGCCGTTACGCACCAGGATCTTCGCGACAATGCCGCCGTCGAGATGCTGCACGGTCTTGTAGTTGGTCTCGACGTTGATGACGCCGGAGGCAACCACCGCGCCGCTGATCGTGAACAGCCCGAAGACGACGATCCCGGCCAGCAGACCCATCATCACGAAATTGCCGAAGCGGATCCATGGCGCGGTCGAATGCGGATCGCCGGCCAAAACGGACTGGGGCACGGACTTCGGCAGCGCGAGGCGAGACGATTTGATCATGATGCGCTGGCCTGCGGTTTGCCAGGCGCGGTGCCAGGTGCGGTGGCGGGGGTGGGCGCGGGCCGGGCTGCCGGCGGAGCCGATCGAGGCTGGGGCGCAGTCGCCGCGCGGGCGCCGGCGGCGGGAGCCGCTTCGGCGTGCGGCGGTGCGGCGGTCTGGGACTGCAGATACTTGATCACATCGGCGCGCGGGCCGAACGCGCGCTGCGTGCCGCGCTCGAGATAGAGCAGCAGGTCGGCCTTGCCGATCGCCTGCACGCGATGGGAAATGAGGATGATCGCCTGGCCGCGCTCGCGCATGCCGTCGATCGCCGCCGACAATGCTTCGTCACCGGTGCGGTCGAGATTGGCGTTCGGTTCGTCGAGCACCACGAACGGCGGGTTGCCGAACAGCGCACGTGCCAGGCCGATCCGCTGGCGCTGACCGGCGGACAGATACACGCCGAACGCGCCGAGCTGCGTCTCGTAGCTTTGCGGCAGCGCCATGATCATGTCGTGGGCGTGTGCCGCCTTGGCGGCCGCCACGATTTCGTCGTCGGTTGCGTCGGCCCGGAAGCGCGCGATGTTCTCGCGCACGGTGCCCGCGAACAGCTCGACGTTCTGCGGGAGATAGCCGATGTGGCGGCCAAGCTCCTCGGCGTTCCACTGGTCGAGACGGGCGCCGTCGAGGCGGATCTGACCGCCGAACGGCTCCCAGATGCCAACCAGCGTCCGCGCCAGGGTGGACTTGCCGGAAGCGCTCGGCCCGATCACCGCGAGCATCTTGCCGGGCTCCAGCGTGAACGCGACATTGGCAAGGATGACGGTCCGCGTTTCTGGCGCCGCCACGCGCAGGCCCTGTACGTCGAGGAAGCCGCGCGGCGTCGGCAGGCTCACGCGGTTCTCGGGCTCGGGATGCTTGCGCAGGAGGTCGTCGAGCTTGGCGTAGGCTTCGCGTGCCTTGATGAAGCTGCGCCAGTGGCCGACCGCCTGCTCGACGGGGGCCAGCGCGCGGCCGAAGATGATGGTTCCGGCAATGATCGAGCCGGCGGAAATGTCGCCCTTGATGGCGAGCGCCGCGCCGATGGCGAGCATCAGCGACTGCAGCAGCAGGCGGAGCATTTTCGAGACCGACGACAGGGTGGCCAGCCGGTCAGCGGCGAGCACCTGCCAGGCGAGGGACTCAGCGTTCGCCACCTGCCAGCGTCCGCGGTAGGCCTTCAGCATGCCCATCGCGGTGATGGATTCGGCATTGCGCTGGCCTGTTTCGGCGAGTTCCAGGCTTTTCGTGGCGGCCTTGCTGGCCTCAGCGAGCGGAACGCGGCTGCGCACTTCGCTGGCCCAGGCGATCCCCACCAGCAGCACCGCGCCGATGATCGCAGCTGTACCGAGCGCCCAATGCACCGCGAAGATGACGGCCAGATAAACCGGCGTCCAGGGCGCATCGAAGAACGTCAGCGGCCCGGGCCCGGCAATGAACTGGCGCAGCGTATCCAGCTCGCGCAGCGCCATCAGCGATGAGCCCTGCGACTGGATGCTGCGCCGGAGCGAGGCCTGGAACACGCGATCGCCGATGCGCCGGTCCAGCTCGATGCCCACGCGAACGATGACGCGTGAGCGCACCAGCTCGAGCAGGCCGATGATGCCATAGATCCCGGCCGTCAGGATCGACAGCGTGACCAGCGTCGGGATCGAGCCCGAGGTCATGACGCGGTCGTAGACCTGCAGCATGAACAGCGGGCCGGCGAGCATCAGGATGTTGATGGCGAAGCTGAAGAAGGCATTGGCCTTGAAGGCGCCGCTGCTTGCGAAAATGGCGCGCTTCAACTCGCCCTGGCGGGCATTGAGCGCGTTGACGACTGGCTTCTTCGGCCCCTCGGCGCCAATGTTGATGGGCTGGGGCGCACGTTTGTCGCCCTCGACGAAGGCGGTCAGGCGATCGAGCGTGCCGGTTGGCAGATGGCGCAGATGCGGCGCCGTGCCGGAGGCTGGTTCAGCGCCGGGGATCGCGGCGCGCAAGGCTGGTTGCGGACTCGCGGGCCGGATGGCCTGCAGGGCGCTGTGGCGGCGCAGCAACGGGGGCCGGTGCGGCGATCGAAACCGGCGGAATTGCGGGCTCGGACGGCGCCGCCTCGGGGTGCGCGGCACGTGGGCGTGCCGTTGCGGCGTCGAATTCCGCGCGATCGCGGGCCTCGCGCAACAGCTTCAGGATCTGGTCGAGTTCCTCCGGTTGGGAGTACTCGGCCCGCTGCCCAGTGCCAACGATGTGATTGTCAACGCGCGACAAGGGCTCATCCGACCGTAACGATATCACCGAGACCCGGTGTGCGCCGGGGCCAGATCGCATATGATCCGAAGTGGGTGAGTATTCTGTTAAGCCTGTTGCCGCCTTGCCGTATTCACTTCGATCTGCGGAAAATCTGCCGCGCGGCGCCGGCGTTAAATCTTCATTAGCCAATTTATCGTTACCTGGGCCTTAAGCGGCTCATCAGTCTGGGTCGCAGTGTCATGGAGTTGTGTACATGCGTTTGAAGTCACTCTTTGCGGCGCTGGCCGCTCTGGTTTGTGTTGGCCTTGCCAATCCGAACGAGGCCGCCGCCTTCGGCGATCGCAACGCCCCGCCGAGCGGCTGGGACCACACGCGGACGATCAAGCACTGGGTCTATTACCCGCGCTATCGCCACGCCTATCACGTCGATCCTTACGCCTATCAGTACAGCCCGCGCGGCTATTATCCGTATTATGGGTCGCAATACTGGCGTCCGTCGGCTGAACTGCGCAAGCGCAACCATCAGCACTACCACCACTGGAACGTGCAGGCGCCGCGCTTCAAGTATCATTCGAGCTGGGGTTATCCGAAGCATTGGCACCACCAGGAGTGGCACAACGAGAACCACGGCCGGCATCACCGCTGGCATTGGTAAGGGTCGGACGCCAGTTCGGTCGACGCTTCGGAGAGCCAATCAATTTCGGGCTGGCCTCCGCAGCGCATCGGTCTGGCGCGCCCCCAAAAATGCCACACTGCTATTGTTCAGGTGGCATTCACGTTCACTCGGGGATTGTGGACGAGGTTGAGGCTTCAAGGGCGTGTCGTCCATTGGGGGCCTCAATGATCTCGGTTGCCGCTTGATGCGGCGCAAAATAGGGACTGGAACCATGCTGAAAGTTTTGACGCATGCGGGTCTCGCCCTGGCACTCGTGGCCGGTGCGAGCATTGCAACGAGCAACGAGGCGGAAGCCCGTCGCGGTTATCGAGTTGGCGGCGCTGTTGCTGGAGCGGTTATCGGACTGGGCATTCTTGGTGCCTACGCCCATTCCCGCGAACGCGGTTACAGCCGTTCGTGCTATCCGGGCCGCCAGCGCTGCGACGTCGTCGGACAGCGCTGCTGGTACAATCGCTACGGCGAGTACGTCTGCAAGGACGACGTGCGCTGCTATCGTCCGCAGGTCTGCGACTGAGACCGGATCGATCAAGATTGACGAAAGGCCGCCCTCGAGGCGGCTTTTCTTTTTTCGGGGCAGGGATCGCCGATGCCTTGGCCTTTGATTGATTGAAAAATTGCCGGCGGCCTCGTGCCGCCCGGTCATCAGCCGTTAAGGCCGGTTTGTCACATTGTGAGTGCGGGCATGTTCAGCGGAGCGACCGTGACATCTTTGAGTGTGACACCTCTGGAAAAGTTGGTTGCAGCCGATCTCCTGCGGGCGCAGCGGATGATGCGCGCGGGATGGAACGGTCGCGACGCCGAGTTCCACCTCGCCTCACCCGACGGCGACTACTGGATCCGGATGCGGCTGAGCCCGGCGTGGTCGTTCAGGCTCCTGCAATTCCGGATGCTCTGGCAGTTCATGGGATCCAGGATGGTGCCAGGCTTCACGGTCGCGACACGCCTCGACCAGCCCGATGCGCTGGCCTGCATTGTCGTCACACGGATCGCGCGCATGGGGCTGCTCTCGCCCATTCATGGACCTGGATTGTGCTTCGGGCCGCCTGAGGCTCTGTCGGCTGGCGAGATCGGGACCGAGCTGCCGGATGTTCTCCCCAAAACGCCCGTCAGCTTGACCCCGGCCGAAGACGTGGCTGTCGAAAGCTGGTTCGGTGCCAGCGGGCAATATCCGGCGCTCCGGTCCGACCCGGCGGCGATCACCCCGCTACCGGTGACACGCCCGTTCGCGAACGCATAACCCGGACCAGCGCCGGCAGTGTCACTTGAATCGCTCACGCCTCGGCCAGGTGGCAGGTCACTGTCGCCGGCCCCAACGACCGCGGTTCTGGCCGATCCTTGCGGCACACGTCCTGGGCCAGCGGGCAGCGCGGATGGAACGTGCATCCGGGCGGTGGCGAAATCGGATTGGGAATCTCGCCCTGCACCGGCAATCGCTGGCGCCCGGCCATGGCGATATCGGGAACCGCGTCGAGCAGCATCCGCGCATAAGGATGCCGCGGCCGGCGGAACAGCTCCTGCGCCGGCGCCACCTCGACCAGCCGGCCCAGGTACATCACGCCGATACGCGCCGACATGTGCCGGACAACCGACAGGTTGTGCGAGATGAACAGATAGGTCAGTCCGAGTTGATCCTGCAGATCTCGCATCAGGTTCAGGATCTGCGCCTGCACCGAGACATCGAGCGCCGACGTCGGCTCGTCGCACACGATGAACTCCGGGCTGCTGGCGAGCGCCCGCGCAATGGCGATGCGCTGGCGCTGACCGCCGGAGAATTCATGCGGGAACTTGGCGCCGTCGGCGCGCGAGAGCCGCACCTGGCCGAGCAACTCGGCAACTCTGAGTTCGCACGTCGGCGGGCGACAGCTCCGGCTGGAATGCCTCGATCGGCTCCGCGATGATGCGTTGCGCGGTCATGCGCGGATTGAGGCTCGCATAGGGGTCCTGGAAGATCATCGTGAGCCGGCGGCGCAATTGCGCGGTTGCGGCCGCCGTCGCCGAGGGCTGCGAGATCGACGCCGTCGAACAACACGCGGCCCGACGTTGCCGGCAGCAGGCCGACGATCATCTTGGCAACCGTCGACTTGCCGGAGCCCGAACTCGCCGACGAGCGCGAACGTCTCGCCGCGAGGAATGTCGAATGACACGCCGTCGACGGCCTGCAAGCTGGCGCCGCGGCTCGCGCTCGATGACGCGATTGAGCCACGGTTTGGAAACGTCGAAGGTCCGCGAGAGGGCTTCGACGGAAACCAGCGTTTCGGCGGCTGTGGCGGGGATCGGCGCGCCGGGTCCGGGTTTCAGGGTCGTCATCGCGCGCCTCCGGCATCGGCGTCAGCACCCGCCCAGAAGCAGGCGACCTCGGTGGTCCCGATCGCGCGCCGCACTGGCCGCTCTGTCCGGCACCGGTCGAATGCGTGCGCGCAGCGGGGATTGAACGCGCAACCCGGCGGGATCTCGTTCAGGCGCGGCATCGATCCCGGGATCTGCTCGAGGCGCGTGCGCATCACCGGCGATGCGACGGGATCGAGCCCATCAGGCCCTTCGTATAGGGATGGCGCGGCGACTTGATCACGTCGCGGGCCGGTCCGATCTCGACGATGCGGCCGGCGTACATCACCGCGACCCGGTCGGCCATCTCGGCAATCACGCCCATGTCGTGGGTGATCAGGATGATCGGCCGTGCCCTTCTCGCGGCAGAGCCGTTTCAGCACCGCGATGACCTGCGCCTGGACCGAGACATCGAGCGCCGTCGTCGGTTCGTCGGCGATGATCAGCTCGGGATCGGCCGCCAGCGCCAGCGAGATGACGACGCGCTGGCGCATGCCGCCAGAGAACTCGTGCGGGTAGGCGTCGAGGCGCTGGGCAGCGGCGGGGATGCCGACCTCGTTCAGTAGCGCCAGCGCTTTGTCGCGCGCGGCAGCCTTCGACAGATCGCTGTGCGCGCGGATGGTCTCCGTGATCTGGTCGCCGACGGTATAGAGCGGGTTGAGCGAGGTCAGCGGGTCCTGGAACACCATGCCGATGCGCCGGCCGCGAACACGGCGGAGGGCGTCGGGCGGCAGCGTGTCGATCCGCTCACCGGTAAGCCACACCTCGCCGCCACCGATGCGACCCGGCGGCTCGAGCAGGCGCATGATCGCGGCGCCGGTCAGCGACTTGCCGGCGCCTGACTCGCCGACGATGCCGAGTACTTCGCCGGCCGTCACGTCGAACGAGATGCCATCGACGGCCGTCAGCAGTCCGCGCCGCGTCGGAAACTCGACACGAAGATCGCGGACGGAGAGGAGGGGGCGGGGTTGCATGGGATGCGGGGTGCTCGATGAAGAGGGGGTCAATCGTCAATCGTGAATAGTCAATCGTTTCCATGCTTGCGCGCTTGCAGTGAACGGATCAAGGCGCGCAGGAGTTTTCCGACGGCCTCGCACTCTTCGAGGACAGGCGCGCCTCGATCCGACGTCGTGAATCCGAGGTCCATCGACAGGTCCACATGCGTTTCGAGTTCCTTCAACGAGCCTTGAGCAATGCGCAGATGCTGGATGAAGGAACCCTGATTTTCGCGCCCGTAGCCTTCCGCGATGTTCGCGGGCACCGAAACGGCTGCTCGACGCAATTGAGCCGTTAATCCGTAGATCTCGTCGCGCGGATGATGCTCGGTGAATTGGTAGCTTAGCTTCACCAGCGCCCTTGCTCTCTGCCAGACGATCAGGTCGCGGTGAGACTTGATTTGTGACACCTTGCCTCTCCGCTCTAGACCTTGCCTGCCGATTGACTATTCACAATTGACTATTGACCAAGTTCACCTATCGCAGCTTCGGGTTGAGGGCGTCGCGCAGCCAGTCGCCGAGCAGATTGACCGACAGCGACAAGGCCAGCAGCGCCAGCGACGGGATAAAGCAGGATCCACCATTCGCCGGATGCGATGTACTCCTGGCCCACCCGGATCAGCGTGCCGAGTGACGGCTTGGTCGGCGGCACGCCGACGCCGAGAAACGACAGCGTCGCCTCCGAGATGATCGCCAGCGCCAGTCCGAGCGTCGCGATCACCAGGACCGGCCCGATCACGTTTGGCAGCACATGGCGCACCATGATCAGCACGGGATTGAGCCCGATGATGCGCGCCGCCTGCACGTACTCCTTGTTGCGCTCGACCATCGTCACGCCGCGCACGGTGCGCGCGTACTGCGGCCACGCCGACAACCCGATCGAGAGCACCAGCACCGAGAGCGCCGCCTGTTCATGCGCCTGCGGCGGCAGGAATCCCTTGACGATGCCGAAGATCATCAGCGCCACGAGGATTGCGGGGAACGTCAGCTGCACGTCGGCGATCCGCATGATGACGCTGTCCGCGATACCGCCGCGATAGCCCGCAATGAGGCCGAGCGCCGACGCCAAGCGCTGCCGACATTACGACCGAGGCGAACCCCACCATCAGCGAGATCCGCGAGCCGTAGAGAATGACCGAGAGCACGTCGCGGCCCTGGTCGTCGGTGCCGAGCAGAAAGCTGTTGCCGGTGAACGCGTTCTTGGCGAGCGGGCGCGTCTTGCCGTCCATCAGGTTGAGGGTTGCCGCATCGAAGGGGTTCTGTGGCGCGATCCAGGGTGCGAGCAAGTGCCAGCAGCACGATCAGCGCCAGGACGATTGCCGACACGATCACCACCGGCGAGCGGCGGAACGAGTACATCAGATCGCTGTCGGCCATCCGCGCCCATCGGCCGGGAGCGGCGATCGGCTCAAGAATTGGCTCGGCGTCGCTCATGGGCGTCTCAATGTCCAGCCGCTGCCGTGCGATCGACGCGCAGGCGCGGATCGACGGCGTAGTAGAGGAGATCCACCACCAGGTTGATGATCACGAATAGCAGCGCCACCAGCAGCAGGTAGGTCGACATGACCGGGATATCGACGAACTGCACCGCGTCGATGAACAGCAGGCCGACACCCGGCCACTGGAACACCGTCTCGGTGATGATCGCGAACGCGATGATGGCGCCGAGCTGGAGCCCAGTTACCGTGATGACGGGCACCAGCGTGTTCTTCAGCGCGTGCCCGAAATGGATGGCGCGATCGGATAGCCCGCGTGCCCGGGCGAACTTGATGTAGTCGGTGCGCAGGACTTCGAGCATCTCGGCGCGCACCAGTCGCATGATCAGAGTCATCTGGAAGAGACCGAGCGTGATCGCCGGCAACACCAGGGATTTGCGCCCCGTCGGGGTGAGAAATCCGGTCGACCACCAGCCGAGTTTCACAACCTCGCCGCGCCCGAAGCTCGGCAGCCAGCGAAGCTCGACTGCGAACAGGTAGATCAGCCCGATGCCGATCAGGAAGGTTGGCAGCGACACGCCGATCAAGCTTGCCGCCATGATCAAACGCGAGCCGAGCGTATCGCGCCGCAAGGCCGTGTAGACGCCAAGCCCGATGCCGAGCGCCAATGCAAACAGCGCCGACGTCAGCGCCAGCTCCAGCGTTGCTGGCAGCCGCTCGGCCAGCAGCGTGGAAACCTTGCGGGCCTGGCGATAGGAAACGCCGAATTCGCCGCGCACGGCATTGCCGGCAAACCGGAGGAACTGGACGGCGACCGGCTGGTTGAGGCCGAGTTTCTCGGTGGCCTGCCGCCGGTCCTCCAGCGTCGCTTCTTGCCCCAGCAGATTGCCGACGGGATCGCCGACGAAGCGGAACATCGCGAACGCAACCAGGCCGACCGCAAGCATCACGAGCACGGACTGCGCCAGGCGGCGGATGATGAAGGCGAGCATATCGGCCGGACCTGGTTGTCATCCCGGGGGGTGTCTGCCCTCGGCGAATGCCGATGGGCCCCCGGGACGACGTTACTTCGCGAATTTGAACTCTTTCACCCAGACTTGGTTGTCGGGATGCACCTTGATGTCGAGGCCGGCCTTCATACCCCAGGCGTTCACCTGATTGTGGATGCCGATATAATTGACGTTCGGTTGCACCACGGCCCAGATGTCGGCGATCGTCTTGTTGCGCTTCGCCAGATCCGTTTCCGCCGAAAGTGACTGGATCTTGCCGTCGATGTCTGGGTTCGAGTAGCGGGTGCCGTTCCAGCCGCCGAGCTTGTCCTTCTGCGTATGGTAAAGGAACGAGAAGATGTACTCGCTGTCGTAGGTCGGCACGCCCCAGCCCAGCAGATAGAAGTCGACTTCCTTCTTCTGGATCGAGGGGAAGTGGATCGATTTCGAGCGCGCATCGAGCGTCACCTTGATTCCGATCTGGCCCAGCATGCCGACGGCGGCCTGGCAAATTTTCTCGTCGTTGAGATAGCGGTCGTTCGGACAATGCAGCGTGACGCCGAAGCCTTGGCCGTAGCCGGCTTCCGTCATCAAGGCCTTGGCCTTGGCGACATCGCGGGCCGGAATGGCGTCGAGCGCTTTGGTGTAGCCGTTGACGAATGGTGGGATGATCGAGCCGCCCGGCACCGACTGGTCGGCCATCACCACCTTGCGGATCGCCTCGCGGTCGATCGCCATGTTCATGGCCTGGCGGACCTTGAGATCGGCGAACGGGTTCTTGCCTTTGACGTCCGAGAACTTGAGCTCGGGATCGGCGATGTTCATGCCGAGGAAGATGGTGCGGTTCTCAGGTCCGGCGTTGACACGCATGCCCTGTGTGCCTGCAACCCGAGCGATATCCTGCACCGGCATGTCCTGGACGAAATCGACCTCGCCCGAGAGCAGCGCCGCAACCCGGGTCGGTGCCGACTTGATCACCGAATAGACGATCTCGGAAATCTCGAGCGGATAGGTGCCCTTGCCCCAGTAGGCATCGTTGCGCTTCATCACCGTTTTCACGTCGGGTTCGCGCGAGACCAGCATGTAGGCGCCCGTTCCGTTCGCGTTGCGCACGGCGAACGTCTCTTCCTTGCTGGCGAAGTTCTGCGGCGCCTCGACCTTGTTCTTCTCGCTCCACGCCTTGCTCATGATGAAGATGTTGGTGAAGTTCTGCACCAGCAGCGGGTTCGGGCCTTTGGTCTTGATCGTCACGGTGGTCGGGTCGACGGCCTTGACGTCGTCGATCGATGCCAGCAGACCCTTGTGGTCCGAGGTGGCCGACGCCGCGCGCTTCAGCGAGAACACGACGTCATCGGCTGTGAACGGTGAGCCGTCATGGAATTTGACGCCAGCGCGCAACTTGAGCTCCCAGACCGTCGGATCGCCGGTGATCTTCCAGCTGGTGGCGAGCGTCGGGATGAGATCGCCGCCGATATGCCGGCGCACCAGCGGCTCGTAGATCTGGTGGTTGACGTTGTGCGTCGGGCCCTCGTTTTGCGAATGCGGGTCCATCGTCAGCGCATCGCCGGAGCGGGCCAACTTCAGCGTCGTCGCGAAGGCCGGGCCTGAGACTGAGGACAGCGTGAAGGTCGCGGCAATCGCCAGGATCGCAGCGCCGGATCGAAGGTGGTGCATGTGGTCTCCCTTTCCGTCCCGTTAGCCACCGCGTGGCAGCAGGACGCCTTTGAACGGAACCCCAGCATTAGGGCATTCCGGCCGGCGCGCCAAGCCGGCCCGCCTTCGACCAAGGTCGGGAGCCCGCCGGTTAGCTCGTCTTTGGCCTGATACTCTGAACTGCAACGCCGCTACGGCGTCCAGTGTCAGCGTGCAGGTCCGGTCGAAGGCCAGACACCGAACGTCGACATCTTCCAAGGGTTGGACCTTTCGGGCATTCTGCCCACGACATCGTTGAAAGATAAAAACAACCGGTAGGGAATAGGTCGATGGCCAGGACGTCACTGCGGCAGCGCGCGATGAGCGGGGAGATGGTTCTCGGCTCGATGGTGTTCGAGTTCTTCTCCCCGGGCGTTGCCAAGGTGCTCGAGCATGCCGGCGCCGAGTTCATCATCTACGACATGGAGCATACCGGCATCTCGCTGGAGACGATCAAGGCGCAGGTCGCCCACTGCCGCGGGCTCAACGTTGCGCCGATGGTTCGCGTGCCTCGCGCCGAGTATCACTTCCTTGCCCGCGCCCTCGATATCGGCTGCCACGGAATCATGATCCCGATGGTTGAGAGCGTGGCGCAAGCCAAGCTGATCGTCGAGGCGACGCACTATCCCCCGCGTGGCCGGAGGGGCGCAGCGTTTGCCTTCGCCCACGACGACTATGCGCCCGGCGACCCGCTCGCGAAGATGAAGGCCGCAGATGCCCGCACCCTGATCATCGCCCAGATCGAGACCGAGCGCGGCCTCGACAACGTCGAGGACATCGCGGCCATCGACGGGATCGACGTGCTCTGGGTCGGGCATTTCGACCTGACGAACTTTCTCGGCATTCCCGGCCAGTTCGATAATCCTCTTTACAGGAATGCGCTGAAGCGGATCGTTGCCGCCGGGCGAAAGCACAAGAAGGGCCTCGGCGTCCTGTCGACCGATCCGACCTGGGCCAAGCAATACAAGAAGCTCGGGTTCAACATGCAGGCCGCCGGCACCGACCACGGACTGCTGATGGCGGGCGTGCGCAACATCCTCTCGTCGATCGCGGATGAGCGGGCATAGGAAGCTTTCATGACATCGCGGCATCGGCTATGCAGTCGATCGTCGACGTCGCCCAGGGCCGGGGGCCCGCGCACGTGGTTAATCCCGAGGTCTACAGCGGAAAGCGCAGCACCCGATGAGTGAGCAACGCCGCGACCGTGAACGGACTGATCGGCCCCGGGGCGACCGCGACCAACGGGGACGCGAAACCCGCGGCCGACCGCACCGCGAGAACCGGGGCCAGAACCGGGGCGAGAACCGGGGCCAGCATCGCGGCGATCGCCCGGCCTATCGCAGCGACGCCAAACCCGACGGCCCTGTGCGCCTGTTCGGCATTCATGCGGTCGCTGCCGCGCTCGCCAATCCGGCCCGCACGATCCTGAGCTTGCGTCTCACCGAGAATGCAGAACATCGGCTGGAGGCGGCCCTGAAGTGCCGTGACCTGAAGCCCGAGCGCGTGCAACCGCGTGATCTCGACCGGCAGCTTGGCGACGACACCGTGCATCAGGGCGCGTTCGTGGAGGTCGAGCCACTGCCCGAGCCTGATCTCGAGACTCTTGGCGGAAGCGGCCGCAACTGGCGGTCCGTTGGTCATCCTCGATCAGGTGACGGACCCGCACAACGTCGGTGCCATCTTGCGCTCGGCCGCCGTATTTGGCGCGTCGGGTCTGATCATGACGCGGCGCAACTCGCCGCCGCTGTCGGGCGTGCTCGCCAAGAGCGCGTCGGGTGCCCTCGAAACGGTTCCGGTGGCGCTGGTTCCCAACCTGGCTCAGGCGCTCGGCAAGCTAGGCGATCTCGGCGTGCGCCGAGTCGGTCTCGACGGCGAGGCGACGGAGCTGATCGAGCGGCAAACGTTGTCGGCCCCGCTAGCCCTGGTGTTTGGCTCCGAAGGTCGGGGCCTGCGCCGGCTGACGCGCGAGCTCTGCGACCAGCTGGTGCGCATCGGCGCGTCGGCGCCCGGGGTGCCGCGTGGCCAACCGGCGGGGGACGCCGTGAACTTCAGCAGCCTCAACGTTTCCAATGCCGCCGCGATCGCCCTATTCGCCGCCGCTCGCGCGCGCACCTAACCGTTGTCATCCTTGGGCTTGCTCGCTTTTGGTGTCTGCATGCGCGGCTGGTCGTCCTGCGCGTGCGCAACGGACAAATCCGCTTTACACCCGAGGCCATTTTCGATCTGCTCGGTCGTGTCGTATAAATCAGGCAGACGCGCCAGCGTGACGGGCGATCATCCAGTGGAGGGCAGGCATCATGGCAAACGTGGCTGACGTCAAAATCCTCGCGACCGGGCTCGGCTTCCCGGAAGGCCCCGTGGTCTGCGCGGATGGCTCGGTGGTGCTCACCGAAATCCGCAATGGCCGCTGCTCGCGCGTGACGCCCGACGGCAAAGTCAGCCTGTTCTCCGACTGCGGCGGCGGCCCCAACGGCTTGGCGATCGGCCCCGATGGCAACTTCTATTTATGCAATAACGGCGGCAGCCGCTACGTCGACGGCTTCTCCATGGGCGTTGGCCCGCACCCCGACTACAAGTTCGGCAGCGTCGCACGGCTCGACGCGAAAACCGGCGCGGCGACGCTGCTCTACAAGGAGGTCGGCGGTCACGTTCTGTCTGCGCCGAACGATCTGGTGTTCGACACGGAGGGCGGCTTCTACTTTACCGATCTCGGCAAACGCTACGCCCGCCATCGCGACCACGGAGGGCTCTACTACGCGCGGCCGGACGGCTCCAGCATTGCCGAAATCGCCTACCCGATCCTCAGCCCAAATGGCTGTGGCCTGTCGCCCGACGGCCGGACTCTCTATGCCGCCGACACGGAGGGTGCGCGGCTATGGGCGTTCGAGGTGCAAGGCCCCGGCAAGCTCAAGCCAAAGGCCGAGTTCGCGCCGCATAGCGGGCGGGTGGTTGCGGGTCTTGGCGGTCACGCGCGCTTCGACAGCCTCGCGGTCATGGCCAGCGGCAACATCACCGTCGCGACCCTGAACACAGGCTATATCACCGAGATCTCTCCGAAAGGCGACATCGTGCGCGCCGTGAAAATGCCGGACCGTTACCCGACCAACATCTGCTTCGGCGGCACTGACATGTGCACCGCCTACATCACGCTCTCCGACAGCGGCAAACTCGGCGTGATGCAGTGGCCGGAGCCTGGATTGAAACTCAACTTCACTTGAGCGGCGGCCGAGGTGGCGCTGGGACGTTCACAGTCTTCAATGCGCTCGCGCCGCTTTGTTTCCCGCACAACTCATCGTTTGTCATTGTGTTCCGCGATGGGCGATGATTGACTTGGGGCGTGCGATCCGCTCTTATGGAGTTCAGGGGCTCACCGCGATTGCCCCGTGAGGCGGCTGCCCAAATATCGCGTCCAAACTCCCGGAAGGGGTGGACGCCTATGCCGCCATTCAACGAAACCACCGCACGACAATTGACCCGTCTGCCCCGACAGGGGGAGTGTTCGCACGTTGGGCGCAGCCCGTTGTGGGCAACGGACGGCGTTTCCGGCACTCGGCAAGACGGAAATGCGAGCGGCGCCGGCAGCGCCTGCTTGCCGTCTGAAATCAAATCATCATGGAGTGATCGATCATGACAAGCGCACGACGGCGCGCGGCAATCGTGTTCCCTGTGGACGCCAAGGAGCGGCTGACAGCAAAGCTGGAGGACTCGCGTTTCGGGGCGACCGCCGCAGCGCTCCGCGCCGCCGGCTTGGAAGTCGAAGGGGCGCCTTATGCGGACGAGGCCGTCGAAGACGTTCGCGCGCAGCTGCTGCGTGTCGACGCCGTATTGGTGTGGGTCAATCCGAACGAGCGCGGCCGTGACAGGTCGGTGCTGAACGCCTTGCTGGTCGACGTCGCGTCACAGGGTGTGCTGGTCAGCGCGCATCCCATGGTCATCGACAGGATGGGCACCAAAGAGGTGCTCTATCGCACGCGGACGTATGAGCTGGAGCTGCGATACGCGCCTTTACGCATCGCCGGAGGCGATGCGTCTGGAATTGCCGAAGAGCCTTGCGTCCGGCCCGCGCGTACTGAAGCAGATCCGGGGCCAGAGCGGCGACGGTGTCTGGAAAGTCGAGTTGGCCGACCCGAAGCGTGCGGCGGCATCGCCGGCTACTCCCGATCTGCTGTTGCGCGTCCGGCACGCCAAGCGTGGCAGCCCTGAGGAGACGTTGTCATTGGGCGGGTTCCTCTCGCAATGTCAGCCGTATTTCGCCGGCGCGGGCGGCATGATCGATCAGGCCTATCAGTCGCGGATTTCCGACGGGATGGTGCGTTGCTACCTCGTTGGGGATCGCGTTGCCGGGTTCGGCGAGCAGCTGGTCAACATGCTGGTCCCACCCAGGCCAGGGGGATCGCCGAACGACGCGCCGCTTCCGGGACCGCGCCACTATTTCCCGCCCACACGGCCCGACTTTCAGCCGCTGAAAGACAAGCTCGAACGCGAATGGCTGGGCGAACTCTGTGCGCTGCTGGACCTCGAACGGTCGCAACTGCCGGTGATCTGGGACGCGGACTTCATGTATGGACCCAAGGATGCCGAAGGTCGGGAAACGTTTGTACTGTGTGAGATCAACGTCAGCTCCGTGTACCCGTTTCCGGACGACGCTCTCGTTCCCTTGGCGGCGGAGACGCTGGCGCGATGTTCTCACGCGAGCCGCAGCACGGGGCGGCGGATTTCGTAGAGCATCAGTGCGGTGGCGACAGCCAGATTGAGCGAGTCGAGGCGTCCGAGCATCGGTATTTTCACGAGCGTGCTGCACATGGCTGCCGTCGCTTCCGTGAGGCCCGCGCCCTCGTTGCCCATCACCAGGAGCACCGGGCCGCGATAGGTCGCCGTGCGGAAATCCGAGCTGCCCGAAAGATGCGTGCCGGCGACCGCGCCCGGCCATGCTCCCGCCAGTCCGTGGAAGGCTGCCGCCTCCATGCGCACGATCGGGACGCTGAAAATCGAGCCCATGCTCGCGCGTACCGCTTCCCGCGCATAGGGATCGCACGTCTGGCCAACCAAGATTACGCCCGCGACGCCCGCTGCGTCCGCCGTGCGCAGGATCGTGCCGAGATTGCCGGGGTCGCGGATCTCCTCCAACGCCAGCCAGAGCGCGCCGGCGGCTACGGCGGTCGCGTCCGGCGGCGTCTGCCAGCGCTGCTCGAACACGCCGATCAGGCTCTGCGGGTTCTCCTTTGCGGCGAGCTTTTCCAGTACGCCTTGCGAGACATCGAGACTGTCGGCACCGGATGTCTGCGCCCACGCGATCAGCGCGCTGGCGATCGCGCCATCGGCGCCCGGCCCATGCACTAGCATGCGCGGCGTCCAGCCGTTATCGCGCGCGGTCACCAGCACCGCGGCGCCCTCCGCGATGAAGAGGCCGGTTTCGCGCCGGGCCTTGCGCATCTCGAGCGAGCGGATCAGCTTCACGCTGTCGTTCTGCAAACTCGTGATTGTGCGGGCGGTTGGGCCGCCCGCGGGACGGTCATCGCGTCGCGGCATCCGAGCTCCACCGGCCATAAAGCGACGTCGGAACGAGGCGCCCGCCGGCATCCTCGCGGATGGCGAGCTCGCCGCATTCGACCGGTCCGCCACCGCGGGGTCCAAGTGTCTCGGCGACGAGTTGGCCGACGCTCAGCGCCGAGGCGCGGATCGCATAAGCAGTCAGCACCAGCGAGGCATGCTGCGGGGCCAGCAACGCCGCGCAATCGCGCATTAGTGCGGGCAGGTGCTCGAAGAGGTCCCACACCTCGCCGCCAGGGCCGCGTCCGAACTTCGGCGGATCGACCAGGATGACGTGATAGGTCCGCCCGCGGCGCACCTCGCGCGCAACAAATTTGCGGGCATCCTCCAGGATCCAGCGGATCGGCGCGTCATTGAGCTTGGATGCGGCCTGGTTCTCGCGCGCCCACGCGATCGCCTTCTTCGAGGCGTCGACATGGACCACCTCGGCGCCGGCCCTGGCCGCGATCAGGGAGGCAGCCCCGGTGTAGGCGAAAAGATTGAGTACGCGCGGCTTGGTGGCCGGATCGGCGCTGCTGGCCGCGCGGACGGCGGCGGCCATCCATTGCCAATGCGGGATCTGTTCGGGGAACAGTCCCAGATGCCGGAACGCCGACAGGCGCCCGAGCATCGTCACCGCGTCGAGGCCCGGCGCTTCGATGCGCATCGGCCAGCTCTCGGGCACCGGCCCTTGCGTGCGCCATTTGCCCGCTTCTTCGTCATCCTCGCCGGAGAACACGCCATGGGCGTCGGTCCACCGCGCTGCCGGCAGCAACCGGCTCCAGAGCGCCTGCGGCTCCGGCCGGTCGACGACGATCTTGCCGAAGCGTTCGAGTTTGCGCCCGTTACCGCTGTCGAGCAGGCGATAGTCGGCGCACCCGGCCGACTCCAAGACATGCAGCCGCGCCGGCGTGCGGGCGGCGCGCGGCGTCGGCCCTGGGGGAGGACCTGGGGCAACAGGGGTGTCTTCAGGAGGTCGGCTCATGCGCCTCGATTACCGCCGCTCGCGGCGAAGCACAATCGGATTGGCGCCCGTTCGCTGCGGGATTGGCGATCCGAGGCCGGTCGCCTCGCCAGGACGGCACCCTGAACAGCGAGTTGGGATGATCCCGCCTTGACGCCGCCGCGCGGGAGCGCCACTTAAGCTTATTCCGTGATCGGGGCATGTCATGTCACGCGTTCAACTTGTGCACGATCGGTTTCGGCGGGCGGCGCGTCTGCTGGGGGGGCTGGCGGCGTGCCTCGCTTTCTGGAGCGTGCAGCCCCTCGCACAGTCCGGTAAGCCTACGACCGGTGGCGACGTCGCGTCCTCATCGAAGCGCGTCACACCCGAGATTGGGCGCCGCCAGCGGCTCGCGGCCGTCAAGCGGATCGGCTATCAGCTGCGCCGGCTCAATCTGGCAGCAATCGCGGCATCGCCGCTCGATCTCGTCATCATCGACCACGCGATCGCGGCGCAGCGCCGGTTTGCCTACCAGTTTTCCCCCGAGGCGGTGCAATCGCTGAAAATCAAGCCCGACGGTGCGCGGCGCATCGTGCTCGCCTATCTCTCTATCGGCGAGGCCGAGCGGTATCGCTTCTACTGGCAGCCGGAATGGCTCGAGCCGGAGAAGCGCCCGGCCTGGCTCGGCGACGTCAATCCGCAGTGGGAGGGCAATTACATCGTCCGTTTCTGGCATCCCGAATGGCAGCATTTCATCGTCGGCGGCCCGGACAGTTATCTGGCGCGGGTGATGGCGCAAGGTTTCGACGGCATCTACATCGATCGCGCCGATGTTCACAGCGAGTTGGCAGCGGAAAACAAGAAGGCCGAGAGCGAGATGGTCCGCTTCGTCAGCCGGATTGCCAGTACAGCTCGAAAGACAGATCCGAACTTCCTGATCGTGATGCAGAACGCCGAGGAGCTGCTGCGTCATCGGCCGGTCCTCGACGCCATCGATGCCATTGCCAAGGAAGACCTGTTCTATGGCATCGACCACACGCAAACGCCCAATCCGCCGGGCACCGTCGCCGAAGTCCTGAAGAACCTGAAAATCGCCACCCGCGCGGGCCGCCCGGTGTTCGTGATCGAATATCTCGATGAGCCCACCGTCGTCGGTGAAACGCGCCGGCGCATCGAGGCAGAGCGGTTCGTCGGCCATTTCACGCGCCGCGATCTCGGCGACCTCGTTGTCGTCGAACCCGATCAACGCCCGCCGTCCGCCGCGCCGCTGCGCTGAGACCTCGGAGAGCGACATCACGGCTGCAGCGGCCCGGCGAAACGCGAGTTATCCCTCAGCTTAACCACAGCGTTGGAAACCGGGGTGCAACTTATCCCCACCGGGCCCAGCGGCCTTATCTTGTGTGCATCCACCTCAACCGAGCACCCCACGAATGACCATCGAGACGCTTCTGCCCTGGATTATCGCAATCGCCGCCGTGGCGATCATCGTCGGCTATGTGCTCGGCCGCCGGGATGCCGGATTGCCTTCCGGGCCCGGCACGCTGCCGAAACGCAATCCCGCGCCACCAGCCGCCGCAAATCCGGTTGCGGCCAGCGTTCCGCCGGTCCGCCCGGCCGCCAAGCCAACGGCGGCGCCGGCCGGCCCATCCGGCCAGGTTGGCCGGTCCGATATGGCGAAACCCAGCCAGGGGCCTGAGGCCGGCGCCTTGGCGCGTGTCACGAGCTGGGGCTACCAGCTCCAGAAACTCAACTTGAAGCGCGCCGAGGCCTCGCCGTTCGACCTGATCGTCATCGACTATGCCAAGGACGGCACCGACGACAGCGCCCTCAAGCCCGCCGAAATCGAGCGCCTGAAGCGCAAGACCGACGGCTCGCGCCGGCTGGTCATCGCCTATCTCTCGATCGGCGAGGCCGAGAGCTACCGGTTCTATTGGCAAAAGAACTGGAAGCGCGAGAAGCCGGCCTGGCTGCTGCGCGAGAACCCGGAATGGGACGAGAACTATGCTGTCTGCTTCTGGGATCAGGGCTGGCAGGATCTGTTCTGCGGCAACGCCAGCGCCTATCTCGACCGCATCATCGCGCAAGGCTTCGACGGCATCTATCTCGACAAGTGCGATGTGGTCGACGACCTGCGCGAGCACGAAAAGCAGGCGGCGCGAACGCGCTCCGATCTGGACGGCGACATGGTCGCTTTCGTGTGCCGTCTCTCATCCTACGCCAAATCGAAAAAAACCGGGTTCGTCGTGATCATGCAGAACGCCGAGACGCTGTTGGACCGGCGCGAGCTGCGCGAGGCGATTGACGCATCCGCGAAGGAGGAGCTGATCTACGGCGTCGACGGCCCCGAGAAGGCCAACAGCCGCGACGAGTACGAGTTCTCCCACGAGCGCCTCGAATTGATGCGGCGCGACGGCAAGCCGGTTTTTGTCGTGGAGTACTTGAACAACAAGGCCAAGATCGCCGACGCCGCCGAAAAGATCCGCAAGCTCGGCTACGTGCTCTATGTCTCGACCAAGGACCGCGAACTCGACAGCCTCGAATTTTTCGTCGAGGAGGCTTGATATTCGCCGCTTCGGCTGCCCACTTGCGCAGCCGCGCCGTCGCGAGGAGCTTCGGAGTTGATCAATTGGTGCGGTCGGGCGCGCGCTCGCGCAACGTCTCGAAGAAGTCGACGCTTTCCTCGCGCAGGGTTTCGCGGCAGTCGCGCTTGCAGCCGATCCAGGTGCCGCCGGGCATCCGCACCTCGCGCTCGACGCGGCCCTGCCGGGTGGAGCCGGTCACGCACCCCTTGCCATAGCGACTGCAGGCGGTGACGCTGGGGCCGCGTTCGTCGCCGCGGCGTGCGTCGGCCGCCGGAGATGCGAGCAGTCCGCCGGCCGTCGCGAGGGCGAAGCTGGCGAGCGCCAGCCGGATCAGTTTTCTTCGTTGCGACATGGAGACCTCCGTGGCTGCAAGGGGTGGTCCGGGTTGACAGCCGGATCGGCCTGGATCAGGTGATCATACCGGGATTGAGGGCCACGACCAAACATGAGCTGGAGTGAGCAGGTCTTCCGCTACTGTGAGCGCGGCCAGGACCCGTCGTTCTGGGCGGAGCCGCTGAATGCGCTGAGCAACGTCGCATACCTGATCGTTGCCGGTGTTGCCGCCGCCCGGTTGCTTGCGATCCGAACCGGGCCGGACGCGGGGCGTGCGCGGGAGGGCGAGGCGGCCGCCGTCGCCGGTCTCGTCGCGCTCACCTCACTGATCGGTATCGGCAGCTTCCTGTTCCACACCGTCGCGACGCGATGGGCGCGCCTCGCCGACGTGCTCCCGATCAGTATGTTTATGGGTGTTTATCTGGTCTTTGCGCTGCGTGCCTTTGTCGGCTGGTCATGGTCCCGTACGGGGCTCGCCCTGCTGGCGTTCCTGGCGGCGAGCGGGGTCGCGGCTAGCCTCGCATGCCCGACGCAAACCGGGATCGCCGCTATCCGCGAGCCGTGCCTCAAAGGGGCGATGGGCTACGTGCCCGCGCTGATCGCAATGGGATTGGTTGGCACGCTGCTGCGCGACCGCCATCCCGCGGGTCGGCACCTGCTGATGGCGACTGCCGTCTTCATCGCTGCCATGATCGTACGCTGGGTCGACATGCGCATGTGCGGCGCGACGCTGTTCTTTGGCCGGATGCGCGGCACGCATGCGCTCTGGCACCTGCTGACGGCCGGGATGATCCACCTATTGCTCGCCGCTGCCCTGGCGCAGCTCTCGTCTCGGCGCCGGCACACAGCGTCGTAGGGCGCAATAGCGCGGCGGATTGCGCCAGTTCAATCAAGCCGCAGGGCGGTTCACGCCACGCCCAACCGCAGCAGGTCGTGCACGTGAAGGATGCCGACGGGGCGGCCCTTGTCGACCACGAACAGCGCTGTGATGCGCGACTTGTTCAGCACATCGAGCGCGGCGGAGGCGAGCATGCCCGGCGCCACCGTCTTTGGGCGCTTGGTCATGATCGCGGCCGTCGGACTCGTGAGGAGGCTAGGCCCCATATGCCGGCGCAAATCGCCGTCGGTGATGATGCCGGCGAGCTTGCCGTCGCGATCCGTCACGCCGAGGCAGCCGAACGCCTTCTGCGTCATGGCGACGAGCGCCGTCTCCATCGTGTCGGTGTCGCGGGCCAGCGGTAGCGCGTCACCCTTGTGCATGACGTCGGCGACGAACTTCAGTTGCGCGCCGAGCGATCCGCCGGGGTGGAACACCTTGAAGTCGTGCGCGCTGAACCCTTTAGCCTCGAGCAGGGCCACAGCCAGGCAATCGCCGATCGCCAACTGCATCGTCGTCGATGTTGTCGGCGCGAGCCCGTGCGGGCAGGCTTCCTTCGCCTTCGGCAACATGAGCGTGACGTCGGCGGCCTTGCCGAGGGTCGAGTCGGCGCGCGAGGTGATGGCGATCAGCGGCACGCCGAACCGTCGCGAATAGGTGATCACGTTTTTGAGTTCAACCGTCTCGCCGGACCACGACATCGCGAGCACGACATCGTCGCGCATGACCATGCCGAGGTCGCCGTGCGAGGCCTCCGACGGATGCACGAAAAACGCTGGAGTTCCCGTCGACGCGAACGTCGCTGCAACCTTCTGGCCGACGTGGCCGGATTTGCCGATGCCGGTCACGATCACGCGTCCCTTGGCCGCGGCGAGCGTCACCACCGCCCGCTCGAACGGCTCGCCGAGGCCGTTGGCCAGCGACTCCCGCAACGCCGAAAGCCCATGCTCCTCGATTTCCAGGGTCCGGCGCGCGGAGGCGACGGCCAGCCCTTCAGGGGCCAAGGCTCCGGCAGTTGGAGTAGGGCGCTTGCGGGCGGTTGCGGCCATGGGCAGCGATCCTTCGTTCGGGTGTCCCGACGAATTGAGTTGCCCCCTGCATACCCCTCTCCGCGGCCGACCACCAGCGGCCCAGGCGTCGCGCCAGCCGCTCCAGTCACGCCATTGTGTGGAAATGCCCGAACCGAGCAATCTTGGCGCGGCCCGACCACCATGCCAGACTATCGTCATGTCGGCCCGATTGCGATCATGGCTTGTCGTTTGGGGGATAGCGGCGCTGGCGTTCGCGGCGGGCCCGCTGCGCGCTGAAACGGCTGTCGACCTCGAGCTGGTTTTGACGGTCGATGTGTCCCTGTCGATGGATCTCGACGAGCAGCGCCTGCAGCGCGACGGCTATGTTGCGGCCTTCCGTGATCCTCAGGTCTGGGAGGCGATCAAGTCCGGCGGCGCGGGCCGCATCGCCGTCACCTATGTCGAATGGGCCGGCGAGCCGACCCAGCACACCGTACTGCCGTGGACCTTGATCGATGGCCCGGATGCGGCCAAGGCGTTTGCCGCCGCGCTGGAGGGCAAACCGATCTCGCGGGCGCGGATGACCTCGATCTCGGCGGCGCTGCTCTATTCGGGCCGCATGCTCGATCGCAATACGTTCAAGGGCCACCGTCGCGTCATCGATGTGTCCGGGGATGGACCGAACAACTCGGGCGTACCGGTGGAGCCGGTGCGCGATGAATTGGTTGCGCGGGGCATCGTGATCAACGGCCTGCCGATCATCTTGAAGACTGGCGGGCCCAATAACGCGTTCGACCTATCGAACCTCGACCAGTACTACGCCAGTTGCGTGATCGGCGGCACAGGATCCTTCTCGATCGCTGTGCGCGAAAAATCCGAGTTCGCCGCCGCCATCCGGCGCAAGATGATCCTCGAGATCGCGGGCCTTGTGCCCGAGCAACCGGGGCGCCTGATCCGCACGCAGGCGACGCCCGACGCCGCCGTCGACTGCCTGATCGGCGAGAAGCTCTGGCAGCAATACATGCGCGGCCGCTACCGGGAATAACGGCGCGGTTGCGAAGAGGGCAACCGAAGCGCTAAGCGAAGACGCACGCCGGAATGGAATCGGCAACTGGCAGTGTCAGCCAGTCGTGCTCATCTGATCCGTAACCGCCATCGCAGACTGGTTGCGCGCCGCCCAAGGCCAGACACCAGCACAATTGCGGCCTATATATTCCCGCGCAGCATAGCTCCTGCGCATTTCATAACGTTGACGACCGTCGTTCCAGTGATCATAACTACCGTTACGATTATTTGAGGCATCCCGTGACCGACGATGAGCGCCATTTCGGTTGGCTGACGACAGACGTCTCACGTTTGATGAGGACGGTTTTTGATCGCCGTGTCAAGGCGTTAGGCATTACGCGCCCGCAATGGTTGGCACTCGTCCGGCTGCACCGCAAGCCCGGCGCAAGCCAGTCTGAGCTCGCCGATATGATGGAAATCGAGAAGGCGCCCGCCGGAAAAATCGTTGACCGCATGCAGGAGCGCGGCTTGGTTGAGCGCCGCCCGGACCCGCTGGACCGCCGGATCAACCGCATCTTTCTAACCGACCGTGGCCAGCGCCTGCACGAGACCCTGTTCCCGATCAGTCAATCGACTGTCGCCGATGCGCTCGACGATCTCTCCGACGCCGAGATCACGCGCCTCACCGCACTTTTGGCCCGCGTCAAGGCCCGCCTCATCAATATGGCGGCGTATGATCCGAGCCCCGATATCGACTGGAATGACGAAGAACCCGTCATCCCAGCCAAAGAACCCATGAACCTCTGAGCCGAGAAACCATGCGACTCCTTCGAGCCTTTCTCTTGATTGCCGTACCCTTTGTCGCGATTGTCGGCGCGTTCGCCTGGTGGCTGTGGGGTGGCCGCTATATCTCGACGGAGAACGCCTATGTCAAAGCGGACATTGTGCAAGTGTCTTCGGAGGTTGCGGGTCGCGTCATCGACGTGCTCGCCAAGGACCACACCCACGTCAAGAAGGGCGATGTGCTTCTGAAGGTGGACCAGGAGCCGTTCATGCTGGCGCTCGCCAAGGCGGACGCAGAGCTCGACCAGACCCGCGCGACAGTCGCGGCCTACCGGGCGCAGTACGCCGAGGCCGCCGCCGAGCTCAAGGAATCACAGACGCGCATTGGATTCTTCGACGCACAGTTCGATCGCCAGCGCCAATTGAGCAGCAAAGGTGTTGGCGCTGCCTTCCGTTTCGAGGAAGCCGACAGCAACGCATCCGCCGCTCGTGACCGTGTGTCTCTGGCGCGCCAGAAGGTGCAGCGCATTCTGGCGTCGCTGAACGGCGATCCCGATATCGACACCGACAAGCATCCGCTCGTGCGCGAAAAAGCGGCCTCGCGCGATCGGGCGAAGTTCGATCTCGCGAACACCGTCATCAAGGCGTCTGTCAGTGGCACGGCAGTGAACATGAAGCTGTTGCCCGGCGAGCAGATCAAGCTCGCAACGCCGCTGTTTGCCATCGTCAGCGATGCCCAGCCGTGGGTCGAAGCCAACTTCAAGGAGACGGAGCTCACCCATGTGCGCCCCGGCCTGAAAGCGACGATCGTGCTCGACATTTATCCCGACACGACCTTCGCGGCCGAGGTCATGAGCATCAGCCCGGCGACGGGCGCCGAATTCGCGCTGCTGCCTCCGCAGAACGCGTCGGGCAACTGGGTCAAGGTGGTGCAGCGGCTTCCCGTCCGTCTGCGCCTGCTGCCCGGTGCCAACGAGCATCCGCTGCGCGCCGGCATGACCGCGACGGTGAAGGTCGACACGCAGCGCGAGCGGTCGCTGGCGCAGCTGTTCAATGGCGGCAGCATTGCAGCCCCGATCGCGGCACAGAAGACCGGCAGCCAGACCAAGTAAGCGCACGGCGCGAGGCAGCCCCCAATCGGTGTCGTGCCTTTGGCCAGACACCGCGCCGTGCCAGTGGTGTCGGCCAAGGCCGGATGGCTCCCGACATCCTACCGCGCCTTGACTCGCCCGGCCCGAGCAGCCCTGATGCTGCCGCGACCTGGGACCCCCCGTCATGCCGTTTCGCCATCGCGTCGGAGACACGATCTTTAGCTTCGCGTCGCTGGCCGAGCTTTTGGCCAAGGCGTCGCCACCGCGGGCGGGCGACCGGCTGGCCGGATTGGCGGCAGCGAGTGCCGAAGAGACCGTCGCCGCCAGGCTGGCGCTCGCCGATCTGCCGCTCAAGGCCATCATCGCGCAGCCCCTCGTCCCCTATGAGATGGACGACGTCACACGGCTCATTCTCGATAGCCACGATGAGTTCGCGTTCATGTCGATCGCCGGCCTGACCGTGGGCGAGCTGCGCGAGCATCTGTTGTCACACGAGACGACTTCGCAAAAGCTGGCGCAGCTCGCACCGGGCATCACGCCGGAAATCGCGGCCGCAGTTTCCAAGGTGATGCGCAATCAGGACCTGATCCTGGCGGCGCGGAAATGCCAGGTCGTGACGGCGTTCCGCAACACGATCGGACTGCCCGGCACCATGGCCGTGCGCCTGCAGCCGAACCACCCGACCGACGACCCGGCGGGCATCATGGCCTCGATCGCCGATGGCCTGATGTATGGTGCCGGGGACGCCGTCATCGGAATCAACCCGGCGTCGGATTCGCCTGCTCGGATCGAGGCATTGCTGCGGCTCATCGACGAGGTCATCGGACGATACGAGATCCCGACCCAGGGTTGCGTGCTCGGCCATGTGACGACGACACTTGAGCTGATGGCGAAGGGCGCGCCCGTCGATCTCGTGTTCCAGTCGATCGGCGGCACCGAGGCGACCAACCGCTCGTTCGGCGTCACGCTGTCCATGTTGCGGGAGGCCAACGAGGCGGCGCGGGCGCTCGGCCGCGGTACGATCGGCCGAAACGTCATGTACTTCGAGACCGGCCAAGGCTCGGCGCTCTCGGCCGGCGCCCACTACGGCATCGATCAGCAGACGTGCGAGGCGCGGGCATACGCTGTCGCGCGCGCGTTCGAGCCTCTCCTGGTCAATTCCGTCGTTGGCTTCATCGGGCCGGAATATCTGTTCGACGGCAAGGAGATCCTGCGCGCGGCGCTGGAAGACCACTTCTGCGGCAAACTGATGGGCCTGCCGATGGGTGTCGACGTTTGCTACACCAACCACGCCATGGCCGATCAGGACGACATGGACGTCACGTTGACGGCGCTGGCCGCTGCCGGGGTGACCTATGTGATGGGCGTGCCCGGTGCCGATGACGTGATGCTCGGATACCAGTCGACTTCGTTCCATGATGCGCTTTATGTGCGCGAAATCTTTGGTCTGAAGCGCGCACCGGAGTTCGAGGCGTGGCTTGCGCGCATGCGCGTCACCGGCACAGACGGTCGCTTGCTGCCGCCGGCGGCCGGCCATCCGCTGATTGCGGGAGCCGCCGGTCCGCCAGGACAAGCTGCATGAGTGGGCCACCGCGAGATCCCTGGTTTCTGCTGGACCAACGGACGTCGGCCAGAATTGCGCTGGGTCGCGCCGGCGCCTCCTTGCCCACCCGCGAGATCTTGTCGTTTGCGCTGGCGCACGCCCGGGCCCGCGACGCCGTCCATGCCGGTTTCGATCGGACAGCGCTCGCCGCGGGCCTGGGCGCGCTTGGCCTCGCGACCATCGAGATCGAGAGCGATGCCCCGGAGCGCGAGCTCTATTTGCGGCGCCCGGATCTCGGCCGCCGGCTGAGCGCGGCGTCGCGGCAGCGCCTCGGCGAGCGCGCCGCTTCGTGCGATGTCGCCCTGATGATTGGCGATGGTCTGTCGCCCGCGGCCGTTGCCACCCATGCGCCAGCGCTCATGGCGTGCCTGCTGCCGCACGTCGTCCGTCTTGGTCTGGCGCTCGGCATCGTTGCCCTCGCCAAGGGCGCCCGCGTGGCACTCGGGGACGATGTAGGCCAGGCGTTGGGCGCGCGGCTGGTCGTGGTCGTGCTCGGCGAGCGGCCGGGCCTTTCCGCGGTCGACAGTGTCGGCGTCTACATCACCTTTGAGCCACGGCCGGGCCGCACCGATGCCGAGCGCAACTGCCTGTCCAATATCCGCTTGGGAGGCCACGAGCCGGCGGCTGCGGCCGACAATCTGGCGTGGCTGATCGAAGCCGCGCTGACGCGCCGGCTGACCGGCGTCAATCTCAAGGATGACAGCGCCGCGCCGGTCCTGGATGCCGGGACAAACGCCACTGGAACACCCCTAATTTAACCTGCAGACGTTTTGCAAACCGTCTCAGGCAATTCCGCCCGTTGACGCATTCCTGATTGGCTTGGCGTCACGATTTTATCAGCCAGAATTTCACCAGTCTTTATCGCCGTTACAGTGACTCTCTGAATCACCCAGCCAACTGTCGTTGAGCGGGCGTCGATCAGCTGCTCGCCTGAACCATAGTCGCGATCGTCGGGAATGGAGCAGCCCCGGACTACCAATGCCCGCCGATGTCTCCGCGCTCCCGGTTCGTATTGGGCAAGTGAGTAGAATCCGAGGCTATCCCGCTCGCAAGTCAGGCGCCTAAGTGTTGCTCACGACCCGACAGGTCGACACTTATTGGAGTAACCAGCATGAAGAAACTCGCACTCGTAACCGGAGTCTTTGCGGCTCTGGCTTTTCCTTCGTTCGCGTCGGCCATGACCGATGCCGAATGCACGGCAGCCTGGACCAAGGCTGATGCCAACGCCGATGGCTCGCTCTCGGCGGCAGAAGGTCCGCGCTATATGGCCTTTCTGCGTGTCGCCGAGAAGCCCGTCGTCGATGCCAAGCTTTCGAAGGTGGCGTTTCTCGAGCACTGCAAGGCGGGCCACTTCAACGCTGTCAAAGCCGAAGCTGGCGCACCTCTCCCGGGTTCCAACAGCTTCACCGAAAGCCAGGCGACTGATCGTGCCATGGCGGCAGGGCTGACGAGCGTTTCAGCACTCAAGAAAGACGACAAGGGCGTTTGGCGCGGCACGGCTGCCGAAGGCAGCAAGAATGTCAATGTCGCCATCGATTTCAAGGGCAACGTCGTCGCCAATTAATCAATCCGGAAAGGTTCCATCATGCAAACTCTTAGCAAAGTCTATGACAGCTATCCGCAGGCCGAGCGGGCGGTCAACGCCCTCGAAGCCGCTGGCGTGCCGTCGAGCGACATCAGTCTGGTCGCCAACAAGCACGTGAGCGACAAATACGCCGAAGTCGATGAGGTCTCGTCAACGGCGACCGGCGCTGGTATCGGCGCAGCCGTCGGTGGCGGAGCCGGCTTGCTCGCCGGCCTCGGCCTTTTGGCAATCCCCGGCCTCGGGCCCGTCGTGGCTGCGGGCTGGTTGGCGACGACCGCGCTCGGCGCCGTCGCCGGTTCCGCGACTGGCGGCGTAATTGGCGCCCTGGTGGATGCCGGGACGTCGGAGGATGACGCCCACGTCTACTCCGAGGCAGTTCGCCGTGGCGGCACACTTGTGACCGTCCGTCACAATCTACCCAACGGGAAGATCGAAGGCATCCTCAATGCCAGCAATCCGATTGATCCCAATATTCGACGCAACGAGTACCGGACGGGTGGCTGGAACCAGTTCGATCCGAAGGCGCCTGCCTATCAGCCGGATCAAGCCGAAATCGAGCGGATGCGCCGCTCGACCATCTGACACAATCTGCAGCAACCACCAAGGAGTAACCCAATGAACTGGGATGTGATCAAGGGTGATTGGAAGCAATTCACCGGCAAGGCGAAGGAACAGTGGGGCAAGCTCACCGACGATGATCTCACGAAGATCGACGGCCAGCGCGAGCAGCTCGAAGGCAGGCTGCAGGAGCGCTACGGCCACAACAAGGATGACAGCCGCAAGGCAGTCGACGACTGGCTCGCCCGCATCAAGTAGCGCGGTGTTGACTTAAGTCAGTAGTGGCGGAGCCGACGGTCACCCTCCCGTCGGCTCTTCTAACCGGGAAGGACCCAAATCAAAAACCGGGCCCGTGCGTTTGGCCGGACACCTGGTTTGAAAGGAAAGCTCGTGATGGACACATGTCTCAAGGGCGCGACGATTTTGATCATCGAACCCGTCATCGAGTCGGCGCTCGATCTGCAAGATCACCTGGCTGACGAAGGCGCCACCGTGCTGACTGCCTATCGGAAGGGGCGCGCTTTCGATCTCGTGCAATGCGCGAGCTTGAAGGGCGTCGTCATTGAGAATTCTGTCTACGTGGATGACGCCGAGCTGCGCGTCAGACTTCATGGACGCAACATCCCGCACGTGGTCTATCGCCGGGCAATGCCCGTTGCCGCTGTCGTGATGGAACTGATTGCCCTGATTAATACGCCTCCGATTGCCGCTATTGATCGCACCACGAGAAAACACCCACTTGGCCAGCGGGCTGTGGTGGCGCGTAGCGATGAGATCGAGGCCACTTCTTATCGAGCGCCGCAGGGTCGCCTGATGGTGGATCATCAGCGGAACCGCTTGGGTCAGCGCTAGATTAGTCTGATTAATCGCGAGCGTTCTTCAATCGATCCTTCCGGAGAGAGTCATGCTCAACACATACAACCCATTTTCGAGACCCTTGCGTCCAAGCGAAATTGGCATGCGAGGAGATATATATGGAAAGTGGAGCAAATTCAAATTCCAAGAAATAGAAGAACTGAAAAGCAACGACGACTTGGTTGCGCAGGTGCAGTTCAAGTATGGGCTTCAAAGGCCGCAAGCTCAGAGTGAAGTGGAAAAATTTGCGAAAGGCCGCCAGCTGTAGTGGTTTCTCGTCCAGGCTTCAGCCATGTCCGAGTTATCCGCTACCCTCACAAGGTACAAAAACGGAGAATAAGCATGAATGGAATTATCTACATCGTCGGTTTCGTCGTGGTCGTAATGGCCGTCCTGTCAGTTCTCGGGTTGAGGTAACGCAATGCAAGATACCGTCAATACGTCTGGAGCCACCGCAAACGCTGTGGGGCCTGCCTCACGATCGCAAATCGATTGGGGTGCGATATCGGCCGGTGCCGTAGCTGCGGCGGCAATTTCGGCTCTGCTCATGGGCTTTGGCAGTGCCGTGGGTCTCTCTCTGACCTCTGCCCGCCCGTTCGCAGGCCTGTCGATGGCCACGATGGGCGTGCTGCTTGCCCTGTGGCTCGCCGCGGTCCACGTCGGAAGCTTCGCAACTGGCGGCTATTTGGCGAGCCGCATGCGGGCGAGATCGACTGCGAGCCAGGGCGAGCGCGACTTTCGCGACGGCGTGCACGGCTTCCTGGTCTGGGGAATCGGCACGCTGCTGGCGGCATATCTCATCGGCGGTGGCCTCGGCGCAATCGTCAGGGGCACGGCGCAGACGGCGGCATCGGCCGTTGGTGCCGCATCGAGCACTCTGGCGGCGAGTGCGCTTCCCGCCGATCCGCTGGCATACTCGGTCGACGTGCTGCTGCGACGGCCGGCTTCGACCGGACCGGGCGCACCGGTTGTGCGCGATGAATCCGTCACGCCGGAGCTGACCCGCATATTCGCGATGTCGATCGCCAACGACAAAATCAGCGATGCCGATCGCCAGTACCTCGCTTCGCTGGTCGCGGCGCGCACGGGTCTCTCGCCAGTCGATGCTGAAAAGCGGGTGGATAGCACATGGACCAGCTATCGCGCGCTGAAAGCGGAAGCCGCACAGAAAGCCATCGAGATTGCGGAAACCAGCCGCAAGTCCACTGTCCTGATGGCGTTCTTGCTTGCGGTCATGTCCCTCGCTGGGTTGGCAGCAGCAACGTGGGGGGCAGCAATCGGTAGCAAGCATCGCGATGAGAACCTGAGTGTCCGGGTTTTCGGCGCCGAGCGGCTCTGGTAACGCGCAGAAAAATATCCCAACAGAACAACCGTGAGAATACCAATGAAAACCTTGCAAGACGCCTTCGAACACACGCTCCATGACATGTACTACGCCGAGAATGCCTTGACCAAGGCATTGCCAAAGGTGATAGCCGCCGTCAGCAATGTGCCCTTGAAGACGGCGCTGCAGCACCACTTGGAGGAAACCAAGGGCCAGATCGAAACCCTCGATCGGGTCTTCAAATCGATTGGCAAGACGCCAAAGGGCGAGAAATGCGATGCCATCGAGGGTCTGATTAAGGAATGTGAAGGGCTGATCGAGGACGCAAAAGGCCCGGTGGCAAAGCACGCACTCATTATCGGCATCTGCCAGGCGATCGAGCACTACGAGATCAGTCGCTATGGCACGCTCCGCGAATGGGCGAAGGAACTCGACGAAAACGACGCACATGATCTGCTATCCGCAATCCTGGATCAGGAGAAAGCGGCCAATCACACGCTCACTCACATCGCCGTCACCACCTTGAATGGCGGGGATAGCTCCGCCGGCAAGCAGCGTCCAAAGGCAACGTCCCCGGCACCATGAGTGACGGCACGTCGTGGCACGAGTGAGCAACACAAACCAGAATAGTCCAGAGTACGGAGATACGACATGTCGGATACATCACCAGTCGCATCGAATGAGGTTCAGTCGACGCACGACGCCCAAACGGGAGGCGGAATCCTTGTAGCGAGCAATACCGTCCAATTTATCGCTAAGCAACCAGCCAAGGAGGCACTCGCGCGCGTCTTCCTGGGGTCCACCGTGAGCAATGCGACGGGAGAAACGATCGGCGACATTCACGATGTCATGTTCGACGATACCGGCCGCATCACATCGGTGCTTCTAGGCGTCGGCGGTTTTCTCGGCCTTGGCGAGAAGATCGTTGCGGTGCCGTTTAAGGACCTCATGATTGCTGTCGCCGACAATGCAACTCGAACACTGACCGTCCATGTCGACAAGCGGGCGCTGGAGGCTGCGCCGGCCTTTATGGCAACGGAGAAAACCACACTCGATTCGGTGAGCGACTTGGCGGCGGTGCTGGGCCAGAAAGCGGCGCACAAGGCCGTTCAAATCAAGGATCAGGCCATCAAGACGGTCGAGGGGCTACGGAAATGAAACTCATATTCCTTTGGGCGGCTGGCGTCCCGATCGCTGGAATAGTGGTTCTCAAGTTGCTCGGGATCATTTGAGCCGCTGCGCGTCCGCGATCCCGCAATATTCTGAAACCGATCTAATTCAAAACTTCAAACGCGGCAGCGGGCCTCCCGCTTCCGGCCAACGCCGCAAGGCCGTCGACGATTGGCTCGGCCGCGTCAAATAAAGCGCGGGTGACTTGAGCCAGTAGTGGCGGAGCCGACGGTCACCCTCCCGTCGGCTCTTCTGCGTCGCGAACTCATGTTGGGAGCCTCGAGGCCGAGCTACATTGGTCATGCGCTCGCCTCTCTGATTGGCTCGACGGGCGGCTCACCGGTTCCGTTCCAGGCAGCGGCAAGCGCCAAACGCGCCAGGGCTGGAAGCGACATCGCGCCGGTCTTCTTCATGATCGACGCTCGATGGTTTTCAACCGTGCGCTGGCTGATCCCGAGATCGGCAGCGATATTTTTGCTGGGGTGTCCGGCAAGGACAAGATCCATGATCTGGCGCTCCCGCGACGTCAGGCCGGCGAGATGCTCCGCAGCACTCTCGCGCCGGGCGGACAACACGTTGCCGTCGCGCGATTGCTCCAAGGCACGATCGATACAAGCCAGCAACCCGTCACGTCCAATTGGTTTCTCGATGAAGTCGCTGGCGCCGGCTTTCATGGCCTGAACGGCCATCGCCACGTCGCCATCGCCGGTGATCATGATGGCTGGCAGTTGATGGCCCACGGACCGCAACCGCTGCAGCAGATCGATGCCGCCCATTCCCGGCAAATTGACATCGATCAGAACGCAAGCTTCACCACTCACGCGATAAGCGGCCAGGAAGGCTTCGGCGCTCGCGAAATCCTCGACGACACGACCGGCATCCTCCAGAACGGTGCGCACGTCCGCGCGCAGCTGGTCATCATCGTCGACAACGAAAATGACGGGCGAGTCCGGTCGCATAACAATTCGGCGCGGGCAACGGGCTCGGCAGCGGGCAAATCGGGCACAGAGGCGGCCAATCTCGACGCACCGAAAGCAGTCGCTCAATGGTTTGCGACAGTGCATTCAATTTCACCGGCTTATTAAGCTGTACGCAGTCCTGGCGGGCGATTTCGCGCATCGTGTCGGTCGATATGTCGCCGGTCAAAATGATGACGGGTATCCGACGGTGCATGTGCGCGCGGATTTGTGCGGTGAGCTGGAGACCGTTCATTCCGTTCGGCAAATTGTGGTCCGCGAGAATGAGATCCGGTTGGATCCCACCCTTTTCAACGAGCTCGATTGCGCTATGGCCATCCGTCGCTACTGCCGTCTGATGTCCCTCGCCGTCCAGATACAGTACGAGGAGTTCGCGCACCTCGGGATCATCCTCGACCACCAGGATCAGCGCCGTGTGAGGGCCAGGATCGGCGCTCGCCACTTTGCCATCCACGGCTCTCGCGACGTCGCTGGCCGGCTCTGCGAGTTTGATGTCGATGGTGAAGACCGATCCCTTGCCCTGTTGGGAGCGGGCGGCGACTTCGGCCCCAAACAGGTCACCCAGGCGGCGGACGATCGACAGCCCTAGTCCCAGGCCACGGGCTCGTTGCCGCGCGGCATTGTCGAGCTGATGGTATTCTTCGAAGATTGCCTGCAGCTCGGACTCCGGAATGCCGATGCCGGTATCCCAGATCTCGATGCGCAGCTTGCGCCCACGCTGGCGACAGCCAAGCAAAATCTTGCCACGCTCGGTGTACTTCAATGCGTTCGACAGCAAATTGCGCAGCATCTGCTCCAGGAGGCTCGCGTCTCCGTAGACTAGCGCACTACATGGTACGACGCGAAAGTCCAACCGCTTGGCTTCGGCGTGCAGGGTGAACTCGCTTTTCATCCGGCCAAGCAGGGTGCCAACGGAGAACCCCATCATTTCGGCACGGACCGTGCCGGCCTCGATCCGATTGATGTCGAGCAAAGCGTCGAGCATCCCGGTCATTGCGCCCAATGTGTCATCGAGCCTGGCAACCAGGGACTTTGCTTTTTCTCCCTCTACCAGTTTCGCCAGAAGTCCCTGGAGCAGTGCGAATGTCTGCAGGGGTTGGCGGAGATCGTGACTGGCCGCCGCGAGGAAGCGAGACTTCGCAACCGTGGCCCGCTCGGCCACCTGCTTGGCGCTCTCGAGCGCATTCTTTATGCGGCGGCGCTCGGTCAGATCGGTGAAGGTGATGACGACGCCGTCCACCCCACCATCGTCAGTCCGATAGGGCAGAATTCGGCGCGTGAACCAAATGCCGCTCCGCGTTTCGATTTCGCGGTCGACGGGTTCAAGATTGACAAGCACAGCCCGAGCGTCAGCAGGCAGCTCTTTATCCGCGGAAAATGAGTTGAGGTCCGCGAGTGGCCGGCCGACGTCGCTGGGAATAACGCTGAAAAGGACTTTGCAGGCTGGCGTGAAGAAGCGAATGTTGAGGTCCCGGTCCAGGAACAGCGTCGCGACATCGGTGCTGTACAGCACATTCTGCAGGTCATTCGCGGTGGTGCGCTGGCGATCGAGGGTCTCCTGGAGCTGGCTGTTGAGCGCCGTCAGCTCTTCGTTGAGGGACTGCAGCTCCTCCTTCGACGTCAGCAGCTCCTCGTTCGTCGACTGAAATTCCTCATTGATCGACAAGGCCTCCTCGTTGATTGCGCGCTGCTCCTCGCTCGAATACTCGAGATTGCGGATGGCCCCCTGCAGCTCTGTGCGCGTGGCCGAGAGCTCTTGCTCCAACTCTGTGACTCGCGTGACATCTTCGGCTGCAGCGGTCAGTGGAGGCTTGTTGGCAGTGACATGCTCATCGGCAAAGCAGATCAACATCAGCTCTTCGCCGGCACTGGCAAGTGGCCGCACGTCGATGTTGTATGTCACTGCAATGCCATCGCGGTTGATCCGGCCGCCGGGGACCACGACGCGCGCTTTGCTCTGAACGGCCTGATGAATTGCGGATCTGAGTTTGATCCGCAGGTCATCGGGCGCCATGGCCAGCAGATCATGGCTTGGCTGCCCCGTCGCCACTCGCAAGTATCGATCGGTCGGTCCGAGTGCGTAGAGGCACTCATATCTGTGGTTGATCAGAACCGCGGCCGGTGCGTAAGCGTCCAAGACGTGCTTTCGGCAGATCTCGGAGAGTACGGCTTCGCGTGTTGGTGCTTGACCGGGCCCCTGTCGTATCGGCAGACGCAAGCCATCGCCCAGTCCGGCTGATAACGCGATTCCGCCGTATCGTGTACGGCCGGTCTGCCGATAGATCCGCTCCGGTTTCGACACGACCTCGAACCGACCGTCGATGTTGCCGATCGTCTCGGAACTGCCGAGCAGAAGAATGCCGCCTTCGCGCAGGGCGAAATGGAACACCGCGATGACTTTCGACTGCGCCTCGGGAGCGAGATAGATGAGAAGGTTCCGGCACGATACAAGGTCGAGTCGGGAAAACGGCGGGTCGGCGAGGACGTCCTGGACGGTGAATGTGACCGATGCACGTAGATCGGGAGATACCCTGTAACCAGAATCCTCTTTTGAAAAAAATCGGGCGCGACGTGCCGGTGCCACATCGGCTTCGATCGCATCTGTATAGGCACCCTCTCTGGCGCTCGCAATCGCATCCGGATCGACATCGGATGCGAACACCTGCAGCTTCAAATTGCGCTTCGCTGCCGTTATCTCCTCCCGAAACAGCATGGCGAGGGAGTAAGCCTCCTCTCCTGTACTGCAGCCGGCAACCCAGATGCGCAGCGGCTGATCTGGAGGCTGATTGCGAACCAGATCCGGCACGATCGTCTTGGCCAGAAGTTCAAACACGGCGGCATCACGAAAGAAGCTCGTGACGTTGATCAACAGGTCTTTGGCGAGCAGGTCGAGTTCACCGGCATCACGACGAAGAATGTCGAGGTATCTCTCGGCATCGTTGTTGGCGATGCCTTGAAGTCCCATGCGGCGTTCGATCCGGCGCCGCAGCGTGCCCTGTTTGTACAGCCTGAAATCATGTGGTGTGTTGGCGCGCAAGACGTCGACGATCCGGGGCAGCCAGTCCGGTAATGTCGGGCCTGGTCGGAGAGCGGCGTGGCCGTCCGGTCGAGCCAAGCTCCGATCGTGCCCGACGAGCGCGTCCGGGATTTTCGCCGTCGGCAGCACAAGGTCGACCGCGCCGGTCGCAATGGCATTGCGCGGCATGCCGTCGAAGCCGGCTTCATCGGGGCTCTGGGCGATGACCAGCCCGCCCTTGGCCTTGATGGATCGCAACCCGAGGCTGCCGTCGGCGCCGGTTCCCGAGAGGATCACACAGACGGCGCGCCGACCGCATTCCTCGGCCAGCGAATGGAGCAGAAAATCGAAGGGTAGTCGCGCACCGTGACGCGCCTCCGGCGGCGTGAGATGTAGCTTTCCCTCGCCGACGGACAGGTAGGTTCCGGGCGGAATGATGTAAAAATGATCGCGCTCGATTGGCATGCCACTAGTGGCTTGCTGCACAGTCATCCTGGTGTGGCCAGCCAGCAAGTCGACCATCATGCTGGCGTGGTTCGGATCGAGATGCTGGATCAGAATGAAAGCCATGCCGTGGCCGGCGGGAAGCGCGGCCACCAGTTGCCGGCACGCATCCAAGCCGCCGGCGGAAGCGCCGACGCCGACGACTGTGAAATCGAGCGGACCCGCAGCACGCTCGCGCCCAGCACTCCGGGCTGTGGCGCTCGACTTGCCAGGGCGCGGCCGAGCCGTCCCGACTCGAGGTGGACGACTTCCAGGCATTTGGTTTGTACTCAGTTGGTTGCCTCCTGGCAGGAGGTCGAGCAGGAGCGTAGCATAATTTCCCCACGACGGGCGGTTCCATTGGCCTGCCGCGCAGCTGATGACGACTGCATGCGGTTCATTTGGAGAGCGTCAGGGTTAACGTGACACGGCGCTGAGAGCGGCAGCGGGATCGAGCCATGCAATCCCGCCGTCGGTCGCGCTCCCATCACACATCAGGAGTTCCGGCTCACGGTCATCTCAAATACGGGCAGGTATGGCGCTCACCATCGTAGCCCGTATACATGCCCGTGTCGGACTCGAACGAGCGGTAGGTGTCAGCACACCGTTGCCAGGCGCTGCTGTGGTCGCGACGATGCTCTGATCGTGCAGCTTCGGAAAGCACGATCCCGCCGATAATGAGGCTTCCGATGCCGAGTGCCAGGTTTCGACCCCCATTGCGGCGGTACCGATTGCCTGCATACCCACGATTACCACGACCTGCGTATTGTCCCCGGTATTGCACTTGGTCGAGCAGGCTCGTGCTTTGGCCTGCCAGATCAAGCGATTTGACAAAACCGCCCGCTGGGGCAGCTGTGACCGGGCTAGCAGCAATGCTCAACGTGGCCGCGCAAAGCGCGGCATATATCATCGACTTGGATGGTGACGTCATTTGGATTCTCCTGAACGATCTTGTGAGGGCTGTCGAACGACATCAACCCTTCGAGTGGCGGCGTTTGATCGGTGTCGTTGTCTGCCGCTAAACCGCGCGAACGGACGTTAGGCAACCCGCCGTACGACACCGATCAAGACCAGAAGGCCAACCGCGCCAATGGTGGCTGAGATGATCTGTCCGATGATGTCGCCGCCTGGAAACAACCCGAGCCGTGGCAGCACCGCACCCGCGACGACGGCGCCGATAATGCCGACAACGATGTTTCCGGGGACACCGAACCCGTAGCCTTTGACGATGACACCGGCCAGATATCCAGCGACGGCGCCGATGAGCAACAAAATCAAGAGGGCTTCAACTTGCATGACGTTTCTCCATGATGGATCTGAAGCAGGACGTCGTTCGCTCGGGCGATGCTCGAGGAATGATGCTTGCTGTGATTGCCATCTATGCACAGCGCGAAAGCCATGGCCTAGGATTCGGAAAATACCTACGACCGTCTCGGTGTATGGAGTGCGCCAGAGTTGGCGCCACCTGTCGTGGCGAGGGCGACGGACCTGAGTAATTTCCGAGGCTGTCTGAGCGGTCCAACGATCGCTATGGTCGTCGCAATCCAACAACAGCCTTGGGCTGGGGTTGCGCACATTGAGAACAATTCAATCGAGTGCCGGTCCGTTGGCCTGAGACTTCTGCCGACAGTAAGGGAGACCCTGAGATGCGCTATCTGGGCTTATGGGTATTGGGAGTGCCGATTACGGGCATCATCGTGATGAAAGTGTTCGGCATCATTTGATGGACTGAACGAAATGTCATTCCTGGAGAACAACATGCAGCCAACTCACAACACGCTGGCCGAGACGATCCGGGCGCAGTCGATCGAGCTTCTGAACACGCATTTGGCCGCCGCCATCGATCTGCAGGCTCAGGCAAAACAGGCGCACTGGAATGTGCGTGGGCCCGGATTTATTGCCATCCATGAGCTTTTCGACAAGGTCGCCGAAGAGGTCGAGAAATATTCCGACATGCTTGCGGAACGCGCTGGTGGCCTCGGTGGTACGGCGCACGGCACCATCCAGGCCGCGGCAGCTCGCTCCTTTCTGATCCCTTATGATCTCGGCATCGCCGACGAGACCAGTCACGTCTTTGCCGTATCGGCGGGGCTTGCGGCGTTCGGCCAGTCGGCGCGTGACGCGATCGGACTTGCGACAGACTATGGCGATGTCGATACCGCCGACATGTTTACTGAAATTTCACGCGGCATCGACAAACAGCTTTGGTTCGTGGAATCGCACGCGACGCCCAAATCGCCGAAGCCGAACGTCGTGAGACAACGGAAGACGGGGGCGACTGCGGCTCCGAACTCTCGCGCTCATATCGTGTCCGGCTGAACGATGAGGTTGGGTTCGTTGAACCAGCCGAAATGACGTTCCCGTCGATCGAACTCCAGAGCAGAGCGCTACGAAACCAGATGAGCAAATCCAGCACAGCACCGCCCAAAGTTCCCCATCGCGCCCTCGTCGTGGTCGCTGATGGAACAGGCGCACGTTTCTTTCGCAACACGGGCAATGAAAGCAAGATTTCGCTGATCGCCGAGGGCGATCTCAAACCGTCCCATCTGAATGAGGATGGCCCTGCGGGAAAGAGCCCACCAGAGCGGTTAAAGCAAGAGACAGACGAGGCGACCTTCGCCAAACAGCTGGCCAACGAACTCTACCGCCGCGCCCAAAGCGGGGAGTTTTCGGCCGTTGTATTGATCGCCGATCCGCAAACGTTGGGCCAGATCCGCCCATCGCTGCACAAAGAGGTACAATCTCGCCTCGTCGCTGAGATCGGCAAGACCCTCACGAAGGCGTCAATCGCCGACATTCAGGCCGCCTTGAAATAGCGCGTCAAGCCGCCTCGCACCGCGCTCTCTGCTCTCGGACTGGATGGGATTGATGCCCGACCCACAGACAGTGTCTGACCAGCTAGCGCTGTCGCGGTGGGACGGCGAGGGCGGCGCGGGACCATGCGATCCACGACAACGCGCGAATTCGAGTTCAGGTGTCCCGATCGCCGACGTACACAACGGCCGGCCATCAGCTATCTCGGTTCAACCGTGTGAGGGTCAATGTACGCCTCCGCTGTTGGCCTCGAGCAACGGCACGACACGAGGCAGCGGGAAGCAATGACCCCAATCCGCGTCATGGTGGTAGAGGACGAGCCTATGTTGGGCCTCCTTTTTGGCGAACTGCTCGAAGGCATGGGCTATGTCGTCTGCGCCATTGAGGCCACTGAAGCGAGTGCAGTCGCAGCCGCGCAACGTTGCAAGCCCGATTTGATGCTCGTCGACGTTCAGCTTGGCCTTGGCAGCGGTATTTCGGCTGTCGCTGCAATACTCCGCAACGGGTTTGTCCCACATGTGTTCTGCGGTGGGGACATTTCCGGCCTTCGAGCATTGCGGCCAAGTGCAATTGCGATCCAGAAGCCGTTCCGTATCTCGGAACTGGCTCGGGCTATCGATCGAGCTCTTGGCGCCTCTCATCAAGAGGCCTGAAAGGGCAATGGCTTTTGGGGTGCGCGCGGCGGCATGTTCTCATCAGCACGGCCACTAGGCCGTCGGTCGCCACGAGCGCGGTCAGTTATCTCTCTTCACACCGCCCGGCGGCAGCCGATTGTTCCAGGTCCACTCCGCCGAGACGCACAAGCAATGTCATCCCCAACGAATTGAGTAGATTCCGAGTCTGTCGCCGCGACGATGTCCCCCTAAGATCGACTTGGTGGGGCGTGCAAGGCGTGCCCCTGTTCCCACATTAGAAAAATCCGGCCTGGAGTACCAACATGACCCTCTCGCGCAATGTCATCATCCTGATCCTGTCCGTCGCCGTTGTGACGTTGGGATTGTACTACTATCAAAGTCGGCAGAACGTCGTCGAGATCAAGCTTCCGAGCATCAAGATTGAAAAGCAATAAAAGGGACTGACGGCTTAAAGTGGTTCGATGCGTAGCGTGGCGGCGACGGCAGCCAAATGGCCGAACGCCATGCTCACGTCGTCAGGAACTCCGCCACGCCATGTAGTGGCTCGACACGCTCACAGATGATCTTGAAGCTGGCGAGCAGCGGTACCGCCAGCAGAACGCCGACGATACCCCACAGCCACCCCCACAGCATGATGGCGATGAAGATGGCGACCGGATTGAGCAGTAATCCGCGCCCGAGGACCATCGGGGTGATGACTTCAGCGGTCAATCCGACGAGAACCAGCAGGACGGCCGGCGCGGCGAGCGCCATGGATAGGCTGTCGAAACTTTGGACGCCAACCATGGCGAGGATCGCCATGCTGGTGAGAGCGCCGACGTAAGGGACGAAGTTGAGGATCGCAACGACGACCCCCCACAACAGTGGGTTCGGCATGCCGAGCACGGCGGTCACAACCGCCATTGCGGCGCCCAACCCGATATTCACTGAAGTGAAGCTCAGGAGATAGAAGGAAATATCCGTCTCGATCTGACGTGTGATCTCGACGGCCCGCTTCTTGTCATGAAAGGTCGGAATCACAGTAACGAGCTTGCGCAAAAAGACGTCTCCCGACGCCAGCAAAAAATAGAGCAATATGGTGACGGAAAGACCTGCGCCAATGATCTGCGGTGAACCGAACAACAGCACATCAGTAAAGGCTGGTCGGACAACGCGCACTTCCTGCGGCCCGGCAACCTCTGCCGACCGGGTCTGCTCCTGCAATTGATCCGTTGCCTTCTTGATATCTTCGAATGGCTTGGCAAGCCCGTGTAGTTTTGACTGTATCTTGTGAAGGCTCTGAGGCGCTCTCTCGATCCAACTTTTAGCTGGCGCCGCCAATGCGAACAATCCAGCGGCCAGCAGCGCCATTCCGCTCAAGACGACCAACGCGGACGCCAGGGGTCGCGGCACATGAAGTCTTTCAAGAAACTGGACTGGGGGCGCGAGTAACATGCTGAGCAGCACTGCGGTCGCAATCGGCACCAGCAGAGACGCGGCAAGGTAGAGCACGCAGAACACCAGTAGGACCGCGATGACGTTGAGTGCCAGAGATGGCGCAAGCGTCGGCAAGGGTAGCGAGGAGCCCACCTCCGCCGGGTCATCAGGAGCAGTTGTCGCGACTGATGCCACGGCAGGTTCACTGGTTGCGTTGATCGTCATCCGAACATTGTTCTTTAGATCCAAGACCTGCTCTGCGTCACGACGTGCGCTCCGGCTTCACAGCGATCAACTGTTCTATGGCGTGAACCTTGCGATCGACGAAGATGACATTCGTCAACTCGATCGGCGCGCCGTGTTCACCCGCCATGGTTGCCTTAAGGTCGCCGGCGCCAAACCCCAGCATTGCCCGGAATAAATCCGAGCTGAGCTTCTGAAAACGCAGGCCGTTGGTGTCAAAGCTCTCCGCACCGCCACCGATCAGATGTTCTTCCGTCATCTGCCCTGGCCGGATTCGCCAGTAGGTTAGGCGGTCGAAGACAAAAAACATCAACAACCAGATGATCAGCAACCCCGTCGAAAACACAAGGTAGAAACCGGTGTTCATATGCACCGACAGATACGGGATCAGCCTAGCAATGTCATCCCACCAGCCGAACCATGCCAACAGAACCGTGATCAGGGCCACGCTGAGCATCGCCACAATTGAATTTATACCGCGCAGCCGGACATTGGTGAATACGATCAGGAGCAGCAGGATTGCGAGATATGTGAGGCCGAGTGCCGAGCTAGGCTGGGCGCCCGGCGCTGTGGCCAGGAACTTCTCCTGTCCGGCATTGAGGAGCGCGATGAGAAATCCAAAGGCCCACGCTGGCCACCAATAGAGAAGTGTCGAATGGCCGTAGACATTGATTTCTTGCAGCGCCCCCTGTTGAGAAGGGGCGGCGGCATCTGCCAGTGCGACTGGGATTTTCGCCAACGCTTGTGTCACAGCTTTGCCCTTTCAGAGACGTCGGGCCTACTCCTGGTGCGCGAGTAGGCCCATTCGTGATTTACTGCTTCACCGGCGCGGGCTTTTGCATGTCGTCAATTTTCTTGACAGCTTGGTCTTTCAGCTCGACCGCCTTGTCGATGGTCTTGTGTCCCATATCAGCCGCCTTGTCCTTGACCACATCCATGGTTGTCTTTTCGGTCGCCTTGAAGACCGGCGCAAGTTTCAAATCCTCCTTGCTAAGGGCGACGACGATGACGCGTGCGCCATCCTTGCCAACGTCGTAGGTGAGCGCGCTGAAGGGAACGCCGACGTTTTTCTCGCCCATGCCGAGGAAGCCGCCCACACCTAGGACGACGGTGCTGATGCGTCCGGTGCGGTCGAATACGAGGTCATTGATGTCGCCGATCCGCTCGCCTGAACCATTCTGGACATCGGCGCCGAGGAACACACGAGCCAGCCACTCGCTTGCCGGTTGCTCGGTGACGAATTGCACGGCTGCCGCCGGCTTTGGCACTTGCGCCTGGACCTGGAGTGACAGCGGCAAAACCATCAGCGCCAAAGTGCCAGCGACGAACATTGTTGTCGATTTCATCGTGTTGTCCTTAGGTTCAATTGAAAAGGAGAGAAGACGTCTACGATCTCATGTGACGCAGACGGTTTCCCGCAGGGCCTGCGACGCAAATGGGCGGCGTGTCGTCGAGACGTGGTAGGATCGTTTCGACGCGCTTCGAGATCAGAGCCGCCCCATAACGACCAGCACGAGCACGACGATCACGATAGTGCCGAGCAGGCCAGACGGTGCGTAACCCCATGATCGGCTGTGGGGCCAAGACGGGATGGCGCCAATAAGCATCAGGATCAGAAGCACGAGAATGATTGTGCCAAGTGAGATCGACATGGGTGGTGCCTCGAGTTGACGGTGTCGCGCTGCCTTACGGTTTTGTCGGAATGGATTTCGTCATGTCGAGGATCTTTCGGGCGGCTTGATCCTTCAACTCGGCGGCCTTGTCGGCAGTTCTGTGGCCAAGGTCGGCCGCCTTGTCTTTCACGGAATCCAGAATGGTTTTCTCGGTCGCATGGAACGCCGGCGCCTGCATGAGTGCATCCTTGCCAAGTGCAATGGCAATGATGCGAGCACCATCTTTGTCGACGCCGTAGGTGCAATCGCTGAACGGAACCCCGACAGTCTTTTCACCCATGCCGAGGAATCCACCAACGCCGAGGACGACGGTGGTGATGCGGCCGGAGGCGTCGAATAGTAGATCGTTGACGTCACCAACCCGTTCGCCAGCGGCATTCTGGACATCGGTGCCAAGGAAGACGCGCGCCAGCCTTTCGCCCGATGGTTGCTCGGTGACGAATTGCGTGACCGTTGTGGACTTGCGCAGTTGCTCCGGTAAGGCGATTGTCTGGGAGACGGTCGAGTTCAACTCACCGCCCGGCGTCTTGATAGTCTGATCCATAGAACAGTCCTCGCGTTTGCTAGAAGTATCGATCTGGGGCCCGCCCCGGGAATGCCGCCGCGCGGCTTATTTTGTGCGATCCTTGACGGCATCGCGCACGACGTCCTTGGCTTCACCGACCGCCTTGCGGACGTTGCCCGCCGCCTCATCGACTTTGCCTTCCGTCTCGAGCTTCTTGTTGCCAACCAGATTGCCGACTGTTCGTTTGATGCTGCCCTTGATCTTCTGGGCAGCGCCCTTGATGCGATCTTTATCCATGATCTCTGTTCCTCGATTGCGGTTTCAGTGAATGAGGGCGTGGCGCGACTGCGCCGGTGATCTCGAGCCTGGGGCGATGAATTCGACATCGATCGAAATTGGGAAACCGTCATGCTGCGCACCGAAAACCTCGATGCGGTCGGCGAGTTCGGCTAACGTCGCCCCGTCCCGCAAAAGGAATGAGTACGCGCCGTCACTGAACTTGACCGTCACGAGCGAAGGCTTCTGGGTGAACGTGTGTGTGTATGTGTGGAGCACGATGGCCTCCGAACTGGGGCTGGCCTTGATCGCTCCCGCTGAGCGAGCAGTCCCATCAACCTGCGGTCAAATCGGGATTGCATCGTAACGTAGGCGGACTCAGCGCAGCAGCGATAGCGTCGGAAACTACTCAGATGCGGCGATCCAACTACGCGTCGGTTCGGGGAGAGCGATCGGGGCGTCAGCTGCCGGGACGCTTGTTAGTGCCGTCACGAAGTGCGGTTCAGGTAGCAATTTCGAGCGCCGCGAAGAACTGCCTCGTAGCACTTGAGTAGTTTCCGAGGGTGCCGGACCGCAGCGCCGACCGCTACACTCCCCGCTTGTCTATTGGGTTGTGTGGCGTTTCGCGTCCCGTCTTCATCTGAGGTGGAGCCTATGGCTATCGAGGTTGCGCGCGTACGGGCGCTACAAAAACCCTGGGGTGTCGCAGACCCGCGACCCTGGAGCGATGCGGACCATAGCGGTGGTCCAATCGGGGAACTCTGCTACGAACGATCAAGCGCCGCTGCGTCCGAACCCGCGCTGCTGCTTAAGATCCTGCTGACCAGCCAGCCGTTGTCTATTCAGGTGCATCCCGGCGACGCCTTCGCGCAATCGATCGGTCTGCCGCACGGCAAGACGGAAGCGTGGTACGTACTTGGTGCTCAGCTTGGCGCAGCCGTTGCCCTCGGTCTGAAGCATTCCCTGACGCCGCGGCAACTGCGCCTGTCCATCGACGATGGCTCCATAGCTGACCTCGTTGCCTGGCGCACGGTCTCGGCTGGCGACACTGTATTCGTGCCTGCCGGCACGATCCACGCCATCGGTCCGGGATTGGTGATCGCGGAGATTCAGCAGCGAAGCGACGCCACATTTCGCCTTTTCGACCACGGCCGCCATCGGGAGCTTCATATTGATCACGCTCTCGCTGTGGCGCAGGCTGCACCGGCCTGCGCTCAGATCCTGCCTCGACGCCTCGACAATGGGCGAACACTGCTCGCCTCCAATCCGCACTTCGTATTCGAGCGCCTCGAGTTGGAGCCGGACAGTATCTGGCGCCTGGATGCGAGCCGGGAGACATGGCTTCTGATCCTCTCTGGGGGCACACGCGCGGGACTTCTCGACGTTGTCAGGGGCGAAGCGATATTCGCCCAGGCGGAGCGTGTTGAGCTCCAGGTAGGTGATAAAGGCGTCGTTTGCCTCGTAGCTTACACAGGGCGTGGCGGTCCGATTCCGCAGCTTCTCCGGCATAGAGAAGAGCCGAGCACCAAGGATGTGCGGGGGCGTCACGACACATCACCCCCAGCCACGCCGATCGGAGCGGCTTGATGAGCCTCCTTGGGATATTCCGCCGGCATAACGCCCGGGGATGGATCGACCGGATCTGGAGGTCGCGGAATCCATCCGCGACCACGGCACCGCTTGGCGTGTCGTCAATCGCAGGCATCGCCACCACGTGGCATCAATGGCCATAGCGCCTGCGGCACGATCCGCGCCGACAATCCTGCCAGTTCCTTCAGTGGTCGCCTTCCGACGACGGCCCCGGTGCGCGGAGCAGCGTTCGTGATGGCCGTCTTCCGAAGCCGTCACGCATGGAGACGTCGGGCGACATGAGACGAGCGACGAGCGCCTGGCCGAGGAGTGGGTGTGCCTGTCACGTGGGATGAATGCCAGTTCTACGGCCGCTCGATCGGTGATTGGCGGGCTTTCGCGGACTCGGCTGCAGCGCTCAACTACCTGAAGCAGCACTATAAGCTCGTAATCCTGTCCAACGTAGACAATGGCAGTTTCGCGTTGAGCATCAAGCGGCTCGCGATCATCTTCGACGCCATCTGCGTCGCCGAGGACATCGGGAGCTATAAGCCGGACTCGAGGAACTTCGAGTACATGCTGGAGAACCTCGCCCGCCTCGGTGTGAGGAAGTCCGAGATCCTGCGCACCGTCGAGAGCATGTTTCACGATCATGCGCCGGCAAACAAGGCGGGACTTGCCTCGGCGTGGATCTATCGCCGCCATGCCGATCAGGGTTTCGGCGCCACGATGAACCCAGGAGCGATGCCAAGATGCGATTTCCGCGTCAACAGCATGGCTGAAATGGCGGCGGCGCATCAGGCCGAGCTGGCGCAGAAGAAGACATAGTGGACAGCAGCAGTTCAGCCGAAAGCTTGGCTTGCAATCGCGAATTTGCCAATCTTGTGCAGACCGGGAAGCGACGGCCAGGCGCCGCGCACCATCGGCACGACAGTGCCGGCATCTGCGAGGCCATGCCGGCCGAGGGCTGCAACCAGCATGGGTTCGTCGACGGCAATATCGACACGATTGAATTCCTGGGACGAGGCTCGCGAGCGCAAGCTCCAGCGCAGCTTCCGGTGTCGTCGCGACAATCGGGCCGATGAGTGCGCGGCGCCCGAACGTGCGGCGAATTGCGAAGGCCTCGATGACACCTGCGTCGACGCGGACGAAGGCGCAGCCCGCGCGGAGCAACCCGGCGAGCAGGTCGTGACGGCGGTCGCCAAAGGCCGCGGCGTCGAGCGCGATGATGCGCTCATGCTCGTGCCGCTCGGCAGGACGGACGCGCGATGAAGTGATCGGCCCAGTGCATAAGCCCTGCAGCTGGCGCGCGCACCCAGCGGCCCGGAACCCATAGCCGGCATAGAGGCGCTGCCCTGCGTCAGTCGCATACAGCAGCAGCGGGATGTCCGGGCCAACAAGCAGCTGGCGCATCACCGCATGGCCAAGGTTGCGGCCCTGCCAGTCTCTCGCGACTATGATCATTCCGAGCGAGCCGGTGCGTTCGTGAGCATAGCGCATGCCCGTCGCAACCAGCTCGCCGCCCCGCGCTCGCCCGGTCACGCCATCACCGAGCCCAAGCATCATCTGCCAGTCCTCGGCGCGATGCGGCCAACCGAAGGTCGCCGACAAACGTGCCGCCTCGTCGAGGTCGCTTTCGGCGAGTGGCTGCCAGTCGAGCGCTTCGCCGGGCGAGCTAGGTGTCGGGGGAGACATCGTCATACACGGTGCCTATATATGGCCTGCCATCCAGCGCGCTGTCGCGTCGAACGCCTGCTCGCCGTCGAGCATCGCCGCGATGCGCTCGCCGATCAAGGCTCCGAACTTGAACATCTGCCCGTCGCAATTGGTGACGACGAGACGGCTCCCACGCTTGTGCAGCTTGAAGCAGCGCTCGGCATCCATCACGTAGTAGCCGACTTTGCCGCGCACGACCCGGTAGCCGGCTTCCTCGCGCAGGAACGGCCGGAACGCCTCTATCGTCAGCCGGCCGCGCGCGAGATCCGGCTCGAACCCGCCCTGCTCGGGGCCAACCGTCTGCCGCAATGCCCCGCAACCGAATTTCAAGCCCGTGCAGTCGCGCGGCGGCAGCGTGTAGACGTTGTTGTCGCCGATGACGCAGAGCGCAGGCCCGCTGTCCCAGGCGGCCTTGTGGCGTGGCGGCGGTTCGACATAGCAGAGCATCTGGCGCTGTGCGGGCAACCCCGTGTACTCCGGCAGCAGCTTGTCGAGCCAGACGCCGGCGGCCACGATCACGATGTCGCCGGCGATGGTCTCGCCCCGTTGCGTGCGCACGGTCGTCGCCGTCTCGTCGACAGCCACCACCCGTGATCCGGCGAGGACGCGCGCGCCCTTGCTGCGGACCAGCGTCGCGAGATCGCGCACGATCCGGTCGGCGAACAGTGCGCCGCCCGGGCGGCAGAGAACGCCGACTGCGTGCGACGGAAGCGCGAGTTGCGGCGCGAGACGCTCCGTCTCGACGGCGCACAGCACTTCGTGCGGCAGACCGGCACGGCGGAGCGTCGCGAGCGAGGTGTCGGCATAGTCGCCGGTCCTGAGCGAGATCGACAACACGCCGCTGTCTGCGAAGTGGCAGGCGCCGATCTGCTGCCAGAGCCCATTCCAGGCTTGCAAGGCCTCGCCCACCATGCGCGCGTAGCCCTCGGCGCCGGCGTACTGATATCGGATCAGCCGGTGCTCGTCGTAGGACGCACCGTCGGGATTGGGGATGGCGGCCTGGTCGAGCAGGGTCACCTGGTGCCCACGATCGAGGGTCGATCGCGCGATCGACAGCCCAACGATGCCCGCCCCGACGATGATGATGTGCATCAGCAGACCTCCCTCACAGCGCGCTCGCGAGCCGCAGCGCGTCGTAGATCGCGCTGTGAACGCCGCGGCTGGTCACGGCGTCGCCGATGCGGTGCAGCTCGAAGGCGCCGGCGCGCGGCCGCGGCATCGAGCTGCGGCTCGCGCGCGAGCAGCCGGTCGATGTCGGTGATGCCGCGATTGACCGAGCTGCGGCGCAGGCCGGTGAACACGTCGTCGACCGGCACGGTGCCGTTCTCGACGACCACCTGCGCCGCCGTCGAGCTCCATCATCTGCGCCGGTCAGCTCGTGGCGGAAGCGCGGCGACCAGGCCGGTTGCCGCGCTTCTCGACGCTCGACCAGCTGCTGATCGACCGTGGTCTTGACGCCGTTCTTGGCGAAGCGCTGGCGGTAGACGACGCGCGAGGAGTACTCCATCTCGAGCGCGATGTTGTCGTCGAGCGTGACGAACTGCACGCTGCGGCCGTGCTCGGCGAGATGCAGCGCGCACGAGACCGCCGCGTGCCGGCCGGTGCCGTCGAACACGATGACGTCCTCCTTGACGCGCGTCGGCATCGGCGAGCACGTCCCACACGGTCGCGCAGTGCTCGCCGCCGTCGATCCAGCTCGATGTCCGGGCACGCCGCCGGTCGCGACGATCACCGCGTCGGGCTGCTCGCGCAGCGACGTCGGCGGGCTCGGCGAGCGTATTCAGGCGCACATCGACGCCGAGGCGCTCGAGCTCGGCCGCGCGCCAGTCGACGATGGCGATCAGATCCTTGCGCCACGTCGCCTTGGCCGCGAGCAGCAGCTGACCGCCGAGCCGGCTCGCCGCCTCGAACAGCACGACCTTGTGCCCGCGCTCGGCGGCGACGCGCGCCGCCTCGAGCCCGCCCGGCCCGCCGCCGACGACGACGATCCTGCGGCCGGCCTTCGTCGACGCGCTCGACGATCTGCGGCAGCACGGCCTCGCGCCCGGTCGCCGGATTGTGGATGCAGGCGACCTTCTTCCACATGCAGTGCGAGGCGCCGACGCAGGGGCGGATGCGCTCCTCCTCGCCGCGCGTCGAGCTTGTTGACGATCTGCGGGTCGGCCATGTGCGCGCGCGTCATCGCCACCATGTCGAGCAGGCCTTCGGCGATGGCGTGCCGGGCCGTGGCGATGTCGGGGATGCGGGCGGCGTGGAACACCGGCAGCTTGGTCTCGCGCTTGAAGGCGCCGACCGGCTTCAGGAACGGCGCCAGGGGTTGCGACATGCCGGGCATGTTGTGCTCGGCGAGCGAGAGGTCGGTGTCCATGCGGCCGAAGATGCAGTTGAAGAAGTCGATGTGGCCCTCGCGCTCGAACAGGCGCGCGATCCGCACGCACTCCTCGAAGTCGATGTTGTCGGGCGAGCCCTCCTCGTGGCCCTCGTCGACGACGAAGCGGATGCCGACCAGCCAGTCGTCGCCGACCGCCTTGCGGATGGCCTCGTGCACCATCAGGCCGAAGCGGGCGCGGTTCTCGGTCGAGCCGCCGAAGCGGTCGGTCCGCCGGTTGGTCCTGCGGCGAGAAGAACTGGCCGATCAGGTGGCCGCCGGTCACCGTCTCGATGCCGTCGAGGCCGCCCTCCTTGCAACGCTTGGCGCCGGCGGCGTAGTCGCGGATGACGCGGGCGATGTCGTCCTCGTCCATCTGGCGCGGGAAGTTGCGATGGCGGCGCTCGCGGATCGGCGACGGCCCCATGGTCGGCAGCCAGTTCATCGCCAGCGCGTCGGCGCGGCGGCCGAGGTGCGAGATCTGGCACATGATCGCGGCGCCGTGGCGCGTGGATGCGGTCGGAGAACTGCTGCAGGTGGGGGATGACGTCGTCGCTGGCGACGCTGACCTGGCCGCCGCCCCAGCTCGAGTCGGGCGCGACCATGGACGAGCCGCCGAACATGGTCAGCGCGAGCCCGCCCTTGGCCTTCTCCTCGTGATAGCGCTGGTAGCGCTCGCTCGGCATGCCGCCGTCGTCGAGCGTCGAGGCATGGCTCGTCGACATGATCCGGTTCTTGAGCGCAGCTTCTTGATCTGCAGCGGCTCGAGCAGCGGATCGTGCGTTGCGCGGCCGCGGCGGCCGGCAGGGTTGGACTGGTCGTGGGTCATGGTTGGTCATGACGATCTCGGTTCTGTCGGCATGGCGGCTGGCGCTGGTGCGCTGCGCCGCGAGCAGTCCGGCCTCGCTGCGATGGCAGGCGATGACGGCGCCGTGACGAGCCGGCACTCGGGCGGCGGCGTGCGCGTCGCAGGTGCCGGCGAGCGCGAGGCCGCAGCGACCGAAGAAGGCGCAGCCCGTCGGCCGGCCGGCGCGGCGAGTTGCCGGCGCCGCGCTGCTCGCGCCGCGGCCGGCAGCGCGTCGAGCCAGCCGACGCGCAGCTCCGGGATCGAGGACGACCAGCAGGTCGACGTAGGGGTGCATCGGCGGCTCGCGGATCGCCTGCGCGGCGTCGCCTGCACGCGCCGGCCGGCATAGAGCACGACGACCTCGTCGCAGACGGCGCGCACGGTCGACAGGTCGTGACTGATGAACAGGTAGCTGAGGCCGAGCCGGCGGCGCAGGTCCGCCAGCAGCTTCAGGATCGCCGCGCCGACGACGGTGTCGAGGCTCGACGTCACCTCGTCGCAAAGGATCAGCTTCGGGTTGGCGGCGAGCGCGCGGGCGAGATTGACGCGCTGCTTCTGTCCGCCCGAGAGCTCGTGCGGACAGCGCCCGGCAAGAGTCGGCCGGCAGCTGCACCATGTCGAGCAGCTCGCGCGACGCGCGTCGCTCGAGCGCGTCGCCGGCGAGCCCGTCGAACAGCGCCGCCGGCCGGCCGAGGATGCGGCCGATCGTGTGCGCGGGATTGAGCGCGGTATCGGCCATCTGGAACACGATCTGGATGTCGCGCAGTTCGCTCGCGCGTGCGCTCGTGCGCCGCGCGGGCAAGCGGCGGCCGTCGAGCGCGATGGTGCCGCGGCGGCCGGCAGCAGGCCGGCGATGACGCGCGCGAGCGTGCTCTTGCCGGAGCCCGACTCGCCGATCACGCCGACCGCCGAGCCGGCGCGGTGTCGAGATCGATGTCGTGCAGAACCGGCGATGGCCGGCGGCTGCCCCGCGGCCGGTGGCGCCATAGCCGGCCGAGACGCCGCGCACCGCAGCAGCCGACGCGCCGATCGGCTTGCGTCGATCGCCGCGTGCCTCGCGGCGCGCGGCCATGCGCGCCGCCGGATCGGCCGCCTCGAGCAGGCTCCGCGTATAGGCGTGCCGCGGCGCGGCGAGCAGCGCGCGCGTGGCTGCCGGTCTCCTGCATCTCGCCGCGCTTCAGCACGACGATGCGGTCCGCCACCTGCGCCACCACGGCGAGATCGTGCGAGACGTAGAGCGCCGTCGTGCCGCGCTCGCGCACGACCTTGCGGAAGGCCTTGCAGCACCTCGATCTGCGTCGTCACGTCGAGCGCCGTGGTCGGCTCGTCGAGGATGATGACGTCGGGCTCGTTGATCAGCGCCATGGCGAGCATCAGGCGCTGCAGCTGGCCGCCCGACACCTGATGCGGATAGCGCTCGCCGATCGTGCTCGGGCTCGGGCAGCGACAGCGCGCCGAACAGTTCGACGGCGCGCGCCCGGCCTCGGCGGCGGACATCGTGCGGTGAATGCGCGCGCACTCGATCACCTGCGACATGAGGCGCTTGGCCGGATTGAAGGCGGCCGCGGCGCTTTGCGCGACGTAGGCGACGCGGCGGCCGCGCAGCGCCGGCGCGGGCCTGCGGCGGCAGCGCCAGGATCTCCTCGCCCGCGATGCGTGACCGAGCCGCCGGCGATGCGGCAGCCGGGCCGGGCGTAGCCCATGAGCGCCAGCGCGATCGTCGACTTGCCGGAGCCGGATTCGCCGATCAGCGCCAGCACCTCGCCCTTGCCGATCGCGAACGAGACGTCATCGACGATGCCGCCTCGCGGCCGGCGTCGTCGCGCCCGGTCAGGCTCAAGTCCGCGACCTCGACGACGGCGCCGGTGCACTTCCATGTCAGCCTCCATGGCGTTCGGCCGGCGCAGCCGCAGACTGTCGATGACGAGGTTGACGCGCGATGGTCAGCGAGGCGATCGCGAGCGCCGGCACGAGCACGGCCGGCGCGCCATAGACGAAGCCGGAGATGTTCTCGCGCACGAGCGAGCCCCAGTCGGCGATGCGGCGGCTGAACGCCGAGGCCGAGGAAGCTCAGGCGGCTGAGCAGCAGGATGACGAACACGAAGCGCAGGCCGAAATCGGCGAGGATCGGCCCGATGATGTTGGGCAGGATCTCCTGCGAGCATGATGTAGCGGCGTGCCCTCGCCGCGCGCGCGCGCCACGATGACGAAGTCGGTGGCATTGACATTGACGGCGAGCGAGCGGGCGATGCGATAGGAGCCGGGCGTGTAGATGATGGCGGCAGCCGGACGAGCACCGCATCGAGCTCTTGAAGACGGCGACGACGACGAGGCCGAACAGCAGGCTCGGGATCGAGATCAGCGCATCGAGGAGCGCGGCTGAGGATCGCGTCGAGCCAGCCGCCGACCGCCGCCGCGAGCAGGCCGAGCGAGGTGCCGGCGAGGCAGGCGAACACCGTCGCCGCCAGCGCGAGGCCGATCGTGTAGCGGGCGCCATAGAGCACGCGGCTCAGCATGTCGCGGCCGAGGTAATCGGTGCCGAGCGGGAACTTCGAGGCTCATCGGGCCGAAGAAGTCGAGGTCGACGCGCTTGCCGGCGCGCATAGGGCGCGATCGACGGGCCCGATCACCGCCATCAGCAGCCAGAAGCCGACGATGCGCAAGACCGATGACGGCCCGACGAGCTGCGCGCCGCCGACGCGGCGCCGCCGCGACTTCGATGTCCTGTCGGCTGCGTCGTCATGGTGCGCTCATCGCCCTCACCGGTGCCGCAGCCGCGGATTGCGACACGATCGCCAGCATGTCGGCCATGGTCACCAGCAGCAGATAGCCGGCGCAGAAGATCATGGCGCAGGCCTGCACGACGGGATGTCGCGGGTGCGACACGGCATCGACCATCAGGCTGGCGAGGCCGGGATAATTGAAGATCGTCTCGACCACGACGACGCCGCCGAGCAGCGAGGACAGGCTCAACGCCACCGCATTGGCGATCGGCCCGATCGCGTTCGGCAGCGCATGCAGCAGCACCACCCGGGCCGGGCTCGCGCCCTTCAGGATCGCCATCTCGATGTAGGGCGCGCGCAGCGTGTTGACGACGGCCGCCCGCGTCAGCCGCGCCATCTGCGCAACGACGACGCAGGTCAGCGTGAGCACCGGCATGGCGAGCGCGCGCAGCAGCTGCGCCAGTCGACTGGCCGTCCGAGATCGTCGCCAGGGCGGGCAGCCAACGCAGATTCACGGCGAGCACGCAGCACGGCGATGGTGGCGATCAGGAATTCCGGCACCGAGACCATCGAGACCGTCAGCATGCTGACGACGCGGTCATAGCGCGAGCCCTGCCGCATGGCGGCCGTGATGCCGAGCGCGAGCGCGATCGGCACCGCGAGCGCGGCCGTGACGCCCGCCAGCATCAGCGAGTTCGGCAGGCGCTTGCCGATCAGCTCGGCGACCGGCAGCCCGTTGACCAGCGACTTGCCGGGATCGCCGGCGAGCAGTCCCGACGAGCCAACCGACGATAGCGCACGAGTGGCGGCCGGTCGAGGCCCATCGACTTGCGCATCGCCGCGACCATCTCCGGCGTCGCCGCTCTGGCCGAGCATCTCCTCGACGACATCGCCGGGCAGCAGCAGCGTCGCGGCGAAGACGATCAGCCGATCAGCAGCAGGATCAACAGGCTGGTGCCGATGCGCCGCGATCAGCCGCCCGATCGTCGCGTTCATTGGCCTGGTCCGCGACTGATCACGCCCGCGGCATGAGGAGCCGCGCCATCGCTGCACTGCGTCGACAGCGCTGCGCACTGCGCGCGCGTCCCTGCCTCATCGGTTACGCCTCGAGCCAGACGTGCTCGGCGAAGGCGTTGCCCATGAGGCCGCCGAGCGGGATCGGCTTCAGGCCCTGCACCTTGTCGGATGGGCGTCGAGCAGAGTGATGAACACCGGAATGCCGATGCCGCAATTGTCGCGGATGACATCTGCATGTCGCAGTAGTGCTGCCTGCGCTTGGCTTCGTCGCTCTCGGCGCGGGCCGCGGCCAGCAGCTGGTCGAACTTCTCGTTCTTCCAGCCGCTCTCGTTCCAGTCGGCGTCGGCTTGAAGAACAGCGTGAGCAGGATGTCGGCGCTCGGGCGCGGATTGATGGCGCCGAAGCCGAACGGCTGCTTCATCCAGTATGTTCGCCCAGTAGCCGTCGGCCGGCACCCGCTTGATGTCGATGTTGAGGCCGATCTTCTGCGCCGCCTCCTGCAGCAGCACGGCCATCTCGATCGAGCCCGGCGCGGCCGTCGAGGCAAACAGCGGCACCGCGGTATTGCCAATGCCCGTCTTCTGGAAATGGAACTTCGCCTTGTCCGGATCGAACGGGCGCTGCGGCACGTCCTTGCAGTAGTAGCGGTTCGACGGATCGATCGGCTGGTCGTTGCCGACGACGGCGATAGTCGCGGAACACCGCCGATCTGCACCTCCTCGCGGTTGAACAGGTGCTTGATCGCCATCACGAAGTCCGGGTTTCTCGTCGGATCGACGTCCTGGCGCATGACGAGGTCGGTGTAGTAGCCGGCCTTGGTCTCGAACACCTTGAAGCCGGGTGCCGCCTCGATCTGGCGGATCGAGCGCGGATTGATGCCGGCGATCATCTGCACGTCGCCCGAGATGCAGCGCATTGACGCGCGCCGCCTCGTCGGGAATGCCGATCAGCTCGATCTCGTCGAGGTAGGGCCGGCCGGGCCGCCAATAGTTCTCGTTGCGCACGCCGATGGTGCGCATGCCCGGCGTGAACTCCTTCACCTTGTAGGGGCCGGTGCCGACCGCCGTCTTGAACTCGGTCGTGCCCTCCTTGATGATGAAGAAGTGCCAGGTGCCGAGGATGACGGGCAGGTCGGCATTGGGCGACGCCAGCGTGATCGTCACCTCGTGCGGGCCGGCGCCTTGATCTCCTCCATCTGCGCCGCCAGCGCATTGGCGCGCGAGCCGGCCGCCTTGTCCTTGTGGCGGTTGAGCGAATAGACGACGTCCTCGGCGGTCAGCGCCTTGCCGTCATGGAAAGTGACGCCCTTGCGCAGCTTGAAGGTCCACACCTTCGCCTTGTCGTGCGTGAAGCTCTCGGCGAGCTCGGGCTGCGGCGTCAGGCTGCCGTCGAGCGCGGTCAGGCCATTGTAGAACATGCTGCAGCGCATGTAGTCGGCCGAGCAGCGACTGCTTGGCCGGGTCGAGCGTGTCTTGCGGCGAGATCGAGCGCTGCCGGCGACCTTGATGCGGCCGCCCTTGCGCGGCGCCTGCGCCGGCGCACCGGTGGCGCTGCCGAGCAGGCCGCCGGCGGCTGCGAGGCTCGCCCCGCCGGCCATCAGCCAGCCGAGGATCTCGCGCCGGCTGGCGCCCGGCGCATGGCTTCGGTCGACCAGCGCCTGGTCCGCGCCGCTGAGGCTGGCCGGCTGTCGTGCCGCGCTTCGACATGGTCATCGTCTCCCATCGCGATCGTCGACCGGTTCCGTCCATGCAAAGTCTGGCACAGTGCCGGACCGCCGGTCCGCTTGACAATGTATAGGGGGGATATACGCTCACCGTATGACCCGCTCGGCCGCATGCTCAGCTCGCCGCGCTGCCTGCTGATCTTCGAGGCTGCCGCGCGGCTCGGCAGTTGCAGCGCCGCGGCACGCGAGTTCAACCTGACGCAGCCCTCCGTCAGCCGCAACATCGCCGAGCTCGAGGAGCCGCTCGCGACGTCGCTGTTCGTGCGCAGTCCGACCGGTCTCGAGCTTACGGCCGACGGCGAGAAGCTCTACCGCACGCTGAGCGAGTCCCTGCACCGCATCGACGACCGCTGCGCGAGATCGGCCAGCGCACGCGCGCAAGCAGGTGGTCGAGCTGTCGCTGTCGACCGCGTTCGTGACGCACTGGTTCGTTCCGCGCATGCGGGAGTTCCACGCAGGCGTTTCCCGATGTCGATCTGCGCTTCCAATTGATCTCCGGCGCGCTGCGGGGCCCGCTCGGCAGCGTCGATCTCGCCATGCGCCGGTGCGGCGCCGGCGAGCCGACGAATGCACGCTGGCCGTTCGCGCCGGAGATCGTTCTTCCGGTCTGCAGCCCGGCCTACCTCGCCGACAAGGGCCCGCTCGACGACGGCGCGGCCGGTCGACAGGGCACGTGCTGCTGCAGTTGTCGGACACCGAGATCGACTGGCACGCGCTGTCGGCAAGCGGGCCGGCTCGCCGCCGTCCCGCCCGGCAACTGGATCGAGTTCTCGGACTATGCCGTGGTGCTGCAGGCGGCCCTGGGCGGACAGGGCATCGCGCTCGGCTGGGTGAGCGCCATCTCGCGCAACCTGCTGGACGGACGTTGGTGCCAGCGTCCCGCTACCAGGTCGTCACCGGGCAAGTCTTCAGTCTGGTCGCGCCGCGCGGCCGGCCCGCTCGCCCGGTGGTGCTCCGCATCCGCGACTGGATGATCGGGGAGATGCGGCGCGATCTCGCAGAGCTTGACGCGCTCGTTAGTGCCTGATCGCGGCTGTTCAACCACCAGACTGCGGCCCTGTGCGAGGTCTGCTTGGATAATGGGAACATCGTTGTGGAAGGCCAGTTGGAGCAGAGCATGGCGCACTGGCGCCATACCCATAGAGAGATGGCATTGTGAGAGATGGAAGCGCCTCGCGTCGCGCCGGACGACCGCATCGAGATATCAGACCACTGCTTCGCGGTGCCATCGAAGCTGATCCGCGAGATCGTCGCGGCACGCATCACCGCTGCTACAGTCGAGGTCTTCCACAAAGGCAGCCGTATCGCGAGCCGCGCCTTGTCGCCCGTCCGCAACCGGCACACCACGATTACAGAGCACATGCCGATCGCGCATCGCCGCTATGCGGACGCCTTCGATAAAGTGGGCGTCAGAGACACCACGCACTTTGGCGCCACGTTCCTCTTGAAGTGGGGTCTCTGCTGACACGGCGCGAACTTGACGGTGCGCAACCGGCCGACATGCCGACACAATTCGGGATTTCCACAGAGACGCAATATCTCCTGATATCAATAAGTTATCTGGCTGGGGCGGGAGGACTCGAACCTCCGAATGGCGGAATCAAAATCCGCTGCCTTGCCACTTGGCTACGCCCCAAGGCGGCGGGACCATAGCGGCTCAACCGCAGGCTCGCAATCAAAGGTTCGCGACCATTGCGGCCTGCAGACCCCGGCCGGAGCCCACCGTCACGAAGCCTTTGCATTCTTCGGGTAAAGCTCAGGCGTCTGGATATCTGCGAGAAATGACGTGTGCAGCGCAGCAAATTGTAAATAATATGGAAACATAGTGAATTTCACTTGACGCGCGCATTTATGTCGCATCAATAAAGTTAGCGGCATAATAGTTTTAGTGTGTGGGGAAGCCTGACGATGGCGTCAAGCACCCCACGGTTGGTTCGGGGTAATGCCATGGGTATGGACAGACTGAATACCGCGGCGACGGCAGCCGGTTACGCAATGGCCACACCAGAAGACGATACAGAAGCCTTGGTGGCGCCTGCCATCGAGCGACCGGAACCCGGTCGGGCGTTGATGGTTGTGCCAGCTGCACAGCCAATTTCAGCGATGCAGAATGTGTCGGCAGCCGTAACGTGGCTTCGCGGGCACTTGCCGACATTTGGCGGTCGCGCGCCGGCCTGACGCTCAGCCCAATCTCCGAGATATTTCCACAGCCACTTGGCTCATGCTAAGTGACTGTTTGCGTTCTTGGACGTCGTTTGTGACGCGAGCCAAGCCAGCACCTCGTCATAATTCCGCGCCACCCAGAGATGCCCATGGCCCGGCAGCTCGACCATCTCGGCACCGGCCAGCCGTTTCGCCAGTCGCCGGACCGCATCGCCGGGCACGTTGACGTCGGCCGAACCAAGCCAAAGACGGCAGGGAGCCGTGACGTCGGCGGGAGCGATCGTCCAAGGTGCGGCGAACAGGCCGAGATCAGTGACGGGGCCCATCGTGCCAGGCCGCAGACCTTCGGCAAAGGTTGCAGCAAGGCGCTGCCGCGTATCAGTGTGACGGAGCACGGCCCGGTCGGCCTTCGGCGCCAGCGCATTGGCGACACGCACGCCGAATTCGGGCGAAAACCTGAGCAGCCGCGCAAACGCCGCGAACACCCGATGCACACTGCGCGGTGACCGCGCCAGCCTCCCGAAGCAGAACTGATGCAACGGCGTCATTACCAGCCCAGCTTCACCGGCAAGCGGCCCCACGGGCGCCACCAGCGCGACCGCCGAGACACGCGTAGCCAAGCGTGCGGCGACCGCGACCGCATAGGGCCCGCCACCGGAAACACCCAGGACCGCAACGCGATCGAGTGACAGATGATCGGCGAGCGCCAGCATGTCATCGGCAAAAGCCGACAGCGTCGGTGCCGGATGCGGGCTCGTCGCGCCGTAACCCCATCGATCGATCGAGACGATCCATTGGCCGAGCGCGTGCGCCGGCGCGTCCGTCGCCGAAAACTTGAGCCGCGAGCCTGGCGTGCCGTGCAGGGCGATCACCGGCGTGCCCTTCGGGTCGCCATAACAGCGCCACACGATCCGCCGGCCATCGGCCAGCACGAGTGCATGGTCCAAGTCGGGATCGATACCATCGATGACAGGCCACGCGTCGCTCATGGCCGCATTAGCTCAGTATCCACGTTACCGCGAGCAGGCTCGCAACCAGCAGCGTCGCCTGCCGCCAGAAACGGCACGTCTCGCAGGCCCAGGCGTCTTTCAGTCGCTCGCGAAAAGTCATGCCGCACCATACCCGCCGGCAGCCTGGGTGTCAGGAATACAGCGGCCAAAAACGAAAAACGGAAGGAAGCGCTGGCTTCCTCCCGTTTGAACTCGGTCTTCGGTCTTGGGCGATTCGTTCACTTCTTCGGAAGCAAATAGAGATCGTGGCAACCCTTGCAGGTTTTGCCGACTTCGCCCCAAGCCGCCTTGAAGGCGTCGAGACCTTTCGGTGCTTCAGCAGCTGCAACGCCGGCCGCTTTGGCCAATGCTTTGCCCTTCTCGTCGAAGTCCGAGAAAGTCTCCCAGATCTTCGGTGCGGCGCGTGTCTCGCCGCCGGTTTCGCTCCCCTTCGGGAAGTTCTTCGCGAACTCTTCCCAACCCGAGGCAATTTTGCTGGCCGCAGCGGCAGCGGCTGCTGCGTCATAGGGCTTCTCGCCCTTGATCATCTCGCCCGACGCCTTGGCTCCGGGGCCTACGCTGCCCTTCATGAAATCACGGCGCTTGGAGATCGGATCCTGCGCCACGGTCACGCTGGTGGCCAACACAGCCAGTCCGGCGGCAAGCGAGAGGCCTGCCAACAGCTTCGACTTCGTCATTGAGGATTCCCCTGGGAGACAAGTTGGACGGAACGCTTTGATGCGCGACAAGATAGTGCAAAATTTGGGCGCTTCCAGTACCAACATTTTCGTGATCGGCGCGTTGAACGCTGGATAATCCGGCACAATTCATTCCGGCGACGGCAATTTCCTTGGTCATCTCCCAGGCTTCCAGGCGACAACTGCAAGCTCAATCCTTTGCAGCCTTATTCGATGGCCTTGTCACCGGCATCGCGCCGCTCGCTTCGAGCGCTGCGATCTCGCCGGTTGAAAATCCCGCGCCCGCCAATACCTCCGGGCCATTTTCGCCGAGGTGCGGCGCATGGCGATGGAAGCCCGTCGGCGTCGCCGAGAAATCGAACGGGCTTGCGAAGGTGCGGATGCGACCTTCGGTCGGGTGCTCGCGCTCGGTGAAGAAGCCGGTCGCCGCCAGATGCGGATCGTCGAACAAGCCTTCGAGATCGTTGACGCCCATCGCGGGAATGTCGGCCGCGTCGAAGAAGTCGAGCCACTCGGCGGTCGTCAGCGCGGGCGTCGCGTCGGCGATGATCTTCTGGATGGTGACCTGGTTGTTGGAGCGCTGCGCCTGCGTCGCGAAACGCGGATCCGTCAGCAATTCGGGTTTGCCGATCTTGGCCACGAACGCGCGCCAGTGCTTCTCGTTGTAGACGATGGCGCAGACGTGCCCGTCGCGCGTCGGATAGGGCCGGCGCTCGGCGGAGAGCACGCGCGCATAGCCCATCTGGCCACGTTCCGGCAGATAGGTCTTGTCGAACAGATGCTCGGCCAGCCAGAAGCCGGTGATCGTTTCCAGCATCGGCACCTCGACGAGTTGCCCTTCGCCCTTGCGCTCGCGATGGACGAGCGCGGCCAACACGGCCATGGCGAGATGCAGGCCGGTGGTTTTGTCGACGACGAGGCTTGGCATGAAGCGTGGCGGGCCGCCGTCAACGCGCGATTGCAGCATCGCTGCCCCGCTCGCGCCCTGTACCAGATCGTCGTAGGCAGGCTTCGCGCCGTAAGGTCCGGAGCGCTTGTAGCCGAGGCTGTAGGCGTAGATGATTTTTGGGTTGATGGCGCGGACATCATCGTAGCCGAGGCCCAGCCGTTCCATGGCCTGCGGCCGGGTATTGTGCACGAACACGTCGGCGGTGGCGACGAGGCGCTTCAAAGCGGCGACGGCCGCGGGCTTCTTGAGATCGAGGCATAGCGAGCGCTTGTTGCGGTTGACGGCCAGATAGATCGGCCCCATGCGCGGGCTCGGCGCGTTGCCGGCGTTGCGCATGACGTCACCTTCCGGCGGCTCGACCTTGATCACATCGGCGCCCATGTCGGCGAGATGCAGGGTGGCGATCGGCCCGAGCACGACGGCGGTCAGGTCGAGGATGCGGATGCCGTCGAGCGGTCCGGGCATAGGTGGCTCCAGGTGCGGGAATGAACACACGAGTCTCGGCGTGTGTTGGAACTGGCAGCGGACTTTAAGCCGAACCCGGGGGGTGCGCCAAGTGAAGCGGCATGAGGCATTTCATCAACAGGGAATGGCCAAGGTGACAGCCGAAGGAGGGTGAATTCGGCGGTTCTGTCGTGCTATCAACGCCTATGACCCAGAAGAAGCGCGTTGCGATCCTCATTTCCGGCCGCGGCTCCAATATGCAGTCGCTGGTGCGCGCCATGCGCCAGCCGGGCTTTCCAGCCGAGCCGGTGGTGGTCGTCTCCAACCGGCCGGAGGCGCTGGGCCTCTCGTGGGCCGAGGAGCAGGGGATCAAGGCCGTCGCCATCGATCATCGCCAATTCGCGAATCGCATGGCGTTCGAGGCGCGCCTGCATCAGGCGCTGATGGATCACGGCACCGAACTCATCTGCAACGCGGGTTTCATGCGGCTCTTGACGGGCGGCTTCGTTGACCGCTGGTTGGATCGCCAGCTCAACGTTCATCCTTCATTACTGCCGGCCTATCCGGGGCTGCACACCCACAAGCGCGTCATCCAGGACGGCACGCGGATCTCGGGCTGCACCGTGCACTACATGCGGCTCGAGATGGATTCGGGTCCGATCATCGCGCAGGCGGCCGTCGCCGTGATGCCGGGCGATACCGAGGAGACGCTGGCTGCGCGCGTGCTCGAAGCCGAGCATCGGATCTACCCGGAAGCGCTGCGCATGGTCGCCGCCGGCGAGGTGCGGGTCGAAAACGATACAGCGATCTTCCCGGCGTCATCGCGCGTCCCCGCGCCGCTGTTCGTGCCGCCGCTCGATCGCAGCGCCTGAGCAACTGCCGTTTCGGCGCCAGTCGCTGGCACGACAACCCGCATTTTTCGCATCGCCAAACGACGGAGACGGACCTCTATGACTGGCTGGACAGAAAGCTACAGAGGCGTTGTCAGTGCGTGGGAGTGCGACATCGTCGAGCATTTTACGATCGCCTACTACTTCGAGCGGTTCGCCGACGCGACGCGCAACTATCTCGAGCTGATCGACGACAGTGGAACGCTCGCCGCCTCGGCAGGCGCTGCCCCATCTCGGCTTGCCACGACGTTCCAGCACGAATTGCGCGCGGGTGCCGCCTTCCACATGACCAGCGCGGTCATTGCACTCGATGGGCCGACGCTGCGGCTTGGCCATCAGGCAATCGACTCCACCACCAACAAGACCGTGACTTGGATCGCGGAAGAGCTGGATCTGCCAGCGTCGACAGGCGTGGCGGCGCGCCAGAAGCTCGCCGCCCTCGCCGTCGCGTGGCCTGGCCCTGCGGTGCCCGAGCCTGCGGCCGTGACGCCCGCGGCCGGCCCGCTCACTGCGCGTGACCGGGTCAAGCCCTGGGAGGTCGACGAAGCCGGCCGGCTGTCCCTCTCGGACCACGTTCACCGGTTCTCAGGCGCCGGAATGCAGTTCCTCACCTCGATCGGAATGACCGCCGATTACATGCACAAGAACCGCCGGGGGTTCTCGACATTCCTGCTGGACCTGCAACTCGCGGGCGCGGCCAAAGTGGGCGATCGGGTGGATGTGCGCACCTCCGTGGCCCAGCTCGGCAATACGTCGCTACGTTATGTGCACCGGATGACCGGCGCCGATGGGCGGCTCATCGCCTCGATGGTGCAGGCCGGCGTCCAGCTCGATCTCGACGCGCGGCGGCCGACGGCCATCCCGGGCGAGATCCGCGATGCGATCGCCCGGCAATTGAGCCAGGCATAGCTCGCGTTCGCCGTCTGCGCGCTCCGGGCGCGGCCCTCTTGCTTGTTTGGCGTGCGCGTCGCACTGTTTCTCGACATCGAGGAGCACTGCGCATGACACCCCCACATGGACCATTGCAAGGCGTGAAGGTTGTGACCTGCTCGACGGCGCAGGCCGGCACGGTGCCCTACATGCTGATGGCTGACCTTGGCGCCAATGTCATCAAGATCGAGACGCCGGAGGGCGGCGACAACTCGCGCACGATGTCGATACTGCCGGGCATGCCGAGTTCGTTCTTCGAGACCAACAATCGCGGCGTGAAAAGCGTCACGCTCAATCTCAAGTCGGCGGACGGCCGCGCGATTCTGGCGAAGCTGGTCGCCGAGGCCGACATATTCGGCCAGAACTTCCGCCCCGGCGCTGCCGAGAAGAATGGTTTCGGCTACGAGGACCTGAGAAAGGTCAACCCGAAGCTGGTCTACATCTCGATCTCGGGTTACGGCTCGAAAGGCCCGCACGCGGACCTGCCCGGCACCGACTCGATGGCGCAGGCGTTGGGCGGCATCACGCAAGCTTATGCGTCACCCGGACAACCCATGCGGACAGGCATCGCGTCAGTCGCAGATGAGACCTGCGCCATCCTGGCGTTCGGTGGCGCGCTTGCCGCCTTGACGCACGCGCGCACGACCGGCGTTGGCCAGAAGGTCGAACTCTCGCTGTTGGGCGGCATCATCCGTCTGCTCGGCTGGACGTTTCAGACGGCGATGTGGCGCGGAACCGATCCGGTGACCGGCCAGGCGCGGGTGGCCGGCACCAAGGAGCGGCCGGCCATGTCGGCCAGCTTCAATGACGCGCAAGGCCGACCCTTCGTATTCCAGCTGGCCCGCGACCAATGGAAGGAAGCGATGACGGTACTCGGCTTTTTCAGCCAGATGGAGGCGGCGGGGTTCGGCCATTTGGGCGTCGCGATGGAGTCCGACGCCAAGCGCGAGGAATTGCTGGCCTTGCTCGGGCGCCTGTTTGCGACGGGCTCGCGCGACCAATGGGTGGCCAAGCTGCGCGACGGAGATATCGTTTCGGCGCCGATCAACACCATGCTGGAAGCCGCAGCCGACCCCGACGTGCTCGCCAACGGCTACGTCACGGAGATGGACTATCCCGAGCATGGCAAGCGTCTCCGGGTGCACGGCACCCCCTGGCAATTCTCGGAGACGCCAGCCAAGATCGGCCGCGCACCGAAGCTCGGGCAGCATAACGATGAAGTACTGCGCGGGCTGGGCTATGGCGAGGCGGAGATCCGCAGCCTCAGGGAGCGCAAGGTGATTTGATCGCGATCATGTGATCACCTCTGACATTGGCTTCTGCTTAGCTCGCGATTAACCACGTGACCGCCTCATCATGCGGCGCTGCGTCTCGGCGTCGACCAAGGCGCCCAGGCGATCACTGGTGCGGCGGGGTGCGCGTGGACTTGATCGCTTGGTGGGTGCTAGGAGACATCCAACAGGGATAGGACATGAACAGGGCGCCCAAATCTGAGACTGAGGGGCCCGAGCCGGTCGTCTGCGGCGTAACGCCCGCGGAATGGGGTCTGGCTGCCACCAATCGCGCGCGAAGCGCCGAGGTTTGAACGTCATGAGTGCATTGCCTTCGCATACCCAGGGCCTCGGTGAACAGGAGAGCATCTGGTTCAAGCTCTCGGCGCTGCACCGGGGCGACAATCACAACCCCATGACCATGCTGATGCAGCTCGGCGAGCGCTATGGCTCGGTGTTGCCCATCAATATGGGCAATCAGCGGGTGGTGTTCCTGACCGAGCCCGAGCATTTCAAACACGTGCTCGTCACCAAGGTCGACGACTACATCAAGTATTTCGACGGCCTGAAACCAATCTTCGGCAAGAGCATGATCACCCACGATGGGGCGCTCTGGCAGAAGGTTCGCATGCCGCAACAGCCGGCGTTCCACCCCGATATGTTCGCGGAGTACGTCCCCTTTTTCCTCGCGGCCATCCGCTCCAAGATGGCGATCTGGGAGAAACTCGCGCAGTCCGGTGAGACGGTGGAGATGGTCGAGCAGACCTGGACGCTCGCCGCCGACATGATCTGCAAGGCGCTGTTCGATCGCGAAATGCCGTTCAATCCGCACTTCGTCTTCAAATGCGTCAAGACCTACACCGACGTCATGAATCACAAGTCGGTCCGCCTGAAGAAGGTGTCCGGCGAGGAGTTCGAGATCACCGAGGAGGAGACGGCGAAGGCGATGGAGGTGTGGGCCGGCGTGCCGCTGGACGTGCTCTCCGCCACGCCGAGCGAAATGCGCGAGCGCACGCTTCTGAAAATGATCGAGGCCGCTGTCGCCGATCCGACGATTCCGGAATTCGACCAGCAGCAGGCGGTCGACGAATTGAAACAATACCTCTGGGCCGGCACCGAGACGACGGCGCTGACGCTCGCCTGGGCGCTGTATGAGACGTCGCGCAATCCGGAGATCGCCGAGCGCATCCGGCGTGAGGGCGACGCGGTTTACGGCAACGCCAATCGCGAGCCGGCTGCGGCCGACTATTCGGCGCTCGCCTATACGCGCGCCGTGGTCCAGGAGACGATGCGGTTCTATCCGCCGATCTGGGGGCTGATGCGGCTCGCCTCCAAGCCCGACGTGATCGACGGCAAGGAGATCAAGGTCGGCGACCGCATCGTACTGTTCGCCTACGGCACGCACCATTCGGCGAAATACTGGGACGAGCCGGAGCGCTTCAAGCCCGAGCGGTTCATGGGTGACGCCGCGAAGAAGCGCAAACCCTACACCTACATCCCGTTCGGTGGCGGCAAGCGCGCGTGCATCGGCGGCGCAATGAGCCAAGTGGAGAATACGCTAGCGCTCTCGATCCTGCTGCGCCGCTTCCGGCCCGAGTATGTCGGCAATGCGCAGTCACCCGCCGATCAGCACCCCGGCATCAACGCGACCGTCACCCTGACCCCCAAGGGCGGACTGCATTTTCAGGATCAGGGAGCTGAGTTGAAGGAGTGGAGCGGGTCCTGGAACCGCTGAATTGGGTTCGACTTTGCATAGTCGATGTGTGGTTTTGGCCGCCGCGCCCGGCTTGCGCTGCGGCCCTGCCTATGCTGCCTTGAGCCAGCACCCGCCCCGGCCACCCAGAGGAGCCCCCCATGTCCGATCTGCCAAAGCATGTGCACGTCCACGAGGAAGGCCCGCGCGAGGGCTTCCAGATCGAGCCGGGGCCGATCTCGACGGCCGACAAGATCCGCCTGATCGAGGCGCTGGCCGAAACGGGGCTGTCGCACATCCAGGTGTGCTCGTTCGTGTCGCCGCGGGTCGTACCGCAGTGGGCGGATGCCGAGCAGGCCGTTCAAGGCTTCAAGGCGAAGCCGGGCGTCGACTACACCGCGCTTTGGTTCAACGCCTCAGGACTCGACCGCGCGCTCGCCTTCAAGGACAAATTGAAGTTGTGCGGCTCCATCTCGCTCGTTGCGACGGAGGGCTTTTGTAAGAAGAACCTCAATCGCACGCTGGCCGAGAACTACGAGGCCATGCGCAAGCAGACGGCATTGCACATCGATCGTGGCGTGCCGGTACGCCGCATCGGCATCATGGCGGCGTTCGGCTGCAACTACTCGGGCGACGTCAAGCCGGCACAAGTCGTGGAGCGTGTCGCCGATGGGTTCAAGCTCGCGGAGGAAGCGGGCGCCAAGCTCGAAACGATCTCGCTCGCCGACACGATGGGCTGGGCGATCCCGCCGCGGATCGAGCGCGTCATCGGCGAGGTGCGCAACCGCTGGCCGGACAAGACGATCGCGCTGCATCTGCATGACACGCGCGGCATGGCGATCGCCAACGCGCACGCGGCGATCAAGATGGGCGTGGCGCAGTTCGACACCACGGTCGGCGGTCTCGGCGGTTGCCCGTTCGCCGGCCAGAAAGGTGCGGCTGGCAACATCTGCACGGAGGAGCTGGTGCTGCTCTGCGAGGAGATGGGTATCGAGACCGGCGTCGATCTCGACAAGTTGATCGAGGTCGGTCGCATGGCCGAAGCGATCGTCGGTCATCAGCTGCCGAGCGAGCTGATCCACGCCGGCAGCCTGCAGGCCTTCCGAAAACAGGCCGCCTAAATCATTGCGGGCGTGCGGTTGTGCTCGACTTGCAATGCTCCGGCCAAGGCCGGAACCGCACGGGCCTCAATTCACTGCGATGGCACTGGAGTGCGCGCGTTACGCGCGCCCTGAGGCTCCGCGCCGCGCGCGCCGATCAGCGCTCGTTGGCCTGCACGGCGCGCCCGAGCGTCTGCAACACCATCGCCGTGATGCCCGCCGCATTGAGGCCGGCGCGCTCGTACATCTTGTCGGGTTTGTCGTGGTCGATGAAGGTGTCGGGCAGCACCATCGGCCGCACTTTCAGGCCGCGATCGAGATGTCCGGCCAGCGCGAGATGTTGCAGCACGTGGCTGCCGAAGCCGCCGATGCTGCCTTCCTCGATCGTGATCAGAACTTCATGCTCGCGCGCCAGGCGATCGATGAGATCGGTGTCGAGCGGCTTCATGAAGCGGGCATCGGCAACGGTCGTCGGCAGGCCGAAGGCGGCGAGCTGGTCTGCGGCCTTGAGGCTTTCGGCGAGACGCGTACCCAGCGAGAGGATCGCGACGGCGGAGCCCTGGCGGACGATGCGTCCTCGGCCGATTTCCAGCGGAACACCCACGGCCGGCATGTCGAGACCGACACCTTCGCCACGCGGATAGCGGAATGCCGATGGCCGGTCGTCGATCGCCGCCGCAGTCGCCACCATGTGCATCAGCTCGGCCTCATCGGCTGCGGCCATGATGACGAACCCGGGCAAGCATCCGAGATAGGCGAGATCGAAGGAGCCCGCATGCGTCGGACCGTCGGCGCCAACCAGCCCGGCCCGGTCGAGCGCGAAGCGCACGGGCAGGCCTTGGATCGCGACATCGTGCACGATCTGGTCGTACGCGCGCTGCAGAAATGTCGAATAAATCGCGACGAACGGCTTGTAGCCTTCGGTTGCAAGGCCCGCGGCGAAGGTCACGCCGTGCTGCTCGGCGATGCCGACGTCGAACGTGCGCTCGGGGAATTCTTTGCCGAAGAGATCGAGGCCGGTTCCGCTGGGCATCGCGGCGGTTACGGCCACGATCTTCGGATCGCGCCGGGCCTCGGCGATCAGGCTTTCGGCGAAGACGCGCGTGTAGGCCGGCGCGTTGGCTTTCGGCTTGGCCTGGGTGCCGGTGATGACGTCGAACGCATTGACGCCGTGGTATTTGTCTGCCGACGCCTCGGCCGGTGGATAGCCCTTGCCTTTGCGGGTCACGACATGGACCAGGATCGGGCCGTCCTTGGCCTCGCGCACATTGCGCAGCACGGGCAACAGAACGTTGAGATCATGCCCGTCGATCGGACCGACGTAGTAGAAGCCGAGCTCCTCGAACCAAGCACCGCCCTGCCACAAGTGGCGCGTATATTCCTCCATCCGGGCCGCCCGCCGCTCCCACGATTTCGGCAGGTGCTTGGCGAGTTGCTTGCCGGCTTCGCGCAGCTGCAGATAGGCGCCAGAGGATGTGATGCGGGCCAGATACGTCGACAGGGCGCCGACCGGCGGCGCGATCGACATGTCGTTATCGTTCAGGATGACCACCAGGCGCTCGTTGCGGGCACCCGCATTGTTCATCGCCTCGTAGGCCATGCCAGCGCTCATCGCGCCATCGCCAATCACACAGACGACATGGTTTTTGCGCTGGTCGAGATCGCGCGCGACGGCCATGCCGAGGCCGGCCGAAATCGACGTCGAGGAATGGGCCGCGCCGAACGGGTCGTAGGGGCTTTCGCTGCGTTTGGTGAATCCGGAGAGTCCGCCGCCCTGGCGCAGCGTGCGCATCTTGTTGCGCCGGCCGGTGAGGATCTTGTGCGGGTAGGCCTGGTGGCCGACGTCCCAGATCAGGCGATCGTCGGGCGTATCGAACACCCGGTGCAGCGCCACCGTCAGCTCGACGACGCCGAGGCCCGCGCCGAGATGGCCGCCGGTCACCGAGACGGCATCGATGGTCTCCTGCCGCAGATCGGCAGCCAGCTGAAACAGGTCCTTGTCGGCCAACCGGCGGATATCGGCCGGCGTTGCGATGGTGTCGAGGACGGGCGTCTTGGAGGACTGGGTCATGAGCCTACTAGACCAATGGTACAGGTGGCCTCCTTGTAATCCTATTGTCCTTCGTGTGAAAGTGACCCATTGCCGCCATCACCGGCCGCAAACCGCCTCGCTGCGCACGCATGCGGCGTGCCCGGCAAAACGCCGCACCCGAGTTGCTATGACATCTTCTGATTGGGATGCCAGTCGGCGTCAGCCGCCGCCGTGCTCGGCCTCGAACGGCTCCGTGCCTTTGGGTGTTCCGTCGGGACCGAAGGCGAGCTTCTCGACCTTGGCCTCCGCACCTTTGAGCAGCCGGTCACAATGTTCCTTCAGCGCTTCGCCGCGCTCGTAGATGTTGATGGATTCCTCGAGTTCGACGTCGCCCCGCTCCAGCCGGCCAACGATACTCTCGAGTTCCTTCAAGGCGCGCTCGAAGCTCATCTCTTTGATGTCGGCGTACTTCGCCGCGCTGCGGGTCATCTGCTGCTGCATCTGGTTTTCCTTAACCTAGCGCCGGAAGCTCAGCTCCCTGCATCCATCAAGCCTTTGACGTGGACGGCGACCGATCGCTGGAGCGCCGCGAGATTATAGCCGCCTTCGAGCATCGACACGATCCGACCGCCGGCCTGCTTGCGGGCGACGTCGGCCAGTTGCTCCGTCGCCCAGGCAAAGTCAGCTTCCACCAGTGCCAAGTTGGCGAGCGGGTCGTCACGATGGGCATCGAAACCGGCCGAGACGAGGACGATATCGGGCCCAAAGGCCTTCAAGGCGGGGAGGATGCGCGATTCGAAGGCGTCACGGAACGGTTCTCCGCCGTCGCCGGGCCGCAAGGGGGCATTGCAGATATTTCCGACCCCCGTCTCGCCGCGTGCGCCGGTGCCGGGATAGAGCGGCATCTGATGCGTCGAGGCAAAGAACAAGTCCTTGTCGTTCCAAAAAATATCTTGCGTCCCATTGCCGTGATGGACGTCGAAGTCGACTACGGCGATCCGCTCCAGGCCGTGCTTCTTGCGCGCGTACATGCCGGCAATCGCGACGTTGTTGAAAAGACAGAAGCCCATGGCCCGGGCCGCCTCGGCATGATGCCCGCAGGGGCGCACCTGGGCGAAGGCGTTCGCCGCCCGGCCGCCGACCACCTCGTCTACCGCGAGCAAACCGGCTCCCACCGCCCGAAGCGCCGCCTCCCAGGTGCCCGACGAGAGCACCGTATCGGGATCGAGGCGGACCGCCTCTTCACCGGGCGCCGGGCGTGCGTCCTTGATCGCTTCGATATAGTCCCTGGGATGCGCCAGCGCGATCCAGTCTTCGACGTCGTCCCGCAGCGGTGCGTCGAGGCGTTTCAGGCTTTTGAAGGTCTCGTGGCCGAGCACGGTATCGATCGCGCGCATGCGATCGGGCCGTTCGGGGTGGCCTGGACCGGTATCGTGAGCGACGAAGCACGAATGGGTGATCAGTAGCGTTGTCATGCGCCTGGTCTCTTTGGGTGTCCAGTCTCTGGGTGCTGAGGCTCAAGTACGCCAGCGCAAGCTGAACGGGCGATCAGACTTTTACCAGACAATCCAGGCAGCGCCCATGCGGCAGCTGGCGTTGCACCGCGACTTCGAACTCTGCTCAGCTGGCGGACGGGATGCAAACGAAACAAAGAACCAAGCACGATAAGATCTTGCAATCACAAATTCGTTTGATTGTCACCCGTTGCAATTTGAGCGCAGTCCACAAATGTCTTGTCATACTGCGGGCATAGTCTTGTCGCACCAATTGACCGAGCCGGACTCAAGCGACATAGTTCGCGCATTGAGTTCGGGTTGGGCGTTTAAACCTATAAGGTTCGCACCCATGATACGGACATCGAAATTGCAGTTTCTGACCGTGGCTTTGATGGGCTTTGCCCTCGCGGTTATCAGCCCGGTGGCCGGCCCTTCGGCGGCGCTGGGGCAGGACGCCAGCTTGGAAGGCTCGTGGAGCGGTGCCGGCAAGATCACATTCCCGTCGGGCGAGACGGAGAATGCCCGCTGCAAGGTCAGCTTCAAGCGGCAGGGCAATAACTTCGGCATGAACGCCGTGTGCGCCACGCCGTCGGCACGCGTCGAGCAAGTCGGACAGCTGGCCCGCGTTGGCGGCAATCGCTTTGCCGGAGACTTTACCAATCCGGAATACGGAGTCACTGGCTCGATCCGGATTACGGTGAATGGCAACAGCCTCAACGCGTCACTGTCGGGCGGCGGTGGCAGCGCACAAATATCCATGAGCCGCTGACGTCGCTCGACTTGGCGACACGCAGTCGTATTTGATGTGCATTGTCAGGTTGCGGCGACCGGCGTGCGTTTGCCAGTGGCGCCCGACGCCAGCAGCGCGTCGATCAGGTGATGGACCCGAAGGGCATCGCGGCCGGAGACGCGGGGGGGCCGCTTTCCGGCAATGGCCGCGGCGAAATCGGCCCAGACCGCGCGATGATAGTCGTGCGGAAATGCCATTGGATCGGCGCCCGTGCCGCCCGCAGACCCATCCGGCACCAACTCTTCCCGCGAGCCGTCCTGGTACTGCACCGTCAGAGACGTGCCAGCGAGGCTCGCCGAACCTTTCGTTCCCGCGATATCGATGCGCTCGGCGGCGCCCGGATAGGCGGCAGTCGTTGCCTCGATGACGCCGAGCGCGCCCGTCGCGAAGCGGACCGCGGCCACAACCATGTCCTCCGTTTCCATGCGATGGACCGACGATGTCGCGGCATAGGCGGCGACCTCCGTGATCGGTCCCGCCAGTGACAACATCAGATCCAGCGTGTGGATACCTTGCGTCAGCAGAACGCCGCCGCCGTCGCGCGCTTTCGTTCCGCGGCCAGGTTCGTCGTAGTAGCTCTGCGGTCGCCAGAGCCGGATCGACGTCGAGCAGTTGATGATGTCGCCAAGCCGTCCTTCCTGAAGAATTTCGCGCATCCGTTCGCCAGCCGGCCGGAACCGGTGCTGCAACATCACAGCCAGCGTCACGCCTGCGCTCTCCGCGGCACGTACGAGGTCGTCCGAGCGCGCGGTCGTGATCTCGAGCGGCTTCTCGAGCAGAATGTGTTTGCCCGCCGCTGTCGCGCGCCGCACCAGCTCGAGATGGGTGTTCGGCGGTGTCAGGATGCCGACGGCCGTAATCGACGGATCGGCCAGAATCGGCTCGAGCCTATCGGCGATCGGGAACGGATATTGCTTCGCGAAGGCCTGCCGCCGCGCCACACTGGGTGCAAAGGCCGCGACGACCTGGGCTTTGCCCGCCGCCTGCAGATCGACGAGGCCCTTAGCGTGGGGCCCCACCGCCATGCCAAGGCCAATCAGGGCGATGCGGGGTGTCATGTCAGGGCTCCGGTTCGTCACAGCGATGGCCAGACGTTGCATGCCGCTCCGCCAAGAGCAAGCGACCGGCGGCGAACGCACATGGCGCAGCCGCCGCTCAGGCCGCCCAACGTTTGATGGCGACGCGGGTCCCGCCAAGGCTTTCGAAAGCCTTGGTTCGGCAGCTGAGGATGATCACCTGATGTACGGCTGCAGCTTTCTGCAGGGCGCCGAACATGGCGGCGATCCGCTCGTCGTCGGAATAGACGAGCGCGTCGTCGAGGATCAGCGGTGTCGCGTGACCGGCGTCGCTCAGCAGGCCCGCGAAGGCGAGCCGCGTCAGGACGGCGATCTGTTCGCGCGTTCCCGCGCTCAGCCGCGTCATGTCCTCCGGCAGTCCGTTCCGCGCGATTGTTGCCACGCCGAAACTCGCGTCCATACCGAGCGCCGCGCCCGGGAAGACGCTTTCGAGATAGGGCTTCAGTCGCGCAGTCACCGGGGCCAGGAAGCGATCCTGGATGGCGCTCTCCGCTGCTTCGAGCTCGTCGATGAGGAGGCGGAGAGCGGCGGCTTCCTCTGCGATGTCGGCCGCGCGTGCCTCGGTCTCGTCGGCGATGTCGGCGAGCAAGGCCGCACGCGACTCCACATCCTCCTCGCGCCGCGATTGCAGTTCGCCTTCGATGCGGGCGGCATCGTTCGCGATCTGGCCGAGTTCGCGGACGGCTGTGGCGATCGCCTGTTCGGCGGATGCGAGATGCCCTTCGAGCGTGCGCAGCGCTTCAGGTGAGGGTGCCTGCTCGGCCCATGCCGTGCGCTCGCGTTCGGCAGCGTTGAGCACGGCCAGCCGCTCCGCGACCTTGGCCGCGAGCGCCTGGGTTTGGGCCGCGCGCTCGGCCGTTGGGGGGAGCCGGGCATCGAGACGCTGGCGCTGCTCACTCCGCAACTCCAGCGTTTTTGTGAGGCCGGCCGCGTCCTCACGCAGTCGCGCCATCTCGCCGTCGATGGCATTGAGCGCCCGTTCGGCTTCGGCCAAGCGCTGGCGCGCGGTGCCGAGATCCAACTCGATGTGCCCGCGTTGGCGCGTCGGCGTGATGCTCGGTGCCGCCATGCCGCCGGGCGATGCTGCGGCCGTGCACGTGGCTTCGAGCGTCACGAGGCCTTGCGGCGCGGCGGCATCGAGCCTGGCTTGGACCTCGGCGAGGTCGGCCGTGAGCGCCCGTTTGGTCTCGAGGCGGGCCTCGATTTCGGCGACGTCACCGGCGCGGCATCGCCGCAGCACCGAGGCGAGCGAGTCTTGAAGCGCCGCACTTTGGCGCACGAGTTCGTCGTGCCCCTCGATCACGCCCGGCGCCACCGTTAGGGTGCCGACGCCTTCGATATCGAGCGCCAGCGCCGACGTGGCCTGCAGCCGTTCGCCATCTGCGAGCTCGCGACCGTCAACAGTGATGCGGGACTTGGCGCCCGGGAGATAGGCCATGTGGAGCGTTGCAGCGATGGCGTCGAGACGGGCCTTGCAGCCGGCCAGATCCTGGCTCGCGCGCCGCGCCTCGCGGAGATCGGCGTCGCTCACCGGCAGCAGCGCCAGCCCGGCCGCAACGTGTTGGCGCCGGTGCTCCGCGGCCCGAGCCGCAGCCAGCCGCGCCTCAAGCTCGGCCAGCCGCGCCGCGTTCATCTGGCGGCGCGCCATTTCAGCTTCCGCCAAGAGTTCCGCTTCGGCCGCTGTAACCGCTTGGCGGGCGCCAGCGACGGCCGTGCGCGCCGCCTCTGTGTCGCGCGTCGCCGCCGCCAGCCGTTCGCGCACTGTCTGGCCGCGCGCTGTGTCGGCTGCAATCAGGCCGGCGACCGTCTCGAGATCGGCGAGATCCTGGGCGAGCACCGTCGCGTCGCGCCGCGCTGCCTCGTGTTCGCCCCGCGCGGCGTTCGCCTTCAGTGCGGCCGCTTCCAGACGCTGCTGCGCCTGCTTGCCAGCCGACAGCGCTGTCCTGGCCTCGGCGAATGCGGCCTCGCGCGCGGCTGTGGCGCTCGGATTGGACAGCGCGGCCTCGCGTGCGCGCAGCTCGCCGAGCGTGTCGATGCGCGCTCTGACCGCGGCCAGCGTCGTTGCGGCTTCGTCGCGTTCGGTGACTGCTTTGCGGGCTGCCGCCAGCGCTTCGCCATAGACGCCGGTTGGCTTGCGCTGCTTCTCCGTCACGAGCTGGGCGAGAGCCTTGCGGGCGCGTTCCAGCACCTCGCGCGCGGGCTCCCCGCCGGCCACCGTCTCCACCTCGCGCGCAATGGCGCTTCGGATCATGTTGGCGCCACCGTTGGATAGCTCCAGCGGATCCAGTGTTCCCCCCTGGCTCACCCACAGCAGCGGGAAGCGGCCATCGCCACCTTCGCCGCCGAGAATTTCGGCGAGCTGGATTTCGGCGTCGGCACCGCGGATCGGCTTGGCATGCGCGTCGTCGAGCGAGACCAGCTCGGCCGTTGGCTGCGCCAGGAAACGCTTCATCAGCCGCCAGCGGTGGCCGCCGGCCTCGAACTCGACCTCGATCAACGGTGCGCCGCCTTGGTAGGGACGCAGCGCGACGACATCCTTCTGGCGCGACTTGTGATCGGTGAAGAACGCGGTTTGCATGGCCCGCAACAGCGTCGACTTGCCAAGCTCGTTCGGCCCGACGAGCACGTTCAGGCCTCCGCACAACCCGTCGAGGGCGATCGGATCTGCGAAGCGGCCGCATTCGGCCAGCCGAATGGCGCGGATCTTCATGGCGCGGGCCCTCCGCTCTCGGCGCGGAAGGCCATCAGCAAGCGGAGCGCGCGCGCCGCAACGCGCCCGTCCTCGCGGCCGTCGCCCGAGAGCGCTTGCAATCGCTCGGCCACCGTTGCCAATGGGCCCGAACCGAGCCAGGCGAGATCGCCCGCGTCCGTCGCGATTCGCAGCCGGCGTTGATCCGCCTTGAAATAGAAGAGCTGCCCTGTCAGCCGCGCGATTTCGGCCCCGAGGGCCCGCTGATCGGTCAAGCTGATGTTGCCGTCGAGAGGCGCTTCGATCAGATGGCGGCTGGCGGCGGCGCCAAACGTCGCGATTTCGGCCGCGAGTGGCGCCAGATCGCCGGCGCGCGTCAGCACCATCGGCCGGCTGAGCCAGTGATAGGCGGCGGTCGGGATCATCGTGACGTCGGGCGGCGCGGTTGCGCCGGCTAAGCGCACCACCAGCGCGTGGCCCGGATCGTTGTCCGAAAAGCTGTCCGGCTCTGGTGTGCCGGAATACCAGGTGTCGGCGCCGATGCGCTTGGTGCCGTGCCAGTCGCCGAGCGCCAGATAGGCGAGCCCGGCGAGCGTGGCGCGGCGCGGATCGATCGGAATGTTGGATTCGCCCAGGCTGCCGAATCCCTTGATCGAACCGTGCGCCATGCCGATGCGAAGGGTACCCGCGGGCGTCGCGGCATCACTCATCCAGGCCGTCGGATCGCTGGTCGTCGCCTTGGCCGTCAGAGGCGACGGCAGCAGCACCACGCCGTCGGCAATTGTCGCTGGCATGGGCGTCAGTTGCAGCGTGACGTTGGCGGGCGGCGGCAGCGCGCGCACCGCCTCCCAAACGCCACCCGCCCGCGCCGGATCATGGTTGCCCGGCAACAGATGCCAAACGATCGGCGCTTGGGCTGCCAGTTTGGCCATCACCTGGCGGAGCAGATCGGGCCGCGGCGTTTCGCTGTCAAACACGTCACCCGCCACCAGAACATGCAAAGCCCCCGCCGCGCGCGCCTCGGCTGCCACCCGGTCGATCATCTCGATCCGCGCATGCCGCAGGACGGCGCCCTGCTCCGGATCGAAGCGGCCGAACGGTTTGCCGAGTTGCCAGTCGGCGGTATGGAGGAAGGTGAAGCCCATGCAACTCATCGAATCTGTTTGGATCGTAACTTTAGTTCATATTTTGTTCCAGGCAAGCCGGACACGCGATTGATCCACAGCCAAAGCCTGGTGCGCGTGGAAGGGCGTCGTATTGCTCATGCAGCTCGACGCGTTTCACGAAGCAAACTTCCGGCCGACCGAGGGATCGCTGAACCGTCCGCGATTCGTATCGATTCCCGGGCCATCGCGGACCGTACGTGCAGGTCGCATCCGGGTTGGCTACAGGGGTGGCCGGAGCCCTCACCACTCGCCCTGCGCGCGCATTTCGCGAAGTTGGTTTGGCGTGGTTAACGCTCGGGCCGGTCTCCGGCTGGCCAGTCCGGCAAAATCGTGCGATCAGACGGCCGCCGCCGCGCATCAAGCCGCCGCGCGACCTTGGGACCTGTTCGCCATGACCGCAGACGTTGAGACCATCGTGATCGGAGCCGGCGTTGTCGGGCTCGCCATTGCGCGCGAGCTGGCCTTGCGCGGCCAGGAGGTCATCGTCCTCGAACAGCACGATCTGATCGGCTCGGAAACGTCCTCGCGCAACAGCGAGGTCATTCATGCCGGCATCTATTATCCGCCGGGGTCGCTGCGCGCCAAGCTCTGCGTCGAAGGCAAGGCTAAGCTCTACCGCTTCTGTGCTGAGAATGGTGTGCCGCATGAGCCGATCACCAAGCTGCTGGTCGCGACCAGCGTCTCCCAGTTGCCCAAGCTCAAGGCGATCCAGGAGACCGCGATCCGGAACGGCGTCACCGATCTGCAACCGCTGTCTGGCGCCGAAGCGAAAAAGCTCGAGCCCGAGCTCGCCTGCGTCGCCGCCATGCTCTCGCCTTCGACCGGCATCATCGACAGCCACGCCTTGATGCTGGCGCTGCAGGGCCACGCCGAGACCAACGGCGCCCAGGTCGTGCTGAATACGCCGGTGACCAAGCTCGGCATCGGGTCGGGCGGGCTCTACACGATCGACACTGGAGGCGAAGCGCCGGGGCGGATCACATCGAAGCGGCTGATCGTGTCGGCGGGTCTGCATGCCTCGAAGCTCGCGCGAACGTTGCCGTGGGACGGCAACTACCGCCCGCCCGAGACCTACTACGCCGTCGGCCAGTATTATGCGCTGGCCGGGCGCTCGCCGTTCTCGCGCCACATCTACCCGATGCCGGATGGCGCCTGGCTCGGGCTCCACGTCACTGTCGACATTGGCGGGCGCTGCAAGTTCGGGCCCGACATCGAGTGGATCCCGGAGATCGACTATGCGTTCGACGAGACCAAGCTCGATAAGTTTCTGGGCTTCATCCGCACCTATTATCCGGGCCTCGATCCATCGCGCCTGCATGCCGATTACACGGGCATCCGGCCTAAGCTCTATCGCGAAGGCGAGCCGGTGCCGGACTTCTTCCTGCATGGACCCGCCGTGCATGGTCTCCCCGGTCTGATGCTGCTCTTTGGCATCGAAAGTCCGGGTCTCACCGCCTCGCTCTCCATGGCGGAAATGGTCGCCGAGATGATGTGAGCGCGGCGTCGCCGGCCCGGCGCCTCAGAAAGCCTTGCGAAGTGGCCGCAGGAAATTCAGCACGTCTGCTGCCAGAGCCGCCGGCTGCTCCATGGCGGCGAAGTGGCCGCCCTTCGGCATCACCGTCCATTGACGGATGTCCCGGTAGGTTTTCTCCGCGATCGACCGCGGCGGGCGGCGGATTTCCCTGGGGAAGGCGGCGTAGCCAGTTGGCACGTCTACGGTGCGGCCGTCGGGGATCGGCCAGGGCCCATGCAGGCGGTCGTAATAGGGCCAGAACGATGAGCCGATGGCGCCGGTGAACCAGTAGAGCGAGATGTTGGCCAGCAGGTGATCGCGCGTGACGGCGGTTTCGAAATTGCCGGTGTGGTCGGTCCAGATGTGGAACTTCTCGGCGATCCAGGCGGCAAGGCCGGCCGGGGAATCCGTCAGGCCATACGCCAGGGTCTGTGGGCGCGTTCCCTGGATCATGATGTAGCCGGTTTCCTCTTTCGCCCAGCGTTTGATCTCTTCGGCGTAGGTCTGCTCTTCGGGCGTCGGGTTGGCGGGCAGCGGCTGATCCGGGCGGATCGACAGCATGTTGAGGTGGATGCCGGCAAGTTTCTCCGGGTGGCGTACGCCGAGCGCGGAACAGGTGAAGGCGCCCCAGTCGCCGCCCTGGGCGGCAAAGGTCTTGTAGCCGAGCACCGTCCCCATCAGGTCCGCGCAACAGTCGGCGATCTCGGGGATGCTGAAACGTTTCTGGTTGGGCTGGAACGACAGGCCATAGCCCGGCAGGGATGGGGCGATGACGGTGAGCGCGTCCTCCGCCTTGCCGCCGAATCGCGCCGGGTCGGTCAGCCGCGGGATGATCTCTAAGAATTCGAAGACCGAGCCCGGCCAGCCGTGCAGCAACAGCAAGGGTTTCGGATCCGGGCCTTTGCCGGGGACGTGCAGGTAATGCACGTCGATCCCATGCAACGGCACTTTGAACTGGGGAAACTGGTTGAGGCGGGCTTCGTGCGCGCGCCAATCGAAGCTCCTACGCCAATGCTCGGTGAGGGTGCGGAGATAGGCGATGTCCGTGCCATAGGCCCAAGGCGCATCGGGCGCCTGATCGGGAAAACGGGTGCGGGCGAGGCGCGCATGCAGATCCGCGATATCGGTGTCCGGGACGTGCAGGGTGAACGGTTGCGGGGTGGGGGCCATGCGCATGTCTCCTCGAGCTCTCGCAGAGCCTAGCAGCGGTCGCCCCCGGTGACCAAGCGCGAGAGTCACCAAGAGCGTGCTTGATCCAGCGCGGACTGGGATCGCCCGCGGCTCCGCGATTTTGGCGATCAGCCCCGCACTCAACCCCGCGGGGTCAGTGCAGAGACCGGCCCGCGTGCATCAAGCCCAACGCCGTCGGATACCAGCAATCCTGCTGGATCGTGGCCAATCCCTGCTCGCGCATCGCGACGGCGATCGACAGGTAGCAGGGAGGGAGAAACACTGGCGGCTTGATGGCCATCAGCTCGATCAAGGCAACGACGTGCCTATCGTGGAAAGACATGACTCTGTGTCCCGCAACACAACACCACACTGTTCGCGGGCGCACAGTCAGCAGCCACTTTCGTGACTGCTGACCGCCCCGCACGTACGATCCGGAACCCGCCGGCAAATTGCCCTCTGCCGTCGAGCGCCAGGATCAAATGATACCTGCATTATGCTCGGGACGGCTGACTATCCGTCGATGCATTGAAACTGATGTGTTTCATTTGCAACGTGCGCCGCGCGGCGGGCGAGGCTTTAATTTTCTTGCGTCGTCATATAGTTGCTATGTCGTTTCGCAACCGCCCTGTGAATGCGCGCAAGGGTTAAATCGAACTCAAGTTTCGCTTGTAGTAAAACTGTCACGAATCACCAGCGCAAATCGGCGCCCCATAGTCACGTGCGTGGCAATCCCAGCAGCTCGACGTTCCCACCCGTTGCGGTGATGTCGGTCGTCCGCACGCGCTCGGTTGCAAAACGCGCGAGGTAGTTTGGGCCGCCCGCCTTCGGGCCGGTGCCTGAAAGTCCCTCACCACCAAATGGTTGCACGCCGACGACGGCACCGATCTGGTTGCGGTTGACGTAGAGATTGCCGACTCGCGCATGCTCGGCGACGGTGTCGGCCACGCCCGCGATGCGGCTGTGCAGACCGAGCGTCAAACCGAAGCGCGACGCATTGATCGCCGCGATCACCTTGTCGAGGTGGCCGCCCTCGAAACGCACGACATGGAGGATCGGCCCGAACACCTCGCGATCGAGAACCGAGAGGCGTGGAATCTCGAAGGCAGCCGGTGTCACATAGGTTCCGACGCGGCAAGCCGGCGGCAGCGTCGCATCGAACAGCTTCTTGTGCTCGCGCTCCATCTTCACCTTGTGCGCCTCGAGCATGTCCTGCGCCGTGTTGTCGATCACGGGGCCGATATCGGTGGCGTAGTCGAGCGGATCGCCGATATCGAGGGCGGCGATCGCGCCGGTCAGCATGGCGATGGTCTCATCGGCAATATCGTCCTGGAGGAACAGCACGCGCGCGGCCGAACAGCGCTGGCCCGCCGAGTCGAAGGCCGATCGCACTGCGTCGCGAACCACCTGCTCGGGCAGCGCGCTGGAATCCGCGATCATCGCGTTGATGCCGCCGGTCTCCGCAATGAACGGGATGATCTCGGCGCGGCGTTCCGCCAGCCCCTTCTGGATTGCCCATGCTGTCGCATTGGAGCCGGTGAACGCGATCCCCTTGATGCGGGGATCGCTGACCAGCGCGCGGCCAACGCCGCCGTCGCCCGGCAGCAGATGCAGCACATCCTTCGGGATGCCTGCGGCATGCATCAGCTCGACGGCAATAAAGCCGGTAATTGGCGTCTGACCGGCGGGCTTTGCCAGCACGGTATTGCCCGCGGCCAAGGCGGCCGCCACCTGTCCGGTAAAGATCGCCAGCGGGAAGTTCCAAGGTGCAATACAGGCGAAGGGCCCACGTGCCCGCAGCTCCAGCGTGTTGCGTTCCCCGGTTGGGCCCGGCAATCGCACCGGGCCGGCAAACAGGCGGCGCGCCTCGGCCGCATAGTAGCGCAGGAAATCGACGGCTTCGCGGACATCGCCCTGGGCGGTCTCCAGCGTTTTGCCGGCTTCGCGCACGACAACCGCCATCAGCCGGGCCCGGTTGCGCTCGAAGAGATCAGCGGCCGCGTCCAGCATTTCCGCGCGCTTGGTGCCGCCAATCCGGTCCCATCGGTGTGTCGCCGCCTCGGCTGCCTTGATGGCCTCGTCGATTGCTTCAGGCGTCGCATCGACGACGGTGCCGAGCCGCTCGCGCCGGTCATGCGGGCAGGAAATGAGGCGGGCCGGCGCCCCAGCCGTGATCACGCGGCCATTCACGATCGGACCGATGGCGAACCCATTGGCAAGCTCGGCCGCCATCTGCGCGACGAGCGGCATCCGGACCGTGGTCTCGGAAAGGGCAAGACCCGCGCTGTTGCGACGTCCGGGGCCGAGAATATCGGCTGGGCGCACCAGCGCGCCATCGCCGAGTGTCTGGGCCTGCCAGCGCTCCTCGGCCACATGCACCGGGTCGCGCACGATCTCGGCTACGGGCGCTGCATCGTCAGCGAGCCGGCGCACGAAACTCGTGTTGGCGCCGTTCTCCAGCAGGCGGCGCACCAGATAGGCGAGGAGATCCTCATGTCCGCCGACCGGCGCATAGACGCGAACCGCGCGCGCGTGCTGTCCCTCGCTCACCGCGTCATAGAGCGCCTCGCCCATGCCGTGCAGCCGCTGAAATTCGAACGGCCGGTTGCCGCCGGCAATGGCCGCCGAGGCGACGGTATGGGCATTGTGCGTGGCGAACTGGGGATAGAACGCCTGCGGATCGGAGAGCAGGAACCGCATCGCCGCCAGGTACGAGACGTCGGTGTGCAGTTTGTCGGTGAAAACCGGATAGTCCGCGAGGCCGCGCTCCTGCGCCCATTTGATCTCGCTGTCCCAGTAGGCGCCCTTGACGAGACGCACGGGGATCCGCTTGGCGGCGCGATCGGAGATACGCTTCAGCCAGCGCAATACCGGAATGGCGCGGCGGCCATAGGTCTGCACGGCAAGGCCGAAGCCCGTCCAGCGGTCGAGGGCGGGATCAAAGAACACCTGAGCGAATATGTCGAGGGTCAGGTCGAGCCGATCCTGTTCCTCTGCGTCGACGGTCAGCGAGACTCCGTTGGCGCGAGCCAGCTTTGCCAGCTCGAGCAGCCGCGGCGCCAGCTCGCGCGCCAGGCGCTCCTCTTTGCCTGGCTCGAAACGCGGGTGGATCGCGGACAGCTTCACCGAAAGTCCGGGCCGCTGCATCAGTGCGTCGGGATGCACGTCGTTGAAGCCACCTGCCGATTTTCCAACCGCCTCGATGGCGCTCCGATAGCGGTCGAAATAGCGATCCGCGTCCCGGGCGGTGCGGGCGCCCTCGCCCAGCATGTCGTAGGAAAAGCGCGTTCCGCGCTTCTCGGCCGCAGCCGCCCGGCCGATCGCCTCCTCGATGGTCCGGCCCAGCACGAACTGGTCGCCCATGATGCGCATGGCCTGCCGCAGAGCCTGGCGAATCACCGGCTCACCCGACCGGCTGACCATGCGCTTGACCGCGCTCAGCGGTCCCGCACCCTTGGCCTGCCCCAACCGGACGACTTGGCCCGTCAGCATTAGTCCCCACGTCGAGGCGTTGACCAGCAGGCTGTCGGAGGCACCCATGTGCCGGTCCCACTGCCCGCCGCCGATCTTCTCGGCGATCAGCGCGTCGGCGGTATCCGCGTCGGGAATGCGCAGCAGCGCCTCCGCGAGGCACATCAGGATGACGCCTTCCTCCGACGAAAGGCCGTATTCGTGCAGAAACACGTCCATGCCGCCGTGCTTGCCGCGGTCCCGCCGGATGGCCTCGACGAGGCGCGTGGCGATCTCGCCGATGCGGCGGCGCTCGTCGGACGTATAGACCGCGCGCTCGATCAGGCCGCCGACGAGGCGACTCTCGTCGATCAGGTGATAGCTGGCGATCTCATCGCGGGGCGTCGGATCGACGCGTGGCGCGGGGCGATGCTTTGGGTTCGGCGCCGACATAGTTGGTCCTCCAAATGAGGCTCGCGGTCGACTCATATGCACTGGGCGCACGTTTACCAGATTGCGCCCGCCTTGTACCCTGACGAAGATCAGGGACGGTGCGGGCCGGCCGGTTGCTCTGCCGACATCGCACCGCTTGACTGAGACCGGACGGAGCGGCATCTGTTCGGCTGAGCCGCCCATTTTGTTCGAGCCTTCAGGAGCACGACGTGTCCGGTCGCAAGGTTGCCGTCAGTGAGACGGTCGCGGATCTGAGAAAGCGCGTCGCACGCTGGCACAAGGCCGGTGAGACGGTGGCGGTCATTCCGACCATGGGTGCGCTTCATGCGGGCCATCTGGAGCTGGTTCGCCTGGCCTTGCAACGCTGCGATCACGCGATCACGTCGATCTTCGTCAACCCCGCGCAGTTTGCTCCGACCGAGGATTTCGACAAGTATCCACGCACCTTCGAGGATGATCTCGCTAAGTTGCGTTCGGTCGATTGCGATCTGGTGTGGGCTCCGGGCAAGTCCGAGATGTACCCAGAAGGCTATGCCACCAAGATCATTCCGGCGGGTGCCGCGGAGGGGCTCGAGACCGATTTTCGGCCGCACTTTTTTGGTGGCGTCGCGACCGTGTGCAGCAAGCTTTTCTCCCAGACTGAGGCCGACGTCGCCATGTTCGGCGAGAAGGATTATCAGCAACTCTGCGTGATCCGGCAGATCGTGCGCGACTTGAACTTGCCGATCGAGATCGTCGGCGTTCCGACGGTCCGCGAGCCTGATGGCCTCGCGATGTCGTCGCGCAACCGCTACCTCTCGGCCGACGAGCGGGCCCGCGCCATAACCATTCACCATGTCATCAATACGGTTGCTGACGCTGCCGCCAAAGGCCGTGGCGTCGAGAAGGCAATCGCGGACGGCGAGAAGGCCCTGACCGCCGCCGGCTTCCGCCAGATCGACTACGTCGCAGTCCGCGATGCCGAAACTTTGAAGCCCTGGGACCGCAAGACGGGCCGCCCCGGCCGCGTGCTCGCCGCCGCCTGGCTCGGCAAAACCCGCCTCATCGACAACGTCGCCGTCCCCGGCGCCTGATCGCACATCACCCGCGCCGCGCGCGCGTCGTCACCAGGATGTGCCCGAGGATAGCGGCCAGCACGATCGCACCGCCGATCAGGCTCAGCGGGCCCGGCCGCTCGCCGAGCGCGAGCCAAACCCACAGTGGCGCCAGCGGCAGGTCGAGCGCCATCAGCAATGCGCTGTGCGCCGCCGGCACCCGCTGCACGCCGATGGTCGTGAGGATGAGCCCGGCGCCCTGTTGCGTGAATCCAAACAGGGCGAAAAGGCCGAGCTCTCCGAGACTGAGCGTCCAAGTCTCGACGAACGGGATCGCGCCGAGCGAGCCGAGCATCACACCGAGACACGCCGACGGCACCATCGGCACGTCGCGATGCTGGCGGATCAGAACCGTCTTGATCGCGAACGCCACCGTCATGAGCACGGCGAGCCCGTCGCCGATCAGCTGATTGGGATTGACGATCGAGAACGATCCACCCATCACGATGACAGCGCCGAGCAGCGCAATGGCCGAGAACAGCAGCGTCGCCAGCGTCGGCCGTTCGCCGATCAGCAGCCAGGCGAGACCTGCCGTGATGAACGGGCCGGTGCCGAAGATGATCGAGTTGTTGGCGACGGTCGTATACTGCAGCGACGTCAGAAAGCACGCCATCGAGGCGGCCTGGAACACCGCGATCCACAGACCCGCCCGGCCGATGCGCCAGAAGGCTTCGAAGGTCCGTTCGCGCTCGCGCCAGACGATGAAGGCCACGATCGCCAGCGCCGTGAAAATACCGCGCCAGAACAGCGTCGTCGCGGCATCCTTGCCAAGAATGCGCACGAACAGGCCGGCGCTGGAGAACGCCACGGTGCCAAGCACAATGAGCACGACGCCCGACGTATAGTCGCCTGGCACGCGTGGTGCCGCGCTCGTGCCGTCGGCTGCCATTCGCCGTTCCCCCAATGCCCCGCGCGGGCAACGTCACTCTTTACTGGAAGCGCCGGGATCGGCAACCTGTTTGGCGCGCGAAGCCCCAGCCGACGAGGCCGACCCATGTCCGCGACTGAACGTTCGATTGTCACACTCGTGACCGGTGCTGCGTCCGGGATCGGGGCCGCCACCGTGCGCCAGCTCGCGCCGACGCGCCGAGCGCTGATGCTGCACACACGCGGCGCAACCGAGGAGACGAAAGCCCGCCTCGAAACCACGGCCGCGGTCGCCCGCCAGCACGGTTGCGAGGTCGCGACCGTGACCGGTGATCTGGCCGAGGCCGGTCGCGGACAGGAACTGATTGCGGCGACGCTGCAGCGGTTCGGGCGGCTCGATCAACTCGTCTCGAACGCGGGTTTCGCAGACAAGCGCGGCATCGCCGAGTTGACGCGCGCCGATCTCGACCGCTCGCACGCGGCTATGGCCGGCGCCTTCTTCGAGATGGCGCAGGCGGCTATCCCGGCGCTCCGCGCGTCGCCGCAGGGACGTGTCATCTTTTTGTCGTCGTTCGTCGCCCACCGATTCGTGCCGGGCGGTCTCTTTCCGGCGTCGGCTGCCGCCAAGGCAGCTGGCGAAGCGCTGATGCGCACCCTCGCCGCCGAACTCGCGCCATCCGGCGTCACGGTCAATGCCGTCGTACCCGGTTACACGCGCAAGGATGGCGGCCATTCTGCGCTCGCGGCGGACGGATGGCGCAAGGCGGCCGAGGCCACTCCGCTCGGCCGGATCGCGGAGCCCGGAGACATCGCCGCGTTGATTGATTTTCTTCTGTCGCCTGCCGCGCGCCACATCACGGGACAGGCCATCGCCGTCGATGGCGGCCTGAGTTTGGGGTGAGGCGGACCAACCGCAGGTCGGGTCATGCAGGCGTGTCAGTGCGGAGCAACCGATGAATCGTGTGCCACGCCTCAGTGCAGCTTCACGCCCGTCATTTCGGCCAGCTCGGCCGGCGTGACGCCGGGCGCCATCTCGACCACCTTGAGGCCGGCCTTGGTCACTTCCATCACCGCGAGATCCGTGATGATCATGTTCACGACGCCGACGCCGGTCAGCGGCAGCGAGCATTTCGGCAGGATCTTCTTGTCGATCGAGCCGTCCTTCTTCTTCGCCGTGTGCTCCATCACCACGACGACGCGCTCGACGCCGGCGACGAGATCCATCGCGCCGCCCATGCCTTTCACCATCTTGCCGGGGATCATCCAATTGGCGAGATCGCCGGTCTCGGACACCTGCATGGCGCCGAGGATCGCGAGGTTGATATGCCCGCCCCGGATCATGGCGAATGAATCCGCCGACGAGAAGAAGCTCGAGCCCTTGATCGTCGTGACCGTCTGCTTGCCGGCATTGATCAGATCAGGGTCGACCTCGTTCTCCGAAGGGAACGGTCCAATACCGAGCAAGCCGTTCTCGGATTGCAGCATCACGTCCATGCCGTTCGGAATGTAGTTGGCAACCAGCGTCGGCAAGCCGATGCCGAGGTTGACGTAGAAACCGTCGCACAGCTCCTTGGCGGCGCGTTCGGCCATCTGCTCACGGGTCCAGGCCATTAGGGGTTCTCCTTGTTGAGCGGGATGAGCGAGAATGAGGGCGATGGAGTGAGTCACGTCTGCCGACGGACCACTCACGCCTTCCTGACCGTCCGTTGCTCGATGCGCTTTTCCGGCGTGCTGTTCAGGATGATCCGCTGCACGAAGATGCCGGGCGTGTGGATGTGGTCGGGATCGAGTTCGCCGGTCTCGACGAGGTGCTCGACTTCCGCAATCGTCGTTTTACCGGCGGTTGCGACCACTGGATTGAAGTTTCGCGCCGTCAGCCGATAGACGAGGTTGCCCGCCTTATCGCCCTTCCAGGCTTTGACCAGCGAGATATCGGCCTTCAGCGAGCGCTCCTGGACGTACTTCTGCCCGTCGAATTCGGCGACCGGTTTGCCGTCGGCGACGACCGTGCCGTACCCCGTTTTCGTGTAGAAGGCCGGGATGCCGGCGCCACCCGCCCTGAGCTTTTCGGCGAGCGTGCCCTGGGGCGTGAAGTCGAGCTCCAGCTCGCCGGCCAGGAACTGCCGCTCGAACTCCTTGTTCTCGCCGACATAGGACGAGATCATTTTCTTGATCTGGCGGGTCTGCAGCAGTAAGCCGAGGCCGAAGCCGTCAACGCCGGCATTGTTGGAAATAGCGGTTAGGTTCTTCACGCCAGTGTCGCGAAGCGCCGCTATCAGGGCTTCCGGGATGCCGCAGAGTCCGAACCCGCCAACCGCGATCGTCTGGCCGTCCTTGACGATGCCGTCGAGCGCTGCCTTGGCGCTCGGAAAAACCTTGTTCGCCATCTGTCCTCCAGAGATCCTTGCAATGCTCCCGACCGATCCGATGTGCTGCGGGCCAGCCGACGTTGGGATTGACGCCATAAAGCATCTCAGAAATCGCTCGGCAAGGGCCGGGCCGCTCGGTTCTCGATGTGCTGCCTTGCCCGCCGAGCGGCCTCTCGACATTTTACAGATATCGCACACCCTCGCGAAAGCTGCCGCTGCATCGCCACAATCCTCGCCTCACTTGCAGTCGGTCGGTGTGTTGGCTAAGACTGGCGAATCAGCGTGGAAATCCCGGACGAGCAGTCTCCGGTCAACCCGCATCCCGGTGTCCTCGTCGTCAGTTGTTTGCCCAGCCGTCCCTCGACGTCAATATCCCCGGTGTATGATCTTTGCTGAACAAATTGAAGCCATTTGGACGTACGGGGGCCGTTTTTGGGCTGGTGGCGCTGGTGTGCGGCTTGCCGGTTGTCTTCGAGATCAGCAGGGTTGAAGACGGCGTGCGGCAGGCTGCTGCGGTCGCGCGAGCCACCGACATCATCGTGTCGGAAAGCCTCCATATTCTCCCCACGCTTGGTGTTGGCCTGACCATGACATCGGGGCTGATCCAAGGGGTGGACCTGCGGACCGCGACTGGCGACACGCGCCTGAAGCGCCTGGTCGTCGATCACGGCAGTTTCATTTTCGATTTTGGCGCCGCGTCCGTTGCGGCCCACGATGACGCACAGCTGGGGCCAGGTCTGGCTCAGCTGGTGCAGTTCAATGCCGATGCCGTGCAGCTGAAGCGTGCATCGATCGAGATTCGAACGGCTGCCGGTCAGCGCCTGCGCCTGACGGATGTCAGCGGCGAAATCTCCGAAGGCCGTCGCGGCGCCTACACGGCGCGCCTGACGGGCACGATGAGTGCGCAAAAAGTCACCTTCTCGGCGTCATGGAGCGCACCTGCCGATCGCAAAGGGCCGCTGAAAGGGCCAGTGAAGTTCACGCTCAGCGCACCAAGTCTCGATGCAAAGTTTGACGGCCGTTTCACCGCGACCGACGGGCCCCGACTGCAAGGACAAGCCGAGCTCAAAACGCGCAAAGTCCGTGGGCTGGCACGCTGGTTCGGCATCGCCGTTGCGTCCAGCCCCGATCTGCGCGACGCCAGCGTCGCGGGCCAGCTCGACTGGTCGGGCGGGCGCTTGGCATTGTCAGATGCGACCGTCTCATTCGATGGCAATCAAGGAACCGGTGCCCTGTCGTTGAAGACGGGATTGCGACCCTTCGTGGAGGGGACACTGGCCTTCGACGCCTTCAATACGGCGATCTACACCGGGGCGCCTGCGCAGTGGATTGTGCCGTCAGGTGATTTGCCGTCCGGGAACAAGGCTGCCGTTTCGACAGACCCGTCGATCCTCAAAAGCTTCGATGCCGATTTGCGCCTGTCGGCGAGCAAGGTTCTGGTCTCGCCGGTCGAGACCGGGCGCGGCGCCGCAGCGGTCAAACTTCGGAATGGCCGCCTTCAGGTGGATATCGCCGAACTCGAGATCGAAAGCGGCAGTCTCGGTGGCCAGGTCACGGTGGACGCGACGGGCGACACGCCGCGCACGGCGGTCAAGGCGAAATTGTCCAGCATCGATCCGGGGCGGGTATTCTCCGATAGCTTGAAACGCAATCCGCTGCTCGGGCGTGCAAACATCACCTTCGACGTGGTCGGGACTGGGCATTCGCTGAGGGAAACCTGGGGCTCGCTTGGCGGCAAGGGCGCAGTCACTCTGGTCGGGTCCGGCAAGCTCGGGCTGGATCTCAGCGCGCTGCTTTACGCGGCTCGCCAAAAGGCTTCCGTCGGCTGGTCTGCGGCCGGCAAGGGGGGCACTGGCCTCGACAAGTTGGATGGTCGCTTTAACTTCTCGCGCGGGGCCATCACGTTCGATCCCCTGCAGTTCCAGTCCGGAACAACATCGTATTTTGGCACCGGTAAGTTCGATTTGCCGGGTCGCCTGCTGGATATCAACCTGGCGGTTGGTCCCGCGACGGCGAGCGAGGCGCCGCTCACCGCGCACGACATGTTGCTCCTGCGCGGCACCTGGGACAATCCGGAAATCACCGTCCAGCAACCCCAGCGGCGCTTGGTGCCCGCCGCGCAAGGCCGCGTCGACTGAACGGCCAAGCCGCGCCGTAGCTGAGCTTGGTCCTTAGGCCTTCGGCAACTCCGGCAGCATGCTTTTGATGATCGAAGCGTCGAGCGCCTCATAGTCATGGTAGCCGATCAGCTCGTAGAGTTGTTTGCGCGTCAGCATACGGTCCACTTGCGGCGCCGTCGTGCCGTCCTTAGCCAGTTGGCCGTAAAATCCTTCCAGTGCCTTCGCCTCGATGCGCAGCGACGACACCGGCCAGATCACGATCTTTACGCCGGCGGCCTGCAGCGCTTCAGCCGTCTCGAGCGGGGTGCGGCCAAACTCCGTCATGTTCGACATGGCGGGGACTGGCACGGCAGCCGCGAACGCACGGAACTGCTCGAGACTGGTCAAGGCATCCGGAAACACAACGTCGGCGCCGGCTTCCGCGTAGAGCCGGGCCCGGGCAATGGCGCCGTCCAGGCCCTCGGAGGTGGCCGCATCCGTTCGGGCGATGATCACGAGATGGCGGCTCGCGCGCTTTGCAGCCGCGATCTTGGCCGCCATCTGGTCGGCCGGTACCAGTGACTTGTCGTTGAGATGACCGCACTTCTTCGGCAGCACCTGATCTTCGATATGGACGGCGGCTGCGCCCGCCATCTCCAACTCGCGCACAAGCCGCATGGCATTGAGGGCTTCGCCGTACCCCGTATCGCCGTCGACGATCAGTGGTAGGCCCGTCGCCCGCGACAGCGAGCGAACGATCAGGCAAAGCTCTTCCTGCGTCAGGATGCCGAGATCAGGGAGACCCAGGCTCGCGGTCACCGCGCCGCCTGAGACATAGAGTGCCTTGAAGCCGGCTTCGCGGGCGATCAGACCGGCGAGGGCATTGTGCGCGCCGGGTGCTCGAACGATCGCGGTTTCCTTCAGCATGGCGCGCAGCCGCTCGCCAGCAGGACGTGCTGTTTGCTCGTCGCCAATCAACCATTTCGCCATGCGCGTCTCCACCCGAAGAATCCTTGTTCGGGCGTCAGCTTAGGCGATCCTACGGCGACGGGCGAGTAGCGACCCAGTCGTTGCCCGGCTCAGGCCATCGGCAGAGCCGTTTCCGACGAGCCGGCCCTTTAACTTGTGTCAGGCGGCCTAGGACTTCCGTGCGGCAGCCAGGATCGCGGTAACCAGTGTGCGGTCGTCCTCTGGCCGGACGGCGACGAGGTCGGCGACGAGAACGCCTTCGCCGATGCGCCCTTCGGCCAGGAAGACGCGCGGCGCGCCGCGCCGCAATCGCGCGCTGAGTTCAGCGGCATCAAAGCCGCAAATGGATGCGTCGATGGTCAAGGCCAAGCGCGGCGAGGTCCCATCACGGCGTCCCGGAATGACGGTTGCAGCCAGTCCTCGCTCGGCCGCCAGTGCGTCGCCGATCGTCTCCAGCCGATGGCGCACAACCCGTGCGATCGCCTCCTGGTCTGAGGCCACGAAGGCATCGAGCGCCACCATCAGGCCAACGACCGCTTCTTTTGACGCCTTGAACCCGCGCCCGATCCCATGCCGCGGCACCGCGGCCGGCCGCTCGTTGCCGAAGAAGGCGGCTGGCGGCTCGAACGCGTCAGGCCGCACATCCATGTCGAGCATTTGCAGGGCCGCGGAGGCAATGAGAGCACGGCGGCCGGCGAGAATGCCGGAGGCCTGCGGACCGCCGATCGCCTTGCCGCCGGAGTAGACGACAAGGGTTGCGCCGGCAGCGATCACGCGCCGCAAATTGGTGACGGGCGGCACCTGAGCCGCGGCGTCCACGATCAACGGCAAATGGCGGCGGCGCGCAACGTCAGCGAGCACGGCGAGGTCGCGCTCCACGCTTGCGGCCGCGTTGCCGGCCAGTGCGACCGTGTTCGGGCCGATCGCCGCCTCGACCTCCCAAGCCTCGAGCCCGCGGATCCCTGCGTCGGTTTCCCGGTCCGCGACGCCAACGTCAACGAGTACCGCGCCGGCTGCCCGGAGTGCCCGGTCGTAGGCGTTGCGATGCGTGCGCGGCACGATGATCTCGTTCGGCATCCCGAAGGTGTGCGGCAGCTTCTGCATGCGGGCGGGATCGTGACCAGCGATGGCGGCGGCGGCGGCCAGTGTCAGCCCGGCCGCGGCCCCGGATGTGACGAGCCCAGCCTCAGCGCCCGTCGCGCGTGCGATCCGCGAGGACGCCGCCGCTTGCAGTGCCCACATGTCGAACGACTGCTGCGCGGCATCGGCCATCGCTGCGGCCACGTCGGCGGCAACACGGGCGCCCGAGAGCCGGGTCAGCGTGCCGGCAGCATTGAGAATTCGCGTTGCCGCGAGATCAGAGGGGAGCGTTGATGTCATGGGTGGGCGGTCCTGCGTGGCGCTCAGCGTTTCCAGTCGCCGATCTCGGCGCGCTCGAGGCCCAGGTTCTCGCGCAGCGTCGCGCCCCGATAGTCCTTGTGATAGAGCCCGCGCCGCTGCAACTCGGGCACAACCATGCGCACGAAATCTTCGTAGCCGCTGGGCATCGCCGTCGTGCCGAGCACGAATCCGTCGCAACCGCGCTCAGTGAACCATTGCTCCATCTGGTCGGCGACGTCCTTGGCCGTACCGCAGAAGACCGGTTGCTCGCGCAGGCGTCCGCGTCCCGAGTGCTCGGCGAAATCGCGCGCAGTCGGGTTCTGCTTGCCGGACACCTGGATCACGCGATCGCGCATGCCGTGCATCCCCGAGAGCTTGGCGAGTTCGGCGTCGGAGAATGGCTCGTCCATCGGCTTCGATCCGAAATCGAAATTGATCGCTTCCGACAACAGTGCCAGCGTATCGATCGGCCGCGCGAGACTGTCGGCCAAGGCGAATTTTTCGTCGGCGATGGCGCGCGTCTCGCCGACAAAGGCATAGCACGCAGGTGCCAGCACGACCTTCTCGGGATCGCGGCCATGACTGGCGATGGCGTCTTTCAGATCCTTGTAGCTGGACTTTGCGGTTTCGAGATTGCGGTAGGAGGCGAAGACCAGCTCGCCCCACTTCGCGGCGAAATCCTTGCCGCGTCCCGATTGACCAGCCTGGATGATCACCGGGCGGCCCTGCGGCGTCCGCGGCACCGTGAAGGGCCCGCGCGACTTGAAGAAGCGTCCCGCGTGATCGAGGCGGTGGACCTTGCGCCCGTCCGCGAAACGGCCCGACTGCTTGTCGACGATGAGAGCGTCGTCTTCCCAGGTATCCCAGTGGCCGAGCACAACCTCCATGAACTCGTCGGCGCGGTCATAGCGCAGGTCGTGCTCGAGGTGCTCCTCGCGCCCGAAGTTGAGCGCTTCGCCGTCGTTGACCGAGGTGACCACGTTCCAGGCGGCGCGCCCGCCGATCATGTGGTCGAGCGTGGCCCACGCGCGCGCAATATGAAACGGCTCGAAGTAGGTGGTCGAGCCCGTGCCGCCGATGCCAAGGCGGCTCGTGGCGAGGCCCATCACCGTCATGATCGAGATCAGGTCGAGCTTGACGACACGGACGCCGCCTTCGACCGATTCGACGTGGTCGTTCTTGTAGCGGTCCGGCATCGCAAGGCGGTCGTCGAAGAAGGCGACGTGGAACTTGCCGTCCTCGAGGATGCGCGCCATGCGCTGGAAGTAGGCGGGGGAAAGAAAATCACTGTGCGAGGCCGGATGCCGCCAGGAGCCGACGTAGTTCGAGCAGTTCTGCGCCTGCATGAAGGCGACCATGGTGATCTGGCGTGGCGCGGACATCGGGACCCTCTCGGCATGACTGTGATGCCAGGATCGGCATGCCGAGGGGATCTGTCCAGGTCGAATTCGCAGCGGACGGGGGTGCCCGCCTGCGTTCCGCTGTCGGCGTCAGTTCGCGCCCGCGGCGGCCTTGGAGAAGGCGTCGAGCGCACCGCCCATCGCCTTGAAGGCCTCGTCCTTGTCTTTGATCGCGTACTTGGCCTTGAGGCTGTCCGGTGCGGCATATCCAATCCACACCTTGCCGGCCTTGTCCTGCCAGATCACCATTTTCATCGGCAGATCGATGGCGATCTCGGGGTTGGCCAGCATCAGCGGCGTCCCGAGCTTCGGATTGCCGAACATCACGACCTCTGTTGCCGGCATGTCCAGACCGTTGGCCTTGGCGCCGGCCGCATGATCGACACGTGCGGCGACCTTGATGCCTTTTTCCTCCAGCGCCTTGGCGAGGCGATCCGCCGTTTCCTTGACCGGGAATTTGCTCTCGCGCGTGGTCAGTGTGCTTTGGGCGGAGGCGGTCGCGGGAACGACGAGGGCAGCAACAACGGCGAGGACGCGAAGCATTGAAACAATCTCCTTCGGAGGTTTGACAGACACGCTTGCGATAGACCGCGCGCGCACGGCGCGCCAGCCGGAACCCGCCGGCACACGCAGGCGTGATCGTCCGTGATCAGCCGCGCGCGCGCTTTGGGTTCATCGCCACGAGGCACAGTTGCTCGAACAGCATCTGTCCGGCGATCTGGGCGGTCGCCGTGTTGGCGTCATATTGCGGCGCAACCTCGACGACGTCGCCGCCGACGATGTCGATCCCCTTGAGACCGCGCAGGATCGCGAGCGCCTCGCGCGGGGTCAGGCCGCCGACCTCGGGCGTGCCGGTGCCGGGCGCGAAACCCGGATCGATGCTGTCGATGTCGAACGAGACGTAGGCCGGGCCATCGCCGATGAGTGCACGGGCCTGGGCGATGACAGCCGGCAGGCCCAGTGTGTCGATCTCCTCGGCGTGGATGACGGTCATGCCGCTCTCGTAGGAGAACTCCCACAGATATTCCGCGCCACCGCGAATGCCGATTTGGATCGTCCGTTCCGGATCGAGCAGGCCGTCGAGTACGGCCAGACGGAATGGCCCGCCATGATGGAACTTCGCACCCTCGTATTCGCCCGAGGTATCGCAGTGTGCGTCGATGTGGACCATGCCGACCGGTCGCTTGGCGCCGAGTGCCTTGAGGATCGGCAGGGTGATCGAGTGGTCGCCGCCAACCGAAAGCGGCACAACGCCTGCAGCCGCGATCGACCGGTAATGGGCTTCGATATCGGCGTGGCATTGCTCCAGCGAGAACCGGCTCGCCATCGGGACATCGCCGACATCGGCAACCCGCAAACGCCCCATGGGCGCGATCCGCAGCGCATGTTCGTAGGGCCCGATGCGCTCGACCGAGCGCACGGCGCGCGGCCCGAGCCGGGCTCCCGTGCGGTTGGTGACGCCCAGGTCCATGGGAACGCCGACCAGAGCCACATCCAGGTCCGCGAAGCTCTGAGCGGCAGCATCCGGCCGAAACGGCGCGCCAAGCAGCGTTGCCGGATCGACGAACGGCCACTTGCGCCGGTCGGAACCGGTGAAGATCTGGCGCGCGACTTCGGCGAATGCGGGGTCGTGGATGTCGCCGCCTTTGGCCTCGCGATACCTGGCCCTCAGTGCGTCGAGCTTGGCTTTGTCCATGCTGGCGACTCTGCGGTCGGGCGATGCCGCCGTCAATCCACGATGAAGAGCTTGGCACCCTTCGGCCCCGTGCGCGAGCGGTGCGGCTCGGCGCCATCGGCGACCTGATAACTTTGGCCGGGCAGCAGGGTTGAGCGGCGGCCGTCTGCTAATTCCGTCTCGAGCTCGCCGTCGAGCACCAACAGGATGTGCCCCTTCTCGCACCAGTGATCGGCGAGGTAGTGCGGCGAGTAGTCGACCATGCGCACCCGGATGCCGCCGAAAGTCCGCGTCCGCCACGTCGCGACACCGGTCTCGCCCTTGTGCTCGGTCGGCTCGACCCGCGACCAATCCGTGGTGCCGAACGGGATGTCATGCATCTTCATCGGAGCCATCCTTTGGCGGTTGGTGGTGTGAGGGCACGATCAGGGCGTCATCGCCATCCTCGTCGGCGTCCGCCTGCCCGCCCGGAATGGCATAGCCCCCGCCGAGCCAGCGCGCGAGATCCACGTCCGAGCAGCGGCGCGAGCAGAACGGGCGGTAGTGGCTGTCGCTTGGCCGCCGGCAGATCGGGCAACGGCCGCCGGTTTTGATCTCGGGATTGCTCTGGGCCATCGGGTTGTCCAGGGTCAATCGAGCTCGGCGTCGCCGGCTTTCAGCCAATTGAAATGGATCGGGAAGCCTTCGCCCACCAGCATGCCGACGACCTCCGTCAGTGGCAGGCCGACGACGTTGGTGTAGGAGCCGACGAGCTTCTGAACGAAGCAGCCGGCAAGCCCCTGGATCGCATAGCCGCCCGCCTTGCCGCGCCACTCGCGGGAGGCGAGATAACTCTGCATCTCCTCTCTGGAAATCCGCTTGAAGCGCACGCGGGTGTCGATCACCTTGAGCCGCAGGCGGTCTTCGGGTGTGATAAGGCAAACGCCGGTCAGCACGCGATGCGAGCGGCCGGAAAGCCGCTGCAACGTGGCAAGCGCCTCCTCGATGTTCTTGGGCTTGCCGAAGATGTTGCGTCCGGCGGCCACAACGGTATCGGCTGCGAGCACGTAGGCCTCGGCCAGTTCCTTGTCGTTGGCGATCAGGTCGCGGGCGGCTTCCGCCTTGGCGCGGGCCAATCGTGTGACCAGGCTGCGCGGCATCTCACCCTTTTTGGGGTCCTCGTCGATCGCCGCCGGGCGCAGGGCGTCGGGCTCGACGCCGACCTGCGAGAGCAGCATCAGCCGGCGCGGGCTGGCGCTCGCCAAAACCAGGCGAGGGCGCAGTTCCGAGCGCCGCCCGACCGGCTTGGAGCGCGCGCGCAACTGGCGCAGCGTATCGCGTTTCGGGCTGTCGGAGCGGCCGAGAACACTGAGGAAGGCGGCCTTGGGCGATGTCATGCTGTCTTGACCAGTCATTACCAACTTGAGGGGTGTTCAGGTAACACCGGATTCGGGCGCGAGCATGCCCATTGACCGAGCGTCGGCGCAACAGAAAAGGAGACCGACGCGCGGGCACAGCGGACATTCCCTTTGGGTAGCCGGTTCGGCTAGTATCGGCCGGCATTACCAATTCTCTCGGGAGCCCTCTATGCCTGCCAAGACACCCCGCATGCCGCCGATCGCCAACGACAAGATGACGGACGCCCAGAAGAAGGTCGTCGCCGATATCGTTGCGGGGCCGCGAGGTCATCTTGTCGGCCCGTTCATTCCGCTGCTGCGCAGCCCCGACTTTATGAGCCGTTTGCAGAAGACCGGCGAGTATCTCCGCTACAACTCGGCCTTCGAGGCCCGCCTTTCGGAGATGGCCATCCTGATCACCGCGCGGCTCTGGTCGCAGAACTTCGAATGGCACGCGCATAGCATCATCGCCGAAAAGGCGGGCCTGAAGCCAGCGATCATCACCGCAATCGCCGATGGCCGGCGGCCGGATGCCATGGCCGCGGACGAGACCGTGATCTGGGATTTCCTCGACGAGTTGTCACGCAACCGCACGGTGTCGGAGCCGACCTATCAGCGCGCAGTGGCGGCCTTCGGCGAACGCGGGATCATCGATCTCATCGGTATCCACGGCTATTACAGCCTGCTCGCCATGGTGCTGAACGTCTCGCAGGCGCCGATCCCCGACGGTGCCAAGCCCGGCCTCCACGCGCTGCCGTGACGTTTTAAAATTGCGGCCCGTCATTTCGATCGTGGCCTCGTTTTCCGCCGCGATCGAACGCACGTCCCGGAATTGTCAAATAGCGAACCACGATCGGGGCCAAGTGGGCATCCGAAGGCGCAAGCATCACGCGCCGGATGCGTCCGTCGCAAAGCGCGGCTCCGCCACGAAGTGGGCATCCGAAGGCGCAAGCATCACGCGCCGGATGCGAAGTGGGCATCCGAAGGCGCAAGCATCACGCGCCGGATGCGAAGTGGGCATCCGAAGGCGCAAGCATCACGCGCCGGATGCGAAGTGGGCATCCGAAGGCGCAAGCATCACGCGCCGGATGCGAAGTGGGCATCCGAAGGCGCAAGCATCACGCGCCGGATGCGAAGTGGGCATCCGAAGGCGCAAGCAAAGAGCCCTACTGCTTTGAACCGCCGAGACCGGCGGCCTCGACGACCGGCTTCCACTTCTTAAAGTCGGCTTCGATCTGGGCGGTCACGGCCGTTCCGGGCTCAGCCGTGACGATGAAGCCATACTCGACCAATTTCTTCGCGATCGCGGGATCCTTCAGCGCGGCGATGATCTCGCGCTCATACATCGCGGCGATGTCAGTGGGTAGCCCCTTCGGGCCAAAGTAGCCGATCCAGCCATTGGGTTCATTGCTTGGGAAGCCAAGCTCGAGGAACGTCGGAACGTCCGGCAGTTGCGGCGAGCGCGTCTTGCCGGTCGAGGCGACGATCTTCATCGTGCCGGCCTTGTGCTGCTCGATGAAATCGCCGACGCCAGCCCAGCCCATCGCGATGTCGCCCTGCAGGATGGCCGCTGCGATCGGTGCGCCGCCGCGATAGGGTATAGCCTGCAGTTGTAGGCCGGTCGCCTTGCCGAGTTCGATCCCGAAGAGGTGTGGCAAGCCGCCGAGCGCGGGTACGCCCGAGCTGTTTTTGTCAGGATTGGCCTTCAGCCAGGCAACGAGGCCCTTGAGTTCTGCTGTCTGCGTGAGCTTGCCGGTCGCGAGCACCACCTGGAAGTCGACAGCCTTGGCAATCGGCGTGAAATCCTTCAGCGGATCGTAGGTGAGGTCGGTGAAGACGAGTGGCGCCGTTGACATTTGCGCGATGTTGGCAATTGCCAACGCCGAGCCGTCGGGTGGCGACGCTTTGATCGCTTCGACTGCGATGCGTCCGCCAGCTCCCGTCTTGTTTTCGACGACGACCGAGCGGCCAAGTTTATCGCGCAGCCGGTCGGCGACAATGCGGGCAAGAAGATCCGATTGGCCGCCTGCCGCAAAGCCGGCGAAGATCTTTACCGGCCCGCTGAATTTCAGTTCCTGCTGGGCATTGGCCGGTGTGGAAGCCAGTGCGAGGGCGACAGCAATGGCTGCCCCCGCAATCCGATGTTTTGACGTCAGGTCGTATTGCGAGATCTGCATATGTCCCCATGCCCTCGATGACGATTCCGAGGGCACCATAGCCACGCCGCAACCTTTGATATAGGTGGATCGTGGAAAAGCACCCATCGTCAGTTGCACTACGGCATTGCTCAAACCGAGGGACCGCCTTCCAAGCCGAACCGGTCCTTGATCCGCTTGAACAGACGATCGCGGACAGCGCGGTACGAGTCGAGGATCTGCGCGCGGCTGCCTTGCCCCACCATCAGCGAGGCGTCGAATGTCGGCCAGTACTCGACGTCGACCGCCATGGTGCGGGTCATCTCCAGCGCCTGGTGATGGGCTTCCGGCGACAGCGTGATGATCAGGTCGAACGACGTGTCGTGGAGATCGGCCAGCGTGTGCGGCGTGTGCTGCGAGACATCGATGCCGATCTCGTCCATCACGGCTGCGACGAAGGTGTCGGTCTCGCCAGCGCGGACACCGGCAGAAGCTACGTAGATGCGCCGTCCCGCCAAATGGCGCAGGATGGCGGCCGCCATCGGTGAGCGCACGGCATTCATGGTGCAGGCGAACAGAACCGCCCCCGGCAGCTCGCCAGCCCGCATCCCCATCACCCCTTCCAGTGCAAGGCACAGATCAGCGTGAAGAGACGACGCGCTGTGTTGTGATCGATAGCAATCTTGCCCTGGAGCCGTTCGATGAGCAGGCGGCTGCCTTCGTCATGCAGTCCGCGCCGACCCATGTCGATTGCCTGGATCCGCGAAGGTGGCGCATTCCGGATCGCCTGGTAGTAAGTGTCGCAGACGAGGAAATAGTCCTTGATGATGCGCCGCAGCGGCGACAGCGAGAGCATGTAGGTGACGACGCCCTCGGCTTCGGCGCTGCCGACCGCGAGCACGAGGCGATCCTCGGAGATTGCGAGGTTGAGCTTGTAAGGCCCGTCATCGCGGCCCTCGAGCGCGAAATAGTTTTCGTCGAGGATGTCGTAGATCGCCACCTCGCGCTCATGCTCGATATTGGGGTTCGACCGGCTGATCGATTGCGCGTCGAGCGTGATCTCGGCGAGGCGCGACCGTTCGGCGCCATCGGGGGCCGCCGGTTCGACATCGCCTGGATCGCGTCGGCTCATCGGTCGGGTTTCTCCGTGTCGAGCCGGATGGCAACGGAGCGGCGGTGAGCCTCCAGGCCCTCGGCGCGCGCGAGTGTCATGGCGGCCGGTGCGAGCTTGGCTAGCGTGCCGGCATCGAGCTTCAGGATCGACGTGCGTTTCATGAAGTCGAGTACGCCGAGGCCCGACGAGAAGCGGGCGCTACGGGCCGTCGGCAAAACGTGATTGGAGCCACCGACGTAGTCGCCGATCACCTCGGGTGTGTGCGAACCGAGAAACAGCGCGCCGGCGTTGCGGATGCGGGCGCCAAGCGCCTCGCAATCGCGCGTCGCGATCTCGACGTGCTCGGCCGCGATCCGATCCGCGAGCGCCGGAGCCTCGTCGAGCGCGCGTAAGACAATGATAGCGCCATTAACGCGCCAGCTCTCGGCGGCAATGGCGCCGCGCGGTAGCTCGGCCAGTTGGCGCGCAACGGCTGCGGCAACGGCATCGGCGAGCGCGGCATCGTCCGTCATCAGGATCGATTGGGCGGCGGAATCGTGCTCGGCCTGGGCCAGGAGATCTGCTGCCAGCCATTCCGGGTTGTTCTCCCGGTCGGCAATGACCAGCACCTCGGAAGGGCCCGCGATGGAATCGATCCCGACCGTACCGAACACCTGCCGCTTGGCTGCCGCGACATAGGCATTGCCCGGCCCGACGATCTTGGCGACCGGGCGGATGCTCTGCGTGCCGTAGGTCAACGCGGCGATCGCCTGTGCGCCGCCGACACGATAGATCTCGTCGACGCCGGCAAGGCGGGCGGCAGCCAGGACCAGCGGGTTCAGCTCGCCTCGCATAGCCGGCACGACCATGGCGATGCGCGGCACGCCCGCGACTTTCGCCGGCACCGCATTCATGAGCACTGAACTCGGATAGCTGGCCATGCCGCCCGGCACATAAAGTCCGACCGCTTCGACGGCGGTCCAACGATGGCCGAGCGTGGCGCCGGTCGCGTCGGTGTAGCGCTCGTCGGCGGGCCGCTGGCGCTCGTGATGGCGGGTGATCCGGTCCCGGGCGAAGCACAGCGCGTCGCGGGTCGAGGGATCGGCGGCGGCAACGGCGGCATCGATCTCGGCTGCGGGGACGCGAATGCCGCGCTCCGCCAAATCGAGCTGATCGAATTTATTCGTCAGCTCGATCAGCGCGGCATCGCCCCGACGGCGCACATCGGTGATGATCGCCCGCACCACCGCGTCGACATCCTCCGAGACCTCACGCTTCAAGCCGAGCAGGGCGTCGAAGCGGGCCCCGAAGTCCGGATCACGGGTGTGCAGTCTCAATGGCATGGTGTGATGGTGGCCGCGCCACCCCTTTCCGGGCGTTCAGCCCCTCGGTTTGTCCGGATCGGCGACCGGATGCTTGGGCTTGGCCCGGGCGCGCCACGCCGGTCCGAGATCCCGCAGCTCCGCCTCGATGCACTCGACCTCGAGCTGGATCGCGGCGCCGCCCGCAAACACGAGAGTGATGCAGCCGGCTGGGTCGTCGGCACTGCTGGCCGCATACTGCACCGCCAGCAAGGCGAGCACCTCGCCCTTCTTCGCAAGGTCGAAGCCTTGGGTGCGGGCCGCGAGTACGCGCTCGAAACGCAGGGCGGACTGGCGGCGCTCGAACGCCTCCCGTCCATTGGCGATGGCGCGCGTCCAATCGAAGCGGTTGAGGACAGCTGCAAAACGCTTCTCCTTCGGTTGGAACGCCATGTCGCCAATTTTGAGGACGGCGTCCTGGAGATGCGCCGAGACGACCGCAAGGTCCTCCGCATCAAAGGCAATAAGTTTGAGCTTTTCCATGCGGATCTGTGGTTGCCGAAATCGCGATTGCGTTCGCGAGGTTCCGCAACGACTGATAGCTGCGGTGCAGCATGAGCGCAACCGGCTGCTGGGCGGCGCCCCCCATGCAACCCGTCGGAAAGGCGTGTAGAGTGGAGGTTCGACCCGCCAGCTCGTTCCCAACCTCGCAAAGGGAGAGTTCCAATGACCGCGACCAAGTCCCCGACTGTCGACCCCGTCACCCAGTTGCCGACCGCGGATGCCCGGAGCGGCCCGCTGACCGAGGCACATCATCCCCACGAATGCCGCCATGTGGACGATATGGACTGGGAGATGCTTCGCTATCCCGGCCAGTGGAGCAAGATGCTGTTCCATCCGCGGCCCGAGCGGCCGACCGAGCCCAATGCCGGCATCCTGAAATTCGAGCCGGGCGCGCATCATCCGCTCCACAACCACTACTTTGCTCAGGTCTGGTACGTGCTCGACGGCGAGTTCGACATCGGCGGCAAAATGTACGGGCCGGGCACGATGGTTTATCATCCCGACCCGCATTTCGAGCAGCCGCTCCACACCAAGACGGGTGGCAGCATGATCTTCGTCCAGTATCAGGGACCGACCACGGGCAAGGCGCCGATTTACGCGGGTCGTTTCAATGTCAAGGAGCGCATCTCCCTCGACAAGGAAAAATACGACGAGTGATGGCCGGGCCTGTGCTGCGACTGATGTCAAGGCGTGCGCGCGGCAAGCCAGACGCCGGTCAGGATCAGCGCGAAGCCTGCCATATGATATGGCATCAAGGCTTCGCCCAGCAGCACAGTTGAAAGAACTGCGCTGAAGCAGGCGACCAGGTGTAACGTCGCGCCTGCGCGGTTGGCGCCGATCACCTCGACGCCGCGGTTCCAGGAGAGATTCGAAATGAGCGTCGGAAAAATCGAGGCATAGGCCAGGGCCCCGAGCGTCATGAGCGTTGGTTGCAGCGTGGCGCCTGACGCATGTTCGGCGACGAACAGCGGCAGCGCGACCAACGTTGAGATCAGCGAAAACAGGAACATCCAGGTCAGCCAGTGGATCGCCGGCCGCAGGCGCAGGCAGGCCGAGTAGATCCCGAACACCGTCATGTTGAAGACAATGATGAGGTCGCCCCAGTTGAAATTGAGACCGGTGAGCTGCGCTGGATCACCCCGGGCGACGATGGCAAGCACGCCAGTCAGCGAGATGGTGACGCCCGCCGCCTGAACCAGCGTCAGGCGGTCGCGGAAGAGGAGCGCGCCGGCAACCGCGATCATGACCGGCGAGAGCGAATTCAGCACCGAGACGTTGATCGCCGTGGTGTGCTCGAGGCCGACATACTGCAACACGCCGAAAACGCCACCGCCGAGCGCGGCCAGGATCGTGATCAGCTTCCAGTGCGCCCGTATGGCCGGCCAATCGCGCCGCAGATGCGGCCAGGCGAACGGCAGCAGGATCAAGGTTGGCACCGCCCAGCGGATGGTCGAGATGGCGAACGGCGGCACGTGGCCGGCAATGGCGCGGCCGAGCACATGATTGCCGGCCCAGCCCAGCGAGGCCAGCGCCAGCAGCAGGTAGGGAAGGGCGCCGACTGGGCCACTTGGACGGTTGCTCATCGGCGATGCCGATCGCGCGGCTTCAACCCGAAGCAATCCGCTCGATCTCAGCGCCGCAACGCGACAACTTCTCCTCAAGGCGCTCGAAGCCACGATCGAGGTGATAGACGCGGTTGATCATGGTCTCGCCATCGGCAATCAGGCCGGCGATCACCAGCGAGACGGAGGCGCGAAGGTCCGTCGCCATGACAGGGGCACCTTTGAGGCCCTTGACGCCGCGGATCGTCGCCGTGTCGCCGTGCAGTTGAATGTCGGCGCCGAGCCGCGCCAGCTCCTGCACGTGCATGAAGCGGTTCTCGAAGATCGTCTCGCGGATGACGCTGGTGCCGTTCGCGGTGGTCATCAGCGCCATCATCTGCGCCTGCAGATCGGTCGGGAAACCAGGAAACGGCTGGGTTTCGATGGTGATTGGCAAAATACCGGAGCCGTTGCGCGAGATTCGCAAGCCGCCCTCGACCTCGCTGACGACGGCGCCGGTCCGCGCCAGCGAGATGAACGCGGTCTCGAGCAGATCCTTGCGCGCGCCCTCGAGAATGACGTCGCCGCCGGTCGCGGCCGCGGCGAAGGCGAAGGTCCCAGCCTCGATCCGGTCCGGCAGGACGGTGTGCGTGGCGCCTTCGATCCGGTCGCGCCCCTGAATGCGCAGCGTCGAGGTGCCGATGCCTTCGATCAAAACGCCCATCTTGACGAGGCATTGCGCGACATCGCCGACTTCGGGCTCCCGGGCCGCGTTCTCGATCACGGTCTCGCCCTTGGCGAGGGCGGCGGCGAGCAGCACGTTGTGGGTTGCGCCGACGGAGACCTTCGGGAAGAGCACGCGGTTTCCGCGCAAGCCCTTGGGCGCCGTGGCGACCACATAGCCGGCGTCGATTTCGATCTCGGCGCCGAGCGCCTTGAGGCCTTCCAGATGCAGATCCACCGGCCGTGTGCCGATGGCGCAGCCGCCCGGCAGCGAAATACGGGCAACACCCATGCGAGCGAGAATGGGGCCGAGCACCCAGAAGCTCGCCCGCATCCGCGAGACCATTTCATAGGGGGCGGTGGTGTCGACAATGTCACGGGCGGTGAAATGGAAGGTCTCACCGATGTGCATCGCCGGCCCTGCGCGCTTGCCCTCGATCGAATGGTCGACGCCGTGATTGCGCAGGATGCGGGCGAGCAGATGGACGTCGGCCAGATTGGGCACGTTCTTGAGCGTCAGTCTGTCGGCGGTGAGCAGACTCGCGATCATCAATGGCAGTGCCGCGTTCTTGGCGCCAGAGATCGGGATGGTCCCCTTGAGCGGCTGGCCGCCAATGATCTTGATTCGGTCCATCAGACGTCACTCCTGGCTCGTGTGGTGATTGCGAAGTCCGCTTCATTCTGTCGGCTGGCTCGAGAGCGGACGTCGCAATCTGAACCACACCGGGATCAATGAGTTGTTCGTGTCCTTTCGATCGCGCAGTTCGTTGAGAGAGCGCCGCAGATGGTGACGAACTCCGCGATCGGGACACGAGCGCCGTTGGGCTTGCGGCGTTGGCTGTCCTCGAGGCGCCTCGGCCAATCCCGACGGGAACACTTGGGATGCGAGTCGCGGATCATAGTCCCCGCTAGTCGCAAATCTCGTGCCTCCGCACAATAGGGATGCGGGTCGCAGCGTCCATTCAGGAAGGGCGGTTGGGCATTCCGGTGGTCTTGTGGTTCGAGGGTCGGCGTTTCCCGCTCTAGCGGCGGCTGGGCGCCGGCGAGGGGGCAGGTGGTTACTTCGGATTCCCCGATCCCAGGGCCTGCATTGGGCTGCGCCGGGATTGGCGGAATTGTCGCCTCTGGCGGATGGGCCCCGGCCGAGGTTCCGGTGCCGTCCGCCTTGGCACCGACGGGCGCCTTGTCGCGGGCGGCCCCCTTTCGGCGGCGCAGGTTCCGGCGCAGCTCTGCGGCCAAGCGCTCCGCCCGGCCTGAATCGGCCTTGACGTTACCCTTCAACCGGTCGTGATCGTCATGGGGCATGCAAGCTCCGGGTTGGCTCGCCGAAACGTGGCCGCCGGCGGTGGTGGTCGGACGACCACAAATTCACGTGGGCTGGCGGCGAATCCGTCGGTTACTCTCATTCGGCGCCAAGTGGATGCAGGCGCCAGCGGTTCGCGAAACCCTAGCATGTCCCGGCCGACCCGTGAATGAATCCGGCAGCAGTGGAAATCGATTTGTGCCCTTGGGCCGAATAGCCTATGAGGCCGACAAGAAGCTGAGCCCCCTGCAGGCCCACGAAACAGCGACGCATGAGCACCGGCAAAGCCAACAGCAATGACGTCATCTGGGTGGCGGCGGCGAGCATCGTCGTCGCGATCGTTGTGATGGGCATTAAGTATCTGGCCTACCTCAAGACGGGTAGCGTGGCGCTCTACTCGGATGCGCTCGAAAGCATCGTCAATGTCGCGACCGCCATTGTCGCCCTGGTGACGATCCGGATCAGTGCGCGGCCCGCCGACCGCCGCCATCAATTCGGGCATCACAAGGCCGAGTACTTTTCTGCCGTTCTCGAGGGCGCGCTGATCATCGTGGCGGCGCTGTTGATCATGCGGGAGGCGTGGGACGCGATTCTGAAGCCGCGCACGCTGACCGAGCCGACCGCCGGCATGCTCATTTCGCTGGGCGCACTGGCACTGAACGCAGCCTGGGCGGCGTGCCTCATCGCCATTGGCCAGCGCCGCCGCTCGCCGGCGCTGACTGCCGACGGCTGGCATCTCGTGACCGACGTCATTACCACTGTCGGTGTTCTGGTTGGGCTGCTCCTGGCGACGCTGACGAAATGGACGTTTCTGGATCCTCTGATCGCGGCAGCCGTCGCCGTGAACATTCTTTGGACCGGCTGGCGATTGACCCGAAACTCCATGTCCGGATTGATGGACGAGGCCGTCACCGCCGATGTTGCGCGAAAGATCCGATCGATCATTTCCAGCAAAGCGACGGGCGCGATCGAGGCGCATGACCTCAGAACCCGCAGTGCCGGCCGCGCGACATTCATCGAGTTTCATCTGGTTGTTCCGGGAACATGGACCGTGGCCGAGGCGCACGGCATCTGCGATCGGATCGAGCAGGCGATCATCGGCGAGATCGAGGGCGCCGAGGTGCTCATTCACGTGGAGCCGGAAGGCGAGGCGCGCCATCACGGGGTGCTTGTGCTTTAGTGCTGTGCCAACTACCGGCGCGGGTCCCACGGGGCGCGATAGGGATTGCGTCTGGCGCTTTGTGAAGAGGACCAATCACGCGTCCACAGATCGTTTCGCCATCGAGGTCCTGCCGTTTGCCACCGGTCCGCACCAGCCCCGAAATCGCGTCGCGGCCAGTTCGAGGGCTGGCGCCAATAGGGGCGGACCTGGGAGGGGCTGGATCGTCGCCACTGCTGCTCGCGCCAGTGCCACGGTGGATCTCTGTCCCAGAGGCTCCGATGCCACGCGGCTCCGGCTCGGGGCCAGGCCCGCCAGACGCGAGACCTTTCGGCGACAGCCTGATCGGGAGCTTGAACCGGCATCACATCGGACGCCTCTGGGAGTTCGGTTGGTGAGCCCGCCTCGGCGGGCTCGAGGGCCGTCGCAAGTCCGACGGCAAGGGCCGCGATCGACGCGGCGCGCAATCTTGGAAAACGCATGTCAGCTACCCCGTACTGAACTCGATATGTATATAGTATGATCTATTTTTGTTCTTGTAAAGTTTCTTTTTGTTCTTTTTTGCATTGAGTCGAATTCGGGGCAGTCGTGGCGGAGAAGCGGAGCTTGCTCAGGCGCGCGTCGCATCGCCGATCAATGCGAGCCATTCGTCCTCGGACAGCACCGCGACGCCAAGTTCCTGCGCCTTGGTGAGCTTGGACCCTGAATCGGTGCCGGCGATCACGAAGTCGGTCTTCTTCGACACCGAGCCCGCGACCTTGGCACCGAGGCGTTCGGCCTGGGCCTTGGCCTCATTTCGGTTGAGCCGCACGAGCGTGCCGGTGAAGACGACGGTCTTGCCGGTGACGACGGATGCCGACGACGCTGGCCGCTCGAACGGCGCAATCTCGATCTCGGCGACGAGGGCTTTGACCGCCTCGGCATTCTGCGGCGATGCAAAGAACGCGATCAGGGCGTCTGTTGCGACCTCGCCGATGCCGCTGAGCGAGGCGAGTTCCGTGTAGCCGTCGCCGGGGAGCTCGCGGGCTGCCGTGCGCGCGGCGGCAACGAGAGCGTTGCCATCGCCTGCGAAGGCTTCGGCAATGGCGGTTGCCGCGCGGGCTGGCGCCAGCTTGGCGGTGGCGAGGTTCTGGGCCAGGGCCACGATTTCGCCGGCCTTGCCGTCGGTGCTCTCACCGAACAGATCGGGCGGGCCGTTGCGAGCCGTCGCGAGCTTGTCGCCGCCCGCATCGATCGCGCGGACGGCTGCTTCTGCCGTCTTGGCGCCGACGCCGGGCAATGTCTCGAAGCGCCGCCAGGCTGGCCCTGGCCGGCCCGCCGCAGCGCGTTCGACGGCAGCACGGAAGGCGTCCCACGTCAGAAAGGCCTTGGCGAGATCCCGCCCGGTCGTCTCGCCGATATGGCGGATTCCAAGCGCATAGATGGCGCGGTCGAGACCGATGCGCCGGCGCGAGGTGATCGCCTTGAACAGGTTCTCAACCGACTTCGCGCCGAACCCTTTTCGTGCTGCGAGCGGAGCGCTGCCAGCCTTGTCGCGCGCTTCCAGTGCGAAGATATCGGCGGGCTGGCGGATCAGCCCCTCGTCGAAGAACAGCTCGATCTTCTCGTCGCCGAGGCCCTCGATGTCGAAAGCGTTGCGCGAGACGAAATGCTTCAGGCGCTCTTTGGCCTGGGCAGGGCAGACGAGGCCACCCGTGCAGCGGCGCACCACGTCCATTTCGCCGGTCGTCTCGTCGATCTCGCGCACCGCGGCCGAGCCACAGGCGGGGCAGGTGTTCGGGAACGCAAAGGGCGTGGCGCCTTTCGGTCGCTTTTCGGCGATCGCGCCCAGCACCTGCGGAATAACGTCGCCGGCCCGCTGCACGATCACGGTGTCACCGATGCGCACGTCCTTGCGGGCGATCTCGTCCTCATTGTGCAGCGTTGCATTGGAGACGACGACGCCGCCGACCGTCACCGGCTCCAGCTTGGCGACCGGCGTCAGCGAGCCGGTCCGGCCGACCTGAATGTCGATTTCGAGCAGCACGGTGGTCGCCTGCTCGGCCGGGAACTTGTGTGCGATCGCCCATCGCGGCGCCCGCGAGACGAAACCGAGCCGCTCCTGCAGATCGACGCGATCGACCTTATAGACGACGCCGTCGATATCGTAGCCGAGCGACGTGCGGTCCGTGCCGATCTCGCGATAAAAGGCCAGCATGGCGGCGGCATCGGCACACGCAATCATGCGGGGGTTGGTCGGCAGGCCCCATCGCTTGTAAGCGGCGATGACGCCGGATTGCGTGTCGGCCGGCAGCGAGGACGCCGCCCCCCAGGTGTAGGCGAAGAAGCGCAGCGGCCGGCGCGCCGTGATCGTCGTATCGAGCTGGCGCAGCGAGCCGGCTGCGGCATTGCGTGGGTTGGCGAACACCTTTTCGCCGGCGGCTTCCTGCTCCGCGTTGAGGCGGCGGAAGTCATCGTGCCCGAGATAGATCTCGCCGCGCACCTCGATGCTGTCGGGCACATCGCGGCCCTTCAGGGTGTGCGGGATCTCACGGATCGTGCGGACGTTGGCGGTGACATTCTCGCCTTCGGTTCCGTCGCCTCGGGTGGCGGCCTCGACGAGGCGGCCCTTGTCGTAGCGGATCGAGATCGAGAGGCCGTCGATCTTCGGCTCGGCGGTGAAGACGACGGGGTCGTCGCCCCTGAGATTGAGGAAGCGGCGCACGCGTGCCACGAAATCCACGACATCGCCGTCCTCGAAGGCGTTGCCGAGCGACAGCATCGGCACGGCGTGGCGGATCTTGCCGAAGCCTTCTGATGGGGCGGCGCCCACGCGCTTCGAGGGGCTGTCGGCACGCACGAGATCGGGAAACCTCGCCTCGATGGCCGCGTTTCGCTGGCGCAGGCCATCATAGTCGGCGTCGGAGAGCTCGGGCGCGTCCTCGCGGTAATAGAGGGCGTCATGGCGCGTGATCTCGGCGGCGAGCCGCTCGAGCTCGGCCGCAGCCTGCGTCGGATCGAGGTTTTCGACCGGCGTGTCGGAGGGTATGCGTTTTGCCGTCATGGGCGCGGACTTTGCACCAAACGGCACGTCCACGCCAAGCGCCGCACGCCGCAGCCGCCGTCCATCCACAGGCCAATGGGACGGCGGAGAATTCCCAGATTGCCCTTTGGGGCAAGATCGCGCGGGACGTGGGCTTCGAGATCTCGCATTATGGGCGCCTGCACGTCCATGTTGACGCAAACCTCAGATCCGCGTGCCGGAAGGAGCATCCCATGAGCCAGCCAAGAACGATCGGTCATCTCGTTCTCAACGTCTCCGACGTCGAGCGTTCCGCCAAGTTCTATCGGGATATCGTCGGGTTCGAGCTGGCCCGGATGCGCCCCGATCGCAGCGGCGCATTCCTGACCTGCGGTATCGTCCATCACAACCTCGCCTTGTTCAAGGCGCCCGCCGGAGCGCGGCCGGCCGAAAAAGGACAAATCGGCCTGAACCACTTCGCGTTCCAGGTCGACGACTACAACGCCTTGCAGGACGCCCATCGCCGCCTGGTCCAGGCCGGGACGATCATCGATCACATCGTCGATCACGGGATGACGCGAAGCGTTTACTTCCTCGACCCGGACGGCCTGATGATGGAGCTGTACTGCAATACCTTCGCCACGGAAGAGGAAGGACTGGCGTTCATGAAATCCACGCCAGGACAGGCAACGCCAATGAACATCGCCGAGGCGGAGCCAACCCGGCCGGCCATTCCGGCAGGGGATTTTACCAAAGTCGATTGATGAGCTGCCCTGCCCGCGTGCGCGATCATCGCGACGTGGTTGGGAGTGTTCGGTCATGTCCGCGCCGGCCGCGCGAAGGTCCAGCGGCGGCCGTAGGCGATCATCGGTTGCTCGATGGTGCGGTTGATCATCCAGGCGAGCAGCACTGTCGCGACAACGGCGGCGAGGGTCACGGCGATCTGCGTGAGTGAAGCGATGTCGGGTTTGGCGCCGAGGATCAGGCCGTGCATCAGGCCCAGCACCGGCATGTGCAACAGGTAGATACCGAACGACAACTGCCCGAGCCAGCGCAGTACTGGCGATTGCAGGCGCTGGGCTTCCGGCGCCCCGCGCACGATCGACATGAGATAGAGCGCGCATCCAACAGCGACGACTGGCACGCCCAGCAGCTGGAAGCAGGCGCCGGTTTCGCCGTCGAACGCCTTCATCAGAAAAACGGCAATCAGAACGCCGATCGGGGCGTTGCGCAGTATGAGGTCGTAGCGGGACCAGTCGATGCGGTCCGAGGCAAGCGCCAAGGCCATGATCATGCCGATAAACATCGCGTGCGCCACGCCGGGCAGCAGCACGCTCGCGGACATGGCCGGCAACACGCCCACACCGTAGGAGAGGAAGCGGAACGCCATCGACAGGAGAACTGCGGCGACCAGGGCCCGCAAGAGATGCCGGCGCCCGACGGTCAGGCAGAGCAGTGGCGCCACCAGGTAGAACTGTTCTTCGGCGGTGAGCGTCCACGTTGGCGTCAGCCACTCTGAGCCGGAGTCGCCGCGCGCGATCATCTCGAAGCCCTGGGTGAAGGTCAGATAGCGCCACAGCGGAAAAATGCGGTCGGCCTCCATCCAGGCCTGATCGTGGAAGACGGCGGCGGCAGCAAAGACGATTCCCAGCATCACCAGATAGACCGGCAACGTCCGGCAGGCGCGGCGAATGTAGAATGTCGAAAAGAAGTTGGGGCTGTCGAGATGATCCAGCATGATCTTGGCCATCAGGAAACCGCTGAGCACGAAGAACATCTTGACGGCGATCCAGCCGACGAGCGCGGCCTTGAGCCCATGCGGCACTTCGCCGATAAAATGCGACGCGACCACCATCAGGGCCAGCACGCCGCGCAGGCCGTCGAGCGCGCTAATCCGGGAAGTGGCGCTGGTGTGCGTGGCGACGCGGCGCGTCACAGCGATGCCGAATGACGGCACACTGATCGAGGGCTGGGACGCGTGGGCGAGCATGGCGTGTACCGTTGTGAACCACGGGCCCCGGCGGCGGCGCGGTAGACAACGAGCAGTGCAATCCCGGCACCATCTGCCGGATCAGCGGCGGGTCACGGGTCGCGGCTGCAACTCGAGCGGACTCAGTCCAGGAGGGCAACGGCGCGCGTCCATCCGGCCGAGCCGGCTTTCACCTTCACGGGGAAACAAATCACCTGGAAACCGGTCGCCGGCAGCTTGTCCAGGTTCGAGAGCTTCTCGATCTGGCAGTAGCCGATCTCGCGGCCAGAGCGATGCCCTTCCCAAATAATGCTCGGGTCCTTGGTTTCGGCGTAGCGCTTGGCCGTGTAGACGAACGGCGCGTCCCAGGACCAGGCATCGGTGCCGACCACACGGATGCCGCGCGAGGTCAGATAAAGCGTGGCTTCGCGGCCCATGCCGCAGCCGGTCGGCACATAGTCCGCCTCGCCGTAGCGGGCCGCCGCCGCTGTGTTCACCACCACGATTTCCAACGGCTTGAGCGTGTGCCCGATACGGGCCAGCTCACCCTCGATATCCGCCGCCGTCACCACATAGCCATTGCCGAAATGGCGAAAATCGAGCTTCACGCCGGGCTGGTAGAACCACTCCAGCGGCGCCTCGTCGATGCGCATCGCGGGTTTGCCGTGGTCCATCGTCGTTGCATAGTGGTAGGGCGCATCGACATGGGTGCCATTGTGCGTCGAGATTTGGCACTGCTCGGTTGCCCAGCCTTCGCGGCCTGGCAATTCGTCGACCGTCAGTCCCGGGAAGTGGCGCAGCATGCGCGGGATCGACTCCTGGTGGGTCTCGTAGTGGATCTTCGGCTCGCCGCCCGGCGGGTCGGAGGCGATGCCGGCCTGAAGGGGCACCGAGATGTCGATGATGCGGCGGGCCATGCGTGCCTCTTGCGGTGCGCGGGTCGATCTGGGCCAGTGGCACCCGGGGGAGCAACTGGCGGCGCCGGCCATCCTGCCGGAACTTTGCAGCCGTTGCCACCAATCCGCCGCCGTGCCGCCATCGCCCGTCACCGTCCCGGCGCAAAGCGGCCGGAAGCGCGCGGTACGGTCGAATCGCAATCAAGCAGGGTTAACGCTCCGTTAGCCATTTTGGATTTAGTGTCCGGCCATGTGGTGGCGTCGTGGCGTTCGTATCGGTGTGATCTCAGCTGGATTGCTGGCTCTTTGGGGCTGCAGCAAGTCGCCGCCGACGTTCGTTTCCAAGCCCGAGCCCTGGCGCGCCACCGAAGAGACGCAGTGCCTGAACTCCGGCGTCGTGCGCGCCAATCGTTTCCTGGCCGAGCGCACCGCCCTTGGCGGCCCCGGCACCTGTGGCGCTCAGCATCCCTTTGAAATGTCGGCAGCCGCCGGCGGGCGTGTCGAGTTGCGCCCGGCAGCACTGTTGCGATGCCCGATGATCCCCGCCGTCGAGCACTGGATCCAACGGGTCGTCCAGCCAGCGAGTCTCCAGCATTTCGGACGACCGTTGGTCGAAGTGAAGGTGGCAGCGTCCTATGCCTGCCGGCCGATGAACCACGTCAGCGGCGCCAAGCTGTCGGAGCATGGCCACGCCAATGCCCTGGACGTCTCGGCCTTCATCCTGGCGGATGGGCGTTCGGTGACGATCAAGCGGGGATGGTGGGGCGATCCCCGCGAACGCGCCTTCCTCCGTCACGTGCATCGCGGCGCTTGCGACACCTTCACGACGGTGCTCGGGCCGCTCGCCGATGCCAATCACCACGATCATTTCCACATGGACCTCGCGCGCCATGGCCGCGACGGCATGATGCGCATTTGTAAGTAATGAGCTTTCATTTCGCGGTTGCACAAAAAAGCGCCGATCAAGACTGATCTGCACATCGAAACAGCAGCAAGAACGGGGCCGGTGGCGGCGCGGATAAATATTTAAATATCTGAAATACATACAATAAATATAATTTTTTGCGACTGGCACGTTAATTGAAAAGTGTTAACCATCGATCCTGCTGCAGCGCAGCAATTTGCGATGGAGACGTCAATGACCAAACAGGTCCCATTCCCTAAATCCTCGACACCGATGCCGTCGCGGCGGCGCATTCTGGCGACGACGGGTGCGAGTGCTCTCGCTCTCGCCGCGCGTGCACTCGTGCCGGGCGGGGCTTTTGCTCAAGGCACTGGTCCTGAATTTAAAGGCGCCAAGCTCGGCTACATCGCACTCACTGATGCCGCGCCTCTCGTCATCGCCAAGGAGAAGGGGTTCTTCGCCAAGCACGGCTTGCCCGACATGGAGATTGCAAAACAGGCCTCCTGGGGTGCCATGCGTGACAACATCGCGCTCGGGACCAAGGCGAATGGCATCGACGGCGGCCACATCCTGCGACCGAAGACCCACCTCTACTCGACCGGCAAGGTCATGCAGAACAGCCAACCGCTGCCGATGTACACCCTTCTCAGCCTGAACGAGGATTGCCAGGGGATCTCGGTCTCCAACGAGTACAAGGATCTGAAGGTCACCAAGGATGCGACACCGCTCAAGGAGGCGTTCGCGAAGAAGAAGGCGGCTGGCAAAGAGGTCAAGGTCGCCATGACCTTCCCTGGCGGCACCCACGATCTATGGCTTCGCTACTGGCTGGCCGCCGGCGGTATCGATCCCGACAAGGACGTAGCGACCATCACAGTGCCACCGCCGCAGATGGTCGCCAACATGAAGGTCGGCACCATGGACGCGTTCTGCGTCGGCGAGCCCTGGAACGAGCAGTTGGTCAACCAGGACATCGGCTACACGGCGCTGACGACGGGCGAACTCTGGTTCAAGCACCCCGAGAAGGTGCTGGGCATGCGCGCCGACTGGGTCGATGCGCACCCCAAGGCGACGCTCGCCATTCTGATGGCCGTCATGGAGGCCCAACAGTGGTGCGAAAAAATGGAGAACAAGGCAGAGATGGCCGAGATCGTCGGCCGCCGGCAGTGGTTCAACGTGCCTGTCGCCGATATCATCGGCCGCATCAACGGCGACATCAACTATGGTCACGGCCGCACCGCCAAGGGCACCAACCTGCTGATGAAATTCTGGGGCGAGAACGGCGCCGTCTCCTATCCCTGGAAGAGCCTCGATAGCTGGTTCATCACCGAGAACATCCGGTGGGGCAAGTTTGCACCCGATCTCGATATCAAGGCGTTGGTCGACAAGACCAATCGCGCAGATCTCTGGCGCGATGCGGCAAAAGCTCTGGGCGTTGCAGGCTATCCGACTGGAGACAGCCGAGGCACGGAGACGTTCTTTGACGGCAAGGTCTTCGATCCCGCCAATCCTCAAGCCTATCTCGCTTCGCTGGCGATCAAACGCGCTCAGGTCTGAGCCATGCGCGATCAGAACCGTCCAAACCACATGCCCCTATTGTGGTGTCGGTTGCGGTGTCATTGCGACTCGCCGTGACAACGCAAGCGTCGAGATCAAAGGCGATCCGACGCATCCCGCAAATCGCGGGCGGCTCTGCTCGAAGGGCACGGCGTTGGGAGAGACGCTGTCGCTCGACGACCGCCTGCTCTTTCCCCACATGGATGGCACGCGGGCAACGTGGGACGATGCGCTCGGTCGGGTTGCCGAGCGGTTTTCGCAAGCCGTCGCTGAGCACGGACCCGACTCCGTTGCCTTCTATGTCTCGGGCCAGCTGCTGACCGAAGATTACTACGTCGCCAACAAGCTGATGAAAGGCTTCATCGGCTCGGCCAATATCGACACGAATTCGCGACTGTGCATGGCCTCGTCGGTCGCTGGCCATCGGCGCGCGTTCGGCAGTGACACGGTGCCGGGCACCTACGAGGATATCGAGCTGGCGGATCTGGTCGTGCTCGTCGGTTCCAATCTCGCCTGGTGCCATCCCGTGCTCTATCAGCGCCTGGCGGCGGCGCGGGAAACGCGCGGGACGAAGGTCGTGGTCATCGATCCCCGCCGCACCGCGACATGCGAGATCGCCGACCTGCATCTGCCGTTGGCGCCGGGCTCGGATGTCGCCTTGTTCAACGGGCTGCTCACCAACCTCGTTGGCGCCAATGCCGTCGACAAGGCGTTTGTCGCGAGCAAGACATCGGGATTGCCGGAGGCCTTTGCCGCTGCACGCGAGATGAGCTTTTCCGCGATTGCGCGTGCGACTGGATTGCCTCGTTTGCGGGTGCACGAATTCTACGAGCTGTTCACGTCGACCGAGCGAGTCGTCACGATCTACAGTCAGGGGGTCAACCAATCGACGTCGGGGACGGACAAGGTCAACGCCATTCTCAATTGCCACCTTGCCACCGGACGCATCGGGCGTCCGGGCATGGGACCGTTCTCAGTGACGGGGCAGCCCAATGCAATGGGCGGACGCGAGGTCGGTGGTTTGGCCAACATGCTGGCTGCGCACATGGACCTCGACAATCCCGTGCATCGCGCGGCCGTGCAATCGTTTTGGGAATCCTCGCGCATCGCGAGCAAGCCGGGCTTGAAGGCCGTTGATCTCTTCCGCGCGGTCGGTGATGGCCGCATCAAGGCGCTGTGGATCATGGCGACCAACCCCGCCGACAGCATGCCGCAAGCCGATGCCGTTCGCGCCGCGATCAAGGGCTGTCCATTTGTCGTCGTCTCGGATGTTGTTCGCCACACCGATACGACCGCACTGGCACAGGTGCTGTTGCCCTCGACAGCGTGGGGCGAAAAAAATGGGACGGTGACGAACTCCGAACGGCGGATTTCGCGCCAGCGCGCGTTTCTCGATGCCCCGGGCGAAGCGCGGCCCGACTGGTGGCAGCTGGCCGAGGTGGCGCGACGGATGGGCTTTGCCGACGCTTTCGCGTACACGCAGCCGGCCGAGATCTTTGCGGAGCACGCGGCGCTGTCGGCATGCGGCAACAACGGAACGCGCGACTTCGATATCGGCGCCTGGGCCAGCAGTCGCCCGGCGGACTTACGATCGGCTCGCCCCTTTCCAGTGGCCGCAACCGGCCGGTGCCGCGCCGCAGGACACGCGTTTTTTTGCGGATGGCGCGTTCTTCACGTCCGATCGTCGCGCGCGCTTGGTGGCGACGCCATTCCAGGCGCTGGAATGCACCGCGCCCGATCAGTTCCCGCTTGTTCTGAATACGGGCCGCGTCCGCGACCAGTGGCACACGATGACACGCACCGGAAAAGCGGCGCGGCTCATGGCCCACATCGCCGAGCCGTTTGTCGAGGTGCATCCGGCCGATGCCGAGCGTTTCGGCCTCGTGCCGGCAGCGCTGGCGGTCATCCGCAGTCCGCATGGTTCGGCCGTCGTTCGTGTCCTCGTGAGTGACCAACAGCGCCTGGGCTCGGTTTTCGTGCCCATCCATTGGACAGATCAACTCGCCAGCAATGCGCGCATCGATGCGCTGGTGCAGGCCGATGTCGATCGCGTCTCGGGCCAACCCGGATTGAAGCAGACCTACGTTGCGCTGGAGCCCTACGCGGTCGCTTGGTTTGGCTTTGTCGTCAGCCGCCATCGTCCGGACGTCGCATGGGCCGGCTATTGGGCGCTGGCCCCCGCGACATGCGGCTGGCGGGCAGAGTTGGCGGGCGACATGCCCGCGTCCGGTTTCGACGCCCTGGTGCGCCGTTGGCTCGGACTATGCCCGGACGATGGTCACGACGTGCTGAGCTATCCGGACGCCGCGACTGGAATCAGCCGGTTTGCAGCGTTTCGCGGCGAGCAGCTGGTCGGCGCAGCCTTCATTGCGCGCGAACCCGTCGCGGTGTCGCGGACATGGGCCGTCGCGCAGCTGTCGCTTCCTGAGCTGGTCGGTGCGGACCGACTGCGGTTGCTGGCCGGCCGGCCGGGGGCCGCGTCAAAGATCGGGGCGCGATCGTCTGCGCCTGTTTCGAGGTCGGACGCAACGAGATCGTCGATGCCATCACGGTGCGCGGATGCGGGACGGTCGAGGCCATCGGGCGAACATTGAAGGCTGGCACGAACTGCGGTTCGTGCCGCGCCGATATCGGCCGCTTGCTCCGGGAAACGCCCGTGGCTTGCGCGAGCTGAGGCGCCCCGCGGCGAAGGTCGAACGCATCACCTGTGTCCGATGTTGGTCAAGCCGGAGCAGTCGGCCTACAATGGCTCCCACTGTGCAAACGGAGGGGACCACCCATGCAGATGACCGGCAAGCGACCGACGATCTCTTCGATGGGCGGTATCGTCGCGGCGGCGCATCCACATGCGGCGGCTGCCGGCGCGCGTATGCTGGCGCAAGGCGGCACCGCCTTCGACGCCGTGGTCGCGACCGCCGCCGCCCTGAACGTCGTCGAGCCCTATATGTCGAGCCTCGCCGGCATGGGGCTCGCCAGTTGCTGGATCGCCAAGGAAAACCGCGTCCGCACCCTGAATTTCGTGCCGCCGATACCCCGCTCGTTTCCGGTCGAGCGCTTCACCACGCGCGAGCAGCTGGCGCGCGGGCCGATGTCGGTGGGCCTGCCCGGAAATCTTGCGGGCTGGGCGGAGTTGCAGCGCGCGCACGGGCGCCTGTCGTTCAAAGAGGCGTTCGCGCCGGCCATCGCGCTTGCCCGCGACGGCTATCCGGTGACCGAGTTCAACATCTACGAGACCAACGGCACGGCAGCCGAAATCCAGGCGCACAAGGCGCTGGCGGAGCCCTGGTCCCGCACCTACACCGACGGCTCCGGCAAGCTCTCCAAGGGCTTCATCCTACGCCAGCCGGAGCTTGCCCGCACGCTGGAGGCGATCGCGGCGGAAGGCCCGCAGCATCTCTATGGCGGCGCGCTCGGCCGCGCGCTGGTCGCACATTTGGCGGCGACCGGCGGCTGCATCACATTGGACGAACTCGCGGCGGTGAAGCCGGTTTGGAGCGATCCGGCGACGATCCGCTATCGCGGCCTCGCCGTGAACGTGCCGCCGCCGCCGTGCGAGGGCTTCCAGTTTCTCATGGCACTCCGCATCCTCGATGGCTTCGATCTCGCGGGAATGGAGCGCAACGGCGTTGCGCATCTCGACCATGTCTGGCGCGCGATCCGGTTGTCCGCGGGCGAGCGGATCGCGCACAATAATCCGGCGCCGCCGAAACTAGCCGAGCTGATGGGCGAGGCGAACATCCAACGCCTGCGTCAGCGCGTCGCCGATGGCCGCCCGATCACCGGACCGACCGAACAATGGATGGCGCCGGGGCCGGAGAGCACCGCCGAGCATCACACCACGTCGTTCTCCGTCGCCGACCGGGAGGGAAACGTTGTCTGCGTGACGCAGAGCATCGGCAGCCCGTTCGGCTCCGGCGTCATTGTTCCAGGTCACGGGTTGCTCCTGAACAATTTCCTCTATTGGGCCGATGTGCAGCCCGGCAGTCCGAACCGGTCGAAGCCCGGCGCCGTGCTGCCGATGTGTATGTCGCCGACATTGTCTTTGAAAGATGGCCGCCCGGTGTTGGCCCTTGGTACGCCCGGCAGCTATGGCATCAAGCAGACGCAGGTGCAGGCGTTGGTCCAGCGCGTTGATTTCGGCCTCGACATCCAGGATGCGATCGAGGCGCCACGCGCGCGTCTCTGGGATGGCCGCAAGGTGCTGGCCGAAGCGCGCATTGGCGCCGCCACGCTCGAGGCGCTGCGTGCACGGGGCCACGACGTCGAAACCGGCCCCGACTGGACGATGCGGGTCGGTGGCATGCACGGCATTGCGATCGATCCGGGGACAGGTGCCAAAACCGGCGGCTGCGATCCACGTCGCGACGGCTACGTCGTGCCGGTGACGTGACCCCGATTTGTTATTGCCGCGTCCACCCTGGCCTATCCAGCGACGCGTGTGGGAATCCGCGCATGCCCGCTACCTCGCCTCATAGCGCCAGTAGGCGCCGCGGGTGCCGGTGACGGGTTGCATCGCGGACATGCGGCGTTCGGGCGGGCGCGTGCCGGTCTTGATGATCATTTCAATGTCCTGCAGCAGCGCGGTCTTGCTGGCGTAGGTCGAGTGGTTGAGCGCCAGATAGTCCGAAGAAAGGCTGGAGATATCGATGGTGTCGATCCCCGCGACGATGGTCGGGCCATCTGCCGCGACGTCGCCGGCGCGCGGCACGCCGCCCGCGTAGCGTCGCGAGACGCCGAGCGCCACGTCGTTCGACGAGGCGTACATGGTGATGCCGCGGCCGACATCCTTGATCTGGCTCGCGACATATTCAAAGGTATCGCGGTCGACGTCGGGCGCCGCCAGGATGATCTGGTTGATGGTCGAGGAGATCGCCGGGTTGGTCCGCTTCAGGTCGCGCAGCACCTGCAGCAGCGGCTGGTTGCCCATGCTGTGCGCGATGATGTTCACGTTCTTGGCGCCGGTCTCGGTCAGCACCATGGTCAGGAAACGGTTGAGGTATTGCTCGGCCTGCGCCGAGCTTTCCCGATCGTAGGAATAGCCGGTGATGCCGCTGCCCGATGGCCAGCTGTACAGGAACGCCGGCCCGTCGAACTTCAGGTCGTAGGAGATCTGGGCTGTGCGAAACAGCGCATCGTCGAACTGATTGTTGTAGCCGTGGATGAACACCAGCGCCTGGTCCTTGAAGGTATTCGAGCCAGCGAGACGCTGGCGGATCAGCGCTAGCGCCTGCTCCTTCGGCAGCACGTTGATCGCCTGGATCGTGAAGTGGCGCTTCGGGTCCTCGGTTTCCTGATAAAGCGTCCAGTCGATGTAGGGCACCTTGATTGCCCAGGGTCGCTCGATCGTCGGAATTTGATGGGATTTAGGCACCGTGACCAGCGCTTGCCCAAGCTCCAGGCGGCGCGCGCGATCCGAGCCGTAGGCGATGCGCTTGTTGCGCTCGGTGCGGTTGCGATCGGTGCCGTAGAAGACGGGCACGACATCCCAGTCCGTTGCTGGTGGCGCGCCGGCCGAGCCGCCTGGGGCAATGGAACGGACGCGCGGCGCGCTGGCGACGGGTGGCGGCGCAGGCGATGGTGCAGCGACCACGGGCGGTGGAGGTGGCGCGGCGCCGACTGTGGGCGACTGTTTCCGAGCCGCAGGGGCTGGCGCCTGCTCGAGGGACTTCGGTTGCGGTTCGGGTCGTGGCGCTGAGGCGGCCTTCGGTGCGGTCCGCTCTCTTTCCTCGGCTTCGCCGGCGCGGGCGGACTTCTTTGCGCTGCGTTCCTTGGGTTGATCCTTGGGTTGCGGAGAGGCCGCCGCTTCCGTCCGCTTGTACCCGACGTCGGCGGAGGTGTTCGCCCTTGCCTCGCCAACGGACGTGAACAGGCGGCAAGAGGACGTCCGGCCGATGATCCGGCCTTCGCCCCGGAAGTGTTCCAGGGCGACGCACTGCGGATCGTCGAGGCAGCGGGCCTCGCATTGGGCGTAGGTCACCCCGGACAAACGCGCATAGACGCTGCCTGAAATGCGCTGATTCTGAATTTTTTCGATGCGGCTGGACGCCATAGCCGCAGCGGCACTGAGCACGCTCATGGCCGCCGCCACCAACCACGTCACGACCCTTAACCGCGTCATGTTCAAGCGCCCCGCTGCTGCTTTCGTGAAATCAATTTCAACGTAGTCGACGAAGTATGGCGTGAAATTGCGGCAAGGCAAAGAACGCGAGCGCCAGCCTATGGGTGAGCCTCCGAAAATACCGGAATGCCCGGGTGCAACGCCTTGCTCTCGCACGGGAAAGCCCGCATTGTACGGGGTATGCGCTTGCAAATCGACGAACCAGATGATGGCGCCGTGGTCGCCCGTTCGCGGTCGCGCTTGACGCTCGACGCCTACGCGGCTGGTGTGATGCGCGGGGACCGGGCGGTGCTGGCGCGTGCCATCACGCTCGTGGAAAGCACCAATCCGGCTGACCAGGACATGGCGCGCGGGCTGCTGCAGAAGCTGTTGCCCGCGACCGGTAAAGCCCGGCGGATCGGCATTACCGGCGTGCCGGGTGTCGGCAAATCGACGATGATCGACCAACTCGGGATCAACCTGATCGCAGCGGGGCACCGGGTGGCGGTGTTGGCGGTCGATCCGACCTCGCGCCGGACGGGCGGCTCGATCCTCGGCGACAAGACGCGCATGCAGCGCCTGTCGCAATCGCCGCTGGCTTTCATCCGCCCGTCGCCGACTGCGGGCACGCTCGGCGGCGTGGCGCGGCGGACCCGCGAGACCATGGCCATGGTGGAGGCCGCGGGCTTCGACGTGGTCATCGTCGAGACTGTCGGCGTTGGCCAGTCGGAGACGGCGGTCGCCGAGATGGTGGATTTTTTCCTGGTGCTGCTGCTCTCCGGCGGCGGCGACGATCTGCAGGGCATCAAGAAGGGCGTCGTCGAGCTGGCGGACATGATCGCCATCAACAAGGCTGATGGCGACAATATCGACCGCGCCAGTAGAGCCGCCGCCGAATATCAGGGCGCGCTGAATATCCTCACGCCGGTCTCGCCAAGTTGGCTGCCGCCGGTCCTTACGGTGTCCGGCCGCGACGATCTCGGCCTCACCGATCTCTGGTCAAAGATCGAGGATCATCGCCGTATCATGACCGGCACCGGCGAACTTGCCGCGCGCCGTCGGCGCCAAGCCGTTACTTGGATGCGCGACATGTTGGCCGACCGGCTGATGGACGGGGTCAGGTCGCATCCCGTCATCAGCGCGCGTTGGGCCGGGCTCGAAGCCGACGTCGCCGAGGGCCGCACGACGGCGGCACTTGCCGTCGAGGAGATCCTTAGTCTACTCCAGAGGCCGTCTCCACTCCGATCTGCCGATTGATCCATGCTGAGCCGAACGCCCGCCGCCGCCCTGCCGAAGGACCGCCGTGTCGTCCTGTTGACGGGCTTTGGCCCGTTTCCGAGTGTGGCCGCCAACGCCACGTCGCTGCTGGTGCCGCGCATTGCCGAAGCTGCCCGCCAGGCGTTCACCGGCTCGCAAGTCATCTGCCGGATCCTGCCGACGGAGTGGGGCACGGGGCTGGACCAGGTGGCCGCGTTGCATCGCGAGTTGCGCCCGGCCCTGGCGCTGCACTTCGGTGTCTCGGGTCGCGCCTCCGGCTTTGAGATCGAGACGCGCGGGCGTAATCACTGCCAGCAATCACAGGATGCGGCTGGCTGTCTGCCGGAGTCCTTTTGCGTCACGCCGTCCGGACCCGAGTATCTGGCGAGCACGCTGCCCGCGGCGCAGATCGTTGCGCGCCTGCGCCGGCGCGGTATTCCGGCGATGATCTCGCGCGATGCCGGCGGCTATCTCTGCAATGCGCTGCTCTACAGGGCGCTGGAGGTGGGTCGCGCCAACGGCACGCCGGCCCGCATCGGCTTCGTGCATTTGCCGGCGGCCCTGGTCAACGAACGCAATCCCTCGCTCGGGCCGCGGTCCGGTTGCCGGCTCGATTGGCCCGATGTCGTCGACGGCGGGCTCGAGATCATCGCGACATCCTTGGGACAGCCGACGGCCCCGGTCCGGCGGACCGGTAGCACCATGGGCCGCAGTATTGTCTGACGCAACCGATACAAGGAACACGGGAATGGTAAGCCATCTGAATAGCGTGTTGGCGGATCTGAAGGCTGGCGAGGATGCGGCCCTCGATCGGTTGTTCGATTTTCTGCGGATCGCAAGCATCTCCACAGACCCTGCCTACAAGTCGCACTGCCTGACGGCGGCCGAGTGGTGTGCGCGCGAGTTGCGCGCGATCGGATTTGCCGAAGCCAAGGTGGTGCCGACGACCGGCCACCCGATGGTCGTCGCGCATGATCGCAAGACGCGCCCGAAATCCCTGCCGCACGTGCTGTTCTATGGCCATTACGACGTGCAACCGCCGGATCCGCTCGATCTTTGGAAGTCTCCGCCGTTCGAGCCGCGCATCGCCACGGAAAAAGGCAACGGCCGGGTCATCGTCGCGCGCGGCGCCCAGGACAACAAGGGCCAGCTCATGACCTTCCTCGAGGCGGCGCGCGCCTGGAAGAAGGTTGCCGGCGAGTTGCCGGTTGCCGTCACAGTGCTGTTCGAGGGTGAGGAGGAGTGCGGGTCGCCGTCGCTGCCGGGGTTCCTCGCCAAGCATGGGAAGGATGTGCGGGCCGACCTCGCGCTCGTATGCGACACCGGCCAGTGGGACAAGGATACGCCCGCCGTCACGACGCAGCTGCGCGGGCTCGCGGGCATCGAGGTCGTGATCACTGGTCCGTCGCGCGATCTCCACTCCGGCCTCTATGGCGGCGCGGCCGCCAATCCGATCCGTGTGCTCACCCAGATCTGCGGCGCCATGCACGACAAATCCGGCAAGGTCCAAGTCAAGGGCTTCTACGACGGCATCAAGAATCCGTCGCCGAAGCAATTGAAGCAGTGGAAGGGCCTCGGCTTCGACGAGGCCCAGTTCCTCGGTGGCGTCGGGCTCTCGGTGCCGGCCGGCGAGAAGGGCTACAGCGTCATGGAGCAGGTCTGGTCGCGCCCGACGCTGGAGTTCAACGGCATCACCGGCGGCTATCAAGGTGTCGGCACTAAAACCGTCATTCCATCCGAGGCGTCAGTGAAGATCACCTGCCGGTTGGTGCCGGGGCAGAATCCGGACAAGGTCTTGAAGGCGGTGGCGGCGTTCGTGAAGGATCGGCTGCCGGACGACTGCAAGGTCCGCTTCCTCGGCGGGCGCGGCAGCCCGGCAATCGCCTTCGATACGGAGGCGCCGCTCATCGCGCGTGCGGCCGACGCACTCTCCGCCGAATGGGGCCGGCCGGCGGCGCTGATGGCTCTCGGCGGGTCGATCCCGATCGTCCAGTCCTTCAAGGACACGCTCGGCATGGAGTTGCTGTTGGTTGGCTTCGGGCTCGACGACGACCGGATCCATTCGCCGAACGAGAAATACAACCTGTCGAGCTTCAAAAAGGGCGCGCGCAGCTGGGCCAGAATCCTTGAGAGCCTGGCCCATTAACGCGCTCCAACGATAAAGTTTTGCGCGAGGTTCAGGGGCAACAAGAGAATTGCGCCGCTGGATCTTGCCGCTATGCTCCGGCCCCACGATATGGCCCACGGTCTCAGGGCCCCCGCGTTTCAATAGGACTCTGAAGAATGATCTCCAAACGCTCGTTACTCCTCGCCCTCGGTGTCGCCGTGAGCCTGGCTGGAACCGCTTTCGCCCAGTTCGGACCAGGAGCCGGAGGCCGCGCGCCCTACGCGTCGCAGGCGCCCGGACGCAACGAGGCCGGCAAGTTCGACTACTATTCCCTGGTGCTCTCGTGGAGCCCAAGCTACTGCGCCGGTCTCACGCGCAATGGCTACGATCCGCAGTGCCATCGCCGCGACGGCAAGCGCTACTCGTTCGTTCTACATGGGCTGTGGCCGCAGCATGAGCGAGGTTGGCCGCAGGACTGTCCGACGCGCGACCGCCCGTTCGTTCCGCAATCCATCATCGATCGGATGCAGGATATCATGCCGAGCCCGAAGCTCGTCATTCACGAGTTCCGCAAGCATGGCACCTGCTCGGGTCTGTCGCCAGAAGCGTATTACGACGTTTCGCGCAAGCTGTTCGCGAAGGTGAAAGTGCCGCCGCGCTATGAGAATCCGAATCAGGCGCTGTTCGTATCCCCGCAGGAGATGATTCGCGACTTCACGTCGGTCAACCCGGCGCTGAAGCCCGACAGCATCGCGATTGCCTGTGGTGGCGCCGGCAATCGACTGAAGGAGATTCGCGTCTGCTTCTCGCGCGAAGGCGAGTTCCGGTCCTGCGGACGCAACGAAGATGCGCGCAAGCTGTGCTCAGCGCAGCGCATGTTCGTTCCCCCGAGCCGCGATTCGGCAGGCGGCGGTGGTCAGCAAAACGACTCGCCGCCGGCCACCCGCGGCGAGCGGCGAATTTAATCCGGTCCAGACCGTGATTTCGTGTTGAAAAGAGGCGCGGCAGCCCCGGTGTTGCCGCGCTTCTCTTGCGTCCCGTCGGTGCAGCAGACATCGTTGTGCAAGACGATTTTGCCAGGGACGGAATGGGTATTCAGCAGACATTGCATGATCGACTTGGGGAAGGGTCGCCGCCTGCGGCGACGCACCGTAGCCCCACTGCGCCGTACGCTCCAGTCGTCGATGATGCGGCCGAGGCGCCGCAAAAATCTTGGCTGGGCCCCGCGATCGCATCGGGTGTGTTGGGTTTTCTGGTCGGCGCTCTGTTTTGGCATCTCATCGGCTTTTGGGGCTTCGTTCACGACGTTGTACTGAAGGGGCCGGTTGTCACGCGCGCCGCGCAGCAATCCGGGCCGGCGTGTACCGAGCTGGTCTATGACCGGGAGACGCGGATAACCCGCGCCGTGCCCTGTCCGCAGACCGCGCCGCTTCTGGCCGAAGTCGAGAAATCCCGGGAGGATTTTGCCGGACCGACCCGTAGCCGCTGGGTTCGCAACAGCCGCTGGTATGTGACCGTCAATACGTCCGAGGACGACGAGGAGCCGGTACGGCAGCCCTGATCCCTGACACAGCCGGACCGCGGCTGCCCCGGTTTGCCGATCTTCCGCCGTCTTCGCGACGTCTGGTGTGACGCGGTTTGGCATGAGCGCCAGCCGAACATCCCAGCGGGGGCATCAATGAGTTTCATGGCTGGTCAGCGGTGGACCTATCGTGCACCGCCCGAAATCGGCGACTCGCGGATTGTGATCGGTGCGCTGCTCGCGTTCGAGAGCGATATCCACATTGCCTGCTGCTCGGTCACGGGAGCCTGGCAGCGCCGGCCGGACGGAACGCTCGAACGCGTTAACATTCCGTTTCTGCCGATGACGGTCGAGGCGCTGTCAAAAACCGTTGTGGAGCTCGATGGTACGGATGAGCTGCCGGAGGATTTCGCCCGTCATTTCGAGGATTGGGACAGTGACGCGCGCGGACTCAGCTATTTCACCGTTCCGTTCGAAGGCTCGCTCGATCGCATGATCGCCTTGCAAATGGCGGCGATCGTTGATCCTGACGATGGAGGGGCTGCAACTCGGTCGTGATCCGGGCCCGTAAAAACTCCCCAATATCCCGAACGTCTGAGGAACATGCGCGTATTGCCACAGAAATTGTGCTTTTCCGGCTCGCTGAGTGAGGTTGGCTTAACCCTCTTGGCTCATTGTCACACCGGGCGGCGAAGTGGCCGAGTGGGGAGTGTTCGTAATGTTGCGCTTTGGGTGGGACTATTGGTGTGCCTTATGGGCGCGCTCGGCTGTACAGGCCGATGGAGACTCAGATGCAGGCGAGCCGCATCTCGATACATCGGTGCCATTTGCACAGTCGTACGGAGCGGCCGGCGCCGAGTTGGCCGAAGAGCCGCAAGATGTATTGATTGGTCGACCGGCGCCTCGGGAAATCAAATTCCACTTGGCGCCCAGGCTGGCGTCCGTGCAGCGGCTGAATATGCCGCACTCGCGCCGTCCGGCGCCGGTCCGTCGGATATCGCAGACCAAACCGATACCGAAACTGGCGACGACCATGCTCAAGCTGACGCCAGCAGCACGCCGTGGCGGCCCGCCTGACCGCGCGGCATCGTCGTCGCGTCGGAGCCTCAGAACTTGAACGAGAGGCCCGCGCGAACCTGGTGGAAGTCGGGGTCGTAGGTGTTGGTTCCGCCGGAATGCAGCACCCGCTCGGAGCCGAAGTCGGTGTAGATGTATTCGAGCCGCAGCCCGACATTGCGCGAGATCATCGTCTCCGCGCCAAGGCCGACCTGATAGCCCATGAAGGTCTCCGAGCGGTGCGCGTCGCCGACGAGTCCGAACTCCATCGTCGACCAGGCAAGGCCTGCCGTTCCGTAAAGCAGCAGGCTTGGCGTCGCGAGAAAGCCGGCCCGTGCGCGCATCGAGCCGATAGCGCCGATTTCCGAGCTCAGCTCGCGGCCGCTGGCAAGTCGCGTACCGGTCCCGAGCTTGCCGGTGCCGATGTCTGTCTCGAGGCCCAAGACGGCGCCACCGAATTGCCAGTTGTAGCCCGCGAAGATGGTGCCGAGCGCACCTTCCTGGTCGAACGAGAACTTTCCGATGCTGCCGTCCACCATGCCGCTGCCGAAACCGTAGCCGAGCGTGCCGCCGACGTAGAACCCGGTCCATGGGTCGTAGCGGGCTGGCGCGCCGTAGGGGGGAGCGAAGTCGGCGGGTGGCTGGACGCTTCGAGGACCGTTGAGGTCAGCGGCCTGGATGGCTGCGCTGGATGGCGTTCCCAACAGAAGCGCCAGTCCCAGCGTGGCCGAGATGTTAACTGCTCGCATTCCCGAACTCCCACTAACCGCAGGGCCCGCTCGGCCTGCAAGGTCCGCTTAAGCGGCGAGTTCGGCGAAAAGGCGAGGCGAAGGCGGCGTGTTTGCGACCATTGTGCGGCACCAATGTTCGTGTCACAGGGGGCGGCGCAACTGCCCGGTTGCATGATCCGCCGGCCGGCGGTGGGCTCAACCGGTTTTGCGCAGCCGTTCCACCCGCCAGTTTTGCGGCGCCGTTCCAATGAAGCCAAGCCCGGGCGTGCATTTCATGCGGTCGAGGTGCGTCGGATCCAGGCTCCATTTGGCGGCCAGACGCATGACGTGGTCCTCCGTTGGATAGAGAACCAGCTCGCCACCCGCGTCGCCGCGGCGGCCTTTGACGCCACGCAGCTCGAAGAGCTTCAATCCGAGCGTCTTTTCCTCTTTCGACGGCTTGCCCTTGTTCGCAATCACCCCTTCGTCGTTCGTTGCGAAGCCCCGGATCAGCTTGCCGTCGATCAGGCGCGCCCAAGCGTAATAGTCGATCTGGGGATAAGCGCAGTACGATTGGACCTCGATGAATTCGCCGCCCAGCTGCAGCAGCAAGGGCGTCGACTTGTCCGAGAACGAACGCCCGAGTGGGTGCGGCAGCGCGTTCCCGACGACGAACGTCCAGCCATTGACCGGTGGGGATACGAATACCGAGTTCTCTCCATAGTCGTCGCTGTAGACGGTGCCGATGCCGTTGTTCCAGTTGGATTGCTGGATCCCGCCAAGCCCCAAGGCCGCGATGACGCGGTTGGTGTCGCGCGTTCGAAGCGCCAGCCATGCCATCTTGTAGCCGAACGCCCGCGGCCGGTCCGGACGTCGGTCATAGATCAGCTGTCCATCGCCGCCGCGCGGCGCCAGATAGCACGCGGCGATGGCAATGGTCGCAACGACCATGGTCGCAATGGCGGCAGCAACAAGCACGGCCGGCAGCCTCCGGAAAAACGCTTCCCGGGATTCTTTGAACCGATTCTCGTCTCCCGCGGAACAGGTTGCAGCTGGACTGGGGAAAAGATGCCGAGCCCGTGTGGCCCGCGCTCGTCCCCGAAGCCCCGGCTGGCGGCCCGATCGACACCCGTTCCGCCGCTGGCGTTTCTCGGCTACAAGTCCTGCAGACGTCCAGTTCAGAAGCGCGCGAGGGTCCGATGCCACAGAAAATTACGACCGGCTACAAGACGCTGGTCGATACCGCCAAATCGCAGATCGAGGAAATCGAGGTCAAGGAGGCATTCATGCTCGTTGGCCGCGACGATGTCGTGCTGGTCGATATCCGCGATCCGCGCGAGCTGGAGCGCGATGGCAAGGTTCCAGGCGCCTTCAGCTGCACCCGCGGCATGCTCGAATTCTGGATTGATCCCGAAAGCCCCTATCACAAGAAGACATTTGCTGAGGACAAGAAGTTCGTCTTCTTCTGCGCGGGCGGTCTGCGCTCCGTTCTGGCAGCGAAGACGGCGCAGGACATGGGCCTCAAACCGGTCGCGCACATCATCGGCGGATTCTCGGCCTGGAAGAAGGAAGGCGGGCCGGTCGATGGCGGAACGCCCAAAGCCTGACAGCAAACACTGCCTTGTTTGATATTGATGGTTGGTCTTTTGACGGGGAAGTCATGGCACATCGATCTTGCGTTTGGTCGCCGCTAGCATGCGCAGTTGTTCTCTCACTCTCGGTGATGCTGCCGGCCTTGGCGCAGCAGGAGATCAAGGTCGAGGGTGGCCCAATCGCGGTCGTGCCCGCCGATGCGGCCAGCGCCGAGATCGACTGGCTCCATGGCGCCACATTGTCCAATGTCCGAGCGCTGGGTTTGCCGGCGCGCGCGGCCAAAGACATCAGCGGTCCCCTCTACAACCGGAGCACCGGACAGACCGTTAACTTTCCGATGCGCCTGAAGCCCGCAGCCGGCGCCTCGAGCCCCTTCTACATCAGCAATTTCGTCGACCTCAATGCAACCACCGCCCTCGGGGACTTTGCCTGCGGCCAACGCACTTACGACGGCCACACCGGAATTGATTTCGGCATCGGTGTCTTCAGCTGGTGGCGGATGGACGCGTCCGAGGTGGAGATTGTCGCAAGCGCACCCGGAACCATTGTCAACAAGCGCGATGGCCAGAATGATCGTACCTGCGGCACTCTAACGACGCTCCCGTCGATACCGGCGAATTTCGTAGCCGTCCAGCAGGACGATGGCGCGACTGCCTATTACCTGCACATGAAAACCGGCAGTCCGACGACCAAAGCGATTGGCGAGCGTGTCGTGACGGGCGAGAAACTCGGTGTCGTTGGCAGTTCCGGCCGGTCGACGGGCCCGCATCTCCATTTTGAACTCCGGGATGAAGTCGGGGTCGCGATTGACCCGTTCGCCGGCACCTGCGGCGCCACCCGCTCGCTCTGGAAGCACCAATGGAACGCGGAGCGCGATTTCAAGGTCGTCCAGGTGGCGACGCTAGCGGCGACGCCGACGTTTGCATCCAACTGTCCGGCAAACGTGCAATTGGACACGGACACGCCCAGTTTCCAGAACCAGTTCGCGCCTGGACAGACGCTGCGCGTCGCCACCTTCGTGCGCGATCAGGACGTCGGCCAGACCGCCACGATCCAATTGTTCGATCCGAACGGAACCCAGATCTTCAATTTCAATACGGGAACTGTGAATTCCTTGTCCAGGGCCGCGTATTGGTACGCGACGTTCACGCTGCCGGCCACTGCGCCAACCGGGGCTTGGCGTGCCCGTTCGTCCTCCGGGCCCGGAAACGTGGTCGACCATACGTTCTTCGTCAATTCCTCACCGGTCCAGACCAGCATCGTTTCGGCGATCCTGCCAGGCGGCCGGTCGGTTCAAACATCGAACACAGCCACTATTTTTGCGACGATCCTGAATGCCTCTGCGACGACGGCGCGCGGTTGCACGATCCAACCTGAAACGCCGCTGTCGGCCGGCTTCTCGTTCCAGACGACGAATCCGGCAACGAACGCACTGACGGGAACGCCCGATACGGCTGTCGATATCCCCGGCAATGCGGCGCAGTCTTTTGTTGTCGCGATCACACCGTCGCCAATCGCGCGCATCGCGGAAGCAGTAACCGTCACATTGCGCATGAAGTGTGCGAACGCGGATGCGGCGCCCGTGTTCGAAGGTGTCAACACGCTGCTCTTGTCGATGGATTCAAATCCCGTTCCCGATGTCATTCCGATCGCGGCGACGGTCTCCAACGACGGCACGGTACATGTGCCGGGCGCCTCGGGAGCGGCCTTTTTCGCGGCGGCCTCGGTGAATATCGGTGCCGGCGCAACATTGACGGTTGCCCCGGAAGTTACGGGTTCACCGCCCATCAGCGTAACGCTGTGCGAGACCAACGCGACGACGGGGGCCTGTCTCGCAGGCCCGACGCCGAGTGTCGCCACGAGCTTCGCGCCGCAGGCCGTGCATACCTTCTCGGCATTCGTTCAGGCGAATGGAAACGTGCCGTTCAATCCGGCGGGCACGCGCATCCGTTTGAGCTTCACCGACGCTGGCGGCATTGTGCGCGGTCAGACGAGTGTTGCCGTCACTACGGATTGAGATTTTGCGTCGACTTGGACACGCCTACCGGGCGCGTGACGGCGGCGGCAGCGAGACGTGCTTGATCCCCTGCCGGAAGTAAGTGAAGGCGATGTGGAGGCGCCCGTCGGCCGTCTCGACGATCGATGGATAGGACAGCTCGCGATTGAGCTTGTCCTTCGAGTTGTTCGTCATGCAATAGCCGTCGCTGGTGTCGATGATCTGGGCGGGGCCCCAGGTCAACCCGTCGTCGTCTGAGAACGCCAGACAGAGCGGCGCGCGCGGCGCCCCCCAGAAGGCTGTCCGTGCCGGCGCGCGGCGCAGATGGGCCAGGGGCTCGAACCGCGGCCGGCGCCACAGGCACATCATCGAGATCGTCGTAGAGCGAGACGCGGCGGCCCTGGGCGTTGGCGGCACTGCTGGCGTTGTAGACAAGGGCGAGGCGTCCATCGCGCAGCCGGGTTGCCTGGATCGAGGCATTGTTGTTCGGCAGCGCAGTCGGCGCGGGGCGGCTCCAACTGACACCGTCCATCGACTGTCGATCGGTAGATGTGATCGGCCCAGCGGCTGCGATAGAGCGCGATCAAACCGCCGCCGGTCGCCGCGACGATGTTCATGTGAACGCAGCCGAGGCTGTCGGGCACGGCATGATCCGTCCAGCTGCGCCCCTGATCGCGAGAGACCTTGACCACGCTGATGTCATGGCTGCCGGTCCACGCCTCGCCGACGGGCGTGATGCAACGAAACGTCGGCAGCAGCCAATCGCCATTGGCCTGAACGTAGAGCGGCTGGCGCACGAAAGTTCCGGCATCTGCGATCAGCGTGGCCGGCGCCGACCAGGTCAGGCCGTTGTCGCTCGATGTGCGGTAACGAACGACGGCCGTGTCCTGATTGCCCGAGAGCTGCGACGTATAGAGCAGCCACAGGCGTCCATCGGGGGCCGGAAAGAGGATCGGATTTTGTTCCGAACGTCCGGGATCGTCGGCGAGCTTCACGGCGGGTGACCAACGGTCCGCACCTGCCGCCAATCGTGACATGTAGATCGAGATATCGGCCATTCCCTCCTGAGTACCGCCGAACCACACGCACGCGAGGTCACCATGCCCAAGCGGCATCAGATTTGCCGCGTGGCATTGGATGCTGATCGTCGGCAGGAACGTGTCGCGCCGTCCAGGCTGGCCCGGTACGGCACGGCTGAGGCCATTGCGCGAGAGTTCTCCGCCGGTCGGCTGATCCATGGGACGTGCTCCTGTCGCGGGAATCGGGCGTTTATCTATTCTAGTCCGCCAGCTCGGCAGCAATGGCGGATTTGACGTTGGGCCGCTCCCCCATGCGCGCGCGATGCTCCAGGACACGCGGCAGGCGCGCGGTGTCGACGCCGTCCTTTTCCAGCCACTGCGCCAGCGTGAAGAGATAGGCATCAGCGACGGAATAATTGGCGCCCATCACCCAGGGGCCCTTCAGCATGCCCCGCTCGATGAGCGCGAACCCGGCGCCGACCGATTGCGGCACCTTCTTCTGCATCGCCACAATGGCCGAGGGATCATCGACCCAACGCGTGCCGCGCATGCGATGGGCGTGGGCGACGTGCACGGTCGAGCAGAGATAACTGTTGAACGCCTGCATCTCGGCAAACGCAAAGGGGTCGTCGATCGGCGCCAGCCGCGCCTGCGGAAAGCTCTGGGCGATGAAAGCCAGCATCGCCGGCGTCTCCGTGAGAATGCCGCGCGGCGTGACCAGGGCCGGCACGCGCGCCTTGGGATTGATGGCGAGGAAATCGGGCGACTGCTGCTCGGTTTTCGCGAAGTCGATGCGGGTCAGCTTGTAAGCGGCGCCAGCGTCCTCCAACGCAATGTGCGAAGCGAGCGAGCAAGTATGCGCCGTGTAAAACAGTGTGAACATGATCTGGGCCCGTTGCAATCGCGATGCTTCCCCGACTGTCGCCGAACTTGCGCAGCGGCGCAACGAATTGCCGGCGCGGAGTGTCGCCATTGACACATTTCGACCATGACGGCGTGCTCCGGTCGGATCGGGGAATTGGAGGCCGACCATGTACAAACCCGGGGGGAGTTCCCATGTTCTCGCGTCAACCGGCACCAGCGACGAAGCTCGCGACGGCCGATATCAAATCCATCGATCAGTTCAAGACGGTTCCATCCAGCGATAGCACCGACGCGCGCAATCTGCCGCCGCCGGTCATGCCGGGCGGACCCAGGGCCATGCCGACGGCGATGTCCGGCACCGGTCCAGGTAGCCTGTCGATTATCGGCAACGACCTGACGATCGTCGGTCAGGGGCTGCGGATCATCACGCAAGGGGCCTTGCAGGTTGATGGCAAGATCGAAGGCGATGTCGTCGGAAACGAGGTCATCATCGGCGAGAAGGGCCAAGTGACAGGTGTCGTATCGGCGGAAAACATCATCGTCCGTGGGCAGGTCAACGGCACCATCCGTGGGCTTACCGTTTCGCTCCAGGCAGGGGCTCGCGTCGAAGGCGATGTTCATCACCAGCGCTTGAGCGTCGAGCAGGGCGCGCATCTAGACGGTCGCGTCCGCCGACCGGCCGATATCGCCGAACTCCGGCCCAATCTCTCGCCGGGCACGGGGCCGACAACCTGAGCGGCGACGCGTCAATTCGTCGAACACAGCATCGCCATCATGAGGTCGCCTCGTGATGGCGATCTTCGTCGTCGAGCGACGGCCGTTTGGGGCGCGGACCGTCGTTTTTCGGGGTCAGGATGAGCGCAATCAGCATGGGCGGGAATACGAACGTCCAGGCAGCCCACCAGGAATGATCGCGCCGGCGCGCGGCGGCCAGGATCCCCGCTGCAATGGCAGAGCCGAGCGCGACGATGCCCCATACGGCAATGATATGAAATCCCGTCATGGCGGGCTCCTTGAACCGCAAGCCTCAAAAACGGAAGCTAACACGTCAAGTGGAGTCCAAGTGTGGCGAAGTCAAGCCATTGGCGATCCAGGGATTTGGGTCGCACCCCTTGCTTGTATCCAGCGCCAAGCGCGCCCGCCGCATTGATCCGGGCACACAAAGCTGTATAGACCCCGGGATGGGGGCCAGGGGCGAGGCGCCGGGACATGGTCAAAGCCGCACTGAAAAAATCGGGCCGTTCGGGAATTCTTCCGGCGCAGGCCATCCGCGGCCTCGTCGAGGCTGGCGCCATCGAGCCGGCGATGCCGATCGCGGCGGGGCAAATCCAGCCGGCTAGTCTCGATTTGCGGCTCGGCGAGGTGGCCTACCGGGTGCGAGCAAGCTTTCTGCCGGGCCCCAATGGCAACGTGATGCAGAAGCTTTCGGAGCTGTCGTTGCACACGATCGATCTGTCGCATGGCGCGGTGCTCGAGACAGGCTGCGTCTACGTGGTGCCGCTGCTCGAGAGCCTGGTGTTGCCCAAGGACATTTCTGCGGCGGCCAATCCGAAAAGCTCGACGGGTCGCCTCGACGTCTTTACGCGCGTGATCGCAGACGGCGTTTCCGCCTTCGACATGATCCCAGCGGGATATCGCGGCCGGCTTTACGCCGAGATCTGCCCGCAGACGTTTCCGATCGTGGTGCGCCGCGGCTCCTATTTGAGCCAACTCCGCTTCCGTGTCGGTGATCCGACCGAGTCCGATGAGGATCTGGCCCTGCTTCACGCGCGCATGCGGCTGGTGTCTGGTGGCGCGGAGGACATCGAGGGTGGCATCGCGCTCTCGGTCGATCTCACGGGGCTGGAGGACGGCCTCGTCGGCTATCGCGCCAAGCGGCACACCGGTATCGTCGATGTCGACGCGCCTGGCGCCTGCGCGATCCTCGACTATTGGGAGCCGATCCACGAGCGCGGTTCGAGCCGAACCGCGTCGCGCACCCGCCGGCTCATCCTCGATCCCGATCAGTTCTATATTCTGGCCTCCAAGGAGGCCGTGCATGTGCCGCCGACGCACGCCGCCGAGATGATGCCGTTCAATCCGCTGGTCGGCGAGTTCCGCGTCCACTATGCCGGCTTCATGGATCCCGGGTTCGGTCATGCTCCGGCGGGCGGCTCTGGCGCGCGCGTGGTTCTCGAGGTGCGCTCGCACAAGGTGCCGTTCATTCTGGAGGATGGCCAGATCATCGGCCGCCTCGTTTACGAGCGCATGACCGAGACGCCCGAGGTGCTCTATGGCACCGACCTCAAGAGCCACTATCAGGCGCAGGGCCTGAAGCTTTCGAAGCACTTTCGCTGACGAACGCGATCACCCGACGGGAGACAAGTTCCTTCTCCGATCGGGGGAAGGGTTCGAGTGAACGGGCCATTGATCTCGTGAGGGGCTCGATCCGCGCGTCAAATCCCCAGCACGTCGGACATGGCGAAGAACCCAGGGCCTTTGCCGCGTCCCCACATCGCCGCCTTCACGGCGCCGCGCGCAAAGATGCCGCGATCGGTGGCGATGTGCGTGAGCACGATGCGCTCGCCTTCGGCGGCAAAGATCACGCTGTGCTCGCCGACGACGTTGCCGCCGCGCAGCGTTGCGAAACCGATGTCGCCGCGCTTGCGCGCGCCGGTGTGGCCATCACGCACGCGGACGCTGGCGTCCTTGAGGGTGACCTTGCGGCCTGCGGCAGCTGCCTCGCCAAGCATCAGCGCGGTACCGGACGGCGCGTCGATCTTGTGCTTGTGGTGCATCTCGAGCACCTCGATGTCGAAATCGGCATCGAGCGCCTCGGCAACTTTCTTGGTTACTGCCGTCAGCAGATTGACGCCGAGGCTCATGTTGCCGGCCTTGATGATCGTCGCATGCCGTGCCGCGGCCTTGAGCTTGGCCTCGTCCGCATCGCTCAAGCCGGTGGTGCCAATAACATGAACGATGCGGGCGTTGGCGGCGAGGCCGGCATGCTCCACCGTTGCTTTCGGGATCGTGAAATCGAGAATGCCATCGACTTTGCTGATGACTGCGAGCGGGTCATCGGTGATCAGGACGCCGAGCTTGCCGAGGCCGGCCAGCAGGCCCACGTCTTGCCCGAGCGCGATTGAGCCCGGCGGTTCGATGGCCCCCGCGATCGTGCACCCCTCCATGTCATGGACAACACGCACCAGCTCCCGGCCCATCCGGCCGGCTGCTCCCATGATGCCGAGCTTCATGTCCGCCATGGTCCGCCTCACGTGTTGGCTTCGATGTTAGCGGTATAACAACGGCGGCCACCTCGCGAAAGGGGGAACGCGTCGGCTGTCTGGACCGATCTGCCAGGCCAATACTCAAGCGCGTGCGCTCAGGCCGGCCGGCAGGGGTAGGCCGAGGTCTTGCAAAACCAACGGTTGCCGCTCGTGGGTTGGCAGCTCATCGAAGGCCGGATCGCCAGCCGGTAGCTCCCCCAGATTGTCCCGTATTCGTCGGCGGTGAAAACCTGCCAGTTGCGGATGGCAGCTTGCGCCGCGCCGCTGCGGCTCGCCATTTCGGCTTCGCCATAGTGCGAGTGTGTCGCCATGCAAACTTTTGATCCGACGCGCACCTGGCTGTGGATGCTGTCGACCCCGGTCGAGCGGGGGGCGGCGGACGTAGCAGTGCCGATGGTGGTGATGCCAAGAACGGCGACGCCGGAAAGGAAAGAAAGCCGGAGATGCCCTAGCGTTTTCATTTGTTGGCTCATGCCGTTCAGTCGTCCACGATCGGTCAGACTGGATGTGCTGGCCGATGCCGTGAAAACCCGGATTCGGTGCTGCAAGCCAGCGAAAAAAATCACAAGTCCCCTGTCGATGACGGCCAATCGCGTTGTTGGTCAAACCTTCGCGCGGGCAATCGCTTCCTCAATGAAGCGGCGGGCCTCCGCATCATCACCCCAGTGCTTGATCTTGACCCACTTGCCCGGCTCCAGGTCCTTGTAGTGCTCGAAGAAGTGCTGGATCTGGCGCAGTGTGATGTCGGGCAGGTCGGTATGGCTTCGGATGCGATCGTACCGCTGTGTGATTTTCGTCGAGGGTACCGCGATCACCTTCTCGTCGCCGCCAGCATCGTCCTCCATCACCAGGACGCCGATAGGGCGGCAGTTCATCACAGCGCCCGGCGCAATCGCGCGGGTGTTGCAGACCAGAACATCGATCGGATCACCATCGGCGGACAGAGTGTGGGGGATGAAGCCGTAGTTTCCGGGATAGCGCATCGGCGTATAGAGGAACCGGTCGACGAACAGCGTTCCGGACGCCTTGTCGAGCTCGTACTTGATGGGCTCGCCGCCGACGGGCACTTCGATGATCACATTGACATCGTGCGGTGGGTTCTTGCCGATCGGGATGGCGTCGATGCGCATGGAAAACTCCAAGATGTGTCAGTGGCCGCCGCGCCGATGCGGCGGGGCGAGCCGTCGGGACCGAGGTATGCTAGAATAGGTAGATGATTCAAGGAGACTTTCTGATGACCCGGCTTGCGATCATGGCCCTGTCCGCAGTGCTCGTGCCTTCGTTGGCCGTGGCCAACCCCGTGAAAAGTATTTACTCGACCATCGAACTCAAGGCGTGCCGCCTGATCAAAAAGCATCCGGATGGCGGCGCGTGGCTCTGCAAGGGAGCCGAGGGGATCCCGGTCTATGTTGCGGAAGGCGACTTGCGGACGTTCGTCAGCGCCGGCGTCGGCGCGCAGACGCAACCTGCCGCAACGCAAACCTTGAAGGCCTTCAATTCGATTTTTCGCGGCAAGAGCGGCCGCGCGACACTCGAATGGCGTGTCGATCGCAAGGGCGGCCGCGCTGTGCCCTACGCGACGATCCTGCGCCATTTCACGAGCGGCGGCGACGACAAGATGAAGGGACAGGTGCTGGTCGTCAGCCGGATCAACGGCGGACAGTCGTGTCATGTGGCCTATGTCGACGCACTTGCCAATCCGAATGCCATCGCACTGGCACGAAGTGCCGCGGATGAATTGGCGCGAAAGTTTGATTGTAAAACGCAGCCGACGATCATCGGCGCGCAAGGCCGGAGTCCCATGTGAGGTCGATGGGAAGCGTTACGCCCAGGCGTACGCCGTTTTCTCGAGCTTGACGCCGCCGATCTTGTCGACGGTCTTGCCGGCAGGCCGGCCGCCACGGCGATAATAGAATTCCGCGGCTGCCGTGTTCTCCGTGAGCGCCCAGATGATCAGCCCGCTCAACCGGCGCTCGTCCAGCGCATGCCGTGCGCCCTCGAACAGGTGCTCGCCGAAGCCGAGGCCCTGATAGCTCGGCGTGAGATAGATTTCGTAGATCTCGCCTTGGTACTTGCCGCGCCCACGCGCGCGCCCGAACGTCACATATCCGGCAATCGTGCCGGCCACCTCGAGGACCAGCAGTCCATCGGCGCCGCGGGCGGCGTTCTGCCACCAGCCCTTGTCGCGGCGACGGATCATGCTTTCCAGGTGGAGGTGCGGAATGATTCCGCGATAGGCGAGTTCCCAGGACTGGCGGAACACATCGCACAACGCACTCGCGTCGCGCTGCGTACCTTTGCGAACTCGGACCTCAGACCTCGATTGCAACATAGGTCCACTATAGCGCGTCAATTGGGCCGACGAAAAGCGGAGTCTCGCAAAACCAAAAAGTCAGGTTGCACCACCTGTTGATGATGTGGCAGCCGCGGCTACCCGCATCCGATCCAGCGCGCCCTGCAGAATGATCGTGGCCGCCATCTTGTCGATGACCTCGGCTCTTCGGCGGCGGGTCGTATCGGCCGCGATCAGCGTACGCTCGGCTTCAGCCGTCGAGAGCCGCTCGTCCCAGAGCAGCATCGGCAGTGGCGAGAGTTTGCCGAGGTTGCGGGTGAAGGCGCGGGTCGCCTGGACGCGCGGGCCTTCGCTGCCGTCCATGTTCAGCGGCAGTCCGATGACGAAGCCTGCGACGGCATGTGTTTTCGCCAGGTCCAGCAAATGAACGGCATCGAGCGTGAACTTCTTGCGATGAATGGTCAGCAAACCCGTTGCAATCATGCGGTCGACGTCGGAAAGCGCCAGGCCGAACGTCGTCGTCCCGACATCGATGCCGATGAGGCGCGATCGCCCTGAGGCCGCCGAGATGGCTGCGATGAACGCCGCGAGCGGCAGCACGGCTCCAGGGCCGGGTGCCGGCGCCGGGCCCGCCATTCGGAGTTTGTCGTTGTCCATCGCCGCCTTATAGTGGCAACCCGATACAGGTTCCATCATCCCGTGATCCCCTGCACAAGAGGCCTCCATGAAGATCACCTGGTTCGGGCATTCCTGCTTTCGCATCGAGACCGGCAAGAGCGTTATCCTGATCGATCCGTTCCTGAAGGGCAGCCCGACGTTCCAGAAATCCGGAGTTCCTTTCGAGACCGCAATCACGGGCGTCACGCACGTGGCGCTGTCACATGGCCACGACGATCACATCGGGGATGCCGGCGAGATCTGCAAGACGACGGGGGCAGCGCTGCTGGCAACGTTCGAGCTCGCCATGCATGTGAAGGGCAAAGGCGCCGAGAAGCTCGAGCCGATGAACACCGGTGGGACCGTTTATGGCGGCGATTTCGACCTGACGCTCGTCGATGCGCTGCATTCGTCGTCGTCCGGCGGGACTTACCTCGGCAACCCGAACGGCATCGTCATTCGCGCCAAAGAAGGCCGCACGGTCTACCACATGGGCGATACCGACATGTTCCCGGGCATGGAGTTGATCGCCGAGTTCCACAAGCCAGACGTTGGCATCGTCCCGATCGGCGACCGGTTTACCATGGGGGCTCGGGCCGCGGCCTTCGCCTGCAAGAAGTTCTTCTCGTTCAGGTCAATCCTGCCCTGCCATTACGGGACGTTTGCCGGCATGCTCGATCCCGATGCATCCAAGTTCCAGGCCGAAATGAAGGGGCACAACGTCCTGGTGCCGAAGATCGGCGAGGCGGTAACCGTATAATTCGATAGTTGCGGCCCAGCCTCGAAAAGGTCCTCAGCTGACACAATATGGCGTCGGTTCAGGTCCGGCAGAGGAGTTTTGAGTGCAGGACAAGAGTTTGGAGCGCGCCTCGGCAGGGGCAGTTCAAGGCCGGCCGGTTGGGGCGCAGGGGCAAGGTGCCGCTGGCCCAGCCTGGCAACAAACGCTGTGGCTGTTTACGCTGACAACGTTCTTGTCGGCAGTCCTGCTGTTTGCCGTGCAGCCGATGTTCGCCAAGATGGTGCTGCCCGTGCTCGGCGGCGCGCCGTCGGTGTGGGCGGTCGCCATGCTGTTTTTCCAGGCGGCATTGCTGGCCGGCTACTGCTATGCCCACTTTCTGATCCGCTACGTGCCGGCCAAGACCGGCGGCCTCATTCATCTCGGCGTCTGCGCAGCGGCCCTTCTCGTGCTGCCGATCGGTTTGCCGAAGGGTTTTGGCGAGCCCCCGCCAGGCGAGCCCTATTTGTGGCAGCTTGGCCTCTTCGCCGTTGCCGTCGGGTTGCCGTTTTTTGCCGTCGCCGCCAATGCTCCGTTGCTGCAGGCGTGGTTTGCCAAGTCCGGGCATCCGCACCGCGATGATCCCTATTTCCTCTATGGCGCCAGCAATCTCGGCAGCTTGCTCGTGCTGCTTGCCTATCCGCTGGTGCTCGAGCCGGCGTTTGGGCTCAAATCGCTGAGCTGGATGTGGACCATCGGGTTCGTAGCTCTGATTGCCGCGCTCGCTGCTTCTTTTCTGGTCGCGCGCCGCGCTGCGACCGGCGCCGAGCCGACGGTTGCCGAGGAAGCCGCGGAAGTCCATCGCGCGCAGGCCGATGATCACAATCGGCCGGACTGGGGCCAGCGCGCCCGCTGGGTCGGGCTGGCGCTGGTGCCGTCCGCCCTGCTGACGGCGTTTACCAACCACGTCACGATGGACGTCGCCTCGGCGCCGCTGCTTTGGGTGCTGCCGCTGGCGCTCTATCTGCTGACGTTCGTGCTGGTATTCCGCGACAAGCCGATCGTGGCCATCCCGGTCGCCATTCTGGTGGGTCTCGGGTTTGCCGCCGGCTGGAAGTTTGTTGCCGAACGCATCTATCAGGCCGAACCGTCGATGAAGATGCCCCTTATTGCCGGCGCGTTTGCAGGTCTGGCGGTGCTCGGCCTCATGAGCCTGTCGCGGCGTCCGGCCATGGCCTGGATGCGCGGCGTGCACCTGGCGGCCGTCGTGATCGGCCTTCTGGCCTTGTCGCAGACGCGCTTCGAGAGCTGGTTCATCTCCGCCGCCACCGGCATCGCTGTGTTTTTCGCGGCGACCATGGTTGCCCACCGCACGCTCTACGACGCGCGCCCCGATTCGCGTCATCTCACCGAGTTCTATCTCTGGATGTCGTTTGGCGGCGTCCTCGGCGGCCTGTTCGCGGCTCTGATCGCGCCCAAACTGTTCTCCGAGGTGTTCGAGTATCCGATCCTGCTCGCTTTGACGATGGCGTGCCGTCCGGGCGCCCTCAATGTGGATTTCAAGTGGGAACGACGCGACGACCTGATGACGTTGTGGCTGCTTATTGCGGGCGTCATTCTTGCTGTCATCTGGCTCCCGCATCTGATCGTGCGGCTGCCGCGCATTGGCACCGATGGTGTTCCCGGTGCGGCCTGGTGGATTACCTTGCCGGTGGCCGGTTACATGTGGCTGCGCGAGCAGTCGTTGTCGTTCGGCGGCGCACCGGTGATCGCGGCGCTGTTTGCGGCCACCTTACTGCTTGCCTGGCGCTTCCCACCGCGCCAGCTGATTGCCGCGCTCGGTATGTGCGCCGCCGTCGTTCTGCTGCCGTCCGGCGTGCGCCGCTCCGAGGCCGAGCGCAGCTACTTCGGCATCTACCGTGTCTACATGGCTGGCGATTACAACGTTCTGATGCACGGCACGACGCTGCACGGCGCGCAGAAGGTGCGGGACGACAAGGGCGAATACGTGCTCGATACGTCGCCGGCGACCTACTACCACCCGACCAGTCCGATGGCCCGGTCCGTCGAGTTGATCCGCGAGCACGTGAGCGAGGCCGGCGGCACCAAGCGCTTCGGCGTTATCGGTTTGGGATCAGGCTCGCTCGCATGCCATGCCGCCGAGGGCGAGAGCTGGCGCTTCTTCGAGATCGATCCGCTGATGGTCAAGATCGCCTCGGACGTGGAGAATTTCAGCTATCTCGCCAACTGCCAGCCGTCGCCGCCTGACATCGTCATTGGCGACGCGCGCCTGACCATGGCTAAGGAGCCGAGCGGCGGCTTTGATCTCATCATCGTTGATGCATTCTCGTCTGACGCCGTGCCCATCCACTTGATGACGGCGGAGGCGCTGCAACTTTACCTCGACAAGATTAGCCCGAACGGCGTTGCCGTGCTGCACATTTCCAATCGCTACCTCGATCTCGACAGCGTACTCGGTGCGACGGCCAAGTTGGTCCCGGGGGCCTATGGCTTGATTGTCTCGGACGATACGGCGGATGGCGGCTATGGCTCGACCAGCTCGACGATCGCTGTATTCGCCAAGACGGAAGCCGCGCTCGAGCCATTCCGCGGCTTGAGCGATGTGCGCGAACTCGATGCAAAAGGTCTGCGTGCTTGGACCGACGACTACTCGGACGTGATCGGTCCGTTCCTGTCAAAACTGAAGATCAACGAGTGAGCGCAGCTATTGCGCGCCGGGCACGCCCGGCAGCTGGCTCCATGGCCAGCCTCATCGCGGTGCGCTGAGATTCAGTCGTGTGACTCGGCTTCGGGCTCCGTCGGCCGTGTCAACTGTTGCAGCTTGGCGAACACGCGGCTGTCCTCCTCGGCGATCTGGGCCTTGGCCGCAGCTTCCTCGTCGGCCATCGATGGTTCGGGGAACCCGACATCAGGCTGTGCGCCCAGGCCCGGCACGGTCTCGGAGGCCGGCAGCAGCGTTCCTGCGCGCTCAGGTCCTTCGGACACGACCACGGCCGTCGCTGCCGGTACGCGCTTGGCGCCCTTCTTGACCTCATTGTCGAGATCGATTTGCGAGCAGAGCCCGAGTGTCACCGGATCTTGCGGTCCGAGATTGGCCGAGTTCCAGTGTGACCGGTCGCGAATGGCGGCAATCGTCGGCTTGGTCGTGCCGACCAGGCGCATGATCTGGCTATCCTTCAACTCCGGATGATTGCGCAACAGCCAAAGCACCGCGTTCGGCCGGTCTTGGCGGCGCGAGACGGGCGTATATCGGGGCCCCCGCTTGGTCTTGACGGCGGGCATCTCGACTTTGGCTTCGGCCACCTTCAGGCGATAGGTCTGACGGCTCTCGGCCTTCCCGATCTCTTCGCGCGTCAGCTGGCCGGATGCAATAGGGTCCATCCCTTTGATGCCTTGCGCAACGTCGCCGTCGGCAATGCCTTTCACCTCGAGATTGTGGAGACCGCAGAACTCGGCGATCTGGTCGAAGCTCAGGGACGTGTTTTCGACGAGCCACACGGCGGTTGCCTTGGGCATCAATGGTTTGCGGTCGCTCATATACCTTGCCTTCCATCCTGCCCGGGTGCATCCCGGCAGGAGCGTCTTCATGAGGGGAAAAGGGGATCTCGGCACCATATAGCCATCCTGCGGAAAAACAGCAACCAGCTGCCGCGATGCTGAAATATCTACCTAAGATTGCATGTGCATGGCGAGGGCGGTCAGCGCTGGCAAAAAGATCACGTCCAGTAGGGGAAAACAGATATCCCTCAGCCCCTGCGGCTACGCCGTTGTTGCGGCGCACTGATTCGCAAGTGATGATGCGGTGCGGCATGGCGGGTGCAACAACGGGCTCGATCTAGGGCCATCACAGCGACGGAAATCAAAAATGACGGTGATCTCACGCACGGCCTATCACTTCGAAGACCTACAGCTCGGCATGGAAGCGTCGTTCGCGAAGACAGTGTCGGAAAGCGACATCGTGACGTTTGCAGATATCACGGGTGACAAGAACCCGGTTCACCTCGATGCCGCTTATGCCGCCAAGACGATGTTCAAGGAGCGCATTTCGCATGGCATGCTGACAGCGGGCTACATTTCAGCGGTCTTCGGTATCGAATTGCCCGGCCCCGGCGCCATCTACGTTTCGCAGACGCTCAATTTTCGCGGTCCGGTGAAAATCGGTGACCGCGTGATCGCCAAGGTCAAGCTGGTCGAGCTGCTTCCGGCCAAGCGACGTGCGCGCTTCGACTGTTCCTGCGCGGTTGGCGATAAGGTGGTGCTGGAAGGCGAGGCCATCCTGATGGTGCCGGGCCGCCCGAAGGCTTGACCGCGATCAGCTTCCAGGCGACGGGGAATAGGCTATAGAAATAGGTGGCAGTTGTTCGACTGCGCCTTTGACCTATTCCCGGAAACTAATCGCCACACCCATGCACGTCTTCCACGGATACGATCACGTCCCCAAGGAGTTGCGCGGCGCGGCGTTGGCGATCGGCAATTTCGACGGGGTCCATCTCGGCCATCAAGCGTTGATTGCGCGAGCGCGCGAACGTGCCAACGCATCCACCCGGCATGGGGTATCGCATCTCGCCGGTGTCATCGTGTTCGAGCCGCATCCGCGCGAGTTTTTCCATCCTGACCGCCCGCACTTCCGCCTGACCACGCTGCCGCAGAAACTCGCGCATTTCGAGCGCTACGGCCTCGACATGGCCGTCGTCATCCCCTTCGACAAGCGACTGGCGGGTTTTACCGCCGACGAGTTCATCGAGCAGGTGCTGGTCGCGGGCCTGGGGGTGCGCCATGTCGTGATCGGCTACGATTTCTTCTTCGGGAAGGCGCGCAGCGGCACGCCAGAAGTCATGCAGCGGGCGGCCGCCGAGATGGGCTTCGGCGTCAGCGTCATTGCGCCGGTGGCTGAAGGCGGCGAGGCGGTGTCGTCGAGTGCCATCCGCGCCGAAATTGCGCTCGGCGATGTGAAGGGCGCGGCCGAAATGCTTGGTCACTGCTGGGCGGTCCGGGGCGAGGTCGTCGGTGGGTTCAAGAAGGGAACCGGTATGGGCTACCCGACCGCCAACCTGAAGCTCACCGCCGGGACGACGCTCGCGCATGGCATCTACGCCGTCTACGTCGACGTCCACGGCAAACGCTACGACGGCGCGGCCTATCTCGGAACCAGGCCAACCTTCGATCACGGCGCGCCCGTGCTCGAGGTGTTTCTGATCGATTTCAAAGGCGATCTCTACGGCCGTGAGATCGAGGTCTCGTTCGTCGATTTCATCCGCGCGGACAAGAAATTCGAGAGTGTCGAAGCGCTGGTGGCGCAACTCGACGACGACGTGGCGCGGACACGGCAAATTTTGGCCCAAGCGTCCCCCACCTGATGTTCGTTCAGTATTGCTGCGGAGGTGTGTCGACCGATACCGCGACGGGTGGACGCGCGCGTTTGCCGGTTGAATTGCGCCCCGCGTCTCCGTACAACCATCGCCATGCAGTCAGGCCAGATAATATCGTCAAGTGTGCGAATTAGTGGACCGGTCGCTTAAGGGCGCCGGAGTGCCAGCTGTCGTCTGCTGCGCGTCATGCAGCCCAACCCTCTTTTCGCGATACACCTTATGACCGACAAACCAGCCGCCGCCGGTGCAGCGTCCGATCGTGCCACATCTGGCCGCGATTGGGGCCAGACCCTGTTCCTGCCAAAGACCGATTTTCCAATGCGCGCGGGGCTGCCCGCCATGGAGCCGACGCTGCTCGAGCGCTGGGCCCGGATCGGCCTCTACGACAAGCTGCGGACCGCCTCGAAGGGCCGGCCCCGCTTCACGCTGCACGACGGCCCACCCTACGCCAACGGCAACATCCACATCGGGCATGCGCTGAACAAGATCCTGAAGGATCTTGTCACGCGCTCACAGCAGATGCTGGGCTTCGATAGCAACTATGTACCGGGCTGGGACTGCCACGGCCTCCCGATCGAGTGGAAGATCGAGGAAGACTACATGGCCAAAGGCAAGGCGAAGCCGAACCTGAAGGATCCGGCCGCCGTGAAGGCGTTCCGGCAGGAGTGCCGCGCCTTCGCCGAGCATTGGCTGAACGTGCAACGCGAGGAGTTCAAGCGGCTCGGCGTCGAGGGCGACTGGGCACATCCCTATTCGACAATGACGTTTCCGGCCGAAGCGCAGATCGCGCGTGAATTGATGAAGTTCGCCGAGACGGGTCAGCTTTACCGTGGCTCGAAGCCGGTGATGTGGTCGGTCGTCGAAAAGACCGCGCTGGCCGAAGCCGAGGTCGAGTACCAGGACTACCAGAGCGATATGGTCTGGGTGAAGTTTCCGGTGCGTCCGCAATTGCGTCCTGTTCAGACGCCTGGCGGCAAAGCCCACTACGCTTGTCAGGATTGGCAGGCGCAAGTGTCGTTATCTGGACGACGACTCCGTGGACCCTGCCCGGGCAACCGCGCGATCTGCTTCACTCGACGAGATCACCTACGGGCTCTATCGAGTCACGCATGCGCCCGAGGAAAATTGGGCTTGAAGTCGGAGAGAAATTGATCATTGCCGACGAAACTCGCGCGCCGATGTGATGAAAGCTGCAAAGATCGAGTCAGACGGGCTTACAAGCTGGTGGAACTGGTCGATACTAAGGCACTGACGAATGTCACTGTGTTGCCCATCCCTCTGCCGACCAGGCGCTCAGAGCGGTACTCAGTTCGACGTGCCCCTGCTCGACGGCGATCATGTGACGGACGACGCCGGCACGGGCTTCGTGCACACGGCGCCCGGGCATGGCCGCGAGGACTTCGACATCTGGACGGCGTGAGACGACGCAGAGCTGCGACGCGCGCGGCATCCGACCGAGATCCCCTACACCGTCGACGAGAACGGCGCCTATACCAAGGACGCGCCGGGCTTCGAGGGCGAGCGCGTCATCACCGACAAGGGCGAGAAGGGCAAAGCCAACGACGCGGTGATCAAGGCGCTCGCGGCGGCCGGCATGATGGTCGCGCGCGGACGCTTGAAGCATCAGTATCCGCACTCCTGGCGCTCGAAGAAGCCGGTGATCTTCCGCAACACGCCGCAGTGGTTCATCCACATGGACAAGGCAGTCGAGCACATCGAGAAAGTCGGCGCACGTACCGCCCGCGACGCTCCCGCAGAGACTGCGCGCGCACTGGCAAGAACCAACCAATGCAACCCGGTGACGCTGCGCGAGGTCTCGCTACAGTCGATCCGAGAAACCGAATGGGTGCCGGCATCGGGTGAGAACCGCATCCGCGGCATGATCGAGGCGAAGCCCGACTGGGTGGTCTCGCGCCAGCGCGCCTGGGGCGTTCCGATCACCGTGTTCGTGAAAAAGGGCACCAACGAGGTGCTCAATGACCCGCGCGTTAACAAGCGCATCTACGACGCCATGTACGCCGAAGGTGCCGACGCCTGGTTCTCCGACGCTGACGGCGCACGCTTCCTGAAGCCCGACTACGATCCCGCGCACTACGAGAAGATCAACGATGTTCTCGATGTGTGGTTCGATTCAGGCTCCACGCACACCTACGTGCTCGAGGATGCCGTGCACTTCCCGGGGCTCGCCGGATTCAAGCGTATCGTCGACGGCGGCCGCGACCGCGTCATGTATCTCGAAGGTTCGGATCAGCATCGCGGCTGGTTCCACTCCTCGCTGATCGAAAGTTCCGGCACGCGCGGCCGCGCGCCCTATGACGTCGTGCTCACGCATGGGTTCTGCCTCGACGAGAAGGGGCAGAAGATGTCGAAGTCGGTCGGCAACGTCACCGCGCCGCAGGACGTGATCAAGGCGTCCGGCGCCGACATTCTGCGCCTGTGGGTTGCCTCGTCGGACTATTCCGACGATCTGCGCATTGGCCCCGAGATCCTGAAAACGTTCTCCGACAACTACCGGAAGATCCGCAATACGCTGCGCTGGATGCTCGGCACGCTCGGGCACTATGATCCCAGCCAAGCGGTGGCCGCGAAGGACATGCCCGAGCTGGAACGGCTGATGCTGCATCGCCTCGCCGAACTGGATGTGCTGATCAGCAAAGCCTATGCCGAGTACGACTACAGTCGCGTGGTGACGGCACTCTCTCAGTTTATGAACACCGAGCTATCCGCCTTCTATTTTGATATCCGCAAGGATGCGCTCTATTGCGAGCCACCGTCGAGCCTGAAGCGCCGCGCCGCGTTGCAATGCGTCGAGCATATCTTCCGGTGCACCACGGTGTGGCTGGCCCCTATTTTGGTCTTCACGGCCGAGGAGTCTCTGGCTCGCGCGTTACGGGAGTGATGAGACGCGCTCGGTGCACCTCGAAACCTTCCCGGTCATCCCCGCCGATTGGCGCAACGACGCGCTCGACGCCAAATGGGACAAGATCCGGCGCGTGCGCTCAGTGGTGACGGGCGCGCTCGAGATCGAGCGGGCGGCGAAGCGGATCGGCTCTTCGCTGGAAGCGGCGCCAACGATCTACATCAAGGATCAATTCCTGTTCGATGCAGTCAAGGAAACTGACCTTTCTGAGGTATGCATAACCAGCGGAGCTGAATTGGTGCATGGCTTGCCGCCCCGCGATGCGAATGGCGACACGTCCGCATTCATGGAGATTGCCAGCGATGTCCTGATCGCCGTCGTCCCCACGCGGGCCGCCGGCACGAAATGCGCGCGCTCGTGGCGCTACACCACGGATGTCGGTTCGGACCCGGCCTTCCCGGACTTGTCCGCCCGTGACGCCGCCGCGATGCGCGAGATTGAGGCGGCCAGGGGCTAGGGGTGCTTGGGGGAGGAGCTGGTCACGGCCGAATTGCCCTGCGTCGCCAAACGCCTTAAACGGAGCCCGATGAAGCGTCTGCAATCCGTCTGGCTCTGGGGCCCGTTCTCGCGCATTTGCGCGTGGACCGCTGTATCCGTGTTTGTTGTCGATCAGGCCCACAAATGGTGGATGATCCTGGGGTATCGGATCGCCGAACGGGGGCGGGTCCACCTCACGCCATTTCTGGACCTCGTTTACGTCGTCAACCGCGGCGTCAGCTACGGGCTCCTGTCGTGGGTCGGACCATGGCATCTCACCGGATTTGCGGTCCTCACAGCTCTCGGACTTTGGATTTGGCTGGCCTGCGCCGGAACCAGCCGTTTGATGGGCGTCAGCCTTGGCCTGATCATCGGCGGGGCGCTCGGCAACGCGCTGGATCGGCTGCTGATCGGCGGGGTCGCGGACTTCTTCTCGCTGCACGCCTGGGGATTTTACTGGTATGTGTTCAATATCGCCGATGTGGCCATAGTTGCAGGGGTCGTAGGCCTCTTGTATGACTCTATCCTAGTGAGTCGCAATGATGCCTCAAACGCCACATAGAGGGCGATGGGGGACGCCACGACCAAGCTGCAAAGCCAATATCGTGGTCGACAGGGACAGGCCGGGCGATTGGAGCACCACATGAGCCGTAGGCAAAGCACGATGGGCGGACCATGGGTCTGTACCTTTCTTGTGTCGATAGCCGTGTCGGGGTGCGCCGGTGAAGGTGTTGAGCTCAACGGCAAGATTTTTGATGCGCTCGGCGTGTCCGGCAATGCGCTTGGCCGCCGCGAAGAACCGAAGACACAGGCGCGCGCTCCGCTCGTACTGCCACCGAGCCAGACCCGCCTGCCGGAGCCTGGAGCCGCGCCCCAGCAGGTCGTCGGCCAGCAGGCTTGGCCCCAGGACCGCGATCAGCAGAAGGTTGCGGCTGCCGAAGAACAAAAGCGCAAGAAAGCCAATTGCCAGGACGAGAACTGGAAGGAACGGGCAACCAAGCCGGGCGAGGCCTCTCCCTGCGGCGGCAGTTTGTTTTCAATCCTGGGCAATGGTTTGACGGGTAGCTCCGACTAGGCTGCCTAGCGTTGTTGGCCGCGAACATTGCCCGCTTGTCATTTGACATTTGAGCAAGGACACTCGACATCACACGTGAGCGTCGGTGTGTGTCCTTGGCCCGCCGGGCCTTGCTGACCGCGCTCGCGGGTTGGGTCACCAGTTCCGCAAAATCACACTTAACGCGTTGTAGGAAAACCCATGCTGGCCCGGGCCTTTCGAACCCTCTCAGCTCTCATCGCGGCGATATCCATGCTCTCACTCACCTCGTTTGTCGACCAGGCGCAGGCATCGACCCGTGCCGCCGAATTCTCCCTGTCGAACGGCATGAAGGTGATTGTTGTCTCCGATCACCGGGCGCCGGTCGTCACGCACATGGTGTGGTACCGTGTCGGTGCAGCCGACGAGCCGCCGGGCGTCTCCGGAATCGCGCACTTCCTTGAGCATCTGATGTTCAAGTCGACCGAGAAGATCGCCAACGGCGAGTTCTCGAAGATCGTGTCGCGGCTCGGCGGGCAGGACAACGCCTTTACCGGCCACGATGTCACCGCCTACTACCAGCGCGTTGCCAAGGATCGGCTTCCAAAAGTCATGGAGATGGAGGCCGACCGTATGGTCAACCTCCGCCTCGATGACAAGGAAGTGCTGATGGAGCGCAACGTGATTCTCGAGGAGCGCCGCAGCCGGACGGAGAACAATCCGTCCGCCATTCTCGACGAGCAGATGAACGCCACGCTCTACCTGTCGCATCCCTACGGACTCCCGGTGATCGGCTGGGAGCACGAGATGGCGAAGCTCTCGCGAGAGGACGCGTTGTCGTTCTACAAGCGCTTCTACGCCCCCAACAATGCGATCCTCGTTGTGACCGGCGATGTGACCGCCGACGAAGTCCAGAAGCTCGCGGAAGAGGCCTACGGTCGGATCCCCGCAAACGCCGAGGTCAAGGCGCGCCCGCGGCCCCAGGACCCCCCGCACCGCGCGCCCCGGCGGGTCGAACTCAAAGACCAGCGCGCCGGGAAGGCGTCGCTGCATCGCTCCTACTATGCGCCAAGCTACCTTACGGCAGGCGCCGGTGAGGCGGAGGCTCTCGATCTGCTTATGAAAGTGGCCGCATCGGGCGCCACCAGCCGCGTTTACCGCAAGCTCGTTGTCGACGAAAAAATTGCTTCGAGCGCCGGCGGATACTATTCGGGTGCCGCTCGCGACAGCGGCAAGATTTCGCTCTACGCCGTGCCGGCTGATGGCACGCCGCTCGACAAAGTAGAGGCGGCCCTCGATGCAGTGATCGCCGAAATAAAAAAGAGCGGCATCACGGAAGCCGAACTCGATCGCGCCAAGAAGGCTTATCTCGCCGACTACGTCTATGAGACCGATAATCAGGCATCGCTCGCGCGGCGCTACGGATGGTCGCTCACCGTCGGGCGCAGCGTGAAGGATATCGAGGAGTGGCCGGATCGGATCGCGAAGGTCACGCTCGACGACGTGCGCATGGCGGCCCAGAAGTACCTCGACGTTCGCCGTTCGGTCACCGGTACTTTATTGCCGATGAGCCCGGACGACGACGTAAAGGATACCGTCAAGCCAGCTGTTCCGAACCGGACCTGAGAGATCGCGATGCGTGATTTTCATGAGTGGCGGGCACAGCGCTTGAAGGGCGGTTCGCAAGCGTCTCGGAGCTGGGCTCCTCTTCTGTCGGGAGCTGTTCTGGTTCTCGGTCTGCTGGGGCTTGTCGCTAGTCAGTTTTCGACGGATACGAAGCCCGCTGCGACTGCTGGGAAGGTTGAGACGGCGAAGGCCATCTCTCCGAAGGCGCCCCAGCCGGCTCCTGTCACGCAGGCCCCGGTTCCGCAAGTGGCGGTTCCAGCAGCGGCGCCGGCTGCGACGACGGCACCCGTACCGCAAACCGCGCAATTGCCAGCTGTTCCGCGCGGCCCGGATGCCGCGCCTGTTGGCTCCACGCCGCAAACCCGGAGCGAATTGCGCCAGGCCGCACCGTTGGTCAGTGCACCGGCGGCTCCCGCACCTGCTCAAGCTCCGTCTGAAGCCAAGTCTCCGCCAACTCCCTCCACGATGCCCGCTGGCCTGCCAGCTGGGACGGCGGCCACAGCACCAGCTTCCACACCGGCGCCGACGAAAGCGCAATCCCAACCCTCGGCAACGGCGACAGCCATGAAAATCCAGCACGTCAAGAGTCCGGGTGGTATCGAGGCGTGGCTTGTCCAGGAGCATAGCGTTCCGCTGTTGGCGCTGCGCTACGTCTTCGATGGCGGCAATGCGCAAGATCCGGCCGGCAAGGAAGGCCTCGCCAATTTCCTCACCGCCATGATGGACGAAGGCGCCGGCGAGTATGACGCGCAGAAGTTCCAGGAACGCATGGAGGAACTCGCGGCCAAGATGGGTTTCGAGGACTCTCGCGACAGTCTTTACGGTAATTTCGAAACACTGACGGCCAACCGCGAGCCAGCGATCGAGATGCTGAGGCTGGCGTTGAATAAACCGCATTTCGAGGCAACGGCGATGGAGCGCGTTCGCGCGCAGTTGCTGGCCGGCCTCGCTTTCTCGGCGAAGAGCCCGGACAAGGTCGCGAGCAAGGCGTGGAGCGCCGCCGCGTTTCCGGGACACGCCTATGGCCGGCCGGCAGATGGGACGGCAAACTCGATCAAGTCCATTGCCGGTCCCGATCTTGAGGCCTATCGCCGCCGCGTCTTTGCGCGGGACTCGCTGCGGGTCGTCGCCGTCGGCGACATCGACGCCAAGACTCTGGGATCTCTGCTCGACAATGTCTTCGGCGATCTTCCGGCCAAAGGTGAGTTGACGGCGGTGCCCAAGACAGTGCCGCAACCGGCCGAAAAGCTGAAAATTATCGAGATGGACGTGCCGCAGTCGGTCGTGCAGTTCGGCATGCTGGGCATTCCGCGCAAAGACAATGACTTTATGTCGGCCTTCATTTTGAACCAGATCCTTGGCGGTGGCGGCTTTGCCTCAAGGCTGACCGAGGAAGTTCGCGAGAAGCGTGGGCTCGCCTATTCGGTCTACAGCTATCTCCAGCCCTATAAGCATGTGGCGGTTTTTGGCGGCGGTGTTGCCACCAAGAACGAGGAGGTCAAGCAGTCGATCGACGTGATCCGCGCTGAATTGAAGCGCATGGCCGATGACGGCCCGACCGCGACCGAGCTGGACAATGCCAAGAGCTATCTGACGGGGTCGTTTGCGCTCCGCTTCGACACCAATGCCAAGATCGCCAGTCAGCTGCTTTGGATGTTGCAAGAGGAGATGGGGATCGACTATCCCGAGAAGCGCAATGCTCTGGTCAACGCGGTTACGCTCGACGATTTGAAGCGTGTCGCGAAGCGCCTGCTCGTGGTCGACGATCTGTTCATAACCGTTGTCGGCAAACCAAAGGGTCTCGGCAAGAGTTGACCAGACCCGGCTCAACGCCGGCGGGATGGGTGGGTACGATGCAGGCAGCAACGATCGAGGCGGGCGGTCGTGTCCTCGTACGGCAATCGATTGCCGGCGCGCTTGAGCCTGCGATTGGAAATGCCGGGCTGTCTGCCGCAGTATTGGCCGCTTGGGTCGATCGCCTGAAAGTGCCCTTGGCGGATCTGAAAGCCGCCCACGCCAAATCGACGTTGCCTCTGCTGCGTATCGCGGAGGCGACAGACGATCTGGCGGTCGCGGCATCCGCCATGGCGAGATTGATCGCCGATAGCGACAATGCTGCGCCGGCGAGGTCAATTTTCTTTTTTGGGACCGGCGGCTCCAGTCTTGGCGGCCAGACCTTGGCGCAGCTAAACGGTTGGAACATTCCGGGCGCCGCCGATGAAGGCCAGAAACGCCGCCCGCGCACGCGGTTTTACGACAACCTCGACGCCGAAACGCTGAGCGGCGCGCTAGGGCGGGCAGACTTGGCGTCTACCCGGTTTGTCTTGATCTCGAAATCGGGCGGCACGCCGGAGACGCTTGCGCAAGCGATTGCTGCGATCGGCGCTGTGCGTGCCGCCGGGCTTGAGGCGCGCATCGGGGACATGTTCCTCGGGCTAACCGAGCCGCCCGCTGCCGGCAAATCGAATGGGCTGCGCGCGCTCTGTGAGCACTTCAAGATCCATGTGCTCGATCACCATCCCGGGATCGGCGGGCGGTTCTCCTGCCTGACGAATGTGGGTCTGCTGCCGGCCATCGCGCGCGGCCTCGATGCAGCGGCTGTCCGGCGCGGCGCGCAGTCGGTCATCGACGCCATGCTCGCGGCGCCCTCGCCGGCGGCCTTCGCGCCTGCAGTTGGCGCGGCCCTCGCTGTCGGGCTCGAGCGCGAGCGCGGCATTCGCGTCAACGTGATGATGCCCTATGCCGATCGCCTCGCCCGCTTTGCGCACTGGTACGTGCAGCTGTGGGCCGAGAGCCTCGGTAAAGATGATGAGGGCACGACGCCCGTGGCCTGCCTTGGTCCCCTCGACCAGCACAGCCAGTTGCAGTTGTTCATGGACGGCCAAGCTCACCATTACCTGACGGTGGTGCGCGCTCCATCGGCTGGGACAGGCATCAAGCTCGATTCGGATCTCGCCCGACTGGCCGGCGTCGGCTTCCTGGGTGGCCGCCCGCTCGGGGATCTCGTCGCTGCGCAGTCCTCGGCGGTGCCCGAGGCGCTGGCCAGGGCCCGCCGCCCCGTGCGAATGATAGATGTGGATCGTATCGACGAGGCCTCGCTTGGCGCGTTGATGATGCACATGATGCTCGAGACGATTCTCGCAGCCCGGCTACTCGGCGTCGACGCCTTCGACCAGCCTGCCGTGGAGCTTGCGAAAGGCCTCACGCGTCAGCACCTCGGCGGCTGAAACAGGCCCAGATCGCGACAGTCGCTGCGCCAACGAAAGGCAAGCCATTGGCCATTCGGCAGCTAACTCCGGAAACGATCAACCGCATCGCCGCGGGCGAGGTGATCGAGCGTCCGGCGAGCGTCGTGAAGGAGCTTGTGGAGAATGCGATCGACGCTGGCGCGCGGTCGATAGAGGTCGTGACGGCGGCCGGTGGGCTTTCCCTGGTCCGCGTCACCGACGATGGCTCGGGAATGGATACCGCCGACCTTGCCCTCGCCATTGAGCGGCATGCGACCTCGAAACTCTCTGATGAAGACCTCTTCAACATCACCACCCTCGGGTTTCGCGGTGAAGCGCTGCCCTCGATCGGCTCCGTCGCCACGCTCTCCATCCGCACGCGACGCCGAGAGTCCCCGAGTGGCCAGGAACTCGTCGTTGACCGCGGCCTGAAAGGCGGCATCCGCCCGGCCGCACTCAATCCCGGCACCATTGTCGAGGTGCGCGATCTTTTCTCGGCGACACCGGCCCGCTTGAAATTCATGAAATCGGAGCGCAGCGAAAATCTGGCCATCTCGGAGACGGTGAAGCGGCTCGCGATGGCCCATCCCGGAATCGCGTTCACGCTGACGACGGGCGAGCGCACCGGCCTTGTCCTGCCGGCGTCACCGCCAACGTCCGATGGCTTGCTGCAGCGGCTCGGTCGCATCATGGGGCGAGAATTTCTCGACGATGCGCTGCCGCTCGACGGCGCACGTGATGGTGTTCGCGTCTCGGGCTTCGCAGGTTTGCCGACGCTGCACCGCCCGGACAGCGGATTTCAGTTCTTGTTCGTCAACGAGCGCCCGGTCCGCGACCGCTTGATCCTGGGTGCCGTGCGGGCGGCCTATGGCGATCTCGTGCCGAAGGGACGCCATCCGCTGGTTGCCCTGTTCGTTACGCTCGATCCGCGTGAGGTCGACGTCAATGTGCATCCGACCAAGGCCGAAGTGCGCTTTCGGGATCAGGCGACGACGCGTAGCCTGATCATCGGCGGGCTCCGTCATGCCCTGGAGCAGGCTGGGCATCGCGCCAGTGTCATGGGCGGGGAACGGACGCTCGACACGCTGGCGCGGGCCACGGCTCCCGGCGTCGGGGGCGCCGGCGTGGGCTCAGCACACGCCGCGCCGGGCTATGCAGGCTCCAGTTGGCGGCCGTCCACCGGTTCGGGTTATGCCCGTGGTTTTGCCGAAGCGATGCAGGCGCCGCTCGGTGGCCTCGACGCGCCGAGTGCCGACACCCGCGCCGCCGTCGAGATGCCAGTGCCCGCAATGATGGAGCGCCCGCTCGGCGCCGCCCGCGCGCAGCTTCACGAGACCTATATCGTCGCCGAGACGTCCAACAGCGTCATCATCGTCGACCAGCACGCCGCGCACGAGCGGCTGGTTTATGAGCGCATGAAGGCGATGCTCGCGAATGGCAGCGTTGCGCGGCAGGGTCTTTTGATCCCCGAAGTGGTCGAGATGGACCCGGACGAAGCGGCACTCGCGATCGATGCTGCGCACGAGTTGGCGGAGTTGGGGCTGTCACTCGAGGCGTTCGGGCCCAATGCGATCATCGTCCGTGAAGTGCCGGCTTTGCTCGGCGACACCGACGTCAAAGGCCTGGTCAAAGATCTAGTCGCGAACCTGTTGGCGGGCGGCGGCACCAGCGCCTTGAAAGACCGGCTCGAGGCGGTTTGTGCGACGATGGCTTGTCATGGCAGCGTGCGTGCGGGGCGTCGGCTGACGCCGCCGGAAATGAACGCGCTCCTGCGCGAGATGGAAGCGACACCCTTCGCCGGACAATGCAATCATGGCCGACCGACCTATGTCGAGCTGAAGCGCAGTGATATCGAGCGCTTGTTCGGACGTAGTTGATGCGCCAAAACCGGGAGAAGCGCTATGGCCAAATGGGGACCCTGGCTCGTCGGCGGCATCATGCTGGCGGTGCTTGCCTATGGTCTGTGGTTTCAGCGCCAGAACCCGCGCCAGATCGTCGGCACGGGGCAGATCCGGGTCGAAAGTAAGGCCCGCCCCGGTGCGCCGATGACGCTCGAAACGCGCCAGATCCAGATGGGATCTCAACGCTTCGAGGAAGTGCGGATGCCGAACGGAACCTGGATCGGTTGTGCGGGAGATTGCCGGAAGGCCGCGCTCGACGCGGGCCCGGATTTCTGGGATGCGCTGCGCGATCGATCGAAATAGTTCGGCGCGGCAGGTGATCCGGGCCTCGACCTCCAGCGTTTCTGAATGGACGAAGTGTTGCTGTGCAAGCAGGAGGCATGATTTGTCCGTCGATCGCACGTCGCAGTCCTGGTGGCCACTCGTCGCGTTCATTCTGCTTGTCGCTGCGACAGCAAGCCTCGGCGCCATGTTCCAACCGGGGAGCTGGTACACCACCCTTGCAAAACCAAGCTGGACCCCACCGAGTTGGCTGTTCGGTCCCGTTTGGACGGTGCTCTACATCATGATAGCCATCGCCGGATGGCTCGTGTGGCGCGAGGGCGACTCGCGGGGCGGCACTGGCCTTCTGGGTTGCCGGTTTGCTGCTCAATGCGGCGTGGTCCTGGCTGTTTTTCGGCCAGCGTTCGATCGGCGTAGCGCTGATCGACATCATCCTGCTGTGGTTTACGATCGTCGGCTTTGTCGTTGCGGCGCGACCCATGAGTCCATTGGCGAGCAATCTTTTCCTGCCCTATCTCGCCTGGGTGAGTTTTGCGACGGCGCTCAATGCGGCCATTTGGCTGCTCAACCGCTGAGTGGGTGCTGCCTCAAGCCATGTAGAGCCCGCCGTTGGCGTGCACGACCTCGCCCGTCACGAAGCGCGATTGATCCGACGCCAGGAACACGATGACGTCGGCAATATCTTCGGGCTTGGCCATCGCGCCGAGCGGAACCAGCCGCGATTGCTCCTGCATCTGGGCCTCGTTGAATTGGTAACGGGGTTGCGCAGTGTCTGTGATGCCGGGAGCCACCGCATTCACGCGGATGCCGTGCGGTGCGAGAGCCAGCGCCATGGCGCGTGTCATGCCGATGATTCCGGCCTTGCTTGCCGCGTAGTGGACGCCGAGTGCGTGCCCGCGAACGGATGAGGAGGAGATGTTGACGATGGCCCCCTTGCGGCCCGCCGCCACCATAAGCTTCGCGACCGCCTGGCCGGCGAGAAAGCTGCCCTTCAGGTTGACGCCAATCACCTGATCCCATTCCGCCTCGGCCAGCTCCAGCAGCGGTGATCGCGGAAAGACGCCGGCATTGTTGACAAGAATATCGATTGCGCCGAGGGCCGCATGGGCCTCCGCTACGATGCGGGAGACCTCCCGGCTGGTGCCGACGCTGCCTTGCACGAGATGCGCCTTGCGGCCCATGGCCACGACCTCGGCGCCAAGAGCGTCGGCGGCGTCCCGGTTGTCCAGCCAATTGATCGCGACATCGGCGCCAACCTTGGCAAGTGCGAGGACGGCAGCGCGTCCAATGCCTTGCTGCGCGCCTGTCACCAGTGCACATCGGCCATCGAGTCTCATCGGCGTCTCCTTCGCTTCGCAACCTGAGGGTCCATTATGCGATCAAGCCGCCGAATAGGCACGCTGAAGCTTGCCAAGGTGCCTTTTCCGGGCGGGCTTCGGGATGTACGATCCTCCGGCCGGCTCGGCGGGGCAGTGGGAGAATCGCATGAAACCCTGGGACAACATCATCAGCGACGAGGAGCAGCGTGCCTATCGCGCGGCTGGGTTTGGTCGCGCCTCTGGCCTAGGCCGGCGCCCGGCACTGCTGATCATTGATGTCCAGTACCGCACCGTCGGCACGGAGTCGCGTCCATTCTGGGAGGCGATCAAGGAGTTTCCGACGTCCTGCGGCGAGGTCGGCTGGGCGGCCGTACGCCAGATCAATCGGCTGGTCGACGAGTTTCGGGCGAGCAACTGGCCGATCCTCTATCCCTATGTCTCGCGCAAGGAGACGTTCGACACGGGGCGCTTGGCCGAGAAGGTACCAGCTCTAATGACCGTGGCCGAGCGCGGCTATGCGTTCGTTGCCGAAGTCGCCCCGCGCGAAGGTGACATTCTGCTGCCGAAGAAGCATCCGAGCGCGTTTTTCGGTACGCCGTTGACGAGCTACCTGATCGATCTCGGCGTCGATACGCTGATCGTTACGGGGTGCACGACGAGTGGGTGTGTGCGCGGGACCGTGGTTGACGGGTTCGCCTACAATTTCCGCGCTGTGGTTCCGCACGACGCCGTCTACGATCGTAGCGCCACGTCGCACGCCGTCAATCTCTTCGACATGGCATCGAAGTATGCCGACGTCATGACGACCAGCGAATGCCTCACAGCGCTCGGGCAATTGCGAGGGGCTCGTGCCGCTGAATAGCCGCATACAACCGACAGCCGGCCGCTCATGAGCGTTGATGTGCTTGTCATCGGCGCGGGAGCGTGCGGGCTTGCGGCGGCTATCGCCGCGGCGGACGCAGGCGCCGAAGTTGCGATCTTGGAGAAGATGAGCCGGCCCGGGGGCAACTCCGCGCTCTCGACGGGGTCCATCCCGGCCGCCGGCAGCCGCTTCCAGCGCGAGGCCGGCATCGAGGATTCCCCTGACCGGCTGATGGCGGATCTGCGCGGCATCGCGGGTGAAACAGACCATCCGGACTTGGTTGAACGCCTCGCAACACTGTCCGCGCCGACCGTCGAATGGTTGATCGACGATGTTGGCTGCCGTCTCAAACTGGTCACTGCCTATAAGCACATCGGCCATTCGGTACCGCGGCTGCATGCGCCGGTGTCACGGCGTGGCCAGGACCTCGTCGACGATCTGCTGGCGGCGGTCGCGGACCGCGGCGTGCCGCTAGCGACCGGTAACAAGGTCATCCGCTTGCTGGGAAACGGTGCGGGGATTTCAGGCGTGGAGATTGAATTGCCGACCGGTCAGCGAGAGGAGATTGCGGCGTACAAGACGATCCTTGCGGTCAACGGTTATGCTGGTGACAAGGCCCTGGTCGAACGGTTTTGCCCCGACATTGCCGGCGCTCGCTATTTCGGCGCGCTAGGCAGTACTGGTGAGGCGATCCGCTGGGGCGAAGCATTGGGCGCGGGTCTCGGCAACATGGCGGCCTACCAGGGTTACGCGGCGGTTGCCGATCCGCATGGTAGCCTGCTGTCGTGGACGACGATCGAGAAGGGTGGCGTCATCGTCGATGCCGGTGGGCGCCGTTTCGGCGACGAAAGTGCCGGCTATTCTGGCTTCACGCCGAACGTCATGGCTGCCGGCCCGGGTTGCGCGGCAATATTCGACCAGCGCATCTTCGACGTGGCGGCGCTAGAAGAGGAATTCCGAGAGCTGGCCGATTACGGCGGGTTCAAGCGTGGCGCCACGATCCGCGAGGCCGCCCATGCCGCAGGCCTCGATGCCGCTGTCGTGTCCGGTGAGGTCGATGCCTATAATCGCGCCGCCAGCGGCGGGAGCCGAGATGCGCTCGGGCGGAGGGGGTTTGGCCTCGCGCCGCTTTCCGGACCCTTCTACATCTGCCGCGTCGTGCCTGGCCTTTTCCACACACAGGGCGGCCTCATGGTAGATCGGGACGCTCGCGTGCTGCGCCGCGACGGCACGCCGATACCCAATCTATTTGCGGGTGGTGGCGCAGCAGTCGGCATCTCGGGGCGTAGCGGCGCGGCGGGATACGCATCTGGCAATGGCCTGTTGACGGCGATCGCGCTCGGGCGGATCGCTGGTCTCACGGCAGCGCAGGAACTTGGGAAGGCGAAAACCAATGCCTGATATGGATCTCGTCGTGCGGGGCGGCCGTGCCGTGTTGCCGGGTCGAGGGCTCGTCGAGGCCGACATCGGGGTTGCCAGTGGCCGTATCGCGGCCATCGCCGCGCCCGGTCAGTTGGGGGTCGCCGCCGCATTCCTCGATGTCCGCGGACTCGTGGTAATGCCGGCAGCGCTCGACGTTCACCTCCACCTTGGTCATGGCAACGACATCGCACGCCCGCGTGTGCCAGGTGATGCGGATCGTGAAACGGCTGCGGCAGCGCGCGGCGGTATTGCAACAATGATCCCCTATTTGATGGCGAGCGAGCCATTCGAATCGATCATCGATGAGGTCATCGCAACGACGGCTGCCGGTGCACGCATAGATTTCGGCTATCATTTCATCATTTCGACGCCCGAGCAGCTCGCCGCCGTGCCGCGCTACATCGCCGAGCATGGTGTTCCGACATTCAAGTTCTTTATGAACAATCGCGGCGGTGAGGGAAAACGCCTTGGTCTGCCCGATATCGATGATGGCGCGTTCTTCAAGCTGTTCGAGTTGACGGCCCGCCATGGCGGCATGGTCTGTCCGCATCCCGAGAACATTGAGATCGCCTGGGTTCTGCGCGACCGTACAATGACGGCCGATCCGGATGGCCGGGGCGGGCTTGCGGCCTGGAATGCGACCCGGCCCCCCTTTGTCGAGGCGGAGGCGGTGCAGCGCGCCGGCTTCCTGGCGCGTGTCACCGGAGGTCAGGTCTATATCGTACACACATCGTCGGCGGCAGCGCTGGACGCAGCCGTCGCTCAGAGAAATTCCGGTGCAAAAATCTTGATCGAGACCTGTCCGCATTACCTCACGCACGACGTGACGTGGGAGGGCGGCGTTATTGCAAAAATCAATCCGCCGTTGCGTGAAGCCGCTGACCGGGAAGCGCTATGGGCCGGGCTGAAGTCGGGCGCCATCGATACGGTCGCCACGGACCACGTGCATCGTGGCATCCAATCGAAGTCCGGCAACATCTGGCAAGCGTCACCCGGCTGCCCCGGGATGGAAACGATGCTGCCTGTCCTGCTGAGCGAGGGGCATCACAAACGCGGCCTCACTTTGCCGAGGATTGCGGAACTGCTCGCGACCAATCCCGCAACCGCTATGGGGCTTGGCCACTGCAAAGGCGCAATCGCGCCGGGCCTCGACGCCGATTTCGCCATTGTCGACGTTGACGGCGAGACGAGGGTCGACAATGCCTCCGTCGTCAGCAGCGCTGGCTATTCGATCTACGACGGTTGGCGGCTCAAGGGCCGGATTGTTCACACTCTTGTGCGCGGCCGCGCGGTTCTGCACGACGGCGAACTCGAAAGCGGCGCCGTCGGCAGCGGGCAATTCCTGCGCCGGCGGCTGGTGTAGGCGCAGGTCGCAGGCGTCGCAATCAGGTCAAAGGCGCGACAGAGAGGCCGTTGACCCCATGCTTCTTGATGAAACTGGCCACCAGACCGGATCTCTTGGCCTCTTCCACGAACTGGGTGAGGAAAACTGCCGCTGCCTTGTTCTTCTTCGGCGTGCCGACGGCTTGTTGCACGGCGCTGAACTGCCCGTCGAGGATCTTGGCGCCCGGCAGCTTCTTCACATCGTCGATGAGGCGCGGCCGCAGGCCCGCGAGCACATCGCATTTTTCCTTCTGGAAGACATCGAGCGACCCATCGAGGGTATCGGCGAGCACCAGCGTAGCATGCTTGATGTTGTTTTCGAGCCAGAGGCCATACGCGCTGCGGCCCGTTGTTGCGATACGAATGCCGGGCTTATCGACATCGCCAATCGATCGGATCGGCGAGCCGGCTGGGACGAGGTAGGTCGATTCGATCTCGGCATAGGCCGCCGTGAACGCGATCGTCTTGGCGCGCTGCGGCTCTGCTCCGATGTTGCCGATGTCCCAGACATTGTTCTCAGCCTGGTCACCGAGTTCACCCGGCGATTTGAAGGGGATCAGTTTGCAGGCTACCCCCAGCCGTTCTGCGATGGCGCGTGCCATGTCCGGCGAGACGCCGTCCGGATCGCCGTTGGCCGTTTTGCCCGTGACCAGAAGAAAATTCGACATATTGATGCCGGCGCGCAAGACGCCGGTCGGTGCGAGTTCAGCTTTGACGTCGGCGGACATGGGGTGCGCTCCTGCACGGGGATGAACGATTGAGTTGGTCGGATGATACGTTGAGGATGCCTCGATCCGCAATGCAGGATACAGCCGAGCCGGGATGCAACCCGCAACTTGCGCGTCACATTGAGCGCGGCAGCGCAATGCTGCTATATTTGGGGCAGAACCAATTGCGGAGGCCATCATGGCAGGCGTCACCGACAACAAGGAGCTGAGCCGTTTCGAGTTGCCGGTCGAGGGGCTGATCGCCTTCGTCGTCTACCGACGGGGCGAAGAGACCATCAGCCTCCTCCATGCCGAGGTCCCACAGGAGCTCGAGGGTCGAGGTATCGGCTCGTCTCTGGTCCGCGCCACACTCGACGCCGTTCGAGCGGAAGGCCTGAAAGTCATCCCGCGCTGCTCGTTCGTGGCCGCCTACATGCGCCGTCATCCCGAAGTGGCGGACTTGCTCGCGCAGTAAGCAGGCGCTCAGCTCAGCTCGCGCCGGACGATCGCAGCACCCTCGGCCAGGGCCTTCAGTTTGCCGAACGCCGTCTCGCGCGGCAGGTACTTCATGCCGCAGTCGGGGGCAGGAACCAGCCGCACAGCTGGCATGTACGTCAAGCCCGCGCGGATGCGATCTGCGACTTGTGCGGGCGTCTCGATTTTGGGATCGGACAGATCCAGGACGCCCAGCATGACCTTCTTCGGCGCCAGATCCCTCAGAACGCCAAGGTCGAGCCTCGGTTGCGCTGCTTCGATCGAGATCGTTTCGGCTGCGCTATCGGCGAGCTCCGCCAGAAAGCTATAGCCGGAAGGCTTCGTCTCACCGGGCACGACCGCGGCATAGCCGAAACAAACGTGCACCACGGTCGGGATCGAAATGCCCAGCAGCGCCCGGTTGATCGCCTTAACCGCATACCGTTTGGCGGCGACCGGGTCGTTCCGCACCCAGGGTTCGTCGAGCTGGATCACGTCGGCGCCGGCCTTCACGAGATCATGGGCCTCGGCGTTGACGGCGGCGGCGAAATCCATCGCCATTTCCTCAGCGTCCTTGTAATACTCGTTTTGTGCCTGCTGGCTCATCGTGAACGGACCGGGCAGCGTAATTTTTGCCGTCCTGTCGGTGTTCCGGCGCAGGAATTCCATATCGCGCAGTTCCACAGGGCGCGTGCGCCGGACGGGTCCAACGACGCGCGGCACCGCCGTCTTACCGGATCGAGCCTGGACGTAGCCGGGCGACGCCGTCTCGACACCCTCGAGTGCCGTGGCAAGCCGGTTCGAATAGCTCTCGCGCCGCATCTCGCCATCCGTGATGATGTCGATGCCTGCGCGCTCCATGTCGCGAATGGCGAGCAGGGTGGCGTCGTCCTGCGCCTGCTCGAGATAGGCCTCCGGAATGCGCCACAAATCGGTCATGCGCACGCGTGGCACGCCTTTAGCGAGCAGTTTGCGGTCGACGAGCCAATCTGGCTGCGGATAACTGCCGACGACGGTCGTCGGGAGGAGTATTGCGGTCATGACGCGAGCCTTCGGAGTTTGAGACCGCTCACCTTAGTTGAGGTGGCCCCCAAGTCCAACACGCTTCTAGCGCTGAAGCAGCTAGATCATGACTAGATCGTGACCTGCGGCAGCAGATGGTCGATGTCGAGGCCGTGAATGTCCTGCAGCAGCACGACATCGACGAAGCCGGACCCCATGTCGACGGAGACAACGCTGCCGCGATTGGTTTCGGTGATGCGGATCATGCTGTGCGGGTCGAAGTTGCCGCGTCCTGACGCCAGTCCGGTGAAGTCGAGGCGATCACCCAGGTTGAAGTCGGTGATCGTGTCGAAGCCGGCGCGTGAGCCATCGGAGTTGACGACGTCGGAGCGCTCCCAGACGTAGGTATCGTTCATATTGTCGTAGAGGTACTGGCGCACATGACCGCCGGTCATGATGTCGTTGCCGGAACCGCCTCGAATGATGTCGTTGCCGCCGTCGCCATAGATGCGGTCGTTACCGTTCTCGCCGTAGATCCGGTCGTTGCCGCCACCGCCGAAGAATCCGTCGTTGCCCTCGCCGCCATACAGAATGTCGGAGTCGCCGCCGCCATTGAGGAAGTCGTTGCCGGCGCCGCCGTAGAGCGTGTCCGAGCCGGATTGACCGTCGAGCCTGTCGTCGCCGTCGCCGCCCTCGATGCGGTCGTTGCCGGTGCCACCATTCAGTATGTCCTTGCCGGCGCCGCCAAAGATCGTGTCATCGCCCGCACCGCCGTCGACTTTGTCGTCACCGGTATCGCCCCAGATCTGATCGTTGCCATTGCCGCCGTTGATGGTGTCGTTGCCGTCGCCGCCCCAGATCTGGTCATGGTCGTTGCCGCCATCGAGCGTGTCGTTGCCCGAGCCGCCTTCGATTTTGTCGTGGCCGTCACCACCGAGGACGGTGTCGTTGCCCTCGCCGCCCAGGATCAGGTCGTTACCGGCGTCGCCCAATAGGGTGTCGCTGCCGCTACCACCTTCAATCCGGTCGTCGCCGTCGCCCCCGTTGATCGTATCGTCACCGCCGTCGCCTTTCAGGAGATCGGCGCCGAGGCCGCCGTCGAGGCGATCGCGCCCGTCGCCGCCCGCGATGACATCGTTGCCGCGATCGCCGGTGAGTGTGTCGTCGCCGCTGTCGCCGTTGATATCGTCGTCGTCGTCACCGCCATGGATGATGTCGTTGCCGGCGCCGCCGGATATCGCGTCCCGGCTGCCATCGCCCCAGATTTGATCGTCGCCGTCGTCACCAAAGATCTCGTCCGCGTCGCCGCCACCGTAAATTGTGTCGTTGCCGGTGCCCCCGAACAGCCGGTCGGCTCCGTGTCCCCCGTTGAGAACGTCATTGCCGTTGCCACCATAGATGACGTCGTCATCTTGCTGGCCGTCGAGGCGGTCGTTGCCGTCGCCGCCATTGATGATGTCGCGGCCATAACCGCCAAGGACGAGATCGTCACCGGGGCCTGCATCGATGATATCGTTGCCGTTCCCGCCTATGACGCGGTCGTTGCCGCCGAGCGTAGTCGCCGTATGATCGACGGGGCTCGAGACGGGGACGACGACAACATCGTCCTCAGGGGTGCCGTAGAGGATCGGCATGTCAGTACTCCTACGCGACAGACACACTCCTGACGTCGGGGCGCGCGGGATCAGCGCTGACTAAAGTACCGTCTGGAGAGTTCCTAAGTTTGGTCAATCTTGGTTAAGGTCGCGTTAACGAGAGTTCGAGAGTCACGAGGAGACAACGATGACCGGCATCGTGCGCACGGACATGAGGGACGGCATTCTGATCGTAACGTTGAACCGCCCAACCGTGCTCAATGCCGTGAGCCGGGAGATGAGGCTGGAATTGACGCGCGTGCTAACCGAAGCCGAGCGGGATCCGGCCGTCACTGCTGTGGTGCTGACTGGTGAAGGCAAGGCCTTCTGTGCCGGCCAGGATCTCACCGAGGCACTGGCGACCGACATGGAGAGCGTGCGGCCTTGGTGCGATGAGATGCGGGCGATGTACCAATCGGTCCGTGCGCTCTCGAAACCCTGTGTTACCGCATATCACGGGATTGCCGCTGGAGCCGGGTTGCAGATCGGGCTTTGCTCGGACCTGCGCGTCTCACATGCCGAGGCGCGGATTGGTCAACCCGAAGTCCGCGCGGGCCTCGCGAGTGTTGTTGGCAGTTATCTCTTGAGCCTGACCTGCGGGCATGGCGCTAACGTCGAGTTGTCGTTGACCGGCGGCCTCATCACAGGTGCGCGCGCCCATGACCTTGGCATCGTATCGCGTCTGGTTCCGGCAGCCGACGTGCTGCCGGCGGCAATCGCAGCCGCCGGGGACTTGCGTCGCGTTCCGGTCGTGGCCTTCCGCCTGACGAAGCAGCGGTTCCGCGAGCTGACCCAGCCAGGATTCGATGACGCGACTGCTACTGGTGTGCGCGCCACCTTTGAAGCCTACGCAACGGGTGAGCCGCAGCGCATCATGCGAGCTTTTGTCCAGGTTCGGGCGCAACGCAAGGCTGGCGCCTGAGTTTTTGGAGCCCGTGCCGGTATCCCCGTTTGACCGGAGGTGCGAACCCCGGCTTAATCATCGCGCATTGCTAGAACTTGAGGACACGACATGAAGGCGCTTGTCTATACTGGACCGCACTCCCTGGTCGTTCGCGACGAACCCGATCCCCAGGCCAACGAGGACGTTATCGTCCGGGTGGCGGCCTGCGGCATCTGCGGCTCCGACTTGCATGCCTATCATGGCACCGACGAGCGCCGCCCGCCGCCGCAGATTCTTGGGCACGAGGCGGCAGGAACCGCAACGGTCGGCGCGTTCAAGGGACGGCGCGTGGCGATCAATCCACTCGTGACGTGTGGCACCTGCGAGAATTGTCTCGCCGGGCGCAGCCATGTCTGTCCAACCCGCCAAGTCCTCTCGATGATGCCGCGTCCAGGCGCCTTTGCCGAACTCGTGCGCATTCCCGAGCGCAACCTCGTCGCGGTTCCTGATGGCATGCCGATCGAACTCGCCGCGCTGACCGAACCAATGGCAGTCGGCTATCATGCGGTCAATATCTCGCAGCGTTCTCTTTGGAAACCGTTGCCTGCGGCCCGCATTGCGATCATCGGCGGGGGTGCCATCGGGCTCTGTGTTGCCCAGGTGTTGGCCTCGCGCGGCGCCCGAAACATCCACATAGCCGAGACAAGTGAAGCGCGCCGCGCGCGGATTGCCAAAGCGGGTCGGTTCGCGGTCTATGATCCCGCCTCGGCTGATGCGCCGGCTGACGTTTCGATGGATCTCGTCGTTGATGCCTATGGAGGTGCGGCCTCCCGTAAGGAAGCGAGCCGGTTGGCGGCGCCGGGTGGTGTGCTCACCCACATCGGTCTGTCGTCAGGCGACGGCGGTCTCGACATTCGCAAGATGACGTTGCAGGAGATCAGCGTGCTTGGCAGCTACTGCTACACGATGCTGGAATTCCGAGAAACGCTTCAGGGATTGGCGGATGGCATTTTCGGGGCAATCGATTGGATCGAGGAGCGCGCGTTGGCTGAGGGCCCGAGAGCCTTCGCCGAGCTCGATGCCGGCAAGGTTGCCGCCGCGAAAATCGTGCTCCGATTCTAGGGGAACGCAGATGATTGTGATGGAACGTGATGGGCCCGTGACCGCGATCGTGATGGCGAGGCCGGAGCGTCGCAATGCGCTCGATCATGCTGCGGTAAAGGGACTGGCCGCCGCAATTGCCGACGCGGAAGCGGATGCCGCCTGCCGCGTCGTCGTGCTGCGCGGGGCCGGTGGGACGTTCTGTTCCGGCCGCGACCTTAGTGACGCGCGGGCCGATGCGCCGTTCGCCGAAATCCTCGCCTACGATGAGGATTGGACAGACATTCTCCATCTTCTGCAGGGATTTTCCAAGCCGTCGGTGGCGGTCGTCGCAGGGCATGCGGTGGCCGGTGGCTTCACGCTGGCCATGGGCTGCGACTTTGTCGTAGCGGACACGGCTGCGCGCTTCGGTGCTCTCGAAATGCGCGGCGGGTTTCCAGCGGCGGTCAATTGTGCGATCCTTTCACATCTGGTTGGGCCGCGTAAAGCGCTGGAGTACCTTCTCTCCGCCGACACGTTTCCGGCCGAGCACCTCGCGGCGGCCGGCCTGATCAATCGCTTGGCTGAAGGCGCCGCCGATCTCGAACGTGTGGCGCAGGAGGTCACTAGCCGACTTGCGGCGCTCGATCCGATCGCGGTGAAGCTGACCAAAGACGCGCACCGCATGGCATCTGCGATGCCAATCTCGGAAGCAATCGTCATGGGACGCCAGCTGAATTCACTGCTCATGAGTGCCGGCAGCATCACGGCCGCGCGGGACAAACTCAAGGCCACTCCGAAATCTGACCGCAGTTGATGCTCGGTTGTCGGGGGAACGGCAAGAGGGGAAATTGGAAGCGTTGGATCCGCCAAGGGCACGTTCGCCTAAGCCGGTGTTCTCCCCGCCACACTCATTCCCGGAGCCAGTTTCGTACGCAGGTGTGGCGGCAATCGCAAACCGCGCTAAACTGGTCGTACAACCGACCATGGAGCCATGAATGCCGGCCAGTACCGCCCCCACTTCGCCCTACCTTGCGGAGGAGCACGAGATGCTGCGTGACCAGGTCCGCCGCTTCGTCGAGGAGGAGGTCAAACCGAAGGGTGAGGCCTGGGAAACGGCCGGCATGGTGCCGCGGGACGTTTTGCGCCGGATGGGAAGCCTTGGTTTTATGGGCATGCGCTTTTCTGCCGACTATGGCGGGTCTGAAATGGACGAGCGGGCGAGCGTCGTGCTCGCGGAAGAGCTTGGCCGGTCGACTTTCGGTGGCTTCGCGATCACCGTCCTCGATCACACCGACATGGCTTCTGTCCATATCGCCAACAACGCCAGCGAGGCGCTGAAGCGGCGCTGGATGCCGGGCGTCATTGATGGCTCGGTGATTACGGCTGTTGCTATTACCGAGCCTGCCGCCGGGTCCGACGTCAAGGGTATCAAGACGACGGCCCGTCGCGATGGCGACAGCTACATCCTGAATGGAACCAAGCATTTCATTACGAATGGGGTGCACGCCAACGTCTATTGTGTCGCGGTCAAAAGCGGCGGCGATGTCCCGAGTCGCAGCGTGTCTATGATCCTCGTCGAGAAGGGCACGCCCGGCTTTCGGGTGGCCCGCGCCTTCGACAAGCACGGCTGGCGGTCGTCGGACATGGCCGAGCTTGTCTTCGAGGATTGCCGGGTTCCCGCGAGCAATCTTCTGGGCGAGGATGGGCGCGGGTTCTACGCCCTGATGAAGAACTTCCAGAACGAGCGGTTGGTGCTTGGCGCGCAGGCGATCGGCGAATCCGAAGCGGCCATCGAGCTGACGACGGAATATGTCCGGACCCGCCGAGCATTCGGGGCATCTTTGTTCGACAAGCAGGTTGTTCGAACCAAGCTGGCATTGCTCGCCACCAAGGTCGCTGCCGGACGGGCGCTTGTTTACGAGACGGCTTGGAAGGTCGCGCAGGGACAGGACTGTGTCCGCGAAGTTTCGATGATCAAGGCCTACTGCGGAGAGCTCGTGAACGAGGTTATGTACGCTTGCTTGCAGCTGCATGGCGGCAGCGGCTATATGACGGGCAGTGTCATCGAACGGATGGCGCGGGACGCACGGGCGCATGCGATCGGCGGTGGCGCCACCGATGTCATGCTGGAGGAAGTGGCCAAACGGCTCGGGCGCTAGGTATCGCCAACGCTGCCCGTTAACGCTACCGGAGTGGCGTTTCATTGACATCCGTCAACAATCAGTGACCTTGCCGTGAGGGCCTTGGTTCGGGGATAATAGTTCCAATATCCCAACTCGGGCGGGCGAGTTCGAGACGTCCCGTTTTTGCGCCTCTACTCGATATGGCAGGGCCACGGCATGCAGGAGAAGGTCTACCTCGGGATCAGAAACAACGACACCGGCGAATACTTCGTGTCGGCCTGTAGCTTGCCGGCCCAGATCGGGCGCCAGCATGATGTCAAAAACCAAGTCCTCCTCGATCCCAAGTACCGGACGGTTTCGCGGATCCATGGAATGATCGAACGCACGTCGCGCGGTTTCGTCTACACCGATAGCAGCACAAGCGGGAGCCGGATCGCCGGGCTCATTGTACGCGACTCCCGCATTGCGCTGCCACCGAGTTTTGAGATCGAAATCGAAAACTATACGATGACGCGGGTCGAGATGGCGCCACTGGTCGTCCTCGCAACGAATGCGGGGCTTGCCGAACTGCAGACCCTCGAGATCTTGCCCGGACGGGGGCTTGGCGTTGCAGAGGTTCGCGAGGTCAAGCGCCGCCATCCGCAGCGGGTGTCGCTTGTTGCCGATCGCGGTGGCACACACGAGTTGATCGATCTCAATCGATGGACAGAATGGGACATTCCAACCGTTGGGCGATTTGAGTTCGGAGAACCGAATCCAATCTGGGTCATGCCCGGCGACACCGCGTCCGCAAAGCGCAACAAGTCGGCTCTTGCGCTGGCTCGCACCCCGCTGGCCTCGCTGGATGTCATCGAGGTGGGGGCAATGCGGTTCGAGCTGCTGCATCCGCACGAGAGCCGTATTGTGTGCGGCTACGACCGCTGCCATCTTCTCAATCCGCCACCGATTGAAGCGAATTGCCGGTTTTGCGGCCGGCATCTTGCCAACGCAGGAGGCTTCTCGCGAATCCTCTAGCAGCGTCCGTCCGATTGCGCGCAATCACCATTTCCAGCTGGCCTGTGCGCCATCATTTCACCCCGCTCAGCGGGCTCCAAGACAAGGTTGATCAATGGCCATCGAGATCACGTGGCAGACTGGCGAGGGCGCAGGCGGGACGCAACCGCAGAGGCGGGCTTTGCAGGGGCGCGGCCCGTTCCGGATCGGCCGCTCGTCGACCGGGGACATTGCACTCGATCACCCGCAGGTGTCGCGCGTCCATGTCGAGATCGAGGTCGATGGCGCGACCGTTCGTGTGACGGACAAGGGTAGCCAGAATGGCACGGACCTGGCCGGGCGCCGCATTTCGGCGACCACGACTTGGCTGCCCGATCAAGACCTTCAGATTGGCCCGTTTCTGCTTCGCTACAGGATGATCGAGGCGCCGACCGGCGACAGGCGCGTCAATACTCCGGTTGAAATTACAGCCGCAAACCCCGCGCCACAACGGGGTCAAAACACCCCGTCACCGGCCGCTGGCGGACAGCGCGCGACGTTTCCGGGCCGCCTGTTCGAGGCCCGCAACGTGGCCATTCGGGACATCCAAACCAGCGGCAAGCTCACGGCGGAAGTCAACTACGTGGCGGTTGGCGGCGGTCTTGGCAGCTTTTGCTGGGTCGATCACCTCCGCGTCTATGGCGTTCCTGCCTCTGATATTCGCGTACTCGGAGTTGCCGGTGACAAGCGACCCTATGCCAAATATGCCCGCCTCTGCCGCAACTCGCAGATCCCTGATCACGAGCGCCTGCGCTCCAACTCGATCTCGGCACCGGACAACATCTGGGGCTTCCCGGGCTATGCCAGCCGCGAGTTCGTCAGAGACGTCCTGCAGGGCCGCCTTGTCGGCGTAAAGCACATCCTGCAAGTGTTCGGTGAGCCGGCGTTGACCGAAAGCTATACGCCCCGCACGATTGACGTGTTCCGCTCGCTCGACACCGAATCCAAGCGCATTGGCTGGGACGACATGTGGATCCACGGCCAGGTGGTCGGGATTCGCAAAACCGACGACGAGCGGTTCGTGATTGCCTATCGCGTACCGAGTGCGGTGGCGGTGAACACCCCCGTCGAGCAGCGTGAGCGCCTGATTGTTGCGCAGTACGTGCAGATCGCGACGGGATACCCAGCCTCGAATTTTCTGCCCGATTTGCAGGATCACCGGCATGCGCACCCGAACTCGACCGCCGTCATCAATGCCTACGAGGAGCATGACAGCATCTACCGGACGCTTGAGCAGAAGGGCGGCACCGTCCTGATCCGTGGTCGCGGAATTGTGGCCTCACGCATCATTCAACGGATCTCGGAGGCGCGCGAAAAGAACAAGGACATTCGTCTCCTCCATCTCGTGCGCACACCCACCACCGAGGGACACAAATACGACCTGGCCCGGCGCCCGGTCCGCAATGACGTCGAACAGCAGCCGTTCAATTGGCCGAAGTCCTGCTGGGGCGGGACGTTGCGTCAACGGCTCGAGGAAGCGTCGCCGGAAGAGCGGGCCAAGCTTTTGTCCACTTGGGGTGGCACGACGACGGCCGATCGGGACGATTGGAACCGCATCATTGAGCAAGGTACGCGCGATGGCTGGTACAAAGTGTTCTACGGCAACGTTGCCTCGATCACGGAAACGGGCGGACGCATCGTCACGCGCCTTGAGTTGACGGCGAACTATCAGGAGAACGTCGACCTGACGGCGGATTTCGTGGTCGATTGCACCGGGCTGATTGCCAAGATCGACGAGACGCCGCTGTTGGCCGATCTGGCCAAGACCTACGATTTGCCGCGCAACCGGGCGGCCGGTGACGGCCCCGAATTGCGGCTCGCGGGTCTTGCCGTCAGCAACAGTTTCGAGATCACAGGACTGCGCAACGGACGCGGGCAGGTCTGGGCCGCCGGCGTCGTGACAGCTAACGGCCCTTATGCGGCAATCGACAGTTTTCTTGGGTTGCAGTATGCGGCCCTGCGCTCCGTTGATCAGCTGGGCCATGACCGCGCGCCGGGGGTCACCAAGTTTGGCCCACTCCGTTCGGCATCACAGTGGGGTAAGTGGTGTCTTGGTCGTTCCCCTTGATCGCAACAATCGAACTTTGACTGTTGCGTTCGCTCCCGCAGTTGCACCTTCGCAGAAGAGACGCTCCGCATGACACCGACACTGTTTGGCCGCTGGCACACGCGTCTGCTGCTCTATGTTTTCATCGGTCTGCCGGTGACCTTCCTCTATGCCATGTACCTGTCCAACTGGACATGGCCGCCGCCGTACGAGCAGTCGATCTTCCGCGACCCATTCATCTTCTTGACGGCGATCCTGGTCCTCGGGCTCATCCTTGATGTTCTCTACATCCAGATTCAGCGCTTTCATTGGGACCAGGACTGGCCGTTCGCCTACCAGTTCTTCTTCTCGATCATCGAGTTCTTTATCGTCTTCTATGCGATGGACTTCGGCTACCTCGACTGGGCATTTCCGGATGGTCGGATCCCGTTTTCGACGGCCGCCTGGCACTTCACGTTTGTGTTCGTACCGGCATTTCTCGCGCTGCTGGGATTGGTCCAGATTTTTTTGGTGCGCTGGCGTTTCAAGGGTGGCGAGCTAGGTCGCCATCCGATCCGGTGATCACTGGGGCTTCATCTTAATGTGCGGCGGTCGAGCGCGGCGTGGCCGAGATCCGGCAATCCGTCGGCGAGCGCTTCGACGAGGGCGTCAGGTCCAGCGGCCGCGGCGACGGTTTCGGGCACGATCCACATCGTATAATTTGAACCGCGCAACGTTGCGCTGCATTGCAGTCGGCGCGCGGCGATCCGGCATGTTCCGTCCGCTGAAACGGATTGCGGCTCGCGGTAGTCGTGGCGCACGACGCGCATATCGACCGGCTGCAGCGTCGCTGGCAATGATCCGAGATCAACGCCGCGGAAGATACAACCAAGCGAGTTCTGACAGGCGCCGGCACGTGGGCCGAGCGTTGCCCCGATGCCGAGCGCCCGGCGGCGCGGGAGGTAGGCCGCCGGCGCATCGGCGCCGCTGCTGACATAGCAGCCACGGTCGTCACACAGCAGGGGGTCGGCTGATTTGTTGTGCCGCCGAATTCCACGATCGCCCGGCTCCATCAGCAGCAGGACGGTGACTTGCGCCGCGCCCGGCATCACAGGTGGAGGTGCCCCGAGGGCAGACCGATCATCCAGCGGACGCTCGTCGATCGGTGCGCTACGGACAAGGCTCGGGGGCTGTCGATCTGGCGTGCTGCGGGCCGCGCGGGCTTCGTGCGCTTGCCGCAAAGCCTCAGCCAGGCGTGCCGTCTCGCGCTCGCGTTCGGCCGCCATCTCAACCTTTCGAGCAGCCTCAGCGGCGTCCGCCGACGCCTCACGCCGCGCGTCCTCAGCTTTGCGCTGCTCGGCTGCCAATTGGGCTGCTGCCTCCGCGCGGCGGCGCTCTTCTTGGACCACGCGTTGGGCTTCGGCGAAGGCGGCGAAGGCGGCCGCCTCGGCGCGGCGACGGTCTTCCGCCTGCTGCTGCTCCTCGGCAATGCGCTTTTTCTCATCTGCTTGGCGCTCGGCCGCGAGACGAGCCTCCCGTTCGATGGCGACGTCCCTGGCCCGCTGTTCGGCTTCGGTACGGGCGCGGGCGAGCATCTCGGCTTCTTCTGAGCGGCGCTGGGACTCAGCCGCGCGTTCGCGATCCCGGCGCGCCGCTTCCTTAGCCGGTTTATCGGCCTCATCTGAGAACTTCTGGGCGAGATCGTGTGCTGCTCCGCCGTCAGCCTGCGCGGCCGTTGGATTGGCGCCGAGCCCTGCAATCGCTAAGGCCGCTGCCAGCAGTCCGGACTTCAAAAATATGTTGTCCCTCATGGGCGCCCCTCCCGTATGCGATCTCACTGAATCGTCTACCGGTTGCGACGATGGTGGATCAGAATTGCGGCATCTTCGCGCCTCGAGCCTGAATGCAGCTTGAATGTTCAGCGTGCCTGCGCGATCGCAGCGAGCCCTTCGCGATAGGTTGGAAAGCAGAGGGTGTATCCAAGCGCGACTTTCATCCGACGGTTTGAGACGCGTTTCGACTCGGAATAGAAACTTGCGGCCATTGGCGTAAGGAGGGCTGCTTCGAACTGCACGGCAGGAGGCGGTGCGACGCCGAGGAGGGCGGCCGCATAGACAACGACATCCTGGGGAGCCGAGGGTTCGTCATCGGTAAGATTGTAGATCGTATGGTTTGACGGTCCATGGATCGCCGCTGAGATGGCACCTGCGATATCCTCCACATGGATGCGGTTGAATACTTGGCCAGGCTTGATGATCCGCCGCGCCCGCCCGTCTCGGACTGCGTCGAGTACGCTGCGTTGCGGTCCGTATATTCCAGGCAGCCGGAAGACCTCGACCCTGACACTGTTCGCCGCGCCGAACGCCAGCCATGCCAATTCCGCGTCGACCCGGCGACGGCCCCGCAGACTCCCTGGCAAAACCGGCGTCGTTTCGTCCACCCAGCCACCCTGCTGATCGCCATAGACGCCGACGGTCGAAAGGTACCCGACCCAGGACAAGTTCGGCGCGGTTGCCATTGCCTGTGCCGCACTGCAATGAACCGGGTCACCCCGCTCGCCCGGGGGCACCGAGAGCAGGACGTGTGTCGCGTCGCCGATGAGATCGGCAAGGCGGTCGTTTAACTGCAGACCATCGAAGGCGACGCCCTGCCATCCCTCGGCGTCGATCGCACGGACGCCATCCTCCGTGCGTGACGTTCCGCTGATGCGCCAACCGTCTCTCGACAGCCGGAAAGCAAGTGCGCGTGCACTGTAGCCGAGCCCGAAGCACAACAGATGGCCGGTCATCACTGAAGCTCCGCGGTCCATTCGGCCAACACACCTTGATCCGTTTCGCTGGGGAGACATCGACCGGCGATCCGGGAGACGTACTCGCGCCCAGCCAATTGTGCCAATGCCCAGACCGCTGCTCCGCGGACCAGAGGTGCCGCGTCGCTCAAGAGCGCTTCGATCTGCGGCAAGAGATCCGTGTCGCCTGAGTTTCCGGCCGCAATCAGGACGTTGCGCATGAAACGGGTGCGGCCAGTCCGCTTCACCGGTGTGCCTGCAAACCGAACCCGAAACTGAGCATCGTCGAGCCGCAGCAAGTCGGCCAGCGGCGGATTATCGGTTTCGGGGCGCGCGCGAAAACGCATCTCGCGGCCAGCTTCGGCGAACTTGTTCCAGGGGCAAACGGCCAGGCAGTCATCGCAGCCATAGATCCGATTGCCGATGCGCCCGCGCAACTCCCGCGCAATCGGCCCTTTGTGCTCGATCGTCAAATACGAAATGCAGCGGCGCGCATCGAGCCGATAGGGCGCGGGGAACGCATCGGTCGGACAGATGTCCAGACACCGGCGGCATGACCCGCAATGATCGGCCTCGGCGACGGTCGGCACGAGGTCGGCCGTGGTCAGGATGGCGCCAAGAAACAGCCAGGACCCATGTGTGCGCGAAACCAGATTGGTGTGCTTGCCCTGCCAGCCGAGGCCTGCCGCCATTGCGATCGGCTTTTCCATCAGCGCCGCGGTGTCGACGAAGACTTTCACCTCCGCGCCGGCGTGGCGGACCAGGGCCGCAGCGACCTGCTTCAGGCGCGGTTTGATGACATCGTGGTAGTCCTTGCCCTGGGCGTAGACCGAAATCGCGCCGCGATAGCGCTCCTTCAAGACGTCCAGCGGATCGCGATCGGGCGCGTAGTTGATGCCGAGCATGATGGCGCTACGCGCACCCGGCCACAGGTGCGCCGGATGTCCCCGTCGAGCCGAGGTTGCCTGCAACCAATCCATGTCGCCATGCCAACCGGCCGCGAGAAATGTCTCAAGTCGCTCCTGCAACTCTGGACCAACGTCGGTCGTGCGAGCGATGCCCACGACATCGAAACCCGCCTTCCGGGCTTCGGTCTCGACGAGCGATGCGAGCATCGGCCTCATGGCGGGCATGTCTTGGTCGGAAGCGACGCAATCAAAAATCGAGATTGGCGTAGTGCAAGGGCGGTGCGATCCCCGCGACCCGATCGGTCAAGAGTGCACGGAAGGACGGACGCGACTTCATGCGCCCGTACCAGTGGCCGGCCGAAGGATGCTTGTCCCATGGCACCTCGTCGAGATAGTCGATGCACGACAAATGGGCTGCCGCTGCGAGATCGGCGAAGCTCATCTCGTCGCCTGCAAGCCAGCGCCGCTGGTCGGCGAGATGGCTCACGTAGCTCAGATGGTACCGCAAATTGGCGCGGAGCGCCCGCAACAGCTCCGGGTCGGGGATGTGGCCCGAAAGTTCCGGCCGCAATCGGGCATAGAGCTTTTCACGCAGCAGCTCACGCGATACCTCGGAATCCAGCTTGCGATGGAACCAGTCGACCAGCCGGCGGACCTCTGCGCGATCTTCATTCTGACCGGGAAAGAGGTCCTTCGTCCGCTCGTCGGCCGGCGCCCGGCGGACCATCTCGCCCAGGTATTCGGAGATCGCGTAGGCGCCCGACAGCACCACACCGTCTTCCATCTGTAGGACGGGCAGGTCACCAGAGGGGTTCAAAGCCAGGAACGCCGGCCGCCACTCCCACGGCCGCTCCTCAGAGGTTTCGAACGGCACATCGAGTTCGGCGAGTGCCAAGCGGATGGATCGCGAGAACGGGCAGAGCCGGAAATGGGTCAGCTGCGACATAGATATTCCTCGGCCCTCCTCTTTGGGTTGCCGAGAGTTGGCCTCTGCACTTGGTCGGAAGTACGGCGTCGGAACAACCACGCACATTGCTTGGATATCTTTCGCCGCCCGTTCGGGCAAGGGCTCGCATTGACAATGAGAATCCTGCTAAACGCGGCGCACTCAACCAGCGCCTCGAACTGACGGAGACGGCCCCGTGTCCACCTGGCAAGTCATCCTGCTCGGCATCATCGAGGGGTTGACCGAATTCATTCCGGTGTCATCGACCGGCCATCTGCTGCTGACCGAGCACTTTCTGGGTGTGAAACCGTCGAAACGCCTATTCGAGATCCTGATCCAGCTTGGCGCCGTGCTTGCGATCTTGACGGTCTATTCCGCGAAGCTCATCCGGCTCCTGGTCGATTTGCCGAGCGATCCGCGAACCCGCAGGTTTGTGCTGGCCATTCTGCTCGCGTTTCTGCCGGCTGCGGTTGTCGGAGTGACACTGCACAAGTTTATCAAACAGGTCCTCTTCGAGACCCCGCTGCTGATTTGTTCGACGTTGATCATCGGCGGGTTCATTCTGCTGGCTGTCGACCGTATGCGGTTGAAAACCGATATCCATGATCCGATGGACGTCTCGCCGGTGATGGCGTTGAAAATCGGTCTTTGCCAATGCCTGGCCATGATCCCAGGTGTCTCGCGTTCCGGCGCCACGATTGTCGGCGCGATGCTGCTGGGTGTGGAAAAGCGGGCCGCTGCCGAGTTTTCGTTCTTCCTGGCAATGCCGACGATGGCGGGCGCGTTTGCGTACGATCTCTACAAGAACGTCAACGATCTCGACGCCGCGACTGTGCAGTCCATCGCGCTCGGTTTCGTCGTCGCCTTTGTGGCCGGTGTGGTGGTGGTCCGCTACCTGCTTGACTTCGTCAGCCGGCATGGCTTTGCGCCGTTTGCCTGGTGGCGCATCGCAGTGGGCGGGCTGGGGCTTGGTGCTTTGCTGGTTCTGGGCTGACCGCGCAGATTTACGCCGCGTGCGATGCCAACGGCTCGGTCAAGACTGCATAGAGCGTTGCCTTGTCGCGCGACGACCGCAGCTTTTCGATCGCTTGGGGATCGCGGAGCACTCTCGAAATGCGCGCCAAGGCCTTCAAGTGATCCGCGCCGGCTTGCTCGGGCGCCAGCAACAGGAAGATCAGGTCCACAGGCTCTTCATCGAGCGAGTCAAAGGGAATCGCCTCGTCGAGGTGAGCAAAAACGCAGACGATCCTCTTGAGCGCAACGTGTTTGCCATGGGGGATGGCGACGCCCCGACCGACGCCGGTCGAGCCCAACCGCTCGCGCTGCAACAGCGTCTCGAAGATGTCGCGCTGCGGCAAACCCGTTATGGTCGCAGCAGTTTGAGACAGGTCGAGGAGTGCCTGCTTCTTGCTCTTGGCACGAAGCGAGGTCACGACGCCGTCAGCGGAAATCAGATCACCAAGATCCATACGTCAGGCCCTTCCTATGGCCATCGTCCCTGGGGCGCTAAACGAGCAAATCCCATGCCGCCGATGCATGGGATCGAGCCTGGAGGTTGTAAGTCATTGATCGAGGCTGTTGCCGTCCCGCACCCACCACTATTGGCGAAGTGAACATTGTATACAAAGCTCACGTCGCGGACCCTAGTCAGTCAGTTCGTCAAAGTCAAACCCACTTCGCGGATGAATTGAATTGCCCAGGCAACCGAGTCGGACGAGCGCATTTTGTATGGGCACAAAGATGCCGTTAGGCGTCGGCATGCGCCATGATCCGCTTCTCTCGGCGCCGCTGGACTGAGGAGGAGATCCGCATCGATTCGCGGTATTTCGCAACGGTTCGGCGCGCGATCTCAATACCTTCCCGTGCCAGTAGCTCGACCAGCTTATCGTCTGACAGGATGGCGTCCGGGCGTTCCGCATCGATTAGCGTCTTGATGCGGTGGCGGACAGCTTCCGACGAATGGGCCTCACCGTCACCTGCCGATGCAATTGACGATGTAAAGAAGTATTTGAGTTCGAAGATCCCGCGCGGTGTCGCCATGTATTTGTTCGACGTGACGCGGCTAATGGTCGAACTCGTGCATCTTGATCGCGTCAGCGATCGTTTTCAGGTTCAAGGGACGCAAATGCTGGACGCCATGCGCAAGAAAGCCGTCCTGTTGCCGAATGATTTCCTCCGCCACGCGCAGGATTGTGCGTGCGCGCTGATCGAGACTTTTTACAAGCCAATTGGCGTTGTTCAAGCATTCGAGCAGGAACTCCTTGTCCTTATCCTTATCCTTGCCCGAGCCGGCGATGCGATTGACCCGCGCGTAATACGAGCGGTTCACGAGAACGCGCGGTAGCGTGTCGCTGTTCAGCTCGACAAGCCAGCTACCGTCACTTGCCGAACGCACCAGAACGTCGGGAACCACAGCGTGCACGTCTTCTGATCCGAAGCCGAGGCCTGGCTTCGGATTGAGCTGCTTGATTTCGGCGATCATGTCGCTGAGATCGTCTTGATCGCAGCCAATCGCACGACGCAGCGCCGGCAGGTTGTGCGCCGCCAGTAATGGCAGGCAGTCGAGGAACTTGGCGATCAACGGATCGTAGCGCTTGCGCTCCTTGAGCTGCAACGCCAGGCATTCCTTGAGGTCGCGAGCAAATACGCCGGGCGGGTCGAACGTCTGCAGTTTTCCAAGGATCGCCTCGACTCTGGCCTGAGACGTCCCGAGCTTCAAAGCCAGTTCCGCGAGGTCGCTGCGGAGATAACCGGCCTCGTCGATGAGATCGATAAGATAGCCGCCAATCAAACGGTCGATGGAGTCCGTGAAGGTGAGATTGAGCTGGCTGGTCAAATGGTCCTTGAGGGAAAGTTCCTTGGTTGCGTACGCCTCCAGATTGGCATCTTCGTTCATTGACGCCGATGTGTTCTTCTGGGAGACGCTCGTCCAGTTGTTGAGCCCTTGGCCGACGCCGAGTTCGTTCGGCGCGGTATCTGGAAACACGTTGTCATAATCGCTGTCGAGGTCGTCCGCCGCCGCTGAGGTTTGCGCGGCCTGATCGAGATGCAGCTCGTCACTCTCGCTGGCAACATCGGTTTCGCTGACCCGATCGCCAGCTTCCGGCGCCTCAGCCGGCCCTTCGTCGTCACGCTCGAGAAGCGGATTGCGCTCGATCTCGGTTTCCACGAACGTATTGAGTTCAATATTGGACAGTTGCAAGAGACGGATCGCCTGCTGCAGCTGCGGCGTCATGACGAGCTGGTGGCTCTGTCTGAGCTCTAGCTTCGCCGAAAGCGCCATCTCAATTGCCTCACCTGGTCCTTGGGTTACTGATGACCCCAAGACTTAACCGAGGGCCATTAACCGAACATGTCGCCAAGGTAGACCCGCCGCACGTCTTCGTTCGCTATGATTGCCTCAGGCTTACCTTGTGTAAGAACTTGACCTTCCGCGATGACGTACCCCCGGTCAACGAGGCTTAAAGTCTCGCGGACGTTGTGATCGGTGATCAATACACCAATTCCACGTTGCGTCAGATGGCGAACGAGCTGCTGGATGTCCCCAACCGCAATAGGGTCAATACCCGCAAACGGTTCGTCCAACAACATGTAGGACGGGCGGGAGGCCAGGGCCCGGGCGATCTCACAGCGCCGACGCTCACCGCCCGACAGGGCGATGGAGGGGCTCTTGCGCAAGCGCGTGATGCTGAACTCCTCCAAGAGGCTATCCAATTGCTCTTTGCGCCGTTTCCGATTGGGTTCGACCAGCTCCAGGATCGCCATGATGTTCTGTTCGACCGTCAGGCCTCGAAAAATCGATGCTTCCTGCGGCAGGTAGCCGATCCCCATCCGGGCCCGTCGGTACATCGGGAGCTTGGTGACGTCGAGGCCATCGATCGTAATGCGCCCGGCATCGGCGGGCACGAGCCCGGTAATCATGTAGAAAACGGTGGTTTTGCCAGCGCCGTTGGGGCCAAGCAGACCAACGGCCTCCCCCCGGCGGACGGCGACGCTGACGCCTTTGACGACCATGCGCTTCTTGTAGGTCTTCTGGACGCCCTCGCAGGTCAGCCAGCCTTCGCCGACCGCCTGCTGTGGGGGCTGCTGTTGGACGTCGTGTGGCCGATATCCCGCCGTGGACGCTTGGCGGCCGCGTTGCGCAGCTGCCAACTGAAGGTCGGACGTTGCAGGTCCTTTTCCGCGCAACCTGGACAAGAGCGACAAGCTTAACATTCCCGTTCCGTTCTCATTGGCTGATATTGAAAGCTGTCGCAACGGTCGACCAAATAGGGCCAATATCGGATCATTGCCCTTTGCCTGTTTCGGTCGCAGGCGACGTCAACGGCGATCTCGGCTTCTTGACCTTGACGGCCTCCGGTTTGGCGCCACCGGCGGCCTCCGCGGCCTTCTTAGCAGCATCTTGAACCATATTGGGATAGAGCACGGCGCGCATGCGCCCGCTCGAGCAGACCGCGCCTGGAGGGCAGGTCGGCGACGGCGCGGCGGGACCCGTGATCGACGGCGGCGCCGGACCCGTCGTCGGCCCTGCGGCGCTCACGGCTTGCGGCGCCCAGGGCCCGGACGCCCCTGGCGCCTGCTCAAAGCGGGACACACCAGAATTCATGTCGATGAAGAGGCGTGCGCCTTCCGGGCCTTCGATCACGTTCTTGCCTTGCGCCACCAGTACCTTGCCACCCAGCACCATCGTGTTGGCCTTTACGTCCATGTCCGCCCAATCGCCGCTGGCCTCCTGCCCATCCTTCGACGTGATGACGACCTTTTTGCGCGCTTCGACGCGGGTCAGTTGTCCTGCTTGCCCCGCCCCCGCTTTTGAGGCTTGCGCCGCCGGTTGCGTACCGGAAGCGAATCCTGACTGCCCCGTATAGAAGACGGTCAGCTCCGACGTCTTGATCACGGTATCGCCCTGTTTGGCGACGACTTTGCCGACATATAATGCGGTCTTTTTGCTGTCATCGATATCCAGAGTGTCGGCTTCGACCTCGGTCGGCGCATTGGGATCATTCTTGAATGATGCCCCGAGGGCCCCCAGGGCCGGCGCCCCAGCATCCGCCTTGGCCGGTTCTTTCGACTTGCTGGACTTGGCGTCACCCTGAACGAAGGTGCTCGCAATCCGGCCAGCCGGCACCGTCCCCTCGGCCGGTGACTCGAGGCGCGTCTTGCCGTGTTTGCGGTCCACCAGCATGCGGCGACCCTTGAGGACGTTCTTGTCTTGCGTGACGATCACGTCTCCTGTCATCAGAACCGTGTCGGCTTTCTGGTCGAAATTAAGCGCCTCAGCGGTGGCTTGCCGCTCTGCCCCCGATGTGACCACGACCTTGCCCTTGAGGATACCTCGCTCGGTTGCCGCGTCGTAGTCGAGCGTTGCCCCGGTGGCGCGATCCTCCTTGTTTGTCATTAAAACGCCGCCGCGCGCCTTGATTGCCTTGAGTCGGCTCTGTGTTTCCGCAGCCGGTGCGCCGTCGGCCGGTTTTCCGGCCGTCTCGAGGCTGGCAGCCTTGCCTTCATAGAAAACCTCAAGTTCGGGGGCCTCCAGAATCGCGTCGCCTTGCTTGGCGATCACCGCTTCCCGAAACAGGGCCGTCTTGGCTTCGTCGTCGATATCCAGTTTTTCGGATCTCACTTCGATGGGTTGCCCGCTGTTGGCGTTGAGGCCCAGCGGCACTGCCGACTGCGTGACGGGCTTCTCCGGGCGCGATTGCCCATTTGACTTGATGCGAACATGGACCGCGTCGCGAAAGATGCCTTTGCGGGCCCTTGAATTGTAATCCATCGACCGAGCGCTGATTTTGCCGGCTTCGGTTTCTGCAGTCATCGGCTCGTTGGTGACGATGCGATTTTCCTTGGTGTGCACAGTCGCTCGGGACAGCCGCGCCTTCATGCCCGTCGAGCCGTCGACGTCGACTTTCTCGTAAAGCTCGAGCACATTTTTCTTCTGATCGTAGGTTCCCCAGGTCGCTTTGAGTTTTGTCACAACCCCGTTCGCCTGAATGAGATCACCATCGATGGCATTGAGCCGGGTCGGGCCCGACATCTTGAGATCGGTGATCGCCTCTTTGGCGCGGACTTTGTATTGCGACCCATCCTTATTGAACCCATCGTATTTCGGCAGGTCCATGGTCAGGTTCCGAGGATCGATGCGGATCGTCCCGGGATCGAGACCGGGCTGTTTGACGCGGGCCGTCGCCAGGAGGACCGTGGCGTAGGCGCTGATCGAGACAAGCGCTATCGACGGGAGTGCCAACTTCAGGCTGCGCACGAGCCAGGAATGGCGGCGTCCACGACGAAACTCGCGCGTGCGTTCGCGAGCAGACGCTGTGGCTTGCGCTGCGCCGGTGCCGCCTGTGCTCGGGCGCTTTGCGTTTCTGCTCATGCCTCTAAGCTCGCCGCCGAGCGCGGAAAAATCGTGCCGAAGCGCCCGAATGATGGATGGCGGTCAAATTGGGAGAAAATGCGGCCCACAGCAAGCAGATACCCGGGCATTGTGTTGCTGAACGGGGCTCATCCACACGTCACGGCGAAGGAGGCGCCTCAATGGGCAAAAATATCCGTGTCATCGAACCCATTGAGGTCCAGCCGGGCGCGCTCCGGCAAGAACTGAAAACAGGCTTCGGCTGCCGGAAGGCGGCCCTCGCGGACCAGCATGCTCTCGAGACGCGCCTTCAATTGATGGAGATGCAACACATCGGAAGCCGCATAGGCAAGCTGCTGTTGAGAAAGGTCCTTGGCCGCCCAATCCGAGCTTTGCTGCTGCTTGGACAGATCGATATTGAGCAGTTCGCCGCAGAGATCCTTGAGACCGTGTCGGTCCGTGTATGTGCGGGAGAGTTTCGAAGCGACCTTGGTGCACCAGATAGGGGATGCCACGACCCCGAGGTAGCGCTCGATAACAGCGAGGTCAAATCGAGCATAATGAAATATTTTCAATATCTTCTGGTCGGACAAAAGCTGCTTCAGTCGCGGCGCAGACCAATCTTTCCCATCAAACTGCACCAGGTGGGCTTCGTCGTTTCCGGCGGAAAGCTGAATCAGGCAAAGCCGATCGCGGTGTGGCTTCAGCCCAAGTGTTTCCGAGTCGATTGCAACGGAGGATCCCAACGACAGCCCAGCCGGCAGGTCGCCTTTGTGTAACGTGATGCGGGGCATGCGCGCTCTTTCGCTCAGTCGACAATTAGCATTCCTGATATGCCGGTAGCACAAGCGGTTCGACGCGTCAGCCAAATCAGCCCGAAATTTCGGACACTTTCGGGAGCGGAGTGCTCGTGAGTCAAGAGGGCCTGGGCGTATGGTGCTGCCAGTGAGGATTGAACTCACGACCTCTCCCTTACCAAGGGAGTGCTCTACCACTGAGCTACGGCAGCATAGTTCGGCGCGCGCAGGTCGCCTCGGCGCCCAACTTTAGCGATGCATCGTTAATTGGCCCCGTAACTGCCACAGGGCTGTTGGTGACGCAAGCCACTTTGTGGCAGAACAAATGTTCTTTTAATGTTCCATTTGTTCTGCTAAAGTTCCAGATCCTTCGAACGGAGCAGCTGGAATGGTCGGCAAGCAACCCCCAGTGCGCGATGATTTGCGACGTGGCCGAGGCGCCCGGAGCAATCGCGCAAGCCGTTACGACAAGCTCGACAGCGAGGAATTCGACGACGGTTGGGAGAGCCTTGGAGGCCTCGGGCCTTTCCGAACGCATGTCCAGGCCGAGACAGCCAAAAGCATCATATCCACAAACAACAGCCCCGACATCTCCTTCGACCAATCGATCAATCCCTACCGGGGGTGTGAGCACGGCTGCGTCTATTGCTATGCGAGACCGACGCACGCCTATCTCGGACACTCGCCTGGCCTTGACTTCGAGACGAAGCTTTACGCCAAGATCAATGCTGCTGAATTGTTGGAGCGAGAACTCGGCAATCCCCGCTACGTGCCAAAGACGATTGCGCTGGGCGCGGTCACCGATCCCTATCAGCCGATCGAGCGCGGACTCGGCATAACGCGCAGCCTTCTGGAGGTTTTGGACCGGACCTCGCACCCCGTTGGCATTGTCACGAAATCGGCGGGCGTCGTGCGCGACATAGACGTTTTAGGCCGTTTGGCTGAGCGCGGCCTCGTCAAGGTTGCGATCTCGGTCACCACCCTCGACAGCCGCCTTGCGCGATCGATGGAGCCTCGTGCTGCAACGCCTGGAAAGCGGCTCGAAGCCATCCGCCGTCTGTCCGAAGCTGGGATCCCGACGACGGTGATGGTGGCACCGATTATTCCAGCGTTGAACGACAGCGAGATCGAGGAGATCCTCAGTCAATGTCATGCTGCCGGCGCGAGAGATGCTGGCTACGTGCTGCTCCGTTTGCCGCTTGAATTGAAGGACCTGTTCCGCGAATGGTTGGCTACGGACTATCCGGACCGCGCAGCGCGCGTAATCAACATCTTGCGCTCCATGCACGGTGGCAAGGACTATGTCGCGGCCTTTGGCGAGCGCCAGCGCGGGACTGGGCCGTACGCCGAGCAAATCGGTTTGCGGTTCCGGCTGGCCATCAAGCGCTTGGGCATGAATGAGCGCTCGCTCCGGTTGCGAACCGACTTGTTTCAGAGGCCCTTTGCGGCAGGCACTCAGATGCGCCTGTTGTGACATAGGGCGCATCCCCCAAATGAGCTATTCCACCAAGCCGCTTGCCAGCTAAGAGTTGAGCCAGTAATGCTTCTTTCAACAAAAGAAATAAGCGCGGACCGAGAGCAACGGAAGCCAGCGTGGCGTGAGGAAACACAAGGGAGATCTATCGAATGACGATGGCACGTAGTCTTGCCGTAGCCGCAATCGGCTTGGCGGGAGTGGGAGGGTTGGGCCTATCCGGCGCCCAGGCCCAGGACAAGATCCGCTGGAAAATGCAGAGCGCGTTCGGCAGCCAGCTGCCGCACTTGGGCCCCCCCGGCCAGAAGTTCCAGAAAGATCTGGACCTGATGTCGGGCGGCAAGTTCGAGATGCGCTTCTATGAGCCGGGCGCTCTAATTCCAGCACTCGAGTGCTTTGACGCTGTCGGCAAGGGCTCGGTCGAAGCCTGCTGGACGACGCCGGGCTTCCACGCCTCGAAATTCCCGGCGATGGCGTTCTTCACGACCGTGCCCTTCGGCCCCGAGCTTCGGCGAGTTCCTGGCCTGGAAGTGGTTCGCCGGCGGCAACAAATTCCGCGACGAAATCTATGAGCAGCACGGCCTGACGGCATTCGACAGCTTCTGCATCGGGCCTGAGACCTCCGGCTGGTTCCGCCGCGAGATCAAGGATGCCGACGACATGAAGGGCATCAAGATGCGCTTCTTCGGTCTCGGCGCCAAGGTCATGGAGAAGTTGGGCGTTCAGACGCAGCTCATCGCACCGGCCGACATCTTCCCGGCGCTCGAGCGCGGCGTCATCGACGCCACCGAGTTCTCGATGCCGGCGATGGACCAGAAGCAGGGCTTCCAGCAGGTTGCCAAGTTCAACTACTTCCCAGGCTGGCATCAGCTGACCTCGTGCAGCGAGATCCTGATGAACAAGAAGGCCTTCGACGCTCTGCCTGAGAACATCAAGGCGATGATCCGGGTCGCAGCTACGGCCGGCGTTGCCTACAACTATGCCGAGAGCGAGGCCGGGCAGTTCGCGATCATGGCCGAGATGAAAGAGAAGAACGGCGTGCAGTTTAAACGCTGGAGCGACGAGGATCTCGCCAAGTACGAGGCCGCATGGCTCGATGTCATCAAAGAGGAAGCGGCGAAGGATCCGCTCTTCAAGAAGGTGTCCGACCACTATCTTGCGTTCCGCAAGAACTACGCCATCTGGGGCGATGCCCAGTACATGAAGGGCACTTACCTCAAGAAGTAGGGCTTGTGCTCGTGTTTCGCGACGTACGGTAACACGCTCGATGGGCCGGGCTCCATTCCGGGGCTCGGCTCAAATTGTGCCTGCGGTTGTGCGCCTGGGGGCAGCATCTAGCCGCGCAATCGGGGGGAAGCTCGATTATGACACTCGAATTTCAATTGTTGCTCGGGCTATTCTTCGTCATCTCGGTGCTGGCCGTCGTGTTCGGACCCATTGCCGTTTCAAACGGCATCGCAAAGATGCTGGAAAAGATCGCCTTTGCGGGCGGCTGGTGCCTCGTTGTCCTGATGTGCGTGACTTGCTTCGACGTTTTCTCACGCAAGCTAGGTTTGCCGATCTCACTCACCCGATTTCAGGAGTTGGAGTGGTGGCTTCACACCACGATCTTCTCGACCTGGATGGGCTACAATTACACCATTAACGCGCATCCGCGCGTCGACAGTTTCACCGAGAATGCGTCGTTCTACTCTCGCGCCTGGCTGGAGCTGATTGGGCTGCTTCTGTTCGCGCTACCCTACATTGCCATCACCTGCTACTACGGCCTCGATTTCGTCTATCAGTCCTGGCGCGTCGACGAGGGCTCAGAGAGCGCGATCGGCATGCCGCATCGCTGGATCATCAAAGGCATCTATGTCGCCGGTATCTGGTTGGTCCTGCTGGCTATCATCAGCGTACTCCTGAAGGTCGTCGCCTATCTGTTCGGCGGCGTGCCCAACGAGCGCGCCAATCTGCAGATCGGCAAGTCCGAGCTCGAAGTCTGATCGGGGACTGGAAAATGGTTGATATCATTATCGACAACCTGGCTCTGATCATGTTCGGAACCATGTTCTTCGTAATCTTCTGCGGCTATCCCGTTGCGTACGTGATGGGTGGCATGGCGATGATCTTCGCTTGTATCGGCTGGGCCTTCGGGGTGTTCCCGATGATCGGCCTGTCGAACGTCGTGCTTCGCATGTGGGGGCAGGTCGCGGTTGATCCCGTGCTGGTCTCGATCCCGGCCTTCATCTTCATGGGCTCGATCCTCGAACGATCGGGCTCGGCCAAGGATATGCTGACTGCGACCGAGATCCTGCTGAAGCGCGTGCCGGGTGCGTTGGCCGTTGCCGTCATGGTGATGGGCACGATCCTCGCCGCGCCCATGGGCGTGGTTGGGGCCTGCGTCGTGACGCTGTCGGTGATCGCGCTGCCGCACATGCTCAACGCCGGCTACGACAAGAAGCTGGCCGTCGGCACGATCTCTTCGGCTGGCACACTGGGCATCCTGCTGCCGCCGGCCATCATGCTGGTCGTCATGGCCGAGATGCTGCAAACCTCGGCTGGCGTGTTGTTCGCTGCGGCCACCATGCCGGGCTTCCTGTTGTCCGGCCTGTTCCTGACCTACATCATCATCCTGTCGATCTTCAAGCCGAGCGTCGCTCCGAAGCTCGGCAAGGACTATGGTCCCCAGAACCGCGCCGAGTTCTGGATGGCGATGTGGAAGGGCCTGTTCCCGATGACCGCGCTGATGGTCATCGTGCTCGGCTCGATCTTCGCGGGCTGGGCGACGCCAACCGAGAGCGCCGGCGTCGGCGTGCTCGGTGCCATGTGGATGGCTTGGCTCAACGGCAAGTTCAAAATGCCGATGCTGACCGACGCTATTCGTTCGGCGTGCCGTGCCAACGCCATGGTGTTCCTGGTCTTCCTCGGCGCGACCGGGTTCTCCTACGTGTTCCGTGTTCTCGGCGGCGACGACCTCATGATCGGCACGCTCAAGTACTTCGGCGTCGACACGAAATGGGAGATGCTGGCGTTCGTGATGGTGCTGGTGTTCCTGCTCGGCTTCCCGTTCGAGTGGATCGAGATCTGCCTGATCGTGCTGCCGATCTTCGGGCCGATCATGCTGAAGTTCGACTTCTCCGACCATATCGGCAACAACGCCTATCTGATGGGGTGGTTCGGCACTTTGGTGGCGGTCAATCTGCAGACCTCCTTCATGACCCCACCCTTCGGAGCGACGCTATTCTATATGAAGGGGACCGCTCCGCCCGAAGTCAGCATGAACGACATCTACAACGGCATGTATCCGTTCGTTGCGCTGCAGATTCTGGGCCTGTTCATGTGCATCTACTGGCCCGGCATTGTGCTTTGGCTGCCGAAAGCTGTCGGTTTCCTGGATTAGCGGGCATCGAGGGATGTTTACCGAACGCCCGCGGATGCTCTCTGCGGGCGTTTTCGTTGGGCGCAGCGCACGGGCAACGCTTGCCGGGAAAATGCTCCCGATTGCCGGCTGCGGCTTGCCCGACGCTGTGCGCTGATGGTTAATCACGCAGGGAGGCGCCTTTGAGGTTCCTGTATCATGCGTGTGAATTCGATCTGGAGAACCCTAGTGGTCTCCTCGTCGCTGGCGATTGTCGCAATCATCGCCCCGTCGTCCTCTGCCAACGCGGAAAAGCGGATGCTCTGCGTGCATGGGCTGGAAGCGCCCCAGGCGCTGAATGTCCGCTCTGGACCCGGCTATGATGCGTCTGTCGTTGGCCGGTTCCCGGCGAAGGCCTGCGGCGTGAAGCTCGTCGGCCGGTGCGCCACCGGGTGGTGCGTTATGGCGCTCGGCAACCAAACCGGCTGGGTCAATACCCGCTATATCGCCGTGTACGACGTGCCCGACGCCCATAAAGCGGCCGGCCCTCCACCGCCGATACAGGCTTTCTCGGGGTCGGAGCGGCGTGTCGTAGAGCAAGGTAGCCGCAATCCGGGTTCGTGCGTCGCTCGTGTCGACCGTGGCGATACATTGCGCATCCGAACCGGCCCCGGCGTATCCAACGATGAAATCGGGGGCATCCCGCCCGGTGTGTGCGGCGTCGCCCGGACCGGGGGATGTCGCGGCGCCTGGTGCAGGATTGCTTGGCGCGGCCGGGAGGGATGGGTCAACGCCTATTTCCTGGACTGAGACCAACGGGTCCCGCGCGCAGACCGCTCACGCGGCGCACTGATTATGTCTGCGAACGCTTGCGTTCTTCCCGCCTCGCCTCCTAATAATTGGGTAAACCATCATGACGGAGGCAACTCATGTCGAATCCGGATCCCATCGTTATCGTTTCTGGCGCACGAACCGCCATCGGTGGCTTTCAGGGGGCTCTGGCGTCGATCGTTGCGCCAGAACTGGGCGCCGCGGCCATCAGGGCGGCCGTTGCTCGCGCCGGCGTCAAGCCGGATGAGATCGCCGAGGTGCTGATGGGCTGCGTGCTTCCGGCTGGCCAAGGCCAGGCGCCGGCCCGGCAGGCGGCGCGCTATGGCGGTCTGCCCGACAGCGTGCCCTGCACCACCGTCAACAAGATGTGCGGCTCCGGCATGAAGACCGTGATGATGGCGCACGAGGCGCTGCATGTGCGCCCGAAGGATGTCATTGTTGCGGGCGGTCTCGAAAGCATGACCAACACGCCGCACATTCTGCCGAAGCTGCGCAGCGGCCAGCGGCTCGGGCACACGCAAATCTATGACCACATGTTCCTTGACGGTCTCGAGGACGCCTACGACCGGGGTCGGTTGATGGGCACCTATGCCGAGGACACGGCGCAGCACTATCAATTCACGCGCGAGGCGCAGGATGCGTTCGCGATCGAAAGTCTCAGGCGCGCGAAAAAAGCTAATGAGGACGGCACCTTCGATAAGGAGATCACCGCGGTTGCGGTCAAATCGCGCAAGGGTGTGGCCGAGGTTGCGCGCGACGAGCAGCCGTTTACTGCTGATCCCGCAAAGATTCCGGGCCTCAAGCCGGCATTCCGGGACGGTGGCACGGTCACGCCGGCAAACTCGTCCTCGATTTCCGATGGCGGCGCTGCGCTCGTGTTGATGCGGGAGAGCGAGGCCAACCGGCGCGGTTTGAAATCGTTGGCGCGGATCATCGCGACGTCAAGCCATGCCCAGGCGCCAGCGTGGTTCACGACGGCCCCGATCGGTGCCATCAAAAAAGTCCTGGAAGCCGCCAACTGGAAAACCAGCGACGTAGGTCTTTACGAAATCAACGAGGCCTTTGCAGTTGTTGCCATGGCGGCGATGAGGGATCTCGATCTCCCGCACGATAAGGTCAACGTGCACGGCGGCGCTTGCGCGCTCGGGCATCCGGTCGGCGCATCCGGCGCGCGCATTATCGTCACGCTGATCAACGCCATGGAAAAATATGGTGAGACCAGGGGCGTTGCATCGCTGTGTATCGGCGGCGGCGAGGCGACTGCCGTGGCCATTGAGCGCGTCGCGCATTGAACCGCAATCAACGGTCGCACTCTTATGGACGGCTTGCTCCCCGAAGCCATTGTGTTGATGGCACAGGGGCATCCCGGTAGCTTCCCGCACGTGTCTTCTGATCGTGCGTTACTTGCCCGATCATCGCGCGTTCGGAGTCACTGCAGGATTGCGACATGATCGACCAGGATGTGCGTCGGCATATCGAGACCTGGCTGCATACGGTCTCCCAGGATGAAGGCGTGCGCATTCTCTATGCCGCCGAGTTTGGAAGTCGCGCATGGGGATTCGCCTCGCCAGACAGCGATTACGATGTGCGCTTTCTCTACGTTCATCCACGGGATTGGTACGTCCAGCTGTCGGAGGAGCGTGATGTTATCGAGCGTCCGCTCGATGAGCGTCTGGTGGATCTCGCTGCATGGGACATCCGGAAAGCGCTGCGCCTTCTCTTGAGATCCAACCCTGCACTCTATGAATGGCTGGTCTCGCCGATCACCTATGTGGATGACGGTGTTCTGCGCACCGAACTCAAGACCATGTTTGAGGCGCACGCGAGCCCGAAGACCCTTGCGCATCACTATTGGTCCATCGCACGCAGCCAATGGAAATCGCAGATCGATGGGGCCAGCCAGGCTCGACTGAAGAAGTATTTCTACGTGATCCGGCCGCTCCTCTCGGCGTCCTTTGTGGCCGATCATGCGAGGCCGCCGCCAATGAGCATCGATGCGCTGCTCGCTGCCAGTCGTGTTCCTGCAGACGTCAGGGCGGCGATTGACGAACTGCTGTTGTCCAAGCGCTGTACACCCGAGCTCGGGGTTGGCCCTCGCATTGCTGACATCGATCGATGGGCCGAAATGGAGTTCCAACGGTTGAACCCGGAAACGTTCGACCTCGCCGACAAACCGCGACAGGACATGCGGGCCGCCGCTGATCGGCTTTACCGCCGTCTAATTGGTGTTGATCTCTGATCGAGCTGGACCCTAGAGCCGCTTGCCCTCATTTCACCCGGCCCAATCAGGTGTCGTAATGCTTCATTATATGCTCACAAAGTCGGCGTGGTTCTTTGCTCAACCGTCGAGCATGCTGTGCCTGCTTGTATTCGCGGGACTGGCACTGTCAGCCCGCGATCGATGGGTCCGAGCCGGTCGCCGGATGGCCTGGAGCGGTTTGGCGTTACTCGGGATCGGCGGCCTGTCACCTGTTCCCAACGCTCTGATTCTGCCCCTGGAACAGCGATTTCCGGCACCCGTCATCGAGTTCGGGTCCATTCGGTTTCACGGGATCATCGTCCTGGGCGGCAGCGAGGATGGCCGGATCAGCAAGGCGAGACAGCAGTTGACGATGAACGAAGCCGCTGAGCGCGTCGTCGAAGGTGGGCGGCTGGCGCTTCAGTTGCCGGCGACCCGGCTGGTGTTCACAGGCGGCGTTGCCCAGGTTTTCGCAACAGATCCAGCGGGTGGGGCAGCGATCGCCGCGTTCTGGCAGAGCATTGGCATCGGGGCCAGCCGTATCGTGACGGAGGACCACTCGCGGACGACCTACGAGAACGCCATCCTGACGCGAGACCTCGTCAAGCCAATGCTGGGGCAACGTTGGTTGCTGGTGACGTCTGCGGCGCACATGCCACGATCGATCGGGACATTCCGGCAGGTTGGTTTCGACGTCACAGCCTATCCCGTCGACTATCGGACTGCTGGCGGCGGGGACTTGGTGCGGTTCTTCGATTCCCTGCCGCATGGGCTGCGGCGCCTCGACGATGCGGCTAAAGAATGGATCGGCTTGCTGGGCTATTGGGTGACCGGCCGATCTGCGGCGCTTTACCCCGCGCCTTGAGGAGCGTCGGCAGCGGCGCTGCGCCGGCCGGCGTCAACGCTTGGGCTTCTTGTTATCCCCGATTGTGGGCGTCGGTGTGTTGGTGTTTCCAGGTTTCAATTCGGCATCGATATCGAAGGATTGGCAGTCCTTTTCGACGAGGCGGCTGTTGAGCGTCGCCAACCGGGCGCGGTCGCGCTTGTAATCGTCGTCCGGCGAAAAGCCATAGCCGGCATTGCTATCGAGTGGATTGTTGGCGCGTCGCACAGCCTTGGTCGCCGTCGAGGCAGGCGCCCGGTTTGCACTTTCGCGCATTTGTACGATCTTGACGCGCGTTGAGCCGGTCAGCTGTTTGCAATCCAGCGCCTGCTCTTGCTCCGTCAAATGGTAAACGCCCTCGGCGTCAAATCCGCCGCCTTTGGGGGCCGCCGCTTTGAATTTCTCGGTCCGCGGGTTGGGCGGCATATAGCCGGGGACAGCGGCAGCGCAGCCGTTCGCGGCGAGGGCAAGACAAAGGGCGAGGTGACGGAAGCGAATCATGGCCATCCCATTCTGATCGGTAATGGCGTGCGACGGGAAGATGGCAGCCATTGGGCAGCCCCTGATTCCGACCTTGCGCTGGAATGGGCAACCGACTATGAGAGGCGATCCCGAGACGGAGCCGCAAGGTGCCCGATAGGGTGCTTTGGCCTTGTGCCAGAGAAACGCGCCGGTAGCTCAGTTGGATAGAGCGCCTGACTACGGATCAGGAGGTCGTGGGTTCGAATCCTTCCCGGCGCGCCACTGCTTGATATCAACATGCTCGCATGTTGCTTTGTCAGTCACGGTTGCAAGATGTTCGCATTGCCTACCGCTTGCGAGGGGGCACAACATCCTTGAAGGCATCAAAGGTTTTCCAGGCTGGCTCTTTGGGCGCGACATCGACCCGAGGTAGGTCGTCAGAAGGCTTGTTGGCATCCGGGTTGTGTCGCGCGCGGCAATTTCGGGGCGTAGATAAGTCGTCCGCACGATCTCGTCGGCCGGCATCGCAAAGACATCCGCAATATCGCGAAGTCTCGCGATTGCTGACCTTGATGCCGAAGGCATCAACAAGGACAAGCTTGCCGAAGCGCCGCGCATCGCAGACGGCCATCTCTGCTGCAATCCAACCTCCAAACGATGCACCGCACAGCACAGCGTCCTTAAGCCTGTAGTGTTCGGCGAGTTCGAGATGAAAGTAGGCGCGATCTTTGATATCGCGAAAATCCTCGGGAATATCGCACCGCCCGAAGCCCGGATGCCAGGGCGCGATGACTCGGAACCTACGGGCAAGCTCATGCAGATATCGGTCGGTCGGCACCAGCGGGCCTTCGCCGGAATGCAAGAAGAGGAGCGGCGGGCCGTCGCCCAGCTCGATCATGTCCGTTGAGACGCCCGAGATGACTATTCGAGACCACTGCACCGGCTGCGCCCCTTCCCAGCGTCACCCTTGGGCGATCCGCTGCCTATTCAAGATTGTCCGGACATAGTGGAAGCACGGTCCGGAGCCGTCACGCGTATCGGCGCCGTCCAGGCCCATCGCCAGGTTATGCCGGAGTTCGGCAGCCTATGCGCACCGCTGGCCACCAGCTGGGGCAGGCATCGCCCTTGCGGTCGGCGCGGCGATTGCAGCGAGACTGGAAGGGCGAACACCGCGTCAGAACACGCCGTCGGCTGCGAGTGCCTTGATTTCTGTTGTCGTCATGCCAAGCAGCTCGCCGTAAACGTATTCGTTGTCCTCGCCATAGCAGGGGGCGCCACGGTCGATACGCCCGCCCGCGTACGCCGGGCTCTCCGAGAGCGTGACGGGCACCTCGGCGACGGGCCAGCGGCCGATCCTTGTTCCGGTCACTTCCGTTAGCCACTCGAGGTGCCGCAGTTGCGGGTCAAGATCACAACGTTCCTCGGTCGTCTGGCATAGGCCTGCCGGCACGCCCGCCTTCTGCAGCATCATCATGAGCTGGCGAGCATCGTGGCCGCGCGTCCATTGTCCAACAATCGCATCGAGCGTGTCCTGGTTGGCGAGGCGGCCAGGGAGCGTTGCGAAGCGGTCATCGCGCGCCCACTCGGGTTTTTCCGCCACGTCACAGAGCGCGCGCCATTCCAAATCGGTAAAGCAGGCGACGGCGAGCCAGCGATCGTCGCCGGCGCAAGGGTAGGCGCCGTGCGGGGCCGCCGGCTTATAGGGCGAGCGATTGCCGTAGCGGCTGAAGATGCGGCCGTTCGCGGACCAGTCGAGGATCGAGGTGCCGCAGATAAAAAGCCCGACCTCGGTCTGCGAGGCGTCGATCCATTGGCCCTGACCGGTGCGCTCGCGGTGATAGAGCCCGGAGAGCATGGCGAGCGCGAAGCTGTAGGCGCCCATCCAATCGAGATAGGAATAACCCCAGCCCGCCGGCATCGCCGGCTCCGGCAGCCCCGACATCTCGGAGAGACCCGCGAACGCATTGGCGATCGGCCCCACGGTTCGGAAGCGGCCATAGGTCCCTTGGGCGCCCATGCCGGACTGCTGCACATAGATGATGTCTTTCTTGATCTCCTTGAGCGTCTTGTAGCCAAGGCCCCAGTTGTCGAGCACGCCCGGAGAGAAGCCTTCGGCGACGATGTCTGACATCGCGATCAGTTTGCGCGCGATCTCGAGGCCCTTGGGGTGGCGCACATTGAGCGAGATGCCCCGCTTTCCCGGGTTCTTGTTGTTGAACTGGCCGCCCATATCAGGGTCGGTGACGCCTTTCAGTGGCGCGGTCGCCTTTTCGCGTGCCTCGCGACCGCCGATCGGCGCCATGGCGGCAAGGCGCGTATCGGGGTGGGTTTTGATCTCGATCTTCAAACATTCTGCGCCGAACGAAGACAGGAACCGGGTACCGCCGGCCGAAGCCAAGAACCAGGTGAAATCGACGACGCGAATGCCATCGAGTGCGAATGGTTTGCCGCGCTTCGACGATTTGCCCGCGCGCGCCGGCTCGGGCTTCGGCGAGATGACAGGCGCGTGGCGCTCCGGCGGCGTGTCGACAGTTGCCGCATCCTCGTTGAGGCGCGGCGCGCGCCTGCCGGCCGTCCAACTCGTCTCGGTCGCAACCCACTTGCTGGTGGCATAGCGGAATGACGTGCCGAGCTCGGGATGCTCGACGTCGGTCAGGCTGCCGCGTTTCAGCCAGTGCGGATCGACGGCATTCTCGTGCGGTTTCCTGAGCGGAGCCCACAGCATGCCGGCTTGCTGGGCCTCGCGCCAGGGGATGTTCTCATAGGTGAAGGCGCGCACGAAGCGCGTCACGGCCTCCATGGACGGATCGCGTTTCGACGTGTCTGGCGCGGTTCCCGGAACAAAGCGCCCGGTTCGCGGCGGCGCGGCGGTCTTCGGATCGATGCCCGGCTCGATGCCGTAGCGCTCCAGGAGGGCAACGAGCTTCTCGCCGTCGTCGGCGCGGTTGCCGAGGTTCGCCATCACCCAGCGGCCATCCTTGGTGTGTGCGATGGTCGGGTGCGGGGAGACGGACTCGCGCGCATGGCGACAAGTCTGGCGGTAGACCGGCGCGCGCCGCATGACCCAGGTCATCAAGTCGACTTCGGTGCACTTGGCGACGGCCTCGTGCACGGCGCAGGAAACCTGCTGGCCCTTGCCGGTGCGGAAGCGGTACATCAGCGCTGCCACAAGCGCCATCGAGAGTTGTTCGCCGGCAACATGATAGGCATGCCACATTTGCGGCGCGATCGGCGGCAGATCATACGTGCCGCCGGGTGCGGGATCGTAGCCGCAGTTCATCATCACGCCGCCGAGAGCGAGGTGCACGAGGTCCGATGCTTTGAAGTCGCTCCACGGGCCATCGTCGCCAAAAGGTGTGACGCGGGCGTGAATCAACGTCGGAAACGCCTTTGCGAGCGCGCTCGACCCAAGCCCCAGGCCATCGAGTTCGCCTTTCGGTGTCGTCTCCAGCAAAATATCCGCTGTTGCCAGCAGCGCTCGGAGCCGCGCGCGATCCGGCTCCTGCTTCAGGTCCAACGTGACAGAGCGCTTGCCTCGATTGTATTGCCAGAAAAACAGCGACCCTTCGGTATCCACCTTGTCCTTGTAAAATGGCCCGATGCGGCGCGTCGGACTGCCGCCGGGAGGCTCGACCTTGACGACGTCGGCGCCGAGCCCGGCAAGCGTCAAACCGCAATACTCGGCTTGCTCGTCGGCCAACTCGATGACCCGGATGCCCGACAGCGGGCCGGGGCGTTCGGTGCGGCTTGAGGAACCGATCTCATCTTTTTCAGCAGCCACGATGTTCCTCCTGGAGCGCATCCCATGTACGTTGGGTCAAGCATGTTGCGAAGCCGGCTTCGCGAGATGTGCGACTCAACACTTTCAGCATCTGCACGTTGGGTCGCGCGCCCGACGCATCGCGCCGCAGCGCATCGATGTCTTGGCCCACCTACAACTAGCTCGATTCAAGTGAGTCAGAAAGCGCTCTAGCCACAGCGAGCTATGACCAACGAGGCGGAAACGGCATGTTCAGCGGCCGGCGTTCGACGGTTACGCCGGACTCTGGGCATAGCCGAATGACGTTGACGGTTTGAGCGAGATCGGGCGCCCCGGAGTAATGAGCCCGGCGTGCTCCGGCGCCAACGGCTTCATTGCGGTCCCAATGACCGAGCGCGATGTAGTCGGCATTCAAGGCATCGACGTCGCCGTCGCCGAACTTCCAGGATCGATGCGCCTGGTCCTGCCAATCGTGAACCGGCACATAGTGGCCATGCGCCACGACCACACGCCAGCGGGTCTCGCGCGTTGTGTTCGCGGGCAACGGCGGCATGTCGCCATAGCTGCGATGGGGCTGGCCGAGGACCTCGAGATCGAATGGCTCGAATAGAATGCGCTCCCCGTGCGTGTGACCAATCACCATCGTGTGTGGCAATTCGAAAATGCCCGAGCGATGAAAAACGCCATCCGGCATCGCGGGGTCATGGTTGCCGGGCAGCAGGATCACGGGCATGCGCGCTTCTGCCAGCAGCGCACCGGCGCGGCGAGTTACAGCCTCTGGGATACGCCCGTTGTCAAAGGTGTCCCCGGCGAGCAGCAGGATGTCGGCTCTCACTGTTGCAGCGGTCTTGAGAACGAAATCCAACCCCTCGAGCCCGTTGTATTTTCCGGGCTCGATATCGTCGTCGATATGCAGATCCGAACTGTGCACCAGCACAATTGCGCGCTCGTCACCAACCATGTCGTCCTCCCCCAGCAGCCATTTCCCTTGTGGCAACGAGTGCTCCCCAAATCATGCGTGAGCCTAGCACCGGTGCAGCGCCTACTCAGCCAGACGTGCCGGCACACTGCAGCGTACCTCTGCTGATGAGCGTCTCGATCTCGCTGGGGGCAATGCCGAGTTCGGTCAGGATCTCCCGGGAGTGCTCGCCGAGCGCGGGGCTCATGCTGAGTTGGTCTCCGGTAGCCGGTCGAGGCTGGCCTGCAATGGACGCCATTGGCACGCGTCCGACTGTGCGATCCTCGACCCAATGCAATGCTGCGACGGCGTCAACCTGATCATTGCTGAAAAGATCTTGATGGGAGTGCACCGCGGCATGAAGGACATCGATCCCGGATAGTAGCTGGCTCCATTCGCCGGTCGTTTTCTGCTCGATGATCGGACGCATCAATGCCATGAGCGCGTCGCTGTTCGCGACCCTTGCTCGCGGGTCATTGAAGCGGGGATCGGCGATCCATTCTACTTTGGACAGGAGTTTGCAGAAGCGCTCGAAATGAATTTGGCGGCGAGCATTGATGCTCATATGGCCGTCGCGCGTCCTGAACGTGCCGACGGGCATGCCGATGGGCTCAGCGGTTCCGCCCTGCAAGTACGATTCCATGAGGGCCGCTTCCTGGAGCACGAGGGCCGATTCCAGCAGGCTCGTCTCGATCAGCGCGCCTTTGCCCTTCATCGCCTTGCGATAGAGCGCGGCCGCGACCGCTTGGAACGCATAAAGGCCAGTCGTGAAATCGATCGCCAGCATGTTGATCCGTTGCGGCATGCCATCCTTATCGCGATTTATCGACATCAGCCCCGTAAACGCCTGCATGACCGAATCGGTTGCTGGCTGCTCCACCTTCGGGCCGCGCGTGCCGAAGCCGGTGATCCAAGTGTAGATGACGGCCGGATTGGATTTCTGGAGCGTTACGTAATCGAGACCGAAACGGTCGATCTTGCCGATGCGGTAGTTGTGAATGACGATGTCGCTGTGATCCGCTAGGCGCCGGGCGATGGCAACGCCCGCTGCATCCTTCAGGTCGAGCGCGAGGCTTCGCTTGCCTCGATGCACGACGAGGGAATGAGCGGTCTGATCGCCAATGGGTTTGCCGAGTTGGCGGCTCCAGCACCCGGTTCCGGTTGGCTCGAGCTTGATGACGTCGGCGCCGTTGCGCGCCAGCATCATGGCGCAGTAAGGGCCCGCGACTCCCTGCGACAGGTCGAGAACCCTGACCCCTTCAAATGGCAGATCGTTTTGCGGCATCAATAGGGCTCCCCGACGAAGATGAACGTCGTGCCCGTCACGATCGGAGCGCTAGCGCCGACGAAGGACACGTTGGCGCCCTTGACCTGCCGCGATCCCGCGCGACCGGAGGCCTGCAGCGCCCCCTCGATGATATGCCAGAGACCATGAATTCGCCCCGTACCGAGACTGCCGCCGAACGTGTTGAGCGGCAGTTCGCCGTCGAGTTCGATGCGTCCGTCCTGAATGAAATCGAGCGCCTCGCCCTCCTTGCAGAAGCCGTAGGATTCGAGGCCGTAGATCACCGATGCCGAGAAGCCGTCATAGATCTGCGCCACATCGACGTCCTTAGGCGTCATTCCCGAGCGCTCCCAGGTCAGCTTGGCCGAGCTGGCGCCGCCCTCCATGTAGTTGGCAAGGCTGCCGATGCGGCCAGCGACCTCGAAATGAAGCCGCTGGCCATAGCCCGCCATGTAGGCGGGCTTCGGTTTGAGGTCGCGGGCCCGCTCCGCTGTCGTCAGTACGATGGCGACGGCGCCCTGCACCGGGATATCGCAATCGTAGAGACAGAACGGATGGGCCACCATCCGAGAGTTGAAATAGTCCTCGCGTGTCAGCGGCACGCCGTGGAAGAAAGCGTGCGGATTGTGCTGCGTGTGCCGGCGCTGCGCCAGCGCCAGCGTCACCATCTTGTCACGGCTTTGGTTGTGCCGCTCGAGATAGCGCGTGTAGGCGACCGCCATGTGCTGCCCCGGTCCGCCAAAGCCAAACGGTGCGGTGAACTGCAGCGGACCGGGTGCACTCGCGCCCGGCAAATTCTGATACGTGCCCTTGGGATTATGCATCGCGCGCCAAACGACAGCGTACTTGCACACGCCTGCCAGCAGCGCGTTAGTCGCCTGTTGAACGGCACCGCCAATGTTGTTGCTGCCGACCTGCATGTGCCATGTGAGACTCGGCAGCTTGAGCATCGCCATCATGCAGTTGACCGAGACCACCGAAATGCCGTCGACTTCGGCATGTCCCGTGGCCGGCAGCTCGGGGTAAGTCGAGAGGCCGTCGATATCCTCCATCCGGAGGCCTGAGTCCGCCACCGCGCCTATGACAGCCTCTAGCGCGTGCGCGGCGAGCGGAATGTCCGCCAATCGCGAGATTTTGGAATAGCCCACGCCGCTGACGGCGATCTTGCATCGATTATCCCACATGGTGCTGTTCCTATTCTGCTGCCGTTACACGCGCCAGCCGGAACTGCGGCAGCGTGATGTCGTCATTGAGCTTATTGAAGCAGACTTCGACACGACGGCCGACCTTGGCCTCGGTGTATGGCACGTCCAGCAAGTTGGCGGCAAGCAAGGCGCCTGGCGCATCGTCGAGTTCCACAATGATACTGGCGTATGGAACCGCGGCGGCGAAGCGCTTGTCTCCGGTGTGATACATGATGGTGTAGGCATAGATCGTCCCGACGCCGCGAACAGGCTCGAACTTCAGATCGATACCCATGCATTTGAGACAGGTCGCGTATGGCGGATGCTGGAAATGTCCACAGCTCTGGCAGCGCTGCAACTCCAGGACACCGCGCCTGGCGGCATCCCAGAACGGCTTGGTCCATTCGTTCGGTACGGGAACCGGCCGCGTCACCTTGCTCCAGTCACTGTTCTTCATCGTCGGTGTCTCCAGATCAATCCGTTCGGCCACAGCGCACGAAGCTCCAGATGCAATGGTGAACTACCCGAACATCTTCTCGCCCGCGTCGATGTGAATTGCTGAGCCAGTGATCGCGCCCGAACGCTCCGAACACAGGAAGGCGACGGCGAATGCAAGTTCATCCGGACGCGACTGGCGCTTGATCGGGTGCCGTTCTTGGGCGCGTCGGGCGCTGAATTCAGGCGTCATGCCCGGATGGGTCTCATAGTCGCGGACGGTATCCATGAAGCCCGGATTTACGTCGTTGACCGTGATCCCGAACTCGTCGAGGCCCGACGCCAGTGACTTCGTAAGCGTTCGCAGCGCTCCCTTGGCAGTGGAATGCGGGACCCGCGTAAAGCCGCCCGTATATCCGTCCGGGCCGTTCACGTGGATGATGCGACCCCAGCCGGCCTCCTTCATCGCCGGCACGAAGGCCTTGGCCAGATACCAAGACGCGGTCAGCTGCTGGTTTAAGAAGAAGTGCCAATCCTCGTTCTCTGCCACCTCTGTCTCGCTGATGATCAGTGGTGGAGAAAAGGCGATCCGGTTGCCAACGAGACGCACGATCAGTCTGCGCTTCTTGACCTTGACCGCGACCGTCTCCAAGACACCGGCTGCGGTCGGCTCCCGGGTCATCTTGACCTTCACGACCAGGTTCGAAACGGTGAGCGCATGCAGGCTGCTGGGTATCCGGGGCATGAGCAAAGATTTTCACTGTTGGCGGGACTTGGGCTCGATCGATTGATCCGCAGGCAATCACAAGATCATCATATGTTATGAGCGGCAAGACGCCCATGGGAATGGTCTGAGCATCACTTCATACCGAATAAGCTTGACAGGCCATTCCGCGGGCCAACTTGTTTTACAGCGTATCGGCTCAAGCCGCTGATGATCGACCGAGAGATGGGACTGGGCCAAGGGGGCATATGACATGACGACCAAGCTGCTGCGAAGCCTTGCGGCACTGCTCACGAAAGCACTGCTGGCAACAGCATCGTTTTCCGTTACAAATGCGCAGACCCCTTAGAAAATCAACGTCGCGATTGGTGCCTCAGGCCTCTATTCCATTACGCATTTCGTGGCTGAAGGCGGTGGTTTCTTCAAGCGTGAAGGTTACGCGCTCGACACAGTCGATCTCACCACAGGCCCCCGGCCGGTGGCAGCCATCATGGGAGGCAGTGTCGATATCGCCCCGCTCGGCCTGAAGCTCGTCGTGCAGGCGACCTCGCGTTCGACCGGCACGCGCATGTTCGCCATCAAGAGTGTCATCGCCGCGCGATCGGGCCGGCCTCGCTGCCAGATTTTGATCGGCGCGATACGCACGCCCTCCTTGTAGATGTTGCTGGACAGACCGGAGTAGCTGCCCGGAACCTTGCCGCCGACGTCCACCTAGTGGGCTTGGACCGCGGGAAAGATGATGAGCTTGCCAGCTTCGTCGAAGACCGGGAATATAACGGGCACGCCATTGAGGTGTGTGCCGCCCCGGTAAGGTTCGTTGAGCATCAGCACGTCGCCAGGATGAATATCGACCTTGAAATCCTCGAATGCGCAACGTACTCCCCAGGCTAGCGGCAAGACGTGCCCAGGGTGATCCCACCAGTGCGCGACGCGCTGACCGACTGGTCCAAACAGCGTGCAGGAGAAGTCGTTCATCCCGTAGATCACGGATGAATGGGCGACTTGAATGATGTTGGCCAGACGTGCCGCGCGCCGTTGATGACGCTCGTTCCTTCGCCACGGGATAGTAGCAGCGTGGGCCTGATTGGGCGTTCAGCAGGGCTGCTATCGAACCGCGAGACTTTTCTAGACTGCTCTCGGCGACTGCAATGGCGCCGACAATCGCTCGAGATCGGCGAGGCAGGCCTCGAGAGTGCGGCCCGAAGTATCGATCACGCATTCGGCGCGGGCGTATTCGGGTTCGCGCTGGGCGAGCAGCGATTTCAAGTGTTCGAGT
>CAVUIK010000007.1:0-80129 GCA_963741565.1 uncultured Alphaproteobacteria bacterium | reverse complement strand
ACGGAGCGGAAAATATTCTCCGTGAGCTTCACCGCCTCAGCCGTTGCCGACGACGAGACGGGGATCGTTTTGACCACCAAACTGTCGTAGACCGCGCATGCCACTCTCAAGGCATCCGGATGATCGGCGCCGACGACTTTCGGGATCGCAGCCGTGCCATAGCTGTCATTGCCGGGGGCCTCGCGCTCCGGCGAGAATGCGAGGAAGAAATCCTCGCCGGATTTCAGGCCTCTGGCCTCTAGAATCGGTTTCATGATTTGTTCGGTCGTGCCGGGCCATGTCATCGACTCCAGGACAACAAGCTGGCCGCAACGCAACTGGGCAGCGATCAACTTGGTGCCTCGCTCGACGAACGATAAATCTGGTTCGCGATTCCGATTGAGAGGGGTTGGCACGGCAATCAGGATCGCATCCGGGATCGCGAGTTCGTCAAAATTTCCCGTCGCCCGAAACGTACCCGCGCGGACGGCGCTGGCGATCGCATCATTGGAGATGTGTTTGATGTTGCTTGTGCCGGCATTCAATTGCTCGACCCGCCGCGCATCGGTATCGAAGCCGAGCACCTTGAAGCCTGCCTTCACCGCCACCAGCGCGAGCGGCAACCCAACGTATCCAAGGCCCATGATCCCAATCACATAGTCACGCTTTGCGATTCTCTCGCAAAGCGCCGTGGCTGACTGCGCACTCGACATCTGGGACGGGCGAGGCTGCATGGCCATGCTGATCTCCGTAAGCATTCATAAGGCAATGACGCTCAAGCGACGACGCAAAAGACCCCGGCTGGCGCTTGCCGAGGACCCGAATACTGGCGATTGGTTAGCTCAGCCCGACCGCCAATACAACCGCTCAAGCCGTCTTGTGCCTTGCCTTGACGCTGGCGGCACCCCGTTTCCTTGGATCGGACCGACGGGGCGTGCGGGCAAGCTTTGAGTTGAAGAGCGGCGCTGGCGACTCCGGGGGCTACGGCCGCTGCGCGGTCACGGGGCAATATCGAGAGCGCGTGTAACGTTGGCGATGAAATCGTCGCACCAGGAGCCGACCAGCGCGGTGTGACAATCCAAGTCTGGCCCAGCCAGCCGGCGCGGCGGCGCGAGCGCCAAAAGTCGCGCGCCACCGTCGGTATCACCGAAGTCCAGACTGCGGGCCGGCAATGATACACTGGTTGCGAAACGCTCGACCAGCGAACCGCCACGCACGATCACAGGAACCCCAGCCGAACGAGTCCTCGACCAGCTTGCGTTTGCGCTGGTTCACTTTGTAGCCCTCGTAGCGCGTGGTGCGGCCATCGATCGCCGAGCCCTTGATTTTCGCAGCGACGTGCGGCGTCGCGCACTTCTGCCGGAGATCCGTGACGAAGTCCGAGGTGTCGTAGCCTTTGTCGGCAGCGAGTGTCAGCCGGCGCTTAGAGCCCGGGTCCTGCCGGTCGATCATCGACAGCGCGGCAGCCCGTTCCGCCTTGCCCGTCGCTTGCGTCGCGTCCGCCTGCACGACGAGGCCGTGCCGGTTCTCGATCAGCGCATGCCCCATGAAATAGAACTTGGCCGGCTGGCTGTTGCTTTTGCGGTAGAGCTTGGCGTCGGGATCGGTCTGGCTCTTGTGCGTGTCGTTGGCGCGCTTTTCCCCATGAAAATCGCGCGCGCCGTTGCGGCCTTGCGACGGCGGCTCATCCGAACCATCCATGGCGCGAAAGCTCTTCGAGCTGGCTCACGTCTCGACCAGCGTGCCATCGACCGAGAAGTGATCATCCGACAGAAAGCGCTTCACTTTCGGATGGCGCAGAACGGCTTCCAGGACCTTGGCGGCGAGGTCGGCGTCGAGCAGGCGCTCGCGGTTCTTGGAGAACGTTGAGTGGTTCCAGACGGGATCGTCGATACCCAGGCCAGCGAACCAGCGCAACAGAAGATTTTAGTCGATCTGCTCCATCAACTGGCGCTCGGACCGCAACGAATAGAACGCCTGCAGCAGCAATGCCCTGAGCAACCGCTCAGGTGCGATAGACTGTCGCCCCGTTCCCTCGTAGAGCCGCTCGAACGCGGCATCGAGCGACACCAGCACGTCGTCGACAATCGCCTTGATGATCTGGATCGGGTGCTTCGGAGGGATACGCTCCTCCGGATCCACGGAGGAGAACAGTGCGCCGACTGCGGTCACCAGACATCACTGACGTCGGGCACGGTTTTGGAGAAGACGCGCAAGCCTTTAAAGATGTGGTTCCGCGCCATCTTCGAGATCTCGGCGCGGCGCACGGGCATTTCCGGAAAGGAATTCCAGCGCATCATGGGCTTTGGCTCCTAGCCCTTTCGTCGAGATGGACGAGGCGCTGGTGGGCGGCAAGGGCGGACCCCACAAGCAACTCGTCCTGGTGGTGGTGGAGGCAAACGGCCGCGTGCGTCTCGCCGACGCCGACAACAATGACACCGAGGCCTGCAAGCGCTTCGCCGACGGCGAGATCGCAGCTGACGCCAACGTAACCACCGACGGTCAAGCCGGCTACAATCGTCGGAGTCTCGGCGAGAGGCCGCACGTCGCGATCATGCAGACCAAAGCCGAGCGTCGCGCAGGCGACGCCGTGCAGACCTGTCACTGGACCGTATCGCTGTTAAAGCGCTGGCTCATCGGCACGTATGCTGGCGCCGTTCGCCCAAAGCATCTGCAAGCCTATCTTGACGAGTTCGCTTACCGTCACAACAGGCGCAAGACCGTCGGCGTCGCGCGCATCGCAGCCCGCGTTATCGAAAGCCTCGTCGCCAGACCGCCGCTCACCATGCGGCGTCTCGTCGACACCACCAGGGCCCCGCAAGTTCGCCTCAGATCAAACCGGGCAAGCCTGAGTTGATGGGATCGGCAAGCAACACGAGTTGCGCAACTTCAATTGCGGTATCACCGATTGGAGCTGGTTCTTGATTGGCACGGCAAGGCTCGCAATGTTGCATTCGCGGCATTTCATCTATATCGTCCTTGCAAGAATGACAATCGTTGAGGAGGCCGCTTTGATCGACGGTGTGACGAACGCACCACCACGCGTGCACTCTGTGACACCTCCAGTATGCTCGGAGCGTGGATTGACCGCAGTGGGAGCAAGTGACACCAACATCATCCTCGACTTGGCGGTCGCGGTTGCAAAGAAGTTTTATCTTTTGACATTGGTTCCAGTTGCGGTCGGCATCGCCGCTTGGGTATTCGCGTCTTCGTTGCCGCCGATCTACACAAGTGAGAGCTATCTCACACTAACGGATACCAGCGCGCGCGCAGCTGAATCATTAATCCGGTCTCCGGCAGTGCTCGGTGTCGTTGCAAAGAAATTCATCGAACCGCGCGATGCCAGTTTGCCTGTGGAAGCGCTCAACCGGACGCTCGGCAGTAAGATCCGGATGGTTGCGACTGCAGGTGAAACAAGGAAAAGTGCCACACTTTTTCGGCTTGAGGTGGATCATTCGGACCCAGTTCGGGCTCAGAACATTCACAATTCCTTGATCGACACCTGGGTCGAAGCAACTAAGCCTCAACCGATTGCGAGGGCGCGACTGGAGGAGCAGCTCCAGAGGACAGAGTTCCAACTCAAGTCGGTCTCTCTGTTGCTCGAGCGATTTGAAAAGGAGGCTCCAAGTCTCATTTCATCGACCAGCCTTCAAGGCGAATTCGCGACTTCGCAAGCAAATTTAGCGAAACAACGCGACCAGCACATTGAATTGATCGCTTCGATCAAACAGACGTTAATTGGCAGCAGTTCTGATGTGGTTCTTGTACGCCCTACACTGCCCGGCGAGAGAAGCGGCCCGAAGCGGACGAGCTTTGCGATCATTGCTGCGCTGTTGACGGGTTTGCTGTTACTCGGGTTCGTCCTGATGAGACACTTTGTTGATACGGCAAGCGCCACAACGGCGAACAAGCTTGCCGAGATCGGCGCCGCTCTGCGACCATTCAGTCGTCGGTCCTGATGCAACAGATCTTGTTGCAAACTTACCGATTATATGGTCGAAGCCCGCAATCTTCAAGCAAACGGCGCTGATTTGATATGGAGCTCAAGGGCAAGAAAGTTCTGATCACCGGTGCTGATGGGTTCATCGGTTCGCACCTCGTTGAGCACGTGGTCGCTCTTGGGGTCGATGTCCGCGCTTTCGTGTACTACAACAGCTTCAATTCGTGGGGATGGCTCGATAGTGCGGATGATGCGACGAAGTCGGCGATCGAGGTATTCGCCGGTGACATACGCGATCCCCACGGAGTTAGGACCGCGATGAAAGGGTGCGATGTCGTCCTGCACCTCGCTGCTTTGATAGCCATTCCATACTCCTATCATTCTCCCGACACATACGTCGATACGAACGTCAAGGGCACGCTTAATGTCGTCCAAGCAGCCCGCGACCTCGGGATTGAAAAGGTCGTTCATACCTCCACGAGTGAAGTTTACGGAACCGCGAGGTTTGTCCCGATTAGCGAGGAGCACCCGCTGCAGGGCCAATCTCCCTACTCGGCCAGCAAGATCGGCGCGGATCAAATGGCACAGAGCTTCTACCAGTCGTTTGGAACACCGGTCGCCACAATCCGCCCGTTCAACACCTACGGTCCGCGCCAATCTGCCCGTGCCGTGATCCCAACTATCATTACGCAGATTGCCGCAGGCGCAACCAAGATCAAGCTTGGCGCCTTGAGCCCAACACGTGACTTCAACTACGTTCAAGATACCGTTCGCGGCTTCGTGGCAGTCGCAGAGTGCGACGCCACCGTTGGCCAAGTGATAAATGTCGGGTCGAATTACGAGATCTCGATTGGCGATACGGCAGCCATGATCGCGGACCTTATGCGACGCAAAGTCGAGATCGTCAGTGACGAGCAGCGCCTGCGCCCGGTTAATAGCGAAGTGGAACGCCTTTGGGCGGACGACAGTAAGGTCCGAAAATTAACTGGATGGGCGCCAGCCTATGCGGGAAAAGACGGGCTGCGACGTGGACTCGAAGAGACTATCGCCTGGTTCTTGAATCGAGACAATCTCACGCGCTACAAGGCTGGCATCTATAACATTTGAGAGCTCGCGGGATGATTGGTTCGAAGTCCGAGTTTGATCCAGTTGTTCGGGGTATCCTCGGCGCAGTGAGTACTGTTCTCGGTCCCGCCACTAAAACAATTGGTCTCCATGAACCCGAGTTCGTGGGGCGAGAGTGGGACTACGTAAAGGAGTGCCTGGACTCCGGATGGGTGTCTTCAGTCGGCTCTTTTGTCGATCGGTTCGAGCGCGATCTTGCCGCTTTTACTGAGGCTTCTCACGCTGTAGCCACCTCGAACGGCACGTCGGCGTTGCACGTGTGCCTGCTGCTTGCCGGCGTCAAACCTGGTGACGAAGTGCTGATGCCGTCGCTGACCTTCGTCGCCACGGCCAATGCCGTTTCCTATATCGGCGCCGTGCCTCACTTCGTGGATAGCGAGGCGACTTCCCTCGGTATCGATGCCGCCAAGCTCGATGCATACCTCGCCGAAACCGCAAGGGTCGTCGACGGCGTGGCTACGAACCGGCGTACGGGTGCCCCGATCCGGGCGCTTGTTATCATGCATGTGTTCGGACATCCCAGCGACCTCGATGCCTTGTCGGAAGTCGCGGGCCGATGGCGTTTGGCGCTGATAGAGGACGCCGCCGAGTCACTCGGCTCCCGCTACAAAGGGCGCCATACAGGCAATGTAGGCCTCGTCTCGGCGTTGAGCTTTAACGGCAACAAGGTGGTGACAACTGGCGGTGGCGGCGCGATCCTGACCAATGACCCTGCACTCGCCAAGCGCGCCAAGCACTTGACGACCACGGCACGCACGCCACATCGATGGAACTTCCTGCACGACGAGGTCGGCTATAACTATCGTATGCCTAACTTGAATGCTGCGCTCGGTTGCGCCCAACTCGAGGCGCTTCCACGCTTCACTGCGCAAAAGCGCCGGCTGGCGGCCCGTTATGCCGAGGCATTCTCCAGAGTGGAGGGAGTGCGGTTTTTGGCCGAACCTGCCAACACGGAAAGCAATTATTGGTTGAACGCGATCGTGCTATCACACGGTAGCTCCGGCAGTCGAGAAGCGGTGCTAGCCTCACTCAATGAGGCCGGCTACATGTCGCGTCCCATCTGGACCCTCATGCACAAGCTTCCCATGTTTACAGACTGTCCACGAATGGATCTCATCGTCTCCGAACAGATGGAGGCGTCCGTAATCAATCTGCCGAGCAGCGCGAAGCTTGGAGTGTGAGCATGGCGCGCCCGATCGCAGTGATAACCAGCAGCAGGGCTGATTACGGCCTGCTTTACTGGGTGCTACATGAACTCAAGCAAGTGCCGGCTTTCGAATTGCAGCTTGTGGTCACCGGCTCGCACTTGGCACCAGAATTCGGCTATACGGTCAACGAGATCGAACGCGATGGATTCGAGATCGCGCGCCGAGTACCAATGCTGGTCGCGGGAGACACTCCGGGAAGTATTGCCAAATCAATTGGTCTGGGCGTGATTGGATTGTCCGATGCGCTAGAAGCACTGCGCCCGGAAATGGTGATTTTACTTGGCGATCGCTTCGAGATCTTGGCAGCGGCGACAGCAGCGCTCGCGTACAATATTCCAATCGCCCACATCGCCGGTGGGGATACAACGGAAGGTGCGATTGACGAATTTATTCGCCATGCCGTCACCAAAATGGCGCACTTGCATTTTGTCACCAACGCCCTTTCCGCTACCCGCATTCGACAGATGGGGGAGAATCCAAATCACGTTCACATTGTCGGTAGCCCCGGCCTGGACCACATCCATCGGCGGCCCTTGCTCGATCGCGAAGCATTGGAAGCTACACTTGGCGCCCCTCTCGGCCAACGCAATTTGCTCGTCACATTCCATCCCGCTACGCTGGAGCCGGTCGCGAGTGGCCGCCAGTTCGCCGAATTGCTCGCGGCTTTGGACTGCCAAGACCCAGAGACAACAATTTGGTTCACTGGCGCAAACGCTGATCCTGGTCATCGAGCAATCAATGAGGCCCGCAGCGCCTGGGTTGCCGAGCATGCAGGCCGCGCGCACGCATTCACGTCTCTCGGGCAACTCCGCTACCTGAGTCTGATGGCTCTCGCCGACGTTGTTGTCGGGAACTCTTCGAGCGGACTCTATGAAGCTCCCTCGCTCAAGACGCCGACCGTCGATATCGGCGACCGGCAGCGAGGGCGTTTAGCTGCTGCGTCCGTCATCCATTGCGAAGCAAAGCGAGACGCCATAGCAGCCGCGATCGCGCGAGCATTCCAAATGGATTGCCAAGGCGTCATAAATCCTTACGGCGACGGCCATTCGGCACCAAGAATCATCGAAATCATTCAAAAGACCTGCCATCCGCAGTCTCTTTTGAAGAAGGCGTTCCATTCGATCGTCTGAAAGGGGATGACATTTCAATCGAGATATCGTCCAGTCCTCTTCGGTTCGCTTCGCTAAACAAGATCGCATCCGGTCGAGCCTTATGCTTTGATCTGTGACCTGAGACCCTTCGTTCCTCCACTCAGAGGGAGAGTTTAGAGTTGAATGACCCTGCCCCCAACCGGTACTCGTTCATAACGAGAGTTCGCTCTGGTTATGGTCCTGGTGGGACCGGGTTGCAAATTCGTTAGGCGTGAGTTTGCCGAGGCTCGTGTGTGGGCGGCGGCCATTGTAGTCGTCGCGCCATTCGATGATTCGTTCGCGGGCATGGGTGAGCGAACCGAACGCGGTCTCGTTCAGGCACTCGTCGCGCAAGCGGCCGTTGAAGGATTCGACGAAGCCGTTTTGCATCGTAAGTATCCGGTGAGCACCGCAGGGGCGGCCAGCGTCAGGCGGCGCGGTTGACGGCAAGTTGCTGAGAGCGCCAGTTCCACGGCAGCAGTTCGTCGAGCCTGGAGGCGGGATGCCCGGCGATGCGGGCGAGCACGTCGGCGAGCCAAGCTTGGGGATCGATATCGCACATCTTGGCCGTGACGATGAGGCTGTACATGGCGGCCGCGCGTTGCCCGCCACGGTCGGAGCCGGCGAAGAGCCATGACTTTCTGCCGAGTGCAATTCCCCTCAGCCCCCGCTGCGCATTCCGGTGAAGACGACCACGCGTTCCGGTGCATGGCGACCACTTGATCCGGTCGATGACGACCAGGGCGGCGCACGTGCTTGATGGCGCCGTTGGGTAGGTTGGCTGATCTCAGTGTTCGCGGTTCAGGTCAAGCGCATCCGGTGCCCAGCGGCGATTAATGTGAGGCCCGTGTTCTGGTCCGGGCTTGGCTGTCATTTCTTCGCTCCCTTGGCCGGTTTCGTGGCTCTCGTCGCTATGGCTGGGTTTGGCTCTGCGGCGACCATTGTCGTTTCGGCGTTAGCCGTCTTGGGATCGCGCATTGATGGTCCGTCGAGTTCGAGGCGGTAGGCGTTGTGCACAAGGCGATCGAGAATGGCATCGGCAAAGGTCGGCTCGCCGATCACGTCGTGCCAAGCCTCGACCGGCAGCTGGCTGGTGATCAGCGTCGCGCCGGCGCCGTAGCGATCCTCGACGATCTCCATCAGATCGCGCCGCTGGCTCGCCGAGAGTCGGTCAGGGCCCCAGTCATCGAGGATCAGCAGATCGGCCTTGGTGAGCGAACGGAACAGACGTGCGAAGCGGCCATCACCGTGTGCGAGGTCGAGGTCGGCGAACAGGCGTGGCGCCCGCGCGTAGTGCACGGTGTAGCCATCTCGACAGGCTTTCTGTGCCAGCGCGCAGCTCAACCACGACTTGCCGACGCCGCACGGCCCGGTGATGAGCAGATTGCGTTTGTCGGCGATCCAGCGGCTGGTCGCCAGTTGCTGGAAGAGGGCTTTGTCGAGCTTGCGTGGTGCGCGATAGTCGACGTCCTCGATCGCCGCTTGGTCGTGACGCAACTTGGCGTTACGCAGCCGGCTCTTGAACCTTTGCGTGCCGCGATTGGCCGTCTCGCGGTCGAGCAACAAGGCCAGCCATTCGGCGGGCGTCAGATCTCGCGCCGCGTCCTGCGTTTGCAGCTCGACGAAGGCGTCGGCCATGCCGTCCAGTCTCAGCGCGCGCAGTTGGTCGATGGTCGGATGGTTGAGCATTCGTGTCGTCTCCTCAATGGAAGTAGCCGGGGCCACGGATGTTGGAATCAACTATCGCCGGCCCGTCCGTGGCGGATGCGGGCCGTCGGCGATCGAGGTTGTGCTTCAGGATCGAGGTGACCGAGGTGTAGGAGCGGGCGCCAATCTCGAGCGCGCGGTCGCAGGCCGCTTCCAGCCGCTCGGGGCCGAAGCTCTTGGCGTGCCTGATGATGCCGATCGTGGCGCGAAAGCCCTGCTCGGGATGTGTCTTCTCGCGCAGGATGAGTTCGACGAGCGCCGACGTCTTCGGCCCGATCTCGGCCGCTTGCCGCTGGATGCGCTCCGGCGTCCAATCGGCATAGCGTTGGTGGCTTGCCGGCATGTGCTCGCGCACGGTCGTGTGGCGGCGGTTCGATGACGAGCGCACGTGCACGGCGACGCGCTTGCTCCGATGGAACAGCTCGATCGCGCGCGCCGTGATCCGTGCCCACAGCGTCTCGCGCAGCAGTGCGTGCGGCACCGAGTAGTAATGCTTCTCGACTTCGACGTGATAATCGAGCCCGGCCTTGCATTGCTTCCATTCGGCGTAGACGTAGGTCTCGGCCGGCAACGACTTCAGTGCTAATTGCTCGACCGCCTCGAACAGTGCGCGGCGGCTCGAACCGAGATGCCGGGAGACACGATCATTGAGCGCCGTCACGCAACGGCGGATACCTTCGTTCAACTCGGCGAGCGAGAAGAACTTGGCATTGCGCAACTTGGCGATGATCCAGCGCGTCGCCACCTGCACCGCGACCTCGACCTTCGCCTTGTCGCGCGGCTTCATTGGCCGGGCCGGTACGATCACAGTGTCGTAGTGCGTTGCCATCTCGGCATAGGCACGGTTGACAGCCGGCTCGTAAAAGCAGGCCTTGGTGATGCCCGACTTCAGATTGTCGGAGACGACCATCGCCGGTACGCCGCCAAAGAAGTCGAACGCACGCGTGTGCGAGCCAATCCAATCGGGGAGCGTCTGCGTGAACGTCGCCTCGGCGTAGGTCAAGCTGGATGCACCAAGCGCCGCGACGAACAGCTGGCACGCATGCACCTCGCCGGTCGCGGCGTCGACGACATCGATCGTGGTGCCAGCGTAGTCGACGAACAGCTTCTCGCCTGCGACATGCGCCTGACGCATCGTTGGCGACAGCCGACCTTCCCAGGCCCGATAGAGTTCGCAGAACCAGCTGCGGCCGTAACCGTCCGGATCGACGGCGCGATACTCCTCCCACACCAGCTGCAGCGTCACGCCCTTGCGGCGCAACTCACGATGCACCGTCGACCAGTCCGGCAACGACCGCCAGTCCGTGGCCGGCATCGCAACCGGCGGATAGAGACGGCGCTCCAGCGCGTCGTCTGCGAGATCGTCCGGCAGCGGCCAGCCGATACCGGCCGCACGCGCCCGGCGCAGACACGCACCAGCGGCGGTCGGGCCGATGCCGAGGCTGGCGGCGATCTGACGCTTGGATAGCCCGGCTGCCGACAGCCGCAGCACGTCGCGGATCTTGCGCATGGGTAATCTCGATTGGGCCATCACCGCTCCTCTGGAATGAGGAGCGAGGTCCGGCTGATTCGCGGATCACCCAACGGCGTTCATCACGCCCGTGCACAGCCCTGTTGCCCTGGTCGCCATGGACCGGAACAGGTGGTCGTCATCGACTGGATTGGCTGGTCGCCTTCAACCGGAAACCCTGGTCGCCATGCCCCGGCGCGCGCACCCCGCTCCGCCGCATTGTTCGACAGGCAGATGCGACCATCGTCGAGGAAGCGAGTGAAGGCGGGCCAGCGCTTGAGCATGTAGTCCATGGCTTTCGCGAGATCGTTGCCGCGCGAGAGCTTAGGACGCTCGGCACGCATCCAGGCTTCGAGATCGTCGACGAGCGGCCGGCTCAGCTGCTGGCGCATGGCGCGGCGTTCCTGCGCGCTCCGTCCGTTGATGCCGCGCTCGATCTCGAACAGGGCGTCGATGCGCTGCACGACCTCCAGCGCCAAGGGTGAGATCGGCGCCGCTGACTTGCTTTCCGCCTTGCGCCGCGCGCTGGCCTCGATGTCGGCGAGGGCGAAGAATGGCCGGCGCGCATGCGCCCAGCACGCTGCCTCCAGGATCGGACCCGGCGTACGGCCGGCCTCGTACAGCCTGTTGTAGCCCGAGTAGGCGTCGGCCTGCAGCAGCCCGGACCATCGCGCAAGATGCTTTTCAACGTGGGCGCCGCCGCGATCGCGTGAGTAGTAGAACATTGCCGCTGGTGGAGCGCCGCCACCGAACGGGCGGTCGTCGCGTACGTAGACCCAGCATCTGCCGGTGTGTGTCTTGCCCTTGGCCAGCACGGGCACCGTGGTGTCGTCACCGTGCAATCGGTCGGCAGCAAACACGTGTGTCTCAACACGACGAAGCAGCGGTTCCAAAGCCGCACACCCCGCGCCGACCTGATCGGCCAGCGTCGACAGGCTCAACGGCACGCGCTCGCGGCCATAACGCTCGGCCTGGCGGTTCAGGGGCTGGTGCTGCCCGAACTTCTCGAACAGCAGCATGGCCATCAGGTTCGGGCCAACCCATCCGCGTGGGGTGACATGGAACGGCGCCGGCGGCTCGCTGATCTTCTCGCAGTCCCGGCAGGTCATCTTCTCGCGCACGTGCTGGATGACCTTCCACTGGCGCGGGATCACCTCCAGCGTCTCGGTGATGGTCTCACCGAGTTTGCGCAATCTGCTGCCACCGCAGCAGGGGCACTCCGTGAAGCCCGGCACGACCACGCGCTCGCGCGGCAGATGCAGCGGGAACGGTTGGCGCGCAGGACGTTGGCGCGTGAACGCCGCAACCGTCGTGGTCTTGGCGGCGGCCTGCTCGGCGGCAATCTCGTCCTCGGTGGCGGTGGCCACCAGCTCTTCGAGCTCCAGCTCCATCTGATCGAGGAGGCGCGCGGTGCGCTCCGAGCGCGGCCCGTAGATCTGCCGCTTGAGCTTGGCGATCTCCAGGTTCTGACGCGCGATGGTCGCCGCGTCGCCAGCGTTGCGGGCGAGCGCTGCAGCCGCAACGGCCCTGAGCGCATCGAGATCGTCGGGAAGATCGGGAGACGGCGAATCCATGTCCTGAGGGAATCACAGGCCAACGTCCGCCGCCCGAAAAAAACGCAGCTATCCCGCACGTTCCGGGCGGAATGTGTGAACCGGGTTACGCCAGTCGATGCCGGACAGAAGGTAGGCGAGCTGCGCGGCCGAGATCGAGATTGCATGCTCTTCTGGCGGACGTAGCGACGCGGATGGCGCAGGCACGCTCGGCGGCCAGACGAACCTGCCGCGCTCGAGCCGCTTGGCATAAAGCGAGAGCCCGAGGCCGTCGTGCCAGAGGACCTTGATCAGGTCGCCGCGCGCCCCGCGGAACACGAAGAGGTCGCCGACGAACGGATCACGTCCGAGCGCTTCCTGAACCTGCAGCGCGAGCCCATTCATCCCGCGCCGCATATCGGTACGCCCAACCGCGAGCCACACCCGCACGTCCGACGGGACCGGGATCATCGCTTCCTCAACACGTCGAGCACGCGCTGCAGCGCGCGGGCATCGAAACTCGCCCCGACACGCACGCGGCAGTCGTCGCCAACCTCGATCTCGATGGTATCTGAAACCGCCGGCGCAGGCTTCTCCTCGGGCTCGGGCGTGATCGTCACCGGCACAAACGCCGGCGTCGCGACCTCGGTCGCCTCGCGAAAGCGGCGACGCCAAGCGAAGACCTGGTTGGCATTGACGTCGTACTGCCGCGCCACCACCGAGACCGATGCGCCCGGCCGCGACGTCGCCGCGACGATCTCGCGCTTCAGCGCCTCCGGCCAGCGCTTGTTGCGACGCCGCTCCTCATCACTTGTGTCCATGATCGCTTTTGTGGACACATCCACTTCCCGCGCTGCCCCGGATCAACGCCAAGACTCCGCGAACCCAGGCCTCACAGCAAGGCGGTCTTCACCGGAGGGAGACGAAGTTCAAGTGGCCCGTGCACCTATCGGCGATTAAGAGCGAGACCACGCGGCCGCCTGTCGTTACCCTCTCGGAAGAGCAGTTTTTGCGGCTACTCGAAGGTCTCGATCTGAAGCAATTGAAGCCGCATCGCGCGCTCGAATACCGCAGCGTTCTGTGAAGATCGCCGCCGCGTGACGCGCACGACACGCGCAAATCAGTTAATGCTGCCGCGTGGGCAATTCCGCTACATCGCCGACGCTGGATCGCGACGAGATCGTGGCTCTTAAAGCACTGATCGCGGAGCGCGATACGACCGTCACATCGCAGCGCGCGACGATCGCGATCCTCGAAGAGCAACTGCGGCTTGCGACGCACAAGCAGTTCGCGCCGTCATCCGAGAAACTCAGCAGCCTCGGTCATCCCGATCTGTTCTTCAACGAGGCTGAAGTGCTCGGCACGAAGCCTGAAACTGACACAAACGCCGCCGAGATCACGGTGCCTGCGCATACGCGTGAACGCGGCAAACGTAAGCCGATCGACGCGGCGCTGCCACGCCAACGCATCGAACATGACATTCCTGAAAGCCAGAAGACATGCGCGTGCGGTTGCCAACTGACGCGCATCGGCGAGGTGACCAGCGAGCAGATCGGCATGGTGCCGGCGCAGGCATTCGTTAAACAGCACGTGCGTTTCAAGTACGCCTGCCGAACGTGTGAAGGCACCGAGACTGACGGTCCTGCCGTCGTCACGGCGCCGATGCCGGCGCAGCCACTGCCGAAGAGCAACTGTTCGCCGGAACTCGCGGCCTTCATCACCGTGTCGAAATACGCCGACGGCCTCCCGCTGTATCGGCTGGAAGGCATTCTCGCGCGCTACCACATCAGCGTCTCGCGCACGGCGATGGCGTGCTGGATGATCAAGCTCGGCGACCTCGTTCAGCCGCTGATCGACCTCTTCAACGATCATATGCTCGCCTACGACGTGCTGCAGATGGACGAGACGACGGTTCAGGTGCTGAAGGAAGAAGGCCGGGCGGCGAAAGACAAGTCCTTCATGTGGGTCCGTCGCGGCGGCCGGCCTGGGCAACCCGTCATCCTATTCGATTACGCGGCCACGCGAGCGGCATCTGTGCCGTTGGATCTTCTCTCGGATTACCAGGGCTTTCTGCAATCCGACGATTACGCTGGCTACAACGCCGCAGCGAAGCGTGACAGCGTCAAGCATGTCGGCTGCCTCGATCATGCGCGCCGCCGCTTCATCAAGGCGATACAGGCGCAGCATACGATCGCAGGCCAGGAGCGGGGTCTCGCGGCGGACGCCTTGAAGATCATTCGCAAGCTCTACGCGATCGAGAAGCTTGCACGCGACACCAAGATGTCGGCGGCCCAGCGGCACACGTTGCGACAAGAGAAGGCGAAGCCGATCTGGGACGAGTTGCGCGCGTGGCTCGACAAAAACCTCGGCGCAGCACCGCCGCAGACGTACACGGGACAGGCGATCAACTATCTCGCAACCGACTGGCCGCGGCTGATCCGTTATCTCGACGACGGCCGCGTCGAGATCTCGAACGTGCTGTGCGAGAACGCGATCCGCCCGTTCGTGATCGGTCGAAAGAACTGGCTCTTCTCGGACACGCCGGCGGGCGCGCACGCCTCGGCGAAACTCTACGGCCTGATCGAAACGGCGAAGGCGAATGGCCTCGAACCCTACGCTTACTTGCGCCTGATCTTCGACAAGTTACCCCAGGCGACAACCCCCGCCGACGTCGCAGCGCTGCTGCCCTGGAACGTCGCACTCGCCACCCGGAAACCGACGCGATAGCGTCGCTTCCGCACCCCACACCCGTCAAGCGCAAACCGACAACCGGCCGCCAAGGTCGATCATGAGGCGCTTACCAAGCGGCCGTTGAAGGATTCGACAAAACCGTTCTGCATCGGCTTGCCCGGTGCGATGTAGTGCCAGGGTGCCAGGCGACTCCGGTCTTTTGCTGCCAGCACAGTCTCCCTCCGGTCAGGACCGCCTTGCCGTAGTGTTCGAGGTAGCCGAGTCTTGCACCCTGATGCGAGGCAGCGCGGGATGTGGATGTGTCCACAAGTGCGATCATGGGCACAAATGGCGGGCGGCGAACCAACAAGCGGTGGCCGGAGGCGCCGAAGCGGGAGATCGTGGCGGCGACGCTTGTGCCTGGTACTTCGGTTTCGGTGGTAGCGCGGCGGTACAATGTCAATGCGAACCAGGTGTTCAACTGGCGTCGCCGGTATGGCGAAGCGAGCAAGCCACATGCGGCGCCGCCGTCCACATCCGGACTGGTGCCGCTGACGATCACGCCAGAGCCTGAGAACGAGGGCGCGGCGTCGGCGACCTCAGCGACATCGGAGACGATCGAGATCGAGGTTTCCGGCGACTACCGTGTCCGCGTCGGCTCGAGTTTCGACGGCCGGACCCTCAAGCGCGTGCTCGACGTATTGAGGAAGCGATGATCCCGGTGCCGCCATTGTCTTCCAAGAATGGGGGCGTTCGCGTCTGGCTCTCGGTCGGACGGACCGACATGCGGCGCGGCATGAACGGGCTCGCGCTTCAGGTTCAGGAGATGCTCGGCCGTGATCCGTTCGCTGGCGATCTGTTCGTCTTTCGGGGCGGCAGGGTTACCTGATCAAGATCCTCTGGCACGACGGCTTGGGCGTTTCGTGGGGCAGGTCGGGGTAATAGGTCGATGCTGCATAATCAAGCCCTTAGCGCCAAAGCAGCAACACATTAGTGGAACAGAGTCTTGCAGGTTCGGGTCCCTTTGTCGGACTAGAGGCGTGCTGCAGGAGCGAGCCAACGGCTACGCAGCGCCGCAGACTGCTTAAGGTCAGGATGACCGGCCGATTGGCGCTGCGTCGCTCTTTGGTCATCGTTTTGTATGTTTGACCTTGGTTGCAAGAACGTCTACTTGCATCGATTGTAGACCTTCTTGTTTGTGACACGTGTCGGGAGGTCGCCTCGCGGCGCAGCATCGAAGGAGTAGAATGCCAAATCAGGTCTTCATAGTCGCTGAGGCCGGCGTCAATCATAACGGCTCGCTCGATGCGGCGCTGGCGCTTGTTGATGCTGCGGCGTCAGCTGGCGCAGATGCAATTAAATTTCAAACCTTTAATTCAGAAGACTTGGCAACGGCGAGCGCCGCGCGAGCCAAGTATCAGACCGACAACCTGAAAGAGGATGGCACGCAGCTATCCATGCTGCGGCGGCTCGAATTGTCTCAGGCGGATCATCATGTGCTGCTAGCCAGTTGCCGTGCACGAGGCATAAGGTTTATGTCGACGGCGTTTGATAGTCGGAGTCTTGGCGTTCCTTGCGACGCTCGACATGCCCTACCTTAAGATTGCTTCGGGGGATATAACCGCAGCCCCCCTGTTGCTGCAGGCGGCGCGACTGCGGCGGGCGATGATCGTCTCCTCAGGCATGGCAACCCTTGGTGAAATCGAGGCGGCGCTAGGCGTAATCGCATTCGGACTGACGTGCACGCGCGAGCCAGCTGGGCGCCGTGATTTCGAAGCTGCGTTCGCAAGTGATGCGGGACAGGAAATGTTGCAACGGCATGTCACATTGATGCATTGCGTAACACAGTACCCTGCCCCGGCATGTGCCGTGAACCTCAGAGCGATGGACACGATGCGTGCAGCTTTTGGGCTTCTAGTCGGCTACTCCGATCATACGCTCGGAACCGAAGTTGCAATCGCGGCAGTGGCCCGGGGGGCGACGGTTGTCGAGAAACATTTCACACTTGATCGGTCATTGCCTGGCCCGGATCAAGCCGCGTCGCTTGAGCCAACTGAGTTGGCGACACTAGTGAAGACAATTCGTTCTGTAGAATCGGCCCTAGGTAGTCCACTCAAGATACCGGTACCGGCCGAGTTGCCAAATCGGTCTGTTGCTCGTCGGAGCCTTGTTGCGAGCCGTCAAATTAAAAAGGGCGAAACGCTGGTCGTGGACGCACTCGCCGCCAAGCGGCCTGGCCTAGGCGTGTCTCCGATGGGTTTGTGGGACATGGTCGGTCGTTCAGCTCAGCGCGATTACGACATTGACGACTTGATAGATCCATGACGCGGGCTGTCACAAGTCGACCGGTCATAATTGTCGGTGCAGGGGGGCATGCGGCGGTAGTCGCCGACGCCCTGTTGGCATCTGGTACGCAAATTCTTGGTTTTACGGATTCAATTGCCGCACATCATGGTCGCCATATTTGTGGTGTGCCAGTAATTGGTGATGATTTGGTTCTCTACAAATTCCAATCCAACGAAGTGTTGCTGGCCAACGGGATCGGCGGCATGGGAAGCGAACCAGGTCGGCGCATTATCCAGCAGCGGCTGGTCAGCGTTGGCTGGAGGTTTGCGACGGTTTGCCATCCGCGTTCCGTCATATCACCGTTTTCGGTTATTGCCGAGGGCGCACAGGTTCTGGCAAATAGCGTCGTGCAAGTCGGAGCATCAATAGAAGAAGGCGTTATTGTGAACACTGCTGCAGTTGTCGAGCATCATGCAAAGATTGGTGCATGGGTTCACATCGCGCCAGGTGCATTAATTTGTGGCGGGGTGGTCATAGGAGCTGACAGCCATGTCGGCGCCGGTGCAGTCGTGCGACAGAACGTACGGGTCGGAAATGCAACGTTGATCGGAGCCGGCGCCGTGGTTGTCAGGGATTTTATAGGCGGTGGTGTCCTTACGGGGATCCCTGCCCACAAAGTGGGGCCAAAGCCATGAAGCATTGGGAGCAAACGCTGATTGGTCCTGATGGGTCACTGCGAGAAGCCCTGGATGTTATCGACCGCGCCGGCAGCAAAATGGCGATGGTGGTCAATGCGGACCGGCGCCTCCTTGGCACTCTTAGTGACGGCGACATTCGACGCGGGCTGTTGCAAGGGCTCACGCTGAGTGACAAGGTTGCTGCGGCGATGCACCGCAATCCTACATGCGTTCCAGAGAATGGTAACCGGCAGGACATTCTCGCGACCATGCGCAGACTGGTTGTGCATCAGGTGCCGATCATTGACGCTTCAGGTTTTGTTGTGGGTCTCGGTACGATCGATGACTTCTTAGCTGCCGAGGAGCGTGACAATTGGATCGTAATAATGGCTGGCGGAATTGGTTCTCGGCTTAAGGAGCTAACTGTCGATACGCCTAAACCTATGCTCAAGGTAGGCTCTCAACCTCTGCTTGAGACGATCGTGCGGGGGTATTCCGAAAACGGATTCCGAAAATTCTATTTTGCTGTCAATTACAAGGCTGAGCAAATCGAGAATTATTTTGGAGACGGTGCACGTTTCGGGGTCAGCGTGAAATATCTTCGCGAGCGCGATCGCATGGGCACAGCAGGCGCACTGAGCTTGCTGCCAGAGGTGCCGGAGTTGCCGCTCATAGTCACCAATGCTGATCTGCTCACACGACAGGACTACGGGTCGATGATCGACAAGCATTTGCAATCTGGCGCCGATGCAACAATGGCCGTGCGTGACTTCGAGATGCAAGTGCCGTTTGGTGTTGTGCGGGAGCGCGGCGGCCAGATCGAGGAAATCGAAGAGAAGCCGATCCAGCGCTTCGTCGTGTCAGCAGGGATCTACGTGCTGTCCCCAGCGGCCATCCGTCTCGTGCCGCCCAATCAGTTATTCGACATGCCGACTTTATTCCAAAAGATGGCGCAAACCGGCATGAGCACGCGTTGCCATTTTGTCGACGGGTATTGGCTCGATATCGGCCGCCTGTCGGACTATGAGCGGGCCAACGTAGACTTCGATAAGGTCTTTAAATGATCGCTGGAAGATCTGTGTTGGGGCTCGTGCCAGCGCGTGGCGGGTCGAAAGGATTGCCTGGCAAGAATTTGCTCCCGGTGGCTGGCCGGCCGCTGATTTAGTGGACGATTGATGCTGCGCGGTTGTCGTCCTACATTGATCGCTTGGTGCTGTCGTCCGACGATGTTACAATTATGCAATCGGCCGAACGATGCGGCTGCGAGGTGCCTTTCCGTCGACCTGACCCATTGGCTTCGGATACCGCCTCCATGGTCGACGTGGTATTGCATGCCATCGAGGCCTTGCCGGGTTTCGAAATTCTCGTCTTGCTGCAGCCGACATCTCCCCTTCGGACAACACGGGATATCGACGCAGCTTGCGAACTGTTGATTACGACGGGGGCAACCACATGTGTCTCTCTTTGCCTCGTTGAGCAGAGTCCGTATTGGATGTATAAGCTCGGGGTTGGCAACGAACTCGTGCCCATCCTCGATCCACTTCCAAACGTCCAACGCCGACAGGATTTGCCAAGCGTATTTGCGCTCAACGGCGCCGTCTATGTTGCAGATGTTGCAAAGTTTCGCGCGGAGCGCAGCTTTGTGACGTCAGATACAGTCGGCTACGTAATGCCGACTGAGCGCTCGATCGACGTCGATACGCAGGCCGATTTCGACGCCTTCAGGATGATTGTAGAGGACGCCCATGCGTAAATATCCACGCCGACACCACATCGATCTCGCCTCATTTGCCGTCGACGAGCCCAAGAGCAGTCGATACGGGCTTCCGATGGAGGTGAAATACTGTAAGACGTGCGTGATCTCGAATCAGCGACCAAACTCTGCCGTCGAGTACGAGCATACAAAAGAAAGCAAGAAGCAGACGATCCGCTTTGTCGATGGCGTATGTGACGCTTGCCGCGTTGCCGATCGCAAGCATAGTGAGATCAATTGGGCCGCACGAGAGGACCAACTACGCGAATTGTGCAACAGATACCGCAAGACCGACGGATCCTATGACTGTCTGGTGCCAGGTTCCGGCGGCAAGGACAGCTTCTATGCTGCCCATATTCTCAAGCACAAGTACGGCATGCACCCGTTGACCGTAACTTGGGCTCCGCATGTCTATACTGACTGGGGTTGGCGCAACTTCCAGTCGTGGATCCATGCCGGATTCGATAATTTTCTCTGTACGCCTAACGGGCGTGTTCATCGATTGCTGACACGGCTGGCGGTAGAGAATCTGTTTCACCCCTTCCAGGCCTTTATCTTTGGGCAGAAAGCACTGGCACCAAAGATGGCATTGCTGCACAAACTCCCGCTGGTGTTCTATGGCGAAAACGAAGCCGAGTACGGCAATCCAATCGCCGATACAGAATCAGCGAAGCGAGATTGGTCGTACTTTACTGCCGCTGACAAATCGAAGGTCTTCCTCGGAGGAACGTCCATTGCCGACCTCCAGCAGTATTTCGGCGTCGACCCACACGAACTTCAGCCATACCTGCCTGCCAATCCGGAAGAGATCGAACGCAACAACATCGAAGTGCACTATCTCGGCTACTATCTCAAGTGGCATCCGCAGAGTTGCTATTACTATGCGGTTGAGCACGGCGGCTTCCAGGCGTCGCCGGAGCGCACTGCAGGAACATACAGCAAATATAACAGTATCGATGATCGCATTGATGATTTCCATTACTATTCGACTTTTGTCAAATTCGGGATCGGGCGTACGATCTATGACGCTGCACAGGAAATTCGCTCCCGCGATATTGAGCGGGATGAAGGCGTTGCGTTGGCCCGGCGGTTCGATGGCGAGTTCCCTGAGCGGTTTGCCGAAGAGATTTTCCAGTATCTCAGCCTTCCGGAAAAGGAGTTTCCGGAAGCTTCGCGGATGTTCGAACAGCCGATCATGGATCGTGCCTACTTTGATAGCTTGGCAGACACGTTCCGCTCTCCGCATCTCTGGAAATGGGAAAACGGCTCGTGGGCTCTTCGGCACTCGGTCTGGCAAGAGAAGTGATTCATGACCAACGTGCGATTGATTGCCCGACTCGATATCAAGGGGCCAAATCTGATCAAGGGTGTCCATCTGGAGGGGCTTAGGGTGATCGGTGACCCCCAAGAGTTCGCTCGTCGCTACTATGAACAAGGTGCCGACGAACTCATCTACATCGACATAGTCGCAAGCCTATACGGACGCAGTAAATTGACTGAGATAGTACGACGCGCTGCACGCGACGTATTCGTGCCAATGACAGTTGGTGGTGGCATAAGGACTGTCGATGATGTGAGCGATCTCTTGCGGTCAGGGGCCGATAAGGTCGCAATCAATACAGCGGCTATTCGTAGACCCGGCCTGATCAACGAGGTTGCGCAGCGGTTCGGTTCGCAGTGTGTGGTTTTGTCGATCGAAGCGAAACAGCAGGGGGCGGACCGTTGGGAAGTCTATACGGACTGCGGCCGGGAACGTTCCGGGATCGATGCAATCGGATGGGCGCAGCAGGCCGTTGAACGCGGCGCCGGCGAGATTCTCGTTACGTCCATCGACCGAGAAGGGACGCGGAAGGGGTTCGATGTCGCGCTGACCGCGGCTATCGCAAAGGCCGTGAACGTTCCAGTGATCGCAAGCGGCGGATTTGGTAAAGTTGAGCATCTCAATGAAGTCGTTGGTGCGGGAGCTGATGCCGTCGCCGTCGCTGACGCGCTACACTTCAATCAGATGACGCTACCAGAGATCAGAGACAAGGCGCGCGCGTCCGGGGTCAAGATGAGGAACGCATGAGCTCAGGTAGCACGGCCATTGTCGACTACGGAATTGGGAACTTGTTTAGTGTGCAGCATGCTTTAGAGCATTGTGGCGCAGACATTTTACTGACGTCCGATCCGGTCGAGCTCGAGAGAGCCGAGAGATTGGTCTTGCCCGGTGTCGGCGCTTTCTCCGATGGCATGAAGGGACTTAACGACCGCGGGCTCGTTCCCGCGCTCAAGCGCTTTGCGCAATCTGGACGACCACTTTTGGGAATCTGCCTCGGGATGCAGATGCTTGGATCTGTTAGCGAAGAGTTTGGAGAACATCAGGGCCTCGGCTTGATCCCTGGCCGGGTCGTTGCTGTCCCAGCAAAATCGGCAACAGTCGAGCGTCTCAAGATTCCCCACATCGGCTGGTCCGGCCTTCACCCATCGTCTGGTGCGGAGTGGTCGGGAACCGTGCTTGCCGATACGCCAGTCGAGACACCTGTGTACTTGGTTCACTCCTATCATTTCCTGCCCAATGATACGAGGCACATGTTAGCGCATTGCTTTTATGGAGGTCACCGGATCACAGCCGCTGTGCGTTCAGGCAACATTTTTGGTTGCCAGTTTCATCCAGAAAAAAGCGGTCCTGCTGGACTAACGATGCTTGCTGCGTTCCTTAGGCTATAGGGTCGGGACCACAGCGGCATGAATGTTTTTCGCGCGGGAGCTATTTATGCCGCAGCTAATGCAGTATCGGCGGCAGTACCATTCCTCCTACTGCCGCTGCTCACGCGCGTTCTCGGTCCAGAAGAGTATGGACAGGTCATTGCTTTCTCGATGCTTGTTATGGTCTGTCTGCCGTTCGCGGGGCTGAATGTTCACCCGGCCGTCAGCTTGCGATGGTTTACTCATTCTAGGCAGGAAATGAGCGATTTTGTAGGTGCAGCCCTCTGCGTCGGTATTGTATCGACGATAGGAGCGGCTGTACTCGCCGCGTCGATTTTGAGCGTATGGCCCCATCTTCTAGGGGGTGCGCTCGGCGGTATCTGGGGAGCCGTAGCTGCGCTGACAGCCGGCGCCAACGTCTTGCTGCAATGTCGGCTGCTATTGTGGCAGAGCCAACAGAAAGCGGTACAAAATGCGGCCATGCAGATTGCCGCGAGTTTTTTGAACGTTGGGTTGTCGCTCGTCGCCGTTGTTGGTCTGGCCTGGGGCGGCAATGGACGCAATGTCGCCATAGCTGCAAGCACCATCATCATGGCAACAATGGCATGCTACCTCCTGTACCGGGCGGGGGATGCCCGATGGTCGATGAAGCGCGGTCACGCTCAAGAGCTTGTTGTTTTCGGCGCTTCCCTCGTTCCACACGTTTTCATAGGCGTACTTCTGGGAACTACGGACCGCTGGATGGTGTCAGCCATTCTGGGGGGGCATGCACTCGGAATTTATGGCGCCGGCGCCCAGCTTGGAGTCATAATGTCCCTTCTTGCCGATGCTTTCGTAAAGGCCTACTCTCCTTGGCTCAATTCGAAACTCGCATCGGGTGAGGCCGACGACAAGTATCTAGTTGTTGGCGCAATCTATGCGACCATTCCAACCTTCTTTGCGATAGCGGCCTCGTTAGGCGCAGCACTCCTCCTATTGGGAGTAATCCTGCTTGGTCCGAGTTTTGGCGCTGCTGTCGGGATCTTACCCTGGTTCATGCTTGGTGGGGCATTTTCCGGAGTGTATATGTCCACGTCTTCCATCTTTTTCTTTTTTCAACGGACATGGCTTCTGGCAGCCGTCTTACTGACTGCCGCTCTGATCGGCACGCTGGTAACATGGCTGCTAATCGTTCGATTCGGAATTGTTGGTGCCGCCATGGGGTACGCGACCACGCAAGGTCTATTGGCCTTGACTTCTACGATCATTGCCATGCGCACATTTGATCTGCCATGGCACGAAGCAACAAAGTCGCTTAAATTGTGCGGGCGGCGGTTCTTTTCTACATGACGAACAAACTTTAATGCCAAGAATTGGTCTTCGACAAGTCATGACATCAGATAACTAGCTAAGTTTGCGACCAAAACACTATCAAAGCGCGGTAGCGGCACGAATGTCGACTATCACCGTCCAAACGCGAGGCGTCTTCCTGGTCAACTGAAAACTGACCAAGGTAAACAAAGAAAGGAAAACTCATGCTGAAGAGTGGTGTCCGACGTCTGGCTGGGATGGTTGGCTTTGAGATCAAGCGCAAACCAGACGACGAACGCCTGGACATCTATCGGGCAATTTATCCAGACGCCGAGCTCAGCAAGAAGCCTTTCATCAATGTTGGTGCTGGTTCATTTCAACATCCGTATTGGACGAATGTTGATTATGCGACTGACTGGTATTCAGGTGTTCAGAATAATATCGTGCATTACGATATTATGACTAAGGAGCCAATGCCCTTTGAGAACGCATTCGCCTACATTGTCTACACGTCCCACACGATTGAGCACGTGAAATCGGATGCTGTCCAATCCCTGTTCAAAGACGTCTACCGCATACTGAAGCCGGGTGGAATTGTTCGAATTACGACCGGACCCGACGCGGAAACGGATTACCGTGCACTTTTGGCCAACGATGCCGATTGGTTCTATTGGGATGAAGCGTATGCGACAGTCGGGTCATACGAAAAGCACTTCCGCGCCCCCGCCACCAGCGTTCCTTTGGCAGAGCGCTGGCTCCACCACGTTGCTTCGCAGCTGGCAATGAACAGCTTGAGCCCCAGTCCTAGGAAGTATGACGCAGAAAAGATTATGGCCGTCATTTCCTCCAAAACGATGACAGAGGCGCTCGACTATTTTACGGAACAATGTACGTTCCAGCCGGATTGGCCGGGTAACCATGTTTCCTGGTGGACGCATGAAAAGGTGATGCAATATTTGCGGAATGCTGGATTTGGTAATGTTTATCGTTCAGGCCACGCTCAGTCTGCCTCTCCACTGATGCGTCGATCGGGTTTATTTGATACAACCCATCCCCAGATGTCGCTCTATGTCGAGGCCGTAAAATAGTCTCTTTGGCCGAGGTTGGGAGATGGTCTGAGCCACAGCGTGCTTTCATTCGAAGCTGGAGTTTTCGGACCAAAGCGACCTGTCGTTATGAACGAGTGCCGGTTGGGGTAGGGGCACTCTCTGGTGCACGCGCGATTAGCCCTATCATCGCGAGGAACACGAAGTCATAAGCGGCAATGAAGCCGCCATAGGCCAGCATGGCTACCAGAAGAACCGCACCAACTGCGGGCTGGATCGCGCCACCAGACTTAATGCCTAGCCATATTGCAGATAGAATGGAAAGTAATAACATTATTGCCGCCACGCCAACTCGAGCATACAGGCCAACAATAAACGACTCCGAGCCATTTGTCAGGTGGCCGAGCGCCTCCGAGCGTTCAGAAAAATCGTAAGTGCCGACGCCGAATACGGGGTTGCTCCAGGCGATGCTAAGCTGCTCAAGCCACAATTGCGACCGAATAACGGCCAAATTTATTTCATCGGAATTTTTGAAATCAGCATCGCTATGGAAGATGAAATAGTTCATCGTGGGCCCTAAATCTGGAAGGTACAGCACTAGCTGGTTCATAAATACCATGCCAATGAAGGCTATTAGCGACGTCAATATAAGTGAAAATTGCACTGCATTGCCACGAAGTAGTGTCGTGCGAGCGAGGTAAATATAAAGCACGGAGATGGTGCACGCCAATAGCGCAGTGCGCAACCCTGAAAATATCAAGAAATACACCGATAGTATAAGGCACGTTCGGCGAAGGGGTGCGTCTTTATCCAGAATATTGAAAATCAATAGTGCGGCAGCGAAAAATGCCGATGTGGCAACGCGAGGAAATAGGGATATGCGCCAAGAAACGCTGTCGAGCGAGTAGCCTGGGATGATTGTATAGAAGCTGTTTCCCAGCGAGTAACATAAGGCGCTTGCGGCGATCGAGGCAAGAAATAGTCGGTTCATCAATCGTGACGACGGCGACAGTTGGTTCGCGAAAACTGTCAGCACTGCAATTGAAAGGAGCCCAATGCTCAGCAATGTTTGAAAATCGAAGCGGATCACGGCCACTAGGGATACTTGAACCACGAATAATAACATGAGCAAAACAGGTGCTGGAATCGGTCTCAATCTTGCAATTGAGGCCAATCCGATTAGGGAAAACACAGATATGGGGATGATGTGCAGAAAATATATCGCGCTGCCGCGTTCTACAACGTCGTCGCTGCCGATCAAGTACTGGGTCGCCCAGTAATAAATCAGAATGAGTGGATAAACCCGCTGCGCCAAGGTTAATTTAAGACGGTCCGTGGTCATGTCATTGGACTCCCAATCCTTCTAGGAATTTGTGGAAGTTGCCGGCCCAGTCAAGCGCCCAATAGGGTGCGACGCCTGCTGCCGACGTGGATGCCGTGTTGTCACCGAAGTCCGCGATGTCTGATGCTTGCGAGAACCGGTCGAACGGATGAGCGGGGTATGTAAACAACGATTTTGGCGTTTCCCATAAATAAATCTTTCTTGCTATTCCGATCGCTTCAAACAACCCGGTAGATATTTCGCTTACAATTGTATCGGCCCTCGCGAGAGCTTCATAAAAATCATCCTGCCGTTCTATGGAAATGCCGCCGCTGCCGCGGCCATACTTCGCTGCGACAGCGGATTGCTCAATTGGATGCGGTCGCAATATTATCTTCAGCCCCCGCGCCAGGGCGCGAGCCTCGAGCTGCTTGGCAAGCTCGAGATAAATTTCAAAGTTCATGCCGTCACTCAAAATGAGCAACTCGTTTTTGGCTGTTTTCAGGGTGTCAATTTTTGCAAGCTGCGCATCCCTGTGCGGATTGCCAATAACAAGCTTTTGGGCGGGCAGATTGATCTGATCGTTCCACCATTGCCCGTAACCGAGAAAATAGTCGGGGAGCACGGATGAAAGTGCTTTGCTTTCGAGAACGGCAGGCGCAAAATTGTACGCATCGTGTCCAGCTGAAATTGATCCATGTTGGAATTCAGCTGTTGTGATGCCGATGCCGCGAGCAGCCGCAATGAGGGTGGCCAAAGGACCGCCATACGCGGCAGCTTCTACAAAAAGTAACGTCGGGCGGATGCGACGCAACATCCGTTGGTAGGCCTGATATTGCCATGGCATCGCGGCGGTTCGGCCAGCCAGTGTCTTTATCAGCCATGCTTCTCGCGTCAGATCCAATGTCCAGTCGAGGTACTTTTGGCACCTTTCTGAAAGGGCGCGAACGAGTTCCGCGGCCTGCCGTCGATGTTCATCGCGAACGCTCAAAGTGGCTATTGCGGTATTGACAGATTGTCGAGGTGCATGACTTATGACGCGCGCGTTGTGCCGGGGAAATTGCCACTTCCACTCATGATGCTCTTCAACAGTCAGCGTGGATGCTTGGCACGAAAGCGCGAAGTGATCGCTCAGCCGATTGAACCATTTACCGTCGATAAATTGATTTGCAATGCCAACGGAAAAAAAGCAAACGTCCGCTCTGGATTGGCGTGTCAAGTGAAACCAAGTATTGCGAACGACCGATTTGGTCATCGTAGAGGCTGCGCGAATAGGCGGCGCGCCGACTGCTTGTCCACCTGCCGGCACAGAGTCATAGAAAAGATCGGATAATATCATTCTGAACAGCGATATTCTGATCTGTGGCCAAATCGGCAACCCTGTGGAATGGCATTGAAAACTCAGAACATAAGGATCGTTCTCAATTAACAGCAGGTCGCTAAGCGTAATTTGTTTGGCTGCCATGGAGCAGGTGCCTGCGATTTGGGTTCTACTCGTCGATTCGGGGCTAGCTATTTGACTCCGGCAAGGCGCACGTCAGCGTGTCCTACCAAGCTGTAAAGTGAACGCCAACAAACAGCGCCCAGATTGGGAATCGACATACGCCGTGTAGGCTGCTTTGGCCGCGCCTGCATTTAAGCCTACTGTGAGAGGCTGATGGTGTGGTCGTCTCGCGCCTATCGCGCCGGTGTCGCTTAGAGCGCGTGGCGGTGCCCTCATATCGCGAGACCAGGTATGACCAATTGGCCGGTCTGTTCGGGAACGCCAATGCGTCGGAGCGTGAAGTGGCTGTAGCGCCCGGGCCACTCAATTGCACCGAAGTTTCAGGTTGAAATGAAGAGCTATTCATTGCGGTCGACTGTTGCTGCGCGTTGACGGGTTGGATCGTGCGCCACCGCGTGCGCAACTGTTGGCCGTTGGTCTTCTGGCCTATCAAGCCAGCATGCTTAATGCCAGCTGTTTCGGACTCCTTGAGACTAGTCTTACTGTGTCACAAACTCATTCGCTATGGCTTCATGCGCCGCTCCTAATCGCTTGGCCAACTTCGATCGGTCAAACATATCGCACTGGCGAGCCTACAGGCTACCTGCGTGTGAGCGAAAGCTCAGCAAGAGCGTCTATCAATCCGATGGCGCCTGCAACCTGTCGGGGCGTTGGTTTCATCGGTCGGCGCAGCCGCTGGCTCGCGATGATGTCTTTAGCTCGGCCGCCAATGCGCCGGTTCAATGAAAATCCCGCGATTTCGGGAGAACGCGCACGTTGCGCGGGTGGCCGCCGCGCGGATGCTGCGGGTGCTTGAATTCGTCGGCCGGTGACAGCTCGATGGCGGCGGCATGGGTGTCGGAGAGCCGGCGCAACTCGCTCGAGCGATCCTGGATGCGGGTCGCCATCAGATGCACGACGCCCTCCGGGCTCTTTTGTACACGGCCTTCCACCACCATCAGCCGCGCGCTCATCACCTCGCGCCGGAACCTCTCGAACTGGCGCGCCCAGAGCACCACGTTGATGATGCCGCTCTCGTCCTCGAGTGTCATGAAGATGGCGTTGCCCTTGCCCGGGCGCTGGCGCACCAGAACGATGCCGGCCGTCTTCGTCCAGCGCCCATCCGGCAGCCGATTGGTCTCGGCGCACGAGACGACGCCTTCGGGCTGGAAGACGGAGCGCAGGAACGCCACTGGATGCCCCTTGAGGGAGAGATGCGCCGTCTGGTAATCGGCGACGACATGCTCCGCTATCGGCATCGGGGGCAGGTGCGCCTCGGGCTCGTCGGCAAGATCGGATTGGTGGGCGGCGGCAAACAGTGGCAGCGGATCGGCATCGGGAATGCGGCGCGCCGCCCACAAGGCATTGCGCCGGTCGATGCCGATCGAGCGGAAGCAGTCGGCATCCGCCAGCAGGCGCAGGGCGCGTTGCGGCAGACCCGCGCGGGCCGCGAGGCTATCGACATCGGCATAACCGTTGCCGCGTTGCGCGACGATCCGGTCGCACCAGGCCTGCTGCATTCCGCTGATCTGGCGCAAGCCGAGCCGGAGCGCGATCCGGCCATTGTCGCCGGGGCCGAGCGTATTGTCCCAGAGGCTGGCGTTGATATCGGCGGGATAGACGTCGACGCCATGTTCGCGCGCATCGCGCACGATTTGGGCCGGCGCGTAGAAGCCCATCGGCTGGGCGTTGAGCAGCGCGCAGGCGAAGACCGCGGGGTAGCGGCATTTGATGAAGGCGGAGATGTAGACGAGCTTGGCGAACGAGGCGGCGTGGCTCTCGGGAAAGCCGTATTCACCGAAGCCTTTGATCTGCTCGAAGCAGCGTTCGGCGAACGACCGCTCATAGCCGCGCTCGACCATGCGCTCGACCAGCAGCGTCTCGAACTTGTGGATGGTGCCCATGTTACGGAACGTCGCCATGGCGCGGCGGAGTTGGTTGGCTTCCGCATCGGTGAAGCGAGCCGCGGTCATGGCGAGCTGCATTGCCTGCTCCTGGAACAACGGGACGCCGAGCGTGCGCGACAGCACCGCCTTGAGCTCATCGGGGTCATGGGGCGGGGCGGGCGACGGATAGGTGGTTGTCTCGACGCCACTGCGCCGGCGCAGATAGGGATGCACCATGTCGCCTTGGATGGGGCCGGGCCGGACGATGGCAACCTGGATCACGAGATCGTAGAACGTCTTCGGCCTGAGGCGGGGCAGCATGTTCATCTGCGCGCGGCTTTCCACCTGGAACACGCCGATGGAGTCGCCTGCCTGCAGCATGGCGTAGACGTCGTCCTGCTCGGCGGGAACGGAGGCGAGATCGAAATCCGCGCCCTCGTGCGCGCGGATCAGATCGAAGGCCTTGCGGATGCAGGTCAGCATGCCGAGCGCCAGCACGTCGACCTTCATCAGGCCGAGGGTGTCGATGTCGTCCTTGTCCCACTCGATGAAGGTGCGGTCGTCCATGGCGGCGTTGCCAATCGGCACGATGTCGTCGAGGCGTCCGCGGGTCAGCACGAAGCCGCCGACATGCTGTGAGAGATGGCGTGGGAAGCCCAGAATCCGCGTGGCGAGGTGGAGGGCGCGGCGGATCAGCGGATTGGCCGGGTCCAGTCCGGCCTGGCGCAGGTGCATCTCGGTGATCGACGATCCCCAGCTGCCCCATACGGTGCCCGCGATCCGGGCGGTAACATCCTCCGTCAGGCCGAGCACCTTGCCGACGTCGCGGATGGCGCTGCGCGGGCGATAGCGGATGACGGTGGCGACGATGCCGGCCCGCGCGCGGCCATAACGTGCGTAGATGTGCTGGATGACCTCTTCGCGACGCTCATGCTCGAAATCGACGTCGATGTCGGGCGGCTCCCGGCGCTCGCTCGAGATGAAGCGGGCGAACAGAAGGTTGTGCTGCGCCGGATCGACCGCCGTGATGCCGAGCACGTAGCAGACCGCGGAGTTGGCGGCCGAGCCGCGGCCCTGGCACAGAATGCCTTGCGCGCGGGCATAGGTGACGATGTCATTGATGGTGAGGAAGTAGGGCGCATAGTCGAGCTGGCCGATCAGCGCCAGCTCATCCTTCAGTTGTGTCTCGACCTTGGCCGGAAGACGGGCGCCATAGCGGACAGCGGCCTCGCGCCAGGTCAGGTGCTCGAGCCAGGCTTGCGGCGTCCACCCCTTGGGTACGGGCTCGTCGGGATATTCATAGCTCAGATCGTCAAGCGAGAAATCGAGGCGCTGAAGCAACTCTTGCGTGGCCGCGATCGCTGCGGGCTCGCCGCGGAAGAGCTGTGCCATCTCGGCCGGCGACTTCAGGTGGCGCTCGGCATTCATCTCCAGCCGCCGGCCTGCGCTCTCGATCTTGAGCCCTTCGCGGATGCAGGTGAGCACATCCTGGATGGGGCGCTGTTGCGGGGTGTCGTAGAGCACGTCGTTGACGGCGAGCAGCGCAACATTTCGTCTGGCGGACAGCGCCTTGAGGTGGGCGAGCCGCCGCCGGTCATCGCCGCGCAGGTGCATGCTGGCGGCGATCCAGACCGCGCCGCGGGCCACATCGGCGATCTTGCCGACCCAGCTGTCGAGGCCATCGAGCCGTCGGGGCGGCACGACGATCAGCAACAGGTCTTCGGTGTCGGCCAGCAGATCCGCGAACAACAGCCGGCAGTCGCCCTTGTCCGCCCGTCTTTTGCCGAGCGTCAGCAGCCGGCAAAGCCGGCCCCAGCCGTCCCGGCTGCTGGGATAGGCGATCACATCGGGTGCGCCATCGGCAAAGGCGAGCCGTGCGCCGGCGGCCAGCCGGAATGTCTGCGCGCGGCGCTTGATGGCGTCGGAGACCTCGGCCCAATCGGCAGCCGTGCCGGTCTCGATCCAGGCATGCTCGCCGGGCCCCGAGCCATCGCGGACCTTCTGGGGCGCGGGCAGCCCGTCGCGCCGCAAATCCTCGAGCGCGCCATAGGCCCGGACCACGCCGGCGACGGAATTACGATCGCAGATGCCGAGGCCGGTATGGCCAAGCAGCATGGCCTGAGAAACCAGGTCCTCAGGATGGGATGCCCCCTGCAGGAACGAGAAATTGGTGGCGGCGGCAAGCTCGGCGTAGGCCATCACGCGAAGACCCCGTGCAGGAACCATCGACCCCCGCGCGGGGCCTCGCCAGTCGGGGTGGTCTGGCCAGTCGGGGTGGTCTGGCCAGTCGGGGTGGTCTGGCCAGTCTGGGTGGTCTGGCCAGTCTGGGCAGCATGATCCTGGAACACCCAGAACCGCCGGCCCCGGCTTGTCTCGACGCGATAGTAATCGCGCGTGCCCCCGCCGGGGCGTCTCCACCACTCGTGTGCGATGCGCTCCGGCCCTTCGGCCGCGGCGACCTCATGCACGACACGGCGCCATCCGAAACGAACGGGAACACCATCGGCGTCGCAGGCCTGGATCTCGATGGGATGCGGCCTGTCGAACAGCAAGATTGGCCGCGCGGGCGCTGCATCCGAGACTGTTTCCGAGATTGGCGCGACACCAGTTACGAATGCGGGCACGGGCCAGGATCCCGCGGTGCGGGCGAGCGCGGTCGGCGGCATGGTCTGTGCCGCTTCCGGGATATGCGTATCGGCGGCCCGCAGTCTGACGACGCGCTCCTGGCCAAAGATCGTGCCGAGCCGATCGAGGAGCAGGGCGATCTCCTGGCGTTGCTCATCGCTGGCATCAAAACTCGTCTGGCGCAGGTCATAAGTTTCGGCGCGCGCCACATCGAGGCGGATCAGATCGAAACCAAAGCCCGGATCGAGCGGATCGGCGAGGGTATCGATCCGGTCGCGGAACAGGCGCAGGACGATGGCCGGATCACGCGTGGCCTCGCTCGTCTCGACACGCAGGCGGCGCACGATGCCGTCGGTCCGGAAGAGCACGGCTTCGAAGGCGCGGCCACCTTCGCCGGTCTCCTGCAAATGCACCGACATGCGTCGCGCCAAACCCTCCAGGATGCGTGTGATCACCTCGGTGCTGACAACGGGCTCGGGGCATTTGTGATCGAGACCATAGGACGGCGGCGCGCGCCGCGACACGATCCCCCGGTCTTCCTCTCCCAGCACGCGCGACAGCTTCGTGGTGAAGGCCGGCGTGAAGCGGACTGAGAACAGCACAGACGGGCGGTCTGCGACATCGCCGATCGTTCTGAGGCCGGCGCGCTTGAGGGCGAGCGCGTCGTCTGCAACGCACGCCAGGGCCTGGACAGGGAGCGCCCGCACCTCCCCATTGTCATGTGCGATGATCGGGTGGCGCCGGCCGAAGCGGGATAACGCCCGCGCCATGTCCGGGGTGGGAGCGATGGCCGTGGTTTCGGCGCTCACGCCGGCGGCGTGCAACGCCTTGCGGAGCCGCTGCACAAGCCCGGTCTCACCGCCGAAGAGATGCGCACAGCCGGTGATATCGAGGATCAGGCCATCGGGCTCCTCGAGCGCCAAAGAGGGTGTGAACGACGATCCGATCTCGGCCAGCTGAGTGAGGAAGGCGTGGTCCGCCGAGTGGTCACATGCGATTGCCTTCAACGTCGGCACCCGCGCGCGCGCATCCGCCAGCGTCATGCCGGCGCTCAAGCCATCGGCCATGGCGCGGGCATCGGCGGCAACGAGCCGCGACGTGCCTTTGACCTTTTCGATAAACACCAGAGGTCGCGGATCGGCCGCCGCCGTTGCCTCTGAGAGCTGGGCCCCGGAGAGCTGGGCCCCGGAGATCTGGGCCCCGGAGATCTGGGCCCCGGAGATCTGGGCCCCGGAGATCTGGGCCTCGGAGGGCTGGGCCTCGGAGGGCTGGCTAAGCCGCCATCGGTCTGCTGGCAGAAACGGAAACCACAGGCTGAGATAGCGCCGTTTCGAAAGTTCGTCGGTCACGGTTCCACTCCACATGCCAGCGTGCGCCGGCAAGGCCTGCGCGGTGTCTGAGCAGGGTGATGTCGAAATGCGGGCGCCCTGGTCCGTGCTCAGCAACGGTTCGTGATCGGGCCGGGCGAACCAGCCAGCGCGTCTGGGCCCCGCTGGGGGTGGCTTGGTTTTCGGCACGCACCAGAAAAATCGTGACGCCGGACTTTTCTGCCGCCAGCTTGAGCCGCCGGGTTGCCGTCAGATCGGCCTTGTGGCCGGCATCGCTCAGCTCCAGGACGAGCGCGCCGATGGCAGAGCAGCGTGCCGCTTCGATTCCGGCCCGTAGACTGTCCGTCGCCGTGCGGAGCCTAACGAGGGCAAGCCGCTCCGGCGAGAACCCGAGTTCCACAAGCCCTGGCCCATAGGCGAGCCCTGCCTCTGCGATGCCGGAGTCCTGGCGAAGCCAGACCGCTCCACCGTTCTGCCCGAGCGCCCGCAAGGACAAGGCGAGGCTGAAACCGATGGCGCTGGCGGCATGCCCGGCCTCCGCGAGGATCTCGTGCACCGCCGCCCGCTCCAGCCCGCCGCGCAACGGCGCGTCGATGCTGGGCGTACCGAGGTCGAAGAGGGCCTCCTCGGGTCGCTTGAAGATCCCCATACAACGCATCTCATGTGCTATTCAGGTATTTGTTCTTATTTTGTTCTAATGCATTCCAGCCCCGATGTCCAATCTGTTCTGATGCTTCAAAACGAAAAAGGCCCGGGAGCGTCGCTTCCAGACCCTTCGATGGCCAATCCAATGCGCGGGCCAACGTGCGGAAGGCGGCTCAGAACTGTTTGTCGGGGACGCGCAGGACGAGGCCGTCGAGGGCCGCCGTGACCTTGATCTGGCACGACAGGCGGCTTTCTTCGCGGACATCGAACGCGAAGTCGAGCATGTCCTCCTCCATGTCGGCGGGCTTGCCGACTTTCTCGCGCCAGGCCGCGTCCACGTAAACGTGGCAGGTCGCGCAGGCGCAGGCACCGCCGCACTCGGCCTCGATACCGCCGATGAGGGCCTTCTTGGCGGCCTCCATGACCGTCAAGCCGACCTCGGCGTCCACCACCTGCTGGCTACCGTCCGGTTGAATGTATGTGATCTTGGCCATCGCCATCGCCTTTCGAGTCGCGCTCGCGCGGGAATGCCGGCAGATGAACGCGCAGCCGACGCGCGGACATAGCCGCAGGCCCCCGAATTTTCAAGGGCATTAGGGGTGGGGCATTAGGGCCGCGGTGTTAGGCCGACCGGCGCAAGGACACGATATAGCGGCAGACGTCGTCCAAGGTTGCCTGCAAGGCGCCGATCGCGATGCCTCGGTCGCCCTGGTCGGTCGACGCGGCGAGCAACTCGGCTTTCTGGGCGGCATCGGCAACGAACCAAGCGCCGACGGCGCGCGCCGAGCCCTTCAGGGTGTGCGCGGCATCACGCCAGGCCTTGGGGGTCTCGGCCACCTGGAGCTGACCCATATACTGGGGCGCCTGCTCCACGAAGAGCTGCAGAACTTCGGCCTCGAGGGCCACGTTGCCGAACGTGTATCGCGCGAGGTGTTGGTGGTCGATCGGAACACGCACAGGGTGTGGCGCGGCGGGTTTCTCCACTTCTAGTTCCGCAACTGCCACTGCCAAGCCCATGGACGTCGTGCCTTTCCCATCGCCCGAGCGGCGATCAAGCTCATCATCGCACGGTCGCAATAAATCCGCGTAAAGCCTGCCTGTCGAAAGCACGCGTCAGTCCAGACGGCGTGTTAACCAACGCTGGCGGCGATAATCGATCTTGGTTTTGCCCCAAAAGCTCGCTAGGTCGATGTTGGGCTCGGGTGTGTTCAAGAACGCTCGGCCCCCCGAGGATGTCGTGGGGAAGTCGTTCAGGCCACTAGGCTTGGGCTCGGCAATCCTCTAGTTTCAGCGGGTTGGGGCGCGGGCGCAAGTACCGCAGGGTTGGTCGGGGACATGGCTCAAGAGACGACGAGCAAGCAGCTCAGTCCGGGTGACGGAGCGCCGGCAGCGGCGAAGCCGTTGTCGGGTCCGAGTGTCCCGCCTCCGCTGCCAGGCACCACAGCCAGTCCAAAATCGAGCGACGGCCCACCCGCCCCAGTGCCTTCACCGCCGCCACATCCGGGCGATGCCAATGCGGCGCGCCGTGCCGCCAAACGCCGGCCGGCGGGGCCCTCGCGCGGCCAGATTGCAGCCAACGACGACGCGCCCTCCATCGGCGGACTGATCTTCGCGCTCCATCAGAAGCCGTCGCGGCGCCCGATCGTCGTTGCGACGATAGCGAGCATCGTGTGGTCGGCGCTCGGCGTATTGCTGGGCTGGGCCATGCTGGCGCCGGAGCTGCAGCGCGTTCCGACCTTCATGGAGATGCTGGCGCGGCCGACGGCTATCACACTGGCGGCCACCATTGTCATTCCGATCGCGTTGTTCTGGCTGTTGGCGCTTCTGGTTTGGCGGGCTCAGGAATTGAAGCTCATGTCCTCGGCGATGACCGAGGTGGCGATCCGTCTCGCCGAGCCCGACCGGATGGCCGAGCAGCAGATCGCCTCCGTCGGGCAGTCGGTGCGACGGCAGGTCAATCACATGAACGAAGCCGTGTCGCGGGCGCTGGGCCGAGCGGGCGAGCTCGAAGCGCTGGTGCACAACGAGGTGTCGAGCCTCGAGCGCTCGTATACGCAGAATGAGAACCGGATTCGCGGCCTTCTTCAGGAGCTGTCCGGTGAGCGCCATGCGCTACTCAATACGAGTGAACGGGTCAATGCATCGCTGCGGGAGCTTAGCACCGAAATCCCGGCGCTGATCGACAAGCTCGGCGATCAGCAGGTGAAGCTCGCGAAGTTCATCGAGGGCGCCGGCCAGAACGTGGTGGCGCTCGAGTCGACGCTGAATGCGAGCACCGATCGTCTGGCGATCCAACTCGATTCGAGCACCGACCGCCTGACGACATCGCTCGATACGCGCACGCAACAATTGACGACCGTGTTCGAGACCTTCTCCGAAGGCATTAATACGACGCTGGGCGAGCGCACCGAAGGCCTGCAGACGGTGCTCGAAGAGTACACGCGAGCGCTCGACGCCACGCTTGAAGCGCGCCAGCAGTCCCTGGATGGCCAGCTCGTGGAGCGCACAAAGGCCCTCGACGACGCCTTCTCCGAGCGGCTCAAGCTGTTCGACGACTCGATCCTGCGCTCGACGATCGCGATCGACAGCACAGTCGCCGACAAGGCGCGAGCGCTGTCCACTGCACTCGAATCGCACGCCCGCGAGATCGGTCACGTGCTGACCAGCCAGGCCGGGCAGCTCGACGAGCAGTTGATGCACGGCGTGAACGCGGTGCGCCGCGCCAGCGAGAATGTCACGCGGCAGTCGATCAAGGCGATCGAAGGGCTGGCAGGACAGGCGGATCTGCTCAAGAACGTCTCGGAGAATCTGGTCAACCAGATCTCGGGCGTCACCAACAGGTTCGACCAGCAAGGCCAGACGATCATGCGGGCGGCGAACGCCTTGGAGACGGCGAACTTCCGCATCGACAAGACGCTGCAGAACCGCCAGGTGGAGCTGTCGCAAACGCTCGATCAGATCTCGGACAAGGCCGAGTCCGTCGATCGCATGCTGCGCGCCTACCCTGAAAGTCTGGAAGGCACCTTCAACGAGGTCGAGACGCGGGCGCGGGCGGTGGGCGAGCACCTGACGCGCGGCGCCGAGGAGCGGTCGCGGCTCGCCTTGACGGAGATGGAGCAGTTGCAACAGTCGGTGCATGGCGAGTCTGAACGGGCGCTGGCCGGCTTGCGCACGCAGTTCTCGTCGATCTCGCGCGAGGTCAATGACGGAATCGGTTCGCTGTCGACGCGGTTCTCGCAAACGTCCGAGGACATGCGCCGGGAAGCGCAGCGGACAATGAGCGAGATCGACCAGGAGCAGCTGCGGCTCAAGGAGCAGCTGGATCGCCTGCCCGATGTGACGCGTTCGAGCGCGGCGGCTATGCGCCAGTCGCTGCAGGAGCAGCTGCGGGCCGTCGAGCAGCTGTCGCAGCTGACAACGCGAACGGATGTCTCGCCGCCGATGCAACGGCCTGCCGCCAGCGCTCCCAATCCCGGTGTCACCAGCCGATCGATCTCGTCACTGACGCAGAGCCTCGCTAACGAGATCGCCGGGCAACAGGGGCGCTACACCTCTGCTGACACAGCCGGGCCGATGCCGCCGAGCCAACCACCCGCTGCGCGGAACATGCCCGTTCCCGTACAATCAGGTGCTGCCGTGGCCGCAGCCCAGGAAGCCGCGCGTGAAGGTTGGTCGCTGGGTGACCTGCTCGCGCGCGCGTCGCAGGACGAAGAGACGCCGTCGTCGGGTTTCAACATTGCCAATATTTCGCGCGCGCTCGATCAGACCACGGCCTCCGCCATCTGGTCTCGGTTCCGGGTGGGCCAGCGCGGCGTCATGGTGCGTAGCATCTACAGTGCCGACGGGCGCGCCGCCTTCGATGAGATCCAGAACCGCTACAAGACCGATTCTGGCTTGCGCCAGACCGTCGATCGTTATCTCGCCAATTTCCAAAACCTGCTGCGAGAGGCAGACCAGCGCGATCCGAGCGGCCGTCTCGCCCAGAGTTACATCGTGCAGGACTCAGGCCGCGTCTACCTGTTCCTGGCGCATGCGAGCGGCCAACTCGTCTGAACAGCCGCCCAACGGACACGCATAAGCCCGCGTGACGCCCACCACGCATGCGATAAGCTGCTGTCCAGACGATCGGTACGTTTGGAGGTTGCTATGGCGGACGAGGCTCGCGGATTGATGCTCAATCTGGCGACGGTCGACCCGGCCCACGAGGCCGAGTTCAACCGCTGGTATCACGAGGAGCACATCGAGGACGTGCAGACGCGCTTTCCGCAAATCACGCGCGTGCGCCGGTATCGCGCATCGGATGGGCAGGAGCCCAAATATCTCGTGGTCTATGAGTACAAGACCGAAACCGAAGCGGAATTGCTTGCGTTGGCTGGCGCCGATCATCCGATGCGCCAGGAGCTTTGGCGCATCTATGATGAGGCGGTCGGATCCTTTGCCAAGCGTAGCCGCCGCACATTCTGGCAGGTCTATCCGTGATGGCGCCGTTGTCATTCGATGTGTGCGTCGAAAGCTGGCCAGTTGCCGGCACGTTCACGATCTCGCGCGGATCGCGACGCGAGGCCGTCGTGATCGTGGTGTCGCTCTCCGATGGCATCCATCAGGGCCGCGGAGAGTGCGTGCCCTATCCGCGCTACGGTGAGACGGTCGAGTGTGTTGCCGCCGCGATCAAGTCCGCTTTGGCGGATGGCGTCCCATCGCGTTCCGAACTGGCCGTGCGGCTGCCGGCAGGTGCCGCCCGCAATGCCGTCGATTGCGCACTGATCGATCTCGCAGCGAAGCGGGCGGGAAAGTCTGCGGCGGCGATCCTCGGGCTAGAGGTCCCAACCAACCCGCAACTCACGTGCTTCACGCTCAGTCTGGCCTCGCCCGACGAAATGGCGCGCCAGGCGGTGGCCGCCGCTGACAAGCCCTTGCTCAAACTGAAGCTCGGCGGCGCCGGAGATGCGGAGCGGCTGCGGGCCGTGCGGGCCGCCCGTCTCGATGCGCGGCTGGTCGCCGACGCCAACGAAGCCTGGGACGAGAAGGATCTCGCGCCGCTGCTCGCCGTGGCGGCCGAGGCTGGCGTCGAGTTGATCGAACAGCCGTTGCCGGCTGGCCGCGACGGGGCGCTCGCCCGGATCGCTCGAATCGTGCCGGTGTGCGCCGATGAAAGTCTCCATCCCGGGGCCGATGTCCGGCAGCTCGCTGGCCGCTACGACGCTGTCAACATCAAACTCGACAAGGCCGGCGGACTGACTGAAGCGGTGCAGCTCGCAACGGCGGCAACGGCGGCCGGGCTCAACGTCATGGTCGGGTGCATGTTGTCGACGTCGCTGGCGATGGCGCCGGCGTTTCTGCTGGCGGGGCACGCGCGATGGCTGGATCTCGATGGTCCGCTGCTGCTCGCCAGGGATCGCGACCCCGGCGTCTGCTACGAGCGCGGACACATTCTGCCGCCGCCACCGGCGCTCTGGGGCTAGGCCGGCCGGCTCAGCAGGATCCCGCGGCAATCGTGCAGACGGCGACACTGGTTGCCCCGCGCGTCACGCCATCGGCGGTGCGAAACCGGATGATGGCCCGGTTGACCGCCGGCAGGAACGCGATGCGGCCAGTCGCCTCCAGGAAGACTGAATAGGTCGTCACTTCGCCGGCGGCAACGGCATGCAGGGGAAACGGTGCCGCCTGCGGTCCCGCGGCGAGGCAGGCGCCTGTCACCGGGTTCGTTTGGCATATCGTTGCGCGGATCGGCAGATTTGCGCCGCCGTCGTCGACGTCCACGCTGACACTGCCGGCGACGGCTGCATTGTTGATCGCGGCGACTGCAACCACGTTGAGGCCGCCATCTGGGATGCGAAGGACGCCGTCGCTGGTTGCGGTTATGCCGATGGCCACCATGTCGGGTGTCGCGGTCGCGGTGCTCGACAACAGAAATGTGTTGAGGTTGGTGACCGGCGATGCCGGAACGGCCTGATCGCACGCAAAGCCCAGGCGAATGTCGCGATCGGCGAGCGCGCTGGTCGGCGTGATCGCGAAGACAAAACCTTGCGCGGCGCCCGACGCCATAGCGACCGGTGTGTTTGCCGCGCCGGAGACCTGATTGGAGCTGTTGGTGGTTTGGTAGGCGAAAGTCGCCGGCAATCCCGGCTCGGCCTCAATCCGGCACCCGGTCAAGGCTGTGCCCGAGGCATTGATCATTGTCGCGAAGGCCGTTGCCGTAGCGCCGACCGGCACCGAGCGCGCTGCGGGAAGAACGGCTGCCAGGAGTGGACCAGCCGTGCCGATTGTCGGTTCGGCGTAGTAGAGAACGGCGGTCGGTGTGGCGCCCTGCGTGTATCGGTCGAGATTGCTGCGATAGATCCCGATCTTCAGGATCGGCTCGCTCGTCTGAGTGGGCGCTACGTTGGGTCCGATGTAGGAGAAGACGCGGGTGGCACCGGCATAGACGTGAATGAAGCCGTCCGCTTCTGGGGACCATCGCACATGGTAGGCGAGATCCGTCCAATTCCCTCGCTTCAACAGCGCGGACGGCATCAAACCCGATGCAGCCGTCGCGCCGCGCTGGGTCTGGATGACGAACTTCATCACGCCGTCCTTGATACGGTTCGACAGGACCGGTTTGTCGCCATCGTGAAACTGGCCGACGATCTCGTCGAGGCCGATGCCGGGATAGTCGACGGGAACGAACATCGCGACATGGTGCCATCGCTCCACGCCGATGGGCATGACGATGGTCGATCGCAACTCGGTGCGTTCGCGAAACGTTGCGCAGTCATCGGTGGCATTGATCGAGCAATCCCCGGCGCGCAGCTCAAACCGGATCGCGGGGCGCCCGTCCGGAGCAACCGAGCGGGTGATCGCATAAGTTCCGGCGTTATTCCCGATGTTGGCGCGCCAGGCGGGAGGAAAGGCGCCGTTGTTCTCAAGGGCCAGACTTGGGCTGCAGCCGACGCACGCGATCAGCAGGGCGAGAAGGACGCGGAACATGTGATCGCCTCGGACCTGTGGCGCAAAATGTACGGCAGGGAAGAAGGAGTGCGATCTAACATACAGCCATTAGCAAACTGTTAAGGGTCGGGATGACGTCCAGCGCCGCACCGCCATAGCAGCGCACTGGCGGCGAGGCCGACAAGCGCGAGGGCGGCCATCGCCAGGTAGGCGCGGCCTCGATACATCTCATAAAGTGGCCCGGCGGCCAATGTCGCGAGACCCATGGCGATGCCGGCCGTGACGCTGGCGTAGAGGGCTTGAGCGGTTCCGGCCTGCTCGGCCGGTACGGTCTCGCTGATGTAGTGGACAGCGCCGAGATGCGCGGCGCCAAACGTCAGCCCGTGCAGTGCCTGCAGCGGGATCAACAGCGCCAGCGGCGGATCGAATGCCATCGCCGCCCATCGCGCGACAGCTGCAACCGCTGCGACCAGGAGCAACAGGCGCGCGCCGAAACGCGTGATCACCGACCGCGAGAACGCAAAGAGTCCGATCTCCGTGACCACGCCGATCGCCCACAGCACACCAGCCCAACCTGAGTTCAAGCCTTGCGCCCGCCATTCGATGACACCGAATGTGTAGAAGACGGCATGGGCCGCCTGCACGGCGCCGGCTGCAACCAGGAACAGCAGGAATGACCGGTTGGTGGCGATGCTGGCGGCATCGGCCAGGGTGATTCGGCGCACGGGCGGCGCAGCGCCGCTGACCGTATCCCACGGCAAGGCATGGGCGACAGCGACGGTGGCGGCGGCCCCAATGACGAGCAACAAGCCAATCGATGACGCGCCCCAGAGATCGATCGCAAAACCCGCGACGAAGCTTGCCAAGATGAACGTCAGCGAGCCCCAGAGCCGCATGCGGCCGTAGTCGAGCCCGGCGCGACGGACGCCCGCCATGGCAACGGTCTCGGTCAACGGCATGATGCTGGTGGTTGCGAGCGCCAGCACCAGTGTCACCAACAGGATCGGCCAGAAGCCGGCACTGGCGACGAGGCATAGGAACGCGGCCAATGCAACCCAGGCCAGGCCGATGATCACTCGGCGGCGGTTGCCATAGAGATCGGCGCCGACCGCGATGGTTGGTGTGGCGACGATGCGCAGGAACAGCGGGGCCGACGTGACCAGCGCAATCTCGGCGGCCGTCAACCCGCGGCTCTGCAGCCAGACCGGCAAATAGGGCAGCTTTGTCCCGGCCACCAGGAACAAGGCGCCGTAGAACAAGGCGAGCCGGATCGCAAACTGCCGGTCCGACGCCGGGCCTTGGGGAGGGGAGGACATGATGCAGTCGCATCGCACATGGCGCCCGCTCGACGCAAGGCGCGCATTTTTCTTCTCAGTGGACGGCTCGAATCACTTATTTATCCACAGGGGACCGAGGGGGATGGCCGTTGATAGCAAGCGCTGAGCTGGAGCCGGTGTTCGACACGGCGGAGGAATATCGCGCGATCGAGGCGGCGCTGCTGGAAACGGCGCGCGGACGCTGGTTCTTGTCGGAGCACAGCCGCCGGTCCCGCCGGCTCGAGACGTCCCAGCTCGAGAGCGCCATTTCGCAGCTCAAATCATCGATGCGCGAGCCGCCGGCGTTGCTCGGTCGGCTCGAGACGGAATTGGCAGCACTCAAGGCGATGGTCGAGGTGGCCAAGGCTAGCCTGACGGCCCGCGACAAGAGCCCGGATCCGGTGGGTGCGCCGACGACTTCGGCCAGTCTGCTCGGAGCTGCCGAACAGTTGCATGAGTTGGTGTGGTCTCTGCAGAGCGACGAGATAGACGCCGACTTGTGTGAGCGAATTGGCCGGCAGGCGACCTCAATTTTCGCCTTGACCGCCAAGCAGGCCGAAGAAGCGCGCCGTGCCCAGGCCTATGCCAAGACTCTTGACGCACTGGCTGACCGGGTGAGCGCGGTGCTCGAAACGATCTTGCTTGAGTTGCAGAGCGCGACAGACGAGCTCCCCGCCGGCTTCATGGCCTCTGGCTGATACCTCTCCTGGCATCCCGCATTTGCTGCTTGATTTGGTGACCGCTGCGGGCGGCCGTCACCTGGATAGGTAATAATGAGATTGGCTCAGGTCGCAAGACGCATGAGCCGGTCGGCGTTGCCGTGTGCGATCTTTGCGCGATCGGCTGGCGAAACGGGGAGCGCATCGAGGAAGGCGCGCGCCCGTGCATTGGAAGCAAACGGATAGTCGACCGAGAACAGTATGCGGTCGGCGCCGAATGTCATGAGTGCGGCCATGAACGGGACCATGGTGAAGAAGCCGCTGGTGGTGATCCAGACCTGATCGAGCAGCGTCTGGCGAACCGAACGGTGGAGCAGCCGTTTTGCCTCGGCAGCGGTCGTCTCGTCGAGCCGGTCCAGCATGAACGGTATCGCTTCGCCCATATGGCCGATGACGATCTGCAGACGGGGATGGCGATCGAGGGCCCCACTCAGGACCAGCCGAAGCACATGGACTGCGGTTTCCATGTGCCATCCCCAGGACGATACGGCCAGTGCGAATCCGAAGTTGCCGGGCAGCCCGTTGAAGTGAGCCTCCCTCACCGCCTCGGATGGAATGCCCGGATGGATATAGATCGGAACGCCCAGAGCCTCGGCCCGCGCCAGAATCGGTTCGAAGATCGGATCATCGAGGAAGCGTCCGTCCGTTGGACCGTTGACCAGCAGACCGCGAAATCGGAGGTCCTTGACCGTTCGTTCCAACTCGTCTGCCGCCGCATCTGGCGAATGCATCGGCAGATGCGCAAAGCCCTGATAGCGGTCGGGATGACGAGAGGTCGCTTCATAGAGGACATTATTATAGTCCCGCGCTAGCGCGATGCCTTCGGCGCCTGGAACAAGGTCGGCGCCCGGACCGGCGACGGAGAGCACCTGAACGGTGATGCCGCTCGCATCCATATCCGCAAGACGCGCATCGCCCAGGTGGGCCAGCTCGCCCCGCTTGATGGTCTGGCCCCAGACCACTTCGGGGCCGGGAAAGCCGCGGCGGCGAATGGCGGCGGGATCGATGCGGCTGACAATGGCTGGAACGGTATAGTGTTCTTCCAACGCGACGATGCGCATGGCGCGTCTCCCTATCACAGAGGCAGAAGAACACGTTTCAGGTCCGCGCGCACGCTGAACGTCGTCGCGACGGTTGTGCGATGAGGCACGAAACGAGCTCTGATCAGGCCTGTTGGCCCGACGCTTGCTCACGGGCTGGCACAACGATCGGCTCGCACAAACAATTCGGCCGGTCTGCTGGGCTGCAGACCGGCCGTCGAGATGTCGGCGGGTGAGAGAGAGGCGCGGGCTGAAGCCCGTGCTGGTTACTTCATGGGCGCGTAGGAGTGGGGCACATCGCCCATCTTCATCTTCATGCTCACAGAGAAGATATTGACGCTGGAGTTGACGTCCGCGACCAGCCGTCCGACTGTTTCCAGGCGATCGATCTTGGCGTCCTCGACGAAGATGTGCGTGTAGGCGAAGTCCAACGATGTCTTTTCATTGTACTGGTAAGTAGCGCCGATGCTGGCCCAGATCCGATCTGCATCCGGAACCCGCGGCGTACGCCCTTCAGCCGAGTCGATCGGCGAAATCTCATAAGCAAGTCCGGCCCGCAACATCAGGTTCGGCTGATGCCTGTACTCGGCGCCGAGCGCGAACATCCAGCCGTCGCTCCAGCCGAGGGGAACCCTATTGAGACCCGTAGGGCATACCGCTGTGATCTGCTGGCAGTTGACATTGAGATCGCCGAGCCGGCTCCAATTCGACCACTCGACTGAGCCGAGCAAGGTCATGTTCGCATGCAGTGCATGGCGGAAGCTGGCGGTCACGATATCCGGCAGGTCCACGTCCGCCTTGATGCCCGTGCTCGGAATACCTGGCACACCCGCGACGAAGAGCGAACCTTCAAGCGTGTGGTCGATCGCCGAGCGCCAGCCAAGGCCGAACGACGTGCCAGGGCCAACTTTCCAGTCGAGGCCGGCCGTGAGACCAAGGGCGAAGTCATCACCTTCAAGGACAATGTTCGGCCCAGCCGTGCCCGGCGGCAAGGCGCTCTTGAGGCGACCCTCGATCTTCTGGATCTGCAGGCCAACACCGATCGCCAACTGCGGGCTGACGGCGTAGGCAAGGGTCGGCGCGAAGTTGTAGGTCTTGATCTCGGACGTTCGGGCGTAGCGGCTGCCCGCCCAGTCGCGATTTTCCGGTTTGGTGACGAGCCCGAACGGTGAGTTGATGCTGATCGCCAGCACCATTTTGTCGTTGATGCGCAGGCTGCCGTAGGACGAGGGCACGATGGCGTCGCGGGCAATATCGCCGCTCTGATCATTGACGCCAGGGATTAGTGCTGTCGTCCCGGGCAAGGCCGTCATTTCCACGTCGCCCATGACAAAGGCGTAGTGGGATTCTGAGTACATTCCGGCAGGCGCGTAAGCTGCGGTCGCCGGGTTCCAGAACATGCTGGAGAGTCCGCCGCCGCCTGTTCCTGCACCTGCAAAGGACATGCCCTGGAATTCGGCTGACTGCTCGCGGACGGCAAAACCGCCGGCCAACGCCGAGCTGGCCATTAACGCTGTCAGGAGGAATGCCGTCGCCGCGGTTGCGGTCAAAGGCCGGTCGTTCTTGAGATGGATTCGCATGGTCTCCCCGCGTTTTGGATATGGCCACCAGACGCGGGACAGCTGATGAATGTGTCGCTTGACACGGCAGCTACCAGATTCGTGAAGCAATGCTTGCGAGAAACATAAATTTTTGAGGGTTTGAGTGCGGTTGGCTCATGCCGGTTGCGTGGCGGCAACAGTCGCCGCGACGAAAAACGCCGGGCATATGGCCCGGCGTCAAGGTGTTCGGCAGTTCGGCTGGCGCGATCAGAACGCCCCCAGCTTCATTTTCATGCTTACCGAGACGATGTCGACGCTGGAGTTGACGGAGCCCACGAACCGGAGCGCGCTTGCGCCGGTTCCTTCGACCCGGTCGATATCGCCGTCCAACCCGAAGATGTGGGTATAGGCGAGATCAAATGTCATTTTGTCGCTCCACTGGTAAGTCGCGCCGACGCTGGCCCAGATCCGGTCGACGTCCGGTGTGCGCAGCGTGCGTTCATCGGCATTCTGGATCGGTGACAACTCGTAGGCCATGCCGCCGCGCAAGGTGAGAGCCTTGGAGTAGGCGTATTCGGCGCCGAGCGAGAAGAACCAGCTGTCATGCCAGCCCAAATCGAGCGACCGGACCAACTGGCCATTGCCAGCTGGGCAGAACACCGGGTTGCCGCCGCTGTTGTTGGCGCAAACGATGTCGAGCTTCTCGGCTCGGCTCCAATGCATCCACTCGGCTGTGCCAAGCAAGCTGAGCTGCGGCGTCAAGGCCTGCCGAAAGCTGGCCGTTACGATTTCGGGCAGCGTGGTGCCGGCCTTGATCGAGGCGCCGGAGGCGGCAAGTCCGCCAGCTGCGGTCGAGCCCGGGATATTGATCGAGCCTTCCAGTGTATGGTCGATCGACGAGCGATAGCCGAGGCCGATCGAGGTGGTCGATGTCGGTGTGAAGCTGATGCCTGCCGTGAAGCCGAAAGCTGTGTCGTCACCCTCGATGACGGAGTTCAGCGAGGCCTGGGTAACACCCGAGGCATTCTTCAAGCGGCCGGTAATGTGCTCCACCTGGATGCCGACGCCGATCGCGAGGCTCGGCATGATTCGGTAGGCGAGAGTCGGCGTGACGTTGTAGGTCTTGATTTCGGACGTGCGGGCGAACGTCTGGCCAGCCCAGAAGCGGTTCGACGGTTCTGTTACAAGACCGAACGGCGAGTTGACGCTGACGGCGACCACGAGATCGCGCGAGAGGCGGTAGCTCATATAGGACGACGGTACGGCCGCGATTTTGGCGATGTTGCCACTGTCCGGTGGGAGGTTGAGATTGGTCCCATTGGCGGCGAACGTCGCGCCGTTCATATCGACATGACCGAAGATGCCGGCCATATGTGATTCCGTATAAACGCCGACGGGGGCATAGGCTGCGATCGCGGGGTTCCAGAACATTCCGGAGAGACCGCCGCCCGCTGCCGCATTGCCGGCGAACGACATGCCCTGGAATTCGGTCGACTGTTCGCGGACGTGGAACCCACCGGCGAAGGCCGCTGTGCTGGCAAGCAAAATAGACACTGCCGCACTCGAGGCCAGCAGTCCACGACGCACACACTGACTACTCAACATGACAACCCTCCCCAACACCGGCTACGGGCCGGCAACTCTGAGGGAACCGTAAAGAGGCAATGCGTCACACTTCAATTGCGGAATTGCAACTTTGCCGGGCGCCAGGACGATTCGTTTCAGGATGTTGCGCGTGCGCCACGATGCAAGCTGTTGATGGGCCACCGCAACGAAAAACCGGCCCGAATATCTCGGACCGGTTTTCCTGCAGAGCCGTTCCGTCGCCATGGGCGTCCGAGGCTCTCCCCCAAAGTGTTTGTGAGAGGACGTTAGGCAATGCATGTCAGCTATGCAACCTGACCGCAGAAATTTCACGAAGCAGTGGCGGATGGGCAACGGTTGCGGAAGGCGCGATCGGATCAGGCAAAAAATGACTGATTCCATAGGCTTCAGGCCGGCGCTCCAAACTGGCGGATGGCGAACAGATGGTCGACGGGCCCATGGCCATGGCCGATTTCGAGAGTGGCACCGGCGACAATCGCGGCGTGCACGTAGGCCTTGCCGCGACGCACCGCCGTTTCGAGATCGACGCCCCCGGCAAGTAGCGCTGCGATCGCAGACGACAGCGTGCAGCCGGTGCCATGGGTGTTCTGTGTCGCGATGCGAGGGCTTGAGAATTCAACGATCCGGCCATCGATCAGCAACAGATCCGTGACGACCGACCCGGTGCCATGTCCGCCTTTGAGCAGTACGGCGCGAGCGCCGAACCGGGCGAGGGCCTCCAGTTGCTGGCGTGCGTCTGCGAGCGTGGCGGCGATGGGTTGACCGAGCAGCTTGGCGGCTTCCGGCAAGTTTGGCGTGATCAACGCCGCGCGCGGCAGCAGCAGCGTGCGCACGGCTTCGATGGCGTCGGGCACAAGCAGCGCGTCCCCACTGGTTGCGACCATCACGGGATCGACGACCGCCGGGATGGCGGCATGCTGCGCCAGGACATTGGCGACGACCTCGATGATCGCCGTATTCGCCAGCATGCCCGTTTTGATTGCGCCGACCCTGAGGTCACTCAACACCGACGCGAGTTGGGCCGCGACAAACGCGGGCGAGACCGTTTCGACGCCTTGCACACCGCGCGTATTCTGCGCGGTCAGCGCGGTGATCACCGACGCGCCGTAGACGCCGAAAGCCGAGAAGGTTTTCAGGTCGGCTTGAATGCCCGCGCCGCCGGAGCTGTCCGAGCCTGCGATCGTCAGGGCGATCGGGACATCGTGTGCATTCGGTGCCGTTGCCGACATGATGTTTCGAGGCCGAGCGATGCTCAGCGCCCCGCTCCCTTGCCAAGAATGTCTTTCTGGAGCGACTTCGAGGTGGCGAGTTCCTCGATGCGCGCCAAGGTCGGAAACGTCTCGATCATCCACTGGCCGAGCCAGTTGATCGAACCGGTCAGAAACATGAGACCGGCGATCACCAGAACCGCGCCCATCGCCTTCTCCATCAGGCCGAGGTGGCGGCGGAACCGCTTCATGAAGCCCATGAACGGGCCGATCGCGACTGCCGCCAGTACGAACGGAATTCCGAGGCCCAGCGAGTAGGCGGTGAGCAGGCGCACACCCGCGCCGAGGCTCGCTTCGTTGGCGGCCACCGCCAGCACGGTCGCGAGAATGGGGCCGACGCAAGGCGTCCAGCCGAAGGCGAACGCCAAACCGATCAGGTAAGCGCCAAGGTAGCTGGCACGCCGCATTTCCGTATGATAGCGCGCCTCGCGATAGAGCAGGGGGATGCGCAGCAGGCCAAGGAAGTGCAGCCCGAACAGGATGATGATGATCCCCGCGCCGAAGGCGAGTTGTGTCTTGTAGGTGTGGATCAACTGGCCGAACACCGAGGCGCCCGCGCCGAGGCCGACGAACACGGTCGTGAAGCCGAGGACGAAACAGACGGAGGCCAGCACCACGCGCCGCCACGCTGCAGCATCGACCCCCTTTTCGTCGGTCATCTGCTCGATGGACATGCCGCCGAGATAACCAAGATAGGGCGGCACAAGCGGCAGCACGCACGGCGACAGAAAGCTCACGAGCCCGGCCAGCGCCACGCCGAAGTAGATCGAAAGGTCTGCGAGCATGAGTGTCCCGATGATTGCTGCCCTTCACGTAGGCATTCGGCCCCGTGCTGGCAACTCACGATCCAGGCACCGGCGCTCGGCTCCGCATTGACCATGAACGCCGCAGGCCCGGGTTCACTTGTTGACCGGGCTTTCCGGGTCCATCAGCAACGCGACCAGATCCTTGATCTGGGCGATCGTCAGCACCCCGTTGGCACCGAACCGCGGCATCAGCGAGCACGGGAAGGCGACGTGGCTGTTGTAGATCTTCTCGTAGACGGCCTTGGTGTCGGCCTCGCGGAACTTCCGGATCCGGCCGTATTCGAGCAGGCTGACGCCGATGGTGCCGAAGCTCACCTCCTGCTTGGTCAGCTGGTGACAGGCGTAGCAGTTGCCCCCGTTCGGGTTCTGCGCCGGATAGTCCGTGAAACGCATGCCATAGCCCGATTGGGCGATGCGCTCGCCCTGCTTCCAGTCGCCAAGCAGCTTGCCGTCCTCGGGATATTTGATGGTGGCCTTTTCGCGGGCAATAATCGCGTCGCCGACGTCTTTCGGCGGCAGATTGTTGGTGGCCGAGCAGGCCTTCATCGTCTCGTCCTGCTCGAGACGACCGGCCCAGTCGGTGGGCGCCTTCGGAAAGGCCACTTTCAGAACGGCGTCGACGCGAGCGGCATCGATCTTCGACGTCGCCGGCGGTTTGTCCTGGGCGAGAGCGGCAACGGCGGCGCCGGCCAGCGCAAGAACCGCAGCAATGAAATTCGATCGTGTGGCGAAGCGTGTCATGTGCCCCTCAGCGCTTGATCGCGGGGGCGGAAATCTCGCCGCCGCGCGCTTTGTCGTTGAGATAGGCCGTCAGCGCGACGCTCGCTTCCGAGCCGAAATCGAGCCGGTGCATCCGCATCTGCCAGTAGCAGTCGAGCAGTCGATGCTGCATCGTCATGACGTGCGTGTTCGAGACACGATAGGCCGGCCACTCGCCGATCACTTTCATCGCCTCCTCGGGCTTTGAGAGGAACGGCAGCGGTTGCAGGCGAATGCGCCGGCCTTGCTCCGCATGGCATGTGGAACAGGCAAAATCGAACGGACCCTGGCGGCGGAAAAAGATGGCCTCGCCGAGTGCGATTGCGTCCCTTTCTTTCATGTGATCGGCCTTCGGCGCGAATTTCTGGCCGGCCGATTTGGAGGCAACGAACGTGGCGATGGCGCCGACATCCTTCACCGGTTCGCCGCCGCCCGGATGCGGGCTCGCCAGGAACTTGGCCTTGTCGAAGCCTTGCAGCGTCTCCATGCACCAGAGGATGCGCGTCTCGGCGTCCATCACGCGATCGACGTCGGCGAAATAGCGGGGCAGCTCCGCGAAGGCGCCCTCGACCTTGCCGGGCCCTTTGCCGAGATCGCAGGCCTCGAGCGACGCTGCCCTTGGGGCCGGCTTTGGTCTTCCAGAGCGTCTCGCCGCGGTCCGCATCGAGGAGTGCCGGATTGCTCCAGGGGTCCGCCTTCATCATGGACCGGTACTTTTCGAGCGCCTTCTCGGTGGCATCCAGCGCGACGAGGGGGCCGGCACCGATGCCGACAATGAGCGCAGCCAATGCCGCGAGCCGTAGTGGCTGCATGCGTCTCTCCCCCGTCCACCGGTTAGGTCCGGTTGGCCTGTTGGTTTGGGCTAAGATATGGATGTCGCAGGGGCGGCGCAAGGCGGCGGACCCGACATGATCGCATCGCCAACAGTTTACCTCATATCTGCCCGGACGATGGATGGTCTTGCGATGCCCGGCGGAGGCGCTATGTAGGGCGTTCGACGTAGGGTTGAGAGTGGCGGCGGCCGACAGGTCTGCGGCCTTGAGGATTCCGACATGGCTGAAACTGGGGTGGCCGGCGCACCGGTCGAAACCGATTGCGTGATCATTGGCGCGGGGCCGGTCGGCCTGTTCGCCGTGTTCGAGCTGGGACTGCTCGATATCAAGGCGCACGTGATCGACATTCTCGACAAGGTCGGCGGGCCAGTGCGCCGAACTCTATCCGGAAAAGCCGATCTATGACATTCCGGCCCTGCCGATCGTCACCGGCCAGGGCCTGACCGACGCGCTGATGGAGCAGATCAAGCCGTTCGGCGCGACGTTCCATCTCGGCGAGCGCATCGACGGTCTCGAAGCGATTGCCGGACGGCCGGTTCGAGCTCGAGACCGATACCGCCAAGCGCTTCATCACCAAGGTCGTCGTGATCGCGGCCGGTGGCGGCTCGTTCACGCCGAAGCGCCCCCCGCTCGAGGGTATCGAGGCCTTCGAAGGGAAAGGCGTCATGTACGCGGTGCGGCGGATGGAGGATTTCCGCGGCCGCGACGTGCTGATCGTCGGCGGCGGCGACAGCGCGCTCGACTGGACGATCAATCTGCAGCCGATCGCCAAATCGCTGACGCTGATGCATCGCCGCGACGATTTCCGTGGCGCGCCGCACTCGGTCGAGAAGATGCGGGCGCTGGTCCGCGACGGCGCCATGAAGCTGCTGATCGGCCAGATGACCGGCCTTGCGCGGCCAGGACGGCCAGCTCGCGGCGGTGACGGTCAAGACCAAGGACGGCGATCAGCGGATCGCCTGCGATCGCCTGCTGCCGTTTTTCGGACTGACGATGAAGCTCGGGCCGGTCGCCAACTGGGGGCTCAATCTCGACGAGAACCTGATCCCCGTCGACACCGAGAAATTCGAGACCAGCGAGAAGGGCATCTTCGCGATCGGCGATATCAACACCTATCCCGGCAAGCTGAAGCTGATCCTCTCCGGCTTCCACGAGGCCGCGCTGATGGCGCAGGCCGCGCACCGCATCGTCTACCCCGACAAGAAGCTGCTGTTCCAGTACACGACGTCGTCGTCGAGCCTGCAGAAGAAGCTCGGCGTGCGGTAAGGGCCATCGCCGCCGCGCTGACGAAAGGAATTGAACTCGCCCGTCATCCCGTCACTCATCGCGGCGCACGCGGCTCGTCGGCCGGGATGTCGCGAGCATTCAATGGCGCTGGTCGACAAGTGCCAACTCCTTAGCCAACGGAGCAGCATCCGTTGACTTGGCCGCACGTTGTGGCCGACGCCGCACTCGAACGCTCAGCCGCCGCGCTTCAAAGCGCCGTGCACGGTGCCCATCGCTCGGCGCAACGGCGCCGGCATCGCTTCGATCGCAGCCTTGATTCGGTGCCGGGTGCCGAGCACGCCGCTGGCGTAGGCACGGCCGAGCGCCGTGGGCGCGCCCGCATAGTCGCTGACCGTGATCACGCCGTCTGCAAAATCCATCTTGTACTCGTGGCGCGGCGGCAGCAGGTCGAAATGCTTGATGCCGTGATCATAGCCATCCGCGATGGCGTGCTCGAAAAGCAGGCCACCGGCACCACACTTTTCGAACTTCGAGGCGTAAACGGCCACATGCAGGAAGCTGGCGGCGCCGTTCTCGAGAATGATCTTCATTGCGGCGATCTCGCCGTTGGACCGGATCGCCAAAACCTTGCAACTGACCGGATGGCTGCGCCCGTGGGCGACGTCGGCGAAAAAGCTCGCGAAGCGATCGTCGGCGAGGGCGAGTGAAAGCTGGTCCTTCGATTTCAACGAGGCCCGCTTCATCAGGATCGCGTAGGCGGCAAGGTCGGCGGCGTCCCGGGTGCCTGCGTAGGATTCGAAGCTGACCGTGCCGCGCTCCTGCAGGCGGCGCATATGACGGCGGCGGTTCTTCTGTCGCTTGGGCGAGCGGCTCGCCTGGTAGGTTTCGTAGGAGTCGGCCTGGGTCAGGTCGATGAAGGGAGCATCCTCGGTCGCGGTGACCCGCATGCCGAGCGCGGCCAACAACGGCGCCACGACCGCGTCGGAGCGGACCTTGCGCAGAAAGGCCACGTCGGCGTGCGTCGATGCGACGGCAAATGCCCAAGCGGCCATCAGGGTGTCGAGGTCGGAGGCCTCGGGCGTGGCCACGGCATCGCCGTACTGCGAGACCGGCTCACCCATCCACGAGAGCTGGCGCAGGCCCCACTTCCGGGTCACTACCAGCGGCATCAGCAGCGCGAGGCGTCCTGCGAAGCGGCCGGCAACGATCGCAAGATGGGGCCCGCTGTCCCGCGGCCCCGTGACCAGATAGTGCCGGCACCAGTGCCAATTCCAGGCGAACGTCTGGAACACGTGCTCAGGGCGCCCGGCGCGACTGAAGAGATCGTTCCATTCCGGCTCAAGTGCCTCGAAATGGGCCATGTCCGTGACCAGCTCGAAGGCGATAGGAGCGAGGCGGCTTGTCGGGGCGTGCGCCGGCCGCTCAAGGGCCTCGGGCAACGGGCCGGCCTGGCTGGCTTCGATCGTGGCCTGACGGAGCAGAAGGTTTGACATGGCTCTCGAAGGGTCCCTGGGCACAATGGTTCGCCCAAAGTCCAGCAAGACACATGCCATTCAATCCGCGGGCCATGCGCGGGCGTTCACCTTTGGTGTTAACCTGCTTCGCCGCCGGCCCACGCCAACTCCACGAGGCTCAACAGGGTCAGGGCCGCGGCCGTCAACCAGAGCAACGCGCGGCCCCGTTTGGTCGATCCCGCCCGGCCGACGAGTAGCAAAGCGGCGATCATCATGGCGCCGGCGATGTTGATCGCGATGCTGCCCGCGATCCCGAGGCCGTTGCGGGCCGGCAGCTGGCCTTCCAGGATCGTTGCAGCGGCGATGCCAACCAGCACACTGCCGAGCAGGCGCGGCCAGAACGGCTCGTCGGCCGACGGCAGTCCGAGCAGCCGCGCCAAGGAGCGGGGCGCGATGATGAGCGCGAGGCCCGCAGCCAGCTTCAGGACGATCTCGATCACGTGCAGTTGCTGCAACATCGGGGTCACGCCTCAACCCGCGCTGGCGGCAATGATCGCCGGTTCCGGCGGCGTGCGGCCGAGGATTGCGTCCGACGCCTTCTCGGCGATCATCATGGTGGCGGCGTTGAGATTGGCCGAGAGCATCGTCGGCATGATCGAGGCATCGATCACGCGCAGGCCCTCGATGCCGTGCACGCGCAACTGATCATCGACGACGGCCAGCGGATCGGTGCGCGGACCCATGCGGCAGGTGCCGGCCGGGTGGAACGTGGTTGTGCCGCGCTCCTTGGCGGCGGCGAGCAGCTCGGCGTCCGATTGCACGCTGGGACCCGGGAAATCCTCGCGCTCGACGTAGGGTTCCAGCGGCTTCGTCTGGAGCAGGCGCCGCGCCAGCTTCATGCCGGCGAGCAGCACGCGCCGGTCGCTCTCCTCGACGAGATAATTCGGCTGGATGATCGGCTTGGCGAAGGGATCGGCGGATCGGATGTGCACATATCCCTTGCTGTCGGGCCGCTGCTGCCAGGAAGCGACGGTCATGCCCGGCTCGCGCTCCAGCTCGCCCTGGACGCCCTCGCGATAGCTCGCCGGCGTGAACGTCAGCTGCAGGTCCGAGTTGGCGACATCGGGATGCGAGCGCCAGAAGCAATAGACCAGCGTCGGCGACTGCGCGAGAATGCCTTTCCGCGTCAACGCCCACTTGGCGACTTCGCTCGCGAGCTTCAGCCCGCGCACGCGCTCGTTGATGGTCTCGATGTTCTTGACGCGGGCGACGAAGCGCGGCGCGTAGTGGTCACGCAGGTTCTCGCCGACGCCGGCAAGCGCATGGCGCACCTCGATGCCGTGCTGGCTGGAGGAGCTCCGGCGGCGCCGATGCCGGAGAGCTGCAGGAGTTGCGGCGAGTTATAGGTGCCGCCCGAGAGGATCAGCTCTTTCGCCGCCCGCACCTCGGTCAGTGGTCCGCCCTGGCCGCCCTTCGCGTAGCGCACGCCGACGGCGCGCTTGCCTTCGAGCAGGATCTCGGTCGCATGCGCATGCGTGCGCACCGTCAGGTTGCCGCGCTTCATCGCCGGACGCAGGAATGCCCGCGCGGCGCTCATGCGGCGGCCCTTGTAGATCGTGCGCTGGGAATAGGCGACGCCTTCCTGCGTATGCCCGTTGTAGTCGGGGTTGCGCGGAATGCCGAGACTGACGGCGCCAGCGATGAAGGCCTCGCACAGCGGATGGATCCAGTCGATGTCGGTGACCGTCAGCGCGCCGTCCTTGCCGCGGAACGTCGGATCGCCGTCGCCGATGCGGTTTTCGAGGCGCCGGAAGTAGGGCAGCACGTCGGCGTAACCCCAGCCGCGATTGCCGAACTGCGACCAGGTGTCGAAATCCATGCGCTGGCCGCGATTGTAGACGTGGCCGTTGATCGACGACGAGCCGCCGAGCGTCTTGCCGCGTGGCGCGTGGATGCTGCGGCCGCCTGTCCATTCCGAGGGCTCCATCGAATAGAGCCAGTTCACCTTCGGATGGTAGAACGTCTTGATGAAGCCGGCCGGGATGTGGATCCAGGGCAGCCAGTCGGAGGGGCCCGCTTCCAGACGCAGACGGTCGTGCGGCCGTCGGCCGAGAGCCGGTTTGCCAGCACGCTTCCGGCCGATCCCGCGCCGATGATCACATAATCGAAGGTATCCACGTCGCCCGTCCTCAAGCCGCTGCAATGTCCGGACAGGCGATGCCACACCGGGCATCACGAGGCAAGCGGGCCGTGATGGATCAGCCGCAACGCGCGCCCGCGATTCCCGTTTCGCGACCGCGCGTTGCGGGATCAGGTTATTGCTACCTGCTCCCGCAGTAATGCAAGGCCATAGATCGGGCACCGGTGGCGGCGGTCCTCGCCGCAGACCACCGATCCGCGAGGGACCTATTGTTGACCCGTGAGGAACGGTGCGGTTCCAGCGCTCGAGTTGCCGAAGATCTGGTTCGTGCCGAAAGAGGTCGTGGTGCCGGTGATGCCGGTAGTGTTGCTGGCGATCAGATTGTTGGCCAGGCCAATCGTCGCGCCGGCGCTGGCCAGCACGCCAACATTGTTCAAAGAGAGCTTGCTGTCCTTCATGACCGCGAAACCGCCGCCATCCACCTCGAGCCCTGCGACAGAATTGCCAGAGAATACGGCATTTCCGATCGTGGCCCGGGCACCAGCGGCGATAGCGATTCCGAAGCCGTTATTGATCGAATGGGTATTGGTCACGGACGTGTGTTCGTTGGCTTGGACTAGAATACCTGCATTGGTAAATCCATAGAGCCGGACATTGTCGATATGGATGAAGCCGCCGGCGATAATTCTGATGCCGTTGAGGCCCCCGACTGCGCCGTTGATTTCAAGGCTCCGCAGGAATACGTGGTCGGATGCGCCTGCGTTGATGATGATGCCATTGGTCCCCGAAGCGAGAATGCTGCCGAAAACGCTTTCGCAGTTTATCGAAATCGCCTTTGTAATCGTCAGAGCGCCGAAACCGCCCGGGTCGAGGCAACTGATCTCGCCGCTGGCGGCGGTCTTCGAGATGGCGCCTGCGAACGTCTTGCAAGGCGCGGTCCGGCTGCAGGGATTGACATCGTCACCGACGCCGGACACCCAGGTACGCGTGGCCTGAGCTTGTGCCGGAGCGGTGGCGCCGAATTGGCAGGCAAGCACAGTGAGCAGCGCGGCGAGACGAAAAAGAAATGGCATTGTCGGCTCCAATGATTTTGTTTGTCGAAGGGGGTCAGGTTCAATGCTTCGCTGTGACCGGTCAAGACGAGATTGTGTTTTTGCTTACGCGAGATCGATTTTGAAAGTTTAGTTGATCCGCCCGACGCGTGTCGGCGGTGGCGAATACAGGTTGCGGGAGTCCAAGGGTCTCGCGCACGACGTGCGCCTCTGAGCGCGCGCGTGTGCCTTTGCTTGGCGCTTCAGGCGCCGACTTGTGCACCCGCGCGTCTTTGTTTCGCCCTCCGGGTGCCCACTTCGCACCCGCGCCGGGCTAACCCACCTTGGCGCGCAGCGCGACGAGCGCATCGAACACCAGCCGGTCGATCTCCAGGCCATCGCGGAGCAGGCGCTCCCGCGATCGAAACGCCCGTTCGGACGGGATGCGGATCTCGTCGACCCCTGCCTGACGCGGCGACGCCTTGATGCGATCGATCAAGTCACCCACCTGCCGCTCGAACACATCGGCCGGCCCGACGAGATCGGGCCGGAACACGATGAACGTGTAGCCGTAATCGCTGCCAGCCTGCGACCCTGCGCCAGCCAGCACCCCCAACGCTTGCATCATCAGGGCCAGCCCGAACCCCTTGTAGCCGCGCGAACGGCAGCAAGGCGCCCTGTCGCGCCATCGCTGGATCCCGGGTCGGCTCGCCGCCGGGGCCGAGCGCGACGCCCTCGGGTAGCTGCTCGCCGAGCCGCTCGCGCAGCATGACTTCGGTCATCATGTAGGCCGAGGTGCCCATATCCAGCACGATCGGCCCCTGCGACGAGGGAAGCGCAAAGGCGATCGGGTTGGTGCCGAGGATCTTCTCTGTGCCGCCGAAGGGGGCCACCAGTGGCGAGGTGCCGGCGGTGTGGATCGCGATGAGGCCGGCCTTGGCGATCATCTCGACATAGTAGGCGCTGCGCCCGCTCATCCAGGCATCGGTGACCGAGACCAGCGCGATGCCGTGGGCCGCAGCCTTCTTGATCGCCGCCTGCGCCGCATGAAAGAGCGCGAGCATGCCGACGTTGTTGCCGCCGTCGAACGCAACCGAGACCGCTGTTTCGCGGATCACCGTCATGGGTCGGCGCGGCAACGCGAAGTGCCGACTCTCGGGAACGTTGAGGATTTTAGCGAGGCCGGAATACTCATAGCCGCAGAGCGCCGCGTCGATCACATGATCGGCAATGATGCGTGCCTCATCGGGCGCGTATCCGATGCCGCGCAACGACCCTTCGGCCAGTTCGCGCGCGTCGGTAACACTGAGGTGAACTCGGGTCGACATGGGAAAACTGCCTCTCTCTTGGAGCCGTTATTCAGCAATAGCGACAGTTCCCGCGAGTGAATGGGACGACCTCGGCATCAAGAGTTTGGACCGTCGGGAAGATAACGCCAGTAAGGGTCGAGATTGATGTTCGCGAGCTTGTGATAGCGGCGGAGGCGAGCATCCGGTGGACGCCGGTCCTCCGACAACAGCTTTCGGATGTCTCCGATCAGATCCGATTTCTCGGCGAACGCAGAGTGGTTGAGACTCAGAAATTCCATGCTCGCCAGCGATACATCGATGCTATCGACACCTGGCACGATCACTGGTCCGTTTGCGTTGGTCCGCCCCGCAGGGGCAAGGGCTCCCGAGACGTCCTGCGATAGTGGCCAACGCTCGATCATTGCCCGAAGCATAAAGCGTTGCGCTCCGCGACGATCGGCAGGAACTCACGAACGCGTTCAGCGAATTCCTGTTGCGGAACATCCGGGGCCGCAAAAATCACCTCCCGGGCAAATGGGAATGTTTTATGTAAGAGGCGAGTTCGGCGAATCCGGGATCAAGTCTGCAGAGCTTCTGTCAGAACGACGTTCCCCATGCTGTGTGCGATGATATTGACGCGAGGCGCGCGCGTGCAATGCCATGTCAAGAACAGAAAATCCACCAAAGCTTCAACAGACGCGCGAGCCGTCTTGAGATCATGAACGTAGTCGCGAGCCTGCCCTTTGGACGGCCACGAGAACATCATGGGCATGCCTTCGATTCCAAGATCGCATGCCAGTTGCGCCGTTCGATACAACGCGTCGTCGAACGCCACGTTGTATCCGTGAATGAAGACGAACGAGTCTTCGCGCGTCTTGTCATTGACCAGTGTTCCAAACTCACTCAGTTCCAAGAGTCGACATGATGCAATCGTCATGTGCTCACGAGGATCTTCGGCCTGCTGCGCGATCACTTGACCCGCAATCTGCAATATCCATGGCCGCTCGATCCGACCTCTCTGGTGGTCTCGTGGGATGGTCACGCTCGCGACGCCAACGGTCAATGTTCCACGTTCGGAAGAATTGAACCGAACGCGATTATTGATTTTCTCGCCGACGCGATTGGTCCCGAACGCGATCTCGACAGTGTCGTGCACGTCTTCAGAAGGCATCCGCTCGTAACGTGCCAGCGGCTCACGCCCGCGCTCCCCACCAAGCCGCTGTCGGAGCATCTGCTCGCGTGTCGCATCGAGTTCGCGCTGCAAACCAGCTGCCCTATCGCGGAGGCCAGCAAGCTCACGATCACGCGCCGCAATCGCTTCACTCTGCCGCTCGAGCTCACCACGCAACTCGGCAAGCCGCCGGGTCTGTTCTTCCTGTGCGGCAGAGCTTCGCAATTGCTCGGCCCACGTGCGGCGGGCGAGCCAAACCAATCCACCGATAACGGCGAATTGGGCCAGCAGCAGGACCAATCCGACTGGCCCAAACTGCCCCAACATCGCAGCAAAAAACTCTGTCAAGTTCCGGCCCCGCTTGCGATCCCCTTACCAGCGCGGGTGCGTCACGCCGGAGGTGTGCTTCCTGCATGATGAGCACCAGAAGCGCCAGTCAAAGAACCTCAACCCTTCTCGTTGGAGAAGATGATGGTGCCCGACGCCGCGAACATGCCGCCGACGCCGTGGCAGACGGAGATCTTCGCACCCTTCACCTGGGCCGCCGCCGTGCCGCGCATCTGCCGCACGCTTTCCTGCAGCGCGTACATGCCGTACATGCCCGAATGCATGTACGAGAGGCCGCCGCCGTTGGTGTTGATCGGCAGCTTGCCGCCCGGCGCCGAGTGCCGCTCGCCGATGAAGGCCGCCGCTTCGCCCGGCTTGCAGAAGCCGAGATCCTCGAGGCCATAGAGGGGGAGATGCGCGAAGGCGTCGTAGATCATGAGGTGGTCGACGTCCTTGTGCTTGATGCCGGCCTCGTCGAACGCCTTCTTGCCCGACACCTTGAACGCCTTCGAGGACGTGAAATCCTCCATCTGGCTGATCATCGGCCCTTCGACCGATTCACCGGTGCCGACGATGTAGACGGGCTTGGTCTTGAAGTCCTTCGCCCGCTCGGCGCTGGTCAGGATCAGCGCGCCGCCGCCGTCGGTGACGAGGCAGCACATCAGGATGCGGAACGGATAGGCGATCATCCGCGACTTCAGGACGTCGTCGACGGTGATCGGGTCCTTGAACGTGGCGCGCGGGTTCTTCGCCGCCCATTCGCGCTGGACGACGGCGACCATCGCGAGCTGCTCCTGCGTGACGTTGTAGTGCTTCAGGTAGCGCATCACGGGAATCGTGAACATCGTCGGCGGGCCGAACACGCCGTAGGGTGCTTCGAACTGGCCGGCGAGGCTGTCCGGATAAGCCGGGCGCGGCGTCGGCGCGACGCGCGATTTGCCCGAACTCGCCGTGCGTGATGAGCACGGTCTTGCACAGGCCCTCGTTGATCGCGGCTGCGGCGTGGCGCACATGCAGCATGAACGAGCAGCCACCGACCGCGGTGCCGTCGGCCCACGTCGGCGTGATGCCGAGATACTGGGCGAGCGCCTGAGGCGTTTCGCCGGCGGTCGCGATGCCGTCGATGTCGGACGGCTTGAGGCCGCAGTCGGCCATCGCGTTGAGGGCGGCATCCGCATGCAGTTGGATCTGCGACATGCCGGGAATGACGCCGAGCTCGGTGGTCTCGGCCGCGCCGACAACGGCGACTGATTTCGGTTTCATGATGACCTCTTTCCTGATGGCTGTGATGAATCTCGTGACGACTGAGCGCCCTTGCACAGGATTGCCGCGCGCTTCCCCTCCCCCTGGTGGGGAGGGGTTAGGGGTGGGGGGAATGACTGGGCGCCATCGTCGATCATTTGTGCCGAAGTGGTCGATGGATCAATCATCGACCAGATCTCCCGCATGACGCCGTCAATTGTCTCCATTACGTCCCCGTTCTGGAACCGTACGGCTTTGAATCCACGCCAATGCAGATCAGCGTCCCTACGGGAATTTGCCGCGCGTTCTGCCGGCCAGTCGTGCTGAACACCATCAACCTCGATCACGACGCGCTGCGAAAAGCAGACGAAATCGACGATGTAAGGTCCGATGGGTGCTTGTCGCCGGAAGTGGAAGCCTTCGTGCCGTAACAACTTCAGCTCATCCCACAACCGCTGTTCTGCGATTGTGAGCCTCTTGCGGAGACTTCTCGCTCGGCCGTTGGCCATTCGCCTAGATCCTCACCCCACCCCTGTCCCCTCCCCATCAAAGGGAGGGGGACGACAACTCGATCGGCCCAGCGGAATGTAGCGTTATTTCCCGGCTGGTTTGAACATCGGGAGCGAGATGGTGTCGCTCTGCTTCTCGAAGGTGACCTCGAGCGGCATATCGAGCTGCAAGGCTTCGGGCGTCTGCGGACAGCCGACGATGTTGGTCATCATGCGCGGGCCCTCGGCGAGTTCGACAACCGCGATCGAATAGCCGGGATCGAAGCCGGGCGAAGGGCGCGCGTGGATCACGTAGGAGTGGAGCTTGGCTTTGCCGGATGCCTTGAAAACCTTAACGCTGCGCGAACCGCACTTCGGACAGAAGGGTCGCGGCGGGAAGTACGTCTTCGAGCAGTCGTTGCAACTCTGCAGGCGTAATTCGCCGGCTTTGGCGCCCTCCCAAAAATGTTGGGTTTCGGGCGTCGGCTTCGGCAGCGGTCTTTTTCCTTCGGCCACGGATGTCCTCCTATGACAAATGATGAGCGAGTTCTGAGCGTTCGACTGTCCTCCCCGCAAGGGGGAGGGGAACTCGTGCCGCCGGTTCGTGACGCTTGAATTGTTCGGCGAACGAGCCGGCAGTGTCAGTATTTCTTTCCGACGATCAGGCGTGTTCCGTCCGGCCCGATCTCCTCGAAATGCAGCTGGCCCGCTGTCACTTCGAACACGTCGCCCGGGCGGTACGTTTTCGGCGTTCCCTCCAGCGTGACCGTGAAGGCACCGTCGAGGATGAAGCCGCGGACCGAGAAGTGGTGGCCGTGCTCGCCGTTGGCGGGGCGCGCCTCGTAGGATTTCGTTTCGATCTCGGTGTAGCCGTCGGCCTTGAGGCCGGCCTCGAAGGTTGCAGGTTCCATGGGCATCGTCCGTTTTGGTTGCGAATTGGGTCAGCGATCAAGGGTAGGCTTCGTCGAGCCTACCACGGCTCCCGGCGAAGTTTCGAGGCGGAAAGCAACGCGGCGGGATCGGCGATTCCGTAGTCGTGCCGCGCACCCTCGGCGCTGACATAACCATCGATCAGGTCCTCCGTGATCGCGGCCTTGTCCCGCTCGGCGACGGGCCCGAAGCCGCCCGATCCCGGCGTGATCATGTCGACGACGGAGCCGGCGGCGGCATGAAATGCGCCCTTGCTCGGCAGGTGTCGCGTGGCCCCGTCGGGGGTGGTGAGCGTCACGACGGCCGCCGCACCTGCCGCTGCCGCCTTGCAATCCGAAGGGCGGCGACGTCATCCGCTCCATGCACAGCGAGCCCGTTGCATCGGCGCCGGCCAGCAGCCGCCAGGTGCGCCTGGCGCCGCAGCCGCCGCGATAGCGCCCGGCGCCACCGGAGTCCGGATTGATCTCGTAGCGCTCGACGCGCAGCGGAAACGCCATCTCCAGCACCTCGATTGGCGTGTTCATGGTGTTCGAGATGCCGCTGGCGATGACGTTGATGCCGTCCTTCGTCGGACGTGCGCCGAAGCCGCCCTTGATCGTCTCGTAGGAGACGTAGCGCCGGCCCGTGCGCGGATCTGACGCCGCCGAACGTGACCACGGCCGACGTGCCCTGGCTGCACGCCATCACCTGCCCCGGCCAGAACGCGACGAGCGCGCCCATCACCATATCGGCGACGCGGTGCGACATCTCGTGGTTGGCGTAGACGACGGGCGCCGGAAACGCGGCATTGACGACCGAGGCCTCAGGCGCCGTAACCTCGATCGCGCGCCAGCAGCCGGAATTAGGCGGAATGAGGCTCTTCGGGATCGACCGCCATCTTGAGCCCGCAGTAGACGCCGGAGGCCGTCACCGACAGCGGCGCGTTCATCGGGCCCTTCACCTGTGGATCGGAGCCGGCGAAGTCGACGTGCATGCGGTCGCCGGTCTTGGTGACGCGCATGCGCACCCAGAACGGAGCGTCGCGGCCCTCCTGTGTCGTCGGGAATGCCGTCGCCGTCGCAGAAATCCTCGAAGCGGCCTTCGCCGTCGGGAAGATCGGCGCAGCGCGGCCCGCATCAGCCGCTCGGAGTAGTCCATCACCTCGGCCATGGCGGCAATGATCTCGTCGGCGCCGTAGCGCTCGGCCAGCGCCTGCGAGCCGTTCGGTCGCACGCAAGGTGGCCGCGAGTTGGGCGCCGAGATCGCCCTTGCGCTCGTCGGGCGTGCGCACGTTCGCGAGGATCACCTTCTCCAGGTCGGCATTAGGCACGCCCTTGCTGACGAGGCGCAGCGGCGGCAGCCGCAGACCCTCGCCGTAGATTTCGGTGACGGCGCCATAGCTGCCGGGCGTGGCCGAGCCGACATCGGGCCAATGCGCGCGCAGGCAGGAGTAGCCGAGCAGGCGGCCCTTGTGGAACGCGGGCCGCACGACATTGACGTCCGGCAGATGGCTGCCGCCGAAATAGGGGTCGTTGTGGATGAACACGTCGCCGTCGTGCACGTCGGCGCCGAAGGCCTTGACGACCGCGCGCACCGCATCGGGCATGGAGCCCAGATGGATCGGCAGATCCGGGCCCTTGCGCGACCATGTCCCCATTGGCGTCGAACACGCCGCAGGAATAATCGCCGGCCGATTTCAGGATCGGCGAGTAGGCGGTCTTGGCGAGGACGATGCGCATCTCCTCGGCGATCTTGTAGAAGCTGTTCTTCACGATCTCGAAGGTTGCGGGATCCGAAGTCGTGGATGCGCTGTTCATGTCAGGGTTCCAATTGTCTCACGGCGCCAACCTCTACTTGTGTCATCCCGGGGTTCGTCCCCGGGACCCATTCATCCACTTGCTCGGCGCTATTGGAGTGGTCGCAGCCTCGGCAACAAGTGATAAAGGTTCTCTGTTGAACTATCCTGGCAGCAAGCCGGTGGAATACGTGTCAATGTCTTCAACATAACGCTAACATGAGGTTGTGGCACCATGGGTCCCGGGGACGAGCCCCGGGATGACAGTTCTGGGATGACAACGGCTCTCGGACGACGTCCCAAGCACGTCGCAAGAATAGCGCGCACGACGGCTTTGGCCTCCTCCAATGAGCTCTGCAACTCATGCGCGCCGCAAAAAGATGAAGCCCTGCGCGTCCATGCGAGCCTGCCAGCCGGGCGGCACGAGGATGGTCGAACTCGAGGCTTTCGATGACGGCAGGGCCGGCCGCGTCAAAACCGGCCGGCATGCGCGCGCGATCCCAGACGCTCGCTTCAACTGCGCCCGCCGTTCGGAACCAGACGCGTCGCGCGGGCTTGGCCGCGTCGGTGCCTTCGCGCGCGGGCTGCTGGCGCACGGTGAGCGGCGGAATGACGCCGATCGCCGAGACGCGCAGATTGACGAGCTGCACCGGCTCGCCAAGGTTGTCATGTCCATAGGTCTGGCGGTGGCGCGCGTGGAAGGCCTCGGCGATCTCGGCGATCGCTGCTGTTGTGATGGTGCCGGCTGCCGGCACGACCAGCTCATAGGACTGGCGCTCATAGCGGGCATCGATCGCGCGCTCGAACCGGCGTCGCGCGGGGGCAATGCGTGCGCGGTCGAGCATGGCGGCGCCTTCTGCCTCAAGTGCGCGGAACGCTGCTTCCAACGCTGCCGGATCGGCCACTGCGGTGGTGACGTAGACGGTCCTGACATAGTCCCGGCGCAGGTCCGTGCCAACCAGGCCGAGCGCGGAGAACGCGCCGGGTATCGGCGGGCAGATCACTTCGGCAATGCCGAGTTCGTCGGCCAATGCCGCTGCGTGCAGGGGCCCTGCGCCGCCGAAAGCTGCGAGCGTCAAGCCGCGCGGATCGTGGCCGCGCTGAACCGAGACGATCTTCAGCGCCTCTGCCATGGCGTGATTGACGACGTCGATGACGGCGGCGGCTGCCTCGGTGGCGCCGAGCCCGAGCGGCTTCGCGAGCTTTTCCGTGATGGCGCGCTCGGCCGCCTCGTAGTCGATCTGCATCTCGCCGCCGAGCAGCGATTGGCGCCCGAGATATCCGAGCATCAGATTGCAGTCGGTGACGGTGGGCTCGGTGCCGCCGCGGCCGTAGCACACCGGCCCTGGTTCCGCGCCGGCGCTTTGCGGGCCGACGCGCAGTCCGCCCGCGCGATCGACCCAGGCGATCGAGCCCCCGCCCGCCGAGACTTCCGCGAGGTCGATGACCGGCACGCGGATGGGATGCCCGCCGCCGTGACATCCAGCGATTGGCGTTGGTACCGACCGCCGACCTCGTAATCGGGAGTGGTCTCGTAGTGGCCACCGCGAATGAGGCTCGCTTTCGCGGTCGTGCCGCCCATGTCGAACGAGAGCAGATCGAGCCGGTCCGATCTGCCGCGCGATCAGTGCCGCGCCGACGACGCCGGCGGCGGGTCCCGACTCGACCGCCATCGCCGGCATGCGCACGCCTTCCGAGGCCTCGAACACGCCGCCGTTCGACCCCATGACATAAAGCGATGGCAGGCCGAGACCGCGCATCGCGCCTTCCAGGCGATCAAGATAGGAGGCGAGGATCGGCCCGACCGCAGGCACAGACAGCCGTCGTACTGGTCCGCTCGAACTCCTTGATCTCGGGCAGCACCTCCGACGACAGGTAGATGGGGATCTTCGGAAATGCTGCGCGCAGTCGTGCGCCGAGGCGCTGCTCGTGCTCGCCGTTGAGAAAGCTGAACAGCAGCGACACTGCGATCGCCTGCACGTTGGCCGCTGTCAGGTCGGCGATCAGGCCGTCGATCTCGGCCTCGGCGAGCGGCGTGACGATGCTCGCCGTCCGCGCCGATCCGCTCGGTGATCTCGAAGCGGCGGCGGCGCGGGATCAGAACGGCCGGCGGATCCTGGAACAGATCATAAAGATCGCCGCGGGACGACCGGCGCAACTCCAGAACGTCGCGAAATCCGCGCGTGGCGACAAGTGCTGCCCGGGCGCCCTTCTGTTCGAGCAGCGCGTTGGTGACGATGGTGGTTGCGTGGGCGAGCAGCGAAACGTCGGTCGCGGCGATCTTGTAACGGCGCATCGCGGTATCGAGGGCCGAGAGGACACCTTGCGCGAAGTCCTGCGGCGTGGTCAGCGACTTGGCGACGCCGATGCGGCCCGTCGCTTCCTCGATCAGCGCCACATCGGTAAATGTTCCGCCGATATCCACGCCGATCCGCCACGACATTCATGCACCCCTGGTTGCGCCTCGCTGAAGTGTAGGGCCGAAGTGTAGGGCTGGAGTGTGCGCCGGCGCAATGCATTGCAGTCGGATGCTGAGGGCCTATGGTCCGCGTCGCCGGCTCCGGCCACATGAAGGCCAGGGCAACCACCGCGCATCACGCACTTACTGGACGTTCGGAGCGCTGCACGTGCCAGAGACACAGCTCGCCAGACAAGCGCCGCCTATTTGAGCGCGGTGGACCACTGATCCGGCTTGAAGCCGATCAGGAGCCCGCCGGGATGCTCGACCAGCGGTCGCTTGATCATCGACGGCTGCCGGGCCATCAGCGCAATCGCTTTCGCCTGATCGAGGTTCGCCTTGTCAGCGTCGGGCAGCTTCTTGAAGGTCGTGCCCGCGCGATTGAGCACGGTCTCCCAGCCAAGCGCGTCGCACCAGCGCGCAAGGGTCTTTGTATCCGCGCCCAACTTCTTGTAGTCATGGAACGTATAAGCAATACGTTGCTCATCGAGCCAGACGCGCGCCTTCTTGACGGTCTCGCAGTTCGGAATGCCATAGACCAACAGGCTCATGCGCATCACCCGCTGTGACTGAGGCCGCGCTCAGCGGCGCGGCTCGTTCTCGCGAATGCCGCGCACACCGTTTTGAAGGTCGCGTTGGCGCGACAGGTCATCGCTTTTCCAGCCCGCGCCGTCGCGGGGGCCAGCCACGCGGCCTTCCCGCGCCGGTGACGGCAGCGGACTGCCGTCACCGCAACTGCGTGTCGGCAAGAGCCCAGCACCGGACCGGTCCAGGTCGTCGTGCGGCGTGCGCGGCGCATAGGCCTTGCGGAAGGAGGCGACCAGGCCCTCGTTCTGCTGGCGTACGTCGGGCGGCATGCCGCAGTAGATGCTTTGGTAGATGTCCTCGATCCAGATGCGCTCATGCTCCGGCGCATTCTCGACGGCAACGGTGATCAGGGCATGGGCACGCGGGATATCGCGTGGCACGACTTTGCCGCGCCAGTAGAGGTCGGCAAGGAACGCCTGCGCGCCGACATGGCCCTCCTGCGTCAGCGTCGAGAGCCAATGCAGCGCCTTGCGGCGATCCTCCGGGACCCCTTCACCCTTGAGATACAACTTGGCCAGCTCGAACTGGCCGTCTAGCTCGCGGAAGAAGGTGGCCGCTTCCTGCAGGAAGCCGGCCGCCTGCTCGGGGTTCTGCGGGAGATTGATCTCGGGCAGCCCGCGCAACACGTAACGCGCAGCGGCCGTCAGTGCCTTGCCGACGTAGACCGCCCGCGGGTCGTCATCGACATCGATCTTGGAGGCATGCTCCTCGACGATCTCCCGGAACAGCTGGTAGGCTTTCGGGTGATCGGTCATCGCACCGGAATTGTCGGCATAGAGGCGCGCAAGAAAATACTTGGCGCGCAACATGCCGCGCTCGGCCGCGAACGCAAGCGCGGGTTGCGCGATCTGGTAGACGCCGGCCTGATAGGCGCCGATGCCCTGCATCAGCGCTGCCTCCGGCGAGGTGAACGTCACGGTGCGCTCGCGTGCGTCGAGGGGAAGGACGCCGGCAGCAAGCACGAGGCTCGCTGCAAGAGCCAGCCCACCGAGCCGCTTAGATGTCAGCTTAGTAAACAACTTCAGCCTTTCCGCCAGGACAGATGACGGCGCGATTCAGCGCCGACCCGAACTGGACTGCAATGTTGCGGAGCCTGCCGCTTTGATTGGGATTGGCCAGCGCCTTCCCGGCGTTCCGGCGTCTGTCGAGTTCGTCCGCGGGCACTTTGAAATCGAAGGTGCCTTTGCCAGCATCGATTGTGAGGATGTCGCCGTTCGCATTCTTGCCAGCATCGATGATGGCAACGGCGTCGTCCTCGCAGTCGGAACACTGCGCGACGCTCTTGATCTGGAGCTTGGTCATGCCGGCCACCTTGACGATGGCCCCCTCGGGCGCCAGCGAGCCGTTTAAGCCCACGACGCCGCCCGTTGCTGATATGGGGTTCGAGACGGAATAGACAACCTTCTGATTTGTATCGAGCTTCACATTTTCGAGATATGGCTTGATGGGCTTGCTGGCGAGCGTCATGTGCAGCAAATCGTCATCGTGCTGTGCGATCATCATCGGCTGATCGGCCGGTCCCATGGCGGCGTCGCAGGAGAGATATGGCGCGAACGTCTGTCCGACGGTGACGTGGCAGTTCCGCAACTTCGGCTCATCGATTGACTTGGCGAACATGTCGTCCTCTTCGGCCGTCGGGTGGTTCCGTGTCGTCGCCATCAGCGGTTGATCGCGGGCCACCTTAAGGGCTTCCCGTCGGGTCAAAGCGCGCATTGCGGGATTGCGCGCAAAATGGTTGCACGCGTGTGGCGCCTTGCCCGCAACAAGGCACGCTGCTGTTTGGTTCCGAACGGTGTCCGGACTTTATGGCCCAAAAGAGGCATCTGAGGCACAACTCGTTGCTTCCCCGCAACACAACGCTGTTAACCGTAAACGTGTGCTTTCACATGCGAATGGTTTGGAGAAGTCCGCTGGTGCGCACGGCCTGCAGCATGCCCGGTTGCGTGTAGGCGAGGATGCCAACTGCAAGCGCGAACAGCAGCAGGGAACCCAGGACGGGGCCGAGGGTTCGGGCCAATTGGTGAGTGGCAGCGAAGGCGCCCGCGATCAAGGCTGGCAGAATGAAAGCGGCTCCGACGACGAGCGGGACGATCGCCTGGTCGGCGGGAAACACCAGCGGCGTTGCAGCCGCGAGCGGCTGAACCGAGGCAGACAGGGCCAGACCGGCGCCCGTGGCCCACCAACCCGCCCACTGTGCATTCATCAATCGCATGGCATCCTACCGCGTCCAATGTCCCCGCCCATGAGGTGTGTCTAGAAGCTCATGTCGGCGGCCTGTTGGCCCAAAAGGGGCGATCTCTGGGCGTATTCCGTCGCCTTTAACGGATCGCAATTGTTTTGGTCCAGGCTCGCGCTTCCAGTCATGCCGAGGAGTTTCCGTGCCGAGCGCCCTTCTCGAGCTGCCCGATGGTGTAGCGGGCAATGTTGTGCTCGAACTCAGCCCAATTCCACCTCAGGCGCAGGTTGAGGGCGCCATCGGCTGGGAGGCCAATGCGGTGGATCTCGAACGGTGCTGGCGGGAGCACGCACGGATGGCGATGTGGACCGGCAACCTGCACCGGTTCTGGGCCAAAACCGAGATGCGCCAGCGGATCTGGGGAGCCACCCGGGTCGATGGCCAGCCGCTTGCCTATACCGGCACAGTCCGGGACCTGCTGCTTCCGGCCCTGGCGGCATTCGCCGGGTTAGCCGTTGTTCTGCTGACCTATCTTGTCATGAAGTGGCTGGCGATCCCGCGCCCGCGGCTGCAGCTTTCGCCCTGGCGGCTGCTGTTCACGCTTCCCATGATTTATGTGCTCGGACTCGGGCTCTGGCGCCGCCGCTGGTTTCTGGTGGTCCATACGGCCTGGCGCGGGCGCGACGGAACGCTCATCGGTGACCGGTTCCGCTTCGCCTTTCTGCACTTTGCCTATGCCCTGGCGACACCCCTGACATTGGGTTGGATTGTGCCGTGGCGGCAGGTTGCCATGCAGCGCCGCTTGATCGAGGGTATGACCTTGGGCGGCCGCTCCTTCACGTTCGCGGGCAACGCCAGTGCCTTGCTGCCAAGGTTCGCCGGGGTCTGGCTGCTCGGCATCGTCATCTATCTGGCGACGGTGGTTTTGGTCAGCATCGCCATGGGGCCCAAGATCGTGGCGGCGAAGGCGGCAGGCAGCCTGTCGGCATTTGCGCTCGAGCCGCGCGAAATCGGGGCAGGATTGCTGATTGCGGCCGGCGCGATGGTGGCCTTCGGGCTGCTCGCTGCCTGGTACCGGATCGGCGTCTGGCGCCTCTATGCGGCGGCTACCCGGCTGGATGGCCGGCAACTGCGGTTGGCTGCTCCGACCGTTCCATATATGACGCTGGTCGCCAGCAATATGGGACTGATGATCCTGTCGCTCGGCGCCTTGGCGTCGTTGGCGGAACTGCGTCACGCGCGCTTTATTGTACAGCATTTGACGTGCGAGCCGGAACGCGCAGTGCCCGGCGGATTTTCAACGCACGGTTAAAGGATCGTTGCTGTTCGATCCCCCCTGAGCCCCGTTGCGGCCCCATTGTGAAGATAGAACAGCTGTCTCGGAGCGAGTCGCGAGCCAAATCGCCGGAGCCAGGACGAGATGCGCAAGGCCTTCTGGACCATATTGGTGTGCTTGATGGTTGTCGGTACTTATGCCGCCACGCCATTTTTGGCCGCGTGGGATATCCGGCGGGCCATGCACGCGGCCGATACCTCGACATTGCAGCGCAAGGTCGATTGGGTCTCGGTCCGCCAATCCTTGAAGCGTTCGACGGGTGAGACGCGCCATCTGCTCGCCGATTATGCGGATGCAACCGGCGCCGCCAAGCCCGGTCTCTGGCAGCGCATCAAGGCGGCGGCTGCGCCGATGTTCGCCGATCCGCTGATCGATCGCTACGTTACGGCGGAAGCCGCGCCAAAGCTGTTGGCCTGGCGCCGGACCTGGCGCCAACAGGTGCGTCCGGCGTTGGGTCTGACCGACAACTCGACGCTGCTCGCGGGAACATTTCTGGCCAATTCAGGGCTGGACCGCGCGGTTTCATTTGCGCGACGGGTCGAGCGGGCGGCCTTCCAGTCGCCGACGCGGGTGGAATTCGAACTCCGCGATCGCTGGGCGCCGGACAGACGTGTGCGCGCCACCATGGAACTTCGCGACTTTTCCTGGGTCCTGACCGAGTTGCAGCTCTTGAGCGTGCCCGCTGCCAGCCCCTTGCGGACAGCCGCCAAGGCCTTTTGACAGGGTTTTGCGTCGCGGGAATTGAATCAAAATTTAAGGTTTCTCCGGAAACTTTTTTCGGACCTTTTCGGCATAGTCGTCCCATCAGCCTCCAGGAGAGAGGCGAGTTCTATGTGGGAGCGTTGCTATGGCCCTGATCGTTGGCACACCAGCGAATGACGTGACGGTTGGCACCGTCGAAGCCGACGAGATGCGGGGTGGCCTCGGCAACGACCGCTACAACGGCGGTGCGGGCAACGATGTCATGTACGGTGAAGAGGGCAACGACACGCTGACTGGCGACGCGGGCGACGACACCCTCTATGGCGGTGTCGGCAACGACGGCTTTTTCGGCGGCGGCGGCAACGATAAGATCTATGGCGAATCAGGCGTCGACAACATGTTTGGCGACGGCGGCAATGACGTCATGGACGGCGGCGCTGATAATGACACACTTAATGGCGGCACGGGCAACGATACGCTGATCCACAAGCTCGGCGAAGGCACCGACACCATGATCGGCGGCGGCGGCACCGACAAGGTCGTGATCCAGCTCTCGGCCAGCGATCTGACAGCGGCCGTCCGCGCCGATCTCGTCACTCTCAACAACTGGATGGCAAGCCAGCTCACCACGGCCGGCAGCATGGCGGCGCTTGCCGCGCAGGCCACGGGCCCGAGCCTCACGCTCGCGGCGCTCGGCATGACGCTCTCGACCTTCGAAGAGGTTTCCTACGTTCTCGACGGCAAGGAAGTTCCGCTGTCGGCGCTGCTCAATAAGGCACCGGAGGCCGAGGCTGCTGTCAACGCAGCCATCGACGAGGACGCAGTGCTCGAAGGCAGTGTTGCCGCCATCGATCCGGATGGCGATGTTCTGGGATGGTCGCTGGTCGCTGGCGCTGCCAACGGGACCGTGACGCTCGACACGGCGACAGGCAAATACACCTACACGCCGGCCGCGCATTTCTCCGGCGTCGACCAGTTCTCCGTGGCAGTCAAGGATCCGGCTGGCGAGACGGTTGTCCAGACCATCAACGTGACTGTTTCGGGTATCGCCGACGCGCCGGTTCTGTCGGTCGTCAACCCGATTGTCGTGACGATGGAGCAGTTCCTCAAGGGCTTGGAAACCAACGATCAACTTGATGGTACGGCCGGCAACGATAACATCAGCGGCGGCGCGGGCGACGACCAGATCGACGGCGGCGGCGCTTCGATGATCTCGGTTCCGGTCGATGTTTCGGCGGCGCTGGTCGACCTCGACGGTTCCGAGACCTTGTCGATCGTGATCAGCGGCCTTCCCGAGGGCAGTACGCTCTCGGCTGGCCATGACAACGGTGACGGCAGCTGGACGTTGACCCGGTCCGAACTCGCCGGCCTCACCATGACGGCCAACGTGACCGGCGGCTTCTCGCTCACGATCGAGGCGACGGCGACCGAGGCCAACGGCGCGGTTGCGACGAGCTTTGCCGAGATCGAGATCCGGGTTGGCGACGACAACAACGTTCTCTCCGGCGGCGCCGGCAACGACGTCATCGACGGCGGCCACGGCGACGACATCATCTTCGGCGGCACGCCGTCGACAGGCACCGTTGAGCAGCCCGCATGTGTCGACCGTTGCCGACAACGACGTCATCCGCGCCGGCGATGGCAACGATACGGTCTACGGCAACAGCGGCGACGACCAGATCTGGGGCGACAGCGGTAACGACACGCTCTCGGGCGGCAAGGACAACGACACCCTCGACGGCGGCGACGGCGACGACGTCCTCGACGGCAACAGTGGCAACGACGTGCTGGCCGACGGCGAGGGCAACGATCTCGTCGACGGCTCGTCGGGTGACGACACGCTCGTCGCCGGCGAAGGTGACGACGTCTATGCCGGCGGCTCCGGTTACGACACGCTCGACTTCTCGAATGCCTATCTGCCGATGGTGATCGACGTTTCGAAGAAAACCGCAACCGGCATGGGCGCGGATACGTTCTCCGGCATCGAGGCCATCGTCGGCTCAGGCTACGACGACAGCTACAAGGGCTCGAGCCAGGCCGACGTATTCAACGCGGGCGGCGGCAACGACGTGATGCGCTCGCTTGGCGGCGCGGACTTGCTGACCGGCGGGGCGGGCAACGACACGTTTGTCTACTTCAAGAAGGACGTCAGCGACGGCACGACGCACTTCGGCGCCGACCAGATCACGGATTTCGCGGCCGGCGACAAGCTCGACCTGCACGATTTCCTGAAGAGTGCTCGTTTCGCCAACATCGCGGAGGTGGTTCACACCGATGATACGGCGGAGGGCACCATGGTGTCGGTGAAGATGGGCACCGGCTTCGTCAACGTCGCGATGCTCGAGGACGTTCACGGCATGACGGCCAATGACATGCTGCAGGCCGGCATGATCCTCACCTGATCGGGTCGGAAAGACCCCACGCGTGGCCCAGGGGCCAGGCGTGGGGATGATCAGGTTCGGGTCTAGTCGAGGCTCACCGGTGCGAGGTCGACGAACCAGCTCTTCGGCTGCACGAAGCCTTTGATCTTTGCGCTCATCGCGCGGGGACCAACGTCATGGGCGACCCACAGGAAGGGCGCGTCCTCGACAATGCGGGCGTGCAGCTTCGCGAGGCCCTCATCACGTTCCTTGTCGCTGAACGAGGTGCGTGCCGTGGCGATCAGCGCGTCGAGTTCGGGATGGGTGTAGTAGCCCCAGTTGTTCGATGTCGGGGCCACCGTCTTCGACGACGAGAAACGCACCATCGCGAAGAATGGGTCCATCGCGGCGAAGGTCACGTTCGTCGCGTGTGCGCCACGCGAAGTCGGATCCTTTGCGCCAGCCCGCCAGTTGGTGAACAGCGCGTTCCATTCGACGACGTCGAGTTCGACGTCGAAGAAACACTCCTTCAGTGCCTGCTGCAGCCATTCGTTCATGGCAACCGGCTGCATTTGTCCGGAACCCGAGGCCGAGGTCAACGTCTTGACCTTGAGCCGCTTGTTCGGGCCGAAACCGGCCTCCGTCATGAGCTTCTTGGCGGCGGCCAGATCATACTTGATCTCGAACTTCGGACTTCCCCACCACGGATGCCCAGGCGGTACCGTACCTTTGGGCACTTCCATCAACCCGTTGAGCGCGCCTTTCAGTTCATCGCGGTTGATGCACAAGTTTGCGGCGTGACGGACCCGCTTGTCTGCCCAAGGCGAGCCCTCGACCATCGAGAACTGCCATGGCCAGACGTGCGGTTGCGCATTCGTGGTGATGACGAAGCCTTTGTCCTTGATGCTCTTGATCGCATCCGGTGCCGGGTTTTCGATCCAGTCGACCTGGCCCGAGAGCAGGGCGGCGGTGCGCGAGTTGGCTTCCGGCATCGGCAGCAACACGACGCGATCGACTTTGGGTGTCCGCTTCGGATCCCAGTAGGTCTTGTTCGCCACGTACTCGACGCGCTCGCGTGGCGAGAACTTCGTCATCTTGAATGGGCCCGAGCCCGACGCGTCGGCGGCGAATGCGGCCCAAGCCTGCTTGGCCCGCTCCGCTTTGTCGGCAACAGAGCCGAGAGCGTCGTACTTCTTCTGCCAGTGTGCAGGCGATGCCATGAACAGGTTGGTCAGGTTGAGCGGCAGAAAGCTGTCAGGCTCCTTCGTCGTCAGCTCGACGGTGAGATCGTCGATGGCCTTGCCCGACACGAGTGTCGGCATGCGGCTGACGGTAACGCCGATCTGGTCGGGTGCGAAGTGGGCGGCGTCCTTGTCGAGAACCTTCTGGATGTTCCACACGATGGCCGCGGCCTTCAGGTCCGAGCCGTCGTGGAATTTGACGCCGGGGCGCAGCTTGAACGTCCACTTGGTCTTGTCGGCGTCAGAGACCTTCCACTCCGTGGCGAGGCCCGGGATCAGCACGCTCGGCTTGTCAGCCGACGACAGATCGAAGTGGGTCAGCGCGTCGAACAGCGGGATGCCGGTGAAGCGATTGCCTTCGAAGCCCTGGTCGGGTTGGCCGGTCGTCTTGGGGATGTCGGCGGCGGTCATGCCGATGCGCAAGACCTTCTCTTGCGCGAGCGCCGCCGTCACCGGCAGCGCACCCAGCACCAGTACGGTGAGCGCCGTCTGCAGCGGATGCTTTTTGTCAGGTTTGGTTCGAGACACGATTTTCTCTCCCTTTGATCTCAACCCGACATTCCTAGCGCTTGGAAAGGTTGCTTGGCTAGCAGCTGGGTGATGAATCGGCGGGCAGCTATGTGCTTAAGTGCTCATCGTTCAAAAATTAAGCAATCTCGGCAAGCAGGCACTTCAGGGTGCCGTAGTCGAAGCGGCTATCGAGGGCTGCGTGCGCGGGGCCGAGCTTACCGCTGTCGACCGTGCTCAGCCGCTCGAATACGGCCAGGATTTCGTCGATATCGGCCGCGTCGAGCGACAGCACCTGGCGCGCTTCCAACAGGCCGGCCTCGATCGCTTCCGCAAAATGGCCGAGGACGGTCGCCGCTTCGATGCCGCGCTCGCGAGCGATTGCGTCGGCGTCGCGGCCCTGGAGGTGCAGCGCCAGGGTCTGATTGACGGTCGCCGACAGGCGGTTCTGGAGCATCGGGTGGCGCTGGAAGCGAGCGATCACCTCGATCATCGCCGCGCCGTAGCGGGCAATCTTGCGGTCGCCGAGGCCGGTGATGCCATGCAGGCCGGCCTCGTCGGACGGGCGCTTCTCGGCCAGCTCGATCAGCGTACGGTCGTGGCAGATGACGTAGGGCGGCAGGTTCGCCTCGGCTGCCAGCTTCAGGCGCAACTCCCGCAGCGCCTTGAACAGTGCCTCGTCGGCACTGCCAATGCTCGCGCCCGGCTGCCCCTTGCGTCCGCCGGTTTTGCCGCCGCCGGATTTGCCCCGCCGCACGACCTCGGCGGCAGGCGGCCGGCGCATCAGGAATTTGGCTTCGCCCCGCAGCACCGGCCGGGCCGTCTCGGTGAGTGCGAGCGTGCCATGGCCTTCGTCATCGGCCATCAAATGACCGGCGGCAACCAGCTGGCGGAACAGCGCGCGCCAGTCGGCCGCTGAGGTGTCCTTGCCGACTCCAAAGACCGACAGCCGGTCGTGGCCGTTGCGCTGAATGCGATCGTCGATCTTGGCCATCAGCACATCTGTCACGTAGCCGACGCCGAACCGCTGGCCAGTGCGATAGACGCCGGAGAGCGCTTTCTGGGCCAGTGTCGTGCCATCGACGGTTGCAGGTGGCGCCAGGCAGTTGTCGCAATTGCCGCAAGGTTCTGTGAGCGCTTCGTTGAAGTAGGCCAGAAGCGCCTGCCGCCGGCAGCCGACCATCTCGGCGAGGCCGATCAGCGCGTCGAGCTTTTGGCGCTGAACTAGCTTGTGCGCCTCGCTCGCCTCCGACTGTGCGAGCCACTGGCGCTGCGTGACGATGTCCTGGAGGCCGTAGGCGAGCCAAGCGTTGGCCGGGTCGCCGTCGCGGCCCGCGCGCCCGGTTTCCTGATAGTAGGCTTCGATCGACTTCGGCAGGTTGAGATGAGCGACGAACCGCACGTCCGGCTTGTCGATACCCATGCCGAACGCGATCGTGGCAACCACGATCAGCCCGTCCTCCTTGAGGAAGCGCTGCTGCGCGCGGCGGCGGTCATCGGCCGGCATCCCCGCGTGATAAGCGACCGCCGTCCGGCCCTTCTTGCTCAGCCACTGCGCCGTCTCCTCGACGTTCTTGCGCGAGAGGCAATAGACGACGCCGGCATCGGCTGCATGCTCGGCCTCGAGAAATTGCCAGAGCCGCTCGCGGGCGCCCATCGAGCCCATCTCGGCGATCGTGTAGCGGATGTTCGGGCGGTCGAAGCTGGCGACGAACTGGCGGGCATTCTCGAGGCTGAGTTCGCTGGCGATCTCGGCCCGGGTCCGCTCGTCGGCGGTTGCCGTGAGCGCGATGCGCGGCACGCCCGGGAAGCGGTCGGCGAGCAGACGCAATTGCCGGTATTCGGGCCGGAAGTCGTGCCCCCACTGCGACACGCAGTGGGCCTCGTCGATGGCAAACAGGGAGAGCCGCGAGCGCTGCAGCAGTGACAGCATGCGGTCCTGCACCAGCCGTTCTGGCGCCACGTAAAGCAGATCGAGCGTACCTTGGCACAGGGCGTCCTCGACCTCGCGCTGCTGCTGCCAATCGAGCGTCGAGTTGAGAAATGCTGCCCTGACGCCAAGCTCGCGCAGCGCGTCGACCTGGTCCTGCATCAGCGCGATCAGCGGCGAGACGACGATGCCAACCCCCTCGCGCACCAGGGCTGGCACCTGGTAGCAGAGCGACTTGCCGCCGCCCGTCGGCATCAGGGCCAAGGCATCACCGCCACCGAGCAAGGTCTCAATGATCGCCGACTGGTGCAGCCGGAAGCTCTTGTAGCCGAACGTGGCTTCGAGCACGCGCTGGGCATCCACCAGACTGGGGGGCGCCAGACTGGGCGGACGGAAGATCGAGGGCCAGGGCGGGTTGCGCGGGCATGCGGTTGTGGACTCGGGTTGATCGGCTGCTGCAACCTTATGCGATTCGTGGCCGGGATCTCTGTGGCTTCGCGGTTGGCTTCGCATCCGGCGCTGACAGAGGCGTTGACCGTGGAGGCGAAAAAAAACACGCTGTGCCATCGGGTTATCTCGATTTCGGCCAACATGAACAACGGATCGGTGCGGCATTCAGACTGGGTTCAGGCGTCCGGCCCTAGACATCTGCGCAGGGTGGTCGATGGCGAGTTGTCCAAGCGGCAACAGCTCTCGAACGTCGGTTTGGCCACCGAGGCCCTTGAAAAGTCTTGTGGCCGAGGCAAGCTAGAGGTCGGGATGGATCGGCAAGGCCGATCGCATTCCGAGACGCGAAACGAGAACCGCCAATGACGATGATGCGCAAACTGGTTGCTCTGACCGTCGCCTCGACCCTCGGCATGTCCTATGTCGCCTCGGGCAGCGCGCTCGCGCAGGCGAACTGCGATTGGTACGCCAAGACGGCACTGAAACAGCAGCAGGACAACGAGCGCCTGAAGTGCGGCTTCAAGGGTGACGCCTGGAATGCAGACCTGAAGGCGCACCTGACCTGGTGTGCATCGGTGGCCCCGGATGCGTGGAAGACGCAGGCGCAGCAGCGCGATCAGCAGCTTGCGACTTGTGCCAAGAAGTGACGTAAGGCGCACTCAGTGGCCCGGCCATTCAGCCGGGCCCGGTGATCGCCAGATCTATTCGAGCTTGATGCCGGCGGCCTTGATCACCTGCTCGGTGTCTTTCCAGTCGTCGTCCCAGAACTTTTGCATGTCCGCAATCGTAGCGACGGCCGGGATGCAGGCGACCAGCTGCATTCTTGCCTTCCACTCGGGTGTCTTCGCAATCTCGTTGATCTTGGCGTTGAGCTTTTCGGCGATGTCCTTCGGCGTGCCCGGAGGTCCATAAAGCCCGAACCAGCTGCCCATATCCGATCCCTGGATACCAGCCTCCGTCAGCGTCGGGACGTCCGGCACCTCGGCGAAGCGCGTCGGCGCGTTGACTGTCAGCATCACCAACTTGCCGGCCTTCACGTGCTGCAGGGTCGAGGCCTCGTTCATGATCTGGATGTTGCCGGCGAGCAAGTCGTTCAGGCTGTCGGCACCGCCGCGATAGGGGATGTGCGCGATGTCGATGCCGGCCTTGAATTTCAGCATCTCGAGCCGCAAGTGAGGCTGCGTGCCTGGCCCCGACGAGCCGAAGTTCAGTTTGCCTGGGTTCTTTTTGGCGTAGTCGATCAAGTCTTTGAAGGTCTTGAAGCCGGTGCTCGGGTGCACGACGAAGCCCGACACCGCGTCACCCATGCGCGCGACGGCCACAAACTGGCGGGGGTCGAAATTGTGCTTCTTGAGCAGGGGCAGCCCGACGGTCGCCGTGTTGCCGGTGAAGAGGAACGTGGAGCCGTCGGGGGGCGCCTTGAAGGCCACCTCGTTGCCGATCAGGCCCGAGGCGCCGCCGCGGTTCTCGACCAGGAACTGCTGGCCGAACGCCTTCGAGAGTGCATCGGCCCAGGGCCGAGCGACGAGATCTGTGGCGCCACCCGGCGCGAACGAGACGATGAACTTGACCGGCTTGTCGGGCCAGGCCTGGGCACTCGCGGGCGCGCGGCCGACAAGGCTCAACGTCGTGGCACCTGCTGCGGTCTTCAAGAAGTCGCGGCGACGCATGAATGGTCTCCTCCTGCCGGGAATGGCGTTGCAGGATCGGCCGCGGCAGGACGAGCGTCAATCGTTTCGGCATCGGTACATTCGCAACCGCAACATATGGCGGCCAGAAATTCGTGTGACACCTCGCGTCGCCGCCAGTAGACAACGGCAGGAATCTCGCCATTGCAAAGGGCCTCGTCATGAAGCGATTGATCTTTCTGGCCGTTCTGTTGCTGCTCGGCTTTTACGTCGCCTGGCCCGCCTGGACCGGCTATCAGGTGCGCGAGGCGATTAAGAACGAGGATGTGGCGACGCTCGAACGCAAGGTCGATTTCGGCAGTGTTCGCGCGTCGCTGAAACCTGTGGTGGACGCCGAGCTGAACTCGCGCGATCGAGCGATTGAAGCAGGACGCCGGCCCGCTCGGTGCGGTGATCGGCGGCCAGCTGCGGGACGAGTTGAAGAACCGTCTCATCGACCAGGCCGTCACCTCGCTGATCACGCCGCCCAACGTTATTCGGATTGCCAAGCAGGGCGGCAATTTCCGGCAGGCGATCGAGAAGGTTATGGTCGAGCAGATGGGCAAGGGCGGCGGCGGAGCCCTTGGAGGGCTCGGCGGTCTCGGGCGACTGGGTGATGCGGCGCGGCGTGGACAACCACCACCGGCCGGCGACACGCCAGCGCCGCGCGCCGAGACGTCAGCTCCGGCAGGCGCGCGTCAAGCGGCGACCCACGGCCTCAGCAATATCAAGAGCTTCTCGCTCGACGGTCCGCTCGGCTTTTCGATTGGTGTGGCCAAGGATCCGGCTGCGACCGAACCCGAGATCACCGCAAAGATGGCCTTCACGGGCGGTGACTGGAAGGTCGTCGGCCTGATCCCGCGTCTGAAGCGCGAGTAATCGACCGTTCTCGATGCACATGCGGCAGTGCCGCGTGCCGTGCTCACACGCGAAAAACGTTCCAAGCGATTGATTTTATTTGGAGGCCACGCCCAGAATTGAACTGGGGTACGCGGATTTGC
>CAVUIK010000006.1:0-63402 GCA_963741565.1 uncultured Alphaproteobacteria bacterium | reverse complement strand
AATCGAAGTACTGATAAGCGGATGGCCTGATCGTACGTCCAGTCGGCGGGCCCGCCCAACGAGGCCTGCTACTGCCGCTCAACAGGAGGAAATGCTCATGTCCGTCCGCCTATGCCTATCGGCTGCCGTTGCCGTAATCGCCGTGTGGGTCGCCGCCGGCGACGCGTTTGCCCAGAAGAGCGGCGGCACGCTCCGCGTCTACCAGCGCGAGAACCCGCCGTCGGCCTCCATCAATGAGGAGGCGACGATCTCGACGTCGTTCCCGTTCATGGGGCTGTTCAACAATCTCGTGATGTACGATCCGCAGAAAAAGGATGAGAGCGCAGAGACCATCGTTCCCGATCTGGCCGAGAGCTGGTCGCTCGATCCCGCCAAGACAAAGCTGACGTTCAAACTGCGCCAGGGCGTCAAATTCCACGACGGCAAGCCGTTCACGGCGAAGGACGTCGTGTGTACCTTTGATCTCATCAACGGCGTCACGGAAGGGGCCCGCAAGAGCCCACGCAAGATCTGGTACGACAACGTCGAGAAGATCGTCGCCGACAGCGACACCCAGGTCACGTTTCAACTCAAGAACCCGCAGTCGTCGCTGCTCAACCTGCTGGCCTCCGGTCTCACGCCCATCTACCCCTGCCACGTCTCCGCGCGCGACATGCGCACCAAACCGATCGGCACAGGCCCCTTCAAGCTGGCCGAGTTCAAGAGCAATGAGTCGATCCGGATCGTGAAGAACCCGGATTACTGGAAGAAGGGCTTGCCCTATCTCGACGCCATCGACTTCCGGATCATTCCGAGCCGCTCGACTCGCATTCTCGCCTTCCAGGCCGGCGAGTTCGATCTCACCTTCGTCGACGACGTGACGATCCCGCTCATGAAGGACATGGTTACGAGTGCGCCGAAGGCGATCTGTGAGCTCAACCCGGCCGGCACCTACGCGAATTTGATGGTCAACCGCAACAGCGCGCCGTTCAGCGACGCGAAGGTCCGCCTCGCGATGTCGCTGTCGCTCGACCGCAAGGCTTTCGTCGATATCCTGGGCCAAGGCAAGCTTGCGGTCGGTGGCGCCATGATGCCGCTGCCCGAGGGCCAGTGGGGCATGCCGGCCGAGTTCCAGGCGGCGCTGCCGGGTTACGCTGCCGACGTAGAGAAAAGCCGGGCCGAAGGCCGCAAGATCATGGAGGCCCTCGGCTACACCAAGGAAAAACCGCTCAAGATCAAGGTCACGACGCGGGCGCTCGACGTTTACAAGGATGCCGCTGTTATTCTGACTGACCAGCTCCGGAACGTGAATATCGAGGGCGAGCTGTTCGTCGCCGACTCTTCCGTCTGGTACAATGTGATGCAGAAGAAGGACTACGCGGTCGCGCTCAATGTGACGGGTGTCGGTGTCGACAACCCGGATGCCAATTTCGTCGAGAACTACTACTGCAAGTCGGAGCGCAACTTCACCAATTACTGCAATCCAGACGTCGACAAGCTGATCGGCGAGCAGTCGAAGGAGGCCGATCTCGAGACGCGTAAGAAGGTGGTCTGGGAGATCGAGAAAAAGCTCGTCGAGGATGCAGCGCGGCCGGTCCTTTATCACTCCAAGAACGGCACTTGCTGGTTCCCCAAGGTGAAGGGGATCACCCGCCACAACAACAGCATCTACAATCAATGGCGGTTCGAGGACGTCTGGCTCGACAATTGATCTGGGCTTAGGAGAATTATTCCAAGAATGCCGTTGATCAACCGAGCGCGAGCCGCTAGCGTCCGCGTCAAGAAGATGGCGGTCGCTTGGCCGGCCGGAGCATGGCCGCGAGCCGTCACACTGGGAGGATTGCATGATTTCAAGAACCACGCGCGCCGTGGCTGCGGCGCTGTGCCTTGCCGGCCTCGGGTTGGGCCCGATGACGCCGGCTGTTGCCCAGAAGCAGGGCGGCACCCTGAGGATCTATCATCGCGACAACCCACCGTCGGCTTCGATTCACGAGGAAGCGACCGTATCGACGGTGTTGCCGTTCATGGCGATCTTTAACAACCTGGTCCTCTATGACCAGCAAAAGGAATTGACGGGTGTTGACACCATACGTCCCGACCTAGCCGAGAGCTGGGCCTGGGACGCGACGAATACGAGGCTGACATTCAAGCTGCGCCAGGGCGTGAAATGGCACGACGGTAAGCCGTTCACCAGCGCGGACGTGAAGTGCACGATCGACAAGCTGCTGGGCAAGGACAAAGACGCATTCCGCAAGAACCCGCGCGCGATCTGGTACCAGAACGTCAAGGACGTCGAGCTTAAGGGTGAGCACGAAGCCACGTTCGTGCTTGGGCGGCCACAACCTGCCATTCTGTCGATGCTCGCCGCCGGTTACTCGCCGGTGTATCCGTGCCATGTCTCGTCGAAGGACATGCGCACCAATCCGATCGGCACGGGCCCCTTCAAATTCGCGGAATTCAAGGCGAACGAGTCGATGAAGCTCGTGCGCAATCCCGACTACTGGAAGAAGGGCAAGCCGCACGTCGATGCGATCGAGATGCGGATCATCCCTAACCGTTCGACCCGGATTCTGGCTTTCCAGGCCGGCGAATTCGACATGACGTTCTCGCAGGACATCACGATCCCACTTTTGAAGGACATGAAAGCTCAGGCACCGAAAGCTGTTTGTTCGATCGCGCCGCAATATGTGCATCGTAACCTTATGGTCAATCGCGAGGCGCCGCCATTCAACAATGCCGAATTGCGCAAAGCGTTGGCACTGTCGCTCGATCGTAAGGCCTTCATCGATATCCTGACCGAGGGCAAGGGCGATCTTGGCGGCAACATGCTGCCGCTGCCGGAAGGTCAGTGGGGAATGCCGCCTGAGGAACTCGCCAAGATGGCCGGTTACGCCGACGTCGAGAAAAACCGGGCCGAAGCCAAGAAGATCATGGAGAAGCTTGGCTATAGCGCAGCGAACCCACTCAAGATCAAGATGTCGACCCGCAACATCGCCATCTATCGCGACCCGGCGGTGATTTTGATCGATCAGTTGAAGCAGATCTATGTCGATGCCGAGCTGGATGTGGTGGACACTACGATCTGGCACGCCAAGGCCGCGCGGCGCGACTATACCCTCGGCATGAATTTGACCGGCATGTCGGTCGACGATCCCGACCAAGTCTTCTACGAGAACTACGCCTGCAAGTCCGAGCGGAATTATACGCAATATTGCAATCCGGACGTCGACAAGATGATCGACGCGCAGTCACAAGAGCTCGACAAGGAAAAGCGCAAGAAGATGGTCTGGGAGATCGAGCGCAAGCTGAATGACGAACTCGCCCGGCCCGTGATTTACCATCCGCGCGATGGGACCTGCTGGCACCCGCACGTGAAGGGCTTCGTCCAGCACCAGAACACGATCTACAGCAACTGGCGCCTCGAGGATGTTTGGCTCGACAAATAAGTGACTTCTCTAAAATTCCGGCGGCGCGGCCTTGTCCTGCGCCTCCGGCCGTGAGACGCTGATAACGAGCGGACGCAGCTAAACAAAGTTCGCCCCAGGGAGTAACGGCGTTGGGCGTTTATCTGATGCGCAGGTTTGCGCTGATGTTGCTGACTCTGTTCGGCATGTCGGTGCTCATTTTCGTGATGCTGCGGCTGGTGCCCGGCAATATCAGCGACATTCTCTTCGAGTCCGCCGGCCTCGTGAATCCGGCGGAAAAGAAAAAGATCGAGGCGGAGCTCGGTCTCGACCAGCCGATCATCGTGCAATACGGCAGATGGATCGGCGGTCTGGCGCGTGGTGACCTCGGTTATGCTTATGTCTCCGAGAAACCCGCCTGGGACGAGATCGCGCCGCGCATCCCGATCACGGCCAAGCTGGCCTCGATGGCGCTGTTCTTCTCTGTGCTCATCGGCGTGCCACTCGGCGTGATCAGCGCGGTCCGGCAGAACACGCCGCTCGACTATTTCCTGCGTGTGTTGAGCCTCTCCGGCCTCTCATTGCCGTCGTTTTGGCTTGGCCTGCTGATCCTGATGGGGTTCGTCAATTATCTCGGCTGGATACCCATTTATTCCAGGGCGCCGACCGGTTTCTGGCAAGAGGTGGGGTTGCTCTCGATACCGGCTGCCGCCGTCGGGTTCCGGGCCTCCGCCCTAGTCATGCGATTGACCCGATCGTCGATGCTCGAGGTGCTTCGCCAGGACTACATACGGACGGCACGCGCCAAAGGCGCTTCGAAATCCGCGGTCAACTACAATCACGCCCTCCGCAATGCCGTGCTGCCGGTGATCACGATCATCGGCATTGAAGCCGCGTTCCTCATCGGCGGCCTGATCGTCACCGAGACCGTGTTCAATATTCCGGGCGTTGCCCGCTTCCTGGTCGAGGCCATTCGCTGGCGCGATTATCCGATCGTGCAGAACCTCGTCATGTTCATCGCGGTGGTCGTCGTGATCATCAACTTCCTGGTCGATATGGCCTACGTGGCCCTCGATCCCCGCATCAAATTCGAAGACTGACCGGAGAACGCCATGGCAGTCATCGATCACCAGTCCGAACTCAACAGGGCCGGCGCCAACATCAACTCGCGCTGGGGAACTGTCGCGTTTTTCGTGCGCCGCTATCCCCTCGGGGCGATCGGCGCGCTCATCTTCGCGATGTTCGTGCTGATGGCGATCTTCGCCCCGCTTATTACGTCATTCGATCCAACTTCGACCAATGCCAGGGCCTCTCTGGCAAAGCCCGGCGGCGCCCATATGCTGGGGGCAGATTTCATGGGGCGGGACATGTGGAGCCGCATCGTTTACGGCGCGCGCATCTCGCTGGCGGTCGGGATCGGCGCGACATTTCTCAGCTGCATCATCGGCGTGACGGTCGGTCTCATGTCCGGCTACTTCGGTGGCTGGTTCGACCTGATCGTGCAGCGCTTCATCGACATCATGCAGTCGCTGCCGCTGCTGGTCATGGCGCTCGTCATGGCGGCTTCTCTTGGGCCGTCGCTGCATAACACGATCATCGCGATCGCTATTCCATCGATCCCCAACATCGCGCGCATCATCCGCTCGAATACGCTGCAGTTGCGCGAGATGCCCTATGTGGAAGCGGCGAGGGCGGTCGGCATGAACGAGGTATCGATCGCGATCCGCCACGTACTGCCGAACACCATCGCGCCGCTGATCGTGCTCGGCACGGCGCAGCTCGGTTCGGCGATCTTGACGGAAGCGTCCCTCTCGTTCCTCGGCCTCGGCATTCCGGAGCCACATCCGTCCTGGGGGCGCATGTTGTCGGAGTCGGCGGCCGAATACGTGCGTACCGCGCCCTGGCTGGTGATCTTCCCCGGCGTTGCCATCAGCCTCGCCGTGTTCGGAACGAACCTTCTGGGCGATGCGCTCCGCGACATCCTCGATCCACGCCAGCGCAGCTAAACTCATGCAGGAGCAACGGTCCGTGACAGGCCAGGCCACCGCGGCGGCAATGCCCAAAACCCGCGCTGCCGCGCAGAGCGACTATCTGCTCGATGTTGATCAGCTCCAAACCTTCTTCTTCACCCGGCAAGGCCTGGTGAAGGCGGTGGATGGCGTTTCGTTCGCCTTGAAGCGCGGCGAGACGCTGGCCATTGTCGGCGAATCCGGTTGCGGAAAGAGCATCACCGCACTGTCGTTGCTGCGGCTCATTCCCGATCCGCCGGGCCGCATCGTTGGCGGTTCGATCAAGCTGGATGGTGTCGATCTGATGGGCCTCAGCGAGGCGGCCATGCGCAAGGTGCGCGGCAACGACATCTCGATGATCTTCCAGGAGCCGATGACGTCGCTGAACCCCGTGATGACCATCGGCAACCAGATCGCGGAAGTTCTGTTGCTGCATCAGGGGCTCACCAAGGAGCAGGCGCACCAGAAGGCGATCGACATGCTGCGGCTCGTCAAGATCCCCGAGCCCGAGCAGCGCGTCAGGGAATACCCGCACCAGCTGTCCGGTGGCATGCGCCAGCGCGCGATGGTGGCCATTGCGCTCGCCTGCAATCCCAAGGTGCTGATCGCTGACGAGCCCACGACCGCGCTTGATGTGACGATCCAGGCGCAGATTCTCGATCTCATCCTCGAACTTCAGAAGAAGCTCGGCACGGCCATGATCCTGATCACGCATGATCTCGGCGTCGTCGCCGAGACGGCGCAACGTGTGATCGTCATGTATGCCGGCCGCAAGGTCGAGGAGGCGTCCGTCGAAGAGTTGTTCGCACATTCGCTGCATCCCTATACGCGCGGCCTGCTGGCCTCAATTCCGCGGCTTGATCTGATGCGCGGCGTCGACACCGGCGGTGAATCGCCGCGTCTTCAGGAAATTCCGGGCATCGTTCCAGCTTTGACCGACCTGCCCAAGGGATGCGTTTTCGCACCGCGCTGCCCTTATGCCGAAGATCGATGCCGGGCCGAGTATCCGGTTTATGAAGAAAAGCGTCCGGGCCATTGGGCGGCCTGCTGGCGCTCGGATGTGCTCGCGGGAGAGACGAAGAATGGCTGAGCGCATCGAGCACGAGATGCCTATCGCGCCGGTTGGCGGCGCCGACTCGGCCTTGGTGTCGGCAACGTTAGCGTCGACGGCAGCATCCGCTGCCATTGGCGCCGCACGCCCTGTTGTCAGCGTGAATGGCTCGACGGCCACGGCTGCATCCGCCGTTGCATCCGCGGCAACGGCCGCTGTCACGACACAGGCGCTCGGTGGAAATGGTGCAGGGGTGGCCATGGGCACTGTTCCAGCCAAGCCGGTGTCTGCCCAGAGCCCGCAGAGAACGTCCGGCAGTGTCGTGGAGCCCGTGCTCGAGGTTCGCGACCTCAAAAAGCACTTTCCCGTCAAGAAGGGACTTCTGCGCAAGACCGTCGGCCAGGTTTATGCCGTCGATGGCGTGAGCTTCACGATCAACAAGGGCGAGACGCTCGGCCTGGTTGGTGAGTCTGGCTGCGGCAAGACGACGGTCGGGCGCACGCTTCTGCGCCTTGTCGAGCCAACCTCCGGCCAGATCCTCCTCGACGGCCGCGATGTCTCGAATTTGACGAAAGCCGAACTTCGTCCCTATCGCCGGGAAATGCAGATCATCTTCCAAGATCCGTTTTCTTCGCTCGATCCGCGGATGACGGCCGGCAACATCGTCGCCGAGCCACTCAACGTGCACGAGGTCGGCACGCACGAGGAGCGCCGCGCACGCGTTGCGGACCTGTTCAAACGCGTCGGTCTGCGCCCCGTGCAGATGGACAACTTCCCGCACCAGTTTTCCGGCGGCCAGCGCCAGCGCATCGGCATCGCCCGCGCATTGGCCTTGAACCCGAAGCTCATCATTGGCGACGAGCCGGTCTCCGCGCTCGACGTCTCCATCCAGGCCCAGGTCATCAACATCCTGATGGATCTGCAGAAGGATCTGGGGCTCTCTTATCTTTTCATCTCGCACAACCTGGCGGTCGTCGAACACATCAGCCACAAGATCGCGGTGATGTACCTCGGCCGGATCGTCGAATACGCCGACAAGAAGTCGATCTTCACCAATCCGCGCCATCCCTACACCGAGGCGCTGCTGTCGGCGGTGCCGGTCCCCGATCCCGCCATCAAGCGAAAGAAGATCGTGCTGCAGGGCGACGTGCCGAGCCCCGTGAATCCGCCGCCGGGCTGCCATTTCCACACCCGCTGCCCGATCGCCGAGCCGCGCTGCAAGGTCGACGTGCCACTGCTCGTCGAAAAGTCGCCGGGCCAGTTCGCGGCCTGCCACCTGCGGTAAACTGAGGCGTGCCGCTCGGCGTAGTGAGCGTCATTCGGCGTCGATCTCGACCGAGCCGTCATCGGCGCGCGCGGTCCAGCGGCCGATGTCCTCGGCTTGGCCAATCAGCGCAAGCCCGTATGCGATCGAAAGCAATTGTTCGCCGCTTTCGATTTTTCCGGCGCCGAACCGGGTCTCGAACGCGCGTCGCACGGCGGGGACGAACGATGAGCCGCCCGTCAGGAACAGTTTGCCGACATCGCGTTCGGTGAGGCCGGCTTTGGCGAGCACGGCGCCGACAGCGGCGTCGATCCGTTCGAGATCGCGCGCGATCCAGTGCTCAAAGTCGATGCGCTTGATGACCCGATCGATCTCGATTTCGCGTGCGGCGAACCTCAGGCGCACAGCGTCCTGGCTCGACAGGGCGACCTTGGCCTCGGAGACGGCCTTGTAGAGGGGATAGCCGACGTCGGCGTCTATGTACTCGATCAAGGCTTCGAGTTTTCCCGGTTCCAAGCTGTCGCGGGCTAGCTGGCGCAACTCTGCGAGAACGCTCGGGCTCTTCATGATCGAAAGTTGATTCCACCGTGCGAAGTTCGCGTAGTAGTGGCCGGGGATGTCCAGGACCTTGCCCCAACTGCGGTACTGCGAGCCCTTGCCGAGCCGCGGCGAAACGACCGCGTCGATGATACGATAATCGAAGGTGTCCCCGGCGACACCGATGCCTGATTGCGCCAGCGGCCGAGCGACGATGCCGGCCGCGGTCCGCTCGAACCGGATCAGCGAAAAGTCGCTGGTGCCGCCGCCGAAATCGGCGACGAGCACGGTCGTATCGCGCGTCAGGCGCTGCGCGAAATAGAAGGCCGCGGCGACGGGTTCGTAAACGTGATGGATCTCGGTGAAACCGAAGGTTTTGAATGCCGCTTCGTAGCGGGTGGCCGCCAAGCCTGCGTCGGTGGCGGTTCCGGCGAAAGCGACCGGCCGGCCCAGGACCAGCCGTTTTGGCAGGGTGTCGCGCGTGCGCCCGGCGTGACTGCAGACCTTCTCGAAAAACGCGGCGAGCAGATCCTCGAATGTGTACGAGCGCCCCCCGATCATCGTCTGGCGGAAGCTGCGGCTGGCGGCAAAAGTCTTGAACGACTGCAGCAGGCGGCACTCGAACGGGTCGGAAACGAAACGCTCGATCGCCCAGGGTCCGGCCTCCGTCCGGGTCTGGCGACCGTCTTCGGTTTGCTCCTGCCAGAGGGCGAGCACGGACCGGAAGGCGGAGAAAGCGTCACTGCCGTGATGGAACATTTGGGCGGCCACACGGCCGTCACTGGCCGGTTCGGCGAGCACGGTGTTGGTGGTTCCAAAGTCCAGCCCGAGGACTGGGGCTGTGGGCATGCCGAAGCTCCTCTTGGCGGCGCTCGGCAACAGCGCCGACGATTGCGCCGCGTCTACGCGGGTTCGCCCCTGATGTCGAGATGATCCGCCGGGAGGCATGGCCTCGCGATGGGGTCGCGCCGGCGGCGATTCACAGTGTGTCGGGCGAAACGTCTGCGGGTTTCCGAGCCGCGGTTTTGTGGCGACCTCGGGTCGACGAACCCGGAGTCGAAATCGTGCGATTCCCGGGCCGTACGCGACCTGTACGTGTGGCCAAGTGGGGGTCGGCTAGTGGGGTAGCCAAGGCCTTCGCCGCGCGTGCCGGTGGCCAATTTCGCAAGCTCGCACCCGACCTGGTTAACACGGTGCTTTCGGCCCGGCGAGGCTGTGCTAGGCTTTGATGACGAGAGGAGCCGGCACTCCGTCCAGCCGGCCACCGCACGACGCATTCGAGGATCAGCATTCGAGGGAGTGAACCCATGTCCGCATCCGTCCAACCCGCCGTCGCCGATGTCACCAAAGGTCTCGCCGCCTGGGCGGCCAGCTATGATCCGAAAAACGTCACGCAAGCCGCCGACACCTGGGCCCGGCACGCGCTGCTCGACTGGTTCGCCTGCACGATTGCCGGCGCCAAAGAGCCGCTGGCGGAGATCATCGCGGCGGAGTTCGGCTCCGGCCGGGACGGCAAGGCGACGCTGATCGCGCGCGGCGCCAAGGCTTCGCCGCACGATGCGGCGCTCGTCAATGGGGCGATCTCGCACGCGCTTGATTATGACGACGTGAACCAGTTGATGCACGGCCACCCATCGGTGCCGGTGGCCAGTGCGGTGCTGGCGCTCGGGGAGGCGCTCGGGAAAAGCGGCCGCGATATCCTGACCGCCTTCATTGCCGGTTACGAGGTCGAATGTCGCATCGGCGAGATGGCTGGCGATTCCCATTATGACAACGGTTATCACGCGACCGGTACGTTCGGCACGTTCGGCGCGGCCGCGGGCGCCGCCAAATTGATGGGGCTCGATGCCGAGAAGACCGCAATGGCACTCGGCATCGCGGCGTCGCAGGCATCCGGGTTGAAGATCAATTTCGGCACGATGACGAAGCCGTTGCATGCCGGCAAGGCGGCGATGAACGGGCTGATCGCGGCACGCCTGGCGGCCCGCGATTTCACCGCCCGCGACACCGCGATCGAGGCGCCGCAGGGTTTCATCGCGACGCAGGCGCCGGGGTTCAAACCGGCGCCGATCCGCCCCGATCCGAAAGCGCCGATGGCAGTCGAAAGCAATCTCTTCAAGTATCACGCGGCCTGCTATCTGACCCACTCGCCGATCGAGGCGATCCGGGAGTTGCGGCGGCAGCACAACATCGGCGCCGATGACATGAAAGCGATGACGCTTCATGTCGACGCGGGTCATACGAAGGTGTGCGACATCCCCGATCCGAAGTCCGGTCTCGAGATCAAATTCTCGCTTCGTCATCTTTCGGGCATGGCGCTCGATGGGGCCGATACCGCGGCACTCGGGACCTACTCGGACGCAAACGCCGTCAACACGCGCTACGTCGCCCTCCGCGAACGCATCAGGCTCGACACCAAGCCCGACAAGAACCGGGCACGGCACGGCGCCAGCGTTTCGATCGAGCTGAATGACGGGCGTACGGTGAAAGCCGACTTTAACGTTGGTGTGCCCTCGAGCGACGTGAATCAGCAAGCCGAGAAGCTCGAGGCCAAGTTCCACGCGCTGGCCGAGCCAGTACTTGGCCGCGCCAAGGCAAAGACGGCGCTCGGCCTTCTGCAGCGGTTCGACACGCTGCCGAACCTGAAGTTGCTGATGGAAACGGTTGCGTGATCGGGCACGGCCAATGAGCATGCCGGGAGCGGGGGCCGTCAACGGCGCGTTGGACGGCGTCGTCGTCATCGACTTCACGCAGATGCTGTCCGGCCCGTTCGCGGCGATGATGCTCGCCGACCAGGGCGCGCGCGTCATCAAGATCGAGCCACCGGGCGGTGACCAGACGCGCAAGTTCGGCCCGTTCCGCCCGGGTCAGCTGACCATGGCCGAAGGCGGCTACGGCGGCTATTTCGCATCGACCAACCGCAACAAGGAATCGATCGTTATCGACCTGAAGTCGGAGGCGGGCCGGGACGTCGTCCGCCGCCTGGTCGCGCAGGCCGACATCTTGATCGAGAACTTCCGCGCGGGTGTGATGGAGCGGCTCGGGCTCGGCTATGAGTCGTTGCGGGATCTCAATCCAAAGCTCGTCTATGGCGCGATCCGCGGCTTCGGCGATGCGCGTACCGGCAAGAGCCCTTACGGCGACTGGCCGGCCTATGACGTCGTTGCCCAGGCGATGGGCGGCATCATGGGCATCACCAGCACGGAGCCGGGTGGCCAGCCGACCAAGATCGGACCCGGTGTCGGTGACATCGTTCCCGCCATGCAGTGTGCATTCGGGCTTGTCTCCGCACTCTATCGCGCGCGCGGCACAGGGCAGGGCCAGTTCGTCGATGTGGCGATGGTGGACGGCGTGCTGGCGTTGTGCGAACGCATCGTGTTCCAGCACGGCATCGACGGCGACGTTCCAGGCCCCGAAGGCAACAGCCACCCATTATTATGCCCCTACGGACTGTTTCAGGCCAAGGATGGCTGGGTTGCGATCGGCTGTCCGCACGATGAGTTCTGGAAGCTACTGATCCGCACGATCGGCCAACCCGAAATGGCGGACGATGCGCTCTACGCAACAACGCCAGAGCGGCTCAAGCGCCGAGCCGACGTCGAAGGCGCTGTGACGGCATGGACCAGAGCTCGCACCAAGGCCGAGATCGCGGCGGTTCTCGGCGGCAAGATCCCCTTCGGCCCTGTTCTTCAGGTCGACGAAATCTTTGCAGACGCACACACGAAGGCGCGCGGCATGCTGGCTACCGTCGACTTGCCAGGTGTGCCGGAGCATCCGCTGGTCATTGCCGATACGGCCATCAAGATGACGGTGACGCCGGGCGGCGTGCGCCACCGCGCGCCGCTCGTTGGTGAGCACACAGCGATCGTACTCGCGGACTTCGGCTTTTCGGCCGATGAAATTGGCCGTCTGACGGCTGGTGCCGGACGCAAGCACGGAACGTCGGCATGAGACTGCACATCCTGCTGACGGGCCTGTCGTTCGGTGCGTTGCTCTTTGGCTACGGGGTATCGGTGCACGGGCTTGGCGCGCGGGCCGCGTCCGATTATCAGACCATCGTCGCGACCGGGGTCGAGACCGAAGCCCGGATCGCCGGCATGCACATCAGTCAGGGCAAGGGTAGCTCGCGCACCTATCTCGTCGATCTGGCATGGACCGATACGAGCCGCCAGCCGCGGACCTCGACGGTGCTCGTCAGTGAGGCCTACTTGCGCCAGGCGCAAAAAGCCGATGCCACCGGCAGCAGGCGCGCCAAGATCCGTTACCAGCTCACTGACCCGGTCTCGGTCCCGGTCATCCTTGACGACACCGGCCATCGCGAGCAGTTGGACGCGGCAACCCAGATTTTCGGCCGGGTCTTGATGGGGCTTGGCGGATTGATCGCGGCGTTCACGCTGTGGTTTTGGTGGCGGCGCCGGCAAGCCGTGTAGCGGCGTGCGGCACCCGGTAACCCAAGCCTGAAACACATGATCAATTCGACCAATGAACGGTTGCCGGACGGTGGCGGCTGTCGATAATGACTTGAACGCCTTGAATGACGTGACGGGAGGAAACGACGATGACAGACAAGATCTATAGCGTCCCGCCGGAGTGGGCCGCGCGGGCGTGGATCGATGATCAGAAGTATCAGGCGATGCACAAGCGCGCGCTGCAGGACCCCAATGGTTTCTGGGGCGAGATGGGCAAACGCATTGATTGGATGAAGCCCTACACGAAGGTCAAGAACACGTCCTACGACCCGAACAATGTCTCCATCAAATGGTACGAGGACGGGACGTTGAACGTCTCGGCCAATTGCATCGACCGGCATCTCAAGACGCGCGCCAATCAGGTGGCGATCATCTGGGAAGGCGATGATCCCACGCGCGACGAGACGATCACCTACGCCCAGCTGCATGAGCGGGTGTGCAAGTTCGCAAACGTGTTGAAGGCCAACGGCGTCAAGAAGGGCGACCGGGTCACGATCTATCTTCCGATGATCCCAGAGGCCGCCTACGCAATGCTCGCATGCGCACGTATCGGCGCTGTCCATTCCGTGGTGTTCGGCGGATTTTCTCCGGACAGCCTCGCCAACCGGATCGAGGATGCCGATTCAAAATTCGTCATCACGTCAGATGAGGGCGTGCGCGGCGGCCGTCCAATCCCGCTCAAAAAGAATACCGACGATGCCCTGAAAAAGTGCGCCAAGGGCGGCGAGAAGGTGCTCGTCGTCCGCCACACCGGAGGCAAGGTCGACTGGACGGCTGGCCGTGATATCTGGTTGCACGACGAGCTCGTCAAGGTCAGCGCCGACTGCCCGCCGGTCGAGATGAGCGCGGAAGACCCGCTCTTCATCCTCTATACGTCGGGCTCGACCGGCAAGCCGAAGGGTGTCCTGCACACCTCCGGCGGATACCTCGTCTACGCCTCGATCACGCACCAGTACGTGTTCGACTATCACGACGGCGATATCTACTGGTGCACGGCCGATGTGGGCTGGGTCACTGGACACAGCTACATCCTCTATGGTCCGCTGTCGAACGGCGCCACGACGCTGATGTTCGAGGGCGTGCCGAACTATCCCACCGCCTCGCGGTTCTGGCACGTGGTCGACAAGTGGAAGGTCAACGTCTTCTACACGGCGCCAACGGCGATCCGCGCGTTGATGGGGGCTGGCGACGACTTCGTCAAGCGGACAAGCCGGGCTTCACTCCGCCTGCTCGGCTCGGTCGGCGAGCCGATCAATCCGGAGGCTTGGGAATGGTACAATCATGTGGTTGGCGACGGTCGTTGTCCGATCGTCGATACGTGGTGGCAGACCGAGACTGGCGGCATCCTGATAACGCCGCTTCCGGGCGCTACGAAAACCAAGCCAGGTTCGGCAACGCAGCCATTTCTTTGGCATTCAGCCGGCTCTCGTCGATGACAAGGGCAATCGGCTCGAGGGCGAGGCGAGTGGAAATCTCGTCATCCTCGACAGCTGGCCCGGCCAGATGCGCACTGTGTTCCGCGATCATGAGCGGTTCGTGCAGACGTACTTTTCGGCCTACAAGGGAATGTATTTCACCGGCGACGGTTGCCGTCGGGACAAGGACGGCTACTATTGGATCACAGGCCGCGTCGATGACGTTCTGAACGTGTCCGGCCACCGGCTCGGCACGGCAGAGGTGGAAAGCGCGCTGGTGGCGCATCCGAAGGTGGCCGAGGCCGCTGTCGTCGGATACCCCCACGACATCAAGGGACAAGGCATCTATTGCTACGTGACCTTGAAGGCCGGAAACCAGGGCTCGGACGATCTCAAGAAGGAGCTCGTTGCAACAGTCCGCAAGATCATCGGGCCAACCGCATCACCGGACCTCATTCAGTTCTCGCCGGGGTTGCCCAAGACGCGATCCGGCAAGATCATGCGGCGGATTTTGCGCAAGATCGCGGAGGATGAATTCGGAAACCTCGGCGACACGTCGACGCTCGCTGATCCGGCCGTGGTCGATGATCTCATCAACAATCGGCAGAACCGCCGAGCCAGCTGAACAGGATAGCTGGAACGGCGAAGGCCCGGATGTCGCCATCCGGGCCGCTTTCATTTGCAACGTGCGATCAATTCGCGAGGCGCAGCGACGTCAACCGATTGGCGACAGCGCGGAAAGCGTCTCTGAGGTCGCTCGTCGAGTTGGCATTGAAGTAGTGGCCCGCATCTGTTGCGCAGTCACGCAGCAGATCCTGCGCCATGGGTTCGGCCTGGAAGCTGACCGTAAAGACCTCGATGTTCTGCAATTTCATATTGGTGCACAGTTGCAGGGTTTGATTGGGCGAGCTGCCCGCCGTCAGGTGATCCGTCGAGTTCTGACCGATGGGAAGATAGCTCGTGTTGAATGCGCCGTCCGTCATGATGAGGACCGACTTGATTGAGCTGGTGTCGGCGTAGGCGCGGGGTCGGCTGCCGCGTGGGAACAGTGAACTCCATTTGGGTGACAAGAGATACCAACCCCAGGCTGTTCCGAGATGACCGGCGGTGGCGCCATTCGTCGACATGGCGTCAATGGCGGCGCGCAATGCATCGCGGTTCTCGGACAGCGGCACGACGGGCGAGCTCGGGCAGCTGTAGCGGCCGTTCGCCGGTACCGTCGACACGGCGCCAAGGCGATCGAAACCCGACGGGAAGGTGTCGGTGTGCGTGCTGCCGGTATCGCGTTCGACAACGCAGTTGTCGGTGCTGGCACCACCGCTCACAGCGGCAGCCAAACCGCCGGCATTGACGGAAGCCGCATAGGGTGCAAGCGCAACCTTCATGGTGTTCGGCGGGTGGGACCCATCGAGCATGATTCCGACGAGATCCTTGGCCGCCTGCTTCAGGCCATCAATCTTGTCGCAGGGCATGCACATGGAGCCGGTGATGTCGAGCGCCAAGGCCAACTCGACCTTCTTGATGCGATAGACGACGGTAGAAGAGCGCGCAAACGAGAATTTATCGATGCCGGCGAGCTGACCAAACGTCGTTTTGACGTCGACGTTGACCGTCACCGTTACAGAGAACTGGGAGCGACTGATATCGGTCGCGGGCGTGTCGATGGTGATGCCGGTGATCGGCGCGCGCGCCCAGTTGTGGGCAAAGTACTGTGCGGCGCGATCCTTGATCTCGGCGTCCGTGTAATCGGGATCGTCCAGCATCGTGCCGGCGGCCAATGATGCGGCGTCGAGGGCCGCCATCAGCCGTGACGAGACGTTGTAGGCGCGGGCGCCGTCGATTGCGAGGCCAGTGCACAGTACAAGGATGAATACGCTGAAGCTGAACAGGATCGCGATTGAGCCGCGCTCGTCCTGGCGTGCGTATTTAACAAAGTGTGAAAACCCGCGCATTGGCCCCTCGACTGCTCAATGTTCGAGGATGCGTGGGGAATGATAAAATTCGACTAAAACCACGCAGGAGTGGCGAAGTATGCGATGCATTTTGCTCGAAACGGTCGATATCTCGTCAACCTGTGCCTCAAAAGGATCCGAGGCCACTGTTTCGCGCGCTTCAGCGGCAGGCGCGAAAGCTCCCGCGATCATAATGGAAATGGTCGCGATGTGCCGCGTTGTAGGCTGGACCGATTGCGACACGGAAAAACCGGCACGCGCGAGCGTGGATCTCGGCGAGGAAACGCCCCTCGGGGCCGGCGCTATCCCAATGGCGCGCGACTTGGATTTGCTTGCCGCTGGCTAGCTTGAACGCCTTGATGTCTAGCGCGTTGGCTCGGGCGTGCTCGCTCCGGATGTGGCCGAACTGGGGGCTGCCCTTGATGTTGCGGCAGGCATACCCGCCGTGATGCTCAACCGCGACGACTCGATCCACCAGCAAGGCTTGAGCTGACGGTTGGACGACATGGGTAAACCAGAGGGCCAGTGCCGCGGTCAGCTCGCAGGAAAGCGGGTTGGCGTTGATCCGGACGCCGCCGAGCGCCACGGTACGCATGGCGTTTGCCCACCCGCAGCCCTCTTTTGAAGGCGCGTCTGCAACCGGAGTTGCGGTAGCATGTGGTTCGATCACGACGCGAGCGCAGAGTTCCGGATCGCCCTGCAACTCGCGCAAGCGCCGGTCGATGAGCCAGCCGCCCGGAGACGCGAGTTCAAGCGGCCACAGCGTCGTGATCCTGAGGCGCCCCTGATCCCTCCAAGCCAGCCATCCGATGGCGGTTATGGCAACTGCGGCAAGAGCGAAGGCAACGGCGCGGACTGGATTGCGCATACCGGCACTATGGGCCCGAGCCCGCTTTCGGCATCGGACGGGCAGCCGTCTCCGGGTGCAGAGCGCTGCCTGGCGGCGGTATCGGCAACGTCGGCGGATCCAGCGGGCGTTTGTCGCCGGCTTCGCGGGGCCGATGGATCTTGAGCTTCTTGACGCGCCGGGGATCGGCATCGAGAACCTCGAATTCCAGGCCGAACTCGTGGCGAATGAGTTCACCTCGGGACGGTATGCGCCCGACCAGCGCGAAAATCATTCCGCCGAGTGTATCGATATCCGATTCCTCCTCAGGCTTTAGCAACTTGATCCCGATATGGGCCTCGAGTTCGGTGATCGGTGTCCGCGCTTGGGCGATCAAGCCGTGTCGCGGGTCATCGACGATATTGGCGGCTTCTGCAACGTCGTGCTCATCTTCGATTTCGCCAACGATCTGCTCGACGAGATCCTCGATGGTCACCAGCCCGTCCGTCCCACCGTACTCGTCGACGACCAGAGCCATATGGATTCGTGTCGATTGCATGCGGATCAGCAAGTTCATCGCCGGCATGGACGGCGGAACATAGAGAACAGGTCGCCGCATCTGGGCGCCACGGACGGGCCGTTTGATATCGGCGCGGCCAAGGTCGATGGCTTTGGCGAGTTCTGCGTCGATCTGCGGCCCAGGTGCCGGTGGCGGCGCGGGTTCGCGCGGCGCTGTGTCACCCATCACGTATCGCAGGAGATCCTTGACGTGGACCATGCCGTTGGGATCGTCGAGCGTCTCCTTGAACAAGGGAATCCGCGAGACGCCGGCCGTTCTGAAGAGCATCAGCAGCTCGGCAATGGTGGCCGTTTCATCGATGGCGATGATATCGGCCCGGGGAACCTTGATATCCTCGACGCGCAAGCCGCCGAAACGAAGGAGCCGCAGCAGCATGTCGCGCTCGGCCGCGGAAAATGCGGTTTCGGCATTGGTCTCCGTCTTCAGTGCTTCTTCAAGCGTATCTCGCAGCGTCGGTGTGCCGCCAAGCCCAAGCCGGGCGCGAAGTGCCGCGAGCCAACCCTGGCTGGGAGCTGTGGAACGCCCGAATTCGTCAGCGGGTGTTGCTAGCGGCTTAGTGTCTGGAGTTTCATTCGCCATGTCGACAGTCTACGAGATTGCGCGCCAGCTCTTCAATCGGCAATCGCATAAGGATCGGCAATGCCGAGCCCGGCGAGGATTTCCGTTTCGAGCTTTTCCATGTCGGCTGCCATCGTGTCGTCCTCATGATCGAAGCCGAGGAGATGCAGCAGACCATGGATAACGAGATGCTGCAGATGATGGGCGAACGGTAGGCCGGCCTCTGCAGCCTCGCGATCAAGCGTCTCGACCGCGAGAATGATGTCGCCGAGAAAACGGACGTCACCGGGTGAAGCCGGCGGTCCTCGCGCCGCCGGAAACGACAACACATTGGTTGCGCCGTCCTTGCCGCGATGAGTCTTGTTGAGGCGGCGAACGTGGGTATCCGACGAGAGGGCGATGCACGCTTCGGCCGGCAGCATTGACTGCATGCGAGGATGGCGCGCCAGCGCCGACGCTGCCCCAAAGATGCAAGGATGGATCTCATCCGCCGGCGGCCAGTTGCCGTCTTCCATCACGATGTCGACCCCCAGCCATGCGCCGAGTGCGGCCGTAGCGTGGGGCCCAGTGCACGATCCGGGATTGCGGCGTGGTGCCATCGCTTCAACTCACCGGGGCGAGATCGTGGTTTCGCGCTCGGCCTTCTCGTAGGCCTCGACGATGCGCGCGACGAGATCCCGGCGCACGACATCGCCGGCGGTGAAGCGGATTGGCTGGATTCCCTTGACGCCGTCGAGCAGCCGGACGGCCTCCTCGAGGCCCGATGTCATACCGCGGGGCAGGTCGATCTGGCTCGGATCGCCTGTGATGACCATTTTCGCTCCTTCCCCGATCCGGGTCAGGAACATCTTCATCTGCATGCTTGTGGAGTTCTGTGCTTCGTCCAGGATGATGAACGCATGCGCAAGTGTCCGGCCGCGCATGAAGGCCAACGGCGCAATCTCGATCACGCCGGCTTCGAGATCTTTCTCGACCTTTTCGGGCGGCAGCACGTCGTAGAGCGCGTCGTAAAGCGGCCGCAGATAGGGATCGACCTTGTCGCGCATGTCGCCGGGCAGGAAGCCCAGCCGTTCGCCGGCTTCGACCGCCGGTCGCGACAGGATGATCCGTTCCACGAGGCCGCGCTCGAGACAGGCCGCGGCAAACGCGACCGCCAGATATGTTTTTCCGGTCCCGGCCGGGCCGATGCCGAACACCAGGTCGTGCTGCTCGAGCGCACGGAGATAGCTGCTCTGCATGAGCGTACGGGCGGTCACAATCCGCCGTCGGGTCCGGATCTGCGCCATGCCTTCGGCGCGCGGTGCGCCCGATCGGGCATGGCGTATCAAGCCGTCGATATCGCCAGTGGCAATCGGCTCGCCCTTGGCAACGCGCTCATAGAGCGTCGTCAAGACCGTCCGCGCGATCTCGGCAGGCGGCTGGCGGACCGGCAATCGTAATCACGTTGCCGTTGGCGTGCGCTGTAACCCCGAGCCGCTCCTCGATCAGGGCAAGGTGCACGTCGTGCTCGCCGAGGAGACGGGCGAGGTGGCGGTTGTCGTCGAAGGACACCACGAGGCGGCCATTTCCGTCTTGTGGCTTATCGGACTTGGCCGCATCCGGTCCTGCCGATCCACGAGCCCCTGTCAATCGCAGTCTCCCTGTCTCAATCGCCGATCCTCGAGCTTCCCCCGACTGGGTAGCGGTACGGACGAGCCGCGATCATAGCACGGTTTTTTCTGTCGAGTGCATGTCGGCCCATGCCGCCAATACGGGCTTGCACGCGCGTCACGACGGTCTGATGACACCAGCGAGGCTAAAGGAACCGTTCGAGACGATTTCCACGGCACGGATCTGGCCGATCAGGTCTTGATCAGCGTCCGCATGAACGGCTTGCAGATAGGGCGACCGCCCCACCAGCTGTCCGGCCTTGCGGCCCGCGCGCTCGAAAAGGACCGGAATGGTCCGGCCGACGCAGCTTTCGTTGAAGGCCGCTGTTTGCTCATCAAGGAGTGTCTGCAGCTTGGTCAGACGCGCCGATTTGACATCGTCGGCAATCTGGCCGGCCATCGTCGCGGCGGGCGTCCCGGGGCGGGAGCTGTATTTGAACGAGTAGGCCTGCGCGAACGTCACGCGCCGAACGACGTCGAGGGTCGCTTCGAACTCGGTATCGGTCTCACCGGGAAAGCCGACGATAATGTCGGTGGAGAGCGCGATGTCGGGGCGGCTGGCGCGGACGCGGTCGACCAGTGCCAGGTATTCGGCGGCCGTGTGCTTGCGATTCATGGCGGCGAGGATGCGGTCGGCGCCGGACTGAAATGGGAGATGGAGGTAGGGCATCAGCTTTGGCTGGTCGCGATGAGCGATGATCAGGTCGTCCGCCATGTCGCGGGGATGACTGGTCATGTAGCGCAGCCGTACTAGGCCCTCGATGTTCGCCAGTTCGCCGATCAGCTGTGCGAGGCTGGCGGGCTGCCCATTGGCACCCTGGCCATGGTAGGCGTTGACGTTCTGGCCGAGCAGCGTGATCTCGCGCACGCCCTGATCGACGAGACGCCGGACTTCTTCGGTGATCGCCGCGACCGGTCGCGAGAACTCCATGCCGCGCGTGTAGGGGACGACGCAGAACGTGCAGAACTTGTCGCAACCTTCCTGAACCGTGACGAATGCGGAGGCCGGACGGCTCGCTGTCGTGGGTTTTGTTCGTTGCGGCAGCTCGGCAAACTTGTCCTCGTCCGGGAAGTCGGTGTCGACGATGGGCTTGGCTTCGAGCCGCGCGCGTTCGACGAGCACGGGCAGGCGGTGATAGCTCTGCGGGCCGACAACAAGATCGACAACGGGGGCCCGGCGGACGATCTCTTGGCCTTCGGCCTGCGCGACGCAGCCGGTCACTGCAACCAGGGTTTTCTTACCTGTGGCGAGGCGCGCGAGCTTGTTGTACGGATGCGGCCGAGATCGGAATACACCTTTTCCGCCGCCTTCTCGCGGATGTGGCAGGTGTTGAGGACAATCAGGTCCGCGTCGTCGATGGCCGCGGTTGCTTCGTAGCCGCTGCTCGCCAGCGCCTCGGTCATGCGCTCGGAGTCATAGACATTCATCTGGCAGCCAAAGGTTTTCACGAACACTTTTTTCGGTTCGGCCTGACTGCCACCGGTCGCAAGCGAATCGAGCGCCGGCCCGCCGTCCGCGCGCCGCGTCTCCATGGCTCTGTCAGTCATTATCGCCACCTTGGTCGCGGATCCCGCTGCTCCGGGGTAATTGCTGCGCTGCAATATAGATGTCCGCAACTATCGCGCAATGACAATTGTTTGAAAGATCGGAACGGCGAGTAATCGGCGTTCAGGAATCGCCGCGTTTCAGGGGGGTGCCAAAAAGTTGGAGGCGGTGGCCGACCAGCTTGAAGCCAAGCTCCCGCGCCACCCGCTCCTGCAGCCGCTCGATCTCCTCGTTGCGGAATTCGATGACCTGACCCGTATCGATGTTGATCAGATGATCATGGTGCTCGTTCGGCGCCTGCTCGAAACGCATCCGCCCCGCTCCGAAATCATGCCGCGCCAGGATGCCCTTGCGTTCGAACAGCCGCACCGTGCGATAGACCGTCGAGAGTGAAATCCTCGGATCCACTGCGTTGGCGCGCTTATAGACCTCCTCGACGTCGGGATGGTCCGATGCGTCCGATAGAATGCGGGCGATCACCCGGCGCTGGCCGGTCATCCGCAGGTGATGCTGGAGGCAGAGGCGCTCTATTCGGCTCAGCAGCCCTTTCGGCGGGGCGTCATCAGCGCCAGACATGGCATGTTCCCGTTCAGAGCGGTGAACGCGGTTATAGAAGAGCGCTCGGCAGCCGTCCACTCGGGCTCGCGATCCAGAGAAATGCAGGAGCGACGTCGGCGCGGCGCCGTGTGCCTATACACCGAACCGTTGTGCCAGGAACCGGTGAATAGCCTCGATGACGACCGCTTCCCGGTCGCGGTGGGGGGCGTGCCCGCACTTCGCGAGTACCAGCCGCTCGACAGGCGCCGCGGCGACACTCTCGATCGCGTCCAACTGCGCAAGCGTGCCGTAGTCGTCGTCCTCGCCTTGGATCAGCAAAGTTGGGCATCGCAGCTTCTGGCATTCCGCGCCCAGCGACCAGCCGCGAAACTGCGGGTGGAGCCAGATTCGCGACCAGCCCAGAAACGCATCATCGACATGGGCGTGATGGCGTGCGAGCCGGACCCGCAGGTCCGACTTCTCATAGGTTTCTGTGATGGCGGCGATGCTTTGCACCGAGATGGCCTCGACCAGGACATGCGGGGCCATCAGGACGAGTGCGGGAACATCGGAGGCATCGGCTGCTGCGTGAATGAGGGCGATGGAGGCGCCATCCGAATGGCCGATCAGGACAGGCTTTTGAATGCCCAGCTCGCGGAGCAGCGCGGGCAGAACCTGCAACGCTTCATCGTGCATGAAGTCCGGTTTGCGGGGGCTGTCGAGCGCGGCGGATTGGCCATAGCCCTGCCGCGAGTAGATCATCGCCCGGCATCTGAGCCGGCGTGCAACCTTGTCTGGAAAATCGCGCCAGAGCGACAAGCAGCCAAGCCCCTCGTGCAGGAATACGAGCATTGGCCGATCCGCTTCACCTGGAACCATCCGGTATTCCAGCGCGGCGTCCCAAAGGTACTACGAAGGGCATGGTCTGGTTCGGGCATAAGGTAGCCGGCCCCGGTCAACGAGGCCGGCTGGATGGTCGTTACAGGGTGCAGCCGGTTCCCGGATCTGCGAGGTTTTCGGCGGCGATGCCGACGACCTTGTTCTCACCCTTCGCCACTTTTCGCAGGTAGATGTTATGGATCACCTCCTGCGACTTCGACATCGCCATCGGTCCGCGCGGGCTGTCGATCTTTGCCTCACGCATGGCCTTGTAGAGATTGGCTTCGTCCTCGATCTTGCCTTTCACGGCGTCGAGACCGATGGCGAGCAACTGCGCCGCATCATAACCCTGCACGGCATAGACGTCGGCATCGCGCTGTGTTTTGTCCTTGAACGCCTTTCGGAACGCTGCGTTCTTCGGATTATCGATACCGTCACCATAATGCAGCGCCGTCTCGATGCCCTCGGCGGCTTCGCCCTGCGCACCGAGCACACCTTCGGTCAGGAAGCCCGAGCCGCACAGCGGAACCTTGATGGCCGCGGCCTTGTACTCCTTCACGAATTGAACGGCGCCGCCGCCCGCGAAGAAGGCGCCTACAGCCTCGACGCCGAGGTCCGGGATCTGCGCGAGCAACGGTTGGAAGTTCGTTTCCGGGAACTTCAGCGTCAGTGTCTTGACGACCTGGCCGCCATGCTTTTCGAGACCCTCCTTGAAGCCGGCGCCCGACTCCGCGCCCGCCGCATAGTCCCAGGTGATCCAGGCCGCCTTCTTGACACCGCGTTTGCCGAGCGCGAGGCCCATGCCATGGGCCGGCTGCCAGTTTGTGAACGAGGTCCGGAATACGTTCTTGGCGCAGAGTTCGCGCGTCACGGCGCCGGCGCCGGCGTTTGGCACGATGCAGAGCGTGCCGGACTCGCGGACGACTTTGTGAATACCCATCTGAACGCCCGAATGGACCGTGCCGATCAGGACGTCGACGGCGTCGCGCTTGACCAGACGTTCCGCGTTTTGCGGCCCGTTCTCAGGCTTCGAACTCGTCGTCGAGCTTGATGATCTGGATCTCGCGCCCGCCGAGCTTGCCGCCCTTTTCTGCGATCAGTTGCTCGATGGCAAACGTGATGTTCTCACCGAGCTTTGCGAACGTACCGGAGTAGGGCAGCATCAAGCCGACCTTCAACGGCTTGGCTTGGGCAATGGCCCATCCCGTCGGCACGGCTGTGGCGGCCGCGGTTGTCGCGGCGGCCTTGAGCAATCTGCGGCGCGACAAAGCGTTCATGTTTGATTTTGTCATGAAGTCCTCCCCTTACATGCGAGCGGCGCAAGTCTCCTTGCGCCAACCGGCTTTTTGACGGCTTTGCTGGTCTTACAGCCGGATTTTGGCGCCGTCGAGGTGGCTCGGAGGGAGCTGTGACGGCCGCTTCGTCCGGGCAGCCCGCAGATTCGGCAGGCTGGCGTGCGCTGGGACAGCTTGAGGCGGCTCTCGCACGAGCGTATCGTCTGTCCAACTGACTGGGCGTGGACGTACGGGTCTGGCCCCGTGTCGAGGGCATCGAAGGACATGGGGCACGCGTGAGCACGGCAGATGATCAGCCCGCCCTTCAACTAACGGTGCCCCGCCGCATCTTCGTCCTGTCTGACCGTCGTCATGGCCTCAACGTCGTTCAATGCGGCGACATTCTCGGTCGCCGCGGTGCTGCCGCAGATCCAGGGCGCCCTCGCCGCCACCCAGGACGAGGTGTCGTGGACAGTGACTTTTCACATTCTGGCAACCGCAGTTGTCATGCCGATGACAGGTTGGCTGGTCGCCCGGTTCGGCCGGGGCCGCGTGCAGTTCTGGAGCCTCGCCTGCTTCGCGCTGGCGACCATCATGTGCGGATTCGCCCAGTCGCTGGAAGGCGCTGGTCGTTCTGGCGCCTCGTCCAGGGGGGCATGGGCGCGCCGATCCAGCCGCTCGGCCAAAGCGTCATCCTCGACGTATTTCCGCGCCGACAGCATGGGCTCGTCATCTCCATCTTCGGGACGACCAACACGATCGGCCCGGTCCTTGGGCCGACGGTCGCCGGCTATCTGGCCGAGACATTGGGATGGCGCTGGGCCTTCTTCATGATCGTGCCGGTGGCGCTGTTGCGCGACTGTCGCGGCCTACTTCGCCTTGCCGCGCGAACACCAGCGCCGCGGCCATTCCCTCGACTGGATCGGTTTCCTGTCGCTCTCCGTCGCCATCGCCGCGACGCAACTCGTGCTGTCGCGCGGCCAGCGCCTCGATTGGTTCGACTTCACGCGAGATCATCATTGAGACGTGCGCCGCGGTCCTCGCCTTCTACATCTTTCTCGCGCACAGCCTGACCGCGTCCAATCCCTATCTCAGTCCGCGACTGCTGCTCGACCGGAACTACGTGATCGGCGTCTGCCTGATCGTCATCTTCGGCATGCTCAATTTCACGCCGATGGTGCTGCTGCCGCCGATGATGCAGAATCAGCTCGGCTTCCCCGACGGCCTCGATCGGCTTCGTGGTCAGCTGGCGGGGGGCTGGCGTGATGTCGGGGTCCTTCGCCTCGATCTTCGTGCAACGCTACGATCCCGCGCATCGGCATGGTCGCTGGGATTCGGCATGCAGATCATTTCCGGGTTCTGGCTGATGAGCCTCGACCTCAATGCCCAGCTGCCGGTGCTCTGCGCCAATGCCTATCTGCAAGGCTTGGCGGTCGGCCTGATCTGGACGCCGATCGTGACGACGGCATTTCTCACGCTTGCAGTCTGGGCTCCGGCCCGAAGGGATCGCCGTTCTCCACCTCATGCGATCGATCGGCTCGAGCTTCTTCATCTCGATGACCGTGGCCGAGATCGTCCGCACGACGACCGCCAACTACAGCCGGCTGGTGGAAATGCTAACGCCCTACAACAAGTCGCTGTCGTTGCCATCGGTGATGGGGCAGTGGACGACGGAGAGCACGTCGGGCATGGCGGCGCTTGCCCGCGAGATCAACCGGCAGGCGGCGATGCTCGGCTACATGAATGCGTTTGTCATGTACACGGCAGCGTCCCTCGTCGCGATCCCGTTGGCGATGATGCTCGGCGGGCGCCGAAAGATCGAAACCAAATAGGCAAAGCCTGGCGAGGCTCGAGATCAGAGCGTCCCGAGATCGAAACCGCGCAGGAGGTCTTCCCCGGCCATCGGCCGCTTGCCGGCACGCTGTACCTCCACCAGGCGCACGGCGCCTTCGCCGCAGGCGATCGTCGGTGCCCGATCGAGAACGGTGCCGGGTCGGGCGGTCGCGGCCGAGGTGACCAATGCGGACCGCAGTACCTTGATGCGCTCGCGTTTGCCGGTGGGACCTGCTTCGAGCCAGGCGCCCGGGAACGGGGATAGTCCGCGGATGTGGTTGTGCACCTCGGCGGCCGGACGGGTGAAATCGATCCGTGTTTCGGCCTTGTCGATCTTGGCCGCATAGGTGATGCCATCGGCCGGTTGTGGCGTGCAGGCCAGGCTGCCGCGCTCGAGCGCGGCAAGCGCGTGCACCATGAGATTGGCCCCCTGCAGCGCCATGACGTCGTGCAGCTCGCCGGCCGTCATCTCGGGACCGATGGCGATCCGCTCGGCCAGGCAAACGGGGCCGGTGTCGAGACCTTCGTCCATCCGCATCACCATCGCAGCCGTTTCCGGGTCGCCGGCCATGATCGCGCGCTGGATCGGGGCGGCACCCCGCCAGCGGGGGAGCGCCGAGCCGTGCAGGTTGAGGCAGCCTTCGCGCGGCGCCTCCAGGACTGGCTTCGGGAGAATGAGACCGTAGGCGACGACCACGGCGACGTCGGCCCGATGCGCACGGAAGACGTCATGCTCCGCCTCAGGCTTCAGGCTCTTCGGTGTCAGGACCGGGATGCCGCTTGCTTCGGCCCAGGCATGGACCGGCGATTTGCGCAGCTCCATGCCGCGGCCGGCGGGCTTCGGAGGCTGGGAGTAGGCAGCGACCACGTCGTGACCAGCGCCGACGATTTCGGCGAGCGTCGGGACGGAGAAGTCGGGCGTGCCCATGAAGACGACGCGCAGCATGGCACAGGTCCTCGTGGTGGGCGGGTTGGTTAGTCGGTCCGCGCCAGCTTCCGGAAGCGGCGCACGACGATGTCACGTTTGAGGCGCGACAGGAAATCGATGATCAGGCGGCCGTCGAGATGATCCATCTCGTGCTGGATGGCCGTCGCCAGAAGGCCTTCGGCGGCCAGTTCGCGTTGAACGCCTTCGGCATCGAGATAGCTCGCCGTGAGGCTCGTCGGCCGCTCGATCTCGACCTTGACGTCGGGGATCGACAGGCAGCCTTCTTCATAGACCTTCTGCTCGTCGCCGAGGGTGAGGATCTTGGGATTGATCATGACGAGCGGCCGGGCCTCTTCGTCATCGCCGGCGACGTCCAGCACGATCAGGCGGCGTGAAACGCCCACCTGTGGTGCGGCCAGTCCGATGCCCGGCGCGACATACATGGTCTCGAGCATGTCGCGAGCCAGACGGCGCAGCTCGTCGTCCACGCGTTCCACGGGCGCTGCGGACTTGCGCAAGATGGGGTCGGGTATGGTGACGATATCGAGCTTGGACATGCCAATCAGATAAGGAAACGGCGCGCTTTGGTCAACGGCGCGCGGTTAACGGGGGATGCCGCCGGGATCGATGCCCTAGCCCTAGTCCTGCCGGAGTGGGATGGCAGCCATGTCAGCCGAGCGCGCCGGAGCAAGGGCCACTTCGTCGGCGGTCTCCCGGCAGGCGCCGATTCGCGTGGCCTCACTGAACCCGGCGCCAGAAATGGCCGGCAAGCGGCCCAGGTGAAGCTGCAACATCAAGCCGGCGGGGCTGCGCTGGCGAACGATCGCGAACGCTCCGCCGTCGCATTCGGTTTGGCAGAGGGAGGCATCACCCGACCAAGGGCCGCAGGTTGCGCGCTCCTCGATCAGCAGGCGGCCCTGGGTGACGAGGATCAGCTCGGCGTTGAAAAGAATGCGTACGCGCTGGGTGCGATCGGCTGCCGGTTGCGCCAACACGGAGCTGATCGGGCCTTCGCCTGACGCCGGCATCAGCCGGACGCGAAGATCGGTGATGGGTTGCCGGCGTGCCGTGGTCTGCCCGGGATTCGACGTCGTCACCTCGATCTGGTTGAGGGCGTCGGGCGAGGCCGGCCGCAGGATCATGGTCGGCGCGCCACGCCGTGGGGCCGGCGCCGCCAGGGCGGCGAGCAGGGTGCTCGACAGGGCGGCGGTGACCGCGCCCAAAATCCATGCGCGCATAAGTTGTTTCCGCGTGGTCGGCAAGACGCGCCTGCACATTTGATTCGATCGAATGATCGTAACCGATCAGCGACCGGTCGCCGACCCCGGATTAAGGCGCTGGTTCAGTTGTCGCGCCGGGGGTCATAGGCGTTCTTCTTGCGCCACTCGGTCAGGAAGTAGGCGAGCGACTCATCCACGGGGTCCGGCAGAACGATTCTGACTGTGACGATCTGGTCACCCGTGGCGCCGGTTGCCGCATTGCGCACGCCCTTGCCCTTCAGCCGGAACGCGCGGCCAGAGCTGGTGCCCTTTGGGATCGTCAGTGCCACGCGCCCCGCGGCCGTTTGCACCTCGATGCGAGCGCCAAGCACGGCCTCGTCGATGGCGATCGGCACATCGAGCAGGATTTCATCGTTCTCGCGCCGGAAGTCCGGGTGAGCTCGGACCCGGATCTCGACCATGGCATCTCCGGCGTCTCCGCCGCGAATGCCAGGGCCGCCCTTGCCCTTCAGGCGCAGCACTTGGCCATCCACCACGCCTTCTGGCACATTGAGGTCCAGTTGGCCGCCTTCCGGCATGGTAACGCGCTTCTTGGCGCCGAGGACAGCCTCGAGGAACTCGATTTCCAGGGTATAGCGCATGTCCTGGCCGCGCAGGCTGAACCCGCCGCCGGGACCACGGGCGCCGCCGCGGTTGCCAAACAGATCGGAAAAAATGTCGCCGAGCCCGATGTCTCCAGGCCCGCCGGGCCCCGGGCCACCGCCGGCATACTGGCGCCGGCGCGGTTCGCCGGTGGCGTCGATCTCGCCGCGATCGAAGCGCCGGCGCTTGTCGGGGTCGCCGACAATCTCGTAGGCGGCGGAAACACCTCTGAAGCGATCAGCGGACGCCTGATCATTGGGGCGAACGTCGGGATGCAGCTCCTTGGCAAGGCGCCGGAAGGCGCGCCGGATCTCCTCGTCGGAGGCATCCTTCGCCACGCCCAACACCGTGTAAGGGTCTATTGCCATGACTGTCCTGAAGCTCGTGTCCCACCCGCAACGGGGCAATGATATGGCCCAATTGGGGCAAACTTAGGTGGTGGTGCGGGTTGCAGCTGGCAAGGACATGTTAACCAGCGGGTTTCAAGGATCGTTATCTCGCCTGTGATTTCATGCCGCCGAAAAAGTCTGGGGAGCGGCTTTCATGCGCTGGTCAAAGTTCCTGACACTCGCGGCGACGACACTCGTGTTGTCGGTGGCGCCGTTCGAGATGGTTCTGGCGAAGAGGATCCGAATCGCGGGCTCCGGCGGCGATGCCAGCGAAAATCTGGGGCCGAACGCCGTCGATCCCGACGTCGTGGCCGGCGCGGGGGCGGCCTTTCACACGTTTTATGCCGTGCTTGCAGCGATGGCCGTGTTGGCGATCGCCTTCACCGTCATTCGCAAGGTTCGCGGAAGCGGTGAGGCGCAGCGCCAACTCGAGCGGAGTGAAATCCAGGACGCGGCCTGGATCGACAAGGCAATGCAGCGCATGAGCGCTATGGAGGTCGCTGCCGCGGCCGCTGCCCAGAAGGCGGCGACGCCGGCACCGCGCGTCCTGCCGCCGCGTCAAGTCCGTGCGGCAGCCCTGCCGGCTGGCGGCGCGCAGAGTGCATTCGGCCGCCGAGGTTAGGCCGCAGATGGTCCTCCTGGCGATCCTCAGAGATTGACCCCCAACGCCTTCACCCACTTGAGGCCTTCGACGGTCCCTTTGCGGGGCTTGTATTCGCAGCCGACGTAGCCGTTGAAGCCGCTCTCGTCGATCAACTTGAAGAGATACCGGTAGTTCATCTCGCCGTCGTCGGGCTCTCCGCGATCGGGCGGGCTCGCGATCTGGTAATGGCGGGCGAGGGAGCCAAACTCCTTGATGGCCATGGCAACGTCCCCCTCCATGATCTGGCGATGATAAAGGTCGAACTGGAGCCCGATGTTCGGTGCGGCCACCTCGTGGATGATCGACCGTGCCTCGCTCGTCGTGTTCAAGAAGTAGCCTGGAATGTCGCGGGTATTGATGGGCTCGATAATGACGTCGATGCCGCTGCCAGCCAGCATTTTCGCGGCTGTCTTGAGATTTTTCACGTAGGCGGCCCGGGTTGCGCCTTGGTGCTTCAGGCCAGCCATGGCGAACAGGCGCTTGCAGCCGGCTGCTTGCGCAATGTCCAAGGCGGCGGCGACCGCCGTTTCGAATTCCGCCTCGCGGCCGGGAATGGCCGACATGCCGCGCTCGCCCTTAGTCCAGTCGCCATGCGCCATATTGAAGAGTGCGGGCGTCAGGCCGTTGCCCTTGAGGCGGGCCAGCAGGTCGGCCTTCGGGATCTCGAACGGGTTGAGGAACTCGACGGCTTTGAACCCGGCTTTGGCGGCGGCCTCGAAGCGATCGGCAAACGGGGCCTCATTGAACATGAAGGAGATGTTGGCGGCGAACTTTGGCATCTGGCACTCCACGATTGAGCGATGTCACTGACTTGTCGATGCCGTCAGGGCATCAGGATCTGGCGCACGGTCGCGCCGTCGGCGAGTTTGTCGAATGCGGCATTGATGTCCTTGAAGCCGATCCGTTCGCTCATCAGGCGATCAACCGGCAACAGCCCCTGCTGATAAAGCGAGATGAAACGCGGGATGTCGCGGGCCGGAACACAGCTGCCGACATAGCTGCCCTTTACCGTGCGCTCTTCGGCGACGAGATTGGTGCCGGGCAGCGCCATCGTGTGCGACGGATGCGGCAGGCTGGCGGAGACGGTGGTACCGCCGCGTCGTGTCACCTTGTAGGCGAGTTCCAGCGCCTTCACCGAACTCGCCATCTCGAACGCGAAATCGACGCCACCTTGTGTCAAATCCTTCACGTGCTCGATGCACGTGGGATCTTTGGCATTCACGGTGTGGGTCGCGCCGAGCTGCTTGGCGAGCTTCAGCTTGTCGTCCAGCATGTCGATGGCGACGATCTGACGGCAACCGGAGAGCTTGGCGGCGAGCATCGACATCAGCCCGACGCCGCCGAGGCCCACCACGGCGACCGTCGAGCCAGCCGGAACCTTCGCAGTATTGATCACCGCTCCCGCGCCCGTGATGACGGCACAGCCAAAAAGGGCCGCTTCCTCGAAGGGTAGCGTAGGGTCGATCTTGACGACGCTTTCGCGGGCGACGACCGCATACTCGGCAAAGGCGGAAACGCCGACGTGATGGAACACCGGTTTGCCATTCCGCTTCAGGCGTGTTGCACCGGATAGCAGCGTTCCCGCGCCGTTCGACTTGAAGCCCGGCTCGCACAGGGCGGGGCGCCCTTCCATGCACGGCATGCAATGTCCGCAGGTCGGGACAAAGACCAGAATGACATGGTCGCCGACCCTCAGATCCTTGATGCCGGAACCAAGCTCCATGACCTCGCCGGCCGCTTCATGACCGAGCACCATCGGCATCTGGCGTGGCCGGTCGCCGTTGATCGTCGACAGATCGGAGTGGCAAAGGCCCGCAGCCCGGATCTTGATCAGGATCTCCCCGGCTCCCGGGGGATCCAGATCGAGGTCCTCGATGACCAGCGGCAGCGAGGTGGCGTATGGCCTGGGCTTCTCCATCTCGATGATCAGGGCAGCGCGGGTTTTCATCGGGGCTCCGGGGCGGCGGTAGTGGCGGAAACGCCGCTTGAGACGTTAGTCGGATTGGGGCACATACTCCAGCCGGTATGATCGCGAAACGACAAAACGACGGTTTGGCGGGTCCGGCGCGGCGCATCGTCTTGGCAGGTCTGGCGGGCGCACTTGTGTTTCCGCGGGCCCTCGCTGCCGCGGGCCCGATCCATATAGCGGCGGCCTCGGATGTGCGGGCGGCGCTCGATCAAATCGTGTCGGGGTTCAGGTCATCGCACGGCGAGATCAGCGTCACTTATGGCTCGACGGGAAATCTTGCGCGCCAGATCGCACAAGGAGCCCCATTTCAGCTGTTTCTCGCGGCCGATGAGAGCTACGCCGAACGCCTGATTGCGTCGGGGCATGCGGCGGGACCGAGCGTGCGCTATGCCATCGGCCGTTTGGTCCTGATCGCGCAAAAAGATCGCGCATCGATGATCGAGGGTGGCCTCGCAGCTATCACCGCGCATCTGCAAGCCGGACGGATCGCTAAGTTCGCAATTGCCAATCCCGAGCATGCGCCCTACGGCGCGCGCGCCCGGCAGGCATTGATGGCCACCGGTGCATGGGAGTCCTTGAAAGGTCGCCTCGTGCTCGGCGAGACCGTGTCCCAGGCAACGCAATTCGTTATCACCGGGGCGGCCGATGCCGGCATCGGGGCTTTGCCGCTGCTCACCAGCGGTGAGGCCGCCGCCCAGCTTGCCCACACGGTCGTACCGGCAACACGACATGACCCGCTGCATCAGGGCATGGTGCTGACCCGAACGGCAACGCCGGGTGCCCGTGAGTTCGCAAGCTACATTGTCAGTGGCGAAGGACAGGCTATTCTCGCGCGTTATGGTTTCGAGGCGCCTTGAAGCGCGCTGACTGTGGGGCTGCAGTGGATTGGACGGCATTTGGACTTTCACTGAAGCTTGCGATCTGGACCTCGCTCATTGTGTTGCCGATCGGCTTGCTTCTGGCGCGCTGGCTTGCCTGGTCAGGGACGCGCGCCAAAGGTCCGATCGAGGCGCTCGTTATGCTGCCGCTGGTGCTGCCGCCGACCGTGCTCGGCTACTACCTGCTGGTAGGGTTGGCGCCGACAAGCATGACTGGCAGAGCACTTGGTGCGATCGCGGGCGGTCCTCTGGTCTTTACGTTTACCGGCATTCTTCTGGCGTCGGTGATCGTCAATTTGCCGTTTGCCGTGCAGCCGATGCTACGCTCGTTCGAAGGCATCGCACCTAATCTCCGCGAGGCGGCCTGGGTGTCGGGGCTCTCGCGCTGGGAGACATTTCGCCGGGTGGAATTGCCGTTGGCCTGGCCGGGGCTTGTCTCCGCTCTGGCGCTCGTCTTCGCGCATACGCTCGGCGAGTTCGGCGTCATCCTGATGGTCGGCGGCAGCATTCCCGGCGAAACCCAAACGCTCTCGATCGCCATTTATGATCGCATGCAGGCGTTCCGGAACGCTGAAGCGGCGGCCATGGCAGCGGTCCTGCTGGCGTTGTCCTTCGTCGCGATAACCGTGGTGCATCTGTCGACGCGGCGGACGGCGCGCTCGCGCAGCGGCGGGGTGCCCCGGTGAACCTCGACGTGACGCTCGGCCAGGATGGACCGATTCCGCTGGATGTCAGGTTCGCCTGTGCTGCGGGAGAGGTGCTGGCGCTCGTTGGCCCGTCGGGCAGCGGCAAGACGAGTGTGCTCCGCTCCATTGCCGGATTGCTGCGGCCTGTTGCCGGGCGGATCGCCTGCAATGGCGAGATCTGGCTCGATGTGGCCGCCGGCATCTGGCGCGAGCCGCAAGCGCGCCGCGTCGGATTCGTGTTCCAGGACTACGCCCTGCTTCCCCATATGACGGCAGTCGAGAATATCGCGCTGCCGCTGCGCGGGCTGTCGGCGCTGGCACAGCGCCAACGTGCCGAGGAGCTTCTCAAGCTGGTCAATCTGGAAGGGCTGGAAGACCGTCGGCCGGACGCGCTTTCCGGTGGTCAGCGGCAAAGGGTGGCGCTGGCACGCGCTCTGGCGCGCGATCCGGTCGTGCTGCTGTTGGACGAGCCGTTTTCCGCCGTCGATCAGATGACGCGGGAGCGGCTCAAGCGCGAGCTGGTGGCGCTGCGGGAGCAGGTGAGGATCCCGATCGTGCTCGTGACGCACGATCTCGACGAGGCAATGGCGCTCGCAGATCGCATTTCGGTGCTCCATCACGGGCGCACGCTTGCGACGGGTGCGCCGGAGGACGTACGGTTGCGGCCGCCGACTGCGACCGTGGCGCGGTTGCTCGGTCAGACCAACATTTTTCAGGGCCGCGTCGAGCAGGCGACTCGCGACGCCGCCCTGGGCCGCATTCGGTTCGGCGGGATCGAGCTTGATGTGGCGCGAACCGGTGATTTTGCGCCGGGCGCCGAGGTGAGCTGGCTGATCCCATCCGAGTTCATTGTCCTGCACCGGCGCGGCCGGCCTTCACAAGGTGAACGCGAAAATCCAGTTGCGGGCGCCGTTCAATCGATCACGTTGCTGGGCGAGCAGACGGCTGTCGCCGTCCGGCTCGAGGCGGTTGACGGGGCCGTCATCAATTTTCGCATGCCAACCCATGCGGCGCGGCGCAATGAACTCACCGTCGGCGCGCCGGTGACGCTGTCACTGCTGGCCGACGGCATTCATGTGATGGCGCGTGACCGTGGCGTCTGAGCGCGGTGTCCCAAGGTCCGCGATGGCTGTCAGGCAACCTGAACGCTGCGGGCATTGTCGAGCCAGGACTTGATCTTCTCGATATCCGGCGGATCGCCCTGGCGCAGGACGCGCATGCCGTTGGCGCTGGCTGCGAATGCCAGGATATCGGCGCAGAGCTTGTCGGCCGCGGTTGCGGCAATGGCGGCTGCCGTCCGGTAACCGGCGCCAATCAGAAGCTGGGCGTGGGTGCCGCGCAACGCAGGCACCGTGCACACGAGCCGCGATTGATCCTGCCAATCACGCACCATTGCCGCATCAACCTCGCGCAGTTCGAGCTTTTCGGCGACAACCTCAGGCCGGGCGTTCAGAAGATCGGCGACGGTCTTGAACCCTAACGGGCGCAGGCGCTCTGCCATGCGGGGACCAATCGATGGGGCATCGACGATATCGTGCGCCGGTGTCAGGTAGATGCGCGGCCCGCTCGTGAGCGCCGGCTGTGTTGGGGCCAAGATCAGGTGAGCGGCGGGTGGTCCCACTGAAGCGATCGCGGCGGCCAAGGTTTGCACCGGCGCGATTGGCGCAGGCGTGGCCTTGGGCGGGAGGGCGGTCACGGCAACCGGCGCCGTCACCTGAGGTCTGAGCGATGGGGGTGCCTTCTCGATCACGGGACCGGTCGAGGCAATGGGGTCGGTCCGCCGTACAACGGGCGGCAATGGGGCTGTTGAATTGACTGCGCGAGGGGCGGGCCGCGGTGGTTCCTGGACGGGAACTTCCCGACCGATTGGCGCCACTGACGGTACACCTTCGACAGGCGTCACCGGTGCAACGGGGCGTGGAACCGGGCCCATCGTCATGCGCTTGGTGCCGGCGCGCCGGTCGATCGTCTGATCCGCGATGTCGCGCGGCTGTCGCGGGAACTTGTCGCCGCCATCGACAGTTGGACGCTTCGCGACCACCTCGGCCTTGTGCAGGTCGCGGACCATGCGGTCGTCGGCGGGTAAGTTTTCTTCGACGGTGCCGGTGGCCTTGAGTTCGTCGTACATGCGCTCGATGAGGCGGCGCTCTCCGGTGTCGGCAATGCGCTTCAGTAGCAATTTGGCGGGGATCTTGAGCGTCGCCAGAACCGTATCCAGCGTAAGATTGACGTCGGGCGGCGTCGCTTTCGACGCTGTAATGGCATGCTGCAGGATGGTGGCGAACAACGCGGATGCGCAGCCGATCAGTTCGCCGACGATGCGGCGGGCGACGTCGTCGAGCCCCGAGGGCGGATCCACGACCCCTCTATTGATGTCGTAGTGCGCAATCAGCTTCTCATAGTGCGCGTTGGCCGCGTTGGCCGCCTCGCAGATCAAACGCTCCAGCCAGTTATCGGCGTCGGGGATCGCGATCTCGCGGCGCGCATCGGCGTTCGCGATGGCTTTGAGGGCATCATAGGACTTGGCCGTGCTCCACTCGAAGGCGCGGTGGATGCAGTTCTCAGCTTCCGATTGGGCGGTGTGGAAGGGGTGACCTGGGTCGGTGACATAGTGGCTGAGGACACCCGCTGCGTAGGCGGCGGTCTGCCAGTCCTCTTTGGTCAACGCATCGACTGTTTGATTGTACCATTCGCGTGCCTTCACCGGCGCGCCGCCCCAGAAGTCGTCGCGGGGGTGCAGGACGTGGTTCTTGAAATCCTTGAAGCTGTCGTCGGGAGCCTTGGCGCCGATCATCAATACGTCGGCGTGCTTCAGGAACACGCGGCGCCAAGCTTCGGCCTGCGGCCCCTCCAGGCGGCGCAGGCCATCGAACGCCAGCTTGTGATGTGTTCCCGTGGCATGGACGGCGTAGAGGACGCGGAAGAGAAGGCTCATGGATGTCTCGAACGGTTGCTGCAACCTTTGGTGGAGCTGGCACGATGGCGTGAGTCGCGCCTGATCCAAACCGTCCGAGACGAAAATCCTGTGATCAACCCGCTGCGGCGCCAGATCAACGGGACTTCTTCTCCGCGTAGTCATAAACGGCCGTGTGGTCGGCGCTCTGGCCGAGCTCGGCCAGCACCTTGCCCAACAGCTGGCTGACAAAGCTGAGCTCGGCGGCGTCAATGCCAAGCTCGGTCGCGAGCCGGCTCGCCATACCGACGTCCTTGTCCATCAGCGCCAGAGCGAATCCGGAATTGAACGCGTGGTTCAGCATGTACCGTTCGGCTTTGTTCTCGGTCGTATTGTTCTTGCCGGTCGAGGCGTTGAGGACTTTGGTCATGACACCTCCTTCGAGGCCGAACTTCTGGCCGATGACGAGCGCTTCGGCCGTGGCGACCAGGCCAGCCGCTGAGACGTAGTTGTTGAGCGCCTTCATCGCGTGACCGGAGCCGAGCGGGCCCGTGCGGTGGACTGTGCCCATCGCCTTCAGCACTGGCTCGACGCGGTCGATATCCTCGGGTCTACCGCCCGCCATGATGGCAAGTGTTCCCGTGACCGCCTTCGGCACACCGCCCGACACGGGTGCATCGACGAGTGCAATGCCCTGCTTGGCCAGATCCTCACCCAGCCGCTGCGTGTCGATCGGGTAGGATGAACTCATGTCGATTAGTGTCGAGCCGGCTTTTGCGCCGGCGGCGATGCCGCTCCGGCCGTCGGCGCCGTAAGTGGCGAGCCGTACGATCCGGCTGTCGGGCAGCATGGTGATGATCGTTCGGCATTCGGTGCCGAGCGCCTTGAGATCCGGGGCGACGGTAAACAGATTGCTTTCGGCCAGAAACGGCGCCGTGACCTCGGGCCGCGTGTCGTAGAGCATGACGGCGTTGCCGGCCTTGGCCAGACAGCGTGCCATCGGCCCACCCATGTTGCCGACGCCGGCCAGGCCGACGCGTGCGCGCTCTGTCATGATCGTTCCTTCCTGATTCATCTTGCAGTCTCGAGTGCTTGAACTTCTAATCTGCGGCGGTTCGCAGGCGGGAACAAGCCGGGTGCGGCGACGACGATCGCATTGGGCGGCGGGGGACGAGGCGAATGGAGCATCTCTGGATTGCAGCGGCGGCGTCCGCCGCCCTGTTCCAGGCCCTGCGGTACGCCTCGCTGAAGGAACTCAACAAGCACCTCTCGGCGACGGTGACGGGCTATGCGCGCATCCTGTTCGCGCTGCCGCTTGCTGCTCGTCCACCTCGCCGTCGTGTTGTGGGCGACGGGCACGGCCATGCCGGAGATGTCGCCCTGGTTCCTGCTGATGGCGGGCCTCGGCTCGATGGGCCAGTTCCTCGGCACCGTGATGATGGTACGCCTGTTCCAGATCGGTAATTTTGCCGTGGGGACGATGCTGGCCAAGGCCGACGCTGTGATGACTGCGATCCTCGGCACGTTGCTGTTTTCCGAGCACATCACGGGCATGGGCTGGGTCGCGATCTTGGTGACGGTGGCGGGTGTCATGCTGGTGTCTGCGGCGCGGTTGCCGGCCAGCGCCTGGAGAGCCGGAGGTTCGTCGATAGCCAGCATCCTGCTCGGACCCTCGATGCGCCTTGGTCTGCTGATCGCGCTCGTCAACGCGATTTCCTACCTCCTGCTCCGCGAAGCCATCCTCTCCCTGAAAAGCCCTGGTGGCGCAATGGTCGACGCCGCATTTGCCGGTACTGTGATGACCGTCATCTCGTGCGTGATGCTCGGCGCCTGGCTGTTGGTAACGGATCGTGCGGGGCTGCGGCGGATGGGGCGGCATATGGGATTATGCAGCTTCGCAGGGTTTGCGAGTGCGCTCGGCACGCTCTTCTGGTTCCTGGCTTCTGCCCTGACAAACGTGTCCTATGTGGCAGCCGTGGCGCAAGTGCAGATCGTGTTTGCGATGCTGATCTCCTACTATTGGTTTCGGGAAAAGATCCTGCCCAAGGAACTCGTTGGCATTGCCACGATCCTCGCAGGCGTCCTGATGTTCCGTCTGGTTTGAGGCCTACTCGCCGGGCTGTGTTCGCGGCTCGAGCGCTGCAACGCTCGGCCCGGGTGTGGCGGCGGCTGACGCAAGTGCTGAGTTGGATATGGCGTCGCGACGGCCAGCACCAAGGCGTTCGCTCAGGGACTCCAGAATAAGATAGATAGAAGGCGTAATATAAAGAGTCAGCAGCTGCGACATGGCCAAGCCACCGACGACCGCAAGGCCGAGCGGCTGGCGCAACTCCGCGCCGGCACCAAGACCGAGCGCGATCGGCAATGTGCCAAACAGCGCCGCCATCGTCGTCATCATGATCGGTCTGAAACGCAGCAGGCAGGCTTCGCGAATGGCATCGGGTGCCGTGGCGCCCTGCGACCGCCGCTCGATGGCAAAGTCGACCATCATGATGGCGTTTTTCTTCACGATGCCGATCAGCAGGACGATGCCGATGACGGCGATGACCGATAGCTCGAGATCGAAATACCAGAGCGCGAGCAGCGCGCCGAGGCTCGCCGATGGCAGCCCGGACAGGATCGTAATCGGGTGGATGAAGCTCTCATAGAGAATGCCGAGCACGATGTAGATCGTGATGATCGCCGCGAGGATCAGGATCGGTTGATCCCGGAAACTATCCTGAAAGACCTGCGCTGTTCCGGCGAACTGGCCGCGGACCGTACCCGGCAGATTGACTTGCTGTTCTGCCTTGGACATGGCGGTCACGGCTTCGCCGAGGGTGTATCCGGGGGCCAGGTTGAAGGTGATCGTGACGGCCGGCAGTTGGCTCTGGCGGGCAACCGAAACGGGGCCCGGCTTCAATGTGACGGTTGCCAGCGAGTCGAGGCGCACAAGCTGCCCCGAACTCGCCCGCACGAAGACCTTCGAAAGCACGCTCGGGTCGAGGGCCTTGCTCTTGTCCGCTTCGAGGATAACGGCGTAGTCGTTGGCCGGTGTAAAGACCGTCGCGATTTTGCGCGTGCCGAAGGCCGAATAAAGCGTTGACCGGACGGTCTCCATGGAGACGCCAAAGCGCGCGAGAGCTTCCCGGTCGACCGAGAGCAGAACTTGCCGGGCGCCCAACGTCAAATCGCTCGTCACGTCGGCAAAGCCTGTGGTCCGCTTCAAGGTGTCGAGCAGTCGGCCGGCGCCGTCATAGAGCTCGCCCTGATTGATGCTTGTCAGGGTGTATTGGTAGCTGGCCGCGCCGCCGCGGCTGCCGATGCGCAGGTTCTGCAGCGGGACGGGGAAGGCGCGGATGCCCGTGACCACGGCAAGGCGCTGGCGCAAGCGGTTCTGGACGGCGGTGATGTCGACCTTGCCCTCGCGCGCAGCACGCGACTTCAACTGCACGAAGATGGTGCCGCGGTTGAGGGTCGGGTTGAAGCCGCCCGACGCCACGTTCGAATTGACATAGAGGACGTCAGGGTCGAGACGAACGATCTCGGCCAGCTGACGCTGGCGCTCGAGCATGGCCTGGAAGGCGATATCGGGTCCGGCTTCCGTTCGCACGATCAGAATGCTGGTGTCTTCCGTCGGCAGGAAACCCTTCTTCACGGCGCCGAAGGCCCAGACCGTCGCGACGATCGTGCCGAGCGTCACCAGCAACATCAGCGACGGAACCTTGAGCGACCAGTCGAGCGTGACCTGATAAGCGCGCGCCATCGCATTGTAGCCTTTCTCGAACGCGCGCGAGAGGACGTTGGGCTTCTGATCGTGGCGTTCGGCCTTCAGCATGCGAGCGGAGAGCATCGGTGTCAGGGTGAGCGAAATGAACCCCGACAGCAGGATCGCGATGCTGATGGTGACGGCGAATTCGTTGAAGAAGCGTCCGACGATGCCGCCCATGAACAGGATCGGAATGAAGACGGCAACGAGCGACACCGTGATCGACAGCACGGTGAAGCCGATCTCGCGCGAGCCCTTGATGGCCGCTTCGAACGGGTCCATGCCCTGCTCGACATAGCGGTGGATGTTCTCGAGTACGACAATGGCGTCATCGACGACGAAGCCCAGGGCCAGTGTGAGCGCGAGCAGGCTCACGTTGTCGAGCGAGAAGTTGAACATTGCCATGCCGGCGAAGGTGCCGATGATCGAGAGCGGCAGTGCCAGGGCCGGGATGATCGTCGCCCGCCAGGTGCGCAGGAACGCGAGAATGACCAGCACAACAAGGAATGCAGTGCCGATCAGCGTCAGCTGCACGTCGTGGACCGAGTTCCGGATCGATTCCGAGCGATCCGAAAGTACGTCCAGGTTGATCGTCGGTGGCAGATCCTGCTTGAACACGGGGATCAAGGACTTCACCGCATCGGTTACCGACACGGTATTGGCATCGGGCTGGCGCTGGACGGAGACGATAATCGAGCGCACGCCATTGTACTCCGCGCGCGCTTCCTCGTTTTCGACGGAGTTGTCGACCTTGGCGACATCCTGCAATCGAACGGGTGCGCCGTTGCGCCAGGCGATCACCACGGGCCGGAAGTAGGCGGCCGTCGGCTCTGCGCCTTTGGTCTCGAGAATGTAGATCTGGCGCTCGGTGCGGATGCTGCCGAGCGGACCGACGGCTGCGAGCGTCGTCACGGATTGACGCAGCTCTTCGATGGCAATGCCCCGAGCGGCCAGGGCATCGAGATCGTAGCGGATGCGGACCGCGCGCTTCTGGGCGCCATTGATGTTCACCTGCGCGACGCCGGGCAACATCGAGAGGCGGGGGCTCATCACCTTGTCCGCGAACTCATTGATCTCCTGCGATGGCGCGGTCTGGGAGGTGAGCGCCAGGAAAATGACGGGGGAGTCCGCTGGGTTGACTTTCCGGTAGCTGGGGGGCGCCGAGATATCGCTTGGCAAGCGGCTCGTCGCGACCGAGATCGCCGACTGGGTGTCGAGGGCGGCGGCGTCGATGTTGCGATTGAGATCGAACTCCAGCGTGATGCTGGTCGAGCCTTCCGTCGAGGACGACGTGATGTTGGTGACGCCAGCGATGGTTGCAAACTGCCGCTCGAGAGGGGCTGCCACCGAAACGGCCATCGTATCGGGGCTGGCGCCCGGCAACTGGGCTGAGACAGTGATCGTCGGCACGTCGATCCGCGGGATGGCAGCGATCGGCAGTTGGCGATAGCCGAAGAATCCGGCGAGTGCCAGCGAGGCCATGACCAGCGTCGTCATGACGGGGCGGCGGATACAAAGTTCGGAAATGTTCATTGGCAACTCTCCCCGGCCATGTCGGCGCTGCCGCCGAAATGCCGCGATCAGCTCTTGTTCTGGCGCTCGCCCTTTTTCTTCTCTTGCACCTTGGGGATGTCCTTGGGGTCCGCGTTGGGCGCCTCGGCCTTGGGTGCAGATGGATCGCGCTTGCTCGGCGGCTCCTGCACACTGACCGTACTGCCTGGCGCGATCCGCACATGGCCGTCGGTCACGACGCGGTCGCCGGCCGAGACACCTTCAGTGAGAAACGCCGTCTGCTCCACGATCCGATCGAGAACCACGGGGCGCGGGGTCACCTTGTTGTCCGCGCCAATGACCCAGACGATCATCCCTTGCTGCGACGGGATCACGGCGCTTGCCGGGACCGACAGCATCTGGGGTTTGGTCTCGACCGAGAGCGCGACCTCGACGGCAAGACCCGGCCAAAGCGCTTCGTCGGCATTCGCGATTTCGAGCTTGCCCGTCAGGGTGCCCGTCTGCGTGTTCACTTGATTGTCGATGAAGTCGATCTGGCCCTCACGGACAATGGGGATGGTGCCCGATGCCGTGACTTTGGCCAGTGCGCCGGCCGAGAGCGCGCGCCGCATGGCGGCAAGCTCGGTCTGGGGCACGGCAAACGATACGGCGATCGGTTGCGTCTGGTTGATCGTCACGAGCGCAGCTGCGTCTGCGGCACGGACGTTGCTGCCCGGCTTGACCGAAGAGCTGCCGGTGCGTCCCGTGATCGGTGCCGGGATCGTCAGGTAGTCAAGCTGCGTCTTCTGTGCATCGAGTGCTGCCTGTCCGGCGGCGATGGACGCCTTCAGCGAATTGACCGAGGCTTTGGCAGTATCCATTGCCGCTTCGCTGACGATCTTCTTGTCAACGAGCGCATTTCGCCGTCCGAGCGTTGCCTGTGCGTCGGCGAGTGCTGCCTCGTCCTTCTTGATCGCGGCTTCGGCCTGCTTGATTTGTGCGCGGATCAGCCGGTCATCGAGCTTGAACAGGATCTGCCCCTTCTTGACGAGGTCGCCCTCTCTGAAGGAGATCTCGGCGATCTGGCCGTCGACGCGTGACTTGATGGCGACTGAAGCTTCGGCCTCCACCGTGCCCGGGGCCGTCAAAATGATCGGCATATCACGGCGCACGACAATGTCGGCGGTGACAGGCGCCGGCGGCGGGCCTGAGCGACCACTCTTGCCGGCCGGGGCAGCTTTGGGTTCTTTTGGCTGAGCATTGGCGGCTAGGAGTTCCTTAGCCTTTGCGGGAAGCCAGGGCTCGACCAGCTGAAGCGCGGGTGGGTGGTACTTCAGCAGCCCATAGCCCGCGCCGAGCAGGATCAGGACGAGCGGCAGGGTACGCTTCATATCGTCTCCGTCAAGTCGAGCCCATCCGTCACGGGGGGCGATAATCGCTCCTCCGTCATCAGAGGAGCTTGCCTCGTGAGGGCGGCTATTGTGCGACGCTGTCACGAGTTTTGATCGCCACGCAGACTACAAGCCTCTTCGCCTATCCGCCAGCATGCAATCGCCCCAAGATAGAGGCAAAACACCAAATTGCCTAAAGAACGAGCATGCGCACGAATAGGCATGAGTGTTTGGCAGTGCCGCAGCCTCGACTCACGATCTTTTTACCGCTAGCCGTTCGCGCCAAGGGCCAGACCGTCAAAATTTGGCCCGAAGCAAAGCCCGCCACAGGAGCACGGATGTCTCGTCATATCGTTCGAACCATAGCGCTCAGCGCTGTCGCAGCAGTTCTGGTCAGCCCGGCCTCGGCTCAGCAGCCGCGCACGCTGAAGATGCAGTCAACTTGGCCAACCAGCTTGACGTTGCAGGATAACTTCCGCTTTTTCGCCGACCGCGTCGACAAGATGACCGGCGGGCAGTTGAAAATCGACGCGATGCCGGCCGGTCAGGTCGTACCGGCGTTCGAGATCCTTGATGCCACCCACAAGAAGGTCATCGATGGTGGTCACGGCATCTCCTACTACTGGATTGGCAAGAACAAGGCGGCGACGCTCTTTTCCAACACGCCGGCCGGTATCGTCGGCATGGATGCGATTGATTTCATCGGTTGGCTCCATGAGGGCGGCGGGCTCGCACTCTGGAACGAACTCTACCAGAAAGAGCTGAAGCTTAATGTCATGGCGCTCCCGGTCTTGCCCGCGAGCCCGCAGGCGCTCGGCTGGTTCAAGAAGCCGATCAATAATCTCGCGGACTTCAAGGGCATGAAGTGCCGCCAGACCGGTATCGTCGGCGAGATCTATGCCAAAATGGGCATGGCGGTCGTCAATATGCCGGGTGGTGAAATCATTCCAGCAGCCGAGCGCGGTGCGATCGATTGCGCCGAGTGGGTCGGCGGCATCGAGGATCTCCGCCTTGGGCTGCACACGGTCTGGAAGAACCACTATACACCGGGCATGCACGAGTCTGCCTCGGTCGGCGAACTCCTCATCAACACCGAAGTCTGGGCGACCCTCACGCCGCCGCAACAGGAAATCATCAAGTCCGCGACCAGCGAGACGTTCCTGCGCTGGTGGGCCTCCTGGCAGAAGCAGAACGCCGATGCGATGGAGGAAATGCAGACCAAGCACGGTGTGAAAATTCTGCAGACACCGCCGGACATCAACGTGGCCTTCCTCAAGGCATGGGACGAGGTTGCGGCAGCCGAGTCCGCCAAGAGCCCGTTCTTCAAGAAGGTCTACGACTCACAGAAGGCCTATGCATCTAAAGTCGTCCCGGCAAAGCGGTTCATGTTCCCGCCCTACACGGTACAGGCCGACCACTACTTCCCGGCCGCGAAGTAAGGGAATCCGATAAAAGTCGACAGATTGAAGGGCGGCCTCGGCCGCCCTTCTTTGTTTTCTAGGTCTTGCAGCGCCCCAGACGGGCAAGGCAGTCGTCAATCATTGTCTCGATCAACACCTGACGCCCAAGTAGATCAGACCGGCATGCAACTTGCGACCGACAGGGAACTCGGCCATCGATCGCCTGTTCTGTGGCGGCGAGCGTGGCTTTATTATTGAAGATCTTCGGTAATCATATTTGCTAACAATTGATTAATCATGGTCAGCCGCAAGCTCTGCGTGTCGTTGCGGTATCGTTCGGGCTCCATTTTTTAAATCTAGGGACTGGGAAATCATGGCCGATACGAATTTATCTAAAATTGCATCGATAAAAATGAGATATCGGTGTTTTTTGGACTGTAATTTCATAAAAATTTAGAAGATTTCTCTTAGTTTCAACTCAAGTCAGCGCGAACCAGCGCACGGCGGACCGAAACGGGCAATGAGCCCATAGTCGAGAGTTGGAGACACACCATGAAGACCATTGCCAAGTTTGCGAAGTGCGAGTCGGGCGCCACGGCCATCGAGTACGGCCTGATCGCTGCCCTCATCGGCGTCGCCATCATCGCCGTCCTGCAGCTGACCAGCACCGAGCTGAAAGGGACCTTCAACGACGTGGTCACCGGCCTCAAGGCTCGCACCGGCAAGTAACCAGCACGAGACATCCCTCGCCTTCTCCGACCCGGTGCCATTCAGGCGCCGGGTTTTCCTTTGGCGGTGACGGACAGCCGGCACGCCGCGGTAAACTTGAATTAACAATTGCACCGCTAGTGTGATGATCGAGACATGCGCTCTGATTCATTGCGGCCAGGTTGCGAGGCGGACGTCGCGATCTGAACGACACGGTGTGCTCCAGCGTTGCAAGCCGCCGCACAATTCGACAAGACGCGTGATCTCGCCGGCACCTTTCGTGTGGCATGGCTCGACGTTAGGCGTCCATTCACTCTCGTGCCCTAGTGTCCATCCATGTCAGGCCGCGATGCGGCTAAGCGAAGGTGACAGCGTGTACGAGTTCGCACTCTTCTTGGTGTTCCCGGCCGCGATGGCATTTGCCTGCGCGATGGACCTGTTCACAATGACGATCCCCAATCGGATCTCATTCGTGCTGATCGTCGGTTTCATTCTCGCTGCACCATTGTCCTCGCTCGATGCAATGGGCATCGCCAGTCATGTCGGCGCTGGGCTTGTGGTCTTGGTGGCTGGCATTCTGATGTTCTCGCGGGGCTGGTTCGGCGGCGGAGATGCGAAGTTAATGGCGGCCGTCGCCTTGTGGTTCGGCTTCGAGCGGCTGCTCGAGTACCTCGTCTGCGCATCGATCGCCGGCGGCGTCCTGGCTTTCCTCATCCTGCTCTATCGCCGCTTTGCGCCGCCGCTCTGGCTCGTCAATCAGGACTGGGCCATGCGTCTGCATCACCACCGCGGCGGAATTCCTTACGGCATCGCACTCGGCGTTGGTGGGCTGTGGGTTTATCCGTCCACCATGTGGTTCTCCAACTTCGCGGTCTAAGCGGGGCACCGCTCCGTTGACGATAAGCCGCCGAGATCCCCTGCTAAATCGCCAATTTGCACGGGAATTGAGCTCGGGATCGTCGGTCGGGCCATGTCGCCGGATCACGAAAAACGCGATCGAATTCGACCCAGCCATTAACTGCACATTGACGTTTTGTCCCCATACTCACTCGAGTATCAAGCCGAATAGGTCGGGTGAAAGGACCATTGCGCGATGAAACAGGCTCAGCTGATCGGTATAGGCATTGCAGCCGTCTGCGGACTCGGCGCCTTTGTCATTCTCAACAAATTCGTCAGCAAGCCCAAGGCGCCGATCGTCATTGCCGATCAGACGAACGTTGAGCAAGTGCTCGTCGCTCGCACGGAAATCGGGCTCGGGTCGATTGCCACGGAATTGAATTTCCGCTGGCAGTCATGGCCGAAGGAGTCGGTCCCGCCAGGTGCCATTACCAACAGCGGTGGCGGCCAAAAGATGCGCGACCTTGCCAATCGGATCGCCCGCGCGCCGATCATGGCCAATGAGCCGATCACCGAGGGCAAGCTTGTCAAGCCGGGCGAAGGCGGCGTTCTCGCTTCCATCCTGCCGCAAGGCATGCGCGCCATCTCGGCAAAAATCAGCGAAGACACCGCGGTCGGCAAGATGATCCTGCCGAATGACCATGTCGACGTGATCCTGATCCGGCGCATGCGCGGTCGCGGCGGTCAGGAAGAGCACGTCAGCGACACGCTCTTCCGCAACGTGCGCATTCTCGCTATCGGCCAGAAGCTCGATGTCAAGGACGGCCAGAAGAACGCTGACGGCAAGACGGCAACGCTCGAGTTGACGCCACGTCAGTCGGAGCTGCTCGCGCTCGCCAAGTCGATGGGCGAAATCAGTCTCTCGCTGCGCTCGATTGCCGACTTCAGCCAGGAGCAGGGCCCGGAAGGGACCGACCTGAAAGGCAAAGGGGACCGCGGCAACGCGATCCGAGTTCTGCGCTATGGCCTCAAATCTCGGGCCTACGGCGTCAACTAAAGCGGGCCTGGCCCGAGGTTAACATTGCTCTGTGTCTGCGTGTGTTTGTTGCGTCTGCGTGCACCCGTAACGGTAGCTCGTCAGAAGGCTTGATTCCCATGCGGAACATCTACTCTCCTACCCGTGGCGCAGCGATTGCCGGCTTGGCCGGAATTGCGGTGTCGACATTTGCAGCTGTCTCACTCCTATCCAGCGCTCGCCAACGGCGGCAATGGCAAGAAGGGGCACGCGAACGGCGCCATCGGTGTGGTTGCCCCGGTTTATAATCCGGATCACCAGTCGATCCTGCGCATCAGTGAGCGGGATGGCTTCCCGCTGCACAAGGGCATCAAGCTCGGCCGCAACAAGTCGGTGATGGTTGAACTGTCGCGAGATCTTCGCGACGTGATCGTCTCGAACCCCGAGATCATGGACGCGGTCGTCCAGAGCTCCAATCGCGTCTACCTGATCGGAAAGAAAGTCGGTCAGTCCAACGCTTTCTTCTTCGACTCGAATGGCGAGCAGATCGTCACTTTTGAGGTTTCGATCGAGCACGACACGTCGGTGCTCGACGCGATGTTCCGGCGCCTGATCCCGGGCTCGAATATCAAGGCTGAGATCCTGAACGAGACGGTGATCCTCACGGGCTCGGTCAAGAACCCGTCCGACAGCACGCGCGCCGCGGATATCGCGAGCCGCTTCATTGTGGGGCCTGCGCCAGAGCTGCACGAGCGGCACAAGCTCAAGGTCATCAACATGCTGCAGGTCGAGGCCGAGGAACAGGTGATGCTCCGCGTCACCGTGGCCGAGGTCGAGCGATCGGTGCTGAAGCAGTTCGGCATCAATCTGAGCGCAGAACTCAGCATGGGTAATTTCGCAACCGGCATCCTCACGAATAACGCCTTCCCGCTGACGACACTTGGCGGACTCGGCGGCGCGACGAAAGTTGGTACCGACACGCGGGGTCCTTTTGGCACCGGTTGTTCGGTGGTGGGAGAAACTCTGATACCGAACGTTGTCGGTGGATCTGGAAGCCACGGTTTTTGGAATTCTGGCAAGAATTGCACGTCGCACGCGATCAAAGCACTCGAGCGCGACGGTCTGATCAAGACGCTGGCCGAGCCGAACCTTACCGCCATCTCGGGTGAGACAGCCAAGTTCCTGGCCGGTGGCGAGTTCCCGGTTCCCGTGTCGAACAACAATGGCCAGATCGGTATCACCTTCAAGGAGTTCGGTATCGGCCTCGCCTTCACGCCGCTGGTGATGTCCGAGGGCCGGATCAACCTGAAGATCGAGACCGAAGTTTCGGAACTCAGCGATGCCGGCGCACTGCAGATCGGCGGCATTTCAATCCCTGCCCTGAAGAAGCGTCAGGCCAAGTCGACGGTGGAGTTGCCTTCGGGCGGCACGCTGGCGATGGCCGGCCTCCTCTCCGATGACACACGCAAGAACATCGATGGTTTGCCAGGTCTGAAGCAGGTCCCGATCCTCGGTGTGCTCTTCCGCAGCCAGGACTACATCAAGCGGGAAACCGAGCTTGTGGTTCTGGTGACGCCCTACACGGTACGGCCAACCGCGAAGCAGAACCTGGCACGCCCAACGGATGGTCTGGCGGCTGCCTCGGATCTCAAGTCGAACTTCCTCGGCCACATGAACCGCGTCTACGGCAAGAATGCGCCGGTTGCGGGTGATGGAAGCCTGAAGGGCGACAATGTCGGGTTCATCGTTGACTGAAGTCGGAGCGACGGAGACGTATCATGACAAACACTAGCAAGCGGGTGGCCTTCACCCAGATCGCGCCGACAGCAGCCAGAGTGTTGATCATTTCGGCAGTGGCGTTCACGATGTCGGCGTGCCGGCCAGGCGATGAGCCGGGTGCTCACGTGGCCGGCTGGACGATGATCGATGCCGCCCAGCGGCACCCGATCATGGTGTCGCAGCAGCCCGCGCACTTATCGGTGCGGGTGCCGCGCGGATCGCAAGGTCTCTCGCCGCATCAGCGGTCGAACATCGTCGACTTCCTCAATCGCTATCGTGGCGGTGACGCGGGGAATGGAAAGCTCGTCATCAACGTGCCGAGCGGCTCGCCGAACGAAGTTGCTGCGTTGCACGCCGTGGCCGACATGCGCGAATTGCTGCGAGACTTCGGCATTGACGACTCGCGCGTCGCTGTTGCGCCCTACCATACGGACGGTGATCCGCAGCCGCCGCTCCGGGTGTCCTACTCGCGGTTTGTCGCCGAGGCGCCGCAGTGCGGGCATTGGTCGGCCAATCTTGCAGACGATCCGCGCAACCTGCCGCATCCGAACCTCGGTTGCGCGACGCAGCGCAATCTCGCGATGCAAGTCGCCAACCCGGCCGACTTGCTTGGTCCGCGCACGATGTCGCCGGCTTCGTCGGAACGTCGCGACACGATCTACGACAAGTGGACGAAGGGCGAAGCGACGATCGCCAAGAAAGAGCAAGACGAACGAGTTCAGGTCAAGAACACGCAGTAGGAGGCAACATAATATGAGCAAACAAGCCCATTCAGAGGCAGCATCGCCTGGTCGCGAGATCGCCATGGTCGACGACGGCCAGGGTGTCGCGGAACGCAGCGACCGGGCCCGCCCGATCCCGCGCATCTCGATCCAGGCATTTTGCGAGCACGGCGATACGGCAGAAGCCATTCAGATTGCGGCCGACGACCGTCGTCTTGCAAAGGCGCATGTCTCGGTTCACATGGGCGGCGCCGAGGCCGGTGTCGCCCACTATCAGGAAAGCCCGACACCGAACCTGATCGTGATCGAGTCCATGCTGCCGCGCATGCAACTCATTGGAGAGCTGGATAAGCTCGCCGAATGTTGCGACGCCGGCACCAAGGTCGTCGTCATCAGCAATACGAACGATGTGCTCCTTTATCGCGAGCTGCTGAAGCGCGGCGTCAGCGAGTATCTGATCACGCCGATCTCGCCGATCCAGGTTATGGAGAGCATCTCCAACCTTTACAATGATCCTCAGTCCGACCCGGTCGGGCACGTCTTTGCCTTTGTCGGTGCGAAGGGTGGCATCGGATCTTCGACGGTTTGCCACAACGTCTCGTGGTGCATCTCGGAGATGCTGAAGTCGAGCGTCGTGATTGCCGATTTCGATCTGCCTTTCGGCACGGCAGGCCTCGACTTCAATCAGGACCCTGTTCAGGGCATCGCCGAAGCACTTGGCAGCCCCGAGCGGCTCGATGAGGTTCTTCTTGATCGGCTTTTGACGAAATGCTCCGAGCATTTGAGCCTCTTCGCGGCGCCTGGAACGCTTGACAGGGACTATGACCTGTCAGCTGACAGCTGCGATATCGTTCTCGACGTCGTGCGCCAGAATGTGCCGTATGTGACGGTCGATGTTCCGCATGTGTGGACGTCCTGGTCGAAGCGGATCCTGACACAAGCCGACGAGATCGTCATCACCGCGGCTCCAGATCTGGCCAATCTTCGCAACACGAAGAACCTGGTCGATCTGCTGAAGCAGATGCGCCATAACGACGGCCCGCCGCACCTCGTCATCAACATGTTGAACATGCCAAAGCGCCCTGAGATCCCGGTTAAGGATTTCGAGGCCGCACTCGATCTGAAAGCCTGCAGCATCATCGAGTTCGACAGCGAGTCCTTCGGTCAAGCCTCCAATAACGGCCAGATGATCGAGGAAATGTCGTCGAAAACGAAAGCCGTGCAGAACTTCCGTGACATCGCGATGTCCCTGACCGGGCGCCGCGAGCACAAGGTCGAAAAGAAGTCGGCGCTCGCGCCTCTGTTAGAGCGGCTGAAGCTCAAGCGATAAGGAGCGGACAACATGTTCGGTAGGCGATCAGATCCGGCGGCGCCCAAAAAAGTCGCAGCCACACCGGCAAATTCGGCACCGGCGAAGACGGCAGAGCAGCGCCCCGCTGCTGCCGCTCCGCCGCCTCGTCCCGAGCCGGTCGAGCCGCAGCGCAAGCACTCGGAAGAGTACTACGATGTCAAAACGACGGTCTTCAACGCGCTGATCGATACCATCGATTTGACGCAGCTCGCCAAACTGGAGGCGGCTGCGGCGCGTGAGGAAATCCGCGACATCGTCAGCGAGATCATTCAGCTGAAGAACGTGGTGATGTCGATCGCGGAGCAGGAAGAGCTCCTCGAGGACATTTGTAACGACGTTCTTGGCTATGGCCCGCTCGAGCCATTGCTGGCACGCGACGATATTGCCGATATCATGGTCAACGGCGCCGCCACCACCTTCATCGAAGTCGGCGGCAAGGTTCAGAAGACCAGCGTTCGCTTCGCCGACAACGCGCAGTTGATGAACATCTGCCAGCGCATCGTGAGCCAGGTCGGCCGGCGTGTCGACGAATCGAGCCCGATCTGCGACGCGCGTCTCCCCGACGGTTCGCGTGTCAACGTGATCGCGCCGCCATTGGCGATCGACGGACCTGCGCTCACCATTCGTAAGTTCAAGAAGGACCGCCTGCGCCTCGAGCAGCTGACGAAGTTCGGTTCGATTTCGCCAGCGGGCCGCACCCTGCTCGAAGATCATCGGCCGCGTTCGCTGCAACATTCTGGTGTCCGGCGGTACCGGTTCGGGCAAGACCACGTTGCTCAACTGTATTTCGGCCTGCATCGACAATGATGAGCGCATCATCACCTGCGAAGACTCGGCCGAGCTTCAATTGCAGCAGCCGCACGTGGTGCGCCTCGAGACGCGCCCGCCGAACCTCGAAGGCGAAGGCCAGATCACGATGCGTGATCTGGTCAAGAACTGCCTGCGTATGCGCCCTGAGCGGATCATCGTCGGCGAGGTGCGCGGCCCGGAGGCGTTCGATCTTCTCCAGGCCATGAATACGGGTCACGATGGTTCGATGGGTACGCTTCACGCCAACAGCCCGCGCGAAGCCATCAGCCGTATGGAATCGATGATCATGATGGGTGGCTACGCGCTGCCGACCAAGACCATCCGCGAAATGATCACCGGCTCCGTGGATATCATCGTTCAGGCCTCGCGCCTGCGCGACGGTTCGCGAAAGATTACCCATGTGACCGAAGTGGTCGGCATGGAAGGCGAGGTCGTGACGCTGCAGAACCTGCTCGTCTACGAGATCACCGGAGAAGACGCCAACGGCAAGCTGGTTGGCCGCCATCGGTCGACCGGCATCGCACGGCCCCGGTTCTGGGAGCGCGCGGAATACTATGGCGAGACGGAGCGTCTGTCGCAGGCACTGGCATCGGCTGAAGTTCGCGACAACCTGGGCCAGACCCTAGGAGAGACCAATGCTTGAGTTGACACCAGAGCTCCTGCAGATCGGCCTTGGCTTGATCATTGCGATCTCGGCCGGCGCGGTGATCTTCGTTCTCGTCAATCCGTACCTGTCCGGGGAGGCCCAGGCTGCCAAGCGCATCCAGGGCGTCTCGGAGAGCAAGGTCAAGCGTTCGCCGGGTCGGGCGAAGGACGAAGAGATCAACAATCGGCGCAAGCAAGTCTCAGACTCATTGCGCGAGATCGAAGACCGGCAGAAGGCAAAGGAAAAGATCTCGCTACGGCTGCGCCTCGCAGCGGGCCGGCTTGGATATCACGTCCAAGGTCTTCTGGATGGCAAGCGGCATCTCCGGCGCCGTCATTGGCGTCTTCGTGTTTTTGATGATGCCGAGCGTGACGCCGCTGGTCGCCGTCGGTGCCGCCTTTGTCGGGCGCCTTTGGCCTCCGCAAGATGGGTCCTGGCGCGGATGACGAAGCGGCGCCAGAACAAGTTCACCAACGAATTTGCAAACGCGATCGACGTGATCGTGCGCGGCGTCAAATCCGGCCTGCCGCTGAACGAGTGTCTCGGCATCATCGCTCGCGAGAGCCCGTCGCCTGTTCGCGAGGAGTTCTCGGATCTCGTCGAGCAGACCCGCGTCGGTATTCCGCTGGCCGAATGCTTCGACCGCATGATGCAGCGAGTGCCGCTGCCTGAGGTGAAGTTCTTCGCCATCGTCATCGGCATTCAGTCGCAGGCGGGCGGCAACCTCTCCGAAGCTCTTGGAAACCTTTCGGGCGTGCTGCGCGACCGCAAGCGCCTGGCCATGAAGGTGAAGGCGATGTCGGCGGAAGCGCTAGGCGTCGGCCGCTGTTCTCGGATCGCTGCCGTTCATCGTCATGACGATGGTGTACCTCACGACGCCGTCCTACATCAGCATCCTCTTCATCACGAAGGTCGGTCAATTCCTGCTGTTCTGCGCAGGCGCGTGGATGACATGCGGGCTGCTGGTGATGCGCAAGATGATCAACTTCAAGTACTGAGCCGGGCTATCGAGCGTGTTGGGCGCAAGCTCAAAAAAAGGCAAATAGGAGCGCGCTGTGGTTGATTTTGTCGAACTCTTTCATGAAGCCGCAGTTCGTGGCGATGGTTCTTGCAGCCATTGCAACGTTCATAACGGTTCTGACGATCGCATTGCCCGTCTTGAACCGGGACCGGTCGAGCCAGCGCATGAAGGTGATGGCGACGGAACGTGACAAGATGCGGGCGTCGCGGCTCGCCGAGTTGAGCCGCGAAGGGCAGGGCGGCAAGTTGCGCCAGGCTCCCAAGGGCTTCATGCAGCAGATCGTCGACCAGTTCAATCTGCGGTCAACGTTCGAGTCCGAGGAGCTCAAGAACAACCTGAAGATGGCCGGTCTCAGAGGCCAGGCGCCACTCGTCGCCTACATGTTCTTCCGCCTTGTCGCACCGATTATCGTGACGATCGTCGCGTTGATCTATCTGTTCGTGCTGACGAACTTCGCCTATCCGCCGATCGTCAAGTTCGGCATCGCCATCGGCATTGGCTATCTCGGATTCTATCTGCCGAACATGTTCATCGGCAATCTGGTTCAGCGCCGCCAGACCGCGATCAATCAGTCGTTCCCTGACGCGCTCGACATGCTGCTGATCTGCGTGCAGGCAGGTATGTCGATCGAGGCAGCGTTCGGTAAGGTCGCGAAAGAAGTCGCCAGCCAATCGCTGGAGCTCGCGGAGGAGTTCAGCCTGACCACGGCCGAATTGTCCTATCTGCAGGATCGGCGCATGGCCTTCGAGAACCTCGGCAAGCGCACCGGCATCAGTGGGATCAAGGCGGTTGCTACCGCGCTGATCCAGGCGGAACGCTATGGTACGCCCGTTAGTCAGGCACTGCGGGTGATGGCAAAGGAAAATCGCGACGCGCGCATGATGAATGCCGAGAAGAAGGCTGCAGCGCTGCCGCCAAAGCTGACGGTTCCGATGATCATATTCTTCTTGCCCGTGCTGTTCGTGGTCATTCTTGGTCCGGCCGCTCTGCAGGTCATGAAGATGGTCTGATCGACCGAAGCGAAGTCTGAAACGGAAAGAGCCGCGACCTTGATCGCGGCTCTTTGCTTTACGTGTGGTCGACAGCTTTGATCAGCTCTTTGGCACGGCGTACTTGATGGTGCAACCATAGGGCCGCGTCGATGCCGTTTTCACGGGTTGGCCGGCCACAATCTGATCGACCGCCTCGCGGACGTAGGGGCGCGCCGTTGCGACATCGGCAGGATTGGTCGATGGCTTGTCGTCGATGCCGCCCATGTAGGCGACCCTGCCGTCCCTATCGATGACGAACATGTGGGGTGTGACCGTCGCGCCAAAACTCCGGCCGACCTTGCCATCCGGATCGAGCAGGAATTTGGTAGGCACGGCCTTGCGATCTGCTGTCAACTTGTCGGCTTCGATGCCGTCGACATAACCTTGTGCGCCAACGGCCGACGACGCAATCGTCAGCCAGACGACGTCCTTGGACGTTGCGTGCTTCTGAAGTGCTTGCATGGCTCCGGTGCCATAGTGCTTTTTCACGTAAGGGCAATGCTCGTTCGTCCACTCGAGGACCACGGTCTTGCCTTTGAGGCTTGCCAGGGAAACATCCTTGCCGTTCGAGTCCCGGGCGGTGAAGGCGGGTGCCGGTTTGCCGGGGGCGACTTCGTCACGGGCATGAGCACCGCCGCCGAGTGCAAGCACCGCGGTCAGGCCTGCGGCAGCGGCGATGCGGGCCATTGAATGGCGAATGTTGAGAGGCATTGAGTGCGACTCCTCAAGGTTGCCGTCGTGTTGGGCGATTCACAGAATTTGGTTCGCGATCAAATCGCGTAGCCCAGCTGTTGTCGAGTGAATTGGCGATTTCGTGGCGGCTGCACGCCTTTAGGGCAGGGTCACAGTTCCGTGAACACAGAGCAGAACGTAGCACCGCTGTGAAAGTGTCCGGCGCCATGCCGCATGTCACGGCTGAGGGCCGCGTGCTGCAGTGAACTGTAGGGATTCGAGCGCGGCGGGGAGCGCGATGAGTGCAAAGGCGGGGACACCGACCGGCGTGGAGCGACCGTGGCTCGGGCCGATACTGATGATCGGCGCGATGCTATGCTTCGTATTGCTCGACGCCGTGCTCAAGCATCTGGTCAGGCGGTATGATCCGCTGTTTCTCTCGTGGGGCCGATGCCTGGTGCAGGCCGTACTTCTGGCGGGCCTGTCTCCAATGCTCGGCACCAGCAAGATCTTTGTGACGGCGCAGCCCTGGCTGCAGGTGGCTCGCGGGTTCTGCGTCGCTCTGACATCGATCGTCATGATCGTGGCGTCCCGGACCATGCCGCTGGCCGACATCTATGCGATCGCATTCGCGGCGCCGCTGATCGCGACCATGCTCGCCGCGGCTTTGCTTCGGGAACGGGCTACCGGGACGCAATGGTCATTGATCGTTTTGGGCTTCGCGGGCGTTCTGGTTGCGCTCCGGCCGGACGCGCCGACAGCGAGTCTGATCCTATTGTTGCCGGTGCTGCAGGCGTTCGGGAACGGCGCCTATCATGTGTTGACGCGAGTCGGTGCGCGAACCGACGACGCGTTGGGGCAGTTGTTTTATGCAGGAGTGTTCGCCACGCTATTGTTGACGCTGCTGCTGCCGTGGACATGGAGCCATATGCCGGCGGGCGATTGGCTCCTGCTCGTTGCGGCGAGTGCGGTGGTGACGTTTGGTCACTTCCTGCTGATCAAGGCTTTTACCATGGCGCCGACCGCGCAGGTCTCGCCGATGGTCTATTTCCAGATCGTCTGGGCGGCCCTGATCGGCTATGCGGTGTTTGGCGATGTGCCGAGCCCGTCAACAATGATCGGTGCAGCCATCGTAATCGCCAGCGGCGTCCTGATCCTGAGGAGCCGCAGATGAGCCCGCTGATAGAGATCAGGTAAAGTGACTGCCGCCGTTGACCTGAATGGTCTGGCCGGTGGTGTAGCCGCCGTCAGGCCGGCAAAGCATGGTGATGACATGGGCGATTTCGTCCGGCCGGCCTTCGCGGCCGACGGGAACGCCGCTGGCCGACGAGCCACCCGGGCGTTGACCGGCGGCGCCGCCGCGAACCGTGTCGATGATGCCGGGGGCAACGACGTTCACCGTGATGCCGTGATGACCGATCTCCGCTGCGAGCGATCGGGTCATGCCGACCATGGCCGCCTTCGCCGCGGAGACATGAACGCGGCCCGGCGTGCCCTTGAACATCGAGATTCCCCCGAGGTTGACGATGCGGCCCCATTTGTTTGCGATCATGTGGGGCACGGCATAGCGCGTCGCGAGAAAAGCGCAATCGAGGCTGTTCGCCATCACCTCGCGCCATTCGGCGAAGCTCATTTCGGTGATCGGCGTGTTCTTCCGGATCGCGGCGTTATTGACGAGGATGTCGATGCGACCAAATTTTGCGACAGTGGCAGCGATGAGCGCTTGCGCGCCGGGCTCGCTCGACAGATCCGCCAAATGGCCGTCGGCCTTGCCACCGGCAGCCAAAATCATCTGCTTCGTTTCGTCGATGCCGGCTTGATCGCTGCGGGCATGCACCATGATCGATGCTCCCTCACGGGCGAGCATCAGCGCCGTGGCGCGGCCGATGTTTCGGGCCGATCCGGTGACGATGGCAACGCGGCCGGTGAGTGACGTCATTGAGGCTTCCTTCCCAATCGTGTGGCTATCAGCGTTGCGGCTCGAGCCGAAGGATGGAGAGCGCCAACGCTTGGGCGCGGGGGACGACGCTGTCGATCTCGAGATATTCCTCGGCGGTGTGTGCATTGCCGCCGACCGGGCCGACCGCGCAGACGGTCGGGCAACCAACACCGGCCGTAAAACCGGAATCGGCGCAGCCGCCACTGAATTCGCCCGTGACAGTCAGTCCGAGAGACTGTGAGGCTAGAGCATAGGTCGAGAACAGTTGCTCGCTTTCGGCTGTCTTGTTGAGCGGGGCGAATTCGCCGAGAATCTCGAGTTTTGCGGTTGTGCCAGGCACGGTCGCCGTATCGACGATCTTTTGGATCGCGTCGATGGCGTAGCTTCGGTCGGCTGGCTTGACGTAGCGCAAATCTATTCTGCCATCAGCGTGAGGTGCGGTGGTGTTGACGGACTGACCGCCGCTGACAAGCCCGACGTTCAGCGTGATCCCACGCTTCAGGTCGGTCAGTGCATGCAGCGCCACGACCTTGTGGGCAAGTTCACCGATGGCGCTGATACCCTTCTCGAAGGCGCCGCCCGAGTGCGCCGCCCGCCCAACGATATCGAGCTTCATGAAGACGCCGCCTTTGCGGCCGGTCACGACATTGCCGGTCGGGCGGCCAGGCTCGGAGTTGAAAACGCAGCGGGCCTCGCGGGCAACCCGCTCGATGACCGGGCGAGACGACGGCGAGGCGATCTCCTCATCTGATGTAATGAGGCCTGCCAGCGGGGCCGGTGCGCCGCCCAGTTCCTTGAACGCGGCGAGGACAAACGCGTTCATCACCAGACCGGCCTTCATGTCGGCGACGCCAGGGCCATAGGCACGGCTGCCCTCGATCTTGAACCGTCGGCGGGCGACCTCGCCCTTTGGGAATACCGTATCGCGGTGGCCCATCAGCACGACCGGCTTCTCGTTGGAGAGGTGGTCATCGAGGCGGATGTGGATCGCATTGCCGAAACTCTCATGCGGCTCGATGCGAGTCAGCAGGCCGCGCTCGGTGAAGAAGCGGACGAAACGATCGCCGACGGCATCGACACCGGCCTTGTCATAGCTGCCGCTATCGATGTTCACGACCTCTTCGATGAGGTCGAGCATGGCCTGCCGGCGGTCGGCGAGCCAAGCGCAGAACTTGGTTTCCTGGGGTGTGGTGCGGATGGCCATGTTGGTTTGCCTTGTTGGTTTCGAGCGCATTAATGCGGCTGGTGCCGGCCGCGTCCAGTCTCAAATGTTGCGATCGAGGCCACTTGCGCTGCGCCCGCAAAACAATACCCTTGTTCGGACGTTGCCACCGGAGGGATCATGACCAAGGCGTACGCCGGACTCAAAGTGCTGGATTTGACGACCACGATTGCGGGCCCGCACTGCACGCGCCTGCTCGCAGACCTCGGCGCCGACGTCGTTAAGATCGAAAACCCGGAAGGCGACATGATGCGCACGCGTCCGCCTTTCCGATCGGGCGCCAGCACCAGTTTCGGTCAGCTCAACGCCGGCAAAATGAGCGTCGTTCTTGACCTCAAAAACAAGGCGGCGGTTGACGCCGTGCGGCGGCTCGCGGCCCAATGCGATGTGTTGGTCGAGAATTACCGGCCGGGCGTCATGCAGCGGTTCGGGCTGACCTACGATGCGCTCTCCGCCGAAAACCCGCGCCTCGTCTACTGCTCGATCTCCGGCTACGGGCAAACCGGCCCTTCCGCGGACCTTGCCGCCTACGCGCCGGTCATTCATGCTGCCTCTGGTTTCGACATGGCGCATATGGCCTATCAGCCCGGGCGCACGCAGCCCGACAATTGCGGCATCTACATCGCCGACGTTTTGACGGGGACCTACGCATTCGGTGCGATCGGATCGGCTCTCGCGCAGCGTGCGGCGACCGGCAAAGGCCAGCACATCGATGTTTCGATGCTGGAGAGCATGCTGACACTGACGCTTGGAGAGATGCAGGCCGCACAGTTCGAAGTGCCGCCGCCGCCCTCCCGGCACATCTTCAGTCCCGTTGCCACGAAGGATGGCTATATCAACATTGCCGTCGCAAGCGAGAGGACGTTCCAGGGTCTCGCCGAGACCGCGGGACGGCGCGATTGGATCGCTGATGCGCGGTTTGCGAAGTATATGGACCGTCGGCGGAATTGGGCTGAACTGATGGACGAGTTCGAGGCCTGGTCGAGGACGCTGCCGAGCCAGGACGTGTTGGCAGCGCTCGACAAGAATGCGGTCCCGGCCGCCGCCTATCGGACCGTTCGTGAGGCGATGGCCGATCCGCAGCTCGCCCACCGGCAAGCGTTCGGCGACGTGCGGGACGCCGGGGGCACGTTCAAGGCCCTCAATCCGCCGTTCCGGATGACGGCTTCGCAAACCCACGTCAGGCCATTTGTGGCGTCCCTCGGCGAGCATTCGCGCGAGGTGCTCGCGGCGGCCGGGCTTTCGCCAGACGTGGTGGAGAGCCTGATCGTCCGGTCCAAAGGGTGAGCCGGACCGGTGCCGCGCCGGCTCAAACCGGCAATGCTTGGCCCCGCCACGATTACCGGATAGGTTAGGGCCTGATTGGATGGCGCCCGAGCGGCGGCGATCCCATCTGACCGATTGATCCCCCTGCAGGAGACGTTTCGATGACAATCAAGGTTGGTGACAAGCTGCCCGAAGCAACATTCATGACCATGTCGGGTGAGGGTCCGAAACCCATGACGACGGCTGAGTTCTTTGGCGGCAAGAAGGTGGCTTTGTTCGCTGTTCCCGGAGCCTACACGCCGACGTGCCACAAGACCCATATGCCAGGGTTCGTGGATCGTGCTGAGGAGCTCAAGAAAAAGGGCTATACGGTCGCTTGCACGGCCGTGAACGACGTGTTCGTGCTATCGCAATGGGCGAAAGATACAGGAGCGGATGGCAAGATCACGATGCTGGCCGACGGTTCCGCTGACTTCGCCAAGAAGATCGGCCTCGAGCTCGATGTGTCGGCGCGCGGCCTCGGCATTCGCTCGAAGCGCTATGCGATGGCCGTCGAAAATGGTGTTGTGAAGGTGCTGAACGTCGAAGACGCGCCAGGCGCGGTCGAAAAGACGAGCGCCGAGACGATGTGTTCGATGATCGACAGGTCGCTGTGATCGACTTGGGCTGATATGCTTGGTCCCCGCGCGTCGCGCGGGGACCTTATTGTTTGCGGGTCGGGAGTTGCCGAGCCGTTAAGTCGCCCAAATATGGCCCGACAATGCGCTCGACTGAGCGCGTTCGATGCTCATTTCGGAGGCTCCATGAGCACTCGTTGGCTTCTGGCAGCCGCGTTCGCTAGCGTGTTGGCCATGTCGGCTGGTCTCGCACAACAACTGGCACAGCAGGCCATGCCCCCCGTTCCAGGCGGGGAAGCGCCGACGGGTGATGTCGCGCCGAACGATGCGGCGTCCGTCCCGTCTTCAGTACCGCAGAAATCCGGCGGACGCATCGTTCCTGCCAAGACGCTGTTCGGTGCTGCGACGACCGCGGCCCCGCTTGAGGCGCGTGCGATTGGCGGTTACGCGCGTGGCTGTCTGGCCGGTGCCAAGCCGTTGGCGATCGATGGCGAGAATTGGCAGGCGATGCGATTGTCGCGCAATCGTAACTGGGGACATCCCCAGTTGATCGCAGTGGTCGAGCGTCTGGCGGTGGATGCGAAGGCCAACGATGGTTGGTCGGGCCTGCTCGTCGGCGACCTCTCGCAACCCCGAGGCGGGCCTATGCTGACGGGGCATGCCAGCCATCAGGTCGGACTCGATGCCGATATCTGGCTGACGCCGATGCCGAACCGCCGGCTCAGCGCTCAAGAGCGTGAGGATCTGTCTGCGACATCGATGTTGGGGCCTGATGGGATCGTCGTCGATCCCAAGATCTGGACAGCTGCCCATGGCCGGCTGATCAGACGGGCTGCGTCCTATGTCGAGGTCGAGCGCGTGCTTGTTCATCCCGGTATCAAGAAGGCGTTGTGCGAAGAGAACCGCGATCGGGCCAACTTCAACAAGATCCGGCCGATCTGGGGGCACCACTATCACATGCACGTACGGCTTGCGTGTCCGAAGGGGAATGAGACGTGTCGCATGCAACCAGCAGTTCCCGGCGACGACGGCTGCGGTAAGGAAATCGAAGACTGGATGCAACTCTTGCGGCAACCACCCAAGCCGGTTGACCCGACCGTGCCAAAGAAGCCGCCTCCACCGCCACTGACGCTGGCCGATCTGCCGCCCGAATGCCGGTTGGTGATCGAAGCCTCCACCAATGCCGCGTCGGCGTCGATGCGCCGCGTGCGCGCGCCAAGCACGGCGAAGTCACAAAAATAGTCCGGCGAGAACCGAAGCGGAATGTAGCCGTTGTGACAGTTCTGGTAACAGGTGCGACGGGTGATCTCGGGCAACGCGTGGTCGCGCGCCTTGTTGCCGAACGGCAGGCTGTCCGGATCGTGACGCGTCGACCGTTTCTAGCGTCGTCACTCTTTGCAACACGAGCCGACATCCTCGAATGGCATCCGCTGACGGAGCCCTTTCCGGTTGCGGCACTGGATGGCGCGTCGGCGCTAATTCACTTGATGGGCGAGCCTTTGGGAAGCCCGACCATTCCCGAGCGCCGGGAGCAGATACGTTCGTCGCGCCTCAACTCGGCCGAGCGGCTGGCTCACGTGATACCGGGGCGGCGCCTGCGTGTTGTGGCCGTCTCCGTTGCGACGGTGCCGGCAGGCCTTGAGGCGCCAGCGACGGAAGCAGCGGTTCAAGCCCAGTCGGCACGGACGGCTGGCACGGAAAAGGTCGTGGGTCGCGCAACATTGGCGTCCGATTTTCGTGCAATCGAGACTGTCTTTGAAATGCTGTCCGCGCGTGGCAGTGAGGTGGTCATCGTCCGGCTTGGTCTGCTGTTGTCCCTGGCCGGTCCGCTGGGTACGCTCGCACAATTGGCGTCGCGCGGGCTGGCCATTGATCTCGCTAAGGCGCAGATCCCGGTCATCGATCCGGATGATGCCGCGGCTCTGCTGGCGGGACTGGCGCAGCACCCAGAGCTTACGGGAGTTGTCCATGGCGTCGGGCCTGAGCCGTTGATGGGCCCGGCCCTCCAAGCTCTCCTGGCACCGCTCAGTCCTTTGCCGGGCCGAGTGCGGGTGCCGCGACAACTCGCCGAGCGCATGATCGGGCCGCTGGCAGAGCTTGTCTACAATCCTGTGCGGGTTGTTCCGCAGCGTCTGATCGATGGCGGCGCCAACTTCGCCTTCATCGATGCGGCGAGCCGGACGGCGCAACTGATCGCCGATCTGCGCACTGCGCGGGCACCCCTGGCGTCGCGGATGCGCGACGTGCTGAGACGACCGCCAACGCCCGCAAAATAGCGCATCATGCGTGTGCGCCGGTAACGACGACGAAGCCTCAAGCGCCTTGCTTGACGCCGGTGCCGATCTGGCAGACGACGCCGGTGCCGCCGAGACCGCAATAGCCATGCGGAACCTTGGCAAGATATTGCTGATGATAGTCTTCGGCAAAATAGAACTCGGGAGCGTCGAGGATCTCCGTCGTGATCGCATTGTACCGGCGCGCTTTGAGGGCTGCGCCAAAGCTGATTTTTGTTGCTTCGGCGGACGCGCGTTGTTCAGGCGAGTAGGTGTAGATCCCCGAGCGGTACTGGCTGCCGACATCGTTGCCTTGCCGCAGGCCCTGGGTCGGATCATGTGACTCCCAAAACGTCTTCAAAAGCTGCTCGTAACTGATGACCTTTGGATCGAAAACGACAAGCACCACTTCGTTATGCCCGGTCAGGCCGGAGCAGACTTCCTCATAGGTGGCGTTTGGCGTGTAGCCGGCCGCATAGCCGACGGCGGTGAGCCAGATGCCGTCCTCGAGTTCCCAGAATTTTCGCTCCGCGCCCCAGAAGCAGCCGAGGCCGAACATCGCCTTCTGCAAGCCGTCCGGATAGGGCCCCTTGAGTTTTCGGCCGTTGACGAAGTGGGTCTCCGCCGTCGGGAGCGCCGTGCTCCGCCCCGGGAGCGCCTGGTCGGCGGGTGGCATCTCGGCCTTTTTGCGCATGAAAAACATGGGCTCACCTTGGAATTTCGCGATGGAGAGACCGGCACACTAGCGCGAATGGGCCAGCCTGCCACGTCACAAATGGATGATTGACCTTTGGCCGTTCAATTGACGTAGATGCGAGGGCGCTGGCGCTTGCGGCCGACGTAAGCTAGGGCCAGTCCGATGGCGCCGATGACGAGCCAGGCCGGAAGTCCAATCAGCCGCCGCATGCCCTGCTCCCAGGCCAATGGATGCACCTTCCGGGACAACACGTCCTTCAGGCCTTCGAGGCCGCGTGGCCAGAAGCTTTGCCAATGCTCCGCCAGGGACGTAACGATCAGCCCAGAGTCGCCCGCCAGGGTGCGGGTGCCATCGTAGACCAGGGCAATCATCGCCAACAGCAGCAACGGCCTCGCCACCACCCGTAGTACCCCGAGGGCGATGGTCCGCACCGCCGCTGAAACCACCAAACCCACCAGGATAACCAGAGGAATAATGATGGCGGAGTGAACAATCAGGAAGTTAACGGCCTTGCCAACCATGCGCGCCCGAGGAAGCCAGTGGATGAATTGTCCTAGCGCGCGGCCATTGGCGTTGCAAGCTGGCGGCCAGGTCTCGCCAGCAGCCATAACGCCACGCTATGATGCGTAACCTTGCGCTGGGTCGCGGGAACGTGATAGTCGGCGTCGTTCCAATCCCGGAGAGGTGGCCGAGTGGTTTAAGGCGCACGCCTGGAACGCGTGTGTACGTGAAAGCGTACCGTGGGTTCGAATCCCA
>CAVUIK010000005.1:0-145524 GCA_963741565.1 uncultured Alphaproteobacteria bacterium | reverse complement strand
CGCCGCGACACACTCTGCGGTCAGCGCTGCAGGCTCCCGCGCGAGCAGGTTGGTTCTGTGGGCTGCGCTATTTGCAAAAGTCGTGGTGGACGTCGGCGAGCAGTCGTAACTCATTGAGCTGCTCGCCAGCAGAGCAGCGTGTCAGTGAGTATGAATTTGCCGCCGACTTCCAGCTCGAACAGTGACCTGCGCGCCGCGCGATCGAGCCATGCACCGATCGCAAACGTAGGGCGAGCGGCAGCAGGATCGGGGTTGGATACGTGAGGTAGGGGATGCCAGTAAGCCCAAACGCGCTGCTGAACACCTCGAGACGGCGGACACCCGAGATGGCCGCATCGGGACTGAAGGAAGTGGCCAAGATCAAAAGTGCGGCGGGGGCCGATCACTCGGTTCGGACCTGGACCCAGGCAGATTGTTTGTCAAATAAGTATTGCCACATATGCTGTATTGAGCCATAATTTTCGGACTGATATGATTTGAGTGCGGACGGTTGCCAGCGTCATGAAAATGTAACCAAGTGGCCTGCTCCGAGATATTTTCTCCGAGTTTTCCAGTAGCTGCGTTGAGTATTTCTCATGTTGACTTCAGCAAATCATTTCCGGCCTTCAACCGATGGCGGTCTCCTGGGATCGCGAGAAGCTGCCCTTCTCGAGGCCCAACGATCGCCATTTCGAACCTTGTCTCCTTACGTTGTTTGGGTTCTCCTGACGGCTTTGGTGCCATTTGTTTATTCAGTCTACCTGGCCGATCTTGGTGAGCTGGACGGTCGCCACATGCTCTTCATCGGGATGTGCACGGCCGCTAATGCCCTCAGTGGCTTGATCGCGATCAACACTTCTGGGCGTCTGTCTACGCGTATCAAGAATGCTTTTATAGCATCGATGGCGGTTCATTGTTTGGTCCTGGTGCTCGTGCTGGGCTTCCGGCTCTATTATTCACGTGCAATTATACTTTCGGCCTTCCTGGTATCGTTCTTCTTTGCGATCAGCTTGGTCCTCTTGATGGAGCGCTGCCGACCGCGGCGCATTGGAATTGTACCGCACAATTTCAATAAGGAGCTGCTGGCGTGGATCGGTCCTGGCGCCAGTGTCATACCATCGCCGACCATCTCCCCGCGCGGTTACGACGTGATCTTGTTCTCGTACGACGGAGCTACGGATCTCGCTTGGACGAAGTTTATTTCCAATGCTGTCCTCTCGGGATGCGAAGTTCGGCATATGGCGGAGGTTATCGAAGACCTTCACGGTCGCGTCTCTCCCGAGCACTTCGAGGTCGAGCACGCCGGGGCAAACCCCAACGTTGGCAGCTACCTGCGCTTGAAGCGCATGATCGATATCGTCGCTGCACTCGTCATGTTGCCCATTGCTGTACCTCTCGCACTGGTCGCCGCTGTTTTGATCAAGCGGTCGATGGGTGGAAAAATACTGTTTGTCCAGGACCGCGTTGGTCTTGGGGGTGAGATTTTCAAAATGTACAAGCTGAGGACGATGCGCGAGCCGCTGCCCGGCGAAAACATCAGTGCGACACAAGTCAACGACCCACGCATTACGCCGCTTGGCCGAAGGCTGCGCCGCTTTCGTATCGATGAGTTGCCGCAGTTGTGGAATGTCTTCAAAGGGGACATGAGCCTGATAGGGCCGCGGCCCGAGCAAGTGATGCTGACACAGAAATACGTTGTGTCCTTCCCAGCGTTTGAGTACCGCCATCTCTTGCGGCCTGGGATTACCGGATGGGCGCAGGTTCGTGCTGGTTACGCCGCGAACGAGACGGAAACGCTCGAGAAATTGAGCTTCGATCTGTACTATGCCAAGTATGTTTCTTTGCAGCTGGATGTCCAGATTGCGCTCAGGACGTTCTTCGTCGTGTGCGGCGGGAAGCAGGCGCGGTAAGCGGTCGGGGAAAACGCAAGGCGTCGCGGCTGTGCTGTTGGTAGTCTTGGCTTCACTACTGCGGTCAAAGACTATTTCGCAAGGGCCGAGATTTGCTGCAAAGCGGCTTGCCGCACCTGATTGAGAACCTGCGAATTCCATTCGCTGTCATTGCCGCTTTCACCCCTCATCTTCGCAATCAGTTCGTCGAGCCAACGCTTGGCCGACGCACGGGCGGCGTCAGGTTTTGCTGATCCAATCAATTGTTCGAGCTTGAGAAGGTAGCGATAGTCGGTCACGGATTGCCGATATCGCAGCATCTCCACGGCAAGTCGCAGACGGCCATCGCGGTGCGTTAAGACGTCGGAAATATCTGCTTCGCGACCGTCGAGATCGTACCACGGATCGGCGTGCGGCGACGACAGTGCGAACCGAAGGTGCCCTTTGCAACCAAGGAACTTCATCTTGAGCAGGTAGATGCCGCGGCGATAGCGGTTTTCCTGGTTGTAGAGTGCACATTCACTGCCCTTTTCCAGGATGTAGCGGATGCCACGCTCGGAGTGGACATTGAGGTAGAGGCGATCGATGGCGCCAGCGAGCTTACTCGTCGGCTCGCTACCAGGGTCCTTCAGGCTCGTAAATGCGGACGTGCGGGGTTTGGATGCGCTTTGCCGGAACAGGCGGCCAACAGCCGCCACCTGGTCGATTTCGTCACCAAACGGCTCGTCGCCGATCGAATATAACATCGGCGGCCAGCCCCGCCGCTCGCCGTGTTCCTTGATTGCAGCCAGTATGTCGTTGAGCACCTGGGGATAGGGCTTCTTGTGCTCGCCGCGGGTGTCATACTTGTCGTCGAGCTGCAGGCCTTCAAATTGGAGGCCCATATAGGTGTTGACCTCGGACGGTCGCATCACTCTGACAATGGCTTCCATGGTTTGATCCGATTTGGTGAAATCCATTCGGATGCGGCCGTCGGCATAGCCCTGAAAATTTGGTCCGCCAAGGCCACCGGTGACGGTGTTGAACCCATGGCGCAAGATCAGATGTAACGCTTCAGTCATCTCTGCTGCACGGCGCTGGTCGACCTCACGATAATTGGTTGAGGGATAGGCTGGGGCGAGGCTGAGATAGCCAACGGGAACATCGGCTGGTGGCAGTCGCCAGGGCGCAACATCGATACCGACAGGCAGATCGAGCGTTGCGCCGCCACTGAACCGCAGGCGCAATTGCCCGTTATGGCGGCCCGGCTTGGCCTCGTGCGGTGCATGCAAATCGAACCAGAGACTGCGGGCGCGACCTGCCGCCAATGGCAGTGGTGTAGCCTCACTGACGCGCAGCGGATCGAGAACGCGCGGTATATTCCAATAGGCAGTCCCGTCTTGGGTTGCTCGTGAAGTCTTGTAGCGAACCATCAGCGGTGTCTGGTCGAAGCCGGGCAATGCAAGGGTGGCTCCAACCAATGCCAGTTCGGAGTGAGCGTACAGCCCGAGCATCAGTACCGAGCTCTCGTTCTGGGCCAGCGTGAGCGAAAGCGTCGATACGAGCTCGGCCTTGTCGGGCCAATCCGTGCCGTGCACGTCGGTGTCGATATCACGTTGGAAAACGCTGAGTGCGCCGCCAAGCGCATTGGCTTGCGGCTCTTCGTGTCGCGGTCTGGGTGGGCTGGCTTCGCGGTTCTCGCGATCGAAGTCGCGTTTCAGTCGCTCCCATAGCTCGGCGACGAACGCATCTCCCTGCGCCGCCTTTGATTTCGGGTAGATGATCAGAGCAGAGAGCGCATTCGCGTAAGGATCTTGGCCTTCGAAACGGATATTGAGCTGTCCATCCTTGACGTCGACGTCGAATTCGAGGGGCTTGTAGCGTGCAGAAATGTAGCGCTTCCAGACGTCGTCGCCGGGCAAATCCTCGTCATCGGCGTGGCGGAGGTAGCGCGCCAGGAAATCCTGCGCACTCCTCTGATCGTCGAGAACTTTGCGGCCTTCGGCCCACACGGCGCGCCCGGGATAGCTCGGATAGTACTCCCAGTAACCGGGATCTTCGAGCATCATCCAGACCCGATAGGTCTCGTTGGGCAGATCGAAGTCGAGGCCGCCGCTGCGAAACGAGATCCAATCGCGCAGCAGATTGTCGGGATGCCGGCGATCCTCGACCCGCGCAATCTTGGCGTCAGCGGATAGGCCATAGCCACGCTCGGGACGGTAGTGCGTTGACGCTAGAAGTGCGGTGAAATCGGTCATGACCGGCGCCGTCGGAGGTCCGGCGTCGAGCTTGATCAGCTCCGGGAAGTCATTGGTGAATGGCAAGTCGCGTTCCAAACGCAAGGTATCGACGACAAGATCCGATGCGGTGTCGGTTGTGCTCAGGACGAGGCGCGTGACGTTCGACATGTCGAGGCGCCGGCGGTTCCTGTAGGATTTCTCGCCGACGAATGCTTGCAACGGAACATGCACGGTCGTGCGGCCCGGCGACACGACCAATTCCCAGTTGATCCGGGTCCGGTAGCTTGTGGTCTTGTCGTCGCGAATTTCGATCGCGATGGTCTGCGGCGCATGACCTGAGTTCTCAACGTCGAACACCAGCCAATCGTAGCCGGTCCAATTCTGGCGTATGCCGGAACGGAGGTCACTGATCAGTGCGGCTCCGCCCGGCAGCAAGGCTGCTCGTGTGCCAGTGAGGCCCGGCGAGTGGTAACGCCAACTTTTCATTGACGACAGCAAGGACGGGTTCGCGAAGGGATTGAGCGTCTCAAAATCGGCCATCAGCGCCGGTCCTTTGACGCGCGCAGGCTGTGCCTCAAGGAGTGGTGAGTCCATTAAGCGCTTGCAGACAGCGCGTTCGGCAAAGTCCGACCGAGCGCAATAGCCGGCTAGGAGGCGATCGACAGGAGCCAAGGGCGCCGAGTAATTGAGTGGCGCGCTCACATCTTTGGCAAGGGATAAGCCGGCGGGTGTGCTGGTGCATGGAACTTCCGCATCCAAGCGCACGTCATCAACGAAAAAGGCGCCAGAGCCGTAATTAAAGAAGTAGATGATGGCTTTACCATCAGCTGGCACTTTGAACGAGTAACTCATGCTGCGCCACGCGCTGCCCCCGTCGAAGAGGGATTGAGTCTGGTAGGTGCCGTTAGCGAACGCGATATGAAGCGTCGCGCTACGCTTGTTGGAGCCAGCCACCAGATCGTGACCCGCCACCATGGCGGTGAGGCGATACGAGCAGGCCCGCAGCGTCACCTCCTGAAAAATTGCAATTTTTCCGGGATTTGTGCCTCGAATGAGCGCTGCTCGCCGGCCACTGGACGCAACCCCTTCGGCATGCTCGACTTGGCCTTCGCCTTCCCATCGGTAGATGGTCCAACCCGGAATCCCTTTGCCGCCTTCGGCAGTTCGTTCCATGTCGCTATTCTGCAGAACCTGGGCCGACACCGGAGCGCTGATCACTGAGCCGAGCCATGCAAGAATGGTAACCAGGAACCCCTTGTGGCCAACTATGGAAAGGTCTGCAAAACGCATAGGGTAACTCCGCAGGAAAAAACTAAGTCAGAAAACGATCGATGGCACGGGACGCACGGATGTGTGGCCAACATTCCAGTCATTTTCGCACAAGGAAGTGCCGACGGCACTATCTCTGCACAGCGACGGTCAAGTCATTGGCATGCGACGATTTTGTTCTTTGTCCTTTGTGCCCGGAGTCAACACTGTGCAGGCGCGCAACACCCACGTTGCAAAAGTGCCGAGGGCTGAAGCGCCGACGAGGGCCAAGCCAATTTCTAGCGCGACGGATTGGTGCGGTAAAATGACCGTAACACTGTTGTCAGCGGACATGGTCATTGCTAGGCGACCTGACGCCCCAACGGACCGACGACCCACGTCCATTCGACTGCCGAATTCGCAGGGGTATGCCTATAGCTTGCCCGGCGCCGCGGGCCAATCCGCAATACGGTGGCGCAGCGTTCGCTCGCGACTGCTGGTTCCGCAATACTTCCTGCTCGAACTCGCTGATGGCTAGCAGCGTCGCCCTTTTTATCGACCCATGGGTTGCCTTGCAGGCGAATAGATCAATGAGCCGGTGAACGTTGCTTAGTGCCTAGAGCACGTTCCCGCTCGCGGCGTCGATCAGGTGCATATTGTTGAGATCGGCGGCCATTTTGAGAGGGCCGCCGTCTTTGGCACCAGCCGCCGGATTGACGCGGCCGCACACCTGGGCGCCGTTGATGGAAAAATAGACGAACGTCTCCATGCCCATCGGTTCGGTGACTTCGATCTGGGCGTCGAAAGGCACGATGCCGGGCTCCATGTGCGTGCGTGCATCGGTCAGGTGCTCTGGGCGCAGTCCCAACAGCAGCTCGCCGTTATTTTTGTAGTTGATGTACTGTTTTGCGCGAGGCGGCGGCACCGGCAGCGTGAGTTCATTACCGGCACGCACAACGAGACCGTCGCCTGCGCCTTCGAGACGGCACGGAATGAAGTTCATCGCGGGCGAGCCGATGAAACCCGCGACGAAGCGCGTTTTGGGATTGTGATAAAGCTCGTGCGGCGTTCCTACCTGCTCAATGATGCCGTGGTTCATGACCACGACGCGGTCGGCAAGTGTCATTGCTTCGATCTGATCGTGGGTCACGTAAACGGTGGTGGTACGCACCTTCTGGTGCACTTTCTTGATCTCGATGCGCATTTGGACGCGCAGCTTGGCATCGAGGTTCGACAGCGGCTCATCGAACAAAAACACCTTCGGATTGCGAACGATGGCGCGACCCATGGCGACGCGCTGGCGCTGGCCGCCGGACAGCGCCTTGGGCTTGCGGTCGAGCAGTTCCGTGATGTCAAGGATGCGAGCGGCCTCGTCGACCCGGCGGTTGATTTCATCCTTCGGAAACTTCTTGAGACGAAGCCCGAACGACATGTTCTCGTGCACGGTCATGTGCGGATAAAGCGCGTAATTCTGGAACACCATGGCGATGTCGCGATCCTTCGGCGGCACGTCATTGACCACGTCCGGACCGATCAGGATTTCGCCCCCCGTGATGTCCTCGAGCCCCGCGATCATTCTGAGTGTCGTGGTCTTCCCGCAGCCCGACGGGCCGACAAGGACGACGAACTCCTGATCCTTGATGTCGAGATCAATGCCTCGCACCGCCTGGACACCGCCGTCGTACATCTTCACTATTTTTCGGATCGATACTTCGGCCATAGCCAGCTCATCCTTTTGTCGCGCCGGCGGTCAGGCCTGCGATATAATAATCCATCAAAAACGCGTAGATCACGAGCGGCGGCAACGCACCGAGGAGCGCGCCTGTCATAATCTGTCCCCAGTTGAAGATGTCACCCTTGATGAGCGAGGTAATAATGCCGACGGGCAACACGAGCTGATCGGTCGAGGTCGTAAAGGCGAGCGGATAAAGGAACTGGGCCCATGACACCGTGAACGAGAAAATCGTCGCTGCGATTAGTCCCGGCAATGCGACCGGTATGAAGATCTTGGTCAGCGTCTGCATCCACGTCGCGCCGTCAATCAGGGCCGCCTCGTCGAGTTCCTTCGGGATCGAGGCGAAATAGCCGATCATCAGCCATGTCGCGAACGGCACGGTCAGCGTCGGATAGAGGATCAGATTGACCCACCACTTGTTAATCAACTGGATGCCGGTCAGCTCGTTGAAGACCGCCATCATCTTGAACAACGGGATGAAGAGCAGCGTCTCGGGAATAAGGTAAGTGAGAAAGACGCCCGTGGCCAACGTCGCCGAACCCCAGAACTTCATGCGCGAAAGCGCGAACGCCGCGGGGATCGCGATCAGCATCGTGATCGTGACCACGATTACGGCGACGAGCGCCGAGTTGATGAAGAATGTCTGGAATTGACCGGACAATATCAGCTCGCGATAATTATCCAGTGTCGGATTGAAGACCCACCACGGATTTTCGAGGGATCCGATCTCCCTGCTCGTCTTGAGCGAAGTGATCAGCATGTAGATTGGCGGGGTGAGAAAAAAAATCACGAACAGGATGAGGAAGAAGTAGGACCAGCGCAGCGCCCATGTCCGGTCGCGGCTCATACTGCCGTATTTCGGAACGGTCACTGGGACTTGCACTTGCGACTCTGCTGTGGACGCCGTCATGACTCGTTCCCCCGCCGGTTGATGTCACGCAGAATGAAGATCGCGCCGACGGTGAGGATCGGCACCATGAACAGAGACACCGCAGCGCCGAGCGGGATGTCGCCTCCTTCGATGCCGACCCTGAAGGACCAAGTGGCAAACACATGCGTCTTGTCGAGCGGGTCACCCCGCGTCAACACTCGCACAATGTCGAAGTTAGCAAACGTGAGGATGGTCGAGAACAGTGCCGTGATGGCGATGATGTTGCGCATCATGGGCAAGGTCACGAAGCGCATCGTCTGCCACCAGGTCGCGCCGTCGATCTTGGCCGCCTCGTAGAGTTGCTCCGGAACCGATTTCAGCGCTGCCAGATACATGATCATGAAGAACGGCGCGCCGATCCAGATGTTGACCAGGATGACACAGAAGCGGGCCCAGTTGTGATTGCCGATCCACGGGATCGGGCCGATGCCGACTTGAGCCAGCAGCCAATTGAATGCTGAGTGCGACGGATCGAACAGCCAAAGCCAGGCGAGCGTCGACATCGCCGCCGGGATCACCCACGGAATGAGCAGCATGCCTCGCCATTTGCGCTGCTTGTTGGCCGGCACGTTGTGGACGAGGTGAGCGATGATGAAGCCGAGCAACGCTTTGAACGCGACGGCGGTCAACGCGAAGATGCAACTCTGCCTGACCACCATCCAGAACGTTTCGCGGGTGAACAGGAAGGTGAAGTTCTTGAAGCCGACGAACTCGGTCATCCGCTTATTAAGCATCGCGAGATGCACGGCATAGATCGCCGGATAGACGACAAGCACCGCGATCAGGATCATCAACGGCAACGTCATGAAGAAGGCGATGGTCGACTTGTGCCCGAGCCAAGCCTTGAAACGACCCGGGCGGACCGACCGATGAGAAACGGCACCGCCTGATACTGTAGCATCGACCATCGTCTACTCCTTCTGTCCGACAAATCTCCGAGGGCTCAGCGCATGAAGCCTTCGATCTCGGTCTCGGCCCAGGCGAGGGTCTTCTCCATCGGCTCGCCCTGCATGTGACGCACGACCATCTTCGGCATGGTGCCTTGCACGTAGATCTGCACGGCGATGCGCGCTGGAGCCGGCGCGCCGGCAATTGAGGCGAGCTGGTGCTTGTCGCGGATCGGATAGTGGTAGAGCGTCCCCTTAGGCGGGCCCTCCTCGGCCCAGGTCTTGAGGTTTGTCAGGTTGGCGAATGAGGGGTTATCGAAGCCCTGGCTCGCGGCCACCATCGCCTCCACCGCGGGCGGCTGGGACATGGCGTGCAACAGGCTCTTGGCCGCTGACTTGTTCTTACCGAACGACCAGATACCCAGGAAATACGGGATGGCCGGCGTATAGCGGCCCTTTGGCCCGATCGGCATGCCGTGCGACCAGCACTGTTCGGCGATCTTCGGAGCATCCCGTTTCGCCACGGCCCATCCGCTCGGCGGATTGAGGATCAGCGCAGTCTTGCCGCCGACCAGCAGCTTATTGTTGGTCGCATCATCGAACGACGGTGCGTCAGCCGGAAAGAAGCGGCCAAGCTTCACGCAATACTCGAGCGCTTGCCGTACGGGATCGGTTTTGACCGTAATCTTACCCTTCTCATCGACGAGCTTGGCGCCAAATCCATCGAACAGCGCGCCCACGCTGTCCACAAAGTCTGGCGTCGTACCGAGCCCGATGCCGAACGGCACGCCGGCCTTGTGGCAGGCTTCCGCCGCTTTGAGGAAGGCGTCGTAGGTCCAGGCATCGGCCTTCGCCGGAGCGCCTGCGGGGTACATCGCCTGCACATCGATACCGGCGTGCTGCTTCAACAGATCGATGCGTGAGCAGGGTCCCTTGACATTGCTCCCGCGGGTCGCCGGGACGCCCCGCCAATGTCCGTCGTGCTTGCCGAGGTACTCGACGGTCGGATCCACCGGGCCACTCTGCTTGATAAGAGCGGCGATGATATCGTCGACCGGTTCGAGCAGCGCGGCATTGTCGCCCGGCCCCCAGCAGCGGAATGTCATGATGTCGTGGCCCGTCTTGGCGAGGGCCTCGGCCTTCTCTGTCAGCAGCAGCTTGTTGCCCTGCGTTGTGATGTAGTCGACGGTTACCTCGACCTTCTCCTTAGCCGCCCATTCGTCGATGATGAGCGAGCTCGCTTTGTTGGCGCCCGGCACCCAATGGTCCCACAGGCCAACTGTCAACTTGCCGGCGGCGTGCGCGGTGCGCACATAGGGAGCAGCCACGAATGCGGCGGAAGCGGCGACGGAGCCGGCAATGACCCGACGGCGATTAGGTCTTACATGTTGTGTAGTCATAGGCGTCCTCCTCCTCAATGCTTGAAAGCTTGAGCGCGGCGCCGCGGTTCGTTGAAACGTCCGGATCGCCGTAGAGCCTTAGTCGTGACTAGGTTGTTGTGCGGTTCAAATTCGGGTGCCGCATTTCCTGCAGCAGATGTATGAGGTGCTCCCGTGGTTTGTTGAGATATGCAAATGGACAGTTATGGTGGTGAATTCAGCAGGCCAATTGCCACCGGACTCGCAACCAGACTTCCTTCAACGCAAATAACCTTCAACTTCGCTCTCGGCCCAGGCGAGCGTCTTCTCCATTGCCTCACCTTGGGCATGGCGAACGACCATCTTGGTCATGACCGCCTGTGTGTAGATTTGTTCGGCAATGCGGTGCGGACTAGGCATCGCCGCCACTGCCAGGATCTGGTCGGCATGCGGATCGGGATAATGATAGAGCGTACCCTTGGGTGGCCCAATCTCGCTCCAGGTGGCGAAGTTCTTGAACTTGGCGAAAGGCGGAATGTCGTAACCCTTCGATGCCTTGACCATGACCTCCGCCGATTCGCGGGTGGCGAGGTGGCGAAGCAGACTCTTGCCGGCGCTCTTGTTCTTGGCGAACGACCAGATCCCGAGATTGGGCTGCAGAAACGCCGCGTAGCGGCCCTTTGGCCCCTTCGGCATCGGATGGTGCCAGGTCTGCGCGGCAATCTCCGGGGCATCGCGGACGGCAACCGCCCAGGCGCTCGGCGGGTTGAGGATCAGCGACGTTTTGCCGGCGACGAACATCTTGTTGTTCGAGGCATCATCCCACGACGGCGCATCGGGCGGCAGGAAGGCCATCAGCTTCCGGGTGTAATCGAGCGCCGCGCGAACAGTATCGGTTTTGACCGTGAGCTTCTCTTTCTCGTCGACTAAGATGGCGCCGAACGCCGCGAAGATCGCCCCGATCGAATCGACACTGTCTGACGTCGTGCCGAGGCCGATGCCGATGGGCGCACCTGCCTTATGGCAAGCCTCCGCCGCCTTAAGGAACGCGTCATACGTCCAAGCATCGGCTTTTGGAGCGCCGCCGGCTGGATAGAGCGCCTGGACGTCGATGCCGGCATGCTGCTTCATCAGATCGATACGGGTCGACGGCCCCTTCATCTGAGCGCCGTAAGTCGACGGAACCGCCATCCACCTGCCTTTGATCTGGGCCAAGTACTTGGAGACGCTCGAGACGTCGCCGTTCTCCTTGACGAGATCGGCCATAATGTCGTCGACTGGCTCGAGCACCTCGTGGTTGCGCGACGTCTGCCAGGACGGCAAGTAGATCACATCGTGGCCTGACTTCGCCTGCGCCTGGGCAACGACGGTCAACAGCAGCTTGTTTCCCTGCGAGGTGATGAAGTCGATCTTGACATCGACCTTCTCCTTTTCGGCCCAAGCCTTGATCAGCTTTTCCATCTCGGCATTGGCGCCGGGCACCCAGTGGTCCCAGATGCCAACATTGAGACTGCCGGCGGCATGCGCCGTGCGCACGAACGGTGCGGCGATGGAAGTAGCCGCTATCGACGCAGCTCCTACAACAACCTGTCGTCGACCGAAGCGCATGTTCTTCATCTGACATTTTCCTCCACTGAGCACGCCGAACGTCCAGGGTCGGGTTCCCCAACGCTTGAATGTGGTGGGGCACCAGTAGGCAGTACCAAGGTCAGTTTCGTGGCGTCCGCTCCGGTGCGGCAAACGCTAGGCGTCGGTAGCGTCCAATCACCGAAAAAGATTAGACCTTAGATTTAGTCGGTTGCCTAGTCTGCTCAACGTGCCCGCTAGGAGCGCGTGCGTGGTTCTGCCGTTGGCAGGGGTTCTGACCGGGTTGAGTAACCAGATTTGACGCAACGCAACCTGATCCACCGGCTTGACCACCCGCCAATACGCTCGGCTCGTGCAGGAGTGAGCGGCCAGCATCGGCCTCGACCCAGGGTAGTTGGGCCCGCACTCACTGCTACGTACGACGGTGATCACCCAAAACCGACCAGACTTGCCGTTGGATGCGCCATTCCAATTGCGGCGCAGCAAAACTTGATCCGGTACGCCGTCGATTGACGCCCGCAAAAAAGCACACGCAGTCTGATCGTCGGTGGCTTAGGACGGCAGCACCTGGCCGATATTGTCGCAGAAATCGGCGGGGTCGTGGCTCTCAGCCGGGGCTGATTTTCTTGAAAATTGGGCTCGCGGTCTCTGGCCGCCTGCCCGGCATGGGTGGCGGCGGCGCATCGGCACCACGCCTGACGCAACCAACGCAACGGGACGCTATGCAACGCGCGGCGCTGTCCGGCGGGTGCACCGTCAGCTTGGCGAGACGGCGGAGGTTTTGGGCGATGCCGCGGGCAACGTCGCGCGCCGCCTCGTGCTGATGCCGCGCAATCTTCCGGTTTGGTGAGTTGGGGCAGCATTTCGTCTTGAGCGGGCAGTCTCTGCAATCCGCGACCGTGGAGTAGTCGGCGTACATGCCGTCGTCTCGCAGTCGTCCGCTCGTCGGCAGGGTCTTGCCGTTGAGGCACACATAGCCATCGCGCATCGCGCCGTAGATGCCGCCGTCTCAAACGACGGAATCACGGCTCGCCACGCCACTCAAGCCAGTTCTGCAACAAAATCATTGGTTCAAGAGACGCGAAGTTTCGCTAGCGCCGCATGCTGGCAACGGGTGAAAAAGTGACCCACTGCTTCCGTCATCTGTGATTTCCGTTGCGTCTTCGGCTTTCGCCGATGCCCGACATCACGGGTAGGGGCGTCTTGAGTTGGAAAGCTCATGATGCGGTCGGTTGCCAGAGCGGCAGATCCTGGAGACACCTACCGGCTCGGTCGCAGCAAATTGCGCGAGAATACGCCAATAGGCGCTCAATTTTTAATCAAGACGGAAGTAGCGCTTCTCGGTAATCTGCCTAACGTTCAGGCATTGACACCGGATCCCTCCAGATGGCCACAATTGCTGCCCTGAAGCACTCGACTGCAGTTTCGGCGCTCGACGGCTACTATCCGGGAGACTTCTTTTGCGAATTGCTCGGGGCGGACAAGCAACCGGGGCGCCAGGTGGCGCCGCTCTGGCATGCGCTGGAGACCTGCGATCTCGCCTCACTACGCCAGCGGGCTGCGGACGCCGAACAAGAACTCTTCAATCTCGGCATCACCTTCACAGTTTACACGGAAAAGGATGCCATCGACCGCATTCTGCCTTTCGATGTCATCCCGCGCGTGCTGTCGGCAACGGCGTGGGCAAAAATCGAGGCCGGCGTGAAGCAGCGCGTCAAGGCGCTCAATCTGTTCTTGCATGACGTCTACCACAAGCAGCAGATACTCAAGGATGGCGTGGTGCCGGCCGAACTGGTCCTCGCAAATCCCTGCTTTCGAAGCGAAATGATCGGGCTGGATCTGCCGTGCAGCACCTACATCCACATCAACGGCACGGACATCGTCCGCGACCGCAAGGGTGAGTTCCTGGTGCTTGAAGACAATGGCCGCAGCCCCTCGGGCGTGTCCTACGTGATCGAGAACCGACACCTGATGCAGCGCGCTTTCCCTGACCTGATGCAAGGGCTTAAGGTGCGACCAGTCTCGGACTATGGCAAACGCCTGCTGGGCAAGCTGCGCGAAGTAGCGCCAGCCGGTGTCGACAATCCGTGCGTCGTGTTGCTGTCGCCGGGCATCTACAATTCCGCCTACTTTGAGCACGTATTTCTGGCCCGTGAGATGGGCGTGGCGCTGGTCGAGGGGCGCGACCTCGTCGTCGAGGACGACCGTGTCTTTGCCCACACGATCGACGGGCTCGAGCCAGTGCATGTGATCTACCGGCGCATTAACGACGAATTCCTTGACCCGGAGGCGTTCAATCCCGCGTCCATGCTGGGCGTGCGCGGACTACTCAGGGCGGCGCGCAAAGGTAATGTGACGCTCGCCAACGCCATCGGCACCGGCGTCGCTGACGACAAGGCGGTCTATGCCTATGTGCCACGGATCATCCGGTACTACCTCTCGGAGGATCCGATCCTGGCCAATGTCGAGACCTATATCTGCCGTGAGGTCGAGGGACTCGACTATACGCTCTCCAATCTCGAGCGGCTGGTGGTGAAGCCGGTTGGCGAGTCCGGCGGCTATGGCATCGTCATCGGACCGAAGGCGAGCAAAGCCGAGCTCGACGAGGCAGCCGCCAAGCTGAAGGCCGATCCCGCGAATTTCATCAGCCAGCCAATGATTGATCTGTCGGTTTCGCCAACATTGGTCGACGGCGGCGCCAGACCTCGACACGTCGATTTGCGGCCCTATGCCGTCACGGGGCGCGACACCTGGGTGCTGCCCGGCGGCCTGACGCGGGTCGCCTTGAAGGAAGGCTCGCTCATCGTCAATTCCTCACAAGGCGGCGGCACCAAGGACACCTGGGTTCTGGCGGAGGATTCGTGAGGCTACTGTCGCGCAATGCTGAAGCGTTATTCTGGCTCGCCCGCTACCTCGAGCGCGGCGCCAGTCTCGCGCGCGTCATCGAGATGCAATCCTCGTTCGGCGGGCACGACCGTGAGACCGGTTGGTCGTGGCTACTCACGCTGCACAGCGACGAAACCCGCTTCAAAGAACGCTTCGAGGTTTCAACGGCCAATATCGTGGCCTTCTATGTGACGGACGCAGCCAACCCGGCTTCGATCCGCTCTTCGATTCATTGGGCGCGGGAAAATGCCCGGGCCTTGCGCCCGTTCATCCCACTCGAGTTGTGGGCCCAGCTCAATTCGTATCATCAGACAATCGAGCGGATCGGAGCGGACGACATCGGCCCATCGCAACTGCCGCGCACCTGCGCCCAGATCAGGGCCGGCTGCCTCGCCCAGATCGGTGTCGCGGAGAGCACGCTCTATCGGGACGAGGGTTACCAGTTCTTCAAGCTCGGGCAGATGGTCGAGCGCGCGGATCAAACCAGCCGCCTGCTGGATGTCAAGTTCGCGCAAAGTGCGACCTCGGCACCTGGCTCCGATACCGCCGACGATTTCGTGTTCTGGTCGACCATTTTGCGAACAGCTGCTGCTTATCAGGTGTTTCACCGCCTCGAGCAGAACAGCGCCGATCCGGAACGGGTGGCGCGCTTCCTCGTGCTCAATCCCAGTCATCCCCGATCGATTGGATTCTGTGTGCGCGAGATCAGTGAAGCTCTGCACAACCTGCGGGGTCCGTTTGGGTTGTCAGCTGCCGGCGCCTGTCTCGAGGCCAGCGAGGTGTTGTCGGAGGGGCTACAGGCGGCAGCACGCGACAAGGAGCTGCTTGGCCGGCTGCACGAGTTCAACGATTGGGTGCAGCGCGCGCTGATCGACCTTACGGCTGGAATTAGTTCAGCTTTCTTCCGCCTGCCCGAGACTGTGCCTACCGACGACCCGCCGCAAAATTCGGTGCGGGCGGGAAAGCGCCGGCGTCAGAAGCAAACGCAAAACAGCGACCCCAATCCGAGCCAGAAACAAAGCCAGAAACAAAGCCAGACGCAGGACCAGAAACAATCGTGACCTGCACCCGGATTTATCCGGCACAGTCGAAAACGGAGCCGCAATGGCATTGCATGCCGCACTGACGCATCGAACGGTGTATCGCTACGACCGCCTGGTCGGCCTAGCGCCGCATACTATCCGCTTGCGGCCGGCACCGCATTGCCGAACGCCGATCCTTGCTTATTCTTTGCGCCTGAGCCCGGTGGAGCATTTTATCAACTGGCAGCAGGACCCGTTCGGCAACTTTCTCGCCCGCATCGTGGTGCCCGAGAAAACCAAGTTGCTGTCGGTCACGGTCGATCTCGTCGCCGATCTTGCGGTGATCAATCCGTTCGACTTCTTCGTCGAGGACTACGCGCAGAAATGGCCGTTCGAATACGAGTCGGAACTCGCGGCCGAATTGAAGCCCTACCTTGAGCCAAGGGCGAACGGCCCCAAGCTCGAGCGCTACATGAAGCAGCTCGAGCGCACGACCACCGGCACCTCGCTCGATTACATCTGCGATCTCAATCGTCGCCTGTCGCAAGAGATCAAGTACCTGATCCGCATGGAGCCGGGCGTGCAGACCCCGGACGAGACGCTGGCACAGGGCTCGGGCTCGTGCCGGGACACGGGATGGCTGCTGGTGCAGATCCTGCGCCGGCTCGGTCTGGCAGCCAGATTCGTCTCCGGCTACCTGATTCAACTCAAGCCTGACGTGACGTCGCTCGATGGGCCGGCCGGTACGGACAAGGATTTCACGGACCTGCACGCCTGGGCGGAGGTCTACCTGCCGGGCGCCGGCTGGATCGGGCTCGATCCGACGTCGGGCCTCGTCGCGGGCGAAGGCCATATTCCGTTGGCTGCGACCCCGTCGCCATCGAGTGCGGCGCCGATCTCGGGCGCGCACGACGATGCCAAGGTCGAATTCGAATTCGAGATGTCGGTCACCCGCATCCACGAGACCCCGCGCGTGACGCTTCCCTACAGCGACGCGCAATGGGCGGACATCGTTGCAGTCGGGCATGCGGTTGATCAGCGACTGAAGGCCGGTGACGTGCGCCTCAGCATGGGCGGCGAGCCGACGTTCGTGTCGGTCGATGATATGAACGGGGCCGAATGGAACAACGCAGCCGTCGGTCCAACGAAGCAGGGCTATGCCGAGGACTTGGTGCGCCGGCTGACTGCGCGCTTCGCACCGGGCGGCTTGCTACACTACGGTCAGGGCAAGTGGTATCCGGGCGAGCAACTGCCGCGCTGGTCCTACGCGGTTTTCTGGCGGACAGATGGCGAGCCGCTTTGGGCAAAGCCCGAGCTGATCGATCGTGAGCAGCCGAGGGTGCCGGCGACAATCAAGGAAGCCGAGAGTTATGTGGCGGAACTCTGCCGGCAACTCGGACTGCCGATCGACGCGCCGATCGCGGCGTTCGAAGACCCCGGCCATTTCGCACTTGCCGAGCAGAAGTTGCCGCTTGGCGTCGATCCCGCCACCAACAAGCTCGACGATCCCGCTGAACGGGCCCGGTTGGTTGCGGTGTTCAGCAGAGGACTTGGCAAGCCATCTGGCTACGTTCTGCCGGTCCAGGTGTGGCAGACACAGGATCGCGGCCGGCGATGGGTGACCGAGCGATGGAAGCTCCGCCGTGAGCGCCTGTTTCTGGCGCCGGGCGATTCACCGGTCGGCTATCGGCTGCCACTTGGCTCGCTGCCCTATATCGCGCCGATCAACTATCCCAATGTCGATCCTACCGATCCGTTCGCCCACCGCGAGCGGCTACCTGATCGTACCGCCCTGCAGCAGCAGCGACGTGCGGTCACCCTGCAACCACCGGCAAGCCCAGCCCATCCCACCGACGAGGTGATCGGCGCCGTGCGCACCGCGCTGGTTGTCGAGCCGCGCGACGGGCATCTCTGCGTGTTCCTGCCACCGGTTACCGATGCCGAGGACTATGCTGCACTTGTTGCAGCCCTTGAAACGACTGCTGAACGGACCAGCCTCACCGTTCGCCTTGAAGGTTACGCGCCGCCACCTGATCCGCGACTCAACGTGATCAAGGTTACGCCCGATCCCGGTGTGATCGAGGTCAACATCCATCCGACGACGAATTGGCCCGATCTCGTGGAGGTAACGACTGCACTCTATGCCGAGGCTCGCCAGACCCGGCTCGGCGCCGAGAAGTTCATGCTCGACGGGCGGCACACCGGCACCGGCGGCGGCAACCACATCGTGCTCGGCGGCAAGACACCCGCCGACAGCCCATTTCTGCGCCGGCCCGATCTGCTGGCCAGCGTGATCAACTATTGGCAGAACCACCCAGCGCTGTCCTATCTGTTTTCCGGGCTGTTCATCGGGCCGACCAGCCAGGCGCCACGCATCGACGAGGCGCGCCATGACCAGCTCTACGAGCTTGAGATTGCGCTTGGGGAAGTGCAGAGCCGGCAAGGCCAGCAGACCCCGCCGTGGCTGGTCGACCGCATTTTCCGTCATCTCCTCATCGACGTGACCGGCAACACGCATCGGGCCGAGATCTGCATCGACAAGCTCTATTCGCCCGATAGCGCCACCGGCCGGTTGGGACTGGTCGAGTTCCGCTCGTTCGAGATGCCGCCGCACGCGCAGATGAGCCTGGCGCAGCAGTTGCTCGTCCGAGCGCTCATCGCGTGGTTCTGGGAGCAACCCTACCGGCGCCCGCTCGTCCGGTGGGGGACGGCATTGCACGACCGGTTCATGCTGCCGCATTTCGTGTGGGCGGATTTCCGCAATGTCATCGACGATCTCAAGGCGGCGGGCTTTCCCATCAAGCTCGAATGGTTCGACCCGCATTTCGAGTTCCGGTTTCCCATTTGCGGCAAGATGGAACATGCAGGCGTCGCCGTTGTGATCCGGCAGGCGCTGGAGCCGTGGCACGTGCTCGGCGAGGAAGGCGCGGTCGGCGGCACGGCACGCTATGTGGATTCTTCACTCGAACGCGTGGAGGTCCATGTCCGGGGCGAGACGCAAGGGCGATTCATGGTTACCTGTAACGGATATGCGTTGCCCCTGACCAGCACCGGCACGTTCGGCGAAGCGGTTGCGGGCGTCCGCTACCGCGCCTGGCAACCAGCCTCAATTCTGCATCCGACGATCAAGCCGCACGTGCCACTGACGTTCGACGTGGTCGATACGTGGTCGGGCCGCTCGGTCGGCGGCTGTCGGTACCACGTGGCGCATCCGGGTGGCCGTGGTCTCGAAGTGTTTCCGATTAATGCCTTCGAGGCCGAAGGCCGCCGGCTCGCCCAATTCGAGGCGATCGGACATACGCCGGGGACCGGTGGTCCTGAAGACGGCGGGCGTACACCCGGAGTTTCCCTTGACGCTCGATTTGCGGCGAATGGGATGACCGGTCCTGATAGTGACCGGCCAGCCACAGCTGACTGGTGGGGCAGGCTTTTCGGCTGGTACGCCCCTGCCTCAAGTAGTAGCACGCCAACCGAGAATCAGGGCGCACTGGACGACGCAGCACGGAGCAACCAGCAGGTCAGCACAAGCATGGCAGTCGCCGTTCCGAAATCGACTTCGACGTCTATCTCCGCCGCCTACAGGACGGCGGGCGTCTTCGACGAATTGATCGACGCTGCCGGGACTGTTGCGCCGCATTGGCAACCCGTGCTCGCCGGGTTGGACGCCCTCACGCATCTGCAGCGCCTCGAGCGCATCGACCGCATCAACACTCGCGTGCGTGAAACCGGTATCGCACACGACCTTTTTGCCGACCCGTCGCGAAATTTGCAGCCCTGGCGTCTCGATCTCGTGCCGCTGGTTTTCACGCCGGATGCCTGGGCGCAGATCGAGGCCGCGGTCATCCAACGGGCGCGATTGTTGGAGGCGATGCTCGCCGATATATATGGCCAGCAGGAGACTTTGCGAACCGGCCTGATCCCGCCGGAGCTGATCTTCACGGACCCGGCCTACCTGCGCGCCTGCCAGAATGTCGCGGCCGGGGCCGGCCGGATTCAGTTCTTCGCCACCGACCTCGCGCGGGGGACCGACGGAAGCTGGCGCGTCGTCGATACGCACGTCGAGACGCCGGCCGGCATCGGCTATGCGCTCGCCAATCGCGGGGTATTGACGCACGTTTCCGGCGACATATTCAGCGCCAGCAAGGCGGTGCGCCTGGCGCCGTTCTTCCAGCAGATGCAGGATGCCCTGGCGCTGCGCATCGGACGGCCGGACCCGACCATTGCGCTCCTTACGCCCGGTCCGCATCACAACGACTTCTTCAGCCACGCGTATCTCGCACGCTATCTTGGTTTTCTACTGGTCGAGGGTGCCGATCTGAGGGCGGAGAATGGCCGCGTCTTCCTGAAGACGCTCGACGGACTGCAGCCGATCGACCTTGTCGTTCGTTGCGTAGCCGGCGCCTCGTGTGACGCGCTGGAACTCGATCCAGGAGGCTTCCTTGGTCCCGTCGGCCTCGTGCAGGCCGTGCGCCAGCAGCCTAACCTCGTCGTCAATGCGCTCGGCACGGCAATCGCGGAGAACCGCGGGCTCGGTAGCTATTTGCCACAACTTTGCAAGCAACTGCTGGGCGAGGACCTCGCCATCTGGGACGTCACAAAATGGTGGCTCGGCGACGCGGCCGTCCGTCGAGACGTGATCCAGAACCTCGACCGCTATTTCATCCGGCAAGCCTTCGAGCAGACGGCACGGCCTGGACGTGCTGCAGCGGCGCGCGATCCCTCGAAATTGTCGCCGGAAGAGCGTTCGGCGTTGATGTCCGAGATCGAGATCGACGGCGCTTCACTGGTCGCGGAAGAAAAGACCGCGCTCGGGACCACGCCGTCGTATGGTGCCCAAGGTCTCGAACCCAAGCCCTACGCGGTCAGGGTGTTCGCGACGGCGGTGCCCGGTGGATTCGCAGTCATGCCCGGGGGGCTCGCCATGACCGTAGATCCCGGCATGTCGATGGCGTTGACCGCGCCAGACGGCGCCTCACGCGACGTCTGGGTGCTGAGTGACGCAGCGCAACCCGTGTTCAAGAGCCTCTGGCGCCCGACACTTGATGCAGCGAATATTCAGCGCAGCCCGCGCGAGCTGCCGAGCCGCGCCGCCGACAACCTGTTCTGGCTCGGCCGCTACACGGAGCACGCCGACTGGACGTTTCGCGCGCTGCGGACCTGCCTCAGCCGGATCGAGGAGGACAGCGGTCCTCGCCAGAACCACCAACTCGGGCGCGACGTGCTCGCCAACCTACTCGAGCGCGACGGCGGATCACCCGTGCCGGTCCCGGCTGACCTCGACGAGCCACAAATCATCGCGCATCTGGCCCGCCGCCTGATGACAGAGCCCGGCCGGGCTGGGGGCTTGGTGCAAACGCTTGGTCATGTGCACCGGGTCGCCGGCCTGACCCGGGACCGGCTCTCGCTCGAAGGGTGGCGCACGCTCAATGCCTTCTACGTCGGTCGCCGCTGGCAGTCGGGCGCTGGTCCGGCGTCCATCGGGGAATCGCTCGATCTGATCGACGCCGGCCTCGGTGCGATCGCGGCGTTCAATGGTCTCACGCACGAGAACATGACACGCAACTTCGGCTGGTCGTTTCTCGATATGGGCCGGCGCATGTCACGCGCACTCAATCTCGGCCATCTGCTGTTAACGACGCTCAGGGACGGGCAGGCCGATGGCAATGACAGCGCTCGGCTCTTGTTCGTTTTGGAGCTTGCCGACAGTTTCATCACCTACCGCTCGCGCTACCGGCTTAATCCGCTGGCGGCTCCCGTGCTCGATCTGCTGATCGTGGATGAGGCGAATCCGCGAAGCATCGGCTTCCAGCTCGCGGCACTTTCCGCGCATATCGATGCTCTGCCGCAAACGGGAAATGCCGGCGGTCGGACGGAGGTGCAGCGCACGGCGCTTGCTATGCTGAACGAGGTGCGGCTCGCCGACGTCATGCGGTTGGCCGAGACCGACAGCCATAACCGACGGTCTGCATTGTCGGCGTTGCTCGAAACGCAGATCGGCCGAATTCCGCAGTTGTCGGACGCCATCACTCGGCGCTATTTCAGCGTTATTGAGAAAGAACCGAGGTGGATCAGGGCGCGCTCGCGGCAAGAGACATGAAGTTCGAGATCAGTCACCGCACCAGTTACCAATACCGCGCTCCCGTGACGCAATCGCATCACATCATCCATTTGCGCCCTCGCGAACTGCCAAATCAAACCGTCATTCATCACAGCCTGCTGATCGAGCCGGCGCCGGTATCCAACACCGAGATTACAGATTTGTTCGGCAATGCCGTGGTGCTGCTGCGCATCGAGGAGCAGCACACCGAGTTTATTGTGAGTGCCCGCAGCACCATCGAAGCCAAGCTTCCGACCCCGCCGGATATCACCCGAAGTCCACCATGGGAGAATGCGGCTGACTTGGCTGGCAAAGGCGACGGCAGCATTGACGTCGACGTGCGTCAATTCGTGTGCCGGTCGCGACATGTCCCGGTCAGCAACGATATTCGGAACTTCGCGCAAGGCTCGTTCCCGCCGGGGCGATCGGTCGTTGACGGGGCCCTGCATCTGACGCGCCGGATTTTCGAGGAGTTCGCGTTCGATCCCAAAGCAACAGATATTTCGACGCCGGTGTCCCGTGTTCTGGAAATGCGACGCGGCGTGTGCCAGGATTTCGCGCATCTAGCCATTTCGGCACATCGCGCGCTCGGCATTCCGGCTCGCTATGTCAGCGGCTACCTGATGACGCGGCCGCCGCCCGGACAACCGAAACTCAAGGGCGCCGATGCCTCGCATGCCTGGCTTTCCGTTTGGTCGGGCGAGCAGGGCTGGGTCGATTTCGATCCGACCAACGGCATTATCCCGAAAGGCGAGCACATCACGTTGGCCTATGGCCGTGACTACGACGACATCAGCCCGATCAGTGGCGTCTTACTCGGCGGTGGCGACCAGACGATGACCGTTGCAGTCGACGTGGAGCCGGTCGGTTGAGTGCAGCATGTCTGAACCGGCAAGCCATCGCGCAATCGATGTTTCATGCAATCGACTTGGATATGCTTTGTCGCTACTGGCAGCGCGACGGGTGGCGTGCTGCGATGTTCTGCTTCAAAGCCGATAGGCTGACGTGCACAGACAGAGAACCATGAACACCAGCCACAGCAGAAAATGGCCTCGAGAACTCGGAAACCCGCTTTGTGCGTCACTCATCATGCTGGGGGAGGACCGGAAGTCAATCCGATGACGTTGGCCACGTTTCCGGCTACACGGCCCACGCGACGGACGCGAGGGAGGTCGTCGCGCCGCCAGCATGTCCCGCACCAACTTCGCCGCGAATGGCTTCCCCTCCATATTGAGGTGCCCGGACTCGGCTAATCTCACGCTGATGTCACGTAGGCTCAGACGCTCACGACGATTGCCATGGGCGAGACGTTTGGCCAGCGCGACGGCCTCGGGGTGCGTCTCTGATAATGGGCGACGGCCTTCGACGCGGACGCCGGTTGCGCGGATGCGGTCGCGGGCGGCTCGCAGCTTGTCAACGAGGCGGCACACGTCATGACTTGATCGACCCGGCGGACCCGTCCACGTCTTCCGGTCCCGCCGAACCTTCACAACGAAGGCGACAGATCACGAGCTACCAAAACACGACAACTTCACCCGCTACGGACATCGCCGCGTCTTCTCACCGCGTCGTCTCGGATAGGTCTTGGTGGTGAATGGAGCGCTTGAGTTGTCGCCTGTTGGTCGCCCATAAAGTGCGGACCGGCGTGTGCCTCGAAGCGACGGGGGCATACGATTGCCACGGTGCGCATTGCAGCGAGGCAGCGGTCCGACCCGCTTTCATCGCTTACATCGAACAGATGCCCGCGCCTACGCTGCGCATGGGCGCGGCGCGCGACCGTCGACGCCCTCTCCAATCTGGTTGACTTAAGCATCAAGGCAAATAGACCATCCGATTGCGCAAGTTGCTTCAGGCACGCCGGACACAAAGCCTGATCCACATCAGGAGGATTCTGGTCTAGTGTCGTTGGGATTGCGACGTTCGCGCGCGAGCTTCTCGCAGATGGACGCGGACGTCGCGTCCGCGACACGGGGCCCGAACGCGGCAAGAGTGCTACCACTGCCGCAACGAAGTCATGGACGGAGGATTGCCGATGAGGACTCCTCACCACAGTTCCGATCTGTTGACCGGCACGCCCTTGTTCGGTGCGCTCGATGCACCGGCGCGCCAGTCCTTGGCAGCCGACATGCGCGAGGTGCGCTTCAATGCCGGCCAGAGCATCTTCGAGCGCGACGACCCTGGACGCGAGATCTTTCTGGTACTTGAAGGTCGGGTCCGGCTGTCGGTGCTGACGGTCGATGGGCGCGAACTGTCGTTCTCGCATGCTGTCCCGAAGGATATCTTCGGCGAGATCGCTGTTCTCGACAAGTCGCGCCGCAGTGCCTCGGCGACCGCCATGAGCGAGGTGCGCTTGATGTCAATCAGTGCTGCCTCGTTCGAACGCGCTCTGTCGACGAACCCGGCACTGGCTCGCGCGACCATTGCGTTCCTGTGCACGCGTCTCCGCGACGTCAGTCAACATCTGGAGGACGTGGCTTTGTTCCCGATCGAAGTTCGCCTCGCGCGGTTTCTGCTCAATCGATTGGAATTGCTCCCCGAAAAGCCGCGACGGCTCACTGCGAGGCTGGCCATCGGCATGTCCCAGGGCGAACTGGCCATGCTGCTCGGGGCCAGCCGGCCCAAGGTCAATGCCGCTCTGACCGCGTTGGAAGATGCGGGCGCGATTCGTCGGGTCGGCGAGGAGATGGACTGCAACGCGAAACTTCTCTCTGAAATGGCTCGCGTAGAGCAGGGAAGCCCTTGACAGCGGCGCGTTTCGCCGAGGGCCAACACATCCAAATACCGGAAGCCGCGCGGAGCGGCTCCCGGTTGCGCTCAAATATGGAGCACCTTCAGTTGAATACCTAGGTCTTGCCCCCGCGCGGGTCGCTGATCGAGTACGCGGGCCAGCTCGATAATTGATGTCTGCAGTATCGTTCCGCAACAGTGCTTCAGCTGACGATCAGCGAGTCATGCCGTCGTCATGGCGCGTTGTCGCGCAATGTCTCGAACACCGGTGCCAGTGGCGCGCTATCCCGGATCTCATCGAAGATCGATCGGGGGGCTGAGTCGCGAAGGTCGTCGAAGATCAGAGCGGGGGGCCGAGTCGCGGAGATCGTCGAACACCGAGCGTGGCGCGCTCTCGCTGATTGTCGTCCAAATCGTGGTCATGTCCTTCGCGTAAACCGGGCTGGCGATCATGCCGATGCCGACGAGCGTGGTGATGATCAGGGCTTTCATGGCGGGGCTCCGTTGGGTTGCGTTTGAGTGTTCGTTGATCTGATCTGCGGTCGGTCGCTGGTGGCTGTTGCCGTCCGCCGATGCCCCAACAATGGCTCAGCAGTAGCCAGCCCGCTGTTCCCAATGGAACTGATTGAAACTTTTTATAAAGGAGTTCGAGTTCGGCAGCGGATTTGGCGCAGCCGTTACGATCCGGCCCCATACTGAAGACATTTCCGCTGCACCAATACGGTTTTGGTGCCTGCCCGCGGGTGCTCGAATGACGAACGCTGTAGTCTTGTCTCGATCTTATGGCCTGTTGCGCGGACTGCCTCCAACTTGGACTTCGGCAAGGCTCCAGCTCCACTCTTGGCCTGGCGGCAAAGTTCAGCCATGTTGGATGCCATCGCTGATAAGGCCAACGAAAACGATACGTCTGCGTGGTATCTCGCCACGACTTCTGCAATGAATTTTTGGCACCTCATTTGAATACCTGTTCCATTAGGAACAGTTAGTTGCCGGCAGCGCCATTATCTTGGACGGAATGCTTGGCGAGCAGACAGTACCTCTCGCCCAGCCGCGAGGTGATCATGATGGACCGGCGCAAATTTGGAACGACTTTGCTGGCGGGTTTTGCGGCCTGCCGCCCCGCGCTCGCGCAGCGCACGGCAAAACGTGCCCTGATCGGCGTTATGACGACGGCCGGCAAATCCGCAGACATGCTCGGGCCCGCGCCTCTGAACACATCCGTTCGAGCGCTCCTGCAAGGTATGAAAGAGCATGGCTATGTGCTCGATCGCGACTTCGAGATCGTGCCGCGGGGCGGCCAGAGCGAGCCCGAGCGCTTCGCGGCGCTGGCCGAGGAGCTGGTGCGCCTCTCCCCCAACCTGATCATCGCGCCGGGCCCCATGCTGCCCCAGCTCAAGCTGGTTACCTCAAGCATACCGATCGTCATGGCCGGCGCCCTCGATCCCGTCGGCGAGGGATTCATCAAGAGCCTCGCACGTCCGGGCGATAACTTCACCGGCTTGAGCAGCCAGTCGATCGAGCTGTCGCCGAAGCGCCTGGCGCTCCTCAAGGAGGTCGCTCCGGTTCCGGGACCAGTCGCCATCCTGTGGGACAAGCAGAGTAGAGGCGTGTGGCAGGCGGCAGCGGAAGGCGCGCGGCTCTTGAGCTGGCCGGTTGTGTCGTTCGAGCTGACCAAGGCCGACGACCCCGCGCCGTTGTTCGAGGCGGCCGTCGCGGCGGGTGCCGTGGCGGTCATGGCCGTGGCGGCGGCCTCGCTGTTCGGCCGCGCGCGGTTCGTCGCCGAGCTGGCCGGCAGAAACCGGCTGCCGGCCATGTACGTGCAAAGGCATTTCGTCGAGGCCGGCGGGCTGATGTCCTATGCCCCCAATCTCAACGAGATCTGGCGGCGCACCGCACACTTTGCCGACCTGATCCTGAAGGGCGCCAGGCCTGCCGACATCCCGGTCGAGCAGCCGACAACCTTCGAGCTGGTCGTCAATCTCAAGACCGCGCGCGCACTCGGCCTCGCACTCCCGCCCGCCATCCTGCTCCGCGCCGACGAGGTGATCGAATGACAACGCGGCGAATATTCATCGGCGTTATGGGTTGTGTCGTGGTCTGGCCAACGCGCAGTCTTGCCCAGCAGACGGACCGCGTGCGCCGAATCGCGGTTCTCAGCTGGTGGGCACCTGGTGGCCAGGACATCGCAGCGGATCTCGAGCAGCGGCTCGGCGAATTGGGGTACGGGATCGGCCGAAACCTCAGCATTGATTATCGATTTGCCGACGGCGATCGCCAACGCGTCGCGACTCTGGTGCAGGAGATCGTAGCGCACAGGCCTGACGTCCTGATCTGTCTCGCCACCCCGGCCGTACAGATCGCGAAAGCGACAGCCGGCGAAACACCGATCGTCTTCCAGATGGCTGACGCACTTAGGACCGGTATGGTCGAAAGCCTCGCACGGCCGGGCGGCAACCTGACCGGCGTCTCGACAACGTCGACCGAGCTTTCGGGCAAGCGCCTGGAAATGTTGCGTGACGTCATCCCAGATCTCAAGAGCGTCGCCTTCATCGGATCCGCGCTTGACCCAAACGGTGCGGTGTTTGCCGCTGAGACCGAGGCGGCGGGAGCCACGCTTGGGCTGCGCATTCGAGTCTTCCTGTTACGCGGCCCCGATGAATTTCGGGCCACTTTCGCGACGATTGCCACAGAGCGGGTTGGAGCGGCCGTCGTGCAGCCGTTGTTCGTCCAGTATCGCCACATGCTGGCGGAGCTGGCCACTCAGTATCGGCTTCCAATCATTGGCGATCAGAGGGCCATAGCCGTGGCGGGGATGCTGATGGCGCTTGGCACTGAGCGTCGCACGATCAGCCGGAAACTAGCCGAGTATGCCGACAAGATCCTGAAGGGTGCGCGTCCAGCCGACCTTCCCGTCGAGCAGCCGACCCATTTCGAACTGGTCGTCAACGCGCGCACGGCCAAGGCACTCGGCCTCGCTCTCCCGCCCACCATCCTCCTCCGCGCCGACGAGGTGATCGAATGATGGACCGGCGCAAATTTGGAACGACTGTGCTTGTGGGACTTGCAGCCTGCCGCCCCGCGCTCGCGCAGAGTCGTCGCGATCTGCCCATTGTCGGCCTCCTTTTTGCAGGCTCTGAGGCGACGGCAATGAACGGGGCTATACTCCCCCACTGGCTTGCCGCAATGCATGAGCACGGCCAAGTACCCGGCAAGACGATACGGCTCGAGACCCGGTTTGCTGATGGCGATCTCGGCCAGTTGCCGCGACTGGCGCGCGAATTGGTGGCCTTGCAGCTCGACGTCATCTACACCGTGGGAACGCCTGGAGCGCTGGCGGCCGTCGAAGCCGCCGAAGGTCGGATTCCGATTGTCATCGGCCCCGCTGCTCAGGCCACCATGAGTACGCTCGTCCCGAACTACGGCCGTCCCGACCGCAACATCACCGGCTTGACCCTGGAGGGCTTGGAGCAGGATGCAAAGTGCATTGAGCATCTCAAGGTATGTGCGCCGGCCGCGACCCGCTTTGCCATTCTCGTCAATCCAGATAACCAGGCGTTCGCCAGGTTCCTCGAGGATATGAAGGGAGCAACGCGGACGCTTGGCATCGAACTCTTCGAAGCGCCCGCGCGCAATGCGTCCGAGCTGCAAAGTCTGTTTCATAGCGACCCGATGCGCCGGGCTGACGCGCTCATCGCATCGAATGATGGCACGCTGCTCAACGAACTGGAAAGCAGGCGCAGCATTACGGCCTTTGCACTTCAGCAGCGATTGCCGTCCGCCTCGACCCATCAACACTATGCGCGCGATGGCGGCCTCATCTCGTTCGGTGTTGCCGTCGAAATTCTGGCGCGCCGCGCCGCCTATTTCGTCCATCGCATTCTGCAAGGTATGCAGCCAGCCAATTTGCCGGTCGAGCGTCCGACCCGCATCTTGCTGAAAGTCAATTCTGCGACTGCACGCGCCCTCGGCCTCACCCTCCCGCCCGCAATCCTCCTCCGCGCCGACGAGGTGATCGAATGATCGACCGACGCAAATTGATTTCCGCCCTTACAGCCATGGTTGCCGGCTCCAACGTCGGCGTGGCTCACGCGCAGGTACGCCGTATCGGCGTCATCATGGCCGTGGCCGAGGCGGATCGCGAGGCCCAGCCGCGGCTTGCCGCGTTCGCCGAGGGGCTCGCCGAGGCTGGCCTGAAAATGGGCACCGACGTGGTGCTTGAAACGCGCTGGCAGGCGGGAAATCCCGAGAAGGCCGAGGCCGCGGCGAAGGAGCTGGTAGCGCTCGCACCGGCGGCGATCCTCGTCAACGGCACGCAGGGCCTGCGCGCCTTGAAGCAGCTCGGCACCGCCATTCCGATCGTGTTCGTCGTCGTCACCGATCCCGTCGGCGCCGGCTTCGTCCTGAGCCTGTCGCGTCCAGGCGCCAACATCACCGGCTTCTCAACGTTCGAGCCGGAAATCGGCGGCAAGTGGCTGCAGACCTTGCACGAAGCCGCACCCCAGATCCGCAATGTGGGCGTGATCGTCGATCCTGCCTCCCGCGCCTTCCACACGCTTTGGCTGGCGATCGAGGCACTGGCCCCGACCCTCGGCCTCAAGGCAACGGCGGTCCCGGCCCGTGACGTCGCCGAACTCGACCACGAGCTCGAAGCGTTCAGCCACCAGCCGAACGCCGGGCTGATCGTGACGCCGAGCTCGGTGCCGACCGTCCATCGCGAGCGCATTTTCAGGATCACGGGCGAGCGCAAAATCCCGGCCATCTGGCCGTTCGCCTTCCATGCGCGCGACGGCGGGCTGATGGCTTACGGTTTCGACGTGCTCGATCAATTCCGCCGCGCGGGACCCTACATTGCCCGCATCCTGAAGGGCGAGGCGCCGAGCGCCCTTCCCGTGCAAGCGCCGACCAAATTCGAATTCGTCATCAACCAGAAAACCGCGAAAGCCCTCGGCCTCACCATCCCGCCCGGTGTTCTCATCCGCGCCAGCGAGGTGATCGAATGATGGATCGGCGAATACTGGTGTTTGCTGGCGTCAGCACTGCAATGCTCGTGCCCATACCGGCGCCGGCTCAGCAGTCCCCGCCGCGGCTCTATCGCATCGGCTTCCTCAGGGTCGTCTCTCCAGAGGTCGATGCCGCCAACATGCATGCGTTCCATAAGGGCCTCGCGCAACTTGGTTTTGCAAAAGGCCGCGACTATGTCACCGAAGAACGATCCGCCATGGGTTCACCAGATCGCCTGCGTGGCTTGGCCGATGATCTGGTCAAGCTCAACGCCGATGTGATCGTGACGCGCGGCACGCCTGCGGCACAGGCCGCCAAAGCGGCAAGCTCCACGATTCCCATCGTCATGGCCGCGAGCGGCGGCCCGGTCGAAACCGGGCTCGTCCAAAGCCTTGCTCGTCCTGGCGGCAACGTGACGGGGCTCAGCGCCTTTACAACGCGCGTCTCCGCCAAGCGGCTGGAGCTTGCCCGGGAGTTGGTCCCCAGCCTTTCCCGTATCGGGTTCGTCAACAACTTCAGCAATCCTGTCTCGCAGGGCCAGTTCGAGGAAACGAAGCGCGCGGCCCTGACCTTGGGGATCGAAGCGGTATTTCTCGACGTGCGCAACGTTGCCGACATCGAGCAGATGTTTGCGAAGGTTGGCGATCGGCAATTGGGCGCCCTCATGATCGCCAATGACGCGGTCAATTTCGCGAATCGCGACTTGCTGGTGCGCCTTGCCGCTGTCATGAAGCTGCCCGTTATTTTTGCGTCACGCGAGTTCGTCGATGCCGGCGGCCTGATGAGCTACGGCGTCAGCTACCCGCATCTCTATTTTCGAGCGGCCGACTTCGTCCACAAGATCCTGAGGGGCGCCAAGCCAGCCGATCTGCCCGTCGAGCAGCCGACGCAACTCGAACTGGTCGTCAACCTCAAGACCGCGAAAGCCCTCGGCCTCACCATCCCTCCCGCCATCCTCATCCGCGCCAGCGAGGTGATCGAATGACCGCGTTTGCGATACGAGCAGTCTTTCGCGCGAACTTATCCCCACCACTCCAAACGGGCTTAGCCTGACCGATGAAGGTCGACAACCAGATGCATCGTCCCGTGATTAACCACGCCAGCGCCTTGAGAGCCCCGATCGGGTTCATCGCGCGCGCCTTGTCGGCGAGCGGCGGCGGGACGCGCTCATCGAGCCGCCTGTTTCGCAAGTACGCGGCCCTCCTCTTCGCCCTCGTCGCCAGCTCACTGATCGCCAACGCGGCGATCCAGATGGTCTATGCTTGGCGGGAATCCCGCGCCGCCCTCAGCGCCGTCCACCGCGAGAAGGCACAGGGCGCAGCCGCGATCATCGAGCAGTTCCTGCGCGAGATCGAAGGCCAGGTCGGCTGGACGACGCACGCCAGCGCGCTGTCGGGCCCGTCCGCCATAGACCAGCGCCGCTTCGATTTCCTGCGGCTCTTGCGCCAAGCGCCCGCCGTCACCGAGCTCACCCACATCGACGCCGAGGGCCGCGAGCAGCTGAAGGTCTCCCGCCTCGCCATGGACGTGACCGGAAGCGGTGCCGACTTCTCGGCCGATCCGCGCTTCATCGCCGCCAAGGCCCAGCGCCGGCACGTGAGCGCGGTCTACTTTCGCAAGGAATCCGAGCCCTATCTCACGCTCTCCATCGCCGCCCAAGGCCGCACCGCCGGCGTCACCATCGCCGAGGTGAACCTGAAGTTCATCTGGGACGTCGTCTCGCGCATCCAAGTCGGCAAGGCCGGCGTCGCCTACGTCGTCGACCAGAGCGGCCTCCTGATCGCGCATCCCGACATCGGCCTCGTGCTGAGGAAAACCGACCTGTCGGGCCTCACCCACGTCGCCGCCGCCCGCGCCCGCCTGAAAGACGCGAGCGCGCCGCTCCCCGAAACCGCGCGCGACCGAAACAACCAGGACGTGCTCACCGCCAGCGCGCCGATCCGCTCGCTCGGCTGGCTGGTGATGGTCGACCAGCCGCTTGCCGAGGCGCTGACCCCGGTGCGCGAAACGTTCAACCGATCGCTGCTCGTCCTGCTCGGCGGTCTCGGCCTCGCCGTGCTCGGCGGCTTGTGGATCGCGCGTCGCATGGCGGTTCCGATCAATGCGCTGGCGGCCGGCGCCGAGCGCATCGGCGCGGGCGATCTCGACCATCGCATCAACGTCAAGACCGGCGACGAAGTCGAGCGGCTTGGACAAGCCTTCAACGACATGGGCGCGCGCCTGAAAGAGTCCTACGCCGGCCTCGAACGCAAAGTCGACGAGCGCACCAAAGAACTCGCCGAAAGCCTCGAATACCAGACGGCGATCGCCGACGTGCTGAGCGTCATCTCCCGCTCGCCGGGTCAGGTCCAACCAGTTCTCGACTTGATCGCGGCAACCGCCAAACGGTTGTGCGAGGCGCGTTCCGCGTTGATTTGGCGACCAGCAGGCGATGTCCTCGAGTTGACCGCGCACACCAGCCTGGCGTCGCCAGAACGCGCCGCCTTTCTTCGATCGCACCCGATCAAGCTCGACGGAGCGATGCTGGTCAGTCGCGCCTTTATCGAGCGGCGGACGTTTCATCTGCCCGATGTGATGTCCGAGCCGGACCTTGCCCGTCTCGAGATCAATCGGACCGGCCAACAGCGCAGCGCCCTCTGCGTGCCGCTGCTGCGTCGAGGCGAGGCGGTCGGCGTAATCTCTCTAACGCGCCAAGTGGTAAGCCCGTTCACCCCCCGTCAGATCGCGCTGCTCGAAACCTTCGCCGACCAGGCCGTCATCGCTATCGAGAACGCCCGCCTGTTCGAAGCCGAGCAGACGCGGACCAAGGAGCTGCAAGCAAAGACGAACGAACTCACCGAAAGCCTCGAATACCAGACTGCCACCTCGGACGTGCTCGGCGTCATCGCCCGCTCGCCGGCCGGTTGCAGCCCGTGCTCGACACCATCGTCCAGACGGCACGTCGTCTCTGCGACGCCTTCGATTCGGCCGTGCTGCTGCGCGAGGGCGACCGCATCCAGCTCAAGGCCCATACCGGCGACATCCCGATGCGCGAGGAATGGCCCGTCGACGACCGCGGCCTCGTCGCCGTGCGCACCATCCTCGACCAGCGCCCGTCCATGTGCACGATCTCGCCAACGCCGGCGACGAGTTTCCCGGGCGGCCAGGAGGACGCGCGCCGCCTCGGCCATCGCACCACGCTCGGCGTGCCGTTCGTCCAGCGCGGCACGGTCTCGGTGTGCTGATCCTGCGCCGCAAGGAGGTTCGCCCCTTCACCGAGAAGCAGATCGCCCTCGTCGAGACCTTCGCCGACCAGGCCGTCATCGCCATCGAGAACGCGCGCCTGTTCGAAGCCGAGCAGACGCGCACCAAGGAGCTGACCGAGAGCCTCGAATACCAGACGGCGACCAGCGAAGTGCTCGGCGTCATCTCGCGCTCGCCGAGCGAGCTGCAGCCGGTTCTGGATGCCGTTGCCGAGAATGCCGCAAAAGTCTGTATGGCGGTCGGTGCGTTCGTCTTCCGGTTGGAAGGTGATGTGTTGCAAAGAGTAGCTCGCTGCACAATTCGACTCCAATCCGGATCGGCTTGGTCGCGCCGAGCCCAGGTGCGGCTCACGCGTGGCTGGCCGGCCGGTCGCGCAGTGATCGACCGCCGCACAATTCACGTCGCCGACCTAGCTGCCGAGCTCGACACGGAGTTCCCGGATATCGCGGTCATGTCAGAAGTTCATCGGACACCGAGCGTTCTCGCAACTCCGCTGCTGCGCGACGGCAACCACTCGGTGCCATCGCCGTTTTACCGAACGGAGGTGAGGCCCTTCGACGACAAGCAGATCAAGCTTGCTCGAAACCTTCGCCGATCAGGCCGTCATCGCCATCGAGAACGCGCGCCTCTTCGAGGAGGTGCAGACGCGCAACAAGATTGGAAGCCCGAACGAACGAGCTGCAGGAATCCCTGGAGCACCAGACGGCGATCAGCAAGGTGCTGCAGGCGATCAGCACCTCGCCCGGCACCCTGTCACCCGTCTACGAGAGCATGCTCAGCAATGCGCTCGAATGCTGCGATGCCAAGCTCGGCATGCTGTTCTCGCGCAACGGCGATATATTCCATGTCGCGGCCCATCGCGGATATCCGCCCGAGGTTGCCGAGATGATCGCCAAGACGCCGGACTACAAAGCGGAGGAGTGCGGGCTGCATTACCTCGTCAAGGCGCGGGTGGCGAGCCAGATCGAGGATATGCGCGACCAGCGGTTCTACAAGGACGGTCATCTCCTGACGGTCGCCGCAGTCGAGCAGATCGGCGCCCGCACCGCGCTCGGCGTGCCGCTGATCAAGGACGGCGAGGTCACGGGCGCGTTTGTCTTCCTCAGGCTTGAAAAGCGCCTTTTCAGTCAGAAGGAAATCGATCTCGTCACCAACTTCGCGCAACAAGCCGTCATTGCCATGGAGAACGCCCGCCTCCTCGACGAGCTGCAGACGCGGCAGATGGAGCTTGCCCGCTCCGTCGACGAGCTCCGGTCGCTCGGCGAGGTCGGCAAGGCGGTCAACGCCACGCTCGACATGGGTCAGGTTCTCCAGACCGTGCTCGAGAACGCCTGTAAGATGGCCTACGCTGGCGGCGGCACGATCTACGTCTACGATATCGCTATCGACGCCTTCCAACTGGAAGCCGGCTACAACATGAGCGAGGAACATATCCAGCGCGTCCGCGCGCAGCCTATCCGCATGGGCGATCCGATCGTCGGTGAATGCGGTGCCCGCCGCGAAGTGATCCAGCACGCCGACCTCACCCACGCCGATGGGCCGAAGTCGCCACTCGTCGATATCCTGTTGCGGGCCGGCGTCCGCGCTATCCTGGCTATGCCACTGATCCACCAGGACGCCGTGATCGGCGCACTCGTCGTGCGCCGCACGTATCCGGGCGCGTTCTCGCCAGAAACCGTGCGCCTGCTCGAAGCCTTCGCAGCCCAGTCAGCCATTGCCGTCAACAATGCGCGCCTGTTCAAGGAGATCGAGGACAAGAGCCGTCAGATCGAGCTGGCGAGCCAGCACAAATCACAGTTCCTCGCCAACATGAGCCACGAACTGCGGACGCCGCTCAATGCCATCCTCGGTTATACGGAGTTGATGCAAGACGGCATTTACGGCGAGCTGCCTGGCAAGGCCGCCAGCGTCCTCGGCCGCGTGCAATCGAACAGCCGCCACCTCCTCGGCCTGATCAACAGCGTCCTCGATCTATCCAAGATCGAGGCGGGCCAGCTCGTCCTCAATCTTGCCGAGTACAGTATGGGCAGCGTCATCGAGACGGTTGTCGTGGCGACGGAAGCATTGACCGGTGAACGACAGCTTGCCCTCAAGACCGAGATCGCGAAGGATCTGCCTTCGGGTATCGGCGACGAACAGCGGATTGCCCAGGTGCTGTTGAACCTCGTCGGCAATGCCATCAAATTCACCGAGGCAGGCGAGGTGCGCATCGCGGCGGAAACGACCGGAGAGTGCCTCCTGGTATCAGTCAGCGATACCGGCCCCGGCATCCCGGCCGACGAGCACGCGCGCATATTCGAGGAGTTCCATCAGGTCGACAGTTCCAATACCAAAGTGAAGGGCGGCACTGGCCTCGGCCTCGCCATCGCCAAGCGGATCATCGAGATGCACGGCGGGCACATCTGGGTCGAGTCGGAGCTGGGACGCGGCTCGACCTTCCGGTTCGAGATCCCGGTCACGGCGCACGCAGTGAAACCTGAGCCGCTCAGAGGAGCCGCAGAATGAAGCGCATTCTCGTCATCGAGGACCAAGAGGATAATCGGGCCATTCTCCGCGATCTGCTGTCGGCTGCCGGCTATGGCCTGATCGAGGCCGTGAACGGCGCCGACGGCCTGACCAAGGCCAGGGCCGAGAGGCCGGATCTGATCCTCATGGATATCCAGATGCCAGTCATCGACGGCTACGAGGCGACGCGCCGAATCAAGGCCGACGCCAACCTGAGCGCGATTCCGATCATTGCGGTCACCTCCTACGCGCTGAGCGGCGACGAAGCCAAGGCGCGCGCTGCCGGTTGCGACGCCTATGTCGCCAAGCCGTTCAGCCCGCGCCAGCTGCTTGGCGTCGTCAAAGGCTTCCTCGACAAGACGGGGTAGATCATGACCACGTCGCCACTCATTCTCGTCGCCGACGACAACGAGGACAACCGGGCCATCCTTGTCCGTCGCCTCGAAGCGCAAGGGTACCGCACCGCAATTGCTCGTGACGGCGACGAGGCCGTGGCGGCGGCCCGTGAACACCGGCCGCATGTGATCCTGCTCGACGTCATGATGCCCAAACGCGATGGCTTCGACGTCTGCCGGATTCTCAAGAAGGATGTGTCGCTGCCATTTACACCGATCATTCTTGTCACGGCCAAGACCGCAACTCGGGATATCGTGACGGGCCTCGATGCCGGCGCCGACGACTACCTGACAAAGCCGATCGATCATGCGGCGCTCCTCGCGCGTGTGCGGGCCGCGCTGCGGATCAAGGAGTTGCAGGACAAGGTCAACGTTCAGGCAGCCGAGCTCGCTGCGTGGAACCGCGAGCTTGAGGGCAAGGTCTGCTTGCAGGTCGCCGAGATCGATCGCATGCAGCGGCTGCGCCGGTTTCTATCGCCGCAGGTGGCCGACCTCGTGATGTCGAGCGGCCAGGAAAAACTGCTCGAAGCGCATCGCAGCGAAGTCACCGTTGTGTTCTGCGACCTGCGCGGGTTCACAGCGTTCGCTGAAACGGCCGAGCCCGAGGAAGTGATGGCGGTACTTGGCGAGTATCACGGTGCGCTCGGGCCGATCATCCACGCTCACGACGGCACCCTGGAGCGATTCACTGGCGACGGTCTGTTGGTCTTCTTCAACGATCCGGTCCCATGCTCGAACCCGGCGGAAAAAGCCGTCAGGCTGGCGGTTGAAGCGCGTGCCGCGATTGTGACGCTGCAGGAGAAATGGCAGCGTGTCGGTCATGATCTGGGCTTCGGTGTCGGCATCTCCCAAGGCTACGCTACACTTGGCCGGATCGGTTTCGAGGGGCGGTACGACTATGCGGCCATCGGTACAGTCACCAATCTCGGTGCGCGCTTGTGCGGCGAGGCGCAGTCCGGCCAAATCGTCGTATCGCAGCGCTTTGCGGCTCAAATCGAGACGATTGCCGTGCTCGAGTCGTTGGGCGCGCTCTCCCTGAAGGGCTTTCACGGTCCGATCAGGGCGCACAATGTGATTGGTCTGAAGCCAACCGGCTCAACATGATTGATCGGGCGTTTGCCGCGGGCGTTGCGTGACCATGGCCGGCGGTATTGCCACGGCGCCCACCTCGCGACGACGTGAACCTGGCACCGCGACGAAAAAGGTCCGCCGATCCTCGATGAGTGACTGGCAAGCGGAGCTTGCACGCAACTCGGATCGCACGCGCGAAAGCAATGGGGTCATCGCTCGGACCGGCCTCAAAGTGCTCGGTCACCATGGCCGGGGGAGAGCCATATTGTCCCGCGACCTCTCTGCGCTCCTCAGTCCAGAGTGAGAGAGCGGATCAACTCTTGCTGGGGCATCCAAAGATCGAGAGCACAGGTCGCTACCTTGGCATCGAAGTCGACGACGCGATCGAGATCGCGGAGAAGATCGATATCTGACGTTCCGACGCAATATCCCAGGTAGCGGACGTGGTCGGCGGCGAGCAATTCGTCGCCGATCACAAGGCGCTCAATGACGGCTCCTTTATAGCAGCGACGGCCAGCGCGAGGCAGCTACACAGAGTCGGCGGCGCCTCAATCTACGCGTTCATGCCAGATCTCGTTCACAGCGTCGGATACGCCCCAACCGAGGCCACGCAATGATCCGCGGACGGCGTCGAGGCGCTCAGGCATCTTGTCGCGTTCGCCGGTCGGCAAGGCGGTGGCATGCGCACGAGAGCCGAGAAGTATACCTCGTCCTCCAACCCGCAATCGCCGATCAGACGCACGGCTTCTTCGCAGTAAAAGATTCTCAGCTCCGCCATGCGGCGCGGCCAATCGCCTTGAGGTCGTCGGCGATCGCCTTTTTAGCATTTACCACTGAAAGGTCCTGTCCCTTCATGAGGTCGGGATAGATTTATCGCGAGATCACCTTTTCATACGGCGCCAGAGGACCGCTGCCGACCCCGAGCGCGCAGTGAGGAATGCTCGATTTTCGGGGCGGAACGCGGACAGATCCTTCCAACGCGAGTAGTCCGGAGCGATCGAATTGCAGCTCGGCTTTGAGGTCGCTCCAGGTCGGGTCTCGTTGTATGGCCATTCCAGTCGCTCCCAACACTGCGCTTCGTGGCCCGGCGGGCTGAGAGCCGCCCTTCAGCATCGCAGACGCGGGGCACAGTCGCCTAGCGTGACTGGTTACGAACATCCCTGCCACCCGGCGTCCCGGCTCAGCGGAACCAGCGGGGGATCAGGCCTTTCTCCCGCGCCGTGCGCTCGAGGCCCTCGCGGAAGTCGGGGTGCGCGATCGAGATCAGCGCCAGCGCGCGCTCGGCAACCGACATGCCCTTGAGATTCACCATGCCGTACTCGGTCGCGACGTACATGATGTCGGTGCGCGGGGTGGTCACCACATTGCCAGGCGTGAGTTCGACGACGATGCGGCTCTCCGATTTGCCGTTCCGCGTGTAGGTCGAAGAGAAGCACATGAACGACTTGCCTTCGGGCGCGGCATAGGCGCCGCGCACGAACTGCAGCTGGCCGCCGGTGCCGGAGATGTGGCGATGGCCCGCACTCTCGGAGGCAGCCTGGCCCTGCAGATCCATCTGCGTCGTGTTGTTGATCGAGACCGCGCGTGGGTTTTGCATGATGATGTGCGGCAGGTTGGTGTAATCGACCTGCCGGCAGAGGATCTCGGGATTGTTGTTGATGAGCTGGTACTGCTTCCGCGAGCCGAGCGCGAAGGTGTAAACGGCCTTGCCGGGGTCGACGGCCTTGCGCGCGCCCGTGATGAGTCCGGCCTCGAACAGCTCGACCATGCCGTCGACCATCATCTCGGTGTGGATGCCGAGATCCTTGACGCCCGCCTCCTTGAGCATCGAGCAGACCGCATTCGGCATGGCGCCGATGCCGATCTGCAGGCACGAGCCGTCCTCGATCTCGGCGGCGATCAGGGTGGCGATGCGGCGGTCGATCTCGGAGACCGGCGGGTTGGTCACCTCCGTGATCGGCGCATGGTCGCCCTCGATGACGTAGTCGACCTCGCTCTCGTGGATGCCGTTGTCGGAGCCGTGGCAGTAGGGCATCGCGTTCGACACCTCGACGACGCGGATCTTCGCCTTCGCCATCATGGCGCCGTGGTAGGTGCCGGCGCCGCCGAAATTGTAGAAGCCGTTGGCGTCCCGCGGGCAGACCTTCAGGCACGCGACGTCCACCCGCTCGATGAAGCGGCGGTAGTTGTCGGGCGCCTCGCCGAAGTTCATGGGGATGTAGTTGGTGCGACCCTTGTCGTGCATGCGCCGGTCGTAGCCGCCAAAGTGCCAGTTGAGCATGCCGAAGGCGCGGCCCTCGGGATCCTCCTCGAGCACGGCGCGCGGCTTCACCGAGAGGCAGGCACGAACCTTGATGCCGACGAGTTCGTCGCGGCGCGCGGCAAGCGCCTTGTCGAAGGCGTCGGGCTGGCCCATGCCGAAGCCGTAGTCGACCCAGTCTCCGGACTTCACCAAAGCGGCGGCCTCCGCGGGCGAAATGCGGCGCGCGCTCCTGCTGCCTCTACTCGACGACGTCATGCTCTTCGGACCGTGTTGGTTGGCTGACTTGGTTCGTGATGCGGCGGACTATAGCGAAGGTTCTAGCTGGCGCGAACGGTTCGTTCGCCTCGAGGAGGCGATGGAGGCCGGCGCCAAAGTCATCTCGCCGCCGAATGCGGCGCGCGTCGTCAGCGGTACGAAGCATTATGGCCTCCTTCTTGCGCTGCGCCATCTTCTAACACATGCAAAAATATGCGGGATTGCCGAACCTTGCGCAACGAATATACGACTTCGTAGGGATCAGATGGATTGGAATCAGGCGCGCGCCTTCTGTGCCACGCCAGGCTCCGGCTCGCTCTCGGCTGCGGCCCGCAAGCTCGGCCTGACTCAACCGACATTGTCGCGCCAGGTCGCCGCGCTGGAGGCTGCGCTTGGAGCCACACTGCTCGAGAGGATCGGCAAACGGCTCGTTTTGACCGACGCCGGCCTCAGCCTTGTTGAACATGCCCGCGCCGTGTCGGCTGCTACCGAGGCGATGGTTCTAACTGCCGCAGGCACGTCGCAGAACATTGCGCGGCACGTGACCATCAGTGCCACGGATACTGTGTCGGCCCACCTGCTGCCCGGCCTCGTTGCTCGCATCCGCGAGAAGGCGCCGCAGATCACCCTCGTCATCGTCAACTCGAACTCGATCAGCGACCTCAGAAGACGCGAGGCCGACATCGCCATCCGCCATGTGCGTCCGACCGAGCCTGAGCTGATCGCCAAGTTGATGGGTGAGATGACAGCTCATTTCTATGCGGCGGAAAGCTGCATTACCCAAAACGGCATGCCGGAATCGGTGGCGGAACTCTGCGCGGCCGAACTGCTGGGGTTCGCGCCGGTCGATCAATCTTCGGAACACTTAGAGTCTTTCCGACTTCAATTAAATCGCGGGAGATTCCCAACGGGGGCGAACAGTGATTCATGCTGTGTGCTGGGCGGCCGCACGCACCGCGTCGATGCGATCGCGCGCCTGTGTGGAGATGCGAACCTCGGTTTTGCCGAGGCGGGCGACAAGTAAAGATGGGACGCCGCGGCGGTACTGCCAGACGCGCCCACGGCGAGCGAGGTAGGTCGCGGAATCGTAGGCGAATACGGGCGTGGAGATGCATGGCGAACGGGGCATCGACTGCGGTCCTGTCGCTGGGTCCGGGTCGAGGTGCCGATCAATCGAATGTGTCACAGTAATGTGGCACACCAATGTGGCACACAAGCCCGGACGCTAGGCCTGTACGATGCGGAAAGTCTGGCTTTTTTAAGCGATATCAACGAGCTGGAAGATGTGCCGCGGTGCTCGGAATGGCGCTCCCTACGGGAGTTGAACCCGTCTTTCAAGATTGAAAATCTCGCGTCCTAACCGATAGACGAAGGGAGCTATCCGGCGGCCCTGGTATAGGGGGCGAGGCACGCCAGTGCAAGCGCCTCTCCCTGCGGCGCAAGTGCGGGCGCGCCACAGCCACGGCACTGCTGCCAAGCCCGTTGGACGTCGGATTCGGTCGCCGTGGGGACCTCCGGGCCTGAAGCGTCAGGCGGCCAGTTCGAGGATCTGGCGGACTTCCGCCGGACTCGGGATCGGACGCGGGTTGCGCGGAACCCAGGGCGTGCCCATCGCCTGCTCCGCAATCCGCGGGAAATGGTCGGGCCCGATCTTGACGCGCCAAGGCTGCGCGGCATCCCGAGCCCGCCAATGAACCGGTCGAGCACGTCGCCCGCATCTTGGCCGGCATAGCCCATCGCGATCGAGACCAACGCCTGCTTCTCGGCATTCACCGGCTTGTTCCAACGCATAACGGCCGGCAGCATGATGCAGGACGTATGGCCGTGCGGCACGTCGAACACGGCGCCCAGCACATAGCCGATGCCATGACTGGCGCCCATCGGCACGCCACTGGCGAGCGGCCCCATCGAGAGCCACGTGCCCATCTGGCAATCGAGGCGCGCCTGCATGTCCGCGGGATCTGCCTTGACGCGGGGCAAAGCGTTCGAAAGCAGCGCCAGCCCCTTCACCGCCTGCGCGTCGGCGTAAGCGTTCGCCTCGCCCGAGCACAGACCCTCGACGCAATGGTCGATGGCGCGAATGCCAGTCGAGATCCAAAGCCACTCCGGCGTGTGGACCGTCAACGCCGGATCTAGGATCACGGCAGCCGGCATGATCCGCGGATGACGCAGTAGCTCCTTCACCTTCGTGCGCTCGTCGGTAACACCCGCGATCGCGCTGAACTCGCCGCCGGACAGCGTCGTCGGAACCGCGATCTGGCGAACCGATGGCGCGATCATGGGCGGCGGGCCGACAACGCCGTCCGGACCCTTCACGGAACGCAAAGCATCCATGCCGTCCTGTGTACGAATGCCGTTGGCCAAGCACATCGACACCGCCTTGGCCGCATCCGTGATCGAGCCACCGCCGATCGTCACGATCAGGTCGGCATTGGCGGTACGGGCAGCGTCCGCCGCTCGAATGACGGCGGCGCGCGGCGTATGCGGCGGCATGCAGTCGAAAATCCCGACACAGCGATTGCCAAGCACCGCGCGAATTTTCGCGACCTCATCGGTTTCCCGGTTCAGCGTCCCGCTCACCATCAGAAACACGCGGGTTGCGCCTATGCGCCGGGCCTGCTCTGCGACGGCCTCTGCAGCCGGCTTGCCGAAAATCACCTCGTCCATTTCGCCGAATACGACGCGTCCAGACGGCAGCATGGAACCTCCTTGGGGCGGGTTTCCGGCAGCGTTGCACAGACGATGACGAAGCTCAATCGATGCGGTTGACGGGCCGCACGCCAGCCAGCACGGCTTTGATCCCAGCTGACGAGGATGTCGCCCATCTTTAGCCGCGCGGTCATCGTCGAGCTGCCCTGATGCGGCTGCAGGAACACGTTGGCGAGCGACTTATACCGCTCGTCGAGCTTCGGCTCGCCGTTGAACACATCGAGCCCAGCCGAACCGATGCGGCCGTTGCGCAACGCGTCGATCAATGCGTTGTCGTCCACAAGGTCTCCACGCGCGATGTTCACCACGATCGCTCCCGCCGGCATGACGGCAATCGCGCCCGGATTGATGATGCCGCGCGTCGCCGGCGACGAAGGCGCCGCCAGCACAAGAACGTCGCTCGCAGCCAGCATGCCCGCGAGGGTGGCGTGGTGCGTGGCGCCGTCCTCGAGATCCGGCGTCAGACGATTGCGGTTGTGATAGTGCACCGCCATGTCGAACCCGCGTGCGCGGCGCGCAATCGTGCGCCCGATCCGACCCATGCCGAGGATCCCCATCCGGCGACCGGTGACTTCGGCGCCGATCAGCTGCGTTGGTGTCCAGCCGGACCACTGGCCGCCATACAGCATGGTCGTGCCCTCATGCACGCGCCGGGCGGCGCCAAGCATGAGCAGGATGGCCATCTCGGCCACCGAGTCGCTCAACACATCCGGCGTATAGAGGACGGCAATGCCGCGGGCGCGGGCCGCCGCGAGATCGATATGCTCGTGTCCGACCGAGTAGGTCGCGACCACGCGCAGCGTTGGCGGCAACTGCGCGATGGCAGCGGCGTCGAACCGGTTGAAGGCGGTGACGATGAGCATATCGGCACGGCGTGCGACGGCTTGCAGCTCGTCGGGTGTCAGCGTGCGCTCCTCGGGATTGACCCAGACGTCGAAATGAGCCCGGAACCGCTCGATCACCGGCTCCGGCAGCGCCCGCGTAATGACCAGTCTCGGTCGGGCAGCTGCGGTCGTGATGAGGTTCATGGATGTGGTCCATATTGGCGCAGCCCGGATCTTGGTGCGGACTACTGATGCACAGATGTAACCGCATTGTTCCCCGTGCAACGACGGCTAGCAAGACACCAAGTGCACGCCCCCGGCAAACCGGCGATATCATTCGTTCGTCACCAGTTACTCAGAGAGGGCGCGAGAACAGCCCAAATAACGCGGCTCCCACGAGCATGAGCGCCGAAAAGATCGCCGAGTGCAGGGCGAAATAGAGAAAGGTCTCGCGCAGGACGGTGCCGATGACCTGCTGTGCGATGGCCGGCTGCGGGCGCTCGCTCGGCTTCAGCATGATCCAGAGTTCGGTATGTTTGTAGGGCCGCGCGCGGGCGAGCTGCGCCTTGAGGATGAGCACGGCACACGTCAGCAGCGACAACAGCCCGGCGCACTTTAGAGCGGTCGGCATATCGCCGGACAACCCGACAAAAAACGTGAGAATGGCCAGCGCTGCAAAACCGCAACCCCGCGCCACCGACAGACGTGCCTTAGTTTCGATCTGATCCAGCATGCGTTCCTCGCGGTCGGCAGGATGGGTGGAATAGCGCAGAGGCCAGACGACTACAGTCCGCCACAGCCGCACGTGGCAACATCAAAATGGCATCAACATGCCGAAACATGAGGCAACTCGCTCGCGAGCCTCCCGTCAACTCAAACACTCGCTCGACAGGACTAGGAATTGACGCCGAACCAAGTCAATACCGCCGGTAGCACAAGCAGCACTGTCGCAACGAGCCAAATCCCGATCGAGATTGGGGAACTCTCATCTAGCTTTCGGGCCCGTTCGTAAATCGCGGCCGGAACACCTGCAATCACCAACGTCATCACCGAAATGAAAATCGACGTCAGGTAGAACAAGACAAGCGGGCTCGACAGCAGAGGCGCCACGAACGGCCGCATCAGAAAAAAGACCGGGTCGAAATACGGCGAGAATGTTTGCCCGTTGATCAACGACGCTCCCGCGGTGGCGACCAGCATTACGTCCCGCTGCATCGATTGCTCGCGTTGGAGACCGTCATCCATGGTTCACCCCGCAATATTAGGTCGCATGCCGGCGGCGACGCAGGTCAAGAACCAGAACAGCCGGCCGGACATCAGCCAGACAATAGCAAACACAATAACCAAGCCATTAGGGACGATTTTCGGCGTGATCACGCGCACCAGCCGAACGAAAGGATCTGTAATGGTCCGGAAGGTCTGCAGCATAACGGCATCGGGCTTCCTGGCAAACAGGAGTTCCAAGATGTAGCGACCGATCAAAGTGTAGATCAGCGCCGCCATGATCAGATTTGGCACATGGAAGTACCAGTGCGCAATGAAGCTATCGGTCGGGTTCATGTTGGCTCATTGGCTGACGAAAGTCGCCGACTTATGCAGAAACGCGAAGCGGGGCACAAGGCCCCGCTTCTTTGGCAAATCTAGTCGCGGATCAGTGCGCCGCCACGGCAGCATCCTTTTCCTGCATGACGGCTTCCCCGCGCGGACGGCGGACGTCGTCGATCATTCTCGACATGGCCTCTGACGGTGCCTTCGTCATCAGCGAGACGACGATGATCGTCAAAAACCCGATTGGCAGTGAGAACAACGCCGACGAGATGTTGTTGACGTTCATCCAGCCAACCTTGGACGCCATGGGATGACTGAGCAGCACCCAGCTATCCATCGCGTTCGGTGCCGCCATAGTCTTGGCGAGATCGATGATTGGTGCCCCCGAGACCGGGTTCAGCAAGGACGACATGCCGAAGTACTTGACGCCCATGCCTGGGAAATACCTCGACACGACGAGATAGAACAGACAGAGGCCAAATCCGACGATCATACCGGCAATGGCACCAGCCTTGTTCGCACGCTTCCACCACACGCCCAACACCAGTGCCGGGAAGATACCGGCAGCCGCCAGCGAGAACGCCCAGGCGACCATCGCGAGAATATCTGCTGGCTTGGTCGAGGCCGTGTACGCCGCAGCCAATGCCACCAGCACCAGCAAGACGCGCGAGACCAGCAGACGACGTGCCGTCGGCGCGTTCGGGCTGATCATCTTGTAGTAGATGTCGTGGCTAAGAGCGTTGGCAATCGCCAGCAACAGACCGTCGGCGGTTGACAGCGCGGCAGCAAGACCGCCGGCCGCAACAAGGCCGGAGATCACGTAGGGCAAGCCAGCAATCTCGGGCGTCGAGATCACAATGGCATCTGCGTTCAGGCCGAGATCCTGATGACGCAGGACGCCAGGATGGTTCGCGATGGCCTTACACGCAGCCAAAACGATTTCTTTGGTTTCGGCAGCCTTGCCGCACACTGTCACGAGGCCCGTCTTGCCCCACGTGTACATCCACTGCGGCAGGTCGGCGATCGCCGTCTTGTTCGCAATGAGCGTATACACCTCCAGCTTCGAGAACGCCGCGTAGGCCGGCGCCGTGAAGTAGAGCAGGAAGATGAACAGCAATGACCACGCCACCGATACACGCGCTTCACGTACAGACGGAGTGGTAAAGTAGCGCATCAGAACGTGCGGCAACGACGCCGTTCCAACCATCAGGCAAAGGATCAGCGCGAAATAGTTCAGCGGTGAGTAGTTGATGAATGGCGTTGCGTGTGGCTTCAGCGTTGCTGCCGAGGCCAAACCATCGGCAATCATCTTCTTTTCTAGAACCCCGATGTCTGCGATCGCCTGACCGTAGGTGAGCTGCGGGATCGGCAGACCATATTTCTTGGCCGACAGAATAACGACCGGAACCAGGTACGCAACGATCAGCACGATGTACTGCGCGACCTGTGTCCACGTCACCGCCTTCATGCCGCCGAGCATCGAGCAGAGTAGGATGCCGAACAAGCCGACGTAGACCGCGACCGTGAAGTCCATGCCAAGAAAACGCTGAGCGATCAACCCCGTGCCGAAGATCTGTGCGACCACATAGGTGAACGAGCAGCAGATCAAAACTACGACAGCAAGGAAGCGCGGGAAATTTCCCTCGTACCGGGCCGCGAAGAAGTCGGGCACCGTATAGGCGCCGAATTTCCGCAGAAAGGGTGCGATAAGGATTGCCACCAGCACGTATCCGCCAGTCCATCCCAGCACGAAGGCAAGGCCATCGTATCCGAGAATAAACAGCGAGCCAGCCATACCAATAAACGACGCTGCCGACATCCAGTCGGCACCCGTCGCCATACCATTGTAGAGGGCTGGGACTGAGCGACCGGCAACGTAATACTCACCGGCTTCAGCCGTTCGCGACAAAATGCCGATGACGGCATAGACCAGGATCGTCAGGAAGACGAACCCATAGCCGATATAGACATTCGGGACGCCGAGTTGCTCGAGGATACCCAGCACCACCACGAATGCGAAGAAACCGCCAGTGTAGAGCAGATAGACCTTGCCGAGATTGTCCAGGAATGCAGTTGATTTGGTTTGCGTAGCCATGTGTCAATTCCCTCAGGCGTCTTCCGCCACGCCTTCTTCACGATCGATCGTGTCCTGTCGCTTAGCGAACACGAACAGCATGACGACGAACGCGATCAATGATCCCTGGGCAGCCATATAGAAGCCGACCGGAAAGCCGAGAAACGTGATCGTGTTGAGCTTTTCGACGAACATGTGGACGATGAAGCTGAAGAACACCCACAGTACAAACATGATCCACATCAGCGTACTGGTTCGTTTCCAGTACCGGTCACCCGTATTTGGCATTTTGTGTAATCCTCCTCCGTTCGTCGCCTCGAGCGCGTTACTCCACCAAGTCCGTGGCGTGGCGTTTGAACAGGCCATCGCTTTTGCAAATCACCACGAACTCTGAACGGCACGGTAGCCCCCGGCACCGGTCGCGCGAATAGAGACTTTGGACTGATTCGCCGGGTTTTTCCGATTGGTGCCCGACCTCAAATGTGGTCGTCCGAATTCGGATCATGCTGCGCCGCAACCGGCCAGCGCGCTCAGCGAAGCGACAAAGATTGTGCTGTCTTATTGAGAAAATGGAGTGTTCCTCCGCCGATCTTGCCGATCCATCCATCGGCGCGCGCCAAATTGCTGCAACACAGCATGAACTGAGCGAGCTGGCCTTGGGCCTAGCGCGTTAACGTTTCTGACGGACGCAAATGTGTGTAGAACTGCCGCAGGCGCCAAGCGATGAGTGCTCAGCGCCCGAGTGCGCGGCCCGCCAAACGGTAGGCGTCCTGCATCAGGCGCATGATCGGCACCATGTCGTCGAGACTGGCGAGCGGCGGCTGGCCGGCTTTGGCGCGGGCCAGAACATCAGCCACGTAGACCGGATATTGAGGGACATTGGTGGTTCCGATCTTCCGGGTCAGTGACCGGCCCGCCATATCGATGACCTCGACCGTCTCCTGGTCACGCGCGATGACGTAGCGTTTCGGCGAGCGAGCCGCAAAGTGCATATCGAATGTACTGGTCGGTGCGGGGTAGAGATAGCCGGTCTCGACTACGCACAAGTCTCCGCCGCGCTGAAACGTGACCACCGAATAATCTTCGACGGGATATCCATAAGCGCTGTTCGACATCGTCGCCGCGGCGATGGTCGTCGCTGGGCCGAACAATTGCATGGCCAGATCGAAAAAGTGCGGCGCCAGATTGAGCGTGCACCCGCCGCCCGTCAGTTTCGGGTCGAGCATCCATTCGCAACCGGACTCGAAATAGCGCGACGGCCGCCCGGCAATGAACCGGTACGACATCGTTTGAATGCCGCCGTCGTTCGCCTCCAACTCCTGAAGCAGCTTGAAATAGTCGCCATTCCGGATCACCAGCGGAACAGAGGCAAACGCGCCTTTGTCGCGCGCGCGCTTGGCGATACGGGTAACCTCGGCAAGAGCAATACCGCAGGGCTTCTCGATCGCAAACGGAATACCTTCATCAATCAGGAAGTCCGCTTCAGCCGGCATATCGACGTGCCGTCCCAGCGCAAATACGAATTCGGGCTGGATGCGTCGGCAAAGCTCCCGGAAATCGGGGTCGCCGTGACATCCGAGGCGCGCCGCCAGCTTGGCGGTCACGTCCGGGTTCGGATCGCTGATCCCCACCACCTCGACGCCCGGCAGGGCGAGCGCCGGATCCAGATAAAGCGGCAGATGCCAGTGAGAGGCACCGATGAAGGCAATGCGCATGTGGTGTCCGTAGCTCGCGTGGCGGGACCTTGATGGTCTCGCGGTCGAGCGTGCAACAGTGTCCCGACCAGAAGCAAGGGTGCGCCGCTCCCTGCTTGACTCCAAGAAGTCGGCCCGATTGGTAGAGTTCGTCGGTCAAGCAGGGGGTAACGTGCTGGAATCTCTGACTTCCAACCCGGATCTCGTGGCGTTGGCTTGGTTTTTCTTGGCAATCATCGGATATGGCTTGATCTCGGGTTATGGACCGCTGGAGCGCCGCAGCATTGTGGGCGCCGTCCAGCGACAGCGCGAGACATGGATGCGCAATATGGCCGTCCGTGACGGCCGGATCGTCGATGCGCATCTGCTCGGCGGGCTCAGTCAGGGGAACGCCTTCTTCGCCTCGACGAGCGCGCTGATCATCGGCGGTCTCGCTGCCATGATGGGCTCGGGCGACAAATTGCAGATCCTTCTGGAGCGACTGCCGTACGTTTCCAAATCCTCGACTGTCCTTTTCGAATTCAAGCTGATCCTGCTGATCACAATATTCATCTACGCGTTCTTCAAGTTCGCCTGGGCGTTCCGCTTGTCGCACTATGCCGCCATCATGATCGGTGCAACGCCGATCCTCGATCCCGTCAATCGCGAGGAATGCGATGCGCATGCTTTGCGAACGGCGCGCCTCATCGGCATTGCCGCCGAGCATGCGAATGGCGGAATCCGATCTTTCTACTATGCCGTCGCCGCGATGGCGTGGTTCTTCCACCCAATGACATTCATCGCTGCGACGACGTGGGTGATCTTGATCCTGATGCGCCGCGACTTCTTCTCGCGCTCGCGTCGCCTGCTGTTTGGGGAGTGATCTTACGGCTACGGCTTCGCGGCCACAGGCGCGCGATGATCTTGGCGATAGGCGGATGGGGTTCTGCCGAACCAGCCGCGCGCCGCGCGCGTAAACGAGGACAATTCTGCGAATCCGAGCAGGAAGGCAATTTCCGTCATCGGCAAATCGGTATCCAAGAGATAGCGAACGGCGAGGCGATGCCGGATCGTCGCGAGTTGCTCTTCAAAAGTTGTTTCGCGCTTTTTCAGGGCGCCCTGAAACTGGCGCGCGGATAGACTGACCGCCGCTGCGGCACCCTCAAGGTTGACAGGCCGCACACCAATATTCTTGACGACGTAGCTTGCAACAACCGCCAGGAGATCGCGCGTTTCGGCCAGCTTCTCGAGCTCGGCGTCCGCCATTGTCTTTAAAATTCCCAGAAGTTTTGGGTCAGCCTCGTTGCGGCGCCGATTGAGCAAGCTGCCTGGCAACGTCAGACGCGAGATCGGCGCATTGAAAGTGAGCGTTCGGCCAAAAAGCAATTCATATTCACCTCCGCAATTCGGCTCGCGAAAGTCGAACTCCGCTGCGAGCAAGGTCCAATCCTTCCCGAACAAATCGCGCAACCGCGTCAAGAAGAGCGACAACAGGAACTCTGTAAGTTGCTTGCGCGGTCCGTTCACCGTGGCATCCCATTCGCAACCGATCACCAGATCATTACCGGCTCGCTCGACGATGACGGTCACGCCCTCACATTGAAGCCGGATATAGCGACGGATACATTGAACAATTTCCGACAGATCTGAGGCGTTCCGCAGCAAATAGTACAGGACGCCAGTGGCTCCGACCGGAAAGGCCTTAGCGGCATGGAGGCCGAGACAATCGTCCCGGGTATGCTTGGCGGCCAACTCGAAGAACGTGATCATCCTGCCGAGCGGAATTTCGGATTTATCACCGAGTTCGGCAAGCGGTGTCAGCCCCGCTGACTTCAGCGCTGAAGCTCCATTCCATTGCCAACGAGCGTCCAGATAATCCAGCAACTCGGTTAGGAACAACGCTCGAATTTGAGGCTCTTGCAATGCCATGCGCAGCCTCCAGCCCATTGTCAATTCAGCAGACAAGGTATTGTTGTTGTCGCCCGGGGCAGTGCAGGGATCAAGCGTCAAATAACTGGGCTCTGGCGACAAGCCGGCAGATCACTGATCGATTACAACGCCGACAACCCAAGCGTCTCCACCGGCGGCCAGATTGAACTCCCGCCAAGCGTGTTGACGCATTCCCGAAACGTCTGACTGGAGGTTCATGTCCATGCAGGACACGGCCGATCAACCCTTTCGTGTCTCCTTGATGCATCTGCTTCACCGTGCCGGCCAGGCCGCGGATGAGATGTTTGCGCAGGAAATGAAGGGCTCAAACCTGACACCACGGCAGTTCGCCGTTCTCCTTGTGTTGTCGCAGCACGACAGCGCCAGCCAGACCGATATCGTCGGCCGTACCGGCATCGACCGGTCGACGCTAGCCGATATCGTGAAACGCCTCGTCATGCGCGGACTGCTCGCGCGCCGGCGATCGAAGAGTGACGCGCGCGCCTATGCTGTGCGTTTGACGCCAGCCGGCCAGGCCGAGCTTAAGTCAGCCATTCCGGCGGCCGAACGCGTCGAGACCCGGATGCTCACCCTGTTGGTGCCTGCCAAGCGAACGGAATTCGCCAAGGCGTTGAGCGAGCTGGTGGACTTGCTGGAAGCGAGTGCGCCAGCCAGTGACGGGCTGCCAGGCGGCAACCGCTGAACACGTCCGTTCAAGTGGCCGGTGCAAAGGCTCGATCGACGATCGACCGCGCATCGGCCCAATCAATTCCCTGACCATAAGAACTTCGCGGCGATCCGCCGATCCGCGTTGCAATGAAGGCATCGGCGACGGTGGCTGGGGCGTGGGCACGAAGTATGGTCCCGGCCGCCAACACCGCAAAACACTCGACCAGCTGGCGCGCGCGTCGATCAAGCAGCCGCGGCTCGTGAAGCATGGCTTCGATCCGCATCTGAATGGCCTTCAGATTGGTATCGCTGCCGGCTGCCTGGGCCAAATCGTCGAGCACGATTTCCGTGACCTCGGGCTCGCGCTGCAGGACGCGAAGGACATCGAGCGCCATGACGTTACCCGACCCTTCCCAGATCGCATTGACAGGCACCTCTCGATAGATGCGGCCAGCCAGCCCATCTTCGACGTAACCATTGCCCCCCAGGCATTCCATGGCCTCGTAGCAGAGCGTCGGCGCCAACTTGCACACCCAGTATTTCACGACGGGAGTCATTAAGCGCACGAAGGCCACCGAGCGCGGATCTGAGCCCCTGTCGAACGCACGTGCCAGCCGGAAGACCAGCGCCGTGGCCGCTTCTACGTCGAGCGCCATGTCGGCCAGAACCTCGGTCATCAGCGGATGGTCGACCAGTGGCCGCTGAAACGCGAAGCGATGACGGGCATGATGAATGGCATTCGCGAGCGCCAGCCGCATCAACCCTGCCGACGCCACGGCGCAGTCGAGACGTGTCCGCGTAACCATCTCGATGATCGCTGGCACGCCACGGCCTGGCTCGCCGACGAGCCAACCAGTCGCGCCCTGAAATTCGACCTCCGATGATGCGTTCGAGCGATTTCCGACCTTGTCCTTGAGGCGCTGAAAACGGAGTTCATTCACGGTCCCGTTCGGCAGGAAGCGCGGCAGGAAGAAGCACGAGAGGCCGGCGGGGGCCTGGGCCAGCACGAGAAACGCATCACTCATCGGCGCCGACATGAACCACTTGTGGCCAGTCAGCGCATAGGTACCGGCGCCGTCATTTGCGACCGCACGCGTGGTATTGGCGCGCACGTCGGTTCCGCCCTGCTTCTCGGTCATGCCCATGCCAATGGTGACGCTGGACTTCTGGCTGGCCGGCTTGAATGCGGGGTCATAATCACGCGCCAGGATTTTCGGCAGCCATTCTGCAGCGAGATCCGGGTTCAGCATCAGCGTCGGCACGGCCGCGTGGGTCATCGTAATGGGACAGCAATGCCCGGCTTCCGTCTGAGCCGCGAGATAAAGGCCTGCGGCGCGCGCAACGTTGGCGCCCGGCCACGGCGACGTATGAGGTGCGGCGCAATGAGCCCAGGCGCCGCAATGGAGCCCGGCAGCCATGCTCATGCGCATCAGCTCGTGGTAGGCCGGATGATATTCGACGATGTCGGCGCGGCGGCCTTTCGCGTCATGGGTCTTCAGCCGTGGCAGCGTCTCGTTCGCCTGCCGGCCAAGCTCCAGGGCATGGGCTGAGCCGGCCACGGCACCGAGCCGACGCAAGTCGCCCAACACGTCGGCACCACCCTCGCGTGTAACGGCTTCGGTGAGGGCTCGATCGCTTTCGAACAGGTTGATGTCCTCGAACGGCGGACTTTGATTGGTCACGTCGTGGGTGTCGAACAGCATCGGCATGGCTGGACCTCTGCTCAAATCCGGATGCCGGCCGACGGACTTGGCGGCACTGCGGTTCGACGCGACTTTAGCACCGGCAGTCCAAAAACGTTAACGCCGCGGCAAAGGCCACGGCGTTAGCTCACTCCCTTGGGTGGGTTCGTCAGTCGCGCTCTTGATCGCCATCCCGATCGGCACGGCGCGAAAATTCAGTCTGGCCGCCGGAAGCCAGGATCCGCGCCTGCTCGACCCAATTCTCGCGCTCGATACGCCCCTTGAAGTCCAGAACGTGACTGACACGATCAATGTCGCCCGCCGACCAGTTGGCGATCTGGTCGTAGGACGTGATCCCCATCGAGTTCAACTTCTTCTCGATCAGCACGCCGATCCCGCGAATGCGCTTGAGATCATCGGGCACCGTTGAGCGGGCGTTGCGCGAGCCGGACGCCGCATCGGACGGGCGGAAGGCTTCCGATCGCACCGAGCGCAAGCCCGACAGATCGGGTGTACGCTGCGGCTGGTCCCGCGGCTCGTTCTCCCGGATCGCTTCAGCCAGCCGCGCGGGTCGCGGGATCCCCTCGCCCGGCTTCTGGGCCGACTGGCTGCGCCGGTCGGTCTCCCGCGAATAAGCAGTATCGCCGCCTTTCGCCAGAATCTGTGCCTGCTCAATCCAGTTCTCGCGTTTGATGCGTCCCTGGTAACCGAGCAGCCTGTCGAACCGATCGATCGCGAGGGCGTCCCACTGCGCAATCTGCCCGTAGCGCGTGACGCCCTGAACATGCAGCAGCTTCTCGATCTCGGCATTGATGCCGCCAATCCGCTGGAGATTGTCACGGCCCGAACCGACGAGCGACGATGGAGCAGGCGAAGGAACTACGGCGGCGGTAGGTGCGGGGACCGGTGCCACCGGTGCGGTCGCCGGCGTTGGGTCTTGTGCTGCAGGGACCGGAGCTGACCGCACTGAACGGCTAGCTGCAGCGGCGGCCAGGGCAGCAGCAGCGGCAGCGGCGGCCTCTACCCCTGACCTGGTCACGGCCGGCGCAGGAGCGGCGGGAGCCTGCACGGCAACAGGCACGGCCACAGGAGCTGCCGGAGTTGAAACGTGTCCGAATGCGGCCCGATCGGCAACCTCCGGCTTGGTTGCGGTCACGGCAGGCGCAACCGGAGCGGCAACGGCCGGGGCAACAACGGCAGCGGGCGCAGCGCCCGGTACTGGAACTGGAACTGGCGCCGGAGCGGCCGCGATGGCCGGAGCCGCCGGCCGGACGTCAGCCGGTGGCAGCGCCCGGCGCACACCTTCGTCCGCGACCTGCTGGGCGTTCGGCGTCTCGCCCCGCGCGATCCGCCGCGAGTAGAACGTATCCTCGCCGCGGGCCAGAATCTGCGCCTGCTCGATCCAGTTTTCCTGCTCAATGCGACCGTGGAAACCGAGCTCGCGACTGATCCGAGCAACGTCATCGGTACGCCACTGCGCAATGTGGGCGTAGCGCGTTATCCCGAAGCGATTGAGCACTTGCTCCAGCGGGGCATCTATGGCCCGGATCCGCTTTAAGTCATCGGCTGGGCCCGCCGGCACGACCGGTTGCGAAGATGCAGGCACGCGGACCGTCGGGGTCGACGCAGGAGCCGGGGCGGCCGCGCGTGCGGCTGTCGCCGCCGCCGCGACCGCTGCCGCAGCTGTTGCTGCCGCCACGACTGCGGCGGGCTTCTCAACCACGGGCGCGGGAACCGGAACCGGGAAGGGCGCGACAGGCCGGATCGTCACCGGAGACGGGATCACCGGCTGTGCCGCTAGGGGCGGGACCGCCGGCGCCGGATGCTGCTGGATGCCTTCGCCGGTGAGCGCGCGCTCAAATCGCGACGCCTCGCGCGCTGGCATCGGCGACCCGACCACGGGGGCGGGGGCCGGAGCGGGAATCGGCGCTTCGACAACCAGCGGCGGCGCCGCACGCACTGGGGCGGGGGCCGGTACTGGAGCAGGGATGGGTGCACTGGTCTGCCGCGCCGGCGCCAATGGGGCCGGCTCGAGCGTATCGGCACGCCGGAAGCCATCGCGGACTGGAGTCGCCGCGGGTGGCGGCGCCGGAGAGCGCGGAACGACGGTTGCCGGAGCGACAGCACGCGGCGCTGCCGCCACTGGCGCAGGGACCGATGCAGGCGTGGCGGCCGAAGCCCGGGACACGGGCCGCTCCTCGGGTTGCGCACCCAGCATCCGTCTTGCAAGGCAAGCCACCCAGCAGCCCGCGAGATACGCAAGGCCCAGCAGCAACATGGTCTGCCACGTAAACGCTGTCATCGACTAAACTCCTGGCGAACTCGTTGCGATCAGGCCTGATCATCGATGCGATTGCAGGTGGCCCATCCGACGGCCAGGCCGACGGCAAACGCGAGCAGGATGTACCAAATCATCTTTGCGAACAGGTAACCCATGGGATGTCCTTTCGGGGCCGCGGTGTGCGATCAGTTCGTCTTCACGACAAACTCGATGCGACGGTTCCGCGCCTTGTTATCGGCTGTGTCGTTGGGAGCGACATTCTGCGTCTCTCCGTACCCGACCGCGGTCAGGCGATTGCGATCGACGCCGGCCTGCACGAGATAATCAACGACGGATTGAGCCCGCCGATCCGACAGACGCTGGTTGCGCTCGGGTGTGCCATCGGAGTCCGTGTGACCGCCGATCTCGACCTTAAGGTCGGGGCAGCGATTGGCCGCCTCAGCCAGTTTGTTGAGCGTCGGATAGCTCCGGTTCTCGATCACGGCGCTGGCGCGTTGAAAGTTGATCACGCCTTCTTTCGACGCCGTCGTCAGCGCCTGCTGGCAGGCCACGATCCGCTGCTGCCTGGCCTCCTCCACCGCCTTTTGAGCCGCGGCTTGAGCCGCAGCCGCCTGGGTAGCAGCAGCGGCTTGAGCCGCTGCTGCCCGCTGGGCTTCGGCTTCAGCAGCGCGCCGGCGCGCATCGTCATCGACAGGTTTCGGATCGGGAGGCTTCACTTCGGCTGGCTTCGAGTTCGACCTTGAGAGTGACCCGAACGTCGGAGTCGCAATCCGTCGCCGTGGCCGACCGCACCTCGCCCGGAAGTCCTTGAGCAAGCGCTTCGTTGCTCGTCTCGCCGACAACCTCGAGACGGCGATCGGTCAACGCGAACCGCCCGTTGCCAAGCCGCTGCATAGCCGTCAGACCGACGTCGACGCACTTGTTCCAGCCAGTCATCTGGCCCGCCGCGATCTGCAACTCGTTCCGGATGGCCCGCCCCGGAAACCGCTGCGACGCCACGGCGACCGTCGCCGATCGGACTTCTTCGCTCGGCACATAGCCCGAGAGGATTAGGGCCGGCCCGTCGAGCGCGAAGCTGGTCACGTAGGGGCTGATTGCCTTGATCTGCGGCTCGCGATGCTTGATCTGCTCGGTGGCGCGGAAGCCGGTGAAGGTAGCGGTTTTGAGTGCACCGCGGACCGTCTCTGCCTGTGTCGCCCCGGGAGCCATCCCGCTGATGCTCATCGCAGCGTCGCGGATCTCAGCCGTCCCTTCCTCGAGGCTTGCGAACTGAGCCAAAAGGCCAGTTGCCGCGCCGAGAAAGTTTGCCGGAGCTCCATCACCCGGTTGCAATTGATCGACAATCCGCGCTTTGGGGAGCGCTCGTTTGGCCGCTGCGACGATATCATCCCGCGCTTTGTCGGAAGGCACATGTCCCTTCAGTGTCAGCTGCTCGCCGGCATAGGCCGCGGTCCAGACATAAGGCTTGATCAGAGGACCCTTGACGGCTTCCTGCTTCAGGCGAATGCCCTGCGGCAGCCCGCCGGCCAGAGCCGTTTTGACGTCGCGATAGGTCTTTGCATCGATCGCCTCACCGGCAACCGTGATGTTCGTCTGCTCCAGATCGACCTGACCTTGCTTGAGCTGCGTGAGCTGCTTCATACCGAAGCCGACCCCGTTGAGCCAAACATCGGCCGGAGGTGCGCCGCGGGCCAGCTTCATGCCATCGGTCACATCGAAGCCGGGAAAGCTCGACTTGGCCAAAGCAACGACGTCGCCTCGTGCCTTTTCGCTCGGCACGTAGCCGCCGAGCTGGATCGACTTTTCGCGACGGGTCGCGCTCCAAACGAAATTATCGACCTTCTCGACCAGGGTGGCCTTGTTGTCCGCGATGCGCACGCCCCATGTGCTCAGCACCTGCTGCAGCGCTTTCGGCGGTTCTCCGTCGTCCAGGGCACGGCCCGCAATCGATCCGTCACGGCCATTAAAAGCGACTTTTGCCCAATCCTGCCCGTCGCGCTTGAGCACGGCGTTGACCCGCTCGGTCAGGTCCTTTTCAATCCGCTCCCGCTCGCCAAGGATCGCGAGCCAGCTCAACATGAGAATCGGAATAAGGCCCCAGAGCCAGCGCCACGGATTACACTTCATACAACACTCCCGTCCCAACACATCCTGCGCGACCAGCCGGTCCGCTAGCACAGGTTCGCCGCTCGCATGCCCCCCGATGCAAAGCTATGGCGTCATCTTCCTGAATGAGGTCGATGGCCGGTCACAACTTTACAGGCGTGCTCCCCTTGGCGGGCACTATAATCAACCGCCCGCACCATTCCAAGAACAACACAGCTTGATGGAATTGCGACGCTTTTCGCTGCAAACCTTGGAATCCAACCAGTTTTCGATCGCGGCTGGAGGCATTTGGGCAACTTCGCGAAAATGTTGTTCCGTTCCGACGATCCCACAAGCGCCGCCTGTAAGTGGTCCATCGACACGAGGCGGCAGCGTCACCTAGATTGGCGGACATCAAGTTGGCAAACGACAGCGCCAGATCCAAGAAGCGCAAGCTATCGGGAGGAAGTTATGGACCGACGTCAATTCGTTGCCGGGGCGTCCGCCGCAACAGTTGGACTGACCGGAGGCTATGGATCCGCCCAGGACGCCTACCCCAGCCGACCCGTCACACTGATCAACCCGTTTCCACCCGGTGGCACCGCGGATGTTGTGGGCCGGCCCTTGGCCGCCGTCCTCGAACCATTGATGAAGCAGCCGGTGGTGATCGATACCAAGGCGGGCGCCGCTGGGCAGGTGGGCGCGCAATTCGCTGCTGCCGCCAAACCTGACGGCTATACATTGATGATCCATCTTGTCTCGCTGGCGGGCTTCTCCGAAGTCGATAAGATCTACGGCCGGCCCGTGAAGTTCACGCGGGACGATTTCGTGCCGATCGTTCGGATTACGGCTGGGCCGATGGTCTTGCTGACGAACGACCAACAACCCTACAAGACCGTCAAGGATCTGGTCGACGATGCAAAGAAGCGGCCTGATGCTCTGATCTTCTCATCATCGGGCTTGCACGGCGCCCTGCATCTGCCGACGGCGCTGTTCATGAAGGCGGCCGGCATCCAGATGAAACATCTGCCAACCAATGGTGGTGGCCCGTCGATCACGGCGCTCATCGGCAACAATTCACACGTTGCCGTGTCGTCTCTGGCATCCGCCTCGGCACAAGTGAAGGCTGGAAAAGCTCGCATTCTCGCCTGCTTCTCTGACAAGCGCATCAGTTCGCAGCCCGATGTCCCGACACTGAAAGAACTTGGCTACAACGTCGAGTTCTACCTCTGGATGGGCTTGTTCGGTCCCAAAGGAACGCCTCAGAATGTCGTCGATCGCTGGCGCACCGAAACCAAGAAGGCCGTCGGAGCGGAAACGTTTGCTCAAGCCATGAAGAACCTCGGCGAAGAGATCGCGTTCCTCGATCAGCCGGAGTTCAAGGCCTTTTGGGACGCAGATTCCAAGCAGGTCGAAGAGGCCGTACGTTTGATCGGCAAGGTGTAAACGTGCCCAGACCGTGCAGTGGCAAACAGCCGTTCAGGCCACAAGTATGATCCTCCGCCGGGACCATGTTACGGGCGGCGTCTTCGTGTCGCTGGCGATTTTCGTGTCGGCGCTGAGCCGGGATCTTCCGTTTGGTACACTGAGTTCGCCGGGTCCAGGCATGCTGCCTCTGATCTCCTGCGGATACCTTATGTTGTTCGGGCTGATTCTGGCCCTTCAGGCGGGGACCGGCCCGCCGTTCTCCTCGTTAGAATGGCCGGATCTCCCGCATGCCCTCCGCATTGTCGGGATCACTGCGGTGGCCTTGTGGCTCTATGAGGGGCTCGGGTTTCTGCTCACCATGGCCGCGCTGCTGCTCATACTCCTCGTCGCCGTCGAGCGCCTGCCGCTCGGCCGCGCCATCGCGTTTGGACTTGGCGTCCCAGCCGTCACCTATGTCCTGCTGGGCATCCTCTTGAAATCGCCGCTGCCGAAAGGCCCGTTCGGATTCTGATCCTTTGGAAACCTTCGATAGTCTTGCGCTAGGCTTCTCGGTCGCGTTCCGGCCGGATGTCTTATTCTATGCCTTTATCGGGTGCCTGGTCGGCACGCTGGTTGGCATGTTGCCAGGAGTGGGGCCGCTCGCCGGCATTTCCATCCTGCTGCCGGTAACGTTTGGTCTGGACGCGACAAAGGCGATCGTGCTGCTCGCCGGCATCTACTATGGTTCGCAGTACGGCGGCTCGACCACGTCGATCCTGATGCGCATACCGGGCGAAGCATCGTCGGTGATGACGTGTATCGACGGCTATGCCATGGCGCAGAAGGGCCGGGCCGGCGCAGCGCTGGCGATTGCAGCCGTTGGCTCGTTCATCGCCGGCACACTCAGCATCGTCGCGCTGACGTTCGTGGCCCCGCCGCTGGCGCGGCTCGCACTGAAATTCGGCCCGCCCGAGTACACAGCGCTGCTCATTCTCGGTCTGGTGTTCCTCGCCTATATGTCGACGACCTCGCTGGTGCGGACGTTGCTGATGGCGGCACTCGGCCTGCTGCTCGGCTGCATCGGGATAGATACGATGAGCGGCCATTTCCGCTATGCGTTCGACATCAAGGAGCTTGGTGACGGGATCGGCATCGTGCCTGTTGCCGTCGGCTTGTTCGGTCTCGGCGAAATTCTTTCGACGATGTCGCGGGCCAATCAGCAACCGGTGCATCGTCCGCGCCTGGCCGAGTTGATGCCGACGCGGACCGAATGGCGGGAGGCACTGCCACCGATCTTTCGCGGCTCGGCCCTTGGGTTCCTCGTCGGCATCGTGCCCGGGTCGGCCCATATCATCTCGAGCTTCCTCTCCTATGGTCTCGAGCGCCGCATCTCACGCCGGCCCGAACAGTTTGGCCATGGCGCCGTTGCCGGCGTCGCGGGCCCTGAAGCTGCCAACAATGCGGCCTCGACGGGCGCTTTTGTCCCCATGCTGGCTCTTGGCCTGCCGACCGGGCCGGTCACCGCCGTGCTGATGGCGGCCCTGCTCATCCACGGCGTGCCGGCTGGACCATCGCTCGTCACCGAGCACCCGAATGTGTTCTGGGGTTTCATCGCATCAATGTACGTCGGCAACCTGATGCTGCTCGCGCTCAACTTGCCGCTGGTCGGCCTGTTCGTGTCCATTCTGCGGGTCCCCTATGCCTACCTTTACCCGCTGATCATCATGTTCTGCATCATCGGCGTTTACGAGGTCAGCCACTCGATCGTCGATGTTTGGATCATGCTGATAATGGGCGTCGTCGGCTATCTGCTCCGCAAGGTCGATCTCGATCCGGCGCCTCTGGTGCTCGGCCTGGTTATCGCGCCAACGTTCGAGTTGAGTCTGCGCCAGTCGCTGGTCATGTCGAACGGCGACTGGCTGATCTTCCTGAAGCGACCGATCTCAGCCGTGTTGATCGCCGTGTCGATCGGCTTGCTCCTCGTATCGTTCGGGTCGTTGCTGGCGCGCCGGCGCGACTGGCGAGCGAGCCTGCTTGAGGCAGAGACTGCCGCCGAGCAACCGGACAAGCGTGCGCCTGACCGGCATTGATCACTGGGCACGCCGAGAGCCGCAGTTCGCCAATGCGCTTGGCGCGGGTCTCGTCCCGTGCTTCGATGCGCTCTGCGGTCGGATGACAGAGGTATCCCCATGAAAACGGCAGACGCGATCTCGCATATACTCAAACGCGAAGGCGTAGAATGGATCATCGGCTACCCGGTGAACCATGTGCTGGAGCACGCAGCCAAGGTCGACATCCGGCCGATCATCGTGCGCCAGGAGCGAACCGGCCTGCACATGGCTGACGCGATCAGTCGTGTAACTTCCGGCAAACGGATCGGCGTGTTCGCCATGCAGCACGGCCCGGGCACGGAAAACGCCTACGGTGGCGTCGCGCAGGCCTACAGCGAAAGCGTGCCGATCCTCGTGCTGCCGATGGGTTACGCGCGCCGCCAGGCCTGGATCGACAGGAACTACTACGCCTCGGTGTCGATGCGCTCGATCACCAAGTCGGCCGAGCCGATCACGTCGGCTGCCGATATCCCAAACGTATTCCGCCGTGCCTTTCAACGCCTAAAATCGGGTCGCGGCGGCCCAGTGCTCGTCGAGATCCCGACCGACATGTGGAACGACGACTGTGATCCGACGAGCTATCTGTCGCCGTCGTTCATCAAGTCGGGCGTCGATCCGGCTGCTGTGAAGGAAGCCGCCAAGCGGCTGGTCGCGGCGAAGCGCCCCGTCATCTACGCGGGTCAGGGCGTACACTGGGCGGAGGCGTGGGGCGAGCTCAAGGCATTGGCCGAATTGCTGGCCATTCCCGTCACGACGAGCCTCGAAGGCAAGAGCGCGTTCCCCGAAGATCATCCGCTGTCGCTCGGCTCGGGTGGCCTCGCGATCGCGCAGACGGTGCGCACATTCCTTGACAAGTCGGACCTGATCCTCGGCATCGGCTGCTCGTTCACCGAAACCAACTTCGGCGTCAAGATGCCCGCTGGCCACAAGAACATCATCCAGGCGACGCTGGATCCGTCCGACATCAACAAGGATATCGCGGTGTCGCTCGGCATTGCCGGTGACGCGAAACTGATCCTTGGTGGAATCCTCGAAGAAGTGCAGAAGCTGCACGGCAAGTCGCCGAAAGACCCCAAGCTGGTGGCCGCCGAAATCAAGGAAGTCTACGAGCCCTGGTTCGCGAAATGGCTGCCAAAACTGACGTCCGACAGCGAACCGATCAATCCCTATCGCGTCTTCTGGGATCTGCAGCATACCGTCGATGTCGCCAACACGATCATCACACATGACGCCGGCAGCCCGCGCGATCAGGTCTCGCCGTTCTGGAAATCAACAACCCCGCTCTCCTACCTCGGCTGGGGCAAGACCACGCAGCTCGGCTATGGCCTCGGCCTCGCGATGGGCGCCAAGCTCGCCAAACCCGAGAAGCTGTGCGTGAACGTCTGGGGTGACGCGGCGATCGGCTTCACAGGCATGGACTTCGAGACGGCTGCCCGAGAGAAGATCCCGATCCTGTCGATTCTCTCGAACAACTTCTCGATGGCGATCGAGCTGAAGGTGATGCCGGTCTCGACAGAAAAATATCGGTCGACCGACATCTCCGGGCACTACGCCAACTTCGCCAAGGCGCTCGGCTGCTACGGTGAACGGATCGAGCGCGTGGCTGACATCAAGCCCGCCATCAAGCGCGGCATCGAGGCGACCAAGAAGGGTCAACCGGCACTGCTGGAATTCATTACCAGCAAGGAAACAGAAGTCTCTCGGATTGGATGAGGCAACAATGTCTAGGTTCGGCCGGTCCTTATCGTGCTGGCCGGCGAATCGGACAGCGTTGGGTGCACGCCATAAAAGCATTGGCCGGTTCGCTGCGGCCGGTGGCGTGCGCCAGCTCGCAGTCGCGGACGCATCGCGGATCGGCGAATGCACCTTCTGAGTTCGACAAATTGGTCTGCCGGCGATCGGCATTGCAAAGGGACATCGCGACCGCGAGCAGAACGCAGACCAAACAGAAGATCGCAACGCGAAGATGCGCTTCCCCGTTCACGCGCGAGGGGCAGCGTCGAGGACCTCCGCGAACGTCTCCAAGGCCTGCAACGCAAAGGCGCGCATATTGGCCTCGCGATCGGCGCTCCCGGTCTCGAGCGTGAGAACGCGTTCATCGGTTCCGGACACTGCGATGCAGGTGTGGCCGGACTTGTCGCCATAACGGTTACCGGTCGGACCGGCGGCGCCCGTCTCCGCCAGCCCCCAGGTTGCGGCATGGCGATGACGGACCGTGCGGGCGAGCAGCGCCGCGTAGGGCTCGCTCGACGAACGCAACCCCTTCATTTCGCCGTCGGTGATGCCAACAAGCGCGCTCCGCGCCTGCCGGGTATAGACGACGGCGCCACCCAGAAAATAGGCCGACGCGCCGGGAACCGCGAGCAGAGCAGCTGAGATCAGCCCGCCGGCAGACGACTCCGAAACAGCCACGGTCTCGCCGCGGGTTTTGAGCAAATCTGCGACTCGGTCGGCTGCTGGACGGAGGGATTGCATGGGCGCCTCATTGTTCGATCGATGGATGGTGAGGAAGCCAGTGTTGCAGCTAACCACCGTCAGCGGAAGGCCCCGAGATCCCAAGGAATTGCTTGCCAGCCTGTGAAACCGGGTGGGCTGCCACTAAATCATCGGACAAGGCCGCATCAGACAAGGACGATCACACGTGGCCACAATGCCCTTCGAGAACTGGCTCCACCCAACCGATTCCGGCCTCTATTGCGAGCCTGGCGGTTTCTATGTCGACCCACATCGCCCGGTCGATCGGGCGATCATCACGCATGGTCACTCGGACCACGCCCGGCCGGGGCACGCCGCCGTGCTCGCGACGTCCGAGACGGCGGCGATCATGCGGGTCCGCCTTGGCGACCGGGCTTTTGGGTCGGTGCAAATACTCAGCCTTGATGAACCCCTGACGATTGGGGACGTACGCGTTCATTTGAAACCTGCGGGACATATCCTCGGAAGCGCGCAGGTGGTGATCGACAACAAAGGGCAGCGCGCCGTCATCTCCGGCGACTACAAGCGCCGGACTGATCCGACGTGCCGACCGTTCGAGTTGGTGCCCTGCGATCTGTTTGTCACCGAGGCGACATTCGGACTGCCGGTGTTCCGTCACGAGCCCGACGCACGCGAAATCGGCCGGCTGCTCGCCTCGCTCCGTGCGTTCCCCGAGCGCACGCACCAGGTCGGCGTATATGGGCTCGGCAAGTGCCAGCGTCTGATCGCGCTGCTGCGGCAGCACGGCTATGACCGTCCGATCTGGCTGCATGGTGCACTCACGTCGCTCTGTGCGCTTTACGAGCATCTCGGCGTGCCGCTCGGCGAGCTTCGGCCCGTCAGCGAGGCCGCAGGAAAACTCGCTGGAGACATCGTCCTCTCGCCGCCGTCGGCATTGGCCGATCGCTGGTCGCGGCGTCTGGCCGACCCGCTCACGGCGTTTGCATCGGGCTGGATGCGCGTGCGCGGCCGGGCACGCCAGCGCGGTGTGGAGCTGCCACTTGTGATTTCCGATCACGCCGACTGGCCCGAACTGATCCAAACGATCGAGGACTCTGGCGCTGGCGAGATCTGGGTGACGCACGGCCGCGAGGAAGCGCTGGTCCACCAGATCCGGAAGATGGGACGGCGCGGTCGTGCGCTCGCGCTGATCGGGCGGGAGGACGAAGCCGAATGAAAGATTTCGCTGAATTGCTCGATCGACTGGTCTATACGCCGTCGCGCAACGGCAAACTCCGGCTCATGACGGACTATTTCACGGCAACACCAGATCCCGATCGCGGCTGGGCGCTGGCGGCACTGACCGACGGACTGCCGTTCTCGTTTCCAATCCGCCGGATCATCGTTGACCTGATGCAGCGGCGGTTCGACGAGGAGCTGTTCCGACTCTCGCGCGACTACGTCGGCGACACGGCCGAGACTGTCGCGCTGCTGTGGCCCGATCCGCGCGAGGCGGTGGACAGCCCTCGTCTATCAGCGATTGTGGAAACGCTGACCCTGATCGATCGCGACGCGCTGGCGCCGCAACTCGAACGCTGGCTCGATGGTCTGGATGCCGCAGGACGCTTCGCACTCCTGAAGCTGCTGACCGGCGCGCCGCGGGTTGGCGTCTCGGCCCGCCTCGTCAAGACAGCCATCGCCGGGATGGGCGCTGCGGCCGTAGAGGACATTGAGGAGGTTTGGCACGGCCTCACACCGCCATATTCCGAACTCTTTCAATGGATCGAAGGCCGGGGTCCGCGTCCCGAGTCGCGCGGTCAGCCGGTATTTCGCCCGTTGATGCTGGCCCTTCCGCTGGCGCCGGAGGCCTGGGCGGCGCTCGACCTCGCCGACTTCGCCTGTGAATGGAAATGGGACGGCATCCGGGTCCAGGTCGCAGCAAACCGAGACGGTGTGCGACTCTATTCACGCAGCGGCGACGACATCAGCCGCAGCTTTCCCGATCTCCAGGCGGCCTTTGCAGCCGACGGCGTTTTTGATGGCGAGTTGCTGGTCATGCGCCATGGCGAGGTGGCGCCGTTCAACGACCTTCAGCAACGGCTCAATCGCCGAACTGTGACACGACGCATGCTCGCGGAGTTCCCTGCGCACGTGCGCCTCTACGACGTGCTGGAACTCGCTGGCAAGGATCTTCGCGCTTTGCCTTTCGCCGATCGCCGCAGGCGCCTTGAGGATTGGATCGCCAGTACCCGGCCTCAGTGCGCCGACCTATCTCCGCTGGTGCCGGTCGCAACAAAAGCCGACTTGGAGGCACTCTGGTCCGAGACGCGCGCAGGCTCGATCGAAGGATTGATGCTGAAGCGGCGAGATGGAGCTTACGTGGCCGGCCGGCCAAAAGGCCAGTGGTTCAAATGGAAGCGGGCTCCGCTGACTGCCGACTGCGTCCTGATGTACGCGCAGCGCGGCTCCGGCAAACGCTCGTCCTACTATTCGGATTTCACGTTCGGCGCCTGGCAGGCGACCCGCGACGGCAGCCTGGAGCTGGTGCCGGTCGGCAAGGCCTACTCCGGCTACTCGGACGCCGAACTCCTGCGCCTCGATCGCTGGGTTCGCGAGCACACGATCGATCGGTTCGGGCCGGTGCGCTCCGTCGAGCCAATGCTGGTCGTCGAGGTCGCGTTCGACGCCGTACAGCGCTCGGCGCGCCACAAATCTGGCCTCGCCATGCGCTTCCCACGCATCGCACGCATCCGCTGGGACAAACCCGCAAGCGAGGCTGATCAGGTCGCCACGTTGATTGCCCTCGTAGACGCCGGGCAGACGCTTACGTCCGGTTGAGTGGCGTCAGCGCAGGCATAAGTCCTGCCACGTCATTGGCAAGTACACGATGCTGTCGAGTCCGCTCGGCGGCGCCCAGGTCCTGCAGAACGCGCATCAGGGCATCGCCCCGTTTGCGAGGTCGCCCAAGCACCGTTGTCAAAAGCCGCGGCGGAAGCCCCGCGCTCTGCACGGACTCGACATACGGACGCCAGAAGTCCCGCAGCGCATCGCGGGACGCGATGTTCGACGTCGGGGCGGCGCTAAGCGCGCGAAACGGCTGACTGCCGAGCCAAGCATGCACAGCTTGCCAGACCATCGGCGACGCGCGGCGATTCCGCAGACCGCGGATCTGCGAGATGCAGGGCATCGAGGCGTCGTCGGACCGGAGCGACAGCTCCACGTTCGCAATCGGACGCCCATTGCGGCGGACGCTGAACACACGAACCCGGCCATAGGCGAGATGTGCCGCGTACTGGTCCAGGCAGTTTTCCATTATCGCACTTTCGGCGATGAAGGCATCGACGGTCGCAAGCCCGATGAACTCGTGTCCCTGCAATGACCCGTCGGCGAACCATGGATCGCGTGGTGGACCAGCCAAGGCGCTGATCAAATCGATCCGCTTGCGCCAGAGCGAGATTTCCTCGCGGGCGCGCTTCCAGGTCATCGCAGGCGTCCAGGGGACGCGGATCAAAGCGTACCCGCGAGAGGTCTTGCGTGTGCTGGCCCAAGCCCAGGCAAACATCCATTGCAGGTCGTCTTCGTTGGACACCAGCGGCTGGAAACGCGGCTCCCGGATCGCCCAGAGAGCAAAGTCACGGCCGATCAGCTTGTACGTGAGCAGCAAGCGATCGAACCACGATCCGCAGTCTTTCGAGGTCGCAGGCATGCGATTGGCGACCATTGCGGCAAAGTCGGGGTCGCTCGGCATCGCTGGCAACGCCTGCGTCAAGGCGCTCGCGGGTAGCCGGCGCAACCAAAACGGCAGGTCAAGCGCAGCTGCGACCTCTTTCAGCTGGGCACCCGAGACAATCAGGCGAATCGCGGCTTGACGCTGGTCGGCGCTGCCGTACCCGGTCGATAGCGCGAACAAGAGCGCGGGGAAGCTGTCGGCAAGGTCTTCAACCGCCGATGAAGCGGCCATCACAGCGCTTATGGGCTTGCGAAACGTCAGGCGGAACTGTCGCAGCCGCCCGGCTCGCCGGGCCGGCTCCGACTCGATATCGACACAAGACTGAAGGCGCTCAGGCCGCATACCGGCCTCCCATCAACTTGCGCCCCGCACCCCTCATGTAGATAGGAAAACAAAGTGGCAAAACCGGGGGCATCAACCGCCTCGATTCAGCACTGCAAATCGTGCGCACACTGTCGCCCAGCCACAATGGTTAGGTCCAAGAAAATCGACTTTAAATTATATGCGTCAGCTACTTGAGGGCAGCGAGCGCTTGTGAAAAGCCAGCCAATGAGATCGGAATGCCGATACCAGCTTCTTCCGTCTGGAAGATAATGAACACCGCTGTCTTGCCTGTCTTCAATTGCTCGACGAGCTTATCCTCGGCGACCACCTGCGCATAGCAGGCGAGATTGTGACAGCGCAGGAACGGGGCATTGCCGACGTCCTTGTCGTCGATCTTCAAGCCAAGTCCCGGCGGCAACAGCACTCCGAGCGGCGCAAACACCCGCAACACTCTGGTGCCATTGGTGAAAGTCTGAAAATAAACCGTGAGACCTACATTATTCCGGTCTTCGGCCGTTACGCTCTGAACCAACGCACAGGTTTCGTTCCGCGCACCCGGCGGCGGTGGTTTGCACACGATCTGCCAGTCGCCGTGCTGGCCCTTGACAGTCCCTTCCTGGGCCAGGACGTCATCCAAGACGCTACCGGCGCCCAAGATGATGACAATGGCAGCCACCCAAATCCGCAGCAGTCTGGAGCCGACCAGCGACACCGTCATTCCCGTGCTCAGGGTCATTCGTTCGTCGGCTCCCGCAAGTCGTTGGGCGTGCCCAATCTTATACCTTTGGTCGCCGCCACCCATTCGATGTCGACGCGATCCGTCGATCGTTCGCGCGATACGGCACCCATGGAATCCGCGACGAATAGGGCCAAAGTGGGACCCGCGCCAATCCCCCTCCGACCCAACACAAAAGCGCATTATGCCGCACGCTGGCAGGCTTGAGTCGCCTACCACGCTGGTGTTGATCTCAAATTTGCAGTTTGGGAGTATCGGCGCGCCCGATTCCAATGTTGGCAGTCGAAAATCCCAAGCGATCTGGGAGGCAGTTGCCGCAAGGCAATGCCCTAATCAATGCTGTTGGCGGTCAATGTAGCGCGTTGCCTTGGAACGCGTCTCGCGGGACACTGGTTAGGGATCACTCCGTTTGGCTATCGGGCCATTCGGGAATGCGGGTTTTAGGGACGACTGGAATGATCAAGCGCAAACTAGGCAACTTGACGTGCGGGCTCGCCGCGCTGGCGGCAATGGCGATGTTGGCAGGCAACGCGATCGCGGGCGCAGGCCAGCCGTCACCCGGCCAGATGGGGCTGCAAACACCCGTCACGGACATCGCGGAGCAGATCAACTGGCTCCATGACATGGTGAACGTCGTCATTATCGGCATCACCCTGTTCGTGCTGGCGCTTCTGATCATCGTCGCCGTCAAGTTCAATGAAAAAGCGAATCCGACCCCATCAAAGACCACACACAATACCGGCCTCGAGGTCGCCTGGACGGTCATTCCAGTGGTGATCCTGATCGGCATAGCGCTGCCGTCGTTCAAACTGTTGTTCGCCCAGTACACCTACCCGAAGCCGGACCTCACCATCAAAGCTACCGGCAATCAGTGGAACTGGACACATGCTTACCCTGACCAGGGTGGCTTCAGCATCACCTCGATCATGCTGAACGATACCGAACGCGACACCCGGATCAAGAAGGGCATCCCGTCGCCACGACTTCTCGCGGTCGACAACGAGGTCGTCGTTCCCGTCAATAAGGTGGTCCACGTCATCGTCACGGCGAGCGATGTCATCCACAACTGGACTATCCCCTCCTTCGGATCGAAGGTTGATGCCGTGCCCGGCCGGACGACGGCAACCTGGTTCAAAGCCAAACGCGAAGGCGTCTACTATGGCCAGTGCTCGGAGCTGTGCGGCAAGGATCACGCGTTCATGCCGATTGCGGTGCGCGTCGTCAGCGACGCGGTCTTTAATGAGTGGTCTACGGCGATGAAGGACCGTGCAACTCGCGGCAAGGCCCGGGAGTTGATTGATCGCATCGCCATTGAACAGGCCAAGTTGGCGGACGCGGCGGCCCCGGCAAACGTCGCCCAAGCGAAACCAGGATCACGCTGACCACTCCCAAGTGGACCGGTCCCAGCGGCATTACCGAATGAAGGCACAGGCACATGGCTAGCAACGCGCACGCACACGACGATCACGAGCACACACCCTATGGGATGGGGCGGTGGCTTTACTCGACGAACCACAAAGACATCGGCACGATGTATCTGCTCTTTGCGATGATGGCAGGCTGCGTCGGCGGCTTTCTGTCCGTGATGATGCGGTTGGAGCTCGCCGAGCCCGGCATGCAGTACTTCGCCAACCCACATACCTTCAACGTGTTCGTCACCGGCCACGGCCTCATCATGGTGTTCTTCATGGTAATGCCCGCGATGATCGGTGGCTTCGGGAACTGGTTCGTTCCACTGCAGATCGGTGCGCCGGACATGGCGTTCCCGCGCATGAACAACATTTCGTTCTGGCTGCTGCCGGCATCGTTCGCCCTCCTCGTTATCTCGATGTTCGTGCCGGGCGCAGGGCCGTGCGATGGGAACGATCGCTCAGGCTGTGGCGTCGGCGGTGGTTGGACGATCTATGCCCCGTTATCGACCGACGGCCACAAGGGCCCGGCGATGGACTTCGCGATCCTTTCGCTTCATCTCGCTGGCGCGTCGTCGATCCTCGGCGCCATCAACTTCATCACCACCATCTTCAACATGCGCACACCCGGCATGACGCTGCACAAGATGCCGCTGTTCGTCTGGTCGGTGCTGGTGACGGCGTTCCTACTGCTTCTTTCGCTCCCGGTTCTTGCCGGCGCGATCACGATGCTGCTTACGGACCGCAACTTCGGCACGACGTTCTTCTCCGCGGCCGGCGGCGGCGATCCGCTGCTCTATCAGCATCTCTTCTGGTTCTTCGGTCACCCCGAAGTTTACATCCTGATCCTTCCCGGCTTCGGCATGGTTAGCCACGTCATCTCGACGTTCTCGAAAAAGCCGGTGTTCGGCTATCTCGGCATGGCCTACGCCATGGTGGCGATCGGCTTGGTCGGCTTCGTCGTATGGGCTCACCACATGTACACCTCCGGCATGGGTGTGCAGGCGCAGGCCTACTTTGTGTTTGCGACGATGGTGATCGCCGTCCCGACCGGCGTGAAGATCTTCTCTTGGATCGCGACGATGTGGGGCGGCTCGATCCGCTTCACGGTCCCGATGCTCTGGGCGATTGGCTTCATCTTCCTGTTCACCGTCGGCGGCGTGACGGGCGTCATGCTGGCTAACGCCGGCGTCGATCGCGCACTCCACGACACCTACTACGTTGTGGCGCACTTCCACTACGTGCTCTCACTCGGCGCGGTGTTCGCGATCTTCGCGGGCTGGTACTACTGGTTCCCGAAGATGTCGGGCTACATGTACAACGAGACGATCGGGAAGGTGCACTTCTGGCTGACCTTCATCGGCGCCAACATCCTCTTCTTCCCGCAACACTTCCTCGGGCTCGCCGGCATGCCGCGCCGCTATGCGGACTACCCGGATGCGTTCGCCTACTGGAACAAGATTTCGTCCTGGGGCTCCTACATGACGGCCGTGGCGACGCTGATCTTTTTCGCGGGCATGCTGCACGCCTACTTCGTGCGCAAAGAAAAGGCGGCCAACAATCCTTGGGGCGAAGGCGCAACGACGCTGGAATGGACGCTGCCATCTCCGCCTGATTTCCACTCCTTCGAAACGCTGCCGAAGATTACGGCAACGGATCACCACTGAGGTCCGGAGCGAACGGACCTCAGGTCCGCTTCGCATCCTTGGCAAGCGAGACGATCGATGGCTCAGAGTGGAATTGGCCAGAGCGCCGAATTAGACGTGTCCGGCGGCGACGTCGGCGACTTCCTGGCGCTCCTAAAACCGCGCGTGATGTCACTCGTTGTCTTCACGGCACTGACGGGCCTCGTCGCGGCACCGGGGCAAATTCATCCCGTTCTCGCTGTCATCGCGCTGCTGGCCATTGCAGTCGGCGCTGGCGCGTCCGGCGCGCTGAACATGTGGTGGGACGCCGATATCGACGCGCAGATGGAGCGCACGCGCTCGCGCCCGATCCCGCAAGGCCGGGTGACAGCCGAGGAAGCGCTGACGTTCGGCATGGTGTTGTCGATCGGCTCGGTCCTGACACTCGGCATCATCGTCAACTGGGTCGCAGCCGGATTGCTCGCGCTGACCATCGCCTTCTACCTCGTCGTCTACACGATGTGGCTGAAGCGCCGGACCCCGCAAAACATCGTGATCGGTGGAGCCGCCGGCGCCTTCCCGCCCATGATCGGCTGGGCCGCCGTTACAGGTGGCGTCAGCATCGACAGCGTGATCCTCTTCCTCATCATCTTCATGTGGACGCCTCCCCACTTCTGGGCGCTGGCGCTGTTTCGCTGCAAGGACTATGAGCGCGTCGGCGTGCCGATGCTGCCCGTCGTTGCGGGGCTCACGGAAACACGACGGCAGATCGTCATCTACAGCGCACTGCTGGTGCCGCTCGCGCTCGCACCGGTCGCGACAGGCCTGGGTGGAATTGCCTATGGCCTCACGGCGATCGCACTCGGCGCCGTCTTCATGGCGCTCGCCCTTAAGGTTTGGCGGGACACGGAAGGCGAAGCAGCGGATCGGGCAGCCAAGCAACTCTTCGGCTTTTCGATCGTTTATCTGTTCGCGCTGTTCGCCGTCTTGCTGGTCGAGCATGTCGTGCGCGGCCTGATGGGTTGAGAGCGAAAGGCATGGCATTCGTGGAGGTGAACACTCAGGAACGACAGCGCCGCCAACGCACGCGATCGGTTGCGATTGCGCTGGCGCTGGCCGGCCTGGTTGTCCTGTTCTATGTCGCGACGATCGTGCGGCTCGGTCCGAACGCTTTGCGGCGTGACGCCGGACAAGCCGTACCTGCCATTGCGCCGGCCGCGAACACCCCGGACACAACTGCTTGCAAGAAGGCCGGCACATGCTGAAGTCGGCCAATCACCGGGTGGCAGCCCTTTGCGCGAGCCTGGCGTTCGGCATGATCGGACTCGCCTACGCGTCGGTGCCACTCTATCGGCTGTTCTGCCAGGTCACCGGCTTTGCTGGAACGACACAGCGCGCCGAACGGCCTTCGACCGAGGTTCTCGACCGCATCGTCACCGTGCGGTTCGATGCCAATGTCGGCTCCGGCCTCGCCTGGCGGTTCGTACCAGTCGTCAACACCATGGACGTGAAGATCGGCGAGAACGCCCTCGCGTTCTACAAGGTGACAAACATGTCGAAGCAGCCTTTGGTCGGCTCCGCGACATTCAATGTCACGCCCGATCAGGCCGGCGGGTTCTTCAATAAGGTCGAATGCTTCTGTTTCACCGAGCAGCTCCTGCAACCGGGCGAAACAGTCGAGATGCCCGTCAGTTTCTTCATCGATCCGGCGATCATGAAGGACATGGACGGCGCCAAGATCCGGGATATCACGCTGTCTTATACCTTCTATCCGGTCGACAACCCGAAGAAGCGGGTCGTCCGGACGGACGGTGAGAGCAAGCGGCCGGACGGTACATGACGTGAGTTGGGCCGGCGCAAGCCGCCAGTTCGAGAGACAGCGCCCGCTTTCAGCGGGATCTATGACGACGGGAATATGGAGACGGGACATGGCCGATAGCCACGCGAAACATCACGATTACCATCTGGTCAACCCGAGCCCATGGCCCGTGGTCGGGTCGGCGTTCGCCTTCATCATGGCGGTCGGGGCGATCGTCTGGATGAAGACGCATGGAACAGCCGACGCCAAACTGCTCGGCATGCGCGGCCCATGGCCGTTCGCGATCGGCTTCCTTGGTGTGCTCTACACCATGTACGCTTGGTGGAAGGACGTGATCAACGAAGCGCACGCTGGCGATCACACACCGGTCGTGCGGTTGCATCTGCGCTACGGGATGATCATGTTCATCGCCTCCGAGGTGATGTTCTTCGTTGCCTGGTTCTGGGCCTATTTCGACGCCTCACTGTTTCCGGCCGCCGTCGAGCCGTTGCCGATCACTGGCGCAGACGGCTTGGTCACGCAGGGCAAAGAGCTGATCGGCATGGTCGACCGGAACAAGCTGACCGGCGGCATCTGGCCGCCCAAACCTTCACCGGATGGCGCCTTCAAATCGACCTTCGACCCCTGGGGGCTGCCACTCGTCAACACGCTGATCCTGTTGCTCTCGGGCACGACCGTCACCTGGGCGCACCACGCGTTGCTCGAGAACAATCGCAAGGGGTTGATCCAGGGTCTCGCCTTGACCGTGATCCTCGGCGTGCTGTTCACCGCGTTGCAAGCTTACGAATACGGGCACGCAGCTTTCAAGTTCGGCGGCCACATCTATGGCGCGACGTTCTTCATGGCGACGGGCTTCCACGGTGCGCATGTGATCATCGGAACGATCTTCCTGGCCGTCTGCCTGTACCGAGCCATGAAGGGCCACTTCTCGCCAAAACAGCACTTCGGCTTCGAAGCGGCTGCCTGGTACTGGCACTTCGTCGACGTCGTCTGGCTGTTCCTGTTCATCTGCATCTACGTCATCGGTGCCGGCAAGGTGCTGCCGCACTGACGCGGCGGGCGCGGCGCATGGCGTTCGCGCCACACGCTGCCGGCTCCGAACCTCGAAACCGTCAATTGAATTGCCAGTGGCCGCGAACGGGAGCACCGTCGCGGCCATGATTTTTTTGCGGACATATGGATCGGCTCTCGTTCTCAGCTGCGCGATTCTCGGGTCGCCCTGGAGCGCGCCAGCCGCCAACGCCCAAGGGCTGATCCACGAGCTGAAGATTGGCGGGCTCTATCACGACCCCGGCGATCTCTGGAGCGGGTTCAGGCGGGAGCCGCAGTCCGTCGACGTCAACATAGAAGCCCTGTTCGGTCCGAGCATCAATCTGCTCGGGGGGGCCCTGCGGCCCGCCCTTGGCGCGACGATCAATACGCGCGGCGCCACCTCGAAGGCCTATCTCGATGCCCGCTGGGAAATCGAGGCACCATCCGGCATCTTCTTCGCTCTGGGCCTTGGGGCTGCCTTTCATGACGGTACCATCAACCCAACGGATGCGCAGCGCAAAGCGCTCGGCAGTCGCGTTCTGTTTCACATCCCGGCCGAGATCGGCTGGCGATGGGACCGGCACAACAGCATCTCTTTCTATTTCGAGCACGTCTCGAACGGGTATACGCAGGACTATCAACGAAGGCCTCGACGTCTGGGGCATTCGCTACGGCTACCGGTTCTGAGCCGGACGGAGACGCAGGATGGCAGATGCGTTGGGTTGGCGGTTGAAGCTCGGTGTCATGGCGCCGTCGACGAACACGATCGTGCAGCCGGACTTCGACGATCTGCGGCCCACTGGGGTCACCAACCACTACAGCCGGATCTTCACACCAAATACCAACGCGCTGAGCAACGAGACATTTCGTGCCGGCGTCGGTGTCATCGGCAGCAATGTGATGGACGCGGTCAAAAGTGTCATGACCTGCGAACCTGACTATCTCGTCATGGGCATCTCGGCGCTGTCGTTTTTTGGCGGCGCCAAAGGCGCAGACGCCTTTGTTCGCCAGATCAAGAACGCCAGCGGGCGCGACGTGACCGTCGGCAGCCATGCGACGTATGCAGCTCTCGAAGCTTATGGCGGCATCAAGCGCATTGCGGTTCTGACACCCTATTGGCCGGTGATGAATGCGGAAGTCACCCGCTATTTCCAGGATCGCGGCTTGACGGTCGTCCGCGACATCGCGCTGCAATGCTCATCATGGACCGGGATTGCCGCCGTAACGACCGCTGAGTGCCGGACGGCCTTGCGCCAGCTCGACGGCGATGACGTCGATGCGATCGTTCAGGTCGGGACCAATCTCTCGATGCTCCGGCTGGCAGCAGCGGCCGAGTTGTGGCTTGGCAAGCCCGTGCTTGCGATCAATACAGCCACCTACTGGCATGCGCTCCGGACCAACGGCGTGGCCGAAAAAATGGCTGGGTTCGGCCGGCTCCTGGAAGACTTCTGAGCCGTCACCACGCTTGCTCGGCGGTTAGGCGGCCGCTGCGATCCGGGGCGTGACGCGCATCGCGCGACGCGCCACCGGCTCAGCCAGCGGGTCGGCCGGATCGATCCAGAGTTGGAACCACATCTCGAGCATCAGAAGCGCCCAGATCCGATACGCCATGTTCTCGCCGGCGTTGTGCCGCTCAAGCAACCGTTGCACCGCTGACGGCTCGAACATGCCGCGCGACCGGGCCCGCTCGCCAAGCAGAGTTTCGTGGGCAAACGCTTTCATGTCGTGCCGAAGCCAAGCTTCGATTGGCACTCCGAATCCCATCTTCGGCCGGTAGAGCAGATCGCGCGGCAAATAGGGCTCCATCGCCTTCTTCAGAAGGGATTTCGGCTCCCTTCCCTCGAAGCGCTGCTCCGGGGCAACGCCTGCGGCCCACATCATCAGCTTGTGATCGAGAAACGGCGCACGTACCTCGAGCGAATTGGCCATGCTTGCGACATCGACCTTCACCAGCAGATCATCCGGGAGATAGGTGTGGATATCGGCCCAGGCCGCACCTTCGGTCAGAGTGTCGGCTTGGGCGAAATAGGTGTCGAGCCGGTCCAATGCGGAAAGTGAGAGCCGGCTCCGCATGTCGCCGGAATAGATCTCCGACTTTGCGGCGTCCGTGAAATAGGCAATGAACTGCTCATAGCGGCGACTTCCTGGCTCGAACATGCGACTGGCGAACGATCGTGCGCGTCGCAACGTTTGAATGCGATCAGCAGACGCCGGCATGGCCAGCGCCAGTTTCTGCAGCGGCCGCAAAAGCGATGCCGGGAGGCGCCCGATCGAGTCGCCGTCGCGGCACACAAGATACCGCGCATAGCCGAGGAAATTCTCATCTCCGCCGTCTCCGGACAAAATGACCGTCACGTGTTCACGCGCGATCTTCGATACGTAATAGGTCGGAATGGCAGACGAGTCCGCATATGGCTCGCCATAGTGATAGACGAGCGCAGGCAGGATCGCCATCGCATCCGGCCGCACCGTCAATTCATGGTGATCGGTCTTGTATCGGTCCGCCACCATGCGCGCATAGGCGCGCTCATCGTGGGACTGTTCGTCGAATCCGATAGTGAATGTGCGGACAGGATCACCCGACTCCATCGCCATCATGGCAACCACGGCCGAACTATCGACACCGCCCGACAGGAACGCACCGAGTGGCACGTCGGCGATCATCCGCAACCGGGTTGCCTCCCTGAGCTCGGCAACAAGTTCCCGTTTGAGCTCCTCGAGAGGGCGAAGCGGTCGATGGGACGGGCTGGGAAGCGAAAAATATCGCGCGACCTTGAGCGGTTTCCCGCGTTCGGCGATCGCAATGTGCGCCGGCGGCAGCTTCTTGATGCCGGCGAACGCAGTCATCGGCGACGGCACATACTGGAACGTCAGGTACTCGTGAATGGCATCATAATCGACGCGGCGGCTCGCGCCCGGATACGCGAGGACCCCCTTGATCTCGCTGGCGAAGACCAGCGCCCCGCCAATCTCCGCGTAGTAGATCGGTTTCTTGCCGACGCGATCGCGCATCAGAACCAGCCGGCCGGCCCGCCGATCGTACAGGGCGATTGCAAACATGCCACGCAGGTGCTCGACAACATCAACGCCCCAGGCCTTATAGCCCTCGACGATCGCCTCCGTGTCCGAGTTGGTGCGGAAGGCATGCCCCTTGGCCGCAAGCTCGGCGCGGACACTTTGGAAGTTGTAGATCTCGCCGTTGAAGACGACGACGATGTCGCCAGCCGCGTCGGTCATGGGCTGATTGGCGGACGCCGAGACATCGATGATCGCGAGGCGGGCGTGACCAAGCCCGATACCGGGATCCGTATAGACGCCGATGGCATCAGGCCCGCGATAGCGCATCACTTCGATCTGGCGCGCAACAATTGCTTCGGCATCACTTGGCGATGCGCGGTCAGCCAACCGGAAAAACCCAGAGATACCGCACATTCAGTGATGATCCTGACAGTCAGCAAGTCGCATAGCCATGCCCACGAACATACCAGTCCGACCGCCACCGTGCATCCGCGGCAAAGCAACGTCGTGACGTGTGTCAGCCCTCGTTCGAGCGCCGCTCCAGCACGGCCATCAGGCGAAAACCCATCAGAGGTCCGAGCACTGACAAGGCACGCTCCTCGATAACCAATGCGGGCCGAACCAGGGCTGGGGGACACAGACTCCACGGCTTGAAGCCGCCGGAGAGCGGATAGGCAAAGAGGCTCAGCCATTGCACCGACACGACCCGCAACTCCGGCACAAGTACTTCAAGACGCGCGCGTGCTGCGGCTGTCTTGAACATCAGCGTCGGGACGGCCTGGTTCGAGTTCGAATGGATCTCCACCTGATTGCACAACCTCTTCGGCGAATGGATCGGCGGACATGATCACCGGCTCCTGGTGGAACCGCGAATAGAACGGCGTCGAGAGCGCACTCATGCCCGGCTCAATCATAGCCAAGCGCCCGCCCGGCCGAAGGACCCGGGCAGCCTCGCGAAGAAACATCATCGGTCGCTGCAGATGGTGCAGCACGTCCAGCATCACGATCCCAGAAAACATATCGTTGGCAAACGGCATCGCATGTGCGTCAGCGACGACATCGATGCCCAGGAACGGCAAGATATCGAGTGCAATGACGTCGGGACGATAGGTCTTGAAGTGCGCCGATCCGCCTCCGATATCCAGCAACCGGCCCGGCGGACACGCGGCCTCGAGACGTTGGTGGAAATCCGCATAGATTGCCCTGAGCGCCGGTTTCCGGTCCCAGATCCGGCGGTGCTCGACGAGTCGCCAGTCTCTCGTGTCCCCCCCGCCCATCGTCAGATGGCCTTGAGCTTCTTGAACGCAAACAAGACCATGCGGATCAACAGCCAACCATCGCGAAACCGCGAAATCTGCGTTTCCCCGTAAGTTCGTGCCTTGTAGTGGATCGGCACTTCGACGATGCGGAGACTGCGTTTCGCTGCTCCAAAGATAAGGTCGAAGTCGCCGAATGGATCGAAATCACCGAAGTAAGACCGCGACGCGACAATCTTCTCGTAATCGCGCCGCCGCATCACTTTCGTTCCGCATAGCGTGTCCGTGAAACGCTGATTGAGTAAATACGAAAACATCGATGCGAACATGCGATTGGCGATGTGGTTCAAGGCCCGCATCGCTTCGTTTTCCATAGGATAAACGAGGCGCGTCCCGTTGACGAACTCGCCCTTGTTGCTGGCGATTGCATTGTAGAATTTCGGCAGGGCGGATCCCGGCATGGTCAGATCTGCGTCAAGGATCATCAGCACGTCGCCGGTCGCATGAGCGAAGCCCTTGCGAACCGCATCACCCTTGCCCTTCCCATCCTGTTTGAGAACCTTGATATCCCATTCACCGGCATAAGCCTGTTGGACCCGTTGGCATTCCGCGAGCGTGTCGTCCTGCGAATTGCCTTCGACGAAGATGATCTCCTGATGTCCGCCAAACCGCGGCATTTCCAGGATCGCCCGCTCGATGTTGCCGCGCTCGTTGCGGCAGGGAATGACGATGCTGGTCGACGGCATAGCCTCGTACTTCGCGTTGAGCGAACGCGCGACGACGTAGGTGCGAAGACAGAAATTCCGCAAGATGGGCAGCGGCGCAATGAACCGATTGATCAGGCGGCCGAGCCCGAGCAGGCGAAACGGGACGAGCTGGCGCTGCTCGATGCGGATCGGCTCGAGCTCGGACAGATCGAGAATATTGAGGAAGTCGGTTCGGGACAGAAGGTTCGGCTGCGGCTGCGGCATCCGCCGGCCTAGCCACGTCCCGAGCTTGATCAACGGCTCCCACGCGGACGAAAAATACGAGATGACGACGCGGGTCTCCGGGCCACACAGGCGATGGAGACCTTTCAATGCCACTTCGATATCGTCGAACATGCCGATCGTATCGGAAATGACGATGTAGTCGAACGGCCCCTCAATGGAGGCGATGACATCGGGATTTTCTGCGTCGCCCTCCATGAAGAACAATTCCGGATGGTTCTGGCGCGCGATCTCAACCATCCGGGGGGACAGGTCCACACCGACGCCTCGAGACGGCGCCAGCGATGCCAGCAACGTGCCGGTGCCGCAGCCGAGATCCAGCACCCGCATGCCCGGCGGCACAAGGAAGCGCATGTATCGCCGATCATCCCCGTAATAGGCGGCGTTTCGCGCGATCCACTGCTCTCGCGCGCTTGCCATTCGGTCGGCGTTCTCGAGAAAGGCTCGCTTGCGGGCGGTCAGCGCGGGCGAACGGAAGATTGCTGCGGCTGGCATCGGTCTCCGGGATCAGCCTATGGCTGATCAGCAGTCTATCAGCCATACGGCCTGCATGCCTTCGGGAATATGTTGGCCAAAGCTCAATTCGCCGTGTCGGGTCCGAATTCACGGGCTCACGTCGGCCTCCGTTACCGGATTTTGCGTCGACAAGAACAGACCTTTCCGCTATATCGCCCGGCATCCCCTTCCTTGTGGGCCGCCCAGACCTGGGCCGCACGAGCCAACACCAACCTTTAACAGGCTGGTAACAGGCTCCTCTGCTTGATGTCGAATGAAGGACAAAAATAAATGAACATCATTCAAGAGCTCGAAAACGAGCAAATGAAGGCAGTCCTGGCCAAGCGCAACGTGCCTGAGTTTGGACCCGGCGACACCTTGAAGGTCACCGTCCGGGTTTCCGAGATCGAAGTCGCCGACGCAAAATCCAAGGGTGGCAAGGCCAAGGGCAAGGAAGCCGCGAAAGAACAGATCCGCCTGCAGGCCTACGAAGGCGTGTGCATTGCGCGCTCTGGCCGCGGCGTCAACGAGAGCTTCACCGTCCGCAAGATTTCCTACGGCGAGGGTGTCGAGCGCGTCTTCCCGGTCTACTCTCCGTTCATCGCCGAGATCGAAGTCCTGCGCCGGGGCAAGGTTCGCCGCGCGAAACTTTATTACCTGCGTGGCCGCCGAGGCCGCGCTGCTCGCATCGTGGAGCGGACGGATGCCCGTGCCCGCAAGCTGTCGGCCGCCTGGAAAGGCTTCAAGAAGCCGAAGGGCGAGCCCGATGACCTGACGAAAATTGCAGGGATTACGCCGGAGATCGCAACTCGGCTGGTGCAGCTCGGATGCATCAAGTTCGAGCAGATCGCCAACTTCTCTGACGATGACATCGCCAACGTCGACGAGGTGATTGCGCTGGAAGGGGCGATCGAAAAACGCGATTGGGTCAGCCAGGCTCAAAAGCTCGTGGCCGAAGCAACCGCTGCCGAAGTTCCAGCCGAAGACAAGAAATGATCGGCAGCCTCGACAACGACTGATCACCCAGCGACGCCCGGTTCAGTGCCGGGCGTTTGCATTTGCGCTGCCCGGCAATTCAACTAGAAGTCTCGGGCAAGGGAGTTGAGCCTGGAGCCGCGCGCAGACATGTCCAATCTCGATTACAGCCGCACACTTCAGAACCGCGAAGGCCGCGTCACCCTGCATGGACCGGAAGCCTTTGCCGGCATGCGCAAAGCGGGCCAGCTGGCGGCGGCCGCACTCGATATGCTCGTGCCGCACGTCGTTTCCGGTGTCCCGACACAGCGGCTCGACGACCTGGTATTCGAGTTCGCGATGGATCACGGAGCATTGCCCGCGACCTTGAATTATCGGGGCTTTACGCATTCGATCTGTACGTCGGTCAATCATGTCGTCTGTCACGGAATTCCTTCCCCGAAACCGCTCCGCGAAGGCGATATCGTCAACATCGACGTAACGCTCATCGTCGATGGATGGCATGGCGATACGAGCCGCATGTATGCGGTTGGCGAGATTTCGCGAAAGGCGGAGCGCCTGCTCGACGTTACGTTCGAGGCGCTCCATCGCGGCATCAAGGCCGTCAAGCCAGGCCGCACGACCGGACACATCGGCGCGGCGATTCAAGCCTACGCCGAAAGCGAGCGCTGCGGCGTGGTGCGCGATTTCTGCGGCCATGGCCTCGGCCGCGTATTTCACGACCGGCCGAACATTCTCCATTACGGCGAGGCGGGTGAAGGGGTAGTGCTGGAGCCGGGGATGCTGTTCACGATCGAGCCAATGATCAATCTCGGCAAGTCGACGGTAAAAATTCTGCCGGACGGGTGGACTGCGGTCACCCGCGACCGCGAATTGTCGGCCCAGTTCGAGCATACGATCGGCGTGACCGAGGATGGCTGCGAGGTCTTCACGTTCTCGCCGAAGGGGCTGCATCGCCCTCCCTACTCGCTGGGTCGTCCTTAAGGCGAGGCTGGCCACGCATGAGCCGCCCGAGCAACACCAACGACGACAAGAACCGGGACGCAAGTCAGGCGAGCTTTTTCGAGCAGCCGATCGATCCTCGCACCTCTAAAGGCGCGTCTACAGACGATCGCGCCGGGCATCGTGCGCGGCTTCGTGATCGCTTCCGCGACGGCGGACCCGACGCGATCCCGGATTATGAACTGCTCGAGCTGGTGCTGTTCCGTGTCTTTCCGCGGGGCGACACTAAGCCGATCGCAAAACGGTTGATGACGAAGTTCGGCAGCTTTGCGGAGATCATCAACGCCCCGCGTGAACGGCTTGCGGAAGTCGATGGCGTCGGCGAGCGCGTGGTCGATGAACTGAAGCTGGTGCGCGCTGCGGCTCTGCGGCTGATGCGCGGCGAGATCATGGGCCGCCAGGTGCTCGGCACCTGGGCCGCCGTCATCGACTACTGCAAGGCAGCTCAAGGATTTGACAATACTGAACTATTCCGGATCTTGTTCCTCGACAAAAAGAACCAGCTCATTGCTGACGAGGTGCAGCAGCGGGGCACCGTCGATCACACCCCAGTCTATATTCGCGAGGTCATGAAGCGCGCGCTGGAACTCGCATCAACGGCCATCATCCTTGTTCACAACCATCCATCGGGCGACCCGACCCCATCGCGGGCCGATATCGACATGACCAAGCAAATCATGGATGCGGCCAAGCCGCTGGGCGTCGTTGTGCATGACCACATCATTGTTGGCCGGAACGGACATGCCAGCCTGAAGCAACTGCGGGTGATTTGAAACATCCGGCGGGGGCACCGGCGTCCTCTTACGACGGACGATCCAATCGTTACGCGATTCTGGTGCATTTCCCTGGAAACTGCCGTTCAGGACCTGTGCGAGGCTTGCGCCAGCCCGCGGGTTCCATATATGCAATTGGCGCATAGCTCGCAATTGCACATGCCAGGACCTCCCAAATGACTGCCAAAAAGCATGCCCACGTGTTGATCCTGGGCTCGGGCCCAGCCGGCTATACCGCTGCCATCTACACGGCTCGCGCGATGCTTAAGCCTGTGGTGGTGCAAGGCATCCAGCCTGGCGGCCAGATGACGATCACCACGGATGTCGAGAATTATCCGGGATTTCGCGAAAGTCATCCAGGGCCCATGGCTCATGGAAGAAATGCGCGGTCAGGCCGAACACGTCGGCGCCGAGATCGTGATGGACCAGGTTGTCAAAGTCGACCTTAAAGCCCGCCCGATCCGGCTGGATTGCGATTTGGGCGACACCTACACCTGCGATGCCCTGATCATCTGCACCGGCGCGCAGGCCCGTTGGCTCGGTATTCCCAGTGAAGACACGTTCAAAGGATACGGCGTATCGGCCTGCGCGACGTGCGATGGCTTTTTCTACAAGGGCAAAGACGTCGTCGTCGTGGGCGGCGGCAATACAGCCGTCGAGGAAGCGATCTTCCTCACGAACTTCGCGCGCAAGGTGACGGTGATCCATCGCCGTGACCACTTCCGCGCGGAAAAGATCATGCAAGAACGCCTGTTCAAGAACCCCAAGATCGAGGTGATCTGGGACACGACGCTTGACGAGGTCGTCGGCACGATGGACCCCAAGGTGGTGACCGGCGTCAAGCTCAGGAATCTCAAGACCGGTGCCGTCACAGAGCGCAAAATGGACGGCGTTTTCGTTGCCATCGGGCATGCGCCGGCAACCGAGCTGTTCAAAGGGCAGCTCGAGATGAAGCCGTCCGGTTATCTGATAACAAAGCCCGATTCGACCGCAACATCGATTCCGGGCGTTTTCGCGGCCGGCGACGTCAAAGATGACATCTTCCGGCAGGCGGTTACGGCGGCCGGCATGGGATGCATGGCCGCTCTCGAAGCGGAGCGCTATCTCGCCGAACGCGCGGCAGTACCGCACGCGGCCGAATAGACGGGTTTGAGGGGCTCAACGCATTATGGACTGGGACAAGCTTCGCATCTTCCACGCAGCTGCCGAAGCCGGCAGCTTCACGCATGCCGGTGAGGGATTGCGAATGAGCCAGTCGGCGGTCAGCCGGCAGGTCTCGTCGCTCGAGAAGGATCTCGGGATCTCCCTGTTCCATCGCCATGCGCGCGGCCTCGTGCTCACCGAACAGGGAGAGTTGCTGTTCCGCACCGCCGGCGAGGTGATGAATCGCCTGCAGACCACAGAAACGCTTCTAACGGACTCAACAACGAAACCGGCAGGCGAACTGCGGGTGACGGCGACGGTCAGCCTCGGCTCGGTTTGGGTGACCCAGCGCCTTCGCGAGTTCGTAGACATGTACCCCGACATCCGCATCGAACTGGTGCTCAACGACGAGCCGGTCGACCTGTCGATGCGCGTCGCCGATGTCGCCATCTGGGCGCGTGAGCCGACGCAAAGCGATCTGATCCGCCGGCCGCTGTTCCATATGCAGGTGCACGCCTACGCATCGGCGAACTACATCCGAAAGTTCGGAACACCGAAGACCGTGCAGGATCTCGACAAGCACCGGCTCGTGTCGTTCATGGGCAACCCACCCCCGCATCTGGCCGCAATCAATGCCTTGGAAACGGCGGGCAGAGAGGGCCGTGATCCGCGGCTTCCCGTGCTACGGGCGAACACGGTTCTGGCCTGCAAATTCGGCATTCGCGCGGGAATCGGCATCGGCCTCATTCCGGATTATCTGACTGAAGAAGAAAAGGACCTGGTGCCGGTCCTGCAGGATCTGGAACTCCCCAAGCTGCCGGTCTACTTCGTCTATCCTGAAGAGCTGAAAACGGCCAAGAAGGTCCAGGTTTTCCGAGATTTCCTGGTAACCAAAGCCCGGCAGTGGAAGTACTGATCCGGCCGCGCTGCAGCACAGCACCGAAGACATGCGATGCACGCATAGCAAACATGCCCCGCGCCGGATTGCTGGAAGCGTGCAGACTTTGTTTACTCTGTGCAGCTGTGACGGACAGCTATTGAAGGTCGTACCCTCCCTTTGACACCTTCAGCTGCACCCCTAGGGGTGTAGTGACGACTTGAACCGGGCCCAGGCAACCCCTGAGGCCCGGTTTTTTTGTGCCGCGCCTGATACCATCGAGCAGGTGCAGTGGTCCCACGGCTCCCGGCTGGTCCGTTCGCAATTGCAGCCGCAGAGCGGCCACGCTATCAAATCCCGAGACCAGACCGGATGTAAGGAAAGGCCCATGGCCAAAGCAGCCCCCACCACGCTCTACGACAAAATTTTCGAGGATCACGTGGTCGACCGGCAGCCCGACGGGACCTGCGTTCTCTATGTCGACCGCCATCTCGTCCACGAGGTGACGAGCCCCCAGGCCTTCGAAGGTCTTCGTCTGACCAAGCGCAAGGTCCGGGCCCCGGAAAAGACCCTCGCCGTCGTCGACCACAACATTGCGACCTCCGATCGCCGCGCCGGGATCAAAGAAGAAGAGAGCCGCATCCAGGTCGAGACGCTGGCAGCCAACGTCAAGGAATTTGGTATCGAATATTTCAACGAGCTGGACCGGCGGCAAGGCATCGTCCACGTGATCGGCCCTGAGCAGGGGTTCACGCTGCCGGGTACGACCATCGTGTGCGGCGACAGCCATACCTCGACGCATGGCGCCGTCGGCGCGCTGGCACATGGCATCGGCACCAGCGAGGTCGAGCACGTACTCGCAACACAGACGTTGCTGCAGCGCAAAGCCCGGAACATGCGCGTGACGGTCGACGGCAAGCCCGGCCCGGGTGTCGGACCGAAGGACATCATCCTCGCGATCATCGGTAAGATAGGGACCGCTGGCGGCACGGGCCATGTCATCGAGTACGACGGCGAGGCGATCCGTTTGCTCTCGATGGAAGGCCGCATGACGGTTTGCAATATGTCGATCGAAGGTGGCGCCCGTGCCGGCATGGTGGCGCCGGACGCGAAGACGTTCGCGTATCTCAAGGGCAAGCCGATGGCGCCGAAGGGCGCGGCCTGGGATCAGGCGATGACGTACTGGGAAACGCTGCACACCGACGAAGGCGCACACTTCGACAAAGTCGTGCGGTTGGATGCGGGCAACCTGCCGCCGATCGTGACCTGGGGTACCAATCCCGAGCAGGTGACGACGATCGATGGCGTCACTCCGGACCCGGCCAAAATCGCCGACGACAACCAACGTGCCGCGGTCGAACGTGCGCTCGAGTACATGGGCCTGAAGCCGAACACCAAGATGACGGACATCGCGATCGACGTTGCCTGGATCGGCTCGTGCACCAACGGCCGTATCGAGGATATGCGGCAGGTGGCCGAGGTCGTGAAGGGCAAGAAGATCTCGCCGCGGCTCGCCTATGCGCACATTGTGCCCGGCTCCGGCATCGTCAAGGAGCAGGCTGAGGCCGAAGGTCTCGACAAGATCTTCAAGGCGGCGGGCTTCGACTGGCGCGAGCCCGGCTGCTCAATGTGCCTCGGCATGAATCCGGACCAGCTGACACCCGGCCAGCGTTGCGCGTCGACCTCGAACCGCAATTTCGAGGGCCGCCAGGGTTACAAGGGCCGGACGCATCTGGTATCGCCGGCCATGGCCGCTGCCGCCGCGATCGCCGGCCACTTCGTCGACGTGCGGACGCTGGCGTAGAGGCGTTGCTCTTGCGAACTTGAATGCAAAGGGATTGCTGGAATGAAAACCCGCGCCGCCGTTGCCGTCGAGAAGGCAAAGCCGCTCGAAATCCTCGAGGTCGATCTCGAAGGACCGAGGGCCGGCGAGGTGCTGGTCGAGGTGAAGGCGACGGGCATCTGTCACACCGACGACTTCACATTGTCCGGCGCCGATCCCGAAGGTCTGTTCCCGGCGATCCTCGGCCATGAAGGCGCGGGCATCGTCGTCGACATCGGAGCGGGTGTTACCAGCGTGAAGAAGGGAGACCACGTCATCCCGCTCTACACGCCCGAGTGCCGCACCTGCCCGTCGTGCCTGTCGCGCAAGACCAACCTGTGCACATCGATCCGCGCGACGCAGGGACAAGGCGTGATGCCGGATGGCTCATCACGTTTTTCGATCGGTGGCAAGAAGCTGCACCACTATATGGGCTGCTCGACGTTCTCGAATTTCACAGTGCTGCCAGAGATCGCCGTCGCGAAGGTTCGCGAAGACGCACCGTTTGAAAAAATCTGCTACATCGGCTGCGGTGTCACCACCGGCGTCGGCGCCGTCATCAACACGGCGAAAGCCGGCCCGGGTTGCACCGGAATCGTTTTTGGCCTCGGCGGCATTGGCCTCAACGTGATCCAAGGACTGCGGCTCGTTGGCGCCGACATGATAATCGGCGTCGACACCAATCCGGCGAAGAAGTCATGGGGCGAAAAGTTCGGCATGACGCACTTCGTCAACCCGAAGGAGGTCGGCGCTGATCTCGTTGCCCATCTCGTCAACATGACCAAGCGAGGTGCTGACCAGATCGGCGGCGCGGATTACACATTCGACTGCACGGGCAATGTCGACGTGATGCGGACGGCCCTGGAGAGCTGCCATCGGGGTTGGGGCGAGTCGATCATCATCGGCGTCGCCGGCGCGGGGCAGGAGATCAAGACGCGCCCGTTCCAGCTGGTGACGGGACGTGTCTGGAAGGGAACAGCGTTCGGCGGGGCCCGTGGACGTACCGACGTGCCGAAGATCGTCGACTGGTACATGCAGGGGAAGATTCAGATCGACCCGATGATCACGCACACACTGAAGCTCGCCGAGATCAACAAGGGCTTCGACATGATGCACAGCGGCGAGAGCATCCGGAGCGTGGTGGTGTTCTGACCTGACTCGGCCCGTCTCATACCCACCACTGGCGCCGTCCGTCCGCTGAGGGCCATGCTGAGCCGCAGATCGATTTACACCGTTCATACAGGCCGTTTCAGCGATCTGCGGCGCGGCGCCGCAGGATTCCGAGAGGATTCCAGGCCACGGCCGCGTTATTTCGGCATCACAGCCATCGTCGCGACATCGGCGCCGTGCTAGTCGCGATTATGGGGGAATGAGTTGTGCGCCACGCGACTTCTGAGGAACAGCGAGACGCCTTTGCAAAAATACGTCGAGGCCGCAACGGCGGCAACCGCACGCGCAAGCCAGTCTCCACGCGATTTGAAGGAGGCGGCTCGGCGGCTGTCCCAGCATTGCGCGAAGTATCGCAAACCATCGACCCCTAGTGCGTCGTTCCAGCTCGCAACGACCGTCATTCCAATGGCTGCGCTGATTCTGGCCATGATCTGGCTTGCCGAGAGCGCCTATTGGCTCACTCTGCTGTTGTCCATTCCCCTCGGCGGTCTGCTGGTACGCTGCTTCATCATTCAGCACGACTGCGGGCATGGATCGTTTGTCGAGTCCAAGCTTGCCAATGACATCATCGGCCGCTGCATGAGCCTCGTGACCGTCACCCCCTATGCACTGTGGCGCCGGGTGCACGCCAAGCACCATGCGACGTCAGGCAACCTGGAGCATCGCGGTTCCGGCGACATCGATACATTGACCGTGCGCGAGTATCTGGAGCGATCGCCGGCTTCACAGTTGCGGTATCGCTTCTACCGCAATCCATTCTTCCTGTTCCTCGTCGGCGTGCCAACGTTCTTTGTGATCCTGCAGCGTCTTCCATGGGGGCATCCATTGGGCTTCAGGGATAGCTGGAAAAGCGTGCTTGGGCTCGACCTGGCGATTGTGCTGATATACGGCCTACTGGGTCTGTTGATCAGCTTCAAGGTGTTGCTGATGATTGCACTGCCTTCTATCGTCGTCGCATCGGCGGTCGGTGGCTGGCTCTTCTTCATTCAGCATCAGTTTGAGGATGCGCACTGGGAGCACGCCGACACCTGGGATTTTCAGGTCGCAGCCGTCTATGGCAGCTCCTACTACGTGCTGCCCAGGATTCTGAACTGGTTTACTGGCAACATTGGCCTTCACCATATTCATCACCTGAACAGCCTGATCCCGAACTACCGGCTGCAGGAGTGCCTGGACGCCAGCCCGGAATTCAAGGCGCTCAATCGTCTGAAGCTTCGGGATAGCTTCGGATGCGCACGCCTCACGCTTTGGGACGAGGATGCCCGCCGGCTGATTGGATTTTCAGATCTGAAGACAGCGACCCGCTGACGGCCGGCCAACGCGTCACTTACCATCCGTCCGCCGAATGCTGGACACGCCCCAGCGACTGTGGTGTTCCAGGGCCTCAATCGGCCGTTGGGACTGAAATGTAATGAATACTGGGCAAAGCGACGATCGTTTGGAGCGTTTCGCGAGGTCTGCGCGCAGCGTCGGCCGGATTGCTTTTGCCCTGTCGATCGCCACCCTGGAAGGCATCGTCGATCTCGCGAAGGCGCTCTGGTCCTGGTGGTCCGAGGTTCCGGCCAAACGACGCTGGCAGGTGCTCGGCGGCATCGCGCTGCTCTACGCGCTGTCCGTCGCCTGGGACTGGCGTCATGCGCCGGGCCACTGGCTCGACCACATGGCCGGCAATCGGCCTCTGAACCAAGCGAAGAGCTGGCACTTTCACCTGATGAACGTGGACATTGCCGGTTTGACTCGCCCGGACGCCGATCTTATCGTCACTGAATACTCGCAGAGCACCGGCGAGAACCGCGCATGGACGCGGGACGACGTTGAGAAGATGAAAGTACGTCCGAACGGCAAGAAGCGGCTCGTCGTTTCCTACTTCTCGATCGGCGAGGCGGAGTCGTATCGCTACTATTGGCGACCGGACTGGAAGGTCGAGGATGATATGCCGGGATGGTATGTCGTCGAGAATTGCGCCTGGCCGCGCAACTATATGGTTCGATTCTGGCACGACGGCTGGAAGGACATCATCTATCGCGGCAAGCAGTCGTTTCTGAAGCGCATCATCGATGCCGGTTTCGACGGTGTCTATCTCGACCGCATCGACGTCTATGGCGAGCAGGAGAAAGAACGCCCGACCGCCCGAGAAGACATGATCCAATTCGTCACCGAGCTCGCGGCAACGGCCCGCAAGCTGAAACCCGGCTTCATCGTCATCGCACAAAATGCCGAAGACCTGTTCGAGGAGAAGCGGTATCGCGACGTCATCGATGGCCTCGGCAAGGAGGACCTGCTGCACGGGCAGATCGGCACGAACGTGCGCAACAAGGAGGGCGAGATTGTATCGTCACTTGGCCACATTCGTAAGCTGCAACGGGACTGGAAGCCCGTCTTTGCCGTCGAGTACCTGTCCAAGCCGGATCTGATCGCCGCGACCCGCAAAGAGCTGCAGGGCTATGGGATGATCCCGACATTCGCCCACCGGAGTCTCGACGGCCTGGATCCGACCGCCGAGCGCCCAACGTCGACGATCAAATATGGCACACCGGAATGGATCGCCACCGAATGCAAGGACAAGCCGCACTGGTAGCAGACAGAATAACAATGCTCCGGTTGCTCTGGACGCTGTTTAATCGCTATGCTTGCCGGCGAGCCATCGCCAGCCAACCCCTCTGGAGTGAGTTTATGAGCGTATTGAAAGCTGCCACTGTCCTATGTGCACTGCTGGCGGCGATCCCGTCCACCCATGCACAAACGGCCAAGCGCGCCAATCCATTCGATGGCGCGAAGTCCTGGGCCTATCAGTTGACCAACCTCGGCGCCGAGCAACAGAAGCGGATCGTCGATTCCAACTACGATGTCGTTGTCGTCGACTACGCGCAGTCGCTCGCGACCGACACGCTCGAAGTGCCGTTGTCGCCCGAACAGGTCGCGGCGATGAAGCGCAAGCCGGATGGCAGCCGCCGGATCGTGATTGCCTATCTGAGCATCGGCGAGAGCGAAGACAATCGCTACTATTGGAAGCCGGAGTGGAACAAGAAGCGTCCCGGCTACATGAAAGGCGAGAGCAAGGAATGGAAGGGCAACTACCTCGTCGAGTACTGGCAGCCCGAGTGGCAGAAGATCATTTTCGGCACACCGGATGCCTATGTCGATCGCATCCTCAAAGGCGGCTTCGACGGCTTCTACATCGATCGCGCCGACGCCTACTATCGCTTCGGCGACACCAAACAGGCCCGCGATCGGATGAATGATTTCGTCGTGCGACTGATCGCCGACATCCGGTCCAAGAAACCCGATGCGGGCATCATGATGCAGAATGCAGAGGAGTTGCTCGACCGGCCCGAATACCTTTCGGCCATAGACGCTATTGCCAAAGAGGATCTCTTCTTCGGCATCACGCATCGCGAAGAGATGAACAAGAAGGCTGACATCGACTACAGCACCAAGGCGCTGTCAGATGCGAAGAAGGCCGGCAAGGCCATCTTCGTGGTCGAATACCTGCGCAACGCGAAAAACATCGAGTTTGCCAAGGCACGGATGGCCGAGCTGGGCTTTGTGCTTTACTATGGCCCGCGGGGTCTCTTCGAGATCATGAAGCCAGGCGAAACGCCGGTCGCTCCCGCTCCGCGCACCGTCGTTGAGCGCGTAAAGGACAAATTGCCGTTCAAGAAAAAGACTCCAACACCTGGCGCACGCAACGTGCGGTGAGCAACAAGCGGCGCGCCTTCAGGCGCGCCGTACTGGTTTGACCAGCAGGCATAGCGGGATCGCGATCGCCGAAAGCACGGTGTAGAGCAGGAATGCGTTGGTGAAACCGATCATCGTCGACTGCCGCGTCATCTCCTTGGAAAGCCGCGCGATCCCTCCGAGGGTTTCCGTTGTCCATCCGCCGGTCACCCAGGGCAATTGCCAGGCCTTGTTGTAGGCGGTGGCCATCTCGGTCATGCGGCTGTAGTTCGCGCTCGTGGTGCGGATGATCTCGGCAACGGCAATCGAGATGAACAGGCTTGATCCGAGATTTCGCAAGAGGTGAAAGACGGACGATCCCTCTGGACGATACTGCGGCGCCAACGTCGAGAACGTGGCGACCGTCAGCGGCACCCACAGAATGCCGACCGAAAATCCTTGCATCACGCTATTGAGCGCAAGCGTTGTGGGATCTACATTGAGGTTGATCTGCGTCAACCAGATCCCCGAGGCGGTTTGCACAGACGCGCCGAGCACCAGATTGAAGCGCGGATCCAGCTTCTGCAACCACATGGCCGCAAAGAATCCAAGTCCGTTGCCGACGCCACGCCAGCCAACGAAGGCGCCGATGGCAGAGTCGGGGAACCCGGCGTGCTGCTGCAACAGCGACGGCAAAAGGACGACCGGCGCAAAATTGAGCATACCGTATAGCGTGACGATGATGCATCCGATCGCATAATTGCGATCGCGAAACAGCCTCAAATTCAGATAGGTCGGTGTGGTTGCCGTCAAACTGTGACTGAGGAACAGATAGAACGCGACGACAGCAATGATCGTCTCGATCCAGATTTCCGTGGAGTCATACCAGTCGAGACGCTGCCCACGCGACAGCACCAGCTGCACCGAGGCGATGGCAGCCGACAGCGAAAGGAATCCGACCCAGTCGAGTCCAGTCGCTCCATCGGACGGGCGGTCCGGCGGCAGAAAAAAGCGGAACAGGAGATAGGCAATGATGCTGACCGGGAGCACCATATAGAAGCCCCACTGCCAGCCGAGTGTCTCGCCGATGTAACCGCCGAACATGGGCCCAAGTACCGGGCCGACGATGTTCGACATGCCATAAAGCGAGAGGACGAAGCCATGACGGCTGCGCGGATAGCTGTCGAGGAGCAGCGTCTGGCTCAGTGGGATCAGCGGCGCGCCGACGCCGCCTTGCATCACGCGCCAGAACACAAGGCTTTCCAGCGAGGTTGACGCCCCGCACATGTAGGTCGCCATTGTAAAGCCGGCCAGGCACCACATCATCGTGTTTCGCCGGCCAAAGCGCCCAACCAGCCAGCCTGTCATCGGCGTCGCAACGGCTGTCGCCAGGATGTTGAACGTCATCACCCAGGAAATCTCGTCCTGGGTAGCGGAAAGTCCGCCTTGCATCTGGGGAAGCAGCGTCGTCGCGACAAGGATCGTCGCGGTGTAGCAGGTCGAGGCCAGGATGACGGAAATCAGAACGACCATGCGCCCGATTGCGCTCAGATCGTACACCGCTTTGTCGTGATCGGCAGTCAAGCGTCGGATCCTGGTGTCGCAACTCGAGGGAGGCGGCAGCGGGCTACTGGTACACACTCGACGCCAGCACGTCGCCTGCACGCGACGGCGATCGGCCTTGCGCGGCGCGCGGGTCTCTTGCTTCCTGGGACGTCAGTCCTCAGGATTTTCCACCCGACAGTTTTTCAATTTTCTGCTGCATGGAAGCGAGCTGGGCCTTCAACTCAGCAAGCTCGCTCGATGTCGCCGGCGCCGGGGGAGCCGCTGCCGGCTTGACCGGCTCGATGCGTCCAACGGGTGTCGGCGCTGCCGCACCGGCTCGTGCCTCCGACGATTCGGGCGTGCGCGGGCCGACCGCTCCTGGCGCGGGCGAACCCGGCGCGCCTGGCGAACCTGCCATTCCAGGCCCTTTCGCGCCGAATGGCGTGAACATGGTCATCGCCTGTTCGAACATGACGAGATTTTTCCGAGCCTGCTCTTGGTAGGCCTCGAAGGCTCCTGCGGGCGTGAATGCCGTGGTGAACTGCTTGCGGAACCGGTCCTGCTCCCGCGTCAGCGTATCAAGGCTAACCTGCAGGTAACTCGGCACCATGCGCTCCATCGTGTCGCCGTAGAAGCGAATGAGCTGACGCAGGAAGGGCACCGGTAGGAGGGTCTGCGTACCCGCCCGGCTCTCCTGCTCGACGATAATCTGAGTGAGCACAGAGTGGGTCAGGTCGTCGCCGGACTTGGCGTCGAACACGACGAAGTCGCGTTCCGACCGCACCATGGCGGCCAGATCCTCCAGGGTGACGTACGTGCTTGTCTCGGTATTGTAGAGACGCCGGTTTGCATACTTCTTGATGACGACCGGATCTTTTTTGTCCGCAGGCTTATCGGTCGTATTCAGCATGGTACCAACCTTTTCTTCCGCATGTGCGAAATCCTACCACACCCGCAAATGCCAGGGAACAAGAGTGTCGCACCCTTCGAAAACCCCGGTTTCAAAGGCGCGAGGCACACAGCATTTGCGGTCTAACCGGTTGCACTGCTAGAGTTTGCTGCATCTGCGTCCTTTCTGCGTCGTTAATGGTGCGCCGGCCAGTCCCGCGGCCAACCCCATTCCCAATACGAACAAATCGGCACAGCCCGTCAGGAGACCGAGATGAGTTCAGATCAAACCACCATCGTGATTGCTGCCGCCGCCCGGACGCCGGTCGGCTCGTTCAACGGTTCGCTGTCCGCCGTACCGGCACACGAACTCGGTATTGTCGCGATCAAGGAGGCCTTGAAGCGGGCAAATGTCGAGCCCGGCGACGTCTCCGAGGTCATCATGGGGCAGATCCTGGCGGCCGGCGCCGGCCAGAACCCGGCCCGGCAGGCTTCCATCGGCGCCGGCATTCCGGTCGACGCCCCTGCCTGGGGCATGAATCAGCTCTGCGGCTCAGGGTTGCGCGCGGTTGCTCTCGGAGCGCAGCAGATTCTGGACGGCGCCAGCATCGTCGTCGCCGGCGGACAGGAAAGCATGAGCCAGGCTCCCCACGTCATGTATCTTCGCGAAGGAACGAAGATGGGCGACGCGAAAATGATCGACACCATGATCAAGGACGGCTTGTGGGATGCCTTCAATGGCTATCACATGGGCAATACCGCCGAAAATGTCGCGCGGCAATGGCAGATCACTCGCGACGAGCAGGACCGCTTTGCGGTCGCCTCGCAGAACAAGGCCGAAGCTGCACGGAAGTCCGGCAAGTTCAAGGATGAGATCGCGCCCGTCACCATCAAAGGCCGGAAAGGTGACGTCATTGTTAGCGACGATGAGTACATCAAGGACGGCGTCACGCTCGAGAGCGTGGCCAAGCTGCGCCCAGCCTTCGACCCGAAGGAAGGTTCGGTGACGGCGGCGAACGCTTCCGGCATCAACGACGGCGCTGCAGCTGTCGTGCTGATGACCGCCGCCGAGGCGAAGAAGCGTGGCATCAAGCCGCTCGCGCGCATCGTCTCGTGGGCACACGCGGGCGTCGATCCGTCGATCATGGGGACCGGACCGATCCCGGCGTCGAAGAAGGCGCTGGAGAAAGCCGGCTGGACCGTCAAGGATCTCGACCTGATCGAGGCCAACGAGGCCTTCGCCGCGCAGGCTTGCGCGGTGAACAAGGGGCTCGGCTGGGATACCGACAAGGTCAACGTCAACGGCGGCGCAATCGCCATCGGTCACCCGATCGGTGCATCGGGCGCGCGCGTTCTCACGACGCTGCTTTATGAAATGAAGCGGCGCAACGCGAAGAAGGGTCTGGCCACGCTGTGCATCGGCGGCGGCATGGGTGTCGCCATGTGTGTCGAGCGCGATTGACGGCGCGTTCCGGAGCAAACGAGAGCGTCTGGCGGCGTGCCAGACGCTCTTACTTTTTTCTGATGTTGCACTGCACGCCTCAAGCCGCCGGATGATCCGTTGTTCCTGGTCAATACCTGTCGCGGCAGCTAGGTTTGAATAGCTCGGACATCGGATCGAATTGACGAAGGGGGAGGCCGCGTCTATGGCCCGCGTTGCAATCGTCACAGGTGGAACCCGGGGTATCGGCGAGGCAATTTCCATCGCCATGAAGCGCAAGGGCTACAGGGTTGCCGCCACCTATGCCGGCAACGATTCAGCAGCGCACGCGTTCCAGGCCGAGACCGGCATTCCCGTCTACAAGTTCGACGTCGGCGATTACGCGGCCTGTGAGAAAGGCGTCGCCCTGATCTCCCGCGATCTCGGCGCCATCGACGTGCTCGTCAACAACGCTGGGATCACGCGTGACGCGGCACTGCATCGCATGACGCACCAGCAATGGGCCGAGGTCATCCACACCAACCTCGACTCGGTCTTCAACATGTCGCGACTGGTCATCGACGGCATGCGGGCGCGGAGCTTTGGCCGCATTATCTCGATCTCGTCGATCAACGGTCGCAAGGGCCAATTCGGTCAGGCCAACTATGCCGCGGCTAAAGCCGGGCTGCTGGGGTTCAGCAAGTCCGTGGCCCTCGAAGGCGCCGCCAAGGGCATAACCTGCAACGTAATTGCGCCGGGCTACATCAATACCGAGATGGTTGCGGCGGTGCCGAAGGACGTGCTGGAGACAAAAATCCTGCCTCTCATTCCTGTTGGCCGATTGGGAACGCCGGATGAAGTGGCACGCTGCGTCGTGTTCCTGGCGTCGGATGACGCCGGATTCATCAACGGCGCCTGCCTTGACGCCAATGGCGGGCAGTACATGGCGACCTAGGGTCCAGTGGGTCAATCACGCAGGAACGCATGGCGTCACTGCCCTGCGCGGCCGCCGGCGACGGCCTTGTGCAGCAGCAAGACCGGCACCAAGCCAACCAGCACGATCGCCAACGCGCCAACACCGGCCGCTTCCGTCTGCTCGAGCGAGGCCAGCGTATAGACATGCGTGGCCAACGTGTCGAAGTTGAACGGCCGCAGAAGCAGCGTCGCTGGCAGCTCCTTCATCGCATCAACGAACACCAGAAGCCCAGCCGTGCCGAGCGCGGGCATCAACAGCGGGAAATGCACTCGCCTCAGGGCCGAAAACGACGTCTCGCCGAGCGTCCGTGCCGCCGCATCAAGATTGGGCGAAATCCGTTCGAGGCCAGCTTCCACCGTGCCCAGCGCGACTGCCAGAAATCGAACGGTGTAGGCGAGCACGAGCGCCAACACCGTGCCCGAGAGCAGCAGCCCCGTGGAGATCCCGAACATCGACCGGGCCAGTCCATCGACGCGATTGTCAAGCGCGGCCAATGGGATCATCAAACCAAGCGCGAGCACCGTTCCCGGCAGCGCATAGCCAAGGCCAGCCAGCCGCACGGCGGGGCGCGTGAAGCCGTTGGCGGCGACACGACGCGCATAGGCCAGCACGAGGCCCAGCAGCACGGCGGTGACCGCTGCAATCGCGGCCAGCAGCACGCTGTTGCCGGCGGCTTTCCAAAAACCAATCGCAAAGGCGTCGCCGGCATGTCGAAACGCATTGAAGGCAATGACGGCAACAGGCACCACGAATCCGGCCACCACCGGTGCTCCGCAGATGGCAATCGCCGCGATCCGCCGCCAACCCTCGAGATCCGCGAATGGAATGGAGCGATACCGGCCCGTCGTATGATGAAACTGGCTACCACCTCGCGCCATGCGCTCGACGGTGAACAGGGCAGCGACCAGCACCAGGGCGACGACCGCGATCTGCGCCGCACCTGAAACGCTCGATCGCTGCAGCCACGTGGCGTAGATCGAGGCCGACAGGGTCCGAACGCCCAGATACTGCACGGCACCAAGATCATTCAGCGTTTCCATCAACACGAGAGCCACGCCCGCCGCCAACGCCGGGCGCGCCAGCGGCAGCGCCACCGAGAGAAATGCACCGAAGGGCGTCCGTCCCAGCGTCCGGGCTACTTCCAGCGCGCACACCGATTGCTGCACGAAGCTCGCCCGCGCCGACAGATAAACATAGGGGTAGAGCACGCTCGACAGCACGAAGATCGCACCGGTGATCGAACGCACCTCGGGGAACCAGTAGTCGTTGAAAGTCCGCCAGCCGAACAGGTGCCGTAGAGCGCCTTGCACGGGACCGGCGAAGTCAAGCAGATCCACCCATGCATAGGCCACGATGTAGGTCGGGATGGCCAGCGGCAGGACCAGCATGCGATCGATCCAGACCCGCCCCGGAAATCGGTACATGGTGACGATCCAGGCCGATGCCGTGCCCATCACCAGGGTCAGCAGGCCAACGCCGATCATCAGAATGCTGGTCTCGGCCAGCGACGCGGGCAGCACCGTGCTGAGCAAATGCCGCCACATGCCCTCTGACGGCGCAAACGCCAGGACCAGGACGGTCGCCACTGGAACCAGCATCGCTGCAATGATGGCCGCAACCGCAACCGTCCAAGCGGGCGAGGCGCGCCGACGCTGGCGCCACACGGCCAGCCGCCCAGGCAGGCTGAGCAGACCATGCACGGGGCCGAGCGGCGAGTGATCGGGGGATAAGCGGCTCATTAACGATTTCGGTGGCTGCTGGACGGCGCAACGTAATGGGCCCGGCCGAAAAAGTCTCGCGGCGCGACGCGCTACCCGGCACCAAACACCTTCGCATGAAGCCTTTGCGTGCGGCAGGTTCGGCGCTACATACGGTTTCAATCGTCATGAATTGGAACGCCGATGGTCGCCGTCCTCGATACTACGCCCGAACGCTTGGCTCCGGCTCCCGCCAAACCGACGCTTGCCGGCCGCGGCGACGACGGTCTGCGGGAGGCTTTGCTTGCCATCGGTGTGCCAGAGAAACAATTGCGGATGCGCATTGAACAGCTCTGCAAGTGGCTCTATGCGCATGGGGTCTCGAGTTTCGACGCCATGTCGGACGTCTCGAAGGAGCTGCGCGGCCGGCTGACCGCAGCCTATACCCTCAACCGGCCAGAGATCGTCTCCGAGCAGATCTCGGTCGACGGAACCCGCAAATGGCTGCTGCGCCTGCCGCGTCGCGGCCATGAGGCGAAGGCCCCCGAGATCGAGACGGTCTATATCCCGGAAATCGACCGCGGCACGCTGTGCATCTCCTCGCAGGTCGGTTGCACTTTGACCTGCTCGTTCTGCCACACCGGCACCCAGCGCCTCGTGCGCAACCTCGAGCCAGAAGAGATTGTCGGCCAGATCCTGCTAGCCCGCGATCGGATCGGCGATTGGCCCGGCGCCACACCGCCCATCGACGACGGTCTGCTGCCGCGCAGCGAGCGCAAGATCACCAACATCGTGCTGATGGGAATGGGTGAACCGCTCTACAATTTCGACAATGTGCGCGCGGCCATGGAGGTGGCGGCCGACGGCGACGGCTTGGCGTTTTCGAAGCGCCGGATCACGCTGTCGACATCGGGCGTCGTGCCGGAGATCCCGCGGTGGGGCGCCGAAGCCGGCACAATGCTCGCCATCTCGCTGCATGCGGTTCGCGACGAACTTCGCAACGAGCTGGTGCCGATCAACCGGAAGCACCCGATCGCCGAACTGCTGCAGGCCTGCCGCGACTATCCCGGTCTGTCGAATGCCCGCCGCATAACCTTCGAATACGTGATGCTGAAGGGCGTCAACGACAGCCTCGCTGATGCCCGCGCCTTGGTGAAATTGCTTGCCGGTATTCCCGCGAAAATCAACCTGATCCCGTTCAACCCTTGGCCCGGCACCCGCTATGAGTGCTCGGCGTGGGAGGACATTGAACGCTTCGCCGATGTCGTCAACAAGGCCGGATACGCCAGCCCTGTCCGCACGCCGCGCGGCCGCGACATTCTCGCCGCTTGCGGCCAGCTGCGATCGGAAAGCGTCAAGCTGCGGGCCAGCGAGCGCGCGCCGGCCCGCGCCGACGGCGACCCCGAGGTTTAGGTCGTGGTCGCGCGGACATTCGGCCGGCTAATTGTCGTACCGCTGGCCTTCCTGCTCGGCGCCGCCGCTGCCGCGCTGGTTCTGGTGGTCATCGGCATGGAGCGGGTGACGCAAGCGGCGCATGGCCGCGAGGCCGACTTTGGCGCTTGGCGGCACCTGTTCGAGATCGTGGCCGGGACCTACGGATTGGCCTCCGTGATGACCCTGGCGCCAGCGGTCTTGCTGGTGATTGCCGGAGAGGTGGCGCGGATCCGATCCTGCACGTACTATGTCCTCGGTGGCGGGATTGCCCTGGCAGCCCTGCCGCTTCTGGCCCGATCCGGATCCCTGGGCGAAGGCATAGCGGCCGTCGGCCAAGTGTGGCAAGTGTTTGCTACAGCTGGATTTGCAGGTGGACTTGTCTACTGGATGCTGGCCGGCCGCCGGGCTTGAGCCAAATTCAGGAGGCCAATTTCATCTTGAATCACAGAGCATAGGGTGTTTAGTTTAATTCAGAATCGTAACTACAGCGAACGAGGCGACCATGGGACGGCTATTGAAGGTGCTGCTGGGCTTCGCAATCGCTTGCTTGGCGGCGGGGATCACGAAAGTGCTGTTTGTATTCACGCCGGCGGAACTCGCATCGCTGCCGGCCGACGTCGCCTCGGACCGGATGTCGCGCGCCATGGATCTGAGCCTTGGCGTGGCTGCCCAAAGCGCGTTGTTCTCGGCGCCTTTTGCCTTAGTCGCCGCGGCGATTGGCGAGTGGCGGCGGATCAGCAGCTGGACCTATTACGCGTTGATTGGCATCGCCATTGCCCTCGTCGGCTTCCTGGCGCAGCACTCGATCGAACTGCCGGGGCAGCCGTCGATCGTGAACAACTACGCCCTGACCGCGTTTTTGACCTCGGGCTTCATGGCCGGCCTGTTCTACTGGTTGTTCGCCGGACGCTCGGCTGGCGGCGACGGTCTGCACGATCGCGGCGTTTATGGGCATGAATCGGCCCGGTCGGGAACGCAACGGAATTCGGTGCCAACCACGGGTGGCACCCGCAAGGCCTGAGCGACAGTTGATCGCGTGCTGCGCGGAAATTTAATTGTGCGTTGCAACAATTCTGTTATAATCTCCAAACCGGTCCGGCCGGATGGAGATTGTGATGAACATGTTCGAGTTGCAGACGACGTTCGCTAAATGCTGGCTCGAAGCGGCGCAGGTTGGTACACGGGCCCTGATTGATAGCTACACGGCGATGGGCCAGCAGTTGGCGCAGACCGTCTCCGCAACGACCGGCACAACGACGCAACGGGAACTCTTCTCTGTCCCGACCGCTCCGATGACCCCGTGGTTCACAGCGCCCTGGTTCAAACCAATGGCACCGACAGCCATGACCGCATTCTGGAGCTGGCCATTCCAAGCTCAGCGGTCGGCATGGCCGATGCCGTTCCCGTTCGCTTCCTCAATTCCGGCTTGGCAGATGCCGATGTTCCCGATGCAGCCTCTGGCATCACCGTTTATGCCGAACCCGTTCATGCCCAACCCGGCCCTGATGCTGCCTTGGATGATGGCTGCGACAGCCCTGATGCCGCGCGCCCTGTCAGCTTGGCAACAACCGATGTCCCTCGGCGAACAAATGGCATCAAGCTTCCGGACTGCCAGTGGCCACGCGGCTGCGGCTATCGCCCCGTTCTCGCCGGCGCGTCAGGCCGCCAACCCATTGTGGGGCTGGCCACTTCGCAGCCACTCGCTGCACTGACCGGTGACACAGTCGGGTGCTGCCAATGCCAGTGGCGGCCGGCAACGCTCATAACTCTCGCAAAGTTCGAACGTTGATTGGTTGAACTGACGCTAGAGCGGCGAGCCGAGAACCAGCGTCCAGAACGTCTTGAACTCAGTCTTGGGGTCCTGGACCAGGGCAATCCCCATGTGCTCGGCATCCGCCAGCAGCAGGTTCTTGTTATGCCCGGGGCTTTCCTTCCAACCCTTGAAGACCTCGTCGATCGTCACCTGACCGGTGCCGACGTTCTCCGCCGCCAGCTTGGCATTGTAGCCGGACCGCTTCACCCGATCCCATGGGTTCGATCCGTCGGAGCCGAAATGCGAGATGCGGTCCCACTTGGCCAGATCGCGCGAGTGGTTCTTGGCGGCTGTGGTCAATTCAGCGTTGAGTTGCAGCGGCTTGAGGCCACTCTGCTTGCGATACTGATTGATGAGATCGCGGGCCATCTCGGCACTCAACTTGGTCGAGCTGTAGTCGCGATCCGCGAGCGCCCCGGCTGGCGCCTTGTCAAAGGCTCCGGTCGGCGCCTGGTCGAGCTTGGCGAGTTTCTGGCCAGCTGCCGGCGCCGCGTCGGATTTGCTGGCTGTGCCACGCATCACGGGCTCACCGCCAAGTGCCGCCTGCCGTGGCTTGCGGGCCTCCCCCGCGATCGAAGCGGTGTCCGTGCCCTGGTCGCCGAGGCTCGACGACAACGGTTTTGAATTGAGGCTGCACCCCGTGATGAGCACGGCGAGTGCGGCTGGTACGAGTACGCGAGACATTCGACTAACTCCCGCCATGAGACGCGCGGTTTCTTCCTCGCAAGCATGACGGGGACCGGTTAACTGGCCGTTAACGCTAAGGCAGAATGAAGACCAATTCGCAGCCATTGGCGCAAGCCCGTTGATTGCGGACAGCGCGACTGCCGCAGTTTTGGCACCCAGTAGATGGGTCGATCGCATTTTGGGAGCCCGTCTAGCTCGATTATAGAGTGAGCCCGACCATCGTGACCTGAATTGGGCGATGATCACGGCTTCGCCACAATCCGGCGCGTTCGGAGCACATCGGACAGCGGCGCGCCTGGCATAGTCACCGCCAGGCACCGCGTTCCCGCGACTTTTCGATAGGCGGAAGAAGACGCTTGGCCTCGCGCCGGCGCCTGCGCATGATCCAGTCCATCTTCCGGTGATTCGCGCGTCCGGCCGCCCGCTTGCGGGTTCTTTCGATCACGGGCGCGCCATGCTCGTGGTCAGCGTTTTCTCATGCTCAGGGAGACGCATGCCATGAATCGTCTCGCGTTGGATGTCCAACTGAATTCTGAAGCGCCCGAGGCCTTGCGCCTCGCCGGTGTCGTTTTGCTGCGCATCGCCACGGGCGGTGGCGCAGAGGCTGACATTGCCCGCGATCTCGCGCTTTTGGTTGGTGGCAAGACCACGCCCGACGCCTGGCGCGTTTCGCTCATGCGCATCGTCGCCGCGCTGAGCGCCGGCGGCTACGTGGAGACAATAGAGGGTCGCCTGGCCGTCACAGACACTGGACGCGACGCAGCAGCCGACACCATCGGCGCGCGCAAAGGCCTGCCAGCAACGTGGATCGCTTTGCGTGATGGTCCGCTGGTCGCGAAAGCACTTGGCTTCGAGGCCGCCTCGGCGAGCCGCCAGAAGTCACTCGCGAAAATCGACGGCCTCCGCATGGCGATCGTCGAGGCCCATTGGAAGCTTAAGCTGAAGGGAACGCCGTCCGCCTCCCGGATCCGCGCAGCCCTGGCGCTGGTCGCGCTCGAGAGGGCCTTCGGCAACCAGGTCAAGAGCGGGCTTGGCGACAAGACGCAGTTGCCGGCCAAAGCCAGCCGCTTGCTTGCCGCGCAGCTGGTCAAGAAGCCCCGCGACTTCGGCACGGATTCCCGACTGATCGCCGCCCTCGCCGCCGATGTCAGTGGCGTCTCGCGGTCGAACCTCGGCGAGCTTCGGCTGGCCGTACTTCGCCAATACCTGGGCAACCAAAACGAGCCGCCGCAGCGCAAGCGCCGCACACCGAAAACCGCCGACGCCAAAACGCAACCGGCACCCCAGTCCACCCTCGCCGGCGTCCCATCTCCGGTCATGCCGCCCGCCGCGCCGGTTCGGCCGGACCCCGCCGGCTTCGCGGCCGCGGTCCAAACGGCCGCACGATCAAAAGCCGAGGGTTGGGCCGGCAATCGCAAAGCCTTCGTCTCGCAGGTGTGGACCGAGATCGTCGATCGCCACCCGCAATGGGGGCTCACCGAGATCGAGTTCAAGTGCATGCTGACCGAAGCGCATCGCACCGGTCTTCTGGCACTCGCCAGCGCCGATCTCAAGGACAAGCGCTCGCTCTCCGACGTCCAGGCGTCCGCGATTGCCTACAAGAATACGGTTTGGCACTACGTTCGCGTCGAAGACTGAACACACATCGCTTTCTCTCATTCATCGCGCGTCAAGGATCACGCATCCAATGCAGCTTGCAGCTCCAAAGGCACTTCCGGCCGAGGCCATCTCGGCCGCCTTCGAGCATTCGATTACCTGGGAAGACGACATCTGGCGCGCCGATCCGGTCGACGTCGTCGAGGTGCACAAGAAGGCGCGAGCAAAATTCTCGGACTTGCTCGAGGCCATCACGTCGGGCCGAGGCTCCAACTCGCAAGCCCGCATCCTGCTATTTCACGGCCAGTCAGGAGCCGGCAAGACTCATCTGATCCGCGCGTTGCGCACGTCGACGCATCGACAAGGCAAGGCCTATTTCGGCTACGCACAGATGACGCCGGATGTCGCCAGCTATGCCGACTATTACCTGCGCCGGCTCGTCAATTCGCTCGAGAAGCCCTACGACCCCGACTCCGGCAATGGCGAAAGCGCCTTGGCGCGCCTCACCAACAAGCTGGTCGAGGATTCCGAGGTTCTGCCGGCGGCCGATCTCGAAAAGCTTCGCGACGCACAGCTCGACGAGACCACACTGGCGCGCTTTGTGCTGCAACTCGCCGACGACATCGTTGCGAGCCCCAAGTTCGCCGAGCTGGAGCTCGACATCAACATCGTGCGGGCCCTGCTTTATCTCCAGCGTAACGATCCGCGGATCGATCAGCGCGTCCGCCAGTATCTGTATGGCCGGCCGCTCAACGAGCTGTCGCAACAGGCGGTCGCCGCCCTCGACGATAACACCGGCGACGGCCGGGCCTTCGAGATCATCGAGAGCCTCGGCAAGCTCATCTGGTCGGTCGATCGCGCGGCGATGGTATTTTGCATCGATCAAGTCGAGGATCTGCGCTTTTTCAACGATGCCGAAGAGCGCTTCCAGAAGGCCGTCCGCGATCTCATCCAGGTCGCCAATCGGGTGCCGACCGCGATCATCATCATTTCTTGCCTTGGCGACTTCTACGACCAAGTGCGCGGCGTGCTTGCGCAGTCCTACATCGACCGCATCGAAAAATCGGGCCCGGTCGCCTTGCTCGAAAGCCGGACGCCGGATGAGGCGCGGCTGATCATCGGCAAGCGCCTCGCTTACGGGGCAAGCCTGGCAGACGGCGGCACGGTGTCCGATCCGAGCAAATTCTTCGGGCAGGAGTTCTACGACGAGTTCAGCGGGCTTTCGACGCGCCGCTTGCTGGAGCACGCACAGACCCGATTGAAGACGAAGACATCCGGCGAGTTGGAGGAGTCCGATCCCGTCGAGCCGGGCCAGAGCTTCATTTCGACCCTCGCCGCAGCGCTCGGATTTGCTGCGCCCGATGCCAGCCCAGCTGGCGGTGACCACGGGTCATCCGTGGATTTTCGCGATCTCTGGGACCGGTTCCAGAATCAGTCGGAAGCCGAAATGCCGGCAAACGACGATGATCTGGTCGACGTTCTGTCGGGCGCGCTCGGCGTCACCAAGGATGAATGGGGCGGCCTTGTCAAATTAACGGTCAACCGACTCGAACTCGCCGACGACCTGCCTGCCTTCGACATCACGATCGGCCATGCTGCGGGCACGGTACAGGACGCGCGCGTTTTCATTTGCAATCGGCCAACGCAGGGCGGTGGCCTCAAGCGCCAGATCGACCGTGTCTTGATGTCGATGAAGGGCAAAGTCTGTTTCATGATCCGGGCGTCGGATTTCCCACCGAACCGCAAGAACCAGACGGCGCAGGCGTTCCGCAAATTCCGCGAGCTGGGTGGCCGCTCGATCCTGGTGCCGATCCCCGACTGGGAACGCATGATCACGGTCCGCGAGTTCCAGGCGCGGCACAAGAGCGATCCGGGCTTCGGCGTCTGGGTCGAGCAGGCGAAGCTGCTGTCCGGTCTCTCGGCGATGATCCAACTGTTGCGCCTCGATCTCCTGGGCCGCGCGGGCTCGCGCATCGAGGCCGCAGCGATCGACACCGGGATTGCATCGAACCCATCGCCCGCCGAGGCGACTGGGATCGATGCGTCATTTTCACCGGCCTCCGGAGTGCCGGCGCGGCTCGATGGAGCCGACGTTGCTGCAGACATACCGCCGGCCGCCGAGGAGGAGGAGGATCTGCCGCTCTCCGTCATCCTGGACGAGAACGCCAGCAACGCCTCCAGTATTCTCGCCGGGCGCGAGATCGGCGGCCGCGCCAAAACCATTACGCTCAACAAGGATGTCCTGAAGCGGCATGCTGCGGTTCTCGGCGGTTCAGGCTCGGGCAAGACAACGCTGGCGCTGTCACTGATCGAACAGCTGCTCCTGCGCGGCATTCCAGCCGTGCTCATCGACCGCAAGGGCGACCTCTGCTCGTACGCCAACCCGGACGTTTGGCGCGCCAATGACAACGAGTACAACGAGCGGCGGGGCGAACGGGAAAAGCTTGCCGACTCGATCGATGTTGCCGTCTACACCCCTGGCCGCGGTTCTGGCCGACCAATCTCGATCACGCTGCTGCCGAACGGAATCAACGAGCTGCCCGAGCACGAGCAGGAGCTGTTGGCCAATCTATCGGCGGCTGCGCTCGGCGACATGTTGCACCTCAAGAATTCAGCGACGCACCAGAAGCAATCCGGCACGCTGTCGGTGGCACTGAAAATTCTCGGCTCCCGCTTCTCAAAAGAAGTGACGCTCGGCGACCTCATTCATTTGCTCGAGGATGAAGATGCCGAGTTGACGGATCGGACGCAGCGCATGGATCCGTCGGGGCGAATTCGCCGGGACCTGATCGGACAGCTCGAACTCGTTGCGGCATCGCAACTCGGCGCTGTTCGAAGGCGGCGGCGAGCCGCTTCGCATGGAGGCACTGCTCGGTCGCGGACCCTATGCGCGACCGGACGGCCGCACACGCCTCTCGGTCATCTACACGGGCTTCCTTGGTGACAACGAGAACATCCTGTTCTGGGTGTCGCAATTCCTGTCCGAGGCGCTGCGCTTCTGCCAACGCAACCCGAACGACCAGTTGCAGGCCGTCGTCATGTTCGACGAGGCGGACCTCTACATCCCCGCCAACGCAAAGCCGGCGACAGCCGAACCGCTGCAAAGCCTGCTGAAGCGCGCGCGCTCGGCGGGGCTCGGCATCATGCTCGCCACCCAGTCGCCGGGCGACCTCGACTACAAGAGCCGCGACCAGATCACGAGCTGGTTCATCGGCCGCGTCCGCGAGGATACGGCGCTGCGCAAGCTGAAGGCCGCCTTCCAGAGCGAATCCGGGCTCGATGCGGCCGCCGTGCTGCCGGGCCAGACGGTCGGCGAGTTCCATCTCGTCCAGGAAGGTCTTGTCCGATCATTGAAGGCCCAGCGATCCCTGATCCAGGCCGAGCAGGTGCCGTTCGACCGGATCGAGCAGCTGGCCTACGAGACCAAGGGGCAAGACGAGAAGCAGTTGAGATTGTTCGGCTGAGGGGATGGCCGAAACCGGCCCAAGCCATTGCAAAGTCTCAATAAATGACAAAGGCCTCGTGCGCACCGATGAAATTCGGTAATTTGCGCCGAGGCCTTTTGCCAAATATGCGTCGCTTAAAATTCGTTTCCCCCTGGTGGATCGCGTTTGAGGGCTAGCTCACCCCCCGAGGGCATTTTCATCTAGTTTATGAAACAATCTTGCCAGAGCAGACATCAAATACAATTTTGAAATTCTGATACCAACCATGAGCGTGACTTATCGATGCGCCACCTCAATCTCGACCAGATCCGCACACTGATCGAGGTCGCCGACTGCGGCAGCTTCACTGCCGCGGCCCGCAATCTCAATCTGACGCAACCGGCTGTCACGCTGCAGGTCCAAGAGCTCGAGAGCCGACTCAACGTCAAACTGATCGAGCGCGGCAAACGAACGACCGTCACGCCGGCGGGCAAGCACCTCGTTGAACTTGGCAAGCGGCTGCTCGAACAATCGGTGGAGGCGCAGCAGCTGATGCGCCGCCACAGCGAAGGCTGGCTCGGGCGCGTGCGCATCGGCATGAGCATGACGTTGCTCATCTTTGCCATGCCGCCCGTGATGATCCACCTGCGCCGAAAGTACCCTTCGCTCGAACTCAGCATCAAGACGGGCTTTACTGAAAACACCATCGAGCGCCTGCTCGACAACGAGCTCGACATCGGCTTGTGCACGGGACCGGTGTCAGAAAAACTCCTTGTCGCCAGCCCGCTGACGCCTGATCCCTTTGTTGCGATCTTGCCCCCGAGCGCCAAGAAAGCGCCGGCCGAGGTAACGCCGACCGACCTGCTCCAGTGGCCGCTGGTCATGGGCAATCCAAGATCGGCGATGCGCCGCATCATCACCGAGTGGATCGGCGAGGATGCCGACGAGCTGCGGCCGGTGATGGAGCTCGACAACGTCGCCGGGATCAAGAGTGTCGTGGCTGCGGGGCTTGGGGCGTCTATCATTCCGCGACTGGCGATCGGCAGCAAGTACCAACAGGACGGCCTCGTCGTCCGCCCCTTGAGCCCGTCCATCGACCGGACCCTGATGCTCGTCCAGCGCAAGGACAAGGCCGGTGATCCGGCCATCGCCCACGTCACGCAGACCTTGATCAGTCATTTGGGCACGGCGCACTAGTCGCGCTTTGAGTCGCGTTTTGGAGCAGACAGCCGCGCAGACTATGGCATCATGGTGCCCGCTAGCGTAGCCCAGAGCCGGAGCCGCCTCATGACAGATGCCAAATCGAAACCTGGAAGCCTTCCGCAAGCCGCCGAAGCCTGGCAGTGGCCCGAAGAGAAATGGCGCAAGATCGTCAACAAGATCCGCGCTGGCCGCTCGCTGAAACCCAAGTCTTGGAAGAAGGGCGCTAAGTGCGCCGTGGCACTGTCGTTCGATTCCGATCACGAGACGCAAACGCTTCGCTGGGGCCACGACTCGCCGGGCCGTCTCAGCGCCGGCGAATATGGCGCTCGCGTCGGCATTCCGCGGATCCTGCGCGTTCTCAAGACCTACGACATCAAGGCAACGTTTTTCGTGCCGGCGGTTGTCGCGATGCTGCACCCCGACGAGCAGAAGCGGGTGATCGCGGAAGGCCACGAGATCGGAATCCATAGTTGGATCCATGAGCTCAACAGTCAGCTGCCGCCGAAAAACGAGCGCGACCTGCAGATGCGCGCCGCCGACGTGCTGGAAAAAATCTCCGGAGTGCGTCCGGTCGGCATTCGAACACCCTCCTGGGATTTCAGCCCGCACACGCTGTCGATCACGCGCGAGATGGGCCTGCTCTATGACTCGTCACTGATGGCCGACGACGATCCCTACGAGCTGCTCGAGGATGGCGAGCCGACCGGTGTCGTCGAGCTGCCGGTTGAGTGGATCCGCGATGACGCGCCGTATCTGACGATGGACCGGTTCGGCTCGGCCCGGCCCTACACGTCACCATCCGGCGTGCTGGAGGTTTTCCAGCGCGAGTTCGACCAGGCCTACGCGGACGGTGGGCTCTATCTGCTGACCATGCACCCGCATGTGATCGGCCATTCGAGCCGCATCCAGATCCTGGAAGAGTTGATTCAATATATCCGCAGCCAGCCTGGCATCTGGTTCGCGCGGCATGACGAGATCGCGCGCTACTGCAAGGAGAAGGCGGGGCTGTAGTTCGATCATGGCCAACGTGGAGGACATGAAGACCGAGTTCCCCCGTCGCTTCGCCGGCAAAGCTGCGCTCGTGACCGGCGGCGCGTCGGGCATTGGCTTGGCGATCGTGCGTCGACTGGTCGCCGATGGAGCCAAGGTCGCCGCCTGCGATGTGCAGGCCGATCAGCTCGTGGCGCTCGAAGCAGAACTTGGGCCTGCCTTTCTCGGCGTCGCCGCCGACGTCACCAAAGAAGCCGACATGGAGGCACTCGTTGGCCGCACCATCGACCGCTTCGGTGGTCTCGACTGCGCCTTCAACGTGGCAGGCGCGACGCGGCGGGGCTATCTCGTCGATCTCGCCGAGGCGGACTGGGACTTCACCGTCGACCTGTGCCTCAAGGGCGTGTTCCTGTCCATGAAGCATCAGGCCCGCCACATGATCCGGCAAGGCCGCGGCGCCATCGTCAACGTTGCGTCGCTGAATGCGCATGTCCCGATGCACGCCGGCGCTGCCTACGCCTCGGCCAAGGCCGGCGTCGAAATGCTGACCAAGAATGGCGCGCTGGAGTTTGCCCCGTTCGGCGTGCGGGTGAACGCGATCCTGCCGGGCCTCGTACAAACGCCGTTGACGCGCGTGCACTTCGACAACCCGGAGACCCACGCGGCGTTCGTTGCCCGCATCCCGCTGGGGCGCGCGGCTCAACCTGAGGAGATGGCCGGACCAGCGTTGTTTCTCGCAAGCGATGATGCGAGCTACGTTTCCGGCGCTAGTTTGCTGGTCGATGGGGCCTGGAGTGTGAGCGGCTATCCCGACATGCGCCCCTTCCGTAGCCCTCAAGTCTGGCCGGGCAACAGGTAGCCGAGTTTCCGCAACGTTTCAGAACAGCTTAAAGCCCGGCGGCAACGGCAGACCACCGGTGATTTCCTGCATCTTCGACTGCATCTGTGCTTCGACCTTGCCTTTGGCATCCTGGAAGGCCGCCATCACGAGGTCTTCGATCATCTCCGCCTCGCCGGGCTTGATCATGCCTGGGTCGATCCGCAAGCTGCGCATCTCACCGCGCCCGTTCAGCACCACCTTGACCATGCCGCCGCCGGACTGGCCCTCGACCTGCAGCGCCTGCAGATCCTCCTGCATCTGCTGCATACGGCCCTGCATGTCCTGGGCCTGCTTCATCAACTTCATAAGGTCTTTCATTGCGTCTTCCTTTCCAGTCGGCGGCGCAGTGGCTCAGCCGGCTGCCTGATCGTCATCGCGGCGCGCGATGACCGGTTTCACATTCTGGATTTTGGCGTCCGGAAACTGCTCGAGAATATTGACAACGGCCGGATGCGCCTTAAGGGCCTCCAGCTCGGCCGCCTCGCGCTGGCGGCGCGCCTCGCCGATCGGCGGCTCGCCGCGCGTCCTGGCGATGGCCACCATCCAGCGCCGCCCTGTCCACTTGTTGAGCTTTTCCCTGAGATCATTGCCAACCTCGGCGGGCGCTCCCGGCAGCAGATGTATCTCGATCGCGCCGGCAGCGTCGAACTTCACCAGACTGATGTGCTCTTCGAGGTGCACCTTCAGCTTGGCATCGCGGCGTATGCCAACGAGGTCGACCACATCGGGGAAGGAGCGCGGATCGGCCAACTGGGGGGCAGCGCGTGGCGTCTCGTCGGCGTCCTCCACGTCATCGTCTTCGGGCGGAGGCGCAATGAAGCCATCATCCGGGCCGATGACACCGTAGTCTTCAGCGCTGGCCGGCAGAGGTGCTGCTTCAGCCACGGCCTGGTTCAGCGGCGCGCGCTCGTCATGCGAGGGTGCCGAGGCTGGCTCGCTGCCGGCGCCTGGTGCGCGACGCGTGACGGAACCGCCGCCAAGCGTGCGCAGGATCTCCTCAGGACTTGGCAGATCCGCCGCATGCGCGATGCGGATCAGGACCATTTCAGCCGCCGACCGGGCATTCGGCGCCCGCGCGCCTTCGTCCAGCCCTTTCAGCAGCATCGACCAACCGCGCGACAGGACTGGCAGCGACAGCTTGCTCGCCAGCGCCACGCCGCGCCGCTTCTCCTCAGCCGAGAGGCCTTCGCCCGCCGCGTCTGGCCCCGCCGCCTTCACGCGCGTCGCGATATGGACGGCCTCGCCGAGATCGGCGAGCGTCTGCAGGGCATCGGCGCCATCACGATGAAGTGCGTCGAACGCTTCGAGCGCCGGTGCCACGCGTCCGGCGAACAAATGCTCCAGCAGATCGAACAGACGACCACGGTCCGCGAGCCCCAGCATCGCACGGACGGCAACCGCGGTGACAACATTGTTGGCCTTGGCCCCAGTCGCCGTCGCAATTGCCTGATCGAGCACCGACAAGCCGTCGCGGACGGAGCCTTCCGCTGCCCGTGCAATGATCGCGAGCGCTTCGTCCTCGGCCGTCACGCCTTCCTTGGCGACAATCGACTTGAAGTGCTGCGCCAGCACGGGCACATCGACGCGCCGCAGATCGAACCGCTGACAGCGCGACAGAACGGTGACCGGAACCTTGCGGATTTCCGTCGTCGCGAAAATGAATTTGACGTGCGCCGGCGGCTCCTCGAGCGTCTTCAGGAGTGCGTTGAACGCGCCCTTCGAGAGCATGTGAACTTCGTCGATGATGAACACCTTGTAGCGCGCGACCATCGGCTTATAGCGCGCGCTCTCGATGATTTCGCGCATGTTGTCGACGCCCGTATTCGACGCCGCGTCCATCTCGACGACGTCGGGGTGCCGGCTCTCCATGATCTCGCGGCAGTGCTGGCCGAGCGTGGCGAGGTCGATCGATGGCTGATCCGGGTTGTCCGGAGTTGCGTAATTCAGGGCACGCGCCAGGATTCGCGCGGTGGTCGTCTTGCCGACACCGCGGACACCCGTCAGCATATAGCCTTGGGCAATCCGGCCGGCCGCGAAGGCGTTGCGCAGCGTCGTGACCATGGCCTCCTGGCCGATCAGGTCAGCGAAGGTTGCCGGGCGGTACTTGCGGGCGAGGACGACATAGCCGGACTGCACCGGCGCAGACCCGCCCATGTTCGCCGTACCGTCTTCGCCTGCATCGTTGGTCGGTTTCTTGGCCATGCGTCCCGCTTCATGACGGGCCCCGCTTCAGCGGGGTTTGCGCCGCGCGCGCGAAGAGCCGATGGCGGCTCGCGGAGAAAATTAAGGCTGGCAGCGACCCGAGCCCGGATCGTTAGGGCTGCTTCCTTCCGGACCTGACCCGATTGGCGAGGGACCCGTCCGCCGCCAGCCCGGCCCCTATCTAATCGTCGGCCACCCATCCCGCAACCAGATATCGGGTTGTGGCGCCGAAAAGCATTACGGCCGCCCCGAGAGGCGGCCGTTGCAAATGATTGTTTTCGAGCGAAGCGAACTACTTGAGCGCACGCACCAGCCACAGCGCGATCTCCGGGAAGAAGAACAGCGCGACCAGTGCGACGCACTGGATCACCATGTAGTCGGCCATGCCGCGATAGATCGTGGACAGGCTCCACTGCGGCACGACGTTTCGCAGATAGTAGGCTGACATGGCCACGGGTGGACTGAGGAAGGCCGTTTGTAGATTCACCGCCACCAATGCCCCGAACCAGATCAGCAGATCCAGCTTGCTCAGACCGTGCACCTTCAGCTTCTCGACCACCGGCAGGAAGATCGGCAGGAAGACGAGAATGATGGCCGGCCACTCGAACGGCCAGCCAAGGATGAAGATGATCACCATGATCAGCGCGAGTTTCCACAAATCACTCAGTGGCAGCGCGATGAGACCGTTGGTGATGACGCCGGCAGTGCCGAGTTTGGTGAACACGGCGCCGAACACGTTCGAAGCAACGGCCAGCAGCAAAACCATGGCCGACGTGACCATGGTTCCCATGCCCGCGTTCTTAAGCGGCGGGCTGTAGAGGAACGCTGGAATCAGGCCGACGCAGAGCGCACCAAAGGCGCCTCCGGAAACGCCACCGACGAAGTACTGTCCGAGGAAGTAGCCGATGATGGCCCCCACGATGCTGCCGATCGTGAACACCGACTGGTTGGCCGATCCGAGCGACAGCTTTCCGTAGACCATGGCCAGGAACGTGGCGCCGAACGCACCGCACGAGGCTGCCTCCGTCGGCGTGGCCAGACCCGCAAGGATCGTGCCCAGCGTGAAGAAGATCAGTGCCGAAAGCGGAGCGATACCGATGATGATCGACCGGAAGAACGGCGCGCGGATGTATTGCACAGCACCAATAACGGCAAGAAGTGCGCCCAAGGCACCGACAACCATCAGCGAGGTGTCAGGTAGCTTGAACCACATCCCAACTACGGAACTGACCAATCCGATCAAAGCTGGGCGACCATTGGTGCCATGACGATGAGACAAACCAAGCCCAGCGCCCATACCGGCTTCGGCACAACGTCGGTCTTGACCGCTTCCATCGCCGCAAGGCGCTCGGCTGCCGGAACCGGCGGCCCGAGCGACGGATTGATGAAGCTACGGATCAGGCAGTAAGCGATATAGCTACCTGCCAGCAGGAACCCCGGCCCGAAAGCTGCCGAGTAGAGCAAATTAACCGGCACACCCATGGTGGGGCCCATTACGACGAGCATGACGCTTGGCGGAATGAGAACGCCCAACGTGCCGCCAGCAGCAATCGCGCCGGCCGAGAGCCGTGCGTCATAGCCCGTCTTGATCATGATCGGGCCAGCCATGATGCCGAGCACGGTCACGGCCGCGCCGACAATTCCAGTCGCCATGGCGAAGATGGTGGCGGTCAGGATGACGGCCAGATAAAGCGCGCCTCTCACTCTAGACAGCATCAAGCGAAGCGCGACAAACAGGCGCTCCATCAGACCCGCCTGCTCTGTCATGTAGCCCATGAAGATGAAAAGCGGAACCGAGGGAAGGATTTCATCCTTCATCGTTCCCCAGATCTGCAGGTAGGCCAAATCGAAGGTTTGGGCCCAGCCGAGGCCGGCGCCACCGAACACCAGCGCCAGGAAGAGTAGCGTGAAGGAGATCGGGAACCCTATAAAAATCACAGCCACCATGCCAAACAACATGATGGCGCCAAGGATCTCGTTGAAGTTCATGAGCTCAGACCTCGATCTTTTCGTGCTTCACGAGCACTTCACCCGTACGGGCGGCATAGATGCTCTTCAACAGCTCAGAAATACCCTGCAGGAAAAGCATGCCCGTCGAGAGCGTGATCACGCCGCGCAGCGGCCAGATGATCGGTTGCCATGCCCCTGAGTTCGATTTCTCGTTGATCGACATCGAATACAGGAAGTCGTCGAAGCTCGAGAAGCAAAGGATCGCCATAGCGGGGAGGAAGAAGAGGACGTAGGCGCAGCTGTCGATCACACCCTTCTTCTTCTCGGAGAACTTATCCCAAAGCATGTCGGTGCGAACGTGCGCGCCCTTGAGCAGACCATACGCGCTGCCGATCATGAACAAGCCGCCAAATGCCATCGTTGTCACGTCGAGCGCCCAGACGGTGGGGTCCTTGAACAGATACCGCATGAACACCTCGACGACGTTCGAGAGGATCAGCGGGATCACGATCAACATGAAAAGCGGGCCGGTCCATTCGGTGAACTTGTCGATCGCCCGAATGATGCCCATGTACCCAGCGGATGGCCGAGCGTTTGGCTGACTTGTTTGGGACATAAGCTCCCCCAGATGGCGTGTTGATCCGAAGCGTTTGTGCTTGTTGTTGCGCACACTCTGCCGGCCCCCCAGCAGACGCGAAAAGGGCTGCAGCATCACTGCTGCAGCCCTGGATTCGACGGTTATTTCTTCTCAGGCCAGTAGTGACCCGCAGCGACCCCGTAAGCCGGGTAGTAGAAGCGCTTCGCCGGAACGGTGACCGACGCCCACTTCCTCAAGGACTCATAGACGTCTTTGAAAACCGGGTTTACCGCCGCTTCCTTCTCCGCCACCTTGTCCCAGGCCTTCAGGAACTCGGTGTGGATCTCGACCGGCGTGGTCTCCATGTTGACTTTGTGCTTATCGCGCAACTCAACAACAGCCTCGGCGTTTTGGCGCTGCCATTTCGCCCACCAGACGAACAGCTGCTCGGTGATCGTTGCCTTGACGATCTCCTGGTCGACCTTGGCGAGACCGTCCCAGACTTCCTTGTTGATCAGAAGTTCACCGATCGACACGGACTCGTGCAGCGATGGTGCGTAGTGATACTTCCAGATCGTGTGGAAGCCGAACCGTAGATCTTCGATGCCACCAACCCACTCGGCACAATCGATCGTGCCGCGCTCGGCAGCCGGCATGATTTCACCGCCCGGCATATTGACCGTGCGCATGCCCATCTCGTTCATGACTTCAGCCGCGATGCCGGTCTGACGGCACTTCTGGCCTTTGAAGTCGGCGAGCGACGTGATCGGCTTCTTGAACCAGCCGAGCGCCTGCGGGCTGGTCGACAGGATCGGGAATGTAACGACGTTGAGTTTCAGGGTCTCCTGATAGAACTTATTGTACTTCTCGAGGCCGCCGCCGTGCCACATCCAGGACAGGTAGTCCATGTGGTCCATGCCGAACGGTCCGCCGGGGCCGCCGGTGAATAGGATCGCCGCCTTGTTCTTGCCGACCCAGTAGCCGGCCCAAGTGTGCGCTCCGTCGATGACCTTCTTGTGCGTGGCGTCGAGCACTTCGAACGCGGGTACGACCTGACCGGCCGGCATCGGCTCGATCTTGACGCGACCGCCGGTGACAACTTCGAGCCGCTTCGCGAAATCCGTGAAATTCTCATAGAGCGTGAGCGATGCCGGCCAAGAGGCCTGCATCTTCAGCACTTTCTGTTGCGCGAACGCGGGCGCGGACGCGGCGATCACCATGCCAAGTCCGAGAGCTGTCGCCAGCCCACGCCTAACCGTACAAACCATACATTCCTCCCATAGAATTGAGCAGTGGCGGCAAATTGCGCACAACGCCCCCTTGTCGTCAATTGGTCTGGGCTTGAAAATCCTGTTCTTCATCCCACACTCGCTTGGATATCTCAAAATTGGCGCCGACCCAGTCCGCGATGCCGTTGCAACAACCCTGTCGCTGTGCTCTTTTTCGCTTTCCCAGAGGAGCTCGACATGCCAACGGTTGCCGCGACGACCTTGCTGGACCGCGCCGGTCCGAAACGCGCTGACGAAGTTTTCATTTCCGGCCATCGAACCGCGGAAAATGCGCGTTTCCTGATCTTCTGCGATCTGAAACCGGTCGTCATCTCGGGTGCGGACCGGTCCAGCGCGACGCTGCGCTGGCTGACACGCGCCGACATCACCCGGCTCGGCATTGCCGAAGAAGACGCGCTTTTTCTTGGCCTGTCGCGCGATACAGGCGTGCCCCACTTCGCCATCGCGATGACCGATCATCAAGCCCGCTCCATCCCGGCCGCGATCGAGGTCGTGCGCCCGGCGGTGGATCTTCGAACGCTGGCAATGCAGGGAATTTTGTCGCCCGAGGAACAGTCGCTGGCCGGCCAGGCCCGCGCGCTCGCGCAATGGCATCAGAACGCCGGCTGTTGCGGCAAATGCGGCTCAAAAACACTGATGAAAGACGGCGGCTGGCGGCGCAAATGCTGGGGCTGCGGCCTCGACTGGTTCCCGCGTACCGACCCGGTCGTCATCATGTTGGTGACCGACGGGGAGCGCTGCCTGCTCGCCCACGAGCACCGCTATCAAAACAACATGTGGTCGACATTGGCCGGATTCCTCGAGCCTGGCGAGGACATCGAGCATGCGGTCCGCCGCGAGGTGCTCGAGGAAACCAACATCCAGGTCGGTCGCGTCACCTATCATTCGAGCCAGCCTTGGCCGTTTCCGCATTCGCTGATGATGGGTTGCGTCGGCTACGCAGAATCGACCGACATTACCATCGACAAGAACGAGATCGCCGAGGCGCGCTGGTTCAGCCGCGATGAAGTGCGCTCAATGATCGAGCAGCGGCATCCGCACGGGCTGACGGCGCCCGCCAAACACGCCATTGCCAACGCGCTGATCCGGAGCTTCATCGACGGGAAACTGTAGGCGCTTCACCTTTGCGTCAGAGCCAAGGCAATCATCGCAACCACAATCGCGACGAACTGCAGGGCGACCCGCCAGCGCATCAGTTTTTGGCTGAGATTGGCGCTGGAGCCGGGGCGGCCCATATTCCAAAGGCCCGCCAGCAGAACGCCGAACACGAGCAGGGCCGCCAGCACCGTCAGATTGACCATTCCAGACCCCATCCGTCACTTCCTCTGTCGTTCGCTTCGTCCTGTCTGCCAATACCCAGTCAACGTTGGACTCGGCAGCTTTGGATCGGATCAAACTTTCGTACTTGGGCACTAGAATTGCCGCATTCATGATATCCTGGTCAGCCATCGCCGAGTCGACGAATGGCCACATCGCGCCCGTTGATCTGGAACCATCGCGCCGACCTTAACACGAGGCCACTCTGGCACAGCGTTCACGAGCTTTGTCCGATGCCACGACCAGCATGGCGGCACTCGTGTCGGCCATGACACTGGCGTGTATCGGGACGCTGCCGGCGAGCGCCCAGAGCCCGGATGCCCGGGCCAAGCTCGAAGCCTCGCGCCAGAATCTCGATGAGCGCCGGAAGACCGAACAAGGCCTCGCCGCCGACGTTCAATCCATGCAGGTGGAACGCGAGCGCCTCAATCAGAGCCTCATCGAGACTGGCCGCCTCATTCAGCAGGGCGAGCGGCAGATGAGCGGCATTGAAGCGCGCATTGGCGAGCTCGAGGCTCAGGAAAAACTGCTGCGCGGCTCCCTGGTCCAGCGCCACGATTCGATCGCACGCCTGCTCGGCGCCATGCAGCGGATGGGTCGCAACCCGCCACCGGTGATGATCACCAAACGCGAAGACGCGCTGCAGATGGTCCGCAGCGCCATGATGCTGGCCGCAGCCTTTCCGGAACTGCGCGAGCAAGCGCTCGGGCTGGCCGGCCGCTTGAATGAGCTGGCCCGGATCATGGGCGACATCAAAGGCGAGGGCGACAAGCTCAAAGCCGAAACGGCGCGTCTGGCCGAGTCTCGCACCCGGCTGGCCCAGTTGATGGAAACGAAACGGCAATCGCTGGCGGAGCGCCAGTCCGAACTCGAGAAGGTCCGCCGCGAAGCCGCCGAGATCGCCCGTAGCGTGACAGATCTGAACGAGCTGATCACACGCCTCGACAAGGCTGTTTCAGCTCATACCGGCCAGGATCTCACGGCCCGGTCAGAGCCGGCTTCGCTGCCCCAGGTTGCGGCAGCGGATCGGTCCGTTGGCCAGCCGGCGGCCCTAGAACCGGCCAGCCCCGACGTGGTTGCCTTGGCAACGCCAACGCCAGCCAAGCCGCAGGCGGCACCGCCACCGGTCACCATCGTCGCGCTGCCTCCGCCAAAAGCGGAGCGCCCCTCGCCCGCCATTGAACTCGCGCCCAAAGGCGGCCAAGTGGCCAGCCTCAATCCGGGTCGCCTGAAACCCGCGATCCCGTTTGCCGACGCGCGGGGCCGGCTGCTGCTACCGGCCCAAGGCCGGCGCGTCATCGCATTTGGCGAGAAAACGCAGTATGGTGGTCAATCCAAGGGCATCGTCATCGAGACCCGCCAGAGCGCCCTGGTAACCGCTCCCGCCGACGGCTGGATCGTCTACGCCGGAGAGTTCCGGACCTTCGGTCAGCTCTTGATTATCAACGGCGGAGACGGCTATCATATTCTCCTGGCCGGCCTATCACAGATTGACGTGCAACTTGGCCAATTTGTCCTTGCTGGCGAGGCGGTTGGACTGATGAGTGGCGCCCCGAAGGGGGCCAAAACGAAAACAGCAGAGAACGCACCAGTTCTCTATGTGGAATTTCGAAAAGACAGTCGCCCAATCGATCCCGAGCCATGGTGGTCTAAGGACGCCCTAAACAAGGTGCAAGGCTAATGCGCAAACCCGATTATGCATTCTGGACTTTCGTCACGCTGGCCGCCATGGCCGGGGTAACGACGGTCTTCAACGTCTCGCGCACCTATTCGGCAACCTCGCCGAACGCCGAGATCTACAAGCAGCTGGATCTGTTCGGCGACGTGCTGGAGCGCGTTCGCTCGGACTACGTCGAGAAGCCGGATGATTCCCAGCTGATCGATAGCGCCATCAACGGCATGCTGGCCGCACTCGATCCGCATTCGGCCTACCTCAATCCGAAGCACTTCCGCGACATGCAGGTGCAGACCCGCGGCGAGTTCGGCGGCCTCGGCATCGAGGTCACCATGGAGAATGGCGTTATCAAGGTGGTCTCGCCGATCGACGATACGCCTGCGGCCAAAGCGGGTGTGCAGTCGAACGACCTGATCACGCACCTAGACGGCGACCAGATTACCGGGCTCACACTTGAGCAGGCCGTGGAAAAGATGCGCGGCCCGGTCAATACGCCGATCACGCTGACGATCCTGCGAAAGGGCAAGGATGAGCCGGTCGAGCTGAAGATCGTGCGCGACGTTATCCGCATCAACGCGGTGAAATCGCGGCTTGAAGGTGAGGTGATTTACGTCAAACTCTCGACCTTCAACGAGCAGACGCACACCAATCTGGTGAAGCAGGTCGACGCCCTGAAGAAGCAGCTCGGCAAGGCTCCAAAGGGCTACGTCATCGATCTTCGCAATAATCCCGGTGGTCTGCTCGATCAGGCGATCAACGTTTCCGATGACTTCCTGGAGAAGGGCGCGATCGTGCTCACTAAGGGGCGCAATCTCGAGGAGACGCAGCGTTCCAATGCTCGTCCCGGTGATATTACCGAAGGCAAGCGCATCCTGGTGCTGATCAACGGCGGCTCCGCCTCGGCGTCCGAAATTGTCGCCGGTGCTCTGCAGGACCACAAGCGTGCGCTCATCATCGGCACGCGCTCATTCGGCAAGGGCTCGGTGCAGACGATCATCCCGCTGGGCCAGAATGGCGCGATCCGACTGACGACAGCGCGCTACTACACGCCTTCGGGCCGGTCGATCCAGGCGAAGGGCATCGATCCCGATGTGATCATCGAGCAGGAGTTGCCGCCAGAGCTGAAGCCGAAGACGACGGAAAAGCCGCGTGGCGAAGCGAGCCTGCGGGGACATCTGAAAGGCGAAGCCGGCAAGGACAAAAAGGAAGAGTCGGGTTCATCGGCGTATGTGCCGAAGGAGCCGGAAAAAGATACACAGCTGCAGTACGCCCTACAGTTGATCCGCGGTGAAATTCCAGAGCCACCGGCCCGCGTCGAGAAGCCGGCAACACCCGAGGAAAAGAAGGACGCGCCGAAGCAGTAACGGCGGGACCGATCGACCTAACTTCGGGCGCCAACGTGGCGCCCGAACTGTTTCAAGACCCGATCGTTTCAAGCACCGCCTAGGAGGCAATAATGGATGTCTCGAAACTGCCCTATCGGCCCTGCGTTGGGCTGATGGTGCTCAACGGCGATGGCCTACTCTGGATCGGGCAACGCATCGCCACCATGAAGGATGGCCCCGGCGGCTGGTGGCAGATGCCCCAGGGCGGCATCGACGACGGCGAGGCGCCGCCTGACGCGGCATTGCGTGAATTGCGCGAGGAAACCGGCATCCGCTCAGGTCATATCATCGGCGAGAGCCAGACCTGGCACCCCTACGACCTGCCGCCCAATCTCATGGGCCGACTGTGGGGCGGCAAGTATCGCGGCCAGACCCAGAAGTGGTTCGCAATCCGCTTCACGGGCACCGACGACGAGATCAACATTTCGCCGCCAGACCACGATGCTGAATTCAGCCGCTGGCGATGGGCACCGGTAAACGAGGTGCTCGCCTTGATCGTGCCATTCAAGCGCGCTGTCTATACCAGCGTCATCGACGAATTCCGCGCACTCGCCAAACCGGAGAACTGATCCATGTCGCTTGGGCCCGCACACTTCATTCGAGCCGGCTGCGCCATTCTCGGCCTCGGCATGGCCGTGGCCATCGGGTCGGCGGCCGCTTCGCCGTCGTGGGGGCTTGCTGTCGGTGTGGCCAGTTTCGTCGCGGTGATGGCGATCGGCGAAGACCAGCTGCGGCGCGTCGCCAGAATTGCCGAATTGCGCGCCGCCCTGGATCGGGGACGCGCGGTCCGAGTCTAAGCCGCCTTGGCGGCCAAGGCCTTCAGCTGCTCGATCGCCGACTGTGCAACGAGGCGCTGGACGTCATCCTTGGCGGCTCCGAGCATCGTTTCCGCAGCCTTCAGTTCGCTATCTAGGGTCGCGCGATCCAGACCGTCGAGATCCAGGAGATGCTGGGCCAGGATCGTCAGGCGATCCGGCTCCACCTCGGCAATGCCGCCGCGCACAAAGACGCGCCGCGGGCCAGATCCGAGCTTGATATCAAGGACGCCCGGACGAAGCGTCGACAGGACGGGCGCGTGACCGGCCAATACGGTGAAGTCACCGTCCATACCGGGGACCTGGACCTCCGATGCGTCACCGGAGACGAGAACCTTCTCGGGTGAGACCAACTCGAATTTGAACGTGCCTGCCATGTCCGTTTCCGCAGTTCCCTATGTTGGTCCGGCACGATCCGCCGGACCAATGAAGCTAATTCCGATCCGGCGTCGTTACCGGCGTCAATTCGTTGCGCCGCCGCTCTTCGCCTCGACCTCTTCCGCCGACTGCAGCTTGGTGCCGCAGAATGGGCAGTTGAGCATCGCATACTCGACCATACCCGGCTCTTCCTCTTCGACGTCGATCATACCAACCGCCAGGTAGAGTATTCCGTCATCGCCGACCGAGATCAGCGGATCGAAATCCGCGTCCGCCATGGCCTCTTTCAGCGTGTCACAGCAAGTGCCAAACTTCCCATCAGCAGCCATCGCCCTCTCCTTCCGCGCCAAAGCGCCTTTGACTGATCACAGCCCCCGCACATCGGGATTGATTTGTGTCGAAAAGAGGTCAACGCGAACGAGCCAGCCGCTGTGTGCTCAGGCCGCCTCAGCAAGCTTCTCGGCCTTGGAGATCGCCTCTTCGATGGTGCCAACCATGTAGAAGGCCGGCTCCGGCAGATGATCGTAGTCGCCGTTGCAGATGCCCTTGAAGCCCTTGATGGTGTCCTTCAAAGGCACCTGGACGCCCGGCGAGCCGGTGAACACCTGCGCCACGTCGAACGGCTGTGACATGAACCGTTCGATCTTGCGGGCGCGGGACACCGTCGTCTTGTCGTCTTCGCTGAGCTCGTCCATGCCAAGAATGGCGATGATGTCCTGCAGCGACTTGTACTTCTGGAGCACCGACTGCACCTGGCGGGCAACCGCGTAATGCTCGTCGCCGACGACGCGCGGGTCGAGCATGCGCGACGTCGAGTCGAGCGGGTCCACTGCCGGATAGATGCCCTTCTCGGCGATCGAGCGCGACAAAACAGTCGTGGCATCCAAGTGGGCGAACGATGTCGCCGGCGCCGGGTCGGTCAAGTCGTCGGCCGGAACGTAGATGGCCTGCACCGAGGTGATCGAGCCCTTCTGGGTCGAGGTGATGCGCTCCTGCAGGGCGCCCATGTCGGTGGCGAGCGTTGGCTGGTAACCGACGGCCGATGGAATACGGCCGAGCAGTGCCGACACTTCCGAGCCGGCCTGCGTGAAGCGGAAGATGTTGTCGACGAAGAACAGCACGTCCTGGCCTTGGTCGCGGAAATGCTCAGCAACCGTCAGGCCGGTCAGCGCGACGCGGGCGCGGGCGCCCGGCGGCTCGTTCATCTGGCCATAAACCAGCGCGCACTTGGACCCGTTACCGCCGCCCTTCTTGTTCACGCCCAACTCGATCATCTCGTGATAGAGGTCGTTGCCCTCACGCGTGCGCTCGCCGACGCCCGCGAACACCGAGTAGCCGCCGTGCGTCTTGGCGACATTGTTGATGAGCTCCATGATCAGCACGGTTTTGCCGACGCCGGCGCCGCCGAACAGGCCGATCTTGCCGCCCTTTGCGTAGGGAGCCAGCAGGTCGACGACCTTGATGCCGGTGACGAGGATCTGCGCTTCGGTCGATTGCTCGGCGAAAGTCGGCGCCGACTGATGGATGGCGCGCCGCGTTGCACTCTTGACTGGGCCAGCCTCGTCCACCGGCTCGCCGATCACGTTCATGATGCGGCCGAGCGTCTCTTCGCCGACCGGCACAGAGATCGGTTCGCCGAGGTCCGTGACGTCCTGGCCGCGCATCAGGCCTTCGGAGCTGTCCATGGCGATGGTGCGCACCGTGTTCTCGCCGAGGTGCTGGGCAACCTCGAGGACGAGCCGGCTGCCGTTGTTCATGGTTTCGAGGGCGTTGAGAATCTCCGGCAGATGCCCCTCGAAGTGCACGTCCACGACGGCGCCCGTGACCTGGCGGATCTTGCCGACTTTGTTCGATGCCATTGCTCTCGTTCCTCGTCCTTTGGTTCGTCGATCGAGTGTCTCGGCACCCGACTGTTCGTCTCTCAGAGCGCCTCTGCGCCCGAGATGATCTCGATAAGCTCTCGCGTGATGTTCGCTTGACGCTGACGATTGTACTTGATCGTCAGCTTATTGATCATGTCGCCGGCGTTGCGGGTGGCATTGTCCATGGCGCTCATCCGTGCGCCCTGCTCGGAGGCGCCGTTTTCCAGGAGGCCCCGGAAAATCTGGGTCGAAACGTTGCGGTTGAGCAGATAGCCAAGGATCTCTTCCTCGGACGGCTCGTATTCCACGGCCGACTGCGTCTTGATCTTGTCGCCCGCGCCGGCCTGTTCGGGAACCTTGGCCGGAATGATCTGCAGCGCGGTCGGCTTCTGCGCGATCACGCTCTTGAATTCGGAGAAATACAACGTCCCGACGTCGAACTCGCCTGCATCGAACATCGCCAGCACCTTGGCGCTGATGTCCTCGGCATTGCTGAAGCCGAGCACCTTCACGCCCTTGAGGTCAATGCGATCGACAATGAGCTTGGCGAAATCGCGGCGCAGGTTGTCGGCGCCCTTGCGGCCAACGCAGATGATCTTCACGGTCTTGCCCTCGCGCATCAGCCGCAGCACGTCGGCGCGGGCCAGGCGGGCGATGTTCGAGTTGAAGCCACCGCACAAACCGCGCTCGGCCGTCATGACGATGAGCAGGTGGACCTGGTCCCGGCCGGTGCCCACCAGCAGCGGCGAGGCGCCTTCCCGGCTCACGCGCCGGGCGAGATTGGCCAACACGCCATCCATGCGCTCGGCGTAGGGACGTGCGGCGGTCGCAGCTTCCTGAGCGCGGCGCAATTTCGCGGCGGCCACCATCTGCATCGCCTTGGTGATTTTCCGCGTCGCCTTAACGGAGGCGATGCGGTTGCGCATGTCTTTGAGTGAGGCCATCGGGCAGCCTTGGCTCCTGCATTCCCGTTTTCCGCTTCATCCTCGGGCTTATCCCGTGGACCCCCATCTCTCAACTTGCGCCGGAGATCGCGGATGGATGGGTGGTCGGGACACGCCCGACCATGACACTCGTCAGTTCAGGCGAATTGCTTCGCGACGCCTTCGACAACGCCCTTCAACTTGGCGGCCGTCGCGTCGGAGAGATCCTTGGTGTCGCGGATGTCATTCAGGATCGCAGCGTTCTGGCCGCGCAGATTGGACAACAGCGCGGTCTCGAATTCCTTCACCTTGCCCAGCGGCATCGGATCCAGATGGCCGTTGACGCCGGCGTAGATCACGCAGACCTGCTCTTCCATCTTGAGCGGCGAGAACTGCGCCTGCTTCAGAAGCTCCGTCAGCCGCGAGCCGCGGTTGAGGAGGCGCTGCGTCGCAGCGTCGAGGTCGGAGCCGAACTGCGCGAAAGCCGCCATCTCGCGATATTGCGCCAACTCGCCCTTGATGCGGCCGGCGACCTTTTTCATCGCCTTGGTCTGAGCGCTCGAACCCACCCGCGACACTGAGAGGCCGACGTTCACCGCCGGACGAATGCCCTGATAGAAGAGATCCGTCTCAAGGAAGATCTGGCCATCCGTGATCGAGATCACGTTGGTCGGAATGAACGCCGAGACGTCGTTGCCCTGCGTCTCGATGATCGGCAGGGCGGTCAGCGATCCCTTGCCAGCGGCGTCGCCCATCTTGGCGGCGCGCTCGAGCAGGCGCGAATGGAGATAGAACACGTCGCCGGGATAGGCTTCGCGGCCCGGAGGGCGACGCAGCAGCAGCGACATCTGGCGATAGGCGACGGCCTGCTTCGACAGGTCGTCATAGATGATAACCGCGTGCATACCGTTGTCGCGGAAGTACTCGCCCATGGCACAGCCGGCGAACGGCGCCAGAAACTGCATCGGCGCCGGGTCGGAGGCGGTGGCGGCAACGACGATCGAATATTCGAGCGCGCCGTTCTCCTCGAGGGCCTTGACGAACTGGGCAACCGTCGAGCGCTTCTGGCCGACGGCAACGTAGACGCAATAGAGCTTGGCGCCTTCGTCGGTGCCCTGGTTCAACGGCTTCTGGTTCAGGATCGTATCGAGCGCCACAGCGGTCTTGCCGGTCTGGCGATCGCCAATGATCAGCTCGCGCTGGCCGCGACCGATCGGGATCAGCGCATCGATGGCCTTCAGGCCCGTCGCCATCGGCTCGTGCACCGACTTGCGCGGAATAATGCCCGGTGCCTTGACGTCGACGCGTGTGCGCTTGTCGGCTTTGATCGGGCCCTTGCCGTCGATCGGGTTGCCGAGCGCGTCAACGACGCGGCCGAGCAGGCCCTTGCCGATGGGGACGTCGACGATGGCGCCGGTCCGCTTGACCGTATCGCCTTCCTTGATGGCGCGGTCGTCACCGAAGATAACGACGCCGACGTTGTCGGATTCGAGGTTCAGCGCCATGCCGCGGACGGCGCCCGGAAACTCGACCATCTCACCGGCCTGGACATTGTCGAGGCCATAGACGCGCGCAATTCCGTCACCGACGGAGAGCACCTGCCCGATCTCGGAGACCTGCGCCTCCTTGCCGAAGTTCTTGATCTGATCCTTCAGGATTGAAGTGATCTCGGCGGCCTTGATATCCATCAGCGGACCTCTTTCATGCGTGTCTTAAGGGTGTCGAGTTTGGTGCGAAGCGAGCTGTCGAGCATGCGGCTGCCCATCTTGATGATGAGCCCGCCCAACAGCTGCGGATCAACCTTCGTGGTGACGTTGACGTCCTTGCCGGCGGCCGTGCCGCGCAAGGCCTCTTTGAGTGCCGTCAACTGGGCCTCATTGAGCGGATGGGCGGATGCCACCTCGGCCGTGATTTCCCCGCGATGACGGGCGACGATCTGCCGGAACGATTTCAAAACATCGGAGAGTACGAACAGGCGGCGATTCTTCGCCAGCAGCCTGAGGAAGTTCGTGCAAAGAGGGGACAGCCCCGACCTGTCGGCAATGCTGGTGATCGCCTTGCCCTGGTCATCGGATGAGATCACAGGGCTGCGGACCATACGGCGGAGGTCTTCGCTCTCGTCGAGGAGCCGCTGGACCTGCTTCACGTCCTGCTCGACTTGCGGCAGGTTGCGCGCCTCGTTGGCAAGATCGAACAGGGCCGATGCGTATCGGCCTGCCACACTCGCCGAAATCGGATCTTCGTTCGCCACGTCGGTATGTCTCGCCAATGCTCTTCGGGCTGCCAAATCGTAGGCATCTGACAGGAATGCCGGCGTATGCCGGCCCCTGGCCGGATGCCCATGTGGGCGCCCAATTTGGGGGAGGTCGTGTGTTCAAAAGAAAGTTGATGCGGAAAATCGCCGCCTCGTCCCCCTCTTGAAACCGGGGGTCACTTAGCATGGGGACCACGCGCATTCAACGGGCGTTCACCGGGCGGGATGCCGCATCGAGCTACTCCTGACCTCGCGCGGACCTCGAATATGAATGCAAGCTGCACGTGTCCTTCAAGCTCGGTTCAGGCGAAGGGCCGTATATTCCGCGGCAAGTGAGCCGGAATTCCCGGCACGGGCCGGAACCCCGCATGCGTTCCTGTCGTTTGGCCGCATCTGGCCTTGGGGATCACCACCATGACGATCCGTCGCGCTCTGGCTGTCGCTGCCGCAGCCGTTGGCATCCTCGCGTCGAATGTGGCTCTGTTCGCGACGTCGGCTTCGGCCGGCGAGCGCCGGGGCCATGGCAGCGGCTATCACAAGCCCGCCCCGCGGCATTTCGTGCCGCAACGACACTACGGCCATGGCGGGTATGATAACGGTCATCGCCGGAACAAGGGTCATGGCGCGGGACTTGCGCTCGGGATCGGCGCGTTGATCCTCGGCACCATCATCGCGAATGAAGCCGGCCGCCATCATCGCGACCGCTACGACGACTGAGCCCACAGATCCAATGATGTTTTCGTTGGGACGGCCGGAGACTTGCTCCGGCCGTTTCGGTTTATTCGGCCTTGAGACCGGTCAGTTTGATCAGCTCGCTCGTCCGCTGGCGGTCCTCGATCAGATGCTTCGCTATCTCGGCGGGCGTCTGCGGCGCGATCGCGACGTTGATCGAGAGCAGTTTCTCTTTGAAATCGGGCATTTTGCCAATTTCGACCATCTTGGCGTTCAGCGTCATAACGATCTCGGCCGGCGTACCGGCTGGCGCCCAGACGGCATACCAGCTCGGGACATAGGCGTCGCCATAGCCAAGCTCGAACAGGGTCGGCACGCCCGGGAAGTCCGGATGACGCTCACTGTGGCTGATATCCAGGAGGATCAGCTTGCCAGCTTTCACATGCGGCATCGGGTTGATTTCGTTCATCATTTGAACGGTATTCGCCAACAGGTCGTTCAGGGCGTCGGCGTTGCCGCGATAGGGAACATGGAGAATATCCACGCCCGCCTTGAGGCGTAGCATCTCGAGCCGCAGATGCGAGGACGTGCCTTGCCCGGCCGAACCGTAGGCAAGCTTGCCCGGGTTGGCCTTGGCGTAGGCGATCATTTCCTGGAACGTCTTGATGCCGGTCGCCGGATGGATGGCGAAGCCGCTGATCAGGTCGCCGACACGGGCCACCGGCACGAAGGACTTCTCGGGATCATAGGGCGTCTTGCGGATCGCGGGTTGCACCGTCAGCGGGGCGCTCGGCGTCAACAGGAAGGTGTAGCCGTCGGGCGCGGCTTTCGACGCCGCCTCGGTTCCGATCACGCCGGACGCGCCACCACGGTTCTCAACAATGAACTGCTGGCCGAAGGCCTTTGTCAACATTTCCGCCCACGGCCGCCCGATCAGATCGGTCGCTCCACCGGGGGCATAGGGCAGGATGAGTTTGACGGGCCGCTCAGGCCATTTCCCCTGGGCGGACGCCGGAAGGGCTACCCCACCGAACACTGCGGCCCCTGCCGCACCGATGAACTGACGGCGATCCATTGATCCCTCCCCGGCGTTGCCTCATCCCGGCAACTTAGCGAGAGGTGGCAGATCCGCGCAACGCGACACACTCCCCGCACGCGCACGGGTCACGCGGGAGCCCGGCAGTGGCGCTCTACTTGATGGAGGGGTCGGCGTAGCATTTCCGCATGATCTCGCAGCGGTGCGAGCCCGAAAAATGCATGCTGTCGCCCTTGGCCGGGCTTATGAAGCGGCAGATCTCCTCGACGCCGTTGGGCGTGAGCCAGCCCTGCCGGCGACCGCGCTGGACCGCAAAGCAGTCGGCGGTTTCCTCGTCGGGGCCACGGAACTGATGGCCGCATTCGTGGGCGAAAATCCACTGCTTGACCACGGTCGGAACTTTGGCGATCAAGCGCGGGTTGAGGATGACAAAGCCTGGGTAGGCGGCACCATAGTCGTCGAGCTGGTCATCCATGACGGTCGGCCGCTGACCGCACGTCATCTTGTAGCCGTCGAGCCTGAGCTCGGACGGCCCGACGATTCGCGCACCCCCACCGACGTGCGCGACGTATTCTTCCGGCGTCGGGCCAGCCGCAACCGGCGCCGACCCAGCCGGCCAGAGCGACAAGAACTGCAATGACCGCGCAACCGCGAAAGAACTTATTTCGTCCCACACCCGTGCCCCGTTGAGCTGACACCACCGTCATCGACAATTGCCGGTTTGCGTCGCAGTTGCAACATGGCAAATGCGACCATCCAACGGGAAGGCGGACAGCGTTCCCGCGCGGCAACGACTCAAACTTCACTCTCCGCCTCGATGGCTTCCATATCGTCATCCGACAGACCGAAGTGGTGGCCGATCTCGTGCACCAGGACATGGGTCACAAGATGGCCGAGCGTCTCCTCACCCTCAGACCAGTAGTCGAGAATCGCCCGCCGATAGAGCACGACCATGTCCGGCTCTCTGGGCGAATCCATGACGCTTTTGCGGTCAAGGCTGACGCCCTGATAGAGGCCCATCAGATCGAATGGGCTTTCGATGCCAAGCTCATCCAGCACCTCGTCGCGCGCGACATCCTCGACCCTGATCAACAGATCCTGGGACATCTGGCGGAATTCGGACGGCAGTCGGCGCCACGCTTCGCCCGCCATTTGCTCGAACTCAGTCAGCGTCGGAGCTTTGGCCAACTGCCATTCTTTAAGGCTCGGCATCGGCACGCCTTTCCGGTTTCGATTGCTCGAACTCAGATAGAGCGGCAGAGGCCGATTGGCCAGGGCTGTTCGCTAAGGTCGCTCGAATGCCTTGCGCGGTAAGCGCCGGTTACTTGCCGCCTTCGACGACGGCAATCAACTGGCGAACGCCTACGATGCGCCGCAACGCCAGTTCGATCAGCTCAGCCGTGCGCGGGGCAACGCCGGTGATCCGGAGATCGACGGTCAGCTCAGAGCCGTCGCCCGCTTCCCGCGAGGCGTGCATGCGGCTCGGCACCTCGCCGAGCTTCGCAAACGGCTCGATCAGGCGCGGCAAAAGGCCGGGATCAGCAGAGGCCAGCACGAGATAGCGGGCATCGACGGTCGATGCGGCGGATTCGACGACAGAGGTGGGGATCGTGGACGGTGCCACGGCGGACGACGAAAGGGACAACATGGGGAAACCTCGAGCAATGATCGGTCGAAAAACGCAATAGTCCCGGCGCCCTCAGGCTGCCGGGGCGTTAATTCGAATGACGATCATGGAATGACGAGGCTGCATGGCTTAGATCTAAACACGAACCCGTAAATTCTTCAACAAAATCGGTCCACTGGGGTTGGCGGTGGCTCGGTCAGCGCTTTTCGACCTCGGACACGGCCCGATCGATGTCGGCGCTTGTCAGGACCCAGTCATTGTCGAGGTTGGCGACCACGGCCTTCATGAAGCGTTCGGAGAGGCCGATGGCGCGGGTCTTGTCGCCCAGATGGTCGAATAGGATGGCCAGCGCCAGCTGCTGCGGGCTTTCGCCTTCGTAGGTCCACTCGAAGCCCCACTTGGTGAAGGTCTGGACCTCGTAATGCTCGGGCAGCGGGCGGCCATCAACCGTGACGAGGAGACCATCGAACGCGCGCTTGCCCTCATAGGTCTTCATGCCCGGATCTCATTCATGCTGATGGTTGCGATGGCTGCCGCCAATGCTATGCGGCGCGGGTTGGCCTGTAAATCACCACACGAGCGGCGCGCCACCAATCCGGTCCGCGATGCTGCCTTGCCATTTGCCCGGCAATCCGGAAGCTGGCGCCAACGATACGGCTCAGCAACAACAAAAGGTGGACCATGGATCTGCAATTGACAGGCCGCACCGCCCTCTTGACCGGCGCAAGCGCGGGCATCGGTGTCGGCATTGCCGAATGCCTCGCCCGTGAAGGTGCGCGGCTGGCACTCGCCGGGCGCAATCGGGACGCGCTGGAGAAGGTGGCTGCCCGAGTGCAGGCGCTCGGTGGCGGCACGCCGGTGATCGTGACGGGCGACATCGCGACCGCCAAAGGCGCCAGTGCGGTCGCGACCGGCGCACTCGACGGCCTGGGCGGGCGCGTCGACATCGTGATCAACAACGCGGGCGGCTCGCGGCCACTCAAGGGCGACGACGACGAGGACTTCTGGTCCGAGGCCTTTGATCTCAACTTCACATCCGCGCGACGCATCACCAAGCCGCTGCTCGCCCCGATGAAAGCCGCAAAGTTCGGGCGCATCATCAACGTCACGGGCGCCATTTACGGCAAGGCCATCAACGGCGCCGGACCAGCGAAGGCTGCCCTGCTGACCTGGTCTCGGGCGCTATCGTTCGAGCTTGCGCCACATGGCATAACCGTCAACTGTGTGGCGCCGGGCCGGATCAACTCGGTCCAGATCCTCGAAAAGCTGCACCCGACACAGGCCTCGCGCGATGACTACATCCGCCAGAACATTCCCGCCGGCCGGTTCGGCGAGCCGCATGAGTTCGGCGCACTGGTGGCATTCCTGGCATCGCCGGTGGCGAGCTACATCAGTGGCGCGCATATCCCGGTCGATGGCGGCGGGGTGCGCATTGCGGTGTGATCGCCTTCGGCGCAGGCCGCGCCCGGACGCCTTCGCAGCCGCGCTGCTGTGTGCGTCGCTGTGTGCTCCGGCAGCGGCGCAGGCGCCATCCACGCTCGGCTGCGATCTCGAGGCCGGCCCGACACGCGCGGTCGCGGCCATCGGGGATAGTGAGGTCGTGCGCCTCGACGACGGCAAAGAGGTGCGCCTGCTTGGCATCCTCGCGCCGCGCGCATCGGATGCTGGCGCAAGCCCGGGCACATGGCCGCCGGAATCCGCGCAAGGCCGCGCGCTCGCCGATCTGGTGCAGGGCCAGTCCGTCTCGCTGGCCTTCGCGGGGCGCAGGGCGGATCGCTACGACCGGGTGCTTGCGCACGTGTTCACGACGACGAACGGCGTGCCCGTCTGGGTGCAAGGTCAGCTGGTCGAGCAGGGCCACGCGCGGGCCGATCCACGCCCGGGACTCCGGCGCTTGTATGGCCGCGCTCGTCACGCGTGAGCGAACGGCGCGCGAAGCGGGCCGCGGCCTATGGGCCAACGCCGCCTACCAGGTGCGGCCAGCGGACCGGCCGACCGAGCTGCAACGCTACCAGGGCCTGTTCCAGTTGGTCTCCGGCCGCATCGAGCGCGTCACCGGCTCGCGGACGCACACCATTCTCGAACTTGCGAGCAGCGAGGCCCCGCGTCCAGCGCGCAGCAGCCCGGCAACCCGCGACAATGCCGCCGAGGCGCAGTCCGCCTTTCGGATCGTTTGGAGCCGGTCGAAACTGCAGCCGGCGGTCGATAGCGCCCTGGCCGCGCCCAACGCCCTGATCGGGCGCAGTGTGCTCGTACGCGGCTGGATTGAATTGCGCCGCGGGCCGCAGATCGAGATCACCAGCGCCGATCAGATCGAGATCGATCCCGACCCGGCCCAATGAATGACGCCCGGCAGAGACTGCCGGGCGTCAAGGATAGTGCTCGCGGAGGCGGCAATCAGGCAGCCTTGACCTCAGCCGCGGCCTGCGCCTCTTCCTCGACCGCGCGGCGGCTACGGGCGCTCTTCGAGAGCACTTCCGTGATCCGCTGCATGGCGCCGCGCTCGTCGACTTTGTCAACGGCCGCGATTTCACGCGCCATACGATCGAGCGCGGCCTCGTAAAGCTGCCGCTCGGAGTAGGACTGCTCGGGCTGGGCTTCCGAGCGGTAGAGATCGCGAACCACCTCGGCGATGGCAATCAGGTCGCCCGAGTTGATCTTCGCCTCGTATTCCTGCGCGCGACGGCTCCACATCGTGCGCTTGATGCGCGCCTTGCCCTTCAACGTCTCCATCGCCTTCTTGACGATGCCGTCCTCGGCGAGCTTGCGCATGCCGACGCTCTGCAGCTTGCTGGTCGGAACGCGCAGCGTCATCTTGTCCTTCTCGAACTGGATGACGAAGAGCTCGAGCGTGATGCCCGCGATCTCCTGCTCCTCGATGCCGATGATGCGGCCGACGCCGTGCGACGGATAGACGATCGACTCGTTCGTCTTGAAGCCATGACGCGAGCTGACGGGCTTCTTTGGCGCGCCCGGAACGGCTACCGCCGCCGCGGGTGCGCTGGTGGACGGCGCCGTCAGCTTCGGTGCGGCCGGCTTCGCGACAGACGCCGGCATGGCACGCTGCGCAACCACCGGCTTTGCAGCCAGCGGCACGACGATCGGCGCGCCCGGACGCACGGCCGCCTTCGGAGCAACGGCGGCGGGCGCCACAGCAGCCTTGGCAACCGGCTTCGGCGCCAGCGGCTTAACCGCGACCGCTGCCTTCGCCAAAGCTGGCTTGACGACGGCGGCAGCCTTCGGAGCAACCGCGGCGACCGGCTTCTTCACGTCCACCTTTTCGGCGATCTTTTTTGCGGCTGACTTCATGGGCTGTGCTGGGACCTTGCTGGCGGGTTTGGCAGTGACGGTTGACGTCGCCTTGGCTGGCGCCTTGGCAACGACCTTAGTTTTTGCCTGTGGTTTCGACGGAGCAGGCTTGACGGCTTGCAACTTTGCGGCTTGAACCACCTTTGCCGCAGGTTTGGCGGGTTGCTTTACTGAGGCTGCTTTGTGGGATGCAGCTTTCGCGGGCGTTTTCGTTTTCTGGGCCATCGCTTCGTTTCACTCCGTCAGTCGACACCACGCCGGCTCGAAGGGAGCCGGGCACAAACTCACACGCACTCGGTCGTCCGAGCGTTCACAGACAACGCGCATCCGCATGCGCGCGCCCCAGGTTCACGTTGAGAACCATCGTGCCGATCCCCGCCAGATCGGTTCCACGCTTGAATTTCTGAACATCAACAGAAACGGGCCGCACCCCTGGGGCCCACGCGGTGGATCGTGTGCGATCAGCATTTTCGGATCGCCACACGTTTTCGTACGCATTAACTGTGTCCTACGCGCTACGCGAGTGTGGCTCCATCGCCTCATGAACTCGCATCGTAGGAAGACAGTAACATATTCTTCACGCAAAATGAAGCGGTCGCGTGCATCAAACCGCGTCGCAAGGCAAGAAAATGCTTAAACAAATTGGTGTCTTGCTGTTCAATTTTGAGACACAAGCCTTAAGGCTCAGTCGCCTTCACCCGGCTTGTCAATGAAGTATTTTTCGAATTTTCCCTTTTCATCCCGATAGTTATCCGCGTCTGGGGGCGCCGCTTTCTTGGCCGTGATGTTCGGCCACTTGTCGGCATACTCGCGATTGAGCTCCAACCAACGCTCAAGCGCGGGCTCGGTATCGGGCTTGATCGCGTCGACTGGGCATTCCGGCTCGCAGACCCCGCAGTCGATGCATTCGTCGGGATGAATGACGAGCATGTTCTCGCCCTCATAGAAGCAGTCGACGGGGCAAACCTCGACGCAATCCATGAACTTACACTTGATACAATTTTCGTTGACAATGTAGGTCATCAGATCGGGTCCTGAGGCGGTTGGCCGTATCTAACGGCAACTGGCCTCCGCACATATGGTCAGGATGTCGCAATCGTCCAGTGCTCGTTCGCAGAATTCGGAAATGGCTGACATGCCCGTCAGCAATTGTCGGGCTTCAGGCGATCCGTAAGCCGGCGCTCACGTTTGGTCGGTCGGCCCGATCCAGGGTCGCGGGCAGCGGTTACGGGCGGCGCGTCTGCAGCCGGCACCGGCGGTGGGGTCAGGTCCTCGTACAAGGCCTGCGCCTCGCTCGACGGACCGCGCCGCACGCCGGGCTGCTGCACCTTCAGCACACGCAGCCGCGGCCCCACGGTAAACGTGATGACGTCACCGATGCGGACGCTCTGGCTGGGTTTGTCGATCTTGATCCGGTTAACACGGACCCGGCCATCGGTGACGAGCCCGGCCGCCAAGGTCCGCGATTTGACGACGCGGGCGTACCAAAGCCACTTGTCGAGCCGCTGCGTCCCCGGCGTGGCCGCAGGCGCAGTCTCGTCAACTGGCTTCGTCCCGTTCGTCATCCGCCGCCGGAATCCTTGCCTTGCTTCTCGAGCTGCAGCTTCAAGGCGCTGAGCGCAGCAAACGGCGAGTCCGGATCCGGCCCCCCTTTGCGGCCGGGCGCCGACGCCCGGAACTCGGTCCGCGGCCGATCGCCTTTGCGATTGTCGTCGCGGCGCCGGTCGCGTCCCTCATGCCGCTGGTCGCCACGATTGCGATCCTTGCCCCCGTGCGGGCGGTTGGGCCGGCCCTCGTGCTTGCGCTCTCGCTCCTGCGGGCGACTCTCTGCGGCTGCCGGCGAGACTGCTGGCCCGGACGACGCCGGCGCCAGCTGTGGCGCGCCGGCGCCGTCAGGCTTGCGATCTCCGCGCTCGCCCTGTGGCCTGTGGTTCCGATTGCGGTCCCGGTCGCGATGGCGGTTGCGGTTCTGGTCGCGTTCGCCTGCGGCTGGTGCGCCATCAGCTGCCACGGCCTCGCCACTGGCAGCCGGCTGGCGTTGGTCGCGGCCACCTTGACGGGGACGCCGTTCCTCGCGATGGCGGCGGCGCGGACGCCAGATCTCGATCGTCTTGATGTCGGCAGGCTCTGCCTTGCCAGCAGGTTCCGGAGCAGCTGCATCGGCTTCGGTTGCAACAGCGACCGGCTCATCCATAGGAACGCCCGTAGGAACGACAGCCGAGACTGCGTCCGGCACCGGTTCAGACGGCGTTTCGGCGGCAGCATCGGAAACCTCGGTCGGCGGCGCCAGAGCTTCGGCGGCCGTGTCGGGCAATTCGCTTTCGTCTTTGGCCGGCTCGGGCGCTGATACAGCAGCCCGTTCGATTGCGGCAGGGGTGACGGCAGCAGCCGGCATTTCGACCGGCGCCGGGCGGAGCTCACTGCGGAAGCCAAGCGCGGTCAGCACACTACCGAGCACCTCCGACGAACAGCCGAGGATTGACATCATTTCCTGCGTGACCAGAAACCCGCCATCGCCGCTCGACCCTTTGGGTGGGGTGGCGTTCGGCTCAGTCTTGCGCCAGGCGAGCAGCGGCCGGATCAGATCGGCGAGGCGCTCCAGGATGTCGACGCGGATCGCGCGCGGCCCGCACACATGATAGCCGGCAGCGCGATAGAACGCCTCCGGCGTCGCCGGATCGGTGACGATCGACGTCAGGCCCGCGCGTGGCGGTTCCGGCATGGACTCGGCCGTGAGGCCAGCCGTACTCGCGTGCTTCAGCGACCAGAGTACCAGCGTCAGTTCGGCCGGCGCCGGCTTCAGCAGTGGCGGCAGGAAGATGTTGAAAGCGCCGAACCGCACGCCATATTTGCGCAGCTGCCCGCGCGCGGGTTGATCAAGCTGGCGGATCTCGTCGGCGATCGCGTCCCGCTTCAGAACGCCGAAGCTCTCGGTCATGCGGAAAGCGATACCCCGCGCCAGACCGGCGACGTCCTCGGCCGCCTTCAGCTCCATCAGCGGCTTCAACCGCTCGGCGATGGTCTCGCTGATCCAGGTCTCGAGGCGCTGCTGGACCTTTTCCCTGTCCGGGGCGGTCAAATGCTCGTCCGCCAGCAGCACGACCGACGGCTTCAACGGGTCCTCGCCAGCTTCAAGTTGGGCGATCTCCTCGTCGCGCCAGGCGATCCGGGCCTTCTTCGTCAGCTTGAACGCGTCGTTCTTGGCCGAGGCCACGCGCCGCACCCGCATCGCCAGCTCTTTGGCGAGCACATGTGAGGCCGCATTGCGCGTCGCCTTGCCATGGATGCCCTGGGCATCCGACTGGGCGTCCGGCGAGAAGCGGAAGCCTTTCAGGCGCCCGACGTACTGGTTTTCAACGGTAATGGCGCCATCGCTGCCGATGTCGGCGACCATCTCGTCCTTGTCGCGCAGCCCCTTCATCAGGGCGCTGGTACGCTTGTCAACGAAGCGTTGGGCCAACTGCTCGTGCAGCGCGTCGGAGAGACTGTCCTCGATCGCGCGCGTCCGCTGCTGCCAATGCTCCGGATCGGCCAGCCAAGACCGATTGGACACGAACGTCCAGGTCCGGATGTGCGCGATACGATTGGCGAGGGTGTCGATATCGCCGTCCGTGCGGTCAGCCTGCGCCACCTGCTTGGAAAACCAGTCCTCGGGAATGCGCCCGTCGGCACTCATCAGGAACCCATATAGCGTCGCCACCAGCTCGGCGTGGTTCTGGGTCGAGATCTTCCGGTAGTCCGGCACCTGGCAGACGTCCCACAGTTTCTCAACGTTGGCCGGCGACGATGCCTGATCGGCGATCTCGGACACTGCAGAAACGGCCTCCAGCGCAGTCACGTCATCGGCCATGCGGGCGCGTTGCAGGCGCATCTCCTTCGGCAGCTCGCGCAGGCTTTCGCGCAGCCGGTCGAGCGTGCGGAAGTCCAGCTCGCGATTGCGCCATTGCAACTGGCGCACCGTATCGAACGTGTGCGACTCCAGCCGCTCGATCAAATCCGCCTCGAGCGGCTCGACATCACCCGTGACGCCGAACGTGCCTTCGTTCATATAGCGGCCCGCGCGGCCCGCCACCTGAGCCAGCTCGGCCGGCTGCAGATTGCGATAGTTGTGGCCGTCGAACTTGCGCACGGCCGCAAACGCGACGTGGTCGACATCGAGATTGAGACCCATGCCGATGGCATCGGTGGCGACGATATAGTCGACATCGCCCGACTGATAGAGTGCGACCTGGGAATTGCGGGTCCGCGGCGACAGGGCACCGAGCACCACTGCAGCGCCGCCGAGCTGGCGGCGGATCAGCTCCGCGATCGAATAGACCTCGGCCGCCGAGAACGCCACGATCGCCGTCCGTTTCGGCAATCGCGTGATTTTTTTCTGGCCCGAATACGTGAGTTTCGACAGGCGGGGCCGGGAAATGAAATTGGCGCCCGGGATCAGCTCGCTGATGGCGTCGCGCATCGTGCCCGCACCCAGCAGCAGCGTCTCTTCGCGGCCGCGCGCATGCAGCAGGCGATCGGTGAAGACGTGGCCGCGCTCCGGATCGGCTGCCAGCTGGATTTCGTCGATGGCGAGAAAATCGGTTTCGATGTCGCGCGGCATGGCCTCGACAGTCGAGACCCAATAGCGGGCGTGTTCGGGCTTGATTTTCTCCTCGCCGGTGATCAGGGCGACATGGTTCTGGCCGACTTTGGCGACGATCCTGTCGTAGACCTCACGGGCCAGCAATCGAAGCGGCAAGCCGATCATGCCGGATTGATGCCCGAGCATCCGCTCGATGGCGAGATGGGTTTTGCCGGTGTTCGTCGGCCCAAGTACGGCGGTCACATTGCGAATACGGTGCTGCAGCGCCATTCCCGATCCCTCGAAGGGTCCACCCAAAGATTGAGAGGCATCGCAAAGCGTGGGGCTGCAATCAAGCAGACTTTGGGCAGACCGAAGGAACAAAAGCGGATTTTTTCCCTTTGAGCCGCTGGTGGGCCGCGAAAGGGCGGAGTAGAACGACCGTTCGCGGCGTTCCGCGGCACGGCAGACATCAGCCAGTGACGAAACTCCGTGGCAACCGAGGCGCAGATCACGTGAGCAACGCAGGCACACCGAAGGTCTTGTCGGCTTCACCGGACGCAGCGCAAGCGCCGGGTGCAGGACACCTTGAGACGCTGCCACTCAACGCGCCGGATGCAAATTGGGCATCCGAAGGCGCACCTAAGACCACGCCGGATGCGAAGCGGGCACCCGAAGGCGCTGCTAAAAACGACCGCTATAGCCTTGGCTCGCAGGACAGCCGCCTTCGCATGCAGACGATTGTCCGGCTGCGCTGGTTTGGCGTCGGCGGGCAGCTGGTCACGGTTGCCGGCGTCCGCTGGGGCCTCGGCTACGAGTTCCCGGTCGGCCTTTGCATCGCGCTGATTGCCGTCTCCGCCTGGGTAAATGTGTTCCTGCGCGTGCGATATCCGGCCCGCCACCGGCTGAGCCCATCGTTCGCAACCTGGGTGCTGGCCTACGACATTGCCGAGCTCGCCGCGCTGCTCTACCTGACCGGCGGAATCGAGAATCCGTTTGCGTTCCTGATCGTGGCGCCGGTCACCGTGTCGGCGGCGACGCTGCCAGCGCGCAATACGATCGGCCTTGGCCTGCTGGCGCTTGCGGCTTCGGCGCTGCTGGTCTGGTTTCATCTGCCGCTGCCCTGGGCGACGACCGAGGTCTTCGCCCTGCCGACGCTCTACAAGTTCGGCATTCTGGCCTCGATTGCCGCCGGCATGATCTTTCTCGCCCTCTATGCCGCACGCCTGTCCAAGGAAGCCCGCCTGATGACGGCGGCGCTCGCCGCCACCGAGCACGTTCTCGCCCGCGAGCAGCGCCTGCACGCGCTCGACGGTCTCGCTGCTGCCGCTGCCCATGAGCTCGGCACGCCGCTCGCCACGATTTCGCTGGTCACCAAGGAGCTGGAGCGCGACGTGGCGCGCTATCCGCAACTGGCCGACGACATCGGCCTGCTGCGCACCCAGGCCGACCGCTGCCGTCAGATCCTGCGCAAGCTGACCGCACACCCGAGCGAGCAGGACCCGCACCACATAAGCCTGCCGGTGACCCAGCTGTTACAGGAGGCCTCGGCCCCCTACATGCTCGCAGCCAAGATCAAGATCGACTCGCAACCGGCCGACGGCGGCCTCTCCGGTAGTTCCCGCGAGCCGATCGGCGCGCGCCAGCCGGGCGTCATCTACGGGCTCGGCAACATCATCGAGAACGCCGCCGACTTCGCGCGCCAGACTGTCGAGATCTCGGCACGCTGGGACAATCGCGAGGTGGTCGTGACCGTGGCCGACGACGGGCCGGGCTTCTCGCCCGAGATCATGGACACCATCGGCGAGCCCTACGTGACGACGCGGACCAGCGGTCAGCGGCTCGGCAAGAGCGGCAAGGAGGCGGCAGGGCTCGGGCTCGGCTTCTTCATCGCCAAGACGCTACTGGAGCGCTCCGGCGCCCGCCTCACGCTGGAGAACCGCGCGGAGCCCACCAGCGGCGCCATCGTCCGCATCGCATGGCCCCGCGGGTCGTTTGATTTGTGATCGGTTTTTTTGCTGCGCCTTCAGATGCCCACTTGCGCATCCGGCGCATCTTGCCTGGCGCCTTCAGATGCCCACTTGCGCATCCGGCGCGTGGAGTGGCGCCAACTCCGATTGATCTGAAACGACGAGGGCTGGGCTGCGCCAACCGATTCCCGCATTTTAGGGTGCCAAGAATTACTGGACGCAGCCACGCGACTTATCTGGCGCTTCGGATTGCGCATCCGGACCTGCTTGGGTTCGAGACGCCGGAGACAGTGGTAAGGCTTAGCCGCATCCCACATCTGTGCTGCTTTGGCCGCGCCGGATGCGCAGAGGGCATCCGAAGGCGCAAGTAACTTGACACCCCGGCGGCGCGCCCCGATAAAGCGCGCGTCCGGCCCCGCCCTCGCGGCGGGCGCTGGTGCTTGGGGTGTCGGACACAATTCGGCACCTGAGGCGGCACGACGGGTATCCGGGGCAACCCGGTGGCTCATGGAGAGGTGCCCGAGTGGCTAAAGGGGACGGACTGTAAATCCGTTGGCTTCGCCTACGCTGGTTCGAATCCAGCCCTCTCCACCATCCCGCCTGTGCTAGGCTGCGACTGGATCGGGCGGGTGTAGCTCAATGGTAGAGCAACAGCCTTCCAAGCTGATGACGAGGGTTCGATTCCCTTCACCCGCTCCAACAAAATCAATCATTTACGGCGACGACCAGAAAACCGACGGACAAAAGCTAACCCATAGCTAACCTGTAAACCGCGTCGACGGCCAAGGAGGGAGAAGCGCTTGGCCGCCATTTAGCTTGGTGACCGCCCCTCACGGCCCGCTCGCCCGGAGCCATCCGAACGTGGTCGGACCGACATGGTCGGCCTTCCAGACGGCCCAGACGTACCTGTGCGAGGCTGTCGTTGACCGGGCGAGTTCGGGACGCCCCTCGGGCCATCAGACCAGCTCGTCCAGGGCGTAGAGGGCGGCGGGCTGATTGCTGCACCAGAATTCATGCCGCGACGGGTGGCAGAGCGAGGCGAGGTTCAGCAGCATGGCGACCTTGCCGCCGGTCTTGGCCGTCAGCTCCAGGGCCTTCAGCACGAACGCATCGCCCAGGCCCCGGCCATAGGGCGGATTGGTGACGATGTGCTTAGCCCGCGCCACGGTTTGCCTGAGGAAGTTGACGTCGCCCACGCCGTACCCGCGCGGAATAAGATCGGTGGAGACTACACCGTAGCCGGCTTTGACCAGCACGTCGGCGATGTGGCCCTCGCCGCAGGCCGGCTCCCAGATCGAACCGTCGAAGTCTTCGACCGAGAGCAAGGCCCGCGTGCCCTGCGGCGGTGTGGGATAGAACTCGAACCGGGCGCGCATGGGATGGACGCGGCCATCGGCGTTGAACGGAAGCCGGTTGGACGGCCTGCGGACCGACTCGAAGGCCGGCGCGGAAGCCGCCGCCCGATCGAGCGAGCCACCGCGCCACTGGTAGGTGTCACGGAAGGATTGCGTGGGGAGGTGCTGTCTCATGACACAGCCTCCGCAATGTCGAAATCCTCTCGAAAGTTTTCGACGATCTCGAAAGCATCCGGACCACCCGCATTCAGCATCGACTTTGCCAAGCGTTTGGCGTGGTCGACATCGGCGGCCCGTATCACTGCGTGATAACGGTCGTACTCCCAGAAACTGACGCTGAAGTCCTTGAGCGTCGGCGACGAGGTATCGGGCAGGACGCGGAAGTTCTCCACGGCACCGTAGAAATCGCAGGACATGCAGCGGCAGCCACTGTCTTGGTTCCAGTCATGGTCGCCCACCGGGTCCGTACCTTCGACGGATAGCTCGGCCCAGGTCTCGATTGCCACGCGCAGATGTTCATCGGAGCTGCATTTGGGGCAAGCAAGCTGGAATAGGGTGCGGACGGTCGCGCTCATGACACCACCTCTCGGGCGTGCAGCCATCGGACACGCTCTTCGCCGGTGGCGTGCTCGAACGGTAACGGCTCGTCGCGATAGAGACGCTGGGCGTGCCGCTGGGCCTCTTCGGCGGTGGCGGCGGGAACCGTCAGCGATAAATCGAGCGAATACGTGCCTGTCACCTCGAACCGGCGGATGGGTTGGTCCGCACTGAGTTCGGCCGTAGCGTCGAACCCCCGCTTGACGATGGTCACGCCCTTGGGCGGTTGCGCGGCCTCCTCGAAAAGCACGGTCTTGGCGACGCTCATAGCTTCCTTGGGACTGGCGGCGGCAACGGTCAGCCGGTAGGTGCCGAGGTCGGTCACGGTCACCGTGTAAAGCTGGGCGGTCATTGCACGGCCTCCCGTTCGCTGGCATCGGTCCATCCGTAGATGTGCTGGAGGGCCTCGTCGTCCGGGTTGGCAGCCAGCCAATCGTCCAGGGCATCGTCGAGGTTGCGGCCGTTTGCCGTCAATTCAGCGAAGATGGCGCGCTCAGGCAGCCGCAGCGTGTAGCCGGTATCGTTCATGGTCGTTTCTTTCGTTGGTTTCCCGGCGCCACCCATTGCGGCTCCGTTGCGGCTCTTGTGACGGGCGCCCAAGGTGCGGGTGCCGGGCTGAGCGGAGCGAACCGGAGGCGGCGAAGATGGGGCAGGGGCCCCGCCTGCAGCCGGCCCTTGGTGCGCGCATCCTGCGCCTGTCACCGCTCGCGACGGAAAGTGAGACGCAAGGGTGCGCGGCGGAATTCCCACGGAAACGGCATGAGCGTACCCGGACTGATGGAAAGTGCCGAGCGCGGATGTCCGCAATGTTGATGGCAGGTAGTGCGGCCAACGTGGCGCCGGTTGCAACACGCTGCTGGAGCTGTCGGCTGGCTACGGCGTCATCGCCGAGCACACACGCAGACCCACCGATAGCACCCGGTCGCAGTACCAACGGTGAACCTCGACGCGATCCAACCAGGTTCGGACTGTCGGGACAGCGGAGAACGAAAACGGCCAGAGCCAAAACCAGAAACCGCAGGTGTGGTCGCCGTGCACCTAATTCCGGTGGGTTTCGGGAGAAGATCTGCCGCGACACAACCGGGACCGGTCAAAAGCAAGGGCGATCCCGGTTAGGCGGCCGACGACTACCCGAGGGTCTTCCTGCTCGACGCTTGTACCGAGCGCGAATTGACGAATTGAGCGATAGCCGGAGTAAGCAGACATGCTGACGACATCGGGTCTCAGAGGCCGCTTGTTCTGGCAGCCCCTCACGCTTGATAAAGTGCAGGTGCACGGATGCCCTATTGCCCCTCGACGGCATATCTGCGGAACGTCACATACTTCAAGCCGATCTTGAGGGCTTCCTGATAGTCCGCGCCCTTGTACCAGGCATTGATCGCGTCGAGACTGTCTCAAGCCTGAGCGGAGATAAGTTGGGTCGGTACCAATAACCCAGGGCTCGCCGCGGATCGTGTCTGGCCAGCGCGTTCGGCCCATTCGATCGCGCAAGTCATCGTGCGTTGCCTCCGCAACATCGATCTTGACCGGACGGACCAGTGATCCGTCCCAAGTCGTATCTTTTGGCCATGGATCGATCATTCGAATCTCCTGATCTTATTGGACGCGCTTGAGCTCGAGGCGGTCGCTGCAACGGTTCCTGCTATGTCGCCCCTGGCGCCAGCGTCTCCGACCGAGTGACCGGCCGACTGCACTATTCAACTCGACTGTCGTTTGCGGGTTTTCCGTCAGAACCTGGGAGCAGGCAGGTGGGCTGCAATCATCGACAGCGGACGCATGCTGCTGCGCATCGAGCAGGGCAAGATCGGGATCAGAGCTGTTTGGTGAAATGAAAACGGCGAAAGCCGCCACCCAGGGTCTTATGGCTGGCTGAGATGGCAACTTCTTCGCGAACCAATTGATATCCCGTACCTCGATAGAGTGACAGCGCATCCGCCTGCAACTCGGACGTACTCAGTTCCAGTCGGGGCCGATTGCGCCTGCGACATTCGTCCTCGGCGAATACCAGCATTTTCCGTGCGATGCCTCGACGCCGAAAATCGGGGGCGACGTACATACGGCGCAGCTCCATTGCCGCAACCGAACATGGCTCGAGTCCAAACATCCCCACAACGGTCTGGTCTTCATCAGCAACCCAGAACCCACCCTTCTTTTGGCCGTAGTAGGTGCTGATCTGGTCGACTTCTTCCTCAAGTGACCTTGCAATGTAGTCCTCAAAAGCCTGCTTCATTTGTGGTGGGGCCAATAGTCGATTGACCCTGATGAACAGGTCGCGCACTTGCGCTGCATCGTCGATCTCGAATGGGCGGATGTTGAGCCCAGCGTCCATCTTGTGCGTCTCCACTGCTCTGCACATCAACGTGATCTGGACCTTCAGCGTTGGCACCACCGGAACCGGCTCACCGGCGCGCCGTTTTGGCCTCGATCGTATCCCAGATCATGGCGGCAATGTCATTGCCTCCGAACGCTTTGACTTGCCGGATGCCGGTTGGCGAGGTGATGTTGATCTCAGTCAGATAGGGGCCGATCACATCGATGCCGGCGAAAAGCAGGCCGCGCTGCTTGAGATGCGGCCCGAGCCGGGCGCAGATTTCCTTGTCGCGTTCCGTCAGTTCGGTCGGCTCGGGTGTGCCTCCCACGTGCATGTTTGAGCGCGTCTCCCCAACTGAGGGTACTCGGTTGATGGCGCCAGCCACCTCGCCGTCGACAAGAATGATCCGCTTGTCGCCGGCGCGCACCTCCGGCCGATACTGCTGGATCATCAAAGGCTCGCGATTGATGCCGTGGAACAGTTCGATCAGTGACGCGAGATTGGTATCACCGGGTTGAACACGGAACACGCCGGCCCCGCCATTGCCGAAGAGCGGCTTGACGATGATGTCCCTGTGCCGCTCACGGAAGGTGGCAATCTCATCAACGGAGCGGGTCACCAGCGTCGGCGGCATCAAATCCGGGAAATCCAGGACCCAGATCTTCTCGGGCGCGTTGCGTACCTCTCGGGGGTTGTTGACCACGAGCGTGTTGGGGTGAACGCGCTCAAGCAGGTGTGTGGCCGTGATATAGGACATATCGAATGGCGGATCTTGCCGCAGCAAAATGACGTCGAGTGTCGACAGATCGAGCCGGCGCGGGTTGGACAGCGCAAAATGGTCGCCCATTTGATCCTTGACCGCGAGCGAGGCCCCGCGTGCAAAGAGACGCTCACCATCGAGCGCCATATTGTCGGTTGTATAATAGAAGATGTCATGGCCGCGCCGCTGCGCCTCAATCAGCAGCGCGAAGGCCGAGTCTCCCCGGATATCGATCGACGCGATGGGGTCCATCTGGCATGCAATTTTCAAGACCATGACGGTCGACGATCTCCGAAACATCGTTGGCGTTCGCGCTGAACCGGGCAGCCTCGAAAGAGTAATCAGGCGATCCCTGCCGTTTACGGTCCGGCGCTTGCTACCGCTCGCGAGCACCCGGCGGTATCGATCAGTGGGAACCCCTCGTCGAGCCAACCGGTGACTCCGCCAATCATCATCTTCACGGGCAAGCCGAGCCGGGCGAGACGGATCGCGGCCTTGTTGGCACCATTGCAATGCGGACCGGCGCAGTAGACGACAAAGATCTTGTCCTTGGGATACGCCGCCATCCTCGACGCGATCATCTTGCCGTGCGGGATATTGATGGCGCCGGGAACGTGCCCCTTGGCAAAGGCGTCGGGGCCGCGCACGTCGACGAGCGTAAAATCCGGGCGCGCCGACTTCAGGCTTTCGTGGACATCCCAGCAGTCGGTCTCGAAGGCCAACATGTCTTCGAAATGACGCAACGCCTGATCGGAGGGCGCGGCGCTTGTTTCAGTTACGAACGTTGTCATGTCGTCCTCCCATGCGTTGTGCCTTGAGCACCATGGCTGCAAAGCGGTGCGCTTCCCAGTGGCGTATTCGACAAAGTTCGGTCATTTTACGCCAATGGCACGCAATCAAAGACAATCAATCCCGCGCGACCCGGGGCTTGTGGTGGTCGTCGCCTATGACGGCCTGTGTACTTTTGAATTCGGCATCGCCGTCGAAGTCTTTGGTCTGGCGCGGCCCGAGTTCGAGTTCCCCTGGTACCGGTTCGCCGTGGTCGCTGCGGAAGGGCGGCGCGCCAAGGCTATCGGCGGCATCGTCGTGGAAGCGGATGCCGACCTGCGCGTGCTAGAGCAAGCCAATACCATCATCATTCCGGGCTGGCGCGACCGCAACGAGCGTCCACCCGAGCGCCTTCTGCACGCGTTTGCCAAGGCGAGCAAGCGTGGCGCGCGATGCATCTCGATCTGCTCCGGCGTGTTCGTGCTTGCCGCTGCTGGCTTTCTCGATGGCAAACGGGCGACGACCCATTGGCGGCACATGCCCGACCTGAAACGGCTTTACCCTAGCATTCGCGTCGAGGAAGACGTCCTTTATGTCGACGAAGGCAATGTCATCACTCGGCCGGAAGTGCCGCCGGCCTCGACGCATGTGTCCACCTTGTCCGCCGCGATTTTGGCAGCGCTGTCGCCAATACGGTAGCACGGCGGCTTGTCATGCCGCCGCATCGCGATGGCGGCCAGGCACAGTACGTGGCGGCCCCTGTGCTGGAGCGGCCGGGGCGACCCATGGCGGAGGTCTTGGACTGGGCACGGCAACAGTT
>CAVUIK010000004.1:0-132872 GCA_963741565.1 uncultured Alphaproteobacteria bacterium | reverse complement strand
GATTTTCGCAGCGACGTGCGGCGTCGCGCACTTCTGCCGGAGATCCGTGACGAAGTCCGAGGTGTCGTAGCCTTTGTCGGCAGCGAGTGTCAGCCGGCGCTTAGAGCCCGGGTCCTGCCGGTCGATCATCGACAGCGCGGCAGCCCGTTCCGCCTTGCCCGTCGCTTGCGTCGCGTCCGCCTGCACGACGAGGCCGTGCCGGTTCTCGATCAGCGCATGCCCCATGAAATAGAACTTGGCCGGCTGGCTGTTGCTTTTGCGGTAGAGCTTGGCGTCGGGATCGGTCTGGCTCTTGTGCGTGTCGTTGGCGCGCTTTTCCCCATGAAAATCGCGCGCGCCGTTGCGGCCTTGCGACGGCGGCTCATCCGAACCATCCATGGCGCGAAAGCTCTTCGAGCTGGCTCACGTCTCGACCAGCGTGCCATCGACCGAGAAGTTATCATCCGACAGAAAGCGCTTCACTTTCGGATGGCGCAGAACGGCTTCCAGGACCTTGGCGGCGAGGTCGGCGTCGAGCAGGCGCTCGCGGTTCTTGGAGAACGTTGAGTGGTTCCAGACGGGATCGTCGATACCCAGGCCAGCGAACCAGCGCAACAGAAGATTTTAGTCGATCTGCTCCATCAACTGGCGCTCGGACCGCAACGAATAGAACGCCTGCAGCAGCAATGCCCTGAGCAACCGTCGAGGGCGATCAGTCCGTTCCCTCGTAGAGCCGCTCGAACGCGGCATCGAGCGACACCAGCACGTCGTCGACAATCGCCTTGATGATCTGGATCGGGTGCTTCGGAAGGATACGCTCCTCCGGATCCACGGAGGAGAACAGTGCGCCGACTGCGGTCACCAGACATCACTGACGTCGGGCACGGTTTTGGAGAAGACGCGCAAGCCTTTAAAGATGTGGTTCCGCGCCATCTTCGAGATCTCGGCGCGGCGCACGGGCATTTCCGGAAAGGAATTATTCTAGTGTATCATGGCTTTGATCTGCTCCTCAGCCCTTTCGTCGAGATGGACGAGGCGCTGGTGGGCGGCAAGGGCGGACCCCACAAGCAACTCGTCCTGGTGGTGGTGGAGGCAAACGGCCGCGTGCGTCTCGCCGACGCCGACAACAATGACACCGAGGCCTGCAAGCGCTTCGCCGACGGCGAGATCGCCAGCTGACGCCAACGTAACCACCGACGGTCATGCCGGCTACAATCGTCGGAAGCTCCGGCGAGAGGCCGCACGTCGCGATCATGCAGACCAAAGCCGAGCGTCGCGCAGGCGACGCCGTGCAGACCTGTCACTGGACCGTATCGCTGTTAAAGCGCTGGCTCATCGGCACGTATGCTGGCGCCGTTCGCCCAAAGCATCTGCAAGCCTATCTTGACGAGTTCGCTTACCGTCACAACAGGCGCAAGACCGTCGGCGTCGCGCGCATCGCAGCCCGCGTTATCGAAAGCCTCGTCGCCAGACCGCCGCTCACCATGCGGCGTCTCGTCGACACCACCAGGGCCCCGCAAGTTCGCCTCAGATCAAACCGGGCAAGCCTGAGTTGATGGGATCGGCAAGCAACACGAGTCGCGCAACTTCAATTGCGGTATCACCGATTGGAGCTGGTTCTTGATTGGCACGGCAAGGCTCGCAATGTTGCATTCGCGGCATTTCATCTATATCGTCCTTGCAAGAATGACAATCCTTGGGGAGGCCGCTTTGATCGACGGTGTGACGAACGCACCACCACGCGTGCACTCTGTGACACCTCCAGTAGCTCGGAGCGTGGATTGACCGCAGTGGGAGCAAGTGAACCAACATCATCCTCGACTTGGCGGTCGCGGTTGCAAAGAAGTTTTATCTTTTGACATTGGTTCCAGTTGCGGTCGGCATCGCCGCTTGGGTATTCGCGTCTTCGTTGCCGCCGATCTACACAAGTGAGAGCTATCTCACACTAACGGATACCAGCGCGCGCGCAGCTTAATTATTAATCCGGTCTCCGGCAGTGCTCGGTGTCGTTGCAAAGAAATTCATCGAACCGCGCGATGCCAGTTTGCCTGTGGAAGCGCTCAACCGGACGCTCGGCAGTAATATCCGATGGTTGCGACTGCAGGTGAAACAAGGAAAAGTGCCACACTTTTTCGGCTTGAGGTGGATCATTCGGACCCAGTTCGGGCTCAGAACATTCACAATTCCTTGATCGACACCTGGGTCGAAGCAACTAAGCCTCAACCGATTGCGAGGGCGCGACTGGAGGAGCAGCTCCAGAGGACAGAGTTCCAACTCAAGTCGGTCTCTCTGTTGCTCGAGCGATTTGAAAAGGAGGCTCCGAGTCTCATTTCATCGACCAGCCTTCAAGGCGAATTCGCGACTTCGCAAGCAAATTTAGCGAAACAACGCGACCAGCACATTGAATTGATCGCTTCGATCAAACAGACGTTAATTGGCAGCAGTTCTGATGTGGTTCTTGTACGCCCTACACTGCCCGGCGAGAGAAGCGGCCCGAAGCGGACGAGCTTTGCGATCATTGCTGCGCTGTTGACGGGTTTGCTGTTACTCGGGTTCGTCCTGATGAGACACTTTGTTGATACGGCAAGCGCCACAACGGCGAACAAGCTTGCCGAGATCGGCGCCGCTCTGCGACCATTCAGTCGTCGGTCCTGATGCAACAGATCTTGTTGCAAACTTACCGATTATATGGTCGAAGCCCGCAATCTTCAAGCAAACGGCGCTGATTTGATATGGAGCTCAAGGGCAAGAAAGTTCTGATCACCGGTGCTGATGGGTTCATCGGTTCGCACCTCGTTGAGCACGTGGTCGCTCTTGGGGTCGATGTCCGCGCTTTCGTGTACTACAACAGCTTCAATTCGTGGGGATGGCTCGATAGTGCGGATGATGCGACGAAGTCGGCGATCGAGGTATTCGCCGGTGACATACGCGATCCCCACGGAGTTAGGACCGCGATGAAAGGGTGCGATGTCGTCCTGCACCTCGCTGCTTTGATAGCCATTCCATACTCCTATCATTCTCCCGACACATACGTCGATACGAACGTCAAGGGCACGCTTAATGTCGTCCAAGCAGCCCGCGACCTCGGGATTGAAAAGGTCGTTCATACCTCCACGAGTGAAGTTTACGGAACCGCGAGGTTTGTCCCGATTAGCGAGGAGCACCCGCTGCAGGGCCAATCTCCCTACTCGGCCAGCAAGATCGGCGCGGATCAAATGGCACAGAGCTTCTACCAGTCGTTTGGAACACCGGTCGCCACAATCCGCCCGTTCAACACCTACGGTCCGCGCCAATCTGCCCGTGCCGTGATCCCAACTATCATTACGCAGATTGCCGCAGGCGCAACCAAGATCAAGCTTGGCGCCTTGAGCCCAACACGTGACTTCAACTACGTTCAAGATACCGTTCGCGGCTTCGTGGCAGTCGCAGAGTGCGACGCCACCGTTGGCCAAGTGATAAATGTCGGGTCGAATTACGAGATCTCGATTGGCGATACGGCAGCCATGATCGCGGACCTTATGCGACGCAAAGTCGAGATCGTCAGTGACGAGCAGCGCCTGCGCCCGGTTAATAGCGAAGTGGAACGCCTTTGGGCGGACGACAGTAAGGTCCGAAAATTAACTGGATGGGCGCCAGCCTATGCGGGAAAAGACGGGCTGCGACGTGGACTCGAAGAGACTATCGCCTGGTTCTTGAATTCGAGACAATCTCACGCGCTACAAGGCTGGCATCTATAACATTTGAGAGCTCGCGGGATGATTGGTTCGAAGTCCGAGTTTGATCCAGTTGTTCGGGGTATCCTCGGCGCAGTGAGTACTGTTCTCGGTCCCGCCACTAAAACAATTGGCCTCCATGAACCCGAGTTCGTGGGGCGAGAGTGGGACTACGTAAAGGAGTGCCTGGACTCCGGATGGGTGTCTTCAGTCGGCTCTTTTGTCGATCGGTTCGAGCGCGATCTTGCCGCTTTTACTGAGGCTTCTCACGCTGTAGCCACCTCGAACGGCACGTCGGCGTTGCACGTGTGCCTGCTGCTTGCCGGCGTCAAACCTGGTGACGAAGTGCTGATGCCGTCGCTGACCTTCGTCGCCACGGCCAATGCCGTTTCCTATATCGGCGCCGTGCCTCACTTCGTGGATAGCGAGGCGACTTCCCTCGGTATCGATGCCGCCAAGCTCGATGCATACCTCGCCGAAACCGCAAGGGTCGTCGACGGCGTGGCTACGAACCGGCGTACGGGTGCCCCGATCCGGGCGCTTGTTATCATGCATGTGTTCGGACATCCCAGCGACCTCGATGCCTTGTCGGAAGTCGCGGGCCGATGGCGTTTGGCGCTGATAGAGGACGCCGCCGAGTCACTCGGCTCCCGCTACAAAGGGCGCCATACAGGCAATGTAGGCCTCGTCTCGGCGTTGAGCTTTAACGGCAACAAGGTGGTGACAACTGGCGGTGGCGGCGCGATCCTGACCAATGACCCTGCACTCGCCAAGCGCGCCAAGCACTTGACGACCACGGCACGCACGCCACATCGATGGAACTTCCTGCACGACGAGGTCGGCTATAACTATCGTATGCCTAACTTGAACGCTGCGCTCGGTTGCGCCCAACTCGAGGCGCTTCCACGCTTCACTGCGCAAAAGCGCCGGCTGGCGGCCCGTTATGCCGAGGCATTCTCCAGAGTGGAGGGAGTGCGGTTTTTGGCCGAACCTGCCAACACGGAAAGCAATTATTGGTTGAACGCGATCGTGCTATCACACGGTAGCTCCGGCAGTCGAGAAGCGGTGCTAGCCTCACTCAATGAGGCCGGCTACATGTCGCGTCCCATCTGGACCCTCATGCACAAGCTTCCCATGTTTACAGACTGTCCACGAATGGATCTCATCGTCTCCGAACAGATGGAGGCGTCCGTAATCAATCTGCCGAGCAGCGCGAAGCTTGGAGTGTGAGCATGGCGCGCCCGATCGCAGTGATAACCAGCAGCAGGGCTGATTACGGCCTGCTTTACTGGGTGCTACATGAACTCAAGCAAGTGCCGGCTTTCGAATTGCAGCTTGTGGTCACCGGCTCGCACTTGGCACCAGAATTCGGCTATACGGTCAACGAGATCGAACGCGATGGATTTGAGATCGCGCGCCGAGTACCAATGCTGGTCGCGGGAGACACTCCGGGAAGTATTGCCAAATCAATTGGTCTGGGCGTGATTGGATTGTCCGATGCGCTAGAAGCACTGCGCCCGGAAATGGTGATTTTACTTGGCGATCGCTTCGAGATCTTGGCAGCGGCGACAGCAGCGCTCGCGTACAATATTCCAATCGCCCACATCGCCGGTGGGGATACAACGGAAGGTGCGATTGACGAATTTATTCGCCATGCCGTCACCAAAATGGCGCACTTGCATTTTGTCACCAACGCCCTTTCCGCTACCCGCATTCGACAGATGGGGGAGAATCCAAATCACGTTCACATTGTCGGTAGCCCCGGCCTGGACCACATCCATCGGCGGCCCTTGCTCGATCGCGAAGCATTGGAAGCTACACTTGGCGCCCCTCTCGGCCAACGCAATTTGCTCGTCACATTCCATCCCGCTACGCTGGAGCCGGTCGCGAGTGGCCGCCAGTTCGCCGAATTGCTCGCGGCTTTGGACTGCCAAGACCCAGAGACAACAATTTGGTTCACTGGCGCAAACGCTGATCCTGGTCATCGAGCAATCAATGAGGCCCGCAGCGCCTGGGTTGCCGAGCATGCAGGCCGCGCGCACGCATTCACGTCTCTCGGGCAACTCCGCTACCTGAGTTCTGATGGCTCTCGCCGACGTTGTTGTCGGGAACTCTTCGAGCGGACTCTATGAAGCTCCCTCGCTCAAGACGCCGACCGTCGATATCGGCGACCGGCAGCGAGGGCGTTTAGCTGCTGCGTCCGTCATCCATTGCGAAGCAAAGCGAGACGCCATAGCAGCCGCGATCGCGCGAGCATTCCAAATGGATTGCCAAGGCGTCATAAATCCTTACGGCGACGGCCATTCGGCACCAAGAATCATCGAAATCATTCAAAAGACCTGCCATCCGCAGTCTCTTTTGAAGAAGGCGTTCCATTCGATCGTCTGAAAGGGGATGACATTTCAATCGAGATATCGTCCAGTCCTCTTCGGTTCGCTTCGCTAAACAAGATCGCATCCGGTCGAGCCTTATGCTTTGATCTGTGACCTGAGACCCTTCGTTCCTCCACTCAGAGGGAGAGTCTAGCAGGCTGCTGAAATTCTCTCCAGCTGACAAGTGTCGGCGAACATGATTCCTGGTCCCGGGCAGCGCGGGAGGCGGGGATGCGGGGTTCGGACACGCGGTCGGGCGAGCTTGTTCTCGTATGTCGACCTCGAGCAGCGGGTGCCGGCGAAGCATCCGCTGCGCAAGATCCGCCAGCTCGTCAACGATGTGCTGGCGAGCCTCGATGCCGAGTTCGCCACGCTCTACTCGGCGTTCGGCCGTGAATCGATCCCGCCGGAGCGGCTGCTGAGAGCCCTGCTGCTGCAGGCGCTTTTCACGATCCGCTCCGAGCGCCAGCTGATGGAGCAGCTCGACTACAACCTGCTGTTCCGCTGGTTCGTCGGGCTCGGCATCGACGATCCGGTGTGGGTGCCGACGGTGTTCACGAAGAACCGCGACCGGCTGCTCGACGCCGACGTGGCCGCCAAGTTCATGGCCGAACTGCTGGCGCACAAAGAGGTGCGGAAACTTCTGTCGGACGAGCACTTCTCGGTCGACGGCACGCTGATCGAGGCGTGGGCGTCGATGAAGAGTTTTCAGCCGAAGCCCGGCCGGCAGCGCCCGAAGAGCGAGGCGGTGATCCACCGCCACCACCCGCGCCGCCGACACCGACAGCCAAGCCGACAGCACCGAACAGCACCGAGACGAAGAACGAGGATCAGCCGATGAAAGAGCGCAACGCGAGGTCGACTTCCACGGCCAGAAGCGCTCCAACGCGACGCACGCCTCGACGACCGATCCGGAGGCGCGGCTCTATAGCAAGGGCAAAGGCAAGGAGGCCAAGCTCTGCCACATGGGGCACGCGCTGATGGAGAACCGGAGCGGGCTGATCGTCGAGACCGAGACGACGCTGGCCGATGGCCACGCCGAGCGCCGAGCGGCTCTGGCCATGATCAATCGGCGCTGTCCAGGACGAGCGCAAGATCACGCTCGGCGCCGACAAAGGCTACGACACGGCCGACTTCGTCGCCGACCTGCGCGCCATGAACGTGACGCCGCACGTCGCCGCGAAAGTGAAAGGCTCGGCCATCGACGGCCGCACCACGCGGCACCGGGCTATCGCGGTGAGCCAGCGCAACCGCAAGCGCATCGAGGAGGCCTTCGGCTGGGGCAAGACGGTCGGCACGGCGGCCAAGACGATGCTGCGCGGCACGCCCGCGTCGGCTTCCAGTTCACGCTCAACATGGCCGCCTACAATCTCGCCCGACTGCCGAAGCTGCTCGCCGCCTGAGGCCGGAACGGCAGAGAACACACCATCCGCAAAGCTCGATCCGGCCCTCAACAAGGGATAGAGTTCCAACTCAACGCGCTTTTCAGCAGCCTGCTAGAGTTGAATGACCCTGCCCCCAACCGGTACTCGTTCATAACGAGAGTTCGCTCTGGTTATGGTCCTGGTGGGACCGGGTTGCAAATTCGTTAGGCGTAAGTCTGCCGAGGCTCGTGTGTGGGCGGCGGCCATTGTAGTCGTCGCGCCATTCGATGATTTGTTCGCGGGCATGGGTGAGCGAACCGAACGCGGTCTCGTTCAGGCACTCGTCGCGCAAGCGGCCGTTGAAGGATTCGACGAAGCCGTTTTGCATCGTAAGTATCCGGTGAGCACCGCAGGGGCGGCCAGCGTCAGGCGGCGCGGTTGACGGCAAGTTGCTGAGAGCGCCAGTTCCACGGCAGCAGTTCGTCGAGCCTGGAGGCGGGATGCCCGGCGATGCGGGCGAGCACGTCGGCGAGCCAAGCTTGGGGATCGATATCGCACATCTTGGCCGTGACGATGAGGCTGTACATGGCGGCCGCGCGTTGCCCGCCACGGTCGGAGCCGGCGAAGAGCCATGACTTTCTGCCGAGTGCAATTCCCCTCAGCCCCCGCTCCGCCGCATTGTTCGACAGGCAGATGCGACCATCGTCGAGGAAGCGAGTGAAGGCGGGCCAGCGCTTGAGCATGTAGTCCATGGCTTTCGCGAGATCGTTGCCGCGCGAGAGCTTAGGACGCTCGGCACGCATCCAGGCTTCGAGATCGTCGACGAGCGGCCGGCTCAGCTGCTGGCGCATGGCGCGGCGTTCCTGCGCGCTCCGTCCGTTGATGCCGCGCTCGATCTCGAACAGGGCGTCGATGCGCTGCACGACCTCCAGCGCCAAGGGTGAGATCGGCGCCGCTGACTTGCTTTCCGCCTTGCGCCGCGCGCTGGCCTCGATGTCGGCGAGGGCGAAGAATGGCCGGCGCGCATGCGCCCAGCACGCTGCCTCCAGGATCGGACCCGGCGTACGGCCGGCCTCGTACAGCCTGTTGTAGCCCGAGTAGGCGTCGGCCTGCAGCAGCCCGGACCATCGCGCAAGATGCTTTTCAACGTGGGCGCCGCCGCGATCGCGTGAGTAGTAGAACATTGCCGCTGGTGGAGCGCCGCCACCGAACGGGCGGTCGTCGCGTACGTAGACCCAGCATCTGCCGGTGTGTGTCTTGCCCTTGGCCAGCACGGGCACCGTGGTGTCGTCACCGTGCAATCGGTCGGCAGCAAACACGTGTGTCTCAACACGACGAAGCAGCGGTTCCAAAGCCGCACACCCCGCGCCGACCTGATCGGCCAGCGTCGACAGGCTCAACGGCACGCGCTCGCGGCCATAACGCTCGGCCTGGCGGTTCAGGGGCTGGTGCTGCCCGAACTTCTCGAACAGCAGCATGGCCTGCGCATTCCGGTGAAGACGACCATGCATTCCGGTGCATGGCGACCACTTGATCCGGTCGATGACGACCAGGGCGGCGCACGTGCTTGATGGCGCCGTTGGGTAGGTTGGCTGATCTCAGTGTTCGCGGTTCAGGTCAAGCGCATCCGGTGCCCAGCGGCGATTAATGTGAGGCCCGTGTTCTGGTCCGGGCTTGGCTGTCATTTCTTCGCTCCCTTGGCCGGTTTCGTGGCTCTCGTCGCTATGGCTGGATTTGGCTCTGCGGCGACCATTGTCGTTTCGGCGTTAGCCGTCTTGGGATCGCGCATTGATGGTCCGTCGAGTTCGAGGCGGTAGGCGTTGTGCACAAGGCGATCGAGAATGGCATCGGCAAAGGTCGGCTCGCCGATCACGTCGTGCCAAGCCTCGACCGGCAGCTGGCTGGTGATCAGCGTCGCGCCGGCGCCGTAGCGATCCTCGACGATCTCCATCAGATCGCGCCGCTGGCTCGCCGAGAGTCGGTCAGGGCCCCAGTCATCGAGGATCAGCAGATCGGCCTTGGTGAGCGAACGGAACAGACGTGCGAAGCGGCCATCACCGTGTGCGAGGTCGAGGTCGGCGAACAGGCGTGGCGCCCGCGCGTAGTGCACGGTGTAGCCATCTCGACAGGCTTTCTGTGCCAGCGCGCAGCTCAACCACGACTTGCCGACGCCGCACGGCCCGGTGATGAGCAGATTGCGTTTGTCGGCGATCCAGCGGCTGGTCGCCAGTTGCTGGAAGAGGGCTTTGTCGAGCTTGCGTGGTGCGCGATAGTCGACGTCCTCGATCGCCGCTTGGTCGTGACGCAACTTGGCGTTACGCAGCCGGCTCTTGAACCTTTGCGTGCCGCGATTGGCCGTCTCGCGGTCGAGCAACAAGGCCAGCCATTCGGCGGGCGTCAGATCGCGCGCCGCGTCCTGCGTTTGCAGCTCGACGAAGGCGTCGGCCATGCCGTCCAGTCTCAGCGCGCGCAGTTGGTCGATGGTCGGATGGTTGAGCATTCGTGTCGTCTCCTCAATGGAAGTAGCCGGGGCCACGGATGTTGGAATGAACTATCGCCGGCCCGTCCGTGGCGGATGCGGGCCGTCGGCGATCGAGGTTGTGCTTCAGGATCGAGGTGACCGAGGTGTAGGAGCGGGCGCCAATCTCGAGCGCGCGGTCGCAGGCCGCTTCCAGCCGCTCGGGGCCGAAGCTCTTGGCGTGCCTGATGATGCCGATCGTGGCGCGAAAGCCCTGCTCGGGATGTGTCTTCTCGCGCAGGATGAGTTCGACGAGCGCCGACGTCTTCGGCCCGATCTCGGCCGCTTGCCGCTGGATGCGCTCCGGCGTCCAATCGGCATAGCGTTGGTGGCTTGCCGGCATGTGCTCGCGCACGGTCGTGTGCTTGCGGTTCGATGACGAACGCACATGCACGGCGACGCGCTTGCTCCGATGGAACAGCTCGATCGCGCGCGCCGTGATCCGTGCCCACAGCGTCTCGCGCAGCAGTGCGTGCGGCACCGAGTAGTAATGCTTCTCGACTTCGACGTGATAATCGAGCCCGGCCTTGCATTGCTTCCATTCGGCGTAGACGTAGGTCCCGGCCGGCAACGACTTCAGTGCTGATTGCTCGACCGCCTCGAACAGTGCGCGGCGGCTCGAACCGAGATGCCGGGAGACACGATCATTGAGCGCCGTCACGCAACGGCGGATACCTTCGTTCAACTCGGCGAGCGAGAAGAACTTGGCATTGCGCAACTTGGCGATGATCCAGCGCGTCGCCACCTGCACCGCGACCTCGACCTTCGCCTTGTCGCGCGGCTTCATTGGCCGGGCCGGTACGATCACAGTGTCGTAGTGCGTTGCCATCTCGGCATAGGCACGGTTGACAGCCGGCTCGTAAAAGCAGGCCTTGGTGATGCCCGACTTCAGATTGTCGGAGACGACCATCGCCGGTACGCCGCCAAAGAAGTCGAACGCACGCGTGTGCGAGCCAATCCAATCGGGGAGCGTCTGCGTGAACGTCGCCTCGGCGTAGGTCAAGCTGGATGCACCAAGCGCCGCGACGAACAGCTGGCACGCATGCACCTCGCCGGTCGCGGCGTCGACGACATCGATCGTGGTGCCAGCGTAGTCGACGAACAGCTTCTCGCCTGCGACATGCGCCTGACGCATCGTTGGCGACAGCCGACCTTCCCAGGCCCGATAGAGTTCGCAGAACCAGCTGCGGCCGTAACCGTCCGGATGGACGGCGCGATACTCTCCCACACCAGCTGCAGCGTCACGCCCTTGCGGCGCAACTCACGATGCACCGTCGACCAGTCCGGCAACGACCGCCAGTCCGTGGCCGGCATCGCAACCGGCGGATAGAGACGGCGCTCCAGCGCGTCGTCTGCGAGATCGTCCGGCAGCGGCCAGCCGATACCGGCCGCACGCGCCCGGCGCAGACACGCACCAGCGGCGGTCGGGCCGATGCCGAGGCTGGCGGCGATCTGACGCTTGGATAGCCCGGCTGCCGACAGCCGCAGCACGTCGCGGATCTTGCGCATGGGTAATCTCGATTGGGCCATCACCGCTCCTCTGGAATGAGGAGCGAGGTCCGGCTGATTCGCGGATCACCCAACGGCGTTCATCACGCCCGTGCACAGCCCTGTTGCCCTGGTCGCCATGGACCGGAACAGGTGGTCGTCATCGACTGGATTGGCTGGTCGCCTTCAACCGGAAACCCTGGTCGCCATGCCCCGGCGCGCGCAGCATGGCCATGAGGTTCGGGCCAGCCCATCCGCGCGGCGTGACGTGGAACGGCGCCGGTGGTTCACTGATCTTCTCGCAGTCCCGGCACGTCAACTTCTCGCGCACGTGCTGGATGACCTTCCACTGGCGCGGGATCACCTCCAGCGTCTCGGTGACGGTCTCGCCGAGCTTGCGCAATCGCGTGCCGCCACAGCAGGCGCAAGCGGTGGGTGCGGGAATGACGACACGCTCGCGCGGAATATGCTCGGGGAACGGCTGGCGGGACGGACGTTTGCGCGCGAACGGCGCGACCTTCGTCGTCTTGGCGGCGGCGCGCTCCGCGGCGATCTCGTCTTCGGTGGCGGCAGCCTCCGCCTCCTCAAGTTCCAGCTCCATCTGGTCGATGAGGCGCGCCGTGCGCTCCGAGCGCGGCCCGTAGATCTGCCTCTTGAGCTTGGCGATCTCCAGGTTCTGTCGCGCGATGGTCGCTGCGTCGTCGGCGTTCCGGGCGCGCGCCAACGCCAACTCGGCTCTCAGTATCGCGATGTCATCAGGCTGCGAATCCATGCCATGACGGAATCACAAACTGTCTTCCGCCGCTCGCGGAAAACGCAGCTATCCTGCACGTTCCGGCCGGAATGTGTGAACCGGGTTACGCCAGTCGATCCCGTCGAGCATGTAGGCGAGCTGCGCGGCCGAAATGGCGACGCTGCCGCCGCTCGTTGAAGGCCACACGAACCTCCCCCGCTCCAATCTCTTGGCGTACAGCGATAAGCCAAGACCGTCGTGCCAGAGGATCTTGATCAGGTCGCCGCGAGCGCCGCGGAAGACGAACAGATCGCCGGCGAACGGATCGCGCTGAAGCGTCTCCTGCACCTGTAGCGCGAGCCCGTTCATGCCGCGCCGCATGTCGGTGCGTCCGACCGAGAGCCATACACGTACGCCCGAGGGAACCGGGATCATCGCTTCCTCAGCACGTCGAGAACGCGTTTGAGCGCGCGAGCATCGAAGCTGGCTCCAACGCGAACGCGATAGTCCCCGGCGACCTCGATCTCGATCGTCTCTGCTATCGACGGCGTCGCCGACGCCTCGCTCTCGTTCTCCCGCTCTGGTGCGATCGTCACCGGCACCAGCCCGGATGCGCCTGGCGGCGCGGCAGGCCGCTTCGAAGCCTCCCCATACCGGCGGCGCCAGCCGAACACCTGGTTCGCGTTGACATCGTACTGGCGCGCCACAACCGACACCGAGGCACCGGGCTTCAACGTCGCCGCGACGATCTCGCGCTTCAGCGCCTCGGGCCACCGCTTGTTGCGTCGCCGTTCCCGACTTGTGTCCATGATTGACTTTGTGGACACATCCACATCCCACGCTGCATCGGATCAGCGCACAGACTCTGCGAACCCCGACATCACCGCAAGGCGGCACTCACCGGAGGGAGACTTTGCATCGGCTTGCCCGGTGCGATGTAGTGCCAGGCGATGCCGGTCTCTTGCTGCCAGCACAGCATCGCCGTCGATGTCAGCTCGGTGCCGTTGTCGCTGACAATCATCGCCGGCGGGCCCCGCCCTGCGATGACCGCGTTCAACTCCCTGGCAACCCGCGTTCCCGACAACGACGTATCGGCCACCAGCGCCAGGCACTCGCGCGTAAAGTCGTCGACGAGAGCCGGACTTGTCACATTCCGTGCACGCGGGGGCAAGGGTGCGAACGCCCGTCAACATGGCCCAGTTGTCGCGCTGTTCAGGCCGGGAGATCGGTGGCCTTAAGGCGTTCAAGCCTCGCTCCAGGTGTATAGCTCAGGATGTCCGGCCTGCCCGCGATGCGCCGCATCATCTCACCTTCCAGGATGTACTGGTCCGCCGTATGCGGGCAGGTCCAGGAGCCCTCACCCGCGAGCGGCAGCGCAATCTTTTCGCCATAGGCGCTGACCCAACCGATCTGGCGGGATGGTGTTCCGATCATCATGCTCCAGGCCTTGGTACTTCTTGTCAGCGTCGCGCCGGCGGCCAGGAAGGTGCCCATGCCAATTTCGATCCCAGGAACAACGGTGGCGTTGGCGCCAAGCGTCGCACCCGTTCCGACGATGGTCTTCGCAAAGACGCTGCGCCGGTTCACGGCCGCGCGCGGAAACGGGATGTGGGTGAACACCATATAGGGTGCGCAAAACACGAAATCGCTGAGTTCCACATGAGAGAAAACCGCAACGGAATTTCCCAGCCGGCACCCATGGCCGATAACCGCGTTGTTGCCGACGTAGCAATTCTGCCCAAGGCTGCAGTTCTCGCCAATTTTTGCGCCGCCTTCCACGTGGCAGAAATGCCATATCGAGGTGAAAAGGCCAACCTGTGCGCCTGGATCAACCAATGAGCTTTCGTGCACGCGTATGCTTTTGTCGAACGTGGCCATGGTTGTGTCCTTTTCGTTTCGTGTCAAGTCGGATCAGGTTGGCAATGCGCAACAGCATCATTCGTATCGGAGCACTTTGTGAACCCCATCCGCGACCTTTGCGTCAATGTCCTCGGTGAACGGCTCGCGCAAATTGAAGTATGGGTGAAAGTCGACCGCCTTATAGCCCCCTCCGAAATGACGTGGCGTGGAGGCACATAGCGACCGTCCCGCAAGGTAACCGGTCGGCCATACCGAACGTGGAAACTCGGCACCCAAGACATCGAACCACTCTGCCAGCATCTCGCCACTCGCTGCCAAGTTTGCCGTGTTGGCATTGAAATGCAGGCTCCGCAACTCCAAGGAGATTGGCAAGTTACCGTCGCGCCCCGCCTGCGTCACTTCGCCTGTTCGCGACGCGGCGTATCGATGAATTCCACCTTAGACCAGCAGCTTCGCCTCCCGCACCAACGCCTCGGTGCGACTGGCGAGCTCATGATCTGCTCATGACTGATTTGCTCCCCCGAAATGTGCTCGTTTCATGTTAGAGTTTTCCGGATTGTTCCCGAGGCTGGGGAGATGACGGAAGACCCATGAAGGCATCGAAGTTCGCGGACGCGCAAAAGGCATTCATCCAGTAGGGTGAGAACGGGACGCCGGTCGACGAGATCTGCCGGAAGGCGGGCATCAGCCAGGCGACGCACTTCAACTGGAAGAAGACGTACTCCGGCCTGATGCCGAGCGAAATGAAGCGGCTGCGCGAGCTCGAAGAAGAGAACGGCCGGCTGAAGCCGATCGTTGCCGATCTGGGTCAGCTGATCTCTGATCCGAACCGCGCATGCGAGCCCCCCCTCGACGTGGAGCCCGAACGGAATCATATTCGCAACAAACTGTCAGCATGCGAGAAGTTCAACAGCCTGCTAGGCTTGCTGTTTCGTAGTCGCACGTCGGATTCATGACGTCTTCGCAGGCATCATCAAAAAAAAGGGGTGGAGGCCTTATGGCGCAGAGGAAGCAGACCGAGGGAGCAACGGAACTTAAACGACTTTACACTCCAGTATGTGCCCTCTACGCGTTGATGCACGGAGGCCTTCTCGCAATACCAAGTGGAATATTCTGGGACGACTGGGTCTTGTATCGCGCCGACCCTAAAACTCTCTTTGAAATTTTTGAGCATGCCGGATCTTTGTTTAACCTAGTCGCCTACTTGCATGTGCTCCTCCTTGAAGCAGGGCCATGGCTATACAAAACCTGCACCTTCTTTCTAATGCTTGGCGCTGGATATTTTTGCTTTTTTATACTCAGGCGCAATGAACTCTTTGATCGCGATTATGTCACGGTAACTACTCTACTATTTGTGCTATTGCCATTCAACATGGCTCGCGCAGCGCTGATATGCCTGCCGTCCACCATTTTCTATTTTTTATTTTTCTTGTCCTGGTGGGCAATGTTTCGCTGGCCTTATCTATCGGCCATCGGATTCCTTATTAGTTTTAATACTCAATCTCTTTTGGTTTTTTTTGCATTGCCTCTGCTTGAGCTCTTTTATTGCAAGACCAACAGCCGCTCAGTTCGCTCGATCATTGCATTTGGACGTCAAAATGCGCTATGGATTTCTATGCCAATATCGTTCTTTCTATTCAAGACCATTTTCTTTCCACCGCATGGTTTGTATGAAGGGTACAATAGTAATTATCGCGGAAACAATCTGCTCTCCGCAAGCAGAGCTCAATTTTCAGATATCGCCAATTTTTCAATCAATGGCGCTCTGTTTATTTTGCTCCTCCCTGCGTCATACATCTTGACGTCTAAACTTCTCCCGCCCGAGGCTTGGAGCCGACGCCTTGATCGCGGTTCAATGCGTTTGCCCATGCTATTGGGCGCGACCGCTCTGGGGTTGGCGCTGCTTCCTTACTGGATCTTGGATCATGTCCCTACGTTCATCGAGTGGACTTCGAGGCACCAACTGTTGATGCCGCTTGGTGTAGCACTATGCCTTTCCGGGGGTGTTTTCCTGTCACGCGGGTGGATGCGTAGAGCGGTTTTGTCAGTCATAGTTGCCGTATGCTTGGCATTTGGAGTGAACGCATACTCGGAACTTTATGCGGATTGGAGGAAACAGCAGGCATTGATAAACTTCTTCGAGAGCAATGCATCTGTTCGAGCCTCCGAACTTATCGTAATTGACGACTGCACTGGTGCTGACTATGCGTTGCGACGGTTCGTCCGCTTTTATGAATGGAATGGAATGCTAGAGGCTGCATTCGGCGACCAATCTAGATTTGCAATAACCGCAGGTCAGGAGCAGGCGTACTTGAATGGGAGCTTGGACATCTTCATTACTCCACACTTGAAGGCGGCAGCGCATTCGAGAGCATCGGTGTCGCGGATCGCTCGGGTCAAGATTGAGCGATCTGGCTGGTCGTCGCGATGGATGCCTAGAGCGCTCAATATAGCCTCAAAACTTGTGATTAACGTAGAAGAGGAGACGTTCCCCCGATTTGTGGAACAATTTGCGCGGAGGGCTGGCAGATGAGTGAACCTGACCCGGATTGAACACCCTATGACACTCGGAAGCCGGGAGCGGGCGACGTCCACTGCATCAACCTCGCCGCGGTTCTCACCGGATGGGCACCATCATCACGGGTTCGCGCGCAGTATACGCTTACCTAGTATGGCGTAGTCGAGCAATCGCGACGCGACGCCGAATGATCGCTGCTGCATGTGGACGAGATCAGCATTGGACGTAGCTGCAAACGCAGCTGCTAACGACTTGCTGTCATCGACCAACCAGCCATTCTCATCCATATAAACCTTGTGAGATGCGACATCGTCAATGATGACGGCACAATGGCAGCATAGACTGTGCTGCATGGTGACTGACTGAGTGCCGGGTTGGAGGTAGATGTCTGCGGCGCAGAGTAAGTCCGTGAGTTCATCTGTATTCTTCCAGCCTAGGAACTCAACGTGAGGATTTCTTGCGATTAGCTGGGTCGCCTCATGCCGAATCTCATCATCCAGCATCCCGACGACCTTGAGCCGAGCATTCGGCGGCGCCGCTGTTTCGAACGCCATTAAAGCCTCAATCAACTTCTTGCGCCGAGTTTGCTTTCCCGACTGAATGAAAAGGATCTCGTCACAAGCAATTGACAGTCTCTCGCGCATAGTTCGGCGACGGTCCGTGTACTCTCCTGAGGGAATTGGCCGGCCGCCAAGCGGAAAGAATTCCAGATTCTCTCGCGGGACGCGGTAGGTGTCCTCGACAAATTCCATAATTTCGGTCGAAACGCACAAGATCTTCCGCGCAGTCGGCCAGGCGCGACGGAGACAGAAGCGATAGTACAATTTGTGGAGAAACTCGCGCGACACGAAACTGCGGGCACTGTTGTTTTTGTCCTCGTGGCTGTCGATGTAGAACAGCACATCGGGATTATTGCGGGCGTATCGAGCCACTGTCGCCACCTCCCACCCGCACGTGCCGTGAAAGAGTATCGCCTCTGGGCGGAATTCTTGCAGCAGCCGGTAAACGTCGGGATGCGCTCGCAGTTTGCGAGCAAGCGTCGCGGGCCAGAGCCGGTATGGAAGCCGAACCACCTCAGCTCCTTCGGGACCCCAAAAGCGACCGGCCTTCGTGTAGACGATCTTGCCTCCTTCACCAAGCGTCTCAGTCGAAGCGACGACCAACACGTCGTGTCCATCTTCGACATTCTGTCGAACCAGCTCGTTCTCTTGGTAGTAGACGCCCTCAATGTACCAGTTCGACAGACACAGGTGTGCGATGCGCATGTTTGAGTGTCTCTTTGGCAATCGTTTGATCTAGTTTACTTCACCGGTCGTTTTCTTGCACGGACACGTAAGGTCCGAAACGGCGAAGTATAAGGCATCTTCAGTATCACATTGCGACCTATCGCCTTCTTGATCGCATTTTTGAATGTGAACGCATAATCGTCAATCTGCTCTCGATCGATCGAGATGATATCGAATTGGTTTCGCTTCAGGAATCCGCAAAGATGTTCGCTATTCGCAAACGCGACGTGATCCGGCAGCCCCAACTCTCCCGGGAACTCCTCGCGCGATCCTATATCGCCCATATCGCCCGTTTCAATAAAGAACTCCCCTTCGTCCTCTAAGATGTTGGCGACGTCTGTCAGGAATGCATCGAAGTCATTGATGTGAGAGAATACGTCGATCAACGATACAAACCGGCTCTTCGGCGTATCAGGGCCGACAAAGGACGCCACGATGTTGATGCCGCGCTGTTGTGCTGCACGGGCTTTCTCCGTCATCGGCTCCAAGCCCATGACCCTGCTGCCCTTCGGCGCCAACGTCGCAACGGCCTCGACGACTTCACCATAGCCCGCCCCAATATCAAGCCAAGTAACAGGCTCCGCACGGGACCAGACATCAGCAAAGCTTGTCTTCAGAATCTTTCTGTATCGCGTGACCTTGCTCGGAACATAATGCTCTCTGATGTCCATGTCATTGGCAGCTCCGTGCACACCTAGCTGAGTGGCTTTCTCGCGTAGCGCTGCATTGGGTCGCGGGTTGAGAAACAGATAGGCACAATCGTTGCACTTGACAGTGTTGAAGCCTCGCTCCGTAGCCCAAAATGTGTGCTTACCGCCGCCGCAGTACGGGCACAAGTGATGCTCAAGTTCGACGCTGCTCATATTTCTCCTCGTATGTCTGTTGCCGTTTTCTCGACACTGATCAGTCGCAGCACGCCTGTTAAGAGAAAACAGCTCATTTTTCTTGATAGAGGATGTTTGCCTCGTGCGGCCATCGAGCATGCGGCAAATAGGCACGCTTGTCGTCATTCACTTTTGCGACGCATTCCCGCTCCGCAACCAGCACCCAACAATTCAGTGGCCCAACTTCTTTATGATCGGAAATCACCTTCGGCATGAGTACCATCGGATCGATCTTGCCGTGATTTGGCACTTGGCGACGGTCCACCTCAAGCCACTGCACCGGGCCATCAAAGCAATGCTTGCGGACCTTTAACAACCCGCGTTGCCGCCTTGAAAGACCCCTGTTTTCTTTCCACTATATGATACTGCGCTGGTAGCTCAATTGCGGCACAACCATCTAAGCCATTGATTTGTTTGGTGGGCGATGAAGGACTCGAACCTTCGACCCGGTGATTAAGAGTCACCTGCTCTACCAACTGAGCTAATCGCCCGCACCACACGGCAACGGGGCCCGCAGGGACCCCGACCGCGGTTCTCTATCGCAGCAACTTGGTCGAGTCCAGCACGTTCCGCCCCGCCGCCCCCGGTTTACACACCTGATTTGGCCGGGCTGCCGCGCCGCAAACGCCGGAGTCTGGCCGTGGGCCTGACGCCGCCCACGAAACCGCGGGTTCTCGGCGCAACTTACGACGCCGCCGGGACGCCGCGCACCTCGGCGGCGCGCCAGCGGCGCACGTTGCCGTTGGCCTCGAGGCGTCCGGCTTCGACCAGCACGTAGAGGCGCGCGGCAATCGCCTGCGCCGTCGCATCAAGCGTTTGCGCCTTCGCCGCGTCGACCACACGCGAGATGAACAGCGCCACCTTGCACCATTCACCCGTGGCGCACGACAGGATGATCGCGTCGAGCGGATCGGCGGACGCGGCGTCAGCGGGTACGAGTGTAGGGCTCATGCCGCGATCCTAGCAGACCCCGCCGCCCGCCGCGAGCGCGATGGCGGGGCCGTCTCGATTGGTGTCTGGCTTCTGCCAAAGACATCCTCGAACTGTCATCCTCGGGCTTGTCCCGAGGACCCATCGTGCCGCACATTCAGAGGCAAGTTGGAGCGCACCCGATGTCCGGTTTCACCTACTGGGTCTACATCGTCGCAAGCAAGCCCTACGGAACGCTCTATGTCGGCGTGACCAACGATCTGCTCGGCCGCGTCGAGGCCCACCGCGCGGGCATTGGCTCGAAATTCACAAGCCGCTATGGCGTGAAGATACTCGTGCACTATGAGCCATTCGCGTCGGTCGATGACGCGATCCAGCGCGAGAAGACGTTGAAACACTATGTGCGGCAGTGGAAGATCAATCTCATTGAGCGGGAGAACCTCCGTTGGGTGGATCTATATCCGGAGTTGCTGGCGTTGCCGGGAAACCGCGTCACCTGAGCAAGTGGAGGCATGGGTCCTCGGGACAAGCCCGAGGATGACACTTGAACCAATGCGCGCACCGCGCGTGTCCGCGACACATCATGGCCTGGGATCAATCCGGAGTCAGGCCAACGGCCATACACCGCCGCCGTCATTCTCGCGCCGAGGGGCGACGACCCCGAGGGCAGCTTCACTTGTCGCGGGCCCAAGGGCTAGCCCCTCGTCCGGGAGATTGAGGGGCGGAGAGCCCCTCATTGGCCGCAGACCATTCCCGGCCACGTCATCAGCGTCGACGTGATTTGAAGTAGCAACGATGTGATGGAATTGGCTTTCGACGCGACTGGAATTTAACCGCCTTGTTCGTCTTGTTAGAGACCAGAATTGAATGAAAATGAAGAAATCAACATAAGCCCACCTTGGCTAATGTCTTTCAATCTAACATTCGTAAATTCGCCAGCAGGGAGTGGCTGGTTCGCGGTGATCCCGTCGCCAAGGATTTTACTATTTGCGTCAACAACGAACCCAATACCTATATTCCAACTCCAATTTCCCGAAGTCTTGGGATCAGAAGTCGCGTTTCCATCCTTGTCTTTGTAACTGTATGGCCTGAATCCTATCATCCAGCCGAGACCGATCGCATCGATAAATTTCTTGTCCCCTCCGGGTGCGATCGCCACGAACGGTCCATGCCCCCACATTCCCTTAGGAACATTGCCCAATCCAAACGACGAATCCGGCGTAAAAAAGTAATGTGCCTCAAGCATTATGCGCGCGAGATCATTTTTTTCTTCATCGACACGAACGATGCCATTGACGACGCTGGCTTTGGATACGCGATCATTCCAGCCTAAATCGTGGGTTAGCGAAAGGCCGATGCCTAGCGAGAGGCCGCCAAATTTGCCTTCATTTTGAGCCTGAGCGTCAGTGGGAAGGAGCAAAGTGAGAAAAAAAACCGCCGACACAATCTCTTTCCACCACATGACAGACTCCCAATACAATAGGATCACTGCTAATTGCAGCCGTACCGATACTGATGCTCAGACGGCTTGGTTGGCAATGCGCAAAAATCAAACACCGCCTTGAGAAAATATAAAATGCTCAAATTGGAGTGTAATAATTCTATTTATTCCAATAACTTGCAAAAACCTGTGACAATATAGGCACGCACAACAGATTTTTCTGCTTATCGATAGGTCATGGCCGTAACGCGCTGATTGATCCGCTCGAGTGAGATTCACGGCAACCGATTTAATTATTCCGTGATTACAGTTACATGCCACCATTTATTGCGATCATACATTCGATATCGATGACCGCCCTGGTCGGGGAGTGTGAGGGGCGGAGAGCCCCTCATTGGCCGCCGGCCGCTTACACCGTTGTGCCAACGACCGGTCGGTCAGCGCGCGGCACGATGCATCCACGGGGGTCATGTCGAAGACGTGCTTCGCACTATGGCCCGAGGATGACACCTGAGCGAGCGCCGACGATATCGCCACCCTACTCCGCGGCCTCTTTGCGGCCGTTGCCGGGCTTGCTTTTGGCGGTCGCGCTCTCGCGTTGCGCCGCTTTTGTCGATTGCGCACCCGCGCTCCGCCTCGACCAACAGCGCCTTCAAATACTGGCCGGTGTAGCTGTCTTTGACCTTGGCGACGTCTTCGGGCGTGCCGGTGGCCACCACCTTGCCGCCGCCGTCGCCGCCTTCGGGACCCATGTCGATGATCCAGTCGGCGGTCTTGATGACTTCCAGATTGTGCTCGATGACGACCACCGAGTTGCCGGCGTCCGCCAACTCGTGCAGCACCTCCAGCAGCTTCGCCACGTCGTGGAAATGCAGGCCCGTCGTCGGCTCATCCAGGATGTACAAAGTCCGCCCGGTGGCGCGGCGCGACAGCTCCTTCGCCAGCTTGATGCGCTGCGCCTCGCCGCCCGACAAGGTCGTCGCCTGCTGCCCGATCTTGATGTAGCCGAGGCCGACGCGATGCAGCGTTTCAAGTTTGTCGCGGATCGAGGGCACCGCCTGGAAGAAGCCGACGCCTTCCTCCACGGTCATGTCGAGCACGTCGGCGATCGACTTCTCGCGGAAGGTGACCTCGAGCGTCTCGCGGTTGTAGCGGCGGCCCTTGCACTGGTCGCAGGTGACGTAGACGTCGGGCAGGAAGTGCATCTCGATCTTGATGACGCCGTCGCCCTGGCAGGCCTCGCAGCGCCCGCCTTTGACGTTGAACGAGAAGCGCCCCGGTCCGTAGCCGCGCACCTTCGCCTCGGGCAGCCCCGCAAACCAGTCGCGGATCGGCGTGAAGGCGCCGGTGTACGTCGCCGGGTTGGAGCGCGGCGTGCGCCCGATCGGGGACTGGTCGATGTCGATCACCTTGTCGAGATGCTCGAGCCCATCGATGCGATCGTGCCGGCCTGGCGCCTCGCGCGCGCCGTTCAGCTTGCGCGCGGCGGCCTTGAAGACGGTGTCGATCAGGAACGTCGACTTGCCACCACCCGAAACGCCGGTGACGCAGGTCATGATGCCGAGCGGGATCTCCGCCGTGACGTTCTGCAGGTTGTTCTCGCGCGCGCCGGTGACTTTCAACATCCGGTTCTTCTGCACGGCGCGGCGGTTCTTCGGCAGCGGCACCTGGCGGATGCCGGTCAGATACTCGCCGGTCAGCGAGTTGGGGCTCGCCATGATCTCGTCGGGCGTGCCCTGGGCGACGATCTGGCCGCCATGCACGCCAGCGCCGGGGCCGATGTCGACGACGTGGTCGGCGGTGAGGATCGCGTCCTCGTCATGCTCGACGACGAGCACGGTGTTGCCGATGTCGCGCAGGTGCTTCAGCGTTTCGAGCAGCCGCGCGTTGTCGCGCTGGTGCAGGCCGATCGAGGGCTCGTCGAGCACGTAGAGCACGCCGGTGAGGCCCGAGCCGATCTGCGAGGCGAGCCGGATGCGCTGGCTCTCGCCGCCCGACAGCGTTCCGGATGCGCGGCTGAGCGTCAAATAATCAAGGCCGACGTCGTTGAGGAACTGCAGGCGCTCGCGGATCTCCTTCAGGATGCGCGTCGCGATCTCGTTCTGCTGCTTCGAGAACGTCTGCGGGATTTCGGCGAACCAGGCGTTGGCGGCACGGATCGACTGCTCGCAGACCTCACCGATGTGCTTACCGCCAATCTTGACCGCGAGCGATTGCGGCTTGAGTCGGAAGCCCGAACAGGCATCGCACGCATGCGCACCTTGATAGCGCGTCAGCTCTTCCTTCACCCACTCGCTGTCGGTTTCCTTCCAGCGCCGCTCGATATTGCCGATGACACCCTCGAACGGTTTCTCCGTCTTGTAGGTGCGCACGCCGTCCTCGTAGACGAACGTGATCTCGTCCTCGCCCGAGCCGAACAGGATGACGTCCTGCACCTGCTTCGACAGCTTCTCGAACGGTGTCGCCATCGAGAACTTGTAGTGCAGCGACAGCGAGCGCAGCGTCTGCTCATAGTAGGGCGAGGTGTTGCCGGTCTTGGCCCAGGGCCAGATCGCGCCGTCCTCCAGCGAGATCGAGCGGTCGGGAACCACGAGATCCGCCTCGAACTTCATCTCCGTGCCGAGGCCGTCGCAGGTCGGGCAGGCACCGGCCGGCGCGTTGAACGAGAAGATGCGCGGCTCGATTTCCTCGATGGTGAAACCCGACACCGGGCAGGCGAAACGCTGCGAGAAAATGATGCGCTCGTGGGTATCGTTCTTGGACTTGTTGGCGCCCTCGGTGTCGGCCTTGGCGAGCGGCTTGTCGACCAGTTCGGCCATGGCCACGCCGTCGGCCAGCGCCAGCGCCGTCTCGAAGCTGTCGGCGAGGCGCTTGGCGATATCCCGGCGCACCACGACGCGATCGACCACCACGTCGATGTCGTGCTTGAATTTCTTGTCGAGCTTCGGTGCGTCGCCGATCTCGGTGACGACGCCGTTGATCTTGACGCGCTGGAAGCCTTTCTTCTGCCACTCGGCGAGCTCCTTGCGGTACTCGCCCTTGCGCCCGCGCACAACCGGGGCCAGCAGCATCAGCTTGGTGCCCTCGGGTAGCGCCAACACCTTGTCGACCATCTGCGTGATCGTCTGGCTCTCGATCGGGAGACCGGTCGCCGGCGAATAGGGCACGCCGACGCGGGCGAACAGCAGGCGCAGGTAGTCGTAGATTTCGGTCACCGTGCCGACGGTCGAGCGCGGATTGCGGCTGGTCGTCTTCTGCTCGATCGAAATCGCCGGCGAGAGGCCGTCGATATGATCGACGTCCGGCTTCTGCATCATTTCCAGGAACTGGCGCGCATAGGCCGAGAGGCTCTCGACATAGCGGCGCTGGCCCTCGGCATAGATGGTGTCGAAGGCGAGCGAGGACTTGCCCGAGCCTGACAGCCCCGTGAACACGATCAGCGCGTCCCTGGGGATCTCGATGTCGACGTTTTTCAGGTTGTGCTCGCGCGCGCCGCGCACGTGAATGGTCTTCATCGCACCGCCAAATGTGGCCGTCTTGGTCGGTGCGGAGGCGGATTTTTGGGCTTTGCTCATGGGGCCAACGGTCTAGCCGAAAGCCTCCGAGGCGGCAATGCAACACGACGGCGCAAGTCCGATGGGTGTGGATAGGCTGTGATGGTTTCGTCCGACCTCACCCGCTGCGATCCACTGTTTCCAGATATCTGTCCATGAAATGGTCAGCGAAGGCGGAGGGAATGTGCCCGAGCAAGCGGCCGACACCATCCGTCCGCTGCGTCGCCTGCCGAAAGCTCGGCACGAAGCCGCGCACGCGCGACCAGAGGCCGGCCGGCGTGGTCGGGATCAGCGCGGGCCGATTGGGCTCGAACGCCGACGACAGATCACCCGCCTGAAACGCGCCGCCGCTGGTGCAGCCGAGCATGCGCCCGACATGCCAATAGCCGAGCGCATAGGGCGGAATAGTCGGGATCGGGTCCTCGCCGTGCACGAGGCGATAGGTGACGCCACCGAGCGCCGTATTGTAGGTGCAGGCAAAGCGCGCGTTGCCGGGCCGCGGCATGCCAAAGGTGTAAACCGCTGCAGGGGGCAGGCCATTGCGCAGAAGCCCTTCGGCGAGGATCGTGGCAATGGCCCCGCCCAGGCTATGGCCGCCGATCAGCAGCGGCCGCCCGGTTTCCCGCGCCAGCGCTCCGGCGTCGCGCACGTCCCGCCAGATCGCGTCGGCCGCGGCCTTGAACCCCTGGTGCGTGCCAAAGGCGTCGACCCGGAATGTGGCGTCGGTTACATAGTCGCCGGCAACCAGAACGTCAGTGCCCGCGATGGCCACCAGAACCGCGCTGCCATGCTCTGCAACCACGCCGCGCGTGGTCGCGCCCGCCAACAGCCCCGAAGGTGTGGCGGCCCCGATGGCGCGGCCGGTCAGTCCCCAGCCGCCGAGGATCTGCGCAGATTTCTCGGGATGGTGGGTTTCGTAAGCGAGTTGCGACAACCAGACGAGGCTGCGCGCGGTCCCCATCGAGAACACCGCGTCTGACACGAAGCCGTTGAATGCGCCGCCATTGTACTGCTCGATTGGAAGATCGTGGAAGACGCTCACGCCGGACCTCGCGCAACCAACAGCCGCCTGCACGACAGAGACGCAGCAACTGACCAGACCGCTTCTTTCTATCGTCCTTCCCTGAATGGGGCTATCCTGCACTGCAAGAAACCCAACCCGAGATCAGCGCGATGATCAGGCAGGCAGCGAAACGAGCGGCGGCGTTGCTGGCTGCGATTGCATGCTTACTGCCGGCTGACCCCGGGCGTGCCGACGAAATCAGAGTGCTGGCTGCCGGCGCCGTGCAGAAGGCGATCGAGCGGCTGATCCCGCCCTTCGAGGCGACGTCCGGGCGCAAAGTTCGGGTGACTTACGACACCGTCGGCAGCTTGCGCGACCGGGTCCTGCAAGGCGATGCGCCGGACATCGTGATCCTGTCGGAGGCCGGCCTGAAGGCGCTCGCCGACAAGGGCCGGATTGTCGGCGGCGCATTCATCACTGTCGGCCGGACCGGCGTCGGGCTATGCGCACCACTGGCAGCCCCAGCCCTCGATATCTCGACGCCGGAAAACCTCAAGGCCGCCCTGCTCGGCGCCGCCTCGATTGCGCACGCGGACCCCGCGCGCGGCGCCACCGCCGGAACTCATTTTCGCAAAGTGATCGAAGCGCTTGGGATCGCCGGGGAACTCGGGGCCAGAATTACTGTCGTCCCGTTCGGCGGCGCAATCGCGGCCGACGTGGCGGCCGGCAAGTTCGCAATCGGCGTCAGCCAGGCAACCGAGATCGTCCCCAATCCGAACGTCCGTTTTCTCGGCACCTTGCCGGAGCCGCATGCGCTTTGGACTGCCTATGGCGCGGCGCATGTCGCGACCGCAAACCCGGCATCGGCGGCATTTCTCACGCACCTATCGAGCCCGGATGGCGCCAGCGCCTTCCAGGCGATCGGATTTTCGCGCTGAGTGCGCAGGGCAACAGGCGCAACGGGAGCCAACGTGATCCCCACATTCGAAGCCGGCCAGATCTGGAAATTTCATGCGCGGCCCGGCGAGGAAGCGGCGCGCATCGCAATCCTTGCCGTACGCAACGATGACCGCATCGGGCAGATCTGCTCGATCGCGATCGGCGGCGTCGCTATTCCCAATCCGCATTTGGACGGTGGCGTACAGGAGACGCTGCCACATGCGCCAATCACGTCGGCGGTGCTCGCTGACGCCGTCATCGAATTGGAGGCGATCGACGGTCCGACCGCACAGCATCCCGATTTCACCGAGAGCTATGGCCAATGGGCCGTGCTCTTTGAAAAAGGCGAAGCTGGCGTCTTCACGATCTCTCCGGCCGAGATTCTCGACACCATCGAGTCTGTCGTCGCCAAGGGTGCGGGGTCGTGAGCGTCTTTGCTTGCGCCTTCGGCTGCCCACCGGCGCGGCCCGGCATGAAGCCGCACACATGAAGCCGCACACATTGGCAGGACTGGCCAACTCTGTTTAGCTGCGCGATCCCAACACCCCGGAGGATACCCGATGCCCGCCAACGCCGAACTCGTCACGCTCTCATCAGTCGAGCTGCGCCAGCGCATCGGCGCCAAGGAGATCTCCCCGGTCGAGCTGCTCGAGGCCTGCATCACGCGCATCCAGGAGGTCAATCCGGCCGTCAACGCGATTACGGCCACACGGCTGGCGGGTGCCCGCAAGGACGCCAAGGCTGCCGAGAAGGCCGCTCTCGCGGGCGACGAACTCGGCCCCCTGCATGGGCTGCCGACGGGCGTGAAGGACCTGGAGGAGACGGCCGGGCTGCTGACGACCTTCGGGTCGCCGCTCTTTCGTGATCACATCCCGGAACGCGACAACACCATGGTCGCCCGCATCCGCAAGGCCGGCGCCATCATCGTCGCCAAGACCAATGTGCCGGAGTTCGGCGCCGGCGCCAATAGCCGCAACGTCGTCTGGGGCGCGACCGGCAATCCGTTCAATCCGATGCTCAATCCCGGCGGATCGTCCGGCGGATCGGCGGTCGCGCTTGCGACCGACATGCTGCCGGTTTGCACGGGTTCCGACACCGGCGGATCGCTGCGCATTCCCGGCGCCATCAACGGCGTCGTAGGCTTCCGGCCCTCGCCCGGCGTCGTGCCCAACTCCAAGAGCCAGCGCGGCTGGGCCAACATCTCCGTCATCGGCCCGATGGGGCGGACGGTGGCCGATACCTGCCAGCTGCTCGCCGCGCAAGCCGGTCACGATGCCGTCGACCCGCTCGCCTATCCGCTCGATGCGGCAGCGTTCGCGTCGCCGCCGCGAGTCGACCTTGGTCGCTTGCGCGTCGCCTGGACCGAAGACTTTGGCCAATGTCCAGTCGAGCAGCCGATCCGCCAAGTGATGCGCGACCGGGCAAGCGCGATGCGCTCGCTGTTCAAGTCCTGCGACGAGATCAAGCTCGACTTCGGCGAGGCCGACCGCTGCTTCGACGTGTTGCGCGCAATCAGCTTCATCCAGCGCTATCAGGCGGACTACGAGAAGGATAAAGCGTTGCTCGGGCCTAACATCCGCGCCAACTACGAGATGGGCGCAAAGATGACGCTGGCCGACGTCGCCTGGGCCGAGGCGGAGCAGACGCGCATTTATCGCCGCTTCCAACAGACGTTCCGCGACTATGACCTGGTGCTGGCGCCAACCGTTCCAGTCACGCCATTCCCGTGGACAACCCTTTATCTCGCCGAAATGGAGGGAAAGCCGCTCAAGAACTACTATCACTGGCTGGCGCCGACCTATGTGATCACCATCGTCAACAATCCCGCGATCTCGATTCCCTGTGGCGTCGATCACAAGCAGATGCCGTTCGGCCTCCAGGTGATCGGGCCGTCGCGCGGCGATCTCGGACTGCTGGGGGCCGCCCACGCGATGGAACACGCCTTCGAGCGCAATCCGGCCCTCAAGCGACCGCGACCCGACCTCGCCAAGCTGCGCAAGCCGACACCTGAACTGAAATCGATTGTCACGCATCCGCCGAAGCGGACCGAGATGGGGTGACGCGATTTGCCTAAGTTGAAGCGCCGACAACCATGTTGCCGGCGACGCTGATCCGCGGAGACGGCGATGGCGTGCGCGCGAGATCGGGGCCGATGGCAATGCCTTTGTCCATCAGCCGGATGGCGCCATCGCGCGCACCCGAAATCATGTTCTGCGCAATCATCGCCGAGCCAGCGCCCGGATCGCGCGTGATCATGATGCCGACGCGGGCCTGCCGGATGATGTTCGACGTCGCAACGACGTCGCGCATGTAATGGCCCCAGCCGATGACCAAGCCCGCCGTCGGCGCGTTCTCGATGGTGTTGCCGGTGACGACGGCGTCCGCCTCGACGGCGATCCCCTCGCCACGCTTGTCCTCGGGCTCATGCTCACGCCGGACAAGATTGCGGATGAGGTTGCCTTGCACCACGGCCAGCCGCCCGCCTTCGTTGAAGTTTGTCACCGAGATGCCGGTAGCTGCACGATCGACGACATTCGACGCAATCAGCGCGCCTTCAAATCCAAACTCGGCGTAGAGTGCGACCTCGCCGAGCCGCTGGCAGCTGTTGGCGACCATCTGGATGTTGGAGGCCTTGTTACCGCGGATTGCGGTGTAGGCACAGTCGACGATCCGGTTACCCGTGACGAGTACGCTGCCCGCCCGATAGACGTTGATGCCATTACCGTTCTGGCCTGTGCCGCCGGCCGCCGCCCGGATTCGCTCGATGCGGTTGTTGGCGACGATCGTTGCGTCGCTGCCCTCGACAGTGCGCCAGACGAGGATTCCGTTGTTCGCGCAGTCCGCGACATGGTTGTGACTGATCTCGAGCCCTTCGGCATCGACACTGAAAATGCCAGCGCCGAGCACGCTGGTCACGGCGCAATCCATGATGCGACCGCCACAAGCGGTAACGACGATGCCGTGCGCCTGGCTGGCCCGCACCTCGAGGTCGCGCAGTGCAAGGCCCGGGCTCCGCGTCAGCGCCAGCAAGCCCAGCGGTCCGCTACCGGTCAGCGGATGGCCGCCGCCATCCAGGACCAGGCCGCAGATACGGGCGCCGTGCGCCTGATCGCCGGTGAGCAACGAGCCAGGGCCCGATTGAACCAGCACGGTGCGACCCGGCGTTCCCGTGATCACCGATCCCGGCCGGAGCCGCACATCGCGCGCGAGAAAGCGCCCTGAGGGCAGCGTTAACGCGACGCCGCGTTCGGCGGCCTTGTCGATCGCCGCCTGGAGCGCCTTGGACTGGTCGGCCGCGTGATCCGGCACCAGCCCCGCCTCGCGGCTTTGGCTCTGCCCCGTACCAGCGGCCAGTTTTGTCTCATTCTGGCGCGGTCCAGATGCCGATGCGACGCCGGGCGCAAGCGCTCCAGCCACCAATCCTGCCGCCATCAAGGCCGCGCGCCGGTCGAGGCGTGTCTCCGACATGGTCGTTCTCCAAGAGTGCCATCTCCGGAAAAGCAAGAGCCACGCCAGACTATCGAACCAGATCTCCCTGATTGGGCTATTTCTTATCCTGCTTTGCCAACCACAGGTTCATGAAGGCGATTTCCGTCTCCTGCGCCTTGATGATCTCCTCGGCGAGCTTTCGGATTTCCGGATCCTTGCCGTGTGTGAGGACGATCCGCGCCATGTCGACGGCGCCGGAATGATGCGGGATCATGCCCTTTACGAAATCGACATCGGAGTCGCCCGTAAAGGTGATGTCCATCCCGGTGTGCATTTTCATATTTGCCTCGGCGTAGGCTTTCGACGAGGCCGACTTGTCGCCCTTAGGCTCGGCCGACATCGTATGCCCGGCGGCCGAGCCTGAACCCGAACCACTGCCGGCGCCACCGCCCGAGCCCGATCCGCTTCCCTTACCCTGCGCCAGGACAATCGGCGCCGCTTCACCTGCTCCGGCTGATGTCATCGGCACGACGCACGTCAAAACGACCAATGGCAGGGCGCTCAGCAGACTATGGATGCTACGTGTCATCTGGACCTCACTTGGATCATGCGGCGAATATCGCTGCTGTTTCAACAATAGCGCCGCCAATCCGCCGGGGCTTGCGCCCAATCAAGCATTCGCGGTGCGTTTGGCGGGCTTCGGCCAGCGACGCGCCACCTCGGGCAGCACCGACTCGACCAATTGCCGCGTCTGCGCCATCACGGCTTCATCGCCGCGTCCGATCGGGCGCAGGATGAATTTCGAGACGCCGCCTGCAACATAGGCCGAGATCCGCTCGACGACCGTGCTGGCGTCGCCAACCGCAAAATAGTCGGTCGCATCGCGCCCCGTGCGCTTTTTGTAGGCCTCGAGGGCACGCGCAACGGCGGGATCATCGGCTCGCCCGAAAAAGAACGGGAAGCTCGCACCATAATGGTCGTCGTCGATCGAACGACCGGCCGCCTGCGCCGCCGCCTTGATGGCCGCGACGATCTTGCTTGCCTCCTCGGGTCCTTCGGGGCCACCTTGCCAGCCCGTCCCCACACGCGCCGTCCTCTGAATGGCGGCTTCCGATGCGCCGCCGATCCACATCGGCAGGTCGGCCTGCACCGGCTTCGGCGCAATCGAGGCGCCCTTCAAACGGTAATGCTTGCCGGCGAAGTCGACACTTTCCTCGCGCCAGAGGCGTCCAATCACCTCCAGCGCCTCATCGGTCTTGGCGCCGCGCGTCTTGGTATCGATGTCGAGCGCTTTCCATTCCGGCGCCAGTGGACTGCCGATCCCGAATGCGGGCAGCAGGCGGCCCTCCGACAAGACATCGATGGTCGCGCACTGTTTGGCGACCAGCACAGGATCACGCAGCGCCAGCGACACTACGTTCATGCCGAATTTCACGCGGCGGGTGCGGCCGGCCAGCGCCGCCATCGTCGTCATGCACTCGAGGATTGGTTCGCGCGAGACGAGGCGATCGGTTTGCCAGATAGAGTCGATGCCACCGCCTTCGCACAGGTCCACCCAGTTCCAGTAGCCCCGCGGGCCGCTGAACGGAAACTCCATGAGGCCAACACCGACCGCGACAGTCATGGGCGCATCCTTTGTCCAGATTGGGCTTTGCGAACGCCGCCAGCTTAGCAAAGCGCTACCCGTCAACAAACCCTTAATGCCGGCGCGCTAGGCTCGACGCATCGGGCAATCGCCAAGGGAAAGGCATTACGGCATGCGGCGCAGGACGATGGCCCTGGTCATGATCGCACTCAGTGGACCTGTCTCGGAAGCGCAGCAGGTCGCGCCACCGGGCGGATCCCAGCGCGCAAGCCTCGCGCCACCTGTCGCTGTCCGCCAGATCACCCACGGCCAGCAGATCAGCGCCGAGCAGGTCGGCCCCGCTGCCGCCGGCTACCACTCCCTTCAGGGCCCGTTCCCCGGCACCGAGATCCGCGACGGTCGGAGCTATCCGTTCGCGCGCGAGATCGGCGCCAGCGCGACCTACGACGGGTTCGCCGTCACCGGTCCGCATCTCCTGATCGAGGGTGTCCGCTTCGACGGTCCACTCGACATCTACGCCAAGCGGCCGATCGTGTTCCGCGGCGTCTCCATTCGCACGACCAAGTTCGCCTACTGGGCGGCCCACACGCGGCCGGGGAACGGCGCCTTCTATTTCCTATGGTCGGATGCGGGCGCGGCCCGCACCGACGGCGCACCAATGGATCGCACCTATGCGCTCGAGCGGGCGCTCTATCTGCGAGGGGACAACGCCTTTGTCCACCGCAGCCATCTCTCGCGGACCGCCGACGGCATCCAATTGCACGGCGTCGGGTCGCACATCGCGGAAACGCTGATCGACGATCTCACCTACTGGGACAAGGATCACAACGACGGCATCCAGATGCTCGGCCGCGGCAGCCAGGCCACGATCGTGCGCAACCGTATCGTCAACCGCAATCCGCAGACCAGCTGCCTCAACCTGATCGGCCTCGACGTGCGGGTGGAGAACAACTATCTCGCGGGCGGCGGCTGGGTGATCTATGGCGGCGCCAACGCCAACGGCCATGGCGGCGGGCCGACGCGGAATGTCGTCGTGCGCGGCAACGTGTTCGGCCGCGACGCATTCCCGAAGCTCGGCAATTTCGGCCTCGTCGCCTATTGGGACAAGAGCCCCGGCACCGGCAACATCTGGGAGCAGAACCGCACCAGCGACGGCAAGACCGTCATGCCATGATCGCGCTCCAATGCGGTCCGGTCCCGAAACCGAACCGCAACGCGCTCATGGGCGACCATCATGCCGCCGGTTTCGGGCGGCGCGCATGCCAATCCGTATCGCGTTGGTAGGCATCGGCGACCTTCAGAATTTTTCCTTCCCCGAATGGCCGGCCCTGGATCTGGAACCCGATCGGCAAACCGCTACTGTCGAAACCACAGGGGACGCTGACCGAGGGCAGGCCCATGTAGTTGATCGGCCGCGCATTTGTGGTGATGGAATTGAACGTTGCGACCGTCCCCGGACGGCCGGAGTCGATATCGGTTGCGGCGAGCGTCGGCACCTTCATCTGCAGCGACGGTGTCGCGAACACATCCACCTTGCCGAACACCTCTCGTCCGATCGCCTTCAGGATGGGGCCTCGCCGCGACAACGCCTCGACATAGTGCGTCGCAGGAATGCCATAGCCAGCATAGAGCCGTGCGCTCAAATGCGCGGCATAGTCCTGCGGACGGTCGCGCATCCACTGGGCGTGAATGGTCGCCCCTTCGACACGCGAGACAATTCCGCTGTAGATGGCGATGGCATCCATGTGCGGAATTTCGACCCGCACGGTTTTCGCGCCCCGCGCCACCAGCACCGCGATGGCTGCATCGAAGGCCACTTGCACGTCACTGTCGACCGCGTCGAAGAAATAGTTCGTGGGAATTCCGATCACCATTCCACGGATGTCGCCGTCGAGTCCCGCCTCATAGTCAGGAACCGGCTCCTGCGACGAGGTCGGATCCGCCGGGTCGTGCCCGGCAATGACACGCAGCAGGCGAGCGCAGTCACGGGCCGTGCGGGCGAGCGGACCAACATTGTCGGCCGAGAACGAGAGCGGCATTGCGCCATGCCGGGAGACGCGCGTTTGCGTGCCCTTGATGCCGGTCACGCCGCACATCGCCGCCGGCAACCGGATCGAACCGCCGGTATCTGAGCCGAGTGCGCCGTAGATGAAGCGGGAAGCGACAGCGGCACCCGAACCCGACGACGAGCCGCCGGTGCAATAGTCGAGGTTCCAGGGATTGTGACAATGGCCAAAGTGCGCATTGTGACCGGTCGGGTTCTGCGCAAACTCGGCCATATTGAGCGTACCAAGCGTGACCGAACCCGCCGCCTCCAGGCGCGAGACGGCCGTTGCTGTATAGGCCGGAACGAAGTCGCGTCGGATCTTGGAGCCGCACGTGGAGGGCTTACCGGCCCGGTAGTACATGTCCTTGTGCGCAAGCGGCACGCCGTGCAGGGGGCCGAGCGCGCGGCCGGACGCGCGAAGTTTGTCCATCGCCTCCGCCGCTGCGAGCGCATCCACCCGCTCCAGCGCGATCGCCGAGTTGACGGCCTTGTCACCGGCATCGAACGCGTCGAGTGCCGCCTGCGCGAGGGCGACAGCCCGAACCTCACCCTTGCGGACAGCCTCGGCCGCCTCAACCAAGGTGAGATGCGTGAGTTTGGCGCCTGGTTTGCCATGCGCCGTCATCGCGACGGTTCCTTCGTCTCCTGCAGCGCCGCTTCGAAGCTCGAAGGCTCATCTTCGAATGCCATCTGCCCACGCAACTTCTCGAAGCCGTCGATCAGCCCTGCCAACCCGGCGGCAAACTCCTCGCCGGCCGGGTTCGGCGGACGCACATGGCTCCAGGCCTTGGCCTGCTCTTCGACGATGGTCTGTATCTTTTTCGGCATTACTTCCGCCTTTTACCCAATAGCGATCCTTGCGCCCTTTCAGTACCCCGGCGGGGGGACGAACCCACCGATCTCGCGCTCGACGAAGCGGCTGAACGCGATCGCCGTCTTGTCGCGCCCACTTGCCGCGATCGCCTGATAGCCGACCGGCAACCCGGCTGATGTGAGCCCGGCGGGTCCGACCGTCGAGGGCAAATAGACGACTCCCGAATAGCCGGCCCAGAACAGCTGATCGGTGGTTGGCACGCGCTTGTTGTTCACCGTCACCGTCCGCTGCCAGCGCTCGCCGGCTTGATCGTGGGGGAATGCCGCCGTCGCCGCCGCAGGGCACAGCAGGATGTCCCAATCCCTGAAGAAGTCCGCGAAGGCCCGCCGCAACCCGTGGCGTTCGTTGCTCAGTACCAACCAGTCGCGATGCGCCATGCCGTTGCCGCGCACCATCTGGTCGAGATAGGGCTGCTTGTCTGCACCGATCTCCTTGACGACCTTGCCCCACCGATCGATGTCGGCCTGCGGCGTGCGGGCCGATGTCGCGGCGCGGAGCAGCAAGACATAGAGTTCGTGCAGCCGGCGCGTGTCGATCTTCGGCTCGACCTCCTTGACCGTCGCGCCCCGTTTCGCCAAGGCATCCACCAGCGCCTGCATCTTGTCGGCATAGGCGCCGTCGATCTCGGAGTTCGGATCGCGCAACTTCACTGCGACCCTGAGATCTTTCAGGGATGTCGCGGGACTTTTGGGCAAATCGACCTTCCAGGCAACGCCATCGATATCGTCCGGCCCCGCCATGGCATCCAGCGCCACATCCAGATCCTCGGCCCCGCGCGACAGCGGACCGATGGCCGAGATATCGCCGTAAGCGTGGCTACCGGGCAACCCGTGCCCCATCGGCGAAACGATGCCCCAGGTCGGCTTCAACCCGAAAACGCCGCAATAGTGAGCGGGATTGCGGATCGACGCACCGATATCGCTGCCCGCATCGATCCCTGTGAGACCAGCCGCCAGTGCTGCCGCCGAACCGCCCGATGAGCCGCCCGGCGACCGCCCCAGATCCCACGGATTGTTGCAAGTGCCGTAGATCGCGTTGTAGCTCTGCCAATCCGCGAGCATCAGCGGCACGTTCGTCTTGCCGAACAGGTTGACGCCGGCTTTCTCCAAACGCTGCACCGACAGCGCGCTCGTCTCCGTCACGTTCGCCTTGTATTTGGGGTCGCCCCATGTCGTCGGCGAGCCGGCAACCGTGTAGCTCTCCTTGATCGTCATCGGCACGCCGTGCAGCGGACCCCACACTTCACCCTTGGCTAGCGCTTGATCGGCGGCCTTCGCGCGCGTGCGTGCCCGTTCGGCATCCATCCAGATGATCGCGTTGAGCTTTGGGTTGTGGGTCGCCACGCGTGCCAGGAAATGCTCGAGTACGTCGGCAGCGCTGGTCTTGCGTTCGCGAATGAGCCGGGCAATTTCGACGGCGGACTTGAAATGCAGGTCTGTCATGGCGGGCCTCCTCCGCCATTCTGGGCCGGCCGGACGCCGACCTGCAATGACTTTCGCCGCTCAGCGCACCGGCACTCCGCCCGGCCCCAGCCGGACACCGACGCCGCCGATCACTTGATGGCTCGCAAGGTTCGTCGACAGAACGCCGTAGAGTGGCCGCTCGCCACGCCACCAGCTCAGCAACTGGAGGCCGAAATCGCCGAAGCCCCAGCCCGGATTGCTGCGCCCCGACATCGGCGCCGCGTACCAGGCGAAGGTGTATTTGTACTCGACGAACACCGAGACACGCGGCAAGCGAAACTCCAACCCGGCCAACGCCTGCACGACGGGCCCCGTATATTGATACTCATAGGTGCGCGTCGGCTCGTCGTGGAATTGCACCTCGGTATGCGGCAGCGCCACGCCAAACCCCGCCCCCACGTAGGAACCGATCGCGGGCGACAACTGACCCAGCCGATAGAGCCCGTTGAGCGTCAGCATGTTATGGCCATGACTGAACTCGAGATGCTTGAACGTCTCACCGATCGTTGCTGACGGGCGTAACGGCGCGCCGTTGCGGGATCCGGACATGCGCGCCGCCTGCTCACGCTGCGAGATGGCTTTAGAGTGCGTGAAGTCCAGCATCGCCCCGCCGCCGCCCGCCGACCAGCGCTGTGCCCGCAAACCATAATAGATCGGGCTTTTGAACGGCTTGCCGTCCCAATTGACGTCGTGGACCGTCATGTCGGTCTTGCCCGGATTGTGAAACCGGACATCGCTGGCATGCGTATAGGGAACGCCGACGTAGCCGCCGATCACGGTGCCGGGTTCGGAGATCGCGCTGCGGGTTACGCCCGTCCCGCCGACCTCTGTGCCGCGCGCCTGTGCCGTCGCATCCGGCCGATCCAGAAGAACCGCTTGGCACCAGATCACGAGCGCCACCGCCGCAACAAGCGCGGCGCCGGCCTCGCCCGGCGCAGGCCATCGCCGACGCGGCCACGAAACAGCGATCAAATCCGTTGCTTTCACAGTCGCTCCCCCTGGCGACGACCCGCACTTGTCCGGCCGCCCGCAGCTGTCGCACCATAAACTCCAAACCCGAAGCGTCCAGCATGCCCGACGTCGCAAGGCTGCCCCTGATCTCGATCAAGGCGAGGTATCCAAGTGCATGGTCGGGTTGCAAGAAACGCGACTGGACGGAAACCGCAATCCGACCGAGTGTCCGCGCGAATGCACGCCTTTTTGTCTGACGGACCCCTTGGCCATGTACCGACTGATCAGCGCGACCCCCAGCCCCTATGCCCGCAAGGTGCGGATTGCCCTTGCAGAAAAATCGATCCCCTTCGAGTTGATCACCGAGGTTCCCTGGGACAAGACCACGGCCACGCCGAAGTACAATCCGCTCGAGAAGCTGCCGATCCTGCTGACGCAAGAGGGCACCAGCATTTATGAATCCCGCTACATCCTCGAGTGGCTCGAGGCCAAGCATCCCGCCCCGCCGCTGCTGCCGGCCGACATCGACGGGAAGCTCGCCGCCCGGCATCTCGAAGTTCTGGCCGACGGCATCTGTGACGCATTCGTGCTGTACTTCTTCGAGCGGATGCGCAAGCCGGAGCACCAGAGTGCCGAATGGATCGCGCGCCAGAGCCGCAAGATCGACGGCGGCATCAAGGAACTCGCCCGCCTGATCGGCAACCGCGACTACGCCGTTGGCGACAGGTTCGGCCTCGGCGACATCGCGACCGCAACCGTCGTCGGCTATCTCACTGTGCGCTATCCGGACTACGACTGGCGGCGCCGCCACCCGAACCTCGCGCTGTACAGCGACCGCATGGAGCAGCGCCCATCGCTGTTGAATTCGCGGCCCATCCCGCAGAAGATCAAGGACAAAGTCGTCTGACACCCGAGCGCCTGTCGACGGGCGCGCTACACCGGAGCACACACATGGACTTCAAGGGCAAGGTCGCCGTCATCACAGGTGCCGCCAACGGCATCGGTCGCGCCACGGCGCTGGCCTTCGGCGCGCACGGCGCCAGCGTCGTGCTGGTCGATCGCGACGCGGCCGGCGCCAAGGCTGCGGCCGGCGCCATCGAGCAAAAGGGCGGCAAAGCCATCTCGGTGGCCGCCGACGTGACGAAATCGGCCGACGTCGCCGCCTACGTAAAAGCTGCGATCGACACCTACGGCCGGATCGACTGCTTCCACAACAACGCCGGCATCGAAGGCAAGTTGAAGCCGCTCGTCGAGGTCGACGAGGCCGAATGGGACCAGATCATCGGCGTCAACGTGAAAGGCGTCTATCTCGGCCTGAAACACGTGCTACCGCAGATGATGAAGCAGAAATCGGGGGCGGTCGTGAACACCGCATCGATCGCGGGCCTCGTCGGCTCGCCGAACATGGCGGCCTATGTCGCCTCGAAGCACGCCGTGATCGGCATCACGAAAACGGTCTCGGGCGAGGCCGCGCCGCATGGCATCCGCATCAACGCCGTCTGCCCTGGCCCGGTCGACACGCGCATGATCCACTCGGTCACCAGCCAGATCGATCCGTCTGATGCCGCCGCGGTCGCCAAGCGTTACGCAGCGGCCATTCCGCTCGGCCGCTTTTCGACCGCCGACGAAATCGCCAACACTGTGCTGTTCCTGTGCTCGGACTACGCTTCGGGCATCACCGGCGCGCAATACGTGATCGATGGCGGCCGCACGGCGACCGGCGGCGCGGTCACGGTCGTCGGCAAGAAGTGAACGGCGACGGCAGCGAACCACGGCGCACTAAGCGCGTCGCGTAGTGATCGGCTCGGTCTTCCGGCCCACGTAACGAAGTGCGCGGTAGGCCGCGTTGACGTTCTTCGACATCGCCTCGAGGTAGGCCCGGATCTCGACCGGTAGCTCGATCCCCGCATAGCGATCGGGGTGGTACAATTTCGATCGGCGATGATAGGCCTCGCGAATGGCGTCGAAGCCGACGTCTTTTTCCAACCCTAGAATTCGGTGAGGATCGAAGTCGCGCGCGTCTGAAACCGGGAACATGCCCAACTGGCGGCGGACACCCTGCATCACTTTGATGCCGCGAATTTCTGCCTTCGGAATGAAGGCACCTTCGCCGCCGAACGCCTCAATGTAGATGAACGCGTCATCCCCATCGAGCAGTTTGTGGAGCGACTTGCCTTGGTCCAGAACCGTTCGGCCGGACACGACCCCACCATCCCCGAGCGTGACTTCTACGGCGATTAGCGTATCGGTCCGACTGTCGACGCGATTTCTCTCAAACATCGGAGCACTCATGGCGGCCAGAACGTCGTGAACACTATGACGCGGACCTGCCAACCTTTCGTTAACGGATAGGCAAGGCGCGCTCCGGCAACCCTCCAGCATCGCCACTCGGATAAGCCATCGCCATCGATAGCCGGACGGGACATGCCGCGCTACAGTCCGGCTTGATCGCCAGATCTGGGAGGGTGTCGCATGGGTTTGCTTCGTATTGCTGCTGTTCTGCTGGGACTTGCCGTCATCGCAGCGCCAGCCGCCGCCCAGGCCCCCTATCCCGACCGCCCGATCCGCCTGATCGTTCCATTCGGCGCCGGTGGACCCACCGACGTGATCGCGCGGCTGATCAGCCAAAAACTGTCGGAGCTCTGGGGCAAGCAGGTCTACGTCGAGAACATGCCGGGTGCTGGCGGTAACACCGGCACGGCCGCTGCTGCCAAGGCCACACCCGACGGCTACACGTTCCTCACCGTCTCGACAGGCTTCATCATCAACCCGAGCCTCTATGCGCGAGTCCCCTACGACCCGCTCAAGAACTTCCAGGCCGTCTCGCTGGTGGCGGTCTCGCCGAACGTGCTGACGGTCAATCCGACGGTGCCGGCAAAATCCGTTAAAGAACTGATCGAGCTGATCCGGGCCAATCCCGGCAAGTACAGCTACGCGCAACCTTCGACCGGATCGACGCCGCATCTGGCTGGCGAGATGTTCAAGCTCACCTACTCCCTCGATCTCGCCACCGTCGCCCACACCAGCGCCGCCGCGGCCATCACCTCAACGATGGGCGGCCATACGCCGGTGGCGTTTACAGCACTACCAGGCGCGATGCCCGGCATTCAAGGCGGCAAACTCAGAGCCCTTGCCGTGCTGAGCGCCAAGCGCGTGCCGGGGCTTCCCGATGTGCCGACGATGGCCGAAGCCGGCATTCCCGATCAGGAATCCGACACCCTCACCGCGATTGTCACGCCAATCGGAACCCCACGCGAGCTGGTCGATCTGTGGTCACGCGAGATCCAGAAAATCGTCGCTGCGCCCGAAGCCACCAAGCATTTGCAGGACCTCGGCTTCCAGCCGGTCGCCAGCACGCCGGACGCATTCACCGAGCGCATCAAGTCCGAGAGCGCCAAGTGGGACCGCATCGTCAAGCAGGCCAAGGTGCGGATCGAGTAACCCGTAGGAACTCGATCGGTCTCAATCGAACTGCGGCGCCAGACCGTCGTAGGATTCGCCCATCGGGAAGCTGTCGATCGCTTCCTTCAGCCGCGCGGCGAGTTTCGCGTCCATACCGAGCAGCCGCGCGTGGTCTGCGCGCGCCTTACCCAGGTCGCCCTTCTGGACGAACAGCACGCCCCGATACATGTAGGCCCGCGCCAATTTTGGATCGATTTCCAGCGCGCGATTGTAGTGCGCCAATGCCCGCTCGAAGTTCTGCGTGCCCTGCACCCGCAGGCTGAACGCCAGATTATTGTGCGCCTCCGCGATGGTCTCATCGAGTGCCAGCGCCGCCTCGAATTTACCCTGCGCCGCTGGATACTTCCGCTCGAGCATCAACTTGACGCCGTCGTTGTAGGCGGTGATCGCTTGCGCCCGCGGCCCGCCCTTCGGCACGGGCTTAGGATCGCTGTCGGCGGCCATGGCACCCGACGCCGCCACCAGCCCCGCCAGGCATAGTCCGAAAGCGGTCATCGTCAGCCACGCGCGCCGGATGGTTTTGTTCCTTCGCGAAATGAACATGCGTTGTGTGAGGGCAGCACGACCGACGCGCTGCCCTTGCTCCTCAGCGGCTCGCGACGCGGTTGTTGACGATCAGCCGCGCTTGGTCGAGCGACTGGCGTCCCGGGCTGCTCTTGGCGCCGAGTTGCAGCAGCTTGGTTGCGTAGGTCCGCGCCTTGCGCCGATCACCACTATCTTGCGCCGCCGCCATGGCGCCTGCCACCGCGCGATAGCGGTTCGGCTCCTTGACCAGCACCGTCTCGTACTCCTTCAGCGCGTCGGCTGGCTTCTTCGCCGCCAACAGCGTGTCGGCCAGCAATTCGCGCGCCGGCACGACCGGCCCCGGCGTCACAGCGTGCTTCTCGGTTGCGTCCTCGCGCCGGGCGGCTTCGGTGAGACCGGAGACGCACGCATCGGTCCGCTTCTCTGCGCAGTTCGCAAGCGCCTCGGCCGTTGCCGCATTGATGTCGATCTGCTCGGCCCAATAGCCGAGCTTCGCCTCTTTGGCGGCATCACGCAGCGCAACGAGCCGCTTGTGCTGCTCACGCACGAGTGCGCCGTTCTCGATCCGCGATGCACCGATCGCGCGGGCAAAAGCATTCACGGCCTCGGCCTGCGGATACTTCTTCCAAGGGTAGTCGCCGGCGGGTTCGAGCTTCACCTCGGCGGCAGCCTTCCAGTCGCTCCGCTCAAGCGCCATCCGGGCCGGCATCGCGGCATAGGCGTAGGCCGAGCCGAAATGGTCGATCGACTTGCGCGCCTGCGACCGTTGCATGGCACTCATGGCCGCTTTGTCCTGCGCCATCTGCAGGTAGGCATAGACCTGGTAGTCGTTCGCGTGATGGCCGTCGAACGAGGCGTCACCCGCCGCCTTCTCGGATGCGGCGTTGGCATTGACCGAGTCCTGCCAGTAGCCGAGGCGCGTGAAGATGTGCGACGGCATATGCAGCGCGTGCGTCGCCCCCGGCGCGATCTTGGCGTAGGCGCGCGCGGCCTTGACGCCGTGCTTCGCGATCGGCGGATAATCGTAGCTGTGGATGATGTAGTGGGCGACGCCGGGATGATTGGGCATCGCCTTGAACAGCGGCTCCAGCGCGCGCGCCGCCTTGAGCTGGTTGGCGTAGGTCTTGTCGGTCGGATCGAAATTCGCCGACGTGACCAAGGCCGATAGGATGCCAGCTTCCTTGTCGCCCTTGTTGGCGGCGGCGAGTTTCGCCATCTCGCCTTCGAACGTCACGAGGCGCGTGCGGTGATTGAGCTTGTCGTGGTCGCGCACGAAGGAGGCCACCGCCTCGACGTAGCCCTTCTCGCGATCCGTCTTCAGGCCAGCCTTGCGCGCCTCGTCGAGCATGCCGGCGATGTTGTTCAACTTCTGCGCCGGCAGATTGGCCGGCCATATGAAGGGATTGTCGAGTGTCGCCATCGCACGGCCCCAGTGTGCCATGCCGCAGGTCGGATCGGCCTTTGCCACTGCCTCGAACGAGGCCATGGCGTCGGACCAGGCGAACGAATGATAGAGCGCCATTCCGCGATTGAACTCTTTCTGGGCGGGCGCGGTGCAGCTGACCTTGAAATCGACTTTGCCAAGGCGCTTGATATCAACTGGGCCACCGTGCGCCAATGTCGCGTTGGGCGACAGGGCCAGTATGGCACCAGAAAATGCGAGCGAAATGAAGGTACGTGACATAGCGGCACTCCACTGCAGACAATGACATTGCGGCATTTACAGCAGTGATCTCAACCCCAATGGCGGTAATTGTCAATTCCGGACGTATTCTCGAAGCCCCATTGAGAATTGCCTTTCGCGACCTGTCGCGGTCCCGACGCCCCCTGGGAATACGTGGTCGCCTCGATCAAAACGCGCTATCTTCGGCGTTCAACGGCACCGTGCGGAGGGTTCGATGGGCATGCGCAGGTTACTGTTCTTGGCCATCGCGATAGCCATCGCCGGCAGCTTCGATGCAGTTCCAGCTCAGGCGCAGACCTATCCTTCGAAGGCAATCCGGCTGGTCGTGCCATTCCCGCCGGGCGGTCCGACCGACGTAGTCGCGCGGATCTACGCCCACAAACTCAGCGAGGCATTGGGCCAAGCGGTGGTCATCGACAACAAGGCCGGCGCATCCGGCCAGATTGGCGCCCAGGACGTGGCACGCGCGGCGCCGGACGGCCACACGTTGATGGCGAATGCCTCAAGCGTCGTGATCCTGCCGCACGTCATCACCAATCCACTCTACGACGTCGACCGCGACTTTCAGCCGGTGCATCTCATGGCCAGCGTACCGGCTGTGCTGATCACCGCCGCCGCGACGCCGCAGAACACTGCCCAGGATCTGGTGGCGGCCTTCAAAGCCAAGGGTGGCAAGATCAACTATGGTTCGTCCAGTGTCGGCGGCGCCATGCATCTGGCGGGTGAGCGGTTCCGCGAGGTCACCGGCCTCGACCTGCAGCACATCGCCTACAAGGGCGGCGGGCCGGCCATCGCAGCGGTCATCTCAGGCGAAGTGCCTATGAGCTTTGAATCGCTGCCGGCCGCCATGCCCTACATCAAGAATGGCCAGCTCAAGGTGCTGGCCGTCTCCGCGCCTGCCCGCAATGCCGCGCTTCCAAACGTGCCGACCATGATCGAGCAAGGCTTTTCCGGCTTCGATCTCGGCAGCTGGTACGGCATTTGGGCACCGGCCAAGACGCCGCCCCAAATCGTCCAGCGGCTCAATGCCGAACTCGTCAAGATCGCGAGTCAGGCCGACATCAAGGCGAAGTTCGATAGCCTCGGCACCGATCCCGAAACGCTCACGGTGGAGCAGTTCGCCACCTTCCAGAAGAAGGAGTTCGACCGCTGGGGCACGATCGCGAAGAAGGCGAACATCAAGCTGGAATAGCTTCTGTCGCTTATGCACCGTTCTTATCGCTGCACCAACTCGACCATGATGCCCTCGGGTCCTCGGATGAAGGCCAGCCTGAGCCCGGGGCTGCGCGTCAGCGGCCCGATCGCGACGTTGGCGCCCTTGGCCTTCAGTTCCGCGCACGCCGCATCCACGTCGTCGACCGTCAAACCGAAGTGCTCGAGGCCGTAGTGGGGGAATGACGGCGCCGAACCGGTTTGATCATCCGGATGCTTCGGCGCGATCAGCACCGTGCCGCCGCCGACCTTCATCTTGATGCGCGGCTGGCCTGGATAGAGCGTGCCGGGCGGATAGATGTCGCGGGTCACGTCCGCACCGAACATCGTCTCAAAGAAATCGGCCATCGCCGCCGGATTGGCGCTGCGCAGATGGATGTGGTCGTAACGGTAGTCGCGCATGACGTGCGTTCTCTCATTGCAGGGCGCCATGGCCATCGACCGATCTGCCCTTGTCGGTGTCATGCTGGGTCCTCTAGTGGATCTCAGGTTCGGGGACAGCGTGGCCCGCCTCGAGGAAGTCGAAGTCGCAGCCGTCGTCGGCCTGGCCGATGTGCTCCTGGTACATGCGCCCATACCCGCGCTCATAGCGCGGCGGCAGCGCCGTCCATGCCTTGCGGCGCGCGACCAGCTCGGCATCCGAGACATGGAGATGCAGCAGCCGCCGCTCGATATCGACTTCGATTTCGTCACCGGTCTTGACCAGCGCCAGCGGGCCGCCGACGAAGCTTTCCGGTGACACGTGCAGAATGCACGCGCCATAGCTGGTGCCCGACATCCTCGCGTCCGAGATGCGCACCATGTCGCGCACACCCTGTTTGACCAGTTTACCCGGGATCGGCAGCATGCCCCACTCCGGCATGCCGGGACCGCCCTTCGGCCCAGCGTTCTGCAGAACTATCACGCTGTCCGCCGTGACATCGAGGTCGTCGCGGTCGATTTCGGCCGCCATATGGTTGTAGTCGCGGAAGACGACCGCCTTGCCACGATGCTTGCGCAATCGCGCCTCCGCGGCCGATGGCTTCATGATGGCTCCGCGCGGCGCAAGATTGCCCTTGAGCACCGCCGTCCCGCCCTCGCCGTAAATCGGATTACCAAACCCGCGGATCACATCCGGCAGGAAGTTCTCCGCCGTCTCGATGTTCTCGCAGATCGTGCGCCCGTTCACTGTCATGCAATGGCAATGGATCTTGCCGGCAAGCTCCTTCATCAGCGCCGGCAGACCGCCAGCGTAGAAGAAATCCTCCATCAGATACTGACCGGACGGGCGGATGTTCGCCATCACCGGGATCTCACGACTGATCTGGTCGAATCTCTCAAGTGAGAGGGCGACACCGGCGCGGCGCGCCATCGCGATCAGGTGGATCATCACGTTGGTTGAACCGCCGAGCGCCATGTGCACCATGATCGCGTTGTCGACGGCGGCCGCCGATACGATCTTGTCGGGCGTCAGATCCTCCCACACCATTTCGACCACGCGGCGACCGGCATGGGTCATCATGCGGGGATGATTGGCGTCGGCAGCTGGAATCGACGAGGCGCCGGGCAATGTCAAACCAAGCGCTTCCGCCACCGCCATCATCGAGGCGGCGGTGCCCATCGTCATGCACGTGCCGAACGAGCGCGCGATGCCGTTCTCCATCTGCTCCCACTGCTCTTCGGTGATCTTCCCGGCGCGCTTCTCGTCCCAGTACTTCCAGACGTCGGAGCCCGAACCGAGCGCCTGCCCGCGCCAGTTCCCACGCAGCATCGGCCCCGCCGGACAGAAGATAAAGGGCAGCCCCATGCTTATCGCACCCATGACCAGTCCGGGCGTGGTCTTGTCGCAACCGCCAAGCAGGATTGCGCCGTCGATCGGATAGCTGCGCAGCAGTTCCTCGGTCTCCATTGCGAGGAGATTGCGATAAAGCATCGTCGACGGTTTCTGGAACGGCTCGGCCAGCGAGATCGCTGGCAGCTCCAGCGGAAACCCGCCGGACTGCAGCACGCCGCGCTTCACGTCTTGCGCCCGCTCGCGCAGATGCGCATGGCACGAGTTGATATCGCTCCAGGTATTGATGATTCCGATGATCGGCCGCTTGCCCCAATCGCCGTCGTCGTAACCCATCTGGCGCAGCCGCGACCGGTGACCGAAAGCGCGCAAATCCTGCACGCCGAGCCAACGATGGGAACGCAGGTCTTCCGGCTTCTTACGGGTTGTCACGGCTGGCTCCTTTAAAACATGACTTGATTTCTGCCAACTCCACTCGTTTAGGGCCAGCACTATTTCAACCGCGCCTCCACTTCGCGACCCGTCGTCATCGCGGTTTGCTGCTCCAGAGGCCTGTGTCGCCGACACGGGCGGTCGCAAAATCGGCGGCGGCGACAGTGGCCGAACGCTGAACCGGGGCTCGCATTCGCGAAACGGGGGCCGTGCATTGGCAGCCGTAATGCTGCTACGCTCAGCGATCGTTGATCGCTTCATCCGTCCTGACGGAAAGGACTTCCACGATGCGGACTGCCCTCGCAATAATTGCCATTTCCGGCCTTGTCACCGGACCCCCACTCGCGCCAGCAGCCGCGCAAGCCCAGACGCCGAAGACTGGCGGCATATTGAATTTTGCCGTCGTCTCGAACCCGCCGAGCTATGACTGCCACGCAGAGCTTACGTTCGGAACCGTGCATCCGGTGGCACCGCACTATTCATTCCTTCTGAAAATCGACGCCGCGAACTTCCCGAAAGTCACGGGCGACCTCGCAGAGAGCTGGACGGCAGCGCCGGATGGCTCGACCTTTAGGTTCAAGCTCCACAAGGGCGTCAAGTTTCACGATGGCAGTCCATTGACGTCAGCCGATGTGAAAGCAAGCTACGAACGCATCATTCGCCCACCTGCTGGCGTCGTCTCGTTACGACAGTCCTACTATTCGGATTTCGGCGACATCGACACGCCCGATGATCACACCATCGTCTTCAAGATGAAATCGGCGGTCGCCGGTGTGCTCGAACTTCTCGCCTCGCCGTTCAACTGCATCTACAGCAAGGCTCGCCTCGAGAAGGGCGGCGGCTATCCGGCGAAAGAAGTGATGGGCTCTGGCGCCTTCCAGTTCGTCGAGCACGTACAGGGCTCGCACTGGACCGCCAAGCGCTTCGATGGCTATTTCCGCAAGGATCTGCCACGTCTCGAAGGCTACAAGGCCTACTTCATCAAGTCTTCGGCACTGATCACAGGCTTGATGGGAGGTCAATTCGATGCCGAATTCCGCTTCATCACGCCGACCGAGCGCAACACGCTCGTCGAAAAATTGGGTGACAAGGTCGCTGTGCACGAAGCGCCCCTGCTTGCTGGCAATACGGTTGTCTTCAACATGAAGCGGAAACCGTTCGAAGACGTGCGCGTTCGGCAAGCACTGTCGTTGGCGATCGATCGGTGGGGCGGCGGCGAGGCTCTCGGCAAGATTTCGCAACATCGCTTTCCCGGCGGCATCAGCCGGCCGGGATCGGCCTCGGCCTTGCCGGTCGAGGAACTGGTGAAAATCCCCGGATTCGGGCGCGATGCCGATGCGGCAAGGGCCGAGGCGCGACGCTTGCTGAAAGAGGCGGGCGCCGAGAACCTCGAAATCAAGCTGCTCAATCGCGCCGGCATCGACAGCTATACGACGGCCGGCATCTACATCATCGACCAGTGGCGCCGGATCGGCGTCAAGGTCCAGCACGAGCAACTCGAATCGAAGCTCTATCTCGACAACTTCGCCAAGGGCAATTTCGAGGTCGGCATCGAGTTCATCTCGGACTATCTCGACGATCCGACGCAGAATTTCTCGAAGTTCCTGTCGACCAAGTTGATGCCGGCGAGCTACTCGAGCCACACGGACGTCAAAGTCGACGAGCTCTACGAAAAGCAGCGGCGCTTGCTCGATGCGTCGGAGCGGATCAAGGTCGTGCGCGAACTCGACGTCTACCTGTTGCGGCAGGCCTATATCGTGCCATTCCTTTGGAACCAGCGCATCGTCGTGATGCCGAAAAAGGTCAAGGGCTGGCATTTCACGCCCAGCCACTACCTCTCGCAAGATCTGGCCGAAGTCTGGCTTGATCAATAGGCGGTTAGGATCAATAAACGGTCAGGCGCCGCCAAGATCACGCTTCAGGTTCATGCGATATGCGAAGCGGTCGGCCGGGTGGATGCTGCTCGACAACTCCACCAGCCGACGGCCGGTGACGAAGTAGCGGCGCGTGAACTTGAGTGCAGGCGAGCCCGGCTTGGCTTTGAGTTGCGCCGCACGTTCCGGCGACAGCACGACCGCCTCGATCTGCTGCTCGACCTCGACGAATTGCTCGCCGTAGTTGCGCTCGATCAGCGACCAGATCGCCGTCGTCAGCGTCTCGACGTTCTTCGCCAGATCCTTGTAGGCCGCGTCGAGATAGACCTCGGAGTAGCAGATTGGCGGCTCGCCGCGGCCGGCATGCCGGATACCCTCGATGCGCACCCATTCCTTGCGCGGCCGGCAGCCCAGCATTTCGGCGAGCGCACCGCGTGCCGCGACATCCTCAATGGCAATGATGTCAAGCCGGGTCTCGTGCGCAAACTGCAGCAGCTCCGACAGCGAATGCATTGACTGGGTGTAGCTCGGTGCGGCGTGCACGGCTTCCACCCGCGTGCCGACCCCCTTGCGGGCCGAGACGAGCCCCTGCTGTCGCAGATGTTGGATCGCCTGACGCACCGTGTACCTGGAGACGGCAAATGTCTCGCCAAGCTCCGCCTCAGTCGGCAGCAGTGAGCCGACGGGGTAAGTCCCGCTCGCGATCCGGTCCCCAAGGGTCTGGGCCAATTGCACGTAGAGCGGCTGGGCCGCGTCGCCTTCGGGGCGCTTCAACGTTACGATCTCATTGGCCATGCGTCAGGCGGCTCCCCCGACAGCGGCGCCCGACGGCCGGACGATCGATGGACGGAAACCGACGAAGCCCTTGCATAACCCCTCCTGGCGAACGGAATCGGGAGGATCGGCCCGCCCGTTTCTGGCGACAGTCCGGCCCTGGCGTCGGCCAAGTCCTGGCTGTAGACCTTTGTCCGGACAAGATACACCGAGACCGGGAGGCGTTAAACCCTTGAAAACGGCGGAACCGCCCTCTAACGGATCGTCCGCCGGACCTCCTGGCGCCGATGATCCGGCCTCTCCGCCAGCTCGGAACGCGTTGTCCACCGGCGAGCTGTCGGTTCTGCTTGGTTTGGTTACCGGCGTTCAAGGACTGTCGACGTTCTCGGTGCTGGCGCTGCCGACGCTGGCGACCAAAGCAGCGCCCGCTTTCGGTTTCGGCGCCGAGGCGGTCGGCTACCAGATCAGCGTGGTCTATATCGCGGCCGCCCTGATGTCGGGTATTGCCGGCCTCTACGTCCGCCGCCACGGTGCCGCACTGGCCAGCCTCTGGTCTCTGGGGCTGGGCATTGTCGGCCTGCTTGGGATCGCCTCCGGCAACTTCGCATTCGGCCTGCTGGCCTCCATTCTGATTGGCGTCGCCTATGGCCTGACCAATCCGGCCGCCTCGCATCTGCTGTTCCGTTTCGCCCCGCCCAAGCGGCAAAACCTGATCTTTGCCTTGAAGCAGACTGGCGTGCCGCTCGGCGGATTACTCGCCGCCTCGCTTTTGCCGACGCTCTCCGAAGCTATCGGCTGGCAGGGCGCCATCGCCGCAAGTGCATTGCTGCTGCTATTGCTGGCTGTTCCGCTGGCGCTCATGCGCCCACGGCTCGACGATGATCGTGCGCCGAAGGCCCAGTTGGTTTCGGGCCTGCTGTCCGGTGTCCAGCTGGTGCTGGGCGACCCGGCGCTGCGCGCCTTTGCTATCATGGGGTTCGCCTATGCCTCGGCCCAATTCTGCCTCTTCACATTCATGATCACCATGTTGGTGCAGGACTTCCATTGGTCGCTCGTCGCGGCCGGCGCCGTCACCTCGCTCATGCAGATCGGCGGGGTCGCCGGTCGTATCGCCTGGAGCCTGCTGGCCGACCGCATCGGCCATGGCATGCACATCCTGATGACGATCGGCGTGCTCTCAACGGCCTTTGCCGTGGCACTTGCGATGGCCGATCCGGCCTGGCCAGCGGTACTGCTCACTTGCGTGTTGATCGGCTTCGGATTCTGCCTGATCGGATGGAACGGGCTCTGGCTCGCCGAGATCGCGCGGACGTGCCGGCCCGACCAGGTCAGCTTCGCCACAGGCGGCGTCCTCGTCTTTACGTTTTCCGGAATCGTTCTGGGACCAGCGATGTTTGCGACGCTCTACAAGGTGCTCGGCAGCTATACGCTCACCTATGGCGCATTTGGCATCTTTCCTTTGATCGGCGCAGCCGCGCTCGCCGCCGCCATCCGCCGACGTCGGTGACCCGCCGTTCGCGCCTCACTGCCCCTTGAACAGGGGTTTGCGCTTCTCGAGAAGGGCTGCCGGGGGCAGGCGTAGAGGCGTCCATGAGTTGAGCCTACATCGTTACGAAGGAGACCGAACCCGAACTCCCAGGTCTCGGGTCCACTTCTTGCAACGCCGGCATGACACCGGATTGCCGGATTGCCCCAATGCCTTGATTGACTACAGTCCGCCCGCCATTTACCTCAAGGAGCAATGTCCAGGCACAACCTGTACGTGGAAGCCCACGGCCTGGGGAAGGAGCATGAGTGATGCCCGCAGCGAAACAAACTGGTCCCCGCCAGCACATCGAGACGGTCGATCCGATCTGGAGCGCCGTCCGCCAGGAAGCCGACGCTATCGTCGCCGCTGAACAGGCGCTCGGCGGCTTCATTTACGCGACGGTGCTCACGCACGACAGGCTTGAGGATGCGATCTGTCACCGCCTCGCCCAGCGCCTCAATCATGCCGACGTCGACGCCGGACTGATCGGCCAGACGTTCGCCAAAGTGCTCATTGAGCAGCCCCAGCTTGGCTGCGCCTTCCGCGCCGACTTGGCGGCCGTCTTCGATCGCGATCCCGCCTGCAGCCGCTACATCGAGCCGTTACTCTATTTCAAGGGTTTTCACGCCCTCGTTACTCACCGCTTTGCGCACGCCTTGTGGCAGGCCGGCCGGCGCGATTTTGCACTCTATCTGCAAAGTCAGAGTTCGCGGATTTTTGCCGTCGACATCCACCCCGCAGCCCGCATCGGCATCGGCCTGATGATCGACCACGGCAGTGGCATCGTGATCGGCGAAACGGCCGTAGTCGGAGACAATTGTTCAATCCTGCAAAATGTGACCCTCGGCGGGAATGGCAAAGATCAGGGCGACCGGCATCCGAAGATTGGGGACAACGTGCTGCTTTCGGCCGGCGCCAAAGTCCTCGGCAACATCCGTGTCGGCGATTGCTCGAAAGTCGCCGCCGGCTCCGTCGTGCTCAAGGACGTCCCCAACAACAAGACCGTCGCGGGGGTCCCCGCCAAGATCGTTGGCGACAGCGGATGCCCAGAACCCTCGCGGGCCATGGATCAGCGCCTGGCGCCGGACGACTGCGGCTGTTGCTGAGACGCCCCGCTCATCCGATCGGCCGGCAAACAGGAGAAGTGACGATGGCGAAATCCCCAGCCATGACTCAGGCTGAGCTCAAGAGCGTGGAGGCCTACATGCGAAAGGTCTTCGGCGCCCGCTCGATCGAAGTCCGAGGCCGGCAGAAGGCTGCTGACGCCGCCGAAGTGTATGTCGGCGGCGAGTTCCTTGGCGTCGTCTCCAAGGACACCGAGGACGGCGAGACCTGCTTCCAGTTCAACATGACGATCCTGGACGTCGATCTGGAGCAGAGCTGAGGATGGCACTTTTTGAACTCGGCGGAGCCAGAGTACAAACCCCCGGCGTTGGCCGCTATTGGGTTGCTCCAAACGCTACGGTCATCGGCCGGGTGACGATCGAGGAAGATGTCTCGGTCTGGTTCAATGCCGTTATCCGTGGCGATAACGAGCCGATTCGCATTGGTCGCCGATCTAACATTCAGGAAGGTTGCGTCCTTCATGTCGATCCCGGATTCCCGCTGGATATCGGTGAGGACTGCACAATCGGCCATCTGAGCATGCTGCACGGATGTACGATCGGGCGAAGCTCGTTGATTGGCATTGGCGCGATCGTCCTCAACGGCGCACGCATCGGCGAGGGTTCGGTCATCGCAGCAGGGTCATTGATACCGGAAGGCAAGGTCATCCCGCCGAATTCGGTGGTTTTCGGCTCGCCCGGAAAAGTCGCGCGCGAAGTCGGCCCGAAGGACCGCGCGCTCATTCAGTTCGGTTCTGATTTCTACGCTCAGCACCGCCACGAAATGGCAAACTCTCTCAAACCGCAGTCGGAGTAAGGTGGCGGAGGTGCTCTGCGCCACCCTCCAAAAAGAAAAGCCGAACTCTCGGGGAAGGAGAGTTCGGCTTCAGTTGAGACCCGGCCGAGTGCCGAGGGTGGCAGGATCGGTTGGCCAGGTCTGGGCCAGGTTGTGACAGAGTACCGTGCGTTGCAGCCTCAATTCGATGCTCGCACCCCCGAGAGGAGAGCTGGAGACTTGGAGTCTTTGGGGTCAAGCGACACCCAGACACGCGGCTCGATGTAGGATTGGCGCATCACGTAGGTGTAGGGAACTTTGTGCCAGACCTTCAGGTCGTCGAACTTGTTGTCGAGAACGTAGTCGCCTTGCGCCGTGCGGGCCGTGAGCACCGCGTGCCCCTCGCCCTTCTCGTCGCGAACCACCGTCATCAGCAGAGACCCGACCGGCCAGCCGCGCTGGATCAACATCTGGCGCTTCAGCAGGGCATAGTCCTCGCAGTCGCCACGGGTCGTCGGGATGGTCCAGCGCTCCGTCTCGCCGTATAGCTCGAGGTCGGTGGCGGCTTCGATCTTGCGATTGACGTGACGATTGATTTCATCGAGTTCACGCATGCGCTCCGGCGTTGCAGCAATCCGCGCTTCCTCGAGGTTGCCTTGCGCGCATTCCTTCGGATTGAGCTCGCAAAACCGGACAAAGCCATAGGGCGGCAGCGTCGGCCCGTAGACCCGCATGTACGACGAGGCGCGATCCTGCCCGCGAAACGATTTCGCGGGATCCGCCTTCGCCGGCGCAGCGAACATCAAGATCATTGCGCAGAGCGCAGTTTTGACTACAGACGACATCACACTCAGCCCCATACTTATACTTGGACTGTAACAGCCATTGTTTTCAGTCCAGCCAAGTTCGACTTTGATGTTCGATCGAATATTTGCTCGAATTCAGATAAAATCCGTCATGCTCGCGAAAGACGGAGTTAACCGTCACTCGCGATCTGCGGGAGGAGTCGTTGATTGCGATGGTGCTCGGCGTCAGCCGAAGTAGCGGCGCAGGGCCAGAGGCTGCTGAATGTCCATGAACTGCACGGCGATACCCTGGCTGTGATGGCGCACGACCTTGGCGCGCAGCTTGCCAAGCACCACCTCGAGGCCAATGGCGGGGCGCGCTTCGATCGCTATTGAGGCGCCCGAGATCGAGACGTCGAGCACTTGGCAAGGGAGCATGAGGTTGTCGTCGACCTTCAGGCTCGACGAGCCGTTGCGCGGCACGATCCGCTCATGGCGGCGTTCGTCCGACGGCAGCAGCACGTCACGGTTGATCAACCAAGTCAGCTGGGCCGCAAGCTTTTCGCGCTTGTGCTGCGTGGCCATGAACTGGATCGCAAAGCCGCCTTCGAAGTTCCGGACGACCGTACCTTCCAAGCCGCCGATATGATCGAAGTAGGCGACGATGCGCTCGTTTTCCTCAACACTGACGGGCGCCATCATGGCCGCACCACCAACCGAGATATCATAGAGTTTGCAGGGATATTCCTGCTTGTTGGCGCGCATGAAGCGGCCGAGCAGGGTCACACTTACCCGCTTGTGGCGGCGTCGATCCGGCTCGATCTGAGCGGCGGGAGCGATCTGTGCACGTTGTGCAAACAAATGGGACGTGAGGCTCATGAAGCACCTACACCAGGAGAGAGACAGCGACGATGCCTCGACTATCCGGGACCGGGCTTAAGGATCTCCTAAATGGACGCCCCTTTTTGAAACAATCGCGCTGCCGGCTTGTCAGGCCGTCAGGCGAATTGCGAGCCTGTTGCCGGACGCGGCTGCAAAGTGGGCAGCCGAATCGGCCATCATGGTGACGGCTTGTAACGCCTACTCAGCTTTGCGACCGCCATCGAAGATGCGGAACTGCCGGCGGTCGACGCGCACAATGCGCCCGGTCATCACCTGGGGAATGAACGGCGCTTGATGATAGGCGCGCTCGATAACGGCATGCGGCCGGCCCTCCGGCCACACCAATTCCTGCCGGATCACCTTCTCAACGACGACCGGCGCCGTGCCGAGCCAGGCTGGAGGATTGATGGCGCTGAACGCGCCGAGATAGCGTGAGATCGTCTTGTCGCCGTGCACCAAGGGCAGGATCACAACTTCAAACGCGGCTTGCCGGCCATCAGCGGTCCTGCCGGCCAGCTCGAGCACGCCTACCGCGCCCTGGTCCGTGATCGTCCGCATCAACTCTGCCGACGGCAACCTGGTCGGCACCGACGAAGTGCATGAAGTCCTGGCCGCGCAGCTCGGTGCCGAGTTGGTCACAGACCCGCGTGCCCGCGAGCCGGAACAGGAAATCGTCCCGCTCGCCTCGTTCGAGGATAAAGGTCTCGGACAGGATATGCGAAATCCGGGATGGCTCGATATCGAACCTCTGTGGGGCCAGACGATTCCGCCGAACGTCATTCCAGTACTGGAACAGACTTTGGCTCGTGTGCTGCTTCATTCCCGATCCTTGCGGCAGCACCTCGGACGATGCGCCAATAACTTGCTCAATCGTTAATCAACGTTCCACTTTGGAACGCTGGCGCCGTGAGCCATCGGCGATGAGAACGAGGGAGCAGCTTCTGTGCCATGCAAGCGCCGATTGACGATTGGCGTTGCCTGGCTCACCCGTGAAGGTTAAGCGAGAGCCGGACGACGACAGCGTTGACAGAAGGACTAAGGCTTGGACCGCGAACCGATCTTCAACGTGCCGATCGCCGTGATCTGGAGCCTCGGGCTGATGCTGCTGGTGCATGCCGGGCTGTCGTTGCTGTCGCCCGAGCGCGAAAATGCCGTCATCGATCTGCTCGCGTTCAATCCAGCCCGCTATGGCAGCAATCAACTGCGCGACCTTGGCGGAATGCCAGCGGGGCTCTGGTCACTGGTGACGCATCAGTTCGTGCATGCCGACACCACCCATTTGATGATCAACAGCGCCTGGCTCCTGGCCTTCGGCGGCGCCGTCGCCCAGCGCATCGGCTCGGTCCGCTTCGTTGCCCTGGCGCTCATCTGCGGCATTCTAGGCGCGCTGCTCTTCCTGCTGTTCCGGTTCGGGGAGTACGCGCCGATGGTTGGCGCGTCGGGCGCCGTATCGGGGCTCATGGGTGGCGCGTTCCGCTTTCTCTTTTCGGCCATGGACCGGGGCGGCTTCGAAGCCTTCCGGGAAAACCCCCGTGCCATTCCGCTGATGAGCTTCCGCGAGATGATCCGCGACCGCCGCGTCCTCATCGCCGTCGGCATTTGGCTGGCGCTGAATTTCCTGACCGGCCTGGCACCATCCCTGCTGACGTCAGCGACCGGCATTGCCTGGGAGGCGCATTTGGGCGGCTTCCTCTTTGGGATCCTGGCGTTTCACTATTTTGACCCGCCTCTGCCACCCAGACCTTCGCCGGAACACTCGGCAATCCGGCCAACATTACATTGACTTCCAGCGCTGCGGTCTTGATGTCGTCAAGGATAGCCGCTATGCACCCGCCGAATGCCGCCCGCCGCCCCGGCGAGCCGGTAGCTCAAGAACGCCGGAAAATCCGGTACGCCGGACCCCATATAAGGACAAGAACGCCATGATTAAGACTTTGATCGGCCTCGCGGCCGCAGGCGCGCTGCTGGCAAGCCTGCCCGCCTTTGCCCAACAAAAGGCCCCCGAGGCCGCCAAATCGGCCGTCGTCATTCCCAAGGGCGTGTTCGTGAAAGGCCAACTCTCGAGCCAGTATATGGCCCGTGACCGCCTCATCGGCGCGAAAATCCAGAACAAGGACGGCCAGATCATCGGCGACATCGAGGATCTCATCGTCGGCCCCGGCAACGAGATCGAGGGCGTCGTCATGGGCACCGGTGGCTTCCTGGGCGCTGGCGAGAAAAAAATCGGCGTCCGCCTCCAGGCACTGCAATTCTCTCAGAAGGACGGCAAGACGGTTGTGTCGCTGCCGGCGGCCTCAAAGGAGGTTCTCGGCGCACTTGAATCGTTCAAGCGGGCCGAGCCCAAGAAGTCGCTGATCGAGCGCACCAAGGAGAAGGCCAAGGAACTCTCCGACAAGACGAAGGAGACTGCCAAAGATGCCGCTGCCACCGCCAAGGAGAAGGCTGGTCCGGCGCTCGAGAAGGCCAAGGACGCTGCCGGCTCTGCCGTCGAGAAGGCGAAGGAAGCCGTGAAGCCCGCCGAAAAGAAGTAAGCGGCGTACGACGGCACAAGTCCGGGCCCCGGCGGAGCCATTCGCCGGGGCTTTGCGTTGTCTGTCAGGTCGGCCCGCACATCGGCACGTGAGGAGCGGCCGTCCTCGGCAATAATCCGGCGAGGCGGGGATCGTCGGCAATCTCGATCTGCTGCCGGGTCGTTCGAAATCCGGAGCGTTCGTAGAACACCAGCGCACCCGGATGATCGAGTGTACACGTGTGCACCCAGAAGCGGTCGATCGGGCGCGCCCAGGCCCGGCTGATCGCCTCGTTCATCAGCAAACGGCCGGCGCCGCTGCCGATCAGCAGGCGCGTCACACCGAAGAACACCAGTTCGCAAGCCCCCGGCTCGCGAAAATCGAGCTCCAGCAAACCCTCGTCGCGGCCGCCCGCCACCAGCGCATGGATCTCGACGTCTGAGCTCCGGATGATGCGCTCCAGAGCCTGCACCTCCATCTTGAGACGCGAGAACCAGAGCCAGTCCTCACCAACGCGCCGATAGAGATCGCGATACCAACTCGCATCGGGTTGATCGACGCGCCGGATGGACACGCCTTGCGGCACTGCGGTGGCACGCGGCGAGGCGCGTTGGCGCATTTCGAGATGGGTCACGACGGTCGCCACCCGGCCGGCCGGCACATCGTAAAATCCATTGGCGAGGTCCATACCGTCCACCCTTCCTGCGCCCGGACTTGCTTTACCGGGCGCTGTGTCATGCGCGCACCGCACGTCGCAACATCTGTTCCCCAAGTATTGCCGGGGCTTTGCGCGTCCCTGTAGCATGACTTTGATTGCAACTGGTCCCTCCGCATTCCCAGGAGTCGTATCATGCCGTTCGTTCATGTGATTGGATGCGTGGTCGCGCTGGTGTTGTCCGGCATTTCGCCGGCCATATCCCGTAGCCTCGAGGCCGGCGTCGCCATCACCGACAGCGACGCCATGCAGGACTTGGAGGCGAACGGCTTCGCGCTGAGCGCCCTGCTCAGCCCCAGATGGCAACGGGGGGCGAGGACCGGTGTCCTCAACAATGCCGAACTGGCCCAGGTCGCCCCGTTGGCCGCCTTGCGCGACGTCGTGCGCAGCGAGTTCAAGCTCTACAACGAGGATTTTCTCGATCGGTTTCCGAAGGCTGCAAAGTCCTTCGGCACGAGCACCAACGAGAGCTTTCGCAAATTCGAGCGCAATTTTCTCGATTCCGCGGCCGCCCGCTTCGATCTCGTCGGCGTCGTCAATCGCATGGATCGGACGTTCCGGGCACCGGAGACCTGTGGCGAGGTCCGCCTCCTCTACCGGCTCGCCTACCGCATCAAAGCGGCTGGCATGCGCGCCGAATACAATGCCAAGGGCGAGGTGAGCAAGCTCGAGCGCGACGGCGAGGAGTGGGTGCAGTCCCGCTTGCCGATGGCGATCAATCTTGTCCTGCGCGCCAGGACTCCGCCAACGCCTGGCAGCGTGGCTACCATCTCGTGCCAGGACTTGGCCAGGCGCTGGCTGCAGGCCGGCGATTCCGCACGCAAAGGCCGCGAGCTCGCACAATTTCTGATCACCGGCAACGGTGCGCTGGCGACCATCGAGCCGTCCCTGATCGATCGCATGGAAACCAACATCCAGGTCATCCGCGTGCCATCCACCATCCTGCCCGAGTTCGGTGGCAATGCCGAGTATTTGCTGCATATCTTCAAGTGGGACGCGGCCCGGCGCACCTTCACGATGGACAAGCTCGAGAACCAGATCGATCGCGCCGAGATGCTGAAGGACCCGGCGAAGCTCACTCGTTTCAAGCAATGGCTGTTCACACCCGAGCGCCTGCACGAGCTTGCCGAAGGCACCATCAAGATTCCCGACGAATACCTCGCCTATCGCGCCGTTACCTCGGCTCCAGGCGGCACCGCCCGCGCCACCAACCGGCCCTTCCTCGGCCTGATCTCCGACCAGGAGGCGGAGGACGCGCTCGCGCGCTTGCGCGAGGCCGCCAAGCGCCTCGATCCCGAGGGCAAGCTGCGCAATATCGAAACAGCTTACGGCCTGCAGCAGCGCCTGACCGATATCACCTGCACCGGATGCCACCAGTCGCGCGCCATCGGCGGCTTCCATTTTCTCGGATCCGATTGGACCTCATCTATTCGCGACCTCCCGCAGAACGCGATCTTTGTCGCGGGTTCGCCGCACTTCTACGCCGAGCTGCCGCGCCGGCGCAATGTCGTGGAGGCCATTGCCCAAGGCCGCACGCCCGACTACGGACGCGGCTTCTCCATGCGCCCGCGCAACACGGCGCGCAGCGGCAAGTCCCTGTTCAACACCGACGAGCTCACGTCCCTGCGAAAGGGCTGGGGCACCAACTGCTACAAGAAGCCCGCCAGAGCAACCAAGGACGATCAGAGTTTCACCGACTGGAAATGCGCTGACGGACTTGTCTGCAAGGCGTTGCACGAGTCCGATCTCGAACCCGGCATGGGCATCTGCCTCGACAACACGCCGACGGTCGCACAGCTCGATCGCGGCCTCGAGCCGAAGGACCTGCTCAAGTCGATGAAGATCGGACAGCCATTCCTCTTCGGCAAGCTCAGCCACGAGGATGGCACGGATGCAATCGCACCCGGCCTGCCCGTCCATCGCTATCGAGATGTCTATTGCACCACGCTCGATGTCTTGAACAACAAGCCCCGGCGACTCGCGACGCCCGTTCCATCCGGTGCCTGCATTCCGGTACCTGGTGCCGAGAACAACCAGCCTGCCGATGTCAATGCACCCTACCAAAAGGGCGGCTTCTTCGGCGGCATGTACCGCGAGATCGGCTGCAAGGACAAGCTCGAACCCGGCACCGTTTGTGCGACGGAGGCCGGCACCGGATTCAATAGGTGCATTACGCTGCTGGCGAACGGCCGGACCAGCTTCAGGCCTTGTCTGACGGCAGTCTCGCGCAAGGCAACGCTGCGCGCCTGCAATGCCACGCAGCCGTGTCGCGACGATTACGTCTGCCTTGCCACAAAGGACTCGCTTCGCACCGGCCTCGGCGCGTGCCTGCCGCCCTATTTCCTGTTTCAGTTCCGCATCGACGGCCACCCGACGCCGCCGGAAGGCCCCGCCGATCCGATCTGATCCGGACCGCGCAAGCGCTGCATCAACGCGTCGTGCGTGGCGTCGTGCCTGGGGCTTCCGGCGGGACGGGTGTTCCCTGCCCCGGCAGGGACCACATGGTATTGGCGCCCGCATCGCCGCCCATGAAGGTGGTCGGGAAGGCGCCGCCCCAACGCTCGACCTTTTTATACTCGACGACGAGCGGGTTCTGCGCCAACGCGGCGCCCATGATGCGGATCGCGTCCGCTTGTGCCTCGCCCTGCACCTTGATTTCATAGGCGCGACCGTCGGCCCGGGCCTTGTCGGCATCACGCTGGGCTTCCGCCGACTGCGTCACCTGCGTGCTGGTCAAGCGTTGCCGGTCGAGCACGAACTTTTCGGTCTCGGCCTGCTCGCGCGCGACCTGCTTGTCGCGGATCGCCTTTGTGTACTCCGGCGGAAAGCCGATATTGACGATCGAGAAGCCCGTGATCTGCACGTCGTCCGGCATGCGCTCCTCGAACGTCTTCTTCGACAGATCGCGATACTCGGTGCGCTTCCGCAGGAGATCGTTCACGATATATCGGCTGGTCACGCCCTTCACGGCGTCGTTGAGCCGCGGCAGAATGATGCGCTTCTCGAACTGGTCGAGCGAGCCGAATTGGACGTAGAGATCTTTGACCTGTGAGCGCTTGACCAGCCAGTTGACCGTCACCTTGATCGGCAATTCCAGCGGGTCTTGCGAGGCGGCGTCGAGATCCATCGAGAAGGCTCGCTCGCGCACCTCCATCTCCTCGACGGCATCCGCATAGGGCAGCTTGTAGTGCAAGCCCGGATCGACGACGTCGATGACGTTGCCGAACCGTTTGACGATACCGACGTGACCCGCATCGATGCGGTAAACGCCGAACCAGACGCTCAGCAATGCGAACACGGCCAAAGCCGCCCCGATCCTGGTACCCGCTCCAAACATTGGCAAATTGGGGGCGGTGGGGAGACCTGGTACAGGGATCGGCGATTTCATGGTGTGACTCGCGGAATGGGGTTTGGATCAACAATGCGCAAGGGCGCCGGCTGCGGGCATGATCCGCCTGTCGCAGCAGATTATAGCGCAAATCCTACGTCCGGGTTTATGTTGGCAGAGTTGCCTGGACAAACGTTAACTCTGTATCAACGGCGCGCCTGTCCAATGCGCGGGCCACGAGCATTGATCCAGGCTTCAACCGACTTGCATAGACCATCGGCTGCTCGTTCATCGCGATATAATCGGGCCATGAGCGGGTCAGTTGCCGCGTCGAGACAATCACATCCGCGCCAGATAAGGGCACGCCGATGGCATCCGGCTCCACCAAGGTTGTGATCGCGGCCCTCGCCGCCAACGGCCTGATCGCTGTTGCGAAGTTCGCAGCCGCGGCCTGGACGGGATCGGCCGCCATGCTGTCCGAGGCCATCCATTCACTTGCCGACAGTGCCAATCAGGGTTTGCTGCTGCTCGGAATGAAGCGTGCCCAGCGCCCACCGGACGCGCGTCATCCCTTCGGTTACGGCAAGGAAGTCTACTTCTGGGCCTTCGTCGTTGCCATCCTGCTGTTCTCGCTAGGCGCGGGCGTCGCGATCTACGAGGGCATTTCGAAGCTGCGCCACCCCCATCCCGCCACCGATCCATGGATCAACTACCTGGTGCTGATCGTGGCTCTGGTCTTCGAGCTTGGCTCCACCGCCATCGCGGTTCGCGAATTCAACGCGCGGCGCGGCGCACAGGGCATCATCGCGGCTTTGCGCAGCTCGAAGGACCCGGCGCTGTTCACGGTTCTGCTCGAGAACGTCGCCGCCATGGCGGGCCTGCTGATCGCACTTACCGGCATTGCGGCGGCGCATCTTCTCGGCTGGACGCAGGCCGACGCCGTCGCCTCAATCGCGATCGGACTTGTGCTCGGTCTGGTCGCGGCATTCATGTGCATCGAAACCAAGGGGCTGTTGATCGGCGAAGCGGCGGCTCCCGCGCTCAGCACCGCCATCACCACGATTATCCAGACCGAAATGACCGGCGCCAGTGTCGTCTCCAGTATCAACGAGATCCGCACGATGCATCTGGGGCCCGATGACGTGCTGGTGACGGTCGGCCTCGATTTCCGAGATACTGCGACCGCACGCGACGTGGAGACGACGATTGCCCGGCTCGAGCGGAGCATCAAAGCCATCCATCCCGAGGTGCGCCACCTCTATCTCGAGGCAGAGGGCAAGCATGCCGGCGCGGCAAAGCCTGGGGAGATCCCGGGCCAGATCGCTGCCGGCCCGACGGCGCCCACCAGCCCCGCCGAAAATGTGCTCATCGCGCCTATAGCGCCCCGGCCCGCTTCGGCACCAGTGCCCGCAAAGAACTATCTGCCGGCGAAAAATAGCAAGCGCAAAAAGCGGCGCTGAAAGCGAGCTTCGGTCTCAAGCGGCTTGAATTGACGGTGCGCGCTTTGACGTCGCGCCCAGGAACTCAAGACCGAGCGGCGTGACCACAACCACGGTGCCATTCGGTTTGCGCTCAGCCACGAGCAGCCCACGATCGACGGCATCTTCCCACACGGTCAGGCGCGGACAGGACGTGCGCCAGGCGTCGATGACGTCGGCGTAGGGCCTTGGCTCTTTCGCGCACCACGTGACGAGGTCTCGGATCAACGGTTCGATCGTGTCGGACATGTTGGGCCTCCGGCGCACAGATCCTACCCTATCCGGCCTATCCCCGTCTCATTTGTGTTTCAACGCGGTCAGCGGAGGGATAAAGCCGCCCGCACCTTGTGGGAGGCATCGCCGGTCGTGTTCAGCAGCTTGGGATTGGCCTTGAGGAAGCGCGCCATGGTCGTGCCGACCAGCACGTTGCCGCGCACATTCCAATGCCAATCATAGAGAAACTCGAAGCGCTCGCGGTTGGCGGCAAAGTCATCCGTGAAGGCCTGCTGCAGATCGAGGAACGGCAGATCGAGGTCGCGCGCAACATCGGCTGCGATATCGTTGAGACGCCCGACCTCGTAGACCGACACAGGCTTGCCGGAGTAGACAGCCTCGCGCACGCCGTCCATGAAGAATGCGAGCTGGAACCCGTCGGCCTCGGCAATCCGCTTCATCTCGCCCATGACGTAATGGGCATAGAACTCATTCTTGTCGTGATCGCGAATCTTGCGGATGTCGACCGCCGAGGAGAGAAACTCTTGCGCCCAGTCCTCGTCGCCGCCCCAGAAATGCCGATTGATGAACAAGCGGAACCGCGAATGGAAATTGGTCTTGTAGTAGAGATAGCGAAACGTCGCGAAATTGCGGAACCTGTCGGCAAGACCGGCCCTGAAGTCTGCAGGTGGTATCTCGATGACCCGCCCCTTGTCGTCCATGCCGACCTTCATGAAACTCGACGCATAGCGCGTGCGCAGGAAGCGATAGGTCTCATCGAAATCATTGTGAATGATGGGCATCACGACGAGGTCCGGCCGATACTCGCGAACCTCGCCGCGTAGCATGTGCAGGTATTGCGACAGCGGTGCGCCGTCCATACCGAAGCGCAGGACTTCAGCCTTCACGCCATCCTTGTTGAGTGCGGCCTCGAGGACTTCGGGAAAGCCCTCCTCGACGTTGACATAGGCGCCATGCACGTAGCTGTCGCCGATCACAGCAATCCGCAACGTACCGGGCGTCCGCTCCCGCCGGTACGCCGGCTTAGGCGAATTCCAGCCGTCCTTGTTGATGGTGAGCTTCGTGGTCCGACCATCCGGGTGCCGAAATATCGCCTTTGTGTCCGGTTGATAGCGCATGACGCCGTTGATCGACACGTTGTGGATCACGTCATCCGGGATGAGGATGAAACGAAAGACGATGAACTCCAGTATCAACAGGCACGCCAGAATTGACACGGCGCAAACGCCCAGATTCTGGGCCCAATGCCTCAATTTGGCACGCATGAACGGATCAGTCCTTCAGCAGGTTGGCGAGCGATGTTGTTGCACGGAGACTGAGCAACCGGTGTGCCAACATGATGATGACCCGCGTCAGGCTGCCGCCGTTGAGCGTTTCAGCAGCCTCTGGCGCGATCGCCGGGGCACGATCTCTTGATCCGCTGGCTACCAAACTCTTGATCCGCTGGCTACCAAAACGAACAGCACGGCAGAGGCTGCCGTGCTGCGTGGTCGATTGGACTTTAGCCGTTAATTTGCGATTGCCCGCAGCGCCGATCAGAACGGAATTTCGTCGTCGATCTTCTTGTCGAAGCTGCCCTTGCTGCCGCTGCCGGGCTTAGCTGGGCCTCGCTTGGCCGGGGCGTCGCCGAAGCCTCCGCCGCCAGAGCCGCTGCCGCCGCCCGAACTGCCACCGCCGAAGTCCCCGCCACCGCCGCCGTAGTCGGCCTGGCTGCCCTCCTGCATGCCACTGCCCGCGCCTCGCGAGTTCGAGCATCGTCAGCGTCCCGTTGAAGCCTTGCAGCACCACCTCGGTCGAGTACCGCTCCTGGCCCTGCTGATCCTGCCACTTCCGCGTCTGGAGCTGGCCTTCGATGTAGAGCTTGGCGCCCTTCTTCACATACTGCTCGACGACCTTGCAGAGGTTCTCGTTAAAGATAACGACGGAGTGCCACTCGGTCTTCTCGCGCCGCTCACCCGATGACTTGTCGCGCCAGTTCTCCGACGTTGCGATCCGCAGGTTGGCAATCGGGCGGCCATCCTGCGTGCGCCGGATCTCGGGGTCCTTTCCGACATTCCCAATCAGAATCACCTTGTTGACCGATCCAGCCATGACGTCGTCCTTTCCTAGATCGCCGGGATCACCAGGGAAACCCGGCCATTCTCGCCGGCCCGCATAGTGCGGCTCAGCGACTCGGTTGCTGATACCATAAGCCCCTTGCAGGCTCTGCGCTCAGCCTTCCGGCAGCTTGTCACCAGTTTTCGGGCGAGCTGCCGCAACCAATGTTCTTTGATTGTTCTACACAACTTCAGAGACTTGCGCAACCGTTGAACCGCAACGGGCCCCTTAATTGCCGCGAGCGATATCGACAGCTGTGGACAGGCTCCGCAGCGCCCGGCGCGACATGGTCTTGAAGGCCGGGCAATCGTCCGCCCGCAAGCGGTCATAGAACTGCACGATGTCGCCCTTGAACTCGAGGCCTTGGGCGCGCTTGGCGAGCCCGGTGGCCACCGACCCGTTGGCCCAGCGCGACTTGCAGGCCAGTTTGGCCAGGAACTGCGTCAACCGATCCTTCGCGCCAACGTCAGTCGGGCTGCCAGATGCGCCAGCGAATGAACTTGAAACAGCGCTGCTCTGCGCCAAGAGAGCAGTCCAGCCTTGGCCCTGTTGGCCGGCAGTGCCGCGCAGGTCGACCTTGCGCGCCTCCGGCTTCATGAGCGGCGCCAGCGCCTCGCGAACCTGGGTCCGCAGCCGCTCCGGCTCCAAGCGAAGCAACTGCCGGTCGATATCCGCGGCATCGACGTCACCGAACTCTTTCGAGACGACGCCCGACAGGTCGGCCAATTCGACGCCGTCGCGATCGGGCGGTGTCGCCAAGAAGATCGATGCCTCGCGCAGGCTGGCCGCCCGGATCTTGGCGCCGCGCAGATCAGCGCCCTGCAGCTTCGCCTTGTAGAGATCAGCCCCCTCGAGGTCTGCGTCCCGCAGCGTCGCCCCCATCAGATAGGCGTGCGCCAGCACCGCGCCCTGCAGTCCCGCGCTGGTGAAATCCGCACCATAAAGTCTGGCGCCGGTGAGATCCGCGCCCTGCATGGATGCCGTTCCGAAATTGGCGCCGTGCAGATTGGCGCCGCCCGTCAAATCCGCCCGTTCCAGGCGCGCGTTATAGAAGCTGGCGCCACTGAGCAGCGCGTAGGCCAGCTCTGCGCCTTCGAGATCGGCATCCTCGAGCCGGGCCCCCCGCAGGTCGACGCCGGACATTCGGGCTTCCTTGAGCCGGGCCCGCGTCAGATTGGCCCGGCGGGCGTTGGTGCATTTCGCCGAGACCCGATCGTCGGTCAGGATCATGTCGTTCATGTCGGCGCACTGCAACGTCACCCCGCGTAGATCGGCCCCGACCAGGCTCGCCCCCTCGAGATCAGCCCCAGTGAGATCGGCTTGGTGCAGGTCTGTCCGATCGAGACGGGCGTACCTGAGATCGCGGCCGCGCAAATTGAGCGACGACTCGCCCGGCGTCACATCCTTGTCGACGACCAGATCGACATCGGTGACGTTCAGGTTCCGCTCGAACATGCCAAACAGCAGCCCATCCCGACTGCTGCCGAAGAACGGCAGCGCAAACCCTTGGCTGGCGCGCTCCGTGGCCACACCGTTGCCGCCCCGGTCAATGCCGGACAGGCTTCGCGCGGCCCGATCCAGGGCTTCGCCCGGAACCGTCGCGACGAACAGCGAGAAGGTTGCGACCGCGATCAGAACCGCCGACGTCACCGTGAACGCGATCGGATGCTCGATGGTCTGGCGCGCAAAGGCCTTTGGAAACGACGTCTCCGTGCGCGTCAAAAATACCCCGATCAAAATAAGCAGCGCGATATCCATCAACACGGCCACACGATGCGCCCATGTGATCGCGACATCATGATAGGGAAGAAACACGACCTGCACGTAGAGCAGCAGGACCACCGGCAGGATCACCAGGGTCAGCCACGACATCACATGCAGAAAGGCGCCCATGATCCGGCTGCGATGCGCGCCCGCGATCGCCTGCACGAAGAAGAAATTGTGCAGCTCTAGCCGCAGGGGATGCGTGCGCTTGTCGGTGGCCTCGAGCATGCGGATGGCGGCATCGAACTCGAGCGTCTTGCGGGCCAGCATGACAAGCTGCAAGACGACGCCGAGATGGAAGATCGCGAGCACGATCGGCGCAAACAGGAAGAAACGCGAGAGATCGATCCGAACCTGGAGCACGGGCAACGTGATGTCGCTCGACAGCAATAGATCCTTGTGCGTCACTCCCGCCACGGCGACCAGCAAATAGCTCATGATCGCGATGAAGATCAGCCACGCCGTGTTGACGGTGTCGCTCGAGCTATTCACCGCCTCGAGCAGACTATAGGGATTGACCGGCGCCTCGCCTTCGACGGCGGCAGTCCGCTGCATATCGCTCATCCAGGACTCACTCACCCACCACGACGCACTGACTGAGCCAAAGGATAGCGGATAAAGTAAGGCTGCGGCAGGCGCGCCAAGTCGCACCGTTGCCAGGAAGGCACAGACATTCCCAAGGAAAAACAACGGTTATTTCGGATTTCCGGAAACCATAGCCGCACTCCCGCGTTGCCCATCGGTCAACTGGGCGCCGTCGAGCTTGGCGTCAGTCAGGTTGGCGCCGGTCAGGATCGCATCGGTCAGGTTGGCGCCGGTTAGATCTGCATTCGACAAATCCGCATTCGTCAGATCGGCCTTGCTCAGATCCGCATTGTTGAGACGGGCGAAGCTCAATGTGGCCCCGACCAGCCGCGCCCCGACGAAACTGGCATTGCGCAAGTCGACGAGTGCCAGATTCGCCCGATCGAGCCGGGAGCCACTGAGGTTCACAGCCGCTATCGGCGGGGCCGTTTCCATGCCAGCGGGCGCCGTCGCGCCGGGCACCGTCGAGGCCGCTGCGTAGAGCGTCACGCCGGAGAGGTTGGACTGGCGGACCTGCGCCTGTGCGAGCCGGTCGACCGACACTTGCACGTTCTCGAGATCGGCGAACTCGAATACGGCGCCGCGCAGATCGGCACCGGTGAAATCGGCGTTGCGCACGGAAACGCAGACGTCGGTTGACTTCGCCGTCATGCGCTCAAATTCGGAAATGCACCCGAACCGCGCCTCCTTCAGATCGGCGCCGATGAAGCGCGCACCATCGAGATTGCTGCCCGAGAACTCCGCCCGCTTGAGAATAGCGCCGGCAAAATCGGCGTAACGAAAGTCGCGCTCGCGCAGATCCGGTCCTCCCTCGGTCGCGCCTTTGGCCGTACGCGTGAGATCGGCACCGCGTAAATTGAGCTGGCGGGCCGGACGCACCCACGCTGCATCCAGGAACGGATAGCGCAGGAGCGCTTCGACCATCCAGCCGAGCCGGCGATCGAGCAATCCGTCCCGGTTGGTCGCCACCGCAAACGCAAAAAACAGTGCGACCGTAAACAGCAAGGTGGAGCAGAACACGCTCCCCGGCCGGTGGTCGGCAACCCATGCCAAGGCGCGCGTCCAGCTCTTCACTGGACGCATGATGAAGACCCCGATCATGACGAGCAAAGCGATATAGGCGACAACCGCGCCGCGATGAACCCAGGTCAGGACGAGGTCACTCATCGGCAGGAAGACGCTGAGGATCACGAGCAGCAGTGCCACCGGAAAGAAGACGAATGACAGCCAGCTCATGACATGCTGCAACCGCTCGAGCCAGATCGGCCGCTCGGGGCCTGCCAGAATCTGCGTCAGAAAGTGGGAGTTGAGTTCAAGCCGTAACGGATGATTGCGCGGCCCGTAGTCCTCCTCAACGCGCAGACAGGCATCGAGCTCGGACAGCTTCTGGGCCAGCAGTGCATGCAGCATTAGATTGCCGAACTGAAGGAACAGCAGCACGATGGGCGCAAAAATGAAGAGCCGGCGGATGTCGATCTCAACCTGAAGCAGCGGTAGCGCAACGCCGCCGCCAAGCAGCAGATCCTTATGCGATACACCGGCAACGGCGATGAACAGCCACGCCATCACAGCCAACGACAACAGCCACGCAGCCCGCGCCGAGCCGCTCGCCTCGTTCACACCGGCCGCAAGGCTGTAGGGATTGATCGGCGGCGGCTCGCGCGGGTGCTGGCCCGTCAACGCGCCCCCGCCCCCGGACGGGACCATGGTGTCGACACTCCTGCGCAACCGTTTTTGGGGTTTCACGGCGCGACAATAGCGTCTTTGCGGCGTGACACTACGACTTTGCAGCCCAAGCCTTGATCATAGTTAAGTCCGACATTGGCACGGGGCCGCGCCTCATGCGGCGACCGGACGCGAACGATCGCGCACTTGCGTGCGATGCATCCGCCGGCGCAACGCCGGGTCCAGCTGGTTGCGCCGGTGGAGCGTGCACCGATTGTCCCAGATCACAAGGTCACCCTGCTGCCATTCCTGCGCCCAATAGGCCGTGCCGCTGTGAATATGCGCCCAGAGCGTGTCGAGCAGCGCATCGCTCTCAGCATCGGGCAGGCCAACAATCCAGGCGTTCGGCCGGCGGCCGAGATAGAGCGCAGGCCGGCCGCTCTCGGGATGGCGCACGACGATCGGATGAATGGCGCCAGGCCGCTCGGTGTTGGAATACGTCTCGTCGTACCCGTTCCGGAGTTGGCCGGACGAATTGCGTGTGGCGTCGTGCTTGCACGAAAGCCCGGCGACACGCTGCTTCAGATCAGCGGGCAGCGTCTCGTAAGCCGTGTAGAGGTTGTAGAAGAACGTTTCACCGCCGGCAGCCGGTGTCTCGATGCCATAGAGCAGGCTCGCTTTGGGCGGCATCTCATTATAGCTCATGTCCTGATGCCAAACGAGTTCGGAGTTGCCCAAGCCGCCGATCGGTTTACCGGCTTCGAGGATATTGGAGATGATGGCGATCTCCGGCCGGCTCGGATGATTGGGATCCTTTGCGGCACGGATCGGCGCCATGTCGAGCTCACCGAAACGGCGTGAGAACTCGGCCAAGGAGTCGTCGTCCAGGCGCTGGCCGCGAAACCGCAACACGAGATGATCGTTCCAGGCCTTGTAGATCCGCTGAAACGACGGCCCATCGATGGGCTGCGTGAGATCCAATCCCCGGATATCGGCGCCGAGCGGACCGCCGGTTGGAACGACCTCGATATCACTTTGTTGGTTCATTGCCATGGATGCGGCTCCCAGGTTCATGCTCCCGTACAGCTTCACTTCGCTGGCGGCGTCACTTGCATGAAGCCCGGGCGCCAAGTCGCGTCTGCAATGCAATCATAGTCAGATCATCCGGACATCGTCGAGGGACGATGCGCGACAAGCTTGCCCGGCGGGCCTGTCGGATGCAACAGTCGCCGAAGCAACGGAGGTTCCGGCTCATGCGTGTCATTGCACTCGAAGAGCATTTCACGGTCCCCTCCCTCGTTCGCCGCATCGATCCGGCCGTCATCAGCCGCCGCGGCTTCCGGCCCCGCAAGCTGCCGCCGAACGGACTAAACCCAATGGAACTGGCGCCCGAGATCGGCGAGCGGCGCCTGCAATCCATGGACGAGGCTGGCATCACAATGCAGGTTCTCTCCAACACGGGACCCGGCCCCGATCTCGTCCCAGGTGGCGAGGGCGTCGCCATCGCCCGCGAAATGAACGACCACCTGGCGGCCGCGATCGCGCGCCATCCCGATCGCTTCGCCGGGTTCGCTGTGCTGCCCATGCAGAGCCCCGAGGCCGCCGCCGACGAGCTTCGCCGCGCGGTCCGGGATCTGCACTTCGTCGGCGCACTCGTCAACGGCACCACCGACGGCCGCTTCCTCGATCATCCGAGCTACGACGGCCTGCTGGCGACCGCCGTCGATCTCGACGTACCGATCTACGTACACCCACATCTGGCACCCGAGGCGGTGCGGCAGGCCTACTACTCGGATCTGGATCCAGGCGCTGCGCGCGTGCTGGAGGCGGCCGGCTGGGGTTGGCACTCGGAGACGGCAATCCACGTTTTGCGCCTGATCCTGTCAGGGGCACTCGACCGCCATCCCAAGCTCAAGCTGGTGGTCGGCCACATGGGCGAAATGCTGCCGATGATGATGGCCCGGGCGGACGAGGTCTTCGCCGTCGATATCGAGCATCTCAATAGACCAATCTCGCAGACTATCCTGGATCAGGTCTGGATCACGACCAGCGGCATTTTCAGCGAGCCCCCGTTGCTTGCGGCACTGCTGACGTTCGGCATCGACCGGATCATGTTCTCGGTCGACTACCCCTATGCCCCGAACGCCAAAGGTCGCGCCTTCCTCGACCGCATTTCCCTGCCACCAGCCGATATGGCCAAACTCACGCACGCCAATGCCGAAGCCTTTTTGAAACTGCGCTCCCACATTCGTTGAACTGGACCTCCACCCGACGCCAAGGCATGATGCCGCTCTGGCAGGGAGACACATGCAATGGCTACAGCATTCGAAGAGGTGATGGCGGCACGCGGACGCGGCATGCCGCAAGCGAGTGAAGTCACCATCAACGGCGCCGATCCCGTGCTCTCCACCGGGTTCAAGATCGGCGAGACCTGTGCGGCCGTTCTCGGCGGCGTCGGCGTTGCCGTCTCCGACATCTGGGAATTGAAGACCGGCCGCCGCCAGCAGGCCTCGATCAGCGTGCGCCACGCCGCCGCCGGCTTGCGCAGTTCATCCTATCTGCAGCGGCCCGATGCCAATGGCGTTTTCCGCGACGTCGTCAGCGAGAGCCATGAGGCGATGCGGGCCATCACACAGCCGTGGCCGACCAAAGACGGCCGCTTCGTGCTGCCGCACTTCGGCTTGCCCAACCTCAAGGCGCGCATGACGAAGCTGCTCGGCTGCGAGCCGACACCGGACTCCGTCGCCAAGTCCGTCGCCAAATGGAACGCCCTCGATTTGGAGGCGGCGATCGACGAAGCGCGCGTCTGCGGCGGGATGGTGCGCACCAACGCTGAATGGCTGGCGACGCCGCATGGGCAGGTGCTCGCTAAGAAGCCAATTGTCGAGATCATCAAGATCGGCGACAGCGAGCCCGAGCCGATGCCCGCCGGCGACCGGCCCCTGAGCGGCATTCGCGTGCTTGACCTCACGCGCATCCTCGCCGGCCCGGTCGCGGCCCGCACGCTCGCCGAGCACGGAGCCGAGGTGCTGATGGTGACGGCCGAGCGCTTGCCACAGATCCCCGAGCATGTGATCGACACCAGCCACGGCAAGCGCAGTTGCTTCCTCGATCTCACTACGGCCGATGACACCGCGCGCCTGAAAACCCTGGTCAAAGGCACGGATGTCTTTTCGCAAGGTTATCGCCCCGGCATGCTGGAAAAACTGGGATTTGGACCGGAGCAGCTGGCCGCGCTGCGCCCGGGCATCATCTGCGCCTCGATCAGCTGCTATGGCGCGGATGGTCCGTTCAGCCATCGTGGCGGCTGGGAGCAAGTCGCGCAGACGGTGACCGGAATCTGCCACGACAATCGCCCCGAGCGCCCGCATCTGCTGCCGGCTGCCGCTTGCGACTACACCACCGGCTATCTCGCGGCCTACGGCATCCTATTGGCTCTTGCGCGACGCGCCCGCGATGGCGGCAGCTACCACGTCCGCGTCTCGCTCTGCCAATCAGGCATGTTCCTGCATCGCCAGGGCAAGGTCGCGTACTCCGAGCCCGACATGGAGCTGCCGGCCGCCGAACTCGAGCAGATCCGCATCGAAACGCATCCGAAAAGCGGGCCGATCCGCCATCTCGGCCCCATTCTTCGGCTCTCGGAGACGGCGCCGCATTGGATCCGGCCAACGCCGGTCCTCGGCGGCGACCGGCCCGAATGGCTCGCCGACAGCAAACGGGCGGCGGCCGAATAGGCGTCCTCAGGCTGTCGTTTCAGGAGTTCCCGGGCGCACGCAGGTTGACGTAACCTTTGGCGCCGCGCTCGGCGAGCTTTGCAGGATCGGTGCCCGGCCGATCCGACGGCGCGCAGAATTGCAGCGCCAGGACTTGCGCACCGTCGGCCCCTGCGCACAGCTCGAACGCTGGATCTTCCGGTTCCAGGCGAACCACCGAGCGTTCAGGAAGCACCTTGCCAGCGGCCATCAGTGAGCCCGAGCACACCAGATAGAATTGTCCCTTGCCTTCGGTCAGTCCTGGCGCGCGCGCATGTGGCCCCAATCGGATACCGATGGCGTGGACGCCGTCAGACTGCTGCTCCATCAGGTTCTCACGCGTCGCCGCACCCGGACCCGGCACGCCGAGCGCCAGCTCGAAGACACCTTCAATGTTTCGGCCCGCCCGCCCCGGCATCGCCTGCCGATTTCCCGGCATCGACCAGAAACCGCCGCTCGCGATGTTGCGCAGCGTGAAAAACGACAACCCCTGATCATTGGCGATGATCGGGCCATAAGGCGTAAAGGCATCCGCGTATTGGAACGTCACCGGCCGCACGGCCTTCTTGCCGATCCGGCCATCGCCCTCGACCACCACCTGGAACTGATCGACATCGTGGAAATGCGGCTCGATCCGCGCGCCCGCGAACGGCCGGACCACCAGGAAGGCCTGCGCCGCCTGAGTAAGCTGGCCGGGCTCGCCGATATAGCCGTGGCGCTGTCCTACGCCTCCGGCCACCTTGACGTCCTTGATCCGGGCTTCCGAACGGGCAACAGCGAGCATGGAACTCTCCCTTGACGATCGGCTGACGTGGTCATGGAGCGACCCTGGCATCATCAACTGGGACCAGCAAAAAATCAATTCGCGATTGCAAATTGCCCGCGCTCGGCCGGCAGCAAGCGGTTGCACTGCCTCTGTCACCTGCGCCATCATGCCGAGCCAATGGAGTGCGACAATGATCAGCGCCGCCGACGAAAAAGATGCCATCCGCGAGGTCATGGCGCGCTATGCCCAGGCGCTTGACGCGTGCGACTTTGCCGGCGTGGCCGGATTGTTCGCCGAGGACGGCGAATGGACCACGACCTATGGCGCCGCACGCGGGCGCCGCGAGATCGAGGCCCTGCTGACCGGCAACGTGCCCAAACCCGGCGAGGGACCGCAGCGCAAGCACTACATCACCAACATCATCGTCACGCTGGAGGGTGACCGGGCCCGCGCAGTCTCCGACTATCTGGTTATCCGCCAATCCGTCGGCGGGCTCATTCCCGTGATGGGGGGCACCTACAAGGATCAGTTCGTGAAGCAGGACGGCACTTGGCGATTTGCGCGCAAGGAACTCGTCCACAATATTGCCGGCGACATGGCGCTGAACATCAAACCGTGAAACCGCGATATCTGCCCCAGGGAGCCGACCATGCCGACACCAAATGATCTTCCCGACGTGCTGGAAACCGCCGAGCCTGAGCGCCTTGCGACCGGCTTCGTCTTCACCGAAGGCCCGACCTGGCATCCGGCCGGATTTTGGTACTTCGTCGATATCCGCCGCAACCAACTGTTCCGGATGACACCGGGCAAGACGCCGGAGCTGGTGCGCACGACGCAAGGTGGCAATGGCACGACGCTCGACCTGCAGGGACGCCTGATCAATTGCGAGGGCGAAGGACGCAAGGTCACACGCCTCAATGACGACGGCTCGGTCGACACCCTCGCTGACCGCTACAGCGGTGGCCGCTTGGCGAAGCCCAATGACGTCGTCTGCCACTCGAACGGCACGCTCTACTTCACCGATCCCGACAAGCGCGTGCCCTATCACGAGCGCGAGGTTCCAGACCGAGAAGGTGTCGACAATCTGTGGGACGGCGCTGGCGTCTACAAGATCGCCGCCGACGGCAAGATCGGCCGCCTCGGGCTCTGCGAATACCCGAATGGGCTCGCGCTGTCGCCCGATGAGCGCACCATGTACGTCGCCAACACGCGTTCATCACAATACATCCACGCGCTCAAGCTGGATGCGGCCGGCAACATGATCGGCCGCTCGATCTTCGCCGACATGAACGAAGATATTGGTCCCGGCATCCCCGATGGACTGAAGGTCGATAGCATCGGCCGCGTCTATTGCACGGGGCCGGGCGGCATCTGGGTATTTGCCCCCGATGGCAAGCGGATCGGCATCATCAAGTGGCCGGAGCAGGCGGTGAACTTCGCGTTCGGCGGACCGGATCTCAAGACGCTGCTCTGTTGTGCGCACACTTCGGTCTATACGCTGCGTGTCAAGGTGCCGGGCCATCCCCATCCCTGGTACAAACTGTACAAGCGGTAATCCACAAATAGCTCGCTCGCGACGTCAGGAGCCTACTCATGCCCACGCTCAATCGCGATGGCGCCTCGATCGCCTACGATGTGTACGGCAGCGGCTACCCCGTGCTGCTGTTTGCGCCCGGCGGTATGCGCTCGCGCGCCGAGATGTGGCATTCGCCTGCCAGCGGCCCAGCGCGCTCTTGGAACGACTGGACCGAGGTGCTGGCCAAATCCTATCGCGTGATCGCCATGGACCAGCGTAATGCCGGCCGTTCGCGGGCGCCGATCGCCGCCGATCATGGCTGGCACACCTACGCCGCCGACCACCTCGCGGTGATGGATAACCTGGGCCATCGGCAGTTTCACACACTCGGCGGCTGCATCGGCGCGAGCTTTTGCCTGAAACTTGCCGAGATGGTTCCGGATCGCGTCACCGCAGCCGTGCTGCAAAACCCGATCGGGTTGCATCCGGAAGAGACGAGCTACTTCCCCGACAGCTTCCGCGATTGGGCCAAGGAGCAGCACGCGGCGCGCACCGATCTGGATCCAGCCGCCATGCAAGCCTTCGGCCGCAAGATGTGGAGTGGCGACTTCGTCTTCAGTGTCAGCCGGGATTTTGCGTGCCACTGCACAGTCCCCTGCCTCGTGCTGCCCGGGAACGACACGCCACATCCAGCCGTCACCGGCGCCGAGCTGGCTGCGATCCTGCCGAAGGCCGAGCAGCTCAAGGACTGGAAAGGCCCTGAGCACCTCGCGGCACAACGCAACGCCGTCACTGCATTCCTGGCCAAGCACACACCATGAAGCCCTCAAAGCTCATGCGCCTTGGCGCGTTCATGCGCCCGGTCAGCATTCATACCGCAGCTTGGCGCTATCCTGGCGGCACGCCCGACGCGAACTTCAATCTTCGCGCCCTGATGAGCTACGCCCAGACGCTTGAACGCGGAAAGTTCGACGCGTTTTTCATGGCCGATCATCTGGCGGTGCTGAACATGCCGATGGAGGCATTGAAGCGTAGCGCTACCGTCACGTCGTTCGATCCACTGACGTTGCTGCCCGCCCTGGCCACAGTCACCGAGCGGCTTGGTCTCATCGCCACCGCCTCGACGACATTCGAGCAGCCCTACCTGATCGCCCGCCGCTTTGCCTCGCTCGATCACATCAGCGGCGGCCGCGCAGGATGGAACCTCGTCACCACATCGAACCCCGATGCCGCACTCAACTTTGGCCTCGAGGATCATATGGAGCATGGCGAACGCTACGCCCGTGCCCGCGAGTTCTTCGATGTCGTGACCGGTCTCTGGGACAGCTGGGCAGATGACGCCTTCGTTCGCGACGTTTCGACGGGGATCTATTTCGATCCCGGCAAACTGCACGTGCTCGATCACAAGGGCAAATATCTCAAGGTGCGCGGGCCGCTCAACATCGCACGCCCGATTCAGGGCTGGCCCGTGATCGTCCAGGCCGGCGCGTCGGATGCCGGGCGCCAACTGGCGGCCGAGACCGCGGAAGTGGTGTTTGCGGGCGGCGGGCCGCTCCTCGACGGCCAACGCCTCTATGCCGATATCAAGGGCCGCATGGCACGCATTGGCCGCGACCCCGATCACCTCAAGATCCTGCCTGGCGCCTTCGTCGTCCTGGGGGAGTCGCTGGCGGAGGCCCGCGACAAGCGCGCGCTGCTCGACAGCCTCGTTCACACCGAAAGCGGCATGGCCGCGCTCTCCATCGCGCTCGGGCATGATGCCTCCAAGTTCGATCCTGACAGCCCGCTCCCCGACATCCCCGAAAGCAACGCCAGTAAGAGCGGCCGCGAACGTGTGCTGGCGATGGCCGCGCGCGAAAAACTCACCGTGCGCCAGCTTGCGGGCCGGCTTGGCGGCTACGGCGGCCTCGGCATGGTCGGCACGCCCGCCATGGTCGCCGATCAGATGGAAGAGTGGTTCACGACCGGAGGCTGCGACGGCTTCAACGTCATGTTTCCCTACCTCCCTGGCGGTCTCGACGACTTCGTCAATCAAGTGGTGCCCGAGCTGCAGCGGCGTGGTCTCTTCCGGCGCGAATACGAAGGCCGCACCCTTCGCGAAAACTTAGGACTGCCGCGCCCCGCCAACCGCTTCTTCGGAACCCGGCAATGAGCTGGCTGCGATCAAGTCCAGCGATATTGTGAATTTATTGAAGTGACACGATGCGTGGCGTTGGATAGAATTTGGCTGCGTAGCGAGAGTTTCCGCCAGTGAGCCCCAAGACCCTCCGGCACCGTAAGGTGAAACGAAAGAGGCAAGGCTCAAGCTCTCGCCAACGCGGGTCAAAGCGGAAAGCCCACCAAGGGCTCGCGACGGGAGGACGACAATGCTCCACCATACCATTTCAAAATTTTATCGGCTTGCGTGCATCGACACAGTCGCACGCAATGACGCAATTGCACGCAATGACGCAATGAGGTTGGCCTGAAGTCCTACGGTGATTGCATTGTCGCGCCATGCCGTAGCTCTTCACTGAAATCACCGCTCTGCCCGCCTTTCGAGCATTGGCCCGGCGATGTAGCCACCGATTGAACCGTTCGTTCATTCGGGAGCGCCCTATGCGTCCACGTGTCAGTCTTTCAATCGCCGTCGCCGCGCTCTGTAGCATCGCCACATCGGCAACAACCGCAATTGCGCAAGCGTGGCCGGACAAGCCAGTCCGTATCATCATGCCCTATGCCCCGGGCGGCGCCGGCGACTCCATCGCCCGGCCCTGGGCCGAAATGCTGACCAAGGCCTTCAATCAGCAGTTCGTGGTCGAGAACCGCGGCGGCGCCTCCGGCACCATCGGCGTCGAGGCGGCTGTCAAGTCGGTACCCGACGGCTATACGCTGCTGATCTCGCCGAACAGCGCGATTGCCGTGATCACCAGCCTGCGCAAAGTCGCCTACGACGCGACGAGGCAACTCACGCCCATCGCCCGCGTCGGCGACGTCATCGGCGGCTTCGTCGTGCATCCCTCGCTCGGCATCAAGACCATGGCCGAGCTGGTTGCCTACGCCAAGAAGAACCCGGGCAAGGTCGTGTTCGGGACGCCGGGCCCCGGCACCTCCGTGCATCTGCGGCTTGAGACGCTGAAGCTTCGCGCCGGCATCGATCTGTTGCACGTCCCCTACCGCGGCAGTGGCGATGCGTTGAACGATCTGCTTCCCGGCAATGTGCACATGATGAACGAAATCGTGGTGTTCCCGCACGTCAAGGCCGGCAAGCTCAACTTGCTTGCCATCAGTCACACCGAGCGGCATTGGGACTTCCCGGATGTACCGACCCTCGACGAAGCGGGAATCAAGGATGCGATCGTTCCCATCTGGTTTGCGATGTGGGCGCCGGTTGGCACGCCGAAGGACATCATCGACAAGCTCAACGCCAAGATGGCCGAGATCGCCAAGACGGACGATATGAAGGCACGCATGCGCGCCATCAGCGTCTCGGTCCCCTATCAGACGCCCGAGCAGCTCGGAAAGTTCCTCGTCGACGACATCGCGGCCAATCTCGCGGTGATCAAGGCGGCCAATATCAAAATCGACTGACGGAAACGAGGAGAAAGCCATGAGGCTGTTTGGTTTGCTGACACGCGCTGTGACCCTGGGCGGCCTTCTGACCGCGTTCGCCGGTAGTCCGGCGGCGCAAGATGCCAAGGATTGGCCGAACAAGACGGTCCGCATCATCGTCAATTTCGGGGCTGGCGGCTCGGCTGACAACTCCATGCGGCCCTATGCGGAGCGGCTCTCGAAATCGCTCGGCCAGCAATTCGTGCTCGAGCATCGCGGCGGCGCGTCCGGCGCCCTCGGCGCCGAGGCCATGACGAAATCCGCCCCCGACGGCTATACGTTTCTGATCACGCCGGCCCTGACAATGGTCATCCTTCCGCACCTGCGGAAAACGCCGTTCGACACGCTCAAGGATTTCGTGCCCGTCTCGGCCCCGACCGTCGGCACCCTGCTGTTCGCCGTCCATCCGTCGCTCCCCGGCAAGTCGGTTCAGGAGGTGGTGGCCCATCTCAAGGCCAATCCGGGAAAATACAGCTGGGGCACCGCCGGCGTCGGCTCGATGGGCCACATCATGCTGGAGACGTTCAAGGCGGCAGCCGGCGTCGACGTGCTGCACGTACCCTACCGCGGCGGCGGCGAGTTGCTGGCCGACTTCGTGGCCGGCGTCGTCCAATTGCATGCGGACGCCAATACATTGCCGCACGTGGCGAGCGGGAAGGCCGGCCTGTTCGCCGTCGTCGATCGGGCTCGTCACCCCGACTATCCGAACGTGCCGCTCTTGAAGGAGTTCTATCCGGAGGTCGATTTCCTCGCCTGGTTCGGCCTCTTCGCGCCGGTTGGCACGCCGGATGCGATCGTGAAGAAGTTCGCCGCCGAGCTGGTCAAGATCGGCAAAGATCCGGAATTGGGGGCGCTGTTGCGCAAGGTCGCCCTGGCGCCGACAGCTGGCCCGCCGGAGGAACTCGACTCCATGCTCAAGAAAGACCATGCCCGCTTTGGCGCACTGATCAAGAAGCTCGGCCTCAAGGCGGAGTAACCTCCGCCGGAGACCAATGGCGACGCACCGGACAAATCATCGAGGGACCGGCGATCGGGCCGAACCATCGAACACACATCGCCTTCGTTCATCAAGGGAGACCCTCCATGTGCTCGCGTGTGAATTTATGGGCGGCGGTTACGCTGGCGACGATCGTCGCTCGGTAGCGGCGCGGCTGTCGCGCAAGGCGATTACCCCTCGCGGCCGATTACGATCGTCGTACCGACAGGTCCAGGCGTGACGGGTGATCTGCTGATGCGGGCGCTTGCCGAGGCGGCGGGCCGCCATCTCAAGCAATCGATCGTGGTCGAGAACAAGGCCGGCGGAAGCGGCGCGCTCGCTGCAGCCTACGTCGCATCCAACGTCAAACCCGATGGCTACACGCTGTTGAACAAGACGCTCCCGATGTATCGGGTGCCGATCATGCAGAAGACCACGTACGACTCCGGTCAAGGATTTCACGCCGATCATACTTCTCGGCGGCTATACGCTCGGCGTGGCCGTGAAGGGCGACAGTCGATTCAAGGATTGGAAGGACGTGCTGGCCTACGCCAAGGCGAACCCAGGTCACTTCACCTACACGACGGTCGGCCCGCACACGACGAACGCCATCGCCATGGAGACGATGTCACGCCAGTCCGGCGTCCAGTTCACGCACATTCCGGGCAAGGGCGGCGGCGAAGGCATCGCCGCAGTGCTCGGCGGGCACGTGATGGCCATGGTGGAAAGTCCGGCCTGGGGGCCGCTCGTGGCATCCGGCGAGATGCGCCTGCTGATGCTGCTCAATACCCAGCGCAGCAAGAAATGGCCCGACGTGCCGGCATTGCCAGAACTCGGCTACAACTACAACTTCGATGCGCCTTACAGTGTCGATGGTCCGAAGGGAATGGACCCGGCCATCGTCAAGAAGATCGCACGATGCCTTCAAGGTAGCCTACGATGATCCGAAAGTGATCGAAGCCTTCGAAAAATTCGACTTCCTCCGCCGGTACATGAACACAGCCGACTACGAGAAGTTCGTGCCGACCGTCGCCGCCGCCGAACTCGCCTCGATGACGAGGCTCGGATTCGCCAAAAAAGATTGATCAAACCGATGTCCACGGCCGTGCAGGAGGCTGGCCACTCGGTTCATGCCCACGGAAAACATCAGCGCTACAACAGGCAGGCAAACTGGAGGAATTGCATGGTATCGCGGACATGGCTGAGGAGCGCGATCGCTATAGCGTCGCTGGGGCTCGGCAGCGGCGCGGCTGTCGCGCAAGGCGATTACCCCTCGCGGCCGATTACGATCGTCGTACCGACAGGTCCAGGTGTGACGGGTGATCTGCTGATGCGGGCGCTTGCTGAGGCGGCGGGCCGCCACCTCAAGCAATCGATCGTGGTCGAGAACAAGGCCGGCGGAAGCGGCGCGCTCGCTGCAGCCTACGTCGCATCCAACGTCAAACCCGATGGCTACACGCTGTTGAACAAGACGCTCCCGATGTATCGGGTGCCGATCATGCAGAAGACCACGTACGATTCCGTCAAGGATTTCACGCCGATCATACTTCTCGGCGGCTATACGCTCGGCGTGGCCGTGAAGGGCGACAGTCGATTCAAGGATTGGAAGGACGTGCTGGCCTACGCCAAGGCGAACCCGGGTCACTTCACCTACACGACGGTCGGCCCGCACACGACGAACGCCATCGCCATGGAGACGATGTCACGCCAGTCCGGCGTCCAGTTCACGCACATTCCGGGCAAGGGCGGCGGCGAAGGCATCGCCGCAGTGCTCGGCGGGCACGTGATGGCAATGGTGGAAAGTCCGGCCTGGGGGCCGCTCGTGGCATCCGGCGAGATGCGCCTGCTGATGCTGCTCAATACCCAGCGCAGCAAGAAGTGGCCCGACGTGCCGGCATTGCCAGAACTCGGCTACAACTACAACTTCGATGCGCCCTACAGTGTCGATGGTCCGAAGGGAATGGACCCGGCCATCGTCAAGAAGATCCACGATGCCTTCAAGGTGGCCTACGATGATCCGAAAGTGATCGAAGCCTTCGAAAAATTCGACTTCCTCCGCCGGTACATGAACACAGCCGACTACGAGAAGTTCGTGCCGACCGTCGCCGCCGCCGAACTCGCCTCGATGACGAGGCTCGGACTTGCCCGCAAGGACTGAAACGATGTTACGCGTGAAGCAGCTAAAAGGTTGTTTTCGATGGTGGAGCCGAGGGGGATCGAACCCCTGACCTCTACAATGCCATTGTAGCGCTCTCCCAGCTGAGCTACGGCCCCGTCCGTCGAAGGGAACACCGCGGCCGAAACCGCGTGCGCCGATTACCTAGGCCCTGGCGTAGCGAAGCGCAAGCCCTAGTTCGCGGCTTATCCGCGCCTTGATTGACTTGAGGATACCTGGCGCCACACAATTACCGCCTGTTCAGCCGACCAGATCGGTGGTCCGGTCAAAAAGCGCCTCGATCAAGCGGTCGAGGGTCGCCAGGGTGGAGGCATCGATCCGGCCGTCGACGCGAGCTGGGCGAAAGTGGCGCTGGAAGGCGCTGACAACCGTCATCGTCGCGGCATCGAGAACACCTGTCGGCGCAATCCCATAGCCGTAGGCGCGCAGCCGCGACTGACACTCCGCAACGACTTCGCCCACTGCCCCCTGGTCCAGTCCTGGGTCCTTTGAATCGACAGGTACAGGCGGCACCCAATGTCCCGCACCGGCCGCCGCAAGCCGGGCCCAATCGAACTTCTCGCCGGGATCGATCTTCCGGAAGGGCGCGACGTCGGAGTGCGCCAGGACGCGCTCCGCCGGGATCCGCCAGCGGCGTACGATATCGCACGACAGCTGTTCAACCGCGCGCATCTGTGCCTCGGGAAACCCGGGATACCCGTCATCATGGCCGGCATTGTGGATCTCGATGCCGATCGAGCACGAATTGATGTCGGTGATGCCGGCCCAATGGGATTGGCCTGCGTGCCAGGCACGCAACGTCTCGCGGACCATTTGAACAATCCGTCCATCGGTATCGATGACATAGTGGCACGAGACCCGCGACACCGGCCGCGACAGCCAGTCGATCGCCCCCGCGCAGGAGCCCATTCCCGTGTAGTGCAGCAGCAGCAGGTCGGGCCGCAGTCCATCCTTCCTCGGCTCCATGTTCGGCGAAGCATGCAGCGCATCAACGAGGCACGAGTCGGGCGACGTGATCACAAGCCGCGCTCCTTGGCGACACGATCGAAGGCCGCGTTGATCGCGGCGAGCTTCTGCTCGGCAATCCGCATGAACTCCGGCGGAACACCGCGCGCGATGAGCTTGTCGGGATGGTTTTCGAGCACGAGATGCCGGTGGCGCCGCTTCAGCTCGTCATCGGTGGCATCGGGCTTCATGCCGAGAATTTCGTACGGAGTCGCGACATCCCGCACGAACAGCGACCGGATGTACTGGAACTCCGCGTCCTTGATGGCCAGCAATTCCGCAACCGTCCGGAGATAACGTTCCTCAAGCTCATGCAGAACGCCGTCGGCAGCGGCGACGACGAACAAACCTTCGAGCACGTCCCGGCGGAGTACTGGCTCGTTCGCCAGCAGGTCATGGATGCGCCGGGCGTAGCTTTCAAAGCCGGCCACATCCTGTTTGGCCAGATCGAACAGTCGGCGGACGTTGGCAGCCTCGGACTCCGGAAACCGGCAAACCCGCGCAAACGCCACCACCTCGTCAGTGGTCACCGCCCCATCCGACCGAGCCATCTTCGCCATCAAAGCGATGATCGCAATCGTGAATGTCACGCTGTGGGTTGCGTCTGATGGAGATGGGGTGCCTATTCCCCCAACGGTGTTGCGGAACCACGTCGAAGCAGCCTCCGTGCCGTCGACGGCGGCGCCTGCAATCCTCTGCCAGATCGTCATGTCCGAAATATTAGTGTCTCCTCCGTCGCACGTCTACCTGACGGCAACTGCTTTTCGCTCACGGCACAGGTGATTCACTCCTGGCTGACGTGATTCACGCACATTCAACCGTTACCGTGTTTTCGGTCCGGGCCACATGGCCGGTCCGCCCGCCATGCCGACGAGGTCATAATGGTTTGCCGTTGGATTGCCATTGCCGGTCTTGCCCTCATCGCGGCCACCGGTGCCGCTCTGGCCGACTCGGCCGACGACGCCTTCGGCGTCTGGCGGCATCCGGAGAACGGCAGCCACGTCGAGATGTACAAGTGCGGCAATAGGCTCTGCGGCAAGATCACAAAAATTGCCGACGGCCAGAAGACCGACGACAAGAACCCGAACGCGGACTTGCGGGGGCGATCGATCATCGGGCTGGTGATCCTGTCGGACGCCGAGAAGACGGGCGCCAATGGCTGGTCCGGTGCGCTCTACAATCGCCAGGACGGCGCCACCTATACCGGAAAGATCAGCATGAAATCGAAGAATGCGATGGATTTGTCGGGCTGCACCGCCATCGTCTTCTGCAAGACGGTAACGTGGACCCGAGTCAAATAACGGACTTCAGCACGGGAGAAAGCGGCACGCCGACGCCCTCACCCGACGTGCCGTTCCGACGGATCGCTGTGTGCCTCACGAGGCACCCGAACGGTGCGCTACCCCAACGCCTCCGTGACAACCCGTCCCAGTCAACTCAAGCGGCAATCGTGACGGGATTGGGGCATCACGGCGCACGCCTCGCACACAGTGGTCGCGATGTGACCGAAGCGCCGCAGCCCCGCACAACATGGCCGTCCCGGAGCCGGATCAGCCATAGGTCCGCTCGTCGGCGATCACCTTGCCATCATTCGGCAAGCTGCCCGGCGCCACGATTTCGACCGCGCATTTAAGCTTGGTGACTGCCTGCACGGTCTCGGAGAGGCGCTGCGCGAGCGCCGCGTCGCTGCCGGCAGCCTCGGCTTTCAACATCATGACGTCCTGCTCGCCAGAACGCCCGACAACGAGGCGAATGCGGCCGAGACCGGGATGGCGCTTGGCGACCTCGGCGATCTGCTCGGGATGGACGAACATGCCTTTGACCTTGGTCGTTTGGTCGGCACGGCCGAGCCATCCCTTGATCCGCATGTTCGTGCGCCCGCATGGGCTCGGCCCCGATAGCACAGCCGAGAGATCGCCGGTCGCGAACCGGATCATCGGATAGTCGCGATTGAAGGCCGTGACGACGACCTCGCCGACATCGCCTTCCGGAACCGGATCGCCCGTTCCCGGCCGCACGATCTCGACGATGACGCCTTCATCAACGATCATGCCGGTAACCGAGCCATCGGGAGCGGGGCTCTCGTAGGCAATGATTCCAAGATCCGCAGTCGCATAACACTGAAACACGTGATGCCGCGCTCCTGATACTCCTTGCGCAGCGACGGAAAGAGTGCGCCGCCACCCATCATCGCTTTTTTGAACGATGAGGTGTCACGACCGACCTCGCGGCCTTTGTCCAAGAGGATCTTCAGGTAGTCCGGCACGCCGAGATAGACGGTGGGCCGCAATGCCGCGATCGCCTCCAGCTGTTGCTCGGTGTTGCCGGGGCCGGCGGCGATCACGGTGCAGCCGAGCGCCCGTGCGCCGGAGTCAAAAATCCATCCACCGGGTGTCAGATGATAAGCGAGCGTATTGTGGACAATATCACCCGAGCGAATGCCCGCGGCATAGAGCGCGCGTGATGCCCGCCACCAGTCTTGCCCGAGTCCTTCCGGTTCGAATATCGGCCCCGGCGACATGAAGATGCGTCCAATCTCCGAGCTTTTGGCCGTCGCGAACCCCCCAAAAGGCAAGCGACCGAGCTGCAGATCCTTCAGCGCAGCCTTGCGCAACACGGGCAATTTCGCGAGAGCGGCACGCGAAGTGATTGCGGCGGCGTCGATGCCATTGAGGTGTTCGGCCCAACCTGGCGCGCGCATTGCATTGCGGATGAGGTCCGGCAGCATGGCAAGCTGTGATGCCTCACGCGATTTGGGATCACGGATTTCGAGTTGATCCAGAAAGCCTGCGCTCAAGGTTCCCTCCATCGGCGTTTGACCGGCACACTGACTGGCGCGTTGACCGGCAGGCGAGCCATTGGTCCGCAATGGCACATCGACTAACGGCTGCGAAACGCTCTTGGCAACCTTTTGCCAATGCCGGTTCTCAAAGTGCTATCAGATTGCAACGAACTCAAGCGGACCAATTCAGGGTTTGCATACGACGCCAGGACGGAAGGACGACATCATGAGTGGAACCGGACTGATCATTCTTGCCTTCAGCAGCACCGTCAATGTTTTCGGTCCCGCCGGCCGCAATCTCCAGCCCGACGCCGTCCCGATCGTTCTGATGCTGCTGATCACAGCCGCCATCCTGACCGGCTTCGCCATGCACGCCACCGCCGGCGCCAAGCGGAAGGTGCCGGACGGACCAACGTTGCCGAGGCTTCGGCGCAACATGATGGGCCCAGGCGAGCGCCGCCGCTAAGCTGGCCGCGCCGCCATTCGGCTGGGGTGGCCTACGCCAGCCAGCGCTTGCGCCGCTTGTAGTGCTTGACGTCACGGAACGACTTGCGTGCACTGCCGGAGATGCCGAGGTAGAACTCTTTGACGTCGGCGTTCTCGCGCAACTGCGCGGCATCGCCGTCGAGTACCACGCGACCGTTCTCGATGATGTAGCCGTAGTTGGCGTATCGCAACGCCATGTTGGTGTTCTGTTCGGCAAGCAGCACGGACACGCCCTGCTCCTGGTTAATGCGCTTCACGATCTCGAAGATCTGCTCGACCAGCTGTGGTGCGAGTCCCATCGACGGCTCGTCCAGCAGCACCATTTTGGGTTTCGACATCAGCGCCCGGCCGATCGCGGTCATCTGCTGCTCGCCGCCGGAGATATAGCCGGCGAGCGAAGTGCGGCGCTCGCGCAGTCGCGGGAAGTAGTTGTAGATCATATCGAGGTCGCGGTTGATCGCCACCTTGCCATCGCGGCGCGTATAAGCGCCGGTCAGCAGATTCTCCTCGACGTTGAGGTGCGCGAAGCAGTGTCGGCCTTCCATCACCTGGATGCAGCCGCGACGCACGAGATCGTTCGGCGTGAGCTTATGGACTTCCTGGCCCTCGAACGTGATCGAGCCCTTGGTTACCTCGCCACGCTCGCCATAGAGGAGGTTCGAAATGGCGCGCAGCGTCGTGGTCTTACCAGCGCCGTTGGCGCCGAGAATGGCGACGATGGCGCCCTTCGGCACGTGCAGGGACACGCCCTTCAACACCAGCACGACGTGGTTGTAGACCACCTCGATGTTGTTCACCGAGACGATGGGTGCAGCCGCCGCCGCTGCGGCGACCGGTGACGACGGCGGGAGACCCGCCGTCGTCGCTGCTTGCGTTGTCGTTGCGCTGGCCATCAGAGGCACTTCGCCTCGATCTTCTTTTCGGCCGCGTACTTTTACAGAGACTTCCTTGACCATCGGGCAAGACGACCGTCATCGCCGGCGTACCAGTCCGACGTGACTCTCCAGTGCCTTGCCGTCCCAGGTCTGGATGCGACCCGTGCGGGCGCCTTCGTGGTCCTGGCAGGTCACCTTGATCGGCTTCAGGGCGCCGTCGAGCCCGAGCTGCCTTGATCCGGTCAGCGGTGATGTCGAGGTTCTCGAGGCCCCAGCGGACTTCCTCGCCCTTCAGCGGCTTCTTGCCGAATTTGCCCTGTGCCGTCCGGATGGCTTCGACGCCGAGCATCGCATTGATGAGGCCGCGGATGTAGAGAATCTCGGTCGTCTCCTCCCACTTCGCGGTGCCCTTGCCCTTGTCGTAGAGGTGCTTCTTGATGATCGGCGTGGATCGCGAACGTGCCCGGCGCAGTGCTGCAACGTGACGGCGTTGTAACCCTTGGCGCCGTCCTCGGCTGGACGCACATCCGGCTCGGCACCCGACCACCACACGCCGTACATCTTCTCGCGCGGATAACCGACGGCGGCCGCTTCCTTGATCGACGTCGAATTCATCACGCCCCAGCCCCAGAGCAGCACGTTGTCCGGCTTGTTCTGGCGGATCTGCAGCCACGTCGCCTTCTGCTCGACACCGGATGCGGTCACGGGCAGCAGCAGCAGACTCGAAACCGTGCGCTCGCCGCGCGCTTCTGGAGCAACGGGATCGGTTCCTTGCCGTAAGGGCTGTCATGATAGACCAGGGCGATCTTCTTGCCCTTCAGCTTGTCCCAGCCGCCTTCCTTCTTGGCGATGTGCTGCATGATGATGTCGGCCGCCGTCCAATAGGTGCCGAGCAGCGGGAAGTTCCACTGGAAGACCTCGCCGTTGCGGCTATCGGCGCGGCCATAGCCCATCGAGATAATGGGATCTTGTCGGTCAGCGTCTTCTCGGTCAGCGCGAACGTGACGCCGGTCGACAGCGGGATGACGTAGGCCGCGCCCGTCGGCCCCTTGGCTTTCAGGCGCTCATAGCACTCGACGCCGCGGTCGGTCGCGTACCCGAACTCGCATTCCTCGAACGTCGATCTTGACGCCGTTGATGCCGCCATCGCGCTCGTTGACCAGGTTGTAGTAGTCGGCGATGCCATTCGCGAAGGGCACGCCATTCGGAGCATAAGGCGCCGGTCCGGTAAACAAGTGCCGGAATGAACTGCTCACCCTGCGCGAGCACCGGCGTAGCAAGCACCACGCTGGTTCCCAGCGCGGCGAGTGCAAAACCTAGATGTCTTGACATTTTTTTCCTCCTTGACTTGCCGCCTCACGAACGTGATGCGGAAACTCTTTTCATTGGCTTAGTAGGGGTATGGCCAGAGCCGCAGCTTTTCCTTGGCAATCGACCACAGTCGGGCGAGCCCATGCGGCTCGACGATCAGGAAGATAACGATGAGGGCACCGAACACCATCGCCTCGATGTGCGAGACGGTTGCCGTCGACAGGCTCAGTCCCAGCCAATTCGGCAACTGATTGAGGAAGATCGGCATCAGCACGATGAAGAACGCGCCGAGGATCGAACCCAGGATCGAGCCGAGGCCGCCGATGATGATCATGAACAGCACCTGGAACGAGCGGTTGATGTCGAACGCCAGCGGCTCCCAGGCGCCCAGGCGCAGGAATGCGAACAGCGCCCCCGAAACGCCGATGAAGAACGAGGAGATCGCGAACGCCGACAGCTTGGCGTTGAGCGGCTTGATCCCCATGATCTCGGCTGCGATATCCATATCCCGGATCGCCATCCACATACGACCGATGCGGCCGCGCACGATGTTCTTGGCCACCAGCCCAAGGACCACGACAAAACCAAGAATGACGATATAGCGCTTGGCCGGCGTATCGATCGGGATGCCGAGCACGGTCAGGTTCGACACATTGACCGAGCCGGACGGCGCATAGTTCGTCAGCCACTTCACCCGGGCTGTCGCCCAATCCGTGAAGAACTGGGCGGCGAGCGTCGCAACCGCCAGGTAGAAGCCCTTGATCCGCAGCGACGGCAATCCGAACAGCACACCAAACAGCGCCGCAACCAGGCCGCCGAACAGGACGACGATGACCAGATCGTTCGCGAACGGGACCCGGAGCCAGAAATTGTAGGCGGCGTAGGCGCCGACCGCCATGAACGCGCCGGTGCCGAGCGACACCTGCCCGCAATACCCCGTCAGAATATTCAGTCCAATCGCGGCGATCGACAGGATCAGAACCGGAATCAGCACTTCCGTATAGAGATACTGGGATGCGAACAGCGGCACGCCGAAGAACGCAAAGGCAATTACACCCAAGACGAAAATGCGATCCTGCTTGATCGGAAAGATCGCCTGATCCGCCGCGTAGGTGGTCTTGAACTGTCCGGCTTCACGATAAAGCATGGTCACTTTCCCGGCGCGTCAGATGCGCTCGATGATTTTTTCGCCGAAGAGCCCCTGCGGCCGGAACAGCAGGACGATCAGGGCGAGCACGTAGGCAAACCAGTTCTCGATGCCGCCGCCGGCGAGATCGAACAGTTTGATCAGGGGCGGTCCGAGGAACACTTCGGCGAGCTTCTCGCCCGCGCCAATAATGAGGCCGCCGACGATTGCACCGGGAATCGAGGTGAACCCACCCAGGATGAGCACCGGCAACGCTTTCAAGGCGACCAGCGAGATCGAGAATTGGACGCCGAGCTTGGCGCCCCAGATCATACCGGCCACCATCGCCACGATTCCGGCGACCGCCCAGACGAGCAGCCAGATCTGGTTTAACGGAATGCCGACCGATTGCGCCGCCGAATGGTCATCCGCAACCGCACGCAGCGCGCGCCCGACCCGCGTCTTCTGAAAGAAAAAATACAGCAGGACCACGAGGATCGTGCACAGGATCGCCGCCACGACATCCAGCGGATCGATCAGAATGCCGCCATCGAAGATGTTCGAGAGCACGAACAGCGGATCCTTGGGCAGGCCCAGATTGATCTTGTAGATGTCCGAGCCCCAGATCGTCTGGCCCAGCCCATCGAGAAAATAGGTGATGCCGATCGTCGCCATGAACAGGATGATGCCCTCCTGGTTCACCAGGCGGCGCAACACCAGGAACTCGATCGCGTAGGCGAGCGCGATCATGATGACGATGGTCAGCAGAATGGCGATCGGGATCGGCATCCATTCCGAGAGCCGCGCCAGCGACAGTGCCGCGAACAGCACCATCGCCCCTTGCGCGAAATTGAACACTCCGGAGGCCTTGAAGATCAGAACGACGCCTAGCGCGACGAGCGAATAGAGTACGCCCGTCAACAGGCCGCCGATCAAGGTCTCGAGAAACGGGCCGAGCATCGCCGGGCAACTCCTAGTGCGAAACGCCAAGATAGGCGTCGATGACTTTCTGGTTGGCCTGAACCTCGGCCGGCGTGCCGTCCGCAATCTTGCGGCCGTATTCGAGCACGACAACGCGGTCCGATAGATCCATGACAACACCCATGTCGTGCTCGATCAGAGCCATGGTCGTTCCAAACTGGTCATTCACAGTCAGAATGAAGCGGCTCATGTCCTCCTTCTCCTCGAGGTTCATGCCGGCCATCGGCTCATCGAGAAGCAGTAGCTCGGGCTCCATGGCCAGCGCACGGCCAAGTTCGACGCGCTTCTGGAGACCGTAGGGCAGCTTGCCAACTGGCGTCTTCCGAATGTGTTGGATCTCGAGGAAATCGATCACCCGCTCGACGACCGCGCGATGCTCGATCTCTTCCTGCTGAGCGGGCCCCCAGTTAATCGCCTGCCAAAGCACGTTGCGCTTCATCTTCAGCGTCCGCCCGGCCATGATGTTGTCGAGCGTGGTCATGCCACGGAACAGTGCGACGTTCTGAAATGTCCGCGAGATACCTTGGCTGGCAGCGAGATACGGGCGCATCTCCGCGCGCTTCTGCCCCTTGAACGTGATCGAGCCGTGCTGGGGATGGTAGAACCCGTTGATGACGTTCAACATGGACGTCTTGCCGGCGCCATTGGGGCCGATGATGGCGCGGATCTCGCCCTTGCGAACATCAAAAGACACATCGGTGATGGCTTTGACGCCGCCAAACGCCAACGACACGTTCTCCACGGCAAGCATCACCTCACCAATGCGATTATTCCCGGCGTCCGGGGCCGGCGTTGTCGCAGCCGGATCGACACGCACATTCATTCTGCGGCCTCCTTGAGCGGCGCCGGTGTTGGCGGGTAGATCTTCATGTCGACGATCCGCGCATCGCCCTCGATCATCCCCTTGCGGCCGTCCTCGAACGTCACCTCGGTGGCGATGTGGCATTGGAGCGAACCGTCGTAGAGCCCCCGCACCAACGGGCCATAGCGGTCGGCAACAAACGAGCGGCGCACCTTTTGCGTGCGCGTCAACTCGCCGTCGTCGGCGTCGAGCTCTTTCGGCAGGATCAGGAACCGCTTGATCTGCGAGCCCGCAACCATCGGCTCCGTTGCGAGCGACTTGTTCAACTCATCAACCCGCTGCTCAATCATTGCGTAAACGCCGGGATGGGCCGCCAACTCCTGATAGCTGGCGTAGATGACATTGTTGCGCTCGGCCCAGTTGCCGACGCTCACGAGATCGATGTTGATGAATGCCGTCGCGAAGTCGCGCCCATGACCAAAGGCCACGGCCTCCTTGATCTCGGGATAGAACTTCAAACGGTTCTCGATGTATTTCGGCGCAAACATCGTGCCATCGTTGAGACGGCCAACGTCCTTGGCACGATCGATGATGCGCAGATGCCCGCGGTTGTCGATGAAACCGGCATCACCCGTGCGCACCCAGCCGTCTGCCGTCTTGGTCGCCGCCGTGGCCTCGTCGTTCTTGTAGTACTTGAGGAACACGCCGGGGCTCTTGAACAGCACCTCGCCGGTCTTGTCCTCGATCCTGATCTCGACGCCTGGACCCGGCTTGCCGACGGTCTCAGGAAAAACCTCTCCATCCGGCTGCAGCGTCACAAACACGCTCGCCTCGGTCTGCCCGTACAGCTGCTTCAAGTTGATGCCAAGGGAGCGGAAGAACGAGAACAGCTCCGGTCCGATCGCTTCGCCGGCCGTATAGGCGACCCGCAGTTTCGAGAAGCCCATGCGGTTGCGCAACGGCCCGTAAACGAAAAGATCGCCAAGCCGGTAGAGCATCCGGTCCTTCAGGCCGACCGGGCGTCCATCCAGGATTTTTTCACCGGCGTTGCGGGCAACCCCCAGGAAATAATCGACCATGCTGCGCTTGAACGACCCCGCGTCCTGCATGCGCACCGTGATCTGCGTCAACAGGTTCTCGAACACCCGCGGAGGTGCGAAGAAGTAGGTGGGGCCGATCTCGCGGCGATCCTCCACCGCGGTTTCCGGACTTTCGGGGCACGAGACGCACAGGGCTCCGGCAAACGCCTGGCCATAGGAGAAGATATGGTCACCGACCCATGCCATCGGCAGGTAGGCCAGCATCGTGTCATCGGGCGTGAACTTATCGAAGATGTTGGCATTCTGTCCCGACACGACGACGTTTTCGTGCGTCAGCATCACGCCCTTCGGCCTGCCCGTGGTGCCGGACGTGTAGAGCATCACGCTGACATCGCTGGCCTTGCCGGCCGCAATTTCAGCGAGCCAAGCCGCGCCGGCTGCCGGATCTGATTTCAAGAGCTGGCGCCCAATCGCTTGTACGGCCTCGATCGCGTGGAGGTTGGCGGGTTCGTATTTCTGCAGGCCGCGCGGATCGCGATAGATGATCGTCTTCAACGACGGCACTTTGTCGGCAATCGAGAGCAGTTTATCCACCTGCTCCTGGTCTTCGACCACGGCAAACCGAACCTCGGCATGCTCAAGCACATAGGACATCTCTTCGGCAACCGAGTCCTGGTAGACCGGCACCGGGATGGCCCCGAGGCTCTGTGCTGCCGCGAAGGCCCAATAGAGCTGCGGACGGTTGTCCCCGACGATCGCGACCGTATCGCCGCGCTTCAATCCAAGCTGCTTCAGCCCGATCGAAAAGGCGCGGATCTCGTCGAGCACCTGGCTCCAGGTCCAGGTCTGCCAGATCCCGAGATCCTTCTCGCGAAATGCCGGCCGCGCGCCGTATTGCTTGGCATTACGCAACAACAGCTTCGGGATGGTGTCGATTTCGGATCCAATAGGACCAGCGGCTGCACCGTGCGCCGGTGCGCTCGTCACACTCACTTCAGACACCTCCCGGCACATTTCGGGGCTTTTTCCCGCAGCCCACGTTCTGCCGAGTGTCTAGTCTACCCACCCGAGGGGCGCAAGTAAGGCCCATAGGGCGACACCATCAACTTTGGTTCAACAGACCGTTTTCCAACCATCGTCGGGGATTTGGAGCCTTGGCAGCCTTTGCTCTAGGATGTCCCGAGTTGACCACGAACGGATGCGGGGCAGCAGATGGCGGAAGAGCTTTCACACTTCATTGGAGGCCGGCGGATCAAGGGCACGTCGGGCCGGTTCGCCGACGTGTTCTGGCCGATGACCGGAGAGGTCGCGGCGCGGGTGCCGCTCGCCTCCGCGGCGGAGATTCGGGCCGCCGTCGCCAACGCCAAGGCCGCGCAACCCGCCTGGGCCGCGACCAATCCGCAGCGGCGGGCCCGGATCATGACCAAGTTCGTCGATCTCCTGAACCGCGACATGGACAAGCTTGCCGACAAACTCGCCCGCGAGCACGGCAAGGTCGTCGCCGACGCCAAAGGCGACATCCAGCGCGGCCTCGAGGTCGCCGAGTTCGCAACCGGCATCCCGCACCTTCTGAAGGGCGAGTACACCGAAGGCGCCGGCCCGGGCATCGACGTCTACTCGATGCGCCAGCCGGTCGGGATCGCGGCCGGCATCACGCCGTTCAACTTTCCGGCGATGATCCCGATGTGGAAGTTTGCGCCGGCCATCGCCTGCGGCAATGCCTTCATCCTGAAGCCGTCGGAGCGCGACCCGTCCGTGCCGCTGATGCTGGCCGAACTGATGATGGAGGCGGGACTGCCGGCCGGCATCCTCAACGTCGTCAACGGCGACAAGGAAGCGGTCGACGCCATCCTCGACGATCCCGACATCGCCGGCCGTCGGATTCGTCGGCTCGACGCCGATCGCGGCTTATGTCTACGCGCGGGGTGCGGCGAACGGCAAACGCGTCGCCTGCTTCGGCGGCGCCAAGAACCACATGATCGTGATGCCCGATGCCGACATGGACCAGGCCGCAGACGCGCTGATCGGCGCCGGCTATGGCTCGGCCGGCGAACGCTGCATGGCGGTCTCGGTCGCGGTGCCGGTCGGGCAGAAGGCCGCCGACGCGCTCGTCGCCAAGCTGATTCCCCGCATCGAGGGCTTGAAGATCGGCCCCTCCACATCGGCCGACGCCGACATGGGCCCATTGGTGACGGCGGCCCATCTCGCCAAGGTGCGCGACTACGTCGACACCGGCGTCAAGGAAGGCGCGAAGCTCAAGGTCGATGGCCGCGGCTTCAAGATGCAGGGCTACGAAAAGGGCTTCTACATGGGCGGCTGCCTGTTCGACGAGGTGACGCCCGACATGCGCATTTACAAGGAGGAGATTTTTGGTCCCGTGCTCTCGGTGGTGCGCGCCAAGGACTACAACGAGGGCTTGAAGCTCGCGATGGACCACGAGTACGGCAACGGCGTCGCCATCTTCACGCGCGACGGCGATGCGGCGCGCGATTTCGTGCAGCGTGTGAACATCGGCATGGTCGGTGTCAACGTGCCGATCCCGGTGCCGCTCGCCTACTACACGTTCGGCGGCTGGAAAAAATCGGTATTCGGCGACCTCAACCAGCACGGGCCGGACAGTGTGCGCTTCTATACGCGCACCAAGACCGTCACCTCGCGCTGGCCGTCGGGCGTCAAGGAAGGCGCCGAGTTCTCGATCCCGGTTATGAAGTGAGGTTGGCGACATAGGGGTCAACAATGGCGCTTCCGACATTCAAGGACATCGCTGAGCTTTTCAAGAAAGGTGCAACGCTTGAGGCACAGCAGAAGATTGTGGAACTGCAGGAAGCTCATCTTGCAATCCGTGAAGACTTGCTTGCGCTCAAAGATGAAAACCGTGCGCTTCGGGCTCAAGTCGAACGCAACCAAACGTGGTCTGGGAGGCACCCTATTATTATCTCGTCAATGCGGAGAAGAAGGACGGACCATATTGCCAGAGGTGCTATGACGAGAAATCGAAGTTGATACGCCTACAGCCGGGCTATGATGGAGGCGCGCATCGTTGTGCTGTATGCAATGAGGTAGTGTAGCAGGCTACTCCACGTTCAGCGGCTGCGGCCGCTGGCCTGTTAGAGTCTATTGGTCCACTCGGCAATCCATCGGGGAGACGAACGCATGGACTATACCAAGATCATCACCGTCGAACCTGGAAAGCGTAGTGGCAAGCCATGCATTCGCGGGATGCGTATCACTGTGTCCGACGTCTTGGAATACCTAGCCAGTGGAATGACGGAGGACGAGGTTCTTCGCGATTTCCCGTATCTGACCCGGGACGATATCCGTGCCTGCCTCGCCTTCGCAGCTGACCGCGAGAAGCGGTTGTCGATTCCGTCGTAGCCATGAGACTTTTTGTTCGATGCAAATTTATCACCGAGATTGGTCCAGGCGGTGCTCGACGAATTTCCCTAAGCCGTGCATGTGTTTGACTGCGGCGAAATCTACCACGACGATCACTTGATCTGGGCCTATGCGACGAAGCACGGCTACACGATTGCGACCAAAGACGGTGATTTTCAGGGTCTAAGTCTTGTTCGCGGCGCACCACCGAAAGTCATTTGGCTAAGGGTCGGGAACGCCGACACTGCGGGTGTGGAACGGATGTTGCGCTCCCGGATCGCCGACATTCGGCATTTCGATGCCGATCCATTTCCAACCTTGCTTGTCCTGGATCTGTAGCGTTCCAGGCGTTTGATCTCGCCGCCTGGAGACGGTTGTGGTGGCGCGCATCACACGCGGAGATTGGCGATTTGAAAAACGCCTCTACAAGGCCTCCCCGTCGCCCGGATTCGAGCCGTGTGGGGCCTCGTCGGCACTCGCTCCCCGCCTACCTCTCGGCGGCAAATCCTCGCCAGAACGCAAATTCGACCCGGCGGAATTGAAGCGGCGGATCGGGCAACGATGGGATTTGGAGTTCAACCGCCGCCCCCCGGCCTCACACGCGCTTCGGGTCGTCCTTGGCGGCGGGGTCCTTTTTCAGGGCCTCCTTGATGCGCTCGGGATCGACCTTCAGCTCAAGCCCGACGCGCTCCAACTGCAACAGCATTGGCGAACGGCTGTCGCGCTTCTCCCAGCCGCGGTTGAGCGCCTCCGTCATCTCGGCGTGGGCGATATTGGCGACGCGCATCGGCACACCGAGATCGCGACCGAGCTGGGTCGCGAGCGTCATATCCTTGTGCGCGAGTTTCAGCGCGAAGGCCGCCGGCTCGTATTTGCCCGGCAGGAACTGATCGATCATTCCATCGAACGTGCGCCGCCGTCCGCCCGCGCCACTGCGCACCGCTTCCCATAAGGCCAGGGGTTCCACGCCGCCTTTGATGCCCATGGAGAACACCTCGGCGAGCGCCGCATTGATCGAGTAGCCAGCGCAATTGTGCACGAGCTTCGCGACCGAGCCTGCACCAATCGGGCCGACATAGCGGGCCGCGTCGCCGATCGCGTCGAGGAACGGCTTGTGCTCGTCGAACACCGCCTTCTCACCACCGACCCAGATCGCGAGCTTGCCGGCGCGCGCGCCCGTCGGGCCGCCGCTGACCGGCGCGTCCAGCATGTGACAGCCCTTCTCGGCGAAGGCGGCGGCGATCTTGCGCACCGTGGTCGGCGAGTTGGTGGCGAGATCGAAGAAGGTCGCGCCCGTCTTCATGCCATGGATCAGGCCGTTGGGACCGAGCGCCACGGCTTCGACTTCGGGTGGCCCGGGGAGCGAGGCAAAGATCACGTCGCACTGTTCGGCCAGCGCCTTGGGGCTGTCGGCCCATGTCGCGCCTTTGGCAATGTGGGCGTCGGCGGCTGCGCGGTTCATGTCATGGACGACGAGACCGTGGTTCGATTTGACGAGATAGGCCTGCAGATTGGCCGCCATATGGGCGCCCATCGTGCCAAGCCCGATGAATCCAACTTTCATGCTGTCTCTCCTGCTATTGCGCTGTCCCCGCGCGTCGCTCGCCAGTCAATTACAACACGCAAACCGTGATTTCACTCCACTGCTATGGAGCCGCAGTTTCGATGAGAGTCGCGAGTTGGCGCATCGAGTTCCTGCCAGCCGAGATAACACATCTCCAGCGGGATGACGTCTGGGATGCCCTCCTGCGTGATGTCGATCTCCGTGCCGCAGGAGACCGCTTTGAGAACAACGGTGACTGTCATGTCGCCGGTGAGGTTCGGATCATCGAATGTATCGGTGTAGCGCAGCTTCTCACCCGGCACGAGTTCGAGGTATACGCCGCCGAACGCATGGCTCTGGCCCGTCGCGAAGTTGGTGAAGGACATTTTGAACGTACCGCCGACCCTGGCGTCGAGGTGATGCACCTTGCTGGTGAAGCCGGCGGGCGCCATCCATTTCACCAGCGCGTCCGCGTCCAGAAAGGCCCGATAGGTGCGCTCCGGCGGGGCTTTCAACACACGGTGCAGCTTGACGGTGTTGCCCATTGTTCTCTCCTTCGTTTTTATGCGGGCAAGACAGAACGACGCGACTGGCCCCTCAGGTGCCCGTGGGCACCCGAGAGGCGCCACGCTCTCATTTCTTATCGTAAGCCTCGAACACGTCGCCGGCGACGAGCGCGCCGGACATGGCAACCGGCCAGCCGCCGTAGAACGCGAGATGCGTGATCAATTCGCCGATCTCATCCTTGGTGACGCCGTTGTTCAGCGCGCGCTCGAGATGACCCTTGAGCTGCTCCGTGCGGTTCATGGCGACGAGCGCCGCGCAAGTGATGAGGCTGCGGTCGCGCTTCGACAACCCCGGGCCGTTCCCAGACATCGCCGAACAGCACTTTTTCGGTGAGGTCGATCAGCTTCGGCGTGGTCTTGCGGGCTTTTTCGCGAGAGGCGGACGGCGGGGTCGGCTTGGCCATGGGGATCTCCTGTTGCGGTTCGAGTGGCGGGTCGTCGCCGCATGCTAGCCCGGACCTGCCGGCCCCAGCTAGTCCATCCATCGAGGGGTCAGTTGCGTCGCTATATCTTGCCGGAAGCCCCGCGGCCGGCCTAGGTTTGCGTTTCTCGGAAGGTGGCGGCAGAGATGAGCAGTCCAGTTGATGTCATTGTAGTCGGGGGCGGACTCGCGGGCCTCGTCGCCGCGGCACGGGCCGCCGAACTCGGCCTCACCGTCACTGTGCTCGAGAAGGGCCGGGGTGACCGCTATCCCTGCAACGCGCGCTATTCCGGCGGCGTCTTCCATATTGCCTTCACCGACATCAAGTCGCCGCCCGAGACGCTGCGTGCCGTGATCGACAAGGCGACGGGCGGCGCTGCCGATGCGGGTCAGGCCGACGCGCTCGCCGTCCACGGCGGCCGGCTGATCGACTGGATGCGCTCCCAGGGCGCGCAGTACATTCGCACACAGGTGGCCTGGCAGAACTTCATTCTGGCCCCGCCGCGCCCGATCGTGGCCGGACTGGAGTGGCAGGGTCGCGGGCCCGACGTGTTGTTGCGGCGCCTGACCGACAAGCTCCGCGAACGCGGCGGCGCCCTCGTCCTTGGCGCGCGCGGTCGTTCGATCGTGATGGACGGTGGCCGATGTGCCGGCGTCGAGGCAGAGGTCGACGGCACCATCCGCCGCTACCCAGCGCGCGCGGTCGTCATTGCCGACGGCGGCTTCCAAGCGAACCTCGACATGCTGAAGGCCAACATTGCGCCCGAGCCCACCGGCGTAAAGCAGCGTGGCGCTGCGACGGGAGCAGGTGACGGCCTGCGCATGGCCGAAGCGGCGGGCGCCGAGATCACAGCTCTCAACCGCTTCTACGGGCACCTGCTCAGCCGCGACGCGATGACGAACGACAAGGTGTGGCCGTATCCCGAACTCGACGCGATCGCGACGGCCGGCCTGCTGGTCGACCGCCAAGGCCGGCGCTTCGCCGACGAGGGCATCGGCGGCGTCGCGCTCGCCAATTCAATCGCCCGGTCGGCGGACCCGCTTGGCGCTACCATCATCTTCGACGCCAAGATCTGGGACGGCCCCGGCAAATCCGCTCGGATCCCCGCGAACCCAACGCTCGAAAACGCAGGTGGAACGATCCTGCGCGCCGGCTCGCTCGCCGAGCTTGCCGCGAAGGCCGGCCTGTCCGGCGACACGTTGGAAGAGACCGTCGCCGGCTACAACGATGCGATCGGCAAGACCGCAGGTGCGGCCCTCAATCCGCCGCGCACGACGGCGCGCTTTGCCGCGCATGCGATTGCAACAGCGCCCTACATGGCGATCCCGGTTTGCGCCGGTATTACCTATACGATGGGCGGTATTCGCGTGAACGGCAGCTCGCAGGTTCTGGCCAGGAGCGGCGCGCCGATTGCTGGGCTGTATGCCGCCGGCTCGACCACTGGCGGACTCGAAGGCGGCGAGAGCGCCGTCTATATCGGCGGCCTCACGAAGGCCGGCGTACAAGGCCTCGTCGCCGCCGAAGCTATCGCCCAAGCGCTGCAACAGCGCGCCTAATGCAACCCGGGGAATCTGGATCATGATGTACGTCGTCGAAATGGAGTTCCGCAACGCCGCGCGCGAGCACGACTGGCACGTCTGGTACATCTGCCATACCGCGAAACTCGTGCGCAACGTGCCGGGCTTCACCGGCACCCAACGCTTCCGTTGCCTGACACCGACGCGATCACCCTGGATTGCCTTGCACGAGGTTGCCGGGCCCGAGGTGTTCGAGAGTGCGGCCTACCAAGCAAACGGCGGCCCGGCCTCGACCGGCGAATGGCAGACGGAACACACGAACTGGGATCGCAATGTGTTCGACGGCATCAAGGAGACGCCCGATGTCGGCTTCGATGAGCACGTCCTGATGGGGGAAGGCGACGCCAAGCTGCCGGGCGCCTTCGCCGGCAAGGCGACGGTCCTGACGAGTGTAGGACTGGATCGCACCTCGCCCCGCCGCACCATCGCCGTCGTCCCGAAGGGTCAATTGACCGCCAGCATGTTCGACGTGCCGGGCGTGCGCATCCTCAAGCCGATCACGCCGAAGCTCAGAACCTGAGCCCTATGGAGACCTATCCGGCGATTGCCTTCATCCTGCGGTACGGCAACGGGCTGGCCATCGCGGTGGCGCTGCTGGTTCCGCTCGCAGCCCTGCTGATGGTGGTCAACGGTGCGAGTTGGCTTGTCCTGTTGGGTGGCTTCGTCGCCGGCGTCGTGGCTTGGGGCCTCTTGAAAAGCTATGTCGAACTGATCCGCGTCGTCGCTGATACGCTGATCCCGAAATAGCGGGGTAACGGAGGCGCAAGATGCTTCGGTGGGTGTGCTTCGATGTGGGCGAGACGCTGTTCGACGAGCGCGGCCTCTGGGGCCGTTGGGCCGACTGGCTTGGCGTGCCACGCGATGATTTCTACGACGCTTTGCGCAACACTATCCGGCGCGGCGCGCATCATCGGGAGGTGTTCCAGCGCTTCCGCCCGGACTTCGACCTCGCCGCGGCGCAGGCGGCCCGCATCGCCTGTCGTGACGACCCGGGATTTCACACCGAGGACCTCTTTCCGGATGTTCGCGCGTGCTTCGCGCCAGCTCCGCGCCCAGGACCTGAAGATTGGCGTCGCCGGCAATACTTCGGTCCTGACCGAGCACGCCGTTGCGCGAGCGGGCCTTGGCGCCGACATGACCGCCAGTTCCGGCCGCTGGAAAATCTCGAAACCGGACCCGGCCTTCTTTCAGGCGTTGGCCGACGCCTGCGGCGCGCCCCTCGCCGACATTGCCTATGTCGGCGACCGCATCGATAACGACATCAGGCCGGCGGCGGCACTTGGCATGACCGCGGTGCACGTCCGCCGCGGCTTCTGGCACGAGGCGGTCGGCGATTGCCCTTTGCCCGGTGGTCGAACGGCCGCGATCGATAGCCTTGCCGGACTGCCAGCCGTTCTGGCCGGATTTATCGACACGGCGTGACATCCGCCAGCGAACCAGCTATCGACGCGCCGGATGCGCACGCGGGCATCCGAAGGCGCCAGTAAAGAACCATGCTGCACATCAACGAGCTCAGCTACCGGATCGAAGGCAAGCTGATCCTGGACTCCGCCACCGCCGGTATTCCGACGGGCCACAAGGTCGGCCTGGTCGGGCGCAATGGCACGGGCAAGACGACTTTGCTGCGCCTCATCACAGGCGAGATCGCGCCCGATCTCGGGCGGCATCACCACGTCGAAGGGCTCCCGCATCGGCCACATCGCGCAGGAAGCGCCCGGCGGCGACGACAGTCTGATCGACTGGGTGCTGGCTGCCGATACTGAACGGGCACGGCTGCTAGCGGAGGCGGACACAGCGACGGACGCCCATCGCATCGGCTTGATTCAGGAGCGTCTGGTCGACATCGCCGCGCATGCAGCGCCGGCGCGCGCGGCATCGATCCTCTCGGGTCTCGGCTTCGACGAGGCGGCCCAGCGCCGCGCCTGTCGCCAATTCTCCGGCGGCTGGCGTATGCGCGTGGCACTCGCGTCGGTGCTGTTTCTCGAGCCGGAGATCCTTCTGCTCGACGAGCCGACCAACTACCTCGACCTCGAAGGCACACTGTGGCTTGAAAGCTATCTCAAGACCTATCCGCACACTGTCGTCATCGTCAGCCACGACCGCGATCTCCTGAACCGGGCGGTCGGCCAGATCCTGCATCTCGAGCGCGGCAAGCTCACGCTTTATACCGGCGGCTACGACGATTTCGAAGAGGCACGGCGCGAGAAGCAGCGGCTCGAGCTGAAACTCAAGAAGAAGCAGGACGACGCGCGCCGGCACATCGAGGCCTTCATCATCCGCTTCAAGGCCAAGGCGACGAAAGCGGCCCAGGCGCAGAGCCGGATCAAGGCGCTGGCCCGCATGCAGCCGATCGCCGATCAGGTCGAGGATCGCGTTGTGCCATTCGTATTTCCCAATCCCGCGAAGATGCTGGCGAGCCCTATTCTGCGCCTGGAAGGCACGGCCGCCGGCTACGCGCCGGACCAGCCGATCCTGAAGGGGTTGGACCTGCGCATCGATCAGGACGATCGCATCGCGCTGCTCGGCCAGAACGGCAACGGCAAGTCCACGTTCGCCAAGCTGATCTCCGGTCGTCTGAAACCGCTTGCTGGTCAGGTGTTCGGCGCCACTCGCGTCGAGGTCGGCTATTTCGCTCAGCACCAGCTCGACGATCTCGCGGAAGGCCTGTCGCCTTACGATCAAGTCGCCCGCCTGATACCCGAAGCGACGGAGGCGCAGAAGCGCACGCGGCTCGGCACCTGGGGCTTCGGCGCCGACAAGGCCGACACCAAGGCCGAAAACCTCTCAGGCGGCGAGAAGGCGCGGCTGCTGATGGCAATGACCGCATTCCATGCGCCGCACATCCTGATTCTCGACGAGCCGACGAACCACCTCGATGTCGACAGTCGCGAAGCCCTGATCCACGCGCTCAACGATTACGAGGGCGCGGTCATTCTCATCAGCCATGACCGCCATCTCGTCGATGCCTGTGCCGACCGGCTCTGGATCGTCAAAGGCGGCACCGTGCGCCCCTACGACGGCGACATGGAGAGCTATCGCAGCGAGCTACTGGCGGAACGCGGAAACCGCACCAAGGCGCGCGCCACCAGCAACGATGCGATCGACAGCCGGGGCTCACGCGCCGAGCAGCGTCGCGACGCCGCCGAGCGCCGCGCCCAGCTCGCGCCGCTGCGCAAAGCAATGCAAACGGCGGAGACGCGCATGGAAAGCCTGATTGCGGATATTGCGCGATTGGACACTGTTCTGGCTGATCCAGAACTCTATACCCGCGACGCCGCCAAAGCGCAGAAGCTCTCGATGGAGCGGGGCCAGCAGGCGAAATCGCTGGTGTTGGCGGAAGAGACGTGGCTCGCCGCCACCGAGGCCTATGAAGCAGCCGAGGTCCAGTCGAACGTCACGGCCTAAAACGCAGAGATGCCTTAGTTGTGGGTATCAATTCCGGAAGCCGAGATCGCCGACACCACCACAGGCGACCGTTGCGAGGGTCTCATCGACGCGCGAGAGCACGGCCGCACAGAGCGACGCCAATTGCGGTTCCCCGAGACTTGCCAGCGCACCAGCCACCTTCGATTGGATCGCGTTGGCCGCAATGACGCTGAGCAGCGAACACAACACCCAGGAATATACCCACAACCGCACCCGACGCATCGTCCACCCCTACGCTTAACAGGGTGTTAAGAATACACGGTCGGAATTCGTTCACAAGTGATGAATGCAAAGTTCGTCTCGGCGCAGCGTTAACCGAGCTCGCGCCGGTCGGCCCGCGCACGCCGCCGTCTCAAAATGAAACGGAAAGCGGTGCGCCGCCGCAGAACAGGGATCCGGCTCTCGCGGACGAACGAGCATCACTCCGGCCTCAGGCCACGGCCTCGACCGATTTGCCATTGACCCGCGTCTCGCCCTTGATGTTGTCGACGGTCACATGCGTGTCGTACCAGGTGAGGCGCGGCCGCGCTCCGAACCTCTTGGTCAGCTCCGCCATGCGCTCCTCGGTGAACCACGATTCAGCCGACGCGCGGCTGTCCCACAGGTAGACTCCGCCGGTGCCGGCTTCGCCATTCAGGTAGTCTTTGCGGATCAAGCCCTTCTTGCCGAGGTCGCGATAGATCGGCGCGGTCGATGTTCCGCCCTTTATCGCCTGCTCTTCGGTGCGTTTCGGCAGGTCGAACTGAACGACGACGATGCATTGTCCCATGGCTCATTCTCCCGGTTGATCAGTCAAGGCTTATGCTATGGCACGCCACAGCCGAATGCAAAGCGCTTGGCGCTGGCGGGAGGCGCCGGCCCGCCATTCTGAGCGCCCTTGCGCCCAATCCCCGTTGAGAGAACAATGGCAACCCGGCAATGAAATTCCACTCATCCCGCCAACAGGAGAGCACGCCATGGATCTCGGATTGCAAGGCAAGCATGCGATCGTCACCGGCGGCAGTCGCGGTATCGGCAAGGCCATTGCGCGCGAGTTGGCCCGCGAAGGCGTGGACGTTGCGATCGTTGCGCGGAACAAGGCGGACCTGGAGGCGACGGCGCGCGAGCTGGCGGCCGAGACGAACCGGCGCATCCTTCCTCTTGTCGCCGACGTCACCAGCAAGGAGCAGGTCGACCGCATGGTCGCCGAAGCGGCGCAGCAGCTGGACGGCCTGCACATCCTGGTGAACAGTGGATCTGCGCCGGGCGGCTCCGCCACCGCGACCGGTCCCATTGAATTGGTCGTCGACGAGGATCTGCTGGAGGATTTCAACATCAAGTACGTGGGCGCCCTGCGTTGCTCGCGCGCCGTCATTCCATTCATGAAGTCGGCAGGCTGGGGGCGCATCATCAACATCAGCGGCGCCAACGCCCGCAACGCCGGCAACCTCAGCGGTGGCGCCCGCAATGGTGCCTTGGTCCACATGACCAAGACGCTAGCGGTGCAACTGGGCCGCCATGGCATCACCGTCAACTGCATCCATCCCGGCACGACGAGAACCGAGCGCACGCCAAGCCTGCTCGCCGCCCGCGCCAAGCAGCTGGGCGTATCTCCGGAAGAGGCGGAGCGGCAGGACTTCACGCCGGACTCGCCGCGCGGCAATGCCATCTGCCGCATGGTGGATGCTTCAGAGATCGCGTTCGTCACGGTGTTCCTGGCCTCAGACAAGGCCTGGGCCGTGTCCGGCGAGCTGGTCGCGGCAACCGGCGGTGCCGGACGCAACGTCTATTATTGATCCTGAACTGATCCTGTCGGCGTCGCGCGAGACGTGATCCGATGACACCGCGCCAAGGAGAGCCCGATGGCCCGCATCAAGCTTGTGACGAGAGACGCCGTTCCTGCCGGAGAGCAGGCGGCCTACGACGCCTTTTCAAAGGCACGCGGCAGCGAGCCGAAGATCGGCCCCTATTCCATCATCGCGCACATGCCGGAGATGGCGCAGCGCCTTGAATCGCTTCGCACCTATATCCGCAAGGAAGCGAGCCTCTCCCAGAAGCTGCAGGAACTTGTGATGCTGACCGTGGCGCGCGAAATGAATTGCGCCTTCATCTGGTATGCGCATGCGGCCGAAGCCCGGAAGGCCGGCGTGCGCGGAGAAATCGTCGACAACATCAGGGAGCGGCGCCAGCTGACCGGCCTTGCGCCCGATGAGCAGACCGCAGTGAGCTTCGCTCGCGAACTCCTGCAAAACCGCAAGGTCGGCAAGGCAATATTCGACGCCGCCACCGCCGCGTTCGGACAGCGCGGTGTCATGACCCTGACCAACCTCGTCGCCTGCTACGCCGTACTGGCTTACAATATGAATACTTTTGAGCTGGAAGCGCCGGCGCACGCGACCGAGCCGTCATTGCCGGCATAGACGGCCGCCAACACGCGCGCAAAGCGTGGCTGACAAGCTGTTCGGCCAGTGGTCGCGCGCGACCGATCGGGAGACGAGAAGGAACTCCACAATGCGCACGGTTTCCCCACTGCACCCCGACGCCAAACGCGTTCAAGATATCATTGCGGAGCTTGAACGTGGCGTTGTGCCCCCGTTGCCGATCCCGCAAATGCGCGCGCTGATGAAAAAGCGCGTGACGCGCCTGGCCGCCGATCCACCCGAGGTCGGTCGCGTCGTCAATCGGACAATCGATACGCCGGCCGCACGGGTCCCTGTGCGCTTCTACTATCCATCAGGCACGACCGCCCGATTGCTACCCGCCTACATGTACTGTCACGGTGGCGGCTTCGTCGTCGGTGACCTCGATATGGTCGAAACCTTATGCCGGACCATCTGCCGTGATGCGGGGATCGTGGTTGCCTCCATCGACTACCGCTTAGCGCCGGAGCATCCCTTTCCGGCTGGGCTCGATGACACCATTGCCGTGGCGCAGTGGATGGTAAAGCACGGCGCCGAGCACGGCATCGATGTCGATCGGCTTGCCATCGGTGGCGACAGCGCAGGCGGAAACCTTGCAGCCGCTGCTGCGCAGCACTTGGCCGGCGCGGGCGGCGTGCCATTCCGCTTCCAGGTGCTCGTCTATCCCGTCACCGATCTGACCTGCCAACAACCCTCCTACAAGGATCTGGGGACGGGCTATCCGCTCACGGCCGACCGGATGAAGACCTATATCAACCTCTACCTCAAGGACCCCAAGCAGGCATCCGATGTGCGGGCCTCGCCGCTCCTTGCCAAGTCACTTGCGGACCAGCCGCCTGCCCTGGTCATCGTTGCTGGACTCGATCCTCTGGTCGACGAAGGACTAGCCTACGCAAAACGGTTGCGCGAGGCCGGGATCGCTGCTGAAGCGCTTGAGGTGCCGGATCACCCGCATGGCTTCCTCGGCTGGACCAGGGAGTGTGCCGCGGCGCGCAACGCCGTCGCCTTGATCGGCCAACGCCTTCGCGAGCGGCTTGGATGATCGGATCGCAGGATGGGTGACCGCAGTCATGGCCATCAGGTCGCGATTTCGTACGTGTCATTCAGCCTTGCGGCGCCGAGTTCATGAATCCCGCCGCGTTCGCTCAACGGCAGATCGGAGCCGACCGCCTCGCTCTCGACCGCCTCGGTATGACCAAGAAGGACTGACGCCACATCTCGAGCGAAGCTGCCCGCTCGAACCACACCCTCAACGAAACGAACTGGTGAAACATGACGTTGCCGATCCGAACCGACGCCACTACGGGCTTGAAGATCTTCAATACGCGTGCCGCCAAGGCAACCGAGAGGATCGCCGGAAAAGGCTATTCGACAATCACGGACACTGTCCTGACGACATTGCCACCGCCGCCGCCCGGAGCCGCCTTCAACGCTGAGGAGCAGGCAAAATATCGCGCCTTCAAGGAAGCGCGACGAGGTGCGGCCGATTACATCGCCATGGAAGGCGAGTTCGCCAAATATCTCGAGGATGTGTACTCGGCACCGCCGATTGAACGGGACCCGCTCAGCGACGACTGCGAAATACTGGTCATCGGTGGCGGCTTCGCTGCGCTGCTGCTCTGGTACAAGCTGCGCGCGGCCGGCTTTCAGGATGTCCGGTTCTGCGAGAAGGGTGGCGACGTTGGCGGCACCTAGTACTGGAACCGCTATTCCGGAATTGCCTGCGATGTCGAATCCTACAGCTATCTGCCGCTGCTCGAGGAGATGGGTTATTTCCCAACGATGAAGTTCGCCTCCGGCTTCGAGATTCTCGAATATTGCCAGAGCATGGCGACGAAGCTCGGCTTCTACGACCACTGCCTGTTCCACACAACCGTCGAGCAGACGACCTATCCATGTCGGGACCGCAAAGTGGCGGCGGGCAGTTCAATTTCACCCGCGGGATCGAAGGCCACACCGATTACGTCGTTTGGATGCTCAAGACCTTGCGCGGATGGGGCCTGGGCATCGTCGACATTAAACGGGAGCCAGAGATTGCCTATGCAGAGCATTGTCGCGAGGCGGACATCAAGACCCAACCTTTCCGCGACTGCTTGACCTACTACAACGGCGACGGAACCGCGGAGCCCGGCAGCCTCGCCTACTACGGCGGCCCTGAGAAATGGCACCAGCTCCGAAGAACCGCTCAGGGGTCCCTGGAACCCTATGTGCTCGAACCTGCACCGGCCTAGATCAAAATTCGACCCAGGTCACGCGACTGCACTCGCACGGTTGGCGACGGACCATGGCGCTTGTCCTTGCTCTCGAGGGCCCAAGCGCCGATGATCATGTCCATTGCCATGGGAGAGACGCATGAGACTGAAAGGTAAGGTCGCCATCATCACCGGTGGTGCACACGGTATGGGCGAAGCGGAAGCCCGATTGTTCGCCAAGGAAGGCGCGGCGGTCGTGATTGCCGATGTGCTCCAGAAAGAGGGCGACGCGGTCGCCGCCGACATTTGTGCCAGCCAGGGCCGAGCGACGTTTGTGAAAACGGATGTGACGTCGGAAGTGGCCTGGAACCATCTGATCGCCACCACCATCGCAACCTACGGCCGGCTCGATATTCTGGTGAATAATGCTGGTATCAGCGGCAGCTCGGTCGGCGACGAGCTGGCGCTGGCGGGCTGGGAAAAACTGATGGCAGTCAATGCCACCAGCGTGTTCTTGGGGACCACACGCGCGGCCGCCGAGATGGCGAAGACCGGTGGCGGTTCCGTGGTCAATATTTCGTCGATTATGGGTTTCATCGGCGGCGCGGACAGCCACCCCGGCTACAGCGCGTCTAAGGGCGCGGTGCGCATCTTTACGAAGACCGCAGCCGTGCGGTTCGGACCGACCGGTGTGCGGGTGAACTCTGTCCATCCAGGCTACCTGCCGCCGATGCTGAACAATACGAACGCCGCCGGGCGGGCCTCCAAGGCCGCCGCAACGCCGCTGCGCCGCTTGGGCGAGGTGATGGACGTCGCCTATGGCGTGTTGTTCTTGGCATCTGACGAAGCATCGTTCATCACCGGCACCGAGCTTGTGATCGATGGCGGTTACATCGCGCAATGAGAAACGTCCGCCAGCACACATGGCACGAGCGTACTCTTTGGACCTGCGCGAGCGGGCTGTTGCGATGGTTGAAGATGGCGAGACAATGCGTATGGTTGTGTCCGCCTTCGATGGCAGCGTCGCGAGTGTCGTGACGTGGGCGCAGCACCCGGCAGCGTCGCGTGTGCGACATCACCTTGACGCGGAAGCATCGAGGCGATTTCCTGACGTCTCGACGCTTTGGCGGCACGACGCGCATATTTCTCCGGCTCGCGGGGCGCCGATCTCCAGTTTCGCATTTGCGAGCCCGCCATCTTGACGGGGACCGAGGACAGGAAAGACATCAATCGATGACCGATCCCCTCTTTTCTGGCCTGAAAGTGATCGACTGCGCGAGCTGGATTGCCGGCCCCGCTGCCGCAACCATACTATCCGACTTCGGCGCCGACGTGATCAAGGTCGAGCCGCCGGGCGCTGGCGATCCCTGGCGTGCCTCCACACCAATTCCCGGCAAGGTCACCGACTACTATTGGCAACTGACCTCCCGTAACAAGCGCAGTCTCGCCATCGACCTGAAGCATGCCGAAGGGCTCGCGGTGCTCAATCGCCTGGTCGCGACGGCCGATGTGTTCGTAACGAACTTCCCGCTGCCGGTGCGCGATCGATTGAGCATTTCCGCGGCGCATCTGCTGGCGGTCAACCCGCGGCTGATCTATGGCTCGTTCACCGCTTATGGCGAACAAGGCGCGGAAGCGGCCAAAACTGGGTTCGACGCTACCGCCTATTGGGCCCGCTCCGGCTTGATGGACATGGTGCGCGCCTCGGCGGATGTCGAGCCAGCCCGATCCGCTCCTGGCATGGGAGACCATCCGAGTGCGACCGGGCTCTATGCGGCAATCGTCACGGCGCTCTATCGCCGCGAAAAGACCGGCAAAGGCGGCGTCGTCCAGACGTCGCTGGTGCAGAACGGCCTGTGGGCCAATGCCTGCTTTGTCCAGAGCCGGCTGTTCGGCGAGCAGATTGCCCATCGACCGCCGCGCGCCAAGGCGCCCAATGCGCTGGCCAATCACTATCGCTGTCGCGATGGTCGCTGGTTCCTCATGGCGCTGCACAATGAGCAGCGGCAGTTGCACGGCTTCCTGGCGGCCGTCGGCGCCACGCATCTGGCTGACGACCCGCGATTCAAGACCAGCGAGACACGCAAGCAGAATGCGGCCGCGCTGACGGCCATCCTGGATGAGGTGTTTGCGCGGCGCGACTTCGCGGAATGGCGGACAATTCTGGACGAGGCAGGCGTCACGTTCGGAGGTGTGCACTCGGTGGACGAGACCTCCGACGACGCTCAGTTCCAACAGATCGGCGCGCTTGTCCCTTTCGCCGACGGCAAAGGCCTGACGGTTTCGAGCCCATTTCATCTCGACGGCGAAACGAAGGTTGCGCCGCGTCGTTCTCCGGGGGTTGGCGAGCATACGGACGCGGTGCTGCAGGAGGCGGGGTACTCGACGAGCGACATCGGACGGCTGCGGGCCCTGGGCGTGCTCGGCTAACACTAGCGCCGTCAGCGCTCCGCGGCCTTGGCGACGCCGGAGCCGATCAATGCATCGATCTCGGCCGGCGACAGTCCGCCGACCTCCGCCAGAACCTCGCGGGTGTGCTCGCCGAGCAAGGCAGCGCCAGCCGCTGGCACCGCATCGGTGTCGTGCAGGCGCGCGACGCCCGCCAGCGCCGGATAGCCGTCAAGCGTGCTGTGGCTGAGCCGTCGGACGACGCCGCGGTCCTCGACGAGTTTGCTCGTCAAGGCGTCCGCGACGCTTGCAACCGGGCCTGCAGCAATGCCGGCCTCGCGAAGCTTGCCGACCCATTCGTCCCGTGCGCCAACCCGAAAGATGTCGGCCAGCATCCGGCGAAGCTCGGCGCCGTTCTTCACGCGCGCAGCGTTCGTCTTGTAGCGCGGGTCATCGGCGAGTTCGGGTCGTTCGATGATCTCGGCGCACAGGCGCCGGAAATGCCGGTCGTTGATGACCGCCATCACAAAGGGACCGTCGCTGGCCTCGAACAAGGCCGCGGGTTGCGCCACCTGGTTCGTGTTTCCGGAGCGCGTCGGGTTCTCGCCGGTGAATAGGTGGACAGCGGCAAAATTCAGCAGCATGGCAAGCGCGGTCTCGTGCAGTGTCGCCTCGACGAGGCGGCCTTCGCCTGTAATCGCGGCGTGCCGCAGCGCCGCTGCAATCGCCTGCGACGCGAACATGCCGGTCACCATATCGACGACCGAAGATCCGACGCGCACTGGCGGCTGGTCCGGTTCTCCGATCATCGACATCAGCCCGCTCTCGGCTTGAGCAATCGGATCATAACCGGGTACGTCGACGTTGGGACCGTCTCGGCCATAGCCCGATATCGCGCAATAAATCGAGGCTCGGTCGTATGGCCTTCAGCGTTGTATAGCCGAGGCCCAATCGCTCCATGACGCCAGTTCTGAAGTTCTCGACGACGACATCGGACTTGGCGACGAGTTTCAGGAATGCGTCGCGGCCCACGGCCGACTTGAGATCCAGCGCCAGCGATCGCTTGTTGCGGTTGAAGGTCAGAAAATAGACGGAGTGGCCGCCTTGCGTCGGGCTAAACGCCCGGCTGTCGTCGCCGCCATCCGGGTTTTCAATCTTGATGACGTCAGCACCCATATCGGCCAGCGCCAGAGTGCAATAGGGACCGGCGAGCACACGCGACAAATCGAGGACGCGCACGCCGGCGAGAGGTAGCGGCAACAAGTTCACGGCTTCACCGGCAATTGGGCGGTGGATGTGCCGAGGACCGACAATTCGCCGTCCTGGTTGTGCCCCTCTTGTGCAACTTCGACGCAATGGGCGCCGTCCTCGGCGATGAATTTCCGAGTGATCTTGCCCTTGATGTAGAGCACGTCGCCGACCGGATTGTGCCGGCGAATCTTGCACGATGAGGATCTGAGGAAACCGTCGTCGCCGATCCAATTCGTCATGTGATGCGTCAACCATGAGCAGCGTTCGGGGCCGTAGTCGTAAGCGCCAGGCGCCCCCACCATGTGCGCGAACTCCTCCTCCCAGTGCACGCGCTCGGGACAGTCGGGAATGTTGAACCGATTGCGAATTCCGAGGCCGGGATGCGCGTGGATCATTTTCCAGGCGAGCTTGTTGGCGCGAATGTAGAGTCCGCCCCAGCCCTGCGCATAGGCAATGAAGCCGGTGACCGTCATTGGTCCCTTGACCATTGTCGGCAGGGCCTCGCCCTCCTGAACGTCGTCGAAATATCGCGGTCGCGCCCCACGGACGTCCTCTTGCGCATAGTGCCGGTAGATCTCCTCGAGTTCCGCCTCTGTATAGCGTTTCGGCGCCTTCTTGCGGGTCTCGGTGTACTTCGTACCCGTTTCGCGTGCGAGATCGCGATCCGTCCGAAAGCACCAGCTGTCGCACTCGGCAACGACGTCGCCGCCATTGCCGAAGAATCGAACACTGTAGATCTGCTGGATGGCGCGACCCGAAAAGCGCGTCTCGTGCGCGATGATGTCCTTCAGCCGGGCCTCGGTCGTAATCGGTTCGTTGCGCTTGACGTGACGCCGCCACGTCCAGTCGGCACCGGCCCACATCGCGTGCACACCGGGGAGCCCGCCGACATAGCCGGATACGATGCGGTCGCAGGCGAACAGGAATGACGGCGGTGCGACAATCCCGCCGTGCGCCGTCTTGGCCGCATAGTCCGGGTCGCACCAGAGCGGATTGTCGTCGCCGATGCCGTGCGCGTAATGGCGAATGTTGTCGCGTGTCGCTTCGTGACACCAGGGCTCGAGTGTATTCTGGATTTTGACGCCGATCCTCGCCCTGAGCTGCGCAAGTCCCTCATCGGTGATTTTCGGAAACAGCTGATTTGCCTTGCCGTCGCTCATGCGCGCTCTCCTTTTGCCAGCTTCTCCAGCTCCCGGAGCTTGGCACGGCTGACTTTGCCTGTCGTCGACTTCGGCAGCTCGGCAACGAATGCGATTTGCCGCGGATACTCGTGCTGGCTCAGCCGATCCTTCGTGAACCGTTGCAGCTCCGCGAGGAAGTCGCCGTCGCCAGACCGGTCCGATACGATGAATGCTTTGACGACCTGGCCGCGTGCGGTGTCGGGTACGCCGATAACGGCCGCCTCGCGCACATCCGGGTGCGCCAGCAGCGTGTTCTCGATCTCGACGGCGCTCATGGTCCAGCCGGCCGAGATGATCACGTCGTCGGCGCGGCCGCGATGGAAGAAATAACCGTCCTCGTCGATCAGGCCGAGGTCCTTGGTGCGGAACCAGCCATCGCTGCGCCAGACGACGATTTCCCCGATCTCGCGCGGACCGCACAGCTCGCCCTTCGCATTCAGCACCGCGACGCGCTGGCCGGGAACGGGCTTGCCGAGCGCGCCGAGCTTCACGCGGTGATCCAGCGCTCCCGGATAGTCCGCGAGAATAACGCCGATCTCCGTACTCCCGTACATGCTGGCCGGCAGTCTGCCGAATGTCGCTTCGACCCATTTGGCGGTGTCGTCGTCGATCGGCTCGCCGGTGAAGGACAGCTTCTCGAGCCTGTAGCGGTGCAGGTGCGCAGCTCCAGTGTTTTTCATCATCCGATAGTGCGTGGCGGCTGCCGACAGATTGGTGATCTCGAGATCGGCAAGGGCGGCCAGCAGCCGCTCCGGATGAAACCGGCCTGAGTAGCTCGCAATCGACACGCCGAGGCCGAGCGGCGCAAGCGTGCCGTGCCACAATCCATGTCCCCACGACGGCGAGGAGGGGCACATGAAGCGATCGCCGGGCCGCACACCCGTTGCATAGAGCGCGGCAACCGCCACGGTGACGATCGACCGGTGCCGATGTTTCACCGCCTCCGGCAGCTCCCGGGTCGTACCGGACGTGTATTGAAACATCGCCATGTCATCGGCCTTGGTTGCGCAGCTGTATGTGTCCCCGGCCTGTGTCAAACTCACCACGAGGGCATCATCCGCAGCAATGATGCGCGGCGGCTCCGACCGCGACTGGCAGGCCTGCTCGGCAATCCTGAGAGTCTCGCTGTCCGTAAACAGGATCGCTGGCTTGCAATCATCGAGGCGCAGCGCCAGCCCATCCGGCCCGAATAGCGTGAACAGCGGGACGGCCACCATCCCGGCCTTCATAGCGCCAAACAGCAAGGCGTAGAACGGAAGCCCCGGCTCGAGCATGATCCCGACCCGATCACCGGCCCTGAGATCGTAATCTTTCAGGAGATTGGCCGCGCGGTTCGACCATCGCGCAAGCTCGCCAAAGGAGATGTGCTCATAACGGCCGTCCGCGTAGGCGATCGAAACGGCGCGACGGTCGGGCGGGTGTCGATCGACGCATTCGTGCGCGATATTGAGCCGCTCGCGATCACCGTCGAACAATGCCCAGAGTGCGGCCTTCGAGAACTGCAGGTGCGCGTCCGAATACCGCGTCAAATCGGTGAGCTTTGACATTTCTGCCTTAGGGGAATTGGAGTCGGTGCTTCCGCTAGGATGGCACGTCGACGACCGTCATTCCATCCCGGAGGCCCCTCAGTACATCGATAGATCGACCGGCGTGCCGAATAGACCGGCGTCGCCTGTTGCAACTCCCGTGCAACCCCGCTCCATGTTTGAATGTCCGGGCGACACACCTCACGCCACGGAGACAGCAATGCGAACAATCCGGATCTGCAAGCCACATGCCTTGATGGCCGCGCTGAGCATGGCCGCATGGATCGCACCCAGCGCCGCCGGTTCCGCTGCGTATCCCACACAGCCCGTCAGGATCATCGTCCAATCGCCGGCGGGCAATGGTCCCGACATCACCGCGCGCTTCATGGCTGAACGGTTTTCCGAACTCTGGCAGCAGAATGTCGTGGTGCTCAATCGTCCGGGCGGCGGCGGGCTGATCGCCGCGCAGGACGCGGCCCGCGCCAAGCCCGATGGCTATACGCTCTACATGCCGAATTCCTCGACATTCCTGGTTCTGCCGAGCATGGGTGAGGCCCTCACAATCGATCTCGACCGCGATTTCGCACCGATCGGGCTGGTCGCGGAAGGGCCGATGATGCTCGCTGTTGCGCCCTCCCTTGGCGTCAACACGGTTGCCGAACTGATTGCGCTTGCCAAGCAGCGACCGGGCAAGATCTTTCATTCCGCCCTTGGCGTCGGCACGGTTCCACACCTGACGAGCGAGCTGTTCAAGAAGCGCGCGGGTATCACGATGCCCTACGTCGCCTACGCGACAACGGCCAAGGCCGTCCAAGACGTTCTCAGTGGCGATCTGCACGTCGTCTTTGATGGCCGGACGTCATTGGCCGGCGCAATCGAGGCCGGTCACCTGAAGCCTCTCGCACTCACGACAAAGGCGCGGCTGCCCACATTTCCGGACATGCCGGTGATCGGGGAGACGATCGCCGGGTTCGAAGCCTTGAGCTGGTTTCCGCTGCTGGCGCCGGCCGGAACACCGCAGGAGATCATCGAGAAGGTGAGTGCCGACTTGCGCAAGGTCCTGTCCTTGCCGAAGACCCTCGAGCGCTTCCATGTGCTCGGCACGAGCGCGCGGCCGATGTCGCCACCCGAGCTTACTGACTTCATCCGGATCGAGCGGTTGAAATGGAAGCCGATCGTCGACGAGGTCGATCTCAAGTCGCGATGACGCGGCTGCCGCCTGCCCCACCAACGTTCCAACTCGCATCACAAGGAATGCCGACATGCGCCCTGGCCAACCCAGCCGGACGATGGTGAACACGGCGGTGCAACGTGCCGCCCACCAGCTTCTCGACGATGCCCCGCTCGTATTTCCGGACCCCGTCGCCGTCGGGCTCGTTCCCGAGGCCCGAGAGTACGCCATTCGGGCGACTGCCAAGCTACCGGACATGAAAGTCGGCCGCGCTTCGATGGCATTGCGCAGCCGTTTCGCCGAGGACCGACTCGAGGCTGCCGTCAGTCGTGGCGTCCGCCAATATGTCATCGCCGCCGCCGGGCTCGACACGTTTCCCTGGCGCCAGCCGGACTGGGCGCGGGATGTGCGAATTTACTTCGCCGACATGCCCGAATCCCTCGAATGGGCACTCGAGCGGTTTGGCGAGCGTGGCCTTGCGCGCCCGGCCAACACGTCATTTGTTCCCATCGACCTCGAGACCCGGCAACTCGGCGGCGATCTGGTCGCGACGGGGTTCGACCCATTCGAGCCGGTGTTCTGCTCGGCTCTCGGTATCATTCAATTCCTGACACCAGACGCAATCCAAGGGCTGTTCCAGTTCGTGGCCCGGGCGCCGAAAGGCAGCGAACTGGTCCTCTCCTGCCACCCGCCAAGCGAGGACCTCGACGGACCCGCACAGTCCGGCCTTCGCCGGTCGATTGAGCGGGGCGCGGAGCTAGGTGAGCCGTGGCTTAGCCTCGTGCAACCCGAGGACGTTGTCGATCGCCTGCGCCGCGCCGGCTTCTCCGACATCGACCATCTGACGACCGAGATGGCACAACTGCGCTATTTCGCTGGCCGCACCGACGGCCTCAAGGCTGCTCGCAGCCTCCAACTCATTGCCGCAACCGTCTAAGGCGGTGATGCGCGGATTGACAGCGGAGCGCCAACGATCATTCCCGCCAGCCGGCCTTGCGCAGTCCGTCGAGAAAGAGCGCGTTCTGTTCAGCACCGTAGAACGGCGGCCGTCTGCCAAGCGAGCGTGCTTCGCTGTCGGGCGACAGCTCGACGGCGCGCTTCAAGGCAGCGGCTGCCTCGATCGTCATCCCGGCCTGTCCGAGACAGACAGCAAGGATGCGATATGCGGTCGGATAGAACGGGAATTCCTCGACAGCCAGCCGGGCTGCGTCGGATGCGGTTTCGTAGTCCCTCTCGAAATAACTCGCGAGCGCCATGTGTGTGCGCCATACGGGTCGGCGGGGATCGCGAGGGCCAAGTTCCAATGCCGTCGTCAATACTTGGCGCGCAGCCCGCAACTCCCCGACAAAGGTCAGCGTGACGCCCAGAAGACCATGCGCTTCGGCCGAAGCCGGATCGAGCGCAAGCGCATGATGCGCTTCTCGCAACGCATCCTTCAACTGTCCCTTCAGTCGATAGACATAGCCAAGGTTCACCCGTGCACTTGTGCTCCCTTCATCCAGTGAAATGGCCTTCCGTGCCATGGCCTCGGCCATGCTCATGGCCTGCGCGTAGTCGGCACGCTTGAACACGATCGCATCAGCGATATGCACGAGGCAGAGGCCGAGGTAGGCGGGCGCAAAATTCGGATCGAGCGCGATCGCCCGCTGAAACAATGCGCGCGCCAGTTCGGTCTCGGCTGCATCGCGTTTCGAGTGATGCCAAAGCCCGCGCTGATAGGCCTCCCATGCGTCCAGGCTATGCGTCGGCTTATGGAACGCGCGTTGGCGTTCGGCATCGACGATGGCCGGGTTGATAGCCGACAACACGGCACCGACGATCTCGTCCTGCAGGGCGAAGATGTCGGTCAGCTCGCGGTCGTAACGCTCGGCCCACACATGCGAACCTGTCGTCGCATCGATCAGCTGCCCGGTGATGCGCACGCGTTGTCCCGACCGGCGAACGCTACCCTCCAGGACGTAGCGGACGCCGAGATCACGGCCGACCTGGCGCATATCGACGGACTTACCCTTGTACGCAAAGCTCGAATGGCGGGCGACCACATGCAGCCACCGCAGCTTCGACAACGCTGTCAGGATGTCTTCGGCAATCCCATCCCCGAAAAACTCCTGGTCGCGATCGCCCGACATATTCGAAAACGGCAGCACCGCGATCGACGGCCGGCTAGCCACCAGTGGCGCTAGGGGAGCCGTGACGCCATTGCCATCATGGCCACTCGAGCCGACATTTCGCACAAAATCCGGAAGCGGACGGGACCAATCGGAGAACTTCAGATTTGGCAACGTCGCGTTGAGGCCTCGCGTCAAGGCATCCAGATTGGCTTCGCTGGGGCGCGTCGCCCCCGAGGCCCAGCGGCTCGCCACCGATTTGTCGACCCCGGCCAACTTCGAAAGCCGGGTACGGCTGAGCTCCGCCACCTTCAGCACGTGCGCCAGCTTGTCCCGGAAGTCCTCGATCATTGAACGCTCGATCACCCTCTGCTGCGCGGGCTCACCCATGCGGCGTCAGCTAAAGCGCCCTAGAACGACGTGTCAAATCCAGGGCCAGCAATGAGTTACGAACGGCGCCGTCAAATGCCCACGCAATGTCAAGACTGCGCTGTTCCACCAATGCACAAGCAGACCGGCTGAGCGTTGCCGGCGCAACCGAGCGCCGGCAAGGGTGCGGTGTCCCTAGCCCTGGCACGTCACCACGCGCGGCCGCCGCCGGCCTTTCCCTTGGCGGCCTCGTATTTCTCGATCTCGCCGAGGACGGCCGCCTTCGATTCCTCGCCTGCGGTCTCGTGCTTGGCCGTCGCGTCGTCGTAGCTCCAGGTGCGCAGCGCATTCGACTGGCGCTGGAAATGCGGATGCACATGGCGCGCCATCATTTCATAGCTGCGCTTCGTCGCGTCCCAATCGGCCCAGTTGTGGGCGAGCAACAGCACCGCACCGAAGCCGCCGGCCGATCCCTTCCAGAGCCGGTCGAAGTGGCGGATGCAGTCGTCGGGCGTACCGATCGCCGCAACGCCATTGTCGATCAGATAGTCGACTGGATTTGTGATGCCTGGCGGAATGATCGGGAACGTCGCGACATCGGTAAAGTACTTGGCGAAATTTTTCGAGGCCGAACGCCATGTCGGCGCGGGCCTTCTCGCGCGTTTCGGCGACGTGCGCGAAGGTGGTGATGCGCCACTTCGAGCGGTCCGGCGTCTTGCCGGCGGCGCGGGCCGCCTCTTCGTGGATCGACCAGTTCTTGGCATGCGCCACCAGCGCCTCGTCGTTGGTGCCGCCGATCGAGATCATGCCGATGCCGTGCTTGCCTGATGCGACGGCGCCGACCGGCGAGCGCGAGCAGGCAACGGCCATCTCCATGCCCGGCTGCGAATAAGGCTTCAACTGCAGCTTGGCCCCGTTCAGCGTGAACCAATCGGTCTTCCGGGTGACGCTCTCGCCGTTCAACATCGGCACGATGCAATCGAGCGCTTCGCCCATGCGCCGGCGCTGGTCGGCGGCCTTCAGGCCGATCTTGTCGGCGTCGTAGATGAGGGAACCCGGACCAACGCCGAACATGGCGCGGCCACGCGTCATGTGATCGAGCTGCATCATCCGCGAGGAAAGCGTGAACGGATTGTGGTAGGGAAGCGACACGACGCCGGTGCCGAGCCGGATATTGCGGGTTTTGGTGGCGGCGGCGGCGATGAACATCTCCGGGCAGGCGATGATCTCGAAACCGCCGGAATGATGTTCGCCGATCCAGGCCTCGTGGTAGTTGAGGCGGTCAAGGTGCTCGACCAGCTCCATGTCGCGCTCGATGGCGAGCGTCGGGTTCTCGTCGAGCGCGTGGAAGGGGGCAAGAAAGATCCCGGTGCGCAGGTAGCGGTCGTTCATGGGCGTTCCCTTCGGCGATGATGAGATGAGGAGGATGGGGCGTTGATCGAAAGGCTAGCACCCGCGGCAGGCCGGGCAAAGGCCGCAGGCAGGTCCGCATACCTGATGCTGGCCATGATCATGGCGAACGGCGCCGCCTGGCCCGCGCTGGCTTGCCCCGCGCCACCGGCACCCATCCGAGATATCGCGCTGCCGCGCTTCTATGCCGACAAGGCAGGCTCGGTGGTCGATGCCGAGCTGGCGGAGGCGCACCGCGAGGCGGTCGAGCCGATCAACGATTTCCTGCGGCATGTCGTATCCGACGCCGACAAAGCGTGGCGGCGCTCGAAGCCCGACGCGCAGGCGGAGGTCGGCACGTGCGCCGCAACCTGGATCGCTGCCTGGGCCAAGGGGCGCGCGTGGCTCGGCCGGATGGAGACGCGCCAGTCCGAGTATCAGCGCAAATGGGACCACGCGGGCGTGTCGCTCGCCTACCTGAAAGTGCGCCGGTTCGCGACACCCGCGGAGCGCGCCGTGATCGAGCCCTGGCTGATCGAGCTCGCCGACGCGGCGCGGGCGTTCTTCGACGATCCCGAGCGCCGGCGGAACAATCACTGGTACTGGCTGGGACTGGGACTCGGCGCCACAGGGCTTGCGACGGGCAGCGAGAAGCACTGGGCGATGGCGCGCGGCATTTTCGAGGATGCGAGCCGCGACATCCAGGCGAACGGCACGTTGCCGCACGAAATGGAGCGCAAGGGCCGGGCGCTGTTCTATCACGCGTTCTCGGCAACGCCGCTGGTCACGCTGGCCGAGCTGGCCGCGTCGCGCGGCGAGGATTGGTGGGCGATCGGCAACGGCGCGTTGCATCGGCTCGTCAAGGCGACCTTGGATGGCCTCGCCGACCCGACCCCCTTCGAGGTCCTGGCGGGCGAAAAGCAGGAGCGGCCCTTGCGGACCGGATCGGGCTGGATCGCGCTTTATACCACTCGCTTTCCGGATCGTATTCCCGGCCAGCTGCCGCAATCGGCACCCGGGCATCGCTGGCTCGGCGGCGATGTGCTGGTCTTGAAGGCAGCACTCGGCCAATCCCGGTGATGACCAACGCTTGAGCAACCAAATCCACGGGTCTCGCTTGACGCCCGCGGCGCTGGCTGCGATGGCAGAAGCAGGCCACCCGTTCGCTGTTTCGCCGGCCAGCCGAATGCAACCGGACCCACCCCGTTGGCCAACGCCCTGACAAGCCTGCTCCGCCTTGCCCGCGCCGGCATCACCTTGGCGCAGCATGGCATTCGCTTCGTGCCGAAGGGCACCAAGGTTCCCTTGCTGCTGCGGCTGGCGCAGATCGCCACACTGCCCATCCGCATCGCTACCTGGCCGTTCCGGCTCGGCACGCCGCCAGACCAGCGGGTGGCAACCGCCCTCGCCAAACTCGGGCCGTCGTACATCAAGCTTGGCCAGTTCCTGGCGACGCGCGCCGATGTGATTGGCGAGGATCTGGCCCGCGACCTGCGCCACCTGCAGGACCGGTTGCCGCCCTTTTCACAAGCGCATGCCCGTGCCGCAGTCGAAGAGGCGCTCGGCGGCAAACTCGAGGATCACTTTGCGAGTTTTGGGCCGCCGGTGGCCGCCGCCTCGATCGCGCAGGTGCACAAGGCCGTCGCCGTCGACAGGGACGGCCACCGCCGCGACGTCGCTGTCAAGATCCTGCGGCCCGGCGTCGAGAAGCGGTTCCGCGCCGACCTCGACAGCTATTTCTTCGCGGCCCGCATGATCGAACGGTTGCACCCGCCGTCGCGGCGCCTGCGCCCCGTCGCCGTGGTCGACCAGTTGAAATCAACGACCACGCTGGAAATGGATCTGCGGCTCGAGGCGGCGGCGATTTCCGAAATGGCGGAGAACATCAAGGGCGATGGCGGCGCTCGAGAACGGCGCGTTCCGGGTGCCCGAGGTCGACTGGCGCCGCACCCAGCGCCGCGTGCTCACGCTGGATTGGATCGACGGCATCCCGATCTCGGACCATGCGAAGCTCAAGGCGGCGGGCCTCGATCTGCGTGCAATCGGCCTCACGGTGCTGCGCTCGTTCCTGCGCCACGCCATGCGCGACGGCTTCTTTCATTCGGACATGCACCAGGGCAACCTGTTCGTCGACGCGCAAGGCCGCGTGATCGCCGTCGACTTCGGCATCATGGGACGGCTTGGGCCCCGCGAACGCCGCTTCCTCGCCGAGATCTTGCATGGACTGATCACGCGCGACTACAGGCGCGCCGCCGAGGTGCACTATTGGGCGGGTTACGTGCCGCCGCATCACCCGGTCGAGGTGTTTGCGCAGGCACTGCGCGCCATCGGCGAGCCGATCCATGGGCGCACCGCCGACGAGATCTCGATGGCGGACCTGCTGGGCCAGCTGTTCGCCTACACCGAAGTTTTCGACATGGAGACCCGGCCGGAGCTGATCAACCTGCAGAAGACGATGGTCGTCGTGGAAGGCGTGGCGCGCAGTCTCGACCCCTCACTCAATCTGTGGACAGCGGCCGAGCCGATTGCGCGCGAATGGATCGAGGCCAATCTCGGTGCCGCCGGCGCCTTGAAAGACGCGCGCGAAGGCGCGGGCGAACTGGGTAAGTTTCTCGGCGACGTGCCGGGGCTGCTGGCACAGGCCGAGCGCACCTTTGCAGCGCTGGGCGAGATGGCGCGCGGCGGCGTGCGCCTTGACCCGCCGACGATTGCCCGCCTCGCCGCCGAGGAGGCGCGCCGTACCCGCTCGGGCCGCGCCGCGCTCTGGCTCGGCGCCCTCGCGCTCACGGCCATCGCCCTCATGCTGGCGCTGAAGAGTTAGCGCCCCGCGATCTGCGCCGGCCTCAGCCCACTGGCGCTCCGATGGCGGCCAGGCCGGCGCGGGCCACCTCCATGTCGTCGGAATAGTGCCCGCCCGAGATGCCGATGGCGCCGACCACCTTGCCGCCTTCGAGGATCGGGTAACCGCCGCCGAACACGATCAGCCGCGGATAGTTGACGATGCCGTGCAGCAGCGGCGGATCATTTTTCACGACATCCCAGAAGGCGTGCGTCGGCCGGCCCATACAGGCGGACGTATAAGCCTTGTCCTTGGCGATGCGCAGCGTCATTTCGGAGGCGCCATCCATCCGCAGAAACGCCTTCAGGATGCCCGCCTCATCGGCAATCGCGATGCTCATCGTGTGGCCGAGTTGCCGGGCCTTGGCGGCGGCCCCCGCAATCGCGATCTGGGCACTGTCTGCGTTGATGCTGGATTTCGTGAAGCTGGCCATAGGGGTTCCCTGTCGATTTCTGCCCCCGAAAGGCACGCGGGCACACCCGCCAGTTTAGCATCAGCTCGCCGGGCGCGGGTATAGCGGTCAACGGCATTCACGGGAACGGCAGCTGGATGAACCGGCACTCGTCTCGGAACTCCTTGGCGACGCGGTGATAGTCGTCGAGGAGGGCGAGCTGCATGGCAATGGCCCCGGCAGGAACAGTGGACGAGGGCCGCGTCAGGCCGCCGCCGCAGGCTTGGCGAGCGGCAGTTTCGGGCCGGCATCGTGCAGATGACACGCCGCGACATGGCCCGGAGTGACCTCGCGCAGCACCGGCACCTCGACCTTGCAGCGGGCATGCGCGTAGGGACAGCGCGTGTGGAAATGGCAGCCGGGCGGCGGATTGATCGGGCTTGGCACATCGCCGATGAGAATGATGCGCTCGCGGCGGCGCGCGGTCGCCTTGGGGATCGGGACGGCCGACAGCAGCGCCTCGGTGTAAGGATGCAGCGGTTCCTCGAACAGCTTGGCCTTCTCCGTCATCTCGACGATGCGGCCGAGATACATGACGGCGACCCGATGGGAGATATGCTGGACGACGGCGAGGTCATGGGCGACGAAGAGATAGGACAGGTTCAACTCGTCCTGCAGATCCATCAGCAGATTGATGATCTGGGCCTGGATCGACACGTCGAGCGCCGAGACCGGCTCGTCGCCGACAATGAGATCCGGATTGAGCGCGAGGGCGCGGGCGATGCCGATGCGCTGGCGCTGGCCGCCGGAGAATTCGTGCGGATACGCGTTCATCAACTCGGCGCGCAGTCCGACGCGCTCGAACAGCCAGGCGACGCGCTCCCGCTGCTCGCTGTGGGCGCCGACGCGGTGAATGGCGAAGGGCTCGCCCACGATCTCGGCGGCCGTCATCCGCGGATTGAGCGAGGCGTAGGGGTCCTGGTAGATCATCTGCATGCGCTGGCGGAACGGCATCATCGCTTCGCTGTCGAGGGCGGTGATGTCCTGACCGCGCACGAAGATGGAGCCGTCGGTCGGCTCCAACAACTTCAGCAGCGTGCGACCAACCGTCGACTTTCCGCAACCCGATTCCCCGACGAGGCCTAGTGTCTCCCCCGGCTTGATGTGGAACGAGACGCCATCGACGGCGTACACCTGTCCCGCCATCTTCGAGAAGAAGCCTTTGTGGATGGGAAAATGCTTCTTGAGGTCGCGAACCTCGACCAGCGGTGCCGTGGCGGCGTCGGTGGACGGCGCGGCGCGGGGGCTCCAGTCGTTCATGCGCGGGCTCCGAGCAACTGGCCGGCATGCCAGCAGGCAACCCAGTGGCCCGGCCGATGCTGTTCGAGCGGGGGCACGAGCGTGCGGCATTGATCAGTCGCATACTTGCAGCGCGGTGCGAAGCTGCAGCCCTGCGGTAACTGGGCGAGCGAAGGCACCATGCCCTTGATCTCGCTGAGGCGGGTGCGATTGGCGGCAGCCGCGGCGGCTTCGTCGACGCTTGGGATCGAGCCAAGCAGGCCTTCGGTGTAGGGGTGGCCGGGGCGCTCGAAGAGATCGGCGACGGGCGCTTCCTCGACCTTGCGGCCGGCGTACATCACGACGACTCGGTCGGCGTTCTCCGCGACCACGCCCATGTCATGCGTGATCAGCACGATGGCCATCCCGTAGGCGTCCTGCAACTCACGCATCAGCTGGAGAATCTGTGCCTGGATGGTGACGTCGAGCGCCGTGGTCGGCTCGTCGGCGATCAGAACTTTCGGATTGCACGACAGTGCCATGGCGATCATGACGCGTTGGCGCATGCCGCCCGACATCTGGTGCGGATAGGCCTGCGCGCGCCGTTCGGGCTCTGGAATCGAAACGCGCCGCAGCATGTCGATGGCCTTGTCCATGGACTCGCGTCGCGACAGGCCTTGATGCAGCGCGATCGCCTCGCTGATCTGGCGGCCGATCGTATAGAGCGGATTGAGCGACGTCATCGGCTCCTGAAAGATCATCGAGATGTCGTTGCCGCGGATCGCCTCCATCTCGGCATTGGAAAGGTCAAGGAGGTTCTTGCCCTCGAAGCGGACCTGACCGCCGACGATGCGCCCGGGAGGAGTGGCCACCAGACGCATGATCGACAGGGAGGTGACGCTTTTACCGCAACCGGATTCACCGACGACCCCGAGCGTCTCTCCGGCCTTGACCGAATAGGACACCCCGTCGACCGCCCGGATGACGCCGGAGGTGGTAAAAAAGTGAGTCTGAAGATTATCGACCTCGAGGACGGTACGTGCAGCTTCAACCCGGATCCCTGTCGCGGGGTTGGCAGCCGGAGAGACGTGGCTCACTGCGTGACTCCTCGGGGAACGGCGTATAGTCTCAGCCTACAACAAGAGGCGCGGCGCGATGAGAGCACATCGTCAGGCGTCCCGAAAGGTCTTTTAGCAGGAGGAAGCGAATGGGTGACGACGTGACGAAGCGGGGCGGGTTCAATCGCCGCGATGTTCTGAAGGGCGGCGCCTCGATGGCCGCGATCGCCGCAGGGATGCGGCCGGATTTCGGTCTCGCAGCCGTTCCGTTGGAGTTTGATGGGTCCAAGTTCCAACTCGCGGCCGCCGAGCCGAATCCGAAGAAGGGCGGTGTGTTGCGCTACGGCATCACAACCCGGCCGCCGCATTTCGATTTCCATCAGTCCGGCACGATCAACAACCTCGGCTCTCAGGGCTGCATGTTCGACAACCTTGTCCGTCGCGACCCGCGCGACAGCGGCAAGACGATCATTCCGGATCTCGCGCACAGCTGGAAGATCTCGCCCGACGGCAAGACATTCACGTTCTTCCTGCGCGAAGGCGTGCAGTTCCATGATGGAGCAGAGCTGACCGCCGACGACGTCAAGGCGACGTTCGACCGGATTTCGAAGCCGCCGTCCGGCATCTCTATTCCGCGCTCGATCCTGTTCAAGGCCGTCGAGTCGATCGAGGCGCGCGACAAGAAGACCGTCGAGTTCAAGCTCAGCGCGCCGCGGCCAGCCGAGTTCATCATGGGTGCAATCGCATCCGGCTGGAATGGCATCGTGCGCAAGAAGACGCTCGAAGACAACCAGTACAATCTGCGCCGCGTCGTCGATATTCCGGGAACCGGACCATTCAAGAGCAAACGCCGGGTCGAAAACGAAGTCTGGGAGATGGAACGCCACCCGAACTATTGGAACAAGGGCCTGCCCTACCTCGACGGCGTCACATTCTATCACGCCTTGCCGTTCTCGCCGGAGCTGGCCTCTTCGCTGCTGTCCGGCCGCATCGACTATGCCCGCCTGCTCGACCCCGGCGCCATGCGCAAGGTGAAGGCCACGGCCGGCATGCAGGGTCAGGATTTCTTTCAAAGCGTCATCCAGGCCACCTGGATGAATGCCAAGAAGAAGCCGTTCGACGATCCGCGCGTTCGTCGCGCTTGCCATCTCGTGCTCGACAAGGCCGTGCTGGTCGACGTCGTGAAGGATGTGGCGCCGATGATGGTCGGCGGCTTCATCTACCCGTTCTCGGAATTTGCAACGCCGAAGACGGAGCTCGAGAAGCGGATCGGCTACCAATCCGATCCGACAGCTGCCGTCAAAGAAGCCAAGGCGTTGATGGCGGCTGCCGGCTACGCCAACGGCATCAAGGGCCTCGACTACCTCGTGCGCGAGGTGGCGTCGTTCAAGCTCTGGAGCCAGGCGATCCAGGCCATGTTGCAGCAGACGCTGAATATCGAGACCAAGCTGCGCACGGTCGTCGAGTCGGTATGGTTCGACGATACAAAGTCCGGCAATTTTGATTTGGCGATCGGGGCCATCGTGTCGACGCTGCTCGACCCGTCGGACTACTTTAATGCTTGGTACAGCCCCAACGGTCCGCAGAACTACTCGAACTGGGATGTCGCGAAGTTCAACGAGCTGGTTCCGAAGATCGATAGCGAAGTCGATCCCAAGAAGCGGCTTGAATACATCCGGCAGGCCGAGGCCATCATGGAAGAGAACCCGCCGTTGCTCCCGATGTCCTGGGAGAAGATCAACGATGGCTGGTACAGCTACGTGAAGGGCCACAATCCCAAAGACTACTTCGGGATCTACGACGTCGTGCGCATGGACACGATGTGGCTCGACAAGTGATGTTGGTTTGACTGCCGCGAGCGGGCCAGCCCCGCTCGCGGTCCTCTCAACGATTGACGGTCCTGATGTTCAGCTACATCGCGCGGCGCCTGCTCTTCGGTCTGGTCACGATTGTCGGCGTGTCGATCGTCGTTTTTGTCGTCATGCGGATACTGCCCGGCGATCCGCTGGTCGCCATCTTCGGTGCGGACGGGTTCACCAAGCTCACCGAAGAGCAGCGCATGAGCTTCATGCGCGACCTCGGGCTTGCCGATCCGCTGTGGCTTCAATACTGGAACTGGATGAAGGACATCGCGGCCGGTGACCTCGGCCGCTCGTTCTTCCGGTCCGAGAGTGTCGCGGAGATGATCCTGCGGCGCGGACCACTGACGGCCCAGATCGCCTTTCTATCTGTCGTTTTCTCGTGGCTTGTCGGCATCCCCGTCGCCATCATCAGCGCGCTGAAACCGAACAGCCTCGCGGACAACGTCGTGCGGTTCTTCTCGATCCTGTTCCTGGCCGTCCCCGGCTTCTGGCTCGGCATGCTGATCGTGCTGACGCTGCTCTTCACGTTCGGCTACAAGGCGCCGCTGACCGGCGCGTCGCTGTTGAAAGATCCCTGGACGACGATCCAGATGATCATCGGACCGGCGATCGTCCTCGGCCTCGGGCAAGCGGCCTACATCGCGCGCATGGCGCGCTCGAGCCTGCTCGAAGTGATCCGCGAGGATTATGTCCGCACGGCGCGCGCAAAGGGGCTCAACAACCGCCTGGTGATCGCGCTGCATGCGCTCCCCAACGCGCTGCTGCCGGTGATCACGCTCTCAGGCATTCTGCTTGGCTTCGTGCTGGCCGGCTCGATCCCCGTGGAACGCGCCTTTGGCACGCCGGGCTTGGGTTACGCGATGTTCACGGCGGTCAGCGAACGCGATATCTTCGTGATGCAGAACCTCGTGTTTCTGTATGCCGTGGTGTTCGTCCTGCTGAACATTCTCGTCGACATCATCATCGCCTGGCTCGATCCGAGGATCCGCTATCAATGACCGCGACAAAGCTAGATCCGGCCAACATGGACGGCGGCGCGCCCCGGCCGAGCGTGGCGCCACCCAAGGAGCCGTCACGGCTGAGCCGCACGTGGGGCTGGATCGCCAATTTTGCGCGGCGCTCGCCGATGTCGGCGTTCTGGGGCGTCATCGTCGCAGCCATTCTCCTGTCGGCGGTGTCTGCTGATTTTCTAGCCCCCCATCCGCCGCTGAAGGCGAATTTTCGCGCGATGACAAAGCCACCCAGCGAGCTGCACTATTTCGGCACCGATCAGGTCGGCCGGGATACGCTCAGCCGGATTCTTCATGGCAGCCGGACATCGCTGATGGTGGCCTTCGCGGCCGTATTGCTTGGCACGACGCTTGGCTCGATTTGGGGCCTGATGAGCGGCTTCTTCGGCGGCCGCTTCGACATTATCAGCCAACGCATTCTCGAGTTCATGCAGTCGTTCCCGGATCTCATTCTGGCGATGGCGATCGCGATGGCGCTGGGGGCTGGCACATGGACCGTCATCGTTGCGATCGCAATCACGCGTGTCCCGTTTGGCGGACGTGTGATCCGGTCCGTCGTGCTGTCGTTGAAGGAAATGCCGTTCGTGGAGGCCGCCCGTGGGCTTGGCGCATCGAATGCGCGCCTGATGTTCCGCCATATCCTGCCGCAGTGCATCGCGCCGTACCTGATCCTGGCGACGACGCATCTCGGCGTCGCGATCATCATCGAAGCGTCGCTCGGGTTCCTGGGCGTCGGCATTCCGCCGCCGACGCCGACGTGGGGTAACATGCTGTCGGACGCGTTGAACTCGGGCCTGGTGCCGCCGTGGTGGCTCGTGCTGTTTCCGGGCCTCGCGATCACGGTCACGGTGCTGGCCTTCAATCTGCTGGGCGATGGTATTCGCGATCAGCTCGATCCGCGCCTGCGCCGGTCGGTTTGAGGCGGCGTTGGAATCCGAAGTCAACAATTTCGAGTCGCGTCTGGCAGACGCCGCCGTGCGGGTCGAAGCGCGGCTCGCGCAGCTGCTGGCGGCGCAGGCCAGTCCGGCAACGCCGGAACGTCTGGCGGCTGCGCTGCAGCATGCTGTCCTCGGCGGCGGCAAGCGTTTCCGGCCATTCCTGGTGATCGAATGCGCGCGCCTGTTTGATGCGCCGGCCGCTGCCGCGGTCGAGGTGGCGGCGGCCCTCGAGTGCGTGCACTGCTACAGCCTGGTGCACGACGATCTGCCGGGTATGGACAACGACGAGATCCGTCGCGGGCGGCCGACTGTCTGGAAAGCCTTTGACGAGTGGACGGCAATTTTGGCTGGCGACGGGCTGCTGACGGTCGCTTTCGAAATCCTGGCCGATCTTGGCCCCGAAGTCCCGGATCACACCAAGCTCGAGCTGATCCGGCGGCTGGCCGTCGATGCCGGCCGTGCGGGAATGGTCGGCGGTCAGGCGATCGATCTCGATGCCGACAAGCGCGGACTTCCCATTGCGCCCGACATGGCCCATATCCGCCGGCTCCAGGCGATGAAGACCGGCGCGCTGATCCGGTATGGCGCGGAGGCCGGCGCCCTGCTGGGGGGAGCGTCGGGACCGGCATTGGCGCAGATCAGCGCTTACGCCGAGGCGCTGGGTCTCGCATTCCAGATCTCGGACGATCTGCTCGACACGACGGGTGACGCTGCGCGTGTCGGCAAAGCCGTCGGCAAGGACGCGGCGTTGGGCAAGGCAACTCTGGTTTCGCTGATGGGTGTGGATGCGGCGCGCCAGGAGCTCGACCGCGTCGTCGCGGCAGCAATTGCGTCGTTATCCTCGTTTGGAGCACGCAGCGCTACTCTTGCGGCGGCGGCGCGCTACATGGGCGCGCGCGATCGCTGAGCTGATCCGTCGGCGGCTGTGGTCTTTCGGATACCCTCGATCGCCAGCGAGCGCCTATATTCTCTCCTAACGGGAGCAAGACCCGTTCCGTTTGGGGATGGTATGTAGCGTGCAAGAGCGTTGGAGATATCGCAACGTGCGGCGGGCAGCGGGAGCGGCGTTGGGGCTCGCGGGGGCGTTGTGCTTATCCGTTCCGGCCGAAGCACAACGGGCGACAGCGGCGCGCGGGCCCGCACAGATTGCGACGGGCGAGCCGCTGCTCGCCATCGTCTCGCTCGGTAGCCAGCGGATCAGCGTGCACGGCGCCGCTGGCGAGATCGCGCGCGCGCCGATTTCCTCGGGCCGCGAAGGCTTCCCGACCCCGACCGGTATTTTCAGCATCCTCCAGAAGAACCGCCATCACGAGTCGAACATCTACAGTGGCGCGCCAATGCCCTACATGCAGCGCCTGACGTGGTCGGGTATCGCGCTGCACGAAGGCCAGTTGCCCGGCTATCCGGCGTCCCACGGGTGCATCCGCATGCCATCGGGCTTTGCCGCCCAGATGTGGGAGATAGGACGCATAGGAATGCGCGTGGTCGTCTCTCCCAGCGACGTCGCGCCGGTCCAGATCGCCCATCCGGGCTTGCCGGTGCCGGTGTTGCGTCCGGCCGAGGCTTTGCCCGATGATGCCCGGCGGGCCAGTCCAGCCGCGGGATTGGGGTTGATCGGCAGCGCACTGGCCGCGACGGAATCGGGACCCGTGTCGCCATTCCGACGGGCGCAGCTGCGCCGCCAGCAAGCCGCCGATCAGTTGGCCGCCGCCAAGCGCTCGGTCCAGCCGGCGCACACCCGCGCCTTGGCCGCATCCGCGGAGGCGAACCGGACCATCGAGGCGTTGCGCGCCGCGGAACGCAATCTCGATGCCGCCATTGAGGAGCGCGAGAGCCAGCAGGAGGCCCTGGCCACCGCCCAGACCGAGCAGGCCGAAGGCCCAATTCTGGAACGCATCAAGGCTGCCACCCTCCATCACGAGGCCGCGCAGACGGCCTACGACACGTTGAAAGCGCTCGAAGTCGCGAACTCGGACGCCGCGTTTGTGGCCGCACGCGAGGCGCGCGAAGCCCGCGAGGCCGTCGATTTCGCAACCGAGGATGTACGGGCCGCGGCCCGTGTCCTGGATCCGATCTCGATCTTCGTCTCGCGCAAAGAACGCCGCGTCTATCTGCGCCAGGGTTTCACGCCCCTGCATGACGAGCCGATCGAGATCGCCACGCCGGAGCAGCCGCTGGGGACCCACGTCTTTACCGCGATCGGTGGCGCCAACGACGGCGCCGAACTGCGTTGGGTCGCCGTGACGTTGCCAAATGCGCCGCCGCCGCTCGACGGAGAGGCTGGCCGTTACCGCCGGCGCGGGGGCGAACCGGTTGCCCTGCGACCGGTGTTGCCGGCATCGAGTGCGCAGGATGCGCTTGGCCGGTTCGAGCTGCCGGAGGAGACGCGGAAACTCGTTGGCGACCGGCTCTGGCCCGGCGGCTCGCTGATCGTCTCCGATGACGGCATCAGCGCCGAGACCGGCAAAGGCACCGATTTCGTCGTCCTGACCAAATAGCCGCAACCGCCCTACCGACCCGTTGCCGGCGCCGCGCCCTAGCGCCATCGTCTGCCCGATTCACCAACAAGCGGGTTCCATCGGCCGCCGGGCGCGCTATTCTGCGGCTCCGAGATCGAAAGGACGGCATCAGCCATGGCAACCAACAAGAAGCGCGTACTGCACACGGACACGATGGGAAAATCGGGTCGTGAAATCCTGAAGAAGCGTGAGGACGTCGAGGCGATTCCATTCTCGAACTTTAGTAGCCCGGCCGATTATCAGGCGCTCCTGGCGAAGCATGCTCCCGTCGCGGGTGTGATTCTCGGCGGAACAAGCTTTGGCGCAGCCGAATATGCCGCCGCCGGGCAGCTCGAGGTCGTCTCGCGCACCGGTGTCGGCTACGACGCGATCGACATCCCCGCGATGACCAAGGTCAAGGTCCCCGTGATGATCGCGGGAACGGCGAACTCGCCGTCGGTTGCCGAGCACGCCATGTTTTTCATGCTGACGCTCGCGCGGAAGGGTCCGGAGCTGTCGGCGCTCGTCAAGGAGAACCGCTGGAAGCAGCGGATCGAGCCGAAGTTCGTCTCCAACGACATGTTCGAGAAGTCGGTGCTGATCATTGGCTTCGGCCGGATCGGGACACGCCAGGCCAAGCGCTGCCAGGCGATGGAATGCAAGGTGATGGTCTATGACCCCTATGTGAAGCCGGAGGTGATCAAGGCGGCAGGCTGCGAGCCGGTGGCCAAGCTCGACGATGCCATTCCGCGCGCCGATTTCATCACCATTCATTGCCCGAAGACACCCGAGACGATCGGCATGATCAATGCCGCGCGGATGAAAAAGATGAAGCGCACGGCCTATCTGGTTTCGACGGCGCGCGGCGGCATCATCGACGAGCGGACCTGCATGCGGCCTTGACCGACGGGACACTGCCGGCCGCCGCGCTCGACGTCTTCGACAAGGAGCCGCCGGACGCCGACAATCCGCTGTTCAAGCTGCCGAACCTGATCTGCTCGCCCCACATCGCCGGTGTCACAGCGGAAGCCATGGAGCGGATGTCCGAGCAGGCGGCGCTCAACGTGCTTTCGGTGTTCGACGGCACTCCGCGCAAAGAGAACGCGATCAATCCAGAGGTGTTCGGCAAATAACGACGTGAGCGGCGCGCGGCCGGGCTCCGGCACGCGCGTCGCCGGCCGCCAGTTCGGCAGATGATCCTACCCGGACCAGAAGCGCAGCCACTTGCGCTTCAGCCAACCGGGCTCGGCCGGGGTGGGCCCGAGACCACGGACATAATTCGCCGCCTCCAATGTCATGCCGCGGAAGCGGCTCATCTCGAACGTGTTGCGCCCGGGAATGGCGAGATCGTCGAGATTGCGGGCGACCACGCGTTCCGGGCTCGCGGGATCGACGACCGCCAGAAACGGAATGGCGCGCATCTTGGCGCCCGGAGCCCGGTCAAGCAGCACCTGCAACACCGCCTCGCCCGAGGGCACGCGGATCTGGCGCCCCTTGTCGACCATCGAGAGTACGATCTCGACGTGATGGAATGTCTTGGCGTAATCGATCGGATCGCCCTGGCGGCCAAAGAATGCCGCCGTTGGCATGTCCTTCTGGAGCGCGGCGCACCATCCGCACCAGGTCGCGCCGAAGGTGACGAGCAGCAGCTTGCGCTCGCCTCGCGCCGCTTCGAGCGCCTTGGCGAAGATGGCCATCTGGTCGCCGCAGACATCGTAGGCGGCATCGCCGGGCCGGGCCGGTTTGGCGGCGCGCACGGCATCGGCGCGACAGGGTTCGGTCGCCTCGAAGGCATAGCCGGCGGGCGGCACAGCCCAGCCGGCATTGGCCGCCGGGCCCGGCGTCAGCATCAGCGCGGTCGCGATTAACCAAGCTGGAACCTGCATCGCTCGTCGTCCTCGTGTCGTTGCGCATCGGCACCCGCAGCAAGTCTTGCGCCAATCGCCCCCACGAGATGTAAAAAGGAGCCAACGCGCCGCTAATCGCCCCGCCGATGGATCGGACGCCCGTGAACGTGCGCCGGCAGCGGTTCGCTCGGACCGCCCTCGCCGATCGGGCGTTGCCCGAACCGGCCCATCGTGCGCACCCGATCATACATGACGATGGCGCCGGCCATGGCGACATTGATGCAGAAGCTGGTCGGGATCTTGACGGTGTAGTCGCAGCGCGCCAGCAGTTCAGGCGATAGCGAACCGCGCTCGGGGCCGAGCACATAGGCGGCCCGGATCGGATGGCGGAAGCTCGGCAACTCGATCGCCTCCGGCACCAGCTCGACGCCGACCAGCTTGCAGCCTTGCGGAAGGGCCATCGTGTCGAGCCCGCTCCAATTGTAATGCGGGAGATGGCGCGCGCCCTTGGAGGTATCGGCGGCGGCCTCCAGGACATTGTAAGACGTGCCGACTGTGAACGTGAATGCGGCGCCGAAGCCGTGCGCCGATCGCATGAGATTGCCGAGGTTCAGGCTTTTCGAGATTCGCTCGGCGCCGATCGCGAAGTAGCCGCGAACGGCAGGCGGCAAGGGCGGCGGCGGGATATTTGGATCGGACATGCAACGGTGCTCTCGACGGGCAGCTTCAGGCCCTGGGTCTGCGCTCTTGCTCTAGGTCGCGGCGGCCGGGTCGTCAATTCCACGCTACGAGTGTCTGGCCTCTGGCCGGACACTGTCTGCACCGTGAGCAGCCGTGATGAGCGCCGCCAACGCCCTTATCCTCGCAGCCTTTAGGCTCGAGGGTATGGATCGAATAACCAGGCACCGGGCGGCTCGCCGCACAGACCTCTTCAAAAAACGCGGCCGTAGCCGCCCAGTGGCTCATGGC
>CAVUIK010000003.1:0-397016 GCA_963741565.1 uncultured Alphaproteobacteria bacterium | reverse complement strand
TGCAACGGTGCTCTCGACGGGCAGCTTCAGGCCCTGGGTCGCGTCTTGCTCTAGGTCGCGGCGGCCGGGTCGTCAATTCCACGCTACGAGTGTCTGGCCTCTGGCCGGACACTGTCTGCACCGTGAGCAGCCGTGATGAGCGCCGCCAACGCCCTTATCCTCGCAGCCTTTAGGCTCGAGGGTATGGATCGAATAACCAGGCACCGGGCGGCTCGCCGCACAGACCTCTTCAAAAAACGCGGCCGTAGCCGCCCAGTGGCTCATGGCCCGGATGCGTCCAAGCGGAGCTTGGCTTCGCCAAAATGTGGGCATCCGAAGGGCCAATTACGAGACATCCAATCTAGCGCCTGCGGCCGGGGCATGCTCCAATGCCCGAAACATCTGGATGAACGAGCGAACCTATGACCAGCACCGTTGCCGAGATCACCCGTACCCTCGATCTGATCGAGCGTGAGAACAAGGCGCTCAAGGCATTCGTGCGCATCACGCGCGAAACCGCGCTGGCCGAAGCCGCGCTCGTCGACGCCAAAGCGAAAGCCGGCGACCGGCATGGGGCGCTGCACGGTCTGCCGATCGCGGTGAAGGACATCATCGACGTCGCCGGCATCGTCTCGGGCTGCGGCTCGCTCACGCAAAAGGATGCGCCGCCGGCCAAGCACGACGCGCCGGTCGTGGCGCGGTTGCGGGCCGCCGGCGCCGTCGTTCCCGGCAAGACGCACACCGTCGAGTTCGCGTTCGGCGGCTATGGCACCAACGTCACCGTCGGCACGCCCTGGAACCCATGGGACCGCAAGACCCACCGCATTCCCGGCGGCTCATCGTCGGGCTCGGGCGTCGGCCGTCGGCGCAGGCCTCGTGCCAGGTGCACTCGGCACCGACACTGGCGGCTCGGTGCGCATCCCCGCCGCGCTGTGCGGCTGTGTCGGCCTGAAAACATCGGTCGGCCGGGTGCCGCGCTCCGGCGTCGCGCCACTGTCGCAGCTGCTCGAACTCGGTTGGGCCGCTGGCGCGCGATGTGACGACGGCGGCGCGAATGTTCGCGGCGATGCAGGGTCATGATCCCGCCGACGCCACGACGGACGGCATCCAGCCGGTCGATCCCTTCGCGGACCTCGAGCGCGGCATCCAGGGCCTGCGCATCGGCCGGATCGCCGACGACGATCTGCCGCTGGCAACGGCCGAGACGAAGGCCGATTTCGCCAAGGCGGTGGCGCGGTTGCAGGAGCTCGGCGCGACGGTCGTGCCCGTCAAGCTCAACGAGTCCATCGACATCTGGGGCAACCGGTGCGGGCAATTCATTGCCGCCGAATGCTACGCCAACTGGCGCGCGCTGGCGGACGACCCGGCCTCGGGCCTCGCCGATCCGATCCGGGCCCGCATGCTGAGCGGGCGCAAGATCATCGCGGCCGACTATCTCGCGGCGCTCACTGTCCGGCGGCGCGCGACGTCCGATTTCCTGGCCGTCATCGATCGCCTCGACGCGATTGTGCTGCCGACAATCCCGTTTCCCGCGATCGCGGTCGCCGAGGTCGACGAGACCAAGGCGCCGATGGCGATGTACACGCGTTGGGTGAACTACCTGAACCTCGCCGGCCTCGCCATTCCGACCAGCGTCTCGGCCGCGGGGCTGCCGATGAGCCTGCAGATCGTCGTGCGCCGCCTCGACGATGCGCTGGCGCTGCGGGTCGGGCGCGCCTTCGAGACGGCCAGGGGCGCGTTTCCCAAGCCACAGGTGTAGTTCGGACGGCGACGCGGAAAGAACGGCTCGCGATCAACGGCGCCTCGACCTGCCATCATCAACGATCTTGGCCATGTCCGGAGCTGGACGAACACGAGGCGTGCGCCCACCGTGCCGGTCGTCGGCGGTCGTCGGCGGTCGTGACCCATGAGCGGTCGTGGAGAGCCTCTCGCTCTTACGTCCCCGGAAGCCGCGTCTCGGCGCGGCTTCCGGGGACGCAGCATACGAGGGTTTCCGCAAGATCAGAACGGCAGTCCTGGCCCAGAGCGCTTTTGCAGTTTTTAGGTCACGGACAGGGCCATTCCGGACATAGCCCTGCCGCACCTCACTCCGCCGCGTGCACCTTCGACGAGAACGCCGGCAGTGCAGCGCGGCGCGCCTTCTCCATCGGCTTCGGCCACCACTTGTCCTCCCAGTCGGAGAACATCGGCTTGAGCTTCGGCATCACCGTTCGGCGAAGAGCTTGGTGTTGAACTTGGCGAGCTCCTTCGACATGTTGCCGTACTGCAGGAGCAGCATGAGATGGCCGACGTTCATGTTGACAGCCACCTCGCGCAACTGCTCGACGACATCGTTCGGCGAACCGACGATCACGTAGCCGCGATCGACGATATCCGCCATCTCCTTGGCGACCATGTTGAACCGCGTGCCGGCCGTCGAGCCTGTGACGCCCTGTGACGCGAGCGCGTCCTTGCTCTTGCTCACATCGGCCGACGCCTGCGCCGCGGCCTTGACCTGGCTCTCGAGGCCGACGCGTTGTGTCGCCTCGGTATTGTAGCCCGGCGGCGAGGCGTACTTGAGATCGACGTGCAGGCACCGGCCGTAAAAATATTCCGCCGCCTCGGCGTAGCGCTCCATGGCTTCCGAACGGGTCGGCGCGACGCCGACGAACTGCAGGAAGCCGGCGCGATAGGGATTGCGGTCCTTGCCGAGCTTCGCCATCTCGTCCCAGAAGCCCTGCATGGTTTTCAGGCCGGCCTTGTAGCCGTAGTACGAGAGGTAGCAGTAGACGTAGTCCATCTGCGCGCACCACTGCCACGTCTCCACCGAGCCGCCGCCCGGGATCCACACCGGCGGATGCGGCTGCTGGACCGGCCGTGGCCAGATGTTGACATAGCGCTGCTGATTGAAGCGGCCGTTGAAAGCGAACGTCTCTTTCTCGGTCCACGCCTTCATGACCAGATCGTGTGCTTCGAGATACTTCTCGCGCAGCATCGACGGATTGGTACCGTAGGCGTAGCAGGTGTCCATCGGCGTGCCGACCGGGAAGCCCGCGATCAGCCGCCCGCCCGAGATGCAGTCGATCATCGCGAACTCTTCGGCAACCCGCGTCGGCGGATTGTAGAGCGCGAGCGAATTGCCGAGCACGCAGATCGCCGTATCGGTCGTGCGCCGCGAGAGCGCGGTCGCAATCAGGTTCGGCGACGGCATCAGTCCATAACCGTTCGAATGGTGCTCGTTGCAGCAGATGGCGTCGAAACCGACCTCGGCGGCGTACTCCATCTCGTCCATGAAGTCGTTGTACATGTGGTGGGCACGCTTCGGGTCGAACAGCTTCGAATGGATGTCGACCCAAACCGACGGGTTCTTCTCCCGGAAATCGTCGGGAAGCTCGGTGTAGGGCATCAGATGGAACCACATCAGCTTCATTGGCGTCGCTGCTCCCTCTTTGGATGACGCTCGGATTGCGCCTTTTGCCGTCAGGGCGGCGTTCAAACCAGTGTCGATTTGAAGCGCCGCCCTGATGTCGTGTCCTTCACACCTGTCCGCGGCGGTCAGGCGATGTCGAACCGATCAAGGTTCATCACCTTGGCCCACGCCGCCACGAAGTCATGCACGAACCGCTGCTTCGCGTCGTCCTGTGCGTAGACCTCCGCCAGGGCCCGAAGCTGCGAGTTCGAGCCGAAGACGAGGTCGGCGCGGGTGGCCGTCCACTTGACCGCACCCGTCTTGCGATCGCGCCCCTCGAACACGTCGGCGGCTTCCGACGTCGGCTTCCACGCCGTGCTCATGTCGAGCAGGTTGACGAAGAAGTCGTTGGTCAGCGTCTCCGGCCGGTTGGTGAAGACGCCGTGCTTGGAGCCGCCGACCGTGGCACCGAGTGCGCGCATGCCGCCGATCAGCGCCGTCATCTCCGGTGCCGACAGTTTCATCAGTTGCGCCCGATCGACCAGTGCCTCCTCGGCAGGCCGCTTCTCGCCCTTCTTCTGGTAATTGCGGAACCCATCCGCAGCCGGCTCCAGCACGGCGAAGGAGGCCGCATCCGTCTGCGCCTGCGAGGCATCCGTACGTCCCGGCGTGAAGGGAACCTTCACGTCATGGCCAGCCTTCTTGGCGGCGGCTTCGACAGCTGCGCAACCGCCGAGAACGATCAGGTCGGCAACCGAAACCTTCTTGCCGCCGGAGGCCGAGCCATTGAACTCCGCCTGGATCGCGTCCAGCTTGCCAAGCACCTTGGCGAGCTCAGCCGGCTGGTTGGCCTCCCAGCCCTTCTGCGGGCTCAGGCGAAGACGTGCGCCGTTGGCGCCGCCGCGCTTGTCGGAGTCACGGATACGTCGCGGCCGACGCCCAGGCCGTCGAGACCAGCTGGGCGATCGACAGCCCAGAGCCGACGAGCTTGGCCTTGAGCGAGGCGATGTCCGCATCGTCGATCAGCTTGTGATCGGCAGCCGGAACCGGGTCCTGCCAGATCAACACCTCCTTCGGCACCTCGGGACCGAGGTAGCGCACGCGCGGTCCCATGTCGCGATGAAGCAGCTTGAACCACGCACGCGCGAAGGCATCGGCGAACTGATCCGGGTTTTTGTGGAAGCGCCGGGAGATCGGCTCATAGGCAGGATCGAAGCGCAGCGAGAGGTCCGCCGTCGTCATCATCGGCCGATGTTTCTTCGAGGGGTCGTGTGCGTCCGGAATCATGTGCTCCGGCTTGCAGTTCTTGGGATGCCACTGCCAGGCGCCGGCCGGGCTCTTCAGGCACTCCCATTCGTAGCCGAACATCACGTCGAAGTAGCCGTTGTCCCACTTCGTCGGGTTCGGCTTCCATGCGCCTTCCATGCCGCTGGTGATCGCATCGCCGCCCTTGCCGCTGCCGATGGCTCGACAGCCAGCCGAAGCCTTGGGCCTCGATCGGCGCGCCTTCCGGTTCCCGGCCGCAGTGCGAATCGGGCGCCGCGCCATGCGCCTTGCCGAAGGTATGGCCGCCGGCGACGAGCGCAACGGTCTCCTCGTCGTTCATCGCCATGCGTGCGAAGGTCTCGCGAACGTCGCGACCCGAGGCGACCGGATCCGGATTGCCGTTCGGACCCTGTGGGTTCACGTAGATCAGGCCCATCTGCACGGCGCCGAGCGGCTGCTCGAGTTGCCGGTCGCCGGTGTAACGCTTGTCGCCAAGCCACTCGGTCTCGCCGCCCCAGTAGATGTCCTCCCCGGGCTCCCACGTATCTGCGCGACCGCCGCCGAAGCCGAAGGTCTTGCCGCCCATCGACTCGATCGCGGCGTTGCCCGCCAGCAGCATCAGGTCGGCCCAGGAGATCCTGTCGCCGTATTTCTGCTTGATCGGCCAGAGCAGCCGGCGCGCCTTGTCGAGGTTGCCGTTGTCGGGCCAGCTGTTGAGCGGCGCAAAGCGCTGGCCGCCGGTCGCACCGCCGCCACGGCCGTCCGCGATGCGATAGGTGCCCGCGCTGTGCCAGGCCATGCGGATGAACAGGCCACCGTAGTGGCCGTAGTCGGCGGGCCACCAGTCCTGCGAGGACGTCATCAGCGCGTAAAGATCCTTCTTCAGCGCCGCGTAGTCGAGCTTCTTGAACTCGTTCGCGTAGTTGAATGCCGGACCCATCGGATTGGACGCCGGGGAATGCTGGTGCAGAACCTTCAAGTTCAGCTGATTGGGCCACCAGTCGCGGTTTGACCTGGTTCCTGCAACCATCGGTTTATTCTGGGCGCCCGAAAGTGGGCATTTCGCGTCGTCAGCCATCATTGCCTCCTGCGTGGTGTGGATCGGCTCCACCGTTTTCCTATAGCGCCAACCTACGCAACGTCTCGCATCAGGTAAAGCCGACGCCCAACCCTGTGCACCCTTGCCCGCACCCCGCCCCGGAGGCTAAACCAGCCCATCCCCACCTCATGTGATGGCCACACCATGCCCGCATCCACCCCCACCCCCCTCGCCACGCTCCGCCGCGAGCTCGCCGCAGCCTTCCGACTTGCCGAAAAATTCGGCTACTCGGAGGGTATCTGCAATCACTTCTCGGTGGCGGTACCCAATGCGGGTGCGTCCGGCGCGGATGCGTCCGTCGCGAAGCGCGGCTCCGCCACGACGTCGGCATCCGACGCGTCACATAAAGAGCGCTATCTGATCAACCCCTACGGGCTCCACTGGTCGGAGATGCGCGCCGAGCACTTGCTGCTGATCGACGGCGAGGGCCAAGTGATCGAAGGGGACGGCGAGGTCGAGGCAACCGCGCGACACATCCACGTCGCCGGCCACCGGGCAAACCCGCGGCACGCCTGCATTCTGCACGTCCACATGCCCTGGGCGACATCGCTGACCATGCTCAAGGGCGGCCGGCTCGAGATGGCGCACATGACGGCCGCCCGCTTCTACGATCGCGTCGCCTACCAGACCGTATGGCGGCATCGCGCTCGACGAAACGGAGGGCCAACGCCTTGCCGAGGCGGCCAAATCCAACCCGAACGCCGATATCCTGTTTCTGATGCACCATGGCGTTTCGATCGGCGGGCCCTCGATCGCCGTTGCCTTCGACGACCTCTATTATCTCGAGCGCGCGTGCCGCCAGCAGGTGCTCGCCATGTCAACTGGCCGGCCGCTCGACCTTTTGCCCGAGGATCAGGTGAAGGAAACCGCGCGGCAGTACATGCAGATCATCGACTTCCAGGCCCAGAAGCACTTCCAGGCGCTGATGCGCGTCAACGGTCTATAGTGCCGGCATCGTTAGGGACGATGGATCGCGATCATGGCCAACGATCTCGCGCGTGTCTTTGACCGCCTGAGGCCAATCTACGCGGCCTACGAAATGGCCTGCGTCGTGCTGCATGATAATCCGGGCAAGTATTACCTCGGCACGCACGAGGTTCGCGCCAAGGACGGTTATCGGACCTGGTTCGGTGGCGTCGAAATCATGAAGGCCTACGTCTCCGCGCACCTCATTCCGGTCTATGTGCATCCCGAGTTGCTCGACGGCATCTCGGATCGCCTGAGGAAGCGCATGCAAGGGAAGTCTTGCTTCAACTTCAAGACGGTGGAGACCGATCTCGTCGCCGAGTTCGCAAAGCTCGCCGACGCCGGATTCCACCGCTTCAAGTTGGATGGGCGCATTTAGCCGACCGGTTTACTGCGCTACCACGCCAGCCGCCTTCAACACCGGCGTAATCCGCGCCACTTCGCTCTCGACGAGCTTCTGCAGACCGGCGGCGCCACGATCGGCCGCCGTCGGCGTCGTCGAACCGAGATCCTCGTACTTGGCGATGATCGCGGGGTCGTCGAGCGCCTTATTGACTGCCACCGTCAGCGCATCGACAGCCTCTTTCGGCAGGCCCTTGGGGCCGACCATGGCGTTCCAGGCGCTGAAGATGAAATCGATGCCCGCCTCTTTCGTCGTCGGCACGTCGGGTAGGCTCTTCAGGCGCACCGGGGCGGCGACCGCATAGGCCTTGATGGTGCCGGCTTTGATCTGCGGGATTACGTTCAGCGACTGGTCGACCATGTAGTCGATCTTGCCGCCAACGAGGTCCTGCATCGACGGCGCGGTGCCACGATAGGCGACGAGCGCGGGTTTCAGACCCATCTGCGTGTTGAACACGACGCCCGAGACGTGACTGATCGAGCCAACCCCGGCGTGGCCGTAGGTGATCTTGTCCGCATTCGCCTTCAAATGCGCCAGCAGCGACTTGAGATCGGTCGTCGGCAGGTCTTTCTTCGAGACGATCGTCTGCGGCGTGTAGTTGAGAATGCTGATTTGCTCGAAACTCTTGGCCGGATCGTACTTCAGATTCGGATAGAGCGCGGGCGCTGCCGACTGCGTGCCCATGTTGCCGACGCCGAGCGTATAGCCATCGGGCGCAGCCTGGGCAACGCGTGTCATCCCGGTCGAACCGCCGGCGCCGCCGACATTCTCGACGATGATCTGCTGGCCGAGCGTACGGCTCATATGCTCGCCGATCAGGCGGGCGACGACATCTGTCGGGCCACCAGCTGCAAACGGCACGATGACGGTGATCGGTTTGGACGGGTAGGGTTGGGCAACCGCTGGCGACGCCAGCAGCAACGCGCCGGTGGTGAGTATGGCGGAGCGACGGGTGAACGATGACATGGGTGATCTCCTGGGGATCGTGGTTGGTGCCTATTCCGCGAACACCTTGTCACGGCTTTGGCGCATGGACGGTAAAACCGCGATGATGACCAGTATGAGTGCGGCCAGCAGCAAGCCAGCCGATAATGGCTCGTTGACAAATGTCATGAAGCTTCCACGCGAGATGGCCAGCGCCTGGCGGAGCTTTTCCTCCATCAGGCGGCCGAGCACGAAGCCAAGCAGCAGCGGCGCCGGCTCGAATCCGAACTTGATCAGGGCATAACCGAAGAGACCGAAGACCGCCGTCAGGTACACGTCGAGCGGGTTGTTGCCGATCGAGTAGATGCCGATGCAGCAGAACAGCACGATCGAAGGGAACAGCAGCCGATACGGCACCTTCAGCAAGCGCACCCAGAGACCGATCAGCGGCAAGTTGATGATCAACAGCATCAAGTTGCCGATCCACATCGAGACAATCATACCCCAAAACAGGGCCGGCTGCTTAGTGACGACATCAGGCCCAGGAATAATATTCTTGATCGTCATCGCGCCGAGCATCAGCGCCATCACGGCGTTTGGTGGAATGCCAAGCGTCAACAGCGGAATGAACGCGGTCTGAGCGCCGGCATTGTTGGCCGCTTCCGGCCCGGCGACGCCTTCGATGGCGCCCTTACCGAAGCGGCTCGGATCGGCGGCAATCTTTTTCTCGAGCGTGTAGGACGCGAACGGCCCAAGCACCGCGCCATTCCCGGGCAGGATGCCGAGCGCCGAGCCGATGAATGTGCCGCGCAGGATCGGCGGCATCGATTGTCGCATCTCGGCCATCGACGGCATCAGGCTGCCGATCTTGCCCCTGACGACGTCGCGCGCTTCCGGATTTTCCAGATTTTTCAGGATCTCCGCAAAGCCGAACATACCCATCGCAATGACCGCGAAATCGATGCCGTCCGAAATCTCGGACCAGCCGAACGTCAAGCGTTCGTCGCCCGTCTCCAAGTCCGTGCCAACTGTCGAAAGCAGAATGCCGACGACGATCATGGCGATCGCCTTTGGCACCGAGCCCCGCGCCAGAACGACGGCGAACATCAGGCCGAGCACCATCAGCGCGAAGTAGTCGGCGGGGCCGAACAGCAGCGCCAGCTTGGTCATCGGCACGCCGATCGCGAAGATGATCAGCGTCGCGATCGTGCCGGCGATGAATGAGCCGATCGCCGCAATGGCAAGCGCCGTTCCCGCACGCCCCTGGCGCGCCATCTGGTGGCCATCGAGCGTGGTGACGACGGACGTCGCCTCCCCCGGAATATTCACGAGGATCGCCGTCGTCGAGCCGCCGTACTGGGCGCCGTAGTAGATACCGGCCAGCATGATCAGCGCGCCGACCGGCGGCAGGCTGTAGGTGATCGGCAGCAGCATCGCGATCGTCGCGATCGGACCGACGCCCGGCAGCACGCCGATCAGCGTGCCAATGAGGCAGCCCATGAAGCAGAGCAGCAGGTTGGTCGGGATCGGCCACGTGATGCCCAAGACCGGGTCCGTCATCCAGACGATTTCCCAGCAGGTCCTGAACCCGAGCGCGAGCTTGTCGAAGAGATCGCCCATCGCCGCCGCCCCTCAATAGCCGAGAATGAACGGCGCGAGCGGGATCGGCTGGCGCAGCATGAACTTGAAAAGCGCGATCGAGGCCGCCGTCATGACAACCGCAAAAATTACGACTTCGATAAGCCGCGTTGATTTGTCGGCGAACGACGAAATGATGATTGCGAGCGGGCCGGCGACGACGAGCCCTAACGGGCGCACGGTCGCGGCGAATGCAACGACGCCACCGAGGACGAACAGGATGCCGCGCAGCGACCACGCTTCGAGCCTGTCCCCGAGCGAGGTGAGGCCTTGGACGAGCAGCAGCAAACCGAAGGCCGCAACCAGCACCGCCGTAGACTTCGGCATCAGCCCTGGGCCGATCCCGGTCATCTGGCCGAACTTCAACGGGTAAGCGCCAACAAAGCCAACAGCGGCAAGGGCCAGGAGGAACAAACCGGCGCCAACCTCACGGTTGAGGCGGCTGCCGCGGGCCGGCCCTGATTGACCGTTCGCGTCCGGCGCTTCGGTTGACATGTCTCTCCCCTGGACCGTGAACTACCGATGTCGCCCCGGCATTGAGCTGAACCTAACGATCGCCGTGAGGCGCGTCCATAGCGGCCCCGGGAAGAGACCTATCCCGACTGGGCGTACAACCGGGCCAGAACCTTCGGCAGAACCTCGGGAATGTCTTCGGCGATCAGCCCGGGCCCGAACAGATTGGCGCATTCGCCATGCAGCCAGACGGCGGCACACGCGGCTTCGAAGGCCGGTGTTCCCTGCGCCATAAGGCCGGTGACGAAACCGGCCAGCACGTCGCCAGAGCCGGCTGTTGCCAGCCAGGGTGGCGCATTTTCGTTGATTGCAGCGCGGCCATCGGGCGACGCGATCACAGTGTCGGGCCCCTTCAGGATAATCACGGCGCTACTGGTAACAGAGGCCCGTCGCGCACGCTCGAGCTTTGAGAGGCCCGGCTCCATGCTACCGAACAGACGCTTGAACTCGCCTTCGTGCGGGGTCAGGACGACAGGGCGCTTCGGATCGGCCATGATCGCGTTGAACAACTGCTCTGGCGATGCGGTCGTTTCTGTCTTGGCTGGCGGCAGGAACCCGAACTTCGAGGCCGTCTCCGGTCGCTCATCATCGTCCGCTTCATCGCCCCGACCGTCGAAGGAAGTCAGCGCGTCGGCATCGAGCACCACACCTGCACCCGACTTGAGAGCGATCTCAACCATCTCGCGCGTCGCCTGTCCCACCCCGCATCCCGGGCCGATCAGCACAGCGTTCTTGCGCCTGTCAGCAAGGATTTTCGCCAAGCCGCTTGGAACCTCAAACGGCAACAGCATGATCGCCGTCAGATGCGCGGCATTGACGGGAAACGCGGCCCGAGGCGAAGCGACGGTGACAAGCCCTGCGCCCGCTCTAAGCGCGCCGCGCGCACCGAGCCGTGCTGCCCCCGTACTGATGGGCGGGCCCGATACGACGACAGCGTGACCGCGCGTGTACTTATGGGAAACGCGGCCGGGTGTTGGAAATGCCGCTCGCCAAAGTGTCGGATCATTGCTGGTCGTCAGTGTGGGAGCGCGACCGTCTGTATCACCGAGAACGCTGGCGGGAATACCGATATCGGCAACGACAACGTCACCGCAAAGCACCCGGCCGGGCATCAGGAGATGACCGATCTTGCGGCGAAAGAATGTGACTGTCCGCGTGGCCTGGATGGCGATGCTCCCGCGCACGGCGCCCGTATCGCCGTCGAGCCCGCTCGGCACGTCGACGGCCAGGATCGGTGCCTGCACGCGATTGACCACATCGATCACCTGCGCCGCGACACCATCGAGCGGCCGCGAGAGACCTGCTCCGAACAACGCGTCAACAATCAGATCGCAGCTGCCGCTGAAGCTCTCGAGCGCGCGAACTTCGCCGCCCCAGCGGGCGGCCATTTCGCCCGCGTCCCCTTTCAGCCGGGACAACTCACCCAGCAGATACACGCCAACGCCAAAACCCCGCGCCTGCAGCAGGCGAGCGGCGACGAAGCCATCGCCGCCATTGTTGCCGGGGCCGCACAGCACCGCGATGCGGCCGCCCATTGGCGCCATTTCGCTGGCCGCATCAGCGACAGCCCGACCGGCCGATTCCATGAGCACCAGATACGGGATCCCGGCCGCAACCGCGCGCGCGTCGGCCTGCCTCATGTCCTCGTTCGTCAGCAGCTCGCAGCCTGTGCTCGCGCCGCTGCTCATGACGCTGCCTTCGTGCCGTCCTGATAGACCGACAGCTCCACAAGGTTCAGGTCGGGATCGCGGATGTAGATCGACGCCATGTTGCCGCGTGCACCGGTCCGCGTCGACCGCTCGACCAGGATCGGCACGCCGTTGGCCTTGAGCTGTGCTTCCGCGCCTTCGAGATCATCGACCAGAAAGCATAGGTCACCCGAACCCATCGTCGGGCGCTCGGCCTTGGGATCAAAGGTGTTGTCGGCCTGGTGCAGGTTAATCTTGTGCGGGCCAAACCGCAGCGCCGTCCGCTTCTGGGGGCCAAAAACCTCGGCGGTCATGCCGAGCACCCGGGTGTAGAAGACGACCGTCCGCTCGATCGAGGCTACCGTCAGCACGAAGTGGTCGAGGCCGATGACACGCATTGCTTGCTCCCAAGTTTTGGGCGCAGGTTACTCGGCGTGGCGCCGGGAGCGTAGCGATCAATTGCCCAGCCCTTTTCTGCCTATTTTTCGATCTAGTTGCCTGTTTTCTAGTCACTCTCTTGCCCGCCGACCTGCCCTAACTTTAAGCGGACCCGACGCAATCATCTGATATAGCTCATTTTAATTTTATGTTTACCGTTTGGCATGCGGCGTGCTTAGAAGCCTTTGACTCGCTGGGTTAACCGGCTGGGTGACTGGATATCTCCGAGGATCCAATGAAAAAGATCGAAGCCATCATCAAGCCGTTCAAGCTTGATGAAGTGAAAGAGGCGCTACAGGAGATCGGACTACAAGGCATTACCGTGATCGAAGCGAAGGGCTTTGGCCGCCAGAAGGGCCATACTGAACTTTATCGCGGCGCCGAGTACGTCGTGGACTTCCTGCCCAAGGTGAAGATCGAGGTTGTGCTCGGCGACGACATGCTCGACAAGGCCGTCGAGGCGATCCAGCGGGCTGCCAAGACGGGCCGCATCGGCGACGGAAAGATCTTCATTTCCACGATCGAGGAAGCCATTCGCATCCGCACGGGCGAGACCGGCGCGGACGCGATATAACGACGACCATTGTGGTCTTTGGCCGCCTGCGCGGCCGGGACCGCGGACCAAAAATCTTAAGCAAGGGAAGCCAAGATGGCCGACAAGACGCAGACCGCTGCCGACGTTATGAAGATGATGAAGGACAAGGACGTTAAGTTTCTCGACATCCGCTTCACCGACACCAAAGGCAAGATGCAGCACGTCACCGCCGACGCAAGCTGCGTCGACGAAGCGATGTTTGCCGAAGGCTATGCCTTCGATGGTTCCTCGATCGCCGGCTGGAAGGGCATCGAGGCCTCCGACATGACGCTGATGCTGGATCCCGCGACCGCGCACATGGATCCCTTCTTCGCCCAGACCACCATGGCAATCTTTTGCGACGTCATCGAACCCTCGACCGGTGAGCTCTATGAGCGCGACCCGCGCGGCATCGCCAAAAAGGCCGAGGCCTACATGAAGAGCACGGGGGTCGGCGACGCCATCTACTTTGGTCCGGAAGCCGAATTCTTCATTTTCGACGACGTGAAATTCTCGTCGGATCCTTATAACACCGGCTTCAAGCTCGATAGCTCCGAGCTGCCCTCGAATATGGGCACCGACTACGAGATGGGCAACCTCGGCCACCGTCCGCGCGTCAAGGGCGGCTACTTCCCGGTGCCGCCCGTCGATAGCTGCCAGGACATCCGCTCCGAGATGCTGTCGGTGATGGCCGAGATGGGCGTCGCCGTCGAGAAGCATCACCATGAGGTTGCGGCCGCCCAGCATGAGCTCGGCATCAAGTTCGGCCCGATGGTGACGATGGCCGACCACATGCAGATCTACAAGTACGTGATCCACAACGTCGCCCAGGCTTACGGCAAGTCGGCTTGCTTCATGCCGAAGCCGATCTTCGGCGACAACGGTTCGGGCATGCATTGCCACCAGTCGATCTGGAAGGGCGGCAAGCCGACATTCGCCGGCAACAAGTACGCGGACCTCTCCGACACCTGCCTGCATTATATCGGCGGCATCCTGAAGCACGCCAAGGCACTCAACGCGTTCACCAACCCGACGACGAACTCCTACAAGCGTCTGGTTCCAGGTTATGAGGCACCCGTGCTGCTCGCCTACTCGGCGCGCAACCGCTCAGCCTCCTGCCGCATCCCGTTGGCGAGCAACCCGAAGGCGAAACGCATTGAGATCCGCTTCCCGGATCCGGCGGCCAACCCCTACCTCGGCTTCGCCGCAATGCTGATGGCCGGCCTCGACGGCATCCAGAACAAGATCAATCCCGGCGAGCCGATGGACAAGAACCTCTACGACTTGCCGCCGGCCGAGCTGTCCAAGATCCCGACGGTGTGCGGCAGCTTGCGTGAGGCGCTGAACTCTCTCGACAAGGACCGCGCGTTCCTCAAGATGGGCGGCGTCTTCGGCGACGAGATGATCGACGCCTATATCGAACTCAAGATGGCCGAGGTCGAGCGTACCGACATGACGCCGCATCCGGTCGAGTTCGACATGTACTACTCGGTCTGATCGCCAGCCGATCGGCCGTTGGAACGACAGAAGGGCGGCAGCAATGCCGCCCTTCTGCGTTCGGTCAGATGTCCACAATCAATCCGGGATTGAAGCCCGGGTTCTCGCGCTCGTAACCGTAGCCGTGCGGGTTGCACACAATGCGCGTTCCGCCGACGCGATAGTCGAAGCTGACGTGGGTGTGGCCGTGAATCCAAAGTCGCGGCTGGCAGCGCTCGATCACGGCGGAGAGATCGGAGATGAACGCCGGCGTCAGTAGATCCTCGCGATACTGCTGCGCCACGCTCTTCTCGTGAATGCCATGATGGGTGACGATAACGGTCGGGCCGTCGAACGGCTGGGCCACTGCGTCCTCGACGAATTGCCGCGAGCGGCCATGCTGCTGGCGCGCATCCTGGGCACTGAACCAGCGCCCGCTATGCGCATCCTCGACGATATGGCGATGGTCGAGCATCAACCGCTCGGCCGCCGCCATGACCCGCGCGCGCAGGTCAACGCCAAATAGATCGAAATCACACCAGAGTGTCGAGCCGACGAACCGAACGCCGCCAATCTCTGCGACAGCATCGTCGAGCAGCGTGACGTTGTGCGTCGCCGCCGCAATCAAGCCCGCCCGCCGCTCGTCGGCACGCACGCGATGATAGAATTCGTGGTTGCCGGGGACCATGACGATGGGGATCACTGGCCCCAGGTGCCGACGCAGCCAGGCCATGCCCTGCTCGATGCCTTCGCACAGGTCACCGGCGACGACGACGGCGTCCGCATCGGGATGCAAATGTGGCTCGAAACTCGTCGCAACGTCAAAATGCACATCCGAAAACACCTGCAGCCGCATGATAAACCACCAGTGTTGGGCGCGCCGCACACGCGTTCGACGCCGACTGCAGACGTAGACGAATTTCGCGATCACGCCATGAGCAGCGCACGACTACCAAATCGGCAATCCACACGCCAAGTCCGCCACGCGATGCCGGACGCATCACGGTGGTTGCTCACCGCCAGCTTTACGTCATGGGGTCGCGGCTGTGTGACCGTGACCGTGCCGCATGAGGTGACCGTCTCGCCACCGTGGCTGCACGTCGTGATCGTGGCCGCACCCATCCCTGAGGCTCCTTGTCACTCCATTTTGACTTGACGCCGATCTCGATTTCCATCAAAAAGAATGAACGTTCGTTTTTTATTCTGCGTTGCAACAATTCGCGGTCAAACGATGCCCCGGCTCAAGCCAGATACCCAGCGCGCGCGCCGCGAGCACATCCTCGATGCGGCCGAGCGCTGCTTTGCCAACTCCGGATTTCATCGCACGACCATGCAGGACATCTGCAAGGCGGCGGAAGTCAGCCCAGGCGCGTTGTATGTCTACTTCGACAGCAAGGAAGCGCTGATCGCGGGTATCGCCGAGCGGGACCGGGCCGAGTTCCAGCAGCGCTTCGCCGCCGTGGCGGAAGCCACCGATCTGCTCGGTGCCTTTGCCTCGCTTGGCCAGCAGTACTTCATCGACGAACCCGCCCATAAGCGATTGATGTGTATCGAGATCGGCCTCGAGGCGACGCGCAATGCCCGTGTCGGCGAGATCTTCCGGTCGGTCAACTCGCACGTCCACGACAGCTTTCTCGCCCTCTTTCAGCGCCTGAAGGACCAGGGCCGGATCGCCCCGGACTTCGACATCCCCACCCTCGCCAAGGCGTTCATGACCATTGGCGACGGTTTGTTCTGGCGACGCGCGATCGATCCCACCTTCGACGCACAAATGGTGCTGCCGGCGATGACCGCACTGATCGGGTCGCTCCTGAAGCCCGTAGACGGGTCTCATGCCACGCAACGTCCTCCTGAACCACCACGCGAGGTCTGACAATGAACAAGAAGCTTGTCCTCGCGGCCGTTGCGGCGCTCGTCGGTGTCACCGGCGTGATGGCGGCAATGGGAAAGCTGCCGCTCCTCAAGAAGGCCGGCGTGCAGGCGGCCAACACCACCGACATCAAGAAGCCCGCCGGTCCGCCGGCGCTGGCGGTCACAGTCAACCGCGTCGAGGCCAGCGACTTCATCGAGACAGTGCTGGTAACCGGCTCGCTCGTGCCGCGCGAAGAGATCCTCGTTGGTCCCGAGGTCGAGGGACTGCGCGTGATCGAGGTGCTGGCCGACGAGGGCCAGCGCGTCACAAAGGACCAGGTGCTGGCCCGGCTTGTGTCCGACACACTTGAGGCGCAGCTCGCGCAGAACGATGCGTCGCTGGCCCGCGCCGGGGCCGCCATCGCCCAGGCGCTCAGCAACATCACGTCGGCTGAAGCCCGCGTCACCGAGGCCCAGAATGCCCTGAACCGCGGCAAACCCCTGGCGAAATCCGGCTACCTGTCGGAAAGTGGCATGGACCAGCGCGAGGCAACGGCCAAGACCGCCGCCGCCGCACTCGCCGTCGCCCGCGATAGCTTGACTGTCGCCCAAGCCGAAAAAGCGCAGGTCGAGGCGCAGCGGCGCGAGCTGTCCTGGCGGCGCGGGCGCACTGAGGTTCGCGCACCCGCCGATGGTCTCATCAGCCGGCGCGTTGCGCGGATCGGCGGTTACGCGACCGGCGCCAGCGACCCGATGTTCCGGATCGTCGCCAAGGGCGAGATCGAGCTCGATGCCGAGATCGTGGAGACGCGTCTTGGAAAACTCAAAGTGGGCCAACCCGTTGAGGTCGACGCGGCCGGCGGCGGCAAGGTCAAGGGCACCTTGCGCCTGATCTCGGCCGAGATCGACAAGGCCACGCGACTGGGGCGGGTCCGCATCTTCATCGGTGAGAACCCGGCGCTGCGGATCGGCTCCTTCGCCCGCGGCACCATCGAGACCTCGCGCAGCCGCGGGCTCTCGGTGCCGACGTCATCGCTGCTTTATTCTGGCAACACGGTCACTGTCCAGGTCGTCACGGCCGAAGGCCGCATTGCCACCCGGGCCGTCAAGATCGGCCTCGAGCAGGGCGCCGCCGTCGAGATCCGTGACGGCCTGACCGCCGGCGATCTCGTGGTCGTCAAATCAGGCACATTCCTGCGTGACGGCGATGCCGTGCGCCCCATCCTCGGCGACGCCCAGCGCGTCAGCACGGCCGGTTGAACGGAGCGCGGTCATGAATTTCAATATCTCCGCTTGGTCCATCCGGCGGCCGGTCCCCGCACTCGTGCTCTTCATGGTGCTGATCGCGCTCGGCTACGTCAGCTTCATGCAGCTGCCGGTCACGCGCTTCCCGAACATCGACGTGCCGATCATCCAGGTCCGCGTCACCCAGTCGGGCGCGGCCCCGGCCGAGCTCGAGGCGCAAGTCACCAAAAAGATCGAGGACGCCATTGCCGGCGTCAGCGGCGTCAAGCACATCACCTCCGTGCTCACCGAGGGCTCGTCGCAATCGACCGTGGAGTTTCGCCTTGAAACCAACCAGGATCGCGCCCTCAACGACGTGAAAGACGCGATCTCGCGCGTACGCTCTGATCTCCCGCGTACCATCGACGAGCCGATCGTGCAGCGCCTCGAGATCGAAGGGCTACCGATCCTGACCTATGCCGCGAAGGCGCCCGCCATGACGCTCGAGGAGCTGTCGTGGTTCGTCGATGACACTCTCGTCCGCGCCGTGCAGGGCGTGAAGGGCGTCAGCCAGATCCAGCGGATCGGCGGCGTCGAGCGCGAGATCCGCATTTCGCTTGATCCCGATCGCCTGCTGTCACTCGGCATCACGGCCGGCGACGTCAATCGTCAGTTGCGCGCAACAAACGTCGACCTTGCGGGCGGGCGCGGCGAAATCGGCGGGCGCGAACAGGCCATCCGGACACTCGCTGGCAAGCAATCACTCGCCGATCTCGCCGCAACCATGATCGTCCTGCCGAAGGGCCGCAAAGTCCGCCTCGATGAGCTTGGCGCCGTCACCGACGGCTTTGCCGAGCGGCGCACGTTCGCAACCGTGAATAACGAACCCACCGTCACCTTCGCCATCTCTCGCGGCAAGGGTGCCAGCGACACCGTGGTCTCCGCTGCCGTCGAGAAGACGCTCGCGAAGATCCGGAAGGATCATCCCGGGATCGAGCTGAATCTGATCGATACGACGACCGGCTACACGCAGGGCGCCTACGATTCCACTATGAAGACGATGATCGAAGGCGCGATCCTCGCCATTCTCGTCATCATTGTCTTCTTGCGCGACTGGCGGGCCACGCTGATCGCGGCCATCGCACTGCCGCTGTCGGTCATACCGACGTTTTGGGCGATGGATGCCATGGGGTTCTCGCTCAATCTCGTCAGTCTGCTCGCGATCACGATCGTTACCGGCATCCTGGTCGACGACGCGATCGTCGAGATCGAAAACATCGTGCGGCATATGCGGATGGGAAAATCCCCCTATCGCGCTGCGCTCGAGGCGGCGGACGAGATCGGTCTCGCTGTCATTGCCATCACGTTCACGATTGTCGCGGTGTTTGCGCCCGTCAGCTTCATGGGCGGGATCGCCGGCCAGTACTTCAAACAATTCGGTCTCGTCGTCGCCGCCGCCGTCGTGTTCTCGCTGCTCGTCGCCCGATTGATCACGCCGATGCTCGCCGCCTACTTCATGCGCGACACGCAGCACGAGGAAAAGCCCGGCCGCTTCATCAACGCCTACACGCGGCTCGTTCGCTGGTCCGCCATTCATCGCGTCAAGACGGTTGGGCTGGGCCTCGTGGTTTTCGCGGGATCGGTCGGATCGTTCTTCCTGCTGCCCTCCGGTTTTCTGCCGCCGGAGGAACTCCGGCCGCATCCTGCTCGGCATCGAGTTGCCGCCGGGCTCCCGGATCGACGACACGCGAACGGTGACAGACAAGATCACCGACATCATTCGCCGTCAGGCAGCCGTACAGAGTGTCTACGTCAACGGTGGAACTCTGCTCGGTTCAGGGTCCGAGGTCCGCAAAGCGACGCTGATCATCAATATGCCGCCCAAGGAAAAGCGCACGATCACGCAAAATGAGGTGAAGGAGATCATCAGCCGCGATCTCGATGGGCTCCCCGATATCCGCTACTGGTTCTTGCAGGACAACGGTCAGCGCCAGTTCGCCCTGGTCGTCGCCGGCCGCGATGGCGCCGCCGTCAACAGGTTTGCGGCCGAACTGACAAGCGAAGCAAAACGCCTCGTGGACAAGGACGGCAAGGCGATGCTCGCCAACGTCGTGTCGACCGCAGAACTCGATCGGCCCGAGCTCATCGTCACGCCGAATACGGACGTCGCTGCCGAACTCGGAGTGTCGACCGACAGCATCTCGGAGGCCATACGGATCGCCACCATCGGCGATGTCGGCGCGAACCTCGCCCGCTTCGATATCGGGGATCGGCAAATCCCGATTCGCGTCCAACTCGCCGACGGCGCACGCGGCAACCGGGCGATCCTCGAGGCCATCAAAGTGCCGACGGGCGTCAACAGCACCGGGGCCGCGGTGCCTCTGGCCTCCGTCGCCACCTTCCAGATCAGCCAAGGTCCGACATCCATCGATCGCTATGATCGCGTCCGCCGCGTGCTGATCGGCGGAGATCTCGTCGGCGAGACGGCGCTCGGCAATGCGATCGCAGGAGTCATGAACAGCCCGACGGCCAAGAAGCTGCCCGCCGGCGTCGAGATCCGCCAATTCGGCGATGCCGAGATCATGAGCGAGGTATTCGAAAGCTTCGCCAAGGCCATGGGCGCGGGATTGATGATGGTCTACGCGCTGCTGGTGCTACTGTTTGGTTCATTCCTGCATCCGATTACCATTCTGTTCTCGTTGCCGCTGTCGATCGGCGGCGCCATCGTCGCTCTGGCTATCACCTCGAAGCCGATCAGCCTCCCGGTCGTCATCGGCATCCTGATGCTGATGGGCATCGTGACGAAGAATGCCATCATGCTGGTCGACTTTGCCGTCGAGGAAATCGCCCGCGGTGTGCCGCGCCTCGACGCCATCGTCGACGCCGGCCGCAAACGCGCGCGCCCAATCATCATGACGACCATTGCCATGGTCGGCGGCATGTTGCCCTCGGCCCTTGGCGCGGGCTCAGGCGGCGAGTTTCGCGCGCCGATGGCCATTGCGGTGATCGGGGGGCTCATTTCCTCGACCGTGCTGTCGTTGGTGTTCGTTCCAGCCGTTTTCATCCTGATGGACGACGTGGCGCAAATGATGTGGCGGTGGTTCGGCCGGCTGGTCGGCCCGACGGACGAGCCGGGTGAGGCCCCATCGACTGCGAGTTCCAGCACTGGAAGCGGCGACCCAGCGGGGGTTGGCGTGTCCAGCCCTGAACCCGCGGAATAACCAGTCGCAAATTTATTCCCCATGCCAATTGCAACGGGGGGGCCCGAGCCTTACGTTCAGGCCACGTTGCGTACAGCCAGGAGCCGATCATGTTCGACGCAAAAAGTATTCTCGAAATGCTGGTCAAGGGCGCTGGAAGTCCGCCTGCAGCTCAGCAGACGGGCGGTGGGCTCGCCGACATCCTCGGACAACTCGGCAAGGCCATGGGCCAGCCCGGTGCGCAAGGCAGTGCTCCGCAGGGCGGCGGAGGCGGTGGCCTCGGAGACATCCTCGGCCAGCTCGGCAAGGCCTTGGGCCAGCCCGGCGCACAGGGCGGCGCTCCCCAGGGCGGCGGGGCGGGTGGCCTCGGGGACATCCTGCGCAATATGGTCCCGGGTGGAGGACAGGGCCAGCCCGGTCCATCGCGCGGCGACCCCAACAGCGCGCCTGGCGGCGGTGGTCTCAACGATATTCTCGGCAAGCTGCAGGAGCAGCTCGGCCGCGGCGGACAGCCTGGCGGCCAACCCGGACCCGGCGGCGGCGGTCTCATGGACATTCTGGGCCAGGTGCTCGGCCAGGCTCAGCAAGGTGTCAAGGAAGGCGCACAGCGCGTCGACCAGGCAACGGGTGCTTCCGGCCACATGCGCGACGCGGTCGGCCGGACCACCGGACAATCGCCCGAAGATCTGCTGGCCCAGCTCAAGGACCTGATCGCAAAGAACCAGGTCGGCGCTGGCGCGGCTGCCGGCGGACTTGGCGCGGTAGTGCTGGGAACCCAGACCGGGCGCGCGATTGCCGCGAAAGCGCTGAAGCTCGGCGGTCTCGCCCTGATCGGTGGCCTCGCCTACAAGGCGCTGCAGAATTATCAGCAGGGCAGGCCGCTCATCAACAGTCCCCAGCAGCTCGGCTTGAGTGAACCGCCGCACGGCTCGGGCTTCGAGACGGCCGCAGTGACCAACGAGGCCGCGACCGTCTACATCCGCGGCATGATCGCAGCCGCAGCCGCCGATGGCCGGATCGACGCCAACGAACAGCAGAAGATCCTTGGTGGCCTGAAACAAGCGGGCCTCGACTCGCAAGCCGAAGCGTTCCTCGCCAACGAGCTCAATAATCCCGCGTCGATCCAGGACCTGATTGCTGGCGTGCAGTCGGAGGAAGAAGCCGTGCAACTGTTCACGGCAACACGCATCGCCATCGACCTCGACAATCAGGAAGAACACGACTTCCTGGTGGCACTGGCCCAGGGCTTGCGTCTCGACGGCAATCTGGTTGCCCACATCGACTCGGCAGCGCGCGCGGCAGCCGGCTGATCGATTGGTTCACTCTGTCATCAGAAGGGGTGCCCGCGGCACCCCTTTTTTATTTTCACGAGGCCGAGCTTGGGTTGCAGGGCGCCAGCGGACCTGCATAACTCACTCGCGCGTTCAACCGCACGTGGAGCCAAACCATGCCGTCGGCCAAACCAAAAACGGTGTCGTCCAAGACTGCAGCTGCCGCCAAATCACAGACGGCCGGCGCTAATCCCCTGCTATCGGACTGGACCACCCGCTTCGCCGTGCCGCCGTTCGCCAAGATCAAGCCGGCCCACTTCCTGCCGGCCTTCGACAAGGCGCTTGCCGCACACGACCGCGAGATCGCCAGGATCGCGGACGCGAAGTCTAGCCCGACATTTGCCAACACCATCGCCGCACTGGAGAAATCAGGCCGCCTGCTCGGGCGCATCTCGCGCGTCTTCTACAATCTCAGCGGCTCCCACACGAACCCCGACCTCCAGGCGATCGAGCGCACGATCGCCCCGCGCCTCGCCAAGCACGGCACGGCTATCGCCCTCAACCCGGAACTCTTCCGCAGGGTCGACGCGCTCTTCAAGAAGCGGGACAAGCTGAAGCTCGATGACGAGCAGCGCCGCGTGCTCGAGCGGTCGCATCGCGGCTTCATACGCGCTGGCGCCGGTCTCAATGCCAAGGCCAAGGTTCGGATGGCCGAGATCAACCAGCGGCTGGCCACGCTCGGCACGACGTTCTCGCAGAACATCCTAGCCGACGAACAGTCGTGGCGGCTGGTGCTCGACGGTGCGACGGATCTGGCCGGCCTCCCGGCTTTCGTCCGCACGGCAGCCGCCCGCACCGCGGCCGATCTGGCATTGCCGGGCAAGCATGTGATCACGCTTTCGCGGTCGAGCATCGAGCCCTTCCTGCAGTTTTCGACACGGCGGGATCTGCGCGAGACCGCCTTCAAGGCGTGGACCAAGCGCGGCGAAAACAGCGGCGCGACAGACAATCGCGCCATCGCGGCCGAGACCATCGCACTGCGGGCCGAGCGCGCACGCCTGCTCGGCTTCAAGACATTCGCCGACTTCCGGCTGGACGATGCGATGGCCAAGACACCCGATCAGGTCCGCACACTCCTCGACGAGGTATGGACGGCGGCTGTCCCGAAGGCCGAACGCGAGCGCGAGCGGCTCGAGGAATTCGCCCGCAAAGAAGGGCAAAACATCCGCATCGAGGCTTGGGATTGGCGCCATTACGCCGAGAAGGTCCGCAAGGCCGAATTCGACCTCGACGAGGCGCAGATCAAGCCGTTCCTTCAGCTCGATCACATGATCTCGGCTGCCTTTGCGACCGCCGGCCATCTGTTCGGGCTCACGTTCAAGGAGCGCAGCGATCTCCCGCGCTATCACCCGGACGTGCGGACCTGGGAGGTCCTCGACGCCAAGAGCCGTCACATCGGCGTCTTCATCGGCGACTACTTCGCCCGTCCCTCGAAGCGCTCGGGCGCCTGGATGAGCGCCTTCCGCGGCCAGCAACGCCTGACCGCCGACGAGCGGCCGATCATCGTCAATGTCATGAACTTCGCGCCCGGCGCCGACGGCGAGCCATCGCTGCTCTCATTCGACGATGCGCGCACGTTGTTCCACGAATTCGGCCATGCCCTGCACGGGTTGCTTTCGGACGTCACGTATCCGTCCATCGCCGGAACGGCCGTTGCCACCGATTTCGTCGAGCTGCCCTCGCAACTTTATGAGCACTGGCTGTCGACACCCGAGGTGCTCACGCGGTTTGCCCAGCATTACAAGACCGGAAAACCGATTCCGGCGTCCCTCATGAAGCGGCTCGAAGCCGCCCGCACCTTCAACCAGGGCTTTGCGACGGTCGAATATGTCTCGTCCGCCCTGGCCGACCTCGAGTTGCATTCCCTCGCAGACCCCGGCACTTTGGATGTCACGCAGTTCGAAGCGGACTTGCTGCGGAAACGCGGCATGCCGCGGGCGATCGTGATGCGCCATCGCCTGCCCCATTTCGCGCACATCTTCTCGGGCGGCGGCTATGCGTCCGGCTATTACAGCTACATGTGGTCGGAAGTGATGGACGCTGACGCCTTCGACGCCTTCACCGAGGCCGGCAACGTGTTCGATCCTCCAACCGCGCAACGGCTGAAGGAGTTCGTCTATTCCGCGGGCAATCGCCGTGATCCGGCCGAGGCCTACGTCGCGTTTCGCGGTCGCATGCCGACCACAAAGGCGATGCTGAAAAAGCGAGGGCTCGCGGCCTAGGGCCGCGGCCGATCCGAACTACTTCGGCGTCGCCGCTGGAGCCGCGGCCGAGGCAGGCGTCGGCGCAGCCGATGCAGCGGCCGCCGCCGGCTCCACCTTGAAATAGACATCGACCCGCATGCCCGGCAACAGCGGTGAGCCGGCATCCACGTCGATCATCACTTCGAGCGTATCGACATCATTGGGACGGCGCGGACCGCGTTGCGGCAGTCGCGGCCCGGCAAGGGCCTGGGCGATCTGCGCGACTTTCCCAGCGAACTCCCGCGACGGGAACGAGTCCGCTCGCAGCGACACGGTTTGCCCGAGGCGGACATTCGCCACATCACGCTCCTCGACCTCGGCTCGCACGCGCAGTGAACTGAGATCGCCGAGCGTCAGGAGAACCTGTTCCGGCGACGCGGCGGCAGTCTCTCCGGCACGCGCATGGATCTGCAGAATCGTTCCCGCGCGCGGCGCCCGGATCCGGGTTCGCTCGAACGCAGCCTCAGCCAGAGACAACTCGGCACGCGCTTGCGTCAATCCTGCTTCGAGCCGCGTCGGCAACGGTATCCCCGCGACCGCGCCAGCCCTGCGCAACACCAGGCGATCCTGCTCGAGCTTCGCGAGCGCGGACACGAGCGCGCTGCGCTCCGCCGATACGGCCTCTTCGGTGATTGCCCCCGGCTCCATCCGGCGCTGGCGGGTGACCCGGTCGAGTTCGGTCCTCGACAGAGCGACCGCCCGCTCGGCGTTAGCAACCGCGTCCTCGGCTTGCCGGCGATCGGCCGACAGGCGAACCGCCGTCTCCGGATCGCGCTCGCGTTTGCGCACGGCGGCCTCGGAATCGGCCGACAGCACGCGCGCCCGCGCTTCCTCGTCCTCGAGCCTGACCAGAAGGTCTCCGGCTACGACCTGATCGTTGAGCCGCACGAGAACGTCCATGATCTTGCCCGGCGCCGACGCGGTCAGCCTGACCTCGCCGCCGACCGGTTCGACCCGGCCCGGCGCCGTCGCCGTCCAGTTCGGCTTGGCGACTGCGATCGTTCCGCCCGAGCCCGAGCGCAGGTCGGGTCCTCCGCTGGTCAATGCGATCGCACCGACGATGGCTCCTACCGCGGCCAGCGCGAGATACCCGAGTGTTGAAGATTTTGACGCCATGAACTCACGCTTTTTCGTTGAGAAGTTTTCGATCGGACTTCATCGTCAAGGTTGCATCCGGCAACCGGTGCTCATCGTCGATGATCAGTCCATCCTCGATCCGGATGATGCGATCCGCATAGGGCAGGGTTCGGCTGTCGTGCGTGACGGCCAGAATGGCGCGCCGCCGGTCGCGGGCCAGCGTCGCCAGCAGCGCCATCACGGACTTGCCGTTTTCGGTATCGAGCGCCGCGGTCGGTTCGTCCGCCAGCACCAGTGACGGTTCGCCGGATATGGCACGGGCAATTGCGACGCGCTGCTGCTCTCCACCGCTCATGTTGCGGGGATGCGAATTGAGCCGATGTCCGAGCCCCACTTCCTTCAGCGCAAGAATGGCCTTGGTTGCCGTGTCCGGCCCGCGCTCGCCGCGCACGTCGAGCGCCAGTCGAACGTTCTCAACCGCGCTCAAGGTCGGAAATAAATTGTAGGACTGAAAGACGAATCCGATATGCCGGCGCCGGATCTCCGCAAGTTCTTCCGCGTCCAGTCCGGCCGTCGATTGTCCTGCGATCTTCAGGGAGCCCGAGGTCGGCGACAGAATGCACCCGAGAATGGACAGCAGCGTCGTCTTGCCGGAGCCGGACGGGCCCATCAGCAGGGTCAACTCGCCCGGCGCCAGCGTCAGCGACACGCCTTTCACGGCGCGAACCATCCCGGCGCCTTCGCCGAGATCCTTCACGATGTCCTTTGCTTCGACGATGGCTTGCTCGGTCATCGCGCGAACACCATCGCAGGATCGATGCGTGTGACCTTCATGATGGCGGCGAAGGCGGAGATCGCGCACATCGCAACGGTCAATATGAAGAGGCCGATCGCCAACCCGGGCGTCATGAGGATCGGCAGTGCCGTCTGCTCGCTGAACGCCACGACCACCATCGCGATTGCCATGCCGAGCGCATATCCGAGTGCCGCCGACAAGCCGGCCTGGAACAGGATCACACGATGAATGTAGGATGCCGACGAGCCGAGTGCGCGCAGCGTCGCGAACTCGTTCAAGTGGTCCTTCGTGCTGGCATAGAGCGTCTGCGCAACGATCACCGTACCAACGAGGATGCCGAGGAGCGCGCCGCCGATCAGCGCCACGCCGGCACCCGTCGAAAACAGCCAGTTGTCGAGACTGCGGTCGCGAAAGGTGGAACTCGTCAACACTTCGACATTCGGCAAGCGTGCCGCAATGTCCCGGCGGACCGCTTCCACGTTGGCCCCACGCGCCACCTTCACCAGTTGGAACGTCGACTGGTCGCCCGTTAGGTTGAGAATAGTGCGCGCCCGATTGAGCGTCGTGAACACATAAGGTGCCGTCGTGAACGACCGGATGCCGTGGGTCAATGCTGCAACACGAACGCGGGAGGCCTCGATCTGCGCGGCGGCGCCCATGCCCGAAATCCCGAGACTGGCGAGGTAGGTTCGGTCGACGGCAATGGCGTCCGGGGCGGAAATGGCGGCCACCGAGCCATCGACGAGGTTCCAGGGCACGAGCCCACCATCTGCCGGATCGGTGCCGACGATCACGGAGAGCGCCGTACCACCTTCTGGCTTGCGCCATTCGGCGAAGGAAGCAATCAACGGCACGACGGACTCGACGCCCGGAACCGACATGGCGATGTGGCGCTCCCGTCCCGGCAGAATGCCGGCCTCCTCGAAGCTCTTGGCGCCGAACGACGTCACCCAGATTTCAGCGTTGGCGTTCTCGATCATGCCAACGATCATCTTCCTGGCACCCAGATAAAGGCCAAGCTGCACGGCCACGAGGACGATCGAGAACAAAATGCCAACCAGCGTCACGACCAAGCGGATGCGGTCGTGGAACAGGTTCCGGATGGCGAGAATGAGGATCATGTGGGACGCTATACTCGTGCAGGAGGCCAGCCGCCGAAACCGTTAACCAACCGGATTCGGATCGTGGCCCGAGCCTCTATATAGGGTGGGATGACCGGTTCGGCCACCACGCGAATGGCAGGTTAAGCAGGTGGTCTCACCTCGCTCGCCATAAGATGAACGGCTCGCGTTGCCTTGCCTTTGCCAAAGTTCCGTTCTTTGTCATGGGAACGCGGGCTCTATGGCATCCTCCTGATGATCTTGCAATGGGATGGACAGTAATGTTTCCGCTACGAGACCTCAAAATCGCCACGCGAACGGCGCGAGCAGCCGTTGTAGTGGTCGCAGCAGCGATCCTGGCCGACGCCGCGGCACTGGCCCAATCGGCGCCGCCCCCTGTGGCGTCACCGTCCCCAGTGTCGGCCCCTGCCCAAGTCCCTCGCCCTCCGGCCTCTGGCTGGACCACACCGGTCGTGGAATCATCGAGATCGCGCCCTGCGCCAACGATCTCTGTGGTCGGATCGTCTGGCTGAAGGAGCCGACCGACAAACAAGGCCGCCCGCTTCGCGATCAGCAGAACGAGGAGCGCTCGAAGCGCAATCGTCAGATCTGCGGATTGCAGGTGCTGGGTGAAGTGAAGCGAATGCCGGATGGCACGTGGGACAAGGGCTGGATCTACGACCCCGAGCAAGGCGAGAGCTTCGACGTCGAGTTGCGCTTGACGGGACCGGACATGCTCCAGGTGAAGGGCTACAAGGGCCTCAAGTTTCTGTCGGAGACGTACCGCTGGAAACGCCTAGCCACAGCGCCGACGCCGCGCTGCGCGACCTGACCATTGACGCCGGACGTTCCCAGCTGACCAGCACATCCGACGTTCCGATCGCGATGCCCCAATCCGCGGTTCGCCTGAGCCCGATCAAGCCGGGGGACCGCGACCTGATCACGCGATGGCTACGCCAGCCCGCCGTCCAATCCTGGATGGGTAGCGCGTCAACGGCCGAAGCCGCGATCACGTTGGCGCTGCGCAGCGATGCCGCGATCTGCCGGATGATCACACTCGACGGCGCGTCCATCGGCTACGCCCAGGCGATGGACGCTGGCCAGATCGGCGGCCACCGTGCGCCCGAGATACCCCCTGGCACCTGGGATTGCGAACTCTTCATCGGCGCCGATGCGCAGCGCGGCAAAGCCTATGGCCGGCGGGCACTGGAACTGTTGGTTGACGACGTCTTCGGCTCGACGCTCGCCGTCGCCTGCGCGATCTTCGTGTCGGTCCGCAACGAGCGCGCGGTTCGCGCCTACGAGGCGGTCGGCTTTCGCTGGCTCAGGATCTGGGACGATGCACAATCCGGCCCGGGCTGGCTGATGCTGCGGGAGCGCAGCCCGCGGTAATCCGCCCTACCGCGGCGCCGGTTGCCTGACGGCAAGCATCAGCAGGAATCCGAGCACCAGGAACGCGCCGATCACCGACATGCCGAGCCGCTGGCTGCCGGTCATCGCCGTCACGGTCGCAATCAGGAACGGCGCCATGAACGCGGTCACTTTGCCCGAGAATGCGAACAACCCGAAGAACTGGGTCATCTTGTCGGGTGGCGCCAGGCGCGCCAGCAACGAACGGCTGGCAGCCTGCACGGGCGCCGCCACAAGCCCGATCAACAGGGCGAATGCCAGATAAACCTGCTCCCCCGGCGACGAGAACGGTTTGGAACCCGCCACTTTCGGCGCGACCTCGAGACCGTACAGCACCTGCGTCTTGGTCACGGACAGAATGCCGGCCGCGCCGATCAGCAACAACACCAGCGAGTACAAGATCACCCGCTTGGATCCGACCCGGTCATCCAGAAATCCACCGATCACGGCCCCGATGGCCCCCGTCAGCGTCAGCACAATTCCGAACAATCCAAGTTCGAACGCCTGCCAGCCGAAAACCGCCGACCCGTAAATCCCGCCGAACGCAAAGATCGCCGACAGGCCGTCGACATAGATCGCACGCGCGATCAGAAACCAAAGCATATCGGGGTGGCCAGGCAATTGCTTCAGCGTAGTCAGCAGCGCCCGTACCGGCGACTCAGCGGGCGCCGCCGCCGCATGTGGCGTTGCGCGCACGTCCGGAACGAACAGGAAAAACGGAATCATAAACACGAGAAACCACACCGCTGCGAATGGCCCGATCAGACGATCGCCCTCTCGCGTGGCCACGTCGAGCGGCACGATGGGATCGAATCCGAGCAGCGTTTTCCCGGTCATCGGATTGGTGACGATAAGCCCCGCCATCAGCGCCAAGCTGACGAGCCCGCCCGCGTAGCCGACCCCCCAACCGATCCCCGAAAGCCGTCCGATCTGATCATGCGGCACCAGCGTCGGCATGATCGCGTTGGTGAAAACCGTCATGAATTCGACGGCGATCGTCGCGATCACGAACGAGAGCACGATCAGCCACAACGTGGCGCCCGTCGTGCCGGGCTTGGCAAGCCACAGCGTCGCCATCGCGACCGCCAGGATCAGGGCGAGCACCGCAATCCATGGTTTGCGCCGGCCGCGACCATCTGCGACCGCGCCGAGCAGCGGACTGCCGATACCGACCAGAATACCAGCCGCAGCTGCCGCATAGCCCCACATTGCCTGCCCGCGGGCGGCGTCACCGACGACCGTGGTCGCGAAATACGGAGCGAACAGAAACGTCAGGATCAACGTGTAGAACGGCTGCGCAGCCCAATCGAACAGCACCCAACCGGCGAGCGCTCGGCGGGGCGCCGCCACGACCGGGGTGGGCGACATCGCCGATGGGGCGTCTCGCATGGGATACCTCGGCTGGAGTGGAATTCGACACCGTGCCTAGCTGACGTCGGCCTTGCTCGCGCCCGCCGCATTGCCTAGCCCATTCGCCCAGGTCGACGGCTTGCCTTCGAAACCGGACTTCGAACGCTTGCTCAACCAATAGGCGAGCGGCGGAGGCACCATCTTGAAGTCCGGATCGGCGCCGAGTTTCTGCGCGGCATCCATCGGCCAGTTCGGATTGTACATGATCTCCCGAGCCAGCGCGACGAGATCGGCGCGTCCGCCTTGCAGGATGGCTTCTGCCTGATCGGCGTGGACGATGTGGCCGACAGCCATGGTCGCGACGCCGGCTTCCTTGCGGATGCGTTCCGCATAGGGCACCTGGTAGCCGTAGGTCTTGGCGCGCGCCGAATCCATCGGCGAAAGGCGGCCGAGCGTTCCACCTGACGAGCAGTCGATCACGTCAACGCCCTTCTTCTTCAGCTCGGCCGAGAGCCGCACGCTCTGATCGAGATCCCAGCCCGCATCGTCCTCGCAGGACAACCGCATGAACAGTGGCTTGTCGGCCGGCCACTTCTCACGCACGCACTCGGCAACCTCGATGGCAAAGCGCATACGGTTCTGCTCCGACCCGCCGTACTGGTCCGTGCGCGTGTTGGTAGCCGGCGACAGGAATTGGTGGATCAGATAGCCGTGCGCTGCGTGGATTTCGAGGATATCGAAGCCGCACTTCAGCGCGCGCTCCGCCGCTTCGGCCCACTTCACCGCCATGTCACGCACTTCGTTGTGGGAGAGCGCGCGTGGTGTGGGCACGCCGTCGCCCGGCGAGATCGGCGATGGCGCGACCAGCTCCCATCCCTCCCAATCATAGATCTCGGGCTCCTTGCCAGTGAGCGGCTTGCCGCCTTCCCAGGGCCGCGTCAGACGCGCCTTGCGGCCGGAGTGGCCAAGCTGGATGCCGGGGACCGCCCCTTGTTTCCGGATGAATGCGGCACAGCGCGCGAGGTCCGGGATGAACTTGTCGTCCCACAACGCCGTATCGCCGACCGTGCCGCAGCCGTTGCGCGCAACCTTGGTCGACTCCATCATCACGAAGCCGGCGCCACCGGCCGCGTATTTCCCGGCGTTCATCAGATGCCAGTCCGTGGCGAACCCTTTGTCAGCGGAATACTGGTGCATCGGCGCGACCACGATCCGGTTCTTCATGGTGACACTTCGGATCGTCATCGGCGTGAACAAAAGGGGCTGCGCCATGATCGCTTTCTCTCGGGGTTTGATGGTTTGAAAAGGTGGCTGGTCGAACTTGATCAGGTCGCGATGCCTTTGGCGAGCAGGCGCTCTCTGAGGCGCACCTCGGCCGCGGAGAGGCGCGCTGGATCGGTCGACCGCAAGACAAGTTGCGTGCCGAACACCTTCGCCTCGCGATTGAAAGGGTAGCTACCCATCGGCACGTCGGGGAACTCCTTTTGGGTCTCGCCGAACAACTCGGCGATCTCGCCTTCGCCACGCAGTAGCTCGATCGTGACCGACTCCATCTTCTTCCCAGTCTTCAGGCGCGGCGTGACGCTGTCGAGCATAATCTGCATGACGCTCGGGATACCCGCCATCACGACGACATTGTCGAGCTTGAAGCCCGGGGCGACCGAAATCTTGTTCTCCACCAGTTCGGCACCGAACGGAATGCGAGCCATGCGCAACCGGGCTTCCGTCGCTTCGAGGCCGCGTCGCTGGAAGTTCTCGATCAGCAGTTTCTTGACTTCCGGGTGATGGTCGATGCCGACGCCAAAAGCCTTGGCGATCGAGTCCGCCGTAATGTCATCGTGGGTCGGGCCGATGCCGCCGGTTGTAAAGACATAGGTATAGCGGGCACGCAACGCATTCACCGCATCTACGATTTCGGGCTCCTCGTCGGAAACCACCCGCACCTCTTTGACCTGAATGCCGATATTCGTGCAGTGATCGGCGATCCACCCGATATTCTTGTCCTTGGTCCGGCCGGAGAGGATCTCGTCGCCAATCACGAGAATGGCTGCTGTGATAATGTCGTCGGATGCGCTCATGGCCTAATCCTGGCTGGTGCCTGCGGCTTTCCGGCCAGTCTAACGGCCGAACCACCATCCGCGCCACTGCGAATGGCCGACATGGACGCGCCACACACTGCTTTTCGGGCTCTCTGGTCGCACTCGTGTGCAAATTTCCCACCACGGCGTGTCGACGCTCGCCATCGCCCGCGCTATGATGGTGCGATCCGGCCCCGTAGCTCAGCTGGATAGAGCATCGGTTTCCTAAACCGGGGGTCGCAGGTTCAAATCCTGCCGGGGTCGCCAATGTCTTGTCCAAGGACAGAGGCTTCAGCCGCTTACCGAATTGGATACAGCAAACCTGGCAATAATGGCGTGCCATCTACGACGCTGCTTCCTTCCAGCGTAAGAAGTCGCTCCTTGGTCATTTGCCCGCCGGGCGCCGAGAAGCCGCCGATGCGCTGCCCGCTGGCCAGCACCCGATGACACGGGATCACAATCGGCCAGGGATTGCGCGCCATCGCCACGCCGACCGCGCGAGAAGCTCCGGGAGCGCCGACGCTGCGGGCCAGGGCTCCGTAGGTCGTCGTTGTCCCGTACGCGACTTCGGACAGCGCCCGGTAGATCTTCGTGTTGAATTGACTGATCCCTTCGTCATCGAGCCGGACGCCGCGAAAGTCGATCCGGTCGCCCCGGAAATACGCCTGCAAGAGCTGGACGCACTCCAAAATGCTGGGCGGTGGATCCGTACGGGATGATCGTCCCGCTTCGCCACTCACGTGCCGTTCGGTCGCAGTTGCGTCCGTATCGGGAAGCTGCACGCGCTTGAGGCCGCGTTCGGTCCACGCGACGGCACACGTCCCGATACCGGTTTCAAACAGGCAATAGCTGTGCGACATCGCATTCATCCTGACCCAAGGCCGCGACCGCACCTGGATGCAGACGCAGGCGCCTGGTTTCAGACACCCCGAAACTTTGGATCACGCTTGGCGGCAAAGGCCGCAACGCCTTCCTTATAGTCGGCGCTCGCCATGGCCTCGTCCTTGACGCGATCGATATCGGCTTTTCGACCAGCGGTTTCGTTACGGGCGATCGCCTCCAGAATGACTTTCGTGCCCTTGATGGTCAGCGGCGCCGATGTGCTCATCGATTGCGCCAGGGCCCGCGCGCCGCTCATTGCGTCGCTATCGGCGAGATGTGTCGCGAGACCGACGTGGCGCGCCTGCGCGGCGTCATATCGGCGTCCGGTGTAGAGCACCTCCTTCGCAACCGCCAAACCGACCGCGTCGAACAGCGCACGCGTTTCGACGATGCCGTAGACGTTGGAAAGCCGCGCAGCGGGAATGGCGAAATAGGACGACTTATCCGCGACCCGGAAATCGCACGACAGCGCCAGCCCGACGCCGCCGCCGAAGCACGGCCCCGAGATGGCGGCGATCGTCGCCTTCGGGCATCGCGCGATGGCCGTTTGGCAAAGGTCGCCGGCAGCCTCGTACGCCCGGCCATCCTCGACCGTCGCACGGACGGCTGGAAATTCCGAGATGTCGGCACCCGCTGAGAACGCTTGGCCTGCGCCTGTCAAGATGACGGTCCGCACATCCGGATTATTGCCCAGCACGCCGAAGACGCGGCCCAGCTCCTTCCACATGGCCAGCGTCATGGCATTGCGCCGGTCGGGCCGATTGATCGTGACAACGGCAACAGCGGGATCACGGATGTCGACCATGATGTCGGATGGCAGCAGCGGTTTGGCGTCTGGCACGCGTCTCTCCTTTGCGTCACTAAAGCGGTCGGCTCATGCATCCATCAGGCAGCCTGATGGCTCGCGATGATATCTTTCCATTGCGCGAGGTCCTCGGGGCCCCGAATGCGCGCCGGCAGCCCCGCTCCACTCGACGATGGCACAAGAACGCGCGTGACGCCTTGGCGGCGCATCGCCGCGAGATCAGCAAGATCGTCGGGCAGGCTCGCCGTGATCTCGAGCTTGGCCGGATCGCGGCCAGCGGCTTCGGCTGCGCGATGCGCCACGGCAATCAGGTCCCCCGGCGCGCCGCGCGCTGGAAAGAACCCGTCGCCCAACCGGCCCGCGCGCCGGGCCGCGGCCTCCGAATGTCCGCCGACAATGATCGGTACATGCTTATGCGTTGGCTGCGGCCGGCAATAGGCCTCCTTGAACGAGACGAAGCGGCCGGCGAACGTCGGGCGGTCGGCGGACCACAACTCGCGCATGGCGACGATGTATTCGTCGGTTCGCGCGCCGCGCTCCTCGAACGGGACGCCCAGCGCCTCGAACTCCTCCTTCAGCCAGCCGACACCGATTCCGAGCAGCACCCGGCCGCCCGACATGTGATCGAGCGTTGCGATCTGTTTGGCGGCGAGCACCGGATTGTGCTGCGGCAGGATCAGGATGCCGGTGGCGAGCTTGATGCGCGTGGTCGCTGCCGCAACGAAGGCCATCCAGATCAGCGGATCGGGCAGCGGGAAATCGTTCTGGCCACCCGCCATCTTGCCGCTCGTGTCATAGGGATACGCGGACTTGTAGCCACCGGGAACGATGGTGTGCTCGACGGTCCAGAGCGATTCGAAGCCGGCGGCTTCCGCGGCCTGGGCCAGCTCCACGGCCTGGGCAGGATCGACATAGCGGCCGGTGTTGCAATAGCGCAGTCCGAACTTCATCGCGGTCTCCTCGTCATCGGGAACTTTTTGAGCGATCAGACTCCGGCGGGCCGCCGGTCGACCCAGCGCGTCGCCTGTTCATAGGCACTGGCAATGCGATAGAGCATCGTCTCCTGGAACGGGTGCCCAACCAGCTGGATCGAGAGCGGCAGGTTGTCCTTGGTAAAGCCTGCTGGAACAACCAGGGCCGGCTGGCCGGTCACATTGAACGGCTGACGGGCCTGACGCGGATAGGAGCGCGCGGCAGCATCTGCGTCCTCGATCGGATAGGTCGGATCGAGGCTCGATGCGGTGAGGATGGCGTCGAGCCCAGCCATCGCATCGAGCGTCGCGCGTGTCAGGCGCCCGCGCAGCCGCAGCGCGTCGATATAATCGGCGGCCGCAACTGTTGCGCCATCCATGATGCGTTGCCGCCCAAGTTCACCGTACTGCTCCGGCCGCTCCGCCAGCCACTGGCGATGGATCGCATAGGCTTCGCTGCGAAGAATGATGCGGCAGCACAGCGCATAGTCCTGTCCCGGCGCAATCCGGATCTCGCGAACTTCGGCGCCGAGCGCCCGCATGGCATCAGCAGCCGCGTCGATGGCCGCAATCATTTCGGGATGCGCCGTGTCGTCACCATCATAAAAGTGGCGAACGAGTCCGATTTTGAGCCCCTTGATGCCGCGCCCGAGCCCCACCGAGAAATCCGGCACCGCCACATCGGCGCTGCCCACATCCTGCGGATCATGACCAGCCAGAACCTGCAGCAGCAGGGCATTATCAGCGACGGTGCGCGTCATCGGCCCGATGTGGTCCAGCGAGAAGGACAGCGGAAAGACGCCGCGCCGGCTGACCCGCCCGTAGGTCGGTTTCAGGCCGACGATGCCGCACATCGATGCGGGATTGCGGATCGAGCCGCCGGTATCGGTGCCGAGCGCCGCCGGGACGAGGCCAGCCGCCAGCGCCGCGCCCGAACCCGACGACGAGCCACCGGGAAAATGCTTGCCGCCCCACGGATTGACCGCCGGTGGCCACGGCAGATCGAACGACGGTCCACCGATCGCGAATTCGTGTGTCGCGAGTTTGCCCAGCAGAATCCCGCCCGCAGCTTTCAGCCGTGTTGCGACGACGGCATCGGTCGGCGCCACATAATCCTGCATGACGCGGGAATGACAGGTCGTCGGCACGCCCGCGACGTCGATGATGTCCTTCAGCGCATAAGGTACGCCATGCAAGGGGCCAAGCGGAACCGGCCCGCCATGACATCCGCCTCGGCCGACTTCGCCACCTGCGAGCGCCTGCTCCGGCATTTGGCGGATGAACGCGTGATACTTCGGATCCAATCGGGCGATGCGATCCAGCAGCGCTTGGGTCAACTCGACGGGCGACAATGTCTTTGCGCGGATCTGCGCGGCGGCCTCGACGAGCCCCAGAAATCCGAGATCGCTCATCGGCCGGACTCCTTGACCGGCGCGAGGCGGAAAACGTGCGCCGGCTCGTCCGTCCAATGCAGATTTTTTGGCAGGCGCGCTGCCAGCGCGCGGTTGCTGGCAATGCCGGCTTCGAGCTGCTGCAAGTGTGCATCCTGGAGCCGCACCAATCCCAGCTCGGCTGCGATGCGGCGAAGTTCGTCCTGGGTCATGGGAGGCATCCGCAATAGTTAAGGGCCCGCGCCCGGCCTGGGCGCGGGCCCATCTTAGGAGGCGTTCGGTCGGGACGGAACCCCGATTGGATCACCGCCACCCGGCGCAAACGCAAAAGGCGGCCCGAAGGCCGCCTGTGTCATGCCCGCGAATGGCCGATTTACTTCTTCGCGGGTGCGGGCGCCGGGGCGATGCCACCAGCCGGCGCAGGTCGGATCTTGGTCTCGCCCTCGACCTGCGCCCGGATCTCGGGATCGACGAACTCGAGCTTCGCGTTCTCGCGCAGCATTTGCCCCATCTCTTGCGCCTTCTTGTGGATCAGCGACGCGATGATCCGGTCCTTGATCGCGTCGAACGGCGGCGCGCCCCTGTCGCGGCGGTCCTCCACCTTGATGATGTGCCAGCCGAATTGGCTCTCGAACGGCTGCGAGACCTCCCCCTTCTTCAGCTTGAACGCGGCGTCCTCGAACTGGGGCACCATACGCCCGCGAGTGAAATAGCCGAGATCGCCGCCGTCCTCTTTGCTGCCGGGGTCCTTGGAATGCTCCTTGGCCGCTTTCTGGAAGTCCTCTCCGTGGGCGATCTTCTCGAAGATCTCCTTGGCCTTGACCTCGCTATCCACGAGGATGTGGCGGGCTCGCACCTCTTCTTGCGGCTTGGCGCCGGCGAGTTGGACCTCGTAGAGCTTCTTGGCGTCGGCTTCGCTGACCGAGCCCTTGACGGACTTGTCGAAATATGCGTCACGCAGAGCGCGGCGCTGCCAGTACTTTTGGCGCTCCTCGAACCCCGTTCCCTGACCCAGCTTCTCGCGCTCGGCGGCTTCGGCGAAAAGGTGGCTCTCGATCAGGTACTCGACCAGCACCCGCCGGCGCTGCTCCGCCGGGATTGTGCCCAAATCGTTCCCGATCTCGGATTCGGCCAGCCGCAGATCGCTCTCCGCGATAACGCGGCCATTGACCTTGGCGACGACCTTGTCCTGGGCCTGCGCCGGACTGCAGAGACCCAGAGTTGCCAGCGTCAGAGCTACAGCCGACAGGCCGGCCAGCGCTACGCGATGGAGAGATGTCAAGATGGTCGATCCTTCTGGCGATCCGCGACCCGCGGATGGTGGCGATCGAGGCGGTGCATAGCGGCAAGCTCCCCCGATTCCAAGTGAACTCTTGGATAGGTCGGCAACGGCCGAATTTGGGGCAGCGCCGACGATGTTCGCGTTTCGGTCCGCGCAGATTGACGCAAGGCCCGCCGGCAATTTTGCGGCGCCACCACGCGTTGACACAGATGGGAGCGGTCCTTATCTCTCGCCTGTCCGGTCATCCGCCGGATCGCCTGTTGTCGCGCCAGTCGAGACCGTTCCTCGCCTTCAAGGATTGTGATTGCCCTCTGCTCGCGCCGGGGCGGCTCGTAGCGTTAAGCTCTGGTGCGCGTTCAGGCGCAGCGCCACCCGATACGCGGGTGGCTGATTAGGAAAAAGACCAATGCTGTCCATCGGCACGATTGCCGCAAAGATTTTTGGCACGTCCAACGAACGGCGGCTGAAGGGCTATCGGCCGCGGATTGCCGAAATCAACGCGCTCGAGCCCACGGTCGCGGCCCTCAGCGATGACGAACTGAAGGCCCGAACCGCCGAGTTCAGGCGCCAGCTGGCAGAGGGCATGGATCTCGACCATCTGCTCGTGCCGGCCTTCGCCACCGTCCGCGAGGCGGCCAAGCGGACACTGGGTCAGCGGCATTTCGACGTACAGCTGCTGGGCGGCATGGTCCAGCACGACGGCAAGATTTCGGAGATGAAGACGGGCGAAGGCAAGACGCTGGTTGCAACTCTGCCGGTCTACCTCAATGCCTTGACGGGCCGCGGCGTGCATGTCGTCACCGTCAACGATTACCTGGCCAAGCGCGACTCCGAGTGGATGGGACAGGTCTACCGTTTTCTTGGGCTGTCGGTCGGTTGCATCGTCCACGATCTCGACGACGAGCAGCGCCGGCAACAATACGCCTGCGATGTCACCTACGGCACCAACAACGAGTTCGGGTTCGACTATCTGCGCGACAACATGAAGATGTCGACGCGCGACATGGTCCAGTTCGGCGGGCGCCCCGACGAGTTGGCGGGTCACTACTTCGGCATCGTGGACGAGGTGGACTCGATTCTGATCGACGAGGCGCGCACCCCGTTGATCATCTCGGGCCCGGTCGAGGATCGCTCCGACCTCTATATCGCCGTCGATGCCTTGATGCCCCGCCTCGAGCCCGGCGACTTCGAGCATGACGAGAAGCAGCGGCAGGTGGCGCTCACCGAAGCCGGCAACGAGCGCATGGAGCAGTGGCTGCAGGAAGCTGGCCTGCTCAAGGACGGCACGCTCTACGACATCGAGAACGTCACCATCGTTCATCACGTGAACCAGGCGCTCAAGGCGCACAAGATGTTCACGCGCGACAAGGATTACATCGTCAAGGGCGGCCAGGTCGTCATCATCGACGAGTTCACCGGCCGCATGATGCAGGGCCGCCGCTATTCCGAAGGCCTGCACCAGGCGCTGGAAGCCAAGGAACGGGTCGACATCCAGCCCGAGAACCAGACACTCGCCTCGATCACGTTCCAGAACTATTTCCGCCTTTACAGCAAGCTTGCCGGCATGACCGGAACGGCCGCGACCGAGGCCTCGGAGTTTCTCGACATCTACGGTCTTGACGTGTTGGAGATCCCGACCAACCGGGACGTGGCGCGGCGCGACCTCGATGACGAGGTCTATCGCACAGCCAAGGAAAAATGGAACGCCATCATCCGGGAGATCGAACTCGCGCAGCAGCGCAAGCAACCTGTGCTGGTTGGTACCGTATCGATCGAGAAAAGTGAGACGCTCGCCGAGATGCTCAAGGTCCGCGGCATCTCGCACCAAGTGCTGAATGCTCGCTTTCACGAGCAGGAAGCCTACATCATCGCCCAGGCCGGCGTGCCCGGTGCCGTTACGATCGCGACCAACATGGCGGGCCGCGGAACCGACATCCAGCTCGGCGGCAACGTCGATTTTCGCGTGGACGAATGGATCGGACAGCAGACCGCAGCCGGCAAACCTCCAAGCGATGCCGAGATCGCGAGCTACCGCAAAACCACAGCGGTCGAGGTCGAAGCCAGCAAGGAAATCGTCAAAAACGCATCTGATATCGTCGAGATCGAGCCGGCCAAGGGCAACAAGCCAGCCAAGACGATGGCGCTGCCGGGCGGTCTCTTCGTGATCGGCACCGAACGGCACGAAAGCCGGCGCATCGATAACCAGCTCCGCGGCCGCTCTGGTCGCCAGGGCGATCCCGGACGGACGAAATTCTATCTGTCGCTCGAAGATGACCTGATGCGCATTTTCGCAGCCGACCGCATCGACGGCATGCTGCAGAAGCTCGGACTCGAGGAAGGCGAGGCGATCACCTCCCCGTGGATCAACAAAGCCCTCGAGAACGCCCAGAAGAAGGTCGAGGCGCGCAACTTCGACTCGCGCAAGCAGGTCCTCAAATACGACGACGTCATGAATGATCAGCGCAAGGTCATCTATGAGCAGCGCCTCGACATCATGGCGACCGAGGACGTCTCGGAAACCGTCGACGACATGCGCCGCCAGATCGTCAACGAGCTGGTGACGACGCACATCCCCGAAAACGCCTATGCCGAGCAGTGGAACGTCACCGCGCTCAAGGAGCAGGTGAAGAGCACCTTTGATATGGACCTCCCGATCGACAAATGGGCCGAAGAAGAGGGTGTCGACGATAAGGTCATCCGAGAGCGACTGACCGAAGAAGTCGATACCAAAGCCAAAGCGGCGGCCGCAGAGTTCGGAACCGAGATACTAAAAGGATACGACAACGCCAAGGCGCTCGTCGGTCTCGTGGACGGCGAACCTGCACTCAAGGCGATGCTGGAGCGGGAGCCGACGCAGGAAGGTTTCGCTGAGATCGGCCACGCGCTGATCGCATCAAAACGGATCATGGGTGCGCCGCCCGAGGAGGCCGCCAAGCAGGCGGACCGGCTCGGCTACATGTTCTTGCGCCAGTATGTCGACGCGCAGGGCCTCGTTTCGGCGATCGATCAGGCCCCGAGCAAGGACCCCGCGCAGATCGGCCGCCTTCGCATCCAGGAAATCGAAAAGTCGGTGCTCCTGCAGACCCTCGATCATCTCTGGCGCGAGCATCTGATCACACTCGAGCATCTGCGCCAGGTCATCGGCTTCCGCGCCTACGCGCAACGCGATCCGCTGAACGAGTACAAATCGGAGGCCTTCCAGCTCTTTGAGACCATGCTGGCACGGTTACGCGAGGCCGTTACCGGCCAGCTCATGAGTTTGAAGCCGGTCAACGGCGAAGTGCCCGAGCCGGAGCCCGCGGAGCCGTTGCCGCCGATGCAGGCTCATCACGTCAATCCACACACCGGCGAGGACGAGTTCGCCTTGGCCGACGCCGCCTTGGCGGCCTCCAGTACCGCCGCGGCCCGCCAACCCAAGGCCGAGCCCGTCAAGAAGGCGCGCCCCGGCAGTGCGATCGACCCTAACAATCCCGCGACCTGGGGCGAACCCAAGCGCAATGACAAATGCCCCTGCGGCTCCGGCAAGAAATTCAAACATTGTCACGGCCGCCACTGAGGCAAAGAAAACCCCGCGCGCTCTGACGAGCAGCGCGGGGTGATTGCGGCAAGTCGCGAGCACTTACGCTTATTTCAGCAAGCCGGCTTCCTTGTAAAACTTCTCGGCGCCGGGATGCAGTGGCACGCCGAGGCCGGCCAACGCCGTTGCGCGCAGGATGACTTTGCCCTTGGCGTGTCCTGCATCGAGCATGGTCCGCGTTTTCTCCGACCACATGGCTTTGGTCACCTCATAGACGAGGTCTGCGTCCTGCTTGGCGCTCGTCACCCACTGGGCGCCCACCGAAATCGTCTCGACACCCTTGACGTCCTTATAGGCGCCGTCCGGAATCTTATCGGTGGCAAAGAACTTGTACTGCCCCAGGATCTTGTCGCGGCCAGCGCCGTCGATCGGAATTAGCTCGATGCCGGATGTGGCGGCAAGCTCGGTGATCGCACCCTGCGGGTAACCCGTTGTCGAGAAGAACGCGTCAACCGAGCCGTCCTTCATCTTCTCGGCCGACTGCTGCGGCTTCAGGTATTCGGGCTTGAAGTCCTTTTCGGTGACACCGAACGCGGCGAGGATCGCCTTGGCGTTGACGAGCGTGCCAGAGCCGGGCTCATCCAGGGAGACGCGCCGGCCCTTGAGATCGGCGAGCGACTTGATGTTGAGCCCCTTCTTGACGACGACGTGCACGCTCTCCGGATAGAGGTTCGCGATTGCGCGCAGGTCATCCACCTTGGGCTTGCCGTCGTAGATGCCGGTGCCCGTGTAGGCCCAGGTTGCGACGTCGGCCTGCGAAAACCCCGACTCGAGCGAGCCGCCGACGATCGCATTCACGTTCGCGACCGAACCGTTCGTGGCGACGGCACTGACATTGACCTTGTCGGATGAAACGGCGTTCCCGATGATGCCACCGATCGGATAGTAGGTGCCGCCCGTGCCGCCCGTCCCGATGCGAAAGAACTTGGCTTGAGCCAGCACGGGAACGCCCGTTACAGCCAATGTGCCAAACCCCGCGCCGAGCGCGATGGCGTCGCGACGGCTAATGAACCTTATCATGCGTGTCTCCCTGATGATCGGATGCGACCAGGATTTCTCCCTCCCGGCCGATAGCTATCGTGTGCGTACCGATTGCGGCGGATTCCCGTCCAGCGGAACCCTCCGACCGAGCGCGCTGCTCATTCGGCACGACGTAATGGTGCTGCTGGCGGCTGGTGCGCGCGTCGGAGCCTCCGCTCAACATACCGGCAAGCCGCTCGGCTGTCTCGCACGGATCGGGCGCACAAAAAAGTCGGGGCCCCACGACCCTGCGCGCGGAGCCCCGTGGATCACGCCGGGGAAGATTAGGTTCATCAGGGTGACGGGAGAATATTGGGCTTGCTTTGAACTCAATCTGAATGGACCATTCATCTACTATTCATCACACGAATGCGGTGCCGCAGGTGGGCTCGTTCAGGGCGCAGTCACCGACGGATAGCTATCATTCCCACGTTCCCGGTTCACGCACTGCCTCTTAACCTCGGTCGATCACACAATGGCGAGCAATCTGAAGAAGTACGTGTTCACCCTGGCCTTACCGATTGCCGCGATCGGCCTCGGCGCAACCTGGATGATGAACCCGTTCGCCGCCAAGTCGAACTCAGGCATCATTTATGACACCGTGCCCGCCGGGCGTGGCGTCATTCGCAAACTCGTGTCGACGTCGGGACCGGTCCGCGCCCTGGTGACCGTGAGCGTTGGCTCGCAGCTCTCCGGTCAGGTCTCCAAGCTGGAAGTCGACTTCAATTCCGAGGTGAAGGAGAACGACATCCTCGCGGTCCTCGACGACAAGACGCTTGCCGCCAAAGTGGCCCAAGCCAAAGCGGATCTCGGCATGGCCCGCGCGACGCTGTCGAACCAGGAGGCCGGGCTCAAGAAGTCGGAAGCCATCCTGCGTCAGGCGGAGCGCTCTTCTGGTCGCCAGCAGACGCTCGCCAGCAAAGGCATCGCTGCAGGAGCCGCCGTCGACACCGCGACCCGTGACGCCGATGTCGCGAAAGCCGATATCTCGGTCGCCAAGGCCCAGATCGAAAACGCGCGGGCCCAGATCGAGCAGCGCGCCGCACAGCTTTTGCAGACCGAGATCGACCTCGACCGCACCCGGATCCGCTCGCCCATCAACGGCACCGTTATTTCGCGAACCATTGACGTCGGCCAGACGGTTGCCGCCAGCCTGCAGGCGCCGGAACTCTTCAAGATAGCGCAGGATCTGCGCCGGATCCGCTTGGAAGCTCAAGTGAACGAGGCCGATGTCGGCGTCGTCACGGAGGGCAACGCCGTCGAGTTCTCGGTCGACGCCTATCCCGAGCGAAAGTTCACAGGCAAGGTCACTCAAGTGCGCCTCGCCGCGACGGAGTTGCAGAACGTCGTCACCTACACGGTTATCATCGAAGCCGAGAACGCCGACCGCAAACTCTATCCCGGCATGACCGCCAATGTGCAGATCGAGACGGCGCGCCGCGACGACGTGCTGCGCGTGCCCAACGATGCGACGCGCTTCAAGCCGCGCGATCGCGTTGCCGAGCAGGCGCCGCGCGGGGCCGCGAAGGGCGGCGATGGCAAAGGTGGCGGTGGTGCCGGCGGCGGACGGATTCTGGATCAGCTGAAGGACGACCTGAAACTCGACGATGCCCAATACGCAACCGTCCAGGCCGAGATGCGTAAGTTCTTCCAGGAGACGCGCGCACAGGCTGCCAGCGGTGCGCCCGCCGCCGGCGCCGCGCCGGCTCCCGGTTTCGGTGGCCCCGCACCGGCCCAGCCCAAGGACGAAACCGGCAATCGCGCCCGTATGGCGCAACGCCTCGAGCAGGTGCTGCTGCCGCTGCTCACCGAGGAGCAGAAGCCGGTCTACGCCCGCTGGAAGCGAGGCCGCGAGGCGACGCGCACCGCGACGATCTGGGTTCTGGCGGACAACAACGAGCCCGTGAGCCGGCAGGTCCGCCTTGGCTTCGCCGACGATCAGAATACCGAGGTGACCGGCGGCCAGCTCAAGGAGGGCGAACGCGTCATCTTCAAGTCGCGCGAGGCGAAGAAATGACGATGAACGATGGCGCCACAATCGCGCCCGATACGGCGCCAACCCGCGGTGACAGCGCATCCCCACGCCGCGCATTGATCCGGGCGCATACGGTCTCCAAGATCTACGCGATGGGCGATCAGACGGTGCGCGCCCTCGATGGCGTTTCCTTCGAGGTCGCCGAGGGCGAGTTCGTCGCGATCATGGGACCGTCCGGCTCGGGAAAGTCGACGATGATGAACCTGATCGGCGCGCTCGATGTGCCGACATCGGGAACACTCGAACTCGACGGGCGCGACATCGCCAAACTGTCGACAGACGAACTCGCAGACCTGAGAAACCGGACGATCGGCTTCGTCTTCCAGCAGTTCAACCTGCTGCCCCGGACCACGGCACTGCGTCAGGTCATGCTGCCGCTGCTCTATGCCTCGCCGAAGCCGGTGCACCCCGAGGCCATGGCACTCAAGCGGCTCCAGCAGGTCGGTCTCGCTGAACGTCTGGACCATCACCCGCGCCAACTCTCAGGCGGACAGCAGCAACGCGTCGCCATCGCCCGCGCCCTCGTCAACAATCCGAAGCTGCTGCTGGCCGACGAGCCGACGGGCGCCCTCGACACCAAGACCTCCGAGGAAATCCTCGGCCTCTTCACCGAGCTCAACGATGCCGGCATCACCGTCGTCGTCGTCACCCATGAGCCCGATGTCGCGGCCTACGCCAAGCGGCGCGTACTGTTTCGCGACGGCCATATCGTCGAGGACGTGAAGCAACCCGGCTTTCGCGGAAAGGTCGCCGCATGACCATCACCGACAGCCTGCGGATTGCGGGAACAGCGCTACGCGCCAACCTTTTGCGCTCGGTTCTGACGACGCTTGGCATCATCATCGGCGTCGGATCGGTCATCGTGATGGTTGCCGTCGGCTCCGGTGCGCGCAGCGAGGTCGATCGCCAGATCGCAGCGCTCGGCTCGAATATGCTCGTCGTCTTTCCGGGAGCGTCGCGGACGCTCGGTCGCTCGGGCGGCGCGGGAACAACGCTGCCCCTGTCGGAAGGCGACCTCTCGGCCGTGCGCGAAAAAGTGCCGGGTGTGACGGCTATTTCCGGCTTTCTGCAGGGATCAGCACCAATCGTTCGCGGCAATACCAATTGGATCACCAGCATCAACGGCATCCACGATGCCTACCTGACGGTCCGCGACTGGAAACTGACCTCTGGACGGGAGTTCACCCGCGACGACATCAAAAGCGGTACTCGCATTGCGCTTCTTGGCGTGACCGTTGTCCAGAAGCTATTTCCCAACGAGCCTGGAACAGACCCGACCGGCCAGGTCATTCGCATCAAGAATGTGCCCTTCACGATCGCTGGCGTGCTCGAGTCGAAGGGACAGAACAGCTTCGGACGCGACCAGGACGACGTCATCATGCTGCCGATCACAGCCGCACGCGGGCGCATCATCGGCAAGAGCCAGGTGATCAACGACCAGGTCGGCCAGATCTTCGTAAAATTCGACGACGAGGTGAGCCTCGCCGAAGCGCAGGATCAAATCGAAGGTGTGCTCCGGCAGCGCCGCAAGGTGCAACCCGGCGCCGAGGATGACTTCAATGTCCGCAACCTCGCCGAGTTCATGCGGGCCCGAACGGCCGCTTTGTCGACCATGAGTTGGCTGCTGGGTGCCACGTCCGCCATCTCGCTGCTCGTAGGCGGCATCGGGATCATGAACATCATGCTGGTTTCGGTGACGGAGCGGACCCGCGAAATCGGGCTACGCATGGCGGTCGGCGGGCGCCGCCGCGATATCCTGATCCAGTTCCTGGTCGAAGCCGTTGCCCTCTGCCTGCTTGGCGGGCTGATCGGCATTGCACTTGGCATTCTGACGGCGTTCATTGTTGCGGTGTCCGCACAATGGCCGGTCTTGATCAGCCCGGCGGCCGTGGCGATGGCGTTGGCTGCCGCGGCGTTCACCGGCATCTTCTTCGGGTTTTTCCCGGCGCGAAGGGCCGCCTACCTCAATCCGATCGATGCGCTGCGCAGCGAGTAGCGGATGCCAGAAAAAGGTCCGCAGGTCGAAACCCGCGGACCAAGTTGCCATGCTTGCCAAGTGACCATTACTTGCGGCCAACGCCGCGCTGACACCTCCTTGCTGACGGCCTGCGGAAATCGCTGACTACTTCTGCGGCACCGGCTCAGGCTGGGCCGCCGGCGGCTCGATGGGTGCGGGAGGCGCCATATCGGCAGGAGCAGCTGGTCGCTCGATCATACGTGGCATGTGGGCGTGGCCGTAGGTCGGGCGATGACGGCCATAGCTGGTGCTCGACGGCTGGCTGTAGCCGGAGCCCGGCGGGCAATACCAGGCGCTGGCCGACGTCGAGAGTAGCCCCAGGGCCAGAAGCGTACCGATCAATGTTTTCATGGGTGACATTCCTTGTGCTGTGCTGCGTCTGTTGTGGGAGAAAATTAATCGATGTTCAGACACAAGTAAATATATAACGCTCCGTATCGTAATAAATTAAATGTGATGAGATCCCGAGCGGGCGCGCCGGTCACATCGTCGTGATGCAGCGACACGCGCCTTTACACTTCACAACGATGCGTCTCGTATCCACGAACAATTCGATGGAGCAGCCATGACCACCCCCACCGGGACCCGACCGCCAGGTCGCCCGCGCAGTGAAACGACCCGCCGGGCCATCCTCGAGACATCCGCCAACCTGCTCGACAACGAGCCTTTTGGACGGATCTCGATCGAGCGCATTGCGGCCGAAGCCAAGGTCGGCAAGCAATCGATCTATCGATGGTGGGATAGCAAGGCCGACGTGCTTCTGGACGCGTTCACGGATCGGGCCTTGCGCAGATTACCGGTGCACAAATCCGAGGGCGACGCGTTCCGCGATCTCGAGAAGCTGATGAAGCTCTTCTTCACCAATGTGCGAGAGCCCAGCATTCGCAAAACGCTGACAGGTCTCATTGCCGAGGCGCAACTCGACCCTGAATTTCGAGCCAAGTTCCACTCGGTCTTTGTGGCGACGCGGCGCGCCATGATCCGCGAAGTTATTGCGCGAGGTATCGAACGGCGCCAGTTCCGGTCCGACCTCGACATCGAACTGACGATCGACATCCTCTACGGCGGCTTCTGGTACCGCCTCCTTTCGGGTTCTGCGGATCAGCTCGACGATGCGTTCGCCGGCGATTTGGTCCGCACTTTGCGCCCGTCCATGGAGCCGACATTAAAATAGATTCGTGCGTTGGCGTATCGACGGCACCCCACCTATGGACGGAGATGACGCTGGTCGACAAGCACCTTGAGATGCACCCGAACGGTTGCAGCCGCAGGAAAATCCGCAGCGACCCACCACCGTTCGATCTCTTCCAGAACCGCCCCGACTTCCGGCCCTGGCGCGACGCCCAGCGCCAGCACGTCAGCGCCCCTGACCGGCAGCACCGGAATGGGCCACGCCTCACAGTGACGTAGTAGCGATTCGCCGCGCAGCTCGTGATCACCCCCTGCTGCGATCATCACCAATGCGATCTGCCTGGCGCGTACTGGCCGCTGCTCGTAGATCAACTTCCGCGCGGCCCGATCATCGAGCGACGCAAGGCGATCCATAGACGGGCCATCGATCACCAGCAGCTGGGCGCGCTCTGCATTCGAGAGCCGCAGCCGAACAGCCAGCCGATCGACATCCTCGGCGACAGCGACGGCCAAGGCCGATACGCGCAACATCGGATCGGGCTTCGTGCCGGCACGGATCTCGGCCGCAACGATGCGCTGTAGCGCTCCTGGCCTCGGCGCAGCGCCCAACACCAGCGGTAGTAAACCGCAGTCCATCATCGCCCCGATCGCCGCCACCGCCCCTGGCGCGACCAACAACTTCAACATTTCGGCGCGTACGCGTTCGGCCGACAAGCGCCCAAGACCATCGCGACCTCGAATACACGCGGCCAATCCCTCGGCATCCAGAGCATCCCGACCATAGGTCGCATGAAAGCGGAAGAACCGGAGGATGCGCAGATAGTCTTCGCTGATCCGCGTGTCGGCATTGCCAATGAACCGGATGCGGCGGGCGAGGATATCGGCATATCCGTCGACGCTGTCGAAGACGCGACCCGCTTCGTCGCAGGAGAGCGCGTTGACTGTGAAATCCCGGCGCGCCGCGTCGGCCGACCAGTCGTCCGTAAATGCGACCGTCGCGTGTCGGCCATCGGTGTCGATGTCCCGACGCAGCGTCGTCACCTCATGCGAGATGTGCCCAGCCATAACAGTGACCGTGCCGTGCTTGAGGCCCGTCGGGATGCACTGCAGGCCCGCAGCCTCGCACGCCTTCATGACAGCCTCGGGCAAGGCCGGCGTCGCGATGTCGATGTCAGTAACGGCAAGCCCTAGCAGGGCGTTCCGAACGGCTCCCCCGACAATGCGCGCCGGATGCCCTGTCCGGCGCACAGCCGCCAGAACCGCCTGTGTCTCAGGTTGCACCAGCCAGGATGCGCGGGCCAGGGACGGCAGCGCCGGCTGGGAGTTGGTTTGGGACATGAACCTCACGCCTGCCGGTCAGCGAATACGGCCCGGCTCAATCTTGCCGTCCTTCATCGACGGCGGTTCGTAGTGCTGATCGGGGCGTCCACCGGATGTCGAGCCAAACGCCACCAGCACGAACACCACGACCAGCGTTCCCGCCGCGATCAGCCAGAACAACGGCGCTTCATCCAGCAAACCGCGCTTGCTATCACTGCGCGTCAACAGCACGTAGACGATGTAAATGACGGATGGCAGGAAAAACAGAACGATATTCTCGATGACGACACGGATCATCGTTGGAACAGCCTCTGATGCAGGTTCTTGATCATGCCGGCTGTGGCGCCCCAGATATAGCGTTCGCCGTAAGGCATCGCGTAATAGTGCCGTGCGCGGCCGCGCCATTCCCGCGAATGTTTCTGGTGATTGCGCTCGTCCATAAGAAAACTCAAGGGAACCTCAAAGGCATCGGCGACTTCGCCGGCGTCGAGACGCAATTGGAAGTCTGGGCGCACGATGGCAACGACCGGAACGACGGTGAAGCCGGTGCCGGTCCGGTAGCCATCGAGATAGCCGAGGGGCTCGATAAAATTCGCCTCCAGGCCGATCTCCTCGCGGGCCTCTCGCAGAGCCGCGTAGGCTGGCCCGCTGTCGGTCGGCTCGACTTTCCCGCCTGGAAACGAAATCTGTCCGGCATGCGTCGGCAACGTGCTGGTGCGCTGAGTGAGCAACAGCGTCAACTCCGTCCGGGCGATGACGGGTACGAGCACAGCTGCTGGCCGCGCCGGTTCCATGACGGCGAAGTCGGCCAGCATCTCGGGATTGAGGTCCCAGTCGCCGCGTCCCCAGGCCTTGCCGGTTCGCGGATCAAAGACCGCATCGCTTGGCTCTGACGCCAGATGCGCCGCAGCCCGTGCGCGGAAATCCGCCTCGGTCAAGGCAGCGGCAATTGTGTCCGGTCGAGAATCCATAATCTAAACTAACATGCGGGCTGGCCCCATGGCGAACCAACTTGCGCCGGAATGGCGGCAACCCGATCGAGGGCACTGTGCAGCGCCAAATCGTTGGATTTCACCGGGATGACGAGGGCAATTGGGTCGCTACCCTCGATTGCGGCCATGGCCAGCATCTCCGGCACAACCCACCCTTTGTCGAGCGGCCCTGGGTCATGAGTGCAGCGGGCCGGCAAGCCAAGCTTGGGGCAACTCTAGAGTGCCCGTTATGTGACAGCACGCCAACAGTAGCGTCAGCTGACCACGACCAGTAACTATCTCTACAGGCAGTATTGCTTCAGCGTCCAACTGGTTGCGCGGCAGCCCTTCTTGTCGCACGTCCGGTTCGGGATGCGCTGGTAATCGCAATAGCGCATGGCAAGTGGCGGCCCCGCAAAGCCCGAAAAACCGTGCTCAGGGCGAACCGATTTGCGTTCGCGGAAATAGGTGTAGCCGTCTGCCCGCCGATAGGCCGGCCACGGCTCTTTGGCTTGCGCGCTGGCGACATTGGGCACGAGCAAAAAAGTCGCAAGACACACGGCGGCTATCACCAACGTTCCGCGGGACGTGGACAACAACATCGCCAGTTTCTCCAATTCCTCTCGAAGGCAGGCAGCCTATCATCTATGCAGCCTACGCGAGGCCGGTAATGCACCGACGCCAACTAGCGCCCGAAATCAACTGCTGTCGTATTGCCACCGCAGACGAGTATCCCCACACGCTCGTCGCTCGCCGGCTGATAGGCTTTCGACAGGATCGCTGCCAGCGCCGCGGCACCACCCGGCTCGGCGACGATGCGCAGCTTCTCCCAAAGCGCCAGCTGGGCCTTGCGAATGGCATCGTCGGATACGAGCACCACACGGTCCACCCAGGCCTGGGCGATCGGAAACATCAACTGGCCGACCTGCAACGGTGCCAGTGAGTCTGCGGCGATCCCGCCTTGCGGCGCGTCGACCGGCTTGCCGGCGGCCATTGCCATGTGCAGCGACGGCGCACCGTCGGATTCGACGGCAACGATGCGGACCCGCCCCTGATACCAGGCCGCAATTCCCCCGATCAATCCACCGCCGCCGACGGCTACCAGCAGCGTGTCGAGACCTGGTGCCTGCGCCTCCAGCTCAAGACCAACCGTTCCCTGGCCAAGCAGTGTCTCGATCTGATCGTAGGCATGGACCGATCGCGCGCCGGATGCCGCAATCCAGGCATCGCAGCGGGCGAGCGCATCGGCATAGCGATCACCGTCGACAACCAGTTCGGCCCCGTAACGCCTGATACGCTCGATCTTGGCTGGCGACGAGATCATCGGAACGAAGACACGCGCCGGCGTCCCCAGCTTCTGGGCAGCATAGGCGACCGCAGCACCATGGTTACCGCCGGACGCCGCCGCAACGCCCGCCTGCGGGACATGGCCATTCAAAAGATTGGCGAACGCGCCGCGCGCCTTGAACGAGCCGGAATGCTGTAGCAACTCCAGTTTCAGGGTTAGATCGGCGGAAGGGAGCCCGAACTCGGCCGCATCGACCGCGACCACCGGCGTCCGGCGGATGTGCGGCGCGATGCGCCGGTGCGTCTCGGCGATCGCAGCCTCGGAAATTTCACAGGTCTTCAACCGACACCTCCAACCGGCCTTTGTCCTGTTTCTCGCCAGCCTTTGTCCCGTTTCTCGAAAGGCTTCCTCACGGGGCTGCCTCGGTGCTAGCTTTCAGGCACGCCAGCGAAGCAAACGTGGCGAGGCAAAGTTTAGGGAGAAACGTAATGAGATTCAAACGGTGGGTCGCTGCCGGTGGCACGATCGCGTTGTTGACCTTCGGAGCTGCGGCTCCAGCACTGGCGCAAACGCCAACGAAGCTGAAATTTTCGTCTGCCTTTCCCCAGTCGACGAATATCTACGACAGCTTCAAAGCGTGGGCCGATAAAGTAAAGGTTCTGTCCGGTGGCCGCCTCGAAATCGAGGTCTCCCCGCCAGGCTCCATCGTGCCGGCCTTCGAGGTACTCGACGCGACACACAAAGGCGTTCTTGACGGCGCGCACTCGGGCGCCGCCTATTGGGTCGGCAAACACCGGGCAGCCTCGCTCTTCGGCGTCGCCCCAGGTGGTCCCTTCGGCATGGACTTCATGGATTATCTCGGCTGGCTCCATGATGGCGGCGGCCTCGAACTCTACCACGAGTTCTATCAACAAGAACTCAAGCGCAACATCATCGTGTTCCCGATGGGCTCGGTCGCGAACCAGGTGCTCGGCTGGTTCAAGACGCCAGTCAAGAGTTGGGAGGATCTGAAGGGCCGCAAATGCCGCGAAACCGGCATTACCGCCGAGGTGTTTTCCAAGTCCGGCATGGCCACCGTCAACATGCCCGGTGGCGAGATCGTTCCAGCGGCAGAACGAGGCGCCATCGAGTGCGGGGAGTGGGTCGGTCCGGCCGAGGACATGAAGATCGGCTTCCACCTCGTCTGGAAGCACTTCTACATGCCGTCGGTGCACGAGCCTGCGACAGTCCTCGAGATGTTCGTCAACGGCGACGTCTGGAAGAAGCTCTCGCCAGACTTGCAGGGCATCATGACGTCGACGGCCAATGAGGCGACGATGCGTTCAGCAATTTTGCTCAATAAGCTCAACGCAGAAGCCCTGAAGGAAATGACAGAGAAGCATGGTGTCAAAGTCGAGAAAACGCCACCGGACATCCTGAAGAAGATCCTTGAGTCCTGGGATGAAATTGCTGCCGCTGAGGTGGTGAAGAACCCATTCTTCAAGAAGGTCTACGATAGCCAGAGAGCCTACGCGTCCCAGGTCGTGCCGACTCGTCGGGCCGTGTTTCCGAACTACAATTTCTCGGCCGACCACTATTGGCCGGAGAAGAAATGAGGGTCGGATAACGTCGCAGACGAAAGCGTATGGGTGCCTTCGGGCTCCCATGCCGAGCCGCCGGCTCAACGGCTTGCCAACCGGCCGCGCAGCTTCGCCTTCTCGCGTATTGTGCGTGCCCTCGATCGCCCGTTGAAATTTCGATAGCTCGACGTTTTGACCGTTGCGTCAATGGTCGATAGTCTCTTCGAGCGTCGCCCAAGTTAGAGGCGGCGGCAACCGGAGGAGACGTCGATGCAGAAGCGTTGGTTAGCCGCAGGAATAGCGGCTTTGCTCAGCTGTAGCGCAATCGTACCGGCCTCAGCGCAAAGCCAGAAGCTTCGGTTCCAAGCGAGCTTCCCGGGTTCGAGCACGTTCATGGACACGTTCAAGTCGTTCACCGAACGCGTGAAATTGATGTCAGGCGGTCGCCTCGACATCGAGCCGTTGCCGGCCGGTACGCTGGTGCCCGCGTTCGAGGTGCTCGACGCCGTGCACAAGAGGGTGATCGACGGCGGCCACACCGCCTCAGCCTATTGGGTCGGAAAGAACCGCGCGGCAGCTCTGTTCGGGCCGACGCCCGGCGGTCCGTTCGGCTTCGACATTCTCGACTATCAGGGCTGGCTCTATCATGGCGGCGGCCTCGCGCTCTATCGCGAGTTCTACCAGACCGTACTGCAGCGCAATGTAGAGCCGCTACCGCTCGGCACGGTTGCAAACCAGGCGCTCGGTTGGTTCAAAAGCCCGGTCAAGAGCTGGGAAGACTTGAAGGGACGTAAGTGCCGGGAGACCGGCCTTACCGCCGAGGTCTACAATAAAGCCGGCATGGCCGTCGTCAATATGCCCGGCGGCGAGATCGCCCCGGCCGGCGAGCGCGGCGTCATCGAATGCGCCGAGTGGGTGGGCCCGGCCGAAGACATGAAGCTCGGCCTCCACACCATCTGGAAGTATCTCTACATGCCGGCGACACACGAGCCCGCGACCTCGATCGAGCTGCTGATCAACGGCGATTTCTGGAAGTCGCTGTCGCCCGATCTCAAGGCAATCATCGAGGCCGCGACCTGGGAGGCGACGTTCAAGAACGAGATGCTGCTGCACAGCCTCAACGCAGCAGCAATGAAGGAGCTGAAGGAAAAGCACAACGTCAAGATCGAGCGCACTCCTGACGATATCCTCAGGAAGACGCTCGAGGCCTGGGACGAGATCGCCAAGGTCGAAGAGGCAAAGAACCCCTTCTTCAAGAAGGTCTATGACAGCCAACGCGCCTATGCTTCGCAGGTGGTTCCCGCGCGCCGCGCCATCGCGCTCGATTACAGCTATGGCGCCAACTACTACTGGCCAGAAAAGAAGTAACCGTCCTCGGTGCGATGCAAGCAGTGGCGCGGCAGATGGCCTGCAGCGCCACCTTTTTCTGGCGAAGAGCCTGCCCGCCTCGACCGCACCTTCTTGGCGCGCGTTAAATTTTGGACAGCCAGCCCGCGGCCCTTGAAACGGCCGATCGTCGGGCACATTTCCAGCCTTGCTCCGATGGGGGCCGGCAGACGCCGGCTGAGACCGGCCCGAACTCGGGTGGCAACCCTTAGGACCTGATCCGGATCATGCCGGCGAAGGGACGGAAATGGCGGCCTCGAAAACACCTTCGCCAAGCGCGGAACGCCCGGTGCTCCGGGTTCTATTGGTCGACGCCGACACGCGGCGCCGCGCGAGCTATCGCGAGGCCGTCGAGATCGCTGGGTTCAGCGAGCCGGAAACCGCGGCCACCGCCGATGAAGCACTCGACATCCTCGGTGCACAGGCCCAGCGGTTCGACGTGGTCGCCGCCTGGATGCCGCTACCCGACGATGCCGACGTCGATCTGGCGGGCGTGCTCCGACGCTGCCAATCACCCGTCCGCCTGCTCGTGATGACGACCAAAGGCCCGTCAAACTACCCTCGTGCCGGCCGGCTCGCCGGCGCCAGCGGCATCGCCGGAAACGGCGGCGAGCGGGAATTCATTCAACTTGTTCGGGCGCTCGTGGCGACACCCGGCACATCGGTTGCGGAGATCACGGCGGACCACCGCGTTCCCCCGACTCTGAGCGACGCCTGGGCGACACGCATCTATGGCGTCCCGCCCGGCGCACGCTTTCTCGGCAAGCTGGACTGAACAAGAAAGCATGACTGACATGACGAGCAACGATGCCGGCGTTCAACTGACGGCCCGCAATCGGGCGGGACCGAAGCCGAAGCCGACACAGCGCCTGCATGGCTCCCGCGTGCTGCTCATCGATCGGAATTGGGCGACGAGCACCTTGCTTCGCAACCGGCTGGAGCAGGACTATGGCTGCACGGTTGAAACCGTGACGGACTATGACGATGCTCTCGATGTCCTGGGCATCGCCGCGCGACCCGTTCATCTCGTCATGCTCGATCCCTCCCTGAGCGTCGCCACGGCGGATACGCTGATGCTCCTGCTGCAGCAGTACCGGGCCGGCCTTCACGTCACCCTGCACGGCTCGACGCCTCCCGAAAAGTTACCGTATCCCAGCAACTTCGTGGGTGCAGCGGCCTATACCCACCTCGCGACGAGTGCCCAGACGGTGATGGCCGCCGACGACGTCATGCGGGCCGGATTGACCGTCCGCGCCATTGCCGACAGCCGGATCATTCCCGCCACGCTCGACTGGGCGTCGGCCATCGCGATCTACCAGGGCGATCCGGGCCAGCCGTTTCCACTCACGGTCCGGATCTGATGTGCGGCGGCGGCAACCCTGCCCATGTGTTTCGGCCCCGCGTTTCGGCTTGCAACCAACTCTCCTTTCCCGCAATGTCGGAGGGTTCCGAGGGGCGCCGGCGGGAGCCGGCTGAGATCTGAGCATAGCTGCCAGAGCACCCTTAGAACCTGATCCGGGTCATGCCGGCGAAGGGACGGACACTTCTCGCGCCCGTACTCGATCAGCTCATGAATCCACTGCTGGCAGCAGCAGATTGACCGCGCGCTCAAACTTTGGAGAGAGCCATGAATAAGATTACGCGCTCGAAGGACCTGATGGTTCCGGAAGTGACCACGGGGCCCATTGCTGGCTCGGTCAAAATCTATAGCGCGCCCGAGGCGCATCCCGACGTCCGCGTCCCATTCCGCGAGATCGCGTTGCAGAAGGAATCCGGCGAGCCGCCGTTCCGGGTTTATGACGCGTCGGGGCCCTACACCGACACCACCGTCAAGATCGATGTCGAAAAGGGCTTGAGCCGTCACCGCGAGGCCTGGGTCAAGGAGCGCGGCGGCATCGAGAGCTACACCGGCCGCGAGATCAAGCCCGAGGACAACGGCAACGTCAAAGGCAAGGCGCTCGCCCGCGACTTCCCGAACAAGCCGGCGCCGATGCGCGGCCTTCCCGGCAAGCCAGTCACCCAGTTCGAATTCGCCCGCGCCGGCATCATCACCAAGGAGATGATTTACGTCGCCCACCGCGAGAACCTGGGCCGCGCCAAGGTCCTGGCCCGCGCCAAGGCCGCTCTGGCTGACGGCGAAAGCTTCGGTGCGTCGCTGCCCGAGCACATCACACCGGAATTCGTGCGGACTGAGATCGCGCGCGGCCGTGCCATCATCCCGTGCAATATCAATCACGCCGAGTTGGAGCCGATGATCATCGGCCGCAACTTCCTCGTGAAGATCAATGCCAACATCGGCAATTCGGCCGTCACGTCCTCCGTCGAGGAGGAGGTCGACAAAATGGTGTGGTCGATCCGCTGGGGCGCCGACACCGTCATGGACCTTTCAACGGGCCGCAACATCCACAACACCCGCGAGTGGATCCTGCGCAATTCGCCTGTCCCCATTGGCACGGTGCCGATCTATCAGGCCCTCGAGAAGTGCGGCGGCGACCCGGTGAAGTTGACCTGGGAGATGTACAAAGACACCCTGATCGAGCAGTGCGAGCAGGGCGTCGACTACTTCACGATCCATGCCGGCGTTCGCCTCGCCTACGTGCCGCTGACCGCGCATCGCGTGACCGGCATCGTCTCGCGCGGCGGCTCGATCATGGCCAAATGGTGCCTCGCGCATCACAAGGAGAGCTTCCTCTACGAGCACTTCGACGAGATCTGCGACATCATGCAGAAATACGACGTCTCGTTCTCGCTCGGTGACGGCCTGCGCCCGGGCTCGATCGCCGACGCCAACGACCGCGCCCAGTTCGCCGAGCTTGAGACGCTGGGTGAGCTGACCCAGCGTGCCTGGAAGAAGGGCTGTCAGGTCATGATCGAGGGCCCCGGCCACGTACCGATGCACAAGATCAAGATCAACATGGACAAGCAGTTGAAGGAGTGCGGTGAAGCGCCATTCTATACGCTTGGGCCTCTCACCACCGACATCGCGCCGGGCTACGACCACATCACGTCCGGCATTGGCGCCGCCATGATCGGCTGGTTCGGCTGCGCCATGCTGTGCTACGTGACGCCAAAGGAACATCTGGGCCTGCCCGATCGCAACGACGTCAAGTATGGCGTCATCACCTACAAGATTGCAGCCCACGCCGCTGACCTCGCCAAAGGGCATCCGGCGGCTCAGCTCCGGGACGACGCCCTGTCACGCGCCCGCTTCGATTTCCGCTGGGAGGACCAGTTCAACCTCGGTCTCGATCCGGATACGGCGCGCGAGATGCACGACGCCACGCTGCCGAAGGACGCCCACAAGGTCGCCCACTTCTGCTCGATGTGCGGCCCGAAGTTCTGCTCGATGAAGATCACGCAGGACGTGCGCGACTACGCGGCGAAACAGAATGCCGGCGTCGACAACATGTTGAGTGCAGATGCGACGGCAGCACAAGCCGGCATGGACGAGATGTCGAAGAAGTTCAAAGATATGGGTGGCGAGCTCTACCTCGACGCCGACAAGGTCAAGGCGAGCAACAAGACGCTCGGGTGATCGATTAAATCACGCTGATTGAAGGAAAATAGCGTTGTCATCCCGGGGCTCGTCCCCGGGACCCAACCCTCAGCTGGGCTCGGCGCGCAGGGCATGTTGTCGGAGCGCCTCTGGCACGATGGGTCCCGGCAATAAATGCCGGGATGACAACAGAATTAAATTGATCCGGGGGTTGGCCAGTTGTCCGCCCCTCACGCTCAGGCGAAACTGGTCGGTTTGTGGTTCACATTTGAAGGCCCCATGCGCAAACGCAAGATGATGTCGCTGGCGCTGCTCGTCGATCAGGCGACGGGCAACCATCCGGCCTCGTGGCTGAACCCAGACACGAACGCCGCCGGCTCGACGGACATCGATCACTACCGCATGCTGGCCAAACTCGCCGAGCGGGGCAAATTCGACCTCTTCTTCATCGCCGATACGCCGGCCACACGCACCGAAAACTTCCAGGCGTGGAGCCGGTTCCCTATGTACATGAATGCGTTGGAGCCGGTGACTCTGCTCACCGCGCTTGCCGGCGCGACGAGCCGTATCGGCCTTGGTGGCACGGTGTCGACAAGCTTCAGCGAGCCCTACAATGTCGCCCGCCAGTTCGCATCGCTGGATCACATCTCCGCCGGACGCGCCGCTTGGAACGTCGTCACATCCGCCAACGACTACGCCGCGCGCAACTTCGGCCATGCCAAGCTCGCCCCGCACGCCGAGCGCTACGCGCGGGCCGGCGAGTTCGTCGACGTCGTGCGTAAGCTCTGGGACAGCTGGGACGACGATGCCTTCGTGCGCGATCGTGGCACAGGTCTCTATTTCGATCCGAACCGCATGCACGTGGTCCATCATCACGGCTCCTACTTCAAAGTCGATGGCGCGCTCAACATCCAGCGGCCGCCGCAGGGCCATCCCGTGATCAGCCAGGCGGGTGCCTCCGACACCGGCCGGGAATTGGCCGCCCGCACCGCGGAAGTGGTTTTCGCCAGCGCCGCTGCTCCCGAGGCCGCCAAAGTCGCCTACGACGATCTCAAGGGCCGCATGGCCAAGTACGGCCGCGATCCCAGAGACTTGCGCATTCTCGCCGGACTACCCGTCGTAATCGGGCGCTCGCGAGCGGAGGCCGAGGAGAAGTTCCAGCGCCTGCAGGAGCTTCTGCATCCGGACGTGGGCCTGTTCCGCCTCGCCATGGATCTCGAGGTCGATCTCACCGGTCTGCCGCTCGACGAGCCGATCCCCGCGGACCGGCTGCCGCAGAGCTCGAACTTCCACAAGGCCTTCTACGACGACATCATGAAGACGATCCGCGAGGAGAATCCGACGCTGCGCCAGCTCTATCTCGGTTACGAGCGCGGCCGCAAGACCATCAAGGGCACTGCCCGCGACGTCGCCGACGTGATGGAGCACTGGGTCGGCCTCGGCGCCTGCGACGGCTTCATGATGCAGTTCCATGCGCTGCCCCACGGTCTCGCAGAATTTGTCGACGGCGTCGTACCGGAGCTGCAACGCCGCGGCCACTTCCGCGGCGACTACGCGGGCACGACGCTCCGCGAGCATCTCGGCATCGCGCGACCCGCCAACCCTCATACGGGCCACCGCCCCACCTGATTACAGCCGATGCCGCCCGCCCTCGGCGCCGACGTCGATCTGGTTGCAAACCAATGCTTGCCCCGACCCATCCACCAACGCGAAAGAGCGCCATGGCACATCCCCCATTTGCAATGTCCCTGCTGATCGCCGTGCTCGGCGCGGCGACGCCGCAGGCGAGCTTGGCGCAATCGGCACCGCCGGCCACCCAAACCGAGGCCAAGCCCGCGCCGACCGAAGCGGGCCTCGTCGCCAAGGGCGCCAAGAAGCTCTCGGCCAAGGACTTCGAGGCGCTCTATATCGGCAACACCCTCAGCGGCACCACATCCGACGGCGACCCCTTCCATGTCTTCGTCGAGAACGCCACGGCCTATCGCATGGAGTTCCAGGGCAAGCGCACGACGGACAAGTGGCACGCCAGCAAAGACGGCGAATTCTGCAGCGTCTCCGGCAGCGAAACCACCTGCACACGCGAATATTCCCTCGAGCAGGCGATCCACTCCTTCAACACGGACGGCAGCTTCGCCGGCGCAGCGCGCATCCGGCCCGGCAACCCTGAAAAACTCTAGGTTCGATGCCTGCGGGGCGGGTCGCCGACGCGCCTCCGGCAGATCACCGCATCGACGCGCCTCCGGCAGATAGATCCCCGGGTAGACGCGCCTCCGGCACGATGGATGCCGGCAATAAACGCCGGGATGACATCAGAATGGAATAGCTCCTGGCACATTTAATGGCGATCCCGGCAGGGCTCGAACCTGCGACCCTCTGCTTAGAAGGCAGATGCTCTATCCAGCTGAGCTACGGGATCTCTGGCGATCGGCGCCATTCGCTGATTTCGGCACCAGTCGGGCCAAGAATAACCCGACAGGCCCGATGTGACCAGCCGGATCTCCGGACAGCCAGATCTCCGGACACCCTCTCGCGGGCGGAACAGAGCGTCCTTTCGATCAACGAGAGCAATTGCCGGCGTCCAGAACGCCAATGGCAATTTGGGGATGCATTATCGGGATGATGCGGCGCCGCCTCCCACCACGACGAATGGTGCCCAGACCTGGGGATGTGCGTTTCGCGGTTGTTGCCCGTCGGCGATCAGCCCCGACATCGCACGGCGCAAGGCTTCGGCCCGTGCCAGGTTTGGATCGCGCTGCAATTCACCCAGTGCCGTCGTCGTCAGCATGACAGCCGCGGTCGACTGCACCGGCCAATGCGACACCAGCAATGCGCGTGCACCGGCGTAGAAGAATGCCCGAGCCAGACCGGAGAAGGCCTCGGCCTGTGGGCCGTCGCCCGCCGAAGTGTTGCAGGCCGACAGGATCACCCAGTCCGCATCGAGCCGGAGTGCTGCAACCTCCGAAGCCGTGAGTAGCCCATCGTCCTCCTCGCTGGCCTTATCCGGCGGTGTCAGGACCAGTGCCGGCTCGGCAACGCCTTCCAACTCGCCGGGGACCAGGCCGTGGGTCGCGAAATGGACGATGCGGAACGCCTGCAACGCACCGCTGCCATCGAGTCGGCGCACATTCGTCTCGGTCGCCTTATCACCAAGCAGGACATCGACGTTGTTTGCGCCGAGGCTGCGCGCAACGGCGCAAAGCTCGTCGCGCGTCTCGGGCAGAGGCTCCAGGCGCCGTAATTCAGCCAGATCGACGCGTCCGCCACGCAGGAAGGTCGAAGCGGCGGCCGGCCTGGCGATGCCGGCGACGGTTCCTTGGCGGCGCCCCGCGGTCGCCTCGACACAGGCTTGCGCGGCGGAGGCCTGGGTGTTGTCACCGGCCGCTCCGATCAGAATTGGGTTGCCGATCCCGAGGAACGGCTTCGTCCCCTGGCTCGCCCGGATCTGTCGACGCAGCGTCTTGAGGCTCGGCACCGACGGGAGGACCGTCATGGCCGTCGTGCTTGCTACCCATTTCATGTCCCGCAACGGCGTGCCGACAGCCGGCTGTTCGGCGAGGAGGGCTTGGAACGGCAGACCGCTCAACGCCCCCGAGGCTGCAATCAGGACCTGCGTGCCGCGCAGCTCCACTTCGAACGGTTTCAACAGCACCGCATAAAGATCTGCGGCAATGCCGGTATCGAATGGCAACTCGTCCTGCTCGGGACCTCGGCCGAGGAGCTTCATGCACTGCACAGGCTTGTCCTCGCCGATCCACTCGCCGGGATCGAGCCCGCATCGCAGTGCCTGCACCTTGGACGACAGATGACCGGCGCTGATGGCCAGCCTCTGCCATGTAACCTGATCGCGTTTGACGAGAAAGGCATGCACATGCCGACGGTCGGTGACATAGACGAGCAGCGCTTCGACGCTCCCCAGCAGCGCCTGTGCCTCTGCGACCGCCAGCGCCTGCGGGGCCGCGAGTTCAGCGAAAGCGGGAAAGTCGCTGTTGAGCTGCCCATCGATGCTCAGCAGCCGCGCCTCGATCTCGCCTTGGCGTTTGCGCAAGCGCGCCTCTAGGGCAGCGTCGCGCGACGCAGGCGGCTGTGCCACGGCGGCGGTCAGGCGGATGTCGCCCGTCGACCATTCGGCGGCAATATCCTGTCGCTCTCGGACGAGGCGCGCGAGCGCCGGACTGCTGGCGCCGAGCCGTGCCCCGAGCTGACCGATCGCCGATCCGGCCGTTGTCAGCATCGCCCATTGGGCAGCCTTGAAAGCGGCGTCGGTGTGGATGGCGCGTTGCTGTGGCGTGGTGCGTCCCTCCTCCCACGCGGCATCGATCACGCCAAAAAACGCGTCGTTCAATCGCCGGCGGTCGTTGCGCTCACCGGGGCGTGCCGTGCGATCGCGCGCGCGGGCTTTCAGCTCGATCGTCGCGGCACGGCGATAAAAAGCAAGCGACGCCGAAGCCTGCCCCCGCGACAGCTCGGTCTCGCCCAGCTGGAGCAGCGGCTGCACGAGGGAATGATGCTCCTTGTCATGCACCGATTCCAGGATGGAGACCGCACGCTGCAACGCTGCTGCCGCTGCGGATGCGTTGCCGAGACTGAATTCCGCGCCGGCGATATTGGTCAGCGTAATCGCGATTGTCTCGTGCTCCTTGCCATAGCTGGCCTCGCCGATCTTCAGCGCGCGCAGAGCAAAATCGCGGGCCTCGGCGAACTGCCGAAGTGCGAGCTTGGATACGGACAGATTATTGAACACCGTCCCGACCTCGGGATGATCGGGACCGTAGGCCTTGAGAAGGTTCTGCAGTGCACGCTCGTACATGCGAGCGGCTTCGGCCTGCTTGCCCAGCTCGCGGTAGGCGCCGGCGGTGTTGTCATAGAGGGTGCCGAGCCTTGGGTCGCCCGGGGCCAGCCCTTTCTCGAACACCACGATCGCGCGCAGATTGTGCTGCAGGGCCTCCTCGTGTCGCCGCTGCGTATAATAGGTTGCTGCGAGGTTGGCGATCACCTGGGCCGTTGAGAGATGCTCCGAACCGTGGCTCGCTTCCAGGATCTCGAGCGCCTTTTTCTGCACGGCCTCGGCCTCGGCGAACCGGCGGGCCTGCTGATACAGAATGCCAAGATTGTCTTGCAGAATGCCGACGTCGGGATGCTTCGCGCCACGCTCGCGGGTCGCCAGCTCGATGGCGCGCTTGTAGAGCGCCTCGGCCTCCTCATAGCGACCCAGAACGCGAGAGATGCCGGCAAGTGAGTTGACCGGCAGAAGTAGAGATCCATGATCGCGACCGTTGTCTCTTTCCATGATCGTCAACGCCGCGCGCAGTGCCTGCTCTGCCTCCTTGAAGGCGCCCTTGTGGCGATAGAGCATGCCGAGCTTCTGCAGGTACCGGCCCTCTGCGGGCGAGTTCGCGCTTCTGTTTCTGAGGCGATCGATGGCGTCCTGGTAGACAACAATAGCCGCATCGATGCGGCCGCGCTGCTTGAGAAGTTCGACGAGCTCGTCAGAAAAATGATGGTAGGCCGTTGCCGCTGGTGAGGTGGCTGTCAGGATCGCGGCGAGTGCGTCGCGATACACCGCCTCGGCCAAGTCGAGCTGTCCACCGAGACGATAGACCCGGCCAAGCTCGTAGCCGGCGGCGAGTGTGGCGAGGTCGGTCGCGCCGTTCTGGGCCGTGAGCTGGTCATGGCGTTGCTTGGCGAGTGCTGCGGCATCAGCGGTTTTTCCCTCGGCCAGCAGCCGTTTCAGCTCGGTGGCAATTTTTTGTGCATCGGTTGCGGCCGGCGGCGATTGGGCCAGCGTTCGGTCCAGCGGGGCAGTAGCAATTGCCAATGCCAAGCCTACACACGCTGCTTGCAGGAGTGTCTTGATCTGCATGACCGCTCTCCATCGTGTACGAGCACGGCGTCGGCACTCGGGTTCACTTCGCCCAGGCACGTGCCTGCTGCCGGCAATCGTTGGCGAGAAGTGTGGCCAGTGCGGCGGTCTCGCTCATCTCTTCCTTGCCTAGCAGCCGCAAGCGAATTTGACGCGAAGCCTGTCCCTTGGCGACCAGTTGGTAGGTGGTAGCAGCGTTTGGAGTGAGCGTGGCCGGCCAATCCACCTGCGCACTTCCCTCAGGCCAGACAATTTGGGCGCGTGCGCTGTTCGACGTATCGATCAATGTAATCTCGTCGGCCTTGCTATTTGCCGGCCGCACCAGCACGAGGCGAGCGCCGCGCTCAACGCAAACGTTGCCGGTCGATGCGGCTCCGATCACGTTCCAGGAGAACGGTGGCGTATCGACAGGCCCGGCAGCCGTGATCCCACGCGTGGCACCGGGACGCGACTGGTCGACGCCGCCGGTGACCAGCAATTCCTTCGCCTTCGCCCAGACGCTCTCGACGATCGGCTCACCTTTCGTGACGTCCTTCACGAGACGCGTCGTCGGACCGTTGAGGGACAGCGTCGCGCCCGACGGCAGCAGCACACGCACCTTGGCTCCGGCTGGGACCTCGATCTGAGCGCTATCAGCAATTTGCATGCCTGGGCGCAGGCCGGGTGCGCTGGAGGATACGACGAGAATGTCAGCGGCCGTGGGGCCGGTGGGGCGGAACAGCGCGCCGGCGGTCGCCAGTACAAGTGCCGCCGACTGCCATGGTTTTCTTTTCGAAGGCATGTTTGCCAACTCTCCCGATCGATATGCATTCGACTGACTACAGGCCAAACCTGAGCAGCATCCAGCGCAAGCCCCGGCCGGTGACTATGCCGGCTAGCCAGGCGAGCGCCGGTGCCGCGAACGGCACGATGGTACGAAATCCCGCGAAGAAGATGGCATCGGTGAGGCCAAGCAGCACGATCGGCAACGTCGACGTAATCCAGCTCGAGGCGCGAAAGCGCCAGCCGAGCAGAATACCGGTGAGTGCCATGGTGAAAACCAATACGGCCTCCCAGACTGCGCTCAATGGGTAGAGATAGCGACCGTCGAGCATCTGTGCGACCGCCTGGGCGTGGATGAGGACGCCCGGCGTTCGGTCTTCCCCGATCTTGGACAGAGGTGTGGGATGCCGGTCGGTTTGGTCGGAGAGATCGCCGCCGATCAGAACCACGCGATCCTTGAGGCTGGCGAGCAGCATTTCTGCCAGCTTGCGCTCCGTTTCGTCGCCCGGTGCCACGATCTGCGCCGCAGGAAGGACGAGAAAGGTATCGGAGCCGTCATGGGGCGATCGCAACCAGGAGATTCGAGCGGCCGGCGCGGGCGCCCGCACGCCTGCCTTCCGCGCAATGGCCGTTGCAAAGCTGTCGGCTGTCGATGGCCTGCCGGATGCTTCCGGCATCGCGTCGGCCTCGCCGCGGACGACGTTGTCGATTTCATATCGCAAGTTGAGAAAGCCGGTTGCGACGCCGGCCTCACGCACAAACGTTTCCATGAATTGGCGCCGCTCTGCTCGCAGCAAGATGCGGCTATCAGCAATCCCCATGACGACCTTGTCGGCCGTCTTGCGCACTATTGCGATCAACTGGCGGTCCTTGTCGGGCTCGGTCGATTGATCGAACAGAAAATCGAGCGCGATGATACGGGCGCCAGCAGCATCTATCGTCTCGACGAGACGGGCCAGCAGTCCCCGATCGACCGGGGAACGATAAGCATAGCCATGCATGCTGTCGTCATCGACGAGGATGACGGCGATCCGGCCATGCTGGGTGGGGGCGCGGTCGGCAAGCAGTGCGGTGCGCCAATCCGAAGTCCAGTGCTCGACACTCTTTAACAGAGCCGTTTGGCGAACAACAACGGTGAGCCCGGCCGCGATGGCGGCGGCGCATCCAAGCCAGACCAAAAGCAGGAGAAACATCCTGCATCGATGCATGCGCATTCCCCGCCCGACCCACCAACATGGGTCGTTGTTAGCCGCCAACCGTGACCATCCCACGGCAATCAGACTGGTACCATGGGGTCACTGCGCCACAATTTCTGGCACGACATGTTTCGCCTTCGATTTCGAAGGCAACTGCCTTTTTATGCCGTCGGTTTGTGCACCTTCTGCGTCGGTCGCAAGACTGGTCCCGCGCGAGTGACCGCCGCTCCCCTGGATCAGGGGTTCGGGGCTAACTTTCTTCGCCAACCTCTGCGTTCAGCCGCGCCGGCGTGAGCGACACCGGACATTGGCACGACGCATTGTTCGGGCTCGCCGCCCCTCACCCTCGCACTGCCCGATCGCGCGCGGCGGAGGGAATGTGCGTGTCGAACCACTGCTTGAGGTCGGCCAGTGACGGATGCGCAAGGTTACGCACGAGATAGGTCCAGGTTCGCGGCATGTGTGCGAGGTAGGCCGGCTTGCCGTCGCGTTTCAGGAGCCGCACCCACAGGCCCACCAGCCGCGTGTTGCGTTGCGCGCCAAACGTCGCGTAGGTCCGCGCGAAAGCCGCCGCATCAAAGCCGGTTTCGAATTTGGCGACCTCGCCGCAGTAATAATCCAACAGCTCCCGCTCCAACGCCGCCGGCACGTCGACGCGCGCATCCTGCAGCAGGGACACCAGATCGTAAGCCCAGGGCTCGGCCAGCGCGTCCTGGAAGTCGATCACGCCGACGCGTTTGTAGCCCTCCCGGTCCGGCAGCCAGATCAGGTTCGGCGAATGGTAGTCGCGCAAAAACCAGCCCGCCGGCTCGGCCAGCATGCGATCGAACACCGGCGCCCAAAGCGCGCGAAAACTCTCGACGGCATCGCGCGGCGGCGCATTGCCCATGACCGCCGGCCAATACCAATCAAGTAGCAGTTCGGTCTCGATCTCGAGCCCGGCGCGATCGAACCGCGGCAGCGTGTGCGCCGCCGCGCCAGATCCCGCGCTTGGCACCTCGATTGTCGTTGCCGGCGCTTGGCGGCGCAGATGCAGGAGGGCGTCGACGGCCGCCCGCCAGAGCACGGGTTGCAGCGTGTGGCTCTTGACTTCGCGGCCGAACACGCGCGCGCCCAGATCCTCGAGCAGCAGCAAGCCATGCTCCGGCTCGGCGGCATAGATCTGCGGCACCGACAGGCCCGCCGCCGACAGCGCATGCGCGACGGCGATGAACGGACGCACGTCTTCCGCCAGATGCGCGATCTGACTGTAGGTCTTGCCATCGCGCACCGGCGGCCCATCCGGTTGCCGGGGCGCATCCATCACGATCGCCGGGCGCGGGCCACCTGCGAGGCTGGCATAGGCCCTGGGCGAGGCGTCACCTTGCAGATACGTGAGCTGGCCTTTGTCGGCGTCGGTGTGGCGGAGCACGAACGCCAGGATCAGCTCGATCCGGCGCACGTGAGATCCGGTCGATCCGGCTGATTGCAGCGTCACGGTCCGCAGGTTCGCCGAGCCGGGCACCGCCGCCAGCGCGATCTCGATCCGGTCGGGCGGCAGCAAAAACTCCGCGCGCTCGGGCCATTCAACCAGCACCACGCACGTTCGCAGCGCATCGTCGAAGCCGATCTCGTCGAGTTCGCGCCCATCGGAGAGCCGATAGAAATCGAAATGCGCGAGTTTCACGCGCGGCGTCATATAGCTCTGCATGATCGAATAGGTGGGGCTCGGAACCTCGGCGCCAGGCTCCTCCAGCAGTGCCCGGATCAGCGCCCGCGCCAGTGTCGTCTTGCCGGCGCCGAGATCGCCTCGGAGCGCCACCACATCGCCGGGCCTGAGTTTCCACGCCAGAACCTCAGCCAACCGCCGGACGCCCGGCTCATCGAGCTGGAACGAGGCACGCGAAACAAGGGGATCCATCAGGCGGATTTTCCTCCGGCCCGCGCCAGGCTGGCAGCGGCTGCCTTTCGCATACCATGCTCTGGCAGTCGTACGGACACAGAAGTGCCCTGGCCGGGCTCGGAATCGAGAATTAGCTGGCCGCCGTGCAGCTCGACCAGGCTCTTGACGATCGGCAGGCCGAGCCCGGCGCCCCGATGTTTGGAGCCTTGCGTGCGCGACACGAACCGCTCGAGGATGGCGCGCTGCTGGTCGCGCGGGATCCCCAGCCCCTGGTCGGTGACAGTGAAATCGATCATGCCGCCGTTGCGCCGGCACACAAGGCGGATCTCGCCGCCCTGGCTCGAGAATCCGATCGCATTCGAAAGCAGATTGTAGAGGATCTGGCGGACCCGTCCTTCATCGGCGATGAAGGCGTCGACGTCGGGCGCTACCTGGATGTCGAGCTTGATGCGGGCGCGCGACACGCGATCGCGGATGGCGATCGCGGCGGCCTCGATCACCGGGCGCACCTGCACCGGCGCCACCTTCAGCTCCAACGCGCCAGCGTCGATATTGGCGAGATCGAGAATGTCGTCGATGATGTTGAGCAGCGAGCGCGAGGACGCCGAGACGTCGTTCAAGTATTCGCGCTGCTTCGCATTGAGCGCGCCCGTGCGCGGGCTCTCGAGCAGCTCGGAGAAACCGATGATGTTGGTCAGCGGTGTGCGCAGCTCATAGGACACATGGCTGATGAACTGGCTCTTGAGCCGGTCGGCTGCTACCAACGCGTCATTGCGCTCGAGCAGCGCCCGCTCGTAGCGGCGCGAGACTGTGACGTCCTCGAACGTGACCAGCGTGCCGCCGTCAGGCAGCGGTAAGGCCGCGAAATCGATCACGCTCTGGTCGGCACGCACCATCTTGCCTTCAATCGGCTGGCGCTGGTCGGAAATCTCGGTCACGACATGCGCGATGCTGCTCCAACCCTCGGGATTGTCATGCAGCACGCGGGCATGCGAGACGATCTGGTCGATGTGCGGTCCGTCCGTCAGCATCCGCGCCGACAGTTTCCAGATGCGCTCAAACGCGGCATTGAAGAGGCGCAACCGCCCGTCCGTGCCGAAGGCGGCAACGCCTTCCTTGAGGTGGTCGATGGTCTCGCGTTGCACGTCGATCAGCGCGTTGTAGCGGCTCTCCAGCGCGATGCGCTCGGTCACATCGTCATAGAAGTGCGTCACGCCGCCGTCGGGCCGCGGCTCGATCGTGACGTGCAGCGTGCGGCCATCCGGCAGGTGCCAGCCTTCCTCGTGCGTCGTCTCGGCCTTCAGCGTGCCGAGTACGCGTGCCTTCCAGGTGCGATAGTTGACGGCCTCCGGCGCCGGTATCTTGCCATCCTCCCCGACACCCTGCTCGGCCGGGCTCACGACCTCCGGCAGCCGCCCGAACTCGCGCAACCGGTCGAGAACCTGGCCGCCGGTCGGCCCCGCGTTCAGCCAGTCGGTGTCGAGTTGCCAGAGCTTCTGGAAGGCCGCGTTGTAGAAGGTCAGGCGATAGTCGCGACCGAAAATGGCGACCGCCGTCGCCACCCGGTCGAGCGTCCGGTCGTAGGCGGCGACCTGCCGATCGAGCTCGCCCTTCACGTTCTCGGCCGCCGTCACGTCGACGGCTGCCGCCGCGCTCGCCTCGCCGAGCGGCAACAGCACCACGTCGTGCGCCTTGCGCGTGCCGCCGATGTTGAGCGTCAGGCGCTTGTTGAACGTCTCGCCGCGGGCAAGCACCAGATGCGCGTCCGCCCGCTGCCGCGTTTCCAACAGATCGATCTGGCGCTCGCGAACCTCGGTCTCGTCGGTGGCCTCCACCGCCGTGACGTAGGCCTTGTTCACCCACTCGATCCGGCCATCGCTGCCGCGGATCCAGACCGGCATTGGCAGGGCATTGAAGAGCGCCCGCGAAAGCGCGATGTCGCGGGCGAGCTGGCGATGCTGGTCCATGATCCGCGCCAGATCGCGGCGCGAGCCCGCCACGTCCCGCAGCCGCAGGATGGCGCGGCCGCCGGACACTCGGCCGTCCGCTTCCACATGGCCGCCCGCGATCGTGCGCAAGAGCAGGTTGAACGGCCGCCCCATCGCGAACAGGGCGTCGAGACCGGTTTTGAGATCGTGGGCGCCTGACGGCTCCAGCCACTGCCCGAAGCGGAGGATGTGCTGGGGATCGTCGGGCAAGCCCGGCACGGTTGTCAGCGAATGGACGGCGATCTTCACGCCGCTGCCATGCTGCCAATAGATGAGCACCTGCGGCTCGGCCTTGAGGATCGCCTCGGCGGCGGCGAGGTTCCGGCGCAGCTCTGCCGTTTCGTCGCGGCGGCGGCGGTTGAGACTGCGCGCGGCCGCCGTCGAGCGCCACAGCATGGTCGCCGCAACCGCCAGCGCCCCCCCGGACACCGCCAGCGCCAACACATGGCCGAGTTGCATACCCCCGAATAGCACCGGGCCCTGGTCGATGATGGCGACCGTCAGCACCACCGCGCACGCCAGACTGGCCGCCAGCAAAAGCAGCAGCTCCGTTCGTCCGCCAGATCGATGGGTCGTGCCGTCAGCCAAATGCATTGCGCCTGCGCCGTTCTCCCGTGGGAGGCGATCTTCAAGCTCATGCGAAACAAGGGGAAACTTGTGAACGCCCGGTTGCTTTGCCAACAACCCGGGGTGCCGAATCACTTGCGAGTATGCGGCGGAATGCCGGTTCTGACTACTACGGATACAGCGGAATCTTCCTGCCGATTCAACAGTGTGGCCGACATGACATGAGCGCCACCGGATCCGCGGCGGAAATCCGCAGATCCGGCGGCGGCTAGGCTCAGTACCGGTAGTGGTCCGACTTGAACGGGCCGGTCGGCTTGACGCCGATATAGTCGGCCTGCTTGGTCGTCAGCTTGGTCAGCTTGACGCCGATCTTCTCCAGATGCAACGAGGCGACCTTCTCGTCGAGATGCTTCGGCAACGTATAGACCTTCTTCTCGTACTGGCCGTTCTTGGTCCACAATTCGATCTGCGCCAGCGTCTGATTGGTGAACGATGCCGACATCACAAACGACGGGTGGCCCGTGGCGTTGCCGAGATTGACGAGGCGGCCCTCCGACAGCAGCAGGACGCGCTTGCCATCTGGGAACTCGATCTCGTCGACCTGCGGCTTGACGTTGTGCCACTTGAAGTTCTTCAGGCCGGCGACCTGGATCTCATTGTCGAAGTGGCCGATGTTGCACACGATTGCTCGGTCCTTCATGCCACGGATATGGTCGACGGTAAGAATATCGACGTTGCCAGTGGCGGTGACGAAGATGTCGGCGCGCTTGACGGCGTCTTCCATCGTCGTGACTTCATAGCCTTCCATCGCCGCCTGCAGCGCGCAGATCGGATCGACCTCCGAGACCATGACGCGGCAACCGGCCTGGCGCAGCGAGGCGGCCGAGCCCTTGCCGACGTCGCCGAAGCCCGCGACCATGGCGACCTTGCCGGCCATCATGACGTCGGTGCCGCGGCGGATCGCGTCGACCAGGCTTTCGCGGCAGCCATAGAGGTTGTCGAACTTCGATTTGGTTACGGAATCGTTGACGTTGATCGCCGGGAACAGCAGCTGCCCCTTCTTCTGCATCTCATAAAGACGATGCACGCCCGTCGTGGTCTCTTCCGAGACCCCCTTGATGCCCTTGGCGAGCTCGGCGAACCAGCCCTTCGGCTTCTCCTTGAGTGTCTTCTTGAGGAGGGCAAAGAAGATCTCCTCCTCTTCCGAGCCGGGCTTGTCGAGAAACGCGGTATCGCCCGTCTCGGCGCGCAGGCCCAGATGGACGAACATGGTTGCATCACCACCATCGTCCAAAATCATGTTGGGCATGCCGCCACCCACACTGCCAGACGGCGAGTGCCAGTCGAACAGGCGCGCCGTAAAGTCCCAATACTCCTTCAGGCTTTCACCCTTGTAGGCGAACACAGGTGTGCCGCCGGCCGCGATCGCAGCAGCGGCGTGGTCCTGTGTCGAATAGATGTTGCAGGAAACCCAGCGGACATCGGCGCCGAGCGCCTTCAGTGTCTCGATGAGAACCGCCGTCTGGATCGTCATGTGCAGCGACCCGGCGATGCGGGCGCCCTTCAGAGGCTGCGCGGAGCCATACTCCTTGCGGGTCGCCATCAGGCCCGGCATCTCCGTCTCGGCAATGGCGATTTCCTTGCGGCCCCACTCGGCCAGCCCGATGTCCTTGACGATGTAGTCGTTCTTGCTGGCCATACGCCATATCCTTGTTTTAGTTCAATTTTCGAACATTCCGCGAGGCCGGACATCGCCCGTTCGCCGCGCCCTGAGCGGGCTGCTGATTGCAAATCCTGGCCCCTTGTGCCGAGGCTCTATAGCGCGCCAGGCGAACGCTGGCAACGCTGATATAAAGAAATCTTTATGTCTTTTTGTCCATGCCAAACAACCCCGCCGCCCCCGATCCCGCGCACGTCACGATCGAACTGGCCCAATGCTTGCGTTCGCCGATATTTGCGCCATAAATCGACAGTCAAATTCGTTTTCTAGGTGTTAAACGTAAGATTATAATTTGAATAAAACTAGATCTAATTTAACATACAAGGACAACTGAATAATATTCGACGGTCTCAAACATTTTAACTCACCCGAAACTACTTGCTGTGCATAGTCCTGATGCATCACAGAAAGTGTGCAGGAGGCGTAATCGTGATCTATTCATTGTGGCAGCCCACAAAAGCTGCAGACCCAACGGGGGAGCGGGTGATTGCCCGGTCCTTGCGTGAGTTCCGAAATTCCGCAAGCTCACTCCACAAGGACGAGCGCGGCAGCATCGCCATTCTCTTCGCCCTCACGACCCTGGTCGTGATGTCGCTGGTTGGCGGCGCCGTCGACTACGGCCGGGCCGTGACGGCTCGCGAGCAGATGCAACAGGCGGTTGACGCCTCGGTGCTGGCTGCCGCGCGTGTCTGGCAGACCGAGACGAACTGGTCGCTGGCCCAGTCCAAAGCCAACATGTCCTACGACGTCAACAAGCCGCACAACATGACCAGCGCTGTTGCGACCATCGTCAAGGACGACGTCCAGAGCACGATCAACATGCGTGTGTCCGGTCACGTCAAAACCCCGTTCCTCTCGCTGGTGCTGGCTGACGGCTACGAGATCTCGGCGGAAGCCCAGGCCAAGTTGCAGATCGGCGGCAACGCCGAGCAGCACCTCGAGGTGTCTTTGATGCTCGACGTGACGGGCTCGATGAGCGGCTCCAAGATCACCGATCTCAAGATTGCCGCTAAGGACCTCATCGACATCGTCGTGTGGGATGACCAGTCGACCTACAAGTCGCGGGTCGCCATCGCTCCGTTCGCCGATGCTGTCCGGGTTCCGAGTGCGCTGATCAACACGATCCGCGGTACGAACCTGAGCAGCGGCACCAGCTCGACCTACGGGCACAAGAAGTTGTCGTTCACCAACGCATCCAATGACGGTAAGACTTTCGAGGTCTCGACCGCGTGTGTGACGGAGCGCACTGGGGCGAATGCCTACACGGATGTGGCGCCAGCCGGATCTCCGGTCGGCCGTCTCTACACGAGTGGCGCAACGTGCTCGATGTCGTCAGACAACGAGATCGTGCCTCTGTCGAATGACCGGGAAATGCTCAAGGGCAAGATCACCAATCTTGATCTCGCGGGCTCGACCGCTGGTCAGCTTGGCACGGCTTGGGCCTGGTACCTGCTGTCGCCGAACTGGGCCAATCTTTGGGCCGCAGACCGCCAGCCGGTTGCCTACAATACGCCGAAGACGCAGAAAATCGCCGTGCTCATGACTGACGGCGAGTACAACACCGGCTATTGCAAGGGTGTGCTCTCGAAGGAGTTGTATGGCAGCAACGACGACCAGATCAACTGCAACGCGACCAACGGCTCGTCACCGAGCCAGGCGCTGAGCATGTGCGACGGCATGAAGAACCCCGCTAACGGTATCACGGTCTACACGGTCGGGTTCGCGTTGGGTGGCAATCAAACGGCGATCGACACGCTGCGTAATTGCGCAACCGACACGAGCAAGTTCTACAATGCCGCTGACGGCGCCGCCCTCAAGGCCGCCTTCCGTGACATCGCACTCCGGCTCGCGTCGATGCGCCTGTCGAACTAAGCCAACGCGCCAACTGCCATTCTCCTGCACGGCAGCGATCGAGGGGTCCCCACGGGCTCCTCGATTGGCGTTTTTAGTGGTCTCGTTGGTATCGCTTCGGATGCCCATTCCCGCAGCCGCGCGGCTGCATCCGGGCCGTGGCTCATGCCGGCGTCATCGCGCAGGTAAGCACCGCATCGACGACCGGCACCCACGATAACGCGCTTCTCGCACACACACAGGCCCCGTGACATGGGCCCCAGCCTCGATCCGGCCCGGCGCAAACACCGACCGGCGACGGCGTGAAGGAGCCGACGTCAGCGTCTCGGGACGTGTCAGCTTTCCTCGCCGAAGCCGTCCGCGACCAGCGCAGTCAACGCGGCGATGGCTTCCGGCGCTTGCGGCCCTTCCGCTTCGATGATGATGATGCTCCCGGGGCCCGCCGCCAGCATCATGAGCCCCATGATGGACGTGCCGCCAACGGTCTGGCCGTCGCGCGTCACCCGGATATGAGCCTGGAACGTCTCGGCGCACTTGACGAACTTCGCCGACGCCCGCGCGTGCAGGCCCTTCTTGTTCCGGATCTCGATTTCGACTCTCGGCTTGCCACTCAACTCGGCCACCCCGCCTTCGGCCACTTTTCTCAAGTGTCTCCGGAAAGCACCTGGCTGGCAACGCTAATGTACTTCCGGCCCGCCTCCTTCGCGAGGTCGACGGCCTCGGCCAGAGGTTTGTCGCGCCGCACGCTCGCAAGCCGCACGAGCATCGGCAGATTGACGCCAGCCAGCACCTCGGCGCCGGTCTCCTCCATCACGGAAATGGCGAGGTTCGACGGCGTGCCCCCGAACATGTCGGTGAGAATGACCACGCCACCCGCCCCATTGCAGCGCTGGACCGCGTCGATCAGCTCCTGCCGGCGGGTCTCGATATCGTCCTCGGGCCCGATCGACATCGTCTCGAAGGCGGTCTGTGGGCCGACGACGTGCTCCAGCGCCGCGCGAAACTCGGTCGCGAGACCACAATGCGTGATAATGACGATGCCAATCATGCGATCCGTACCAATCAAGTTCAGCCACGGCCCCGCACCGGTTCCGTTAGCCAATGATTGCGCCCAACCGATGCTCCCCATGACGCCATGAGCGAACCCATCGACGTCGAATCGAGGTGACATTAGCACCCCCTAGTGTGGCATGTCCGTGTCTCCCCAAACATGGCAAACACTTGGCCGCCACGGGCCCTTCAACCCGCGCCTAGTTCGTCCGTCGTCGGCATTCGCCAGCGCAAGCAGCAGTTTCATTGGAGCCGACGCCTCGAAACCCGCCAGTCGCAGACGGGGCACCGCGCAACCCAGCAGGTCCACGCAATCCCGCTCGTCGGGCAGCCGTTCAATCCGCTCCCCCGCCGTCAGGTCGATCACCAGCCAGATCTCGGCCTCAGCCACATGCGCGACGGACATGATGCCGACGCCGCGCACTTCGATCTGGCCCCGGATGGATTCGGGACAGCGGGCGATCAGACGATCGCCCCGGCGCCCGATGCGCACCTGATCGTCGGCCACCAGCTCAGCGATGAGGATCGCCCCCAGGTGTTGCACTGGAGTGAGTATCGCTCGCAAGGCGAGATCCGATTTGCCGCTCCCCGGCGCCCCCCGCAGCAGTGCCGCCCGGCCCGCGATTGCGATGCAGGTGGCATGCACCAGGATCTCGCCATGTTCCAAGGGACAGATCCTCCCCGCGCCGCCCTATTCGGCTGCGCGTGCTGTGCCGCGTGTGGCCCCGGCGCCCGCCGCCGGCAACCGCACGATAAAACGCGCGCCCGCGATCGACCCGTCGCTGACCCCGTCCTTCCGGCGGTTCTCCGCCCAGATCCGCCCGCCGTGCGCGGCAACGATCTCCCGCGAGATGCTCAAGCCCAGGCCCGAGTTCTTGCCGCGTGTGCTATCGCTTTCCGGCCGGTCGGAATAGAACCGCTCGAAGATCGCCTCGAGCTTGTCGTCCGGCATCCCCGGCCCTTCGTCCTCGACGCTGAACTCGACGTCGCCGCCGATGCGCCGCGCCTTCACGATGACGGTGTCATTCTCGGCCGAGAACGAGAGCGCATTGTCGATGAGATTGGTGACCACTTGTCCGAGGCGGCCTTCGTGCCCCTTGACGATGAGATCGCGCGGCACCGGCGCAGCCTCGAATACGACATGACGACCGTCCGCGGCGCTGAGATCCCGGAACACGTCCACCGTGCCTTTGAGCACGTCGGCGAGATCGACTGGAGTCGTCGTCTGGCGGGCCAGCTCGGCATCGAGCCGCGAGGCGTTCGAGACATCAGTGATCAGCCGGTTGAGCCGCTTCAGCTCGCCTTGGATCTGCTCGACCAGCTCCTCGCGCTGCTCGGACGTGCGCGCGTAGGAGAGGGACTCGGCCGTTGCACGGGCCGCGGTCAGCGGGTTTTTCAGTTCGTGCGCCACGTCGGCAGCAAACTTCTCGCTCGCCTGGATGCGTCGGTAGAGCGCCGCTGTCATTCGCCGGAACGCCCCCGACATCAAGCCAACCTCGTCGCGCCGGTCGGCATAGTCCGGAAGCTCGGCCCGCGCACTGATGCTCTGGCTCACGTGATCCGCCGCTTCCGAGAGCCGCCGCATCGGGCCAGCGATCGTGCGCGCCAGCATCGCCGACGCCATCAGCGTGGTGAGCAGCGCCATCGTCGCCAGCGACAGGATGATCCAGCGCTCGCGATCGAGAATGCGGTCGATTTCACCGGGCCGTGTCGAGAGCAGCAGCGCGCCAAGCGTCGCATTGCGCCGCTGGATCGGCAGCGCCAGCGATACGATCTGCTCGCCGTCGCCCGTCAGCAGCAGCATCGGCAGCGGCGCCGACCCGCGCAACGCCTGCCGAACCTCCTGATAATAGGTGCCGTTGGCCGCCCCGATCTCATTGTAGACCGGCAGATCCGACCCATCGAACCAGGCGACGATCCGGCTCCACGGCGTCTTTACGCGGACGCGCCCTTTGCCGTCGTCGCTCGGTGGCCGGGACGAGCGCAGCCCCGAGCCATCCGTATCGACGATCAGGTCGCCTTCGCGGTCATAGATGCGCGCGCGCGTATTGTGATTGGGCTGGATCAGCCGGCGCAGCACGGGACCCACGCGATCCGGGCGCAGCGACAGCTCGAGCGCAGCAAACCCATCGTCGCGAAACGGCAGCCGCTGCCCTTCGACTTCGGGCAGCCGGTCGGGATCGAAGCGGATGCCGTCAACCCCGATCGTCGCGTTGGCCGCGATGGCAGCGGCCACGATCTCGCCCTGGATGCGAAGGCTGTCGCGCTTGGCATTGATCAGCAGTGCATTGTGTTGCGACACCCAGAGAATGCCGCCGAGCAGCACCGCCAGTCCCAGCAGATTGGAGACGAAGATGCGTCGCGCCAGAGAACCCGTGACGAAGCGAAAGAGCCGGGTCGTCTGCAGCCACGCCCACGCTCCCGACAGCGCGGCCGGCATCTCGAGGTGGCTGGCCCACGCGATCAACGACCGCCAATGGTTCGCCAATCGGACGGTCAAGCGGTCCCCGGTTGGTGGCCAGCCGCGGTCGGTATCGAGTGCCATGCGGTTCGCGCGATGTCTCAGGCTTCTTTGAAGCGGTAACCGACGCCATAGAGCGTCTCGATCACATCGAAGTTGTCGTCGACAACCTTGAACTTCTTGCGCAGTCGCTTGATGTGGCTGTCGATCGTGCGGTCGTCCACGTAGACTTGGTCATCGTAAGCGGCATCCATCAGCGCATCGCGCGTCTTGACGACGCCAGGGCGCGTGGCGAGCGCCTGCAGGATCAGGAATTCCGTCACCGTCAGCGTCACGCCCTTGTTGTCCCAATGGCAGGTGTGGCGCTCGGGATCGAGCTTCAGCTTGCCGCGCTCGATGATGCGTGCAGCCTCGGCCGCCGTCGGCGGGCCCTCCTTCGGCTGGAACCGGCGGAGCACAGCCTTGACGCGCTCGCATACCAGCCGCACCGAGAACGGCTTGCCGATGTAGTCGTCCGCGCCCATCTTCAGCCCGAACAGCTCGTCGATCTCCTCGTCCTTCGAGGTCAGGAAGATCACCGGCATGTCGGACTGCTGGCGCATCCGGCGCAGCAGCTCCATGCCATCCATCTTCGGCATTTTGATATCGAAGATGCCGAGATCAGCCGGCTCCTCGATCAGCGCCTCCAGCGCCGCGGCCCCTTCGGTGTACGTTCGGACCTTATAACCTTCCGCTTCCAGCGCGATGCGCAGCGGGGCAATGATGTTGCGCTCGTCATCGACGAGAACGATCGTGCTTTTTTGGTTCATGGCTCTTGACCCCGGCGGCGTTCACACTCGTGCCGCGTGTATGGCTCTAACTTGTACGAAATGAGGCGCCGCTACGTTGCTCCGGTGGCACTGAATGGTACCTGAATGGGCCGCCGACGCAAACAGATGGTTTGGAGCCGGGCGTCCGGGCTGTGCGCAAGTTCCGCAGCCCAGCCGCCCATACCCCTGACATTGCAGGCGATTACGCCGCGCCCGCCGCGGCCAGGCGGCGGCGCACCTCCGGCAGAACCTCGCGCCCGACCAGCTCGATGCCAGCCAGGATGTCATCCTGCTTCATGCCGGGCCAGCTCATGCGCATGGTCACATGCGTGACGCCGATCTTGTGCTGCGCCATCAGGGCGTCGGCGACCTGCGCCGGCGTTCCCGCCCCGAACCGGTCCCGGGCGAGGCCGCGCATCTGGTCGATCGGGCTCGCCGTCTGGTCGAGCGTCAGGCCCGGCAGCCCCCAGGATGCGTAGGCTGCATACTTTGCCAGCAGGAACGGCGCCGCGCGCTGCAAGGCCGTCTCCTCGTCCCGGGCACACGTCACTTCGTAGAGACGCACCAGATTGCGGCTTGGCGGAAGACCCGCCGCGGACCGGGCCGCCTTGAATGTATCCATGTCCTTCGCAACCGACCGGATGCTCGGCGTCGGAACGATGCACCAGCCGTCCGAGATCCGCGCCGCGCGCTGGATGCCGGTCTCGACTTGGGCGGCGATCATCACCGGCGGCCGCGGCTGCTGCAGCGGACGCGGCCGGATCGTCACGTTGTCCAACTGCCAGTGGCGGCCCTTGTGCGTCACCTTGTCTTCGGACCACAGCCGCTTGATGATCTCGACACCCTCGGTGATGCGCGACACCCGCTCCTTGATCGGCACGCCGAAGACCGCGAACTCCTCCTCGCGATAGCCAAGACCGACGCCGAGATTGAACTTGCCGCCCGTGATCACGTCGAGAAACGCACCGATCTCGGCGATCTCGACGGGGTTGTGCAGCGGCAGCAGCACGATGTTGGTGCCAAACTCCAGCCCTTCCGCCTCGGCCGACAGCCGCGTCAGCATCGACAGCAACGGATAATAGTGAAAGCCGTCGGTGACGTGATGCTCGCCGCTCCAGATCGAGTCGAACCCCACCATTTTGATCAGCCGCACCTGCTCGATCATCTCGGCAAATCGGCGGGCCGGATCGTCGCCGTCGGGATGCTGCGCGTTGAGATAGACACCGAGTTTCATCGTCATTCTTTCCCTTGCCCTATGGCGCTGCCGATGTGGCGGCAGGTGCCCTCGATCGCCCGATCTTTAACATATGGCTTGAAGCCGAATTGTCCAAAATCCAAAGTCGGCCTAACCTCAGGGGAGTGACCACCTCGGGGGTTTCCATGTCCATTGTCGCCATTCTCGGCGCGGTTTTTGCCGCCCTCCTGTTCGTCCTGTTCCGGATGCAACAGGCGACCCACGCCGCTCGTGACATCGCCGAGGGCGTACAGGAAGCGCGCGGCCTGTTCCGCGGCTGGGCGTGGCGGCGCAAGGTGAACCGCAACCCGCTCGACCTCATCGAGGACCCGCGCGAAGCTGCCGCTGTCCTGTTGACCGTCACGGCCGAATTCGACGGCAACCTGACCGACACCGAGCGCCAGACCATCGTCGCCGAAATGGCCAAGACCTTTGGCGCCACCCAGAAACAAGGCGAGGAGTTGCTGGCGCTCGCCCGCTTCACGGCACGCGACCTGCGCGATCCCGCCAATGTCTATCGCCGGCTGGCGCCGAACCTCGTGACGTCGCTCAGCCCCGCCGAGCGCGCCCAGGTCGTCGGCATGGTCGAAGCCGTTGCCGCGGCTGACGGGCCCGTCGGCGAGACACTCCAGCGCGACATCGCGGTTCTGCGCGAGCTTTTGGCGGCGTGAGCAGCCCGGCCGTAAGCAGAACGGGGATTGGCGCTCACCCCCCGAGTATCCGCGCCACCGCCCTGACAAACACCTCGGCGCCGAGCACGATATCCTCGTCGGACGTGTTCTCGGTCCAGTGATGGCTGATCCCGCCGATCGAGGGCACGAACAGCATGCCCGAGGCCATGTGATTGGCGAAGATCTGCGCGTCATGCCCAGCGCCGGAGGGAATCCGCGTGATGGCACTTGGGCGCCCGCGCTTCGGCCGCCGCCTCGAAAGCCGTCTGGAAACGCTCGGCCATATCAGCAGGTTTCGTCTGGCGCAGCTTCTCGATCGCAATCTTGCAAGGCCCCTTCGCGTTGGCTTCGGCGACCAGCCGGCCCACTTCGGCTTCGAGGCGCGTGTGGACGGCCGGATCGGTATCCCGGAACTGGAACAGCATCACCGCCGCGCCCGGGATGATGCTCGGCGAGCCCGGATCGAACGCGATGTTTCCGGTCGTCCAAACGGTGCGCGGCCCGCACAGTTTCGGGAAGCTGTCATCGATTGCGACCGCAAGCCGGGCCGCGGCAAGGCCCGCATCCCGCCGGATCGCCATCCGAGTGGTGCCGGCATGGTTCTGCGCACCTGCGACCGTAATCCGAAGTTGCGTGATGCCGACGATGCTGGTGACGACACCGATCTTGAGGCCGTGCGCCTCCAGCCAGTCGCCCTGCTCGATATGCGCCTCGAGGTAGCCGACGTAGCGCTTCGGATCGATCACCTCGCGTTTGACGCCAGCGAGCCCGGCGGCTGCCAACCGGTCGCGCAGGGCCGCGCCATCCGTCCGGTCGCGGGCGGCGGCGATCTCGGCCTCACCCACCTCGCCGACCGCCGATCGCGAGCCGAGGAACGAGCCGAAATGGCCCTCCTCGTCGCACCACGAGCCCACATCGACGGCCATGCCCGCCAGCGCCGGATCGGCCTTCACCGCGCGCGCCGCCTCCAACGCATAGACGACGCCCAGCGGCCCATCGAGCCAGCCGGCCTGGTTCTGGCTTTCGAGATGCGAGCCCGCCAGCAGCTTCCGGCCCGCCACATCGGCAAACCCGAAGACATTGCCGATGCCGTCGATCACCGTGCGGTGACCGAGGCTGGCGAGTTCGCGCTGTAGCCAGTGCAGCGACTGCACGTGCTCCGCCGACAGCGTCGGCTTGTGCACGCCCGTCTTGTAGGCGCCGATCGCGCGCAGATGCCGCAAATTGCCAAGCACACGAGACCCATTTACGGCCGGCATGGGCTCACCCTTTCGTCTTCATGGTTGGGAAATCGGCGGTGTATTCCGCGCCGCAGAACGTGCCGCCCTGATAGAACTCGGACGGCTCGTCCTTGGCCGGCGGCGCCGTCGCCATCACCTTGCCCGCGTAATCCTCCGAGCGGCCTTCGGGGCGATAAGCGAGCGACCGCGCGTGGCTGTTGTCGTACCAGGACCGCACATTGTCGGAGACGCCGTACATCACTTCGTAGACGAGCCCCGGCCGCTCCAACCCGATGCGGATCAGCTGCACCAGGTCTTCGGGCTTGATCCAGATCGCGAGCCGCCGCTGGTCGATCGGCTCCTCGTTGACGTTGCCGATCCTGAGCGAGGTCACGCCGATCCCGTGCTTGTAGGCATAGAGCGCGCCGAGCCCTTCGCCGAAGTGCTTGGAGAGCCCATAGCGGCTGTCGGGCCGTGCGATCACCTTGGTGCCGATCTTGGACGAGCGCGGATAGAACCCGACTGCGTGATTGGACGACGCGAAGATGATGCGCTTGACCCCCGCCACCCGCGCCGCCTCGAACACGTTGTAGCAGCCGGAGATGTTGGCTCCGAGGATCGCCTCCCACGAGGCCTCCCCCGAAATGCCGCCGAGATGCACGATGCCCTCGACGCCCGCCATCAGTTTCGCGACTTCGTCGGGATTGCGGATATCCGCCTTGATGAATTTTTCCTGTGCCGCCAGGTTCGCAGGCTCCTTCATGTCGGACCACACGATATCCGGATAGATCGCCGGCAGCAGCCGTCTGAGATGCCCTCCGATCCCGCCGGCGGCACCCGTCACAAGCACGCGTTTCATGAGGTCATCCTGTTGTTCAGCTGTTGCGTTCCCGAAGCCGTCTGAGGCCGCATGCTAAGCGCTGTTGCCCGACTTGACCAACGCCGCTTTGACCAGGGATGACGCGCGGGCTTGCCCTCGGCACGGGCAGATGGCCAAGACCGTGCTTGGCGCCGCTCACATCCGCGAGCGGCTGCCGATGGCGCGGGCGGCGGTGTGCGCTTCGACCAGCGCGTTGGCGAGGCGGCGTGGCGAGACGGCATCGCCGACGACATGGATCTGGCGCGCTTCGAGACCGGCATCGCGCAGCTCCTCGCCGAGGTTCGAGCCGGGCCGGCTGGGCCCGACCCAGACCACGGCGGCGACATCCTCGATGATCTCCTCGCGCTCCGTCAGGTAGTGCCGCGTCGCAATGCTGCCATTGGAGGCGCCGGCCACATAGCTGTTCGGTTTGGCGATGCCGCCACCCTTGTCGAAGGCCCGCAGGAACGCGATCCGCGACACCATCGGGATCTCGCGGCACACCTCGAACACGCGGGTGACGATGACGGGAATCTTGCCCTGCGCGATGACACTCTCGGCGACGGCGCTGGTCCAGTAGTAGCCGTCCTCGTCGATGATCACGACATGCCGGCCCGCGGTTCCCTCGAGCGCAACGGGTCCGTCGGCGGTCAGGACGGGAACCGAGCCGTCGCCGGCCAGCTCGGGCGCCAGCGGCGTCGCGCCGGTCGCAACGATGACATGATCGGGCCTGGTCGCGGCAATGCTCTCCGCCGTTGCCGCCGCACCGAGGCGAATGTCGACGCCAGCGTTGCGCACCTGCGGCACCAGATAATCGAGCAGGTTGCGCATCTCCTCGTGGTGGCGCACCTCGTGCACCCGCTGCAAGCGCCCGCCGAGGGCAGAGCCCTGTTCGATGAGCGTCACCGCATGGCCGCGGGTGGCGGCAACGCGGGCGGCTTCAAGCCCCGCCGGTCCGCCGCCGACGACGGTGACGTTGCGCGGGAACTCGGCCCGGTCGCGCTCGAGCTTCGGCCAGAGATATTCGCGGCCCGCCATCGGATTGGTGGCGCAGGCAATCGGCTCACCGCCCGAGATCCAGCCCCAGCACTGATTGCAGGCGATGCAGCGGCGGATATCCGCGGTCTTGCCTGTGCGCGCCTTGTTCGGCCAGTCGGGATCGGCGAGCAACGCGCGGCACATCCCGATCATGTCGGCCTCACCGGCAGCGAGCACGCTTTCCGCCTGCTCGGGACCCTGAATGCGGGTGGACAGGATCACCGGCACGCCGTTCGCCACCGGCTTGAAACGCGCATGCAGGTCGCGATAGGCGAGGATCGGCCAGTGGCGGTCCGGCAGATGCGTTTCGATCGAATTGAAGTTGCCCTGCGCCAGAGACAGATAATCGACCAGCCCCTCGGCGCACAGCTGCCCGCCGATCGCCACCGTATCGTCAATGGTCAGGCCGCCCTCGGTGAACTCTTCGACGCCGAGGCGAAACCCGACGATCGGCTGGCTGCCGACGCGGCGGCGCACACCCTCTAGGATTTCACGCGCAAACCGCAACCGGTTCTCGGAGCTGCCGCCGTAAGCGTCGGTACGCCGGTTGGAGAACGGCGAAATGAACTGCTGGATCAGATGGCCCTGCGCGCCGTGGATCTCGACGCCGTCCAAGCCGCCCTCGATGCAGTGCACCGCGCACATGACGTAGGTCTCGATGGTCTCGCGCACCTCGCGCGTCGAGAGTTCATGCGGGACGCCGCCGGAGCGCGGGCAGGCGATCGCCGACGGCGCAATTGTGAACGGCACCACGCGGGACGCCAGATGCTGGCGCCCTCCCATGTTGAGCTGGCCGATCAGCAGCGCGCCCTCCGCGTGGCACACGTCCGACAGCTGGCGCAGTCCGCCGATGGCGCTACGGTCGAAGACGACGAGCGCGCCGGGCCCGAACGGGTCGTTCGCCTGCGCGCGCAACGCCTCGGTGACGATGGTGCCGACGCCGCCCTTGGCGAGCGTGCGGTAGAACTCGAGCAGCCGTGGACCGACCCTGTTGCGATCGGCGAGATTGGCCGTGGTCGCCACGCGCATGATGCGGTTCTTGGCTTCGGCGCGGCCAAGTCGCAGCGGTGCGAAGAGATGCGGAAAATGAGCGGTCATCGCGGGGTTATTGCACCTGAGTCAGTGGGGTTGCGCGGCCGGCATCATACGCCGCCACCAGCGCGCGCACGCGCGGGATCAGTTCAGCGCCGTACTGCGCGGTATCGGGAACGGGATCGTAGCCGCGGATCAGCAGGCTGGTCGCGCCGAGTTTGTAGTACTCGAGAAGTGCCGCTGCCACCGTATCGGGCGTGCCGACCAGCGCCGTCGAATTGCCGCGAGCGCCGGTTGCAGCGGCGATGCGGGCCCACAGGCAGGTGTCGTGGACGTCGCGTTCGGCCGCCGCTTGCAGCAGGCGAAGCGAGCCGACGTTCTCCGGTTTCGGCGGCTTGCCGCCATTGCTCGCGACAATGTGGTCGAGAATGCGGTTGGCGCGCGCCCAAGCTTTGGCCTCGGTGTCCGCGAGGATCGGCCGCGTCGACAAACTGAACGTCGGCTGCCGGCCCGATGGCGCGGCCGCCGCACGCACCCGCTCCATGAAGGCGCGCGTTTCCTCGAGCGGCTCGCCCCACAGCATGAACACGTCGAGATGCGGGGCCAGCGTCCGGATCGCATGTTCCGAGCCGCCACCGCCGAACACCGGAATGTGCGGCGCCTGCCGGCAGCGGATTTCGGAGACGGCGCCGGTTACCCGAAAGAACTCGCCCTGATGGTCGAAGGGCTGCGTCTCGGTCCAGCTGCGCCGAAGCAGTGCGATGTACTCCGCCGACCGGCGATAGCGCGCGGCATGGTCCGTATAGTCGCCGTCCCTGGCCTGATCGGCGTCGCTGCCGCCGGAAATGATGTGGACCGCGAGCCGGCCGCCGCTCAACTGGTCGAGCGTGGCGAGCTTGCGGGCGGCGACGGTCGGCGCGACGAAGCCCGGACGGTGGGCCAGCAGCATCTGCAGCCGCTCGGTCGACTGGGCGGCGTGGGCTGCCACCAGGAACCCATCCGGCGCATTCGAGAAGTAGCCGATCAGCACGCGATCGAAACCAGCCCGCTCGTGTAGCCTGGCCGTCGACGCGATGACGTCCGGATCGAACGGCGGCCCGACGGCCGGAATGATCTCGGAGGAGACGCGCGGCGTGACCCAGCCGATCATATCCACGGGCATGCGAGTTCCCTTCTTGTCCGGCGCGCGGACTGCCCAGCAGTCCAGCACACCTTGCAAGCCAGTGCGAGATTTGACCCCGTGTCAACCGGCCGTCTGGCGCGATGGCGAGCCGGAACGCCATGACGGTCCCAGACGGTTGTGACGACATTTGACGGCGGGGCGGATCGGGCGCAGCTTTACGGCCGGCTGGCGGCGCGGACCCTTGCGCGTCAGCGAACGCGAGCACGAGGCATCGCCATGTCACCGCCCTTCGCCGTCGCTCACATCGATCATGTCGTCCTGCGAACCGCAGATCCGGCGCGCCTCGAGGCATTCTACGCCACGGTTCTCGGCTGCCCGGTCGAGAAGCGGCAGGAGAAGATCGGACTCACGCAACTGCGGGCCGGACGCGCCCTGATCGACATCGTGGCAACGCGGCCGGGCAAGCCAACCGGCAGCGGCAGCGCGACCGGAAACATGGATCACCTTTGCCTGCGCATCGAGCCATTCGATGCCGAGGCGATCCGCCGCCATTTCGGCGCGCATGGCGTCACCGTCGGCGACGTGGTCACGCGCTACGGTGCCGAGGGCAGCGGTCCATCGATCTATCTGGAGGATCCGGACGGCAACCGCATCGAGCTGAAAGGCCCGCCAGCGGCGTAAGGCGCGCACCCGTGATCAGCGGCAATGACGATTGGAAAGCTGCACCTGTGTCTCGGGCGCGGCAGCGACGAACGAGCCTCCCAATTCGTCGCCGTGGAAAGGTCCTGATTACAACGTGATAACAACGCTATAGACTGATGCGCCATGGGCTTATCCACAGGCTCATGTGGATAACGAAAGTCGATGATGACTCGTGTCGACAGTGAATAACAGTATCCGTACTATGAAGCTACTCGATGAGCACAAGTTGTTTGCGTAACAGAGTTTTGAGTAGCTTCGTGCTCATCATCGTTCGTGTGCGTACCTGCGCCGGCGCATTCCCCCAATCCCCATGCGCTGCAGGAATGGCCCGCCCCGGCACCATTGCCGGGGCTTTTTTTTTGCTAATCGTGATCAGCCCGTGGCTTTTTTGAAATTGGCCGCCGCCTTGTCCCAGTTCACCGTGTTCCACCAACTCTTGAGATACTCGGCGCGGCGGTACTGGTGCTTCAGATAGTAGGCGTGCTCCCAGACATCGACGCCGATCACGGCTGCTGCGCCCTGATCCATGTGCGGGGTGTCCTGGTAGGGCGTGTTGAAGACGGTGAGCTTTTTGTCCTTGCCGACGGCGAGCCACGCCCAGCCCGAGCCAAACCGTGTCATCCCCGCCTGATTGACGGCCTCGGAAAGTTTTTCGACCGAACCGAACGCGCCATCGATCGCGGCCTTCAGATCGCCGGCGGGCGATTTGGCGCCGCCCGGTGTCATCAGGTCCCAGAAGAAGCTGTGGTTCCAGTGGCCGCCGAGATTGTTGCGAACAGGCGTCCTGACGGCCTCGGGAACAGCGGCTAGGTTGGAGAGGATGGCGTCGACCGGCTTTGTCGCCAAGTCCGCGTACTTTTCAACGAGCCCATTCAAGTTGCCGATAAAGGCATTGTGGTGGTTCTTGTGGTGAAAGCCCATGGTCGCCGCGTCAATATGGGGCTCTAGCGCCTCATAGGCGTAGCCCAGCGGCGGCAGCGTGAACGCTGGTGCCTTCTGTTGTGCGAAAAGGGTTGTTGCAGCCCCGAGGCCGCCAGCCGTTCCTGCAATGGCCGCCGCGCCCGCGCCGAAAATGCCAAGCGCTCTGCGCCGGTCGATCGGCCGATCATTGCCCCGTGGGACGGCTTGTCCTGACTTGCTCGCCACATTCACCGTTGTCATGTTCAATTCTCCTCCTCGACATGAGCCAATTGGTATACGTGGTCGGCCGGAGCGCGGATGATCACAAAGCCGTCAGCCATCGCCAACAAAAATACCCGCCAATAGAGTCAATGGGTTCCATGGCTAATAACGACGAAAAACAACGGCTCGATCTGGCCCTGGTGGCACGCGGCCTCGTCGTCTCGCGATCGCGCGCCGCGGACCTGATTGCGCGCAACTTGGTTTCTGTCGATGGACAGATCGCCCGCCGCGCATCGGGACTGGTGGGGCCTTTGCATCGCTTGGACGTCGCCGACGGCGCCGGCGACTATGTCTCGCGGGGGTCCCTGAAACTGATCGCGGCGCTTGACACGTTCGGGTTCGATCCGGCGGGGCAGGTGGCGCTCGACGTCGGCGCCTCGACCGGCGGCTTCACCAGCGTGCTGCTGGAGCGCGGCGCAGCACGCGTCTATGCCGTCGACAACGGCCGCGACCAACTGCATGCCTCGCTGCGCCACAATCCGCGCGTTGTCGTGCTGGAGGGAGTCGATGCCCGGACGTTGACGTCCAGCGAAATTCGAGAACCGGTCGGCGCGATCACCGCTGACGTGAGTTTCATTTCGCTCGCGCAAGTGCTCCCCGCGGCAATGGCGCTCGCGGCGCCCGGCTGCTGGCTCGCGGCGTTGATCAAGCCGCAGTTCGAAGCGGGCCCCGCGCATGTGCCGCGCACTGGCGTCATCATCGATCCCGCGGTTCACGCTGCGGCCGTCGCAAAGATCCGGGACTGGCTGGCAGCGGCGCCCGGCTGGCAGAGCATGGGAACCATCCCGTCGCCGATCAAGGGCGGCGAAGGCAACACCGAGTTCCTGATCGGGGCACGCCGTCATGGATGAGCCGGAGCTGCTCGACATCGAACGCCTCGGCGCGCAGGGCGACGGCATTGCGATCCGCGACGGCACGCCCGTCCACGTTCCGCGCGCGCTGCCGGGCGAGCAGCTGCGGCGACGGCCGGACGGAACACTGGAATTGATCGGTCCACCGAGCGCCGGGCGGCGGGCGACCCCGCTCTGTCCGCATGTTCCGGCCTGTGGCGGCTGCACCGTGCAACACATGACGGACGACCTCTACCGCGCCTGGAAACAGACGCTGGTGGCACAGGCCTTTGCGCAACATGGTCTGCCGATCGAACCACCGGCGATGCTGTCGGTGCCGCTGGGTTCGCGCCGCCGCGCCATCTTGTCGGCTGTGCGTGAGGGGCGCGACATCCGGCTCGGATTTCATGGCCCCGCTACTCATACCATCGAGCCGCTGCGCGCCTGCGCCGTCTTGCGCCCGGCGATCGTCGCGGCTTTGCCCGCCCTGACCGAGATTGCGCAGATCGTAGCACCTGCCGAGGCAGAAGCGCGCCTCATTGTCGTTGCGACGGACAACGGCCTCGACGTCGCCATCGTCGCGGGACGAACGTCGCTCTCCGCCCGCGATCGATCGGCGCTGGTGGCGATCATCACGCCAACCAGCGGTGCGTCGGCCATTCTGCGGCTCTCTTCGAACGGCGACCTCATCCTGCAGCGCGCGCCGCCCAACCTGATCCTTGGCGGGGCCGCCGTGACCCCGCCGCCGGGCGCCTTTCTGCAGGCCGCCAGCGAGGCCGAAGCTCATATGATCGCGCTTGTCACCGGCGCCGTCGGCAAGGCGAAGCGGGTTGCCGATCTCTTCTGCGGCCTCGGCACCTTCGCGCTGCCGCTGGCTCGGCGCGCATCCATCCTCGCTGTCGATAGTGACCGCGCGCTGCTCGCGGCATTGGCGGCCGCGCATCGTCATGCCACCGGCCTGAAGCCGATCGAAACCAAGCCGCGCGATCTGTTTCGGGACCCGCTGTCGTGGCGCGAGCTCAATGCCTTCGATGCCGTGGTGTTCGACCCGCCGCGCGCCGGCGCCAAGGCGCAAACCGAAGCGCTGGCCCAATCGAAGGTGGCAACCATCGTCGCCGTCTCCTGCAATCCGGCGACGCTGGCGCGCGACGTGCGCGTGCTCGTCGAAGCCGGTTGGCGCATCGCCTCGGTGTCGGCGATCGATCAGTTCCTGTTCTCGCCACATATCGAGGCGGTCGTGGTGCTGAAGCGTTAGCGGCACCGCGAAACGAAAGAAGCCCGAACCAGCGATGGTCCGGGCTCCCCTTCAGGGATCGGCAGCTCTTCGGCCGCTCGCACCCTCCCCTATTTCGCGAATTTCTTCAGGTAGGCCAGAACATCCAGGCGATCCTGCTCGTCGGCAAGTCCGACGAAAGCCATACGATTGCCCGGCATCGCCTCGCGCGGGTTCGCGAGATAGGTGAGCAGCTTGTCCTCGGTCCACGTCCAGCCCTCGTCGCCAGCCTTCTTATTGGCCGGCGAATAGGCGAACCCTTCAATCGTGCCGGCCTTGCGCCCGAAGAGGCCGTTCAAGACCGGGCCGAGTTTGTTTTTGGCGTCCGGCCCTACTTCGTGGCAGGCGCGGCACTTCTTGAAGACATCCTCTCCAGCCTCGGCATTACCCTCGGCGGCGCCGGCAGCGCCAGAGCCCAGAGCAAGCGCGAGGTTGGCGGAGATCAACAACACCTTGATCGGTCGCATCGTCGTCCTGTTCCTTTTAGCGCGGGAAGGATGTTCTCGCGCAGGACGGTCCTGTGCCACGCCGGCAAGCCGGCGCACAGGTGACCAAGTGCCCCAAGATCAGTGGTGATCCAAACTCAGCGTGATGCCCGCGCCGGTGCGTCCTCAAGGGACACCACCTTCGGATTGGCCTTGCCAGGCTGGGCCGTGAACTTCGACAAGTCGAGGCCCATGTTCCAGTAGGGCTCGTTGCCGTAGAGCTCAGCCAGATACTCGATGAAGACGTTGACCTTCTCCGGCATGAAGTCGCGGCACGGATAGACCGCGTAGATCGCGACGCTGTCGGAGCCGCGGTACTCCGGCAGCACCACCTTGAGGGCGCCGCTCTTGAGCTCGGGACCGATGTCCCAGGTCGAGCGCAGGCCGAGCCCCAGGCCCGGCCAGCAGCGCCTCGCGCATGAACTCGAACGAGTTCGAGCGGATGTTGCCCTTGACGCGCAACTGATGCACGGCCGTCCGGCCCCTGCAGACGCCAGTAGTCCTGGGCGCCGGCCGAGAGGCAATTGTGGAAATCGAGATCGGCGAGCGTGCGCGGCATGCCGGACTGCTCGAGGTACTTCGGCGAGGCGCAGATCGACGCGCGTGTCGGCGGCGAGCTTGCGCTGGACGAGCGAGCTGTCCTGCAGCTCGCCGATGCGGATCGCCAGATCGAAGCCGTCGCGGATGATGTCGACGAAATTGTCGGTCAGCTGGAAATCGAGCTCGATCTCCGGGAATTTGGACAGGAACTCGGGCAGATAAGGCGCAATGTGCAGGCGGCTGAACGAGGTCGGCGCCGTGACCTTGAGGAGGCCGCGCGGCTTGGTGTTGCGGCGGCTGACGAAATCCTCGGCCTCGTCGATCAGGCTCAGGATGTCGACGACGCGCTTGAAGTAGCCCTCGCCGGTCTCGGTCAGGGTCAGCTGGCGGGTGGTGCGCTGGAAGAGGCGCGTATTCGAGCCGCTCCTCGAGCAGGCTGATCGCGCTTCGAGACGACGGCTGGCGACAACCCCATCTCGCGCCCGGCGGCCGACATGTTGCCGGTTCGGGCGACGCGAGCGAAGATTTCAAGATCGGTGATGGCTGTCACAGTGGACTCCTCACGAGATCTGCGGCGCGGGAACATCAGGTCTTTCTCCCAACTGTGAATTATGCTCGCGGGTGACTAAAGTGTGTCGCCTATTATCGACTGGATGGAAGACTATTATTCCCTGACGTTCGAAATCAACTATCGTTCTTGAAATTCGTACTCCACTCGTGGCGTTTCTCGGCGGTGTGGCCGCCGCAAAGACTTTGGTCTAACCTGTCAGACAAACGACGTTCACAACGTGCCTCGGGAGGGCTCGGCATGTCCATGATCGCTTTGCCCGACGCCGGATGCAGGCACGCTGGCCCGCCGCGACGCCATCGTGAAGGATCTTCGCGGCTGGTCGGCGCCGCCTCGGTGATCGCCGATGACGATGGCCGCCGCGCCTTCGAGACCGATGGCCTCACCGCCTACCGCTGCATGCCGCTCGCCGTCGTGCTGCCGCGCTCGACCGAGGATGTCGGCAAGGCGCTGCGCTACTGCAGCCAGAACAAGCATCAAGGTGGTGCCCGCGGGCGCCGGCACGTCGCTGTGCGGCGGCGCGCTGCCGGCCGAGGACGCCATCGTCATCGGCGTCTCGAAGATGAACCGGGTGCTCGACGTCGACTATCTGAACCGCACCGCGCGGGTCGAGGTCGGCATCACCAACCTCGGCATCTCGCGCGGCCGTCGGCGCCGAAGGGCTTCTTCTATGCGCCCGACCCGTCGAGCCAGCTCGCCTGCACGCTCGCCGGCAACATCGCCATGAACTCGGGCGGCGCGCACTGCCTCAAGTACGGCGTCACCACCAACAATGTGCTCGGCCTCAAGATGGTGCTGATCGACGGCGCGTCATCGAGATCGGCGGCGACCATCTCGATCAGCCGGGCTACGATCTGCTGGGGCTGATCATCGGCTCGGAAGGCCAGTTCGGCATCGTCACCGAGGCGACGGTGCGCATCCTGCGCGCAGGCGGAAGGCGCGCGGCCGATGCTGCTCGGCTTTGCCACCGAGCGAGGCCGCGGGCCAGCGCGGTCTCGGCGATCATCGCCGCCGGCATCATTCCGGTCGCCATCGAGTTCATGGACAAGCCCGCGATCCATGTCTGCGAGGCCTTCGCCAAGGCCGGCTATCCGCTCGACGTCGAAGCGCTGCTGATCATCGAGGTCGAGGGCTCGCCGGACGAGATCTCGACGCTGCTCGGGCGCATCGTCGAGATCGCGCAAGCCGTTCAAGCCGTCAGTCGTGCGCGTCAGCCAGAGCGCCGAGCAGAGCGCCGCCATCTGGAAGGGCCGCAAGTCGGCGTTCGGCGCCATCGGCCGCATCTCCGACTACTACTGCATGGACGGCACCATTCCGCTCGGCCGGCTGCCCGAGGTGCTGGTGCGCATCTCCGAGATCTGCGCCGGCTACGGGCTGAAGGTCGCCAACATCTTCCATGCCGGCGACGGCAACCTGCATCCGCTGATCCTCTACGACGCCAACGATCCCGACGCAGGTCGAGAAGGCCGAGCGGTGCGGCGCCGAGATCCTGAAGCTGTGCGTCGAGGTCGGCGGCTGCCTGACCGGCGAGCACGGCGTCGGCGTCGAGAAGCGCGACCTGATGCGCGTGCAGTTCACCGACACCGAGCTGGCGCTGCAGATGCGGATCAAGACGGTGTTCGACCCCGACTGGCTGCTCAACCCGGCCAAGGTCTTCCCGCTCGACGGCCGCGACGGCCGCGGCCTGCCGTGGCGACGCTGCTGAGGAGCAGCGACACATCGTGCAATCGCCGTTCGAGCCCGCAACCGAGTGGGAGCTGCAGCGCACGCTCGCCGACGCCAGCGCACGCGCGCACGCCGCTCGAGATCATCGGCGCCGGCACCAAGCGCGCCATCGGCCGGCCGATCGACAGGCGCAGCGCTGATCACCACGGCCTCGCTCGCCGGCGTCACGCTCTACGAGCCGACCGAGCTGGTCATGTCGGCGCGGGCCGGCACGCCGCTGGCGCGCATCGAGGCCGAGCTCGCCGCGAAGGGCCAGATGCTGGCGTTCGAGCCGATCGATCTCGGCCCCGTCGCTCGGCAGTCCGGCCGGGCAGGCGGCACGATCGGCGCGGTGTTCGCGACCAACCTCTCGGGCTCCCGGCGCGTCCAGGCCGGCGGCGCGCGCGACCACCTGCTCGGCATCGACGCGGTCACGGGTAACGGCCACGCCGTTCCGCTCCGGCGGCCGCGTGATGAAGAACGTCACCGGCTACGACCTGTGCGCGCCGCTCTGCCGGCAGCTGGGGCACGCTCGCGGTGCTGACCGAGGTCACGTTCAAGGTGCTGCCGAGGCCGGAGGAAACGGCGACGCTGATCCTGCTCGGCCTCGACGACGGGATCGCCGTCGAGGCGCTTGTGCACGGCGATGGCAACGCCCTACGAGGTGTCCGGCGCCGTGCATCTGCAGCAGCCGCTGGCCGAGCGCCTCTGGCACGAGGGCTTGCGCGGCCGAGCAGCAGGTCGATCACCGCGCTCCGCATCGAGAACTTCGCGAAGTCGGTCGCCTACCGCAGCGAGCGGCTGAAGGAGACTGAAAGCCGTTCGGCGACGTGCATGTCCTCGACCACGACGAGCTCGCTGACGCTTCTGGGACGAGTTGCGCCAGCTCTCGGTGCTGCAAGGCAGCACGCGATCCGCTCTGGCGCATCTCGACCGCGCCGCAGGCCGGGCCGAAGGTCGTCGCCGGCATCACGCCGCTTCATGGACTGCCGCGCCTTCTACGACTGGTCGGGCGGGCTGGTCTGGGCCGAGGTGCTGCCGACCGCCGATGCCGGCGCCGCCGACATCCGCCGCGTCATCGCGACGCCACGGCGGCCATGCGACGCTGATCCGCGCCGAGCCCGCCGTGCGCGCCGCCGTCGACGTGTTCCAGCCGCTCGAGCACGGGCTTGGCCGAGATCAGCCGCAGCATCAAGGCCGTGTTCGATCCGGCCGGCATCCTCAACCCCGGCCGCATGTATTGACACCTATCGAACCGACCCTGCTTGCGCCCGCTGACCGGAGCCCGCCAGAACCACCATGCAGACCAACTTCACGGCCGAGCAGCTCAAGGACCCGCGCACTCGCCGAGGCCGAGAGCATCCTGCGCGCGCTGCGTGCACTGCGGCCTGTGCACCGCCACCTGCTCGACCTACGTGCTGCTCGGCGACGAGCGCGACAGCCCGCGCGGCCGCATCTACCTGATGAAGGACATGTTCGAGAAGGGCAGCGACGCGAGCCCCGAGGTGCAGCATCACGTCGACCGCTGCCTGTCCTGCCTCTCCTGCATGACGACCTGCCCCGGCGGCGTCGACTACATGCACCTCGTCGATCTGGCGCGCGCCCACATCGAGGAGACCGGCAAGCGCACCTTCAAGGACCGGCTGATCCGCCGCGTTGCTGGCTGCGCATCATTCCCTATCCCGACCGCTTCCGCCGGGCGCTGGCGCTGGCGCCGCTCGGCGCGGCCGTTCGCCGGTCTGTTCGAAGCGCCTCGGCCTGCCGGAGCTCGCCGCCATGCTCGAGCTGGCGCCCGAGAAGCGCATTGCGCTCGGCCAAGTACGAAGGCCCCGGCACCGCCGCGACCAAGCGCCGAGCGGCGCAAGCGCGTGCATCCTGCTCGCCGGCTGCGCGCAGCAGGTGCTGCGGCCCGAGATCAACGACGCCACGATCCGCCTGCTCGCGCGCCGCGGCGTCGACGTCGAGGTGGCGGCGGGCGCCGGCTGCTGCGGCGCGCTCGTCCATCACATGGGCAAGGAGGCGCAGGCGATCGAGCAGGCCAAGGCGCAACGTCGACGCCTGGTCAAGGTCGATGACGCAAGGCGCCGGTCGACGCCATCATCATCAATGCGTCGGGCTGCGGCACGATGGTCAAGGACTACGGCCACCTGCTGCGCCACGTAGCCGGGCTATGCGCGCGCCTGCCGCCGACATCGCCGGCGATGACCCGCGACATCACCGAGTTCCTGATCGGCTACGACCTCGGCGCGCCGCGCCGCTGGTCGAGCCTGCGCGTCGCCTATCACTCGGCCTGCTCGATGCAGCACGGCCAGCGCATCACCGAGGAGCCGAAGCACGCTGCTGCGCAAGGCCGGCTTCACCGTGCTCGACGTGCCGGAGGGCCACATCTGCTGCGGCTCGGCCGGCATCTACAACATCCTGCAGCCCGAGCTCGCCGGCGAGCTGCGCACGCGCAAGGTCGCCAACATCGAGAGCGTGCGCCCCGACATCGTCGCGGCCGGCAACATCGGCTGCATCACGCAGATCGGCGTCGGCACCGCAGCTGCCCGATCGTGCACACGGTCGAGCTGCTCGACTGGGCCTACGGCGGGCCGGTGCCGGCGGGGCTCGAGCGGTTCAAGTCGTTCACAACGGACGTCCCCGGCGGTGCCGAGTTCGTTTAGCGGTCGAGACGGTGAAGCTCGACCGCCGCTGACCACGGCCTCACGATCGGCCGCCCTTCGCGAACAGATCGAACGAGATCGCTCGCAGCCACTTGTGACCGGCATCGCGTTGGAACCGCTCGTGCCAGTATTGCGCGATCTCCAGCGGCGGAAACGTAACCGGCGGCTTGAACGTGGCGAGGCCGAGCTGCCCGGCCATGATCCTTGCGAACTTCATTGGCAAGGTCGCGATTCCCTGCGTCTGTGACGCTACGACGGCCGCCGCAGTGAAGCTGGGCAATCGGAGCATCACATTCTCGGGCGGAATCTCCAGGTCCAGAGACTGCTGCGCATTCCTGTGTGCGGCGTGCCCCGTGTTGGAGGCCGTTACGACGATGTGTCGGGCCGAGAGAAATCCAGCGCGGGTCCGCAGCACTCCTTGGTTTGGATGATCGGCGCGGACCAGACTGAGATACGTGGTTGGATAAAGACGCTGCTGCCTGAGACCGAGCGCTGCCTTCGGAAACGCTCCCAATGCCAGGTCAGCCTCGCCCGACTCGAGTTTCGTCTCGTACGAACGCGCGTCAAGCGGGACTGCATCAACGCTCAACCTTGGTCCGTCCTGAGCCACGCGCCGCATCAGTGCGGGCAGGAACACGACCATTCCGACTTCGCTGACCAGCAGCTTGAAGGCGCGCGTCGACGTGGCGGGAACGAAGGTTGGCGTGGAAATGCTCAAGACATCAGCCGACGCCAATAGCGTCCGAAGCGAACCTTCGATCTCGAGCGCTTTGGGCGTCGGGTGCATCTCGTTGCCGCTGCGCATGAAAAGCGGATCGCCGAAATGCATGCGCAGCCGCACCAGGACCTTGCTGATTGAGGGTTGTGTGGTGCCGAGGCACTCCGCCGTGCGTGTCAGATTGCGTTCGCGCAGCGCGATGCTCAGGACCCGCAGGTCGCGCAGGCGGAGATCAACATTCCAATCTGTCATGATAACCATTCCAAATACGGCATGGCGACAATCACCGCATGAGCGTAGGCTTTCGTCAACTGAGGCGCGCTCGCAGTCATAACGCCTCGGCGCATACACACCTCAATTGAAGCATTTCAGCCTCCTCAGATTGAAGGCGCAGCCATGACCCAAGCATTTCCAACGAAGACCCGCGAGCTTCACGACCACCACTTTGATTCCACGATCTGGAATGATCTCAAATTCCGCGACGACGACATCGTGATCAGCACCTACGCCAAGGCAGGAACGACCTGGGTTCAGCAAATCGTCGCCCAGTTGCTCTTCACCGGCGCGGAAGAACTGGACGTTGCGGAGATGTCACCGTGGCTCGACCTGCGCGTGCCGCCGAAAGCCGTCAAGCTTCCCATGGTTGAGTCGCAAACTCATCGGCGTTTCCTGAAGACGCACCTTCCGGTCGACGCCTTGGTGTACTCGCCGCGGGCGAAATACATCTATATCGGCCGGGATGGCCGCGACGTCGTGTGGAGCCTCTACAATCATCACGCCAATGCCAACGAGAAATGGTACGACGCGCTCAACAACACTCCAGGTCTCGTGGGCCCACCGATCGGCCGCCCGGGAGCCGAAGTTCACCGGTATTTCCTCGAGTGGCTCGATCGTGATGGATATCCGTTCTGGCCGTTCTGGGAGCATACCCGCAGCTGGTGGGCGATCCACAAACTTCCGAACGTCAAGATGATCCACTTCGCTTCGCTGAAAGCCGATATGCCGCGTGAGATCCGCGGCATTGCAGAGTTTCTTGATATCCCTGTCGATCCATCGCGATGGGATGCCATCGTCGAGCATTGCAGCTTCGACTACATGAAAAAGAATGCGACCAAGAGCGTGCCGCTCGGCGGTGCGTTCTGGGACGGCGGGGCCGAGACCTTCATCAACAAGGGAACCAATGGGCGCTGGCGCGATGTCCTGACGGCGGACGACGTCGAGCGCTACGAGCGCCGAGCGCGCGCCGAACTCGGCGAGGAATGTGCGCATTGGTTGGCGACCGGGCACCCGATCCCGTCAGTTTAGCGCAATCGTCAGAACCAAGCTGCATGGCCATAGACGGGCGTGCGGCCCGGCAGAGCCGCGCGCCCGCATCAGACGGTCCGGAACCCACCGTCGGCCATGACGATACAGCCGGTGACGTAGGACGACAGATCGGAGGCGAGGAACACCGCCGGCCCCGCGATGTCCTCCGGCTTGCCGGCGCGGTTGAGCGGCGTGTGGCGCATGACGTTCGCCACCATGTCCGGGTTCTTGGCGCGCGCCTCGGCGTTGATCCTGGTCTCGATGAGGCCGGGGCCGATGGCGTTGACGCGCACGCCATCCCGGCCGAGCTCGGCGGCGAGTGCCCGCGTGAACCCGAGCACGCCGTGCTTCGAGGTCGTGTAGGCGGCAGAGTTCGGCCAGCTCACATGCACGAATGACTGGATCGAGCCGATGTTGACGATCCGCCCCTTGGTCGCGCGGAGCTGATCGATGAAGGCGTGCGTGACATTGAACATGCCGTCGAGATTGATCGACAGGATGTCGTCCCAGTCCTTGCTGACGGCGGCCTTGTCGCCAGTGAACGGCGTGCGGCGGTTGATGCCGGCGTTATTGACGAGGATCGAGATGTTGCCGTCCTTGGCCGTCTCCGCGGCCACTGTCTTGCAGGCCTCGCGATCGGTGACGTCGAGCTTCACCGCGGAGGCCTTGCCGCCGGCCGCCGTGACGAGGCCGACGGTCTCGTTGGCGCCCTCCATATTGGCGTCGAGCACGATGACGCGCGCGCCTTCGCGGGCGTAGGCCTGGCAGATGCCCTGTCCGATGCCCGATCCGCCGCCGGTGACGGCTGCGACGTGTCCCGCAAGAAGTCCTGTCATTTTGGTGTTCTCCAGATCTGGTTGGAATGAAAGTGGGCTTCGCATTTCGCCGTTCCAGTCAGCTCACGTCGACTCGCCGGTCAAGGACTTGGATCGATGGGCCTCGCCATTGCCGCGCATGCTCAGTGTCCACGTGGGCTCGGACGGGCCCGCTTGGCCGCGACCCGGCGCGCGGCCGCCAGTGCTGCGCGTGCCCACCCCAAGAGCTCATCGGGTTCGTCGAACAGCCGCTCCGGGGCACGCCAAAAGGCCAGATCGATGCTGGCTCCCTTCTTCTGGTAATTGAGCGGCGGATACGCCTCGGCTTCCTTGAAGATGTCGTTATTCTGTTCATCGACTCGGAAAAAAAGCGTGTCGTCGGCCACCATCCCAATCATGACCCCATCACAGAAGACGCCCGTCTTGCCGAACATGCGCCGCGTCGAGATGCTCCCAAGCGGCGCAAGTTGCTCGCGCAGAAATTCAGCAAAGCTGTCGCTGGCGACCATGCGACATCCTCAAACCGGTGGCGATGCGTCGAGCGCCCTTTACGGGGGTATCCGCCGGCGGCGCGACGGAAGCCTGTCCGAAAGCTCCCGCCGCTGGCCGTTCACCGGATGGCGATCGGCGCCACCGTCGAGCCAGTACCGCCTTGGATCTTCAGCGGCTGCAGGGCGAGTGCGAATTCGCGCGCGCCTTTCGCGGCCAGCTCGTCGAGCTTCATGTTCTCGAGTAGAAAGATGCCCTTCACCACCAGCGCAATCTGGTGCACCGGAAAGCTCAACTTCGGATCGGCGGCCGGGAACATCTCCACCGGCCAGTTGTCGGAGCCGAGCAAAAGCGGATCCTGATCAGCGAGCCACAGCGCCGCGCCGACGCCGAGGCCCGGGCAGCTCTTGACGAATCGTGCGTTGTCCTTGGCCCACAGCTTGCCCCAGCCCGTGTGGATGAGAACGGCGTCACCCGGTTGCAGGGCTGTGCCCTGCTTGGCGAGCGCGCCCTTCAAATCGTCGGCGGTGATCTCGTAGTTATCGCCGAGCATCTCGACGCCCTTGAACGCTGCGACATCGATCAGCACGCCGCGCGCAAAGAGGCCGCCGACCTTGTCGACACCGAGCTTGGCGAACCCGCCGCGGCCCGCACTCTCGCCGTTCTTCACGCAGTTGTAGAGCGTGTCACCGATGGTCTGGTGCGGGAACGCGTCGAACTGCGTGCCGACGTGGCCGATCTCGCCGATCACGACCTCCTCATTGCCGGACCGATTGTTGGTGTTGGCGGCGGGCGGCGGCGTGAACGTGCGCTTCATGTGTACGTCGAAGCGGCGCGTGCCGAAGAACGGCATGGTCGGAGCCAGCGCGTGGCCAAGCTCGATGATCTCGCCGGTCTTGATCAGTTTGGCGGCGTTGAGGACGCTTGCGGGCTTCACGTGATTGGCTGCGCCCCGCTCGTCGGCAGCGCCCCATTTGGACGGACAGCGCTGGTTCTCGGGCGGCGGTTGCCACGTCTGGGCCGCAAGCGGCAGCGGGATCAGAAACGGCAGGATGGCGAGTGCTGGGATCAATCGGCGCATGAATGAACTCCACTGGAACGGGCTTCGGCGAACGGAACACGACAATTGCAGGTTAGACGTGACTGCCATCGGCAGCAACGCGTCGGACCGCATCTGCGAGATCGCGGGTGCAGGCCCCGTGCCGAACACGCCGTTTGCAGCCCGCCGCCAGCCCGCCTAATGTTGCCCTTAAATCCAAACACAGCAGAAACGAGCGCCACATGGAACTGGGACTGAAGGGCAAAACCGCGCTGGTCACGGGCGCCAGCATGGGCATCGGCCGCGGCATCGCGGAGGCGCTGGCGCGCGAGGGCGTGCGGCTCGCCATCGCGGCCCGGCGCGGCAACTTGCTCGAGGAGGTCTCGGGGACGATTGTCGCAGCCGGCGGCGTCAAGCCCGTCCTGATCGTGCAGGACGTACTGGCGGACGGCGCATCAGAGGCCACGGCGAAGGCCGCGCTCGCCGGCCTCGGCTCAGTCGACATCCTGATCAACAACGCCGGCGGCAGCCGCCAGTTCGGCAAGGACGCGACGGAGGAGCAATGGAATGAGGCGATGACGCTGAACTTCACGCGGCCCCGCCAGCTCGCCGGCGCTCTGCTCGATCAGATGATCGAGCGCAAGTGGGGGCGCATCATCAACATCACCGGCAAGTCGGAGCCCGAGGGCGTCAACGGCGCCTTCTCGGCGAAGGCCGGCATTCACGCCTGGGCCAAGGGCTTGTCGCGCGAGGTCGGCAAATTCGGCATCACCGTCAACTCGATCCCGCCCGGCCGCATCATCAGCGAGCAGATCCTGCGCAACTACAGTCCCGAGTATCGCAAGTGGCAGGAGGAGCATGAGATCCCGGTCGGCCGCTACGGCCAGCCCGAGGATGTCGCCAATCTCGTCTGCTATCTGGCGTCGCCGCTCGGCGGCTATATCACTGGCACGGTCATCCCCGTCGACGGTGGCCTCAGGCGCTATCAGTTCTAGGTGCGGTTCATGAGCAGCGAGTACACGCTCATTTTCGGACTTGGCCCCAAGAACGACGGTGCGCCGAACTCGGACGTGGACATTGCGATTGCGCTGGCCGCATTGGAAGATGCCGCGCTGAAGGATTGCGGCGGCTTCACCATGCATCGCGGCAAAGGCGGATGGATCGATCCCACGGGTAAGACCTTCAAGGAAGAAGTGGCGATCCTGATGGTCTCCGGCTCCTTCGAGAGCATCGAAGCGATCGCAGAGGTGGGCAAGCGCCTGCTCGGCAAAACGGCCATCTACGTCAAAAAACCCGACGGCAGCACCATTCTGCTTTAGGTGCCGCGCCGCCGACACATCCCAGCAAGCCGCCTCACTGCAGCCGGATCAGCACCAAACCGGCGACGACCAGGGCGGCAGCCGCGATACGCGTCGGCACAATCGTCTCTTTCAACAGCACGACGCCCAGCGCCGCTGCAAATAGCACGCTGGTCTCCCGGACGGCGGCCACCAGCGCGATCGGCGCTTTTGTCATGGCCCAGAGCGCGATCCAGTAGGAGACGAACGACAGCACGCCGCCGCCGAGCGGGACCATCCAACCGGCATTCGACATCGCAGCCCACAAGTGCTGGCGCTGGCGCACCAGCCCCACCACCCCCATGGCGGCGCCATTCAGCACGAAGAACGCCACCGCGTAGGCGTGCGCATTGCCGGAAAGCTGCGCACCGCGGCCATCGATCAGCGTGTAGGTGGCGATGATCGCCGCCGTCAGCAGCGCGAAACCGATCGCGCGGCGGTCAAGGGCACGGCGCGACGCTTCGCGCGGGATCGACAGCAGCAGAACGCCCGACGTGAGCAGCACAATCCCCGCGATGCCGATCGGGCCCACCGGCTCGCCCAGCGCGAGCAGACTTCCGGTCGCCGTCAGCAGCGGCGCCGCGCCGCGCGCGATCGGATAGACTTGGCCGAAATCGCCGCTGCGATAGGCTTCTGCCAGCGACAGAAAATAGAACACGTGGATGACGATCGACGCCGCCAGATACGGCCACGAGGCACGGCCTGGCGCTCCCGTCACCAGCAGCAGCGGCAGCGCCACTGCGCCGCCCGCCAGCGCCAGAATGACGACCGCGACGCCCGGCTCCACGCGCATCTTGAGGCCCGCATTCCAGGCCGCATGACAGAGCGCCGCCCCGAGCACGGCGAGGAAGACGTGGAAATCCATGGCGCCTTTTCTGGTGGTGCCGATGGGGTCAGACCCCGCGCTGCCGCCACTGCTGTTTCATAGTTGCGGCCACTGCGCGGGGTCTGACCCCGCTAGCCGATCACACCTTCGGTTTGCCGAAGCCCGATTCCTTCGCCTTGAGCAGCGCCACCACAATCGAGTTCACCGGCGTCGCAATGCCGACCTTGGCGCCCTCGCGCGGGATCGCACCGTTGATGTTGTCGACCTCGGCGGCCCGGCCCGCCATGTGATCGAGCAGCATGGAGGGGCGGGCGTTCGGGATCTTCTGGCCGAAGTCGCGCACGTAACGCACGGGGTCATCGAAATCGAGCTTGATGCCGCGTGCCCGCGCCACCATGTAGGCTTCCGTCGCACAGGCCGCGGCAATGCTCCAGGCCGACGGGTTCGCCTGCACACCGCCGACGGTGAGCCCGGTCAGCGCGCAGGGTCCCGAGTAGGTGCAGTTGCAGATCAACTTCTCCCAGACCATCTTGTGGATGTCGTCGAACGTCAGCACCTTGAAACCGCCCGCTTCCCACGCGGTTTTGACGGTTTCGAGACGCGGTGTCAGTCCGCCATCCATCTCGCCGAGCCGCAGGAATTCCATGCCGTTGTGATGCGCGTGCCCCGGCCCCTTCATCGAGGCGCCAAAGCCGCCGACGACGCCCATCATGATGCGCTTGGAGCCGACGATCTCGGCAACCTTGTCGGCCGAACCCAGGCCGTTCTGGATCGTGAGGATCGGCGCGTCGGGCTTGGCGATGGCGAGTGCAGATTTTGCGGCTGTCGCGACGCCGTCGTCCTTGGTCGCGATGATGACGAGATCGGCGCCCCGGACGTCGGCCGCATTTGTCGTCGCGTTGATCTTGACGGTGCGATCGCCGGACGCGCCCTCGACGCGCAGTCCTTTGCTCTTGATGGCGTCGACGTGCTCTGTCCAGGTGTCGACGCGCCCAGACGTCGTGTTTGCCCTTATCGGCGAGCAGCCCCGCATAAATGGAGCCCATGGCGCCAACGCCGATGATCGCAATTTTCATAAGTCGTCCTCATGTCAGATATGTGACGGTCCTGCGCCGCATAAAGCGGGAACAGGCCGCCGCCGTCAATTGCTTGGCGCTTCGGTTGCCCACTTGCGCAACCGGCGCTTGATGCCCGGCCCGGCTGCGTCAGTGGGCAGCTGAAGGGCCAAGCATTGCGCCGCATTGCGGCTCAGGTCGTGTGCTAGGCGCTGGAGATGAGGCGACATCATCGATCCCGAATGGACCAGACATGACGGTGAACGGCACGATGAGATCCTGTCTGGGCGCTGCCCTGGTGCTGTTCGGCGGCGTGATTCCAACGGGCGCCAAGCAAACGCAGGCGCCCGCCGCCCCGGTGAGCGCCATCACGGTCGAGACCGTCGCCAAAGGCCTGACCAATCCCTGGGGCCTCCAGTTCCTCCCCGACGGCCGGCTGCTGGTTACAGAGCGGCCGGGGCGGTTGCGCATCATTGGCAAGGATGGCGCATTATCATTTCCGGTTCAGGGGGTGCCGACAGTCGCCGCCAGCGGCCAAGGCGGACTCCTCGATGTGGCGCTGGCGCCGGATTTCGCGACCAGCGGGGCACTGTTCCTTGGCTACGCCGAACCACGCGGGTTTGCATCGAGCGGCACGGCGGTTGCGCGCGGGCGGCTGGTCGCCACCCGCGACGGCGGACGCCTCGAAGAGGTCAAGGTCATCTTCCGGCAGGAGCCCAGCGCATCGGGCGGCTTGCATTTCGGTTCCCGTTTCGCCTTCCACTCTGACGGCAGCCTGTTCGTGACCCTCGGCGAACGCAACCAGAAGGATGCCGCGCAGGATCTCAACCGGCACTTCGGCAAGGTCGTGCGCATCCGGCCCGACGGCGGCGTTCCCGGCGACAACCCGTTCGTCGGCAAGGCCAACGCGCGGCCGGAGATCTGGAGCTACGGGCATCGCAATCAGCAGTCCGCTGCCATCCATCCGGTCACCGGCAAACTCTGGACCGTCGAGCACGGGCCGCGCGGCGGCGACGAGCTCAACGTGGTCGAGAAGGGACGCAACTACGGTTGGCCGATCATCGGCTACGGCATCGACTATTCGGGCGCCACCCTGCACGCCGAAACGCGCCAGAACGGCATGGAGCAACCGATCTACTACTGGCGGCCATCAATCGCGCCGTCGGGTATGGCCTTCTACACTGGTGCACTGTTCCCGAACTGGCGCGGCAATCTGTTTGTCGGCGCGCTGGCGGGGGAGGCGTTACATCGGCTCGTCCTCGACGGGGACACCGTGATCGGCGAGGAGGTAATGCTCAAGGATCTGGGTGCGCGCATCCGTGATGTCAGGCAAGGACCTGACGGCGCGCTTTGGCTGCTGACGGACGCCACCGACGGGCGCGTGCTGCGCCTCGTGCCGCGTGCCCGATAACCCGTCAGCCTCCTGATTTTTTCATTGCCATCCGGCAGGTGGATATGCTGGATGGCATCCGATTTGAGCGTCAGGCCAGTCTGATGCTACAAATGTCCGTCCGTTGTTGCATAGCCAAACCGATCGTTTGGCGAAGAGGAGGCTTACCCGTGAATATCGTCTCGATGGCCGCACAGTACCTGACGCCGATGCTGGTCGATAAGATCGCCGGCGCACTCGGGATCCAGAGCCCGATGGTCAAAATGGCGATCGGAGCCATCCTTCCGACGCTGATGGGCGGCTTCATGAAAACGTCGCAGAGCCCCTCTGGCCTCGGCAAGCTGACCGACCTGCTCGGCAAGCAGGATCCGGGTCTGCTCGGCAATCTCGGCAATCTGATTGGCGGCAGCGGTCAAGGCGCGATGGTCAACGCGGGCACGGACGCCCTCGGCTCGCTGCTTGGCGGCTCGGCCCTGGGTAGTCTGACCGGCGCGGTCAGCAAGTTCGCCGGCATCGGCGACGGCCCGACGAAGTCGCTCGTCGGCATGCTGGCTCCAATTGCGCTCGGCACGCTGGCCAAGGAACAGAAGGCGGGCGGCCTCGATGCAGCTGGCCTTGCCAAGATGCTGATGGGCCAGAAGGACAACGTCGCCGCGGCGATGCCGAAAGGCTTTGCCGATTTGCTCGGTGGCTCGGGTCTGCTGGACGCGGTGATGCCGGCGGCAGCGCCACGCGCCGCTGCGTCGACGACCACATCGGCCTCGTCGCAGGCCCCGCGCTCCACCGGCACCGTGCACGACATTCCGCGTCCGGCGCCGAAGTCGAACTCGATGGTGTGGGCGGCAGCCGCCGCTGCCATCGCCCTTGGCGGCTGGTGGTGGTTCTCGGGCGTGCGCCAGCCGGCCATTCCGGCGGTACCGAAGATCGTCTTCAACAACCAGGATGTCGGCGGTCAGGTCGGCTCGGTGGTTGAAGGCTTGCGCGGTACGCTCGCCGGCATCAAGGACGAAGCGTCGGCACGCACCGCCCTCCCGCGCCTGCAGGAGACGGCCAAGCAGCTCGACACCTTGAACGAGGTGCGCGGCCGCATGCCGGCTGACGCGAAGAAGGGCCTCGCGAGCTACGTCGGCACGCTGATGCCGATCATCCGCCCGCTGGCCGAAAAGGCGCTCGCGACCGCAGGCGTCGGCGCCATCGCCAAGCCGGTTCTCGATCAGATCCTCGGCCGCCTGGACACGATGGCCAAGGGCTAACCGGCTCCTGCCGCGATACGATCTTGAGAAGCCGCCCGGTCCGCCGGGCGGCTTCTTGCATTTCGTGATTTGTGAAGCCTCGGCTTACCCGACGTAAGACCCGCCGTTGACGTCGAGGATGGCGCCGGACACGTAGGAGGCCGCTGGCGTCAGCAGCATCATGATCATCCACGCAATCTCCTCTGGGTTCCCCATGCTGCCGCGTGGCAGGTTTTTGGGATCGACAGCCGAACCCGCCGTCATCGCCGTTTTCACCGGACCGGGTGCCACGCCGTTGACCATGACCCCGCGGCCGACGGCGCCACGCGACAGCCAACGCACAACCACGTGCAGCGCGCCCTTGGACGCGGAATAGTCGATCGGAGTCGAAAGCATCGTTCCGCCCGTGCGGCCTGCCACCGAGCCGATCATGACGATCGCGCCGCCGCCGTGCGCGGCCATATGCTCGATCATGGCCGAGCCCAGCTCGATCGGCACCAGCACGTTGACATCCATCGTCTGATGAAAGCGCTCGCGCGGGTTTTCGGCCTTGAGCAGCGGCGTCCGCCCGAGGATGCCGGCGCAGTGCGCAAGGCCGTAGATTGGTCCTTTGGCAATCAATTTGTCGGTGAAGCCCGCGGCGGTGAGGTCGCCTTCCAGCGTGTCGACCGTGGCGCCCTTGGCGGCGAGCTCGGCGCTTACCTCGGCCAACGGCGCCCGGTCGGCCAGCAGCAGCGTCGCTCCGAGATCGGCCGCGGCGTGCGCCGTCGCGCGGCCGATGCCATTGGCGGCACCGGTGACGAGAACGCGTTTGCCCACAAGACTGAGAACGGGCGGCAAGGTTCGGGGGGCCGATTGGGGCATGGGAGCGCATCCTTTTTGCTGTACAAGTTCTGCTGCGGAGACGTGCCGGAAAAGGCTATCATCCTCTGCCGATCCGGTTGCTTGTCAAATCCAGTCCCGTGTTGGACGGACTTAAAGGCGCCACCCGACCTCGCCGGCCGCCGGGGGATGGCGGATTACCAAGGGGGCCGGTGGGGAGCATGCGAGGGATGCAACACGAGGACCTGCCAGAGAGCCGTGGCGGCGCCAGCGCGCGTCCCCTTGTCGGCGCCGGGTCACAGTTCGTGCCCAAACTCGTCATTGCGCTGCGCGAAGGCTATTCGGCGGCGGCGTTCGCCCGTGATGCGCTGGCCGGCTTCACCGTCGCCATTCTTGCCTTGCCGCTGTCGATGGCGATTGCCATCGGCGCAGGCGTCACACCGGACCGCGGCCTCGTCACTTCGGTCATCGCGGGCTTTCTGATTTCCGCTTTCGGCGGCAGCCGCTACCAGATCGGCGGGCCTGCCGCCGCCTTCATCGTGATGATCGCGACGATCGTCGACAAGCACGGCGTCTCGGGCCTGCTGACGGCCACATTTCTCGCCGGCCTCCTGCTGGTCGTGCTGGCCCTGCTGCGCCTTGGCACTTACATCAAATATGTGCCGGGCCCGGTGATCCTGGGCTTCACCAGTGGCGTTGGCGTGCTCATCGCCATTGGCCAGATCAAAGACCTGCTCGGGTTCGCCGGCGCCGTGCCAGCCGACACCATCGCCAAGCTGCAGGCGCTGTGGGCAATGAAGGAATCGCTCAATCCCTCGGCGCTGCTGGTCGGCCTCGGCACGCTCGCGATGATCAGCCTTCTGAAAGCGTGGCGGCCATCGTGGCCCGGGCTGCTGATCGCCGTCGGTGGCGCGTCTGGCATCGCGTTCCTGCTGGGACTGCCGATCGACACCATCGGCTCGCGGTTTGGCGGCATTCCCAGCACATTGCCGGCGCCGGCGCTGCCCGATCTGTCACCCGCCACAATCAGTGCGCTGCTGCCCTCGATCTTCACACTGGCATTCCTCATCGCCATTGAATCGCTGCTCTCTGCCGTCGCCGCCGACGCCAAGACCGGCGGACGTCATCGCTCGAATGTCGAGATCCTGGGACAGGGCCTCGCCAATATCGCGTCACCCCTATTCGGGGGCATACCCGCAACCGGCGTCATCGCGCGCACGGCGACGAACATTTCGGCCGGCGGCAAGACGCCGGTAGCCGGCATCCTGCACGCGATGTTCGTGCTGCTGTTCATGCTGCTGCTGGCGCCGCTCGCCTCCCATCTGGCTCTGCCGTGCCTGGCGGCCGTTCTGCTGAATGTGTCGTGGCGGCTGATTGACTGGCGCGAGGTTTCGCATTTTATCGCGCGCGCGCCGTTCGACGATCGCCTCATTCTGCTGGTGACGCTGGTGCTCACGGTCTTCGCTAGCCTCGAGGTCGCCATCGCCACCGGCGTCGGGCTTGGCTGCATCCTGTTCATGCATCGCATGGCCGAGGCGACCGGCAATGGCGTCCTGAACGGAGACCGACCCAATCCCGACCTCGACGATGTCGCCGGCCCGCGCTCGGCCATTCTCGACGCGGTGCTGCCGCCAGGCGTTCATGTCCTGCAGTTGCGTGGGCCCTTGTTCTTCGGCGGCGCCAGCGCCATCGGCGGCGCGGTCCGCGAACTGCCGATCCCTCCGAAAGTTCTGATCCTGCGCATGCGCGACGTGCCCCTCGTCGACGCCACGGCGCTGTCGGCGATCGAGGATGTGGCGGCCGATCTCCGACAACGCGGCGGCCGGCTGATCATTTCGGGCCTGCAGAAGCAACCGCGGCAGGCGATGCACCGGATGGGCCTGCTGCGCCGTCACCGGGTGCTGCTCGCCTCGAACAGCTTCATGGCGCTCGAAAAGGCGAAGGTGATGATCGGGGCATGGCCTGCCGAGTAGCCCCCGGCCGCCGGATCACCGGCGTCCCCAAACGACAAAAGCTGGAAGCGCCGCGAAGCGCTTCCAGCCGTTGCTTGAAATATGCCGTGTTCTTTCAATTTCTTGTTCTAAATTCAGAGCCCTCGCGAACTCTGTTATCAAGCTTCCTGTAATATGCCGAGATCTGATCATACCCCAATCGACCTGGCAATCCGACCGCATCGATAGCGAACATCGACATGACCGATATCACTAAGATCGACTTCAATCTGCTGAAGACGCTGGCCCTGCTCGTCGAAGAGCAGAGTGTGTCGCGCGTCGCCGTTCGCATGGACCTGAAGCAGCCGACCGTCAGCGCGTCCTTGAAGAAACTGCGCGAGATCTTCGACGATCCCTTGTTCGTGCGCCATCCGCATGGCCTGCGCCCCACGCCGCGGACGGAAGCGCTCGCGCCCGAGCTCAAAGCCTGGATTCGAGGTCTCGAGTTGATCGTCGAGCCACCCGTGTTCGTGCCGGCATCGGCCAATCGGACATTCTTCGTCGTTGCGGGCGACTATTCCGAGTGGATTATTCTGCCGAAACTGTGCGCCACACTGGCGCGCGAGGCACCGGGCGTGCGCATCGCCGTCGTTCATGCCGTCATGGGGCGCGCCCAGAAAATGTTCGAAGCCGGCGAGATCGACCTCGCCTTGAGCGTGCCGCGCTTGTCGGCGCCTTGGCTAAAGTCACGACGCCTCCTCGATGACAGCTATTGCGTGGTCGCCCGCAAAGGTCACCCGCGCATCGGCAGCACGCTCACGCTCGACGACTATTGCCGCGAACCGCATTGCGCAACTGTGCGCGACGACAACATTCTCGAGCGCACGACGACCGATCGCATCCTCGCCGACATGGGCCGCGAGCGGCACATCACCTACTACACGCGCAACTTCTCGGCTGCGCTGCACATGGTTGAAAATACGGATCTGATTGGCATGGGACTGAGGCGCACGCTGCCAAAATATCCGAACCTCAAGGCGTACCCGGTTCCGTTCACGCTGCCGCCCTACACCATCCTGGCGACGTGGCACGAGCGCGCGCAGCTCGACCCCGCGCATAGCTGGCTCCGCGAACGCCTGGCTGAAGCGGCGACATCCGCTGCCACTTGACGCTGACGCCTCCAAATAGCGTTCGCCAAGGCGAGACCGTTCCGGGCGCCTGATTGCGTCTCGTCCTGAGCGGCACACGTTATCCCTCGCGTTTACCACTTCCCCGTTTGTCGGGTCCGAACTTATCCCCACCGACCCGGGCGGCCTCATATTGGTGGTGACCGGCCGTTGATCGTCTCCCCAGGGCGCGCCCCTCGAGCCGGGCGAAACAGGATGAGGAGTTTCGTGAATGTCGTTTGGATCGGATCAGGACCGCGTGGCTGCGGCATTGGACAGTGAAGGCAGCGCCGGCGTCCCGGCCAGCCGTTGCCGCCTGGCATCCGTTGCCGTTCGGGTCCTGGTTCAGGCCGGGGGCATCCTTTTGCTGCTCTCGCTCACCTGTCGCGCCGTGATGTCCCTGCCAGCCCTTTATCCCGATCGGCCAAGGTGCTATCTCCCGCCCATGACCGACACCCATCTCATTCGCAATTTCTCGATCATTGCCCACATCGACCATGGCAAGTCGACGCTCTCCGACCGCCTGATCCAGCTCTGTGGCAACGTCGCCGAGCGCGACATGAAGGCCCAGATCCTCAATTCCATGGACATCGAGCGTGAGCGCGGCATCACGATCAAGGCCCAGACGGTCCGCCTCGACTACAAGGCCAAGGACGGAAAACTCTATCAACTCAACCTGATGGACACGCCCGGCCACGTCGATTTCGCCTACGAGGTGTCCCGTTCGCTGGCCGCCTGCGAAGGCGCCATCCTGGTCGTCGACGCGTCCCAGGGCGTCGAGGCACAAACGCTCGCCAACGTTTATCAGGCGCTCGACAACAATCTCGAGATCCTGCCCGTTCTGAACAAAGTTGATTTGCCCTCCGCCGACGAGGACCGGGTCAAGCAGCAGATCGAGGATGTGATCGGCATCGACGCCTCTGGCGCCATCGGGGTCTCGGCCAAAACCGGACTCAACGTGCCGGCAGTGCTCGAAGCCATCGTCGAGAGGCTGCCGCCGCCCAAGGGCGACCGCAACGCGCCGCTCAAAGCGATGCTGATCGACAGCTGGTACGATGCCTATCTCGGTGTCGTGGTTCTGGTTCGCATCAAGGACGGCATTCTCAAGCGCGGCCAGAAGGTGCGCTTGATGAATACCGATGCCAATTACCAGATCGACCGAGTCGGCATTTTCAGGCCGAAGCAGGAGATGCTGGCCGAGCTCGGCCCGGGCGAGGTCGGCTTCTTCACCGCCGCGATCAAGCAGGTGGCGGACACCCGCGTCGGCGACACCATCGTCGACGAGAAGAATATGACCGCCGTGGCGCTCCCGGGATTCAAGCCCGCGCAGCCGGTGGTATTCTGCGGCCTGTTCCCGGTCGATGCCGCCGACTTCGAAGATCTGCGCGACGCCATGGGCCGGCTGCGCCTCAACGACGCCAGCTTCTCCTTCGAGATGGAAACCTCCGCCGCGCTCGGCCAGGGTTTCCGCTGCGGCTTCCTCGGCCTTCTCCACCTCGAGATCATCACCGAGCGGCTCGAGCGCGAGTTCGATCTCGATCTCATCACGACGGCGCCGTCCGTCATCTACGATATGCACATGACCGACGGCACGGTGCGGCCCATGCACAATCCGGCGGATATGCCGGACGTCGTCAAGATCGACCACATCGAGGAGCCCTGGATCGAAGCGACCATCCTGGTGCCCGACGAGTACCTGGGCTCCGTTCTGAAACTGTGCCAGGACCGGCGCGGGCGGCAGAAGAACCTCACCTACGCCGGCTCGCGAGCCCTGCTCGTCTACGATTTGCCATTGAACGAAGTGGTGTTCGACTTCTACGACCGTCTGAAGTCGGTGTCGCGCGGCTACGCCTCGTTCGACTACCACATCAAGGGCTACGAGGAGGGCGACCTCGTCAAGCTCTCGATCCTCGTCAATGGCGAGCCCGTCGACGCCCTCTCCATCATCGTGCACAAGACGCGCGCCGAGCAGCGCGGCCGCGTCATGTGCGAGAAGCTGAAGGACCTGATCCCGCAGCATCTCTTCAAGATCCCGATCCAGGCCGCGATCGGCGCCAAGGTGATTGCCCGGGAGACGATCAGCGCGCTCCGCAAGGACGTGACCGCCAAGTGCTACGGCGGCGACATCTCGCGCAAGCGCAAGCTGCTCGACAAGCAGAAGGCCGGCAAAAAGAAGATGCGCGAGTTCGGCAAGGTCGAAATCCCCCAGGAAGCCTTCATCTCCGCCCTCAAGATGGACGAGAATTGATGGACGTCGAGAAGCCCGTGAGAGAACAGCTCATAAGAGCGCTCGGGGGGAATTTTCTCGCTGTTCAAGAGGTCGAACTCGTTCATCCCTACTTTTCGGATGTCAGCCTACGAGCCGACGTAGTGGCAATCCCACTTGACGGGCCGTTGAAGTATTTGCCGATCGCATTCGAAGTAAAGAAACCGCCCCCTGGCGACGAGAGCAAGTACACAATTTGGTGCCTCGCGATAAAGCAGGCATCGGATTATGTGTTTGCAGAGATTGCAGATAAACGACTAGCCGACTTCCGCGGCAAGCGAATTGTCGGAGCGTTTGATTCTTCCAGCGCCGGGGTATGCCCCGAGTTCGCCGACCGAAATCATTGATCGAGAATCGTACTCACAGAACAATCTCATCGGGCGCGTTTCACTTGGCTCAGCAGTTCGGTGTTGGTCGGGCGCTCGTCACCCACGGCACTGGGCTAAGACTGTTGCTTGGACCGAGCGAAGTGTTCGCCAATGCTCGCTGGAGTGGAGCGGTGATGCGCGTTCTTCAATGCCATCGCGACGAGTAGGCTCGCAAATGGTCGACGTTTACGCGAAATTGCGGCATGGCCAACGATGGCTTCGAGCCGATTGAGGCCGAATTAAGAGGTTGCCACATGGAACGCATCGCGAAGCTGCACATCGAGAAGCTCCCCGAGGGCGTGTACCTCGCGACGTCGGATGACATTCCGGGGCTCGTCGCGCAGGGCCGCACGATCGCTGAGACCATCGAGATCGCGCGGGACGTCGCGCGCAAGCTGATCGAGGCTGAAGCGCAATATAGCGGCAACAACATCACGCTGCCGTTGGCCGAGGATACCTTTGACTATACCCTTGGTGGTTGGTTCCTGATGGGGCGGCTCGCAGGCTTCAAGTACCGCGAGATCATCTCCAAGATCCGACGCCTGGGCTTCGAGTTTGATCGCCAAGCCGCGGGCTCACACGAGATCTGGCGCAATCCGACGACGCAGCCGCTTCACAACTATTCCCATTCACTCCGGCGACATGCCGGAAGGCACCCTGCGAGCAATTCTCAAGCAGGCGGGCGTATCGGCCGACGAATTCAGCGATGCGTGAGGCACAAGACGCGCGCCGAGCAGCGCGGCCGCGTCATGTGCGAGAAGCTGAAGGACCAGATCCCGCAGCATCTCTTCAAGATCCCGATCCAGGCCGCGATCGGCGCCAAGGTGATTGCCCGAGAGACGATCGGCGCGCTCCGCAAGGCGACGACAGAACCCCATTGGCCCGGAAGATCCCGGATGCGGCGCGCTCTGGCGCGCCCGCTCCGGGACGCACCTCAAACCAACTTCCCCCGCGCCGCGACCGGCAGCACGTCCACGATCTCGTCGCCGCGCACGGCGATCAATTGATCCACCATGTTGACGACGACGCAGACGTGGTTCGGCACGATGCGCACCACGTCCCCCACCTTCGGCCGGTCGTTGCTGCGTGACAGGTCGAGGAAGCCATGCTCCTCGGCGAAGGCGTGCAGGCGCGCCTGCGGATACTCGATGATGTGGCCGAAGCCGTCGAGCCCGCCGCCCGGATCGGCGGTCAGCGTCTTCGAACCGGAATCGAGAATGCCGCGCTCGGGCGCCGCCCGGCTCACGACTGAGGCAAAAACAGTGAGCGCGCAATCATCGGCCGTTGCCGCGCCGCACGCGACCATCATCCGGTCGTTGAAGATGTAGGTGCCGGCCCGGTGCTCGGTCGCGCCCTTGAGGCGGCCGACATTGCCGAGGTTCGGCGTGCCGCCCGTCGAGACGATCTCGGGGTTCAGGCCCAACGATCGCACACCGGCCACTGCCGTGTCGAAAAATATTTGCGTCTCGGGCCAGGATTGCTCGGTCGGGTAGAACAGGAAGCCCCGGAAGGCGAGCCCCGGCGTTGCCTGGATCTGGCGGGCCAGCGCCACGGCTTCGGCCGGCGTCTCGACACCAGCCCGCTTGCGCCCCGTATCGCATTCGATCATCACGCCGAGCGCTTTGCCGGCGCCATGCGTGGCCTCGGCGTAGGCTTCGATAGTGACGGGATTATCGGCGCAGACCGTCAGGCTGGTCCGCGCCAGCAACGCGCCGAGCCGGCCCGAGCGTGCCGCGCCGATCAGGTTGTAGCTCACCAGAATGTCGTCGATGCCACCGTCGGCCATGACCTCGGCCTCACCAAGCTTCTGCGCAGTGACGCCCCGGGCGCCGGCCTGCTGCTGCATCCGCGCGAGAACCGGGCTCTTGTGGGTCTTGATGTGCGGGCGGTTGGCGACACCAGCCTTGTCACAGACCGCCTGCACGCGGGCGATGTTGCGCTCGACTCGGTCGAGATCGACGACGACGGCCGGTGTGCCGAATTCCCGCTGGATCCGGGTCTTCAGGGTTTCGATGCTCATGTCTGCCTCTTTGCTTGCGCCGCTCCGACCACCACGCTGCCACGGTATGGTCCCGGAAGGGATCAAAAAACGCCATCGTCTTCGGGTGTTGTTAACCAATGAAACATCCCTGGTCGCCATAGTCGGGATCTGGCGAATGCGGCACCGCAGCGGAAACGTGGCGGGGCATCGTGTTTGCATGCAGGCAGGCCCCGCCCGTTGCGAGGCTCGCCAGTACTGCCCGTGTGAACTGTAGCGGTCGCGTAGCGTTGAGGACCCACGTATGAGACGGCCCAGCAACCCCCTGTCGCGTCGCGACGTCATCAAGACGTTCGGTCTCTCTGCCCTCCTCATCCATCCCGTGCTGCGCAGCATGGCCTATGCGGCCGAGACGCCCTTCGACAAGGCGCCCCGCTATCTCATGTTCTTCAAGGGCGGCTCCTACTATCCGAGCCGCACCAATCCCGCCTCGCTGACCAACCTGGCCGGCACGCCGATCGCGCCGCTGCAGGCACATGCCTCCGACCTCATCCTGTTCAAGAACATGAACATCCATGGCGGCAGCCCGAAAAGCGACGGCTACAAGGAAGAGCACGCGGCCGGCGTCTATGGCTGCACCACCGGCCACAGCTACAAGTATTTCAAGAACGACGCCTATTTCGCCTACACCGACAACGAGTCGATCGATGTCCGGATCGCCAACCACTACAAGGCCCGAGGCGACCTGAAGGACGTCCCGCTCGCCAGCCTGCATGTCGGCGGCGGCGCGCATTCCGATGCCGATCAGGTCGGCGTCGGTAACCGCTATATTTCGTTCCGCAACCGTTTGCCCGGCGATGGCCGCTACGGCAACGCGATCGAGCCGATGCAGGATGCCGGCCAAGTCTACGACCTGCTGATGCAGACCGCCCGCCGGTCCTGCGGCCAGCAATCCAACCAGCCGCGCGGCGATGCCGACAAAATGAATGCCGCGCTCGCCCGCCGCTCCAGCGTCGTCGACCTCATTCTCGCCGACATCAAGGACGCCAAGCAGCGCTTCGACTTCGATCCCGAGCATTCGCGCAAGCTCGACGGCCTGCTCGAGAACTGGAACCAGTCCGAAAAATCGGCGCGCCAGCAGGGCAGCGCCGAGCCGGCGAAAACGGCGTCCAACGCCAAAACGCAGCCCTGCGCCGTCCCCGGCCGCCCCACCGCCAACGGCGCCAATAAGCAGAACCTGGATCTGCTCTCGCCGGTCCACGATCAGATGATCAACATGATCAAGTTCGCCTTCGAGACCGACTTGACGCGCGTCGCCGCATTCACGCTCTCGGGCGGCTCCAGCGGCCAGACGTGGCCGAGCCGCGGCCTCCACAAGGCCCATCACACGCTCGAGCACAACGGCGACGTCGAGAGCCTCGTGAAGCTCGACACTTACTATTCCGAGAAGTTCGCTGGCCTGCTGACCGCGCTCAAATCCATCGATGACGGCGGCGGCAAGTCCGCGCTCTACAACAGTTCCGTCTTCCTTGGGATGGAGTGCTGGTCCAACAGCTCGTCGGGCCACTACCTGACCAACGTCCCCTTCATCTTCGCGGGCCAGGGCGGCGGGCGCTTCAAGACCGGCCTGATCGTCGACGCCCGCGGCCGCAACAACAACGATCTCCATATTTCCTGCCTGAAGGCTGCCGGCATCGAAACCAACACGTTCGGCCTGCCGAGCCTGTGCAAGGGCGCGATCATTTGAACCGCATGAGCTGGGGAAAATCTCGCACCATGCCCCGTTGGCGCCTCCGGATCGCGCTGTTAGCGTCACTGGTTGCCGTCACGGCAGCCGGCGTGACGGACACGCCCGCGTGGAGCGAGTCCCAGCCGCCGGCGGATATGTGCGCAGCCGCCAAAGAGCCAGCCGATACGTTGGCCTGCAAGTATTTTCCCGGGTCAGCCGGCAGCCGCTCCCGGAAACGCATTTTCCGGCTGACACGCGACCAGCTCGACGCATCGGCCGCCTCGTTGTTTCCGAAATACAAGCTGGCCTCCGTCAAGCAGTTCATGCCGCGCGATCCATTGCAGACGAACTACGAGTACGCGGAAATCCTGAGCTTCAACCCGGCCAACGTCGGCGCGCTTTCGAAGTGGATCGGCGGGATCACGGCCGAGGTGCGCAAGAACCCGGCTGGCCTGATCGACTGCACGGCGCAGAACGGCTCCGACGATTGTCTCCGGATCGAGGCACGCCGCTTCGTAATGACCGCGTTTCGCGGCGACGACAGCGACGGCAAGAAGCTCGGCGAGAAAATCGCGGACAAGATCGTCGAGTTCTACGCAACCAGCGTCAAGAGCGCCGGCCCCGCCCAGGCGACCGCCGAGCTGGTCGAGGTGGTGCTGAGTTCCCCGAACTTCCTGTTCCGCAAGGAGCTGGATCTCGACAACCGGATTCATCGGGCACTGCTGCCCGCCCAGCGGCTGCAGGCCCTCACGTACACGCTAGCGGATGCGCCGCCGGATGCGCTCGGCTTCGAAGTCTCTGCACGCCCTCAACGACGTGCAAACACCCGCCAACGTCGACAACACGCTTGGCCGCATCCTCGCATCCAAGCCGTCCCGCGAAAAACTGGTCCGCTTTTTCCGGGCCTGGCTCGAGATCAAAGAACCCGGCGAGTTCACGATCTCACAAAAGATCTTCCCGGCCTTCGACGCCAAACTCGAGACCGCCATGCTCGAGGAAACGGACCGCTTCCTGCGATCGCAGCTCGCCAAGCCCGCGCCCAAGCTGCGCGATATCACGCAGGCAACGCAGACCTTCGTTCCCAAGCCGCTGGAGCCGATCTACGGCACTAAAACCGGTGACTCCGGCGCCAAACCCGTCGATCTCAACCCGGCGCAACGCTTCGGCATCTTCTCACAACCGGCGCTGCTCGCCTCCCACTCCGGCCCGACCGATACCCGCCCGATCAAACGCGGCGTGTTCTGGGTGCGCAAAGTGATGTGCATGGAGATGGAGCCGCCGCCGCAAGGTCTCGATCTCACGCTCTATGACACCGACGGCAAGACCGAGCGCGAGAAGATCGAGAACTCGACCAAACGCGCCGCCTGCATCGGCTGCCACAAGATCATCAATCCCGTTCGGCTTCTTCCAGGAAAGCTACGATGCGCTCGGCCGCTGGCGCACCAAAGAAGAGAGCGGGCATCCGATCGACGCCAGCATCGAGATCGACTTCCTCGATGAAGGCAAGGCGCGCGCCGCCGGGCCCGTCGAGGCGCTGAAGGTGCTCACGAACTCGGCGATGTTCAAGCAGTGCTTCGTGCGCCAGATGTTCCGCTTCTACATGGGCCGTCAGGAAGAACCCTCTGATGACCCGCTGCTGCGGCGCATGTTCGCCGAGTTTTCACGCAACGACGACCAGGACATCCTGCGACTGCTGCGGACACTGGCCGCGTCCGACCGCGCCGCCCAGCGCCAATAAGCCCTTATTCAGGGTTGCGAAAGTGGCGGGTCGCGGCGATAATTCCCGAAGGCGATAGCGCTGCGAATCGCCAGGGATGGCCAGCCAATCATGCAACGTCGGGACGACCGCGAACTTCGGGAGCAGCTCGTCAAGCTCAGAGACGAGCATCGCGCGCTCGATGACCGGATCATCGCGCTCGAGGCGTCGACCGATCTCGATCAACTCCAGATCAAACGCTTGAAGAAACAAAAGCTTCAGCTCAAGGATCGCATTATCGCAGTCGAGGACCAGATCACGCCGGATATCATCGCCTGAGGCGCCGATGCAGCGGAGACGGGACGTGGATCGCCAGACGTGGGATCGAGATGTCTGACAAGCTGATCGCCGTCGATTGGGGCACGACATCGTTTCGCGCCTACTTGCTCGGCCCCGGCGGTCGCGTTCTCGACAGCACAAGCTCAGCCAATGGCATCCTCGCGGCCAAGGACCGGTTCGAAGCAACTCTCAAAACAGCCGTCGCGCCCTGGATCGCGGCCAACGGACCTCTCCCCGTCCTGATGTCCGGTATGATCGGCAGCCGTCAGGGCTGGGCCGAAGCGCCCTACGTGCATTGTCCCGCCGGATTGGCCGACGTGGCGCCAAATCTGCTGCCGCTGGCCGTCGCAGGTCTTGGCCCGGTCGCCATCGTGCCCGGCGCCGATACGCGATCAGCCTTAGGAGCACCCGACGTCATGCGTGGCGAGGAAACCCAGATTTTCGGCGCGCTGGCGTGCCTCGGCCTGAGCGAGGGTATGTTCGTCTTACCGGGAACGCACGCCAAATGGGTCCAGGTTACTGATGGACGGATTGCCGGTTTCGCGACCTACATGACAGGCGAGATCTTCGCGGCGCTGAAGGGGCATACGATCCTCGGCCGCATGATGGCGGAGCCAGCCGACGTGAGCGCCATCGGCAACGGCTTCCTGCGCGGCGTCGATGCCGGCATGGACGATGGCGGCGGAGCGGGCGCGCTACTCCATCGTGTGTTCTCGGTTCGCACGCTGGGTCTCTTCGATGAACTGGCCCCCACCGAGGCCGCCGATTATCTGTCTGGCATGCTCATCGGAGCCGAGATCCAGGACGCGGCGCACGGTCTTTCGGAGGTGATCGTGATCGGCAGCGAGGCCATGGCCGCGCGCTACACTTTGGCGCTGCAGCATGCCGGTCTCGATGCCACGGCCGCGCCACCCGACTGCGCCGCCGCGGGGCTCTACGCGATTGCCCGCGCCAAAGGTCTCATGGGAGCCGCCGCATGATCTCGTTCGACGCTGCCCTCAAGGCCTGCCCGCTGATCGCCATTCTGCGTGGCATCACGCCGGGTGAGGCGCTGCCGGTCGGCGCGGCGCTGATCGCCGCCGGGTTTCGGATCATCGAGGTGCCGCTCAATTCGCCGCGGCCGCTCGAGTCGATCGGCGTGCTGACCCGGCGCTACAATGCGGAGGCCATCATCGGTGCCGGCACCGTGATGCAGCCGGCCGACGTCGAGGCCGTGAAAGCGGCCGGCGGACGCCTGATCGTCATGCCGCATTCCGATCCCTTGGTGATCCGGGCTGCCAAGGCGCACGGGCTCGTGGTCGCGCCTGGCGTTGCAACGCCAACCGAGGCCTTCGCGGCCCTGGCCGCTGGCGCCGATGCGCTCAAGCTGTTTCCCGGCGAAATGATCACGCCGGCTGTCGTCAAGGCGTTGCGGGCCGTGTTGCCGAAGGAGGTGCGGCTCATCCCCGTCGGCGGTGTTTCGGCCGCCAACATCCCGGCCTACCGGGCAGCCGGCGCCGACGCCTTCGGCATCGGCTCGTCGCTCTATGCGCCGGGCAAGTCGCCGGCCGATGTCGGGTCCGACGCGGCCCGCCTGCTGGCAGCACTGGCCGCGCCCGCCCGGTAGATTTGATCTTCACCCTGCTTTAATCCCGCCATTGACCACAGGACCGCGACTCGGGAATAAGGCGCCCAGAATTGGTCGATTTGATAAAATTCAACGCAAATTCGCCCGGCGTTTTTGGCGTGCTTGAAATGTGTCGGCGATAGATTGGAAACTCGTTGCAGCGCGTAACTTTTGGAGGCTGCCAGCCATGATCGCGCAACACGCAGAAGTCCGGTCCGTCGTCGATCTCGCCATCCAGGGCTTGCAGGAGGAGCGCGCGGCCTGTGTCCTGCGCCTCAACGACCTGCTCACCCGGGCCGAGCAGCACATGGAAGCGCAAGGCTACCTGCGCCGGATCGAGAATATCAACAACGCGCTGGTCCGGTTGGCCGGCTCGCACATCGTCCACTGATGGCGCCTTGGCGTGGCCAGCGGCTCAGTAGAGCAGCAGGACGCTCGCGAACACCGTTGCCAGGCTCATGAGCACGAAATTCCGGCGCCAGCCGATGATCCAGCCGAGGATAACGCCGGGGATCGCGCTCCACGGCACCCGATACAGGACGGCGGCGGCCAGCCCGCTCAACACGCCAAGGGCGTAGGATCCACCATCGAGCACCCGCGGAAGGCTCAGCGCCCCTGCGCCGAACACATTCGGAGCTGCCGGTCCCGCGCCTAACCCCATTGCAACGACGACAAAGCCGGTCGCGAGCAGCACGAGACTCCCAAGCAAGCGTGACATCGTCAGCTCCTTCGGCGCCATGCGCGGCTGCCGGATCAATATCCAGCCATTAATTCATGTCTTGGCAAACGACTGGTTAACACTGGGTTCCATCCAAACGAGGAGGCTTCCGCCGAACGGCTGACCTGATAGATACGGAGACGTCCCGTCCCCGTCCCGGAGCTGCACCGTGAAACCCATCCGCTCGTTCGTTGCCGCCCTGCTGCTGTCCATCGTGCTGGGAGCACAGGCCGTGAGCGGCGAGCTGTCGTTCGAGCCAGTCCCGCCTGCGACCACCGACGAGCAGCGAAGCACCTATCGCGCCACCACCGCCGTCACCATCGATGGCAAGCAAATCCCGATCTCGTTCCAGCCGATGATGGCAACCGGCGATCGCATCGGCGGCGGCACCTTCGGCCAGCTGACGGATTGGCAGAACCGGCCGATCACCACCGACGGCAAGCCCAGCATTTCAGTCTATCCCGACTACTCCTCGATCCTGCGATCGGGCGGACGGCTCTGGGCGGTCACGCACATGGAAGCGCTGCCGTCGTCGCTCTACCTGACCCGCTTGAAGCAGAACCGCAGCACCGGCCAGATCACGGCTCTCGACACGCGCGCCCTTCGCCTCGGTCATATGGGCGGCATCTATAATCCATGTGCCGGCATGATCTCGCCCTGGGGAACCCACATCGGCGGCGAAGAGTACCCCCCGGATGCTCGCGCATTTGCGCAGTCCGTCGCGGCTGCCGATCCAAAGCAGCTGGGCCGCTGGATTCCGCGCAAGCTGCCCTATTTCGGCATCGACCCGCAGAAGCCTGACTTCGAGCAGATCAAGGCCCGCTTCAAGCCTTATCAGTACGGCTTTGCTTTCGAAGTCAACGTCAAGGGATGGCTCAATGTCGGCGTCTCCCGACACTACGCGATGGGCCGATTCAGCCATGAGCTGGCCTACGTCATGCCGGACCGGCGCACGGTCTATATGAGCGATGACGGCGACAACACTGGCTTCTTTCTGTTCCACGCCGACCGTGCCGGCGATCTCACGTCGGGCCGGCTCTTTGCCGCCCGCTGGGAGCAAACGTCGGCGCCCGGCAGCATCGACGGCACCGCCAAGATCACTTGGATCGACCTCGGCGCGGCGCAGTCACGCCCAATCGCGCGGGCGATCGAGGAGGGCATCACCTTCGACGCGCTGTTCGAGACCGCAGAAATGTCGGGGGATGGTCAATGCCCCGCAACATTCGGGGCCGTGAACTTTGTCGGTGATCTCGCCAAACAGGCCGGCGAATGCTTGAAGGTGCGCCCGGGCAAGGACATGCTCGCCTCGCGGCTCGAGACACGGCGTTACGCCGCCCTCAAAGGCGCCACGACCGAGTTCAGCAAGGCCGAAGGGATCACCTACGATCCGAAGCGCCAGCGGCTCATGCTGTCCATTACGTCGGTAGCCCGCGGTATGGAGAACCGCGCGGACCGGGGGAAGTCATCCGACTCCTTCGATCGTGGCGGTCCGAACCATATCCAGCTTGCCTACAATCCCTGCGGCGCGGTCTTTGGCCTGGATCTCGGGCGGGATGACACGGTGGGATCTCAGTATGTCGCCCGCTCGATGACGCCCCTCTTGAGTGGACGCTACAATGCGGCGGTGCCGCCAACCGATGCCAATTCCTGCATGGGTATCGCGGGCCCCGACAACGTGACGTTTATCCCCGAGCACGACACGCTGATCATCGCCGAGGACACCGGCGGCTGGCGCCACAACGACAGTATCTGGGCCTACGACGTCGGCCGCGAGAAACTCACGCGGATCATGCAGATGCCGCCGGGTGCCGAAGCCAGCGGGATCTACTGGTACCCGAACATCAATGGCTTCGACTACCTGAGCGCCGTGATCCAGCACCCCTACGCGGAGGGCTCCAAGATCACGACCCAGCCCCCGACCGATGATCCCCGGCATCGGGCATCGGTGGTCGGGTTCATCGGCCCGATGCCCACGTCGAAACGCGAGCGCCAATAAAAATGCCCGCGGCCGGGGGAAGGCCGCGGGCAAAAAGCGTGACGCCACTTTGGGGGGAAGGTGGGACGGCGCCACGTTTGAACCTGTTGAATGAACACCAACTGCGACAAAAAGGCAAGAGAATTGGAATATATAATTCCATAATCCGGAATAGATGCATCAACAAATTTGCAACACATGCGTCGAGCTGCTCTTGCCAAGCCCCTGTGGCTCATTGACGTTGTATCGACGCGCCATTGCCGCCCATCAGCCGAGGCTCCCATGAAAATTACTGCCATCCACGCCCATTACGTCCGCATTCCCTATGATATGGGCGCCCCGCGGCAGGAGTTCGCGGGCTTGCGGTTCCCGTCCCAGGATCACCTGCTGGTCCAGGTGGAGACGGATCTCGGGATCACCGGCTGGGGCGAGGGCTTCGGCCACAACATCATCCCGGCCACCAAGGCGGCGCTCGAGTCCTACGTCGGCCCCTGGTTCATCGGCAAAGACCCGACAGATATCAGCGCGCTGCACCGGGAGGCGGCGCAGACCTTCCACATCTTTGGCCGCAACGGACCAGTCGTCTACGCCCACTCCGGGGTCGACATCGCGCTGTGGGACATCGCGGGCAAGCGTGCGGGACTTCCGGTCAGCGCGCTGCTCGGAGGCGCACGCCGCAAGGAGGTCCGCGCCTATTCCAGCCTGATGCGCTACGGCACGCCGGCCACCGTCGCCAAGATCTGCGCCGATCGCGTGGCGAAAGGCTTCAAGCACATCAAATTGCACGAGCACACTGTCGAGGCCGTGAATGCGGCACGCGAAGGCGCGGGTCCAGGCATCGCAATCATGAACGACGTCAATTGCCCGTGGACCGTCGCCCAGGCGATCGAGATGGAGCGAGCCTATCGGCCGGCCAACCTCTATTGGCTGGAGGAGCCAGTCTGGCCACCCGAGGATCACAGCGGCCTCGCCCACGTTCGCCGGCAAGGCACCACCCGTATTGCCGCTGGGGAGAATGCTGCCGGTCTCCACGACTTCATCGACATGTTCCAGAAAGGCTCGATCGATATCGCGCAACCCAGCGTGACCAAGATCGGCGGCATCACCGAGTTGCGCAAAATCGCCGCCGCCGCCGAAGGGCATTCGGTCGAGCTCATCCCGCACTGTGCCTATTTCGGGCCGGGCAACCTCGCCTCCATTCACGTCGTCGCGTCGCTGTCGACCGACACGATGCTCGAGAACATCTATGCCAATCTCGAGGCCAGTCCCTACGGCGACAGCATGCTGGCGAAGGATGGCCGCGTGCGCGTGCCGACCGGCCCCGGCCTCGGCGTCGAGCCCGACATGAAGATCGTCGAAAAATATCGGCAAGGGCCCGTCGTGACGATCAAGTGATGGCCATCAAACCCGAGCAGGATCCAGCGTGAGCGAAAAGAGCGGCAAGGCCGCCATCGTAACCGGTGCGGCGCGCGGCATCGGCGCAGCGATTGCCCAGCGCCTGGTCGCCGACGGCTGGACGGTGGTGTGCGCCGATATCGACGCGGGCCGGCTCGAGGCAACAACGACGCGCATCGGCGCAACGGCCGTCGCCGCCGATGTCGGCCGGGAGTCCGATGTCGCCCGACTCATCGCCGTCACCCGGTCGGTCACCGGCCGCATCGATGCGCTGATCTCGAACGCCGGCATCAATGCGAACGGCCCGCTCGGTGCAACCACCCTCGACGCCTGGAACCAGGTCGTCGCCGTCAACCTGACCGCGACCTTCCTGCTCGCCAAGGCCGCCGAAGCTGAGTTGCGCGCCGCCAAGGGCTCGATCGTTACCATCGCCTCGACGCGCGCGCACATGTCGGAGCCGAACACGCTCGCCTATTCGGCGAGCAAAGGCGGCGTCGTCGCACTGACGCATGCCCTCGCCATGACGCTGGCACCGGACGTGCGTGTGAACACGATTTCGCCAGGCTGGATCGACACCGGCAAATGGGGCCCGCTTAAAGCATCGGACCACAAACAGCATCCGGCGGGTCGTGTTGGAACGCCGGAGGATGTCGCTGCGGCCACCGCCTTTCTGCTCTCGCGCGAAGCGGGATTCATGACCGGCGCCGAGCTCGTGATCGATGGCGGCATGACGCGCAAGATGATCTATTCCTGACGGGCAGACGTGCGCTTGCCACGTGATCCGGCCTTGTCCTGGGCTTGCGAGCCCATCGGCATCGTGACAGCTTGCCAACGTCTTTACAGCTTCACGGTGTTTGCTGCCCAACCCTGCGAGATCCCCATGCCCGCATTCCGCGAAATCGCGACCGGCCTTCGCTTCCCCGAAGGTCCCATTGCCATGCCCGACGGCTCGATCCTGCTGGTCGAGATCGAACGCCAGACGCTCTCGCGCGTAACGCCGGACGGTCGCGTCTCGGTGGTTGCCACTACGGGCGGCGGGCCAAACGGCGCTGCGATCGGCCCCGACGGCGCCTGCTACATCTGCAACAACGGCGGCTTCGAGTGGATACGGGGGCCAGGCAGCCTCCGCCCGCACTTGCAGCCGAGCGACTACAAGGGTGGCAGCATCCAGCGCGTCGATCTCGCGACCGGCAAGGTCGATGTGCTCTACACCAAGGGCCCGAACCACAAGCTCAACGGGCCGAACGATCTGGTGTTCGACACCCACGGCGGTTTCTACTTCACTGATCTTGGCAAGCGGCGCGCACGGGAGATGGACGCAGGCTGCCTCTATTACGCCCGCGCCGATGGCAGTAGCATCCAGGAGATCGCCTTTCCGCTGATGACGCCGAACGGCTGCGGTCTCTCACCCGACGGCAAGGTTCTCTATGTCGCCGAGACGCAGACCGGCCGGGTCTGGGCCTATGACATTCTCGCGCCCGGCGAGTTGGCGAAGCAGCCCTGGCCGTCGCCGAATGGCGGTCGTCTGCTGGCTGGCGTCGAAGGGTTCAATCTGTTCGAACTCGCTCGCCGTCGACGGCGCCGGCAACGTTTGCGTCGCCACCTTGTTCAACTCCGGGCATCACCGTCGTCTCGCCGGCTGGCAAGTCGCGCCACATCCCGATTCCCGGCGACCCCTATGTCACCAACATCTGCTTTGGCGGCCGCGACCTGAAAACGGCCTATGTCACCCTGTCGATGACCGGCAAACTGATCGCATTTGACTGGGACGGACCGGGCGCGCGTTTGAACTACCTGAATGTGTAAGCGGGATGACGTCGGCACAGTGAGCAAGACGGGGAACCAGCGCGCGTGCCGGATTTCAGCAGTTTCACTCTGACGCCCGGCCATGTCGCGGTCGCGCTTGCAGCGTGCCTTGGCGGCTTCATGCGCGGCTTTGTCGGGTTCGGCGGCGCGCTCGTGGTCGTTCCGGTGCTGAGTGTGGTGTTCGGGCCGCGCGCTGCCGTCGCCATTTCCTCGATCATGTCTTTCCCCGCAGCGCTGCAGCTCTTGCCGGAGGCGATCCGCCATAGCGAGCGTCCCTTTGTCATCCCGATGGGCCTGACGATCATGCTGACGGCACCGCTCGGTTCATGGCTGCTTGTGCTGGCCGATCCCAAGCTCATGAGCATGGTCATTGCGGGGCTCGTCATTGTCATGACCGCGATGCTCGGCTCAGGCAAGTCGTTCAAACGCAAGGTCGGCATGACGACGCTCATCGCGGCCGGCGCGGCTGGAGGCTTGGTGCAAGGTATCGCCGGCATCGGCGGCCCCCCCGTCGTTGCAGTGACGCTGGCCAAGCCTGGAACGCCACGGCAGCAGCGCGCCAACGTGCTCGGCGTGATGACGGCAATTGCTCTTTCGTCGATCGCCCCGCTCATCTATTTTGGCTTCTACACCAAGGAAACGATCGCCATCGGATTGATCCTGCTTCCGCTCTATGTTGGCTCGACAGCGCTCGGCAGCCGCTATTTCATGGGCAGCGGCCAGGGCTACTATCGGACCGCAGCACTGGCAACACTGTCGGCGATCGGCCTCGCCACGTTGCTGGTCGCGCTCCGCGACTACCTTGCCGGTTGAACGCGCAACTCCCCGCCGCACCACGACAAGGAGATGACAATGTCCGCAACACCCGCCGTCGCCTATGGCGCTGCGACCCTGCCGGCAGGGATCCGCTCGCGCGTCGCCCACGATATCAATGGCCTGTCCATGCACATGTTCGAGGCTGGCTACGAGACCGGTGGCCGCCCGCTATTGCTGCTGTTGCATGGCTTTCCGGAGCTCGCCTACAGCTGGCGCAAGGTGATGTTGCCGCTGGCCGCCGCCGGCTACCACGTCGTCGCACCCGACCAGCGGGGGTATGGGCGCACGACCGGCTCCGATGATCGCTACGATGCCGATCTCGCGGAGTTCCGCATGGCCAACTTGGCGCGCGACACACTGGGTCTTGTTTCCGCGCTCGGCTATCGCAGCGTCGCCGCCGTTGTCGGCCATGACTACGGCGCCTCGGTTGCCGCCTGGTGTGCAATCATCCGTCCGGATGTGTTCCGGTCCGTCGCCATCATGAGTGCGCCGTTCACCGGTCCGCCGCCGCTGCCGTTCGCGACCGTTGATGCCCCGCGCCAGGACAATCCCTGGCCTGTCAACCCGGTCGCGCGCGTGCAGGAAGAGTTGATCGCGCTGCCCCGGCCGCGCAATCACTACCATTGCTATTATTCGACGCGCGAGGCCAACCCCAACATGCAGCATGCCCGCCAGGGCCTGCACGCGTTCCTGCGCGCCTACTATCACCAGAAGAGCGCGGACTGGCCCGGCAACAAGATCTACCCGCTCAAGACTTGGACCGGCGATGAACTGGCCAAGCTGCCCGGCTACTACGTGATGGATCAGGAGCGCGGCATGGCTGAGCAGGTCGCAGAAGCGATGCCGCCACCCGATGCGATCGCCACCTGCCGCTGGCTCCCCGACAGCGAGCTGGCGGTCTATGCGGGCGAGTACGCGCGCACGGGTTTCCAGGGCGGTCTCAACTGGTATCGCTGCCGGTTCGTCGGTCCATTCATCGCGGAACAACAGACCTACGCCGGGCGCACCATCGACATCCCCTCGATGTTCGTCGCCGGCGCCAGCGACTGGGGCGTGCATCAGGCGCCAGGCCAGTATGAAAAGATGCAATCGAGTTTCCTCACCCGCATGCATGGCTGCCATCTGGTCGAAGGCGCCGGCCATTGGGTGCAGCAAGAGCAGCCGGAGGCCGTGACCGGGCTGCTGTTGGATTTCCTCAAAGCGACGCGCTGACAGACAGGAGAGTTCCTATGGCCGACCCCGAAGTTCCGATCAGCGTCGACCCGGCGACCGGCATCTGGTCGACCGACGGTCTCCCGATGATCTACCTGCCCCGGCATTTCTTCGTGAACTACTACACGGCGATGGATCAGGCGCTCGGCCGCACCCAGCATCAGGCCATGCTCTATGCGGCAAGCCACAAGTCGGCGTTCGAATGGTCCGTGGCCGAGGCCAAAACACACGGGCTGCGCGACGTCGCCGTATTCCGCCACTATCTGAACCGGTTGTCGCAACGGGGTTGGGGCCGCTTCACCATCGATGCGATCGATTTGGCCGCGACAACCGCCCGCGTCCGCGTCGATCACTCGGCCTTCGCGCTGCAGCTCGGCCACACCGGGCAATGCGAATGCGCGATGTTCTCGGGCTCGATGGCCGGCTGCATCGAATGGGCGGCATCCGACGCCGGCTCACCCGCCAAGGTGACCGCCGAGGAAACGCAGTGCCTGTCGCGAGGTCACGACCACTGTGCCTTCGTCGTCAAGCGCGCCTGATGCGGCACACGCCGCGCTGTGGCCGCCCATGCCCGTGACCGGATCAGAGGAACATCATCGTGTCAGGCGCGAGGCCCAGCAGATGGCGGCCGACCGTCGTGTAGTGCCCAGGCCGCCCCTGCACCTGCTGGGCAGCAGCGTTGGCGTCGCGCAGGCGCTGCTCGAATGGATTGGTCTCGAACACCGCGGTCTGGCCGGCCGCACGGTAGGCCTTGGAGACGATCTCGTGACCCTCATTGATCGCATGGGTGGCCGCGAGCCGTGCATTGACGCGCAACTCCAGCGTCAGGGGAGCGCCGCCGTCGACCGCGCGCCACATTTCGTCGAGCGTCGTCAGGTGCAGCACGCGCGCTGCACGGAAACGTGCTTCGAGCACAGCCAGCTCCGTCTGGAACACCGGATTGTCCCGCAGTGACGATGAGGCGCCGCGCGGCGTCTTGGTCATTGCGAGCGCCTTGAGGTCTGCCAACGTCCCCCGCGCAATGCCCAGCATGACACCGCCGAACGCGCCCGCGTAGGCATTCATCGCTGGGAACCGGAACAGCGTGCCGGTCTCGTAGATCGCATAGCTTTCGTCGCGGATGAACACGTCGTCGGCCGGAATGAACAGGTTGTCGAGATCGTAGCTGTCGCTGCCGGTGCCCTTGAGCCCGACGACCTGCCAGGTATCGCGGATATGCGCCTTCGCTTTCGGCAACAGTCCCGTCAACTCCGCCTGCCGGCCGTTGGCGAGCAGGACCGGGCTGCCGTCCTCCTTGGCCACCTTGCAGTGGGCGCCGAGCATCGTCGCGTGCCGGCTGCCGCTGGCGAAATCCCATTTGCCGGTGATCCGATAGCCGCCGTCCACGGGTACCGCCTTGCCAGCGGCCCCCGCGCCCCAGGCCAGCACGGCATCGGGACTGCCGAAAAATCGCCGGGCAACATCGGGCTTCACGTAGGCAGCCGACATCGCACAACCGGCTCCCTGGCCGACGCACCACGCCGCACTCGCATCGGCTGCGGCGATGATCTCGGCCACCCGGGCGAGCGTGCCGAGATCGGTCTCCTCGCCGCCGAGTGAGCGCGGGATCAGCAGCCGAAACAGCCGCGCGTCATGCAGCGCCTTCAGCAAGTCGGACGGCATCTCCCGATCGGCCTCGATCCGCTTCGTCCCCGTGCGCAGCACCTCCGCAACGGCCCGCGCCCGCGAGATGATCTCGCTCTCGCCGGCAATCGTTGCCGCGTCACGTCCATCCATGATCCGCCCTCACATGCGCCCGACCGGCATCGACCAACTCACGTCCTCGTAGCCCGACGCGAAGACGCGGTTCGATTGGGCGGGATTGCGATTGACGAACGGACGGGCATAAAGCGGATGGCGCAGGCTGCGCACCTCGTGCTCGAGCGTGAACAGCACGCGGCCGTTGTCGGGATCGATGATGTCCTTGAACCGGTATTGGTGTTGATCGTCTTCCTGGCTGACGAGCCCGCGCTCGCCAAGCCGCCGATAGGGACCTGAGAAATCGACGATATAGATCGCGACGTGATGCCCATCGAAGGCGGGATGCGTGGCGTCGCTTTCGCGATAGATCAGCGTCTGATCCGCACCGACGCTCGCAACCGCATGACGCCCGCCGGTCTCGTCGACACTGGCGGGTGTGCGAACGAAGTGCTGGTAGAACCGCGCGATGCCATCCGCCGTGCCGCGGGGCACGTCCAGCTCTACGTAAGGCATGCCGAGCAGCATCCGCCCGAACCGTGGCCCTGGCTCATAGCAGCGGATGCGGTTGCCCCAGGGGCAGGTGAGGGCGACGTGATCGCCCATTGTCTGGAACGAGAACTGCGTTCCTGCCAGCGGCTCGCGGACCATCTCGAGGCGCTGCAGCAGGGCGGCGCGATCCGGGATGACGAGCCCGGTATGCCCGCGCAAGACCTGCGGCTTGCCGGACGGCAGGTGGAATTGGCTGCGCCCGACGTTGACCCACATATTGGTGACGCCGGTCATCAGATAGGGGTCGCGCGTCAGGCCGAGCCCGGTCACATAGAAGATCGTCGCGACCTGCTGGTCCGGGACCCTGGTATTGACGTGCTCGAGGCCAACGACATTGCCAAGGTCCTCGACGGTCCGATCGAACTTGAGTGCGTCCTGCATGGCGAGTGTCCGTTTTGGCTGACGACCTGGGAATTGTCCTCGATATTCGAAGGCCCGGTCAACGGCCATTGTGCAGCTGTGACGAGCGTTCAACTTTTATCTCGAACCATCACATCCCGTTGAGAGGCCGATGCGCTGCGCCGCAAAACGATTTACATAGTGTTCGCGCCAATGAAGCCGGATGAACAAGCCGGCACGCGGGCGGCGAGCCAAGACCAAGAACCGTCAAAAAGAGATCCGCCATGCAACTTCTGAAGCGGCTGCTTCGCGCAGTAACGGCCACGGCTGGCTTGATTGCCACCCTGGTGCCGGCAGCGGCTGCGGCCGATGTAGCCGGCGTATTCACCCCCTTCAACAAGGGCAGCTTGGTGACGGTTGATCATGCACCTTGGGATGCCCTTCTCAAGGCCTATGTGGTACCGGCCGAGCATGGGCTGAACAGAATTGCATACGCCAGACTCAAGCGCGAAAACCACGGTGCCTTGAAAACCTACATCAAGTCGCTCGAGGCAACAGATGTCCGCTCCCTCGACCGGCCCGAGCAATTCGCGTTCTGGGCCAATCTCTACAACGCCAAGACGCTCGACGTCGTCCTGGACAAGTACCCTGTCGGCTCGATCAAATCGATCAATCTCGGCGGCGGCATCGCGGCAACGCTGACCGGCGGTCCTTGGAAGGCCAAGATCGTCCGGGTCGGCGACCAGAACCTCAGCCTCGATGACATCGAGCACGTGATCCTGAGGGGCGTTTTCAAGGATCCACGCGTCCACTATGCGGTCAATTGTGCGTCCGTCGGCTGTCCTAACGTGGCGGACGAGGCGCTGACCGGGGCCAAGCTTGAGGCGCAATTGGAGGCCGGTGCCAAGGCCTACGTGAACTCGCCGCGCGGCCTTGTGGTGCGCGACGGCAAGTTGACCGCGTCGAGTATCTACAATTGGTTTCAGGCCGACTTCGGTGGCAGCCAGGCCGGAGTTCTCGCACATGTCCGCGGCTACGCCGAACCAGCCCTCCGCCAGAAGCTGGATAGCATCTCCGCGATCGACGATTTCTTCTATGATTGGAGCCTGAACGATGCCAAAGCATGATGCACAGCCGTTCGCGGCGTCTCACGCGGCATTAGAACCAGAGATCCTCGCCATGAGCCAACACGGCAGCGAGCCACGTTCGACGACGTCCTTGAAGCGCTGGTTGCCGCTGCTGATGATCGTCGCCGTCATGGCCCTCGTTTTCGTCATGGGATGGCATCGCCACATCACATTCGAGAACCTGGCGCTGCGCCGCGACGAGTTGCGCGGCTTCGTGGCGGGCAACACGCTGCTCGCCGTGCTGGCCTTCATGCTCACCTATATCGTTGTCGTCGTGCTGTCGCTTCCCGGTGCCGGCGTCCTGACGATCACGGGCGGCGTGCTGTTCGGGCTCGCTCTCGGCGTGCCCGCGACCATTGTGGCCGCGACCATCGGCGCGACGCTGATCTTTCTCATTGCGCGGACCAGCCTCGGCGCCGCGCTCGCCGAAAGGGCCGGCCCCTGGCTCGATCAATTCCGCAAGGGTTTCGAGGAGGAAGGCTTGAGCTACATGCTCTTCCTGCGCCTGATCCCGTTGCCGTTCTTCATCGTCAACCTGGCGCCGGCGGTTCTCGGTGTGCCCCTCCGGACGTTCGTGATCGGCACCTTCTTCGGGATCATTCCCGGCACGATCGCCTTCAACTACCTGGGCTACGCCCTCGACCAGATTATCGTTCAGGCGAAGGCCAGCTATGACGCCTGCATCGCGGCGAAAGGAGCGGCCCAGTGCACGCTCACGATCGAGCTTGGCATGCTGCCATTCCGCCAAATCCTGATCGCCCTGTCGCTGATCGGCGTCATGGCCCTGGTTCCGACACTCGTGAAGAAGTGGAGAGCGCGCAATGCAACGGTCTAGCCCCGACAGCGGTGCCGCCGGTCCGTCCGCCCGCCCAGTCGGCACAGGCCATGGTTCGGAGATCAACGCGGATCTGTGCATCATCGGCGCCGGCTCGGGTGGCCTGTCGCTGGCCGCCTCGACGGTCCAGCTCGGCCTCAAGGTCGTGCTGATCGAGAAGCACAAGATGGGCGGCGACTGCCTGAACTATGGCTGCGTCCCATCAAAAGCGATGATCGCTGCCGCCCGCCGCGCCCATCTGATGCGGACGGCCGGCCCCTTCGGAATTGCGCCAGTCGAGCCCCAGATCGACCCGCGCGGCGTCCACCATCACGTTCATTCGGTGATCGCAGCGATCGCGCCGAATGATTCCGTCGAGCGCTTCACCGGACTTGGCGTTCAGGTCATCCAGGCAGCCGGCCGCTTCGTCGACCGGCGCACGGTGATGGCCGGCGATACGCTGATCCGCGCGCGCCGATTCTGCATAGCAACCGGCTCCTCCCCGGCGGTCCCGCCCATTCCCGGCCTCGATCAGGTGCCTTACTTCACCAACGAAACGATCTTCGACAACCAGCACCAGATGGGCCACCTGATCGTGATCGGCGGCGGACCGATCGGAATCGAGCTGGCTCAGGCCCATCTGCGGCTGGGCGCGAAAGTCACCGTGCTCGAGGGCATGAAGGCACTCGGCAAGGACGATCCTGAGCTGACGGTCGTCGTGCTGAACAAGTTGCGCGCCGAGGGCCTCGAGCTCTGGGAAGGCTCCAAGGTGGAGCGCGTCGAAGGCCGCGCCGGCGCCCTGCGAGTGACGATTTCGACCGCCAGTGGTGCAGAAACCATCGATGGCACCCATCTACTCGTCGCCGCTGGCCGCAAGCCAAATGTCCAGGATCTCAATCTCGACGCCGCCGGCATTCGCTTCGACCGGCGCGGCATCCAGGTCTCGAGCGGGCTCGTGACCTCGAATCCGAAAGTGTTCGCCATAGGTGACGTAGCGGGCGGCCTGCAGTTTACGCACGTCGCCAACTATCATGCCGGCATCGTGTTCCGCCGGCTGCTGTTCCGGATGCCGGCCACTGTGCGCGAGGACCATATCCCGTGGGTCACCTACACGGATCCGGAGCTGGCCAACATCGGCATGACGGAGGATCAGGCAAAAGCGAAGGTTGGCCGGATCAACGTCTACCGCTGGCCATACCATGAGAATGACCGCGCCCAGGCGGAGCGGGCGACGGAGGGGTTCGTCAAGGTCGTCACCGACAAGAAGGGCCGCATTCTCGGGGCCTCCATTGTCGGCGAGCATGCCGGCGAGCTGATCCAGATGTGGTCCCTGGCCGTTTCCCAAGGGCTCAAGATCACCGCCATGACGCAGTGGATCTCGCCCTACCCGACGCTGACCGAAATCAACAAGCGGGCCGCTCTTGGTTACTACGCCCTGAAGGCCGGCAGTCCACTTGTACGCAAAGTTGTCGGCCTGTTGGCGAAGTTCGGCTGAAGTGGCCGCCGGCCACGCTGGACCCAGAGCCGAAGCTCTGGGGGCATACCCGCGTTATTTCTGATATGGTGGTTCAACGTCAGGCCTTGTTGACGTTGTGCGATCGGCTGCGCCGATGACTCCACAGCCGACAGGACGTCGGAGAACCGCAGACAGCTCTTGGACCAGAAGGTTGACCTCCCCGTGCCGGCGAACGACGCACACCCCAGTGCGCCGGGCCGCCGGTCTATTGTCGATCGTCTGCGCGGCCTCGGCCTGTCGTCCAAGCTGCTCCTGCTGACGATCCTGTTCGTGATGCTGGCTGAGATCCTGATATTCGTGCCCTCGGTCGCCAATTTCCGAATCAACTGGTTGATGGATCGCCTGACGGCGGCCCAACTTGCGTCGCTGGCCGCAGAAGCGTCACCGGGCGGCGATGTCCCCCACGTCCTGCGCAATGAACTGCTGCAGACTGCTAAGGTCCGTGCCGTCGCGCTGAAGCGCAACGGCCAGCGCAATCTCATCCTCCAGGCCGACATGCCACTCGCCATCGATCAGACCTACGACCTGACCACGATGCGCCAGGGAACTGCGTCGCTCAGCACTCGCTTCGGCGTCATTCTCGACGCCATAGAAACCGTCTTCTCGTCTGGCGACCGCGTGTTGCGCGTAATTGGCCGGCCAGGCGAGGACGCCAGCGACCAGATCGAGATCGTGCTGCCGGAAGCCCCGCTGAGAGCGGCGCTCCATCGGTTCGCCCTCAATATTCTGGGCTTGTCGATCATCATCTCGATCATCACGGCGGCGCTGGTCTACATGGCGCTGAACGCGATGCTGGTTCGCCCGATGATGCGCATCGCCGACAATATGCTGCATTTCAGCCAGAACCCCGAGGACAAAAGCCGTATCATCGAGCCGACGACCCGCCGCGACGAACTTGGCGTGGCGGAGCGCGAGCTCGCCCATATGCAGACCGAGCTGTCGCAGCTCCTCAACCAGAAGAACCGGCTCGCCGCCCTCGGCCTTGCCGTCAGCAAGATCAATCACGATTTACGCAATCTTCTGGCCAACACCCAGCTGCTGTCGGATCGCCTGACCTCCAGCCCCGACCCGACCGTTCAGAGCTTTGCGCCCAAACTGATCGCCTCGCTCGATCGCGCGATCAACTTCTGCAACGATACCCTGACGTTCGGCCGCGCCGCCGAGCACCCACCGCAGCGCGAGCGGTTCAAACTTCTCGTCCTCGTCGAGGACGTGGCGGAAGGGCTCAGTCTGCCCCGACCCGCCATCCGTTGGTCCTGCGCCGTCGATACCGCGGTCGAGATCGATGCTGATCGCGATCAGCTGTTCCGGCTTCTGACCAACCTCGTACGCAACGCAATCCAGGCCATTGAAGCCCAGGGGTCGGCGGCGACAGGCACCGTAACGGTGACCGCCGAACGGCAAGACAGATTGGTGAAAATCCGGGTCGGTGATGACGGTCCAGGCGTTCCCGCGAAGGCCCGCGCGCACCTCTTCCAGGCCTTCCACGGCTCGACGCGCAAGGGTGGCACCGGTCTTGGGCTCGCGATTGCCCATGAACTTGCCGTAGCGCATGGCGGGACCCTCAGTTTGGTCGACACCCCGGCGGGGGCGACCTTCGAGATCCAGATCCCGGATCGGGCGGCCCACTAAGTAGCCGGGATCAGCGCCGTCAGCCCTTGCGTCAGGCGCCAATCGTCAATCTCGAGGGGGCAAAGACGACTTTTGCACAGCATCGGTTCACGTCCCCGAATTGCTGCGCGTCGCGCCAATTGAACACCATGGCGCCCGCATAAGCACCCGATCCAGAAACGCTTTTTGCAATCACTTCGCACGCGACGCTGCAGCGCGTATCGAGCACCGCCTGTGCATAATGTGTGCACTTGCTGGTCGCAAGTCACAGGATCTGCAACGTCACGCTGGCCTGAACAGCCGTGAGCATCGATCTTGGCCCCAAGTGGAGCTGGGTCGCCTGCCAACTTCAGGTGTGGCTCCGGCATCATCGAGTCCATTGCGGCCGTTGCCGTCCACGGGAGTGTCCATCGTGTCACATCATCTCCGCCGCAGCTTTGCGGCGCCGCTCGCCTGTCTGTTGTTTCTGTGCGCCGCCCCCATACTCGGCGCTCAGGAGATCAGCCGCGCCAGCAAAGCCGGTTCCGCGAAGATCGTGGCCCCCGTCGAGCCCGGTCACCGCTCGGTCCTGGTCATTCCTCCGAGCGCGGCGTTGCCGATCGTCAAGAAGGTCAATATCGGCCTCGACAAATCGATGATGGTCGAGCTGCCGGTCGATGTGACGAACGTGCTCGTTTCGAACCCCGAGGTGGTCGACGTCGTCGTTCAATCGTCGCGGCGCGTTTATCTCGTGGCCAAGGATGCCGGCGAGGCCAATGCCTTCCTGCTGGACGGCAACGGCAAGAAAGCCTTGCTGCTCGAGATCAGCGTGCAACGCGATCTGTCGAACCTCGCCGACATCATCCAGCGCCTCATCCCCGGTTCCAAAATCTCCGTCGAGACGGTGGGCACCAACGTCGTGCTGACCGGCAGCGTCGTTACTCCGGCCGATGCCAACCGTGCAGCCGATATCGCGGGCCGCTTCGTCAAGAACAAGGATGGCGTCGTCAACTTGCTGTCGACGGCGGCCAAGGAGCAGGTCCTGCTCAAAATCCAGGTCGCCGAGATCCAGCGCGACGCGCTGCGCCGCATCGGCGTCGATATTCCCGGATCAGTTCTGAATTCGGGCAACTTCACGTTCAGCAAGATCATCACCAACGCCTTTCCCGTGACTAGCCCGAGCGTCCCGCTCGGTGTCGCCGGTTCGGCGCTGCAGACGGCGTGGACGGTCGGCAACCACAGCGTCACCACCTTGCTGCATGCGCTCGAGCGCTCCGGCATGGCGCGCACCCTCGCCGAGCCGAACCTGACGGCCCTGTCGGGCGAAACGGCCAAGTTCCTGGCAGGCGGCGAATTCCCGATTCCGATCGCCAGCCAGGACCGCCAAATTACGATCCAGTTCAAACAATTCGGTGTCGCGACGTCGTTCAAGCCGGTCGTGCTCGATCAAGGCCGCATCAATCTGACAATTTCGGCTGAAGTCAGCGAACTCTCGGCGGAAGGCGCCATCACCGTCAGCGATCAATTGACGGTACCCGCACTCAAGGTTCGCCGTGCGGAAACCACGCTCGAGCTGCCGAGCGGCGCGACGCTGGCCATGGCTGGCCTGTTGTCCGACGAGACGCGCCAGAATGTCGATGGCGTTCCCGGACTGAAAAACCTGCCCGTTCTCGGCCAACTGTTCCGGAGCAACGACTATCGCCGCCGCGAGACCGAGCTCGTCATCCTGGTTACGCCGTATCTGGCCAAGCACATGAATGCCGCGCAGGCCGCGCGCCCCGATGCGGGTTTCGCGCCGGCAAGCGACCTGCAAAGCATCTTCTTTGGCACGCTCAATCGCATCTATGGACGCCCGGGCCACGTGCCCGAAGGCAGTTATCAGGGCGATTACGGCTTCATTGTCGAATATCCGGACGTGGGAGTGAAGGGATGAACAAGGTGCAATCCATGGCGGCCATGACCGCCGGCCTCACCCTCACGATGGCCCTGCTCGGCTGCGACGAGCACCGGCGGCTCGGCGAAGTCGAGGCCGCACAGCTCAACGATCCCGCTCAAATGCACCGGATCGGCTATCGCGACGAAACCGATACGCTGACGGTCGAGTTGCCGCCGCATGGCGATGGGCTGAGCCGCAATCAGATCGCGGACATCTACCGCTTCGGCCTGCGCTACAGGACGGAATCGAATTGCCAGCTGCGTGTGACCGTTCCCGCCAGCGGTGACCGTTCGAACTCTGACCTCCGCCAGGCGTTGCGCGATGCGGGGCTGACCTCGAAGCAGGTGCACGTCACCCGGGGCGCGCATCGGCGGCACGCCGGCTCCATCCATCTCGCTTTCGATCGCCCGGTGGCGGTTGGTCCGGAATGCGGCCGCTGGCCAACGGACCTCGGCCGCGATCGCGAACGTCTGCATTACGATCAGTTCGGCTGCGCCAATCAACGCAACATCGCGGGCATGGTGGCCAACGGTCGCGATCTCATGGATCCGCAAGCTGAAACGCCGGCCTCCGGCGAGCGGCGCGGGCGCGTCTGGTCGAAGTACGTCGGAATGGATGCGAATGCGGCGCCGGTGGCCGATGCCCCCGACAAGGGCAAGGCTTCAGCCGCAAAGAAATAGCAGCCAACCGTTGTAGACGTGATTAACGCACCGTAAACGCGCGGCATCCTCCCGCACCATTTTGATCCGTCGCGCCGGTTCGCGACGGGCATCCTCGTTCGATCAATACGGTTCGATCGAATTTTCGATAATTCTGGCTTGCGCGTGGGAATGTTCTTAAAACCCTTTCCGGTAGTTTCCCCTGATCTCAAGGGAGACATCAATGGCTACGATTGTCGGAACCGGCCGCAACGACGTGATCGTCGGCAAATCTAAGAACGGCGACAACATCTACGGTATGGACGGCGATGACCTGATCACGGGTCTCGGCGGCAATGATTTCATCGATGCGGGCGCGGGCGACGACCGCGTCATCGCGGGTGCGGGCAACGATCGGGTTTATGGCGGCCTTGGCAACGACATCCTGGATGGCGGCGACGGCAACGACTGGCTGGAAGGCGGCGAGGGCAACGACACGTTGCTCGGTGGCGCTGGCAATGACGACCTCTTCGGCGGCGCTGGCAACGACCGGCTTGAGGGCGGCCTCGGCAATGACAAGCTCTATGGCGGCGAGGGCAACGACACCGTCCTCGGTGGTGACGGCCACGACAAAATCGAAGGCGGCTCGGGCAACGACACGCTCGATGGCGGCAACGACCATGACCAGATCTGGGGCGGCGACGGCAACGACACCATCAACGGCGGCAATGGCAACGATCAGATCTGGGGCGATGCCGGTGACGACAAAGTCGACGGCGGTGCGGGCGATGACACGATCTTCGGCGGCGCCGGCAAGGACATACTGAATGGTGGCACCGGCAACGACCGCATCGAGGGCGGCGACGGCGACGACAGGCTCGACGGTCAATCCGGCTCGGACACGCTCTACGGCGGCGCCGGCAACGACTTCCTCAATGGCGGCGGCGACTGCGACATTCTGTATGGCGGCGAGGGCAACGACGGATTCTTCGGCGGTGGCGGCAACGACCGGATCTACGGCGAGAACGGTAACGACCGCATCTATGGCGACGGCGGCAACGACATCATTCGAGGCGGTTCCGGCAACGACATCATGACCGGCGGTCATGTGCGCCAGTACCTCTACGACAATATGAACGATACCTACGTCTGGGAGCGCTCCGACGTCGTCAACTCCGATGGCTCACGCGCCGGCTTCGACACGATCACCGACTTCAACCTGGGTGATCGCCTCGACTTCACCGGACTGGCGTCAGGACGCGGCAACTTCGACCCGCACAGCATGATCCGCATCACCGAAACCAATCGCGGCAGCGTTGTCTCCGTCGACATGGGGTCCGGCTTCGTCGATGTCGTGCTGCTGCAGGACATTCACGGCCTCGACATCGACCATCTGCTGCCGCAAGTGGTCGTCTAATACGCTATGGCGCGGCAAACATGACGGCAGTGATGCCTTGACTTCGACATCCGCCGAAGGTATTTGCCCCGTCATGAAGACCGGGATGAACATCAAACGACGCCGACGCTTCGCATCTGTTGCGCGAGCGCGATGACGCAATATGCGTCCGTCACAAAGCCGCGCCCCTGAGCGCGGCTTTTTTTGTTTTCTGGCTCGTCATTCACCTTCGACCATCGGCAGGACTCCCATGACTCACCGTTTGGGTCGGCCTTCTGATCAGAGCGCGCTCTGCGCACGCCGGCGTATGCGCCGGCGGGCCAGGCGACGACGCTAGTCGTCCCATTCAAAGCTGGCACGCCAACGTGCACCATACCGCCACCTCGTGCGCGGCCGATGACTCATGCCCAAATTGACAGGAAGATCCGCAATGACCTCCAACAACTCTGCCATCCACACTCTGATGGACATTACCAAGCGCCCCTCGAACGTGTTCGTGAAGGGCGAAGGCTCCTGGCTCTGGGACAGCAACGGGACGCGCTATCTGGATTTCGTCCAGGGTTGGGCAGTCAACTGCCTCGGCCACTCTCCACCTGCGATTGCCGACGCCTTGACCCAACAGGCCCGGACTCTGATCACGCCAAGCCCCGCATACTACAATGATCGCAGCCTTGAACTTGCCACGCGCCTGACAAGGCTCAGCGGCCTCGACTGCGTCTTCTTCACGAATTCCGGTGCCGAGGCAATTGAAGGCGCCATCAAGCTGGCGCGCAAATTCGGCGCCCGTTATCGCGGCGGCGCCTACGAGATCATCACGTTCGACCACGCCTTTCACGGGCGCACGTTGGCGGCCATGTCGGCATCGGGCAAGAAGGTCTTCGAGCCACTGTTCGAGCCGAAGGTGTCCGGCTTCCCGAAAGCGCAACTCAACGACATGGCGTCCGTCGAACGCAGGATCGGCGCCAACACCGTGGCCGTGATGCTTGAGCCGATCCAGGGCGAGGCCGGTGTCTTCCCGGCAACGGATCAGTTTTTGCGCGATCTGCGCAAGCTGACCACGGAGCGCGGACTGCTCCTCATCCTCGATGAGATCCAGACCGGCATCGGCCGAACCGGCAAGATGTTTCACTACCAGCACCTTGACGTGCTGCCAGACATCCTCGTCCTGGCAAAGGGCCTTGGCGGCGGGGTGCCGCTCGGAGCCCTGGTGGCAACGGAAGCCGCGAGTTGTTTCGAGCATGGCGATCAGGGAGGCACGTTCAATGGCAATCCTCTCATGTGTGCGGCTGGCCTTGCCGTACTCGGCGAGGTGGCAAAGCCCGAATTCCTGGAGCACGTGACGGCGATGGGCACGTTGTTGTCAAACGAGCTCGGCCGATTGTCCGATTGCCATGGTCTCGGCGGCTTTCGCGGCCGCGGCTTGCTGCAGGCTCTCGATCTTGGCCGGGATGTCGCTCCGGCGATTGCGGCGGCCGCATTCGAAGCGGGGCTTCTGGTGAACGCGCCACGCCCCGACAGCCTACGCTTCATGCCGTCGCTGGCCGTCACCCGCGACGAGATCATGGAAATGTCGGCCATGCTGGACCCTCTCCTGCAGGCCTGCCTGTCGAGCGGTTGAGCGGTTGCCGCCGATCGCGCGCATCCGTCCCAGGCGCCGTGTTGCTCACCAGTGCGGGCGCGATGGCTTCATGCCGTGGCGCCCGCCACCTGGTCCATGAGGGCGAGCAGTCCGGCGCCGTCGAGGGTCGCAAACGAAGCCAGCTTGGTTTCGATCGCCCGCGCACGTTCGGCGCCGACCGATGACGTAAGCGCATCGCGCCACTTCGCCTCGAGCCGCTGCGGCGTCACGGGCCGGCCCCAGATACCGGGTGGACCGTCACAGGCGGCGGCAATCCGCCGGCCGTTCGTCAGTGTCACATCGATGTCGAGCCGCAACCGGTCGAAGCGGCCCTCGCGCGCTACATCGGGCGCAACCGTTATGCGGGCAAGCATCGCCTCCATATCTGGTGCGAAGCGGCGGGTATCCTTGAAGCTCGCAACGCTGACCGCACCATCGAGCAGGGCCGCAGCGGCCGTGTACTGGAAACTGAACTTGCCAGCGAGACCGGTCGCGGGTTTCGGGCGATCCACATAAGGCATCGCCGGCGTCACGAGGCGCACACGATCGATCGCCGCCGCATCCAGTCCCTGCGCCTTCAGCTGAGCATGCGCATCGAGCGCCGCCGTGATGGCGAAGTGCGTGGCGTACTGGCTCGGGAACAGCTTCCAGGCGGGTCCCGGCGCAACGATATGCAAAACCGGCGCATCCGCGGTCAGATGCGCCGGCTCGAACGTCTCGGCATAGAACGCCCGGCCATAGCCGCGTGGATCGCCGAGCGCATCGGCATCGCCCGTGAACCCGGCGGCTGCCATCAGCGCACTTTCGAGCCCCGCGCCAGCTGAGCCGCCGCAATGCAGCGCTTTGGTCATGCTGCCGATGTTGGCCTGGACCCCGCTCGCCCGCGACGCCGCAATCGCGAGCGCGTGGGCGAGCGCATCGGTGTCGAGACCGAGCAGCAGTCCGCACGCCGTCGCGGCACCGAACGCGCCGACCGCACCCGGCGGATGGAACTTGAGCTGTCCTGGATCGAGTTGACCGGACGCGCGGCGCATCCGGGCCTGCGCTTCAATGCCAACGGCCAGCGCCGCCAACAGACGCTCACCGGTGATTTCAAATGGCACCCGGCCTGAAAATGGTCCCACGCCCCGGGCGGCTGCTTCCGCGAATGCCAGGACAGCCGGCAGCGTCGTCGAGAGCGAGTGGTTCGCCGGGTTCCACATCGGCTCCCAGTCGAGCACGTGCATGGCGGCGCCATTAGCCCGGGCGGCATCTGCCACGGAGACGCGTGCCATACCGCCACCGAGCAGGCTCGCAGCCGGCGCCGATCCCATGCCCGCCGCCATCTCGCGCAGAATGCGCGGACCAGGCTCCGACGCACCGGCGAGTGCGACTGCGAGGCCGTCGCGCACCAGCGCCAATGCCGCCGCGCGCGAAGCCACATCGAGACCGCGCGCGTAGACCCCTTGCAGCGACGCAGCATAGGCCCGCGTCAGGCTCATCGGGCCGGCACCAAAAGGCTGACGATCCGGCGCGGATTGCTGGTTTCGAGCCCGGCAATTTCGGCGGCCAGTTTTTCCATGCTCGCCGCCCCGATCACCGGCTGCGCGAGGCGATGGAACTTGTCCATCAAGGCGCGGTCCCGATCGGGATTGTTGGGATGGCCAGACGGATCGAGCCGCGCGTTGCGTTCGAACTGGTTGCTGCCTGGCGACTGCTCGATCTCGACCCAACCGGAAAACCGGCCCGGGTAGAGCTTGTCCTGCTCGGGGTCGTGGCTGACCTCGATCGACTGCGCGAGCTTGGTCACCGCCGGATCGGCGATGCGTTCCGGCGTGAACTGGGCAGGAAGCGCGCCGCCATCGAGCAGCGCAATTGCCGTACAGTAGCGGATGCTCATTTGCGCATTCAGTTCGCTGCCCTGCTCGTACGCGTAACCGCACTGCACGTTCACCACCTCGGCGACGCCGACACGAATGCGCGCGCCCGGCTTCCAATGCGGACGCAGCGCCACGGCACAGTCGATGTAGGAGTGCAGGCTGCCACAGCACGCGTAGGGTTTGAATGTGGTGTCGGCGCCGTGCCATTTGATTCCAAGGCCGTCGATCAGCGGGCCAGTGCGCGACTTCGATGAATAGGCCCACAAGAACCCGCCATCCTCGGCCTCATAGATCTGCGTCGGGCCGGAGAAGCCGAGCTCGGCCAGTTCGGCCGCCATGATGCCGGCTTGCGCCGCGCGTCCGGGATGCAATCGCTTCGACATCGTGCCGTCGGCATTGAATGCGAAGAGGCCGCCGGACTGCGTGCCCGCGAGGCCCAGCGCCCAGGCCGTTTTCTCCCGATCGAGGCCCATCAGCACCGCCGCCGCAGCCGCCGCGCCGTAGGTGCCGCAGATCGCCGTGAGATGCCAGCCGCGCAACCGCCCCTCGGACGGATCCAGCGCCAGCGACGTGCGGATCATGACCTCGTACCCCGCGGCAATCGCCGTCTCGAGACGGCGCATATCCGAGCCGCGTGCTTCGGCAACGGCCAATGCCGCTGGAATGACGACGGCGCCCGGGTGCAATTTCGCATTGTGGAAATCATCCAGTTCGAAGGCGTGCGCCGCCGTCCCATTGACGAGTGCCGCATCCGAAGGGCGCAGGCGTGCCTCCGGCTGCCCCCATTCAGTGGCAAGCCCCGGCGTCCCAGCCGGCAAGGCGCCCCGGCGCGCCCAGGTGGCAACAGACTTGGTCCACGGCTGATCGAGGCCGGCGAGCGTCGCACCCAGGGTGTCGGTGATCAGCAGGCGCAGCGCCTTGCGGACATGATCCGGCACATCGTCGTGGCGCAGGCCCGCCAGCCAGTTGGCAACGATACGGGTGACGGGGGCGGGCTTCACTTTGGCGATGGATGCGGCAGTCATGCGGCGCTCCGGCTTGGTTTCGGTAGACGATAGAGAACGCGGCCCTCGAACAGACGCCGCTGTGTCCGATAGACGGCGCCGTATTCGGCACGCAGTCCGCCGTTCGCGCCGCCATCCGCGACGACCTTGGCGTCGACGACAGTGACGCCGGACGGCTGCGCGATGCGGATCGGCTGGCTCTCCGGGATCATCCCTGCAAGCGTGGCGGGGATGCTGCCGGGAATGCGCACCGCAACCGCGAGGCACGTCGCTCCCGTGACCGGCACCGCGCGATGCGGCTGGCCGACCGAGATCATGCGGATCGTGATATCCATGTCGGCGGCGGCAAGCGCGCGGCCTGAGAGCGTGCTGGCGATGTTCGGCGCTGAAACCATGGCCACCTTCGGCACACTCGGAATTTTGGCGGCGGCGGCGAGGTCCGGTGCGAGACCCATCGCGACGGAAGCGGCAAGCCGGATGGCCTCGAGCCGCGCGAGCAGCTCGGTGTCGCGCTCCATGGCGGCCGGCAAGTCCGTGCCGCTGCGCCCCAACGAAGCCGCGTCGACGAACACGCAAGGGTTTGCTGCATCGATAAGACTGGCAGCGATGCGCCCGACACCGGAAACTTCCAGCATGTCCGTGGCACGGCCGGTCGGCAGCAGCTTGCCTGTGCGCGCGCCGCCCGGATCCATGAACTCGAGCCGGACCGGCGCACCGGTTCCCGAGACGCCGTCGAGCGCCATGTCGCCGTCGACACCCGCTTCGTCACCCGCCATGTCGAAGCGCGAGACGATGATCTTCGAGGTGTTGGTATTGTGGATACGCACGACCGGCTTGCCGCTGGCCGGGACGGGCACGAGCCCCTCGTCGACCGCGAACGGGCCGACCGCACCCGACATGTTTCCGCAGTTGCCGCTGTAATCGACAATCGGCCGGTCAACGCCGATCTGGGCGAACGTGTAGTCGACGTCGGCATCTGGCCGGCTCGGCGGGCCGATGATGCACACTTTCGAGACTGACGAGACGCCGCCGCCCATGCCGTCGAGCTGGCGCATGTTGGGATCGGGTGTCCCCATGGCGGAGAGAAAGATGTGGTCCCATTCGCTGCGATCGGCCGGCAGATCGCGCGCGTGGAACATGATGGCCTTCGACGTGCCGCCGCGCATGAAGACGGCGGGAATGCGCAATTGGGACATGGAGGGCGGATCTCCTGATCTGTGGCGGGCGCATCTGAGCCCCGGCCACGATAGCGCATTTTCTGGATGGAACAGATCCGCAATCTCCAAACCCCTGACATCTCCAAACCCCTGGCGGTGGGTGCAAACCTGCCATGCCCGGTTTGAACAAGGGAGCAGCGTGAACAAGGGCCCGACGGCCCTTGTTGCAATGCAGACGTGCCTGCCTGAGCCGCCGCCAGCAGGCGCAGTTACTTTTTGTCAGGCCAGTAATGTTTGGCCGTGAAGTTATAGTCTGGATAGGCCGTCGTTCGCACGCGCACGACCTTGCCGGCGTAGGCCTTCTGGCTCTCCCAGACCTTCTTGAAGAACGGGTTCTTCGCCGTCTCCTCCTCGACCAGCTTGTCCCAGGTCTCGAGCGTCTTCTTCATGATGTCGTCGGGCGTGCGATGGATGGTCACTCCGTGTTTGGTCGTCAACTCAATCATCGCATCGTGGTTCCACAGGTTGGTTTGCAGCCGCTGCATGACGGTCGCCTCCCACGCAGCCGTTTTCATGATCTGCTGCAGATCGGCGGGCAACTTGTTCCACGTATCCAGATTGAGCAGGATCTCGAGGATCGGCGAGATCTCATGCACGGACGGCATGTAGTAGTGCTTCCAGACCAGATGGAAACCGATCTTCATATCGTCGACTGGGCTCGCCCACTCAGCGCACTCGATCAGTCCGCGCTCAGCCGCCGGCACGATCTCGCCGCCGGGCATGTTGACGACGCTCATGCCGGACTTCGCGATCACCTCGGCGAAGATGCCGGTCTGGCGGCACTTGCGGCCCTTGAGGTCTTCCCAGTTCTTCACAGGCTTCGCATACCAGCCGAACACCTGGTTGCCGACCCAGGCGATCGGGATCACGGTGACGTTGCGTTTGAGTTCGACCTGATAGAGCTCGTGGTACAGCGCGAGCCCGCCGCCCGTGTGCAGCCAGCCGTAGAAGTCCATTTCGTCCATGCCGAGCGGACCGCCGGGCGTGGCGCCAAAAAGGCCCGCAGCGCGATGCTTGCCGACCCAGTAGGCACTCGCGGAATACCCGCCGTCGACGACGTTCTTGTGCACGGCGTCGAGCACCTCGAAGGCCGGGACGACGGTACCAGCCGCCAATCCTTCGATGTCGAGACGCCCGGCCGACATGACCTTCACGCGCTCGGCCCAAAGCTTCAAGCCATCCATCGCGACGCTGGTCGGCGGGAAGCTCGCCTGCAGGCGAAGTTTCGTCGTGGTCTGCGCAACCGCAGCGCTGTCAGCGCCACAAACAAAGAACGCCGCCGCAACACTGGCGGCCAGCCAAGGTGCCTTCGTCATGCGTCACTCCCTGATGCTTTTGTGCGCGCTGCGTTGGGCCGCAGCGCCGCTCAAACGCTAACACTCAGGAAGTAGGCTGGTCAAATTGTCGCAGATTACCAATTGCGACGCTGGGCGGCGCTGCGGCCGGCCGTGCGGCCAAAAACGGCGCCCGACATCAGACCTGTACCGGCTGGATAGTTGTCGTGGAACAGGTTGCCGACCATCTCCCCCGCAGCGTAGAGGCCCGCGATCGGTCGCCAACCCGTGTCGAGAACACGACCCTCGCTATCGATCTTCAGGCCGCCAAACGAGAACGTGATGCCGCCGGTGCACGGGTAGCAGACGAATGGACCCTGATCGAGCTTCTGCGCCCAGTTGGTTTTCGGCAGCGCCAACCCGTCGGTGTGGTGCTGATCGAGAATGCCGGGATTGAAACCGCCGCCGCGACCCGCAGCCGCGTTGTAGTCCGCGAGTGTTTTCTTCGCGACCGCCGCCTTCACCGGCAGCTTGTCGATCAGCGCGTCAAGCGTGTCGGCTACGATCGGCTCCGATGTGTCGTAGCGTTGCTCGAGCAGGTGGATCACCTTCTGGTCGAAGATCTGGTAGGCGACCGAACCCAACTGGTCGAGGATCAGGCGGCCATACTTGGCGTAGGTGAACATGTTGAAGTCGGCGCCCTCGTCGACAAACCTGACGCCCTCGCGATTGATCATCACGCCGTAGTGGTATGAGAGCCGGTTGGTGCGGTCGGTGAGCTTGAGGTCACCATATTCGGCGGCCTCGGCCATGATCGGCGTCGCATGGCAGCCGGTCCATTGACCGACCGGCATGGCGCCGATCTCCATTGCCATGCGCAGGCCGTCGCCCTGGTTATGCTTGGTGCCTCGCACCTTTGCCGAGTCCCAGGGCTTGCCGAGATACTGGCCGCGCATTGCGGCATTTGCTTCAAATCCACCGCACGCCAGTACGACACCGCCGGCCATCATGTCGATCATGCCGTCGGGCGACTTGACCTTGACGCCAATCACGCGGCCGCTGTCATCCTGGATCAGGTCCGTGGCGGCGTGCTCATACAGGATGTCACAGCCGCGTTCCCTCGCGAGTTTGAACCAATGCGCCGAGAGGCCGACGCCCTCGTGCTCGGTGCGGATAACCGCACCCTTGGGCCATTTGAGCATGCCGTCGACATAAACGGCTGAGAGCGACACCGCCGGCTCCAGCTTGTGACCGAGGCTGACCAGCCAAGACACGGTCTCATAGGACTTGCCGATCAGGATCTCGGAGAGGTCCTTGTCCGTCCGGCCGCCGCTTACCCGTTGAAGGTCGCCGCGAAATGTCTCCGACGAGTACGGTTCGATGCCTTCCATGAAATCCGTCGAGATGGCGGGCCTCGGGACAGACGGCCAGCACCTGATCCACCGTTTCGAACGCAAAGCGCAGAAGCCCTCCCGTGTAGCGCGTGTTACCACCACGGCTCTCCCGGTCGGCCTTCTCGAGCACGGCCACCTTCAAGGCGCCGTTCTCGCGTGCCGAAACTGCTGCCGCAAACGCCGCGTTTCCAGCCCCAACGATGATAACATCATATTTAGCTGAGCGTTTGCCAGCCGGGTTCGCTCCAGATGTCGTCATCGCCTCGATCCTTCCCTCGTCCCGCCCGCAACCAACGCAGGCCACGCGAAATGGCTAGCATTGCCGACATGTCCGGACAACCGAACAGTGCGAAATTTTTAATAAGTGCCAAAGATCAATAACTTAAAGATGTTCGCGAGGCGCGGTTGCGCTGCAATAAACATGTCAAGAGCAGCAAGTAACAAATTTGTGAAAAACTTCGGTTTTTTCGTGCAATTCGTCAGATCACCCGATAAAATACCTTTTGGAAGCGTGTGGCCATGAGGGTGGACGCTATGCCTTCCGATGCGTGGCGCTACGTAGCGTCGAGTAGTAGCGGGATGTGTGTTATGCTTGTCAGACCGATGATAGCGGTGCTGTTGAGTTCTGTGTTAGGGCCGGCCTTGGGCATCGGCGTGTTCCTATTGATCCAGCACTAAGGCGTCCTGGTCCAATTCGTCGTTCCATGCGTTTTCGCAGAGCGGCCTAGCATTGTTAGCTCAGCCGCGTTGCCGGCGATGGGCTCAGACGAAGTTTTCCTTCAACCTTGAAATCGTGCACAGCCCGCGCTTCGCGAGGGGTTTTTGTTGAACCCATTGCGCGATGAGCCTGAAGCGACCATGCTTGGCTGAGCCCCGCGCATGCCTCAAACAGCCGATTGCGCGCAATTCTTTGTGGTCGCACCCTGATCCAAACCGTCGCATGAACAGCAAGCTGCTCGACGATTGTTTCCTGCACGACAAGGACCGGCTTCGTCACAGCGAGGCGCTGGCCCTGCTGCAGACACGCGTCACGGCGATCGCTGGCTATGCTGCCGTCCCATTGGCGCTCGCCAACGGGCGGATTCTCGCCGCCGACGTCACCGCACGGCACCCCGTCCCAGCGCACACCAACGCCGCCGTCGACGGCTACGCCTTCGCCGCTGGTCCTGTCCGGGATGCGGGCGCAGCGCTTACCGTCGAAGGACGCGCCGCAGCCGGCCATCCGCTCTCCACCCCAGCAGCCCCGGGAACGGCGGTTCGCATCTTTACCGGTGCTGTCATGCCCGACGGTACTGACACGGTCGTCATGCAGGAGGATGTGTCTCTCAGTGGCAGGGATGGCGCACAGCGCGTCGACATCCCCAAAGGCCTCAAGGCGGGAGCCAACGTCCGCAAGGCCGGCGAGGATGTGAAGGCCGGCGAGCCCATGTTTGCGAGCGGCCACGTCATCCGCCCACAAGACCTCGCCGCACTGGCATCGGTTGGATATGCGGATGTGCCCTGCTTCGAGCCCATCTCGGTCGCCATCGTCTCATCCGGCGACGAGGTCATTCGACCGGGCGCGCCCTTGCGGGCGGGACAGGTCTACGATGCCAACGCGCCGATGCTGATGGGTTTGATCCAATCGGCGGGCGCGATCCCCCACGATCTCGGTGTGCTGCCGGACCGGCGCGAGGCCATAGAGACGGCGCTTCGAGATGCGGCTTCACGATATCACGTGATCTTGACCTCGGGCGGTGCCAGCCGGGGCGAGGAAGACCATATGGTCACCGCTCTCGATGCGCTCGGCAAACGCCACCTCTGGCAGCTCGCGATCAAGCCTGGCCGTCCCATGTCATTCGGCCAGATTGGAGATTGCATCGTCATTGGTCTGCCGGGCAACCCGGTGGCGGTGTTCGTCTGCTTCCTGATGTACGTGTGGCCGCTACTGCGCCGGCTCGGTGGTGCGCCCTGGCCGGAACCCCGCCGTCTCAAGCTGCCGGCAGCCTTCGCGTTCTCGGGCCGCAAGCCCGGCCGGCGCGAGTTCTGGCGCGGTATGCTGGTCGAGACAGGCACCGGCCTCGCGATCGACAAGTTCAAGCGCGATGGTTCCGGATTGATTTCCGGCCTCAGAGCCGCTGATGGCCTGATCGACATCCCCGAGGATCACGGCGATGTGCAGCCTGGCGATCTCCTCGACGTGATCCTGTTCTCGGAATTCGGCATCCCCGGGCGATAGGTTGTTCAATCTCGGGCGCTACGTCGCGCGCTGCCGGATTCATGCACCCTGCGGCCCAGGTTTGGACGACGTGACATCGCCGCCTGCATAAATCCACATGGCCTGCGTCGCGCCAGCCCGCTCAAAGCCGCATTTGCGATAAAACGCACCTGTACCGGCATCGGCGACCAGCATGTGCTGATGGAAACCGCCATATTTTGACGTCAGCCGATGCATGATGTGGTGCCCGATGCCGCGTCCCTGATACGTGGGCAGCACCAGCAGATGCGGATAGTAGACGACGAGATGGCCGTCGGAGAGCGCATTGCCGAGGCCGACAAGCTGTGCCCCATCCCACGCAGTGACCAGCGCGTGCGAACCGGCGAGCGCCATGCAAAGCGCATCCGGCCGATCCGCCGACGACCATGCGTTCGCACGATAGAGATCCAGGATGCCCGCGCGCGGCAGATCTCGCGTCTCACTGTAGGTGATGGCAGCGCTCATCCAAGCCTCGCCCCGACGCAATGCGGGTACATGATCACCGGACGCCGCGACGGACGTTTCGCCAGGCACTGACGTCCGGCCGTGCTAGTCCGACATTCTCGCGCAATGTCTTGCCGGCATAGTCCTTGTGGAACAAGCCACGGCGCTGCAGCTCCGGCACGACAAAGGCGACGAAATCCTCGTAAGTTCCAGGCACGCACGTCGCACTGATCACGAAGCCATCGCAGGCCGGTGCGGTGAAGTATTCCTCCATCATATCGGCGATATCCTTACCGGTACCGACCAGCGGATTTTGCAACTGGCCGCGACCGGTGATCTTGATGAAATCGCGCACCGTCGGCTTACGCCCGCCGGTTTGTGCCGTCACCCGATCGCGCAACGTATGCAGACCAGAGATGCTGTTCAGCTCGGCATCGGTGAAGGGCTCGTCCATCGGCTTCGATCCGAAGTCGAAATTCAGGGCTTCCGACAGCAACATCAGGCTGTCGACTTCCAGCGGTAGGCTCGCAGTCACCGCGCGTTTGTCTTCAGCTTCCGCCCGGGTCGCGGCAACGATTGGATGTATCAGCGTCGCGATCTTCATGCTGTCGGGATCGCGGCCCGTCGCGGCACATTGGGCCTTGAGATCCTTGAAAGCCTTTTTCGACGCTTCGAGGCCAACATTGTACGTGAAAATCATCTCGCCCCATTCGGCGGCAAAGCGCTTGCCGCGGCCACTTTGACCCGCCTGGATCAGCACCGGATGACCCTGCGCCGAACGGGGCACGGTGAAAGGGCCTTGCGACTTGTAGAATTTTCCCTTGTACCCGAGGCGATGCACCTTCTCGGGATGGGCGAAGCGGCCGGTCGACTTGTCCACGATCAGCGCATCGTCCTCCCAGGTGTCCCAGTGGCCGAGCACGACCTCCATGAATTCGTCGGCCCGGTCGTAGCGCTCGTCGTGCTCGGCGACCTCATCGCGGCCCATGTTGCGGGCCTCGGTATCGTTGAGCGACGTGACGATGTTCCACGCCGAGCGCCCATTGGTCATCAGGTCGAGCGTCGCGAACATGCGCGCGACGTGAAATGGCTCGTAGTAGGTCGTCGAATAAGTCGCGCCAAGGCCGAGGTGTTCGGTCGCCATCGCCATCGGCATCAGGCAGGCGATCGGGTCCATCTTCACGCACCGGATGCCATTGGCGATCGCCTCGCCGTAGCTGCCGCTCTGGAACTCGGGCATCCCCAGGCGGTCGTCGAAAAACGCAAGCTGGAACTTGCCGGCCTCCAGAACCTTCGCAATGTGCCGGTAGAAGTCGGCCGACATGAAGTCGGTCCGCGACTTGGGATGGCGCCAGGAGGCTGCGAAGTTCGAACAATTCTGAGCCTGCAAAAAGCCGACCAGCACCATCTGTCGCATTTATCTGCTCCGTAAAGGGTCGATTTGACCGCGGCTCAGGCTCATATCGATTTTCGATACTGAATGAAACCGGACTTGTCGGCGATGCGATCATATAACAGTTGGGCCGTCGCATTGGTCTCATGGGTCATCCAATAGACCCGCGTCGATCCAACGGCCGTGGCTTTAGCGTAGACGCCTTCGATCAAGGCACGCCCGACGCGCTGGCCGCGGGCCTCCTTAGACGCGAAGAGGTCTTGCAAGTAACAGGTCGGGCCGACCATCGTTGTGTTGCGGTGGAATATGTAGTGCACCATGCCAATAAGACGGCTCTCGCGTTCAGCGACAAGGCAATGCATCGGCTCATAGTGGTCGAAAAACCGGCTCCAGGTCAGACGGGTCACGTCCATGGGAACGGCCGTCGGGCCGCGCCGCTGGTAGAACTCATTGTAGCCTTCCCAGAGCGGCAACCACTGCTCGAAGTCGTCAGGCCTGGCCTCGCGGATTTCGGTTTCGGTACTCATACGAACTTGTGCTCCTGTTCGTGCGCTCCGTATCACCGCCACGAACCAACTGTTTCTCGGCTGTCCAGTAGACTGGCCAATACACTGGCCAGTACACTGGATCGCTGCGCTGAAATATGTCATTGGGCAACGTCAGCGACGGCACCAGGGGCTAACCGAAATGTCTCTCTATCACGAAGTCCACGATCGTGGGCATGGACCCTATATGCTGATGGTACATGGCTTTCTGTCGAGCCGGGCCCAATGGCGCGCCAACTTGCCAGCCCTGACCAAGGTCTGCCGTCCCGTCCTCATCGAGTTGCTGGGCCATGGGCGCTCGCCGACGCCCGACGATCCCGCCAGCTACGCGGTCGACAAGTACATTGCCGGCTTCGAAGCCATCCGCTCATCGCTGGGGTTGGACAAATGGATGGTTTGTGGTCAATCGTTCGGGGCCGGCCTCGCGACGCAATATGCCTTGACCCACCCAGACCGAACCTTCGGCCTCATCATCACCAATTCAATCTCGGCCCTCTCCGCGAAAGGCGATCCCGAGCGCGAGGCCGCCCAGCAGGAGCGCTCCCGGACGATTAAGGAAGGGGGCAAAGCCGCGCTGCAGGCGCTGCGCATTCACCCGAGCCACGCCAAGCGCTTCCCCGAATCAATCAAGGCGGAGCTGGTCGCCGATGCCGATATGCTGGCGCCCGAAGGCATCCTGCGCTCCATCGCCTTGACATCGCCTAATCTCTCCATCGCGCACCGACTGGCCGAGGTTCGCGTTCCTACATTGCTGGTCAATGGACTGTGGGAGAAACGGTTCCAGCCCATGCGTGAGCGGGTCGCGGCCGAAATCCCAGACGTCCAAGTCGTCGATCTGCCCGGCGGCCACTCGATAAATATCGAGGCTGCGGAAGGGTTTGATGCGGCTGTGACCGCGTTCATCACACGCTGCACCGTTTGAGTTCCGCGGGCGATTGTAGGCGCTGGCCGGACCAACTATGTTAACTGCCAGCAATCGCGGGATCACTGAGGATAGGCGAACCGTGCAGCCAAGACCCGAGAATTACGACTTCGACCTCGAGCGCGCTTTGACGTCGGTCGTCGGGTTGCGCTCGATCGTGCCCAACGACGCCTACACGGCGGAGACGCTTGGCACGGAACGGCTGGGACACGGCGTTCTCATCGGCAAGGACGGCGTGATCTTGACGATCGGCTATCTCGTGACGGAAGCGGAAACCGTCTGGATACGTTTGGCCGATGGCAACGTCGTCTCGGGGCACGTGCTTGGCTATGACCAGGAGACCGGCTTCGGGCTGGTGCAGGCACTGGCACGCATCGATATGGCCTACCTGCCGCTTGGCAACTCCGCGTCCATGAATGTCGGCGAGGCCGTGGTGATCGGCGGGGCCGGCGGACGGCCGAATTCGGTTGCCGCCCAGATCGTCGCCAAACAGGAGTTTGCGGGCTACTGGGAGTATGTGCTCGATCAGGCGTTCTTCACCTCGCCGAGCCATCCTCACTGGGGTGGTACCGGCATGATCGGCCCGAATGGCGAGTTGCTCGGCATCGGTTCTCTGCAGGTTCAACAAACGACGCCCGACGGCAAGTCCGAAGACATCAATATGATCGTGCCGATCGACCTGCTGAAGCCGATCCTCAACGACCTGATGACGGTTGGCCGGCCGCAAAAGCCGGCGCGGCCCTGGCTCGGCCTCTACGCAACGGAGATCGGCAACCGCATCGCGATCGCCGGCGTTGCCGGTCGCGGGCCATCGCGCAGCGCGGATCTCAGATCGGGCGACATCATCCTCGATGTAGCCGGCGATGAGGTCCGCAATCTCGCAGGGTTCTTCCGCCGCGTATGGTCGATCGGAGAAGCTGGCGTCGAGGTTCCAATCACCATCAATCGCAAGGGACGAACGATCGAGGTGCGGGTACGCTCGGCCGATCGCCGGAAGTTGCTCAAGGGTCCCATCCTGCATTGATTGCGAGCAGGCAGCGGCTAGGCCGCAGCACAGCGTCACGCCAGCCATTGTCAACGAAGGTTCCCATGCAGCTCTACTGGTCCTCGCGTTCCCCGTTCGTCCGTAAAGTCATGCTCGTCGCTCACGAGACGGGGCTGGCGGGCCGCATCGAGCAGGTGCGAACGGTCGTCGCGCCGACAAAACCCAACGCTGACGTGATGGCGCGCAATCCCCTGAACAAGTTGCCGACGCTCATCCTGGATGATGGCCGGGCCCTCTTCGATAGCCGTGTGATCGCGGAATATCTCGATAGCCTGCACGACGGACCGAGGCTATTCCCGGCGTCGGGTCCAGCGCGGTTCGACGCGCTCCGGCTTCAGGCCTTGGGTGACGGCATGCTCGACTTCATGCTGGGGTGGCTCTCGGAAGGTCTGCGACCGGAGGCCCAGCAATCCCCCGAATTGCTGGCGGCCTTTAAACTCAAGTTCCAGGCCTCGTTCGACCGGCTCGAGACGGAGGTCGCAGGCCTCGACGCATCGCCCCTCACGATCGGACATATCGCCATTGGCGCGGTCCTCGGCTACGCCGACTTCCGTTATGCCGCCCAGGATTGGCGCAACGGGCGTCCCAAGCTCACCGCTTGGGGCAAAACGTTCTCGGATCGTCCGTCCTACAAGGCGACCGAGCACGCCAACGTCTATTGAGCCAAAGCGTATAGCTGGGTCCAGCGCAACTGGACCCGACCGCAGTGACCTGATCAAATTGCCGGAAATCCGAGTCACCCGGCAAAGGAGCAGCCCGTGCAGGACAAGCCATTCCGCCCGCGCGATTGGGACAGTCATCCGGTTCTGATCAATCCCGATTACAAGTCCACAGTTCTTCGCGCGCCGAAGAAGCCGATGATCCCGTTGCAGCAGTCCCTCTCGGAGTTGACCGGTCCGGTCTATGGGCATGAGAGCGTCGCCAAGCTCGACAACGACCTGACGAAAAGCGCACAGAAAACCGGCGAGCCGATTGGCGAGCGCATCGTCGTGACGGGCCGGGTCGTCGATGAGAACGGCAAGCCTGTGCCGAACACGCTGATCGAGCTTTGGCAGGCCAACGCTGCCGGGCGTTACATCCACGTCAACGACCAGCATAACGCGCCGATCGATCAGAACTTTCTCGGCTCCGGCCGCTGCGTGACCGACAGCGACGGCCGCTACAAGTTCTACACCGTCAAGCCCGGCGCCTATCCCTGGGCCAACAGCGCCAATGCATGGCGGCCCGCGCACATCCACTATTCGCTGTTCGGACCAACGATCGCGACGCGGCTGGTGACACAGCTGTTCTTCCCGGGCGATCCGTTGCTGGCTTTCGATCCGATCTTCAACAGCGTGCCCGCCGGCGCTCGCGACCGTCTCGTCTCCAAGTTCTCGATCGATGTGACCGAGCCCGGCTTTGCGCTCGGCTATCAGTTCGACATCGTTCTGCGGGGTCGCGCCGAGACGCCGATGGAGGCACCGCACGCATGACGCTGAAGCAAACCCCATCGCAAACGGCGGGCCCGTTTTTCCACTACTGCCTGACACCCGAGGCCAGCGGCTATGCGTTCCGTGGGCTCGCCGGCGCGGCGCTTGCCGATTCCGCAACACCCGGCACGCGTATCGCGGTCGACGGCGTCGTCTATGACGGCCTTGGCCAACCCATGAGCGACGCGCTGATCGAGGTCTGGCAGGCCGACGCCATGGGACGCTATGCGCACCCTGCCGATCCCCGCAGCTCCAATGCGGCCTTCAAGGGATTTGGGCGCGTGGCGACGGACGCCGACGGGGCACTTCGTGTTCGAGACCGTGAAGCCCGGGCCGGTCGGCAACGGGCATGCGCCGCATATCACGCTGATCATCTTTGCGCGCGGCGGCCAGAACCACCTGTATACGCGGATCTACTTCGCCGACGAGGCGGTCGCCAACGCAAGTGATCCAGTGCTCGTGTCCGTGCCCGCCGACCGGCGCGACACCTTGATCGCCACCCGCAGCAGCGGCGGCTATCGGTTCGACATCCGCATCCAGGGTGATCGCGAGACCGTTTTCTTCGACGTATGATCGATCGCGCCGAGGCGCGCAGGAGGGACGCGATGGCCCAGGACGAACGGCGCGCCGTCGTGATCGGCGCAGGAATCGTCGGCGTGTGCACCGGCCTCGAACTCTTGAAGCGCGGCTGGTCGGTGACGATCGTCGACCGCCTCGCACCCGGCGAAGGCTGCTCGTTCGGCAATGCCGGTATCCTGGCCGCACAGGCCGTAGTGCCCGTTGCCTTGCCCGGCATCATGTCGAAGGTGCCGAGCATGCTGCTCGACCCCGAGAGCCCGCTGGTCGTGCGATGGGGGTCGCTGCCCAAAACCTTGCCGTGGCTTCTGCATTTCCGGCGCGCCGCTAAAGCCGAAAAAGTGCCCCGGTCAGCCGACGCCATGAAGGATCTCTATAATTCCACGGTGGAGATGCACGAGGCACTCGCGCGCGAGGCCGGCGTCCCTGATCTCGTCCGCCCGACGCGGTATCTTTATGTCCATCGCAATGCCGCCGCCGTCGATGTCGAGAAGGGCCTCGCGTGGCGGCTGCGCCGTGAGCGGGGCGCCGAGATCGAGGTTCTCGACGGGCCGGCGCTGCGCGAAATTGAGCCTGAGCTCTCGCATGACTATCAGCTCGGCGTTCTGCTCGGACCGATCGGTTACACACTGAGCCCGTTCCGGTTGACGCAGTCCTATGCGGCGCTGTTTCAGAAGAAGGGCGGTACGATCCGCCGCGCCGAGGTGACCGCCTTGAAACCGGAGGGCGCGCAACACAACGGTGGCAACGACACAAGGCGATCTCGTCGCCGAGCGCGTCGTGGTGGCGGCCGGCGCCTGGTCGATGTCGCTGTTAAAGCCGCTCGGGCTGAAGCTGCCGCTGATCGCCGAACGCGGCTATCACATGACGTTCGCCAATCCCGGCATCCAACTCCGCTACGTGGTGAGCGAAATCGAACTGCAATTCGCCGTCACATCCATGGAAATGGGCTTGCGCGTTGCCGGCACCGAAGAGTTGGGTACCGCCGACGATGCCCCCGCCTGGCGGCGCGCCGAGGTCCTGAAGCGTCAGGCGCGGCGCATGTTTCCGCGCGCGAACCTCGACGAGGGCTCGCGCTGGATGGGCCCGCGGCCCGGCACGCCCGACAGTTTGCCGGCCATTGGGGCCATACCCGGCCATCCCCACATCTTCATCGCCGCGGGGCATGGACACTTGGGGCTGACGGGCGGGCCGAATACGGGGCGCATTGTCGCCGCGCTGGCAACGGGCGAGCGGCTCAACATCGATCTGGCGCCGTTCGCCCCGGACCGGTTCACTGCGCCGGCGGCTCGCGCCACGGCAACGGCCCGCTGATACAGCACGCTCGGCTGAATGTTTCAATAACGGCGCCATCCCGGCTATTCTCGACGCTGTGCCGGCACATCACGAGGAGCCCACGTGGACCTGAAGCTGATCAAGATCGCCGTGGCCGATGGCATTGCCGTCGTCACGATGGATCATCCCCCCGTCAACGCGCAGAACGCCGAGTTCAACATCGAGATGGCCTATGCTTTCGATATGATCTCGGACCGACGCGATATTCGCGTCGCGATCCTGACCGGCGCGGGAAAGGTGTTCTCGGCCGGCGCTGATCTCAAGTCGCGACCCGACCGGTCCAAACCCGGCGAGCGCTGGCAGCACAATCGACGCGCACGGGAGAGCTATCACGCGATCCGCGAATGCACGAAACCGGTGATCGCCGCGATCAACGGTGCCGCTCTGGGTGCCGGACTGGCGCTCGCCGCCTCGAGCGACATTTTGTTCGTCGCCGAGGAGGCCGTGATGGGCCTGCCGGAGATCGATGTCGGTTTGCTCGGTGGCGGCAAGCACACGCAGCGCCTGTTTCCTCACTCGACGATGCGGCGGATGATGCTGACCGGCTATCGCGTGACCGGCCCGGAACTCTACCGATTGGGTGTCGTCGAAGCCTGCGTGCCGCGCGACAAACTCATGGAAGCGGCGATAGCGGTTGCTCGCGAGATCGCATCGAAGAGTCCGGCGGCCATCCGCTTGGCCAAGCGCACGCTCAATACGATCGAGGACATGACGCTGCGCGACGGCTACCGCTACGAGCAGAACATGACGACAGAACTCGGCGATCATCCGGACTCCGCCGAGGCGCAGGCCGCCTTCCGCGAGAAGCGCAAGGCAACGTTCCGCGACGGCTGAAGCGGCCACCGCTGGATCGGCAATTGTCACAGCAACGCGCCGGACGCAGTGCTGCATCCGGCGCGCGACGGTTCAGGAAAACTCTGGTTATGGCGCGTTGAGCTCGAGCGTGCCGAATACGCCGTCGCTGCGCGGCGAGCTGTCGCGGATCTGATCGAAGATCGACTTCGGAGCCGATTCATTCAGCTGGTCGAACACGCTCTTGGGCGATGTCCGGTTGAGGTCGGTGAAAAAGCTGTCGATGGGGCGGGCGTTGGCCGCGCCAGCAAACAGGCCTAAGGCCACAAGTGAGGCAATGAAAGTCTTCATAGCATGGTCTCCTAGATTGGCTTTTTTGACTTGGCTCATGGTGGGCTGTTTGCCCGCAGGCTTGATATGGGTGCGCCGCAGAATTGCGGTAGTAGGCTCACGCAAGCGTGAGAACATCGTGTGCATCTGTGATGAGAACCGCCGCTTGCGCACGCTAGGGTCGCCCGACCCCAGCACCGGCTTTGCGATACCCTGCCAATTGAGTAGTGTCCGCCTGCTGCAACGAGGGGCAGGATGATACGGCAGACCAATGCGATCGACTTCTGGCGCGGGTTCGCGCTCGTATCGATCTTCATCAATCACATTCCAGGCATTTACTACGAGCGATTCACGCATCGGAACTACTCGCTGTCCGACTCGGCAGAGCTGTTCGTGTTCCTCGCCGGCTGGTCGCTGCGTCATATGGTCGGACGTCCCGACGACGCCACGCCAGCCAGCCACCTGGTGTTTCGCCTGTTTGGCCGCGCCGTGAAGCTCTATGCCGCGCATTTGCTCATCGTGATGCTTGCCTTGGCCATGCTCGCAGGCGCAGCACGCCTGCTCGACAACCCGCTGTTTCTCGAATGGCACAATGCCGCGGCCGTGTTCCAGGACCCTGTCGAAGCCCTCATCGGCCTCGTGCTGCTCAGCCACCACCTCGGTTATTTCGATATTTTGCCGCTCTACATCATCCTCATGGTGCTGGCCCCGTTCATCGCGCTGCTGCATCGGGCCCGCCCCGAGGCGCTGCTGCCGCTCTCGCTCGCTATCTATCTCGCAGCGGTCGTGCTCAAGCTGACCGTTCCGACATGGCCGGTGCCGGGCCAATGGTTCTTCAATCCGCTGTGCTGGCAGCTCGTTTTCGTTCTCGGATTTGCCTTTGCCCGCGAGCGGGGGCCGGGAGGGTGGGCGCACGCCCATATCGGGGTCATTCGCTGGCTCGCCCTGCCCATTCTTGCTCTCGGAACGGCGATGGTGTGGACCGGCTGGACACCTGATCCGACCCGGGTCCCCGAGCCCAAGCTGCTCTTCATCTATGGAAAGACGTTTGTGACCCCGATTCGCCTTGTTCAATTCCTGGCGTTGATTGCAGTGTTTTCGATCGTCTATCCTTATCTTGAGCGCTGGATACCGAGGCTCGTCTCGTCGTTTGCGATGCTCGGCCGGAACTCACTTGAGGTTTTTTGCGCGGGATCTCTGTTAAGTCTCGCCGGCCAGATTGCACGCTACTATCTCAAAGGCGGTCTGGTGGTGGATACGGTTCTGGTTTTCTTCGGCATCGCGTCGTTGGGGCTCGTAGCATGGGTATCGGAATGGCGCGCACGGGCTCGATGAGGCTGACCAGGGCAATCGTTGCATTGGCCTTGCTGCCGGCCACGACAGCACCCCTGCGCGCCGCAACAGCCGACCGTGCCGTCGATGGTGCCAATGCCCAAGGAATGCCGCAACGCCGCCGACGTGACGGCGATGGGACCGTCGCTGACCAATGCGGCACGCGCGCTCCGGGACAAGAAACGCATCAACATTCTGGCGATCGGCGCGTCCGCCTTCAGCGAGCGCGACGCCATGAAGCGCGGTTATTTTGGGAAAATCGAGCAGTTCATCGAGAGTACTGTGAAGGGCCTCGATGTCGTGATCATCAATCGGGGCGTCTCTGGAGAGCTGGCGCGTGACGCGGCCGAGCGGATCAAGATGGAGATCGCCATCGGCGACATCGATCTCGTACTCTGGCAGGTCGGCACCGCCGACGCCCTGGCGCAAATGCCGATCGCCGATTTCAGAACGGCGTTGGTCGATACCATCGGCTGGCTCAAGGCGCATTCGATCGACGTCATGCTGATCGGGCTGCGCTATATCCGTAGTACTGCCCAGGATGAGCACTATCAGGCGTTGCGCCGGGCAATCGATACGGTCGCAAAAGACGAAAGTGTGCCGCGCATTGGCCGCTACGAGGCCTTCGAAACGCTGGCGAAAATGAGCCAGCCACAAGGAGAGCTGACCGACAGTGAGCTGAACGATGCCGCGTCGAACTGCCTCGCGGAGCATCTTGGCCGTGTCATTGCGACCGGGATATTCGCCAAGGATCGCCCGCTTCCCCCCGCTCCTTCAGCTCCCCGTTAATCACGTCCAGAAACGGTTTCCACACCGCAAGCCGCGAAATCCGTGCACAGCACGCCGACCGGGCGGCAGCTCCACTTGTCGGGAATGTCACAGTATTGTAACAAGATCGCATAGCCGCTCGGCTTCGGGGGTCCGGGAATGTTTCGGGTCGTTCTCTCGATCATCGCGACGATGATCGCCGTAGTTTGTTCTGCGCACGCCGAAAGCGTTGTGCGCACAGAGCAATTCAAATCGAGCCTTCTAGGCCGTGAACTCAGCTATGTCGTCTATCTCCCTGACGGTTACGAGACGCCGCATAAACGCTATTCCGTGCTCTACCTGCTGCATGGCGCTGGCGGCGACGAAAGCTCGTGGATGGAACTCGCCGCGATCCGCGAGAAAGCCGACGCGCTGATCGCCAAGGGCGACATGCCGGCCACGATCATCATTATGCCCGGCTGCAAGACCTGCTGGTGGATCGACGGCCCCACGGAGAAGGCCGAGTCTGCCTTCTGGACTGAGTTGGTGCCAGCCATCTCCAAACGGTATCGCACGATCGAGACACGCGAGGGCCGACTCATCGCGGGTCTCTCCGCCGGTGGCTACGGCGCGGTGCGCTATGCGATGCGCTATCCCGACAAAATCGGTGCGGTGGCAGCCCTGAGCCCGGCCGTCTATTCGGATACGCCACCCGCCCATTCGGCTGCGCGCAGCCAACCGCCCTTTCTCCTGCCCGATGGCGCATTCAATCAAGCGTCGTGGACGGCCAAGAATTATCCAAGCCTGCTTGGTTGGTATCGCGAACAGAAGCATCGCGTGCCGATGTATCTGGTCTCCGGTGACCAGGACAAATTCGGTATAGCGTTCGAGACGGCCCTGTTGTTCAAGCACGTTTTCGACCACCAGCCGGAAGCGGCAGAGCTGCGCATCGTCGACGGTGATCACAGCTGGGCCGTGTGGGCCAACGCGATCGATGGCGCATTGAAGTACATCTTCCGCTTTGCGGCCAAGCCACAAGTCATTGTGCCGGGAACCGCAGAGCCGGCCCCAGTGGTCGCCACAGTTCGTCGCTGATTACGTCAGCTGACGCAGCGCGCCGTCGAGATCGCGTAGGCTGTCGAGCACCAGATCGGCGTGCGCGGCGAGATCGGCCCGAGCACTCGTCCCGCTCAGCACCGCCACTTTCAGACCAACGCCCGCCCGTGCGCCCATCTCCATGTCGTGGATGGCGTCGCCGACAACCGCGACCTCGGACGCAGCAAGGCCAGCAGCTGAACAAAACGCCGCGACCATGCCAGGGTCCGGCTTGGCGCCGAAGCCGGAATCGCAGCCTGCCCGAAACGATATCCGCGCCAAGACAGACGGAAACCGGCCGAGCGATGCCTCGAGTTCCACCGATCGAGTCATTCGTCGCAATTCCGAGTTTCAGTCCCGAGGCTGCAAGCCGGTCAATGGCCGCATCCGCACCATCGATGAGCACCGCGTGCCGCGCGCCACCAGTTCGAAACAGGCGCTCAATGTGCGCAGCCAGATGCGGCGGCGTGCGCTCGGCAAGGCGCGTCGCGAAGACGGCTGCAACCTCGTCGTGCGTACCGGCTGCGAGCACCGATCCAGGCTGCATTGCGCCCGTCACGGGATCCTGCCCTCCCAGCGCCAACAGCTCGGCGGCAAGGCTAGCCTCACCACCAGCTGCAAACTCGGCAACCTCGCGATTAATCGGAACCCAGGTGCGCGCAAAGTCGATGATTGTGCCATCCTTGTCGAGAAGGACGCCACGAATACGCGGGATTCGCTGCCTGGCCACGTCAGGCCTGGGCCTTGGCGTGAATGGAGAGATCACGAATTGTCGGGGACTTGCCGGAGAGCGGGTTATCCGGATCCCAGGCCACTTTGACGTGCTCGAAGCGTGCGCTTAAGGCATCATAAATGAGCAGCCGGCCCGCGAGGCTATCGCCAATGCCGATGACCTCCTTGAGCACCTCGGTGGCCTGCAGCGTCCCGACTACGCCGACCACGGCCCCGAGCACGCCGACCTCCGCACAGTTTGCGACCGTACCCGGCGGCGGAGCCTCCGGGAACAGGCAACGGTATGTCGGCCAGGGCTGGCCATCGGGTCGCGCCAGGTGCGGCTTGAAGGTCGTGACGTAGCCGTCGAATGGTCCGACCGCCGCGAACACCAGCGGCCGTTTGGCCAGATAGCACGCGTCGGACACGAGATAGCGGGTAGCGAAATTATCCGAACCGTCGGCGACGAGGTCGTACTGCGAAATCAGGTCGATGGCATTGGCGGCATCAAGCCGGTAATTGTGGGTCTCGACCCGGACATGCGGGTTGAGGCGCCCGATCATGTTCCGCGCGCTCTCAACTTTCGGCGTGCCGACATGCGCCGTGTCGTGAACGATCTGCCGCTGCAAGTTCGATAGCGAGACCACATCGTCATCGACCAGTCCGAGCGTGCCAATGCCCGCCGCCGCGAGATAGACGGCAAGCGGGCTGCCGAGCCCACCCGCCCCGATCAGCAGGATACGGGCGTCCTTGAGCTTCTGCTGGCCCTGGCCGCCAACGTCCTTGAGGACGAGATGGCGCTTGTAGCGCTCGATTTCGGAAGGCGTGAGTGACATGGACCTTGTTCTATCGGAGAGCCTGCGCGGGTCCAAGAGCGACCTCCGCGACCGGTTTGCAATCTATCGAAAGCACGCACCTGCCCTTTGCCTCGGTCCAAACTCAGCTATACGATCAGTTCGAGCTTTCGCTCGTTCACGGGGCAGCCACTGTTCGGTGCCTGGTCTTCGGCCTCGGGCCGGCGCTCGCGATCTCCGGATCCGGGTCGCGCTTGCGGCCCACTGGGCGCAGCCCGCTCCCGTCCGCGGGCAGCATCGCTTTCGCTACGTTCAGGCCGTGTGGCGCCAGGCGACGGTCCAGCTCCCTGGGCAAATGCCGGGAGCACGGAGCCAGCCCAGATGGCCGCCAGAATGACCGAAACCGCAAATCCAGAGCGCATAGAGACCTCCTTCGCAGAATGGCCGTATCACGTTCCGATCTGGCACGATTTGCCCTGCCTACTCAATGATTAAGGCTAAGCCGAGCCAAACTGCGCCAAATTCATTCCGAACCCTGGATTGTCTCGGTTGGCGTCGATCTTGCTCTGGACGGATCAAACAAAGCTGGATCCGCACCCATGACGGCAATGACGACCGAAAACTGGCACCCTGAAGACGACGCGACGCCGACGCCTCGCGATGTCGAGGCGATGGCGTCTGTCCTGGAGGGACGCCATGGCTTCTTCGCCGCGGAAGTCGCGGAGTTCTTTTCCTCCTACCACTCGCTCGGCGGGGATGCCGGCCGCTGCTGGGCCTGGGCGGGCGTCGCAGAAACCATCCGCAAGCGGGAACGGGACCGAACCAACACGGATCGTTAACAAGGCGTTGATAGAACGCTCAGTGCCCGCCAATTGGACCTCGGGTCCCGGAGCGGGGGCTGCCAAGGGGCAAAGCAGAATGTTGACGTCGGGCAAAACGAGGCCGGACTGCGCCGCCAAGCCGAGGCTTGGCGCAGCCGTTCGCTTGTGCGACGCCCTGTCTGATCTGCGCGCTGGCACCAGCGATCGATCGCGCATCCAGAGGGATGCCCTGACCGCCTTCGGGGTGCGCATCATGAGTGCGGGCATCCTGTACCTGTCGCAGGTCGTGCTCGCGCGCTGGATGGGCAGCTTCGAATACGGCGTCTACGTGTTCGTTTGGACCTGGGTGCTGCTGCTGGGCGGGCTCTCCAATCTCGGCATTTCCACCGTCATGATCCGACTGCTGCCCGAGTATCGCGAGACGGGCAAGCTCGATTTGATGCGCGGATTGCTGCGCTATGGCCGCTGGATGACACTCGCCGCCAGCAGTCTGGTCGCGCTCCTGGCACTCGGCATGCTGGGGCTTCTGCAAGGCCGACTGCCCGCGCACTACCTGATCCCGGCAACCCTTGCGCTCGCCTGCATTCCGATGGTCACCCTCACCGATGTCCAGGATGGAATCGGCCGGGGCCGCGGCTGGATGAGCGTCGCGCTGCTGCCGCCCTATGTGCTCCGCCCCGTGCTGATCCTCTTGGCGATGGTGGCGGCCCATGAGTTCGGCTGGCCGATGTCGGCCGTGACGGCAACCGGCGCCGCGGTGATCGGCTGCTGGCTGACGGCACTCGTCCAGACGCTCCTCGTCCAAAAGCGGATCGCCGCCGAACTTCCCGACGGTCCGCGGGCGCGCCCGTCCGATCTCTGGCTGAAAATCTCGCTGCCGCTGCTCGCCATCACCTTCTGCGAGTTGCTGCTGCAAAATACAGACGTCATCGTCATCTCGCACTACCTGACGCCGACAGATGCGGCGATCTATTTCGCCGCCGCCAAGACCATGAGCCTCGTCATGTTTGTGCATTACGCGGTCGGAAGCGCGGTCGCAAACCGCCTCTCGACCTTGAATGCGCGCGGCGATCAGGCGGCGCTCAAGTCGTTTGTGCGGGAGGCCGTCAACTGGACGTTCTGGCCGTCGCTGCTGGCGGCATTGGCAATCCTGGCGCTCGGCAAGCCACTGCTCTGGCTGTTCGGCCCTCAGTTCGCGGCCCAAGGCTACCCCGTAATGTTCATTCTCGTGCTCGGCTTCCTCGGCCGCTCGGCCATGGGGCCGTCGGAATTTCTACTCAACATGCTCGGTCAGCAAAAGGCTTGCGCGGTCGGCGTTGCAACGACGGCGATCGTCAACATCATCGCCAACATCCTGCTTGTGCCGCACTACGGCATCCTGGGCGCCGCCTCCGCGACCGCAGGCTCGCTTGTGCTCGGAGCCTTGATCAACACGGCCGTCGCCAAACGCGCCCTTGGCCTCGAGATCGCGATCTGGAACAATCTCCGGCCCTAGCCCGAACCAGAGTCACCGCCCACCAATACGGCTGCGCCAACGCCATCCGAGTAGGGCGCCCTATCTGCGGCCTCGCAGGCCCGTGCGTCGCCGGCTCCCCCCGCTCTCGCATTGACAGCAGCGGTGCCAGCCGAAACAGTCGCCCGGACCAGATCAGCCAACCAGCGGGCGAGCGCAATGGCAATGAAGACGGCGGTAATTGCAGGGGCCACGGGCGCGGCCGCAAAACGACTCAAAGAGGCCCTCCTGGCGGACGCAGACTGGCGGGTCATCGGCCTGTCCCGCCATCCGCCCAAGTCCGATCACGCGCGGCTCAATTTCATGGCGGCGGATCTCACGGATATCCAAAGCACGCGCGCGGCTCTCGCGAAATGTCCCGACGCCACGCACCTCTTCTACACGGCGCGCGCGGCCTTCTCCGATGCGAGCAAGGGGGTCGAGGATGTCGCCGGTAACGCGACAATGCTGCGCAATCTCGTCGAGGCTGGCGAGGCGGCCTGCAAAGGGCTCGCCCACGTGCATCTCGTCGAAGGCACCAAGTGGTACGGGATGCATCTCGGCCCGATGCGGACGCCAGCGCGCGAGGACGACCCGCGGCATATGCCTCCGAACTTCTACTACGCGCAGGAGGACATCTTGCGCGAGCACCAGAAAGGTAAGCGCTGGACGTGGTCGGCGTCCCGTCCGGGCTTTCTCTACGACCACGCGCCAGAGCGCCCGCGCAATCTCATCCCGATCATCGGCCTGTGGGCCGCCATGTGTCAGGAACTCGGCGTCGCACTCGACTTTCCAGGCAAGCCTCGCTGCTACGACGGGCTATTCGAGGCAACCGATGCCGGCCAGCTGGGACGCGCGCTCAAATGGATGGCGACCGCCGAGACTGCGCAAAATCAGGCGTTCAACGTGATGGACGGCACTCTGTTCCGCTGGAATCGTCTGTGGCCGCGCATCGCCAAGTTGTACGGACTCGAAACCGGCATCATCCGCACCATCAAGCTGACGGACTGGATGGCGGACAAGGGCCCTGTGTGGGATGCCATGGTCAAACGGCATGGATTGGTGCCGGCGAAGATGGAGGACGTGGCAACCTGGGGCTTCGGCGATTTCGTGTGGGGCCTCGAGCATGACGTGATCTCGAGCGTGGCCAAGCTGCGGCTGGCCGGCTTCCACGACACGGTGGACACAGAAGACCAGATCCTGGCGCATTTGAAGCGCTACCGGGACGCGCGCATTCTGCCCTAGGCCGCCAAAGCATAGCTGTTGCCGGCCGCCGGTCGTCACCCATAGTCCCAGTTGGCGATCCAATACCGAATTCTGCTATATTAGCTGAACCAGCCACTTGAGCAGCTCTATGTCCCAGATTCCTGACTTCACCAAAATCAGCCTCGATGCCCCGGCAACAACCGGCGGTGGAGGAGGGCAACCGAGCGCGGCCCAGAGCGCCATGACGCCCGAGGGAATTCTGGTGAAGCCGGTCTATACGGCGGCGGACACGGCTGGACTCGATTTCCTGGATGGCTACCCCGGCATCGCGCCGTTCGTGCGCGGACCCTATCCGGCCATGTACGTGACGCAGCCCTGGACGATCCGTCAGTACGCAGGCTTCTCGACGGCCGAGGATTCCAACGCGTTCTATCGGCGCAACATCGCCGCCGGCCAGAAAGGACTATCCGTCGCCTTCGATCTGGCAACGCACCGCGGCTATGACTCGGACCACCCGCGCGTCCGAGGCGACGTCGGTATGGCGGGCGTCGCCATCGATTCCATCTACGACATGCGCACACTGTTCGACGGCATCGACCTCTCGCAGATGTCCGTCTCGATGACCATGAACGGCGCGGTGCTGCCTGTGCTTGCGCTCTTCATCGTCGCGGGCGAGGAACAGGGCGTCTCGCCGCAAAAGCTCTCCGGCACCATTCAGAACGACATTCTGAAAGAGTTCATGGTGCGCAACACCTACATCTACCCGCCCGCACCGTCGATGCGGATCATCTCCGACATCTTCTCCTACACGTCGGCCGAGATGCCGAAGTTCAACTCGATCTCGATCTCCGGCTATCACATGCAGGAAGCCGGCGCGACGGCAGACCTGGAACTGGCCTACACCCTTGCCGACGGCGTCGAATACGCCCGCGCCGGCGTCAAGGCCGGCCTCGGCATCGACGCGTTCGCCCCACGGCTGTCCTTCTTCTGGGCGATCGGCATGAACTTCTTCATGGAGATCGCCAAGATGCGGGCGGCACGCCTGCTCTGGGCGAAGCTGATCCAGTCGGAATTCCAACCGAAAGACGCGCGGTCTCTCTCCTTGCGCACGCATTGCCAGACGTCGGGCTGGTCGCTCACCGCACAAGACGTATTCAACAACGTGACGCGCACCGGCATCGAGGCGATGGCGGCAACACAAGGCCACACCCAGTCACTCCACACCAACGCGCTGGACGAAGCGATCGCGCTGCCGACCGATTTCTCCGCGCGGATCGCCCGCAACACGCAGCTCGTCCTCCAGCAGGAAAGCGGCACAACGCGCGTCGTCGACCCGTGGGGCGGCAGCCATTATGTCGAGCGGCTGACCTACGAACTGGCGCGCAAGGCCTCCGAGCACATCGCCGAAGTTGAGAAGCTCGGCGGTATGGCAAAGGCAATTGCCGCCGGCATCCCGAAGATGCGTATCGAAGAGGCCGCAGCCCGCACGCAAGCCCGCATCGACAGCGGCCGCCAGACGATTGTCGGTGTCAACAAATACAAGATTGCGAACACGGCCGAGATCGAGATCCTGAAGGTCGACAATGCCCGGGTACGCGAACAGCAGCTTGCCAAACTCGCCCGTCTCAGGGGCGAGCGCAACGAGGCCGTCGTCACGGCGGCGCTGGCGGCGCTCACCGAGGGCGCGCGCGGTGGCGGCAATCTGCTCGACCTCGCCGTAAAGGCCGCCCGCGTCAAGGCCACGGTCGGCGAAATCTCAGATGCGCTGGAAGTAGTCTACGGGCGCCATCGCGCCGAGATCCGCTCGGTGTCGGGTGTTTATCGTTCGGAGGCTGGTAGCATGACCAAAGGTCTCGCAACCGTGCAGGCGATGGTGTCCGCATTCGAAGTGGCCGATGGTCGCCGCCCCCGCATCCTGATCGCCAAGATCGGCCAGGACGGCCATGATCGCGGCCAGAAAGTGATCGCGACGGCGTTCGCGGATCTCGGCTTCGACGTCGATATCGGGCCGCTGTTCTCGACGCCGGACGAAGTCGCACGCCAAGCCGTCGAGAACGACGTGCATATCGTCGGCGTGTCATCGCTCGCAGCCGGTCACCTGACGCTGGTGCCTGAGCTGCGCGCGGCTCTGGAAAAGGACGGGCGCGGCGACATCATGATCGTCGTCGGCGGCGTCATTCCACCAGGGGACTATGACACGCTCTTCAAGGCTGGCGCCAAGGCCGTATTCGGGCCCGGCACCAACATCGCGGAAGCGGCCATCGACCTGCTCGAAAAACTCAACAGCGCGCTCGGCTACAAGGGTACGCAGGCGGCCGAGTGAATACCGCTCCCGCAGATCTCGGACACCCGTGTCGGGACCTCGAGGACACACGCCTTGCCGGAACCCATAACGAACAGTTTGCCTACCAAAACGCAGCTCGCCCGGACCGATCTGAACGTGTTTGGCTCGACGCAATGCGCAGTCTTCAACCAACCCAACCGGGAGCCCTCCATGACATCGTTTTACGAACTGCGGCAATACAAGATCAAACCCGGCAAGATGGCGGCCTGGCTGAAGCTGATGGAAGGCGAGATCATCCCATTCCAGGTGAAACAAGGCGCCGTGATCACGGCAAGCTTCCGGGGCGAAACGGATGAATCCGTTTATGTGTGGATCCGCCGCTTCGAAAGCGAGGCCGAGAAAGAGCGCCTCTACAAGGCCGTTTACGAGAGCGACTACTGGAAGAACACGATCGCGCCGCAAGTCGGCGAGTTGATCGACCGCAGCGCCATCAACGTGCAGCGGATCGTGCCGACCCGCATGTCGGGCGCCCAGTAGGCGGATCGCCGGTCGTTCCGGCTTTCCACCCGGCCCTGTCCCGGCTAGGCTCACCGGCATCGTCAACACAAGGACGAGCCGATGAGCCGGTTACCTATAGACGGTGAGAAGGTTCTCGACGGCGCGATGTGGATCGCGGCGGCGACAGCCGGCTTGGTGTACGGCACTTGCGTTATGCCCCCGCGCCGACGGTCGGCCGCGTTCGCGCTGCTGCTGATCGGGTTCATCATGGCGATGTTCCCAAACCCCGCGCGGGCCGCCGAGGACCGCTGTATCGCGGTCGCGAATGCACCGTCGCGGCGGGTGATTGAGCGGGCATCCGTTCGCCTCGCCGATCTCAAGGCGACCGAGGTTCGGATCACGTTCGTCGGCCATTCGACCTTCCTGATCGAGAGCACCAAGGGCGTCCGGATCGCCACCGACTACAACGATTACATCCGCCCGCCGGTCGTCCCCGACGTCGTCACGATGAACCGCGCGCATTCCTCGCACTTCACGCATGCTCCCGATCCCGCGATCCGCCACGTGCTGAGAGGTTGGAACCCGGCTGGCGGCGCCGCCACCCACGACGTCACCGAGCGCGACGTGCGCGTGCGCAACATTCCAACCAACATCCGCGACTATGGCGGCGGCACACAGGAGTTCGGCAACTCGATCTTCATCTTCGAGATGGGCGCGCTGTGCATTGCCCACCTGGGGCATCTGCATCACACGCTCTCGGACAAGCAGCTGGCCCAGATCGGCCAGATGGATGTCGTCCTTGCGCCCGTCGATGGCAGCTATACGCTCGATGTGCCCGGCATGTTCGAAGTCCTGAAGAGCCTCAAGGTGCCGCTGATCCTGCCGATGCACTATTTCTCGCCGTTCACGTTGGGGCGCTTCTTGGACATCGCCCGCAGCGACTTCGACGTGCGCATGAGCGACGTTTCGACGATTGTCGTTTCGCGCGCGACGCTGCCGGCCAAGCCGCAGATCCTCGTCCTGCCCGGACCCTGAGCAGCCTATCGGCGCGGTGCTGATGGCGCCTAGCGTCGCTTGTCTTGCTCCGCAGGGGGTGACGCTGGCTGCGTGCGCGCGTGCCCGCCGTGATCGTGATGGTGGCCGTGCTCGTGGTGCTCATGGTCGCACCCGCACGCGTCGCCGTGATCGTGATGGTGGTGTTCATGCCCGTGGTCATGCCCGTGCTCATGCGCGGGATTGACGACGGTGGCCGCGATCTTGCGCTCGATCGACGCCGCCTGCTCGCGCGGCGCACCCGGGTCCTCGATGGCCAGCGCCATGATCTCGGCCGCCAGCATGATGTCGTCGGGTCGACCGAAGTAGTGCCGGCGCAGACGCCCTGCCCGATCGAACATCAACAGGGTGGGCGTGCCCTGCATCTGATAGGCGGCCATCGTCTTTGGAATTCCATCGGCAGCATCGGCTGCGTCGATACCGACGGGGAATGGCCATTTGTACTCCCCAAGAAAAACTTCGAGTGCTCTTCGGCGTCATCACGTCATGGTGCTCGAACACCGTGTGCAGACCGATCACCGCGACCTGGTCGGGATGAAATCGCTCGCGGAACCGCTTGGCCTGCGGCAGCCCGTGCTCGAGGCAGCCCGGGCAAAGCATTTGAAACGCAACCAGGACGACGACGCGCCCCTTCAGCTGCGCGAGCGAGATCGGGTCTTTCGTGTTGAGCCAGCGGCTGACCTCGAGCTCGGGCGGCATTTCGGGATCGAACATCGGCGGTCCTTTCTGGTTCGGCCACGCAATCAGCGGCACGGCTCAACGTCTAACCGCTAACCGGCCTGGCTGGAAGAGCCCCTGTGTTTCAGGACGACCCATCCGGTGATGCGGGGTTGACCATGCAGCCGGTATCACATGCCGAAAACGCCGCAATTGTTCTGACAATCAAGGAGAATTTTATGAATTGCTTGATACGGTCGAAGGCTCTCGGAACCGGAGTGTCCAACGATGTTGCGCCGCCAACAAGTCGAACTCAGGAATGCGCTGCGCAAACGCGTTCTGAAGGGTGGCTTCATTGCATTCAGCGCCCGGCACGCAACGTTGCCATGCGTGGTGCGGGACATCTCGGCATCGGGTGCCCGCCTCCAGGTCGAGCAGGCAACAACCGTACCGGATACGTTTGAACTGATTGTCGAACTCGACGGCTTCGAGGCCCCATGTGTCGTTGTCTGGCGCCGGGCCACCGAGGTCGGCGTAACCTTCCTGTCGACGCCGGCGAAGGTGATGCCCAAGCGCCAGCAGGTCGTGGGGGTAACCTCGCCAATCAACAAAGCCACGTTGCGGCGCACCCCGTCGATCCTGGCGAGCGCACCGGCCAACGTGATCACTGTCGCGCCGGTTTCGGCGCCCGTTGTTCGGCCGCCGGCGACAACCCCGCAGGCATCGATCCCAATCCTGATTGCGGACGACGATCCTGACGACCGCATGCTGATCGAGGACGCCTTCCGCGAAAGCCACTTCAGCCATCCGTTCGAGTTCGTCGAGAACGGCGAAGAGCTGCTCAAATATCTTCGGGCCGAAGGGCCCTACGGCAATCGCCTGTTGCCAGGGCTGGTGCTGCTCGACCTCAACATGCCACGCATGGATGGCCGTACGGCCCTGATGCACCTAAAGACGGATGCAGCCTTGCGACGAATTCCCGTGATCGTGCTCACGACCTCCAACGCCGAGGAAGATATTGCCCGCACCTACGATCTCGGCATCAGCGGATACATCGCCAAGCCCAGCACGGTCGAGGGCCTGATGGATCTCGTTCAGTCGCTGAACCAGTATTGGCTGCGCTTCGTCAGCCTGCCGCAACCGGCCGCTTGAGACACGCCGCCGGTGGCGGCTGGCCGAGCTCTGTTGACGAAATGCTAACCCGCTTGACAGGGTGCGGCACGGCACGCCAAGCCTCGCTGAAGCCTTCAGCGAGGTATCCGATGCCCCTTCCCGCCGCCAACCGCGCTCGCCTCATCGAGATCATCAAATCGCGCTCGGTGCAGACCGGAACAACGTTCACGCTCGCTTCCGGGCGCACGTCCGACTTCTACTGTAACCTGAAACCAACGATGCTCGATCCGGAGGGTGCCTATCTGATCGGCGCCCTGATCGCTGACCGGTTGTCGCCTGCCAATGTGGACCTTGTCGGCGGCCTCGAGATGGGCGCCGTGCCGCTGGCGACGTCGGCGGCCGCCGTGAGTTTCGCCCGAGGGCGGCCGCTCAGCGCATTCTTCGTGCGCAAGCAGGTCAAGGATCACGGAACGAAGAGCCTCGTCGAAGGGCTGGTGCGGGGCGATACCCTCAAGGGCAAGCGCGTCGTCATCCTGGAGGATGTAACGACCACCGGCGGCTCGTCGATGAAGGCGATCCAGGCGGTGCAGGCCGAGGGCGCGGTCGTCGTCGAGATGGTGACTGTGGTTGACCGGCAGGAGGGAGCTGCCGAGGCTTTCAAGGCGGCCGGCATTCCGTTTGCCGCGCTGATCACGGCGTCCGAATTGCGCTGAGCCGAAAAAAGACGCGGGACCTGGCCCCGCGTCATCTAACCAGCGCAATTCAAACCGTAAAGTCAGACGGCTTACTCCGCAGCCTGCTTCAGCGCTGGCGCCGCGGCCTTCACGTCGGCGTCCACGTAGGGCTCGAACTTCGCGAAGTTCTTGTTGAACATATCGACCAGAGCGCGGGCTTGGGCGTCGTAGGCGGCCTTGTCGACCCATGTATCGCGCGGATTGAGGATCTTGGCATCGACGCCCTCGAGTGACGTCGGCACCTGGAAGCCAAACAGCGGGTCCACCCGCATGGCCTGACCCTTGAGTTTGCCGGAGAGCGCGGCATCCAGCAGGGCGCGCGTCGCCTTGATCGGCATGCGGTGGCCTACCCCATACTTGCCGCTGGTCCAGCCGGTGTTGACCAGCCAACAATCGACGTTGTGCTTGGCGATCAGCTTGCGCAGCATGTTGCCGTAGACACTGGGATGGCGCGGCATGAACGGCGCACCGAAGCAGGTCGAGAACGTGGCTTGCGGCTCGTTGCCCATGCCCTTCTCGGTGCCGGCGACCTTCGCAGTGTAGCCGGAGAGGAAGTGGTACATCGCCTGGCTCGGGCTCAGCTTGGCAATAGGCGGCAGCACGCCGAATGCGTCGGCGCACAGCATGACGATGTTCTTCGGGTTGCCGGCCGTGCCGCTTGAGCTGGCGTTCGAGATGAAGTCCAGCGGATAAGCCGAGCGTGTATTCTCAGTAAGTTTGCCGTCGTTGAAGTCGGGCATCCGCGTGTCAGGCTTCAAGATCACGTTCTCGAGGACCGCACCGAACCGGTTCGAGGCCGCCCAGATCTCGGGCTCTGCCTCACGCGACAACCGTATGGTCTTGGCGTAGCAGCCGCCTTCAAAATTATAGATTCCGTCCTCCGACCAGCCGTGCTCGTCGTCACCGAGGAGCGTGCGTTTGGGATCGGCTGACAGGGTCGTCTTGCCGGTGCCCGACAGGCCGAAGAAAACCGCGGAGTCGCCGGCCGTGCCAACGTTGGCCGAGCAGTGCATCGGCATGACCCCGACGTCCGGCATAAGATAATTCAGGAACGTGAAGACCGACTTCTTGGTCTCACCGGCATAGGACGAGCCGCCGATCAACACCAGACGCCGCGAGAAATCGCACGCTATGACGGTCTCGGAGCGCACGCCGTACTTGGCCGGGTCAGCGCGGAAGCTCGGCAGATTGACCACCGTGAACTCGGGCACAAACGAGGCCAGTTCCTTCGGATCGGGACGGCGCAGAAGATGCCGGATAAACGCCGCGTGCCAAGCATACTCGCAAAAGATCCGCGCCTTCAGGCGATGCCGTGCATCGGCGCCGGCATGGAGATCCTGGACGAACATGTCACGGGAGCGCGCGTGGACCTGGAAATCGGCATAGAGACGCTCGAAATTAGCCGGCGTCATCGCCTTGTTGTTGTCCCACCAGATCTGCTTGTCCGTCGTGTCGTCTCTGACGACGAACTTATCCTGGGCGGAGCGGCCGGTATGCGTGCCGGTCTCGACGACGAAGGCGCCGGTCGCGGCGAAGCGCCCTTCGTTGCGCCGAACCGCCAGCTCGAGCAACTCGACGTAGTTCTGGTTCTGGTGAACTTTGCCTGGAACACTCAGTGCAAAGGGTTCTTTTGTCATGTTCGAGCCGCTTATTCGTTCGAGCCGCTTTAGCCATCCAAATAACCTGGAGGCACCGAATTAACCATCACGAAGCGGCGCCCTCGCTGCTTTGCAGTGGCCAACAACCCATTCTGGACACGTCCGAACTTGCCGATAGGCAGTCGCGCCAATTGGCGTTCATGCATATCGTGCCCCCTGCCTCCCAGGAATGCAACGAGAAGCCGGTGACTTAAGTGACGTGCACAAGGGATTGATGTCTAACAGGGGGCCGATGCCCCCCGAATTCCGCCAATAGTCGCACTGTACGTCCCGCTTCACAAGTGCTGGACGTTCGCGTCGGCGCCACAGGAATCAACATATTGAAAATACGGAAAATTTCAAACCCCCGGGCGGGACTCCTGACGACCAATACACATCTGGGCCAGGCTGGTCCTCCGCCGAATGATTGAGGCGCGGGGGGTGCCCGCTTGCCCCGGCGTGACGGGAGAGGCAGTCTCCCCGGCGGGAGGAACCGTCCATGACCAAACTGCTCAGCGCCGCGGCCAAAGGCGTCTATGTGATCGCAGCGACGCCGTTTCTGGACAATGGCCAGGTCGACATCGACAGCATTGAAACGCTCGTGGATTTCTATGCCCGCTGCGGCGTCGACGGAATGACGATCCTTGGCGTCATGGGCGAGTTCCAGAAGCTGTCGGAAAGCGAAACGATCTACGTTGCCCAACGGTTCATCGCAAGCGCGCGCGGTCGCTTCCCGGTCGTGGTCGGCGTATCGAATCCGGGAACCAGCCAGCTCGTCAAAGTCGCCCGCGGAGCCATGGGGGCAGGCGCCGCTGGCGCCATGATTATGCCGATCGCCGGCCTCAAGACCGACGAGGCAGTTCTGGGCTACATTACCGGCGTGATGGAGGCACTCGGCCCCGACATTCCCGTGTGCCTTCAGGACTTTCCGCAGCTCTCCGGCGTCCATTTCTCGGCCGGCTGCTTCCTCGAGATGGTGGACCGGTTTCCGCAAATCGTAATGTTCAAGCATGAGGATGCACCCGGCTTGCGCAAGCTCTCGCTGATCCGCCGGGCCTGCGATGGCCGCAACCGCCGCGCCATTTCGATCATGTGCGGCAACGGTGGCCTTCACTTGCCGCAGGAGTATCTGCGTGGCGCCGATGGCGCGATGACCGGCTTCGCTTTCCCCGACATGATGGTGCGCATGGACCGCCTGTTTCGAGCCGGCAAGTCTGACGAGGCCGAGGACCTCTACGACCTCTACCTGCCGATCCTGCGGCACGAACTGCAGCCCGGGGTCGGGCTCGCGTTGCGCAAGGAGATCCTGCGCCGCCGCGGCGCCATCCGCTCGAATGCCGCTCGAGCCCCAGCCCCGCGCCTGGATGCCGACGATCTGGCCGAGCTCGACCGATTGATCCGGCGGCTCGAGCGCCACACCGGAACATCGATTTGATCCGGCAGGCCTCTTCGGGAATTGTCCGGGGCACGATTGGCCCTATCATCGCTCCAAAGGTGCGAGGTGGACGCCTCGGTCAATTTGAATTGTGTCGTTCAGGTACGCGTTCGGGGGACCTATGCAGAAGCGCCGTAGATTGACGCCGCTGCCACTACTGCCGTTCATGACACCGTGGTTCGGCCCAAAAGCGTTAACGCAGACTGGCCTGCGCGAAGTCGTGTCGCAGACCATCGGCCAGTATGCCGACCAGCGCATTCTGCAGGCCGCCGTCGATACGGTCTCCCCCGGCAAGCTTGTCGCCCGCTACGATTTTTCGAGCGCCAACGGCGGTGCGTCACAAACACTGACGCCGGACGCAGACGGCGCGATCTGGATCGACTACGTCGCCGACTCCGGCGATGGATTCGATTCTACCTATGCGATTGCCCGCCTTGTTTCCGAGGACATGCTGACGCTCGAAGGCATGTCCTATCCGCTACCCGCGGGCCAGATCCTGTTCTGCGGGGGCGACCAAGCGTATCCCTATGCCTCCGAGGACGAATATCGCGACCGCTTCATTGCCCCCTTCGACATTGCCGCTTGGTATGCGCCGGAGCGCGAGACGCCGCGCAAGGTCTTCTTGCTGCCGGGCAATCACGACTGGTACGATGGGTTGTCGTCGTTCGACCGGCTGTTTTGCGGCCAACGCGACGGCATCTCGGAGGGGACCCGCTTCGGCGTCTACCAGTGCGAGCAGCATCGAAGCTATTGGGCGGTGAGGCTGCCCCATGACTGGTGGGTTTGGGGTCTCGACATCCAGCTGACGGCCAATCTCGATGTCGGCCAGATGCAATACTTCAGCGCCATCGCCAACGCACTCAAGTCGTTCACCGAGACGTTGCCGTCGGCCAAGACCAAGGCCAAGATTATCCTGTGTATCGCGACGCCAAGCTGGCTCGAGGGCGCAACCGCCGGCACAGCCGAGAACTATTCGATCAACCTGCAACGTGTGCTCAATCTAGCGATCGACAATGCGACGGTATGTTGCGTGCTCGCCGGTGACTGGCACCATTACGCGCGCTACTTCAGCAAGGACCATCGGCTCAATCTCATCACCAGCGGTGGCGGCGGCGCCTATATGGCGCCGACCCACCAGCTGCCGTCCGAGATCGACGTGCCGTGGAAGTCATCGACCGGATCTCCGCCCCGCATGGTCCGGTTCACGCTCAATGCGCCGACCTCGACCGAAGACGACGTGGTCAAGAACGGCAGCCATGAGCCGCGCCCGGAAGCCGTTTTTCCGCCGCGCAGCGTATCGCGTAAACTGAGCTGGCTCATCCCTGCGTTTCCAATCTGGAATCCCACCTTCTGCGGCGCGCTCGGCTTCCTCTACTTCCTCATGTACTGGCTCTACACGTCCACGCGCGACATCAAGCCTGTGTGCAAGGCGCTCGATCCGAGCCGGCCATTCTGTACCTCGACGACCGGCGCCGACAGGGTCGACATGGACAGGATCCTGGAACAATCGACGACGTGGCTCAGTCCCTGGGAGCATCTGCATTATCTGTTTGCCTCGAGCCGCTGGAACCCGATGCTCGCCATCGTGGTCTTGAGCGTATTTGGATTGATCTACGGCTTTTTGGCGGGCCAGAAGCGAACCTTTCCGCGACTGATCGAGTCGACGTTTTTCTGGCTGATGCATGTCTTCGTCATGGCCTATCTCGCACAGGCCTTGCTGGGCGTGAATTGGTCGTGGTTGACTGGCGGCGAGTTGCTGAGCCGTGCCGTCATCACATCGACGGCGATGTGGGTGCTTGGCGGCGGGATTGCCGGCACCATGTGCGGCGTCTACCTGTTTCTCGGCAACCGCTTGTTCAACACCCATCACGACAACGCCTTCTCCTCGATCCGCGTGTCAGACTACAAAAACTTCCTTCGGATGCGCATCACGAAGGACGAATTGACGATCTACCCGATCGGCCTGGAGAAAGTGCCCTCGCGCGCCGGCTGGCGGGAGCCAACGGCTGCTGAACGGGCGACCGGCGAAATTGCCGGCTATGTTCCGCGCAAACCCCTGATGCCGCACCTGATCGAAGGTCCGATCGTGATCCGGCCCGCCGACATCGTACAGTTCGTCGACGAGCCGCAACCGCCCCCGGTCAGTTGACCGGCGGCGGCGATCACAGCCTGACCGCCATCTTCACGGACGCCGACGCACTAGCCAAACCCATCGAATGAATGCAACCATCGGGCGTCGTTCCGGAAGGAACCCGATGGCCGCTACCGATCCAACGATCGCGATTTCATCGCTGCGCCGCATGTGCGTGCAGGCGAGCGGAATGCTGACCGTCACCCTCTATTTCACGACCATTCTCGTGGTTTCGACCGTCCTCCCGCAGATCCAGGGTGCGATGTCGGCGACGGCAGACGAGGTTTCCTGGATTGTCACGTTCAATATCCTGGCGACAGCGATCGCAACGCCGATGACGGGCTGGTTGGTGGCGCGGTTCGGACGCAAAGCGACAATGTGCGGCTGTGTCGGTGGCTTCACGGTCTCGACCTTGATGTGCGGACTGGCCGGCTCGCTGGAAGAGCTGATTTTCTGGCGGATCCTGCAAGGCGCACTCGGGGCGCCAACCATCCCGCTCAATCAATCGATTCTGATGGATATCTATCCGAAGGAGAGACTTCGCTTCGTACTCGGCATCAATGGCATGGGCGTCGTCATTGGTCCGGTGATCGGGCCAACGCTGGCCGGCTATCTGGCCGACGCATACAGCTGGCGATGGTCGTTCTATATCCTGGTGCCGATCTGTCTCGTCGCATTCCTCGGCATGCTGCTGGCGCTACCCGGCGACAAGGCCGGACGCAAAGTGCCGCTCGACTGGGTTGGCTTCCTGTCGCTTTCGGTGGCGCTTGGCGGCTTGCAGTACGTTCTCTCTCGCGGCCAGCGGGTCGACTGGTTCGACGCGAGTGAAATCGTCGTCACGGCGGTTGCCGCCGCACTCGCATTCTACGTGTTCCTGGCGCACTCACTGACAGCGGAGCGGCCGTTCCTGGATCTGCGGCTGCTGTTCAACCGCAATCTGACACTCGGCTACATCCTGGTGTCGATGTTCGGCATGCTCAACTTCACGCCGATGGTGCTGATGCCGACGCTGCTGCGCCAATACGTCGAGTATCCCGATGCACTGGTCGGATGGGTGGTCGGCAGCCGGGGGATTGGCGGGATCATCGGCTTCTTCCTGGCGATGCTGATCGATCGTCTCGATCCGCGGCTGTCGATCGCGACCGGATTTTTTCTGCTGTTCATATCCGGCCTGTGGTTGATGACGTTCAACCTGGATGTGACGCCGCTCGACATCATCCTCAACGGCATTCTGCAGGGGCTCTCGGTCGGCATTGTCATCGTGCCGTTGACCGTGGTGACCTTCTCCGATCTCGACTCTCGGTTCCGGCCGGAAGCTTCGAGCGTGTTTCACCTGCTGCGAAACATCGCCTCGAGCCTCTTCATCTCGATCTCAGTTGCCGAGGTGATCCGTTCGACCGGCGTCAATTATGCCCGCATGGCGGAACTGGTCAGCGGCTACAACAAGGCGCTGCTGCTGCCGTGGGTCAGTGGCGGGTGGGATCCAACCTCGGTCGGGGGCATGGTGCGCCTGTCCAAGGAGATCACGCGGCAATCCGCAATGATCGCCTATCTCAACGCCTTCGGCTGGTTCACGCTGATCTCGGCTTTGGCCATCCCGATGGCGCTGCTCATTGCGCGCCCAGGCGCGGCGACGGCGGGGGCGGCTGCGGCGCCACCTGCTCCTCAAGGGTCTCCGTCACCGCAAGCACGATGATGCCGCCGGCGATCAGGGCGCAGCCGAGCCCTTGCAGCAGCGTGAGCTTCTCACCAAAGAAAAGAATCGAGATGATCAGCACGGTCACGACGTGACCATGCACGGCGGCATAGGCGGGTCCGACGGGGGCAACTTTAAGCAGCCACGTATATGTAAAGAACGCTGCGATATAGCAGGCCGCAACAACGGCCACGAGCGGCTCGGCGCCGACGCGATCAAGCCAAGCGCGTGAGAAGTCGAACTCCCCCAGGCGATTGCCGGCGATCTTCACCACCACTTGCTGGATCGTGTCGATTGAAAGCAACAGCAGAAATCCAAAGATGACCCATTGTTTCATGCCGCGTCCCAACCAACCAGAAGCACACCAATAGAGATGAGCACCGAAGCCAGCGCACGGGGCGGTGTAATGGCTTCATTGAAGAACAGTCGTCCCCCCACCATGACTCCGGCAATCGTGATGCTGCCAGCCATCACGCCCTGAGACAGCGGCACCAGGGAAATGAAGCCAATCCAGGTGACGAGCAGCACGCTGAAGCAGAGAATGGCGAGCCAGAACAAGGGATCGGCGGGAAGCGCGCGCAGGAACTCGCCATGCGAGGCGCGCTCGGCGCGGATCGACGCCGCCTTGAGCAGGAGGTGGGCCGCAGTGTCGAGCAACAACACAGCCAGCAGTAGCAGCCAGGCAATCGGAGTCATGCGGCAACCGTTCCGGTCTGCTCCGGCCGGCCCCGCCATCGGGCATCGATCATGTCACAACTGCTCACGCCAACTGCCTGTTTACCGTAACCGGATAAGCCGCCACCATATCGCAATCTGCCGTCGCGCGCTGAGCCTTGTCACGGTTACCTTAACCCATCTTGAGCCCAGGTTGTGCTAGTCTTGCAACGACAGCTATGCGACGAGCCATCAACGGGTTCGGAACGGGCCAAACCGTGACACAAAAGAAAATCCTCCTGGTGATCGGTGGCGGAATCGCCGCCTACAAATGCCTGGAGCTGATCCGGCGCTTGAAGGAGAGCGGCTTCGCCGTGCGCGCCGTCATGACCAAGGCGGCGCAACAGTTCGTCACGCCTCTGTCCGTTGGTGCCTTGACCGGCGACCGTGTGTTTATCGACCTCTTCAGCCTCGATGACGAGCGTGAGATCGGGCACATCCGCCTGTCGCGCGAGGCTGACCTCATTGTCGTTGCGCCAGCAACCGCCGACCTGATGGCCAAAATGGCCGGGGGCCACGCCGACGATCTGGCGACAGCCGTGCTGCTCGCGACCGACAAGCCGGTGCTGATCGCACCCGCCATGAATCCACGCATGTGGGCGCACCCCGCCACCCAGCGCAACCTCGCAACACTGCTCGCCGACGGCGTGACGGTCATCGGCCCAAATGCTGGAGAGATGGCCGAGCGCGGCGAGGCCGGCGTCGGCCGGATGGCGGAACCGGCGGAAGTGCTGGCGGCTATCCGGGCACGGCTTTCGGCACCCGGCGCCAAGCCCGAGGTCCGCCCGCTCACGGGGCGCCACGTCATCGTCACATCCGGCCCGACGCATGAGCCGATCGATCCCGTTCGCTATATCGCCAACCGGTCGTCAGGCAAGCAGGGTCACGCAATCGCCGCGGCGGCGGCTCGCCTTGGCGCCCGCGTGACGCTCGTCAGCGGGCCAACGACCGCGCCGGCCCCGTCCGGCGTCACAGTCGTTCGCGTCGAAACCGCTGCCGAGATGCTTGCCGCCGTGACAGCAGCGCTGCCGGCGGACTGCGCCGTATTTGCCGCGGCCGTCGCCGACTGGCGCGTCGCCAATTCAGCTGACGAAAAGATCAAGAAGGACGGCAAGAAGCGCGCCCCGACGCTTGACCTCGTCGAAAACCCCGACATTTTGAAAACGATCGCGACCGAGGCGCCAAGCCAGCGCCCAGCGCTGGTCATCGGGTTTGCCGCCGAGACCGAAAATGTGATCGAGTACGCCAAGAAAAAGCGGAAATCCAAAGGTTGCGACTGGATCGTGGCCAATGACGTCAGCCCCGAGACGGGCATCATGGGCGGCGATCGCAATACCGTGCATTTCGTTGCCGCCGACAGTGTCGAAAGTTGGCCCGAGATGGATAAGGCCGACGTCGCCGAACAGCTGATGGCGCGAGCGGCCGCCGAACTCGCCCAACGAACGGGGCGAGCCTGATGGCATCTCGATCCGGATTGGCAAAGGTCAAGGTTGTACAGCTCGCACACGCCGAAGGGTTACCGTTGCCCTCCTACCAGTCCGCCGACGCAGCCGGGCTGGATCTGATCGCCGCGCTTCCGGAAGACCAGCCGCTCACGTTGAAGCCCGGCATGCACGCGATGGTGCCGACGGGACTGGTTCTGGAGTTGCCACGCGGCACAGAAGGTCAGGTGCGGCCGCGCTCGGGCCTCGCCGCACGCCATGGCATTACCGTGCTGAACAGCCCGGGTACGATCGACGCCGATTACCGCGGCGAGGTCCAGGTGATCCTGGTCAACCACGGCGATAAACGGGTCAAGATCGCGCGCGGTGAACGCATTGCCCAGTTGGTCATCGCCCCTGTGCAGCAGGTCGAGCTGACGGACGGCAAGTCGTTAACGAAAACCAAACGCGGCAGCGGCGGGTTTGGCTCAACGGGTACCGTGGCTCCAGTCAAGAAGCAGATTGCGTCACGAAGGCCCGCATCGAAGGTGGCAAGCCGGAAGCGCTTGCGATAACCGGCGCATATGCAATTTCTTGGTCAGCAAACCGTTAAATTTTTTCTCTGAATCCAATGCTTGGGTTGGAAATATTTAAAACAATTTCCTGCAATGTCGAACCATCGACACAACAGGAGGCGCAATTGAAGCGCAGCAAGGGACCAACCGACTTTGTCTCCGATCGAAGCGGCGCGGTGGCGATCCTCTTCGCGCTGGCCGCGATCCCGGTGGTGTTGTGCATCGGGCTCGCGGTCGACAGCGCCCGCGCCTACAATCTCGCGACCCGGACGTCCGTCTCCCTGGACGCCGCTGCACTGGCGGCGGCCAAGTCGATGCAGACGACCAATTTGTCGGATGCCGCGGTTGCAGCCGTCGCGCAGCGCTATTACGACGCGGAAATCCAGACCCGCCGGCCCGCAGATGCGATGTTTCATCCCATCACGGTGCAGGTCAATCGCAGCACCAGCACGCTGACGCTGAATGCACACACCGTGAGCCGCAACTATTTCGGTGGCATCATCGGGGCGACGCAATACGACATCGAGCGCAGCGCAACCGCAACGTTCGGCATCCGCGACACCGAGCTCGGGCTGATGCTCGACGTCAGCGGGTCGATGGAGGACAGCGGCAAGATCAACGACCTGAAGGCTGCCGCACGCGATCTCTTCGACATTATGCTGCCGGACACACCGCGGCCCGGCCGCGTCCGGATCGGACTCGCGCCCTTTTCGACGTCGGTCAACCTGGGCGCGCTGGCCAGCAGCGCCAAAGGGAACACCACCGGCGGCGACTGCGTTTCGGATCGGCACGGACCAGCCGCCTTCACCGATGAACCACCGCGACCCGGCCGATATTTCGGAAGCCGAGCATTCTGGTGCACGACGAGCGAAGTGCTGCCGATCACGGACAACAAGGGCAGGTTGAACCGGCAGGTAGACGCGATGATGCCGGCCGGCATGACCGCAGGACACTTGGGCACGGCCTGGGCCTGGTATTTGATTTCACCGAACTTCGCGTCGTTCTGGCCATCCGGCAGCGATCCCGTCGCCTACCACGATCCGCGCACGACCAAAGCGGTCATCCTGATGACCGACGGCATGTTCAACCAGGCCTACGAGCCGTCGAACGGCTCGGCGGTCGACCAGGCCCTGGCGCTGTGCACGAACATGAAAACGAATGGCGTCGTCGTCTATGCGATCGGCTTCGATGCGCCGCCCGAAGTTCTCCCGACGCTCCAGGCGTGCGCCAGTGGCACCGCCAACTTCTTCGACGCGCGCAACGGCGGCCAATTGCGCGAAGCGTTTCGATCGATCGCCGAACAGCTGACGTTGCTGCGCCTGACGAACTGAAAGCTGGTTGCGGTTCCCGATTGAGGTCACTATGGCTGATCCATCGGCCAAAGGTGATAATCAGGAGCCGCATATGAGCAAAGCTGCCAATATCAAGACGCTGCGGGCCATCGGCCCAGCAGGCCGCGGGCGCGTTTACAACGACATCACGGAAACCATTGCCAACACGCCGCTGGTGCGCCTGTCGCGCCTCGCAAAAGCGTCCGGAGCCAAAGCTGACATTTTGCTGAAGCTCGAGTTCTTCAATCCGCTCTCGTCGGTGAAGGACCGGATCGGCGTTGCCATGATCGACGTGCTCGAGGCCGAGGGCCGCTTGAAACCCGGCACGGTGATGGTGGAGCCGACTTCGGGCAATACGGGGATCGGCCTGGCGTTCGTGGCGGCAGCGCGCGGCTACCGGCTGATCCTGGTCATGCCGGAATTGATGTCGATTGAACGGCGACGCATTCTGACGATGCTCGGCGCCGAGCTCGAGCTGACCCCGCGCGAGAAGGGCATGAAGGGCGCCATCGCCCGAGCGGAAGAGATCCTGAAGTCGTTGCCCGATGCGATCATGCCCGCGCAGTTCGACAACCCCGCCAATCCGCTGGTGCACGAGCTCACGACCGCGGAGGAAATCTGGGCGGATACCGGCGGCAATGTGGACGTGCTGGTGATCGGCGTCGGCACCGGCGGCACATTGACGGGCTGCGGCCGGGTCCTGAAAGCGAGAAAGCCCGGATTGAAGGTGATCGCGGTCGAGCCGTCGGCGAGTCCCGTTCTCTCGGGCGGTGCGCCCTCGCCGCACAAGATCCAGGGCATCGGCGCGGGATTCGTGCCCTCGATCCTCGATACCGGCCTGATTGACGAGGTGGTGAAGGTGCCAAATGAGATGGCGTTCGAGGTCGCGCGCCTCGTTGCCCGTGTCGAAGGCGTGCCGGCGGGCATTTCGACAGGCGCCAATTTGGCGGCATCGCTGACGGTTGCCGCCCGTGCCGACATGGCCGGCAAGACCATCGTAACGTTCGCGCCATCGTCGGCCGACCGCTATATTTCGACCGAGCTATTCCCGCCGGAAGCCGCCAAGACCTGACCTGGTGGCGCCAGCCGGGTCGCCAATAGTCGTTGCCGGCAGCGGCTTCGACAGGTATACAGCCGCCAACTCGGATCGATGATGGGCTCGCGCGGCACCCTGGGAGGCCGGCGGTCCGAACGAGCGCGAGGCCTCGTCAACCTATGGACGGGGCATTTTTCCATTGGAGATCAAGACTATGGCTGATGTTCAGCAAATAAGCGCTTCGGCGCGCCCGGGGAACGGCAAGGGAGCGGCACGCGCCGTTCGCCGTGAAGGCAAAGTACCGGGCATCGTCTACGGCGGCGACGCCAACACGCAAGAGACCATCGCAATCGACGGCAACGAGCTGTTCAAGATCATCAAGCGCGGCCGCTTCCTGTCGACCGTGTTCGAGATCGAAGTCGGCGGCAAGAAGACGAAGGCGATCCCACGCGACGTCCAGCTCGATCCGGTGAAGGACACGCCCCTGCACGTCGATTTCCAGCGCATCGGCGCCGATAATCGAGTTCGGATCGGCATCCCGATGCGGTTTTTCAACGAAGCGCTGTCGCCGGGCTTGAAGCGCGGTGGCGTGCTCAACGTCGTGCGACGTGAAATCGAAGTCTGGGCGCCCGCCGACAAGATCCCCGAGTTCTTCGAGGCCAACCTCGAGGGCCTGGAGATCGGTCGCTCGATCCACATTTCTGCGGTGAACCTGCCGGCGGATGTCAAACCGGTCATCCACAATCGCGATTTTACGATCGCAACCATCGCTGGCGCAACCGCGATGAAGCCGGATCCGGACGAGGTGGCAGCAGCCGCACCGGGAGATGGCGCAGTCGCCGCGGAAGGTGCAGCAGCAGCCGACGCCAAAGCGGCGGCACCGGGCGCCAAGGGCGCAGCTCCGGCAGCCGGTGCCAAAGGCGGCGCGGCAGCTGCGGCCAAGCCGGAGGCGAAGGGCAAGAAGTAAGCCCCGCACGCACCGGTCAGCGGTGCGGCGATCGGAGGATCGACGGCGATGCGGCTTTTCGTGGGGCTTGGCAATCCGGGCGGCAAATACGCCCGGAACCGGCACAACGTCGGCTACATGGCGGTCGAGCGTATTGCAGAGCGGCACCACTTCGGTCCCTGGAAGAAAAAGTTCCAGGGCTTGGCAGCCGATGGCGAGATCGCAGGCGAAAAGGTACTTCTGCTGAAGCCAGAGACCTACATGAACGACAGCGGCCGCGCTGTCGGTGACGCCGCCCGCTTCCTCAAGCTTCCCGTGACGTCGATCGTGGTTCTCTACGACGAGATCGATCTGGCGCCGGGCAAATTAAAGGTCAAGGCCGGCGGCGGTAACGCTGGCCACAACGGCCTGCGATCCATTTCCGCCCATCTCGACAACGACTATGTGCGCGTGCGGATCGGCGTTGGTCATCCCGGCCACAAAGATCTCGTCGCGGGCTACGTTCTGCATGATTTTGCCAAGTCCGACGAGGCCTGGCTCATGCCGCTGCTCGATGCGATTGCCGGAGCCGCGGGACGGCTTGCGACGGGCGACAACGAGCGGTTTTTGACGGACGTTGCACGCGACTTGCAAACCGAACCGGAGACGGCGGCAGAGCGGACGGGCGCGGCGAAAGCAAAGCCGCTCGCCGCCAAAAGTGACAAGACTGACGCGCGCGCCCCTGTCCGCCATCCGGCGGGTGAACGGGCGGGCAAACGCGAAAATGCGATCGCCGCCAACTTGCGCAAGTGGATGTCGGCACACAAAAAAGAGAGCGAATAGTACAGCCAGTCGCCAATCGGCCGTCGGAGTTTTCCGACGCGTCCTATGCGCCATCTGTAATGCGCTATTCGCCTCTCTCGAACGGAGCAAGATCATGGGTTTCAAGTGCGGCATCGTCGGGCTGCCGAACGTCGGCAAGTCGACCCTCTTCAACGCGCTGACGCAGACTGCGGCGGCCGAGGCCGCCAACTATCCATTCTGCACGATCGAGCCCAATGTCGGCGAAGTCGGCGTGCCCGATGAGCGCCTGGATAAGCTGGCGGCGATCGGCAAGTCGGCAAAGATCCTCCCGACACGGTTGACCTTCGTCGATATCGCCGGCCTCGTGCGCGGTGCCTCGAAGGGCGAAGGGCTGGGCAACCAGTTCCTCGGCCATATCCGCGAAGTCGACGCGGTCGCCTACGTCGTTCGCTGCTTCGAGGATAGCGATATCACCCATGTCGAGAACCGCATCGATCCCGTGTCCGACGCGGAGACGGTCGAGACCGAGCTGATGCTGGCGGATCTCGACAGCCTCGAGAAACGGCGATCGAACCTCGAAAAGAAGGCGAAGACCGGCGACAAGGACTCGAAAATCCAAGTTGCGATCATCGATAAGGCGCTGGTCCTGTTGCGCGAGGGAAAGCCTGCGCGGCTCGCCAAGGTAACGCCCGAGGAAGAACCAGCCTTTCGCGCCCTGCAACTGCTCACCGCCAAGCCCGTGCTCTACGTCTGCAATGTCGAGGAGAACGCGTCGGCGAAGGGCAACGCGTTCTCGGCCAAGGTCGAAGCGCGGGCGAAGTCCGAAGGCGCGGGTTGCGTCGTCATATCCGCGAAGATCGAGGCCGAACTCGCCAGCCTGCCGCCGGAGGAGCGCGAGGCGTTTCTCTCGGAGCTCGGACTGGCTGAGGCCGGCCTCAATCGGCTGATCAGCGAAGGCTATCGCCTCCTCGGGCTCGTCACCTATTTTACGGTCGGGCCGAAGGAAGCGCGCGCCTGGACCGTGACCCAGGGCACCAAGGCGCCACAAGCCGCGGGCGTGATCCATACCGACTTCGAGAAAGGGTTCATTCGCGCTGAGACCATTGCCTATGAGGACTATGTGCGCCTCAACGGCGAGGCTGGCGCGCGCGACGCCGGCAAGCTCCGACTCGAGGGCAAAGAGTACGTCGTCGCCGACGGCGACGTACTGCACTTCCGGTTCGCGAATTGAGCGCCGCCGACGCCGCCCTCAATTGCGGCGCTTGATCTCGCTCCAGCGGTTCGTTGTGTGGCAGCTCGCGCAATCCGGGCGCCGGCCGCGATGGACGTCGTCCTTCTTGTGGCAGTCGAGGCATTGGCGCGGGGACGTCGACCGCGCCTCCTTGAGCGGCACTTTGTGGCAATTGGCGCAATCGACCTTCTGATGCTTACCGGTCAACGCGAAGCCGGTCTCGGCGTCGCTGTGCGCGAACTGACGCGCGATCTTCTTCGCCTTGAGGTCGGCCAGCTGCTCGGCAAGCGTCCGTGGCTTGGCGCCGCCCAGACCCATGATCGGGTCATTGGAGCGGCGCTCCAACTCGGCATAGACAGCCTTGATTTCAGTAGGCGGGGCCGACGCCGGTGCGGGGCGCGCCGTCAGCTCGGGCGGTTCCGGCGGTGGCGATGCAGGCGTCGATTTTGACGGTTCTGGCGCAGGCCGTGGCGGGACAGCGGCAACCCGCGGCGCAGGCTTTGGAGTTGTGGCCTCGATGATATCGGCCAGCGCCTTGGCGTCGTTGCGTGTGTCAGCTTCGACCCTGGGCTTCGAGACCGTGGCTGGCGGCACCAGCGACCGTGGGCGCAGCAGATTGACGGCTGGCCGGCGTGGGCTCTCGCGTGAGGGCCAGCGTGCCCCCTGTGGCCGATGTCGGCGCAGCACTGGACGTGCTCCCCAACTCGGCGCTCTGGACTTGCGGCACGGCGGGACCCGGCGCGATGGGAACGGTCGCAACGCGGCGGACCTCGGGCGCCGTTCGAGCACTGGCCTGCGGCTTGGCTCCGGCTGCCGCCGCGGTCTCCGTAGCCCTCGCAGTCGCTGTCGCCGTCGCCGATGGAACGGCAGCCTTGACGGGTGCATCCATGTTCCAGACGGCCACCACGTGCAGAACCACGGCGGCCACCATGATCAGAAACACCGGCAGATGAAACAACCGCCAGCGCGCCCAGATCTGTTCGCGGACCGAGCGGGTCGAGGTGTGCCGGGCAATCCGCACGTAGGCGCTGAGGTGGGCGCCTGTGACGGCCCTGAGCTGTTGGTGTTTACTCGCGTCAAGGCCCAGCTGCTGGGCAGATTGCGCGAGGAGCCAGCTCGTCGAATTCGCGAAATGACGGCGGCGGCTTTCGACCCGCCAACGTGCGTTGAGACTCGCGAATACGCCCTGACGCGGCGTCAGCAGCTCCACCTCGAAGGTCTCGAGTTCGTCGAGCAGCTTCTGCTTGGCCAGATGCATGGCGTTGAGCGCGGCGAACACAGCCGCAATCGCATCGAGTTGCTCGCGCGCCTTCTGCTTACCCTGATAGAACTCGGCGCTGACGGACTGATAGACGAAATGGCCGGCGATGCCGCTGAAGACGACCGTCAACATCGACCACAGCGCCACATTGGCGTTGGAGCCACCATGTCCGAAGTCGCAGTGGTAGAGAATAAGCACGGGGCCGGCGAGCCCGATGATCAAGTGGATATGGAACCAGGCGCGGACACTGCCGAGCCAGCGGCCCTTGGCCAGCTTGCGCAGCGGGTAAAGCAACAGAAGCCCCAGCATGGTCGCGCCGGTCACACCGAGCCAGAAGCGCGGACCGCTACCGAACCGGATATCGTCGAGCCGCTGGCGCAGTTCGTCGAGGAGTGCATCGGCGGCTGGGATTCCTGTGCCAATCCCAAACTTGAGCATCAACCCCGGCAAGAGCGCGATCAGCGCTAGTGCCAGGTAGACCAGAACCGTGCGGGTCCGCGCCGAGGGACGAGTTGCTGATGCCGCCGAACCATCCAAGCGCGCAGCCACAACCCCGTCCGGCGCAGCAGCGCCAAATTGGGACGGTGGCGTATGGACTGTCGTTGATGCGGTCATTCCACCCGTACTGGTTCAGCTGGCCCGGAAAACGCCGGGAAAGGCCACGCATGCGCGGTCTTAGGTCCCCATCACCCTATTAGGTAACGAAGTGCTCAATATTGTGTTGCAACTGTAGCAATCCCGGGACGATTGGCTGCCTCGATATGGCCCAAAGCGTCCGGCACATGGTGTCGTGATGCTGCAAACCCTGACCGCAACCGGCTATGAGATCTATGCGCTGGCGCTCGTATCGCTTTGGGCGGTACTTGGCACGGGCCGCAAGTTGCGCGAGCGGGCAGCCGCCGCCCAATTGCGCTGGTCGCGCGATCGCGGCGACGTCGTGCCCCCATCGCTGCATCCCCTGATCAACCCGGAAAAGTGCGTCGGCTGCGGCGCCTGCACGCACGCCTGCCCCGAAGGCCGGATCATCGGCATGATCGGCGGCAAGGCTCAGCTTCTCGATCCGGGCTCCTGCATCGGCCATGGCGCGTGCCAGACGGCCTGTCCAGTCGGCGCGATCGACCTCGTTTTTGGCTCTGCCCGCCGCGGTGTCGACATTCCCGTCGTCTCGGCGAATTTCGAATCCAATGTTCCAGGCCTCTACATTGCCGGCGAGCTCGGCGGCATGGGGCTTATCGCCAATGCCATCGAGCAGGGCCGGCAGGCCATGGACACCATCGCCGCCCGCACCGATCTCGGCGACGCCAGCCGCCACGACGTCGTGATCGTCGGTGGCGGACCAGCCGGTATCGCGGCCAGCCTCGCCGCCAAGCAGAAGGGTCTGCGATACCTCACCATCGAGCAGGATACGCTCGGCGGCACCGTCGCCCGCTATCCGCGCCACAAACTCGTCATGACCCGCCCCGCCATGCTGCCGCTGTTCGGCAAGATCCGGCTCAGGCGTGTCCGCAAGGAAAAGCTGCTGGCGCTCTGGCAATCGGTGATCGCCAAAACTGGCCTCACGATCCACCAGGGCGTGCGGGTCGAACGCGTGACGCCGACGACATGGGGCTTCGAGGTCGCGACATCGGCCGGCACGGTCAAGACCCGCACGGTTCTGCTGGCGACAGGACGCCGTGGATCGCCGCGGCGCCTCGGCGTGCCGGGCGAAGATCTGGCGAAAGTCGTCTACAGTCTCGACGATCCCTCGCAGTACCGTGGCCAGCACGTGCTTATCGTCGGCGGTGGCGACAGCGCGCTCGAAGCCGCCATTGCGCTGGCGCGCCAACCATTAGCCAGTCTCACGATCGCGTATCGCGGCGCCGCGCTCACCCGCCCTCGTGCGGCCACGCGCCAGCGCTTCGACGAGGCAATCAAGTCTGGGCGCATCCAAGTCCTGCCCAACGCCCACGTCCGCGTAATCGAGCCGGACCGCGTGGTCATCGATCAGCCGGGACACCGCCATTCGCCCCGCAACGATGCCGTCATCGTCTGTGCCGGCGGCATGTTGCCAACGGGCCTGCTGGCCGACATTGGCGTCGCCGTCGAGCGCAAATTCGGCACCGCCTGACGGCAGCCCCAACGCGCGGCTTGGCTTCTCATGACTAGGCCGAAGCCTTATGATGCCGCTGCGCCATGGCCCCGCGTCCGGCTCCCACACGCTCACGGCTTTGAACACCACATGACCACGCCCACCTACATCGATCCTGCCAACGGTGCGGCCTTCCCGCTCGATGTGCCGCGATGGCGCTCGGGCACGGGCGGGCCGCTGATGATCACGCCATTGCCGGGTATCGGCCGCGGCGACATCGACAGCCGGATGCGCTCGCTTTGGCGCTACCGCGCGGCCTTGCCACTGCCCCTCACGCCGGTTTCGCTGGGTGAGGGAATGACGCCGCTTGTCCAATCCACGGCGCTTGGCTCAACGGTGCACTATAAACTCGAATGGTTCGCCCCGACGGGAAGCTTCAAGGACCGCGGCGCGACCGTCATGGTGTCGTATCTGAAGCAGCACGGCATACCCGCGATCCTCGAGGACAGCTCCGGCAACGGCGGCGCAGCGATCGCCGCATTCGGCGCAGCTGCCGCCATGAAGGTAAAAATATCTGGCTCCGGCCACGACACAGCCGGCCAAGGTCGCACAGATGCGCGCGTTCGGCGCCGAGGTCCAGCTGGTGCCCGGGCCGCGCGAAGCGTCCCAGCACGAAGCCATCCGGCAGTCCGAACAGATTTTTTATGCGAGCCACAACTGGCAGCCGTTCTTTCTGCAAGGAACAAAACTGCTGGCTTACGAATTGTGGGAGGATCTGGGTTTCAAGGCGCCCGACAACATCGTCATCCCCACCGGCGCCGGCAGCAATGTGCTGGGCTGCGATATCGGTTTCGGCGAGCTTCTGGCCGCCCGGCAGATCGACCGGCTGCCCCGTTTGTTTTGTGCACAGCCAGCCAATTGCGCGCCGATCGACGCCAGCTTCCGCGCCGGCGCGACCGAGCTGGTCCCAACTCCGGTTTCGCCGACGATCGCTGAAGGTACGGCCATTGCCGCACCGGTGCGCATGCGCCAGGTGCTGGAGGCAATCCGGCGCTCCGGCGGTGGCACGATTGCGATTTCCGAGGACGGGATTGTCGCGGCTATGCGCCAGCTCGCCTCGAAGGGCATCTTTGTAGAGCCGACCAGCGCGACTGCCGCGGCGGCGGCCGCGCAATTGATCGCCAATGGGTCCATTTCCCCAAACGAGACGACGGTGGCGCTGCTGACAGGTACCGGGCTGAAAGCGGCGGCGTTCGTCAGCCAGCTGTTTGGGCCATCGTCGCAATGATGGACGTCAGGGCTTCGTCGCGCCCGCATCGGAAATCGCAGGCCCGGCTGGCTGCGCGCGATGAAGGGCCAGCGTGCCGTTCTGAAAGGCGCGCGCGTCGTAATTGCGCAGCTCCATCTCGAACGCCGCCGTTGCCGGCGCACCGCGAAAATACCGGTCCAGGGGCCCGAAATCACCGACTTCGGCTTCATCGAGCGTGAGCTTGAACTGAAAACGGCCGGGCTCGGTGATGAGCTGCGCCGGCTTCTCCTTTTCTGACTTCGTGTAGAACAACACCGTCTCGGTCCGGCTGGCCTTGCCCGCAAGCGAGATCGGCGCGAACGGCTGATAGGAGCTGCTGCGGGTTCTCTCCATGGTCCAGCGCCCGAAATCGGCGGCGTAGAATCGCTTGGTTTCGCCGGTCTTGACGTTGGTCGCATCGAGATCGATCGAGAGAATGGTGCCGCTGCGGCCACCCTCGTTGATGATGGTCACGGGAACGGCGAACACTTCGAAGTTCGTGTTGTTGTAGGGAGACGCGTACTGGATGATCGGTGGTACGAAGACCTTGAGGTCAGGTTGCTTCAGCGTGCTGTCCCAGAAATTGTAGCCGGACAGCAAAAGCGCAACCGCTGACACGATGGCCGTGAGACGCCCACCGTCGGAGCCCGCGGCGTGGATGGCAATCTCGTTCGGGTTCTCGCTACGTGATTGGTGCAATGCCATGTCTGAACGCTCCCCATCAAACCCGCCCGCCAAGTCAAAGGTGGGGGATGCGGCAGCAATGGGGCAGGATCGGTCAATCGCCCGGGTCGCACGGCGTCGGATGCTCCATTCCCCGCTTCCGCCATAGTCCTCGCGCAGGTTGCGAGCGGAGATAGGCGCGCCGCAGGTGCCGGCGATTCATGCAGGTGAAGCTATGGCAAAGCGGGTCGGTGGATTGGCGGTGCTCCTGCTGTGTGGAACCGTAACCGGCGCGACGGCACAAGGTTTGCCGGGACTACCCGGATTTCCGCAACCGCCGAACCCCATTGAGACGAAGTCCGACTGCTCGGAGACGGGCGTCAAGGCCATGCAAGACCAACTCGGTCAGCTCGAGGCAATCGAGAAAACAGCCCCGGAAACGATCGGCCTCTTCTGCACCGGACTCGAGGCGATGTCCCGCTGGATGGACTGGAAGGACGACGAGCCGCTGCCACCGGCCATCAACGACTTCGCCAAGGATATCCTGAAGCAGAACCTGACGCCGCGCATGATCAAGGCCATGTGCCGGATGGCGCAGGGCGAGGCGGGCCGCAATTTCCGTTCCGAGATCGGCCAGCTCAAGGACCGGCTACAGACCTGCCGCGGCATCTGAAGCGGCCAACGACCTATTCTACCGATTTGTGAGCTTCAGCTCGATGCGGCGGTTGCGGCTTCGCACGTCGTCGGTCGTGCCGTCTTCGAGCGGCGCGAACTCGCCATAGCCGGCCGCGACCAGACGCCGGGGCGAGACGCCGCGGCTGATCAGGTACTTGACCACCGACGTCGCGCGCGCGCTCGACAGCTCCCAATTCGAGGGAAATTCACGGCTGGCGATGGGCCGCGAGTCCGTGTGGCCATCGACCTGTAGCGCCCAGTCGATCTCCTTTGGGATTGCTCGCTCAAGCTCGACGATGGCGGCGGCTAACTGATCGATGGCAGCGAGCCCTTCGGGCGTCATCTGTGCCTGGCCGGAGGGGAACAGAACTTCGGACTGGAACACAAACCGGTCGCCGACAACGCGGATATCGCGGCGATCCTTGAGCGCGTCCCGCAGCCGGCCGAAGAAATCCGACCGGTAACGCTGTAGCTCCTGCACTTGCCGGGCGAGCACCACGTTGAGGCGGGCGCCGAGATCCGTGATGCGCGCCTGGGCATCCTTGTCCTTGGCCTCGGCCGCCTGCAGGGCCTCGTTGAGCGCCGCCATTTGACGACGAAGCGCCAGCAGTTGCTGGTTGAGCAAATCGACTTTCGACATCGCCTCGGATGTCAGCGACTTCTCGTCGGCCAGTTCCTTCGTCAGAGCGGAGATCCGGTTGTTGGCCGCGGTCGCCTTGTCGTCGCCGGCGCCGGCGGCGCCAGACAGGCGTGCGTTCTCGGCCTTGAGCGAGGACAGAGATGCGGTCAGTGCCGCGATCTCATCGATTGCCGATTTTCCTTTGCCCTCCTCCAGCGAGAGCAAATTGGTCAACGTCGCGATCTGGCGGGTGAGACGCTTCAAGGCGTCGTCCTTGCCGGACAACTCCTGCGTCACGAAAAACTGCGCCAACATGAAGATCGACAGCAGGAAGGTGACCGTCAGCAGCATCGTCGACAGAACGTCGACGTAGCCCGGCCAGAACTCGCCATACTCGTTCGCACGGCGGGTACGTCCTCGCGCCATGGCTCAGCTCCGCGACCGCTGCACGGTGTCGGCGAGGCCCTTGATGACAACCGCCACTTCGGACTGGCGCTGGGCCTGCTCGTCCACCCACTCGCGCACCACCTTCTGTTCGGCGCGCATCTGGCGGACAAGACTGTCGACGCCATTGGCGAGCTCTTTCACGGCCGGATCGGGCAGGAGCGGAGCCTGTCCCGATCCCCCCGCACCGATCGACTGCAAGTGCTGGTTCTGCGCCTGCATATATTGCGTGAGCTCGGTGACCGCACGCTGCATCTCGTAGACGGCACCGGCGAGCTGGCGGCTTGCGACATCGTTGCCGGCGGCGCCGCCCGGCGTCAGCTCGGTGATGCCGGAGAGCCATTCCTCCAGCTCGTTGTAGAACCGGTTGTGCGCGTGACTGGTCTGCAGATCCAGGAAGCCCAGGATCAGCGATCCCGCGAGACCCATCAGCGATGACGAGAAGGCCGTGCCCATGCCCTTGAGCGGCATGGCCAGACCGTTCTTCAATTCCTCGAATACCAGCGTGCTGTCGGTCTGCTTGGTATCGAGCGACGCGATCACCTTGCCCACCGACTGCATGGTCTCGAGCAGGCCCCAGAATGTGCCGAGCAAGCCGAGGAACACCAGAAGGCCGACGAGATAGCGGCCGGTGTCTCGAGCTTCGTCGAGGCGACCACCGATCGAATCCATGATCGAGCGCATCGACGTGGTCGAGAGCGACAGGTTTCCGGTACGGTCACGCAGCATCGTCGCCATGGGAGCAAGAAGCGCCGGACGGTGCTCGATCGAAAGGCCGGGATCGGCGATGCGGAAAGCGTTCACCCATCGGATCTCGGGATAGAGGCGGACGACCTGTCCGAAGGCGCGCAGGATGCCGACGCCAAGCACGCCGATAATCAGTCCATTGAGCAGCGGATTGGTCCAGAACGCCATTAGCAATGGGGCGGCGATGATGGCCACCAGGAAGCCGACAAGGGCGAGAAAGACCAGCATACCCCTGAGATAGGGGCCCGGCGAATTGAGGGTCCTGTGCAATGGACGGGAGGTCGCGTCGGTCGGTCGGCTCTTCGCCATCATCAGTCTCCGCGGGTCGGCAGCGCTGAGCTTACCGCCAGATCATGGCATGAAAATCACAGGAATAGCCCCGTCCACGCCCATCTTCAGGCGGGGTCAGGCCTTCTTGACGGGGGCGCCGATCGCTTTCAGGTGCACCTGCAGGGTCTTGTGGATATGGCTGTTGGCGGCCAGAATGCCACCGGTGTCCAACATTTTCTCTCCGCCCTCGGCGTCGGTCACGATGCCGCCCGCCTCCCGCACCATCAGGATGCCGGCCGCGATGTCCCAGGGATGGAGACCATGCTCCAGAAACGCATCAAGGCGACCCGCCGCAACCCAGGCCAGGTCCACGGCGGCGGCCCCGGTGCTGCGCACGCCCGCGGTCTCGCGGATGGCCATGCCGCATTCGGCCTGGAACCGCTGGTGCCCCGGACGGCCGCGCGGTGGAATTCCAACGGAAATGACGGTTTCCTCGAGCACACGGCGACCGGCAACCCGTAGGCGGCGATCGTTCAGGAACGCGCCTTTCCCCTTCTCGGCCGTGTAGAGCTCGTTGGTGGCGGGACTATAGATGACGGCTGCCACCATCTCCTTGTCGCGCTCGAGCGCGACGGAGATCGCAAAGTGCGGAATGCCGTGCAGGAAATTCGTGGTGCCATCCAGCGGGTCGACGATCCAGCGATGGGTTTCGTCGGGGCCCGGAACGGCGCCGCGCTCTTCCATAAGGAAGCCGTAACCTTTGCGCGCCCGGCCCAACTCGTTGAACAGGATTTCCTCGGCCCGCAGATCAGCGGCTGTCACGAAGTTCGCGGGTCCCTTGACCGAGACCTGCAACTGCTCGACCTCGCCGAAATCACGCGCGAGGCTGCGACCAGCCTTGCGGACGGCGGCGACCATGACGTTCATCAGGGCGGAGGTGGGCATCGGATCTCTCGTTTTCGCACCTGCAGACCGGCGCGACGTCAGGCGTACCCCCTAGCGGCTTGCGACGGCCGGCGCAAGCGAGCGATTTGGCCAGCGATTGGCCAGCGATTGGCCCGCGCCGGCCGCGCCCTGGCAACGAGGTTAAGACGGCTCGTCACCGGCGCCGAGGTATGCCAGCCTGCCATCTCCCATTGGCGGCAGCCTGCAACTGGAGGCGTTCGATGATCAAGAAATTCGTCACGGTTTATCCGGGACATATCGATCTGCCCGACTTCGGCCAGAACGCGACGCCGGCGAACGACCGGCGGTTCACGAACGAGCAACTCGCAAGTGTCTTTGAAAAAACGGAGGCCGTGGCCAAAACGCTGGATGACTGCGGCTTCGAGACCCTTTGGCTCGCCGAACATCACTTCCAGCACGAAGGCTACGAGGTGCTGCCGAACCTGCTGATGATGGCCGTACATCTGGCGCACGTGACCAAAACGCTCAAGATCGGCTGCGGCTTCAATGTTGCACCGATGTGGCATCCGCTGCGCATGGCCGAGGACTACGCCACCGCCGACATCCTGACCAAGGGGCGCACGGTGTTCGGCGTCGCGCGCGGCTATCACACCCGCGAGGTCGAGACGTTCGGCGCGCCGATGCTGGATCAGGACGCCAATCGCGAGCTGTTCGAGGAGCAGGTCGAGATCATCATGAAGGCGTTCAAGTCCGAGCGCTTCGCGCACAAGGGCCGGCATTACACGTTGCCGCCCGAGGTGCCCTATCGCGGTTACACGCTGAAGGACTTGACCCTGGTGCCGCGGCCGATCCACTCGCTGGAAACCTGGCAGCCGATCGTCTCGGCAAAGCGCGAGGCGATGGATTTCATGATCCGCCACGAGATCAAGGGCATGGTCGGCGGCGGCGCCGCCACGATGAGTGATGGCCCGATCAAGGCCTTCCAGGAGGCCGCGCACCGCGCCGGCAAGAGCTGGAAACTCGGCGAAAACCTCGGCATCGGCATCTTTTTCTTTCTCGCTGACACTAAAGAACAGGCAATCAAGCAGCTGCGGCCCTACTACGAGGAGCACGTCAAGATGTTCGCGCCGCTCGGCTTCGTGCCGGGTATCACGCCGGCCCAGGTCGAGGCGGTCGGCCGGCGCGGCGGCTGGGACAAGGCCGGCGTGCCGACTCTCGAACACTATATGCAGCTTGGCTCTTGGTTTGCTGGCACCGCGGCGCAACTCGTTGAGCATCTGAAAGGCATGGAGGTGCGCTTCCCTGGCCTGGAGACAATCAATCTCTCCACCGCACTCACCACGCCGAAGGCCGTCATGTGCGAGCAGTTTCAGCGCGTGAAGGAAGAGGTGATGCCGGCGTTCCGGTGACCCGGCAGTGTGCTCCCGACTGAAGAGCGCGGATTTGCAGCGCTTCGCCAGCCTCGGCCATATGAACTTATTTGACAGATTACGGATCTTCTGCGTCAATCAAGGCGTTTTGTTTTAGAAATATTAGCTATGGAGTGAGTTATGATTCATGATCGTCGCGGCAGCGTCAAAGGAACCGAGACGCTGAACAACAACTACCAAGGCCGCGTTCCACTGCTCAGCTATTTCGAACTCGAATACGAAAAACTCGGCGAGCCCGGTGGCCAGATCGACAACGAATTTCGTGGTGTCGTCGTTCAACCGGAAATCGGATCGAGCCAACTCACAGTCGGCCTCTACGACACGAACCCGACAAGCACCAACGACCGGGTCAAGTATCGGGCCGTGCACGTCGACATCGATCCCCAGCAATGCGAACTCCACAGAAGCCAGCGGGGCGATGATCTAATTGCGATTGAAGAAGTGGTCGTCCTTCCAGGCGCCAACTATAACAATGCCAGTCCTCAGTATCTACATCCTGCCGCATTGATGGGCTTTCGACTGCAACTGATCGATTCAGAAGATCGAGAATTGTATCGGCTCGGGTTCTTGGAGGAACATAATACGACGTCAGCGTTCTGGGGCACGCGCGCAGTGATGAGTTGGCATGTTCCGTTCGGCCTTGGTCTACCAGATCGACGCATCGATTGGGACGTCCAGTTTGCTGTCTTGCCGCAACCGCTTATTTCAGCAGCTAGAATTGATGTCAGTGGGTCGGCAATCGGGGCGACGACGATCCCGGTCCCCGTACTCGCCAATCCGAATATTGCTTTGGTGCTGTCCAGTTTCCATTTTGCGTTCAAGAACGGTCACCACCATATTCGACGGATCGCGGTCGGCCACAAGCCTGGCACAACTGAACTCGAAGTGGCCTTCCACGACAAGAACGCCGACGATCCGTTCGAATACGACATCCGGTACCTGTTGATACAGACGTGACGGCATTGCAATGCAGCGCCACCTGCTTCGCGTCGACGATGCGGATTGGATTGGGTGCGTGAGCGGGATATGATGGCTGCCCGCAACCAAGGAGATGACATGAAAACTGTGCAGCAGATGATCGACGAAGCCAACGCCGCCATTCCCCGGATCAGCGTCGACGAAGCAAAGCAGCTCGTCGGCCGCGCCGACGTTCTGTTCCTCGATGTGCGGGAGCCAAACGAAGTCGCGACCGCCGGCAAGGTGCCGGGCGCCGTCGCCATTCCACGCGGCCTCGTCGAATTCCGCGCTTGTCCGGGCTCGCAGGCGCACGACAAGAGTTTCGACAAAGCCAAGACGGTCGTCGCCTACTGCGCCTCGGGTGGTCGCTCCGCCATGGTTGGCAAGACGCTGAAGGACATGGGCTACACGAAGGTGATGAACCTCGGCGGCTTCAAAGGTTGGGTCGACGGCGGCGGTCCTGTCGAGAAGGCCTGAGCGCGGCCGGCGCAGCAAACAACCACCCAACGTGTCATCCTTGCTACGAATCCTGCAGGGCTCAGCGCAGCCAACAAGCCGATCAGGCTTTAGCGCCGAGCCGGCCCGAGCCGATCACGGGCGCTGCGGCCTCGTCGAGCGGCCAACGGGCCCGCACGGCAACGTCGAGCGTATCCTGGCTGCCGAGTGCAAACGCTCGGCGCCGGTCCAGGCGACCATGGCGGCGTTGTCGGTGCACAGATGGGGCGGTGGAATACAGAGGCGGAATGCGTCGCGCGCCGCCAACTCCAACAGGGCTTGCCGCAGCCGCTGGTTGGCCGCCACACCACCGGCAACAATCAACACGGCGCCGGCTTCCGGCGATATCAGGGCGCGGGCACGGCGAACCCGGTCGATCACCGTCTCGGCCACCGCCGCTTCGAAGCTGGCGCAGACGTCGGCGACATCCTGAGCGGTGAGCGGCACGCAGGCCTCAGCAGCTAGGCGCACAGCGGTCTTGAGACCTGCAAACGAGAAATGTGGCTCGGGGCGGCCGAGCATGGGCCGCGGCAGGGCAAAGCGCGCGGGATTGCCAGTCGCGGCGGCAGCCGACACGGCCGGCCCCCCGGGCATGCCGAGGCCCAAAAGTTTCGCTGTCTTATCGAAGGCCTCCCCCAGCGCATCGTCGATGGTGGTGCCAAGACGGCGATAGCGACCCACGCCCTCGACCGCGATGAGTTGCGTATGCCCGCCTGAGACCAGCAGCAGCAGATAGGGCGCGCGCAGGCCATCCGTCAGGCCGACGGTCAGGGCGTGGGCTTCGAGATGATTGACCGCCAGAAACGGCTTGCCGTGTGCGAGAGCAATCGCTTTGGCCGTGATCAGTCCCACGATCAGCCCGCCGACAAGGCCTGGCCCCGCCGTGGCAGCGATCGCATCGAGCCGGCCCCAGCCCACGTTCGCATCGGCTAGCGCAGCGCGAATGATATCGTCGAGGCATTCGACATGCGCACGGGCGGCGATCTCTGGGACGACGCCGCCAAACGGGCGGTGCGCCTCCCATTGCGAGCGCACGACATTGGAGAGAATGCGGCCCTGACCCTCCGGCCCCCGCGCAACCACCGACGCCGCCGTTTCGTCACAGCTGGTCTCGATCCCGAGGACGAGGGTCTCGCGCGCCGCGATCATGGTCCGGGCCGGCACAACTGAGATCTGATCTGGGGCAAGGTGCCAACGCTCCCTGTTTGCGAACTTGGCCGCATCGGCGCATATAGCGCTCTCGCCCGCCTACCCGAGGATAAGGCCCCGTGCAAGCAAAGACGATCCGGATTGGCACTCGCGGCTCGCCCCTGGCGCTGGCCCAGGCTGGCGAGGTGCGCGACCGCCTGACAGCGGCCCATGGCCTCGATGCCGGTGCTTTCGAGATCGTGGTCATCAAGACCAGCGGTGACCGCATCCAGGACCGGTCGCTATCCGAGGTGGGCGGCAAGGGCCTCTTTACCAAGGAAATCGAGGAGGCACTGCTCGCCCGCGAGATCGACATCGCCGTTCACTCGATGAAAGACATGCCAACCGAATTGCCGGCTGGCCTCGCAATGGCAGCGATCCTGCCGCGCGCCGACGTCCGCGATGCCTTCATCAGCCTGAAGTGGGCGAGCCTTGCCGAGATGCCCAAAGGCGCGGTGATCGGCACGTCGTCGCTGCGCCGCGCGGCCCAGGTGCGCCGGCAGCGGCCCGATCTCAACGTCGTGCCCTTCCGAGGCAATGTCGAGACGCGGTTGCGCAAGCTCGCCGAGGGACAGGCCGACGCGACGCTGCTCGCCTGCGCTGGGCTGCAGCGGCTCGGCCTGCCGGAGCGAATCACGGCGCCGGTCCCGGTCGATGTGATGTTGCCGGCCGTCGCCCAGGGGGCCATCGGCATCGAGGCGCGCACCGGCGAGCTTGCAGTCGCCCGCCTGCTGGCCGCCATCAACGAGCCGGGTTCCGCGCTCGCCGTCGAGGCCGAGCGGGCCTTTCTCGCGCGCCTGGAAGGCTCCTGCCGGACGCCGATCGCCGGACTTGCGCAACTCGATGGCGGGCGCCTGCGTTTCGTTGGCGAGATCCTGACGCCCGATGGCCGCGACGCGCATATGGCGCAGCGTGAGGGCCGGCCCGAGGAGGCGGTGAAACTCGCCGTCGACGCCGCCGACGAGCTGCTGCGCCGTGCGGGGCCAGAATTCTTTGGAGCCGGCAGCTGATGCGCGTGCTCGTCACCCGGCCCGAACCGGACGGATTGAAGCTCAAAGGCATGATCGAAGCGCGCGGCCACGAGGCGGTGGTCGAGCCGCTGCTGCGCGTCTCGTTCGAGGACTGCGATCCGATCGACGTCGAAGGTGTCACGGCGCTGATTGCAACCAGCCGCAACGGCCTGCGCGCGCTGTCGGGTACGATGGCGCTGCCGCAGGCACGCGCGCTGACAGTTTATGCGGTCGGCGCGGCGACCGCTGACGAAGCCCGCCGGATGGGGTTCGGACGGATCGTAAAGGGACCCGGCACCGCCGATGCCTTGATCCCGATCATCACCTCGACGCTCGATCCGACCGAGGAGGTGTTGCTGCATCTGGCGGGTGAAAAGCTCGCCATCGATATCGGCGCGGAACTCGAGCAGCAAGGGTTTCGCGTCAACAAGGCCGCCGTCTATCGCATGATCGCCGCGGACCGCCTGTCGGACTCCATCCGCGATCAGCTGAGCGATGGCGATATCGAGGCCGTACTGCTCATGTCCCCCCAGACCGCACAGATATACAGCCGGCTGATTAAGCGGCATAAACTCGAGGAAGCCGTGCAGGAAATCGTGCATTTGTGCCTGTCGGAGAGCGTCGCCCGCCAGCTTAAGTCATTGGGGGACGTCCCCATCGACCGGCCGGACGATCCGACCCTCCAAGAAATGCTTGCCCTTGTCGATCTGACTGCGGCAAGAATGGACCTATAGGCAGTTTTCCGGCGGAAACTGCACCCTTATCCATGTCGGTTCGCGTTCGCTCAGGAGGTCCTGTCGTTCCGCGCGCCGGTATCTCGTAATGCGGAGGATCAGAGCCTCATGACCGACAACAAAAACGGCCCACCGAAAGGGCCGGACCGCCCGGTCGACCCAGCGGGCGCCAAGCGGCCCTATGCGACCATCGATTTGAAGGCGACCGAGGTCCGCCCGGCACAACCAGGATCACCTGCGAGCCCATCGCTTGCGAGGCCGGGCGCTGCGACGGCGGCCGGCAAGGATGCCAAGGCCGCAGTGACGCCAGCGGCATCCACGCAGGCCGCAGCTGCCGAGCGCATTGTTGCCGCAGCGGCGACCCAGCGCACGGCTTTTACTGCAACGGGTGCTGCCGCAGCGGCCAGCCCAATCGCGTCACCATCGGCAACGGTGTCGGCGTCCTCCAGTGTCCCGCCGATCGCAAAACCGGCAGGCCCGTCGAGCGCGACGCCACCCCGCATTTCCGCGCCGGCGCCCGGCGCCGCAGCAGCGCCATCCGGCGGCATCGGTCGCTTCTTCACGCATCTGGCAGCGGGTCTCGCCGGTGGCATCCTTGCCATGCTCGGCGGGCAACAGCTCGCGCCGATGCTTGGTCTCGAGACGAGCCGGCCGGCGGCGACAAATAGCGCGTCGCCGGACGTGGTCGGACGGATCACCGCGCTCGAGAAATCGGTGCGCGAGCGGCTCGCGGCCCCCACCGCTGGAGACGGCGGCCGCACAACGCAACTCGTCGAGGCCAGCCAGAAGCAGATCGAGGACATGGCCAAGACCATTGCGACGCTTGGCGCATCGCAAACGGCGCTGCAGGCCGAAGCCACCGAGCTTCGTGCCGCGCTTGCCAAGGCACCGGCCGCCGCCGAAGCTGACAACCGCGTTGCCAAGCTCGAAGAGCAGCTGTCGCTGCTGGCCGCCTCTGCCGCCGCTGATCCGCAGCGCGCGGGCCGCATCCCGCAGATCGCCCAGTTGACCGGCAAGGTTTCGGATCTCGAGACGGCGCTCAACACGCGACTGGCCGCCCTGCGCAAGGATCTCGGCACCGAGATCGAGACGCGCACGGCACCCGCAAGCGAAGCAAGTGAAGCGGCAAAATCCGGCACCCAGCGCATCGATCGCGAGATGGCCGGTGTAAAATCGGAGGCTGCGAAAGTCGGACAGCGCCTCGATCAACTGAAAGCCGGCGGTGACAAGCTGGAGCTGACGCTCAAGAACGTTCAGGACGAAACGGGCAACCTCAAGACCGCGCTCGATGGCCTGCGCAACGATATCGACACGCGATTGAAGGCGACGGCGAAACCCGCCGACGTGTCGACCGCCGTGCAGCCGATAACAACCAAGGTCGCAGCGCTCGAGTTGAGTTTGCAGTCCGTCGTCAAAGCGGAGGAGGATCGCAAGGTCAACGCCGAGCGCATCGTCCTGTCGCTGGAGCTTGGCAACTTGAAGCGAGCGATGGAACGCGGCTCGAAGTATGCGGGCGAACTTGCCGAGGTGAAGAAGGTGGCCGGTACGCGCGTCAATGTCGCCGCCCTCGAAAAGTTCCAGAACGAAGGCGTGCCGAACGTCGGCGAGTTGACGACGGCATTCCGCCCAGTCGCCAATGCCATTCTCGACGCCGATGGCGAACAGCCGGAAGCGTCGGTCGTCGACAGGTTGCTTTCCGGCGCCAAGACGATCGTTCGCGTGCGCAAGACATCCTATGCACCGGGCGATACGTCGGCCGAAGCAACCGTCGCGCGGATCGAAACAGCGCTGAAAGATCTGCGCCTCGGCGACGTCGTAGCAGAGGCCAAGAAACTGACGCCCAAAGCCCAGGCACCGGCGAAGGATTGGCTCGGCAAGGTGGAAGCGCGTCAGTCGGTGGATGCCGCGCTCGCAGAGATCGACATCGCCCTGAAAGCCTCGCTCGGCGCCGGCCCTGCGCCTGCCCAGACGGGAAGCAAGCAATGACGCGTCTTGTCGTTTATCTCATCGGCGTCGCTGCACTCGCCACCGGCTTGGCGTGGCTCGCCGATCGTCCGGGCAGTCTGGTCATGAACTGGCAAGGCTACCAGATCGAGACCAGCGTGTTCCGCGCTGTCGTCCTGCTCGCGTTTCTGACCGGCCTTGCCGTTTTTCTCTGGTCGATCGCACACCAGATCTGGTCGAGCCCGGCCGCCGTCGGCCAATTCTTCAACCGGCGCCGCCAGGAGCGGGGCCTCGATGCGCTTTCGAGCGGCATCATCGCCATCGGTGCGGGCGACAAGGCTCTGGCGACGCGCTACGCAGTCCAAGCCCGCAAAGCGCTGCCGAACGAGCCTTTGACCCACTTATTGCGGGCGCAAGCCGCCCAGCTCTCCGGCGACCGGGCGACATCACGGCGAATCTTCGAGTCGATGCTGGCCACCCCCGACACCGAGCAGCTTGGCCTGCGCGGTCTGTTCCTCGAAGCTCAGCGGGAACGCGAGGTGGAAGCCGCGCGGCAATTTGCCGAGCGCGCGCTCAATCTCAACCCGAAGCTCGGCTGGCCGATCGATGCGCTCTTCGATATCCAGTGCAAGGCGCAAGACTGGGCCGGCGCTCTGGAGACGCTGGCCGCCGGGCGCAAACACGGACACCTGGACAAACCAGTAGCCGACCGGCGGCGCGCCGTACTGCTGACGGCGCAAGCCCAAGGCATCGAGGAGGAGAACGGCGCGAAGGCTCTGGAGCTCGCGCAGGAAGCGCACGCCCTGGCACCCGATCTCGTGCCCGCCGCCACAATCGCCGGACGTCAGCTTGCCTCGCGCGGCAGCACGCCCAAAGCCGCCCGCGTCATCGAGCGGACCTGGAGGCAATCGCCGCATCCGGATCTCGCGACCGTCTACGCGTTTGCGCGGCTGGGCGACAGCCCGAAGGATCGCCTCGAGCGCATGAAGCGCCTTTCGCGGTCGACCCCGCACTCCACGGAAGGGCCTATTGCACTCGCATCGGCGGCCATCGAAGCGCGCGATTGGGCCGAGGCGCGCAACGCGCTCCAACCCTTACTGGACGACAAGCTGTCGCAGCGCGTGTGCACGCTGATGGCGCGGATCGAAGGCGAGGACAAAGGCAACTCAGGCGGTGTGCGCGAGTGGCTGGCGCGCGCCGTCAATGCCCCGCGTGATCCCGCATGGACCGCCGACGGCATCATCTCGGATCACTGGGCGCCGGTCTCGCCTGTCACCGGAGCGCTCGACGCCTTCCAATGGCGCGTTCCCGTCGAGGCCATCAATGATGCTGACCGCGCCCGCGCCCTCGATCGACTGGACGAGTTCGTGTTGCTTGGTGTCGGTCCGGTAGCCGCTGCCGACGCACCGTCTGTCACCGACGATGACATCGTCGAGGTTGCGGGCCCCGCGACGGCACCAGCCAAAACGGTACCCGCGAGCGCTCAACCGTTGAAGGCAACATCTCCCGCCGCCGCCAGCGAAGCGTCGATCTCGCTCGAGATCACACCGAAGCAGATCGAACCGATCGCGGCCAAAGCTGCTCCGCTGCCGTCGACGACAGCCAACCCCGTGACCATCGAGGTGCGACCGGTTCCGCCTGCCGCTCCATCCGGCAACGGGGTCGTCCGCGCGACCGATTCCCGCTCTGTGCCGACGGTGAAGCGCGGCGGCGACCCGGTCATATTCGTGCCACCCCGCGCGCCTGACGATCCCGGCATCGATGAACCCGAGATCAGCCAGAGCAAGCCGAGCGCTCGTGTGAAGTGAGCCCGAACCCGAAAACTGAGAGACCGCGATCCATGGCCGACGCCGCCGAACTCTCGATGCTGGAGCGCCGCCGCATCGAAGCGACGATCCTGAAGCACGTCTACGAGACGCTGAAGGCCAGCCACGGCGTCTCGGTCGCACAGAAAGCGATCGCCGACAGCGTGCGCCGGTCCTCGATCGAGCAGGGCGCGCAGATGGCGACGGAAGATAACGGCCAGACGTCACTGCAGTCGTTCATCGACCGGCAGGAGCTTTGGACGCGCGGCGGTGCGCTGGCAATCGACGTGAAGGAACAGAGCGGCGACAAATTCAAGTTCAACGTCACCCGTTGCGAATATGCGCGCATGTACCGCGAGATGGGCCTTGGCGATATCGGACACCTACTGTCGTGCCAGCGCGACGGCACGTTCTGCGAGGGCTATGATGACAAGCTCAAGCTGAAGCGGACCCAGACGATCATGCAGGGCGCGAGCCACTGCGATTTTGAGTACACCTACGACGCACCCAAAACGGCCTGAAGCAGCGCCGGCTCAAACCGGCGCCGCTCCAATTCGTTTGCCTCGCTCGCACAACAGGCGCGACGCGGCTCTCACGCGGCTTTGGCCGTGACCGCCCCGTTGATCGCGATCTTGCCGTCGCGAACCGTCAAGCGCACGGCATCGCCATCCTTGACGTGGCCGGCGAGGATCATCTCCGCCAGCGCATCCTGCACGCTCTTCTGGATCACGCGTTTCAAGGGACGCGCACCGTAGGCCGGATCGTAGCCGCTGTTGGCGAGCCATGTCCGCGCCTGATCGTCGAGCGTCAGCGTGATCTTGCGATCGGCCAGCAGTTTCTGTAGCCGCACAATCTGGATATCGACGATCTGGCTCATCTGCGCGCGTTCCAGTCGGTGGAAGACGATGATCTCGTCGAGCCGATTCAGGAACTCCGGACGGAACTTCGTCTTTACTTCGGCGAGCACGTACTGGCGGGCCTCTTTCATGTCACCGCCCTCCTTCACCGACACAAGATACTCGGCGCCGATGTTGGACGTCAGAATGATCAGCGTGTTCTTGAAATCGACGGTACGGCCCTGGCCATCGGTTAGACGGCCATCGTCCAGCACCTGCAGGAGCACGTTAAACACATCCGGATGCGCCTTCTCGATCTCGTCGAACAGGATCACCTGATAGGGACGGCGGCGGACGGCCTCCGTCAGTGCGCCACCCTCTTCGTAACCGACGTAGCCGGGAGGCGCACCAATCAGGCGGGCGACGGAATGCTTTTCCATGTACTCCGACATGTCCATGCGGATCATGGCGCTCTCATCGTCGAAGAGGAAGCTTGCCAAGGCCTTGGTAAGCTCGGTCTTGCCAACGCCTGTCGGCCCAAGGAACATGAACGAGCCGATCGGACGGTTTGGGTCCTGCAGACCTGCACGCGCCCGGCGCACCGCGGTCGAAACCGCCGCGACCGCCTCCGCTTGACCAACGACACGCTTTGCGATCGCCGCCTCCATCTGCAGCAGTTTCTCCTTCTCGCCCTCCAGCATGCGGTCGACGGGCACGCCAGTCCAGCGCGAGACAACGCCTGCGATGTGATCGGGCGTCACAGCTTCCTCGACCATCACAGACGCTTTTCCATCACCGGCTTCGGTCGTGGCCAGTTTCTTCTCGATCTCGGGGATCCGGCCATAGGCCAGCTCGCCCGCGCGCGCCAGGTTGCCCTTGCGCTGTGCCTGCGCCAGCTCGTTGCGCAGCTGATCCAATTCCTCCTTGAGTTTTTGCGCCGAGCCGAGCTTCTGTTTCTCACCCTCCCAGCGCTGCGTCAGAAAACGCGACTGCTCCTCCAGATCCGCGATCGACTTCTCGAGGCGGGCCAGTCGGTCGCGCGACGCGGCGTCGGTTTCCTTGCGCAACGCTTCGCGCTCGATCTTCATCTGCATGAGATCGCGGTCGATCCGGTCCAGCTCTTCCGGCTTGGAATCGATTTCCATCTTGAGGCGAGAGGCCGCCTCGTCGACGAGATCGATCGCCTTGTCGGGCAGGAAGCGATCCGAGATGTAGCGGTTCGACAGCGTCGCCGCCGAGACGATGGCGCTATCGGTGATACGCACGCCGTGGTGCAGCTCGTATTTCTCCTTCAGGCCGCGCAGGATCGAGATGGTGTCCTCGACCGTCGGTTCATTGACGAAGATCGGCTGGAACCGGCGGGCGAGTGCGGCGTCCTTCTCCACATGCTTGCGGTACTCGTCGAGCGTGGTCGCGCCGACGCAGTGCAACTCGCCGCGGGCGAGCGCCGGCTTCAGGAGGTTGCCGGCGTCCATCGCGCCCTCGGACTTGCCGGCGCCCACAATGGTGTGCAGCTCATCGATGAACAGGATGATCCGGCCCTCCTCGGACTGGACCTCCTTGAGTACGGCTTTCAGGCGCTCCTCGAACTCGCCACGATACTTGGCGCCGGCAATCAGGGCGCCCATGTCGAGAGACAGAAGCTTCTTGTTCTTCAGGCTCTCTGGCACGTCGCCCTTGATGATGCGCTGCGCCAGGCCTTCCGCGATCGCGGTCTTGCCGACGCCGGGCTCGCCGATCAGCACAGGATTGTTCTTTGTCCGTCGCGAGAGCACCTGGATCGTGCGGCGGATCTCCTCGTCGCGCCCGATCACCGGATCGAGCTTGCCCTCGGCGGCGGCTTCAGTGAGATCGCGCGCATAACGTTTCAAGGCGTCGAAGCCCTGCTCGGCGGAGGCTGTGTCGGCGGTCCGCCCCTTGCGGATCTCGTTGATCGCGGTGTTGAGCGCCTGAGGGGTGACGCCGGCGTCCTTCAACGCGCGGGCCGCCTCGCTCTGGCCTTCGATGGCGATCGCCAGCAACAGCCGCTCAACCGTGACGAACTGATCGCCAGCCTTCTCGGCAATCGTTTCCGCCTGGTCGCACACGCGGGCGAAATCCGGGGCGAGATAGAGCTGGCCCGCGCCACCGCCGGAGACTTTCGGGCGCCGCGCGAGGCTGCGCTCGGTCGCGGCGTGAGCCTCCTTGGCGCGCCCTCCGGAGCGGTCGATCAGGCCTGCCGCCATACCCTCGGGATCGTCCAGAAGCACCTTGAGAAGATGCTCGCTCGAGACCTGCTGGTGGCCTTCACGGACCGCAAGGCTTTGTGCTGCCTGCAAGAACCCTTTGGCGCGATCGGTGTATTTCTCGATGTTCATGTTCGTCCTCCACCCGCCCATCTCGCCCCGAAGCAGCGAGACCTGCCGTGATCCTGATCAAAAATGGCGCCCATGCGGCACGCCACGCTCCTCATGTAGGTTGGAGCTGCGGGAGTTCAAAGGGGCAGGACCGACGATCGCAAGGCGCGCATTCCACGTGGCAGCCCTGCAACCCGGGGAGAGACCAGCAACCGCGGAATCTGGTACACTCCCGCTTCACGGGGCGGCAGACCCTGTTAGCTAAAACCGAGGGCGAGGAAACGGACCGGATGAGCGCCACGTCGGTGCAGGGTGGCCTCTTAACCATCAACGGTCGGCAATGGCTGATCCTGTTGATGGTGCAGCTATCGAACATGCTGTTCGGCATGACCATCACGCTTGCCAACTTGGTGCTCCCGCAGGTGCGCGGCACCCTATCTGCGACGCAAGACGAGATCTCCTGGGTGGTCACGCTCAATCTGGTGGCGACGGCGGTGGCCACGCCGATGACCGGCTGGCTCGCGAGCCGGCTTGGCTGGCGCAATATCATGTTAGGCACGGTCTGCGGCTTCACCGTGGCCTCCTTCCTGTGCGGCATCGCCAACAGTCTGGAAACACTGATCCTCGCCCGCGTGGCCCAGGGTGTGTTCGGGGCGCCGATCATGCCGATGGGCCAGGCGATCCTGCTGGCGACGTTTCCGCCGCATCTGCAGCCGTTCGCGCTGGTCATGTGGGGCGTCGGCGCCGTATTCGGGCCGGTCATCGGCCCGATCCTCGGCGCTATGGCAACCGACGCCTACAACTGGCGTGCGGCCTTTTTCATGATCGTGCCGCCCGGGATGTGCACGATGGTCTGTATCTGGTTCGCGCTTGGCGGACACACCGAACGCAAGACGGTCGACTTCGACTGGATCGGGTTCCTGGCGCTCTCGACCGCCATCGTCGCGGCCCAGCTGATTTTCGATCGCGGCCAGCGGCTCGACTGGTTCGACTCCCGCGAGATCGTGATCTGCGCCTTTGTCGGCGTTCTCGCATTCTGGATCTTCATTGCGCACTGCTTGACGGCCAAGCAGCCGTTCCTCAATCCGCGGCTCCTGCTTGACCGGAATTTTGCCGTGGGAACGCTGATAGCGTTCGTGATGGGCATGCTCAATTTCACGAGTTCTGGTGCTGTTCCCGAGCCTGCTGCATGATTTGCGCGGCTATCCCGACAACGTGATCGGCATGCTGATCGCGGCCCGCGGTATCGGCAATTGGACGGCCTTTTTCTTCATCGCACAGGTGACACGCATCGCGCCGCGGCTCGCGATCGGGACCGGACTAGCGATCCAGGCAGTCGGTGGGTTCTGGATGGCCCAGTTCGACATCAACGTGACCGAGTTCGACGTGTTCTGGAGCCACTTCCTGATGGGGCTCGGCCAGAGCGTTTCATTCACGCCGATGACGGTGATGGCCTTCTCGACCTTGCCGCGCCACCAGATCACGGAAGGCTCGTCCATCTTCACGCTGATGCGCAATTTCGGTTCAAGCCTGTTCATCTCACTATCGGTTCTGATGCTGGTCCGCTCGACGACGGTCAACTACGCGCGGCTCAGCGAGCACATCACGCCGTATCGCGAGACGCTGATGCACGGCTTGCCGCCGTCCTGGAACATCGAGACGACGAGCGGGCTTCTCCGGTTGTCCGCCGAAATTCAACGACAGGCCGCGATGATCGGTTACGTCAACGCATTCTACATGATGGCCTTTACAGCCGCGGCCGCCGTTCCGCTCGCCTTTCTGTTGCGCGCAGTCGTGCGCAAGCCGCAGTAAGGACGGCGCACGACAAGACCACGCGAGCGCCGGCCGCACGGGGCTGCCCCACGTCAATCTCAATTGCCGGCCAACACGGGCGACTGAGACTCAGCGCGGCGGTCGTAGCGCAACATGCCGCGCGCAACAATCTCGCGGGCGCGCACGGCTGTCATTGCCGCCGGACCGCAGGCCGCAGCAATGCGCTGGCGCAGCGCGCCCGGGGTGGCCATCACACCCTCCCATGATCGGCAGAGCTGGCCGATGCGCCCCTGCTCGCGCACGGCGCCTGGCAAACAGGCGAGCCCCGAACCATCGGCTTGCGCTTGGAATCGCACCCCGTTCGCGCGGCGCCCGCGATCGTCGAGACCGGCGGCGAGATAGTTGAGCACATGGATGCGGTCGCGTGCGCGGTCCCCCGTCATCCGCTCCGTTCCAATGTGCATCTCAGTGAGCGGGATCACCTCGACGGCCCGCGCCGCAAGCCGGCCGTGCTCGTCGCTCGACAAGTGAATGCGGGCAAGGAGTCCGTAGTCCGAGCACATGCCGAAGCTCGCCATGTTCTGCATGCCGGGATGCAGCAGGTTGCCAAGGCCGTAGAAAATCAAGCGACCCTCGGTGAACTCTATCCCCTGCACGACATGGGCATGATGTCCGATCACGAGATCGATCCCGTAACCGCTGACGGCGCCGTGCCGCAATTTCCGGATGGCATTGTCATCGGCCTGCACCTGCCGCTCCGTACCTTGATGCACGGACAGCATCCGATAGTCGGCGCGGGTCTCGAGCAGGCGCTGCGCGGTGTCGTCGAAATCATCGTCCGACTGGTAGGCCATCTGGCCCGGACGGTCGGCGCTTGCGCGATGATACGGGAATCCCGACGACACGATACCGATCGCCGAGAAGGCAACATGCGCGCCGCGCACATCAATCAGGTGAGGGCGGCTCGCCTCCTCGCGATTGCGGCCAAGTCCAGCGTGCGCCTTGAGCCGGCCTTCCGAGCGCATGCGGTCGAGATGCACAAGCGTATCGAGTGCGCCCTGAACGCCAAAGTCCATCGTGTGATTGTTGGCCGTCGAGAGCACGTTGAATCCGATTTCGATCGCGTGCCGCACGGCGGCCGGATGGCTGCGGAAATTGAAGGCCTTCGGCTCTGCCCTGAGATCATTGCGTTCGGTCACAATGGTCTCGAGATTGGCGAAGTTGAGATCGCCGGTGAGCAGCGGCGCCAGACCGCGCGTCAAGTTGCGCAGCGATAGGTGCGTGCCGTGCTTTGAGCCGCCGTCGCCACGCACTGCCTGCATATGGCTGTTGAAGCCGAGATCGCCACCGATGGTGATGGTCAGCTCGCGGCGCGGCGACGCTGGCCGCACGATGAGGCTCAAATCGCGTAGCGGACGCGTCGCGCGCGGGACGGGCCGGCGCGGCGGTTCGACATCGATAACGGGAATGCGGGTCGGCTCCGCATCAATCGTGGCCAGCGCGACCGAAGGCGCGGAAGGGATGCCAACAGCGCTACCGGCCGTGGGCCCAGGCAATGCGGTATCGGCCGCGAGCGGAGTTGCTGGCTTCACCTCGGCTGTCCGCGGTCTCTCGTCGGCCTGCCCCGGACACGCCATTCCAACGGCCACAACAATGGCCCACCGCCACCCCGGCGCAACACGCATAACAAGCCCCGTTCCAACGCAATAGGACAGGGCCAACCTAAGTACCAACCCAGCGCGCGCCTAGGGGCATAGCGCGCTTTGCTACGGAGATTTATCAGATGCGGCAGCACGGCAACAGCCAGGCCTCAGTCCAGATCGCGGCTCAAGCCTCAGTCGCGAGGCTGGCCCACAAATCATAGTCGTCGGCGTGTTCGACCTTGGCTTTGACCAAGTCGCCGGGCTTCAGGCCGGTCGCGCCATTCAGGAACACCGAGCCGTCGATATCCGGCGCATCCCACTGCGAGCGGCCAATCGCGCCGTCGTCGTCGACCTCGTCGATCAGCACGTCGATGGTGCGCCCGACGCGGGCGGCCATCACCTCGGCGGAGACCTCCTTCTGGGCGGCCATGAAGCGGTGCCAGCGCTCCTCCTTGACCTCTTCCGGCACGGCGCCCGGCAGCGCGTTGGCGGCGGCACCTTCGACCGGCTCATACTTGAAGCACCCGACGCGGGCGAGCTTCGCCTCGCGGATGAAGTCCAGCAGGATTTCAACGTCACGCTCGGTCTCGCCCGGAAAGCCGACGATGAATGTCGATCGCAGCGCCAGATCCGGCACCTCGCGGCGCCACGCGTTGATGCGCGCGAGCGTCTTCTCCTGATGCGCGGGGCGGCGCATGGCCTTCAGGACAGCCGGGCTGGCGTGCTGGAACGGAATGTCGAGATAGGGGAGAATCTTGCCGGCCGCCATCAGCGGCAGCACCTGGTCGACATGCGGGTAGGGATAGACATAGTGCATCCGAACCCAGGCCCCAAGATCGCCCAGCGCCTCCGACAGCTCGAAGAACCGCGCCTTGAGGGGTTCGCCCTTCCACGCGCTCTCGGCATACTTGATATCGAGGCCGTAGGCGCTGGTGTCCTGCGAGATCACCAGCAGTTCCTTGACGCCAGCCTTCACCAACCGCTCAGCCTCGGTCATGACGTGCGCCGCCGGCCGCGACGCGAGGCGGCCACGCAACGACGGAATGATGCAGAACGAGCAGCGGTTGTTGCAGCCCTCGGAAATCTTCAAATACGCGTAGTGGCGGGGTGTAAGGCGCAGGCCCTCGGGCGGCACGAGATCGACAAAGGGATCGTGCGCAGGCGGCACCGCTTCGTGGACGGCCGCCATCACCTGCTCGTACTGGTGCGGGCCGGTGACGGCGAGCACGCCCGGGTGCGCCGCGCGGATACGGCCTTCTTCGACGCCGAAACAACCGGTGACGATGACGCGGCCGTTTTCCGCGATCGCCTCGCCGATGGCGTCGAGGCTCTCCTGCTTCGCCGAATTGAGGAATCCGCAGGTGTTTACGACCACCACGTCGGCGCCTTTGTACTCGTTGACCAGCTCATAGCCTTCCGCGCGCAGTCTCGTGATGATGCGTTCGCTGTCGACGAGTGCCTTCGGGCACCCGAGCGAGACGAAGCCGACCTTCGGCGCGGCCTTGCGCTTTCCAGTGGCGCGGCGGACTTTCGGCACGGCAGGCGCGGACGCGCGGCCAATGGGTTTCGAGCGGGTTTGCGGCATGATCCGGCTTGTAGCGGGGGCGGCGGAACGGTGCAATGGGCGGCTGCTGGCAGCTGCCGTTCGACAGGCGCGCTCTGCAACCTGACATCTGCTGGCAGTCTCACCTTGACACTGCCAAAGTCTATGCCTAGGTCCTGCGACTGAGGTGCGCCGACGGTCGGTCCGCCTGCACACAATGAACATGGCCCGCGCAACGGCCGCGTTGCGACGGAGTACTGCGTGTTGGAGGGTGATTATGGAGATCCTGGTCGAGGCTGACCGGCTCAGAAAGACATTTGGGCCAATTACGGCCGTCGAGGAGATCTCACTCCGGGTGGCAAAAGGCGAGGTTCTGGGCTTCCTCGGCCCCAACGGCGCCGGCAAATCCACGACGATGAAGATGCTGACCGGGTTTCTCGAACCCGACAGCGGCACGGCGCGCGTTTGCGGCATCAGCGTCGCCAATCGCCCCAAGGACGCCAAATCACGCATCGGCTACCTGCCGGAAGGCGCGCCCGCCTACGGTGACATGACCGCCCGCGCGTTCCTGGGCTTCATTGCCGAAATTCGCGGTTACGACGGAACGGCCAAGGCGGACAAGGTGCGGGCGGCCGTTGCCCGGACCGGCCTGGACGGCGTCCTCGACCAGCGGATCGACACCCTTTCGAAGGGCTTCAAGCGCCGGGTCGGCCTGGCTCAGGCGATCCTGCATGACCCGCCCGTCCTGATCATGGACGAGCCGACGGATGGCCTTGATCCGAACCAGAAGCATCACGTGCGCCAGCTGATCACCGAGATGGCGAAGGACAAGGCGATCATCGTCTCGACGCATATCCTCGAGGAAGTCGAGGCGGTGTGCACGCGCGCCGTCGTCATCGACAAGGGTCGCATCGTCGCCGACGGGACGGCAGAAGATCTGCAGCGGCGCATGCCCTATCACAATGCGGTGGCACTCAGGGTCGAGGCAGGCAAGGCCGACGCGATCATCGCCGCCCTCGGCGGTATCGCCAAGGTCGACCGCGTCGAACGCCTTGGGACCGCGAACGGTCAGGTGCAGCTGCGCGCCATTCCAAAGACCGGCGCCACGATCGCGACCGACGTCGCGACACTGCTCAACGAGAAATCCCTCCCCGTCCTCGAGATGATGGTGGAACGCGGCAAGCTCGACGAAGTTTTCCGCCAGATCACGAGCCAGGAGGGTTCGACCCGTGCGTAACGTCTGGATCATCGCCAAGCGCGAGCTCGGCGCCTACTTCGGCACGCCCCTCGCCTACATCTTCGCCGTCATCTTCGTCGCCCTGACCGGCGCCTTCGCCTTCTACGTCGGCAACTTCTTCGAGCGCGGCCAAGCCGACCTGGTGGCGTTCTTCAGCTATCACCCATGGCTCTATCTGCTTCTGGTGCCAGCCATCGCCATGCGGCTCTGGGCGGAGGAACGTAAGACCGGGACGATCGAGTTGCTGATGACGCTGCCAATCAACACGTGGGAGGCGATTCTCGGTAAATTCCTCGCCGCCTGGGGCTTCATCGGTATCGCGCTGCTGCTGACGATCCCGATGTGGATCACGGTCAACTATCTCGGCCGGCCCGATAACGGCGTGATCTTTGCGAGTTACGTCGGCAGCTTCCTGATGGCCGGCGCCTTCCTGGCCATCGGCTCTTGCATTTCGGCTCTCACCAAGAACCAGGTCATCGCCTTTATCGTTTCGGCAACGATCTGCTTTCTGCTGGTGATGAGTGGCGCTGAAATGGTGCTTAACTTCTTCCGAGGCTGGGCTCCCGGGGTGCTCGTACAGGCGATCTCGTCGCTGAGCTTCCTCACGCACTTCGACCAGATCACCAAGGGCGTGATCGGATTCCCGAGCCTCTTCTTCTACCTGTCGCTCATTGCCTTCGCGCTCTTCGCCAACATGATCATCGTCGAGCAGCGCAAGGCCGCTTGAGAGGACCTCCCATGACCGACACAAAAAAGCCGTCGCTGGCCACCCAGTGGATGAACTCTCAACAGAAGATCACCGGCTGGCTGCTGCTGGCCCCGGGCGAATTGGTCCGCTGGGCCAGCAATCTCGACCGGCGAACACTCGCCTGGAGCGCGCTTGCGCTCGCAGGCCTGCTGACGCTGTCGCTCAACCTTGCTTCGTCGCTGATGTTCCGCAACGTCAAGGCGGACATGACGGCCGAAAGCCTGTTCACGATCTCAGACGGCACGCGCAAGGTGCTCTCGAAGATCGACGAGCCGGTGAGCGTGCGCATCTACTACACCAAGAAGCTTGGCGAGGTCGCACCGCAGTTCGGCAAGTATTTCGAGCGCGTGAAGGCGTTGCTCGAGCAGTATCGCGACATCTCCAGAGGCAAGCTGCAGGTCACCTTCCTCGATCCCGAGCCATTCTCGGATGCGGAGGATCGCGCCGTCGCCGCTGGCCTCAAGGGTGTGCGCCTCAATCAGGACGGCGAGACGGCCTACTTCGGTCTGGCTGCGTCGAACACCACCGACAACGACGCCGTCATCGAATTCTTCTCTCCCGACCGCGAGCGGTTCCTCGAATATGATCTGACCAAGCTGATCAACGGCCTCGCCAATCCAAAAAAGCGGGTTGTCGGCCTGATCTCGGGCATCCAGATTGATGGCGGCTCGAACCCGATGCAGCCGATGCAACGGCCAAGCCCGCCTTGGATGGTGATGGAGCAGATCCGGGAGTTCTTCGAGGTCCGCCCGTTGCAGGCCGACGTCAGGACCATCCCTGAGGACATCGACGTGCTGATGGTGGTGCAGCCGACGGTGATCACCAAGGACGCTGCCTACGCGATCGACCAGTATGCGCTGTCGGGCGGACGCATCCTCGCGTTCGTCGACCCGCTGACGGAAGCAAGCCCGCAAGGCCCTCCCGGCATGCCGAACCTGCCGATGAGCCCAGAGGTGGGCAAGCTCCTCAAATCGTGGGGCCTTGCTTTCGACGACACCAAGATCGCCGGCGATCCGACGATCGCGCGCCGCGTGCAGTTTGGCGGCCGCGGCCGGCCCGTTGTGACGGAATACGTCGCCTGGCTCCAGATCGACAAAGACAAGGGGCTGATCAACAGCAAGGACCCGCTGGCGGCGAGCATCGAGCGGCTCAATCTGGCGACGGCCGGCGCCTTCACCAAGGTCGACGGCGCGACGACCATCATCCAGCCGCTGATCGAGACCACATCGAAGGGCGGGTATGTCGAGGCCGACAAGCTGCGCTTCCAGCCGGACCCGATTCAGATCATGCGCGGCTTCGTGAGCAACAGCACACCACTGATGCTCGCGGCGCGGATCGGCGGCGAAGCGAAATCGGCTTATCCCGAGGGTCGCCCGAAGCCGGACGAGAAGCCGGCCGACGACAAGGCGAAGGACACCGCCGCGCCGGAAAAATCGCTACAAGACAAGGTCGCTGAAAAGGTGGCCGAGGCCAAGACAAAGGAAGAAGCCGGCAAGCCGCAGAAGCCGCACGTTGCCTCGGGCCGCGTCAATATCGTCGTGGTCGCCGACAGCGACATGCTGCACGACAGCTTCTGGGTGGAGGTGCGCGATTTCCTCGGCCAGCAGGTGGCGATGCCGCAGGCGCACAACGCCGCGTTCGTCGTCAATGCTCTCGAGAATCTGTCGGGCGGCGAGGCGCTCGCAGGCCTGCGCGGCCGCGGCATCAGCGAACGGCCGTTTGTCCGCGTCAGCGAGATCCGCCGCGACGCCGAGCAGCGTTTCCGCCAGAAAGAGGAGACGCTGGCCGCCAAGCTCAAGGATCTGCAAGGCAAACTCGCGCAGATCGAGACCAAGGGCGGCGAAGGCGGCGCCCCGGTGACGGCGATACTGACCGACAAGGACAAGCAGGCGATCGAGCAGTTCCGCGGCGAGATGGTTGGCGTGCGGCGCGACTTGCGTGACGTAAAATCGGCGCTGCGCCGCGACATCGACCGGCTCGACGGCTGGCTGAAGTTCCTGAACATCGCGGCTATCCCGATTGCCATCGGCTTCGGCGGACTGGCGCTGGCACTGACGCAGCGCCGCCGCCGGCAGACGCCGGCCTAGCTCCGCCGCTGGCGTGCGATCCCGGATCGCCGCCGGCCCCTGATTGACGACGCATTGATTGACTGCCCAAGGAGCCTTCCGTGATCAAGCCGCACCACTTCGCAACGCTTGCCCTTGCGACCGCCGCATCGGTACTGCTGGCCATTGGGCTCTATGTGTCGTCGAACCGCTGGTCGGCGGGCAAGCTTGAGGGAACCGCCGTCATGCCCGACCTGTCGCGGCAGATGGCCTCGGTCGGGGCGATCGAGATTGCGCAAGGCGAGAAGAAAGTCACGCTGGAGCGCGCCGGCGAACTCTGGAAGATCAAGGAGCGCGCCGGGTATCCGGCCAATCAGGAGCGGGTACGCGCGCTCCTATCCCAACTGTCACAGGCGCTTCTGATCGAGCCGCGGACCGCTTCCGTCGAGCGCCACAAGCTACTGGAGCTCGAGGACACGACGGGCAAGGACGCCAAGTCCCGTGCGGTCCGCATCCTCAATCAGAAGGGCCAGCCGATCAGCGAGATCGTGCTCGGCAAAAGCCGGCTGGAAGCGTTCGGCTCAGGCAAGGGCGGCATCTACGTCCGCCGGCCGAAGGAGGCGCAGACCTGGTTCGCCAGCGGTGATCCCAAAGCGCCCGCCGAACCCAAGGACTGGATGACTGTTGCCGTCTTCGAGACCGAGAGCGCGAAGATCGCGAAACTGGTGCTCGAGCATCCCGGCGAAGAACCGCTGGTCATCGAGAAGGGTGACGGCAAGGAGCAGAAATTCAAGCTCGCCAAAATGCCGGACGGCCAAAAATTGAAGCAGGGCGTGACCATCGACCAGATCGCGCAGGGCTTTGCTTCAATCGAGCTCGACGATGTCCGCAAGCTCGACGCGACGCCGGCCGGCAACGCAGTTTCCGTATTCAAGCTGACGTCGGAGACCGGACTCGGTGTCACGTTCCGCTTGCGCAAGGATGGCGACGCGCATTGGCTCTCGCTGACGGCTGCCGGCGACGGCGACGCCAAAAAGACATCCGACGACATCAACGCGAAGGCGACGGGCTGGGAGTACAAGCTGCCGCAGTGGAAGCTCGACCAGATCAACAAGCGCCGCGCCGACCTGTTCGAGACGAGCTGAGGGCAAATTTGGGCACCGTCAATCGACGCACTCGAATGTCATGCATGAATTGCGCGTGACGTCGAAGCGGGGTTGTTTCGCCGAGGCTGGGGCTACTTGGGGACATTGTTTCGAATGAGTCGCTTGCGCGCGCAGCACAGACCGGTGCTATTCAGCCTCATCAGGCTGTTGCCCGTTCCCTTCCTGTCGGCCGCGGGCCTCGTCGGCTACGCGGATCGGTTTGGCTATTCGGCTCTTGTGCCTCCCGTCGGAGCGGGGTTGATCGTCGTGGCGATGACCTGGCCGTTCTTCGCGTTTGTCCTGCTTGAGCATTTGTTCGGCCAGCGAACCGCTAAGCGTACGGCGATGTCGGTTCTGGCCATCGCTTTTATTGCCCTGATGCTCATCTACCTGGCTGCGATGGCATCGAATGCACTCTGGGGCGACGCTTTGAACTACGGCACTCTGCTGTCAATTGTTCTGCATGGCACAACCGTTCTGACCGAGGCTTCGACACTCTATTCGCATCACAAAACTCTCGTTTTCGGCTGCGCGATCGCATTGCTCCTGGGATGTTCCGCTGCTTTCTGGCTTGCAAGACTGGGATCCGACGCGATTGCGGAATTGAGCCAGGGCTTGAACCGGAGATGGAAGAGACCCCTTGCGTCGATCGTGACGGGGGCCGTCGCGTGCGGGTCGAGCATCGCATTTGCCGTCACTTGCAACAGTCACATCGATCGGCTTCACGGCGAGCCCGTTCTCAGTTTTTTGAAAATCGTTCGCGTCAGCAATATGATGAAGGCCGATAGTGTCAAGGTAGCGGAATCCCTCAAGGACAAAGCATTTTGGGCACAGAATGCGCGGCTCACGCCCGAGCGCGCCCTCAATGTCATCATTATTTTCGCCGACTTGCTGCGCGCGGATCATACGTCAGTTTACGGCTATCAGCGGGATACCACGCCGTTCCTGCACAAATTATACGTGCAGGGGCGATTGCATAAAGTGGAGATGGCGCTATCGACATGCTCCGAGTTCGCTCTGCGGCATCGTGTCGACGTTCTCGGGTCGAACCTTCGATCGCGTGACTCCGAATGACTACAAACTCACCGACCTCCTGCGCGCCGCAGGATACAAGACGAACTTTTTCCTTTCGGGGGACCATCGGTCGTGGGGCTTCCTGAATGAGTACTATGGCTCAAATATTGATCACTACATAGATCACACCGTCCTGCGGTCCGATGCTTTGGATGATAGGTTTGTCGTTAACGCACTGGAGCGCGTCGAGCGCTTTGATGGTCAGCCCAACTTGTTCTATTTGTTTTTGATGTCGAGCCATTTGGGCGGAAAAAAAGAACCGGAGTACCAGCGCTTTGAAGTTCAACCTGAAGCTCAACTCATTTACATGCAGGAACAGTTGCCGAATATGGGATTGGGCGTCGTCGGCAGCGGCTCAGGACGAACCAGGATAAGCCACAAAGACCGTCAGTCGATTATCAACCGCTATGACAATGGTGTGATTCAAGCGGATGCCTACATCGAAAAATTGTTCACCCATTTGGACTTCAAGGGGTATCTGAAAAACAGCATCGTTTTTGTGCTGTCGGATCACGGCGACGGGTTGGGTGAGCATGGTCACTATGGGCACGGGCGTTTCTTGTACCAGGAAGATATCCGCATCCCGCTTCTGATCTACGATAGCGAGGGCTTCCGCTATCAGAATGGTCATTTTGGCTCACAGATCGATGTTGCGCCGACGATTGCGCATCGATTGGGGCTTCCGATTCCGGCAACATGGACAGGGCGCTCGTTGGCAAGTCCTTTTCGCCCTTCATTTACGGTTCATCAAACTCGGCGTATCCGCGAACTGTGTTCCGCGATCGTGGCAGCCGAGCCCGCTGCATTCACGAAGTACATGAGGTGCCAGAACCGCGGCAGGCCCGCTGATGAGTTTCTGTTCGATCTTGCATCAGATCCGGGCGAGCTCAATAATTTGGCTTCGGTCAGCAAGGATCGAGCAGCAAGTATGCGCAAGCGCCTCGGTGATCGGCTCGGAACCGTTGTCGGTGATTGCGAAAACGATCAGTGTCTATCGAAACCATTTTCACCAACAATAGTGGCGAAAAGTGTGACCCCCAGCAACGATGGCTTCATCCGGCTAATCGGGGTTGGCCGAAGCGGTGCCTTCGCCGCATCAACGACCAATGACGGATCGAATGGTTCGGTAACCGCAAGGGTCCGACTATGGAATGAGGCGTTGCCGGTCAGTGTGGCGATTTGTGAGACTCACCCGGCCAGTGGAGCATGCAAGGCGCCTGCAGCTGCCGCCGTCACGAGAGACATGCGTGCGGGTGAGCAGACAACTTGGGCAGTATTCGTTTCGGCTGCGGCAGAGATCGGCGCCGATCCAGACCAAAATCGCATTGTATTGGAGTTCGCGGATCAGAGCGGTATTTCGCGCGGTGCGACCTCCGTTGCTGTGACGACAGCAAAATAGAGTTGAGGTTTCAATGTCGCGGCGGCCACAAGACCGTAGGCTTCAGTCCCGCCCGCAGTAATGGTCACGTCGAATTCGGGCGCCGGGCAGTGTGGCCCAGCGCGAACAGATTGCGGCCCGAGACCGCGGAAGCCGGAAGGGGCATCGCAGTCTCAGTGAAAGCTCCTTCACGCCGCACGCTGACAGGCCGCCCGCGCCTGCCGGATTTTGCGCGAGTGACCGCGGGTGGGTCCGGTGGCGACTTACTTCCGGAACATTCCGCCGCCGTCCATGTCGATCATGGCACCAGAGAGATATTCGACCTGCGGGGCGCACAGCATGACGGCGAGTGCCGCCACCTCGTCGGGCTCCTTCAGGCGGCCGAACGGCAGGTCACCGAGCGTCTCCTCCCAGCGGCTCTCGTCATCGAACGAGGATTTCGCGCGCGCCTTCGAGAGCGTCATGATGCGGTCGGTACGGGTCGCTGCCGGATTGATACCGAACACGCGCACGCCATAGTCCACCGAGCGCGAACCGATCGCCTTGGTGAAGGCATTGAGACCGGCGTTGCCCGTCGAGCCACAAACGTAGTCGTAGCGCACGTTGGGGCCGGCCATGCCGATGATATTGACGATAACGCCCGCCTTCTTGGGCTTCATCTGCTCCAACGCGAGCTTCGTCATGTGAACGTAGCCGAACACCTTGAGCTGCCACGACTCGATCCAGCGTTCCATCGAAAGATCGAAGATGCTGCCGCCCGGAATCGCTCCCGCATTGTTGCAGAGGATGTCGATGTTGGGGAATTTCTTCATCGTCTCCTCGCGCGCCTCGCCCTTCGATAGGTCGGCGGCATGCGTCTCGACGGAGACCTGATGACGTGAGCGAATGGCATCGCCGGTCGCCTTCAAGGCATCAGCCGAGCGCGAGACAAGAATAACGTTGGCGCCTTCAGCTGCGAACGCATGGCCGAGCGAGGCGCCAATGCCTTTCGAGCCGCCGGTGATGAGAACGCGCTTACCTTTGATGCCGAGATCCATGGGTACTCCTCCATTTGTGAAGTAGCACCTAAGCACGGATTCCGCGGACGACCAATCGGCGGCCGCCGGCAGGGCTTCGTCGCTAGCGGAGGTCCCGGCCGAACCTATAGCCCCAGTAGGCCGGGCCGAACGCTGGGCGAAATCTGCTCGGCTACAGTGCCGAACGTCGAACTCCGCCCATCGACCCGACCTACACGGGACCCGAGCGTGTGATAGTCTAGGAATATGACAGGCATTCTTCACACCCGACGCGACGCACTCGCATGGCCCCTCGCAATTGCGGCGGCAAGTGAGGCCATCCTCGACGCCGCGTTGGCGCAAACTCGATCGGACGTCAAAATGCTCTCCCGCCCTATTCCTTCGACCGGCGAGGCGATGCCCGTGATTGGCCTCGGCACCTGGCAAACGTTCGACATCGCCGGCGCGCCTGCCGAGCTGGCCCAACGGCGCGAGGTGCTTGACATCCTGTTTGCCGCTGGCGGCCGCATGATCGACAGCTCGCCGATGTACGGCCGCTCGGAAGCCGTGGTGGGCACGCTGCTCGCCGAGATGGGTGCACGCGACAAGGCGTTTCTGGCGACCAAGGTCTGGACCAGCGGCGAGCAGGCCGGCGTCGCGCAGATGCGGGAGTCCATGGCCCGGTTTCGGTCGGCGAACATCGATCTCATGCAGATTCACAACCTCGTCGACTGGCGCACACACCTGAAGACTTTGCGCACCTGGAAGGAGCGGAAGACATTTCGCACCATCGGCGTCACGCACTACACGACGTCGGCCTTCGACGAGCTCATGGCGATCATGCGTGCGGAGCCGATCGACTTCGTGCAGTTGCCCTATTCGCTCGCCGTTCGCGAGGCGGAGGCGAAGCTGCTGCCGCTTGCACTGGAGAAAGGGATCGCGGTGATCCCGAACCGCCCATTCGACGGCGCCAATATGTTCGGCAAGATCAAGGGCCGGCCGTTACCCGGATGGGCCGGCGACATCGACGCCACCAGCTGGGGGCAGGTGTTTCTCAAATACCTGATCGGCCATCCGGCGGTGACCTGCGTGATCCCCGGCACCGACAAGCCGTCCCATATGCGCGACAACGTCGGCGCGGGCGTTGGCCGGTTGCCCGATACCAAGCAGCGCGCCGAGATCGCAGCCGCCTGGGCGGGGATGTAGGGCGGTTTGACAACGCATTGTCACGGTGAGACGCTGTCGACACCCAGCCATTCTCCGATGATCACAGGAGCCCCCATGGTCGCCGAGACACCCTTTCTGAAGCCAAATGCCAAGCTTGGCGCCCTCTCCTCGCGCTACCTCAATCTTGAAGACCTGCCCTGGCAGGAAACGCGATTTCCCGGAGTCAAAATGAAGGTTCTGGTCGAGGACAAGGACTCAGGTCTCATCACCGGCCTGTTCCGCTTCGAACCCGGCGCCAAGCTGCCTGACCACGAGCACGTCGAACTGGAGCAGACCTGGGTTCTCGAAGGCTCGCTCAAGGACGACGAGGGCGAGGCCAAGGCCGGCAGCTTCGTGTGGCGCCCGCCGGGTAGTCGTCATGACGCGTACTCGCCGAATGGCTGCACTGTGCTGTCGATCTTCCTGAAGCCGAACAAGTTCTTTGATAAAAACACGATCGGCTGGGACACACCGGGGGGCACCTGAGGCTTGGTAAGGCTGTCTTTCAGACGGTTTTGACAGGCGGCCGCGCGCTCGCTAGACGGCACGCATGGCCCGCGTCGAGACCCTATTTGCCACCAAGATCTACCGCGCTGAGATCGCCGCGACGGCGCGCGGACGACAGTTGGCGACTGAGACACGGTCCGCCTGCGCGGTCATTGCGCGCGACGACCGCGCAGGACAAGCTTGGTGCCGCCGGCACAAATATCGCGGCTACACATCCTATGCGTCGTTGAACGATCTCACGCTGCGCTCGCCGGAGATTGCCGATCTCGTTGCCGTGATCGACGGCCACGTTGCTCGCCTTGCGCGCCAACTGGATCTCGACCTCGGCCGTCGACGGCTCGCGTGCAACAGCATCTGGATCAATGTGCTGGCGCCGGGCGGCCATCACGCAGCCCACATCCATCCGCATTCCGCGATCAGCGGCACCTACTATGTTGACCTGCCGCCTGGCGCCAGCGCTATCCGCTTCGAGGATCCGCGCCTCGGCTTGATGATGGCCGCGCCGCCGCGGAAATCGACTGCGCGGCGAGCGAGCCGGACGTTCGTCGGCATCGCACCCAAAGCCGGCACGTTGCTTCTTTGGGAGAGCTGGCTGCGCCACGAAGTTCCGGAAAATGGCGGACACGCGCCGCGCGTCTCGATCAGCTTCAACTATTCTTGAGGATCTGCTTCGCTTCGACAAGCGAGATCTCGAAGGCGGCAAGGTTCGCGATATCCCCGTCGCGCGCGCCTTGGTGGCGGACAACCGTGCCGCCGGACTCCCGGATCGCAATCTCGATCATCAAATTCTCGGCGAGATTAAAATCCTCGATTTCAAGCGTTGGGCGATCCCCATCGCCGGGCGGAATGCCGCGCGCCCGGAATGCTTCCGCACGCGCCCGATAGTCCGGCGCGACGCTCGTATAGCCAAGCACAGGCCGGCCGAGTGCCTTCATGAAGCCGATCTCGAAGGCCGTGCCACAATCCATCGAAACGCCCCGAAACGGCGTGAGATTGGCAATCAGCAGATCGCAGGACCGCATCAGGCCTTCGTTGGCAAGCGAGATGCGGCGGGCCTGTTCGGGTTTGGGGTGCCCCGCGAGATCCAGGCTCTGGTCAAGCGGAAAGCAGCCCTCGAAGCCGTGCGAGGCACACAGCCGTGCCTTGTCGCGCCCGATGGCGAGGGCGTTGGGGAGGAACACCTCGGGGCCGGCGAGATAGATGCGGCGGAGTCGCTGGCTCGTTGTCATGCGCCAAGCATAGCACCCGGCCGCGCGCCGCCAATCCTCCGGTTGCCCGAAACACCATCGCTTGAGGATGGATGCCCCCGTGATTCCGCGCTATTCTTACCTCGTCGTGACCGAGCCAGAGCTGACAGGACCCCATGGACGCCAAGCCCGCTTATCTGACCAACGCGTGGTACGTCGCCGCCCTCGACCGCGAGGTTGGGCCGGGCCTCACGCCGATCAAGATCCTCGGCGAGCCGATCGTCCTCTTTCGCAAGCCCGACGGCGGTCTCGTCGCCCTGGAGGACGCCTGTCCGCATCGCAAGCTGCCGCTCTCCATGGGCCGCGTCAAAGGCGACCAGATCGAGTGCGGCTATCATGGCCTGACGTTCGACGGTACCGGCACCTGCACGCGTGTACCTGGCTCCGAGAAGGTCCCGCACGTGGCTCGCGTCCGCGCCTTTCCGGTGCAGGAGCGCTACGGCTTCATCTGGATCTGGATGGGTGAGACACGACTCGCCGACCCGGCCAAGATCTTCTCTGTGCATTTCTGGGGCGAGCCGGGCTGGGGCCATAACGAGCCCGACGCCATGATGTTCGACTGCAACTATCTCTACGTTTCGGACAACCTGCTCGACCCCTCGCACGTCGCCTGGGTGCATCAGTCGTCGTTCGGCGGCGCCGGCACCGAGGATACCCCGATCGAGACGACGGTCGGCGACAACCACGTCACGGCCTGGCGCTGGCTGATGAATGCCGCCCCCGCTCCGTTTTATGCGCCGCTCCTGAAATTCGAAGGCAATGCCGACCGTAAGCAGCATTATGAGATGCGGGTGCCCTCCCACATGCTGGCGCGCGCGATCTTTACGCCTGCCGGAAGCGGCGGCGAGGGACGCCCCGACCACCCCGATGTCTTCTACATGGACAGCTACAATTTCCTCACCCCCGTCGACGACAAGCAGACGCGCTATTTCTGGTTCCAGATGCGCAATGTGCGTGCCGATGACATGGAGCTGTCGCGACAGATGAATGCCGCGATCCGCAACGTCTTCGAGGAAGATCGGATCGTGCTCAATGCCGTGCAGAAGGGCATGGACGCGAAGCGCACGTCCAACCTCGATCTCAAGATCGACGCCGCGCCGCTCCGCTACCGCCGCAAGCTGGCGGCGCTGATCGAGGCCGAGCGGGCAGCGCCCCGGGTCGCTGCCGAATAATCACACATTGCGAGGACCAGCGTGACGGAACGGGTACGGCAAGGCGGGTTTCGCCCGTTTCGTGTGGTGGACAAAGTTCGCGAAAGCAGCGTCATCACATCGTTTTATCTGGAGCCGGCCGATGCCGCAGGCTGGCTGCCCTTCGAGGCCGGCCAATTTCTGGTCCTGCGCATTCCAGAGGACGGCCCGCGCCGCGCCGTGCCACGCTCCTACAGCGTTTCGTCGTCGCCCCTGCACACCGGACGCTACCGGATTACGATCAAGCGCGAGGCGGCGCCGGCGGCGGATCTCCCCAACGGCATCGGATCATGCTGGCTGCATGACCGGATCGGTATCGGCGATACCATCACGGCCAGCGGCCCGCGTGGCGAATTCGTGCTCGACCGACAGAGTCCGCGCCCTGTGGTACTGCTCTCGGGCGGCGTCGGACTGACACCGATGGTGTCGATGCTGCATGCGCTGGCCGCCGAGCCGCAACGTTTGGTGCAGTTCATTCATGCCTGCGACAATGGCGATGTGCACGCACTGCGCGGCGAAGTACTTGCCACAGCTGCGTCGCGCACCGGGATCAGCACGCATTTCTGCTACCGTTTTCCAACCGACGTAGATCGCACCCAGCGCCGCCACCAGAGCGAGGGCGTCATCACCGACGACCTGCTCACACGCCTGCTGGCGGCGGTCGATCACGACATCTACATGTGCGGCCCGCCGCCCTTCATGAAAGCCGTCTATGGCCTGCTGCGCGCACGCGGCATCCCGAAAGAACGCATCGCCTACGAGTTCTTCGGGCCCGCGACCGTACTCGAAGCCGACGTGACCGCGACCGAACCGATTGCCGCCCCCTCACCTGCGCAAGCCAAGCCGCCACCCTCCGACGTCACGGTTTCGCTCCGGCGCTCAAGCCGAACATTGACTTGGGACCCGAAGGCGCACTCGCTGCTCGATCATCTCGAGGCACAAGGCCTGCGGCCTGATTTCTCCTGCCGGACGGGCCTCTGCGCCACCTGCAAGACGCGGCTGGTCTCCGGCGAGGTGACCTATTTCGAGGACCCGCTCGATCCCGTCGAACCGGGGCACGTGCTCATCTGCTGCTCGCGCCCGAATGGGCCGATCGTCCTCGATCTTTGACGGCGCAGGCCCAGCACTCGGACGCCTGTTCAATCGCGCCGCAGATGCTAAGCTCGTCACATCGTTTTCCCGCATGAGCCAAGGAGAGCCCCCATGACCACTCGCATTGCCATGGGCGATATGACGATCCATCGCATTGTCGAGCAGGAAGCTCCGTTCTTTCCCGTCTTCGATTTCTTCCCGAAGCTCACCAAGGAGGTCTACGAGCAGCATCGCTCGTGGATGGAGCCAGCCTACGTCGATCCGGTGGGCAGCAAACTGAAGCTGTGCATCCAGAGCTATCTGGTCGTCACGCCGCACCACAAGATTCTGGTCGACAGCTGCGTCGGCAATCACAAGGAGCGGCCGACGCGGCCGTTCTGGCACAAGATGGCGAGCGACCGCTACGAGAAGAACCTCGCCGCCACCGGCTACAGCGTCAACGACATCGACTACGTCATGTGCACGCATCTGCACACCGATCACGTCGGCTGGAATACCCGCCTCGAAAACGGCCGCTGGGTGCCGACGTTCCCGAAGGCACGCTACATCTTTTCCGACCGCGAGCTTGCCCACTGGACCGAGCGCCACAAGGGCGATCCCGCCGCCTATCCCTGGATCACCAACTCGGTGCTGCCGATCGTGGAGGCCAAGCGCGTCGACATCGTGAAAAGCGAGTACGCCTTCAACGATCATGTGGCGCTCGTCCCGTCGCCGGGGCACACCTTCGACCACTTCTCGGTGCTCGCCGGCAAACCCGGGCATGACGCACTGATTACCGGTGACATGGTGCATTCGCCGCTGCAGATGGCGCTGCCGGATCTCGGCATGATGGCGGACTGGGATTCGGCCCAAGCCGGCCGCTCGCGACGCAGCGTGTTCGGTCGTTTCTGCGAGTCCCCGACACTCCTGTGCACGGCGCATTTCCCATCGCCGTCCATCGGGCGAATCGGGCGCGCGGGCGATGGCTTCAAATTCGTCCCGGCCTAACACACAGTCGAAGCGCCACGCCGCTACGAGAGATCCGCGGCGGCGACCCACCAGCCGGGGTGCCGGTCGGTCAGCGTGATCGCGGCCCGCGCCGCCGTGGTCGCGTTCTCGTGCAGCGCAAAACATGTCGGGCCACTCCCCGACATGCGAGTGATCAGGGCGCCGGGCTCGGCGGCAAGCGCCGCAATGACCTCGCTGACGACTGGGCATATGCTTCGCGCCACCGGCTCCAGATCATTCGGGCGCGCAGCCATAAAGGCCACGACGTCGGCCAATGCGTCGAACCGGGGCAGCGGCTGCGGCTGCGGCGTACCCTGCAGTGGCATGGCAGCAAGCGCCCTGAACACATCTGCCGTTGCCAGCGGAACACGCGGATTGGCGAGCAAAACGGCCAGTCGGGGAAAGGTCTCCAACGGCCGCACCTGCTCGCCGACGCCGCCCATCAGCGAGGCCCTGCTTTCCAGGCAAACTGGAACGTCGGCACCAATGCCAGCGGCAATCTCATGCCAGGGCACGTCGGCAGCCAGCTGCGGATTGGCCCGGCGCAAGGCGCGCAGCGCCGCCGCCGCATTGGCGGAACCACCGCCAATGCCGGCGGCCACCGGCAAGTGCTTCTCGAGCTTAAGCGCACCAGCGCGCAAATCAGGAGCCACGGTCCGCGCCCGTTCCACGGCAACCTCGACCAGGTTCGGGCCATCGATCGCAGACGCCGTCGGGCCCATGACCTCGAGTGTGACTACGTTCTGCGGCCGCAATTCCAGCCGATCACCGACGGACGCAAACGCCACCAGACTCGCAAGCTCATGGTATCCGTCGGCGCGGCGGCCCAGCACCTGCAGCGTCAGATTGATTTTGGCCAGAGCCAGCTCGAGTATCGCCGACACGCAGCTCGTCCTCAGGGATGGGTCTTAAGCTGGCCCAGCCAGCCTTGCTCGACGCCCTACTCGACGACCGGGCGCTGCAGCTTCGTTTCCGTCCGCTTTCGCGGCGCTTCGGGACGCGCCGCTTCCCGGGCTTTCTTCACGCTCCGCACCTGAGCCTGCTCAGGCAGCCCCTTCAGAAGCTTGCCCTTGATCTTGTCGGCATCCTCGGGCTCCGGCTTCAATGTGAGGGCCTGCTCCCACTGAAAACGAGCTTCGATCTGGCGCCCAACGCGCCAGAAGGCGTCGCCGAGATGATCGTTCAGAACGGGGTCTTCGGGCTTGAGCTCAACCGCGCGCTCCAGATACTTCGCCGCCTCCTTGAAGTTGCCAAGCCGGAAGTGCGCCCACCCGAGGCTGTCGACGATATAGCCGTCATCCGGCTTCAGCTGCACCGCGCGCTCGATCAGCGCCAACCCCTGCTTCAAATTCTTGCTCTGATCGACCCAGGAATACCCGAGATAGTTCAGGACCAGCGGCTGATCCGGCGACAGTTGCATCGCCTTCTGCAGGTCCGCTTCAGCCTGCGGCCACTTCTTCACGCGCTCGTAACAGGTGCCGCGGGCATAATAATACGACCAGTGCTTCTTCTCGGGCCTCGCGCCAATCACGCCGATGGCGCGGGTGTAGTATTCGATTGCCTCGTCATAGCGCTTGCGGCCTCGCATGACATTGCCGAGCGCATCGAGAGGACGCAGGTCCTTCGGATCGTCCCGCATCAACTGATCGAGTATCTTCTGGGCCTCGTCGACACGTTCGAGCTGATTGAGATTGAGCGCCTTGCGGATCTCGATGGCGCCATGCAGGGGCGACCCCTTCGCGATCCGATCGTAAGAACCGATGGCGGCTTCGTACTTCTTCGTGGTCTCGTGCACGTTGGCGAGCGCTGCCAGCACAAACGGCGACTCTCCATTGAGATAAAGCGCCATTTGCAGATAGACCGCGCCGACGCTGATGCCGCCTTCGCTGGAGAGTGCCTCGCCGAGGCCGTAGAACACCTCCGACACGCCCTCGACCGGCGTCTGGATCAACAGATTGACCGGCTCGTTCGCCTTGAGGGTATCCGCGAACGCGCGAATAACGGGATGCGGCGTGCCGCCGGTCTTCTTGATGTGCTCGTCGATGATCGTCTTGGCGAGCTTGGCATCGCCGGAAAAAGCTGCGTGGTGGGCGTAGGCCAGCGCGATACGCAGCGACTTGGCGTCATTGCGGAAGATGCGCTCATAAATGGCACGCGCTTCCTGACGCCGTCCCGCTACGTCCATGATCAACGCCTTGTGGTAGCGCAGGTAGAACTGCGCCCAATCGGCCTGCTTGATATTGTCGAGGATCTCGCCGGCCTCCTTCACGTCCCCTTTGGCCGACATCATCCAAGCCCGAGCCAGCGCGCTCGTCAGCTCACCCATTACCCCGTTGCCTGACACCTTGAAATGATCGGACGCGGCAACAAAATTGCCGGCCTTGGCTTCGGCCAATCCCAGCATCATGCGTGCCATCCGATGGCTCGGCTGGGCCTCATTCAATCGCTTCGCCAGCAGCAGCCCGCGGTCGAACCGGCCCTCCGTGGTATCCATCAGCAACGCTTGCTCGATGAGCGCCTCGTTCTTGGGATCGCGCTCCAGGGCTCGCTGGTAGTACTCGGAGGCCGCCGCGGAATCATGCTGCCCCCGTGCGATTCGGCCGGCCAGATAGCTGCCGAGCAGCGACCGCGCCTCCGGCGGCGCATCGCCGCTGCGGGCCGCCGCAGGAGCCGGGCTCAACGCTAAAAAGGCCAGAAGCCCAAGAGCTGCCGAGGCCGCGGCATGACGTGACTGCATCTTGAAGATGTCCATTTGCGCCTCGCGTGCGGACCTGTGTGTAGCCGGGTCGGCAAATAGATGCCTAACCCGTTGGTTCAGCAAAAAAGTCTCGATCTGAACCGCACCGACGCCCAATTCATTCACCGTACAGTCAGAGTAGCAAAAACGGCGGCATGTTGGCCACCACCAACGGTTTCGCGTTACGCACCAATTCCATAGCCATTCGTTGCTGTTCAGCAACAGCGGTCAGGCCGCAGGCGTTCTCCCAGCCAGGACTTCGGCATAGAGCGGCCGGTCGATATTGCCGCCGGACAGGACCACGCCAACCCTGCGCCCGGCCCATTGCCGCTTTTCCTGGAGCAGAGCCGCCAGCGGGGCCGCACCCGCGCCTTCAGCCAGATTATGCGTATCAGAGTAGTAGATGCGGACAGCGTCGGCAATCGCGTCTTCGCTGACCCTGACCACCCGCGCCGCACCGCGGCAGATGATCGCGACGGCCTCGGGAAGGGGCCCGCGAACGGCCATGCCATCGGCAAACGTCCGCGCGGAGTTCGTCGGCACCGGCCGGCCCGCCTCGAACGACAACGCGTAGGCTGGCGCATTCTCGGCGACGACGCCGATGATCTCGGTCTGGAGGCCGAGTGCGTCGCGGGCCCCAATCAGCCCGCAGATGCCAGACCCGAGCCCGATCGGGACATAGACGGCCGCCAGGTCTGGCGCCGCCGCAAACAACTCCAGACCGTAGGTCGCGACACCTTTGACGAGCGCGGGGTGGAACGAGGGGACCATGTATAGGTTGCGCGCCTTGGACAGTCGCTCGGCCTCACCGCGCGCCTCGTCGAAATCAGCGCCATATTCGACGAGTTCGGCGCCGAAGGCGCGCATCGCCGCATTTTTCTCGACCGAATTGCCATGTGGCACGACAACCGTCGCGGTGATGCCGACCGCAGTCGCTGCGCGCGCAATCGACTGGCCATGGTTACCACGCGTCGCCGTGATCACACCTGCGACGCCCGCACCCGAGCGCTTCAATTCGTCCATGAAGACAATGCCGCCGCGCACCTTGAAGGCGCCGGCCGGCGTGTGGTTCTCATGTTTGACGATGACATCGGTGCCGGCCCGATCGGAGAGAAGCGGCCATGCATGCGCCGGCGTTGCCGGCATATGCGCATGCACCAGGTCGGCGGCCGCCTCGAGTTCGGCGCGGGTGAACATCGGCTCAGACCTTCTTGCGGAAGATCTGCAGGGTCTTGTAGTTGGGAACTTCGGCGAACTTGCCGGAATGGACCAGCTCGGCGGCCGCCTCGAAGGTTTTGTCGTAGGCAAACGAGCCCGTGTAGAAATGGATCTCACCGCCGGGGCGCAGGCGATCGGCGCAGAGCAGGATCATCTGTGTATCGGTCAGCGCACCGTACTTGTCGTTGTGCTCGGTGCGATACTCGCCGACGTGGAACAGCGTCGCAAAATCGAGGTCGGGCATCAGCCGGCGATCAAGCTGGTAGATGTCGCCGAAGTAAACCTTGTAGGTGGCCCCGAGCGTCGGGTTCTCGATCAGCAGCTTGATATAGGCCTGGTATTCGTCAGGGCTCGCCGTGATGCCGAGGATCGCATTATTGGCGCCGCTGCGCGCGTTGCGCAAACCCATGATGTGATGATTGCCGGTGCCGAAGTGGAACACCGTCTTGCCGGTGATCTTCTTTTCTTCGAGGTAGTCGCAGAAATGGATATCGCAGGGGCACTGCTTTTCGTCGAGGCTCCAGGTGGCGTTCCAGTAGTTCAGCATGGCTCTCGTCCTTCAGACCTTTTCGGGGCTCGTTTGGCGGATTGTGGCAACGGCACCTTGGCGTTCGAGTACCACCACGTGATCATGGAGACCAGATGGCGGCTCGGCCTGGCCAAGGATGAAAATCGTGGCATGCGGCCGTTCGGCGCGGAGCGTCCGGACGAGCGCGGTCTGCGAAGCGTCGTCGAGCGCCGACAGCGCGTCGTCGAGAACGATGACGCCCGGCGCGTCAACCAGCAGGCGGGCAATCGCCAGTCGTTGGCGCTCGCCGGCCGACAAGCGCTGGTCCCAGCGCGCATAGTCGTCGAGCTGCGGGATCAGCTGGGGAAGCCCGACCTTCTTGAGTGCGGCGGACGCAACGGCGTCATTCAGCTCCAGTGAATGGCCGATCGCGGGATAAGCCAGCACCTCGCGCAGCGTACCCAGCGGCATGTACGGCTTCTGCGGCACGATCGCGATCTTGTTGTCGGCCGGCAGGGTGATCGAGCCGTCTCCCTGCGTCCAGAGCTTGGCCAGAGCGCGGACCAGCGTCGTTTTGCCGACGCTGGTGTCGCCCTCGATGTAGGTACTCGAGCCGGGCTTGGCGGTGAGGTGCACGTTTTTCAGCAGGTGGACGCCGAAGGGATCGGTGACGGTCAGACTGCGGAAGTCGAGGCCGTTCGAGGCGTGATGGTCGTAAGTGATGGCATCGATCTGCCCGGCCTGCTGCCGCTCGGCTGCGTCGCAGGCATCCGTCATATCCATGACGCGGCGGGCCGAGGCGTACCACTCGGCAATCCGGTTGAAATTGTCGACAACCCAGGAGATCGCGATCTGCACTTCGAGAAATGCGGCGGCCAGCTGCGTCACCTGACCAAGGGTTAGTTCGCCCGAGAAGTACTTCGGCGCCGCAAACAGCAGCGGGATCACCGGCTTCATCGGCCCGCTCGAGTTTGTGATCCAGGTCAGAACGCCATGGCGATGCACGATGGACATCCACTGCGTAATGACACGCTGGTAAATGCCGCCGAGGATGCGCTGCTCGCATTTATGGCCCGACATCAGCGCAACGCTCTCAGCGTTTTCGCGCAATCGCATCAGAGCGAAGCGGAAGTCGCCTTCCGCTTCGTTCTTGGCATAGAAATGCGCGGCGAGCGGACGGCCCACCCAGAGCATCAGCAACGATGCGATCACGCCATAGACCAGCGCCACCAGCACCATATAAGCCGGGATCGTGATCGTGCTGGCGCCAATCGTTGTCGTGTAGGAGCCGCCGACGCTCCAAAGGATTGAAATGAACGCGGCCGCGCCGAAGAACGCCGAGACGAGGCCGATGCCGAGGTCGACCAGCGGCTCGGTCGCCCAGCGCGTATCGTCGGCGATGCGATACTCGGGATTGGCCGGCTCGGTCCGCGTCGCGTTGAGATGGTAGAATCGGCGATCATCCAGCCACCGGCCGACCAAACGCTCGATCAGCCAGGCGCGCCAGCGCACCTGCAGCGTCTCGCGCGTGAGCACGATACCGACTCCGATCGTCGCCATCACGGCAATGATGCCGATGAAGGCGAGGATCGCCGACGGCATCGCCGTGACATCCTTCTTCTCCAGCGCATCGAAGAACCAGCGGTTCCAATGATTGAGCGCGACCGTGATGCCAACCGACAGGATCAGGCACGCTGCGAGACCGAGGGTGAGAGCAATCGCCTGCAGGCGCGTTGCGCCGGTCCAATAGCCGCCCGCCAACCGCAAAAACGCCTTCACAACCTTGAGGTCGATCGTGGGCGGTTTGGGCAGGGGGACGGCAGTGACGGGCTCGCTCATGGCGCCTCAGGGATCACGGGCTGGCGACGAAGATATGGCAAAACCGAGCAATTCGCGCGGCACCCGGCAAGAATGTTGCCGTCCTCGTGGCGCAATCGATATCGGAGCCTGCACGCTGCAGCTCCAAAAACCAAGGGCGGCGCCTTGCCGGCACCGCCCCCAAAACTGGCCCGTCGCGCGTGGCCGGTGTTACCGGAACCGGGCGTTGACGCCCTCAAGCGCCTTCGACCCGGGGCAAAGCTCCTTGATCGGGATCGTGTTCAGCGGCCGCGCATCCGTTTCGAGCACGTCATGCATGTCCTGCTGCGTCTCATTGACGTAGAGCAGTCCAGTCGCCACCTCGCCCTTCGAGGCGTTGCTGCGGATCGCCATGATGGCGGCGTCGGCATCGCGCGGATCGTGGCCGGAGCCAAGCTTGTGCAGCATCAGCTTGGAGCCGTCATGCATGGTGATCGCAGCCGACGTGCCCTCGGCGTAGTCGACCTTGATCTCGTCTTTCGGCTCGACATAGTCGACCCGGCCCATCGCCTGATTGTGGGCGCGGACGTACTCGTAGCTCTTGGTCGCCGTCGCGTGATTGTTGAATGTGACGCATGGGCTGATGACATCGAGGAACGCGAAGCCCTTGTAGCTGATCGCGGCCTTGATCAGGGGCGTCAGCTGGCGCTTGTCGCCGGAGAACGAGCGGGCAACAAAGCCGGCGCCGAGCTGGATCGCCATCTGGCAGAGATCAATCGGATCGAACGGGTTCGGCTCACCCTTCTTCGACGGTGAGTTCTTGTCGTTGGTTGCCGAGAACTGGCCTTTAGTCAGGCCGTAGCAGCCGTTGTTCATGACGATGTAGGTCATGTTCAGCTTGCGGCGCACGGCATGGCAGAACTGGCCGAGGCCGATCGAGGCGGTATCGCCGTCACCGGAAATGCCGATGTAAACGAGGTCGCGATTGGCCATGTTGGCGCCGGTCGTCACCGACGGCATGCGCCCATGCACCGAGTTGAAGCCGTGGCTGCGGCCCAGGAAGTAGGTCGGCGTTTTCGACGAGCAGCCGATCCCCGACACCTTGGCGATGCGGTGGGCCGGCAGGTCCATCTCGAAGCACGCCTCGATGATGGAGGCGGTGATCGAGTCGTGCCCGCAACCCGCGCACAGCGTCGACATCGAGCCTTCGTAATCGCGATGCGTCAGGCCAAGGGCGTTCTTCGGCAGCGCGGGATGGTGGATGAGTGGTTTGGCGATGAAGCTCATGTTGGATCCTCGCTTATTCTGCTGCCGCGGCTTTGGCCGGGCGAAGATGCTTGAGAACGGCTTTGCGGACGAAGTCGGCGGTCAGCGGCGTGCCGTCGTAGTTCAGGGTTGCAATCAGCTTGTCGTGCGGCTGATTGGCTTCGGCCAACAGCAGTTGGCGCATCTGGGCATCCCGGTTCTGCTCGACCACGAAGATGCGATCGTGCGCGGCGCAGAAGTCGAGCACTTCCTGAGTGAACGGGAACGCCTTGAGGCGCAGCGCGTTGAGCTTGAAGCCATCGCGCTCCAGATAATCGAGCGCTTCGTTCACGGCCGGCCGGTTGGCGCCGAAGTAGATGACGCCCGTTCTTCCGGCCTTATCGCGGATCGTGATCTCCGGCTTCGGCACGATGGTCGCCGCGGTGTCGAACTTGCGCCGAATGCGATCAATGACGCGAGCATGAATCCGGCCATCCTCGGTGTAGCGGGCGTTTTCGTCGTGGCTGGTGCCGCGCGTGAAGAAGGCGCCCATGGTCGGGTGCGTACCGGGGAGCGTGCGGTAGGGGATCGCGTCGCCGTCGATATCCTGATAGCGGCCCCAGGGCTTGCCCTTCTTCTCCTTGAAGGATTCGAGCTCCTCCTTGGAGAGCACCTTGCCGCGGTCGAACGTACGGGCATCGTCCCAATGGAACGGCTCCGTCACCCAGTCGTTCATGCCGATGTCGAGATCCGACATGACCATGATCGGGGTCTGCAGCCGCTCGGCGAGATCAAACGCATCGACGCCCATCGAGAAGCACTCGGTTGGGTTCGACGGGAACAGCAGCACATGCTTGGTGTCGCCGTGGCTGGCATAGGCGCAGGACAGGATGTCGGGCTGGCCCGTGCGCGTCGGCATGCCGGTCGAGGGACCGCCGCGCTGGATGTTAAAGAGAACGAGAGGGATCTCGGCGAAATAGGCAAGCCCCAGGAACTCACTCATCAGCGAGATGCCGGGACCCGACGTTGCCGTGAAGGCGCGGGCGCCATTCCAGGCGCCGCCGATCGCGACGCCGATGGCAGCCAACTCATCCTCGGCCTGCACGATGCCGAACAGCTTTTTGCCGTCCTTGGCGACCCGGAAGCGCCGGGCGTGCTTCTCGAAGCCTTCCGCGACCGACGTCGACGGCGTGATCGGATACCAGGCGCAAACCGTGGCGCCTGCGTAGACGGCGCCGAGGCCGGCGGCCTCGTTGCCCGTCACCATAATCTTGCCTTTGGCGCCTTCGGCATGGCGCACCTTGATCGGCAGCGGACAGGTAAAATTCGCCTGCGCAAATTCGCGACCTATGGCGACCGCCGTCATGTTGGCCGCGACCAACTTTTCCTTACCCTTGAGCTGGTCGACGACGGATGCCTCGATCACCTTCAAGTCCATGTCCAGCAGCGCCGACAGGGCGCCGACGTAGACCATGTTCTTGAACAGCTGGCGCTGGCGCGGATCGGACCACTTCTTGGCGCAGATCTCGGCAATCGGCAGGCCGAGCACCGTGATGTCGCTGCGGCCCCAGACACGCGGCATGGTGGAGTCATAGAGCAGCCAACCGCCCTTCACGACCTCCTGCAGGTCTTCCGGATAGGTCTGCGGGTTCATCGCCACCATCAGGTCGATGCCGTCGCGCCGCGCGAGATAACCCGCCTCCGACACTCGCACCTCGTACCAAGTGGGCAAGCCTTGGATGTTCGAGGGGAATATGTTCTTGGCGCTGACCGGGATGCCCATCCGGAACAGTGTCTTGGCGAACATCGTGTTGGCGCTGGCGCTGCCAGAGCCGTTGACGGTCGCAAACTTGATGACGAAATCGTTGATGCCGCTCATGCGATAGAACCTTGCTGGGCCGTTACAGCCGGGGGTCAGACCCCGCGTCGTCGGCGATGCATGTTGCTTCGATCTTTCATTCGCGGGGTCTGACCCCGTCTCAAGCTCAGCTGATATAGGCGTTGTGGTGGGTCAGGCAGGCTTTGGACGCTTGAGCCTCGACGAACGAGAACTTCTGCATGTCCCAGGCGCCGGTCGGGCAGCGCTCGGCACAGAGGCCGCAGTGCAGGCACACGTCCTCGTCCTTGGCCATGATCCGTCCGGTCTTCAGCTCCTCGGACACGTAAATGTCCTGGCTCTTGTTGGCCGCCGGTACGCGCAGCGACTTGCGAAGCGCCGCCTCGTCGTCGTTCTCGATGAAGTTGATGCAGTCGACCGGGCAGATATCCATGCACGCGTCGCACTCGATGCACAGCTTCGCCACGAAGACGGTCTGCACGTCGCAGTTAAGGCAACGCTCAACCTCTTTTGCGGCGAGCTTGTCGTCATAGCCAAGCTCGACCTCGATCTTGAGATTACGGATCGACGTCTGCTTGTCGGCGTGCGGCACATGCACCCGGCTCGCGCCGTCATAATCGTTCGAATACGACCACTCGTGGATGCCCATCTTCTGCGAGACGAGCGTTGCACCCGGTGCCGGGCGCTCGGTGATCGGCTTGCCATGGCAATAGGCGTCGATCGAGATCGCCGCCTGATGACCGTGTGCCACCGCCCAGATGATGTTTTCCGGGCCCCATGCCGCGTCGCCGCCGAAGAACACGCCGGGCCGCGTCGACATCATCGTCACGCGGTCGACGGTCGGCATCTGCCATTCGTTGAACTGCAGGCCGATGTCGCGCTCGATCCAGGGGAACGCATTATCCTGGCCGATGGCCATCAGCACGTCATCGCATTCGACGGTGACAAGTTCTCCCGACGGCTCCAGCTTCGGCCGGCCCTTCGCGTCGACGCCCGCTTCCTTCATCTTCTCGAAGACGACGCCGGCAAGCTTGCCGTCCTTGATCAGGAACTGCTTCGGCGAATGGTTGTCGAGGATCGGGATGCCTTCGTAGACCGCGTCCTTGATCTCCCAATCCGATGCTTTCATCACCTTGCGCGGCGAGCGAACCGTCACCGTCACCGCCTCAGCGCCAAGGCGCAGCGCCGTGCGGCAGCAGTCCATCGCGGTGTTTCCACCGCCGATGACGATCACGCGCTTGCCGATCTTTTCGATGTGCTTGAAGGCCACCGACGTGAGGAAGTCGATGCCGATGTGGATGTTCTTGTCGGCCTCTTTGCGCCCGGGGATCTCGAGATCCTTGCCTTTCGGCGCGCCGGTACCAACGAAGATCGCATCGTAGCCCTCGTCGATCACGGCCTTGAGGCTGGTGATCGTGCCGGCCTTGCCAAACCGCGTCTCGACGCCGAACGCGGTGATCCGCTCGACCTCCTCGTCGAGGACCTCCTCGGGGAGGCGGAACGAGGGAATGTTCGTGCGCATTAGGCCGCCGCCCTTCGGATCCTTCTCGTAGAGCACGCAAGTGTATCCGAGCGGCATAAGATCGCGAGCCACCGTCAGCGAAGCGGGGCCGGCGCCGAGCAGCGCCACGCGCTTGCCGTTTTTGGCGACGGGAATGTCCGGCAGAAAGGCGTCGATGTCACCCTTGTAATCGGCGGCGACCCGCTTCAGACGGCAAATCGCGACCGGCTCTGCATTCTTCCTCGAAGGGTCCTTGGCGTTCGCCTCGTCGCTCGTCTGGATGCGCCCACGGCGGCAGGCCGGCTCGCACGGCCGATCGCAGACACGACCGAGAATGCCGGGAAACACGTTGGATTCCCAATTCAGCATGTAAGCCGCCGCATAGCGGCCCTGCGCAATCAACCGGATGTACTCCGGGACTGGCGTGTGCGTCGGACATGCCCATTGGCAATCGACGACCTTATGAAAGTACTTGGGGTTATTGATATCCGTCGGAGCCATTCGACCCCGCGCCCGCGCCGCGATTTCGCTCGCCTGCATCACACCTCTGTCCCTGGTCGTTGCCTCCAGCGGGGCCGCATCCAAGCCGACCGGGAGTTCGTCCCAACCGCCTTGTACCAAACTCGGACGTGTCCCCACGATGGAGTTCGTTGCCCCATCGCCACCGTTGGGCCGAAGTTGTAGGCCCAAATTGTGGCGCGCGCAAACGATTGGCGTGGATGTGTTGTGCATGACGTTAAGCGACCGGCTCGGTCACCCATTAAGGCCGTTTACATCGGCCCGGGCCGGCACCCTTTGCAGCCCTCGACGCCCGCGGTTGCGCCGTGTACCCTTAAGACATGATTAAGCTTGTTGGTCTCAGCTTCGTCGCGTTCGCCTGTTTCGTCCGGTTTGCCTGGGTCTTTGAGGCCCTGGTGGGGGAGAACGGTCAGGGAGCGTCGTCCCTCGACACGTCGGTCTGGTTCGGCATCCTGGCGCTGGCAGCCGGACTTTCCGTGGCCCACCTCAGCCTCATGATGGCGGCGGCCCTGATACCCTCCCGGGATGCGACATCAGCGACACATCATCGCCACGAGCCCTCGCCATAAGTCGGTTGTTGCGAACCGGCAACGCTCGTCCTAGATCATCAGCCATGGCGACGGTCACCCAACGGCTTGCGAATCCGACGCGTTTCATGGCGCTGTCCGCCCGGCTCCTGCCTTGGATGCTGGCTTTGGCCGCCGTGCTGCTGGCGATCGGCCTTGTCATGACGGTCAAGGCTCCGCCGGACTATCAGCAGGGCCATACCGTCAAGATCATGTTCATCCATGTGCCGATGGCGTGGCTCGCCATGTCCGTCTACGCACTGGTCGCGATTTCAAGCATTGGCCTGTTGGTGTTCCGTCATCCCCTGGCCGACGTATCGGCCAAGGCCGCCGCCCCGCTGGGCGCCGCCTTTACGTTCCTGGCCTTGCTGACGGGCTCGCTTTGGGGCCGGCCGATGTGGGGCGCCTATTGGGTCTGGGACGGCCGGCTCACCTCGGTGCTGATCCTGTTCTTCCTCTACCTCGGCCTCATTGCCTTGCGCTCATCGCTCGACGACGAGGCCCTGGCCGGCAACCTGACCGCCGTGCTCGCGGTGGTCGGGATCGTCATCCTGCCGGTGATCAAGTTCTCGGTCGATTGGTGGTGGACCATGCACCAGCCGTCGACGCGGCTGACAACGACGGTCGACATCAGCTTTCGTATTCCGCTGCTACTCATGACGTTCGGGTTCACGGCGCTGTTCGCCGCACTGCATCTCAAGGCCATGCGCAATGAGATCCTGCGCCGGCGCGTCAAAGCCCTGACGATGACGTCCGTCGCGCGGGCCGATGCGGCAGCGGCCGTGGAACCGGCAGAGTAGCGCCATGGATCTCGGACCCCACGCTATTTTCATCTGGCTCTGCTACGCGGCCGTCACACTCGTGCTGGCGGGGATCGGACTTTGGCTGGGGCTTGACGGCCGCCGGCAAGCCAAGGCGCTCGCCGACCTCGAGGCACGCGGCATCCGCCGACGCTCGGCCAGTTCCACGCCATCCGAGCAAGGCTGACGCGCCCGATGCCGAAGACCGCCCCCCATCCGCAACCGCCGACACCGCCGGCCCGCCGCAGCCTCGGGCTGATTTTTGCGCCGGTCGCAATTTTTGCCGCTGTTGCCGCGATGTTTGCGTTCGCGCTGCAGAAGGGCGATCCGTCCAAGCTGCCGTCTGCCCTGATCGGCAAGCCGGCGCCCGCCGTCGCGCTCGAGCCGATCGGTGAGCTGACCAACGAGCGGGGCCAGCCGCTTGCTGTGTTCGCCCGCGACAGCTTGGCGCGAGGACAGCCGACGGTGGTGAATTTCTGGGCCTCGTGGTGCGCACCCTGCGTCGAGGAGCACCCGCATCTCATCCGGCTGGCGCGGGAGTTGGGCGCCACCGTCTACGGCATCAACTACAAGGACAACGCCGCCAACGCGCGCCGCTTCCTCAACCGCTACGGCAATCCATTTGCGGCCGTCGGCGCCGACACCAGCGGTCGCGCCGGCATCGAGTGGGGCGTTTACGGCATGCCCGAGACGTTCGTCGTCGATGGGCACGGAATGATCGTCTACAAGCATGTCGGACCGATCACCGCCGAGACGCTGACCACTCGCCTGGTTCCGGCTTTGGAGGCCGCCAAGGCGAAGCGCTGACCTGCGGAACGCTTCCCTGGCGCAGGTGGTGAGCCGATCCGCTTGAAAGCTTCTGGCCAAGCGGTCCATGATGTCGCCGAATGGGCAATAGCTTTCTGAGGTCGACTTATGACGACACCGACACTCGTCGGAACCTGGGCTTTGGTCCGCGGCACCTGTACCGCTGCCGATGGTACGCCGCGGCCGGCGCCGTACGGCCCGATGGGCATGGGGCGCGTCTCGTTCTCGGCCGACGGCCGGATGGTCGCCGTCGTCTGCGATTGCCGGCCCGACCTGCCGGCCGATGCGGAACGCGAGTACAATTCCTACTGCGGCACCTACACGTTCGACGGTCGGCAACTCACAACGAAGGTGTTCGCCAACTCCGCCCCAGACCGCCTGGGTGCAGATCAACTGCGCGACATCCGCGTCGATGGCAAATACCTTGTGATGCGCCCCCCGCCGAGGGCCGTGACCGGGAAGCCGGCCGAGCAGCGCGAGATCTGGTGGGAGAAGATCGCGGACGTGTAGCGCCAGGCGGCAATCGAAAGCGCATTCTTTCTGGGAGACATCGGACATGACCACCACCACGCCGCCACTTGCCATCGTCACGGGTGCGGCTCGCGGCATCGGCGCCAACATCGCTGAACGTCTGGTTTCGGCAGGCTATGCCGTCGCCCTGTGGGACTTTGACGGCGACGGCGCTGCGGCGCAGGCCAAGACGCTCGCCGCAGCCGGCCACAAGGCGATCTCCGCACGCGTTGACGTTGCCGACGCAGCCCATGTCGAGGCGGCGACGAAGGCCGCCGTGAGTGCCTTGGGCATCCCCCGCCTGCTCGTGAACAACGCCGGCATTCGCCACCGCGCGCCGCTGGAGGACCTGCCGCGCGCCAGCTGGGACCGTGAAATCGCGACCAACCTGACCGGCGTTTTCCAGTGCACCCAGACTGTCGGCCGCCACATGCTCGCGGCGGGCCGGGGCGCGATCGTCAACATTGCATCGATGAGCGGCTCCTACGGGCAAGCCGTGCGCGGCGCCTATACGCCCTCGAAGGCTGGCGTCATAGGGCTCACCAGCCTCACAGCGGTCGAATGGGGAGGACGCGGCATCCGTTGCAATGCCATCAGCCCCGGCATGATCGCCACGGCCGTTCACGCCGAGGCCTATAGCAACGAGGCCGTGCGCACGGCCCGCGAAGCGATGGTACCGATGGGCCGCGTTGGCGACGGCACCGACATCGCCGACGTCGTCGTGTTCCTGGCGTCGGACGCCGCACGCTACATCAACGGCGCCAACATTCCAGTCGACGGAGGCGTGACCAAGGCGCTCGTCGCACTGATGCCGATGGCATCAGCGAATGGCGAGGTGACGACGACCGTCGCCCAGCTCGCGTTGCGCAAATAAGGCCTCGGCCATGCCCGGCATGGCTCGCCCATCGCTCGCCCTACGATCGAGACGCCCGTCCCCATGGGCTGAGACGCATTTGATCGAAACCCGAGGACACTCAATGCGCCCTGCCAACCTGATCGTCATCATGTCGGACGAGCATCATCCGCGCCTGATGGGTAATGCCGGACACCCGCTGATCAAGACACCCAATCTCGACCGGCTCGCCAGGCGCGGCACTGCGTTCGATGTGGCCTATTGCAACAGCCCGATCTGCGTCCCGTCGCGCGCGTCCTTTGCCACCGGCCGCTATGTGCACGAACTCGAGACTTGGGATAACGCCATGGCCTACGACGGCCGGATTCCCGGCTGGGGCCACGCGCTGCAGAGCACTGGCCATCGCGTCGACTCGATCGGCAAGCTGCACTATCGCAACGAGTCCGACGCAACTGGCTTCGACCGCCAATACCATCCGATGCATATCTATGGCGGCGTTGGTATGGTCTGGGGCGCCATTCGTGACCGCGCGGCCGACTTCCGCGACCGCGCACCGCGCATGTTGGAGCCGATCGGCCCCGGTACCTCGAAATACAACGTCTACGACGACCGCATCGCCACCGAGGCCGAGGCTTGGATCGCACGCGAAGCGACGGCCAAACACGATAAGCCGTGGGTGTTGTTCGTCGGCTTCGTGGCGCCGCACTTTCCCCTGACTGTGCCGCAGGAGTTTCTCAATCTCTATCCGGTCGACCAGATGCCGAAGCCGCGGCTGCACCCGAAAGATGGCTATCGACGCCATCCTTGGCTCGAAGACGGCCACAGAATCCATCCCGTCGACGATTCGCTTGACGATCAGCAGCGCCTGCTGGCGACCGCCTGCTACTACGGGCTCTGCACCTGGGTCGACCGACAGGTCGGCCGCGTCATGGCGGCAGTCGAAACCGCCGGTCTTACCGACACGACACGGATCGTCTACACCAGCGATCATGGCGACAATATCGGCGCGCGCGGCATGTGGGGCAAGAGCACCCACTACGACGACGCGGTCGGTGTGCCGCTGATCATGGCGGGACCGGACATTGCTGCCGGCCAGCGCTGCCGTACACCCGTCAGCCTTGTCGACATGGCGCCAACAATTCTCGACGGCGCCGGCGAGGACGCTTATGGCTGGACCGACACGTTACCGGGACGCTCACTGTTCGAGGTCGCGGCCAGACCCTTCGATGCGGAGCGTACCGTCTTCTCGGAGTACCACGCGTTTGGCTCGCCGACCGGCGCCTTCATGGTTCGGGACGGGCGCTACAAATACAACTACTACGCAGAATACGAGCCCGAGCTGTTCGACATGGATGTCGATCCAGGCGAGGAGTGCAATCTCGCCGCCGATCCAACATTCGCGAGCGTTCGGGCGACAATGGAGAGGAAGCTGCGCGGCATTGTCGATCCGGATGCGACCGACGCGCGCGCGCGTGCGGCGCAGACGGCGCTGATCGCGCGTCATGGCGGGCCCGAAACGGCACGCAATGTCGGTGCACCCGGCGCGACGCCGGCACCGGTCTGAGTGCTCTGCCGAATCGAGGATCTGACGCGATGCCGCCCAATATTCTCTTGATCACAGCAGACCAGCAACGCGGCGACTGTTACGGCTTCGCTGGCCGACCCATCAAGACGCCGCATCTCGATCAGCTGCGCCGCGACGGTGCGTGGCTGCGCAACACGATTACGCCCTGCGTCATCTGCCAGCCGGCGCGGGCGTCAATCCTGACGGGACAACTCCCGCTCACGCACGGCGTGCACGACAACGGCATCGATCTCGATCCCGCGATCGGCGCCAAGGGCATGGCTGGCGCGTTGACCGCCGCTGGCTACGACACGGCGTTTTTCGGCAAAGCGCATTTCGCCACAACGCACACGTTCAAACCGACGGGCACGCCGGAGTGCCTTGCGTCCTCCGCGAACTTCGGTCCGCACTGGAACGGCCCCTACATGGGGTTCTCCCATGTCGAGCTCATGCTGCTTGGGCACAACTGGTTCCTGCCCGTGAAGCCACCGGGCGGCCTGCATTACGAGCGCTGGTATCATGCGGACGGACACGGCGACGAGAAGAACCGGCTCTACCGCGAAAATGCCGGAGAAACCTACGGTGCCGCTCAAACCTGGCATTCGAAACTGCCGGTCGCCTGGCACAACACGACCTGGACGGCCGATCGCACCATTGCCTGGCTCCGCCACCAACGCGCAAAACCCTTCATGACGTGGGTAAGCTTCCCCGACCCGCATCATCCCTTCGATTGCCCGGAGCCGTGGTCGCGTCTGCATCATCCCGACGAGGTCGACCTACCCCCGCATCGACACCGCGACTTCGACAAACGGCCCTGGTGGCACCGCGGCGTGATCGAGAACGAGCCGACCGGAACGAAACAGAATGTCGAGACACGCAAGGCCTACAGCCGGATCCAGCCGCAATCGGACCAGCAGCTTCGCGAGATCATTGCCAATACGTTCGGCCAGATCGCCCTCATCGATCACAATGTCGGCCGCATCCTGATCGCGCTCGATGAACTGGGATTGAGTGAGAATACACTCGTCATCTACAGCTCCGATCATGGTGACTGGCTGGGCGATCACGGGCTTATTTTGAAAGGCCCGATGCACTATGAGGGCTTGTTGCGTGTCGGCATGATCGCGCGCGGTCCCGGCATTCGGGCGGGGAAGACCATTCTCGACCCCGTGTCGACGCTCGATTTGGGCGCCACGTTCCTTGATGTGGCGGGCGCATCGGCACTCCAAACCCAACATGGCGCGAGCCTTCGGCCGCTGCTCGAGACCGACACGGCGAGCCGCGCCTTCGCGCTCAACGAATGGGAGTTGCACTCGAATCGGGCAGGCGTCGCGCTCAGCCTCCGAACGGTGCGCACACGCGACACCAAGATGACCGTCGATCTCAAATCCGGCGACGGCGAGCTTTACGACCTTGCCGATGACCCGCATGAGATGGTCAACCGATTTGCCGACCCGTCCATGACCGCCATCAAACACGAGCTGATGGACATGATACGCTCCAGACCCGATGATATCGGGCCACTCCGCGAACCCGTCGGCATGGCCTGAGCGCCCCAAAGTCGAAACAAGACCACCACCACGAACCAGGGAGGTTTTTATGCATTGGATTGTTGCAGTGTTGATTGCCGCCGTGTCATTTTTCCCGATCAACGCCAGCGCCCAGGATTGGCCGGCAAAGCCCGTCAAAGTGATCGTTCCGTTTCCGCCCGGCGGTGCCACGGATATCGCGGCGCGCGTCATCGCGGACAAGCTCGGCAAAGCATTCAACCAGACCTTCATCGTCGATAACAAACCTGGCGCCGCCGGCAACATCGGCATGGAGCTGACGGTCCGCAGTGCGCCCGACGGCTATACGATCGCAGTGATTCCGGACACGGTCTCGAGCGCGCCGGTCGTCTACAAGCTCAGCTACGATCCGATCACGGCCCTCGTCCCAGTCATTCAGCTCTCGCAGCAGCCCCTCGTATTCGCTGCTCACCCGTCTGTCGGCGTTGCTACCGTTGCCGACTTGATAAAGCTCGTCAAAGCTAAGCCCGGCATGGCCTTTGCGACTTCCGGAATCGGCACGCAACAACACATGGCAGGAGAGTGGTTTGCCAAGCTCGCGGGCATTGATCTGAAGCATGTGCCCTATAAGGGCGGAGCACCGGCCATGAACGACTTCGTCAACGGGCAGGTGCCGCTCGCCATGCTCGGCTCCTCGCCCATGCTGCCGCACCACAAGTCGGGCGCGGTCAAGCTCCTCGCGCAAACGACAATCGCGCGCGCACCGACGCTGAAGGATGTACCGACGATGGGCGAATCCGGTTTCAAGGATCTGGTCCTCGACCAGTGGCTTGGTGTTTTTGCCCCAGTTGGTACTCCGTCGGCAATCGTCGATAAGCTCAACACGGCAATCAACACAGCGTTGAAAGAGCCCGATGTAATCGAACGATTTGCCAAGGGCGCACTCGAAGCCGTCGGCGGCAGTACCGCGGACTTTACCAAGCTCGTAAAGAGCGACTACATCAAGTACGCGCGCCTCGTAAAGGAGCTGAACATCAAGCTGGAAGAATAGGCCGCCCCGCCTCAGTCGATCAGATAAATCGGGCTTGACCAGGCCTGATGCCCGTCCTCCTGCGTGACGCGGACCCAGACAGGCGTGTCCGCGCCGCCGGGATGGGTGACCGTGTGGCTGAGCGCAACCCGGCGCGGCGCGCCGTCATCGGGTAAACGATAGACACGAATCTGGCGACCGAGCCCGCCGCCTTCGAGCACGCACTCCTGATCGCCGAGAGACGCCAATTCGATTTTTCCGCCGACGATGTTGGTCTCGATTTCGAGCACGCCGCTTCGCCCGTCGGCGAGCCACAGATCGATGCCCGCCAAGTTTCCGGTCGTGACCGATTGCCACGACAGCGCCGCACCGGGCGTTGTCTCGACGAGGGGCCGTTCGGGATTGAGGAAATTCACTGGTGCGAAGCGCTCGATGCGATTGCCGGAGAGCCGCAGCGTCCCCTTCCAAAGCGTCTCGCGGCCACGTCCCCGATATTCGGCGCCCTGCCAGAGGATCCGCACGCGCCGGTGGCATTCGGCCGGCTTGAAGCCACGCGCCGTGTGCACCACGCGCGCGCCGACAAGCACATCCACGCGGTCAACCGGCGCCGTCCCAATGGCCTCGACATCAAGCTGCATCGCCTCACGGCCCGTTCGCACGATATCGCCCATCATCGCGCTGTCATGCATCTTCGACGTCGCCGCGCCAAGTGCCGGATCATCATCGAAGCACGCCACGGCCTTGGCGAAGCGACCGCGAACATCGAGCCACAGACGCGTGCCCGTTGTGCCGTAGTGATGACGGCGGCGCAGCGCCGCAAACAACGCATCGCGTGTCAGTTCCGGCATCAGATAGCAGGTCAAACCGCCGATCGCGCCAAAGGTCGAAGCTCCCGGCCGCGTGGCGCCTGGACGCCCTTTGTGATCATCGCTGTGGCCCACGATGCCGACACGGTAGCCCTTTTCGAAGGCGTCGTGCGCCAGCCATTCGAACGTGCCCCACGTCGAGTGCACCTCGACAGTTCGTTCCAGCCGGCCGTCATGGGCGAGCTTGATGTCGGCATAGCGGCCGCCGACGTGCGCGATGACAACGGCGTCCTCGCCATCGAGCGCGCGGAACAGCGCATCGGCGCGATACTGCACCGCGTTCTCCGCGGCCGTACCGTCGATCAGAATGTGAGATGAGCGCCGGATCGGCCGACCCTCGCGCCGATAGAAAACATTGCGGTCGCCGCCCATCCCGGTATTTCCGGACCACTCGTAGCCGGGGATCGCCAGGAACTTTCCCGGCGCCTCGTAGGCCGCTGTCAACCGGTTCAATTCGGCCCAGAACGCGTCGGTGATCTGGAAGTCGTTGCCTTGGTGTCCAACGATGTCGATAAAGGCCTTGTCCCGCGCGAATGCGAAATAGGCGTCCGCCGAATTGGTGCCGACGGTTTCCTCGCTTTGTCCGTGCAGGTCGCCCCAGTAGCGCCTCTCTTGTTGGGCCTTCGGATGCCCACTGCGCATCCGGCCCGCTTCCGTCGTGACCACGCGCATCGGATTGGCGCGGCAGAGTTCGGCGCCGCTCGCGTCGCGCACGGACAGCGTGACGTCGCCCGTCGCTGCCACCCCCAACCCGTCGATCACATGCCCTGTTGTTCCGCGCGACAGCGCGACGGTCCTTGGCAATGCCGAAATCGTTGCCGATGCGTCGAGGGTCAGGGTCCCACTTACCTCCGGCGTCGGGTTGCCCCACCGGTCTTCGGCCACAAGGCACAGGCGGAAAGGTTCGCCGGTGACCGCGAGCGAGGGCAGGATCGCCTTCCAGCGCGCCGGCGCACCGGGAACCAGCGCGAACTCAGGCGAGTGCGGCAATTCCGTAAACTCATAGGTCGCGAACGCGTCGACGAACACCTTCAGCTCGAATGTGTCCTCGACGTTGGTCTGCAGCCTCAGTCCCGGCGAGCCTTTGCTGCGGTCGCCGAGTTTCATCGTAATCGTCTCGCCGGCGCGCAGGAAGCCTCGCCCGACACGAATGACCAGCGCATTGGCCCAGGGGCGGATATTGACGCGATCAACCCAGCAGTCGAGTTTCGCGCCATTGCTCGCAGTCACCGTCGTGTAATTGGCCTCGGTTGGTTTATCGAACTGCGGCTTGCCCATATCCGACGTCGTGCGCCAGGACATCTTCAACATACCCGTGTCGTCGATGCCGAAGAGCCCGGCCGTATAGACGACCGTTAGTTCCTGGAAGCTCCCAGCCTCGAACGGACCGCCGGGCGAAAGCTTGGCCTGCCCCATTTCCTCAGGCAGGTAAGTTGAGAAGGGCATCGAAACTCCTGTTGTAGCCACGCGCGGCGCGCGGCGAAGCCGAAGTCATCCGCCCCGCGGCAGATCGAATACGAGACGGAAACCAACATGTCCCGTCGCACTGTCGGCAGTTGCGCCGCTGCGGGCGGCAATGCGATAGCGATAACAGTAGGACCGGTGGCAAAGATAGGACCCACCCTTGAGCAGGCGCTCGTTGCCAAGCCGCGCCGCATCGTTGCGCACGCGTGCAGCCCGCGCAAGCGATCGGACCTGGAAGGCATCGGCGCACCACTCCCAGGTATTGCCGACCATGTTGAAGACCCCAAAGCCGTTAGGCTCGAAGGCGTCGACCGGCGCCGTCCCCCTGTATCCATCGAGCACGGTATTTTGACCGGGAAATGAGCCCTGCCAGATATTGCAGGGGGTATGACCGGCGTCATCAGGCTCGGCGTCGCCCCACGGAAACCGTTTGCTGGCGAGCCCACCGGACGCCGCGTACTCCCATTCCGCCTCGCTTGGCAGCCGCCCGCCGGCCCACCGCGCGAACGCCATCGCATCGCTCCAGGACACATGCACGACGGGATGATCGAGCCGATCCGCGACTGTCGAGGCTGGCCCTTCCGGAAGACGCCAGCAGGCCCCGTCGACACGCCGCCACCAGCCCGCGCCGCTGCTCTGAGGCGAGGCGGCAACGTCAGCGGACAACAACCCCACGAATACCGCCGACCAGCCGAATCGCTCAGCCTCCGTACGATAGCCGCTCGCGGCCACGAATTCCGCGAACCAACGGTTCGTCACGGCAAAGGGATCGACCGCGATGGGGGCTACTTTGACGACGCGACTCGGCCCCTCGCCGTCCATCTTCAGAAGGCCTGCATCACTGCCCATTCGATACCGGCCGCCCGGCAGCCGGACCAGTCGGTCCGCGATCGGCAATTCGGCCACCCTGCTTACTTCTCGGGTTTGATGTTCGCCCGCACGGCGATATCCCTCAGCTTCACAATCTCGGATTCGAGATACTTGCGGAACTCGACAGGCCCGAGAATATGCGAAACGACGCCTTGCTGCAGGAGCTTTGGTTGCAGCTCTGGCGACAGCATCGCCTCGCGAAAGGCGTCGTGGATCTTCTTCACGACGTCGGCTGGCATGTTGGCCGGGCCGAAAATCCCATACGTGTCCTCGATGTCGAAGCCCGGGAAGCCCTGCTCGGCCACCGTTGGGATATCTGGATACAAGGGCGAGCGCTTGAGGCCCGTCACCGCGAGCCCGCGGAGGGTACCCGCCGCAACATAGGGGCCCGCCGAGATGACGTTGCCGAATACGATCTTGACCTGCCCGCTGATGGCGTCCTTCAACGATGCGCCAGACCCCTTGTAGGGCACATGGATCATGTCGATGCCGGCACTGTGCTTCAACATTTCGCCCGTGAAATGCTGCCCGCCCGCAACGCCCGAGGTCGCGTAGAACAGCTTGCCCGGATTGGCTTTCGCCTCATTGATGAGATCGGCCAGCGTTTTGGCCGGGAACGAGGGGTGCACGCAAATGATGTTCGGCGAGCTGTTCAGGTTGATGATCGGCGTGATGTCGGCCAGCGTATCGTAGGGCAGCTTCTCCTGCACGGTCGCGTTCGCGGCATGGGTGTTGCCGACCAGCATGCCGATTGTGTGGCCGTCGGTCGCGCGGGCGACAATCTCGGTACTCAGAATAAAGCCTTGGCTCGGCTTGTTCTCGAGCGCGATCGGTTGGCCAAGCTTGGTCGCGACGGCATTTTGCAGCGTGCGCGCCAGCGTATCCGTGCCGCCGCCCGGAACGGCCGGCAGAATCATACGGATCGGCCGCGTCGGCCAAGGCGTTTGTGCGGCCGCAAGTCCCGCTTGCAGAAGCACGGCTACAATGACAAGGGCAGGCCTGACGATTCGTTTCATGAACTCCGCGCTCCACACGCTGCCGAAACCTCGCCTAGCCTAGCACGGTGCGCGATCGAGTTGGCAATGACTTGGCCGCACGCGAGAACTCGGCATAATGTCGCCGCGACATCGACGATCCAGGAACCGCCCGCATGAAACTGACCGACACAGAAGTTGCCATGCGCGCCGGCGCGTTCGGCCCTGCCCGCAAATGGGCGATCGAGCATCAGATCGCGGTCGGCGACTTCTTCGACGCGCCGGATTTCGTGCCCGTCGGCCAGGCGCATATCATGGCTGATACCGAAAGCCTCGGCGAGGTCGGTGTCGTCTGGCTGGAACAGCTCGCCGCAATGCCGGCGGTAGAGCGCCGCGTGCGGATCCCGACAATAACCGATCCGCGCGGGCTCGACTTCGACACCTACAAGCGCCTCGGCCAGACCGACGCAATGGCGGACCTCGAGGCCCGCGCCATCCGCGCCTTCGAAGCGCTCGGCGTGCTCATGACCAACACCTGTATCAATTATCAGACCGTGCTGCCTCCGGTGCGTGGCGAGCATCTCGCTATGGGCGATACCGGCGTCGTAATCTACTCCAACAGCGTGGCGGGCGCGCGCAGCAATTTCGAGGGCGGGCCATCGGCGCTGGCCGCCGGGCTCACCGGGCGCACGCCGCGGTATGGCTTCCATCTGGATGCCCAGCGCCGCGGCACGCAGCTGTTCGACGTTCGCCACCAGCCGCGCGATCTCGCTGATTGGGGTGCGCTCGGCGGGATCGTCGGGCGCATCACAAACAGCTACTGGGAGGTGCCGGTGCTGACGGGACTGCAGGCGTCGCCCAACTCCGACGAACTCAAGCACTTCGGCGCGGCGCTCGCGAGCTTCGGTTCGACCGCGATGTTCCATATGCCCGGCATCACGCCGGATGCTCCGACCATCGATGCGGCCTTCCATGGGCAGCCGCCGCCAGCCGCAAAGCCCGTCACCGCCGGGGATTTTGACGCCTTCTTCGCCGGTTATGCGGCCAAGGGGGACAAGCTCGACGTCGTCGTGTTCGCAGCGCCGCAACTCTCTTTGATCGAGATGCAGGCGGTGGCAAACCTGCTCGACGACCGGCATGTGCACGCGGACACGACCCTTTACATCGCCACCAGCCCCGAGAACAAATTCGCGGCCGACCGCATGGGCCTGACCAAACGCATGGAGGCCGCCGGCGCCGTCGTTGCCGCCGGCGTCTGCTTCTATCAAAGCTATGCGCGGGAGATGGCGGAAGCCAACGGCTGGACCCGCCTGATGACCAACTCGGCCAAGCTCATCAACATCATCGCAGGCTACGGCTACAAGCCGACACTCGGGACCATGCAGCACTGCGTCGACAGCGCCGTCGCCGGAAGGATCGTCTGATGCCGGTCATTCTCAAGTGCCATCGCGGGATCGGCCCCGTCGTCACCGGGCCGGCGCTGGTCGCCGCCGACAATTTCTCCGCGCGCTACGACCTCGACCGCGTCAAGGGCGTGTTCTCGCGGCCCGCACATAAGCTTGCCGGCCAGAGCTATGTCGGCCACATCCTGGTGCTGGTCACCGCCAAGGGCGGCGTGGCATCGGCGTGGATGCTGAACGAGATGGCTGCGCGCGGCATGGGGCCAAAGGCGATCATCTTCGATCGGGCGAATACAATCCTGGCGCAAGGCGCGGCACTTGCGAACCTGACCATGGTTGACCGTTTTGAGGCTGGTGATCCGACCACGCTGATCCGCACGGGCGATCAGCTGCGGATCGAGCCGGCCGAGGGGCGTGTCACCATCCTCAATCGCGATTGAGCGAGACCGGAACGCTCTAGACGCAAGAACAAGGTGTCAACACATGAAAACGACGATCAGGCGATCGGGCGACCGTGGGCACACCAACTTCGGCTGGCTCGACAGCCGTCATACGTTTTCGTTCGGAGACTATCATGATCCAAAGCAGATGGGCTTCGGGCCGCTGCGCGTGATCAACGATGATCGGGTCGCGGGCAGCGGCGGCTTTCCCGCGCACGCTCATAGCGACATGGAAATCATTTCCTATGTGCTCGCGGGCAGCCTCGAGCACAAGGATAGTCTCGGAACGGGTTCGGTGATCAAGCCAGGCGACGTCCAGCGCATGTCTGCCGGGAGCGGCGTACGCCACAGCGAATTCAATGCGTCACGGACGGAGCCCGTGCACTTCCTCCAGATCTGGATCATCCCCGAGCGCCGCGGTCTTGCGCCTAGCTACGAGCAAAAGACGTTTGGCATCGAAGAGAGACTTGGCCGGCTGCGTCTCATCGGCTCACGGGACGGCCGGCACGGTTCGATCACGATCCATCAGAGCGTCGACCTCTATGCAACTCGGCTCGCGGCCGGCGTGACCGTGACCCACGACCTCGGCCAGGGGCGTTCAGCTTGGGCTCAAATGGCCAGCGGTCAGGCACGACTGAATGGCGAAATGCTCATGGCTGGCGATGGTGTTGCCATCGAGATGCCCGGGCGCCTGGACCTCATCGGCATGGACGACGCCGAGATTTTGCTTTTCGACCTCGCAGCACCTGCGGGCTGAGCCCGGCCCCTGCGCCATTCAGCCCTGGCCCCTGGACGGGGCGTCTCGCAAGGCCGATATGTCTGTGGCTGCGGTCGCAACCGAGTTGGCGCAGACGCGGCCGAGCGGTCAGGAGCCAGTTTTGAGCGACGAGGAAGAAAACCGGTTTTCGGCCCGTGCGGCCCGCTATGCGCGCGTCGGGGCCAGTGTGGGCACGGTCGCTGCCCGCGTGGCTGGCAGCCGGTTGTTCGGGCGTGAACTCGATCGGGGCAAGAACGCGGCCGAGCTTGCCGCCGCTCTCGGTGGCCTCAAAGGGCCGATTATGAAGGCGGCGCAGCTGCTCTCGACGATCCCCGAAGCATTGCCACCCGAATACGCGCAGGAGCTGTCGCAGCTCCAGTCGCAGGCGCCGCCGATGGGACCCGCCTTTGTCCGCCGCCGCATGGTGGCCGAGCTTGGGCCCAACTGGCAAACGCGCTTCCAGTCCTTCGCGCCCGAGGCGGCCGCCTCGGCGTCGCTCGGACAAGTCCATCGCGCGGTGGCACCCGACGGGCGCGCCATTGCCGTGAAGCTGCAATATCCGGACATGCAGTCGGCGGTCGAAGCCGACCTCAACCAGCTCCGGGTCGTGTTTGCGATCCACGCGCGCATGGATCCCGCCGTCGAGACCGCCGAAATCCTGAAGGAGATCGCGGCCCGACTGCGCGAGGAACTCAACTATGAGCTCGAAGCGCGCCACATGGCGCTGTATACGGCGATCTTTGCGGGTGACCCCCTGATCCGCGTTCCCGAGGTCCTGCCCGAGTTGTCGACCAAGCGGCTCCTCTCGATGACCTGGCTCGAAGGCCGCCGCCTGCTCGACTACAAGCGTTCGCCACTCGAGGATCGCAATCAAATCGCACGCGCCATGTTCCGCGCGTGGTGGCTACCGTTCTCGCATTACGGCGTCATTCACGGCGATCCGCATCTCGGCAATTACAACGTGTTCGAGGATAATGACGGCCCGGATGATACTGGGCAACAGACGGGCCATCCGAGAGGCATCAACTTGCTCGACTACGGCTGCATGCGCACGTTCGCGCCAACGTTCGTGCAGGGCGTCCTCGATCTCTACAACGGCCTGCACCGGGGCGACGAGGCGCTGGTCATCCACGCCTACGAAACCTGGGGGTTCAAGGGGCTCTCGAAAGACCTAATCGAGGTGCTCAACATCTGGGCGCGCTTCATCTATGGGCCGTTGCTCGACGACCGCGTACGCTCCATCGCCGAAGGCACGACGCCCGGTGAATACGGACGCCGGGAGGCCTTCAAGGTGCATCAGGCACTGAAAGAGAAAGGTCCGGTGAAAGTGCCACGCGAGTTCGTGTTCATGGATCGCGCGGCAATCGGTCTCGGCGGCGTGTTCCTGCACCTCGACGCGCAGCTCAATTTTTTCCGCATGTTCAATGAGACAATCGAGGGCTTCGATCTGGCCAAGGTCAGCGCACGGCAACGCGACCTCTTTGCGCGAACCGGCGTGCCGCTCCCCGAAGGCGCGTGACGTGCATCGCGGCTTGCCTGTTGACGACACCGGCGCGCGGCATAGTTGCGCCGGTGTCGACGGTCGCCTTCAGATTTCAATCAGCGATGATGGCCGCTGACAGCCTTCACCACCTCGCCCGACAACTCGAGCGGGCCCTTGTGCGAAACATCGCCCAGCGCGAGCATGCCGGTCATGCGTTTCTCTTTATTGAGGACCGGGAGACGGCGGATCTTGCTATCCTCCATCTGGCGGACAGCATCGTCCAGCTCCTGCTCCTCGCGGCAATAGACGATGCCTTTGGTCATGACGTCCTTGGCGGTCGCCTTGTGCGGGTCGAGCCCTTTCGCAAGACCCCGGCAAACGATATCGCGATCTGTGACCATACCGACCAGACGGTCATTCTCACCGACCGGAATCGCGCCGATATCATGCTTGTTCATGAGTTCGGCGAGCTTCGAAATCGGCGTCGTCGGGGGGACCCATTCGACGCCCTTGTGCATCGCGTCTTTGACCTTCATGAGGCTTCTCCAGGTTGCATCGGAGCGCGCGACATGCGCGCTCCGTCGTGCCCCTCGTCCAGAACCCTCGATGCCTCTGCTTGCGCGGCGGCATCCATTCGCCAGTATGCCACACAATGAGTTGCAGATGAACTTCAAATGGTGTGACAGCCGTGAAATGCGCCACAACAAACACGACGCACGCAGCGCCGCGCCAAAACACTGAATTTTGGCGCAGCCCTATCGCGGAGCTGCGGATTACCCGCCAAGGAAATCCTTCGCCCATTTGTCGTAGTCGGCGCCGCGCGTGACCTGCTTCATGAGGTCAGCCGATGCGATACCTTTGAGATCGGCGGGCTTGCCGCCGTCGCGCAAGTGTTTCAGCGTTGTGTAAATGCCTTGCACGGCGGCAGCGAACTGCTGATGGCCCTGCAATGCGACGCGCACCCCTTTCGACGCCAGATGCGCTTTGTCCGACAGCTCACCCGTGGCGTTGCCGATGATCAGCGGCTTGCCGATGTTGGCGGCTGCCACGGCGTCAAGTTCCGCGCGCGACTTCATGCCGACCAGAAAGATCGCATCGACGCCAGCTGCGGCATAGGCTTTCGCGCGCTTGATGGCATCTTCCATGCCGGCGATCTGCGGCGCGCTGGTGCGTCCTGCGATGACGAGATCGGGATCGCGGCGACCGGCCAGCGCCGCCTTCATCTTGCCGACCCCTTCCTCGACCGAAAGCATGCGCTGTTTTTCACCGAGGCCGAAGGGCTGCGGCAAGTCCGTATCCTCGATGGAGAGGCCCGAGACGCCTGCCGTCTCCAGCTCCTCAACCGTGCGCATCACTGAGAGCGCGTTGCCATAGCCGTGGTCTGCATCGCACATCAAGGAGAGATCGGCCGCCCGCATGATGCGGTGCGCCTGATCCGCAAACTCCGACAAGGTGAGCGTGATGTTGTCGGGCGCGCCGAGCACGGTCAGCGAGGCTGTCGAGCCCGCGAACATTCCGACCTCGAAACCGAGGTCCTGTGCGATGCGCCCGCCAATCGGGTCATGCACCGAGGCCGGATGCACGCATTGCGTGCCGTTGATGACGCTTCTGAACCGCGCGCGGCGGCCGCTCCAACGTGATGGCATAGAGGGGGTCTCCTGGACATAAGTATTCTTGGCCATTGTGCACGTGCCGCCCGCGCGGTCCAGGCGCGACTTGAACCGGCATTCGTGCAACCGGCCGCTTGACGCGTGTTCGCCCAAGAGAAACTGTTGCCTTGCGGCGGCAAGCTCGCCACCATCGGCCCCGATCACGAGTCCAAAGCGCTGCACCGGGACACGACATGACGGAAGCACAATTGCGCGAGCTGTTGTCCGAGGAAGCGCTCGCGTGGGCCGAAAGGTCGCCAGCCGACATCGTTGCCGAGCTTGCCAAGCCACAGACCTATCACCGTGGCGAGGGCGACGCTTGGCATGCGTTTGAGGTGACCTCCTGGAAGCAACCGACGAGTACATCCACGTCCAGACCAGCGTCAACGATGGCAGCCTCATCTGGTCTCTCAAGCCGATCACGTCGAGCTTTCTCATTTATGGCGACGGGCGCATCGAACTTTGAACCGTGACGCTGGACAGGATCCGCCCGATGGACGCAACCTGCGCAGGCCGATCCTCCAGCCGCCGGACGCGCCGACCATGCCGATGATCCTTGCCGCCAACGCCAACGCCCAGGGCAGCCACGTGGGGGAATGGCGTCACGCGCAAGCCTGGGAGAAGCCTGCCGCCAACATCGCCAATGCCGTGCGGCTTGCGCAGATCGCCGAGGCAGGCCTGATGGACCTGCTGTTCCTCGCCGACGGCAACGGCGTCCGGAACATGGAGAAGCCGGACCTCTTCGCGGCCACATCGCCTTCCGACCGGCCGGGCGTGTTCGAGCCGGTCACACTGTTGTCGGCGCTGGCTATGGTGACGCGGCACATCGGGCTTGTTGCAACCACCACCACGACGTACGACGAACCGTTCCACGTCGCGCGGCGCTTCGCCTCGCTCGATCACATCAGCGGCGGCCGCGCAGGCTGGAACCTCGTGACCACGTCCAATGCCGGTGATGCGCTGAACTTCTCCCACAGCGAGCACGTCGCACGGGAGGCGCGGTACGAGCGCGCCAACGAGTTTGCCGACGTCGTGAAGGGTCTCTGGGATTCCTGGGCCGACGACGCCTTCCCGCAGGACAAGGCGACGGGCCGCTTCCTCGAACCGGCGAAGGTCAACGTCCTCGGCCACAAGGGCAAACACTTCGAGGTTGCAGGGCCGCTCAACGCACCGCGACCGCCGCAGGGGCATCCGGTGATATTCTCCGCCGGACAATCGGAAGCTGGCCGCGAGCTTGCAGCCCGCCATTCCGACTGCATCTTCGCCATCGAGGCGTCTCTGCCGGCGGCGCAGAACTTTACGCCGACCGCAAGGCGGCTCACAGCGGTCCCCAGCCGACGATCTCAAGATCCTCGCGGGCGTCACGATCTTCGTCGGCGAAACGCAACAGCAGGCCGACGACCTCGCCGGAGAGCTGGATGATCTGGTGCCGCCGGCCGTCGGCGTCGACTATCTCTCCAAGATGATCGGGCGCAACATGAAGGGCTATGCCCTCGATGAGCCCATGCCCGAATTCTCCGGGGAGCATGTCGGCCCGACCGGCATCGGACGCGCCATCGTCGCGGTCGCCAAGGAGCAGCGCCTCACCGTGCGCCAGACCTATCAGCGGGTCTTGCCGCAGATGGCTGGCAACATGTTCAAGGGCGATCCCATCCAGGTCGCCGACGTAATGGAGGCGTGGTACCGGGGCAAGGGCTGCGACGGGTTCATGATCGCGGCGCCAGTTGTGCCGACGGGGATGGAGCGCTTCACCCGCCTTGTTATTCCTGAGTTGCAGCGGCGCGGTCTCTTCCGGCGCGACTACGAGGGCCGCACGCTGCGCGAGAACCTCGGGCTCAAGCGGCCGGCACGGCGGATCGCGGGGTAAATCGCCGGCCGAATTACCGGCTCGCCGAACCGGTTTGGAGAGAGGCGATGGACAGACGGCCCGCCAGGGCACCGAGCCGCGCCAACACCTGCGGCGACAGCGGCACGCCATTCGCCACCCGGTCACGCCGCCGCACGGCGCGATCGTCGCCCGGCAGTCGGATGCGCTCGAAGCCCGGCAATCGGGCGGAACGGCGCAGCTCATCCAGATGTCGCGTCGTCTCGGTGGCGAACTGTTCGGGATCAACGAAGCGCGCCACATCGAGCGCGACGATGAACTGGCCCGTGTTGGTTACGGTCGACTTGTCGGCGTTGAAATCGACGACGTCGGCGCCCATGGCGGCGCTGTTGAGCGTGCCCGCCAACAACCCGAGCACCAGAGCCAGACCCGCACCCTTGTACCCGCCGATCGGCAACAGAACACCGTTCGCGCTGTTTGCGACATCGGTCAGCGGCGCGCCGGTCGTGCGGTCGATCATCCAACCTTCAGGCATCGCGCGGCCGGTCAGCGCATAATTCTTCACCGTGCCGTAGGAGACGACGGTCGTCGCCATGTCGAGCACGACCGGATCGGCGGCACCGAGAGGGATTGCGACAGCCAGCGGATTGGTTCCGAGCAGGAGATCCGTGCCGCCCCACGGCGCCATGTGGTTGGCGCTGGCGACGGCGGAGTAAATTCCGATCATACCAGCCGCCATCGGCAAGGCGGCATAGACGGACGCCGCGCCCGCATGATTTGAGCCGCGCACGCCGACCCAGGCGATCCCCGTCTCGCGAGCCTGGGCGATCGCCGCCTCCGCCGCGCGCTGCACCACGAGGTGGCCAAGACCGTTGTCGCCATCGACACGCGCGGTCGCCGGTGCCGTGCGCGTGACGCTGATATTTGGCGCGCGCTTGATGCCACCGGCCTCAATACGCTCGATGTACTGGGGCAATCGGAAAATGCCATGCGCATCCGCGCCGACAAGATCGGCCTCGATCATCAATGTCGCGGCCTTGTTGGCGTCAGCAGCCGGGATGCCGGCGGCAACAAAAGCGCGCGCGATAAAGTCCGTCAATACGTCGGCCGGAAACCTGCGATGCACGCTCATATCCCTGCCACGAGCTCCGGGCTCGGCTTCGCCTGACCGCGCTCGATCTTCCGGACCGCGGCGATGATGCCGTCGTTCGCGGGCGTGGCGATGTTCATCTCGCGTGCCTTTTGGACGACCAGACCGTTGATGTAATCGATCTCGGTGCGGCGGCCCTTCTGGATGTCCTGGCCCATGGACGGGCGTTGGTCGTCGTTGCGGAACTTGGTGTTCTCGAGCAGCAGCGCTTCGCAGTCGGCGAGCGCCGCCTTGTCGCCGTCGCCAGCGGCCTTCACGCGCAGCGGGTCCATCTTGTAGACGTCCTCGAGCTTGTAGCCGTGCGCAAGGCCGACCTTGACGCCTTCCGCAGCAATGCGGATTGCGAGCAGGCGCGTCACGGGATCGCGGTCGTTGGCGTTACCGCCGCGCCCCGTCGCCGCCGACACCGGATTGCGCATGGCATTGACGATCAGCTTCGAGAAGCGCTCGCCCCAGAGATTGTCGGTCGCCTTCGCACTGTCGCAACAGGCCAGCATGCCAGCGATTTCCTCGACCCGCGGCGTGATGCGCCCATGCGGCTCGCCGACCCGGAAGATCAGCCGCTTCTCGCCGCCGAGCGCCACGTTGCGCTGCACGAGACCGGGCTTCACGAGTTCGACGGCAATGGTCGCCGCAATGCAGCCGATCGTCTTGCCCCAGCCGACGACAGAGGCGATGCGCTCCTCGTTGATCGAGTTCTGCAGCGAGACCACAAAGCCGTCGGGCGCCAGATAGGGGCGGATCATCTCCGTCGCCCAGATCGTATCGTAGGACTTCATGGCGACGAACGCGATGTCGAACGGCTCGGACTTGATGGTGTCCTGCAGCTGGGTGAGGTGGATCGCCTTCACCTTGACGTTGAAGTTCTCCGGCGCCGTCTGCCCGCGCAAGGTCAGGCCGTCGCGGCGCATCGTCTCAACGTGCTCGGGCCAGGGATCGATCAACGTGATCCGCTCGCCGTTCCGCATCAGATAGCCGCCGACATGCCCGCCGAGCGCGCCCGCGCCGACAATCGCAATGTTTCGTTTGCCGGGCATCGGCAGTCTCCTCGGTACGTGGCTGACGACAGGGCGCAAGGGAAACCAGCGCGGCAAGGCTGTCAAGACGGCGGGCCATGCGCGCCAGGGTCGCGAACGGAAGCAATGCAATCTGACAAGCCCTCTGGCGCGGAGCGGGCTTGTGCACCTATCATGGCGGCGTCTCATAGAGGTCTGCCCATGCCCCACCCGACCCTCACCAGTCTCGTCAAGGCGCTTGCCAGCGGCGCCACCAGCAGCCGCGCGCTCGTCGACCAATGCCTCGCCCGCATCGCCGACCCGAAGGGCGAGGGCAAACGCGCGTTCATTGCGGTCAACGCCGAGGGCGCACGAGCCGCCGCCGACGCGCAGGACATGCTGCGCCGGGCCAATGCCGCGACATCGCTGTTCGCCGGCATTCCGGTGGCGATCAAGGATCTCGCCGACATCGCGGGTGAAGTGACGCGGGCTGGCTCGACGGCGCTCTCGGACCGCCCGCCCGCCGCAGCCGACGCGCCCGTCGTCGCGCGGCTGCGGGCTGCCGGGTTCGTCGTGATCGGCCGCACGAACATGACCGAGTTCGCCTATTCCGGCCTCGGCATCAATCCGCACTACGGCACGCCGCTGTCGCCCTGGGACCGGGCGTCGAAACGGGTCCCAGGCGGCTCATCGTCGGGGTCGGGCGTCGCCATCGCCGACGAGCTGGCTTACGGCGCGCTCGGCACCGATACCGGCGGCTCGTGCCGTATCCCGGCGGCTTTCAACGGCGTCACCGGCTACAAGCCGACGGCACGGCGCGTGCCGACCGACGGCCTCGTTCCGCTGTCGACCAGTCTCGATTCGGCTGGCCCCCTCGCTCGTTCGGTCGATTGCTGCGCCATCCTCGACGCAATCATGGCCGGGGTTCAGCCCGCAACCGCCGATCGCATTCCGCTCAAGGGCCTGCGCCTGCTGGTGCCGGAAACCGTGGTGCTCGATGGGCTCGACAAGGATGTCGCCGCCACGTTCGACGCGACGCTTGCCCGTCTCGCCAAGGCCGGCGCACAGGTCACGCGCGCCAAACTTGCCGCTTTTGACATGATCGGGGCGACTGTGCGGAAGGGCGGCTTGTCCGCATCCGAGAGCTGGGCCTGGCATCAGAAGCTGATCCAGACGAAGCGCAATCAATACGACCCGCGGGTGCTCGCCCGCATCCTGCGCGGCGAAGAGCAGAGCGCCGCCGACTACATCGACCTGCTCAACGCGCGGCGCGCGGCGACGGCGGCGTTCAACGAGATCGCCCGCGGCTACGATGCCGTCATTTCACCGACCGTTCCAATCGTGGCGCCGCGCATCGCCGAGGTCGAGACGGACGCCGAGTACAACCGCATCAATATGCTGGTGCTGCGCAACACACTGATGATGAACGTGCTCGACGGCTGCTCCATCGCGATCCCGATGAGCCAGCCCGGCGCCCCACCGACGAGCCTGATGATATCGGGCCCGGCGATGGCCGACCGGCGCATCTTCGCCGTCGCCAAGGCCGTCGAAACGGAATTGACAGCCGGCGCTTAACCGCGTCCGGTTGGACCCACGCACTCCCGACAGGACTCGAGCCCACGAGGACCGCAATCATGACGAGCGTCTCGCCGAACCTGCCACCCGACAAGCAGCTCGGCATGCTGCGCCAGATGCAGACGATCCGCCGCTTCGAGGAGCGCGCTTCGGACGACTATCATGCCGGCAAGATCTATGGCGTCGTCCATTGCTATATCGGCGAGGAGGCTGTCGCCGTCGGCGTCTGCGCGGCGCTCGAGACCGGCGACCAGATCATTTCGACGCATCGCGGCCACGGCCATTGCATTGCCAAAGGCGCGGACCTCAACCGGATGATGGCCGAACTCTACGGCCGCCAGGACGGCTACTGCAAGGGCAAGGGCGGTTCGATGCACATCGCCGATTTCGGCATCGGCATGCTCGGCGCCAACGGCATCGTCGCCGGCGGCATCTCGATCGTGACAGGCGCCGGCCTCGCCGCCCAGATGGACGGCAAGGGCCGTGTCGCCGTTTCCTTCTTCGGCGATGGTGCGTCCAACGCCGGGCCGTTTCACGAATGCCTCAATATCGCAGCCGCCTGGAAGCTGCCGATGCTCTACATCTGCGAGCACAACAGCTGGGCCGCACAGACACCGTCAACCGCAACTCACGCCATGCCGGATATCGCGGGCCGCGCGGCGGGCTACGGCATTCCGGGCGTCGTCGTCGATGGCAACGACATCTTCGCCGTCTATCAGGCAGCATCGCGTGCGGTGGAGCGCGCGCGCGCCGGACACGGGCCGTCGCTGATCGAGTGCAAGACCTTCCGCCACCGCGCGCATACCGAACGCGCAGGCCAGCCCGATCCCCGCGACAAGGCAGACGTCGAGAGGTGGAAGACTGCCGGCAAGGACCCGATCGCGCGGCTCGTCACGCAATTGAAGGCGCAAGGCCAGCTCGATGATGCGCGCTGGCAGGCGATGGACACAGAGGTGCTCGCGGCCATCGAGGCATCATGCAAATTCGCCGATGCCAGCCCGTTCCCGAAGCCCGAGGACGCGCTCGCGGACATGTATGCGGCATGAGTGGCGCTTCGGATGCCATTTGCATCCGCACCTAGCGCTTCGGATGCCCAATTCGCATCCGCGCAGTGGAAAAATGGGGTCAGTTCCTGAAAAATGCGTCAGCGGCTGAACTCAGAATTTTGTCGTGGGGCTGACCCCAGCTGGAGTTGGATGCCATGCGCGAACTAACCTATGCCCAGGCTGGCATCGAGGCCGTCGCCGAGGAAATGCGGGTTGATCCGAAAATCTTCTACATGTCGACCGACCCGATCGAGCCGCTGCGAAAAGAGTTCGGCCCAGTTCGCATGCGGTCGACACCGATCGCGGAAGGTGCCCTCACTGGCATCGCGATCGGGGCAGCGGGCTCCGGCTACCGGCCGATCATGGACTGGCGGCAGGTCACGTTCTCCTTCGTCGCCATGGACCAGATCGTCAATCAGGCGGCGAAAATCCACTACATGTTCGGTGGTCAGCGCACCTTCCCGATTCTCTATCGCGCCAACGTCGGCGGCGGCACCCGCCTCGCGGCCCAACACTGCCAGTGTCCCTGGTCCATGTTCATGAACCTCTCAGGGCTCAAGATGTTTCTACCCTCGTCACCCTACGATCTCAAAGGCCTGCTCAAGTCGGCGATCCGCGACAACAACCCGGTCATCTCCTTCGAATCGAACCGCCTGCTCTCAATGAAGGGACCCGTGCCCGAGGAGGAGTACACGATCCCACTCGGCGTGGCCGACATAAAGCGCAAGGGAACCGACGTGACCGTCGTCGCCGTTGCGTGGCTGGTGCACGAGGCGCTGGCAGCCGCAACCGAACTCGAGAAGGATGGCATTTCCGTTGAGGTCGTCGATCCGAGAACACTCGTGCCCCTCGATACTGCAACCATTCGCGCTTCGGTGCAGAAAACAGGCCGTCTCGTCGTCGCCGACGAAGCCGGGCCGACGGCAGGGCTCTCCGCCGAGATCGCCGCCATCGTCACTGAGGATGCCGCCACGTTCGCGCGGCTCAAGGGGCCCGTGAAGCGCGTCTGCGCGCACAACGTGCCGATCCCCTACAGCCCCGTACTCGAGGACTTCGTGTTTCCGGATCGCAACCGGATTGCCGCTGGCATCCGCGAGGTGATGAAAGCGAGAACAACAACATGAAATTCGGATGGCTGACGCTTGCGCATTCCCCCTCACCCGAGGAGGATGCGCTGGCCATCGACCAGCAACTCGCCCAGGCCTGCCACGCCGAGGTCGTGGGCTTCGATGGCGTTTGGCTGACCGAGCACAACTTCACGGGCGAGAGCGTCTATAGCGATCCGATCCCGTTCGTCGGTGCGCTCGCCATGAAGACATCGCGCGTGCGCATCGGCTTTGCTGTTATTCAAATGGCCTTGCGCCATCCGATCCGGCTCGCCACCCAACTTGCGCTGCTCGACAATCTCACCAAAGGCCGGCTCGATGTCGGCGTCGGCCGCGGCTCGATCTTCAACGAGTACGAATACCTCGGCTATGGCCTGAAAAGCGCCGACAGCCGCGAGCGCATGACCGAGGTTCTCGACATCCTGACGCGCGCATGGAGCGGCGAGCCGCTCGACTATCAAGGCAAGTTCTTTCAGGTGAAACTGCCATCGCTGCGCCCGCGGCCCTATCAGCGGCCGCATCCGCCGATCTGGCACAGCGTCGTCTCCGCCGGGTCGTTCGAACTTTGCGGACGCCAGGGCGTACCGATCATGACCGCGCGGATCGGGGCGGCGGACTTCGCTAAACGGCTCGACATGTATGAAACCGGACTGGTGGCGCGCGGTCTCGACAGTGCGGCTCGTCAACGGCTGCGCAACGAGGCCGCACTCTGGCGGCATGTCTATGTGGGCGAGAGCCGGGCCCAGGCCGAAGACGATCTGGCGGCTGCCTTGCTGCACACGCGTCAGCACATGAACCACGCGCGCGACACCTACAATCCGAAGGACTTCACGTTCGATGCCGCCGTGCTCAATCCCTGGACCAATTCGGCGGTTTCGGATGCGGACGGTGTCGCATTCGCGCTCGCGAACGGAGCGATCCACGGCACGGCGGCTGACGTCGCAGCCCAATTTGCCGAGTTGAAACGGGCGGGCGTCGGCCATGTGCTGTGCCAGATGAGCTTCGGGTATCTGCCGCACGACAAGATCATGGCGTCGATGCGCCGTTTCGGCGACGCGGTCATGCCGGCGATGCGCTGACGGATTGCGATCAGCTCGTCGAACTCGTCGACGCGCCGCCTTCGAAGCGAACACCCATCTCGTTGCCCTGGCGCCAGACTGTCTCGCAGGCGAACTCTTCGTTGTTGTTCTCCATGATCAGGCGGAACTGATCGGGCACTTCGCCAGGGTCGTGAACGTGCAAGCGCGCTCCGCTCGACGAAATATCCAGAACCACACACGGAATGGGCTCGGTCGCATTGGCGAGGACGATCGACGCGATTCGGACACTGCGTCGACGGTCCTGGCGTCGATTGACGTCATTTTCGTCCGCCATAGCGGCGTATCCTTTAGATTTTGAGTTCAACGAGTGACTGCAAAAAAGCAAGACATTCTGGAGCTGGTCGATGATCGCCGGAGCCGGCGCGGCCACCAAGCCGCCTGATTGCCGGATCCACACTAGGAGCTATTCCGATCACAATTTATCCGTTCTGCAAAACAATAGTTTCTTCGAGGCGGATGACGGGAAAGAATGTGCTCCGCCATCTGCTCGCCAAGCATCTGCCAAGTGATCTCTCGCGCACACGCTCAATCCAAGATGGTCACTCGGCTTTCCGGCGCGGCTTCAGCACGCGCGGCTCGAGCAATTCGCCGCCGGCTTCCAACTTGCGGGAGAGAAAAATCGCGGCGTCGAGCTTCTGGAAGTTGCGCTTCTTGTAGTAGCTCAGCGCCTCCTCATTGTTCTCGGCAACCTCGAGCACGATATGCGTGCAACCGCGCAACCGTGCCGCGTGCTCGATCTGCTCGAACATGAAGGAACCGATACCCATCCCGTGATAATTGGGATGCACGGCGATTTCTTCGACGAACAGCGGCCGCATGCCGCGCTTCTCAAAGTAGCGGTGGTTCATCCAGCTGTCAGAGTTGACGATTTCGTAGGCAAATTCCGCATATCCCACGAGTTCGAACTTGTTGCCACGCTTGATCTCGAACACCAGTTGCTCGATGCCCTCCTCCTCGTAGATCTCAAGAAAGAGCTTTTTGTGCCGTGGGCGCTGGAACTCGACCGTCTCGCGGTTCACATCCCGGAAGACGAGCTTCAGGAATTCCCAGACCCGATTGATGTCGCGCTGACGCAGGCGGCGGACCCGAACTTCGACACCGTCGTTTTCGGTGCCGGCGCCGCCTGGCGTTTCCTTCGCAGCGCCTCGCAATCGCGTGATCTGGCGAATGGTCGTTCTCCAACGGTGGGTCGCGCGCCGCGCCAGACCATACCCCAGACCGGCGTCACGGTCGAACACCAGAAATCAAGCCGGGGGATCACGCCGGGGCGTCACGTCCACGGTTCGTAGGTTTTCGGCGGCGGCTCCCGGCGCGGCAAGGTTGCCGCAATCATTGCGCCGAGCAGGTTCCCGCAACCGGCAACAATCATCGCGGTGCCATAACCGCCGGTGAGATCGAACAAATAGGCCGCGAGCACCGGCAATGTGATCGCCGCAGCGCACCAGGCGATGTACATGGCGCCGGCAATGCGGCCGAAGGCCGATTTGGGCCAGTAGAATGCGATGGCTCCAACCAGTACGCCCGAGATCAAACCGTAGCCGACACCGATCATGATCAGCGTCGGCACGGCCGTTTCCGGCGACGGCACGAGCGTCAGCACGATCGCTCCCGACAGCGCCAGCAGATGCGCACCGGCCGCGACCACGGGAATTGGAAACCGATCAACCAGCCAACCGCCTGTGAGCCGGGCGACCGCAATCGCAGCCGCAATCCCCGTCGTGCCCCAAAGTGCGGCGGCCGTCGCGCCTCCGTAGGCTGCAATGATACCGGCTGCCTGGCTCAGCACCGTGAGGCCGGCGGCTGCCGCCAGAAAGAACACCGTGAACAAGCGCCAGAAGACGCTCCGCTGAGCCGGCGTTGAGGCGTCCCGCGGTCCATCCATCCGCGCCGCTTCGAGCCGGGCGCCCGAAACCAGCAGCAGTGGCACCGCCAGCACACCCGTCACCGCAACCGTCACAGCGAGGCCGGCGAGCGTCTCGCGCACACCAAAAGCCGCAATCCCCCATCCAAACAGCGGCGCCGCCAACATCGCACCCGCTGGGAATAAGCTGACGAGATAGCCGTTGATCAACCCCTGACGGCGCGTCGCAACCAGATTGACGCTCTGCTGCGCGACGACATACGAGAGCCCGCCACCCGTCGAAAATAGCACGCCATAGCCGAGCGCCAGGTCCATGAAGGAGCGCGCGAGCGCTGCCAGCGCGACGCCGCTGGCACTTGTCGCAATGCACAAAAACAGTAGCGCGGGCGTCGGCAAACGCCCGAACAGACGCGGCGCCAAATTGCACCCGATCGTGAAGAAAATCGTCGACAGGCCAAAAATCGAGGCAAGCTCAGAGCGCGATGCACCAAGCAGCGTCTCCAGCGGCCGCAGGAACACGCTGAACGCATAGATCGAGCCGAGCGGCAAACCGAGCATGGTTGCAGCCGCAATGGCGGCCCACGGGCGAGGGCCGGGCTCGTGCATGGGGGCGGTCACTCCCGGTGTGCCGGTCCGCCGAGCCGCGCTCGGGCGCCGGCGACGCGTCCGAGTTGGAGGCGCGGGATCAAGGCCCGTTCGGCCAGGCTGCTCAAAGCGGCATCAGGACTAGCGGCCAGAATCGGGCGCAGCGCGAGGACCAGCGCGCCAGCTGCGGTCTCGCCCCAAAACCAATCGGCCAACGCTGCCGGTGACGCGGGCAGGCCCGGCCGCGCCGAAGCGGCTTCCAGGTACCAGTTGCGTACGTCTTCCGTCGCGAAACGCAGCGACTGGGCCGCGCTGAGACCAGGAGCTGGCGCCGGCTTCGCACGTTCGAACAAGGCCAGTAGATGGGCGGCGGCGGCTTCGGCGCCCCATCCACTGACACCAACAGTCGAGCGGCCCATCCGTTCGACCGCCAGCGCGTACCAAGGCGCGAGCGCCGACATCTCCGCGGCGATCAAGGCAGCGGGTCCCATCGCGCCCGCTGGCGCGGCGCGCGGCAACGGCACCGGACATACCATTCCATCCATGTCGGCGAGCGGCACTGCCGGCGCATCCTCCGGAAAATCGTCGAGGATGACGGGGCCATCGGTGCGCTGGAGCAGCGCCAGAGCGGCACGGAGCACGCGCGTCTGCAGCCCGATCTCATGTGGCGCACCGAGCGGCCGGCCCAGATCGAACGGCACCCAAAGTGCGCGCGGTGGGCGCATGCCCAAGGTGTTCTCGCGCACCAGACTGAGACCGACCGTCGCAATCCCCTCGCGCTCGATGTAGTGGCCAGCCGCGCCCACGGCGCGCGTGCAGTTCGGTCAGACAGGCACCAGCAGCACGGCATCGACGCGATCCTGCTTCAGCAGGCCGGCCAAGACGCGCGCGGTACCCTCGATCTCGTGCGGCTCCCAGGCCGCTCCCATCAGTGAGTAATGGTAGTCGGCGAGCGATCCGATCTCCCCCGCCCGCTGCAATTCGCGCAAGCGATCGATCGGAAACACGACATTGACGTCCTGCTGAAAGCCCGTGCGATCGAAGTTGACCGACGAGTGGCTCATCACCAGATCCGCGCCAGTCGTGTCGCCCGGGATCACGCGATAGCCGGTATCGGCCAGATCAAATGGCTGAGTGTCGCGCCGATGCAGCCCGGCTGTCGTGATCAGGGCGACGCGGCGCTCAGCCAATGGCGGGCCGGCGACGAACGGCGCGGTCGGGAAGGGCGGGCACGGCTTCGACAGAAGATGGTGCGCCTCAACCTCGGACAAGTCGGCCAGCCGGACCATGATGTGCTCCTCATCAGCTCGGGCGAACGATAGGGCTGCGCGGTGTCGCAGGCAACGAAAGCCGCACAATGCTACGCGAATGCTCAACGCACATGGACCAGCCATTCGACGCGAGCTCGGTTGGCGGCGCGCCCATATCTTCGCCACGAGGTTAACGCGTTCGAATTGTTGCCATTTTCTTGCAGCTTATTCGTTGTGTCGGTTGCGTTGAGTCGAGAGCAGCCATCGCCGGGCGCGCATGTTCTGCGCATCAAGCCTGGCAAGGCGGAGAGCGGGGGCTTTCCATTTAGTTCTGCGTCACGAGGAGCGGTTCGTCGCTCCGGAAGCCAAGTCATGCGCAGAAGGACAACGCCATGGACCCGAACATCATCGTCATGATTACACTGCTCGCACTGCCGAACGGCGACAACGGCGTGCACGTCAAGCCGTTCGCGACGGTCGCCGCCTGCACCGAGGCTGCCGAAATCGAATCGACCGATCCATTCGTGGCACACGTCGAATGTTCGGAGCTGACCGACGGCAACCTGACGCTGAACTTCAAGCGCAACACCGAGCATCCCGGTATCGAACGTCCGGCCAAGGCCGCCAGCTGACGACATCCGCCGCATTGGCATCAACCAGCGACCGGGTGGCATGGCAATTCTGGCACCCGCGTCCTGAGGAAGGACCCATTTCCATGACCGAGGACGTGATTCCGGCCGCAGAGCGCAATTGCCCCGCGGCGGTTGCCTACGATCTCATGCGCGACATCCTGCTGGATGACCCGCGCCGCCCCGCCCCGACGAGCCCTGAGTTCCGGGCCTATCTCCTGGATCTCTATGCCGAGTGCCTGCTGGCCGCGCGCGGCAAGCGCTCCGTGACGAAGTTTCGAATGCCCTCGGTGGATCTGGCGCCCCCGTCACGCGAGGGAAAACGGACCGAAGCTCAGGCTTAAGCGGGACCATCAACGCGCAATCACCGTGGCAGGCTTTTCAGATAGGTGATGATGGCGTCGATCTCATCCGGCGGAAACATGAACGGCGGCATGCCGGGATGCCCCGTCACAATCCCCTCGGCCAATGCTTCCGCCAGAAACTCGACGTTGTATTTCCGATTGAGATCCCGAAACGGCGGCGCAATCGCCAGCGGGCTGTTGCCCGCGGCTCCGGTCGCGTGGCACCCCGCGCATTGCGCATCGAGAATGATCTTGCCATGTTCGATGCGCGCACCAGTGTCGCCACGCGCGGGTGAGGACATGGCCTGCAGGGCGATGCCGGCGAGAAGCACGTTCAGCGTGCGAGACATTCGCGTGTCCTTCCTGCGCCTTACGACGGCTTTGGATAGGTCGGCTTTCCAGCGGGAACGACGGGCGGCAACAGCGGCGGCGCTGCCTTGTCGGCGCGCAGCGTCTCGAGATAGTGGATGATATCCTTGATCTCGCCGCTCGTGAGGTGCGTGTCCGGCATTGGCAAATGCGGGTTGATCAGAACCGTCTCGATGCGCTGGCCCGTTTGGCCCGGCCGATTGGCAATCGCGGTCAACGTTGGAATTCCGACGATCACGCCAGAACTCGGTGCATCCGGCATCAAATGACAGGAGCTGCAGAGCCGTTGCGCGATGTCCCGTCCCCGTTCAAGCGAAGGCTCAACCGGGATCTGCCCGAAGGCAACCTGCCCCACACCGAGCAGCGCAATCACGATGCCAAGCACGGATCGCCGATGCCCTCCGGTGCGGCGATCTGCGATGAGCGGCATGGGGACGGCTCCAACAATACCTTGATGAGACATCACTTGAAGCCAAAGGCGGACCTCGCGCCTTGCGCCTGGTCAAGGCCGCGCGGCAGAACAGCGGCTGCACCGACTCGCGGCGCTTGTTTGGCACGGACAACTACGCCGCGTCGCAGGATCGCGTGGGGAGATTGGGCCCGCCCGCCGCCGGGCTCCGCCGTTCGAGCAGGATGACGTCATGCCAGACGCCACCGAGGTGGCCAAAGCGCTCGCGAGTGCCGACCTCGCGAAATCCGCATTTTCGATGCAGGGCGCGGCTCGCGGCATTGCCCGCGATGATCTGCGCCTGCAACGTCCAATAGCCGTCCGCCTCGGACGCGGTGATCAAGGCGTTGATCAGCGCTGTACCGACCGATTTCCCGCGAGCGACTTTTGAGATGTATACGCTGACCTCAGCGATGCCAGCGGCACCTCAGGCATCGGGAACGGGCGCGAGCGCGGCCCAGCCGACGATTGCCCCGCCGTCGCGCGCGACCAGGCGTCCGCAGGCGAGGTGGCCGGCGTCCCAGTCCTTCCAGACCGGCGGATTGAGCATGAAGGCCGCAATCCCCGTCGCCAATCCCTCGGCATAGATCGCGCGAACGGCCGACCAGTCGTGCGGTTGCATTGGCTCGAGCTGCACTGTCATGTCATCATCCTCGCTGGGCACCACGCGCTGAGCGACGCCGGCTGCCGGCTCACTCGACCGGCACGAATATGGAATGGCGCAGCTTTCCGCCGATCGACTTCGACAGATGCCCTTTGCCGTGGACATCCTCGACGAAGACAACCTCGCCGGGCCCGATCTCGCGGGCTTCGCCGTCGCTCGCCGTGATCTTCACGCCGCCGTCAAGATTGATGATGTACTGGCGGCGTGGCGCCGGATGCCAATCGAGATCGTAATCGCCTGACGTTTGCCGGAAAATGATGCCGGTCGCCGGCAGTCGCGCGGAGAGTTTCGAGAAGTTACGGGACTCTGTCCATTCGACGTCGATGTCCCGCCAGTGGCTCTCGCCGGCGGCGTCCACATAGATGTTATGGATACGCATATCGCTTGCTCCTGCTGGTGAGCCGGTGAACCTGCCTCGTGCGGCTCAGCGCGATCACTGTGTCCCAATTGGCGAGGCCCGTCCATCTGTCGATCGCCCATCCCACGCCACATCGCGCTTGCACGAGCAACCATCGCGCATCACACTCGGCGCGACGAAAGCAACTAAACCCACGGAGTGCATCATGGCCGGCAATGGACAGCTGATCATCGACCTCGACAAGAAGCGCATGCAGGCAATGGCGGCGAAGGATATCGACACGCTCAATACCGTGCTCGCCGACGATCTGATCTACACGCATTCCTCGGCGCGGCTCGACACCAAGCAGAGCCTGATCGGCGCCATGCAATCCGGCGCCACCGTCTACACATCGTTAGAGGCGTCCGACGTCAAGGCACAGGACCTCGGTGACACCGTGGTGCTGACCGGCGTTGCTCAGATCAAGGTGATGTCGAACGGCAAGCCGAATGCATTCGGCGTGCGTTTCACCGATGTCTACGCCAAGCGCCAAGGCCGCTGGCAGATGGTGACTTGGCAATCGACGAAATTGCCGTGAACAGTGCTTGATGGGCCGGCGTTGGGCGAGATCGCGAGTAGCGGCGCCTCACCCTGACGCTCTCCCGCAGCGGCCTGCGAGCCGCCGCGGGTGAGATAGAGCCGCCATTACTTCGCGGCGAGTTGCGCGGCCCCATCCGCTGCGACCGTCGTCACGGCGACCGAGTTCGAGCCGCGCACGACGCCGCCGGCGTCGACGAACTCGAACAGGATGCGCTTGTTGGCGGGGTCGATCGGGATATCGCCCGAGGCCTGCAGGTAGGCGTTCCAGGTCGACACGGCGTTGTTGGCGAACGACGTGGTTACGGTCGTCGTCGCCGGCGAGAGGCAGACCGCGGTGGCCGGATTCGTCTGGCAAACCGTTGCCGTCAGCGGCATTCCCGTATCCAACAGGCGCACCCTGGCCGTCAGCGTTGCGGCGGCGCCGATGTTGACGGTCGCGACAACGAAGACGCCGAGGCCCGTCGGCCCGCTGATCCGCGCATAACCGTCGGCCGACGGTGTGACGCCCGTCGTGATCATGTCGGCCACGGGATTGGCATCGATCGACAACCGCACCGTGTTGACCGTCGTCAGCGGCAGTGCCGAAGGCGCACCGGCGCAGACATAGGCGAACCTGACGTCGCCGGAGGCCTGCGCGGCCGTCGTCGGCGTGAAGCCGATGACGAAGTTCTGCGCGCCGCCGGCCGGGATCGAGACCGGCGTGTTGGCAGTGCCGGTCAATGCATTGGCGGGCGATGCTGTCTGATAGAAGAAGCGCCCGTTGACGTTCGACACGGGTGAAATACGGCAACCGCTGAGCGCTGTACTGCCTGAATTGATGATCACGGCAAACACCGTTGCTGGCGCTCCGACCTGCACCGACCGGCTCGACGGCAAGATTGCCGCCACCAGCGGGCTCGATGTCGCCGGCGGAAGCAGGGCATAGTCGTGATTGGCCCGGATCTTCTGGCCATGGGTCGCAAGATGGCCTTCGTCGGCAAACAGCCGTGTCATATCGGCGGTCGCATTGACAAACGTCGACGGCGCCCCCGCGGCACTGGAGCACAACAAGGCATGCGCGCCGTTCGTCACACCAGCCGGAATGGTGCAGGCCTGACTGGCATCCGCATTGCTGACGGTCGTAAAGCCGAAGGCCGAGGGGCTGGCGAGCAACGCCAGCCGGACGTCGTCGAAGTCCGAGCGGATGACAGTTACGCCGAGGAGAGCAAGCTCGCTGTACAGCTTCGTATTGTGCGCCGCCTTGGCCGCCCGCTTGGCGACGTTGAGCGCTGCCGCACCCTGCGGGAACGATGCATTCAGGGAGCGTACCAGGAACTGTCGCCCGCCGGCGGTGTGGATCGATTTGATCGCGTTGGCGAGCGCCACCGCTTGGGTATTCATGAACGCCGTGGGATCCGCGGGGTAGGGGCCGGTGCCTGTTCCACCCGCGGCGTAGTCCGCGTCATTGTCACCCGAATGGACAATGAACAGGGCGTTTGGGCTGGCGACGTTGCCGCGCGCCGCCAGAAAAGTCGAGATTTGGGTGACGGTGGGAACCGCGACGCCGAAACCGCCGGTCGCGGCAGTATTGGTGATCGCGTCCTTGGCGCCACTGGTCGCGTAGTTCGTTCCGCCTGGCAGATACGAGGGCAGCAGGTCGAGACCATAATAGTTCGCGATGTGCTCGGCATTACCGAGGCCGGGGCGCGAAACCGGCGCGCCGGCACCCGCTGCGACGGCCGCCGGCCAATGTGTACCGAAGGCGCTCAGGTTGGCGTATTGCCGAAAATTCCCGGAATCGACATTGCTGTCGCCGAAGACGACAACCTCGGAGACCGTCTGGGCGAAGGATGGGGTGATGACCAGTGGAGCTGCGCTCGCGAGCGCACCAACGCCAAAGAGCAACCTGACGAACAACTTCATGAGAACTCCCGCTCAATCGAAACGCAATTGGTCTGCACTGAACTATTGTGTGGCCTTGTTGGGTAGATGTCTACACCCCCGATGCCCACTTCGCATCCGCGCTCGTTACCTGGCGCTTCGGATGCCCACTTCGCATCCGCGCTCCTTACCTGGCGCTTCGGATGCCCACTTCGCATCCGCGCTCCTTACCTGGCGCTTCGGATGCCCACTTCGCATCCGCGCTCCTTACTTGGCGCTTCGGATGCCCACTTCGCATCCGCGCTCCTTACCTGGCGCTTCGGATGCCCACTTCGCATCCGCGCTCCTTACTTGGCGCTTCGGATGCCCACTTCGCATCCGCGCCTGCCTTGACGCCATCGCGAATGTCTCTAAAGCCAGCGCATGGCCAACGAACTCCTTCGCCTCTCCGATATTCACCTGACATTCGGCAGCGTGCCGCTGCTGACGGGGGCCGGACTGTCGGTTGGCTCCGGCGACCGCATCTGCCTCGTCGGGCGCAACGGCTCCGGCAAGTCGACGCTGCTCAAGATCGCAGCCGGATTCGTCGAGCCGGACAGCGGCGAACGGTTCGCACATCCGGGCGCCCGCATCGCCTATCTCTCGCAGGAGGCCGACCTCGAGGGTCATGCGACGACGTTGGCCGCGGTCGAGGCGAAACTCGGACCCGCCGACGACGCCAACCTCGGCCGGGCGCTGCTTGGCATGCTGGGCCTCACCGGCGACGAGGATCCGGCGAGCCTGTCGGGCGGCGAGTTCCGCCGGGTCGCCATTGTCCAGGCGCTGGCCGCCCGCCCCGACGTGCTGCTGCTCGACGAGCCGACCAATCATCTCGATCTCCCGGGCATCGAATGGCTGGAAGGCGAGCTGGCGCGGCTCAGTGCGGCGATCGTCATGATCAGCCACGACCGGCGCTTTCTTGAACGGCTGTCTCGGGCCACGGTTTGGCTCGATCGCGGGCAGAGCGTACGCCTTGACCGCGGCTTCGCCACCTTCGAGAGCTGGCGCGACGACCGCCTGGAGCAGGAAGAAATCGAGCGCCACAAGCTCGACCGCAAGATCGAGCGCGAGCAGCAGTGGATGCATGGCGGCGTCACCGCCCGGCGCAAGCGTAACGTCCGCCGTGTCGCCAACCTGCACGCCCTCAGGGCGGAACGCCGCGACGCGCGCCGCGTGCAAGGCAACGTGCGCATGGAGGCGGTCGAGAGCGGCCCGACCGGCAAGCTTGTGGTCGAGGCGACCAAGATCTCGATCGCCTACGACGGTCGCCCGATCATCGCGGATCTCTCCTTGCGCATCGCGCGCGGCGACCGGGTCGGCATTGTCGGCCCGAACGGCGCCGGCAAGACGACGCTGATCAGCGTGCTCACGGGCGCGCTTCCCCCCGACAGCGGCACCGTCCGTCATGGCACAAGCCTCGAGATGGTGACGCTCGACCAGGGCCGCGAGGCGCTGTCGCCGGACTGGACCGTGGCGGAGGCGTTGACCGGCGGGCGTGGCGATCAGGTGGTCGTCGGTGGCAAAGCGCGGCACGTTGCCAGCTACATGAAGGATTTCCTGTTTACGCCGGAGCAGGCGCGCACGCCGCTGCGCGTGCTGTCGGGCGGTGAGCGGGGCCGCCTGATGCTGGCGCGGGCCCTGGCCAAACCATCGAACGTGCTGGTGCTGGACGAGCCGACCAATGATCTCGACCTCGAAACGCTCGACCTGCTGGAAGAACTGCTCGCCGACTATCAAGGCACGGTGCTGCTGGTCTCGCATGACCGCGATTTCCTGGACCGCGCGGTGACCTCGGTGATCGCCGCCGAAGGCGACGGGCGGTGGACCGAGTACGCGGGCGGCTATGCCGACATGCTGACCCAGCGCCGCGGCCAGGATCTCGCTCGCCAGCAGGCCATCGCAGCGGCGGGTGGCGGAGCGGCCACGAAAAGCGACGTTAACCAGACCGGCGCGTCGCCACCGGGTCTGGCAAAGCGCAAGCTCTCGTTCAAGGAGCGGCATGCGCTCGAGACGTTGCCGGTGACCATCGCTTCGCTCGAAGCCGAAATCGCCGCGGAAACCGCCCGCCTCGCTGCGCCGGATCTTTATTCCAAGGATCCAAAGGCCTTTGCCGCAGCAACCCACGCGCTCGGCGCTGCCCAGGGCAAGCTCGCCACCGCCGAAGAGGCATGGCTGGCGCTGGAATTGCTGCGCGAGACGCTCGAAGGCCGGGCCTAATCGGGGGGCGCCGGTGATCTGCCCTGGTCACGACGCGGCGCACCGAAGAATGAGGAATAAGTTCCTGAATTTCTCGCCTTTTTTCGGCCCTACTCGGCTGGTCCGCTCCTGACCGAAATTTAATCACAGGCCGCAATATTTTTGGCAGGCTCGCGCCGCCGCCCGTGGTAAGATGAGGCCATGCCAATGACCCCGACCACAGCACAGCCCGCAACCGATCCGCGCTTTGAGCGCAAGGTCCGGTTGAGCCGGCTCGCGCTCGTGTTCGAGCGGGCTTGGCCGCGCATTTGGGCGCTGCTGGGGCTGGCCGGACTATTCCTGCTGGTGTCGCTCCTCGGCCTGTGGGCCTCGTTGTCGGAGACCGGCCATAAGGTGGTGCTCGGGCTGTTCGCTTTGGCCGCGCTCGCCATCCTGGCCTGGATCGCCCGCACGCCAGGTGCCAGCCGCGACCAGGCCATCCGGCGCATCGAGCAGCGCTCCGGCGTGCCGCATCGGCCGGCCTCAAGCTACGAGGACACGATTACGGCGTCCGCCGACGACCCCGCAACGCACGCGCTCTGGCAGGCCCATAAGGCCCGGATCGCCGCATTGCTCGCCAAACTGCGGGTCGGCAATCCCTCGCCGCGCGCCGATCGCTACGATCCTTTCGCGTTTCGGGCCCTGCTGGTCATGGGGCTCGGCCTGATCGCCCTTTTTGCCGGCGACAGTGCGTCCGACCGCATCCGCGCCGCCTTCCGGCTCGGCGCGCCGGTGGTTACGGCCGATGCCCGCCTGGACGCCTGGGTGACGCCGCCCGCCTACACTGGCCGCCCACCAATCATTCTGGCCGATGGGTCGCGTCCAATCGGCGCCCAGCTGCGGCCGAGAGGCGAGGACGCCACACACGAGGTGCCCTCCGGCAGCGCCCTGGTCATTCGCTCGAGCGGAACCAAAGGCTTCGAGCTCGAGATCACCGCCGACGGCAAGCCAGCCGAGCGCATCACCGTAAAGCCACCGGAGGCGCCAGCGCCAACCGCCTCGGGAACTGGCGCCGCGGGAGCCGCTGGCGCTGCTGGGACTGCGACCGCCGGATCGACACCCATCACCAGCGATATCGCCGAATACAAGACCGAGTTGAAAGCTGCTGGCACCTACCGCATCATCGGTCTTGCCGGCCTGGAGCCCTGGACGTTCAAGGTCATTCCTGATCTGCCGCCCAAAATCTCGCTCGCCAAGGATCCCGAGCAGATGCCGCGCGGCGCCCTGAAGCTCACCTACAAGATCGAGGACGACTACGGCGCAGCCTCCGCGGAAGGGCGGATTACGCGCGCGCGATCGCAGCCGGGCGACCCGGCCAAGAGCTGGGCTGCACCCCCGAAAAACAAAGGCGCCCGCCCCCCGCTCGAAAAGCCGCCGGTGTTCGCCCTGCGCCTGCCCCGCTCAAATTCGAAGTCGGCTGAAAGCTCGAGTTATCACGAACTCAGCAGTCATCCCTGGGCCGGTATGCGCGTGAAGCTGCAGCTCTCGGCCAAGGATCAGGCTGGCCAGACTGGCCGGAGTCCACCGTTCGAATTCATCCTTCCGCAGCGCCGCTTCAATAATCCGATTGCCAAGGCGGTGATCGAGCAACGGCGGGCGATCGTCGAAGACCCGCGCAACCGCATGCAGGTGCTCAGGTCGCTCGATGCGATCGCCTTGGAGCCGGAGGGCTTCTTCACCGATCAGCGTGCCTACCTTGGTCTGCGCTCGGCCTACTGGCGCCTGCAGCGCGACAAATCTCGCGCCGGCCTGAAATCGGTTGTCGACCAACTGTGGCATGTTGCGCTGCGGCTGGAGGACGGCAATCTGTCCGATGCCGAGCGCCGCTTGCGCGAAGCCCAGGAGAACCTTGCGAAGGCCTTGCAGGACGGCGCCTCCGAGGAAGAGATCCGCCAGCTCATGAACGAGCTGCGCCAGGCTCTCAACCAATTCATGGAACAGATGCAGCGGCAGGCCGAAGGCCAACAGCCGATGCCGCCCAGCGCACAAGGCCAAACGATCCGCCCGCAAGATCTCGAGCGTATGATGCGCGACATCGAGAACATGGCGCGCCAGGGTTCGCGTGACATGGCGCAGCAGATGCTGAACCAGCTGCGTGACCTGCTCGAGCAGCTGCAGTCTGGCCGCATGGCGCAAGGCCAAGGGCAGCAAGGCCAGCAGGGACAACAGATGATGCAGATGATGGACCAGTTCGGGGACATCATCGGCAAGCAGCAGCAGCTTCTCGACGACACATTCGGCGAGCAGCGCCGCCAGGATGGCCAAGACCCCGGGCAACAAGGCCAACAAGGTCAGCAGGGACAACAAGGCCAGCAAGGGCAACAGGGTCGGCAAGGCCAACGTGGCCAACAACCCGGCCAGGGTCAGCAAGGTCAGGGTCAGCAAGGTCAAGGCCAGCGCGGGCAACAACCCGGCCAAGGCCAGCAGGGTCAGCGCGGCCAGCAGCCCGGCCAGGGGCAAAGCCAAGGGCAAGGTCAGGGCCAGCAGCAGGGGCAAAGCCCAGGTGGCCCGGGCGAACTCGGCGAACGCCAGGGGCAGCTGTCGAACCGTCTCGGCCAGCTGCGCGATCGCATGCGCGGCATGGGCATGCAGGCCCCCGAGCAGCTCGACAATGCCGAGCGATCCATGCGCGACGCCGAGCGGGCGCTGCGTGAAGGTGATCTCGACGGCGCATCGCGCGCTGAACAGCAAGCGCTCGAGCAACTGCGTCAGGGCGCCCGCCAGATGGCCGAGCAGATGATGCGAGCCATGCGCCAGTTCGGCCAGCAAGGACCCGGCGGCGATGCGCCGCTCGACCCCATGGGCCGGCCGCAGCGCACCGAAGGCCCGGATCTCGGCACCTCAGTCAAAGTGCCCGACGAAATCGACGTGCAACGCGCGCGCGAAATCCTGGACGAATTGCGCCGCCGCCTTGGCGAGCCGACCCGGCCGTTACTCGAGTTGGATTACATCGAACGTTTGCTTCGTCGCTTTTAGAGATGGGACCGCGAGTACGGGACCATCGCGCAGTTCGTCACATTGGCGTCTGCGCACATTGACGTTTTCGTAAACTACGACGCTTCCGAACGATTGCGGGGCCTGCACGATCGATCGGAAGACCCATGACTTACCTGAGAGTTTAGACGATGGACATTCACGATATGCGCATTTTTGCGCGGGTTGCGGCCCTGCAGAATTTGTCCGCTGTGGGCGTTGAACTCGACCTGACACCGGGCACGATTTCGAAGCGGCTGCAATCTCTCGAGGAGGAATTGTCGGCCCGGCTGTTCGATCGCACAACGCGATCGATCCGCATCACCGAGGAAGGCTCGAAGTTCCTCGAGTATGTCGAGCGTATCCTGACCGAGATCGATGAAGCGCGGGCTGCGGTTTCTGCGAATGTGGAAAAGCCCCGCGGGAACTTGCGAATCTCGGCGCCGTCCAGTCTCGGGCGCGGCGTCATCGCACCCGCGATCTGCATGTTCATGCAGGAATATCCGGAAATCCGGGTCCAAATCGATCTGACGGACCGCGTGGTAAACCTGCAGGAAGACGGCTACGACGTCGTCATTCGCACCGGCACGCTGATCGACTCGACTCTCATCGCCAAACGGCTCGGGCCCGATCCGCAAGTCCTCGTTGCCTCCCGGGACTTCCTCCGGCAGAACGAGCCGCCACAGGTGCCCGACGACCTGCGCAAGTTGTCCTGCCTTGTGCTCGGCGACTCCTCGACGTGGAGCTTTCGCCGCGGAAACTCCGAGCAGGGGGTTCGCGTAACGGGCCGGCTGCGCTCCGACAACAGCGAGCTGTTGCGGCATGCGGCACTCGAAGGGCTCGGCATTCTGCGCATTTCCAGCTCGCGCGTCGTCGATGATTTGAAGACGGGTGTGTTCGAACTGGTTCTCGCCGACCACGAGGTCACGACGGAGTTGGCGATCTGGGCTGTCTATCCGAGTACCCGACATGTGCTCCCGAAGCTCAAGGTGTTTCTTGATTTTCTCGGGCGCTGGTTCCAGCAGGAGCGGACATCCGCCGCTACGATAAGCAGCACAACCTCAGCCAAGCGCGCGAAAATGAAGAAGCCCGAGCAAGACGAAAAGTCCTCGCTGGCCGGCACGGTGAAAGTCTGAAGCTGGCCTCTCGGGCACGAAAGTTTGCCGGAGTTGCGAGACGGTCGCTTCAACGCCATTGCGGTTGCGGCAAATGTCGCAATCATGTTGACTAGCTCCATACGCTCGTCTTGACGAACTTGGCTCCGATTACAATAGTCGATACTGTCGGACCAATTGTCAGTGCCCAGCGGGGGGATTGCATGATGTTTCACTGGCGCGCGCGATCACTGGTCATTTTCTGTGCAGTTCTCTTTGGACTGCTTGCTTCTCCAGCCAATGCACAGTGCATCGGCGGCGGCCCCGTCACCGGTGCGGCGAGACAGACCCTGGAAGGCCTCCCGGGCGGGCCGTTTCCTGGCGCGATCGTCAAGCCTTATCATCTGTCGACCAACCAAGCGACGCCCTACACCATCACGCCGAGTGTGAACTGGATCACGGTCACGCCGACATCGGGGAACATCACCAATCCGAGCGGCGCGACCGTCAATCCAGCCTACACCGTAGAACTCAATTCTAACGTCAACGGTTTGCCGGTCGGCCGCCACCTCGCGACCGTCGCGCTGACTGCAAGCGCATGCCCGAGCCCCAACACCGCAACGCTCACCGTCTTCGAGGTGTTCGTGCGCATTCCGGGCACGATCTCGCTGTCGCCGGCCACCGCGTTCAATTCTACTGGCAAGCAGGGCGGACCGTTCCCAACCGCAACATACTCGGTGACCAATGCCGGTCAGGGCGACGCGCAGAACATGATCTATACGGCGACGTCGAGCCAGCCGTGGGTCCGCTTCTCCGCGTTCGGAGCGGGCCCCGTGTCGCCGGGTTCGAGCCAGCAGGGCATCATCGAGTTCACGACGGCCGCCAATTTACTGGCGCCCGGCACATACGGCGCGAACATTGAATTCCGCAACACCGTGAATACGGGCTTAGGTGATACGACGATCCCAGTCAGTCTGACGGTGTTGCCGTCATCGACCAATCCGGAGATCGTGTCAGCGGTTCTTCCAGGCGCGCGATCGGTGGCAATCAATCAACCGGCGACCGCGTTCGCCACCGTGATCAATGCCTCATCGCAGACACTCAGCGGCTGCCAGATCCGAATGCCGGGAAACACGCAAGCGAGCATCCCGGCCGACTTCCAGTTCCGCGCATCCGACGCCAACAACAACTTCATCGCCCCGCCCAATCAGCCAATGACGGTTCCCGCCGGAGGCCGCCAGGACTTTGTCTTCGGCATTACGCCGCGCGGCGCCATGAACTCCAACGACCTCGGCATGGTTTTCATCTGCGATGGAACTCTGCCGGCACAAAGCATCCCGGGATTGAACACGTTCATCCTGTCCGCTGCGTCATCTCCTTCTCCCGACATGGTGGCAATCGGCGTGACGCTGTCGAACGACGGCATCGTGTCGCTGCCGGGTCCGTCAGGACTGAATCTCTTCGTGGCGTCCGTGATCAACATCGGTGCGCCAGATTCGATCACGGCGACGGTCGATGATGGTGGCCGTGGCCTGCCGCTGGCAGTGACGCTCTGCCAGACGAACCCGTCGACGGGCGCCTGTATCAATCCGACGACGCCGGGCGGGCAGGTCGTGTTCTCGTCGGCGACGAACGGCATCGCGACGTTCACAATCACGGTGCAAGGTAATGGCAACATTCCCTTCGATCCCGCCAACAACCGCCTCTTCATGCGCTTCAAGACGGCCGACGGCGTGACGCGCGGGGCAACTAACGTCGCCGTGCGCACGCTTCCGTCGGACGCCGGTCGCACGGCGTCAAAAACGGACTGAACCTGGTCAGCCGGGCCGCCTCAGGCGGCCCGCGCCCCGGACCGCCAGCCCATCTCCCAGAACTCGGCCTCGAGGCGCGTCGCCTCCTTAAAGATCGCGATCAGCTCGGCTTCGCGCGCTGGCGTCGCATAGCGCGCCGCCAGTCGATCCATATGGTTGACGGCAGCCGCCGCGATCGCTTGGTAGGCGTCACCCGCATACTCCGCGATCCAGACGCGATAGGGATTGCCATCGCCGAGCGCCCCCGGCATGGCAGCCAGCCGCGTCGCAATCTCCGCGTAGCCGATGACACATGGCGCCAGCGCGACCTTAAGTGCCAACAGGTCGCCGCGCATGCCCGCATCCAGGACATAGCGCGTATAGGCCAGCATCTCCGGCGCCGGCTGAGCCGTTTCGAGATCCCTCGGCGTCAGCCCCCAACCGGCGGACAGCTTCACATGCAGGTCCATCTCGACATCGAGAATGGCCGCGATCCCCCGGGACGCCTCCCGCATGTCGTCGAGCGATGGCGACTTGTAGACTGCAAGCGCATAGGCCCGCGCGAACTCGATCAGAAACAAATAGTCCTGCACCAGATAAGTGCGGAAGGCCGCCTCGGGCAAGCTTCCGTCACCGAGCCCGTCAGTGAACCGGTGCCGCGCATAGCTCCGCCATTCTGGCGCAGCCGCCTGCTTCAGTCGCTCAAAGAATGTCATGGCCAATCTCCAACGGGCGCGGCGGCGGGAGGCGCTGGTCCAGCGGTCCGGCGGCACATGTTATCAGCGCCATCGATGCAGGCCCACTCCCGCGCAGACCGCGCGCGCAGCCAGCCCGCAGGCCTCAGGGCCGCGACGACGCGGGGCTATCCCAGGGCGCCGATTGCTGCTGGAATAGGCGTGCAAGAGCCTGCCGGCGTTGACCGGCGCCGGCACGGCCAATCCGCGGCGAGGAAGGATACATGCAGCTCATCGACGTTCATTCGCATTGGGGAACGCGGCGCGGCTATCCGTTGCAGACGGACGAAGGAACTTGCCCAGCAGCGCGCCACCTGGAACTCGGAAACGAAGTACCACACCGAGGCCGAGATGGCCGATTACTTCCGCGCAGAACAGCGTGCGCGCGATCCTCGATCTCGGCTACGCGAAATACCGCCCGCTCGAGGAGATGCGCGCGCTGCACGACTATGCATTCGAGACCGAGGCTGCGCATCGGGATGTGATCCTCGGCCACTGGGTCCACATCGACCCCGAGCGCGCCGGCCCCGACGGCGTCAAGGAACTGCGCCGCTGCATCGACAAGAGCATCGGCTTCCTCGGCTACGCGATCTCGGCCTCGCTGTCGCCGCCGGCCAGCGATCCCGCCTATAAGCCCTACTACGACCTGTGCATCGAGGCCGGCATCCCCGTGCTGATCTTCGTCGGCACGACGGGGCTCGGCGCGGGGCTCCCCGGCGGCGATGGCGTCATCCTCGACTATTGCCATCCCCGCCATCTCGATTGGGTCGCCGCCCACAATCCTCGAACTCAAGATCGTCGCGGCCGGCCGGGCTGGCCATGGCAAGCCGAGGTGATCGCGGTGCTCATGCACAAGCGCAACATCTGGTACGAGCTGCATGGCTGGTCGCCGAAATACCACACGGCCGACCTCAAGCACGAGATCCCGCGCCGTCTCAAGGACCGCATCCTGTTCGGCGGCGACTATCCGCTGTTCACCTACGAGCGTCTCGTCAAGGACTGGCGCGCGGAGGGCTATCCGCAGGAGATCCTCGACAAGGTGTTCCACAAGAACGCCGAGCGGTTTCTGGCGGAGATGGGCATCAAGGGTACCAGCTGACATGGACCTCGGCCTCAAGGACAAGATCGCCATTGTCGGCGGCGCCAGCATGGGCATCGGCTATGGCATCGCGCGCACGCTGGCGCGCCGAGGGCGCGCGCGTCGTCATCACCGCGCGGCGCGAGGCAGGCCTCGCCAAGGCGGCCGAGACGCTGCGAGCCGAGACCGGCGCCGAGGTGCTGCCAATCGCCGCCGACTGCCGTCGCGCCGAGGATTGCGCCCGCGTGGTCGAAACCACGGTCAAACAGTGGGGCGGCATCGATATCCTCGTCAACAACGACGGCGCGCCGCCGCTCGGCGAGCATCACCAGCTTCGACGACATCGCCTGGGCCAAGGCCGTCGAGCAGAACCTGATGTATGTCGTGCGCATGACGCGGGCTGTCGTGCCGCATATGAAAGCGCGCGGCGGCGGCAGCATCCTCAACATCACGGCGATTTCGGCGATCCAGCCGATCGCGGGCTTCGGCCTCTCGGTCGCGACCTGGGGCGGCGTCATCGGCTACGCCAAGACGCTGTCGCTTGGAAGTCGCGCGCGACAACATCAACGTCAACACGATCTGCCCGGGCTACATCGAGACGCAACGCCTCGAGAAGGTGTTCGCGGCCGGCGGCCAGGATCCGCTGGCGATGCGCGCCAAGCTCGAGGCCGAGGTCCCGATGGGCCGCATCGGTACCACCGACGATATCGCTGTTCCGGTCGCCTTGCTCGTCTCGCCGCGCGGGCGCTATATCACCGGCACAGCCCTGCAGGTCGACGGCGGCCTGCTGCGCGGCGTGCGGTAGCTTCAAACGCTGACCGTCAGACACCATGCTATAGTCTGCCGAGTGACCTGGAGAACAACGGACCATGCCAAGCACAAATCTCAAACCTGGAATGGCAGCGGAAATCGAGACGGTGGTCGACGACAAGCTGGTGGTGAAACACGTGGGCGGAGACGGTGTACTGTCGACCCCGTCCATGATCGGGCTGATGGAGCGCGCCGGCATCCAGGCGGTGCAGGCGTATCTCCCCGAAGGCCACACAACGGTTGGCTTCGAAGTCAACGTCAAGCACTTCGGCGCGACGCCCAAGGGCAAGAAAGTCAAGGTGCGCGCCGAGCTGCTGGCGATCGACGGCAAGAAACTCAGCTTCAAGGTCGAGGCGCACGACGAGGACAAGCAAGTCGGCGCCGGGACGCACCGCCGCGCCATCATCGCAGTAAAGACATAGGACCGGGCGACCGGCGCGATGGAGGCGGCCATTCCCAACGTCGAGACCAACTTCGAGATCGTGACCAGACCCGAGCTGGCGGCACGCTGGCGGGCGAACGGGGAATGGGCCGACACGACGTTCTTCTCCATTCTCGAGGAGCGCGCCGCGGCCCACCCCGGCCGCGAGGTGTTCGTCGATGGCACGGGGCGCATTACCTACGGGGAACTCAGGGACAAGGTCGAGCGGTGCGCCGCGTTCCTGCGCCACATCGGCATTGCGCGCGGCGACGTCGTCACCATCCAGCTGCCGAACCGCATCGCCTTTCCAGTCGTCTTTTTCGCACTCGAGCTGATTGGCGCCGTCGCCAACAAGGTCAACCCGGATTTCCGCGTGCGCGAGCTCGACTATATCCTGCGTTTCTCCGGCAGCCGCGCCTTCATCTGTCCTGCCACGTTCAAGGGCTTCGACTATGTCGGCATGGCGCGGCAGCTGCGCGAGACGATTCCGGGCCTGACCCATATCGTGGTTGCCGGTGACGCCGGTCGACGGCGAGTGGAACCTCGAACGCGGCATCGCCGAAACGCCGCCGCTGCCGCCGTCCGAGCGCGTCAACATGAGCGCGGACGAGATCTTCCGCATGGCCTTCACGTCGGGCACGACAGGAAACCCCAAATGCGTGCTCCACTCGTTCAACTCGACGCTGCCCGCCGTCCGCCAGATCAACAGCGACATGCGCGTGACCGCCGCCGATGTCCAGCTGGTCTATCTGCCGGTCTGCCTGAACTGGGGCTATCTCTGCCTGCTGCAGGCGATCCTCAGCGGCGGCCGCGCCGTGCTGCTCGAGCGGTTCTCGGCCAAGTCGGCGCTGGAGCTGATCGCGGCTGAGCGCGTCACCTACATCGCGACGGCGCCGGCCTCCATCGTTGCCATGCTGAATGAGCCGGATCTCGCCCGCTACGACGTCACGTCTTTGCGCGTCGTCGTCACGGGCGGCGCATCGGCCGCCATCGAGACCATCCGAGACTATCAGGCCCGCATGCCCGGCCACCTGATCGAGCTTTACGGCATGCTGGAGACCGGTTTTCACACCTACACGCGTTTCACGGACGACCCAGCGAAGGTCAACGGCACCATCGGCCGCGTCGTGTCCAGCATGGAGCTGAAGCTCCTCGACGAGGCTGGCCGCGAGGTGGCGCAGGGCGAGGTCGGCGAGATTGCGGCGCTCGGCCCGAGCGTGCACCTCGGCTATCACGCCAACGCGGCCGCCAATGCCGAGGCCTTCACCGCCGACGGTTGGTTTCGCACCGGCGATCTCGGCCGCGTCGTCGATCCGGCGGGCAACGTCGAGATCGTCGGCCGGCGCAAGGAGATCATCAATCGCGGCGGCAAGAAGTTCTTCCCGCGCGAGGTCGAGGAGGTGCTCTACACGCACCCCAAGGTGATGCACGCGGCCATGGTCGGCGTCGCCGACGCACGCCTCGGCGAGCGCAACTGCCTGTGCGTCATCCCGAAGCCCGGCCAGACCGTGACGCTCGCTGACATGGTCGCCCACCTCAAGGGTCAGGTTGCCGACTACAAGCTGCCCGAGGAGTTGCATATCGTCGACGAGCTGCCCTTTACCGCGACGGGCAAGCTTCGCCGGCACGTGCTGACCGAGGCCATCGCGAAGCAGCAAACCGCCTCAGGATCAACCCCTGAACCGGCCGCGCGACGCGACGCGTGATCGCTGCTGGATGAACCCGCATTGGCGTGTTGCTTGCGGCCGCCCGGGCAGCTAGCCTCTCGATTAGAGCCGTCACGACACGGCGGCGCTTGCAGGGAGTGAACGGATGACCAAGTCTCGCTTTACGCGCCGCGCCGTGATGGCCGGCACCGGAGCCGCCATCGCCTCGCCCAATATCTGGACCAGCGCCCAGGCCCAGGCGGGCGGCACCATCAAGTTCGGCATGCCGCTGGCCTTGACGGGCCCGCTCGGCTCCGTCGGCCAGCAGCAGAAGCGCGGCGCCGAGCTCTACGCCAAGGTGCAGAACGCGAAGGGCGGCATGGCTCGGCAAGAAGATCGAGCTGCTGATCGAAGATACCGCCGGCAATCCAGCCACCTGCGTTCGCAAGGCGCAGGAGATGGTCGAGCGCCACGATTGCCGCCTCTTCACCGGCATCACGCTGTCGTCCGAAGCCCTGGCCATCGTGCCGAAGCTCGCCGAATGGAACTCGATCTTCATCTCGTCGGACAACGGCGACGGCCGCCTGACCGCCGAGAGCTTCGTGCCGAACTTCTTCCGCGCCAATACCTCCGGCCCGATGGGCACGCGCGCCGTCTCGCTCTACATCAAGCAGGCGAACTATAAGAAATTCTATGCGCTCGGCCTCGACTACGCCTGGGGACACAACAGCGTCCAGGTGTTCGAGAGCGAGGTGAAGAAGGCCGGCAAAGAGTTCGATGGGCAAGGTGTTCGCGCCGACCGGCACCAAGGACTACTCGACCTACATCACCAAGATCCGCCAGTCCGGCTGCGACGCCGTCTATCTCGTGCTGGCCGGCGACGACAACAATGCCTTCCTCTCCCAGGCCGCGCAGTACAAGCTTGGCGACAAGGTGGCGCTGCTGGCCGAGCAGCTCGAGCTCTCCGCCATGAAGGCGGTCGGCGACGCCTGCCTCGGCATGATCGTCTCGGCGCGCTATGCCTTCTCGATCGACAATCCGAAGAACAAGGAGTTCGTCGAGCTCTGGAAGAAGGAGCACGGCGGCCAGATTCCCGACCAGTTCGAGGGCGAGCAGTGGCAGTGCCAGCAGGTGTTCGAGGCTGGCATCGCCAAGGCCGGCAGCATCGATGCCGACAAGCTCCGGCCCGCACTCGAGGATCTCGACCATCGACGACATCAAGGGCAAGGTGCACATCCGCAAGTGCGACCACCAGGGTGTCCAGCAGGGCTTCATCGTCAAGGCTGCGAAGAAGGAAGGCTTCTCGCATCCGGTACCGGAGGTGATCGCGACGCTGCCGGCCGACAAGGTGACGCCGCCCTGCAACAAGATGACCTACGACGACTGAGTCTGCCGACTCGCTCGGCTGCGGCCTCGCCCGTTACCGCGGGCGGGGCCGATTGATTGTCTCCAATCCCTCGAATGGATCGGCCGACTCCGCATGAGCACGCTTGCATTCCTGCTCAACCAGAGCGTCAACGCGCTGTCGCAGGCCGCATTGCTGTTCTTTCTCGGTGTCGGGCTGACGCTCATCTTCGGCATCATGCGCATCGTCAATTTCGCGCATGGCACGCTCTATATGCTCGGCGCCTTCATCGGCTACTCGCTGGTGCGCATCACGGGCAGCTACTGGATGGCGCTTGGTCTTGGCGCCGATCGCCGTCGGCCTGATCGGTACGGCATTCGAGCTCGGGATCCTGCGCCGGCTCTACCGCCGCGATGCGCACGCTTTCCTGATGGTGACGTTCGGTCTGGCGCTGGTCGTCGGCGAAGCCGTGCGCCTGATCTGGGGCTCGGATGCGCTGCAGGTGCCGCCGCCGCCGCTGCTTTCGGGCGTCATCTTCATGCTCGATGAGCCGTTCCCGGTCTACCGGCTGTTCCTGGCGGCGGCCGGCATCGTGGTGGCGCTCGCCATCTGGCAGCTGCTCGAGCGCACGCGGCTTGGCCTGCTCATTCGCGCCACCTCGCAGAACGCCGAGATGGTGCACGCGCTCGGCGTCGACGTGAACCTGGTGCGCTCGGGCGTGTTCGGCATCGGCTGCGGGCTGGCGGCGCTCGGCGGCGTGCTGGCGGCGCCGCTCGTGACCGCCGCGCACGGCATGGCCGCGACCGCTGTCATCGACGCCTTCGTCATCGTCATCATCGGCGGCATGGGCAGCTTCCTCGGCTCGCTGATCGGCGCGCTGCTGGTCGCCTTCGTGCAGGTGTTCGGCAACTACTACCTTCCCGATTTCGCGCTGGCCTTCATGTACCTGGTCATGCTGCTGGTGCTGGTCGTGCGCCCGGGCGGCCTGCTCGGCAAGGAGGCGTGAGCCGATGCGCTGGTCCAACTTCATCGGGCTCGGCGCCCTGGCGCTGATGATCGCAGCGCCGTTCGGCCTGCCGGTTTTCGCCATGACGCTGCTGACCGAGCTCGTCATCCTCGGCCTCTTCGCCATGAGCCTCGACCTGATGGTCGGCTACACGCGCCTCGTCTCGTTCGGGCATGCGGCCGCCTATGGCCTCGGCGCCTATGCGTCCGGCTATCTCCTGCTGAAGACCGGCATGCCGCTGCCGTTCGCCGTGCTGCTGGCGGCGCTGGCTGACCGGCATCATCGCGATCGGCGTCGGCTGGGTGTGCACGCTGGCGACGGGCGTCTCGTTCTCGATGCTGACGCTCGCCTTCGCCCAGCTGCTCTATGCCATCGCCTTCAAGTGGACGTCCGTGACCGGCGGCTCGGACGGGCTCGCCGGCATTCCGCGCAATCCCGGACCGATGGGCATGACGGTGCTTTCGACCAAGACCGGCTTCTACTATTTCGCGCTCGCCTGCCTGGTCGGCTCGTTCCTGCTGTGCCGGGCGCTCGTCGCCTCGCCGTTCGGCGCGGTGCTGCGCGGCATCCGCGAGAACGAGGCCAAGACGCTGGCGCTCGGCTACAACACGCGCCTCTACAAGATCGCCGTCGTCGCCATCGCCTACGCGTTGGGCGGGCTGGCCGGCGCGCTCTATGCGCCGTTCGCCGGCTTCGCCAATACCGAGCTGCTGTTCTGGCTGTTCTCGGGACAGGTGCTGATCATGGTCATCGTCGGCGGCTCGGGCACGCTGATCGGCCCGATCCTCGGGCGCCGCCTTCTTCATGCTGCTCGAGCACCAGCTGTCGTCCTACACCGAAGCCTGGGCGCTGTTCTTCGGCCTGATCTTCATCGCCTTCGTGCTGTTCGCGCCGGAAGGCATCTGGGGCCTGGCGACGCAGCTGGTTCAGCGCGGCGACGGCCGACGGCTGCACGCGACGCGCGCCATGCCGGCGGAGGGCCGCGTCATGGCTGAGGCAGCCGCAGCCCAGCCGACGCCGAGCATCGGCGCTGGCAGCACGCCCGCACTGATCGAGCTCGATGGCCTGACCAAGCGCTATGGCGCCCTGGTCGCGGTCGACAACGTCACCATGCGCGTCGCCGACGGCGAGGTGCGTGCGGTGATCGGCCCCAACGGCGCCGGCAAGACCACGCTGTTCCATCTGATCACCGGCGTCGTGCCGCCGACCGCGGGCCGCGTGCGCTTTGCGCGGCGAGGACATCACCGGGCTGCCGGCCCACGTCATCTGCCAGCGCGGCCTGTCGCGCACGTTCCAGCTCACCTCGCTGTTTCCCGAGATGTCGGCCCGCGAGAACGCCATGCTGGCGGCCCAGGCCCGCCATCCCCGCCGCTGGCAGCCGTTCGGCGGCAGCGCCGTCTTCGCGAGCGCGCGCCAGCGCGGCGATGCCGCGCTCGAGCAGCTCGGCCTGACCGACGTTGCCAACCGGCCGGCGGGCCTGCTCAGCCACGGCGATCAGCGCCTGCTCGAGGTGGCGATGGCCATGGCGCAGCAGCCGAAGGTGCTGCTGCTCGACGAGCCGACGCAGGGCCTCTCGGTCGAGGAGACGGCGCAGGCCGTCGAGACGCTGGCCCGCTTCCTCGACAGCGTCGCGCGATCACGGTGCTGCTCGTCGAGCACGACATGGAGGTGGTGTTCCGCCTCGCCCACAGGATCACGGTGCTGCACCGCGGCGGCGTCATCGCCGACGGCACGCCGGCAGGAGGTCAAGGCCAATGCGCGCGTGCAGGAGGCCTATCTCGGGGGCATGGAGTAATGCTCAGCATCAAGGGCCTCAACACGCACTACGGCGCGAGCCACATCCTGCAGGGCGTCGATCTCGACCTGCCAGCGGGGCGGATCGCGGCCGTGCTCGGGCGCAATGGCGTCGGCAAGACGACGACCGTCAAGACCGTCATGGGGCTGGTTCCGCCGAGCGGCGGCACGCATCACGCTCGACGGCGCGCGACATCACCGGCTGGCCGCCGCACCGGGTGGCGCGCGCCGGCGTCGCCTATGTGCCGGAAGGCCGGCTGATCTTTCCCGATCTCACCGTGATCGAGAACATCCGCGTCGCCGAGCGCACGCCGGCCAAGGCCTGGCCGCTGGAGCGCCTGCTGCGAGCTCTTTCCCTCGCTCGAGCGAGCGCCAGTCGCAACCGCGGCTCGCAGCTCTCCGGCGGCGAGCAGCAGATGCTGGCCATCGCGCGCGCGCTGGTCAGCGACCCCAAGGTGCTGCTGCTCGACGAGCCGAGCCAGGGCCTGGCGCCCCTGGTCGTGCGCGAGCTCGCCCGCATCATCCGGCTGCTGCGCGACGCCGGCGTCACCATCCTGCTGATCGAGCAGAACATGAAGCTCGCCGAGGTGGTCGCCGACGAGCTGCACATCATGGTCAAGGGCCGCATCGTCTACTCGGCCGATCCGCAGCGCTTCCGCGCGGAAGCCGAAACCATCCGCTCGCGCTATCTGACGGTATAAACCGGCAGCAAGCTCAAAGCTCAAAGCTAAAACAAGAAACCGTTCACCAATAACGAGCTGATCAATCTCGGCCTGCTGCGTGCGCGTCGCGTGATCCGGCAACCGCTGCTGAGTGCATCTTGCCCCGTCCAGAGAGGGGCATCCTGTTATCGCACTGCGAAGCGAATGCGATCCACAATCTGATCCGAGACTGTCGGCTATCGACGGTAGACCGACCGCGCCGGGATGCCATCATGCAGGTGAGTTTTGACCCCGAGCGCCATAAGAGGTCGGCAGATCTATCGCGGCAGAACTACGTCCGGTCGAGGAGAGAGCGGACCCGGCGATCGAGTGTCGCCGAGTAAAACCACCGAGTGAACCATGCCATCCAGATTGCCAAAGGGACCCGACGCCAGCACCCTATGGGCGCCGGCGTCGGGAACCGCTGACGGTAAACTTTCGATATCAAGCAGACGGCCTGATGTTCTGGTTCACTTGGAATAGATTGCGCGGGTCGTATTTTTTCTTCGCGGCAGCAAGCCCGTCGTAATTTTCACCGTAGGTCGCCTTGAGCCGGCCGTCGCCCTCGTCATCCATCATGAAGTTTGGATAGGCACCGCCGAGGTCGAAGGGATGCACGGCGTCCCAGTAGTCCTTGGTCCATTGCGTCACCGCTCCGGCCTTCGCGGCACTTGGGTCGATGCCGGCGATCACCATCGACCACGTCGCATCGCGGCAGTTCCAGGCTGTATCGCCCTTGCCCAAGCGATGTACGGCGCCGTCGATCGGATAGAGATGCATGAGGGACAGCTCGCTCGGGGTTTTTGCAGCCTGAGCCAAATGAGCATCGATCGCGGCATCCGGAAGCGTTTTCACGAAGTCGCCCCGCCAGTACCATTGCATCCCCTTCGGATAGAGCCCGTCGAACATGCTCTGCACGCCCGGGTACGGCATCATGCTCATCCAATTGAACCAGGGCTCCGGCAGCCCTTTGAGCAAGGGCTCCAGCGCGCGTTTGCCGTCTGCCTCCGTGCCGTTGAAACAGCACATCAGCAGGCACATGCGCTTGCCCCAATGCTCTTTGGGAAACGGCTCACAGGACAAAACCGTCTTCAAACCGAGAAAGACGCACAAGATCTTCCGGCATCCCCGCCAGGGATTCGCGATACCGCTGCATGATGACGCGCGCGTGCTTCTGGTCGAATGCGATCGGTCCCGCGAAGACTGAGCTGACTGGGTGCAGCTGGAACTTGAAACTGGTCACGACACCGAAGTTGCCGCCACCACCTCGCAAAGCCCACAGCAGGTCCGGGTTCTTGTCCTTGCTCGCCGTCACGAAGCTGCCATCGGCCAGCACGACGTCGGCCTCGAGCAGATTGTCGATCGCCAGGCCGTACTTGCGTGACAGGTAGCCATGACCGCCGCTGAGCGTCAGCCCGGCTATGCCGGTGGTGGAAATGATGCCAGCGGGCACCGCAAGGCCGAAGCCGTGTGTCGCATGGTCGACGTCCCCTTGGGTGCAGCCGGCGCCGACGCGCGCCGTGCGAGCCGTGGGGTCGACCCGAACGCCGTTCATCGCGGACATGTCGATGACGAGACCATCGTTAACGCTGCCGAACCCAGGGCCGTTGTGGCCGCCCCCACGGATGGCGATCCGCAGGCCGTTATCGCGGCCGAAGTTCACGGCGGTCATGACGTCCGCAACGTCAGCGCACTTGGCAATGATCAAGGGCCGTTTGTCGATCATGCCGTTGTAGAGGGCACGGGCTTCGTGATAGTCTGAATGCATCTTGTCGATGACGGCGCCACGCAGAGCGGCCCTAAGCTGGTCAATCCCTTTGGCATGTTCCATGTTTCTCTCCATAAACCTGGTTTTTTGATTGTAGTTGACGGTTCAAGGATACGTTACGAAATAGGAGGGCGGTATGATTTGACGTCCGATGTGGTTGTCCGTTCGTCCGTCGCTTTATCCATTCGTCCGAGTGATTTTGCCAGGAATTTGGTATGGATGTTCTGTCAGATGTACTGAGAGCGGTCAGGCTGACCGGGGCGATCTTCTTCGACGTTGATGCCAAGGCGCCGTGGGTAGCCGCGACCCCCAAAGCTTCCAAGATTGCCGGCGCGGTCATGCCGGAAGCCGAGCATGTGATTATGTTTCACGCCGTAACGGAGGGCACATGCTGGCTCGAGCTCGAAGGCGATGAGAAGCCGCCCCTTCGACTTGTAACCGGTGACATCGTAGTCTTGCCGATGGGCGAAGCGCACGCCTTCTGCTCGGCACCCGGCATGCAGGCACAGCCTAATCTGGGTCTCTATTATCGACCAACTGACCAACCATTGCCCTTCGTTGTCAGCCTTGCCGCAACGGAGGGAGCACGCACGCGGTTCGTATGCGGCTATCTCGGTTGCGATGCGAAGCCGTTCAATCCTATCCTTCCTGCTCTGCCGCAGGTCCTTCATGCCAGAGCGTCCGAGGGAACCGGATATCTCACGCAACTTATAAAATTGGCAGTGGACGAAACCGCGGCTCGGCGGTCCGGTGGCGAGACAGTGTTGTCCAAAGTCGCCGAGCTCATGTTCGTCGAGGTTGTAAGACGCTACATTGATTTCATTGCCATCGGATGCCTCGAGCTGGTTGGCCGGGCTGCGGGACCGCCACGTGAGCACTGCACTGCACCTGATGCATGCTCGACCAGCCGAGCAATGGTCATTGGAGCGATTGTCACTTGAAGCGGGATTATCTCGCTCGGTATTCGCAGAACGCTTTGTCCATTTCGTGGGGGACACGCCGATGCAGTATCTGGCGCGCTGGCGGATGCAGCTCGCGACACGCCTTCTGGAGCAACCAGGCGTCGGGCTCGCGCAAATCGCGAGCCAAGTCGGCTACGAATCCGAGGCCGCCTTCAATCGGGCCTTCAAGAAGTGCGTCGGGGTGCCACCAGGTGCGTGGAGACGCGGGCATCAAACGCCTAACAGCGGTTCCTCCAGCAAGCTCTCAAGCTAACCGTCGAGAGAAGCTACCGTCTGGTAGCCCGCAGGCCGCCTGCCCTAGGCATCAGGCCGGTCACTCTGCCGTTTTGATCTCCTACTCTGTCCGCTACTCGACCATATAGCCGACGCTGAACGGTTGCCGTGTCGAGCGCACAATCAAGGTCGTAGCTGGCCCTTCTCGACGTTGCGCCGCAGTGCAGCAACACGACGGCTTACCGATCTATCGCGTCATCGAGATCGATGCGCATGAATTGCTGCTCAAGTTCCGCGCCGGAGCCCATTGCGACACGTCCAAGCACTCGCAATCTGCTACCCATGTGCTACCCAGACGTTTTTTGCTACCCAAACCCTAAACCATGATTTTTTATAACTTTTTGATTTCAATGGTGCGGACGGCGGGACTCGAACCCGCACGACTTATGAGGTCTCAGGATTTTAAGTCCTGTGTGTCTACCGGTTCCACCACGTCCGCCTATGCGACCCTCGCTATAGGCGGTCCGGCGCCCGCGAACAACCGGCACGACGCGAACGTGGGCAACCAGCTATCGCGGCGTGTCCCGCCCGCGATGGCAGGTTGCCGTCGATCGCAGTGCCGATCCTTCATTCCGGCTGAATGCCGATCGACTTCACTAGGCTCGAAAACCGCGCCACGTCCTGCGTCACGGTCTGCAACATGGCGTCAGGCGTGCCGCCGTTCGGGACGAGCCCGCTCTTGGCCAGCCGCTCGACGATATCAGGCGCCGTGACGGCACGCTTCATCGCCGCATTGAGCTTGGCGACGATGGCCGCCGGAGTGCCCGCGGGCGCCGCCAGTGCGAAGAAGGTCGGAACGAGCGTGTCCGCCGGCAAGCCTGCCTCTGTCAGGGTCGCCACATCAGGCAATTGCGCAAGGCGCTTGCCCGAACCGACGACCAATGCCACCAGTTTCCGTTCGCCGATCAGGCCCAGCACACTCGGCGGCGAGGCGATCGCCATGGCGACCTCGCCGGACGCGACGGCGGCGACAGCCGGCCCCGCCCCTTTGTAGGGGACATGCTGCACTTTGAAGCCGGCCGTCTGCGCGAGCGCCTCGACGTTGACGTGCGCCATGCTGCCGACACCGAAGCTGCCGTAAGCCAACGGCTTGGTCTTGGCGAGCGCGACCAGATCGGCAACGCTCTTCACGCCGAGCGACGGATTGGCGACAAGCACATAGGGCCCGTCGGTCGCGATGCCGATATAGGCGAAGCTCTTCAGCGGATCATAGGGCAGCGCTTTGTAGAGGCTTGGATTGATACCGAGCGCGCCGCGATCGACGAGCAATATCGTGTACCCATCGGGTGCCGCCTTGGCGACGGCTTCCGTGCCGAGCACACCGTTGGCCCCGGGCTTGTTTTCGACGACCACTGGTTGGCCCAAACCCTCGCCCATCTTCTGGGCGAGCATGCGCGCGGTCAGATCGGCACCGCCGCCCGGCGGGAACGGCACGATCATCTTGACCGGCTTCGTGGGAAAAGCTTCGGCCTGCGCATAGAGGGCTGTCGGCGCAACAGCCGTCGCGACCGAGACAGCGGCAGCCAAGGCGAGATATGTTCGGCGATTCATGTGCAGCTCCTTCCAACAATTGGGCCGCGGAAAAATCAAGGTCGGGCGGCTCCAGCGGCTTTGGGCACACCCTACCCACCGGAGCGGTGGCTCCGGCGGCACGTTGCATTCATTGGCGATTGCTATCAGACGCGTCGGCCGACCCGGTGGCACCAGCGCTCCCACGTCCGGTCGACGGCGATCGGCGTGAGGTTGAATTCGCCGGCGAGTGCAGCCTCGCCCGGCGTCAGCGGACGCAAGCCACCCATCTGCATCGTTCGTCGCTGCACCTCGGCGTTGTGGGCGCCATAGACCGAACGGAACACGCACTCGCGGAGCGATCGCCCGGCGACCGTCGCACCGTGATGACGCAGCAGCAGCGTCCAATGCGGACCGAGCGCACGCGCCATCGACAGGCCCTGGGCCTCGGTCGCGATCAGCAGATTGGTATCGCCGAACTCGTCGCGGCTATCCCAGAACGGCACCACCGTTCCCATCGTTGCGCCGAGATGGACGACCGGCACCAGCGGCGTTCCCGAGACGCAGAACGGCAGCACGGCCGGCGCGTGATGGTGGCAGACCGACATGACGTCCGGTCGCAGCCGATAGACTGCCGCATGCAGCACCCGCTCGGCAAAGAGCCGCACCGTAGTCGGCGTCACCGGCTCGCAATCCATGCCGAGTTCGACGATGTCGGCGCGCTCGACCAGCTCGGCGGCCCGCGTCCGCGAGATGAAAAATCGATCGGGCCGTTCCGGATGGCGCAGGCTGATATGCCCAAAGCTGTCGACGACATCCTCCGCCGCCAGAATGCGGCTGGCTGTCACGAGGTCGTCCAGTTGGCTCGATAGGTCTGGGTGCATCGGTTCCGGTCCTGCTGCGTCGCAATTCTGCCCAACTGAACCACGATCCCCAGTCACGGGTCCAATACCGTTGCTTTTGATCAGACCAACGCTTTCGTTTGGTCTCAGCTGTCGCGCGGAGGGAGCGGGTGACCCAGCGGTCCAATCGCCTCGGCCAGCCTGACGAGCGACTTGCGAATGACGCCGGTCAACGCCAGCTCGCAGCGAAAAGGTCCGCGCTTGCGCGAGAAGGCGAGGAACAGCGTCCGCCGGATCGACGGACCGATGATCGGCCTGGCATCGAGCTTGCCGGAACGCGTCTCATCGAGAACGGTGCCGTACGGCAGAATACCCGCCGCGGCGCCGCGTGCGACCAGGTCCTTGATGGCTGCGATGGAGCGCACCTCATAGGCGATGTTCAACTCGACGCCGATCTCGCGCGCCGCCCGCGTCATATGATTGCGGATGCTGTCGCCGATCTCCGGCAGTGCGAGGCGCTCGTCGAGCGCGTCCGCCAGCGTGATGGGCGTGCCCGCCTCGGCGCCCGGCAGCGTCACCAGCACGAGATCTTCCTGATAGACGGCGACGCGCGTGACGTCCGGCGCGTCCGGAACGTCGTAGGCGAGCGCGGCATCGATCTTGTCCTCGGCCAACGCCTCGTGCAGCAGGTGGCTCATGTGCTCGACCAGGCTCAGCGACACCTGCGGCACGCCCTCGCGCACTTGGATTGCGATTTCCGAACCGACGATCTGCATCAAACTCGGTGTCAGGCCGAACCGCATCATCTCCGGGGCGTCCTCCTCGCTCGACGCAACGAGCGACCGGGTGTCGTCGACGAGCTTGAGAATGGCGAGGGCCTGGGTGTGCAGCAGCGCGCCCGCCTTCGTCGCCTCGACGCCGCGCGAATGACGCACGATCAGCGCTACGCCGAGGTCCTCTTCCAGCTGCCGGATCTGCATCCCGAGCGCCGGTTGGGCGACATTCAACTGCTCTGCCGCCCGCGTCATATTGCCGGCCTCGACAACCTTGGTGAAATACTTGAGCTGGCGCAAATTCATTTTCGGAACCGACTGACCACCACAACATCGATGGCACAGACTTTCATTTCCCCCTTCCTTCTGCAAGCCGCCGCGCGGGTGCGCAAGTGGGCACTCGAAGCGCCAACGAAAGGCCACCATTGCTGCCACGGCCTGATCCTGATTAAATCGGCCATCTTCCCACCCACACAAGAGCGAGGTCCCCATGTTGTACGAGCTTCGCGTCTATGACTGCTGCCCTGGCCGTCTCCCGGCGCTGCTGAACCGGTTCCAGAACCACACCACCAAGATCTGGGAGCGCCATGGCATCAAGCAGGGCGGTTTCTGGACCACGGTTATCGGCGGGCACAACCATCGCCTTACTTATTTCCTGGTCTGGAACAGCCTCGCCGAGCGTGAGGAAAAGTGGGCGAAGTTCCAGGCCGACCCGGAGTGGAACAAGGCGCGCGCCGAAAGCGAAAAGCCCGAGAACGGCGGCCCGATCGTCGCCAACGTGCTCAGCGAGATCCTGACGCCGACCGCGTTCTCGAGCCTGAAATAGCGAGGGTACCGGCGAAGCTCATGAAAATCGTCTTCCACGGCGCCAATGCCGCAACGTTCGCGCCGGGCTTCGCCGACATGGTGGGGGAAGGGCACGATGTCGTGCTCGTCCCCGACCGGCCTGAAACGGCTCACGATACCGCCGCGTTCCAGGGTGCCGACGTGCTGATCGGTATCGCGTTGAACGACGGCCATCCCACACCGAAAAGCCTGCGCCTCTATCACGCGCCGGCGGCCGGCGTCGACGCCATCGACCGCAAGCGCTGCCAGCCGGCGCCGTACTCTGCTGTTGCTTCGGTCACGAGCCAGCCATCGCCGAGTACGTGATGACGGCACTGCTTTTGCGTCATGCGCCAATTCCAGCCGCCGACCGCGATCTGCGCGACGGCAAGTGGACCTACTGGGCCGGCGGCGCGAATTCCGTGCGCACCGAGCTTGGCGCCAAGACCATAGGCCTGCTCGGCTTCGGCCATATCGGCAAGGCCATCGCCGCGCGCGCGAAAGCATTCGGCATGCGGGTCACCGTCGCGAACCGGACGGCTGTGCCCGAAAGCGCCCTGGTCGATCGCGCATACGGCCTCGACCGCCTGCATGAGTTCATGGGTAGCGCCGATTACATCGTCGCCTCGCTACCCTTTGTGGCCCAGACCAAGGGTCTCGTCGATGCTGCAGCACTCGCCGCCATGCGCCCGGATGCGCGTCATCCTCAATGTCGGCCGCGGCCCGGTCATCGACGAGGCGGCACTCTATGCGGCCCTCAAAGAGCGGCGCATCGGCGGCGCCATCATCGACACCTGGTATGTCTACCCCTCGGCCGCCAACCCGACGCCGCATCCGGGCACGCTGCCGTTCCACACGCTCGACAACTGCGTCCTCACCCCGCACATGTCCGGCTGGACCCACGGCACCATCCGCCGCCGCCAGGAAACCATGGCCGACAATATCCGCCGCCTCGCGGCCGGCCAGCCATTGGAGAATATGGTCTGAGGCGAAGCCATCGCTTAGACACGGTCATCCTCGGGCTTGGCCCGAGGACCCATCCATCCACTGGTATGGAGTTTTCGGATGAGGCACAGTGAACGCGGCAACGCTCGGCACATCCTGTGAAGTTGGGAATTGCTGTACGATGGGTCTTCGGGTCAAGCCCGAGGATGACCAACGTTGGATGTATATGACGGCAGCGGGTTAACAGCGGCCTGCAATCCCCGCCCCATAATCGCGATTGTATTCCACACCAACTCTATGATTATGGCAGGACAACCCCGAGGCACCCGCATGATCACCCGCATTCCGCACTGCTGCCACTGGGGCGCCTTCACGGCGCTGGTCGAGGACGGCCGCATCGTCGGCATCGAGCCGTTCGCGGGCGATCCGCATCCCTCGCACATGCTGGCGGCCATCCCCGACCTGATGGACCCGAAGGTGCGCATCGACCGGCCTTACGTGCGCGAAGGCTGGCTGCGCCACCGCGACCGCCGCCGCAGCGACCGTCAGCTCACCGGCACCGACCGCATGGTGCCGGTCTCCTGGGACACGGCGCTCGACCTCGTCGCGGGCGAGATCGACCGGGTCGCCAAGACCCACGGCAACGATTCGATCTTCGCCGGCTCCTACGGCTGGACCAGCGCCGGGCGCCTGCATCATGCCCAGAGCGTGGTGAAGCGCTTCTTCAATTGCGTCGGCGGCTACACCGGCCATGTCGACACCTACAGCGTCGGCGCCGGGCAGGTCATCGTGCGCCACGTCGTCGGCGGCGACGGCTACGGTCACGCGAACTCGGTCGCCCTGATCGCCGAGCACACCGAGCTGCTGCTGGTCTGCGGCGCGCTGTCGCCCCGCACCGAGCAGGTCGAAGCCGGCGGCGTCGGCCGTCACGGGCTCGAGCGGGCATCTGGCGCGGCTCGGCGCCCGCGGCGCGCGCGTCGTTCTCGTCTCGCCGCGCCGCGACGACATGCCGGCCGTCCGTCGATGCCGAGTGGTGGCCGATCCGCCCCAACACCGACACCGCGTTGCTGATCGGCCTCGCCGGCGAGATCGTCGCCGCCGGACGCGAGGACAAGGACTTCCTGGCGCGCTGCACCAGCGGCTCGGAGCAGTATCTCGCCTATCTCCGCGGCACCACGGACGGCGTGCCGAAGACCGCCGAATGGGCCGCCGCCATCACCGGGCTCGACGCGGCGAAGATCCGGGCGCTGTCGGCCGAGATGGTGCGCAAGCGCTCGTTCATCACCATCAGCTATGCGCTGCAGCGGGCCGTGCACGGCGAACAACCGTGGTGGGCCGCAACGGCGCTCGCCGCGGTTGCCGGGCAGTGGGGCCATGCGGGCGGCGGCGCCAACTTCGGCCTCGGCTCGGTCGCCAACGCGCACATCTCGTTTCCGCTGGCGCCGATCGGCGGCTTGAGCCACGGCAAGAAGCCGAACGCCAGCTTCATTCCCGTCGCGCGCATCGCCGACATGCTGCTCAATCCCGGCGCGCCGTTCACCTACCAGGGCAAGGCGCACACCTATCCCGATATCCGGCTCGTCTATTGGGCGGGCGGCAATCCCTACCACCACCACCAGGATCTCGGCCGGCTCAGCGAGGCGTGGTCGCGTCCCGAAACCGTCATCGTGCAGGAGATCAACTGGACTGCGACGGCGAAGCGCGCCGACATCGTGCTCCCCGCCACGACCACGCTCGAGCGCAACGACATCGCCGGCGGCCGCCGCGCCGACATGCTGTTCGCGATGAAGCAGGTGGTCGCACCCTATGCCGACGCCCGCCCCGATTTCGAGATCATGCGCGGGCCTCGCCGCGCGCCTCGGCGTCGAGGCGGCCTACGCCGAGGGCCGCGACGAGATGGCCTGGCTGCGGCACATCTACGAGGAGACGCGCGCGGCCAACGACGACGCGCGGCGCCACATTGCCCGACTTCGACACGTTCTGGCGCCTCGGCCACATCGACATCCCGCAGGTGACGCCCGAGCCCGCGTTCGCCAGTTTCCGCGCCGATCCCGAGGCCAACCGGCTCAGCACGGAATCGGGCAAGCTCGTTCTCTACAGCCAGACGCTCGCCGCCTGCGCCTACCCCGATTGTCCGCCGCATCCCGACCTGGATGGAGCCGCCGGAGTGGCTCGGCGCCGTCGACCAGAAGCGCCATCCGTTCCATCTGATATCGGCGCAACCGAACGGCCGCCTGCACAGCCAGCTCGACAACGGCCGCGTCGCGCAATCCGAAAAGCAGTCGGGCCGCGAGGCGATGCTGATCAATCCGGAGGATGCGCGCCGGCTCGGACTGAAGGACGGCGATACCGCGCTGCTGAGCAACACGCGCGGTCGCTGCCTGGCGGGCGTGCGCCTCTCGGACGACATCCGGCCAGGAGTCGCCGTGTTGCCGACGGGCGCCTGGTATCAGCCGATCGAGTCCGCGGACGGCCCGCTCGATATCGCCGGCAACCCGAACACGCTGACGCTCGACGTCCCGGCCTCGGCCTTCTCGGGCGGTTGCGCGGCCCACACCTGCCTTGTTGCCATCGAGCGCTACGAAGGCAATGCTCCGCTGCCGGGCTTCTCGAAACCGGAGCTGGTCGACGCCTGAGGAGGATCAAATATGGCCAAGTATCTTTATCCCGACGCAATTGTCTCGACGGCACAGCTCGCGGACCTGCTTGGTGATCCGACTCTGCGCATCTTCGACTGCACGACCTATCTCATCTACGAGACCGGCACCGGCCGGCCCTACCGCGTCGAGAACGCGCGCGCGGACTACGACAAGGGCCACATCCCAGGTTCGGCGCTCATCGACCTGCAGGCCGACCTCTCGGACACCACCAAACCAACCAACTTCATGATGCCCGCACCCGACGAGTTGGCGCGCCGGTTCGCCGCCAAAGGGATAGGTCCCGACAATCGCGTCGTGCTCTATTCCCGCAAGAGCCTGCAGTGGGCGACGCGCGTCTGGTGGATGCTGCGCGCCATCGGCTTCGACAAGGCCGCCGTGCTCGACGGAGGCTTCGACAAGTGGCAGACCGAGGGCCGCCCGCTCGAGACCCGCGAAACCGTCTATCCGGCGGCGGATTTCACCGCCCGCCCGCGTCCGGGACTTTTTGTCGGCAAGGCCGACGTGAAGGCCGCGATCGGCGATAGCTCGGTGTGCACCATCAACGCCCTCGCCCCGGATCTGCACAGTGGCGCCAACGACCGCTACGGCCGGCCCGGACGCATTCCCGGCAGCGTCAACGTACCAGCCGCAACCCTTCAGGACCCGAAAGACCTGACCATGCACGCGCCTGACAAGGTCGCCGCCACCTTTGCCGGCGTCGGCGCCGATAAATCCAAGCGCATCGTGATCTATTGCGGCGGCGGAATCGCGGCGACGCTCGACGCCTTTCTGCTGCACCAGCTCGGCTATCAGGACATCGCCGTCTACGACGCCTCGATGAGCGAGTGGGCCAAGGACGCGAGCCTCCCGATCGAGGTGGATTGACGCGGCCACAAGGCCGACTGCATCAAACCCGCTGGACGCATTGCGCCGGCTCGGCCACCCCCATAAGCTGACCCCACACCCTTCCGCCGGAACCGACCATTGTCCCGGCGGCACATGTTCATGACCAAAGGACACGCCATGAAAGACCCCAAGAAGCCCGCGAACGGCGCCAAGACGAACGGCAACGGCAAAAAACACAGCGCGGATACGAAGTCGGCATCTGAAGCGCGCAGGAAAGTGAAACCGTCGGAGCTGCGCTCGAAAGCCTGGTTCGACAATCCCGCCAACGCCGACATGACCGCGCTCTACCTCGAGCGCACCATGAACTTCGGGCTCACCCTCGACGAGCTGCAATCCGGCAAGCCAATCATCGGCATCGCGCAGTCGGGCTCGGACCTCTCGCCCTGCAACCGGCATCACATCTTTCTCGCTGATCGTGTGCGCGAGGGCATCCGCGAAGCCGGCGGCATCGCCTTCGAATTCCCGCTGCATCCGATCCAGGAGACCTGCAAGCGCCCGACCGCCAACCTCGATCGCAACCTCGCCTACCTGTCACTGGTCGAGATTCTCTACGGCTATCCGATCGACGGCGTCGTGCTGACCACCGGTTGCGACAAGACCACGCCGTCGCAGATCATGGCGGCGGCGACCGTCAACATCCCCGCGATCGTGCTCTCCGGCGGGCCGATGCTCAACGGCTGGTTCAAAGGCGAGCGCACGGGCTCCGGCACCATCGTCTGGAAGGCGCGCGAGATGATGGCGCGCGGCGAGATCGACTATAAGGAGTTCCTGGAACTCGTCGCCTCGTCGGCGCCGTCGGCCGGCCACTGCAACACCATGGGCACCGCCTCGACGATGAATTCGCTCGCGGAGGCGCTCGGCATGTCGCTGCCCGGCTGCGCGGCGATCCCCGCGCCCTATCGCGAGCGCCAGCAGATGGCCTACATCACCGGCAAACGCATCGTCGAGATGGTGTGGGAGGACCTGAAGCCCTCCGACATCCTCACCCGCGCCGCCTTCGAGAACGCCATTGCCACCAACACGGCGATCGGCGGCTCGACCAATGCGCCCGTGCATCTCAACGCCATCGCTCGCCATATCGGCGTCGAGCTCGACAACGACGACTGGGAGAAGATCGGCTACGAGCTTCCGCTGCTGGTCAACTTGCAGCCGGCCGGCGAGTATCTCGGCGAAGAATATCACCGCGCAGGCGGGCTGCCAGCTGTAGCCGCCGAGTTGATTGCCAAAGGCAAGATCAACAAGACCGCGATCACCGTCAACGGCCGCACACTCTTTGAGAACTGCGAGGGCAAGTTCGCCTGGGATCGCGCGGTGATCAAGGAGTACGACAAGCCGATGAAGGCGCAGGCGGGTTTCCTGAACTTCAAAGGCAATCTGTTCGACTCGGCCATCATGAAGGCATCCGTGATTTCGGATGAGTTCCGCCAGCGCTATCTGTCGAACCCCAAGGACCCCAACGCCTTCGAGGGCCGCGCCATCGTGTTCGACGGGCCGGAGGACTATCACAAGCGCATCGACGACCCGAAGCTCGAGATCGACGCGCACTGCCTGCTGTTCATCCGCGGCGTCGGCCCGGTCGGCTATCCCGGCGCGGCCGAAGTCGTCAACATGCGCGCGCCGGATTACCTCCTGAAGAAAGGCATCACATCGCTCGCCTGCATCGGCGACGGGCGCCAATCCGGCACGTCCGGCTCGCCGTCGATCCTCAATGCGTCGCCGGAAGCGGCAACCGGCGGCGGGCTCGCGCTGCTCAAGACCGGCGACAAGGTGCGCATCGATCTCAACAAGCGCACGGCCAACATGCTGGTCTCGGATGCGGAGTTGAAGAAGCGGCGTGAGGCGCTGGAGAAGGCGGGCGGCTACAAGTACCCGGAAGCCCAGACGCCCTGGCAGGAGATCCAGCGCGGCATGGTCGACGAGCTCTCGAACGGCATGGTGCTGAAACCCGCCGTCAAATACCAGCGCGTCGCGCAGACCAAGGGCCTGCCGCGGGACAATCATTGAGCTGCGAGAGGCCTGACAACACCACGCCGGCGGAGTAGTGCGATGCACGAAACCTACATGCGACGGGCATTGGAGATCGCGCGCGAGAGCCTCGACAGTCCCGGAGCGCTGCCCTACGCGGCCGTGATCGTCAAAGGCGGCAAAATCGTCGGTGAAGGGCTCAATCGGGCCCTCGCCATCTCTGATCCGACGTCGCATGGCGAAGTCGAGGCAATCCGCGACGCTTGCAAGAAGCTCGGCACGACCAGTCTCGCGGGATGCGACCTCTACACGACGGCCGAGCCCTGCGCGATGTGCGTCGCAACGATGTATCTCGCCGACATCCGGCACTTCTACTATGCGAGTGCGGCAGCGGAGTTGGGGGCGTTCATGGCGCGGCTCGCCGCCAAAGATCCTCGGCTCATGCGGCGTCTCAGCTCACCCGACCTGCGCCGCGAGGTGGGCCTACCCATGGAGCAGCGGCAGATGTCGGCAACGCCGCTGCTCAGTGCCGAGGCACACGCGCTGTTTGATGACTTCGCCAAGCGGGCCGGCGTATGATGGCGCGGGACGAGCGCCATCGCGCTTACTTGCATTGAGGAATGACGACATGAAACTCCTGGTGATGGGCTCCGGCGGCGTCGGCGGCTATTTTGGCGGCCGGCTTGCGGCAGCTGGCAACGACGTGACCTTTGTCGCGCGCGGAGCGCATCTCGCCGCGATCCAGAAAGACGGCCTGATCCTCGACAGCCAGATCGGCAACGCGACCATCAAACCGGCCAAGGTGACGCAAGACCCGGCGACCGCCGGCGTGCCCGAGGTCATCATGTTCGCGACCAAGATGACGGACGCCGAGGGTGCCGCCGCGCAACTGAAGTCAGTCGTCGGTCGCAAACACCACCATCATCACCTTCCAGAACGGCGTCGAGGCACCCGAGATCGTCAAGCGCGTGCTGCCGGGCGCGCACGTCGTACCGGGAGTCGCCCGCATCGCGTCGCACATCTCGAAGCCCGGCGTGATCGAGCAGCGCAGTCCCTTCGCGCGCCTCGAATTCGGTGAGGCAGCTGGAGGCACGTCGCCGAAGCTCGAGGCCTTCCATGCGGCATGCAAGGCAGCCGGCATCGACGCCATCCTCTCTGACAACATCAATCGCAATGTCTGGCTGAAGTTCGGCATGCTCGCGACCTTCTCCGGCATGACCGCGCTCACCGGCCACAATGCTGGCGAGATCCGCACGACGCCTGGAACGCGGGCGCTGATCGAGGACGCTGTGCGCGAGACGATTGCCGTCGGCAACGCAGCCGGCGGCTACCTGAAGCCTGATGACTTCATCAGCCTGATGAAGACGATCGACGGCAATCCTGCCGCTATGACATCATCGATGGCCCACGATCGCCATGCCGGCAAGCCGCTCGAAGTCAATTATCTCTCCGGCGCCGTGGTCCGGATCGGCGAGCAGCACGGTGTCGCGGCACCGACCCACAAGTTCATCACGCAGGCGCTCGCCATCGATGCCGGTGGCAAACGCTGACTTGCGCGACGGCCGGACGAGATAGCGGAGCAGACTGACATGCCCACGAGATCGATCGCCTTCATCGGGCTTGGCGCCATGGGTGGCGCGATGGCCGAGACGCTGATCAAGAAGCAGTTTCGCGTCACCGGCTATGACATGCGCCCCGAGGCGATCGCGCGGCTGGAAAAGCACGGCGGTCGCGGCGCATCGAGCGTGCAGGAAGCGGCCAGCAATGCCGACATGGCCGTGCTGATGGTCGTCAACGCAGATCAGGCCGAGGATGTGCTGTTCGACAAGAACGGTTTGGAAGCCCTGAAGCCCGGCGCCACCGTCATACTCTGCTCGACCTGCGCGCCCGACCGCATCCAGCAGATCGCCAAGCGCGTCGAAAAATCGGGGCGCCATTTTGTCGATGCGCCGGTTTCGGGCGGGGTGACCGGCGCCCAATCCGGCACTCTGACCATCATGGCTGCCGCCAAGACGCCGGTTTTCGCGAAGGCCAAGCCCGTCCTGACGGCCATGGGCTCGAACCTCTTTCACCTCGGCGAAGAACCCGGCCAGGGCGCAGCCATGAAAGTCGTCAACCAGTTGCTCTGCGGCGTTCATATCGCGGTGACAGCCGAGGGACTCGCGTTTGCCGAGCGCTCCGGCATCGATCCGAAGCTCGCGCTCGAGATCTTGTCGGGCTCCGCCGCCCAAAGCTGGATGCTGAAGGCCCGCGGACCGCGGATGGTCGACTATGACAACGTCGTCACCAGCGCGGTCGACATCTTCGTCAAAGATTTGGCCCTTGTCATGGACGCGGGTCGCGGCGCCAAGATGGGCCTGCCGCTTGCCGCCGCAGCGCATCAATTGTTTCTCGATGCATCGGGCATGGGCCACGGCCATGAAGACGACAGCCAGGTGATCGAGACCTACCGGGCCCTCGCCAAAAAATCCACCTAGCGCCGCGCACAAAGGAGATCTCGGCCATGGCTACCCTTCGCGAGGTCGACAGCGCCGAGATCCTGATCCTCGTCGATAACGTCACCGACAACCTCTCGAGCGCGCCGAAGTTCGTCGAAACCGAAATGACGCGCCTTGGCCGCCGCGGCATCAATCTCATTGCGGGCGACTGCCTCTGCTGCGCGGCGCACGGCCTGTCGTGCCTGGTGACGGTGACGATCGGCGCCGAGAAGCGCACACTACTGTTCGATTCCGGCCCCGATCCGCTGGTGTTCTCGACCAACGTCCAGCGGCTCGGCGTCGATCTCGGCCCCGTCGAGGCGATCGTGCTCAGCCACGGACATTGGGATCACGGCGGCGGCATGATCCGCGCACTCGACCTCATCCGGGCCAGCAATGGCGGGCGCGAGATCCTATATTACGCCCATCCCGGCATGTTCCGGCAAAGGGCCTCGAAACTTCCCGACGGCCGGTTCCGCCTGATGGAAGACGTGCCCAGCGTTCATGCCCTGACGATGCATGGTGCGCGCGTGATCAACACGACCGAGCCACAAGCGCCGCTCGCCGGCGCTGTCTTCGTCAGCGGCGAGATACCGCGCGTCACGCCCTTCGAAACCGGGCTTCCCGGCCAGCATCGGCGCACCGATGACGGCACGGGCTGGGAGCCCGACGAATTACTGATGGACGAGCGTTTCGTCGCATTCAACGTGCGCGGCAAGGGCCTGGTCGTACTATCGGCCTGCTCGCACGCTGGCGTGATCAATGTGCTCACGCATGCCCGCACCTCGTTCCCGAACACCAAACTTCACGCCATCATGGGTGGCCTGCATCTCTCCGGCACCAACGAGCGCGTCATCCCCGCGACAGTGACTGCACTCGGCGACTTCGGGCTCACCACGATTGCCGCCGGCCATTGCACGGGCTGGCGCGCGATGACGGCTCTTGCCAATGCCTTCGGTGACCAGACGCTCACGCCGCTTGCTGTCGGCAAGCGTTTCGGTTTCTAGCCACATGAGCAAACAGCCCGCCAAAATGGACATTAAGGCGATCGGGGACCGCTGGTTCGAGCTGATCCCCTTCGCGATCCGGCACCGTGTCGAGGCCGCCGCAGTTCTTGATGAGCTGACCGTCGCCTACCAGAGCCATGGACGGCACTATCATACGCTGTCCCACATCGGCGCACTGCTGACCCTGGTCGAGCAGCAACGAACACTCTTCCGGGATCGCGACACGGTCGAGCTGGCGATATTCTTCCACGACGCAATCTACGACATCGCGCGTAACGACAACGAAGCCGCGAGCGCAGAGCTGGCGCGATCCCGACTAGGACAACTCGGTCTCGCACCCACTCGCATCGGGCGGATCGCTCATCTGATCGAGGCGACGGCCCATATGACGGCGAGCAATACCAATGTAGACGGCGATCTCGCCCGTTTTCTCGATCTCGATTTGTCGATCCTCGGCACCCCCAGAAAGGACTATGAGAGTTACGCACGCGCCATTCGCAAAGAATTCGCGGTCTACTCGGAAGCGAGCTGGAAGGCGGGCCGCGCGAAGGTTCTGAAAACGTTTCTCGCGCGGCGACGCCTTTATCTTTGCGACGATCTGCAGGCGCTTTGGGATGCCCCTGCCCGAGCGAACCTGCATGCGGAGCTTGCTGCTCTGACATGAGTGCGCCGCAGCAACTTTGCTTCGTTGCGGCATCTTCACGGACTCCCTAAGCTCCTCCTCTCAATGGAGGAGATAGCGCCATGAAACTCGCTCGAACCGCACTCGTTTCGCTTGCTGCCTTGCTCGTATCAGTCCCAGCCCTCGCCCAAACGCCGACCTGGTTGCCGCCAGCTGAAAAGGATCGATGCCCCTCGAAATGGGGCGCAGGCGACGAGCGCGGCTCCATGAATCTGCAAAAGCCGGCCGCCGTCATGAAGGCCACCAGCCTGATCAAGACTGGCGAGATCATCGAGCTGGCCCACGTCCTCGGCGACAAGATGCCGTTCTTCGGCACGCGCCGCTTCGATGTCCACGTCAAGCGCACGTTCCTGAACCAGCCGGCCAACAAGCGCTCATCGAACGAAGAGATGGTCATTTCCGAGATCGGTCAGGTCGGCACGCAGCTCGATGGATTTGCCCATCAAGGCCACGAGGACAGCCTCTATAACTGCTTCAAGATCAGCGAGACAAGCGGGCGTACCGGCTTCAGCAAGCTCGGCATCCATCAGACCGGCATGTTCTTCACACGCGGCGTATTGATCGATGTTGCCGGATTCAAGGGCGTCGAGACCCTACCCGATACCTACGAGATCACGGTCGAGGATATCGAAGGCGCGCTCAAGAAGCAGAACACGACCATTCAGGAGGGCGACGCCATCGTTATCAACACCGGGTGGCACAAGCACTATGGTAAGGACAACGCGCGCTACGTGAAAAGCTGCCCCGGCATCGGCATCAAGGCGGCGCAATGGTTGCTTGCGAAGAACCCGATGCTTCTCGGAGCTGACAACTGGCCGGTCGAGGTCGCACCCAATCCCGATCCAACGATCTCGCTTCCGGTCCACCAGTTGGCACTGACCGTAAGTGGCGTCCACCTGCTTGAGAACATGAAGACGGACGAGTTGGCCGCCAAGGCCGTTTACGAGTTCGCTTTCATGATGCAACCCCTGAAAATGCAGGGTGGTACCGGCTCCACGGTCTCCCCGGTCGCGGTCCGATAAGGCAACGATCGCGCGCGGCTAGGGACTCGGACGGTACCGGAGCCGCGCGCGGAACCAAAGTGCCACCAGCGGTAGCAGGATGGCGGACACGACGTACACCGGCGGCGCGCCCCAGCGATCGATGACAGGCGCTGCAATCGCGACACCCGCCGATTGGCCAAGAAACAGCGCCAGCGCAAACATCGAGACGCCAAGGCCACGGGCTTCCGGTGCCATTTGCGTGGCGTTCGTCTGCAAGGTGTTGTGCAGCATGTAGAACGCAAGTCCCAAGGCGATCAGCGCAACTGGCACGACATGGATCGAGGGTGCCGCCGCCAGCGCGAGAAATGATGCGGCCAGCAGCCAACCACCCGCCAGCGCCAGGCCCCGCTCGCCCAGTCGCCCGAGCAATCGCTTGGCCGTGAACGAATAGACGATAGCCCCGACGCCGTAGACCGCTATGACGATACCGATCCAGCCATAGCTGAGGCCGAAGCGCTGTCGTAGATCCGCACCGACATAGGCGAAGGCGCCGTACATGGCGAACGCCTCGACAAACACGGTGATCAGCAAGACACGCACCCACGGCCGGGACAAGAGGCCGATGATGCCGCGCGCCAGGCTTGCAAATCCGAGCGGCGCCGTCGCACCCGGCGGCTGCGCCGACGGATTGAGATGCAGCTCGGCCAGCATGGCGAGCCCCGCGATCAGGTGCATGGCACCAACCAGCAGGAACACGACATGCCATCCGTACCAGTCGCCGATGATGCCGCCCGCGGCCTGACCGAGGATGATGCCTGAGATCTGCGCTGACAAAAACCGCGCGAGCACGGCCTGGCGCCGTTCGAACGGTACGGCATCGCCGATCCAGGCGAAGGCCAGTGGAATCGGCGCTGCTGCGCAAGCGCCCGCAAAGAACCGCGACAGAGGTCAACGTCTCGAGCGTCGGCATCAGCGCGGATGCCGCCGTCGCAACTCCAGTCGCCAGCGACGTCAACGCCACGATCCGATACTTGCCGAAGCGGTCGCCAACCGGACCGAACACCAGCTGAAGCAGTCCATAGCCGAGGGCAAACGCGGTGATGATCGCCGCGGCCGCGCCGACGGTCGTGCCGAATGTTTCGGCGATCTGCGGCAGCAGCGGATCACACGCGCGCACATTGATCGAGCTCGAGAACGCAGCGGTGGCAAGCAGCACAATGGTCCGCCGCGGCACATCGGGCGCCTGCATCGAAGCCGGCAACGGAGCCATGCTCACGCGCGGCCTCCAGACCGCGGAAGGCCCGGGATCTGCTCATTGATCGCAGCGACACCGATCATCACGGTCACGAACCCGATCATGATCGCGACCGTGAGCGGTTCGCCGAGCGCAAAGCAACCAACGAGTACACCGAACGCCGCCTTCAGATATCCAAGGCTCGAAGCGCCGATGGAGCCAAGCGTCACAATCAGCCGGTAATAGACAATGACCGCGATGGCATTGCACAGGATGGCGTTTGCGCCCAGCGCCCAGAGAGACCGGACCGATGGCGCCAGCTCCAGCGGGCTCTCGAGTGCGAACGCTGCAACAACCAGAACGGCCGCCGAGCATGTATTGGCGCCAGCGGCCGTCACCACGGGCGACACGCCGGCAAACCGGCGGCCATAGACAGCCGCGCAGCCATACCCGAGCGCAGACAACATCACGACGATCTGGCCGATGAGGCCGCGATCGACGCCCTTCAACGCATCGATGCCAACGACAAGGACGACGCCACCGAGACCGCACAGCAGGCCGATGACCTTCTGCAACCCCACCCGTTCATGCCGTGTTACAGCAAGTGTCACCAGCGTCGCAAAGATCGGCGTGGTGGAGTTCAGGATCGCTGCCAGCGCACTGTCGATGTACTGTTGGCCCCACATCACCATAAGGCCCGGCCCACCACTCGTCAGAAGCCCCTGGATCGTGAAGTCACGCCAGCGACCGGTGCTGCGCGGGACCACGTCGCCACGCATCCAGACGATGAGCCACAGGAACACGGCGGCGATGACCAAGCGCAGCGCAACCCCCGTCACCGGCGTCACGGTTTCCAGCTGAATCTTGTTGAAACCGAATTGAGCGCCCCACAGGAAGCCGACGAACAACAGTGCCGCGATCTCGAGCGGCATGGACGTCTCGGGTTTGGCTGTCTGAATGACCATTGGGTCTCGGGACGTGTGGCAGCCGGCGGGCTGCGGGAAATCCTGGCTATCGTGCGTCGGCTTGGCTGTCGAGCAGCGAATGATCGCGGGAGGAGTTAAGCAATTGCATCGTGCCGACCACTCCGCGGACGCGGGGACTCACCGCATTAGCGGGTTGACGCCGGCTGGATCGCAGCGCATCCAGTGCACTCAAATGATCCCGCTGGGACATGTGTCGCACCGACGAGGCCGCAGCTTGCAGCAAGGAGCAGCCCGCATTGGAAAGGCGCTCTGGGCCAATGCATCCAACTTGTGGACATTGGCACAGCGGTCGCCGGCCGTAGCGGCCACGTTGGGTGGCGCAGCTGTCGGCACGCTCGCCATGCTGGCGTCGGTGCCTTGGACATTGGCACTCCTTGTTCTCCTCGTTGCCGTCGCCTTGGCTGTGAACTATCGCGACGCTTGGTGGAGCACTGCCGCCAGCCGCGACGGAACCGGGACCTCGGGCTCCGCCCGTCCGGAAGGGTCGGACCCAGCCCCAGGCGGCCAGCACCTCTGGCGCGAGATGCTGACTGGTCTCACCGAGGCTGCGCTCGTTCTCGATCGCGACCGCATTGTTCTGGAAGCAAATGCTGCCGCGAAGAGCCTGCTGTCTGCACGGCCGGGACGCGATGTCGTGCACTTCATCCGCTCGCCAGAGATCCTGCACGCCCTCGATCGCGCCATCGAAACAGGACTTGCGCAGAGCTTTGAAACGCGATTGGCCGCCCCCGTGGAGCGCTTCTTGTCCGGCCGGATTACGCCGCTGGGGGATCGTGGCCCCGGAGAGCCTGCGATGCTCTTCGTGATCCGCGATCACACGGAGCAGCAGCGATTGGCTGAAATGCGCGCCGACTTTGTCGCCAACGCCAGTCATGAGCTGCGAACACCGCTCGCTTCTTTGAAAGGCTTTATCGAGACGCTACAAGGCGCGGCTAAGAATGACCCCGCGGCCCAGGCACAGTTCCTGGCCATCATGGAGCAGCAGGCCGGCCGCATGACGCGGTTGATCGAGGATCTGTTGTCGCTCAGCCGGATCGAAATGCACGAGCATGTGCATCCGAGCGCGGTCGTCGATCTGGCCGAGATTGTCGAGTCTGCCGGCCAAGCCATGCAGCCGCTGGCCGCGAAAGCGAATGTCCATCTGAGCATCAGCATAATGGCACGCCCCGCGAAGCTCGTCGGCGATCGCGACGAGCTCCAGCAGGTCGTCCAGAACCTCGTTCAGAACGCGATCAAGTATGGCCGCCGCAATGGCACCGTGGCCGTCTCAGTGCGGCGGGACGGCAACCACACTCTGCTCATGGTCGCCGATGACGGCATCGGTATCGCGCCGGAGCATGTGCCACGGCTGACCGAACGATTCTATCGCGTCAGCGCCAAGGAAAGTCGCGAGCGCGGCGGTACGGGTCTGGGACTTGCGATCGTCAAGCACATCGTCAACCGACACCGTGGCAAGCTCAGGATTGACTCCCAACCGGGTAAAGGCTCGACCTTTACAGTCCACCTCCCGGAAATCGACAATGCTTATTATAATTCAGATAGTTACACTGTCATAAAAGCATAGCAACGCTGAAGTATGACAGTCCGATCTGCAGGCGGTCCAAACCCTTGGGCCCCACCAGGCAGATCAGGAGCCAGGGTCATCCAGTCCATGACCCGTTGCACCCACAAGGGAGAATTTCGTGAAAATTAAGCAGGCGGCCGTTACCGCAGCTGTTGCCGCGATTGGCCTCGTGTCCGCGTCGTCAATTGTCGCGGCCCGAGACCAGATCCGCATCGTTGGTTCATCGACCGTCTATCCGTTCACGACGGCTGTTGCCGAGCAGTTCGGCAAGGCGGGCGGTGGCAAGACCCCCGTGGTGGAATCGACGGGGACCGGCGGTGGCATGAAGCTCTTCTGCGCCGGCGTCGGCGTCACCCACCCCGATCTCACAAACGCTTCGCGCGCAATGAAGAAGGGCGAGTTCGAGGATTGCGCCAAGAACGGCGTCAAAGAGATCGTCGAGATCAAGGTCGGCATCGACGGCCTGACGATCGCGCAGTCTAAAGCCGGCGCGGCCATCAAGCTTTCGATGGCACAGATCTACCTCGCCCTTGCCGAGCAAATTCCGGGAGCTGACGGCAAGCTCGTCGCCAATCCCCACAAGACCTGGTCGGACGTGGACAAGTCGCTCCCGGCCGTCAAGATCGAGGTTCTTGGCCCCCCGCCAACCTCCGGCACGCGCGACAGCTTCCACGAACTCTTCATGGAGGTGGGCGCATTGGCCATCCCGGCACTCGCTGAACTGAAGAAGACCGATGCAAAGGCCTTCGATAAGGCCTGGAAGTCGATCCGTAAGGACGGCGCCTACGTCGAAGCCGGCGAGAACGACAACGTCATCGTGCAAAAGCTCGAAGCGAACAAGAATGCCTTCGGCATCTTCGGCTACTCGTTCCTCGAAGAGAACCTGTCGAAGTTGAAAGGCGTTGCGATTGACGGCGTCGAGCCGGATTACGATGCCATTTCCTCTGGCAAGTACAAGGGCGCTCGACCGCTCTTCGTCTACGTCAAGAAGCAGCACGTCGGCGTTGTTCCCGGCATCGACAAGTTCGTCGCGGAATACACGTCGGCCAAGGCGATGTCGAAAGACGGCTACCTCGCTCGCAAAGGCTTGGTTGCCCTGCCGAAAGCCGAGGCCGACAAGATTTCGGCTGACGTGAAAGCGATGAAGACCCTTGCGGCAACGGACGTGAAGTAATGCTACGGATTGGCCGCCCTCCCCCGCACTGGAGGAGGGCGGCTCATTACGATCACTCAAACAGTTGAATGCAATCGAGCACACGCATGACAAACATCTATCTGATCGTCATGTGCGGGCTCACCGCAGCCGGTTTTTTCCTCGGCCGGTCAAGAGCAAGCGCACTCTTCACACCCGGCCGGAAGGCGGCTCTGCACTCGCTGCCGAACTATCACGGTTTGCTGACCGCAGTCTCCGTATTTGCCCCAATGCTGGTCCTATTGGCCGCGAGTTTGCCGCTGGCATCCCAATGGGTGACAAGCCGGGCGCTGTCCGGACTCCCGGCAGATCTCATCACCGATCCGATGCGCCGCGGCGCCACCCTCCGCGAGGTTGAAAACGTCGCCGCCGGACGCCACTCGGGCGAGGTAACGGCCGCCATCAAGCAGGCCGCCGACGCACTCAACAGCGCCACCGGCATTGCCGGCTGGCTCGTGCTTGGTATCGGCACCATCCTGGGCGCCGTCGCCCTACTGTACTGCCTCAGCCGGATCTCCCCATCGTTTCGCGCACGCAACCATTTCGAGCGCTTCGTTCTGATTGTGTTGGGTGCCTGCGCGGCCGTGGCCGTCCTGACCACCATCGGCATTCTCTCTTCGGTGCTGCTCGAAACCTATCGCTTCTTCTTCGATACGTCGCTGAAGGGACGCCCGACGGTTTCCCAGTTCCTGTTCGGCACGGAGTGGAACCCGCAAGCGGCCCTTCGGGCGGATCAGGGCGACATCAAAACGGCTTTCGGATTTCTGCCCCTACTGACGGGAACGCTGCTGATCACCATGATCGCCATCGCCGTCGCCGGCCCGTTGGGATTGCTGTCGGCGATCTATCTCTCGGAGTACGCGACCCCCCGCTTCCGCGCCGTAGCCAAGCCGGTCCTCGAAATCTTGGCGGGCATCCCGACCGTCGTGCTCGGCTTCTTTGCGGCCTTGACCGTGGCGCCGCTGATCCGCGGCTGGGGCGAGAGCCTCGGTCTCGACATTGCATCCGAGTCGGCGCTCGCTGCCGGCCTCGTCATGGGCATGATGATCATCCCGTTCGTGTCGTCACTGTCGGACGACGTCATCAATGCCGTCCCGCAATCCCTTCGGGACGGCGCTTATGCCCTCGGCGCGACCAAGTCGGAGGCGATCAAGCAGGTCGTGCTGCCTGCCGCGTTGCCGGGCATCGTCTCAGCCTTCATGCTGGCCATCAGCCGCGCTATCGGCGAGACGATGATTGTCGTTATGGCCGCCGGCCTCGCTGCCAACTTGACATTCAACCCGCTCGCCGCCGTGACCACGATCACCGTCCAAATCAAGACCATCCTTGTCGGCGACCAGGAGTTCGACAGCGCCAAGACGCTTGCAGCGTTCGCACTCGGGTTCGTCCTCTTCTTTGTAACTCTTCTGCTCAATCTCATCGCGCTCCGCATCGTGCGCAGATACCGAGAGCAATATGACTGACACCTTCATGCAGTCTGCACCGTCGATCATCCGCCGCGTCGATGTGACGTCGCCTGCTGCCGCGACCCGGGTCCGGAAACGCTATCGGCGCGAGGCTTGGTTTCGCGGGCTTGGCCTTTCGGCACTTGCCTTGACGGCTGCGTTCCTGATCGTCCTCCTTGCCGACATCCTGATGAAGGGACTGCCCGCATTTTGGCAACATTCCCTCGTGCTCGATGTTCCGGTGAAAGCCGAACACGTCGATCCCGACGGCAAGAAGGATCCCGCTGCCCTCAAGGGCGCAGACTACTTTCCGGTCACCCGCGATGCGCTCAAGCTGGCGATTCCGAGCATCGAAAACCGCAGTGCAGAGCGCGTCCTGGTCCGCCTGCTCAGCACCGGCGCTCCCGACATTCTCAGCCAGCGCATCGTGGCGGACCCCAGCATCGTCGGCCGTACCGTGAAAGCGGATCTCCTGCTGTCCGACGATGCCGATCTCTATTTCAAGGGCCACGGTACACCGATCACAGCCAAGGCCGGCCGCGGCGTTGCCACACCGAGCGACACGAAGGACGACATCACCATTCTGACGTCGGCCAATGACTTCGCCGACGATTTGATCGCGATCAAGCGCCGGCTGCAACAGCGCGCTCAAGTGCTCACCACCGAGGCCGATCGGCTGCAGCGTTCCCAACAAGCCAACCTCGCCGACCGGGCCAAAGAACTGCGCGACGAAGTCGTCGAGTTGAAAAGACGCTACGATCTTCCAATGGTGGAAGAGGCTCTCGACAGCAAGATGCCGAGCCTGCTCGTCTCCATCAACGGCGGCCTCGTCAAGGTCCAGAAACTCAACGACACCGGCATCATCGGTCAGGTCCTGCTGCCGCTCCGGTCGGCAGACGAGGCCAAGCCTGGCGATTGGCAGATCGTCACGTACATCACGCCGGAGAGCAATCGCAAGGTCACCGATCAGGAGGTTGCGTTCCTGGAGCGTCTGCGCGCCGAAGGCAAAGTGCAGCGCCAGTTCAATTGGCGCTTCTTCACCGCCGGCGACAGCCGTGAACCTGAGTTGGCGGGCATACGCGGCGCATTCATGGGAACAGCGCTGACCCTGCTGGTCACCTTGTTGCTTTGCTTGCCGATCGGTGTGCTGTCGGCCGTTTATCTCGAAGAGTTCGCTCCCAAGCACCGCTTCACCGAGCTGATCGAGATCAACATCAACAATCTCGCGGCCGTGCCATCGATTGTGTTCGGCCTGCTCGGATTGGCGATGTTCTTGAACTTCTTCAACCTGCCACGCTCGGCGCCGCTGGTCGGAGGTCTGGTGCTGGCGCTTCTGGTATTGCCGACAATCATCATTGCGTCGCGCGCTTCACTGAGGTCCGTGCCACCGTCGATCAAGGAAGCGGCACTTGGCGTTGGCGCATCGCAGCAGCAGGCCATATTCCATCACGTTTTGCCGTTGGCCATGCCCGGGATCATGACGGGCACGATCATTGGCATGGCGCACGCGCTCGGCGAGACGGCTCCCCTGCTAATGATTGGCATGGTGGCCTTCATCGTTGACGTGCCGAAGGCGTTCACGGATGCGGCGACCGTCCTGCCGGTGCAGATCTATCTCTGGTCGGACCTCCCCGAGCAGGCATTCAAGTACAAGACGGCGGCGGCGATCATCGTGCTGCTTTTGTTTCTGTTCCTCATGAATGGCGCCGCCATTTGGCTGCGTCGCAAGTTCGAGCAACGTTGGTGAGACTGGTCAGGTCGCGAGGCATCCTATGGATATGACGGCAAGCACCCAGAAGTCAGTGCGAGTTGAGCTGCCGGTAGCGAAAGTGCAGGCGCGCGACGTTAACGTCTACTATGGCGAGAAGCACGCATTGAAAGATGTCAACGTCGAGATCGGGGACCGGAAGGTCACCTCTTTCATCGGCCCATCCGGCTGCGGCAAGTCAACGTTTTTGCGCTGTATTAATCGCATGAATGACACCATCAGCACCTGCCGCGTCACTGGCGACCTGACGATCGACGGCAAGGATATCTACGATCCGAGCCTGGATGTCGTGCAGTTGCGCGCGCGCGTCGGCATGGTCTTCCAGAAACCCAATCCGTTTCCGAAATCCATTTACGAGAATGTGGCCTACGGTCCGCGGATTCACGGGCTTGCCGCCAGCAAGGCCGAGCTTGACGAGATCGTATCGGCAAGTCTGCAGCGCGCGGGCCTGTGGTCCGAGGTCAAGGATCGCCTCGGCGACAGCGGCACGAGCCTTTCCGGCGGCCAGCAGCAGCGCCTTTGCATTGCCCGCGCCGTCGCGGTTGGCCCCGAAGTCATTCTGATGGACGAACCTTGCTCGGCTCTCGATCCGATCGCGACGGCACGTGTAGAGGCACTGATCGACGAGTTGCGCGAGAACTTCTGCATCATCATCGTCACTCATTCATTCGCACAAGCCGCCCGCGTATCGCAACGCACCGCGTTCTTCCACCTAGGGCATCTGGTGGAGGAAGGTCCAACGGAGCAGATATTCTCGAACCCAAATGACAAGCGTACGCAAGACTACATAACCGGCCGCACCGGCTGAGGAGACGCTCATGAGCCAACATATTGTCCGAGCCTACGACGCCGAGTTCTCGGATCTCGATCGTCTGACCGCCGAGATGGGAGGACTCACCGAGAAACTTCTGTCCGAGGCGTTCTTGGCGCTCGAAAAGCGGGACCCAAAGCTTGCCGAGATCGCGGTCGCGTCCGACCGAAGGATCGACGAAATCGAACGCCGGCTGCAAGAACGTGCGATTTTAATGATCGCCAAGCGACAACCGGTCGCCAACGATCTGCGGCATATCATGACGGTTCTCAAAGTTGCGGGAGATCTGGAGCGTGCTGGCGATCTGGCCAAGAACATCGCGAAGCGCGCCCTCGCTGTTGCCAACGAGAGCCATCCACGGCCGCTGATGAATGGCCTCAGGCACATGACCGAGCTTGCGCAGCGGCAACTGAAAGACGTGCTCGATGCGTTCGGCTCGCGCGACGCCGCCAAGGCGGTCGCTGTTTGGCACGCCGATATGGGGCTCGACACGCTCTATAACTCAGTCTTCCGCGAACTGCTCACCTATATGATGGAAGATCCGCGCAACATCGGCCTTTGCACCCATCTTTTGTTCGCCGCGAAGAACATCGAGCGTATCGGCGACCACACCACCAACATCGCCGAAAACATCCACTTCCTCGTCACCGGCACGGTGCTGACGGAAGACCGCCCCAAAGCGGATGACACCAGCACTTTTGTTCCGGCACACATACCGGACCAGGGCCATTGACCATGCCAGCACGTATTCTCGTCATCGAGGACGACACCGCACTGACCACGCTCCTCGACTACAATCTCAAGGCCGCAGGCTATGACGTGGTCACCACGTCAAACGCCGAAGACGGAAAGATGCTGCTATCGGAGAGCTTGTTCGACACCGTCATCATCGACTGGATGCTACCAGAGATGTCGGGCATCGAGTTATGCGCTCAGCTCCGGCGGACGGGGAAATTGCCGCAACTGCCGATCCTCATGCTGACCGCGCGCGGCGAAGAGGCAGATCGCGTACGCGGCCTGTCTACCGGCGCCGATGATTACGTCGTCAAACCGTTTTCTGTGCCAGAGCTGATGGCGCGCGTAAAAGCACTGCTGCGCCGGTCGGCACCCGAACGCGTCAGCGATTTGCTGCGAGCCGGCGAAATCGTGATGGATCGGCACGCTCACAAAGTTACGCGCGGGGCCCGCACGATCGATCTCGGACCGACTGAATACCGCCTCTTGGAAGTCTTGCTGGAAAGTCCGGGTCGCGTGCTATCGCGCGCCCAACTGATCGATCGCGTCTGGGGCACGACCGCCGAAATCGACGAGCGCACGATCGACGTCCACGTTGGGCGCCTCAGGAAATCGCTCGTGCGCGGCAACGAGACCGACCCCATTCGCACCGTGCGCGGCGCCGGCTATGTATTTGAATCCGGCTGAGGGCGCGGAAACAGGCTGCCGCGACGCGAGGCCCGGCCTCATGCAAGGCGCAGAACGTCCTTCCAGAGCGCACGGCGCTTGCCGCCTTCATCGTTGACAATGCGGCACTGCGCGTTGAACACCATCGTTGCGCGCGCGGGTGCCGTGTATGCGGGCCAGGACGGGATCGCGGCATTGGCCGGATTGCCGGTGCGCGCGAATTGGGCCCAGGTCGCCGAGATGCAGCGAGCAAGATCCAAAGCCTCGGGGCTGCGATCGGTCGCGCCCACGACATCGAGCGTATCGAACACGAACGGCACGTCGAGAGCGTGATAGGCCTTGAGCTTGCCGCCGAACACCGGCGTCTCCCAATCGAATGAATAGAGCCAGGTCGGCGCGCCGCCCTGGGCCGCACGGCGTTCAGCCTGCAGCAGCGTGCGGATGCGGAAATTGGTGTCCGTCAGCGTTGTGATTAGCCGCTCGGCCGCATTCGCCATCGGGAATAATTCCCGGTAATGCGCCATCACCCGCTCCGTCTCAACGCCCGCGACTTTAGCGACGCGCTCCCGCAATTCGTCTTCCGTCAGCGTGCGATTCCAGACTTTGTCATCGGGCGCGAAGAAAATCGCCGTTTCGTCCTTCGTATCGCCGATCATCACCGGAATGTCGCGCGAAACATCCGGCGCCTCGGGATCGAACGGCTGACTTGGCAGCACGATCCCATCCACCACGGGTCCAAAATCATAACGATCGAGAAGCGGATACCGGGTCGGACCAGTGCGCTTCTGGGCCGGAGCGATGGCTGCGATCAGGCGTTGGAACTGCATCGCCTGCAAGTCGTCGAGTTGCGACGGCTTAAGACCCAGCTCCGTCATCACCGCCTCGGCAAGCTTCGCCGCCCGCTCACGCTCGATCAACCGGACGACAGAACCACTCATGATGATGGCGCGATGGAACAAGCCGCGCGCCGACGGCATGGCCAGCAGCGTGGACACCTTGCCCCCGCCGCCCGAGTGCCCGAAGATTGTGACATTGCTGGCGTCGCCGCCGAACTGCCTGATGTTGTCTCGAACCCACTGCAGCGCCGCGACCATATCGAGCGTGCCGGCATTGCCCGACTGCGCGAAGGCCGCGCCGCCGATTTCAGCCAGATGCAGATGAGCGAGAATATTGAGCCGCTGATTGATGGTGACGACGACCACATCCTGGCGTCCGGCGAGATTGGCGCCATTGAGCCGGGCCGAGTTGGCCGAGCCGTAGGAGAAGGCGCCGCCGTGAAACCACACCATGACCGGACGTTTGGCGCTGCCGCCGAGCCCCGTCGTCCAGACATTGAGCGTCAGACACAACTCGCTCTCGGGTAGCGTGTCCGGAGGGCCCGAGAGATTGGCCAGCTCGGGCCGCTGGACCATCGATGGTGCCTGTGGTGCGCGACCGGCATAGGTCAGCGCATCGCGCACGCCGCCCCAGGGCGCCGGCTTCTGCGGCGGCATGAAGCGGTTCCGCCCGCCCGTCGGCGCACCATAAGGAACGCCCTTAAAAGCGTGCACCCCAGCCGCCGTCGCGCCGCGGATTTTTCCAGACGTCGTCTCGACGACGGAGTGCTCGAGCGTGTCGCCCATCGTATGCCCTCTCATTGCCGCGTGTTGGCCTGCGTGCCGAGGATCTTAGGCCGCCCGATGACCTGTCGTCGATGGCCACAGAGCGCGAACGGCTCAAGTAAGCTGGAAGTGCGCGAAACGGTCCAACTCTGCTTCGATCAAACGTTTGATCCCTGCCGGGCGTCGCCGATTGATCCAGGTCCATTGCTGGATGACGAGTTTCTGCTGAGCACGGTCGGTTTTCAAGTCGATGACGGCTGCGATCGTGTCGCCGACCAGCACGGGCAGCGCAAAATAACCGAAGACCCGCTTCTCCTTCGGGATATAGGCCTCGAAGCGATGCTCGTAGTCGAATATCTGTTGCAGCCGTTTGCGCTGGATAATGAGCGGGTCGAATGGCGACAGGAGGCGGACCAGCTCCGATTCGGGCTCGCGGTACGGGGTGAGTGTTTCCGGCTGCGCCCAGTGCTCGATCGCCTCCGCCCCTTCGACCTGAACTGGCACCAGCTGTTTGCGCCGGACACGGGCCTCGATCAACCCGCGGATCGCCGGTTTGCGCTTGGCATCGAGATAGCAGACCGAGTCGAGGCTCACGAACCCTTGCGCGCGCAGTGCCCGATCGAGGATGTAGTCCAGAACTTGTGGCCCGGTTGCCGGCCGCGGGCGCGCAGCCCAATCAAAATGGCGGTCCATCAGTTCGTAGCTTTTGAGCATGCCGGCACGCTCGTTGACGGTCACCTCTCCTGCGTAAAACGCATGCTGCAGCGCCCGCTTCGACGGCTTCCGGCTAGCCCAGGGATGATCCTTATCGACCAGCACGTCGTCGTCGATATCGCGGATCGTCAGCGGACCACCCGTCTTGATGCGCCCCAGAACCTTGCGCAGGTCGGCCGGCTGCACGGTCGCGAACCAGCGGCTCGGAGCGCGCCGGTGGCGTTGCATATCGGGCAGAAAGTATCGAATGGCGCTCGTTGGCACATAGGACAGCGCATGGGTCCAGTACTCGAACACCGACTTGTCGGCGCTTTGCATCTGATGCAGATGGGCGCGGTGGTAGCCCGGGATGCGCGTGAACAAGATGTGATGATGGCACCGCTCGATGACGTTGATCGTGTCGATCTGCACGTAACCCAGGTGCTCGACGGCCATGCGCGTTGCCGCCGGCCCGTCGCCGAATGGTGTGGCGGTATCAAGCCGTTGTGCGCGAAGCCAAATTCGTCGCGCCTCGGCGAGCGTCACGTGACCTGGTTTACTGTTTCTTCGGGACATTGCGCGCGCTAGTCTGTTGAGTTCGACCTATAAAAGGCACAGGCCCGTGCAGCGTTGCAACCGCAATCCCCGTGCGTCCAACGGGACCAGCACTCGGTCGCCACGCCTTGGCAAGGGTCAGCCCGCGTTGCGGCAACAACAAGCCAATGGAGACGGCCATGAAGCGACACATGCATCTGAACCTCTTCATCCAGAGCCGCGGGCACCACGAGGCGTCTTGGCGGCATCCGGGAGCATCGCCGTTGCCACTCACCGATATCGACTACACCGTCGAGATGGCGCGCAAAGCCGAGGCCGGCCTGTTCGATTCGATCTTCCTCGCCGACGTCCTGGGCCTGTGGAACGACGTGCGTGCGACGCCCTTCAACTGGCTCGAGCCGATTACGACTTTGGCCGCTGTTGCCATGGCGACCCGCCGTATCGGCCTGATCGCAACCGCCTCGACCACGTACACGGAGCCCTACAATCTCGCCCGCCAGTTTTCGTCCCTTGACCATATCAGCCGCGGGCGCATCGGCTGGAACATCGTCACGACCTGGTCGCATCAGGCCGGCACCAACTATGGCGGCTTGCAGATGGGCCACGCCGATCGCTACGAGCGAGCTGAGGAGTACATGGCCGTCGTCAAAGGTCTGTGGGACAGCTGGTCGGACAACGCAGTGCTCGACGATCGTGCGGGGGGGCTCTACGCCGACCCTACGCGCGTGCGGACGATCGATCACAAGGGGGTCCACTATCAAGTGAAAGGACCGCTCAATCTGCCGCGGTCACCGCAAGGCCGGCCCGTGTTCGTGCAGGCGGGATCATCCGACACGGGGAAACGGTTTGCCGCGCGGCATGCCGAGGCCGTGTTCACCGCGCATATGGAACAAGCGACAGCCAAGGCCTTTTACGACGATCTGAAAAAGCTGGTGCGAGAAGAAGGGCGCAAGCCCGAGCACGTGTTGATCCTTCCCGGATTCTCGCCGGTGATCGCGTCGAGTGAGCGCGAGGCACAGCGCTATGGGGATGAACTCAACGAGCTGACGGATATCGAGATTGGCCGCTCGCGCATGTCCGGTCGGTTCGGCGGCTACGATTTCTCGAAAATCCCGTTGGATAAGGTTCTGTCACCGGATGATTTCCCACCGCCCGATACTGTCGAAGCATCCCGCAGCCGGACCGAGGTGATCGTCGGATTGGTGCGCAGCGAACGGCCGACGATGCGACAACTGCTCGCCAAGCTTGCCGGCGCGCGCGGCCATTTCACATTCGCCGGAACGCCGGAGCAGGTGGCTGATCTGATGCAGGATTGGGTCGAGAACGGCGTCTCGGATGGGTTCAATCTGATGCCACCGGTATTGCCTCAGATGCTCGATATTTTCATCGCCGAGGTTGTACCGATCCTGCAGCGGCGAGGGCTGTTCCGAACCGCCTACGAAGGCAATACGTTGCGCGACCAATTCGGTCTTGCTCGGCCGCCAGTGATTTTCGGCGGCAAGGCGGCTGCGACGGACAACCAGCCGGGCAACACCTGAGCGGAGCCCGCTTGCCGCTTCTTCTACGCGAACGCTCTGCGGACTCGTGCCAGGTTCGAGAAGCCATTAAACTCATGCAATTACATTAGCCTGTGTCTCCTGAGCACGCTTTTGAAAACCACAGTTGTCTATCGAGAGTTACATAGATCGATGGCTATTCATGCGGCGACCGATGCTTTGTGGCAACATGTTTTCCTTAATATCAGGATTCTTCCAGCTCATCCGAAACTGCCTGCGCAGTTCGCTTGATCGTCCGCGAAGGCTATGCCTTTTTCCGCAGGGGACATCAGCGTTCATGCGTCGGCATCATGAGTCAGGTCAAAAGCTACTTCGACAGGGTTGCCTCCGGTTACCAAGCGGCCTCCAAGGGAGGCCTCTGGAGCCGCGTGCGCGACCAGGAACAGAATGCGCTGATGGGCATGCTCGGCAGTGTGACCGGGCGTGACGTTCTTGAGCTTGGCTGCGGGGCCGGGTTCTACACGCGGCAACTGCTTACTGCCGGTGTGAGCCACATCTGGGCCGTTGATCTGTCCGAGAAAATGCTGCGTGAGTTGCCGCAGCAAGGTGTGACGCAGATCCAGGGCGACGCGGCGGCGGTCGACGCCGGCCGCACGTTCGACCTGATCGTCTCTGCCGGGATGTTGGAGTTCGTTCCCGATCCCTTGGCCGTGCTGCGCAACGCCGCCCGCCATGCCGAACCCGGAGCAATTTTCGCGATCCTGCATCCGACCCGCGGCCTCATGGGACAGGCCTACCGCCAGTTCCATCGCCGCAATGGCTTGGAGATCAGACTGTTCGACGCCGACATGATCGGCAGCATGTCGGCGGAGGCCGGATGGAGTTTGGCAGCAAGCGCCAAGGCGGGCCCCTACAGCCGCGCCGTTCGCCTGGTTCGGAGCGCAGATCGATGACGCAGGTACGCGCGCTGTTTCTGGTTAACGGACTAGGGCTCGGCAACTCGACGCGCTGCCATTCCATTATCCAACGCCTGCGCGAGCGGGGCGCCGAGATCGCAATCATTACCTCTGGCAACGGCAGGTGGTACTTCGACGGCCGCCAGGACGCCGGCCAGATCCACGAGATCGGGGCGTTCTACTACGCCTCGCACAATGGCCGCATCTCGATCCCGCGCACACTGCTGTCGGTCGGCGATTTCTGGCGCATCGGCCGGCGGAATGCGCAAACCATCGAGACCGTGCTCGATACCTTCGCGCCAGACGTGGTGATGCTCGATTCCGTCTACTCCACGGCACCAATGAAGCGGCGCAAGCTGCCGATCGTCGCGCTCAACAACGCCGACGTCGTTCACGTGTCCTATCGCCGCTTTGCCGACAAGCCCCGCTCCATTCGCATGCAGTTCTACGCCATCGAGGAGATGGATTATCTGTTCCACCGGGCGCGTGTCGACATGGTGTTGAGCCCTAATCTGGACGACACGCTGCCGGAAGTCGGCGGCAATGTGCGGCGGATCGGGCCGATCGTGCGGCGCGGCTATGACACGGCGCCGAGCGACGGGCCAGTGCGGCGCGTCCTGGTGATGCTCAGTGGCTCGCGCTTTGGCACGCCAGTGGCGCTCAAGGATAGCACGTTCCCGTTCCAACTCGACATCGTCGGACGCGAGGCACCCCAGGATGTGGTGCTGCCGCCCAATGTCGTCTTCCATGGCCGGCTGCGCGACAACGCTCATATCGTGCGCGCTGCGGACCTGATCCTGTGCAATGGCGGCTTCAGCGCGGTGAGCGAGGCCTTCGCACTCCGCAAGCCGATGGTGGTGCTGCCGATCCCGAACCATGCCGAGCAGTGGATCAACGGCCGCACGATTGAAAAGCTTGGCGTCGGCTTCATGGCGCGCGAAGATGCGATCGAAGAGGCCATGATGTCGGCGGCTGGGCGTATCGACGAACTCCGCCAAGCCTACACACGGCTGCCTCCGATGCGCGACGGAGCGGCCGAGGCAGCGGACCATATCCTACAGTTGGCGTCACAACGTCAGAGGCGGTGAGTATGTCGATCAAGGCGCTTGGCCAGGGGATGGCCTATATCTCGGTTGCAGGCTTGGCGGCTGCATCGGACTGGCTTCTGTTTACCCTGATCTCATGGAAGTTTCCGGCTCACGACGTGCTGCTTGCGCAAGCCCCGGCACGACTGCTCGGCGGCGCGGTCGCCTTCACACTGCATCGCAACTGGTCGTTCCGTGATCAGCAGGGCCGCGGTCTCTCCACGGAAGCGCGCCGCTTCCTCGGCCTCTATGTCTTCAGCTTCGTGCTGTCGATGATGACGCTGTACCTGCTGGTCGATGTGTTCGGCGTCAACCGGTTCTGGGGCAAGGCGTTTGCCGATACGCTGTGCTTCATCGTGAATTTCGTGGTGATGAAGGCCTATGTGTTCGCCGATGCCCGCAACCTCGCGCACGCGGCTGAAAACCTGCGCCTATCGAAGCAGCGGACCAAGCTCGAACCCCCGCCCCTGCAGCAGCGCTGACCAGTCCTCGCTCTTGAGGTAGGCAAGCTCGCTCTCGCGCGGGAGGGTCATCGGGTCCAGCGCCGCAAGCGTCGAATCCGAATAGCCTGGATGGCAGAACAGCAGCGTGTTCGATCGTGCACTGCTGGTGAAGCCGGCGAACAGCTGCGATGTCGAGCGGCGTTCGGCCATGAAATCGTAGGCGCCGCAAAAGCCCTGGTTGACCGGCACGCCGGCGCTTGCCGCCCGGCGAGCGATGCCGCCGCCAAGCGCACCGATAGCCAGGGATTTGCCCACTGCAATGCCACGCCACATGGCGCGATCCGGCCGCTCGCGGGCGCTGCGCACCCAGGTGCGCCCACGCCCGATCCGGGCTGCCGCAGCCACCACGACATCACGCACGCCCGGCAGCTGCTGGATGTGGTGATGGCCGTCAATATGATCGGGCGGCCGGCCGTAGTGGGCAATGAACGCGCCAACCTGCCGCTCGACTTCGGCCTCGATCTCGATGAGCGGCAGCCGGCGCAGGAGACCCGCCTTGAAGACGGCGGGCATGGGCGGAAATCGCCCAGCCGGGGCAAATGCCGGCATGAGACCGAGCGGCTTCTGATCGGTCAATGTCACGTGCAAGCCAATGTCGGCGTCGCCAGCCACTGCCTTGAGGCCCGCGGCCTCCTCTGGCCAGTACTCGGATACGGTCATAACGCTGGTCGCCGAGATGCGGCGGGCTGCGAGCAGCTCGCGAATCCCCCGGCTCACACCGGGGGTGAACGCGTAGTCATCGGCGCACACGATCAGCCTTCGTCCATCGCCGGGCACACGGGCTCCTCGGTGTTAGCCAATGTCGATTTTCGGACCCACCGGGACCGTTGAGATCAGAGCACCAAAGCTCAGCCGCGGATTGCGGAAGGCATAGAATGGGCCGGGCCTGTGCTTGGCGGCCAGGCGGGCGATGTCGGCCGCCGGGAAATAGCGCGGGCGATAGGCCCCGGTGCGCCGCCCGTAGGAGATGTGGACGTAGGCACGGTGCGCATATTGGGCAAGCGATCGGCGCTTCTCGGCGATGGCATGCAGGAAGTCGGCCTTCCCCTGGCGCTCGAACATGATGGCCAGTTCCTCGTCGGTGAGCCAGTCGAGCACCCCCAGCGACACGACGACGTCCTGCGTCACCGGCGCCATGGACCGGATGGTGCCGACCTCGAACCGAATGCGGTCGCTCCAGCGCTGCTCGCGCTGGCGTTGGCGGGCGATCTCAATCGCGCTTTCGGCGATGTCGATGCCAAGATAGCTGGTGGCGCCTGCGTCGATAAAGCGCTGCGCGATCAGCCCGGATCCACATCCGAGCTCGAGCACGCTGCGGCCCTTGACGTGATCCTTGAGCAGATCGACGGTAACCTGGATGCGGTAGCGCAGCGAGTTGCTCGAGGCATCGGCAATCCGCTCGAGTAAGCCACCTTTTTCGGTCTTCTTCTCGTAGCGTCCCTTTTCCCAGGTAAGGATCTTGTCCTCCCAGAATGCCTTCGGATCCACACTCATCGGGACTCTCCCCTACACTTCTACAGATACGCGACAAAACTTCGCGAGGTTCGCGACACTAGCCGCCGAATTGATAGTTCGTAACAACGGGGATTTTGACCGGCTTTTTTGCGTCGAAGGGGACCGGCCAGGCGCCGAGCTTCACCGGCGGATAGACCTCCGCCTCGAAGACAATGTCGTAGACACCCTTCGGCAGGCCGTGGACTTCCCGAATGGGCGTGAACGTACCCTTGCCGCCGACCAACCCGGTCTCGATCTGGATGACAACGGGGTCTCCCGATTTCGGCGTCAGCGTGATCCGTGGGCCGGCGATCATGCCGATGTCGAGGAAGCCGCCGTTGTAGGTGTCGCCGCGGAGCTGGTTCGAGTGGAATTCGAGGGCGAGCTTGCCGTCGGCAGCACCAAACTTCAACATGCCGTAGATGCCATTTCCGATGTTGAGCAAAAACCCTTTTTCGTCAGATTTCACCGTGGCTGTCATTGGCTCTGCCGTCGCTTCACGGAGCCGGCCATAGCGCTCGAACATTGCCTTCTCTTCGTCCGAGAAAACGTAGCGATTGGTGATGGTCGTGAAGCAATAACCGAGACCATCGAGTCGCTGATAGACGACCAGCAGGTCGCTCGACATTCTCTTCTGGCGGACGATGTTGAGTTTCAAACCGGGCTGTTGGAACGAGCGCTCCAAGGCTTCGGCGGTCATTCCCCTGTCGCCGTAGGTCTTCGACCCATTGGTCAACCAGGCGACGCAATTCCCTTTCCGTGAGAACGGAACGGATGTGCCGGTGCGGTGCAATTCATAGCCGATGCCGAAGATCGATTCGAACCGCCAGCGATCGGAGCCGGCCTCACGCCGCCGCAGAATTGTCGTACGCGCGACGGTATCGGGAAGGTTCCACAGCATCTCGCGGCTGACCTGGTCGAGCGCTCCCATGAAGTCGCGCCCAGGCTGGGTATACGGCTTGTCGAGAGATCGCAGCGAGCCCACGAGTGCCCAGGCCGGCACGGCAATTGCCGCGATCAAGGGCGCGGCCAGCACGCCGCGCACGAGCGTCTTCGAGCGCCCGACCGCCAGCAGTGCCGCCGCGCCGAGCCCTGCGATGATGGCAAGGCCGGGCATGGCGAACATCAGGTATCGCGCCGAGCCGTAGATCACGAGTTCGACTTGCGGCGAGTAGCTGAAGAACAGAAAGCCGACGAGAACCGGCAGTGCTGCGGCAAACAGCACGCGGCCGTGCGCACCGCCACACGGGACCCCGAGGACGCGCGCGATCGGCTTGCCCCATTCGAGCCAATAGGCGAGGGCAAGCGCGGTGTAGACGCCGCCGATGATGACGGACAGGTTGAGCAGCCATGACAGCGCCGTCTGCAGCGGGACCGCTGGCAGGTTGTCGTTCATCTCGAAACCCAGCATGTACCAGCGCCAGACGTCTCCGACATTGTCTGGATTGTAGAGAAAACCGCGCGTGAGGCCGAAGGTTCGCACCGCGCCGCGACCCTGGCTGCCGAGCATCTGGCGAAGATTGTCCCACCCTGTTGCCATCTCGCCCGCCAGATAAGGCAACAGCAGCACAACGGTGATCGCGAGGGCAGCGAGCCCTGAACGCCAAGGGATCCGCGTTCGCGTGACGACAAGCGCAATCACGACACATATGACAAGCAGATACGTCGACAGGTGCATTTGCATGCCGAGCACCAGCGAAGCAACCAGCCACTTGAAGCTCGGCGTGTGGCGTTCTGCGAGCAGACGTACGAGGAAGGCGAATGTGAGGATGATGAAGGGCGCCTGGAAACTCGGATTCCAAAGTCGAGTCAGCGTTCCAAACAGCACCGGCGATGCCATCAGGACGACTGTCGCCGTCACCGCGGCCATGGCCCCGAAGCTCTGCCGGAGCGCCAGATAGAACGGAATCAGCGCGAGCATGCCCAGCAGCACGCAGAACTGGTAGCTGAGCTCGGGATCCTTGCTCAGTATCGTCGGAATGACCCAGAGATAGTGCAGAAAACCGCCGGGAACGCGAGCTGCCGAGCCGTAGGACAACTCGGCGCCCATCCATTGGAACTCGCGCAGAAGACTTTCCGAACGGACCATGTCCCGGTCGGTCCAGAAATTGAAAAACGAGTCGTTGTCGAGAATGACGTAGAGGACAGCAAGCCCCATCAACCCGACGATACCGACCCACTCCAGCGGGACAACCCGCAGCAGCGAGAACGGCTGCTCCTCGATATCGAGCCGCCCCGCAGTAGCAACGTCGGCCATCTAGTCCCCCAGCCGTTCGATTTTTACAGAGGTGATCTTCATGGTCCCTTTGGGGTTGTTGCGATTGTCGGGCATGAACACCACGTCGACCCGGTCCAGCCCGCCCGGCGGCGCCACGAATTCAGCGACAAACGGGGCTGTTCCAACCGGTATCCGCTGGCGCATGAGATCCAGCTGCCGGTTGCGCACCAGCATGGCAGCAGGTTCATTCTCGACGCTGCCGGTCATTGTCACGCGATAGATCGCCTTCGGCTCGAAGGCGGCGAACCGATAAACGGCGCCGAGCCAGGCAGCCTTGTCGAAATTGATCGTAATGCCGGTGGGATCGAATCGAACCGTCGATACCGTGGCGCCGTTGTAGCGCGACCAATAACCGGCTTGATGGCCCGTCTCGCCAGGCTTCTCGAGCGCAAAATTGGATTGATAGATGACCGCTGCGGCCGCCTTTGCCTTGGCGCGCTCGAGCAGCTCCCATTGGTTGCGGGTCGGCCGATCAGGCGAGAAATATCCGGTCTCGAGCCCGAGCCACGCGCAGCCGATTATCGCGAATACGGCGATGTTCTTGACGATCGCAGGCAAGATGCGCACCTTACCCGCATCGGCTATCGCCGACGTCGCCTCCCCCATGACACACCTGCACTCAAGTGACGGACAGTTTCATTTCATTTTTTTGCATGTTTCAGGATAGTCGTCCCTATGTCAACGCCTTGTCCTTCACTGTGACAATCACGCTAACCATAAGGTATCCCGCCGTGACGGTATGGCCACGCTTGCGGGGCTCCCACTGTTCTACCCGACCTTTACTGTCGGCTGCTTGTCGAGAACGGACCGTTGTCGGGCCCGGCGCCACAGTCCGAACCGCCGCGCTGGTCGCCCCGCGCGTGAGTGACGTGATCGGCCGTCCTGAAGCGCAGGAACAGGCAAGGCGGATTCACGCAGGCCGCTGCCGCCGTCGTCAACGGTTGCCGCAATTGGTCCGGCCGCGCCAATAGCCACCGCTGGCGCCGACTGGTATCGACGAGATCCCATCAGCTGTGAGTGTGGTGGCGATCGCGATCATGTCGCGGCGCGGCGTCGAGGAGAAGGACAGCACTATGGTGCTGCCCGATCTTGTTCGACCCGCGTTGCCATTATGACAAATATCCAGCAACAGCCTCCTGACATCGGCTAGGTGGTAGCTATCGGGTCGCTGTGCGTTTTTGTCGGCGCATTGGAATATTGACTAAATAATTGAAATGATTGGACTATATGTCGGAACGCCGATCCTGACAGGCTCGCTGATTTGTTTGATGCTGGGCATCTGGGCCGCCGTTTTGGCGATCACGGGGCTCCTCTTCTTTGTCTTCAGCAAGGACGAGCCGCCAGCGCATCATGGTGGTATCGGCGAGACGGTCGAACGCGATGTTGCGCTCCAGCGCATCGCTGCCTCCCACCAAAACAACCGGTCAAATCGCTGACTCCCGGGAGACGCGGCGCATGGCAAATTGACTCCGTACGATTAGGCAGAGGTCGCGGCCCATGCGCTGGAACGAGAAGTGGCCAGATCGCAGCCGTCGATCAGCCAGGCCGGAGCCGGCGGCCGAGAATGGCGATGGCCGTCAGGGGGACTAAGGTTCCGATCAGCAGAGCGACCATATAGAGCCACGCCAGATTGACGTATTGGCCGCGATCGACCGCAAATATCAGGTTCAGGTATTTGGTCTGCAGCTCGCCCGCCGACAGCGCCAGGTTCATCAGGGACGCCATCAGCGCAAACCAGATGGCGCGGTGACCGGCTGGCGCATGTATGGCGATCAGCGTCAGCATTGGGATCATGCCGAGCTGAGCCAGCGGGGAGGCTGCCGCTGCGTCGACGACGGCGATCGAGCGGGCACCGAAGCCGAACAGACGCTCAGTCCAATTGTGGAGGCCAAGCGTCAGCCCGAGACCCGGCAGCGATACGATCGCGCCGGCAATAACCAGCCAGAGGAGCACCCGTGTCACGGGTTGGCGGGTGATCGCATCGGAGAAAACCCAAGCCGCGACGAGCGCCAGCCCCGCGCCGATCTGCCCGAGCGTGCCGAGAAACGCTTCGTCGAAGCCAAGCACGTCCATCGTAAACCAGCTGTAGCCCTGGCCAACCGATGGCGCTGCACGGAATAGGAAAATCAAGATCGCGGCCATGGCGATCTTGATGCGCGTATCGGGATCGACGCTGCCAGCGACACGGCGCAACATCCACACGATGACGGCGAGCGAGACCGCAAACACGATCTCGGATCCGAAGGGGATCCGGGCGAGGCCCATCGCCAGGACAAAGACGCCAAATGCCAATCCGCCGCCGAGGATGTTCCAGTCGATGGCCCGGCGCTCGGGCGTCTCGAGATTGACCAGCAGCGCGCCGCAGACCGAGATTGCTGGCACGACGAGACCGATCAGGAAGACAGTCGTGTAGGGCAGCGCAGATGCAAGCCAGCCGCCGAGTCCCGCCGTCGCAAAGGCGCCAAAGGACAACGCCAAGCGGCCCAGCACCTGCACCATGCCAAGCTCGCGGTCGATCTCAGACTGCGGGCGCGGCGCCCCGGTCGCATCCGCGCGTGGCACGACCTCGGTGCTCATGGCGTCGGCGACGACGTCCTGGAGCACGAGGCCGATGACCATGATGAGCGCGGCAGCAACGTAGAGAACGGTCGGACTGATCGAGCGGACGACGCCCGAGGCAGCGGTCGCCAACAGCAGCATGCCGGCCGCGACGCAGGCGCCGCCAATCAGTACATAGCCGCGCCGGCGCGAGCCGAACACGGCGACGGTGTCGACGAGCTCGCCGAACACCATCTTCACGGTCCAGGGAATGTTGAGCCAAACAGCGAGCGAGGCAAGCTCGGCTGGTGTTAGCGTCAGCGCCTTCTTCACCCAGAACGTCTGCGCAATGGCGACCAGTCCCGTTGCTCCATAGGCGAAGTAGACCATCAAGAGCGGAACATACGCCAGCTTCAGCGAGCGGATCGGATTGAGCAGTGCCGCCTCGAGCCGCGCATAAAGATAGGCCTTCGACCAGAGCTGGGGCGGCGGCGAGGGCTGCGCGGGGGCTGGTGTTCGGCTCATGATGGATGTCTAGGCTCCCCAAGACGATTGAGAACGATGGCAAGCGCCAGTTGACCCGCGCCAAGCGTCTTTTCGGGACAGTATCGCTCTCGTTGACGAGTTGAGGGTCCTGCGAGATGTCGGGCTACTCATCGCCGTTTCTGCGTGCACCTAAGTGGCCGTCGCGCTGCGGTGGATGACCTCGAGATTGAGCGCGGCGGCGAGCAGCGCCTTTGTGTAGTCCTCCTTGGGGCGCTCGAAGATCTCGGCCGATGGGCCTTCCTCGACAACCCGGCCGTTGCGCATCACGATGACGTAATTGCAGAGCGCGCGCACGACGCGGAGATCGTGGCTGATGAAGAGGTAGGCGAGATCGCGCTTCTTCTGCAGGTCGCGCAGCAGGTCGACGATCTGGGCCTGCACGCTCATGTCGAGGGCGCTGGTTGGCTCGTCGAGCATGACGAACTTCGGCTCGAGCACCATGGCGCGGGCGATGGCGATGCGTTGTCGCTGGCCGCCGGAGAACTCGTGCGGATAGCGGTCCTGCGCGGCCGGATCGAGACCGACTTCGGTGAGCGCCTGACCGACGCGTTCGCGCCGCTCCTCGAAGCTCATCGACGGGCTCTGGATGATCAGGCCTTCCTCGATGATCTGGCTGACCGAGAGGCGCGGTGACAGCGAGCCGTAGGGGTCTTGGAAGACGACCTGCATTTCGCGGCGCAGCGGCCGCATTGCCTTCGTCGAGAGGCCGTCGATGCGGCGGCCGGAATAGGTGATCGGTCCTTCGGAGGATACGAGGCGCAGGATGGCTTGGCCGAGCGTCGTCTTGCCGGAACCCGATTCGCCGACGACTCCGAGTGTCTCGCCCGCCCGCAGGCGAAGCGAGAGACCATCGACGGCCTTGACGTGATCGACGGTCCGGCGCATCAGGCCGCGCTTGATCGGGAACCAGACCTTCAGATTGTCGATTTCGATGACGACGGGTCCCGAAGGGTTTCCGGCGGGTGGTTTACCCGTCGGTTCGGCGGCGAGCAGGTGGCGCGTATAGGGATGCTGTGGTGCGTCGAAGATGCGCTGCGCCGGGCCTTCCTCGACGATATCGCCCTTGTTCATGACATAGACGCGCTCGGCCATCTTGCGGACGATGCCGAGGTCGTGGGTGATCAGCAGCATCGCCATGCCGCGCTCGCGCTGGAATGTTTTCAGAAGCTCCAGGATCTGCGCCTGAATGGTGACATCGAGGGCTGTGGTCGGCTCGTCTGCAATCAGGAGATCGGGCTCGTTGGCGAGCGCCATGGCGATCATGACGCGTTGACGCTGGCCGCCGGAGAGCTGATGCGGATAGGCGTCGAGCCGGTTCAAGGCATCCCGAATGCCGACGCTTTCAAGGAGGGCCAGCACGTTCTTCCGACGGTCGACCTCGCCCGGATACCACGCGGCATGGAGCTCCCGGGCGCGTGGTCGGATCGCGTTCATTGCAAGCCTGAACGGCAGACCCGCCAGGCGGAGGGCCGATCGGGCGCCGGTCAGATCGAGCCAACTCGTCACTTGGTTCACCAGGACACGCTCGCCAGCGCTCAATGGCGCCCGCGCGCGTCCGCCGCCGCCGGATGCACCGCCAGCGAGCTTGTTCAGGAGCAGTGCCAGGATCGGCGTGCCGACCTTGCCGCCGCCGTGCTGCTTGATGATCTCGCCGAGCTGCTTCTCGATCGTGTGCAGCGGGTTCAGCGACGTCATCGGCTCCTGGAAGATAATCGAGATGCGCGAGCCGCGGACCTCCCGCATGCGCGGTTCGGGGATGGCGAGCAGATCGCGCCCCTCGAAAAAGATCTCACCGGTCGGATGCGAAGCTGCCGGATAGGACAACAGTCGCATGATCGACAGTGCGGAGACGGACTTGCCGGAGCCCGACTCGCCGACGAGCGCCACGGTCTCACCCTTGCCGATCGTAAACGAGATGCCATTGACCGCGCGCGTGACGCTCTGACCCGCACGGAACTCCACCGCGAGATTTCGCACACTGACCAGTGTCTCGGAGGGCGATTTGCTCATGGTGCGGTGCTGAGCTCGGACAGGCGTACATGCCGCATCGGAGATGGCACCGCCAGCCGGCTGTCTTCTGAGAGCAGAAAATGGCAGTTCTCGAGCATCGCCGTTGCAACGTGGATCGCGTCGAATGCGCGTACGCCCGTGCGAGCCCGCACCTCAGCACTTCGCTGCAGCGTTCTGCGATCGACCGGGCTGATGTTGATCTTCGAGCCGGGCGACAACATGTCGACGTAGACGCTGGCATTCTCCGGCTGCCCGCACGAGAGCGGTTTCACCATAGCTTCGGCAAGCGTCAGCTCGCTGGTCACGACGGAGACCTCCTCGTCCTCGATGGCGGCAAACAGCTCGCACAACACATCCGAGAACGCCGGGTGTGCCTCGACGAAATAGATGAACACGTTGGTGTCGAGGTAAAGTCGATGGCCGACGAACTGTTTGAAAACGCTCATTCGTCGCGAAGCCTGCGGATGGAGGTGACGGCTTCGTGACCGGGATAGACGCCGCGAGCGGCGCCAAAATATGACGTCAGCGGGCGCAGGGGCGGCGGTTTCGGGGCTGCCGGGTCGTGTTCCACGGTCACGCGCACCATCCGGCCGCTTTGCAGGCCGCGACGCAACTCGTCCGGCAGTTTGTCGACCGGGTAGTTCTCGATCACGATCGTCGTCGGTTCACCCATGGCTCATCCTACCGGAAAGTCTTCCTGGGATCGAGCGCATCGCGTACGGCCTCGCCGATGAAGATCAGCAGCGACAGGACGATGGCGATCGTGAAAAACGCGGCCAGCGCCAGCCAGGGCGCCTGCAGATTGGCCTTGCCCTGCAGCAGCAACTCGCCGAGTGACGGCGAACCCGGCGGCAATCCAAGCCCGAGGAAATCGAGCGCGGTCAGCGCGGCAATAGAGCCGGATAGCTTGAAGGGTAGAAACGTCAGCGTCGCCACCATCGCATTCGGCAGCAGGTGCTTGAACATGATCTTGAAGTTCGAGAGGCCGAGCGCGCGAGCCGCCTTGATGTACTCGAAATTGCGTCCGCGCAGGAATTCGGCCCGAACGACGCCGACGAGCTGCACCCAGTGAAACAGCAACAGAATGCCGAGCAGCGTCCAGAAACCCGGCACGAGCACTGCAGAGATGATCAGCAACACGTAAAGCGAGGGGATCGACGACCAGATTTCGAGAACGCGCTGGAACACGAGATCGACGCGGCCGCCGAAGAAGCCCTGTATGGCGCCGGCGGTGATGCCGATCGAGGCCGAAAACAGGGTCAGCAGCAGTCCGAAGATGATCGAGAGCCGGAAGCCGTAGATGATCCGGGCGACGACATCGCGGCCCTGATCGTCGGTGCCGAGCCAGTTGCGGTTTCCGAATTGTGTGAAACGGGAGATCTGCTCGGCCGGTGCTTCGCACAACTCGGCGCCGGTTGCCCACGGCGGTGGGGCTGGAAATCCGAGGCAGCGGCCCTCCGCATTCTTGACCCGGGGATAATCCTTGTTGATCGAGCCATAGGAATAGCGGATCGGCGGCCAGATGGCCCAGCCCTCCTTCGCGATCTCGTCGAGGATCACCGGGTCCTTGTAGTCTGTGACGGCGAGGAATCCGCCGAACTTCGATTCCGGATAATCGACCAGCACCGGAAACAACGTCTCGCCCTTGTAGCGCGCGAGCAGCGGCCGATCGTTGGCGATCAGCTCGGCGAACAGGCTGAGCAGAAACAGGCCGAGAAACAGCCACAGGCTCCAGTAGCCGCGCCGGTTGGCCCGGAAGTTCTCCCAGCGGCGCCGGTTGATCGGCGAAAGCACGAAGGCCCGCGCGATCCGCTCGCGCCAGTTACCGGCGGCGAAACTCGCGATCCGATCGTTGCTGCGGGCGTCCATGCTCAGACCTCCCGCGTCTCGAAATCGATCCGGGGATCGACAAGGGTGTAAATGAAATCGGAGACCAGATGCAGGACCGCGCCCATCAGGGCGTAGATGTAGACGGTGGCGAAGACGACGGGAAAATCGCGGTTGATCAGCGATTCAAAGCCGAGCAGCCCGAGACCGTCGAGCGAGAAGATCTGCTCGATGAGCAGGCTGCCGGTGAAGAACGCGTGCACGAAGGCGCTCGGGAAGCCTGAGATCACGATCAGCATGGCGTTGCGGAAGATGTGGCCGTAGAGCACGCGGTTCTCGGTGAGGCCCTTGGCGCGCGCGGTGACGACGTATTGCTTGCGGATCTCGTCGAGGAATGAGTTCTTGGTCAGGAACGTCATCGTCGTGAAGGAGCCGATTGCCATGGCGATGAGCGGCAGGGTGATATGCCAGAGATAGTCGACGGCGCAGGCCGGCTTGGCGGTGCAGGCGAGAAAACTGCCGAAGAAACCGTAGGGCCGGAGATAACTGCTCCACTCGTCGGAGTGGAGGCCGCGTGACGGAAACCATTGGAAGAACGAGGCGCCGGCGAACACGACGATCAGCAGCACTGCGAACAGAAAGCCCGGAATCGCATAGCCGATGACCAGGGCGCCGGACGTCCAGGTGTCGAATTTCTCACCGTCCTTGACGGCCTTGCGAATGCCGAGCGGGATGGAGATCAGATAGGTGATCAGCATCATCCAGAGACCCAGAGATATCGAGGCGGGCAATTTTTCCTTGATCAACTGAATGACGGAGACGTCGCGGAAATAGCTCTTGCCGAAATCGAAGCGGGCGAAATCCCAGAGCAGCTTGACGTAGCGCTCATGCCAGGGCTTATCGAAGCCGAACTGCTTTTCGAGCTGCTTGATGAATTCGGGATCGAGGCCTTGCGAGCCGCGGTACTTGGAGCCGACGCTGTCGGCGCCTTGGCCGGGCTGCCCGCGGGACTGGCCGGTGATGCCATCGCCCTGACCGCCGCTGATCCGCGAGGTGGCGGAGACGTCGGTGCCGGTCAGCTGTGCAATGACGCGTTCGACCGGACCGCCCGGGGCGAACTGGGCCAGCATGAACGTCAACGATAGCACCCCGAGCATGGTCGGGATGATCAGCAGCAGGCGCTTGATGATGTAGGCGGCCATTGACCGGTGGTGTCCTGGTATTGCGGAGACTGAGGAGCCTGGCCTCGGATGCCGAGCAGCATCCGGGTTCGATCCTCCCTTCAGTTGCCGACCGGCCTTGGGGCCGTCAATTGACTTTTACTGTCGCAGCTTTCGCCTCATCATACCACCAGGTGTCCAGGATGCCGCGGTCGTACTTCGGTTTGATCTGCGGGACGGCCGAACTTGTTCCAATAGGCGACGGTGTGAGACGCCTTGAACCAGTGCGGCACCCAATAGTGGCCGGCGCGCAGCACCCGGTCGATGGCCCGGGTGGCGACATTCAGCTCCTGGCGTGACTTGGCGGCGATCATCTTGTCGATCAGCGCGTCGATCACCGGGTCCTTGATGCCCGCGAGGTTGCGGCTGCCTTCGCTGTCGGCCGTTTCGCTGGACCAGAAGTTGCGCAACTCGGTTCCGGGCGTCAGTCCCATCACGAAACGGGATGTGACGACATCGAAGTCGAAAGATTTCACGCGCCGCTCATATTGTGCGGAGTCGACCCGGCGGATCGAGGCCTTGATGCCGACGAGCTGCAGATTTTTCACATAGGGCGTCAGGATGCGCTCGAAGGTCGGCTCGAAGATCAGGAACTCGAGATCCAGCGTCTCACCCTTGTCGTTCTTGACGACCGGTTCGGCGCCCTTGGCCGCATCGAGCTTCCAACCGGCCTCGGCGAGCAGCCTCTGAGCTTCGCGGAGCGCGCGCCGGTCGTTGCCGCTGCCATCGGTTTGCGGCGGACGATAGGGTTCTTCGAAGACGGCCGGCGGCAGCTTGGCGCGATGTGGCTCGAGCAGCGCCAGTTCGTCCGGGCGACGGCTTGCCCGTCGGCCTTCATATCCGAGTTCTCGAAGTAGCTCTCGGTGCGAGTATAGAGGTCGTAGAACAGGTTCTTGTTGGTCCACTCGTAGTCGAAGGCGTAGATCGAGCGCGCGGCGGACGCGGATGTCGCTCGAACTTGGCGCGGCGTGTGTTGATGAAGAAGCCTTGCGCGCCGGAGGGATTGGCGTCGGGCATGGTGAGCTTGATCAGGCGGCCGTCCTTGACCGCCGGAATGTCGTAGGCCGTCGACCAGTCCTTGGCGGTGAACTCCTCGCGCAGATCGAACTGCGCCGGATTTCAAGGCTTCGAGCTCGGCGGTTCGGTCGCGGAAATACTCGTAGCGGATCTCGTCGAAGTTGAAGCGGCCGCGATTGACGGGCAGGTCCTTCGCCCAATAGTCGGCGCGCCGCTTGTAGGTGATGAAGCCGCCCTGCTTGTGGTCGGCGATCGTGTAGGGGCCGGAACCGACGGGGACCTTCAGCGTGGTTTCCTCGAAGGGCTGTGTCGCATAGTAGGCCTTGGGCAGCACGGAGAGGCCGGCGACCGACAGTGGCAGATCGCGGACCAGGGTGCCTTGGAATGTGAAGCGCACGGTGTGCTTGTCGAGCGCCTCGGCCTTGGTGACGTCGCGCATGACGATGCGATAGCTCGGATGGCCCTTCTCCTTCAGCGTGTTGAAGGAGAAGACGACGTCGTCGGCGGTCACCGGGGCTGCCGTCGGAGAATTGAGCGGCGGGCCGCAGCTTGAACGTGACGCTCATGCGGTCGGCGGCGACGTCGGCGGATTCGGCGATCAGGCCGTAGGCGCTGTCGGGTTCGTCGGCGGCCCGTACCATCAGGGAATCGTAGAGCAGCGCCAGGCCCTGCGCCGGGTCGCCCTTCAGAATGAAGGAGTTGAAGCTGTCGAAGGTGCGGATAGCCGCCGACCCGACGAGCGTCAGCCGTCCGCCTTTGGGGGCATCGGGATTGGCATACTCGAAATGCTTGAAGTCGGGCCCGTACTTGAGTTCGCCAAATGTCGAGAGGCCATGGCGCGGCTGCCGCCGTCAACGGCTGTGGCCAGCACACCGAGAGCGAGGATCGTGGCCAGACGGCCAAACGGCTTCAGACTGATCATGGCGTCATCTCCTGGCGCTATTGACGGCGCGCTTCGGCAAGTTTCTTGGCGGCGGCGTCATCCCACCACCAGACCTGAAGGAAGGCGCTCTGGGCACTCGAATGGCGCGGCAGTTTCGCTGGCCGTGCGAACTTATCCCAGAACGCGACCCGCTCGTTGGGCGAATAGAACTGTGGCACGAGAAAGTGGTTCCACTGCAGCACGCGATCGAGGGCCTTGGATGGCGGCGACCAGGTCGGCGCGATCCCGTGGCATAGATCAGCCGTTCGATCAGGGTGTCGATGCCAGCGTTCTTGATGCCGATGATATTGCGCGTGCCTTCTTTGTCGGCGGCGACCGAGCCCCAGAATTCGCGCTGCTCGTTGCCGGGTGAGAGCGATTGCCGGAAGCTGCCAATCACGATGTCGAAATCGAACTTGTCAATGCGGCGCACGTACTGGGCGCTGTCGATGGTGCGGATGTCGATCTTCATCCCGAGCTTGTCGAGTTCGGCCTTGTAGGCGAGCACCAGACGCTCGAAGTCGGGTTGGACCAGCAGAAACTCGGCCGACAGTTTGTCACCGGCTGCATTCGTCAAGACGCCACCCTTCGGTGTCCAGCCAGCCTCGGCCAGTAGCGTCGAGGCCTTGCGCATGTGCTTGCGAAAATCCTCGGGCGTCGCGTTCACGGGATTGCGGTATTCCTGCGTAAAAACGTCTGGCGGCACGTCCTTGCGGACGCTCTCGAGAATGGCGAGCTCGGCAGCGCCTGGCAGGCCTTTGGCTGCCAACTCCGAATTCTCGAAATAGCTCGTGACGCGCTTGTACTGGCCAAAGAACATCTGCTCATTCGCCCACTCGAAGTTGAAGGCGAGATTGAAGGCCTGACGAACGCGCGGATCCTGGAACTGTTTGCGGCGCGTATTGAATGCGAAACCTTGCATCGGCGCGATGTCGGCGCTTTCGAGCAACTCGCGTTTGATGTGGCCGCGCTTGACGGCATCGACGTCGTAGGCCGTCGCCCAGCCCTTGGCGCTGTTCTCGGGCCAGAAGTCGGTCTCGCCGGTCTTGAACGCTTCGAACGCCGGCAGCCTGTCGCGATAATAAATGAACGTGATCTCGTCGAAATTCCATTGGCCGAGCGAAACGGGGAGATCCTTCGCCCACCAGTCGGCGACGCGCTCGTAGGCGATCGTACGGCCGGCATTGACCTCGCGAATCTTGTACGGTCCCGATCCGAGCGGCACGTCGAGCGTTCCACGGGCCAGGTCACGCGGCTCGCCCTTCTCGTCTTTGGCTTGCCAGAAGTGGCGCGGCAGCACCGGCAGTCCCGCGACAATGTCGGGCAGCTCGCGATTGCCGGGAGCATCGAAGGTGAAGGTCACCTCGCGCTCGCCGGTCTTCTCTGCTTTGACAACGTTCTTGTAATAGAGCGCGTATTGCGGGCTGGCGGCCTTCATCGCACCGAGCGTGAACACAACGTCCTCCGGCGTGATCGGCGCCCCGTCGTGAAAGCGGGCGCCGGCGCGTAATCCGAAAGTCACAGAGGAATAGTCGGCCGGGCGCGATACCCATTCCGCGACCAGACCATAGACCGTCGATGGTTCATCGCGCGACCGGGCCATCAGGGTGTCATAGATGAGCGAGAGGCCGGAGGCCGGACTGCCTTTGGCCGCAAACGCATTGAGCGTGTCGAAGGTGCCCATGGCGCGCTGGCGGATGCGGCCGCCTTTCGGGGCGCTCGGGTTGACCCAGTCGAAATGCTTGAAGTCCGGGCCATGCCTGGGTTCACCAACCAACGACAACGCGTGCAACCGTTTTGCCTGGGGCGAAGCAGCGGCCGGTGCGATCGTGAGCAGCCACGCGGCGCTGATTAGCGCGACGGCTGCCAGGGCGCCGGTTGGGCGACGTTTATTTTTTGGCATTGGCTGCCTCGAGCTTCTGTGCCGCGACCGGATCGATCCACCAGGTCGTGATCACGCCCGGGTCTTGCGAGCCGTGTTTGGCCGGACGGCCGAACTTGTCCCAGTAGGCGACCCAGGCGAACGGGTTGTACCATTGCGGTATGAGATAGTGGTTCCAGAGCAGTACCCGATCGAGCGCGCGCGCGGCAGCGATGAGGTCGTCGCGTGAGGTGGCGTAGATGAGTTCCTCGATGATTGCGTCGACAGCCGGATTCTTGATGCCGATGCGGTTGCGGCTCGCTTCCTTGCTGGCGGCTTCCGAGCCCCAATTCTCGCGCTGCTCGTTGCCGGGCGCGTGGCTTTGCGGATAGGCGTCGGTGATCATGTCGAAATCGAAGGACTTGAGCCGGTTCTCGTACTGCGTCGGCTCGACGATCCGGATTGCCACGCGAATGCCGAGCTTCTCGAGGTTCTGCTTGTAGGGGAGCACGATGCGGTCGAACTGCGTGTCGTAGTTCAAGAACTCGACCGTCATCGTCTCGCCGGTCTTGGCGTTTTTCAAGACGCCGCCATCGACGGTCCAGCCGGCCTCGGCGAGGAGCCGTCCGGCTTCGCGCAGGTTCTTGCGCAGGTCGTCGGCCGTGCGTCTGCACGGGAGATTTGTATTCCTGTGTGAAGACTTCGGGCGGGACTTTGTCGCGGTGCTTCTCGAGAATGGCGAGTTCGGCGCCCGAGGGCACGCCGCGATGGGCCAGCTCCGAGTTGTCAAACACGCTGTTGATACGTCGATAGAGGCCGTAGAACAGGCTCTTGTTCGCGCTTTCGAAATCGTAGGCAAGGGCAAATGCGCGCCGCACGCGCGGGTCGGCGAACTTTGCTCGGCGCGTATTCAGGATGAAGGCTTGGAGCTGAGCCACGGTCCGGCGCTCGAACTCCGCCTTGCGCAAGCGGCCATCCTTGATGGCAGGTGTCGTGTAGCCTGTCGCCCACTTCTTCGAGCTGTTCTCTTCGGTGAGATCGACCTCACCGGATTTCAACGCTTCGAACTCGGGAACGTCGTCCCGGTACATCGTGTAACGGATTTCGTCGAAGTTATACTGGCCGACGTTGACGGGAAGATCTTTCGCCCACCAGTCCGCTACGCGCTCGTAGACGATCGACCGGCCGGTATCGGCCGACTTGATGCGATAGGGGCCACCAGACAATGGCCGCTCCAGTGTGGTCTTGGACAGGTCGCGCGCTTCGCCATTGGAACTCTTAGCTGTCCAATAGTGTTTCGGCAGGATCGCCAGCAGTGAGATCAGGTAGGGCAAATCGCGGTTGCCGGATTTCGCAAAGCGGAACGTGACCTGGTGCTCGCCGGTTTTCTCGGCTTTGGCGACGTCGCGGTAGTAGATCGCGATCGACGGGCTGGCGCGCTTCTGTTCCTCAAATGAGAAGATCACGTCATCCGCGGTGATCGGCGTGCCATCGTTGAATCGTGCCGCCCGGTTCAGGCCGAAACTCGCAAAGCTGAAGTCGGGCGGGTAGCTCGCCCATTCCGCGACGAAGGCATAGGACGTGGCCGGCTCATCGAGGCTCGGTGCGAACAATGTGGCGTCGAGCAGCGTCAAGCCTGGCGCTGCGGTGCCTTTGATGGTTGCCGCATTCAGATTGTCGAAGCTGCCAACGGCGGCTAGACGCAGCATGCCGCCCTTGAGCGATTTCGGATCGACCCAGTCGAAGTGCTTGTAATCAGATGGGAAAGACGGGTTGCCGAGCTTTGAGATGGCGTGCCGGCGCGGCAAATCCTGGGCATTGCCTGTGGCGGGAACCGCCAGCACGCCCATCAGTACGGCCCCGAACACAGAACGGCGTACAGAAATCGCGGACATGAGTCTCCGAAACGCGGCTCGTTGGATCGCAAGACCGGCGTGTGCAGGCGGCGGCAGAGCCCAGAATGGGAAGCTGGAGGCCGGATGCCAAGTTAAATCTTGGATACCTTTGGAACAGCCGTTAGCTTCCTCCGCAACGGTCGATTGCGGTAGGCTGTCACTTAAAGTGAGCGATTGGCGACGTTACTTCGGCAGTGCGGCCGGCGAATCCGCCAGCGTGCGCAGATAGACCAGCAGGTCGGCGAGATCGTTGGGGTCTTTGACGCCAACGAAGCTCATGCTGTTCCTTGGAATGGTGCCCCGGGGATCGTTGAGGTAGGTCGCCAGCAGGTCCCACGTCCATTTTCCACCCTTCTCGACGAGAGCAGGCGAATAGTTCGTGAACCCGGCATGCTTGGCGACGTCGCGACCGACCACGCCATAGAGGTTCGGCCCTTGCTTGTTGGGACCGCTTTTTTCGGGCGTGTGGCACTGCGTGCACGCCTTGAAGATGTCCTTGCCAGCTTCGGCGTTGGCCTTCGGCATCAGCTCAGCGACCTTGGCGAAATTGAAGGCTTCTACCTCAGCCTTGCCGGGCCCGGAGCCGCCCTTCGGCGCCGGCAGCTCGTAGCCAGCGATTTGCGGGGCATGCGAGGCACTGACCATTTCCACAAGTGCCTTCGTGCCGAAAATGAACAGTGCTGCCGAGAGCACGGCTCCCGCGATCTTGTTGAACTCGAAGCTGTCCATCCGCCCTCAACCTCAGCTGCAGCGCCGTTCCCGCGGTCCCCAAGGGCCCGTCGGTTCGGCGGCAATCCCGCAAATCGGCTGCAACTATAGGAATTCTCCCCTTGCTTGCAACTGGCCTCCCACCTGTTCTAGGAGGTACGCCCGAGACCAATTGTCACCCTGACGTCAGGGGATCGAGTGAGGCCCATGCGAAGCGCGCTAATCGTCATTCCCGCTCGATTGCAGGCGAGCCGCCTGCCGGGCAAGCCGTTGGCGGATATCCATGGCGAGCCGATGATCGTACACGTCTGGCGCCAAGCCATGGCCGCGGAGGCCGGCCGGGTCGTGGTGGCGACCGACGCTGTCGAGATCATCGACGCCATCCGGAAAGCCGGTGGTGAAGCCGTGATGACGCGCTCCGATCACGCCTCGGGGTCGGATCGGGTGTTCGAGGCGATCAGCCGGGTTGACCCGGATGGTGACCAGGATTTTGTGATCAACGTTCAAGGCGACCTGCCGACCTTGGAGCCACGCCTGATCCAAGCCTGCCTCGAGCCGCTCGAAACCAAGGGCGTCGCGATCGCGACCATCGCCTGTGAGATCCGGGACGAAGCGGAGCGGTCGAACCCCAACGTGGTCAAGGTCGTTGGAACGCCAATCGGAGCCAAGACGCTGCGCGCGCTCTACTTTACGCGGGCAACGGCGCCTTGGGGAGACGGCCCGCTCTATCACCACATCGGCATGTATGCCTACCGTCGCAACGCGCTGGAACGCTTCATCTCGCTACGCCCATCGATGCTGGAGCAGCGCGAGCGTCTGGAGCAGCTGCGCGCCCTCGAGGATGGCATGCGTATCGATGTTGGTCTCGTTGACACGGTTCCGCTCGGCGTCGATACTCCGGCCGACCTTGAGCGCGCCCGCCGCGAGATCGCGGCACTGCGCAGCGCTCGTTCCACCTGATATCTGAACGGTTTCATTCCATGCCCGAGACCAAATCGAAGGCCGCTGCTCCTTCGGCGGCCGCCAAACGGCCCCTCGCTGACACGGCAGCGACACGCCTGCGCATCTCTTATCAGGGCGAGCCTGGTGCGAATTCAAATATCGCCGCCAACGAGGTGCACCCGGAGTTAGAGCCGTTGCCGTGCGCCACGTTCGAGGACGCCCTTGCCGCCGTCAAATCAGGTGAGGCTCGTTATGGGATGATCCCAATCGAGAACTCGCTCGCAGGCCGCGTCGCCGACATCCATCATCTGCTGCCCGGATCCGGGCTCTATATTGTCGGGGAGCATTTTCTTCCCATCCGCCACCAGCTGATGGGCATCAAGGGAGCCAAGCTCTCCGAAGTCACCGACGTCTACAGCCACGTGCATGCCCTCGGACAGGCGCGCAAGATCATTCGCCGGCATAACCTCAAGGCGCATGTAGCCGGCGATACGGCCGGTTCCGCGCGGCAGGTTGCAGAGTGGGGCGATCGCACACGGGCCGCGGTGGCGCCGAAGCTTGCGGCGGACATCTATGGCCTCGAGATCTTGGCGGCCGACATTGACGACGAGAAGCACAACACGACGCGCTTCGTCATCCTGTCGACCGAACCGGATGATGCCGAACCCGGCAACGGCCCGGTGATCACGACCTTCATTTTCAATGTCCGCAACGTGCCAGCCGCGCTCTACAAGGCGATGGGCGGCTTTGCGACCAACGGCGTCAACATGACGAAACTCGAGAGCTATCAGGTGCGCGGCGAGTTCGTGGCCACCATGTTCTACGCCGACATCGAAGGGCATCCGGCGGATCACAACGTCAGGCTGGCGCTCGAGGAGCTGTCGTTCTTCTCGACCGAGATCCGCATTCTCGGCACCTATCCGGCGAGCCCGTTTCGCGCAGAGATCCAGAAGCGCGCGACAGCGGCGCTCGCGGGCGGGTCACGGCTCTGAGTTATCGGCGCTCGAATTGGGCGCCAGTCTGCGCGCGCGCCATGCGGTCCCCGTCGGCGGACGCAGATGCGCCAGTCCATGGTCCAGCAGCAATTGGTTTCGCCAGCACACGGGTCTCTGATCGCGCCGCCACTGGTGCGACGTGAGCATCGGAAGACCTGTAGAGACTCATCATTTTGCCGGCGACGTCCATGAGGCCCGGGTTCGCCGAGATGCAACCGCTTTCCCCCAACGCATCGAGCGTCAGAGACCCGAGGGCGATCGCGACCAGATCCGGCGTCCCGGATGGGTCGCCCGAGCGACACCAGCGGTGCTCACGGTTTGCATAGGCCAGTTCGCCGGTCAGAATACGCAGGTGCGCCGGGTCCGATTGATCGGTGCTGGTGAATGGGTCGGCCTTTCGCACAGCGCGCTTTGGCACCGGTGCCAGCAGGGCGTGCGGCTCGATCAGTGCCGGCTCTTGCGCCAGTGGCGCCAAGGCGGCGGTATGGATGCGCGGGGTGATGGTACGCGGTGCGGGTTCCGCAGTGGTGGGTGCCTTTATTTCCGGGATGGCGGACGGAGCGAGGACAGGCGGCGCCAGGGGTTCTGAATCGGCCGGTTCGGGTTGCCGGATCGGACCGCCAAGCGCGGATCCGATTTTGAGCGGCGGCGCATCGTTTGCTGCAATGGTAGCCGTGCCGGAGAAGCCGTCGTCCCGCCGCCAGGTGACCTTGCGCCCGTCGATGTTGACTTTGATGCAGTTGGACTCGCCGCTGAACCACTTCAGCCATTTCTGGCAGATCTGGTCACCCTTGACCGACCAGCGGCCGCGATCCGACAGCGAACCGAGATGCAGCGCCAAAGCACCGGCCTTGCCGGTCATCGTGCCATCGTCCTTGTAGGTGATCGGCAGCGTGCCAAGCGGCGTATCGAGATGCACGGTCTTGCCAGCAATCATCTCGCGCAGCGCGTCGTCGGCGAGGCGTGCGGCTTCGGCCTCGGCAGCCGCGACCGATAACACCACCATGACGACGCCCGTCGATCGACGCATAACTTGACCCACGCGAAGTTTCCCCCGCCGATCCGGACGCTGGCCAAATGATGGCCAAAACGGGTCGGCTCGAGCTGATTAGCGAATGACAAGGGCGATATTGCGACCGGTGCGCCGCGTCGCGGGGCAACTTTCGCCAACAGCGAAGGAGCGATGGCTCGGCGCTGCGGCCAAATGGGAGGCGAGGTTACGCATGGTACAAGGTGCCCGCATGACTGGAGCCCTCATCTTTAGGCAATCTTTGTTAGCGAAACCTTAAGTGCGGGTTTCCGGCAGACGCCGCACCGACGGGCGGATGCGGCGCGCGACTTCGCAGGGAAACCGGTCGGCCCGCGCCGGATGCGGGCTCAATATATCGTGACGCCGCTGTCGACAGGATAAACCTGCCCTGTCGTGATTGCCGCCTCGTCGGAGGCCAGATACACGGCCATGTTGGCGATGTGAATCGGCAAGCCCAGCCCGAACAGGTGGCTGTCGCCCATCTTAGCGAGGGCCGGGTTGCCCTCGAGCAGCTTTTTCACCCGGTCCGACAGCGTCGCCGACGGGGCAATCGCGTTGACGCGGATCTTCTGCTTAGCGTGATCGAGCGCCATGGCGCGGGTCAGTGAGGCAACGCCGCCCTTGGCTGCGCCGTAGCAGGCGCGCCCGGGCACCGCCATCAGCGCGAGGTTCGAGGCCATATTGATGATCGAGCCGCCGCCCGCCTTGGCGATGACGGGGATGGCGACCTTCGAGCACAGGAATGTGCCGAACAGGTCGAGCTTCATGACGCGCCAGAATTCCTCCTCTGACGCTTCGGTGACGGGGCCATCCTGCGGTGTCGAGCCGCCGGCATTGTTGTGGAGCACATGCAGCGCGCCGTAGCGTTGCGCGGCCTCGGCGACGGCCGCCGTCACGCTCGCCTTGTCGGTCACATCGCAATGAATGAAGTGAGCGTCGCCGCCGGCATTGCCAGCCCGCGCACGGGCCGAGGCCGCTGCGGCCTCGCCAAGCTCCCGGTTGATCTCGGCGACGACGACCTTTGCGCCCTCCTCGACGAAGCGCTCGGCGGTTGCGCGGCCGATCCCGCCGCCGGCTCCCGTGATGAATGCGACTTTTCCTGCAAGGCGTGGTCCGGGCATCGTGCGATCCTTCTGTCGGGTGGGGATAAGTTTTGCTCGGAAGGCAAGCGAGCGCGTGTCAGAGCACCTCGAACACGTCGTAGACGGCGGCGCCGGGCTCGCGGCGGCCAACGCCGACGCCGACGATGCGGTTCATCCATCCATATTTAATCGAGGCGGTTTCAAACACGAGGCTGGTGCGCAGATAGTACTCGGTTGGTGCGACGGTCTCGCCCTTGGCGATGCGTTGCATGACCTCGGGCGAGCCGTGCCTGACGCCGCGGTAGACAATCAGCATGTGATGCCCGTCGTCGAGCTCCAGCGGCAGGCGCACGTCGGGTCGCAGCGCGCCGTCGGCGCCGCCGAGGAGCGTATCCATGGCGCCCGGCAACAGCTTCGCATTGATCCGCGGGCCATTGAAATGGCCGGCGCCCAGATTGTCGAGGCGGCGATGGCCGAGCGGCGATGCGCCGAGCATGTAACTTCCGGAAACCTCGAGGCGCAGCTCTCCAATGTAGGCGGATTTCAACTCGGGCATTGGCGATCACTCCTGCTGACTGAACTGGGGTTGTCCCAAGTCTAGCATCGATCGCGCCCAGCTCGAGAAGGCCTTGATCGCGGTGTCTCTGGGGTGGCCGGCGCGATGCGTGATGTAGAAGCCGTAGCCCGGCAAGCAGATATTCGAAACGCGGACGAGGCTGCCGTTCGCGATCTCCGGAGCGACGAGCACACTGCTGCAGATCGCCAGGCCTTGGCCTGCGATGACGGCTTCGATGGCGTGCAACTCTTCCCGGAAACTCAGGCCGGCGAGGCTCGACAGCGGAGGAACCTGCCTGTGTTGGGCGCGGGCCGCCGTCTCCCAACGCGCCCAGTTGGGCGCCTCGGTGTCGGTTGGCGGCCACTCGGCTTCGATCAACGGCAATCGCGCCAGCTGAGACGGCGTCAGGATTTTGCTGCCGGCGCCGACGAGCGCGGGGCTGCCGACCACGGCGAACGTGTCCCGGATCAGCTCCGTGGCAATGCCGTCCTGCGGCGGCCGTCGCGCGTAGCGGATGGCAATGTCGGCCTCGCCGGCCTTCAAGCTGAGCACGGCGTCGGTGCCGACAATGTCGAGCTGCAGCTTCGGGTGCGACCGGCGCCAATCCGGCAGGCGGGGAACAAGCCAGCGGGCTGCGAAGGCGTTCGTCGCCGTCACTCGGAGCCGTCCGCTGGCAGTGGCGCCGCGCACGGCTGCCAGCGCATCGGCAAAGCTCGCAAAGCCGTCGCGAACGACGGGAAAGAGCTGCTCGCCGGCCCGCGTCAAGGTCAGGGGTCGTGGCCGGCGGCGGAACAAGGGTTGTCCGCAATGCTGCTCCAGCAATCGAATTTGGTGGCTCACGGCTGTCGGCGTGACGCCAAGCTCGGCAGCCGCGGACTTGAAGCTCAAGTGCCGCGCGGCGGCTTCGAAGGCTCTGAGTTCGGTCAATGGCGGCAATCGCGTCATGACGCCATGTTAGATGAAATGAATTCATCCGCAGCTGAATTCTTCGACCTTGCGTTGGCCCAGGGCGAGCCCGGATGATCCAGGACGGTGTTGCAAAAATGAAATTGAATGGATCGATCGCGATGTCATGTGCTGATGCCAAGCGGGTTGAAGAGCTGATCGGCCGGGTGCAGGCGTTGGCGCCGCTCGTGGCCGAAAGCCGGCAGGCCATGGACCGGGATCGTCGCTTGCCCGACGCGCTGTTTCAGGCGCTGGCCGACGCCGGCCTGTTTCGGCTCTGGTTGCCGCGCGCGTTGGGCGGCCCGGAGCTGTCGCCAATCGCGTTCCTGGACGTTGTCGAAGCCGCGGCTGCTCTGGATGGGACGGTCGGGTGGATGGTCGGAAACGGCGGCGGCATGAGCCGCGTCGGCGGATATCTGCCCGAACCAGCATCGCGCGCCATGTTTGCCGATCCGCGCGCCTACGTCGTGAGCGCGACCGGTGCCGTTGGACAAGCGATGCCGGTTGCCGGCGGCTATCGCGTCTCGGGGCGGTGGCCCTTCGGCAGCGGCGCGCCGCATGCGTCGTGGTTCATGGGCCTGTGCTCGGTCGTCGAAACCGATGGACAATCCGGCAAGCTGGTCAGCTGCTACGCCCCTCGCAAGGAGGTCCGCGTCATCGACAATTGGTACGTCTCGGGTTTGCGCGGTACGGGCAGCTATGACTTCGAGATGCGCGATGTTTTCGTGCCCAGCGGCTTTACCCATGCGTTCCCAGGGCAACCGGCGACGCAGTCGGGATTACTCTATCGGATGCCGATCATTTCGATTTATGCCTGGACGGTGTCGGTCGTGCCGCTTGGAATCGCCCGAGCGGCGATTGCAAGCGTCGTCGATCTCGCTGCGCGCAAGACTAGGCTCGGTTCACCCGTGACTTTGCGGGATCGCGAGATTGTCCAATCGGATGTTGGACGTGCGAATGCCAAGTATCGGGCTGCGCGGGCGGGGCTCGTTGCGGCCATCACCGAACTGATGACGGCGACAGAAGTTGGCGGTGCGCGCCTCGTTGCGGCGCGCGCCGATTTCCGAGCGGCCTGCACGTTCGCCGCCGAAAGCGCGGTCAGGATATGCGATCGGCTCGCGGCGGCGGCCGGAGCAACTGCGATTTCCGAATCGTTCCCCCTCGAGCGCTGCGTCCGCGACGTGCAGGCCGCCGTCAAGCACATCGCGATGAGCCCGAACAACTATGTCGTTGCCGGCCGTTTGGCACTCGGGCTGGAGCCGGGGACACAGCGTTTCTGAGCTGAGGAGGGTGGCATGCCGTGCGTGCGCATCGCGACGGGTGAGTGGGTCGTTGGCCGCGAGGTGGCGATGATCGAGGCCGTACAGGCCGCGCTGGTGTCAGCGTTCAAGATTCCGCATTGGGATCGCGACGTCGTGCTCGACAACTACAGTGCCCAACGCCGCATCATCTCGACGGGCCGGTCCGAGCGCTATACGCGGATCGAGATCATCGGAATTGCGGCGCGCTCTATGGACGCCAAACGGGCGCTTTATGCGGCCATTGCCGCGAATCTCGAGCAGGTCGGCGTTCCCGCAAACGAAACCCGGATCATTCTCATCGAGCCGCCCGCCGAGAACTGGGGCGTCAAGGGCGGCGTCCCCGCGTCCGAGGCCGATCTCGGATTCAAGATCGACGTGTGACGCGAGGCTCTCATCCGCGGCGGGGCTGCGGGCGCGGCATCGGCGATTGCGAGGGCGTCGTGCCGGGAGCCAGGCGGTCCACCACAACAACCTTCGAGCCGACCTCGACGCGCGCTGCGAGATCGATCACATGGCCGTTCAGCATGCGGAAGCAACCAGATGACGCGGCGAGGCCGATCGTCTTGGCGTCGTTGGTGCCGTGGATGCGGTAAAGGGTCGTGCCGAGATACAGCGATTTCGCACCCAACGGGTTCTTGACGCCACCCGTCATCTTCTCGGGCAGTTTTGGATCGCGCTCGCGCATCTCGGCAGGCGGATGCCAATCGGGCCAGTCTGCGATCCTGGAGATCTTTTCCTCGCCCGTCCACGTGAAGCCATCGCGCCCGACCGAAATCGGGTAGCGGATCGCCGCTGTCGGCGAGGCGACGAGAAAGAGCTGCCGTGTCGACTGCTCGATGATGATCGTGCCTATGTCGTATTTGCTGGCGAACGGCACGCTTTGTGTTGCGATCGGCGCGATGTCGGGCCGGCCACCGCCATCCATGAGCTTCAGGCCTGGCGGCTCATCGAAGCTGCTGCGCCCCCGGCGGCGATCGGTCGGGTCATCGAGGAAAGACTGGGCTCCCGGCCGATAAGGCTGAACGGGCCCCCAATACCGGTCCGGAGGTGGCGGTGCGCGGTACTGTGGCGGTGGCGCGTATTGGTAGCGGGGCCGTGGCGGTCCCCAGTTTGGGCCGCTCTCGCCCCACTGATAGCGTTGAGCGCTCGCGGCCTCAGCCGTCAATGCCAGCCCGAGCAGGGCAAGCCCAAGAAGTCCAAAACCGTGACGCAACATCGGGTGATCCTCCACAACTGGAATATTAGGCCGGCGGCGCCAAGTTTCCAGTGGGTTCGTGCGGGTTGCTAAACGACCGGTGAGCAAAGCAGACAAATACTAGCATCGAGGATAAGACTGGCCGAAAATAAAACGCGGCCAGATGGGCTTGGCCGCGTCCCGTCATGTTCGGTTTCGGAGTTTTGTCCGTATCAGCGCACGATGACTGTGGTACCGACGCCGACGCGGGTGGCGAGGTCGACGACGTGCCCGTTCATCATGCGGAAGCAGCCTGACGAGTTGGCTTGTCCAATCGACTGCGCGCTGTTCGTTCCGTGAATGCGATACAGCGAATTGCCCAGATATAACGCCTTGGCGCCGAGCGGGTTGCGCACGCCGCCGGTCATCAGCTCGGGCAGCTCAGGTTGGCGCTGGCGCATCTCGGCCGGCGGGCGCCAATCGGGCCAGTTCTGAACGCGGCTGATGCGCTCCGTGCCTTTCCACGTGAAGCCGACGCGACCGACGGAGATTGGATAGCTGAGCGCCGATGTCGGCGATTGCATCAAGTAGAGTTTGCGCGCGCTGGTATCGACGACGACGGTGCCAGGCCCGTGCCCGGTCTTCACAGCAACGGGAATTGGATCGAGCGGCGAGATGGATGGGCGTCCGCCACCGTCGAGAATTGGCGGACCCTTGCGTGCTTCCGATTTCGGTTTTGCAGGCGCCGGCACCGTCGGCTCAGGCGCACCGCGGTTCGGTCGGCGGCCAAATTGCTCTTCGTAGGTTGGTTGGTACCACGGTGCCCAGGTCTGGGCGGCGGCTGGAGTTGCAAGACCGACGAGTATCCCCGCCGTGACAAGTGCGTGACGCATAGATCTCCCTCATGACATTCGACCACGCTCCGTGGTTAACGCAAAGGGAACCGTAAAATCCATTGCTGGATGCGAATATGGTTACTCTAAACGCCCCCTATTTCCGGAGAAAATGCCAGGTGCCATCGGCGCCGATTCCGAGCCGCCAATGGGTGTAACGTCCGGCGTCGCGCATGGTTTTCAGCTGCTCCGCGGTGACGAGGCCAGCGAGTGCTGCCTCGCGTTCGGGCGGCAGGTTTGTGATGCCCGTTTCCGCAAACGATGGCCAGACGTAGATCCGATTGTTTTCGATGTCGCGACCGAGTGGCAGAACGGCATGATCGCCGTCCAGGATCGCGCCGATCGCCGCAAGCACGTCCTGTCCCGTTCCATCCGCCGAGTTCTTTTTGACGAAGGCGATCGGATCGCCAACGGGCTCGTCGCCGAAGACCGGCTTCATCTCGTTGAGCTCGACCGCAATCTTCAGGTCGTCGAGCCGCCCCGACTTGGCGGCTGCGAGGATAGTGTCCCGCATTTCCAGCACCGGCAACGGCAGGGCTTTTGTCCCGGTTCCGATTTCGCCCGGCTGTGTCGAGCCGCCCGACCGTGTAGAAGGGGCTGCCTTTTGCGCCGGCGCCGATTGTTTTGACGGGCTTTGGGCCAATGCGGTGCCGAATCCCATGCCGCATGCGTGGACAATGCTGATCATCGCCAGTAGGAATACGATGGCACGGCCCGTCTTGTGGGGAACAATCAGTGGTGTGCAGGACGGCATGGGGGACTTCCTTTTCGGCGAGTTGCGCCACGATAGGATGCGGGTGTTGGTGAGGGCAAATTCGGGCGCGCATTGGCTGGCACCAGTCGCGATGGTGCAGCCGTTGCTGCCCGTCATGGGGCCCGCTTGATGTCCTTCATGCCAAATCCGCTGATCATTCCCGTCGGTTTTCTGATCGGCGTTTTGATCGCTCTGCCCTTCGGCCCGACCAATGTGCTGGGGCTGCAGCGGGCTGTCGAGCGCGGCTTTTTCGGAGGGATCGCGGCTGGTCTCGGCATCATGCTGGGCGATGGTCTGATCGCGCTCGGCGCGGCGCTGGGTGTGAATGCGATCTCGGGTGCGATCAAGCAATACCGCACCGCGATCCAGATCGTGGGCGGGCTCGCGTTAATGATCGCCGGTGCCAAGCTCTATCTTTCGCGTCCGTCCTTCACGAGTGTGGCCGAGGCGGAGCGGGCAACGCTTGGCGACTACATCTGGGACATTCCACAGCTGTTCTTTCTCACCGTCACCAATCCGGTAGCCGTCATTGGCCTGGTCGCGATCTTCGGCGGCGTCAGCTCGTTCGTCGAGGTCGATTCCTACATCGATGCGTTCACGATGGTCTCCGCCATCATGGGCGGCAGCTTCACCTATTGGCTGATTGTATCGAGATTGATCAACGGCATACGCCACACGCTAACGGAAGAGCGCATGGTCCAGTTGAACAAGCTCGCGGGCATCATCCTAATCGGATTCGGCTGTCTGCTGATCGGCGAGATGGTGACGAAGCGGCTTCACCTCTGGTGACCGATCCTGCGGCGCTACTGGCGCCGCGTCAGCGAGAATTCACCCGAGCGCACGCGTGCGACGAGCCCGTTAGCGAGGTCGGCCACAGCATCCTCGCCATAAGCGGCGACCAGATCCGACAGTGCGGTAAACATTGCCGCATAGGCCATCATCTCCGGCTTGATGCCACTCGCCTCGCCCTCTTCCCAGGCTTCCAGAATGACGTTCAGAGCGCGCAGGCTCTCGTCGTCGCTATTGGCTAAACCGAGCCCCGTCATGTCAATTCCCTGCACTGTGCCCCTGTCCGTGCGCCGTGTTATTTTGCGCAGCGGTCGTCTAGCACGCTTCGCATGCGTGAGTGGGATTTGCAACATTAAGGGTTAAAGGCTTGGACGAGGTGCAGTATGCCGGCGCGTCGCGTGCGTTGCGATCGGCGGCAGTTCGATTGCGGCACGCGCTCGCGCGGCCTAAGCTCGCGCATTCGCAACAGGGGACCACGCCATGCAGACGCTTCCAGACGGTATCGCCGTTGTCGTCAAACGCGATTGCCCGACCTGCGTTATGGTTGAGCCGGTGCTGCAGCAGTTGAGAGCGTCTGGCACCAAGCTCACGATCATAACCGAGGATGATCCGTCGTTTCCAGCCGGCGCGGGAGCGGTTGTCGATGGTCGCGACCTGAAAGTTTCCTGGGACCACAAGATCGAGACGGTACCAACGGTGCTGCGCATCGAGCGCGGTCAGGAAAAGTCGCGCGCCATCGGCTGGGATCGCGCCGAGTGGGAGGCGCTGACCGGTCTCCAAGGCCTCGGGGACAATCTCCCTGTACAGCGGCCGGGTTGCGGCTCGCTGATCACCGATCCGAACATTGCCGACGCGCTGGCGCTGAAGTTCGGCAACTTCCAGTTCAAATCGCGCAAAGTCGAAATCGGCGACTACGAGGATGAAATCGAAACCGCATTCGATCGCGAGTGGTCCGATGGATTGCCGGTGGTGCCGCCGACCGAGGTGCGCGTATATCGCATGCTGCAAGGCACCAAGCGCGATCCGCACGAGATCATCGGGTCGATGCCGCCGGACTATCGCCCGTGCACCGTCGAGAAAGTGGCGGTGAATGCCGTGATGGCCGGCTGCAAGCCGGAATACATGCCGGTGCTGTTGGCGGCAGTCGAAGCCGCGCTCGACGACGCGTTCTGCCTGCATGGCGTGATCGCGACGACGATGTTCATCGGGCCGATCGTCATCGTCAATGGACCGATCGCCAAAGCAATCGGCATGAACTCCGGCATCAATGCGCTCGGCCAGGGCAATCGCGCGAACTCGACAATCGGACGGGCGCTGCAGCTGACAATCCGCAATCTCGGCGGCGGCAAACCGGGCGGCGTCGATCGTGCGACGCTTGGCAATCCCGGCAAGCTCGGCTTCTGCTTTGCCGAGAACGAGGACGACTCATGCTGGGAGTTGCTCGCAATCGAACGTGGCGTGGCGCCGGGGAAATCCGCCGTCACGCTTTATGGTGGCTACGGCGTGACCGGCATCGTCGACCAGACGTCGCGAACACCGGAGTCGCTCACCGCAAGTTTTGCCGCGGGCCTGCGCGCTGTCTATCACCCGAAGTCCTTTCCCGGTCCCGACGCGTTCCTCGTGATGGCTCCCGACCACCAGCGGCTCTATCGCGAGGCGGGCTGGTCGAAGGCAAAATTCAAGGATGAAATCGATCGCTTGACGACGGTCGATGCTGACACCGTGCTGGTCGGACTCGACGGCATGCTGCCGGGTGTCTCTCCGAGCAACAAAGGCAAGCGCATCAAGAAATTCCGCGCGGGCGGCTTCAACGTGGTGATGGCGGGCGGTCGCGCTGGTCTGTTCTCGGCGATCCTGCCCGGCTGGAGCCCCGGCGATGTCAACTCGCAAGTGACGACCAAAGAGATCCGGGACTAGGGATGCCCGAGCTACCCGAGGTCGAGACGGTTCGCTGCGGGCTGGAGCCCGTCTTAAAGGGACATCGCTTCCGCCGCGTCGAGCAACGGCGAGCCGATTTGCGATTCCCGTTCCCGGAGCGGTTCGCCGAGCGGTTGACCGGCCGGCGCGTCATGCGGCTGGACCGGCGTGCAAAATATCTGCTGGCCCATGTCGAGGGCGGCGACATTCTCGCTATGCATCTCGGTATGAGCGGGCGCTTCACGATCTCGGCGCCCGGCGGCGCGAATGGCACTGAGCTCGGAGAATTTACGCGGGACACCGGCAATGATCCCGCGCACGACCACGTCGTCTTTGAAATGACGGGCGGCGCAACCGTCACCTACAACGACCCGCGACGGTTCGGTTACATGAGCCTGTTCCCGGCCACCGAGCTCGAGGATCATCCGCACTTCAAGGGACTCGGCATCGAGCCGCTCGGACCCGAACTGACGCCGGCGTTTCTGGCCGCCGAGGCCATGGGCCGAAAATCCGATCTGAAGGCGTTTCTTCTGGACCAGCGGATCGTGGCGGGGCTCGGCAACATCTATGTTTGCGAGGCGCTGTTCCGGTCGCGATTGAGCCCCAACCGTGTGGCGGCCTCGCTGGCATTGAAATCCGGCAAACCCACCGATCGCGCTGTCCGCCTCGTACCCGAAATCAAGAGCGTTCTCGAAGCCGCCATTCAGGCCGGCGGTTCGACGTTGCGTGACTACAAGCACACCGATGGCTCTCTCGGCTACTTTCAGCATTCCTTCGCCGTCTACGGCCGCGAAGGCGAGCCCTGCACGAGCGAGGGCTGCCGCAGCGCGGTTCGCCGGATCGTCCAGTCGGGACGATCCACGTTCTATTGCCCCGCCTGTCAGCGCTGAAAACCGCGCTGCGTCTCACGACTTCGTAACGGGAGCCGGTTTCGTAACGGGAGCCGGTGCAAATGCGGCGACGGTACCGCCATCGACGGGAACGATGGTTCCGTTCACATAGCCGGCATCCGGGCTCATCAGGAAGTGGATGACCGCGGCCACGTCTTCCGGCTGTGCGATGCGCCCCAATGGCGACGTGCCGGATGTGCGGTAGCGCGTGTTGCTTCCGGGATTGAGATGCGGGCGCACCATCGGCGTGTCCACAGTCGCCGGCGCCACGGCGTTGACCAGCACGCGGTAGGGCGCAGCCTCGACGGCCATCACCTTGGTCAGGGCAATCACTGCCGACTTGGTCGCAGCGTAGGCGCCGCTGTCGACTTTGTGCCGGATACCGGAGATCGACGCCAGAAAGACGACACGTGCGATCTCGCCCTTCGCGCCGGCCACTTTCAGAAGCGGCATGGCTTCGCGGGCCGCCAGCCATAGTCCGCGCACATTGACGGCGAACAGCGTATCGAAATCCTCAACGCTCATCTCGTCGAGGGCGCCGATCTTGAGCACGCCTGCCGAGCAGACCAGTCCGTTGAGCTGGCCATGCCGCTTGGCAATCTCTCGGAACGTGCCGGTCACGCTGTCGGCCGACGTGACGTCGCAGGTCATCGTTTGCAGGCGGTCGCCGTAGCCCGCAAAATCCACCTGCAGAGCTTTGAGCGAAGGCTCCGCCACGTCGAGGGCGATGACGCTCCACCCCTCGTCCAGCAGTCGCTTTGCCGTTCCCCGGCCGATTCCGGAAGCGCCCCCTGTGATGGCAGCAATTTTCGACATGGCAGCACTCCTGGCGGTTGGATTGTTCATCGCGTTTGAAGATTTCACTTTTCTTCTCACATGGATAGTGTGCTCGATCGGTGCCGCATTCCCGCCAACCCGCAGGTCAACAGATCTTGGAAGCGGCGGGCGGGGGACACGCCAATCAGCATGACTGTGCAGAAGGGACAGTGAGGGCACGCGCGTGGATCAGGATCACACCGAGGGCCGGGGACCCCTTGCCCAATTGCGCGCCAAAGTCGCCGACCGCGCTGGCTCGCGACTACATCATGGTCATCGATGACAGCGAAATCGATTCCCAGTGGGTAGCCGCGAAACTGCGCATTGTGTTTGGCCGCGAGGGGCGGATCGAGCGCAGCCATGGGCTTGGCGGCAGCCTCGTCAAGATTGAGCGCAGTCCGCCAGCGGCCATCTTCCTGGATGACTTCCTGCCGCCGCGCGAAACGGCGCTTTCCACAATGCCGCTCATTCGCCAGGTCGGCTACAAGGGGCCGATCGTGGTTTTCAGCGGCCTTATGACACCGCGGCGCGCCCAGGCGCTCATGGCGGCGGGGGCTTGCGATGCCATCGCCAAGGACGAATTGGACAGCGAGCGGCTCCTGCTCGCCCTGGGGCGCGCCCAGAGCTAGTTTTCTGTGGCGGCACTCGTCGGGGTGTCGGCCATGCGTCAGATCCGCTGGGCTACGATGTCCAGGATTCGATCCGGCAGGATGCGCTTCAACACGTTGGAAGCCTGCGTTGCAAAGCCAATGCGATAGCGCGCTTTGGGGCGTGGGTGTTCCAGGGCGTGCACCAGCTTGGCAACGACGGCGTCCGGCCCGAGTTTGAATCGGCCGTTCCCACCCGCCTCCATCTGTTTCAGGCGGCGTTCGTAAGCCGCCTTGTGAGCGGAGCGATCCACATCGATGGTGGCCCGAAATTTGGACAGGGTCGTTGGGAGAAACTGGGTCTCGATCGGGCCTGGTTCCAACAGCGAGACCTGGATTCCGGAGGCCGCCAACTCCATCCGCATGGCATCCGAAAGGGCTTCCAGCGCATATTTGGAGGCGCAATAAGCGCCGCGGTAGGGGCCGCTGATGAAGCCGAGCACAGACGAGCACATGACAATCCGTCCGCGTCCGGCGGCCCGCATCGCAGGCACGATCTGGCGTGTTAGGTCGTGGGCAGCAATGACATTGATTTCGAAGTGCTCGCGCAAGTGGGCGGCCGAGATGTCCTCCATGGCGCCGACGAGGCCATAGGCGGCGTTGTTGTAGACCGCATAGAGCCGCCCATCGGTCAGCTTGAGTGCCGCGGCGGCACAGGCCGCGATCGAGGCGCTGTCGGACAGTTCCAGCGGTAGCGCTTCCAGGCCTTCGGTTGTCCTGAGCCGGTCGAGGTCGGCGGGCTTGCGGGCTGTTGCCAGCACCCGCCAGCCGCGCGTCTTCAAGGTGCGGGCTGCCAGCAGGCCGATACCGCTGGAGCAGCCGGTGATCAGGATCGAGCGATCAGTAGGTGTCATAGGCGTCCTTCAGGGATTGTCGGCTTGCCGGAAAGCGTTGCAGGTGCGGCGATCGACCTCTGTTACACTTGCCAACGCGAAATCTGGAAGCTGCGAGGACCGGACATGACGAGCCCACTGAAACCCGAGACGATTGCCGCCCAGGCCGGCGGCGCCATCGATGAGGTTACCGGCGCCGTCATTCCGGCCATCCACACGGCAACGACGTTCATTCGCGATCCCGACAATAAGTATCGGCGTGGTTTTGATTACGCGCGTCCGGACAACCCTGGCGTGCGGCAGGTCGAAAGCGTTCTGGCCGAGCTTGAGCACGGGGCGGCGAGCCTCGTCTTTGGCTCCGGCATGGCGGCGGCCACGGCGGCCTTCCTGGCGCTGGAGCGGCCGGCCCATGTCGTCGTACCGCAGATCATGTACTGGGCGCTCAAGCGTTGGCTGGGCGAGGACGCTCAAAGTTTCGGGCTCACGGCGACCTTCGTCGACGCGACCGACCTCGAGCAGATCCGCGCCGCTGTGATCCCGGGCAAGACGCGCATGATCTGGGTTGAGACACCCTCGAATCCAACGTGGGGTATTACGGATCTGCGGGCAGCGGCGAAAATTGCACATGGGGCTGGTGCGCTGCTCGGCGTCGACTCGACGGTGGCCTCGCCGGTTCTCACCCAGCCGCTGACGCTCGGAGCCGATGTCGTCATGCATTCGGCAACCAAATACCTCAATGGTCATTCCGACGTGATCGCGGGGGCATTGGTGTTTCCGCGCAAGGATGCCTTTTTTGCGCACGCGGCGCGGCATCGCGGCACGCTCGGCGCCGTCCTTGGTCCGTTCGAGGCGGCATTGCTGCTGCGCGGCATGCGCACCTTGCACTTGCGCGTGCGGCACGCTTCGGCGTCGGCGCTGGCGATTGCGCGGCACATGGCCGGCGAACCGCGGATCGGTGCGGTGCTTTATCCGGGGCTCGACACGTTTCCGGGGCACGCTGTTGCTGCATCACAAATGAGCGGTGGCTTCGGCGGCATGTTGTCGATCCGCGTGAAGGCCGGGGAAGCGGCCGCCATCCGCACAGCCGCCAACGTCAAGGTGTGGAAGCGGGCGACGTCGCTCGGCGGCGTCGAGAGCCTGCTCGAGCATCGCGCCTCCGTCGAAGGTCCGGGAACGCCGTGCCCGCCGGATCTGTTGCGGCTTTCGGTCGGGCTCGAGGATACGGGCGATCTGATTGCCGATCTCGAGCAGGCGCTGGCGTCGAACGCGTGAGAAAGATCGATCTCATGCGTGAGCTTCATCGGGATGGCGGACGCGGGGCATAGTGAGCCGTCCGGGGCGCACCGTCCGGGTGAAGCGCCAAAGACCGGCACGCCCTCACCTGTACGCCCGATAAACCGTGACGGCGTCACCCGAACCTGGTTTGCAACTCCGCCACTTGGGCGGGCGACAGCGCGCGCACTTTCTCGTGCCGCAGCATCAGGAACAGCCGCGCGGTCTCCTCCAGTTCCTCGATGGCATCCTGGGCTGCCGCAAGCGACGTGCCGGCCACCACCGGCCCGTGGTTGGCGAGCAGCATGGCGTGGTGGCGCCCCGCGAGTTTGGCCACCGCCTCGGCCAGCGCATCATCGCCCGGCGGATAGTACGGGACCAGCGGCAGGGTTCCGATGCGCATCACGAAGTAGGCCGTGATCGGCGGCAGGCAGCTCGCATGATCGATGCCGTCGAGGCAGCTGACCGCCACTGAATGCGTGGAATGCAGGTGCACGACCGCACCCGATTTCGGCCGCTCGCGATACATCGAGGTGTGAAGAAACGCCTCCTTGGTCGGCTTGTCGCCGGCGACCAGTCGGCCGGTGGCATCGAGCTTCGACAGCCGCGCGGGATCGAGTGTGCCGAGCGACGACCCCGTCGGTGTCATCAGCCAGCCGCCGTCCGGCAGGGAAACCGAGATGTTGCCGGTCGAGCCGTGCGTCAGCCCGCGATTGAACAGCGAGGCCCCGGACCGGCAGATCTCCTCGCGCAGTTTGGCTTCGGTGGTCATGGCGTTCTCGTGGCTCGTCGGTCAGTCTCCAGATGTGGTGTACCCTGGCGCCATACCGAAGGCACGTTTTTCTCCGTCTCTCTGTTGCGAGCTATGGCCGTTGCCGGCGATGTCTGTAGCGGGTGATTGGCCACGGACGCTTTCCGGGCACAAGCTACCGGAAGGGAACGGTCGGCAAGAGCGCGGCAGTCGACGTGAATGACCCGGAGCCGACAGTCCAGTCGCATCGCACCTCGCCAGCACCTGCTCCGATTCCGGACATTCCAGAGATTGATGCGGTGCTGTGCGCTCGACAACCTGGGCTGGTTGTCAGAGATTACTGCTTTATCCAGCTCATTGCGTCTTTTGCATGCTGCTTCAACATCAACACGTCAAACCCGTGTACAAGAATGCGGTAGCCTCGTTTGATCTGCGCTTGGGTCTGTTCCTTAGTGAAGGCAGCCGTGCCGAGAGCAATGCCAGCTTCAAGGATCACACGCTCGGCGTGCTTGACGGCGTCGACCAGAACTGGCGCGTCGAACTTCCCTGAAACACCGAGGTCCGTCGACAAATCGAAGGTCGCAAGCACCATGTAATCGATGCCTTCGACCCGGCATATCTCTTCAAGGTTATCGATTGCGGCCTTGGTCTCGATAAGCAGGCCACACACGATTTCAGGGCCCCGCTTGGCATAGTAGTCGAACAGCTCGACGTCCCAACGGGAGTGAGCGATGAAGGGCCCCCACCCGCGCTGTCCGCGCGGTGGATAGCGCGTCAAGGACACGCATTCGGCAGCCTCGGACGCAGTGCGCACGAGAGGGAACATGATCCCTTCAGCTCCAACATCCAGGGCCGGCTTGACGTGCGCCTCATCCCGGCGCGCGACCCGAACCCACGGCGAGCAGGCAGTTCCGGCCGTAGCCGCGATCATGGCGTGCAAGCTCTCCATGCCAATCGGTGCGTGCTCCTGGTCGATCACCACCCAGTCGACGCCGGTCGCGGCGATTGCCTGCGTCACCACCGGAGATGGTATTGTGCAGAGGTAGCCGCTCAACAGGTCTTGGCTGGAATGGATGCGCTGTTTCATCGTGGGCATGGGCTTGGCTCCTCAGGTCGTGACCTATTCGATGGGGTGGAGCATGTTGCAAGACGATGTCGAGATCGATGCACTGGCGCTGAAATGGTTCGGAAGAAGTTCTTAAATCTCCGATCGGACAAACGATGTCACAGGTCTTTCGGGTTGGACCACTTCGCCTCGACGTCGAGGCAATGGCTCTGTTCACAGGATCCGAGTTAATTGAGCTCGGACAACGAGCAGTGGCGATTCTGCACTTGCTCATGCATCGGCGAGGTGAAGTCGTTTCAAGGGAGGAGCTGTTGGCAGGCGCATGGCCCGGCATAGTGGTCGAGGACAGCAACTTGCCGGTGCAGATCGCAGCACTTCGACGCGCTCTGGGGCAATACGAAGGATCCGAAAACTGGATCGAAACGCTTCCCCGTCGGGGCTATCGGTACATTGGCCCTGCCCCATATCATGAGCCGGTCACGGCGCAGACCTCTGGTAGTGAGCATACAGAGCAGAGGAGCGCGGAGGCGGTTGCCGTACTGCCGTTTGAGAATTTGTCAGGACAAGCCGATCTCGAGTTCTTCGGAGACGCAATCTCAAACGATATCATCACAGCGCTCACGCGGTTCCGATGGTTCAACGTAGTGTCGCGAAATTCCAGCTTCGCGTTCAAGGGCACGAGAACCGACATTCGCCAGATCGCAACTATACTCGGCGCCCGTTATGTTTTGGAAGGGAGCCATCGGCAGCTTGGCAAGCGCATTCGCGTTACCGCTGAGTTGATTGATGCCGGCGTCGGAAATCACATCTGGGCTGAGCGTTATGAACGAGATGTCGAAGATGTTTTCGCAATTCAGGATGATATCACCGATCAAGTCGTCGGAGCGATCGAACCCGAGTTGTTGAAGCGCGAAGCGCAGCGAGGCGCATTTCAACGTGGAACCGACGACACATCGCACAACCTCATCCGAAGAGGCATATGGTTCTTTCATCAGATACGTCCCGAAACGCACGCGCAGGCTCTTGAGATTTTCCGGTCGGCTGTAAGGCTCGCTCCGCAAGATGCGGAGCCGCACATTTGGCTGGCACGTGTTGCTGGTGGAATAGGGCTCTGGGGGTGGGGGCAAGACCCTGGTGCCGTCGTGGCGGAAGGGCAGAGTGCAGCGGTCACCGCGATCGCAATCGACGAGAAGGACCCTTATGCCCACTATGCGCTTGCGATTACGAGCTGTCCCGCCAATCTGCTTGAGCAAGCGTTGCGAGCAGCGGAAAAGGCGATCGAATTGAGCCCGAGTTTCGCGCTTGGGCATTTAGTGCACGGTATGGCCGCGCTTTACTCCGGCTCCGCAATAGCCGCGAAGGACGCGCTGAAACGCGGTCTACGGCTTAGCTCCTATGATCCTCACAACTTCGTTTGGCTCGACCTCTTGGCATTGGCTCATTTGTTCAGCGGAGAGATCGATGAGGCCATTGCCTCTGCCAATCGGGCATTAAAGATCCGTCCGCGATCTCAGTTGCCCCTTGAGACCGCTGCAATTTGCCATGCCGCCGCCGGTCAACTGGAAACAGCCAAGCAACATGCGTCCGCCATGAGCAACGCCACGCCCGGCCCCAACAACGTCTTTGCCCCTCTCATGGCTCACAATCCTGAGTGGAGACAGCGATTGCGCGATTTGCTCAAGCAGGCCGTCGCCTGAGGATAATTCCGATGTCCGCTCGTCCACCGACCTCAACCATGCAACAGATCGATCAGCATGACAGAAAGTGGCCCATCTCGACGTCACCGCTTGTTCCGGCGGCAGGAACGCGGGTGATGGGACAGCGGACGTGCTCGGCAAACGTTTCGACAGCGGCCGCCACTCACGTCGTGTCGAAGACACGCCTCACGGGCTGATCCCTTGTAACTCTCAGTCTCGCGACTCGGCTAATCTGCCAGTGGCGGTGATGGGCGGGAGTCCGACAGTCCCTGGGTCCTTGAAGACCGTGGGAGAGCTTCGTGCCCTATGGCCCAGGTGCAGGGCCACGGGGAGAGGGCGTGCGTGCGCTCATGCGAGTTTGTCCCAGGCCTTCACAAAGAAGTCGGGGCCGCCGAAGTTGCCGGATTTCAAGGCCAGCACGAGATCGCGGCCGGTGTCCTTGCGATCTTCCGTTGCCGATTTCCAACCGACCGCGCGCGTCCACGGCACGCCGGGATCGATCTCGGGGCCGATTTCAAGGGCTGTGACGCCGAGCCCGTTGACCACCGCGCCCGAGGTCTCGCCGCCAGCAACGATCAGGCGCGTCACGCCGGAGGCGACGAGCTGCTTCGCGGCATCTGCGAGCACGGCTTCGACGATCGCGCCCGCTTTTTCGCGACCGAGCTTTTCCTGTACGACTTTGACGGCTGCGGGATCGGCGCTCGAGTAAACCAGGAACGGCTTGTCGCCGGGCTGTTTCGCCGCCCAGTCCGCAATCGTCTTGGCCGTCAGCGTGCCCGCGGCGATTGCCATCGGATCGATTTCGAAGGCTGGAATGCCGGCAGCCTTGGCGGCCGTCACCTGTCCGCGGGTGGCTTCGGAACAGCTGCCAGCGAGGATCGCGGCGCGGCCCTTCGGCGCGGTCATGCGTTTTGGCGCCGGGGCCGCCTTCATCAGTCCCTTGCGCACGAAATTCTCGGGCAATCCGAGCGCGACGCCTGAGCCGCCCGTAATCAGCTTCATGTCGGCGGCAGCCGTGCCCATGTCGACCAGATGCCGGTCGGTGATCGCGTCGACGATGACATAGCGATCGCCGCGCTTGCGGGCTTCGGCGAAGGCTTCGGCGATGGCATCGGCCCCCTTGTCCACCACCGTGAACGGCACCAGGCCGACCTTGCCCTTGGTCTGGCCCTGCAGTACGCGCACGAGGTTTGAATCGCGCATCGGCGTCAGCGGGTGATCCTTCATCGGGCTCTCGGCCAGCGGCACGTCGCCGACGAACAGGTTGCCGAGATAGACCGTTCGTTTGTTGGTCGGGAAGGCGGGGCAGGCAATGGCGAGATCCGCGCTGAGTTTCGCCATCAGCGCGTCGGCGACCGGGCCGATGTTGCCCTGGTCGGTCGAGTCGAATGTCGAGCAATACTTGAAGAACAGTTGCTTCGCCCCGAGCGTCAGCAGCGCGTCTGCGCTCTTCAGCGAGAGGTCGATGGCCTCGGCCACGGGGCAGGTGCGCGTCTTCAAGGCGACGACGATGGCGTCGTAGCCGCCGAGGCTGGTCTTGCCGTCCGGCGCGGGCACCTGCATCACCTGCAGCGTGCGCATGCCGGCGCGGGTCAGCATGATCGCGAGGTCCGTCGCGCCGGTGAGATCGTCTGCGATGCAACCGAGAAGCACGGCGGCTCTCCTTGTTCTCGTGCGTCCTTTCGGGCGCGCAACGTTCGAACGTCAGTTTATCATACTGGCGCCCGGCGCGAGCAGCGATCATGAACGTGGAGTGCGGGCCGCGGTCTCGCCTTTGTCGCCGACGAGTTCGCGCGGCCGGATGATCCAGAACGCGGCCAGCGCCAGCGTCATCAGCGCGGAAATGGCGAGGAACGAGAGGCTCCAGCCGGTGCGCGACATGCCGCCCGAGGCATCGAGCGTCCAGCCGATGATCAGCGGCCCGACGAAGCCGCCCGCGTAGCCGAGCATCGAGTGAACGGCGAGGGTTGCGCCGCGCCGCGAGGGTTCCGCCGTCCCTGCGGCACCCGCGGTGAGCGAGGACGAGTTCGAGCCAGACGACGAGGCCGTAGATCAGCAACAGCGCCACGGCCAGCCAATAGGACATCGTGCCGACGTAGCCCAGAATGGCGGCGATCACGATCGAGCCCGTCATCGCCGCGACGATCAGCCAGCGCCGGCCGAGTTTGATGGCTGCCTCGTTGCCCGCGACACTGGCAAATGTTCCGATCAGCCCGAGGGCCGTGATGACGAGTGTCGGCGACACCGCGCCGGCTTGCGTTCCCGTGCTCGCCGCCACATAGCCGAGGAAAGCCACGCCCCATCCGCGTAATGCGTTCATTTCGAGGGTATGGATGCAATAGGCGAGCGCATAGGCCATCGCCGAGCGGTTCTTGAAAACGGGCAGGAAGTTGAAAAGGCCCTTGGCCGTCCGCGGGTGGTGCCGGCTTTTTCTCGCGCTTCGGAACCAGGGTTGCGACCATGATCCAGGCGATTGCCGCCGTCGTTCCCGCGACCAGAAATGCGGCGCGCCAGCCGCCAGCGCTGGCGATCAGATCGGCGCAGGCGAACGACAACGCTCCCGAGATGCCGATGCTCGCGGCGTGACCGGCGGTCGCCCGCGACATCATTTTCGCGTCGACGACGTCGGCGAGCAGTTTCAATCCCGTCATGTAGGTGCCGGCCCAGCCCAGGCCGGTGATCGCGCGGGTTGCGAGGGCCGACCAGAAACCTTCGGCCAGCCAGCCGAACGCCAGGTGACCAACTATGGTCGCCGCAACGCCGAACAGATAGACGAACTTGGCGTCGTACTTGTCGGTCAGCGTCACCAGGATCGGCACCGAGACCATGTAAGCGGCGTAGAAGATCGCCGTGATCCACCCAGCCTCGCTGTTGGTCAGTCCCCATAGCGGCATCATGCCCGGCAGCAGCGCCGGCCAGAAGAAGGCGCCGATCTGGACAAGGACCTGCGCCGCGCAAACGATGCCGACCAGGCGCTTGGGCGTGATCGAGGTCACAGACCGAGCACCTCGATCAGCGCGGCGTTATAGGCGACGGGCTGCTCGTACATGACCCAGTGGCCAGCGTCCGGGATCGTACGCGTCACGAGTTCGGGGTGATACTCGCGCAAAACCTCGTAGCGCGCTTCCACCGACGGCCAGGCGGTTTGATCGTCGCCGCCCCACACGGCTTTCAGCGGCACCTGGATTTCAGGCAGGTTCTGGCGGATCTCGGCGCTCCTCGCGAAGGGGCGCGAGCGAAACCGGGCGCCGCGGATGTTTTCCGACTGCAGGTAGATGGCGAGCGGATCGATCCGCGAATGATCCTTGAACATCAGGACCTCGAGCAGGCCGCGATGCACGTCCATGCGCTCGTCCTCGGTCATGCCTTCCATCTCGCGCGGCATCTCTCGCCCAGGACCCTGCGCCAGCCCGAGTGCCGCGCAACCGGTGATCGTGAAATCGCGCACCCAGTCGTTGAGGTGGAGCATTGCGTGCGACGACACGTGAGCGCCGAACGAGAACGCCACCAGATGCGGCTTGTTCTCCCTGGAAAAGAGCGCCTTCACGCCCAAGGCCAGGAAGGTCCCGCAGTGTTGCGGCGTCTGCGGCGGTGGCGGCATGGCACTGTCGCCGAGACCCGGCAAGTCGACGCACCAGACCTCGCAGCGCTCCTTCAGGACCGGGATCTGCTTGATCCAGTGCCGCCACGAGCCGGAGCCGCCGTGGGCGAAGATCACGGGACGGCCCTTGCCCCAGCGGCGCCAAACCAGATCGCCGTCGCCGCACGGCGTGCGAACCGTTTCAGCGTCGGCCAGAATGGCGGCCTCGATGGCCTGCGGAGATTTGCCCGAGGCGATGAGACCGGAGAGCGGATCTTGCGACATGTCGGGATTATCCGTTGATTCAAGGTTCGATACGGGCATTATCGCGGCCGGATTGGCCAAAGGAAAGTACCTATGGACTCAAACTTGCGGATCGACGGGAAGCGCCTCTGGGACAGCCTGATGGAGATGGCCCGGATCGGCGGCACTCCCAAGGGCGGTGTCAACCGGCTGACGTTGACGGACCTCGATCGGCAGAGCCGCGATCTTTTCGCGTCCTGGTGCCGTGCCGCGGGCTGCACCATTACGGTTGATCGCATGGGCTCGATGTTCGCGCGCCGCGAGGGCACCGATCCGAAGCTTGCGCCCGTCATGGTCGGCAGTCATCTCGACACGCAGCCGACCGGTGGCAAGTTCGACGGCGCGCTCGGTGTCATGGCGGCGCTCGAAATCGTGCGGACCTTGAATGATCTCGACATCCGGACGCGGCACCCCATCGAGATTGCGATGTGGACCAACGAGGAAGGATCGCGATTTGCACCCGCGATGACGGCATCGGGTGTGTTTGCGGGCGTCCTGAAACTGGAAGATGCACTCAAGATCAAGGACGTCGACGGCCGCGAGATCGGCGCGGAATTGGCGCGGATCGGCTACGCCGGCAGCGCGCCCGTTGGGCAGCGGCCGGTGCATGCCTTTTTCGAGCTGCATATCGAGCAGGGGCCGATCCTCGAGGAGGAAGGCATCGATATCGGCATCGTCACCGCCGCCAACGGGCAGAAATGGTACGAGATCACGTTGACCGGCGTCGAGAGCCATGCCGGGCCGACGCCGATGAACCGGCGCAAGGATGCGCTGGTGGGCGCCGCGCGGATTGTCGAACTCGTCAACCAGATCGGCCATGCGCACGATCCCGCCGCGTGTGCCACGTGCGGTATGATCCAGGCCTACCCGAACTCGCGCAACGTCATCCCGGGCTCGGTGTTCCTGACGGTCGATTTCCGGCATCCAGACGGGGAACGGCTGCTCTCGATGGATCGCCAGTTGCGCGCAGGCATTCCCGAGATCGCCACGCGCACCGGATTGACGTTCGAGATGAAGTTGGTCGCCGACTATGTGCCAACGCCGTTCGATGCGTCCTGCGTCGACGCCGTGCGCAAGGCCGCGAAGCGGCTCGGGTACTCCGCGCGCGAGATCACGTCGGGCGCCGGGCACGATGCCGTCTACATGGCCCGGGTGGCGCCGACCGCGATGGTGTTCACGCCCTGCGTCGACGGCATCAGCCACAATGAAGCCGAGGACATGAAACCGGAATGGGCGACGGCCGGCTGCGACGTGCTCATCCACGCCGTGCTCGAAAAAGCCGAGGTCGTCGGTGCACGGTGAGCCCGGATCGGCGCGCTTTGTGAGCATGAGGCCGCCGAGACCATGGGTGGGACGCGTCAGATGTCTGCAATGTGGTTTCCCGGGCCGGAAAGGCACTCTACAGCGCCTGCAAATCGCGTCGGCTAGGGTGGTAGCCAACGACATTGGCGTCGATTTTCGACCGAGCGGAATCGCGATCCCGGAGCGAGAGGGTTAACCGGTTAACGCCTCGGGCGCGGTGCTGCTAGTGCCGCTCCTCCCGGAATTCCTCGCCTTTGAAGGTGCGCACGGGATTGCCGCGCGCGAGCTGATCGTGCTGCGTCCAGAGCGAGCGATCGCTGGCCGCTGCAGCCGACCGTTGCTGGCCGGCAATGGCCGCGGCGAGCCGCGCCAGCGCCAGCTTCCGGTTCATCGCCTGCGAGCGCTCCTCGCGGGCGACGACCGTCAATCCCGTCGGCGTGTGCGTGGCGCGAACCGCGCTCTCGGTCTTGTTGACGTGTTGGCCGCCGGGTCCCGACGCGCGCATCGCTTCGAACGTGACATCCCGAGACAAGATCCGGCTCGAGCCAAGCTCGGCCGGCGGCGTCAGTACGTCGATGCCGACGAACCAGTTCTTGCGCTTGTGCGTTGGCCGCACGGGACTGCGGCAGATCCACTGCACGCTACCGCGCCAGCGATCGGCGAACGCCACGGTACCGGCGCCGGTCACCTTGACCAGCGCCGACAGCAGCATGCCGCGGCCGGCGCCCTCCTCGCCGCCGATGATCTCGGCCGCGAGTTCCATCGCGTTGGCCTCGGTGACAACGAGGGGGGCTATGCGCGCAACCGCGATCTGGCATTCGGCCGGGCCCCGCCCGGAGGTGATCTGCAGCCACAATGTCGGGTTATCACTCATGACGATCCCTCCGCACCTTGTAGGTGAGCATGGGCTTCAATTCGGCGATCACGGTGATGAGGCCTGCCGCTTCGAGGTCCCCGATCACGGTCTCGATATCCTTGTAGGCTTGCGGCGCCTCCTCGTAGAGCAGCTCGCGATCCTCGCAGATGACACGGCCGCCGAGCGGCGTCCGCACCAGATCCTCGACCCGGAACCTGTGCGAGAGCCGCGGCTTGGCATAGCCGCGCTGCCAGCGTCGTCCGGCGCCGTGGGCGAGCGACCACGCGGCGGCGTCGCAATCGCCCGCCGGCATCACGAGATAGCTCGGCGTGCCGCGCGATCCGGGAATGACCAATGCGCCCTCGCGCGAGGACGCCGCGCCCTTCCGGTGGATCCACGCGGGCTCACCGTTCCAGGTTTCGCGCGTCACCGTGTTGTGGACGACGTCGCTGACGCTACGGATCTCGGCGCCGATCTGTTCGGCAAAGCGGTGAGCAATCAGCGCCCGGCTCGCCTTGGCAAACCGGCAGGCATGCTCGTGGCGCTGCAGATAGTGCATGCCCGGCTCGCTGGCGGGATCAAGCGGGTTGGCACCGTGATCACGCAGCAGGTCGCGGAAGATCGCTTCGCCGAGGCCGCGGCTTCCCGAATGGATCAGCAGGAACGCCTGGCCGGAATCGAGGCCGAGAGCGGCGAACGCACGCGCATCGCGCACCTCGCCGACGACCTGCAGCTCGGCGAAGTGATTGCCGCCGCCGATCGTGCCGAGGGCCCGGTCGTGCAGGCTTTCGGGCAAGCCGTAGCGCTCGCGCCAGGGACCGAGATCGCCCTCCCAGGGCACATCGAGCCCATCGAGGCGCTGCGCCCAGCGGTCGAGCTTCAGCTTGCGTGCGGACAGATCCGTCGCCCAGAAGCTCATCGCGCAGCCGATATCGTTGCCGGCGAGCACCGGATAGAGGTGCTCCCGGGTCACAAAAGCGGCGCCGACAGGAAAGCCCTTGCCGGGATGCAGATCCGGGAAGGCGACGGCGAGTTCGATGCCCGGCAGGCGCGCGGTCGTCTTCAGCTGCTCGAGGGCGCTACCCTCGATCCAGGCTTTGTCGGACGCGCAGAGACGGACGTGCGGAAGGTCAGCGAAGGGTTGTTTCAGATTGCCCATTGGACTCGAGGAGTTCGGTCCGGCCTGTGGCCGGCATGGCGGCATCAGAGTGGCGCAGTGCAGCTGTCTGATTGATGCGGGTCATGGGGAACTCCTTTCTCGGTCTCGTCGAAACCGACGCGTTCCGATCGGCAACAGGCCTCGCAATACGCGAGACACCGGGCAACATCAAGGCAAAGCGCGCATCGTGTTTTCTGAATCCTTCAGGCTTTTGCACAGGTCTTGCGTCGCGCGTTGCTTCTGCCGGTCTCGGCCGTGCCGTCAGTCTTCCTCAGGACGCCCGAATCAGCCGATGGTGCTGATGCAAGTCGGGTCAGCGATTGTTGCGAAGCGGGGTTTTCATGACCGAGCGAGTATCAGCAGTGCGGCGTGGCCGGGCTGCAAACGACGACCAGTCGCCGACACCGACTGCCCGAAGCGCTAAGGCGCCGGCCGCGAAGGCCGTCAAGGCGGGGTTCGAAAAGAAGATCATCGCGCTCGTCTATGATTTCGACGGCACGCTCTCGCCGAAGCCGATGCAGGAATACACGTTTCTGCCGAAGATAGGGGAGGACCCCAAACAGTTCTGGGCCGAGGCCAACAGGCTCGCGCGGGAGCAAGGCGCGGATCCGCTGATCACCTACATGCATCTGATGTACCGCAAGGCGAAAGCCAAGGGCGTGCGCATCGATCGCGAGGAGCTGGTGGCGCTTGGCCGCGACGTCGAACTTTATCCGGGAGTCACAGGCTGGTTCGATGCGATCGAGGAGTACGTGAAGATCCGGACCGAGAGCCAGGGCGTCGCCTTGCGTCACTATCTTGTGTCGTCCGGCCTGCAGGAAATCATCGAGGGCACGCGGATTCACTCGCGGTTTCACAATGTCTTCGCGTCCGAGTATTGGTTCGATGCCTACGAGATGCCCTACCCGAAGCGCGTGATCACCGACACCGGCAAGACGCAGTACCTGTTCCGGATCAACAAGGGGATCGAGAACCTCGGCGAGAGCATCAACGAGCACATGCCCGAGACCACGCGGCCGATCCCGTTTTCCAACATGGTCTACTTCGGCGACGGTGATACCGATGTGCCGTCGATGGCGGTCATGCGCAAGAATGGCGGGTACGCGATTGCCGTACATCCGCCGGGCAAGAGCCGGACGAAATGCGTCGGGCTCTTCAATGCGGGGCGCTGTGATTTCTTCGCGCCGGCCGACTATCGCCGCGGCTCCGACCTGTTCAAGCGCACGTGCCTGCTTCTCGATCGGATCCTTGCCGATATCCGCGTCCGCGAGGAGATGTGGCGGCTTGGGCGCTCCACAGCGAAAGGCTGAGGGTCAGGCCGTGCTCTACCGGTTCGTGAAGTGAACGCCGATAGCATTTTCCCGGCGCCACGCGACCTGACATGCGTGCTCCTGTCCATCCAGCTCGATCAGCAGCGTGAACTGGTTCGGCACCTCGGATTCGTGATGGACATGAAGTCGTGCGCCACTCAGTGATATGTCCAGCACAATGCAGGGGACAGCCGATAGCATGCCTGGCGCCGCGATCGTTGCCGAGCGGGCGACCCGCTTCCTCGGTTCCACGCGACGGTTGACCTGGCGCGCGTCGACTTCGCTGGTGATGTCGAAGGCGATGCCGCAATAGCCGAGAAATCGGCCAACGCTGTCGAACTGCGGCTGGCCGATGGTGCGCATCCAGAGCTGCTGGCCATTCTGATTCCGCACGAATTCAATCGGTCCGAAGGTCTCGTGATTTTCGAGCTGCTGGAGAAGTTTCTGATGCTCAGCATTTATGGCGTTGAGATTGCCGAGGTCCTGGCGTGTCTTGCCGTAGTGCCATTCGGGCGGGCGTCCGGCAAAGTGCTCGACGCTGTCGCTCATGTAGGTAAAGCGGTGTTCGGCATCGGTTTCCCAGATCCAGCCACGCAGGATCTCGGTCACCGTCGAAAGCCGACGCAACAGCTGTTCGGCGTCGGCAAGTCCGCGCGCGGGACTGCCGTGACCCGATGCCAAATTGTCGATGAGGCCTGTGTCGGACATGCTGGTCCTTGGGTTGCCCGATGGATCAGCGCGACGATATGCAATCATGCTTAACCAAACGTTGCAGATGGTGCAGCCGACGCAATTAGATAGCCGCAGGATCGCGGCGGCTTGAGCAAGGTCAGACCAGATGATCCGGGTTCTTGTGCTTGGCGGATATGGCGTTTTTGGCCGGCGAGCGGTTGAACGGCTGGTCCGCGATCCCAATCTTCACGTCATCGTTGCGGGGCGCGATGCGCAGGCCGCTGCCACGTTGGCCGCAACGATGGTCGGCCCAACGATGGCCGGCACCGTGGTGGCCGGTCGGACCGGCCGCATTTCGCACGCGCGCCTCGATGCACTCACGCTGACGGGCGACGATTTGCGGCGGTTGTCGGTAGGGATTTTGATCAATACGGTTGGGCCGTTCCAGGCCCACGACTATCGCGTTGCGCAGGCGTGCATCGACGCTGGCGCTCACTACATCGATCTCGCCGATGCGCGCGCCTTCGTCACGGGGATCACGCAGTTGGATGCCGAAGCGCGCAAGGCCGACGTTCTCGTGACGAGCGGGGCGAGTTCCGTTCCAGCCCTTGCCGCAGCCGTCATCGATGCCGAGCTGGCCGGCAGCGACCGCCTCGAGACGATCCGCTATGGCATTTCACCCGGCAACAGCTTCGACCCCGGCACGGCGACGGTGGCGTCGATCATCGGCGCGGTGGGCCGGCCGTTCCAGGCCTGGATCGAGGGGCGCTGGCAGACGCGGTACGGCTGGCAGCCGTTGCAGGCGCATCGCTTCCCCGGCATCGGCAGCCGCTGGTTCGGCGCCTGCGATATCCCCGATCTCGATCTCTTTCCGGCGCGCTATCCGGGTCTCAAGTCGCAGCAGTTCATGACCGGGCTCGAGGTCAAGGCGTTTCACGCCGGCGTCTGGGCGCTGTCCTGGCTGGCGCGCGCTGGCGTGATCCGGCATCCGGAAAAGCTTGCCAAGCCCCTGCTCGCCGCCAAGCGGTTGATGCCGTGGATCGGCTCGGATCGCGGCACCATGTTCATCGAGCTGACCCGGCGCGAAGACAACGGGCGGCCGCGGCAAACCCATTGGCATCTGATCGGGAGCAGCGGGCACGGACCGTTCGTGCCGACCATTCCGGCGGTGATCATCGCCCGCAAACTTGCAGCAGGTCTCCTGGACGAGCGTGGGGCCAAGCCGTGTCTTGGCCTGATCACCCTCGATGACGTCACGCGTGAGGTGGCTGATCTGGATATCCGGCAATGGCGGTCCGAGGTCGAGCCGCTGTACCGGCGGGCGTTGGGCCGTGATTTCGAGAGCTTGCCCCGCGAGGTGCGCCGCCTGCATGAGGTGCGTGGCGCCGAGACCTGGCTGGGGGAGGCCGATGTCGAGCGCGGGACGCATTGGCTTGCCCGCTTGATTGCGACCCTCTTTGGCTTGCCACCGTCCGGACCGGCACAGCCGCTGCAGGTGCGTTTCACACCGGAGCATGGGACCGAGATCTGGGAGCGCCGCTTCGGCCAGGCGGTGTTTCGCTCCCGCCAGACGCTTGGCGCCAGGTCCGGCGCAGCGGTCATCGAGGAAGACATCGGCCCGGCCCGGCTCACGCTGATCCCTGAGGTGACCAGTGACGCGCTGTGTTTATCGGCCGGGGGGCTCCGCGTTTTCGGCATACCGATGCCGCGCCTCCTCGTTCCGCGCGTGACGACACGCGAAACCGTTGCCAATGGCCGCTACCGGTTCGATGTCGAGGCGCAGGTGGCGGGCATCGGCCGCCTCATCCGTTACACCGGTTGGCTCGAGCGCACGCCGGATTGAGCACGGGTCCGCGTTATTTGGCCACCCACTCGTCCTTCACCTCGAGGCACTTTGCGCCGATAAAGTCATTGATGTCGTCGACCACCGTGCTCTGGAGCACGTTGAAGGTGTTGTCGGTCGCCGTCGCCGTCCACATGGCACCCTTCACCAGAGTCGGGGCTTCGATCTTGCCCCAGTTTAGTGACGCCTTGACCGCCTTGCCTTTCTCGAAGGTGACCTTGGGCGTAAAATCGAACTTTATCTCGGCCTTCTCCTCTTTTTCGCGCTCGACGTCGCAGGAGACCTTGTGCTGATCGAGCGCCGCCTCGATCTTGTCCTCGGTCATGGCCTTGGCGAGGACGCTGCGGTTGAGCTTGATGCCGGCGGTGCATTTTACGTTACCCCAAGGCCAGGAGACCTTGGCTTTCTGGACCATCTTGGCCAGCTGCTCCTTGCGCCAGGACTTGAGCACGGTGCAGGAGATGTCGGGCCCGTTGGGTTTGCCGTCGTGGAAGGCGGCGCAGATCTTGAGCTTGCAGTCCTTGCGCGCCTCGCGCTCCTGCTTTTCCTCAGGCGTCAATTGCTCTTCGGCCTTGGCCGCCTCTGGCTTCTTGTCCTGGGCGGTCGCGGGTATGAGGCCGAGCGGACCCGCGAAGAGGGCCGCAGCAAGCATGACGGCAGGGGTGGGGCGGATCTGGAACATGAGGCATCCTGTGGGAGCGGCGCGACGGAGGTGCAACGCCTGGCTCCAGGCGGCGCTGTATCGGCTTCGGTATTTTCCGGCAACCGAGCAGCATTAAGGCGAGGTCGTTCCGTCTCTGGCCGATGGCCTTGACGTCCTGAACGTCCGAGAGAGCCGGGTTCTCCTTGTGGTGAGTTGTGTGGTGAGTTTGTCTTCAGCCTCGGCATCCGTTCTGGTGCCGTTCTCGTTCGGTGTCTGCAATCGAATGACCTGACCTAGACAGGCCGCCCTAAGCCCTGTATTCACCGGCACTTCAGCGATTGCCGCCTTAGCTCAGCTGGTTAGAGCGCTAGATTGTGGATCTAGAGGTCCCCCGTTCAAGCCGGGGAGGCGGTACCAATAAAATCAACGAGTTGCAATGCATTCCACGAACTGATGTTTTGTATTATTACCCACCAGTGACGCACCTAGCCGTCACGCCGTGACGTCACTGCGGCAAATCACCGATGACGTCAGCTTGCGACAGAGCGGCGCCGAAGATCGAAACGACCATGGCCCTTGGCTGCTTGGTTACGAGCAGCTTCAGCGGAAGCTCGAGCCCTCGACCCCGGACGACTTTGAGACGGCTTGCGCCCTATTGGCGCGCGCAAGTCCGCATCTGGTCGAGCTTTGCGATGCGGACCTAACTCCGCAAAGGTCGGCTTCCCGCCGCGATCATCTAGGTCCGCATTAGCGCGTTGGAGTTGGTCACACGAGGCGGGCGAAAGGGCTAAATTGCGTGTAACCGGATGGGTCAACGCAAAGCCTCGGCCGTTATGCCGCTCCGCGCTTTGCGGCCCAGGTCCGCATGCCGAGCGGCCAAAGCTCTTTGATGCCGGCGGGCAACTGGCCGATCACGTCAGCGATCTCGCCTGAGTCGATGGCCTGCGCCAGCAGCGAGAAGACGTCGCGAGTCGCAGGCTCCGCGCCGAGCGGGTGCGGCACCAGCTTGGCCGATACACCTTCCAGGAACTCATCCCGCGATCGGATCTTCTCAGGCGTCTTCGACGGCCGCCAGCCCTCATAATAAATCCCTCGGACAATCAGCGGCAATTGCGCGCCGAGGTCGACGGCTTCTTGCGGTGTCAGGCGATCTCGCAGTTGGTGCAGGACCGCCCTCAGAACGGCCAGAGCCTCGGCCTCGCCCGCGTACCCTCCGGAATCGCACAAGGCCTTCAGCCATTCTTGCGTTTGCTGTACAGCATGGCTGATGGTTGCTGGAACGGTCATAGCTGCACCTCATTCTGGTTTGTGAGCAATGGCGCAATCGACCTCGGATCCACTCGCCGGGCATTGCCCTGCGTCAAGCGATGCGCATCGACTTTCGGACCCACGGCTGGATTGCGCCAAGCCTGGCTGCAGATCAGATGCTCACTTGACGATCCGGCCGTCGACGATCCGGATCTGTCGGTCGGCACGGGCGGCAAGGTCGAGGTCGTGCGTGACCATGACGATTGCCCTGCCCGCCTCGTCCACGAGCCGTCTGAAAATGGCTAGCACCTGTTCGCTCGATGCTGTGTCGAGATTGCCCGTCGGCTCGTCGGCGAAAATGACGAGCGGCTCATTGGCGAGTGCCCGCGCAATGGCGACGCGTTGTCGCTGGCCACCCGAGAGTTGACCGGGGAGCTTGTGAGCGTGAGCCTCGAGGCCGAGTGAGGTCAGGTGTCCGACGGCTCGCTCACGCATCTCGGGCTCGCTCAGGCGGGCGAGGGCACGCATTGGCAGCATAACGTTGGCGAGTGCAGTGAACTCGGGCAGCAGGAAATGGAACTGGAAAACAAACCCGAGGAGGGAGAGGCGAAGATGGGCGCGGCGACCCTCGTCGAGCTGGCTGGCCGGACGCCCCTGGATCAGCACTTCGCCGGACGTTGGTACATCAAGCAGCCCGAGCAGATACAGAAGCGAACTCTTGCCCGATCCGGACGGGCCCGTAATTGCGATAAATTCCCCCTCGTTGATTTTGAGGTCGATATCGCGGACCAGCGTGGTCGGGACTCCGTCGCCGATGGTCTTCGTGACCGCCCGCATCTCGATCAGAGGCAGAGGCTCCGCGCCACCGGTCATCATGAAGCTCCTCGGATGATCTCGACGGGATGCAGGCTCGCCGCCTTACGGGCCGGTAGATAGCCGGCAATCGCCGACGCCGCGAGTGCGACCGCAGCTGCCAGCAAATAGTGGACCGGCGTGTAGGCGAGAGGCAGCCGTGTCGCGTCCATGAACGGGCTCTTGAATTCGATCGACCCGAGCATGAGGCAAAGGACGTAGCCCAGGCCCCAGCCGAGCACGGTTCCGGCTATCCCGATCAGCATAGACTCGGTAAGGAAGATGCGCCGCACTGTCGTCTCTGTGAAGCCCAGCGATTTCAATATGGCAATGTCGCGCGACTTCTCGTGCGTGATCGTCGAGATGATGTTGTAGGTTCCGAACGATGCGACAAGCAGGATGGCGCCGACCACCGCGTACATGATGAAGTTGCGGATCTGGAAAGCGGACAGGAGATCCTCGTTCGCCTCCTGCCAGGACACCGACTTGTAGCCGGTCTGGCCCTCGATACGGGCGGCAATGTCCCTGGCATCGAGGATCTCGTGCACGCGGATGCGCATGGCGTTGACGAGCCCCGTCTGTCCGGCAAGAATCTGCGCCGTCTTAAGCAGCGTGTAGGACTGGGTCTCGTCGCTCTGGCTGAGCCCGGAGTGGACCAGGGCGACGACGGTGCACGACAACAGTTGCCCGGTGCCTGAGGCGACCGTGATGGTGTTTCCAATTCGGGCGCCGATTTTTGCCGCGAGCTTGTCGCCGAGGATGATCGCATTGGAGGACTTGTAGAGCGCGTCGAGCGTGCCGCCTCGGATCTGCGTTGCGAGCTTCGAGACGGTCCTCTCGCGTCTGGGATCGATGCCGGTGACGTTGGCAGCCGTATCGCGCCCCGCATAGCGGATGACGGCGCGTGATAGCACCGACGGCGCAACCGAACCCTCAAGCCAGGTTTCGAGCGACGCCACGATGGCGTAAGGATTGCGGATGCCGGGGCGCGTGACTGGAGATCTCAATCCCGAGAACTGCACTACCGCATAGGCGTCCTCTGCGGGCTGGCGCGGTGGGTTCCGGCGGTCATCGCTCACGGTGATGTGTGGCAGGCTGTCGACGAGCTGGGACACGAAATCGCGCTGCGAGCCCTCCATGAGTGCGGCCATCATGACGGAGAACCCGACGCCCATCGCAACGCCCATCATGCCGACCAGCGTCTGGCGGACACGGGAGAGAACATGCGTTGTGGCAATGTCGAAGACGAGCCTCATCGAGCACCTGTGCGGGTTGCGCGGACGCGGGTACCATTCGCCAACTCGGCGCGGAAGGGTGAGATGACCGACTGGCCGGCCGACACTCCGCTGCGGATTTCGACCCGGCTGGTTCCCCGGATGCCCGCCTCGACGACTTTGCGGACCGCGCGCCCGTTCTCCACCACCTGCACGGTTTGGCCAACAAGCGCCTCCGCCGGCAACAGCAATGCTCCCTTGACCTCGCTCACCACGACATTGGCCTCGACGCTCATGCCGATCTTCAAGGGCGTATCGTCGGGAAGCGACAGGTACACGCGGAATGTCTTTGTTTGCGGATCACCCTTCGGGGTGATGTTGCCAACCGTTGCCGTCAATGGTGAGCCGCCATGGCCTTCGTGACGCAATAAGACCGTTTGACCCTCCTTCACCCTACCGATGTCGTCCTCGTTGACCTCGGCGACGACGCGCAGAGGTTTCGGCTGACCGATCCACAGCAGCACGTCGTTCGCACCCGTGCCGGCAATCTCGCCAACCTCACCGTCGCGTCGAAGCACAATGCCATCCATGGGCGATCGGAGCAGAAGGTCGTTCACCCGGTCCCGTTGCGCGGTGACGCGTGCTTCGGACTCGCTCATCTGCGTCCGTTTCTCCTCGTAGGTGCTGCGCGAGGTCGCATTGCGATCGAGTAGCGTTTTGAGGCGGGTAGCGTCTTCACGCACACGGGCGAGACGCGCCTCGAGTTCAGTCAGCAAAGCGCGCTCCTCTAAGTCGTCGAGTCGTGCCAGAACCTCACCCTTCCTCACGGCGCGGCCCTCACATTCGCAAAGCTCGATGATGCGTTTGCGCTGCAGTGCCGTGACCTTCGCCCAGTGCGTGGGCTCTACGATGCCGGTCGCGTAGACGACTTCGGCGGCGTCGCCCCGCTGCGGCAAGACCAACTTCACCTCGGGGCCTCGTCCCCAGAGCCACCAGCCGAGCCCCGTCACAACGGCCGAGAGCAGGAGCAGCGCTACTGCTCCGGCTCGGATTGTCCATGCCGCCCCCGGCGACGGCTGATTCTCCTTCGTCGCTGGGCGACGCCAATGGCCGTGTCTGAGCCGGTGCAAGATGCCGCCGTTCACGCCTTCATCCGGTTCTGAGTGTGAGCGTTGCATGGTTCCTGTTCCGAAGAACTTAGCGTCGTGCGTCAAGTCAGCCGGAGCAACGCGCCGCTGATCGCCATAACGTGCCAGGAACACGTTCCATCAGGCGTCACAGTGGCCGGTCAACGCGGAACCACTGCCGGGGTCCAATCAACACCAATTTGCGGCCGAGGCGGCGTCAGAACTTTGCGCAAGGTCAAGGTGTCGAGGCGTGGCACCGCGCATCATTTCTTCCCCATCACCTCTGAGCCAAGCCTGGAGTCTATCAGTGGCAATCGCACGCTCCAATAAGCAACCTCAGTCGCATCGGCGCTGGCCGCCGCATTGGGTTATAGTGACGATCCTGATCGTGCTGCTCGTGCTGGTCGGCATTGTTTGGCTGCCGCGAGCCACGGGCGGTACGCAGGTCATGACTGGCCGCTTTGCCGAACTCACAGGTACAAACATTAACCAAAACGTCATCGTCGACGACTCAGTAGCCAGCCAATGATCGCCGGCTCAATCAAACTCTTCAGGGTGGCCGGCACCGATGTGCGCATCCATCCGACGTTCTTCTTGCTGCTCGCCTGGATTGCCGCGATCCATTGGTTGAGCGAAGGCTCCGAGGCGGCCGTCGGAGGCGTCGTTTTTGTCGTTCTCCTGTTTGTCTGTGTGCTGCTCCACGAGTTCGGTCACGTCTTTGCGGCACGCCAGTTCGGAATCCGCACACCCGATATCACCCTCTATCCCATCGGCGGCGTCGCGTCGTTGGAGCGGATGCCGGAGAAACCGGCCCAAGAGATCATTGTCGCCATAGCCGGTCCTATCGTCACGTTAGCAATAGCCATCGCGCTCATCGGCCTCCAGGGAACTCAAATTGACTTGAAACAAATCACTCAGCTCGAAGATACCCAGTCAAGCCTTCTCGGCCGGGTAGCCGCAGCCAACGTGGCGCTGTTCGTCTTCAACCTCATTCCTGCATTTCCGATGGACGGTGGTCGGGTCTTGCGCGCCGTGCTGGCTCTCAGACTTGAATACAAGCAGGCAACCCGGATTGCTGCATCGATCGGGCAGGCTATTGCAATCGGACTTGGTTTCCTCGGGCTGTTCGGAAATCCGCTGCTGGTGCTCGTGGCCGTGTTCGTATTCCTGGCAGCGGCAGGGGAGGCCGGTTACGTGCAGGCACGCGACCTCATGCGCGGATATCTCGCGTCGAATGTGATGATCACCTCGTTCAAACCCCTGAGCCCGGTTGCAACGGCTGACGATGCCGCGTCCCTTCTCCTCAGCACCACGCAGCAGGAATTCCTCATTATTGATGGAGCTGGACAGCTCATTGGCGTTCTCACCCGCCAGGCATTGGTCAAGGCTCTCGGCGAGACAGGCGGATCGACGACCGTGCGCGACATCATGACCGCAAACATCCCCATGGTCCCGGAACGGGCTAGCCTTGAAACCGTCGTCCAGGAATTTCATCGAATGGGAGCGCCCGTTGTCGGCGTCACGGACGCCCAGAAGCGTCTTGTTGGCTATATCACTCCTGAGAACCTCGCGGAGCTGATCATGATCAGGTCGGCGGCACCAGAACGGCGGGACTGATATGCTTCGGTTCAGTACTCGCGGCCGGCTTTGCGCTTGGTACGCTGCGGGCTCTAGTCCCGACACCTTGGCAACTCGTTATTATGGCCGAGATGCTCAGGGATGGTGTGCCCGAACGTAAGTGTCGAGACGCAAATCTCTGCCACCAACAGGACCACGAATGCGATTCGCAACCATCATGAAATGCGCGGTGAGCCACTGGCAGGCCAGCCACGACAGGTATGATGGGCAGCTCGAATGCCGTGACCCCACCTCTTGCGTTCCGCGTTGGTCGACGCGGTCATTTTTGGATCGCTGCTGCAGCGGGTATCAGCGACGTTGGCGCGGGGTTCACGCCAGCCTTTGCCAGAAAGTCGCCAACCACAGCGCGCACCTCGTGATCGTGTCCGACCAGGAGGTGCCCACCGCTGTCGTAGACGACAAGCTTGGCGTTGGGGATGGCGCTGGCTGTAAACTCGGCCGCCGGCAATGTATTGAACAGATCGTCCCGCGCCGAGATGACCAAGGTTGGTGCTCTTATCTCCTCCAGTGGCAGGCGGCGGAGATCTGGGTTGCTGTCAATATTGATGCCCGGGAATCGCAACGAGAGCGGCTGGATGCTTCTGACGATTTCCATCACGCGATGCCTATCGGGTTTCGACGCCGCCGCAGCGATCTCCGGCGGCACGCCGATGAAACGGATCAACACAGAGGGAGCGATCTTCTCGGTTGCCCACCAGGCAAAGTCTGCTCCGGCATTGACCAACCAGAAAGCAAACCGGTTGCCGCGGCGTCTATCTACCGCGACCGGGCTTGTCGGAGCATAGGTTGCCGGTACCATCAGGATCAGTGCTCCAACCCTCTCCGGGTGACGGAGCGCCAATTCCATAGCCGAGCGCACGCCCGCCGAAATGCCGACGACGACAACCTTGTCGACGTTCAGCTCCGCGAGCAGTGTCGCGTGGGCGTCGGCCTGGGCAGCAGGTGACGCATCTGCCGGGATAGGCGTGCCAAGGTAGCCGAACCGGGACGGCGCGATGACGCGAAATCCCTCACCGACGAGGTCGGCCGCATTGGAAAGTCCCTGATCATAACCGCCGCCGGCGCCATGGATAGAGAGGAGCGCGATGCCGTGCCCTTTTTCGGCAAATTCGATCGGACCAGCCGTCGTGTTCGCAATGCGACCGCCACTGCTGACAATCGCCCGTGCTCGACCGAGCTCGTCGTTATAGGAGACAATGACAAGGATAATTCCAACGATGACGGCGATCGCTGCAACGACCAGGACGAGACAGGCACTGCTCATGACCGACCGATGACCGTCTGGATTGGTCGAGGATTAGACTTGGTGGCGACCGCTCCCTCGACAAGTGACACCGAAAGCATGAACTGACACGGAAAGCATAAACCCGGCGACGCCGAGACCGAGATCCTCCGGGATGTCGAGGAGCCTGATCTTCATCGATCAGCTTTATGGAGACCGAAGACCTTGACGTGGCGCAATTCGTTTCGATTGCAACACCATAGGGTCCACATGTTGCCCGCAACCTGAGGCTCCTAGGTATGTCGCCCAAATCGCAGATCGTGTTCGAGGCCAAGGCTTTGTCACGGACGAGCACAATCTCGGTTCGGGCACTCGAGAAGGCCATGCTCGATGTCGAGGTTCGCAATGCCGCAATTGTAAAATCCCAGGCCAATGTCACGGTCCAACTTCGCCAACTCGAGAGCGCCCGCGCACGACTTGTCGCTCCAATCGATGATCCTGGCGCGGGGATCCTCGACGCAGCATGCTGCCTCGACGTTCGCTCGCCGGTAAGCGGGCGGGTTCTCCAAGTGCTGAACACCAGCGAGCAGGCGGTCCAAATCGGAACACCACTCGTCGAGATCGGCGATCCCCGCTCGCTGGAAATTGTCGTCGAACTGTTGTCAAGCGATGCCGTCAAGGTTCGCAAGGGCGCGCTTGCCGTTATCGATGGCTGGGGTGGCGGCCAGAACCTCCAGGCTCGCGTAAGTCGCATCGAATCGTCCGGATTCACGAAGGTGTCGGCGCTCGGCATCGAGGAGCAGCGCGTCCGCGTGATCCTGGATCTGGCGCAACCGGATGGCGCCGCACACAGGCTCGGCCATGAAATCCGCGTCTTCATCCGGATCGACCAATGGGGAGCGGCGGACGCCGTTCGGGTTCCGATTGGGGCCCTCTTCCGCTCCGGGCGTAGCTGGGCCGTGTTCAAGACCGTCAACGGTCGAGCGGGCGAGGTCTTGCTTAAAATCGGTCATCGCAACGCCGACCACGCCGAGGTCCTGAGCGGCTTGATAGCCGGCGATCGCGTGGTGCTGCATCCAGGCGATCAAGTGCAGGTCGGCGCGCGCGTGACCGAGCGATCAATAGAGGCAGTGGGTAACCAGTCGTCAGGCATGGCACCCAGCCCCGATGGATCGGACCAAGGGCGGGGCCCCTCCTCCGGATCGTCGACGCCCGATGAGCTGGGTTTTCGCGCCAAACACTCAAGGGAGTCGCGATGTCCATCCGCAACCTGGATTTCCTGCTCGCGCCCCGATCGGTGGTCCTGATCGGTGCGAGCAACCGACCCGGACGTCTCGGCCATATCATTGCCCGCAATCTGCTCAGGGGCCGCTTTGCCGGACCACTCTGGTTTGTCAATCCAAAACGGCCGATATTCGACGGCCTCGCGAGCTATGCGCGGGTCACGGACTTGCCCGAGACGCCGGACCTCGCCGTCATTGCGACGCCACCTGCAACCATTCCCGACATCGTCGCGCAACTCGGCAGCAAGGGTACGCGCGCGGCGGTCATCATCACGGCAGGAATCGACGCTGCACTGCGCCAGTCCATGTTGGACGCCGCCCGTCCAAATCTGCTGCGGATTCAGGGCCCGAACTGCCTCGGCCTCCTGTTGCCGCGCCTCGGGCTCGATGCCAGCTTCTCCCACCGGCTCCCGCCGGCCGGCGATCTGGCGCTCGTCTCGCAGTCCGGCGCGCTGGTTACGGCGATTGTGGATTGGGCGGCTGGTCGCGGAATCGGGTTCTCGCATGTCATCTCGCTTGGTGACATGGCCGACGTCGATTTCGGGGATCTCCTGGACTATCTGGCCGGCGACACGCAGAGCCGGGCGATCCTGCTCTACATGGAGCACCTCACGCACGCGGCAAAGTTTATGTCCGCAGCCCGCCGTGCCGCGCGCGCCAAACCCGTGATCGTCATCAAGGCCGGCCGGCATGCGGAAGGCGCCAGGGCCGCGCTTTCGCACACGGGGGCGATGGCAGGCTCGGACGCTGCCTATGATGCCGCGTTCCGGCGCGCGGGCATCGTGCGCGTGAACGAGCTTGAGGATCTGTTCAATGCCGCTGAAATGCTGTCGCGATCTACGGCCTTGGACGGCGAGCGCCTGCTGATCGTGACCAATGGCGGCGGCGCCGGCGTCCTCGCTGCCGACCGGCTTGCCGACTTCGACGGTCAACTGGCAGCGCTGTCTCCAGCGCTTGTCGATTGCCTCGATCGAGGTCTTGCCGGCCAATTGGTCCCGCGGCAATCCAATCGACATCATCGGTGATGCCGACGCGGGCCGCTATGGCCGCGCCCTGGAATGCGTCATGGGCCCCGACAGCGCAGACGCAATCCTCGTCATGAATTGCCCGACGGCAATGACCTCCAGCACCGACATCGCAAAGGCCGTCATTGCCGCGACGCAGGAACCGGCCTCGCCAGCCCCCCAACGCAAGCCGGTTCTCACGTGCTGGTTGGGCGATGGCGCCGCGCAAGACGGGCGTCGATTGCTGGCGCATGAGAATATCCCGACATTCGAGACGCCTGCCGGCGCAATCGAGGGTTTTATGCAGCTGGTACGCTACAAGCGGGCACAAGACGAGTTGATGCAGACACCGCCGCCGCTGCCCGACCATCCGACATTCGACACGGTTGGGGCTCAGGCCATCATCGCCGCAGCCATCCGCCGGAACGCACCTGTGCTCTCAGAGGTCGAGGCCAAGCGCCTGCTGGCCTGCTACGGAATTTCGACCGTACCGACGTCGATTGCGGCAACACCGGCCGAGGTTGGCCGGCTGGCAACACTTCTGCTCCCAACCGCGCGCGCGATGGTTGTCAAGATCCTCTCTGATGACATAACGCACAAGTCCGATGTCGGAGGCGTGCGACTCGGGCTCGAGTCCGCGTCGGCAGCAATCCATGCGGCCGAGGAGATGGCAGTTCGAGTTCGACGCGAGCGGCCCACAGCGCGCGTTGCCGGGTTCACCGTGCAACCGATGATCCGCCGGCCGCGCGCGCACGAGCTGATCATCGGCATGAGCGACGATCCCACGTTCGGGCCGATGCTGATGTTCGGAGCCGGTGGAACCGGGGTCGAGGTGTTGCGGGATACCGCCCTGGCACTTCTGCCAGTGGATCTGAAGCTCGCTCGCGAGCTGATGCGTCAGACGCGCGTGCATCGATTGCTGGAAGGCTATCGGGATCGTCCTCGAGCCGACTTCGATGCGATCGGATCGACGCTGGTGCTGGTCAGCTCGCTCGTCATTGCTCATCCCGAGATCCGTGCGCTTGACATAAACCCGCTGCTTGCCGATGAGGCGGGTGTGATCGCGCTCGATGCTCGCGTGGTGATCGGGGGCGTTGAGGACGCTTGCCGGCGCCCACTCTCGATCCGGCCCTATCCCTCCGAATGGGTCCGTCGCGTAAATCTTCCGAATGTCGGCTCGATCACGCTGCGGCCGATCCGGCCCGATGACGAGTTGCGCTACGGCAGCTTCACGTCGCGGTTGAGCGCTGACGATATGCGCCTGCGCTTCTTCATTGCGCGCCCGCATTTGTCGCATAAAGCGATCGCGAGATTGACCCAAATCGACTACGGACGAGACATGGCATTCGTCGCCATGGACCACACCGGCAACGACTTGCTCGGCGTATCGAGACTTGCCGCGGATCCCGATCGCCAGCGCGCGGAGTTCGCCGTGATCGTTGCGACAGATCTGAAGGGGCGAGGCCTCGGCTGGCAGCTCATGCAGCTGCTGATTGAGTTCGCACGTCAGGATGGCATTGGCGAGCTTTTTGGCGAGATCCTCGCCGAAAATACGACGATGCTGACGATGTGCCGCGATCTCGGTTTCCGGATCGAAACCGATCCGGCCGACCCGAGCCTCCGGCGCGCCGTACTTTCGTTGGTTCCGTCAGCGCTCTGTCCCGACCAATAGAGGACGAAGTTCAGGCCTCCACGCTGCAGCCACGAGCCGGTGCAGATGTCCCTTACAGTGCCAGCACTCGCTCGCGTGCTGCTTACCGGTCAGCCTCCTGCATTGAATTGCCTCTCAGCATCAGAACGTAAACAGCGGCCGGTCCGGCTTGCGCCCCAGCAGGACTTGGCCCACCGTCTCGAAATGCTCGGGATGTCCCTGAATTTGCTGCGTCACCGTGTGGATGTCGCGAAACCGCCGCTCAAAGGGGCGAGAGTTGAAAATCGCCATGGCACCCGCAGCGCCATAGAGTGTCGCAACGACCTCACGTGCCGATTGGATAGCGAACGTGGAGGCCATGCGGATCGAGAGCAGTTGATCCGTGCTGAGTTCATCGTGACCACGGGCGGCCTCCCAGGTTTCCGTGACCGTGGTGAGTAGGAACGTGCGTGCTGCCCGGAGCCGCGCTTCGGACAATCCGACGTGCGACTGCATGACATTATTGTCCGCTCGGCTGCGGCTGCCGCCACGCGGCACCGCGCCGGCCGCGTCGGTCACGAAGGCGGTCAGCACGCTGCGCGCAATACCGAGCGCGATGCCGGCGAAACACGACGCGTATAATGTGCTCGGCGTGAAGACGTAGAGCTCGCCCTTGACCCGCCGTTTGGCTGAGCCGTCCCGGACCATGCTGTAGGCTTCCGGCACGAACAAGTCCTTGACGGCGTAACTGTCGCTGCCTGTGCCGCGCAGGCCGAGGGTGTGCCATGTGTCGCGCACGTCGGCGCTGCTCTTGCGAAAGTACATGGTCGTACTGACGGGCTTGCCGTCGCGGCCGACGCGCTTTGTGCCGTCGGCCTCGATCACCGGCACATGCGCGCCGAGCCAGTTCGCGAGCCGGCTACCGCTTGCGAAGTCGAAGTTTCCGGTCACTCGATAACCGCCTTCGGTCACGACCGCCTGACCGGGGCCCGGCCCCCAGGCCAGGATACCGGTGTCAGCGCCGAAGATCTCCCGCACCACATCGGGCGCCAGGTAGGCTGCCGTCAGCGCGCAGATATTGGTCTGGCCCAGGCACCAGGCGGTGCTGGCATCGTGGCGCGCGACCTCCTCGATGACCTGGACCAGCGACGGCGGATCGAGCTCGACACCGCCGTAGTCGGCCGGCTGCACCAAGCGGAACAGGCCGGACTCGCGCAACGCGGCGAACAGAGGTGCCGGCAGGTCGCGCAAGCGTTCGATCTCGTCGGCTGCCGCATCGATGGCCGGGCCGAGGTCATGCGCTCGCTGCAGGTAGTCGCGCCCCTTGGCGCTCAGAGTGTTCATGATGCCGCCTGTTGCAAAAGTGTCGAGGCAAAGCGTGAAGCAAAGACTGGGATAACTCAATCGTCATCTCGTCCGTTAGCGGCGGACGTCAAACGCGTTATTGCCTGAAAGCCGACGCATCGACTGAGTGGCTGAATCGTTTAAAGGTGGTTCGACGGCCGACCGCTAACGGGATGATGCCCCGGAGGCAGCTCGTCCCCCGTCTGCCGGCTTGGTTGATGATGACACTCGCCAGCGCCATCGCGGGCGCCCGACGCTCGCAAATATATTACTGCGCCGAATGCAGACGGTTCTTAGCAATGTGCCTCTTGTTCCGCTGTCGGCGAATTCGAGGCGACCTCCATATTATTGCGTATGATCGCGCCACGTTGTCGGGAGGTGCTTGCATGCGCGAGTTGAAGCTGAACAGAGTTTTCACGCTCATTGAGCCGGGGCCCGTGGTCCTCGTGACGACATTCGATGGGAACAAGTGCAACGCCATGACCATCTCGTGGACCATGGTGCTCGGCTTCACCCCAATGTTCGCCATCACCACGGGCGCGTGGAATCATTCGTTCGCGGCCTTGCGGAGAACCAGGGAGTGCGTGATCGCCATTCCGACTGTCGACCTACTGGACAGGGTAGTCGGCATCGGAACGTGCTCGGGTATCAATACCGACAAGTTCGCCAAGTTCCAGCTCACGGCCGTGCCCGGCAAGCTCGTGAAGGCACCATTGATCGAGGAGTGCCTGGCGAACATCGAGTGCAAAGTTGTCGACTTGGTCGACAGGCACAACATCGTCGTGCTGGAGGCGGTTGCTGCATATGTGGATACCGAGCGCAAGGAAAGGCGGACGGTTCACGCAGTTGGCGATGGCACGTTCATCGTCGACGGACGCAGGCTCGACAGAAGGAAGATGATGGCCTCTAAGCTTCCCAAAGGTATCTAGGGCGCCGCCGGACGAAGGCAATCCAGAGCAACCGGCTGCCCGGGAACATGCGCTGAAGTGCGAACCCCGGTACGGTTGCGCAGGCCGCAATGGCGAAAAACAGCGCGCTGCCCTATCCGGCAATGGCGGTCGCTACCAGCACGGCCAAGATCACTGATAGGAGCTGTGACAACGCAACCGCGCCGCGCTCTCAAATGTCTTGCATGCCCCACCCTCTTGCGGCTCGTCGCCAGCCGATGGATCTGTTTTGCATTGTATATCTGACCCAGACCAATGAGTGGGGTCATGTTCAGCTGGCAGGTCGTCGCATCAGGCATCGCTGTCATGCCTCGTCTCAACCGGTGTCAGCGGACTCGCCATAGACATCTACGTAAGCGTGCCATGTGGCATGGCCGACCAGTGGGAAGGCGATGACGAGGCCAACGAGAAATGTGGCAAAGCCAGCCGCCATGATGACGACGATGAGCGCTGCCCACAATGTCAGAGGCTTTGGGTTGCATGCGACCGCAGCAAGGCTTGCCCGCGCCGCAGTGACGGCATCCAGCCTCAGTACAAGCAGTAATGGAATGGCGAACACCGAAATCGAGAATATAAGCGCCGCCAGGACGGCTCCAACCGTCGTGCCGACGACCAGCAATCCAAGCCCACGTGGTGTGAAAAGCAGGGCGTGCATGAATGCACTCGGCGGTGGCAACCCTGCATCTCCCAGAAACAGCATCAGCAAAAGAAACGCCAGTTGCAACCACACCAGATAGGCAAACAAGAGCAACGCACCAAAGAACCCCAGTTGTCCACGCACGCCGAGCCAACTCCACGCGACATCGTTCAAGGTTACATCCTGATTGCGCGCGAGACGGCGGCTCGCCTCATAGAGGCCGATGGCGAGCAATGGGCCGATCAGGAGGAAGCCGCCGACCAAAGCCAACACGGCGGACAGCGCCTCAAGTCGTGCGAGGCCGAGAACGAGCATGCCGACAGCAACAGTGACTGCCGCGCCATACGTGAGACTAATGCCCGGAATTCGCCAAAGGTCGCGCCACCCGGCACTCAGCCAATTCCAGGGCGCATCGAACGGTACGCGACGGGGGACCGGCACGGTATCGATCACCACGCCCGGCGTACCAGACCGATTGTCTCCGGTCATGACGCGTCACCTCTCGGATTGTTTCCTCCTGCCGGAATCGAGCGCGCTAAGTCGAGCGGCCGTGCACGAGGGATCTCATCATCGAGGGCCCGCCATCCCGCACCTTCGAGATCGTCATATTGACCCGAACGCAGCGACCAAAGGAACGCCGCAAGACCTAAGCCACCGAGGCCGAGCGCCACGGGGACGAGCCATGCAAGCACGGTCATCGGACCGCCTCCCCGGTTTTCCGCGCAAGCCGCATTGCGTTTGCCGTCACGGCCATGGACGAGGCCGACATGGCGATTGCCGCGATCAGCGGCGTTACGAGACCAACTACGGCCAGCGGCACGAACAGAAGGTTGTACCCAATTGCAATTGCGAAGTTCTCGAGCGCGCGGCGGCGTGCAGCCTTTGCCACAACCAGTGCCTGGACGATTGGCGCCAGCGACTCGCCTTGGAAGACCGCATCGGCGGCGGTCTGGCTGATGTCGGCGGCATTCGCCGGCGATAGTGAGGCGTGGCCTGCAGCCAATGCCGGAGCGTCGTTGAGGCCGTCGCCGACCATTAGCACCTTATGGCCGGCAGCGGCGAGTTCGCCGATGTGCTGGCTCTTGTCGGCCGGTCGTTGACTAGCGCGCCACGTACGGATTCCCGCGGCCCGCGCGACAGCCTCGACAGCTGACGGCTGGTCACCCGACAGGATCTCGACAGTGTAACCGGCGGCTTGCAGCGTGGCGATGACAGCTGGCGCATCGGGGCGCAAAACGTCCGTCAGTGGCAACCCGATCGGTCCGACGTCCCCGTCGCGGAACCAGAGAGACTGCTCGATGTCGCCGGCCCCGGTTGCGCCGCAGTGCTCGGCTGATCCGAGCCGCAATTCCTGGTCACCGATCCATGCCGTGAGACCCGCGCCAGCCGCCTCGCTCACGTTCGCCACACTGGGCACTGCCAGCCCGCGTACACCGGCTTCGCGCATTACGGCTCGCGCATAAGGGTGTCTGCTTTGCGATGCGAGGGCGGCAGCACGGGCAAGCATCGCATCGGATGCTGCGCTAATATTTGTCAGGCGCGGCTCCCCGAGTGTCAGCGTTCCCGTCTTGTCGAGCACGATAGTGTCGACCTCGGCAAGCCGCTCAAGCCCATCCGGCGTCTTGAGAACAATGCCATAGCCAAACAGTCGACTGGTCGCAACCACTTGGACGGTCGGTACAGCGAGTGCCAAGGCACACGGGCAGGTGATGATGAGTACGGCGATGGCGGCCGTCAGCGCCGGTTCCCAGCCTTGGCCAGCGAGCATCCAGCCTGCAAACGTAGCCGCCCCCAACACATGCACCGCTGGGGCGTACAGACGCGCAGCGCGATCGGCAAGCCGAACGTATCGCCCGCGCGCCTGCTCGGCTGTTGCCATCAAGCGCGCGATCTCGGCGAGCAGCGTATTTGCGGCAACGGCTGTCGCTTCCGCCTTTATCGGAGCGCCAAGGTTGATCGTGCCGCAATAGAGTTGGTCACCGACAACCGCACGCCGAGGCCGGCTTTCACCCGTGATGAGAACTCTCATCGATCTCACTCGCGCCATGTGTGATGACGGCGTCGACGGGAATGCGCTCGCCAGCCGCTACAATTATACGTTGTCCCGGTGAGACGTGTGAAGTCGGGATGCGTCGGATCGTACCGCCCGCGGTAATGACCGATGTTGATGGCGTGGCGAGACCGAGCAGGTTTTCTGCCGCGCTAGTCGCGCGCTGTCGCATACGCTGATCGAGCGCGCGACCGACGAGTAGGAAGAACAACAGCGTAATCGCCGCATCGAAATAGACCTGCTCGCTGCCGCGCGCCGTCTGATAGAGACTCATCACGGTTGCAAGCGTGACACCCAGAGAGATCGGCACGTCCATATTCAGGCTTCGAGCGGCAAGCGCTGAACGGGCCGAAGCAAAGAACGGTTGCCCGGCATAGGCGATGGCTGGCAGCGCAACGGCGGCTGACAGCCAGTGAAACATGGATTGCAGCGATGCGGGCATGTCGCTTGCGTGCCCGGACCAAACCGAAACGGAGAGCAGCATGATGTTCGCTGCCGCAAAGCCCGCGACGCCGAGACGCTTCAGATAATCCAGGTCGTGCCGCTTCTCGCGCGAATGTGGCGTTTCGCGTAGCGATCTGGCGGCAAAGCCCACGCCCCGCAGCGTCGCGATCAGTTGCTCGGCATCGATCGACTGACCCGTAGCGCCGACGACGACGCGCCGCGCGGAGAGGTTTACGCGTGCGCTGGTGACACCTGAAAGTGAGACCAGCGCGTCCTCGATTTTTCGCATGCAACCGCCACAATGCATATTCTCTACGGCGAGCGTAAAGGTGACAAGCTCCTCGGTAGCTGCGGCTGTACTTGGTTCCGTCTCACGCAATCGGCCAACGTTCAAGGTTTGAGCCATATCCGCCTCCTCGCGCGATAAACCGGCTCCGCATCCTTGATGGATATCCGCGCTTCGACCGACACGATCCAACTGCCGTCGGCGAGTTCCGAGCCAACCGCAATGTACCGGCCGTCGTCCTCCCGCAGCTGGAGGAGTCTGTCGTTGCCGGACGTCGATGGCCGTCCAAGCACACCTGTAACCGCCAGCCCGGGCACGGGTATCCCATCATGGTCCGAGATGCGCACGGAGACCGTTCCATTGCGTGTCACCGTGACTGTCTCGCGCCAACCGAGTGCGCTCTGCCGGTCACCGGCCGCGATCCGCGCATTGTACGCCAACCCCTTGCGATAGGGCTCGATCGCAACGATCCCGGAATGTGTTCTGAGCGCGGACACCAGGAAATATCCGTTGACCCCCAAGATCACCGCAAAAAATGCAATTAGCATCGCCAATACGTGCCGACCCTCAAGCAGGGCTGGCGGCGGCTTTGGACATTCCAGGCTGTCCCTCATCGACCTCCTCCCGATCGTGGATTGGGAGCCTTGAAGCTCGTTCTGCGCGTCGTCACGGTGCCCGACCCCACATCGCGGACCACCAGCTCGAACGGTGTGCTGTTGTGGTCGGCGAGATGGCTCAGCTCACTGGCCGGCAGCGACACGAAAACCCGCAACTCTCTGAGCGTGTCCGTTTCCACCCGGACACGTACCGCAGCGTCGCCATCGCCACCGACGATTGCAAGTCGTGCCCCGGGTAACCCTTGGGCAGTTACCGTGAACGTGCGCGGCTCATGCAGTTTGTTGAGGATCTTTACTGTGTAACCATTGCGAATGCTGCCGTCGGTGAGCAGCACGAACGGCGGCGCGCGGTCGGCCAACGCATTGACCTCGAGGATGGAGCGGTGGAACCAGGCTGCAAGCATGATCAGCCCAACGACTGCAAAAAGTCCCGCATAGAGCAGCGTGCGAGGCCGGACCAAGCGAAGGCGCTCGTGCCGGC
>CAVUIK010000002.1:0-346657 GCA_963741565.1 uncultured Alphaproteobacteria bacterium | reverse complement strand
GTCTGACAGCACTACGAGCCGGACGAACATGAGCAATCCTTCAGCCGCGGCTGAAGGATTATCATTCGCCTTGGCCGCGAACCGCGTACACAATGCCCAACGAAACCCGAAACCACGGAGGGCCGCTTGGCGCGTACTGAGGATATCCCCGAACCGACCCAAACCGCCGTATTGGGGCTCGCCATTCCGTCGCCCGACACGCATCCCTGGGTCGCAGGGCCGCCTCTGGCAAAGCGCCGGGTCGCGATTGTCACGTCGGCAGCACTCCACCATCGCGACGAAGCACCGTTCCTGCCGGGCTCTGCCGAGTTCCGCGAGCTGCCGGCGGCGATGCCGGCCGCCGACATCCGCATGAGCCACGTCTCGATCAACTACGATCGCAGCGGCTTCCAGCGCGACATCAATGTCGCCTATCCGATCGACCGCCTGCGTGAGCTTGCCGATGACGGCACGATTGGATCCGTTGCTGACTCACATTTCGCGGTGATGGGCTCGACCGATCCGGCCACCATGGAGGAAACGGTCTCCGCCCTCGTCGCCCGGTTCGAGCGCGACCGGATCGACGCGGTGCTCTTTTCACCGGTTTGACCGTTCTGCACGCGCGCCGTGAGCGCGCTCGCCCACAAGATCGAAGCCCGGGGGATTCCCACGGTGGTCATCGGCCTTGTCCTGCCGCATCTCGAAAAGGCCAAACCGCCGCGAAGCCTGTTCGTGCCGTTCCAGCTCGGCCGCCCGCTCGGCGAGCCAGGCGATGCCGCGTTCCAGCGTGATGTTCTGGTTGCCGCCCTTAATTTGCTCGAGCGTACCGACGGCCCCGTTATCCTCGAGACTTATCCCCATGACGCACCCAGTGCTCAGGATCGCCCCGGCTGGCGCCCCCCCGTCGAGCTGAAGGGGCCCGCCGCTCTTCTCCACAGCGACGTCGCGGGGTGGACCCGCGCGCTCACCGCCGAGATGGCGCTACTCGCGCCGCACTACGAAAATGCGAGAGCCAGCCGTGGGCGCACCATGGTCGGCATCTCGCAACAGCCACCCGATGCCTGGCCCGATTACGCAGCGACCGTCCTCGCGGGCGCACTCCCATTGCCGCCGCCGAAATTGCCGTCGACGGCGCTGGCCATCCGCTTCCTTGCCGACGACCTCAAGGCCTACTACGGCGAGGCAGCACAGGCTTCTGGCCCCGCGCCCTCCAGTCGCCAGCTCGACACTTGGTTTTGGACCGAGACAACGGCCGGAGCACTGCTTCAAGGCATTCGCACGGTCGGCTCGGCAAGCGAGAATTCAGCCCTCAAGGCCGTCGCCCCAAGGTTCTTCGTACCCGGCCCCTACATTAACGCCTGAGCCGTTCGACACGGCGTGCCAGGAGAGCCCCGCTGCGTCCCTCGTGCGAGCGACCTACACCTCGGGTCGCACCCCCTTGCTCAATCTGCCCGAAATGGCGCAATCTTGTGCTCAAGCATCACAAGCCTGGAGGACGCCATGCCCTATACGCTCGATCAATTGGCCACCGACATCAAAGCCGTGCTGAAAGCCGACCCTGCCAAAGGCCCCGAGAAGGTTTGCGGGATCGTGTCGAAGGCGCTCGTCGACCAGGACTTCATCGCCCGCCACCTGACGGCGGAGAACTGCAAACCACGCAAGGTGCTCTACGAGGATCCCGAACTGGGCTTCTGCATCTGCGGCCACGTCTACGAAGGCAAGGCCGTCTCCGCGCCGCATGATCATGGCTCAAGCTGGGCGATCTATGGCCAGGCCGTCGGCGTCACCGAGATGACCGACTGGCGCATCGTGCAGAAAGGCGATGAGACCAGCCCATCGCTGGTTGAGCCAGACCGCGTTTATGAAATGAAACCTGGTGACGCCCGCCTGTACACCGTTGGCTTCGTGCATTCGCCGAAACGCGAGGCCTCGACGAAACTCATCCGCATCGAGGGCAAGAACCTCGACCACGTGAAGCGCTCGCACATCAAAGCGGCCAGCAAGGCCGCCTGACGCGCCATCGCGGCCTAGGGGACGCGCAAGGTCCAGGCATTGAACGCGCATCTTCGTCTTGAGTTCGCATCGAGCGCCGGCGATTCTGGCTTGGCATCGGCGCTCGGGAGGTGCGCGGCGCGAGATCTGTTGGCGCTCGCGCGCAATCTCTCTGCAGCAGCCGACCGAAGCCGTCGCGTTTCTCATCCAAGGAGCATCACCGATCATGAGCGCCCCCGAATACACGCCACCCAAAGTCTGGCAATGGGACAAGGAAAACGGCGGCCGGTTCGCCAACATCAACCGACCGATCGCCGGGGCGACACATGACAAGGAGCTTCCCGTCGGCAAACACCCCTTGCAGCTCTATTCGCAAGGCACTCCGAACGGCGTGAAAGTTACCGTGCTCCTCGAGGAGCTTCTGGCGACCGGCCACGCGGGCGCCGAGTACGACGCTTGGCTGATCCGCATCGGCGACGGCAACCAGTTCGGCAGTGGGTTCGTGGCGATCAATCCGAACTCCAAGATCCCGGCGCTGTCCGATCGCTCGAATCCTTCGAAGCCCCGACGCGTATTCGAATCGGGGGCGATTCTCCTCTACCTCGCAGAGAAGTTCGGCGCCTTTCTGCCCCGGGACCCCGACGCGCGCACCGAGGCACTCAACTGGCTCTTCTGGCAGATGGGCAGCGCACCCTATCTCGGCGGCGGCTTCGGCCATTTCTACGCCTATGCGCCAGCTAAGTGGGAGTATCCGATCAACCGGTTCGCAATGGAAACGAAACGTCAGCTCGACGTGCTCGACCGGCATCTGTCCGCCAATCGGTATATGGCCGGCAAGGACTATTCGATCGCCGACATGGCCATCTGGCCTTGGTATGGCGCGCTTGCCAAAGGTCTCCTCTATGGCGCCGCCGAGTTCCTAGCCGTGCATGAGTACAAGCACGTCAACCGATGGACCAACGAGATCGGCGAGCGCCCGGCGGTCAAACGCGGCCGCATGGTCAACCGCATCCAGGGCGAGCCGTCGAGCCAACTGCACGAGCGCCACGACGCAACCGACTTCGCCACCAAGACCGAAGACAAGCGCCAGCAATAGGCGAGTTATATGAACGTCGCCGCAACCATAAAAAAGGGCGCCCCAACAGTCGTTGGAGCGCCCTTTGTGATGCCGTCAATCAAGAAGACGGGGGTCAGATTTCGTCGTCGCTGCCGCCGCCCCAGCCGCCCGACGAGCTGTCGTCGTTCCAGCCCGTGTCCGTGTTGCCGGGATCGTTGTCGCTGGGATTCTGGTACTGCGGCTGCTGCTGGTTGACCTCATAAGGCGAAGGCTCGCTCGAGGTGGTCTGTTCGCTCTTGCTACCAGCCGCCTGCGCGCTGCCACCGCCGCCCATCATGTCGCGAATGGCGCCGGCTGCCAGCATACCGCCGGCCACACCCGCCGCCGTTGCGGCTGCCGTCTTCATGAAGCCGCCGCCAGACCGCTGCGGCGCCTGAGCCTGCATGGGTTGCTGGCCCCACGCCCCGCCGCCCTGCTGGGCCTGCGCATTGCCCCACGGCGAACCTTGCGGTGCCGACTGGCCAAAGCCCGAGCTGCGGTTGGTCACCGGCACGCTGGTCGCTGCGGCGGGCTGAGACTTACCACCGCCGAAAAGGCCACCCAGGAAACCGCCCGACGACGGGGCTGGTGCGGCCCGCGCTGCCTCGAGCTGCTGTACGTAGGCCTCGAGTTCCTCGATCCGCGCGCCGGCGTCCTGCAGCGCCTGCTCCTGCACCAGCACCGATTGCACCAGCATATAGGCCGAGTCCGGAATCCGGCCGACCGACTGGTTGATGAAGGCCTCGGCCTCGCCGATCCTTGTCGACGGGTCCGTTTGCACGCAGGCGGTCAAGCAGGCCTTGGATCAGCTGGCGTTCTTCAGACGTCATTGACGATCTCCCTTTGGGGTCAAATCCCGTGCTTATATGTTGGGTACCGGACGGCGCGACGCAATAGCGCAACGTCATTACAAGTGCATGAATTTAGGGAACACAACTAGAACAATGCCCCCCGCGCCGCAACCGGCCAGACGGTTTCCACGCGCGCGCCGGGGCTCCCACAGCCCCGCACCCCCACGTACCAGTCGTGCAAGTTGACCGTCGGGTCACAATGACCGGGGATCAGCAGCACCTTGTCGCCGAGCTTCGGGCGCACGTTGCAGGCCGCCACATTCAGATTGCCGTGCTCATCGGAGGGTCGCTCGTAGACGGCGCCAGCAAGCCCGACCACCTCGGGCACGCCTGAGTCGAATGAAAACGCCTTCAACCCCGCGTCGATCACCGCTCGCTCCGCGATCGGCGTGCTCATCACCGTCGCGTAGACGAACAGCGCATGCTCGAAGGTGTCGAACCGGCTGCCGTCTGATTTTTTGTTGCGAGCATAGTCGGCATCCATGAAGCAATAGGACCCCGCTTGCAGCTCGTTGTAGACGCCGCTCGCCGCCTCAAGCTCAAACGTACCGGTTCCGGCCCCGCCCACCACCTCGCAGGCCATACCCGCCGCCTTGAGCAGCTCCACCGTCCGCCGCGTCATCTCCACCGCGCCGCTGATCGCCGCCTGGCGCTCCGCGCTCGTCCTCAGGTGTTGCGCGCGGCCCTGATAGGACTGCAGCCCCGCGAACCTCAGGCTTGGCTCCCGCGCGATCCGCTTCGCAAGCTCCACCGCCGGCTCGCCCGGCTCGACGCCGCAACGGTTCGCGCCGACGTTGATCTCAACCAGCACGCGCAGCGTTACACCGGCCTTGACCGCCGCCGCCGCCAGCCCTTCGATCGCCAACTCGTTGTCGACGGCCACCATCACGCGCGCCTGCCGGGCCAACGCCGCCAGCCGGTCGAGCTTGCGCGCACCCACCACCTCGTTTGACACGTAAACGTCCGTGATGCCGCCCAGCACCATCGCTTCGGCCTCCGACACCTTCTGGCAGCACAGGCCGACGGCCCCGAGCGCCATCTGCTTCAAACCGATCACGGGCGACTTGTGCGTCTTGGCATGTGGGCGCAGACGCACTCCCGCCTTGGCTACCGTCTCGGCCATCTTTCGGAGGTTTCGCTCGAACGCATCCAGATCGATCACCAGCGCTGGCGTATCGATCTCGCTCATGGGTTGGCCGGGAATGGCGGGCGGCAACTGCGGCATGACGATCTCCCTGTTGTCCAAAGCTTGGCAGGTTTAGCCGGAAACGGCAACGCGCCGCCGTTCGAGGCGACCGCATCCGCTCGTTCCGCTCCACCCCTCGTTAGCGCTTGCCGCGGGACCGAAAGCCGCGCTGATATACCCGAAGAGCCGGAGACCATTGCCGTGAGCACGACCACCATCGGGACGACCATCGTCGATCTGTTGCGCCCCATCACCTGGGGCCGTTCCTGCCCGGATTCCGGCAACCCAAAGCGCGCCCTGGTTTACCGAAGCGCCATCTTGTGGACGATCCTCACCGCGCTCGGCTATTTCGCGGCTGCCAAGGTCGGTCTTGCGCTGTTGGCCCAGCCGGAGGGCGTCGCGGTCTTCTGGCCGGCCTCGGGATTTGCCGCAGGGTTACTGGTGGCCCTCGGGCGGGGTGCGGTCCTGCCAGTCTGCATCGGCGTTTTCGGAGCAACGGTCGCCGTCAATATCTCCACCGATCGCGGCGTCCTCCTGGCGCTCGTGTTCGGCGGCTGCAATGCCGGTGAAGCCTTTCTCTTTGCCGCGCTCTTGACGCATACTTGGTCGACGGGCTTCCGCTTCCGCAATCTGCCGACGACGGCGTGGTTCTTCATTTGCGCTGCACTCAGCACTGCGACGGCAACCGCCCTGGCCGCCAAGGCGATCGCGCTCGCCACGCCACAATCCGGCAACTTTTGGAAGATCTGGCAATCGTGGTTTGCATCCGATGCCGTTGGCATTGTCTTGCTGGCCCCGCTGCTGATCACTGCCATGCGGGCCATCCGGCGGCCTCCGACCCGGCTCCAGATCTTTGAAGGCACCATCGCCCTCGCGCTGCTGATTGTCGGCGTCCACCTTCTTTACGCGCAGCCGGGCGACGACACCAATTGGCGCTCGCTCGTGCCGATCCTGCTACTCTTTCCGATGCAATTGTGGATGGCGGCCCGTTGCCGGGCGGTGTTCGCCGCCGCCGGCATCGCTCTTCTCGGATTGTTGATCGTCTGGTCGGCGATCTCGGGTTTCGGCCGGTTCGGCGACGCCAGCGTTCCCCTTGCGGATCGCGTCATCGCGGCTCAAATTGCACTCACTATTATTGCGCTCTGCTCGCTGATGCTCGTATCTGTTGTCGTCGAGCGCCGGACTGTCGAGGCAGACTTGCGTGCCAGCGAAGAGCGCTTCAGCAAGCTCGCGGATTCTGCCCCCGGCCTGATTTATTCGTTCCGGCGCGACGAGAACGGGAATATCTCACTGCCCTTTGCCTCATCCGGGATCTCTGCGGTCCTTGGATTTCCATCAGCCGCAGTTGCGACGGATGCAACCGCCATTTTCGCATGCTTCCATCCCGACGACTATGCAGAGGTCGCCGCGAGTATCGACGAGTCCGCCCGCACACTTACCGCGTGGCATCGCGAATTTCGCTACCTGCATCCCGAACGGGGCCAAATCTGGCTCGAATGCCATTCGAACCCCGTCCAGGAACCCGATGGTGCCATCATCTGGCATGGTATTGCCCAGGACGTTTCGCTGCGGAAGAAGTCGGACGAGCGTGTCCATACTCTGCTAACCGAGGTCAATCACCGCTCCAAGAACCTGCTGTCCGTCGTAAATTCCGTCGCCACGCACACGATGGCGGCACCCGGGCAGTTTTCGGATACCTTTTCCAAACGTATCGCCAGCCTCGCCGCCAGCCATGACCTGTTAGTCAGCAACCAATGGAGCGGCGTCGAACTCTCGGATCTCGTGCAATCACAGCTCGCCCATTTCAAGGGATTGATCGGCACGCGCATCCGCCTGTCGGGCCCAGCCGTACGCTTGAAGCCGAGTGCGGCGCAATGCCTGGGCATGGCACTCCATGAACTCGCCACCAACGCAAGCAAGTATGGGGCCTTGCACAATGACCGCGGTACGATCGACGTCGCTTGGTCCGGCGGCGACAACCTCAATCTGGCGTGGATCGAGCGTGATGGTCCACCCGTCGTCGCACCCGCCCAGCGGGGTTTCGGGCATCGCCTCATCGTCGAAATGGCTGAGTACGAGTTGGATGGCGACGCTACGCTCGACCACCCCCCGACCGGCCTCATTTGGACTCTGACCGCGCCAATGGCCGCTGTGACGGAGGATGGCGCGACCCGCTCCGCGTCGGCATGACAAAACGCATTCTGATCGTCGAAGACGAATGGATGATCGCAACCGATATCGAGCGGATACTGGTCGGCGCCGGCTATCAGATCGTGGCTAAGCTCGGCTCAATCCGCAAAGCCCTGCAACTGCTTGACATGGAGACCTGCGACGCCGCCATCATCGATGCCAACCTCGGCGGCGCAAGCAGCGAACCGATTGCTGAGATCCTGCAGCGTCGCGGCATTCCATTCCTCGTCATTTCCGGCTACTCCCGTGCCCAACGCGGCGGGATTCTGGCCGACGCGCCATTCGTCAGCAAACCCTTCAATCCAGAGATAATTCTCGATCAGCTGAAGCAGTTCGGCGCTTGACAATCAGGTGGCATCCCGCCACCATTTCCGTTGTAAGATCACTTGTTCAAGACGTCGATCGCGGGGGTATATGTCATTTCAAGCGACAACATCCGCCAAAGGACGACTGGCAGAACTCCGGATCCTGGTGGCTGAGGATTCCTACTTTTGCGCGCACGATATTGGTGTCATTCTGGAGGCCGAAGGCGCGCGCATCATTGGACCGTTCGGATCGGCGAGAATGTCGATTGCGGCCGTCAGATCGCAGCCGCTCATCGATTTTGCACTGGTCGACATGAACCTGAGTGATGCCTTTGCCGACGAACTTGCCGAAGTCTTGATCGACCACGGCGTGCCTTATGCCGTCGTCACCGGTTACGGTGCTCTACCCACTGCGACGATGAGCACCGCAGTCGCAGTCGTTCAGAAGCCGGTCGATCCGGTTGAGTTGATCAATGTTGTCGAGCTCCACCACAAACGTTGAGCCCTGCCGAAGGAATTGCACCGTGCAGTTTTATCCCGCCGAACGTATCGCCGTTCTGATCGACGGAAAAAGCCTCTTCGACACCGCTCGCGCCCTCGATATTGACATCGACTACAGGAAACTTCTGTCGCTCTTCCGCGAGGATGGGCACCTGATCCGCGCGCTCTATTACACGACTGTCTATGACGACGAGGATTTCTCGGCTCTCCGCCCGCTCGTCGATTGGCTCGCCTACAACGGCTTTACCCTGGTATCGAAGCCGGTGAAGGCCATTGTCGACAGCCTGGGTCGCCGGCGCGTCTTTGGCAGCATGGACGTCGAGATGGCTGTCGATGCCATGCGGCTGGCGCCCAGCGTCGACCATATTGTACTGCTGACTGGCGACGGGAATTTCCGCCGCTTGGTCGCGAGCCTGCAGAACAAGGGCAAGCGCGTCACCGTCATCTCGACGCTTCGATCGCAACCCGTGATGGTCGCCGACGACCTCCGCCGTCAGGCTGATCACTTTGTCGATCTTGCCGATCTGGCTGATGATATACGGCGCGTCGCGCCTGCGCCGCGCCGCGACACGGCGCGGGCGCCCCGCAAGCGGGTCGTGCGCGAGTCGGCGGTGCACGTCGAAACCGAGTCGGATCGGCGCCGGTTCGAAGAGTGAGGCGCTCCACCCTCGACCCATCGGGCGGCGGTCACGCGAGCGCGTCGGCCAACCCCGCAAAATGCTCGACGATCAAGTCGGGCTGGTGTGGCGACTGCCCATAGGGCCGTTTGCGGCGATCGATGAAAACGGATCGAAAGCCGTGTGCCTTGGCGCCGATGCAGTCGAAGGCGTGGTTCGCCACAAAGATGCAGCTCGACCGCTCGATGCCCGGCCACTTGGCGTGGATCAACGCTTCCGCCGCTGCATAGGTTGCGTGGTGTGGCTTGAAGTATCCGGCTTCCTGTACCGAGACCGTCAAGTCGAATGGAAAACCGATATAGGGCTTGGCCGCCTCGAGCATGTCGCGATCGCCATTCGACAGAATCACCAGCTTGTAGCGCTTGGCGAGCCGCGCAAGCGCTGCCACGACATCCGGAAACGGCTTGAGCCGCTCGATCTCCGAGACCAGCCACTCGACCTCGCTCTGGCCGTGAGCTATCCCGCAGCGGTCCATCACCTGCGACACCGCCCGGTGGCCGATCTGGCGATAGGGCGTGTGGCCGCGATCAAGGAGGGCATCGATCATGCTGTCCTCAAAGTGCGTCCGGCGCCACCACGTCACGAAGCTCGACGGGTCGCCGGTCCAGCCTTTGGACTCCAGGAAGGGCGCAACTGCCTCCGTTAGCCCCCCCTGCATGTCGACCACGGTCCCGTATTGATCGAATACGAGGGCCTTCCCCTCGCGTCGCAGCAGCTCGACGATCCCAGCCATTTTTTCCCACCTTGTTGTGTCCCGGATTTCCCGACTAGTGTCTCGAACCGACCCATCGATCAAGAGGTTCCGCCATGCCGTTCCGCATTGGTCTTCTGCTCTTTCCGGACATCACCCAGCTCGACATGACCGGACCCTACGAGGTTTTCACAAAATTCCCGGATGCCGAGGTCCATCTCATCTGGAAATCCCTCGACCCCGTCGTCGCCAACGGCGGCATGCGCATCCTGCCGACGACAACGTTCGCCGCCTGTCCGCAGCTTGATCTCGTTTGCGTGCCGGGTGGCGCGGGAATGAACCCACTGCTCAACGACGCCGAGACCCTGGCCTTCCTACGCAAGCAGGCCGCCAGCGCGCGCTATGTGACCAGCGTGTGCACGGGCGCGCTCGTGCTGGGGGCGGCCGGGCTGCTCAAGGGGCGCCGCGCCGCAACCCACTGGATGAGCCGCGAAATGCTCTCAGCATTCGGCGCCATTCCCGTCGCCGAGCGGGTCGTGAAGGACGGCAATGTCATTACCGGCGGCGGCGTGACGGCTGGCATCGACTTCGCGCTCACGGTCGCGGCCGACGCCTTTGGCGAGGACCTCGCCAAGTCGATCCAGCTCGGCATCGAGTATGATCCCCAACCGCCCTTCAATGCCGGTTCACCCGAAGGCGCCGGCGCCGCCATCACGCTGAAGGCCCGCACCAGTGCCGCCGCGCGCCAGGCCGAGCGCGAGGTCGCCGTGCGCCAGGCCGCAGCCCGGCTCTAAATGGCGGGATCATCCCCCGCCACGCTGGAACGCGATCTCGAACCGGCGCAAAAACGATACCCGCTCGGCTTCGGGGACGGCGTCCAGATCGAGCGATACGCGCGCCTGCGGCAGCCGCAACAGGCCACCAATCGTGCGCGGCAGCAGCATGGCAAAAACGATGACGGCAACGCCACTGCCGACCGCGAGGCGCGCCTCGCCGGCAGCGTCGAGCCTGGCCGACGGCTCGAGCCCCGCAAGACTCGCCTCGAATTCGGCTCGCGTGATCGACATCAGCTTGACGAGACTTCCGGCGGCGTCGGTCATACACCAACTCCCGTTTCCGCCGCATTTGCTGGTTTTTTCGCCAGATGAATGGCGACGATGCCGAGGGACATGCGTTCGAACGTGACATCGTCGAACCCCATCGCTCGCATCTCCGCGGCCAGCCCTTCGGCATTCGGAAACCCGCGAATGCCACGCAACAGATAGTTGTAGGCCGAAGCGTCGCCTCCCGTCGCCAGACGGCCGATCAACGGCATGCAAAAGTTCATGTAGACGAGATAGAGCCGGTGCAACGACGGTATCACGATCTCAGAGGCCTCGAGTGTGATCAGCCGGCCGCCCGGCCGCAGCACCCGGTACGCCTCCCGCAACACCCGATCGCGATCGCAAATCTTCAGACCCAGCGAGATCGAGTAGAGATCGATGCTGCCACTCGCAATACTCGGCATCGCGTGCGCGTCGAGCAATCGGACATCGAGTTGGGCCCGATAGCGCGCAGCGCGCTGTGCTGCAATCGATAGCATCGCGGGGCAGATGTCCGACACGATGATGTGCCGCGCGGCGCCGATGCCGGGACTGCGCTGGAGAACCCGCCGCACGATGTGACCGGTCCCCGCTGCCGCATCCAGCATCCGATCCCAGCGTTCTTCGACGATGCGCTTCGCGACCCGCTGCTTCCAGCGCCGGTGCAGTCCCAGGCTAAAGACATCGCACAGGAAATCGTATCGCCCGGCAATCCGGGCAAAGACATCGTCACGTTGCGGGCTGAACGCCGCAGCATTCAGGTCGTCCCGCCTTCGGCTCTCCTCGTTCACCAGATTACCCACCGGCGACCGGCGGCCAGACGGCAACCGCATCGCCCGGCTTCAGCTTGACCTGCGAACGGACAGCCGGCGCCTGGAAGACGCCGTTGAGTAACACCAGATGGCAAGACTTCGCGCGGCACATTGTAGGCGTCGAGCAGGTCCTTGATCGACGCGCCGTCAGTGACGTCCACCGGCGCCTCGTTGCGCTCGGCGTGCGCCGGCAGATAGGCACCGAGCGAGGCGTAGAGCTTCAGCGTGACTTGCATCCGTTTCGCTCAAGCCACAGGGATTTTGATGTGCGGCGCGCCTGGGCCGAACCCGGGCATGCCCTGTGCGGTCGCAACATAGGCCTCCATCACGCGTTCCGGCGAGCGCATCAGTCGGCCTTTCCAGCCGCCGAGCGACACCCCGGTCTGAATGAGCCCGCGGAGAATGCCGATATTCTCGGTATGCCCGACGCACTGCGCGCCGACCACGCGATCGTCCTTGAATTCGAGACGCAGATACCTGTAGGCCGCCTCGTCCACCTGCTTGGCCGACGCCCCACCCGGCACCCCTTGCCAGGCCCCGAACGACGACGAGATCAGCCCCATCGTATCCAGCACGTTCATGTTCAACGAGCCGCGATGCTTGGTCGGCGTGCCCGCCATATTGAGTGCCGCAAACCGCCCGTGCTCGACGGCCGTCGGCTGGATCGCGAGCATATCGGGCTTGCCGGTCGACAGATCGATGCCCTCACAGCAATCGCCCGCAGCATAGACACCGGACGCCGTCGTCTCGAGCCGGTCGTTGACGCGAATGCCGCGATCGACCGCCACCCCGGACCCGACCAGGAAGCCGGCGTTCGGACGCACGCCGACCGCCATCACCACGAGGCGTGCCGGAATCGTATTGCCGTTGGAGAGCTGAACCCGCAGATTGCCGCCGCCGCCTTTGTCCTCGGTCGACGAAATCCGCTCGACCCGCGTACCTGTCAGAACGCGAACGCCCTTCGCCTGGCACCAGCGCCCCAGCATGCCGCCGGCCGTCTCGTCCATCATTCGCGCCACCATGCGCGGCGCGAGTTCGACCACCGTCAGGTCGGCCCCGGTGGCATGCAGCGCCTCGAGGATGATCGAGCCGATGAACCCGGCCCCCATCAGCACGACGGGCGCTCCCTTCTCACAGAGCTTGGCGATCTCGCGCGCGTCCGCAAGCGTCCAGCACGAATGCACGCCGGGCAGGTTCGCCCCGTCGATCTGCGGCACGATCGGCGACGCGCCCGTCGCAATCAGCAGACGATCGTAAGCGATCTCGGGTCCGCCGCCGATGAAGAGCTTTTTAGCAGTTGAATCCAAACCGCCGGCACGCCCGTGCACCACCTTGATCCCGAGCGCATCGTAATGGCCAGCGGCCTGGCGCAGGTAAGTTCCCTGCTCCTTGATATTGCCCTGCAGCAAGTACGGGATCGCCATGCGCGAGTAAGGTGGCGCTTCCTCACCCGTGATCAGTGTGATGTCGTCCGATTTACGCTGCGCGCGCACGGTCTCTGCCGCCGTAACGCCGGCCGGCCCGGCTCCGAGGATGACATGGTGCATGTGGGGTGTCCTTCGAGTCCCCTCTCCCCGTCTTTCACGGGGAGCGGGTGAAGCGCCTGCAGACTGCCGCACGCGTCTTCAAATACTCAGTCTTGACAGCGTCTCGTTGGTCGGCACGCCCTCCTTCGTCCAGCCGCGTAGCTGGTAATATTCGGGGAGCATCTTATCGAGGCCATTGACGAGGCCCTTGGCGGGTCCCGTCTTGGCGGCTTCCTTGAGCATCCGCGGCGGCAGGCTGTCGTCCTTCGCCGTGAAGCCGGCCTTCATATTGAATTGCCGCTCCAGGTTCCAGATCCGCTCTCCGGCCTCGAGCATCGAGTCCGGGGTCCAGCCGCCCTCGATCGCCGCGTCCACTTGCGGCGCGATGTCGACCAGCGTCCACGCGAACGTCGTGAACACGCAGAGCCCCGTCGAGTCGACCGCCGACGTCGCATCCTGGAACGCTTTGACCAGTGCGGGCTTGCCATCGGTCGTCAGCGGGTCGGTCTTCTCCGGCACGCCGAGGATCTCGGACGACACGGTATAGGAACGCAGATGGCAGGCGCCGCGGTTCGAGGTGGCGTAGGTCAGCCCCATGCCTTGGATACCGCGCGGGTCGTACGCCGGGAACTCCTGACCCTTCACGGTCATGGCAAGTTCGGGCTTGCCGTACTTGGCCGTGAGCCGCGCCGAGCCCATGCCAAGCTCCGCGCCAAAGCCCTCGGCCTTGCCGGTCATCTCCACCGCCTTGACCAGCGCCTCGGCCGAGCCGAACTTGAACTCGATCCCGGTCTTGGCCTTGTCGATGATGCCCATCTCATAGAGTTCCATCGCCGCGCCGACCGTCGCGCCGAACGAGATCGGGTCGATGCCCTGCTCGTTACACACAAAGTTGGCAAACGTCAGCGCTTCGAGATCATTGACGCCGGTTGCCGCCCCCAGCGCCCAGGCCGCTTCGTATTCGAGACCGCCCGAGGCGTGCCAGTACTGCGGCTTGTTCTGGATCGAGAAGTGCTTCTCGTCGATCTTTGAAATCCGGCCACAGGCAATTGTGCAACCGAAGCAGGCCTGGTTGGTCAGCAAGTTCTTCTTACCATCCGACTTGCGCGGCGTCGCCATCGCCTCGGCCGAGATCGCGTGCGCACCGTCGAACTGGATGTCGCGAGCATTGCGCGTCGGCAGGGCGCCGGCCTCGTTGATGACGTTCATGAGGACCTGCGTGCCGTAGGTCGGCAGGCCCTGGCCCGTGACCGCATTCGCCGCCAGGACTTTCTTGCCGGCGTTGGTCGACGCCATGAAGGCCTTGAAGTCGCGCACCTTGACGCCGCCGGTGCCGCGGACCGCGACGGCCTTGAGGTTCTTCGACCCCATCACCGCGCCGACACCGGAACGGCCTGCCGCTCGATGCAGATCGTTGACCACGCACGAGTAGAGCACCTGCTTCTCGCCCGCGACGCCAATCGCGGCGACATGCATCATCGGATCCTGATGCTTCGCCTTGATCGCGGCATCAACGTCCCAGACCGACTTGCCCCAATAGGCGGAGGCGTCGAGCAACTCGGCCTTGTCGTCAAAAACGGTGAGATAGACGGGCTTCGGCGACTTGCCCTCGAAGATGATCATGTCCCAGCCGGCGAACTTCAATTCGGCGCCGAAATAGCCGCCTGAATTCGAACAAGCGATCGCGCCGGTCAGGGGTCCTTTGGTAATCACCGAGTAGCGCCCGCCGGTCGAGGCCGGCGTGCCGGTCAGCGGTCCTGTCGCCATGATCATCTTGTTGCCGGGGCCCAGAGGATCGCATTTCGGATCGATCTCCTCGACGAGATACTTCGAGGCGAGGCCGCGTTGGCCGATGTATTTCTTCGCCCAATCCATATTGAGCGCTTCGGACTTGCAGGTGCCTTTCGTCAGGTCGACCCGCAGGATTTTTCCGGTGTATCCCATTGCCGTTCTCCTCTTCGGGGGTCTCAGTGGCCGGTCGGCGTCTTGACGTTACGGTCGGTGTTCCCCGCGTCCGTCTTCTTTGCCCACATCGCCATCTTGGCGAAACCGGACTGTTCCACGTCGGCATAGGTGATCGCTTCGGTCGGGCAGGCTTCGGCGCAGGCCGGCTTGCCCTGGCAGAGATCGCACTTGATGACCTTGCCGGTGGAGGCGTTGTAATTGATCGTGCCGAACGGGCAGGCGATCGTGCACACCTTGCAGCCGACGCACAAATTCTCGTGCACGACTTTCACGCCTGAAGCATCCGTGGTGATCGCGTTCACCGGGCAGGCCTGTTGGCACCAGGCTTCGGCGCACTGGGTACACGTATAGGGGACGAACCGAGCGTCCTGATGGAAGTCGAACACGCGGATACGCGACTTCGAGGGATTGAACATCCCTTCGTTCTCGTAGGAACAGGCCATTTCGCACTGCTTGCAACCCGTGCACTTGCCGGGGTCGATCACCAGGGCCTTGAGCATCCTTGTCCTCCTCTGCGCCGCGACTGTGCGGGTCCAGCAACCCGAGCTTAGGCGCAACCCGAGGGGGCTGAAAAGAGGAGAATGCAGACGGGCGCAGGTTTGTGCGCGACGAGCCTCCTCTCGCCCCTCTTTCTGGCCCCCGATCCCTTACCGACACCTGAACGGCCTCGACCGCATTTTCGCGTCTCCGTTGAGGGATCGTTAGCGATCTGTTCAATTTTCGCTGCGCTAATGACGTCGGCAGAACTTCGTATCGGGTGCGTACATGCGTCGCTATACATCCTCGCTCTGGGCTTTCAACCGTGACACGTCCGGCAGCATCGCCATCGTCTTCGCGATCTCCATCCTCATTGTCCTCAGCCTGACCGGACTTGCCGTCGACTATGGCCGCGCGCTATTGGTTCGCAGCCAGCTGCAAGCCGCGACCGATGCCGCCGCGCTCAACGCGGTCCGCACGCTCAGCGCGACCGCCGCCAGCCGCCAGCAGGCGGCTCTCGCCTCTTTCAATGCTACATATACCGGCCAATCCGCGTTCGTGAACGGCGCGATTACACCAACTGTCAGTGTCGCCGGCGGTACTGTTACGGTCGGCGTCAGTGCGTCGGTTCCGACCACGCTCGCATCGCTCCTGACCATCAATCAAATGGATGTGTCGGTTCAGAGCACGGCTCAGACCACGTCCGGCAAGCAACTCGAGCTTGCGATGATGATCGACCTGACGGGCTCGATGGGCGCAGTTCGTGGCAGCCAGACGAAGATTGCCGCGCTCAAAGACGCCGCCGCGGATCTGCTGAGTATCCTGTTCCCCGGCGGGGCCAGCAGCTCCGACTCGGTTCGGGTTGCCGTCGCACCCTTCGCCGACTACGTCAACGCGGGCCCCTATGCGTCGGCGGCGACCGGATTGCCAACGCTTGGCACCTACAACAACCTCACAAATCTCAAGAGCACGAAACAGTCGACGTTTCGCGGTACCTATACAGGCGCCATAGGCGGTACCGCCGGCTCGCAGTGTGGTGCGACGTCGCCGACGTCATCAGCGGCCGGCGCGACCTTCGCGAACGGTCACTGCTCGGTGTCCAGCTCCCCTCCTTCGACGGTATCCCCGGCTCAACACTCTTCGAATGGAAACACCTATCCTGTCGGGTACAAGCTCTCGGCCAACTGTGGTCATTCCTGCAATCCGGCCCCGCCGGCCGAACTGACAACGGCGACGAATTCGTCGCCGTACTACAAAATCAACATGTACGACAACTATGGTTCCTCCACCGGCTGGCGCCACTATTCGAATGCGATCCCCAGCGACTCGGACATCAATAGCGGCAGCGACAATATCAATTCGCCGTCGAACGATACGAACGACCGCTACATCCCGATTCCGGCGGCGATCACGGGCGTGACCTATAAGCGGCATCCAAATGGCAAGCTGATCGGCGTACGCGTCGGTGTCGTCTCGACAGGATCCAACATCCCAGTCCAGTTCAAGAACGCCAATACCGAAGGCGGTTACATGCCCATCACGGGATGGACATCGAGTGGCTTCACTTACGGCAGTGAATCTACGAGCGGCTTCTTCCTGCCCGTGCCGGAGTCCATGAATATTGCCGGCGGCACGCTCCCACAGTGCACGACGTCGTCGCAGCCATCCGGCAAATTGATCACCTGCGTAACCGAACGTCCCGGCTCGCAGGCCTACACGGGCAACGGCCCCGCCGCCGGTTACATCGGCGCTTTCAATCACGGCGTTGCTACCGTGTCCAACTACAGCGAGGACGGCAAATGCTATGTGGGCGGCCGCGAGCTGCCACCGATCATTCCGCTGACCGCAAACAAGAGCCCACTCACCGACTTCTTCGCCAATGCGACGGTTGGTGGCGCCACGCCCGGGCATATCGGCACGGCCTGGGCCTGGTACCTCCTGTCGCCCGACTGGTCCAGCGTGTTCGGTGGCTTCGGCGCGCCGACCGCCTACAACCAGCCGAATGTCATCAAAGCCGCGGTGCTGATGACGGATGGCGAGTACAACATCCACTACCAGAGCGCGGCGGCCCGAGATCAGGCCCTCGCCCTTTGCCAGGGCATGAAGGACGCCGGGATCACTGTCTACACCGTCGGCTTCGGGTTCTCGTCGAGTGCCGTCGCCAGTGCCAGCGGCTCAACCGAGCAGCGGGCCAAGGACTTACTCCAGCGTTGCGCCAGTGGCACCAACAAGTACTTCTTTCCCTACGACGGTGCCCAGCTCCGCGAGGACTTCAAGGCGATCGGCAACGAGTTGACGGGCACGATGCAGTCCACCGTTCCGCGCTTGACCAACTGACTTGCGCGAGCCGACAGGGTGCGGGGGCGATCGGCCTCCGCTTCACCCCTTACCCGTTTACGCCCCCCCCCCGCCCCCATCACCGCCTTTACTTCCAGGTACTCCTCGATGCCGAAGCGGCCCCACTCCCGGCCGTTGCCGGACTGGCGATAGCCGCCGAACGGCGCCTTCGGGTCCGCCGGCGCCATGTTGATCGTCACCATCCCTGCGCGGATCTGGCGGGCCACATGCTTTGTCCGCTCGGCGTCAGCGCCGCTGACGTAACCCGCGAGCCCGAACGGGTGGTCGTTGGCAATCCGAATGGCATCCGCTTCATCTCGATAGCCGATGATCGCCAGCACCGGCCCAAAAATCTCCTCGCGCGCAATTGTCATCGCTGGTGTCACGTCAGCGAACACTGTCGGCTTGACGTAATAGCCCGCATCGAGGCCAGCCGGTCGTCCTGGTCCACCGGTGACGAGGGTCGCGCCCTCCTTGATCCCGCCTTCAATCAAAGCCTGGATTTTTTTCCATTGCACATCCGAGACTACGGGGCCCATCTCGGTCTCGGGGGACTTGGGATCCCCGACCTTCATGGCCTCCGCTACACCCTTGGCAATGGCGGCAACCTCCGCCATGCGCGCCTTGGGCACCAGCATCCGTGTCGGCGAGTTGCAGGACTGGCCCGAATTGCGGAAGCACAGCTTGACGCCATCGGTGACTGCCTTCGTGAAATCGGCATCATCCAGCAGAATGTTCGCCGACTTGCCGCCGAGCTCCTGGCCAACGCGCTTGACGGTGGGTGCCGCCTTGATCGCGACATCGATCCCGGCACGTGTCGAGCCGGTGAATGAGATGCAGTCGATCTCGGGATGGGCTGCAATCGCCTGTCCTACGGCGGCATCGCCATTCACGAGATTGAAAACGCCCTTTGGCACACCCGCCTCGTCGAGAATCTCGGCGATCAGCATCGCCGAGTAGGGCGCCACCTCGGACGGCTTGAGCACCATCGTGCAGCCCGCTGCGATCGCGGCCGCGACCTTGCAACAGATCTGGTTCGCCGGCCAATTCCAAGGCGTGATCATGCCGACAACACCGATCGCCTCGCGGTGGACCTCAGTTGCGCCGCTGCTCTCGACGAAATGGAAGTCCTTCAAGACATCATGAGCCACCCGGAAGTGTCCCATGCCAGCGCCGGCTTGGAACCGCGTCGCAAACGAAATGGGCGCTCCCATCTCGGCGCTGATCGTCTGTCCCATCTCGGTGAACCGGCGCTTATAGATCCCTCGCGATCTTGTCGAGCAGGGCCATCCGCTCAGCCGGCGTCGTCTGCGAGAAGGCCGGAAACGCCCTTCGAGCCGCCGCCACAGCCCGATCAACGTCGGCAGCGGAGCCGAGCGACACCTGACCCAACGCCCGCTCGGATGCGGGATCGATGACGTCGATCGAACGGGGACTGACTGGCTCGACCCAGGCTCCGTCAATGTAAAACTTCAGCGCATTTGTGCGGCTCATGCCGAGCTCCGTTGAATAGCGTTCGCTGCTAACATCCACGGACCAGAACCCCTGTCAATGAACTCGACCAGATGGGCGTCGAGACATAAAAAAAGCGGCCGTAGCGGCCGCTGTGTGAGTGTCGGTATCTTGAAACAGAAAAAGGGCCGCTTTCGCGACCCTTTCTCCGTCGTAGCAGCTACGCTGCCAGTGTCTGATTGGTCAGACTTGGAATTCGTTTGTCTTCTTCCAAAGTCTGTCCCGATCTGAGTGCCACACCGATGTATCGAACCCGTCCGGCTATCTTGGCTTTCTGTACTCCAAGTTCGCCGAACTCTCGCCCAAAGGTTGGTAAGGCCAGTGGTTCCTTTTCCTGCACTTCACACCAGTCACAGTAGTCTTCATAGAGTGCTGTTGCAGTCAGGCTGGAACCGTCTGTTGTCTCGATCCTCTCCTTGTAGAAGCGTTCAACGTCTGTCTCTGGAGCAACCAGCTTCTGGACGACCGGCGTAACATTTCGGTTGTCGTTCGCGCTGGCAGCTGCCGGCTGTCGGCCGATCCGCATCGCCGCCGCAACTGGCGTCGTTACAGCGGCAACCGCTGTCGCCATCGTCGGCATCATCTGCGGAGCTGACGGAGCCTCACGATCGGCAAGGCGCCAAGTCGAGAAGGCAACGTACATACCGAAACCAGAACCAACTTCGAGAAGCAGTGCGATGAAGATCGTCAGTGCCGTCTGCATGTCCTCGACCTTCATGACAAAGCCGACGAGGCCTGCCAATTTGGTCAGAACTGCCGCCTGAGGATCTGCCTCAGACATCACCGTTCCACTACTATCGGATTTCACGACATCACCCTTAAGAGCGGTGATCCGCTTGCCGAGCACCTCGGATTGCTGCGCCGAAGCGAGCTCAGCCGAGAGCGCGTGGAACTGCTGGCAGTAGTCCCGATTGGACTTGCCATTGACGTCCGTGCAACCCTTCGTCCAGGTCCAGGCTCGCTGGTTCTTCAGACCATCGACTTCGCTCTGTACTGAGAGCGCGGGACGATGTTGCGGAATCCAGCTCATCTGATCTTCTGCTCGCTTGAGCTCGCTACGAAGATCCTTGTACGATGCTGCCTGAACCGCGCGCTGGCCCGACGTATCGAGACGGTTGAGCGCGGCATGGCCGAGCGCAGACGTCAACGAGAAGGCCATCACGACGACCCAAACCACCGACGCGGCCACGGCTTGTGACCACATCCGGTTTCTTATCGCGGCGAAGAAGAAGAACGGCACAAGCGCTTTGAAGCAGTCGGCCGCAGCGCTAGCTGCACCGTAGATCTGCCCGTCCAGCTCGGTTTTGCCGAGACTGAACCCAAAGCGCCAGTTCATCGCGGCAGAGACGGCAAGTAGCACGCCTGCTGCGATAACGCCTAGCACACCTAAAACGTGTCTCATCGGTAGAGGCCCCCTAACCTCTTGCGGATGGCTGATACGAGCAACTGCAGCCATGGGAACTCGCGCACTTTGGAGGGTCGTGTCACCGCCCAGCTTGCTGACTGGTCCCAGGTTTCCCTGTGCCACTGTCCGACTGTCTCCGTTGAGCTCCGCTTCGGCCTGAGGCCTAGTGGTCGGGACGGTCTTGGTGTCGCTTACTGAGCTATGCGCCGTGGAACCTGGAGTCCGACTTATGCACAATTCGCCACCGCCGCTCGGCGCGAGTTGCACACAACTGGTCCATAGTTTGGGCCTACGATCACGAGACGCGTACGAAGTCCTCCAGTAAGCGCTGGGTACGCGATTCGTCGTGCTATGTCAGTTGCATAAGCGTGGGCGCCACACCCGCCTGTGGCCTTCAGGCCGCACGGCCCACGAGAGACTTCTCCACAATTGCCCAAAACAATTATGCACAGGCCGTCCACTTTCCGCTACTCACGCACGAGATATAGATCACCGTTGCGCAGCGGACACCAAATCTAGTCTATTCGCAGGCCATAACCTGTTCCTGACGTCCAGCCACCTTGGGTTTCCGCCAACCGTGATCGTGCCCGAGTGGCGTGCTCCAGTTACGACTGCCCTGCAAATGGGGTCGTCAGGAAAATGTCTCAACCCGAGTGCAACGACAGCTTCGGCAGATCGCTTGCCGACGAAAGTGTTTTTTACCCGCACCTACTTGAAGATCGGCCAATACTCTTTAGACATTGGATTACGAATTGCACATGCCGCTCCAGCCTTCCGATGCTGCTGAGCTGGCACTGCGGGGACCAGGGTCGCGACGCCATTCTTCGTCTCGAAGCAGGGTTCGGACCATCGGTACAGTAGCTGTAGCGGAGTTGAGTTATGCGGAAAGCACTGGGCGCGTTGCTGCTATTGGGGACCATGGGTGCTGGCATCGCCTATGGGCTGCTCCCATCGGATCGGGAGAAGCTGGCAACGGACAAGCTCGCCAACCTTGTCCGTATCGCCGCCGAGGGATCCAAAGCCAGCCCCAGTGGCGGCCGGAGCGAGGCCGAGCGGCCGCAAATTGCGGCAGTTTCAGACCCTGCCGCCAATCCGCCCCAAGTGCGCGGGCCCGAGCCACGGCGCGAGGAAACTACCATTGTCGCCCAAGCCAGCCCATCGACCCCACGGTCCATCAACACCGGCCCATCGTCGAGACCGTCCACGGCCAAGCCAACGGACGACGACGCCCGCCGGGAGCTTGCCAAGTCCATTCAGGCCGAACTCAAGCGGGTCGGGTGCTATGATGGTGAGATGAATGGCAGTTGGTCTCCCGCCTCGCGCAAAGCCATGAAGAACTTCATCGACCGAATCAATGCCTCCCTGCCGATCGAAGAACCCGACTACATCCTGCTGACCCTGTTGCAGGGGCATTCTGTGAAAGCTTGCGGCAAAGGCTGCACGGGGAACCTGGTCGAGGCCAGCGACGGAACCTGCCAACCGCGCGCCATCATTGCCAAGTCCAAACGCCCCCCAAATGAGACGGCAAGCATCGCGACAGCCCAAACGGCACCGACAGCCGCTGAGCTGGAATCGCGCCGCCGTGCCGAACTTGAGGCAGAGAAGGCCCGTGTTGCCGCCGCGGCAGCGGACGAGGCCCGCCGCAAGCAACTCGCCAACGAAAAAGCCAAGGCCGATGCCGAGAAGACCCGACTGGCCGCCCTCGCGGCGGAAGATGCGCGGCGCAAACAGCTCGCCGACGAAAAAGCCAAGGCCGACGCCGAGAAGACCCGACTGGCCGCCCTCGCGGCGGAAGATGCCCGGCGCAAGCAGTTCGCCGACGAAAAAGCCAAGACCGACGCCGAGAAGGCCCGACTGGCCGCCCTCGCGGCGGAAGATGCCCGGCGCAAGCAGCTCGCCGACGAAAAAGCCAAGGCCGACGCCGAGAAAGCCCGACTGGCCGCCCTCGCGGCGGAAAATGCCCGGCGCAAGCAGCTCGCCGACGAAAAAGCCAAGGCCGACGCCGAGAAAGCCCGACTGGCCGCCCTCGCGGCAGGAGTGTCGGCGCCTGCTGCCATCACAACCCTCAATCCGGCGCCACCAGCAGGCCCCGCCCCAGCCCCAATAACAGTTGCCCCCGCTCCGGCCCTGGCTGTGCCCGATAACCAAACCGCCAAGGTAACCTCGCAGGCGACACCGGAAGCGGCAGCGCTGGCCGCGACACAGGCCATCTCGAACGCTCCGATCCAAGCAGCTTCAGATTCCCCGAAAGTCGCAACCACGAAACCCAAGACCAAAGTTGCAGCTGCGCCTCGCAATCCCGAGCGCGACAACCCCGGCACAGAACCCGCTACCGCCGCATCGAAGCGGACGACCGTCGCGGCACGACCGCGCGCGCCGTCCCCGCCGCCGCTGCGGCGGATCGAGCGCCGACCAGAACCGCGCTTCGTCCAGCGATTTGTGCCACCGCCGCAGTATTACGTTGGCCGCGTTGTGGTGAGCCGCGCGTCGCCGTTCTCGCCGTCGTTCGATACGCGGCGCGTCCCGATTGCCGTCTTTCGCTCCCGGATCTTTGGCGATCTGGGGCGCAACTCGCCATAAGTACGCTCCTGCTGCTTTCGTACCCGAAGCGGCACTCGCGCCCTTTCTCCTTGCCAGGAGATCGTTGACTTGGGAACCGGCTGGTCCATGGTGATCAGAGCCGGGACCGAAGGAGACTATGCGTGGCGGAGCGCAGTGGCATCGTATCGATCGGTGAATGCATGGTGGAACTCGCGCGCCAGCCCGACGGGCGCTACGGGGCGAGCTATGGCGGCGACACGTTCAATGCTGCTGTTTATCTGGCGCGGGCAGGCATGGCCGTCACCTACGCTACGGCACTCGGCGACGATCCCTACAGTCGCGGCATTCTGGATCTGGCCAGCGCAGAAGGTATCTCGACGGAACTCATTCAGATTGCGCCTGGCCGGATGCCCGGCCTCTATCTGATCCAGACAACACCGGACGGCGAGCGTTCGTTCCACTACTGGCGCGGCCAATCGCCGGCGCGTGAATTGTTTGACGGTCCTCAGGCCGATGTGGTCGCCAGCGCCATTGCTCGAGCCCGGCTGGTCTATTTCTCCGGCATAACGCTCTCTCTCTACCGCCCGGATGGGCTCGACCGCCTTGCCGCGGCACTGATGCCTGCGCGTGCCAACGGGATCACCGTCGCCATGGACAGCAATTATCGCTCGCGAGGCTGGCCCGGCGATCCCGTGCAGGCACGGGCGACGTTCGAGCGCTTCTGGCGCCTGGCCGATATTGCACTGCCGACGTTCGACGATGAGGCGGCGCTTTGGGGCGACCGTCAGCCGGATGAAACCGTCGCGCGCTTGCGATCGTTCGGCGTTCGCGAGATTGTGGTGAAACTCGGCGCTGACGGCGCGATTTGCGCGGACCGACACGGCGCCCTGTTGCCTGTAGCGGTTCCAGCTCACGTCAAACCCGTCGACACGAGTGCAGCCGGCGACAGCTTCAATGCCGCCTATCTCGCAAGTCGCTTGCGCGGCACCACGCCCGTCGAAGCGGCTCTCGCCGGTCATCGTCTGGCCGGCGTCGTTATCCAGCACCGTGGCGCCATCGCACCTCTGACCGCAACGCGCGCCGTCCTCAGTCTCCCGAGTTGCGCCTGAGGCCCGCCGCCTGCTCGGCCAGCACGGCAATCGTCGGCCAATCGCCGCGCTTGATGACTTTCTCCGGCGCGAGCCACGAACCACCGATCGCCGCCACGTTCGGCAACGACAAGTAGTCCCGCGCGTTGTCGATATCGACACCCCCCGTCGGGCAGAACATGACGCCTGGCAGCGGCGCAGCCAGCGCCTTCAAATAGGACGCCCCGCCGGCCGGTTCCGCCGGAAAAAACTTCAACACCCGATAGCCAAGGTCGGACAGCGCCATCGCCTCACTGGCAGTTGCGGCCCCCGGCAGGAACGGCACCGACCAGTGCTGCGCTGCCTCGATCAAGCGGGGCGTGATTCCCGGCGACACCAGAAAGCGAGCGCCGGCCGCGATGGCCTCCTCCGCCAGCTCCGGCGTCAAGACCGTGCCGGCGCCGACAACGGCCGCTGGCACCTCCGCCCTGACACGCCGGATCACGTCGAGACCGGCCGACGTCCGCAGAGTAATCTCAATCAGCTTGATGCCGCCCCGCGTTAAGGCGCGCGCGACTTCGACGCCGTCGTTGGCGGAGTTGATTGTGAGTACTGGAACGATGCCGGCGCGGCTCAAGGCCTGCGCAAAAACCGCATTGAGTTGAATCTGCACGACGGATCATCCCTGTTTTTTGTTTTCACCATCAGAGACCCCCTCGACGGCCGGCGCAAGCCACATTATCGGTCACTTCGTGCCTCGGCTTCCGGCAATCCGCTGCCCCCGACAAAACCGCTCCTATGGGAACGATTGACAAAGCTGCCCGCAGTTGGCGGGAATGGTGGACATCCCAAGGCGCAGCAGCCAACGCGCTTGAGTTTGGTCAGCTGGCCGGCTGGGTACTCGCCATGATCCACGCCAGAAAATCGGCCGAACCACCGTCGATCGGGATTACCAAGAGCGCCGGATTGGCGTGGGGATGCAGACCCCGCACCGCCGCAATGACCCGATCAGACAGCTCTTTGCGGGTCTTCACCAGCATCACCGCCTCGCTGTCCCGGTGGCGCTGCCCTTGCCAGATGTAGATCGACGTCATCCCCGGGAGAATGTTCACGCAGGCCGCCAGCCCCCGCTCGACCAGTTCGGCCCCTACCATCTCGGCATCAGCAACCGACGGAAATGTCGAATAAATTAGAACGGGCTTGTCGTTTGCCACCACTTGCGCGAGCCTTCCGCGTTCCACCGGGTCGAACCCGGCCCCAGACCGGACCGAGACCCCAGCAGAATGCCAAATCGCAAGCGGAAATTCGAGCAGATCGCGTTCGTAGCCAGCGACAGCCCGGAGGCGCGCCAGGCCCTGGACCAACTGACCCAAGCCTACGGAAACGCCGACACCAAGTCCGCCGATGCCATCGTTGCGCTCGGGGGCGACGGTTTGATGCTGCAAACGCTCCATCGTTTCATGCACGCGGGGATGCCGATCTACGGCATGAACCGCGGGTCCGTCGGCTTCCTCATGAACGAGTTCGGGATCGCCAACCTTCGCGAGCGGCTCGAGCGCGCCGAGACGAGCCGCATTCATCCCCTCACGATGACCGCGGTCGACACGAAAGGAAGCCGTCACGAGGCCTTGGCCATCAACGAGGTCTACCTGTTCCGCCAGCGACATCAGGCCGCCAAGCTCAAAGTCTCGATCGACGGCAAGGTCCGGCTTGAAGAACTGGTGTGCGATGGCATCCTGGTGGCAACGCCCGCCGGATCTACGGCCTATAACCTGTCGGCCAACGGACCGATCCTACCGATCGACGCGCCCCTGCTGGCGCTAACCCCGATCAGTGCCTTCCGGCCCCGGCGCTGGCGCGGCGCGCTGCTACCGAACAGTGCCCACATCTCCATCGAAGTGCTCGAGGCCGACAAACGCCCCGTGAGCGCGGTTGCCGACAGCGCTGAGACCCGCTCCATCGTTCGCGTGGACGTGGCCGAGGCGCGCCAGATCGAGCTGTTGATGATGTTCGACCCTGGCCATAGCCTCGACGAGCGGATCTTGTCCGAACAATTCCGCTATTGAACGGAGACATTCATGTCCGCGATGCGCGGCGAACCGCCCCACCGGCGAGCGCGGCTGTGCCGCGTTGCCAGTAAGCCCCTGGCTCGATTATGACTCGCGACCATCGCCCGTGAGGGACCATGACGACGCCGGTGATCGAGAACTACTTTGTCGGCATTGGCGCCCAGAAATCTGGGACGACGTGGCTTGCGCGCATGCTCGCCACCCACCCGGACGTGTTCGTGACGCCGGTCAAAGAGATCCATTACTTCGACCACGCCCACGGTCTAACCGAGCATCTCGGTTCCAGAAAGCGGCGCTCGCGCTACCGAAAATACCACCAGCGCATGTGGACCCAGTGGTCGCGCTTCCGAGAATACAAGCGGCAATGGCCCTGGTACCGCGACTACATGACGAACCCGATCGGGGATGAGTGGTATGTCCGGCTCTTCCGGCATCGCGACGGGCGCACTGTCGCCGGCGAGATCACGCCCGAGTACGCCATCCTTGGCCGCGAGGGCTTGGCCCATATCAAGCGCCTCGCGCCCGGAGCACGGGTCATCTTCATCATGCGAAATCCCGTCGATCGCATGTGGAGCCAGGTCTTGCACCAATGCCGCGCACGCGGCCTCGATGCCAACCGGCAGCCGATGGAAGCCATTGTGCAGATGCTGGCTGAGCCGCGATTCGGCGAACTTGGCGATTATGCAACGACGCTCGATGACTTGGCCGCAACCTTTCGACCGGAACAGACGCTCGTTCTCTTTTACGAGGATATGCACAAGGACCGCCTCGCCGCGCTCGAAACCGTCTGCCGGTTCATCGGCGTACGGTTCGAGGCCGGTTATTTCAGCGAGCTTGGCCGGCGCTACAATCGAAGCCAGGAGGTGGCCTTGCCTGACGCCATCCGTGCACACCTGCGCATAGCCTACAAGGCGCAGGCGGAAGCCGTCCTGCAGCGGCTCGGCCATATCCCGCCAGCCTGGCAACGAGAGTTCGAGCTTGGACCGGCGCGAGCCGAAGGCTGAATTCGCACCCTAGCCAGGATGACCGGTTGAGCAAAGGCTGACCGCGGGACAGCTCAAAGGTTCAACAGCAGTACTACGCCGGCGATGATCAGCACGATGCCAACGCCTTCGCGCGAGGCGAGGCTTTGCTTGAACAGGCTCCGTGTCAGCAGCCCCGCGAACAGAATCTCGATCAACGCCAGCGTGCGTACTTTCGCCGCCAACTCGAGCGCAAACGCCAGCGCCCAGCACACCGAGGCAAACGCACCCATGAACCCGGCCACGAAGGAAGGCCGCCACGCCCGCACGATCGCCATCAGGGTGGTGCGGTCGAGCAGCACCAAATAGAGCGACAGAACGACCACCTGCATAACGAGGCCGGTGACGACCGTCGTTGTCGCCGACACGACGAAGCTCGGGTGCTCCAGCGCGAGCAGCGCACCACGGTAGGCGACCGCCGATATCCCGAACATCGCACCGGCCCCGAGCCCCATCAGGATCGGCTTCAGTCCCAGAAACTCCGCCGCCCCGGACTTCGGCCACGACATCATCATGACACCGAGTGTCGCGATACCAATCGCGGTCGCGAGAGCTGGCGTCAGTCTGTCGCCCAGAAACACAAGCCCGAAGATCGCAACATGCACCGGCTCGATCTTGTTCAGGGCGGTGACGAGGACGAACGACCTCTCGCGCATGGCAGCGAGCAGGAGCGCGGTCGCTCCGAACTGTGACGCCGCACCCGCCGCCGCCCAGACCAACATGCGCGGCGTCAGCGTCGGAAACGCGTATCCCGTCCAGGCAAGGACGATTGCAAGAAAGATGGCCGCAAATGGCAGCCCGAACAGGAAGCGAACGTGCGTCGCACCGATCGTGCCGATGGTCGCCGTCAACTCCTTCTGCATAGCGTTGCGTAGCGTCTGTCCGCCCGCCGCCACAACCGTAAATATGGCCCAGAGCCATTCCCCGTACACGCGCGCCCCGAGCCCCTTTTTGGTTGCGCGCCCCCCGCGCGACCAGATCCTAAGTCGCCAGCAGTTGGCGGATGGGGAGGCTACCGAAGCGCCATCTAGGCACGTTTCGGCCGGTTCGGCCATCCCCAGGCCAATCAAGCCTTTGGATCGCAAGTCTGTCCAACCACGACCGGGCACGACAACCTGGGCAACGTTCGGCCAAGTCGGCGATGTTCTTCGTATCCCCAAACAGCTCGTCCTACGCGGGCGACGGGCAGCCGTCACTTTTTCTTTTGGTCAGTGGCTGATGCCGGAACCGGCTGGGCCGCCGGCGCCCCGGTCGCTGGTGTGGTCGGCGGAGCCGCGGCACGTGCCGGCGGCGGCGGTGCTGACTTGGCCGCTGCAGCAACGATTTCCTTGACCCGATTGCGCCGTTCGTCGTTGCAGGTGTCCTTGGTCGGCTCGATCGGCAGCAACTCGAGGAGCAGATCCTGGTTCTCACCCTTGTCCGTCACCTTGAGCTTGCCAGCCGCCATGTGAATGGTCATCCGGTGCAGCGTCGTGATGTAGAGCAGCTGTTGTTCGGTCCACTTTTTCTTGGCCTGCTCCGTCCGCATCATCGCGTCATAGTTGACCACCTGCTCTTCCCACATCTCGCAGAGCTGGGCGTGCGCCGACGTATAGCCCACCTTGATGACCTCCCGCGCGGTCTCGATCGGCACCATCGTCTCGGCCTTCTTGTTCTTCTTGTCGACCTCGATGACCTTGCCCGTCGGCGTCGTGAACTTCGACGGCAGAATGAGCCATGCGTAGTTCATCACCGTCGTGACCGATTTGTCGCTGAGTTCCTTCTGCTGTTGAGCGACCGCCACACCGGACATCGCACACAACGACAGGGCGACCAGCGCCGTGGATCCAGACCGCAACATCGTCAACATTGCCTACCCCTCGCCCATTGATCGTTCGCTGCGTGCGAAACGGACCTTGCCATCTCTGCCGGCGCCTTGCACCGGCTTGGACATACCCGTCGCCCGTCGCCGCCGACCCCCCGGTCGCGCGCCCTGATGGCTCGGCCCGAAAGTAGGCAAACTTAAGGCGCCTTTCGGCCTAGTCCCTTGCCGCGCGCCAACGCTGCGACAACTCCCCGCAGCGTTCGCACTTCCTGCTCGGTCGCGCCTATTCGCATGAACAGCGACCGAAGGTTTCGCACCATCGTTTGGCGCTTGTGAGGCGGATTGAAAAAGCCAAGGCGGTCCAGCTCTTCCTCGATGTGGGTGAAGAAGCCCTGCATCTCCTCCTTCGTCGCCGGCCGGCTGTGTCCAACGTTCAATCCCGGCTCGACCGGCGTCTCATAATTTGTCACGCGTCCGAGCGTCGCAGCACCGGTCGCCCGCATCCATTCATAGCCGAGAATCGAGCACCGACTGCGCCAGATTGAGCGAAGCGAATCGCGAGTTCACGGGAATCATGACGATCACGTCGGCATTCGCGACCTCGTCCGTCTCGAGGCCGTTGCGCTCGCGGCCGAACAGGATGCCGCAGCGCTCACCGCGCGCAATCCGTTGCCGCATCTCGACGACCACCTCGAGCGGCGTCATGACGGGCTTGCGCAGGTCGCGCTGGCGCGCCGTCGTCGCCACGAGCCAGTTGAGATCGCCGATCGCCGCCTGCGAGTGTCGGAAATGCCTGCGCATCGTCGACGATGTAGTTGGCGCCTGACGCCGCGATCCGCGCCTTCTCGTTCGGCCAGCCATCGCGCGGATTGATGAGGCGGAGCTCGTCGAAGCCAAAATTGGCGCAGGCCCTGGCCACCATGCCGATGTTGTCGGCGAGCTGCGGCTCCACCAACAGAATGGCCGGAGACTCGCCAGCCCCCGCAAAGGCCTCCCCCCGGATATGCGCGCGCCGGATACCATGACGCAGCTTGCGGAGCACGCGGCGCGCCCAGAACCAATAGTTCTCCCCCGACCAGGTCTTCTCGAGCGCGGCCAGCGCGGGCGTCCGGATGATCTCGGTACCTTCACCCTTGAGCCGCACCGCTCCGTCGCCGACGACGATCTCGGCATGCCGCCGGATGAAATCATCGATCGTCTTGAGCCCCTGCGCCTCCGTGCGCCGCTTGCATCCGGCACAGGTGGCGTTGTCGGCCTCGCAGCGAAGCTCGGCACAATAGGTCAGTACCGGCTCCAGCGTCTCCCGCGTGAGCCCCGGAATCGCCAGAGCCGCGAGCCCCTCGTCGATCGAGCGGTCGTGGCAGGCCCGCACGATCTCGCCGACGGCATGATCCGTTGCCATGAGACGCGGCACGGCGCCTTCAAGGGAGTGGGTGATACGGATATCCAAAAGCTCTTCCTTCGGGGTTTCGCGGGCGTCCGCCACCCCTACCGCGCGTCGTCAAGCCCCGCAATTGTTCACAAGGCTCCGGCTTCGCCGGCATGCTAATTTCCCGTGACCCAAATAGGAGCCTTCCTTCCCATGACCATCTATGAACAACGCATCGTCGTCTTCCCGACCGGGCAGATCGAACCGGGCGCACGCCACATCGTCGATGCCGGCCCGGCAGCGGTCGCGGCCAGGGGCGGGCGCCTGTTCGGGGCGTTCAAGGCGGTGATCGGGCTCTCCACGAACCGGCTGGTGGTCATCACGGAGTGGCCGGACGACGTCACCGCCGCCGCCTGGGGCCACACTGTCCTGGAGAGCGCAAAGGACGGCGCGCACCGAAACACGCGACATCTGGGAGCCGACGTCCCGCCCGCAATCCGGCATCAGCCCCACCGAGACCGGCGGCGTCTATTCGCACCGCGCCTTCGACATTCTCGAGGCCGACTGGCCGCGCTTCCGTGAGCTGTCGGAAAGTGCTTGGGGCAATTTCGAGGGCGCGCACGCAACCCGCGTGGTGGGATTCTGGAAGAGCCGGACGCCGCCCGCGCCCGGTCAACTGCGCATTCGCCTGATGGCTTGGTATGAAAATCTCGACGCCTGGGAGCGTTCGCGCTGGTGGAATCCGGCGGCACGCGAGGGGTCGTCCGAAGCCTTCGCCCGATTCCGCGAGCGTTCGCGTATGCTGCAGGACACGAACGTCTCGATCCTCGCGCGGGTGTGACCGACCCGCTGCGTCAGCTGCGCAGGCCGGGCGCTTCCTGGCCCGTGCGCGCCACGTATTCCGTATAGCCGCCGCCGTAGGTGTGAATTCCCTCCGGCGTCAGTTCCAGCACCCGGTTGGAGAGGGCAGCCAGGAAGTGACGGTCATGCGAGACGAACAACATGGTGCCTTCGTACTGCGACAGGGCCTTGATGAGCATCTCCTTGGTTGCCATGTCCAAGTGGTTCGTGGGCTCGTCCAACACCAGGAAGTTCGGGGGGTCGTAGAGCATCTTGGCCATGACCAGCCGTGCCTTCTCACCGCCCGACAGCACCCGGCATCGCTTTTCCACGTCATCGCCGGAGAACCCGAAGCAGCCAGCAAGCGCCCGCAGCGAGCCCTGTCCCGCCTGCGGGAACTGGTCCTCCAGCGACTGGAATACCGTCTGCTCGCCGACCAGCAGATCCATGGCGTGTTGCGCGAAATAGCCCATCTTCACGCTGCCGCCCAACGCGACCTGCCCTGTGTCCGGCTGTGCCGAGCCCGCCACCAGTTTCAGTAGCGTCGACTTGCCGGCACCGTTGACGCCCAAGACGCACCAACGCTCGCGACGGCGAACTTGAAAGTCCAACCCCTCGTAGATGGCGCGGCTGCCGTACCCTTTGTGCACGTTCTTCAAGCTCGCCACGTCCTCGCCGGATCGGGGCGCCGGCAGGAACTCGAACAGGACCGTCTGCCGGCGCTTCGGCGGCTCCACCCGGTCGATTTTGTCCAGCTTCTTGACGCGGCTCTGCACCTGGGCCGCGTGTGACGCGCGCGCCTTGAAGCGCTCGATGAACTTGATTTCCTTGGCGAGCATCGCCTGCTGCCGCTCAAACTGAGCCTGCTGCTGCTTTTCGGTCTGGGCGCGCTGCTGCTCGTAGAACTCATAATTGCCCGAGTATGTCGTCAGGCCGCCAGCGTCGATCTCGATCACCTTGGTGACGATGCGGTTCATGAATTCGCGATCATGCGAGGTCATCAGCAGGGCGCCCTCGTAGCCCTTGAGATAGTCCTCCAGCCAGATGAGGCTCTCCAGGTCGAGGTGGTTGCTCGGCTCATCCAGGAGCATGGCATCGGGGCGCATGAGCAGGATGCGGGCCAGCGCCACGCGCATCTTCCAGCCGCCCGACAGCACACCGACGTCGCCATCCATCATCTCTTGCGTGAAGCTGAGGCCCGCCAGGACTTCGCGCGCCCGCCCATCGAGGGCATAGCCATCCAGCTCTTCAAAGCGACCCTGCACCTCACCGTAGCGCTCGACGATCGTTTCCATATCGTCGGCTTTTGCCGGATCCGCCATGGCAGCCTCCAGCGCCTTCAACTCGGCCGCGACAGCACTCACGGGGCCGGCGCCGTCCATCACCTCGGACACAGCGCTGCGACCCGACATCTCGCCGACGTCCTGGCTGAAATAGCCGATGGTCAAGCCCCGATCGGCGGCCACCTGCCCCTCGTCGGGTTGCTCTTGGCCAACGATCAAACGAAAGAGCGTGGTCTTACCGGACCCGTTCGGACCGACGAGGCCGACCTTTTCTCCCTTGTGGAGCGCCGCAGAGGTTTCGATGAAGACTATCTGGTGGCCGTTCTGCTTGCTGATATTGTCGAGACGGATCATGTGCGTGTGCTTCCTGACGATCACGGCTCCGGCTGGCCGACGCCGGGCCCCACGAAGCGCTTGGGCTCCGGATGTGTTGGCGGGCTCTTAGGCCATGTCGCGCGCTTACGGAAGTGGCCGGGACGACTGGCTGTCTTATGGAGAGCCCGGCCAACAGCGAACCGAAGGCCGGAACCTTGCCCTACCCCAACCGCCCGGCCGTCTCGAGATGCCGGATCACCAGATCGGCCGCGGCTTCCGCCCCAACCGACGCCGTGTCGATACGGATCTCCGGATCCTCTGGCGGCTCATAGGGCGACGAGATACCGGTGAAGTTCTTGATCTCGCCTTTGCGCGCCTTGGCATAAAGCCCCTTGACGTCGCGCTTCTCGGCGTCGGCCAAGGGTGTGTCGACGAAAATCTCCACGAACTCGCCCTCGTCCACGCGTTCACGGGCCAACAGCCTCTCCGCGCGGAACGGCGAAATGAAAGAGACCAGTACGATCAGTCCGGCATCGACCATCAGCTTCGAGACCTCGGCGATGCGCCGGATGTTCTCCACGCGGTCGGCGTCGGTGAAGCCAAGATCCCGATTGAGGCCATGGCGCACATTGTCGCCGTCGAGAAGGTAGGTGAGATGCCCCTTCGCGTGCAGCTTTTTCTCCACCATGTTGGCGATCGTCGATTTGCCGGCGCCTGAGAGCCCCGTGAACCAGAGCACCGTCGGCTGCTGGCGCAGATGCGCAGCCCGCGCCGCCTTGTGCACGTCCATCGATTGCCACTGGATATTGGCCGCGCGGCGCAGCGCAAAATGCACAAGCCCCATGCCGACCGTCGTATTGGTGAACCGGTCGATGATGATAAAGGAGCCGAGCGCGCGGTTCTCGGCATAGGGCGCGAAGGCGATCGGCCCATCGAGTTCAAGATTGCACACGCCGATCTCGTTCAGCACCAGCGTTGTCGCGGCCGCCTGCTCCATGGTGTTGACGTTGACCTTGTACTTCAGCTTGTCGAGCGTACCCGGCAGCGTCTTGGTGCCCGCCTTGATCAGATACGGCCGACCGGGGAGCATCGCCTCGTCGCCCATCCAGAGCACCTCGACCTCGAACTGGTCGGACACTTCGGCCGGCGCGATTGCCGCGCAGAGAACGTCGCCGCGACTGACATCGATCTCGTCGGCAAGCGCAATGGTCACCGCTTCGTCGGCCACCGCGCTCGCGAGATCGCCGTCCGCCGTCACGATCCGCGTCACCGTCGACTGGCGACCTGACGGCAGCACCTTGAGGGCGTCGCCCGGCTTCACGGTGCCCCCGGCGATCGTCCCCGCAAACCCGCGAAAATTCTGATCGGGCCGCGAGACCCATTGCACGGGCATCCGGAACGGCTCAGCCGATTGATCCCGCCCGATGGGCGCCGTTTCGAGATGGGCCATCAGCGTGGGGCCTTGATACCAAGGCATCCGTGCTGACCGCTCGATGATGTTGTCGCCAACCAAGGCCGACGCCGGAATGCAGGTGACATTGGCGGCGCCAAGCCCGGCAGCAAACGTCCGATAGTCCGACTCGATCGCTTCGAAGGTCGCGCGGCTATAGCCGACGAGATCCATCTTGTTCACGCAGACGACGAGGTGGCGAATGCCGAGCAGCGTGCAGATGAACGAATGCCGCCGCGTCTGGGTCAAAACGCCCTTGCGGGCATCGATCAGGATAATCGCCAGCTCCGCGGTCGAGGCGCCGGTCGCCATGTTGCGCGTATACTGCTCGTGCCCCGGCGTATCGGCGACGATGAATTTGCGCCTGGCAGTCGTGAAGGCGCGGTAGGCAACGTCGATTGTGATGCCCTGCTCACGCTCGGCGGCGAGGCCGTCGACCAGCAGCGCGAAATCGAGATGACCGCCTTGGGTGCCGAGCTTCTTTGAATCCGCTTCCAGTGCCGACAGCTGGTCTTCGAACAGCATCTTGGACTCATAGAGCAGCCGCCCGATCAGCGTCGACTTGCCGTCGTCGACCGAGCCGCAGGTTATAAAGCGCAGAAGATCCTTGCGCTCTTGCGCCTTGAGATAGGCTTCGACGTCGCCGCCCGTGAACTCAATGAAGCGCGACATCAGAAATACCCCTCCTGCTTCTTCTTCTCCATCGAGGCGGCCTGATCCTTGTCGATCACGCGGCCTTGGCGCTCGGATGACGTGGCAACCAGCATTTCCTCGACGATATCGAGCAGCGAGGTGGCATTGGAGTCGATGGCGCCGGTCAGCGGATAACAGCCGAGGGTCCGGAAGCGGATCCGGCGCAGCTCCGGCTTTTCGCCCGGCAGCAGCCGCAAGCGATCGTCATCGACCATGATCATCTGGCCGTCACGCCAAACGATCGGGCGTTCCTTAGCGAAGTAGAGCGGCACGATTGGAATCTGCTCGCGGTGGATGTATTGCCAGATGTCGAGCTCGGTCCAGTTCGACAACGGGAAGACGCGAATGGACTCGCCCTTGTTTTTGCGGGCGTTGTAGAGGTTCCAAAGCTCGGGCCGCTGGTTCTTCGGATCCCAGCGATGACGCGTGTCGCGGAAGGAAAAAATCCGCTCCTTTGCGCGCGACTTTTCCTCGTCGCGCCGCGCGCCGCCGAATGCCGCATCGAACCCGTGTTTTTCCAACGCCTGCTTCAGGCCCTCGGTCTTCATGATCTGCGTGTGCAGCGCCGAGCCGTGATCGAACGGGTTGATATCCTTGGCAATGCCGTCCGGATTGATATGGACGATCAGCTCCAATCCCAGACGCTTCGCCGTCTGGTCGCGCATCGCGATCATGTCGCGGAACTTCCAGCGCGTATCGACGTGCATCAGAGGGAACGGTGGCCGCGCCGGGTAGAAGGCCTTCATGGCCAGATGCAGCATCACCGCTGAGTCTTTGCCGATCGAATAGAGCATCACCGGCTTCTCGCATTCGGCGGCGACCTCGCGGATGATGTGGAGGCTCTCGGCCTCCAGCCGATCCAGGTGGGTCATGGAGCCGGTGCGAACCCGCGGCGGCGCCACACCGGACGGGGGCGTCGGCAGACGCACGGGGCTCATGGCCACGGCCTGCTGCGCCATCCACTCCCGCACCTTGTCGATCGTCCGCGCCGAGGGGGACCGCCCCTTGCGCAGATCGAAGACGAACGACGGATCGCCCAGCGCCTGCTTTCCCAGACTGGTTGCTTCGATCGCCCGCTCCGATAGGAAACGCTCGATCTCAGCCAGAAACGACTTAGATATCTTGGTCATGAATAGGTTGATACCTATCCACATCTCGGACGTCCACCGGATTTTGCATTTAAATCGGATTTATCCTATGACTTGCGTGACCGCCATCACACGACCAGGATGATCTTGCCGATGTGCTGGCTGGTTTCCATCCGCCGGTGCGCCTCCGAGGCTTGCGCCAGCGGATAGGTTCCGTCGACCACCACACGCACCTTGCCCGCCTCGATCAGCGGCCAGACCTTCGCCTCGATGGCGCGCGCAAAGCCGGCCTTCACCTCACGCGTGCGCGGACGCAGCGTCGAGCCGGTCAGCGTCACCCGCTTCATCATCAGCCGCGCGACATTGATCTTCACGTCCGCTCCCGACAGCGTCGCGATCTGAACGATCCGGCCGTCTTCGGCAGCAGCGATGAGATTGCGCTCGGTATAGTCCCCGCCGACCATGTCTAGCGTAACGTTGATGCCTTTGCCGCCCGTCACCTCGCGCGCGACCTTCACGAAATCATCGATCTTGTAGTTGACCGCCACGTCGGCTCCAAGGTCGCGGCAGACCTTGCATTTGTCGTCGCTGCCAGCCGTCGTCATGACCTTGGCGCCGAAGGCTTTCGCCATCTGAATGGCTGTCGTGCCGATGCCGCTGGAGCCGCCATGTACGAGAAACCACTCACCGGCCGCTAACGCGCCGCGCTCGAACACGTTGTTCCAGACCGTGAAAACGGTCTCTGGCAGCGCGCCAGCCTGCACCATATCCAGACCTTTGGGGACCGGCAGCGCCTGCACGTCCTCGGCGAGGCAATAACCGGCGTAGCCGCCGCCGTTGACCAGCGCACAGACGCTGTCTCCCACCGCCCACCGCGCAACGCCGGACCCGACCGCCGCGACCACGCCGGCAATTTCGAGGCCCGGCAACGGCGAGTGTCCGGCCGGCGGCGGATAGGCGCCGGTCCGCTGCGCAATGTCGGGCCGGTTGACGCCGGCCGCTGCCACCTTGACCAGGATCTGCCCGACGCCCGCCTGCGGTACGGGCAGCGTCACGAGCTTCAACACCTCGGGCCCGCCTTTGCCGTCGATCTGAATGGCGGTCATCGTCGTTGGCGTCGTGGGCATGGGCGTCTCCGATCGGTCGAATGGCGTCCAACGCTTCAAGCACGCTGCGCGGCGTTGAGACAAGCCGCAAGTCGTGCGAAGTTTGCTCCAGCGAACTGGTTCAACACGCAGGGTAAGCGGAGGCAGCCATGGACTGGGACGAACTCAAGCCGAGGCCGAAGCCGACGATCACCGTGGGCGAGGACCTCACGCCGCTGTCAGTTGCCGAACTCGAGGCGCGCATCCAGGCGCTGGACGCCGAGATTGGCCGCACAAGAGCGGAAATGACGGGCAAGCGGGCGCAAAAATCCGCCGCCGACAGCATTTTCAAGAGCTAGGCTGTCGCACAGCCCGGGGCCTCGGGCGCGGCTGAGGCAGCCGAGCATGCGGAGTTAAGGGACGGCCCTCAACATCTCGTTTGCCATTAACGATCGCTTAACCACCCTGCGCTAGTGTTAGGGCATCCAGTCATCTGGATGTCGAGTGGCTCCTGTCCACTCTGTTTGACGCCTCCCTGTTAACTCTTGAGCCGCTTCGTGCGGCTCATTTTTTTTGGGGACACCGCCATCAAAAGTGCTCATTCTGGGACGAGTTCCTTAACCTCTCTCGCCGATCCTCTTGGCAGGATCAATCGAGAGATGTACGAGTGAGCCAATGCGTGTTGTTAGCTTGAGGCGTATGGTGGGTAGCGTCATCTCCAAGACCAATGTGACTGTCTCGTTCGTCGAGCGGTTCGCGAAATCCGAGCAGTTCGATCATATCTTCAAGGAGGGCATGGCTCTCGTTGAGGAGACGGCGGTCTATCTCGACGGCCCTGGCCGCCGCGAGGCCAAGGGCCTCAATCCGGCACTCGCTCTGGTTTATGCGACCGAGAGCATGCGCCTGACGACCCGCCTGCTTGAAATCGCATCCTGGCTGCTCGTGCGCCGGGCCCTGAAAGCGGGCGAGATCAGCCCCGAGGAAGCGCGTGTCAAACGCCGCCGGATCAAGCTTTCGACGATTGGCCGTCCGAGCCACGTGAAGGGTTACCCGGAGTTGCCGAAAGGCTTGCGCGACCTGATAGAGGCAAGCTTCTCGTTGAACGATCGCATCGTGTCGCTCGACCGCGCGCTCGAGCATCCCGAGCGGATCGCTGATGATGCCGTGCCAAACCCGGTCGCCCAGCAGCTCGACCGCCTGTCCGAAGCGTTCGCGGGAACCCGGCACTGACCTCTGGACAACTGCGCCGCCCCCGCGGCGGCAGGCGCTCCGACAAACAACAACGGCCCGGTTTCCCGGGCCGTTTTTCGTTTCGGCGTGAGCCGCCGGCTATCAGAACATGCCCTCGAACTTCTTCTTGAAGCGCGAAACGCGGCCGCCCCGATCCAGCATCTGCTGGTTGCCGCCGGTCCAGGCCGGGTGCGACGTCGGATCGATGTCGAGGGTGATGGTGTCACCTTCCTTGCCGTAGGTCGAATAGGTGTCAAACGTCGACCCATCGGTCATGACGACCTTGATCATGTGGTAATTCGGATGAAAATCTTCGGTCTTCTTCATGGTCTTGCCTCGTTGGCGAACACAGCGGCGGCCACGGCAGACGCGGTCGCGATCAGCGCATGACTGGCTGGATTGCCGGTCGTATACTCAATCGGCGCCGGAGAAACAAGCCATTCCACGCAAAGGCGGTTCCGGAACGGACGCTGGTAATGGACGCAGCCCCCCAACGCACCAGTCCCTAGAAGACGAACCGCGTGAACTCGAATAGGCTGAGGGCATGGCAGGGTCAGTTTCCATCATCCGGCTGGGGCTCGCGGCGGCCATCGTCGCCGCGATTTGGCCTGCCTGGGCCACCGCAGACAGTCCCACGCCGTTGCCGCGCCCTCCCATGCCGACGGCCGACCAACCGGCCTACCCAACCTCGCCCTACCATGGCAAGATCGATGGCGACGGTCGCGTCATCCCCTGCCGCTGCCGTTTCGATGGTCGCCAGTTCCGGCTGGGCGAGCTGGTTTGCATGTCGACCCATCTCGGCACCATGCTCGCCCGCTGCGATCTGGCAGACAACAATACCTCATGGATTCCAACGCTGACGGCATGCACCGTGAGCGACGCGCCCAGCGGTCGCCCGGGTCAGTTCGCCGCCCGTTGACGCGATCGGCCGCCAACCGTCACCAAGGCGCTTGCATGGCATTCGCCCCGTCGCTATTGCAAAGCACAAGTTCAGAGGGAGCCTGTGGGGGATCGTCGCTTGGCAGGGATCTGGGACGCGGTCGGAAATTTCTTCGGCCCATCGCACAATGACAAGTTTGCGTCGCTGATGGCCCAGCTCGCTAAGACATCGGTCGAGTGCGCCAATCACTTCAAGGCAACCAGCGGCCAGGACCTGGCCGGCATCATCGACTACGAGCACAAGGGTGATGCGATCGTCGATGAGATCCACGAGATCCTCGACAACTCGTTCATCATGCGGTTCGACATCTCGGATGCGATGAGCCTCGCCGATGAGCTGGACAACGTGCTCGACGGCATGCGCAAGGTCGCGATGCACATCGACATTTACAAGCCGATCCTCTCACAACTGAAACCGGACGCTCTCGAACTTATGGACGTCAGCGAGCGGATGCAGGGTCGGTTGCACGAGATCGTCGCCATGCTTGGCGAGAGCCGCATGTCGCTGCCTCGCGTGCGCGACATCGCAACAAGGATCGACGAGGACGAAGCGATTGCCGACAAGATCGCATCGAGCGCCGAGCGCCGCCTCGTCACCGAATACAGCCCGCCTGGCGCCAACCGGCTCGAGTTCATCGCCTGGGAGAAGCTCTACCGGCTCCTCGAAGAGATGACCGACCACGCCAACCATTGCAGCAAGCTCGTTCTGTCGCTCGCTCGCAAGGAGGCTTGAGTGAGCTGGCTCACCCTGGGGCTGATCGTTGCGCTCACCGCTGTTCTCATCGCCGAGTTCATCAATGGCTGGACGGACGCGCCAAATGCGATAGCAACCGTCGTCTCCACAGGCGTGATGGCGCCACGCACAGCCATTGCCATGGCCGTTGTTCTCAATACGGTCGGCGCCATGGCCGGCACCGCCGTCGCCGCGACTGTCGGGAAAGGCATCGTTGAAAGCCAGTACCTGACGCTCCCGGCCATCACCGCGGCCATGATCGCGATTATCGGCTGGGGAAGCTTTGCCGCCTATGCGGGACTGCCGATCTCCAAGTCACACTCCCTGCTCGCGGGTCTGGCGGGCGCGGGCCTGGCAGGCGGCGGCTGGGGCGCGTTGCTCGCGTCCGGCTGGACAAAGGTCTTCATCGGCATGGCCTGTGCGGTGCCGTTCGGTTTCCTCGCAACGATCTTCCTGGCCAAGGCCATCGTCCACCTCGCTGGCAAGATGCGCCCGGGCCGCGCCAAACATCTGTTCGACCGTTTGCAGATCGCCTCGGCCGGCTTCATGGCCTTCAATCACGGGCTCAACGACGGCCAAAAGTTCATGGGCGTTTTCGCGTTGACGCTGATGCTCGGCGGCGCCACGTCAAAGTTCGAGATCCCCTTCTGGGTGGTGCTGATCTGCGCCCTCACCATGGGCCTCGGCACCAGTTGGGGCGGCTGGAAGATCATCAAAACCGTCGGCACGAAGATGACCAGGATTGTCTCGTGGCAAGGTTTTGCGGCAGAGGCGTCGGCATCCTCGACGATTTTTGTCGCCTCGCTGTTCGGCATCCCACTCTCGACCACGCACACGATCACGTCGTGCATCGTCGGCGCCGGCGCCTCCCGCCGCTTCGCCGATGTGCGTTGGGGCGTTCTGAAGCGCATTTTCCTGGCCTGGATCATCACCTTCCCAGTCTGCGCCTGCATCGCTTATGTCGCCGCCGTCATCGCGAACCGGCTCTTTTAGAGGCGCCTTCGGATGCCCACTGGCGCATCCGGCGCGGCCATCGCCTCCAGCACTGAGCGGGCTTCAGAGGCCGGCAAGGTCATTGGACATCCGAGTGCGCCTTACAAGGCCTCGGTCGCGGCTTCGAGCCAGGCGCGATCCGCGCCAACCAGGTGCGGCCCGATCTTTGCCCTCACCCGCGCATGATAGCCGTTGAGCCACGCCAGCTCGGCTGGCGACAGCAACGGCACTGCCACGAGCCGCCGGTCCATCGGCACCAGCGTCAGCGTCTCGAAGCCGAGCATCGGCCGCTCGCCGCCCTTGATCTCAGCCGGTTCGGTGACGAGTTCCAGGTTCTCGATGCGAATGCCGTAGGCGCCGGTTTTGTAATAACCGGGCTCATTGGAGACGATCATGCCCGGCTCCAGCGCCACGTGCCCGCGCTTGGAGATCGACTGCGGCCCCTCGTGAACCGAGAGATAGCTGCCGACGCCGTGCCCTGTGCCATGATCGAACTCAAGCCCATGATCCCAGAGGGCGCGGCGAGCAAAGGCATCGATATGCGCGCCGGTCGTGCCTTTCGGAAACCGCGCGGTCGCGATCGCGATGTGCCCCTTGAGAACCAGCGTGAAGCGCTCTCGCATCTCCTCGGTCGGACGGCCGATGGCGACTGTCCGCGTGATATCCGTCGTGCCGTCCTGGTACTGCGCGCCGCTGTCCACCAGGAACAGTTCGCCTGAGCGCAGCTTGCGATTCGTCGCCTCCGTCACCCGGTAATGCACGATCGCGCCATTCGGCCCCGAGCCCGAGATCGTATCAAAACTGATCTCGCGCAAAGCCTGCGTGTCGGCGCGGAAGGTCTCAAGCTGGCGCACGGCCCGTATCTCGTCCAGGCGGCCGGCAGGGGCTTCACGATCAAGCCAGGCGAGGTAGCGCACCATGGCGACACCGTCACGCTCATGTGCCGCCCGCGCGCCCTTGATCTCGGCGGCGTTTTTCCTGGCTTTCGGAAGAATACAGGGGTCGCCACCGCCAGTCACCATTTGGCTTTTTTCACCGAGTGCGCGGCGGAACCAGTGCGCCGCCGTTGCCTCGTCGAGCCGCACCCGGCGATTGCCCGACTTGAGCGCCGCCACCCGCGCTTTCAACTCGCCCGGCTCGCGCAAGCGTGCGACGTCGGCCAGATGCGCTTTCACGTCGGCCTTGAGCTTGCGCTTGTCGATGAACAGTTCGGGCTTGGCGCCGGTATGCACGATCGCGAACGCCAGCGGCGTCGGATTGTGCTGCACGTCACTGCCGCGCACGTTGAACAACCAGGCGATCGAATCCGGCAGCGTCAGGATGACCGCGTCCTGCTGCTCCGCCTTCAGCGTCGCCTGCAGCGCGCCGATCTTCTGTTCGCCCGACTGGCCCGCATAGGCCAACGGCTGAATGGTGACTGCACCGAGCGGCAGCGAGGGCCGATCGCTCCCCCAGATCCGGTCGACCGGATTACGTGCCAGCGCCTTCAGCACAATCCCGTGCTTCGCCAGGATCGTGCGCGCCGAGGTCACCCACGCCGTCGTATGCAGCCATGGATCAAACCCGACGATAGCCTTGTCCTGGAGCCGCCCCGCCAGCCATTCGACCGGGCTGGTCTCAGGGATCTGGTGGATCTCGAAGGTCCCGGTGTCGACCTGGGATCTGGCCTGCAAGGTGTAACGGCCGTCGACAAACAGCGCCGCGAGCTTCGGCCCGACGATGGCGAGACCGGCCGAGCCCGTGAACCCCGTCACCCATTTCAGGCGTTCCGAAGAGGGCGGCACGTACTCGCCCATATGCTCGTCGGCACGGGGTACGATGACGGCGGCGAGTCCAAGCTCGGACGCGAGCCGGCCAAGCTGGCGGGCCCGCTCCGTGCCAAGCGACGGGTCAGCGGGGGCGGCGAAGTCCTGGAACATATTGCAGTTCTAAGCGGCGCGGCATGTCCGGACAATATGCAATTGATTTTGCATCGCACCAATTGTGAATATTTGATAACACACTGTGCGACATAGCGTCTTCCCATGCGTGTGGTGCATTGCTGCATAGCAACATGAAATCTGGTGGCCATACGACGAAGCGCTTAAGTGTAGTGGCGAGGTCGGAATTCCAAAGGGACCGACCTCAGATCTGAAACCTCGAAACTCAAAGAGTAGAGGGCACCATGAGCACCACGACAACCTTCGACGTTCACAGCACCGCGGCAACATCGACCAATGCCACCCCCCGCAAGAGCTTCGTTCAGAGCCTGATCGAAGGACGCGAGCGGCAAGGCAAAGAGCGCGTCAAATACCACTTGGCCCGCATGTCCAATGACCAGCTTTCCGGACTTGGCTTCTCCACGGCCCAGATCGAGGAAATCCGGGTCACCGGCACCATCCCAGCGAGTTTCTGGCGCTAATCCCAGGATCGTTTTCGCCGGGGCGGACGGCTTCCCGCCGTTCGCCCTTTCGATTCCGCGCGGCTCCGGCTCGCGGGGGACTGGTCAACGTTGAAAGCATAACATGAAATCTTCCACCCTGATTGCCAATGGCATTGGCCTCGAAGGCCCGGCCACATCGGCCACCGACACACTTCGCGGCCATCTGTCCAACGTCATTGCCGGCTGGCGTCGCGCCGCCGCAGAACGGCGCATGCGTGCCGATCTTTCCGAGCTCGACGCCCATTTATTGCGCGACATTGGTGTTGCAGACGATGAGATCGGGCGCGTTCGCGCCTGCGAGCCGTTCACCCCGCGCGCCTGGCGGAACTGATGGGGTTGCGCCGGCGGTCTCAACGGCGGCTGGCGCGCCTCATGACAAGCGTCGCCCATCCCTTGAGGATGCGGCGGGTCTCGAGCCGAAATCCCGTGGCTGCATAGATCGCCGCGACCTCTCGCGCCTGCTCGTCGAGAATACCCGAAAGCACCACGCGGCCGCCCGGGCGGATGGCGCTGCGCAGTCCCGGCGCCAGCTGGATCAGCGGACCGGCCAGAATATTGGCGAGCACCAGGTCGTAGGGCCCCCCCGCCTTGAGCGCCGGGTGTGCCAGATTGGCCGCGCGCACCGCCTTGACGCGCGTGTGCGCACGGTTGGCGGTCAGATTTCCGCGTGCCACAGCCACCGCCAGGGGATCGATGTCGCTGGCGATAACCGCCGCTCCAGGCAACGCCCGGACGGCCGCTATGGCAAGCACGCCAGACCCACAACCGAGATCAAGCACCCGTCGCGGCCGCGAGGTCCGCGCCAGCCGGTCGAGGGCCTCGAGGCAGCCCTCAGTCGTCGCGTGATGCGCTGTCCCGAACGCTTCGCCCGCATCGATCTCGATCGCATTGAGCCGGCGGCCGACGCGGTCTCGGTCATGACTGCCATGCACCAGAAACCGGCCCGCCGTCACCGGTGGCAGCGCCGCCTGCGAGATGGCGACCCAGTTTTCATCGGGCACTGCCTCAAGCGCCAAGGTCAACGGCTCACCGAACTGCTGCCCTAACGCCGCAGACAGAAGCTCCACTTCGGGCACTGCCTCGTAATAGGCATCCACGCGCCATCCGCACGTCGCCGGCACTTCGAAGATCGACGTCGCCGACGCGGCCGGGTCGCCGATCTCGCCCAGCAGATCCGCGATTTGCCGAGCGCGCCCAAGGTCCTGCAGCTCGATCGAAAGTCTTTGCAGCGCCATCGATCAGATCATCGCTCCCGGCGCAACACGTGAACTGTGCTCACGCGGCGCCATCCCGCACCCCGGCATTGGGATCCTCTGCGTTGTCGTCGTCGATATCGAACTCGACGCCTTCATGTCTGGTCTGGTCCGGCAAGTCGTCGAGGAACTGGTCCCATAGCTCGTCAATATGCGCTGCCGCCATTGCCGGACTCAGCGCCTCCAACGCGCCATCCGGTCGCTCTGTCACGATACCGTCGCGCTTCAGGCGCGTAAGGGCGTCATCGAGATCGAAATTCAGGCTGAGCCCGAAGGTGTTGAGCAGGTACTGCTCGATCGCCTGATCGACGTCCTTCAGCTCGCGCCGGTTGACGCGCTCCTTGGCGAGCACGCTGTAGAGCAGCATCTCCTCCTTGAGATCTTCCTCGGCAGCTCGCTCCGCGATCTGGGACATCACCCCCCGGTTATCGCCGAGCGAATGGAAATAGAGGTTCTGCGCCATCGTCACCATGTATCGATTGCGCTGATTCATGAAGTTCATGCCCTGCCGGACCGCGATCCCGCCTAGGCCCAACATCGCGCCCGCAAGCGCGATCGGATTGGTCGCGACCGCGATCTTGCCCGCCGTGCCGACAACGCCCATGCCGAGGCCGCCGCCCGCCGTCACGCCGAGCTTGATCTTGTCGAACATCCGAAAGCGGATCTTGGTGTTCGGGAACACCATTTCGATATCAGTTTGCGGGATGTTCTTGAACAGCTTCATGTAGACGAAGTCAGGTTTGATTTGATCGGAGATCTCGCCGCGCGCCTTCTTGACGATCTTCTCCGCCTCGTCGCGCTCGCACCGTGCTGCCGCCATGATCTCGCGAATGCGCGCTTCTTCCGGCTTCAGCTTGAACAGAATGCACAGGCGCTGGAAGATCGGGAATTGGAACTCTTCCTTCTTGAGATAGAGTTTTTTGACGTTGCGCCTGGTCCCCGTGCGCATCGTCGCGCCGCGGTAATAAATCGCCAGCTCATCGAACGCCGACATGTCGACGTGGAGATCGAGCCCGTAATGGCTCTCTTTCGTCATGATCAACGAGATGTTTTTTGGATCGACGCGCGTGTAGTTGGCCTGCACGAGCAGTTGGCAGACCCCATCGACCAGATGGCGCTGCAAGTGCATTTTCTCAGCGTCGGCGAACTTACGTGTGATCAGCAGGTCGCTGTCGGGACTGAACGGCTCATAGGACTGCTCGAGGTCCAGCAGCTTTGCCCCGTAGCTCTGCTGGCGCCAGTAGTCGAGGTAGCGGAAGAAACGGCGCGCGTCCTGCTCCTGGCCGGCGGGCCAGCTGTGAGGGCGGGTGAGCCGCTCCATCAGCGCTTGCCGCGTCAGCGGAATGAACTTCTCGCGCTTGTCCGCGTCATCGGCAATCAAGCTGACACTGGTCGCAGCCTTGTCGGCTACGTCGGCCGCTGCCGGCCCGGTCAACCGAGGACTGACCGCGGGGCCAGAGTCACGTCGTGGCGCGGGCGCGTGGCCGTCGGCTGTGATGGCGGTACTCATTTGGCCAGCTCCCCTGCGGCACGGTGCTCGGACATCGGTGGTCGCCTATTCGTCGCAACCCCTGGATTTCTAGGCATTTCCTCTTGGTCTTGTCGAGAGTACAAACCTGCTGTAGCGGGATTTGGGCCGCGGCGTGGCAATCTCGACCACAGTCCGCAATGCACTGCGGCGGCTGGATCACCGCAGCGAACCGCATAAACGCACGGAGAGGTTGCAGATGCCTGGCTTGTTGGACGGAATGCGCATCATCGAGGGCTCGGCCTTCGTCGCGGCCCCGCTCGGTGGCATGACGCTGGCGGCGCTCGGCGCCGATGTGATCCGCTTCGACGATATCGGTGGCGGCCTCGATGCCGAGCGTTGGCCAGTCACCGCCGATGGCACCAGCATCTATTGGGCGGGCCTCAACAAGGGCAAGCGCTCCTTCGCCGTCGACCTGAAATCACCGCGCGGCCGCGAGCTGATCACCGCCCTGATCACGGCACCCGGCGCCGACGCCGGCATGTTCTCGACCAACCTGCCAGCCCGCGGGTGGATCGCCTACGAGACCCTCACGGCCAAGCGCGCCGATCTCATCGCCCTCAACATCATCGGCGCGCGCGACGGCTCTGCGCAGGTCGATTACACTGTCAACGCCATCACCGGCTTCCCGATGATTACCGGCCCGGTTGGCCATTCAGGGCCCGTGAACCAGGTGCTGCCGGCATGGGACATCGCGACTGGTTATGCAGCCGCCATGGCGCTACTCGCCGCCGAGCGCCACCGCACGCGCACGGGGCGCGGGCAAGTGGTTCGCGTCGCGCTGCAGGACGTGGCGCTCGCCGCCACTGCCGCGCTCGGTTACCTCGGCGAGGCCGAGACTCAACAAGGTCGATCGCCCACGTTTTGGCAACGAGGTGTTCGGTACCTTCGCGCGCGACTTCGCCACCAAGGACGGTTGCCACGTCATGATCTGCGTGTTCACCGGCCGCCAGATCGATGCGCTGGCCGCAGCCGGCAATCTCGGAGCACAGTTCAGGGCGATCGAACAGAGCCACGGCGTCGACCTGCAGGATGAAGCGCATCGCTGGAAGGTGCGCGCCAATCTCGCCGCCGTCATTGCGCCCTGGATTGCATCGCTGACCCGTGCGGAAGCGGCGGCTATCCTGTCGAAGGCCGGCGCGCTCTGGGGCCCCTACATGACGCCCCGCGAGCTGATCGGCGATCCGATCCTGACCGGCAATCCGATGTTCGCCCGTGTCGACCAGCCGGGAATCGGCACGTTCTGGTCTGCTGCCTCCCCGTTCGACTTCAAGGACGCAACGCGCTTAGCCCCGAAGCCCGCGCCGCGCCTCGGCCAGCACACCGACGAGATCCTCGCCGATATTCTCGGTCTCTCCAGTGGCGAAATCGGCCGCCTGCACGACGACAAGGTCGTCGCCGGGCCGCGCGGCGCCTGACCGATCTCGGCCACCCGGGCGAACTGCAAGCGGCGGTTGCATATCGCGATCAACCTTGTCCGCCCTGCCGCGGTCAGCACCAATCGTGCGCGTTCTGCTTCAGGTCTCGCACGCCCACCTTGCACGGCCCGAATATTGCCGATATAGGATCGCGGGACGCCGCAAGGCGCTCGAGGATGGGCGGTTAGCTCAGCGGTAGAGCACTACCTTGACATGGTAGGGGTCACAGGTTCGATCCCTGTACCGCCCACCATCCCGATCAGACCTCCCGACGGCCCAAAAGACCAAACGAGCGCACTAGAACGAGCACAATTGACACGCGCGACGGGCGCGCATAGGTTGCGCCAACTTTTCCAGGCTTCGCAAACCTGTTCAGCCTCCGCTCCGAGCGGCAGGCGTGCCGGACAGTTTGTGCGAACCCCATCAGAACCGGTGAAGGCCATGAAGGTCAGAAACTCGCTCAAGTCGCTCCGTGGTCGCCATCGCGACAATCGCGTCGTGCGCCGCAAGGGCCGCGTCTACGTTATCAACAAGACCAACCGCCGGTTCAAGGCGCGCCAGGGTTAACCTTGGTGTGACCGCCGATCATTTGGCGCCGAGCCCTTGGGCTACGGCGCCATCGGCTTTTTGACGCCACGATTGGCGCGCAGTAGTGTAGTGCCATGACACAATCGCGCATCATCCTGCCCCGTCTGCGGATCAGTGCCGTCGCCACGCTTCTGGCGTTCGCCAGCGGCTTGCCCACGGTCAACGCTCAGACCCCTCCGGAACGTCCAGGACCCAACCCGTCTGGCCCCAATCCGTTGGGGCCTAATCAGTCTGGCCCCGTGCCGGTCGAGCCGAAAGCGAAAGAACCCGGCAAGAAATCGGATCGGGCGCCACAAAGTAAGCCGCCAGCTGACGGCAAGGCTGAGTCCAAAACCGATCCCAAGACTGATCCCCAGCTTGCAGATCCCAAGGTTGGCGACCCGAAAGCGCAACCGAAGGCACCCAATGCTTTGGCGCAGCCGAAGTCGGACGGCGCGCGTCCGGTCGACAAGCTGCCGCAGACGGCGGAGGAAAAAGCCAAGTCGCTCGGCGATCTCTACGCCCAGTTGGCGACCGCCGAGGACGAAGCCGCCGCCAAGAAGATTTCCGATCAGGTCGAGCGTCTCTGGCGCCATTCGGGAAGCGACACCGTCAATCTCCTGATGTCGCGCTCGTCAAAGGCGATCAACGAGAAAAAATTCGAGCTTGCCGAGAAGCTGCTGGAGCACATCACGACGCTGGCGCCCGAGTACGCCGAGGGCTTTAATCAGCGCGCCTATATGCGCTTCATGCAGAACAGCTTCGAGGGTGCGGTCGGCGATTTGCGCCGCGTGCTCGCGCTCGAACCGAACCACTACAAGGCGCTCGAAGGGCTGGCGCAGATCTGGCGCGAGATCGGCAACAAGAAGGGCGCCTTTGAGGTGATGAAGCAATTGATGGACGTGCACCCATTCGCGCCCGGCGCCAAGCAATCCTATGACGACCTGAAGCGCGACGTCGACGGGCAGGGCATTTGAACCCCGCGGCCCATCCATCTATTTCTTCGCCGTTGCATTGAATTCGGCGAGTTTGGCTTCCGCTTCCTCGAACTTCTTGTCGGCCTCGGGCAGCGCGCAGCGCTTCTGGGTCGCGGAGGCGCGCAGCGCAACGGCGTGCGTCCGGTCTTCATTGTAGCGCCCGATGGCCGCAAGCCCCTTGCTGCCGCCGCCCATGCGCTGGAACATCGCGCTCACCGTTTGCGGCGGGTTATCGCGCTCGGCCTTGGCCGAGCCGATATGAGCCTGCATGCGACCCGCGATGGTCGATATCTCAGCCCCAAGCATCGGGCAGCCAAGCTGCGCTTCGCGCGCCGTCAGCTTGTAGCCACCATCTTTCTGACGTCCCTCAACCTCCACGCCGATCGCCGCGGTATTGGTCTGCGGCAGGCTGCTGGCGCAGGCGGAAACTGCCAGCGCTACAGCCAGAACGAAAGCCCGACTTTGCGCGCGCGCACCCATGAGCGCTATTTCGCTTTGCCAGCGGTTGCGCCTTCACCCGGATCGGTCAACCGGATGGTCCAGTCCTTCGCGTCGTTGGTGTCGACCTCGAAAAATCCAGTCCGCTTATAGCCGCGGCGCTGGCAGTCCTGGTTGCCACGAACCGTGAACGTCTTGTCTGCCGTGCACATCATGTTGCTGCCGGCCCATTCGCCACCCCGGTCGTAGTCGATGGCGTGTACGTAGTAGAAGCGGCTACCCAATGTTCCCTTCAGCAGCGTTTCGCACGTCTGTGACGCAATGTTCCACCAGCCTTCAGTCGCCCAGCCCTTGCCATCCTGGTAGCCGATGGCAACACCGATGCGGCCTGACGTGGCGTTGCAGAGCTTCAAGTCGGCCCATGCCGGCGCGCTGCCCAACATGAGTCCCAGCGTGAGCACAACCGTCGTGTGCACAACCGTCCGGCAACCCCGCGAACGCGGCTGCGTCAACGACGGCGGTGACTGATTTGGGGAATGCTCGCTCAAGGTTCGACCAGGATGATGCGGAAATCATTGACGTTGGTATGCGTCGGGCCGCGAACGATGAGATCGCCCGCAGCCTCGAAGAAGGACGTTGCATCGTTGTTGTCGAGGTAATTCTTGGCAATCAGATGGCGCGCAGCTGCGTCCCGGACGGTCGCCGACGAAACCATGGCGCCTGCCGGATCATTGACCCGGCCATCCCCGCCATCGATCCCATCGGTATCGGCGGCGAGCGCGCTCATGCCGATCGTCCCGCCCAGCGCCACGGCCAGCGCCAGCGCATACTCCTGACTTCGCCCTCCCCGCCCCGCGCGGTTCCTGACCGTCACCTCGAGCTCGCCACCGCTGATGATGGCCAGGCGTCGTCCGGCGGCTTTGGCGTCGATCGCCAGACGTGCATGCGCGTTGGCCACCTCGCGCGCCTCGCCCGTCACCTTATCGCCGAGATTGAGGACATCGAATCCGGCCGCCCGTGCGCATTGGGCCGCCGCGTCGAGCGCGGCCTTGGGCGTGGCGAGAATGCGGTATTCGGCGCGCGCGAAGCAGACATCTGTGGCCTTGATCGTCTCGCTCGCGGGATCAGCCAGGACAGCGTCCACGGCAGGGGGCACCGGCAGTCCCAGCGCCCCCATGCGTTGGCGCCGTTTCGCGATCACGACCCGGGCATCGGCCAGCGTGGTGGGATCGGGCACCGTCGGCCCCGATCCGATGGTCGCGGGATCGTCGCCCGGCACATCGGAAATTGCGAGGGTCAACAGCCCGGCGCCTGTCGCCGCCTTGGCAAGCCGCCCGCCCTTGATGCGCGACAGATGGCGGCGCACGGTGTTCATCTCGTGGATGTCGGCGCCGCATTTTAAAAGCCCGCGCGTCAAAGCCGTTTTGCCTGCGAGGTCGAGACCCGGCGCCGGGGCCGCCCAGAGTGCCGAAGCCCCGCCCGACAACAGCACCAGCACCAGATCCTCGGGGCCAGCCGTCGCCGCCGCCGCCAGGGCCGCCGCGGCCGCCCGTTCGCTGCCGTCGTCCGGGGTGGGATGACGGCCTTCGACAATTGTGAGCGCCTCGATCGCGTGATGTCCAAGCGTTGCGGCATAACCATGTGGCGCCGTCGTCACTCCCGACACGCGCGCGAGTCCGCCGTGATCCCGGTAATGCCGCTCCGCCGTCGCGGCCATGGCGGCTGCGGCCTTGCCAACCGAGAGCACGATCAACCGGCCGGTGCTCGGAACCGCCGGCAGGTGGGGAATCAGACAGCCGTCCGGATGCGCCGCATGGACGGCCGCCTCATAGAGTTCCCTCAGCAAAACGCGCCGGTCCATGGCCATTGATTCGTCCTCTCGCATGGCTCGGCGCATAGAGGCGCGCGGCCACGCCCCCGTCAAGCTGCGCCTAGCTCATCCCCAGCCAGCAACGGCGACCCTTCCGACCGTGCCCCCGGCGACCTATAGTCCGCCCATGTCACCAGCTCCCCACATCGCCAGCCAACAGGCTGAAAGTTTCCGTATCGTCGGCGGGCGCGCTGACGCCGGACTCATTCTGCTGTGCGATCACGCCTCAAACGCATTTCCACCGGGATATGCCACGCTCGGTCTGCCACCGGACCAACTCAAGCGCCATATCGCCTACGACATTGGTGCGGAGGCGGTTACCTTGGCGCTGGCCCGCCGATTTGGCGCCCCCGCGCTACTGACGCAGTACTCGCGGCTGCTGATCGACCCGAACCGCGGGGCTGACGATCCGACGCTGATCATGCGCCTCTCCGACGGCGCGATCGTTCCCGGCAACCGCAATCTGACGGAGGCCGAGCTCGAGCGGCGCATCCGGCTCTATTGGGAGCCTTATCACACGGCGATCGACGCCGTGCTGGACCAGTGCATCGCGACCGGCATCGCCCCGGCCATCCTGTCGATCCACAGCTTCACGGAAAGCTGGAAAGGCGTGCCCCGGCCCTGGCACGTCGGCATCCTCTGGGATCACGATCCCCGGTTGTCGGTGCCGTTGATCGAGGCCTTCTCCGCCGACGGCACGATGATCGTCGGCGACAACGAGCCCTATCGCGGCAGCCTCGAGGGCGACACGCTGTGGCTGCACGGCACATCGCGGGCGCTTCCCAACGCTATCATCGAGGTTCGCCAGGATCTCATTCGCGATGCCGACGGCCAGGCCAACTGGGCCGCGCGTATCGGCGACGTCATTGACAGCCTTGCCCGCCGCCCCGATCTCCAGATCAATAGCAGCCATCCCAGCACCAGCCGAGGAGTACGCCCCGTGACCAAGCCGACCTTCGACGCCAAAACCGAGACCGAGCTGCAAGCCGCTGCCTACCGCAAGCTGGTGCAGCACCTGCGCACGCGCACAGACGTCCAGAACATCGACATGATGAATCTCGCCGGCTTTTGCAGGAATTGCCTCGCCAACTGGTTTCAGGAGGCGGCCACCGAGAAAGGACACACCCTGACCAAGGACGATGCCCGCGAGATCGTCTACGGCATGCCCTATAAGGACTGGCAGGCCAAGCACCAGAAGGAAGCCACCGCGACCCAGCAGGCCAACTTTGAGAAGTCGCGGCCAAACGATCATTGAAACTGAGGGATAACTGGCCTGGGCTACGCACCGGTCATCCCGCATTCAGGTTCGGTGTGCGTTATCATTCGCCGACGGTCAACGCCGCAACGGCGATTCGACCACAGGAGGTTTTATGCGATCAATACTTGCGCGCATGCTGGCGGGACTCGCGTTCCTCGTCACCGTGCAGTTGGTGCTGCCGGCCGAAAGGGCGGTGGCGCAGGAGCCGAGCATCGACTTCCAAACTTTTCACGAGCAGCTCGAGCCGCACGGCCGCTGGCTGCAGCATGCGACGCACGGTTACGTTTGGTCGCCGGATGTGGATCGCGACTGGCGCCCCTATACGCGTGGGCAATGGGTCTTCACCGAGGAGCACGGCTGGTACTGGGAGAGCGCGGAGCCCTTCGGCTGGGCCACGTTCCATTATGGGCGGTGGTTTCTCGACGAACGGGATGGCTGGTTATGGGTTCCCGGCACCGATTGGGCGCCCGCCTGGGTCGCTTGGCGGCATAGCGACGAGCAAGTGGGCTGGGCCCCGCTGCCGCCCGAAGCCGAATGGCGCGGCGACAGCTTGAGCTTTTCCGAGAGCTACTATGAGGCGCCGCGCTACTCGGCCGCTTGGTGCTTCGTGCCGATCGGCTTGCTGACGGCGAACCGCGTCTATCGGCACGTGGCGCCGCCCCACCGCAACATTGCGTTCGTGCGCCAGACCCGCTGGGTGCCGAGCCACCGCACCGTCGACCGGCGCATCTTCCTGGCGGGCTTCGACAGGTCTCGCTACGAGCGGCTAACGCGCCGGCCGCTGCGGCCCGTCAGCATCGTGCCGTCGGATCGGCCTGGTCCCGGGCGTTCGTTCCTCGGCAATCGGGGCGGCACCGTGCAGGTCTATCGTCCGCAGATCCGTGGCACGCAGGCGCAGGTGCCGCCGCCGCGCATACAGGAGTCTGGTGAACGCCGCCGCGGCAATTGGCAAGGCGAGCCGGGACGCGGCGAACGCGGTCCGGGCTCTGGCGCTGGACCGGGCGCACCACGTCCGGGTGTGACGCCACTCCCCGGCGTCGCGCCGCCCCGCACGCCGCCGCCGATCCAGGCGAATCAACCGCCGCGCCGCGAGTGGCCACCGGAAGGTCAACCCGTTCGGCCACCCAGGCAAGGTGGCGGTGGCTTACAGCAACCTGTGCCCCCACAGCCGCAGCAGCCCATCCAGCCGCGCCGCTTCCCCAACGAAGGTCAGCCGCTAAAGCCGCAGCCGAGCATCCAACTGCCGCCCGGTGCTGCCGTGCCGCCCATCCCGCCGCGGACTGGACTCCCACCGCCCCAACCGCCTCCCAAGGCCGGTGGGCAACCACCACCGCCGCAGCAGCCGCCTCCTCCGAAAGCTGGCGGTCAACCACAGCCGAAAGAGGGCGAAGGACGTGGCCAGCGCCGGCGCCAGGACGACAAGGACGGCGCACCGCAGCGCTGAGCCCGTTCGCGACAAATAAGGAAACGGCCCGGCAAATTGCCGGGCCGTTTGCATTTGAGCGAAAACGGTGTGCCGTCAGGCCGCCTGAGCACCGTTCTTCAAAAGCTTATAATTGATGCTGTCGACGAGCGCCTCGAAACTCGCATCGACGATGTTCGGCGACACGCCGACCGTGAACCAGCGATCGCCTGTTGCCCGGTCGCGGCTCTCGACCAGAACGCGCGTCACCGCCTCGGTTCCGGCGGTCAGGATACGCACCTTGTAGTCGACGAGTTCGACATCGCGGATGTGCGCCTGATAGCGCCCGAGGTCCTTACGCAGTGCCGTATCCAGCGCGTTGACGGGACCATTGCCTTCTGCGACTGACCACAACGGCTCATCGTCGCCATTGATGAACACGCGGACCGACGCCTCGGACACGGTGATCATGGTGCCGAGCGCATTGTGCCGCTTCTCGACGATCACCCGAAAGCTGTCGACGGAAAAATACTGCGGCACCTCGCCGAGCAACCGTCGCGCCAACAGTTCGAAGGAGGCATCGGCTCCTTCGTAGGCATAGCCTACGGATTCGCGGGATTTCACCTCGTCGAGCAACCGGCTGACGCGTTCGTCGCCCTTCGGCATGGTGATGCCAAGCCGTTCCAGCTCGGAGAGGATGTTGGACTTTCCGGCCTGCTGGGAGACCAGCACCCGGCGGCGGTTGCCAACCGATTCCGGCGGCACGTGCTCGTAGGTCTCTGGCTCCTTCAGGATCGCCGAGGCGTGAATGCCAGCCTTGGTCGCGAAGGCACTTTCGCCGACGTAGGGGGCCTGCCGGTTCGGCGCACGATTGAGGATCTCGTCGAGAACGCGGCTCGCATGCGTGAGCTTCGCCAGCTTCTCCGGCGTGACGCCGATCGTAAGATGATCGGCAAACTCGGACTTCAACAGCAATGTCGGGATGAGTGAGATGAGATTGGCGTTGCCGCAGCGCTCGCCGAGACCGTTGAGCGTGCCCTGGATCTGGCGGCAGCCCGCGCGGACGGCAGCCAGCGTGTTGGCAACCGCCTGCTCGGTGTCGTTGTGGGTGTGAATGCCAAGATGCGTTCCTGGCACCACGGTTGCGACATCGCGCACGATCGCATCGATCTCGCTCGGCAGCGTGCCGCCGTTGGTGTCGCACAGCACGATCCAGCGGGCGCCCGACTCATAGGCCGTGCGCGCTACCGCCAGCGCATAGGCGCGATTGCCCTTGTAGCCGTCGAAGAAGTGCTCGCAGTCGATCATCGGCTCTTTCTGCACGGCCCGCACCGCTGTAACACTCTCGGAGACGCCGGTGATGTTCTCCTCGTTGGTGATGCCGAGCGCCACGCGCACGTGGTAGTCCCAGGCCTTCGCGACCAGACAGATCGCCGACGCCGGCGATTGCAGCACGGCCTGAAAGCCTGGATCGTTGGAGGTCGAGCGGCCCGCCCGCTTGGTCATTCCGAACGCGGTGAAGGCTGCGTGCTGGAATTTCGGCGCACTCGCGAAGAAGGCGGTGTCGGTATCGTTAGCGCCGGGGTAACCACCCTCGATGTAGTCGACGCCGAGATCATCGAGCACCTCGGCAATGCGCCGCTTGTCGGAAACCGAGAAATCCACGCCTTGCGTCTGCGCGCCATCCCGCAGCGTGGTGTCGAACAGATAGAGTCGTTCTTTTTGGGTGGTCATGACGATCCTTTGGCCTGCGGCCAGGTCTCGGTGTCGTAATCGGGATGTTGATATGAGACGATCGTGTCGACCCAGTTGGTGCGCCAGGCGGCCTCATCGTCGCGCACGGGGATGGTTCCGATCGCATCGGCAAACGGCAGGCGTTCGCCCCGCGCCATCTGGACGGCTGGAGCGATATCGCCGGCCCGATCGAAGGTGGCAATCGCGACATCGACTTTACCGTCATATTCGAACGTCAACGGCGAACCGCAATCAGCGCAAAAGCCCCGTCGCACTTTGTTCGAGCTGCGGAAGTGCTTGAGTTTGCCGCGCGTCAGGTCAAAACCAACGGCCGTCACCAGGATGCCGCCGACCGAGCCGAAGGCCTTCTGGCACATCCGGCAATGGCAGACAGAGGCCCGTCCAAGCGCTGCAACCCGATAGCGGATGGCGCCACACTGACATCCGCCGGTCCATGTGTCCTGCATGCTCATCGATTTACATCCAGACCGATGTCATCCCGGGGCTCGTTCCCGGGATCCAGGGTGCCGCGGGTGTCGAGTAAGAAAGCGGTCTCCCGTGGCGCCGGCCGAGCCCAACCGCCAGCGTTCCGCAAGCGGGCACAAATGTCATCCCGGGGCTCGTCCCCGGGACCCATGGTGCCGCGGATGTCGAGTACGAGATCGGTCACGGGAGACGCCGGCAAAGCCCAACCGTCAGCGTTCCGCAAGCGGGGAAATGGGTCCCGGGCATAAAGCCCGGGATGACAGATGGGGGATGAAGCCCTCATCGCTTGTTTTCCCTCGTGCCTGAGGCGCGCAACGGCACTGGTGTCATCCTCGTGCTTGTCGCGAGGACCCATGGTGCTGCTGATGTTGCGTAAGAAAGCGGTCACACGTGGCGCCGGCCGAGCCCAACCGCCAGCGCTGCGCCTGCTGTGCGATGGGTCCTCGGGACAAGCCCGAGGATGACAGCGGTAGGGATGCAAGCTCATCGCTTGTTTTCCGTCGTGCCGAAGGCGCGCAACGGCACTGGTGTCATCCTCGCGCTTGTCGCGAGGACCCATGGTGCTGCTGATGTTGCGTAAGAAAGCGGTCGCTCGTGGCGCCGGCCGAGCCCAACCGCCAGCGCTGCGCCTGCTGTGCGATGGGTCCTCGGGACAAGCCCGAGGATGACAGCGGTAGGGATGCAAGCTCATCGCTTCACTTCCCAGGTCGTCTCGATCTCGCCGGTCGTGGGATTTTTCGTGTCCTTCAAGGCGATGCCCATGGCCGCCAACTCGTCGCGGATGCGGTCGCTCTCCTTGAAGTCTTTCCGCTTGCGCGCGTCGAGGCGAGCGGTGATGAGCTGCGCCACTTGACTAACATCCGTGTTAGAAGGTCGTTGAAGCCAATCGCGCGGAGTACCTTGTAGCAATCCCAATATTCGGGCAGCCGCCAAAATGCGCCCGACATTGCTTTGAAAGCTATAACCAAGCGGTGTAAATCCGGCCATCGCTTGACCTGCGGCCGCATCTTGTAACGACCATCGCAAAACATTGATGGCCGCAGGCGTATTCATGTCGTCCTGCAACTGCGCAAGCACTCGCTCATCCGGAACGGCCTCTTCAATTGGCCATACACTGTCAAACCTCCGATAGATTTGAGAGAGTATCGTCTCTGCCTCTTGTAGGCGCGCAAGGCTGAAGTCGATGGGTTCGCGATAGTGCGTCATCAACATCGCAAGGCGAAGCACTTCACCCGACCAGCGGCGACCGCCGAATTTGCGCGTATCCAACAGATCGTGGATCGTGATGAAGTTGCCGAGCGACTTCGACATCTTCTCGCCTTCGACTTGCAGGAAGCCGTTGTGCATCCAGACGTTCGCCATGACCGGCGTGCCGTGCGCGCAGCGCGACTGCGCGATCTCGTTCTCGTGGTGAGGAAATACGAGATCGATGCCGCCGGCATGGATATCGAAAACCTGACCCAGATGCTTGCCGGCCATCGCCGAGCACTCGATGTGCCAACCCGGACGGCCCGGCGTCGCGATCCCGCAGGGTGATGGCCAGCCCGGCTGCGCCGCCGTCGACGGCTTCCAGAGCACGAAGTCGGTCGGGCCCTTCTTGTAGGGCGCGACATCGACGCGGGCGCCGGCTTCCATCTCCTCGAGCGAGCGGTTGGCGAGACGGCCGTAGTCCGGCATCGACGTGGCGTCGAACAGCACGTGCTCCTGGGCGACGTAGGCATGCCCCTTGGCGACCAGCGTCTCGCAGAGCGCCTTCATTTCCTCGATGTGGTCCGTCGCGCGCGGCTCGATCGTCGGCGGCAGCACGCCCAGAGCCGCGATGTCCTTGTGGAACTGCGCCGTCGTCTCCTCAGTCAGCTTCCGGATCGCCGCAATCGGGTCCATGTCGGGCCAGCGCTCGACCGCCCGCGTGTTGATCTTGTCATCGACGTCAGTGATGTTGCGGGCATAGGTCACTTGGGCGTCGCCATAGATTTGGCGCAGCAGCCGAAACAGCACGTCGAACACGATGATCGGGCGCGCATTGCCGATGTGCGCGAGGTCATAAACCGTCGGACCGCACGCATATAGGCGCACGTTCGCCGGGTCGATCGGCCGGAACAGCTCCTTCTTGCGCGTCAGCGTGTTGTAGAGCGTCAACGACATATCGTTCCTCCGGCTGGCGGGCGAGGAAGCGTTCTCTGTCGGGACTGGGGCAAAGACGCAGGCCGCGCGCCAGCGATGAGCTAGCTCGTGATAATAATGCCGCAACACTCGTTTACGGCTGGTTTCTGCGGGGCTCCGATCATGGCGCGCTTATGCGCCGAACCGCGGGTTCTGGTCAAGAAGAGGCTTTGTCGGCGCCTTCGGATGCCCACTTCGCATCCGGCGCGTGTCGGCGCCTTCGGATGCCCACTTCGCATCCGGCGCGTGTCGGCGCCTTCGATGCCCACTTCGCATCCGGCGCGTGTCGGCGCCTTCGCATGCCCACGTCTTGGTGGAGCCAAGCGTCGATCGGACGCAACCCGCGGCTTATCGCGCACCGCTCGCCACTCACCCCTTGTCCCGCATCAGGCGGGCCTTCTGGCGCTGCCATTCGCGTTTCTTGATATCGGCGCGCTTGTCGTGGAATTTCTTGCCCTGGGCCAGCGCCAGCCGCAGCTTGGCGATACCGCGCGCATTGAAATAGAGCTGCAGCGGAACGATCGTCATCCCCTGGCGCTCGACGGCGATCCGCATCTTGTGGATCTCCTTGGCCTTCAGGAGGAGGCGGCGCGGGCGGCGCGGTTCGTGCTGGAAGAACCGGCCGGCCTGTCGGTATTCCGGGATGTAGGAGTTGATCAGCATCAGGCCACCGGCTTCGGCCGAGGCATAGCTTTCGGCAATATTGGCTTGGCCCGTCCGCAGTGACTTGACCTCGGTGCCGGACAGCACCAAGCCCGCCTCCCAGGTATCCTCGATACGATATTCGTACCGAGCCCGGCGGTTCTCCGCGACGACCTTGTGATTGTCCGTCTTCTCGGCCATGAGCACTCTTTGCTTGGCGCTTCGGTTGCCCACTTCGCAACCGCGCCGCTACTTGGCGCTTCGGTTGCCCTACGCCCTCGGGCTTAGTCCCGAGGGACGAGCAACCGCACCGCTACTTGGCGCTTCGGTTGCCCCATGCCCTCGGGCTTTGTCCCGAGGGACGAGCAACCGCGCCGCCATAATGACAAAGGCCTGACGTCGCCGTCAGGCCTCGCCGTATCATTGCGCTGAACCGCGGTTACTCCGCGGCCTTCGCCTTGAGTAGGCCCGCGTGGGCTAGCGCCGCGTCGACGATTTTCTTGGTCGCCTCGGTCAGCGGCGCGAGCGGCAGCCGGCACTCCGGGCTCTCGATCATGCCGATGCGCCAGGCTGCATATTTCACCGGCGCCGGGCTGGTCTCGACAAACAACGCATCATGCAGCGGCATCAGAATGTCCTGTAGTTCCAACGCGCGTTTGAAGTCACCTTTCAGCGTCGCATTTTGGAATTCAGAGCAAAGCCGCGGCGCGACATTCGACGTCACCGAAATACACCCCGTCCCGCCCTGCGCGTTGAAGCCAAGCGCCGTCGCGTCCTCGCCCGAGAGATAGGAGAACGGCTTCTTGATCAGCAGCCGGTGCTGGGACATCCGCTCGACTTTCGCCGAAGCATCCTTCACGCCCACGACATTCTTGAGCGTCGAAATGCGGCCCAAAGTTGCCGGAAGAATATCCACAACCGTACGGCCAGGTACGTTGTAGGCAATGATCGGCAAGTCGACCGCATCGCTGATCGCCTTGAAATGGAGGTAGAGGCCCTCTTGGGTCGGTTTGTTGTAATAGCCGGTCGAATGCAACGCTGCGTCGGCGCCCGCCTGCTTGGCGAACTTCGTCAGCTCGATCGCTTCTTCGGTCGAGTTTGAGCCGGCGCCGGCGATGATCGGCACCCGCTTTTTGGCCGTCTTAATCGCAATCTCGACCACGCGCCGGTGCTCGTCGTGGCTGAGCGTCGGCGCTTCGCCAGTTGTACCAACCGGCACAAGCCCGTGCGAGCCCTCACTAATCTGCCATTCGACAAGACGCGCAAAAGCGGCCTCGTCGACCTTGCCGCCCTTCATCGGCGTAATCAGCGCCGTATTTGAGCCCTTGAACATGGGAGTGATCCTTTGTCGCTTCCCTGGCGCGCGAGTGGCCCGCGTGCCTTGATTGCCGCCGATGAGCTTGGTAGCGTTCACCAATTGCGGGCGCCGACGGTCCTGCGCCGCGTAATCGCAAAGTGTAAGCTGTTGGCGATGCCCCTGCAAGAGAGTTGCGGGCGTTGTAAACGAGGTTGATTTGAGCCCCGCGAGGCTCGCACCAGGGAGCACGGCGTGCAGGATTTGCAGAACGGAGGGCGGTTTGGCGGCACAATGTTCGGCGCGCTGCTAGTTCTCGGCGCCGCGCTGATCGTGCTGCCCCGCCCGGACACGGCCGTCGGGCAGATCCAGGCGACCACTGTGCAACCTAAGGCCGAGAGTCAACCCAGGCCCGCTGCCAAGCCCGCTGCCAACAAGCTTGGTGCGCCCCTGAAGCCCAAGTCCAAGGTCGCCGGAAAAAAGCTTGTCCGATCGGCCTCCCAAACTCCCGCGCGCCTCCCAGTCGCGCCCCTGTCCGTCGCGCCGCCAGCAACAGCGGCGGCAATGCCGGCCGCCACAGGGTTGGCTACCTGTCGGCTACGGATACGGCTGCAGCTAGCGGCTGAGACGGCCGTCGCACCAACGGCGCCCACCGTACCACCGCCGCCGGCGACGCCTGAGGCTCGCTACATGGCGGAGCTCGACCGCCTGATCGCACCGGTCCGCGACGTCAACCCGACCGCCGACGACATGCTCCGCCTCAAGGCCGCGGCCAGGGCACCATCGGCGGCAGCGGCCGCCGATATCTCCGATCCCGCGGGCCGCAAGCTCGTCCAATGGCTGGCGTTGCGATCTGGCGCCGGCGAGCCGCGGGACTTCGTTGCGTTCATCGCGCAGAACCCGACTTGGGCCGACGCCAACCAGTTGCTGCGCCGAGCGGAAGAGCAGCTGTTCACGGCGGGAGGCAGTTCGCAGAAGATGCGGGCCTTCTTCAAGGGCGCCGAGCCACGAACCGGTGCGGGCCACGCCGCGCTGGCCTCGGCCTATCTGGCCGAGGGTGACGAAACCAATGCCCGCCTGCACGCCGGCAAGGCTTGGCGGGAGTTCGAGCTGCCGACGCTGCTCGAGCAAGGCTTCCTCGAGCGTTTCAAGGGCCTGCTCACCGAAATCGATCACAAGCGTCGGCTCGACCGGATCCTCGTCGACGAGGTGCGGTTCTCCGGCGAGCGGACCCAGCGCGCCGCCATCGCCCGCCGCATCGTTCCGTTCCTATCCGATCCCGAACAGAAGAAGGCCGACGCCCGCCTCGCGATCTTCGTGAAAGCCAAGCTCGCCGATCAGCTGCTGGCCGCGATCCCGGCCGAGGCCGCAGGCGATGTCGACTGGGGCCTCGCCTTCCAACGCATCCAACAGCACCGCCGCAACAGCCAGACGGCCGAAGCGACTGCCATTGCCAAGGCCGCACCCACCGACCCCGAGTTGATCATCAGCCCCGATGACTGGTGGATCGAGCGTCGCGGGCTGGCCTATGACGCACTGAAGACCGGCAACCCGCAGCTGGCCTACGATCTCGTCCGTGACGCCGGCCCCCTGAGCGCCAATCCGCTCAAGGACCAGGCCCACATGGCGGGCTGGCTTGCGCTGCGCTATCTGAAGAAAACCGATGTCGCGCTCGCACACTTCGAAGTCTCACGCACCGCGGCCGACGGACCGCTGAGCCGCGCCCGCGCCAACTACTGGACCGCGCGGACCTTCGAGGAGCTGGGCCGTGCCGAACATGCCCGGAGCCGCTACAAGGAGGCAACTAAGGACCTCGATACGTTCCATGGCCTACTTGCCTATCAGAAACTTGCGGGAAGTGGACAGCTGGACCTCGATCTGCCACTCCCGGCGTTGCCGTCCGAGGCCGACGTAGCGCACTTCAATTCGCTTGATTCGGTGCGCGCCATCGTGCTCGCCGCCAAGTCGGGGCTCGACCGCAGCATCAAGGTGTCCTTGCTCGGCCACCTGCGCAATCACTTGGCGACGGAAGGTGAAATGACGATGCTGGCGCACCTCGCCGGCGCGCTCGGCGACCCGCAGTCGTCGCTGCGCATCGGCAAGACCGGCATCGCGCGCGGCATGAACCTGATCGTCTACGCCTACCCGCTGCATGCCTTCCCGGCCTATACCCCGCTGCGCGATCCGCCCGAGACCTCGATGCTGTTGGGCATCGCGCGCCAGGAAACGGAGTTCAACAACCAGATCATTTCCAGCGCCGGTGCCCGCGGATTACTGCAGGTGATGCCGATCACGGCGCGGCACATCTGCCGTGACCACAAGGTCAAGTGCGACCTCGACCGCCTGATCACTGACAATGGCTACAACGCCACGATCGCTTCCGCGTACATCGGCGACCGCATGACGGAATTCCGTGGCAACTACGTGCTGACGCTGGCCGGTTACAACGCGGGGCCAGGGCGCGCGCGCCAGTGGATCCGCGAGAACGGCGATCCGCGCGAGGTGGCTGTCGACCCGATCGACTGGATCGAACGAATATCGATCGAAGAGACCCGCGAGTACGTGAAGAAGGTCCTCGCCAACATGCAGATCTACCGCGCCCGTCTTGGTGAAGCGGGGGCATTGCGGCTCGAACAGGACCTGCGGACGACGGCTCAACAAGCGCGCCGGGCGACGGCAACCGGCACGCATCCGTTCAGGGCCGAGACCACAGGCGACGCAGCGGCTGTCAGCAAGCAATAGCCCCGCCGCCGCCAGTGGTTGCGCTCGGCGAGGACACCATGCCATTGTCATCCTAACAATAGGATGACCGGCAGATATTGGGCGCGGGTCGATGGGCGGGCCGCACGGGGGCCGCACGACGGGCGCGCTCTCCCGGATCTTACGAGCTTCGATCCATGGCCGGCAGTCCCTTCGCATTCCCGACCGACATCGCCGACGCAGGCATTCGCCAGCGGACCGTTGCCATGCTGCGCAACGCCGGCATCCGCCTCCCGACATTCCAGGAACTCGCTGAGCCGCAGACGCAGCCAGCCGATATCGTCGCCAAATTGCGCAACATCGCGCCCGACGCCGCGCATCCCCTGAACCTCTACCGCGTCAACTGGTTCAACGACGCCGACCGGATCGGCCGCCGCGCGGTCCCCCTTCACGTCGAGCTGCCGCGAACGCTGACCGGCGTCGATGCACGCATCGTCGTCGCGGTCGGCGCGACCTTCCCGTTGATCAACGCGCACAAGGTGCTCGCTGCCTATGCCTGTCTGGTTCCGCGTCTGGTCTCGGGCCGTTTCGACCCTGCCCGCCAGCGCGCGGTGTGGCCATCGACCGGCAACTACTGCCGGGGCGGGGTCGCAATCTCGCGCATCCTCGGCTGCCGCGGCGTCGCCGTTCTTCCCGCCGGCATGAGCCGGGAGCGGTTCGACTGGCTCGATCAGTGGGTGACGGCGCCCGGCGACATCATCCGCACACCCGGCACCGAGTTCGAACGTGAAAGAGATCTACGACGCCTGCGCCGAACTCGCCCGCGACCCCGCCAACGAGATCGTCAACCAGTTCAGCGAGTTTGGAAACTATCTCGGCCATTGGCGCGTGACCGGCCCGGCGCTCGGCACCATCTTCGACAGCCTCGGCGGAGAGGCCAAGGGTCTGCGCCTGGCTGGTTTCGTCTCGGCCTCCGGATCGGCCGGAACACTGGGCGCCGGCGACTATCTCAAGACACGGCACGGCACGCGGATCGGCGTAATCGAAGCGGTCGAATGCCCGACGCTGCTCATGAACGGCTACGGCGAGCACAACATCCAAGGGATCGGCGACAAACATGTGCCGCTGATCCACAACGTCATGAATACCGATGTCGTGATCGGCGTCTCGGATCAGGCGACCGACGGTCTCTATGCCGTGATGAACACGGCGACCGGTCGCGATTATCTGGCGCGGCGTCTCGGCGTCGACCCGGCGCTCGCCGACGCGTTTGGCCACTTCGGCCTGTCGAGCCTCGCCAACATCGTCGGTGCCATCAAGCTCGCCAAGCTCGACCGCCTCGGGCCGGACGACGTCGTCATCACGGTCGCGACCGACGGCGCCGCGCTCTATCGCAGCGAACTCGATCGTTATCTGAAGCGCCAGCACAATTCCGGTGCATTGACGCCAGAGACCGCCGCCGAGGTCGTCGGGCGCCATCTCACGGGCGCCGACACCGAGCATATGATCGACGCGACCCAGCGCGAACGGGAACGCATCTTCAATCTCGGCTATTTCACCTGGGTCGAGCAGCAGGGCGTCTCGGTCGCCGATTTCGACCGCCGCAAGCGTCAGGCCTTCTGGACCGGTCTCCACGAACTGGTGCCGGTCTGGGACGAGATGATCCGCGCCTTCAATCGCGATACGGGCCGTGGCTAATGACGACATGACGGTGTCTCGCATTCCAGCTGACACCGTGCGCACGTGACGAACGAACAGTACGGTATCCGAGCCAAGCACGGACACCGAACGAGGTGAGGACTGAATGAGCACGACCACCGTCAAACCCTACGCGAAGCTGCGCTCGGAGACGCTCGCGCGCGATCGCGGTCTGCGCGAGAAGGTCATGTCACTCGAGGAAGCGGCCCGGCTCGTCAACAACGGCGACCATGTCGGCATCGGCGGTTGCACGATGTCGCGCACGCCGCTCGCGATGATCTGGGCGCTGATCCGGGCCCGCAAAACCGATCTCGTCATCTCGCGCTCGATCACCTCGACCGAAGGTGACCTCCTCTATGCGTCGGGCGCATCGAAGCACATCATGACCAGCTGGTTCACCCAGGGGATCGTGTGGGGCGTCTCGAAGGTGATGCGCCACTACACCGAGCAGAAGCTCGCCCGCTTCGAGGAATGGAGCCACATGTCGATGGGGCTGCGCTATCGCGCCGGTGCCATGGGCGTGCCGTTTATGCCGTCGCGCTCGATGATGGGGTCGGACGTCGGCCACCGCGTCGGCCGGGACCTGCAAACCATGACCTGCCCGTTCACGGGCGAGACGGTGGCGCTGCTACCGGCACTGAATCCGGACGTCGTGCTCATCCATGTCCAGCGCTGCGACTTGTATGGCAATGCCCAGCTTGATGGCCTGCAATTCATGGACATCGACATGGCGATGGCGGCGACCCGTGTGATTCTGACCACCGAGCGCATCGTCTCCAACGACCAGATCCGCCGCCAGCCCGATCAGACACGCATTCCGTTCTTCACGGTGGATGCCGTCGTCGAGGTGCCGTTCGGCTGCGCCCCACACGAATGCTACGGGATGTATGAGCCGTTCTTCACGCACATGGATGCCTACGCCGCGCAGTGCTACGGGCGCGACACCGAAGCCGGCGTGAAAAAATACCTCGAGGACTACTACTACGCACCGAAGGACTGGCCCGACTACCTCGCCAAGCTCGGCATGTCCGAGCTCCTCGATGCCGCCCGGCGCGGCAGGAGCGTGATCAATGACTAAGCAGTCGCCGACGGCCCAGACATTTACCGCCTCAGAGTTGTTGGCCGTCATGGCCTCGCGCCTCATGAAGGACGGCAACATCGTCTTTGCCGGCATCGGCATTCCGTTGCTCGCCGCGACGTTGGCCCAGCGCAACTTCGCCCCGCACCTGACGATCCTGTTCGAAGGCGGCACCATCGGCCCCTTCATCGTGCCGGGCGAGTTACCGCCCTCCACCAACGAGCAACGCTGCACGCGGCGCGCCAACATGGTGCTGCCGATCACCGACGTGCTGCTGCTACTCCAGCGCGGCTACGTCGACGTCGGGTTCATGGGCGGCGCACAGATCGACCGGTTCGGCAATCTCAACTCCTCGTTCATCGGCGACGCCGACAATCCCAAGACCCGGTTGCCCGGCACCGGCGGCGGCAACGACATTTCCTCGCTCACCAACATGATCGTTGCCATGAAGCACGAGAAGCGCCGATTCGTCGCCAACGTGGACTTCATCACGTCGCCCGGCTGGATCAAGGGGCACACATCGCGCCGTGATCGGGGCCTTACGCATGGCGGCATGTGGCGCGTCGTCACCGATATGGGTGTCATGGGCTTCAACGAGGAAACGCGCGAGATGGAAGTCCTGGCCCTGCATCAAGGTGTCAACCGCGAGCAGATCCAGGACAACACCGGTTTCGCGTTGCGCTTTGCCGATAAGGTCGAGACCACCGAGCCGCCGCAGAAAGTGGAACTCGATGTGCTGCGGCACTTGGATCCGGAGCGCTTGTATACCGCCTGACGCCGTCCCCTCCCCCGTCCTTACGGGGCGGGGGTTAGGATGAGGAGCGATAGCTTGCTCCGAACCCACATTGTCGCCTTCACCCGTCTCTCTCCCCATGCACGTGCAGCGCACAGGGAGAGTGGAAAGCACGGAGCTTCAAATGCCCAAGAAAAAAACCGAATTCGGCATCGCCATGCGCAATTTCACGCGCTACCCCGAAATGCCCTCTGCGAAGGCGCTGATTGACTACGGCGTGCGGATGGAGGAGCTGGGGTTCGAGTCAATCTGGGCCTGGGATCACATCCTGCTCGGCGTCGAGCCGAACTTTCCGATCCACGAGGCGTTGCTGATCCTGACCGCCATCGCCGCGCGCACCAAAACGATCAAAGTCGGGACCGGCATCCTGGTGTTGCCGATGCGCAATCCCGTGATCATGGCGAAGGAACTGGCGACGCTCGATCACATCTCCGACGGACGCCTGATCGTTGGCGCGGCCGTCGGCTGGTACAAGCGCGAATTCGACTCGCTCGGCGTTGACTTCACCAAGCGCGGCCGGATCATGGAAGAGAGCCTCGAGATCATCAACCGGCTCTGGACCGAGGACAAGGTCGATGGCCAATATGGCCAGTACAATCTGCGCGGCGCCGTGCTGTATCCAAAGCCGGTGCAGAAGCCGCGCCCGCCCATCCTGATCGGCGGCTATGTCGATGCCGTTCTGCGGCGCGCCGCGACCAAGGGCGACGGCTGGCTCACTTACTATTACACGGCCGACAGCTTCGCGAAGGTCTGGGGCCGCGTGCGCAATTTCGCCGCCGACGCCGGCCGCAATCCCGACGAACTGATATCCACCAACCAGCTCCCCATCTGCATCGGCCCGCGCGCCAAGATCGAAGCCGGCATGAAGGAATGGCTGCAAACCGAGTGGGACTATGCCTCGTGGTCCGAGTCGACCATGGATTCCGCCATCATGGGCACGCCCGAGGAATGCATCGCCCAACTCGAGCCGCATCTCGCGACCGGCATCGATCGCATCATCTTCGTGCCCTACAAGTACGAGACGGAGCAAGTCGAGGCGCTGGCCCGCGACGTCATTCCAAAACTCAAGGCGAAAATGGCGTAAGGCGGCCGGGGCAAGAATCGCCCCTCATTCGCTTAAGCCAACGGCAGTCGCCGGCATGCAGCCGCCATGAACCGATCCATGCCAGGCTGGCCGCAGAGAATGCAACCGAGTGGCAACCCGTTGGCTGTCCTGCCCGCGGGGATTGTCACCATCGGCCCGCCCAGCGCCGTCCAGGGCGAGATGTAGCGCGGGTCGCCGGTCCAGCCGAGGCCCTCAGGTGCTGGCCCGGGCGCCGCCGGCCAAAGGTAAAGCGTCGTGCGATCGTCCCCGGCAAAAACCACCTCACGCATCCGGTCGATCTCGCGCCGTTCGTCGAGATAGCGCGCCTCGGGGATCGCAATACCGTCCTTGATGGCACCCAGCAGCTTCTCTCCGATCTGGCCTGCCGGAAGCTCCAGAAACCCGCGCATCGCGCGACCCGCCTCGTAGAGCATCGTTGAGCGCTGGATATCGCAGAGCCGCTTGAAGTCGATCGGCGATGCCCGACGCGTCACAGCGTGACCGGCGTTTGACAGGTCATCGAGCATGCGCTGCCACGACGCCGTCATCTCGGCGCTTGCATCGCCGAGATGCGGGTCCTCCAGCACGACGACGGTCAGCACGCGTGAGGCCTCGACCGCCGGCCCGGCGGACGCCGGCGCCACCGCCTCCCACGCGTAAACCGCGTCGGCAACGCTCCAGCCGTAAAGCCCGGGCGTATCGTACATGGGCGCCAGCGGCGTGATGCCGTAGGCCGACAACGTGCGCGTCGACGGCTTGAACGCGGAGATCCCACAATAGGCCGCTGGGCGATTGACCGAAGCGACCGTCTGCGTGCCAACCGTCAACGGCACCATGCCGGCCGACAGCGCCGCCGCCGAGCCCGAGCTGGAGCCGCCTGGCGTATGCGCGAGGTTGTGCGGATTGCGCGCCGGCGATGGATCGAAGAACGCGAATTCAGTTGTATGCACCTTGCCGAGAATGATTGCGCCCTGGGCCTTCAAGGCCTGGACAATCTCGGCGTCACCGGTTGCAGGCTTGGCATCGGCTCGCGACCGGCTGTTGGCCCGCGTCGGCAAGCCGTCAACGTCGATCACGTCCTTGATGCCGACGGGAATGCCGTGCAGCGCACCGCGCAATTGCCCGGCCTGGGCTTCTTTATGGCGAGCCTCGGCCAAGGCCAATGCCCGCTCCCGGTCAACGATCCGCCAAGCCTGCACCGCACCATCGACGGCGTCGATCCGGGACAGGTAGCGCCGCACCAGGTCGACCGGCGACAGGGCCTTGCTGGCGATATCCCGGGCCATGCCGGCCAGCCGGCCCGGGTCCTGCGCGTAGCTGGTTGTGGCGGGTTGCGACATGCGCGGCTCCCTCTTTCTGACGTTGCAATGAAACTGTTGCCATTTTCCTGGCAGTTTGCCCGTCAGCCGGTCTTGACACAACCACCCCCGTCGCGTCGAAGTCTCGTCCACAAGGTGCGACGGCCGGCCGACAACCAGCCGCCCAAGCATCGGTCTCAGGGAGTGAAAAGACCAACATGGATCGCAGAAACGTTCTCAAGGGTATCGCTACGACAGGAACGCTCGCCGCTAGCGGGAGCTTCCCGATGCCCGCCATCGCGCAGGGCGCCAAAGTCCTCAAATTCGTTCCCCAAGCCAACCTCGCCAACTTCGATCCGGTCTGGGGCACGCAATACGTTGTGCGCAACGCCTCACAGTTGGTCTGGGATACGCTCTACGGCCTCAACAGCAAGCTCGAGGCGAAGCGCCAGATGGTCGAGAGCGAGGAAGTCTCCGCTGACGGCCTGACCTGGACCTTCAAGCTGCGCGACGGCCTCAAGTGGCATGATGGCGAGAAGGTGACCGCAAAAGACGTCGTCGCCTCGATCACGCGCTGGACCAGTCGCGACGCCATGGGCCAGATGCTCAAGGCCATCAACAAGGAACTGTCGGCGGTCGACGACAAGACCGTCAAGTGGGTACTCGCAAAACCCTACCCGAAGATGCTCTATGCACTCGGCAAGGTCGGCACGCCCTGCTGCTTCATCATGCCGGAGCGCATCGCCAAGACCGATCCCTTCAAGCAGATCGAGGAGTACATCGGCTCCGGCCCGATGAAGTTCGTGCGCACCGACTGGAAGCCCGGCGCACTCGCGGCTTTCGAGAAAAACAAGGACTACGTTGCGCGCAACGAGCCAAGCGAGTGGTGGTCGGGCGGCAAGGTGATGCATGTCGATCGTGTCGAATGGATCATCATGCCGGATCCCGCCACGGCATCCGCAGCCCTTCAGAACGGCGAGATCGACTGGTGGGAGAGCCCGCTGACAGATCTTGTGCCGGTGCTCAAGAAGAACCGGAATATCAAGGTCGACATTGCCGATCCCCTCGGCAACATCGGCGCGTTCCGGCTCAATCACCTGCATCCCCCCTTCAATGATGTGAAGGTGCGGCGCGCCGTCCAGATGGCGCTGTCGCAGGAGGACTACATGCGCGCCGTCGTCGGTTCCGACACGAACCTGTGGAGCACGCTCGGCAGCGTCTTCACGCCAGGCACACCGGTGTTCAGCAATGCGGGCGGCGAGGTGCTCACCGGGCCGCGCAATATCGAAGGCGCCAAGAAGTTGCTGGCCGAGGCTGGCTACAGCGGGCAACCCGTCACCTGCCTCGTTGCCCAGGACCAGCCGCCGCTCAAAGCGATGGGCGAAATCACGGCCGATCTCCTGAAGAAGATCGGCATGACAGTCGACTTCGTCGCCACCGATTGGGGCACCGTCGGCCAGCGCCGCGCCTCGAAGAGCCCGCCAGGGCAAGGCGGCTGGGGCATGTTCCACACGTGGCACGCAGGCGCCGACGCCGCCAATCCCGCCGGCCACATCGCAGCTCGCGCTGGCGGCGAGAACCCGGGCCCGGCTTGGTTCGGCTGGCCGAAGGACGACGACGTGGAGAAGGGCGTCGCCCAGTGGTTCGACGCCAAGTCGGTCGATGAAGAGAAGGCCGCCATGGCGGCTATCAATAAGGCGTCGATGTCCAGCGTGACGTGGATCCCGACCGGCTTCTATAAGACCTTCCAGGCCTGGCGCGGCAACATCGAAGGCGTCGCCAATGGCCCGCTGCCCTGGTTCTGGGGTGTGAAGAAGGCTTAAGCCAACAGATCCCCTCTCCTCGTCCTACACTGGGAGAGGGGGAAGAGATCACATGCTCGCCTATATCTTCCGACGTATCCTGGCGACGATCCCTGTCATGGCGATTGTCGCCTTGTTCGTGTTCTCGCTCCTCTACATTGCGCCGGGCGATCCGGCCGCCGTGATTGCGGGTGACCAGGCGAGTCCGGAGGACGTCGAGAAAATCCGCCGCAGTCTCGGACTCGACCGGCCGTTCCTGGTGCGGTTCGGCGAATGGTCGTGGCAACTGATGCACGGCAACCTCGGGATCTCGATGTTCACGGGGCTCCCCGTCACCGAGCTGATACAACAGCGCATCGAGCCAACGCTGTCGCTGATGATCGTGACGCTCATCCTGGCCGTCACTGTCGCCGTGCCGCTCGGCGTCATCGCCGCCTGGAAAGCCGGCTCGTGGCTCGATCGCGGCGTGATGGCGTTTGCCGTCGTCGGGTTCTCGGTTCCAGTGTTCGTCGTCGGCTATCTACTCGCCTACTGGTTCGCACTCGAACTCGATTGGCTCCCGGTGCAGGGCTACACACCCTTCGCGAAGGGGTTATGGCCCTGGTTCGAGCACCTGATCCTGCCGTCGATTGCGTTAGGCTTCGTCTACATCGCGCTGATCGCCCGCATCACGAGGGCCACCATGCTCGAGGTGCTCTCGCAGGACTACGTGCGCACGGCCCGCGCCAAGGGCCTCGGCGAGCGTTCGATCCTGTTCCTGCATGCGCTCAAGAACGCCGCCGTACCCATCGTCACGGTGATCGGCATCGGCATTGCGCTGCTGATCGGTGGCGCGGTCGTGACGGAAAGCGTATTCGCCATTCCCGGGCTCGGCCGCTTGACCATCGACGCCATCGTGCGGCGTGACTATCCGCTGATCCAGGGGCTCGTGCTGATGTTCAGCTTTGTCTACGTGCTGGTCAATCTGGCGATCGACCTCATCTATACCGTTCTCGACCCGAGGATCCGCTATTGACCGCCCCCGTTCTTGATATATCGACCCAGGGCAGCGTGGCGCGTTCACCGGCGATCGCCCCCGAACTGCCGGATATTCTGCCGCCAGTCCGGGTGCGCCGCGGGATCAGCGGCTTTGCCTGGCGCCACCCGACCATGGCGATCGGCCTCGGCATCCTCGGTCTCATGTTCCTCATCGCAATCCTGGCGCCGCTGCTCGGCACTGTCGATCCAACCGCGCTTGCCCCCGTCAAGCGGACTCGCGAGCCCTCCGCCGAATACTGGTTCGGCACCGACGCCTACGGCCGCGACATCTACAGCCGCGTTCTCTATGGCGCGCGCGTCTCCTTGCTCATCGGTTTTGCCGTCGCCCTCATCGCCTCGACCGTTGGCCTCGTGATCGGCCTCGTCTCCGGCTACATCCGCGCCCTCGACGGCCTGATCATGCGGATCATGGACGGCTTGATGTCGATCCCGCCGATCCTGCTCGCCATTACCTTGATGGCCCTGACGCGGGCCAGCGTGCAGAACGTCATCATGGCCATTGCCATTGCGGAGGTGCCGCGCGTGTCACGGCTCGTGCGCGGCGTCGTGCTGTCGTTGCGCGAACAACCCTATGTGGACGCCGCGATCGCCGCCGGTACGACGACGCCGATGATCATCCTGCGCCACATTCTGCCGAACACCATCGCGCCGCTGACCGTGCAAGCAACCTATATCTGCGGCAGCGCCATGATCATCGAGTCGATCCTGTCGTTCATCGGCGCGGGAACGCCGCCGATCATCCCATCGTGGGGGAACATCATGGCTGATGGCCGCACGCTCTGGCAGGTGAAGCCGTACATCATCTTCTTCCCCGCCATCTTCCTGTCGTTGACGGTGCTGGCCGTGAACCTGCTCGGCGACGGCCTGCGCGACGCCCTTGACCCGCGCATGGCGAAGAGGATCTGATCGCATGGCGCTGCTCGAGGTCGAAAATCTGCAGACCCACTTTCGCACGCCCGACGGCGTCAACCGAGCCGTGGACGGCGTGTCGTTCTCGGTCAACGAAGGCGAAACACTGGCCGTCGTCGGCGAATCCGGCTGCGGCAAGTCCGTGACCGCCATGTCGATCCTGCGCCTCGTGCCGGAGCCGCCAGGAAAGATCGCGGGGCGCATCTCGTTCCAGGGCCGCGATCTCCTGACGCTTTCGACGCGCGAAATGCGCGCCATCCGCGGCAACGACATCTCGATGATCTTCCAGGAGCCGATGACGTCGCTGAACCCGGTGCTGACGATCGGCCGGCAGCTCACGGAGACGCTGCGGCTGCACCAGGGACTCGGCTCCACGGCCGCGACCGACCGCGCCAATGAGATGCTGGAGCTGGTCGGCATCCCCGAGCCGCGCCGCCGCTTGACCGAGTATCCCCACCAATTGTCGGGCGGCATGCGCCAGCGCGTGATGATCGCCATGGCGCTGGCCTGCAATCCAAAGCTGCTGATCGCCGACGAGCCGACGACGGCCCTCGACGTAACCATCCAGGCGCAGATCCTCGATCTGATGCGTGACTTGAAGAAACGCATCGGAGCCGCGATCGTACTAATTACGCATGATCTGGGCGTCGTCGCCGAAGTCGCCGAGCGCGTGATGGTGATGTACGCGGGGCGCAAGGTCGAGGAGGCGCCGGTGCGCGACCTGTTCCGCTCCCCGCGCCATCCCTACACGCAAGGCCTGCTCGGCGCGGTGCCGAAGATCGGCTCGTCACTGGATGGCACTGCCACCCGGCTCGCCGAGATCCCGGGCCTGGTGCCGAGCCTGAAATCGCGCATCTCCGGGTGCGTCTTCGCCAGCCGCTGCACGCATGCGACCGAAATCTGCCGAACTGCGGCACCAGCACTCGAGCTGAAGGCGCGGTCGCACCTCGTCGCCTGCCATCACGCCGCGCGGGAGGCCGTCCCGGCATGAGCGACCCCACGGTCCCGTCCGCAACGCCGCTGCTCGAGGTTCGCGAACTCAAGAAGCACTTCCCCCTGAAGGGCGGCCTGTTCGGCGGCGCCACCGGCTTCGTCTATGCCGTTGATGGCGTCTCGTTCGAGATCGCCAAGGGCGAGACGCTGGCCCTCGTCGGCGAATCCGGCTGCGGCAAGTCGACGGTTGGGCGCGCCATCCTGCGGTTGTTCGATGTGACGGCGGGCGAGGTCTATCTCGACGGCCAGCGCATCGACAACCTCTCGGCGTCGACCTTGCGCCCGCTCCGCCGGCGCGTGCAGGTGGTGTTTCAGGACCCCTTCTCGAGTCTCAATCCGCGCATGCGCGTGCGTGACATCCTGGCTGAGCCGATCCGCAACTTCGGCCTCGCCAAGGATGACGCCGACATCGACGCCAAGGTCGCGGCCCTGATGGACCTCGTGCGCCTGCCGCGCGATGCAGTCGGGCGCTGGCCGCATGAATTCTCCGGCGGCCAACGCCAGCGCATCGGGATTGCCCGCGCGCTCGCCGCCGAGCCGGATCTGATCGTGTGCGACGAAGCCGTTTCCGCGCTCGACGTCTCGGTGAAGGCGCAGATCGTCAATCTGCTGCAGGATTTGCAATCGAAGCTCGGTCTGGCGCTGCTGTTCATCAGCCACGACCTCGCCATCGTCGAGCACATGACGCATCGCGTCGCCGTCATGTATCTCGGGCGGATCGTCGAGCAAGGCCCCAAGCGAGCCATCTTCGCCAACCCGGCACATCCCTATACCCGCGCCTTGCTCTCCGCCGTCCCCGTCCCCGATCCGGACGCGCCGCGGAACCGCGAAATTCTGACTGGTGACGTGCCGAGCCCGATCAAGCCGCCATCCGGTTGCCGTTTCCATACGCGGTGCCCGCTCGTAATGGACCGCTGCCGGCGCGAGGAACCGAAGGCGATCGCGATCGGCCCCGGTCACACCGCCGCCTGCCATCTGCATGAGTTGCCGGCCAGCGAGAACCCGCTGCACGCCGTGAAGGCCCCGTGACCGGCGTTGCGCCAAATCCTATTGCCGCCGCGCGCTCGACCGCGGCAGATGTGTATCAACCCGGCGGCCCGTCACCCCGGTATAGCATGTTCGCCACTTACGCCGCGGCCTGCACCCCTTGCGCCTGCTCGAGCACCATCTGGGCGCATTTCTCACCGATCATGATCGACGGCGCGTTGGTGTTGCCCGAGGTCAGCGTCGGCATGATCGAGGCGTCGGCGACCCTGAGGCCTGTCAGCCCGCGCACGCGCAACCGATCATCGACGACAGCCATCGGATCACTATCGGTGCCCATCTTGCAGGTTCCGACTGGATGATAGGTCGTCTCAGCCGTGCGCATGACGAAGTCGAGGATCTCGGCGTCCGTCTCGACCTGGCGGCCCGGCTGGAACTCCTCCGCGCCGAGCCAGGCGAGGTCCTGCGCGCCCATCACCCGGCGCACCGTGCGGACGCAGGCGATCGTGCAATCCCGGTCGATCTGATCCGACAGGAAATTGAACTTGACCGCAGGGTATGTCGCCGCATCCGCCGAGGTGATGTGGATCGATCCCTTACTTTCGGGCCGCATCTGGTGCGTGGTGATGCCGATGCCGGCTTGCTTGTCGAGTTTAAGGTCGGGGGTGACGAGGAACGGCTGCACCATGAACATGCAATCGGGGCTGGCCAGCCCCTCACGGGATTTGAAGAAGGCGCGCATCGGCGAGGCGGGCAGCGACAAGAACCCCTTCTGCGCAAAGATGTACTGCAGGCCCTGGCCGAGGCCCTGGAGGCCGCGCGCCCGCTCGTTGAACGTGAGCCCGAGCCGCTTGATCCGCCATTTCATGCGCGGCGCGTAGTGGTCGCGCAGGTTCTCGCCGACACCCGGCAGTACGTGACGCACCTCGACGCCGACGCTCTTCAGCCGATCGGGCTGGCCGATGCCGGACAATTCCAGTAGCTGCGGTGAAGCGATGGCGCCGGTCGAGATGATCACCTCGCGCGCGGCCGTCGCCTCTCTGATCTCGCCGCGGACGCGGTAGCGTACGCCGGTGCAGCGCTTGCCCTCGATCAACACGCGTTCGGTGTGGGCGCCGGTTTCGATACTGAGATTCCGGCGGTTGCGGATCGGGTCGAGATAACAGCGCGCCGTGCTCATACGCTGGCCGCTGCTGATCGAGGCCTGCGTCATCGAGATGCCTTCCTGATCCGGGCCGTTGTAGTCCGGGTTGTGTTTGATGCCGACATTTTTGGCCGCGTCGATGAAGCTGTCATAAAGCTGGCCGCGTTCGGAGATGTCTGAGATCCGCAGCGGCCCTTCACGGCCGCGGTACTCGCTATCGCCGCCCGCATAGCTTTCCATGCGCTTGAAGACCGGCAGCACGTCCTGGTAGCTCCAGCCGCGATTGCCGAGCTGCGCCCAGGTGTCGAAATCCTGCGGCTGCCCGCGCACCCACACCATGCCGTTGATGGCGCTCGAGCCGCCGAGCATCTTGCCGCGCGGGATGGGGATCGTACGGCCGGCCGTCGCCGGTTCGGGCTCCGACGCATAGAGCCAGTTGACGCCCGGGCGATTGATGAAGCGCGCGAACGAGATTGGAACGCGCGAGAGCCAATGCGTTTCTGCGCCAGCTTCGAGCAGGAGCACCCGGTGGCGCGGATCTGCGCTCAACCGGTTGGCGACGGCCGAGCCGGCCGACCCTGCCCCGACGACGATGTAGTCATAGACTTCGCGATGCATATGCCTGTTCCCTCTCACCCGACGTTCCAGAAACCATGATACGCCGCGGCTCAGAAATGGAAACCCTGCAGCTCGGCTTGGCCGTTAACCCTCAACCGCTCAGTGGTCCGAATCTTGCTGTTATTGTGCAGTTCCGTCGGCGACGGCATCGCCGCTGTGCAATCTTCGCAACCATGCCGTGTCGATTGCGCCGGTCAACTGAAGGACGTGTCTTCCATGCCGCGCTGTCGTGAAGGCATCGTTGTCGCCATAGCCCTGATGACCCTGGGGCCCGCCGTTGCACAAACGGCCGGTGGCCGGCCGGAGACGTTGCCGATCGTTGCCGGTGAGATCCGGATCGAGGTTCCGATCCACAAGGGCCACTGTCGGCTTGACCGCACCCACGCGGTCGACAGGCGCATGCTGGACCGGCTCAGTGGAGGACTCGACAAGCGGTTCAGCCTCGGTCTGGTGACGATGGCGTGCGACGTGCTCAATCAAATGCGGAAAAACATCAATGTCCGCGGCTTCGAGGTGTTCACCTATCTGACCTCCACGATCCCAGACGGACTCTCCGGCGAGGGCAAGCCCGGTTTCGCAAAACAGGTGTGCGATACCATGGCGACCGGGGCGACGGGGGTGACACTCGATGGTCCCTCGCCCAAGGATAAGGCCAAGCAACTGCAGGCCATCGCCGCCAAACGCAAGTCCAGCGCCATCGGCGTTCTGCAATCGACGGAGCGGGCTTGTTACGTCGGCCAAGCCCACGCTGCCAAAGGAACGACCTCGGCGATTCATCAGGTTCAAGCTGTCAGTCTCGTCAAAGGCAAGGTTCTACTGATTGGCGCGCTGTCGATGGCGGGAACCGAGATCGAGCTGCTGCTGCCGCGTGCGGGCCAGCTCATCACAGAGGCAGCGCGACAAAATGGCGAAGAGTAGACGGCCTCCAGGTCTCATCCGCACATTTCACCAATCCAGCAGACCCGGCGGAACCAGGAGCTCGATGATCATGCTGCGACCTTTGGCAGCCCTCGCGATGGCAGCCTGCGTGACCGCCTCGAGCGCTGCCGTTGCCCAGCCGGCCAGCAAGAAATCCGAGACCGTGCCGATTGTCTCTGACGGCGTCCGGATCGTCGTTCCGATCGCCAAAGGGCACTGTCAGCTCGACCGCAATCACGCCGTGGATCGCCAGCTGACCGGAGCGATCACGGGGACGCTCGACAAGACGTTCAAGGTGGCCATGCTCACCATGGACTGCGACACGCTCAAGCAGATCCGGCAGAAGCCGCGCGAGAACAACCTCGAAGTGAATACGTATCTCACCGCCAAGACACCGGAAGGGCTGACGGTCGAGGGCAAAGGCACCTTCGCCAAGCTGCTGTGTGATGCCATGGCTGCCGAGGCCAGCGGTGTCGTGTTGACTGCCGTGACCCCGCGCGACAAGGCCGCCGAGTTAGAGGCCATTGCCGCCAAACGCAAATCGAGCTCCATCGGCGTGCTCCAGAAGACCGAGCGGGCCTGTTACATCGGCCAGGTCGCCGCCGTGAACACGTTGCGCCAAGTGCAGGCTCTCACCCTCGTCAAGTCCCGGATCGTCGCCATCGGCGCCCTCACGACGGGGGGTACAGCTGTCGAATTGCTGCTCCCCCGCGCCGGCCATCTCATCACCGAGACGGGCAGGATCAACGGCGAGGAGTGAGGCGCAACCAGGCTGCGCGTATCTTACGCAATTCCCATTCATAACTGCTTCGGCATAGACTGCGCGATCCATCCCACCTGGAGATCCGAAGATGCGCAGAGTCACGGCTACACTGGCAGCAATGTCTGCACTGCTGGTTCTTGCAACCCACTCTGCCTCTGCGCAGACTTATCCGTCGAAGCCGATCCGAATCGTGGTGCCATTCGGACCTGGCACGATCACGGACATCGTCACCCGTCTTGTTGCCAACCAACTGTCGCAATCGCTCGGGCAATCCGTCGTCGTGGATAACAAGGCGGGGGCGGATGGCTCGATCGGCGCGCTCGACGTGAAGCGGGCGGCACCCGACGGGTATACACTGCTCATGTCGACCAATAGCCCGATGGTCGTCGTCCCGCACATCCAGAAGCAGCCGCCCTACGACGCGATGGCTGACTTCACCCCGATCTCGTTCGTCGGCGACACCACGTTCTTCATTGTCGTGCATCCTTCGGTCCCAGCGAAGACTCTCGCCGAACTCGTGGCCTATGCCAAAGTCAATCCGAAAAAGATCAACTATGCCAGCGGCAACACCACGGGAAGCGTATCGGCGGCGCTGTTCGCGAAGCACAACGGCCTCGATATGCAGCACATCCCCTACAAATCCGAGCCACCGGCGATCAACGAGCTGGTGACGGGCCAGACCCAACTGATGTTCGCCTCCTATGCGACGTCCGGCCCACAGGTGAAGGACGGCAAACTGCGCGCGCTCTCGACGACGCTCCCGAGCCGCAGCTCGCTGCTGCCAGACGTTCCCTCGATCACCGAGGCCGGACAGCCGGTGTTTCCGGTGGGTCCGTGGGCGGGCCTCGTCGGTCCCGCCAATCTACCGCCCGAGATCGTCGAACGGCTGAACAAGGAGACGGTTGCCATCCTGAAGCGGGCTGACATGCAGGAGCAGTTTGCCCGGCAGGGGTTTGCGCCAAGACCAACGACGCCGGCCGAGTTCAAGGCGTTCCTGGCGGATCAGATGGTAATCTGGAAGGATGCCTTGAAAACCGCCGGCATCGAGGCGCAGTAGGGTCTTTTTTGTTTGTGCGCTTCGGATGCCCACTCCGCATCCGGACGCGGGTGCCCTTCGGATGCCGACGTCGTGACGAAGCCGCGCTCCGCGACGGACGCATCCGGGCGCGTCACTCCTGCGGATAGCGCCAGGGCTTGGCCGGCTGGACCGCCCCCTCGTCGAGGGTCCACATAGGCAGCGCGAAACCGTCGCCGACGGCTGCGAAGACCATGCGCATGCGGCTGCCGATGCCGACAGACTTGACGATATCGGGCGGTGCGAACTGGCCGTCCGGCATCACGAGATTGCCGACAACGCGCAGCCCGTCGTGCTCGGTCGGCTTGCCACGTTGCGTATCGAGTTCGACCAGCAGCAGCATGTAGGGTGTCCGGCCCTTGAAGGCCGGCTGAATAGCGTGGTGCACCTCGTTGTAGGAGTGAACGACGCCTCTGGGTTCGACCGATACCCACTCGGCGTTGGGACTGCCGGAGAAGGGGCATCGGGTTGTCGGGGGATAGCGGAGCAGACCATTCTCGGTGCACCGCTGCAGCCGGAAGTCTCCCTTCGCACACCAGTTGAAGAAGGCGACGTTCTCGATATCGAGATCGTCGACGGTCAGCGTCATGCCAAGATGCGTGCCGGTCAGTCCCTGTGCCATTGCCGTCACCCCTTCACCATGACCATCGCGGAGCCCGTGCCCGGCATCGCCCAACCGAGGTTCGCGGTCACTTCCGCGTCCTTCACCTGGCGGCAACCGCCTTGCGCGTAATCGTAGGTGTGGCGGCGCTTGCCGTCCGCACCGATCGGACAGCTGTCGTCGACCTCGCCCCGCAGCTGGCGCACGTTCTCGATGACCATGTTCATGCCGTGCGTATAGCCTTCGCAGAGATGGCCGCCCGACGTGTTGTTGGGCCGCCGTCCACCAAGCCGCGTCGAGCCATCCGAAACGTAGGCGCCGCCCTCGCCCTTCTTGCAGAAGCCGTAGTCCTCGAGCTGAAGCATCGTCGTAAACGTGAAGGCGTCATAGGAGCCCGTCACATCGACATCCTCAGGTCCCAAGCCGGCATTGGGCCACAGGATATTCTTGCCGTAGTGGCCGGCGACCGTCGAGATCGGCCCGTGCTGATAGTGCATATCGATGCGCGGCTTGCAGCACCGCCCGACTACAGAGCGGATCAGCGCTGGCCGCTGGCGCAGGTCGCGGGCGCGTTCGGTGCGGGTGACGATGATGGCGGTGCCATTGTCCGTCTCGACGCAGCAGTCGAGTAGGTGCAGCGGCTTGCAGATGATGCGCGAGGAGAGCACCTCGTCGACGGTGTATCGCTTCTTGTAGAACGCTTTCGGGTTGTTCGAGGCGTGCTCGGAGTGCACGACCTTGACCATCGCGACCTGCTCCGGCTTGGTCCCGTAGTCGTACATGTGGCGCATGAAGGTCGGCGCAAACATCTGACCGGCACTTTGCCAGCCATAGGCGCGCTGGTGGATCTCGTCGCCCTTGACGGGGACGGCAGAGCGCGCGCCAGTGCCACCGATGCGCACCTGCGAAAAGCCGTTCATCGAGCGGAAGATGGCGACGGTGTTGCACATTCCCGCCTCGATGACGCCGGTCGCGATGCCGATCAGCGCTTCGATCGACGAGCCGCCGCCGAACACGTCCATGTAGAAATTCAGGCGGATGCCGAGATCGCCAGCGATGAACGGCGACGGCGTGGAGTTGCCGCCCGAATAGGACAGCATGCCGTCGACGTCGGTGTTCGTGAGGCCGGCGTCCGCCATGGCGTTGGCGATGGCCGTGGTCGCCATCGCCCGCGTCGTGCGGCCACCGCCGCGCAGATAGGCCGTCTCGCCCACACCAACGATGGCGTACTTGTCCGCCAAGTGCTTGGGGCTCGAGGCATCGATATCGCCATGCGTGGTCATGGGGCTTCTCCCGGGATCATCAGGGAGCCAGCGTGCGGATCGACCCAGCCGGTTGTCAAGCCGGTTGTCGGGCGCAGCCGCGCGCCGTGCAACCCTCGCCGATCAAGCCGGGCTCGGCCAGATACGCTTGAAGACACCCGGCGAACCGGCGTCATGGCGCATCATCGGACGAGCACGCAAGGTCCACGGATTTGAACTCTGCGCCGCATTCCAGGGCGCGGTCTCCGCGACGTCGGGGTGCTCGAGTTCGTAGACGGTCATGTACTTCGGCTCGCAGTCGATCGCGGTGTAACGGCGTGCATTGATCACACCCGGCACCTTCAGATAGGGCGGAATGTAGGCAGTGTTGTACCAGGCGTTCCATTCGTCTTCATTGGCCTGCGAGACGCTCATACGCCCGATCTGGAGATAAGGTGCGGGCCCGTGTGTGCTCTCGATGGGCTGGGTGCGGACCGGAAAGATCTGGCGGTAGGCATTGAGGAGATAGTTGCGCCCGATGTGGCCGCCCGACGTTTTTTGGCGGCCGGCCGACGGTTGGTAGCGAACGGTGTCGAGGAAGGCCGATGTCCTGAGCACGTTGTAATCCTCAAGCTCATACATCGCGAGATACTTCGGCCCGCCGCGCAGCGCCACATATCGCCCGCCCGAGAGAAAGCCGGGAATGGCGAGCAGGCGCTTCATATGCTCCTCGTCGTACCAGCGGTTGAACTCGGCCTCGTGAGCGGCGTCGACATCCGTCCACACCATCAGCATCCCGGTTCCGCGCGTCTTGGCCATACCGATCTCTCCCAGCAGCAGCCCGATCATTCGACGTTAGCACCGCGAATGAAAAACGGCACCCGGGAACCCGGATGCCGCTTGTTTGGTTGTGTGGCTGTCGTGCGAAGCGGCGTTATGCCTTCCTCGCGCTCTTCATGCCTGCGAGCACCTTCGGCGGCGACATCGGCAGGCTGGACAGGCGCAGCCCGACGGCGTTGTTGACGGCGTTGGCCACCGCAGGGACGGCCGTAACCAGGCAAACCTCGCCGACACCGCGCACGCCCTGCGGGTGCTTCGGATTGGGAACCTCGATAAGCACGCTGTCGAGCATCGGCAAGTCCGATGCCACGGGAATGCGATAATCCAGGAAACCGGCATTATCGAGCTTGCCGCTCTTGTCGTAGATGTATTCCTCGTTGAGTGCCCAGCCGATGCCTTGCGCGGCGCCGCCCTGCAACTGGCCCTCACAGTAGCTTGGATGGATCGCGCGGCCAACGTCCTGGAACGAGGTATAGCGCACCACGGTCACCTTGCCGGTCTCGGGATCGACCTCGACGTCGCAGATGTGCGTAGCAAAGCCGCCCTCGGCGCCGCCCGTGGTCTGCTGCGAGCCGTGGCCGATGGGTCCTCCCGTCGCGTTGGCCTGGGCTGCGATCTGGGGCAGCGACAGCGGCGGGAACTTGCCCGCGTTGTCGCCGGCAGGACGGGCCTCGCCGTTCTCCCAGACAACGGCTTCAGCATCGATCTTCCAGATCTTGGCGGCACGCTCGCGCAGCGTCTTGATCACGCTCTGCGTCGCTGATGTCACGACCATGGCCGAGGCGAAAGTCACGCGACTGCCCCCGGTGAGGTTCGAAAAGCCGATCATCGACGTATCACCGATCAGCACTTGCACCTTCTTGTAGTCGATGCCGAGCAATTCCGCCGCGATATTGGCCGTCGAGGCGCGGGAGCCGCCGATGTCGGGATGGCCCGTGATTACCGTCACCGAGCCGTCTTCGGCGATGTTGACCTGAGCGCTCAATTCGCCGCCCGCATTGAACCAGAAGCCCGAGGCGACACCACGCCCCTGGTTCTTGCCCAGAGGCGCCTTGTAGTGCGGATGCTCCATGGCCGCCTTCAGCGTCTGCTCGTAGCCGATGACCGGATAGACGGGGCCGTGCGTCGCCTTGGTGCCTTGCTTGGCGGCGTTCTTCAGGCGCAGCGCGAGCGGGTCCATTTTCAGCTTGGCGGCGAGTTCATCGAGCACGCACTCGACGGCATGGGCGCCGATCGGCGCGCCGGGCGCACGATAGGCCGCGACCTTCGAGCGATTCGAAACCACGTCGTAGCCGAGCGTATGGGTGTTGGCGATGTTGTAGGGGGCGAAGCAGCAACCGGCGGCACCGCGGATCGGCGAGCCCGGGAAGGCGCCGGCTTGGAGATAGAACGTGCCCTTGCCAGCAACGATAGTGCCGTCCTTCTTGGCGCCGATCTTGACCGTGCTCGTCGAGCCCGATGTTGGACCCGAAGCGCGGAACACCTCCTCGCGGGTCATGACCATTTTCACGGGGCGTCCCGACTTCTTCGAAAGAACGAGGGCGACCGGCTCCAGGTAGACAATGGTCTTGCCGCCGAAGCCGCCGCCGATTTCGGCGGGAATGGCGCGGATGTCGGACTGATCGATGCCCGTCAGCAACGAGCACATGGCGCGGACCATGAACTGGCCCTGGCTCGAGCTCCAGATCGTGGTCTTGCCGTCCTTGCCGACGCTGACGAGGCAACCGTGCGGCTCGATGTAGCCCTGGTGCACGGCCTCGGTCTTGAAGTTGCGCTCGACGATCACCTCGGCGTCTTTGAAGCCCGCCTCGACGTCGCCGAGCTTGTGTTCGAGGGTGCCGGCGATGTTCGACGGCTTATCTTGGAACTTGATGTGGTCGTGCACGATCGGCGCGCCGGGCTTGATCGCGTCCTCGACGTCGATCGAGAAGGGCAGCACCTCGTACTCGACCTCGATCAGCTTCAACGCCTGCCGCGCGATGCTCTGGGTGGTGGCAGCGACGGCGGCAACGGGGTGGCCGGCGAACAGCACCTTGCCCTGCGCCATGATGTTGCGGCTCATCCAGCGCATGTCCTGGATGCCGAGCGCCACAGGCTTGTCGAGCGGGAACGGCACCAGATCCTTCGAGGTCATTACGGCCTTGACGCCCTCCAGCGCCTCGGCTTTTGCCGTGTTGATCGACTTGATGCGGGCGTGGGCGTGGGGGCTGCGGAGCACCTTGCCCCAGATCATGTTGGGTAGCTTGGTGTCGGCGGAATAGGCCGCGCGGCCGGTCACCTTGTCCTCGCCGTCGGGACGGATGGTCCGCTGGCCGATCCATTTATTGTTTTGGGGTGCCGGGGTGCTGTCGTTCATGATCAAATTCCCTCGTTGGGTGCCGGAAGTGATGGGCCGGACGGCCTAGAATGCAGCGGTTGACGCACGCATGCCCCGTCGGAGGGCATCCGGCGCGCGCAGACCTAAGGCTACGTTAGCATGAAAACCGCCGGGAGGAAGGGCTGGGGACGGGGGCGGCGGGCTGCGAGGCGGTAACTTGCGGCCAAGAGACCTGGTGCCTGGCCGAACGCGGCGCGCCGAACTACAAAGTCGCAAGCGACCCCAAGCCGACAGTTCGCTGCCCGCACAACGACGGCTGCTGCACACCAAAAAGCCAAAGTCCGCCGCATGCTGGGAGCGCGCTCGTCGGCTCGCGCGGCAACCTCCCGATCACTCTGGAAATCCCGCCTTGCGCAGGCCATCCTTGACGTGCTCAGCGTCCTCGGGGCGCTTGCAGATTTTCACAAAAAGATTCTGGCTGATCGTGCACCAAGGATCGATCCGCATCGCCTCCGCGGCCTCGATCCTGGCGCTGTCGAGTTGAACCAGTTGGGCATAGGTGGCGGCCAACCAGCGACGGTTGGCCGCCATGTTCGGCGCCCGCGACACGCACTCCTGCAAATGCGGCAGGGCGTCCGCGTACCGTTTGAGCATATAGCAGGCGTGACCCAGAATACCGGGTGCGCGGGGCTGATAGAACGGATCAATCCGCATATGCGCCTCGATCGATTGAATGGCCCGTGCCGGCTCGCCTGCAAACACGAGGGTATGCGCAAAATGATAGTGAGTAAGATTGGGGTTCAGCAGCAACGCTCGCTCGAACTCGGCGATGGCTGCTTCATACCGGCGCATAAAGGTCAGGGCCCAGCCAAGCGCGACATGGGCCTCCGGCAGATTAGGGCCGAGCCGTACGGCCTCGTGAGCGGACTGGTAGGCGCGGTCGAGGCCGGTGGCCCATGGTCCATCGTCGTCCCAACGATGGTGCCACACAGACACATTGGTCAATGCAAGAGCGGCATGCACGCGGGCGTAGTTGGGGTCGATCGCCAGGGCCTGCCGAAGGAGACGCCGCCCGGCAAGAAGATCATCTTTGTTGAACGACGAATTGTAGAAGGCCAGAACATCCGCAGCCCGCAGGTAGTAATCATAGGCCTGCCATGTCGCGGGCGGGGCGGCGAGCACGCGGTCGGTTTCCGCCTTGTTCACATGGACGGCGAGCACTGCCGCGATCATGCGAACGACCTCATCCTGGACCGCAAAGGTGCCCTCGAGCTTGCGATCGTAGCGCTCGGCCCAGCGGTGCGCTCCGGTCGTGGCGTCGACGAGCTGGGCGCTGATGCGGATGCGGTCGCCGGCGCAGCGGACGCTGCCCTCCAGCACATAGCGCACGCCAAGCTCGCGTCCGACCTGCCTTACGTCGACGGACTGGCCTTTGTACCGGAAGCTCGAGTTGCGGGCGATGACGAGCAGCTCGGAGAACCGCGACAACTCGGTGATGATGTCCTCGGTGATGCCGTCGCTGAAGTACTCCTGGCTCGCGTCGCCACTCATGTTGTCGAAGGCGAGAACAGCGATCGAGGGCAGGTCGGCCACGGCTCGTTCAGTCACGGCCTCCGCGCCGCTCTGCTGCCGTCGAGGCTCGTCGTGCTCATGGCGGGTGACATCGGCGGCGAAGAGATAGCCGCGCCGCGGCACCGTCTTGATGATCCGCTGATCCTGGTCGCCGATTGCGCGACGGATCTCCCAGATGCACTGGGTCAATAAGTCATCGCCGACCGTAACGTCAGGCCACACCGCACTCATGACCTCGTCTTTGGGCACGACCCGGCCGGCATGCTCGACCAGGTAGCGCAATACCTCGAAGCTCTTGCGCCTGAGGTCCACCTCACCGGCTGGCCCCTGCAGGCACAGCCGCTCCAGGTCGAGTGTGAAGTTGGCGAACCTGAGCGACTTCAGCGTCATCACTGTGGCCTGTTGATTGCTGTCAGCGGCGGTGTCAGACCCTCCCGCGCAGAGATTTCTAACGCTGTCTTGAGCCAAGTTTGAGCGAACTCTCATGACTGAGGCCGGCGGTTCGTGGTCAGCTCTTCCCTCGAGCAGGAACACCCGTTCGGAGGAAGAGTAGCATGGATCGTCGTCGCTTTCTCGCAGCGGCAACTGCTGCGATCGTGTTCACCGGCGTCGCGACCGCGGGGCTCGCGCCAGCGGCGCTGACGACCCCCGCCTCGGCCCAGGGAGCCGCCGCCAAGTTCCCTGAGAAGCCGATCACGCTGATCATGCCGCTCCCGGCCGGCACCGGATTGGATATCTGGCATCGGGCGCTGGCGGAGGCGGCGTCGAAGTCGCTTGGCCAGCCGATCGTTGTCGACAACCGCGTCGGTGGCACGGGCACGCTTGGGCCGGCAACCATGGCCGCCAACGCCAGGCCAGACGGCTACACGATCAGCATGATCGGGACGTCCCTGTTCCGCTTCCCGTTCATGCAGAAGACGACCTACGACCCGCTGCGAGACTTCTCCTACATCATCAACCTGACCGGCGTTACGATGGGGGTAGTCGTGCGGGCCGACAGCCCGTTCAAGACCTTCAATGATCTGGTCGTGTTCGCGCGTGCTAACCCCGGCAAGTTGACCTATGCCACGCTGGGCTCGGCCAGTTCGCCCCACCTCGGCATGGAGCAGATCGCGCTGCAGGCCGGCGTCAAGCTAACCCATATCCCCTTCAAGGGCGGGCCCGAGAACTCGGCTGCCCTCGAGGGCGGACATGTGATGGCGGCTGCCGACGGGACCCACTGGGCACCCATGGTCGACGCCGGCAAGTTCCGCCTTCTGGTGTTGTGGACGGCCGAGCGCAATGCGCGCTGGCCGACCGTGCCGACGCTCAAGGAAGCGGGCTTCAATTTCGTCATCGACACGCCGATCGGCCTCGCCGGCCCCAAGGGCATGGACCCAGCGATCGTCAAGCGCCTGCATGACGCCTTCAAGCAAGCGCTCGACGACCCGAGGGTGGTCGCACTCGCCAAGACCTACGACTACCCGCGCCGCTACCTGGGGCCCGAGGACTACACCCGCTTCGTCGCCGAGCAGGTGGCGATCCAGAAGGACTTGGTCACCAAGCTCGGGATGGCGCGCAAGGAATGAGCCGGCGTGCCGCAGTTGGCAGCTCCGGCCTGCGAGATCGCTGGTCATGCCGACGTAGAGCACGCCGCGCGGCTTGCTCGCGGCGATATAGACCCAGTACGTCTTCTCTTGCGCGATCGGCATCGGAACTCGGGCTCCACTTCGAGCGGTGAAGACCCCGGCTCTCCGCGCTACCGCGCTCCGGCCGGGGACGCAAGAGGATGGGTTTTCGGGCGAAGTTTTGAAACTATCATTGAGCGACGCACAATTCGTGCGAATTGATTCGTCCCCTCCTGGCCGACCATGACGCCCGCCCCAACCTACCCCGCCGGCATCTGGAAAAAGGCGCCAGCGCTCCAGAGGCCGAGGTGGCGGTCGTGCTCGACGGCCAGCTCTACGAGATCGTAGTAGACCGCGCGCGTGACCAGCGCCTCGAGGCGTCCGCGGACCAGCAGATAGGGTTTGAGGCCGCCGCTGCCGGCCTCGATCTCGAAGCGCAACGGATTGGCTGGGCCGCAGCGCACGACGTCGTCGACATTGGTGCGGAAGGTCAGGGTCTGGGCGGCGCCCTCACCCGTGACTTCCATCTCGACGGCGAGGAACGGCGCGTCCTCGACCGCCACGTCGACCTTTTCAGCCGGCGTCACCAGGTAGTGGCGGCCATCTGCGTCCCGGCGCAGCACCGTCGAGAACAAGCGCACCAGCGGCTTCCGGCCGATCGGACTGTTCTGATACATCCAGGTGCCGTCGCGGCGGATCGCCATGCCGATGTCGCCGCAATAGGGCGGGTTCCATTTGTCGACGGGCGGGTGACCTTTGCCGCCTTGCTCCTTCAACAACGCCTCGAGCCCGGACAGTCCCGCGCCGGGTAGCGCCGGCTCTGCCGCGCCAGATCGAGAGGCTCCCGTGCCCCGATCGAGAGCGAACGGCGGTGGGGTGAATGTCTCGGGATTGATTTGCTTGTCGAACGCTGGATGATCACTGCCGACCATGTTCCGTCCCTTGGCCGCGCGGGGTCGCCACATCGCTTGGACCCCTTTCGCGCCTCGTCATGGAGTGCTTTTTCGTTCCAACCGCGCCGCTCCGCGCCTTGGCCACTGCCATTGCGGTTTCTCAGCGGCGGACATGTCTGGGCTCCATGCGATGACATTACGCATGATTAATATCCCCACTTCCGAAACCGCTGCTATGATCCGTTCATCGCCCACATTGTAACCACTTTCGCACGCGCACACTTCCCGTTCCAACCCAAGTCCGCAACATGGTCCCGACGGCCATGCGCCGGTTTCCCCTTCAGGCTCCCAGGTCCCTCATGAGCACCCCGATCAGCACCCTCGCCCAGACCGACGACATCGTGCAACGCGTGGAAGCCGCCGGCGAGCGCATACAGCGCGTCCACAAGGCCGCCGCCAACGTCATTTTCGGCCAGGATCAGGTGATCGAGCGCACGCTGGTGACCATCCTGTCGGGCGGCCACGGCCTGCTGGTCGGCGTGCCCGGCCTTGCCAAGACGCTGCTGGTCGAGACGCTCGGGCGGGTGCTCGGCCTCGACGCCAAGCGCATCCAGTTTACGCCCGATCTGATGCCCTCCGACATCATCGGCTCCGAAGTGCTCGAGGATGCAGCTGCCGGCACCGGCGGCCGGCGCAGCTTTCGCTTCATCAAGGGGCCGATCTTCGCCCAGCTGCTGATGGCCGACGAGATCAACCGCGCCTCGCCAAAGACCCAGTCCGCGCTGCTGCAGGCGATGCAGGAGCACCACGTCACGGTCGCCGGCCAGCGCCATGACGTGCCGGCCCCCTTCCACGTGCTCGCCACCCAGAACCCACTCGAGCAGGAAGGCACCTATCCTCTGCCCGAGGCTCAGCTCGACCGGTTCCTGCTCCAGATCGACGTCGGCTATCCCGGCGAGGCCGCCGAGCGGCGCATGCTGTTTGCGACCACCGGCACCGAGGAGCGCCGGCTTGAGGCGATGCTGACGGCGCCGGAGCTGCAGGCGATCCAGCGGCTAGTTCGCCAGATTCCCGGTCCCCGACAAGGTCGTCGAGGCGATCCTGAAGCTCGTGCGCTCGGCCCGGCCCGGCGAAGGCGCCGGCGCCGAGACCGACCGTCTGATCGCCTGGGGTCCGGGCCCGCGCGCCAGCCAGGCGCTGATGCTCGCCGTTCGCGCCAAGGCGCTGATCGACGGCCGTCTTGCGCCCTCGGTCGACGACGTGGTGGCGCTTGCCGAGCCGGTCTTGAAGCACCGCATGGCACTGACGTTCGCGGCCCGCGCCGAAGGCGCCGATGTCGGGACCGTGATTGGTCGCCTCGCAACCGCCATCGCATAGTCTGACCCGACCAGGAGATGTGATGGCATCGGCCCCGCGCGCGACCACGGAACGATCTGCACTGGCGCCGCTGGAGACGGAGGCGCATGGGCTGGCCGATCGTCTGCCCGACCTGATGCTGGACGCCATGCGCGTGTCGAGCACGGTCTCGCACGGCGTGCACGGCCGGCGCCGCGCGGGCCCCGGCGAGACGTTCTGGCAGTTCCGCCAGTTCGAGCAGATGGACGCCGCAACCCTGATCGACTGGCGCCGCTCCGCCAGCTCCGACCATCTCTTCGTGCGCGAGCGCGAGTGGGAGGCCGCCCATACGATCTGGCTGTGGCCGGATCTCTCGGCATCGATGAACTTCAAGAGCCACCTCAGCCAGACCACGAAGCGCGATCGCGCCATTGTCCTGATGCTGGCCGCGGCCGAATTGCTGGTGCGCGGCGGCGAACGCGTGGCGCTGCTGGGCCTGACCCGCCCGACCGCCTCGCGCAAGGCCGCCTCCCGCCTCGCCGAGCACCTCATCATGCATGCGGGCGCGCGGGAATTGACCAAGGGCTTGCCGCCCGAAGCACGCCTGCCGCGGTTTTCCGGCGCGCTGCTGTTTTCCGATTTCCTCGATCCGGTCGACGACATCGCGGCGCGGCTGCGCGCCATTGCCAGCGCCGGCGTTGCGGGGCATCTCGTGCAGGTGCTCGATCCCGCCGAGGAAACCCTGCCCTATGAGGGCCGCGCCGAGTTCCTGGGCCCCGAGCACGGCGAGCATTGGATCGCCGATCGCGTCGAAAGCCTGCGCGAGCGCTATCAGGCGAGGCTTGCCGCACATCGGGACGCGCTCAGCGATGTCGCCCGCAAGCTCGGCTGGACGCTGCTCGTCCACCACACCGATCGCTCGCCCGCCGAGCCGCTCCTGTCGCTGGTCATGCGCTTGCAAGGGCAGGCCGGCGACTATCGGCACTCGTCTTCGGCGCCGACCGTCGCCCCGGTCGCCAAACCCGCGGAGGCCCGTTCATGAGCCTCGGCGCGCTGGCCTTTCTCAATCCGATGCTGCTCGGCGCCCTGGTCGCGCTGCCGATCATTTATTGGCTGCTGCGCACCGTGCCGCCGCGCCCCCGCCGCATCGAATTTCCCGCCACCCGCATTCTGGTCGGCCTCGAGAACAAGGATAAGACCCCCGCCAAGACGCCGTGGTGGCTGACGCTCATCCGCATGCTGGCCGCCGCCCTCGTCATCCTGGCGCTCGCCGAGCCGGTGCTCAATCCGAGCCGGGACAAGGGCCTCAAGGGCGCCGGCCCCGTGGTGTTGGTGGTCGACAATGGCTGGGCCTCGGCCACGCGCTTCAACGAACGGCTGCGCCTCGTCGACCGGCTCATCGCCGAAGCGGAGGCGCAAAACCGCCCGGTGCTGATCGCGCAAACGGCGCCGCCCGCCAAGACGCAGACCCTCCGGATCGAAGCACCCGCTTCGGCCCGCTCGACGGCGGCGGCGCTGGCCCCCCAGCCCTATGCGCCCGAGCGCACCGAGACGGCCACCCAACTCGCAACTGCGCTCAGCGGCACGCCGCAGGCGAGCGTCGTCTGGCTCGCCGATGGCATCGATCACGACGGCCAGACACTCGCCTTTGCTGAAAAGCTCGCGGGCCTGACCGGCGCCGGTGGAACACTCACAGTCGTCGATCCGCGCGCTGGCGAGGAAGCGTTGGCCGCCGTTGCCGGCCTGGCGCGCGACGGCAAGCTGGAGGCAATTGTCCTGCGCTCCGAAGGCGCCGCCCGCCAGGGTCACGTCCTCGCACTCTCCGCCCGCGGCCAGCGTCTCGGCGAAGCGCCGTTCAGCTTTGCAGCCGGTGAACGCCGCGCCAGCGTGCAATTCACGCTGCCGCTGGAACTGCGAAACCAGGTCGCCCGCATCGAAATCGCGGGCGAGCGGTCGGCGGCTGGCGTGCATCTGCTTGATGCCCGCTCGCGCTGGAACCGCATCGCGCTGATTTCGGGAGAAAGCCGCGAACAGGCGCAGCCGCTGTTGGCGCCGCTGTACTATATCGAGAAGGCGCTCGCGCCGTTCGCCGAGCTGGTCCGCCCGAAGGACGCCAACCTCGTCGCGGCGGCCACCGATGCGTTCAAGCAGAACGTGTCGATTCTGATGCTGGCCGATATCGGCACGATCTCGGGCGAGCTGCAAACCAAGGTCGATGATTGGGTCAAGAAGGGCGGCGTCCTCGTCCGGTTCTCCGGCTCGCGCCTAGAGAAGGGCGGCGATCCCCTGCTCCCCGTTCCGCTGCGCATCGGTGGGCGCACGCTCGGTGGCGCGCTCTCGTGGTCGACGCCGCAGCCGCTGGCCGCCTTCGACGACACCAGCCTGTTCACGGGCCTCGCCATTGCGCCGGAAATCAACGTCACGCGGCAGGTCCTCGCCGAGCCCGGCGCCATGACGCAGGACATCAAGGTCTGGGCCCGCCTCAAGGACGGCACGCCGCTGGTCACCGCCAAAAAACATGGCGACGGCCAGTTGCTGCTCTTCCACATCACCGCTAACTCGGACTGGTCGAACCTGCCGCTGTCCGGCCTCTTCGTCGAGATGCTGCGCCGTGTGGCGACGCTCGGCCGTCCGGGTGGCGTGCGGGCCGGCGGCATCGAGACCAACGCGGTCACGGCCACTGAGCCGCAGGCGACCGGCGCCGAGGTGCTTCCACCGTCGCAGACGCTCGACGGCAATGGCGTGCTTCGCAATCCGCCACCGACGGCGCAGGCCATTCCGTCCGCCAAACTCGACACGACAAAGCCCGGCATCGATCACCCGCCGGGCTACTATGGTCCCCAGGGCTCGCCACGCGCGCTCAATATCGTCGGTCCGAAATCGGAGTTGAAGCCCATGGGCAGTCTGCCCGCCGCCGAACGCCGCGCCTACGAGGCCGAAATCGACGCGACCGCTGAAACCGGGCCTTCTCGCCGCCGCGCTCGGCCTGCTCTTCCTGGACATCATCGCCGTGCTGCTGCTGCAGGCGGGCCCGTTCTGGCAGCGCTGGCGGCGGCCGGCGGTCGCGACGGCGGCCGCCATCGCCCTCATCGTATTGTCGGGCCACAGCCAACCCGCCGACGCGCAAACCCTGACCCAAAGTCCACCGGCCCAGCGCACGGTGCCCCGCGCAACGCCGCCGCCGTCGAGCCTGACGCGCGAGCAACAGCTCGCCATCCAGGCCACCGGCAAAGTGAGCTTCGCCTACGTCATCACCGGCGATGCTTCCACCGATGACACCAGCCGCACCGGCCTGATCGGTCTCGGCAAGATGCTCGGCGCGCGCACGGCCGTCGAGCCCGGCGAACCGTTCGGCGTCAACATCGCCACCGACGAGATCGCCTTCTTCCCGATCCTCTATTGGCCCGTGCTCGCCAATGCGCGCCCGCTGCCCGACCCGACGCTCGCCAAGATCGACGCCTATATGAAACAAGGCGGAATGATCATCTTCGACACCCGCGATCAGGGCCAAGGCATTCCAACGGGATTTTCGGTCAACCGCGGCGATGGCACACCGCTACAACGGCTTCTCGGCAGCCTCGATATTCCGCGCCTCGAGCCGGTGCCCGAGCAGCACGTGCTGACAAAATCGTTCTATCTGCTGCGCACCTTCCCCGGCCGCTATGACGGCGGCCAGCTCTGGGTCGAGGCCGAAAGCGCCGAGGAGAAGGCCGATCAGGGGCGCAAGGCGCGCCGCGTCGACGGCGTCAGCTCGATCCTGGTCACGCCGAACGACATGGCTGCCGCGTGGGCGCTCGACGAGCGCAACCGGCCGATCTATCCGACCGTGCCCGGCGGCGATGCCCAACGCGAGCAGGCTTATCGCGTCGGGATCAACATCGTCATGTACGCACTGACCGGTAACTACAAAGCCGATCAGGTTCACGTGCCGGCGTTGCTGGAACGGCTGGGGCAGTAGGCAAACATGAGCTGGAAGATCGACATTTCGCCGATGGTGCCGGGCCCGCTGTTCTGGGCCGCGATCGCCGTGGCCGTGCTCCTGATCATCGCCCTGCTGTTCCGGCGCACACGGGGTGCCCTGTTGCGCGCACTCTCGCTGGCGGCCCTGATCGCCGCGCTCGCCAACCCGACGCTGCGCCAGGAAGAGCGCGAAAGCCTCTCCAACATCGCCATCGTCGTCACCGATGAGTCGACCAGCCAGACGATCGCAGGACGCCCCGAGCAGACCGCGGCGATCCGCGCCGATCTCGAGGCCAAGTTGCAGAAGATCCCCAATCTCGAAGTGAAGTGGGTGGCCTCATCGAAACCCACCGGCGAGCAGGCCGCCGGGACCACATTGTTCACCGATCTCAATCGCGCGCTCGCCAATGTGCCGCCCGACCGCCTGTCGGGTGTCATCATGATCACCGACGGACAAGTGCATGACGTTCCACAGGCCGCCGCCGCGCTCGGCTTCGATGCTCCCGTCCATGCCCTGCTGACCGGCCGTCCCGACGAATTCGACCGCCGGATCGAAATTCTGAAGGCACCGAAGTTCGGCATCGTCGGCCAAAGCCGCGACATCGAGCTGGCCGTGCGCGAAACCGGCAAGCGCGGCGCCTCGGGCACGGCCGTCACCCTCAAGATCCGCCGCGAAGGCCGCCCGGACGAAACGCGCCGCACCGAGATCGACCGCAAGGTCGTTCTGCCCATGCCCTTCCCGCATTCCGGCATGAACATCGTCGAGATCGAGCTGGAACCGGCCCCGGGCGAATTGACGCCCGCCAACAACCGCGTTGTCGTCGCTGCCGAAGGCGTGCGCGAGAACCTGCGCGTGCTGCTGGTTTCGGGCGAGCCGCATGCCGGCGAGCGCACCTGGCGAAATCTCCTGAAATCAGACGCCGCCGTCGACCTCGTGCACTTCACCATTCTGCGGCCACCCGAGAAGCAGGACGGCACGCCGATCCACCAGCTGTCGCTGATTGCCTTCCCGACGCGTGAGCTGTTTTCGGAGAAGATCAAGGAATTCGACCTGATCATCTTCGACCGCTACCAGCATCGCGGCATTCTGCCGTTGCTCTACTACGACAACATCGCCCGCTACGTGGAGAACCACGGCGGCGCGCTGCTGATCGCGGCGGGCGACGACTACGCCGGCACTGCGAGCCTCAACCGCACGCCGCTGACGACCGTCCTGCCCGCATTACCCTCCTCGCGCGTCATCGAGCTGCCGTTCAGGCCGAAGATTTCCGGCGATGGCCTCAAGCACCCCGTCACCCGCGGGCTGCCCGGTGCCGGCGAAGCCAACAAGGACGCCACCTGGGGCCGCTGGTTCCGCCAGGTCGAAGCGCAGCCACGCCGTGGCCGTACGGTCATGAGCGGCGCCGAGGACAAGCCGCTGCTCGTGCTCGACCGCAAGGGCAAGGGCCGCGTCGCGCTGCTGCTCTCCGATCATGCCTGGCTGTGGGCGCGTGGCTATGACGGTGGTGGCCCGCACACCGATCTGTTGCGCCGCATGTCGCACTGGCTGATGAAGGAGCCCGACCTCGAGGAGGAGCGCCTGATCGCCTCCGCGCGCGGCCTGAAGCTTTCCATAGAACGCCGCTCAATGGAGGAGCGCGTTCCCGCCGTCACCATCTCAGCGCCGGGCGGTGAGACGTCGGACGCCACCCTCGAGCGCACCGGCGACGGGATCTGGCGCACCACCATCGATGTCAAGACGCCCGGCCTCTACAAGCTGCAGACGCCCTCGCCGAACGGGCCGCTGACCGCGGTCGCCCACGCCGGCCTCGAAGACGCCCGCGAAATGAACGAGGTCACCGCCACCGACGCCAAGATGAAGCCGCTCGTCGAAGCCACCGGCGGCGGCGTGTTCTGGACGCGCGGTACGGGGCTGCTGTCGAATGTTTCGGCGAGTGCCGTCGATGTCCCCCGCGTCTCGATGCTCTCGAACGCGCGCGTGCTCTCAGGCAGCGGCTGGCTCGGCCTCAAGGACCGCGAGGCCCACGTCACACGCGGCGTGACGCTCACGCCGCTGTTCACGGGCCTGCTGGCACTTGCCGCCCTGCTCGCCTTCATCACCCTCGCCTGGTGGCGCGAGGGACGCTGACCCCGATCCGGGCTTTTGTCTGCAGCATGGTCGCGACACTCTACGATGCACTGATTGCACTCGAACCCGAGCCCGACGGCTTGTTGTGGTGCATCGCCGCCAACATCGACGACAGCATGCTGCGCGACATCGCTCATGGCGATTATGGCCGCGACGTAGAGGCGCATTTCGCCGCGCTGAAGCGGATCAGGGACGGCAAGCAGCTGCCCGCGCCAATGCCTTGGGAACCGAAGGAAGTTCTCGAACTGATCCGTTGGTCGCAGCCCGAGAACCCGGAATGGAAGCCGGGGCGCCCCGGCGCACGCGGTCACTGGATGCGCGCATTCTGTTGTGCGGCACTGCTGCGCGCCAGCGGCGAGCCCGGCAACTTCGATGGCTTCGACGGCCAGAACCAGACACTGATCCAGCTGATCTGGAGCCTCGAAACGCTCGGCGTGGGCTTTGATCGGGAAGCGGCGGCCTTCCTTTCCTGGCTGATTGGCCGGCGCGCCGCCAACGGAGCCGCCCAGCGCTTTCCCGCCATCGACGACGAGATGGCGTTCTATGGCCTTGGCCTGTTCTGGTTCGGGCTACGCGCCAAGCCGCCGATGTCCGATCCGGCGCTGATCGCACTCGCGGAGTGGACTGCCGAGGTCGAGGAAGCGGGGCAGCGCCGCCACACGATCGACTATGGATTGCCTCCCGGTCGCTGGCTGCTCGACACGACGCATTTCAATATCTGCCATGCCGAATGGGAGCGCCTCGGCCCGGCGCTGCTCGCGCTCGATCGCAAAGTGCGCGACCCGATGACCGCCGAGTGGATCGAGCTGTTCGGGACATTGCTCACCCCCCGCGCTTGAATCGTTCCAGCGCCTCGGGCGTGTCGACGTCAATGAAGATGCCGTCGTGGCCGAGATCGACCTCCGCCACCTCCTCGCCGTACTGCCCGATGATGTGGCGGGCTCCGGTATCGCCTTCGACCGTGCGCATCTCGGCGAGGAATTGGCTCGCGAACAGTACCGGGTTGCCGCGCTTGCCGCGATGCGTCGGAACGATAATGGCGCGGCCCTCTTTCGGCGCGAAGCCCGCGATCAGACGATCGATATCGCCACTGGAAACGCCCGGCATGTCGCCAAGGCACACCAGCGCGCCATCGAGTCCCGCCGGCAGCGCCGCGATCCCCGCCTTCAACGACGCGCTCAATCCCGCCTTGTAGTCCGGGCTCGCAACAAACGTCACATCGAGGCCGGCCAGCGCCGCCCGCACGTCATCGGCCATGTGCCCCGTCACCACCAGCACGGGCCGCGCGCGGCCAGCCAGCACATTTTCGACCGTTTTGCGCACCAGGGGCGCACCTTCGAGCGGCGCCAGAAGCTTGTTCGAGGTGCCGAACCGGGTGGACCGGCCAGCCGCCAGGACGATCGCAGCAATCCGCGGTGTCCGGCGTACGACGTCCTCGTCCGGCATCTCGACCTCACCCCCTTCTCGCGGTTGCGGCCGCGTGACGATCTCCTTCAGCAGCCCACCAAGACCCATCGCCGCCACATCGCGCACGCCGACCTCGATCCCCGCGAGCCGCCGCTCCAGCACCCAGTCGAACCCGTTGAGCTTCGGCGAAGCGGCACAGCTCGGCGCGCCGATCACATCGGTTTCACCGAGCCGCCCCATCAGCATCATGTTGCCCGGATCAACCGGCATGCCGAGCCGAACGATGTCGCCGCCTGCCGCCACCAGTGCCGCCGGAATGACGTCGCCCCGATCGACGATCGCGGAAGCGGCGAACACCAGGATCGGATCGGCACCCGCCTCCCGCATCCGAGCTATGGCCGCTGCGACCGCGGCTTCCTCGTGCGCCACCGTCTCGACCGGACCAAGTTTGCTGCCCAGCGCCGTCAGGCGGTCCTCGATTGCGGCGCGGCGCTTGGCCAGCACGTTCGTTTTCGTCGCGGGCATGCGCGTCAGGATGAGACCCGCGGTTCGCGGCACGAATGCGCGCACCTCGGCGAGCCGCCGGTTGCCGGCGAGAATGCGCTCTGCTTCGGTCACGACCGCTTCCGGCAGCGCGAACGTGATGATCTTGATCGTCGCCACCATCTGGCCGGCAGCCACCCGCTCGAAGGGCGGCACGGTCGCAATGGTGAGCCCCTCGTCGATGGCATTGATGCGCGCGACCGCGTCCGCATCGAGCCGCACGAGCCCTGCGATGTCAGCAAAAATGTTCGCGCGGCCGGTGAACGGCGCTCCCGCATGCGTGCCGGGTCCCGCCGCCGCCGCCGCCACCCGCCGCGCTGCGTCGTCCTCGCCAACGTCGCCAGCCTCCAGGCGTGCTGCGATCACCTCCGTCAATCCCTGCGCGGCCAAGCGTGCGATATCATCGGCTGCGAGCACGCGGCCCTTCTTGATCACACCCTTCGGCGTGGAGACCGAGTGCGCGAGGATAACCCCTTCGGCATCGGCGAGTGGAAAGCGGGCAAATTTCATTTGATCGTGATCGTCTCTCGTATTGGACTGGCGCTCGATGCTGCCGAGACGCCGGTAGCATACACGATGCGCACATATGGTCGCCCGCCCAATTGCAAAGATCGTGACATCCGCGAGCCCCAGATCGGATCGATTTTGGTGGCTCCGGGTTGGTAGACGAGGTCAACCGCAAGGGTGGTTGGATTTTGCAGTACGGCAAGCGTGCCGTACGTCGTCCTTGCCGGTCGTTCGCCTTCAATCTAACTCTTAGCACGTTCACTCTTTCGTCCAGTCGGCATTCCTTCAGTAGGCGTAAATGCCTGTCCTTCATCAGATTTGGGCGTGGCCAAAGCAGGTCTCCGAGTGGTCGTTGCGGCGATGCTATCTAGCCGTTGCGACGCCGGTCGTCTTCATCCTGTGCTTCCTCACGCCTCCGTTCCAGGCGCCCGATGGCTTTTCGCACTTCTTCCGGTCGGTTCAAGTCTCGCGCGCCGGCATCCGTCCTGTCGCGCATCCGACCAGGCCGATGTTGCTCGGCAGCTATATCGAGACTGACGTCATCCAGATCATCGTTCCGTTCATGGATATTCCAGGCCACCCGGAGCGCAAGGCCAGTTTGGCTCAGATCCGGCAGTCGATGTCCTACCAGCGTCAGGGCCCGCTCTATTTCGCGGAGCACCGGAACACCGCGCTGTACTTTCCTCTTGCTCACGCGCCCGCCGCGGCCGCGATTGCCGTTGCCGATCGCCTGAACATGAGACCGCTCATCTGGCTTTACGCCGGACGCCTTGTGAACAGCTTCGTCGCACTCTCATTGGTCGCCTATGCACTCCGGCATTTGCGTATTGCGGCGCTGCCGTTCTTCCTGATCGCGACATTGCCGATGACGATGTTCCTCGCGGCGTCGCTGGCGCCTGACGCCGTTCTGGTCGGGGCAGGCATGGTCCTGGCGATCGGGCTGGCTGAGCTGATGGAGACAGGCGACATTGCGAGGCCTCGACTGCTCGCGACACTCGCAGCAGCCTTCTATCTCGCCGTCTGTAAGATTATGTACTTGCCGCTCGCTGCTATTCCGCTGGTCTGTCTGTTTGCCGTGCATCGCACAACCAAGTCGCTAACTCTGCCGGTTGTCGCAGTTTCGATCTCGGTCACCGTGTGGGGGATTTGGACGTCCATCATCGGTTCGACGGTCTATCCGGTGCGAACCGACGTCGTGATCGACGTCTACGGTCAGCTCCGCCGTGTTCTCACCGACCCCCTCGAATTTATCCGCACGCTGCAGCGCACGTGGCTGGTGAAGAACGAATTCTACCTGCATTCCATGATCGGTCAACTCGGTTGGCTCGACACGGACCTGCCTAAAGTCTTTCTGGTCGCAACCTCGATCCTGCTGGTGCTGTGTGCCCCGATCGAGCCCCGCATCAAATGTCGGCGTCCCATCGTCACGTTTCTGGTCTGCGCCATCCTGCTTGCTACCTGCTTCGGCATGTTCCTCGTCATTTATATGCAGCATTCCGAGCTCGGCGCGCCCATAGTCGAGGGCATTCAGGGTCGGTATTTTCTGCCCCTGCTGCCACTGTTTGTGGCGTGCCTTCCGCGCTATGCGGTTGGTGAGCGGGCTTATACTGCCGTCAAGGTCGCCGTCACTTGCTGGGTGATGCTCGGCGGTGCCGTCACTGTGTTCTGCGTGTGGCAGCGCTATTGGTCGCCCTAACGTTGCTGACCGGCATGTGCGAGGTCAGCCCAAGGCGCAACCATAAAGTCGCAACGACATCCTAGCAGAATCTCACTATAATCGCTGCCGGGCCACCTCCCCCCAACGGGAGGCAACTATCTGGAAGGATAGGCGACATGACGACTGCGACCAAGCCGGCACACGGTGTGCCTTTAGTTGCGCACCTGCGACCGGGCCTTCGCCCGCTCAATATGCACTACTCCTCCGGCCCCTGCGCCAAGCGGCCCGGCTGGACCACAAAAAACCTCGATAATGCGTTCCTCGGCCGCTCGCATCGCGCGAAAGAGGGCAAGGCACGCCTCAAGCTCGCAATCGACAAGACGAAGTCGATCCTCGGCCTCCCCGCCGATTATCTCTGCGCCATTGTGCCGGGATCGGACACCGGCGCCTACGAGATGGCCATGTGGTCCATGCTTGGCGCCCGCGGCGTCGACGCGCTGGCCTGGGAGAGCTTCGGCAAAGGCTGGGTCACCGACGTCGTCAAGCAGCTCAAGCTCAAGGACACCAGGGTCATCGAGGCCCCATATGGCGCGCTGCCGGATCTCAGCACGGTCGATTTCGAGCACGACGTGCTGTTCACCGCCAACGGCACCACATCCGGCGTCCGTGTCCCCGATTACGATTGGATCCCGGCCAAGCGCGGCGGTCTCACCTTCGCGGACGCCACCTCCGCGGCATTCGCCCAGGCCATCGACTGGTCGAAGATCGATGTGCTCACGTTCTCCTGGCAGAAGGTGCTCGGCGGCGAGGCCGCCCATGGCATGCTGATCCTGTCGCCGCGTGCCGTCGAACGACTTGAGACTTACGCACCAGCGTGGCCATTGCCGAAGGTTTTCCGCATGACCTCAGGCGGCAAGCTGATCAGGGGCCTGTTCGAAGGCGAGACGCTCAACACGCCGTCGATGCTCTGTGTCGAGGACTATCTCGACGCGCTGGCCTGGGTCGAGACGCTCGGCGGGCACAAGGCGCTGGTTGCACGGGCCGACGCCAACGCGAAGGTGCTCAACGACTGGGCCGACCGGACACCTTGGATCACGAACCTCGCCGCTGATCCCGCCACCCGCTCTAACACTAGCGTCTGCCTGAAGCTCGTCGATCCCGTCGTCTCGACATGGTCGGACGACCGCCAGAAGGACTTCGTCAAAGCGATCGCGACGCTGCTCGAGAAAGAGGGCGTCGCCATGGACATCGCCAACCATCGCGACGCGCCGGCGAGCTTTCGCATCTGGGCCGGCGCCACCATCGAGCGCTCCGATCTCGAGGCGCTCGTGGCGTGGCTCGATTGGGCTTATGCCGTCGAAAAGGCCAAGCTCGCGCAAGCAGCCTTAACAAAAGGGTGAGGGCCGGCCCTGGTTCCGTGCTTGCCGCCGCCCTCGCCCTAACCCTCTTCCCGTTCGCGCTTCCAATTCTGTGCCCCACCCTGATGGCGCGCCACGCGCGAGCGGGAAGAGGGGACAACGAGGACAATGAACATGCCCGCACCCAAAGTTCTGATTTCCGATGAACTCTCCCCCGCCGCCGTCGCCATCTTTAGGGACAACGGCATCGACGTGACCTTCGAGCCGGCGCTTGGCCGGGACAAGGAGCGACTCGAGCAGATCATCGGCGCCTATGACGGCCTCGCCATTCGCTCCGCCACCAAAGTCACCGAGAAGATGCTTGCCAAGGCGACAAAACTGAAGGTCGTCGGCCGCGCCGGCATCGGCGTCGACAACGTCGACATCAAAGCGGCGACTGCCAAAGGCGTGATCGTCATGAACACGCCGTTCGGCAATTCGATCACCACCGCCGAGCACGCGATTTCGATGATGATGGCGCTCGCCCGCCAGATCCCCGAGGCCGACCGCTCGACGCAGGCCGGCAAGTGGGAAAAATCGAAATTCATGGGCGTCGAGCTGTTCGGCAAGACGCTCGGCGTCGTCGGTTGCGGCAATATCGGCTCGATCGTCGCCGATCGCGGCATCGGCCTCAAGATGAAGGTGATCGCATTCGATCCGTTCCTGTCGGCCGAGCGCGCGATGGAGATCGGCGTCGAGAAGGTCGAACTGGCCGAGCTGTTTGCGCGCGCCGATTTCATTACGCTGCACACACCACTTACCGATCGCACCCGGAACATCATCGGCGCCCCTGCCCTCGCGAGCATGAAGAAGGGCGTCCGCATCATCAATTGCGCACGCGGCGGCCTGATCGACGAGGCGGCACTTCTCGGCGCGTTGAAGTCGGGCCACGTGGCGGGCGCCGCCCTCGACGTCTTCGAGGAGGAGCCGGCGAAGGCCAATCCGCTCTTCGGGACGCCCAACCTCATCTGCACGCCGCATCTGGGTGCTGCGACCGGGGAGGCACAGGAAAACGTCGCGCTGCAAGTCGCCGAGCAGATGTCGGCCTACCTTCTCAAAGGAGCGATCTCAAACGCGGTCAATTTCCCCTCGATCACCGCCGAGGAAGCGCCGCGCCTGCGCCCCTTCGTCAAGCTAGCCGAACAGCTCGGCTCGTTTGCCGGCCAGCTCTCGGAGACGACCATCAAGGGCATCAAGGTCGAGTATTCGGGCGCGGTCGCCGAACTCAATGTCAAACCGATCACGGCCGCCGCCGTTGCCAGCGTGCTCAAGTGGCACATGGGCGATGGCGTCAACATGGTCTCGGCTGTGGCGCTCGCCGAGCAACGCGGCGTCAAGATCGAGACGACGACGCGCGGCCAGGACGGCACCTATGAGAGCTACGTCAAACTCACCGTTCGCACGGAAAAATACGACAGCTCGGTCGGCGGCACCGTGTTCTCGGACGGGCGCGCCCGCTTCATCCAGGTTCGCGACATCAACATGGAGTTCGAGGTCGCCCCGCACATGCTTTTCGTGCGCAATTCCGACAAGCCGGGTTTCATCGGCAAGTTCGGCTCGCTGATGGGCGAGGCCGGCGTCAATATCGCGACGCTCAACCTTGGCCGAGACAAGCCCGGCGGCGATGCGATCTGTCTCGTCGCCGTCGACGAGCCGATCTCCGACACAGTCCTGGAGAAGGTCAGCGCTTTGCCGCAGGTCATCCGCGCCAGCCGGCTGCAGTTCTGACGCCTCTGGCGCGTCAGACCAAAAAACAAGGGACGCCTCACCGAGGCGTCCCTCATGAATTCCACGCCGTAGACGGAGTTCAGCGCGTTACGGGCTCGCCGTAAACAGTCACGTTCGCGCGGCCGCGGAACCCACGTCGCGCTTTGTATATCATCTCGATCTCCCGCACGTAGCTACGGCGGCCCGGCAAGTCGACGGTCGCTGCATTCCCCACCCGCACCAGTTGATCGATCGGGAAGTCCTCCGTGGCACCGTTGATGTAGACGACCTTCACGCGCATCAGATGGACCTCGTTGCCTTCGGCGGCGAAGTGGAGACGGTCGAAGCCGCGATTGCGGAACCACTCCTCCGACTGGTTCACGCGTAGCACATCGCGATCAACGCCGAAGCCGACCGACTGCGTGCCGAGCGGGACCCAATCGGGACGCGGACGGAAGCCCGGTGCCGGCTGTTGGCCAGTCTCGCGGCCTGGGCGCTCGGTGCCAAGCAGGCTCAGCTCTGCTGAACCCTGGCGACGGCTTGGTTCCAACGTTACGACGACACTCCGGATGAAACGCTGGTCACCCTGCAGATCGATGCGCCGGCTCGTCGACTGGCCATCGCCGAGACGTTCATCGATCCGTTCGACCTGTGTCTCGTTATTGCCGAAGGTGATGCGCATGTCCTTCACGCGCACCGGCTCGCCCTGGTGCTGCAGGCGGATCTGACCGATCCGGCCATCGCGCCGCCCAACGCGCAGCTCGACGCGCGAGTCGCGGCGGTTGACGCGTTCGGTCGCGAGTGTATCCCAGCCGCGCTCAGGTTCGCGCGGAGTGACGGGTAGCGGCGTCACAGCCGGCGACGGGCCACGGGCGTTGTCGCCGAACACGCGCATCGTCGCCTGTTCGAACCGTATGCCGCCTTGTCCGAGCGAGAGCCCGAACTTGCCGCGGTAGAACATCTCGATGCGGCTGAGATAGCTGCGCTCGCCGCGCAGATCGACGTCGACGTCCTGCCCTGGGTTGAGCGAGCGGTTGATTTCGACGTCCTCTTGATGCCCGTTGATGTAGACGAGCTTGACGGTGCGCAGCTGAACCTCACCGCCTTCCACGGAGAACCGCAGGCGCCGATAAGCCTTGCCCCGATAGTGATCCTCGGAATGGGCCAGCGTGATCACGTCACGGTCGGCGCCGAGACCGACACGCTCCTGCCCGAGCAGCTCCCAGTTGCCGGGGCTGCCCCCGGGGCCGCGTTGCGCCGCGGCAGGTGTGGCTGCCGCCAATACGAACGCCAGACCGACTGCCAATGCCTTCAACTTCATGTATCTCCACTCCCGATTGGGCTCTTAACCCTGCCGTTCAGGGGCGCCGCCGGTTCGCCACCGCACGCTCCGTCGGGAGCCAGCGTGGCACCCTGTTGTGTCGCAGTTGTGGCCTGGGCACCGATCGTCCGTCTCCGGGTCATGAATTGGCCATGGTTTCAGCGGCCGACATACTTGGGACACGAACTCCGCTAGCCTGGGGCGAAAAGCGAGCGCCGCACCACCGTGCGGGGAGGAAGTCCATGCGTCGGCTAATGGCGGTGTTGATGGCGGCAGAGATGATGACGGGCGCGGCGATGGCCGCGGATGTTCCAGCAAATTCCCGAATCACGGGCGTCATCGTGTTCCCAACCGGCGCCGAAATCACGCGCACCTCGAAGGTCCGCCTCGAGGCCGGCGAGCACACCATCCTGTTCAACGATCTGCCGGCGGGCGCCGTGCCCGGCTCGATCCGGGTCGAGGGCAAGGCGACCGGCCGCCTCGACATCGGCTCGGTCGACACGCGCCGGCTGCAGGTGCCACGCGGTGATCCGGCCCAGCAGGCCAGCGAACGGCGGCGCATCGAACTCGAGATCGAAAGACTGAAGGATGAGCGCGCGACGATCGAAGCGGCACAGAAGGCGGCCGCCAGCCAGCTCGCCCTGATCGAGAAGCTGACCCAGTTGCCGGCGCATCCCACTCCCGGAACCGGCGCGGGCGCCGTGGCTCAGCCCGACTGGAGCCAGATTTTTACGCTCATCGGCACCCGCAGCGCCGAAGCGCAGAAGACCGCGCTCGACGCTCAGGTCAAGATGCGCGACGCCGACCGCAAGATCGAAGACCTCAACAAGAAGCTGGCCGCGCTCGCGCCCGTCCAGGAGCAACGGACCGAGGCCAAGGTGTTCGTCGCTGCCGGCGCGACGCTGGAGGCGGATCTGACCATTCGCTATCAGGTGCAGAACGCATCTTGGCAGCCCTACTACGATGCGCGCCTCGCCACCGGCGCCCGCAACACCGCGCCCAAGATCAACCTTGTCCGCCGCGCCTCGATCCAGCAGCGCTCCGGCGAGGATTGGACCGAGGTCGCGCTCGTCCTCTCGACGACGCGCCCTGGCACCGGCACCGCCGCGCCCGAGCTGTTTCCGATGACGGTGGACTACGCTCCCGAAGCTCCGCCACCCCGGCCGATGTCGATGCAGGCGCCCGCGCCGGTCTCCGGCGGACTGCGGTCGCGTTCGATGGCGGACGCGGAAAGTGCCGCCGAGGCCGCACCTGCGGCGGCTGCCGCCAAGTTGGCGCCGGCTCTGGAACAGGTTGCGACTGTCGAGGCCGCCCCGTTCCAGGCGCTGTTCAACGTGCCGGGCAAACTCACAGTTCCCACCACCGGCGAGCAGAAGCGCGTCCAGCTCGACGCGGCCGACATCGACCCGCAGCTCGTGGTCCGCACGGCCCCACGCCTCGAGGCCAAGGCCTATCTCTACGCCAAGTTCGCAACGCCCCGCACGACGCCCTATCTGCCGGGCCAGGTCTCGCTGTTCCGCGACGGCACCTTTGTCGGCAACGGCCGGCTGCCCCTGCTGACGCCCGGCGAGGATCACGAACTCGGTTTCGGCCCGGACGATGCGATCCGCGTCCGCCACGCGCTGATCGAAGAAAAGCGCGGCGAGTCCGGCATCATCACCTCGTCGAAAACCGACGTGCGCAACTTCCGCATCACCGTCAAAAGCATGCACGAGCGGCCGATCCAACTCACGATCCAGGACCAGATCCCCGTTTCCCAAAACCAGGAGATCAAAGTCGAGCTGCTTACTAAGACGCCGCCGACACGCCAGAACCTCGATGACAAGCGCGGCGTGCTGGCCTGGGACCAGGAGCTGAAACCGGACGAGGAGCGGGTTCTCGATTTCGGCTATCGCGTGCAGTGGCCGGCCGCCAAGCGTGTGCAGTACGGCCGCTGATCGGGTCCGCAATCCCGGGAACTCCGGACCCGAGCGCGGGCCCTTGTTAGAAGCTCCGCGCAAGGTTAATAAGGCTCGCTCGGACGTTAGCCAGGGGTCACATATGCGCAAGGTCGGTCTCGCCGTTCTCGGTCTTCTCCTGTTGTGCGGAGCCCTTGCGATGGCTGGCTACCGCTTCATCTACGAGCCGCAGCGCGCGGCCCAGGGCGACCGGCCCGTTGCTGGCGCGAGCCGCTCGGTGCAACCCGCACCAAGTGCGCCAACAGCTCGCTCGGCGCCGACCCCGGCGACCAAGCCGCCACAGATCTCCGGGTTCCAGATCTTCGAGATCAGCTTGAATCTGGCGAATGTGCTGGTCGGCGCCCTCGGCATCTGGCTGACCGTGCGCGGCCTGCGCTCCCAGCCGCCCGTCGAGACGGCCGCGCTGCGCCGCGATCGGTGATCGCGCGAACGCCCGCCTTATGATAGATTTCTGATTTGCCGCCCCTTGGCGGGCTGGCCTGCTGTGCTCGCATTCACAAGGGAAGACCGCAATGACGTCAGGTGGTTCAGTTCCCCCGGGTGGCTCGGTTCCTCCGTTTGGCCGCCGTCCCCGCCAAGCCGGCCTCGTCGATCCCGCCGCATCGACGCCCGCATCCACTCCGGCGCCCGCGCCGTCTCCAACCCCATCCACCCAGCCGTGGGCCAGCTCGGCTCCCCCTTCGGCGCCTCATCGACCCATGGCATCGCGCGCGGCTGACGACATCGACTACCAGATCATCGGCCAGGAAATGCAATTCGTCGAGATCGAGCTCGACCCAGGCGAGAGCGCCATCGCCGAGGCCGGCGCGATGATGTTCAAACATCCAGCCGTCCATATGGACACAATCTTCGGAGATGGCTCCCAGGCAACAGGCGGCTTTTTCGGCAAGCTCGGCGCGGCCGGCCGGCGTCTGATCACGGGCGAAAGCCTGTTCATGACCGTCTTCACGCATCAGGGCCAGGGCAAGGCCCGCGTCGCCTTTGCAGCCCCCTACCCCGGCACGATCCTGCCGTTCCACCTCGCTGAAATGGGCGGCATGCTCATCGCCCAGAAGGACTCGTTCCTCTGCGCCGCCAAAGGCGTCTCCATCGGCATCCACTTCCAGCGCAAAATCATGACCGGCATGTTCGGTGGCGAGGGCTTCATCATGCAGAAGCTCGAGGGTGACGGCTATGCCTTCGTGCATGGCGGCGGCTGCATCATCGAGCGCGAGCTTGGGCCCGGCGAGGAGTTGCATGTTGACACCGGCTGCGTCGCCGCCATGACCCCGACCATCGATTTCGACATCGTGCGCGCCGGCTCCGTCAAGTCCATGTTGTTTGGCGGCGAAGGCGTGTTCTTTGCCCAGTTGCGCGGGCCCGGAAAAGTTTGGCTGCAAAGTCTGCCCTTCTCACGGCTCGCCGGCCGCATGATGATGGCGACCCGTGGCGGTAAGGACGAAGGCTCGTTGCTCGGCGGCCTCGGCGGTCTGATCGACGGCGACAACGAGTGAGAACGCCGGTCAAATCCCCGCGCGTTGCGCTGATCACGGGTGCGGCGCGCCGGATCGGTGGCGAAATCGCGCGCGTGTTGGCGGCTGAAGGCTGGCACGTTGGCGTCCACTATGGCTCGTCGCGCGACGACGCCGAGCAAGTGGTCGGTGAGATCCTGTCGCTCGGCGGCACTGCCGCGGCACTGGCGGCGGATCTGTCGAGCCCGGCCGACGTCGCGGGCCTGATCCCCGCGTGCACCGCCGAACTCGGCGCGCCGACCTGCCTCGTCAACAACGCGTCGCTCTTTCTCGACGACCGTATCGAAACGCTGGACGTGGCGCGGTGGGACGCTCACCTCGACATCAATTTGCGGGCGCCCGTCCTCCTCGCGCAGGCGTTCGCCCGTCAGCTGCCGGCTGGCGCCGCTGGCAACATCATCAATATCGTTGATCAGCGCGTGCTCCGCCCCACCCCGGAGTTCTTTTCCTATGCCGTCTCGAAAGCCGGCCTCTGGTCCGCCACGCGCATGCTGGCGCAGGCATTCGCACCGCGCATTCGCGTCAACGCCGTCGGCCCTGGCCCGGTGCTGAAGAGCATCCACCAGACGGATGAGGAATTCGCACGCGAGTCCGGCACTACCCTCCTCGGGCGGGGCACCACGCCGGGCGAGATCGCGGCGGCCGTGCGGTTCATCCTTGACGCTCCCGCCATGACCGGACAGATGATCGTGCTCGACGGCGGCCAGCATCTGGCGTGGGATGTCGTACCGTCGTCGCCCACATCTTGACCCGCCCTAGGATGCCATGCCCGATCGCGAACTAGAGTCCGCCGACGACACGCCGCGCGCAGCGCCGAGCCGCCCGCCACGGCGCGTCTTCGTGCGCGACCTCGAGCTGATGGCCAGCGTCGGCGTGTTCGAGGTCGAGAAGCGCTACGAACAGCGCATCGTAGTTTCGGTCGAGCTCGATGTTCGCGACGACTATGACGGGGTATCGGACCGTCTCGACAGGGTGGTCGACTACGCCCGGATCGTGGCAGCCATCCGTGCCATCGTGGATGCCCGCCACTTCCAGCTGATCGAGACGCTGGCCGAGCGCATCAGCGAGGCCTGCTTGGCGGATGCCCGCATCCTGCGAACCTGGATCACCATCGAGAAGCCCGACGTCCTGCCTGGGTGCCGATCAGTCGGCATCACGGTTGAGCGCGGCCACTGACAGGCTTCCGGTGACAGGCTTCCGGCACGTCCGGACACGTCGCCACAATTCCTCCGCTGAACGCTCTCATTCGCGCCCCAAAAATCAGCGACCCATGACCCGTGGCTCCACGGGGGAGCGTAACTATCCGTTAAGGATAAGCGCCTAATAAGCGGTGTTGCACCTTGAGGCGCGAAGTCCTGCGTAGCGTACGCAGCCAGTTGGGTGATGCATGATGTATCGTTTTTCGTTCGGTCTTGCCGTCCTGGCAGCCCTGTTCCCGCTCTCCCTCGCCGAAGCGGCCGAGCTACCACCGATCAAAACCTCCGAAAAGAACGCCGTCCCGGCCTGTGCCACGCCGGGGCGCTTCAATGCGTTCTTGAAGTCAAAGAATTCCAGCCTCGATCCGCGGTTCGAGCAAATTGCGGTCGAGTACATGCGCAAGGGCGAACAGCTCGGCCTGCGCTGGGACTACGCCTTCGTCCAGATGACGATCGAGACCGGCTATCTGAGCTTCAAGCGCGACGGCGGCCGGCGCGGCGACGTGAAACCGTCGCAGAACAATTTCGCCGGTCTCGGCGCCACCGGCAATGGCGCCTCGGGCGAAAGCTTCCCTGATCTGCCGACCGGCGTCCTCGCTCACCTGCAGCACATCCAGCACTATGCCGGCGAGGAGGTCAAAGATCCCGTCGCCGAGCGCACCCGCAAGGTGCAGGAATGGGGCGTCCTCAAAAACTTCCACAAAAAGATCAAGGGTCCGGTGACCTTCGCGCACCTCGCGGGAAAATGGGCCACCAGCTCCGACTACGACGATGCCATCCAATCCCATGCGGACCGCTTCTTTACGGAGTTCTGCACCAAACCCGACCCGCAGCCTGAGCTGGTCGCTGTCGCACGCGGCGAAACAAAAGTCGCAGCCGCCGACAAGGCCCCGGAGAAGCCTGAGAAGAAGGGCGCCGAAATCGCGCGCCGCGCAATCGAGGACGGCAAGGCCGAGAGCAACAACCGTGCAACCGGTCTCGGCGCGGCATCGCTGGCCAAATCCGGCGCCGAAGCCACACAACCGGAGCGCGCCGCCGGCGGCCCAGCATTTACGATCCTGAATGCGCCGAAGGGCGCGGCGATCGCCCTCCCCGACACAACCGACAAGGTTGCCGACGCAGAGGACGAAGAGACCACCGCCAAGCCGTCACCGGTGCCCCGCAAGGCCAAGCGCCGGGGTCGCGGCAAGGACCGATCAGACCGGATCGCGAAGGCCGACAGCCGCGGCAAGGCAGAGACCGCCGAGCAGGCTGAGCCCGCGACAAAAACCGACCGTCCCGCGACCTTCGCAACCGCATCGGCCGCCGGTTCCATGGCGAAACTGGCGCCGACGCCACCGGCCGCTGCCAGCGATCCCAAGTGCCGCGTGCTGACCGCCAGCTACGGTGGCCAGAAAGCCATGATCATCCGCGCCACCGATGCAACAGGCATTGCCTTTACCGTGCTCGATGTCAACGAGGGCGCCGAGAAACGCGAAGCCGAAGCCTACATCTCGGCCTACGCCCGAGGCGGCGAAGTAGCCGGCGAGTTCTCTAGCCAGACGCAGGCACTCGACAAAGCATTCGAGCTTTGCCCCGAGGGTTGAGCCCAGCCCCGGTGACGGGCCTGAGACGATCGCTTGATCTGGAGCTGACGAATGCCCCACACGTCGTGCCGAGCCCCACGAACCCTGTCGCCGACCTACCGGCTTTCGCTTGGCACTCTGGCAGCAGCCCTTCTGGCGATCCCCTTGGCGGCCACTCCCGCCAGCGCGTTGCCGGAGATCCGCATCACCGACCGCAATCGCGTGCCGGCCTGCGTGACACCTGACAGGCTCATGCAGTTCCTTTCGAGCCGGAACCAAAAGCTTTCCCCCCAGTTCCGCGATATCGCCAGCCACTACAAGCGGCATGGCGAGGCGCTGCGACTCCGGTGGGACTACGCGTTCTTCCAGATGATCCTGGAAACCAACTATCTGCTTTTCAAGAATGGCACCGGCCAAGGTGACGTCAACGCACGCCAGAACAACTTTGCCGGCATCGGCACCACCGGCGGTGGTGTCCCCGGCGACAATTTCCCAGACGCGTCGACCGGCGTTCTGGCCCAGATGCAACATCTGGTCGCCTATTCAGGCGAGCACGTCGCCACCCCCGTTGCACGACGGACGCGCGAGATGCAGGACGATATCATCCAGCGTTCGAAGAAGCTCGGCCGGCCGATGACATTCAAGGATCTGACGCGTCGCTGGGCCGCCGATCGCCGATACGGCGCCTCGATCGAGTCCGTCGCCAGCCGCTTCCGCTCCACCTATTGCATGGGCCGCCAGGGCGACGAGATTGCGGCCGCACCCGCAGGCAAGACGGCTCTCGTTGCCGCCAAAGCCGACGCGAGCGAGAACAGTCTCTCGCGTCGCGGACGCAAGGCCAGACGCGGCCAGCAACCGGCTACCCAGCCCGATGTTGCGGCAGCCAGCCCCCCAAGCACGGAGACGGAGCGCCCTGGCGCTGTTTTGGCCAGTCGCGCCATCGCCGACAGCAAGACCCAAGACGTGACCCGTTCAGCGCTCTCCGGACCTGGCCCGGCGCTCCTCGCCCCACCAGTCGCCGCGCAACGGCCAAAGGTCTGTAAAGTCTTCACGGCCAGCTATGGCGGCGAGAAGAACGTGCTGATCCGCGTGGTCGCCGGCTCGGAAACGCACTTCACGGCACTGCAGGTCCTCGACGGCCAGGAGCAAATGCTGGCCTCCAGTTTCATCAAATCGCATGCACCGGGCGGCAACGTCTTCGCCGAGTTTCCGTCGCGAAGAGCTGCCCTCGACAAGGCATTCAATCTCTGCCCGAGCGCAGACGGCAAAGTTCAGTAGGTTCTAACGCGAGGCCAGTGTGGTGATTGCGAAGCCCGCTTCATTCTGCCGGCTGGCGCGAGAGCGGACTTCGCAATCTGAACCACACTAGGATCATTGACTTGCTAGTGCCCTTTCGATCGCGAAGTTCGTTGAGAGCTTGCGGCAGTCGGTGACCAACTTCGCGATCGGGACACTTAGACGGGACCTGTTGCCCTCCGGATCCAGGCTTGCAGCTGCGTACCGCTGCACGCGAGGGGGATGCGGAGGGCAACGGCATGTTTCGCGTTTTCGTGCGTTCAAATTGACGGCCATGAGGGGCGACGTAGAAGCCTTGCATCATGTCCAATTTTGGGTCAGTATTATTGACCTAATTGGACGTCCCGCGACGTCCAAGTGACCGCCACCAGGGGAGACACATGTCACAGCGCACCGATCACACCGCCGGCAGCCCGCTGTCGTTCGTCGTCGAGCCCAATGCAACGCCGGTCAGCCCGGCTGATCGCGCCAAGCTTCTGGCTGATCCCGGATTTGGCCGCGTCTTCACCGATCATATGGCGATGGTGCGCTACACCGAGGGCAAGGGTTGGCACGACGCCAAAGTCACGGCGCGCAAGCCGCTGTCGCTCGATCCAGCCTCCGCCGTGCTCCACTATGCCCAGGAGATCTTCGAAGGCCTCAAGGCCTATCGTCTGGCCGACGGCAACTTGGCGATGTTCCGCCCGGATGCCAATGCGCGCCGGTTCCGCGAAAGCGCCAAACGCCTCGCCATGGCCGAACTGCCGGAAGAGGTGTTCATCGAGTCGATCCGCCGGCTGGTGCAGATCGACAAGGACTGGTTCCCGACCGTCGAAGGCGGTTCGCTCTACATTCGCCCCTTCATGTTCGCCAACGAAGTGTTTCTCGGCGTGAAACCGTCGTCCGAGTACCTCTACCTCGTGATCATTTCGCCGGTCGGCGGCTACTTCAAAAGCGGCGCACCGGCCGTCTCCATCTGGGTCTCGCAGACCTACACGCGCGCGGCCCCCGGCGGCACCGGCGCTGCCAAATGCGGCGGCAACTACGCGTCGAGCCTCGTCGCCCAGGCGGAGGCCAGCAAACATGGCTGCGACCAGGTCGTGTTCCTGGATGCGGCCGAGCACAAGTGGGTCGAAGAACTCGGCGGCATGAACGTGTTCTTCGTCTTCGAGGATGGCTCGCTGCAGACGCCGCCGCTCGGTGGCACGATCCTGCCTGGCATCACACGCGACAGCCTGATGACACTCGCCCGCGCCGAAGGGCTCACCGTGCGCGAGCAACCCTATTCGTTCGACCAGTGGAAAACGGACGCCGCCAGCGGCAAGCTCACCGAGGCGTTCGCCTGCGGCACCGCGGCCGTGGTGACGCCGATCGGTCGCGTTGCGAGCCCGGACGGCGAATTCAAGATGGGCGCCGGCGGCCCTGGCCAGACGACGATGCGCCTCAAGCAGAAGCTCGTCGACATCCAGCGCGGCGTCGGCCCCGACCCGCACAAGTGGGTGCACCGGTTGGGGTGAGGGGCATTGGCCAAACGCAGTCGCGCCGTCTCACCAATGTCATCCTCGGGCTTGTCCCGAGGACCCATCCGTCCGCTGGTTCAGGTGGTGCGGGTCGGGCATGGCGAGCAGATCATTACTCACACTGATCTAGACATCCAGTGCCTGTGATTGGCGACTTAGGTAGACCTGGCACGAAACTGGATATCGAGTGCTCCCAATCATCCTGCGATACGGCCGCACAATGGGTCCTCGGGACAAGCCCGAGGATGACAAGCAGATGGCTAGTGCCGATACTCCAGCTAGTCCACTGCGAACCTTTTTTGTTCGCCGTCTCCTCGTACCTTCACTTCATGCCGCGCCCTGCGCCCGCTCCTCCAGAATAGCGTCGGCGATTTTTTCGGCGGTCATCATGGTCGGGAAATTAGTGTTCGCCGACGGCACGATCGGGAAGATCGAAGCGTCGCAGACGCGCAGACCCTGCATCCCGCGCACCCGCCCGCGATTGTCGGTCACGGCCATCGGGTCGCCATCGGCACCCATCCGGCAGGTACATGAGGCGTGCCACACACCGATCGCCGCTTTCTTGACGAACGCCTCGAGCGTGTCGTCGTCCCGCATGCAGTCGTCGAAGCGGAAGCCTTCGATGACGAAGTTGTTGACGAGATAGGACCGGAACGCCTCCGGCCCCTCGAGCAGTCCGGCCGCGACCTTCGTGATCAGCCTGTTCTTTGTGTTGACGACGCCGAGCTTCCTCACGCGATCCGAATAGGTCGCCGGGAATGGATTGGTCACCACATTGCGGAACGCGGGATGCCCGTACATGCCGCCGAGCATGCGGAACCCCGTCATCAACCGGTCGAGATCGCGTTTGTCCGACAGCAGGTTGAACTCGACCAGCGGCTCCTCGCGCCAGCTGCGCGACGTAAGCTTCACCTCGCCGCGCTCCGAGCAGGTCCGATTGACGAACACCAGCAGCGAACCGATCCGCTCGCCGACTGCGTGCCACGCCGACTTGGTGACGACGGCGACGAACATATCGCCCTTCGGAATTTCGGGGATGTTCGACGAGTAGCGCATGCCGAGCGTGATGTGGCGGCGGGTGTGATCATTCATGCGGTGGCCCCGCTTCACGAACGACGACGCCGCGATCGAAGGATGATCCATCAGGCGCTGGCCAACGCCCGCCAATCCCTGGCGCACCTCGATGCCCATCTCTTTCAGGTGGCCGACCGGCCCGATGCCGGCCCGCATCAGGTGGGCGGGCGAATGGATGGCCCCGCACGACAGGATCACCTCTTTGGCGCGCAGCTCCTGCGGCTGGCCGTTGATCGTCGCCTTGACGCCGACGCAGCGCGTGCCTTCGAACAGCAGCTCCGAGACCTGAGTGCCGGTGGAGATCTTAAGATTCGCGCGCGCCCGCGTCTCACGGTTCAGATAGCCGATCGCCGCCGACACGCGCTGCTCGTTGAGGTTCGAGTGCGTGATCGGGAAATAGCCATCCTTGAACTCGCCGTTCTGATCCTCGAGGTAGGGCATGCCCGCGCCCTTGAAGGCCTCGGCTGCCGCTTTGTTGAAGCCGGTCCAATGTTCGGGGAAAATCCGGCGCACGGGAATGTGCCCGTCCTTGCCGTGAAACGGTCCGTCGAAGTCCTGGTCCCGCTCCACCTTCCGGAAATAGGGCAGCACGTCCTTCCAGCCCCATCCGCGCGCGCCCCGGTTCTCCCAGATATCAAAATCGGATGGCGCCCCGCGGTTGGCGAGCTGCCCGTTGATCGACGATCCGCCACCCAGTACGCGCGCCTGCTCGTACTTGCGCATCGGCGGCGGCGCTTCATTTGGATTGTTGTGGCTCACGACCTCGGTTCGCACCTTGAGCTCGGTCCAGTGGAAGCGCGGGTCGAAGTAGGCGGTGCCCGAATAGCTGTCGAGAATCTCCTTCGGCTCGCTGCCGGGCGGCGTATCGGGGCCCGCCTCGAGCAGTAGCACCTGATTGGCACTTTTCGCCGACAGGCGGTTGGCCAGCACCGAGCCTGCCGAGCCGCCGCCCACAATGATGAAGTCGTACGTCGTCATGTTCCTCGCTCACCCACAAAAGGACGCCGCGCACGATGACGTACGCGGCGGCCAATTCCAACTCCGTCACCTCCGCAGTCGACGCTACTCCGCCGCCGCCTTCTTCTTTTTCTTCAGATCCTTCGAATAGGCGATCGACACGGGAGCTTCCGCTTCGAACGGGCTGTTGAGACCGAGTTCCTTCGCCCAGACGCGGACCTGCGGGAACACTTCCGTGCCCAGCAGCTCGATACAGCGAAGACTGTCCTTCTGCGAAACTTTGCCGTCCTGCGCCCAAACCGCCATGATGCCGGGCCGCGTCTCCTCGAGCAGATGCTTGATGCGCGGCAGCACCTGCTTCGGCGTGCCGGCCATGATCATGCCGCTTTCGAGTTGCTGCTCGAAGCTCATGTCGCCGCGTGGATTTTTTGAGCGCCCGACCGCGAACTCGACAAAGTTGCGCCGGCCACTCGGGCTGAAATAGCCCGCCGGGTTCGCCCAGACGGGATGCGCGAGACCCGTGAACTCGCCCTGCATCCACGTGAATTCGCGGGCGTTGTTGATCGCCGTCTTCTCGTCGTCGGCGACGTGAATGCGCGCGAGGTAGCCGCGATTCTCAGGGCCGGTCTGGTAGCCGCACTCGGCGGCCGTCTCATCGTAGAGCTCCCAGATCTTCTTGGTCTGCTCGATCGAGGTATTGAGCGCGATGTAAGGATAGCGCTGCTGCGCCGCCCAGATGATCGTCTCTTTCGAGATGACGCCCGGGATCCAGACCCGCGGATAGGGCTTCTGCAGCGGCACCGCCCAGGGGTTCACAACGCGGTGCTGATAGTGCGTGCCTTCCCAGCGGAACGGGCCCGGCTGCGTCCACGCCTTGACGATCAGATCGTGCGCCTCGATGAAGCGCTCGCGATTGTAGGCGGGATTGACGCCGGCCGAGAGCTGCTCCTGCCCGCCGCCGCGCACGAAGCCCGACACCAGGCGGCCTTTCGAGATCATGTCGATCATCGCCAGCTCTTCAGCGAGGCGGATCGGGTTCTCGGCCAGCGGCAGCGGATTGCCGAGCAGGACGATCTTCACCTTTTCGGTGACGGCAGCCAGGATCGCGGCGCAGATGTTGGTCTTGGCCTGCATGCAGAACGGCGCGTTGTGGTGCTCGTTCAGCATGATGCCGTCGATGCCCACCTCCTCGCACTTCTTGTACTGCTCGATGTACTCGTTGTAGAGGCGGCTGCCCTCCTTCGGATCGAAGTGCTTGTTGGAGAAGGTCAGCGCTGTCGCGCCGTATTTCAGGCCTTCGTTCGCGTCGTAAGCCGACATCGGCTGTTCGGTGAAGTACATCAGATGCATGTGGGACGCTCCCTCGCGTGATGTGCTCGATTGCTCTTACTTCAGGAACCCACTGACGAGCCTGGCAAGCTCATCGGGTTTTTCCATTTCGACGGCGTGGCCCGAGCCCTTGACGATCTCGAGCGTCGATTTCGCCAGCGCGCGCTTCCATTGGTTGGCGGTCGTTGCCGGCACGACCTTGTCGTGCTCGCCCCACACGATCAGCGACGGCACCTTCACGGAGCCAAGCAGGTGTGGCAGCGTCTGGCTGTACATGTAGGGCTTCCAGGCGATGCGGAAACACATCTCGCGGGCGATATCCCAGGCTTCGAGCTGGTCTGTCGAGACGTCGCCGTAATGGGCCTTGAACGCCTTCTGGTCGTGGACGAAGGCTTCCGGGTAGTCGATGTAGGAGACGATCGCCTGATCAAGGATGTAGCCTTCGTCCGGCTTGATGCCCATCGGCCCGACCACGATCAGCTTGGCCAGCGACTTCGGCGCCATCGTCGCCATTTCGGCGGCAACCCAACCGCCGAAACCGAGGCCCAGCAGATTGGGCTTCTCGACATCGAGTTCGGCGAGCACGGCCTGCATCTGGACCGCGACATCGCGAACGCTGCGCATCCACTCGGCGCGCGGCGATTTACCCCATCCGGCGTATTGAGGCACGATGACATCGAAGGATTGGGCCAGCGTGTCGTAGAAGCCGACCTTGTCGAGCGTTCCGATATCGTGATGGAGGAGCAGGAGCGGAGCGCCTTTACCTGCGCGCGCAACATGTAGCTTCGAGCCGGCGGCATCAATCGTGCGCTCGGTCCAGGACGGGGCGGTGGCCATGGAGGCTATCCTCGGTGCTGTTTGCACAGGCACGGTCGCAGTCGCGCCTTGGCCTGTCAATATGTCCGTACATATGGTCAGCCTTGCAGGCATGCGGTCTCTCGGCGTCCTGCGACCGGCCGGCCCCGGCATCCCTAGCCCGCGAACACCGCGTCTGTGCCCAATCGGCCACGCCCAAACCCGTCACGGACCTTGCCAATCCACAGCCAGCCATGCGACCTCGGTGCATCTGCGGTCCTCAACGGATTCGCGAGGGTGGTTCGTCGTGACCGCGTGACACCCCGAACCGGACGACATGGAGCAGCTTGCCATGGCATCCTCACGCGACCTATTTGGAAATCTAGCACCGGATATGAGTGACAAAGCCCAGCGGCGCCCCAAGAGCGCCGACGCCTCCGACGACTATACCGCCGCTGACATCGAGGTCCTCGAAGGCCTCGAGCCGGTCCGGCGCCGCCCCGGCATGTACATCGGCGGCACCGATGAAAAGGCGATGCACCACCTCTTTGCCGAGGTGATCGACAACGCCATGGACGAGGCCGTCGCCGGCCACGCGACCTGGATCGACGTCCGCTTCGAGGCCGACGGCTACCTCGTTGTCGCCGACAACGGTCGCGGCATCCCGGTCGATCCGCATCCGAAATTCAAGAACAAGTCCGCCCTCGAAGTGATCATGTGCACGCTGCATTCCGGCGGCAAGTTCGACGGCAAGGCCTACAACACCTCGGGCGGCTTGCACGGCGTCGGCGTCTCCGTCGTCAACGCGCTTTCCGAGCATTGCGAGGTGGAGGTCGCCCGCGGCCAGCAGCTCTATCGCATGGTGTTCTCGCGTGGCGAGCCACAGACCAAGCTCGAGAAGCTTGGCTCGATCATGAACCGGCGCGGCACCAAGGTGCGCTTTCGCCCTGACGAAAAGATCTTCGGCAAGGGCTGCGCCTTCAAGCCGGCGCTCCTGCACAAGATGGCGCGCTCGAAGGCCTACCTGTTCGGCGGCGTCGAGATCCGCTGGTTCTGTGCGCCTGAGCTGATCAGCGACGAGACGCCGTCCGAGGCGGTGTTCCATTTCCCCGGCGGCCTCAAGGACTACCTGATCTCCGATATCGGCAGCCAGACCCGGATTACCAAGGAATTCTTCGCCGGCCGCATCGACAAGAACGGCGGCCATGGCTCCGTCGAGTGGGCGGTCTGCTGGATTGGCGACGAGGACGGCTTCTCGCGATCCTATTGCAACACGATCCCCACGCACGAGGGCGGCACTCACGAGGCCGGCTTCCGTCTGGCGCTGACCAAGGGTCTGCGCGCCTATGGCGAGCTGACCAACAACAAGAAGGCCGGCCAGATCACCTCCGACGACGTGATGGGCACCGCTGCTGCGATGCTCTCCGTCTTCATTCGCGAGCCGGAATTCCAGGGCCAGACCAAGGATAAGCTCGCCTCCGTCGAAGCCGCACGCATCGTCGAGACCGCGATCCGCGACGCCTTCGACCATTGGCTCGCCGACAGCCCGCAACAGGCCACCCGGCTCCTCGAATGGACCATCGAGCAGGCCGAGGACCGCCAGCGGCGAAAAAAGGAAAAAGAGGTCAACCGCCAGTCCGCAACCCGCAAGCTGCGCCTGCCAGGCAAGCTCTGGGACTGCTCGAACTCGTCCGGCGAGACGGAGCTGTTCCTGGTCGAAGGCGACTCGGCCGGCGGCTCCGCCAAGTCGGCACGCGATCCCAAGACCCAGGCTATCCTGCCGTTGCGCGGCAAGATCCTGAACGTCGCCAACGCCACCTCGGCCAAGCTATCGCAGAACCAGCTTCTTTCTGATCTTGTCACCGCGCTCGGCGTCGGAACCGGTACCAAATACAAGGACGAGGATCTGCGCTACGACCGCGTGATCATCATGACCGATGCCGATGTCGACGGCGCCCACATTGCATCTCTGCTGATGACGTTCTTCTACCAGGAGACCCGCGAGCTGATCGAGAACGGGCATCTCTTTCTGGCGATGCCGCCGCTCTACCGGTTGTCGCTCAAGGGCGACGTCGTTTACGCGCGCAACGAGGCGCACCGCCTGGAGCTGCTCGAAACCCACTTCAAGGGCCGCAAGCCCGACATCACCCGTTTCAAGGGCCTCGGCGAGATGGACTTCAAGGATCTGAAATCCACGACGATGGACCCCAAGGTGCGCACCTTGCTCAAGGTCGGGATCGCGGAAGCCGACAAGGAGGCACTGTCCGAGTCGGTCAACGCGCTGATGGGATCGAAGCCGGAGCTGCGCTTCCGATTCATCCAGGACCGCGCCGCCTTCGCCAAGGACCTGGATATCTGACCGTCGTGCGGGCTGCCAACTAAACATTCCCCGCGCGAACCGCGGACGACGAGGTGTCCAGGCGGAACCGGTGCTCGGGGATCTCGGAGAAGAGATCGACATAGCGCCGCGGCACAGGGATCTCGCTTAGGGTGCGCACACGCCCTGCAGCGTCGATGCGCACGCCCACCAGGAAGCTCGCCCCGGAGTTGGCGATTTCCTCGAGTGCGATGTGCATTCGCACCTCGTCATCGCCATAATATTTCGGCGCGACCAGCCGCTCCGCCGTATCCGCTCCGATCACAAATGTCGTCTTCGGAAACAAGCGCGACTTCTCGACGAAGGTAGGCGCTCGCGTGAGTTCGACCGGCGATTTCCAGGCGAATTGCGCGAGCCGCTGTCGCACCGTCGTGCCCACCAGCGGCGGCTTGTCGACGTTAGTGACAGAGATCTCGAACGCCAAGGGCTGCTGCCTGAGCTCTTCAGCGACCCGCGCCAGCAACAGATGGCCCACATGCACCGGGTTGAAAGACCCCGGCAACAGCACAAGCGGCCTCGGCGCTGACAGCACCAATTGGCCATCGGGCTGGGCCGTGACGCGATCAAGCTCGCCTGCCACGAGTTGATCGATCGTGTCCACGTTGGCGACCACCGTCTCCTCAAAATGTTCATCCTCGTCGAGCAGGCTTTTGGGCGACGGTGCGACAACTCCGCATGCCCTGGCGAGCCACAGCACGATCGCGCGTGCAACGAGGTCTTCTTCCCCAGCGCGATCACGCCGGCCCTTGGCCATCACGCCTGTACAGTGCGCGACGCCGGCGGTGTTGGCGACGGCGATGTGAAACCGATGTTCGCCTTTGCGCGGGCGATCACTGACAAGCGCCGCCGTCGCGCCGAGCCCCACCCGATCGGTGCCGGCCGACAGCAGTTTGGCGGCCCGTGTCCGTCCGCTGCGCGCCATCGCAATTGCGGTGTCGGCGCTGCATGCCTGTGCCGGTGCAAATCCGAGAAACGCCGCTAGCGCCAGCTCGTCATAGGGAACCTGCGCCTCGATCAGCAGCCGTGAGCCCCCGGGAACGCGAAGCAGCTCGCCGATCGCCCCACTGCCGCCGCCGGTGATCGCGAGCGCGGCCTTGCGGCCGGACGTGTGCACTGCGGAGATCAAGTGTTGCCATGCAGCGTCTGACGGGCTCATGGTGCGTATCAATCCAAAGCTGAAAAGCGCCGCTGGAATGTCTGGAAGACAGTTCGCACCGAGTTCAACCGTAAGGCATGTTCGGCCTCGCACGCGGTCACGGCACGCTCTTCACCATCGTGTCGGCGATCTGGGCGCCTTCCGCCAGGAAGCGGCTGATGGCGGTCTGGGCGGTGGGCGAGCAGGTCTGATAGGTACGGCTATAGCTGCGATAGCCGTTGTTGAACGATCGCGACAGCTTGGCCCGGCGCAGCGCCGAGCCACCCTCGCCGTCGATGATTTCGCGCATCCGGTCGCGCCAGATCTGGCCATCGTTCTGGCCGCAGAGCTCGCGCAAATAATGAACGGCGCCCAGAATTTCGGCAAGCTGCGTCAGCTTCTCGTCATAGGGCTTGCTGTCATCCTGCTGGGCGCGCGCTCGCATCTCACCCAGCATGCCACCTGTCACCAGGAGTACAGTGGCAATCATCATTCGGATCTGCCGTCGCCGTCTGGCCACCATCGCTCGAGCGGACTCCCATTTCCGTCACAACAGGTTAAGTTTAACACGATTCAGGGCATTGGCATGGCAACCGCCCATTCAACCGGACGCAGGCACCTGCACCAGCGCGTGCGCCCGCCGGATCAACGCCTCGGCGCCCTCCGTCAACGGCAACGCCCCGATTTCCGAGACGGCCACGAAACGGGCCGCGCGGACATCGCTGGCGCCCCTCGGCTCGCCCGCAGCCCACACGCCCGCGAACACCGCCAGAACGTAGTGGGTCCGCAGCGCCCCATCCGAGCCATGCGCAATCACGTCGTGAACGTCCAATACGGCCATGATCCGGGCCTCGACACCCGTCTCCTCGCGGATCTCCCGCAAAGCGGCGGCGGCCGCCCGTTCACCCGGTTCGATATGCCCCCCTGGCAGGCTCCAGCGGCCGGCCCAAGCGCCCTTGCCGCGTTCGACGAGCAACACCGTATCGCCTCTGAAGATCGCGGCGCTCGCCCCGACGCGGGGCCACTGCGGCGCTGCCGTTTCGCTCACCACACCTGCCTCCGTTCGCCTGCCCGCGACCAAGGGCTCGACTATAGGGAGACATCAATCGCTGCAACATGCGAAGATCTCCCCACCGTCCACAAACAGCCCAACGCCCATGTGCTCGCGCTACAGCCTGACGTCACCGCCGGAAGCCGTTCGCGCCTATTTCAACCTGCGCGCGATCGACGCGTTTCCGGCCCGGCAGAACATCGCGCCGACCCAGCCAGTGGGCATCATCCGGCTCCAGCGTGACCGAGTGCGCGAATTTTACCTTTTGCGGTGGGGGCTCATCCCCTCCTGGGTCAAGGATCCCGGCAGGCTGTCGACGCTGATTAATGCCCGGGCCGAAACCGTCGCTGAAAAGCCGTCGTTCCGGGGCGCCTTGCGCCATCGCCGCTGTCTGGTACCCGCCGACGGCTATTACGAGTGGACGGGAAAATCCGGCGCAAGAGTGCCCCATCTCATCCGCCCGAAGACCGGCGGCCCCATGGCGCTTGCCGGCCTCGCCGAGCATTGGGTCGGTGCCGACGGCAGCGAACTCGAAACCATGGCCATCCTGACCACGGCCGCCAACGCCACCGTCGCCGCCATTCACGACCGCATGCCCGTGATCCTGCCGCCCGAGCACTTCAACCAATGGCTGGATTGCTCCTCGGGCAGCGCCCTCCATGTGCTTGAGCTGCTCGTCTCGGCCCCGGACGATCTGCTCGAGATCTGCGAAATCGACCGAAACCTGACCACGCCCCAGGCCGACGGCGCCGGGTCGCCGGTCCCCATTCAGAAGACGCTGCTTTGACCCATTCAATGCGGGCGAAACTATCCCTCGCATTGACCAAAGCTGCAATTCCTTGATCTTGGGCCTCGAAATCGTCGCAAGAAGCCCTTATTCTCTCTCGGATCAGTCCCCGCAGGAGACGGCTTGGCGTGAGGCGTCGCCGGCCCAACTTGCATAACGTAAAGCGTAAACGACCGGATATGCGTCGATCGGCCTGCCGGCTACCGCACTTGCATGGAACTTGCTTCTGTCCGCCATGCAAGGCGTCGGCACGGCCAAGGTGGTTACTCGCACGGTCAGGAGTTCCTAGCGATGCAGTACAAGGGTGAAGATCTCGATCTCAGGGTTCCGACCAGCCGGCCCCGCGAGACCTACGCCGCCGACTACGAGGCCGGCAATGGCCGCTGGAATCGTCCGCCGACTTACGCCGCAGCCAACGTCGATCCGCTCTGGGTTGATGAGGCCGTGTTGGCCTGCTGCAACTACGCCTTCGATGTCGCCCAGGCGAACGGGGCCGCCGACGTCGGGCTCGAGCACCTCCTCAACGCGCTCACCCGCGTCGAGACTTCGGCCCGCCATCTCGAACAGCGTGGTGTCCGCGAAGGCCAGCTCCGGCGCGAAAGCGCGGCACTGATCGCCAGCGAAATCCCGGTCGCCTCCGGTGGCGAGCCGACATCGCCGCGCCGCTCGGCGGAACTTGAGGATGTCCTGCGCCGTGCCGTCGAGGCCGCCGGGCGTCGTGGCACCTCCGCCGGCGTCGACGACGTTCTGTGGGCCATTCTGCATTATCCCCGCGACCTGCCGGCAGTCGCACTGCTGCGCCGCCTCACGCCCGATTGGCAGCGCCCGGACTGGAGCCGCGTCCGCGAGGCCCAACCGGAGCATTCGCCGCAGATTTCCATTCCGATTCCACGGGCGATGCCGGCGCATGGCGTCCACGCGCCGAGCTATGACAGCTTCGCACTGCGCATGAACGCGCTGGAGGACAGCATCCGCGCAGTCCACACTGAGGTCGCCAGCGAACGCAAATTGCTGGTGGATCTCATTCGAGATATGCAGCGCGACATCGTCTCCCAGCGAAGCGACGCCGCCGCCCTGCGCGGCGACATCGGCCAGCGCCTTGACGGGCTTGAGCGCGGCATTCAGGCACGTGGCGACGCCGCGCGCGTACCCTTGCAGCTTGCCGACCGCATGTTGACGCTCGAAAAGGCCGTCAATACCGGCCTCTCGGACGGCGCACGCAACTGGGCGGCACTCGGCCAGCGCCTGCAGGCCCTGGAGACGGGCCTCGAGACGGGCCGCGACGGCCAGGTTCCGACGGCCCTGATCGATCGCATCGCATCGCTCGAGCGGCTGTTCGAATCTGGCGCCGGCGAGCGCAGTCGCCAATGGGCGGCCCTCACCGAGCGTCTCGGCTCCATGGAAACCTATCTGCATGCGCGCCCAAGCGACGGCGTTCTCGATGGTGGCGAACTCGGCGAGCGTCTCTCCGGCCTCGAGCGTGCCTTACGCTCCGGTTTCGGCGATGCCGCGCGGACGACCTCCACGTTGGGCGAGCGCCTGACGGCGATCGAGACAATCGCCAATTCGGGGCCCGTGGGCGATGACGGTGAAGCGGCTTTGCTCCTCGACGAGCGGCTTGGCTCCATCGAGCGGATTCTCGAGGACCGTGCCGCCGACATGTCGGAGCCGATCCAGGAAGTGGTGACACGGCTGCGGTCGCTCGAAGCGAAAACCACGTCGGTGCGGGGCATAGCGGGATTCGACGCCGATGCTTTGATCATGCCGATCAGCGAACGCGTCGTTGCCATCGACAATCGCAACGCCGAGCGTTCCGCCGAACTGCAGTCGATGCTCGGCCAGTTGGCGACGCGGCTGACCGCCATCGAAGCCGGAGTGCAGTCGACCACATCCAACGCCAACGAGGCCGTGCGCACGCGCGACCGCGAGGTCACGGAGATGCACGAGGCGATCGTCCGGCTGAGCGAGAACCAGCACACGCTTGCATCCGCGGTTGCCGACTGGCGCCACCAGAGCAACTCCGATCTCAGCATGATCAACACGCAATTGGAGAAGCTGACCGCTGCTCCGATTGCCGTTGCCGCACCGGTCGTCGAGCGCACGCACGATATGCTCGCGACGCGCACCGGAGCCGCCAACGACGACGGCGTCCGCCGCGCTGCCTACCAACCGCCGGCGACTGACGCCGCGCTCGCGGATGGTGTATCGACCGATGACGCACCGGCCCAGCGCGGGTTCTGGTACTGGCTGTTCGGCACGAACAGCGTCCGCAGTTCGAACCGCGAGGTCGAGCTTCGCTGGGAGCAAATGCACCAGAGTGTCCGCGACGCGCGTGAGCGCCGGCGCAGCCAAGTCTGAGTGCCACCAAGGACGCCCCGTGCCCGACGGAACCATGACGATTGACGACCAAACGGGCGCCGCTAACGCTCGCAACCGCCGCACCGTCGTCCTCCTGATGTCGGGTGGCCCGATGGCGTGGAGCGTCGCCAACGACCTCCATCGCCGGGTCGGTCCGATCATCGTCATCGAGGAGCAGCCGGAGGGAAAGTGGCAGATCGTCCGCCGGCGCGGGCGCATGCTCGGCTGGCCAACAGCTGTCGGTCAAGCGATGTGCGGCATGCTGCTCAAGGGCATCGCTAAACTGAGCAGCCCGCGCCAGGCCGAGATCTGCCGCAGCACCGACCTCAACGGCCGGCCCAATTCCGCACTGACGGTGCATCGCGTCGCGACGATCAACTCGCCCGAATGCCGCGATCTGCTGCGCGCGATCGACCCGGATGTCGTCGCCGTCTATGGCACGCGGATCATCAAGCCGGACACGCTGGCAGCCGCCGACGCTCCCTTCATCAACTATCACGCCGGCATCAATCCCAAGTATCGGGGCCAGCAGCCCGGCTACTGGGCACTCGTTGCCGGTGACCGCGAGAATGCCGGCATCACCATTCACCGCGTCGACCGCGGCGTCGATACCGGTGACGTGCTCTATCAGGCCCGCGTCGACTTCGACCGCCGCGACAACATCACGACCTACCAGTGGCAGCAGATGACGGTCGCGCTCCCGCTGTTTGCGCGCGCCATCGAAGACGGCCTCGCCGGGACACTCAAGCCGGTCGCCGTGGACCTGCCATCGCAACTGCACTTTCCACCGACGATATGGACCTATCTCTGGAACGGCATCGCGCGCGGCGTCTGGTAACACGCCACCCCGCATCAGTCGAAATGCACGACCATGCCGTCGTAGGCCGGCTCGATGTGCGCCGGCAGCTCCTTCTTCAAGGCTGCATAGTCGAGATCGACGTGCAGATGCGTCAGGATGGCCCGCTTCGGCTTCAGTCGCTCGATCCAGGCCAACGCCTGCTTGACGCTGAAATGTGCGGGATGCGGGATGTAGCGGAGCGCGTCCACAACCCACAGATCAAGATTGGCCAGAAGTGCGCACGACTCGTCCGAAATACCGCTGACATCCGGCGAATAGGCGACATCGCCAACGCGAAATCCGAGCGACACGATCTCGCCGTGTTCCTGCCGGATCGGGGTCGCGCTGATCGGCCCGGCGGCACCATTGATCACCACCGGCACCGGCGGCACGATATCGTGGGCGTTGAGGATCGGCGGATAGCTGGAACCGGGCGCACTCTGGAAGCAATAGTTGAACCGTTGCTTGAGCGAAATGCCCGTCGGCGCATCGAAGTAGACGTCGACGCGGCGGCGCATATTGAGCGCGAGCATGCGCAGATCGTCGATGCCGTGGGCGTGGTCGGCATGATCGTGGGTAAAGGCCACACCGTCGACCACCTGGATGTCGGTGCCAAGCAACTGCTCGCGCAGATCCGGCGACGTATCGATCAGCAGCGTCGTGCGCCCACGCCCGGCAATGCGCTCGACCAGCGCGGAGCATCGCCGGCGGCGGTTGCGGGGGTTTTTCGGGTCGCACGAGCCCCAGTGATTGCCGATCCTCGGAACGCCTCCTGAGGACCCCGTGCCGAGCAGCGTCAGTTTGTAACTCATACGGCCTGATGCCCCGCCTGCCCCTGCGCCTTCGTGTAGACGCGCAGGAAATTCGCCGTCGTCGCCGCGGCCATCTCCGCCGCCGTGCACGCCTTTGACGGCCGCCAGAGCTGCCGCCGTATGCACCACGAATGCCGGCTCATTGCGCTTGCCCCGGTGCGGCACCGGGGCCAGAAACGGCGCATCCGTTTCGACCAGCAGGCGATCCATTGGAACCTCGGCCGCAACCTCTCGCAAAGCATCAGAGTTCTTGAACGTGATCACTCCCGAGAACGAGATCAACAGACCAAGCCGCACCGCTTTCCGCGCGAGCTCAGCGCCGCCGGTAAAGCAATGCAGAACCGCCTTGAATTCCCCCTTCGCCATCTCGTCCTCGAGAATACGGGCCGTATCCGCGTCGGCATCGCGCGTATGGATCTCGAGCGGCAGTCCGGTCGCGCGCGCCGCGGCAATGTGACGGCGGAAGCCCTCGGCCTGCGCCTCCGGCGACGACTTCTTGTAGTAGTAGTCGAGCCCCGCCTCGCCTATCGCAACGCACTTCGGATGCTCGGACAGCCGCACGATCTCGTCGAGCGGCACATCCAGTTCCTCGTGCGCCTGATGGGGATGGGTGCCGACCGTGCAGTAGACGTTGGGATAGGCTTCGGCGATGGCGCGATAAACCTCGAAGCGGCGCACCCGGGTCGAGATCGTGACCAGCATGCCGACCCCAGCCGCAGCTGCGCGCGCAACATAGGCATCGCCGCTCGGCCTCGAAATCAGGGAAGTCGAGATGACAATGGTGATCGACGAGCATCAGGCCGCGCCTCCCGGCGCCGCCTTGGGCGGCTTCGGCGGCCTTGGGCGGCTTGCGCCGCGGCGGCGCCTCGGCGTCGGGATCGACATAGCGCGGAAACACGCCGACCGGCGCCGGCAGCGTGAGCCCCGCCTGCAATCGGCCCGCCGGACCGAGCGCGGCAAACTCCGTTGCTCGGCGTCTGCCCTAGCAGATCGAGCAACTTTGCCGCCGACGCTGGCATCGCCGGCTGCGCCAGCACCGCGAGCTGCCGCACGATCTCTGCCGTCACATAAAGGATCGTGCCCTTGCGTTCCTCGCTCAGTGTCTTGTCGAACGGCTTCTCGCTCGCGAAATAGCGGTCAGCCTCGGAGACCACAGCCCACGCCGCATCGAGCCACACCTTGATGCCTGCCGGTCCATCGCCGCGCGCGCCGCCGCATACATGCCATCGGCATGCCGCGAGGATTGCCTTGTCGGCATCGGTCAACGGCCCGGGCGTCGGCACGACCGCCGCCGAAGTTCTTGGCGATCATCGACAGCGAGCGCTGCGCCAGGTTGCCGAGACCGTTCGCCAGGTCCGCATTGATCCGGTTCTTGATCGACTCCGGATCGTAGTTTCCGTCCTGCGCCGAAGACGACCTCGCGCAGAAAGAAATAGCGAACCGGATCGACGCCGTACGCCTTGATCAGATCGAAAGGGTCGAGCACGTTGCCGACCGACTTCGACATCTTCTCGCCCTTGCTCAACATGAAGCCGTGCCCGAATACGCGCTTGGGCAATGGCAAACCCGCCGACATCAGGAAGGCCGGCCAGTAGACCGCGTGGAACCGCGTGATGTCTTTGCCGATAACGTGCAGGTCAGCCGGCCATTGATGCCAGTTGGGATGCGTCTCATCCGGAAACCCGACACCGTCACATAGTTGTTGAGCGCATCGATCCAGACGTACATCACATGCCCCGGCGAGCCGGGAACGGGAATGCCCCAGTCCAGCGTCGTGCGCGAGATCGAGAGATCGGCGAGCCCACCCTTCACGAAGGCCACGATCTCGTTGCGCCGCTCGGGCGGCAGGATGAAATCCGGGTTCTTCTCGTAATGCTCGAGCAACCGGTCCTGATACTGCGAGAGCCGGAAGAAATAGGTCTTCTCCTCGGTCCAATCGACCGGCGTCCCCTGCGGACCGACGCGCACACCATCCGTGCCAACCTTGGTTTCGTCCTCGCCATAGAACGCCTCGTCGCGGACCGAATACCAGCCCGCGTAGCCGCCAAGAAAAATGTCACCGTTCTTCTCGATGCGCCGCCACAGCTCCTCGCAGGACCGATGATGCTGCGCCTCGGTCGTGCGAATGAAGCGGTCGTGCGACAGGCCGAGGGCTTCGACCATCTCACGAAACCGCGCCGAGTTCCGGTCCGCAAGCTCACGCGGCGTGACGCCCTCTTTGGCCGCGGTTTGCTTCATCTTGAGACCGTGCTCGTCGGTCCCGGTCAGGAAAAACACATCACGGCCGTCGAGCCGCTCGAAGCGGGCAATCGCGTCCGTCGCAATCGCCTCGTAGGCGTGACCGATGTGCGGCACCCCATTCGGGTAGGAAATCGCCGTTGTGATGTAGAATTTGTCGCGCGTGCTCATCGGGCGTCCTGCCGGGTTCCAGAAACGTTGCATCACGCGACTGCGCGCCTATGCGCTCGCGGCCGACCCGATCCGATGAAACGTGTCCAAGATCAGAGATTTACGGTCGAGATTGAGGGCCTGCGCCTCACCTTTTTCGCGGACGACTGTTTCCCACAGCTCCGCCCATGTGGCAAGCCTGCCGTCACGGATCAGCCGCTTGGCCAAGGCCTGATCCGCCGCGCCGGACTGGCCACCGGCTGCGGCCCGAACCAGTCGAGCCAGACGGGCCAGCAGCAGATCGTAGAACATTTCAAACCGCTCGGCTGACGCCGCCGAAGCGAGTTCGTCGGCCAGTGTGTGCGCGCCCCCCCAATCGATCGCGGGCATCGCGTCGAGGAAGGCTGTGATCCGCTCTTCGAGCTTCAGGCCGTCGCCGAGCCAGAGCGTCAGCGCCCGCCGGACACTGCCGTCCGAGAGTGCCACCAACCGCGTCCAGTCCGACGCGCCCGGTGGCTCACGATCCAGGCTCTGGAACACACCGTGCACCGCTCGCCGCAAATCGGTTTCCGACAACGGCGCCAGATCCAATGTCCGGCAGCGCGACCGGATCGTCGGTAGCAGGCGTCCCGGCTCAGACGTCAGCAGCAGGATGAACGTACGCGCTGGTGGCTCCTCCAGCGATTTCAGCAGGGCATTCGCGGCATTCGGATTGAGCTCATCGGCCGTGTCGACAATCACCACGCGATAGGTGCCCTCGTCCGCCGAATGCGCGAGGAACGACTTGATGCGGCGGACGTCGTCGACGGGAATGGTTGTCGTGAAGCGCTTCAGCTTCGGATCCCACACGCGGCGGATCACCAGCAGATTCGGATGCGACAGCGCGAGGATCTGGCGTGACGCGATGGTGTCCGGTGCGACGTCGAGGCTCTGCCCGAAGGGATCTCGCTCGGAGGGCGCCGCCAGCGCAAACCGCGCGAACCGGTAGGCCAGCGTCGCCTTGCCAACACCGTCGACGCCCGAAATCAGCCAACCGTGATGCATGCGACCGCCTTGGAAGGCGGCAAGCATTGTCGCCTCTGCCGTGGCGTGCCCGTAAAGGACGCGCGTCGCGCGGGGATGCGGCGCCTCATCGAGCCGATCGGCCTCTGGCGGAACCTCGATTTCCTGCACAGCGGGACTGCGCGCCATCTCAGCCCCCAAGGCGCGTGGTGACAACTCGCCAGATCTCATCGGCGAGCGCCGCCGATTCGAGCGCGGCATCGACCACGACCACACGATGCGGCGCGCTCGCCGCGAGCGCCAGGAAGCCCGCTCCGCAACTTCTCGTGGAAAGACAGCTCCCGGGCCTCGTAGCTGTCGATGCCGCCGCCCGTCGTGCCGCTCACCTCGATGCGGCGGCGACGCGCGCGTTCGAGACCGATCCGCGGGTCGATATCCAGCAGCAGCGTCAGATCGGGTTGCGCATCGCCGACCACAATTCCCTCCAGGAAGTCGACGGTCGCTCGATCGAGGCCGCCGGCAGCACCCTGATAGACGCGGGTCGAGTCCGCAAAACGATCGCAGATGACGAACGACCCGGCTGCCAGCGCTGGCCGGATCGTTTGCGCGAGATGATCGGCCCGTGCCGCCGAAAACAGCAGGGCCTGGGCCAGCGGCGAATGCGCGGCCGTCGCCGGATCGAGAATCAGGGCGCGGACCTGCTCGGCGAACGGCGATCCGCCCGGCTCCCGCGTCTGCAGCACCTTGCTTCCTGCAGCCCGCAACCGATCCGCCAAAAGGCGCGCCTGGGTCGACTTTCCCGAGCCCTCGCCGCCTTCGAACGTGATGAATTTGCCGCGCATCCCTGTCTCGTAGGAGGCGCACGCTGGATCGTCAACGAGACATTGGCGGCCGCGTCGTGCGCCGTTCTAAAGCGCCCAGCGAAACGCCATGTGCATGATGGTATCGAGACCCCGCCGCAGCGTCCCGGCGGCCTGCACGTCCTCGCCCGCATAGAGCGGAACCTCGTTGACCGCCTTCGACGAGCTGGTCACCCGCAAAACAGCCACCGGGTCACCCTTGCGGATCGGGGTCTTCAGTGGACCCTTGTAGACAATCTCGGCCTTCAACTTCTGGTTGGCCGGAAACCTCGGAAGAATGACGTTGAGCTCGCCATTGCCTGTCAACGGCAGCCACATCCTGGTCCCGCCCCAAACCCGCGCCTGCCCGATGACCTCGCCGGCGTCAAACAGCTTGAACTCGGTGAAGCTCTTGAAGCCCCAATCCAGCAGTCGGAGCGCCTCGCTCTTGCGGTCCTCCTGGCGGTCGAGGCCATTGATCACCAGGATAAGGCGCCGGTTATCCTGCTTCGCGGAGGCAACAATGCCGTAGCCAGCCTCCTTGATGAAGCCGGTCTTCAGGCCGTCGACACCAAGGTTTGTCGGCAGCAGCGGGTTGCGATTGACGAACTTGTGTTTGCGATATTGAAAATCGCGTTGCGCGAACTTCGGATAGTAATCCGCGTGCTCCTGGATCAAATGCCGCGCAAGCATACCGAGTTCGCGAGCGGTCATCAGGTGCTCGGGGTCGTAAAGCCCGGTCGAATTCTTGAATACCGACTTCTTCAACCCGAGCTTGCGGGCTTCCTCGGTCATCAAGCGAGCGAAGGCCTCTTCGCTGCCCGCCATCCCCTCCGCGACCGCAATGCAGGCGTCGTTGCCGGACTGAACGATGATGCCCTGGATCAGCTGGCCCAGCTTCTCCTTCGTGTTGACCGGCACCATCATCGCCGACGTGCCGGACGGACCACCGCCTTTGCGCCAGGCATTCGCGGACATCAAAAATTCATCGTCGGGCTTCACCTGTCCGGTCTTCAGTGCCTTGAAGATCACGGCCAGCGTCATGAGCTTGCTCATGGAGGCTGGCGACATCAAGTCATCGGCATTGTGCTGGAAGAGCACCGCACCCGAATCGGCGTCCATCAGGACCGCCTGCCGGGCGCGCGTCAAAACCTCTGATTGGGCCGCTGCGGCCTGCTGCGCAATGGCGCCACCGGGGGCCAGGATCGCGAACAACAACACAATCAGCAGGCCGATCCAGGCCCCGAATCGCCGGTTTTGCTGTTGCTTGTCGTTCATACGTCGTTCCAATAGCGGTTCGCGCCGTTTGGCGAGACTATCGCGACAACGCGCCGTCGAAGTCAACCGCTGCGACGCAGGCCAAACCGTGTTCTTCCACTGAACCTGAACCTCGGATGGAAGCTATCCGTTAAGACTAAATTGACCAAAAGAGAATCGTCCCGAAACAAAAACGGGAGGCTCGAGGCCTCCCGCCAATTTCGTTACCGCGCGTCGCGCACTACTTGCAGAGCTTTGCGAAAATAACGCACTCGCTGCCGATGCCGCCCTTGCCGCATTTCGTGCGAACATTGCTGACCGTGTAGCCTGGCGCCGAACCGATCTTCATGCCGCTCGACATAAAGCCCGCCCAAGAGCCCCAGTCCGTCGCCTGCAGGACCGCCTCCCAGGCCTGGAACTTGGCGCCTTCCACATCGCCAGCCGTACCGCGGCCACCCTTTTCGATGCAGGTCCCGCCGCCCTTGGCCTTCTGAGCCTCAGCCGTCGACATGCCCGCGAAAGCAAGTCCTGCCACCGCGAGACCAACCGCAATTGCTCGTGACATGCAGATCATGTGAAGCCTCCTCATGGTTAATGTTGCCGGACCATTGCCCAGGCGCCGCCGATCCGCCATCGCGAATATCGGCGAATGGCCGAGCTTCCCCATCTTTTTGGCAAGGCGTTGCCGAGCAGCCTCAATCAGCGTTTGCGCCGCCCTCGGCTCAGTTCCGGGCGGCCTTATCTGTCCCATCTGCACCAAGATACCGCACCGCGATCTCCTCGGTGCGCAGTCGCGTCTTGTGGGCCTTACAGGCGAGACTGGCGGCGCCCATGCCAGTGCCCTGGCCAGTGCCCTGGAACCATTCCCAGCCGATCAGTGGGCCGCAGTCCGAATCACGGAATGCTAGCCAATGGCGCTGCGTCTCCTGCATGGCGCGGCGCCAATCGCGCCGCTGGTTGGTCGTCAAATGTGACGCACCATCGATCGAGGCCAAGGCCGCCTTGTACGTCTGGTTGAGGATCGCATCTGCAGCCTTCAAGTCTTCGTTGGCGCAGTGGGCCAGCTCGGGCGTGGTCGAGGCGGCCTCACAATCGATCTTGGACGCGGGTTGCGATTTCTGCGCCGGCGCAGGGAGGGTGCCGGCCAGCAGGGCCGCCAGGACGGCGAGCGGAGCAAGGTTTTTCGGTTGCATGAGTTTTCTTTATCTTTGCGAGTTTGGCGGGACTGTGGACGCGGGACGACTGTAGTTTACGATCCGACAATCGAGCTGGTATGTGGCGCAAACTTGGACAGAGCGGCGCTCCCGGTAACATGCGGCAGCAAGGAGCAAATCATGGCAGGCAGACTTACGGGCAAGACGGCATTCTGTACGGCATCCGGCGCCGGGATCGGCCGCGCGACCGCCCTTGCCTTCGCCCGCGAGGGCGCCCGCGTGATCGCCAGTGACATCGACCTCGCTCGCATGTCGGGCCTCAAAGACGCTGGCATCGCAGAGTGCGTCAAACTCGACGTGCTCGAGACGGCCGCCGTGCAGGCGATGGCCAAGCAGGTCGGCACGGTCGATGTATTGTTCAACTGTGCCGGTTTCGTCCACCACGGCGACGCGCTGCATTGCTCCGACAAGGATTGGGACTTTTCATTCGATCTCAACGTCAAGGCCATGCATCGGGGTATCCAGGCGTTCCTCCCCGGCATGGTCGCGCGCGGCAAGGGCGCGATCATCAACATGGCCTCGGGCGCTGGGCCCTCGAAGGCCGTCGCCAACCGCTATGTCTATACCGCCACCAAAGCCGCTGTCGTCGGCCTGACGAAGGCCGTCGCATTCGATTTCGTCCGTAAGGGCGTGCGCTGCAATTGCATCTGCCCGGGCACCATTCAGTCGCCGTCGCTCGATGATCGCATCGCCGCGCTCGGCGAAGAGGTCGGCAGCGTCGAGAAGGCGCGCCAGATGTTCATCGATCGCCAGCCCATGGGCCGCCTCGGCACCGCCGAGGAGGTCGCCCACGTCGCCGTCTATCTCGCGTCCGACGAGAGCGGCTTCACCACGGGCCAGTCGTTCTTCGTCGACGGAGGCTTTGCCCTATGACTGTGCTCCGCGCCTCCACGACGACCAGATCCCGCGGGAGACCGATCCTGACACCGGTCTCCCGATCGGACCGACTCTTGACATCACCGGCGCCGGCCAAGCGCCCTGAGCGGATTGTGCTCGAAGGCCGCACTTGCCGGCTCGAGCCGATCGATCCCGCACGCCACCGCGCCGATCTCTTTAAGGCCTCAACGCCGCCGGATGCCGCCCGCCGCTTCCGCTATCTGTTCGACCCCGTCGTCAAGACCGAGGCTGACCTCGATCAGTGGCTCGCCAAGGCGGTCACGTCCGAGGACCCGCTGGTGTTCGCCGTCATCGACAAGCGGACCGGTCGCTGCGAGGGCCGCCAGACCCTCATGCGCATCGATCCAGCCAATCAATCGATCGAGATTGGCAACATCTACTGGGGACCCGCCATCTCGCGCACGCCGATCGCCACCGAAGCGAATTTCCTGTTCGCCCGATACGCCTTCGACGATCTCGGCTATCGCCGCTACGAGTGGAAATGCGACGCGCTCAATGCGCCGTCCCGGCGGGCGGCCGAGCGCTTCGGCTTCACCTACGAGGGCCATTTCCGCCGCGCGGTCATCAACAAGGGGCGGACGCGCGACACCACGTGGTACGCGATGATCGATGACGAATGGCCGCGCATGAAGGCCGCCTACGAGCGGTGGCTCGCGCCCGCAAACTTCGACGCGGACGGCCAGCAGACCCAATCCCTCGGCTCGTTGACAGCGGCAGCTCTCGAGCGACCCGCATGACCCCGCCGGCACTGCGCCGCGCCGGCCCAGCGGACGGATGCGGTCATCCGGCTCGCAGCACGCCGCCTATGCCCGCAACCGCCGGCTGCTGGGCGTCGAACCGCTGCCGCTGCAAGCCGACTATCGCGAGATCTTCCGGACGATGGAGGTCTGGGTGGCCGATGCCGACGGCGGCATTGGCGGCGTGCTGATTTTGGAACCCAATCCCGACCACATGCTGATCTGGTCGATCGCAACCGAGCCCGCGGCGCAGACAAGTGGGCTGGGGCACGCCATGCTCCTTGCGGCCGAGGATCAGGCGCGGACGCGCGGCCTTCGCGTGATGCGTCTCTACACTGGGACCACCCTTGAGCATCTTGTGGCCTGGTATGGCCGCAACGGCTACATCGTCGAGCGCATCGAGCAGCGTACGGATCGCAGTGTCACGCACATGATGAAGCAGCTGGACTAACGATACTTACAGCTTCTGCGCCAGCGCCTCGGCCACGTCCTCGAGGTCCGGCTCCTGTGCCGCAGGTGGCGATCTCAATGGCTGCAGCGGCGCCAGGAATGTCGCTTCGAGGTCGACCGAGGACGCCACACCGATCGCGCTGCGGTTGCGGACAAGCCAGGTCGCGGCTTCATCACGCCCGGCATTGTGCAGCGACGCCAACATCGCGCGATCTGGCCGCATTTTTGAATCCGGTGCGAGTCCAACGGTGTGCACTGCTGCATCGATCATGTGAAAGCGGTGCGCATGCACAGCACCCGCCCGCGTCTTGCGTTGCCAGTACCCCGCGCCGTCTTTTGCAACACGAACGATCTCGCCCACATCCCGGATCAACGGTGCGCCGAACGTCACTCGATTGACGCCCGCCGTAATGTCATGGGCTGTTCGCGGAAGACTTGGCACCTCGATCGGATTGAGCAGCACGAGCAGCGTGTCCTGTACGGGGCTCTCGCTGGCCAGCGTCAGAAGCTCGGGGTTCGCCGAGAACCCGCCATCCCAGTAGGCGCGGCCCTCGATCTCGACGGCATGGTGCAGGGTCGGCAAACACGCGGAGGCCAGGATCACCTCGACCGTCATTTCTGCGCGGCGAAACAAGCGCGCCCGGCCGGTCGCGACATCTGTGGCCGCGATCAGCAGCTCACAGTCGGACCGCTGTCGCAACCGCGCAAAATCGATATGGCCGGCCAGCAGCTTGCGCAGCGGGTCAAATCCCAACGGATTGAACTCGTAGGGTGAGAATAGCTGCGCCATCTGTCCGATCGTGCGCGATCGGCTCATCCCATAGAAGAATGGGTTAAAGCGCATCAGATCCGGGACACCGGCATCCTGCACAGCATCCCAGACAGCGCGCAGCTTCTCGCGCGCCGCCTCACGGCCCCCCTGCGCCAGACCATCCGCCAATGCGATGGCATTGACCGCGCCCGCGCTCGTGCCGCTGATCCAACCGAACTCGATTTCGGCATCCTCGAGCAGTCGATCAAGCACGCCCCAGGTAAACGCACCATGGGCGCCACCGCCCTGCAGCGCCAGATTGAGACGCAATCCCGTCTTGCGAATGCCACGCAAATTGAAGTCCCCGCTGTCGTCGCCCGTTGTTTGGCGCCTGCTTATGACCGCCGTGTTGCACCCGGAACGATCACCGGCACGCCCGCTACTTGCCCACACACGATCTCGATGCCAAACACCGGCGCGAGCGTCTCTGCTCTAAGGACATGGGCAGCTGGGCCAGCCACCGCAACCCGACCTTCGGCCAAGATCACGATTTCGTGGCAAAAACGAGCCGCCAGCCCGAGGTCGTGCAGCGCAATCGCCACAGCGCGGCCTTCGGTCGCAAGTCCTTGAAGCCCTGAGAACAACGCTATGGCATGCGCCGGATCCAATCCTGCGGTCGGCTCGTCAGCCAGAATCACACGGCTCTCCTGAGCCAGCGCCCGAGCAAACAGCACGCGCGCCCGTTCGCCGCCGGACAGCTGGTCCACCGGCCTCGAAGCAAGATGACTCGTATCCGTCGCGGTCATCGCGGCGTCGATGGCACGCTGGTCGTTCGCGCTCTCGCTACCATGGCCCGCTCCATATGGGAGCCGGCCGAGAGCGACGATCGCGCGGGCCGCCAGGGGCCAATGCACCGCCCGATCCTGCGGCAGATAGGCGACCATCTGCGCGCGCTCCGCCACCCCGAAATCGGCAATCGCACGCCCCCGGAATGCAACGCGCCCGCTGTCCGCCTTAAGAAGTCCCGCAAGCGTTCGAAGCAACGTCGACTTGCCCGCGCCGTTGGGGCCGATGAACCCCGTGATGCGCCCGGCCTCGATGCGGACACTCACGTCATCGAGGACACAACGTCCCCCCAGGCGCACGACGATCCGGTCAGCCGTGACCGTCATGGCGCAAGCTCCCGCCGCGTCTTCACAACGAGCCAGAGGAAGAACGGCGTTCCGATCAGCGATGTGACAACACCCAGGCGCAGCTCACCCGACGGTGTGAGGATGCGCAGCACGATGTCGGCCGCGAGCACAAGGCAAGCGCCGCCCAACAGGCTTGCCCATAGCAAGCGCGACGGCTGCTGACCCACAAAGGGCCGCAGGATATGCGGAACCACGAGGCCGACGAACCCGATCGTTCCCGCGACCGCGGTCGCCGCGCCAACCGCCAGTGCAGCACCTGCCACGACGTCGCGCTGCAGCGTCGTCAGGTCAATCCCGAGATTGGCGGCCGCATCCTCACCCAGCGTCAACGCGTCGAGAGCCGGACCCAGGCGCAGCAGCACGGCGATGCCAACGACAATGAACGGTCCGGCCAGCCAGACGTGCGTCAGGCTTCGGTCCGCGAGCGAACCCAGCAGCCAGAACACGATCTCGACCGAAGCGAACGGATTGCGCGACAGGTTCAGAACCGCGGATATCAGCGCTCCCGTGAGGCTCGATATGGCGACGCCCGCCAGGATCAGTGTCAGCGCCCCGCCGCGCGCGCCTGCCACTTTGAGGACGAGCAGTGTGGCCCCCGCGGCCCCCAGTAAGCCGCCAAGCGGGAGCGCCAGCGCAAACGCCGACGACAAGCCGGTTTGAATTGCGATTACGGCGCCTAGGCCAGCTCCGCCCGAAATTCCAATCACCCCGGCTTCAGCCAGCGGGTTGCGCAGATAGCCTTGAAGGGCCGCGCCAGCCAGGCCCAATGCGCCACCGATCAAGACCGCCAGCAGCGTTCGCGGCAGCCGGATCTCCGAAATGATCAGGCCCGCAGCCGTCCGCGGAATACCAAAACCGGCCGGCCCAACTAGTAGCGACAGGAGCGACAAGCTAACCACCGCCGCGCCAAGCCCCCATAACAAGGCGCGATCGGCACTCTTCATTGTCGCGCCGCTGGATGCCGACCTCGTCATCGCACGCTCGGAACCGGCGTGAGCATCGTGCGGGCCGCCGCGAGACGTTCGATCGCCTCTGCCAGGTAGGGAGACGCGCAGAGCCAGTAGCGCGCCGGTAGCACCAGCGAGGACCGGGTTCGCATGATGGCGGCCAGCGCCGGGTGGCGCAGGTTGTCGGCCACCGCGTTGCGGTGCTCATCGACGGGTCCGGCCAGCAGAATAAGATCCGGCGGATCGGCGACCAAGGCTTCGAGCGGCAAGGCGCCGCTCGCGCCAAGTCCAAAGGCTTTGGCATGATCGGCAATCCCGGCTGCCGTCATCGCCGCCTGCGCCAAGCCGTCCGCGCCCGCGATCCCGTTGACCTGGTACAGCAGCGCACGGGGACGCGCATCGCCACGTTTCGCGGCAACCGCCGCAAGCCGCCGGTCGAACGTCGCGACAACCTCCTCGCCGCGCGCGATTTCGCCGACCGCCTTGGCCAACTGGCGCACGGACGCGCGAATGCCGTCGAGATCCGTTGCCAACGGCAGCGCCTCGACACGGTACCCGAGCCGCTCCAACAGCGATGTGGTGGCCGGCGTCGAAAACGCGCCCGCAATCACCAGATCCGGCTCGAAGGCCAGGACCAGTTCCGCTTCGCCGCGGGTGGCCGGAAACCGCTTGGCCTGCTCCGCAACTGGTGAGACATTGGGATCTGCCGCCAGATGGCTGAGCGCCGCGATCCGCTCCGCCGGCACCAAGTCCAGCAGGATCTGGTCGCTGCACAGATTGATGGAAACGATCCGGCGCGGCACCGTTTGCGCCGCGCCCGGCCCGGCATCGTGACAAAAGCTTGCTGCCAGCATCACACCTAGAAGCCGACGTCGCATCCCCGGATCAACCTCGTTATTTCGACTTCGACGTCAAAGCCGGCTGGCCGTCGCCACCGAACGTCAACTTGACACCGGCGTAGGCTGCGGCCCCAGCGGTATTGAAGCCGTAGACCTCCTGGTAGTTCTGATCGAGCAGATTCTCGATGCGGCCGTAGACTTCGACACCCGGCGTCAGTGTCCATGACGCTGCCGCCGTGACCAGCCAGTAGTCCTCGAGCGTGACGCGCGTCAGCGAAAAGAACGGCAGACCGAATGCGATGTCTTCTGCACGGCCATTGTAGTTCGCGGCCACCGTCAGATTGCCGCGCCCGTCGCCGAAGCCGAGCGACGCGTCGATCCGCCCCGACGACGGCGCGCGACGGATCTCGCGCAATCCCTGATCGTCACGTGCATCGAGCCAGGTGTAGGCCGCACCAAACGACAGGTTGGACAGCGGACGCCAACGCCCGCCCACCTCGACGCCCCGGCGCGTGCTCTCGCCAGTCAGATTCTCCACCGTCGATTGGAAGCCCGGCAGGAACCGCGTCACGATCTCGTTGCTGAGGTTCGACTTGAAGTAAGTGGCATCGACCACGATCGTGCCATTGAGCAACGTCAGTTCAAGACCCGCGTCCCAGCCCGTGCTCTCCTCCGCCCTGACATTGGGGTTCGCGATGAAGCCAGCGAACTGCCCGAACTGCTCGACCATCGTCGGCAGCTTGACGCCGGTCCCGACACTTGCATGTGGACGAAGACCGATCTCTTTCAGCCGCAGTGACGCCGAGGTCCGCCACGTCGTGAAATCGGCAAAGGTGTCGTTGTCGTCGTGCCGGACGTTTGCCGCCACGTGCAGCCGATCGAACAGATCGATCTTGTATTCGGCGGCTGTTGCCACTCGGTTGCGCTCGCGCGCAAGGCCATCGTCGGTGACGGGAATGAACGTTTCCCGGTCGGCCTCGACCAGCGCCGAAATCGCGTGCTTGGCGGAGCCCATCAAGGCCGGTGTATCGAACCGGAACGTCCCGACATAGCCGGCTTTCGTGCGCGCGTTATCGTTGCGCGAGTACGACGAAAAGAACGGATCGACAAACCAATCCTCGAGGATGGTCTGCGCGTAGTTGAGACTGACCTTGTGCGCGAGCGCGCCACCCAGCGTGTCGAGCCGGCCCTCAAAACCCGCGAGCCAGAGCGAAGAGGCAAAATGGCTGAAGCTGTCGATCTGTCGCGACAGGCCGGACCCCGCGAACAGATCTCCATCCCGATCGCCGTGCTTGTCGACATTGCGCAGGATCACATCGAACGCGAGACCATCCGCCGGTTTGACACCGCCTTTGAATAGGAAATTGCGATGTTGTGCCGCGTCGGTTTCAGTCCCGTCGATCGAGACATTGAAACCATTCGTGTTGCGCCCACTGTACGAAACGAGACCGTGCGCGTTTTCCGTACCGCCTGCAACCGAGACGCCGGTCTCCGCCGTCTTGAACGTGCCGACCTCGCCCCAGACCGTCGCGGTCGCCGGGCCCTTGCCGCTGCGGGTGACGATATTGACGACGCCACCCAGAGCGCCCGAGCCGTAAAGCCCGCTGTGCGGTCCGCGGATCACTTCGATCCGTTCGATCTGCTCGGCCGGCAAATTGGAGAAATCGAACTCTCCTGTTCCCGGTTGGTTGGCAACAATCCCGTCGATCAGCACCAGGGTATGGTTGGCCTCGGACCCGCGGATGCGAACCTGCATCTGCCCGGCGACGCTGCCGCCGCGATTGACGCTTACGCCCGGCACGTTTCGCAAGGCCTCGCCGGCATTGCGTATCTGTTGACGCTGCAGATCCTCGCGCGTGACAACCGTGACCGCCGAGCCCACGGTTTCGATGGGATAGCCCTCGCTTGCCGCTGGTGCCGGCACGCTAGCGTTGCCGGCGCCACCGCCCGATGCCGTGCTTGAGCTCGCGGCCTCCGTCACTGCGCTGGCGCTGGGCGCCGCGCGCGACGCCCCTGGCCGGGACGCCGTCGATTTGGGTCGTGTGGGGGTAGGTGCCGCCTCCGGCTCCGGCTCAGCTGGCCGGGATCGAACCGGCGGCGGCGCCAGCGTCGTGCCTTGCACGACAACTCCTGGCAGCTGGGTCTGGGCGTGCCCCGGATTGGCTCCGGTCATCGCCAACAATGATGCGACAGAGACTGAACTCAGAACGTTTAGAAACGACGGACGAATGGACATTTGGACACCCCGTTGAGCGACAACGGGAGCACTGATCGAATTTTCATGCATGCCACCAGCGCTTTGCACGCTGGATCGAACACAAGCCCTCGAGCGACTGCCCCCAACAACACACAGTCGCCACTGCGAACGTCCGCTCTGCCGCGCGCCCCGCACGGAAGATGGGCGACCCGAGCTGGCAGGTCTCCTGGCTCGCGGTTCAAGCGCCCGATCCCTGCCTTCCCGAGAGCGCCTTGGCGCCGTCAGTGGCAATCGAGGGTCGGACTCACCGCTTACAGTTGCGGGGGCAGCCGCGGCATAAAGACGGTCTTACCAATGGCAAGGCGTCTGGGACCGCGTTCCCTTTTCACCTGCCACCACCGACGGCAGGAACCAGCACGATCGCGCAAATCAATAGATCAAAACCGATGCCGTCAATTCAATATTCCGATCCAACTCAGTCATGTGGCCCATCGGTCACTGCCGGATCATGGAATGCCCAGATCGCTGAACTGAAGATTTACCGAAACAGGTGTTGCGCTATCGCGCGTGTGCAGCCCGGCCTTCAGCGTCCGGCCCGCCCAGTCGATCTCGATCAACCCGAAATTATCGACCGATAGCATCGGCGTGATGCGCCCCGCATCGTCCGGATCAGTGCCATACATCGATCGATTGAGCGCGCTCGACGTGATGTCATGCAGCGGATACGGCACTCCCGTTGTCAGCCGGTAGATCGCTCCGCGGTGGCGGTCACCCGAGAGGAACAGAGCGCCGCGCGCACCCGTCTTGGCGACGAGATCGATCAGACGCGCGCGCTCGGCTGGAAGTTGGCCCCAGCGCTCCCAACCGTGGTTTTCCGCCAGAACCTGGGTCGACGAGACGATCAACCGGATCTCCGCGGGTTTCCTGAGTTCGCCCTCGAGCCAGCGCCATTGAGCCTCTCCCTGCATGGTCAGCTTGGGATCGGCATTCGCCTTGTAGGTCCCCAGCGCCCGGTTGGCCCGACGTTCCTCCATTGTGTTCTTGGTGAAGGCCGATCGGAAGGTCCGCAGGTCCAGCAGAATGATCTGAACCCGCTGCCCCGGTGGTCCGTAAATCCGCGAGCGATAGATGCCTTCGGCCGGCAACGCCCCGGCTGGCATTTGCCAGAATGCCGCGAACAGATCGCGCGATGCAGCCTTGTACGGAAACACTCCGCTGGCATCGTTCAGTCCGTAATCGTGATCGTCCCAGGTGGCCAGGAACGGCATGCGCGCGCGTGCCGCCGCGAATTCCTGATGCTGCGCCTGCATCGCATAGGCCGCCTTCAATTCCGTGAGTTTGCCGCTCGAGACATCGCCATAGACAGTGTCGCCCATCATCAGGAACAGTTGCGGGCGCTGCTCGATCACGGCCTTCCAGATCGATTGCGGTCGCCGCTGGTCAAGGCAGGATCCAAACGCGATTCGCGTCAGCACCCGTCCCGGTGGCAGCTCGAGCCACTTTGTTGCCGGCGAAATCGCCGGCTCCGCCAATCGCGCCGGCGCGCCCCGCAAAAGGTAGAGACCGCCAACCAGCATCAAGAACGGGAGAGCGAGCGCGAGCCAATTTCGCGCGGGTCGCTCCGCGACTGACGGTGGCACAATTTTGGGAGGGCGGGGCTGCTCGGAGCGATCGACCACCGGTTCTCTCTCCGACCCGTCAGAAACACCAGACCTTGCCGGCCAGCTGCGAAAGATCGACCAGGATTGCCTCGCCACGAACTGCGATCAGGTAGATGGCGCCAAGTCCGACAAGCGCAGCCACAACCCATACCGTGTGCCGAACACCCGCCGGTGCGGCATCACTCAGTGTTGTGGGTCTCTGTTGCAGCATCACGCCACCTCACAGCTGAACGGCACGGCGCCTTACACTGCCGGCCGCAGCGCCAAGCGTTCCACCGGCTTCTCGCGGATCGGAATATGGATCAGCGCTGCGAACAGTGCCAAACCGATGCAGATCCACCACATCATATCGTAGGACTTCGTCGCATCGAAGATTACGCCGGCCAACCACAGACCGGCGAACGATCCCAGCTGGTGCGACAAGAATACGAAGCCGAACAGCATCGACATCCAGGTCGTGCCGAAGAACGTCGAGACCAAAGCGCTGGTCAGCGGCACCGTCGAGAGCCAGAAGAAGCCGAGCACGACGCTCACGCCGATCACGGTCGCCGCATTGATCGGCAGATAGAGCAGGCCGAGAAATGCGAAGCAGCGCATGAAGTAGATGAAGGCCAGACTGATGCGCTTCTCAAACAGCTTGCTCGACTGCCCCGCAAGATAGGTGCCGATGATATTGGCGACGCCCACCGCCGTCAGCGCAGCCACTGCGACACTACCCGGCAGCCCTTTGTCCGCAACGAAAGCCGGCAGATGGACGGCATAGAAGGCAACGTGGAACCCGCAAACGAAGAAGCCTGCCACCAGCAGCCAGAAACTCGGCAGCGTGAACGCCTCCGAAAAGGCCTGTCCGAGCGATTGCTCACGCTGCATGGCCACCGACGCAGCACTTGGCCGTCCAGCCAGCACGGCCGCAAGCGGAATAATGATGGCGACAGTTCCTGCCACGACCAGCAACGTCGTTTTCCAGCCGAGCAGCTCCATGATGAGATGGGTGTAAGGAAATGCCAGAAATCCGCCGATGCCGGCGGCCATACCAAGCGAGGCGAGGGCCTGCGGTCGCTTGTCCGGAGGTGCTGCCCGGCCGACCGCCCCGACCAGGGCCGTTATGCCCGTGCCGCCAATGCCAATGCCGAGCAGGACACCACTGATCGCCAAATCCAGCCCGCTGTTGGCAGAATACATTAGATAGAGGCCGGCCATCGTTGTCAGCGCGCCGCCTGCAATGACGCGGCCCGCGCCGTACTTGTCCGAGATGGCGCCCAGCGGAATTGCGGCAAAGCCCCAGACCAGGTTGGCGATCGCCATGGCCAGCGAGAACGGCTCGCGGCCGATCCCGAGGTCACTCGTCATCGGAGCCAAAAACAATCCCATGACCTGGCGCAGCCCCATGGCCGTACCGACGATCAGTCCCGCGGCAAGCAGAATGGCCCAGAGCGGGCGCGCCGATGTTGTACCAACCGTCTTCTGCATAAGGATCTCCTCGTTCGCCGCCTTATGACATGATTTGACAGGCAGAGAAGACGAGAAATTGACAGGAGATGACTGAGCCGCGCTCAGGCGTGGACGGATGTCGCCGGCGCAATTTGCGTCCGTTCGATCTCTACCATCGCCCCGTCGGGCTCCAACAAGCCGCGCGCGATCAGCGTAATCGTTAAAGGGCCGTCTGCCACCGCCAGCCGAAACAGATGGTAGCGGGCAAGCGGCTCGTGCTTGTGCGATCGTACGGCCGAGGCCGACGGAACGCCGACGATCGGAAATCCTCCGGTTTCACTCGACCGGTAGCTCAGCATCCGCTGGTGGTTGTGACCGTGCAAGACCAGCTCGGCCCCCTCCTCGGCCAGAACCCGCTCGAGCGCCGCAGCATCCCTGAGGGCTTTTGACCGTGTGGCCATGCCCGGCAGCGGCGGGTGATGGATCAGGACCACCCGCTTCGCGCCGTCCCGCCTCAGGTCGCGGAGTGTCGCGCGCAGCCGTTCAAGTTGAGCGGCGCCGACCTCGCCGATCGCCTGGAACGGCCGTGTCGGAACCGCCGAATTCAGTCCGATCAGCGCCAGCCGCCCGAACCGCCGAACGAAGGGAAACTCGGTCTTGGCCGATTGCGACTGGGATGATGCCTCGCCCGTTCCCGTCATATGCGCGCGCCAACGCAGAACACCTGGATCCGACGGCAGGCGAACGTAGATATCGTGGTTTCCCGGAACGACGGTGACCGCCGGACCTGGCCCGAGGGCCGCGAGCCATGCGGCAGCCTCGACATATTCAGCCGGCAGCCCGATATTGATGAGATCGCCGGTCACGGCGATATGATCGGGTTGTTGTGCGCGCAGGTCCGCCACCAGGCGATCGACAATGCCGCGCTGGTGGACATGCTTTCGGTTGCGCTGCCAATTCGCGAACCCGAGAACACGCTTCACGTTCCAATGCCGGACCCCGAACGGCGGAAGCGGACCGAGGTGAACGTCCGACAGGTGCGCGAGGGTGAGAGTGTCCGTCATGGCGAGCCGTCTTAGCGGGATGCGCTGCGCCGCGCCAGCACGGGCTACCGCGCGTCCGGATCGTGGTGGTTTGCTCCAGCCGCCTGCCGTGCGATCTTGAATCGGCGCGAATCCCTCGGGACCGTCGGCGTCGCAAAGTGGACAACACTCAACACGAAGGCCTGCTCCGTGCCCGACTATCAGCTGGCTCGCAAAGTCATGCAGCGCTATTGGCGCTGGCAGCGCGCCTTGACGCTCGGTGCACGCGGTATCGTCCTCGATGGCGACAACCGCGTGCTGCTGGTTCGCCAGACCTATTCGCCGGGATGGCTGTTCCCCGGTGGCGGCGTGGAAAAGGGTGAGACGGTCGCGACAACGCTTGAGCGGGAGTTGCTGGAAGAGGCCAGCATTACGATCACGCAGCCCGCCGAGCTGTTTGGGCTCTATTCGAATGAAACGGTTTTTCCGGGCGATCACGTCGCGCTCTTTACGGTCCGCCATTGGCGGCAGGATCGGACGCCGGAACCGAACCGCGAGATCGCCGAGGTCAAGTTCTTCGCCCTCGACGCCCTGCCGCCCGACATCACCGCGGGAACGCACCGTCGGCTCGACGAGTTGTTCGCGGGGCGCGCCCGCCAATCTATGTGGTAGGACATTAAGCCGAATGTGCAGCAAGCTAGGCCCGATCACCACCCGCCCGCTCACAACCGCCGACACGACCGCGCTCGCGGCCCTGCATGCCAGCGTGTTCGGGCCCGGACGGTTCGTCCGTACGGCCTATCGGGTGCGTGAAGGAACACCGCTCGTCACCCGCTACTGCCGTGGCGCGTTCACGGAACCCAATATGATCGCCGCGCTTCGGATGACGCCGATCCTGATCGGTCAAGCCGGCGGTGCCTTGATGCTCGGCCCCCTCGCGGTCGGCCCCGATCATGCCAATCTCGGATATGGACGGCGGCTCATTGCCGAAAGCACGGAGACGGCCCGCAGCGACGGACGCACATTGATCCTGCTGGTCGGCAACATGTCGTATTACGGTCGTCTCGGCTATGTGCCCGTGCCACCAGGCCAGATCGTCTTTCCCGGCCCTGTAGACCCTGCACGTGTCCTGGCGATCGAGCTGGTCCCTGGCGCTGTCGCCGCGGCCCGAGGCCTGGTCGCCGCCGACCAAGTTTGATCCCTACGGCGCAAGGCCGAAGCCCCTCCCGGCGTCCGCCGAGAAGGGCTCGATGGTGGCCATGCCTGGCGCTTACCGCCTGCCGTTACCAGAGGCAAACCCAGACCTTCTTGTGATGACGATAGGCCCAGCCGTACTCGTTGCAGACTGGGACACGATAGGCGTTGCTGTAATAATACCGCGGATAGGTTTTGACGTAGCTTTTGACGATGTGGACGCGCTTGAAACCGTGGCCGTGGCCGGCATTGGCTGCTGGCGCGAGGGCCGTCATGCCGGCGACGAGAGCGACGGCGATACCGAGAAACGTCTTTTTCATAGCTGTCAGGTCCTTTTTCAAAGTGCGGGTTAAGTTCAATTCAAGGCTCAGTGCGGAGCTGGTTCTGGGTTGGGTTTCCCAGGCGGCTTCGCATCTGATCTACGTTCAATATACATTATTTCGATCCGATGCGTATTGTTTTATTTTCACATTTGCGTGAGCCGCAAACCGCCCAAATCCGCGCATCGGCGCTTGTCTTCCGAGGCCGGCCATGCGATACGTTCACGTTCGGTAAGAAGGGCTTGCTGGCGCGCATGGGCGCTGCCGTGAGCTGCAGCTGGCAACCTGTCCGGTAATCTGGACCGCCGACAACCTGAGATGAAGGATCGGGCTCGCACATGGCAAGAGTCACCGTAGAAGACTGCGTCGACAAGATCTCCAATCGCTTTGAGCTGGTTCTGCTCGCGGCGCACCGCGCCCGTGCGATTTCGAGCGGCTCGGCAATTACGATCGAAGTGGAAAACGACAAGAACCCCGTCGTCGCACTGCGCGAGATCGCCGAGCAAACGGTTGCGCCCGACGACATGCGCGAGAGCTTGATCCATTCTATTCAGAAAAACGTCGAGGTCGATGAGCCCGAGGCTGGCGCAGCGCCGTTGCTCCCGGCTGATCGCCGCCCGGTACTTGGACGTGACGAGCAGGCGTCTGACTTGACGATCGACCAAATCACCATGTCGGAAGAGCAGTTGCTGCGTGGCATGGAGAGCCTGACGCCCTCCGAGCCGTCTTCAAATGGACCGGGTGGAAACGGTGGCAGTGGTGGTGGCGGGGGCAGCCGGGGGCGCTGACCGGCGGCCACAAGCCGCCAGCCTGCCCCGCAATCGATGGGCTGCTGGCATGGAGCGTAACGCCCCATGATGCGCCAGTACGAACTCGTCGAGCGTGTACTCAAATACGATCCCAAGGCCAACGAGGCGCTGATCAACCGCGCCTACGTTTACGCCATGCGTGCGCATGGCCATCAGAAGCGCGCTTCGGGCGATCCCTACTTCTCGCATCCCCTCGAAGTGGCGGCGATCCTCACCGACATGAAGCTCGACGACGCGACAATCGCGACCGCGCTTCTGCATGACGTGATCGAGGATACCGAGGCGACGAAGGCCGAGATCGATCAATTGTTCGGCCCCGAGATCGGCGCCCTGGTCGACGGACTGACAAAGATCAAGCGGCTCGACCTCGTCTCCAAGAAGGCCGAGCAGGCGGAAAACTTCCGCAAGCTCCTGATTGCCATTTCGACGGATATCCGCGTGCTGCTGGTGAAGCTCGCGGACCGGCTCCACAACATGCGGACGCTGGAGCACAAGAAGCCGGAGAGCCGAAAGCGGAACAGCGAGGAAACCCTCGACATCTATGCGCCACTCGCGGGCCGCATGGGCATGCAGGCGCTGCGCGAGGAACTCGAGCAGTTGTCGTTCCGCTGGTTGCATCCGGAAGCCCACAGCGCCGTGATCGACCGCCTCGGGCAACTGCGGGAGCGCAACAAAGGGCTCGTCGAAGAGATCAACAAAGGCCTCCGCGACAAGCTCGCCGAAGTCGGCATCAAGGTCGACGTCTCCGGCCGCGAGAAAAAACCCTACTCGATCTGGCGCAAGATGGAGAACCGGCAGATCTCGCTGGAACAGCTATCCGACATCTATGCGTTCCGCGTCACCGTCACCGAGCCCGCGGATTGCTATCGCGTCCTGGGGGTCGTTCACGCCAGCTGGCGCGCGGTGCCCGGCCGTTTCAAGGATTACATCTCGACGCCGAAGCAGAACGGGTACCAGTCCATCCACACCACGGTCGTCGGCCCGCGCCATCAACGCGTCGAGCTGCAGATCCGGACCCAGCGTATGCACCAGATCGCTGAGTTCGGCGTCGCCGCCCACGCGCTCTACAAGGACGCGATCGGCGCCCCCCAGATCAACGGCACCGGCAAGTCACCCGTTCCCAATGGCCGTGACGGGATGAAGGAGGGCGGGCCCTACATGTGGTTGCGCCATCTCGTTGGCACACTGTTGCAGGGCGACAACCCTGAGGAGTTCCTGGAGCACACCAAGCTCGAGCTGTTCCAGGATCAGGTGTTCTGTTTCACGCCCAAAGGCCGGCTGATCGCGCTCCCTCGCGGCGCAACACCGATCGATTTCGCCTACGCTGTGCACACGGACGTGGGCAACGGCTGCGTGGGTTCGAACATCAACGGCCGGCATATGCCGCTGACCACGGCACTGCGCAACGGCGACGAGGTCCAGATCGTTACGTCCGACCGGCAGACGCCGCCCGCCGCCTGGGAGCGCATCGCAGTAACTGGCAAGGCCCGCTCCGCGATCCGGCGGGCGGCCCGCGACGCCCTGCGCCGCCAGTATGCCGAGCTTGGTCGTCGGCTGATCACGTCGGCGTTTGCCAAGCTCGACCAGGACTATACCGACGATCGCCTGCGTAAAGCCCTGTCGCGCCTCGCCCACAAGACGGTGGAGGATGTCCACGCGGCCGTCGGCCGAAGCGAGCTGCCGATCGCCGACGTCGTGCGTGCGGTAGCACCCGATGCGGTCCTCGAAGCAACTGCCCCCGCCGCGCGCCCGCGCAATCGCTATGAGCGCCCAGGCAGCGAGGACGGCTGGTTCAACCTGTCGAAGGTGATGGGCCTCAAGTTCCGCTGGCCGGGTGCCTCGACGCCTCCCTCGCCCGACGAGGCCTTGCCAAGCACCCAGGGAATCCCGCTGCGCGGCATCAGGAACGACGTGCCGGTCAGCTTCGAGCCGGGCGGCGCAGTGCCCGGCGACCGCATTGTAGGCGTGCTGTCGCAGGGCGCAGGCGTGCGGATTTTCCAGATCCATTCGCCAAGCCTCAAGGACTTCGAGCACGAGCGCTGGATTGACGTGACCTGGGACATCGACCCGGATCATGCCGAACGTTTCCCAGCCCGCCTGCGCGTGATTGTCCTGAACGAGCCGGGCACACTGGCCCAGATCGCCCAGCTGATCGGGGAGCAGGATGGAAACATCGACAACCTGCGGATGGTCCGGCGCGGCAGCGACTTTACCGAGATGCTGATCGAGGTGGAGGTCTGGGATCTCGCGCACTTAACCAAGATCATCAGCGGCCTACGCGCAAAAACCGTCGTCAGCAACGTCGAGCGCGTTTTCGGATGACGATGGCCGAACCGCGTCCGGTGTCTATATTACCAGAGCCGACCTTACGAGGGTCGCGACCGCAACGACCATCCGCAATAGGTGTTTCATGAGCCAAACAGGCGCACTCCCCCACCTTCGTCTGGGGGTCAACATCGACCACGTGGCGACAATCCGGAACGCCAGAGGCGGGCGGCATCCCGATCCCCTCAGAGCCGCGCACGCCGCCATCGACGCCGGCGCCGACGGCATTACGGCGCACCTGCGCGAGGATCGCCGCCACATCTCGGACGCCGACATCGCGCGGCTAAAGGCCGAACTCACACGCCCACTCAACTTCGAGATGGCGGCAACGCCAGAGATGCTGGCGATCGCGCTGCGTCATGTGCCACATGCCTGCTGCCTCGTGCCGGAAAAAAGGGAAGAGCGCACGACGGAAGGCGGCCTCGACGTAGTGGGTGGCTCCAATCATCTGGCCCCGTTCGTCCTCGACCTCAAGGCGGCTGGCATCCGGGTCTCGCTGTTCATCGAACCTGATCCGAAGGCGATCGAGACCTCGGCCCGTCTCGGCGCGCAGGTGGTCGAGTTGCACACCGGCACTTACTGTGAGCGGGCGCTCGACAATGACAGCCCCGGCGTGGCCCGTGAGTTGCAGCGCCTCACGGAGGCAGCGCGGCTCGCCAGTGCCGCCGGCCTCGAGGTGCACGCTGGTCACGGCCTGACCTTCAACACGGTCCGCGGCGTGGCGCGCATTCCCGATGTCGTCGAGCTGAATATTGGCCACTTCCTGATCGGCGAGGCGATCTTCGGCGGCCTGCACTCGGCGATCCGCCGGATGCGGGCGCTGATGGACGAGTCCCGCGCCGAGATCAGCGGCCGCGTATCGGCCTGAGGCACGAATGATCCTGGGTCTTGGCAACGACATCATCGACATCAGACGCATCGAGGCAACGCTCGAGCGCTTCGGCGATCGGTTCATCTCGCGCATCTTCACCGCGACCGAACGGCGCAAGTCGGACGGCCGCCGGGAACGTGCTGCGTCCTACGCTAAACGCTTTGCTGCGAAAGAAGCCTGTTCCAAAGCTCTCGGCACGGGGCTGCGCAAAGGCGTCTTCTGGCGGGATATGGGCGTTGTCAACTTGCCCTCTGGCCGGCCGACCCTGGTTCTGACCGGGGGCGCCGCCGAGCAATTGAAAAAACTGACACCTGCGGGCTATGAGGCCCGGATCGACCTCACTATCACCGACGACTATCCGATGGCGCAAGCGATCGTCATCATCTCTGGTGTTCCGGCAAAGGCCGGTGGGCTCTGAAGTTGTCCTGAAGCACACGCCACGGCGAGGAGCATCGCTCCCCGCCGCGGCGTGCCGTGCATCAGCCCTTCTTCGCCGCCGGCACGGCGCCCGGCACTGTCGCCGGGATCGACTTGGCAAACATGTCCGCAATGATCGCCGAATACCACCCCACGCTTTCGGCATAGTTCTGCTTGCGCTCGCCCGCATCTTCGCCGGGCTTCGAAACAAAACCGCCGGAGGCATCGAGCTTGCCATCTTTCGGCGCATAGTTGGCACCGACTTTCACATCGTCGTCGGGTGCCAGTAGCGACCAGCAAGTATTGCGATAGCGTGCCGGGAAACGCTCTTTCTTTGCGAGATCCGCTTGCAGGTCGGCCACGACGGCCTTGGCCTGGCTATTGGCCGAGAACGCAGACTTCGGCATCTCGGCCGCGGTCATCGCCGTGGCGTCTCCGACGACATAAATGTCCTTGTTGGCCTTCGATTGGAAGCTCTCCGGATTGATCGGCACCCAATCGCCTTGCGTCACGCCGGCCTTCACCGCGACCTCGCCAGCGCGCTGCGACGGAATGATGTTGGCGGCGTCGAACTTCACCTTTTTGCCGGCCTTCGTGGTGATCTCTTTTGCCTTCGGATCGAATGCAGTCACCGTGTAATCGTCGATATCGGTCGACAGGTTCATCTCCAGGATGCCTTTGTAGTGACGGTCGAAAGCCTCCTGGAATACGGGCTGCTTGGAGAACGCCTTCTTCGGATCAAGAATGACGAGCTTCGACTTCGGCTTTTTGGTCTTGAGATAGTGCGCAATCATGCAAGCGCGCTCATAGGGGCCGGGCGGGCACCGGTAGGGCGCGGGCGGCATCACCATCGCAAACGTGCCGCCATCCTTCATGCCCTCGAGCACGCGCTTCAACTGCCGCTTGCCGCTCGCCGACGTCGTATAAGCATGCGGGAATTGGTTCGAGACCGCAAGACTGTAGCCGGGCACCGAGTCGTATTTCACGTCGATCCCGGGCGAGAGAACGAGGCGGTCATAGGCGAGCGTGCCGCCACTGCGCAGCTTCACCGTCTTCTTCGTGGAATCGACCCCGGTTACGAAATCGTGCACCACGCGAACGCCAGCCTTGCGCAGACCGTCGTACCCGTGGGCGAGGCTCTCCAGCGAGCGGAAACCGCCGATGTAGAGGTTCGAGAAGAACGACGAGGAATAGACCGGGTTCGGCTCGATCAGAGTCACGTCGATTTTGGGATCGCCGGGCTTACGGTCCTTGACCAGGAAATGCGCGACTGTCGCGCCGCCCGCACCACCGCCGACAACGATCACCTTCGGCGCGGTCTGCGCAATCGCAAACGTCGCGCTTCCGGTCAACACCAGCGAAGCCGCGCCGGCGCTGCCCGCGATCCGTCCAAACTCTCGCCTCGAGAACGAAGTCATGCCTTCCTCCTTAATGCGCGGACGCGCTTGCCGCGCCAGCCGTTTCAACCCGCCTTGAACCCCGCCTTGTCCATCAATGGCGCCAATTGCATCCAAAACAGCTCGGCGCCGGGATGCCCGACAATGCGGCCGACCTCGATGCCTTGGCGCAACACAACGAAGGTCGGCGAGTACACCACGTCATTGACAAAGGCCAGTTCGGGATCGCCACGAAACCGGCGGACGAGCGGCGCGAATTTTCCCTCTGCACTCTTGGTATAGGACGTCTCGACCTCCGCATTCCAGAGGAGGCAGTAGGGGCATCCTCGATCCTCGATCATCAGGAGCATGACGGGCACCTCCCGCAGCGGTGGTGTCGCATGGCCACTCATGGGCCTCGGCATGACGAAAACTGCCGCCAGGACCAGCTTGAGGCAGGTCATCATTGCACGCCGAAGTGATCGCGACATGTTGGTTTTGCGCTCGTTGCGCTTGTCCGCCGCCGTTAGAATGCCATATGCTAGAGAGAAACATAAAGATGGCAAGTCGGGTGCCCCGTAACATGCGGAAGGGGCGGTTGGGAGAAGTCAGAATGCAAGAGCCCGTTCGGCTAGAGACAGTTGATCGTCGGGACTGGTTGATTGGCGCTGGTGCCGCTGCCGCGATTATTGCCTTATTTTCAGGGCAGGCGCTCGGACAGCAAGATAAGCCGGCACCGCCCCCCATCGACGACGCAATCGCCAAGATACTGGGCGGCGCCAAACCAACCGACAGCAAACTGACCCTCGACGTTCCCGAAATCGCCGAGAACGGCAACACCGTGCCGTACACGATCGTCATCGAAAATCCGATGACGGAGAGGGACTATGTCAAGACGCTGCATGTCATGGGCGCCGGCAACCCGCAGCCCGGGATCGCATCCTACGCTTTCACGCCGCTGTCCGGGAAAGCCGCTGTTTCGAGCCGCATGCGGCTGGCGAAGACGCAGGACATCGTGGCGATCGCCGAGCTGAGCGACGGCAAGTTCCTGATGGCCAAACGAACAATCAAGGTCACCATTGGCGGCTGCGGCGGCTGAGATCGGGGAAACGGAATGTCCACAAAGCCACGTATCAAGATCCCAGAGAGCGCGAAGGTCGGCGAGATCATTGAGATCAAGACCCTCATTAGCCACGTCATGGAAACCGGTCAGCGCAAGGACAAGGACGGGAAAGTGATCCCGCGCTTGATCCTGAACGCCTTCCAAGCCACGTTCGCCGGCAAGGAGCTGGTGAAGGTGACAATGCACCCCGGCACATCGGCTAACCCGTATCTGGCATTTCATATGCGCGTACCCGGGCCCGGCGACTTCGAGTTCACCTGGACCGAGGACGGTGGCAAGACGATCACGGAGAAGGTTAAGCTTGAGGTGACTTAAGCCGCCCCGTAGACGTTGCCTAACATCGGGTGCGAAAGGCCGCCAAGCCGGGTCCTCGACTCCTCCTCGGCCACTTGCCGGAGTTGCGTTGATCAACTACCCCTATTTGTGAGCGTCGCAAGAATCGCAATGGGAGGATACTCGTGGCTGATGACCCGGTCTGTGCTCAAAAAGGCCCCTATCAGGTAACTCTTGAAGCCGGTAAAGCCTATTTCTGGTGCACCTGCGGGCGCTCCAGCAAGCAACCTTACTGCGACGGCGCCCACAAAGGCTCCACGTTCTCCCCTCAGCGTTTCGTTGCCGAAACCAGCGGAACGGTGAACCTGTGCGGTTGCAAGGCAACCGATGACAAGCCGTTTTGCGACGGCTCCCACAATATGCTCTGAGTCGCGGCGCCACATCGGATAGGCAGGAGCGCGCTTGGAGTACTTCATCCAGCAGGTTGTCAACGGGATTACGCTGGGGTCGATCTACGGCCTGATTGCCATCGGCTATACGATGGTTTTCGGCATCATCGGCATGGTGAACTTCGCCCACGGCGACGTGTTCATGCTGTCGACCTTCATTGCCATGATCTTCTACCTTGTCTTTGCTCAGGTGCTGGGCATCGGCTCACTGGCGCTGTCGCTGCTCTTCGTACTCATCCTCGGCATGATCATCACCTCGCTCTGGAACTGGGTGATCGAACGGCTCGCCTACCGCCCGCTGCGCGGCTCGTTCCGGCTCGCCCCTCTGATCTCGGCCATTGGCATGTCGATCTTCCTCATGAACCTCGTGCAGGTCGTCCAGGGGCCGCGCAACAAGTCCATCCCGCCAATGATCGAGGGATTGATCACGCTCGGCGGAACCGGCGGGATCGTGATCTCGCACAAGCAGATCATCATCGTGACGGTGACGGCCATTCTGCTGGCGATCTTCTGGTATCTCGTGCAGCGGACACCGCTTGGCCGCGCCCAGCGCGCCTGCGAGCAGGACCAGCGGATGGCGGCCCTGCTCGGCGTCAATGTGGATCGCACAATCTCGATCACGTTCATCATGGGCGCGTCACTGGCCTCCGTCGCCGGCCTCCTTTATGTGATGCAGTACGGCAGCGTGAATTTCGCCGACGGGTTCGTGCCCGGCGTCAAGGCATTCACGGCCGCGGTCCTCGGCGGCATCGGCTCGCTGCCGGGAGCCGTGCTCGGCGGCCTGATGATCGGCCTCATCGAAGCCCTTTGGGCCGCCTATGTGTCGAGTGACTACAAGGACGTTGCGGCCTTCTCGATTCTGGCGATCACGCTGATATTCCTGCCGTCGGGCATCCTCGGGAAACCGGAAGTCGAGAAGGTCTGATCCATGGAGCCGCGGACCGAGGCCGATCGCCAAGCGGATGTGATTTCCGCCCTCAAAGCCGCGTTGCTGGCAGCTCTGGTCGCATTCGGTCTCTGCATTCCGATCGTCGCCCTCAGGACCGAACAGGACATCAACAACGTTCTGGTTCTGGTACCGCGATGGGGATTGGTCGCCCAGATCACCGGCATCGTCTTCGTATTGCGATTTCTCTACGCTTTCGCGCGACCGGCCCTGTCGGGACTTTCACCGAGCCGGCTAATGCCGACGATCGCGCCGGGTCAGGGGAACGCCTTCGCCATGGCGGGGCTCGCGCTGCTGCTGCTGTTTCCGCCGATCATGCTGGCCACCGTCGGGCAATCCGGCGCGATCAAGTGGGTCGACAACTTCGGCGTCCAGATCCTCATCTACGTGATGCTCGGCTGGGGGCTCAATATCGTTGTCGGCCTCGCCGGTCTGCTCGACCTTGGCTACGTCGCCTTCTATGCGGTCGGCGCCTATGCTTATGCGATCATCGCGACGAAGGTGATTCCCGGGACCTTCCCGGCGCTCGGTGTCTGGGCATTCTGGATCTGCCTGCCGATCGCCGGATTGCTCGCGGCGCTCTGGGGCATCATCCTGGGCTTCCCCGTCCTGCGATTGCGCGGCGATTACCTCGCCATCGTGACCTTGGCCTTCGGCGAGATCATCCGCCTCGTTCTCATCAACTGGATCGACTTCTCCAACGGCTATGCCGGCATCCAGACACCACGCATCACCTTCTTCGGCATACCGTTTGCGAGTCCAACCGGGGATCGAACGTTCGGCGAAACGTTCGGGCTCGAAGGGAGCCCGACGATCTATCGCTCGATCTTCCTCTATTACGTGATCCTGGCGCTGGCCCTGCTGACCGCCTTCGTGACCCACCGGTTGCGGCGACTGCCGATCGGGCGCGCCTGGGAGGCGCTGCGCGAGGACGAAATCGCCTGCCGCTCGCTCGGGATCAACACGACCAATACCAAACTGACGGCGTTCGCGATCGGCGCCGGGTTCGGCGGCTTTGCGGGCGCGTTCTTCGCCGCCCGGCAGGGTTTCATTGATCCGAAATCGTTCGAGTTCCTGGAATTGGCCACCATCCTTGCAATCGTGGTGCTCGGCGGGATGGGCTCATTGCTGGGTGTCGCCATCGCGGCCGTCGCGATGATCGGCGGCACCGAGATCCTGCGCGAGCTCGAATGGACGAAACGCATCTTCGGGCCCGATTTTGATCCCGCGCAGTATCGCATGCTGATTTTCGGGCTCGCCATGGTCGTGATGATGATCTGGAAGCCGCGCGGGCTGATATCCACCCGCGAGCCCTCGATCGTGCTCAAGGAACGCAAGTCCGTCTCCGGAGCGCTCGTCAAAGAGGGGCATGGGTGATGCGGGTTCTCCGGAACATGCCCGGCGATCCCCTGCTCGTCGTCGAGCACATGACAATGCGGTTCGGCGGTCTGGTCGCTATCAATGACCTGTCCTTCACGGCTCGAACGGGGGAAATCACGGCACTGATCGGCCCCAACGGCGCCGGAAAGACGACGGTGTTCAACTGCATCACGGGTTTCTATAAGCCGTCGGTCGGGCGGATCGCCTTGATCCATGGTTCACCCGCCCAGTTCAGCACCGACAGCATCGAGCGCGTGACGAACTCAGGGCGCCGTTGGAGCGAGCAGGCGACGACGAGCGGCGGCGGCGGCGTCTTTCTGCTCGAGCGCATGCCTGATTACGAGATCGCCGCCAAGGCGCATGTCGCCCGCACCTTTCAGAATATCCGGCTCTTCTCCGGCATGACGGTGCTGGAGAATCTGATCATCGCCCAACACAACGCGCTCATGGATGCCTCCGGCTGGACCATCAAGGGTCTCGTCGGGGCGCCGAGCTACCAGGCGGCCGAAGCCGCGGCCGTCCTGCGGGCCAAGCAGTGGCTCGAGCGGATCGGCCTTGTCGACCGGGCCGATGACGCGGCCGGCGAGTTGCCATACGGCGCGCAGCGGCGTCTCGAAATTGCGCGGGCGATGTGCACGAGCCCGGTTCTGCTGTGCCTGGACGAGCCGGCTGCCGGACTCAATCCGCGCGAGTCCACCGAGCTGAACGGCCTGCTGCGATCGATCAAGACCGACGATCACACGTCAATCCTGCTGATCGAGCACGACATGTCCGTCGTGATGGAGATTTCCGACCACGTCGTCGTCCTCGAATATGGCACCAAGATCTCCGACGGTACACCGGCGGAAGTTCGCAATGACCCGAAGGTGATTGCGGCTTATCTCGGCGTGGAGGAGGCGGAGGACGTCGAGTTGCCTGCGGGAGGCGCCAGATGAGCGAGCCGCTTCTCTCGCTGCGCGGCGTCCAGACTTTCTATGGCAATATCCAAGCCTTGAGGGGCGTCGACATCGATGTCGGCAAAGGCGAGATCGTCACGCTGATCGGGGCCAACGGCGCCGGCAAATCCACCTTGATGATGACGGTGTTTGGCATGCCGCGCGCCCGCGAAGGCACCATCGTGTTCAAGGGCCAGGACATCTCGCGGCTCGAGACCCACGCGATTGCGCGCCTGCGCATCGCCCAATCGCCCGAAGGCCGGCGTATCTTTCCGCGCATGACGGTCTACGAGAACCTGCAGATGGGCGCCGAGATCGACGGAATGCGCCACTTCAGCGAGGACCTCGAGCGCGTCACGACATTGTTCCCGCGCCTCAAGGAGCGGCTCGACCAGCGTGGCGGAACCCTCTCGGGCGGCGAACAGCAGATGCTGGCAATCGCCCGCGCGCTGATGAGCCGGCCGGAATTGCTGCTGCTCGACGAGCCGTCGCTCGGCCTGGCACCGCTGATCGTGAAGCAGATCTTCTCGGTGATCCGCGAACTGAATGAGAAGGACGGCATGACGATCTTTCTGGTTGAGCAGAACGCATTTCATGCTTTACGCTTGGCTCACCGCGGCTACGTTCTGGTCAACGGCCAGGTCACCATGTCGGGCACCGGTCGCGAGTTGCTGGCGCGGCCCGAGATCCGTGCGGCCTATCTCGAAGGCGGGCGGCACTGAACCCCGCGCATTGACAGGCCGACAGTCCGGCTGCAGCATATTATTTTGCGATTGCAAATATGGGAGCATGCGATGCTCAAATATATTTCACCAGTCTCGATATCCCTGGCGAGTTTTGTCGGCACATTTCTGTTGGCCCAAATCGGGCTCGCACACGCCGCCCCGCCACCGAACGACACCTTCGCCAGCGCGACACTTCTGACCGGCACCGAGGGCGAGGTGGTCGCGCCGATCGTGGAAGCGACATCCGAGATTGGCGAACCAGCCAATCGATGTGGCAATCGCACGGTATGGTATAAATGGACGGCGCCAGCACACGGCGAGTTGAACATTTGGTCCGGTGGATACCTCTACTTTTTCAGCTGCGCCTATCTCTACATTGGCGAACGCGCTGACGCGCTGCGATTCCCGCCAGGGCATTCATTGTCAGAGGCGTTCAGCATTCAGACCCGATCCATCCATCATAGTGTCGAAGTAGAGCCCGGTTCGACATTCTACGTCCAAGTCACGGCGCCGGATGGACCACCACCAGTGAACAATGACACGGCAACATTCACGTTTTCGTTCACTCAACCGTCGGTCAATATCGTCTCTGCCGTGCTTCCTGGCGCACGCTCCGTAACGGTTGGAACTCCTGCCACAGCCTACGGTACCATGATCAATACGTCAGGTAGTACTCTCTACGGCTGCATGATGGCCCTGCCCGTGACAGTGCCGGCGGCATTCGAGTATTTTGCCGCGGACGCGCAGAACAAGCCGATAGCAGGCTTGAATAGACCCTTTCCTGTTCCCGCCAACGGCATCCAGAACTTCATTTTCGCCATCACGCCGACGGCACCCATCAATTCACAGAACATCCCAATCATCTTCGATTGCGCCGGCACCCAGCCGGCCACGAGCATTTCAGGGCTGAATACGTTTCTGCTGTCGGCGTCGTCCGGTCCCGTTCCCGATATGCTGACAATAGCCGCGACAACATCCAATGACGGCATCATCACTCTGCCGAGCACAACCGGCACGCATATTTTTGCAACGGCAACGATCAACATTGGTGCTGGTGATACGTTGACTGCCTCGATCGACGACAACGGGCGTAACCTGCCCGTCACGATGACGGCGTGTCAGACGAACGCCGCAACGGGCGCTTGCATCAATCCGGTCATCCCCGGCTCCACCGATAACATTTCCTCTCGCAGCAAACGGCATCGCGACGTTCACTGTGTTCGTGACGGGTACCGGAACCGCCATACCATTTGATCCCGCCAACAATCGGCTGTTCATGCGCTTCAAGACGGCCGATGGCGTGACGCGGGGGGCGACGAGCGTTGCTGTGCGAACAGCCGCACCGGATGCGAATTCTGCAAGCGTCAGCCGTGCGGCGAACCATTGACACGTAGCGGTCGACGGGAAGAGACGATGAGCAGCACAAAGGGATTGATTTATGCCCGCATGGCTTTATGACGCTGGCCCACATGGACTCTGGATCTTCCTGTTGGTGACAGTGGCGCTCGGTGGAGCGGCAGCCTTCGTGACGGGCCGGTCGCTGGCCGAAACCTGGCGGCCCACTTGGCAAATCCCCGCCTACATGTTGATCCTGGCCTGCGCCGTCCGCTTCGTGCAAATGGCGGTGTTCGAGGCCAAACTACTGGCAGTTAACAACTATATCATTGATTTTGTTGTATTATTATCGCTGTGTGTAGCCGGATTTTTTACCGCCCGCCAGCGCCAGATGCGCGAACAATACGGATGGTTGCCGACCAAGCCCGGCGCCTAGTTCTTCGGTGTTCGCACGCTCGACCAAAGTCATAGTCCGCCGGTGCCAATCGACGTGACTTCGCCGTGATTTGCGGCGATCATAGCTCGCAAGCGAGGCCACTCGCCCGGTGCGCAAGCCGCACATGTACGTACTCCAGGGAGATCCTTCATGACAAAAGTAGTGTGGTCGGGAGTCGCGCTGGCCGCGAGCCTGATGATGTCCACCAGCGCCATGGCACAGGTCAAGGTCGGCGTCGCCGGACCGCTGACAGGACCCAACGCGGCCTTCGGCGCGCAGCTCAAGAACGGCGCCGAAATGGCGGCAGCCGACATTAATGCCAAGGGCGGCATCAACGGCCAGAAGATCGAGTTGGTCTTCGGCGACGACGTTTCGGACCCCAAGCAAGGCGTGTCGGTTGCAAACAAGTTCGTCGGCGACGGCGTGAAATTCGTGATCGGTCACTTCAATTCCGGCGTGACGATGCCCGCGTCGACCGTCTATGCCGAGAACGGCATCCTGATGATGACGCCGTCGGCCACCAACCCGCAGATCACCGAGCGCAATCTGTGGAACGTCTTCCGCACGTGCGGCCGAGACGACCAGCAGGGCGAGGTTGCCGGCAAGTACATTGCCGAGCAGCTGAAGGGCAAGAAGGTCGCGATCGTTCACGACAAGACGACCTACGGCAAGGGCCTTGCCGACGAGACCCAGAAGGCGATGAACAAGCTCAACGTGAAAGAGGTCCTCTACGAGGGCGTCAACACCGGTGAGAAGGACTTCTCGGCACTCGTCTCGAAGATCAAGGCAGCCGGCGCCGACATCGTCTATTGGGGTGGCCTGCACACCGAAGGCGGCCTGATCGTGCGCCAGATGCGCGGCCAGGGCGTCAATGCCGTGATGATGTCGGGCGATGGCATCACGACGGACGAGTTCGCCTCGGTCGGTGGCCCCGGCGTCGAAGGCACGCTGATGACGTTCCCGCCGGATCCGCAGAAGCGTCCGGAGGCAGCCGCGGTCGTGAAGCAGTTCGCGGCCAAGAACTTCAAGCCGGAATCCTACACGCTGTACGCTTATTCGGGCCTCCAGATCATTGCCGATGCCGCCAACCAGGTGAAGGCAAACGATCCGAAGAAGGTTGCCGAGCACATCAAGGGCAAGACCTTCAAGACCGTGATCGGCGACATCGGCTACGACAAGAAGGGCGACATCACGCGACCCGACTATGTGATGTATACCTGGAAGAAGGGCGCCGACGGCAAGATCACCTACGTGCAGAACTGAGGTCGCGTGTCTCACACCGTTGAGCACCGATCGCGTAACGAGAGGCAGCCCGCCGGGCTGCCTCTTCGCGTTTGGACCGTGATGTGCGTCGCTGCAGCTGTTCTCGGACCGCTTCTGGCCGCGTGGGCCGCTGCGCAATCGGACAATGAACCGGTCACCGTTGGACTTGTCACGCCAGACAGTGCGGCAACCGAAGGCACACGCGCGACAACGACCGCTGAACGCTTCGCCGAAGCCTTGAACAAGACCGGTGGGCTGCTGGGGCACACTATTCGCGTGCAGTCGCTCAGTGACGCCTGTACGCGCAACGGCAGCGAGGAGGCCGCCCGCGAGTTGACCGCAGCCAAGACAGCGCTCGTGATTGGCCACAGCTGTGCCAGTGCGGCCTTCAGCGCTGCCCCCATCTACGCCAAATCAGGCATGCTGTTCATGGCGATGTCACGCCATCCGCGCCTGAACGGCCCGCGCGCAGGACCGACCGTGTTCCGGTTGGCCGGCCGGGATGACCGCGCCGGGCTCGATACCGTCGCGATGCTGCGCGCCCGGTTTCCGAACGCGCGCATCGGCATCGTCACCGACAAATCCATTCAGGCCCGACGATTCGCCGACGACGTCGCCCGCGAGTTGGCCCGCAGCTCCGTCAAGCCGGCGCTTCATGAGTTGCTGGTGGCGGGCGAGACCAACTATCAACGAATCGTCGATCGCCTGAAGGCCGCGGCGATCGATGTCGTCGTGGTACCGGCGCTGCCGGTCGAGCTTGGTATTGTCATGGATCGGCTCGCCGCGAGCGGCCACGCCGCGACATTCGTCGGCAGCGAGATCCTCGCCGTACCGACGCTGGATCCGATCGCACAGCGGCATGCCGCGGGACTGATCCTGATGCTGCCAGCGCCGCCACGGCGGGTGCAGCCGGCGCCCGACGCCGCATCGACGGAAACGGACGAGCAGGCATCGGACATCGTCGACGCCGGTCTCACTGCATGGGCCGCGGCTGTGACGACAGCCGGAACGTTCGACGCCAAGCGGATTGCATCGGTCCTCGAAACCACGGCAGCCCATACGGTCGTGGGGCCCCTGCGCTTCGATATCAAGGGCGACGCCATGATCTCATCCTACGCGCCCCACATGTGGAAAGCGGGACGCTGGGTGGCACTCGCACCTTAAGACGGACAATCACGATCCCGCGGCCTCAACGGCCCTGAGACTGCGACACGCACTCGCTGGCAAGCGTCATGCTCAGACGCAGCAAGCCTGCGGGAACGTCTTCGCCGGCACGCTGAAACGCAACGATTTTTGCATTGATGCGCGCGATCGCCACCCGCGGATCCTCGCCAGCTTCGAGGCGGCTCACGACGTCATTGAGCGACGCATCCGCATGTCCAGGAAACAGTCTCTGCATTGTGCCCTCCAGTGGAACTCAGTTTCGGGGCGCCGGATCGTGGCGCGGCGTCTGTGTGACCACCAAAATGGGCAGCGGAAAGGCCCCTACCTGAACCAATCTTCACAATGACGAGAGCCCGCACACGCGTTGCGCTTTTCCCACAATCTCGGGCACTCACGCCTGCCTCTACCGCTTGGCCTCGATGGCGATCTCGACGAGATGCGGGCGTTTTGCCTCGAAGGCACGCCGCAGCGCTGGCCCGATCTCGTCTGGCCTTGTAGCCCGCGTCCCGGCCACACCCATGCCCGCCGCCATCTCGACGAACCCGAGTGCGGGTCGCGCCAGATCCATATGCGCATAGGGCTCTTGCGAGGTGATGCCGAACTTCTGCCGGTAGACGTCGATGTTGTGTTTGAGAACGCGGTATTCACGATTTACCAGGATGGCGAACACGATCGGCAGGTCGAGATGCGCGGCCGTCCAGAGCGCTTGGATCGAATACATCGCGGAGCCATCGCCGGAAAGGCACAGCACCGGTCGGCCTGGCTCGGCAATCTGGACGCCGAGCGCACCGGAAAGACCTTGCCCGATACCACCGCCTTTGGTGCCGAAATAGTCGCCGGGCTCGGCAAAATCGATGGTTCGCGCAAGATCGATACTGGCGGTGATCGTCTCGTCGACAATGATGGCATTCTTCGGCATCGCATCGCGGATCTCGGCCATGACACGCGGCATTGATGCGGGCTCGCGTGTCCAGGCTTTCTGGGCGCGCTCTTTCTGGGCCGCGACTTCGCGCGCTTTCATCGCCGCGAGCTCGGCGTTGCGCTTTTTGGCAGTGGCCTGCAGCGCGGCACCGCCGTCGCGCGCCAGCGTCTGCCCAAGCATGGCGAGCCCTTCCCGCACATTCCCCGTCGCACCGGCGTCGAGACGATGGTTGTAGGCCAAACGCGCGGAATTGTCCTCGATCTGCAGGATCTTGGCTCCGTCTGGGAAGGGACCGCCCGGTGTGAACCACACGTCCTCGAAGAACGGCCCGCCGACGAGCAGGATGCAATCGGCGGAGCCGAGCGCCTTGCGGGTGCTGGCCGTATCCTGCCCGAGATTGAGGCGCGCACTTGGATGGCCCGAGGGAAACGCGTTCTGCACGCGCAGCAAGCTTTCGTACCAAACCGAAGCGCCGAGCATCTCGGCCAACCCCACCAGCGCCGACACCGCGCCCGCGCGCGCGACGTCGTCGCCGCAGATGATGACCGGAGATTGTGCGCCCAGCAGGATCTTGCTCATTGCGGCGATGGCGTGCGCCTCCGGCTGTGTCGTGTGATACAGGTGACCGGCCGTCGTCGCGCCGATGCTCGTCTCTTCCTCCATGACGTTGATCGGCAGCGAGATGAAGACGGGGCCCGGCGGCCCATCGTTGGCGATCTTGAAGGCCCGGCGCAGGATCGGCGCCATTTCATCGGCGCGCTCGACCTGCACGCTCCACTTGGTCAGCGGCGCCGCCATAGCAACGAGATCATGCCCCAGAACCGGATCGCAGAGCCGCATGCGCGTGTCCTGCTGGCCCGCAGTAACGATCAGCGGGGAATTGGCCCGCATGGCGCAGAACAGCATACCCATGGCATTGCCGAGCCCCGGCGCGACGTGCACGCTGACCACGCCGGTTTTCCCCGAGGCCTGCGCGTAGTAGCTCGCAGCCGCGAGCGCGATGCTTTCCTGCAGAACGGTCACATAGCTGATCGAGGGATAGGCGCCGAGGCTGTCGAGTAGCGGGCTCTCGGTGGTCCCGGGATTGCCGAAGATCCGCTCGACGCCATGGGCAACGAGGCTTTCCATGAACACCTGACGTCCGCGCATGTTATCCTCACGATAAAGAAATTTCGTTGGGCGAGTGGGGCCGCCGATGGTTCAGTCACGCAAGACCTGAGACGGGAGACACGCATGCTAGCATCACAGCGCGCACTTTTCGACATACCGCGGGATGTCTGTTATCTGAATACCGCCGGGTGGAGCCCCCTCCCCATTGCTGTTCAGGAGGCGGGACGGGCGGCCGTCGGCCGCAAGGGTCAGCCCTGGCTGATCGATGCGAGCTTCCAAAACGAGCAGTATGAGCGCGCACGACGCGCCGCCGCGCGCCTGATCAATGCCACGCCAGACGATGTCGCGCTGATCCCGTCGGTCGGTTACGGTGTTGCGTCCGCCGCCAAGTTCATAGTGCCGCCCAAAGGCTCGCGCGTCCTCGTGCTCGAGAACGACCATTCCTCCCCAGTGCTCGAATGGATGACCCGCGCCGAACCACAAGGGTTCAGTGTCGACACGGTCAAACAGCCGGCCGACGCGAACTGGACTGACGCGATCCTCGAGGCCATTGCACGTCCCGGCGCGCGCCCCCTCGCGGTTGCATCGATCTCGTCGGTGCATTGGTCGGACGGTGGCATCGTCGACCTCGATCGCATCGGCGCGGCGCTGAAGGCAGCGGGCGCGGCATTCCTGGTCGATGCGACGCATGGCGCCGGAATCATCGCCATGGACGTTTCGCGCCTGGACCCTGACGTGGTGATCTTTCCGACGTATAAATGGCTGCTCGGCCCCTACGGCCGCGCCTTCATGTACGTCGCCAAACGTCATCAAAACGGCATTCCGTTGGAGCAAACGTCACCCGCCCGGCGTTCCGTCAAGGCGGATCAGACCGTTTATTTTCTCGACACCCGCTACCTCCCCGACGCTCGCCGCTACGACATGGGGGAACGTGATCATTTCATTTCCATGGAGATGGCGGCCATCGGCATGGAGATGCTGGCCGGGTGGAGCGCGCCAGTCGTGGTCGAGCGGCTTGGCTGGTTGACCGCGCGCATTGCAGGCGGCCTCGAAGGCGCGCCGATCACCACGCATGCCGCTCGATTCCGGGCGCCACATGTGTTGAGCCTTGGCTTCCCCAAGGGTATGCCGAATGACCTCGTCGAACGGCTGGCGGCCGAGAAAATCTACGTCGCGCCGCGGCTCGGCCGAATGCGTGTGAGCCCGCACGTCTACAACGACGAGACGGATGTGGACCGGTTCGTGACCGGGCTACGCTCCTGCCTCAGGACGTGACGCTCTGAAGCCGCTCAGATCTTGCGGCCCGCACTGGCCCAGAAGGGATCGCGCAGGTGGCGCTTGAAGATCTTGCCGGAGTCCTCGCGCGGTAGATCGGCGCGGATCTCGATGCGGCGCGGCACCTTGTAGCCCGCGAGCCGGACGGCAAGATGCGTGCGCACGTCGTCGAGGCTCAGGTTTGTGCCCGGCATCGGCTCCACCATCGCCATCAGGGCTTCGCCGAACTCGGCGTCTGGGATGCCAAACACCGCGCAATCCTTGACGCCGGGCAGCGCGAGTGCCACCGCCTCGATCTCGGCCGGGTAAATGTTGACGCCGCCAGAAATGACCATGTCGCGCTTGCGGTCGCAGAGGAACAGGTAGCCGTCGGGGTCGAGATAGCCCATATCGCCGCCCGTGACGAAGCCCGCGCGTTCGACCTCGGCGCGCTTCTCCGGCGCGTTGTGATAGGTGAAGTCCGGATAGAATGCGAGACGCGTGAACACCTCGCCGATCTCGCCCTGGCGCAGCTCGCGGCCCTCGTCGTCCTGGATCGAGATCGTGGCGCCGGGCATCGCGCGGCCAACCGACCCGGGCTTTGCCAACCAATCCGCGCTCGACACCATCGTGATCGCCCCAAATTCGGTGCCGCCATAGAACTCCCAGATGATCGGCCCCCACCACCCGATCATCTCACGCTTCACATCGGGCGGGCACGGCGCAGCCGCATGCATGATGAAGCGTAGTGACGACAGATCGTAGCGCCGCCGTGTGGCTTCCGGCAGCTGCATCAGCCGGACGAACATCACCGGCACCATAAATATCGTCGTGATCCGGTGCCGCTCGATCAGGCGCAGCAAATCCTCCGGATCGAAACGCGCCATCAGCACCAGCAGCTCGGTCGCCCGGACAGCACGCAAGGCAAACCCGTTCGGCGCCGAATGATAGAGGGGACCGGGTAGCAGCGTGCGGGCGTCCGGCGTCAGGTCGTAGAGGAGTTTTCGCGATTGGGCGATCTGGCGCTCCTGTTCCGGCGTTGCCGGTGTCCGGCGTACGCCCTTGGGGCGTCCCGTCGTGCCGGACGTATAGATCATGGCCGCCGTCGGCGGCACTGCGGGTCCCTGATAGGGCGCAGCTCCTGCGATCCATGCGTCCCAGTCCATGGCGCCGGGCATGGCAGTGACGGGACCGGCGATGCGATAGGCGTGGACGACGTCGGCCGGTGGCGTCACAGCGATGACCGCGACACCCGGCGGGATCGCGTCGGCCAGCGTTGCGAGTAGATCGGCATGTCCAACCAGCACCTTGGCAGCGCAATCGCGCAGCACATAACCGACCTCGTCGGCCTTGAAGTGCCAGTTGATCGGAACCGCGTAGGCACCAAGTGTCACAGCCGCGAGCGACGCCTCGACGAAAATCGTGTCATTGCGCATAAGGATGGCGATGCAATCTCCGCGACCGACGCCAAGTTGCGTAAAGCCGCCGGCCGCTTTTGCGATCCGTGCCTCCAGCTCGGGCCGCTCGACATGGCGATCTCCGCATACCAGGCCTTGCAGCAGGTGAGAGGCAGCCGGCATTCCCGTCACTCCATGAACGTCCCGACGATTGGCGCGACCCCGATTTCGCACGATGCTGCGCTGACGCGCAAGCTGGCGAAGCCCCGGGCGAGCCGCTAGACTTCGCCCAATCGACACGCTCACACGCATCCTGGAGACACAATCCCATGGCGGAAAACTCGGTTATCGTCGCACGCAAAGGCGCCACGGCCATCATCCGGCTCAACGAGCCAAAATCCATGAATGCGCTGTCGGCGACCATCCGGGACGGGCTGGTGCCGGCCCTGAGCCAAGCCAGCGACGATCCGGAGGTGCGGGCGATCATTCTGACCGGCACCGACGGCGCGTTCTGCGCGGGCGGTGACATCCGCAACATGGGCGTGAGGCGAGCGCCCGCGATCCGCACGCGGATGCAAGGCACGCACAAATGGATCGCCGACCTGCTCAAGACCGAAAAGCCTGTGATTACCGCGGTCAACGGCGCAGCGGCGGGCGCAGGCTTTTCACTGTCGCTGCTCGGCGACATCATCATCGCGCAGAAGGACGCCTACTTCATGACCTCGTTCATGCGGCTCGGCGCCTGCCCGGATCTCGGCCTGCTCGCGACACTCCCCCGCGCGATCGGCATGGCGCGCGCCAAGGATCTGCTGCTTTCGAGCCGGAAAGTCTCCGCCGACGAGGCGTGGCAGATGGGCCTCATCTCGCGCGTCGTCGAGCCCGGCAAGCTGATGGACACCGCCATGGAGACAGCCGAGACGCTCGCCGCCGCGCCGACCGTGACGATCGGGGTGATGAAGCGGCTGCTGCTGCGCGCCTACGACACCTCGATCGAGAACTTCCTCGACGAGGAGGCATTCGGCCAGGCCATCGCGCAGTCGACCGAGGACTTCGAGGAAGGCGCCAAGGCCTTCCGCGAGAAACGCAAGCCGGCATTCAAGGGGCGGTGAGGGCAGGATAGCGCGAGGCCACGGCGATATCGGTCACTGGTCTGGGCACGCTGATTGCGCCGAGCCGTCTTTGATCAGGTGTCTGACACCGGCAACTTTGCCTCTCAAGCACTGCCGATCTTGCAATCCAGCGTCGTTCAAAGGGCCGGCAGGCGGTCATCAGGGCTGCTCGTGTGGACCGCACGATCCGAAAGCAGACATCCACCGCCAAGCGTGAAGGGCCAGATCCAGACATTCCCAGTACGCTCGAAGGACAAGCGATGCAGCAAGGCCGTGGGACTTGAGCGTCAACCTGTCAATCGCAAGAATGGCCCCGCGCCCCACCGATGCGTGATGCGATGGACTATTGATCGCTCATCAGAACCTGCCCGCGATCACCGGAACGCTGTCCGCGATGCGCGGGAATGGGTATCCGCAATGCGCCGGAATCTGCATCTGACACGCAGAAGGCGGCCGGCTTGGCCGCGCCCATAAGGGACAGCTCTTCCCAGCGGCAAGCCGACGGCGTCGATCTGGTGATGGCGACGACGTGCTGCAGGGTGTGGATCGGCGTCGGTGAACGACCACAACGGCGCGGCATAGCACCGGGCCGCACCGCGCCGATCAATCCTGCGCCTGCTCGAACCTGACGAAGACATAGCTGCAGGACTCGGCAGCGAAGTGAGCTTCCTGCTGTCACGCAGCACAGGCAAGTTTTCAGAAGCGACAACAGCACAGGCGCGTCGCGTTCTCAGCCCTGAGATCAGTCGACCAGCACTACGTTACTGGCGACGCATCCTTTGGTGCTCGCCTTGTTCAATCTCGCGTCGTTATTTGACATCTACGTGGAATGGTGCCGGTGGATCAATCTGAGCCGACGGCCTCAATCAGGCCGCACGTGATGGGCTTCGCGTGGCTGCGAGAGAACATTCAGGGTGCCTGCCTGGTGTAGACGAGTATCATCGGCTTCTCGCCGTGATGCTCACCTTCCCCGACGAATTTCGGTGGTCGTAAAGCTCACATAGCGCCACATGCCGACAATCTGCGACGCCAAGTCCTCCGCAACCGCTGCCGGCGGCAAGGCCGCAAGCAATGCCAAGGTAGCTGCTGTGATCAGAGTGCGCTTCATCGGAGCCTCCCTCGTCTATCGAATGTCCCGGTTCAATCTGCGCTGGTGGGGTCGATCATGGTCTTGATGCGCGATATGCGGTCGACCGGGAACCCGCCGGCCGCCGCGTGCTTGCGGATGTCGTCCTCGTTCTCCGCGATGTAGACGCAGTAGACCTTGTCGTCCGTCACGTAGCTCTGCACCCATTGGATTTTCGTTCCCATGCTGCGCAGAACCTCGAGCGACTTGTGCGATATGGCCTGAAGCTGGGCGGCAGAGAGCTTCCCCGCGCCCGGAACGGTGCGCTCGATGACGTATTTCGTCATGGCTCCGCTTCCTTGAGACTGGGCGAGCGCCGGCAGCGGTAGTGTCGCGAAGAATGCCAAGGTTGCTGCTGTGATCAGAGTGCGCATGACAAAGATCCTCCGTCGTGCGTCAGGAATTCTCAGGGGGCGAGGACCGCCGCCTGTTCGAGACATCCAATATGCCGGCTCGCACGATGGCTGGCTTTGAGAGCCTCCCGACCTGTTCCTGATTTTTTCCTGATTTTTCGCTCAGGGAGGGCGCGGTCGCGGTGTGGCCGGTCTCTCAGATGCCATCAGAGGCGGCAAAGCGGCCGGCGCGTTACTCCGGCAGCCCGGCCTTGCGCAAGCCCTCCAGCAAGTGCGCCAAGAGCCGTGGCGCGTACACTGGCAGCGATTGTTTGATCCAGGTAATCGAGATTTCGGGATGCAATTGCCGAAGCGTACGCATCGCCAATCTTGCCTCATCGATCTGTCCCGCCTGGGCCAGGCTGGCGCACTGGAAGCGGTACCCAGCCAGGAGTCCGCCCCTTACCTGCGCCGACTGCCGCGCCCATTCGGCGGCTTCGAGATACCTGCCAGCAAAATAGTGGACTGCTCCTATGCCGGCGAGCTCGAAGGCGCACCATGGATCGTGCGGGCTGGTCCTCAGCTTTCTCGCCAGCTCGAAACAGGGCAGAGCCTCCTCCGAACGGTCGCCGCGAACGAGCACCCAGCCGAGATTGCAGCGAGCGGAGGCAAGGTTCGGATTGAGATCAAGGGCGGTGCGAAAGTGGCGAACGGCGTCGTCGTTCTGTCCGCAGCAATCGGCTAGCCCGCCAAGGGCCTCGTGCGCCCATGTTTCTTCCGGATCGAGCGCCAGCGCGCGGTCTATATGCGCCACAGCGAGCTCGCGAACGCGTGCCAGCGGCGTCCATCCCACGGCGGCGCAGATAATAGGAATGTAAGCCAGCAAGGCGTGCGCCGGGGCGTAGTCCGGATAGCGCTGCACCGCCTGCCGCAAGATGCCGATCGCGGTCTCGGAATCGGCCGGAGTCAGCCTCCACTGATGATACATGGCGCGCGCAACAAAGTCCCAGGCGCCAAGATTATCGACCGATCGCTTGCGGCCGCGAAGCTCTTCGGCCTCCCAGAGCTTCGGCTGGATCGCCGCTGCGACGCGGGCTGCGATCTCGTCCTGGACTGCGAAGATGTCCGTCAGCTCGCGGTCGTACTGCTCGGCCCAGATGTGGCCGCCAGAAGCGACGTCGATCAGCTGGGCGGTAATGCGCACGCGCTGCCTGCTCCTGCGCACACTTCCCTCGAGGACGTAGCGGGCCGCAAGGTCACGCCCCACCTGCTTTACGTTCGCGCCCTGGCCCTTGTAGACGAAGGTGGAGCTGCGGGCGATCACCAGGAACCAGCGGAAGCGCGACAGCGCCGTGATGATGTCCTCGGTGATGCCGTCGCTGAAGTACTCCTGCTCCAGATCGCCGGACATGTTGGCGAACGGGAGAACCGCAATCGACGGCTTGTCAGGGAGCGAACGCGCCTCTTGACCGGGTGCAGCCGGGTGCGCGGCATCCTCCATCAAGGGCGGTGCCGGGGTTGCGGCGCTTTCGCGAACCTCGGCCACGAAGCGGAGCCCCTTGCGGGCGATGGTGCGGATCAGCCGCTGCTTATCGCCGCTGTCACCGATCGCCTGACGCGCGCTGGTGATCCTGCTGGTAAGCGTGGAATCCGAAACGATCCGACCCTTCCAGACGTCCGCGATCAGGTCATCTTTGCTGACCACGCGCTCGTGATGGCGAATGAGATAGTGCAGAAGATCGAAGACTTGAGGTTCGATGACAACAAGCTCGGCCCCACGCAGCAATTCTTGTCTGTCAGTGTCGAGAGCATAGTCGCCAAAATTGTAGATCAAGCCATCACCTCTGCGGCCAGAAGATCCCTGCGTCCCAATGGGAACGGTACCGTTAACGACGTGCATCGGCAACGCGTTCTGCGAGGTCTCTGCGGGATGACCGCGCCGATACCGCGGAGCTACTGTAACCACGGTTCTTCTGGTTCGGGTCAAATTCGTCGGGTCTGGCAGCGCGGGTGGCGGCTCGGCATTGAATGCAGACATGCCGAGGCGCGTCGATACGCGTCGACCCTCACGACACGCCACTCTCAGTTCAGACCGCGCCGTCGGATTTCAGCTTCTTGATGTCGGCTGCGGCGTAGCCGGCCTCGGCGAGCACCTCGTCGGTGTGCTGGCCAAGCGTCGGCGGCGGACGGCGTACGGACGCCTTCGAGCGGCTCATCAGGATCGGCTGGCCCAACACCTCCGACTTGCCGCGCTCCTGGCTCTCCATCGGCTGTGCGAGACCCAGGTGGCGCACCTGCTCGAGACCGAACACCTGATCAATCGTGTTGATCTCGCCGGCCGGACAGCCATGCTTGTTCAAGAGTTCGATCCAATAGGCCGCCGTATTTTTGATGGTGTGCTTCTCGATCAAGGCGTTGAGCGTCTTGCGATGCTTCGAACGGCCCTTGCCGTCGGCAAAATCGGGGTCCTTGAAGCCTGGATCATCGAATAGCGAGACGAACTTCTCCCACATCTTCTGCCCGGCAACCGCGATGTTGATGTAGCCATCAGTTGTCTTGAACACGCCGGTCGGAATGGAGGTCGGGTGATCGTTGCCGGCTTGGGGAGGCATCTCCTTGTCCATCAGCCAGCGCGTCGCCTGGAAGTCGAGCATGAACACCTGCGCCTGCAGCAGCGAGGTCTGGACCCACTGCCCCTTGCCGGACTTCTCGCGCTCCATGAGAGCGAGCATGATGCCTTGGCTGCAGAAGATGCCCGCGGTCAGATCCGCCACGGGAATGCCAACGCGCATCGGCCCCTGCCCCGGCTCGCCGGTGATCGACATCAGGCCGCCCATGCCCTGTGCGATTTGGTCGAAGCCCGGGCGCCCGCTCAGCGGACCGTCCTGGCCGAAACCCGAAATCGACGCGTAGATGATGCGCGGATTGAGCTTCGAAACCGTCTCATAGTCGATGCCAAGCCGCTTCTTCACGTCCGGCCGGTAGTTCTCAACAATGATGTCGGCCGTCTTGGCGAGCGTCAGGAACACCTCTTTGCCCGCTGGCGATTTGAGGTTGAGCGTGATCGAGCGCTTGTTACGGTGGAGGTTCTGGAAATCGCTGCCCGAACGCGGGCCGCCGAGGCCGACCTTGTCGGACTCTGGATCTTCGATCTTGATGACGTTGGCGCCCCAGTCGGCGAGTTGGCGGATGCAGGTCGGCCCTGAGCGCACGCGCGTCAGATCGAGGACGGTATAGGCGGAGAGAATATCGCTGGCGGGCTCGAAGGGCATGGGGGCCGGGTCCAATCGTTGGCGGCGTTGACGTTGGCGCATTGTGTCGCGCCGGGTCACGGGCCTGTCAACCGGGTGTGGCGACGGGGTCAAGGGCGGAGGTCGGCGTCGACGCGGGTGCGGCCGTCCGGGCCGGTTTTGATGGCGAACAGGGCACCGTTGCGGGCGGTATAGCGCGCGTCGAGCCTAATGCCGGTCAGCCAGTTGCCGGCGCGATCAAAACGGATCTCGGACGGTGCGCAGGCGGTGTGCGTCACGGCGACGTTGGGCTCGATCGCGTGGCTTTGCCCCCCGAGCGTATAGCTGACGACGTCCGTGGACCGGTTCTCGAGCCGGAACTCAAACTTCAGGGATGCCGGCCGCCCGAAGAGTTGTACGGACAGAAATTTCGGATCGCGGTCGGCGGCTTGCGCAATACCGACGCCGGTCTCGACAACATGAGGAAGCAGCATGTTCCGGCGATGTCCTGGCGAGTTCTTCCAGCCGTCGACGGCTTGCACCGACAGAGCCGTGGTGGTGAAGCCGCGGCTGTCGAGATTGAGCGCCAGGTTCTCGGCGACCAGGCAATAATCGTAGCCGGCTGCTTTGGCGCGATCGGCGGGCTGGCGGCCATCGGCCTCGTGCGCGAAGCGCCCGGACTTGGCAAGGTATTGGGCAAAGAGACGCGCAGCGTGCGTCAGCGCGGCGTTCGGATGTACGGCCTCGAGCTTCTCAGAGCGCCTGAAGGTATTGGTCAGCTCGATGATGGCGGCTTCGGTCTTGGCGAGATCGAGAAGGTCGGCCATGACGCCTCGACATTATCAACACACGCCCCGGCAACGCTATCGCTGCCGGCTCGACGCGATGACGCTGGTGCGATATCCGGCATCCGCGGGAATGCGCACGGCCCATGTGCCGGCGTCCGTCTTGAAGCGCTCCGGACGGACCATGACGACCGAGCGCGCCCGAGCGCGGTCCATCGCATCGGCGACGGTCCGGCTTTCCGACAACAAATCGAGATTCAACTTGGTGGCGGGAACCAGGGTGCGCTGACCGCTGTCGGCCTCGGCGACGATGCGGCCTGGCGGCGTCCAGAAGCAGTCGACCATCTCGCGGCCGTCGTGGATCGGCTCCTGGCCGTCGGGCGCCGAGACCAGGAAGAAATGCGTATCGAAGCGCTTGGGCAGGCCGAGCGGCGTCTGCCAGTGGGCGAAGTGCACCATATGGTCGAGCGCCGGCGTGAGCTTCTCGGCCTTGATGATCTCGCCGAAGGTGATCTTGCGGTCGAGCAGCCGGTCGCGATGCTCGGCCACCATCTGGCGGGCCCGATCCGGCGCGATGTCGCCGCTCGCCGTACCCTCCGGACGCGCGATGACCACACCCGCCTCCTCGAACGTCTCGCGCATGGCGGCGAGCCAGTAGGGCAGCCCGGGATGTGTTTGTGGTGGCGTCAGATGACCCCAGGACGCTGCCCGGTCCTCCTCGTCGATCTTGCCGCCGGGGAAAACGACGGCGCCCATGGCCCCATCCATCGGCCGGTCGCGGACGACCATGAACACCTCGATGCCGTCGCGGCCATCGCGCACCAGCATGATTGTGGCGGACGGGCGGGCGGGGACCGGATCGGCAAGGTTGGCGGCGTCGGTCATCGGTGTTTCCCCGTTTGGCACTGCCTGTTCCAGTAAGAAAAAGAGCCGGCGCGGTGGCCGGCTCATTCATTGTGTGGTGATCGCCTTGCTCCTGACAACCCCTCAGAGCAGCTTGCCCATGGCGACGGCGGTGTCGCTCATGCGGTTCGAGAAGCCCCACTCGTTGTCGTACCACGAGAGGACGCGAACGAGCGTGCCGTCCATGACCTTGGTCTGGTCGAGGTGGAAGATCGATGAGTGGCTGTCGTGGTTGAAGTCCATCGACACGTTCGGCTGGTCGGTCACGCCGAGAATGCCCTTCAGCGATTGGCCGGCCGCGCGCTTGATCGCCGTGTTGATCTCGTCGACGGTGGTCTTCTTCTTCGCGATGAACTTGAAGTCCACCACCGAGACGTTCGGCGTCGGCACACGGATCGAGGTGCCGTCGAGTTTGCCGTTGAGCTCTGGCAACACGAGGCCGACCGCCTTGGCAGCTCCCGTCGTCGTCGGGATCATCGACAGCGCGGCGGCGCGGCCGCGATAGAGATCCTTGTGCATGGTGTCGAGCGTCGGCTGGTCGCCGGTGTAGGCGTGGATCGTGGTCATGAAGCCCTTGTCGATGCCGACGGCGTCATTCAGCACCTTGGCGACGGGGGCAAGACAGTTGGTCGTGCACGACGCGTTCGAGACGACGAGGTGATCTTTCGTCAGCTTGTCATGGTTGACGCCGAAGACGACCGTCAGATCGGCGTTGTCCGCAGGGGCCGAGACAAGCACGCGCTTGGCGCCGGCGGTGAGATGCGCCGAGGCCTTCTCTTTCGACGCGAAGATGCCTGTGCACTCGAGCGCGATGTCGATTTTCATTTCCTTGTGCGGAAGCTGCGCCGGATCACGCACCGCCGTGACTTTGATCGGACCGCGGCCCACGTCGATGGTGTCGCCTTTGACCTTCACCTCGAAAGGGAACCGGCCGTGCACCGAATCGAACCGCAACAGATGCGCGTTGGTCTCGACTGGTCCGAGGTCATTGATGGCCACCACCTCGATGTCCTTACGGCCGAACTCGATGATGGCGCGCAGCACGTTGCGGCCAATTCGGCCAAAGCCGTTGATGGCGACCCGCACGGTCATAGGTAGCTCCTTTGTGTTGCACGCTCATCCATGTGGTGCTCAACACCACGAGCGATCTGTGTTAGCATAATGAATTCGCCGGCAGGCCGCGTTCGCGCTGATCGATGCGACGCCCCGCTGGGCGCCCAAATTGTGCAGACCTGCCCTGACTGTCAATGCGGCACGGACCGCGACAGTGAACAACAGTACATCCCTCCAATTGATAATGAACGTTGGCCAGCAAGCATGGTTGACGCCAAGCGACCGGCGCTCCTATGGTCGCTTCGCAGATGCAAAAATTGCGTTGCATCTCATGGAGGGCGAATGGCCCAGCGGGACACCAGTCGAGCCAAAAAGCGCGCGCCAGCGGCGCCGCGACCGAGGCCTGCCGGCAAGTCGCTGACGCGCCCGACGAACGCCCCAGCCGACAAAATCGCCGCCCTCGAAGCTGAACGCGATCAGCTGACAGTCGAGCTGAAGGAGGCGTATCGGCGGATCGCGGCCCTCGAGCAGGCCCGAGAGCAGGCCCTTAACCGCATTGATTGGGTGATCAACTCCCTGCATAACCTGACCGGCGAGTAACGCGTTGAGTCCGGGACACGCGCGGGCGCCAAACGCCGCATGGAATGGGAATGCCTCAAGTCACGGTTGCCCTCAACGGTCGCACCTACCGCCTGAGCTGCGGCGAAGGGGAAGAGGCGCGTCTCAATGAGCTGGTAGCCATAATCAAGCGCCGGATTGATGATCTGGCCAAAGAATATGGCCAGGTGGGCGACGAGCGCTTGCTGTTGATGGCGAGCTTGCTGATGACCGACGAACTCCTGGATACTAAGGCCCGCCTCGCCCAGTACGAACATCCGCCCGGCGATGACGTCCTGCCGCCGGAGGCCGACCCATTGCCGCCGAAGGCTGGCGCCGAAGATGAGCCAAAGGATCCGCCCGTCTCTGCGGCCGCGGCGCCAATGCCGCAGACGGCCACGCCGAAAGATGCGGGACAGCGGCCCCTGATCCGGGCGCGCGGGCGCACCACGCTCGAAGAAAGACTGCTCGAAGCCCGGATGTCCTCACCGCCGCCCAAGGTCACGCCGCCGCGAGGCTGAGGCGCCGCTCACGCGCCGTCGGGATGAATCTGCGATCGTCGACTCGCATCGCAGCGCTGCGGTCGTCTTCGGCAACCGCTGGAGTCTGTGAAACGTCTTGCAGGGTGACTGGCTGGAAGCCAACATCGAGACTTGCGGCCGGACGATTGCGAGGGCGGTTGAAAGATAGACGCACAGTGCGTGACCTGCACGCTACGCTCGGCGCCGCGGCTCTCGTTGCCGTCTGGCTGGTGCTTCCGGCGCCAGCCATTGGTCAGACAACTGCCACCGAAACGGTGATCCGCGTGCGAGCGTCGGAGCCCGAGCCTGGATCAGAGCCGTCGTTAACACCCGGGCCGGCGACAGTCGGCACACTGGCCGAGGCCATCGCACGATCGCGCGCCTTGCGGCAGCTCGGAAAGGTTCGCGGACCAATCGTCATAGCGTTGCAGCCGGGCACGCATCGCCTGGAAGCGCCTGTCCGCCTGACGGCTGAGGACAGCGGAACCATTAAATCCCCGCTGGTCATCCGCGGCGACGGACCGAGTGCGCGCGTGACCGGCAGCCGCCGCATGGCCGAGACACCGTTGCCCGCAACACTCCGCACCCGGTTTCCGCCGGCGTCGCAAGCCCATCTGAAGGCCTATGCGTTGCCCGATTTCGCGGCGGCTCCAGCCCGCGTCGATATCGCCCGGCGTCATGACTTGCCGACGCCGCCCGTTCCGTTTGAGGTTTTTGATGGCCAGGGCGCGCTGCGCGCCTCGCGCTGGCCGAACCAGGGCTGGACCACAGCCGGCAATCCCTTCGAAGGCGGAACGACGTTCGCGAGCCCAGCACTGGCCCTACGCATGGACGGCTGGAAGGCTGAGCGCGATGTCTGGATCGGCGCCTATTTCCGCTGGGACTGGTCCTATGAAACGCGACCTCTGCTCGCCTGGCAGGCGGCCAAAGGCACCGCCGCCCTCGAACGGCCGCCGCACTACGGTTTTGCAAAGGCGTTTCGCGCCGTCGTCTATCATGCCGCGGCCGAACTCGATCAGGCCGGCGAATGGTATCGCGATCGGGAGCAGAAGCTACTGATCGCTTGGCCGCGCGACGGCGAACCGGCGCTTGAGGTCTCGCAGGCCGAGCATCTGCTGGTCATCGAGGGGGCGTCGCATGTCCGGGTGGCCAACCTCGCTCTGCTGCGCTCGCGCGGCGATGCGATCTGGGTGGCCGACAGCCGCTTCGTCGAGATCGTCGGGGTTTCCATTCAGTGGACCGGCGGGCGCGCCGTGACGTTTACCGGCTCGCACAACAGCGGCATCCGATCGAGCCTGATCGAGGACACCGGCGAGGGCGGCGTCCTGCTGTCAGGCGGCGACCGGTCCCGCCTCGAGCCGGCCCGCCTTTATGTCGCCGACAGCCAGATCCGGCGCTTTTCCCGACTGGGCCTCACATACCGCCCCGCTGTGACCCTGCGCGGCGTCGGTCATCACGTCGAAGGCAATGCGATCAGCGACGCGCCGCACATGGCAATCGAGTTTCGCGGCAACGATCACGTCATCGAGTTGAATGAGATTTTCAACGTAGCCACCGACACCACCGACGTCGGCGCGGTTTACACGGGCCGCGATTGGACGGCGCAGGGCACCGTGCTGCGCAACAATTTTCTGCACGACATTCGGGCCGCACCCGGCTTCGATGTGAAGGGCATCTACCTCGACGATTTCGCGAGCGGATCGACGATCGAAGGCAATGTCTTCCTGCGGGTCGACCAGCCCGTCTTCGTTGGCGGCGGCCGCGACAACCGCGTGCACAACAATATCTTCGTGGCGGCCTCTCCGGCCATTTACCTCGATGGCCGCGGTCTCAACTGGGCCGCCGAGCACATCCACAAGACGGACGGGGAACTGCGGACACAGTTGGCGGCGATGCCGGTCACTTCGCCGCGCTGGCTGGCGCGCTATCCTGAATTATCGCGAGTTCTCGATGACGAGCCGGCAAGCCCGAAGCGGAATGCCGCGTCCGGCAATCTGGTGGTGGGCGGCGCCGCTTACCAGCTGTTACCGGAAGTTAACGCGGCCGCACAAAGCTTGGCCGGCTATGATTCGGGAGCAACCCAATCCGCGCGGACGCCCGCCGGCGCCGAAACCGCTAGCGGCGCGAAAACGGCCGCCGCGCTCCGTGTGATACTGGCCACACCCGTTTCCGAAGCTGGACTTTCCAGCCTCCCACTGGAGCGCATGGATCGGCGATCAATCCTGCCGCGTGTTCCGGGTATGCCGCGTTAAACATATCGCAAATCGCAAAACAGAGGCGACCTGATACACCTGATACGATCGCCGTAAAGCATTGAATTGATCAGAGATTGCGGACGTTCTGCCTGAGAGCTACGACAGCGTACAGGCTGCACGTCGCAGCCTCGCGGCTCGAGGCACTATGTCCATCGCGATCGTCACCGGCAGCATCGCCCCTTACACGAATCGCCTCTACGACGCGTTCGCAGCCCAGACCGGCGAAGCGCTGCACGTCTATACATGCATCGACATCGAGCCCGAGCGGCATTGGACGCTCCCCGTCGCCACCCACTATCAATTGACGCGGCTCCCAGGCCTGCGCGTGCACAATAGCGACACCAGCCACATCTTCGTCAATCCGTCCGTGGTGACGGCTCTGCAGCGCCAGAAGCCCGAGATGATCATCGTCGCCGGGCATTTCTCACCGACCATGATGCTCGCGGCCGCTTACGCTCGCGCAACGGGCCGGCCGTACGGCATTGCAACCGATGGCTCCCGGATGACGGATCCCGGGGAAAACTCACGGCCGCATGCTGCGGTGCGGCGCATGCTTATCCCGCAGGCGACGTTCGGCATCGGCGCCAGCGAGGCAAGCGTCGACATGCTGACGCATTGGGGCTTGGCGGACCAGCGCTGCATCGTGATGCCGATCGTCAGCGGTTGGGACGCGCCGGAACATTTGCCAGGCTTCGACGAACGCCCCTACGACGTGCTGTTCGCGGGCGCCATCCTGGAGCAGCGCAAGGGTGCGCTGTTCCTGGCCGACGTTCTGGCCGCCTGCAAGGAGGCCGGTCACCAGCTGCGTGTCAGAGTTGTCGGTGAAGGGCCGGATCGGGCTGCGATGCTCGATAAACTGGTCAACGCCGGCATCCAGATCCGCTTCGACGGTTACCTGCAGCAACACCAGCTTGCCGAGGCCTACAGCTCAGCCAAGCTGTTCGCCTTCCCCTCGCGCAGCGACGCCTGGGGCTTGGTTGCCAACGAAGCCGTGCTTTGCGGAACCCCGATCATCGGATCGCCGCACGCCGTCTCGTCGCATGAGCTGATTGCGCGCTATGGCGTGGGCATGGTGCGTCCCCTGGAGGTGACGGTCTGGCGAGACGCCATCATCGACACGCTGACTTCACCGGAGCGTTGGCGGTCCTTCATGCGGCGGCGCCCAGAAGCCATGGCCTCCTTCAACATCGATCGCTCGGTCGCAGCGCTGCAGCGCGCGATCAATATGGGACGGGAAACGAAATGGGCGCCCGCCTACGTGCGGTGAACGCGAAATTCGTCACCATCTGCTGCCGGTGCCGAACGAATTTCGCGATCTGAACGACACGAGCCAAGCCTGTGCATCGGGTGTGAATAAGATCGGTACGTCCGCTTCGTAACCTGGCCGCCATGCAGGCAGCGGTCGTATCGATCATCACACGAGCGCTCTGAGCCGCGGCAACAGCTCGAGATCGACGCCAAGCCGCGCCGCCGTCTGGTTCGACGCGAGCGTGCGATACCAGATGTCGGAGGCGGGCCGGACGGCATTGCGCCGGCTGTGCATCAAAAACGTCGCGAGATGGCCGCTGCCGCGGATCGCCGCCAGAACGACCGGCGACGCATCCTGTTCCTGGCCCCAGGGAAATGCGAACGCGCGCACCGGCTGACGTGTCAGGGCATCGAGAACATCCTTCGCTCCAAGGATCTCGCTACCGAGTTCCGCAGGCGAGAGGGTTCGGCAGAGCGTATGGCTCATCGTATGGTTGGCGATCTCGATGCCCTGCTGCTCGAGCACCGCCAGATCCGAGGGCGCGAGATACAGCGCGAGCTGGCGGTGGAGATCGCCCTCGGTCAAACCGAGCTCGTGCAGCAATAGCGCCTTGATCTCGGCAATCCGGTCCAGCGTCAGCTGATTGACCGACAAAGGTGGCGTGTCACCACCCCCTGGATCGCCAAGCACCCAGCGCACGGCCGCATCGATCCTCGCCTCGCCCCCGCGCTCGCAGCGAACGAGCGAGAGCAGATGATCGGTCAAGACAAACGGCTCGACGATGGGTCGCGGATTAGCGAATAGGACCGCGCGCAAGTTGCGCGCCTTGAGGATGGGCGCGGCAATTTCGAGAACGGACCGGTAGGCATCGTCGATGGTGATCAGGGCCGCATTGCCGGGAATGCGGCCGGACAACACTTCGTCGAGGCCGATGACCTGATAGCGCGAGAGAACGAAGTCCAGCTGCCTCTGGAACCGCTCCGGCGAGGTCGTCATGCCGAGATGACGTGTGGCCGGCTCATCATGCGAGGCAAAATGGTGGTAGGTCAAAACGGCAACGGATGTGCCCGAGAACGCCGCCGACCATCGCGACACCGACACCATCAGGGTCCGCCCCGTGCAGAGGGCCGCTCGGTTGCGGCGGGGTAGCGCGCAATTACCGAGCGATAGGTGTCCATCAGCGTCCTGGCGACCGCATCCGCGCTGTAGCGATCGCTGTAGGCTTGTCGGGCACCGACGGACATTCGCTGGAGCCCATTGCCGTCGGCCAGTGTCTGACGCACGACATCTGCCATGTCCCCGGCATCGCCAGCCCTGAACAAGCGTCCCGTCACCCCCTCTTCGACAATTTCGACCAATCCACCGAGCCGCGACGCCAGCACAGGCAAGCCCGCACCGTACGCCTCGACAATCACCATGGGCAGTCCTTCGTAGGCCGTCGACGGTAGGATCAATGCTGTGGCTTTGGCCATCTCCGCCGTGAGCGCATCCGCATCGAGGCGCCCCAGAAGTGTGACATGTGGTGGCGCGGTGGCGGCGATCTCGTCCGCCAGCGGCCCGGTGCCGGCAATACGCAGCGGCACGTCCAGCTTTCGCCACGCGGCGAGCAACGGCGCCAAGCCTTTGTCGGCCGCTAGCCGTCCCGCGAACAAGACGCCCCGGCGTTCCGCCGCCGGCCCCAGCACGCCGGACGACGGCGCATGGTTCGCCTTGATGCTGATGCGGTTCGCCGGCAGGCCGGCCCGGACGAAGATTTCGCGGGCGAACTCGGTCAGCACAAAGAAGTGGTCGACCTTGGTCTGCCACGTTCCGCGACGCTGATGCGCACTGATCATGCGCGCAAGCGCCAGCGATCCCATGGCCGACCCTCGGTAGCACCGGTTGATGACGGCATGATGCGGCGAACCGCCGACGCAGATCTCGCAGATCTTGCCGTCGCGCATCAGGTTTCCGGCTGCGCAGGACAGACGGAAATTGTGCAGCGTCTGGACGACCGGGACGCGGGCCTCGATGCAACTGTCGTAGATCGATGGCGAGAGCAGCGGAAAGAAGTTGTGGACCTGGACGATGTCCGGCTTGAAGGCCGCGATGCGCGCGGAAACCAGCCGGCGGCCGGTAGCACTGTACGATACGTCGATCGCAGCCCGGACCTTGGCGCCGAATCCGTCGATCGCATCATTCGACACGATCATCAGATCGACATCGCAGCCATAGTCCTTCAGCAACGCGCTTTCGTTCGCCGCCGCGACATCCTCGCCACCTTTTTGCTGGTAGGCGTTGTGGATCACGAGAACCCGCATGCGCGCGCACCTTCAGGGAGACGTCAAATAGTTATGCATGGCGATGCGTACCAGGCGGGTCCGGCTGTGGATCCAGACATGATCCGACTGCACAACGTTGTCCGACAATCCGCGCTTGAAGCGAAACACGCCGGGGTTGTTATAAGGATCGACGCCGCCGCAGTCCAGGACCTGAAACCCGTTCTCGACGCCGTGTTTCACCAGCGTCCACGCGGCGACATAGCCGGCATCGACGTCGAGACCCTGCTGGGTGGAGGCGGCAAAGAAATCTGTCAGCTTGACGCCAGACTTGTGCGAAATGCGGATCGCGACAGGCACCGCGCCGTCTCTCACTTCCAGGACGATGTAGCGCGGATCATCCGGAATGAACTCGGAGATGGCATCGACATCGATCGCCTGCTGGAAGCCTTTGCGGTGGGCGAGATCAGCGTACATGGTCTTGAAGACGGCGAGCGACTTGCGGCGGGCCGCCGGACACTGGATGAACTCGGCGGTCAATCGCCTGTCCCGCTCGGCGTCGCGCACGACACGCCGCCACCGCCGGTTGAGATTTTCCCGAATGGCGTCGAGTCCCTTCGAAAGATCGACCGTGATGGTGTAGTTGGCGCGATTGAGGCTCGGCGTGAACCCGGCCGCCAACAGGCCCGAGAGCAGCGCACTGGCGCGAAATCCGTAGGGATTAATGGCAATACAGTCGAGCCGGCCAACGCGCAAATACTCGCGTATGGCCGCCAGAACCTCGGCGCATCGCGTACCGCTGTCGGTGCCGAAAATGAGCGGTCCGCCCTGGATGTGATGGAAGCGGATGCCGAAACGGCCTTTCGTGCTGACCTGACACAACGCCAGGAGTTGGCCGCCGTCATTGGCGATCTTGAGCCGCGCAATCGCCCAGCCCTGCCGTTGCTTATAGGCGCCCCAGTTCCAGGACGAAAAGATATTGGCAAATGGATGTGGGGCAAGAAGGCTTTCCCAGAGTCCGACGTCCTCGATCGACGAGACGACCAGATTGGCCCGCGATGCCTCTTCGGCCCTTGTGGGAGCAGCCGTATTGGCGCGTCGCTCGGGTGACCCTGCCACGGCCTCGACATGGCCGCGCGGATTAGCTGTCGCCGAACCTGCCTCGCTTGCAGCCATCTCCCGATGCAACATCAACACTGATCTGGGTTCCAGGTTCATTGTCCCGGATCACACGCAAATCTTGCGCCGGTCTAGGCGAGGATATGGCGCGCGACCAATACATGTTTAATTCATGATTTACGCACCGGAAACGGGGCCTCGTGATCATCAAATCGCGGCGATCAGGCCGGCGCAGACGCGTGGTCCTGCCGGGCCGTGATCAGCACGAGATAAATCGTCGAGGTCAAATGGGCGGCCAGAATCACGACGGCTGCCCCCGTGACACCCCACCAGCTGATCAGCGGATAGATCAGGATCAGCGAGACCACCGTGCTGGCGACGAACGAACGGAAGATGACGTCCGTGCGCTCTTTGGCGCGGAAGTAGTGGGACCAGATATCCCGCACGAAAATGCACACGTAGGAGACCGCAAAAATCCGCAGGATCGGCGCAAACACTGCATAGCCTTCCCCAAAGACGGCATGCAGCGCGGGCTCGGCAAAGATGAACAGCCCGACGATCAGCATGCCGGTCGGAAGGCCAAACCGCACCAGCGTCCGCACGAGATAGGTGCGCAAGCCCGTCTCACCACCCGACGACAGTGCCCGCGCGGCACCCTGTGGCACGAAGTTGTCCATCGCCATCGTGATGAAGTGTGTGATGCCGAGCAGGTATTGACCAGCCCGCAGGCCACCGACCGCCTCATCGCTGAGCACGAACCCAAGTCCCAGCGCGATCGCCTGCTCGTGACCGAACGTCAGCAGCGTCATCAGCACAAGCCAGCGCGCAAACGGCCAGTGCCGGTTCCAGATGGCTCCCAAAAGTCGCGAACTGACGCGGCCCTGGGATAAGGCCTGGATCACCGGCACCGCCGAAAACAGAGCCGTCGAGGCGAGGAGCCACAGAACCGACGACACCGTCGCTCGGTGGCCCAGCAGCCACCACGCCAGACCAACCAGCACCAGCAGCCCATATCGGGCCACGTCAAGCAGCAACGCCTGCCAAGCCCGCTGTCGCGCGAACAGAATGCGTCGCAGCATGAAGTGGAAGTTTTGCGCGATCGAGTAGGTCGCGGCGGCTGCCGCCAGCCCCCAGGGAACGCCGCCGTCGCGAAACCCAAGCGCCACCGCGATGATCAGGCCAACGAACAGTCCGCCGATGGCCGTCTGCAGGGCGCTCCAGACCAGCAGCGTCGCGAAGTAGTGGACACTCCGACCCTGCCGACGCCCGGCCAGCGTCATCATCGGCGACGCCAGCAACGAATTGACGAAAGCCTGGACCAATCCGGCCAGGATCAACACCATCGCGAACTGACCGAACTGCTCGAGGCCAAGCAGGCGCGCCGCGGCGATGCCAATGAGGAACGTGGTGCCGCTGACCAGGATCTGGTCGCCGACGGCCATCGCCATCTCGTTGGCCGCCAGCTTGCCGAGCCACGTTTCACGCCAGCCCGCCAGCGGGCGCCGGCCCGGTTCAGCGCCTGGTTCAGCGCCTGGCACAATGATTGACTTGTCCTGCACGATGTCCCGTCAACCCGCCACTATTCTCTATGTCCGAACGCGAACTCCGCGGCCTGCCCAACGAGAGACACCGAGCCCCATGGCTGTCCAGTCCATCGCTTGTCCCGCAAACTAGGCCGACATCCGACGATTGCCGTTGACCATATCGCCTGGCTCGGAGTCCATGTCCAGCGCCTCCGCCACGTCCGGCCCGTAAGTGAACTGACTGGCGAAGAAGCAGTAGAACATCAGCAACGTGCCAAATGTGTTGTGCGCCATGATCGTCAGGTCGAATGCGGTCGAGAGAACCATCATCGACAACACCGCCGCGATCGCCTCACGCGCAGGCAGCGAGACTGTCGTGTTGCCGATGATGCCGTAGGAGATGATCAGGGTGACACCATAGAGGAACAGGCCGACGAACCCGAGCGAGATCGCCACGTCGATCGTGGCGTTGTGGAAGTGCGGCGTCTGGAAGTAAGCATCGATATTCCAGAGTTGCCAGACCGGCGAAAACTCACCGGGATGGAAAAAGCCATAGTAGCCATAGCCGAGCAGCGGCCGCTCGAGGAAGAACCTGACGCCCGCCGCCCAGATCCAAGAGCGGCCGGTGAGGGTGCCGTCGCGCCCGACGACCTCGGCTGCGTCGCCGAGCGAGATGAACGGCAATATGCTCGCGAACGCGAACAGCGCAATGCCAACGGCGGGCACGATGTAGCGGGTCGGCATGCGCAGCGCCCGCGCCATCAGAAACGCGACGATCAGGATGACGGTTCCCGCGACGCCCGTCGCCGAGTTGGTCAGCAACAGGCCGAGCACGCCAAGCGCCGTCAAAAACAGGCGGACCGTATGCGATGTCATATTGGTCAACCAGAGAATGATCAGCAGTGAGCCGAAAAAGATGCCGGCCGAACTCTTGTGCGAATAAACGCCATTCAACTGGATGCCCGCGATCCACCCGCCGCCCCAACGGTCGCTGTACGAGATTTCGGGGAAAACGAAGAAGAAGACGAACGACAGGATCAACAAAGCCGCAAGGGTGGCCGTCAGGATGCGCAGGAACCGGTCGGGCGTGACGGCCAGGGCGACGGCGTAGGCCACAAGGACGTTGGCCGTCAACAACGACGCGAAGTAGAGGGTCCGCGTGTGCGACACCGACCAGAACGATGTCAAGAAGATGTAGACGATGAACGGTAAAACAAAAATCAACGGCCAGCGCAGACCATCCCGCAAGGTCGCCTGCAGGACAATCATGCCGGCCCAGAGCCAAAGGCCAACGCGCAGCAAGATGAGGATCGGATTGGTCGCCGCCGACGATTCCGCAGCCGCCGCCGTGCCTGTCTCCGGCGCCGAGCCGAACAGAAAGTAGAACGCGCTCGTCGTCACGATGATGGCATAGACGACGAAGAACGTTTCAAGCCGTCGCGCCGTCAGTAGCGTCGTCATGGGGTGCTCGCGTCCGTCACATTCGAAGGGCCCGTTCGATGGCCGCACGTCGCACCCGTGGCACGCCGGCGATCCTGGGCGGCGCCGCTAGACACCGGAGACCATGACCGGCCGGATCTGGGCGAGCTGGCGGCGGTCGATGGCCGCTAGCGCCGCGTTGACGGCATGCTTTTGCGTCGTGCCTTCCCGAACCACGAGCAGCGTTTCGACCGACAGACGGGCCCATGCCGAGCACAGATAACCGTAGGGCAGCAGCCCGCCGTCGACGACCACCAGATCATAGGGGGCCGCCAGCGCCTGCACCGCTTTCTCGACATTGCGCGCGACCCGCCCGACCGGACGCGCCGTCAGATCGCCGATCGGCAAGACGTCGACGCCAACCCCCGGCACCCGCAGAATAGCAGCAGCAGGATTGCGGGCGCCCGCCAGGATATCCTTGAGGCCAGGCAGGCGCTCGGCCTGCACCATGTTGGTCAGAATGTGCGCTTCGGCGTCACCGTCGATCAACAACACGCGGTCACCGCGCCGGCTTGCGGCCAGTGCCACATTGAGCGCGATCGTCGATTTGCCCTCCATTGGCGCAGCTGCCGTCACCAGCACCAGCGCGGTTGCCTGGGGATCGCGGTTGGCGGCGATCTCTGCGGCGAGCTGGCCGGCGGCGAGAGAGGCTGGAGCATCAGGCCGGGTGAGCACGAACGACGGCAGCGGATCACTGGCGTCCAGCGCCCGGGTCTTGCGCCCGCCGAACATGCCGGGACGGCCCGGCAGCACATCCAGCGGCGGCACGATGAACGGGGTGCGAGTGCCACCCGCTTCCTTGATCTGGGCGGGATCGCGGATCACGGGGTCGCGGCGATCGCGCAGCAGCGCGCCGCCGACCCCAAGGCCAAGACCCAGCAAGGTCCCGGCGCCAAGGACGAGCGGCAACGCCAGGCCGTTTGCGAACCGGGGCGGCACGGCCGGCGACAGCACGACCGCGAGCGAGGTGTCGACCCTTTTCTGCTCGGACAGCTCTCGCGAGCGACCAAGGAAGGACGTATAGACCGACCGGCTCACTTCCGCCTCGCGCTCGTATTCGCGCAGCCTGACGAGTTTCTCGTTGGTGACGTTTGCGATCGACTTCAAACCGGTCAGATCGCGCTCGAGCTTCTGCTCGTTGTTGCGCGCGCGCTCGAGATCGAGGCGGGCGGCCTCGGAGATGCGGCCGACCTCCTCGCTGATCAGCCGGCGGGTGTCGGCGAGCTCCTGGCGCACCTGCTTCACCAGCGGATGGTTCGGCATCAGCGTCGCGGATTGGGCGGCCTCGCGACGGCGTATCGAGGCGTATTGCGAGCGCAGGTTGCGGATGGTTTCGGAGAGCAGCGCTTCGTTGGTCGAGTCGGGTTCGGCGCCGGTCTGGCGCACCGCACGCAGCTGCTCAAGGCGTACGTTGGCGCGCGACGTGTCGGCGCGTGCGGCCACGAGCTGCGAATTCAGCTCGGACAGTTGCTGCTCATTGACCAGACGGCCCGAGGCACCGATGATGCCATTGTCGCGCTTGTACCGCTCGACCGCTTCGTCGGCCTTCTCGAGGCGGGCGCGCAAGTCGTCGAGCCGGCCCGTCATCGTATCGGAGGCGCGCCCCGTGACGCCGGACTGCGCATCGAACTTGGAGCCCAGGTATTGGGTTGCGATCTCATTGGCGATCATCGCCGATTTCTCGCCGTCCCGTGTCGTGACACTGAGATCGAGAATGAAACTCTGCGGCTCACGGCGCAGGCGGATCGCGCGTTGCATATAGCGCAGCGCCGCGATTTCGTTGTTCGCCGGGGATGCGGGCGTGCGCATGATCGCGCGCACGAGATCCCGCGTCCCGTCCATGAAATCGCCGACGAAGGAGAAAAGATTGCGCTGCGTGCCGATGAACTCGGGATCGGCATCGAGCCCGAGCTTCTTGATGGTTCGCATCAGCACCACATCCGAGCCGAGCACGCGCATCTCGCTCTCGACGACGGAGACCGATTGGTCCGTGGTGTTGGTACGCGGCGTCACATCCCGATCAAGGGCCTGTATCCCGCGGGGATCGACCAGCAGGCGTGTGACGAACTCGTAATAGCGCGGCAACGCCAGTGCGAGGGCCAACGCCGTCAGCGCGACAAGACCGGTAATCGTCGCCATCAACTGCTTGTGGCGGAGCGCCGCGCGGGCATATTTCAAAAGGTCGACCGCGGACCCGTCGGCGACGGCCGCCGAGCCGCTCATTCCCGCCATCACGGCATTCAGGCGCTTATTGGCCAGATCGGCACTCGACATGGGTAAATTTCTCGGCTGCCACTGTTGTACCATCTTCGCCCCGCCGCCGGCCTCTCACTGAAAAACGGATGACCCCGCGTTCCGATATGGGTCAACGCATAGAGTATGCAAATGGCGCGCCGCCGTCGCGACAGAACCGAAAATAGTATGAAGGGCGGGGACAGATTATGCCCCCACCTGCCAGTCGTGGTTAAGCCTTGCCCGACCGGATCAGCCAGCCGGATCCGGCTCGGGGCCGGGGGCGGTCCCGTCGCCGTTGCCCGCCTCGCCGTCGGCCTCGCCATCGCCCGAACCGTCGTCGGGGATGCGCTCGACCGAAACGACCTTCTCGGCGCCATCGGTCTTGAAGATGCGCACACCCTGGGTGTTGCGGCCGGCGATGCGAACGTCACCGACGGGGCAGCGGATCAATTGTCCACCGTCCGAGACAAGCATGACCTGGTCGGTCTGCTCGATCGGGAACGAGGCGACGAGATCGCCGTTGCGCTCGTTGACGATCATCGCGCCGATGCCCTTGCCGCCACGGCCGGAGATACGGAACTCGTAGGACGATGAGCGTTTGCCAAAGCCGCGCTCGGAGACCGTCAGGATGAACTGCTCGCGGCCACCAAGCTCGGCATAGCGTTCGGGTGTGAGCTCGGTTGCGCCCTCCCCTGCCTCTTCCGGCTCCGGCGCGCCAACGTCGGCCTCCGGTGCCTCGCCGGTCTGGGCGCGGCGCATAGCGGCGGCCTGTTTCAAGTAGGCCTGCCGTTCGGCCGGGCTCGCCTCGACGTGATGCAGGATCGCCATCGAGATGACAGCATCATCTTCGGCCAGCCGGATGCCGCGCACGCCGGTCGAACCGCGGCTGCGGAAGACGCGCACGTCGGACACAGAGAACCGGATGGCCTGGCCCTGCGGCGCTGGTCAGCATCACGTCGTCACTGGTCGAGCAAATCGAAACGCCGATGATGCGATCGGCGGCGGTGGCGGCCTCCTCGTCGGCCTCCTCGTCCAGTGCTGCGGCCTCAGCCTTGGCCTTCTCGTCGTCGGCTTCGTCGCCCTCGGCGTCGCCGAACTTCATGGCGATCTTGCCGTTGCGATTGATGTTCTCGAAATCGGCGAGCGGGTTGCGGCGCACGCGGCCCAGACGGGTCGCGAACATCAGCTCGAGATTGCCCCACGTGGCCTGATCCTCGGGCAGCGGCAGGATCGTGGTGATCACTTCGTCCTGCTGCAGCGGCAGCAGATTGATCAGCGCCTTACCTTGTGACGTGCGGCGTACCCGCCGGCAACCGCCATACCTTCATCCGATAGCACATGCCGCGCGACGAGAAGAACAGCACGGGCGTGTGGGTCGAAGCGATGAAGATCTGCGTGACGACATCCTCATCGCGCGTGGTCATGCCCGAGCGGCCCTTGCCGCCGCGCCGCTGCGCTCGGTAGGTGGAGAGCGGCACGCGCTTGATGTAGCCCTTGTGGCTGACGGTGACGACGCAGTCCTCGCGCTGGATGAGGTCCTCGTCCTCGAGGTCGCCCTCGATGTCCAGGATCTCGGTCTGGCGGGGCGTCGCGAACTCGGTCTTGATATCAAGCAATTCGGTCTTGATGATGTCGACGATGCGCGCGCGCGACGACAGGATGGTCAGGAACTCCTTGATCTCGTCGGCGAGCTTTTTCAGCTCGTCGCCGATCTCGTCGCGGCCAAGAGCGGTGAGGCGCGAGAGTGTCAGTGCCAGAATGGCGGCGGCCTGGTCATCGGACAACCGATAGGTACCGTCCTCCGCCAGCTTGTGCCGGGGGTCGGCGATCAAGTCGACCAGCGGCGCCATGTCTTTGGCCGGCCAATCGCGCGACTTCAGAGCTTCCCGCGCTTCGGCTGGCGTCGGCGAGCCGCGGATCAGACGGATCACCTCGTCGATGTTGGCGACCGCAATCGCAAGACCAACGACGACGTGTCCGCGCGCGCGCGACTTGCCGAGCTGGTACTTGATGCGCCGGCTCACCACCTCCTCGCGGAAGGCGTTGAACGCGACGATCATATCGCGCAGGTTGAGCTGCTCGGGCCGGCCGCCGTTGAGCGCGATCATGTTGGCGCCGAACGAGGTCTGCAGGTCCGAGAAGCGCCAGAGCTGGTTCAACACGACATCGGCCATCGCATCGCGCTTCAACTCGATGACGATGCGCATGCCTTCGCGGTTCGAACTCGTCCCAGAGGTCTGAAATGCCTTCGATCCGCTTGTCGCGCACCTGTTCGGCGATCTTCTCGATCAGTGTCTTCTTGTTGACCTGATAGGGAATGGCCGTGACGATCAAGGCGTCGCGGTCCTTGCGGATCTGCTCAGTGTGCACGCGGGCGCGCAGAATGATCGAGCCTCGACCCTTGTGGTAGGCCGAGAGAATGCCCGCGCGCCCGAGGATCATCGCACCTGTTGGAAAATCGGGCCCCGGAATGATCTGGCACAACTCGTCGATCGTGATCTCGGGGTTGTCGAGATGCGCAATGCACGCGTCGATCACCTCGCCGAGGTTGTGCGGCGGGATGTTGGTCGCCATGCCGACCGCGATGCCGCCGGCACCATTGACCAGCAGGTTCGGAAAGGCTGCCGGGAGAACCACCGGCTCCCTCAAGGTTCCGTCGTAGTTCTCGCGGAAGTCGATGGTCTCTTTGTCGAGGTCGTCGAGCAGGCTCTTCGAGACTTTCGCCAAACGGCACTCGGTGTAACGGTCGGCGGCGGGCGGATCGCCATCGACGGAACCGAAATTGCCCTGACCGTCGATCAGGGGGACGCGCATCGAGAAATCCTGCGCCATGCGCACGAGCGCATCATAGATCGCAAGGTTACCATGCGGGTGGTATTTGCCCATCGCCTCGCCGACGACGCGGGCGCACTTCATGTACTTCTTGTTCCAGTCGAGGCCGAGTTCCTGCATCGCAAAGAGGATGCGGCGATGCACTGGCTTCAAGCCGTCCCGCACGTCGGGCAGCGCGCGGGAGACGATTACGCTCATGGCGTAGTCGAGGTAGCTCCGGCGCATCTCGTCGGAAATGGTCACCGGGCGGATGTCGTTCGGCCCCTTGGGGCCGGGAGCATCGCCGGTTGGTTTGTCGTTGTCGGCCAAGGGTCAGACCATCTCAGGTTGAATTGCAGATCCGCTGTACGAGCGCATCGCTCGTCTTAACTGAGCCGGCAGAACGCCGCAACGCCGCCCTATGGGTTGTGGGCAGCTCGCTGACGGACGGGAGACCGCATCAGGCCTTCCGAAGCACAAAGATGTGGCAGGCGCTGCCAAGAATGCGGCTCATTTGCCGCCGCGCGTCAAGGCTCAGCGCCTCCCCGAACAGGCTGTGGCCAGTATAGGCTAGGCCATTGGTCGCGTAGTGCTCAATCCGCCAGCCGGTTTCGGTGAACAGGCGGGACCAGCGCGGGCGGCTGAAATAGTAAAGCTCCGTCAGAGCATTTCCGAACTCGCCATGGCGGGCGGGAACAAGATTGTTGGCAAGAGCGCGGCGCGCGGGTGTGGATTCTGGGACTGGCCTGGATGAGGCGCCCGGGCCCGCTTCGGCCCCTGGCCGGCGGCTGGCGAGGCGGTGCATCAGCTTCGTCGCTACCCAGGGGTAGTGCGTCATCGTCGTCCAGTGGCGCCAGCTGGCGGTCGGCAGCAGGTGCACCGCGATGCCGTCCGGCTTCAGTATCCGATGCAGCTCGCCCTGGAAGGCGCGGACATGCGGAATGTGCTCCAGAACGTTCGACGAGAAGACAACATCGACGCTGGCGTCATCGAGCGGCAGACGATGGCCGTCATAGTCCTGAACCGGAAAGGTGCGGCTTGCCGTGTACGCGCTGGAGGCCAGATCAAACGAGGTCACATCGTAGCCCGCCTCCGCCAGCAGGCGCGCCTGCCAGCCGCTGCCGCCGCCGATCTCGACGAGGCGGGCCGGAGGCGGCTTGCGCAATCGCAGGCCGGCCAGCGCCTGATCGCCTTCCGCGCGCCGGAATTCCTGAAGCAGAGACCAATGCATGGGCGTGGAGCGGGCCTTTCTGGTCGATGACAGCACGGCGGCCGTCCGTGCGACCTATGATTAAGGCGACCGAGGCGCAAAGTCAGCGAATTGTGATGACGCGGCGTGCGCCAAGCCTTGTATCCTCGTGGCATTTGCAGGACACTCGGGCATCCGTCGACGCAACGACGTCGCGGGCTGACGATCAACTATAGCCAAGTCCGCCGATCTGCGGATGGCGACATGGTACCCACTCTGGGCTTCGGCCCCGAGCGCGGTGCACGGGGGGCGTGATCTGCCATTCTCTCGGCCGACGGGAGGACACGATCATGCACGTTGCCGAAATCCTGCGCCAGAAGGGCCGCGCCGTCGAGACGGTCCGGACCGACGTCTCGCTGCTCGACGTCGTCAAGACACTCGCCGCCAAGCGGATCGGGGCCGTGGTCGTGACGTCGCGCGATCAGGCCGTCGCCGGCATTGTGTCCGAGCGCGACATCATGCGAGCGCTCGGCAAGGCTGGCGCTGATGCGCTGGATTGGCCGGTGACCGATGTGATGACAACCAATGTCGTCACCTGCCGGGAGATCGACACCATTGACACGCTGATGAGCCTGATGACGACGCACCGCTTCCGGCATCTGCCGGTCGTCGAAGGCGGCGAGCTGGTTGGGCTTGTGTCGATCGGCGACGTCGTCAAGCACCGGGTCGCCGAGGTCGAACTCGAGGCGACCGCCATGCGCGACTACATCACGACGTCTTAATGCTGGCCGTTCGGCTGACCACATATTGGCGCCGCCAAGACGTGGATAGCTGAAGGTGCACGCAACAGGCTCACGCGTGGAGAGCAGCGGCGGGACGCGTGGGAACGTGACGGGCGTCGATCTCGCGGCGCACGTCCTCGATCTCGCGGGCAACAGCCTGCATGCCGCGCTGGATCAGCTCGTCGGCGCGATGGAAATCGAAGAGACCGATGCCGGCCAGCCGCGGCTTGATGATCGCGTCCGGCGGATCGCCGGCCAGACGTGAGCGCGCGATCCGATCCTGCACGATATTGAAGGCGTCGATCATCACGGTCGAAATCCCCGGGCCGTCATCACCGGCGCCAAAAATCTGGCGCTGCAGAAGCTTGCGCATGGCACGGCCAGTCGAGCCCGGCTCCGGCGCTGGCGTACCCACGAGCGCCAACTCCGCTGTCGGCGCTTGATGTTCGGTGATAACCGTGCCGCGTCCGCCCAAATCCGAGTTGAGGTTGACCGCGATGACGTAGCGCGCGCCCAGTGCCCGGCAGATCGAAACCGGCACGGGATTGACCAGCGCGCCGTCGAACAACCAGCGGCCATCGATCTTGACGGGCTTGAAGATGCCGGGAATCGCGTAGGACGCGCGCATCGCCGGGACAATGTCGCCGCGCGACAGCCAGACTTCGTGACCGGTGCCAAGCTCGGTGGCAACTGCCACAAACTTCGTGCGCAAGTCTTCCATTTTGACGTCGCGAAGATGCCCCTCGAGACGCTCGACGACCTTCTGACCTGAGATCAATCCCGATCCCGTCAGGTTAACATCGAGGTATCCAAAGACCTTCCGCCGGGTAAGATCCCGCGCGAAACCCTCGAGTTCATCGAGACGACCGGAGGCGAGGCAACCGCCAACCACCGCGCCGATCGATGTACCCGCGACGATGTCCGGGTAAATGCCGGCCTGATGGAGGGCCCTGAGGACGCCGATATGCGCCCAGCCGCGTGCCGCTCCGCCGCCGAGGGCCAGTCCGATCTTGCCGATTTTGCCGTGCGTCATTGTTCGGACCCCTGTCCGCACCGACGCAGCAAGTCGCGTGCCATGCGAGCCAACGGCGTCGGCCGCGGCGTATGATCAATCGTCGCAGTCTAATCTAATTGGGTTAAGAGCGTGTGTCTCAGTCGCTTTTCAGCGGCTTGGCCGTGTTGGCCAGGCTGGCGTAAACGGAAGCGGGATCGAACACTTTCGGTGTTCCCGCGGGTTCCAGGCACTGTCCCCCGGCGTTGCTGCGGCCCAGAGGGATCCGCCGGTAAAAGCAGGTCCGGTGGCCGGTATGGCAGGCCGCCTTATGGCCTTGCATGCGCACCCGAAGCCAGATCGCATCCTGGTCGCAATCGGCGCGCATTTCAACGACGTCGAGCAGGTTGCCGCTTTCCTCGCCCTTCTTCCAGAGGCGCTTGCGCGAACGGCTGTAAAAGTGTGCCACGCCGGTCTCGATGGTCAGCGCCAGGGCTTCCGCGTTCATCCAGGCGAACATCAAAACTTCGCCCGTATCGGCGTCAGTTGTAATGGCCGCGATGGTGCCGGCGGCGTCGAACTTCGGCGTCAGCTGACGCCCCGCCTCGAGTTCCGGCACGGGGCCGGGCGGCGCAAAGGTCTGGCGCGGATCTTTCATGGCAACCTGCTCAATAATTCAGAGATCGAAGCGGCCAGTCTGGACGGCGCAGTCTGGACGGTGCAGGCTGGGCGGAGCGCGGCCCCCGCCCACGCGGCTCAGGTGCGGCGCTGCGCGTGCGCCATATCGAGGAAGCGCTGCTTCAGGTCGGCGTCCTTCTCGAAGCCGCCCGAGAAATGTGTGGTGATCGTCGAGACACCCTGCTGATTGACGCCGCGCGTCGACATACACTGATGCTCGGCCTCGATCAGGATCGCGACGCCGCCCGGCGCCAGCACGGAGTTGATCGCATCGGCGATTTGCGATGTCAGTGCTTCCTGCGTTTGCAGACGCTTGGCGAAAATCTCGACGACACGGGCGAGCTTGGAGAGGCCGACGACCCGGTCCTTCGGAATGTAGGCGACGTGGGCCACGCCGATGAACGGCGCAATGTGGTGCTCGCAGTGGCTTTCGACGCGGATGTCGCGCAGCATGACCATGTCGTCGTATCCGTCGACGTCCTCGAACGTGCGCGACAGCGCCTCGGCCGGATCGTCCTTGTAGCCCCGAAACCAATCCTCGAACGCTTTGGCGACCCGTTTCGGCGTCTCGCGCAGGCCTTCCCGGTCGGGATTATCGCCGGCCCAGGCCAGCAGCGTGCGGACGGCGGCTTCGGCTTCGGCCCTCGTCGGCCGCGCGACGGATTGACGAGCCGGTGCCCGCCGCGTTGCGCTTGCCCGATTGACACGCTGATCCATGTGATCGACCCTTCGGTTCCGATGGCGACTGTCGCCCACCTTGCAAACCCATGCCAGCCGCGCGATATGTGACGGAGCAGCGTCCACCACGGAGCGCGGTCGCGGCGCGGATTTGCAGACTATTACGTAGTATGGCGGCTCCTGGATCTAAAGGAAAGCTTGGCCAACGCAGCCACCAGGTCCAAGGATAATGGCGGCGACACCACAAGGCTAAACTCAGGCCATAAGGCTAAACTTGGGCATGACCGATCTCAGCAGCCTTTACAACGATCGCATCCTGGCGCTGGCCGCCGGCATTCCGCCCGCCAGGCGGCTCGCCGACGCGGATGCCAGCGCATCGGCCCACTCCAAACTCTGCGGCTCGACCATCGCCGTCGATCTCAAAATGCGCGGCCGCGAGGTCGCAGAATTCGGCCAGACCGTGAAGGCGTGCCTGCTCGGCCAAGCCTCGGCGGCGATTGTCGCCCAAAATATCGTCGGGACATCGGCCGACGAGCTTCGCCGGATCGCGGCCGAAATGCGCCGCATGTTGAAGGAGAACGGGCCGCCTCCTGGTGGTCGCTGGGCGGATCTCGCCGTGCTGGAGCCGGTTCGCGCGGTGAAGGCGCGCCATACCTCGACGCTGCTGGTGTTCGAGGCGATCGAGCGCGCGCTCGACGAGATCGATGCGAAGGCGCGAAACGCCGCTGCGCCGGCGTCAGCCTGAGCAAAGCCGTGCGAAAGCTCGCCGACCTGTCGCGCGTGATCGCCAAGCTGCCGGTCCACATCTATCGCTGGACGCTGAAGCCATTGATCGGCTGGGAGTGCCGCCACCTGCCAACGTGCTCCGAATATGCGCTGGATGCGATCGATCTCAACGGCGCCTGGCGCGGATGCTGGCTCGGCCTTGCCCGGATCTGCCGATGCCGGCCCGGCGGCACCTCCGGCTACGATCCCGCGCCCGATATCCGGGCACGGTCGCATCCGCTGGCCCCCTGGCGCTACGGACGCTGGCGTTGAATGCCGCCAAGTCTTGCGCTTGACACACGGGTTGCGGCGCAGGCAAAAGCGCCATCATGAGTTGCGCCTTCAGATGCCCATGTCGTGCAGCTTGCACGCCGCCGGCATGATGCATCCGGCGCGTCCATCTTACCTGCGTGGTTGGCAGTGATTGAGAGGAGACGACAATGGCTGATATCACTCTGACATTCCCCGATGGCGCCAAGCGCACGGTTGCCGCCGGCACGACCGGTCTCGACGTCGCGAAATCGATCGCGCCGTCGCTGGCCAAGCGCACCGTCGCGATGACGCTCGACGGCGTTCTCGCCGACGTGGCCGACCCCATCACCCAAGATGCCAAGATCAAGTTCGTCTCGCGCACGGATCCGGAAGCCCTCGAGCTGATCCGTCACGACTGCGCGCACGTGCTCGCGGAGGCCGTGCAGGATCTCTGGCCCGGCACGCAAGTGACGATCGGCCCGGTGATCGAGAACGGCTTCTATTACGACTTCCACAAGGCCGAGCCGTTCGTGCCCGACGATCTGGCGAAGATCGAAAAGCGCATGCGCGAGATCATCGCGAAGAATGCGCCCTTCACCAAGGAGCTGTGGAGCCGCGACAAGGCGAAGCAGTTCTTCAAGGCCCGGGGCGAGCACTTCAAGGTCGAGCTGGTCGATGCAATCCCGGCCGGCGAGGATCTCAAGATCTACAGCCAAGGCACTTGGCTGGATCTGTGCCGCGGCCCACACATGACCTCGACCGGGCAGATCGGCAACGGCTTCAAGCTGACGCGGTTTTCCGGCTCCTATTGGCGGGGCGACGCGCAGGGCACCCAGCTGCAGCGCATCTACGGCACCGCGTGGACGACCGAGAAGGAGCTCGCCGATCACCTGCGCATGCTGGAGGAGGCCGAGAAGCGCGATCACAGGAAGCTTGGCCGCGAGATGGATCTCTTCCATTTCCAGGATGATGCTCCCGGCACCGTGTTCTGGCATCCGAAGGGCTGGGCGCTGTTCCAGGGGTTGATCAACTACATGCGCCGGCGCTGCAATGCCGAAGGCTATGTCGAAGTCAACTCGCCCCAGCTGATGGAGCGCACGCTTTGGGAGACCTCGGGCCATTGGGAGGCCTACCACGCCAATATGTTCGTCACCGAGACCGAGGACGCGCGGGTCTTCGCGCTGAAGCCGATGAACTGCCCGGGCCATGTGCAGATCTACAAGCACGGGCTCAAGAGCTACCGGGACCTGCCGCTGAAGATCGCGGAGTTCGGCTGCGTTCACCGCTATGAGCCATCGGGAGCCTTGCACGGCCTGATGCGCGTGCGCGCCTTCACGCAGGACGACGCGCATATCTTCTGCACCGAGGACCAGATCGCCGAGCAGTGCCTCGACATCAATCGTTTCATGCTCTCGATCTACAAGGACTTCGACTTCGAAGAGGTGCACGTCAAGCTCGCGACACGGCCCGAAAAACGGGTCGGCGCCGACGCGCTGTGGGACAAGGCCGAGACTGCGATGAAGGCGGTGCTCGACAAGATCGGCGCGACATCGGACGGGCGCGTCAAAACGTCGATCGCCGAGGGCGAGGGCGCTTTCTATGGTCCGAAGTTCGAATACCATCTGCGCGACGCGATCGGGCGGACCTGGCAGTGCGGCACGACGCAGGTGGACTTCAACCTGCCGTCGCGGTTCGGCGCGTTCTTCATCGACAGCGACGGCGAGAAGAAAACGCCGGTGATGATCCACCGCGCGATGTTCGGATCGCTCGAGCGCTTCACAGGCATCTATCTGGAGAACACGGCCGGTCATCTGCCGTTGTGGACGTCGCCCGTGCAGGCGGTGGTCGCAACGATCGTCTCGGACGCCGACCCCTACGCAACCGAGGTCACCAAGCTGCTGCGCAAATCCGGCCTGCGCGCCGAAACCGATCTGCGCAACGAGAAGATTAACCTCAAAGTGCGCGAGCACTCCTTGAAGAAGATCCCGGCGCTGGTCGTCGTGGGAAAACGCGAGGCGGAGGAGCGCAAGGTCTCGATCCGCCGCCTCGGATCCGATCAGAACACGGTGATGGGTCTCGACGAGGCGCTGGCCGCGTTGATGGCCGAATCCATGCCGCCGGATCTGGCACGCGACTGACCGGCCCCGCTAGGCGGGGCGCCTCGGGCGCGGTAGCGGACAGCTGCCTGACACCGCGTCGCCAGCTTCGGCCTCGGCGGTCGTCACCGCGTCGACGTCGGTGAGGAATGTCGCGTGGAAACGGTTGACCAGATTGCTGAGACCCACGGTCATGCAGATGTCGATGATCTGCTGCGTGGAAAAATGCCGCGCCAGATCGCCGTAGGTCTTGTCGTCGATCGGCTCCAGTCGTGTCGACTTCTGCGCATAGCGCACGATGGCCGCCTCAGCGGCATCATAGACGCCGGCCGGCAGCGGGTCCGCCGTCAGGTGCCGCATCTGATCTTCCGTCAGTCCCAGGCTCCGACCGAGCACCGTGTGCGTGGGTATTCAATAATAACAATTGTTGACGGCGGTCGCGGTGAGGTAGGCGAGTTCGCCGTGCTGCGGCTTCAATGTGGTCTTGTTGCGATAGACGGTCTGCGCCAGAGCGGAGAAGGCGCGCGCCGCCTCAGGTCGGTTGGCCATGGCGCGGTAGACGTTGAGCAGCTTGCCGCGGGCGGCCGCCGCCTCCTGCAGGCAGGCCCTTGCATCGGCTGAAACGTTAGGGTCGTTCTCGTCAAGGATCGGGATGCGCGCCATGGTGAACCTGCGGTGATTGAGCCGATGGTGTCACACATTACCGGCGCTCGTAGGCCTCCGGCAAGAGCTAGCGCTGCGCGATCCTGGCGATCACCGGCGGCGTTGGAACCTCCGGCAGCTAACCGGACTCAATCAGTCGAAAATTTGCCATGGAGCCAATAGTCGATGCTCGACGTTCGCAATTCATACCAGATATTGCGCACACTCTACTGGTGCGTTCCCGGAAGCCGCACCCTGGTGCGTGCTTCGCAGGGCAGTCTTTCGCATCCCGATGCCCGCGCTGCGTCGTGCATCCCGATCCCCGCGTTGAGATGGCGGGCGCATTGGCGTAAGGTCAGGCATGACAACAAAAACCCCGGTTCACATCGTCGGCGGCGGGCTCGCGGGCTCCGAGGCCGCCTGGCAGATCACGCGCCAAGGTGTCCCCGTCATCCTGCATGAAATGCGCCCGCACGTCGCCACCGAGGCGCACCACACGGACGGCCTCGCCGAGCTGGTCTGCTCAAACTCGTTCCGCGCCGACGACTGGACCGCCAACGCCGTCGGCTTGTTGCACGAGGAGATGCGCCGCGCGGGTTCGCTGATCCTGGCCGCCGCCGATCTGCACAAGCTCCCCGCCGGCGGGGCGCTTGCCGTCGATCGCGATGCGTTCTCGGCCGAGGTTACGCGCCGCCTCGCCGCCGAGCCGCTGGTCACGATCGAACGCGGCGAAGTGGCGGGCTTGCCACCCGACGCCTGGGACAGCGTGATCGTCGCGACGGGGCCGCTGACCTCGCCGGCGCTCGCCCGCGCGATCCAATCGCTGACCGGCGAGGACCAGCTCGCGTTCTTCGATGCGATCGCGCCGATCGTGCACTATGAGTCAATCGACCATGGCATCGCCTGGAAACAGTCGCGCTACGACAAGGCCGGACCCGGCGGCACCGGCGCCGACTATCTCAACTGCCCGATGTCGCGCGACCAGTACGACGCCTTCGTCGACGCGCTGCTGGCCGGCGACAAGACGGAATTCAAGCAGTGGGAAGGCACGCCCTACTTCGATGGCTGCCTGCCGATCGAGGTGATGGCCGAGCGCGGCCGCGAGACGCCGCGGTTCGGGCCGATGAAGCCGGTCGGCCTCACCAATCCGCACAGCCCCGAACGGCCCTATGCGGTTGTGCAGCTGCGCCAGGACAACGCGCTCGGCACGCTCTGGAACATGGTCGGCTTCCAGACCAAGCTGCGGCATGGCGAGCAGACACGCATCTTCCGCATGATTCCGGGGCTCGGGTCTGCCGAGTTCGCCCGGCTCGGCGGGCTGCATCGCAACACGTTCCTCAACAGCCCCCGCCTGCTCGATGGCACGCTGCGGCTGAAGGCGATGCCGCGCCTGCGGTTTGCCGGTCAGGTGACGGGCGTCGAGGGCTACGTCGAGAGCGCGGCCGTCGGCTTGCTCGCCGGGCGCTTCGCCGCCGCCGAGCGGCTCGGCCGCGCGCCGGTCGTCCCACCCGCGACGACGGCACTCGGTGCGCTCGTCAATCACATCACCGGCGGCCACATCGAAACGATCGAGGCGGGCACGCGCTCGTTCCAGCCGATGAACATTAACTTCGGGTTGTTCCCGGCGGTCGAGGTCCCCGACAAAGATGCCGAGGGACGGCGCTTGAAGGGCAAGCTGCGCGGTGGCGCCAAGAAGCGCGCCATTGCCGACCGCGCGCTGGCCGATCTCGGAGCCTGGACCGCGGCGGGCTGATGGGCCGCGCGGATCTCGGCAAACATCACTGCAGCCGCGGCTTGAGCGCCGCGAGATAGGCGCGCACGCGGGCGGCGTTGACGCCGAAATCGCCGCGCCCGTGGCGGCTCGCCGAGCGCACGTCGATGCGGCTGCCGACCGCTTCGGCAGACACGCGGATGACAACGTCATCCGTGAAGCCGAACCAGCGGCTGGCCTCGGATGCCTCAATGCGCCGTGCCGCAGCATCGCTGGCGATGACGCGCCAGCGGGGCATCGCTGTGACCATGGCGGCGGCGCGTTTGAAGGCCTCGTCAGGGGCTAGAAGCGACGTGACGGGAGCGATGTCGGCGTAGGATTTGTTCTGCTCGGCAGCGGAAGCAGTGTTGTATTTGCTGTCGCTGCCGCCATCAGCCTTACGGGCTGCAACCGCCGCGACGAACGCCGGCGGGTTGGCAGTGTCGGTGCTGATGTCGTTCACGCGCGGGTGGACGCCGCGCCGGCTGCCGGCTTCCCAGGGCATGTAGATGGCCAGGGCGCCAGCAACGAAACTGGCCAGCGCCAGCACCAGTAAACCGCGCCGGCCGCCCGTCAGCGCCGCGACAAGCGCGAGCGCTGACACTGCCGCCGCAGCGACACCGGCATTGGCCGCCCATGGTAGCAGGATCTGGAAACCGGTGCTGTAGTGCCACCAGCCCATCCGCCAGCCCAGGGGACCCGCCGCCAACAGGCCCAGCGCGACCACCGCCAACAGCGCCGCAAGTCCCGTCACCGCGCCGCGCCAGGATCGGATCATATGTGTCTCCCTCGAGGGCTGATGCCCGCCGCAATTCCACGCCGGACTGGCGGATCGAGTAAGTTCATCCGCGCGAAGCGATGGCGCCGCGCGTCAGCTTGCAGCAGGTGACGGCGCCGGCCGCTTCTTCTTGTTGAACCTGTTGGACTTGAACTTGGACAGGCCCTTGGAGGGCGCCGCGCCATCGCGCTGCTGGGGCCGTGCGGCGTCACGGGGGCCGTTGCCATGCGGCTTCGGTCCCGTGCGATCGCGCCACGGTTTTTGCGTCCGCGCCTCCGTGGGGGCACCGCTGGGTGGTCTGGTGTCCCGAGGTGCGGAACCTGATGTCGCGCCGCCGCCGGACGTCTTATGATCAGACTTCGGTCCGGTGCGATCGTGCCACGGCTTTTTCGGCCGCTGCTCCGATGCCCAGTCGTTCGACGGTTTGGCGGCCCGCGGAGCAGGGCCGGATGCCTCGCCAGCGCTGAGTTTCTTGCCGTCGGACGTCGGTCCGGTGCGATCGCGCCATGGCTTTTTCGGCCGCTGCTCCGATGCCCAGTCGTTCGACGGTTTGGCGTCCAGCGGCGCCGAGCTGGATGCATCACCAGTGCTGGCGCTGTTGTTGTCGGACTTTGGTCCGGTGCGATCACGCCATGGCTTCTTGAACCGTGGCTCCGATGCCCGGTCGATGATCGGGCTGGCGTCGCCGGTCGCAACAACCGGGATGTCCTGGCTTGGCGCGTCGCGGGGCGGGGCCGTCGGGATCGACTCGATCGCGGCCATCACTGCGGCGTCATCGGCGTCGCTATTCGGCCCGATCCGGGTGATGTGGCCCTGCTTGGGCTTGGCGTTGTGTGCGGCGGCCTGAAACGCATCGGCACAGTCGGCCACGATCTGGAATTTGGTCTCGCGCTCGAGAATGGAGATCACGCCGATCTCGGTCTTAGTCACGCCGCCCGACCGGCAGAGCAGCGGCAGCAGCCAGCGCGGATCGGCGTTTTGTTTGCGACCGATGTTCAGGCGAAACCAGACCATCTCACGGCCATCGTCGCGCGGCGGGCGCGGAGCGCGGGGGCCGCGCAGGCGGGCGATCTCCCTCTCCGGCGGCGCCGTCGAACGAACGCGGGGCCCGCGTGCCGTCGCGATCGCCGCGCGGGCGGTCCTCGCGCCGGGGCGGCCCGCGGTCCTCGACCAGATCCTCCGGCGCCGGCAACCTTGCCTGATGCATGCGAATGAGGGCGACCGCAATCTCATCGGCGGTGCGGGCGGCCTGCAAGGCGCGGGCGCGCTCGAGGTCATCGGCGGCCGGCGGCTCGGAGAAGATGGCGTCCGCCAGAAACCGCTCCTGATCGCGGGCGCGGATCTCATCGGGGGTTGGAGCTGGAGCCCAGCTCACCTTGAGCCGCGCCGCGCCGATCAGCGTGTCGGCCTTGCGGCGGCGGTTGTAGGGCACGATGAGCACCGACAGGCCCTTCTTGCCGGCGCGTCCCGTGCGGCCGGAGCGGTGGAGCAGCGTCTCGCGATCATTTGGAAGCTCGGCATGGATGACCAGCGCCAGGTCCGGCAGATCGAGGCCGCGCGCGGCCACATCGGTTGCGACCAGCACACGCGCCCGGCCATCCCGCAACGCCTGCAGCGCCTGGGTGCGCTCGGCCTGGCTCAGTTCGCCGGAGAGCGCGACCGCCGAAAAGCCGCGCTCCAGCAGCCGTGCGTGCATGCGTTTGACGGCTTCGCGCGTGGCGCAGAACACCAACGTCGCGCGCATCTCGTGGAAGCGCAGCACGTTGACGACCGCGTTCTCGACGTCGCCGGGCGCCACGCGAATGGCGCTGTATTCGATATCGGCATGCGGCTCGCCGGTGCGCGCGGTAGCGATGCGGACCGCGTCGCGCTGATAGCTGCGGGCCAGCGTCTCGATCGCGTTCGGCATTGTGGCCGAGAACAACAACGTCCGCCGGCTCGCGGGCGTCGCATCGAGAATGAACTCCAGGTCCTCGCGGAAGCCGAGGTCGAGCATCTCGTCGGCCTCGTCCAGCACGACGGCTTTGAGCCCGGAGAGATCCAGGCGACGGCGCTCGATATGGTCGCGCAGCCGCCCGGGGGTGCCGACCACGATGTGGGCGCCGCGCTCCAGCAGGCGCGCCTCTGCACGCGCGTCCATGCCGCCAACGCAGGTGATCACGCGTGCGCCCGTCTCCGCGTAGAGCCAGTCCAGTTCGCGCTGCACCTGCATGGCGAGTTCCCGGGTCGGCGCGATGATCAGGGCCAGCGGCGCCGCGGCCGGCTCCAGGCGCTCCGCCTCGCCCAATAGCGTCGGCGCGATGGCGAGGCCGAAGGCCACCGTCTTACCCGACCCGGTCTGGGCCGAAACGAGCAGGTCCCGCCCCTCGCCGCCGGCCTCGAGAACGGCCAGCTGAACAGGTGTCGGGACGGCGTAGTCACGCGCCGCAAGTGCGCGCGCGAGCGCTGAATTGATCGAAGATGGAAAGGACATGGCCGCCGGGGGTTGCGCGCGGACGACGGCGCCGGGCTCCCCATTGAGAGGTAAAGGCGAATGCGACCACGGATTTCGATAGTCAGCTCATACTTGATTTCGCCGGCAAAATCCAGAAGCCCCACTGTCGCGGCCCGGGCTCCCACCAGATCTGGTGAACGCGGTGTGAGTTGGGCGGGTCAGGTGGCGGGCCTCGCCCGGCCGGCGATCCCGGCGCGGCAGGGAGCGGCGGCGGCTATCCGACGGCCAACGGCTTCGCCGGCATTCGTCCGGAACGCCCCGTTTAGGATCTCAAAATGAACATCAACGGCCCTGGCTATTCAACGGGCTCTGGATTGACGCGCTTGGTTGGGGCTCATACCATCTTTGTGCGGCGGGTTAGGTACGATCCACACGGGTGCGCTCTCGCTGCCGAACGTCGGAATTCAGCGGAGAGATTTCAGCATGCGCATTTCGAACACCGGCTTGAACACTGGCGCGCCCCGCAGACTTGGCGTTTGCAGTCTCGTGACCCTCGCGCTTTCGGCATCGACGGCGCTGGCGCAGACCACCGATTTCATCGGCAAGTTTTCAAGCCCGACGACGCTCGACGACTCCGTGCTCTATCAGAACGGCCAGCAGATCGGTCTCGGCACCTCGTCGCCGCTCGACTTCATGAGCATCCGGTTCGACAACACGGGCGGTGGGCGGACCGGCCTTGCGTTGCAGAACACCAACGGCAGCGCAACGTCCTATTCCGGCGCGCTGATGTACGACCACCTCGGCGCGACCGCCGTGTTTCAGGGCTTCAACAACAGCACCAAGGAATACCGCATCAACAACGTCGCCAGCGGGCGGCACCATCCACTTCCTGCAGGGCGGCCAATCTCGCGATTCTTTGTGAGCAGCGCCGGCAATGTTGGCATCGGCACAATGACGTGCACCATCGCCATTCCCGAAGCCCCGTTTCTTGCGAAGTTTCAGACCTCGGGGTTCCATCGGGAGCCACGGCCGCGACTGTTCGACAGCTCCACGACGGGCGTGAGCCTCCAGAGCAACTGGCCGGGCATCGGTTTCAACAGCTACTATTCTGGCTCCTCCCGAACGATCAATACCGGTTACGGCGGGATCATCCAGGTGGCTCAAGACGATGGCTCGATGCGTTTCGCCACAGCCCCATTGATGACAGGGCAGGGTATCGTTCAGCCCACGCCTGAAAGAATGCGGATCACCAATGATGGTGTGATCGGCATCGGCACCACCACGCCGACGCAAGCGAAGGTGGTGATTAGTGGCGCTGCGGGAGGCTTCCCGATCAATATATATAGAGAATATAACGCATCAGTCGGTGTAACCGCACAACAAAACGGTAACGGCGTGACCTCCAGTCCTGTTTCACTATACGCTACCAGTTTTATCGTCAGCCCTTCTTTCATTGCCTTTTCTGACGAGCGGATCAAACGTATCGATGGGCGGTCAGACTCGATGCGGGATCTGGAAACGCTGGCCGGCATCGTGCGTCACGGACTACACGTATCTCGACACCATCGGCAAGGGTTCGGTGAAGCAAAAGAAGGTCATCGCGCAGCAGGTCGAGACCGTGCTCCCCCAGGCGGTGAGCCGCAGCACCGACGCGCTGCCGGATATTTACAAGCCGGCCGAAGTCATGGACGGCTGGGTCTCATCTTGCGACCGACCTGAAAATCGGCGACCGCGTGAAGCTAATCAGCAAAGAGACCGAGGGCACCTATGAGGTGCTCGAAGTCGCCGACGGAAAATTCCGCACCGACTTTAAGACAGACGCCGACCGCGTGTTCGTCTACGGCCGCGAGGTCAATGATTTCCGCTCGGTCGACTACGACGCCATCGCCATGCTCAACGTTTCGGCGACGCAGGAGCTGCATCGCCGCCTCGAGGCGCAGACCGCACGCGCCGCCGAACAAGCCAGCGACATTGCCGCGCTGAAGCAGGACCGGCGCACGCAGGCCGCCCGCATCGCTGAGTTGGAACAGCAGGCCTCGGAAATCGCCGCGCTGAAGCAGCAAATGGCCCAATTGCTCGCCGCAATGCAGGGCGCACGGCCAACGCCCGCGCATTTTGCGCCGGTCGGCGCCCGCTAAGTGTTGCAGTGACTGGATCAACGGGCAGACACTGTGTGTCTGCCCGCTTTCGTTTTCACCGGTTCAGCGAACCCTGCGACTGACGGCCTATCCGCCGTCTGCGGGCATCCGCTCTCGTCGCCAGCAACGGCGGGAACCGAGGGTGCTTGGCGGGACTGTACGATCACGTTTAAAGTAGACAGACACTGGCGGCCGAATGCGCGACATCGCCACCCGGCAAGACAAAGGTGCCCCATGACCATCCAAGTGCTCGACCCGACCAATGAGCGCGCCACCGCCGTCGGCACGCTGGCGCCGCGGCTCGTCTCGCTGCAGGGAAAGACGGTCGGCTTCATCTCCAACGGCAAGGAAGGCACCAAGGGCTATTTCGCGCATCTCGACCGGGCGCTGCGCCGTGAGCAAGGCGTTGCCGACGTGGTCTGGCGCACGAAGTCGAACTACAGCGCCCCGGCCGACCGGGCGATCGCCGACGAAATCCGCAATTGGCACGCAGTGGTCACCGGTATCGGCGATTGAGGCAGCTGTTCATCATGCAGTTTGCATGACTCAATTACCGCGGAAAAGCTCGGCATCCCTGCAATTGCCGTGATGACCACACGCTTCGTCAGCGCCGCCGAACTGATGGCGCGTGTGCTCGGCATGCCCGGCTATCGCTTTGCCGTGATCGACCATCCCGTCAGCAGCGCCACCGACGCCCAACTGGCCGCCATGGCCGAGGCGACGGCTGCCGACGTCCGCCAACTGCTGCTGCGGGCCGGCCCGGATGCGCGAGTGGGTATCTGAAGGGCCAAGCAATGTCGGCGCGGGTGCGCAGTGGGCACCTGAAGCGCAAAGCACAAACTCCCTCACCCGATCTCGAGCACCACGCGGCCGCGCACCTTGCCGGCCATGATGTCGTCGGCCAGCACCGGCGCATCGGCGATCGGGCGCGTCACCGTCAGCGCATCGAGCAACCCCTTGTCGATGTCGCGGGCGAGACGGCGCCACGCCTCGACGCGCACGGACTTCGGCGCCATCACGCTGTCGATGCCCGCCAGCGTCACGCCGCGCAGGATGAAGGGGGCAACCGAGGTCGACAGGTCCATGCCCTGGGCCAGCCCGCAAGCCGCCACGGCGCCGCCATAGCGCGTCATCGAGATCGCGTTGGCGAGGGTGTGACTGCCGACCGAGTCCACAACGCCGGCCCAGCGCTCCTTGGCGATCGGCCGGGCCGGGCCGGTCGACAGCTCAGACCGATTGATGATGTCCTTGGCGCCGAGCTTTTTCAGGTAGTCGGCCTCCTCGGGCCGCCCGGTCGAGGCGATCACCTCGTAGCCGAGCTTGCCCAGCAGCGCGATGGCGACGCTGCCGACGCCGCCGGCCGCTCCCGTCACCAGCACCGGGCCGCTTTTGGGCACCACGCCGTGCCGCTCCAGCGCGAGCACTGAGAGCATCGCCGTATAGCCGGCGGTGCCGATCGCCATCGCCTGGGCCGGACTGAACGCGTCAGGCCGGCGCACCAGCCAGTCGCCCTTGACCCGGGCCTTCTGTGCGTAGCCGCCGAGATGCGTCTCGCCGACGCCCCAGCCGTTGAGGATCACCGCGTCGCCGGGCTTGAAGTCGGCATGGCTCGAGGCCTCCACCGTGCCCGAAAAATCGATGCCGGGGATCATCGGCCAGCGGCGCACGACGGGTGCCTTGCCGGTCAGCGCCAGCCCGTCCTTGTAGTTCACGGTCGAGTGGGAGACGCGGACGGTGACGTCGCCCTCCATCAGGTCCGATTCGGCGAAATCGGTCCAAGCAAGGGCTTGCGCCTTGTCTGCTTTGGTCAAAACGAAGGCCTTGAACGACGACATTGGGCACTCCCGCGAAATTTTTGTTCGGCTCGCCAGCGGGATAGGCCATCGCATCGCCGCTGTCGAGGCCGGCCAGCCAAGCGCAATTGTTGCAATCGGGCACCAGTCTTCGACGCCGATGCAAGACTATTTTCCCTGAACGACTGATCATTGAGGCGATCGATTGGCACAATTCGACGCTGCTCCCGCGATTTCTGATCTCGGCTTCAACAGCTATGAATCATGATTAACACACACGATAACTTGGTGTGCAGGATCGACACACCGGTAATACACCGCAACCACCTGAAATAAAGTTGACGCACTGGTTTCCGATGTCTTGATGTCTCAAGATGAGACTAAAAGTTGCACTTGAGACCCACTCCGTGTTCACGAGCTTGTGATTAACTCATTTTCAGAACTACCCGCTCGCCAGAGATTTTTATTGCATTGCACCGTATTTTGCCCTTGTCAGATCGGTTAGGCTTCCCTTAATATTTGTTCATGGACGGGCCTGTCCCGTCGCCCTGACCGCCGAGCAGTCGGCAAAGGAGGCAACGATGGAAATGAGGATGAGACTGAACGTTCTTGCAGCGATCATGTCTTTCGCATTCCTCTCTGCGATCGTGCTGGGCATGTTTTGAACGACCCCCAGGGGTTCACACAACAGAGAGCGCGGGCCCTCGGGTCCGCGCTTTTTCATTTGAGCTCGGCAACGGGTCAGCGTTTCAGGACATAGCCGACGACAGCGCCCAGCAGCGGCCAGAGGCTGCGGTTGCCCCGTAATGCCGGAACCGTCGTTTCGACGATTTGAGTGACCTGCGGCACCAGCGTCAAGCCGGCGAGCACCAGCGCCAGCAGCAGGCAGATCGTGAACGTCCCGCTTGATGGCGTGCTTGCGCCCTTGAGGATCAGCGATCCCACAAATCCGACGATCAGGATGATCAGCGCGTAGAGAATGGCATCAATGAAGATGTCGTTGGGCCGGGCAACGAGCACCGGCAGGGCCCCCTTGATGGCGGGCGCCAAATACCAGGCCGCAATCAGTTGCAGCACAAAAAGAACGATGCGCGGCAGCATGAACTCCCCCTCGCTACTGCGGTCCCTATGGCAGCGGAATCATCCGGTGCACAGGCCCACGCTAGCAGGACCGCATCGTGCGGGCGAGACCCGAGCGCAATTTCGCCGTGGTGGTCCGCTAGCCGAGCATTTAAACACCGCCCTTCGCCCACGGACGAGTCACGAGACCAGACCAGACATGAGCCAAGCCCCCTACCCCCGCACCGGCATTGCCGCCGTCGAGCACTACTTGGAGGCGGGTTACGCTTCCGTGGTCGGCATGTCGTCGCGGTTCGCTGCGTCCGTCACGTGCGGCCTGATGCGCATTCAGTCGGAGCTCGGCGTCAAAGGCCCGATTGCCGAGATCGGCACCTTCGAGGGGCGCTTCTTCATTGCCATGGCGCATGCCCTCGCAAGCGGCGAGCGCGCGCTCGGCATCGATCTCTTCGACTGGCCGAACCCGGAGATCATCGACCGCTTCCATGCCAACTGCGTCAAGCACGGCGTGCCCGAGGCGAAGCGCATCACCTGGAAAGCCGACAGCCGCACGATGAAGCCGGAGGATGTGCTTGCCAAGCTCGGCGGCGAGCGCGTGCGCCTCTTCCACATCGACGGCGAGCATTCGCGCCATGCCCTCTCGCGCGATCTCGAACTCGCAACCGCCGTGTTGGCGCCGGAAGGCATGATCGTCCTCGACGACATGCTGCATCCCGGCTATCCCACGCTGATGGTGGCGGTGCAGCACTATCTCGAGGCGCATCCGGAGATGTGCCCGCTCGCGATCATCGACCGCGAGACGATCGTCGCCGCGACCAAGTTCGTGCTCTGCCGGCGCGACTGGTTCAAGCGCTACGAGGACCGCATGCTCGTCGACTTCAAGGCCAACATCTGGCCGCTCGGCGCCGACTTCGAGCCGCACTGGTGCCTGGTGCTCTCACTCGACACCCGCCTCGCCGATATTACGTAAGCAGCACAGCACGAGATCACGCGTCGGTCGACCCGTAGTTGTGAATCCGTCCCGACGGATCGGCAACGAGCTGGCCGTCGTCGTCGATGTAGTGCGGGCCGATCGGCACTTTGCCGTGCCCGCCGGGAATGTCGAGAATGTAGGTCGGCAGCGCCAGGCCCGGAGATGCGCCCGCGCAACTGGCGCATCAGCGCCTGCCCCTCTGCAATCGACGTGCGGAAATGCGCGGTGCCGGGCGCGAGATCCGCATGATGCAGATAATAGGGCCGGATGCCCAGCGTGACGAAGGCCCGGAACAGCGCCTCGAGCGTGGCGGCGTCGTTGTTGACGCCTTTGAGCAGCACGGTCTGGCTGACCAGCGCAAGGCCGGCGTTGGCGAGCTTACGGATGGCGGCACGCGCGTCGCCGGTCAATTCGCGCGGGTGATTGCAGTGGATTCCAACGTAGGCCGCAGGTCCGGGCGATGGTGGGCGCAGCGCGCGAACGAGCGCATCGGTGACGCGCGCGGGATCGACGACGGGAACGCGGCTGTGCCAGCGTACCACCTGCACATGCGGCACCGACGCGAGGCGCGCGGTGACGTCGCCGATACGCCGCGCCGACAGCATCAGCGGATCGCCGCCCGTCAGGATCACCTCGAAAATTCCGGGATCGGCTGCAATGTAGGCGAGCGCCTCGTCCAGCGCTGTACCCGTCATCGTCTCGCCACCTGGTCCCACGACCTCGCGGCGAAAGCAGAACCGGCAGTAGACCGGGCACGCGTGCGTGAGCTTCAGCAGTACCCGATCGGGATAGCGGTGGATGAGTCCCGGCACTTTTTCGTGCACGCGGTCGCCAATCGGATCGCCGCGCTCTCCCGGGGATGACGACAGCTCGCTTGGATCTGGCAGGAACTGGCGCGCGATCGGGTCGGCCGGCGCCGTGCGATCGATCAGAGCCGCCATCGCAGGCGTCACGGCTATGGCGTAGCGCTTGGCGACACGCTCCAGCAGCACGTCCGATGCGGCGCCAGCAGCCGGCAAAAGCTCCGCCGCCTTGAGTTGATCGACGGTCTTGAGCGTTGCCTCCGGCCTGGTCATGCGCCAAGGCCTTAAGTCGCGGTGGCTCCGAATGCAAGGCGGGCGCCCTGGACATGACCAAGGACGCCCGCTGATCACGTGTTATCTTCGGCGCCGGACCTTAGAGTTCGCCGGCCATGTGGCCGAACCGGCGGCTGATCTCCCGCTCCAGCTCGTCCGTCAGGTGGCCACCATGCGCCTGAATGAACTGCGCGACCTCGCGGCCATTGCGGCGGCGACGCGCCTGAGCCAGACCGTCGGCAACCCGGCGGAACAGGCTCGTCTGCGGGACTGCCGGGGCGGTAGCCCGTTTGGCGCCAAAGTCTGCGATATCTGCGTAATCAGCGGTTGTGTGTGTCATGCTCATCTCCATATTTTGGCTTCGACAGCATCTTGATTGTGCTATTCGAACCCATACGGGAGATGATGTTCTTCGCAGCTGCGAACAAGCCATCATCGATCGCATCTGCCATGCGTAAGCGGCATAGTCTGAGAAATATTGCTGTCATAATTTAGTTTTTCTAATTCATGAACTCGCTCTGAGACAAATCATACCGCATTGCGGGAGGCTCATTCACCGCAAAGCCACGGGTGTCCACAGGACCTGATGGATGTGGGTGGCGCCGGTCGCCAGCATGACCAGGCGGTCGAAGCCAAGCGCACATCCGGACGCCGCCGGCATTCCGCCAAGCGCTGCCAGAAAGTCTTCGTCAATCGGATATCGCTCGCCATAGACGCGCTGCTTTTCATCCATCTCGGCCTCGAAGCGGTGGCGCTGTTCGGCCGGGTCCGTCAGCTCGCCGAAGCCATTCGCCAGCTCGACGCCGCAGACATAAAGCTCGAACCGCTCCGCGACCCGCGGATCGTGTGCCGACGGGCGCGCCAGTGCGGCCTCGTGCGTCGGGTAGCCGCAAAGCATCTCGGGTCGATAGAGACCGAGGTGCGGCTCGATCCGTTCGGCAAGCACCCGGCTGAACAGATCCGACCAGGTGTCGTCGGGCGCAACGCGCACCCCGATCCGCTGCGCCTCATGCCGCATCTTCGCGAGATCGACGTTCGAGACGCTGAAGGTGTCGTCCAGCTGGATCCCAGCGAACTGTAAAAAGGCCTGATGCAGCGTCGTCCAAACGTAGGCCTTGGTCAGGTCGCAGGCTTTGCCGCGCCACGACCATTGCGTTCGCTGCGTCGCGTCGGCCGCAAGCTTGAGTAGCGCCCCGCAGTCGGCCCACAGCGTTTCGTAGGGCGCGTCCGTCCGATACCATTCCAGCATCGTGAATTCGGGGCTGTGCAGGGGACCGCGCTCGGCGTTGCGGAACACGGGCGCGAACGTGAAGATCTTCGTCTCGCCGGCCGCCAGCAGCTTCTTCATTGCAAATTCGGGGCTGGTATGGAGATAGAGCGGTTGTGCCGCCCCCGCCTCGCTGCGGAACTCGGTCTTGAAGGCGTGCAGATGGGCTTCGTTGCCGGGCGAAACCTGCAGACAGGCCGTGTCCACCTCGACAAACCCCTCGCTCTCGAACCAGCGCCGGATCGCCGACTTGATGGCCCCCCGCGCCAGCAGGAACGGCCGCCGGTCGGCGTGCGTGTCGGGATGCCAGAAGGGCGAAACGGTGGTCAACGGGAGCTCCCGACATTTGGGGTGACACAGATCTCACGGCCGTTTTAACGCCCCGCCGGCCAGGGTTCCACATCACACTCGATAGCGGCCTGCCATACGGCCGATTGCACCCAGGGTGACGCGCATCTAGAATGTCTGGATGGCCGAGACCATCGACACACTGGACAAGCGCGTCACCGACATCGAAGGCTTGATCACCGATCTGCCGGAGATCATGAACCTGCGCTTCGAAACCTTACGGGGTGCCCTCACCGAGACCCCGGCGCGCCTCGATTTGATGGACCGCCAGATTGCCACGCTCACCCGTGATTTGCGCGACTTCCGCGCCGCCGTGACCCGCCAATTGCTGGGGCAGGACGAGCGGTTGAAGTCCGTCGAAGAGCGGCTGACGAGTTTGGAGACCAAGCTGGAGGCGACGCTGGCGGCTGTTGCGGCCAAGCTGGCCGGCGTCGAGGCCAAGTTCGGGTCCGTGGAGACCCAGCTGGGGTCCGTGGAGACCAAGTTCGGGTCCGTGGAGACCCAGTTGGCCGGCGTCGAGACCAAGCTGGATGCCCAGCGCGATGACCTCGGGGCGATCAAGACCACGTTGGCTGCAGTCCTCGCCCGTCTTCCCAAAGCGTAGCCCGCCGGAATCGGGCTGGCGAGCCAAGACACCGACCCATGCTCAGGCCGGACACGCCCTTGGCCTTTCGCAGAGAAGCAGGTAAGAAGCGGCAACTCGTCCGCGGGCTTCCGCCAGCGCACGCCCAATTGGATGCGCCGTCGCGGCGCCAACCCCTTGAAGTCCGACGGAGAGCTGCCGTGGTGAAGGTTATTGCAAGCGAAGTGCGCAAGGGCAACGTGCTCGACATCGACGGCGCGCTCTGCACAGTGCTCAAGGCCGACAGCATCCGGCCGGGCAAGGGCACGCCGACGACGCACATCGACATGCGCCGCATCTCGGACGGGGTCAAGATCGTCAAGAGCTACCGGACGACGGAGTCGGTCGAGCGCGCCTTCCTCGACGAGAAGAACTACAATTATTTGTATGAAGACGACATGGGTTACAACTTCATGGAGCCCGAGACGTTCGAGCAGATCTGCATCACCAAGGAGCTGATCGGCGACAGCGCGCAGTGGCTGCAGGAGAACATGAGCTGCTCGATCCAGCTGTTCGAGGGCACGCCCGTGGCGATCGAGCTGCCACCGCGCGTGACGCTCGAAATCGTCGAGGCCGATCCTGTGGTCAAAGGGCAGACGGCGTCGTCGTCCTATAAGCCCGCGAAGACTGTCGAACGGCGCCCGCGTGATGGTGCCGCCGCACATCGAGAGCGGCACCCGCGTCGTCGTGCGCACCGACGACGGCGAGTACGTAGAGCGCGCCAAGGATTGATGCCGGGCCTCACGGCGAGCTGGGCGCAAGCCTCACCTTCCAGCCGCCGCGCGGCGGAGGCGATCGTTGATGGCCTCGCCGAGGCCGTGCGACGGGATCGGCATCACAGCGATAGCGGCGGCGCCCGTCGCGTCGAGATCGCGGAGGGCGGCGAACAGGTTGACGGCGGCCTCGTGAAGGTCGCCGGCGGCGCTGAGATTGATCAACGGGCCCGCGTGCGCAGCCGTCGTCGGCCCGAAGGCCAACATCGCTTCGCCCGGTTGTGTGGCAACGGCATTCAGGCGGACGCGGGCGCGCGGCGCATAGTGGCTGGCGAGCAGACCCGGTGACGCCGGCGCCGGATCGCCGTCGCTTTCGATCGCATCGGCATCGTGCGTGGCGCGGATCAGCGGCGTGCCGGTCACCCGCTCGATGTCCTCCGCTGTCAATCCGCCCGGCCGCAGCAGGCGCAGCACAGCGCCACTGGCATCGGCGACCGTCGACTCGACGCCAACGCCCGTCGCACCCCCATCAAGGATCATCGCAGGGCGGTCGCCGAGATCGGCGAGGACGTGGGCCGCACGAGTCGGACTGACGTGGCCGGACCGGTTGGCGGAGGGCGCCGCTACCGGGCAACCCGCGGCGCGGATCAGTGCCAGCGCGATCGGGTGCGCCGGCACGCGTAAGGCAACGGTCTCGAGGCCCGCCGTCGCCAGGTCCGCGATCGCACAGCTGGGCTGCTTCGCGACCACGAGGGTCAGCGGCCCCGGCCAGATGGCCTCGGCAAGACGCCGCGCCAACGCGTTGAACACCCCGAGGCGCTCCGCTGCCGCCAGATCCGCGACATGCACGATCAATGGATTGAACCGCGGGCGCCCCTTGACCTCGAAGATACCGGCGACGGCGAGCCCGTTAGTGGCGTCGGCGCCGAGGCCGTAGACGGTTTCGGTCGGGAACGCGACGAGCCGGCCCGCGCGCAGATGCGCGGCAGCTTGCGCCATCGTCTCGGGCGTTGCCGGTAGAATACTCATTCCGAAGTCGGCTTTTCTCGATAGTTGCTTCGGCCTATGGTGCGGCCCAATCCGCTCCGCTGGCAACAGCTCAACGGCAAGGGACACCATGACCTACCGCGCACCCGTAGACGACATCGTGTTCGCACTCAAGACCGCCGCCGACATGCCCGGAATGATCGAGGCGGGCGTGGTCTCGGTCGATGAGGACACGGTTCGCGCCGTGCTCGAGGAAGCGGGCAAGTTCGGCACCGAGGTGCTCGATCCGCTGAATGGGCCGGGCGACAGGACAGGTTCGAAGCTGGTTGGCGGCCGCGTCGAGACGCCACCCGGCTGGGCCGAGGCCTACAAGGCGTTTGCAGCGAGCGGCTGGACGTCGCTCGCCGCCGACGAGGCGATCGGCGGCCAGGGGCTCCCCGAAATTGTCTCGATGGCGGCCTGCGAGATCTGGAATTCCGCCAACCTGTCGTTCGGCCTCTGCCCGCTATTGACGCAAGGCGCCATCGACGCGATCAGCGCGCATGGCAGCGATGACGCTGCAACGCACCTATCTGCCGAACATGGCGTCCGGAAAATGGACCGGCACCATGAACCTGACCGAGCCGCACGCCGGCTCCGATCTCGGACATCTGCGCGCCAAAGCCGTGCGCCAGCCGGACGGCACCTATCGCATCACCGGCACCAAGATCTTCATCACCTACGGCGACCACGAGATGACCGAGAACATCATCCATCTCGTGCTGGCCCGGCTGCCGGATGCGCCAGCGGGAACGCGCGGCATCTCGCTGTTCCTGGTGCCAAAGGTGCTGGTCAACAAGGACGGCTCACTCGGCGCGCGCAACGACGTCATCTGCGCAAGCCTCGAACACAAGCTTGGCATTCATGCGTCACCTACCTGCGTGATGAAATTCGGCGAGAGCGGCGAGGGCGCGGTCGGCTACCTGGTCGGGGACGAGAACCGCGGCCTCAATACCATGTTTATCATGATGAACGCGGCGCGCCTCGCGGTCGGCGTGCAGGGTGTCGCCATCGCCGAGCGGGCGACGCAGCGCGCCATCGCCTTCGCCCATGAGCGCAAACAGGGCCGCTCAGCCAAAGGCCGCGCGGGCGAGATGAGCCCCATCATCGAGCACGCCGACGTGCGCCGCAACCTGATGACCATGAAGGCGATGACGCAGGCAGCGCGTGCGATCTGCCTCGTCACCGCTGCTGAACTCGACATCGCGCATGGCGCCAGCGACCCCGCGAAGAAGACAGCCGCCCTCAGCCGCGCAGCCCTGCTCACCCCCGTCGCGAAGGCATTCTCGACCGACATCGGCATCGAGGTGGCCTCGATCGGGGTACAGATCCACGGCGGCATGGGCTTCGTCGAGGAAACCGGCGCCGCGCAGCACTATCGCGATGCGCGGATCCTGCCGATCTACGAAGGCACCAACGGCATCCAGGCGATCGACCTCGTCACGAGAAAGCTCCCATTGGAGGGCGGCAAGGTCATCGAGGCCTACATCGCCGAGCTCAAGAAGACCGCCGAGGACGTGCGCGCATCGAATCTGCCGGAGTTCGGACACATGGGCGAGCGCCTGACGGCAGCCGTCGAGGCGCTCGCCGAGGCCTCGCGCTGGCTGGGTGGCGCGCTCGCAAACAATCCCGAAGCTGCCCAAGCGGGCGCGCAGCCTTATCTTCGCCTGTTCGGATTGACGGCGGGCGGCATTTATCTGGCCCGCGGGGCGCTGTCGGTGGTGCGCAACGGCGCCGGTGGCGCGGCCAACCCGCGGATCGCACTCGCGCGCTATTTCGCCGAGAACCACGCCGTCGCCGCGCCCGCATTACGAGACACCATCACCACCGGCGCCGACACACTGCTGCTCGCGCCCGAGGCCCTGGCCGGGTAGTGTCCCGATCGCGATGTTCGCCACCGCTTTTCGCAACTCGCGATACAGCGGGCCACGCCCCGATCCTCGGAGGTCATCTGTGATGGCGGATCTCGCGTATCTCATTCGTCACGGCCAATCCACCTTCAACGAGCACTTCGAGGCAACTGACATCGACCCGATGCACATCGATGCGCGGCTTACCAAAAAAGGACGGGCGCAGGTGATGGCCGCAGGACCCGCCGCACGCCGTCTCCAGCCGGATATTGTTGTCGCATCGCCACCAACCAACTTCGCGATCGAAAGGACACGAGCGACCCAATGATTTTCGTGTGGTTCAGATTGTGAAGTCCGCTATCGAGCCAGCCGACGGACAGAAGCGGACTTCGCAATCACCAAACTTGCGAGATCGAAGTGAGCACGACCGTTTTCCATGGCTGGCGCGTGGTTGCTGCCTGCTTCGTTATTGCGGCATTCTCCTGGTCCCTGGGTCTCTTCGGCGCCAGCGTCTACCTGCAGGCGGTGACCACCGCGCACGGCTGGTCGGTCGCCGAAGTCGCCTCGGCCATCACGCTATTCTTTCTCGTCAGTGCCGCGATCCAGCGCAGTGTGGGGCGCAGCATCGACCGATGGGGGCCCCGTCCCGTGCTTGCACTCGGGACGATTGCAATGGGGGCCGGTGTCGCCCTGATCGGACTGGCGACCGTGCCCTGGCACCTTTATCCCTGTTTCGTGCTGATCGGGATCGGCTGGTCGACGCTGTCGACCACGGGTATCACGGCGACCGTCGCACCCTGGTTCGAGCGCCATCAGGGGCGCTCGATGACACTCGCCATCATGGGCGCGAGCGTTGGCGCAATCGCTGGCGTTCCGGCCTTGCTGTTTGCACTGGCGCAACTCGGTCTGACCTACGGTCTAATGGCAACCGGGCTCTTGGCGGTGGTCGTGCTGCTGCCACTGATCGGGCGTGTCTTGCGCTTTCGGGGCCCGGCCGACCTGGGTATCATCCGCGACGGCGACATGCCGGCCGGTGGCACGTCACAGGTACAGGCGGCTCCGGCTCCCATCGCGGCACGCGGGCGGCCGCACGTTCTGTTGTGGAGTGCCGCTGCCGGCTTCGCGCTGGCGCTGACGGTGCAGATCGCCTTCATCACCCACCATGTGGCGTTGGCGCAGCCGCTGCTCGGCACCGCCGGCGCCGGTCTACTCGTGAGTGCAACCGGGGTGACGGCCTTCGTCGGCCGTATGGTGCTCGCGGCCATCGTCGACCACGTCAACGTCCGCGCCCTCGCCTGCATCATCCTCATTGGCCAGTCCGCAGCCCTGCTCGCGATGTCGATCTGGCCGAATGTCCCAGTCCTGATTGGTGCCAGCCTGGTCTACGGCTACGGCATTGGACAGGTGACCACGCTCGGTCCCGTGGTGGTGCGGCGGGAATTCGGCGCGGCGGCATTCGGCGCAACTTACGGCTCGGCGGCGACCGCCATTCAATTGACGTCCGCGCTTGGACCAGCGCTCTTCGGCGTTCTGCGCGATGCCTATGGCGGTTATGGGCCGGGGCTCGCCGTAGCCGCAGCGCTCGCCATCGCCGCGTGCCTGGCCCTGCTCGCTGGCGGCATTTTCGGTGGTCCGCAAAAGGACCGACACTAGAACTGGAGCCGATGGAATACCCGATCTCAGGGGACCGAGCACACGTTGTCGATCCTGTATTCATCGATCATTCCCGTCATCACCTTCACTTTAACCGCTACCGGTATCGCCGCTCGACGCACCCCTGCCCGGAATACGCCAACGGCCCGGCTGAGTTGACCGCCATCAAGGCCGCGCTGACTTGTTGACGGGCGGCCATCGCCGCACGCCAAACGTGTATCGGAAACCACCAACCCGCGAATCAGATTAATAGGGTGTGAATCTCAGGGACGCATCGCCGCACCTGGCAGTTCTGCACACTATTGAGGGGGTCTCATGCCACCGTTGACCAAGAAGCTCACCGATGTCGCCATCGCCGTGGGGCTGACTATGGGCGTCGTCTTCATCATCGTCGTCGCCAACAGTTTCCTGACGGCCCGCGGCGGCTACTGGCAAGGCGTCAACCTGTGGCTTGCCCTGGTGCAGCGACCCGACATCCTCGGAACCATCGTGCTGACCGCACTGGTAACGACCGGCTACTTCGTCTGGCAGCAGGGTGGACGCTCACGCTGATTTGCCGTTCGTTCTCTCTCCTCTGAAGCAGGAAGCCGCAAGTTGCCCACTTGCGGCTTTTCTTATTTGACGTGGAACGGACTGAAGTCGGTATTGCGGTCGTAATAGTCCTCGTTCTCGGCCCGCTTCAAGAAATTCACGATCTTGTAGGTGAACGGCGTCATCAGGATTTCCCAACCGGTTTTCAGCACGTACTGCGCAGCGATAACCTTGAGCAGATCCTCCGTCGCCCACAGTCCGTAAAATGCGATCGAGTAGAACAGGATGCTGTCGACCGCCTCGCCCACCATCGTCGAGCCAATGGTCCGCGACCACAGATGCCGTCCCTCGGTCCAGATCTTCATCTTGGCAAGCACATAGCTGTTGACGAAGCTGCCGCACCAGAATGCGATGATCGATCCCGCCACGATGCGGAAGCTGTTGCCGAACACGGTCTCGAGCGCAGGCTGATAGGTCTTCATCCACCCGGACGGATTGGGCGGCAGGCTAACGACCACGAACGCCATGATCGACGCGAACAGCAGCGCGCCGAAGCCGGCCCACACGACGCGCCGGTCGCGGCCATAACCATAGACCTCCGTCAGGATGTCGCCGAAGACATAAGAGATCGGGAAGAACAGCACGCCGGCGCCGAAGGTGACCGCGCCGAGCACCGGCAGAGTGATCTGCGCCTGTTTGGCCGCGCCGATGAAATTCGAACACAAGAGCACCACGACGAACGCGACCATTACGAAGTCATAGTACTTGTATTGCCGAACCGGTGCCTGCATGTCCCAACCCCTTGTCGCCGATTGCCGAAACAGCATGCCGGATCGCGGCGGACCGGTCATCCGGAAAGTTGGGCGCGAGGCCGGAGTGGACAAGCGCCGATGCGTGGTCCAATCAGCAGGAATGCTCACGCTCAACCAGATCCTGCCGCCAGCGTTCGCGAAGCCGCGGTTTCGTATTTTTGCAGCCGGCCAAGCCGTCTCCGTCATCGGCAGCTGGATCCAGCAGGTCGCCCTGTCGTGGCTCGTCTTTCGGCTGACGGGCTCGGTGTTTCTGCTGGGGCTGACGGGGTTCCTGCTGATGATCCCGCATCTCTTCATCGCCCCGATCGCCGGCTTCGTGATCGACCGGGTGCCGCGGGTGAAAGCGCTCATTGTCATCAATGCGACGCTTGCCGTGCTCTCGACACTGCTCGCCGTCCTGGTGCTCGCCGGAGTCGCGCGGGTCGAGCCCTATCTGGCGCTGGCGGTGCTGATCGGTATCTGCAATGCCTGCGAGGCGCCAGCCCGCCAAACCCTGCTCGGCGCCATCGTCGAAGACCGCGCGCTGCTGCCGAGCGCCATCGGCTTCAACTCGGTGCTGTTCAACACCGGCCGCATGATCGGCCCCGCCATCGCCGGCTTGTTGCTGCGCTTCTTTTCCGAGGGCGTGTGCTTCTCGCTCAATGCGCTGAGCTTCATTGCGATCATTGGTGCGCTCTATGCCATGCGGCTCAAAGACGAGCCCATCGCCGGGACGGGATTGACCGCCGGCCACGACATCCCCGCCACGCTGCGACGTCTCGTCGATTTGCCTGTCGCGCGCTATCTGCTGCCGTCGGCCTCGGCGGTCTCGATGTTCGCGCTGTCGTTGAACCATCTGATGCCCTCGGTCGCCGTCGATTTCTTCCAGGGCGATGCCGGGACGGTCGGTACGCTGCTCAGCGCGTCCGGTGCCGGCGCCTTGACCGGCGCCTTGTTTCTGTCGATGCAGCGCAATCATCGCGCGCAATTTCATCTGGTGCAGATCGCGCCGCTGATTGCCGGCCTCGCCCTGATCGCGTTCAGCGTCTCGCGCACGCTCTGGATCTCGGCCCCCCTGCTCGCGATCATGGGCGCCTCCGTGCTGTCGACCTCGGTCTCGACCAACACGCTGATGCAGCAATCGGTCGAGGACAGCTGGCGCGGCCGCGTGATCGGTCTTTATTTCACGTTCTTCCTCGGCGTCGCGCCGCTCGGCAATCTGCTGGCGGGCGCGCTCGCCGCGCATTTCGGCCTGCAGGCGACGCTCACGTTCAACGGTTGCATGATGGTGCTCGCCGCCCTCGTTGCGCAGGCGCGTCTGCGCACGGCGCCCGGCGAAATGGCGCGCCTTCGCGAAAGCGTCCGGCTCTGAGGCGCTATCGCTTCGAGCGCCCGGCCTTGGCCTGCTTCGGCGTCGCCAGCGCATAGTTCAGCATCTTGGCCGCGAGCTGGGCCGCCATGAAGTCGTAGGCGTGGAAGCCCTTGATCGGCGCAAATTCCACGAGATCCATGCCGACCACTCGCCCGATCTCGCAGGCACGGCGCAGGAATTCCAGAAGTTGCAGATAATTCATTCCCCCCGGCGTCGGCGTTCCCGTTGCCGGCATGATCGCGCCGTCGAGCGCATCGATGTCGACGGTGATGTAGACCGGCCGCCCCTTCAGCGGCGCCAGGATCGCTTCCATGTCCCAGCGCGCCTGATCGATCGCCAAGTGCATGTGGAGGCGGCGGCGGTTGGACTCGGCATAACGCGCTTCGGGCTCCGATAGCGCGCGGATGCCGACCTGCACCATCTCGATGTGGTCGTGATCCAGCACCCGACGCATGGCGGCTGCGTGCGAGTAATGTTCGCCGAGATAGCCGTCGCGCAGATCGGCGTGGGCATCGAACTGCAACACAACGAGATCCTTGTAGCGCGCCGCGAACGGCCGGATCGCACCCGCCGTCAACGAATGCTCGCCGCCAATCACGAACGGAAACCGCCCGGCGTCGAGCACCGTACCAACCAGCGACGCCAGCTGATCCAGCGCCTGCTCGATGTGCTGTCGCTTCGGGAACGCCGGTTCGCGGATCGCGGCAATACCGTAGTCGAGATAGGCCTCGCGCCAGAGTTCCTCGTCGAAGAGCTCCAGCTGATGGCTGGCGGCGAGAATTGCAGCAGGCCCGGCTTTGGTCCCGCCGCCGTAGCTGACCGACGCCTCCAGTCCGAACGGAATCACCACGGCCTTCGCGGCCTCAGGGCGGTTTGCGTCCGCCCGCTCGGGATCGAGGAAGCTGTCATCCCCCGGAAGATAATCCAGCACCACGTTGGGCTTGCGCGTCACTTGTCGTCTCCTCGCCGGGTCCAATACGCGCAAGCCATAGGGCAAGCCGCCCGAAGCGCGCAACACCGGAGCGCGATCGCGTCATCAATGCCGCAGGAATTCGTGAGCCAGGAGGGGCTCATATCCTCGGCCACATGCCTGAAATACCGCAACCGAGACTTGAAACAACGCCAACTCAATGACTCGCTGCGCGCCCGTTGCAGGTTCTGCCCGACCGATCGGCATCATGCGGCACTCATTCCCGAAAGATCGACGCATGCTCGCGGTCGCGACCAGGCGTGTTGACAGCGTAACCGGACCGCCGCCCCGGGCGCGCATTGACGCATTTGGTCGGTACCCATACACTTTGCAGGCGGCGGGTTGGGCACGATCCTTTCTGCTCTGCTCTCGCCGGTCGAACCGTGGGACTTCATCGGAGAGATATCGCAATGCATATTTTGAAATGCTGCGCGCCTGGCACGCTCACAGTTTCCAGCCTCGTCGCTCTCGCTCTCTCGTCCAGCACGGCGCTGGCGCAGACCACCGATTTCATCGGCAAGTTCTCGGGCCCGACGACGCTCAATAATTCCGTGTTATTTCAGTCCGGCCCGCAGATCGGCCTCGGCACCACGGCGCCGCTCGACTTCATGAGTATCCAGTTCAACAACGCCAGCGGCTCGCAGACCGGCCTTGCGTTGAAAAATACTGCCGCCTCGCGCGACGTCCTATTCCGGCGCGCTGATGTTCGACCACACCGGCGCGCTCGGCGTGTTCCAGGGCTTCAATAACCTCACCAAAGAGTACCGCATCAACAACGTCGCGGCCGGCGGCACGATCGCCTTCCTGTCAGGGCGCCAATCTCCGGTTCTTTGTCGATGCCGCAGGAAGGTCGCAATCGGCAAACAACACAAGTCCAGCCGCGCGGCTTGATGTAAGTGGTATGAGCATTCTACCTTCTGCAACCTATGCCGGCGGCATCAGCAATTTTCTGCGCTTGTTGGCCGGCGGCGGCTCTACCTTCAGCGAACAAGCCATCGCGTTTCAGGAGGCTTCTACCGACGTGGGTGCCAAGATTGCCGTCAAGAACACCGGCAACGGCGCCTACGACATCATCCTTGCCAACCGCGATACGTCATCGATTACATCGACGATGACCGAGCGCATGCGCATTACCAATGAGGGCGTCGTCGGCATCGGCACCGCGACGCCGACGCAAGCGAAAGTGGTGATCAGCGGCGTTGCGGGCGGCTACCCATTGACTAACTATCAGTCAACTCACCGAAGGTGGCGTTACGCCGGGAACCTTTGGTGGTGCTACCTTCACGAACAGTTCACTTTACGCGACCAATTTCATATCGCACTCCTTCCGTCGTTGCCTTCTCGGACGAGCGGATCAAGAGGATCGAAGGGCTCTCCGACAGCGCTAAAGACCTCGCCATGCTCACTGGTATCGTCGTGACCGACTATTCCTATCAGCGACACCGTTGGCAAGGGTCATCGCAAGGAAAAGAAGGTCATCGCGCAGCAGGTGGAGACAGGTGTTCCCGCAGGCCGTGAGGCGCAGTATTGACGCCATCCCCGACATCTACAAGCCGGCCGACGTTCAAGGACGGCTGGATCAGCCTTGCGGCCGACCTGAAAGTCGGCGATCGCGTGCGCCTGATCAGCAAAGAGACCGAGGGCACCTATGAGGTGCTCGAAGTCGCCGACGGCCGCTTCCGCACGGCCTTCAAGACCGACGGCGACCGCGTGTTCGTCTACGGCCGCGAGGTGAAGGATTTCCGTCGGTCGACTACGACGCCATCGCCATGCTCAACGTCTCGGCGACGCAGGAGCTGCATCGCCGCCTCGAAAAGGAACGGCCGCAGCCGAGCAGGCGGCGCGCATCGCGGAGCTGGAAACCCAAACCGGACGGATTGCCGAGCTTGAACAGAGCCGCCAGGCGCAAGCTACGGAACTCGCAGCCTTGAAGCAGCAGATGTCCCAGCTACTCGCCGCGACACAGTCCACACGGCCAACGCCAGCGCATTTCGCGCCGGGCAACGCGCGCTGATCATTCTGTCGCGCACGATCAAGCGGGCAGACACCTCCGGTGTCTGCCCTTCGCCGTGTCATGGGCCCGGGACGTCCTCTGGATCTTCGCCGATCTCACGTGTTGAGCCAACCGAGCCAAGCAACGCCGGCTGCAATCATCAGGATGGCCGCAACTTTCGCGGGCGTCAGGCTCTCGCCGAGCATGAAATAGGCGCCAATGGACACAATCGGTGAAATGACACTCGCCATCGGTAACATCAGGCTCAAGGGCAAGCGTATCATGGCAAGATACCAGCATGCCGCTCCAAGCAGCACCAGAACAACCGCAGTCCAAATCAGCGGATCGGCCGCCACGCGCCACGCTGTCGTCCCATAGGCGTGCCCAGGCGCCCAATGCTCCGCCAGCCGCGTGAAGGCAGCCTTGAACGCAAGTTGGGAAATGGCGACGGCCACCAAGCTGATGCCTAAGGTCAACAGGGCTGTCATCTTCGTCATGCATGCATTCCCGTATACTCGGAACGACTGTTCCGTCACCCAACTTGGCCCATGTCGCACGAGACGCATGATCATCGGCGTTGCCAGATCGCCAGGGATCCGATCCAGAACTCCAATCAAACCGGTGCGCGACATCGCGCGATGGAACATCACAGCCAGCCGCCCTTGCCGTTCACGGAACAACGGATCTTCATCGAACCGGTGCAGGGCCTGGGCCATCACCCCGCGATCGAACGTGAGTTGAAGCCGGGTCAGTTTGGCCAGGCGTTTCACGCGTCGCGATGTGATGAAATTGAGTTCCTCCCAAACGCCTGGCAACCGCCGGACTGTCCCTGGAAACAAATGCGCGTTATCCGCGGATGAAATGGCACCAGCGGAATTCCAAAATGGGGTTCATAGGGAATGAGATAATTCGGGCACAAATGCACCATCGTTCCGCCTGGAGCCAAAACGGACGCCATCCCTCGAAACGCCCCGTCCAGATCTGGAATGTGCTCGAGAACGTTGGTCGAATAGATCAGATCGAAATGACCGTGAACCGCAGGATCGAGCTTTTCGGCACCAATTGGCAACCAGCCCTTTCCGACCCGGGCCGGCGCAAGATTGAGAATGGCAGTCCCCAACTCCGGCATGAACCCGAATCCCGATGCGCCCGGCTCAATACCCGTGACGTCGACACCGTGATCGAGCAGGAACCGCGCGAGCGCGCCGATGCCACAACCAACTTCGAGAACCCGTATTCCCGGACGCAATAGCGGAGCGACGAGGTCCAATCCGATCCTAGCCTCGTTGGCGTAGCTCGCAACGAGTTGCAACGCATCGGGCCGTCCGGAACGAACCGCCGCCGCGGCAATCTCCGGACTGGACAACACGCGATTGAGAAAGGGCCCGATGTCACCCACGTCTGAGGTCGAAACGGACATACGTCTACCCTCCGGCCAGTGGGTAGACCCTGCTGCGAACGGTCTCGATGATGAACGCCTGTTGGTCCTCCGGCAGGTCCGGATAGAGCGGCAGTGTCAGCGTCTCGAGGCCCCACTGATGCGAGACAGGGTACTGGCCCGTCAGATCACCGTAGCGTTCGCGATAATAGGTCGTGCCGGGAACCGACCGATAGTTAACGGTGACCGGCACGCCAGCTGCGTTCAGTGCGGCTATCGCCTCGTCGCGCCGTGAGCCTGGAATGGCGATGGGGAAAATGTGCTCGGCGCTCTTGCAATTCTGCAGTTGGCGCACGAGCCGCAACGGGCCGCCCGCAAACGCCTGCCGGTAGCGGGCTGCAACCATCTTGCGCTGTGGAAGCTTGGCATCGATGGATGCAATCTGCGACGGCAACAGAGCCGCCAGCAAATCCGGCAGGTTCGCCTTGATACCAAGACGCATCATGTCCCAGTGATTGTAACGCCCGCCAGCGAACCGATCCGCCGCGATTGCCGACATTCCATGCAGGCGCGTCTCCAGCAGGCGCGTCTTCAGGCCCGCATCATTTGTAACAATGGCGCCGCCTTCGCCGCACGTCACGTTCTTGGTGGCATAAAAAGAAAAAATGGCAAGGTCGCTTCCCTGTCCTGGCTTGATCCCGTCACGATCACCTTCGAAGCAATGGGCCGCATCCTCGAGAATGGCGATGCGCCCCCTGGCGGCGGGATGGCCGTCGAGCATGGATCGGATCGCCGGCACATCACACATCTGGCCGTAAAGGTGGACCGGAATAACAACGCGCGTCTTGGCCGTCACGTGGGGCCTGACGAGTTCGGGTGTCATCAGTAGCGTTTCCGGGTCGGCGTCGGCGAAGACGACCGTCGCTCCGGTCAGCTCCACCACGTTGCCCGTGGCAATGAACGTGTTGGCAGGGATGATCACCTCGTCGCCTGGCCCAATCCCCATCGCCATCAGCGACGCGAGCGCGCCGTTGGTCCAACTGTTGACCAGGAGTGCATGCGGGACGCCAAAATAGTCGGAAAGCGCGGCTTCGACCTGGCGACAAACACTGCCCGTGGTGAGAAACGGTGTCGCCAACACCTGCCCCACAGCGTCTGCATCCGAACGCGTCAACTGGTGGCGATAAAAATCGATTTTCATGGGTGCTCCGCTATTGCGCGCGTCGTTCATGCAAAGCGGCTCACGTCGAGCGACTCGACGATCTTCACCAGCTCTTCGTTGAAGTCCCGCTTCGGCTTCCACCCGAGCGCTCGCACACGGGCGTCATCCAGGCTATAGCGAACATCCTGGCCGGATCGATCCTCGATCGAGATCCACGCCTTCTCCTCTGGCACCTTCAGTATCCCTGCAATGGCGCGCAGGACCTCGACATTGCGCAGTTCGGAGCTGCCGCCTACGTTGTAGATGGTGCCGCGCGCACCCCTTTCGATCACAGCGAGGAGGGCCTCCACAGTATCCTCGGCATGCAGCCAAGAGCGGATGTAGCTGCCATCTCCATGCATGACCGCAGGCCGTCCGCGCTTCATGCGCCAGCTGCTCTTTGGAATGAGTTTCTCGGGATACTGATGCGCGCCGTAATTGTTCGCCGGACGGACAATGTTCCAAGCCAGTCCGTACGTGCGCCCCCAACTCTTCACCAGCATGTCGGCCGATGCCTTGGTTGCCGCGTAGGGATTGGACGGCACCAGCATATCGGTTTCCGCGTGCTGGCCGGTCGCGATATCCCCGTACACTTCATCGGTGCTGATTTGCACGAACAACGGACGCTCGGACGCCTGCTTGCGCCGGGTGAGCTCCAACAGGTTCTGGACGCCCAGCACATTCGTCGTACAGAAGGCGTGTGCACTCGAGATCGAATTGTCCACATGGCTCTCGGCCGCGAAATTCACGATCACGTCACATTCCGGCAGGAACTCGAGCGTTCGAATATCGGCCTTAGTGAACCTGTAGTTGCGCTGCCCGTCGAATTCGCGCAGCGCGGCATGATCGGCCGCATAGCTGACGAGATCGAAATTCTTGACCATGCGGCCGTCCTGCAGGCATCGGGCGACAAAATGCTTGCCGATGAAGCCAAGGCCTCCCGTCACGACGATGATCTCGGACCTGTTCATAATTTCCCAGGATGAAGCTGCCGCCGACAGTTCCGGCAATTAATAGGGAGCGATACTCGCTCGCCCCCGCCTCGGCAAGGTACATGCAGGGTCGCTGGCTGCCTAGTCGGCCCTATCGAGAAACACCCCGTCACGTCGCAGCGACTTGAGATGGTTCCGCGCCTCTGGACCGTGACGAAACAGAACATCCAACACACTCACGCCATGCTCAAACGGCTCCATTCCCTGTTCATAGATTGGGTAGCCCGCATAGTTGGCATAGGTCAGCTCGATGCCAGCCGCGTCGAATTTACCGCGATTGATGTACGACTTTGCGGCAGGCCCAGACACGTATGTCTTGCCACCAACCGCGACGCAGATCTCAACCAGCCGACCCGTTGGATCAAGTGCAACGCGGGGCACAGCTTCTGATCTAGAAAACGTGGTAGCCAGCCCCAGAGTCCCACTCAACATCCTAAGGAACGTCTCGTTCACGTCGGTTAGCAGGCTGAGTGTTGCGGCCTCCTCATATACCGCTTCCAGTTGAGGTGCCATCCAGCTGAAGTATGGCGCTCTTGCATAGGCGTGCTTGATGCTCGCCCAGTGTTTGCGGGCCCAACTCCGATCAGCAATAGCCATCGCATTGACAGGCGCATCAAATATTCCCTTGGATGCCACCGGAATCGTCAGCCACTGCAGCTTGCCACCGAGCACAATTTTATTGCGGTTGCGCCAATCACGGCGCGTGAACTGCACGTCGTCAAAAATCACGAACTCATCAACCGCCGCGATGATATCGAAGTATCCTTTCCACGGAATATAGTTCGACTGCAAAATTGCTATTGTCTTTCCTCGTTCTCCAATTGCCATCGGCTAGCCCTCGATCATGGCCAGACCAAAGCCTGTACGACCGTAGCCGTTTCCGCAATAGAACATATAGCGGACCTCACCGACTGAGATGACGGAGGCATAGCACGTTGCGTCCTTGTCCCAATCCTCGCGCGACGGGCCCAGCACGTCGTTCGATATCCGACGCCATTGCCCGCTCTCAGGTTCGAGCCGAGCAAGTCCAATCGTGTACTGCGATCGACGGATCGAAAACAGCAGGTACGTCTCGCCGCCGCGTTCGAACCGCCACGGACGCGACAAGCCGAATTCACCGGGTTCCAGTCCCACACTATCGTGCCCCGAGGCACGCCAATCGAGCCCATCCGGCGACGTGGCCTCGGTAATCGAATGAAGCATGGTCTCTTCACGGTCGCCGCCGGCCCGGCTCGATCCATAGAACATACGCCATGGATCGCGCGCACCACCGGGAATGACGAACGGATAACTGATCGTGAATGGATCGAAACGGCTGCGATCGATGAGTGGTCCCACAAATCGCCGCTCGAAGCTCCGACCGTCGGCGTCCCGGCTGACGGCGAGGCCGATCGCGTTGCGGAACGGAACATCGGCGGCCTTGTTCCACCCCATGTAATAGAGCCAAAGCTCATCGCCGACGCGATGCAGGCTGCCGTTGGAAATGCCCCGGTCGTCAAAAGCGCCGAGTGATCCGGGTCGCAGCCCGGGTTCGGTTGCGACATCGAGGATGCGCAGCGGATTTGACGGGTCGATGTCCACCCACGCCAGACATCCGCGGTTCTCAGCATCCCGAGTGTTGAAAAAGATCCGCAGTCTGTCGTTGGACAGGAGGATAGGCACGGGATACGCCGCGTGCGAAACCATCCATGACGGCCCCTGTTCCGGCGCGAACACGCGACCAATTCGCTTCACACGCACGGCCTCAAAATCCCTTCAGGCGACGGCTTGGTACGGGAGAGACCTTCGCCGGCTCAGCTGAGAGCACGCTTTCGTCGGGCAAATCCTTGGTGACGAGCGAGCCTGAACCGATGATGCAGCGCGCGCCGATATTGATGTGATCGTTGGTTGTTGCGTTGACACCCATGAATGTCCGCTCGCCGACTTTGACTCCGCCGGAAATCACCACGTGCGAGCTGATGAAGACGAAGTCAGAGATCGCGGCGTGATGACCAATATGATTGCCACTCCAAAGCGTCACGCCGTTGCCGATTTTCACAAACGGCTGCACCGTGTTGTCCTCAAGGATAAATGCGTTCCACCCCCAACTTGCGTTCTTCGCCACACTCGCCTTCGACGAGACATAGCTCGCGAGCTGATAGCCGCTTGCACGCGCGGCTTCGCACTTCTCCTGGCGCAGAGCATTGATGCGGGAATACCCCACCGCCACGAACATGTCGTGATTTGAAGGCGCAAGCTCGTCGCTGATGCTCTCGAATGGCACAACCGGGCGTCCGAGAAACGTCGTCTCCTTCACGTGCGCAGCATCAATTGTGAAGGCCTCCACCCGCCGCTCGGACTCAACCTCAAAATAGTAGGCAGCAATCTCAGCCAGCTCTCCGACGCCGAACAGAACCAGGGGCTTCGCGCTCATCCCGCCATCTCCGTTTTCGCGTCCCACCGGACATTCGGCTCCCGATAGAGATAGCACGTTGTCTCGTGCAGGCCGTAGTCGTTCCGCAGCACGAAATGGCGCGTGAGATCCCGGCTGATATAGGTCAGCAGCCGGCCCGGATCAGGATGAAACAATGGCTCGCTTTCCCAGTCGACCGCCTTCGACATGACATTGAAGGCAAGACCCACGCGGCAACTTGCATAAACCACCGCTAAGAGGCGCTGCATATACCCGTGCATCGCCTCGATGGATAGGTCGTGCCGACGGGTGAAGACACCATTCATGACGATGTAGTCAAAGGCTGGGAGCACCGCGCCGTCTGCCAAAACATCCATGCACAAGATGCCCGCGCCGGGATTGCGTGCCTGAGCCGCTGCTGCGAATTCTGTCGAAATCTCCAGGCCGGTATAATGCACAGCGCCGAAACCCGCCGTCGCCATATGCTGGCGCAATGCCCCCAGACCGCAGCCGAAATCCAACAGCGTCGCCGAGCTGGTTTTGTCCCGGATCACCCCCAACATGACATCATAGCGCCGGCCAGCATCTTCAGTTGACTTCCAGTCGACCGCGCGCGCGCCAACGCCGTGGGCGCGCAAACAGGTCTCGTAATGTTGAACGATGGCGCGGTATGCAGGGTCGGACATTGGTAGCGGGCCTCTCGGCGTTCCCAGATCACAGAAAGGCCCAATTAAAGGGAGGCTGATGTCGCATCTGTTGAAGACCGCTGGACCGAAGCGTCGGCGCTCAGCTTGGGAACGCGATGCACGTCCTTGATGATTGTACGCGGCCGCTGCTTCACCTCGACAAATATCTTCGCGATGTAAATGGCCATCACACCGTTGAAGAACAACGAGAGGCCGCCGATGGTCAGGACAGCTGCCATCACGGACGCCCAGCCCTCGATGGCGACACCGTAGACAGCTTTCTTGTATAGAACCCATCCCGTAAACGCAAAGGCGATGAGCGATAACCCGATACCGAATACGGAAATCAGCGCCAGCGGGCGCGTCGAAAAAGCGGTCACCGAATTGACGAAAACACTGATGAGACGCGATGTGGAATAGGTCGATGGACTGCGATCTTGCTTCACCACCTCAATCGGCAGTTGCGTGAAGCCCGCCATGTGCCAGACACCCGCCATGAACAATTCGCGTTCCTTGAACTGGAGCAAAGCCTCGACATAGCGACGCGACATCAAGCGGGCCGAGCACACGTTCGCCGGGAACGAGACAGAGGACAAAACGTTCAGAACGGAATAAAATGCATTGCGCGCGCGCGCGTAGAGCCAGCCGCCCTTCAGATTGTTGTTGACGCCAAATACGACATCGCAATTGCGCGCGGTCAACTCGCGGTGGAACAGCGTGATCCACTCGGGCTCATCCTCGAGATCGCTATCCATGACGAAGACATAGTCGCCGGTCGCATACTCCAGGCCGGTCATCGTCGCGCGATGTTGGCCGAAGTTGCGCGCGAGGTCGATGACCGTAACGTTCGGGTCATCCGCTGCCACGCGCTTCGCGATCTCGAGGCTGGCGTCGGGGCTGGCGTCGTTGACGAAGATGACCTCGTACTGGTCGGCCCCCGCTGCCCGCATCGCGCTGACGCATCGGCGGTGCAACTCCTCGATGTAGGGCGCCGACTTGTAGAGTGGCGTGACGACCGAAATTTTCATTCAATTCTCAAAGTTGCAATCTCAACGGAACGGCCTCGAAACCGGCCGCGATGACATAGCTGAGATCAGGCCGCTCCGCACCCCATTTGCGGCAGGGCCCTGAACAGAAACGTTCAACGCCCGCCATGAATTGCTTCTGCCGAGCTTCTCACAAGGATCGGAGACATCATGAAGGCCGTCACCCTACGTCGCATGCGCCGGTCGGATCACATCTGCCAGGGCGCGAATGCAACCAAAAGTTGCTGTTCGGCATTGACAATACGGGACGGATCTTGTTGACGCTCGCTGTTGCTCGCCTTAAATTCTTTATGCGGCGGGTTTAGCACAATTCATTCTGGTCTGCCCTCGCCGTTCGAACGTGGGACTTCAGCAGAGAGATAGCACAATGCATATTTTGAAATGCGGCACGCCGGGCACGCTCGCCTTTTCCAGCCTCGTCGTCCTCGCCCTTTCGACGATCGACGGCGCTGGCGCAGACCGTCACTGGGAGCGGGACGCCAGGTCGGATACCCCTGTGGAACGGGGCGACGTCGATCGGCAATTCGCAGCTATTCCAGAGCGGCGCGCAGATCGGCCTCGGCAGCACGGTACCGTTCGACTTCATGAGCATCCATTTCAGCAACGCAGCCGGCAACCAGACCGGCCTCGCGCTGCAGAACTTGAACTCCGCTGGCTTTTCCGGCGCGCTGATGTACGACCACACCAGCGCGCTCGGCGTGTTCCAGGGCTTCAACAATACCACCAAAGAATACCGCATCAACAACGTCGCGCCCGGCGGCACGATCTCCTTCCTGCAAGGTGCCAATTCGCCGTTCTTTGTCAACGCCGCGAGCAATGTCGGCATTGGGACGGCCACGCCCAACTACAAGACTGGATGTCGTGCATGGCGGATCGACCGGCATCGGGATCCGATCGACGGCCAGCTTCTCCGTTCTCGATATCGATGCGGCGAGCGGCGACGCTGCGCTACGTTTCCAGAGGGCCGGCGTCAATCAATGGAACATCCGCAATGATCCCAGCAACGACAACCTCCAAGTCTTTGAGCTGGGCGGTGGCGGCGAGCGGCTGAGGATCGAGAACACAACGGGCCATGTGGTGATTGGTGGCGGTACAGGCACGACCCAAGCGAAGTTGGTAATCAACGGTACGGGAGGCAGTTTTAATTTGGGACTTTATTCCCAAATGAGCGCTGGAAGTACTACTCTTAGCACAGGAAATTTCGGTGGCGGGGCGATAACCGACTCCTCCGTTTACGCTTCCAATGGCGTATCTGCACAGTACGTTCTTGTCTTCTCCGACGAGCGGATCAAAACACTCGCAGGTCGCTCCGACACTGCGAAAGACCTCTCGACACTCGCCGGCATCGAAGTGACGGACTACACCTATCGTGACGCCATCGGCAAAGGTGCACGCGCAGAAAAGAAGGTCGTCGCGCAGCAGGTGGAGACCGTGTTCCCGCAGGCCGTGCATCGCAGCAAGGACGCCATCCCCGATATCTACAAGCCCGCTGACCACAAAGACGGCTGGGTGCATCTCGCGGTTGATCTGAAAGTCGGCGACCGCGTGAAGCTGATCGGCAAGGAGACCGAGGGCACCTACGACGTGCTCGAAGTCGCCGACGGAAGGTTCCGAACCGCGTTCAAGCCGGACGGCGACCGCGTGTTCGTCTTCGGCCGCGAGGTGAACGACTTCCGATCGGTCGATTACGACGCGATCGCGATGCTGAACGTCTCGGCAACGCAGGAACTGCACCGCATCACGCAAGTGCAAGCTGCGACCATCAGCCAGCAGGCGGCACAGATCACGGAACTGGAGCAAAAGACCGCGCGCATTGCCGATCTCGAGCGACAGATGGCGCAAGTTCTTGCCGCAACGCAAAGCAAGCGCTCCACATCGGCGCAATTCGTTCCCGCGCCATCTCGCTGAACGTCCGCCGACCGTAGTATCTGGGGCCGCTGACAGTGGCCCCAGTTCGCCTTAGTGACCCCCTGGCCTGATCTGTGAAGTCACGAAGGCATTGCCAATGCCCATGTAATCACAAATGACGGGAACGGCTTATTTGTTCCCGCAGCTGGACCGCCCAACCCGCCAGTGCTAGTCTTTGACGATTACGCTTCGGATATTGAAGCGTCTGAGGCTCCCCACGTCCTCGAGGAAGTGTTGCATGACAAAATCGATCTCGATTTTCAAACCGGCGCTCGCTGCCCTTCTCGCCAGCGCGGTCTCGCTCTCGGCTGCCCTTGCCGGCACCGTCGACATCAAGGTCGGCCCGAAAGCCGGCGCGGTCAGCGTCGACGCGCGCGATGCCACCACCTTGGAAATCATCACCAAGCTCGGCGAACGCTTCAAGTTCGACGTCCATCAGAAGTCCGACACGGCCGGCAGCACGGTACGCACAGGACAGTGGTCGGGTACGCTTGAAGACGTTTTGCGCCGCATCTTGCGCACGGAGAACCACGTCGTCGCCGGCAGCGTCAAGGCTCCGACCAGCGTGACGCTCATGGACGCCGGATCGAAAACGGCGGTTGCACCGATGCCGGCACCGAGCGCTCCGCCGCCGCCGTCGGTCACGGGCTCGACGACTGGAACGGGATCAACCGCTGGCACGGGTTCCAGCGGCATGACGCCCAATCCGAGTGTGGCAGCACTAGGCCCAGGGTCTACCGGTGGCATGCCGCGCCCTGCCGAACCGGCAGCGGAGCAGACACCGGAAGAGGTGTACCCGCCGGGTTCCGTGCAGGAAGCGACTATGGGCGGTCCCAGGATCCCGCGCCCATCGGATGAGCAACTCGCAGCCATGCAGGAAGCGCGGATGGAGGCATGGCGGCTCGATCCGTCGCAGCCGGAGCCTGGTTCCGTGCTCGAGGCGACGACGGGCGGACCGAAGCCAACGCCGTTGACCGATGCGGAGATTGCGGCGATCCAGGCCGCGCGCTGGGAAGTGGCCCGCATGAACCCGAACGCGCCGCCGCCGGGCTCCGTGCTCGAAGCAACGACAGGCGGGCCCACGCCACCGCCGATCGACCCCAATGCGCCGCTTCCCGTTCGCCCCACACCGCCACGGGGATCCGTGCAGTAAACGCCAACCTGCGGGCCACCGCGGCCGTCGCGTCGAACGTTCGGTAATCGGCTTGCCCGCGCGCGACTTCAGCAATGCCACACTCGTTTGCCGCGCCACTGATCCACTGGCGAGGGTACACATCGGCGTCCGGACTTACTTCGGGTCGCGGATACCTGCTGCCACGGCGCCGCTCTTGCGGAACGCCGTGATCTCGTCCGCGCTGTAGCCGGCTTCCCCCAAGACCGCATCGGTGTCGGCGCCAGGCAGGCGCGGCGGGAACTCGATCGAGCCACCGTCGTGCGCCATTGCAAATCCTGACCCCACCATCCGCAAACGGCCATGTTCTGTGTCTACGTCCTGCAGCACCGACCGGTGCTTGAGCTGCGGATGCTCGACCACCTCGGGGATGGTCCACACGCGCGCGCATGGCACGTCGGCCGCCGTCAGGTGCTCGTCCCAATAAAGGGCGTCGTTGGCCGCGAAGACGTCCTCGATGATCTGGCGCAGCGCTACCTCGTTGGTAATGCGCGTCGGCCAATCGACGAAGCGCGGGTCGTTCGGCAAATCCGGATGCCCGATCGCCCGCGACAATGCGAGGAACTGCTTGTCGTTGTTCACAGCGAGCAGGATGTGTCCGCCCTTCACCTTGAACAGGTCGGCGGTCGGCAAGCGGCTCTGTGCGCGATTGCCGGATGGGCCCTGCGCGTGCCCGCCGACCGTATAATCGACGACGAACGACGACATGAACGTCATGGCCGCATCGAGCATGGCGACGTCGACCATCTGCCCCTTGCCCGTGTGCGTTCGCTGAAAGAGCGCGCTTGAGACGCCGAATGCCAGAGTCATGCCGCCGATGGCGTCGCACACGGCAAAACCCGCGCGCGTCGGCCCGCTCTCCTTGCTGCCGGTGATCGACATCAGGCCGCTGATCGCCTGGATCTTGCCGTCGTAGGCGGGTGACTTGGCGAGCGGCCCGGTCTGGCCGAAGCCCGACACGGCCGCATAGATCAACCGCGGGTTGACGGCCGACAATTGCGGCCAGCCGATGCCGAGCTTCTCCATCACGCCGGGCCGATAGTTCTCCATGACCACGTCGGCCGTCTCGGCCAGGCGCTTCACAATGGCAATCGCCTCGGGCTTAGTGAGATCGAGCGCCACGTTGCGCTTATTCGAGTTGATCGCCATCCAGCTGGTGCCGAGGCCCTTGTCGGACCACGCCTTGTTCGGGGGCCCATAGCGCATGTCGTCGCCGCCGGGCCGCTCGATCTTGATCACGTCGGCACCGAGGAGCGCCAGCTGATAACTTCCGAAGGGCCCCGCAAAGACCTGCGTGAAATCCAGGATGCGGACGCCTTTGAACGGTTTGGACATGGGACGGCCCTCGGATGTTGCCAGTTCAGCGTGTGTTGCAAAGGCAGCGGCGTCAAGAGCGTGTCCGCGTTCAGCCCCACCATTCTGCAGCCTCGCCCGGTCCCCTCGCACGCGCGCCGATTTCCACGCCGATTTCCAGGGCCCTGACAACGCGTCGCAGACTGGATAAGCTCTGGTCATTAAAGACTGGCAACAACAAGGACTGGCAACAACGAGGGTGGCCCATGCATTCAGGCGTCGCGATCTTCTTCACCGACTACTCGATGGGCCCGGCGGAATTGGCGAAAGCAACCGAAGAGCGCGGGATCGAGTCGCTCTGGGCACCGGAGCATTCCCACATTCCGCTGTCGCGCACGTCGCCCTTTCCGCAGGGCGGCGAGCTGCCGAAAAAATACTACGACGTGATGGACCCATTCGTGACGCTGTCTGCCGCCGCCGCCGCAACCACGCGCCTCAAGGTCGGCACCGGCATCTGCCTCGTCGTGCAACGCGATCCGATACAAACAGCGAAATCGGTCGCCAGCCTCGACCAAATCTCGAATGGCCGCTTCCTGTTCGGTATCGGCGCCGGCTGGAACGCAGAGGAAATGGCGGACCACGGCACCGAGTTCAAATCGCGCTTCAAGGTAATGGAGGAGCGCGTCGGCGCCATGCGCCAGATCTGGACCAAATCGAAGCCTGAGTATTCCGGCGAGTTCGTCAAGTTCCCGCCGATGATGACCTGGCCGAAACCCGTGCAGAAGCCGCATCCGCCGGTGATCGTGGGCGGCGCCTATCCCTACGGCGCCCGCCGCGCCATCGCCTACGGTGACGGCTGGATGCCGCACGCCAAGCGCCCCGCCTATGGCGACGTGATCGGACTACTGCCAGAGTTCAACGAGATGGCGAAGGCCGCGGGCCGCGATCCCAAATCCATCCCCATCACGATCTTCGGCCACGACGACAATACCGATCTCGCCAAACGCTATCGGGATTTCGGCTGCGACCGCATCGTGTTCAACCTGCCCCCCGCAAAAGCCGACGAGGTGCTGCCGCTGCTCGATAAATTCGCCAAGATCGCCCACCAGATCGCTTGAGCGGTAGCCAGTGGCCGCCGTCGACAGACCTGACAACCCCGCAGCCATCCGCTAGAAAGCCTCCAACACCAGTGACAGCGATGGAGACGGGCGATGGCGAAGGTAGCATTTATCGGCTTGGGCGTGATGGGCTACCCGATGGCGGGGCACCTCCTGAAAAAGGGCGGACATGAGCTGACGGTTTATAACCGCAACGCTGCCAAGGCTGCAGCCTGGGTGGCGGAGTACGGCGCGGGCAAGACGGCGGCGACACCGGCCGAGGCAGCCAAGGGCGCCGAATTCGTATTCTGCTGCGTCGGCAACGACGACGACCTGCGCTCAGTGACGATAGCCAAGAACGGCGCCTTCGAAACCGTCGGCAAGGGCGCCGTTTTCATCGACAACACCACGGCATCGGCAAACGTCGCGCGCGAGCTTTATGCGGCCGCCAAGGCCAAAGGCTTCGACTTCCTCGACGCACCGGTCTCGGGCGGCCAGGCCGGCGCGCAGAACGGCGTCCTGACCGTGATGATCGGCGGCGAGCCGGCCGTCTACGAGAAGGCCAAGCCGGTGATTATGAACTATGCGCGCGCGGCCAACCTGATCGGGCCCGCGGGCTCCGGCCAGCTCACGAAGATGGTCAACCAGATCTGCATCGCGGGCCTCGTACAGGGTCTCGCCGAGGGCGTCCACTTCGCGCAGAAGGCTGGCCTCGATATCTCGATGGTGATCGAGACGATCTCGAAGGGTGCCGCCGGCTCCTGGCAGATGGACAACCGCTGGAAAGCGATGATGGAAGGCAAGTACGACTTCGGCTTCGCCGTCGACTGGATGCGCAAGGACCTGTCGATCTCGATCGAGGAGTCGCGCAAGAACGGCGCGACGCTGCCAGTCGCAGCCCTTGTCGACCAGTTCTACGCCGAGGTCCAGCGCTCCGGCGGCGGCCGTTGGGATACTTGCAGCCTGCTCGCCCGCCTCAATCACCAGAAGGCGGATAAGAAAGCATGATGCGTTACGCCTGAGTTGACCCGCGGCAAAACGAACGCCGTACCGCGGGCACTCGTCTCACTTTGCTCGATCTGCCTCTCGTCCTTGCGGAGCCCTATGGCCATTGCTGCATTCTATGCCAGCGTTTTGACGCTGCTCTACATCGTGCTCAGCGTGCGCGTGATTTTCGGCCGAGTTACGGCCAAGGTGGCGGTCGGTGATGGCGGCGACACTTCGTTGCTGCGGCGCATGCGCGTGCACGCGAACTTTGCCGAATACGTACCGCTCGCGCTGATTTTGCTCGGCTTCGCAGAAAGCCTGAGGACGCCCTTCTTCGTGCTCCACGGGCTCGGGATCGTGCTCGTCGTCGGGCGGCTGCTGCACGCCTATGGCGTCAGCCAGACGAACGAGACGCTAGTCTTTCGCCAGATCGGCATGGCACTCACCTTCGCCGTCCTCGGGATCGCGGCGATGACCTGCCTGCTACGTGCGGCACCGATCGCCGTTTGAACAGGCCGATTTGAATTCAGGACCCTATCCGCCCTCAGTGGCCGAGCTACTGCAATGTCCGAGCGTGCCACTATGCTCATGTCGGCCAGGGTACTTGTGTGCATCACGCGCGGCGACACCGCTCACTCGAGCAGGACACGATCGCGCCATTCGCCAGCGGCCTTTTCGGCCTTCGCCTTGTCCGCACGCGACAGCTTGGCAACGAGCTTGTCGAGCGCCTCATCCTCGACGCCGACACTCTTGGCGATGATGTGCCACTTGGCGGCCTCGAGCTGGTCGGCCGCCACGCCGACGCCGTTGGCATAGCACCGCGCCAGCCGGTTGAGCGCCACCGGCATACCCTTGGACGCCGCCGACTGCAGGAGCGCAAAGCCGCGCTTCTGGATCTTTGCGGCTTCTTCCGGCGACAGATCGTGCTTCTTGAGCAGGATCGAGGCGAACTCGACTTCGGCCTCCCCATGCCCGCGGTTGGCAGCGCGTGCAAACCACTTCGCGGCCTCGAAGGCATTCGGCTCGGTGCCCGTGCCCGTCGCGTAGAGCGTGCCGAGATCATACTGGGCGGCCGTGACGCCCTTTTCCGCGGCATAGCCCATCAGACCGAACCCGCGTTGTGGATTTTCCGGCTTGCCTTTGCCGGACAGGAACAGCAGAGCGAGGTTGTAGCTCGCAACCGCATGCCCGGTGGCGGCCGCCTTCTCGAAGTAGCGTGCGGCCTGCGCGTGATCCTTTTCTACGCCGGTGCCGGTCGCGAACATGGCGCCAAGGCCGACCGCGGCTTCGACATCGCCGAGTTCGGCGGCCCGCGCATACCATTTGGCGGCCGTCGCTGCGTCCTTGGCGACACCCAGTCCTTCGGCATGAATGCGCCCAACCAGGGTGTGCGCTGGCACATCGCCCGTCTTCGCGAGATCGAGCGCAAGCGCCAGCGCCGTCAGATACTTGCCCTGCTCGAACGCATCATAGGCCGGATCGGTGCCAGCCTTGGCCACGCTGCCGTCCGGGATTGTCGACGGACCAAGCGATGGCCCCAGCGGCGAGGCCACTTTGCCCATCGTCGTCGGAAGCCTTGCAGCGGGCCCGTCTTTCGATCCGACGGGCTGGCTCTTGACTTTTGACGGCTGCTTCGCGGTCGGCGCTGGCCGCGCTTTTGGCGCCGGATCGATCCGTTGCTCCCAGGAGCTGGTCTCGCCAGACGCCACGCCCAGGCCCAGGCCCATCGCTGCCGCGACCGCCAGACCGGCGCCAAGTCGCGCCGCACGGCCAAACCAGCGAATTGCCATTCCACGAAGCGACGACATCGGTGTCCTCCTTCAGCGGCCGGTTTCGCTGGTGGCGTCCGCCAGCGCCGCGTCGAACGCCTTGACGCGTTCCTGCACATCCGCCACGGCCTCGCCGGCACCAATGGTCAGTGCCACAAAATCGGCTCCGGCCCGCGCCAGAGCGCGCGCCTCCTCGACGGTGGTCACATCGAAGGCGACGCAAGGCGGCACGAAGATCTCTGACCACCATTGCACCAGATCGAGTCGCCGCTCGATCGCCGTCTCCCGGTCTTTGACGAAGGCTGGAATACCGAAGCCGACATAATCCGTTCCGGCCTCCCCCGCCGTCATGGCGTCGTGCCGCGAGCGCCCGACATCGAGACCAACCACGAAACGCCCGCCGAGCAGCTCCCGCGCCGCCTCATAGGCCAGCGCACTCTCATCGGTCACCGGGAGATGAACGCCGTCAGCATTCAGCGTCCGAGCGAGCTGGGCATCCCCCTCGATCAGCGCCGCGGCGCCGGCGGCCTGCACTTCGGCCACCAGCGTTGCCACGCGCGGCGCCGTCTCGCTCCCCGCACGAATTATGACCGACGCTATGTGCCCGGCCTGGCATGCGGCAGCCAGGCGCGCTCCTGCACCCTCGCCCATGTCGAGCACGAGCATCAGGCGCGTCGGCTCCCGCGTATCGCTGGACATCGCCCCTCGCTTCCTCAACCCTTGGTCGATCCTATCAGACTGGATTGGGGCGAAAACGTGGGCGCGGTGTGACCGGAACCGACTTCTGGAGCAGCAGCCATCCAACCAAACGCAAAACGGGTCGCCTGGGCGACCCGCTTTAACGAGAGTTAGAGAGATCTTCGGCCGATCAGGCCGCGACGTTGCCTTCATCGCCGGGATTGCGCAGCACATAACCGCGACCCCAGACCGTCTCGATATAATGCTTGCCGCCGGTGGCCGCCTGCAACTTCTTGCGCAGCTTGCAGATGAACACGTCGATGATCTTGAGTTCGGGCTCGTCCATGCCGCCGTAGAGATGATTGAGAAACATCTCCTTGGTAAGCGTCGTGCCTTTGCGGAGCGAAAGCAGCTCCAGCATCTGATATTCCTTGCCGGTGAGATGCACCCGGGCGCCGTTGACCTCGACCGTCTTGGTATCGAGATTGACACGCAGGTCCCCGGTCTCGATGACCGACTGGGCGTGACCCTTCGATCGCCGCACAATGGCGTGAATGCGGGCGACCAGCTCGTCTTTATGGAACGGCTTGGTCATATAGTCATCGGCGCCGAAACCGAGACCCTTCACCTTATCGTCGATCTGAGCCAACCCCGATAGGATCAGGATCGGCGTCTGAACCTTGGAGACGCGGAGCGTCTTCAAAACATCATATCCGCTCATGTCCGGCAGATTGATGTCCAGGAGTATGATGTCGTAGTCATACAGCTTGCCGAGGTCTACCCCCTCCTCGCCGAGGTCCGTCATATAGACATTGAACCCTTCGGACTGGAGCATCAGCTCGATGCTCTGCGCGGTCGCGCTATCGTCCTCGATCAGAAGGACACGCATGCCAATCCTCTCTTCCCCGGCCTCGCCGGTCCCACAGCCCCGATAGTGACGAGCAGGCGACCCGTTAAAAACTGCTCGTTCATCCTTTTGAAATCTAGGATCGAGAGGTTAACAAACCCTAATGAGCCATTGCGAATTGCGCGATTTGGACACTTTTTTGTCACGATCCCAACACGAATCGCCGCCAAAATCTGCAATGCCCTCGCAAAGTCCACCCCGATCGCCCCATCAAACAAGACAAAGCGGTAGCGTTGGCGGAACCCGCCACCGAACCCGAATTTCCACTGATTACCGAGCCGCGCCTGCCGGCGCACCCTTACCCACCGGCACCCAACGACCTCGGTAAACGTATGATTAACTGATTTGCTGGGGGGGCCCTAGAGCCTTTCTGAATCCGCGAGTCAAAAATCGTGGCGGCCGAATCGATCTGGTTACCACCGTTGCTTTACCGCAACTTAATGCGAGTCTGGCACAAGATGGGATCTGACGCGGACGGATGTCCCAGGACCGGCCGTTGGACCGCACGAATGGGTCGCCTTGTTCCACACCACACTTGCGCTATGCCAAACGGCAGTACACTATATGCTGGCATGGATCTTGAGTTGGACGGAGCACGGATCATCGAGTAGCTTGGGGGTATGCGTAAAATGAAATCTCGCGAGAGCACACTCCGACTAAGACGCTTCGATGCGACCGAGAAAGCCCGCAAAGTGGCCGATCTCGAATTGATGATTCGTGAGTTCGAGCAGATGGTCTCGGATCTCGACCGTCAGATTTCCTCTGAAGAGGATCGCACGGCCGTCAAGGACCCAACCCATTTCGCCTATTCGACGTTTGCCAAGGCCGCGGCACAGCGGCGCGACAACTTGAAGACGTCGATCGACGACCTCAAAGCCAAGCAAGCCGCCGCCATTCAGGATCGTGACGACGCCGTCGAGTCATTGCAGCGGGCCGAAAATCCGGAAGCACGCGAAACCGCCCGAGGCCGCCGGTTAGGCGAACCCAGCTCGGACGCGATCGCGAGTTAAGTCTTTTTGTTCGCCACCGGCTTGACGTTCGGGCCGCGCACCGGCAAGTGACAGGTGCGCGCGTCCACGGCCAGACAACGGGCCACCCTGAACGGCAATGAGAGCATGCTTGCTCGAACGACGACATTGATCGCAGGACTGGGTCTCGCTGGCGCATTGGCGGGCTGCGGCTTGACTACGTTCCCGGCAACGCTTGGCTCGCCCACAAGCACCTCGCCGCCGGCCACGGCCGTAGAGACGGCCGGCGCAGCTGGCATCGCCGCGACGCCCGTCTCGCCACCGGTCGCCAGTGTGCACCCCAACGCACCCACCGAGATCTACACGCGGATCGCACGCGGCGCCAACATCTGCTGGTTCGGGCCGCAAGGCTCGCTTAAGGCAACACACGTGTTCCATGCCGACGTGCAGCCGCCAACATCTGGTGGCGCAGCCGAGATCGTGCTGCAACAGCGCGACCCGGTGACGGCAACGTCACAAAGCCCACGGTCGTTACGCGCCTTTCGGATCGTGATCACTGCTTCGGGTGACGGCTCGCACATGAGTTCCGAGAACCTGCGGTTTCCGGAGACCGTCGGCAAGACGATGCAAGAGGACGTCGCACGCTGGGCCAAAGGCGAGACCGGCTGCAGCATCGTTGGTACCGGCGGCTGGGGCGGCCAGCAGGTGCCGATCACCACGTCATCCACCACCCCGCCCGCCAAAAAGAAGGCGTTGCCGAAAGCTAGGGCAGCAGCGCCGGCGGCACCGGCTGCGAAATAGCGGCTGCAACGGTCAGATCCGCGGCAGACGGCCCACCCCCGGAATAGAGACCAGCGTCCGCAATACACCTGCAACATACGTGTAGGCCGCCGCGCGCAGCAGATTGCGGGCCGCGGGCATATCGTGGGCCTCGATGAATTTGCCTTTTTCCAGCAGCGGCAACGCACGCTTGAAGCTGGCGTCGAACTCGACCGGCAATGTCGTGATTTGCGTTGCGAACGACATCACGCCCATGCCGATGAATCCGATCAGATTGAAAATCAGCGCTGCCGGCCCCTTGCCGATGATCATCAGCAGCGGCGCTGCCCAGATGAACGCCGAAGCGAACCAGCTGAACATCTGTCCCGTCTTCGCCAACTGCGTTCTGCGGCGAAAGCTCGGCAGGTCCATCGCATCCTGCATGGCGTGCCCGACCTCGTGGGCTGCGATCACCACCGCCGAGAGCGAGCGGCCGTTGAAGAAGCGCGGCTCGAGCCGGACGGCCTTCGCATCCGGATCGTAGTGGCTGCCCATCTCCGTCGACTCGACCTTGACGTGCGGCAGCTTCAGCTGATCCAGCACATGCCGGGCGAACTCGGCGCCTGTGCCATTGATATCGGATCGATCCGCCGCGTGCCGTTCCATGACGCGGTAAATCCACATCTGCGGAAGCACGACCAGCAGAAATGCAATGGCCAGGACAAACAGGAGGGCAGCCATGGGATCCTCGCATCGACGCCGCTTTTGCCAAGGTGCATAGCAAAGTGAGCAATCGATGACCGAAAAAAAGCGAGGCACAAACAATAAAGGACCGCGCCGCGGCGCGGCACGATCCTCAAACTCGCCGCTATCGGACGATTAATTCCGATAGTCTTGGATGCGCGTCGCCCGCAGCCCCGCGAGGCCGTGACGGTCGATAGACCGCTGCCACGAGAGGAACTCGTCGACCGTGAGCTTGTAGCGCTCACAAGCCTCTTCCAGGCTCAAGAGGCCACCGCGCACAGCGGCGACAACTTCGGCCTTGCGGCGAATGACCCAACGCTTCGTATCCTTCGGTGGCAGGTCCGCAACGGTAAGCGGACTGCCATCGGGGCCGATGACGTAGCGGGTGCGTGCTCGAAACTGTTGATCGGTCATGATACTCGATACACTCTTCCAGACTGGGCCTACCCTATCCGAACGCGATTAATTCGGACCTAAGCAACACGGTAAATACCACCCCAACCGATGCCCCGTTTTTACCATAAATTTCCAAGACATCACCAGTTCTGATTAGAAATGGTAAACGCCCGTGCCGGGGTGGCTCGATTGGATGCGCTCTGGCCACTCATCCGGCTTGCAGCAACTTCACCTTAGGCGCTACAGTGCCAGCTTCGCTCGCCAGCCGGGGCTTGCACCCCAGTCGGGTAGAGCGGTGCAAGTTCCGAACCAGTTTGTGGTCGTGCTGGCGCAGGCCGAGCCTTTCGATCAGCCGCCCTTCAGTGAACTGTCAGATCCGATGCCGGCCCCCTCACCTTCCCCAGAGTTTTCGCCGTCGTCGGTGCCGTCGCTCGAAGGGGTCCCGGCGGGCGGTCGCGTGGTGGTCGCGATGTCGGGGGGCGTCGACAGCTCGGTGGTAGCGGCCCTGCTCAAGGGCCAGGGCTACGACGTCGTCGGCATCACCCTCCAGTTGTATGATCATGGCGCAGCTTCCGGCCGGAAGGGCGCCTGCTGCGCTGGCCAGGACATCCATGACGCCCGGCGGGTCGCAGACACGCTCGGCTTTCCCCATTACGTGCTGGACTACGAGGCCCGGTTCCGAACGTCGGTGATGGAAACCTTCGCCGACAGCTATCTTGCGGGCGAAACCCCGATCCCCTGCATCGCCTGCAATCAGACCGTCAAGTTCCGCGATCTCCTTGGCATGGCGCGCCAGCTTGGCGCCGCAGCACTCGCCACCGGTCACTATGCCGAGCTGCGCCAGACACCCGACGGACCCGGACTCTACCGTGCCGCCGATCCCGAGCGCGATCAAAGCTACTTTCTGTTTGCGACACCGCGGGAGGAGCTAGCGTTCCTCCGTTTTCCGCTTGGCGCGATGCCCAAGGCCGCGGTCCGCCGCCTAGCCGCCGGGTTGCATCTGCCCGTCGCCGACAAGCCCGACAGCCAGGACATTTGCTTCGTCCCGTCCGGCCGCTACACCGACATCATCGAGCGGTTGCGTCCCGGCGCGGCGGAACCTGGTGACATCGTCCACCTCGATGGCCGCGTGCTCGGCCGGCATCCCGGCATCATTCATTTCACGGTCGGCCAGCGCCGCGGCCTCGGTGTTGCGGCTGCTGAACCGCTTTTTGTCGTGCGCCTGGACGCCACCGCAAAGAAGGTTGTGGTCGGCCCTCGCGAGGCCTTGCGCGCCGTCACAATTCTGTTAAAAAATCCCGCGTGGCTCGGGCACGAGCCATTGGACCGTGTCGTCGCGAGGCAGGAACGGGTGTTCGCCCGGATCCGCTCGACGCATATTCCGCAGCCTGCCACACTTTGCGCCAATAATGGGACTATTGTCGTGACACTTGGCGAGGGGGAGTATGGAGTTTCGGCTGGACAGGCGTGCGTCTTATACGCCGACGGAACACCACGAGCCCGCGTGCTTGGCGGAGGCTGGATCGCGTCGACGTCTGCCGTTGCGGCTCTCACACCATCATCTTTCATTAACCAGGACCCCTTAGTGGACGCGGGTGACGCGACCACGGTGGCCGGTTGAGCAGACACGCCGGGTAACAGTTTTCGGATTTGCGGAGAGGAGCGAGAGCGGAATGACAATGTCGTTGCGTCCAAAGGGCGATGAGGGTCGCTCTCGACGGGTCAGCCAAACTGACCCGGCCCAAACGTATCTCAATGAAAATACCGTCAAGACCGCCTACCGGCGTTGGGCGCCGGTATACGACAACACGTTCGGACGCTTCACGACCGAAGGTCGCCGCCACGCTGTCGAAATCATCAACCAGCGCAACGGCCGCGTCCTTGAAGTCGGCGTCGGCACGGGCCTGTCACTGCCCAACTACGGCAGCCATCTCCAGATCGCCGGCATCGATCTGTCGCCCGAGATGCTCGAAAAGGCGCGCGAGAAGGTCGCCGAGGAAGCCCTCGACAACGTCACCGGCCTGCACGAGATGGACGCCAGCGACCTCAAGTTCGCCGACGCATCGTTCGATACGGTGGCGGCGATGTACGTCATTACGGTCGTACCCGAGCCCGAGAAGGTCATGCGTGAGCTTGCCCGCGTATGCAAGGTCGGCGGACAGGTCGTCCTGGTAAACCATTTCAGCCAGGAAGACGGTGTTCGCGGCTGGGTCGAGCGTCGCATGGCGCCGTTCGCCGACAAGCTCGGCTGGCACCCCGTGTTCGACATGAACCGGGTGATGATCTGCGACAATCTCAAGGTCTTGGACAGCCGGGCGCTGCGGCCCTGGGGCCTGTTCACGATGCTGCGCTTCGAGAAGACGTTTGAGCTCGGTACACGGTCCTAATCGACAGGTATCGGCAATCGCAGAAGGCTGGAGCCCGCGGGCTCCGGCCTTTCTCTTTGCCCGATCCCCGTACTCTTCTTGACAGCGATCCGACGCGCTCCTTATACGGGGTGCAATTGGCGGGATAGCTCAGGTGGTTAGAGCGAAGGTCTCATAATCCTTAGGTCGGCGGTTCAAGTCCGCCTCCCGCTACCAAATTCAACTCGTCTCCCTGACCTGCCGCAGCCCGCTTGCCCGGCGACGTCATCTGCGGCACGCTCCGATCTGGCTCCAGCTGATCAGGACCTACCATGCCGAATGTCTCAAGCGCTGGAACAGCGGCCGATGGCGGCAGTGACCCAAGCCGCTCGCGGTTTCCTTAAGCCTAGGACGTCCAGATGACCGACCTGACGCCCAATCGCCCAGAAATCGTTGCCGAGGTGCGCGCACTGTTCGAGCGTTACGAGCAGGCCTTGATCGACAAGAACGTCGACGTGCTCGATCACACCTTCTGGGAGAGCCCACACACGATCCGTTATGCCCTGCACGAGAACGGATACGGCTTCGACGAGATCCACGGCCACCGCGTAGCACGCCCTGCAGGCCCGGGTATCAAGGAGCACCGCGTGCGGCTGGAGATCCTGACGCTCGGGCGGGACATTGCAACGGTCAACCTCGAGTTCAAGGTCCGCGGTCACGATCTGATCGGGCGCCAAAGCCAAACCTGGGTGCGTTTCCCTGAGGCTGGCTGGAAAGTGATTGGCGCCCACGTATCGACGATGAACCCGGGCCCGCTGTGGTGAGCGTCCGACAATAGCCAGTCAGGGATCGATCCCATGATCAAATCCGAGATCGCAACGGGCGCAAGTCAGCCTGATGGGATGTTTGCAACCACATGCTGGGAATGCTCGGCCTGTTGCGGAGCGCTGGCGACCGTCAAGGACAGCCGCGTCACCGAAATCGCGCCGAACCCCGCCAATCCCTACTCCAAGGGCGCGTTCTGTATCAAAGGCATTCGCGGTGCGCCAGGCATCACCTATGCGCCCGGCCGCCTGCTCTATCCGCAACGCCGTGTCGGCGCACGGGGCGACAGTAAATGGGCCCGGATCAGCTGGGATGAAGCGCTCGACGAGATGGCGACACGGCTCGCGGACGTGCGCCAGACGTACGGTCCCGAAGCCATCGTCGGAGCAACGAGCGGCGCTAACTTCAGCCGCAGCGCCATTCTGGCATTAGCCATCCGCTCGATGGGTTCGCCCAATTGGATGATCAACCAGGATCTCTGTGGCGGGTGCCGCGCCGTCAGCGCCCGCGCGACCGGGCTGCCGATCACGCGCGGCGAGGATATCGAGCACACCAGATGCGCCCTGATTGTCGGACGCAACTCCAACATCGCGGACCCCATCGAATGGACCGCGCTCAAAGCCGCGAAAAAACGCGGCGCGCGCCTTGTCGTCATTGATCCGAAACGGACGGCCGCCGCGCAGATCGCCGATCTGTGGTTGAGCCCGCGAGTCGGCACCGATGCCGCAATTGCGTTGGCGATGATCAACGTCATCGTCAGCGAGAACCTTTACGATCGCGCGTTCGTCGACAAGTCCTGCCACGGATTTGAGCAACTCGCCGAACGCGCCGCCGAGATGCCGCCCGCCCGTGCCGCCGAGATCAGCCGCGTCCCGGTCGCCGACATCATCGAGGCAGCGCGTCTCTATGCCGACGGTCCATCGACATTCGTCTCGGGTCACGGCATCGACGCCGCCAGCTCGGGCGTCCAGACGTTCCGTGCATTCCATGCGCTCGCCGCCATCACCGGCAACATCGACCGGCGCGGCGGCAACCTCAGAATGCGCACGCCGAAAGGCTTCTCGGTCTACACCGATCTCCTGCACCGGCCCGAATTTCGATTGCCCATCGAGATCGAGAGCCGCACGATCGGTGCCGACGCGTATCCGCTTTGGGCCGGCCCCAAGGGCTGGCAGACGGCCTGCCACAACCCCTCGGTCATCGAGGCAATGCTGACGGCGAAACCGCATCCGGTGCGCGCACTTTATGCGTCGGGCGTCAACATCCTCGTCACCTATCCCGACACGCGCCGCACCATCGATGCCCTCAAATCCCTCGATTTCTTTGTCGTCGCCGCGCATGCCATGACGCCGACGGCCGAGTTCGCCGATATCGTGCTACCGAAGACGACGACGCTCGAGGAAGAAGAAGTCTCGTTCATGCCGAGTGGACCTGCGGTGCTCTTCACCCGCGCCGTCGTGCCACCGCAGGGCGAGGCCCGCCAGGAGATCGAAATCGTGCGCCCGCTCGTCGACCGCATGGCCGAGCGGCAGGCGATCACCAAGCACCTGCTGCCTTGGTCCAGTCAGCGCGCATTCAACGAGTACATTTTGGGCGACAGCGGTATCCGTATGGAAGATCTGGAAACGAACGGATACCACATGGTCGACCCGACGCCGTTGACGCCGGAGGCGCGGCCGTTCCCGACCCCGTCGGGCAAGATCGAGCTCTATTCCACGGCCATGGCGGGTGCCGGCCTCGACCCACTGCCCGCCTATGAACCGCCGCCCCGGGACCATTTACCGGCCTCGGTCCGCGCTGCCTACCCGTTGACGCTGATCACGGGTGATCGCGAAAAGACCTACCACCACTCACGGTTTCGCGATCAGCCTTGGGCGCTGAAAGTATCGCCCGATCCGCGCCTCACCATGCATCCGGAGACCGCCGCATCGATTGGCCTCGCCGACGGCGACTGGATCCGCCTCGAAGTCGCCGATGCTGCACGGGACGTGCCGGCTGCGCGTGAAACTATCAGACGCGACGCCGAAGGATGTCGTCAACACCGGCATGGGCTGGTGGTTGCCGGATGCGCCCGACCCCGCGCGCGGCGCGCTCGATATCAACATCAACGCCGCGCTGTCCTATGCAGGGCCTTACGATCCAGTCTCCGGATCGTCGAACATTCGCGGGCTTCTGTGCCGCGTCGTGGCTGTTTAGTCGCGCTTTTTCGTTTGGCCCATCTGCTGCCCACTTGCGCAGGGGCGCCTTGCCCGGTGTAGCCAGACACCTCAGGGCGCGACCAAGAACACCTGTACTCAGAACCCGGGCCCGAACTTGTTGGAACGCGGGAAGCCCTTAGGCGCAAGGCGGCCGGCCTGCGAGCGTTCACCGACCCAGTCGCGCAACTCACTCCATGAAAGCGTGAATGTCCGGCTTGCGCCGTCGAGCCATGTGAGCCCCTCGCTCTTCTTGAAGACGCGGACATCGGCGAGCCCGCCGTCCTTGAAGCGCTGCAGGATGACACCCTTGCCGCGCGTCATCTCGTTGACCTCGTCGAGCTTGAAGACGAGCATCTTGCGGTTGTCGCCCATTGTCGCGATGTGGTCGCCATCTACGGGGACACAGACCCGGGCCTCGCTCGGCCCGTCGACATTGAGGACCTGTTTGCCCTTGCGGGTCGAGGCGATGACCTCGTCCTCCGGCACCACGAAGCCGTGCCCCGAGGTGCCCGCAACCATCAGCTTGCGGCCCGGCTCGTGCACGAAGATTTCGACGAAGTCGTTGTTCTCCTCCAGATCGATCATGAGCCGCACCGGCTCACCGTGGCCGCGCCCTCCCGGCAGCTGGTTCGCTTCCAGCGTGAAGAATTTGCCGTTGGTCGTGAAGACGAGGATCTTGTCCGTCGTCGACGCCTTGATCGCGCGCTTCAGGCTATCGCCCTGCTTGAACTCGACTTTCGACAGATCATCCTGATGGCCGCGCAGCGCCCGAATCCAACCCTTTTCGGACAGAACCACCGTTACCGGTTCTTTCTCGATCATGGCCTGGTCGAGATCGACCTCGATGGTCGGCGCCTCCGCGAACTGCGTGCGCCGCCGTCCGGCCACCGTTTTCTTCGACCACTTCTCGCGGACCTGCTTGATCTGCTCGGAGATTTTTTCCCACTGCTCGTCCTCGGACTTGAGCAGCTGGCGCAGTGCGCGGCGTTCCTTCGAAAGCTTGTCGTGCTCGCCCCGGATATCCTGCTCTTCCAGCCGCGACAGCGACCGCAAGCGCAGGTTCAGGATGGCCTCAGCCTGCACGTCGGTCAGCTTGAACGACGACATCAGCTTGGCCTTCGGCTCGTCCTCATGGCGGACGATGCGAATGACCTCGTCGATATTGAGAAAGGCGATCAGGTAGCCGTCCAGCACCTCAAGCCGGTGCTCGATCTTCTCCAGCCGGTATTCGGTGCGCCGGATCAGGACTTCCTGGCGATGCTCGAGCCAATGCTTGAGCACCTCCCTCAGCGACAGCACGGCCGGAATCTGGCCGGCCGACAGCACGTTCATATTGAGACCGAACCGGATTTCCAACTCGGTCAGCCGGAACAGGCTTTCCATGAGAACAAACGGGTCGATCAGCCGCGTTTTCGGCTCGAGCACGATGCGGATGTTCTCGGCCAACTCGTCGCGCATGTCGCCGAGCAACGGCAGCTTCTTGTCCTGGATCAGCTCGGCGATTTTTTCGACGAGGCGGATCTTCTGCACCTGATAAGGGATCTCGGTGACGATGATCTGCCAGCCGCCGCGACCGGTCTCCTCTTTTTCCCACTTGGCGCGCAGCCGGAAGCCGCCGCGTCCGGTCCTGTAGAACTCGATGATCGACTCGCGCGACTCCACGAGAATGCCGCCGGTCGGGAAGTCCGGTCCCGGGATGAAGTCGACCAGCTTCTCGACGGTCGCATTCGGATGCTTGATCAGATGCAGCAGCGCCGCACACAGCTCATCCAGATTGTGCGGGGGGATATTCGTCGCCATGCCGACGGCAATGCCCGACGCGCCATTGGCGAGCAGGTTCGGGAATGCGGCCGGCAGCACGACTGGCTCTTGCTCGCGGCCATCGTAGTTGGGGCGGAAGTCGACCGCGTTCTCGTCGATCCCTTCCAGCAGAGCCGAGGACACCTCGGTCAGCCGGGCTTCCGTATAACGTTCAGCAGCCGGATTATCGCCGTCAATGTTGCCGAAGTTGCCTTGCCCGTCGATCAGCGGATAGCGGACGGCGAAGTCCTGGGCGAGGCGGGCCAGCGCGTCGTAGATCGCCTGATTGCCGTGGGGGTGGAACTTACCCATGGCCTCGCCGACAACGCGGGCGCACTTCATGAAGCCGCCACCGGGCTCCAGACCGAGCTCGCTCATGGCGTGGATGATCCGGCGGTGAACAGGCTTCAGTCCGTCACGCACATCGGGCAGCGCGCGGTGCATGATGGTCGAGAGCGCGTACGCGAGGTAGCGCTCCTCGAGGGCCACTTGCAAGGAAACGGGTTCGATCGGGCCGGGGCCGGGAAGAATCGGTTTTTCGGTCATGGGCGAGGGTTAGCGGCACCAACGCCCGCCGGCAAGGTGGCGTGTTGCTCATGCACAGGGAGTGTCCACCGAGGCACCCGAATATGGGACTGTGTGCCTTAGCGCCGGGCACGACATCACGCCGACCGCGGTTCTGTCACAGCAGCCCGCGCTTCGCGAGGTTGCGCATCAGCGCGCCGGTGCCGAAGGTCCAGGGGCGCGCTTTGTCGGACATCGCCATCCGGTTGACGAGGGCACCCAGCGCGGGTGCACGGATCGTGACGATGTCGCCGGCCTTGTGTGTGAAACCCATGCCCTTGGAGCCGCGGTCCTTGGTCGGCGCAAACATAGTGCCGAGATAAAGCACGGCGCCGTCCGGATACTGATGCGTCTTGCCGATCAGCTCGCCAACGAGGTCCGCCGGATCGCGCGCAATCTCGGCCATCGACGACTTGCCTTCGAGCGTAAAGCCATCCTCGCCGGCGACATCGAGGTGCACATCCATGCCGCGCACCGTATCGAGCGTGAACGATGTGTCGAAAAACCGGATGAACGGCCCGACCGAGGCCGACGCATTGTTATCCTTCGCCTTCGACAGCAGTAGCGCCGAACGCCCCTCGAAATCGCGCAGGTTCACGTCATTGCCGAGCGTTGCGCCGACAATCTTACCTGTCGATGCGACCACCAGCACGACCTCGGGCTCGGGATTGTTCCAGGTCGAGCGTGGGTTGAGGCCGGCCTCCATGCCGTGGCCCACGGCCGACATCGGCTGCGCCTTGGTGAAGATCTCGGCATCTTCGCCGATGCCGACCTCGAGATACTGCGACCAGGCCCCCTGCTCGATCAGCGTCTGTTTCAGCGCCAGCGCCTGCTGCGAGCCGGGTTTCAGCTTGCGTAAATCACCCCCGAGTTGCTTTTCTACCTGCGCGCGGATCGCCTGCGCCTTCTCGGGCGAGCCCTTCGCCTGCTCTTCGATGACGCGCTCCAGCATCGAGCGCGCGAAGGTGACGCCGGCCGCCTTGATCGCCTGCAGATCGACCGGCGCCATCAGCCATGGCTTCTGGTCGTCCCGCTTTACTTCCGGCGTGTTGGCCAGGATCTGATCGAGCGAACCGATCGTCTCACCCTTGGCCTCCCGCGCGAGCTTGGCCGGGTCGGCGGACTCGCAGAGATCGCGCATGGTCGGCGCACTCCTGGAAATGTCCACGACATCGGCCCCACGCACCGCGACGACGGCGGGGCCCGCAACATCCGGCCGCCAGACACGGCCCGCGAGCGCGGCATCCTTGGCGTCCGCCGGCAACGTTCGCGCTGCGGTCATGTGCTCGATCATATCGGTCTCCTCTGGTCTTCAGCGTGTCGGCGCCGTCGATGGTGCCCTTGTCCCGTTCGGGCGGGCATCCGCCGATGTCAGGTAGATCGCAAGCCCGAAAGCCAGCGTGGCCGCGATCGCGGTAAAAATCCACTGATAGGCGACCGGAGCATAGCCTGATGCGGTCATCGGAAAGTAGCCCGGAATGAACCCGGTCGCGATCGGGACGGCCGCACACCCGAGCACTTGCGCCAGATTGAACGTGGCCGCGCCGCGACCGGCCAAATGCTCGGGATAGAAGGTGCGCCCATGCGAGACGACGACCACGCCATATGCCGATACGGCCGACAGCAGGATCAACAAACCGACCGCCAGTTCCAGTGATGGACGCGGCGACGCAGCCAGTGCCAGCAGAACGGCTATTGTTGCCAGCGCAGCACCGACCACCACCCATTTGCGCGTGTTGAAGATCCTGTCGAGCGGCCCCGTGACGAGCACACCGACCGTCTGGCCGGCCGCCATCGCCATCAGCACATGCCCCCGCTCGGTGGGCGTCAGGCCGTGCACATCGTGAAGATAGGGGCCCGCCCACAGGCCCATCATGGTCGCGAGCACAGCGTAAGCGAAGAACTGCAGTGCCATCACGCGCATCAGGCCGGCCAAGCGAACGATCGTCACGAAACCCATGAGGGCGTCGCGCGCCGTCTCACGCGGACCAGGATTTGGCACGCGCCCCGGCGGGTCATCGCGGACCAGCAGCAGGAACAACAGGCCAACCAGCGCCTGGACGCCGGCCGCGATCAGGAAGCCCATACGCCACCCCAGTCGCTCGCTCACTTGGGCCAACGGCCACCCTGCCGCCGCGATGCCGAGCATGCTGCCCGCGAACACCCAGGACAGCGCCGTCGACCAGCGCGCCCGCGGATACCAGCGCGAGACCAGAAAAACCGCCGCCATGAAGCTGCCGCCGTGCCCAAACCCCAGCACGAAGCGCGCTGCGGCAAGCCCTTCGCCGGTCGCGATCCAGACGTGCATCACCGCACCGGCAAACGCCACCACGGCCAAAATCGCCACCGTCAGCCGCGCGCCGATCCGGTCAAACATGATCCCGACGGGAACTTGCGCCGCGCCGAGCGCCAGAAAGAAGCAGGCGCTCGAAAACCCTAGCATCTGCGGCGAGAGCGCCAACTCCCGGATGAGTTCCGGCGCGATTACCGTCGTCGAGGCGCGAAAGAACTGCGACAGGCTCGTTGTCGCGATCAGCATGGCAACGAGGATCGTGGCGGCTAGCGCCGGCGGTTGCGAGGTCACGATTACCATGAGGACTGCGACAGGTTCGGGCGAGCCTATGCGCCGCACACCGGCACTGCAAGCCGGCCTATCGGCGCCTGTCAGTAGCTCGTGATGTGTGTCGGTCTAACGGCGTCGCAGACACGCAGTCTCCGCGGCCGCTCTCATGCGGCGATCATCCTTGGGCAGATGGCCGCCGCGACATACAAGTTTCTGATTTCCTTGGTGAGCCGGGCGGGGATCGAACCCGCGACCACATGATTAAAAGTCACGTGCTCTACCGCTGAGCTACCGGCCCCCGGGCGCTATGTACTGGCGATAGGGGGCAGTGACAAGTCATCTTGCAACAGTCGGCTCGGCCCCGGTTGGTCCCAATCGCCGCAGCGCCGCAATCCCTGGACATCGCGTCCGGTCCCTGATCTCTTGCGGTAGCGTGCGCCCAGCACCCGCAGGTTCCCCCTGTCAGCACCCAAAACCGCCCCGCGCGCCCCATGTCCACGCCCCTCCTCCTCGCTTATGTCGCCACCTGCGTTCTGCTGGCCATCACGCCCGGGCCCAACATGGCTCTGACGATCTCGGCGACGCTCAGTGGGGGCTTGCGCGCCGGGCTCATCACGCTGGCTGGCACGCTGAGCGGTCTCACGATCCTGGTGGCGGTTGCCGCCGTTGGAATGACCTCGGTGATGGTGTTCATGGCGGATTGGTTCGAGGTGATCCGCTGGGCCGGCGCGTTGTATCTGATCGTGCTCGGCGTCCGGCAGTTGCGCCAATTCGCCAGTGGACAGGCCGTGGACCTCAAGACGGACCGGGTGTCCGGCGGCTCGCGCTATGTCCGGGGCCTGTTGGTCTCGCTGTCGAACCCGAAGGTGCTGCTGTTCCTCGGCGCCTTCTTCCCGCAGTTCGTGTCCCCCGGCGCGCCGCCTGGCCCCCAACTGGCCGTCCTCGCAGTCGTGTTCGTAGTCGTGCTCGCAGTTGTCGACCTCGCCTATACGATCGCCGTGGCCCGCGCGCGCAGCGTCATCGACGGCCGGCGCCTCAAGATCCTCGACGGCTTCTCTGGCGCGCTGCTGGTGGCCGGCGGGCTGATCCTGGCGACGGCGCGCCGCCCGTGATAGGCGTTTGGGGCCTTCATCGACAACCCTCTCGGACACGCGCAGCGATCATGAAACGCATCGGCTTCTATTCCGGCTCCTTCGATCCCGTCACCAACGGGCATACCGACGTCATCCGCCGCGCCGCCGCCATGGTCGATACGCTGGTCATCGGCATCGGCGTACATCCCGGCAAGGTCCCGACTTTCCCCCTCGAGGAGAAGGTCGCGATGCTGGACACCGAATGTGCGCCAATTGCCAAGAAAACCGGCTGCCGCATCGTCACCGCGACGTTCGACGGGTTGACGGTCGACGCCGCCGCCAAGGCCAATGCGACGATCATTTTTCGCGGACTGCGCGACGGCACCGATCTCGATTACGAGATGCAGATGGCCGGTATGAACGGGGCGATGGCGCCGGGCATCGACACGGTGTTCCTGCCCGCAAGCCCGGAGGTGCGCCACATCACCGCGACACTGGTCCGCCAGATCGGCTTGATGGGTGGCGATGTCGCGAGCTTCGTGTCCAAGGACGTTGCCCGCCGCCTCAAGGCCAAGGCCGCCCGGAAGAAGTAGGCGGGGTTCAAGGACCCCGCATTCATGATAGTTTGTTCTGCAAATTCGAGTGTCTCGGACCCAACAACCGTCAACTTGGCCGGCACGGGCACTGGAGCAGTTGACTCCGTCGAAAATCCAGGAAAATGGGCATGAACGCGATTTTACCGACGAGGCTGACCGTCGACGACTTCCTGAGTTGGAGCATGGACCAGGAGCGCGGCCGCTATGAACTGGAAGGGGGGAAGGTCATCGTGATGACGCCGCAAAACCTCGACCATGTGAAGACCAAGACAAGGGTTTGCAACGCGTTGATTGCCGCTATCGCCAGCAGTAATCTCCCTTTTTGCGCGTTGCCCGACGGCCCGACGATACGCATCTCCGACAACCGAGCCTATGAACCAGATGCCCTTGTCGCATCGCTGCCGGAACCGAGCGGCAACTCACTCGAAATCCAGAACCCGATCATCGTCGTCGAGGTGCTTTCGTCAACACCATCAAGTGTCCGCCGCGACTTGACAACCAAGCTCGGCGGCTATGCCCTCGTGCGTTCGATCGAGCACTACATTGTCATTGATCCGGTTGACCGGACCGTCTTCCGCTTCCACAGGCAGGGCGCGCTGCTCGCCGCCGTGGAGGAATTGACCGAGGGAATGCTTCGCCTCGATCCGCCGGGGCTCGAGATCGCCGTCGAGGACATGCTGATGCCGGCGGCATAAAACCGATGCCGACGCCAGCCCAGATCAAGCAGACGATCCTGGCCCAGGTGTCAAGAATTCCGGCAGGCCGCGTGGCGACATTCGCTGCGATCGGCCGCGAGCTCAAAATCTCGCCGCGGCTTGTCGCGACGACACTCGCGACCCTCACCGCCGGGGAGCGCGCAACGGTTCCCTGGCACCGCGTGGTCGCCGACGGCGGCGCGATTGGCCGACACAAATTTCGCGATGCTCAGATAGAGCGGCTCGTCGCCGAGGGCATTGCCGTCTCGCCGGCCGGGATCGTCGACGGCTTCGCCGAGCGGCTCATGTCCGCGGCCGGTAGCCACGCGACCGTTGCAGCCCAGCCAGCGCCGTCGCCCGCCGGGTCCCGCTCGCGCGGCATGAAGGGCCGCCCCAGCTCGACGACCTGACGCCAGCATCGTCGTGGCATCACGACGTCGGCGTCGCCTTGCCCTGCTCGGCTTCGACGACGCGTCGCGCTAATCGTAGCAGAGCGTTGCGCAAGCCCATCACGAGTGTGTAGGCCCCGCCGAGAAAGAGCAGATAGATCAGTAGACCTTCGGCACTGCTGAGTGGCGACTTGCGTCCGGCAATCGCCTCGAGAACCATGTGCGCCGCCATGAACATCCCGAAGGCGATCCCGAGCCGCACGAAGGTTGCAGGCTCGTCCAGCTCCCTCAGCACACGCTGGGTCACGGGACTTTTGGCGCCAGCCTCGATCTGAGCCCATATGATCCGGAGGCCGAAACCAACCAGCAGCCCAAAGGCCGCGCCCAGAACCAGCTCGCGCTGGAAGGTCGTCAATGTATTGATCAGCCACACGGCGGGGCTCCTGTGCTCGTTCCCGATATTCTCGGGGATCGGCAGCCGCGTGCCAAGCTACATCTCCCTGGCCACATCTCCCCGCTGGCCAGATGCGCTCGGGCGGGCTTAGGATGCCTCCCGTGCGACGGCCGATCCCGTCCCGATCAATCCCAACGAGAACCTTGCACCAGCAAGACGTCACCTACTGCAACCACCAGAGAGGACAACAGCCATGGCCATCGGCTCCGATATTGTCGCGAAAGCGCTGAAACATGAAGGCGTCAAAGACTTCTTCTACATCATGGGCGGGCCGATGCTGGCCGTGGAGTCGGCAGCGCTGAAGCTCGGGCTTCGTGGCATCGACGTGCGCCACGAGCAGGCCGCCGCCATGGCGGGCTTCGCCTACTCGCGCCTGCTGAACAAGCCGTCGTTCTGCATGGCCGCCTCCGGTCCCGCCACCACCAACCTCGTCACCGGCATCGCGCACGCCTGGGCCGACTGCACGCCCGTCATCGGGCTCGGCGGCGCGGCCCCGGTCGGCACCTGGCACCAGCGGTGCCTTCCAGGATACGCGACCAGCTCGCCATGTTCAAGCCGATCACCAAATGGGCGGATCGCGTGCATCACCCGAAGCGCATCCCTGAGCTGATCCATCTCGCCATCACCCAGGCGATGACCGGCCGTACCGGCCCCTGCTATCTCGATCTGCCCGGCGACATCCTCTATCAGGAAGTCGACGAGTCGACAGATCGAGTATCCCGATCCCTTCGATTACGCGAAGCGCGCGCGCCCCGCCGCCAACGCCAACGACGTCAAGGCGATCGTCGAGCTGCTGGCCAAGGCCAAGCAGCCCGTGCTCGTCACCGGCTCGGGCGTGCAGTGGTCCGAGGCCGATCGCGAGATGCTGGCCTTCGTCGAGGCCGCGGGCATTCCGTTCTACACGACGCCGCAAGGCCGCGGCGTGATCCCTGAGGATCACAAGTACTGCTATCTCACGTCGCGCGCCGCCGCCTTCAAGGACGCCGATCTCATCCTCGTCGTCGGCACGCGCATGAACTACGTGATCGGCAATGCCGCGCCGCCGCGCTGGAATGCCAACGCGAAGATCGTGCGCATCGACGTCGATCCGACCGAGATCTCGTCGAGCGCCGCGCAAGCTCGATGTCGGCGTTGTGGCCGACGCCAAAATCGCGTTCGAGCAGCTGACCGAAGCCATCAAGGGCAAGGTCTCGCCGGCAAGCTACGAGACCTGGCGCGAGCGGCTGCGCTCGCGCAACGTGCAGAAGCAGGCCGAGGCCGAGCAGGCGCTCTCGAACAACGCCTCGCCGATCCATCCGCTGCGTCTGTGCAAGGAAGTGCGCGACTTCATCGACCGCGACGCAGTGCTCTGCGTCGACGGCCAGGAGACGCTCAACTACGCGCGGCAGGCGATCCCGCAATATACGGCCCGCCACCGCATCAACTCGGGCGCCTATGGCACCATGGGCGTCGGCATGCCGTTCGGCGTCGGCGCGAAGGTGGCGCTGCCGGACAAGCAGGTGGTCGTGCTGCACGGCGACGGCTCGTGGGGCATGAACTCGATGGAGTTCGATACCGCCTGCCGCCACAAGCTGCCGATCCTGGTGATCATCAGCCAGAACGGCGGCTGGACCGGCGATCCCGGACAAGAAACAAGCCTGGCCGCGATCTCGGCTATCCGCGCTACGAAAAGTTCGCCGAGTGCTTCGGCGGGCATGGCGAGTACGTCGAAAAGGCCGAGGACATCCGGCCAGCGCTCGAGCGCGCGAAGAAGGCGGTCGCTGCCGGCAAGCCGGCGCTCGTCTGCGTCGTCACCGACTGGAAGGCCCGCGCCACGACGACGGCGTTCACGCGCTACGCGACCTAACGGATAGACCATTGAGCGAACGGAAAGGGCCCGCCAGCGCGGGCCCTTTTTTCTTTTTGCATCCCGGTCGAGTGGTAGCGCCGAATGTGCGCTCTTTGCTCGGCGCTTCAGCTGCCCACTGCGCAGCCGCGCTCTTTGCTCGGCGCTTCAGCTGCCCACTGCGCAGCCGCGCTCTTTGCTCGGCGCTTCAGCTGCCCACTGCGCAGCCGCGCTCTTTGCTCGGCGCTTCAGCTGCCCACTGCGCAGCCGCGCTCTTTGCTCGGCGCTTCAGCTGCCCACTGCGCAGCCGCGCTCTTTGCTCGGCGCTTCAGCTGCCCACTGCGCAGCCGCGCTCTCTGCTCGGCACTTCAGCTGCTCACTGCGCAGCCGCGCTCTTTGCTCGGCACTTCAGCTGCTCACTGCGCAGCCGCGCTCTCTGCTCGGCACTTCAGCTGCTCACTGCGCAGCCGCGCTCTCTGCTCGGCGCTTCAGCTGCCCACTGCGCAGCCGCGCTCTCTGCTCGGCGCTTCAGCTGCCCACTGCGCAGCCGCGCTCTCTGCTCGGCGCTTCAGCTGCCCACTGCGCAGCCGCGCGAGCGCGATAGACGACCTCAATAAAACAGGCTCGAAACGCTTTCGTCGCGGGCGGTGCGGGCGATGGCTTCGGCCATCAGCGGTGCTACCGACAACACGCGGATGTTGCGCGCCGCCTTGACGGCTTCCGTCGGCAGGATCGAGTCCGTGATCACCAGCTCGGTCAGCTTCGAGTTGGTGATCTTCGACACCGCGCCGCCCGACAGCACGCCGTGCGTGATGTAGGCGCACACCTCGGTGGCGCCGTTCGCACGCAAGGCATTCGCCGCATTGACCAGCGTGCCGCCGGAATCGACGATGTCGTCGATGAGCAGGCAGCGCATGCCCTCCACATCACCGATCACGTGCATGATCTCGGCGACGCCGGCCCGCTCGCGCCGCTTGTCGCAAATGGCGATCGGCGTGCCGAGCCGCTTGGCCAACGCGCGGGCGCGCACGACGCCGCCGACGTCGGGCGAGACCACGACCAGCTTGGACAGGTCGGGCGTATTCTCCTGGATGTCGCGCGCGAATGTCGGCGCCGCGAACAGGTTGTCGGTCGGGATGTCGAAGAAACCCTGGATCTGGCCGGCATGCAGGTCGAGCGTCATCACGCGGTCGACGCCAGCACGCTCGATCATGTTGGCGACCAGCTTGGCAGTAATCGGCGTGCGCGGTCCGGGTCTGCGATCCTGTCGTGCGTAGCCGAAGTAGGGCATCACCGCCGTGATCCGCCGCGCCGAGGAGCGCTTCAGCGCGTCGACCACAATCAGCAGCTCCATCAGGTTGTCGTTGGCTGGAAACGATGTCGATTGCAGGACATACATGTCCTCGCCGCGCACGTTCTCCTCGATCTCGACGAAGATCTCCATATCGGCGAAGCGCTTCACGAAGCCTTTCGTCATAGTCATCTTGAGGGCTTGGCAGACGGCATCGCCGAGCGGGCGGTTGCTGTTTCCAGAAAAGATCTTGATCCGCGGCGCACCGCGGCCGCCATGGTGGTCCCGCGTGTCAAAGGGCATGGCGCTTGATCCCGATCATTGCCGACCGGCGCGTGATAGCAATTGGGCCCGGGCGTGTAAACGCCCGGGCCCTTCGAACTCGTGGATTATGTCGTTATTCGTTAGTTTGTGCTTTTGGCCTGCGGCAACAGTTTAACGATGCCTTGGGCCGCGGCCGCGGCGGCGGCTTCGGCGGTCTTGCCCCACTCGCCGTCGAGCGAGCCGGGCGGGATCTCGTTCTTCTGCGAGACGGTGCCGAGCGGCTTACCTTGCGGGTCTTTGACGCGCCAGTCGATCTGGATCGACTGTTTGCCGTCCTTGGCAGCCCCCAGAACAACCTTGCCTTCGACTTTATGAACACCAGCGCCATCCCCCAGCGCTACGCCTTGGCGCGACAGCTCACGCTGCAGGGCCGTTGCCAGCGCCGCGTTGCCATCGCCCGGCGCTCCCGACACGGTGGGCACGGAAGCCGACAACGCATCTGACCGCGGCAAGGCCGCCGTCGTGGTGTTCGACACGGCCGGCGCCCTGGCGATCGGCTGCTCTTGCGGCGTGATTGTCCCCGCTCCGGCACCCGCCGTCGGTGGGGTCACCGGCGACGCGGCAGCGACCGGAGTCTGCTGCTGGCCCGAAACCCAAGCTGCCAGCGACGCGATCGACTTGTCGGCGATGATCTGCGTCACGCCGCTGTTGACGGAACTCCAAGGATCCTTCGAGTTGGGCGTTCCCGCCGCAAGTTCCTCGCCCGTGATCCGGTTGACGCGTTTGCCGCTTTGATCGGCAACGTCCCAGATATACGACACCTTGGTGCCCGCCTTGTCGCGCGACGCCACGATGTAGCCGCGCAACGTGTAGTCCGGCGAGCCCTGCACTACGCGCAGGCGCTGTTTCTCAGCCGCTTGCGTCAGTTGCGCGACCAGATCCTTGGAGACCTGATCGGGAGCACCGATCAGCGGCGCAAGTTGCACGCTGGCCAGCGCGCGCTGTTGCGCAGCGGGCTCTGGTGCCGGTGTCACCTGAGCCGATGGGCTGCCGTCACCGCCGAACAAATTGCCGGCTGTCTCGCAACCCGCAAGACCCAGCCCGAAAAATCCTATTACGGCCACAGCCGCATTCATTCGAATGCCGCGCTTCGCCGTAGCAGCGTCGAAGACTGTCACGATGACGCCCCCTCTCTTCGCATAGCCCGCTACACTCGGCGGCCGGCGTACAAACATTGCGGCCCTGGAACTCCGCGAATCACTCGCACGAGTTCGGTCCAAGCCGTCTAGCTGTCGCCCCCTCAGTCGTCCAGCGCAGGAAATCGGAATTCGCGCCGACTGGCGCGTTCGAGCATCAATTTTAGCTGTTGTTCTGTGGAAAAACTAGAGCAACACGATGGCGGATATCTGGCGGCCATAATCTGTCTCGCGCCGATGCGTGGTGCGGCGATAGCTGAAGAGCTGCGTTTCATTGCGATAGGTGCACTCAGAGACGCTCTCGACGGTGTCGAGCCCTGCTGCACCCAGGCGCTCGAGAATGAAGCCCGGCAGGTCGAACATGGGTCGCGCATCAGCTGCCGGACGCCGAAAGAAGCGGGCATAGTCGGGATTGGCCGCGATGAAGGTCACCTCGAACTCGGGGCCGACCTCATAGGACTGCGCGCCGATGCAGGGCCCCAGCACGGCCCGGATTCGGTTGCGCTTGGCTCCAATGCCCGTCATGGTTGCAATCGTCGATTCAAGAATACCGCCGAGCGCTCCCTTCCAGCCGGCATGCGCCGCGCCAATGACCCGCGCCTCGGGGTCGCAGAACAGGACCGGCGCGCAGTCGGCGGCAAGCGCGCCCAAGGCCAGACCGGGCAGATTGGTGACGAGGCCATCCGCCTTGGGGATCGTTGCGAGCGTCCAGGGCTCCGTCACAATCACCGCATCCGCGCTATGTACTTGATAGCAGGTGAGCAGGCGCTCGCCGCGGGTTCCGAGATGTCGCGCCACGCGCTCGCGGTTCTCGAGCACGCGCCCGCGATGATCCTGCGAGCCGATACCGCAATTCAGTGAGGCATAGATGCCCTCGGAGACGCCGCCTTCACGCGTAAAGAAGCCATGTTCGATGCCCCTGATGTCGGCGAGACAGTCGGCGGTGATCGGCTTCGGCATTGGCGCTCCCGGCAACAGGCGACTTGGCGGCCATTATTCCGCGGACGCCGGGCTTTTGTCCACGGCTGGAAAACCCGGCAGCGGCGACAGGTGGGCGGAGCGGATGCCGATCGCCTTGAAGCGTCCACCCATGCCGTTCGGCGACATCAGGCGGGCGACGCCAGCCTCGATCTCGGCCGCCTTCGCGGGATTGGCCGCCATCAGGCGCGAGGCGCGCTCGGCGATCCCCAGGGTGCCCAGGAACTGGGCCTGTGTGACCGGGCCATCGATGGCGAGGTTCCATGTGCCCGCTTCGCGCGCCAAGCTCGCGAAGTCGACATGCGCCGTGAGATCGGCCTCTCCCGGCGACGTCAAGGGATGCTCATGGCGGTGATTGCGAACCGCCTGCAGTGTATCGCCTGCTTCTGTGGATTCGTGGCCATAGTCGATAAAGAGTGCCGCGATCGGACCTGCCGACGCCAACCGATTGAGCGCGAACGTTTCCGCCATGATCTTGCGGCGCTCGATGATGGTGCCGGGCGACGCTCGCGCCGACATCTCCGGCAGCATGAGACGTGGCCGGTTCTCCAGTTCTGCGAAACAAAGCAAACCCGATGCGTCGAGCCCGACGCCACGCTCCCTCCACCCTATGTCCCCACGCACGAACTGTGCGACGGGCAGAACATCGAGGATCTCGTTGGCGAGCAGAATGGCCGGCCCGAGCGGCACCTCGGTGACGTGATCCGACCACGTCACCGTTCTTGCCGCGGCGAGCCGCGTGCGTTGAATGTCTCTGAGCACAGGATTGGGCTCGACCAGAACCACGCGCGCCGCTTCGCCGCAGGCTGGCACGGCGCGCAAGGCCCGGAGTGCGTCGGCCATCATCGTGCCGCGGCCAGCGCCCAGCTCAATCAGGTTGAACGGGGACGGCGATCCCATCTGCTGCCAGACGACCGCCGACCACAGCCCGATCAGCTCGCCAAAGGTCTGGCTGATCTCGGGCGCCGTGATGAAGTCGCCGCCGCGGCCGATCGCGTTCCGCGTCCGGTAATAGCCATGCTCGGGATCATTGAGGCAGGCGTCCATGTACGCGGAAACGGGTATGGGCCCGTCGCGGCGAATCCGCGCCCTGAGCTTCAGCGCAAGCGGCGTGTCGCGCCGCAGGGCCGGATCATAGGGTGTCTCCGCACCGCCGGTCATGCCAGCTCTGCCCGCTGCTTTGCATGCCGCCAGAGCCACCAACCCGCCAGCACCATGGGGACGGAGTAGAGCATTCCCATCGTCAGGATCGGCGTGTTGCCGAGCAGGCCTCGATACTCGTCATGCTTGAAGAACTCGCAGAACAGGCGAAAGCCGCCATAGCCCATCAGGAAGGCGCCGCCGACGACGCCCGGCGTCATCAGCGCACTCTTGCTATGAGTGAGCCAGCGCAGAATGAGGAGCACCGCGAGGCCTTCGAGAACCGCCTCATAGATCTGGCTGGGATGGCGGGGCTCGGGGCCATAGCCCGGAAACACCATCGCCCAGGGCACGTTTGATACGGCACCCACTACCTCGGCGTTGATGAAGTTGGCGATGCGGCCGAGAAAGAGCCCGAATGGAACCGACGCTGCAACCAGATCAAAGACCGAAAGAGGGGTGACACCCCGGTGTCGCGCGAACAGCCACATGGCGACGATCGTGCCCAGCATGCCGCCGTGAAAAGCCATGCCGCCCTGCCAGATCTTCGGGATCTCCAGCGGGTTCTGCAGGAAGTAGGCCGGCTCATAAAGGAAGACATGGCCGAGCCGCCCGCCAATGACGACACCCAGCGCCACCCATATAAAGAGATCGTCGGCCACATCGGGCGGAAACGGCGGACGAGCATCGCGCCAGAGTCTTGTCTCGCCGAGCAGGCGCTTCACATAGAACCAGCCGAGCAGCAACCCCGCCACATAGGCGAGCCCGTACCATTTGATGATCAGCGGCCCAAGTTTCAGGGCGACGGGATCGATCGCCGGGTAAGGAATGGCAAGCAGGCTCATGTTGGTCTTCTTCTAACGGACGGAGGGGGCCGATCCTCGATGGTCGGGGACCGTGTGGGGGGCGGCCGTCCCTGTCAAGCGGCGCCAGGATGCGGCAAAACTGTGGCCGTGCCGCCGATTGCGGCGGTGCGGCGCTTGATTGTCCACACCGCCCTCCACATAGTGCGCGAACAGCGGTCCACAGACGCCCGCAGCGACAATCGCGCCCCCAATCGAAGGCCCGTCCCATGCCCCAGACCAACAACCGTGTGCTCGACGAGATCGCCAAACTGATGACGGATGCCGCCGGTGCCGCCCAAGGTGTCAGGCGCGAGGTCGAAACGCTGGTGCGCTCCCAGGGCGAGCGGATGCTCCGTGATATGGACGTCGTCTCGCGCGAGGACTTCGAGGCCGTCAAGGCGATGGCGACAAAGGCGCGCGAGGAGAACGAGGCGCTGGCTGCGCGGCTGCAACGGCTCGAAGCGGAACTCGCTACGTTGCGCGCGCAGCGCTGAGCCGATCCATCCCCAGGTTTTCCGGCAGTTGTCCACAACTCGTCCACCGGTTACCCCCAAATCCCTCGATTTTTCGGGCCTTTCCCGGACGTCGCCACTTTGGCCGTGGACAATAGGACCATCAGCTTGCAACTCGTCTGCCCCTGCGATTAGGTCTCCCCACCAACGCAGCGGGCGCCCATCGCCAGCTGGCGTTGAATAAGATCGAGGACATCCGAATGGCTTTTGCCGAGACCAGCTACGAGCCTGCGCGAAACCCGGTCGATCTGATCGAGCAGGTCGCGACCGCCCACGATTGGAATGCCGAGCGCACCAACAGCGACGAGCTGACGATGACGGTGGCGGGCACCTGGGCCGACTACCAGGTCTCGCTCAACTGGCGTGAGGACCTCGAGACACTGCATATCGCCTGTGCATTCGACTTCAAGATCCCAGACACCCGGATCAGCGAGGTCTACCGCCTGATCGCACAGATCAACGAGCAATTGTGGCTCGGCCACTTCGACGTCTGGACTCAGGAAGGGCTGATCATGTTCCGCCAGGGCCTGATGCTGAACGGTGCCGTTGCGACGACGCATCAATGCGAGGCGCTGCTGCGGGCCGGCCTCGAATCCTGCGAGCGTTACTATCAGGCCTTCCAGTTCGTGGTCTGGGCCGGCAAGGACGCCCGCGAAGCCCTGGCATCGGTCATGTTCGAGACCGAGGGCCACGCCTAAAGATCCTTGATGATGTACCTCCAGTAATGCTCGAGCTTGACGCCGGTTTCGCTGCGGGCGACGCCGCGGACGGATATTCCGGCTTCGTGGACGGTATCGGTGGTTCCCGAGACCAGCGGATGCCACCAATGGAGATCCCGCCCCTCGGCCACCAGCCGGTAACCGCAGGTCGACGGTAGCCACGACAATTTTCGCGCCGCCTCGGGCGTGATCGACACGCAGTCCGGCATTTTCTTCTTGCGGTTGGCGTAGTCTGAACACCGGCAGCTCCCGATATCCAAAAGGCCGCAGGCGAGGCGGGTCAGGTGAATTTCGCCCGTATCCTCGTCTTCGAGCTTATTCAGGCAACAGCGCCCACACCCGTCGCAGAGCGCCTCCCATTCTGCAGAATCCAGGTCTTCCAGGGCCTTACGGCGCCAGAACGGCACATCCGACTGATCCAAACTGTCCTCTCGCGCTGGGGGTCCCTGGGATGGTAAATAACCACATTTCCGCACCCGTTTCGATTCGAAGGTGAATCATGCGGACGGTCGACCGTAAGGGGACGTGAGCGTTTGAGCGACTGGTTCTTCAACCAAAAGCGGCGCGAGGGATTGCGAAGCCTGCTCGGCGGGTTCGATTCCTGGCTCGACTTCGAGCTTGGCCGGTTCCTGGCAGGGACTGCAGGACCGGTGGAACGCCGCGTCCAGCTTCTGCGCCCGCTTCCGATTGTCGGGTTGGAAGCGCGTTGCCAACGAGGTGGCTTCCGAAGCACTGACGCTCGGGACCGGCGGCCTCGTGCTTATGTATGCGCTGGCGCTGCCCGCTTTCCTCGAGATCGACGAGTCGAAAGCGCTGAGCACCGGCAAGTACAGCGTCAAGTTCCTCGACCGCAACGGCAAGGAGCTCGGCCAGCGCGGCATCCTGCACAATGACGCGGTGCCTCTCGATGACATTCCGGATCACCTGATCAAGGCGACGCTCGCTACAGAGGACCGCCGATTCTTCGAGCACTTCGGTGTCGACGTCATCGGCACGTTCCGCGCTCTGGCGACGAACCTCAACGCCGGAGAGACGGTCCAGGGCGGCTCGACGCTGACGCAGCAGCTGGCGAAGAACCTGTTCCTGTCGTCGGAGCGCTCGCTCACGCGCAAAATCAAGGAGTTGTTTCTCTCGTTCTGGTTGGAGGCACGCTATACGAAACGCGAAATTCTGAAGCTCTATTTCGATCGCGCCTATATGGGCGGCGGCGCTTTCGGCGTCGAAGCGGCGGCGCAATTTTATTTCGGCAAAACGGTGCGTGACGTGACGCTCGCCGAGGCCGCCATGATGGCCGGCCTCTTCAAGGCGCCGACCAAGTACGCCCCCCACATCGACCTCCCTGCCGCCCGTGCCCGCGCCAATGATGTGCTGTCGAACTTGGTCGAGGCCGGTTTCATGACCGCCGGCCAGGTGCACGTCGCGCGCTTGAACCCGGCGAAAGCCATCGAGTTGCGCCTTCCCTATAGCCCGGATTGGTATCTGGATTGGGCCTTCGAGGAGATCCAGCGGGTAGCGGAGGGTCGCGGGCATTACGTGATCACGGCGCGCACCACAATCGACCTCAGCCTTCAACAGGCTGCCGAGCAGTCGCTGCTCTCCACACTCCGCCAGAACGGCAAAGCAGTTAACGCGAAGTCCGGCGCCATGGTCGTCATGCAGCCCGACGGCGCCGTCCGCGCCATCGTCGGCGGCATCGACTACGGTGAAAGCCAGTTCAACCGGGCCACGCATGCCCGCCGGCAGCCCGGCTCCTCGGCCAAGATCTATGTCTATGCCAATGCCGTTGAGCGCGGCCTGACGCCCCGGTCGGAAGTTCGCGATTCGCCCGTCTCCTGCGGAAACTGGTCGCCGAAGAACTACGACGGCGGATCCGGTAGCGGCGCGCGCGTTTCGCTCGGAACCGCGTTCGCGAAGTCGCTCAACACCGTCGCCGTCGACCTGTCGCTCAAATACGAGCGAGACAGCGTGGTCGAATTGACGCGCCGGCTCGGCGTGCAAGGAATCAAAAAAACTTGCTCGATGGCGCTCGGCGATGGCGGCGTTACCGCTCTCGAGCACACCTCCGCCTTCGCAACTTTCGCCAATGGCGGCAAGCTGGCGAAACCCTTTGCCATCCTCGATATCATGAACTCACGCGGCGAGGTCATCTACCGTCGCGCGGAGCATGAGCCGGAGACGCCGCAGGTCGTCGAGCGCCGGCATGCCGAGTCGATGAACCAGATGATGCAGATGGTGGTCACGGAAGGCACCGGCAAAAAGGCCGCGCTCGACTTCACCCATACGGCCGGCAAGACTGGCACCTCGTCGAGCTATCGCGATGCCTGGTTCGTCGGCTTCTCCGGCACCTATGTCACGGGTGTCTGGATCGGCAACGACGATTACCGTCCGATGAACAACGTCACCGGTGGCGGCATCCCCGCGCAGGCCTGGCATGCCTTCATGTCGGTTGCCCACACCAACATGAACATCCCGCAAATTCCGGGCCTCGGCCTGCATCCGACACAAGTCACGGAGCGCCAACGGCTCGAAGAGTTCAAGCGCACGCAACCGGCACTCGCGGCCGAGCTTGCCCGCGCCGAAGCCGCCAAGGACCAGGCGGCAAGCCTGATGCCGGGCCCGATGCGGGATTCGCTGAAAAAGATTGCCATGTCGATGCGCTCCGCCGCCGGCATTCCCGAGCCCGCGCCCGTGGCGACGCCTGCGGTCGGCGGCAGCACGCCGTCGACGACGCCGGCAGCGTCGCCGGCAGCTCCTGCCCGGCCTGGCGCATCGCCTTCCGGCACCCCCGCGCCCAACGCGCCGCAACGGCCGCGCACGCGCGCCGACAACACGTTCCCATCCGGCCCCAACAACCAGCCGTCACCTGCCGCCCGCAACGCCGCGGCCGGCGCGCCGCCTGCGCCGACGCCCCTCCGACAGTAAACCCAGGCTCAGACCGAGCTTCGAGACATCAGGCCCGCGATGATCGTCAACGTCATAATTTTCGTCACTGTGGCCGTGCTCGGAGGCCTTGGCTCGTCGTGGCTGATGATCGACAAGGGTTCGCGACTAACCACCAAAACATACGGGCCCTGGGTCACCTGGACGGCAGCGGGACGCGCCGATGCTGATCCCTATACGCGCGCCCATTTTTTGCGCCGCGGGATCCTGCCGCAATCGACCGCCTTCACCCAGACGTTCCAGTCCACCACCGACAGCGGCGGCGCCCTGCTCCATTCCTCGTGCGAGTACGCGGTCGACGGCGACGAGCCGCAAGGCACGTTCTGGTCGTTCGCCGTGTTCGACGACAAGGGCCGTCTCATCCCCAATCCGGCCGACCGGCACGCCTTCAACAGCGCCTCGATCGTGCGCGCACCGAACGGTGGCCTGGACATCGCGCTGTCGCGCAATGCGCGCGCTGGCAACTGGCTGCCGACCGGTGGTGCGGGACGCCTGACGCTGCAGCTGACCGTCGAAGAGGCGCGGCCGCCTGCAACCGGCGACGACGGTTGGCGCCTGCCAAATATCCGGAGGCTCGCATGCCGATAATGCGCGCTCCCGGCTGGATCCGGAAGGCAAGCTGGCATACAGCCCTCGCGGCCCTGGTTGCCGGCGGCATCATTCATATTCTGGCCACGCTGGTCGTGCCGAGGCTCGCGCCCGCCAGTACGTTTCAGCGGCTCACCCAGTCGTTGCAGATGAACCGGATGTACGTGTTGCCGCAAGCGACCCGCGACACCCAGGTCGTGCCGTTCCTGGAGGCAGATTTGCGGCTTGCGGTCTGCCGCTACGATGTCACCGACGGACCGATCAGCCTGAGCGTCACGCTGCCGGAAAAGGGCTGGTCGCTCGCGCTCTACTCGAGCCAGGGCGACAACTTCTTCGTGCTGCCCGCGCAAGAGATGCGGCGCTCCAATCTGAGCCTGACGCTGGTTCCGCCGCCTGAAAAGCTGTTTGGTTTGTTCAACTGGGGCCGGACGGCCAATACGACTGCGACCGAAATCCAGGTACCCGCGCCCCGCGGGTTGATCGTGGTGCGCGCGCCGCTCCGCAGCCGCTCACATGCAGCCGAGATCGATAGCGTGCTCCAGAAAGCCCAGTGCGGTCAAGCGCCTCGCACATCGTGAGCCGGCGCTCTTCGCGCGCTCGACAAATTCTGGAATGATCTGGCTCTGCGATGGCACTGCCAGCGAGCCGCCGGTGAGACGCACCGTTGCCGCGCCGTTCAGTCGCTGGCTTTGCTCGCGTCCTGGCCGCCGGCTGCGCCACTCGCAGCGGGTGCAGCAAACTCCCAACGCTCGTAGCGCACGCCCGGGAAGATCACGATCTCCGCCGATTGTCGCTTGCGTTTGGCAGGCTTGGCCACTGGCTTGTCGTCAGACGCACGAAACTCGAGAATGGTGGCCATTGGCCTCTCCCGGCTGTCGTTGCGGGACTCATGCGCTCGGAATATCCGTAGGCGCCGGCACCGTCGAGTGCCATATGGCAACTGCAACGGTTAATGAGCGCTTAACGCTTTGTAGAGCCGCCGTTCATGTGCTCGCGGGGCAACGCTTCACGGTTTGGCGAGCCAATCGTCGAGGAAATGACGGCCGCCGCGATCCTCGACCTCCAGCACCCAGACATCCCGGTCGAGCCTGATCTCGGTAGCGAGCCGCTGCTCGATGTCGCTGTCGCTCACAGGCCCGGCGACGCGCACCCAACGGCGATCCCCGTCTGTGCCGTCGTAGCCGGCCGGCGCTGGGCCGAACAAATCGGCGCGGCCATCGAGATGCGAGATCTTGATCAGGATGACTCCGGCATCGGCATCGCCCCGGCGAACCACGACGGCCGCGATTCCCTCGCCGGCGAGCCGCCGCAGATATGCCTTCGCCCAGATCTCGGATTTCAGCCGCATGTCACAAAGCTTAGGGCAATGGCCTTCTGGAGGCCACACCGCACAACCGATTGACAACCGCGCTGCCGCAACTCTGAATCGGCAAGTCCATACCGAATTGCCGCCGGAGACCAGATCATGCGCCGCCGCGAATTCCTCTCTGCCACTGCCAGCGCCCTCATTGCGGCACCAGCCCTCGTGCGCGCGCAGCCGAAATGGCCTGACAAACCCGTCAAGCTCGTGGTGCCGTTTGCGCCGGGCGGTTCGACCGATCTTGTCGCGCGGCCGTGGGCGGAAAAGCTAACGGAAGCCTTCGGCCAGCAGTTTATCGTCGAGAATCGCGGCGGTGCATCCGGCATGATCGGCGCGGAGGCGGTCGCGAAAGCGCCGGCCGATGGCTACACTTACCTGCTGGGAACTGCGACGGCGATCGTAACGTTGCCGCTGCTGCGCAAAGTCTCCTATGACCCGAAACTGTTCGTGCCTGTCGGCCGCGTTGGCGATGCCGTGACCGGCTTCGCCGTGCACCCGACCACCGGCTTCAAAACGTTCGCCGACATGGTCGACTACGCCAAGAAAAACCCAGGCAAGCTAGCGTTCGGATCATCGGGCACAGCGACGGCGCCGCATCTGCGGCTGGAGCTGATGAAGCTCAAAACCGGCATCGACGTACTGCACGTCCCTTACCGGGGCGGCGCCGACACGCTCAATGATCTGCTCTCGGGCGCCATTCAGATGATGAACGAATCCTCGAGCATTCCCCATATCCGCGCGGGCAAGTTGGTTCTGCTCAACGTCAATCATCCCCGCCGCATCGCCGAATTTCCCGATGTGCCGACGCTGACCGAACTCGGCTATCCCGGCATCGACGGTGGCTCCTGGTTCGCGATCCACGGCCTCAGCGGCATCCCGCGCGAGATCCTCGAGCGGTTCAATGCCAAACTCGTCGAGATCGGCAAGACACAGGACATGCAGGACCGGCTGGCCAAAGTGAGTGCCGTGCTGACACCGCAAACACTGCCCGAGATCGCCCAGCACCTCGATGACGACGCCAAAGTCACGGCTCGCGTCATTCAGGCCGCCAACATCAAGATCGAATAGGTCCACCCTCGGCAAGCCAGTGTGCGCAGTCCAGCCCCAACTCGCGCTCTGCCATCGCCTCGTAGCGCGCGATGTCGGCCGGGGTCAGCATCTCCCGCCACCGCCCGTTGGTTCCCTTATGCAGGAACGATGTGGCGCCACCATGTAGCGCGGTGCCGCCGCGCGGCGCAAAGCGGCCCGCATTCGCCTTCATGTATTCGAACGAACTGTGCGCAGTGACGCGCGCCAGCGCCCGATCGTCGAGGCCGATGTCGAGGAACGCTGCCAGTCGCACCACCTCGCCCGGCAGGTCGCGCTTCAGGTCATTGAAGTGGAGCATATGGACGTTCGGGAGATCACGGATCGCCCACCAAGTCCGGATGTTCTACCAGAATGGCCACCAGGGCTCGCCGTCCTCGTCCAGCCAGCCCCGGAAATAGGCGACCATGTCGCTGATCGGCCGGGGAAACGGCCGCATACCCGGTTCGAGGCCCATGTTGAAGGTGGCGTAAACTTCGTCCTTCAGCTGGACGTGATGGTTGTGCATGCTCCAGACGACATCGCGACCGTCCCGGGCGATGTAGACGTATTTGGCTTAGGGTGAGAACACCAGCGCGTCGACCGGCAGATGTGTCTTGAGGAACCGGCGATGAGTCTGGGCCTCGAGCAGGGCCAGCCGTTCGGGAAACGGGGCTGTACGCGAGCAGACCCAGGGCGACAGCGCATGGACGTTCACAGTCTCGGTTCCGCCCAAGACCAGTTCCGCCACGATCTGCTGCGTCCAGGTGGTGCCAGCCTTGGCGTAGGTGGCGATGATGATGTCGCTGTCGCGGAACCGGAAATCGTTCCAGATCGTTGAATCCATCTGCGGACACTTGATTTCCCTCGTTTTTCGAGGCCAAGCGATCTCGTCAGCGCGCATTGTTTGGGAGCCGGTCCAGAAGGCGAAGGTGGGGGAGATTGACCAAGCCTGCGGGCTGCCGTCAACGGATTGACCCATCCGGCCTGGACCTTGCCTGCACGAAACTCGATTCTTTTTTTGCAGCGCACAACCGGAGCCGCTATGAGAAGCGCAACAGTCCGCAACTCGGTTCATTCCGCACGCACGGGAGCAGTAGCGATGACGCTCGGTTCCACGCAATCCTCGGCCCGGCAGCGCGTCTATCTGTTCGGCGCAGGCCGAACCGACGGCAAAGCCGGGATGAAAGAGCTGCTCGGCGGCAAGGGCGCCAACCTCGCGGAAATGGCGAGCCTTGGGTTGCCTGTACCGCCCGGCTTCACCATCACCACCGAAGTGTGCACGGCTTACACGGCGAGCGGCGGTCAGATGCCGGCCGGCCTTGCGGCCGAGGTCGAGCTGGCGCTGGCAGCCGTCGGCAAAACGGTCGGCGCAACTTTCGGCGATGCTGCCAACCCACTGCTCGTCTCGGTTCGCTCCGGCGCCCGCGCGTCAATGCCCGGCATGATGGATACGATCCTCAACCTTGGCCTGAACGATCAGACCGTCGAGGGTCTCGCAAAGAAATCCGGCGATCCGCGGTTCGCCTACGACAGTTATCGCCGCTTCATCCAGATGTACTCCGGCGTCGTGCTCGACATCGGCCACGACGTGTTCGAGGGCATCCTCGACAACCACAAGAACATGAACGGCTACTCGCTCGACACCGATCTCGGCGCCGACGACTGGCGCGAGGTGATCGCCGAGTACAAGGCCGCTGTCGCGGACGAGAAGGCCAAACCCTTCCCGCAGGATACGACCGAGCAGCTGTGGGGCGCGATCGGCGCCGTGTTCGGTTCGTGGCAGAACCAGCGTGCGATAACCTATCGCCGCCTCAACGGCATTCCCGATGATTGGGGTACGGCGGTCAACGTGCAGGCGATGGTGTTCGGCAACCGCGGCACCACGTCGGCGACCGGCGTCGCCTTCACGCGCAATCCTTCAACCGGCGCCAACGCCATCTACGGCGAGTTCCTTGTCAACGCGCAGGGCGAAGACGTGGTCGCCGGCATCCGCACGCCGCAGCCACTCACGGAGATCGCCCGCAAGGAAGCCGGCGAGACCGCGCCGTCGCTCGAAGCCTTGATGCCGAAGACGTTCGCCGAGCTGTCGGCCATCTTCACCCGGCTCGAAGGCCACTACCGGGATATGCAGGACATCGAGTTCACGATCCAGGAGGGCCACCTTTACATTCTGCAGACCCGCAACGGCAAGCGCACGACGCCGGCGGCGCTGCGCATCGCCGTCGACCTGTGCGAGGAAGGCGTCATCTCGCAGAAGGAGGCCGTCGCCCGGATCGACCCGGCGGCCCTCGACCAGCTGCTGCATCCGACCATCGATCCCGCCGCCGAGAAACACTTGGTCGCAACCGGCCTGCCCGCCTCGCCGGGGGCCGCGTCCGGCGAGATCGTCTTCTCCTCCGACGAGGCGGAGGCGATGAAATCCCAGGGCCGAGAGGTGCTGCTTGTGCGCATCGAGACCAGCCCCGAGGACATTCACGGCATGCACGCCGCAACCGGCATTCTGACCACGCGCGGTGGCATGACCAGCCACGCCGCCGTGGTCGCGCGCGGCATGGGACGGCCGTGCGTCTGCGGCGCCACCGCGCTGCGCATCGACTACAAGGCCGGTACGATGGTGGTTGGCCGCGAGACGTTCCGCAAAGGCGACGTGATCACCATCGACGGTGCGACCGGCGAGATCCTGAAAGGGCGCGTCAAGATGCGCCAGCCCGAGCTCTCCGGCGACTTCGCGAAGGTGATGACCTGGGCCGACGGCGCCCGCCGCCTTCGTGTGCGCGCCAATGCCGACACGCCGCGCGACGCCCGCCAGGCGCGTGCCTTCGGCGCCGAGGGCATTGGCCTGTGCCGCACCGAGCACATGTTCTTCGACGCCGACCGCATTCTCGCCGTCCGCGAGATGATCTGCGCCGACGACGAGGCCGGCCGACGCCGCGCGCTCGCCAAAATCCTGCCGATGCAGCGCGCGGACTTCGAGGAGATGTTCGAAATCATGGCGGGGCTGCCGGTGACGATCCGTCTGCTCGATCCGCCGTTGCACGAGTTCCTGCCGCACGAGGAAAAGGAAGCCGCCGCTGTCGCCCGCGAACTGGGCGTTCCCCCGGAGAAGCTGCGCGCGCGCGTCACCGAGCTGCACGAGGTCAATCCGATGCTCGGCTTCCGCGGTTGCCGCCTCGCCGTGCGCTACCCCGAGATCACGGAGATGCAGGCACGCGCCATCTTCGAGGCTGCGATCAACGCCGCGAAGAAATCGGGCAATCCGGTGGTGCCCGAGGTGATGATCCCGCTGGTCGCCTGGCGCAAGGAATATGACCTGCTCGCCGATGTAATCCGCGCGACTGCCAAGGCCGTCGAGACGGAGATGGGCGCAACACTCACCTACCAGATCGGCACCATGATCGAGCTGCCGCGCGCCGCACTCAGGGCCGACGAGATCGCCGGCGGCGACAAGGGTGCCGAGTTCTTCTCGTTCGGGACCAACGATCTGACGCAAACCTGCCTCGGGCTCTCGCGCGACGACGCCGCGCCGATCCTGTCGAACTACACGGCGAAGGGCATTTTCGAGGTCGACCCGTTCGTCTCGATCGACCAGGACGGCGTCGGTGAACTGGTCCGCATCGGCACCGAACGCGGACGCAAGGCACGCCCCGGCCTGAAGATCGGCATCTGCGGCGAGCATGGCGGCGATCCGGCGTCGGTCGGCTTTTGCCATGACGCCGGACTCGACTACGTGTCCTGCTCGCCGTTCCGGGTGCCGGTGGCCCGCCTCGCCGCTGCCCAGGCCGCCATCAAGCTGTCCGGCAGCGGCACGGCGTAAAACGGGCAGCGTCCCGTCTTTGCCTGTGCTGGCCATGTTCCCGGCCGCACGCCGGCGCACCGTTGGCCATAGCCCGCACCGTGCTTATGTGCCGGCAGGATCAGCCAGCTGGAACACATCATGCTCAGTCTCAAGGACAAAGTCGTCTTCATGTCGGGTGCGGGCTCGGTCGGCGACGACCCCGACGCCAAGGTTTGGGGCAACGGCAAAGCGACAGCCGTGCTGCTGGCTCGCCAAGGCGCCAAGATCTACGGCGTCGATTTGCGCAAGGCCGCCGCCGACGTCACCAAGGCCATCATCGATAAGGAAGGCGGCACCTGCGTCACCCGCGCCGTCGACATGACCAAGGCGTCAGAGGTCGAGGCCGCGGTCGCCGATTGCATGAAACAGTTCGGCCGCATCGATATCCTCGTCAACAACGTCGGCGGCTCGGCGCCGGGCAGCGCGGTGAGCATGACCGAGGAAGTCTGGGACAGGCAGATCAGCCACAACCTCAAGACCGCGTTCCTCGGCTGCAAATATGTGCTGCCGATCATGGAAAAGCAGGGCAAGGGTTCAATCGTCAACCTGGCATCGGTCGCGGGCCTGCGCATGACGGCGGACCGCGCTCACATCGCCTACTCTACGACCAAGCTTGGGATTCTCGCGTTCTCCAAGTCGACCGCGATCTCCTATGCCAAGAAGGGAATCCGCTGCAATACGGTGGTTCCCGGCCTGATGCACACAGCCTTGGTCGAGCATCGCCTGGCCAAGAGCATCGCGGCCAACGATCTGCAGGGGCTGATCGACCGGCGCAATGCCCAGTCACCCACAGGCAAAATGGGCGACGCATGGGATATCGCGCACGCCGTACTGTTCCTGGCCTCGGACGAAGCACGCTACATCACCGCGACGGAACTTGTCGTCGACGGCGGGCTCACAGCGACGAGCGGCCTCGGATGAGGACGTCGCCGCGGAAGCCGGTCTGCTCTGCGATCCGGAACGCGCGGTCAGCGCGGCTCCGTCCAGCTCTCGGAAAAGGCCAGCGCGCAGGTGCTGAAGGGGCGACCCTCGCGTTCACGCTTCCAGGGCAGGCCCTTCGCCTGCGTCCCGTTGCGCACGAGGCGAGCGCCCAGCGCCGGGATCAGGATCGTGTTGAGCCCGTAACGGCGACCCGGCACCTGGTTCGGCTGGGTGTGCAGCATCAAGGGATCGCCGATGTCGTGCCAGGTGAGTGTGATGTCCTCGTCACGGGCGCGGACATGCTCGGTCCAGAAGTAGCGGGGGTCGCCTGTCTTGGCGAACTTCGCCTCCGTAACCGGGATCGACGCATCGGCGAGTTCGGCATTCAGCATGCCCTGCACCGTCGACTGCAACCAACGTGTCATCGCGATGTTGTCGGAGTAGATCCGCCAGCGGCCCTCCGTCAGCTCGCTCTTCATGTAGAGCACGTGGCCGGGGCCGGCCGGGCAGAAGATGATCCGCCAGAAGCTGGCGTCCGTGGAATTCGGATCGCCGTCCTTGGCCGAGAGGCGGATGAACGGATTCTCGCCAGTCAGGATCGTGCGATTTGGGTCAGCGATGCTCATGGGGGTACTCCTCGTGTGACAATACCGAAGATGAGGCTATCATCTTCATGGGTGCATTCAAATTTCTCTTCGCGCCGGCGGACCCGGCCCATCGCCGCCGTATGGCCAGCTTGTTCGGGAGGCATGGAATGCCTTTACAAGGACGCATCCCGCCGCTAAGCCGCTGCCTGACGGGCGGTTAGCTCAGTGGTAGAGCGCCTCGCTTACACCGAGGATGTCGGGAGTTCGACCCTCTCACCGCCCACCATATTCGTTGCGCCTTCTGATGCCCACTTGCGCATCCGGCGCGTAGTTGCGCCTTCTGATGCCCACTTGCGCATCCGGCGCGTAGTTGCGCCTTCTGATGCCCACTTGCGCATCCGGCGCGTGGTTGCGCCTTCTGATGCCCACTTGCGCATCCGGCGCGTGGTTGCGCCTTCTGATGCCCACTTGCGCATCCGGCGCGTGGTTGCGCCTTCTGATGCCCACTTGCGCATCCGGCGCGTGCCCCCAAAAGCGCCCAATACATGAAGCGCGGGCGAACGAGGCTCACACCGGTCACAGTCGGCGGCTATAACCAAGGTGAAAAGTGATTCCCGGGGAATTCCACGTCACATGCAGCGGACCGCCACCGTACCGCTCGGCCAGCAGTCCCCGAGCACGATGAAGGGCATCGGGCTGATGCTGGTGGCGCTCGCGCTGTTCTCGTGCCTCGACACCACGGCCAAGTTCATGGCCGTCACCGCCGAACTGCCGATCGCTCAGGTCGTGTGGCTGCGCTTCGTCAGTCAATTCGTGCTGGTCGTGTTCGTGACCGGCGTGCTGGCAATCCCACGCCTGTTGTCGTCGCAGCGGTTCAAGCACCAGCTGGCGCGCTCGACGCTGATGCTGTTCTCGACGCTGCTGAACTTCATGGCCTTGCGCCACCTGCGCCTCGACCAGACTCAGACCGTCTATTTTCTGGCGCCGCTGACCGTGGCCTTGCTGGCGGGTCCGTTTCTCGGCGAATGGGTCGGCTGGCGACGCATGCTTGCGATCATCGTCGGGTTCTGCGGCATCCTGGTTGTGGTGCGGCCTGGCTTGGTGACCTTTCACCCGGCGCTGATCTACGCCTTCGGCTCGATGCTCTGCTACGCCACATTCATGTTGCTCACGCGTTATCTCGCGGCGTTCGACGCGCCGGAAGTCACGCTCTTTTATTCCTTGCTGGCCGGCACCTACTTCATGGCGCCGTTCGCGATCGTGGACTGGGTGTGGCCTGCGAGTTGGACGACCTGGGCGCTGCTCGTGTCGATGGGCGTATGGGGCGGCATCGGCCATTTCATTTTCATCATCGCTTACAAGCATGCCCCCGCCTCGACGCTGGCGCCGTTCATCTATCTCGGCCTGATTACCCACACCCTCGGCGGCTATCTGGTGTTCGGCCATGTGCCGGACCAGTGGACACTGATGGGAGCTTCGATCGTCATCGCGTCCGGCATCTACCTGTTCCATCGCGAGCGCGTCGTGCTGGCTGAGCGCAAAGCCGGCCTTCGGGTCTAGAGCACCACGCGGCTCTCCGTATGCCGCGACGGAAACCTGCCCAATTTTGTCATGCTCTCGGCCCGGTCCGGCCTTGATGTCAGCGCATGACAGACGCGACTTGAATCGGCTCAGGAGACGCGTTTTGCAGCAACCGGCACGAAACGCCGCCGCTACATCCCATGTGCTCAAGGCGGGCAAAGCGCTGATCCGCTCTGGCACGATAGCCGTCGCGATCGCAGCCGCGGAAATGCCAACGGGAAGCGCCGCGCAAGGCGTTGGGCTCGACGCCACCCCCGTCAAGGCCCGCAACATCGGCATTGCGCGGACCGAAGCGACACAATTTCCACGCAGCGAAGGTGATCAAGCGGTTGTCGCGGGTTGGCCGCTCTACCGAACGGACAGAGGCCAGGCCGCCTTCAACGACGCCATGGCGACTTTGAAAGCGACTGACGGAGCAGCGCCCCCAGCCGCCGCGTTCAAGGGTTGCGCAGACCTCGCCTGTGGTCTCTCGCTGCCTCGGATCGGCATTGAGGGATGGCTGCCTTCCGGGCGGATCTGGGTCTCGCCAACGGATTACGTCATCATCGCGCACAGCCCCCGTCCGCAAACCAGATCGTCGTGGCGCCGGCGCAGCAGCAAATCGATGCGTTACTTCGTCTTTCACGAGTTTCACAACAGCTCGCGCAATACCGACCCCTACGACACCATCTCGTCGCACAGCCGAGCCGTGTTCGTGCCGCTCTACATGAGTAAGCCCGGCACCGATGCAAAAGGCCGCCGCTTCGTGATCGTCGTGCAGGTGGCGCCTTACGATGTCGCGAGCGTGCACGCATCGAACTTGGGCAGCAATGGCCCGGGCATCGAAGTCGCCAAGAACGTATCGGACGCTCTTGCCCCGCTGCAGGGGCTCGCCGGCATTCTGGTGGCTTCGATGATCAAAACGGCAGCTCCTCATCTCCAGGTCGTCAACCATCGCGGTGCCGAGGGATTGCCGATGCTGAATGCCTACGAGCGCCGGCTAACCGCTCTTCAAGTGCGTCCGACTGCACCCGGCGTTGCGTTGCCATTTGTGCCCGCGCCCGTTCAGCGGGTGGCCTCCGTCACCGGCCGGTTCGAGGATGTCATTGCGCGGCGCGGTGCGTCGCCACGCGTGCCGATCGCCGAGCGCGGGATCATGCCGCCGACCGAACGACCGGCTTTGAAGACGCCCTCCTTCGCCTCAATCGAGGAGCCGAAGCTGATCGAGCCGATCCGGCCGGCAAGTCCACGCCGATGATGGCACCGGCCAGCGCATTGACGTCGCCTCAGCCGTCTTTGCGCGCGAGCCGATCTTTTGTCTCGGCGGCCCAGGCCGCAAAGCGGCCCTCGGCGATGGCCAGGCGCATCGCCGCCATCAGCTCCTGATAGAACACCGTGTTGTTCCAAGAGAGCAACATGGAGCCCAGCAACTCGCCCGACTTGATGAGGTGGTGCAGATAGGCGCGCGAATAGTCCCGCGCCGCCGGGCACGCGCTTGCCGCATCGAGACAGGCCGGATCCTCGGCATGGCGCGCATTGCGCAAATTGATCCGGCCACCCCACGTGAAGGCGAGGCCGTGGCGGCCATTCCGCGTCGGCATCACGCAGTCGAACATGTCGATGCCTCGAGCGACCGCCTCGATCAGATCTTCCGGCGTGCCGACACCCATGAGGTAGCGTGGCTTCGCTGATGGGTAGCCGCGGCAGCGTATCCTCGAGCGTGGTCAGCATCACCTGATGCCCCTCGCCCACCGCAAGCCCGCCAACCGCGTAGCCGGGCAAATCCATGGCGACGAGTTGATCGGCCGACTCCCGCCGCAGGTCGCGGTAGGTACCGCCCTGAACGATGCCGAACAACGCCTGCCCAGGCTTTCCCAGTCGCGCGAACGCCGCCTGCGAGCGCTCGGCCCAGCGTAGCGAGAGTTCCATCGCGCGGCGCGCCTCGGCGTGCTCGGCCGGATACTCGATACATTCGTCGAGTTGCATCTGGATGTCGGCGCCGAGCAAGCACTGGATTTCGATCGAGCGTTCGGGCGTCAGCAGATGCCTGGAGCCGTCGATGTGCGACTGGAACGCCGCGCCCTCCTCAGTAATCTTGCGGATCTGGGAGAGGCTCATCACCTGGAAGCCACCGGAGTCCGTGAGGATCGGCCCATCCCAGCGCATGAACGTATGCAAGCCGCCGAGGCGTGCGACCCGCTCCGCACCTGGCCGCAGCATGAGATGATAGGTGTTGCCGAGGATGATGTCGGCGCCGGCGCCCTTCACTTGATCGGGATAGAGCGCCTTCACCGTGCCGACCGTGCCGACCGGCATGAAAGCGGGCGTCCGAATGACGCCGCGCGGCGTCGCAATCTCGCCGAGGCGGGCGAGGCCATCCTGGCGGATCAGGCGATAAGAGAAGTCGGACTCGCGGTCAGGCATCGGGTTTGCGTTCGGCCGGCAATCACACATCCGCCGACGGCATCCGGCCTGTGCTGGGAGGGCATGTAATGGCTTTCGATCCGCGGGTCCAGCTTCCCGTCCCGAGAGCGGCACAGGCCACCGGCCCCCAAAAACCAAATGTAAAGGCGACCGTGCGACACTGAGGAGATGAACCCGATTTTTTTGACTTTGTTCATTTTCGGCACCCTGGTCCTCCTGCGGGGTGTTTACGCGCTCGTCGCCCAAGACGTCACGGACGACAACGAACACCTGACCGGCCGCGCCGCCGTGCGCCATGGTGCCATCCTGATCGTGCTCGGTCTGGCGATCGACGGTTATGCGATCTTCCAGTGGCCGTTCGTCACGCGCGCTGTGTGGTGGCTTCACTCGCTCGAGTAGTCCGGAGATCGCGCCGCACTCACGCCCCTCGATACAACAGCGACGCGTCGCCATAGCTGTAGAACCGATAACCGCGGCTGATCGCGTGCGCGTAAGCCCTCTGCATCGTGTCGAGCCCGGCGAAAGCCGCAACCAGCATGAACAGCGTGGAACGCGGCAGGTGGAAGTTGGTGAGCAGCACATCCACGGCGCGGAACCGGTAGCCAGGCGTGATGAAGATCGCCGTCTCGTCCTGGAACGGACGGATGACGCCATCGTCGCCGGTGGCGCTCTCGAGCAGGCGGAGCGCAGTGGTGCCGGCGGCGACGATGCGGCCACCCTTCGCGCGCACGGCATTCAGTGCGGCAGCGGTCTCGGGCGAAATCTCTCCCCACTCCGCGTGCATGACGTGGTCGGCTGTGTCCTCGGTCTTGACGGGCAGGAACGTGCCGGCGCCCACATGCAGTGTCAGCGTGTGCCACGTGATCCCGCGCGCGTCGAGGGCGGCAATCAGCGCCGGCGTGAAATGCAACGAGGCAGTTGGCGCGGCGACAGCGCCCTCCTTCGCGGCGAACAGGGTTTGATAGCTGGCGCGATCCTGTGCATCGGGCGGTCGCTTCAGGGCGATATAGGGCGGCAGCGGCATGTCGCCCAGTGTCGCGATCGCCTCGTCCAGATAGGCGCCATGCAGCGAGAACGCGAGTTCGACTTCGCCGGCCTCGCCCTTGGCGGTCACGGTCGCAGCCAGCTCGCCGGCAAGGCACACGCGTCCCTCGACGCCAAACACGATGCGGTCCCCGACCTGCAGCCGCTTGGCGGGTCGCGCGAAGGCGCGCCAGCGGCTGCCGTCGACGCGCTTGATCAGGTTGAACGCGACGTGCGCGGTGTTGCCGTTGCGCGACCGTGTACCCTCGAGTGCCGCCGGGATCACCTTGGTGTCGTTGACGACCAGCGCGTCGCCCGGGCGGAGCAGATCGGGCAGGTCGGAGACGCGATGATCCTCGAACTGGTCCGAGCGCTCGGAGCAGGGCGCCAGCGGCGAGGCTGGCTGTACGACGAGCAGGCGTGCGGCGTCGCGCGGCTCGGCGGGGCGGAGCGCGATCAGATGCTCGGGCAGCTCGAAGTCGAAGAGGTCGGTGCGCATGGTGGTCTCTGCGCTGGCTTTGCCACACGCTGTGGCAAAGCGCCAGCCGGGACCGTGCGTAAGGCTAAGCAGGATAGAGCAGATACATCGCGCGGCGCGCCTTGAACACCGACACCTCCCGCTGCCAAGAGGCGATGATCGCGCCACCGCCGGCGCCTGCTTCGAGCATCGCATGCAGCCGCGTGGTGCCAGCGATCTGGTGGAACATCTTCAGGCCCGCATAGATCGGTGCGACGCCTTTGGCCTTTGCCTGCCCGACGAGCAGCGCCATGACGTGCATGCCAGCCTCCAGCGGCTTCACCCGATCGGCATCGACGATGGTGAGGCGCACGCCGCGCACGGTCTCGCCGACGAAGCGAGGCTTCGCCGCAACGCCAGGGATCGTCACCGGCTGATAATCAACCGGATCGATTTGCAGCCCCGGCAGCTGCAGCTCCCGCAGCCGCGACAGCAATGTGATCGCATCCACCCAGGGCGCGCCGAACATCTGGAACGGCGTCGGCGTGCCGCGCCCTTCGCTCACCTCCAACTCACCGACCATGCCGATGCCCGGATAGACGAGCGCGGAATCGAACGACGGAATGTTCGGGCTGGTCGGCACCCAGGGCAGGCCCGTTGCCGGCCAGCGCATGTCCCGGCGCCACCCGGTCATCGGAATCACCTGGAGATCGAGGCCCTCGAGGCCGCCGATCAGCCGCTCGCCCTTGATCATCCGCGCGAGTTCGCCAACCGTCAGCCCGTGCACGATCGGGATCGTGTACTGGCCAACGAACGAGCGCAGCGCCGGCTCCAGCACGAAACCAGAGACATACATCCCGCCAAGCGGATTGGGCCGGTCGAGGACGACGAACGGAATTCGCGCGGCGGCTGCCGCCTGCATCGCGAGACCCATCGTCGAGATGTAGGTGTAGAAGCGCGCTCCGATGTCCTGGATATCGAACACCAACAAGTCGACGCCGGCGAGCATGGCAGATGTCGGCTTGCGGGTCGCGCCATAGAGCGAGAACACCGGTGCGCCGGTCTTGGGATCGCGATCGTCCCGGACCTTCTCGCCGGCTTCGACAGCGCCACGAAAGCCGTGCTCGGGCGCCAGGATCGCCGCGAGTTTGACCTTCGGCGCCGCCGCGATCAGGTCGGCGAGATGCGCCGCCCCGACGCGTCCCGTGTGGTTGGTGATGAGGCCGACGCGCTTGCCCCTGAGCGCTGCGAATTGACTGGCGGCCAGCGTCGCCGCGCCGGTGGTGACGTATCGCTGGAGGTGACGCCTGCGCCGTCACGATGCCGCTCCGGCCCATCACCGCCAGCCCGCCGAAGCAACCGAGTTGAAGCGCGCCGCGCCGGGTTACGCGCATGACGACGTCCGTCATCGCGGAGGCAACAGGTTCATCGGATCGATCGCCTTGCCATCCAGGACGATCTCGAAATGCAGGTGAGGCCCCGCCGCAAGCCCCGTCGTTCCAATGGCGCCAATGATCTGCCCGGCGGTGACACAGTCATCCGGCTTCACGTCAAGCCTCGACAAGTGAGCGTAGCGCGTCTCGCGTGCCGCGCCGTTCTGGATGACAACCAGATTGCCGGACTCGCCCGTGAATGCCGATTGCAGCACGCGTCCGGCCGCCGAAGCCGCAACCGGATCGCCAACCGGTCCCTCGTAGTCGATGCCGGGATGCAATCGATCCATCTGCAGGATGGGATGCCGACGCACCCCGAACGTTGCCACGATCCCGCGACCGGATGGGTGCTGGAAGGCCACGAGATCAGGCACCGCGCACGCCACCGCCGGCGGAGCCGCGGCCACAAGCGCCATCAACCAGAGCCACGCTCCAGACCGCCGCGTCACTTCACGTCCGCGGCGACTTTCAGCGACTTGATCTTGTCGGGGTTCTGCACGGGCTCCCCCTTCTTGATCTTGTCGACGTTCTCCATGCCTTCGATCACCTTGCCCCAGACGGTGTACTGCTTGTCGAGGAAGCTCGCGTCGTCGAAGCAGATGAAGAACTGGCTGTTGGCGCTGTCGGGCATCGACGAGCGCGCCATGGAGCAAATCCCGCGCACGTGCGGCTCGCGATTGAACTCAGCCTTCAGGTTCGGATACTTCGAGCCGCCTGTGCCGGTGCCGTGCGGGCAGCCGGTCTGCGCCATGAAGCCGTCGATGACACGGTGAAACGCGGTGCCGTCATAGAAGCCCTCGCGGGCCAGCTTCTTGATATGGGTCACGTGGCCGGGCGCCAAATCCGGGCGCATCTCGATGACGACCTTGCCTTGGGTGGTCTCCATCACGAGGGCGTTCTCGGGATCTTTGATCTTTGCCATTTTTGGGTCCTGTCGAATTCGGTTGGAAAAGAAGGATCACTTCGCGTCGGCGAGCAGGTAGACCTTGAGCATCTTGTCCGGCGTAGCCGGCGGCTCGCCCTTGGCGATCTTGTCGACGTGGTCCATGCCCTCGATCACCTTGCCCCAAACGGTGTACTGGCCGTTCAGGAACGAGGACTGCGCAAAGCAGATGAAGAACTGGCTATCGGCGCTGTTCGGGCTCTGCGAGCGAGCCGCCCCGATCGTGCCGCGTTCGAACGGCGTGTTGGTGAACTCAGCTTGGACGTTGCCGAGCTTCGAGCCACCCGTGCCGGTGCCAGTCGGGTCGCCGGTCTGCGCCATGAAGCCTCCGATCACGCGGTGAAACACGATGCCGTTATAGAAACCCTGCTTGGCGAGCGTCTTGACGCGCTCGACGTGCTTCGGCGCGATGTCCGGGCGCAGGCCGATCAGGACCTTGCCGGTTTTGAGCTCGATGACCAGGGTGTTCTGGGGATCGGGCTTCGCGGCAGCCGGGGCCGGCGCTTGCGCCAGCGCGGGCGCCATCAGCGCCAGCAGGGACAGGACGAGGCTGGTGACGATTTTGATCAAGGCAGGCTCCTGCGATGCGATCGGATGGTCCGTGGGGAACGGCGCGGGGACGCGCCACGGACGCGGATTTGCCCGCGCCTTATGGCGGTTCTTGGACCAATCGGCAACGATCGATCGCGGCTGGACCTAAGTGATTGATCTCTGGGGCGATCCAGCGGTACCCCGCAATCAGGCGCGGGGCGCCTTGATAACCCGATCGATCGCCATCAGCTCGCGCATCAGCGCTTCGAACTGGCTCAGTGGAACCATATTAGGGCCGTCGGAGGGCGCGCGGTCGGGGTCCTGATGCGTCTCGATGAAGAGACCGGCGACGCCGACCGCAACGGCGGCCCGTGCCAGCACCGGCACCATCCGGCGATCTCCGCCCGACGACGTGCCCTGGCCACCCGGCTGCTGCACGGAATGCGTCGCGTCGAAGATCACTGGCGCGCCGGTCTCGGCCATGATTGCGAGGCCGCGCATGTCGACGACCAGGGTGTTGTAGCCGAACGAGGCGCCGCGCTCGGTCACCAGGACGTTCGGATTGCCGCTACCGGTGATCTTGGCGACGACGTTCTTCATGTCCCAGGGCGCCAGGAACTGACCCTTCTTGACCTTGACCACTTTGCCGGTTTTCGCAGCAGCAATCAGCAGGTCGGTCTGGCGGCACAGGAACGCCGGGATCTGCAGAACATCGACCACGGGGGCCACCGCCGCACAGTGGTCGATCTCGTGCACGTCGGTCACAATGGGCAGACCCAGTTTCTCACGGATCTCGGCAAAGACCGGGATCGCGCCTGCGAGGCCAATGCCGCGCTTGCCGGAAATCGAGGTGCGGTTCGCCTTGTCGAAGCTTGACTTGTAGACGAGCCCGATGCCGAGCTTCGCTGCGATCTCCTTCAGCCCCGATGCCATCTCCAGGGCATGCGCGCGGCTCTCCATCTGGCAAGGACCGGCAAAGACCGCAATCGGGCGGTCCTGCGCGAAGATCACCGAGCCGACTTTGACGGCGGCGTTCGGCCTGACTGATTCCAGGTTGCTCATGCCGCCTTATAGCAGCCGACAACCGGCCACGGGAGGCGGTATCCTGACGCTCCGCCGACTTTCAGCCCGTACGGTCGGCAGGATCTCTCCGGCTATTTCGCCGCCTGCTTTTTCTTGGGTCCCTTGTGCAAGGGCTTGGCATCCTTGCCGGCGACTTTCTCGAAGCGCGGCAGATCGTCGTGAACGTCGAACCAGACGACCTGTTCCTCGATGTGGGCGTGGCCGGTTGGCGGCCATTGCGTTTGATCCTCGAGCGTACCGTGGAAGAGGTGGACTTCCTTCGGCCAGCGCGAGCCGGCATAGGCCATCGGCGAGCCGCAGGTCGGACAGAAGTAGCGCTTCACGCCGGGCGAGGATTCATAAATCGATGGGTCGCCCTTCAAGTAGCGGAACTGGTCGATGTTGACGCCGACATAGGTCGCCAGCGCCGACGACACGGAGCGCCGACAGCTTTCGCAATGGCAGTGCATGACCCACTTCGGCTTGCCTTCGAACTCGTACTCGATGGTGCGGCAGTGACAGCGCCCTTTGGTCACCTGCTTCTTCGCTTCCGACATGGACAATCCTTCCGGCCGTATCTGCTCCAGTCGCCAGACTAGCGCGGCGGCGATCGTTTTGTCGCGGTCACGTTTTCGGGAGCACGCAAAAATCGCCGGGAATCGCTGCCGACCGCAACGCGTTAACGATCCTCGCCGGTCCGCAGCACTTGCGCGCCCCCTTGGACCAGCCAGGGCCGCTGGAGCAGTCCATAGGACTTGCGCGCCACATAACCCGTGCGATTGGCAGCGTAGACGAACAGCTCCGACGTATCGATCCCGCCGTCGCCATTCCCGACCGGTGCCACATCGGCGGCGCCGCCAAGCCCCTCGATGATGTGACGCGTGAACAGAGACAGCCCCGTCTCGACATCCTCGAGCGGGCGTTGATCGCGCTCGGCCGCAAGCATCACGACGAGCCCGGTCCGGACCGCCTTCGGCACCGTCGCCACGTCGCTCTCTGACGTGTTGAGCCCCGTCATGACAACCATTGGGTCTCGCTCGAAACTCACCTCGAGAATGACCGTAGCCGGCACCCCCTTGAGCTCGGCAAGCGCGCGATACAGCCGGTCCAACGGGAAATAGGCAGCGTCGGCCCGCCCAGTCGCCGCGCCGGAGCCGAGCAACACGGCCTCCTCGGCCTCATCGGGAATGGCGCCATAGCCCGCGATGTAAACGAAAAGCCGCGCCCCGGCCGCCTCCCGCATTCGCGCGGCAATCTGGCCCTTCGCGACCGCGCCATCTCCGAACATGCGTTCGAGATCGGCCCGTGTCGCCTCCGGCACGTCGATGACGTTTGCCGACTTGTAACCGGACCGCTCACGCAGCAACGCCATCATGGCCGCGGCGTCGCGCCGCGATCGCGCCGTTGCGCGGGTCGCGGGCCGCGTCAGGCTGATCACCACGGCAAAGTTGTCGTGCTGAGCCGACGGCGGGCCGCTGCCGAACAGTCCGCGCACGCCTTTCAATCCATCGGCGACGACGCTTGGGCCAAAACTGGGGCCAAAACTGAAGCCAGAACCGGGCGCAGAGCTGGGGCCAGACGCCCGCCGGCGGTTCTCCAGCACCGGCTGTGGGCAGAGCGTGATCTTTCCGGCCTGCTCGATGCGGTGGATATCGTCGACGGGAAGATAGCCGCCGATCGGCACGCAGCTGCGGCACCACTGCACGGCATAGCGGCGCTCGATGCGTTTGGCGTCGGTTGCGTCGAGATTCGGCGGACGCGCGAGGCAGGGCAACTCGCAGGTCTCGATATCACGTCCGCGATCCGACTGGCGCTGAATGATCGCCTTCAGATCGGACGGCAGGCAGACCCGCGGTGCGGCGGCGGGGCTCAGCGGAACCGCAATGGAGGAGCCGGTTGTCGCAAGCTTGGGGTCGGATTGCGCCTGCGCGGGCACTGCCTGCCCCGTACTGCCCCATGCCGCGAGCATCGCCAATAAAAGTACGCAAACCCTTTTTTCTGTCGAGATTGGCACGGGGCGGCGCCTTCCGGCAATCGTGCAAGCCATTATCAGCGCACCTCGATCGTGATCGCGGTGCGCGAAATCTGGTCAGGCCGCGGCCTCGGTTCAGGAGCGTCGATCCGTTCCCGCTCACGGCGCCGGCCCTTGACGCCGCGCGCCTCGGGAGCGGCTGCCGGCCTCGCCAGTTGCTGGCGCGCTTGCGCGTTGGTGATGACCGCCTGGTTCAAGAACGCGGGCCAGTTACCAAGGTCGGTAAAGCGCTGGCGCTCGAAGTCGTGCCGGATGCCGTCGACGGTGGTGCCCGCCGCGTTGCAAATCGCGACGATCGACTCGCGGCCGCGCTCCTTCAGCCGCAGGGTATAGGGAGCGCTGGCGCTTGGCAGCCGCAGGGTTTGGTCGGCGGTCAGCAGATTGTTGGGCTCGAAGTCGCTGGGATAGAGCACCGTGCCGCGGCCACGCTGATCGACGCTGATCAAGGTCAGATGGCAATCGGCCGTCGCACGCGCCGTGAGATTCAGCACATCGCCGATCTTGTAGGTTGCCTTGTCGGAGGTCAGCACCACCGCCGGTCCCGGATCGATCGGCGGGGATCTCACCGTCGCCGCCAGCACGACGTCCTGTGGCCCCGGCGCGGTCGAGGGCATCGTGACGGGCTTGATCATCACCGGCGCCATCGACTTGCCGGCGAGCCCCGCACGCAGAAGCGACAGCTGCGCCTCCATCTCTTCCCGGGTGATGACACCGAGCATCAGCCGGCGCGCAAGCAAGGATGCGGGGTGCGCGGTTTCATTGGCGAGCTTCTCCAGCGCATCCGGATCGACGCCAAGCTCGCCGGCCGCCCGATAGGCGCCGACCGGACGCACGAATTGTTGCGCCAGCATTTGGATCGGCGGCACACCGTCGAGCGTATAAGCGATGTCCAGTCCGGCCTTGCGGAAGGTCTCGGTCATCCGGCGGTGATCCTCAGCCATCAATCTGGCGAAGTCGCTATTGGGCGTCGGCGCCGCGCTCTGCGCCGAAGGCCCTCCCGCATGGCAGCCCATGCAGTCGACGCCGACCTTGACGCCGAGCCGCCCCGCAATGGAGCGCTGCGCGATAGCCGGCGGCACGTCGTCCAGACGGTCGCCCTTCGGATTGAAAGCGTAAAAGCCGGGGAAGCCGTTCGGCAGCGTAAACATGCCGAGGCCCGCGTCGAACGCCTGGCTCGTCATTTCGATCGCGGTCATTTCCGACACATCGCGCCGCCCCTCGCGCGGCAGCTGATCGTAGGCGCGCCAGAGCGTACCCGACGCATGCTGGAACCGGTCGAGCAGGCGGCCCTGCTGCGCGAATTGCGACGGCTTGATACCTTGCCGCTGCGCGACCGCGGTCCGCTGTTGATCGGCCGGATCGATCCGGAGGATCTTTTCGATCTCCGAGGCAAGCCCCGGCAGACCCAGGATGTCGTAATAAAGCGGCGCCCGCAGCACGAGATGGGCGAGCCAGTCCGCGCGCACGACCGGCGTGTCTGTCGCGAACGGGCGATGCACCTCGGCCGGCAGCTCGACCATGCCGGCGGGATTTGGTCCGGAGCGCACAATCCAGTCCCAGTGCGCGGGCACCCAGCCGATCTGTTCGAGATCGATCCGGTAGAGCGTGCGCTGGTCGTCGACGGGCTCTGGCCGCACGGGGGTGGCGCGCCAGGTCAGGCTGTTGAACAACTGACCGATCGCATGCCGATAGCCATACATGGCCTCAGGTGTCGCGCAGGCATTGTGCAGGTGGGCGATCGACACGAAGCGGAACCGGCTTGCCGCCGGGCCTGCCGTGTCCGCGGCGGTGCGCAACGCGTCGCGATGGTTCGCGGCCGTGACCATACGCCGATCGCGGCAGGGGCCCGATGGCGGCAACCGGCCGATCCACTCGCGGACGGCCTGCAGCTGGTCGGCGCTGGGCTCGGCGCCCGCCCCCTGCTCCTGGTGAACGTCGAACGGCATCTGGCGCTGCAGCATCAGCGTGTAGAGGCGCGATCCGTCGGGATTGCCCGGCAGGACGAGCACAGGATCGCGCGCGATCTCGTCGAGCCGCAGAATGTTGCCGAAGCCGGCCGCCGGCGCCGCCCGGGTCAGCCGGCCGCCCTGGTGGCAGCGTGCACAATGCGTTTCGAGCACGCCGTAGGCGGCCGCAGCAATGGGATCCGCCGGCGGCAGAATTGGACGCTGCGCTGGGGCTTTATCAGGTTCGGGGAGACCAGCGCTCTGGTCGGCCACGACCGCCAGCGACGGGCTCACGGCGGGGGCCAGAACCGGTGCCGGAGGCAAAGTCTCCGTTTGAGGCGAAGTCGGGCTTGTTTGCGAGGGGCGTTCCTGGGCGATGGCCGCCGTCGGCAAGGCCCCCGTCAGCAACGGATGCAAACACACCGCGGCCGCGAGAATTGACCGCCAACGCCCGTCCATCGATACCATCCCCGTGCAACTCCCGTCCTTGGCCGACGCTGGGCGCAAGGTTGGGCGCCATTGTGGTCGCCGCGCGGCGACACGGCAAGAGACGCGACGACGCTGCCGCCCCCTAAAACACCTTTCCGCCGAAGGTCATAATGGCGCCGAAGACGAGGAACACCGCGGCGATCAGGCAAACCAGGGCGCGGCCGGCACTTTCCAGGCGCGCCTCGGCCTGATCCTCGTAGCCGATCGCCGGCTTTTTTCCAGTGATCATCGGGCGCACGAGATTCTCACCCTTCCAAACGATGTACAGAATGTTCGCGGCGATGTGCAGCGCGATCACGACGAGGATCAGATCGAAGACCCGAATGTGCCACTTCGTCGCGAACGCCCAGGCGGCGTCGCCAACTTTGCCCGCCAGCGGCCCGCCGGCCAGGGAGTCGTGATCGTCGTAGGAAAAAAGCCCCAGCGTTGCCTGTAGACCTACGAGACCCAGCATCATGAATACGACCGACCCGCCAAGCGGATTGTGGCCCAGAAAATGGCGGGGGCGGCGCAGCGCGAAGTCGATGCCGTAGCTCGCCGCCGTCCACGGCCAGTAGAAGAACGCCTGGAACCGCGCGGTCGAGCTGCCGGTAAAGCCCCAGATGACCCGCCAGACGATGAGCACCAGGATCGCGTAGCCGTTCCACGTGTGCCAGACGAGGCCAGCATCGCCCCACTTGCGTGAGACCCATGCCAGAATGATCAGCAGGACCAGTGTCCAGTGAAACAGCCGCGTCGGCAGATCCCAAGCCGCCACCAACGGGGCATCGGGTTTGGCGGTCTTGGCTTGATCGTCCGATCGCATGGGTCTCTCCGGTTCCATTCTCCGGGGATGCTACCGCGCGATCCGCCCGATGTGAATCGGAGATGGCGCGAGGACAGTGCTGGGCGGCCGCAGCTTGACAGCCGGCCACCGCGCACCCGACGCTGATCCAAGCATTCGCCCGCGGCCAGCCGGCCCTTCCACAGGACGCCCGATATGAAATTGCACCAGAAGCACATCGTCGTGACGGGCGCGGCCAGCGGAATTGGCGCGGCCTTGGCCCGCCGGTTCGCCGCCGAGGGCGCGCGCGGGATCGTGGTCACCGATCGCGCCGCATCGACACCCGCACTCGAGGCGGTCGCGCGCGAGATCGGCGGGTTCGCATTTCCCTGCGACGTCACGCGCGAAACCGAGGTGAAGGCGCTCGTCGCCGCAGCCAAGGCGACATACGGGCCGATCGACGTATTCTTCTCGAACGCCGGCATATCCGTGCGCGGTCACGAAGAGGCACCTGACGAGGTATGGGCGCAGATGTGGAGCGTCCACGTCATGGCGCACGTCTATGCCGCGCGCGCCGTCCTGCCCGATATGCTGGCCCAGGGCAGCGGCTATATCCTGAGTACCGCCTCGGCAGCCGGTCTCCTCGCCTCGGTCGGCTCGGCGCCCTACACGGTGACCAAGCACGCGGCGGTCGCCCTCGCCGAGCATCTGGCGATTCAATACGGCGATCGTGGCGTCAGGTTCTCGGTACTGTGTCCGCAGGCCGTCAACACGCCGATGTATGCGAAGCCCGGATTGAAGGCCGCCGGCGTCGACGGCATCGCGACAACAGAGGCGGTCGCCGAATGCGTCGTGCGTGCGATGGAGCGAGGAGACGGTTCCTATCCTCACCGCACCCCGAAGTTGCCGACTATCTCAAACGCAAAGCTGGCGATCCCAGATCGCTGGCTTGCCGGCATGCGGCGGTTGCTCGCCAAAGCGCGCAGCGGCGCGCACAAGGACGCGGCGGGGTGATGGTGGTGGCGTGCGTGCTCGCTTGCCTCCGTATGTCGAGTGGCGTTGCCAGCCCATCTCTCGCACCCGGACGACGTTGGTATGAGCGTGAAATCAGTCGCGATGGGTCAGGAAGAGACATACCATCGATTTGGCGCGGGAGAGCAGCTATTCGGGCGTTAGCTGAAAGCTCCGCAAACACCAAAGGGGCTCACGTATTGATCTGAGTAGCGGCCACGGACGGCCTTGTTTGAAGTTGATCGACAAGCGCCACGATTTTCGGCCAGCGTCCGGTTCGAAAGTTGAATGCCTTTCTGACCTCGCCATAAATCAGCGGGCACATCAAGTTGATATCCATCACCGAACATGTTCCCGGCCAAAACCCTTCGGTCGTGCACCGCTGTTCCAGCCAGTCCAAAGCCGAAGGAACGCGGCCAATCTGTCTTTCCATGAAGGTGTTTTCAAACTCCGGTCCACCAGCAACCATTAGGCGGTAGTTGACGATGGCGTCTGCCATGGAATCGATCGTCGTAAGGATGAGCATGTCATCCCAGTACTGATCTTGCCGAGCGATGGTCGGCGCAAGAGGAGGTGAGACGCCACTGGGCGGGGTCTCCGGATAAGTCGAGAATAAATACTGCAAGATCAGGTCGGATCCCCACAACACTCGGCTTCTGTCATAAAACGCCGGCACCTGGAGAAGTGGATTGTGCTCCTTGAGTGAGTCTTTAATTTGGATATAGTTGGTGACGACGTCTCCATCGAACTCGAGACCTTTTTCGGCGAGCACGATGCGGACCTTGCGTGCGAACGGTGACCCGTTCGAATATAACAGTTTGCGCATTGAACTCCTCCTCTAGGTTCTGCCCGATATGATCACGTTGGTCGTCCAACGCTACTTGCGGTATTACGCTTTGCGCAAGTAGGGAACTGTTCTGTGACGCGCTTTGCGTGATAGATAGAAAAGCAGACGCGACGGGGCGAGGTCCCTGGACCAACCCGATGTCAGCTCAGGGTCAATCGTGTCGATACGCCGAGACCGACGCTGCGGGATTGGCTTGAGCTTGCGGCCCGAGTGCTGCCGCAACGCGAAGTCTTCGCGAGCTAATGCTTTCCCTCGAAGTCCGCGAGCATCATGGGGAGGTCCCCACCCCACCACCACTCACTTGTCGAGCCAGACGGTGTCGAAGCGCCAGTTGTTGTAGAGGCTGTTTTCCTGGTGCGTGTGGCCCTTGACGTAGGAGTGCCAGCACGTGCCGCCCTTGTTGTGGAAGATGATGGGACGCGCGACATCCTCCGCCAGCAGGCGCTCAATCTCCCAGACAATCTTGCGCCGCTTCGTCATGTCCGACTGCTGCGACTGCTCGTCCAGCAGCTTTTCGATTTCGGGCTTGCAATAGCCCGTGTAGTTCGCCTCCGACTTGCAGGCGTAGGCGCCCTTCAAGACGGCATCGGGGTCGTCAATGCCGACGCCCGACGTGTTCATACCGAGCGTGTAGTCCTTCTTGGTCAAGCGGCTGTGCCAGATCGAGGATTCCACCAGCTCCATCTCGGCGTCGAAATGGATCTTGTTCAGCTCATCGACGAAGATCACGGCCGGATCCTTGTAGGTCGCGAAATCGCGCGTCGCGATTTTCACCTTGAGCCGGTTGCTGGGGCCATAGCCGAGGCTCTCCATGATCTTCCGGGCTTCGGCCCGTTGCGTTGTAACGTCGCCGTAACCGGGCAGCTTCGCCAGCTCCTCGGGCGGCATGCCCCATTGCCCTTCTGGCGGCGGCATCATGTTGGCGGCCGGCAGAGCCTTGCCTTGCGTGATGATGTCGACGTAGCCCTTGCGGTCGAACACAAGTGAAACGGCGCGGCGCAGTTCCGCCTTGTCGAATGGCGGCCGGTCCCGGTTGATCAAGATGTTGATCGGCACATTGTTGGGCACCAGTTTGCAGACCGCGTCTGGCTTCTGTTTCGCAACGTCCGCCATCATCGCGACCGTGATATCGCCGTTGAATGTCAAGTCGAACTCGCCGGCGACGAAGGCCAGCGCCCGGGTCGAGCGGCTGGTCACGATCCGCCAATCGATGCCGTCGAGGTGGGGCTTGCCCTTGTTCCAGTAGTCCGGGTTCTTCACGAGCTTGATGGACTCGTTGCTTTTGAACTCGACGAATTTGAACGGCCCCGTTCCGATCGGCTTCGTGCGCATCTCGCGCGCCGGCCACATGACACGGATAGATCGGCGACAGCCCTGAGGCCAGCATCGCCAGCATCGAAGGCTGCGGCTTGGTCAGGTGGAAAGTGACCGTGTTCTCATTGTCGATCGTCACCTCTTTCAGGTTTTCGTACCAGATCGCGCGCGGGCTGCGCCGGAAGTAGTCCTTCTCGAGACCGTTGAGCCGGTGCCAGGTGCACTGCACGTCCTTCGCCGTGAACGGCTTGCCGTCGTGCCAGGTGACGCCGGCCGTCCGGATCTTGAACGTCAGCTTGGTGCCGGTCGCGTCCCAGCTCCAGCTCTCCGCGATATCCGGCACGATCGTCTCGAAGCTGTTCCGCGGCTTGGTCGGATCGAAGCGCACGAGATTGCTGAAGATCGCCATGAACGGCATGTTGGTGGCGATCGTCAGATTCCTCGTGGATCGAGGCCGACGGCGGTTGCGTCGTGTTGTAGACGCGCAGCGTGCCGCCCGACTTCTGCGCCAGCGCCAGCTCCACCGGCGCGCCGCAGAATGCCAATGCCAGTGCCGTCCGAGCTGCAATCCCGCTCCGTGTCGCCTGTCTCATGACGCCCTCTGCGTTGCTCAGCCTTGGCGGACAGTAGCACGCCACACCATCGCGACCGCAAGCCGCTCGACCGCCGGACCGGTTCACCCACTTTCTACTTGCCATGGCGCCCCTGCCGCTGGATTCTGGCGTTCAATGCCATTCAGCCCATGAGATGCCCGTGACCAAACCAGAGCGCCTGCGCCCCATCGATAGCCGCAGCGAAGCCAAGCGGGAGGCCGTTCGCGAAGCGGTCACCAGTGCGCCCGGCATGTATCCGGCGGTTCGCATGCGCCGCAATCGCAAGGCATCCTGGACCCGACGGATGGTCCAGGAAAACGTGCTCACCACCAACGACCTGATCTGGCCGATCTTCCTGATTGATGGCGCGACACGGCGCGTCCCCGTCGACCACATGCCCGGCGTCGACCGGGTCAATATCGAGGAGGCCGTCGTCGAGGCCGAACGCGCCATGAAACTCGGCATCCCCGCGATTGCGCCATTTCCTTATGTCGAGAAGTCGCTGCGCGACCCCACCGGCAGCGAGGCGACCAAGACGCGCAACCTGATGGGCCGCGCCGTGCGCGCCATCAAGGCGGCGTGCCCCGAGCTCGGCCTGATCACCGATGCCGCACTCGATCCCTATACCAGCCACGGACATGACGGCGTGCTCGACGCCAAGGGCCGCATCGAGAACGATCCCTCGATCGAGGTGCTGTGCCGGCAGGCGCTGGCGCTCGCCGAGGCGGGCAGCGATTGCATCGCGCCCTCCGACATGATGGACGGCCGCATCGGCGCCATCCGCCGTGCGCTCGACGGCGCCGGCTACCAGGATGTGCAGATCCTCTCCTATGCGGCCAAATATGCGTCGGGTTTCTACGGGCCGTTCCGCGACGCGATCGGCACCAATGCGACCTTGATCGGCGACAAGCGCACGTATCAAATGGACCCCGCCAATACCGACGAGGCGATCCGCGAGGTGGCGCTCGACATCGCCGAGGGCGCCGACATGGTGATGGTGAAACCGGGCATGCCCTATCTCGACGTCGTGCGCCGCGTCAAAACCGAGCTGCGCGTGCCGACGTTCGCCTATCAGGTGTCGGGCGAGTACGCGATGCTGACGGCAGCAGCCCAGAACGGCTGGCTCGACGGCGACCGCGTGATGATGGAGAGCCTGATGTGCTTCAAGCGGGCCGGCGCCGATGGCATCCTTTCCTATTTCGCACCGAAGGCCGCGGCCCTGCTCAAAGCGACCGCTTAGGCGAACGTCACCCCAGCAGCTCGCGGCGCACGCGCGCGGTATCGGCGCCAAGTGCCGGCACAGGTCCCGGCTCGCTTGGTGAGCCGGACCAGATGGCGGCTGCCGCCGGCATGGTCACCGGTCCCTTCACGGTACCAACCGTGATTGTGCGCAGATGCGGATGTGCGTTGAGACCCTGCCAGTCGTTGACGCGCCCGAACGCGATGTCGGCCGCATCGAGCTTGGCGATCGCAGCCACAGCATCGAGGCTGGCGAACCAGCGCGCCACCAGAGCGTCGGTTTCCGGCCGATGTTCGAGACGCGCGGGGCTGGTCGCAAATTTCGGATCGGTAGCGGCGGCGGGCAGCTCCAGCACCTTTGTCGCCAGCGACCGCCACTCCCGGTCGTTCTGGATGGAAATCAGAACCGGCACGCCGTCGCGCGTCGTGAACACGCCGTAGGGCGCGAGCGAGGTGTGCGACAGGCCGATGCGTTTCGGTGGCGCGCCCCACAGGCCCTGCAGCAGCGGCACGCTCATGAATTCCGCCATGCAATCGAACATCGAGACGCGGATGTGCTCGCCCTGCCCAGTGACGCTGCGCCGGATCAGCGCCTCGAGGATCGCCTCGTAGGCATGCAGTCCCGTCGCCACATCGACGATCGAGATGCCGACACGCGAGGGTTCTTCCGGCCCACCCGTGACCGAGGCCAACCCAGATTCCGCCTGGATCAGCAGATCATAGGCCTTGCGCTCGGCGTAAGGGCCCTCGTCGCCATAGCCAGAAATCGAGCAGGCAATCAGCCGCGGATGCTTGGCACAGAGCTGGTCGACGCCGAGCCCGAGTTTCGACAGCGCACCAGGTTTCAGGTTCTGCACCAGCACGTCGGCTTTGGCGACCAGTGCCTCGAACAGTCGCCGGTCCTCGTCCTTCGTCAGGTCGACGACAACCAACTCCTTGCCCCGATTGAGCCAGACGAAATAGACGCTCTCGCCATTCAGCAGGCGATCATATCCGCGCGCGAAATCGCCTTCGGGACGCTCGACCTTGATCACCCGCGCGCCAGCGTCAGCGAGCCGGCGTCCGCACATCGGCGCGGCAACCGCTTGCTCCAGTGAGACCACAGTCAGGCCTTCGAGTGGTTTTGTCCTCGCTCCGCTCACCTCTTCTTCTCCGCCTCGTAACGCGCCTTCGTTTCCGCATTCATGGGATAGAGGCCCGGCAACTGCACGCCCTTCTCGACCTCGGTCATGATCCAGCCCTCCATATGCTCCTGATCCGGCGCGGTCGCCACAACCTCGTCAACGAGCTTGGCTGGAATGAGCACCGCGCCATCGTCATCGACAACGACGACATCGTCAGGGAACACGGCAACGCCGCCGCAGCCGATCGGCTGCTGCCAGGCGACGAACGTCAATCCGGCCACCGATGGCGGCGCCGCGCCACCCTGGCACCAGACCGGCAGCTTGGTTCCGAGCACGCCCGCAACGTCGCGTACGGCGCCATCGGAGATCAGCCCGGCAACCCCGCGCTTTTTCATCCGCGCGCACAGGATATCGCCAAAGATGCCAGCGTCGGTCACGCCCATGGCGTCGGCAACCGCGATACAACCGGCCGGCATGGCCTCGATTGCCGCCCGCGTCGAGGTCGGCGAGGACCACGACTCCGGCGTCGCCAGATCCTCGCGTGCCGGCACGAACCGCAGCGTGAACGCCCGCCCGACGAGGCGCGGCTGGCCCGGCGCCAATGGCCGTGAGCCGCGCATCCAGACGTTGCGCAGCCCCTTCTTCAACAGGATTGTGGTGATGGTCGCGGTGGTGACCTTGGCAAGCGTCTGGACGATCTTCGGATCGAGGCTCATGGGCTGGGCATCCTGGCTGGAGACGGCGCACCTTAAGGCCAGTCGGCAAAGCCCGCCAAGCCGTCATCCACAGGCCGCTTGTCCACATATCGCCAAAGGTCCATTGGCAATGTTAGCATGCTCCGTAAGCGCCTCGAGCGTTGACAGACGTTCTGGGGCGCTCGATCCGATAAAATCCAACCCGATGATTTGACACAACAATCTCAAGTTCAGCCTGCATTCATGTGGCCCCGGCTATCAACCGGGGCAGAATTGAGATCGTTGCGCGCCGGTCAAAGACCGGACCGTGGCGAACATGAGCCCGCCGGATGACCGGCGGAAACAATGACAATGCGGGGAGTGTTGGAGATGCTTCGGCGCTTCATCATCGGACTGGGATTGCTGGCAAGTCTGGCTGGTCCAGCACTGACTGACCCGGCGCTGGCTGACGGCCAGACGTTGCGCGCCTCCCCGCATGCCTTCCCGGCGGTCACCGCGCCGACGCAAGTTGCCCAGAACGGCTCGTGCGCTGGCACTTGCCAGGCCAATCACGACCGTTGCCGCGTGCAGACCAAGGGCAGCCCGAGCTGTGATGCCGAGCGCCAGCGCTGCCTGCAGCAGTGCATCGCCAGCAAGCAGCGGTAGTCTGCCAAAGATCGTCGTCGATTGCTGAACTGCCCGGGCTTATCGCCCGGGCAGCTTTTTCGCTTGCGCCTTCGGATGCCCACTGCGCATCCGGCGCGCAGCCACGTCAGACCAGCATACCGTGGTCGGCAATCGCACCCATATCGACGCCGGCCAGCACGACCACGTCGACGTAGGCGCCCTTGACCAGCCCCTGCACGACCGTATCGGCGCCGCGCTGCTCAAGGTGGATCGCCGTCTCGAGCGATTTGCCACCCTTCAGAAAGTCCGCGAGATCGAGATGATCGACACCAACCTCGAAGTCGGTGATCCGATCGAGGCTGCCGTCGCCCAGGTCCTTTTTCAGGAACGCGAACGTATCGGCGCCGTCGCCGCCCGTCAGCGTGTCCGCCCCGAGCTTGCCGCGGAACCAGTCGTTGCCCGCACCGCCGACGAACTGCTCGGCCGCCTTGCTGCCCGTCATGGCATCGGCGAGGTCGGTCCCGATCACCTGCTCGATCCCGGACAGCGTCAACTCGTGCGCGGCATTGCCCTGTCCGACGACCCGCGCGGTATGTGCGCCCAGATCGATCTCGAGCCGGCCCGACATGCGCCCGAAGTCCAGCGTGTCGAAGCCGCTGCCGCCTGCAACGACGTCGCTGCCGGAGCTCGCACGGATGTAATCGTCGCCGGAGCCGCCCGATATCCTGTCGTCGCCGCGGCCGCCGTCGAGCACGTCATCGCCGGCCTTGCCTTCGACCACGTCATTGCCGGAGCCGCCGGACACCACGTCGTCGCCGGTGTTGCCTGCGAGGACGTCGTCGCCCTTGCCGCCAGCGATGGCGTCATTGTCCTTGCCGCCGCTGATCCAGTCCTGGCCTTCGCCGCCGAACAAGCGGTCGTCGTTAACGCTGCCCCAGATGGTGTCGTTGCCGGTGTTCCCGTAGATGGCATCGGCGCCGCGATCGCCCCAGAGCGTATCGTTGTCCTTGCCGCCGCGGATGGCGTCATCCTGGCGCCCGCCGCGCACATCGTCGTCGCCGCGATGTCCCCAGATCTCATTCTCTTCGTCGAGTAGCGTTCGAATGACATCGACGCCCTTCGAGCCATGAATGCCTGCCACGCAACCTCCCATCGATTCTAAAGCAATCGGCCGAAACCGCCGCTCATGTCGGGTTAAGGCGCAACTAATGGACCGTTTGGTGCATTAATCGAGTTGAGCCCGCTCCCTTCACGAGTTCTTCAGAAGTGCCAGAAACGTTTTGACAAACCTTTGGCGTTGGTCGCTCAAATTGAATCGAATTTGTTTGAAATGGGGTGCTTTTACTGGGAACATTAGCTACCCACGTCTTGGCGGAGCCAAACTCCGCTTGGAAGCAGCCGCGCCGTGTTGCCTGGCGCTTCAGCTGCCCACTGCGCAGCCGCGCCGTGTTTCCTGGCGCTTCAGCTGCGCAGCCGCGCCGTGACACAACGGCACCGGGGCGCAATAGCCCTTCGCGAATTGCACCAGGCAATGTGAAGAGTGCGGCGCGGCGCCCTGTGTCTCGACGATTACTCCGCGGCTTGGCGCGCTTCGGCAGCGATGCGGCTGTCGATCCGCTCTTCGATTACTGAGCGGAAATTGCGCAGGAAGCCTTGCACCGGCCACACTGCGCCCTCACCGAACGCACAGATCGTGTGCCCCTCGACCTGCTTGGTCACATCGAACAGCAGATCGATCTCGCGGCGCTCCGCCTGGCCCTTCGACATTCGCTCCAGGATGCGCCAGATCCAGGCGACGCCCTCGCGGCACGGTGTGCACTGGCCGCAGCTCTCATGCTTGTAGAAATAGGCGATGCGCGCGAACGCCTTCACGATATCCGTCGACTTGTCCATGACGATCACAGCGGCGGTGCCGAGGCCCGACTTGTGCTTGACCATGGTGTCGAAATCCATCGGCAGATCCTGGCAGTCCTTGGCCGCGATGCACGGCATCGACGATCCCCCGGGAATGACAGCAAGCAGATTGTCCCAGCCACCGCGCACGCCGCCCGCATGCTTTTCGAGCAACTCGCGCAGCGGGATGCTCATGGCTTCCTCGACAACGCAGGGACGCTCGACGTGGCCTGAGATCTGGAACAGCTTGGTGCCGGTGTTGTTCGGTTTCCCGATGCCGGCGAACCAGCCGGCACCGCGGCGCAGGATCGTTGGCACCACCGCGATCGACTCGACGTTGTTGACCGTCGTCGGTGAGCCATAGAGGCCCGTGTTGGCCGGGAACGGCGGTTTGAGGCGCGGCTGGCCCTTCTTGCCCTCCAGGCTTTCGAGCATCGCGGTTTCCTCGCCGCAGATGTAGGCGCCCGCGCCGTGATGGACGACGATGTCGAAATCCCAGCCGTGAACATTGTTCCGGCCGATCAGCTTCGCGGCATAGGCCTCGTCGACCGCCGCCTGCAGCCGTTCGCGCTCGCGGATGAACTCGCCGCGCACGTAGATGAAGCAGGTGTGGGCGCGCATCGCGAAACCGGCGATCAGGCAGCCTTCGACGAGATGATGCGGATCATGCCGCATGATCTCGCGGTCCTTGCAGGAGCCCGGCTCCGATTCGTCGGCATTGACGACCAGATAGGACGGCCTGGGGTCGGCCTTCGGCATGAATGACCACTTCAGACCCGTCGGGAAGCCGGCGCCGCCGCGCCCGCGGAGACCCGATGCCTTGATCTCGTTGATGATCCAGTCGTGGCCCTTGTCGATCAACAGCTTGGTGGCATCCCACTGGCCGCGCTGGCGCGCGCCGGCGAGGCGCCAGTCGTGGAAACCGTAGATGTTGGTAAAGATGCGGTCTTTGTCAGCGAGCATAGGGGCACACCCAAGCGGATCCGGTTATGCCAGCTACCATCCCGGCCCCGGCCCGGTCAACGCGCGAAGGCGCGCGGACCCTAGGTTAATCGCCGGACGTGGGACGCTCACCCGCACATCACTTGACAGAGCACAGCGGCCTGCCCTCCATTTGGTCGAGACATTTGCATTCCCATAAGAATTCGGTTCGTCGCCCCCGTACTTTGCGGATTTCACACCTCGCCATGTCATCGCCCCCACCCAGCCAGACGTCCGAACGGTCCACGACGCCCCGACCTTTGCCGTCAGATCCTCTGGCCGCATCAGCGCCGCCGCCGGGTTCATCCCATCGGCCCCAGCAAGACGGAACTGCCGAGACCCTGCTCGCAATTCGAGAGACGTTGGCGACGGTTCGGCAGCGCCTCGATGGCTACGGCAAATCCGTCAAATTCAGTTGGATCAGCAGCCGTCTGATGGTGCTTCGCAATATCATCATAGCGCTGGCCATCGTCGTCTCGACGATGCTGGTAGCGGCCATGTTGCTCAGGGAAGCATACCGCCAAACCCTGACGATCGTCGCCTTCGACGTCCCGTCGAGCATCAGTCAGCGCGGCATTACCGGCGAAGTCGCGGCCAGAAACCTATTCAACGAACTTTTGAAACGTCGCAAATCGATCACGTCTTTCGATGCCGGGACGCTCACGAGCCTATCGGCGGAACGACAAAGCGATATCGCGTCCGGCGACGGCAAATACAGTCTGCAATCGATCTTCAGATATTTTCGCCATCTCACGGGCCGCGAAACGACCGTCGACGGCGAGATGCTGGTCGACGGTGATGCGATTTCGGTGACGGCCCGTGTCTCCGGGCACCCGCAACGCACGGTCCGCGGTTCGATCGCAGACTGGGAAAGCTTGCTTGGCGACCTCGCCAACTACGTCTTCGAAAGCACACAACCGATCGTATTGATCGGTTATCTCGGGGAAACGGCCAAGACTCCGGCCGATCTGGCCGCCATATCACGCTTGATCCAGAAACTTGTGTCGACGTCGCCGCGTGTGTCGGAGACCGTGCTGGCAACGGCCTACCACGCCTACGGTGAGGCACTTGCCCGACAGGGGCGCCGGGAGGGCGCGCGGGTCGCATGGGCTCAGGCACGTGCCTACGATCCCAAGCTGGTACGACCTTACTGGTCGGCGGCGCTCGACATGTTGCGAGACAGCCCCACAGCTGCCGAGCAGTTGTTCCGGCAGGCCGAGGCCCTGGAAACCGATCCGAACGTCAAACTCAAGGCGATTGCGCTTCGCTTGAGCACCGCCAACAACCGATCGGACTGCAAAGCCGCAAAGGACGCCATCGCGCAAGCACAACGGCTTCGCCTCGCTCGCGAGTTCGAAAATGACCCTCAGTGGTTGCGTTACGTCAGTGCCTGCGAATACCAGCACGCGAATGCCGTGGCGCACATGCGCAAGCTGACCCTGCTCCATCCCGAGAATGCGGGATACTGGAACTTTCTTGGGCTTATCCTGGCCGCGCGATCGGACAGAAAATACATGTTTGAAGCGCGCGACGCCGCGATCAAAGCGGTCGCAGCAGATACGAACAAACGAATTCCGACCGTGCGCAACAACCTCGCAAGATATCACGCCGCGTTGGGAGAGTTGGATACTGCTGAAGCCGTTTACAAATCAAACGCTGGCCAACTGGTCGAGAACACAAATCAGCCACGCCGGGTCATGGCTCTGATCCGCGCCGCGCGGGGCGATCACGCCGAGGCCGAACGCCTGCTCACCCTCAACGTGGAAGACCCGAGCAGTGTGAGCGGCGCTGATTACAGGTACCTGATCGCGGTGCTGGATGCGCAGGGCAAACTCGATCGCATGATCGAGATGGCGCGAGCGGGTCAGCAACGATTTCCGCTCTATTGCCCGCTCTATAACGACACCGCATCCATCCTCATGCGCCATCAACGGGTCGCCGAGGCCGATGCGCAATGGGAGGCCGGACTGCGCGCCATACCGAAGTGCGATCTGAACTATCTGAACTACGCGAAGGCGCTGATGTCGCGCGACAAACGCGCGGAAGCCAAGGCACTTCTAGAACGACTGGTCCGCACTTCTCCCGCCTCGGATGGAGCGGACGTGGCAGGCGAACTTCTGGCAGGGTTGGCGTCCGTCAAGTAAGCCCGTCGGGTTGCGGCCGTTTTCAACGTATATCGGACATCCTCCGGTCGACGTTCCGGTGCGCGCTGCCGACCCGGCCCCGGCCCGGCCAAGGTGCGAAATGGCCTGGGCCAGCAAAAAGGGCCTGGGGCTGGCGCCGGGATCATCAGCCAACTAACATCCGAGCGTGACTACCCGATGCGGCTCGATACACCGGGTGGCCTGATGATCCAGCGTTCCCAGGAGGTAATGGCGATGACGTACCGCGGCATGACTTGCGAAATGATCACGATCAACGGCGACAAGGGCACCCCGATCCAGGCCTATGTCGCCAAACCCGCGGGCAAGGGACCGTTCCCCGGCGTCGTCCTCATCCACCATCTTCCCGGCTGGAGCGAGCTCTACATCGAGATGACCCGCAAGTTCGCCCACAACGGCTATATGGCCATCTGCGCCAACCTTTATGAGCGCGCCGGACAGGGCAACCCCGACGACGTCGCGGCCAAGGTGCGCGCCGACGGCGGCATCCCCGACGCCCAGATGGTCGGCGACACGGAAGCCGCGGTGAAGTGGATGCGCGCGCAGCCCGGCCTCAACGGCAAGGTCGGCCTGTTCGGCTCCTGCTCGGGCGGCCGGCATGCCTTCATCTATGCCTGCACCAAGAAGGACGTCGACGCCTGCGTCGATCTGTGGGGCGGCGGCGTGGTGATGGGCAAGGATGAATTAAATGCGAAGAAACCGGTGGCGCCGATCGACATGACGAAAGACCTGTCGTGCCCGCTGCTCGGCATCTTCGGCAACGAGGACCGCGCGCCGAGCCCGGAGCAGGTCAACCAGCATGAGGCCGAACTCAAAAAGCTCGGTAAAGCACATGAGTTCTACCGCTATGACGGCGCCGGCCACGGCATCTTCTATTACCACCGGCCGCTCTACCGCGTGGAGCAGGCACTCGACGGTTGGGCCAAGACGTTCGCGTTCTTCGGCAAGCATCTCGCGAAGTAACGGAGGCCCATCATGTGCACATCGATCGTCGAGATCGTGCCGGCCGAGGGCATGGCCAAGCGCGCGGACCAGTGGTTCGAGCTGACGCGCGCCGTCGTCGCCTACGATCACGCGCGCCATGCCGTGCTCGGGGACGTCATCACCCTCGACTTCATCAATGACACGCTCGATCCCGGCGCCCGCGCCGCAGTCGAGCTCACGCTCGAGTCGGCGAAGGCGCTGCATGCCGCACTAGCCAAGGCCATCGCCGAGGCCGAGATCGAGGAGGCCGAACGGGCCGACGGTCTCGAGCGGGCACGGCTCGCCACGTCGGCGGCGGCAACGCTAACGCGGGTTGCGGCGTAGTCGCAACGTGCGTGCTCCTATCCCCTCTCCCCGTCCTTGCGGGGAGAGGGTCAAGCGTGATGCGGTCAGCTGTCGGCTTCCCGCGGGCACCAGCCATTGACGTTTGGCACGCCGACGCGGAGGGCCTATGCGGAAAGTCGCTCGTTGTGCTGCAAGCCTCACGGCCCTCGCTGTCGGGTGCGGGGCGCGTGCCGAACGACGCGTCCACCCGATACCGACAGGTCGAGGACCTCAGGTGGTGAGCGCCAGGCAATGCCCACTGAATTTGAACTATTGAGCCTGTGCGTAATTCGCCAATCAACGCCTTGCAAGGGCGCGTTTCAGGAAATCAAGTGGCTCAGTCTGAGCCGTGCCGGTCGCGTATGAAAAGGCGATTAATTCGTCGCGTGCATTGCGACGCCTTCGAACCTCGAGGCCGAGCCCCGTTTCGCGAGCGTCAGCGCTTTTGCGCGTCGCACCAGCGCTGAAGACGATCGCGTCCGAACCGACAAGTTCCAAGTCGAAACGGCCTTTCGACATCGCGAGACAGCGATAGGTGTCAGTCGACTTCGACTGACGCATGCTCGGATAGTCCTTGAACGTGTAGCGCTCGCAACCCGCCGAATTGGACTTCGTATATCGCGTTCCTTCGAAGCCAGTAGGCGTTGAGGGGGTGTCGAACGGATAGCGGAACGGCGGTCCGCTCGTCTTGGGCAGGTCGTACACAACCTCAAAACCGCCGCCGTAGAGCAAGGTCGCATAGAACTCCGGCGTCTCCCGCAACCGAAACGCGACGAGGGTAGTTGGATCGTCCGGCCGCAAATGCCCAGTCACCGAGAGCGCTGAAACGGATTGCCGGTTCTTGATGTGATCGATCGCGAATGGTGCGAACAGCAGGACAAGCAGCCCCACTCCCATCAGAAAGTTGTAGCGAAGCAAGAAAACGCCCAGCAGCAGGAGCAGCGCGAATGGGGCGACCATCCACCAAGCGCCATCCATTGTCATTTCTCCCTGCCATCAACGCTTCGTCAATCGGAACGCTGAAGCACGAAGGTCTTAAAAGAGGTTGTAGGCGGCAAGCCGCCTTCAAGCTGCTGGATGCCAACAGACGCGGCGCAGCAGAAACGGGCTGAGGCGCGACAGCTCTCACCGACCGCAACATGCGGCGCTGGACCTGTTTGGCTGGCGCTGAGGTTCGTGTCCCCTCCTCGTCACACCAGCAGCACCTTGCCGATGACGTCGCGATTGACGATCAGTTGCAGCGCCTCGGTGGCCTTGGCGAGCGGCAGCGCGTGCGAATGATAGGGATGGATGCGCCCCGCGCCGAGCCAGCCGACAAGGGCCTCGAGATTGCGCCGCGCCCACTCGGGATCGAGACGGTTGAGCCCGCCGATCGTAAAGCCGATCACCTCGGCATCCTTGACCAGCAGGTGGTTGGTCTTGGCGACGCCGGGACGCCCACCCGTAAAGCCGACGATGAGAATGCGCCCGAACGGGGCGATGCAGCGCATCGATTCGTCGAACACGTCGCCGCCGACCGGATCGAAGATCACGTCGGCGCCGCGCCCGCCCGTCAATTCCAGCACCTTGTCGCGGAAGCCGCCGCTGTAGTCGATCACATGATCGGCGCCGAGCTGCGTGCACACCGCGAGACGCTCGGGGCTGCGGGCCGTGGCGATGACGCGCGCGCCGAGCAGCTTGCCGATGTCGACGGTGGCGAGGCCGACGCCGCCGGCAGCACCATGCACCAGCAGCGTCTCGCCCGGCTTCAGGCGCGCCGCGCTGCAAGGCATAAAGCGCCGTCGTATAGTTCGAGCGGAACGCGGCCGCCGCTTCGTAGCCGACGTTGGCCGGCAGCTTGATGACGCTATCGGCCGGCTGCACCGTTTCCTCGGCAAATCCGCCGCCGCACAGCACCCGGTCGCCGATCGCCAAGCCCTTGACGTCGGCCCCCAGCGCGACGATCTCGCCCGCCGCCTCGCCGCCCGGAATGAACGGCGGCGCGGTCTTGACGTGATACTGGCCGGCGATCCGCAACACGTCGGTGAAGCTGACGCCGCGCGCACGCAGGCGCACCTTCACATCAGCCGGCCCCGGCACCGGCGAGGGGATATCCTTGACCACCAGGGTTTCCGGCCCGCCATAGGCCTCGCACATCACGACTTGCATGGGTCTCGCTCCGAGTGTTCGGTGTGATCATAGTGCACGACACGCGCACAACGTTGCGGGTTTTCCCAGGCCGCGCCAACGGCCTGCACACTACGCCTTCGGCGCGGGCGGAGCAGTGGCGGCCTTGGCGGCGGCTTCGGCGGCGGCCTTTTCGCGGGCGGCGAAGCCTGCCTGCCAGCTGCCGATCGCGGAGCCGTTGGTGAGTGCGGCGTCGGTGAGTGTCGTGGGTGTGCCAGCCGGCGCCGAAGCGGTGCGGCCGGTTTGTGAGCCGGGCTTCGGCGCCTGGCCCTTTGCATAACCGTCGAGGACTTTTTCGAAGCTCTCGGGGTTAAGATCCTCGTAGGTGTCCTTGTCGATCATGACGAGCGGCGCGTTGGCGCACACGCCCAGGCACTCGACCTCCTCCCACGAGAACCGGCCGTCCTCCGAACGATGCAGAGGATCATGATGGATCCGTCGCTTGCACACCTCCATGATCGCCTCCGAGCCGCGCAGCATGCAGGGCGTCGTGCCGCACACCTGCACATGGGCGATCTTGCCGACCGGCGACAGCTGGAACATCGTGTAAAAGGTCGCGATCTCGTAGACGCGGATGTCGGCCATGCCGAGCAGATCGGCGACGGCACGAATCGCGGGCTCGGTGCACCAGCCCTCCTGCTCTTGCGCGCGCCAAAGCACGGGGATCACGGCCGACGCCTGCTTGCCCGGCGGATAGAGCGCGATGCGCGCCTTCGCCCAGGTCAAATTTTCCGGCGTGAACTGGAACGTGGCAGGCTGGTCGGGATGCAGGCGGCGGACGGCCATGTCGATTGTCTCGTCGAAAACTCAGCGGGAGAGCCCCATGCTCACCGCTGGCGGTCGCTTCTAATATCACGATCCCGGTCGAGGATCGCCCGGTCGCGATCGAAAGCCGCAGGGTCGGTGGCGCGGGTGCGTTCCGGCGCACTGTCGACCGTGCTGGCGGCGACGATCCACACCCCCAGCAACGCGACGACGGCCGCCGGCGCCAGCAGCAGCGCGCTCTGCGCGCCGACGCGGGTCAGCGCCGTCCAGGCGATCGCGCACAACGCGCCGAACAGCGGCAGGATGAACATCGTCGCGCCGCCGCGCGCCATCGCGAACAGCACGGCAAAGAGGATCGCGAACAAGCCGATGGCAATCGGCAGGCCCGGGCGGTGCGCTTGCCATTCGCCCATCGGCCAGCCGTTGTGGACGGCGAACCAGCGATAGGTGGCGAGGCTCAGGCCCCAGGCGAAAGCGGCGGTCGCCAGCAGAAACATCGGATCAACGGGCATCGGGATCTCCTAGAGAACGCAAGACTGGATTGGATAAGACTGGGTTGGCAAGACTGGACCAGCAAGGTTGGAGCTTCAAACGGCTTCGCAAGCGCCGTGGAGCTCAGTGCCCTCAATTGTCCCCCATCGCTAACCCGACGTCAGCCACCAATCGGCGCTTGGGTTACCGTCCCTTGGGTTGCTGGCACAAATGTGGCAGCGCAGGTCGTGACCAAGCTGGGCCAAGCCACGAGCCGCCAACGACAAAACCCGCCACGGCTGGGCCATGACGGGCTTCGTGGACTGGCTCGCGCCATAGCCGTCGTTCGCTGGCGGATTATCGCTTCGAGAACTGATAGCTGCGGCGAGCCTTCATCTTGCCGAACTTCTTGCGCTCGACAACCCTGCTGTCCCGCGTCAGGAAGCCGCCCTTCTTGAGGACGGGGCGCAGATCCGGCTCGTAGTAGGTCAGCGCCTTCGAAATGCCATGGCGTACGGCGCCGGCCTGGCCCGAGAGCCCGCCGCCAGCCACCGTCGCATGCACGTCGTACTGGTCGAGGCGCTTGGCCGCCTCGAGCGGTTGCTTCAGCAGCATCTGCAGAACCGGTCGCGCGAAATACACCGATAACTCGCGGGTATTAATGACGATTTTTCCGTTGCCTCGCTTCAGCCAGACGCGGGCGACGGCGTTCTTGCGCTTGCCGGTGGCATAGGCGCGGCCTTTCGCGTCGAGCTTCTGCTGGTAGACCGGCGCGCCAGTGGCGGCGGCGGCAACCGCTACACCGGCCTCGCCCGCCAGGGCGCCGAGGTCGCTGAGCGTCTTGGGTTCAATGGCCATTACAATCAGCCCCTCGTGTTCTTGCGGTTCAGCTTTGCGATGTCGAGCGGCTCAGGGTTCTGTGCCTGATGCGGATGCTCCGGACCGGCGTAGACCTTGAGATTGCCCATGATCTTGCGCTGCAGCGGACCGCGCGCCAGCATCCGGCCAACCGCCAGTTCGACCACGCGTCCGGGGAACTTGCCCTCGATGATCTGGCGGGGTGTGCGGGTCTTGATGCCGCCGGGATAGCCGGTGTGGCGATGGTATTCCTTGTCCTCGTACTTCTTGCCCGAGAACACGACCTTGCTGGCATTGACGACGACGACATTGTCGCCCATGTCGACGTTCGGCGTATAGGTCGGCTTGTGCTTGCCCTTGAGGCGCATGGCAATAATGGAGGCGAGGCGGCCGACGACGAGCCCATTGGCGTCGATCAGCACCCACTTCTTCTCCACTTCGCCGGGTTTGGCGTTGTAGGTCTTCATCGGCTGGATCTCCCTTGCCCCTCAGGTGCGGCCTCGCGAACGGAGGGCCCCGGGGTCCGATGCCGGCCGGCGCACGAGGGCACCAACGAGCCTCGCGAGTTTTAGAGACGCTCACCGCGCGCGTCAATCGCCAAACACAACCACTCAGTCGAATTATACCATACAGATCAGCCGTTTATTAAAGAGGTATTATACCACCCCAAATGGGGTATCCAGAGACCTCACGATTTCGGGACCGCATAGCTGCCTGTCGCATGCGCAATCACATCCGGCTTGCCGTCCGATGTCAGATAGACTTCGGCGTAGGCGAGACGACGGCCGAGCCGGATGATGCGCGCCTCGGCGATGGCGTCCACGGGATCCGGGCGTAACAAGAAGTTGATGTTGAGATTGCTTGTCACAGCCGGTATGCCCGGAGCACCAAGGGTTGCGACGAGAGCTGCGTAAATCGCGAAGTCCGCCAGTTGGAACATGGCGGGGCCGGACAGCGTGCCGCCGGGGCGGAGATGGCGCGGGTCGAGCTTCAGACGGACCCGGGCCGTCATCGGCGCGACGGATTCGATGAAGATCGTCCGTCCTCCCGAATGAAGGCCGGGAAAACTATCATCGAGGAGCTGGATGACGTCTTCGACGGGCAGGCTCGTGCGCGGTTTGGTCTCGATTGACATCCTTAATGGTGCCCCGGATTTGGAGTTGAATTAGACCACTGTGGTGATTCTGAAAATCGCACCTGGGGCGGTTGGCTCAGGACACGGACTTCGGAGTTTAGATCAGACTGACAGCAGGATTACGCGACTGTATAGCGAACAGCTGGCCGACAAGGAAAACAAGGAGGTGAACATGACGTTCCGAAATGCAATCCTGGCGGTTGCGGTCGTCGCGCTTGGTGTTGGTTTTGTGGTGGGCCTCGGGCTGACGGCCCCCGTCATGGCGCAGCAACCGGCGGCGACCGACGAAGCCTTCAAACAGGTGCAGCTCTCCGACAAGCTGATTCAGGGCTTCATATCCGCGCAGAAGGACATGGCTGTTATGGCCCAGAAGTCCGGCGCCCAGCCGACCGACAAGCCCGATCCCAAAGTGCAGGCCGAGCTCGAGACGATCGTCAAGAAGCACGGCTTCGGCAACTTCATCGAGTTCGACGACGTCGCCTTCAACATCTCGATGGTGATGGGCGGCCTCGACCCGCAGACCGGGACCTTCACCGACCCGATCAGCTCGATCAAGAAAGAGATCGAGGACATTACGGCCGACAAGACGATACCCGACAAGGACAAGAAGCAGATGCTCGACGAGCTCGCCGAGGCGCTGAAGAATACGCCACCGTTGAAGTTTCCGGAGAACGTCGAGACCGTGAAGAAGTTCCGCGCGGAAATCGAGAAGGTCCTGCAATAAGGCGGCCGGCGACAGCGGGCCAGAACGTACAAGCAAGAGGAGCGGGGCATGGACGACGGCACGGGTGCCGCACCAGCAAAGCCGGAAGCCGGCCCTGCTCTCCTCGAAGAGCAGAGAGCCGGCGTCGCCGTCCTGACGCTCAACCGCGCAGCTCGGCGCAACAGCCTCTCTGAAGACATGTTGCGCGAGCTGCAGGCCGCCATCGACCGCCTGTCACGAGCGCCTGACGTTCGCGCCGTCGTCATCGCGGCCAATGGTCCGGCCTTCTCGGCCGGCCACGACATGAAGGAAATGACCGCACGGCGGGCCGATGCCGATGGCGGGCGCGCCTATTTCGCGGACCTGATGGGCCAGTGCGCGGCGATGATGCTCTCGATTGTTCGTTCGCCGAAGCCGTTCATTGCAGCAGTCGAAGGCGTCGCCACGGCCGCCGGCTGCCAGTTGGTCGCGACATGCGATCTGGCCGTCGCCGGCGCCAATGCGCGCTTTGCGACACCCGGCGTCAATATCGGCCTGTTCTGCTCGACGCCGATGGTGGCACTCTCGCGCAATGTGCCCCGCAAGCGCGCCATGGAGATGCTGCTGCTGGGCGAAATGCTCGGCGCCGAGGACGCGGCCAACTACGGCCTCGTCAATCGCGTGGTGCCAGCCGGCGCGGCGCTAGACGGCGCGCTCGCGATGGCTACCGTGATCGCCGCCAAATCGACCGCCACCATCGCCATTGGCAAGGAGACGTTCTACCGCCAGCTCGAAGCCCCCCTCGCCGATGCCTACGTCCAGGCCGCCGAGGTGATGGTGCGCAACATGATGTTTCGCGACGCCGAGGAGGGCATCGGCGCTTTCATCGAAAAGCGCCCGCCAGTCTGGAAGGGGTGCTGAATGCAACCCCGCCTCTCACTGGTAACGCTCGGCGTCACCGACATGGTGCGCGCCCGCCGCTTCTACGAAACGCTCGGCTTTCGCGCCTCGGCCGCCAGCAACGCGAACGTCACGTTCTTCGACGCAGGCGGCGTCGTGCTCGGCCTTTATGGACGCGCCGCGCTGGCTGAAGACGCCCATGTCCCCGACGAGGCGGCAGGCTTCGCCGGCGTCACGCTCGCCCACAACGTGGCGAGCGAGGCCGAGGTGGACCGCGTCATCGCGGAGGCGATCGCCGCCGGTGGCACACTCAAGAAGCCCGGCCAGAAAGTGTTCTGGGGCGGATATTCAGGCTATTTCGCAGATCCTGACGGGCATTTGTGGGAAGTCGCCCATAATCCGTTCTTCCCGTTCGACGAAGCGGGCCGCCTGCAACTGCCGTAACGCGTCACGTTTGACCCTGGAGGCTCAAACTTATGCGCCAAACCTTGGCCGCAACGATGCGCCAAATTGTGATGCTGGCCTTCGGCTTTTTGCTGCAAACGGCGGCCGGGCCAAGCGCACGCGCCGGCGACACTCACGTCGCGCAATCAGAACCGGGACTCGAAAGCTCACCGGCCAGGGTCCAGGCTCAGTCCGCGCGAGGTCTTCTATTGCGCTTCGCCGCAGCACGGAGCTGGGGCTACCAGCTGCAAGGCATCGATCTCGATAGATTGGAGGACGCGCCGTATGACGTCCTCGTCCTCGACATTACGCGCGACGGCTCGTCGGATGACCTCCTCACGGTCCGCGACATCGAACGGCTGAAGAAGCGGCCGGATGGAAAACCGCGCATCATCCTCGCCTACCTGTCCATTGGTGAGGCCGAGACCTACCGCGACTATTGGAAATGGTACTGGGGCGGCCATTGGGCGACCCACTGGATGCGTTGGCTCTATGGCCCGCCGTGGCTCGGCCCGGCCAACAAGGACTGGGGCGGCAACTACGCCGTGCGCTATTGGGAACCGCGCTGGCAGCAGATCATTCTCGGCACCGGGCACAACAACGGCTATCTTGACCGCATCCTGGCCGCCGGATTCGACGGGGTGGTTCTCGACAAGGTCGACAGCAGCGTCGAGGCCATCGCGCGGACCCGCGCCACCGCCCAGGACGATATGCGCCGCTTCGTCGAGCGCATCGCCGCCAAAGGCCGCGCGGCCCGGCCGGGTTTCCTGATCGTGCCGCAGAACGGCGAGGAGTTGTTGGACGATCCCCGCTATCGCACGATGATCGACGGCCTCGTCAAGGAGGACTTGCTCTACGGCGGCTACACCGAAAAGCAACCGAACCCACCGGACGAGATCGCACAGCGGATCGAGCAGCTGAAAATGCTTACTGCCAGCGGTAAACCGGTGCTGGCTGTTGAATACCTCGACCACGCCGCCCACATCGAAGGGGCCAAGCGGCGATTGACAGCCCTCGGTTTCGTACCGCATTTCGCAGATCGCGCCCTCGACCAGATGCGCTTCGGCGACTTGCCGGGCTCCGGGCCGGCTCAGACCAATAGACGCCGCTGGCCACGATGAACGGAACACACGCCCGATGACCCACGACCGCTACGACGATGCCCACATCCGCCAGATCCTCAACGACGTGAAATCCGTCGCCATCATCGGCGCGTCATCGAACATCAACCGCCCCAGCTACTTCGTCATCAAGTACCTCATCGGCAAGGGCTACACCGTCCATCCCGTCAACCCGGGATTGGCCGGCCAGCAAATCCTCGGCCGCACCGTCTATGCGACGCTTGCCGACGTGCCGGCCCCCGTCGACATGGTCGACATCTTCCGCAACTCGGAGGCAGCCCTTGGTCTCACGCGCGACGCCATCGCCCAGAAGGACCGCCTCGGGCTGAAGGTGGTCTGGATGCAGCTGACGGTGCGCAATGACGAGGCCGCTGCCGAAGCCGAGGCCGCCGGGCTCAAGGTGATCATGAACCGCTGCCCCAAGATCGAGTACGGCCGTCTCTCCGGCGAGATCGGCTGGGCCGGCGTCAACGCCGGCATCATCTCTTCGAAACGGCCCGTCCTCGGCTCCGGCCTGCAGAACCAGATCATCGGCATCAAGCGGTGACGGCGCCCCCTTCGACCGGAGCCCCAATGACCTCATCCTCCGACGCTCCCGAAGCCGTCGTCGGCCGCCAGCTCGACGCCTACAATGCGCGCGACATCGAGGCGTTTATGGCCTGCTGGGCGGACGACGCGCAGATCTTCGAGCATCCCGCGACCTTGCTCGCCGAAGGCGCCGCCGCCATTCGCGCGCGGCATGCGGTCCGCTTCACCGAACCGGACCTCTTTGGGCGCTTGGTCGCGCGCTTCGCCGTCGCCAGCATGGTCGTCGATCGCGAGGTCGTCACGCGCAATCTGCCCGAGGGTCTGGCCGAGGTCGACGTCATCGCCATTTATGAGGTCGCCAACGGCCGCATCACCAAGGCTTGGTTCAAGTCCGGCCTGCCGCGCCTTCTGGCGACAGGCTAACGCGGCCATCAACCTTCCCACACCTTGCGCGCCGCCGGGCCATCTCGGTAAGCTGCGCTGGAACGCACACGAAAGCCCCGCACGCCATGACCGCTGCCATCACACCTGACCTTATCGAGACCTACGCGCGCGACGGCGCCGTGCTCATTCCCGGCCTCCTCCGCGACGCCGTCGAGCCACTGCGGGCGGCCGTCGAGGCGAACATCGCAAGCCCGAGCCCCTTCGAGCGCTCCTACCAACCCGCCGATGGCACCGCGCGCTTCTTCCAGGACTACTGCAACTGGCAGCGCATCCCCGCCTTCCGCGAGACCATCCTGCACTCAGCCATGGCCGAGGCCGCGGCAAAACTGATGCGCTCCAAGACCGCGCGCATCTTCCACGAGCACGTCCTGGTCAAGGAGCCGGGCTCCAGCATGAAGACGCCGTGGCATCAGGATCAGCCCTACTATCTCGTCGACGGCCGCCAGTCCGTCAGCTTCTGGGTGCCGCTCGATTCCGTGTCGCGCGAGATCAGTGTCGAGTACGTGGCCGGCTCGCATCGTTGGGGCCGGGATTTCCGCCCGCAGCGCTTCGACGGCTCGGCGCTCTATCAGGGCGACGAGAGCGAGGCCGTGCCCGACATGGAGCGCGTCCGCGACGCCTTCACCGTGCTCGGCTGGGCCATGCAGCCGGGCGATGCCGTCGCCTTCGATTTCCGCACGCTGCATGGCGCCCCCGCCAACACCTCGGCCAACCGGCGCCGCGCCGTCTCGTTCCGCTGGGTTGGCGACGACGCCCGTTTCGCCAAGCGGAAGGGCCGCACCTCGCCGCCCTTCCCGCACCTGACTTTCGAAGACGGCGCCCCCTTCGAGGGCCCCGACTTCCCCATCGTGTGGCCGCGCGCCGGGTGACGCACCTCCTACCGCTTCATTGCGTTCTCACCGCGACGCTCGTCAACCCGCGCAGGCCCCCCTGTGCATCCTTGAATCGGAGCACCACGCGGTGCGCGCCTGGATTGAACGGCACCTCCTGCGTCCCGCGCGCGAACACGACATATGTCGCGATGTCGTTGGTCGCAAAGGCGCGTGTCTGGGCGGCGGCGGCCGGCGCCAGGCAGACCCCGGTTGCCGGATTCGTTTCGCAGACCGTCACATCGACGCCGAGCGGGAAGCCCCCGACATCCGCGGACACCGTGATCGGCGCGGCGGCGCCGATGTTGATGACGGAAGCCGCGAAGAGCCCCGTGCCGGTGTTGCCCGGGATATTGACGATGCCGTCACCGGACAGCGTCACCGCGATCGGAATCATGTCTGGTCCGGGCGGCGTGGTCGCGGTCAAGACGAACGAATTTACTCCATTCGTCTCAGGCGCCGGTCGCGTGTTCTCGCAATCGAACAGAACCTTTACCGAGACCCCCGGATTGATCAAGCGCGGTGTGATCGCGAAGACGAAACTCCGGATCCCGCCGGCCGGCACATCCACGCCCTCGTTGACCGCGAAAGCCGGATCGATCGCGTTGTCGGGCGTGACCACCCGAAAATCGAATTCGCCTCGGTACGTTCCAAAGATGCTCGGCTGCAGATAGCATTTGGTCGCGGCCGGCCCCGTATTGATCACCGTACCGAACGCTGTCGCAGTTTGACCGATCCCAATGGAGCGGGAGCCCGGCAAAATCGCCGAAACCAAAGTTGGCGTGCCTTGATCGGGGACGAACGACCAACTCAAGTTCACGGCGCCATGGTCGGACGGCGTCCGGCCATCGACGGCGATGACGTACGTCGTGCTACTTTCGGCATGGAACGCCGCCCGGCTGTGGCCGCTGCCCGCGCCATTGTCGTCATTACGGACCGGTGTCCGAGACTTCGCATCTCCGGCCGGTCCATAGATCGCCAGGACGGTATCGAACGAGCTGCCCGCCGTCGAGAAAACCGCTTGCCCATCCGCGGGGGCACGCCAAGTCCACCAGATCGATTTGTTGCCGGTCGTTCCGGGGAAATGTGGCGGTTCATCGATGTCATTGGGTCCACTTGCGAGTTCCCGTGTCGCAAACGTGGTCATCCCCGTCGTGGTGCCGCTCGCACCAAGGGCAATGGCGTCTGCCCTGTCGTCGTTGACCGGCTGGCTGGTCACATGAAGTGAGACAAAGGCGAGCTTTTCTTGGCTGCCGGCCACAAAGCGGATTCTGTCGCTGTAGAAACCATCCGGCGAGGAGACGGCGCTGGCGGCGACCGTGACGGTGATCGTAGTCGACGTGAACGGGGCAAGCGTCCCGGACGCACTCGACAGATCGAACCGGGTGGCCCCGGGCGGCTGCGCCGAGTCGAACGCGGCCGTCCAAGTCATTGCTGCGTCGCCGGCATTGCGAACGGTGATCGTATCCGTCGTCGACGCGAACGGACCGCCACTGGGACCGCGAAGCGACACGGGCTGCGCCGCGGTGATATCGAGGAGTGGTCCCAAAGTTCCGAGTACGGCCCTTGTAGCGAGGTTGACCCGAACCTGTGGCCGCGACAGGCTTCCCGCTGGCAATCCCTGACCCGGATCAGCCGCGCGCCGATCGACGATCGTGGCGCCGGTGTTCTTGAGGGCCTGCTCGATCTGGTCGACGGTTGCCGTCGGCACGCGCGATTTGACCGCCGCGAATGAGCCCGCAACAGCCGCTGACGTCACAGACGTTGTCACCACGCCGGTGAACGTGCCGTTGGGACGAGGCGCCGGCATATCGCCGATCGGGGCCATCAGATCCACGGCCGGCCCCATGTTGCTACTGAACCAGACCGCGCCTTGGTGATCCGAGGCACCGACGATGACGGCTGTTTCGATGCAGCCGGGCGTTGTCGTCCGGTCGCGCTGCTGGCTATCTCCCGCAGGAAGAACGGTCGGAATATTCTGTGCACGCAGCGCATCGATGCCGACCTTCAACGGATGGCCGTTGCAAATCACGTCGTGAGTGCGGTCCGGCTCGGCGAAGAGGCCTGACCATCCGCTCACGTTGACCGCAGCGATGCGGCCAGCGTATGCCGGGGCTCGCGCCACGACATGCGCCATGCCTGCTAGGATATCCGAGGTGTAGGCACGCGCGCACGAGGCCTGACCGAAACCGCAAATCGTACCCCCATTGGGATTGTCGACTTTGGAGTAGATCTGCACGGCGAGAATGCGCGCTTCCTTCGCGACGCCACCGAGGGGACTGACTCCGGCCGGGTTCTTTCCGGCGGCGACGCCCGCCACCATCGTGCCGTGGCCGCAGCCGCGCGAAAGTTCGTCGAGGAACGGCGCGAACAGACTGCAGGGCGCCGCCGCGCCGTCGCCGACGAGCGTCGCAGCGCCTCCCGGGCAAAGTGATGTTGTCCGGTCGGCCGCGTTGGTCGTCGAGAAGCAGGCTTCCTCGATCACTTTTCCAGCCAGGAACGGATGGGCCTTGTCGACACCGGTATCCAGAACGGCGACGATCATGTTGGTGCCATCAGCACCCTCGGCCCAGGCTCCGGGGTCGCCCGCGTTCGGCAGCAGGCCCATCTGCGTCAACGTCAGGTCCGCGGCGGGTTGGATCAATCGATCCGGCCACACGGCCTTCACAATCGGGTTCCGCCGCAATTGGGCAAGCTCACCGGGCGTGACCGTCAGCGCGAGCATAGGAAAAAGGTCGATACGGCGCAGGCTCCAGCGCCTGATTGTCTCGCCATCGGCCCCGTGGCTCACCAAGAACCGCTCCTGGGCCGCGCTGGCGCGCGAGCGCGCCAGATCCACGGCCACGGTCGCATCTCGGAAATCTGGGAGTGGTGCTTCGCTGGCGATCTCGATGATCACGCGCGTGTCTTGGGATTGTTGGATTGGCTGTATGGCCCCTCCAGCAAGCGGTAGCTCGGCGCCAGGCCGAGGTTGCATCGCGATCACTGCGCCCAGCGCAACCGTCACCATCACCGCCGCCCAAACGGCGCGCGCCAAAGTCCGCATCATGTAAATCCCCCACCCGCAAATCCCCGACCCAATGGCCAGCCCGAGAAATCCTGTCTCGAGGTCCTAAATTATCAGGCCACGGATCCGTCGATTGCAATATCCTAGATGCCGCACGGCCTATGAACTCGTGGATAGCCGTCGGGCAGGACCTCGTGTAGCTTTGCTCTCCGAGAACCGTTGCGCGCGGAGGACACTGTGGCAGTCATTGCGATGACCCGGGAGATGGCGACGCGCGGGCGCGACGTCGCCGCTGGCCTCGCGGATCGCCTCGGCCTCCAGGTCGTCCATCATGAGCTGGTCTCGCAGGACATTGCCGGGCGCGCCGGACTCAGCGAAAGCGAGGTTCACCGCTTCCTCGAAGGCGAGGCCTCGCTGCTCGAACGCTGGCGCCTCGACCGCAGCCGGATGTCGCGCTACACGTCCGAGGAAATCCTGCATCTCGCGGCCAAGGGCAACGTGCTGATCCGCGGCTGGGGCGCGACCTATCTGCTGCGCCAGATCCCGCATGTGCTGTGCGTGCGCATCTGCGCGCCGATGGACTTTCGGGAAAAAGTGCTGATGGACCGCGTCGGCATCGCCAGCCGCGCCGAGGCCGCGCGCGAGATCATCCGCAACGACGAGGCCCACAACGGCACCATGCAGCGCCTGTTCGGGATCGATTGGACCGATCCGTCGCTCTATGCGCTGACGCTGAATACCGCCCGCATCCCGATCGCCGATTGCGTCGAGCAGATCGCGCGGGCCGCCGAAAGCGCCGCATTCGCGGAAACGGAAGCGTCCCGTAACACGCTTCTCGATCCGCTGATCGAAAAGCGCGTGCACGCGGCTCTCGAGAAGCGCTTCGGCAGCCCGCCGGCCAAACTGGGACTGACCACAACTGTTTCAGGCGGTAAGGTCATCCTCACCGGCGCAATGAGCGACGAGCGCCTGATCGCCGAGGCCATCCGCCTGATGCACACGATCGAGGGCGTCAAAGGCGTCGAAAGCCAGATCGGCCACGTCGCCTTCCGGCGCGAGTAGCTGGTTGGCTGGATCGCCAAGTTCAGCGCTTGCACACCGTCGCCGTCGCGCGACATTCCCAGAAGAGACCGATGCTCGCGCAGGTGTAAGCTGGCGGGCCGATGGCGTCGCTTGCGACCGGCCAGTTGCCCGTCACCTGCCGGATGATCAACAACGCCTCGTACTCGGCGAAACCGCGCGTGATGCCGGTCGCCACGCCGGCTTTCGTGACACACGCCCTCGCGCCGGACTTGGCGGATTGCTCCGCGGCCTGCAACGCCGAGCCCGATGCGCCCGCCGACACAGTCATGATCGCTGTCGCCATGGCGACGCTCCACCGCCGTCTGCACATCCTTGACCCCATCAATCCACTCGCCGGCTCAGCGTTTGTCTGCCCCTCAAACAGCCTAGCGACACGCGGGCCGAGCGCAACAGGCAGCCGCCGCCACGCCCGCGATCGCAACGCGACGATCCCGCACTGCAACTTATCCCTCACGTTTACCGTGCACGCTGATTCAGCGCGCGGATAGGTTTTATTTCCTACGGCTATGGTGTAGTATCTTACCCGTGAGCCACAAGGGAAACCGCTGCTGATGCATCAAGATGCTGCACGCAAATTCAACGCTCGCCCCCGTCGCTTCAACGACCGCCGCCAACCCTTCGCATCGCGTCTCGCCGCCGCAACGCTCCACGCCGTCATCGACGCCACCGTCGCACTCGTCTATCGCGTCGACGAGGCCGAGTTGCATCAACCCTCACGCGGGGTCGCGTCCCTGGCTCAAGCCCGCCAGATCGCGATGTACCTCGCCCATGTGTCGTTCGGCATGCGCATCACCGACGTCAGCCTGTTCTTCGAGCGCGACCGCACGACCGTCCGCCACGCCTGCCTCCTGATCGAGCGCCGCCGCGAGGCGCCGAGATTCGATCTGACGATCATCCAGCTCGAAGAAATCATCCAGCGCCTCAGCGGCCTGATGACCCCGGCGCACTACGTCACGAATTGATCAACCCCACCACCGAGGCCCCACGTGCCCAACGCCCTCTCGAGCCTGCCACTCAGCGCAGGCTGCAGCTCCCTGTTGTCGGCGCTCGCCCATCCGCAGGCGGTCGCGCACATCCAAGCCGGCGGCGGCGCACCCGCCGTTATTGTCCACGCCGCCAAACGCCGGATCGATCCGTCGGCGCCGAGCTACAGCCTCGACGCGTTCGAGGCCGCGCGCACCGCCGGCTGGATCACCGACGCCAAGTCGCCCGGCCACTATCGCCTCTCGCGCGCCGGCCGGTTCATGCTGCGGGCGCAACTGCCGCGCCGGCGGCGCACGACTTCGGCCCCATCACCTGTCGCCACCACCGGCGCACCCCAGGTCAACGAGATGGAGAGCCCGCTCGCCTGGTTGCGCGGTCGCCGCGGCCGTGATGGCCACCCCCTGATCACCGAAGCCCAATTCGACGCCGGCGAGCGCCTGCGTGCCGACCTCCACTTCGCCCAGCTGACGCCGCGCGTCACGGCGAGCTGGTCGGAGGTGGCGCAGTCCGGCGCCCGTCATCGGTTGCCGGCTGGGTTCGGCCTGTCGATGTCGGATCGCGTGGTCGCTGCCAAGCAGCGCGTCAACGCCGCGTTCAGGGCCGTCGGCATCGAGTTCATCGACATCCTGTTCGATGTCTGCGGCCACCTCAAAGGGTTGGAGGAAATAGAGCGGCGCGAGCGCTGGCCGCAGCGTTCCGCCAAGATCATGCTCCAGAAGGCGCTGACCGCGCTGGCGCGCCATTATGGCCTGATCCCGCCCGAGCCCGTCGATCACGCCATCGCGCGCCGCATTCGCCACTGGGGTGCGCCCGACTACCGCCCCTCAATCGGGGAGGCGTGAAAGTTTGCCGGAGCGGCGCCATCACATCACTCACGCCGGGCAAGAGAACTAGCGAGCTGGGACATCAACCCTTCAACGGGAGTCCCAAACGGCGCAGGCAGCGCTTCGCAGTCTCCGCCGGACGAGGCTGAGATGGAATATCTGCGCCGTTACGAACGGACCGATGCGGCGTCGCCAACACAGAATTTATCCGAATGGGGCCGGGCGCCAATCGAGCGGCGGGCCGCGCCTCCTGGGTCTCGTCCGCTCGGCAATCGCCACGTATCTGACGGCGCTCTCTCTGGCGACCCTCCTGCTCGTGGCGTCGATGGCGACCGGCGTCTTCACGCATCCGCCGGCCTGGCTGGTGGCCCATCTGGCCGGTCAGTAGAGGACAACCCCACCGCCACCCGCCACGGTTGCAAGCCACAGTGAGCGGAGAAATCCACAGCTATTGGTGGCGCCATGGCTGGGTCTGCCGGATTCATGACGCAGAAATGGTGATCTTCTGCCATGACGGCGCCGTACACCCCGAGCAGAACTCTGGTTACGGCTCCATCGCTTCTGCACGCCCCGCGATCGCCAACCAGGACAGAACCGCCTTGCTTGACCCCTCGACTACATCCAGCCGGGCCGCGGTTTCCCGCCGCCACGGTATCTGGCAGCGGGCACTGGCCGGCATTGCTCTGCTCGCCGTGACGACGATTGGTGGCGCGTTGCTCATGCACGCCTCCATCGAGCCCGTGGCCGAAGCCGCCGCCACAGCCATCTCCAAGAACGAGCTGTTGGCCAACGTCCGCACTTGGGGCTACCAGCTGCAGGAACTGGACCCCGCCCAGGCGTCCCGATCCGGACTGGATCTGATTGTCGTCGACGAAGCGCTGAATGGCGAACGCCGGCTGGATCGGCGGGCAGAAAGTTTGAAATCGCTCAAACGCAAGCCCGACGGCTCCCGGCGGCTCGTGCTCGCCTATCTGTCGATCGGCGAGGCCGAGGAGTACCGCGGCTATTGGAACAAGGGCTGGGTCGCGCCCGGCGCACAACCCGCCATGGGGCAAACTGCGACCGATCGAGCCGCGGGCCTCGCATCGACGCCGGCGCATGCAGCACCAAGCCTCAGCCGGCGTGCATTGCCGATCCGTACCCCTTCACCGGCGGCGCCCGTTTGGCTTGGCGACGAAAACCCCGACTGGCGCGGCAATTTCAACGTTCGCTTCTGGCAACCCAGCTGGCAGGCGATGCTGCTCGGCAGCCCCGATGCTGCGCTCGACCGGATCATTGCCGCGGGCTTCGACGGCGTCTATGTCGATCGCGCCGACGCCTATACGCTTTGGCAGACCGAGCGCGATACCGTCCGGGAGGACATGATCCAGCTGATTGAGCGATTGGGCCGCTATGCGCGCGACCAGCAGCCAGACTTCCTCGTGGTCATGCAGAACGCAGAGGAATTGCTCGGCCACAAGCGGACACGCGCCGCTCTGAGTGCGGTCGCCAAGGAAGACCTGTTCTTCGGCATTACTGCTCCCGAACAGGCCAACGGCGATGACGATATCGCGTCGAGCCTCAGATTGCTGAAAAAAGCCCGAAATGACGGGCTGCCGGTGCTGGTCGTCGAGTACCTCGCGACCGATGCCAAGATCGCCGAGGCGCGCCAGCGGATTGAGCGCGAGGGGTTCCTCCCCTACTTCGCGCCTCGACCCCTGCACCAGCTCAATACCCAGCGATAGACCCAACGAGGTCATAATTCCGCTCCATCGGCGTTACATCGGTGGTTAACCGACCATTAAGGCCGCCTGGATAAGGGTTGCAGGTGTGGTTTCGTGTTGGGCGCATTGAGGTTCAGAGGCATGGCGCGCGCTCGTCCATATCGTACTTTCCGATCGACCTTGCTTGGGCTGGCGATGGGCCTTGCTGCGTCGGCCATGATGGCCCCGGTCATGGCTGCGCCGACTGATGACGGCAGCGCCGCTTCGACAAAAGCTGAACCCGCCAAGCCGCTCGTTCCACCGGCCAAGCCCGTCTCGACGAAATCGATCCGGCCCGCAGATCCGAAGGCCAGCGCCACAGCCCAGGCCGCCGGCGCCGCCCAGGCTGAACGCCTCAAGCGGATCAATGCCGCCAAATCCTGGGGCTATCAGCTCAGCAATCTCAATATCGCCGAGGCCGCCGCCTCTCCCTTCGATGTGCTGATCATCGATGCGACGATGGGCGTGGCCCCCGGCCGCAAAATCCTGCCTGCCGAGGTCGAGAAGCTGAAGAAAAAGCCGGACGGGTCACGCCGCCTCGTCATCTCCTATCTGTCGGTCGGCGAGGCCGAGGACTACCGTGCCGACTATTACGCGGCCGAGTACATGTCTGAGGATGCCCCCGACTGGCTCGGGCCCGAGAACCGGAAATGGAAGGGCAACCGCGTCGCCCATTTCTGTCATGAGGGTTGGCAACGGACGATCGTGGGCGACGACGATGGCCGCAATGTCTACAACAGCCTTGAGCCTTCGCCGTTGTTCCAACTGCTCGAGCTCCGTCTCGACGGCATTTATCTCGATCGCGTCGATGTCTATACCGAGGTGGCAAAGGAGTGCCCGGACGGCGCCAACAAGATGGTCGATTTCGTCGCCCGGATCGGAACCCAAGCCCGCCAGCGCGATCCCCATTTCATGCTCGTCCTGCAGAACGCGGAGGAGCTGACGCGCAACCCGAAAATGATCGAAGCCATTGATGCCGCCGCCAAGGAGGACCTGTTCTACGGAGTGGACCACTCCGAAAACATCAACCCAGCAGGCGATATCAAGTCGTCGGTTGAGTACTTGAAGGCCGTGAAAGCACGCGGGCGTCCGGTATTCGTCATCGACTACCTGACAGCCCCCGCGAAAAAGACCGACTCTAAACGGCGCAGCCTCGAGCAAGGGTTCATCCCCTATTTCGGTCCGCGCGAACTCGACAAGCTCTGGTATCCCGGCCGCGACTTCTGACCCCAACTTCGACGTCAGTTTGCTGGCGGCTTCAGCCGCCAGAAATGCGCGCCCTTCCGCGTCGCGGCCTCGACTTTCAGGTGGCCGCGTTTATCCGGTGGGGCATTCAACCGCAGAAGCTCCGAGATGTCGCGGATCATGCGGGGATCATCCGCGAAATACGAGTGATCCATGCGCGTCCATCCGCCGGCGATCACGCTGGCATCGATGGTGTCGACGCCCGAGACAACGAGCGGCTCAGACCCTGAAGTGATCTCGCCGGCTCTTGGTTCACCGCCACGCAGCGACCGCGAGGCCAGCATCGCCTTGTCGCGGTCCGAGACATAGAGCGTCACCCGTTGTGCATAGGGACGCAGCGCTTGCATGCGCTCGGCGAACACCGACGCACCGACGTCCGGCGCCGCGAACACGACTTGGCCAAGCCGCTTTCCCAGATCGAACGAAGGCCGAATACCGCGGATCGCGCGCAGAACTGGCTGCGAGCCGAGGCTGTGCACGACCAGATCCAGCCGCTTCAACTGCTGGCTCTGCATGATCATCTTGATGAACTGCTCGAGATAGGCCTCGGACTGCTCGGCGTTGTCCATGTCCTGGCCATAGGCCAGCAACCGCCCCCGGGATGGCCAGCTGTAGACATAGACTTGTCCCGAATATCCCGTTTCGAACGCGAGCTGGGCTGCCCTGAAGACGGCGCTTTCGAAGGTCACGTTGTAACCGTGAACGAAAAGCAACGCGCGATCGGCATCGGCCACCCGCGCGTCGTCGACCAACTGGGGCCGCCCGCCGCGCTGCAGCACCTGCAGCTTGTCGAAGGCAAAATGGCTCGACCGGTCGATCGCCAGCTCGGCCTTGATCGGCAGCCAGTTGGCCAGCGTCTGGCGGACGCTGTCACTTGATGGGCGCGACAGCCGACGCCGCATCTGCTCGTTGTTCGGCACTGAAATGTCGGCGCAGCCGATCGTCAACTCACTCCCGCGCTGCGCACCGAAGCGAACCGCGTCGCCGCCCTCGCGGTTCGTCGTCGCGACCTGGCGATCGGTGCCATAGACGATCCGGATCGTGGCGGCACTGCCGCCTGACGGCTCGATTTTGCTCCCGCATTGGCGCAGGTAGACATAGCTCCACAGATTGTCGCGCGGAAACTGCGAGGCCATGATGTTGACCACGCGGCGCATCTCTTTTTCGTGCCGCAATGCGTAGGTGACGCGATAGCCGACGATCACACCGTTGCGATCGTAGGCGGCCATGTAGAAGCCTTCGCTGAGCTTCGCTGGATCGCTTCCCTGCCATCCTTCGATGGCCAAGGAGTCGGCCGTGGTCCGCTCCCAATTGAAGCGGACATTGTAGGCGGCGAATGGGAACTGATTGCGAAACGAATTGATCGTGTGCTGACCCGGCGTCGTCTGAAACGCGTGCACGCGGATACTCTTGTCGACCGCGCGCCACTCTGTGCCGCGCCCCGTGGTCTGTGCATCACCGGCCTCCAGAAACGCCCAGGGCAAGCCAATCGTCAGCCCGCTCGCACTGTCCGAGACGGTGCGAAAGTCCATCCGCGTCCGAACTGCATCGGCTTCCTTGGCAAGCATCGCCAAATCGGATCCCGAAAACTCCAGCGGCGCCGACGACCGCCGTCGTGATCTGCCGCGCTCGGCCTCGGCCAAAACCGGGTTAGCCAGTGTCTCCGATGGCTGTGGAGGAGGCGGTGGGGCCGGCGCAATGGGCGCTGCGGTGGCGGCGCCAGCGGCTGGAGGGCTGGCAGGCGCCGGCGCGGGAGCTGCGACTGGCGCGGCAACGGCAGCTGGCGGTTGCCCCTGCGAAGCCTTGAAGGCGACCCAGGCATCGCGCAGCTCGTTCCGCTGAACCGAGCCCGCTTCCGCGTCGAGATGCCCGGTCCAGATCAATTGCTCCTCGATTTTGAGCATCTCCTGATGCGTGGCCGGGCGGCCGTCAATGGTCTGAGCCATCCCTGGCGAGGCGAGGGCCACCAGGACTGACAAGCCGGCGTACAGACGGGCAATGGCCGGGCGGCGCCACATGCGGATACTCCAAAATCGCAAAACATCGCTGGAGAGTACGCGCGCGCACCCTCCACGCAAGTGCCATTCCAGGCCTCCCTTTTCATTTCCACCAGACTGTGCCAATCGCTCCACTCGATCCCGACGATTCCGGAGCCGTATCCATGTCAGCCCCCCAGACCACCGCCCTGATCCAACGCTATTACGACGCGTTCAATCGCGGCGACACAGACGGTATGCTGGATTGCCTTGCCGAAGACGTGATCCACGACGTCAACCAGGGCGAACGCCGCCAAGGCAGAGAACGGTTCCGAGCGTTCAATGCCCGCATGACGCATCTCTACCAGGAGCGTCTCGCCAACATCGCGATCATGACCAACCCGGACGGGTCGCGCGCCTCGGCCGAGTTCATGGTGCACGGCACCTACAAGAACACGGACGAAGGGCTGCCGCCGGCAAAAGGCCAAACCTACGTGCTGCCTGCCGGCACGTTTTTCGCGGTCGCTGGCGGACACATCACGCGTGTGACCACCTACTACAATCTGACCGACTGGCTGCTGCAGGTGACGGGAGAGACGGCATGACCGTTGAAATCGAAAGGTTGACTGGTACGGCGCTCCGGGACGCCTTGCCAGATCTGGCGCGTCTCAGAATGAAGGTGTTCAGCGAGTGGCCGTATCTCTATGCGGGCTCGCTCGAATACGAAGAGGCCTACATCCGCAGTTTCGCCGCCAACAAGGGGGCCGTCATCATTGCCGCACGCGACGGCGCCGCGATCGTCGGCGCCGCGACAGGCTGCCCGCTTGCTGGCCATGCCAAGGAATTCGCCGCACCTTTCCTCGCAAACCGATACGACGTCGAAACGATCTTCTATTTCGGCGAGTCGGCCCTGCTGCCGGAGTACCGCCGCCGCGGGCTCGGACACGCGTTTTTCGATCATCGCGAGGCGCACGCGCGCGGGCTCGGCGGATTTACGCATGCGACGTTTTGCGGGGTCGTCCGGCCGGATAACTTCCCGATGCGCCCGCGACACTACTTCACGCTCGACGAATTCTGGAGCGCCCGGGGATACGCGCCGGTCGATGGGCTGGTCGCCCATTTCACCTGGCCGGATATCGGCGCCACCGAGCCAACGGTCAAACCGATGCAGTTCTGGATGAAGGCCCTTTGACATGACACCCGCGCGCATCCGCATTGCGGCGGCCCAATATCCGATCGACCGGCTTGCCAATCTCGATGCACTGGAGGCCAAACTCGCGCGCTGGATCGCCGATGCGGCGGCAGGTGGCGCCGATATTGTCGCCTTTCCGGAGTATGGCGCGATGGAGATCGCCGGCCTGTTCGGCGATGAGATCGCGGGCAGCCTCCAAGCCTCGCTCGCGGTTGTTTCGCGGACATTGCCGGAGATCGACCGGCGCCTCGGCGACCTCGCCCGCCACCACAAGATCCACATTCTGGCCGCCAGCGGACCCGAGGCTCCGCGACGACGGTCGCTTTGCGAACGCCGCCCGGCTCATCACGCCAACAGGCCGCATCGGCGTCGCCGAAAAAATCATCATGACACCGTTCGAGCACGACTGGGGCATTGTCGGCGGGGGGCCGACAACCGTGTTCGACACCGTCCTCGGCCGTATCGGCGTGCTCATTTGCTATGATAGCGAATTTCCGCTGCTGGCACGCGCGCAATGTGAGGCCGGGGCCCGCCTGCTGCTTGTGCCCGCCTGCACGGAACGGGTGTCCGGCTTCAACCGCGTCCGCACGGCGGCCCTCGCGCGCGCGCTCGAAAACACCGTCGTGACGGCTGTTTCGCCGACCATCGGTGAGGCGCTGTGGTCGCCGGCGGTCGACCGCAGTTCCGGCGCTGCCGGCATCTTCGTTCCCGCCGAGGCTGGTGTTTCGGATACCGGCGTCCTCGACGAGGGCCCGCTCGGCGAGCCGCAGCTCGTGTTTGCAACCGCCGACCTCGAGCGGCTCGAGCGCGTGCGCACTTCGGGTGAGATGCGCAACGTCCGCGACTGGGATCTCCAGCCCGGCGCCGCGGCGCAGATGCCGCCGCCCCTGGTGATCGACCTGCGATAAGGCCCGCCTTAGTTGACGAGGCGCAACGCCGTCAACTTGACCGCGATATCGCGGAACGCTGCCACCAGATCAGCCGCCGTCGTTGCGCTGTAGTGATAGCTCGGACGTGTTGCGCACGCGTCGTAGAGGCCTTGCGTTGCTACGTCGAGATTGCCAAACGTGACCGTGTAGATCGTCACACCATCAGCCTTCGCGTTGGCGCAGGCGAGCGACAGGCGGCTGTCGATGTGACTCTTGTAGCCCTGATAGGTCATGGGTGCGACGCGCGCGCCCTGCAGATAGCCATAGGCCGTGTAGTCCGTGAACGAGGACCAGGACGCCTGCTCAGCGGCGGCGTTCTGGCCATCGGTCATGAGAACGATGACCTTGGTCGCCTCGCCCTTGGCCTTGGCCTCGCTGAACGTCCCGGAGTCGCGTGACAGGACCCGCCAAGCCCACATCAGGCCTTCCGACGAGACCGTGCCCGACCCCTCCCAATGCGAGAGGTTGTTGATTGCGCTGAGGAGGTCGCTGCGCGAATTGGTCAATGGCCTGATCGGATCGGGGCACGCCTGGTTCGGCCCTTTGCTGACGGGGCCGGTCTCGACGATGGTGCCGGCCACATTGCTGTACTTCCAGATATTGCGATGCCTGCCGCCTTCCCATTCGTAAGACCAGCCAGCCGGTGGATCACTGTCAGCCATGAAGTCGTTCGGGAACCGATTGACGTCGGTCCGGCTCTGATCCGGCTCATCTGGCCAGAAATAGGGGACGAACATCGTGTCCGGATTGGAGGTCCGTGGCGGCTCGATGGTCACATCGTAGGGCTCGGCACGGGCCTCTACGCACCCTTTCCACTGCGTGTTCGGGATTCGCGCGAGGAGGTCGAAGTGGTTGACTTTGCTCGGCGCGACGAGAAAATCGCAACCGCGATATCGCGACGATGTGTAACCCGGGGGCACGGTTGGCCCCGAATTGGCGTAAGCACGATTGATGCCGACGATGGCGCGCAGGCCATCGGCAAAGCGGTCGGACCAGCTCTGATGCAGGCTCGAACGGTCACCGCCGCCCGTGCCGTTTCCGGGACCGCTGGATCCACCGCCGCCCCCCGTATCCGGCTCCAACACGCAGCCCGATTGCATGGCGACCCACTGCCACTCGAATGTCTGGCCGTGCCAGCGCGCATCGCCAGCCTGATCCATCCAGTTCATCTGGGTGCCGCCATTGCCGATATTCACGGCGCCGACGTATGGCACGATGCCGATCTTCAGCTTGCTCGAGTTGTTGGTCGCATCGAACATCGCATTGACGAGATCGCGCGACGCGGTCTTGAGGTCGCCCATATAGCCGCGCATCGAGCCCGTATTGTCCAACGCCAGAACGATTTCGAGATCGCCGGGATCGGTCGCTGCTTCCGCAACTGCACTGACATCGACCGTGTTGATCCCGATCACCGGCAAGAAGTATGGCTTGACCGTTCCGGCCGCCTCGATCTTCACCCCGGTCGGGGTTTTCAGGATCGACAGGTTGAGCCCGTCGATATTGCGCGCCCGCCCGCCATTGGCTTCAAAGAAGGCGGTCGCGGCCGTATTGATCTGTCCGGTGCTGACATTACCGAGGCGAGCGGCCGAAAGCGCGGCGGCGTCGATCGCCGATTGCAGCGCCGAATGGGCCCGAAAAGCGCGGCTATAGTCGAGGGCGATCGCAACAGCGCCAACCAAGGGGAAAATGGCAAAGGCTGCCAGGATGGCGATCGTACCACGACGATCCGAGGCAAAACTCCGCGCAGTTGGACGAACGCCGGAGAGAACTTGCATCAAACGGTTTGAGATACACAACATGGCGAACCGGCCTACTCTACGCGTCATATGAAAACTGACGAATAGCGAATGGACGTTTCGCTCCGATTAAGGTGTCTGGTTAACGGAACAAATTGTCGACAATTTTGCCCGCCAGAGCCATAGCGCGCGCCATAGAGGTCCCCCTGGCGCAGAACGACACGCAACAGTTCCGCACCACGCGCAACATCTGATATAGAGGGCGGCCCGCAGAATCGGGCCCGTAGCTCAACGGTTAGAGCCGGCGGCTCATAACCGCTTGGTTGGGGGTTCGAGTCCCTCCGGGCCCACCATCACATCGGCGCTGTCGCCGTTCAGCGGCGCGCCGCGATCGGCATCGGCGGCCCAAGGAAGCGCAGGCCGATCTTGCCGGCACGGCGCCATTTGACCTCGCACTGCACCTGCATGCGATCGGCCCTGAGCACCAGCACCAGACGATCAGGCAGATGCTCCATGTCGCCCATCGTATCGAGAAGGGCCTTCGAAAAGGCGATCTTGGCGCCGGACAGCGACATATCCTCGACGGTGCAAGCGATCGACGTGCGCATACCCGTGAACGTGATCATGGATGCAAGTGAGGTCGACTTGCGCTTCGACCGGCGATTGCAGGCCTGATCGTCTACGACCGGCTTGACCGCAGCGCGGTCAAGCGCCATCGACCGCATTCTGTTCTGCAAACTCATGGAAACGAACCCTGCACCACGCCGTCAACCCCCAATTCGGGTGGCTGGAGATTAGGCGAACGGGATTAAGGCGCGGTTAAGCAGGCGCGCTTGTCACCGGAATTGTCGATATCGAACGGGTTTGCGCGACAGGCCTTCGGCCGCAGCCATGATCGCGTTGGCATCGAGGCCATAGTGCGCATAAAGCTCCGACAGCGAACCCGACTGGCCGAAATGCTCGACGCCCAGCGCGCGCACCCGGTGCCCCATGACGCCGCCGATCCAGGACAGCGCTTCCGGATACCCGTCGCAGAGCGTGATGATTCCGGCGTCGCGCGGCAAGTCGGCGAGCAACGCCTCGACATGGGCTTCAGCGCCCCGGTCGCCCTGTTCTCGAGCCTTCTGGGCTCCATGCCACCCAGCCGAGAGCCGGTCCGCCGAAGTCACGGCGAGCACGCCGATGCCCCGCCGATCCTCCGCGAGCAGCCCCGCCGCCTCGATCGCTTCCGGCGCCAGCGCGCCCATATAGACGATGGCGAGGCCCGTCGACGGATCTGGACGGCGCAGCCAATAACCGCCGTTGATGATGTCGTCGCGCAGCTCCGGCGACATCGGCCGTTGCAGTTGATCCAGCGGCCGCGTCGAGAGGCGCAGATAAACCGAGCCCCCCTTCTGGTCGCGATGCCAGCGTTCGGCTTTGTCTTCCTTGGCGTCGCGTTGCATGTACTCGAACGACCAGCCCATGATCACCGCGAGCTCATCGGCATAGGCGGGTTCGAAGTAGGCAAGGCCGTCCTGCGCCATACCGATCAATGGGGTCGACACCGACTGATGCGCGCCGCCTTCGGGCGCCAGCGTGATACCGGCCGGCGTCGCCACCACCATGAAGCGCGCGTCCTGGTAACAGGCCGAGTTCAGCGCATCGAGGCCGCGGCAGATGAAGGGATCGTAGAGCGTTCCGATCGGGATCAGGCGCTCGCCGTAATGGGCATGCGAGAGCCCCGCCGCCGCCAGCAGCAGAAACAGGTTCATCTCGGCGATGCCAAGCTCGATATGCTGGCCCTTCGGCGACATCTCCCAGCGCTGCGGGCTCATCAGGCCGCGCGTCCGGAAGACATCCTCCTTGCTCTCCATCGAAAAGAGACCGCGGCGATTGACCCAGGGGCCGAGATTGGTCGAGACCGTGACGTCGGCGGACGTCGTCAGGATGCGGTCGGCGAGTGGCGCGCCGCTCTTGGCCAGTTCATCCATGATGCGGCCGAACGAGGCCTGCGTCGAAATCTTGCCCGTCACGTCGAGCAGCGGGATGGCGGGAACCGGAATCTTCGCGGCCTTGAGATCGCGCCGCCCCTTCTGGACAAACGGCACCCGCGACAGGAACTGCTGGACCTCGGCGGCCGGAATGCGAAGGCCTGCGAACTTCTCCCACTCCTCGCCCTGGTTGATGCCCTGCGCGACGCGGAATTCCTGCATCTGCGCCTTGTTCATCAGGCCGGCGTGATTGTCCTTGTGGCCTTGGAACGGCAGGCCGAACCCCTTGATCGTATAGGCGATGAAGCAGGCCGGCTGATCGGACGGCGCCCCCTCGAAAGCTTCGAGGATCGAGACCATGTCGTGGCCGCCGAGATTGGTCATCAGCCGCGCCAGCGCCGCGTCATCATGACGGCGGATGATCGCCAGCGTATCGGGATGCGCGGCGAGCTCCGTCTCCAGCTGGCGGCGCCAGCCCTTGGCTCCCTCGAAGACCAGCGCCGAGTAGAGCTGGTTCGGGCAGTCGTCGATCCATCGCTGCAGGGCGGCGCCGCCCGGTTCGCGGAAGGCTGCCTCCAGCAGTTTGCCATACTTGATCAGGATCACCTTCCAGCCGAGGTTCTCGAACAGGCCGGCGACCTTCATGAACAGCTGGTCGGAGACGACGCTGTCGAGGCTCTGGCGGTTGTAGTCGACCACCCACCAGCAGTTCTTGAGACCGTGCTTCCAATATTCGAGAAGCGCCTCGTGCACGTTGCCTTCGTCGATCTCGGCATCACCCATCAGAGCAACAAGACGGCCCTTGCCCCAGTCCTTGCTCCAGCCTTTGGCGCGGACATAATCCTGGATGAGGCTCGAGAAGCCGGTCGTCGCGACACCAAGACCGACCGAGCCGGTCGAGAAATCGATATCGGCCTTGTCCTTGGTGCGCGAGGGATAGGACTGTACACCGCCGAAGCCGCGGAAATTGATCATCCGCTCGCGCTCCTGGTAGCCGAACAGATACTGGATCGCGTGGAAAATCGGGCTCGCGTGCGGCTTCACGGCGATCCGGTCCTCGGGCTTGAGGACATGGAAATAGAGCGCCGTCATGAGTGTCGCGAGCGACGCTGACGACGCCTGATGGCCGCCGACCTTCAAGCCGTCGCCGCGATCGACCTCATGATTGGCGTGGTGGATCATGTACGAAGAGAGCCAGAGCACCTTGCGCTCGAGCTCGCCCAACATGGCGAGCGTTGCCGGATCTTGTGATGCCGGCCGCGCAAGGCCTGTCGTTGCTGTCGTTGCGCCATCCATCAGCGTGTTCCTCCGGGATTGGTCTGGATATCCACCTCGAAGCCCGCCTTGCGGAGCCGGTCGACGGTGTCGTTCAAATGGGCCCGGTCACGGGTCTCGATGACCACCTCGAGCAGCGTGCCCTTGGCTGGCAGATCCGAGAATGTCCGCTGGTGCGAGACTTCGACGATGTTGGCGCCAGCTTCGCCCAGCAATGTCGCGACAGCCGCGAGCTGGCCCGGCCGGTCAACCAGATCGATGATGAGCTGAGAGAGCCGCCCTTCCCGCGCCAGCTCGCGGGTCAACACAGAGGCGAGCAGGCGCGTGTCGATGTTGCCGCCGCACAGAACGAGCCCGACCTTGGCGCCGCGAAACATCTCCGGTTCCGCAATCAGGGCTGCAAGTCCCGCAGCCCCCGCGCCCTCGACCACCGTCTTCTCGATGCCGATCAGCAGGCTCACGGCGTGCTCGATGTGCTCTTCGGTAACCAGCACGATATCGTCGACGTGACTGCGAATGATCTCCGAGGTGATCGCCCCGGGCGACTTGACGGCGATGCCCTCCGCCAGCGTATCGCCGCGCATCGGCAGTGTCGTGCCCTTGATCAGATTGTACATCGACGGATAGAGGCGGGCCTGGACACCGATCACGCGGATTTCGGGGTTGCGCGCCTTTGCGGCGATCGCCATGCCACTGATGAGCCCGCCACCGCCGATCGGCACGACCAGCGTATCGAGCTCAGGAACGGCGGCCAGCATCTCGAGAGCGATGGTCCCTTGTCCCGCAATGACCAACGGATCGTCATAGGGATGGACGAACGTCAGTTTGCGCTTCGATGCCTGCTCCTGGGCGAACACGGCCGCGTCCTCGAGTGTCGCGCCGGTGACGACAACCTCGGCACCATGACGGCGCGTATTCTCAACCTTGACCATCGGCGTGCCGACCGGCATGACGATCGTCGCCGGTATTGCGAGACGCCGGGCATGATAGGCGACGCCTTGTGCATGATTGCCGGCCGACATCGCGATGACGCCGCGCCGACGATCGGCCGCCGACAGCGCCGCCAGCCGGTTGAGGGCCCCGCGCTCCTTGAACGAAGCGGTGAACTGCAGGTTCTCGAACTTCAGCCAGATCTCGGCGCCCAGCATCTCGGAAAGGGTGCGGCTCGGGTCACAATCGGTCACGGCCACAGCGCCTGCAAGCAGGCCGGCCGCCCGCTCCACATCGCCAATGCCAACTGCTAAGCTCCGCATCGCGGATGTCCTGCGCGCCATGTCCCCAACGTCTCCCTGAATGCGCGCGAGAATACCGCAGGAATCCTGGCCGTACCTATCAATTCTTGCTATCATAGAGCAGGATATCGGCTATTTATGCCAACAATCCCTCAAATATAGGTTCCTTTCGCCAATGCCATCGCTTGACGCGATTGACCGCCGCTTGCTGGCGGCCTTGCAGGAGAACGGGCGACTGACGGCCACGGAACTCGCCGAGCGCTGCGGCCTCACAACCAGCCCATGCCTGCGACGCCTGCGGCGGCTCGAGGAGGCTGGCGTCATTCGCGGCTATACGGCGCTGGTCGACCAGAAGAAGGTCGGGCTGCCCGTCAGCGTCTTCGTCTCGATCAAGCTCGACCGCCAGAGCGAGGATGCCATGAAGTCGTTCGAGGACGCGGTCCGGCACTGCCCCGAAGTCCTCGAGTGCTATTTGATGACGGGGCCGCGCGACTACCTGCTCCGCGTCGTCGCGCGCGATCTCGACGACTACGAGCGCTTCGTCAAGGAAACGCTGACGCGGATCTCAGGGATCGCCAACATCGAGTCCAGTTTCGCGCTCGGCCAGGTCAAGCACGCGAGCGCACTGCCGCTAGGCATCGGCGCCTGACATGCGACGCGCGGACGTTGCCGTGCGTCCCATTACTTCGCGAGTTCGTCCTTCACTTTGGACGCAAGTTGCGCCAGCGTGAACGGCTTCTGCAAAAACGCGAATTGCGCATTTGGATCCAGCACGGTCTTGAAGCGATCATCCGGATAGCCCGACACGAAGATCACTTTGAGATCCGCCTTGGTCTTGCGCAGCTCGATCAGCATCGTCGGGCCGTCCATCTCCGGCATGACGACGTCTGACACAACGATATCGATCGTCCCGGTATCCTTCGCCACGAGTTCAAGCGCTTCCACGCCGGTTGAGGCTTCGAGCACCTCATAACCTTGCCGCTTGAGCGCGCGCACCGCGAAACTTCGCACGGCATCCTCGTCCTCGACGAGCAGCACGCGCCCCGTTCCCGTCAGATCGCGTTTGCCCTCCTTCTTCGGCGCAGGGGCGGGAGCGGCCTCGGTGGCAGGCTCGGGAATATGGCGCGGCAGATAAACCCGGAACGTGGTGCCTTTGCCCGGCGCGCTTTCCGGGAAAATGTAGCCGCCCGTCTGCTTGACGATGCCGTAGACCGTCGCGAGGCCGAGCCCGGTGCCTTTGCCGACCTCCTTCGTCGAGAAGAAGGGCTCGAAGATTTTCGCCATGATCTCCGGCGTCATGCCATGGCCACCGTCCTCGACCTCGACGCAGACGTATTCGCCCGGCGTCACCGACTGATGGCGCAACTTGGCCGCGTCGCGTTCGCTGACGTTGCGCGTGCGGATGTTGAGGCGCCCGCCGTCGAGCATCGCGTCCTTCGCATTGACCGCGAGGTTGATGATGACCTGATCGAACTGCGTCCGGTCGGCTTTGACGAACCAGAGGTCGCGGCCCGAGGTGATCTTGAGATCGACCTTCTCGCCGATCAGGCGTTTCAGCAGCACGGACAGATCGGTCAGCACTTCGCCGAGTTCGAGAGTTTCGGGCTGCAGGGTCTGGCGGCGCGAGAACGCAAGCAGCTGGCGCACGAGGCCGGCAGCGCGGTTCGCGTTCCGCTTGATGTTCATGATGTCCTTGTGCGCGGCGTCCGTCGGGCGGTGCGTCTGCAGTAGCAGGTCCGAGAAGCCGATGATCGCCGTCAGCACGTTGTTGAAATCGTGCGCGATGCCACCGGCGAGTTTGCCGACCGCTTCCATCTTGGTGCTCTGCGCGTACTTCAGTTCGAGCGCCTTCTGCTCCGTCGCATCGATGACGTAGAGCATGGCCGTCTCGCCTTGGCGCCCCGATTGCGCAATCGGACTCATATAGAGGCGGCGGGTATGCTGGCGATCGGTACCAAACGAGATCTCAATCGGCGCAAGCGTGGCGCGGCCCGCTCGGGCGTCGACGAGCGCGGTCTCGATGGCCTTCACCGCCTCCTCGTCACCAGCGCTCGCAATCAGCGCGCCGATGCTGCCCGCCTCCGCGAGGCCTGCCTCGAAGAACATGCGCGCAAAAGAGGCATTGGAGCTGAGAATACGGCCAGCGTCGCCAAGCGTGGCAATGCCGAAGGGCGCCGAATGGAAGAGCCGGGCATAGCGCGCCTCGGCACCCGCGGCATCCCCAACCGTCGTCGTCGGCTGCGCCAGCACGAAGGCCGTGATCTCTCCGGCATGTGGGCCGCTATCGGCCATCTCGCCGATGATCTCGACCGGGAGCCCGACGCCATCCTCGCGCACGAGGTCGAGCTTCAGGCGCACCGTTTGCCCGCGGGCCCGCGCCATCGACGACTTGAGCAGTGCCTCGCCGTCACCGGCGATCACATCGTTGAGCGTCAGCGTCCGCGTCGCGGACTGGGCCGTGTCGATGGCGAGCCACTGGGCAATCCGCCCGTTGAAGTGCGTGATGCGCCCATCGGGGGCTGCCGACAACTGGCCGATCGGCATGGCATCGTAAGTCGCGAGTGCCGTCTCGAGACCGCGCACGACCTCGGCTTCGCGGGCGCGCTGCTCGGTAATATCGGTGAGCTGCCAGAGGCTGGCGCCATCCCCATCGGTACCATCGAGGTGCCCGATCTCGCCTGCCATCGGACGGACAGCCAGACGCAGCCAACGGGCGGCACGGGCGCGGTTGTCATGATCGCGGACGCGGAACTCCTCGACCCGGGGTTCGCCGCGCTCGACGGCGCGCGTCAGCCGGAACAGGCACTCGGCCGCCTGCGGTTCGCCTGCGAAGGCGGTTTCGAGGGCGCGCAATTCGCCGTTGTCGTCAGCGCCGACCATGTCCCGGAAATGCTGATTGGCGAGTACGATCGTGCCGTCCTGCGCCTTGACCATCAAGCCCTGATCGAGCTGATCGACCAATGCCGAAATACCTGCCGTCGCATCGGCCGAGCCCGCGAACCGGATGTGCCCGGCCGCCAGCCCGAACAGAAAGAAGCTGCCGATGAAGGCCAACGTCGCCAGCGCCACGACCACCAGCGGCTCGGCGGCACGCGCCGACATAAAGGCCAGAACGGCAAAGCCGACGGCCATCATCAAGGCTAGCATTGCGAATAGGACGCCTGTACCCGGCAGTGCCGCCACGTTGACCGGCGGACGGGGTGCGCGTGCCTCGATCCCGTTCATAAGGCGGGACACTAGCTGATTCTGCGCGAGGAACGCTTCGACGTAGGTGAAAAACACGCGACCGTACACCACTCACTCCCCTTCCCAGCCAAACAGGCCAGGACGTGCTCATTCGATAAGCCAAGAAGTGGATTATTAAGGTTAAGATCGCCCTAAACCCGGGCTTCACCGGCCGCTTGTGTCGCGGGTTGATCAACCCCGTGAACGCCATATCCCCACCGCAATTTCAGCAACGGATGAAATAGGGTTAAACATCTGCTACGCAGGGGCCGAGATCGGGGCCACACCCGCCGCGACGATTGAAAGGCAGACTATGGGCGACATCCTCCTCTATGTGTTTCTGCTGGGCCTGATGGCGCTTGCGGTCGTGGCCGTCGTCTGGGTCCTGAAGAGCTACATGAACGGCCAATCCCCGACGTCGGCCATCTTTGGAGCACGGCCGGAACGCCGCCTGTCCGTCGTCGAGCATGCCACCGTTGATGGCCGGCGCCGGCTGATTCTCATTCGGCGCGACGGTGTCGAGCACCTGATCATGACGGGCGGTCCCGTGGATGTGGTCATCGAGACGGGTATTGGCGAGACCAAATCGCGGATCAATGTGGCCGACAATACAGTCTCCCCGCCAGTGTTCTCGCGACAGGCCCGCCCGTTTGGCCAGCAGACCAGCGAGCGCACGGTGCCCGACCGGGCCGCCGAGTAACCGCCCCGGCAGCCAATTTGAAGCACCGGCTGCAAGCGACCGGCGCACCTGCGGCGCCGGCGCAGCTTTTGGATGATACTACGAGGTCTCCATGCGTCGCACTCTCGTGAAGGTCCTGGCCATCGCATGGCTGGCACTGGGCGCCCTGCCTGGCCCGCTCGGTGCGCAACAGCCGCCGACAACGGCGGAGCCAAGCCCCCCCGCGCCAGCCGGGGTGCCCGCCACAGCGCCTAGCCCCCCTGTTGTGCCAGCGCCGGCGCAGCTGCCGACCTTGCCGCCGGAACTCGTCGAGCCGATCAAGCGCCTCTCGTCGAGCATCGAAACGGCCGAAAAATCGATCCAGCAGCTCAAAGAGCTCGAGAGCGAGCTGCAGCGCCTTCGAACCGACGTCGAGCACATCATTTACGAGTCAACGGCGACGGCCGAGGGCCTTCGGCCACAGCTAGCCGAGGTTAGGAGCCAGATCGAAAAGCTCGGCCCGCCGCCAGCCAAGGACCAGCCGCCCGAGTCTGCGACCGTTGCCGCCGAGCGCGCGCGCCTCAATGCGCTGGCCGGTGCACTAGACGGAGCGGTCAAAACGACGGAGCTGGCTTGGGTCCGCGCCAAGCAGCTCATCGATCGCATTACCGTGATGCGCTATCAGCTCTTCACCCGCAACCTGCTCGAGCGGCGCGACAGCCCAGTGCTGCCGGGCGTCTGGCGGGATGTCGCCTCGCGCATGGAGTTGGTGGCCGGTCGCGTGCGGTATTATGGCAACGACTGGATGAGTTGGGCCAGCCGCAAGTCGACATCGCTGATGGCATTGCTTGCCGCCGTGCTGGCGGTCTACGCGATCGGCCAAGGCCTTGCCCGCATCTACCTCGGCGCGCATCTGGCTCGTCCCGAAACCTCGCCGACATTTTTCGCACGCACCGCCAAAGCGGCATGGACTGCGCCGCTGCGCATGCTGGCACCGGTGTTGGCGGCTTTGCTGCTCTACTTCGGGCTCGACGGGCTCGATCTGCTGTTCGCGCCCTGGGATGGTCCCGCATCCACATTGCTGAAGGGCGCGCTGGTCTATGCGGCGGCGTCCGCGCTGCTCGCTGTCGCGTTCGCGCCATCGCTGCCGGCCTGGCGGTTGATCCCCGTCAGCGACGCGACTGCCCGGCGTCTGGTTTGCTATCTGAAACTGTTCGTCGGCGCTTATGTTCTGGATACCGTCCTGGTCGATTTCGGTCGCATCATCTATGTACCGCTCTCTGTCACCATCGCGCAGGCGTTTCTCATCAGCTTGCTGTTCGTTGGCCTGCTCGCCGCACTGCTGTTGACCCCGTTCGAGCCCCAATTCGGACCGGACCGGCCGGTCAACGGACATCAGCACGTCGCGCGCGCCGTCACGCGTCTTGAGCCGCTCTGGATCAAGCTGCCGCTCTGGCTGGCGGCGCTGGTGATCTTGCTGGCTTCGGTACTCGGCTACATCGCACTCGGCCGCTTTGTCGCCCATCAACTGGTGCTGAGCGGTATCGTCGTTGGCGCGGCCGGGCTGGCTTACCTGGCCATCCGCGCGGCCACACGCGGTCGCGATGAGGGATCGAGCATCCTCGGCGCCGTGCTCGAAAGCCGTTTCGGCTTCGACGCTCCGCGCGGCCGGCAGATTTCGCGGCTGACTGAGTTCATCGGCACATTTGCGGTCGGCCTGCTCGCGCTTCCTATCCTGCTGGTTCAATGGGGGTTTTCAGGCGCCGATATTCGCGACTGGCTGAAGGCCCTGCTGTTCGGTTTCGAGATCGGACAATTCCGGATCTCGCTGGTGCGCATCCTGATCGGCATCGGCCTGTTCACTGCCTTGCTGTTCGCCACGCGCCTGATCCAGCGCTGGCTGCGAGACCGCGTCCTGGCGCAACAGCGCGTCGACGCCGGCATCGCAAACTCGATCGAAACCGCGGTCGGCTATGCCGGCACGGCGCTGGCCCTGCTGCTCGCCGTCTCCTACGCGGGCTTCGACGTCACCAGCCTCGCGATCGTCGCCGGTGCGCTCTCGGTCGGCATCGGTTTCGGCCTGCAGTCGATCGTCAATAATTTCGTCTCAGGCCTCATTCTGCTGGTCGAGCGGCCGATCAAAGTCGGCGACTGGATCGTCGTCGGGACCGAGCAGGGGAACGTGCGCCGTATCAGCGTGCGCTCGACCGAGATCGAGACGTTCGACCGGGCGAGCCTGATCATCCCGAACTCCGAACTGGTGATGGGCCGGGTGCTCAACCTGACCCACCGCAATGTCCTTGGTCGCTCCCATGTCAAGATCACCGTCGATGCCAACGCCGACCCGGACCGCATCCTCAAGATCCTCAGGATCTGCGCCGACGCGCATCCAGAGGTTCTGAAAACGCCAGCACCCGCCATCTCGTTCGACAACTTCAGCGCCAGCGGGCTCGATTTCACCATCCGAGCAACCGTCGGCGATGTCACCCGCAGCGGCGCAGTTGGTACGGAGCTGCGCACGCTGGTATTGAAGGCGTTGCGCGACGACGGCACTATCTTCCCGAACCCGCAGTACGACGTGCATCTGCGCGATCTGGATTGGTTGAAAGTCGCAGCCCAGCGCATCGCGGAGCAGAAAATGGCCGAGACCGCGGCTGCATCAACGGCGCCCGCGCCGCACGGCGGCAACACCATGGGCGCGCCAACAGGGCCATCACCTGTTGCGCCACAAAAACCGGAGAGTTGATCAGCGCTGTGCGTCGTCCCAATCGGCGAAGGCATCGGGGGCCAGGCTCGCGAGATCGAGCCGCTGCGTCGCCGTCGTCACCGGCGGCACGTCGAGGAGGCTCGCTGGGACACCGGAGCGCGGCGTCTGAACGACCGGCGCCAATGAAGTGCGATCGCCGGCGTTGCGCTCACTGGCATGGGCTGCCGGCGTCGCGAACAGCACCAGCATGCCCGCAAGGCAACCAGCTGCCATGAGTTGCATCACCTCGATCGAGGCTCCGCGACCATTCGAATACAATACGGCCACAACATACTCCCGGGCTGCAATTGCAGCACTTGAACCGACATCGGATCAGTTTATGGGAGAATGTGTTGCTGGCGGGTTAACCCGCGTCTCGTTTCGAAACGCAGCGGCGTCGGCGACCATCCGGCCAGGCAATTGCCGTGCAGATCAGTCGTCGCGGAACACCCGCTCGCGGCGCTCATGGCGCTCCTGCGCTTCGATCGACAGCGTCGCAATAGGGCGCGCATCGAGCCGCTTCAGACTGATGGGCTCGCCGGTCTCCTCGCAAAAGCCGTAGGTGCCTTCCTCGATCCGGGCGAGGGCCGACTCGATCTTGGCGACCAGCTTACGCTGCCGGTCGCGCGCCCTGAGCTCCAGTGCCCGATCGGTTTCAGAAGTTGCGCGGTCGGCTAAATCGGCGTGCTGCGAGGAGTCCTCGTGCAGCCCGACCAGCGTCTCGCGGTTCTGGCGGACGATGTCCTCTTTCCACGCCACCAGCTTATTGCGGAAATAGAGCCGCTGGCGCTCATTCATGAACGGCTCCTCGTCCGACGGACGATAGTCGCTCGGCAATACGATCTCGCTGTGCTTGGCATCCTTGCCACGCATCTTGGTCGCCGCGCCCATGGACTTCCCTCCACGCTGGGCAGCGAGCTTTGCGCCTGCCGCCTCTTTTGGCAGGACACTCATGGCAGATGCTTTTGACTGCTCTGCGGCAGCGGCGCGCATTTTTTCGATGCGGGATCTGACCGGCTCGAGTTTGATGGGTGCAGAAATGGCTGCTGCCGACTTGCCGGATGCAGGTTTGCCGCCCGCCCCTTTGGGCGCCTTGGATCCGTTCGAGCCGGCCCTCGCACCGGTCTTTGAGAGGCTGGCCTTGGCACCACCGGATTTAGCCCCGTTCACCCCCCCCCTGCCTTTGGCTTGAGCATGCACCCCATTCGCCTTGGCTCTGGCCCGGATCCCACTGGCGGGTTTGACTTGCCCGTTACCCTTGGGACGGCCGTTAGACCTCGCGTTAGGTGCCGCTTTGGCCGCCGCTCGCGGCGCTTTTGCCTGCTTTGCAATCACGACCGGCGCCTTGTCAGATTTCGCCGCCTTGGCTGGCGCCTTTGGTGGCTGGGATTTTGCCGTACGTGCCGGACGGCCCATCTTGGGGCTGGATTTGGTCTTGGGGTCCTTCCGCGAAGACATGAGCCTTGCATTCCCTGGACAGCGGTTCCGGGCCCCTACGACGAGAGTCTAAGGGACCCCAGGGGCAAGGTATTTAAGTCTCTGTTTTTCCAAGTCAAGAGAAACCCCGCCGAGATCTGTGCGCATGGTATCCACGGCCACATTTGGCGGCCAAAGTCGCCATCTGGATGCCCTTCGACATCATGTTGCATGAGCAGCCTTGCTACTTCAGGGTTATTTTTCGATTATTGCACGTTTACCGTGTATTCAACGTTTGCAGACATACTCCTGCGTGTCGGACTGACCGACCACCTCGGGCCGCCAGACAGGAGTTATGACCATGCGAGCCGCCGTATCGATGCAGCGAGACGTGCTTCCCCCCCTCCGCACAACTCGCTTTTCCCCCGCCTCGATTTGGCACCGCGGGCCATGCTCGAATACCTGTCTGGCGGCCCCCTTCTTGGTCATCGGAAGACCGTCGATCGAACGAGGGTGTGTTCCGCCAGTCCTCCCCTGGCGCCAAGTCTCTTCGAGCCTGCAACCGACACGCGACGGCTATCGGGCGCCCACCCCGCCCGACCTTTGCTCGCGTGTCGATCTCGGAAAGGAGGTTCGAACGATCGGTTAAGCCGCTGGTCGACGCTGCCGGTCCGCCCTGCACCCGTGCTGACCGTATTCGGCCTTCGAGAGTGCCTGCTCCTCCCGCCCTTTCGACTCCGTTTCCTAAGCAGCCGCCAGCTTGACGCCACCCCCATGCCTCCCAGGGGGTGGCGTCTTTTTTGTTTGCGCCTTCGGATGCTCCGGACGGCTGCACCAGTGGGAAGCTGAAAGGCCAACCAAACACGCGCATCCGGCGCGTGGCTGCGCGCAGCTGAAAAGTCAGCTGGAAAGTCAGCTGGAAAGTCACCTTGCTGGCGGCAGTCTGAGCCTCTACCCTGCGCCGGTT
>CAVUIK010000001.1:0-435950 GCA_963741565.1 uncultured Alphaproteobacteria bacterium | reverse complement strand
GCACGGGCTCTATCAGGCCAAGGAAGCCCTGATCGCGCACGCCATCCACACGCCCTATCGCGAACGCTCGCATTTCGATGCCCAGGATCTCCTGGAGAGTGGACTTCCCGGCGTGACGCGCGCCGATGACGGCTGGCTCAACCGCGCGCTCGGCGGCTTGCCGGCGGCCGGCAAGGCCAGTCCAAAAGGGCTCGCGATGGGCGCAGTCGTGCCGTTGGTGATGCGCGGAAAGGCGCCGGTGCTGTCGTGGATCCCGAAACTCTACAATCTGCCATTGCGCGACTCGACCGTCGCCCGCCTGATGGATCTCTACGCCCAGACCGATCCCCATCTCGCCCGCGCGTTCGCCGAAGGCATGGAGATCAATCGCGTCGCCGAGAGCGGCGTGATGGCGGCGCGCTCGCCGCCATCACCGCCGCAGACGCCGGGACCCGGCAATATCATGAAGGCGCCGCTGGGTCCGGCGCCGGCCGCGCAACCGTTCCGCGAATTCACTGAGGCCGCCGATGCCGCCGCCCGGTTCCTCGCGACGGCGGATGGCCCGCGCATCGGCGCGCTCAGCTACAATGGCTGGGATACGCATGCCAACGAAGGCGTCGTGCTGGGCCAACTGGCCAACCGGCTCGCCGGGCTCGACGCCGCGATCAAGGCGTTGCACACCGGCCTTGGGCCCGCATGGAAAGAGACCGTCGTCGTCATCGTCACCGAGTTCGGCCGCACCGCGCGCGTCAACGGCACGCAAGGCACCGATCACGGCATGGCGACTTGCGCGCTGCTGGTCGGCGGCGCGGTGAAAGGTGGTCGCGTGCTCGCGGACTGGCCCGGCCTTGCCGAGGCCAACCTCTACGAGAACCGCGACCTCAAGCCCACCCAGGACCTGCGCGCGTTGCTCAAGGGCGTCCTGCGCGACCACCTCGGCATTCCCGACGGCGCCCTGGCAACGACCGTGTTCCCCGACAGCGCGAAGGTGGCAGCGCTCCGCGATCTCGTCAGCGCGTGAGGCTGAGCGTGCGGCGCAAAAATATCGTGCCCGCCACCGGTGTCTCATAATAGGGCTCGATCGGCTCGAAGCCGCATTTGAGATAGAGCGCCTGGGCGTCGGTCATCGACGGCAGCAATTACTCGCACTTGTCATCCCGGTGCTTGTCACCGGGACCCATTCATCCGCTTACTCAGAGCGGGGTTACCGGGCGCGCACCTGGCAACCCCGGGAAGAGACCTGCCCAATGCGGATTGTCACGCTCGATCACGTTGATCTTCCACTAACGCGGCCACTCCTTCATCGCCTTCTCGCGTTGGATCGCCTCGTTCACATCAGCAAATTCCTGATACCAGACCAGCGTGTGCACCTTGTATCGGGCTGTGAATTTCGACACCGTGCCAGCTCGATGTTCCTCGACACGCCGGATGAGCCCATTGGTGACACCGATGTACACGGTGCCGTAGGGTTTGCTGGACAGGATATAGACGAAATAGGAAAGCAAAGTGCTTCTCCATTACCCGAAGGAGCCTGCTGCACCATGGGTCCCGGTGACAAGCACCGGGATGACAATTTTGGACGTGGCGACGCCCCCTCGTTCGCGATCACACGCTGCCTCCCGCGACTGATGCAATGATTGATGCCTGCGCAGAGGCCAACTTCGCATCAAACGTCGAAAGCGTTTCCCTTGCCCAGGTTGCATTGCTGACACTTGGTTCCCAGATTTTCGTCGACTGTTTCGCCGCCCTTCGACCCAGGGGACCACGTGATCAACATGCAGTTCCGTGCCTGGCTTGGTCAGCGGACTCACACCACACGACTGACACCTGAAACCGTCTCTGACGAGAGTTCTAAATCGCTGACGGTCCGAGATCACGCGACGGGTGCGACGCTTCGCAACTCCAACCGCATCTTTGTGCAATGCCGCTATATCACTCGAGGCGCCAATCTGGGTCTGCGCGTGTTCGGCATTGTCCGAGTTCACCCACCCTACAAACCTTGCAAGACCATCTGACTACGAACCAAAGCGCGCCGAAAAAGTGTCGGCTGAAAATTGGGCGGCGGGGGCCCTCATTTCGGAATATCGAGATTGGCGACCGAGAGTAACCCAGAGGTTTTTGATATCATTGAACAGGTCTTCGTCAGAAATTCCGATTTTTGATCGACTGGGCCGCAAGCCCGCTAAATCCAACGCTTTGACCCATGGAGCCGAACCGACGCTGAATTGTGCTTGGATGTGCTCTCCTGGTCTCGCCGTACTCGGTCAGCGTGAGCGTGTCACGTTCAAGCAATTTTGCGCACTTACGCATATCGTCAAGAAGCGCTTCATCTGACGCACCCTTAGACTGTCCTCCAGTTCAAATTTCATATTGCCCTCTACAACCAGCGTGTGACCGTCGTTGCCCTCTCGCCCATCAAAACAGCCGGCCGCCATTCGGAATCGCGTGCCCCGGCCCGATCAGCACGACTTCGCCGGCCTCGTCGGGCAGGCCGAGTGTCAGCACCTCGGACATGAACTTGCCGATCTGGCGCGGCGGAAAGTTCACGACGGCGGCGACCTGACGTCCTACCAGCGCCTCGGGCGTGTAATGCTTGGTGATCTGCGCCGAACTCTTCTTGACGCCGATCTCCGGCCCGAAATCGATGCGCAGCTTGTAGGAGGGCTTGCGCGCTTCGGGATATGGCTCAGCTTCGACAATGGTGCCGACGCGGATATCGACCTTCAGGAAGTCATCGAACGTGATCGGTCCGGGAGGTGTCGCGCCGTACGCCATGTCTGCCTCTTGAATAGGGATGGACCAGAATGGCTCAAGCTGTCGGCGGCGGCGCGCTAGGAACTGGTCCTGGCGGCGGCGACGTCGGATCGCTGGCACGCCTCGCCCCACAGGCGCGCCGGCCAAAAGTGCGGATGGCGTCGGCAAGCGCATCGCCGATCCGCCCGACGCCTTTGACCGTACTCTCAACCTGGCGAAGCGTGCGCTCGCCCCGCCGCAGCCGCCGGTCGAGCGCCGCCATGGTCCGCGCGAGCCCCGCTTCCGTGTCATCGAGCCAGATCCGGAATACCGAGGCATACACCGATGCAAGCCCCGCCGTGCGCACGCCGCCGTCGAGCCCGGCGGAGCCGATGCCAGCGGCCTCCAGCATCCAGCGCTGCGACGCGATCACGGGCCCGATCTGCGAGAGCTCCGGCAGACCGCCCGCCGCAATCGACTTGAGGGCCGCCTTGTAAGGCTCCAGAACGTCGAAGCGGCTCATGATCACTTCGAACAGGGTGTCGCGGGCGCTTTGCCCCTCGGTGCGGCGCGGCGCGCGGCCCAGAACCTCGTCGTCGACGAGGCGAACAAAAGCGCCGAGGATCTCACCCTTCGAGCTGAAATGCGCCTTCAGGGCGACCAGCGACGAGCCCGCCCGTTCCGCAATGTCCGACAGCGTGATGTCGGGCCAGGGCCGCTCGGCGGCCAGCGCCAGGGCGGCCGAGATGAAGCGGCCTTGTTCGGTCGTCAGATCAAGCATGGAAGATCCTCCTCTCACCTTAGATAGGTGCTGCGCCGCGCAGGACAACGCCCCACCTACTTCGCAAGTTCGCGCGAGCGCCGGGTTGCGGCAGCCACCGCCTCGGTCATGATGGGTTGCAGGCCCTTTTCGGACATCAAGACCTGCAGCGCCGCAAATGTGGTGCCATTGGGCGAGGTCACATTCTTGCGCAATGTATCGGCGCCCTGATCCGACCGGAACAGCAATTCACCGGAGCCCGCCACCGTCCAGCGCGCGAGTTTCTGGGCGAGGTCCGGCGCGAGACCAGCCTTGATCCCGGCCTCCGCAAGGCACTCCGTCAGATAGAACACATAGGCCGGCCCCGAGCCCGAGACCGCCGTCACCGGATCGATCAGCGATTCGTCGTCGACCCAGGCGACTTCGCCGATCGCCCGCAGCAGGCCATCGCAGGCCGCCTTCTGTGCGGCGGTGACATGCGCATTCGCCGTCGCAACCGTGATGCCGCGCCCGACGGCTGCCGGCGTATTCGGGATCGAGCGGACGACGGCCGTTGCTTTCGGGAGATGGCGCTCGAAACTCGCGATCGTCTTGCCGGCGGCAATCGACAGCACCACCGTGGCTGGTCCCACCACTTTTGCCAGCGGCGGGAACACCTCGTCCATGATCTGCGGCTTGACCGCCATCAGCAGGACCGCCGGCGGCTTGGCGCCCGCCGCGAGCGTCGCCTGGGACGTAATCCCGTGCTTTTTCAGCAGGGCGGCGATCGGCGGCGGCGGCGCCGGGTCCTGCACGATGATCTGCTTGGGATCGAGCCCCTGCTCGAGCCAGCCGGCAAGCATGGCGCCGCCCATATTGCCGGCGCCTGCCAGAAGGAGGGTTCCGTCGAGCTTCAATGCCATGGCGCCATTCCTTCACATGTCCTGTTGAAATTCTTGCGGCGAGAATACGGGAGCCCGCGCCCGAAGACGAGATCGAAATGCCCCGCCCGAAATGGTATGACGGCGGCGCCGATCATCGCCCAACGTCCCGGGAGTGCCATGCCGATCTATGTCGATGCCGACGCCTGCCCGGTGAAGGACGAGATCGTGCGCGTCGCCGCACGGCACGACGTGGCGGTGCATTTCGTCTCCAATGCGTGGATGCGATTGCCCGAAAGCCCCCTCGTCTCCCGCGTCGTCGTCCCGGAAGGACCCGATGTCGCCGACAACTGGATCGCGGAACACGCGGTCAAAGGCGACATTGTCGTCACCCAGGACATTCCGCTGGCCGGGCGCTGCGTGAAGTCGGGCGCGATCGTGCTCTCGCCGTCGGGCAAGGTGCTGCGCGACGCCAATATCGGCATGGCCGTCGCTATGCGCGACCTGATGAAGGACCTGCGTGATACCGGCGTTGTGCAAACCTACAATCCGGGCTTCACGCCGCGCGACCGGTCACAGTTCCTGCAAGCTCTCGAACAGACCGTCCAGGACGTCAAACGCGGCCGGTAACCCAACCGTCCGAGTTATCCCTGAGCGCTGCGCAGCTGCCGCCCGTACCATCGCGACATGACTTCGATGGCGAGCCATGACGCTGCTGAGCACGCCAGCAGCACAATCAAGCTGACGCTCCACCCGGAACGGTCGATCAACAGGGCGAACACGGTCGGCGAGAACGCATTGACCAGCAGGATCGGCGTCGCAATGAGGCCGAGAACGGCACCGTAGCCTTTCGCGCCGAACAGCGCCAACGGCACCGCACCCCGCACGATCGTGATCACCCCTTGCGCGGCGCCCATCAACAGTGTGAAGGCGAGGATCGCCGCGAAACTGCCCGCGCCAAAGATCAGCAGCATCAGCGAGGCCGGCAACACCCCGATCGCAATCCGCGCGACAGTCACCGCATGCAGATTGCGGCCGAAGAAAATCTCGACGCAGCGGCCGGCAAACTGCGCCACCCCCTTGAGCGAGGCCATCCACACGGCCGCAGCCGCCGTCAAACCCGCCGCCTCGAGCATTGGGACCAGTTGCATCGAGATGACGCCGAACACGAAGCCGTTGAGGGACATCACCAGCGCAAAAAGCGCGATTCCGACGGCCCGCGTGCGGCCTTCGAGCGGCGCCCCCTCCGGCTTGGCATCGGCGGCGCCCGTCGCCGCCGCCCCAACGGCCTCAGGGTCGCGCCATTTCAAGCCGAACCAATGCAAGGGCAGGCAGATCACGAGATTGATCAACGCGAACCAGACGAGCGTCTGGCGCCATCCGACCGCCTCGTTGAGAAAATGGCCGATCACCCAGAAAATCGAGGACGCAAAGGCGCCAAACAGCGTCAGATAGGAGATTGCAGCGCGCCCGCGCGTCGGCGTCACCTGCACCAGCGCCGCGAACGCCGCATCATAGAGGGAGAGACGCATGCCCAAACCGAGCAGCGCCCAGACCGCGAGATAGCTGGCCTGATCGGGAACGACGGAGAGACCGAACAGCGCCCCCGAAATCAGCAACGTGCCGGCCGACATGATCCCGCGCGCGCCGAACCGGTCAATGGCGCGGCCGACTGCGGTCGACACCAGGCCCATGACCAGCAGCGCCACCGTGAAGCCCAGGAACACGAAGCTGCGGCTCCAACCGGTATCCTTGGCGATCGGACCGCCGAGCACGCCGAGGCAATAGTAACTGGTCCCCCAGGCCGTGATCTGCGTGATGCCAAGCGCGCAGACCGCAATCACCATGGGATCGCCAAGCCGGCTGCGCCCCGCCGCCGCAGCGGGATCCTCGCGTCGCTCCTGCATCGCCAGACCGTCCCTCATCTCGGAATCGCAAAACCTTACCCCGGGGCGGCGATCCGTGACAGCCCAAGATCGGACTGCTATCGACACTCTCAAACTCCGGGGGGGTCCTGTGCGCCTATCGATCATTTCTGCGGCCCTCGTTGCGGCCCTCGTCGGGATTGCCGGCGCGCTGGCCGTCGTCCTGGCCGCCGCCGACGCGCTTGGCGCAACGCCGGCCGAGACGACGTCGTGGGTGACAGCGCTCGCGCTCTCGATGGCGCTGACCAGCGGCTATCTCTCCTGGCGCCATCGCATGCCCATCATCACGGCGTGGTCGACACCGGGCGCCGCCGTCATCGCGGCGACGGCTGGCACGGTGCGGCTCGATGCAGCGGTCGGCGCTTTCCTGCTGGCAGGCGCCCTGCTCGTGGCCACCGCGCTGATTGGACCACTCGACCGCGCCGTGCGTCGCATCCCCGTAGCCGTCGCCGCGGGCATGCTGGCAGGCGTGCTCGTGCGCTTCGTGTTGCAGATGATCGAGGTGCTGCCGCAGAGCCCTGCTCTTGTGGCGCCCCTGATTGCGCTGTTTCTGATCGCCCGGCTCTTCAGTCCGTCGTCGGCGATGCTGCTGGTTATCGCGGGTGGCACGGCGCTCGCCGCGGGGCTCGACCTCATTCCGAAGTGGCCAGAGCTCACGTTATCCAATTTTGCCCTGGTCACCCCGCGCTTCGAAGCGGCAACGCTGCTCGGCCTCGGCATTCCACTTTATCTCGTGACGATGGCCTCGCAGAACCTGCCGGGCGCCGCCGTACTCAAGGCCTCCGGCTACGAGCCGCCGCTCTCGTCTGCGCTGCTGGTGACCGGGTTGGCCTCGTTGATCATCGCCCCGCTCGGCGCCCATTCGATCAATCTCGCCGCCATCACAGCCGCCATCTGCACAGGACCCGATGCCCACCCTGATGCGGCCCAGCGCTGGCGGACGGGCATCGCCTATATGGTTGTCTATGCGGGTCTAGCGGCTTTGGGTGCGTCGCTGGTGGCCCTGTTCGCGGCGTTTCCGTCGGCTCTGATCAAGACGATTGCCGGGCTTGGTCTGATTGGCTCGCTGACCGGCGCGCTCGGATCGGCGCTGGCCGACGAGAAGCAGCGCTTCGCCGCCGTCCTGACGTTCGCGGTCACCGCCTCGGGCATCACCCTGGTCGGGATCGGCTCTGCGTTTTGGGGCCTGATGTTCGGGCTGGCCGTCCTCGGGCTCGATCAATGGGCGGCACGACGGAAAACGTGACACCAAAGCCACACCGGAGCCGACTGGGGATCTGGCCAGATCGCTGGCGATCTCCTAGTGTCACGCCAACGAGATCCGAAAGACACATCCGTCAGCAGATCACGGTCGGTGCCTATCATGACACCGTCGGAGAGCTTTGGTCGCTTGTCAGGATCATGAACGGGAGAACGTGCTTGGCGCTCGACAAGGACATTTTCGCCGGCCTTTGCATCGGCCTCCTGGGGGTCGCGGGACTATATCTCGGCGCAGACTATGCATTTGGCACCCCTGCCCGCATGGGAGCTGGCTTCCTTCCGCGGATTCTCTGCTGGTCGATGGTCGCGATCGGCGCGCTGATCACCCTGATCGGTATCATGCGCCGCGGTGATGCCATGGACGCTTGGGACTGGGATCCGCTGTTCTGGATCTTGCTCGCGGTCCTCGCCTTTGGCGTCAGCATCGAGCGCTTGGGCCTCGCACTAGCCACGGCCATCTCCGTCATCATTTCGCGCCTCGCTGGCGAAAAAGGATCGCGCCTAGAGTCAACGCTGGTTGTCGTCTGCATCGCGGCCTTGCTCGTCTTCATGGCGCTTGCCACACCAACGGGCGCGAAACTCGCGGCCAGCCTGCTCCCGCCGGTGCTCCTCTCGAATGCCGCCATGGCTATCGCCGGGCTTAGCTTTGTTGGTGCCGTCGGTCTCCGAATGCCGCGTCTTGGTGTTTCTGGTCTGATCGAAGCCGTCGTTCTCGCAACAGCACTCGGCGTCGGATCGGTGCTGATCTTCGTCAAGGCACTCGGTCTCGCTATGAAAATGTGGCCGGGAGGCTGACCCTATGGATCTCTTTGCCAACTTGGCGATGGGCTTTGGCGTCGCGCTCACGTGGCAGAACCTCTCGTTCTGCCTGATCGGCGCCTTGCTCGGAACGCTGATCGGCGTGCTGCCCGGCATCGGCCCGGTCGCCACGATCGCCATGCTGCTGCCGTTCACGTTCTCGATGTCGCCGATCCCCGCGCTGATCATGCTGGCGGGCATCTACTACGGCGCCCAGTACGGTGGCTCGACCACCGCGATCCTCGTCAACATGCCCGGCGAAAGCTCGTCGGTCGTGACCTGTCTCGACGGCTACCAGATGGCGCGACAAGGCCGAGCCGGGGCCGCGCTCTCGATCGCCGCCATCGGCTCATTCATTGCCGGCTCAGTCGCGACGGTGCTCGTTGCAGTCTTTAGCGCGCCGTTGACCGCCGTCGCGCAGAGTTTCGGGGCGGCCGAATATTTCTCGCTGATGGTTTTCGGGCTCATCGCCGCCGTCGTGCTCGCGCACGGCAGCGTGTCGAAGGCGGTCGCGATGATCTTCGTTGGCCTGTTCCTCGGTCTCATCGGCACCGACGTCAATACCGGAAAGCAGCGCTTCACATTCGGGATCCCGGAGCTTTCGGACGGCATCGGCTTCGTTCCGATCGCACTCGGCATCTTCGGTCTCGGTGAGATCATCCACAATCTCGGCAAGCCCGTGGAACGCAGCGTCCTGACGCAACCGATCAAAAGCCTGCTGATCTCCTGGGACGAATTCAAGATCGCTTTGCCGGCGATCCTCCGTGGCACCGCACTTGGCTCGATGCTCGGCGTGCTGCCCGGCGGCGGAGCTCTTCTCTCGGCTTTCGCCGCCTACACGGTTGAAAAGAAGATCGCCAAGGACCCGTCGCGCTTCGGCAAGGGCGCGATCGAGGGCGTCGCGGCCCCTGAGGCCGCCAACAACGCCGGTGCGCAGACCTCGTTCATTCCTCTGCTCACACTCGGCATCCCTCCAAATCCGGTCATGGCGCTCATGATCGGCGCGATGATGATCCACGGCATCCAGCCCGGCCCGCAGGTCATGACCAAGCAGCCCGAGCTGTTCTGGGGCCTGGTCGCGTCGATGTGGCTCGGCAATCTGATGCTGCTGGTGATCAATCTGCCGATGATCGGACTGTGGGTGCGGCTGCTCTCCGTGCCCTACCGCATCCTCTTCCCGGCGATCCTGGTGTTCTGTTGCATCGGCGTCTACAGCCTCAACAACAGCGCGTTCGAGGTCGGACTGACGGCGCTCTTCGGGCTGATCGGCTATTTCTTCCTGCGCGTCGGTCTCGAGCCCGCGCCACTGCTACTCGGCTTCATCCTAGGGCCCATGATGGAGGAAAATTTGCGGCGCGCACTTCTCCTGTCACATGGCGATGCGACCGTCTTCATGACGCGCCCGATCAGCGGCGGCCTGTTGGTCATGTCGGCGCTGCTGCTGCTAGCGGTCATTCTGCCTGCCGTCAAAAGCACGCGGGAAAAGGCATTCCAGGAATAGCAACAGGGCCGCCTGCCGGCTGGTCAGGCGTGAGTGGCATGGTTCGGGAACACACTGACATTTCGCGAGGCGCCTACCTGTTCGTGGGCGTCACCTTCACAATGCTAGGGCTGGCGTTCCTGGCGTCGACCGCGTCGATCTACCACGAGTTCCACGATCACGGCTGGCTCGATCTGGTGATCACGCACAGCCACCTGTTCATCTTTTTCCCGACGCTCGGTCTGCTGACGTTGGCCGCGTTCTACCTACCATCCGTGGTGTTCACCGATTTCTATTGGCATCACGTCAAGCCATTGGGAAAGCCCCGCTTCATTGCCGGCTTGATCGTTGTTGTCGGCACCGCACTGTTTTTCGCCAACAGCCTGAACGTCAAGCCGCTGCGGGCAGTCTGGGAGGTCGCTCCCGCCGCTCTCGAGCGCGACCGGGCGCTTGGTCCGGTCCAGGTTCCCAATTGTACCGATGGCGCAGCGTCCTGCGGCCGCCAGCCGATCGCGCGCGTCGTCGCGGATCTGCGGACGGAAGGCCAGAAGCGCAACTCGATCTCGGAGTTCGCGCGCCAGTGCAATCCCGACAGCTATCTCGAGGTGCCCGAAGCCAACAAGGCACGGCGGTACTGTTTCCCGGCAAAGGCGATGCTGGTGGCCGGTGACTGCTGCCGGGTGCAGGCGGCATTCTCCGCCCATGTTGCCGACCAATGGCGCACCTCGGCGTCACGCTCGCGTGCCGCCGATCTCGATGTCTATCTCCTGCCGTTCAAGGTGTTCTTCGTCGTCGTGCTCGTGGTGATCGGCATCCTGCTCGCATTCTGGCGCGATCGCCTGACCGTCCACTACCGGCCGCACGTACCCGCCATCGAGCGCGGCGTCGTCGTCGGCGCCATCGCCATGCTGTTCTGGCCGCTGATGGACTATGGCTACCAGCAAACTTCCGATGTCATGTTCGGCCGAGAGGCTTCAGGACCACCGATCCGCCTGAGCCTTGTCATCGGTCCCTGGGCCGCGCTGCTGCTGTTCTACTTCATGAAGCGGTTCGGCGAGGGGCTCGAGCGCGTCGCGCAAATCTCGACGATTGCCGCGTCCGCAGTGGCCATCCTGCGCTATCAAGAGATTAACGACTGGTCGGCGCGCCTGCTTGGCTCCGGCGCGGCTTGGTGGCATTTCGCAGCTCTGGTTGTCTTGATGATCTTCGGCCTCTACGTCCTGCTTCGGCCCTGGAAAACGCCGCGGCGAAATCCATCTTCGCCAAGCTCCACTCCTATAACCTGAGACTCTGATGATCACGCTTTATGACTTGCAGGGCACCAAACTCACCAGCCGAACGGGCGAAAGCGATGTCGGTCCGGCGACCGTCTGGATCGACCTTCTCAACCCCACCAAGGAGGAGGACGCCCACGTCGAAGGCAAACTCGGAATCGCAATTCCGACACGCGCCGAGACCCGCGAGATCGAGGCCTCCAACCGTCTCTACCAGGAGAACGGCGCCCACTACATGACGGCGTTTATCCTCTACAACGCCGAAGCATTGTTGCCCTCGACCTCGACGCTGACCTTCATTCTCACGGCCAATCGCCTGGTGACGGTCCGATACTCGGAACCCAAAGCCTTCCCGCTCTTCCTTGCCCGCGTCGAAAAGGGCGACATGTCCTGCAGCTCAGCGCCGGTCATCATGCTGGGACTGGTCGAGTCGATCGTCCACCGAGCCGCCGATTTGATCGAGCGTGTCCAGGACGAGGTCGAAAAAACCGCGCAAGCCGTGTTCGACCTGAAAGGCGGCCAGCAGACGCGTGGCCGGCGATTGGACGCGCTGCTCCGGTCGGCCGGCAAGGAAGGCGACATCGTCTCGCGAGCCCAGGAAAGCGCGTTTTCACTCGATCGCCTGCTCACCTATCTTGCCAGCCTCTTGAAGGAGCGCAGCGAGGAGAAGGCCGTCCGCCAACGCCTCGATACCGTCCATCGCGACGTGCATTCGTTGATGGAGCACATGCGCTTTCTCACCGGCCGCATTGCCTTCCTGCTCGATGCGACGCTCGGCATGATCAACATCGAGCAGAACGGCATCATCAAGATCTTCTCGGTCGCCTCCGTCGCGTTGATGCCGCCGACATTGATCGCCTCGATCTATGGCATGAACTTCAAACACATGCCGGAACTCGAGTGGTTCTCCGGCTACCCCTTGGCGATCCTACTGATGATTGTCTCGGCCATCGTCCCGTTCTTCTATTTCCGCCGCAAGGGATGGTTCTGAAGCGCCTCAGACCCAACCGGCAAAGTGCACCAGCAGGGCTAGTCCACCACACACCGCCAGCGTCTCGATGATGCTCCGGTGGAGTTTGAACGTGAGCGCGATCGCAAGTCCAGACAACGCCACAGCCAGCCAGTTGAGCCGCGTCAGATCCGGCAAATAAAGCTTCAGTGGCCCAATCCAGCGCTCCGCCGCCGTCGGCGACAGCACGTCGATTGCGAAAGTCACCGTCAGATTGAGAATGACGCCGACCACCGCCGCCGTCACCGCAGCGAGCGCCGCCTTCAGCCGCGGCTCCGCGTGCAACCGCTCGACATAAGGCGCACCGACGAAAATCCACAGGAAACAGGGCGCGAACGTGGCCCACGTCGTCACCAGCGCCCCGAGCGTCCCCATCAGATAGGGATCGCCGCCGCCCTTGCGCATCGCGCCGAGGAAGCCGACGAACTGCGTGACCAGGATCAGCGGACCCGGCGTCGTCTCGGCCAGTCCCAGTGCATCGACCATCTCGAGCTTCGACAGCCAGCCGTACTCGCGCGGCACCGCCTCGCGCATGTAGGCCAGCACCGCGTAAGCGCCGCCGAACGTCACCATGGCGAGCTTGGAAAAGAACCAGCCGATCTGCGACAGCACGTGATCCCGGCCCCAGATCCACGCGACCGCTAGCAGCGGCAGCACCCAGATCGCCAGCCAGACAACGGCCGTCGTGACCGTCGTGAGAGAACTCACGCTGACCGGCGCCGACGCCTGCCGGCGTCATGGTGCTGCCCACGCCGCGCCAGAACCCGAATAGGGCCGCGGCGAGAACGATCACCGGGAACGGCACCGCGAAGAAATAGATCGCGAGGAACGCCAGAGCGCCAAGCAACCAATCGACGTTGGTTTTAAGCGCGCGCTTGGCAATCCGGAGCAACGCCTCGACCACGACCGCCAGCACCGCGGCCTTGACGCCCGTCAGCAGCGCTTCCGAGATCGGGAGCTTGCCATAGGCCGCATAGAGCATCGACAACACCAGCATCATCAGCGCGCCGGGAATAACGAACAGCAAGCCCGCCGCCAGTCCACCCTTCAGACCATGCAGACGCCAGCCGACGTAGGTCGCGAGTTGCATCGCCTCCGGACCGGGCAACAACATGCAGAAATTGAGTGCATGCAGATAGCGTTGCTCGTCGATCCATTGGCGCTTCTCGACCAGTTCCTTGTGCATCAGCGCGATCTGGCCGGCCGGCCCGCCGAACGACAGCAGGCCGATGCGCAGCCAGACTTTCAGCGCTTCGGCAAAGCTTGGCGCCGGGGCCGCCCCGACGGCCCCTTGGTGTTCCGTTTGCATAGTGTTCCCCCGTCAGGCCTGCGGCTTTTTTGTTGGCCAGTTGTGTGTCTCTCCAGCAGCGTAGCGCGCCCAGGCGTAAAGCGCATCATAGACGCCGAACCCGCGCTCCAGCGCGATATGGTCTTCCGGCCCCGAGAGGTGCGAAATACCGAGCGAGATTGCGAGCAGGCCCGCCGCCTCCGGCGCGAGATCCAGGCGCGCGGTATCGGCGCCACGCACGATCGCCGCCACCCGGTCGAGCGCGGGATCTTTCAGGCCGAAGTCCTCGAGAATGGCATCGAACGAATCCCGTTCGCCACGATGCGTCAGCTCGACGCCGTCGACGTCATAGGGGATCGCATCGAGCTCTTTCGCGGCATTGATCACCTCCGCCGGCTCCACATAGAAGAACCGCGCCGCCGGATCGATGAACCGCGCGATCAGCCATGGACAGGCAATGCGGTCGATCTTCGGGTGCACCCGCGTCACCCAGCGCGACGCCCGCGCGTCCCGGTTGCCGATGCCGAGACGCTTGGCGACCGTCGGCAAGCCCGCCGCCACCCACGCCTCGTTGCCGCCTTCAAGCGCCGCCGCATCGATCCCGCGCAAGCGCAGCTCGGCGGCAGCTGCCTGCGAAACTTTCTTGCCGCGCACACACACCGTGACAACGCGTTGGCCGCGCGGGATCTCGAGGGCCCAGACCGTGCTCTGCTGATGATCCCGCCAACGCGCCGTCGGAATGAGGCGCGGCGTGACGTCGTAGTCCTCGCATTTGCACACATCCAAGACCGTTGGCGCATCGGGGCTGCCGAGCGTCGCGTAGAGTTCTTTCGCTGAGATTGTAAAATTGCCCATGATAGCGCTCCATTATGCCAGCCCATTCTGGGCCTGCATTGGAGCAGCGCTTGGGCTTACGCCTGATGGGGCGGCTGCATTGGCCCCATAGCGTCAGGTATCCGATCTTGCTGGCCGAAGCAAATCGAATATTGAATGTAACCGTGCCTCCCCTCAAAACGGCTCGCCACGAAAGACACCTGATGACCGACGCACCAACGAGAAAGCTGCCAATCGATGGGACGGTCAGTGAGAGCCTGCGGTTGGTCTGGCAGCACAGGAGAAAGTTGCTGCACATTTGTGCGACGTGGTTCGCGATCATGCTGCCGATCTACGTGCTGGCGCATTGGGTCCTGTGGCAAATGCCAACAGGAGGGATATTGCGCGAGTTGCTGCGCTGGCTGCTCGTCCCATTCATTGAAGCGCCGTTCCTCGCCTCGATCGCCGTCGCCTGGCATCGCCTCCTACTCAGCAAAGAAGACCCTCCGCCAGGATCCTACCTGCGGCTCGATCCCCTGGTGATCCGCTTTGCCGCCGTGAGTTTCGCGCTCTTCTTCGCACCTGCGCTTCCACTGGCCATTCTGTTCAGCGACGCCGTGATCGGCAGTGTCAGCGATCGGTGGACGAGCGTCGATATCATCCGCGGGGGTCTGCTCCTTCTGGCGATCGCCTACCTGTTCTTTGCCCTCCCGCGCCTGTCTCTGATCTTGCCCGCGATGGCCATCGAACAGCCGATCACCCTCGCCGAGGCTTGGCGACTGACCCGGCGACACACATGGCGACTCACGATCGGCACGCTGCTGACGCTGCTGCCCGGCCTCGCCGCCATGAGTCTGTGCGAGCGCGCCTTCGGCGACGACACCCAGGTGGAGTTCATTTTGAAAGGCGCTCTCTCGGCCATCCTCTATGCCGTTCTCGCCACGTGCGCGGTCAGCTTCCTGTCGCTCTGCCACCGGCATTTTCGCGCGGCCGTCCCGCCAGGGGGACCAGCGGCAGGCGCTTGAGCTTTGGCCGCCGACCGGTCATGCTGGCGCCCAGTCCCCTTAAGAAAAGGATAGCCCCATGGATCTCGGAATTAACGGCCGCACGGCCATCGTCTGCGCCGCCTCGAAAGGGCTCGGCAAGGCTTGCGCCATGCAGCTCGCCAAGGAAGGCGTCAATGTCATCATATCCGCGCGCACCAAGGCTGATATCGAGGCGACCGCCGAGGAAATCCGCAAGGCCGCCAACGTCAAGGTGATCGCGATCGCCTGTGACGTGACGACAGAGGAAGGCCGCAAGCTGATCCTCGCCGCCTGCCCAAACCCCGACATCCTCATCACCAACGCCGGCGGCCCGCCCCCCGGCGACTTCAAGGACTTCACGCTCGACGATTGGCGGAAGGCCGTCGAGTGGAACATGATCACGCCGATCGCCCTCATCAAGGCAACCGTCTACGGCATGATGGACCGTAAGTTTGGCCGCATCCTCAACATCACCAGCCAATCGGTGAAGGCGCCGATCGCATCGCTCGAATTGTCGAACGGCGCGCGGGCCGGCCTCACAGGCGGCGTCGCTGTCATCGCCCGCAAGGCCGTGCGCCATAACGTGACGATCAACAACATCCTGCCCGGCCCCTTCGAGACGGACCGCCTGCGCGGCTCGACGAAGAAGGCGGCCGAGATGCAGGGCATCCCCGTCGAGAAGGCCATGGAGACGCGCAAGGCCGCCGTTCCCGCTGGCCGCTTCGGCCAGCCCGACGAGTTCGGCGCCGCCGCCGCCTTCATGTGCTCGTCGCATGCCGGCTTCATCACGGGGCAGAATCTGCTGCTCGACGGCGGCATCTTCCAGGGCGCGCTCTGATCGCCGTTGCGTGCGGCACTCATTTCCGGGTGCCGCAGCTTCTCCAACCGGGAGATCCCGATGCCCGCGCGCATCATCGGCATGATCGGCGTCGCGCCGCCCGCGAGCGATACCCAGCTCGTCGTCATCGAGGGTGAGCTGTCGCCCGACTATGTCGTCGAGTTCGCCAAAGCCGCACGAAGCCGCTGGCTTCGACATGGCGCTCGGTTGGCTACTCGTCATCGTCGGCCGAGGGCTTCCTGGTGGCGATGCACGCCGCCGCCCGAACCCGCAACGGCTCGGCTTTCTGATCGCGCATCGCCCCGGTTTCGTCGCGCCGACGCTGATGGCACGCAAGATCGCGACCTTCGATCATCTGACCGGTGGGCGCCTCGCGCTCCACATCATCACCGGCAAGACCGACGCCGAGCAGCAGGGCGACGGCGACTTCTCACCGAAGGACGAGCGCTACCGGCGCGCCGCCGAATACCTGCGCGTCATGAAGCTCGCCTGGGCCAGCGAGACGCCTTTCGATTTCGCGGGCGAATTCTATCGCGTCGCAGGCGCCGCCTCCGATGTCCGCCCTCTGCAGCAGCCGCATCCAGAAATCCTGTTCGGCGGCGCCTCCGAGGCGGCCCTCGTCATGGGCGCCGAGCTCTGCGACACCTATGCGATCTACGGCGAGCCGCTCAACTCCACGCAGGACCGCATCGCCGACATGCGCGCACGCGCGGCAACATTCGGCCGCCGCATCGGCTTCAATGCCTCGTTCCGCCCGATCATCGCCGACACCGAAGGCGCCGCCTGGGAGAAGGCCCAGCACATCCTCGCCGGCATGAGCGGCAAGAAGGGCTGGAGCCGCCAGGAAAACGCCAATCACCCCGTCGACAACGCCGGCCGCCGGCAGTTTGCCTTTGCGCTGGAGCGCGACGTCCACGACGAACGGCTCTGGATGGGCATCACTAAGGCAACCGGCGCGCTCGGCAACACATCCTGTCTCGTCGGAACACCGGAGCAGGTCGCCAACGCCATTCTCGCTTACTATCGTCTGGGCATCGGCTCGTTCCTGATCCGCGGCTTCGACCCCTTCAACGATACCGTCGCATTCGGCCGCGAGTTGATCCCGCGCATCAAAGCAGGCGCACTCGCGATCGACCGGCAGGCCGCTGCCGAATGACCACTCCCGCTCCCCAAGCACCATGAGGCTTCCATGAAGATCCAGCGCATACGCTCCGATGTTGTTCGTTTGCCAGCCGATGAGCCATTGGCCGACGGTCCGAAGTCCGCAGGCACGCGCGACATCGTCGTCGTCAAAATCGCGACGGCGGACGGCATCGAGGGCGTCGGCGTCACCTTCTTCGGCGGCGCGATGACGAACACGCTGAAGACGGCGGTCGACGATCTCGGCCGCCTCATTATCGGAGACGATCCGCGCCTCACCGAGCGGATCGCCGACAAGCTGCGCGTTGCCGCTTCGTCGTCAGGCCCCGGCGGCGTCTTCACATTGGCGCTCTCGGCCATCGACACCGCGCTCTGGGACATCAAGGCGAAGGCGCTTGGCCTGCCGGTCGCCCAGGTTCTCGGCGGCCACCGCGACACCGTGCCGGCCTACGCGTCGGGCGCGCTGATGCGCCAGTTCACGCTGAAAGAGGTCGAGGCCTCGGCCCGCAAGCTTGTCGAGCGCGGCTGGAAGGCGATGAAGACGCAGCTTGCGCTCCCCGGCCACACGAGCCCTGAGATCGAGGTCAACCGCATCAAGGTGCAGCGCGAGGCGATCGGCCCCGACATCCAGCTCATGTGCGACATCAACCAGCGCTGGACCGTCTATCAGGCGATCGACATCGGCAAGCGCATCGAGCAATACAATCTCCACTGGCTCGAGGACGTCAGCGTCGCCGACGATTACGACGGCCTCGCCCGCGTCACGCACGCCTTGAAAACACCCATCGCCGGCGGCGAGTACGTCTACGGCATCGCCCCTTTCCGGCAGATGCTCGAGGCGCGTTCGGTCGATATCGTCATGATCGATCTGCTGCGGGCCGGCGGCATCACGCAGTGGATGAAGATCGCTGGCATGGCCGAGGCCTTCAACATGCCGGTCGTCTCGCATCTGATTCCGGAGGTGCACGTCCATCTGATCGCGGCCATCCCGAACGGCGAGATCGTCGAGTACATGCCGTGGACGCGCCGCCTGTTCGACCGCTGCGCCCTGCCGGAAAAGGGCATGATGACGGTTCCGGCCGAACCCGGCCTCGGTCTCACATTCACCAAGGAGATCAACGATAAGCTGGACGCCGGACGTACCTGAGCCGGACTTGCGTTGTCCCCGAACGAAAGAAAGCCTGATCATGACACTGACCTCTGACCGGCGCACGCTGCTGCGCAGCTGCCTCGCGGCGGCGGCAGCCACCCCGCTTCTCGCATGCAGCCTTGCAACGATCGTTCACGCCCAGACCTGGCCTTCGAAGCCGATCCGCTTCATCGTGCCGTTCCCGCCGGGCGGCACGCTCGACCAGATCGCGCGCCGCGTGCAGCCCGGTGTGCAAAAGGAACTTGGCGCAACGATCGTCATCGAGAACAAGGGTGGCGCCGCGGGCTCGATCGGAACGGCGGCGGCGGCTCTTGCCGCTCCCGACGGCTATACGATTTTGATGGTCTTCGACACGCACGCGGCCAACCCGACGCTGCTGCCGAGCCTCGCTTTCGACACACTGAAGGATTTCACGCCGATCATGAAGATCGGATCGGCGCCGATGCTGCTCGCGTCGCATCCCTCGACGCCCTACGCGACATTCGCCGATGTCGTCGCCGCCGCCAAGGCGAAGCCGGGTACGATTCCCTACGGTACCGTCGGCCAGGGCTCGCTCGCCCACCTCGCCATGTCGCAGATCGCCACCGACCTGAAGGTCGGCTGGAACCACATTCCCTACAAGGGCGGCGGCCCGCTCACCAATGACGCTGTCGCCGGCCACGTGCCGCTCGCGATCTCGTCGGTCGCTTCGATCGGACCACATGTGAAAGCGGGCAAGCTGCGCGGCCTCGCCGTGACGTCGCCCACACGCCATCCCCAATATCCCGACACGCCGACGATTGCCGAGCTCGGCCTGCCCGGCTTTGCTGCCAATGCGTGGTGGGGCCTCTTGGTTCCCGCCAAAACACCGCCCGAGATCGTGAAGCGCCTCCACGCAGCCTTCACAACCGTGTTCAATGATCCGGGAGTTAAACAATCGCTCGTCGAGCAGGCGGGCCTCGTCTACGAACTTTCGACGCCTGAAGCCTTCGGCACCTTCATTGAGGCCGAGATCGCCCGCTGGGCCAAGGTGATCAAGGACAATAAAATCGCGCCCGAATGACCCGCGCGGGGTAGCACGCCTTGATGGCAAAGGGGGCGACGGTCGATGCGCGCGATCGCAAACATCGATTCGCCCCAATGGTTCCACGTCGAACTGCGGCCCGGCTGTCACACGGCACAGAAAACCAACCGGCTGGCGCCGTGTTCGCTTGTTGCAGCGCGATTCTTTTCGCAAATTAATTGATCTGTTCGGCAGTGCGTAATTTGGCAACGCGCCATATGCGGCAGCCGCGATCGGCGCGACACATCGTGGGGGAAATTGCGATGCTCCATCCGTCATTTCAAGCAAGAATAGGCTTTGGCCTTTCGATTCTCGGACTCGTCCTGGCGGCGCCCGCCTTCGCCCAGTCTTGCCCTGGTAATCCCAACGCCCTCGGTGTGGCACGTGCCGTCGAGATCGACACCGCCGGTGGCCCGGGCTTCGGCAATGAGCACTTCAACCAGCACGATTTCCTGCGCAATGGCGAGGTCGTGCTGACGTTCGATGACGGTCCCTGGCCGGGAACGACGGCAGCTGTTCTTGCAGCGCTCGAGGCCCATTGCACCAAGGGCATCTTCTTTACGATCGGCAAGCACGCGACGTGGCATCCCGAAATCCTCAAGGACGTGGCGGCCAAGGGGCACACCATAGGCAGCCACACCTGGTCGCACGCCAATCTCGCCAAGCTGACGCCCGACAAGGCGAAAGAGGAAATTGAGATGGGGATCAGCGCCGTGCGCCGCGTGGTCGGCGATGCGCAGGCACCGTTCGTCCGTTTTCCCAATCTGCAGCACCCGACCGAAATGGTAAAGTACTCGGGCTCACGTAACCTCGGCATCTGGTCGACCGACGTCGATTCCTTCGACTTCAAGTTTACCCGCACCTCCGACAAGCTGGTGCCTTCGGTGATGAAGCGCCTCGAGAAGCGCGGCAAAGGCATCCTGCTCATGCACGACTTCCAGAAATCCACGGCGAGCGCCATTCCCGAGCTGCTGGTCCAGCTCAAGGCTGGCGGCTACAAGATCGTGCACGTCAAAGCCAAGGGCACTGTCCAATCAAAACCCGAGTATGACGCGCTGGTCATCGCCCAGCTGAAGGGGCCAGCTGGTGCCGCCGGAGATCGACCGACATCGAGCGTGGTGCGCACGATCAGCGAGGAGCCGGTGCGAGGGTCTGCCGTCGGCGCCGCGCCCGCCGCGGCCAAGAAGTGAGCATCTGCGAGACGTGACAACCGGAACCGACGGCGTCGGCGGTCGAGAGACCGACGGCCGTCACCCCGCGCTTCACCCTGCGAGGTGGGCCTCGATGGCCGCGAGCGCGTCGCCGGCCTTGGCGCCGTCCGGGCCGCCGGCCTGCGCCATGTCGGGTCGGCCACCGCCGCCCTTGCCGCCCAAGGCCTCGGCGCCGACCTTGACCAGATCAACCGCGCTGTAGGTTTTGGCGAGGTCGTCGGTGACGCCAACCGCGAGTCCGGCCTTGCCGTCCTCGGTGACGCCGACGATCGCCACGATGCCGGAGCCGACCTGCTTCTTGCCGTCGTCGACGAGGCTGCGCAGATCTTTCGGATTGAGTTCCTGCAACTTGACGCGAGAGCAGCCGCACCGCGCCGATGGTTTTGATGGCCTGCGCAGCAGCCGCGGCCCCATTGGCTCCAGTCGCGGCCGCCCCACCGCCCAGCGCCAATGTACGCTTGGCATCGGCCAGCTGCTTTTCCAACACCTTGCGCTCTTCGATCAGCGCCTTGACGCGCTCGACGACATCCTCGGGTCGCGTGCGCATCAGGCCAGCCAGCTCGCGCAACCGCGCATCCTGGCCTGCGAGGTAGGCACGCGCGCCATCGCCGGTCAGCGCCTCGATGCGCCGCACGCCGGCCGACGACGCGCTCTCGCCCACGATGCGCACGAGGCCGATGTCGCCGGTGCGCCGCACGTGCGTGCCGCCGCACAGCTCGATCGACCAGGCCTTGTTGGCCTTGCTCGATGCTTGCCCGCCTTCGGCAGGACCTGCCATGCCAACGCCCATGGCGACGACGCGCACTTCATCGCCGTACTTCTCGCCGAACAGTGCCATCGCACCGGTCTGGCGGGCATCGTCCAGACTCATCAGGCGGGTCGTGACCTCGCTGTTCTGCAGGACATAGGCGTTGGCCATCTCCTCGGCCTTGGCAAGCTCGTCGGGCGTCATCGGCTTGTTGTGCGAGATATCGAACCGCAACCGGTCCGGCCCGACGTAGGAGCCCTTCTGGGCAACGTGCGTTCCGAGGATCTGGCGCAGCGCCTCGTGAATGAGATGCGTGGCGGAATGATTGGCGCGTGTCGCCGTGCGCGCGGCGTGATCGACGATCATGTCGACGTTGGCGCCGGCCGCGAAGCTGCCCGCCTCGACCGTGCCCACATGCACGAACAGATCGCCGAGCCGCTTCTGGGTGTCGCTGACGCGAAAGAGCGCGCCCTTCGCGCCCTTGATGACGCCGATGTCTCCGACCTGCCCACCGCTCTCGCCATAGAATGGCGTCTGGTTGACGACGATCTCGCCGCTGTCCCCGGCTTTGAGCGCACCGACGGCCTTGCCTTTGGCGAACGTGCCCTTGATGACGGCTTCCGCCTGCTCGGCCTCGTAGCCCAGGAACTCGGTGGCGCCGGCCTGCTCCTTGACCTCGAACCAATGCCCCTCGGTCGCCGCCTCGCCTGAGCCCTTCCAGGCGCGGCGCGCTTCTTCCTTCTGGCGGGCCATCGCTGCATTGAACGCTTTGAGATCGACGGTGATGCCGCGCGGCTTCAACGCATCCTGCGTCAGATCCAGCGGGAAGCCATAGGTGTCGTAGAGCTTGAAGGCGACCTCGCCCGCGAACACATCGCCCGCGCGCAGATTGTTCGACGCCTCATCCAGAAGGCCGAGACCGCGCGCGAGCGTGGTGCGGAACTTGTTCTCCTCCAGGCGCAGCGTCTCGGTGATCAGCGATTGCGCACGGATCAGCTCGGGATAGGTCTCGCCCATCTCGCGCACCAGCGCCGGCACCAGGCGGTGCATCAGCGGATCCTTGGCGCCGAGCAGATGGGCGTGCCGCATGGCGCGGCGCATGATGCGGCGCAGCACGTAGCCGCGACCCTCGTTGGAGGGCAGCACGCCGTCGGCCAGCAGGAAGCTCGACGCCCGCAAATGATCGGCGATGACACGATGGCTCGGTGTTTGCGCGCCCTTGGCCGGCACCCCTGTCTCGGACACCGACGCCTCGATCAGCGCCTTGAACAGATCCGTGTCGTAATTGGACAGCGCTCCCTGCATGATCGCCGAGATCCGCTCGAGCCCCATGCCGGTGTCGATCGACGGCTTCGGCAGGTTGACGCGATTGCCGGGCCCCAGCTGGTCGAACTGCATGAACACCAGGTTCCAGAACTCGAGGAACCGGTCGCCATCCGCGTCGGCGCTGCCGGGAGGGCCGCCCTGCAGCTTGTCGCCCTGGTCGAAGAAAATCTCCGAGCACGGTCCGCATGGGCCCGTGTCGCCCGCCGACCAGAAGTTGTCGGAGGTTGGAATGCGGATGATCCTGTCGTCGGTGAACCCGGCGATCTTGCGCCAGAGCGCGGCGGCTTCCTCATCCTCGGAGTAAACCGTGATCAGCAGCCGGTCCTTCTTCAGGCCGTACTCCTTGGTGACGAGGTTCCAGGCCAGCGTGATCGCCTGCTCCTTGAAGTAGTCGCCGAAAGAGAAGTTGCCGAGCATCTCGAAGAACGTGTGGTGGCGTGCCGTGTAGCCGACGTTGTCGAGGTCGTTGTGCTTGCCCCCGGCACGCAGGCATTTCTGCGACGTGGTCGCGCGCTTGTAGCCGCGCTGCTCCTGGCCGGTGAACAGGTTCTTGAATTGCACCATGCCGGCCGACGTGAACATCAGCGTCGGATCGTTGCGCGGCACCAGCGACGCGCTTTCGACGTGCTCGTGGCCATTTGTCTTGAAGTAGTCGATGAACGTGCTGCGGATCTGGTTGACGCCGGTCATGGATCTCGTCTGTCCGTCTTGGGGCTTCGGTCTCGTCAATGTCGAACGTGCGATGTCGATAGCGGACGCGCGCCGGTCGCCGCGCGCGGTCGCGGCCGGTTTTGAGGCTGCCCGCCTTTTAACGGCGCGACCCGCCCCTGTCCACAAACGCCGGGCCACAAACGCCGGGCCACAAACGCCGGGCCACAAACGCCGGGCCGGTAACGCTGCGCCGCGAGCCCAATCCTGCGGGCCAGTCCAGCTGCCAAGCCCGCCAGTCACGTAAGCCAGGCGCGCATACCAGTCTTACCCGACCCGCCGGATCTCGCCAGCCGCGCCGAACAACGGCAAACGGGCCCACCGATGGCGAGCCCGTCGCAATTCCGCAGCCGGTCTCAGATCATCGGACCCTGTCCGATGCGCTCAGACGCGCCCGTAGATCACCGTCGCGCCCGCGCGCCCTTCTTTGGTGCCTCGTCGTCGGCGTCCGGCAGAACACCGTCGGCGTCGGGACCGTCGGCCGCCTCCTTGGCCTCGTCACCGTCGGGCTGCGCCAGCAACTTGTCGGTAATGATGCCCGCGTTGGCTCGGATCGCCGCCTCGATCTCGTTGGCGATCTTCGGGTTCTCCTTGAGGAACGCCTTGGCGTTCTCACGGCCCTGCCCGATCCGCTCGCCCTTGTACCCGAGCCAAGCGCCCGACTTCTCAACGATGTTGGCCTTGACGCCGAGATCGATCAGCTCGCCCGTCTTCGAGATGCCCTCGCCATACATGATGTCGAACTCGACCTGCTTGAACGGCGGCGCCACCTTGTTCTTCACCACCTTCACGCGCGTCTGGCTGCCGACCACATCTTCCTGCGCCTTGATCTGGCCGATGCGGCGGATGTCGAGGCGGACGGAGGCATAGAACTTCAGCGCATTACCGCCCGTCGTTGTCTCGGGATTGCCGAACATGACGCCGATCTTCATGCGGATCTGATTGATGAACACCACCATGGTGCCTGATTTCGAGATCGACCCCGTCAGCTTGCGCAACGCCTGGCTCATGAGGCGCGCCTGCAAACCGGGCAGGCTGTCGCCCATCTCCCCCTCGAGCTCGGCCTTCGGTGTCAGGGCCGCAACCGAGTTGATGACCAGCACGTCGACGGCGCCCGAGCGCACCAGCGTATCGGCGATTTCCAATGCCTGCTCACCCGTATCCGGCTGCGAGATCAGGAGATCGTCGACCTTCACGCCGAGCTTGCGGGCGTAGACCGGATCGAGCGCGTGCTCGGCATCAATGAAAGCGCAGGTGCCGCCCTTCTTTTGGGCCTCGGCGATGACCTGCAGCGTCAATGTGGTTTTGCCGGACGACTCCGGTCCATAAATCTCGATGACACGGCCCTTGGGAAGTCCGCCGATACCGAGCGCGATATCAAGGCCCAGCGAGCCCGTCGAGATGGCTTCCACATCGTGCGATCGGTCGTTCTTGCCGAGCTTCATGATGGAGCCCTTGCCGAACTGCTTCTCGATGTGGGCCAACGCGGCCTCGAGCGCCTTCGACTTGTCCATCTTGTCCCCCTCGACGACCCGGAGATCCGGAGCAGCCATTGAATTTCCCCTTATTTCATGAGTTGCAGATCAGCGCAATTAAGCATCAATGTACCGCATTTGTTCTTATTTGGCAAGTCGCATTCATCTAATTGAAATAATGCTATTTTTCACTCAATGTTTGAATTTTGTTCCCGCTCGAGATTCGCGGGATGTTCCGGCCTCATGCGGCCAATCGGCGATAATGGTAGCGGTAGGATTCGCGGAAGCCCAAATCCTCGTACAGGTGGATGGCCGGCGTATTGCCCGCCACCACCTGCAGATAGGCCGCGTGCGCGCCCTGCTCGGCCCCCCAGGTCAGCAGCGACTGCACGAGCCGGCGCCCCACGCCCTGCCGCCGCGCCGCGGGCGCCGTGACGATATCGAACAGGCCAACCACGCCACGCTCAACGACCGCCAATCCCCAGGCCACGGTCTCGCCCGATGCTGGCACCCGGAGATTAGCGAACGCGGCGGCGGGCCGAATGGAGGCGAGCATCCGATCATGGGTCTGGCGGTGCCGTGCAGGCACGGCATTGGCCCGCGCAAAGCCATCGGCCCAGTCCTCGGTCGGCTGGCTCTCCATGACAACGTCGGGGTCGCGTCTGAAGCCGTCGCCGAGCGCCATCGTCATCACCCGCGTCTCGTCGAGATGCTCAAATCCAAGGGCCGCCAATCGCGCATCGGGATCGCCCGGCGCCAGCGGACTCACGCGGACAATGACGGGCAGTTCGAGCGCCGCATAATAGGGCCTCGCCATCGCAACCGCCGCTTCGACATCGACGGTTGGCGCCAGGGCATTGATCGAATTAGCGCGCTTGGTATAGCCGTCCGCAAACCGGAAAACCCAACCCTCTGCGAGCACCGTCTGCAACGCTGGCCAGGCGTTGAACGCGCGCTCCTCAAGCCCGCGGACATCGAGCCCCGTCTGGCTCACGAAGCCCGTTCCTTCAGCGCGAAGCCGAGCGGCAACTCGGTGGTGTTTTTGATCTCTTCCATGGCGAAGGCACTCGACACCTTCGACACCTCGATCCGGGCGATGAGCTTCTTGTAGAACGCATCATAGGCGCCGATGTCCGGCACGACCACGCGCATCAGATAATCGACCTCGCCGGACATGCGATAGAAGCCGACGACCTCAGGCAGGGTTTCGACAGCGGCGTGGAACTTCTCGAGCCAGGCGACGCTGTGCTGGTCCGTCCTGATCGAGACGAACACTGTGACCCCCGCATTGACCTTGGCCGCATCCAGAATGGCAACGCGTCCCTTGATGACGCCGGCCTCTTCGAGCTTCTGGATCCGGCGCCAGCAGGGGGTGGTCGACAATCCCACGGATTTGCCGATTTCCGCGACCGGCATCGTTCCGTCCCGCTGGAGTATCCTGAGAATCCGGATGTCCATCTCGTCAAGCATTCCGGGCTCCGGCTAAAATTAGAAAAACCTTCCGCATCTAATTGACATCTGTAGAATTGACGCATTGTCGCAGGCGCGTCAATCTAGAATGTAGTATTTTTTTGCATCTTCGGCCTAAATGGGCGTTGAATTGTGCCGGCAGACCCGGAACAATGTGGCTTCGGAACACGGCCTGCTGTCGGGCCCGCCGCCGCCAGAGAGCTCCCGGTCGCCATGGACAAGATCACGTATATCACGCCGAATTTTGCCGTGACCTCGGCGCTGCAGCCAGCCGATTTCGCCTTGGCAGCCAGCCTTGGCTTCAAGGCGATCCTGTCGAACCGGCCAGACGGCGAGGAGCCGAACCAACTCACCGGCCGCCACGAGGCGGTGCTGGCTTGGCGGCGCGGCATGCGTTTCGCGCATGTTCCCACTACGAAACTGGAGCTATTCACGGACCCCGTTGTCGAGACGATGATCGACGCCATCAATGCGCTGCCAGGCCCGATCCTTGCCCACTGCAAATCCGGTCTACGGTCGGCCATCGTGTGGGCGGCCGCCAGCGCCCGCAGCCAGCCCGTCGATTGCGTCGTCGACACGCTGACGGCGGCGGGGTTCGAGCTCGACTTCCTGCGCGACGATCTCGAGAGCCAGGCAGACCGAAAACGTTGGCTCGGCGAGACCGCTGCGGCACTCGATTGCGGCTGCCCGCCGGTCCCCGCGACCGCCGACCGCGCCAAAGCCGTCGCCTGATCAGGATCTCCGCTTCAAACAGTCAGTTGCCAAGCAGCCACGTTACCTCGCGGCGCACGCGCGGCAGTATATCCGTTTCGAACCAAGGATTGGCTTTGAGCCAGGCGTTATTGCGCCAGGATGGGTGCGGCAGCGGCAGAACTTTGGGCCGCGACGACGCCGCGAGGATTTCGGCGCCACGGCCGACCGTCTCGGTCAGCGAGCCTGCACGCGCGGTTGCCGGCAAATGCCAGCGATGCGCGTATTGGCCAACCAGAAGTAGCAATTCTACATTTGGGAGCAGCGCAAACAAGCGCGCGCGCCACGCTTGCGCGCACTCCGGCCGCGGCGGGAGATCACCACCTTTGGCATCGTGCCCAGGAAAGCAGAACCCCATCGGGATGATGGCGATCCGTCGCTCATCGTAAAACGTGGTGTCGTCGACCCCCATCCAGGCGCGCAGCCGCACGCCCGACGGGTCGGTGAAGGGAATCCCGGACTTGTGAACGCGAACGCCGGGCGCCTGCCCCGCGATACAGATCCGCGCGGTTGCGCTGACGCGTAGAACCGGGCGAGGCGCATGTGGCAACGCCAACCGAATGGGTGCATCGATGCACAGACGGCAGGCCCCGATCTCGGCTACCAGCCGGTCGAGCGCCGCCGCACCCTCTCCCAGCGGCGATGGCTTAGAATTCGATGATCTGGCCATCCTCGCCAATTCTCACGCCCGGCGCTGTCACGCGATGGCGCTGCGCGAGCATGGATGGTCCCATGTGGGTCAACAGGACCTGCTTCGCGGCGATCCGCGGCAACTGCAGCTCAATCGTGCGCCAATCCAAGTGGTACCGGGTCGGTCCCTCGAACGCGAAACATTCCATGATGTAGAGATCGGCTTTGTTGCCGGCGGAGACGACGGCCTCGACCCACTCGGTATCGCCGGTGAAGGCGAGCACCTTGCCGCCGACCTCGAACCTGAGCGCGCACGACGGCGCCCCGGAGGGATGACTGACCTCGAATGCTGTCACTGCAATCGAGCCCGTCTGCAGCGCGGTACCCGGCAGATACTCCCGGAACCCCAGATCGAAACGCCTCGGCACTTTGGCCGCGCCCGGAAACAGCGCCTCGGTTGCTGCCAAGAACCGCGCCTCGATCCCAGCCGGTCCGACGACGAGCAGCGGCTCGGTTCGCTTCGAGATATGCTGGCTGTGGAGCAGCCACCAGACCAGTCCGCCGAAATGGTCGCCGTGGAGATGAGAGATGAAAATGGTGCCGATACCGTTGGTGTCGAGGCCGACGCGATCGAGGCCGATCAAGGCCGTCACACCGCAGTCGATCAGGAACCGGTGCCCGTGATGAGCAAGGTGAAAGCAGGTCTGCAGGCGCCCTCCGGAGCCAAAGGCATCACCGCAGCCGATCACGGTCAATTTCATCGCCAGCTCCTCCCTGCGCGACGCAGGCGTCCCCGACATCACGCCTTGGCGCTGGCCCTGCTCGACACCTCGCCATACCAGCGATCCAGGTTCGTGAGGTCGGCGGGCCGCTGGATCCGCGCCGGTTTCATGAAGTCGACGGCCACCAGCGCCGTAATGTCGGCCACTGAATAGTCTTGGCCGGCGACATACCGATGGCTCGCGAGTTGCTGATCCAAGGTGGCGAGCACGTCGAGCGCCTTGGTCTGGTTCGCCTGTCCCCATTCCTTGACCTGCGGCACCTCGAGATGTGCCATGGCCGGATGCAAATGGCGGAACGCCTGCGCTACGTGGAAAAATAGCCCCAGCTCCATCCGCCGGTTCCACATCTCCACGGTTGCAGCCCCAACCGCGCCTTTGCCCAGCAGGGCGGGCGTCGGGTTGGTTTCCTCGAAATAGCGGCAGATGGCCATCGTCTCGGATATCGCTGTCCCGTCATCGAGCATGAGGACGGGCACCCGCTGGAATGGATTGAGACGGCTGAACTCGTGCGTCTTGAGCTCCCCCTTCATGAGATCGAATTCTTCGTAAGGCACGGCGAGGCCCTTCTCGGCCAGAAAGATGCGAACCCGGCGAGGATTGGGCGCTTGCCGGGTCTCGAGGATTTTCATCGTTGTCTCCATCGGGGCTGGGCATCGCGCGCGACAAGACCCAAACGCTACCGAACGCCTGATGCCCGTGCAAGCAAATCGCCCGCTGCCCGGCACGCCGACCGTTCAGGATAAACCCGAATTTAGCGAATATGACCGAGATTAACCACGCAAACCGTGGCCCGTGGGGGACCGCGGTAGACACGTTGCTGATGCAAATCAACATCGGCAGGCTGTTGGGCATGGGTTGGGACCGTTCGGCGTGACGTCAGTTTCCGCTAAATCAGAGGCGAACGGACCCGAGCGAGCGCGCGAGCAGCGCGAGCGGGACAAGGCCAATGAGCGCCTGAAATCGACCCGTCAGAAGCTCGCCCAAGGCACCGACATTAAGCCCGAGTTCCAGTATGAACTGATGTCGATGTTCGTGCGCAACGAGCTCGGCGCGGCTTCGACAATCATTCTGCTCGCCGTGATCTTCTCACTGGCCTCGGTGTTCTGGGCGCCCTTCGGCGAAGCCATCGTCTGGCTGCTTATGGTCATCTCCGCCAAGGTCACGCTGCTGTTGCTGTGCCGGCGGTTCCGAGCGACGCCGCGCGGCGAGATTGATCTCGCCGTCTGGACGCGCCGCCTTATGCTGGCCGAGCTGTTCGGCGGCCTGGTCTGGGCCGGCTTCGCGCTCGTCGGGCGGACCACGATCGACTCGGCCAGCCACGTTTTCATCTTCGCATCGCTGATCGTCGTCCTCGCGATCCGCATGACATTCGCCTCGACGGTGATGCCGATCCTTTATGTCGGCACCATTCCGATGACAGTGGCCGTGGTCACCCGCCTCCTACTGCTCGGCCACCCCTTCTACTGGGCCATGGCCTCGATGGCGGTGGGCGTGCATGTCTACTTTATCTTTCTCGCCAAGGGCCTGAATTCGACGACACTCGCCATGCTCGAGTTCCGCGCCGAGAAGGACGCCCTGATCGCTGAGCTCGAGCACGAGAAGGCGATCTCCGACGAGGCGCGTGGCCGCGCCGAAGCCGCCAACATCGCCAAATCGCGGTTCCTCGCCACCATGAGCCACGAGTTGCGCACCCCCCTGAATGCCATCCTCGGCTTCTCGGAAGTCATGAAAACCGAGATCATGGGGCCGATGCAGAACCCCACCTACAAGGAATACGCGGGCAACATTCACGACAGCGGCCGGCATCTGCTGCATCTCATCAACGAGATCCTCGATCTGTCTCGGATCGAGGCCGGGCGCTACGAACTACATGAGGAGCCCGTCCGGCTCAGCGACATCGGCGAGGACTGCTTCCGCCTTCTCAAGCTACGGGCCGAAAGTAAGGGGCTTCAGATCAACCTCGAGTTCGAGGAGAGCCTGCCGCAGATCTGGGTCGACGAGCGCGCCATTCGCCAAATCTGCTTGAACCTGCTTTCGAACGCCCTCAAGTTCACGCCGAAAGGCGGGCGGATCACCGTGCGGATCGCCCACGCCCCCGACGGCGGCCAGCTGCTCTCGGTCAGAGATACCGGCCCTGGGATTCCCAAAGAGGAAATTCCCAAGGTTCTGCAGGCGTTTGGTCAAGGCTCGCTGGCCCACCAGACCGCCGAAGGCGGCACCGGGCTCGGCCTGCCAATCGTGCAGAACCTGGTGGAGTTGCATGGCGGCACGTTCGAGTTGCTGTCAGAACTGCGCAAGGGCACGGAAGCAACAATCTATTTGCCCCGCCAGCGCGTCCTCCAGGCGATGCCACCGCTGCAGCCGCTGGGCCAAGAGCGGCACCGCCAGTCCGTTTTACCGATCGGCGCGGGGCCACAACGGACCGTCGGCGAGCGCGCACCCCGCACGCCCCGACTGCGCGAGACAAGCCTCACCGGCGAACAGGCCCGATCGGCGTAACGCCAAAAACTGATCATCGATCAATATACTGTGACGCCCCGCGGATTGAAGCGGACCGCGGCAATCCATACATTGTGCTACGATGGTTGTCGGGCGGCACGAATGGTGCATGGGCACTTTGACGTCGTGCCCTTGCATTGGTGAATCCTTGGAGACTCCCTGCATCAACGTCTGCGTGATCGATCCCGCAACCCGGCTTTGCTCGGGTTGTGGCCGCACGATTGACGAAATTGCAGCGTGGTCTCGCCTAGAGGCCAGCGAACGGCGCGAAATCATGGCGGCGTTACCGTCTCGTCAGACACGATCCGATGCGGGAAGGGCACGATGACGAATTGGCTGGCGATCCTGCTGCTGCTGCTCGCCGCCACCGCGCTCTTGATGCGGGGCGAGGCGAGCCTGATCTGGGGCCTCGATACCGAGGAGTTCGCAGCGCTCGCGGCCGGACTCGGTCTCGTGTTGCTGATCCTTCCCGCCGCCTTCGGCGGCTATCGCGGACGCGTCAGCGCCGCGCTTCGCGATGTCCTGAGCTGGTCCGCCATCGGGCTGGTGCTGATGGCCGGCTACAGTTATCGCTTCGAGATCGGCGAGGTTGCCTATCGCATTGCAGGCGAGTTCACGACGCCCGGCGCGCCAGTGGCGGTCGATCAAGGCAGCGGCAGCGAACGTGCTGTCCGGGTCCGCCGCCGCGGCGACGGGCATTTCGTTGCCAACGTCGTCGTCAATGGGGCCGGCGTCCCGATGCTGATCGACACCGGGGCCTCCACAGTCGTGCTGCGCCAGGTCGACGCGAAGAAGCTCGGCATCGATACGGGGCGGCTCAAGTATACGGTTCCCGTTCAGACCGCGAATGGCTTGACCTATGCCGCCCATGCCCGGCTTCGCGAGGTCTCGATTGGCGCTATTCAGCTGACCAATATCGATGCCCTGGTGGCCCAGCCCGGCGCCATGAAGGAAAGCCTGCTCGGTATGACTTTCTTAAGCCGCTTGCGTTCTTATGAGTTTTCCGGCGAGTTCCTGACGTTCAGAAATTGACATCTGGGCTGCCTTGCCGGCGGGTTTTGGCGTACGGCAAAGTGGCATGGCGTTGTCCTCCGGCACGAATACACTCCTGAAGACGGTGGGCTCCTGGTGCCTGGCCGTTGGCATGATGACGGCAACCGTCGTCTACTATGATGAGCTTCGCACCTTCACCGGCCTGAAACTCGATGCCAAAGACTTCGGCTTCGCCACCTCGAGCGAGCTGAACCAGACGAGCGGCCCCGCACGTAGCAGCGCCGTCGAACTCACCGCCGGCCGAAGCGGCCATTTCGAGACCAACGCCTACCTCAACGGACGCCCCGTCAACGTCCTGGTTGACACCGGCGCGACGCTGGTCTCGATGTCGTTTGAGGATGCGCGCGCCGCCGGCATCCACGTCCGCGACAGCGACTTCCGCTATGTCACGCAGACCGCCAATGGCACCGCGCGCGCCGCCCGCGTCACGCTCGACGAGGTCAGCATCGGCGACATCAAGGTGCGCAATGTCGCCGCCTCCGTGGCAGAACCCGGACGTCTGCATGTGACGCTGCTAGGCATGTCGTTTCTAGGCCGGCTGAAGTTCCAGATGCAGTCCGGTCGACTGACGCTCGAGCAATAAGCCAAGGAAATGCAAGGTGACCGTTCGTTAAGCCCGCACGGGTTCGCGTGAACGTTGGCGTTCGGCCATCGATCCGGTAGGTTCGGCCATCCGATTCCACTGGAGAATTCCCATGCTCCCGAAGCCGCGCGCCGATCTGAAGCCGAATACGCCAGACTTCGAGCGCTTCCCTCTCGTCAAGCCGACCGGCTTTCGCGAGTACGACGCGCGCTGGCTGTTTCCGGAGGAGATCAACCTGATGGGCCTCAACGCCATCGGGCTCGGGCTTGCCACTCTGATCGCACGGCGCGGCGTCACCAAGCGCATCGTCGTCGGCCACGACTATCGCTCGTACTCGGCCTCCGTGAAGCAGGCCTTGATGACCGGCCTGCTGGCGGGCGGCGCCGAGGTCCACGACATCGGTCTCGCGCTCTCGCCGATGGCCTATTACGCCCAGTTCGCGCTCGACGTCGAATGCGTCGCCATGGTGACCGCCAGTCACAACGACAACGGCTGGACCGGCATCAAGATGGGGCTGTCGCGCCCCCTCACCTTCGGCCCCGACGACATGACGGAGCTGAAGGAAATCGTACTCGCCGGCGCCTATGAGTCGCGGGCGGGCGGGCGCTATGTCTTCGTGCCCGACTTCGCGGCACAGTACGTCAAGTCGCTGACCGACCGGCCGAAGCTCAAGCGCAAGTTGCGGGTGGTCGCGGCCTGCGGCAACGGCACGGCCGGCGCTTTCGCCCCCGAGATCCTGGAGAAGATTGGCTGCGAGGTCATCCCGCTCGACTGCACGCTCGATCACACGTTCCCGCGCTACAATCCGAACCCCGAGGACATGAAGATGCTGCACGCCATGAGCGAGGCGGTCGTCAAGCACAAGGCCGACGTCGGGCTCGGCTTCGATGGCGACGGTGACCGCTGTGGCGTCGTCGACAACGAGGGCCACGAGATCTTCGCCGACAAGGTCGGCGTCATGCTCGCCCGCGACATCTCCAGCCAGCGCCCGGGCGCCATCTTCGTTGCCGACGTCAAGTCGACGGGGCTCTTCGTCACCGATCCCGTGCTCAAGGCGAATGGCGCCAAGACGCTTTACTGGAAGACCGGCCACTCCTACATGAAGCGCTACACCTTCGAGCAGAAGGCGCTGGTCGGCTTCGAGAAGTCGGGACATTTCTTCTTCCAGCCGCCGCTCGGCCGCGGCTACGACGATGGACTGGTGGCGGCCATCGCCGTCTGCGACATGCTGGATCGCAATCCCGGGAAGACGATGGCGCAACTCAAGGACGACCTGCCGAAGACATGGGGCTCGCCGACGATGTCGCCGCATTGCGACGACGACAAGAAGTACGGCGTCGTCGACCGCATCGTCGCGCAGTTCAAGGACGCCAGCGCGAAGGGCCAACGCGTCGCCGGCCAGAAGATCCGCGATCTCGTCACCGTCAACGGCGTGCGCGTGACGCTCGAGGACGGCACCTGGGGCCTCGTGCGCGCCTCCTCGAACAAGCCCGAGCTGGTCATCGTGGTCGAAAGCCCCGTGAGCGAGGCCAACATGCGCGCCATCTTCGCCGATATCGATGGGCGCCTGTCGAAGTGTCCCGAGGTCGGCGCTTACAACCAGAAGATCTGATGGCCCAGTCACGGGTGGCGCAGACACGGGCACTGGTGCTGTTCTCGGGCGGGCAGGACTCGACCGTCTGCCTCGGCTGGGCGCTGGAGCGCTACGATGCCGTCGAGACGCTCGGCTTCGATTACGGCCAGCGGCACCGCATCGAGCTCACTCAGCGGACGCGGGTGCTCGAGCGGCTGGCCGCTGTCCTTCCCAAAACCGCTGGCCGGCTTGGCGCCGATCATGTTCTGGCGCTGCCGACGCTCGGCGTCATCAGCGAAACGAGCCTCACGCGCGACGTCGCCTTCGCGATCGACGCCTCCGGGCTGCCGAATACGTTCGTGCCGGGCCGCAACCTGCTGTTCTTCACGTATGCGGCGGCGCTGGCCTGGCGGCGCGGCATCACCACGCTGATCGGCGGCATGTGCGAGACCGATTTTTCCGGCTACCCTGACTGCCGCAACGACACGCTGCAGGCGCTCAACCGCTCTCTCTCGCTCGGCATGGACCGCGCCTACGAGGTCGTCACCCCCCTGATGTGGCGCACCAAGGCCGAGACTTGGGAGATGGCGGAAGCTCTCGGCGGACCAGCCCTGGTTGATCTGATCGTCACCGAGACCGTGACGTGCTATCTGGGGGATCGGGGACAGATGCACGCCTGGGGCACGGGCTGCGGTGCCTGTCCCTCGTGCGAGCTGCGCGCCAAAGGATGGAAAGAATGGCAAGCCGGCAAGAGCTGATCGACGCCGTCGAGCGGGCGATCGTCGCCGACTGGGATGGCGCCCATGCCATCGTCCAAAAATACGAAGCCGACGCCACTGCCTGCTGGATCCACGCCTGCCTGCACAAGCTCGAGCCGGACGAAGCCAACAGCCGCTACTGGTATCGCCGCTCGACGCATGCGTTCGAGGAATATCCCGACGGCCGTGCTGAGTTGGCCGCCATAAAGGCCGCGCTGACCTATTGACGGGCGGCCATCGCCGCACGTCAAACGCGTATCGGACACCCGCGCGCACCAAATCCGACTAGAGTTTCCTCGACCTCGTCTCGCGTCACCGCTGCTCGATGGCGACGATGGCCAAACCGATCTTGGCCTCCGACCAGTTCGCGCGCTCGGCGCGACCGCGCACTGTCACCGTCTCGCCGAGGTAGTTGCCGAGACCAAGCCCGTCGATCTGCGAATAGATCTGAATGATGCGCGCGCCGGCAACGCGGTCTTCCGGGTTCGCCCCGATCATGCAAACGGGCCGTGCCACACGCAGTAGCAAAGGCCGCGTCGGGTTTTTGGGCGATCGCACCTTGCCGCGCACAAGGATGCCGGTCGCGACCTGGTCATCGACATTGAGCTGCAGGCATGCGGCTTGCGCCGATGGCGCCGCAAACGCGCCAATGAGAAGGGAGACGGCGAATGCAAACGTCCAGCGAACAAATGTCATGATCGAGCGTCCTTGTTGCCAACACCAGCCCCGAGCCGCCCTTCGGGGAGTTAGGGGATCACGCGCGACCAGCTAGCGGCCATCCTTCAAGAATTCGCTGTAGACGCGCAGCTGCACCGCACGCTTCTTGATGAACAGGACGCGCTGATCGGCCATCACTGGCCCCCACATTGTGCCCGACAGTTGCGCGAAGAGGTGTTCGTGTACAACGAACTCCTTCTCGCGATGCACGATCCAGGCGCGCTGCGACTGCTTCAAGGCTTCCAGCGCCGGCCCCGTAAGGACGGCGGTCAGCGTTTGATAGACCCGGTTCAACTCGACGTCCCACGCCTTGCCCGCAATGTTGGAACACTCGAGCAGGCCCGACGTCGACGGGTTGGCCTCCATGCAGCGCGCCGTTCGCACATCGATGGCATGCGGCAGATCATCGGTGGCGAGTACTGGCGAAGCCAAGGCGGCAGCCGTAATTGTTGCAGCAATCAAAAGTCGTCGCATCTCGACGGGCTCCTAGCGGGCGGAAACGCACATCAACGCGGGCCAACGCAGCGCGGGACGCGCGCACTCAACCTTGCTTGCGCGGATCAGCGGCATCCTCGATCTGCAGCTCAATCCGCTCGCGGCCGTTCCAGCTGTCGCGGCGCAACGTTCCAGCCACGTGCAGCGGCATGCCGCCGGACGCAAGCAGCAACTCGCCATGCGGCTGCCCGACGGCGCGGAAGGCAATTCCGTCGAGTTTCGAACCGTCACCAGCCTCCAGCGTGCAGCGGATGTGGGCCTCGCCCATGACCTTCGCAAACTTGACGCGGTGGGCCGGAAACGCGAAGCGCGGCTGCGGATTACCCTGTCCATAGGGCCCGGCTTTCTCAAGGAGATCGAGCAGATCGTCGGTCACGCCCGACGGCGTCAGCGCACCGTCGATCTCCAGCGAACCCGCCTTACGAGCGGCACTCGAGGTATCGCGCAGCATGGCACCAAGGCGGGCTTGCAGGGCGTCGAATTTGGCAGGCGCGACCGTCAGCCCCGCCGCCATCGCGTGCCCGCCGCCCTTGACGAGCAAGCCTTCCCCGACGCACGTGCGCACGGCAGCGCCGATATCCACGCCGGCGACCGAGCGCAGCGATCCCGTACCGTCGCCGTTCTTCTCCCAGGCAATCACACAAGACGGGCGGCGGAAGCGGTCGACCAGACGGCTGGCTACCAGACCCACCACACCCTTGTGCCATTCGTCCGAGCCGACCAGCACGATCGGCAGATCCGGATCGACGTCGAGCAGGCGCGAGGCCTCGCCCATCGCCGCTTCCAGCATCTCGGTTTCGATGACCTTGCGCTCGCGATTGAGTTTGTCGAGCAGAACGGCGATGCGCGCCGCCTCCATCTCGTCGTCAATCGAGAGCAGCTTGGCGCCGAGCGCGGCGTCGCCGATGCGCCCGCCGGCGTTGATGCGGGGACCAAGTACGAAACCCAGATGATAGGGCGTCGGCGCCTGGTTGAGGCTCGCGGCGTCGAACAGTGCCTTGAGACCGGTGTTCTCGCGCGATCGCATAACCTGCAGGCCGCGCGTCACGAAGGCGCGATTAAGGGTTTGAAGCGGTACCACGTCGGCGACCGTCGCCAGTGCAACCAGATCGAGCATCGACATCAGGTCCGGTGGCGGCAGTTCCGCGGTGTAATGCTTGCGGCGGCGCAACTCGCGTACGGCGGCGACGAGCGCCATGAAGGTGACGCCGGCCGCGCACAGGTGGCCGAGCCCCGACAGATCGTCCTGCCGGTTCGGATTGACGACAGCGTGCACGTCGGGAAGGCGCTGGTCTGCCTGGTGGTGGTCGAGAACGACGACGTCGGCGCCGAGCGCCTTAGCGATGCCAAGCGCATCGAAACTTGTCACGCCGCAGTCGACGGTGACGATCAGCGAGGCGCCTTCCTTGATCAGCGTCTCAATGGCGGCTTTGTTCGGACCGTAGCCCTCGAAGATGCGGTCGGGAATGTAGATCCGCCCGCCGAGCCCGTGCGCGGCCAGGAACCGGCGCACCAGCGCCGACGAGCAGGCACCATCGACGTCGTAGTCGCCGAAGATCGCGACTTGCTCGCGCTTCTGCACCGCGTCCGCGAGCCGCGCAGCGGCCTTGTCCATGTCGACGAGCGTCGAAGGATCGGGCATCAGCGCCTTGATCGAAGGCTCGAGCGTGACAGCAACGTCGGCGACTGCGATTCCGCGGGCGGCCAGGATGCGGCCGAGCAATTCGGGAAGACCGTGCCGCTGGCTGATCATGGTTGCTATATTCTGGGCGCCGGGCTGGAGCCGCTCACGCCAGACGTAGCCGCGCGCCGACCGCGCCACGCCGAGGAACGGACCATTGCCGATATCGTCTTGAATTTTTCTGCGCGCAACCGCCATCGGCCTCCCCCGTCAACCCGCAAGTTGTAGGGCGATTCGCAGAGGCCAATGAGGCGGCCGGGAGAAGCTATCCCCAGAACTGCGCGGCTGTGCACGGGCAGCCGGCCGCAAGGCCTGCGGCCTTTCGAGCATCTGGACTCCGCATTTGGAGATCCGGCTCAAACCCCCTACATTACGAGTTGCAGGGCTGCGGGGTGCGTTGGGCACATTCGACCCGGGGGCCTATAACTTCCGCATGGGAGCTGTCTCTGGCCAGGCTCGTGGGCTTGGTCAAATGGCGCCCACCTACTCTGTAGGGACCACGCGGGATCGACCCGCCGCGACGGCTTTGCGGCTCTGCACTGACTTGCTTGTTAGACCCTAAGGGTTGTTCGACCCTAACAATGCCCTTCGCGTTGAAGGCGCGCCAGCTTGCACAAATCGCGGCCGGCGGGCACAACCGGCGTCATGACTAACCAGATCCAGGCTGCCAAGGTCGCACTGCGGACCGCCATGAAAGTACGGCGGGCTTCCCTGACAGCCGAGCACCGACGCGCGGCCGCCGCAGCGATTGCGGCCCATGGCTTGGCGTTCGCGGGCTTGCCGCCGGGCGCCGTCATCTCGGGGTTTCTCTCCATCGGCGATGAATTGGATACGGGCCCCCTGCTCGCCCGCCTGAAAGCGGCCGGGCATCGCCTGTGCCTGCCGGTCATGCAAGGCCGAGACAAACCGCTGCTTTTTCGCGCCTGGTCACTGGGCGATGCTATGGTAACGGCCGTCTGGGGCATCCGGGAGCCAACACCCGACAAGCCCGTCCTTGCGCCGGACTTCATGCTGGTGCCGCTGCTGGCCGCCGACCGGGCCGGCCACCGGCTCGGCTATGGCGGCGGCTTCTACGACCGCACGATTCACGACTATCGGACGCAACGCAATGTTGTAACGGTCGGTTTGGCATTTCTGGAACAGTTGGTCGACGCGGTGCCTCATCTCGATTATGACGAGCCACTCGATTGGATCCTGACGCCCACCGGCGCCATCCGTTGCCACCCCTCTTCTGCGAGCGTCGATGCGACTTCTGTTCCTCGGTGATGTGGTGGGCCGCGCCGGCCGCAAGGCGGTCGTCGAAGGCCTTCCCGCGCTGATCAAGCGATACAAGCTTGATTTCGTGGTGGTCAATGCCGAGAACGCGGCCGGTGGCTTCGGTATAACCGAAGCGATCATGCAGGATCTGCTGGACGCTGGCGCCGACGTGCTCACGCTCGGCAATCACGCGTTCGATCAGCGCGACGCCCTCGTTTTCATCGAGCGCCACGATCGGCTGCTGCGCCCGCTGAATTACCCGAAAGGCACGCCCGGCAAGGGCGCAGGCCTGTTCCGCGCCAGGAACGGCGCCGACGTCATGGTCACGACCGCCATGGGCCGCGTCTTCATGATGGAGCTCGACTGCCCCTTCCGCGCCCTAGAAGCGGAGGTCGCGGCCTGTCCTCTGAAGCAGGGCGCCGACGTCATCGTCGTCGATTTTCACGCCGAGGCCACCAGCGAGAAGCAAGCCATGGGTGTCTATCTGGATGGGCGGGTATCGCTGGTCGTTGGCACGCACACGCACGCGCCCACTGCCGACGAGCGCGTGCTGCCCGGCGGCACGGCCTTCATGTCGGACGCTGGCATGTGCGGCGATTATAATTCAGTGCTCGGCATGGAATTGGACGAACCGGTCAACCGGTTCCTGACCAAAATCCCGCGTGGCCGCTTCGAGCCAGCCTCAGGCCCCGCCACCTTATCCGGCCTCGCTGTCGACATAGATGACAAAACTGGCCTCGCAACGGCCGCAAAAGCATTGCGGCTCGGTGGTGCGTTGGCACCGACCGAGCCGCTCTGGGTCGATTGAGAGAATGAGAGAGCGTTGGCTCCCTTAAGGTCTTACGTCGATGCAGCGGGCTGATCCGCTGCGGCGAAGTCCGAATGTCAAACGTGTGTCATTCGGTTGGGCCGTTCCGTGGGCAGCGGAGGGCGGCCGTTGCTGGACGACTCATGTCCTTGGATCCGAGACTGCGCTCCAAGAGTTAATGAAACGTTAATTCCGCCACCACACCGCCAAAACTCGCGGCGCGGCGGCTGCACTGCATCTATTGCTTCAACGCCAGAATCATCTCGGCACACGCCGTCATCGTCGCCGAGTTGATGGACGTGGACCCAGGTGTCTTGGCCCAGCCGCCCTTCTCGATGAACGCGGACTGCTGCCAAGAGCTCGCCTTCTTCAACTCGACCAATTGGCCCGGCGAATCCGGCCCCCGGCGAAAGTTGTCGGCGCAGATCGGCGCCAGAACTGCCACCACGGCCTTCGAGGCATGCTGCTTGGCAAGCGTTTCGGCCGTAGAACTGGTGACCCATCCGCCCCAGCTAAACCCGAGAATGGACATGGCCACGGCGCCCCCGAGTGCCCCCCACAGCGCCGGCTTCAAATCCGCGTGCAATTGCATCGGGTGTTCCCTTTTTTGTTTATTCTGTTAGACGGATCGCTTTTTGCCTTCCAGCGTAATGCTGGTCATTTCTTTTTCCCGCCGCCGCCCTTGGCTGGCCGGAGGACCGATGACATAAATGACGGCGGCGGACTCGGCGTTTTCGCTGACGCGGCTTTTTTGGGTTTTCGCACTTCACGGTTCGACTTGTTTTGACTTTTTGCCATGTCTGCTCCCGATGTCCTTCTGTTTTAGCGCCGCGGCTGCGACCCTACCGTGCTTCTTGACACGCAAGTTCACTTTCCCGAGCGATCCTCTCGAACGGTTCCGCGATTGTTTTGATGCGATACATGCGCTCGCCGCAATCGACCGGCAGCAGGCGCAGGACCTTGTACTCCCGCGCCGTCATCGTGACGCCCACCCGTTGCGACGGGTGGAAGTCGACCATTTGGCCAACCCTATACAGGTGAGTTTGCATCGGATGTCCTCGCGTCCCGCTCCAGCGCCGCAACGAGATCGATCGGATCAATCATTGTCACCTGGCGCGATTGCGACGAGCGGCGATCCGCACGCAATTCGATGGTCGTCGACAGCCGCCGATAGGCGACGAACGACAGCCCATCCAACTGTTCCTCAACCGTCTCGATCTCGTAGACGCCGGGGGGCTGGGCCCCTTGCACCCCAGCCAGCAGGAAGGGATGGTCGAACGTGATGTTCTTTCTCACGATGCGTTCCGTCATCGGCTTCTCCACGGTGCAAGTGGCACACGGACGTGATCGCTGGTGTGGGTGCGCAAACCGTCCGAAACTCACGCCGAGGCGGCCATCGGCACTTCAGTGGCACTGTGCGAGAGCTGGACAAACGTGACGCGGTACGGGTCGAAAAATGTCCGGCGAAAATCGGACAAAACACATCCAGAGTGCGACGCTCGCGAATTGCAACTATGAAGTGTAGGTCCACAAAGTGTTTGCAATGTGTTCGTTTTGCCTCAATTGAAAATACTTTCGTAATTTCCATCCGAATTTGCAGACGAAAACCATCGCCTGCCTTTCTGCGCGGTTTCGAGTGGATATTTTTTTCAGGCTCCGCTGCACAATTGCATTTCCCCCGGTGCTCGCCCTGGTGACGTGCCGGGCATTGCTGAAAACCCAAAACTTGGGCTCGAGGCATCCTGCGCGCGAAAGCTCGGCCCCCAACTCCCCACCCCCGCTGGCCGCCCGCCCATCGCCAACCGGCGGGCCGACGTGTGGATTTTCCACAGAACAGGTCCTATAACGGCGCCAAATCAGGCTCGGCCGTATCGCCAAAGCCTCCCGTTCGACCTTCAGGCTCCTCGAGACGACCCATGGCCGGCCATTCCCAGTTCAAGAACATCATGCACCGCAAGGGCAAGCAGGATGCAGCCCGTGCGAAACTGTTTGCCAAGCTCGCCCGCGAGATCACGGTAGCGGCCAAGAACGGTGTGCCCGACCCGGACATGAACGCCCGGCTGCGGCTCGCTATCCAGAACGCGCGGGCCGAGAATATGCCCAAGGACAACATTGAGCGCGCCATCAAGAAGGCCGCCGGCAACGATGCCGACAATTTCGAGACGGTGCGCTACGAAGGCTATGCGCCAGGCGGGGTGGCGATCATCGTCGAGGCCCTGACCGACAACCGGAACCGTACGGGGGGTGCGGTACGGGCCGTGTTCACGAAGTTCAATGGCAATCTCGGGGCGACCGGCTCCGTCAGCCACATGTTCCAGCGGTTGGGCGAGATCCAGTACAAGGCCGGCGCCGCAACAGCTGAAGCCATGCTCGAAGCCGCCATCGAGGCCGGTGCCGATGATGTTGCCAGCGACGAGGCCGGCCACCTCATCACGGCGGGCTTCGAGACCATGGGCACCGTCGCAGCGGAACTCGAAAAGACGTTTGGGGCGGCCCAGCAAGTCAAGGCCGTCTGGATTCCGAACCTGTCGACCGGCGTCGACGAGGAGCGGGCAGGCACCATCCTCAAAATGATCGCGGCACTCGAGGACGACGACGACGTGCAAGCCGTGTTCTCGAATTTCGAGGTCGACGAGGCCACGCTGGCGAAACTCACCGCCGCCTGAGCGTGTGCGATCGACGCAACTATTGCTTAAGCTGAAGACTGATTAACTGGGTATTTCTAATTTGAATTAAGTACTTCCAGTGCATGGTATTTGCATCGAGCGACGGTAAAGGGGCAGACCATGACCATTGGCGGCAAACCGACGAAAGAATTCAACTCGTATATCGCGAACCTGCAGCGCGCCATCTGGATGACATCCATCGGCTCGCAGCTGCTGCAGGGCGAAGTGCCGCGTGGACGTGGCGTTCTGGTCCACAATCCCTACGCGGCAACGATCTCCGATCTCAATATCTGTAATGCCCGCGAGATTGCGGACACGACGCGCTGAATGCCCGCGCCGCCTGATGGTCGCCGCGTTGCCAATACCTACTTCCAGAACACTGCCAGGCCGATCAGCACTGCCCCGCCGAGCATTGCCGCAAGTCCCGCCAAGCCTGCGATTTGCGCCGCGACATGCCGCGCAGCAACCCCCGCAACTTTCTTCGCCTTGCCCACCCCGGACGCGTCGGCCTGCACCGCCTTTAACCGATTGCCGAGCTCGGTCTCCGTCGCCAGGCGGCCGCGGTTCCTGGCAACCTGCCAGGCCGCATCGACTGCCAGCCCCTTGAGATCGTGCCGCGACGACCAGCGCCACAGCAGCCAGCCGATGATCGCCAGCAACACACCCCCGCCAAGCAGATAAGGATGAGAGAGCGCAGTCATTTGGAGATCTCCAACCGTCATGACTTTCGGAGGATACATACGGAGGTTCGCCCGCGAGGCCAAGGTGGCGCCACCGCGACGTGCCCTGCGCGCGCCTGGCGGGCCGGTGCCGGCCTCAGCCCTGCTGGCGCGCGGCCTGCGGGCGGAACGGCAAGCGTAGCGCAAGATTGTAGAACGCGAATGGCGCGCCCGACAGCATCACCTTCACATACCGCGTGTTCTGGAATTCGCCATTGAGCGACAGTCGCGGCAAGGCCGTAAGACCGTCCGAATGATGCCGGTGGATCAGGCCTTTGCGGGTCGTCACAGCGGTCTTCAGGCCCAACTCCTGGGCCAGCGCGAACTCTCGCGGTCCCGCACTGCCCTCGTCGCCATAAGGAAAGCTGAAATGGCGACACGGCCGGCCAAGCTCCGTTTCCAGACGCCGGACGCTCTCCTCCATCTCAAGCCGTGCCGTCGATGCCGACAGCTTGGCTAGCGCCAGATGCCGGCGGGTATGGGCGCCGATCGTCACCAGCGGATCGCGCGCGAGACTGCGGATCTCATCCCAGGTCATGACCAGATCCGAGCAGAGCGTCGAGCAGTCTACCGAATGCAGCTTGCACAGATCCGCTACCACGAGGCGGGCCTCGTCCTCGCCAATGCCGCGCAACCACCAGTAGATCTCATCGAAGGCCTTTTCCTTCTGGGCGCGCGTGCGGCACTCGAAACGGCGCCAGGCGCCGTTCATCTTGACCTCGACGGTACTGAGCGCCGCGATCACCTTCTCGAGTTTCAGCCACCACAAGTCGCCGTAGCCATCCGGAAAATCGGTCGGCACGTAGATGCCGAATGGCAGGCCATAACGGCGAAAGATCGGATAGGCATACTGGTAGTTGTCCCGATACCCGTCATCGAAGGTGAAGCAGGCGAACGGGCGGTCAAAATCGCCCTCGCCCAGCCGGAAGTGCATCTCATCAAGGGACAAAACCTCGAAGCCCTGCTGGACGACATGGCGAATGGTCGCGTCCAGGAACTCCGGGGTGACTTCGAGAATCCGATTGGGGCCGAAGGCATCCGGCTTGGCTGGCCGCACGTGATGCAGCATGAACACGACGCCGATGCCCCGCGTCAACGGCGACATCGCCCCGTCAGCGCCCGTGTAATGGAGCGCTGAGAGAGCCGCTTTCAGCAGGCTTGTTGTGTGGCGGCTCATCGCTGGGTAACAACTCCACAGTGACGGGGGAGAGAAAATCGTGTCGATCTCGTCAAAGAATGCAAGCGTTATGCAAACGCATGGGCAAGGCGCGCCAACAAAGCATCCACCGTTAACAACGAGTTAACACTGCAGGCGGCACACGGGAAGGTGATCGTCGGTTTAAGATAAAGTTATCGATCGTTGTGACAGATCGGCCTCTAACAATACGGCGCCAGCAAAACACAACAGGGGCCAGAACGTCTGGCCCCTGTCGATGCACGCACATCTATGGCGACGCCTCGATCAGGCGTGAAGTTCTGGAGACGGGCGCGTGCCGCGCGTCAATTGCATCTTTCGCGACGCCCTGGCTTGGCCAGACCGGTCGAGGCGCATCACGTCGATGTCAGTCACCTGGAAGCCGAGGAAGGTGCCGGGAGCGCGCGTGACGCGCCGGCCGTCGCCCACTTCAACTCCTGCATCGAAGCGGCCCTGGATCGCCAAGAAAAGATCGCGGATTGCCTGATGATCGCCGGTGACCACGATGTGGTCATAGGCCTCGTCGAGCGCATCCAGCACCAGATTGATGCGGTCGGGATCGAAGATCGAGGCGCCGCCGGCATGTGCCGAGCCGCACGTCAGGACGTGCGCATCGCCATCCGGCAACCGCCGGATCACATCCTCGAATGATGCATTGCCGTTCAGCAGGTCGATGAAGCCCGGTGCCGGGTCGAGGCCGAGCGCCTGGCTGATGCCGACGCCGTCGAACGCCCAGTCGACCAGTACCACCTGCTTGCCACGCGCGGTCAGCGCTCCCGCGATCTCGGCGGCTTCCTCGCGAACATCGATGCCGTCGGCCTCGCCGGTCACCACCGTCCGGTAGCCACCCTGCTGGCCTCCGCTCGCCAAAATCCGGTCACCGATGGAATCTGCGGTCAACGTCACGTCCTCGGACACGGCCGCTGCCGCTGCCGGTGGCACAGATGCCACGGCGGCGGCAGCTGCCGCAGGAGCGGCTCGCGCAAGAGGGCTCGCTGCGGTGCGGGCCGCAATCGGTGCCGCCGCAGCCGGCGTTGCGGAGAAAACTGGAGCCTCAACCGGACGCGAACCGCCGCCCTGACGGCGCGCGCCCGAAAGCAGCTCACGCGTGATGACGAAGACGAAGCCGAGGATCAGGCTTGCCGCCGACGCCAGCAGCGATAGCGGGATCTTTTTCGGCGACGACGGCGTGCTAGACGGACGCGCCGTCGTGATCAACTGCGCCTCGATCGGCTGCGACTTCACATCGCCGCGCGACTTACTCGCTTCATAGCGCTCGCGCAGAGCTTCCAACTCGCGGCGCTTCGCCTTGACGTCGTCCTCGAGGGCGCCGAGTTGGGCAAAATCACCCGCGCGGTTGCCCACCGACTTCTTGAGATCGTCGAGGTTCTTGCTTGCCAGCTCTTCACGCAGCAGCAGACCCTTGGCCTCCTTCTCGAGGCCATCGACGATGGTCAACGCCTCTTTCGCAATTTGGCGCTTCAAGTCCGTCACATTGGCGTTGAGCTGCTTCATGCGGGGATGACCGGCGAGCAGCGTCGTATCGGCCTCGGCCTTTTCGCGCTCGGCGCGCACGCGCTGAGCGATCAGGCCTTGAATGACGGGCGAACGCTGGACATCGGAAATCGCGTCGGGACTACCGCGCGCCATCAGATCTCGGGCACTGCGGGCCCGCGCCTCGGCTTCGCTGCGCGCAGAACGGGCCCGCGTGACCTCGGTGCTCAGTTCAGCCAGCTGCTGATCATTGATACCCGTCTGTTGCGTGCCGGTGCCGATGCGGCCCATCTGGCTGCGGGCACGCTCCATCACCGCCTCAGCGAGGCTCAATTCCTTGGCGCGCTTCTCGACTTCGGGCTTCAACCAGTCTTCCGCGCCCTTGGTGACGCCGACGCCCTGTGAGCCGAGCCATTCCTGGTAGAGCTCGACGATGCGGTTGGCAGCAGTTGCTGCCAAATCGCTGTCGGTGGAGCTGAATTCGACATTGATGACGCGGGTCTCCTTGACCTGCACCACCTGCAGCGCCTTGAAGTAGGCCTTGAGGATTCGCTCTTCTTCGGTCTCGCCGGCGCGCGGACCGGATAAGCCGACCAGGCGCAAGAGACCGCCGGCCAATCCCTGCCCACCATGCTCGCTGTTGAACTCGGCGCGCGTATTGAACTTCAGCTCGGCGATCAGTTTGCGTGCAAGATCAGGCGAACGCAGCTCTTGCACGCGGCTGGCGATCGCCTCCTTGTCGAGCCGCGTCGTCACCGACTCGTTGCTCGACGAGGCGTTTGGCAGCTTCTCGCTGCGGATCGGATCGTTGATCGCGATGCGCATCTGTGCTTCGGAGGCGTACTTGGGCGGCACCAGCGACAGCCCAAGAAATGTCAGAAGTCCAATCGCGGCCGATGTGCCGAGGATCTTGCCGCCGCTGTTTTTCAGCACGGACCAGAGAGACGTGATGTCGATGTCGTCTGGCGATGAGTGGACGTTTGAGCGCATGTCGGCCGCCTGATCTAAAACTACCCTCCCTACGACGAATTGCAGGGCTCAGATGTGCCGAATTAGAACGCGGACCCGTAACCAATCCCTTAAGGCGGTCAGAAAGACACAACCGATCAGTCTTTCTTAACGAGTGTCGCGTTTAATCCGTCACTATCGCCAGTCCTCATGCAAGGAACGATGACAAATGAAGTCGCGTTTCGTCTTCTCACTCGCCGTAGTAATGACCCTGCCGGGTTGCGCCCATTTCGACAACTCCTGGTCGGATGAGGGCCCCGGGCACGAAGGTGCCGTCGTTGCGCAACATGGCCCGGCCCTCCATTCCTGGAGTGCCCCTACGGTCATTCCAGCGGGCCTGCAAGGTCCGCAGGCGGTCGCCGATTCAGACGGTCCTTATCTCCTTGATACCGGCGACAAGCTCCGCATCTTTGTCTATGGCCAGCCGAACTTGTCGCGCCTCTATACGGTCGACCACGGCGGCTACATCACGGTCCCGCTGATCGGCGCCGTCAAAAGCCGTGGCGTGACGACCTTCGACCTCGAGCGCACCATCAAGGGCAAGCTCGGCGTGCAGTACGTGAAGGACCCCCACGTCACTGTCGATATCCAGCAAAACCGCCCCTTCTTCATCCTCGGTGAAGTCAAGACGGCCGGCCAGTTCCCCTACGTCAGTGGCATGACGGTGAAAATCGCCATCGCTATTGCCGGCGGTTTTTCCGAACGCGCCAACGAACGCAAGTTCCTGATCACCCGCCGCGTCAACGGCCTCGTCGAACGCATGGAAGTGCCCGACGATTACGTCGTGATGCCCGGCGATACTGTGCAGGTTTACGAGCGGTTCCTCTGAGTTTTGTAGGTTTCGACGAGTTGCGCAGGCAGTGGTATGACCCCGTTTCGCATCCTCCATTGTCTGCGTGCCCCCGTTGGCGGACTTTTCCGCCATGTCCGCGATCTCGCACGGGCCCAGGCCGAACGCGGCCATCTGGTTGGTGTCCTGTGTGATGCGAACGCCAGCGACCCGCTTACCGATGACCGCCTGAAGGCGCTCGAGCCGCATCTGACCCTCGGGCTTTTCCGCGTGCCGATGGCGCGCGAAGTCGGCCTCGAGGACCTCAGCGCCACGCGCGCGACCCAGCGGCACGCGGTTGCGCTCGACATCGACATTCTGCACGGCCACGGCGCCAAGGGCGGCGCCTACGCCCGCATCGCCGTCAGTGGCATCAAGACAGCCGGCGGCCGGATCGCCGGCCTTTATACGCCGCATGGCGGCAGCCTCCACTATGATCCGCGCTCGCTGAAGGGGCGCATCTACATGGGGATGGAGCGGCTGCTTGCCGCGCGCGGCGACGGCATCATCTTCGAGAGTGCCTATTCGGCGGCCGCCTATGCCGAGAAAGTCGGAACTGCGCCTTGCGCGACTCGCGTCATTCACAACGGCATCCTGGCCGAAGAGCTCGACCCCGCCATTGCCGCCGACGATGCCGCCGATTTCCTGTTCATCGGCGAGTTGCGGAAACTGAAGGGCGTCGATCTCCTGATCGAGGCCACGCGCCGCCTCGCTGCAGACGGGCCCTGCCGGACAGTGATTGTCGGCGCCGGTCCCGACGAGGCCGAATTCCGCGCCACCGTCGAAGCCCATGGGCTGAAAGGGTTGGTTACCTTTGCCGGTGCGATGCCGGCCCGCCGCGCGTTTCCACTTGGCCGCGTCCTGGTGATGCCGTCGCGGGCCGAGAGCTTCCCCTACGTCGCCCTCGAAGCCGCCGGCGCCGCCATTCCGCTTATCGCTTCCCGCGTCGGTGGCCTGCCAGAGATCGTCGCCGGGACCGATACGGCGCTGGTTGCACCCGACGACGCCTCAGCGCTTGCGGCCGCCATGCGCGACGCCCGCGATCAGCCGGCGGCTGCCCGCGCCCGCGCCGTCCGGCTCCGCACCGAGATCGGCCGCCGCTTTACCGTTTCGGCCATGACTGACGGCGTGCTCGACTTTTATGCCACCGCGCTGGCGGCTCGCTCGGCGACATCGGCTGCGGCCGCGACGGTTAACGTCGCCTGATCGGCGTTGGGCTCGCCGCCCTTCAGTGCCTCAGCCGCGGACATGATGAAGATCCGTCCATACATATTGCTCTTCTCTTAATGAACGGACCCCGTTGGCACGAGACGTGCTGTTGGACCTGCGAACCTATTCGCATACGTCACGGCTGGCACACCTCGCATGTCCACTTCCGACTTCTCCACCCCGACACCAGCTTATTCCGGCGCAGCCCCTGCGTATCGGACACTCCACATTTCAGCGGGCGCAAACCGAAACTACATTTCGCCGGCGATCGTCACGGGGCTTGCCCGGGTTGGTGAGTTCGCTGTGCTTGCGGCCGCCGGTTTCGCCGTGGCCACCGGCTGGCTCGGACTCGGCGAAACCTTCGAGGATAGCCGCTATGTGACGGCAATCCTGATGACGGCCCTCGCCGCCGTGATCGGGACCCAGCGCCTCGAACTCTATACGATGGCATCGCTGACCTCACCATTGCGCCAGTTGCCGAAAGTCGCCTTTGCCTGGTCGACGGCGCTGGCCCTGCTCGTCGCCACCGTGTTCCTGCTGAAGGCTGGCGTCGAGTTCTCGCGTGGCTGGCTGCTGCTCTGGTACGTGGCTGGCTTTGCCGCCGCTGCCTCATTTCGATACGCCGCTTCGGCACAAATTCATCAATGGTCGCACAGCTCGCGCCTCAATCGGCGCGCCGTCGTGTTCGGCGCCGGCCCCCAGGGGCTGGCGCTGATCGAGGCCCTGGAAGCCGACGCCACCAGCGATGTGCGCATCTGCGGAGTGTTCGACGACCGTGGTTCCGACCGCATTGCCGGCGGCATCCGCGGCTACCCAATGCTGGGCAACATCGACGAGTTGGTGGCGTTCTGCCGCTCGACCCCGGTCGATCTGCTGATCGTGTCGCTGCCGCTGACGGCCGAGACCCGCCTGCTCCAGATCCTGAAGAAGCTCTGGGTGCTGCCGCTCGACATCCGGCTCGCGGCCCATGCCAACAAGCTGCGTTTCCGCCCGCGCGCCTATTCGTTCGTCGGTGCGGTACCCTTGATCGACCTGTTCGACAAGCCGCTCGCAGATTGGGACAGCCTGGTCAAGGCCGCCTTCGACAAGACGATCGCAATTTTGGCCCTGATCTTGCTCTCTCCGGTGATGGCTCTGGTGGCGCTCGCCATCAAGGCCGATAGCCGTGGCCCCGTGCTGTTCCGCCAGAAGCGGTTCGGCTTCAACAACGAGCTGATCGATGTCTACAAATTCCGGTCGATGTACACCGACATGACCGACACCAACGCCGCCCGGCTGGTGACCAAGGACGACCCGCGCGTCACCCGCGTCGGCCGCTTCATCCGGAAATCGAGCCTCGACGAGTTGCCGCAGCTCTTCAACGTGCTGCGCGGAACGCTCTCGCTGGTCGGCCCACGTCCGCATGCCCTTCAGGCGAAGGCCGCCGACCAGCTCTACCACGAGGTCGTCGATGGTTACTTCGCCCGGCACAAGGTCAAGCCCGGCATCACCGGCTGGGCCCAGATCAACGGCTGGCGCGGCGAGACCGACACCTCCGAGAAGATCCAGAAGCGCGTCGATTGCGACCTCTACTACATCGAGAACTGGTCGCTGATCCTGGATGTCTACATCCTCGCCAGGACGCCGTTCGCACTGCTGAAGTCGGAAAACGCCTACTGAACGCCAGGCTCTAGGGGACAACCATGACCAGCCTCATTCTGGCAGCGACTGGCCACGCTTCATTCGGCGCTCAAGGCCTTGGCGTTCGCGATCTCGCCCGGTTCGCTGTGCTGCTGGCGATCGTGGCGTCGGGCATCGTGTTCACGGAGCCGGCGCCCGTCGATCTGCTGATGATCGCTCTGATCGCCCTGCTTCCGCTCGCCGGTCTGCAAACCTATACCGCAAGCCTCGGCCTCTATCTGATGCTATGGCTGATCTGCGGAACTGGCGCCGTCGCTGCCTCCGCCATGTCGGCCGACATGGCGCGGTCGGCCATCCATACTGGCGTTTCCTTCTACCTCTATGTGTCGTCGTTCGTGCTGGCCGCCTTCATCGCGAACCGCCCCGACCAGCACACGCGCCTCATTTTGAACGGCTACGCCGTTGCCGCCCTGATCGCGGCGCTGACCGGAATCGCGGGGTATTTCCATCTGATACCCGGCGCCTTCGAGCTGTTCACCAAGTTCGGTCGCGCTACCGGAACCTTCAAAGATCCGAACGTGTTCGGCCCCTTCCTGATCCCAATCATCCTCTATTGCGCGCATGTCGTCATCGCCCGCGAAGCCAAACGCATCGCCGTCCCGCTCGGCCTTGCCGCCGTGCTGCTGTTCGCGCTGCTGCTGAGCTTCTCGCGCGGAGCTTGGTTGAATTTCGCCATCGCAGCTCTGATTTACGGCTACGTCACATTCGTGACGACGCGCTCGGTGCCCGATCGCCGCCGCATGCTCGCGTTTGCCGGCGCCGGCTTGGCAGCTATGGCGATCGCTGTGATCGTCGCGCTGCAGTTCGACGCGATTGCCGACCTCCTGGCCCAGCGCTCTAGCCTGTCGCAGTCCTATGACGTCGGCCCTGACGGACGCTTCGGCGGACACGAGAAGGCGAAGGCGCTGCTGCTGCTCAATCCGCTTGGTCTCGGCGCCAACCAGTTCGGCGGCCTTTACCATTCTGAGGACGTGCACAACGTCTATCTCAGCATGTTCCTTAATGCCGGTTGGCTCGGCGGGCTCTTTTACCTTGTCGTCATCGGGCTCACGCTCGCGCTCGCTGGAGCGCATATGCTGCGCAGCACGAGAACGCGGCCACTGTTCCTGATCGCATTCGCGGCTCTTGTTGGAAACGTCGTTGAGGGCGTCGTGATCGATACCGACCATTGGCGCCATTTCTATCTGCTGCTCGCCATCGTCTGGGGCCTGATGGCCGCCGACGAACGGACGCCGCGCGGGAGGATTTTGTGAGCCGACTGACGCGTGAAGACACGGTTCGCATTGTCGAGCGCGCCATGCGCAGCAATTCGACGCGCCGGCAGCGGCCGCCGATGTACCGCAATGGCTATACGAACGGATATGCGAACGGCGGCATGAACGGCCATGCCAACGGCTATGGCATGTCGCATCCGAGCGACCTCGCGCCACCGCGCAGCGCCGTGCACACGCTGGCTCTAGGGTTAGTCTGGCTGGCCGTTTTCCTCGGCGCGTTTGTCGCAACCGAGCCGGCACCTGTCGACGCCATGATGATCGGCCTCGTGGTGCTGCTGCCGGTCGTCGGCCTCACCGCAATCACCACGCCGCACCTCGTCTACCTCGCGACTTGGCTGCTCATTACCAGCGCCGGATTCGTCGCCGTTGCCCCTGCGCTCTTGATCGAGACGGCCGCAATGCACACCGGCGTCTCACTCTATCTCTGCATCGCCTCGTTCGTGATCGCGGCGTTCGTCGCCAAGAAACCCGATGCACATTCCCGGCTGATCCTGCGCGCCTCCGTCGCCGCCGCCCTGGTTGCAGCGATCACCGGCATGATCGGCTATTTCGACGCGATCCCCGGCGCCCAGAAGCTCTTCACGCTGCACGGCCGCGCGGCAGGCTCCTTCAAGGACCCCAACGTCTACGCGCCGTTCCTGGTCCCGCCGATGGTCTACCTGCTGCACGAGATGCTGACGCGCTCGCTGCATCGGACGCTGCTGCCGATGGCGGGTCTCGGCGTGCTCGGGGCCGCCCTGCTGCTGAGCTTCTCGCGCGGCGCGTGGGTCAACTTCTTAGTTGCAGTCGCCGTCTATGGCTATCTCTCCCTGATCACGGCGCGCACCGACAAGCAGCGCCTGAAGCTGATTTTCCTGTCGGCGCTCGGCGGCGCCCTCGCGGGTGTCCTGATCCTGGTCGCGCTCGAATTCGACCAGGTCTCCCGCCTCTTCGCCGAACGCTTCTCGCTCTCCCAGACCTACGACGAAGGCCCCGAAGGCCGCTTCGGTGGTCAATGGAAGGCGATCGGCGTCATTCTTGAGAACCCGCTCGGCATTGGCGCCCTGCAATTCGGCGGCATCCTGCATCCGGAGCATCCGCACAACATCTACCTCAGCATGTTCCTGAACGCGGGCTGGCTTGGCGGACTGCTCTACATCGCCCTGATTGGCATGTCGCTCGCCTATGGTCTTAAGGCTGTCTTCGAGCGGACCTGGGCCAGCCGTACCCTTCTCGTCGCCTATGCAGCGTTCTGCGGCCTCGCCGTCGAGGGCATGGTTGTCGAGACCGACCACTGGCGCATCTTCTATCTCGTGCTGGCGCTGCTCTGGGGCTCGATGTTCCCGAGCGAGACGCTGCGCCGCAATATCGAGGTCGCGACCCGGCTCCCGGCGCAGATCGCGGCTCACATTCCGGTCGCTCTCCAAGGCCCGCTGGCAAGCTTGCCGATGCGCCCGCCGCTGCGCGCCGCGCGCATCCTCGGGTTGGCCGTACCGGCGGTCATAGCGGGGCGCGGCAAGGATCGCCGCCGCCACATCTCCAAGCGCCGCGCGCGCCTGCTGCTGGCAACGTGAGGCCAGCCATCACCTGAAACCGTAAAGGGGCGCTGTTGGGCGCCCCTTTACGGTTTCATTGCCCGCCGGCTCACGCGAACCGCGGCAGCACCTTGGTGTGGAAATCCTCGATCGATCGCATCAGCTTGGCGTGCGGGATCAAGCCGTTGTGCGTCCATCCGAAGATCCAGTTGACCGGCACCTTCTTGCGGAGCGCCTCGACGCTGCGCAATACCGTATTGAGCGTGCCAACGAACGCATATCCCTTTGCAATCGCCTCGTCGGGCGTCGGCGCGAGGCCGGTCTTGGGATCGAGCATGCCTTGGCGAAATCCGAATGGAACGAACCAGGCATTGGCTGCGAAGTGCCCGGAGTCCTGCCAGAGCTGGCGGGCCTCCTCGTCGGTGTCGGCGATGATGATGTCGCGCAACATGCCGACGCCCTCGCCATATTTGAGACCCGACACGTCCCGGTAAAGCTCCATCAGCGCCCGCTCGCGCGTTTCGTGCATCGGCGGCAGCACGGCGGTCACGCCCTCCTTCGCGCACCAGCTGATCGAGCGCTCCGATGATGCGAACGGCTGGAAGATCGGCGGATGCGGCTTCTGCAGCGGCTTCGGAACCACGCCGACCGATTTCAGGACGCCGTTCTCGACGCCCTTGCCGAACTTCGCTGTCGTCTCCAACTCCCATGGCGTCGGGCCCGGCGGGATCCGCCAGTATTTGCCCTGGAACGACAGCATCTCCTCGGTCCACGCCTTCTTGATGATCGTAAAGCACTCCTCGAACGCCTCGCGGTTGGCCGCGTCGATCTCGTCGTGCTGATGCGGCAGTGCGCCGTGGATGCCGTGTGTCTGCTGTGCCATGATGTCGACCCAGCGCCGCTGATAGCCGCGCGCGAAGCCCGCGCACGCCCGCCCGCCCGACATATGGTCGAGCATGGCGATGTCCTCGGCGACCCGAATCGGGTTCGAGGCCGGCAGCACGATACCGAGCTGACCGACCCGGATGCGCTTGGTCTGCATGGCGATGTAGAGATCGAGCAGGACGGGATTGTTCGAGACCTCGAAGCCCTCGATGTGGAAATGGTGCTCCGTGAAGGAGACCAACTCGTAGCCGAGATCGTCGGCGAGGCGGCACTGCTCCGAGACCTCGCGCAGCATCTGCTGGTAGAGGTCTGGACGCATGCCCGCCATGCCGGCTTCGATCTCGGCGCGATTGCCGACACCCGGCAGATAGAAAAGGGAGGCTTTCATGGTGGGGTCCCCTCGTCTCGCGAAGCGTCAATCCTGGAGCATAACCGACGCGCCGCGCTTCGCCAGATGCCTGATCGCCTTCTGACGCCGTGGTCTGTCTCGGAACAAGCCCAAGTCCGACACTTGAAAGCGATATCGACCCTGCCTATCCGGTTCGGCCTGACTCAGCCACTTTGAAAAGAGAAGGGCGCCGCAGGGCGACCCAGCGCATCACTGGACTGGGTCGGCTATTGCGCTGCGACCGGCTTCCCTGGTGCGGATGCAGTGCCGTCAGCGGGGAGCGTCCGCACCGCGACACTGGTCGCGCCGCGCGTCACGCCGTCCGCCGATTTGAAGCGCAGGAACAGACGGCTATTGGCTGGGTCGAACGGCACGTCGCCGGTGCTGGTTAGCTTCCCAGCAAGCAACCTGTTTGTCCGACTATGTTGCTCACGTATGCAAGCCGCCTTGGATGCTACTGAACGTGACGGGCTGAGCGACCGCTCAGCTCGATTGAACTCCACATGCCGACAACAGCGATCGTCATCGCAATTGGATTTTTTCGCATATTCGCTCCCCCGATCGGCACCCAATTGCGCCGCCCGCCGAACGTATCCGCTCGCCATTGAACGTGGCAAGCGAGCACACTCGATTGCGCACGAACTCGGGTCCGCCTTGTCGACCGCATTAATGATTTGTTGACGTCTGCCGCCGCCCCCCGCCCGCCAGAAATCGGCCAGAAACCTGAACGAGATCTTAGCTTCTCGGTGTGACAATCCTGGCCGCACAGTCTCGGACACACGGGTCCATGCACCGCATTTTCAAACTCGCGCTAGGTATCGGGTTGATCGTGATCGCTGTTTTGGCGAGCATCACGCATTTCGTTGTCCAGACGCGGGCCGAGACGTTCGAGGCCACCGCCATCGATACCAGCGCCCGCGTGATCGCCAAGCATACCGCTGATAAGGGCGGGCGCCGCGGCGCAGCGGGTCGCGAGGCCCTGACCATCGATTATCAGTACCGGACCCAAGTTGGAGCGGTGATGACCGGCAATCGCCGGCTCGCTCAAGATCAGTTCAATGCCTTGCGAACGGGCATGCACGTTGCGGTCCGATACGACCCCTACTCGCCCGGCCGGCACCGCCTCGCCGACTATCAGGCTCCATCGATGCCGCTCTATCCGTTCGGGATCACCTTCGCGTTCTCGATCGTTGCCTTCCTGATTGGCGTCGTCCTGCTCGGTCGCTGCTGGGCCAGCGGACCGCCCGCCACCGTCTCCAGGCTTCGGAAGATCGACGGCGGCACCGCTGCGCCAGGCAAAGTCGAGGTCGCTGCCTCGGCGGCGCCAGCAGTCGTTGTCCCGGCTGGCCGTGGCGATTTCCGCAACCCGTCCGGACGGGTCGTCGCCAACACCGGGTTCGGCGCCCGCAATCAAGGCTGATACGTCTGGACGGCTCGCGTGCCACAGCGCTCCGCGACAGCTGTCAACTCAGCGCGAGATCCGAGTGATCTTCGAGCCTTCCAGAGTCAGATTGTACATCAATCCTTTGCCGTCGAAGATGAAGCCAACGATCGGGCTCGCGATCTTGCTGGTGTCGATCGATCCGCCAACACCGATCGTGATCAACGCAATCGAGCCATCGACCCCAACCTTCCAGCCAGAAATCCGCCGGAATCCGTCGAAGGCCTCATGTGTCATGAACACGATGATGATCGAACGTGCTTGGGCACCAAGCTGAAATCCGATCGAAGCCGACACGGTGTTGTAATAGCCCTCGTTGCGGCCCTGGACGAGCAAAGCGCCCTCGCCGTACTCGCCTCCAATACCCATCCCGGCCTTGATGACGGTTGGAAACACGAGCGCGGCGGCAGCCCGGTCCAGCAGCTCCTGCGATCCCCGGAACTGGCGGACGAAAGCCCGCAGCGTGCGGTCGACGCCAATATCGATCTCGGCTGTCGATACAGCGTGCACTTGCGTGGGCAGCACCAATCCGGCCAACGCCGGGATGACAGCGAACGCCTTGCGCCGATCAATCATGGTCTGCTCCCCTACGGCTCGGGGCGCGCGGCTCTGTGGCCTATCGCGCCGAACTCGGCTGCCAACCCGCTAGCAGTGGCGTGGGGTAGGATTATGGCGTCACAGCCATGGGTACCTATCCTGCCCCGATAGGATCGGACGTGGCATTGCCCTCACCGCACCAGCCAACAACGTGCAAGGCGCCGGTCGCAGCGGGCGCTCTGCGCCAGCTATGCGTGTCAGCGGCCTACTCCGCCGCGCCTTTCTTCTTCATGTCCTCGGCGAGACGGGCTTTCGCGACCTCCTTGCCGCGGTCGAACTCGGCCCGGCGTCGCGCGATCTCCTCGGCCGAGAGCTGCTCGACGTTGGAGAAGTCGAGCTTCCACTTGCCGTCCCCATTCCAGCGGATCGGGTTCTGAACGGTTGTGCGCGGTCCGGGTGCCGACGCGAGCGTCTTCAGAGCGAGCGCCAACGTCGCGGTCTGCGAGGCCTTGTCCTTTGGACGGCCGCACGGATTGCCGAGCGGAAAATCCGAAAACAGGAAGCGCGGCACGCCGGCGTGCTCGACGATGTCCTTGGCGCAGCCCATCACCACGGTCGGGATGCCAGCGGCTTCGAGGGTGCGTGCGGCCAAACTCACGGTCTGGTGACACACCGGTCAATTTCCTACAATGAGTGCTGCGTCGGCTCGGTCCTCCTGCACACGGGCGAGCAATTCCTGACAATCAACCTCGAGCGTCGTCTTGTGGCTGCGGTTCGTCGGCAACCCGTGGAAGCGTGGCGCGATCTCGCCCGTCAACCCCTGCTTCACGGCCTCACGCATCGCCGGCAGCGGGAACCACGTATTGATGTCCTCTGCCGTCGTGTGGCGGCGATCGATGCCGATGTGGGAGACGCGCAGGTCGTGATCCTTTGCCGTGTCGCCGGAATAGACGTTGAAGAACTTGGCCGCTGAGTTGTACGGCGCGCCCGGGCCCTGATCGCCAGCGCCTTCCTTGACGGGAGCTGCCGTCGTTACCAGCGCGATCCGCGCCTTTGCCAGTGGCTTGGTCATCGGCGTAAACGGCACATCCCGATAGTGCGCCCAGCGATATGGCGCGCCATAGCCGAGCGCCTGATAATACGTCCGGATGCGGTCCCGGTAGGGGATTGGCACATCGTAGTCCGGCGCGAAGCCGAACTCCTCGTCTTCTGGCTGGCTCATCTCGGGCTCCCTGGCCGCTGACGATCAATCGAGAGCGTTCATTGTCCGGGTGTTCGCGGCGGTGCGCAAGGGGGGCTTGCACCCCAGGCCAATTCAATCAACCAGGAATGCACCGCGGCGGGTCGATTGACGCCTCCCGGCCGGCATGATCAGTTGTGCCACCGCGCAACGTCTTCCAACCTCCGGAGTGATCGCCATGGCGTCCACCAATCGCAGGATCGAGGTGAAGCCTATAGCCGGCGCGCTCGGCGCCGAGATCAGCGGCGTCGATCTCAGGGACGTCGACGACGCGACGTTCAACGAGATCCACGACGCTTGGCTCGAGCACCTGGTCGTCTTCTTCCGCGACCAGAAGTTGACACCCGAGGAGCAGATCGCGTTCGCCAAGCGATTTGGCGACATTCACCATCACCCGTTCATCAAGGGCATGCCCGAGTACCCGGACATCCTCGAGATCATCAAGGAAGAGACCGACACGCGGGCCTTCGGCGAGACCTGGCACACCGACCAGATGTTCAATCCGAACCCCGCGATGGCAACCATCCTCTACGCCAAGGAAACGCCGAGCTACGGTGGCGACACGATGTTCGCCAACATGTACGACGCCTATGACGCCCTCTCGGAACCGATGAAGGCCACAATCAAAGACGTAAAAACCTGGAATACGGGCAACCGCAAGAAGCTCAGCGCGGTCGACAAGAAGGGCACCGAATCCGGCGGCCGCTATGCCGGCAACGAGAAGATGGCCGCCAAAGTGCAGGACCCCGGCGACCTCGTCACCGAATGCGCGCATCCGCTCGTTCGCACGCATCCCGAGACCGGCCGCAAGGGGCTCTATATCGGCAATCACACGCAAACACTGCAAGGATTCAAGCACACCGAGGCGCGTCCGATCGTCGAGTACCTGCAGGCGCATTCCGTGCATCCCGAGTTCACCTGCCGCTTCCGCTGGGAGGTCGGTTCGATGGCAATCTGGGACAACCGTTGCACGCAACATCGCGCGCTCAACGACTATCATGGCCAGCGCCGGCGTATGCACCGCATCACCATCAAGGGCGACGCGCCGTTCTGACCCGGCCGATGAACCCTGACCGCTATGCGCGCGCACGAGCAGGCGCGAGCAACACCGCCCCTGCGCCCAGCACCGCGACCGCCGCGACGGCGAAAGCTGCGCGATAGCCCGCTGCCGCGATGACAAGGCTCATCACGGGCGGAACGATCATATAGGCGGCGAAAACGAAGAATGTCGTCGCAGCCGTCGCCTCGCCGACACGATCAGGCGACAGCGCTGCCGCATGTGCGAGATAGAGACCGTTCCAGGTCGAAATTGAAAGCCCGAGCCAGACGAAGACCGCTGCGAGGGCGATAGCACTCCAATCGGCGGACATCATTGCCAGCAGTGCGACGGACGTCGCCGACATGGCGCTGAGCACCGCCAGCATGACGCGCATGGAACCAACCTTGTCGGCGATAAAACCGAGCAGCAACCGCCCGACGGCGCTCGCCCCTTGCATCAGCGCGTAGAGACCGCCGGCCTGGCCCAGCGTCAGCCCGTGTTCGCTGGTCAGGTAAATGACGACGAAGGCATTGACGGTGCCCTGCACGGTCGCGAAACCGATCCCGGCCAATGAGAGCCGGCCCAATCCGCGGATCGCGGTCACCACACGGAACGGTGTGAGCAGGTTCTCCGGCGCAACGAGCGCGCTCAATCGAAACGGGGAGCGCGGGCGGGCCTCGTTCAGCGCACGCGGCACAAGCCACAATGACAAGCAGAGCGCGGCGCAGAACACGGCGGTCGTCACGACTGCAGAACGCCAACCGAAACTTGCGACGAGCGCGCTGGCGGTCAAGCCCGCGATCATGCCCCCGAACGGCACGCCGGCCTGGCGAAGGGAAAACAGCGTGCCGCGCCACTCCGGCGGTGTGTGGTCGGCAAGAAGCTGGCTGCCGGCCGGGGTCGTCGTCGCGTAACCGAAGCCGATCAAGAAGCCGCCGATGAGCATCAGCGGAAAGACCCCCGTTGCAACAAGGGCGGCGCCCACCAGCGCAGCGACGGTGCCGGCCTGCAGCGCCTTGACGGGGCCAAGCGTTGTGGTGACGGCCCGATTTGCGATGAGCAGCCAAACTGACCCCGCCCCGACGGCACCGGCCATCCAACCATAGGACTGAGGAGCCTCGCCTGCGGCCCGCATGAGTACGGGCGCCAGCACCGGCAATGCCGTATAGAGCGTCGCCAGCCCGATCTGGCTGAGGAGAGCGGCGAGGAAGGCGGCGATAGCCGGCGACATGGACGGCACGGCTCCAAACGAAGCGGCCCCGATGGTTGATCGGGGCCGCGCACTGCATCAGTGAAGTCGCCGGCTTATGGCAGCAGCACGATCGAGCCTGTTGTCTTGCGCGCCTCGAGATCGCGGTGTGCCTGCGCCGCGTCCTTCAGCGCATAGGTGTGGTTGACGTTGATCTTGACGACGCCCTTCTTGACGACGTCGAACAGGTCATTGGCGGTCTCGACGAGGTCGGCGCGCGTCGCGGTGTAATTGGCGAGCGAGGGGCGCGTCATGTAGAGCGAGCCCTTCGCGGCGAGAATGCCGGCATTGAAGGCCTCGATCGGTCCGGACGCGTTGCCGAACGTGACGAAGAGGCCGAGCGGCTTGAGGCAATCGAGCGACGCCGGGAAGGTATCCTTGCCGATCGAGTCATAGACCACGTCGCAGAGTTTACCGCCGGTGATCTCTTTCACGCGGTCGACGAACTTCTCCTTGGTGTAGTCGATGCAATGAGCGGCCCCGTGCGCCAGCGCCAGTTTGCATTTGTCAGCGCCGCCAGCCGTGCCGATCAGCGTCCCGCCGAGGTGCTTCACCCACTCGCAGGCAATGAGGCCGACGCCGCCCGCTGCTGCGTGCCAGAGGCACACCGTGCCCGGGCCGACCTTATAGGTCTTGCGCACGAGATAGCGCACGGTCATGCCCTGCAGCATCATCGCCGCCGCCGTCTTGTAGTCGATACCGTCGGGCATCTTGACGACGCGATCGGCCGGGATCAGCCGCTCCGTCGCATAACCGCCGGCGGGACCCGCATAGGCGACGCGATCGCCGACCTTCAGGTCCGTTACGCCCGGACCGACAGCTGTAACCTCTCCCGCGCCTTCGCTGCCAGGCGTGAAGGGGTGCGAAGGCTGCGGATAGAGACCGGTGCGAATATAGACGTCAATGTAGTTCACCCCGATGGCATGCTGCTTGAGCTTGACTTGGCCCTGGCCAGGTGCCCCAACTTCGATGCTCTCGTACTGCAGGGCATCCGGACCGCCTGGTTTGTGTACGCGGATTGCATGGGCCATTGGCACTCTCCTCTGATCGGCCCGGGACGCGCAACGCGCCGCTTCGGCCTGACTGAATTTCGAAGGCTTCGATTGGTCTTGACCACCGAATCCCGCTATCGAGACGGATGGAATGTGGTGCAACTGCGGCTTGGATGCCACACCGTCGCCACGAGACGGTTCTATGGCCTCGGTCGGCGGTTCACAAGGGGGATGGCATGCGGGTGGAATTGGCGGCACGGCGCGCGATGCGTCTCCTCAGCCTATCGTTGCTGCCCATGGCTCTCTTTGGCTGCGCGACGAACGATGTGGATACCGCACCGGCACCGCGAGCCGGCCTCGCCTGCGTCGACGACAGCCCAGCCTGCATTCAGCAGCGCCAAAGCACCCTCAAGTCCTTGATGTCTGATCGGGATCGTCGTTGGGTCAAGGAACCGGCAACGGCCGAAGCTTATGCGTCCGGCGTGCGCCTGTTCGCGTTCAAGGGTCGCAAGAAGGAGCTGACGTGCGAAGAGCTCTCGCACGGGCGGCGTGAGGCCGAGGCCGGCCCATCGGTGCTCAGAGGAGCCGGTGCTCGCAGTCTCAGTCCGGCACAGGTTTCGCGCGGGGCAATGCTGGCCACCGAAGTCTCGAAGGAGCTCGCCGTCGAGATCGGCCGCCGCTGCCGCGCATGAGACAGCAAAGTCATCATCCCGATTGACAATCAGGTGCACATTGCGACTTTGTCCGGCGGTGGGGCGAAGGATGGGACGTCTATGAATCTCGAAGCTTACGTCGAGCCGATCGTGTCTTTTGTCCAGCAGCATCGAGCCTGGGCAGCTCCGATCGTATTCGCCCTCGCCTTCGGCGAATCTCTCGCATTCATCTCATTGGTCCTGCCGTTCTGGGGAATACTTGTTGGCATCGGTACGATTATGGGCGCGACCGGGAGCGTCGACTTCTGGCTCATCATGGTTGCAGCCGCCGTCGGCGCAGCCTTAGGCGACTGGTTCTCCTATTGGCTCGGCGTCCATTATCACGAGCAGATTGCCCGCATGTGGCCGCTCAATCGCCACCCTGATCTCATTCCAAAAGGCAAGGTGTTCTTCGAACGTTGGGGCGCTTGGGCCATCGTTGCGGGCCGCTTTTCGGGACCCTTGCGCGCTTCGGTACCGATCGTTGCTGGTGCGGTTCGCATGGCGCAAGGCCCATTCCAGCTCGCAAACTGGTCGTCGGCATTTCTCTGGGCCTTCGTGTTGCTGACGCTCGGCGATGTCCTCGGCAAAATCTGGCTCTTCATCAAATTGCAGTTCGGCTACATCTGATTGCAGACCCGCTCGAGGGCCGGATGAGCATCGAAGCCACTAAGGATGCCTTGATCGCGTTCGTTCGCGAACACAATGCCTACGCCGAGCCGCTCGTGTTCCTGATGGGGTTCGCCGAAGGCATCCCAGGGCTCTCGTTGCTGGTGCCGTCCACGCCTTTGTTCCTCGGCATTGGCGCCGCGCACAGCGCCGCCGGCGGCAGCTTCTGGCATCTCTGGCTCGCCGCTTCGATCGGCGCCGTGAGCAGCGATTGTCTCGTCTATGCGCTCGGCCATTGGATGAAAACCGACGTCGCCAGGCTGCGGTTCATGGCCCGCTATCCGAACGCCCTCGAGCGCAGCCACGATCTCTTCGCACGGTGGGGGATCCTCGCCATCATCGGTGGAAAGTTCACCGGTTTCCTGCGCCCCTTCATTCCAGTGGCTGCCGGCATCTCCGAGATGCGGTTCGCCGTGTTTCTGCCATCCAGTATAATCTCGTCACTCGCCTGGGCCGGCGCATTCCTGGGGCCGGGATACGGTATCAGGTGGCTGATCGACTGATCCTGACGCCCGTGACCGCTCCGCATGCACGTCGAGGTTCCAGGAGCCGGCCCACGCCGATGCATTGGAGTTCCAATCAATGACCACCGCCATCGACGCATCGGCACAGGTGGCGCTCTACCCGCCAACCGTGACGCCGCCACCTGCTCCGCTGCCGCTATGGCGCTTCCTCCCAACCTTCCTGCGCAACCCGCTGCGGTCATTACCCATGACCGTCTACGAACAGCCGATCGTTGCGCCGCCCTCGATGGGAGGACGGTTCGCTTGGGTGACCGAACCGGCCCTTGTCGAGCGCATTCTGCTCGAGTCGCACGAGGAGTTTCCGAAGTCGCCAATCGAGAAGCGCATCTTCGATGCCTTGCTTGGTGGCGGCATCCTGACGGCAGAAGGTGCAGCCTGGAGGTGGCAGCGACGGACTGCCGCACCCATCTTCCGGCACAGCGATTTGCTGACCCTGGTTCCCGCGATCACCGAAGCCGCCGAACGAGCTGGAAATCGCTGGCGGCAGAAGTCCGGACCCCACCGCCGCGCCATTGATCGCGACATGACCGACGTCACCTTCGACGCACTCGCCTCCACGATCTTCGCAGGTGCAACAGAGGCTGAGGGCGACATCCTCAAGCGCCACATCAGCGGCTATCTCGGTTGGACGACCTGGGACATCGTGCTGGAGATACTGCGGGTACCGGATCACGTCTGGCATCCGGCCAAACCGATGATGCGCCGGCATGCCCGCGCGCTTCACGCGACGATGCAGAACGTCATCGATCGCGAGCGTGCGCGCGGCTGGCCGGGCGGCGGACTGATGGCGCAGCTCGCGCGGGCGACCGATCCCGACACCGGCGCGCCAATGAGCGACGCACTGCTCGCGCACAATCTGCTGACATTCGCGGCAGCCGGTCATGAGACGACGGCAAAGGCTCTGAGCTGGACGTTCTATCTTCTTGCACGTTCACAAGAATGGCAGAGCGCAATTTTCGATGAGGTGATCCGCGTCGCCGGCTCCGATCCGATCCGCGCCGAGCACATCGACAAGCTCGCGACGACGCGCATGGTGATCAAGGAAGCGATGCGTCTCTACCCACCCGCGCCGATCGTCGGGCGCATGGCGCGAAGCGAAACCGACATCGGCGGCCATCACTTCATGCCGGGCGCGATGTTGATCATGCCGATCTTCGCCATCCATCGTCATCGCGCATTGTGGAGCGATCCCGACCGCTTCGATCCCACGCGATTCACCCCCGAAAATGAGCGTCTACATGCACGCACGCAGTTCATGCCATTCGGGTTCGGACCACGCACTTGCATCGGCATGAGCTTCGCGATGATCGAAGCAATCGTGCTGCTTGCAACGCTCGTGCGCACGGCCCACGTCTCGTGGGACGGCACACATTTTCCGGAGCCCGTCGCACGCGTCACGCTGCGTGCAAAAGGCGGCATGCCGCTCGTCGTGCGCGCGCGTTGAACGATGCATTGCGCGTGATTGGATTCACACCGACGTCACACTTTCTCTTGTGCGCAAAATAAAAACGCACTAGATCCTCGTGTCAGTGCAACGGCAACAAGAGGAGTTTGTCATGGCCGCCGCACGTGGAGCGCGCTCAGCGCGCAATGTTGAGAAGCGCAAGAAGAAGGCGAAGCGCGCAGCACCGCGCAAGAAGGCGTCTGCTCTGCGCGGAAGCACGCTGGCGGTTCGCCGTCGCGTGAAGAAGGTTGCGGGCAAGAAGCGCGCGACCAAAGCAAAAGCTAAGAAGAGAGCCTGATTCAACGGGTTTCCTCAACTGCAAAGGGCCACTCGATCGAGTGGCCCTTTGTTGTTGAGGGGTGCGCGATGACGAGGAGATGTGCCTTGCATCGCCGACTATGTTTCGAAACGGCACACCTGGACGCCGCATCACGTCGATGATCATCGCGCCATCGCAGCGCCGGCACCAGATGCCGGCCATTCAACGCGCCCCCATCCCGGCAATTTCAACGCCGGCCGTATGAGATCGAACCCGCTCACGAGTCCGAGCACGTTCACCTCGACGCCTTCCGTCCATCCGATCGAGACTCCAAACAATCCGCCAAGCGAAATCTGCAGCCCGCTGCCGCTCGGCGTTCGCCCGGCAAAGACCGACCAACCCTCGAAGTCCTTGCCGATCGCTGTCGGCAACAACGCTGGCGCGAGATTGGGAACCGCACGCACGATCGCGGCAACGAACGTGTTCGAGTTCGGCCCGGGCCAGACCACATAGCTGCCGGCGGCCGCATAGCGATACGCCGCAATGGCCGCCGTAATCCGCGGAATCGCGCGCTCGGCCTCCGATCCACGTATCGTCAACAGAATGCGCGGCCTGTCGCCGAACCAGCGTGCATCGGGTGCGTAGGCATTGACGCGCACCGGCCGCCCCCATCCGACGACCTCAAATCGCGTGTAGGCGCCGCCTTTCGGCTTGACGACGATCCAGCTGTGATGAGCGAAGATGCCCTTCCAGCGTCCCGTGCGGGCAGCCATGACGTGCACGACCGCCTCGGGAACATCGGCCGCAGACCGCAGAAGGCCGGCCGAAGACCAATTTGCATCGGCCCACGATCGCGGATGATCCTGCAGCTGCCACCAGATGGCATGCGTGGCGACCGGCAACAAAAACAAAAACAGCAACAGACGTGACGCGGTCCATCTCATGCGCGCAGTCTCGCACAACGGCATGGCGGAAGATGGGGCGCGTCGTCGTCATCGTTCACGATTTGATCGCGCGATTGCGGCTTCAGGTCGACGGCGTCCGTCGCTTGAGCAGGTAACGTTGCATCCCCTCCATCACCAGCACCTCGCTCTGATTGTGCACGGTCGAGCGCACCGTCAGCACCCCGGTGGTGCGCTGCGGTTTCACCTCGGACACCATGAGCAGGGGATAGAGCGTGTCGCCAGCATAGACCGGCGCCAGGAACCGCGACGATTGCTCGATAAAACCTTTGAGGCTCTCTTCAACCAGATAGGGAAAGATACCGGCGCCCGCCGCCGTCTGGATCGCAACCTGAAACCCGTGCGCCAGCAGATCGCGATGGCCATGCCGCTTGCAGTACTCGCGATCGTAATGGATCGGATGATTGTCGCCGGACGCCGCCTGGAAAGCGAGGAAGTGCGCCTCGGTCACCGTCCGAGACGGAATGTAGAACGTCTCGCCGGGCTTGAAGTCTTCAAAATAGCGCTGCGGGCCGAAGGGGGAGCCGCGTTTTGTCGGCATGTCGCTCATCTCGGATCCTCTCTCAAGCTTTGGTTGCGGTTCTGACGACCCCACTTGCTATCAGCGCATCGATATCGGCGGCCTTGAACCCCAGCCCGGACAACACCTCGCGCGATTGTTCGCCGACGGCCGGCAGCAGCGCTTGGTTGGGCGGCTGGCCGGGCATGCGCGGCACGCGCACAACGCCGCCGCCAACCGCATATGATGGAGCGGCGTCGATGGCGACGACGTGCGGGTGCTGCAGCCAGTCGCTGTAGGTGTTGATCGGTCCCGCGAGCCCCCCCGCTTCCAGGATTGCGGCAACAAGCTCATTGGTACGGCGCGTGGCGAATGCCGCGTCGAACAGCTTGCGCAGCTCTGCAAGCTTGTCGCGGCGGACGGCGAACGTCGCGTAGCCCGGATCGTTCGGCAGATCCGGCTGGCCGATCACCGTACAGAGTGCCTTGAACTGCGCCTCCGTCACCAGTGACAACGCGATCCAGCCGTCCGCCGTTCGGTAGTTGCCGGCCGGCGGGTTCATCAGGCTCGGCGGTCGTCCGAGATGGCTAGCCTCGATGATGTTGGGCGCCTGAACGTGCGCAGCCGACTGGAGCAGCGAAATATCGAGGTGCTGCGCCGGCGCACCCGGAGCGCGGTTCCAGAGTGCCATCGTCGCAGCCTGGAACGCATAGAGCCCGGTGATCGCATCGATCAGCGTGGCGTCGAGCTTGACCGGCGCGCCCTCTCGGCTGCGCGTCGCCGCCATCAACCCGGAGAACGCTTGGCCGATCGCATCAACCATGGGTTTCTCCCGTGCCGGGCCAGTCTGGCCCCAACCGGACACCGACACATAGATGATGTCGGGCTTGACTGTTTTTACCGCCGCGAAGCCGACGCCGAGCCGATCCATCACGCCGGGGCGCGCATTCTCAATGACGACGTGCGAACGCTTGGCGAGCTTGAGCGCGATGTCGCGGCCTTGTGGCGTGCGAAGATCGAGCGCCAGGCTCTTCTTGCCGCGGTTATAGACGAGCGCCGACGGCGAGGACCCCGCGATCGTGGTACCGATCGGGCGCATCCAATCTCCCTCGGGCGGCTCGATCTTGATGACCTCGGCGCCGAACTCGGCGAAGTGCCCGCCGCAGGACGGCCCGGCGATCCCCTGGCTCATGTCGAGAACGGTCAGGGCGGCAAGCGGCTTGGTCTCGGTCATGGCTTTCTCCCCGCCAGCTGGAACCCGCACCTGGCTTGCAATTCGGAGCGCCTGCCCCGACGATCCCGGCAACGACGATTCCGAGGATAGGCGAGAGACCTGATGACTGACCAGCCACGTTTCGATTTGCAGGCGCGCTCGACCTTCCATTACTTTACGCCGGTGACGCTGCGCTTTTGCGATACCGATGCGCTCGGACATATCAATAACGTGTCGATCGCGGCCTACTTCGAGGCCGCCCGCTGCGAGATCCTCTACAAGCTGATGCGCGACGGCGGCCTCGGCCAGCGGGGCGACGAGGGCAAGAGCATCGATTTCGTCCTCGCCCGCGTTGCCATCGATTTCCGCCGCGAGTTCTTCTATCCCGGCACGGTCGAGGTCGGTGCCCGGTTTACCAAACTCGGCAATCGCTCGATCACGACAGGCTATGGCCTGTTCCTCGGCGATACCTGCCACGCGACGGCCGAAGCGGTGAACGTGTTCTTCGATCTCGAAAAGCGGCAGGCGATCCCACCACCGGCGCCGCTACGGCGCTTGCTTGAGGCGGAGCTGGCACCCGCCTGATCTTGCTTTGTTCTCGCAACTGCAAAATCGCTCGAGAGTTGCCTGTGATCCTTGTGTCACAGACACGCTAGCTATCGTCAGCTATCGTCGTTTCCATTAAATTGTGGATAATCCAGACCTTCAGAACAAAGTGATATCCACCAATCGGAACAGATCGATTTTTATATTGCATTTCTGATGGTTATACAATTGTGACCATTTTGCGGCGGCACTCTGAGACGCCTACTGATTGGGAGATTTAAAGCGATCTGCAACCGAGCGACATTTGAGCGTGGCTGAAAAATAGACCCGCTTGCGACATCCCGCTTGCCGCTCCGGATTCGATCAATATGGTGCGCTGCACAGTTCGATGCGGCGAGCGGGGGCTAGTGCCCATCGAAAAGACTTGGCGCCCATGCGGGGGCAGGCAGTGAAAGCTGCAGGCGCCAGGGGTACTGGACCGGTTTAGGGGGCATCCTACGGGATGGCCGATCCAGTATGGGGGTGCGGCGGCCGACCTTTCGAGGTCGGCCGTACGCAGAAGCGGCCGGTTAGCGATCATGGGTTCGCCCATGTTTTGCGCCGGCCATTTTCTTGCCGCCTCCCAAGATCGCTGTCGGCCAACCGTTCTCGGGTTTAAGGTCCAGGCACAACCTTAACCCGGCAACCGACATGACCGACCAGACACCGATCTCCACGCACGCGCAGAGCGCGCCCGTCCCCTCGAGCCCGCTCGCACACGATTGTGCCGGCCAGGATTTCTATCAGAACGACCGCGGGCTCCAGGATCTCCTCGGATTGCATCTTGATCCGAAGATCCGCCAATCGCTGGCCCCACACTTTGCGCGACTTGGCACGCTGGCGGGCGGGCGCCTCGATGAACTCGCCCGGATCGCCGATCAGAACCCGCCCGTGCTCCATGCCCGCGACCGTTTTGGCCGCGACGAGGACTTTATTGCCTATCACCCCGCGTATCGCGAGATGGAAGCGATCGCCTTCGGCGACTTCCAGTTCCACGCCATGAGCCACCGGGCCGGTGTGCTCGGCCTCGATCGCCCGCTGCCGGCGGTCGCGAAATATGCCTTCCAGTACCTCTTCGTGCAGGCGGAATTTGGCATCATGTGCCCGATCAGTGTGTCGGACACCTCGATCCACCTGATCCGGCGTTACGCGAGCCCCGAGCTCAAGACCTATCTGCTACCGCGCATGCTGTCCGGCGATCTCGCGACGCTGTGGAAGGGCACCCAGTTCATGACCGAGAAGGCGGCCGGCTCCGACGTCGGCCAGGTCGAGACCACCGCGCGCTTCGACGACGGCCGCTGGCGGCTCACCGGCGAGAAATGGTTCTGCTCGCACACCGACGCCGAAGTGGCCCTGATGCTGGCGAGGCCCGAAGGCGCGCCCGGTGGCACGCCAGGCCTCGCACTCTTTGCCTGCCCTCGCACTCTCGAGGATGGACGGCGCAACAGCTACCGGATCGCCCGTCTCAAAGACAAACTCGGCACCCGGTCCATGGCCTCTGGCGAAATCCGTTTCGAGGGAGCCGTCGCTTATCTCGTCGGAGACCAGACGCGCGGCCTGAAGCAGATGATGGATCAGGTCAACCTGTCGCGTCTTTCCCATGGCGTCCGGGCCGCCGCCATGATGCGCCGCTGCCTCAACGAAGCGCTGACCGCGGCCCGCTCACGCAAAACATTTGGTCGCGACATCATCGAGCACCCGCTGCTGCGCCGCCAACTCTTGAAAATCATGGTGCCAGCCGAGCAGGCACTGTCGATCGCCATGCTCGCAGCCCAGACGATGGATCGCGAGACAGCCGGCGACAACGCGGCTCAGTTGCTGATGCGCATCCTGACACCGCTGGCGAAGCTGCGCGCCTGCCGCGACAACATCAAGGTCGCGACGGCTGCCATGGAAGTGCGCGGCGGCAACGGCTACATTGAGGACTGGGTGAACGCGCGCCTTGTGCGTGACGCTCATATCGGCGTGCTTTGGGAAGGAACGAGCAATATCAACGCCATCGACGTGGTTCGGCGCGCGGTCGGCAAGACCGGATCTGACGAGGCGCTCGAGGCCTTCCTGATGACCCGGATTGAAGACTCTGGCGCGTTGCCGGCATCCTTCCGAATGCGGCTTGCGACGTTCACCGGACGCTCGCTGGCGTTTGCCCGCGCCGCCGCCCGCGATCCCGCTGGCGAGCGGCACGCGCGGCTTGCGGCAACCGCGCTCTACAATATCACCTCGGCGGTCCAGCTCGCCTGGGAAGGCACGCGGGGCGGCGTCGACGCGCGCCGCGCCATCCTCGCCCGGTTCGTGGTCGAGCATCGCCTCGAGACGGCCGATCCGCTGGAGCCTCGCAACGACGCCTGGGAGCGTGACGCTATTGCGACCCTGCTCGATCCAGCGCCGGTCTCTCGCGAGCGCGCCATGGCGCTGATCGCGGCATGAACGGCGCTGGACCGAATCCGCCGCCGGTCGTGCGCAGCATCGAGGATCGGTTCGGCGAGCGTTGCGTCGACCTGATCCGGCAGGGCGATCACCGCTTCACATTCAAGGAGTACCGACGCGACGTCGAGGATGGCGGCCGGTGGACGCTGACCCAAGACTTCTCTGCAACGACATTCGCGTCAGAATCCCTCGCCACCGAGGCAGCGGTTGGACAGGTCGGCTGGCTCGCGGATGCCATGGCCTGACGCTGCCAGCAATTGAACTTTTCCAAGGAGCCACCATGATCAGCAAAGCAAATGCCGAGCACTACGTCTGGGGCGGCGACTGCGACGGCTGGCACCTGATGAAGCGGCCGGAACTCAGCGTCATCCATGAGCGAATGCCGTCCGGCCGTACGGAGGTTCGCCATCATCATGCGGCGGCGCGCCAGCTGTTCTTTGTGCTCACCGGCGAGCTGACAATGGTCTTAGATGACCGGGTGGAGGCGATAGGCGCTGGCGAGGCGATCGAGATTGCACCGGGCGTGCGGCATCAAGCGGCCAACCGTGCGGCCGGCCCCGTCGAGTTCCTGGTCATTTCGCATCCGACGACGCGCGGTGACCGGGTCGATGCTCCCGTCTGAGACCGCACGATCACCGGCTCCCGGCGACGGTTCGCGCGGCAGCAAACCTTTGCCATGGGGCCCCTGGGTCGGCTACGCTTGGCCGAACAAACGAATGAGGGACACGCCATGATCATCCGTCTTGCCGCCGTCACCGCCATTGCCTTCGCCGCCCTGTCCGTGCTGCCGGCCCCGGCATCGGCGGCCAAATGCGCACTGATCCGCGGCTCTGGTTCGGGAATTACCGAGGGCATCGCGCGCTGGATGGCCAACAAAGCCGTGACCGATAGCGCCGCGAAATGGGCTGCCAGTGCCAAGCACACGCTGACGCCCGTCAAGCTCACCTGCAGCGGCTTTAACTGTGACGGCGAAGCCAAGGCTTGCAAGAAGTAGGCGCAGCTGAATGGCTATCCAAGAATGGCCGCGCCCGGCTTCAGCGCAGAAACTCCATGAACTCGATCACGGTCACGTCCGGGTCCTCCGAGCAGAAGCACACCTGGTGCGTGCCACCCATGTCGATGCGGATGGGCGCGCTATAGACTGTGTGACCGGCAGCAACCAGCCGGTCATGCAGGATCTGGCAGTTGCGCACCTTGAGACAAAGCCGGCCGAAACCGATCTGCGCCAGGTTACAGCGGGCGGGTGGCGCACTCTTGGGCCTGATCCATTCGATAAGGTCGACGCGGGCGTATGCGGGTCGTCGGACAACGCCAGCAGCAGCGCCCGCGCATCACAATCCGCCGGCAGCCGCAGCATCGGAGCGAGACCGATCTCGGCGAACGTGCGCATCCGCCCGTCCTGCGATGGCGCACTGAAATCATTCACTACCTGGAAGCCGAGGAGCTCGTAGTAAGCGCGCGAGCGTTCGGGGTTGCTGCAGTTGATATTGATATGGAAGAACTGGCGGGTATTCGGCTCGCTGCCTGTCGGTGCCTGGTGGACCGTTTTCGTCATGGCAAGCTTCTATTGGCAACTGGCAACGCGACGTTCTGGCCCTGGTTTCATGCCGATGGCGTCACTGGCTCGTGCACGCGCACGAGATAGAGCGGCTCGCCATCGAGCGCACGCAGATCAAGGGCTACACCCGCTGGGCAGAAGATCGCATCCTGCGGACCAGCGATCTCGGACTCGGCACCACGCGTGACCACGGCTTGACCACGCGCGACTACGAACAGCCGATTGCCGTCGGCCGCCGCATCGCCTAGCCGGTTCGCCGGTTGCACCACACAAAGGCTCAATCCGACTCGCGCATTCACCGCAGAATGCGCAGGATTGTAATTCGGGCCGGTCATTTTGCTGCCAGCCCAGCTGACGTTCCAGCACAAGAAACCCGGCTCCTTCGCTCGGTCGGCTGTCCAGTTGGGTTCGAGGCCCTGGAAGGAGATAAGCCGAACCTCGTCATCGGCGGGATGCGGTCCTGGACCTTCCTGATAGAGTGAAACACCCCATTTCTCGATTTCGTCATTCACCCACAGCAGCTTGACATGCCGGTCGCCCATGGTGCGCACGCCGTGCGGCACACCCTTTGGGATGTAGAGGCAGTCCATGGGCCCTGCGATGTGACGGTTTCCGACCCCGTCGAAACTTTCGACCGTGCCTTCTAGGATGACGTAAATCTCGGTCATCGTGTGGGTATGGACACCGGGCTGGCGCTGTCCGGGCCCCATATTCATCAGCCCGACGGCGCAATGTAGGCTTTCGATCGCCGCTCCCGGATTGGTGTTGATGTACCCATCCGGCCCGCCCATCCACGTGATCAGCGAACGCATGAAGCCCGGCTCTTTTGCGCGCAGCACGTCCCAGAACGCTTCGAGATCCCGGTCACGAACGATGCGGATGGCGTTTTGCATCATGCCCTCTTGCGATGACAGACTGGCAAAGACCAACGGGGCTCGAGTGCCGCGCTCACAGCGCCAGATAGCGGGCCTTTACCTCGTCGTTGACCTTCAGCGCCTCGATCGTGTCACGATAGACAATCTCGCCCTTGTCGATCACGGTCGCGTGGCTCGCGATGCCAAGGCAAAAATGCATGTTCTGCTCGGCGAGCAGTACCGTGACACCCATCTCGCGCAGACGCCGCAGCAGCGCCCCGATCTGTTGCACGATCACGGGAGCCAATCCTTCACTTGGCTCGTCGAGCAGGAGTCCAGTCGGGTTGCCCATCAGCGTCCGGCCAATGGTCAGCATTTGCTGCTCGCCGCCGGACAAACGGCCACCCATGCGATCCTTCAGCGGCTCGAGCAGCGGCAGCATGTCGTAGATGCGCCGGAGTGTCCAATAGTCCTCGCCCTTTGGGCCCTTCTTGGCACCAATCAGCAGATTGTCCTCGACCGAATGCTCGGGAAAGATCTGGCGGTCCTCCGGCACATAGCCGATGCCAGCCCGTGCAATCACGTGCGGTTTACGTCGCTGCATCTCGATGCCGAAAACGCTGACCTTGCCACGCCGCGGCGGGGCTAGTCCGGCGATGGCCTTGAGTGTGGTTGACTTGCCGGCGCCGTTGCGGCCAAGCAGCGCCATCGTCTGGCCCTCGGTGACCGCAATCGAAAGACCGAACAGGATCTGGCTAGTGCCGTAGAAGACGTCGATATTCTCAGCAGAGAAGATGGTGGTTTGTACGGTCATGCGTGGCCCGCCTCGAATTCGGTGCCGAGATAGGCCTTGATGACCTCGGGATGCCGGCGGATCTCATCTGGCGTGCCTTCGGCGAGCACCCGTCCGTAGCTCAGCACGCGGACGCTCTGCGCGATCTTGAAGACAATCGACATGTCGTGCTCGATGAAGATCAGCGTCATCTTCTCTTTGGCCCAGAGCCGCTGCACGGTGTCGATCATGGCCCAGCGCTCCTCGGGCCCCATGCCGGCCGTCGGCTCGTCGAGCAGCAGCACGCGCGGCTCGAGCACGAGCGCCAGCGCGATATCGAGCAGCTTCTGGTCGCCATGCGACAGATTGCGCGACAGCACATTCGCCTTCGCCGTCAGTCCGACCATCTCCATGACGTGCTCAGCGCGGACATCCGAACCGGCCAGCGGAAAGCGGTTGCGCATGACGCGATGCTGGCCACGATGCGCCTGGACGGCACCAAGAACCGCCTCACGCACAGTCAACGTTGGGAAAATGCGCGCAATCTGGAAGGCGCGTCCGATGCCGCGGCGAACGATGTCCGGCGGCGAGAGTCCAACGATATCGGCGCCGTCGAGCAGGATCCGGCCGCAATCCGGCCGGAACGCACCGGTGATCAGATTGAAGAATGTGGTCTTACCGGCGCCGTTCGGCCCGATCACCGCGGTGAGCGAACCCTTGGGAAAGTGCAGCGACACATCGCATGTCGCGGCCACGCCGCCGAACGACTTCGCGAGGTTTTCAATTCTGAGCATCGGCTACTCCCCAGCTGCACGGACGGCGGTGGGGGGCGCCACATCGGTACGGGGCACGCTGCTCGCGCCCATCATCCGGTCCCGCCACAGGTCGACGGCGAAATCGAGCAACCCTTTCCGGAGCCCGAGCGCAAACAGCAGGATGACCCCGCCGAGGACCAGACCATAGTGACTGGTGAACTTGGTCACGACGTCATTGAGCAGCAAGAGCATGGCGGCGCCGACCAGTGGCCCGAGGAACACGGTGATGCCGCCAAGCATGATCATGAAGATCGCTTCGCCGGAGATCGTCCAATAGGCGAAATCTGGGAAGGCGCCCGAGACGAAGAGACTCATGACGATACCGCCGATTGCGCCGAAGGCCCCCGCTATGACGAATGCCATCAGGCGAATGCGCCAAACATGGATGCCGAGGAACGGCGCGCGCGAACCGTTGTCGCGGATCATGCGCAACGTATAGCCGAACGGAGATTGCACGATGTGATGCATTGCCAGCAGGCACGCGATCAACAGGCCGCCGCTGAACAGATAGAGATGGTAGTGATTGTCGAGGCGGATGCCGAGGAAGGGCGGGCGCGGGATACCGCCGGTTAGGCCCTGATCGCCGCCCGTGATCGGGGTCCATGCGATGATCAGGCTGTGCAACAGCATCTGGAAGGCCAACGTGAGGAAGGCGAAGTAGGTCTCGTTCAGCTTGACGCAGATGGCGCCGACCACCGCCCCGACGACGACGCTGAGCAGCACTGTCAGCAGGAACGCCATCGGGATCGAAACAGCAAAATTCTGCATGATCAGGCCGAAGCTGTAACAGCCAAGGCCGAAGAACAGGCCGTGCCCGAAACTCTCCATGCCGGAGTAGCCAACCAGCAGGTTGAGCGACGTGGCGAAGATGCCGAAGGCGGCCAGCCGCACGATGAAGTCGGTCAGGCTCTTACTCGGAAAGAAGTACGGCAGGGCCGCCAGCACCGCAAAAGCGACGGCGGCCAGCAGGCAGTCCCGAGCCAACGATGATTTTCCCATGGCTCAATTTCCTTTGCCGAAGAGACCGCTCGGCTTGACGACGAGCACGACGGCCATAAGGAGGAACATGAGGCCCTCCGTGAACAGCGGGAAACCGATCGTGCCGAAACTGCGCACAAGGCCGATCAGCAGAGAGCCGACCAGGGCACCAGCCACCGAGCCCATGCCGCCAATCACGGTGACGATGAAGCTCTCCACAATGACCGAGGTCCCCATGCCCGAGACCAGTGAGCGCACCGGCGCTGCAAGCCCCCCGGCCAAGCCTGCCAACAGACCACCGATGACAAACACACTGGCGTAGACCACACCCGTGTTGATCCCCAGCGCCGACACCATCGACGGGTTGACGGCGGCCGCACGGACGATCTTGCCGTAGCGCGTGCGCGTGATGGCGAGGCCAAGCACGGCCGCAATTAGCAACGTCACGACGATCAGAAAAAGGTAGAATACCGGTACCACGCCGCCGGCAAACACGAAGGGCAGCGCCTGGAACGTATCGGGCATGCCGAACGATCTGAAATCCGCGCCCCAGACGATCTTCACGACGTCATCGAGGATCAGAATCACGCCGTAGCACACGAGCAGTTGCATGAGCACCGGCGAGCCGTATACCCGGCTCATCAGCAGGCGTTCGAACGCCAGTCCGAACAGTGCGACGCCGATACCGCCCGCAAGGACGGCCACAAAATAGTTGCCGGAGAGCTGATAGGCCGTCAGCGCGAAATAGGCGCCCAGCATATAGAACGAGCCGTGCGCGAAGTTCACCACCTTGAGCACGCCGAAAATCAGCGAAACCCCGGCCGCGACGAGAAAGAGCAGCAGCCCGATGATGAGACCGCTGGTCGTCTGAGTGACGACACAGGAGGCCGACGTCAGGCAGTTGCCCAGGGCAGCGAGATCCAAGCGACACCTTGCAGGATTGAGTTATTCCAGCCGAGTGACCCGGGCGGCCCTGGCCGCCCGGGTGTTCAACGCGCAGTGGAGCGATCAGATATACTTCATCCGCTTCTTCCACTCGGTCTCGAGTTCGGTGATGAGCTTCCAGTCTACCGAGCGGACATCCGGGACATACGGGTCCTTGGAAATCGTTTGGCCCCAGCCGATCGCATAGTTGACGATCGTGTTATCCTCGGCCCGCATCGTGAGCTTGCCATCGATGCCGAACGGGCTGTCGATGGTCGACCCGCGGATCGCCTCAGCGAGCTTCTTCGCGTCCGTGCTGCCGGTCTTCTTGATCGCCTCGGTGACGAACTTGGCGCCCGACGCATTCTCCCACGACCACGTGACCGGATGTTCGTTGAACTTGGCCTTATAGTCGGCCGCCCACTTGGCGTTTGCCTCCGTCTTTGGAAAGGTCGCCAAGTAGCGATTGCCGGAGTGGATGCCCTGCGGCAGGTTCTTCACAGCGGTCAGGATCGAGTAGTCGGCGATATTGATCGCAAACACCTGCATCTGAGCAAACAGGTTGTAGATGTTGCTCTGGTCGATAAAAGTCGTGAGGTCGCCGCCCCACAGGCAGGAGTAAATGGCCTGCGGCTTGGTCTGCAGGATCTTGGTCAACTGCTCGGTGTAGTCGGCCTGGAACAGCTTCGGCCAGCTCTCGCCGATGATCTCGACGTCCTTGTTGAAGTGCTTGAGGTGTTCGAAGAACAACAGGTTGGAGTCGCGGCCGTAGGCGTAGTCGGGCGAGCAGCCCATCCACGTCTTGATCCCCTTTTCCTTCGACACGTTGGCCGCGTAGTGGCCGCCGGCAATGGCATCGTGGATACCCTGGCGGGCTGAGCGGAATGCATTCCACGAGCGGATCTTCGGGTCGGCGGTCAGGGACGACGTTTCCGAATTCATATGCACGGTAAGCACGCCGAGTTCCTTGGCCACTTCTTGAATGGCGAAGGCAGCAGCCGAGCTGTCGGCGTCGAACAAAATCTCGCAGCCGTCGCTATTGACGAACTCGCGGGCGATGCGCGCGGATTCCTCGGGCTTGCCCTTGCTGTCGCGCACGATCAGCTCGATCGGCCGGCCGCCGAGGCCGCCTGCGGCGTTGAACTGCTCGATCACCCAGCCCGCGCCCTTGGATGAGGCCGAACCGACCATCGCGCCGCGCCCCGAGTTGATCGTCACCATGCCGGCTCTGATCGGCTTGTTCTGGGCGAGCGAAATAAACGGGAACCCGGCAACACCCGTCGCTGCAATGGCGCCCGCGCCCTTGATGATGTCGCGCCGGTTCGAATTTCGCTCTGTGGATTTGGTCATAACGTTTCCTCGGTGGAGTTGATTGCGTCTTCATGTCTACTTGTACGGACATGTTTGGTCTAACATTTGCCGTGTCGCTTCGCGGGCGTCAAGAGACCCGATCGCACCTCCCGACAGAAAATCGAACGGTTTTTGGCTGCCGGCCTGGAACACTTGCAGCTGACGCAGACGCGCAACACCTTCAGTTAGCGGTCATTCCGCCGTCGATGACCAACTCGCTGCCCGTAACCCAGGAAGCCTCGTCGGAGGCGAGATAGAGACAACCCGCCGCAATATCCGACGGCGTTCCAAATCGACCGAGCGGCGTCGCCTCCAGCCGTTTCGCAGCGACCTCCGGATTGGAATGACCAGGCCTCGTCATCGGCGTGTCGACGAACCCTGGATGCACCGAATTCACTCGGATCTTGTCGGGTGCGTACTGGATGGCGGCGGCCTTCGAGAAGATGCGGACCGCTCCCTTCGAGGCATGATAGGCGGCGTTCGCGTGCGAGCCAACGATGCCGCAGATCGACGAAATATTGATGATCGAGCCGCCACCGGCGCGCAGCATCGCGGGGATCACCGCCTTCGCGCCGAGGAACACGCCTGTCGCGTTGATCTCCAACACCTTGTTCCATTGCTCGAGCGTCTGTTCGACGAGGCGCGGCCCAGCCGTGACGCTGGTCTGAATGTTCAATTTTGGATCGCGCCCCGAGATGCCTGCGATGCCGCAGAGGATGTGGACGCCGCCATATGCTGTCTCGGTGTCGGCGACGATCTGGGCCCACTGCGCCTCGCTGCACACGTCGTGGGTTGCAAACATCGCCGTGCCGCCGACTTTCCGAATGGCCTCGACGACACTGTTGCCAAGCGCTGTATTGGTATCCGTCAGCATGATTTTTGCGCCATGCAGGGCAAAGACACGCGCCGTTTCGGCGCCAATGCCTGACGCCGCCCCCGTCACGACAGCGACTTTCCCCACCAATCTCTGTCCCGGTTGCATGTCAAAGCTCCTTGTTGACTGTTGAGCACTCGGTTTTCGCGTGCCGCTCGGCGGGATCAGGCCCTCGGCACTTGCAGGCTTTCAACGAACGCATCCTGCGGCTGCGCCATCGCCGGCTCGCGCCAGCGCTGCCGGTAGAACGGCACGTATGGGCGAAACTCGTCGAGCAGCCGGCGCATCTCACCGACGGCATTGGGATGTGAATCAACGCGCAGATCGAGGCGCGGATGCTCCTCCCCATCGTGCACTAGCAGGCTCGCCGAGCGCTCCGGCAGCGGACCAGCCAGGCCATGCTGTCCGCCGGCCGACCGGCCGGCCTCCAGTGCACGCATCATGCGTTCGGCAAGGTCGAGCGTGTCGACTGTCCCAAAGGCCGCGGCCATGCCGGCGACGACGCCCTCATCCTTAAGGACATTGCCGAGTGCCACGAACCCGTCACCCGCGCGATGCCCCGTCCAAGCCCTCGTCCGGCTGCCGGTGTGGCATGCGACGCCGCCCCACCGGTCGATGATGGCAACTTGGCGAAACGCGAAGTCGGGATCCGCACCGTTAAGCATGCCCATGACCTGGGCCGCCGGATACCCGGTGCCAAGCAACCTGAGCCCGAGCGCCTTGAAGGTTGGATTGACAAAGGCCTGCGTCGTGATGGCTCCGACACCGGTGGCAATGGCCGGGCATTTGGCGCCAACCGCCAGCGAATAGGTGGCGATGGCAACACCGAACGCGCCGGACCTCGGACAACGTGCAACCAGCGTGAAGGTCATGCGGCTCTCCTTCGCTTCGCGAGCAGTTGATCTGCATTTTGCGCAACCTTCAAGGCATTGACGCTGTTTCGCTTCCACCGCCTTATGCACCGCACAACGGGACCGGCGAGTCGGGCCGGCCACAAAAGCCAATGGGGGATTGCGTGACCGAACCGAGCACCAGCCAGCAGTCCAATGTCGACGCCATCATCGTCGGCGCCGGGTTCGCCGGACTTTACATGCTGCACCGCATGCGCGGGCTTGGCCTTACGGCGCGCGTGATCGAAGCAGGCAGCGGCGTCGGCGGCACCTGGTACTGGAACCGCTACCCGGGCGCCCGTTGCGATACCGAGAGCATGCAGTACTCATACTCGTGGTCGCCGGAGTTGCAGCAGGAATGGCACTGGAGCGAGCGCTTCGCCGGCCAACCGGAGATCCTGCGCTATGCCAACCACGTCGCCGACCGGTTCGATCTGCGCCGTGACATCGCGTTCAACACACGCGTAACGTTTGCGATCTACGACGAAACCGACGACCGTTGGACGCTGGCCACCGATCGGGGCGAAACGATCAGCGCGCGCTATTGCATCATGGCGACCGGTTGCCTCTCCAATGCGCGCCTCCCCGACTTCAAGGGCCGCGACAGCTTCCAGGGGACCACCTATCACACCGGACACTGGCCGCACGAAGGCGTCGACTTCACCGGCAAGCGCGTCGCCGTGATCGGCACCGGCTCGTCGGCGCTCCAATCGATCCCAGTGATCGCCGGGCAGGCCGCGCACGTCTACGTGTTCCAGCGCACGCCCAACTACTCGATCCCCGCCCGCAATGGTCCGATGACACCCGAGCATGAGACATGGTGGAAATCGAACTACGACGAGCATCGCCAACGTGCCCGCGAGGCGCGCAACGGCATCATGTCGAATTTCAACAACGTCTCCGCCCTCGCCGTGTCGGACGACGCGCGCCAGCGCGAGTACGAGGCCCGCTGGGTGACCGGCGGCACGACGTTCATGGCTTCGTTCAATGACCTCATTACCAGCAAGGCCGCCAACGACACCGCTGCCGAATTCGTGCGCCAACAGATTCGAGCGATCGTGCGCGATCCCGCCGTCGCCGAGATCCTCACACCGAAGGACTACCCGATCGGCACCAAGCGCATCTGCGCCGACACCGCCTATTTCGAAACCTTCAACCGCGCGAACGTCACCCTCGTCGACATCCGCCATGCGCCGATCGAGGCGATGACACCCGCCGGCATTGTCGCCGGCGGCAAGAGCTACGCGGTCGATGCCATAGTCTTCGCAACCGGCTTCGACGCCATGACCGGCGCGCTTCTCAAGATTGAAATTCGCGGCCGGCGCAGCGAGAGCCTGCGCCAGAAATGGGAGGCGGGCCCGCGCACCTATCTCGGCCTGACGACGGCGGGCTTCCCCAACCTCTTCATGATCACCGGGCCGGGCAGCCCGTCGGTTTTGAGCAACATGATCGTGTCAATCGAGCAGCACGTCGACTGGCTGACGGAGTGCCTCGCCCACATGCAGGCCCACCAGCTGAACGTCATCGAGCCGACGGAGGCTGCGGAAACCGCATGGGTCGCGCACGTCAACGAAGTGGCGCACCGCACGCTCTACCCGTCCGCCGCCTCCTGGTACATGGGCGCCAACATTCCCGGCAAGCCGCGCGTGTTCATGCCCTACATCGGCGGCGTCGGCACCTACCGACGCGAATGCGCGGAGATCGCCGCCAAAGGCTACGAGGGCTTCCGCCTCGCCGCCGCCTCGTGCGACCGCGGCATGTCTGCCGCCTGACGGCGTGGGCGGCAACGGAGGCGCGCCTATCGAACCTCAGCAACACTACGTACCTAATCCAGCTTGATGTTGGCCTTGGCGATGAGGTCGGCGAACTTGGCATGCTCGGCAGTCATCTGCGCCTTGAAGTCGGCCGGCTTGTTCAGCACCAACTCGACACCCATCTCCTTGACCCGCTCGCCGAACTGCGGCGCAGCCGCAGCCTTGACGATCGCCGCATAGATCTTCTCGATGATCTCATCCGGCACGCCGGCGGGCGCGAGGAAACAGAACCACTCGACGCTGTCGAACCCGGGCACGGTCTCGGCCACCGACGGCACCTCCGGCGCAAACGTCGAGCGCTTACCGGAAGTCACGGCGAGCCCGCGCAGGCGGCCCTCCTTGATATGCGGCAGCATGCTCGACATGTTGAGAATGCCAACCTGCACCTGGCCGCTCAACAGATCGTTGGCGGCAGGCCCCGCGCCCTTGTAGGGTACGTGCACCATGCCAACGCCGGTCTGCAGCTTCAGTTGCTCCAAGCCGAGATGCTGCTGCGTGCCGGCGCCAGAGGTGACGACGGCAAACTTGCCGTCCTGCTTCTTGGCGGCATCCAGAACGTCCTGAACCGACTTGAAGGGCGCCGATGGATGCGCGACCCAGACGTTGGTCGCCCGGAACAGGATCGTGATCGGTTTCACGTCTTTCAGCGCGTCATAGGGCATCGTCTTGTAGAGAGCGGGATTCGAGACATGCGACGACACCGCCATTCCGATCGTGTGCCCGTCCGGCGTCGAGCGCACGATCTGCTCGGTGCCGATGATGCCGCCGCCGCCCGCCTTGTTCTCGATGACGATCGGCTGCCCCAATACCGCCGACAGATGCGGCTGGAGATGGCGCGCCGCAATATCGGTGCCACCGCCCGGCGCAAACGGAATGATGATCTTGACCGGCTTGCTCGGCCAGACCGTCTGGGCGGCCGCACTCGCGGCCATTAACCCAAGTGAGGCAATGGCCGCAATGACCTGGATTGCTCGCTTCATGTTGACCTCGTTGAACTGCTCATTGAACTGTGTGTGCGGACGGAAACGCTGACTCAGCCTTGAACCGAGAAGCCGCCATCGACTGGGATCGCCGTGCCAGTGAGAAAATCAGACGCTTTCGAGCCTAGGAAGATCGCAATACCCGAGAAATCGCCGGGCTCGCCCCAACGTGCGGCGGGCGTCCGCTTCAGCACGTTCTGGTGCAGTCCATCGACCTGCTCGCGCGCCTTCTGCGTCAGTTCCGTGTCGATCCATCCTGGCAGAATGGCGTTGACCTGGATGTTGTCGACCGCCCAGGCCGTAGCCAGCGCCTTGGTCATCTGCACGATACCACCCTTCGAGGCGGCATAGGGGGCCGCAAACGCCGCGCCGAAGATCGACATCATCGAACCGATGTTAATGATTTTGCCGCCGCCCAGCTTCTTCATATGCGGCTGCACGGCATGGGAGCAGATGAACGCGCCGTCGAGGTTGATCGACAAAACCTCACGCCACTCCTTGAACGTGTATGTCTCGGGGCGCTTGCGAATGTTGATCCCGGCGTTGTTCACGAGAATGTCGATGCGGCCCATCTGCTTCACGCAGTCGTCCACCATCTTGCGGCAGGATGCCTCGTCGCCGACATCAACCTCGAGCACGGCCGTCTTGACGCCGAGCTTGGCGAGACTGGCCGCCGCAGCTTTGGACTTCTCCGCGTTACGCCCGGCGATGACGACGTTGCAACCGGCTTGAGCGAACCCCTGCCCCATGCCGAGACCTATGCCGCCGTTGCCGCCGGTGACGAGCGCAACCTTGCCCTTCAGATCAAACAGTGACATGCGTGGTCTCCATGAAAACTCGTGCTAAGAAGAAAGTGGGCTAACCTAGAAGACCCCTGCCATACCAAGCAAGCGCGATGGCAGGCGCCGCGGCCGTCGGAACCAGGGCTACGACAACATGTTGACGGCGATCCATTCAAAAGCTACCGCGCCGCCAGTCTCGTCAGGCGCGCAACCTGCTGCGACGGGCAACGATCAAATGCCACATCTCCCGTCCCGGATCGCCGCACGAACGGCCCAAAGCAACTAAGCGGACCCAGCATGGCCTCCTACAACTGCAAGAAATGCCCAGGGTATTGTTGCAGCTACCCGCTGATCCAGTTGACCAAGCGCGACGTGGAGCGGCTGGCCAAACATCATGGCCTGACCTTCAACAAGGCACGCACCAAGTTCACAAAAGTGGCCCACGGCTCCAAATATGTGATGCGGCGCAAGGCCGATCCGCATTTCGGCAAGATTTGCCGATTCTTCGATGTCGACGCCCGCCACTGCACGATCTACACGGCCCGGCCCGCAATCTGCCGAAGCTTTCCAGGCGAAGGCCGTTGTGGATACTACGATTTTCTGACTTTTGAGCGACGCGCTCAGAACGATCCGGAGTGGGTCGCGCTGACCCAAAACGACTAGCGCACCGGCCCTCGTCCAGCCACTCACCGCCATCTGGAATAAGTCTCCCAACAGGCGCCCACTTTGCGGCGGCAGCACTTTGCTGTAGCCTTGAAATCGTTTAGAGAATTTCATGGTGCGGGTGCCCTCATGGCGGAGCGGATAGAGAAGCTCGATATTTCGCCGAAGGTGCTGGACCTGGGCGGACGCCTCGTTCAAGTGCAGCATGTCTCGATCGCTGGTTTCGCGACCAGTCATCCCTTGCGCCCACTCGGCGTGGCGCTGCTTGCCGGTGCCCTTTATTTGATCGGCTCCGAAGCCGCACTCGGCACACAAGCATTTGCATTGAAGACGGGCGGCTCATTCAAGCTGTGGCTCGGTTTCGGTGCGACGGGCCTCGCCATCTTCAGCTTCATCTACTCGCGCCGGCAACTGCTGCTGCGCGCCTCGGACGGAACGAGCTTCGCGCTGCAGGTTCCCGACGACAAGTTCGCGGCCACCGTGCTCGGCCATATTCGCGAGGCGATCGAAGCGCCAGCGGGATCGACGCTTCGTTATGTAATCGACCTTAAGGCTGGCACCGTCGCCACCGGCGGCGCGGCAAGCACCTCCGTGGCGCCAGTAGCACGCGATCAGTTCCACGCGCCGGTCCCACCATCGATGTCCGCACCGCAACCGATCGCCATGGCGAACGAGCCCTATCGCAATCGGCCAACTGCCAGCCAGCCGATGACTGCGACGCCCGCCCCGTTGAACGGCACCTATGGCGGCCATCCCATGAACGGCACGATGAATGGCGCCGGTCCCGCCAACGGTCATGCGCCCGGTCCCATGGCCCATTCCGGACCGAATGCCGGGTTTGGCCATCCGATGGCTCATCGCATGACGCCAGCAGCGCAACCGCAGCCCCACGCGTCACCCTATGGCGCCCAGACCATGGCCGCGCACGCCACGCCATTGCGTGTTGATCCCGCCCGCGAGATGGCCGACCTGATCGAACTGGTGTCGCGCTCCACTGTCCAGCACAAGGACGCCCTCGTCGATCTGCTCAAGGTCGTCGAGGATCACGTGCGCGGCGGCCCGACCATTCGCGACGATGCGGTGTCGCACTGGAAGAGCTTCTCCGAGTACGTCCACCAATACCTCGGCAACACCGATGGTCTCGGCGCAGCGACAGAGCGGTTCGGCCGGCAATTTGGCCGCATCTGAGCCTCCTGGTCCGGTTTCTGTGGGATCTTTTCAGCCCGCTCGCAGTGCCGAGCTTGCGCACCAATATTTGAACAGTGATGGGGCCCGCCGGGCCCTTTTACTGATATCCAAGACCCCTCCACCCGCGAGGCGCATATGATCACACTCTTTACGTTCGGTCGGCTTTTTGGGCTTCCCGATCCCTCACCGTTTGTCGCCAAGGCCGAGGTGCTGCTCAAAATGAGCGGCCTACCCTATCGAACCGACACCAGCGGATTCAACAAGGCCCCGAAAGGCAAACTTCCCTACATCGACGACGACGGCACCATCGTTGCGGATTCCACCTTCATCCGTTGGCACCTCGAGATGCGGCACGGCACCGTTTTCGACACCGGTCTGACCGACGAGCAGAAGGGCATCGCCTGGGCGGTCGAGAAGCTCTGCGAGGACAACCTCTATTGGGTCATCGTCGACAGCCGCTGGATAATCGACCCCAACTTCGACAAGGGACCGCGAGCCTACTTCAAGGACGCGCCCGCACTGGTCCGGCCGCTCATCACAGGCATGGTCCGCCGCAAAGTGCGCCGCGATCTGCAAGGCCAAGGGCTCGGCCGCCACCCCCGTGCCGAGATCGAGCGTATTGCAGCCGCCGGTTTCGACGCCATTTCGCGCGTGCTCGGCCCCAAACCTTGGCTGTTGGGCAATGCCCCATGCGGCGTCGACGCGACGGTTTGGGCCTTCGTCACCTCAGCTATGGCGCCACACTTCGACGGGCCAATTCGCGCGTCCGTTGTGCGTCACGCCAATCTCGCCGCCTATGTCGAGCGCGGCTATCAGCGCTGGTATCCGGAGCTTGCCGGAAAGAGTTGAGCCCGCACCTCGGGGCGCGGGTTCGCGATCGCGGCTTGACCCGACCCTCAGCCCAGCAACTGCCCGCCATCGACCGAGATCGTCTGGCCCGTGACCCAACTCGCCATATCGCTGGCGAGGAACGCCGCGACGCTGGCGATCTCCTCGGCGGTGCCGAAACGGCCCCAGGGAATGCTGCGCAGCGTGCCTTCATAGAGCTTCGAATCCGTCGTTTTGCGCTGGTCCCAGACGCCGCCCGGAAACTCGATCGAGCCGGGAGCGATGGCGTTCACGCGGATCCGCCTTTTCGCTAGCATCAGCGCCTGGGACGTCGTGTAGCTGTTGACTGCGGCCTTGACCGCCGCATAAGGCGCACTGCGCGCGGAGGGCCCGAACGCCGAGATCGACGAGATATTGATGATTACGCCGCCGCCTGCCTTCTCCATGAATGGGATCGCGGCATGCGAGGCGCGCACGGTTGCCAAGAGGTCGACATTGATTCCGGCCGCCCAGCCGGAGTCATCGTCCTTCATACCAAAACCCGACGCGTTGTTGATCAGGATGTCGATCCCGCCCAGCGCCTCGCCCGCACCCGTTACGTAGCGCGTCACGGCCGGACCATCGCCGAGATCGCACGGCGCCGAATGCGTCTTGCTCCCGAGCTTCGCGAGTTCTGCTTCTGTTGCCTTGAGGCCGTCGGCGCCGCGCGCGCAGATCGATACCGCCGCCCCATCCCGCGCCAGCGCCGTCGCGATCGCCCGCCCAATGCCGCGGCTGCCACCGCAAACGACGGCCTTCTTGCCCTTGAACGAGAACTGCATCTGACTTTTGTCTCCTGTAATCAACTGATACCGTTGGCGCCAAGTATAGCGGCCCTCCGCGCGAATGCGAGACTCCAACGCCAACGCCCGTGACAGAGCGCGCAATCTGGCTAATCTCGCCGGCTCACTCCCAATGTCCGATGAGGCCGTCACCTATGGATCCGATCACGCATTTTGCAGAGCATGTTGCCGGGATACGCTATTCTGACCTTCCCGATGCACCAATCCGTGCGGCCAAGATTTTCATCCTGGACACGCTTGGTGTCGGCATTGCCGGCAGCGCCGGCCCGATGGCGACAGACCTCGCCGACATCCAATCTGCGTGGGGCCACGGCAGCGAGGCGCGGGTCTGGAGCACCGGCGCGCGGCTGACGGTGCCGGCGGCCGCCATGTGCAACGCCTATCAGGTGCACAACTCGGAATTCGATTGCGTGCACGAAGAGGCTGTCGTCCACGCGATGACGGTCGTGCTGCCCGTAGCGCTGGCCGGTGCGGAGCGCAGAAAAGGCGTCAGCGGACGCGACCTGATCACGGCCGCCGTCGTCGGCGTCGACCTCTCGGCCGGCATCGGCGCAGCGGCGGTCTCTGGCTTGCGCTTCTTTCGGCCTGCAACTGCCGGCGCTTTCGGCGGCACGGCTGCACTCGGCAAGCTGATGGGGTTGACTGCGCCGCAAATGATCAACGCCTTCTCGATCGCCTACGGCCAAATATCCGGCACCATGCAGGCGCACACCGAAGGTTCAATGCTGCTCGCCATGCAGGTCGGATTCAATGCCCGCAACGCCGTCGTTGCCTGTGATCTGGCCCAACGCGGCTTCGACGGGCCGAAGAACGTGCTCGAAGGTCCATTCGGCTATTTCCGGCTCATCGAAGCGGGCGGCGATCCGATGCGCATCGCCCGCGACCTCGGGCGGCGCTGGCTGATCACCGAGGTTGCGCACAAGCCCTACCCGTCTGGCCGGGCAACGCATGGGATCATCGACGCGTGCCTGACGCTGCAAAAGCGGCACGGGTTTCGGGCCACCGACATCTCGCGCATCGACGCCCGGGTGCCGCCGCTGATCCATCATCTGGTCGGCCGCCCGCCCAAGACGGAAATGACGATCAACTATGCGCGGCTGTGCGCGGCCTACGTGACCGCCTGCGCGCTCCAGACGGGAACCGTGCGGTTCGAGGACTTCTCGGACGCCGCCTACCGCTGCGCCACCACCCATGCACTGGCGCAGCGCATGACGATGACCATTGAGGACGCTGGCAATCCCAACGCTCTGACGCCGATCGCGGTCGACATCGCGCTGGCAAGCGGCGCCCGGCATTCCCTGACCATCGACACCGTCTACGGCAATCCGCAAAAGCCCATGAGCACCGAAGATCATTTGGCCAAGTTCCGTCGCAACTGCGCGATCGCGACACGCCCGATCCCGGAAAAAAAGGTCGAGCGCCTGATCGCCGCCGTCGACCGGCTGGAGGACGTGGCCGACGTCACCACCCTTGTCGATCTCGCCGTCGCGTGAGCGGTCAGTGCTGTCACCCCACCGGGCCGTGCGGCACGCCGATGAGGATGACGGCAGCGTCAGGGCTCAACGGCTCAAGTTCGCTGGTGGCCAGCGCTTCCACCTGCGCCAACGTCTCGACGCCCGACAGATCTACGAGATGCCGTCCGTGCAGCAGGAAGAGACCGGGCACGCGGCTCTCGTCACCGCCGCCTGCCGCTTCCCAAAGCGCTGCAATTTGCGCCACCGCAGCCATCGGCACGGTCTGCCGCACGATCGCCCGGCTCCGCTGGACGCGGATCATGCCCTCGTGATCGATCGCGCGAAGCGCCCGCAGGCCGTCACCCGCCCGCTGGAACACCCGGAATCCCGGCGTTTGCGCCACAACCTGCAGCGTATCCGCCGCGACTCCCATCGATCGGGCAGCTACCGCCCGCGCCTCGCTCTCCGAAATGGAGCCACCGGCATCCTTCACACGCATCTCGGCGGCACCCATGGCAATGGCGCGCACGCGCTGCGTCAGATGGTCGATCTCGACCGTCACGTCGACGCCGTCGGGATCGGCGCCAAGCCGCACGACCGCGGCAATGGCTTCACGCCGGATCGCCTGCAGATCCTCGGGTTGCGGATGCGGGATGATCCGCTCGACCACATCTCGAACCAGCGCCAGCGCGACACCGATCGACGAGATCACTTCGGCGTCTTTTGAGATCTCGTATTTCAGGCCCAGGCGCTCGGCCGCATAGGGGATCAACGACGCCGCGCCGCCGCCTTCACCGACCAGCAGGCACTGATCCGCATCGAGCTGGTACTCTTTGATCAACCCGTCGACGACCGGGGTCACCTTGTCCGTCGCGCAATCAAGAACAGCGCGCGCGGCCGCTTCGACGGTGGTGCCGAGCAAGGTGGCAAGTGGCGCGAAGGCGCGCCGAGCGGCTTCCGGATTGCCGTAGGCATGCACGCCGGGTTTCGCATAGCCCAGCAGATTGGCGGCGCAGGTCGTCGTCAGTCCGTATCGCTTACCGTTGGCGACATGCACCGCGACATAGTCTGCGCCGTCACCTGGCTTGGGTTCAAAGAACGCCAACCGCGGTTCGACAATCTCTGCCGGATCGGCGAACGCTGCATAGGGTAGCCCAGCGATGTGCGCACTGCGCGGGCCGACATCGACGAGCTTGCCGGCACGCGCGCGGATAAGACTGCCGCCAGCGATACCGATGACCCGCACGTCGAGCGAGCTAACATAGGTTTCGTGCCCGCCAACGCGGGCATAGGATACGGTCGGGCGGCCATTGCGAATGACGCCGATGTTGGTCGAGGTGCCGCCAACCTCGAAATAGATCCCGTCTGCGACGCGCAGATGCATGAGAGCGCCCGCAACGCTTGCCGCTGGCCCGGACAGCATCGTCATGGCTGGCCGGCGGTGCATCTCGCGGATGTCCATCACACCGCCATCGCCGCGCATGATCATCAATGGCGCCGCAATCCCAGCCTCCTTGACGCTCGCCTCGGTCATCGTGGCCGTCGCCACCATGCGCGGCAGGATCGAGGCATTGATGACGGCGGTGCGGGTGCGCGTGGTCAAGCCATAAAGCCGTGTAATCTCGTGCCCGCACGTCGTCTCAAGGCCAGCTTCGGCGCCCAGCGCACGCACCATCTCCTCGCTACCGGTGTTGTCGACACCGAAAACGCTGGACGCGACGAGCACACGCGCGCCCTCGCTGGCGAGCCCCACGATCGCGGCGCGCACGTCGCTTTCGCGCATCGTATCGGTCACCAGAAACCGGTTGACGGTTGGCAGCATGCGTCCCGGCGCCAGCTCGATCGGGGCGATGCTCACCTGCGGCTCGGCGAGCGCGGCGGCACTTTGGCCGGCCATTCCGATGATGCCGACGCAGGCCACGTCTCCCTCGAGCAGCGCATTCGTCGCTTGGGTCGTACTGTGCGCCAGGAACACTACCTCGTCGGGGGCGACGTGCGATTGGGCCAGAACCTGCCGAAACACCTCGATCACGCCGGCGGCCACGCCGCGCGCATGGCTGTGGGTCGTCATCACCGAATAGCGGCCGACGACAGCATGTGACCTGTTGTCGATCAGCACTGCTTTGGTAAACGTGCCGCCGACGTCGATACCGATCCGGAAAGCGCGGGCGGGCCCGGCGTTGGCCGTCGTCATCGAGCTGCCGGCGAGCGATGCGCCCAATGCCGGGGGTGCTTAAAGTTCATATGCCGTATCTGTGCTCCTCGACTCGTATTCATTATAGACCGGCCGGCCAGTCACTCAGACGTGGTCTCGCGTCGCGGCTGCCGGCGGTCCTAGCAGTCCCGGAAAAGCTGCGTCAGCGCGGGCAAGCGGCTAAGGTGACCTGCATTTGCCCGCACAGGCCGTGAAAGGGACGGGGGACGCATGACGACTGCCATCGCGCGCTCGGCGCTCGGTCTTGCCGTCGTCTGCCTTGGCACATTGGCAGCCCCGCTCGACAGCGCCGTCAACATTGCCATGCCCAGCATTACCCGCGCCTTCGATGCGCCCATTGCAGACATCCGCTGGGTTGTCATCGCCTACGTGCTCACCTACTCCAGCCTGCTGCTGATCTTCGGCAAGCTCGGCGATCTGATCGGCTATCTCAGCGTGTTCCGGGCCGGTCTCGTCGTCAGCGCCATCGGTTTCCTCGCCTGTTCGCAAGCGACCCACTTCGGTCTGCTACTGGCCGGCCGCGTGTTGCAGGGGATCGGCATCGCCCTCACGCTCAGCTGCGCCCCGGCGCTGGCGACCACGCTCTATGACGAGAACCGGCGCACACGCGTGCTCGCGACCTATGCCGCATTTACGGCAGCGGGCGCGGCTCTCGGGCCGATCATCGGCGGCATGCTGGTCGACCGGTTCGGCTGGAGCGCCGTGTTTTGGGGCCGCGCGCCTCTGTGCCTGGCGGCTCTCGCCCTCACGTGGTTCATTCCCGCGCCAGCGCGCCGTTCCCTCGCCGCCGGATTCGACCACTGGGGCGCGGGCCTGCTGATTGTCTGGCTCTCGGCCTTGCTGCTCGGCTTCGCCGCGATCGCGACCACCGCGGACCCCGCGCTGCCACTGAGCCTCGGCCTCCTGTTCGTTGGCGCGTTCGCGGCCTTCATGCACCACGAAACCCGTCATGCCGAGCCGATCATCCGCCCATCCCTGTTCCGGTCGATCGACTTCACTGTGATGAATGTCCTTAGTATCGCCGTGAACTTCGCCGCGTTCAGCATCATGCTGTTGGTGCCTTATTACCTGGTCATCGCCCGCGGCCTCGACGGGGCGACGGGCGGCGTCGTACTGGCGCTGGCCGCGATCGGCACTGTCGGCGGCAGCTGGCTTGCGGGTCGGATCGGCGCCACGGTCGCGGTCGGGCGCCTGGCGCTGGCCGGAATTGGGCTGAGCCTTGCCGGGCTCTTCGGGATCGCGTGTCTCGCGCGCCGTGCCGAACTCGCCCCGATTGCCGTGGCGCTCGTCGTTCAAGGCATAGGTGTCGGCCTCTTCCAAGTTGCATATGCCGATTTGGTCACGTCCGTCCTGCCGCTGAAGGATCGCGGAGTCGCCGGCAGCCTGACCATGGTCACGCGCACCATCGGGGTCGTGGCTGGCGCCACCGCGCATGCCGCCATCCAGCGGATTGGCGCGGACCGCGCCGTGGCCGCAGGCGCCGGGCCCAAGACAGCCTTCCTGGCGGGCTTCGAGCTGGCCTTTGCGGCCGCTGCCCTCGTCGTGCTACTGGCGCTGATCCTCGGCCTTCTGCGGCCGGGCTTGCGGGCATCCGCCAAGGCCCGCGCCGATCACGCTTGACGCCCAGCCGTCCGCTGGCGTTTAACGAGTTGATTGCCAAGACGAATGACGCTGCCGGACGCCTGCACAGTCGCGGGTTCCGGCCGGCTGGATCGGGAGCTGCGACGATGGACAAGTTCACGACACTGACGGGCGTTGCCGCGCCCCTCAATATGATCAACGTCGACACCGACAAGATCATTCCAAAGCAGTACCTGAAGACGATCAAACGCACCGGTCTCGGCGTCTCACTGTTCGCCGAAATGCGCTACGACGAGTCCGGCCGCGAAAAGCCGGATTTCGTCCTCAACAAAGGGCCCTACCGCCGCGCCTCGATCCTGGTCGCGGGTGAGAATTTCGGCTGCGGCTCCAGCCGCGAGCATGCACCGTGGGCCATCCTCGATTTCGGCATCAAGTGCGTGATCGCGCCGTCGTTCGCTGATATCTTCTTCAATAACACCTTCAAGAACGGCATACTACCGATCGCTCTGCCTGAGCCGCGGGTCAATCAGTTGCTTCGCTTCCTGCTGGAGTTGCCGGGCGCAGAGATCACCGTCGATCTGCCAGCGCAAACCGTCAAAGGCCCGGACGGCCAAGTCGATAATTTCGAGATCGACAGCTTCCGCAAACACTGCTTGGTCAACGGCCTCGACGACATCGGCCTGACCTTGCAGAAAGAAGCTGCGATCAAGGCATATGAGACCAAGAACGCAGCCACCCATTCCTGGCGCTAACCACGCAGGCTGCCGCACGCCCGCCCTGCAGGTCATCCGCTCCGACCTGTTTCCCTCGCCTGCCAAAGCGTGCCACGATGGCGAAAACTTGAGTGGAGACGTCACGCCATGGCCACCAACCTCGCCAAGCTGAACTGCGCCGAGACGACCATCAAAACGATGATCGCGAACGGCATCGATACGCTCTATTGCCTGCCGGGCGTGCAGAACGACGATTTCTTCGACGCGCTTCACCGGGTCGGCGGCGCGATCAAGCCGGTCAATGCCCGCCATGAGCAGGCGACCGCCTACATGGCGCTCGGCGCCGCGATGGCGACCGGCAAGCCACAAGCCTATTGCGTGGTCCCGGGCCCGGGCTTCCTTAACACGACGACCGCGCTCGCCACCGCGCAGTCGCTCTGCGTCCCGCTGCTCGCCATCTCCGGCCAGATCTTCGAGTCCAAGATCGGTAAAGGCCTCGGCTTCCTGCACGAGATTCCGAACCAGCTCGGCATCATGAAGACGCTGACCAAGTGGGCTGCACACATCGACGGGCCCGAGGACGCCGGTCCGAAGACCCGCGAGGCCTTCCGCCAGTTGCTCAGCGGCGCGCCGGCGCCCGTCGGCCTGGAGTGCGGCTGGGACATGTGGAAGCAGAGCGCGGAGGTGGCGTTCGACGACGAGCCGGTCAAGCGCGTCACCCCAAAGATCGACGAGGACCTGATCGAGGCCACCGCAAAAATGCTCGCCGCCTCGAAACGACCGCTGATCTCGGTCGGCGGCGGTGCGCTCGATGCCGCGCCCGAGGTTCGCCAGCTGGCCGAGATGCTGGAGGCCCCGGTCATGAGCTTCCGCACCGGCGCCGGCGTGCTCGACAACCGGCATCGTCTCTCGGTGCGCGTCACCCACGGCTACCGCCTCTGGAAGTCCGCCGATGTCGTGCTCGGCATCGGCACCCGGCTCCACCAGCAGAACGACTGGGGGACCGACGCCAACATGAAGATCATCCATCTCGACATCGATCCGACGCGGCCGGGCCGCATCCGCAAGCCGGATATCGCGCTGATCGCGGACTCGACCGAAGCGCTTCGCCTGCTCCTGAAGAAACTGCCGCGTCACCTGTCGAAGCGCGACAGCCGCGCCGACGAACTCGCCGCAATCCAGGTCGAGGTCGACAAGGAGCTGGCCCCGCTCAGCCCTCAGAAGACCTGGGTCGATGCCATTCGCGCCGAAGCGCCCGAGGACAGCATCCTGGTCGAGGAGCTGACGCAAGTGAGCTATTGCAGCCGCGTGATGTATCCGGTCTACAGCCCGCGCACCTATATCGCCTCGGGTTTCCAGGGCACGCTCGGTTGGGGCTATAACACTGCGCTCGGTGCCCAGGTCGCGCGCCCCGACCGCAAAGTCATTTCGGTCTCCGGCGACGGCGGCTTCATGTTTGGCGTGCAAGAACTGGCGACGGCGGCAAAACACAACATCCCCGTGCTGGCGCTCGTCTTCACCGACAACGCCTACGGCAATGTCCGGCGCATGCAGAAAGACAACTTTGACGGCCGCGTCATCGCAAGTGATCTCAAGAACCCTGACTTCGTGAAACTCGGCGAGAGCTTCGGCATCCGATCGACGCGCGCGAAAGATCCGGCCGCATTGCGCAAGGAGATGAATGCCGCCCTTAAAACAAGTGGCCCCGCCCTCATCGAGATCCCCGTCGGCGAGTTCCCCGACCCCTGGCGCATCTTCCAGCGCCCCAAGGTCCGAGGCTGAGCCGGCCGATTGCGCCGCGCAAAACATCTTGCTGCGCGCGCGCCCTGCGGTTAGGCAATGGTCATGAGCGATGAACTCCCAGACCGACTGTGCACCAATCCGAAGAGCCCGCATTACGATGCGGCAATCCTGGAGCAGGAGATCGGCATTCGGTTCAACGGGGTCGAGAAAACGAATGTCGAGGAATACTGCGTCAGCGAGGGTTGGGTACGGGTTGCCGCCGGGAAATCGAAGGACCGCTTCGGCAATCCGATCCTGCTGAAGCTCAAGGGCAAGGTCGAGCCCTACATCAAGCCGAAAACGGCTGGCTGACGGATGGCACCTGGGCTGACGAAGCGAGGTCTGATGTTGATGCCCTCGCGCAATGCCGATAGCCTCCTTAGGAGCATCTCTACCCGATACGAGGCCGCCATGCCGACAGCTCCGAGGATCCTGCTCGTCGTTCCCGCCAACAATTCGACGATGGAACCGGAGCTTCGCGCCCTTTATCCGGAGATGCGGCAGTTGGACGTGGCGCGCGTGAAGCGCCCGCCGCGCACGTTGACGGTGGCGGACATGCCGGCCTATGGTCGCTCTACCGTCGAGGCCGTGCAACCGTTCAAGGAGAGCCGGCCCGATCTCGTCATCTACGGCTGTACCGCCGCGGGCTTTTTAGCCGGCCCCGAAGGTAATGGCCGCATCGTCGGCGAGCTGCGCGCGGCGACGGGTGCGCCGGTGGTCAGCACATCAGACGCCATGATCGAGGCGTTGCGACATGCCGACGTTCGCCGGACAACCGTCGTCACACCCTATCTGCGCGCGGTCAACGACGGGCTCGCCAACTATCTGTCCGCATCGGGGATCGAGGTCGAGGCTCTCGACAGCTTCTTCTGCGAGACCACCGACGCACTCGGGCGCATTACGGCCGAGGAGGTGGAAGCCAAGGCGCTCGCCACAGTGACGCCGGCCAGCACCGGCCTCTTCATCGCCTGCTCGCAACTGCCAACCCTCACCATCATCGAGCCGCTGCGCCGGCGCCTCGCCATCCCCGTCTGGACGTCGATCCAAGCGACAGCATGGTCGGGCGCGCGGGTGCTTTCCGGCAGCGGGTTCCAACTCTCGCTGCTTGCCGCCAGGTCCGCGGCGGCTTAAGCCCGGTGTCATAACGTCCAATCTCGAACGGTCGCGCGGCTCAACAGGCGCGTGCGCAACAAAGGATCGCCCATGTCCGCTGCCGAACACGACCCTGATACTGGTTTCGAGCCGGCGTTTGTTGCCCCGAAGGGCGCCTGTGACTCCCATTTTCACGTGTTCGGCCCCGAGGACGAGTATCCCTACGATAATTCTGACCTGCGCTACAAACCGCCTCACGAACCACTCTCGGCCTATCTGAAGCTCGCCAAGCGCCTGGGCTTCGAACGGTACGTGTTCGTGCAGCCGAGCGCCTACGGCCTCGACAACGCCTGTATGCTCGACGCGATGGCGGAGATGGACCCGGAGGTGTGCCGCGCAATCGTGCACCTCGACGAGAAAAAGCCAAACGACAAGTTGCTGTCGCACTGGGACGACATCGGCGTTCGCGGCGTGCGGATAAACTTGTCGCCGGTGCGCAAGCCTGAGGCCGGCCTTGCTGACTCGATGCGCCCGAAAATCGTCAAGACGGCGGAAATCTGCCGCGAACTCGGCTGGCATCTGGATTTCCTCACTCCGGGCTGGTTGATCAGCGAGCTGCTGCCGACGTTGCGGGAGTTGCCGATTTCCTACTCCGTCGCCCACATGGGGCTCTATCCCGCCAAGGACGGCCCGCGCCAGAAAGGATTCCAAGACTTCCTGGCACTCGCCAATGACGGTTCGCGGCGCTGCTGGGTAAAGCTCACCGGCATCTATCGCTTCTCGCAGGATCCCAAGTTCGCCGATGTCAAACCAATGGCCGAGGCGCTGATTGCAACCGTGCCAAACCAGCTGATCTGGGGCAGCGACTTCCCGCACCTGTCCTTCCACGACAAGGTCGGCACCATCCAGCTCTACAACATGCTGGCCCAATGGGCCAACGCTGCGACGCGCCAGAAGATCCTGGTCGACAATCCCCGGCGCCTCTACGGGTTTGCTTGAGAACGCGCGGCCAATTGGCCTATTCCGCCGCGTCCTTACGGGGGGCCGCCTTCTTCTTTGGGGCGGCCTTCTTTTTCTTCGGTGCCGCGGCCTCCGTGTCGTTGGCGGGCTTTGCCGCCTTCGCGCGGCCCTTGCCGAAACGGCTCTTGCCGCCACCGCCGCCTTTGGCGACGCGCTCGGCCAAAATCAATACCGCTTCGTCGACGGTGATCGACGCCGGCTCCTTGCCGCGCGGCACATTGGCGTTCACCTTGTTGTGGGTGATATATGGGCCATAACGCCCGTTCAGCACCTCGATCTTGCCACCCTCCGCCGGGTGCTCACCCAGATCCTTCAGCACCTCGCGCTGCGCCGCGCCATGACCAAAGCGGGCGCCCTTGCCGGCTTTCTTCTCGGCGAGGATCGTCACGGCACGATTGATGCCGACCGTGAAGACGTCTTCGATCGTCTCCACATTGGCATAGGTTCCGTCATGCAGCACGAAAGGCCCGTAGCGGCCGAGGCCCGCCGTGATCATTTTGGCGGTTTCGGGATGCGTGCCAACCTCGCGCGGCAGATTGAGCAGTTTCAACGCGAACTCGAGATCGACGTTGTTCGGGTCAATTCCCTTGGGAATCGAGGACCGTTTCGGCTTCTCGTCCTTCGAAGCCGCTTCGCCAAGCTGCAGATAGGTACCGAAGCGACCGTTGCGCAGCGCTACTTCCAGGCCCGTCACCGGATCGATGCCAAGAACCTTGCCGTCGACGAGGCCGGAATCCATGCCGTCGCCACTCCCCGGCGTGAGCTGTCGCGTATAACGGCACTCCGGATAGTTCCCGCAACCGACAAACGCGCCGTTCTTGCCAGAGATCTTGAGGCTGAGCTGGCCTTGCCCACACTTCGGGCAGGTTCGCGGCTGAGAGCCGTCGCCCTTGTCGGGAAAGATGTGCGGCCCGAGCAGCTCGTTCAGCGCTTCAAGGACGTCGGCAACACGCAGTTCCTTGGTCTCGTCGACCGACCCCATGAACTCGCGCCAGAACTCGCGTAGCACGTCTTTCCAGGCGAGTTTGTGGTCTGAAATCAAGTCGAGCTTTTCTTCAAGCATGGCCGTGTAGTCGTACTCGACATAGCGCTTGAAGAACTGCTCGAGGAACGCCGTGACGAGGCGCCCCTTGTCCTCGGGGACGAGCTGCTTGCGGTCCATGCGGACGTAGTCGCGCTCGACGAGCGTCGCCAGTGTCGACGCGTAGGTCGATGGCCGGCCGATGCCGAGTTCCTCCATGCGCTTGACGAGAGAGGACTCTGTGAAGCGGGGCGGCGGCTGCGTAAAATGCTGGTTCGCTTCGACACCGCGGTCCTTCAGACGATCGCCCTCAGCAAGCGGCGGCAGCCGGCGGCTGTCCTCTTCCTCGTCAGCCTTGTCGTCCTTGCCCTTATCGATCGCGCGTTGGCGATCCTCGCGGCCCTCGTCGTAGAGCTTCAAGAAGCCATCGAACTGCAGCACCGAACCGTTGGCGCGCAGCCCGTAAGGCTTGCCATCCCGGCCCTTGACTTCGATCTCGGCCGCCGTCTGCTCGACATCGGCCGAGGCCATCTGGCTCGCAACCGCGCGCTTCCAGATCAGCTCATAGAGTCGCGCCTGATCGCGATCAAGATAGCGCGCGGCCTCGGCTGGCTTGCGCCGCACGTCGGTGGGACGGATCGCTTCGTGGGCTTCCTGAGCGTTCTTGGCCTTCGCCTTGTATTCGCGGATGAACGGGGCAACGTACCGCTTGCCGTAGTCCGCCTCAATCTCGTGTCGAATCGCACTGACGACCTCGGGGATGATGGTGACGCCGTCGGTTCGCATATAGGTGATCAGGCCAACGGTTTCGCCGCCGATATCGACCCCTTCATAGAGCCGCTGGGCGATCTGCATGGTGTGCTTGGCCGAAAAACCGAGCCGGCGCGCGGCGTCCATCTGCAGTGTCGACGTCGCGAATGGCGCGAACGGGTTGCGCTTCGTCGCCTTTTTGTCGACGGAGGTGATCCGGTAGTCGCCACCCTCGATCGCCGCCTTCATCGCCGACGCCGACGCATCGTTCTTGACCGATAGGCGGTCGAGCTTGGTCCCCGCCACCGTCGTCAGCCGGCCACGGAACTCCTCGCCCTTCTGGGTGGCGAGCAACGCCTCGATCGTCCAGTACTCGTCGGTCTTGAATTTCTCGATCTCGAGCTCGCGGCTGCAGACCAGACGCAGCACCACCGACTGAACCCGGCCCGCCGAGCGGGCGCCCGGCAGCTTGCGCCACAGCACAGGGGATAGCGTGAACCCCACGAGATAGTCGAGTGCCCGGCGCGCCAAATAGGCTTCGACCAGCGGCGCGTCAATCTGACGGGGCGCCTTCATGGCGTCCAATACGGCTTGCTTGGTCACGGCGTTGAATGTCACGCGCTCGACCAAGGTGCCTTTCTTAATCGCCTTCTTGTCGTTGAGAACCTGGAGAATATGCCAGGAGATGGCCTCCCCCTCCCGGTCGGGGTCGGTCGCGAGGATCAGCTTGTCGGCCTTCTTCACTGCTTCGGTGATTTCGCGCATCACCTTCTTCGAGCGATCGTCGTCTTGCGACCAAAGCATCTCGAAGTCCTGGTCGGGCAGCACCGAGCCGTTCTTGGACGGCAGGTCGCGGACGTGGCCATAGCTCGCAATAACCTGGAAGCCTGCTCCCAAGTACTTATTTATCGCTTTGGCCTTGGCGGCCAATTCCACAATGACAAGGTTCATGAATGCCCGCTTGGTTCGCGTCGGCTGTCGTTTTCGACCGGATGAGGAGATCAGCACCCGTTAAGGAACAGGGTTGGGCCGTTCATATGGGTGAGGACGGAGGCACTGTCAAACACCTGATAGGTTGTGTATTTTCCAATAAACACCATCACCGGTTGCATTCAATCGGTAATTTGGTTAGACAGGGCAAGGATTGGTTGAAGCGGAAGACCAGAGGAGGCCATATGAGTGTGAGGCGGGACGCACGAAGTGAAAGAAGCGATCTACAGATACGGCGCCATCCGGAGGAGGTCGAGATGCCGGCCAGCTCTGGCCCCGACCAGCTGCGATACATGGCCGACTTGATTCTGGAACTTCGTGTGCTGTCCGACCGGGCCCAATGCGCCACGCTGGCCGGGCTTTTGGACGTCGCCTACCGCGAGGCCATGCTGCAGTCCGACCGGCACTAGGATCAGCTCCTCAAGCCCTGCGTGCGGGACCAGCACTACCCACCGGCCCTTACCGGCTCAGGACAACTTGACCCGGCGCAGCGGCAACGAGCGCACCCGTCGGCCGGTCGCGGCAAAAACGGCATTCAACACAGCCGGCGCCACGACCCCGACGGCGGCCTCGCCCACACCACCGAACCCTTCGCCAGACGGCACCAGAACGACCTCGATCGGCGGCAACTCGGCCAGCCGCAGCACGTCGAGCGCGTCGAAGTTGGTCTCGACGACCCGGCCGTCCCGGATCGTGATCTCCTCCTTCAGTGTCGCACTCAGCGCCATTGCCGCCGATCCCTCGATCTGGGCCTTGACCTGGTCGGGGTTGACGACCTCGCCGCTATCAATCGCGATCGTCAGGCGATGCACGAGGACCAAGCCTCGGGAATCAACCGAAACCTCCGCCACGGCCGCCGTGTAGCTGCCATAGGCCATGAATTGCGCGAGACCGCGGAACTGTGGGGTCGGCAGCGGCTGGCCCCAGTTCGCTTTCTCCGAAGCCGCGACCAGCGCCGTCAGATGGCGGGAATGGCTCTTCATCATGGCCCGGCGGAACTCAAGCGGGTCCTTGCCCGCGGCATGCGCCAACTCGTCGATGAAGCACTCGAGATAAACCGCGTTCTGCGTCGTGTAGACACCACGCCAATTGCCGACGGGGATGTGCGTATTGCGCATCGCATGATCGATATAGAGGTTCGGGAACGAGTAGCCCATCTGCGCCTCACCCAACTCGGCCAGCAGCCCCTGGAACATCCGTGCGTCCCGCCCTGCCTGCGCCGAGCGCGAGCTTTGCGATGCCAGGATCGACTGCCCAGAGATGCGCATGATGAGGCCCGTGACTTCTCCCTTTTCGTCGAGGCCGCCGATCAATTTGCACTGCGTGATCGGCCGGTAAAACCCATGCGTGGTATCTTCCTCGCGCGACCAGATCAGCTTGATCGGCACGCCCGGCACCTGCCGGGCGATGATCACGGCATCGGTCACGTAGTCTTGGCGCACCCGACGCCCGAAAGCGCCGCCAACCAGCGTGCGGTGCACCTCCGCCTTGGCGATCGGCAATTGCGCGGCTTCCGCCGCCGCCCGCAGCGTCGCATCTGCATTCTGCGTTGGCGCCCAGACCTCGACCTTTTCCGGCGTCCAGAGTGCGGTGCAGTTCATCGGCTCAAGCGTCGCATGGTGCAGGAACGGCGTGGCGTAGACGGCTTCGATCGTCTTGGCGCTGCTGCCGATGGCCTTCAGCGCATCGCCGTGCGTACGTCCGACAAAAGCCTCAGCCGCGTCCAAACCTTCCTTCAGGTAGTCGGCGATCTTCTGGCTGTTGACCGCCGCATCGGGCGTCGGCTCCCACGCAATGGCCAACTTCTCCAGTGCCGACTTCGCCTGCCACCAAGTGTCGGCCACGACAGCAACAGCCGTATCACCGACACGCAGGATATGTTGCACGCCGGGGAACGTTCGGATTGTTTCCGGGTCGAAGGCCTTCAGCTTGGCACCAAACACCGGCGCATCGCGAACCGCGGCGCACAGCATGCCTGGCAGTGTCACATCGATGCCATAGATCGCCCGGCCGGTGATCTTCAGGGCCGTCTCGGGCCGGCGTGGCGAGGTGCCGGCCAGCCGCCACGCGCTCGATGGCTTCAGCTTGATTGCGGAAGGGTCCAGCGCGCGCAGTTTTACCGCCGCCGCCGCCACGCGGCCATAGGTCGTCGACCGGCCGCTTGCACGATGCTGGATCACGCCGGCCGCCGTCGTCAGCTCGCTCTGCGGCACACGCAACTCCTTTGCCGCCGCCTCGAGCAGCATCAGTCGTGCCGCTGCACCTGCCTGCCGCATCACCAGCTGCGCGCCGCGCAGGCCCCGGCTGCCATTGGTCGCAAAGTCCTGCCAGACATTATTGCGGGCCAAGTTCCGGCCCGGAGACACTGTCTCAGTCGCGACCTTCGCCCAGTCGCATTCCAGCTCCTCGGTCACGAGCTGTGCCAGACCGGTGATCGTGCCCTGGCCCAGATCGGATCGGGTCATCCGTACGACAACGCTGCTATCCGGCCTTATGGCCAGCCAGGCATTGACCTCTATTTCGACCGATGGCGCAGCGGGCGGGCGCTGCGCAAGCGCGCGATCGGTTGGCCCGAAGAGGTCGAAACCGACGATTAGTCCACCGCCAGCCGCAGCCGCGCTGCTGATCACGAAGCGGCGGCTCGGACCACTGGCTTTCGAAGGGCCGCTGCGCTCATTCATGGGATCAGTGCCGGACCTTGGGCTCGAGGCTTGCGCGACCACCGCGCCCCCCATCCCTACAGCGAGGGATCGCAAACATTATCACCATCTCACTGTCAACTGCGACAGCAGAGTGGCAGACGCGGCAGCCCGCCTCAGGAGGCTCTGGCCCGGATCCGGCTCCAATGTAGACGGAGCAATTGGACAACAGGCCAGACCCGGCGTACGTTCTCAACATTGGAGACCAATATTTTGGTGCCATCCATGGCAAACATCACCGAAATCGCCAACCTATTCTTCGTAGCTTGCGAGACCGGGAAAGGCTGGGACGCGTGCAAAGACTATTGCACTCCGGCAGCGACTTTTGCGGCCCAAGCCGAGCCGCTCGCCGACGTCAAATCCCTGCAACAATACTGCGACTGGATGAAGGGCCTCCTCGGTTTCATCCCCGACGGCCGTTATGAGCTGATCTCGTTCGCAACCGACGAGAAGCGGCGCAACGTCACGGCCTACGCCGTTTTTCACGGCACACACAGTGGCCCTGGTGGACCAATGCCGCCGACGGGCAAGAAAGTTGCCACCGACTACGTCTACGTGATGCAGTTCGAGGGCGACAAGATCCGCCACATGACCAAAGTCTGGCACTCGGGCCTCGCAGTAAAGGCGTTGGGTTGGGCGTGACGCTCAGGCGAGACCGCACTCAACTTGGATCGAAGCCGGTGGGCCCGGCGATGACACGCTTGCGACCGAGATCGGTGATCGCCTCGCGCGTATAGCCAAGCTCGGCCAAGAGCGCTGCCGTATCGGCGCCGAGCGCCGGCGCCAACTGATCGGGCTCCGAAGGCGTCCCGCGCCAGATCACCGGCTGGCGCAGCGCGCGGCGCACCGGCGTCGGCTCCGCATATCGCGGCTCGAAGAAACCGACCGCATTCAGATGTGGATCGGTCAGCAGGCCTTGCAATGTGTTGACCGGCCCGCACGGCACATCCAGATCCTCGAAGATCGCGAGCCATTCCGCCGATGTCTTGCCGCCAAGCGATGCATCAAGGATCTGATAGAGAGCATCCGATCGCTTCGAGCGCTCGGTATTGTTGGTAAACCAGGGCTGCTCAACGATATCACCGCGCCCCAGCATCTCCAGCACGCGCGCCCACTGCGCCGCCGTATAGGGCAACACCGCAACCCAGCCGTCTCTGGTCTTGTAGGGCTTGCGGTTCTTCGAGAGCGTCCGGTGATAGCCGACCGCACCGTCGTCGGCGAAGCTCGCTCCCATCAGATGTTCGTTGAGCGTGAAGGCCGCCATTGCCTCAAGCATCGGCATCTCGACGAGTTGGCCGTTGCCGCCCGTCCGCTCGCGATGGAGTAGCGCTGCCAGCACGCCATAGACTACGTGGAGGGCCGCGACTTTGTCGGCCGTCACCATCGGATGATAAGCCGGCGTCCCATCGCGGGCGTCGGTGGCCCCGGCAATCCCGCTGCCGGCCTGGATGATGTCGTCGTAGGCGGGCTTTCCCGCATAGGGCCCGTCGCTGCCATAGCCGAGCGCCGCGCAATAGACGAGCCGCGGATTGAGCGCGTGCACCACATCCCAGCCGAAACCCAGCCGATCGAGCGCATCCTGGCGCATGTTGTGAACCAGAGCGTCGGCGGTGCCGACCAACTGGCAAAGAATTTCCTTACCCGCCTCCTGCTTCAGGTCGACCGCCAGTGACCGCTTATTGCGGTTGTTGTTGACGAACGCGCTGCCAAGGCCGGGCGCCGGCTGCGGAGGGATCGCCCGGTTCATATCGCCATCCAGCGTTTCGATCTTGATGATCTCGGCACCCATGTCGCCCAGGATCTGCGTGGCGAAGGGACCAAGGATGATCGTCGTGATGTCGACGATACGCAGGCCTTTAAGTAACGGATACATACGGAACGCATCTCCTCAGATTTCCAGTCACTTTCTGCCCGACATTGGCATCGATGGCCAGCCACCTTCACCAGCCAACTCGATCGTCGGATCTCAGGCGGAAGCGCAACTTGGCGGTGATATTTCCTGCCATCTCCATCAGATCCGCCCTTGTTCTGCCGTTTCCCCGCTTCTAGTGTGGCGCTGGAACGACCGTTGGAACCGCGACCGCCTTTACGTTGAGTAACCTGGGAGGAACCATGACAACGCGCATCAATCGCAGAAAATTCCTGAAAACAACCGCAGCCGGCACCGCGGCAGCCACCGGCGGCATGGCTGGCATTCTGGCGACTGGCCAGTTCCCCGCCATAGCACAAACGACGACCGTGCACTGGCTGCGCTGGAACGATTTCGTGCCGGCTTGCGATACCGCGATCCGCGAGAAGGTGCTGCCCGAGGCGGAGAAAGCGCTCGGCATCAAGGTCAAATTCGAGGCCGTGAACGGCAACGACCTGCAGCCGCGGATCACATCGGCGATCCAGTCGGGCGCCGGTCCCGACATCGTCATGCTGTTCAACAATCATCCGCACCTCTACGAGGCGAGCCTTGCCGATGTGAGCGACATCGCCGAGGACATCGGCAAGGCGCAGGGCGGCTACTACCCGCTCGCCAAAGGCAACAGCCACAATGGCAAGCAGTGGCTTGCGATGCCCTGCAACATCATCGGCGCCATGAACACCTATCGCACCTCGTGGTGGGCCGAGGAACGGCATGCCCACCGGGCCGAAGACCTGGGACGAGTATCGGGCGGTCGGCAAGAAGATGAAGGCCAAGGGCCGCCCGATCGGCCAGTCGCTCGGCCAGTCGTTCGGCGATCCCGTCGTCTTCGCCTATCCGTTCCTGTGGTCGTTCGGTGGCCGCGAGGTCGACGAAGCCGGCAAGGTCGTCATCAATTCGAAGGATACCGTCGAGGCGGTCAAGTATATGACGGCCTTCTGGAAGGATTCCATGGACGAGGGCGGCCTCGCCTGGGACGATACCTCGAACAACCGCGCGTTCCTGTCCGGCACCATCGGGGCGACGCTCAATGGCGCCTCTATCTACATCGAGGCCTTGCGCAAGCCCGACCAGTACAAGACGGAGAAGGACAAGCCGCTGAAGGATGACATCTTCCACGGGATATTGCCGGCAGGACCAAAGGGCCAGTTCGCCTTCCACGCCTTCCAGAGCCATGTGGTGCCAACCTACTCGAAGAATCAGAAGGCGGCGAAAGAGCTGCTCAAGTATTTCCACACGCCGGCCAACTTCGAGAAATGGTTCAACGTTGGACAGGGATTCCACTCGGGTGCGACGCTCGAGTGGGAGAAGAGCAAGCTCTGGGAGCAGGACAAGATCATGGAGCCCTTCCGGGTCGCCGGTAAGCTCGGCCAGACGCCGGGCTTCCCTGGCCCGGCCAACGCGAAGTCCGCCGAGGTGCTGACCAAGTATCTGATTGGCAACATGTTCGCCGGTGCCATCAAGGGCCAGTCCGCCGAGGACGCAGTGAAGGCCTGCGAAGAACAGCTGAAGAAAATCTACGTTTGATCGCTTGAACGCGATATCGAGATTATCCGGCCGGGACATGCATTGTCCCGGCCGTATTGATGCTCGAGAGTAACGGCGGTGCCGATAGCGGCAAACGCACCGGGAGCTTGGCCATGGTAACGACAACGGCGCCCCAAGGCGAGATCACGGTCGCCAAGCCGAAATGGCGCCCGCTCGAGGGTGAGGCGCAACCTCGCATTCCTTCTGCTGTTGCCCACTCTGACCCTGCTCGGGCTGTTCATCGCCTATCCGTTCGTGCGCGGCATACTGCTCTCGGTGACGGATGCGCGCGTGGGCGTGCCAGGTAATTTCGTCGGCCTCGACAACTTCGTCCGCCTCGCCAGCGATCCGATCTTTCATGCCGTCGTCAAAAACACATTCCTCTACACGTTCGTCACAACCATCTTCAAACTGGCGCTCGGCCTCTGGCTGGCCCTGCTGCTCAATCGCGAGTTCAAGTACAAGGCGTTTACGCGCGCCTTCATTCTGCTGCCGTTTATCGTACCGACGGTGCTCGCCTGTTTCGCCTGGAAATGGATGTTCGACCCGACGTTCAGCGTCATCAATTGGATGCTGTACAAGCTCGGCGTGATCACACAGGCGATCAATTGGCTTGGCGACGGCGACCTCGCGATGCTCTCGATCATCATCGTCAACATCTGGCGCGGCGTTCCCTTTTTCGCGATTTCGCTGATGGCCGGCCTCCAGACCATTGCTCCCGACCTGCAGGAAGCCGCAGCCATCGATGGCGCCAAGCCGTGGCAACGCTTCATCTACATCACTTGGCCGCTGCTGCTCCCCGTCACCATGGTCGTCGTCCTGTTCTCGGTGATCCAGACGTTCGCCGACTTCCAGATCGTCTACGTGATGACCGGCGGCGGGCCTGCCAACGCGACGCACCTGTTCGCAACCTATGCCTATCAGCTTGGCGTCGGCACGGGCTTGCTCAGTCAGGGCGCGGCGATTTCGCTGGCCATGTTCCCGCTGTTGTTCGGCATCGTGATATTCCAACTCATCTACATCCGTCGCGTGGAGACCCGCTGATGATCGAAGGCGCAAAATGGCGGCGGTGGGTCTTCTTCCGCATTCCAATCACGATCTTTCTGATCTTCCTGCTGTTCCCGTTCTACTGGATGATCATCACCACATTCCGTCCCGACGGCGAGTTGTACCGCCCGTGGCGCGCAGTCAACTACTCCCCGTTCTGGACGTGGAACCCGACGACGGCGCACCTCAAGTACCTGTTCGGCGAGACCACGTTCATGATGTGGATGTGGAACACCACGTTTATTGCTGTCGTCGCGACGGCCATCTCGCTCGTCTGTGGCGTGCTGGCTGGCTACGCGCTATCCCGCCTCAACTTCAAGATGGCGGGCCTGCTCGGTACGACGATCTTCGTCACCTATCTGGTGCCGCAGACGCTGCTGTTCATTCCGCTGTCCGAGATCATCCGGAACTACAATCTCGGCGACACGCCCTGGTCGCTGATCCTCACCTACCCAACGTTCCTCATTCCGTTCTGCACGTGGCTCATGATGGGCTTCTTCAAGTCGATCCCGAAGGAGCTTGAGGAATGTGCGCGCATCGATGGCGCGTCACGCTGGCAGGCGATGCTCTACATCATCATCCCCGTCGCAATCCCTGGCATCCTCTCGGCGATGATCTTCGCCTTCACACTCAGCTGGAATGAATTCATTTATGCGCTGGTGTTCCTGTCGTCGCCGGAACAGAAAACGGTGCCCGTGGGTGTCGTATCCGAGTTGATCCGCGGTGACGTCTTCTTCTGGGGACCGCTGATGGCCGGCGCACTGCTGGGCTCCATCCCCGTCGCCATCGCTTATTCCTTCTTCGTCGAGCACTACGTCTCGGGCCTGACGGGCTCGGTCAAAGGGTAAACACAATGGCAAATGTCTCGATCCGTCAGGTTCACAAACATTACGACGACTTTCATGCCGTGAAGGGCGTATCGCTCGAAATCAAAGACAAGGAATTTGTCGTGCTCGTCGGCCCGTCGGGCTGCGGCAAGACTACCACTCTGCGCATGGTCGCGGGCCTTGAGACCATTACCGAGGGGCAGGTTCTGATCGGCAACACAGTCGTCAACGAATTGCCGCCGATGGATCGCGATATCGCGATGGTGTTCCAGAATTACGCGCTCTATCCGCATATGTCGGTCTACGACAACATGGCGTTCGGCTTGAAGATGCGGAAATTCGACAGAGGCTGAAATCAAAAAGCGTGTCGAAAACGCGGCCAACATCCTGGGTATCACCGATCATCTGCTGCGCAAGCCCCGCCAACTCTCGGGCGGCCAGCGCCAGCGCGTCGCGCTCGGCCGCGCGATTGTGCGCAACCCGCAAGTGTTCCTGTTCGACGAACCGCTGTCCAACCTCGACGCCAAGCTGCGCGTCCAGATGCGCGTCGAGATCAAGAAGCTGCACCAGCGCCTTGCCACAACGTCGATCTACGTCACCCACGATCAGGTCGAAGCCATGACACTCGGCGATCGTGTCGTCGTCATGAAGGACGGTCTCATCCAGCAGGTCGGCGAGCCGTTGGAACTCTATAACAACCCGGCCAACAAATACGTCGCCGGGTTTATCGGCTCACCCGCGATGAATTTCTCCAACGTGACGATCCGGGAAACGAACGGCGCGCTCATTGCCGCCAACCAGGGCATGAGCATCCGTGTTCCCGACGCAATTGCCCAGCGCATGGGGCCGCTCAAGGGCCAAGCCGCCACGCTCGGCATCAGACCCGAGGACTTGCGCATGGCACGCGACGGCGATGCGCCCGATATGAGCTTCGACGCTGTCGTCGAGGTCGCCGAACAACTCGGCTCCGAGATTATCCTCGATGTGACCGCCTCGGGAGGTTCCATGGTCGCAAGCGTCGAACCGACGGTGCGCGTGAAGCCACAGGAAAAGATCCGCCTTGCCGTCAACCCGTCCGGCTTGCGCTTCTTCCGGGCCGATACCGAAATGGCGATCTGACGGAGGACGCACCGATCAGGTCGTGCGGCGCAACTCGGCAGTGAGTTCCGGTTTGGTGTTGAGCGTCTGGAACACCACGCAATAGCGCTCAGTCAGCTTCAAGAGCTGATCGACCTTGTCCTGCGGCGCGTCTGTGTCGATGTCGAAGCGCAAGCGGATGGCCTCGAAACCAACCTTGGCACCCTTGTCGACCCCGAGCGTGCCTCGGAAATCGAGATCGCCCTCTGCCGTGACTTCCGCACTCTTCAAGTGGATGTCGATCGCCGTAGCCACTGCTTTCAAAGTGACTCCTGCACAGGCGACCAGTGCCTCAAGCAGCATATCGCCGGAGCAGAGTTCCATGCCCGAGCCGCCGGTCGCCGGATGCAGACCGGCAACTGCCAGTGCGCGACCGGTCTCGACCTTGCAGGTGATCGACGTGTCGTCGATCGAACCTTTGGCTCTGAGCGTGATGCGGGCGGCGCCCGGCTCGGACTTGTACTTGCTCTTGATCGGGGCTTGCAGGGCTCTGAGGCTGTCCGCGTCCATGGGGGTGTCCTTCTTCGTTTTCCGAGGTCAAATACTGAACGTGTCTTCGGCGACGCGAGACCGGCGATGCAAAATGGTCTCGTCGAGCGCAGCCAGCACACGGCGCTTCTCCGTCTCGTAGAAGGCGGCCAACCGGTCGCGCGGCCGTGGCAGATCGACGGAAATGATCTTCGCGATGCGGCCAGGGTTTGGTCGCATGACCACGATGCGATCCGCAAGCAGCAATGCCTCATCAATATCATGTGTGACTAGTACGAGCGTCGGCCGGGTCTCGGCCCACAGGTCCAGCAGATGCTCTTGCAGGTCGAGCCGCGTGAACGCATCGAGCGCCGAGAACGGCTCGTCGAGCAGCAGCACGCTCGGGCGCGCCACCAGGGCACGTGCGATCGCAACGCGCTGGCCCTGGCCGCCCGACAACTCGCGCGGCCAGCGCGGGCCGTAGTCCGCAAGCCCGACCTTCGCCAGCGCCGCCACAACGCGGGCATCCTTCTCGGCGCGCGGCAGATCGTCGATGCCAAATGCGACGTTTTGCGCCACCGTCAGCCACGGCAACAGCCGCGGCTCCTGGAAAATCAGGCCGACCGCGGGATGGGGCGAGAGAATGCGCTGGCCATCGACCTCGACGGTGCCGCGGCTTGGCTGATCGAGCCCCGAGATGATGCGCAGCAGCGTGCTTTTTCCGCAGCCCGATGCGCCGATCACGGCCACGATCTCGCCGGCAGCCACCGTCAGCGAAACCCCGTCGAGCGCCTGTATGCCGTTGACGTACGTCTTGCTGACCTTGTCGATCATGAGCATGGCGACGCTCCTCAGTGGCTCGACTGAAAGGCGTCCTGCCAACGCAGCAGGGGACGAGTGATCGCCGCGATCAGACTATCGGCCAGCTTGCCGAGGACGGCGAACGTTATGATGGCCGCAATAATCTGAGCAGGCTTGCCAAGTTGCTGGCCGTCGACCAGCAGGTAGCCGAGGCCTTCGGAGGCCCCCATGAACTCGGCGGCCACCACGAACATCCAACCGAGGCCAAGACCGCTGCGAAGAGCGACCACGTAGGCCGGCAGGATGGCCGGCAACAGGACGCGGCGCACGAGCGCTGGCCCCGACAAGCGGAAGATGCGCCCGACCTCGACGATCTTGCGGTCGACCGTGGCGATGGCGCCCATGACTCCGAGGTAAACCGGAAAGAAGACGCCGACCGCAATCAGTGCGATTTTCGACGCCTCGAAAATGCCGAACCACAAAATGAACAGCGGCACCCAGGCAATCGACGGGATCGAACGCAGTCCCTGTAACGTCGGATCGATCACTCGGTTGATGAAGCGCGAGTAGCCTGCTACCGCGCCGATCAACGTCCCGGCCAGCACGCCAAGTCCAAAGCCTGCTGCAACGCGCGCCATCGTCGCCAGCACGTGGCGCAGGAGATCGCCATTGCTCGCCAACTCGCCGAATGTGACGACAATGCGCGACGGCGGCGGCATCAGCCGGCCGCTCGACAGCCCCGCCCAAACGGCAAGCTCCCACCCGAACGCGATCACCAGTGGCAGGACCAGGCCCAGCGCCCAGCACGGTGAGCGCGACGCTATTCGCCGGCACGTCCTGGTCGACCATCGTTGGACCTCGCAGCCACTTCCCTGGGGAGTGACCGCACTTGCCGTTATCGCCATACCAACCTCTGTGGCCGATCCTCAGTGGAACGAGCTGTCGAGCAGGTTGTCTACCACGCCGTTGACGTCCACGTCGGCCTTGATCACGCCAGCTTTCTGCAGTGCGATGCCAGCGGCAAGGATCGCGTCCTTCTGAACCGAGCCGATCTTCGAAACCTTGAGATCCGTGCGCTCGTCGAGCTGCTTGGCAACGACGGCCGCCGGCAGCTTGGTCGCCGCCACGAAGTCCGCCTTTAGGCCGTCTGGATTGGCGATCGACCAATGCCGGGCCACTTCATAGGCCGTCAGCACGCGCTTCACGATCGCGGGATGTGCGCTCGCGAACTCCTCGCGGACGTTGAGCACACCCCAGGTGTTGGCCTCGGCATTTCGGAAGAACAGCCGCGCGCCATCCTCCACCTCGGCCGTCGCCATCATCGGATCGAGGCCGGCCCACGCGTCCACGTCGCCCCGACTCAAGGCAAGCTTGCCGTCGGCGTGCTGCAGAAGCACCAGCGTAACGTCCTTGTCGGTCAGATTGACCGACTGCAGCGCGCGCACCAAGAAGATGTGCGGATCGGTGCCTCGGGTCACCGCGATGCGCTTGCCCTTGAGATCGGCAAGTCCCTTGATCGGCGACTCCTTGCCGGTGACAAGTGCCGTCCACTCCGGCCGCGAGTAGGCATATATCGACTTGATTGGATTGCCATTGACCTTAGCGATCAGGGCCGCAGCGCCCGCCGTCGAACCGAAATCGATGGAACTCGCGTTGAGGAACTCCAGCGCCTTGTTCGAGCCGACTGATTGAACCCAGCGGATCGTTACACCGTCTTTCGCGAACTCCTTCTCGATCAAGCCCTGGTTCTTGAGAACCAGCGATACCGGGTTGTAGGTCGCCCAGTCGATACGGATCTCCTTCGGCGGGCTTTGCGCCACGGCCGGACTTGAGGCAATCAGTGCGCTGCACATGGCGGCGGCCGCGAACATCCGGCAGGAGGCGCGCCGGTTCAACGCTTGGGCGCAGGCGAACCGCAGGGTATCGGTGGCAAAACGCAGCATGGTCATCCGTTCCTTCGTCGTTTTCAATTGGAGGCGCGCGGCTGGCCGAGGGCCGCTGCACATTGAGCAGAAATGCGAAAATTTTTCCAGATGAGAAGATGTTAATTAGAAAAATAGCAAAATTTACCTACTGACGCGCCATGTATCGCTATTCAGGTTCCCTTCACTCGGGCCTCCGGCCTCGCGGCATTCCAGGCCATGAAACAGCGCGCCAAATCCTTCCGGCTGCTACGCCCCGCAAGATCGTGCAAACACCGCGTCCAGTCCATGACCTGACCTGTCCCGGGCTGCCGAACTCTGCTACTCAGCGGCCCTATGGCCAAATCGAAACGTCCTGGAAAACGTCCAGAGAAGCGCGCCGCAAACCGCCCTGACCGCGCTGCCGCGCCGACCACCTGGACCGGCGGCTTGCCGAGCCGCGACGATATCCTGTCTTTTCTTGAGGGTGCCCAGGAGAAGGTCGGCAAGCGCGAGATCTCGCGAGCTTTCAACATCAAGGGCGAGCAGCGCCTTGCTCTGAAGGCACTGCTCGCCGACATGGCGGCGGACGGCCAGATCGCGGGCAATCGCAAAACCCTGAAACAGCGCGGGAAGATCCCGACCGTCGCCGTACTCGAGATCGTCGATCGTGACAACGAAGGTGAACTGGTCGCCGAGCCCATCAATTGGGATGCCGACGACGGACCGCGCCCGCGCGTTCTGGTGCTGACACCCAAAGGTCCGCGCCGCGATCCCGACCTGGCGTTGTCAACTGGCGACCGCCTGCTCGCCCGCGTCACCCGCCTCGAGGGGAAAGACGTCTTCGGCTACGGCCACGAAGCCGAGCCGATCAAGAAGCTGCCCCGCGAACGCATGCGGCTGCTCGGCATCTTCCGGTCGCACGCGCGGGGCGGCGGCACCATCGATCCCGTCAACCGGCGCGACCTCAAGACCTGGCCTGTCCGCGAGGGCAACACGGGCGACGCCCGCGACGGGGATCTCGTGCGCTTCGACATCACGAGCCCGCATCGGCGCGGGATGCCGGATGCGCGCATAGCCGAGAGCCTCGGCAATCCCGCGCGACCAGCGCCAGGTCAGCCTGATCGCAGTGCATGCGCATGGCATTCCCGACGAGTTTCCGGAAGCCGTGTTGCGCGAGGTCGAAAGATCTGCCGCCGCTATCGATGGCGGGCCGCACCGACCTGCGGACGCTACCACTGCTCACCATCGATCCCGCCGACGCGCGCGATCACGATGACGCCGTTCACGCGGCGCCCGATCCCGATCCGCGAAATCCTGACGGTCATATCGTGACGGTCGCCATCGCCGACGTTGCACATTACGTACGTCCCGGCACCCGGCTCGACCGGGAGGCCGAATTGCGCGGCAATTCATGCTATTTCCCGGACCGCGTCGTGCCGATGCTGCCGGAGCGGATCTCGAACGATCTGTGCTCACTGCGCGAGCGCGAGGATCGGCCCTGCCTCGCCGTCACCATGGTGTTCGACCGGCGATGGCGACAAACGCCGCCATACCTTCCAGCGCGCGATGATGCGGTCGGCCGCCAAACTTTCCTACCAGGAAGCGCAGGCCGCCATCGACGGCAAGCCAACCGAAAAGTGTGTGCCGCTGCTGGAGCCCGTCTTGAAGCCGCTCTGGGCCGCCTACCGCTGCCTGGTTGCCGGCCGCGAGGATCGCCAACCACTGGACCTCGACTTGCCCGAGCGCAAGATCCTGATGGCCGCGGACGGCCGCGTCGCAGCGCATCATCATTCCAGAACGCCTGGAGGCGCACCGCCTGATCGAGGAAATGATGATCCAGGCCAACGTCGCCGCCGCAGAGACGCTGGAGGAATTGCGGACGCCGTGCGTCTATCGGATCCACGACCGGCCAACAAAGGAGAAGCTGGTGGCGCTCGGCGAATTTCTGGAGTCGCTCGAACTGAAGCTGCCGAAGGGCGAAGGATTGAGGCCCGGCGATTTCAACAAGGTTCTGGCCCTCGCCCGCGGCCTGCCGGTCGCCGATCTCGTCAACGAGATAGTGCTGCGCTCGCAGTCACAAGCCGAATACGCGATGGCCAACATCGGCCACTTCGGCCTCAATCTGCAACGCTATGCGCATTTCACGTCGCCGATCCGCCGCTATGCCGATCTGCTGGTACATCGCGCCCTGGTTCGGGCCCTGAAGTTCGGCGACGACGGGCTGCCGAAAGAGGACGAGCCGCGCCTGAAAGAGATTGCGAAAGCAATCTCCGAGGCCGAGCGGCGCGCCATGGCCGCCGAGCGTGAAACGTCTGACCGGCTGCTCGCCGCGTTCCTCGCAGATCGCGTCGGCGCAGAGTTCCCGGGCCGGATTTCGGGCGTCACCCGCTCGGGTCTCTTTGTCCGGTTGCGCGAAACAGGCGCCGACGGCTTCATCCCTGCGTCCACGATCGGCGGCGACTACTGGCGGCACGATGAAACCGTCCACGCCCTGATCGGCGACCGCAACGGCCTCGGCTACCGGCTCGGCGACGACGTGGAGGTCCGGTTGGTCGAGGCGATTCCAACAGCCGGTGCGCTCCGGTTCGAGATTTTGTCCGACGCCAAGCCAATCACCGGCGCATCGCGCGGCAAGCGCGGATTTCGGGGCTTCCGAGAGCGTGGCCGCAAGGGTCCGCGCCGCTAGCCCCGATCGTGGTGGTGGCCGCCGGCAATGGCGCTATGCGGATCGAGCGGGGCTTGCGGCACCGCTGAGGCTTGACCTTAGCCCTCCGTCCGCTAGAGGCTGTTCCATGCCCATCGAGATCGCAACGACCACCCCAGACAAGACCGAACGCCCGACATGGCCCGCGGTCCGGCGCGGCTGGCGCAAGCTCTGCCCAAGTTGCGGCATCGCCCCACTCTTTCGAGCCTATCTGAAGGTCCAGGATGTCTGCCCGGCCTGCGGAGCCGAGCTGCACCACCACCGTGCCGACGACGCGCCAGCCTATTTCACGATAACAGTGGTTGGCCACATCGTGATCGGCGGCATGTTGATCGTCGAGCGTACTTATCACCCGCCAACCTGGGTGCAGCTCTCGCTCTGGCTGCCGCTCTGCCTGATCCTCTGCCTGCTGCTGCTCCCGCGCATCAAGGGCGCGCTCATCGGCTTGCAATGGGCGATGCGCATGCACGGCTTCGGCGGCGTCGCGGACACGCCCGTTCCCGAACCGAAGCCGCTCGCCGCAACTCCCAACCAAAGAGGTCGCGGATGACAACCGAGACAAGCCCAGCGACCACTGCAAAAAAAGCCCTTCTCCGGCCGCGCGACGCCGCCACCCTGATCTTGGTCGATAGCGCGTCCGGGACGCCCAAGGTGCTGCTCGGCAAGCGGCGGATGGACATGAAGTTCATGCCGGGCAAGTACGTCTTTCCCGGCGGTCGGGTCGACAAGGCGGACCGCGGTGTCGCCAGCGGCGACGAACTACCTGCCGACGAGGTCTCCAAACTACTGCACGACATGAAGGGCGGCGTCCATCCGGCGCGCGCCCGGGCGCTGGCACTCGCCGCGATCCGGGAGACATACGAGGAAGCCGGCATCATCATTGGCAGCCCGCTCAACGGTGAAAAGCGCCCCGCAGACGCATCCTGGGCGCGCTTCTTCGAGCTAGGTTACGTGCCGTGCCCCGGCCGACTGTCGTTCTTCGCGCGCGCCATCACGCCGCCAGGCCGTCCCCGCCGCTTTGATACGCGGTTCTTCTACGTCGACGCATCCGGCATCGCACATCGCGGCACGCCGCCCGAAGACGAGCTCTCCGACCTCGTTTGGCTCGGAATCGAAGAAGCGCGCAACCTCGACCTGCCGCCGATCACGCGTGTCGTGCTCGAGGATCTCGCGGATCGTATCAAACTCGGACGCATATCCAGAGGCTCAGCTCCGGTGCCCTACTACTACAACCGCAACGGAAACTTCCGCAGGGAGCTGATTTCCGCCACGGGAATCACAAATCAAACTTGACTTACCCCCTCCGCGCGATCAAAACGATTGGAACTGAAGACGCTATATCGACACAGAGAACGGTTTAAAGATGGCTAAGCCTGTCACCCAGAAGATCAAGTTGCTGAGCACAGCTGGTACTGGTTTTTTTTACGTGACCAAGAAGAACCCGCGCACGTCGACCGAGAAGATCGTCTTTAAGAAGTACGATCCGGTCGCACGCAAGCATGTCGAGTTCAAAGAAACCAAGATCAAGTAAGGCGCGCAAGCGTGCGTTGCCGAACCCTTACAAGCGTAGGGCGCGGCAGAGCATCACGTACTGGTGGCGTGGATGGCATCTGAAGGATGGCCGGCCCGTCACTAATCTCGGCAGCGGGGTAACGAAACCGAGCAGCGACGGACCGGCACGCCAAGCGGGACCAAAGAGGGCGTTGGTCTTCGCCTGGTTGTTCGATCGAGCTTTCATGGCTTAAACTTGGAGGCCACTCCAGCCATAGTGCCCGATCGAGCCTCACAAACGCGAGAGATGCGGCATCTCACGCTTGCAAGTTCCTGATTGTGTGGGAATTCCGAGCGAGGATGTCGCTGATACGCCGCACACACTAAAATCCTCCGTTAGCGAAGACTGCCAGAACTTGCTGCACTTTGCAAGCCTGACTTGCATCGCTTGTTCCGGCCAACTTCGCGATTCTTCAGGCGCCGTTCTGAGCCTGAATTTTTGCAACATCATGACCAACGCATGCACGATCTCGCCGCAGTCGGGCAAACCTGGGGATAAACCCTATTCCAAAATGGCGATCTGCCTCAGGCAGCGTCGGCGACGACTCGATTGCGGCCTTCGCGTTTGGCCGCGTAAAGCGCGTTGTCGGCCCGCTTGAACAATGTCTCGGGCGTGTCGTCCCGGCGCTCCAGCGTCGCAATGCCGACGCTCGCCGTCACCCGAAGCAACGTCTCCGCGTTCACCTGGAACGGATCGGCTGCGACACAAGCGCGAAGTCGCTCGCCCACTTGCACCGCGCGCGCCAGATCCGTATCCGGCATGATGATCACGAACTCCTCACCACCCAAGCGGCAAGCGAGATCAATGCCCCGGGTGTTGCGCCGGAACCGGGCCGCAAACTCGCGCAGCACGTTGTCGCCGGCATCATGGCCGTACGTGTCATTGACCGACTTGAAGAAGTCGATATCGGCAACAAGCACGGAGAGGGAGCGGTTGGCTTGGATCGCCTGCGCGACCAGCGTCGACAGATGGCCTTCCATGTAACGCCGGTTGTGAAGACCGGTGAGGGCATCCGTGATCGCCATTTCCATGCCCTGGTCGAGCTTGGCCCGGAGCAGGTCAGCGTGGCGCTTGCGTTTGATCTGGGTCTTGATGCGGGCAAGCATTTCGTTGCGATCAATTGGGCGCAACAAGTAATCATTAACGCCCATGTCGAGGCCGCGCAGCAGCCGCGCGTCGTCACCAGGCTCCACCATCATGATGATGGGCATGTGACGGGTCCGATCCAGAGAACGGACCTGCGAGCAAAGTCGCAATCCGTCGGCGTTCTGCAGCGACAGACTGACAATCAGGAGGTCGTAGTTCTGCTCGGCAAGGCGTAGCAAGGCCGCCTGCGGATCGCGCTCAACGTTGACGGTGTGAACTTTGCCGACACCTTCGACGATCCGCTGCGCGAAGCGCGCGTGGTCCTCAACCAGCAGCACCCGCCCCTGAGCCCCTGCCTGCGACCAGTCTGGCACGCTGCCGGCGGCAATTCCCATCTCCTGAGTGGTCGAGGCCCGCATCATCAGCTCGTCGGCCAGAACCTTCAAGCGCGATAGATTTTTGACGCGCGTAATCAGCGCGATATCGTCGACCGGCTTCGTCAAAAAATCGTCAGCGCCGACATCGAGGCCCTGCACCTTGTCGGATGGCTGATCCAGCGCGGTGACCATGATGACCGGTACGTGCGCGAGCTTCGGCGTCTGCTTGATCCGGCGGCAGACCTCGAAACCGTCCATGCCGGGCATCATGACGTCGAGCAGGACTACGTCGACTCGTTCGCGCGACAGGATGTCGAGCGCCTCCTTGCCGCTGTAGGCTGTCAGGATCTCGAAGTACTCGGCCGACAGCCGAGCCTCAAGCAGCTTCACGTTAGCCAGGATATCGTCGACGACGAGAACGCGAGCGGTCATGGGTGGCCTTCAAAAGCGCAGAGCTGAGTTACGCGGCGTCGCCAATGAAGCGGCGAACCGTATCGATGAACGTTCCGATGGTGATCGGCTTCGAGATGTAGGCCTCGCAGCCGCCCTGGCGGATGCGCTCCTCGTCACCCTTCATCGCGAATGCAGTCACAGCGACGATCGGGATGTCGCGAAGCTGGTCGTCGTCCTTGATCCATTTCATCACCTCGAGGCCGGAAACCTCGGGCAGCTGGATATCCATCAGAATGAGATTGGGGCGATGCTGGCGGGCGAGATCAAGCGCTTCGAGCCCGTTGCGGGTCTGGACGGTGGCATAGCCATGGGCATCAAGTAGATCGTGGAAGAGCTTCATATTGAGCTCATTGTCCTCCACGATGAGGACAGTCTTGGTCGAGCCGCCGCCTGCTTTGGGCCGGCGCCCTGCGAACGTCCGAACGTTCTGTTGATAGGTCATCGATGTCGGCTCGCCCGGCGCCTCCCCCCACCTCTTGCACCAATTCGAGGGAGCTGTTGCAAACGAGTTTGTCCGAAAACACTAACCAACTGTTTAAGATGTTGCGGAAAGGACTATCCGGAGGCCACATGAAACCGATCATGAAACCGATCAAGCGGCAAACCCGCGTGACACCCGAGAACGCGGAGGAGATCGCCCTCAAGGCGCTGGTCTTTCTGGCAGAAGATAATCGCCGGTTAACGCGCTTTCTCGCCGATACCGGCCTCGAGCCCGGCGAACTCAGGGAGCATGCGGGGCGGCGCGACACGCTGGCCGCCGTGCTTGGTCACCTCTGCGAGGACGAATCGATGCTGCTCGTTTTCGCGGCCGGCGCCAGCGTCGATCCCACAGAAGTGACCGCCGCGCATGCCGCCCTCGCTGGCCCCGCGACGTGGGACAGCGTTTGATGACCACATTGTCGACAGTCCAGGTTGGCATCGATCTAGGCGGCACCAAGATCGAGGGTGTCGCGCTTTCATACGGTGAGGCCGTCGCTCGTGAACGCTTCGCTGCGCCGCGCGACAACTATGCGGCAACCCTCGATGCGCTGGCTGATCTCGTCCGGCGGCTGGAGACGGCAGCGGGCGCCAGCGCAACGATCGGCATCGGTATGCCCGGTTCGATCTCACCGACGACGGGTCGCGTCCAAAATGCCAACTCAATCTGGCTGAACGGCCGCGCCCTGAAGACCGATCTCGAGCAGCGCCTCAGCCGCCCCGTGCGCTTCGCCAACGACGCCAACTGCTTCGTACTGTCGGAAGCAACGGATGGCGCCGGCGCCGGCGCGCACTCCGTTTTCGGCGTCATCCTCGGCACCGGCTGCGGCGGAGGGCTGGTCGTCGGCGGCCGCCTCATTGATGGACCGCGCGGCATCGGCGGCGAATGGGGACACAATCCCTTACCCTGGAGCGGCCCGGACGAGCACCCGGGCCCGCGCTGCTGGTGCGGACGCCTCGGGTGCATGGAGACCTGGGTCTCAGGGCCGGCGCTCGCAGCCGACCACCTGTGCCAGACCGGACACGCACTTTCCGCCGTTGAGATCGCCGGCCGGGCCGCGGCCGGCGACGCCTCTGCCAGAGCTACACTTGACCGCCACGCTTCACGTCTGGCGCGCGGTCTGGCACACGTGGTCAACCTGTTCGATCCGCAAGTGATCGTGTTGGGCGGCGGGCTCTCGCAGCTGTCGCATCTCTATCGCGAATTGCCGGCCCTGATGGCGCCGTACATCTTCGCGGATACGCCTGCGGTCGACATCCGCCAACCGCGATGGGGCGACGCATCCGGCGTGCGCGGCGCGGCTTGGTTGTGGCCCTAGAACCACCACTGCCACTCCAGAGTGCCTCAGTCGAGAAGGATGGCGCGGATTTGCTGCCAAAGTGCCGCATCTGGTGCGATCAACAGACCGCCGGTGTTGTCGCCGGGCCGATAGGCCGTGCCATCATGCTTGGCAAAATGGAACCCAAGTTCGGAGAGCATCGCGAGCCCTGCCAGGTGATCCCAGGGCTCGGACTTGTTGTAGAGAGCGAAGTGAGACTGCCCCGCGGCAAGCTTCGGATAATCGATGCCGGCGCACACCACTGGGCCGAAGCGGCGGAAATGGCGCTCCTTGGCCAGCACTCGCTCCCGCTCGGAGTCGCTAAACGCGCGCCGCCCGATCACACCGACAAGGCTGCCCAGGCCCTCCACCTTCGGCGGCGGCTGAAGCCGGACACGACCGCCCGCCGTCTCCTGCCAGACGCCCGCACCACGCGCTCCGAACGTCATGTCACCGGCGACCGGCGCATAAATCCAGCCGGCAGCCAACTCACGATCCGCGACCAGCGCCACCATCACCGCGAACTCCGGCTCGCCGGCCGCGAAGGCGCTTGTTCCGTCAATCGGATCGACCACCCAGACGGGCGCCGATCCGGTCAATAGTTCGAGCTGCGACGGATCGACCGAGACGGCCTCCTCCCCGACCACCCGCGAACCCGGCAGCAGGGCCGCCAACCGCGCCGTCAACGCAATCTCGCAGGCTTTGTCGGCGACCGTCACGAGATCCGCCGGGCCATCCTTCTCGACGACGTCGCCAGCTCCGAGATTGCGCCATCGCGGCAGCACCTCGGCGGCGGCCACGGCGCGGATCACTTCTGCAACGGCGTCGAAATCAACGATGGACATGGCAACCACCTGTGTAGGGCCTGAAGCGCAATCGAACCTGGGACTGGCGTGCTGCCTCGCCCCGGTCAATCGCTGATCCTCAATAGCTCGGATTGGTCGAGAAGGCCGTCAGTTGTAGCTCGTGCGTCCAGCAGGACTTGTCCTGGGTGTGCAAATAGTAGAACGCATCCGCGATCTTCTCGGGATTCATCACGATCTCCGGCCGCTTCTGGGCGCGCGGTAGAGCCCGGGTGCCGGGTGAGTCAATCAGGCCGTCGATCACAATGTTGGCCACGTGCACGCCATGCTCGGAGTATTCCTCCGTCAGCACTTGCGCCAGCGTGCGCATCATCACGCGCGGATAGTAGAGCGATTGCCCTGTCAGGCGCTTGCGTCCCCGCAGGGAAAACTGATTGTTCGAGATCAGGAACGAGCCTTGGCCGCGCTTGCGCATGGCGGGCAGCACTTCCTTGGCGACTAGGAACGGTCCGCGACTCGCGATGTGCTGCGCCGTCTCGAACATCTCGACGGGAATGTGCTCCAGCAGTTCCTTGTCGGGCGGCAGGTCGCGCCCTTCGAGGTAACCCGCATTGTAGACGAGCACATGCGGGTCGCCGGCCTTGTCGCGAACGATTGAGAACGCTTTGGAGATGGAGTCGTGCGAGACGAGGTCCATCTCGACGGTCATGACGTCGCCGCCTTGCGCTTTGATGGCCTGCTCCAGCCCCGACGCGTTGGCCGCAGCGCGCGTCGTCAGCACGACGAAAAACCCTTCTTTGGCAAATTTCTGGGCAATAGCGCCGCCGATACCCCACCGGATGCCCGCGGGAAACGCATCGTCATCAAGCACTTTGCCATGCGCCAGCTTGGTATTGCGGCCGTCAGCCTGCCACTTGGATGTCGCGCCGACGATGACGGCGACCGGTTTGCGCGTTGGGTTCATGCCACGGAACTCCCCTGTCAAACTTAGGTACCCACCTTAGCCACGTTGATCGCAATCGCGCAGCTGCCAAGTCGTTCAGAACCTTCGAGAGCTCCTGATCGCCCCGACCTCAATGCCTCACGGCAGCAGAGCCGCCAGGATGTCTCGCCAGCTCGCCTCGTCAGGCGCGATCAGCAGGCCGCCTTTAGAATCCAGCGGCGCGAATGGCCGGCCGTCGTGGCGCGCGTGATGAAAGCCGGCTTCGCCCGCCAGCATCAGGCCGGGCAGATGGTCCCACGGCAGCGTCGCGAAGCCGATCAGAAAATCGCACTCGCCATCGAGGATGCGCGAGTAATTGTGCCCGGCGCAGATCGGCGGTGCGTACTGGCGAAAGCGATGGCGGACATTCTCGGGATCGGGCAAGCCCCGGTTGAGAAAACCGCGCGAGGTGAGAATGCCGGTCAGCTCGCTCAGACTGCGGCCAGGACGCGCCGTGATCCGTTCCGCTGCCTGGCCGTCGGCGATACGCACGACACCCGCGCCCACCTCACCCATATAGAGCTTGCCTTCGGCCGGCGCATAGATCCAGGCCGCGATCCCGCGACCGCCCTGCATCAGCACCACCATGACATCGAACGAGGTCTTGCCCTCGGTGAACTTCCGCGTACCGTCGATCGGATCGATCACCCAGACCGGTTCGGCGCTGCCGAACCTCTCGAGCACGCCCGGGTCGGCGGCGACGGCTTCCTCGCCAATGACGATCGAGCCAGGCAGCAGCGCAGCCAGTTGCGTCGTCAAGGCTGCTTCAGCGGCATGGTCGGCGATCGTCACGAGGCTGCCCGAGGCAGCCTTCGAGGCGATATCGCCCGCCGAGAGGTTGCGCCAGCGCGGCATGATTTCGGCGACCGCCACTTCGCGGATGACGTCTGCGACCCGCGCAATGTCAACTTTCGCCATGACCAGTCGCCACCCCGCTTCCGGCACCCGGACGCCCAGCAAAGGACCCGCGGCCTCGAGCCTGCACCTTGGCATGATTTGTCGATGTGGGCGACTGCCGCAAAATGGCCGCATGCTTTGTCAAGTTGGCTCCAGATGTCTCGACGGTTTGCGGAGGTCCTATGAGGACGACCCTTGGTTTCATCGCGCGGAGCGTTTTCGCGTGTGCGCTCTGCGCGGCCCCGCTGTCGGCTGGCCCCGCCATGGCCAAGGTCCAGCAAGCGCCATCGAGTCGGGTCGCGCTCGATCTGCCGGTCGGCTACGAGCCCTCGACCCTGTTCTCGGGGTTCGTCAACGAAGCGCTCGGGGCGTCCTTCGTCGTGGTCGAGATGCCCGGCAAGGCCTATGAGGAGATCGTCCTCGGGATGACGCCGGAAGCCTTGGCCCTGAAGGGCATCCTCAATGCGCGATCCGCCAAGCTGACACGCTCCGACGCCTATCTCTACATGCAGGCCGAGCAAGACAGTGCCGCCGGCCAATTCGCCAAGTTCTTTATAGTCTTTCGCGATGCCGGCATCACGGCACTGATCACGGCCAACATCCAAAAAGCCTCGCTCACGCAGGGGCAAGTCAAACCGGACGACATCGAAAGCATTCTCGCAAGCGCCCGGATTGCGCCAACCGCGGCCCCGGCCAAGGATCTTTTCACTCTCGACTATCTCGGCCCCTTCAAGCCGGCTGGCCAATTCCTTGGCACCACCAAATCGTACACACTCGAAGGCCAGACCAAACCGGACGAACGGGCGCCCGGTCGGCCAACGCTGATCATCGCCCCCTCGCTCGATCGCCGGGTCGTTACCAAACCCGACGATTTTGCCGAAATCCTGCTTGCGAACCTTTCCAGCATCACCGATCTCAGGGTCACCGAGCGCCGGGCGGTCACCATTGCCGGCCTTCCGGGTGTCGAGCTGATCGCGACTGCCAAGGACCGCGACACCGGCGGCGAGGTCGCCGTCTATCAGGTGGTTCTTGTGCCACCGGCCGGCGGATACTTCCGGATCGTTGGCCAGATGCCAGCCCAGGACCGCGCCACTCTCATGCCGGAGTTCCGCCGCGTCGCCGAGGGCTTCAAGCCCCTGCCTTAGCAAGTCTGTCGCCGGCCCGCCGGACCGGCGACAGCCCCGCGACAACCTTGCGAACGCGAAAGGCGTATGTCAGCGTCACGCAGAATCACAAGGTTATCAGCCGCATGAACCAAATCCCGTCTCCGCAGTACTGGCAGGACGCCTTTTACACGTCCCGCGACGGGCTGCGGCTCTACGCCCGGCATTACCCGTCGGCTGGATCGACACGGCGGCCGGCCCTCTGCCTTCCCGGGTTGACGCGCAATTCGCGAGATTTCCATGAATTAGCGATGGTTCTATCCGATCCGGCGAACCCCGCGGCCCGCGACGTCTACGCGATCGATTATCGTGGCCGGGGACGCTCGGCCAACGATCCCGAGTGGCGCAATTATGCGCTCCAGGTCGAACTCTTCGACGCCCTCGACCTGATGACCCTCGCGGGCCTCCACGATGCCGCCCTCATCGGCACCTCGCGCGGAGGTCTGCTGGCGATGCTGATGGCGACGATGCGCCCGGCGGCCATTGGCGTGGTGGTGCTGAACGACATCGGCCCCGTCATCGAACGCGAAGGCCTGCTGCGGATCGTCGCGTTCGTCGGACGGATTCCTCTGCCAGCCTCCTGGACCGAGGCAACACAACTCGTCGAAGGGCTCAATTCCAAGCAGTTCCCGGGCGTGCCTCCGGCCGTCTGGGAGACCGTCGCACGGCAATGGTTCAACGACGATCATGGCCGCCCGTCGCACGGCTATGATCAAGCGCTCGGCCAGGCCGTCTCGATCATGGACGGGCCGCTTGCCGACCTCTGGAAACCATTCGAAGCCCTGGCCCGGACGCCCACGATGGTCATTCGCGGCGAACTGTCGGACCTCCTGAGCGAACGCACGGTCACCGAGATGCGCCTGCGCCATCCTGCACTTGATACCTTGACCGTGAAGGGCCAAGGCCACGCGCCCCTGCTGCTGGATCGCGCGACGCAAATGTCGATCAACAACTTTCTCGCCAAATGCGACGTGGCCGGACCAGGCCAAACCGGCGCCCGCGGCGCCAAGCTCGCGACAATGTAACGCGGCACCGCGCCCTGCGTGTGGGGCAGTCAATCGCGCAGTATCGCCAATCCCAGGATGTAGATGGCAGGCAAAAGGGCGGCCCAGATAAGTCGATCCTCCAGGCGGACGGCCTCCATCCACCCTTGGCTCACGACTGTGTAGCCCAACAGGGCGACAACCAGGATCAGAACGGCGCGAGCCATGTTCATCACTCCCTCGGTTCAGCCCTGCGCAACGCGCAGCGACTAGAGGAAGAACACCGCAAAAGCCGTGCCAATCTTTGCGAGTACCCAAAAGCAAAAAAGGCCGAGCCCGAGGGCCCGGCCTTCCGATACGCTGGGAGAGCGTGACGTTTACTTCATCGGTGCGTAAGCAGCCTGCTGGCAGCAGTCACCCGAGGCGCCGAAGTGGTAACGAAGACCTACCTTCAGCTCGTGCGCACGCAAATCGTCGATCTCGAGCCGGGGGTTCCAGCTGTTCGTCGTATCGTTGTGGGACGAACGAGCCGAGCCCAGGTCGATATAGCGATAACCGAAGTCCAGAACGGCGCGATCCGAGATCTGATAGCCGACGCCAGCCATCAGCGACCAAGCCATCGAGAGCTTGTCCTCGCCGAATTGCGGGTTTGGGCTGCCAATATCGTCGATCGTTACGTTGCCCATTTTGTGGTAGGCCCAGCCGAGACCGGCGCCGACGTAGGGCACGAAGCCGCCCATCTTGCCGAGGTCGTGGTAGGCGTTGAACATCATCGTGTAGGTGCGCAGCGTCGTATGGATTGGCGGATCCACCGGCAGGCCGGCGATCACGATATCCACGTCGCCCGAGAACTTGCGCTCGCCACGTGCGCCGAGAACCATTTCCGCGCGGAAACCACGAGAGCCCATGCCGCAGCCGAGGCCGGCTTCTACGAAGTGCGTGTCGCCGAGCTGCTCGCCGCGAACAACCGGGTCGGCGGCGTTGCCAACGTAAATGGCTTCAGCGTCGTCACGACCCCAGGAGTAGCCAACGTCCGAGCGGAAGTAGCAGGGGCCAGCAGCGCTCGGAGCTGCCGCATAGGCCGGCGCATAAGCGGGTGCTGGAGCCGGAGCGGCGCGGCCGGCATAGCCGTCCTTGCCAGCCATTGCCGGCATAGCAAAGCAGGTCGCGACAGCAAGCGTTGCCGTAGCAAGGCTAGCCTTCATCGTGGTTTTCATGTGCATCTACCTTCTAGCGTTCAGGCACTCGTCGCGAGGCCTGCTGACCTCAAGTTGCAAAAGCAGAATGCGCCAGGAACGGTTAAGTCGAGGTTAAGCCATGTTCGGATTTGAGCCATAGTTTGCGGCAGCGTGCTTGCCAGCCGCCGGCGGGACCGATATTGCGGCCCCCAGCGCCGGCTTGCCCGGCCGCGATGCGGCGTGCTCGCCTTCGCGCCAATTGCCCCCGGACCTCGTGAGGACCCCAGATGCTGGACATGCCTGTTCCGACCGACAAGATCCATCTCGAGGACCTCGAGATCGGGCGCACGGTGGCGTTCGGCCGCAAGGCGGTCTCCAAAGAGGAGATCATCGCCTACGCCCGCACCTATGATCCGCAGCCGATCCATCTCGATGAGGAAGTGGCAAAAAAATCGATCGTCGGCGGCTTGTGCGCTTCAGGCTTCCATTCCTGCGCGCTGCTGATGCGGATGCTCGCCGACGACGTTCTGGCACACGGCACGTCGCTCGGCTCGCCGGGCATCGACGAGGTCCGCTGGATGCGGCCTGTGCGGCCGGGCGATGTGCTGTCGGCGCGCTTCGTGTGCACTGAGAAACGCGCGCTCGGCTCGCGGCCCGAAGCCGGCATCGCCCGGCTCAAGCATGAGATGCTGAACCAGAATGGCGAGGTGCTCATGAGTTGGGACTCGAACCAGTTGCTCCGCGTCCGCCATCCCGCTACCGCCGCCAGCAAATCGCGTGGCGGCGAGAAAGCCAAGGTGGTGAGCCTCTGGGAGATGCCTGGGCCCGAACCCAGCCGAACCGCCAACTTCTTCGAGGACCGGCAGATCGGCGAGAACTACCCCCTCGGCTCGCACACTTTCACGCGTGAAGACATCATGGCGTTTGCGCGCGAGTTTGATCCACAGGCCTTTCATCTCGACGACGACGCAGCGAAAGCCTCGCTGTTCGGTGCGCTGTCGGCGTCCGGCTGGCACACCACCGCGATCTGGATCCGCCAGTTCGTGGCCTTCCGGCAAAAGATCGAAGCGGAGATGCGTGACAAAGGCATCCGCAGCGCGATCTACGGCCCGTCGCCCGGGTTCAAGAGTTTGCGATGGTACAAGCCGGTCTTCGTTGGCGATACGATCGAGTATCGCGGCCGCGTCGCGGAGCTGCTCGACTGGAAGTCACGGCCCGACCGCGGCCTCATCGTCACCGACAACCAGGGACGCAACCAGCACGGCGACATCGTGTTTGCCATCACCGGACAGATTTTCGCCGAACGACGCACCCCGCTCGCCGCCGCATGATGTGCATAGACTTTCTCCCCGCGCCGGAACACGGGGAGAGAGGCACAACATCCGTCGCGTTCACGCCGCCTTGGCGCGGTTCTTGGCGAGCCACATTTCGACCATCGCAACCGTCTGGTCGACTGCATCGAGGCGCATACCCTTGCTGGCAGCGATCGTCTGCACCAGCTTGTCGACACGCTCGATATTCGGCGCGCCGGCCGCCAATGCTCGCGCGGCCGACGACGGACTGCCGAGCGAGAGCGCCGCGTTCGCATACTTCTCGAATGGCACCAGATCCTTCTCGTTGGCGCCGAGTGAAGTGCACAGCTTCACTACCCAGTTGTAGACGTCACGCGTGGCGGCGAGATCGGTGTGCACGGCGTCCTTGATCGGCCGCATGCCGTCCTGCTGAACGCAGCGATAGTTGCCAGCGAGCAGCATCGCCCACTTGGCCAGCGGCACGAAGATCGAGTCATGTACCTTGAGCTTCACCGGCAGCTCGAACGGTCCCTTGCCGTCGCCCGCGTCGACGCGGGAGGCCTCGATGTCGGTCTCGAGTTGGCGCAGGATCTGGGTGTGCGCATCGGACTCGAAACGAGCCGACTTGAAGTTGGTCGGCAGGCGAACCTGCAGCACGTTGACCTTGTCCTCGGGCGGACGAAAGGCCTGCGGGTCAGGGCTGCACAAGGTGATCGTTGCCGGATCGAAGCTGTCCCATACGGTGGCGTCGGCGAAGCACGAACGGATCGCGGTCGCATCGATGCTTTTGATCCGTTTGAGATACGGCAGCGGTGGCATGTTCATGATCGACATCGTCGGCACGCGCGACTTGGCCACTCGATCGAGCAACTCACGCACGCCGGGTTGGCGGTACTGCGGCTCCTGCATGGCGAGCACAACGAGATCGTAGGCCGCCGGATCGACGTCGGCCGGCCCGCCCGCAGAAAGCTTGCCTGTCAGCTTGGTCGTGTTGAGCTCCACCAGCCCTTCCCGGCCCTTGACCGGGATCCGGATGATCGCGCCTTCCTTGTTGATGAGCTCCGCTTCCGCCGGCAGGCAGATCAATTTCGCCGAATGACCAGCCAGCAGGAGCTTGCTCGCCAACAGCGAGCCGTAGGATGCTCCCATAATCAGCACATTGTACTTCTTGCTCATGATACCCCCTGCAGGACCAGCGCCCCATGCGCCCGGCCGCGTTAGCCATGATCCGGCGATATCGTCGGACAATCGTCGGCCATGCTAGGGGGCAGGGGCAGCAACCGCAATCGCGAACGGCCGCGGCCGCAATTCCAGCTTCGCACCTGCACCGGAATGCGTGCAGCGCACCATTTCAACCGGACGCTCCCCGCTCCGTCAGCTCTGCGATGGCAATGCCATGCTCGCCAGCAACGGCATAAAGTAGATACGTCCGGTCGCCTTCTCGGAAAATGGCGGGATCGCGGAGCTGACACACCGGTTCGTGCACCAAGCCGCGCACCGACGGCATGACTGGGAGGCCGGCACCTTCGTACGGCAACTGCGGCTGCAGCAAGAGCACGGGATCGGTCTCCTTCCAGGCGCGCCAATCGGGCGCAAGGTCGATGGTGGACACGAGAATGCTTTCGGGCGCATCTCCAACGTTGGTGTAGAACACCGACAACGTACCGCCATCGCGCTTCAGCGCGGAATGCCGCATCCGCGATGAGAAGAGCTTCGGTCCTTCCTCGAACTCCGTCAGCCCGTCGCGCGAACGATAGAGCACGCCCGGCATTCCCAGACCATAAGTCTGGCCGCGCCAATCAAATGCACGCAAATACGGCCGCCCGAGCGGTTCGGGCGCCGCGACGAAGTGCAACCCATCCGGGGACACGGCGACCCGTGTGAACTGGTGGCTGCCGGCAACGCCGCTCGGCTCATCGGCGCCGTGGAAGTACATGCGGATCCGCCTGTGCGCTTCATCCACGTGCACATCCGGCGATGCGATATGGCCGGCAAAGCCAGACGCGGCCAACGGCAACACGCCGGCCTCGTGCATGGTCCACGGACCAGCCACGTCGTCGGCATAGGCCAAGCGAATATATCGGCCATCGTGATGCGCGAAGTAGAGGTAATAGCGCCCGAGCGGCGCTTCCAACCACGCGGGCACGCGTATGAGCGAGGGACCGTTGATGTTGTCCCCCATGCCCCCGTCCATGTTCGGACGAATTATGGGATTGCTGGCAAATCGCGTGACGCGCACGGACGCACCCATCGGCTGGCCGTCAGCGATACTTGCCGTCGAACGCGCCTTCCGGCCGAAGATTGACGATCTTGCCGTCGGCACCGACCTCCGGGCGATTGATGGTGAAGACGTTTTCCGGCTCGATCACGCCGTACTCCATGTAGCCGAGCCGCGCGATCGGACGCATGGCGCCGGTGTCGACGATGCCGTTTTTGATGAAACGCTCGTCGATGTAAGTGCCGACGACGTAGCCGATGATCATCGTGTTTTTGGACTCCTGACCGGGGGCGACTCCGGGCAGGTCGATGGTCTTCCAGAGCTTGCACTCGAAGGCGGCCGGCGATTCTTTGACGCGGGGCGGCTTGACGAACGTCGAGGCCGTGGCCGTCAGGCCCGAAATCGGGAACTCGTCGACGCCATAGGGCACTGCAGCCGACGTCGCATTCATCTCATAGCGAAGGTCATAGTTCGCCAGAGAGCAGACGAACTCGCCGTTCTGGTTGATGTTCTTCAGGCTGTCCTTCATGCCTGCCGAACTGAACGCCACGTAATGGGGCTTTTCGCCCATGGCATTGAAGAAGCTGTAGGGCGCGATATTGACGACGCCCTCGTTGCTGATCGTCGAGATCCAGCCGATCGGCCGCGGCACCATCAGCGCCTTGAACGGATCGTGCTTCAGTCCGTGCTTATTCTCGATCGTGTCATAGATCACTGGCAGCTCCCGCGGGTCTAGCTCTGGCTGATTCACGCCACCATACAAGGCCCAATCGGGAACTTGCAAAGCCTGCCTTCCCTTCTGGGCCAAGCGACACTACGTTAATAACAACCCGCCCCCGGACGTTGGAGCCATTCGTGACCATTAAGGACGGCGTTGCCGCTGCAGTTGGCAACACCCCCCTCATCAAGTTGAAGCGCGCCTCGGCCGAGACAGGGTGCACCATTCTCGGCAAGGCCGAGTTCATGAACCCTGGCGGCTCGGTCAAGGATCGAGCGGCCCTATTCATCATCCAGGACGCCGTTAAGCGCGGCACTCTCCGGCCCGGCGGCACCATCGTCGAGGGGACGGCCGGCAACACCGGCATCGGCTTGGCCGTGGTTGGCAATGCGCTCGGCTATCGCTCGGTGATCGTAATTCCGGAGACTCAGTCGCAGGAAAAGAAGGATATGCTGCGTCTGCTCGGCGCCCAGCTCGTCGAAGTGCCGGCGGTCCCCTACAAGAACCCCAACAATTACATCAAATATTCGGCCCGCCTCGCCGAGGCGCTGGCCAAGTCCGAACCCAACGGCGCGATCTGGGCCAATCAGTTCGATAACGTCGCCAACCGCGAAGCCCATATCGCGACGACTGCGCCGGAGATCTGGAACGAGCTTGAGGGCAAGATCGACGGGTTCGTGTCAGCCGTTGGCTCGGGCGGAACCCTCGCCGGCACCGCCATCGGACTGCGCGCCCGCAATCCCAATGTGAAGATCGCACTCGCTGACCCGCCGGGCGCGGCTCTCCATGCCTACTACACCACTGGCGAACTCAAATCCGAGGGTTCTTCTATCACCGAGGGCATCGGCCAGGGCCGCATCACCAAGAACCTCGAGGGGCTCAAGGTCGACCACGCCTACCTCATTCCGGACGACGAAGCGGTCGGCATCGTGTTCCAGCTGCTGCAAGAGGAAGGGCTCTGCCTCGGGTCGTCGTCGGGGGTCAATGTTGCAGGCGCCATCCGGCTCGCCAAGGATCTCGGGCCCGGCCACACCATCGTGACGATCCTGTGCGACTCCGGCACCCGCTATCAGTCGAAGCTGTTCAATGCGGAGTTCCTGCGCTCGAAAAACCTACCCGTGCCGGGCTGGCTCGCGGGCAAAGCCAAAGCCCCGCCCATGGTCTTCACCGGTCCAGGCAAGGCCTGAGCCGATGACGGAACAGCTCTACCGGACCGACGCCTACCTCAAGCAGTGCACCGCCGCAGTTCTGGCCGTCAATGAGCGCGGCGGCATTGTGCTGGACAAGACCCCCTTCTACGCCAGCGCTGGCGGACAACCCGGCGACAAGGGCGTGATTCGCTTTGCCGGCGGCGAATGCCCCATCATCACCACCGTTTACGATACTGCCGACAAAGCAACTATCGTGCACGTACCGGCGGAGGGAGTCGCTAGGCCCGCTGCCGGTGAGACCGTCACCATTGCTCTCGACTGGGAAACGCGCTTGCGCCACATGCGCATCCACACAGCCCTGCATCTGCTTTGCAGCCTCGTGAAGTTCCCCGTCACCGGCGGCCAGATCGGCGCCGAGGACGGCCGTCTCGATTTCGACATTGAAGATGCCTCGGCCGTCGACAAAGACAAGCTGACTGCCGAGATCATGGCGCTGGTCGCGTCCAATCACCTCGTCACCGAACGCTGGATCACTGACGCCGAACTCGATGCCAATCCCGGGCTCGTGCGCACGATGGCCGTGAAGCCACCGATGGGGTCGGGCAAGGTGCGCCTCGTGCTGATTGGCGATGGCGGCAGCATCGACATGCAGCCCTGCGGCGGGACGCATGTGCGCGCCACGGGCGAGATCGGCAATGTTGCCGTCACCAAGATCGAGAAGAAGGGCAAGCTCAATCGGCGCATCCGCGTCGCCTTCGTGTGAGTTGCCGACCCCAGTTTCAGTTCGAAAGGACCCACCATGACCAATGCCGAGCAGTGGATCGTCGAGACACAGTGGCTGGCCGAAAATCTCAACGCGCCCGGGCTGGTCCTGCTGGACGGTTCCATGCACCTGCCGACGTCAGGCCGCAACGCACGCAAGGAATACGAAGGCACGCATATTCCTGGCACACTCTACTTCGACATCGACGAAATCTCGGACAAGACCAATCCGCTGCCGCACATGTTACCGAAGCCCGAGCAGTTCGCGGCTCAGATCGGACGGATGGGTATCGGCAATGACAACCGTGTCGTCGTCTATGACAGCGAAGGGCTCTATTCGGCGGGCCGCGTGTGGTGGATGTTCCGCAGCATGGGCCACGACAACGTCGCTGTGCTCAATGGCGGCTTGAAGAAATGGCGAGCCGAGGATCGCGTCGTTACGGCGGCACCGACGGCCGCCAAGCCCGCCCAAACGTTCAAAGCCCGCATCCTGTCCGAGCGCGTGCGCAGCGCCGCCGACGTCAAGGCGCTGATCGGCGACCCGAATGTCCAGATTCTCGACGCGCGAGCCGCGACCCGATTTGCGGGCAGCGTTCCCGAGCCCCGCGCCGGCCTGCGCTCTGGGCATATTCCCTCGTCGAAAAGCGTGCCCTTCACCAACCTGCTCAATCCCGACGGAACGCTGAAGGACGCAGCCGGTCTTGCTGCGGTGTTCGCAGCGGCCGGCGTCGACACGGCACGGCCTGTCGTTGCCAGTTGCGGGTCGGGCGTTACCGCCGGCGTCATTGCATTCGCACTGGCCCAGATCGGCAATGCCGATGCTGCCGTCTACGACGGTTCATGGTCCGAGTGGGGCGCGCGATCCGACCTCCCAATCGAAACCGGCGGCTGACTGAGCGGCGCGGGCCGCCCGCAATCTGCGCATTGGTTGTATAAGAAATTGTGATTGGACATTCGACAGACGACGGGCGATCTTGAGAAATAATCGTTTTTCCTCCGCACAATTTATTTCGAGCAAAGCCGATATTCGAGGGTCATATGATCTGTTCATTGGACTATACTGCCAATCGCGTTGATCCGCCTGAGGCGGGGTGGAAAACAAAACGTCTGCCCCAATCCGCCCCGTCTCTCTCTCAGCGATCATTGTCGTTCTGCTTGAGGCGTCAAAGGCGTTTCGAGCAAAGAGCGCATCCCAACGGTCGCGTTACCGCGATCGCAACCTCGCTCAGCCCGCTGTTCAGCAGATTCACCGGCAGCCCAATTAGGCGCTGAAGATATCGCCGGGCTAATCGACCCGGCCTCTGGAATGCTCTGGTCCCCTGGTCTCCCCCTCCCCCCAGGCAGCAGAGCAAGGCGGCCCGCGCGCTCCTCCCCCTTGCGCCGGTGCCGCCTTTTTCTTGTTCGCACCCCACTGATCAGTTCAGGCATCGCTGTAAGCGGGCCACACCTGTCGCTCGCTCCGTTGTCGACCACGCCCTAAGCCGTTGCTCGCCCTGAATAGATTGTTTAGGACCAGCGGGTCGATCATCGGGAGCATCGAGACACTATGCCAAGCTGGCTGCGGGCTTCACGTATCGGCGCAACCTTGGTACTGTCCATCACAGTTGCCACGCCTCCCGCGACCGCGGGGCCGGTGATGGTCATGGAACCGGCGACTGGTACTGTATTCGCTACAGAAGAACCCGACCAGATTTGGTACCCGGCCTCGCTTACCAAACTTATGACGGCCTACCTCGCGTTCGACGCTGTGAAGACCGGGCGGATGGCATGGGACACCGCCGTGCCGCTTTCGGAGTACGCGCGCCAGCAACCCGCGACGCGCATCGGTCTGCGGCTCGGAATCCAGCTCACGGTAGAGCAGGCCGTTCGCGGGCTCATCCTGCGCTCAGCCAACGACTTTGCGATGGGGCTGGCCGAGTTGATCGGCGGCAGCGAGGAGGCCTTTGCCGGTCTGATGAACGACACGGCCAAGCGGCTCGGTATGACGCGCAGCCGGTTCAAGAACCCCCATGGCCTGCCCGATCCCGATCAGATCACAACCGCGCGCGACATGGCGATCCTGACCGCCGCCCTGCTCCGTGATTTCCCGGATCGCGCGGAGGTTTTCGCAACGCCAATCGTGCGCATCCACCGCCAGAATTTTCATTCCCAGAACGACCTGTTGCGCACTTTCGAAGGCGCCGACGGCATGAAAACCGGATTCACCTGCGGCGCTGGCTACAATGTCGTTGCGAGCGCCACACGCAACGGCCGCAGGTTGGTCGCTGTCGTGCTTGGCGCCGTCACGCGCAACGAGCGATCTGAGCGGGCGACTCAGCTGCTGGAAGCCGGATTCGAGCATCTCACGGGACGCAAGCCGCTGACCGCTGTCACGCTTGCAGCGCTCCCGATGTCGCCAGCCGAGGCCCCATCCGTTGGTGACATGAGCCGGCTGACGATGGCCCGGCAGTGCGGCAATCGCATGTCCCGGCGCGCGGTCAACCGGCGGATGGCAACGAGCGCCAACAAAGGCGCCCCTGCCGCCAGCGCTTCTCCTGCATCGGAGACGAATGGTGCGCTGCCGGCCGCGCATCCATTGGTAAAAGGCGCGCCCCGCGCCGTAACGCCCGGACCGGCACCGGCCACCAACGGCGTCAAACCGGCAACGGAATGAACTCAATTTCGTCGCCGGGCACGGCCGCAAAGCGCTTGGCCGTCCAGTCCGCTTTGGCAGCTGCGATACGGTCCTGCGACGACGACACGAAGTTCCACCAGATGTGGCGCGGCCCGTCCATCGGCTCGCCGCCCAGCATCATCAGGCGCGCATTCGACAATGCCAGGATTGAAATCCGGTCGCCCGGGCGAAACACGAGCAAGCGTCCGGCCTCGAAGCGCTCGCCCGCTATGTCGATCTCGCCCGACGCAATGTAGACTGCGCGCTCGTCGTAGTGGGCATCGATCGGCAGCACGGCGCCCGGCGCCAGCACAGCCTCGGCATAAAGCGTGGGGTGCGGAAACTCGACAGGAGACCGCCGCCCGAACGCCTCGCCCAGGATAAGGCGCACGCGCTTACCTTCACCCTCAATGCGCGGCAGCTCGCCAATCCCGTGGTGCGCAAAGGCCGGCGCCATTTCTTCAACCGATTTCGGCAGCGCCAGCCACGCCTGGATCCCGAACATCCCTCGCGCTTGGGTCTGCGCCTCACTGGTCTCGCGCTCCGAATGGACGATGCCTCGCCCTGCCGTCATCAAGTTGACCTCGCCCGGCTTGATCACCAACGACGTGCCGAGACTGTCGCGGTGCCACATCTCGCCTTGAAAAAGATAGGTCACTGTCGCAAGTCCGATATGGGGATGCGGTCGCACATCGATGCCTTTTCCGATCAGGAACTCGGCGGGTCCCATCTGATCAAAGAATATGAACGGGCCGACCATTTGGCGACGGGCGGAGGGAAGCGCGCGGCGGACCTCGAACCCGCCGAGATCCCGGGCGCGAGGCACAATGATTTGCTCGATCGCGGCGCACGCCGAGGCATCGCCGACCTCGGGATCATGATGCGGCTGTTGGCTCATATCTGCATCTCCTTGGTGGCCTAATTGTTAAGATAGGTTGCCGAACCCCGCATGCAATTCAGCCGTGAGAGGCGCCAAGAGCATCTATCCAGGCGTAACGCTCAACAGCCCATCCGCTCCGCCAACGCGCCGAACGTATCGACGACGAGCTCGCACGCCGGGTTTGGCTTCGGATCAGGCGGTCCTGGTGGTCCCCATTCGTCGGGGCGGCGCACGAAGCACGTGCGGAACCCTTCCTTGCGGGCGGCATCGAGATCGAAGTTGTGGCACGCCACCATCAGGATCTCCGAAGGCTTCAACTGCAGCAGTTTGGCCGCGCCCTGATAGGCCTCGGGCCGTACCTTGTAGACCCCGAGCATCTCGCACGAAATAACCGCGTCCCAGACGATCGCGTTCCTGCGCGAGACCGCAATCACCAGCGCGGTCGAGAGTAGCGTGAAAGAGACGCACGGATACTTGGCGCGCAGCCGGTTCAGCCCCGGCACGAAATCCGGCCACACATCGAGCGCATAGAGCGATTGGAAGATCGCCTCGCGATCCTCGGCCGTGAACGCCGTGTGACCACGCTCCCTGAGCAACCGTTCCAGTTGGTCCCGGTGCACGTCATCAAAGTTGTAGCGGGGCCCGATCGCATTGACGATGGCGCCCAGCGCCCGGCGGCGAAACTCGTTGGTGAGCTCGGTCCAGTCGGCAGTGATCCCGCGTCGCGCGCCTGCCGCCGCCAGCTCCCGCTTGATCCCGCTGTGCCAGTCGAGAATTGTGCCGCCGGTGTCGAACGTCAGCGCCTTGATGCCTTGCATACCCGACTCCATTGCCTTGCCGCTGTGGGCGTCCCAACTCCGCCACGGTTGCAGCGCATGGGAGACCAGCGATCTTGGAGGCTTCTAACATGCCCCGCGCGACCGGCTCCACCCCGATGCGAATCCGGCACCCGGCCGTGCGCGCCGTTGCCATATCTCTGTCCATCGTTGCGTTGGCGTCTCCGCTGCCGGCTGGCAAAGCAAACGAGTTCTGCCAGCGCGACGCGATGATCGTGTTCGACGCCTCGGGCTCCATGCCCTGCGCGACATGGAAAAGCGCTCGCGTATCGACGTCGCCCGCGAGGCAATGCTGGATATTCTGCCCGAGGTAACCAAGTCCCGGCACACAGGGCTCGTCGTCTATGGCCCCGGCGGAACCTGTCACGTCGAGACCAAGCTCCAGCCAGCCGCGAATGCCGCGCAGCCGATCATGGACGAGTTGGCCCGCATCAAGCCCGGCGGCACGACGCCACTCGGGCTCGCCGTCTCACGTGCCGCAGCCGAACTCAGTCAATCCGGTGTCATCGTCCTCGTCACCGATGGCGAAGAGAATTGCGGAATCAATCCCTGCCTGCTCGGCCAGCAGTTCAAGTTGCGCTCGCCTGGCCTCATAATATATGTCATCGGCGTGCAGATGGGCGCACGGGACGAGGTCCGCGCCTCCTGCCTCGCCACAGAAACGGGCGGCACCTATGTATCGGCCCGCTCACTTGCCGACATCAAGCAGGCGCTGCGCGAGGCCTTGACCTGCCCGCGCCTCTCCCGCCTTGAGCCGCCTCAGCGGGCGCCGCAGACGCGATTGAGCCGGACAGTCGAAACTCCGCTATTTCGTCCGGGTTAGAGCAACGGGCGCATCATACGCGCCAACTCGGCCGTCGCTGCATAATCAATCTTGCCGGACCCGAGGATCGGGATCGCGCCGACGACACGTACCGCGCGCGGGATCCACAGCTCCGGAAAGCCATCGAATTTTGCGCGCTTCTGAAGCGCATCGCGATCGGCGTCCGGTTTCTCCGTAACCAGCACGAGCTGTTCGCCCTTGCGCGCATCCGGCAGCGAAACCACGACGTGATTGATTCCGGGCCAGAGTGCCGACACCATGCTCTCGACTGCAGCCAGTGAGATCATCTCGCCGCCGATTTTGGCAAAGCGCTTGGCCCGCCCCTTGATCGTGATGAACCCGTCGGCATCGATATCGACGATATCGCCCGTGTCGTGCCAGCCATCAGGCGGCGGCACCAACACGTCAGGATTGTCCGCCAGCCGATACCCCGCCATTACGTTGGGGCCGCGAACTGCGAGCCGGCCGCCCACATGGATGCCCTCGACCGGATCAAGTCGTGTCGCAATCCCCGGCAGCACGCGGCCGACGCTGCCAGCCTCCATGCCGCCGGGAATGCTGCAAGCGATGACCGGCGAGCATTCGGTCGCACCATAACCCTCCAGAATGACAGCACTGGTCTTCGACCACATCTGCCGGGTCTGATCCTTGACGCGCTCGGCACCGGCCATCACGAAGCGCAGCGACGCCAGATCGTCGGGCTCGGCGGCCCGCGCATAGCCCTGCATGAACGTGTCCGTCGAAAACAGAACCGTTGCCCCAACCGACTTGATGAGCTGGGGAATCTGCTTGTAGTGAAGCGGACTCGGATAGAGCACGACCTTCATGCCCGCCAGCAATGGCATCAGCGTCGCCGCCGTCAGACCGAACGAATGGAACATCGGCAACGGATTGAGCACAGTATCCGTAGGTTTTAGGTGGCCCTCCGCATGTGCAAAAATCTGCCGGGCATTGGCGACCAGATTGGCGTTCGTCAATACGACGGCCTTCGGCAGCCCTTCGGTACCGGACGTGAACAACATGACAGCCGGATCATGGGCCCCGAGCCCATAGCGGCGATGCACGCGGCCAGCCAGCGGCGAACGGAACGCGCCGACGATCTTGTCGCGAAGGCCGATCTCGCGGGCGATATCCTCGAGGTAGACGATCTGGACCTTGCCGCCCGCCGACATATCGACCAAGGCCAGGGCCGAGACGACGTCGTCGAGCTGCGCCGTACCGATGAAGCGCCTTGACGTGAGCACGGTGCCGATCCGGGCCGTGCCCAGCGCCGAGCACAGATTCTTGATGCCCGCCGTGAAATTCAGCAGCGCCGCCACGCGCCCGAATGCATTGAGCCCCACCAGCACCACCACAAGACCGTTGGCGTTCGGCAACAGCACGCCGACGGCCTCACCGCGCGGCGCGAGCCGCGCTAGTTTCCCGCCGAGCACCAGACTGCCGAGCACCAGCCGGCTGTATGTCAGCGGCTTCCGCTCGACGTCCTCCAGGCTTGCCTTTGCGCCACCATGGCGACGTGCCGCCTCCAACAGCGCTGCAAACACCGTCGTTTGGCAGCCAGCCTCATCGAACGGTGGGGCGACGCGGCGCGCCAAGGCCGCATCTGGACCGTGGACACGGGACCTCTCCTGGCTCAGCGCGGCATGAGCGGCTCCGAGGCTCAACCCGTCTTGGCAAACCCGGCCTGGATCGCCGCGATCCGGTCGAGCATCGCCTTGGGCAAGACCCCTTTGTTGACGGCGGCCGCACCGCCATCGAACTGGTCGTAGTTCGCGATGCCAACCTGCATGGTCGAGACGGCCGGATGCGAGCGCACAAAGCGGATTGCCATTTCGATCAGATCCCTCGACTGGCTGTCAGCAACGAGCGACTGGAATTGGCGCGCGCGCATGACGTCCGCCTTGTAGTCGGCGCCGGAACCGATCGGAGCCACGTCCTGCATATTAAGGGGATGGCGGGCTTCCTCGCCGCTGAGCGCGCCGGCAGCGATGGCGCGGATGACGATCGTGCCCATACCGGCAGCCTTGGCGCGATTGAGCAAGGCGCCATAGTCCTGCGCCGGATAGCCGGCAGGCACTGGGCCGCCTGCGCTCGGGTTCAACATGTTGTAGACGATTTGCGCCGTGTCGAAGACCCGGGCATCGACGACGCGATGCAGCGATGCCGTATCGCCGATCGCCGTGATGCCGAGGAATTGGATCTTTCCATCGCGGCGCAGCTTCTCCATGGCGGGAACAACCTCGCCGAGCACTACGTCGGCGGATAAGTCACGCTCGTCGCCCGCCGACGAGATCGAATTGTGGAGCTGCAGCAGGTCGACGTGATCGCGCTGCAGGCGCTTCAAGCTGTCGTCAATCGATTTCGCAATCGCCGGACCGATGCGCCCCTTGTCGGCGGGCTGCACGCGCACCTTGGTACCGAGCACGATCTCCGGCTTGATCTCCTTCAGGATGCGGCCGAGGTTGGTCTCCGATGCGCCGTCCCCGTAGAGCGGCGCGGTATCGAAAAAATTAATGCCAAGCTCAAGCGCGCGGCGTGCGGTTCGCATCTGATCGGCTGGTGCGCCTTTGGTCATGAGGCCGCCGACCGCTCCGCACCCAAACGTTAACAGGGATACCTTGAGACCCGTCCGGCCCAACTCCCGCATTTCCATGAGAACCTCCACGCGCCTGCTTCATCGTGCCCCAAGCATAACGCAATCGACGGCGGCACCAACGACATTTGGCAGCCGTCGCGTGCTGCGAGACGCTACAGCACCAGCGTCGACAGGAAGCGAAGCGCGACCAGCGCCATGAAGGTCGCAAAGGCGAGTTCGAGCTTTCGTTTGGAAAGACCGTGCGCCAGGCGTGCGCCAAGCGGCGCCGCCAGTAGCCCAGTCGGTATGACGAGTGCGGCGCCGATCAGGCTGACATAGCCCAGCGCCCCGGTCGGCAGTCCCGGATGCCCCCATCCCGCCCAGATGAAGCCAAGAACGCCCGGGATCGCAATCAGCGGACCGAAGCCGGATGAGGTCGCCACCGCCTGATGCAGCGACCGGCCGTAGAGCGTCATGAGCATGGTGATGTAGGCACCTCCACCGATGCTCATCAGCGTCGAGATTGCGCCGACGAACACGCCATAGGCCTCGACCAGCCGGCTCTTGGGAATGTCGGGGCCGAGCCGCCAGTCGTCGCGGCCGAGAAACATCCGCAGCGACAGAAAGCTGCCCATGACGACCCACACCCATTTGAGGCTGTCGCCGGCCGAGACGCGCGCGATCAGCACGCCGCCGCACACCCCAAGCACGATCGGGATCGCGAGACGACGCAGCAGCTCCATATCGACGGCGCCGCGCGCGCGATGCGCCATAAACGATCGCAGTGTCGTCGGTGCGATCACGGCAAGCCCGGTTCCGGTCGCCAGATGCATGCGCACAGCCTCATCGACGCCCAAGATGCGGAACGACTCGTAGAGCGTCAGCACGATGATTGCGCCGCCTCCGATGCCAAACAGCCCCGCCAGCAGACCCGCCAGAAATCCGAGGCCGGCAAGCGTCATCGCGACGGGCACCAGCATGCCCCAGTCCAGTCCGCTCATCATGGGGTCCTATTCCGCCGCCACTGGCACGCGTGCAGCCGCGCGCTGCATGAGGTCCAAGGCATCCTCGATGACGCGTACACCGGCATTCGGCCCGACCGCATGCTCGCTCAAATGACGGCGAAATGCTCGCGCTCCGGGTTGCCCGTGGTAGAGGCCGAGAATATGCCGGGTGATGTTGTTGAGCCGGCCGCCCTGGTCGACGTGGCGCCGCGCATCTTCAATGACGCCCGCGAGCACCGTTTCGCGCGACACCGGCGGTTCGGCGGCACCGAAAAAGCGCTGATCCACGTCCGCCAGGATGTAAGGGGTCTGATAGGCCGCCCGTCCGAGCATCACACCATCGAGCCGGTCAAAATGCGTGTTCGCTGCATCCAGCGTTGTGAGCCCTCCGTTGAGCACGACCGTCAGCTCGGGATGAGCCGCTTTGAGGCGATGGACGCGATCGTAGTCGAGTGGGGGAATTTCGCGGTTTTCCTTCGGGGAAAGACCTTTCAGCCAGGCCTTGCGCGCATGCACAATGAAAACGCTGCAGCCGGCCGCTGCCACTGTCAGGATGAAGCGCTCGAAGTCGGTTTCGCTGTCCTGGTCATCAATGCCGATCCGGCATTTGACGGTAACCGGCACGTCGACCGCGGCCCGCATGGCCGCCACGCAATCCGCGACGAGCCCCGGCTCCGCCATCAGGCACGCGCCAAAATTCCCGCCCTGCACCCGATCCGACGGGCAGCCGACGTTGAGATTGATCTCATCGTAGCCGTAGCCCGCGCCGATGCGAGCGACCGCCGCGAGCTTCGCCGGATCGGAGCCCCCGAGTTGCAGCGCCACGGGATGCTCGCGCGCATCGAACGCCAGCAGTTGATCTCGCTTGCCGTGCAGAATGGCCTCGGCGGTCACCATTTCGGTGTAGAGCCGTGCCCCACGCGACAGCCGCCGATGAAAGGCCCGACAGTGCCGGTCCGTCCAATCCATCATGGGGGCGACGCAGAATTTATGCGTATGATATTGCATCGTTTTTAGGAGTTTTCATGTGGGCCAAAGAGAGAACGTGCACAGCCGCGTGTTAAGCGATAGCAAGGAAACCGCGAGGGCGCCTGCAATCCTACAGGCGCGCCAGCATGCGCCCAAACAGGTCATCGTCTCGCGAAGCATCTCCCTCAATCCGATACGCGAGCCCTGCAGGCCGTATCTCCGTTATGGCTAGTTCAAACCGGCTTCCTCAATCAGGACTTGCGCGCGTTATCCTGTCCGGTGTCTTGGCCTTGGACTGTGCCGGCCAGCCTCGACGGGTTAGCTGATCACCCTCACGGGGGCGCCCACGAGCCAACCTTCGATCGCGGCCACGATTCCCGGATAGAACATCCGATAGGACTCTTCCGTGACGTAGCCGATGTGCGGTGTCAACAGCGCGCGCGGCTCCTTCCGCAACGCATGCGCCACCGGCAATGGCTCGATGTCGTAGACGTCGAGGGCGGCACCCGCGATGCGCCCTTCCTTCAGCGCTGCTGCGAGCGCGGTGGCATCGATGATCGGCCCGCGCGAAGAGTTCACGATATGCGCCGTCGGTTTCATCAGCCCGATCTCGCGCGCACCGACGAGCCCGCGCGAGCGTTCCGACAGCACCAAGTGAACCGAAATGAAATCCGAGCGCCGGAACAGCTCATCCTTCTCGACCCGCTCCACGCCTTTCGCTGCCGCCGCCTCCGCCGTCAGGTTCTGGCTCCAAGCGATCAACGTCATGCCGAACGGCTTGGCGTAGACGCCGAGCTGGCTGCCGAGCTTGCCCAAACCCAACAACCCCAGCGTCTTGCCGCGCAGGTCCTGGCCGATCGTCGTCTGCCAGCGGCCTTCGCGCACGTTCTGCAACTCGACATGAAAATTGCGTGCAAGGCCAAGGATGAGCCCCATCGACAGTTCCGCCGTCGCATGGCCGCCGCCATCGGTTCCGCAGAAGACAATCCCGCGCTCGTTTGCAGCCTTCCCATCGACGGAGGCATTGCGCGCACCGGTCGTGATTAGCAGCTTCAACTTGGGCAGCCGCTCCAGCACGGTGCGCGGGAAGGGCGTCCGCTCGCGCATGATGCAAATCACCTCGTAGTCAGCGAGGGCGCGAACGACATCGTCAGGCGTGGCGAGGTGCGTATTGAACACCTTGATGGTGTGGTTTGCCTGCAGACGCGACCAGTCCGCCATTTTCAGAGCTACGTTCTGGTAATCATCGAGGACTGCAATCGCGACCATGGGTTCGCTCCGGTGCGTGGCTAACGGTTCGGCGGCCACGTTGGCACCTTCAGCCGCGCTCCGCAAACGAGAACAGGGCGAGCTTCACGAGATCCGACCGGCGCGACACCTGGCGCCGATCTCAACCCGCCAGCAGGCGCTTGACGCCATCGGCGACGCCGGCCTGCCACGCCGGCAGCGCTATGCCGTACGCCGCCGAAAGCTTGCTGCAGTCGAGCCGAGAGTTCATCGGCCGGCGCGCTGGCGTCGGATAGGCGCTCGTCGGAATCGCTGTCACCGGGACCGCCGGACCACCTGTCGCAGCAGAGACCCGGAACACCTCCCGCGCGAGGCCGCACCAAGAGCAGGTTCCCTGGCCGGCCGCATGGTACGTGCCCCATGGCGCGCTGGCCCCGTCCCGGGCAATGCGCCGCGCAATGGCCAACGTCGCCTCGGCGAGATGCGGGGCGTAAGTCGGCGAGCCGACCTGGTCGTCGACGACCGAGAGCGCCGGCCGCTCGGCTGCCAGCCGCAGCATCGTCTTGACGAAGTTCGCGCCAGTCGCACTGTGCACCCAGGACGTGCGCAGGATGACGTGGCGCGGGTTTGCGACGCGCACAGCGGCTTCGCCCTCGAGTTTCGAGCGGCCATAGACATTCAGCGGCCCCGTCGGATCGTCTTCGACATAAGGCGCTGGCTTGGCGCCGTCGAAAACATAGTCGGTCGAGACGTGGATGATCGCCGCGCCGCGCCGCGCCGCGGCCTCGGCCAACAGCCTTGCCCCGTCCCGGTTGAGGGTGAAGGCCGCTTCCGGCTCGCTCTCGGCCTTGTCGACGGCAGTGTAGGCGGCCGTGTTGATGATCACGTCCGGCTTGAAATCGGTCATCGCGCGGGTGATCGATGCGGGCTCGCAAAGATCGAGTGCCGGTCGGCCGACGGCCAATGCCTCAATATCCCGGACGCCGGGCGCCAGTTCCACCAGCGCACGGGCCAATTGGCCCTGCCATCCGGCTATCAAAAGGCGCATGGCAGGCTCCGTTGGTTGCGATTGTTGCCCGTCATTGATTCATACCCAGGCCGCTTTGTCGCGCAGCACGGCGACGAGTGCATCGCGGCAGACGATCGCGAGCTTGTCACCCTTCTCCTTGGTCGCGCGCCGCGCGTCGCCGACGACGCCCGTATCGGAGAAGTTTTGGAACGAGCGGTATTGACCGACACCAGCCGGATGCGGCGTCGAGTTCCGGGGGCCGAACGCTTCCGGCAGCTTGTCGCGCCCGACGAGATCGGGCGCCAGCGACAACATCAGGCTGGTCTCTCCCTCGCAGGCATGCCGCACCCGCTCCTGGTCTTCGAGGATTGCCGGCATGCCCGGCTGGGCGAGTTCGAAATAGGTGGTCGCGCGGATCGTAAGCCCGGTTTCAACCGCGAAATCTGGCAGGAACGCCGACAGCGCCGCGATATTGCCGCCGTGCCCATTGACGATGAAGACCCGCTTGAATCCGTGCCGCGCGATGCTCTTCAAGAAAGCCATCAGCACCGCCCGATAGGTCGGAATGTCGAAGGTAAAGGTGCCGCCGAACGCCATGTGATGCTCGGCCATGCCACACCAGAGCGTCGGCGCGACGACCACGGGCATCTCGGCTCGAACCGCTTCTGCCGACAGCTTGCAGACCCCCTCACACAGAATCGTGTCGACGCCGACCGGCAGGTGCGGCCCATGCTGCTCGATGGACGCCACCGGTAGAATCACCGTGGCGCCGCGCGACGCCAGATTGCGCAGCGATGAAGCCGGCAACTCTTTCCACATCACGCTGTCGGTCATTGTCAAATCCCCCTCGTTCGCAAACGCGGTCGTCAGTCCGCACCGTCCACCGTGGTCGGTGGATCGGACGTATCGGCGCCGAACCATAGCCAATAGCCGTCGGGGTCGCGAATCTCGAATTCGCGCATGCCGTAGTGCGTTACGCGCAGCGGCGTCAAGGCGACCCCGGTCGCGCTCCATTCGGCGTGCAACGCCTGCACATCGTCCGGGTAGAAGTAAAATATCTGGAAGTCCTTGGCCCGGCATGGCAGGTCCGTCTCGATGTAGGCGCCCGGAAAATTGAACATCAGCTTCACGCCATCGCGCCCGAGCATGCACCACACCGGATCCGCGCTGCCATAGGTGGTTCCATAGGTGTTGAGAACCTTGAAGCCCAGCCGATCGCAGTAGAAGCCCATGGTCCGCTTCAAGTCGGACACCGACAGCATCGGAATGAGCGTTCGCAAATGTGCCATTGATGTCCTCCCGCCGCAGCGTCGCCGGGCCCAACCCGCCCCGCCACTTAGACGTTCGTTTCGTCTCGGCGCAATCCGTCACGATCAAGTGCGACGGGGTTGCCGGTCTGTGCACCCTTCACGTACGCTCAACGCCCCAGACACTCATCCAGGCTAGGTGATTCCGATGACCTCTCATGTGCTCGCGATCGACCAGGGGACGACGTCGAGCCGGGCCATTGTATTCTCCCCGGACCTCGCGGTGGCAGGTGTCGGGCAAAAGGAATTTGCTCAGCACTTCCCGGCCTCCGGCTGGGTCGAGCATGATCCCGAGGAGATCTGGTCGACGACGGTGGCAACGGTGCGCGAGGCGTTGGCGCGATCGGGGCAGGCTGCGGGGTCGATTGCGGCGATCGGCATCACCAATCAGCGCGAGACGTGCGTCATCTGGGACCGCCGCACGGGTGCGCCAATTCATCGCGCCATTGTCTGGCAGGATCGGCGGACCGCCGACCACTGCGCGCACCTCAAAGCCGACGGCGTCGAGCCGATGATCGCCGCCAAAACCGGACTGCTGCTCGATCCTTACTTTTCCGGAACAAAACTCGCGTGGCTGCTCGACACTATACCCGGCGCGCGCAAGGCAGCAGAGGCGGGCCAACTGGCGGCTGGCACCATCGACACGTTCCTGCTGTGGCGGCTGACCAACGGCCGGGTACACGCGACCGACGCGACCAATGCCTCGCGCACCCAGCTCTACGATATTCGCGCAGGCGCCTGGGACGATGATTTGCTTCGGCTGTTCCGCGTGCCCCGCGCGCTGCTGCCCGAGGTCCGCGATAGTGCTGGCGACTATGGCGTGACCGACTCCGCGCTCTTTGGTGCCGCCATTCCCATTCGCGGGATCGCCGGCGACCAACAGGCGGCGATGATCGGGCAGGCGTGCTTCAATCCGGGCATGATGAAATCCACCTACGGCACGGGCTGCTTTGCGCTGCTCAATACAGGTGAGATGCCTGTTGCCTCGCGCAATCGCCTGCTGACGACGGTCGCGTATCAGCTGGACGGCCGGCGGACCTATGCGCTCGAGGGCTCGATCTTCATTGCCGGCGCGGCCGTACAATGGCTGCGCGATGGGCTCGGGATCATCAAATCGGCCGCGGAGACTGGCCCATTGGCTGCAACCGCCGATCCGGAGCAATCCGTGATCCTGGTCCCTGCGTTCGTCGGCCTTGGCGCGCCCTACTGGAACCCCGAGGCGCGCGGCGCGCTATTCGGCCTGACCCGCAACACCGGCCCAGCGGAGCTGGCGCGGGCGGCGCTGGAGGCCGTCGCGTTTCAAACCCGTGATCTGGTCGAGGCCATGCGCCGCGACTGGCCGGATGCTGCCAAAACCGTGTTGCGTGTCGATGGCGGGATGGTGGCGAGCGACTGGACGATGCAGTTCCTGGCCGACATCCTCGATGCACCCGTCGACCGGCCAACCGTACTCGAGACGACGGCACTCGGCGCGGCGTGGCTTGCCGGGCATCAGGCCAGCGTCTGGCCGGATCAAGCGGGCTTTGCGAAGAGCTGGCAGCTCGACCGGCGATTTACCCCATCGATGGACGCCGGTGAGAGGGCGCGCCGCACCGCCGGTTGGACCCGCGCCATCACCGCGGTGATCGGCTACGCGACGGCGGAGTGAGGTGCAATGGGTCTCACGCCTTCGCAGCGGCGGGAGAGAGCGATGCGCCAGGCTCTGGAATCTGGTTCGGCAGCAGCATGACGGCGAGAAAAATGACGGCTGCCGCACCCGAGAGCACGCGGAACAGCGTGTCGAAGCCGTAAGCGCCGTGAATATAGGCGATCAGCGGCAGCGCGGCGGCAAGCACCGTGAAGCTGACAATGTAGCGCACACCGTAGATGGTCGCGCGCAGCTCGGACTTCGCCATCTTGCCGATCATGTAGTCGTTGATCGGGATCTGGCCGAACGCGCCGAGCATGAAGCCCAACGCTACCGCCAGTGCATGCCAGTCATTGAGGCCTGGCATCAGCGCGAAGAACACGATCTGGATCGCAGCAACGCCCATGAACACGATGCGGGGCCCCAGCTTGTCGAGCAGCGAGCCGACGACGAGTTGCGCCAGCGCGGCAATCGCGAACACTAAGAACGCCAGCCAGCCGACCCGCGTCGCCGATCCGGCGATGCCGCCGAGACGCTCGTCGAACACCTTCGGCAGGGCGAACGTGGTCGACTGGAAGACGAGGCTTGAGACGGCCGTCGTGAAGAACACGATCGCGGTCAGCCGCAGCAGCGCCGACTTAGCCTCGACACTCATTCCCAAGGTGGGATTTGTGGTCGCCGCGGCGGCCTTTGGCTTTTTGGCTGCAGCTGCAATGTCATCCTTCACATGCCACCAGTAGGCGAGGCCGATCAGAACGGAGAGTATGCCCGGTACGATGAACGCCGCGCGCCAGCCGCCATTGTCGATGAACCAGCCGGTGATCAGGGCGGCGCAGCCGACGCCGAGATTGCCCCACACGCCGTTGATCCCGATCGCCATGCCCGTGCTGGAGGCCTTGGCGCTATCGACGACCATGGCGAGCCCGACCGGGTGATAGATGGCCGCCAACACACCGACGATGAAGAGTAGAACGCCGATCTGCAGGGGCGACTGTGCAAACCCGGTTGCGATCGAGGCCAGACCAATCCCGAGAAAGAACACCACCATCATGCCGTGCCGGCTCCACTTGTCGGCGAGGCGGCCGGCGGGAAGCGAAAAGAGACCGAAAGCAATGAACCCAGGGGTCGCATAGGGCACGAGCTGCGCATAGCTCAACCCCCATTCCTTGTTCAGGGCGAGGGCCGCCACCGTCGCGAAGACCAGGGTGAACAGGTGATCGAGGAAGTGCCCGACGTTGAGGTAGAAGAAGCTCAGGCGGTCACGAAATGTCGTCTCGGTCATAGGCGTGGTCCTCGTGGCGGGGCAGCCGTTGCGGGCATCGGGCGAGTATAGGCACGCCGGTTCGGATTTGTTGAGCCGGTTCTCCGCGGGTCCCCACGGAAATCCGGTGTTCCGCGGGCACGAATGGATTGCCTTCGCGGGCATCGGACCATAGGTTGCCGACAAAACTCGTCGTCGAATCGCGGGGTTCCCGCGCTGGAGCCCGCCATGCCAACACCGCTCACACCCGCCATCATTGCTGCCTCGAAGGAGGCGCGCGCCTGGCCGTTCGAGGAGGCCCGCCGCTTGATACAGCGGTTGGACCGGATGCCTGGGCCGGCCAAGGACAAGACGGTCATTTTCGAGACCGGCTATGGGCCGTCCGGATTACCGCATATCGGCACATTCGGCGAGGTCGCGCGCACGACCATGGTACGACACGCCTTCGAGGTGCTGACCGAGGGCCGCCGCAAAACGCGGCTGATCTGCTTTTCCGACGACATGGACGGCTTCCGCAAGGTGCCGGGCAATGTGCCGAACCAGGAGATGTTGAAGGGCTTTATCGACACGCCGCTGACGAGCGTCCCCGATCCATTCTCGAATGAGCACAAGAGCTTCGCGCACCACAACAACGCGCGGCTGCGCAAGTTCCTCGACCAGTTCAAGTTCGACTACGAGTTCCAGTCGGCGACTGAGGTCTACAAGTCCGGCGCCATGGACAAGACCTTGCTGCGCATGCTCGAAGTCTACGACAAGGTGATGGAGATCATCCTGCCGACGCTCGGGGCGGAGCGGCAGGCCACCTATTCGCCGTTCCTGCCGATCGATCCGAAGACCGGCAAGGTGCTCTACGTGCCGATGGTGGAGCGCAATCCAAAAGCGGGTACCGTCATCTACGTCGACCCGGCGACGGGCAAGAAAGTCGAGACGAAAGTGACCGGCGGAGCGGTCAAGTGCCAGTGGAAGGCCGATTGGGCGCTCCGCTGGATGGCGCTCGGCGTCGACTACGAGATGGCCGGCAAGGACCTGATCGACAGCGTCACGCTGTCCTCGAAGATCTGCAAGGCGCTCGGCGGCACGCCGCCCGAGGGCTTCAACTACGAGCTGTTTCTCGACGACAAGGGCCAGAAAATCTCGAAGTCCAAGGGCAACGGTCTCACGATCGACGAGTGGTTGACCTATGCCAGCCCCGAGAGCCTCTCGCTCTACATGTTCCAGAAGCCGAAGACGGCGAAGCGGCTCTATTTCGATGTGATCCCGCGTGCGGTCGACGAGTACCTGACGTTCATCGCGAAGTACCCGTCCGAGGAGCCGAAGGGGCAGGTCGAAAACCCAGCGTGGCACATCCACACCGGACAGCCGCCAGCCGCCGAGCTGCCGATCTCGTTCGGGCTGATGCTCAATCTGGTGTCGGCATCGAACGCGCACGACAAGGCAGTCATGTGGGGCTTCATCAAGCGGCACGCGCCTGACGCGACGCCGGAGAAATTCCCGCTGCTCGATCATCTCGCGGGCTATGCGGTCGCCTACTACGATGCCTTCGTGAAACCCGCCAAGACGTTCCGCCCGGCAACGCAAGTCGAGGCGGCTGCGCTCAGCGCCCTCGACGCAGCCCTTGCCAAGGCGCCAGCCGGCGCCACTGCCGAGGAGCTGCAGAACCTCGTCTACGAGGCCGGCAAAACGCACGGCTTCGCTGAAAACCTGCGCGCCTGGTTCCAAGCCATCTACGAGGTGCTGCTCGGCCAGAGCCAAGGCCCGCGCTTCGGCTCGTTCATCGAGCTTTATGGCGTTCCCGAAACGCGCGCGCTGATCGCCCGCGGCCTCAAGGGTGAGCTCGCAAAGGCGGCGTAAGCGTTGTCCTGCAACATGGAGGAATAGAATGTCCGCGATCGCCAATCCGACCCCTGAAGCCCGCGACGCGCTGTTCAAGACGTTCGGTCGAGCGTGGTTCCGTCGCGACGTGGAGCTGCTCTATCAGGCGGTGACGCCGGATTTCGTTTGGGCGTTCAACGACGGTCGCGGCGTGGTGAAGCAGGTGGCGTCGCGCGAGGCTGTGGCGCGGGAGTTTGCGGCGATGACGGCGAGCGCGAACAAGGTGACCTTCTCCGATGTGGTTTACCACCACGCCGCTGACGCCACGTTCATGACTTTCCGGATCACCGAGACGGACCCAGCCGGCGCGAAGATCCGTGAGGAGGCGGGCGTCGAGCGCTACACGTTCCGCGATGGCCGGATTGCGCTGAAAGACGTCTATCGCAAGACCGCGGACTGATCGGGCCCCCACATGTCCCGCAAAACGGCCGGCCCCGAGATCGAGCGCCTCATTCAGTTATTGGGGCGGCTGCCAGGGCTTGGTCCGAGGTCCGCGCGCAAGGCGGCGCTTGCCTTGCTGAAACGCCGGGCAGATCTGCTGACACCGCTGGCGGCAGCCCTGAGCGAAGCCTCCGCGAAGATCATCGCCTGTCCGGCGTGCGGCAATCTCGACACGATCTCGCCGTGCACCATCTGCCAGGACACGCGTCGCGACCAGACGCTGATCGTGGTCGTCGAGGAGATGGGTGACCTCTGGGCGCTGGAGCGGGCGGGCGTGATCAACGGGCTCTATCACGTGCTCGGTGGACACCTGTCGCCGCTGGATGGAATTGGGCCTGAGCAGTTGAACATCTCCCGATTGGTCGATCGCGCGGTGCCGCCGGTCACCGAGGTTCTGTTGGCCCTCAATGCCACGGTCGAGGGGCAGTCGACCGCCCACTACCTGCGCGAGCAACTGGCGGCCGCCGGTGTCAAGGTCTCGGTCCTCCAGCAAGGTGTACCGATCGGGGGCGAACTCGACTATCTCGACGAGGGGACGCTCGCCGCCGCCGTGCGGGCGCGACGCGCCATCTAAGTCTGCGAAAAGACACGAAGTTCCGCGACGTCCACCGGTATCCTGCGGTTGCGGGCCAGTTGGCGATTGTGCGCCTGCGCGCCCGAGGCTATTAGCAGTTGCATTGTCCGATCAGAGGGTATTTTGGTTTGTTCGGGGGTACCTTGGCGCTGACACAAGATCTCAATCCACGGCTGGCTGGCCTTCGCGAGCAAGTCTTGGATCAGCCGCGCTGGATAAAGCGCATCGTTCTGGCCGCCAATGATGTGCTGTTGCTGGGCCTTGCGGCTTGGCTGGCATTCTCACTGCGTTGGGGGTACCTCTACTGGCCGCCGAATGCGCAGTTGTGGATCGTGCTGCTGGCCGCGCCGATGGTCGGTGTGCCGATCTTCCAGATGATGAGCCTCTACCGGCTGGTCACTCGCTATATCGGCCGGCGTGGCGCCGTGCGCATTGCGTCGGCCGTCGCTTTGGCGGTTCTGGTCTGGACCTTCGTCGTGATCATGGTGGCTGGAACCGGCGACCAGCAGGCGGTGGTGCCCCGTTCAGTCCCAGTGATCTACGCCGTGTTGGCTGGGCTTTTCGTCTGGGCCAGCCGCGAGATTGCCGCCTGGTGCCTCAGCATCGAACGGCCGACTTCCCTGGGCCTGGACGAGAGGAAGTCTGCGGTCATCTATGGGGCAGGGCCGGAAGGGGCGCATCTCCTCGAGGCGCTGCATCGGGCAGGTGAACACGATGTAGTCGGCTTCATCGACGCGGATGAAGGACTGATCGGCCAGACCGTGAACGGCATTAAGGTCTACCGGATCGACAAGCTGGCAAAACTCGTGGAGCGAGAAAACGTCAAGGATGTTTTGCTCGCGTTACCCGATCAAACGCGCCGGCAGCGACAGGAAATCATCCGGCAGCTGGCAAGCCATCCGGTGCGCGTGCGCTCGATGCCAGCGGCGCGTGACATCGCCTCGGGGCGCGTTTCCGTCACCGACCTGAAAGCCGATCGATGTCGACGACCTGCTCGGCCGCGATGCCGTGCCCCCTGACGAGGCGTTGCTCAATCGCGCCGTGAAGGGCAAATCCGTGATGATTACCGGTGCCGGTGGTTCGATCGGTTCAGAGCTGTCGCGCCAGATCTTGCGGCAAGAGCCACGCACCCTGGTTCTCTACGAGTTGTCGGAAGAGGCGCTCTACAACATCGACATGCAGATCAAAGACATACTGGCGACCGAAGACCACCAGAGTTCCGCTGCGCCCCAGGTGATCGCAGTCCTCGGCTCGGTGACCGACCCGGATCGACTGGGCCGCACACTGCGCGAACACGGCGTACAAACAATTTATCACGCCGCCGCTTATAAGCATGTGCCGATCGTCGAGGCCAATCCATTCGCCGGTCTCTTCAACAACACATTCGGTACGCTCGTTCTGGCCGAGACCGCCCAAAATGCCGGCGTCGAGCGCGTCACTCTGATTTCGACCGACAAGGCCGTCCGCCCGACCAACGTGATGGGCGCGACCAAACGGCTGGCCGAGTTGATCTTTCAGTCGGAGGCGGCGGAGAGCACATCGACTATCTTCACGATGGTCCGCTTCGGCAACGTGCTCGACAGCTCCGGCTCCGTCGTCCGCCGCTTCCGCAAGCAGATCCAGGAGGGCGGGCCTGTCACTGTCACCCATCCCGATGTGATCCGCTATTTCATGTCGATCCCCGAAGCCGCAACGCTGGTCATCCAGGCCAGCGCCATGGCCAAGGGCGGCGAGGTGTTCCTACTCGACATGGGAGAGCCGGTGAAGATCGACGAACTGGCAAGCACCATGATTCGCTTGATGGGCCTGCAGGTGCTGAGCGACAGTAATCCGGGAGGCGACATCGCGATCAAGTACGTTGGGCTGCGCCCTGGCGAGAAGCTCTACGAAGAATTGCTGCTTGACGACAAGGCTGGCACGACCGAACACCCGCGTATCCGGCGATCCAACGAGCCGTACCTGCCAAAGGTGGAGCTGCGGCGCGAGCTTGCAACGCTGCAGGCAGCCATGGCCGCAAATGACGCAACGGCGTTGCAAGCCGTTCTGCTGCGGACCGTCGACGGCTACGCGCCGATGGTGCACCACGAGGGAAGCGTTGCGGGGCAAGTGTGGCAGCCGGCGTCGCGGACGCTGCACTGATGGCGGCGACCGCTCCATCCATGGGCGTCCGGCGTATTGCCGTGATCGCCCATTCGCCGATGTCGCTGATCCGGTTTCGTGGCGCCCTGATCCGTGCATTGCACACACGACGGCATCGTATTCTAGCCCTGGCTCCAGGCCTCGACGGGACAGCCGCAGCGACGCTGGCAAACCTCGGCATTGCGACCGCTACACTGCCCGACCGCCCGGTCGACGGGAATGCCTTTGCCGAACGGCAGATGGCCAAGGCTCTGGCAGAGCAGCTCGCCGCCTGGAAGCCGCACATTGTCGTGTCTTCGGGCCCAGCTATCGCCGCCCTGGGCACAAAGGCCGGACGGGATGCGGGCGCCGAGACGACGATGTTGATCGTCAATGGTCGGCCATCGATCGATCGGTCAGCCAGTCCCGCAACCGGGTGGTTCTCGGCACGCCGCGAGCAGCGCCAGCGCCTGGCCGGTCTCAAGGCCGCTTCGCATATCGTTTTCCACAACACTGCGGACCAGACGTGGCTCGAAGGCCAAGGTGTGATCGGGGCCAAGACACAGCGCCTGCTGATGCCAGGCTCGGGGATCGATCTCGCACACTTCGCCGTAGCGCCGCTGCCGGATCTGAGCAATGGCTTGGTGTTCGTGATGCTGGCGCGCTTCGATCAGGCGAGCGGCATCCAGGCGTTTTGCGAGGCTGCCCAGCGCGTGCGCGCGAAATCGCAGTCCGTGCGCTTTCAATTGGCAGGCCCAACCGGCCATGGCTCTACGGCCATCGCGCCGGCCCAGCTCGCCCGCTTTCAGGACGCCGTTTCAATCTCCGGCCCGGTCGAGGACACTCGGCCTCTGATCGCTGGAGCCCATATCCTGGTGAATCCGGCCGTCGGCGAAGGCCTGCCCGGTGCGGTCCTCGAAGCCATGAGCATGGGCCGGCCGGTGATCGTGAGTAGCGATCCGGGATGCCGCCAGACCGTCGATGAACGCGTCAACGGCGTCGTCGTTCCGCCGGGCGATGCAGCGGCCCTGGCCGAGGCGATGGAGTCCTTCCTGCGCCGGCCCGACCTCATTCCGGCGATGGCGCGCGCCAGCCGAATCAAAGCTGAGCGCCGCTTCGACGAGCGTGAGGTGACGGGACAGCTGGTCGCGGCCTTGGGCCTCGCCTGAGCGGCGCGGCGCAGCTATTCGACTGCTTTGAATTCCCCTCGGAAATAGACCAGCGGCGCGGCCGACTCCGAGAACCGGCCATCTTTGATGCGGCCGATGAAGATCGAATGCGTCTCCACCTCGTGCTCGGCGACAAGTTCGCAATCGAGGCTGGCGATCGTACCTTTCAAAACTGGCGCACCGGTTTTCAGCGTCTCCCAGTCCGGCTTGTCGAACCGCGCCTCGCCTTCGAGCTTCTTGCTCGAGAACCGTTTAGCCAATTCCTGCTGGTTATTCGCCAGTATGTTGACGGAGAAGCATTTGGCCGCCTTGATCGGCGCATGCGCGCTCGCGCTGCGATTGACGCAGATCAGCACGGTCGGTGGGCTGTCGGTGAGCGAGCACATGGCCGTCGCCGTGAGCCCGGTCCGCTGCCCCGTCTTGCCGACGGCGATAATGGTCACGGCACCCGCCTGTTGGCGCATCACGTTGCGGAACTTGGTCTGATCCATCGTGTCTCACTCTCGGGGGCGTGCAATGGTCGTCCGGCACCCTTATCGTAAAGCGTCAGGCGCCTGACTTCCAGTCACCGATCTGGGCTTTCGGCAAGCCCAGGTTCTCCCGCAACGTTGCACCTTTGTAGTCCTTTTGATGAAGGCCGCGGCGCTGCAGCTCCGGCACCACCATGCGGCAGAAGTCCTCGTAGCCACCCGGCAGATGGGTCGCTGCCACGACGAACCCGTCACAGCAGGTGTTGAACCATTCCTCGAGTCCGTCGGCGACGTCCTTGGGTGTTCCATAGAACCGCGGAAACTCGCGGATGGTGCCGCGATTGGAGAATTGCACGAAATCACGGATCGTCGGATTGGACTTACCGGACAGAGTGGTGACCCGGTCGATGATCGCCCGCAGACCACTGATGCCCTTGAGCTCGTCCTCGTTGAAGGACTCGTCCATCGGCTTCGACGCGAAGTCGAAATTCAACGCTTCCGACAACAACGCCAACGCATCGACGGACTTCGCCGTCCTGTCGATGACCGCCATTTTGTCCTCGGCCATGCTCTTGGACTCGCCGACGATGGAATAGATCGCCGGAGCAACGCCGACATGGTCCGGATCACGCCCGAACTTCGCCACCTGCTGCTTGAAGCTGGTGTAGCTTTTCTTGCCCATTTCGAGGTTCGGATAAACACAGAATACGAGTTCGCCCCAGCGCGCTGAGAACGCCTGACCGCGGCCGGATTGTCCGGCCTGGATGACAACGGGGCGCCCTTGCGACGAGCGCGGCACCGTGAACGGTCCCTTCGATGAGTACCATTTGCCCTTGTGATCGAGGCGGCGCACTTTCTCGGGATGCGCGAATAACCCCGACTCCTTGTCGATGACCAGCGCATCGTCGTCCCAGCTATCCCAGTGGCCGAGCACGACCTCCATGAACTCGTCGGCCATGTCGTAACGCAGGTCATGCTCGACATGGGTTTGCTTGCCCATGTTGTGGGCTTCGGAGTTGTTGAGCGACGTGACGACATTCCAGGCCGCCCGACCGCCAACCATCAGATCGAGCGTCGCGAATACACGGGCTACATGGAACGGCTCGTAATACGTCGTCGAATAGGTGGAGCCGAGGCCGAGATGGCGCGTGGCCATGCCCATGCAGGTGAGGATGGTGACCGGGTCCATTTTGACGACGCGAACGCCATTGCGGATCGCCTCGCGATGGTCGTTGCCAAGAATGTCCGGCATCGCCAGACGGTCATCGAAGAAGCCGAGATGAAACTTCCCGTATTCGAGGGTGCGGGCAATGCGCTGGAAATACTCAGGACCTAGAAAATCGCTGGCGGAATGGGGGTGACGCCACGAGCCCACATAGTTCGAGCAGTTCTGGGCCTGCAAGAAGCCGATAAGCTTCATTTCGCGGGGCTTCGTCGCCATCATCCATCCTTCTCCGGGGCCGCAGCCCCGTCTCACATGTCCGGACAAGGGAGATAGCGGGTTTTGCATGCCGCGTCACGCCGGGCTGCATGCGCCATCGCGGCAACACCATCACTGCTGACGCCCGATCTCGCGGCGCACAGACTATCTGCCTCGCAAATTCCGGGTTAGACTTCCCAGCAGGAGGGCTTGATCGTGTACGGATGGCTCATTGCGCTCTTGCTGGCAGGGCTCTCGCCGGTCGCGGCCAACGCGACGGACGGCATTGGCGGTGTGACCGAAGGCCCGATCCTCGCGCGTTGGACGGGCGATCGGATGCGCCTCGGCCTGCCTGCCGATCGCTGGCAGGGGCCCGAGAGCGCGCCACGCCCAAAGAACCGTGCCGAGACCTGCGCCAAGTGGCGCACAATGGCCTTGCGCCTCGGCGAGACCTTTGCTGGCCACACGCTGCGCCGAACCGTCGTCGATAGCGTCTGCGGCATGCACGAGGCCGAGCGCCCCGACGAGAGCTGGGATTGGCCCTGGAGCGGACTGGCACAGGGTGGCCTTCTGCCGCCACGACTGCACCGCGCGATCAGCGAATGGGAAATCCGATGCGGCTCGGCCGGATCCCGGCGGCGATGTGCCTTGATTCACCAGGCGCCCGTTCCGCCGGATGCCGTTCTCGACCCGGGGGATCCCGCCCTGGTGACACATTTTGTGATCGACATGGTCGGCGGCCGCGAGGTGCTGTTGTGGCGCCTGTACGTACCGGCCAAGGCCGAGAGTGCCAGCGTTCAGGCGTTCGCCATGGATGACGGTGGGTCCACCCTGCGCCCCTCCCGCCCGGACCATCGGCGCGCCGAAGTCAGCTATGACCTTGACCGAACGGTTCACATCGAAAAATTTCCAACGTGCGCCGAGCGCGGCTGCCTGATGGAAGCCAATGTCATGCGCGCCGGCAGCGTTGCAACGCAGCTCGCCAACGAGCGGCCTCTCGAGCTCTCCATCAAGCTTGGTGACGGCGGCCATCACCGCCTTATGTTGCCGGCCAAGGGCTTCCGGGCCGGACTCAGCGAACTCGTCCGGTTGCGCCAAGAGGAACTGCGCTCGCAGTTCCGGCGCAAGTCACGCTGACACGGCTCTGGCACTGGCGCTCACACGAACGCGCGGCCGGGGTTGTTGGCCTTGATGCGCGGCAGCACCCATTTGCCGAAGCGCTCGGCCTCGGCGTCGTGCAGCCAGCCCGACAGGCAAAACGAATGGCAGCCAAGGTCGATGAAGGTCTGGAACACTTTGGCGCACTGATCCGGATTGCCGACGATCGCGACGCCGGCGCCGGGGCGGATCGGGATGAGGCCGCTCCATAGGTTCGGGGCCAGCATCGTGTTCTCGTTTTTCGCGATCTCCTGCATTCGCTGGTAGGCGACCGACGTCGAGAAATGGGTTGCCACCATCTGCTTCAGGCTGTCGCTGACACCGTCGATCATCCGGTAGGCGGCCGCCCACGCCTCCTCCTCGGTCTCGCGGCAGATGATGAGCAGGCGCATGCCGAAGCCGATCGGCGTCGTGCGCTCATGCTTGGCGGCGAGGCCGCGGATCGTCGCCATCTGCTCGGCAATCTTCTCCGGATAATCCCCCCACATCAGATGCACATCCGAATGCTTCGCCGAAACTTCCCAGGCGGGCCGTGAGCCGCCACCCAGATAAAACTTCGGATGCGGCTTCTGAAAAATCCGCGGGCGTACCTGCGAGCCGACGAGCTTGTGAAAACGACCGTCGAAATCGATCGGACCTTTGGCCGTCCACAGCCGCTTCATGATGGTCACTTCCTCGTCCATCATGGCGTAGCGGTCGTCCTTGGCGATGCGCACGCCCTCGGACAGCACCTCCTTTTCGCTCTGGCCCGCGATGAGGTTGATCGAGATCCGTCCCTCCGTCAGATTATCGAAGGTCGCGATCATCTTGGCGAGGTGCACCGGATTGATATAGCCGGGCCGGGCCGCGATCAGCGGCTTGATGCGCTTCGACCGCGCAGCCATCATGGCGCCCGAGATCCAAGCCTCCCAGCACACCGTCTGCACGGGGATCAGCATGTACGAGAAGCCCGCGTCCTCGGCCGTGCGCGTCACACGCTCGAACATCTCCATCGATTGCGGCACCTCGAGCGGGCGCGCATAAGTTGTCGTGTCGCCGTTGGTCGGCAGATACCAGCCGAACTCGAGGGGTGGCTTCGTCTCAGCGGTCATTCGGGGATCTCTTGGGATGAGAGGGTCAACTCGTTACTTTGCAGCGCTGCCAGGCTTCGCGATCCGAGAAGCCGCTCGCGCCCTGGGGCTTGCGCAGCAGATAGAGAGTCGCCTCACTGCGCAGCACCATGAAGATCTCGGTCCCCGCCTCCGATTCGCTCGCGGGGGCGACATAGCGGAACCGATACCCGTCCGTCTCGCCAGCCAGATTGGACCCACCATAGGTGCTGATGTTGGTGCCATCGATGCGGAAACTGCGCCCCTCACGACACCATTCCCCATCGATCGCGTTGGCATGGGCCAGCAGACTTGCCTGAACCCAAACGCTCATGACGAGCGCTACGCGGCAGAGGTGTCGACCTAGCCCGAATTGCATGACAAATCCTCGTTGTGACCCATGAACCACAGCAGGCTAAAGCAATGCACTTTCGGCGTCGATGCCTCTAGTCAGAGCGGGTAACGCATGCCATCTTTCCGTATCGCTCAACAACGGGAAGGAGGTGATCCAATGTCAAGTGGGATTGCAACGCTGAAGGTGCAGCCGATGCGGATCACTGCGGCCCTGGAGCATCCTCCACGCTCCGCCTGATCAGCCCTTGATCGTCACGCATTCGGCGGGACGCGAAAAGGGCTGCATTTCAGCCGATCTCACGAGAGGCCGTTGCTCCAAGGAGCGGCGGCCTCTTTGCTTGTGTGCCCGCTCACGCCGCGAACGAAGAGCGCAGTTGCGCCGCCCAGCGTCCGTCGAGTTTGGCGATCACCCAGAGCGACCGATAGGTTCCGAGCGCCGCGCCGTCCGCGCGCATCCGGGTGAAGCCGACGTCGAGATGCACTTTGTCGGGGCAAGCCGCAACAACGTTCAGGAAATCCCAACGGCTCTTCGCCCACTCCGGCTCGGCACGGGCGAGGAAATCCTTGAAGTAGGTCTCCGGCGCCGGCCAGGTCTGCAGGCGACCGAGCGACAGCCGGTGGTGCGGGAAATGCAGCGTCGCCGCGAGCGCGGCCTCGTCGCGCGCGTTGAGCGCGTCGAGATGGCGGCGCATCACGTCATTCGCCCCGGCGATGGCGTCGTCGATGGGCGCTTGAGCGTTGGCTGTCACGGCAACTCCGGGTTTGAATCAATCGTAGAGACGATGATGCCGCAGTCCTGCACCATCTGCAATTGTGTGTCTGGTGGAACCCGCCCGTCGACGGCTTCGGACGCTGGGCGAGGGCGGGTTCCACTCTGGCGCTCAAGATCGAGACCTGCATTTTTTGACTTGTGAACGCTGCGCGAACCGGTCATCTGACCAGGTGAAGAGATGGTCCGGGGGCGAGCCGGACCGTGAACGCTGGGAGCGCAGACATGAAGGTTCTGGTTACCGGCGGCGCCGGTTTCATCGGGTCGGCCGTCTGTCGGCACTTGGTCGCCGATCGCGGCTGGAGCGTCACCAATGTCGACAAGCTGACCTATGCCGCGAACCTGAACTCGCTAAATGCGATCGCGGCCTCTCCCAATTACCGGTTCGTCAAGGCGGACATTGCCGACCGCGCGGCCATGGATGCTGCGCTGACCACCGTAGCGCCGGATGCCGTGATGCATCTGGCCGCCGAGAGCCACGTCGACCGCTCGATCACGGGGCCTGCCGCCTTCATCGAAACCAATATCGTCGGAACCTATACTTTGCTCGAGGCCACACGGGCTTATTGGACAGCGTTGCCCGAGCCGAAGAAATCCCAGTTCCGTTTCCTGCATGTGTCGACCGACGAGGTCTATGGCAGCCTTGCGCCGGGCGCGTTCTTTTATGAGACGACGCCTTACGACCCGCGGTCGCCCTACTCGGCGAGCAAGGCGTCGTCCGACCACCTGGTTGCCGCCTGGCATGAAACCTACGGATTGCCCACGCTGACAACCAACTGTTCGAACAATTACGGGCCTTACCATTTTCCAGAAAAACTGATCCCGCTGGTGATCCTCAATGCGCTCGACGGAAAGCCGCTGCCGATCTATGGCGACGGCCTCTACGAGCGCGACTGGCTCTATGTGGAAGATCATGCCCGAGCCCTGGCGCTGGCGCTCGAGCGCGGCCGGCTCGGGGAAACCTACAACATCGGCGGTCGGGCTCCGCGCGCCAACATCGACGTCGTGCGCACGATCTGCGCGATCCTCGACGCGCGTCGCCCGGCAGCTGCGCCACGCGCGAACCTGATCACCTACGTGAAGGACCGGCCGGGTCACGACCGCCGCTATGCCATCGATCCCGCCAAAATCGAGACGGAACTCGGATGGCGCTCGGTCGAAACATTCGAGAGCGGCATCGCCAAGACCGTCGATTGGTATCTGGACAACGAGACTTGGTGGCGACCGCTGCGCGAAGGCGTCTACAGCGGCGAGCGGCTTGGCCTCGTCACGGGTTCAGCAAAAACTTAAGCATCGGCACGCCGCGAACGCAGATCGCAAAGGGGCACATCATGAAGGGCATCATTCTGGCGGGCGGCAGCGGCTCCCGGCTTTACCCGTTGACGTTCGCAATGTCGAAGCAGCTGCTCCCCGTCTACGACAAGCCGATGATCTATTATCCGCTGTCGATCCTGATGCTGGCCGACATTCGCGACATCCTGATCATCACCACGCCACATGACCAGCCGCTGTTCCGCCATCTGCTCGGCGACGGCTCGCAATTCGGAATCTCGCTGAGCTATGCCATCCAGCCCAATCCGGACGGACTGGCGCAAGCCTTCATCATTGGCGCCGAATTCATTGGAAATGATCGCTGTGCGCTGATCCTCGGCGACAACATTTTCTACGGGCACGGCCTGCCCGAGTTGCTCCGCAGCGCGACCACGCGGTCCAGTGGAGCAACCGTCTTCGGATACGAAGTGGCCGATCCGCAGCGCTATGGCGTGGTCGCGTTCGATAGCGCCGGCCGTGCGGTCTCGATCGAGGAAAAGCCGGCCCAACCCAAATCGAACTGGGCTGTCACTGGGCTCTATTTCTACGACAATGAGGTTGTACGGCGCGCCCGTGACATCAAGCCGTCGGCGCGCGGCGAACTCGAAATCACCGATCTCAATCGCCTCTATCTCGGCGCCGGCCAATTGCATGTCGAGCGCATGGGACGCGGCTTCGCCTGGCTCGATACGGGAACCTTCGAGAGCCTGATCGATGCCGGCGAATACGTGGCAACGCTTGAGCGCCGACAAGGCCTGAAGATCAGCTGTCCGGAAGAGATTGCCTTGCACAAAGGCTTTACCACGATCGAGGCGATGCAGCCGTGGCTGCACCGCCTGGGTAAGTCGGAATATGCGGCCTACATCCGGAGAATTGCGGGACGAGCGCGCCCCGCTCCCTGACGCTTGCCGCCCTTCAGCGGCTCTCGGCGACAGCTGCCGGCTGATCGCCGAACGACGTCCGGACGGCGACGCTGGTGGCGCCGCGAACCACACCACCTGCCGAGAAACGCACGAAAACGCGTTTCAGGGCCGGGTCGAGCGCGATCGGTCCGGTAGCGCGGGCAAAGATCGCGAAGGTCAGCGGCTGACCCGTCGGGGCCTGCGCACCGACTCCGGCGCCGACCGCCGGGGCGAGGCAGACGCCCGTCGCCGGGTTCGTCTGGCAGATCGAGACCAGCAACGGCATCCCGGTTCCATTGATGTCGACGCTCGCCGTGATCGGGCTCGTCGGGCCGATGTTGACGACCGCCGTCGAGAAGACACCACCGCTTTGGCCTACTGTCATGATGCCGTCGTTGCTGACAGTGGCTCCGATCGCGATGAGATCTGGCGGCGTTGTCGCCGAGGACGACAGCAGCATCGTGTTGAGGCCGGAGACCAGCGGAACGCGGGCGAAGTTCTGGCACTTGAACGCGAGCGGAATGTCGACTGCCCCAAATGGCGCCGTCGGGGTGACGCCGATGATGAACTGCTGGCTTCGTCCGGCAGCGATCGGAACCGGCGTGTTGACGGAACCGACCAGCGCATTGGCGGCGTCGGCCGCCTGATAGCTGAAGGATCCCGCGACAACGCCGTTGGGCATGCTCGGCAGGCAGTCCACCGCATCGGTCCCCGTCGGATTAAGCATTGTCGCGAAAATGGTGGACGTAGTGCCAACCTGGACCGAACGGGCGTAGGGCAGCGTCGCAGCGAGCATGCCGATTGAGCTACGTGTGCCGCCGCCCCCTCCAAGTAATGTGCGCAGTGCCTCGACTGCGAGATCGACACGGATGCGGGGGCGCGACAGACTGTTTCGGCCATCGACGACGGCATCACCGGTCGATTTCAGCGACGTTTCGATTTGGTCGACGCTGGCGGCCGGGAACAGCGATCGAAGCGCTGCAAAGGCACCGGCGACATGTGGCGTTGACATCGAAGTGCCGGTTTCCTTGGCGTACGTGCCGCCGGGAAGCGATGACACGATATCGACGCCGGGCGCAACCAAGTCGACGAGCGGCGACGAATTCGAGAACGTGCCGATGGTCGAGGCCTTGCTGGCGCCGACAGTAATGGCGGTCGAAACGCAGGCCGGCCAAGCGACCGAGTCCGTAAAACCGTCGTTACCCGAGGCGATGATCGTCGCAACATTCATGGCCTTCAGTTCGTCGATCAAGAATTTGATCGGTTCGTTATCGCAGGCGACATCATACTTGCCGGCGCCGAGGCTCATGTTGACGGCCGCCACCCGCTCGCCGAGCGTGATGACGCGCGTGAGAACGTGATCCAGGCCTGCCATGATGTCGGCGTCGTAGGCGAGTACGCAGGGAGCGGCAAGCGGCGCACATTCGGTCGCCCGTGAGAAGCCTGAGAAAACCTGGATGGCGATCAAGTTCGATTCCTTGGCGACGCCATTGGCAGGGACGCCACTCGAGACGGGGTTCTTGCCCGCCGCGATACCAGCGACGTGCGTGCCATGCGAGCAACCGGGAAACGTGCATGTGGCAGCCGAGCCGGGGCCAACCATGCTGCCGCGCCGGTTGGGACAGACGGAGACGGAGGCGTTCTGTGGCTCTGTCGTCGAGTAGCAGGCCTCCTCGATGACCTTGCCCTGCAGGAACGGGTGATTTGTCTGCATGCCAGTGTCGAGCACAGCGATAGTGGTGTCGAGACCATCGGCGCCGGCAATGTAGGCGCCGGTCGTGCCAGTCATGCCGATAAGGGCGGTGCTGGCATCGAGCTGCGGGCGTGCACGCGCCTGATCGACCCAGATGCGGGAGACGCGCGGATCAGCCGACAACGCGGCGAGGTCGTCGGCGTCGACCCGGGCGGCCAAACATCGGCAAGTGGGTCATCTGGCGCGCAGCCCAGCGCGCTCGCCTTGTCCGCGTCTGCACGCAACATGGCGCCGCAACACGTCGCCCTGAGCCGCGGCAATCGCCCGATCAACTGACGTGCGGTTCGAGGCGTCGGCGGTTTCGAGGCCGCCCGCCGGCGTTGCCAGCTCGAGATGACGCGGACGGTTGGCGCCGGCCAATGCCCCGATCGAGACGGCTTGCGTGCGGCGACTTGGCGCCAGTCAGCGTCAAGGCGTCTGTGCCTCGGCCGGCATTCCCAGGAGCGATGCTCCAGCAACCGCGAATGCTGCCAGCGTCCCGCGCACAATTCCAATCATCGCATGCCCCCAAAACCATGTGATCGAGGCCTTCCGGCCGCACCACACGCACGGACGCAAGCGAAAACCCCAGGCAGACACTGGCTTGGAAAGCTTAAAAAAACCGAAAGGCGCGTCCCGATCTGGCCCGGGACATCACCCAATCAGGGATGCAGGAGTGAACCATGAGGAGCCCGCCTCGACGCTCGCGGGCACGCGCTTAGCGCCGGGTTGCTTCGACCCGGCCATCCGGGCCGCGCTGATCGTGGCGATGGACCGGCTGCGGGAACGCCATGGATTTGAGCTTGGAGCGCAATTCCTCCGACACCCGGCTGGCGTCTCCGCTGTTGCGGATGACCTGCGGCTTGATGAAGACCATCAATTCCGTCCGCTTGCTCTCGTTGGTGGTCTTGCCCAGAGGCGTCGCCGAGAATAGGAATACGATTGAGGATCGGTACGCTCTTGCGGTCTCTGTTGTCCTGCTGGCTGATCAAACCGCCGAGCGCCACGGTCTGGCCGCTGTAGACGGCAATCGTACTGGCGATGCGACGCTGCGAGATCGTCGGCGTGAGCGTGGACGTCGCCGTTCCGTCGGGGTTGCCGGCAACCTGACTGATCTCCTGCTCCACATCCATGGTCACCAGGCCGCTGGAGTTGACGCGCGGCGTAACCTTCAGGATAACGCCGGTCTCGCGGAAACGGATGGTGTTGATGATCGGCGCGTTGCCATCGAGCGGGCTCTGTGCCTGCTGGGTCGAGATCGGCACTTCGTCGCCGACCTTGAGCGTCGCCGGCTGATTGTCGACCACCACGATCGACGGCGACGAGACGACTTTAACGGTCGTCACATTGGATAGTGCGTCCAGGATCATCCGCGGATCGCTCGCGGTGCCAAACAAGAGATTAAGACCGGGAAACGCCGGATTGAGCAGCAGCTCCGGTCCGGGGTGGTAACCGATCGATCCGGGATTCTTGATACCGAGATTGCTGTTCTGCAGATAGACTTGGACGCCGTAGCGCAAGGAGTCGTTCAGGGTGACTTCCGCGATCGTGGCGTTGATCAGCACCTGCATCGGCGGCTTGTCGATCTGGCGCAGCGCCGACAGGATCTTCTGGTAGTCGTTCTGGCTCGCACGGATCAGCAGGGAATTGTTGGCCTCGTCAGCAATGATGCGCACGTCGATCGCCGCCGTGGCCCCCGACGTTGATGGCGCAGCGCCGCTGCTACCGGTGACGATGCCGCTTGTGGGCCGGGCCGGTTGTGCCGCCGACGTTTGCTGCGTGGCACCTGGCAAGGGCGGCTGTCCGGGTTGCTGACCCGGCTGCTGGAACCCGCTGCGTGACTGGCCAAGACCTCCCTGTTGCGAGCCCTGCGACGACAGCTGCGACGTATCGCGCCCGGGCGCAATCTCGGCGCGTGGCGACCGGCGCGCACGCGCGCCGCCGCCACCCGCACCAAAGGTCTCGTTGAGCAGCTGGGCAATATCCGTCGCTTTGCCATTCTCCACTTGGTAGACGTAGAGATTGTCCCCGGCATTGCTCGACTTATCCAGACGGCGGATCCATTCGCCTGCCGTCCGCAACTGGTCCGACTTCCTGGCGAGCACCAGAATGGCGTTGAGGCGCGCAATCGGTTGGAACCGAACCATGTTGGCGGTGAGTGAGCCTTGCTCAGTCTGCATGACCTGCGTCAGCTCTTGGATCAGCTCTTCGGGATTGGCGTGAGCGAGCGGGAAGATCCCCGCCGATTGCCCCTTGAGCCAATCCACATCGAACGTCTCGACGACCTCGATGATGCTGTCGCGCTCGCGTGCGGCACCGCGGACAACGAGTAGATTGCCGGTTGCTTCCGCGCGCAACGAACCCGCGCGCGCAAGGAAGCCTTCGAGCACACGCATCATCGCTTCCGACGACACATGCCGCAGTGGCACGACGGTGACGCCATAGCCCGGCGCCTGCCCTTCGCCCCGCCGCAGCGGTTGGATCCCGCCGATCTCTCCGGCCGCCGCCTCACCCAACGGAATGATCTTGTAGCCGCCACCATCTGCGATCAGTGCGCCATTGTTGAGCCGCAGAGCCGTCTCAAAAACCTTCAGTAACTCATCACGCGTAACCGAGCGCCCTGTCGCCAGCGTAACCTGACCCTGAACGCGCGGGTCCATAATGTAGGGAAGTTGCAAGGTATCGCCGAGCACGACCTTGGCCACATCGGCCAAGCTGGCGGCTTCGAAATTCAACTGGTAGCCGTCCGCCGCACGCCGCACCGTGTTGCGAGGTACGTTCGAGCCTGACGAACCCGCGGCCGACCGCCGTGCCAGGTCGCCACGATCGTCGCCCGGATAGAGATCAGGCTTTCTGACCTGCGTGCGCGGCGCCCGATCGCCTTTGTTGACGTTGCTCGGTTGTTTGGCCGAAAGATCGGCTTCGCGCGCGTCTTCGAGCAGAGGATTGAATGGCTCACCGGATAAGACATTGGCGCCGCATCCGGCTACGACCGCGCAGATCGCCAAGAGCGCGAACACGCCTGGACCACGCCTCAGCCATTTGAAAACCGCCTGCAAAACACAACCTCGACGTCGCATTCCCCACGCACTGACATCAGAGTCGGTGCTCAACTGCGTGCCGTGCAAAGCGTCACGAAATTCGCTCCAGCCAAGTGCACGGAACAATGGTTACAGGTCCACATAAAGCCGAAGCGAGTCAATCATCAGAGGAGAGAAACATCCGTGTTTGCCCAGGCAAATCAGATAGTGTGTCTCGCATGAGACACGCGGTCGGATTAACGAAAGAATGAGCACAAGACGCCTTGCGTCATCGGCAAGGAATTGACTTTGCGCAACACTGGCATTCGCCGTGGCGGGCGGGGCGTCGTTTGTCCTGCTACCGACACGACTTGCCATTGTGAGCTGTGCGTTAGCCGCAGCGATGCTGGTCATCGTCGTGGTCGATGCCGAGCAATTCATCATTCCCGACTGGATCTCGTTGCCAGCGATCCCCGCAGGTCTCGGATGGGCAAGCCTCGGCATCGACCAGATGCCGACAGTGCCTTGGCCGCACCTCGCCGGCGCGGCGATCGGTGGAGGAAGCTTGTGGTTTCTCGGGTTTTTCTACCAGAAGTTGCGCGGCGTCGCCGGATTGGGATTTGGTGACGTCAAACTCGCCGCCGCCGCTGGCGCTTGGGTCGGCATTGCCAATCTCTCGATGGTACTCCTCGTCGCAGCGGTTACTGCCATCCTCGGCGTTCTGCTGCGGTCGAGGCTCGGTGGTCCTAACCCGACCTCGACAATGCGCGTCGCGTTCGGCGCATTCTTGGCCCCAGCGATCTGGGGCGTATGGTTCATCGCTGCGCTCGAGCTGCTGCCCTGATGCTGGGCTGAACGTGACCTATGCCAACTTGCGTGCCGTCGGGGCAGCCAACGGCTCAGACGCCCCGTCACTCTCACGCACCGCATTCATGAGCACGTCGCGCACAACCGGTTTCCATGTCTCCAAATTAAACTTTGCAGCCACGGTGCTGCGGGCTGCCACACCCACACGCCGGCCCAATTCCGGGTCGGCTACAAGCTCATCGAGTATCCTCGAGCACTCCGCTGCGTCCTTGGCGAGAAATCCATTTTCGCGATGCCGGATGATGTCGGGAATGACCCCAATGGGAGACGCGATCACCGGCAAACCGGCCGCCATGCATTGCAGCACTTTGTAGCCGCACTTGCCGAGTTCCCAAGGGCCGAACGCAAGCGGAGCCAATGCCACATGCCAGTTCGCGATCTCAGCGACCTCGGCCTCCTCGGACCATTGCAAGGCAGTTTGCACGACCCCGGGAACGCTGTTGGCAGGGGCGCCAAGAGTTACGAAGCGCGCGCCGTGGCGTCGCTCGGCATCCGCAAGAGCCTGAGCAAAAATCTGGAGATAGGTGGCATTCGAAGGTGTCCCAATCCACCCGATCGTAAATGGTCCGTTGGCGCGCAGGGGAACAACCTGAGACCGAGACCGGCTCATGTCGACAACGGTCGGCACGATCACGACCTTGCGTGCACCAGCCTGCTCCGCCCGAACAGCCAGGAACTTGTTGCCCGCCATGACGACACTTGCCGCGCGGAACACATGGTCCATCTTCCGGTGCATCAAAGTACGAATGAGAAAACTGCGGTTACGCTCGTAGAACACGAACGTCGCATCATCCAGATCGACGGCGAGGCGCGCGCCAGCGAGCCCCAACAGGCGCTCGGCGAACGCAGGAAGACCTGGAAACAGTTCCTTTTCGATCCAAATGACATCGTAACGACCGGCGCTAGCCAACTTGAAGAGCCGCTTGGCGTACGCGCGCGCCAAGTACCAGGGACTGTGGTGGCGGTCGGCATAAATGCGCTGCAGGTAGTCGCTGGCCAACAGCGGCGCAATCTCGAATTCGATCCCGCTGCGCTCGCTCGGCCCTAAGCTGTCGATGAACTGCTGAAAACGGATCCGGCTCGAAGGCCCCATGCGCCCATAGCGGGTGAGCACGAGGACTTTGACCGCAACGGCAGGCGAGGGCACTGCCGCGTTGCGCACCTGATGGCGCACCACGCTTTCATCCGTTCCAACGAAATGCCTTTCGGAAATTTCCATATCAATAAACTAGGGATCAGGCCATCCGACGAAACCAACCTTTAGTTGCTGACATTGAAATTAACGACCTTAATTTGCAACTTGAGCGAATTCCGCGCCAAAGCGGATAAAGTTCGTCGCCAAGTGTGCGCGCATGAGAACGGAAAACTTCAGCTGTTCAAACGCATAGCACGCAGCAAATTGCGCTGTGGATAACCGGAAGAGGCACCTATAGTCGGCTGGCCCTTTCCCGTCGGGCATCCTTGGAACCGCATGATCACGCGAGTAGATATTGTCATCGTCAACTGGAACGGGCGATCCGTTCTTGATCACTGCCTTCGGTCAGTTCTGGAAACTCCCGACGTTGGGTCCATAGCCCGGTTGATCATCGTCGACAACGCGTCGACAGACGGCGGACCCGACCAAGGAACGGTTGCTTCAATGTCCGACGCCGGGTTGCAATGCGAAATCGTTTGGAACAAGACGAATGTCGGCTTTGCAGCTGCTTGCAATCAAGGAGCCGATCGCGGATCGGCGCCCTACATCCTGTTTCTCAATCCCGATGTCGAGCTTGGCGCCGGCAGCCTGAGCCAGCCGCTCGCAGCATTGGATGCGGACGTTGGCCATCGGATCGGCGCAATGGGGATCGGATTGACTGACGCGGCAGGCCGCCGCCAGCGCTCTTGTTCCCGATTTCCCTCCCCTGGCCGGTGCCTGGCGCAGGCCATCGGCCTCGACCGGCTTCTGCCGCTCTGGGTGAAACCTCAAGCGCTGGAGGATGCCGAAATGCAGGTGTCGCGCGACGTCGACCAGATCATGGGCGCTTTCTGGCTCATGCGGCGCGAAGACCTCACCCGGCTGGGTGGCTGGGACACACGGTTTTTTCTTTATATGGAGGACGTCGACTTGGCGCTGCGCATCGGCGCCGCCGGCCAGACCAGCTATTACTTGGCCACTGCAACGGCGTTTCATGCCGGTGGCGGCACAACAAACCAGATCCGGGACATCCGGCAATTCTACTTGTGGCGAAGCCGCATCCTCTATGCGCGTAAACACTTTTCGCAATCCGGCGTGCTCGTCACAACGGCATCATGCCTGCTTATCGAGCCCATCAGCCGGCTCGCATTCGCGGCTTTGACGGGCCGTTGGCAGGATCTCACAGCCGGCGCTCGCGCCATGCGTCTGCTCTGGCGCGCCTACCCCTTTACGTCGCCAGCCGACCAAGGCGGTGTCAAGGCCCCGGCCTCCACAATCTGAACCTCGCATCGAGCATGCCAGCTATGGCCTTTTACCATGTCCTGAGATGCGGCAACGCCGCTTGCCATCTCGTACCATCACCAAGATAGACTGGCCTGAAGCGTAGCCGGAACCACGTCGCAGCCAGTCCGCAATCGCATTTCATCGGTCCAAGTCAGGGCGAACATGTTGTCTGCCGCACTTTACAACCGGCTCCGCAAACAGACGCAGCACCTCAGGGCTTGGGCCGCACCTCGCTACTATCGACTGCACGCGCTTGGCGCCAACTTGTCGCGCGCCGGCGCCAAGCCCATCCTCGAAACCATCAGGGGTGATGATCCGAACGCAGGTTCGGATCGCATCGCTGTGTTTGTGCATTACGATGGCAAAGGTCAGGTCGACGACTATGTCGTCACCTATTTGCAGGGCCTCAACGCCGCAGGCTTTCGCATCTGGTTCATGAGCAATACCCCGAGGCTTGGCCCCGAGAGCCTCGCCAGAGTAACCCCCCTCGTCGCCCGGGTACACCGGCGCAACAACTTTGGCTTCGACTTCGGTGCCTACAAGGATGGCATCCTGTCGGTGTTCGAAACCGACACGCCGAGACAGCTCGTGCTGTGCAACGACTCTGTTTACGGTCCGCTGCAGCCGTTAGCGACTGTTCTGGCACTCGCCACATCGGAGGGGGCGGACGCGTGGGGCATGACCGAGAGCTACGAGATTCGCTACCATCTGCAATCCTACTTCATGTTGTTCAACAAGCGGGCGATCGAGCACCCTTCCTTCCTGAAGTTTTGGCGCGAAGCGCCCTACGTCGACGCACGCGGCTGGCTCATCCATCACGGCGAAATCGGCCTCAGTCAGGCCCTGATCGGGGCGGGACTGAATATGCGCGCCTTGTTCCCGATCGACGAGCTGCGCCTGCATCTGGCCAATCGCATTGCCAAATTCGAAAACGCGGACCCGGCAGAGAACAAGCCGTCGACGATCGGACAACGCGCTCAGGAATTCCGCGAACACATCGCTGGCTCGGTAGAGTCTGGCATCCCCCTCAATCCCACGCACTTCTTCTGGGATGTGCTAATCGAGGATTGCAAGTTCCCATTCATCAAGCGGGATCTGCTCCAGCTCAACCCTGCGGGCGTCGCCGGCCTGATCCATTGGCGCCAAACCATCAAGCGCGTGTCAGGTTACGACGTCGAACTGATCCGGCGCCACTTGAACCCGCGGCTGAAAAATCGCATCATCTGATCGTTCAGCGGCCGGCCGGCTGGTTATTTGCGGAAGATCTTGAGCGCCATTTGCCGACCGTCGCGCGTCAGCGTGACCTCGGTTGGCTGGATGCGGACAACCTCCCAACCGTCGACGACATCGCCTTGTTCGACGCGCACGTTCGGTCCTCCGGTACGTGCAAGAATGGCCGTGGTTTGCTTGTCGCTCGCAACCACGCCAACGAGTTTGGCGGCCAGTGGTTTCGCCGGCGGCGGCGGCGTTTTGGTCGGCGCTACCGGTGCGGCGACGGGGGCTGCCTTCGCTGGTTCGATCGGCCGGCGCGTTGGTTCGAACAGCGGGCGCGCAATGGTGTCACGTAGATCGTCGATGGCGAGGCCCGCCAATGGATGGCGCAGTGCGCCGTCGGGGCCAAGCTTCGGCCGGTTCGGGGGCGCCGCCCCGGATGTTGAGGGTCGTGGTCGAACGCCCGGCGCTTCCGGACTTGCGCCAAAATACTCCTGGTAGGCCATCCACCCGAGGCCAGCTGCGATGGCGATCATGACGGGCATCCGGCCGATCTTCATGGGCTCGGCGCCTCCGACTTGGTTGCGAAGGCACGCACCTTGAGGGAGGCCTCGAGGACGGCTGATGCCGGCGCGGCACCGGCCGCAGCTGTGAGCGTGCGCACGCTCAATTCGTCGACGATCATGATCGGCAATCCCGTCTCGATGCCATGCAATATCTGGCGCAAGGCTGGCGCGCTCGCCTGCAATGTCGCTTCAGCCGAGACTTGCATCAACTCGCCGTCCTGCTTCGGTGTCAGGGCCTGAATGCTGCGGATGGTCAGTCCGGCGCCTTTTGCGGCATCATTCAGGCGTTGCTGCAGATCGGCACTCGCCCGACCGATCGTGCCACCGCGGATCAGCAAGTCCGTCACGGTCACGCCAGTTAGGCCCGAGCCGTCCTTGATGGATCGCTCGAGCGTGGCCAGCGTCACACGCGCCGCCGCCATCTCGTCGCGCAGCTGCACCGTCTTGAAGACCGGCAAGGCAATGATCCCCGCCGCCAATAGAACGGCCAAGACCGCCAACCCTGCCGCCATCGGCGCTTGTTTACGGGCCATCATGGTTGACCTCGCGGGGCGATCGTCGCTTGCGGCTTGAGGCGGGCCGAGATCGAGAACAGATCGCGGGTCTCTCCCTCGACGCGCGTCGTCGGAGCCGCAAACTGCACTTGAGCGAAATGCGGTTCAGCCTCCATGGGCGCGATCAGCGCCGGCACATTCGTCGCCTTGCCCGTGATCGTCGCCACGCCGTTGCGCACCTCGAAGCGATCGAGCGAGGCCTGATCGGGGAGCGCTCGGCTCAGCGCTTCCATAACGATCGACATCGCGGGAGCCGCACGCCGCTGGTCCAGCGCCATATCCCGTTGCCGGCCGGCCTCAGCCTCGCGCGGATGAACCAGCGTCGACGCCGTACGATAAGCTTGCTTCACACGATCATCGAGATCGGCGTGCTGGCGCCAGACGTAAGCCATTGCGCCCGCGCCAAGCAGCCCCAGAGCCACGGTCGCCACCGCCGCCGCCCGCACCACCCGGGCGATCCGCTTGCGCTGCTGCGAATGATCTCTGCCACCGCCAATCAGATTGACGACCGGTTCACCAACGGCATACGCGCCGACATCGACGACGCCCGGCGCAAGGTCTGCCGCCCGTAATGCGTCCAGGACGCGCTCGACCCGGACCTTGCTGGTCACATAGAGCTCGACCTCGATATGCGAAGCCGAAGTCGTGACCGGCGCTTCAGTGTAGGCAAAGAGGGCCTGCTCCGGCCGCCACGGCGCAACGCGGTCGATCTGATTGCGAAGCACCTGTTCGAGCACGTCGCGCACGCCCAACGGTAAGCTCACGGGCTTGCGGACGACTTCATCCGGTGAAAGCCGAAGCACCAGCGTTTCCGGCGTGACATTGTGCCGGGCCAACTCGGCCGCGAGACCACTGGCTGCGGCCGGCGACGCATCGGGATCAAACGTCCCGAGAATCTTGGCGTCCTGGCCGTGCCGCAGATGCACATCGAACGACGATCCTGACCGCAAGAGCATCGCCCGCCAAGGCTGCTGCGCGGCTCGCGGACGAAGCTCGACGCGCGCGAGCTCGCCGACCCACCAGTTGAAGGCACTGGAAATTTTCTCAGCCATTTCCATTCGGTTCAGTCGTATCCCATTTCGTTTACGTCGTCCCACCCCTCACTCATCGCGCCGGCACCCCGCCCAAGGTGCTTGGTTCGGTCCGCCAAGCCAGCACGCGATAGGGTGAGGCGCCGTCGAGTCCAAGGACCAGGATCGCCTCACCTTTGGCCAAAGCTGCTCCACGAGCGCTTTGGACTTGAACCTGAATTCTCACGGCCGGACCCCGGCCACCGCCAACGAACTGCTGCGCGCCGCGCAGGTGGGCGGCGATGCCCAGCGCCGCCTCCCCGCCTTGGCGTCGTAGAGCCCGAATGGTCTCCATGTCCTCCGGCCTGACCCCTGGCAATGCTCTCAGAACCTCCTCGGAGGCGAGCAACGGATTGACCCGGCCATCCTTGGTATAAATTGTGACAAAGGGTTGGATCTGCGCGGCCAGCGCCGCCGAGACCCCGAGCACCTTGCCGATGTCCGTCGTATCGAGGAACGGCTGGTCCGCGGCTCCCCATTCCAGTCCTGCGCGGCGGTAGTCGTTGGCTTCCGCACCGCGCTCCCTCCGGTCACTATCGGGGTCACGCCAGTCCAGCACGCGATCGGCCACCGTCCGCGCGTCGGCCTCTGATCCCGTCAGTGTCTTGAACAGCGAGACCAGCAGCTCCGGCTCCGCGTGGTTCAAATTGATCCGGCCATTCTCGTCGCTGATGCGCACGCGGACATCGGCGTCGCCAATCTGGATCGAGCGCTGGCTCCCGTCGGCACCCCACCGCTCGCGAGGATCGCCAGCCAGCATTTTGGCAACTGCCGCCTCAATTCCCGCGTGGAGCAGGCTTTGGCCGCGTTGAGCCGCTGTCTCGTTGTCGGAGAGGCTGACGCTGTCACGCACGGCTGCGTTGAACACACTCACCTGTAGCGCCAGCACGACGATAATCCAAAGCACGATGACCAGCGCGAAGCCACGTTCTCCCTCGCGCGCCGACGCTTTACCGTTCGGTTGCGGCGTCATCGTGGCACCTGCCCCGGCAGCGGCGACACTCCGGGCTGGGACTGGCCGATCGGGCCGAGCGGCGGCGCCTCTTCGAGAAGACCAGCCGTGCGCGGTGTGCAGGCATGACGCGCCGGGGCCTCCGCATTGCCAGCCTTGATCGTCCTGGGCGCTGGCCGGGCGTCCGCCACGCAGGTGACCTCGGCGTCGATGCGCGGGCGCACAAGCAACGGCGGCGGCGACGGTACGCCGGCCGTTGTCGACTCTACCTCGAGACGAATCAACTCGGGCATGCGCCGGGTTTCGGTCCAGCGATCGACCCACCCAATGCGCGATCCGGCGCGCTCATAATAGGAAAATTTGTAGCGGTAAGGGCCCTCTATGATAGTCACCTCAGCGGATTCGGCGCGCGACCGCGGCGGGCCTTTGCTCTTTGGATCATAGACATCGCGGGCGCGCACAAGTCCCAAACCCGCTTCGGTGCGCTGCACCGCGTAGCTGATCAGGTACGAGCCCGGCTCGGTCGGATAGCCCGGCTCAATCATCACGAACGAGAGCCCCTGGCCATCACCCGAAAAGATGAAGCGATCACCGTTGCGCTCAGTTCGCACCGCCCGCTCGACACGCACAAGATCCTTGCGCATCGCCGCATAGCCGCGCGCCACCATGTCAAGACGATCGATGATCTTGCTGCCGCGCGCCGCGCTATTCGCAAGGACACGCAAGGCCGTGCCCGTCAGCGTCAACAGCATAGCCAGCACTACCAGCGCCGCCAGCACCTCGATCAATGTGAAGCCGGCCTGCCGAAGGGAGTGGGCCTGAGGTGACCGCATCATTGGCGCACCCCGATGTGCAGAGTCTCAACCTGGTAACGCCGCTGCGGCGGCCATGTCACAGTGAGCACCAAACGATAGAGCGCCCAGTGCCCCATGCCCGACGCCGGCGACAGCGCCTCGTCGGCAGGCGCCACTGCGAGGGACCAGCGATAGTCGCCGTCACGCCCGCTCAATGTACCGGGCCCAAATGTGCGGCTCGCCATCCGCTCGTCGAGGATGGACAGTGCGAGCTGGCGTGCCACCAGATGCCCTTCAGCACTGTCGATCGTGCGAACGGCCGTGCCGAACGAGGGATAGAGCGCCGACAGGCCGACCGCCAGCATCACCATGGCGACCAGCACTTCGAGCAAGGTGAAGCCGGCCGCCGGGCCGGTTCTGCCGCGGCGGCGCCGGCGCGGGCTAGAGCGGTGGTGTGATGCGGACATGACCGGTGAACCAGTTGACGCGAATCTCATAGGCGACGCCGACCTGGGCGAACCGGATGGTACCACCCGTCGACGCGCCATCCGCAAAGAAACGGATACCGGCGGCAGTCGGCGAAGATCGTTCGCTGCTCGCAACAAACACGTCGACATCAATGTCGGCCGGGATTGCGACACCCTTACCGACACCTGCATGAACCCGCCGCTCCTTCAAGTCGATCTGCAATGTTGCATCGCGCCCGCCGCGAATGGCCTCGTTGCGCGCCGCCCGCGCCCGATTGGCCACGTCAAGAACCACGGCGCTGAGCCCCATTCGATCCGTGCGCCGCGAGATGCTGAACGTCACCACCCCCATGGCCATCGCGACAATGGTCAGAGCAGCGAGCAGTTCAATCAGCGTGAAGCCGGCCGACCTGCCCGCGTCTCCCTGCTCTGGATCACTGCCAGCTCGTGACGTCGGCGTTCTCACCGGTCCCGCCCTCCTGGTTGTCGGCTCCGAGCGAAAAGATGTCGAACGGACCATTCTGTCCGGGCGAACGATAGTTGTAGGACCTGCCCCAGGGATCAGCCGGCACTTCGCGCTTTGTCAGATAGGGCCCATTCCACGCCGCCGCATTGCCCGGTTTGTCGACCAGCGCTTTCAGCCCTTCGGACGTAGTGGGATAGCCGCCGTTATCGATCCGGTAAAGTTGCAGCGCGGCGCCGAGACTCTCGATCTGGATCTTGGCGGATTTGACCTTCGACGAGCCGAGATAGCCGATCACGCGCGGCCCGACCAGAGACGCGAGCAGAACCAGAATAGTGAGCATCACCAGCAGCTCGACCAGTGTGAAGCCGGCTTCGCTGGCGCGACCGCGACCAGCGCGTCGGGGCAACAGGAGATCCGATATCCATCGCATTGAGTTCATTCAAAAATCTCTCCGATCAAGTCCCGGTCAGGTCGTACACGCCGACGATGGCGCTCATTATAGAGAGAACGATGAAGCCGATAAAGACACTCACCAGAAGGATGATCGCTGGCTCCAGCACCGTGACGAGCCGCTGCATCGCGGTCTCGAGCTTCGTCTCGTACATGTCCGCAAGACGCAGTGATGACGATGCCAGCGAACCGCTCTCGGCGCCAATGCGCAGCAGCGACGTCACCATCGATGGAAAGATCTTCGACGTCGCCAGCGGCTCCGTGAAATCAGTTCCTTGACGCAGCGCCGTGCCGATCTTGTCGATCAGGCTTTGCGCTTCGCCGTTGCCAATCACATCGCGGGTCAACGACAGCGCCGCCGGCAGGCCAAGCCCGCTTGACAGCAAAACGCCGAGCGTCCGGCAGAACCGCGCGGTCAGCGCCGTCCGCAAGACGCCGCCCAGCAGCGGCAGTCGGAACAGGACTCGCTGCGCGGCCTGGCGCACGCGCTCCTGCCGGCCAAGCACCAGCGCCAGCACGCACGCCCCTATCAAGCCGCCAATGAGCAGCTCCATATTCGCCGACAGCCAGTCCGAAGCATTGAGCACCGCCTTCGACGAAGCCGGCATCCGGTGAATCTGATCGCCAAGCATTTCCTTGAATCGCGGCACGACCAATACCATCAGCAACACGATCGCGGAAATCGCCGTCACGATCAGCAGTGACGGATACAGCAACGCCGAAGTGATCTTCGAGCGAAGCTTCTGCTCGCGCTCACGCGTATCGGCAATCCGCTCGAGCACACTCTCGAGCTGGCCCGAGGCTTCGGCCGCCTTCACCATGCCCACGAAGATCGGCGGAAAAAGGTTGCCTTCGCTGCCCAGCGCTTCGTTCAGGCTCCGGCCGCCGGCAACCGCGTTGCGCAGCCGCTGTGCAAGGCCTTGCACGCGCGGCGCGGCTGCGTCCGCCTCGATCAACGAAAGCGACCGCGTCAGCGGCTGGCCGGCGCCGAGCAGAAGGCTCAGCTCGCGCGTGAACAGCGTTACCTCCGTTGCCGACGGCTGGCGCCGGAATTGAAAGAGATCGCCCCCAGTCGACGCCCCGCCTTGGCGGCGCTCCGTGGCGTCGATCGGAAAATGGCCCTGCTCGGAGAGCCGGCGGAGCGCGACCTCACGCGTCTCGGCCTCGATCTCGCCGGCAAACTGGCGGCCCGAGCGGTCGACGGCGGTGTAGTTGAAATGCGGCACGGGTTTCAGGCTTCCAATGCGACACGGCGCACTTCGTCCGGCGTCGTGACGCCGGCAATGCACTTCTGCAAACCATCGGTGGCCATGGAGCGCATGCCCTTGGCCGCCGCCGCCGCCACGATATCACGCGTCGCAACGCCCGGCTTGATCAGCCGCTGCACCTCGTCGTCGAGTTGCAGCAGCTCCAAAATTCCTGTCCGGCCGAGAAAGCCCGTGTTGAAACACCGGTCGCATCCAACCGCCTGCCAATGCTTGTGCGGCCGGCCCGGCTGCAATCCCGCGCTTTTGAGCACGTCGGCCGGCAGCTCGATCGGCGCCTCGATCTGGCGGCGGCAGGATTTGCAAAGCATGCGCACCAGCCGTTGACCGATGACGCAGCGCAGGCACGACGCCAGCAGGTAGCCGTCGACCTCCATGTCGAGCAGCCGCGTGACCGCGCCCGGTGCCGAGTTGGTGTGCAACGTCGAGAGCACCAAGTGACCAGTCAATGCCGCCTGCACGGCGATGCGCGCCGTCTCGCTGTCGCGCAACTCGCCGACCATGATCACATCGGGATCGCTGCGCAAAAACGCGCGCAAGGTGTGCGCGAAGGTGACACCGATTTCGGGCTTCACCTGGATCTGGTTGATGCCGTCGATCTGGTATTCGACGGGGTCCTCGATGGTGAGGATCTTGCGTGACGGCTCGTTCAGGATGGTCAGCGCCGCCGCCAGCGTCGTCGTCTTGCCGCTGCCCGTCGGCCCCGTCACCAGGATCAAGCCGTAGGGGCAACCAGATGCCGCGTGAGCAGGGCCTGCTCTTCCGCATTGAACCCAAGCTGCGCCAGATCGAGCGAGCGCTGCGTATTTTCGAGAATGCGGATCGCGACCGACTCGCCGTTCACGGTTGGCACGGTCGCGACGCGCAGATCGAGCTGTCGTCCCTCGACCCGGACCCGCGCCCGCCCATCCTGCGGCAGCCGGCGCTCCGCGATATCGAGGTTTGAGAGGATCTTGATCCGCGAGATGATGGCCCGGCCGAGCTCTGCCGGCGGCGAGCGCATCTCGCGCAGCATCCCGTCGATGCGCTGGCGCACGATCAGGCGCGTCCGTGTCGGCTCGATATGGATGTCGGTCGCCCGCGTGTGCAGGGCATCGACGAGCATCTGGTTGACAAGTCGCACGACCGGCGCGCCGAGCGCCAGATCCTTCAGCTGCTCGACCTCTTCGGCCGTATCCGTGGCGACTTCGATGACCGGGTCCGACGAGGCCATCTCACCCGTCGTCAACCGGTCAAAAGCGCTGTCGATCTCCTCGGCGGGTGCGACGCGTAGCTGGATGCGCCGCCCGGTCGCAAGTTTGATCGCATCGATCGCCGCGGCATTGCCCGGGTCAGCGATCGCAACCACGAGATCGTCGCCGATATAGCCGATCGGCAGCAGCCGCTGGTCGCGCAAATAAGGCCGCGAGAGATCGTTGGCCGCCTGCAGCGACTTCGGCCACTCGTCGTCGCCCAGAACCGGCACCCGGTGGAACCCCGCCACCGCCCGCGCTATCGTGCGGCCATCGGCCAGCGACAATCTCCGGATCGCGCCGATCAGGGAAACGCCGGCCTGCTCGGCATGCGCCTGGGCCTTGGCCACATCGGCCGTCGAGAGGACAGCCTGGTCAACCAAATAGCGCGCTAGTGTCAAACCCCAGCTCCGATCGTCGATGTCGTCCACCATGCAATCGTCCGCTTTGCGATCATCCGGACCGTATGCGGCCGTTGTGGCGCCAAAATGATGCTGCGATCCAGTGGCCGGACACTAGCATTTTCCGGTCGAGGCCGCCGCATCAATTCGATTGCGCGCGGATCCCCTCCTGGAGCGCCAGAACGTGTCCGGCCAGATAGAGAGAGCCGCAAATCAGAACGCGCAGCGGCCCGCGGGCACTGGCGGCGATATCGGCGAGCGCCAACTCGACGCTCGCCGCCGTTCGCGCCTCGAACCCTGTTGCCCGCGCGATCCCAGCAATCAGATCGGGCGCATGCGGGGCCTCGTGCGCGCCCGGAATGGGCACCGCAATCACCTGTTTCAGCAGCCCTCGAAAGGGGCTGAGAAATCCCGCCGCATCCTTCTGCCCCATCATGCCGCAGATCATCCAGAGCGGCCGCGGCGCCCTCTCCTCGAGCTCACCGACAGTCTGCGCCAGGACTTCGCCGCATTCCGGATTATGTCCACCGTCCAGCCACAACTCGCTGTCGGGCCCAAGCAACGCCGGCAGCGGCCCGGTCGCTAGGCGTTGCATGCGGGCGGGCCAGCGGACGTTGCCAAGACCCAGCCCAATGGCCCGCTCGCTCAGCTTCAATCGCGACGCCGCCAGCGCCGTGGCAATGGCCACACCGGCATTCTCGATCTGATGCGGCCCAAGCAAGGCCGGCAGCGGCAAGTCCATCAGACGGTCCTCGCCCTGGAAGACGAGCCGTCCGTTCTGCGCGTAAGCGTCGAAATCGCGACCAAGACAGAGCAACTTCGAGCGGTGGCAGTCCGCGACCCGTTCCAGCACGCCATAGACGCCATCGCTCTGTCGCCCCGTCACCGTGACGACACCCGGCTTGATGATGCCGGCCTTCTCGCGCGCGATCTTCTCGACGGTATCGCCAAGCTTGTCGGCGTGGTCCATCGAGATCGATGTAATCACCGCGACCTCCGGCCGGTCGATGACGTTGGTGGCATCGAACTGCCCGCCGAGGCCGACCTCGAGCAGTGTTGCATCTGCCGCCCGCTCGGCAAAAGCTAGGAACGCTGCAGCCGTGGTAACCTCGAAAAACGTGATCGGCGCGCCCGCGTTCACCGCCTCCACGCGATCGAGGATGGCGAGGAGATCGGCGTCCCCGATCGGCGAACTCCGGCCATCGGCGCCCGGCACGGAGATCCGCTCATTGAAGCGCACGAGATGCGGCGATGTATAGACGTGGACGCGTTGGTGATCGGCTTCAAGCATCGCCTTGAGGAACGCGGTGGTCGAACCTTTTCCGTTCGTACCGGCGACGTGGATCACGGGCGGCAGTTTGCGCTCGGGATGGCCGAGCTTGTCGAGCAGGACCTGTAGTCGGCCCAACGACAGGTCGATCAGCACGGGGTGAAGTTGCTTGAGCCGTGCAAGACGGTCGTCGAGACTGGCCATGACTTGTCCCGACGGCGCGCCGATCAGCGCCCGTCCTTGTTAGGCGGCCGCGAGGCGCCGGGTGTATCGCCGCGGGTGAGCGGGCGTGACTCGACGCGGCGGATGGGAAACCGCTCGCCGTCTCCAAGCGGCTCAGGGTCAATCAAGGCATCCGCCTCGATCGCATTGCCGTTGGCGTAGCCGTTGGGGCCTGCCTTGCCGTTCACATAAGCAGCAGCCGTTTTTTGCACCCGCTTGCCACTCATCAGTACGCCAACGACGCTTGCCAGCGTGTCGCGCAGCTTGTGGCGGTGCACGACGCTGTCGATCATGCCGTGCTCGAGCAAGTATTCGGCCCGCTGGAAGCCTTCCGGCAGTTGCTCCCGAATGGTCTGCTGGATCACGCGCGGACCCGCGAAGCAGATCAAGGCTCCCGGCTCCGCGATCTGGATGTCGCCAAGCATCGCGTAGGACGCCGTAACGCCGCCCGTCGTCGGATCGGTGAGAACCACAATGTAGGGCAGCTGCGCCTCGCGCAACCGTTGTACGCCGATGGTCGTGCGCGGCATTTGCATCAAGGACAGAATACCCTCCTGCATTCGCGCGCCGCCCGAGGCTGCGAACAGGATAAACGGCGCCTTCTTCTCCACCGCATGCAGCATCGCCGTGATCACCGCCTCGCCGGCGGCCATCCCGAGCGACCCGCCCATGAACCGGAAATCCTGAGCCGCGGCGACGACAAGCCGCCCATCGAGATGACCTTCACCGATCACGACCGCGTCACTCTGATCGGTCTTGGCCTTGGCCTCCTTGAGGCGATCGGTGTAGCGTTTGCCATCGCGGAATTTCAGCGGATCAAGTGGCACCTCGGGCGCCGCGATCGCCTTGTAATCGCCATTGTCGAACAGATATTTCAGGCGGGTCGCGCGCCTCCACCTTCTCGTGGTGACCGCAGCATGGGAACACAAACTTGCTGTCCTCGAGCGCCTTGCGATCGGACATCTGCCCGCAGCCGCCGCACTTCCTCCAGAAATCGTCGGGAGGTTCGCGCCTGGTGGTCAACAGGCTGCGAATCTTGGGCGGGACGACGTTATTGATCCAGTTCACCTTATCGCGGCTCCTCGAAGCTCAGCGCGAGCAGTCGGGCCGAGGCCCGGCGGCGGCTCCAACGCGTCCACTCGGGTGCCAGTATGGCATTCCCACGGCCATTACACATCTGGATATGGCTTGCAACTAGCCGTGACGCAATGCCTTCGCCAGGCTTTTCACCAGATCCAATACGCTGGACACCGTTTTCGTGCCGGCTTTCCCCTTGTTTCCCAACGACTCTTTGATGGCGTTAACCAGCGCCGAGCCAACCACCACCGCATCCGCCCCTTTGGCGAGGTCCCGGGCTTGCTCGGGCGTCCGGACGCCAAAACCGACCGCGACCGGCAGCTTCGTCGCCTTGCGGATGCGTGCGATCTGGGCGTGAACATCGCTCACAACTGGCGCCGCCGCGCCGGTAATCCCTGTGATCGACACGTAATAGAGGAACCCCGACGTATTCTTCAGAACGGCCGGCAGGCGCTTGGCGTCAGTCGTCGGCGTCGCGAGGCGGATGAAGTTCAGCCCGCGCTCCACGGCCGGCAGGCACAATTCATCATCGGCCTCGGGCGGCACATCGACGACAATCAAGCCATCGACCCCTGCTGCCTTCGCGTCGTCCAGGAACCGCACGGCCGGATAAACGAAGATCGGATTGAAATATCCCATCAGTACGACCGGCGTCACATCGTCTTCGGCCCGGAAATCGCGCACGAGTTGCAGCGTCTTCTTCAGCGTCATGCCCGCTTGTAGCGCGCGCAGCCCTGCCGCCTGGATCGCCGGGCCATCGGCCATCGGATCGGAAAACGGCATTCCAATTTCGATCACGTCGGCGCCCGCCTTCGGCAAGCCCAGCATGATCTTCTTGGAGGTCTCGTAGTCGGGGTCGCCCGCCATCGTGAAGGTCACGAGACCGGCCCGGCCCTCGGCCTTGAGGGCTGCGAAACGGCGGTCGATTCGGGTTGCAGCGCTCATGGTGTGCGGGGCCTTCGAAGGGGGCTGTGTAATTTCCGGGGGACTTACCACTGGCATTCAGCGCTGGCTATGGCCCGACCGACCCGGCTTTCATCGCGGAATCGAGACCGGCAGGCTGCGGGGGCCGCGAACCGTGCCACGTGACCAAGTGACGGCAGCTGGATCCGTAAGGTCAAAATCCGGGAACACCTTCAGCCATTCCTCGAGCGCGACAGCGATCTCCATGCGCGCGAGGTTGGACCCGATGCAGCGGTGAATTCCGAGGCCGAAGGCCGCATGGCGGTTCTCTTGGCGATCGATCACCACGCTATCAGCATCCGGAAAGACCGCTGGATCGCGATTGGCTGCTGGAAACGAGAGCAGGATCAGTTCGCCGGCCTTCATCGGGCATCCCGCCACAGTGACATCGTTCTTTACCTGCCGCGCCATCGTGACCGGCGCGTAGGCGCGCAGGAATTCCTCGACCGCCGTCGGCATCAGTCCTGGCTCGGCGGTCAGGCGGCGGCGGTCCGCCGGCGTTTTGGCGAGGTGGCTGAGGCTGGCCCCGATGGCGCTCCAGGTCGTGTCGATGCCAGCAATCAGCATCAGCCGCAACGTGCCGTAAAGATGGCGGTCGGTGAGTGGCTTGCCATCGTGTTCGGCGGCCAGCAGGAACGAGATGAGATCGTCCTCCGGATTGTGGCGGCGCTTCTCCACATAGATCCGGAAATAGTCGTCCATTGCCTGCGCGGTCGCCACGAGGCGGGCTGCGCTGTCGTCGCGATCGACAACCGTGTCCTCGACGAAGACGTGGATCCAGTCGCGGAAACGGTCGCCCTCGTTCTCGGGAATACCGAGCATGTGGGCAATCACCTTGACTGGGATGTGCTGAGCATAGTCGACGGCGGCATCGACATGCGCGCGCCCTGCAAGCGGCGCGAGCAGATCGCGGCAGATCCGGCGGGTGCCGGGGATCAGCTTGTCGATCACCTTGGGCGTGAAAGCCGGCAGCAGCAGCATACGCGCTGGACGATGGTGCGGCGGATCGGACGTGATCGGCGGCGAGGGCAGCGGCACATTCGGCGGATTCTCGCGGATGATGACGCGGCGCGAGGAAAAATTATCGGTGTCGTAGGCGATTGCGCGCACATCCTCGTAGCGGGTCGGCAGGTAAACGCCGCCGTAACGTGCCGTATGCGCAATCGGGCAGGATTGGCGCAGTTCCTGCCAGATCGGGAACGGATCCTCGATCCAACGCGAGTTGGCGTGATCAAAATCGGTCGCCCAGTCGGTGACAGTCGGCCGTTCGGTCATGATCTGGTCTCCGGCTCCGAGGCTGTTCGCAGGCGAAGCGCAAACTCCGGGCAGTTCTTCACCGCCAACCGCGCTTGTTCGAGTCGTTCCGGCGGGACGGCGCCGCGGCCTTTGGCATGGGCGAACCCGTGATCGTCCACCGCGATCAGATCGGGCAGCAGCACCTGGCATCGGTTGTGTCCCTGACAGCGCGCGGCATCAACCGCAATGAAGATCTGCCGTGTTTCGTTGCTCATATCCCCTGCCACCTGCGCAATTCAAAGGTTCAGTTCGACGGTTGCCACTCGCGCAAGTGCGACAAGACATCGGCCACCGGGATGACATCGGCATACTTGATCGCCATGTCATAAAGGTTGGCGAAATGTGGACTCTCGTGCTTGTCGGCGACGCACTCCTCGGGCACCACGGTGCGATAGCTGTGCGACAGGCCGTCGACCACGGTCGCACGCACGCACCCCGACGTCGATCCGCCCGTGACGATCAGCGTATCGCAGCGGTGGAACGTCATCAGCGAGGCGAGATTGGTCTCATGGAATGCCGACGCCATACGTTTGTTGATGATGATGTCGCGTTTCCGGTCGATCTCGAGGCGGTCGTCGAATTGGGAGCGGCGTGAACCGACCTTGATGTTCTGCAGGCTGTCGGGGGTATCCGTGCGCTGGCCCCACACGCCGCAGTCCTCACCGGAGTCCATATAGGCGACATAGGTCCAAATGACCGGCAGCCCCTTGGCGCGGGCGAGCGTTGACAGCTCGTTCACATACCGCATCTGCTGCGGATCGGTCTCGTAGGCGGTGACGAACTCGCCGACAGAGGTGTAGGCCTTCTGCAGATCGATGTTGATGATCGCGGGCTTGCGGCCGAACCCGAAACGGGGCCGCGTCGGGCGCGCCTTGATCTCATTGTAAAGCTGCCGGGCGGTCTTGTCGGACGTTTCCAAAGGAACCCCTGCCGTCGGTGGTTGTGCGAACTGGCGTTCACGATAGGATCGCTTCCACCAATTAACAAGCCGCTCGGACGCAGCGCGCGAAAGGATCGCTTGCCATGCGTAAGGACGACCCGGGGCTTTACGACTACCTGCCCTATTACGACCGGCCGAAAATCACCTGGCCGGGCGGCGCGCGGCTCGCCTTCTGGTGTGCGCCGAACGTCGAGCACTACGAACTCGATCCGCCGCCGAACCCGTCGCGCACATCATGGCCGCGGCCGATCCCGGACGTGCTGCATTATGCTTGGCGCGACTACGGCAACCGGGCCGGCATCTGGCGCATGATGTCGGCGATGGACAAATACGGCGTGCGGGGCTCGGTTTCGCTGAATGTGGCGGTGTGCGACCACTTCCCGGACATCGCGGCAGCGATGCGCGAACGCGACTGGGAGTTCTTCTCGCACGGCGTCTATAATACCCGCTACACTTACAATATGAGCCCGGCTCAGGAACGCGCGCTTCATCGAGGACGTGAAGGTCTCGGTCAAACGCTGGTCAGGGCAGACGTTGTCTGGCTGGCTGGCGCCGGCCCTGACGCTGACCGATCAGACCATGGATCTCCTCGCGGAAGCTGGCATCACCTATACGCTCGATCTCTTTCACGACGACCAGCCGATGCCCGTCAACACGCGGTCAGGGCGGCTCGTCAGCGTACCCTATTCGCTGGAGATCAACGATTTCACGACGCTCTATCAGGGCAACTCGACGCCCGCCGACTACACCGATGCGATCAAGGCCCAATTCGATCGGCTTTACATGGAAGGCGCGGAGAACGGACAAGTCATGTGCCTGCCGCTGCATCCCTTCCTGATCGGGCAGCCGCACCGCATGCGCGAGTTCGAGGCAGCGCTGGACTACATCACCTCGCACGACGGCGTGTGGCTGACGACCGGCCGCGAGATCGCCGACCACTATCTGGCACACCACTACGACGCATTCGCCGCCGCGATTGCCGCACACAAGAAGGGCGCTGCCCGATGAGCCTGCCCGACAGCTATCTGACCTATCCCCATCGGCGGGCGGGTATGGACCACACCCGCTATGCCGCATCAAATCTCTTCCAGCGCAAGCCGGTCGCGTGGCCGAATGGCGCCCGCGTGGCGCTGTGGATCGTGCCGACGCTGGAGTTCTTTCCGCTCGATATGGCACCGAAGCTCGTGAAGCCGCCGGGCGGACTCGAACGGCCCTATCCGGACTTCTGGAACTACACGTTGCGCGACTACGGCAATCGCGTGGGCTTCGCGCGCGTCTTCCGGGCGCTCGAGCGGCGCGGGCTCAAGGCATCGGTCGCGCATTTCGTCGCGGGTGGCGGAGCGCTACGCCGCACATCCTGCAGGAGATCAATCGGCTCGGCTTCGAGGTGATCGCGCACGGCATCGACATGAACCATATCCACGCGACGGGCGTGGCGATCGACGACGAGCGCGCGTGGGTGCGCCAATCTCTCGCCACGCTGCGCCAGCTTTCGGGTCAGCCCGTGACGGGCTGGTCCTCACCGGCGGCGTCCGAGAGCCACAACACGCTCGATCTCGTCGCCGCCGAAGGCTGCCGCTACGTCTGCGACTGGGTCAACGACGACATGCCCTATCCGCTGAAAACGCAGGCCGGCGATCTGCATGCCATGCCGCACGCCTACGAGATCAGCGACCTCCAGCTCTTCCACTTCTACAAGTACAAGCCCGCGCAGTTCGTCCAACAGGTGACCGATCATTTCGACTGGCTTTATCGAGAAGCAGGGTCCCACGGCGGACGGATCGTCGCGCTCTCGCTGCGGCCGTGGCTTTCGGGCGTTCCGCACCGGATTGCCGCAGTCGAACAGGTGCTCGACCACATGGGCCGGCATGCGGGCGTCTGGAGCGCGACGGGTTCGGAGATTCTGGAGGTTTGGCGCGCTCAGCAATAACCCGATTCCGTGGATCGGCGACACCGACAACCAAGTACAGACGCAACAAATGTCAGGAAACAAGGAGCTAACATTATGCCGTTTTACGAAAAAGGCGCCGTCCGCATCCACTATGCCGATGCTGGTTCCGGCTTCCCGCTGCTGATTCTGCCTGGCGGCGGCTTGAATGCGGTGATGAAATACGCCTCGGCGCCGTTCGATCCGACCGATGAATTCAAGGACGAATTTCGCTGCATCACGATGGATCTGCGCAACGCCAACGGCGGCCAGTCTTCTGGCCCCGTCGAAGTGGATCGTCCCTGGGACGGCTTCGCCGACGACCAGCTCGGCCTCATGGACCACCTGGGGATCGACAAGTTCCTGGTGCTCGGCCAATGCATCGGCGGCCCACTGATCTGGAACTTGCTGCGCCGTGCGCCGGAGCGCATCGTCGCGGCCGTGCTGGCGCAGCCGAGTGGATATCGTCCCGAGCAGCCGGACCTTTTCTACCAGAACAACATCAAAAACTGGGGGCCCGCGCTCGTCGCCCGCCGGCCTGACGTCACGATGCCGATGATTGAGGCGTTCCTCGCCAAAATGTACCGCAACGCTGGCGATTTCGTCTTCACCGTCGATCGCGACTTCGTGCGCGCCTGTAAGACGCCCGTATTGATCATGCCGGACGACGTGCCGGCGCATCCCTACGCGGTTGCCATGGCGTCCGCGATGTTGGCGCCGAACGGCCAGGTGAGCCTCTATCCCTGGAAGGACCCGAAGGAGCGCGTGCCGCTTGCCTTGCGCCACGTCCGCTCGTTCCTGCGGGCCCATCGGCCGGGGTAGGTCGAGGCCTGTTAGGGCCCACCGGTTCCCGCATGCAGTGTCGGCGCGGCGCAACCGCAGGCATAGCGCCGCTGCAAAAGGGCGGGCGGTGGCGCCAGCCGGTTTGGGAGGTTGCGCGGGCACGCCCAAACGCCGCCCGCTTACGGATTGTCAGATGACGCCAACCGCACCTCGCAGACAGTCCCGCGATGGGCGGGGGTTCCACTCACAGGGTCCCGCTGGGTCGCGTCGACCGTACCGTTGAAGTTGGAGCCTTCCGGGCCAAACGGATCGTGGCCCGCAGCGCTCAGGCTCTCGCACGCCTGCCACCAGCCATGTTCGCCGATGACAACGCGCGGATCGAGCTGGTCGTTCATTCGCGCGCGGGCCCGCATGGCGCCGACGGGCGTTTCCAGAGAGACCCAGTTGCCGGCTGCGATCTTGCGCGCCGCAGCGGCCTCCGGATGAATCTCGATCTCGGGATGCATCGCTCGCTTGCGCAGACTGGGAATGGCCCGATGCTGCGTCTGGCAGAAGACGGTCGGTTTGGCGCAGGTCAACGTCAGCGGATATCGAGCCTCCTGTCCTGACGTCGACGTTCTAATGTCCGTCTCTGGCTCTGCAAACTCCGGCATGGCCGAGTGGCCATGCTCCAGCAAGGCCTCCGACCACAGCTCGATCTTGCGTGTCGGCGTGGCGAAGCCCGATGCAACGCCTTGTGCATTGAGCGTCGCATGCTTGGTGTGCCGCGTGACCAATGGAACGCGCACGCCGGCAGGATCGGCACGCAGCTGCTCGAGCGTGACCCCGCTGGGGGCAAGTTGCTGGCGGTAGGCGGCATCGATGTCGCCGTGCCAGAAGTGCTCGCCGAGGCCCAGGCGATTGGCGAGTTCAAAGATGAAATCCGTATCGGGCCGCGCCTCGCCGGGCGGTGGGACGATCGCCGGACGCAATTGCACGAGTGATTGCGCTTCTGCACTGACTTCAAATCCGACCTTGAGGGCCTCACGCTCAAACGCCGAGGCAATCGGCAACACAATGTCGGCCATCGCTGCTGTCGGCGTCATGAAGAGATCGGCGTGAGCGTAGAAGTCCAGTGCCGCGAGTGCTTTGCGGCCGCGTTCCGGGTCGGCTTGGGCGAGCAAGAGGTTGGCGCCGAATCCGATCAGCCCGCGCACGGGATAGGGCGTACCCTCCAGCACTGCCGAATAAAAGTCGTGGGTCGAGACGTTATTGTATCGTGCAGGACCGAGTGGCCGCTCGGCGCTACCAATGGCAGGTGCCAACGTCTTGGCCGGCCCCAGATCTTCCCCAGTGATGGACGCCGAAGGAACACCGGGGAGCAGGACGTTGCCGCCGACCGCATCGAAGCTCCCCGTCAACGCATAGAGCGTCGCGATGGCACGCGCAGTCTCGGTGGTGTTCACGAACTGCTCGTGGCCGCTCCAAGCGTAGTATGAGACCGGGCGCGCCTGCCAGATAAGCCGTGCGGCTTCCTCGAGTTGCTCCGGCTCGATCCAACACATCGCCTCGACCGCGGCCGGGGAATATTTGGCACATCGGGCGGCATAGTGATCGAAGACGGTTTGGCAGCGAACCTGGCCGCCTGACGTCACGACGTCATACGTCCCGCGCAGAGCGACATGCTTGGCATCGCCGGCGTAACGGCCTGTGGCCGGGTCGAGTTCAACCGTCCGCTTGGCTTGAGCATCCCAGGCCAAGTACCGGGGTTCGCCACTGGCGGTCGCGCCGCCCGTTGCGAGATCGCTCGTCCGCAATAGCCGCCCTGTATCCGAGCGCACCAGCAACGGCCCGTTGCTCCATGTCCGCATGAACTCCGCGTCGAACCAGCCCCGCTCAATCATCACGTTGGCAAGGCCGAGGGCGAGCACGCCGTCCGATCCGGGCTTCACGCGCAGCCAGACGTCCGCCTTGTTCGCGAGCCCCGCGTGGCGCGGATCGACCACGATCAGCTTCATGCCGCGCCGGATCGCCTCGACCGTGGCCGTGGCGTGCGGCAGCCGGGTGGCCGAGGGGTTGTAGCCCCATAGGATCAAGCAGCCTGAATTGGCGATATCCGGCATGGCGCCACCGCCGCTGCCGGTGGCCACACTCGCGACGCCATAGACGAAGCGGGTGGCATACCCCCGCCCCCAACCGCAAAGATCCAATGCTGTGATCTGATTGGGCGTGCCAAACGCATTCATCAAGCGGCGCACAAAGGGAGCGGAATTGGTGATCGCGGTCGTTGATCCCGAGGACTGGCTGAAAGCGACCGCGTGTGGTCCGTGCGCCTCGGCGATGCGGCGCATATTCGCAGCGATGGCGTCGAGCGCTTCGCTCCACGAGATCGGCACCCAACCGGGATTTGGATCGCCCTTCGGCCGCGTCCTGCGCAGCGGTCGGGTCAGCCTGTCACGGCTGTAGACCAACTCAGGAGCGGCGCGTCCCTTGGCGCAAAGCGCGGCGCCGGTCGGATGCGTCGGATCGGGCTCGAGCTTGGTGAAGCGGCCATTTTCAACAGTCGCGATACTGCCGCAGCGCGCGATACAGAGGCCACAGTAGCCTTTGATCTGCCGGGTGCCAGGATTGAGTGAGGACATGCTGATCTCCGTCTGCCTACCGCTTCGCGAGATGCCGCGCATCGGGCGCCGCCCGGTGGTCCATGACGCGCAGGATTGTCGCGTTCATCATGTAGACGCTCATCACGGCGGTCAGCTCCATCAGGCCCTTTTCGCCCCAGCGCTGACGGACCGCATTGAACGTCGCGTCGCTGACCTGCGGTTGCTCCAGCAGCTCCCGCCCGAAGCGGATGATCAGCGCCTCGTCTACCGTCAGACCGTCGAGGCTCCCGTGCGTGTCGACCGCCAGGATCGCCGCCTCGCGTGTGCCGGCAGCGAGCCCGAGCTTGACGTGCGCGTTCCAGATGAAGTCGGCATTGGCCGCGCGCGCCGCCGTGCAGATCGCCAGCTCCGACTCCGCCTGGCTCAGCGACGTGTGGTAGCGCAGGTGCTCGACGAGGTCGGAAAGCCGCTCGCCGGCCTTGCCGGCGTATGTGAGGTAGCTCGACGGCGGCGGCAGGCTCTTGCGCGTCGCGAGGATGTGGCGCACGGCAGCCCGTGTCCCCTCGGGAAACGCCTCCGTATCGGCGGGAACCGGCAATCGCGGCATGGTTTTTCTCCTGGCTCAGGCCTCACACGGCCATGGCGCTGATGATGCATCAACTTGTCTGCGGTGAAAACCAGCCCGCTGGGCGGCCACCGCCTCGCGGGTTCGGGCCGCCCGGCGAGGCGGGCGGCGACAGTGGTTGCTGGGGCGGCCGGTTCAGCTTAGGTTGCGCGCCACTCGCAAAATCGTCCGAAGGACCTCATGACCCTCGAAACCGAAGCCATTCTCGATCGCCGGCGGCTCAAGCGATCGCTCTCGTTCTGGCGTGTCGCGGCTGTGCTGGCCGGCGTGATGTCCGTCGGGGCCCTGGCGCTCGCCAGCTCAAGCAAGCTTGGCGAGAAGAAGCAGATTGCGCGCATGACGCTCGAGGGTGTGATCACGGAAAACCGCGATCAGCTCGGGCTCCTGAAGCGGCTGGCGGATGCCAAGCACGTCGAGGCAGTGATCCTCTACATCAATAGCCCCGGCGGGACGACGGCTGGCGGCGAGGCGCTCTACGAGGCCATTCGCGCCGTTTCCGCGAAAAAGCCGATCATCGCCCAGTTCGGCACATTAGCGACGTCGGCGGCCTACATCTGCGGGCTCGCGACCGACCAGATTTTCGCACGCGGCAACTCGATTACGGGCTCGGTTGGCGTCATCTTCCAGTGGGCCGAGGTGTCTGAACTGATGGGCAAGCTCGGCGTCAAGATGAACGAGATCAAGAGCGGTCCGCTGAAAGCCAATCCGTCGATGTTCCAACCGATCGATCAGGCGGGGCGGGAAACGGCCGAGAAGATGGTGGCTGAATCGATGCGTTGGTTCCGCGAGCTGGTTGCGACCCGGCGAAACATCGATACCGCCCGGGTGCCCGGCCTCGAGCAGGGTCGCGTATTCTCGGGCCGCGAAGCGATAACCTACAAAATGGTGGACCAGATCGGTGGCGAAGGCGAGGCCCAGGCCTGGCTCGAGTCTCAGCGCGGGGTATCCAAGGGACTGAAAATTGTGAACTGGAAGCCGAAGGCCGAGGACAGCTGGGGGTTACTCGGCATGATGGGCCGGGTGATGGGCGCGACCCTCGGGATCGACCCCGAGCTCGGCCGCATGCTGGCTGATGACCCGCGCCTGACCCTGCTTCGACTTGACGGCCTCGTTTCCGTTTGGCAGCCTTCTGAAAAATAAGTAATAACAACAGGATCAGGCTGGGAGGCAGGTATGATCAAGTCGGAGTTGATCGCGAAGATCGCGGCGTCCAACGCGCATCTCTATCATCGCGATATCGAGCGCATTGTGAATGTGATTTTCGACGAGATCGTCGACGCACTGGCCCGTGGCGACCGGGTCGAGCTGCGCGGCTTTGGCGCTTTTACGGTCAAACATCGCCCGCCCCGGACGGGACGAAACCCCCGAACCGGGGCCTCGGTGAAAGTTGACGAGAAGTTCGTGCCGTTCTTTAAGACCGGCAAAGAACTGCGTGAGCGCCTCAATGGCAGCGCAGATTGACGCGGCAGGCGTTTAGCAACGGAGGGCGGTTGTGCTCAGGCGGATCATGCGGCTTCTGTTGGCGTTCCCCGCAGCCATTCTGCTGATCTCGCTGGCGGTCTCGAACCGTCATGCCGTGCGCCTCGTGCTCGATCCGTTCCGGCCAGAGACTCCAGCGATTGCGCTCGAGGCGCCGTTTTACGCCTACATCTTCGGCGCACTCGTGCTCGGCGTTCTGCTGGGCGGCCTGTCAACCTGGATGAGCCAGGGACACTGGCGACGCTCAGCGCGGCACCGCGCTCAAGACGCGATGAAGTGGCAGGCCGAGGCGGACCGGCTCGCTCGTGAGCGAGATCAGTCGATCACGGGTGGCGGCAAGGCGCTCGCGGTCGTAGGGCGATAACAGCAGTCGACGAGCACCGGAGACGACCCCCACGCATCATGCCCGCGGTGGGGATCCGGCACCTGTGATCCCTCGAAAGCGAAACAAGGCACATGGCGGCGCGCGTCAAAATCTGCGGGATCAACACGGCCGATGCGATGCAGGCCGCTCTGCAGGCGCGGGCCGATCTCGTTGGATTGGTATTTTATGGCCCAAGCCCGCGCAACGTCACGATCGAAGAGGCCGGGCCGCTCGCCGACTATGCGCGTGGCTTTGCAGCGATCGTCGCGCTCGTTGTCGATGCCGATGACACGCTGCTGCAGCGAATCGTCGGCGAGGTGAACCCCGACATGCTGCAGATGCACGGCAGCGAGCCGCCGGAGCGGGTAGCGCAGGTGCGCGCGCAGTTCGGCAAGCCGGTGATGAAAGCCATCAAGGTGGCAACCCGCGAGGACGCCGCCGAAGCGCTGCGCTACGCCGAGGCGGCCGACCTGATCTTGTTCGACGCCAAGCCGCCCAAGGGTGCCGACCGTCCGGGCGGGCACGGCGCGACATTCGACTGGTCCCTGCTCGATGGCGTCATCGGCCGGGTGCCGTTCATGCTGTCCGGCGGATTGACGCATGACAATGTTGCCGATGCGATTGCAGCTACGGGCGCGACCGTCGTCGACGTATCGTCCGGCGTCGAGAGCCAGCCTGGCGTCAAGAGCCCCGACCTCATCCGCCGGTTCATCCGCGCCGCGCACAGTGCTGCAACCTGATCACAGCGAAAGCCCCCACCGATGACGAAGACAACGAAATCAAAAAAGCCGGCATCCAAGACGGCGGCGGCGTTGACCAGCAAGCCGAACAGCTATCGCACGGGGCCTGACGATAAGGGCTTCTTCGGCCAGTTCGGTGGACGGTTCGTCGCGGAGACTTTGATGCCGCTGATCCTGGAGCTGGAGAGCGCCTACAACAAGGCCAAGAACGATCCCGAGTTCCAGAAGGCGCTGGCGTTCCTCAATACGCATTACTCAGGCCGCCCGTCGCCGCTCTATCTCGCCGATCGCATCACCGAGGACCTCGGTGGCGCCAAGGTTTACTTCAAGCGCGACGAGCTCAATCACACCGGCAGCCACAAGATCAACAACTGCCTCGGCCAGATCCTGCTGGCACGGCGCATGGGAAAAACACGCATCATCGCCGAGACCGGTGCCGGCCAGCACGGCGTCGCGGTGGCGACTGTGTGCGCCAAATTCGACATGCCCTGCGAGGTTTACATGGGCGCGACCGACATCGAGCGGCAGGCGCCGAACGTCGCCCGCATGAAGCTCCTTGGCGCCAAATTGAATCCCGTGACATCCGGCGCCGGCACGCTCAAGGACGCCATGAACGAGGCGCTGCGCGACTGGGTGACCAACGTGCGCGACACCTACTACATCATCGGCACGGCCGCGGGCCCTCACCCCTACCCGGAGATGGTGCGTGACTTCCAGTCGATCATCGGCCGCGAAACCCGCGAGCAGATGATGGCCGCCGAAGGGCGATTGCCGGATGCGCTCGTCGCCTGCATCGGCGGCGGATCGAATGCGATTGGGCTTTTCCATCCGTTCCTCGATGACAAGGACATTGCAATGTACGGCGTCGAGGCCGGCGGCCACGGGCTCGACGTGCACAATGGTCATTGCGCCTCGATGACGGGCGGCAAGCCCGGCGTATTGCACGGCAACCGCACCTACCTACTGCAGGACGACGACGGCCAGATCCTTGAAGGGCATTCGATCTCGGCCGGCCTCGATTATCCCGGCGTCGGCCCCGAGCATTCCTGGCTCAAGGACACCGGCCGCGTCAGCTACGTACCGGCGACCGACAAGGAGGCCCTGGCAGCGCTCCAATACTGCACGAAGATGGAGGGCATCATCCCCGCACTGGAGCCCGCACATGCGCTGGCCTACGTGATGAAGCTCGCACCGAAAATGAAGAAGAGCCAGATCCTGGTGATGAACCTGTGCGGGCGCGGCGACAAAGATCTGTTCACGGTCGCGAAGGCTCTCGGGATGGCGATCTGATTGCGACGCGAGTTAGCGCCCACCTAAAGCGCTAGCGCCGACGCCCGGCGAGGAATGCCAGATTGGACAGGGCTTAAACAATGCCAGCGGCCATAAACACGCACGGCGCAGGGCCCGGGGCTATCGCGCCGAATGTTGGCGCAAACTCGCGGATCGGACCGAAGGCCGCTGGCGCGAAAGCATAAGTCGATTGCGCGAATGCAACGATCGCGAACTCACCTGCGCGCTGAGCGGCGTATCCCCGGCACGCGCGCAGCTGCGATCATGCCCGGAGGGCGGCGCGTCTTCCAGGACATGCTCCGGATGCGATTGGATCAGGCTCAGCTCAGCCAGCGCTTGCGCCGCTTGTAGTGTTTCACGTCGCGATAGGATTTGCGCGCGCCGCCTTCGTTGATGCCGAGGTAGAACTCGCGAATATCGGAGTTGTCCCGCAGTGACGCGGCGCTGCCCTCGAGCACGATGCGCCCGTTCTCCATGACGTAGCCGTGCTCGGCAACCGACAGCGCCATCGATGCGTTCTGCTCGACGAGCAGCACCGACAGCTTTTCCTTGTCGACGAGGCTCTTCACGATGGCGAAGATTTCCTCCACCAGCATCGGCGCAAGGCCGAGCGAAGGCTCGTCCAGCAGCACGACCTTCGGCGACGACATCAGTGCCCGCCCGATCGCCAGCATCTGCTGCTCGCCGCCCGACAGATAGCCTGACTGCTGGCTGCGCCGCTCCTTCAGGCGCGGAAAGTAGGTGAAAACGAGGTCGATCCCTCGCCGCAACTTAGCGATATCCGTCTCAAGATGCGCGCCGGCGATGAGGTTCTCCTCGCCGTCAGGCTCTCGAACACGCGGCGGCCCTCGAAGACCTGTGCGATGCCGAGCTTGGTCACGTCGAACGGCCGCTTGCCCTGGATGGGATTGCCCTCAAGCGTGATGGAGCCCTTGGTGATATTGCCGCGCTCGGTGAAGAGAATGCCCGAGATGGCCTTCAACGTCGTCGATTTACCAGCACCATTGGCGCCGAGCAGCGTCGTGATCGTGCCCTGCTTCACCTCGAGCGACACGCCCTTCAGCACGAGGATCACGTTGTCGTAGACAACTTCGATATTGTTGATCGAAAGCATGGGCTCGCTCGACTGGAAAAAGACAGCGGGCGGCGTGTGCCGCCCGCTTGAAAGATCCTTACTTCTTCGCGTCGTCCGCGAGGTGCTTCTTGATCACGTCGCGGTAAGCCTGGGTCCACTCGGACGTCTTCACGATACTTGCCGCCCTTGACCGTCCAGACCTGCACCCAGCCGCCGCCCTCGTGATCCTCGGGCGTCAGCTTGAGCGGCGGCGACAGATCGCCGACCGGAACCTTCTCGATCTTCTCGAAGCCGTCGCGCACGTCGACCGACGTCGGCTTGGCGCCGCCCTTGGCCATGATCGCCTGCGCGGATGGCCTCGAGCTGCACCGCGGCCTGGTAGACACCGCGATTGTAGAGCACCGTGGTGTCCATCTCCTTCGGCGCGCGGCTTGCCCTGCTTCTTGTACATCTCCTCGATCTCTTTCAGGACCGGGAAGTCCTTGCCGACGCCGGCATACTGCAGGGTGTGATAGCCCTCGGCGAAGGCCATGCCGCCGGCGGCCGCGATGTCGGCCTCCGAGACCGCCCACACGAAGCCGACGACCTTGCTCAGCGGGAAGCCCTTGCCCTTGAACTCCTTGAGCGACACCGCCGGCGCGCGGCCGAAGAGATGCGAGATCACGAAGTCCGGCTTGAAGCGGCCGGTGATGTCGAGCACCTGCGCGCCCATCTCGATGCCCGGCGACGGCACCGCGAAGGTGCGCATCTCGAAGCCTTCGATCTTGGCGATGTCCTCGAGCACGCCGATCGGCTCCTTGCCGGCCGGGTTGTCGAAGAAGATGTAGGCGATCTTCTTGCCCTTGAGGTCGCCGCCGAGCTGCTTCTTGACGAAGTCGACGGCGACGGCGGCCTGCGACCAGTAGGTGGCCGCGACCGGGAAGATCCAGGGATAGCGCTTGCCGTCGGCTGCCGCAGCCGAGCCGAAGCCCGGCGACGTCGCCGCCATCTTGTCCTCTTCGAGCTTCTTGATCAGCGCGGCGATCTGCGGCGTGCCGTAGACGCTGTGGAAGATGGCGCCTTCCTTCTTGAAGCGCTCGTGCGCTTCCATGGCCGGCGGCACCTTGTACTCGTGGTCGATCTCGATGACCTTGACCTTGTAGCCCTCGAGGCCGCCCTTGCTGTTCACCAGCGCGACGTAGTCGTGATAGGCGGGGCAGAGCGTCGTGCCGGCGATCTGCGTCGGCCCGGTGCGGTCGCACTGCATGCCGATGATGACTTCCTTGTCCTGTGCGGTGGCTACTCCGACACATCAGTCCGAGCGCGACCGCGGCTATGCCCGATCGAACTGCGATACCTGTCAACATGCCAACCTCCATTTGACTGTTCGTGGCTTCTAGCTTCTTCTCGTTGCTCGCACTCGGCAGCTCAGTAGGAGAACGGCCAGGTTCGGAAGTAGTTTCGGATATTTCGCCAGAGCCGGGCAAGCCCTTCCGGCTCGACGATCAGGAAGAAGATGATGAGAACGCCGAACATCACCAGGCGCATGCTGGCGGCAACCGCAGACAGCGCCGCCGTATCCCAGATATAGCCGCCGAACGTCTCGACGAAGATGCGGATGGCGATCGGCAGCATCGTGACGAAGACGGCGCCGAGGATCGAACCGAGCACCGAACCGAGCCCGCCGATGATGACCATGGCCAGATAGTCGATCGACACGCCGATCTGGAACGCCTCGTAGTTGGCGATGCCGAAATAGTAGGTGTAGAGCACGCCGCAGACGCCGCCGTAGAACGACGAGATAGCGAAAGCGAGCAGCTTGTAGCGAAAGATATTGATGCCGATGATCTCAGCCGCGATATCCTGGTCGCGGATGGCAACGAAGGCACGACCGATACGGCTGCGCACCAGGTTCATCGTCGCAACGATCGCCAGCATCGCAAAGAACAGAGTGAAATAGTACAACTGACCCTGCGACTTCAGCGGCACACCGAACATGATCGGACGCGGCACCTCGATCGACGCGGCAGCGCCGCCGGAAATTGCCGGCGTGTGATTGATGACCCACTCGATGATCAGCTGGCTCGCCAGCGTCGCGATGGCGAGATAGGTGCCCTTGATCCGCAGGCTCGGGATGCCGACGATGGCGCCGATGAAGGCCGCCATCAGGCCGCCGGCCGGCAGCGTGATCCAGAACGGCAGGCCGAGCTTGACGGCGAGGTTGGCCGCCGTATAGGCGCCGACCGACATGAAGGCGGCGTGGCCGATCGAGATCTGCCCGGTGTAGCCGACCAGAATATTGAGGCCGAGCGCGCCGACGATGGCGATGAATACCAGACTGAAGATCGACAGATAGTACTCGTGCAGCACCATCGGCACGCCAAAGAGGAACAGCAGCGCAAAAAACGCTGCCGCCCACCGCGTGATCGGCAAAGGGAACAGCGCCATGTCGGCAGCATAGGTCGTCTTGAAATTCCCGGCTTCGCGGTGGAACACGTGTCAAGCTCCCTACTGCCTACGTGGTACTGACGAATTAAATGCGCTCGATCTTGCGTTTACCGAACATGCCATATGGCTTGAACATGAGCATGATGATCATCAGAACATACGGCGCGAAATCCTTCGTTCCGCCACCGACGAAGGGATCGAGATAACCGGCGGCCAGGCTTTCGACGACACCGACGATGAGGCCGCCGATGACGGCGCCGATGATCGAGTCGAGGCCGCCCGAGGATCACCACCGGGAACACCTTGAGGCCGACCAGCGCGAGCTGCGTATCGACCCCGAGCATGCTGCCCCAGATGATGCCCCCGAGTGCTGACACGATGCCGGCCATGGCCCAGGCGATCGCGAAATAGCGTTCGACGTTGATGCCCATGGCCATGGCCACCTGCTGATTGTCGGCGACGGCGCGCATGGCGACGCCCATGCGGCTTTTCATGAAGAACCAGGTGAACACGGAAATGCAGAGCAGCGACACCACCACACCGAGAATTTGGATCGCCGGCAGCGTGAATAGCCCAAAATCGATGGGAGTGTCGGGGATCGGCAACGGCAGCGTCCTCGTCTGGGCGCCAATCGTGACGGGCGGCAATCCGCGCAGAATGGCGGCAAGGCCGATGGTCGCCATGATCACAGCCACGACCGGCCGACCAAGCAACGGGCGGAGCACGATGCGCTCGAGCCCAAAACTGAAACCGATCATGACCGCAATCGCGGCTATAACGGCGAGCGCTACGGCAAGCGGACCCTGTCCAAGGCTCCCGGCCAGCACCAGGGCGCCCGCATATCCCGCGAGCATCACGAACTCGCCCTGCGCAAAATTGATGGCGTCTGTCGCCTTGTAGACAAGGACGAACCCCAGCGCGATCAGCGAGTACATCATCCCGATCGACAGGCCGCTGATCGCGAGCGAAAAGGCGAATTGAAGTTCCTCAAGCATCGGTGTTCCTCAGGCGGCCTTGCGGACGGATGGAGCGGCGGTCACGTCGTAAATGATGAGTGCGGTGCGCAACTCCGACTTGCGGCCGTCCTCGTAAGTGATTTCCATCGTCACTTCGGCAGAGTTGGCGCCGTTGTACAAAGCGTCGATCACCGGCGCATACTTCTCGGCGACAAAGGACCGGCGCACCTTGCGCGTACGCGTCAACTCGTTGTCGTCGGCCTCGAGCTCCTTCTGGAGCAGAAGGAGCGCGCGTCACGCGGATGTTGTCCGGGAGCGTAGCATTCATCTTGCGCACTTCATCGATGATCAAGCTGCGCTATCTCAGGCTTCTTCGTGAGATCCATGAAGCTGGTGTAAGGCAGCCCGTTGCGCTCGGCCCAGTTGCCCGCGGTCGCAAGATCGATCGCGATCATGGCGCACACGAAGGGCGCTGGTCGCCGAAGGCGACGGCCTCGCGGATGAAGGGGCTGAATTTCAGCTTGTTCTCGACGAACTGCGGCGCGAACGCCGTGCCGTCGTCGAGCCGGCCCACATCCTTGGCCCGGTCGATGATCGCCAGATGCCCGCGCGGATCGACCACGCGCGGCATCGCCCGTCTTCAGCCAACCGTCGGCCGACTTGGTCTCGCGCGTCGCCTCGTCCTGCTTGTAGTAGCCGACGAACACTCCGGGACCACGGATCAGCAGCTCGCCGCGCTCGTCGATCTTGTACTCGAGTCCCGGCACCGGCTGCCCGACCGTGTTCGGATCCACTTGACCGTCGCGCTGGAAAGCGATCAGCGCACTGCCCTCGGTCGCGCCGTAGACCTGCTTCAGGTTGACGCCGAACGAGCGGAAGAAGCGGAACGTGTCGGGCCCGAGCGGCGCGCCGCCAGTGACCGCCCAGCGAGCATTGCGGAAACCGAGCTGATCGCGCACCGGGCCGTAAACGAGGTATTCGCCGAGCTTGTACGACAAGTTGAGGCCTGCCGGCACCGGCTTGCCGTCCGTGATCAGCAGCTCGCGCCGCTCGGCGACGGCACGGAAATGCTCAAAGATCCGGCGCTTCAGCGGTGACGAATCCGCCGTCTTCACCTGGATCTGCGTCAGCAGGTTTTCCCAGATGCGCGGCGGCGCCAGGATGCTGGTCGGGCCGAGCTCGCGCAGATCGCGCTGCACAGTCTCGGGGCTTTCCGGGCAATTGATCGTGACGCCCGACGACCAGCGCGACGCCGAGCGAATACATGACGTCGCCGACCCAGGCCATCGGCAGATAGGCCAGCCAGTTGTCGCCGCGCTGGACGTCCTCGGCCGTGGTGTAGTTCTCGGCCGTCGCGATCATGTTGCGGTGGCTGAGCAGCACGCCTTTGGGCCGCCCCGTCGTGCCCGACGTGTAGGCGATCATAGCGACATCGTCGGCCTTGCCTTGGGCCATCTCGTGCTCGAACAGCGCTCGGGTTCCGGGCGCTGAACTCATGGCCGGCCGCAATCGACATCCGTCAGCGACTTGAGCATCGGGTCCGTCGATGCCGGTCATGCCCGCGCGGATCGTCGTAGAGGACCCACTTCAGGGTCGGCAGCTCGGTGCGCAGCGACAGGATCTTGTCGACCTGCTCCTGATCCTCCGCAACGATGATCGACACCTCGGCGTGGTTCAGAACGTAGACGAGCTCGGTAGCGATCGCGTCCTGATAGACCGGCACCGCAATGCCGCCGAGCGCCTGAGCGGCGACTTGAGCGAGATAGAGCGCGCGGCCGGTTGTCGCCGACGACCGAGAGCTTGTCGTCGCGCGCGAAGCCGAGAAGTGCCGAGCCCCGCGGCCAGATCGCGCATGAACGTATCGCAATCCTTCCACGTCATCGTCTTCCAGATGCCGCGATCCTTTTCGCGCATGCCGGGTTCGGACGGGTGGCCTTTGGCGTTTTTGATCAGCAGCTTCGGCAGCGTGCACGTCTCGGGATGGTCGATGAGGCTCATGCCTTGGGAGCTCCCTTGGCGCCGAGATAGGCCTGTGATGACGGCGGGGTTCGCCTGCACCTCGGCGGGCGTTCCCTCGGCGATCTTACGTCCACGGTCGAGCACGACAACGTGGTCCGAAATGTCCATCACGACGCCCATATCGTGCTCGATCAGCATGACGGTGACGCCACGTTCCTGGTTCACGTCCAGGATATAGCGCGCCATATCCTCTTTCTCGTCCTGGTTCATGCCGCCCATCGGCTCGTCCAGCAGCAGAAGGCGCGGCTCGAGCGCCAGCGCACGGCCGAGTTCGACGCGCTTGCGAAGTCCATAGGCCAGCGACGCCGTCTGCAGTTTTCGGAGATCCTGCAGCTTCAAGAAATCGATGATCTCCTCGCAGACATCGCGATTGGCGATCTCCTCTCTCTGCGCGCGCCCCCAATAAATGACATTCGACAGCACGCCCGACTTCATGCGCACGTGGCGCCCAAGCATCAGATTGTCGAGCACGGTCAAGCCGGAGAACAGTGCAATATTCTGGAAGGTCCGTGCGACGCCGAGCTCGGCGATATCGCTCGGCCGGCGGTGCGTGATGTCGCGCCCTTCAAATGTAATTTTGCCGACATCCGGCTTGTAAAAACCTGAGATCATGTTGAGCAGCGATGTCTTGCCGGCGCCGTTCGGTCCGATCACCGATAGGATCTTGCCTTTTGGCACCTGCAAGGAAACGCCGTCGGACGCGACGACACCGCCGAACCGTTTGGCGACGCCATCCACATTCAACAGCGTCGGCGCCTGTCCCTGGCTCGCCGCAACGGCTGGATTCGCCACGTTCATCGCCACCGCCCGTCACAGATCCGTGGCGAACAGGCGGCGCACCGCTGTGCTCCACGGCAACGCAGAGGCGTCCGCATTGAAATTCCTCCCTTGGTCCCCCGGCGGGTTCCTTGGACCTCGACATTGCGTCAGCGGTCGTGGAACTCTTAGTGCGCTATCAGGTCATTCCATTTCGCGATTGTCAACGTCTGCATTTCGCAGCCGCGCGGAGCGTCGCCACGGGCGCCCGAATTCACACGCGATCTATGAGTTTTGGCGATCTGCTTGCGACCTGGTTGACGCCAATGAGGCGTCACTCTCCGCTTGACAGTTGAGACAACAGTAGTCGCTGGTCTGGCCGTCACACGCGCTCCGGCCGCGCGCGCCCGCCGCGACAACTCCCGCCGATCGCGCGGCATGGTTAGGAATTGCTGACCAGAAGCGTGAAGAATGCCTTTCGGACCGCGCTCAAGCGGCCCATTTGTCCCAAAATCAGACGGGTAACAGCTGATTTCACAATGCATTTCGCGACAATAGCCAAGCAACTCTGCGCCGAAATTTACGAGTTATCATCCCGCCGCTGACATGTTCGCTTTGACAAGACTCCGTACTCGGCAAGTTGTCGGCGTGTTCAAGCCCTAAGCGCAACAGCCCATGGAGACGATTGAATTCGGAAAGCTGGGAGAGAGTTATGGCCCGTTACGAGGCTGAAAGCCGGGATCTGATCGAGATGGCCGCTCAAGGCGGCGCACCCGATGCGCTGTTTGAACTTGGCCTGATGTATTGCGCGGGGCGCGACGTGGGGCTCGACATGGTCGAGGCGCACAAGTGGTTCAATCTTGCCGCGCTGCGTGGCAACGACGCAGCGAAACGCTATCGCCAGGAACTGGCCGCCGAAATGTCGAAAGCCGACATCGGCGTTGCCCAGCGGCGCGCGCGTGAGTGGTTGTCGCGCCACTGAGTGCGGTCCTTCAGGGCGTGCCGTTGCGGCCGTGCCTGCGATACGCGGGCCGCTCGGACAGTTGTTCGTAATAGGCGGCGACAGCGGGCAGCTTAGGCTTGTCGAATGGGATGCCGAACCACCGGTTCGCGATCAGACCGACCGAGATGTCGCCGATCGTGAAAGATTTCCCCGTCACATAGGGCCCGTGCGCCGCCAGATGGGTTTCCAACAAGCCCATCTGCCGCGACCATTCCTTGATGCCGGCCTGGATGCCGTCCGCATCGTCCTTGAACGGCGCCATCTTGACCTGAAGTCCGAGGAACACCGGCCGGATTGCCATATAAATGTCGGTCGCGGCCCAATCCATCCATTGCTCGGCCAGGGCCCGCTGCTTCAGATCGGTCGGGTAGAGGTCGTTCCGCCCGTGCTTGGTCGCGAGATACCGCACGATGGTGTTCGATTCGCGCAGAATGAAGCCATTGTCGTCGACGACCGGCACGACTCCGAACATTGAAACCTTCTGGAAACCGGCCTCCGACGTCGGCCTGAAGCCGCGGCCCCAATCCTCACGCTCGAATTTCTCGCCGACCTCATCGCAGATCCAGAGCACCTTGCGCACGTTGATCGAATTCGCCCGTCCGTAGATCCGTAGCATGGCAGTCTCCTCAGTTGCGGCGTGTGGGCGCCCCAGGTGTTCGGTGGCGTCACGGCCACGGGACCCAATTGCCATTTGAACTGCGCATCACCTGTGCGACTTCGGCCAGGATTGTAGGAACTGGCCACAGCAGGGTAAAGTCCTCATCGACGTCAAAAACAAGATGGTTTCAAGGGAACAGTCCATGCGTGCGGTTGGCATCAAGGCTTACGGTGGAGCAGACGCGCTGAGCATGCTGGATGTCGCGGTGCCTGAGCCCGGCCCCGGTGAGGCGTTGGTCAAAACTGCTTTTGCCGGCATCAATTTCGTCGATGTCTACATGCGCAAAGGCGCCTATGCGAAAACCACGACGCATGCCTCGGCACTTCCCATGGTGCTCGGCCGCGAAGGCGCGGGCGAGATCGCGAAGCTTGGCGCGGGCGTCACGGATCTCAAGGTCGGCGACCGTGTCGCGTGGTGCGTGACCCAGGGCAGCTACGCCGAATACGCGGTGGTTCCGGCTTGGCGGCTGGTTCCCGTACCAACCGACGTGCCGCTGGATGTGGCCTGCGCGCTGCAGCTACAGGGGGCAACCGCACACTACCTCGCGTCGTCGACCTTCCCGATCAAGGCCGGCGACACCGTGCTCGTGCATTCCGGCGCTGGCGGCGTCGGCCAGTTGTTGATCCAGATCGCGAAAGGCAACGGGGCGACGGTGATCACGACGGTTGGTTCTGACGCAAAGGCAGCGATCGCCAAGGCGCGCGGCGCCGATCATGTCATCGTCTATACAAAGGAGGATTTCCTGGCACGCGTGCAGGAGATCACCAACCGCCAGGGTTGCCACGCGGTCTATGACGCCGTCGGCAAAGACACCTTCGCCAAGAGCCTGGCAGCCTGCCGCCGTCGCGGCGTCGTTGCCCTCTACGGCGGCGCATCGGGCGCCGTCGACGCCGTCGATCCACAACAGCTGGCCGAGGCCGGCTCGATCTTTTTGACGCGACCACACCTCGCCGACTACATGCAGGACGCAGCCGAGGTCCGCTTGCGCAGCAGCGATCTACTGGGCGCTTGGAAGACCGGCAAGCTCAAGGTCGTCATCGACCGCGTGTGGCCGCTGGATGGCGCGCAAGAGGCGCACAGAACCATCGAAGGCCGCGGCACGACCGGCAAGCTTCTACTGAAGACCATCGCTTGAACTGGTCACCGCAGGCGCCGGGAACTCATCTCTTTTGAATTGCGGCGACGATACCTTTTGCGACGGCCGCGAACGCGTCGGGCGTCGGATGGCCGTCATCGGGAATGTAATAGCGTTCGCCGCGCGGCGGCTCGGCCAGACCCGATACGGCGATCGCATCCAGACCAGCGTCCTTCACCGCATTGGCCAGCCACGCCGACCTGGCCCCGCTGCGCGCCACTTCCCACTGCGCCGCCGCCGGCTCGACGACATCCCACAGCACAATGAGCAGCCTTGACTTGTACTGCCCTCGAACGAGCTCGTTCGCGCGCTTCAAGATGGCAACGACGCGCTCGCGATCCTGGCCTTCGCGATCGGCGCCGCCCGAATATCGCGCACTCAAGAGCCCATAGATCGCCGACTTCCGCGCCAGCGCCTCTTTCGCCTTGGAGACGAGGCCGCGCGAGGCAAAGGCGCCAACATGCCGGGCCTGCCCATTGACCACGTCGTATTTCGGCCCATAAAGATCCCATGGGCTCCGCCCGGCTGCACGGTCGACGTGGTCCGGCAGCAACGTGTAGACGATCGCCGACATCTCCGTGACACCGGCCGCCGCCGGCCGATCGGACTCGAGGGCTCGCAGAAACTGATGCGGCCCGTAACCATGGAATCCGAAGTTCACGGCCTGCTGCCCTGCCAACCGCGACACGTGCGCCGCCAGCGTTTGTTCGTCCGGGACACCCTCACCGAACGTGAACGAGCATCCGAACAACGCAATTTTGCCGCGGGTCGCGAAGCCCGACGCAACCCGAAAACCGTGCGTATCGAGCGCATACTGGCGGTCGTAGATGGTGCGCCCGTCATGCGTCAACTTGTGGGATCGCTCGAGCCGCTTCTCTGGCCGCGGCCCGTAACCGAGTTCCGTGTCGGGGTGGAAATAGTTGGAAGCGTAGGAGCCTTCATAGCGGGTCGCGACCCGGGTCTCGAGCATGCGTGACGCCACGATCTCGCCGACGCCAAGCGCGAGGAACACAAACGCCGCATTGAAAAGGATGGCAGGCCGCCAGTTGATCGCAATGGACGCCGCGATCAGGCCGGCAAACGCCAGCAGCGCAAACCCGCCCAGGTGCCGGAACGCATTGCGCGTGACATAGGACACCGCTAGCACAACGCCTAATATAGCCAGCGCCGCACCAACCCGATGCAGCACGCTCACTGCTGTTCGTGCCCGAACAGTCCGAATGTAGTGAGCCAGGCCAACGCCCGACTTTGCCGACGTCATTCTGCGTCCCACTTCACAGCAACGATTGTGAGCTATCAATATACGGTTTCAGCCAGCTTCCGGAGATCGAGCCCGCGCAATAGTTAAAATCCAACTGCCCCCAAGACCACGGCGGTGGGTGGTCTCAGAATGCAAACTCGGTGAAGACCCGATCGATGTTCCGGTTCCATTGGCGCTCGTATGCCTCGAGCAGGTCCTCGGCGATTGTCCGCCCGGACTCGACGATGGCATTCACAGGCTCGAGATAGATCCGCTCGTCCTCGCCCTTAGCGTTCTTCAGGCCGCGCGCCTTCAGCCCGGACGCCGAAATCGCCGTAACTTCCTTGGCAATGTCATGCAACTTGAAGCGGCGGAATGGGGTCTTAAGCGCGGTGCGCGGCACCCCGTTTCGCAGCGTCTGCCGCTCTTCGGCCGTCCATGTCCGCACCACGTCCCAGGCGGCATCAAGCGCCGACTGATCGTAGAGCAAACCGACCCAGAACGCGGGCAACGCGCAGATCCGCCGCCAGCGCCCGCCGTCAGCACCGCGCATCTCTAGGAAGCGCTTCATGCGCACCTCGGGGAAGATCGTGGTGATGTGGTCCGACCAATCGGCGATCGTCGGCTCAAGCGCAGCCAACTCAGGCCGGTTCAGCTTCTTCGCCAGCTTGCCCGCCATGAAATCTCGGAACGAGGCGCCGGCCACGTCGATGTATTCGCCATCCCGGTAGATGAAGTACATCGGCACATCGAGCGCATACTCGACGTACCGGTCGAAGCTCATGCCGCTTTCGAACACGAACGGCAGCATGCCCGTTCTGTTCTGGTCGGTGTCGCGCCACACCTCGCTCCTGAGCGACAGGAAGCCATTCGGTTTGCCTTCGGTGAACGGCGAAGCGGCGAAGATGGCCGTGGCCAGCGGCTGCAGCGCCAGCGACACGCGCAACTTCTTGACCATGTCCGCTTCATCCGCGAAGTCGAGGTTCACCTGGATGGTCGCGGTGCGGTACATCATCTCAAGGCCGCCCTTGCCGACTTGCGGCATGTAGCGGGTCATCACGGCGTAGCGCCGCTTCGGCATCTTCGGCGTTTCGGCCAATTTCCATTTCGGCGAGAAGCCAAGGCCGAGGAATCCGATTTTCAAGTCCTCGCCGATCGCCCGCACCTGATCGAGATGCAGCTGCGTTTCGTCACCGACCTCATGCATCGTCGCCAGCGGCGCGCCGGAGAGTTCGAACTGGCCGCCCGGCTCCAGCGATACGGTCGCCATCGGCTCGCCGTCAGGCCGCTTCAGTGCAATAATGGTGTCGCCTTCGAGGATCGGCAGCCAGCCATAGCGCCGGATCAACTCCTCCATGATCGCGCGAATCCCGCGCGGGCCGTCATAGGGAACCGGTTGCAGGTCGTCGGTCCGAAATACGATCTTCTCGTGCTCGGTTCCAATCCGCCATTCGGACTTCGGCTTCGAGCCGACCGCGAACCACTCGACGAGGTCGTCGCGAGAGCCGATCGGCGGTGACGGGGCGCCTTCCTGGCGTGTAGACATTCGATCTTCCTCGACAAACCGGCCGCAGCGGAGCATCGCCGCAGCCTTCCCTGGCCTCGTTATGGCTGGCCGCAGGAACGGACACAAGGCTCTTGGCGGTGACGGCGCGACAGACCGGGCCCAGCCGGTAGTTGTAAGTTTGCCGCATCGTTATCATACCGCCGAAAGTGTGCGGTGTACGCGTAGGATTTTCTCGCGCGATGCATTAGCTTGGCCGAGGGATGGCCCAAAGGGCCGGTAGGGCGGATCACGTTGGACCAAGGGGTTGGTTGCATGGGGAGCCTCGCGATTTTTGTCGATGCGGGCTACGTGTTTGCGGCTTGCGCCGAACTCTTGTCCGGACGGCGCCATGAACGGCGCCAATATATGCTGCTCGACGACAACGAGTTCCTGCCACTGTTGCTTAGCGTCGCCACGGCCCGTGAACCCGGCTACAGCCTCTTGCGCACCTACTGGTACGACGCCGCGCCCTCGCCGGACCAGCTGTCCGAGCAACAGCTGCAGATCGCAACCCGGTCCGATTGCAAGCTGCGCCTGGGAACGCTGAGCCGCGAGAACGTCCAGAAGGGCGTCGACACTTTGCTCGTTCTCGATCTTGTGAAGCTCAGCCAGCGAAAGGCCATCTCGAGCGCCATTCTCGTAACCGGCGACGACGACATCCGCGGCGCCGTCGAGCTGGCGCAAGAGCATGGCGTCCGCGTCCACCTTGTGGGGATCGAGCCCAGAGCGTGGCACAATCAGGCCGCACGGCTCCAGCGCGAGTGTGACTCGGTTACGGAAATCACCAAGTCACAGGTCTTGACGTTCTTCGCCTTGCTGACCGATGAAGGTGCGCTCCGGCCCGAAGGCGCCGCTGATCCGCCGCGGCCGCCATTGCCCCCCGACGGCGCGCCGCCCGACGATGTTTCCAAGCTCGACGAAGCCGTTGCCCATGCGCTTGAGGCGGCCACGGCCGACGACGTGAACAGTGTCATCGCCAATTCCACCGGCTCGTTCGTCGACATCCCGCCGCACATCTACCGCCGCCTGCTCGGCCGCTATGGCGCCAATCTTGGCCGGGAACTCTCGGAGGACGAGAAACGCGAAATGCGACGCCGGTTCTTTGATCAGGTGAACGAGATCAAGGTCGCGGGCTGATCTTGCCCCTTGTTGCCGGTCAACGCCAATCGCCCAGAACCGCGTTAACCAGCGCCAGTGCGGCGACCGCCGCCGTATCGGCCCGCATGATCCGTGGCCCCAGCGCCAGGCGGAGCGTAAATGGTTTTGCCAGGAGTTGAGCGCGCTCCGCCTCGGCGAACCCGCCTTCCGGCCCGATGAAGACCGCCACCGGTCCGGCGCCGACCGCCTGCAGCGCGACCACAGGGTCGCGCACGGGAGCGCCCTCGTCGCAGAAGATGATCCGGCGATCCGGGCTCCAGCCCGCAAGACAAGCGCCGAATGCGATGGGTGCCCGCACCTCGGGGACCCGCAGAATACCGCACTGTTCCGCCGCCTCGACGACGTTCGCGCGCATGCGGTCGAGGTTCACACGCTCGGCAACCGTGTGTTGCGTGTTCACTGGCTGCAGCACAGCGACGCCAAGCTCCGTCGCCTTTTGCACCATGTAGTCGAGCCGGGCGCGCTTCAACGGTGCAAAGAGATAGTGGAGATCGGGCCCCGCGGTCTGGGGCCGCGTACGGGACTGGATCGCGAGATGCGCGTCACGGCGGCCTTCGCGCACGATCCGCGCCCGCCATTCCCCGTCGCGCCCGTTGAACACCAGGATCTCCGCGCCATCCCCAAGGCGCATCACATTGACGAGATAATTGACCTGCTCGCGCGTGAGTGCGACCGTGCCACACTCTGCGAGGCCGTCCATCACGAACAGCCGTGGCGCGCGAAAGTCCTGCGGCTCTTCCATTCATCGCCGGCCCATGCTGCGCGCGTTCTCAGGCCAGGTGTTTTTTGAAGAATGCAATAGTTCGTTCCCAGGCAAGCTTCGCCGAAGCTTCGTGATAGCGCGGTGTCGAGTTGTTGTGGAAGCCGTGCTGGGTACCTGCGTACATGTGCATCTCATAGGGAACACCAGCCGCCTTCAACGCCGCCTCATAGCCGGGCCACATCGCGTTGATGCGCTCGTCGTTCTCGGCGTACTGCACCATCAACGGCGCCTTGATCGTGGCAACTGCCGCCGTCTCGGCCGCAGCCCCATAAAACGGAACACCAGCCTTCATGTCGGCGCCCAGCGTCACCGCGAGATAATTGGTCACGCCGCCGCCCCAGCAAAAGCCGGTCACACCGGCTTGCCGTTGGAGAGCGCGTTGGATCTCAGCCAGCGCGCGCTGTTGGCCATATCCGTTCGGAGCTTGCCCTGATCGAGCCCTGCCTGCAGCGCCCGGCCGTCGTCATCGTTGCCCGGGTAGCCGCCGACCGGAAACAGACCGTCCGGCGCCAACGCCAGGAAGCCCTCGGCTGCGGCACGGCGGGCGACGTCCTCGATATAGGGATTGAGCCCACGGTTCTCATGGATCACCAGGACGACCGGAAACGGCCCCGCGCCGGTCGGTTGCACCAGATAACCGCGCATGGTGCCGGAGGTGCCGCCAGGCGAGGGATAGGTCACGTAGCGGGCCTTGATCCGGGGATCGGTGAAGGAGATCGTCTGCGCCTCGGCGTAGCGGGGGAACAGCGCCTGCGCCATGGCAAGGCCGCCGACCGTGATCGCAGCGGCGCGGGCCAGGAACTCGCGGCGATCCATGCGGCCGTGGCAGTATTCGTCGTAAAGATCGAACACGCGCTGGTCGATGTCACGCTGGGTCAACGCCGCTGGCGCCTCTAGGGTGGTACTTGCCGGCTTGGGCATTCTGACGTGGTCCATGTGTGATCCTCCTCGACCGCTCCTCACGATCCCGGCAAGACTACGAGCCTCGACCGGGGGTGTCGAGCCTCAGGGCGCAAACCCGCAAGGGCGCATGGACGGCTGCTGTATGTGTGTGCTTGATTTCAAAGCACAGAAGTCATGCTCGAGAGGCCCGCGATGAGTTACAGCCAGATTGCCTTTAACGTCGACGGCCCGATCGCCCGCCTGACCCACAACCGGCCGGAAATGCGCAATGCCGAGAGCCAGACGCTGCTCGACGAGCTCGACGACGCCGTGCGCAAAGCGACCGCCGATCCGGCGGTACGCGTGCTCATCTTCGATGGCAAGGGCGATCACTTCTCCGCTGGCCACGACCTCAAGGAGGGCGCCGCAAAGCGCGCCGATTTCACAGTCGAGCAGCGATGGGCCTACGAGGAGCTTTATTATCTCGAGTATGCGCTACGGATCTGGGACTGTCCCAAGCCGACCATCGCGCAGGTACACGGCGCCTGCATCGCGGGCGGCTTCATGGTCGCGAATATGTGCGACCTGATCGTCGCCGCCGAGGACGCGTTCTTCTCCGATCCGGTATGCCATACACTCGGCGCCGCGGCGGTCGAGGTGCTGTTCCATCCTTGGGTGATGGGTGCGCGCAAGGCCAAAGAGCTGCTGTTCACCGGGCGGCGCATGATGGCGGCCGAAGCTTACGAGATCGGCATGGTCAACAAGGTCGTGCCCCGTGCGCAGCTCATCGCCGAGACCGAGGCGCTGGCCCGCCGGATTGCCGAGGCAGAGCCCTTCGCGCTGAAGCTGGTCAAGCGCTCGATCAATCGCACGCTTGACGCGCAAGGCCTGCGGACAGCATTGCATGCGCATTTCGACACGCATCAGCTGAGCCATGTCACCGAGGCCTTCAAGACCGCCCGTGCCCAAGGCCTCGCCACCGCCATCCAGCGCGCGAAGCCATAATCCAAATGGATTCTTTCCTAACAAATAGCCGTCAAATCCTCTCCAACCGGAACTGCGGCTCGTAGTTCGGTGTCGTGGTGATCCGCCCGACCGGCAGCACGGGCCGCTGGTCGGCGAGGCGGATCCTGAAGCGTGACAACAGTGTTGCCAGAATGATTTCCGCTTCGGCCATGGCGAAGGCGGCGCCGATGCAAATTCGCGGTCCGGCACCGAACGGCATGAACGTGCCAGACATCCACGGCGACGGCTTGCCTTTGAACCGCGCCGGGATGAAGGCGTTCGGCTGCTCCCAGTATTTCCGGTGGCGGTGGATCACCCACGGGCTGATGAAAATTTGCGCGCCGGGCCGGATGTCGACGCCCAGGATCGTATCCGGTTCGACTGCCTCCCGTGTCAGCAGCGGCGCTGACGGATACAGACGCAACGTCTCCAACAGCGTCTCACGCATCAACGGCCTGCGGCGCAGCTCGTCGAGCGATTGCACATCCTGAGGCGGAGTCGCTGCAATCTCGGCACGCAATCGACCCTGCTCCACTTGATCGAGGCAGAGCAGATAGCAGGCCCAGAACAGCAGCCGGGACGTGGTTTCGAAGCCTGCGAACAGCATCGTTGCGCACTGATCACGCACCTCGGCATCGCTCAATTGTGCCCCTGTTTCCGGGTCGTGGGCCGCCAGCAGCATATCCAGCAGGTCGGTGGGATGACCGGTGGTACTCCGCGATTTACGCTCCGCCACAATCTCGTCCACGGCAGCGAACCAATTGCGCTGGAAAGCTCGGCGGCGGCGCAGCGCCCAAGGCCAACTGTTCTCCGTCCTCGAGAAACCATCGAGAATGTTCGGCGTGCCTGGACCGGTCATGTAGGCGCGAACCATATCCGCCAACCGCTGCCGCCTGTCGGCGTCCGAAAGCGTGAACAACGCCCGCAACACCGCTTCGAGCGTCGCGTCTTGAAAGGCCGCCGCCAAATTGATGGTTGTCTGTCCTTCAAGACGCGCCACCAGATCGGCGGCCGCCCTGGCGAAATGCGGAAGCAAGCGGCCAACGCTGGCCGGTGTGAATACCGGTGCCAGCAGTCGCCGCTGCAGCCGCCACTTGGCCCCCTCAGCGAGCAGGACACCATTGCCGCCAAGCGGCCGGAAGATGCGCACAAACGAAACCGGCCGGGTGTATTTCTGCGCAGCAGTCGCCATCACATGCCGCACGCCGTCGGGATCGTTGATCAGGATACCATCAATACCAAAGATGCGCCGCCGGTTGATCGGTACATCGAAAGCATAATCGGGCCAGGCCGACAGCGTATCCCGCGTGAACTCGCGCACGACCCGCCACGCGGCCAAGTCCTTGGCGTGCACCTTAGGCGCGGGCGGAATGACCGGCGCCAATCCGGCGTGTTCGGCTGCTTGCACTGCGATCCCCAGAACTAACGGCTCACTTGGTCCACCTTCCCAGAGCAAGCCCACGTCGTATAGAACGGATACGACATCCGCCGGTGCAGCTCAGTGCGAGGACGACCCCGTGAAACCACGACCCGAAGCGCTGGTGTTTTGGCCGCGCCCTGTGCTCGCCGGATGCATCTTCGGCGCGTTCGTGCGCGATACACGCGACTATCCACTTGGCCCAGCGCAACGGTTCAACCACTTTGCGGCCACGCCCTATTGTGGTGTGACGTGGTACTTGGAAGGGCAGGCCACCATCGTTGATTGGCCGTCTGGCTCAGATGATCCGACGTCGCAGCCCGCGATGGCGCCGATTGTCTTCAGCGGACCGCAACGCCAACCGACCACGAGCTGGAATCCCGGCCCGATCCACGCGATGATCGTGGTATTCTATCCCGACGCGATGGCCGCGCTGACCGGCATGGATGTGAGCCAAACGCGCGATCAGATCGTACCGGTCGACACCGTCTTCGACGGCTCCTTGCTCACGCTCTGCAGCGATATCATGCGACCCGGCAGTGACGACGAGCGCTTTCAGCGCATTCAGGATCGACTGGAGCCGTTGTGGCAGCGGGCGCGTCCGCCGGGCCATGCAGTCAGCCATATGTTGCAGGATTGGAGCCGAGCGCTCGCGCTACGCGCAGCGACCTCGGGCACCGGTCGCAGTGTACGCCAGATCGAGCGCCGGATCAGATCCTGGACCGGCCAGTCGAGGCGCGATCTCCTGAATAACGCCCGCACCGAACGACTTTTTGCGCTGTCGGTTGCCGCGCGCGGAAATGACAAGACCAGCTTGGCGCAGCTCGCAACCGACGCAGGTTATGCCGATCAATCGCACATGACACGGCACATCCGGCGTGAAACCGGCTTTCCTCCCGAACAGCTGAAATATCTGATCGAGACCGACGAAGCTTTCTGGTGCTACCGGCTCGTTGCCGAACGGTTTTGAAGTCTGGTTTCGCAGTGACCGGAGCGATCCGCCTCGCGTCGCGCCCGGCGACAAGTTGCGGGCCTGCCATCACCATCCCGCGGCGCCAACCCGCATGGCGCCGGGTTCCAACCTCGGATCAAATTCGGCCATGGCCGACCGACCGATCGACCCGACGCCCGCCGTCCCAGATGCCGTGCCCGGCAACTGGGTGGACCGGCTCGCGCCTGCAGCCGCCCGTCCCTACCTGCGCTTGGCCCGGTTTGATCGTCCGATCGGCGCCTGGCTCCTCCTGTTCCCATGCTGGTGGAGTCTGGCCCTGGCCGAACACGTCAACCGATCGACCATGGCAAGCCTCTGGCCAAGTCTCGGGTCAGCGGCCTTGTTTTTCATCGGCGCCAATGTCATGCGCGGCGCCGGCTGCACCTATAACGACATCGTCGATCGCGACTATGACGCCGGCGTTGCGCGAACCCGGAACCGTCCGATCCCGTCGGGTCAGGTTACCGTCCGGCAAGCTGCGATCTTCATGGTGGCGCTCTGCCTGATCGGCTTACTGGTCCTTCTGCAGTTCAATGCCGCAACGATCTGCCTCGGCATCTCGTCGCTCGCCCTGGTCGCGATCTACCCGTTCACGAAGCGCTTCACCTATTGGCCGCAGTTGGTGCTCGGGCTGACCTTCAAATGGGGCGCCCTGGTTGGCTGGACGGCCGCTCGCGGCCGGATCGAGTGGCCCGCAATCCTGCTCTATGCTGGCTGCGTGCTTTGGACGATCGGCTACGACACGATCTATGCCCATCAGGACAAGGAAGACGATCTCGCCATGGGACTAAAGTCGACCGCGATCCGGTTCGGCGCGGCAACGAAGTGCTGGGTCGCCGGCTTCTATGTTGCCGCGCTGGCCTTGTGGGCGGCAGCGGCTCACCTCGTGGGTGGAGGTTTTGTCCTGATGATTGGCTTAACGGCAGCTGGACTACTGCTTGCTTGGCAGGTGATGACACTCGATACAGAGGACGCAAGCGGTTGTCTCACCCGCTTCAAGTCGAACCGGCAAGTCGGATGGCTCGTGCTGGCGGGCATTATAGGGGATCTGGCGACCCGGGGTTGACCGGCCAGAGCCGGCTCCGGCACGAGGAAGACACCCGGCGCGTTCGATCCTATTGGATCACCGCACCGGGCTGACGTCGTCCCGTTAACTCCCGAGCGGCCATCTCTGCGGCCGGCTCAATACGGACGATCTCATGAATGCCTTCTGTTTACGTAAAGGAACAAGCTCAATGCCCTGTTGCCGGGCGTCCCGTTCCCGGCCGACTGAACGGCGTTCGTTTTTTTGGGATCCGAACTTGAGGTCTGGCCTCGAACCCCTGTTCCGTGTACTATAGCGTTTGGTCAGCTTTGGTGGTGCCATGAGAATAGCGTTGCGCAATGTTTCAAGGGTTTGCATCGCCGCCGTTTTGGCGAGCGGTCTCGTAGTCGGCTTAGCAAACGCTGGCACCGTCGAGATCCTGGCCGGGACTGAGCCCGGCACGATTCGGCTCGAGGTGCGCGACGCCACCACAGCCGAAATTCTCATCAAACTTGGCGCGCGCTACAATTTCACCGTCGACAAACTATCGGACGCAGCAGGCAACGCGAGTTGCTCTGGCCGTTGGACAGGCAGCCTGGATGAGATCCTGCGCCGCGTCTTGAAATCTGAAAGCCACGTCATCGCAGGTGGCGGTTCGAACGGTCTGTCGAAAATTACGTTGCTCGACAGCAAGCCGTCCGCAGCGCCGGCTGCGCCGTCCGCAGTCGCCACAGCTGCACCGCACGCGGGTAAGGACACAGCTCGAGCCCCCGAGCCAATGGCCCAGTCGGTACCGACGCCTACGGCGCCAGCGCCATCCAAGAGCGCACCAATCGCGCCTGCGTCAGGCTCCGTAGGGCAATCGCCAGTGACGCCGATTTCGCCGGTCCAGGCAGCGAACGCTGAGCATAATGGCGGCATAGTTGCCGATCATATGCAGCAGATGATGCAGCCCTTTGCGCCATCTTACGGCGGTTCCGGGGCTGGATCGGCCCCGTCACCGGTGACCGATATGGTTGGCCTCACCCAGCAAGCCCATGCCAACGTGCAAAATCTGGCGGCCAGCTTGCGGGGAATCTGCATTGGCGACAATTGCGGCGGCCGCAGCAAGTAGCGCTCGCGCTCAGCAACGATCGGCGTTGATGTTTATCGGCCTTCAGTTGGACTGCACCTCATTGAAGCCGTTAGGCCTGAGCGCAACATGTGGCGCGGATGGGCCCGCTCGTGACCGCTCGTGATCAAAAATCCCGCAATTACTGAAGTCGTTTCAGAACAGCGCGTCGACTGGACTCCGCGGCCCGCGCGCGTGGGGCCCTGTCCCGTCTGCGGAGATCTACAACCCAAACCATTCGTCCTGCGCGCCGCGCCAAGCTGGGAGGCTTCCGAGCCTCACGATCTCTTTGCTTGTCCCACCTGTAAGTCGAAATTCTTTCCCGACCTGAAAACCGCCGCCTATGAGGTCGAGCGAGGCTTCGAAGGTTCACTCAAATTCTATCTCGAGGTCGGCGCAGCCCTCGACCTTCTCATCGCGCCTCCGGTGGCACTCAACCTCAAGCCCGGTGATCATTATCTCGAGGTTGGATGCGGCTTCGGCTTCGGATTGGATTTTGCTCGGCTGATCCAAGGATTGGACGTTCTCGGGATTGACCCCTCGCGGTTAGCCGCGGCTGGGCGGCAAATGCTCGAACTTCCCCTGCTCGATGGCTATCTGACCCCGGAGACCGATCTCGGCGGCCGAGCCTTTGAGGGGGCCATGCTGTCCGAAGTGATCGAGCACATCTTTGAACCAGTCAGCTTCCTCCGCATGATCGCAGCGCGTTTGTCCGCGGATGGCGTGCTGATGTTGAGCACCCCGTATGCCGGCAGCGTCACCGCGGAAACGTCGATGGGTGTGCTGCTTCCGCTGCTTTCACCCGGCTGGCACTGCATCTTGTACAGCGCAGAAGCATTGAAGCTTGTCCTTGAGAAAGCCGGCTTTCGGCACATCAGCGTCGTTGTGCGCGAGCATACGGTACTCGCAAGCGCCACCAATGGCAGCCGCGTCGTTGATCTCAGTGCGCGTCCAGCGAGTGCTTTGCTTGACCAATATCTGGCCGAGCGCACGCGCCAAACGGTCGCGGATGGTTGGCTCCACCACGGCCTAGTTTACCGGCGCCTCAAGGCCCTCGCCAATGCCGGCGCCTATCCGGAAGCCTTGAAGGTTTACGAAGACCTTCGCGAAAGCATCCAGCGTGTCTATCGCATCGACATCGATCACCCGGGCGAGGGCTGGCTGGTCGAGACCGCGAACGAAACGTTCGACAATTTTGCATTGCGATATCCCATGTGCCTCTGCGGCGTTTTCTACTTTCGCGGCATAATCGCTCTCAACCACGAGGTTGACGCACAACGCGCCGAGCAAGCTTTCGATCATGCCGCACGCTATGGACGGCGATTGCGGCAACGACTACAGGCCATCAGCGCGGACGACGGCGAGACCGAGAATTTCACCAATCGCAGCGTGGCTTTGCGGCTCAAAGCGCTCGCCTACCGCGCACCCGGAGAGGCCGCAGATCAAGCCCTGGCGCGCGCGCAAGCAGCGGCAGTCACCGGCGAACGATCGCAATTCGATCTCGTCGATCTCTTCGTCCATCTCGCGAACATCGGTGCGCTGCGGGAAACGGCCAGCCTCGCACCCGCTATCGAAGCTGCCCTGTGCATCCGGCACCCAGAGGTGATGGCCGACATTACGCCGTTGCGCGGCGATGCCCACGCCGTGCTTGGACGCATTGCCGCAAACGAGCCGGGAGATTTCCGCAGGACCGCAGCCCACTTCGCCGCTGCGGTTCGCGCCATGCGGCACGCGCCGAATGCCGGCGCACGCCACGATGCGATCGTGAGCGCTCAGACGGAGCGGGCGGCGGCCTGGATCTCGCGTGAGGCCGTTGGACCGGCCCGGCGTGCTGCTGCCACGCTTCGTCGCATGTTGGTGAACGCTCCTGTTCCAGGCAGCACGCGAACCCGCGCCTTGCGCGTGATCCAGCGGGCGGAGGTCGATGCCGAGCCCTTCCTGCGCCTCGCCAACGCTGCAGCCTACGCCGAGGCACTCGCGGCTTACGTGGCGCTGCGCACCCGCATTCACGATCGCTATGCGCTCGACATCGATCGGCCGGTTACCGGCTGGCTGCACGAAATGCCTGGCGAAGCTCTGGACGTGCTGATCGAACGCTATCCGCAGCCCCTTGCCGATATCGGCTACGCGCGTGGCGTGATCGCGCTCAACTTCGAGACCGATCCTATGCGTGCCGAGCGTGCCTTCGATCTGGCGATCGCACATGGCGATTTGCAGACGCGATGGCTGGCGTCGCATGGCGACCCCGATCCCTCGGCGGACGACCTCATCGAACGCAGCCGCGCATTGAAGCTTCGAGCGCTGGCTTACCGCGCGCCCGGCGAGGCTGTCAAAAGCGCTCTTGACGGCCTTGCCAGGCCCCTCAGCCGAGCAACTCAGGACAGCAGCCGTCTCGAGGGCATTCTTGACCTCTATTGTCACCTGACCGGACTTGGCGCTGTTGCCGACGCGGCCCACCTCGAAGCGCATGTCATCGCGGCCCTGCCCAAGGAACGATCCAAGCCAACTGACACACGCAACGCACGGCGGATTATTGCCCTCAGAACGGCACTCGGCACGGTTGCCTTGAACTGGCATCGCGACGGACGCCGGGCGATTGCCCACTTCGCATTGGCGGAGCGTGCGGCCCTCCAGGCCCTGCGCCTGGAGCCAACATCCGGGGAAGCCGCAATCGCCCGTTGGCAGGCGCGCGCGGAACGGGTTCAGGCTTGGCTCGTGACCGGGCCGGCCGCTCGCGCCCACTTGATTTCAGCCGCGCTCGGCGAGGCGGCAGGATCCGGCGCCTTGCCGCCCGATCTGGTAGAGAAGGTGAACAAACTGATGCACCAATTGCTACGGGAACGACGCTGACGGGGATATCTTGTGGTGCGACATTGATGGACCGCCCGCTGGTCCCCGAAGTTAGTTACAGGTGTCTGACCCATTCCCTTGCCCCGTTCGATGGCGCGCGATGACACACCAACTCCGCACGACCAGCCCGTCAGGGCCACCAGCCGGCGAACTTATCGGTCCGCGACCAGACGTGATCTTCACCCTCGCCAATATGCGAGAGGGTTGGCACGAGGTCGTCGCCGGCCTCAGCAACTGGCGGATCTGGCACTTGATCGGATCGGCCGATATTCGCCGACGCTATGCGCGATCGCGGCTGGGTCAGCTCTGGCTCGTGATCTCGACGGCGGTGTCGATTCTCGTCCTGGGCTGGGTCTGGGGCGCGCTCTGGAACGCGCCATTCGATCAGATGATCCTCTACGTCGGCGTCAGCTTCGTGCTGTGGCAGTTCCTGTCCGGCATTCTCAGTGACGGGGTGCCGCTCTTTCCGTCCAACCAGCACTATTTCGTCAATCAGTACTTTCCACCCGCGATCGTGGTTTGCGCCGTCATCTATCGCCATATGCTGCTGCTCGGCTTCAATGCAATCATCGTCGCCGTTTTGCTGCTGCTGTTCGGCGGTCCGCCATCGGTGCGCTGGCTGCTGCTCTTGCCGGCCTTCGCGACCTTCCTGATCTTCGCCTATTGGTTCGTCTACATCCTTGCGGCGGTCTCGGCCCGCTTCCGTGACGTTGGCCAGATCGTTGGCGTGGTCTTGCAGATCGGCTTTTTCGTCACGCCCATCATCTGGATGCCGTCACAGGCACCGCCGAATTTGCGCCCGTTCCTCGACTTCAATCCGCTGCATTTGATCATCGATGTGCTGCGCTCGCCGCTTATTCCATCCCCCGGCGGCTCCTGGACGTGGCCGGTCATGGTGTTTCTGGCCGTCGCCGGATTTATTGCGGTGTTGCCCGTAATCGGCTGGTTGCGCAGCCGCATCATCTTCTGGCTGTGAGGGTTGCATCATGGCCATCATCGAGACTAGCGGCGTCTCACTGGAATTTCCGGCATTTACGCCGTCGGCGCGCTCGCTTCAACTTCGCGTTTACGACAAGCTCGGCGGCGTCATCGCAAAGCACGACCAAGCCATCATTGTTCGCGCACTGGATAACGTGTCGTTGACGCTGCGCGACGGTGACAGGCTCGGCCTCATCGGTCACAACGGCGCCGGCAAGACCAGTCTTTTGCGAGTCATGTCACGCGTCTACCGGCCAAGCAGCGGCACGGTGCGCATTGTCGGCACACAGTCGTCCTACACCGACCTGGCGCTCGGCATGGATGGCGAGGCGAGCGGGTGGGACAACATCATATTCCGGTGTGTCTTCCTGGGCATGACGTTTGCGGAAGCTCGCCGCATGGCGCCGGAGATCGCTGAGTTCTCCGGCCTCGGCGGCCATCTCGACATGCCCGTACGGACGTATTCGACCGGGATGTTCGTGCGACTGGCGTTCTCGATCTCGACCGCAATCCATCCCGACATCCTGATCATGGACGAGATGATCGGTGCCGGCGACGCTGACTTCATTGCCAAGGCCGAGCAGCGGCTGACGTCCCTCCTCGAACGCTCGAAAATCCTGGTGATCTCCTCGCACGACATGGCGATTGTTCAGCGACTCTGCACCGAAGTCGCTTGGCTGGAGAAGGGCCGCGTCCGGCTGCTGGGCACGCCGGCCGATGTCATTCAGGCGTATCATGATGACATCAATGCGAACGCAGCCCCGCAACCGGCCTGAGGTTCCAACGAAAAGGCGCCCGGCCGGGACCGGGCGCCTTTGACATTGATGGGAATTGCCGGCCTTCAGACCGACGACTTGATCCACGCTTCCAGCTTCGACTTCTGCACGAGCGCACCGACCTGGGTGGCGGCGACCTTGCCGTCCTTGAACAGCATCAGCGTCGGCATCGCCTGGATGCGGAACTGCTGGGTGACGCCGGGGTTCTGGTCGACGTCGATCTTCACGACCTTGACCTTGCCGGCCATCTCCTTGGCGACCTGCTCGAGTGCCGGCGCCATCGCCTTGCAGGGGCCGCACCACTCGGCATAAAAGTCGACCACGACCGGTTCCTTCGACTCGATCACTTCCGTCTTGAAATTCGCGTCGTTGACCATCGCCGTCATGGAAGTCTCCTTTGGGCGGCACACCGCCTGTGAATGGTCTGCGGAACCTAGGTAGCCCCCCGGGGGGCGTCAAGAGCCCCCACACACAGACTTGATCACCCACCCGAATTCAGGCCGCAGGCAGGTCCAGGCAGGCACTCAAGCCCCCGATCTCCGCTTGTTCGAGCTTGAATTGGCCCCGATACGAGTGCGCGATATCCTCGACGATAGAGTGTCCAAGCCCGGAGCCTGGCTTGGTCTCGTCGAGCCGGCGGCCCCGCTTGATGCCTTGTGCCCGCTGTTCCGGCGTCAGGCCTGCCCCATCGTCGTTGACCGAAATCAATAGCCGCTTTGTCGAGGGTGCGCCTGGTTGCACGACTTTGACCTCGAGGCGAACCTCCGACTTTGCCCATTTGCAGGCATTGTCCAGCAGGTTTCCGAGCATCTCCTCGAGGTCCTGCTTCTCGCCCTGGAATTTAGCATCTGCGGGCAGTCGACACCAACATCGAGATGGCGATCCTTGTAGATGCGATCCAGCGCCCGGGTGATCGCCTCGGCCACCGGGCAGCACCTCGGTGACCCGGCCGATCACGCCGACGCGCGCCACCATGCGCGCGCGATCGAGATAGTGGGTGACCTGGTCCTTCATGATCTGGGCCTGCTCGGCCACCTTGCGGGCGCCAGGCGACGGATCCTCCCGCACCTCGTTGGTGATCACCGCCAGTGGTGTCTTCAGTGCATGCGCGAGATTGCCGACCTGGGTCCGGGCCCGCTCGATGATATCCTGGTTCGACTGGATCAGGGCATTGAGCTCCGTCTGCAGCGGCTCGATCTCGGCCGGCGGATTGCCCTCAAGCTTGTGGGCATCGCCGGAGCGGATCGCCGCCAACCGCTTCTCGATCTCGCGCAGCGGCAGCAGTCCGTAGCCGACCTGCAGGAACGTCGAGAGCATCAATCCGAGACCCGCCAGCGCCAGAGAAATGGCAAGCGGCTTGCGGAAATCGTCGATCCGGGTCTCGGCAAAATCCAGGTTGCCTGCAACCACATAGGAATAAAATCTCGGCACATCGTCCTCGCCCGCGTTGTAAACGGTCTCGGCGATCCGCAGGGGCTCGCCGACCGGTCCCTTCGCCGCGGACCAGCGAATATTGTAGCGATCCGGCTTCACTCCGAGGCTCGAGGGCAGCGCCAGTTCCTCGCTCGCCAGCGAGGCCGAGATCATACGTTTGCCCGGGCTCGCTTCGAGCGGCGTGATCTGCCAGTACCATCCGGAATGCGAGAGTTCGAACAACGGCTCTCCGACGTTGCGCGGAAAACGCGGCTCAGGTCCGCCGTGATCCGTCGAAAACGCAATGATTAGCGTCAGTAGCTGGTTGAGCCGGTCATCGAAGGCGTTCTTGACGTCGCGCTTGTGCACATAATCAATGATGAAGCCGGCCAGCGGCAGAACGAGCACCGCCCACACCGCCGCCGTCGTCAGCAGACGAAACCCCAGTGAGTTAAGCTTCATCACCGTCCATCGACAGGCGGTAGCCGAGACCACGCACGGTCTTGATCATCTCGGTCGGAATCTTCTTGCGCAGCCGGCCGATGAACACCTCGATGGTATTGCTGTCGCGATCGAAATCCTGCTCATACAGATGCTCGACCAGCTCCGTCCGCGAGACGACGCGGCCATTGTGGTGCAACAGATAGGCCAGCAACCGGTACTCATGCGACGTCAGCTTGACCGGCTGTCCGTCGAACGTCACCCGGGAGGTCTTGGTGTCGAGCCGCAACGGGCCGCACTCGATTTCCGCCTTGGCGTGCCCGGTCGCCCGGCGCACCTGTGCGCGGATCCGCGCGAGCAGCTCCTCCATATGGAACGGCTTTGCCACGTAGTCATCGGCGCCGGCATCCATGCCGGCCACCTTGTCGCTCCAGCGGTCGCGCGCCGTCAGCATGATCACGTGCATGTTGCGGTTGGCGCGGCGCCACTGCTCGAGCACGCTGATCCCGTCCATCTTCGGCAGACCGATATCCAGCACCACGACGTCGTAAGGCTCGGTTTCACCGAGGAAGTACCCTTCCTCGCCGTCCATCGCCTTGTCCACGGCATAGCCCGCGTCGGTCAGCGCAGCGACGAGCTGGCGGTTCAGATCCGGGTCGTCTTCGACAACGAGAACTCGCACGCGTCCTCCTCTTGTAGCCGGCCCGGCGCGCGTCCGGGACCAACATAACCTGAGACACTATAACGGTATTTCTGCGTTTGGGACAACCAAACGAAGGGCGAATTATGCCCTGCCTCTCGTACTTAAGCCATTGTCCACCCTGATGTTCGAGGACAACCCCGGCTCGACTCGAGCTATACTCGCGATCGTCGGGCAGCCGCCCTTGATCCCGCGAGCAACCATAATGACGCAAGATCCGAACGGCCGCATAATCCGGCTCGCGTTTGGCGCCTTGGCCCTGCTGTCGGTGATCGCCGGCTTCGCGCTCTATCTTTTTGCTGGCCGCCTCGGGTTGTCCGAGGACACTGCACGTCTGCTCGCCACAGCCTTCATTGTCGCCGGTGTTCTTGATGCGGGCGTTCTCTACTACTGGGACCGCCTGTTTGGTCCGCGTCCCTGAGCCAACCGGTCAAGCTGATCCACCTTGACCGCTCCCGGGCGACGGAGGATCGTGGCTCCTGGACTGCCGCACGCCGCTCGACGCGCGACCATCCATTGCAACACCGATCAATCACTTGGAGAGACGCCATGGATGCGCGAATTGCGATCATCGGAACGGGTGCGGTCGGCGGCTATGCGGGTGCACACATGGCGCGCGCCGGCGAGGATGTCACGTTCGTCGATTTCTGGCCCGAGAATGTCGAGACCATGCGCGCCAAGGGCCTGCGCATTTCGCATCTCAAGGACGTTCCCGAGTTCACTGTCCCGGTGAAGGCGCTGCACATCACCGAGTTGCAGAAGGTCACCAAGGGTCAACCGTTCGACATCGTGTTCGTGTGCACCAAGTCCTACGACACGGCTTGGGCAACGACCATGGTCAAGCAATACATGTCCAGCAACGGCTACGTTGTCTCGCTGCAGAACTGCATCAACGAGGAGACGATTGCCGGCATCGTCGGCTGGGGCAAGACGCTCGGGGCCATTGCCAGCTCGATCACCGTCGACCTTTGCGAACCCGGCCATGTGCGCCGCGCCTCCGGCAAGAAGGGCGCGGGCCATACCGTGTTCCGCGTCGGCGAGGTGCATGGGCGGATCACCGACCGGGCGAAGGAGATCACGCGACTGGTGGCGCTCGCTGACTCCGCCAAGACGACCGGCAACCTGTGGGGCGAGCGCTGGTCGAAGCTCGTCGCCAATGCCATGGGCAACGGTGTCTCGGCCTCGACGGGCCTCGTCACCAAGGACATCATCGTCGACGATGGACTGCGCGCATTCACCGCCCGGCTCGGGAGTGAATCGATCCGCGTCGGCCAGGCCCTCGGCTACCAGCTCGAGGAGATCCACCACCTCAACCCTGAGGTGATCGCAAAGGCCGGCGAAGGCGAAGCTGCGGCCCGCAAGCACTACGATCAGCACCGTCTCGATGAGGTTAAGAAAGCCGGCGGCGGCGAGCATCGCCCGTCCATGGGACAGGACATGGTCAAGGGCCGGCGCACGGAGATCGAATATCTCAACGGCTTCGTCGTTGCCAAAGGCAAGGAGGTCGGCGTCGCGACGCCCGCCAACGCGGCGCTGACCGACATCGTCAAGCGCGTCGAGAAAGGCGAACTCGAGCCCGACAAGAAGCACATCCTGGCGCTGCGCATGAACTGACGTCAGCCAGACGGTTTGGTCATCACGGATCGACGTAACCCGCTTGTTTGTCATCGGCGACAGCCGAGGGCAACCGCGCGTCGGGCGGACCAAAGCCGCCGCCGCCGGGCGTGCGCACCGTAATGGTTTGCCCGTTCGTCAGCACGACGCTGCGGCGATGATCGACGACGCAATCATCGATCCGCACCTCTCCACACGCGCCACTGCTCCCGCCACCGGCGCCAGGCGCGGGGACCAGACACCGCTCGGCCATGAAGATCAGACCGACGGGCGATGGCGAGCGAACCTCGAAGTGCACCTCCTGGCCGAGCCCGCCTCTGTATTGGCCTTCGCCGCCGCTGCCGGGCCGCAGCATTTTGCGGTGAACGAACAGTGCGCTGTTCCGCTCGATCAGCTCGACAGGCACATTCGAAATATTGCTTGGCCACGAATAGGTGCTCTGGCCGTCGCCGCCATCCGTCGCCCCCATGCCGCCGTTGAAAAACAGCACGTTCGCGTAGGTCCGCCCGTTGGCTCTGACGCCACTCTGAATGATGCTCCAGAGCGGGGAGCCGCAAGCCGCGATCACCCGCTCGCCGAGCACCGGGGCCAGGGCGCCGAAGATGGCGATCGGCAGATAGTGGCCAACCGCCATGCGCCCACCAACGGACGCCGGATGCTTCGGATTGACCAGCGTGCCCTCGGGCGCCGTGACTTCGACGCAGCGAAAAATACCCTCGTTGTTCGGCAACTCCGGCAGCAGCGCGCATTTCAGCGCATAGGCCGACATCGCGAACGTGTAGGTCATCGTGCAATTGACCGCGCGATCGATCTGCGGCGATGTCCCGGCATAGTCGACGAGGACGCGATCACCCGCGATCGTCACGGCGGCCTTGAAGGTGAACGGCGTCGCGAAACCGTCGGTCTGGAACTCGTAGCGATAGAGCCCATCCGGCAGTGCCCGGATGGCGGCGCGCATCGCTGTCTCGCAACGGCCCAGCACTTCGGCCCCAAATCCCTCGAGATCCTCGAGGCCGTACTCGGCCAGAAGTTCACCGAGCCGCCGCTCCATCAGTTCAAGCCCCGTCAACTGGGCCCACAGATCGCCCTCGGTTTGATCGGGCGTTCGCACCGCCGCCCGCAGCAGCTTGAGCAGCGTCGCGTCGGGCGTGCCCGCGCTGATCAGCTTCATCACGGGAATATGGAAGCCTTCCTCGAACACCTCGCGCGCCTCGACGGATCTCACCTTGCCGCCGATGTCGGGCGCATGCGCAGTCGAGGCCGCAAACGCCACGATCCGCCCCTTGCGAAAGATCGGGCGGGCAACCGTGATATCGTTCAGATGTCCGGTCGCGATCCACGGCGTGTTGGTCACCAGCACATCGCCCGGCGCCATGTTCTCGAGACCGATCTCGCGGATGAAGGTTTTGACGGTGACCGGCAGTGTGCCGATGAACGACGGAATGCTCTCGGTGTTCTGTGCCAGCGACTGGCCCTTCGCATCCGTCAACACGCACGAGAAATCGTTGGATTCGTTGACCAGCGTCGAGAACGACGTGCGCCGCAACGCCTTGGCCGCCTCGTCCACCGCCGAGATCATGCGCGTCCACAGAATTTCAAGCGTGACGGGGTCGAACCGTTGCCTGTTGTCACCCGCTGAAGCGATCGCGCTCATCTCGTGTCCTCAAGCAATAGTGACGATAATGCTGCCGCTCGCCGCGACCTCAAAGCGCCCCTTGGGGCCGACGATCAGCGTCGATTCGCGCTCTTCGATGATCGCTGGGCCAGCGAAGGCGTGACCAGGTGACAGGCGGTAGCGGTCATAGACCGGTGTCGGCAGATAGCCGCCGTGCTCCGGAAAATAGGCGGGACGCTGCCCCTTGAGTGGATCGCCCATAGCGCCTTCTGCGCTGCGCATGGCAGCCGCACTGCCTGGCACCTCCAACGTGGCGGTCACGCGAACATTGATGATCTCGACCGGTGTCGCCGGCGGCGTCCGCGTGAAGGCTGCGATGTAGCTCTGCTCGAATGCGCGCGTCAGTGGCTCCTTGGCAGCAGCCGCATAGGGCCCGGGCGGCAGCGCCACGACCAGTTCCGAGGCCTGTCCGACGTAACGGACGTCGGCCAGACGCTGAATGATCGCATCCTTACTCGGCAGCCTCGTCTCGTCGAGTACCGCTTTGGCTTCGTTCTCGAGCCGCACATAAACAGCTTCGACCACCGGCCATTCGATCTCCGACATCTCGCGCGCGATCGTCGCCACCCGATCCACCCGGGCCGGCGCGATCAGCAGGCCCAGGGCCGACGCGACACCCGCCGCCCGCGGCGTGATCAAGCGCTTGAGGCCGAGCTTCTTGGCCACATAGTAAGCATGCACCGGCCCCGCGCCGCCCGTCGACAGCAGTGCATAGGATCGCGGGTCCTTGCCGTGCTCGGCGATGTGCACGCGTGCCGCATTGGCCATGTTCTCGTTGACGATGTCGTGGATGCCCCAGGCCAGCGCGGTCTGCTCCAGCCCTGTCGCCGCACACAAAGGCGCAAACGCAGCATCCACGGCCGCCATGTCGATCGGCATCGTCCCGCCGGCAAAAAACTTCGGATCCAGGTAGCCCAACACGAAATCCGCATCCGTCACGGTCGGTCGCGTACCACCGCGTCCATAGGCGGCCGGCCCCGGCTCCGAGCCCGCACTCATCGGGCCGACCTTAAGGAGACCGATCGCGTCCGTCTGGGCGACCGAGCCGCCTCCCGCCCCGATTTCGATCAACTCCAGGGTCGAGATTTGGATGGGCAGGCCACTGCCCGCAATGAAGCGCTTCTCGCGCGCCGCCTCGAAGCTATAGGCGACCTTCGGCTGGCCGTTGTCGATGACGCTGAGCTTGGCGGTCGTACCGCCCATGTCAAACGCCAGCACGTGCGCGCCACCGTCTCCTGCGCCGAAATGGGCGGCGACCAAGGCGCCGGCGGCTGGCCCCGACTTCAGCAATTGGACCGGTGAGCGTTTCGCCTCCTCAATGTTGGTCAAGCCGCCGTTCGAGAGCATAAGCAGCAGCGGCGCCGTAATGCCCCGCTCCGCGATGCGCGCCGCCAGCGACGACAGATACCGTTCCGCCAGCGGCTTGACATAGGCATTGCACACCGTTGTCGACGAGCGCTCGTACTCGCGGATCTCGGGCGCCACGTCGATCGACGCGCTCAGCGCCACCTTTGGGACGTGCCGTGCCAGCAACTCCAGCGCCCGCCGTTCATGCGCGGGGTTCACATAGGAATGCAGGAACGTGATCGCGATCGTCGTCACGCCCTGGTCGACGAGCTGATGCGCCGCCTCGATCAGCGCCGCTTCGTCGAGCGGCAGATGCACGCTGCCATCCGGATTGAGCCGCTCCGGCACCTCGAGGCGCAGGTGACGCGGCACCAGCGGGCGCGGTTTGGTGATCTTGATGTCATAGAGCTCGTATTTGCGCTCGCGGCCGATCTCCAGGGTATCGCGGAAACCCTTGGTCGTGAGCAGGCCGGTCACCGCGCCTTTGCGCTCGATCAACGCGTTGGTGAACAGTGTCGTGGCATGAACAACACGGTCGACTTCGCTCGGTGCGACGCCATCCTCAGCCAGGATCCGGTCGATCCCCGTCATCACACCGTCGGAGGGATCGCCGTGCGTGGTCAGCTCCTTGCGGCTGAACTGGCGGCCCTTGTCGCGATCATAGACGACAATGTCGGTGAAGGTTCCGCCGATATCGATCCCAAGCCCGTAGCGCTGCACGTCGTCTCCCTGAGCCAATCCCGCAGATGCAGCCGGGATGCGCAAACAGCGTCTGAGACCAACGCCCGCAAGTCAAGACGCAACGCATGTCACTCCAGTAGCAGGCTATTTGCAGGCCGCAACACCTGGGCGGCGGTTCGACATGATCTTCGGGCCGGCGCCAAACCGTTGAACGCCCGAGGCATAGTTGTCCTCGTCCTTCATCAGATCGAGGATGCTGACCTGCTTGGCAATCAGCTCGATCTGCGCCATGTCGGGCCGGTAGAGGTGCCCCTTCTCGAATTCGACCGCGATGAAGGGAATGTTCCGCGCCCGCATCAGGGCAAGGCCGTTCGCCAGCTCATTGCGGAACTGTGTGGGATTCTCCAACCGCAGCAACAGCGGCGGCTCGCCACCCTCGTCGATCAATCGCTTCCAGAATGGAAAGTTGTTGTGCGCCGTCAGCCCGACCAGCTGGTCAGGCCGGAGCAGGCCGGACTCGGTTACGCGCGTCACTGTCTGGCGCCAAGCCTCGGCCATGGCGAACAATTGCTCGTAGGGTCTGACGTGGCGACGATCATAAAACCGCTTGTCATCAAGATCATGCATGTTGTCGATGCGGAATACCAGATCGGTTCCCGCCGCTGCGGCCGCGCGCAGCGCCTTTTCCATTTCGCGTTTGGCTCTTTTGACGACAGCCGGATGCGCCAGATCGTCGATCCGAAACTCCGACTCATTCCACTCCTTGGTGCCCGTCGAACCCATGGGCACTTGATCAGCTCGCAGCTCGTCGCAGTCGGGGCCCTTCTCGCAATTGGCGCCGACCCAATACCACTCCGGGAATGCGCGCTTGCGCCCAATCCCCCGCATATAGGGGACCGGATCGCGCAGCGAGTTCGGGTTGAATTCGACGAGCTGTCCCGGTTCAATACTCTCGGCCTTCGGACGCGTGGTGATCTGCGCGTTGTAGGCCGTAAGCGTTCGCTCAAGTACCGGCTGGCATGCGGCCTGAACCGTATTGGCCCGTTGGTCCTGCGCACGCGCTGGAACGGCAATTCCCGCCATGCCGCCGAGTTGAAGCAAACCCAGCAGCCACATCGCCCGGCGGCGCAAGACACTAGGTCCAGGACTTATCTGTTTAAACTCACTCACCGGTCTCGAATGCCGTTCACGAGGCGCAGTGTATCCAAGTGGCGTTCACGCCGCAATTTTTTGCAGAACGCTTTCGAATACGCGGCGGCCGTCCGCAGAGCCGAGCAGCTTGTCACTATGGCGCTCAGGATGTGGCATCAGCCCCACGACGCGTCGCGTGGCGTCGCAAATGCCGGCGATGTTCCGCTGCGCACCATTCGGGTTGGCACTCGCTGTCGGCGCCCCCGTCGCCGGGTCGACATAGCGAAAGACCACGCGCCCGTCGCCCTCGAGCCGATCCAGGGTTGCAGCGTCGGCAAAATAGTTGCCGTCGCCATGGGCCACAGGAAGGTTGACGATCTCGCCCTTGCGATAGAGCGACGTGAAGACGGTATCCGTCTGCTCGACTTTCAGGAATGTGTCCCGGCAGACAAAGCGCAGCGACGCATTCCGCTGGAGCACCCCCGGCAGCAACCCTGTTTCGCAAAGAATCTGAAACCCGTTGCAAATGCCAAGCACCGGCGTGCCGGCCTTGGCCTTCGCGATCACATCCCGCATCACGCTCGAATGCGCCGCCATCGCTCCGCACCGAAGATAGTCACCATAGGAAAACCCGCCCGGCAACACGATCACGTCGGATGGAGGCACGCTCGTCTCGCCATGCCAGACCATATTGGCCGGACGCCGCGTCACGGACTCGAGCGCCACCTTGACGTCGCGATCGCAGTTGGAGCCTGGGAAAACAATGACGGACGCCCTCATGGCTTTTTCTCCGCGCCGACTTTCAGGCTCGCAAAGAAGGCGTCGATCTCGGCCTTGGATCCCTTGAAATCGTCGGCAAGGGCGCGGGCCATCACATGCACCCGGCGGCCATCGCCGAGAATGGTCTGCACCATGGCCTGGCGGGTGCCGAGACCCAGAAACGCGATCTCCGGACAGGTGACCGTGGCGGTGAGGACGGTCCGGCCACCTTCGGTCTTCGGCCCCGCCGCTTCGATCTTGACGCGCGAGAGGCGCTCCTCGCCGCAAACGGCCTCAGGGAGATCCTTCACAAAGTCGGCCTTGGGATATAGGCGCATCAGCTCGTCGCCGGACTTCCGCGCATCGCTCTCGACGCGCTGCACCGCAATCTCAAAATACAACGCGGAGGCAGCGGTCGCAGTCCTGCTGACATCGGCCTTGCCGCCGGGATCGCAGACGGCCTCGATTGTGCCGGGCCCCTCGGTGTCGGCGCAATGCGCCGGCACATCCGCTGTGATACCGGCCCCCAGCAGCTCGATGGTCCGGCTAGCCGCCAGCGCAGCCCCTGCCCATATCTCCGCCGAACCTATTGCGACGACAGCAGCAGTCAGGAAACGCCGCATTCCGGCCTCCGTATCAGCGCGCCAGCTCGTAGCTGTAGTTTTCTATTACCGTATTGGCGAGCAGGTCCTTGCACATCTTCTCGACGGCTTCCCGCGCCTTGGCCTCGTCGGCTTCGGCAAGATCGACCTCGATGTATTTGCCCTGCCGGACCTCATCGACACCGCCAAATCCAAGGGCGCCCAATGCGTTCTGGATGGCCTTGCCCTGGGGATCGAGCACACCGGTCTTCAGCGTGATCTTGATGCGAGCTTTCATGGGGCACTCCCGAGCCGGGCAACACGGTCGATTCTGGGCCCTGACCAGGGCGAAAACTGAGTGGCAGGCCTACCCTATCCGGTCAAGCGGCGATTTGGCTCTGCCGGACCAGCAATAAACGACTTTTCAACGGTCAGCTGGCAAGCTTCGATGCCTTCCCATACCAACAGGATCGCCAGGTCAGGACCATGAGGCACTTCGTCGGCCCTGCGCTGTTTGCCCTGGGCTTCCTGCTCGTCCTGTTCGACGCCTTCCGCCTGCATCGCGAGGTCACCCTCGAGGGCCGGATTACCGAGCGCCGGATCGAGTGCCTGCTCGACATGACAGTCAATCGGGGCGGCACGACCAAATCGTTCCGCAAGGGGCCGATGTCCTGCGATTTCGTGAGCCAGCAGAAACTGCTCAATCCCGACGCGACGATCAATGTCGTCGAGGTCTGCAAGCCGGTGGTCAGCTTCCGGGCACCCGATGGCGTCTGGGTCGAAGCGCCGGCCAGCGGCGACAGTTATCCCTCACTGACCTGCTCGGCGCACAAGATTGGCGACAGCATTCCGATCGGATACACGGCAGATGTGGCGCCATCTGTGCGACCGCCGGCGATGCCTTACGGTTCGGTCCTGGGGCCGCTGCTGATGCTGCTGGGAACGTTTTGCATCTTGATTGGCCGCCGGCACAAAGCCGAGACGCCGCAGGAAGAGGGCGAGTGGGCTGATCGTATCGACGTCGATGCCAAGCGCAAGTTGCGCCAGCGGGCGATCTCGAAGGCGAGCAGCAGCAAGAAGCGGCCGCTGCCCAAAACGGCTCCACGGCCTAGGACGCAGACCTGAGGCCTGCCCCCACTTCACGCCTCAGTCCGGTTTTTGGCCGTTGGTCGACACTAGCACCGGTCCCGAGCCCTTGGGGCGCGGGTTTTCCGTGAGCACACCCAGCCGCCGCGCTACTTCGGTATAGGCCTCGAGCACACCACCCAGATCCCGGCGGAAACGGTCCTTGTCGAGCTTGTCGCCCGACGTCATGTCCCACAGGCGGCAGCAATCCGGGCTGATCTCGTCGGCCAGCACGATGCGCATCTGGTCGTTGGCCTCCCAAAGGCGCCCGAACTCGACCTTGAAGTCGACGAGCCGGATGCCGATGCCAAGGAACAAGCCAACCAGAAAGTCGTTGATGCGAAGCGCGAGGCTCATGACCTCGTCGATTTCCTGTGGTGTTGCCCAGCCGAACGCTGTGATGTGTTCCTCCGACACCATGGGATCATTGAGCTTGTCAGCCTTGTAGTAGAACTCGATAATCGAGCGCGGAAGCTGCGTGCCCTCCTCCAGCCCAAGACGCTGCGACAGCGATCCCGCCGCAACATTGCGCACCACGACCTCAAGCGGAATGATTTCCACCTCGCGGATCAGCTGCTCGCGCATGTTCAGCCGCTTCACGAAGTGCGTCGGCACACCGATCTCGCCGAGCCGCTGGAAAATGTACTCGGAGATACGATTGTTGAGCACGCCTTTGCCGTCGATCAGCGCATGCTTCTTGTTGTTGAAGGCAGTGGCATCATCCTTGAAATGCTGGATGAGGGTGCCCGGCTCCGGACCTTCATAGAGCACCTTTGCCTTGCCTTCATAAATACGACGCCGCTTGGTCATAGCTCGGTTCCTCATGCGGAAAACGTGGGATCGGGAACTCGGGCTCACACCGATCGTTGAGCCCCAAGATCAGCGGCACGCTCCTCCCCTACATCGGACCTCATCGATACGGCCCGTTCGAAACAAATCGATCAACCCAACTCTAGCGGAATGGCACTCGGGAAACAATCTTAACGGCAAGCGCATCGCCCAGCTTGGAAAACGGGCCGGTTGATTGTGAAGGTTCGTCCGGGGTATGCCAATAAAGACGGGGTCCCTGGGCGGCGCGACCCAGCACACCAGCTTTAAATTGTCACCGTTCAAAAAGGAGACCACCATGAGCCAATTCGACGAACGCCAGAAGGGTTTTGAGAAAAAATTCTCTCACGATCAAGACCTTAAATTCAAAGCCGAGTCCCGACGCAACAAGGCGATGGCCGAGTGGGCCGGCGCCAAGATGGGCATGACCGGGGCGGTGCTCGAGGACTATATCAAGGCTGTCCGCAAGGCCGATCTGGAAGAGAAGGGCGACGACGACGTCGTTCGCAAAATTGCTAAGGACCTCGCGGACAAGGGCGTCCAGGTTGCAGAGACCGACATTCGCAAGCAAATGGGCGAGTTTTTGGCCAAAGCCGTGGCTGACATCGAGTCCGGGACCAAGTAAGCGGCTGTCTGGCATCGTGCGTAGTTGTCCGTCCGCCGCAAGACTGAATCAGTGCAGCGTCACCGTACCCAGCGACTTCAAGAACAGCCCGAAGGAGAGCAACCCTTCGGGCCACGGACCGTGGCCGGATTCGACGTTCAGATGGCCGGAGTTGGCCACGATAGAAACATCCGAGCCCCAGGCCTCTCCTAGCGCCTGCGCCCGCTCGACCGAGCAGTAGCGGTCGTTGGAGCTGCCAATCAGCTTGCTTGCGAACGGCAGGCGCCGCGTGGGCAGGGGCGCGAACCCGCCCTTGAGCGCCGGCCAGGTGTCGTGCCCTTCCAGATCTGCGGGCGCCACCAGAAACGCGCCGATCACGCGTGTGCCAACAAGGCGCGGGGCCGCGGCGGCCACGGCCGTCACGCCACAGCTATGCGCGACAAGCACCGCCGGGCGCGTTGCCGCCGCTGCTTCGACCGCGATACGCTCTACCCAGTCGGCGAGTTTCGGGGTCTGCCAGTCGGCTTGCTCGACCCGGCGGGCATTCCGCATGTTGCGCTGCCAACGCGATTGCCAATGGTCTTGCCCGGAATTGGTCCAGCCCGGCACGATCAGGATCTCGATCTCGGAGATGCGCATGCGCTATTGATAGCGGAGGCTGACCATCCACGACAACCCGGTTCCCCGAGCGAGGCCTTGATCCATGAAACTCTACACCTCCGCCACGTCGCCCTATGGCCGGCTCGCCCGCATGGTCATTCTGGAAAAGGGCCTGCAGTCGCGGGTCGCCATCGAGGCCGCCGCGACGCGCACGCCCGACAGCCCCTACTACAAGGTCAACCCGTCGGGACGTGTTCCATTCCTTGTGCGCGATGACGGCCAGACGATGGAGGACAGCCAGCTGATCGGCCTCTACCTCGATGGCTTCGACGGCAAACCGCGCCTGCATTTGCCGTTCGCGCATCAGGACTGGGCCTATGGCCGTCTCGAATCCTATGCCCGGAGCATGCTCGACGGTCTCGCCGTGCACCTGCGCGAGATTCGCCGCCCCGAAACCGAGCGTTCGCCGACTATCCTGAAACACGAGACCGACCGCGCCGTGCGCCTCGCCGATTTTTGGGAGCGCGAGGTCAGCCACCCGCTGATGCAGGGCCCGCTCAATATGGCCCAACTGCTGCTCATCATTGCCCTCGATGTCGGCGCCAGCTCCAAGATCGCCGACCTCGAGGGTGGGCGTCCCAAACTCGCGATCTGGGCGCGGCGCATGCGCGATTTGCCGACGGTCAAGGCGACGGCCGTACCGCGCACCTGACAGTCGCACTTGCACCCGGCACAAGCTCGTGCAGTCATAGACCCACCGGATCGATCAGCGTGGAGTGGCGTCATGGGCAAGCTGGAAGGACGTGTCGCGATTGTGACGGGCGCGAGCCGGGGCATCGGCGAGGAGATCGCGCGATTGTTCGCCAAGGAGGGCGCCCGCGTCGTGTGTGCGGCCCGCACGCTGAACGAAGGTGACCACCGGTTCCTGACGGGCTCGCTGTCCGGCACGGTCGCCCAAATCAAGGGCGCGGGCGGGCAGGCCGTTGCCGTCACCGCCGATGTTTCTAACCATGAGGATTGCCAGAAGCTGGTGACGAGTGCCGAAGGCGCGTTCGGCACCGTCGACATCCTCGTCAACAACGCCGCGCTCACCTATTACAAGCCGATCGTCGACTTCAATCCGAAGCACTGGGCCAAATCGTTCGCCGTCAATGTGCACGGCCCCTTCATGATGTCTCAGCTCGTGCTCCCGAGCATGATCGAGCACCGCCGCGGTGCGATCGTGAACATCTCGTCGGGTTCGGCCATCGGGCCAGGCCGTACGCCGTTCGAGGGCGCGCGGCCGGCGACCGGCGGCACCATGTACGGCGCAACAAAAGCGGCGCTGGAGCGCTTTACGCAGGGCCTCGCGCAGGAGGTTGCGGAGCACAACATTGCCGTCACGGCAGTTTCCCCCTCACAGACCGTCGCGACGCCAGGCACCGTCTATCACAAGTTGATGTCGGGCATGGATGATCCGCGCGGCGAGCCCCAGTCCTACATGGCACGCGCCGCGTTGCTGCTCGCAAGTGAGCCCGCCGCCAAGGTCAATGGACGCGTGACGTACAGCCAGCAGATCCTCGGCGAATACGGCCTGATCGAAAAACCGACTGGCCGCGGCGTGGTGACCAAAGGCTCCGGTTATTCGCAGATTTGACCTTGGGTCTGCCTGAGATGCTACGTTTGCCGAAAGGGATGGCTTCGCAAAGGGAGTGACCGGCGATGGGACTTGGCGTCGAACTGGATTGCCTCGAAGGTATTCGCGTCGTGGATTTCACCCAATTCGAGGCGGGGCCGTCGTGCACCGAGTCGCTCGCCTGGCTCGGCGCCGAAGTCGTGAAGATCGAGAACCCGGGTCTCGGCGATCCGGGCCGGCGGCGGCAGAAGGGCAAGCCCGGGCGCGAAGGCGCCCAGACCTTCACAGACAACGATCCCTGGTATTTCCATCAGTTCAACGCCAACAAGAAGTCGGTGACGCTGAATCTCAAGTCGCCGCACGGGCTCGAGATCGTCCGCGAGCTGCTGAAGAAGGCCGATGTCATGGTCGAGAACATGGCGCCGGGCACAATCGAGCGGCTCGGGCTCGTCCTACGACGAGGTGAAGAAGATCAACCCCGGCATCATCTATTGCCAGATCAAGGGATTCGGCACCGGCAGCCCCTACGAGAAGAGCCTCGCCTTCGACATGATCGCGCAGGCCGCCGGCGGCATGACCAGCACCACCGGCTATGCCGACCGCCCGCCGGTGAAGCCCGGCACCTCGTTCGGCGACACCGGCACCGGCATGCTGATGGCGATCAGCATTCTCGGCGCGCTGTACAAGCGTCAAAAGACCGGCGAGGGCCGCCGCCTGCAGGTCGCCATGCAGGACGCCATGGTCCATTACATGCGCGTGCCGTTCTCGCGCACGCAGGGCACGGGCAAGGCCGTGCTGCGCGAAGGCACCGATCGGTCCGTTGCCGGGCGGCCTCGTCCCCAACGCGCTCTATCCGTGCAAGCCAGGCGGGCCGAACGACTACGTCTACGTGTTCTGCAGCCGCGCCAATCCCGAGCACTGGCAACGGCTGCTGAAGGTGATGGGCCGCGAGGATCTGAAGGGCGATGCGCGCTACGAGACGCAGACGGCGCGCGCCGAGCGCCCGGCGGAGGTCGACGCCATCATCGCCGCCTGGACGCGGCAGCACACCAAGGAAGAGTGCATGACGCTGATCGGCGCTGCCGGCGTACCGGCTGGCGCGGTGTTCGACACGCTGGAGCTGATGAACGATCCCTCGCTCGCCGAGCGCGGCATCATGCAGACGATCGAGCACCCGACAACCGGCAAGGTGAAGATGCCGGCATGGCCTGTTCGCTTCGACGGCGCGCCGCCGAAGGTGAAGCCGTCGCCGATGCTCGGCCAGCACGTCGACGATGTGCTCGGCTCATGGCTCGGCATGGACACCAAAATGCTCGCGGCGTTGCGGCAGGAAGGTATCGTGTGAACGGCGATCGATAAGGCGCCGCTCCTCAGGCCGTCCCGAACACGCGGCTGAAGATCGTATCGACGTGTTTGGTGTGGTAGCCAAGATCGAACAACGCCTCGAGTTCCTTGGGCGACAGCGCCTTCGAAACGTCCTTGTCGGCCTTGAGCAGCGCCAGGAAATCCCCCTGTCCGCGCCAGACCGGCATGGCGTTGCGCTGGACCCAGGCGTAGCTGTCCTCGCGAGACGCGCCCTTCTGGGTCAGCGCCAAGAGCACGCGCTGCGAATGGATCAAGCCGCCCAGCCGGTCCATGTTCTTGCGCATGTTCTCCGGATAGACGATCAGCTTCTCGATCACGCCCGCGAGGCGGTTCAACGCGAAGTCCAGCGTAACCGTTGCGTCAGGGCCGATCATGCGCTCGACCGAGGAATGCGAGATGTCGCGCTCATGCCAGAGCGCGACATTCTCCATGGCGGGAATGGCGAAACCGCGCACCAGCCGGGCGAGCCCGGTGAGATTCTCGGTCAACACGGGATTGCGCTTGTGCGGCATGGCAGACGAGCCCTTCTGGCCCTCCGAGAAGAACTCTTCGGCCTCAAGCACCTCGGTGCGTTGCAGATGCCGGATCTCGGTGGCGAGCCGTTCGATTGAGGAGGCGACAACGCCGAGCGTCGCAAAGAACATCGCGTGCCGGTCGCGGGGAATGACCTGGGTCGAGACCGGCTCCGGCACCAAGCCGAGCTTGTCCGCCACATACGCCTCGATCCGTGGATCGATATTGGCGAAGGTTCCTACGGCGCCGGAAATTGCGCATGTCGCCACTTCGCGGCGGGCAGCGATCACGCGTTCCTTGGCACGTGCGAACTCGGCATAGGCCTGCGCCAACTTCAGGCCGAACGTCACCGGTTCGGCGTGGATGCCATGGCTGCGGCCGATGCAGACTGTATCCTTATGTTCGAACGCACGCGTCTTCAGCGCGGCAAGCACTCGGTCGATATCGGCGAGAATGAGATCCGCGGCACGTACAAGCTGCACGCTGAAGCAGGTGTCGAGCACGTCGGACGAGGTCATGCCCTGGTGGACGAACCGCGCTTCAGGGCCGATGAACTCGGCGAGGTGCGTGAGGAACGCGATCACGTCGTGCTTGGTGACGCGCTCGATGGAGTCGATCTTGTCGACGTCAAATTTGGCGGCCGCGCCCTTGTCCCAGATGACCTTGGCGGCGTCCTTCGGGATCATCCCGATCTCGGCCATGGCAGCGGCAGCATGCGCCTCGATCTCAAACCAGATGCGAAATCGGGTCTCGGGCGCCCATATCTGCACCATCTCGGGGCGGGAATAGCGGGGAATCATGCTGAGCCCTCTGTCGTTGCGCAGTCCTGCGCTGCACCCATGGATACTCCTTGGCGCACAGGTTGGGAGGGGTAGCAGAGCCACCGGCCCCGGGCAATGCGGGGCCGGCTCGCTTGTGTTGAAATCGCGCGTGCGCCGCTTACTCCGCCGCCTGCTTGTATTTGCGTGCGAATGTCAGCAGCGCGTCATCTGCGCACGGAATGATCGGCTTGAAGTCCTGATGCGCAATCCAATCCGCGCGCGTCGGCTTACGGATGTAGTTCGAGACCGAATTGAGCGTCAGGTAGACGATCTTGCGCGGCAGCGGCGTGATGTTGCCGGCGGAACCGTGCACGAGGTTGCCGTGGAACAACAACATGCCACCGGCCTTGCCGGTCGGTACCACGAGGCCGCCCTTGTCGTAGAGGCGCTGCACGGTCGGCTCGTCGAGCGTCCAGAGCGGATAACTCGTCGTCGATTTGTCGTGGCCGGCGGCGAGCACGCCCTCCTGGTGGCTTCGAGGTATGAGCATCAGCGCGCCGTTATAGGGGAACACCTCGTCGAGGAAGATCGAGATGTTCATGGCGCGCGGCTCCGGCATGCCGTCGTCGCGGGCCCAGGTGCCGTAGTCCTGATGCCACTGCCAGACGTCGCCGCTGAACTTGGCCTTCGCGTTGATTTTGTACTGGTGCATGTAGAGCTGCTCGCCGAACAGCTGCTCGACCGGTCCGATCATGCGCGGGTGGCGGCCGAGGATGCCGAACGCTTCGTTGTAGAGGTGTGCCGCGAAGGCGGTGCGCGGCGCTCCGGATTTCTCGCGCCAGACTTCAGGGCGCTCGACCTTGTAGATTTCTTCGGCCTCGGCGTTGAGGACGCGCACTTCCTCTTGCGTGAACAGTTCCGGCAGGAAAAGCCAGCCTTCCTCGTTGAACTGCTTCACTTGCGCTTCATTGAGCTTCATGGACTATCTCCCGATGGCCTGTGATTTCTAGCTGAGGGCTACTTCAAATTTCGACCGAGTAGGTCTCGAGGCGACGCGCCGTTTCTTCGCCGGCGCTGCGGGCATGAGCGCGCGCCAGGCGCCCAGCGTCGACGACACTGCCGGCCAGGATTGCTTCGAGAATTGCCTGATGTTCCCGCCAGATCCGGGTGCGCATATCGGATGTCGCCAGCACCACCGCCATCGATCGGCGGAAATGTGGCCATTGCTCAGAAACCGTCTCACCGATGGCCGCGTTACCGGAGAAATCATGGACTGCAGAATGGAAGGCCACATCGGCATCGATATAACTGGCGACATCAGCCTGCGCTGCCAACGCAAGGCCCGCGCGCAGCGCCGCGTCAGCCGCCTTGATCTCGGCATTACCGACCTGTCTGGCCTGCATGCGATCCGCCGCTAGCTCAGCGGCCAATCCATCGAGCGCCTCGCGCACCTGATAGAGGCCACGCAAGCGTTCCGCATCGATGGGCGCCACCGCGACGCCCCGCTTGCCGGAGTCGATCAGCAGGCCGCGCCGGCGCAAGACCTGCAGGGCATGGCTCACCGGCTGGCGCGAAACACCGAGCATCTCCGCGATGCCGTCCTGCGTGAGGCGGCGCCCGGGCGCCAATGTCCCATCGACGATGGCCGCCAGAAGACGGTCATGCACCTGGTCGATCAGGGCGGGCTGAATGTTGAGCTGGACAATGGCCATGAGTGGCGCCCTTGCCGAAACTTATGCTTGGTGTCCGGCATCATAGCATTCGGAATTCTGAATTCCAATTTCTTTTTGCCGGCACGTTCTGCACGGCAATCTCGAGCCGCGCGCAAGCTGCCCTCCTGGTGATGCTGCCAGGCGGAAACCTTCTCCACGCAAATTTAATTGGGACGGTGCTGGTAGTCGGGACGGCGCTTGTCATGGGGCGACTTGTTCCCAAGCCACTCTCGTCAACACCACGACAGTATAGCACACTTGCCCCGAAACAGCGTAACGCTTTGAGGGTTAACGGCGCCCTGGATGGAGAGCTCAATGACGACGACTGGAACCCCAACGGCCGGCGCGGCACCCCGTACCCTCGCGCTCAATCCAAATGACAACGTCATCGTAGCCGTCGATTCCCTGCCGGTTGGCACCCAGGCCCGCGGCGTGACGGCAATCGTGCGCATCCCAAAAGGCCACAAGATGGCGTCCGCCAGGATCGCCAAGGGCCAGACCATTCTGAAGTTCGGGCAAATCATCGGCTTCGCCAGCGAAGATATCGCTCCGGGCGCCCACATCCACACGCACAACTGCACCTTCGCCGCGTTCGAGCGCGACTACGCGTTCGCCAAAGATGCGCGCAATGAGGAGATCCTGCCCGCCGCCCAGCAGGCGACATTTCAAGGCTATCGTCGCGCGAACGGAAAAGCTGGCACGCGCAACTACATCGGTGTCCTCACGTCGGTGAACTGCTCGGCGACCGTGGCCCGCTTCATCGCCGAAGAGGTCAACCGCTCCGGCATGCTCAAGGATCACCCGACGATTGATGGCGTGATCCCGCTCGTCCATTCGACCGGCTGCGGCATCGACAGCGAGGGCGAGACGTTCGAAGTCTTGAAGCGCACAACCTGGGGCTACGCGACGAACCCGAACATGGCCGGTGTCGTGGTCGTCGGCTTAGGCTGTGAAGGCTTCCAGATCCAGCGCATGAAAGACGCTTACGGCATCGTCGAGAGCGACACCTTTCGCACGATGACCATCCAGGAAACGGGCGGCACCAAGAAGACGATCGCGGCCGGCGTCGAGGCGGTGCGCCACATGTTGCCGGTTGCCGGCAAGGCCAAGCGCGAGACTATTTCAGCATCCGAGCTGATGCTGGCGCTGCAATGCGGCGGCTCGGACGGCTACTCCGGCATCACGGCAAATGTCGCGCTCGGGCATGCCGCCGATATTCTCGTCAGGCATGGGGGAACGGCCGTGTTGTCGGAAACGCCGGAGATCTACGGCGCCGAACACCTTCTGACGCGTCGCGCCCGCACCCGGGAAGTCGGCGAAAAGCTCGTTTCGATCATCAAGTGGTGGGAGGACTACACCGCACGCGCCCGCATGAGCATGGACAACAACCCCTCACCTGGAAACAAGCTTGGCGGCCTCACCACCATTCTCGAGAAATCGCTGGGTGCTGCGGCGAAGGGCGGCACGACGACACTCAACGGCGTCTTCCATTATGCCGAGTCGATCACCGAGAAGGGCTTCGTCTACATGGATACGCCCGGCTACGATCCTGTCGCCGCAACCGGCCAGGTCGCTGGCGGCTGCAATATCCTTGCCTTCACCACGGGCCGCGGCTCGGCCTATGGCTGCAAGCCGACGCCCTCGTTCAAGCTCGCGACCAACACCGATATCTACCGCCACATGATCGACGACATGGACATCAACTGCGGCGACATCATCGATGGTGTGACAATCGAGGCCAAGGGCCAGGAGATCTTCGAGCTGATGCTGCGCATCGCCTCCGGCGAGAAAACGAAAAGCGAGCAACTCGGCTACGGCGACGCCGAATACGTTCCCTGGGTGATTGGCGCCACGATGTGACGGGACATGACATCGCCGCTCGGTGAATGACCTCAAACCGAAAGACATGCCACGCCATGGCGACGCCTTCCTCTGGAGCAACCCAATCCCCGGGTGTTCAACCGCCGCTCTTCCCCTTCGACAACAGCTACGCGCGGCTGCCCGATCGCTTCTATGCGCGACTAGCGCCGACACCCGTCAGCGCACCGCGTTTGCTCAGGCTCAATCTGCCGCTTGCCGCGGAACTCGGTCTCGATGCTACCGCACTCGCTGCACCAGGGGGCGTCGCCGTGCTCGCCGGCAATCGCGTTCCCGCCGAAGCGCAATCGCTGGCTATGGCCTATGCCGGCCACCAGTTCGGCGGCTTCTCGCCTCAACTGGGCGACGGACGTGCCATTCTGCTCGGCGAGGTCATCGACCGACAAGGCCGCCGACGCGATATTCAACTCAAGGGCTCCGGGCCGACGCCCTTTTCCCGCAATGGTGACGGCCGTGCCGCGATCGGACCGGTGCTGCGCGAATACATCATTAGCGAAGCCATGTACCGCCTTGGCATTCCGACCACACGTTCGTTGGCAGCGGTCGCTACGGGCGATTACGTGTTCCGCGAGCAGCCGCTGCCGGGGGCCGTGCTCACCCGCGTCGCCGCAAGCCACATCCGTGTCGGCACCTTCCAGTACTTCGCCGCGCGCGGCGACCGCGACGGCCTCCAATCACTCGCCGACCACGTCATCGACCGCCACTATCCTGAAGCCCGCGCGGCGGCAAATCCTTACCGCGCGCTGCTCGATCTCGTCATGGACCGGCAGGCGAAGCTCATCGCTCAATGGATGGGCGTCGGCTTCATCCACGGCGTGATGAACACCGACAACATGACACTCTCGGGCGAGACCATCGACTACGGGCCATGCGCGTTCATCGACACCTATCACCCCGCGACCGTCTTCAGCTCGATCGACAGCCAAGGCCGCTACGCGTTTGCCAATCAACCGCGCATCGCGCAATGGAACCTGGCACGGCTGGCCGAGACCCTGCTGCCGTTGTTTGCCGACGATAGCGACGCCGCCCTGCAGGAAGCCCAAGCGGCTATCGACGCATTCCCGACCCTGTTCGAGCCGGCTCTCACCGATGTCATGCGCGCCAAGCTCGGGCTCGCCGCCAAGCAGGACGGTGATCTTGCCCTGGCCCAGGATCTCCTCGAGCGCATGGCCAACGGCGGCGCGGATTTCACGCTTGTGTTCCGAAGGCTCGCGGGTGCGGCGGTGCCGGGCGATGGCGAAACGGTGTTGCGCGCGCTCTTCAGCGAGCCGGCGGCGCTCGATCCGTGGTTGGTACGCTGGCGGACCCGGTTGGCGGACGAGCCCACAGATCCCGCAGAACGCCATGCCGCGATGCTGCTCGCCAATCCCGCGATCATACCACGCAATCACCGTGTCGAAGAGGCGATCGCAGCGGCACTCGCCAACGATCTCGGGCCTTTTGAGAGGTTGCTGGCGGCAATCGACGCTCCGTTCCAAGAGCGGCCTGAATTGCTCGTCTATCAAGAGCCGCCCAAGCCGCACGAAGTCGTGCAGCAAACGTTCTGCGGAACATAGGAGTCTTGGCGCTTCGCACGCAGGCGAAGGAACGGCGCCCAGCCTCGGCTCGTTGACGCCGCCTTTGCGACATCGCGGCCTGCTTGTTCCCACCCCTTCTCGTCTACAGTCGTCCCTTGCCGATGCGCGGCATCGGGCGGCAAGGGCGACACGGCATGAGCAATTTTCCCTATCTGGCGCCGCTCTATGCGCTGTGCTCGGCATTCTTGTTCGCGCTCTCGAACCATTTTCTGCATATGGGGCTTGGCGGCTCCGACGCACGAACCGGGACCGTCGTGTCGATCGCGGCTTCCGCCGTCGTCTACTGGCTCTTTGCGCCGTTCTTCATCGAGCGCTGGTACTGGTTCACCTACGCCTGTCTGCTGTTCGGGCTGGTCGGGATCTTCCGGCCGGCGCTCTCATCGGCGCTCGCACTGTCGAGCATCCAGCATATGGGCCCGACCCTCACCAGCGCGCTCACGGCGTCGGCCCCGATATTTGGCGCCTTCTGGGCGATTGCCGTGCTCGGGGAACAGCTGACATGGCCAATTGCGATGGGCACATTGGCTGTCATCGCTGGCGCCATCGTCTCCGCCTGGAACCCAGCGGGAGTGAAGCGTAGCTGGCCGCTTTGGGCACTTATCCTGCCGTTCGGAGCGGCCTTTATCCGCGCGACAGGGCACGCGGTGACGAAGATCGGCCTCGGCGAGGTGCCGAGCCCGTCGTTCGCCGTTTTCATGGGCAATACAGTCTCGCTCGCCAGTTCGACGCTCGCCCACAAGTTGCAGCAACGACCGGTTTCGGGCAGTTTCGCAAGCTGGCGCTGGTTTATCGCGGCGGGCATCGCCAATGCGCTGTCGATTCAATTCCTCAACAATGCGCTGTTCGCGGGGACGCTGCTGTCGACGATGCCGATCGTCTCGGCCTCGCCCATCTTCACTCTGCTGCTCGGCTTCTTCGTGTTCGGTCGCGAGGCGATTACGTGGCGCACCATCGCAACCATTGCGTTGATCGTGCCCGGTGTGATCCTGGTCTCCGTCGGCGGCAAGTGAGGGCCGTCGGCCTCACAGGCCTTTCGGATGTGATCCCGCGATCCACACGACGGCGGTACGCGGCTCCTTGAGTTCGACCTTCTTATGCGGCGGATCCGGGCGCCAGCCAAGCAGGGCGAGCATGACGAAGAAGCCGACGACATAGGCGAGCGCGACGTGCCAGCCGCCTTTCAGCCAGGCGACCGCGTTCCTGGCCTCCGGAAAAATATTGGCGATCGCAACGCCCGCCGACGAGCCAAACCACAGCATCGAGCCGCCGTAGCCGACGGCAAACGCCAGCATGCCCCAGTCGTAACCGCCCTGCTTCAGGGCCAGGGCGGTCAACGGAATATTGTCGAACACCGCCGACACGAAACCGAGCGAGAACGCTGTCGGCCAGGACGCCGAGGGCAATTTCTCCACCGGCATCATCGAGGCGCAGGTCACGAGCGCCAGCAGGAACAACGTGCCCTTGAAATTCTCTGGCAACAGCTGCCAATCCGGCGCGCGCAGCAGCGAAGTCGCAAGGATCGCAACCCAGACGCCGATGCCGATCACTGGCAGGATGTCCAGCAGCCAGGGCGCTTTTTGGTTGGCCCAAACGTTCGCCGCCACAGCCGCCAGCAGGATTGCCGCCACGACGAACACCCGCGTCCAGTCGACCCGGGCTCCGGGCTCCACGTCCTTGATGATCGGTTGGTAGGCGTGCTGCTGCTTGGCCGCGATGATGCCGGAAATGAGCAACGCAACGACCGACGCGACGATGCAATCGAACACGCTCAATGGATTGACACCGTCGATCCACATCATCGTCGTCGTGGTGTCGCCGACCACGCTGAAGGCGCCGCCCGCATTCGACGCCGCGACGATGCCCGCGATATAGCCGATGTGCAGCTTGTCCCTGAACAGCTTCAGCGCCATCGTCCCGCCGATCAAGCGCCGCCGCGATGTTGTCGAGGAAGCTGGAGACGACCCAGACGATCGCCAGCAGCGCGAACGCGCCCTTCCAGTCATCCGGCAGAATGGCCGGCATGACCTCGGGGATGCCGCTCTTTTCGAAATGCCGCGCGAGCAGCGCAAATCCCATCAGAAGCAGGAACAGGTTCGCGAGGATCACCCACTCGTGCTGCATGTGGCCAACGAGACCGGCCAACCCGGTACCGAATTTGAAGCCGGTGAAGAGTAACTTGTAGAGCGTGATTACGGCGAGGCCCGCCATCGCCACGTAGAAGGTATGATTGTGCAGTAGCGCCACCCCGAGCAGGGTCAGCGCGAACAGGATGAAGTCGACGGGGATACCCGCGACCATGAGCGGCTCGACGGCCTTGCCCACGGCTGCCATCGCCGGCGTTGCGATGAGCACCGCCACGATGGCAGCGCACGCCGCCACTGACCGGATGTGACCCGTCGCGGCACGGCCGCTCGTTGCCCAGATGCCCGGCAGCTTCATGAATTCCCCCACAACCCGCGGATCGCGGACGGCCCCGTTTCCGTCAATTGTCTATGTGACGTTGCCCGCGTTGGCAATCCGACAACGGCGCCAAATTTGGGCTTTAGGAGCCTCCCCTCGACCGTTCGAGGGCCGGAGTGTCTGGTGCGGTCGAGAGGACTCGAACCTCCACGCCGTTTCCAGCGTTACCACCTCAAGGTAGTGCGTCTACCAATTCCGCCACGACCGCAAATCGAGACGAGGCCCGTCATCTAGCAGACGATGCGGTGGGGAACAAGCGGCTTCGGGAAGCTGCCGGCGACGTTCCAACGGGCCGTCGCATCGCAGATCTGGCCAACCGGTCCGCTCGGCGCTAAAGACGCTCTGACCCCACGCCAGCCCAATGATTGGGCGAGGAATGACCCCAGTGCCCGACGTCCTGCCCCCCGTCGAATGGCTGATCAGCGATGTCCCGGTCGCCTATGCGACCGCGCTGGCACTCATGGATGCGCGGGTTGCTGCGATTTCAGCGGGCGAACGGCGCGAGTTGGTCTGGCTGCTCGAACATCCCCCGCTCTATACGGCCGGAACCAGCGCCAAGCCGGCGGATCTGCTGGCCCCCGACCGGTTCCCAGTCCATGCGGCCGGCCGCGGCGGTCAGTTCACGTATCATGGCCCCGGCCAGCGGATCGCCTACGTGATGCTCGACGTGAAGCAGCGATCCGGTGACGTCCGCGCTTTTGTGGCGGCACTCGAGGCCTGGCTGATCGATACACTGGATGCGTTCGGCGTCCGGGGAGAGCTGCGCCCCGGCAGGGTTGGCGTATGGGTCGCGCGACCAGAACTCGGTCCGGACGTCGAAGACAAGGTTGCTGCCCTCGGGATCCGACTGCGCCGCTGGATCAGCCTCCATGGCGTGAGCCTCAACGTCGAGCCGGATCTCGAGCACTTCAAAGGCATCGTGCCCTGCGGCATCCGGGGCCACGGCGTAACCAGCCTCGCCGACCTTGGCCGCGTTGTCGCGATGCCGGAAGTGGATATGGCCCTCGAGGCCGCGTTCATTCGGCGTTTCGGCCCGGTCGAGCGCGTCGCGTCAGTGCCGGAGCTCGACCTCCCAGGCACCGCCTGATCAGCCGCGGTTCTTGCGCTCGCGAATTTCGCCGAACACCTGCCAGTCCGGTGCCGTCTCCAGGCCGAGCCGGCGGCGAATGGCCGGCACGTGCGGCCGCAGGAACGGATTGGTTGCGAGTTCCACATCCAGGCGCGTCGGCAGCGTCGGCTTCTTGGCCGCGACCAGCGCCGCTACTTCGGCGGCCCGCGCCTGCAGGGCCTCGTTCTCGGGCTCGATCGTCATCGCAAATTTGGCGTTCGAGGCGGTGTACTCATGGCCGCAATACAGCATCGTCTCGCGCGGCAGCTTGGCCAGCTTGGACAGCGACGACCACATCATCTCCGCGTTGCCTTCGATGACACGCCCGCACCCCATGGCAAAAAGCGTATCCCCGACAAAAGCGACAGACGACGAGGGGATCCAGAAGGTGATGTGCCCGGCGGTGTGGCCGGGTGTCTCGATCACCTCGATCTTGCTGCCGCCGAACGCGACCGTGTCTCCACCGCTAACGGTCTGGTCGAGGTCCTTGATTTTGGCCGCCTCACCTTTCGGCCCGATGACCAGGGCCTTCGTCTCGGATTTGAGAGCGGCGATCCCTTGCGTGTGGTCGGCGTGATGGTGGGTGACGAGAATATGCGTGAGCTTCCAACCGGTCTCGGCGAGCGCCTGGCGAACCGCGTCGGCCTCGGGCGCATCGATTGAAGCGGTCAGTCCTGCACCGGCGTCGTGGACCAGTACGCCGTAGTTGTCCTGGAGGCAGGGAAACTGGTGGAATGCGAGCTTCGCCATAGTGCCGCTCCTGAGGTGACTGGGGAAAGACCGACGGACTTCGGACTGGGGGCGGCACCCTAGCAGCCGGTCGATCAAAAGCAACACGCGGCAACATCCGCCGAATTCAGGCATACTGCGGAAACTCTGAGCCCCACGACGGACCTGTCCGCCGACCATGCAGACCGATGTAACCGAGCTGATCGACTTCTACGCCCGCCCTCTTGGCGGTGTCGTGCGGCGCATTCTCGCTGCGCGCATCCGCACCCGGTGGCGCCATGTCAACGGCGCCACGCTGATGGGCCTCGGATTTGCGACCCCCTATCTCGGGTCATTCCGAGGCGAAGCGTTGCGGCTCGGCGCCTTGATGCCGGCCATGCAGGGCGCCATCGTGTGGCCGCCCGCGGGAGCCGTGCATTCGGTCGTCGTCGAGGAAGATCAGCTGCCGCTCCCCGACAACTCCGTCGACTACATGCTCGCCATCCACTGCCTCGAAGCGAGTGAGCAAGTGCGGCCACTCTTGCGCGAGATCTGGCGCGTCATGAAACCCGAGGGGCGATTGTTGATCGTCGTTCCAAACCGCCGCAGCATCTGGGCGCGTCTCGAGCGCACGCCCTTTGGACATGGGCGGCCCTTCACGACGTCCCAGCTCGACCGGCTGCTGGCTGACGCGCTCTTCACGCCCCTCGCCTGGAGCGCCGCGCTTTATATGCCGCCGATCGAGCGACCTTTGGTCATGCGCTCCGCAATGAGCATCGAGCGTTTTGGATCTCGGCTCTCGTCAGCGTTTGCAGGCGTCATCATAGTGGAAGCACAAAAAGAGCTGATGTCGCCGGCCGGCACAGGTGCGACGGCGCGACGGCTGCGTGAATACGTGCCGAACCGTGGCACGACGCGTGCGCCAGCGGCCCGCGGCCATCACGATGATGTGACATGAAAATCCGCGCTGTAGCCTTGTGCCGCCCTGTTCCGAGGCGTAAGGTTTTTAGGCTGGCGACATCGCTTTTTGACCGATGTCAGCGCTGCAATCAGCCGGACACGTCACTGCTATTTCGAGTGACGCCAATTGCGGCACAAACACAAAGGTCCGGAGACCAAGGCGACTCGCGTTTGGCGAGCAATCGCATATTGCTGATGGAGGCATAAATGAAATCACTCATCGCACTGCTGACAGCAGCCGCATTGGCACTGCTCGCAGCCGGCCCAACACAAGCGAATTGGACAGATACGGTCTTCGACGACCTCAGCAAGACTTCACCCGTCGCGGCGCCGTCCGCTCCCAAAGTCGATGGACTGACTGGCGAATAAGCCACCTGCACCTATCAACGCATTGTGGGGCCGGCCTTGAGCTGACCCCACAACTTCACGGACATTATCGCCGCGTCAACAAGAAGACCGCTTTTTCGCCCAGCATATTGTGCACGGTCAGTGGCAAGGGAATCCACGTCCCGAGCTGCTGGCCGGACGTGTTGAAGGCAACCGCTCGCTCGACACGAGCATCACACAGGCGACAAAGATCGGCGAAATCCTTGATCGTGCACAAGTGCGCGTTTGGTGTGTCGAACCAGGGATCCGGCAGATTTTCGGTCACGGGCATTCTGCCCGTCAGCAGTAGTTTCTTGCGTACCTGCCAGTGACCGAAGTTCGGAAACGATACGATGGCGTGCCGCCCGATCCGCAACAGATTATTGAGCACCAGTCGGGGACGCGACGTCGCCTGGATGGTCAGTGATAAGATTGCATAGTCGAAGGCTCCATCTGGATAGTCGTCGAGATCGCGATCCGCGTCGCCTTGCACAACCGAGAGGCCGCGCGCCACGCAGGCGTTGACGCGCTCGCGGCTGATCTCGACGCCACGAGCGTCGACGTCCTTGCGCTCCGTCAGCAGTTGCAGCAACGCTCCATCGCCGCAACCGACATCAAGCACCCGCGAGCCGGGCGAGACCATCTTCGAGATCAGCAGATGGTCGACACGGTGCTGGCGTGAGGTCTCGTCACGGGCGAGCATCACAGTGCCTCCACCATGTCAGGCAAACCGCGCTTGCGGGCGGCAGCATTCAGGAAGCCGCGGACAGCCGCAAACAACTCCGGCTCTTCGAGCAGAAACGCGTCGTGGCCTTTGTCGCTTTCGACCTCGACAAACGAGACGTTGGCTGCGACCGCATTCAGCGCCTGCACGATTTCGCGGCTCTCGCGCGTCGGATAGAGCCAATCGCTGGTGAACGACACGACACAAAATCTCGTCTTGGTGCCACGGAAAGCATTGGCCAGCACATCGCCATACTCGGCGGCGAGGTCAAAATAGTCCATGGCGCGGGTGATGTAGAGATAACTGTTCGGGTCGAAACGGTCGACGAACGAGGAGCCCTGGTGGCGCAGATAGCTCTCGACCTGGAAGTCGGCGTTGAACGAGAACGTCTTGGCGTCCCGATCTTGCAGATTGCGCCCGAACTTGCGATGCAGCGCTTCTTCCGAAAGGTAGGTGATGTGGGCCGCCATCCGCGCGACGGCCAGTCCGCGCCGCGGAACGACGCCGTGCTCGAGATAACGCCCGCCGCGCCATTCCGGATCAGCCATCACGGCCTGGCGGCCAACCTCGTGAAAGGCGATGTTCTGCGACGAATGCCAGGCCGCCGTCGCGATCGGCACCGCCGTGTAGACGCGGTTCGAATAGCGCGCCGCCCATTCCAGCACCTGCATCCCGCCCATCGACCCGCCGACGACCGAAAACAACTGATCGATCCCGAGATGGTCGATCAGGCGCACCTGCGCCTTCACCATGTCGTGGATCGTAATGACCGGGAAATCGAGCCCATAAGGCTTGCCCGTCGCGGGGTTGATCGAGGCGGGACCGGTCGAGCCCATGCAGCCCCCGAGAATATTCGGGCAGATGACAAAGAACCGGTCCGTATCGACGGGCAGCCCCGGACCTATCAGCGTCGTCCACCATCCCGGACGCTTGGTCACGGGATGCGCGTTGGCGACATGCTGGTCGCCGGTCAGGGCGTGGCACACAAGAATGGCGTTCGACTTGTCGGCATTAAGCTTGCCGTAGGTTTGGTAGGCGATCTGGAACGGGGCCAGGTCGAGCTGGCAATCCAACTGGATCGGAGCGTCGGCGCCAAACCGGACAACCAGGCTCGACGGGTTCTCGACCTCGCGGGAGCGGGACAACGGCTCGGCCAGGGCCGTCTCCATCACCACGTCGGGGTCCAAGCCACCCTGTGGCGTGCCGGTTTGGTTCAGGCTCAACTCTGCCATCGGCGCCTCCCGCACGCGCTTCAGGCGAAGCACATGGCATAAGAAAACCCGGCCGGTCCCCGCCCAAATTTTGCCGGACAGGACCGTCGAACCGGGTCGCGCACGGCCATTTTAGCGAGTTGTTTTACGTGGCTGCAAGCCGGCCGGCCAAATCACCACGAGTTCAGCTTTTCACCTACAGGATCAGGTGCTTCACCGTCAAGCTGAATGCTGCCGGTCATTGCGTGCGAACAGCGACGCTGGTGGCGCCGCGCTCGAGACCATTGGCATCCTTGAGGCGCAGGTAAAGCCGATGGACTCCGGGATTGAACGGGATGTTGCCCGTGCCCTGAACGAATATCGTGTAGGTCCCGATGTCGTTGGTGGCAAAAGTCCGTGTCGTCGTGGCGGCGGGCGGCGACAGGCACTGGCCATTGGCCGGATTAGTCTCGCAGAGGGTTACCTGAGCACTGATCGGTATTGGAAAATGTCCAGTATCGACGTTGGCGGTGATCGCCCCCGCTGCACCAATATTGACGGCCGAAGCGGCAAAGAAACCCGTTCCGGTATTGCCGGGCACATTGACGATGCCGTCCCCGGACGGCGACAGGCCAATTGCGATCAAGTCCGGTCCGGCCGTCGGCGTGGCTGTCAACGTAAAGGTGTTGACCCCCGGCGTCAGCGGGGCCGGCTGCTTGTTCTCGCAGTCGAAGACGATCGTCAAATCTATCGCGGGCAGCTCGCTTTCCGGCGTCAATGCGAAAACGAAATTCCTTGCGCCGCCAGCCGGAATATCGACGGCCTCGTTCGGTCCGAACGCCGTATCGATAGTGTTAGCGGGTGTTGTCGCGCGAAAGCTGATTTCGCCCAACATTCCCGGGTTGGGCTGCTGCAGGTAGCATTTCGTCGCCGCATCGGTGGAGTTGATCAGAATACCGAACGCCGTCGCAGTCTGACCGATTTGAACCGATCGTGTCGATGGAAGGATCGCGGAAAACAACCCGGCTTGACCCTGCTCGGTGGTCAGCGACCATGCCAGCAAGATCGAACCACTGTCAGCCGGACCCGCGCCGTCAACGGCGAAGTAGTAGGTCGCGAATTGTTCCGCATGAAAACTGACCCGGCTTGCCGTACCCCCGCCACCATTATTGTCATTGCGGATGAGGCTTATCGCACTGTTTTCCCCGTAGACGGCAAGCACCGTGTCGAACGAGCTGCCAGCCGTCGTGAAGGTCGCTTGCCCCGTCCCGGTGGCTCGCCATTTCCACCAGACTGATTTATCGCCGAACGTGCCAGGGAAGTGCCGAAGCTCCGATGATTGAAATCCCGGAGTTGACGTCGCGCGCGTCGCACCGACGTTCGTTCCGGTCGTCGAGCCACTGGCGCCCGACAATTCAATAGCATTGAAACGATTATCGTTGACGGGGGCACTCGTAATCAGCAACGGAATTTGGACGCGCCTCAGCAGCCAATCCCGATTTTGAGCATTCGCGGCTTCAAAGAAGATCTGGTCGCCATAGGAACCCGCGGGCGACGCGAGGGCCTGGGCGTTCGGCGTGGCGACAATGGTTGTCGAGGCGCCAGCTGCAAGGGTACCCGACGTTTGCGAGAGCGTGAAGCGAGCCGTGCCCGGTGGCTGTGCTTCGAGCGTTGCTGTCCACGGCATCGGTAGGCCACCCGCATTCCGCAAGATGAACACCGCCGAGGTTGGCGTGAACGGACCTCCGGGCGGACCACGGAGACTGATATCCTGCGGAGAGACATCGAGGATCGGGCCGAGCGTGCCGAGGAGAGATCGCAACGCGTAGTGCACACGGATTCTGTGGTCTTCGTCAGAGAACCCGGCGGCTGATTATTGAGAAGCGCGTTCGCCGGGCGCGTGTCGGTGATGTTGAAGCCGGTTGCCTTGAGGGCGACCTCGATCTGGTCAATGGAGGCCGACGGAATGCGGGATTTGATCGCAGCGAATGCGCCGGCGACTTCCGCGGTCGCGAACGACACCGCATCTGTCCCACTCGAATAGCCGCCGCCTGGTATGGGGACCGAGAGATTGGCATCATCGTAGGCGAGAACGTCCACGGCATTCCCCATGGCCGTGAAACCTGCCACCTCATTGAAATTCCCGACGGTGGCAACCGCCACCACCGAACTGATGCATGCCGGCTGACCGACCGCGGACGTGAGCCCGCCACTGCCCGATGACATCGTTGTCGGCACACCTTGCGAGCGGAGCACATCGATGGCCGCCTTGAGCGGATGGGAGTCGCAAGACTGTGCCGCGATAGAGTCCGGATCTGGGAAGAACCAAGGGAGAGCACTCAAATTGACCGCAGCCAGCGCTTGCGGCAGCGTGCCGACCCGCGCCGAAACGTGCGAGAGGGCGGCGAGGATGTCGGACGTGTAGGCCCGCAAGCAACTTGGCAATGGTCCAAGGAAAAAACATTTCGTGTCATCATCGATCCGCGAATAGACTTGGATCGAAAAGATCGTCGCCTCGCGGGCGACACCGCCCAGCGGCCCGGTGCCGGATGCATTTTTTCCCGCCGCAAGTCCCGCAATCTTAGTCCCGTGAAGGCAAGGACTAATGTGCTCTGGAAACGTCAACAGTGCGGTGCAAGGCACTCCGGCCCCGGCACCCACCTGATTTGATGCTCCGTTCGGGCAAAGGCTCGTCGATTTGTCGGCGGCATTGGTGGTCGAGAAGCACGCCTCCGCAACGACCTTGCCAGCGAGGATCGGGTGCGTGCCGTCGACCCCGGTATCGAGCACAGCGATCGTTGTCCCTGCACCCGTGGCCCCTTCCACCCACGCGCCTTGATCGACGTTATTCTGGTCAGGCGTCATGCCGATCAACTGCAACATCCGGTCGGATGCTGCCTTGTGCAACTGATCCGGCCAGATCCGACGGACGTGCGGGTCGCGCACGAGTGTGTCGAGTTCAGTGGCAGTCACCGTCATCGCCAACATCGGCAGCGTCTCGATCCGGCGGACGGCCCAGCGTTCAACCTTTGCATGATCGGTACCGACATGCCGATCAAGCAAGTCGGCCTGGGCTTTGGCAGAAATCCGGCGTCGCGCTGCAATCTCCGCCCCTGCATGCGGATCTGGTAGCTTTTGGCCGGCGTCGATATCGACGATGACGCGAACGAACTCGCGGTCCTGGAACCGCCCCGTGATTTCAGCCAGCGCGCTCAACTTGCTGGGCGCAATAATCGCTAAATCGCGCTCCGAATGGATGCTACAGATGCCCAGACCAAGCACGCCGATAAGGCTGGCGTTGAATAGTTTCCACATTTGGCCCCCACCAAAAACCTAAATCGATTTGAGCATTCCGGCCTGAGCCGCCAAGGTCTGTAGCGTCATTCCCGTGAAGTCACTGCGACACATCATCCGGTAATGCCACCGATTGCTTGTGAGTCCCGTCCGTTCGTGTTGGCCGCAACCCGGCGTCTGTCGCGAATGGTGTTTGATTTCCGGGGCATCTCGATTATCAATCGCGGCTCAATCCCAGTGAACGATGGACGACTCATGTCGGTGACCCCTACAGCTCCGCGCCCAAAGCCCGGCATCCTCGATATCCAGGCCTATGTGCCGGGGGAAAGCCACGTTGCGCCAGGCGTGAAGCCGATCAAGTTGTCCTCGAACGAGACCCCGCTCGGGCCGAGCCCCAAGGCGATCGCGGCCTACAAAGCCGAAGCGGAGAGCCTCGAGCGTTACCCGGACGGGGCCGCCATTGCGCTCCGCACCGCCATCGCCGGCAAGTATGGCCTCGATCCCAGCCGGATCGTGTGCGGGTGCGGCTCGGACGAGTTGCTCAATCTGCTGGCGCACGCCTATCTCGGCGAAGGCGACGAGGCCGTGTTCACCGAGCATGGCTTCCTCGTCTACAAGATCGTCACGCTCGGCAACGGGGCCAAGCCCGTGGTGGTCAAATGCAAGGACTTCCGCAGCGACGTCGATGCGATGATTGCCGCGCTCACCCCGCGCACCAAGATCGTCTTCCTCGACAATCCGAACAATCCGACCGGCACCTACATTCCATTCAGCGAGGTGCGCCGGCTGCACGCGGCACTGCGCCCCGACACGCTGCTCGTGCTCGACAGCGCCTATGCCGAATACGTGCGCCGGAACGACTACGAAGCGGGCCTCGAACTGGTCGCCACCACGCAGAATACCGTGATGACGCGCACATTCTCCAAGATCTACGGGCTTGCGGCTGTCAGGCTCGGCTGGGCCTATTGCCCGGCCGCCATTGCCGATGTCCTCAATCGCATCCGAGGCCCCTTTAATGTGACCTCACCGGCCATCGCCGCTGGCGTCGCAGCGATGGAGGATAACGCCCACGTCGAGGCCTCGCTCGCCCATAACGACACGTGGTTGCCATGGACGACGGCCGAGCTCGAAAAGATCGGCCTGAAGGTGACGCCCAGCGTCGGTAATTTCATCCTGATCCATTTCCCCGCCGGATCGGGCAAGGACGCGGCAACCGCCGACGCCCATCTCAAATCGAAGGGCATCATCATGCGCCGCGTCACCGGCTACGGCCTTCCCAATGCGTTGCGCATGACCATCGGCACCGAGTCCGACAATCGTGCTGTCGTTGCCGCATTGGCGGAGTTCATGCAGCGGTGAGCATTCATTTCGATACCATCGCGCTGATCGGCATCGGGCTCATCGGCTCGTCCATCAGTCATGCGGCGCGGCGCGGCGGGCTCACCCGGCGCATCGTCTGTTCAGCCAAAACCGAAGCCTCACGCGCGACCGCGCTGCGGCTCGGCTTGGTTTCGAACGCCTACTCCTCGGCCGCCGAGGCCGTGAAGGACGCCGATCTCGTCATCCTTTGCGTGCCAGTCGGGGCCTGCGGCGCGATTGCCGCCGAGATCAAGCCGCATCTGAAAGCCGGCGCGATCTTGACCGACGTCGGCTCCGTGAAGGGCGCGATCGTGCGGGACGTGGGCCCGCACGTGCCGCCCGGCGTGCACTTCATTCCGGGGCACCCGATTGCCGGCACCGAGCATTCGGGCCCAGAGGCCGGCTTCGCCGAACTCTATGACGGCCGCTGGTGCATCCTGACGCCGCTCGTCGGCAGCGATGCCGCCGCCGTCGCCAAGCTCAAAGCCTTCTGGGAAGCGCTCGGCTCGAACGTCGAGATCATGGATGCCGACCACCACGACCTCGTGCTCGGCATTACCAGCCATGTGCCGCATCTGATTGCGTTCAACATCGTCAATACGGCGGCGCACCTCGAGCGCGTCACCGACAGCGAGGTGATCAAGTTCTCAGCTGGCGGCTTCCGCGATTTCACGCGCATCGCCGCCTCCGATCCGACGATGTGGCGCGACGTCTTCCTCAACAACCGCGAGGCCGTACTCGAAATGCTCGGCCGCTTCACCGAGGATCTCATTCACCTGCAACGCTCGATCCGCTACGGTGACGGAGAGACGCTGTACAAGCTTTTCGCCGAAGCCCGCCAGGTCCGCCGCGGCATCATTCAGGCGGGCCAAGACACGGCCGCACCGGATTTCGGCCGGCATGAGAAGAAGCCCTGAACCGGCGATGACACGGGGCAACGGCGCAGAGCACTGGATTTTCGGCTATGGGTCGCTGATGTGGCGGCCGGATTTTCCGTTCCTCGAACGCGCAAGTGCCTGCGTCACCGGCTATCATCGCTCCTTCTGCGTGACGTCGACCCATCATCGGGGATCGCCTGATCGGCCAGGCCTCGTACTTGGCCTCGATCGCGGGCGCGCCTGCATCGGTGTCGCCTATCGGATTGCCGATGTGGACTGGGCTGGCGTCGTCGACTATCTGCGGCAGCGCGAGCTGATCTATGGCGTCTATCGCGAGGCGCATGTTCCCGCAGTTCTGCTGGGGCCGGAGCGGCGCGCCGTCTGCGCTGTCGCCTACATCGTCGAACGGGCCCATCCGAGCTACGTCGGGCGGCAACCGCTCGCCCGCCAGGTCCATCTGATCCGCGGCGCACGGGGACTGTCGGGCGCCAATCTCGACTATCTCATCAACACCGTCGCGCACCTGAAGGCACTTGGTATCCGCGAGCGGGAACTGGAGCGGATCGTGGCGCTGGCGGGTTCCTATTCGGCAAACAGCCCCACAACGGACTTGGCGCGCCCGAGCGCGGATGCGATGTGCAAGACCTGGGCGCAGAAGCCGGACGATGCGATCCGGCGCAGACGCGGTGATTTGCGCCGGTTCGGATACCGTCTGCGGCTCAAGGGCGGTGCGCACGCCTAGGCGACGTCATACTTACGCCGCGCCAACCGATCAATTCGGCCGCCCGACGGGGCCGGCTGGCGGCGAAGAATTGTTCCCCGCGTTCAGATCGAACTCGATCGCAGCACGCTCGGCATCCGTCAGCGCGAGGACATGAAGGTGCACTTCATCGGCACCAAGGATCGCGCCTTGCTGGCGCATCTGCGCGAGGTTCTCGCTGGCGACGGTTGTCGCCGTGCGACCGATGGCCAGCACCGTTCGGGAGCCGCCGTCTTCCGACCGCACCAGAACATAGTTAGCGGACGACACGGCGGGACATCCGAGCAAGCTATAGATCGTGTGGGCAAAAGCTCGCCCCGACGCTCCGCGCCAACGTGAAACGCCAAGCGAACGGAAAAGGCTCGTCGCGTCTACTGTGCGTAAACGCGGGTTGGAAGAATGGTTGTTACCCGATGGCGACAATATTCGCATCGCGAACTCCTTCAATGCGATGCCACGCTTTGAACTCATGATACGCAGTTTGATCTGTTACGGATTATTTCAAGCCGAAGAATGACCCAATCGGACCCCTTTCAGGGCAGGGTGCGACAAATCTACCCAGATTTTGTGGGAAAGATCAATAGGTTCCGATCAAGCCTCACAGCGGATCACGATCAGCCACATTTTGAGTAGCCGCAATCGCGGCAGGTCCAGCAGCCGGACTGGAACAAGAACGCGCCCGCATGGCACCTGGGACAGTGTCGGCCTTGTGCTCCTGACGAGGCATAATGGGGACTGGCCACACCCCTGGGGACACCCGTGGAAGCAGGCGCCTCCGGGACGGCCAAACCGCCTGGAACGACGGACTGGACTGTCCGCCACTGGACCAGCCCTGCCGGATCATGCGGGGGAGTGGACATCTCCCGCGGCCGCAGAAAGCCGGTTCGCAACAAATGCGTCTCGATCACCTCGCCGATCGCCGCAAGCAGGCTCGGAACATAGCGCCCGTCCATCCACTGTCCGCCCTGGGGGTCGAAAATGGCCTTAAGCTCCTCGACAACGAACGACACGTCCCCGCCGCGCCGGAACACGGCGCTGATCATGCGGGTGAGCGCCACGGTCCAAGCGTAATGCTCGAGGTTCTTCGTGTTGATGAAGATCTCGAACGGACAGCGCCGTCCTTCCCGCTCGATGTCGTTGATCGTGATGTAGATCGCGTGATCGCTGCTCGCCCACTTGAGTTTGTAGGTGTAGCCGGACAGGACCGGCTCGCGCTCGAGTGGGGGCGCCATGTAGACGATCGCGCCGGCCCGCGCGGTTTCGGGAGACGGGTGGAGCGGGCGCAGGTCCGCTGCCGACGCTAGCGTGCCCGGTGACGCAGCTCCCGGCGCGACGGCGGTGTGACGGTCAGCGGCGTCCAGGGCCGAGGGGACCGACACGGCATCTAATGATGGCGCCACCGACGCCAGGATTGAGCCGGTGACCGCGTTCGGGCGGAAGGTTGTGCAGCCCTTGAGGCCGATGTCGTACGCACGATCATAAACGTCGCGGAAAGCGTCGAACGGCAACCCCTCCGGGCAATTGATCGTCTTCGAAATCGAGCTGTCGACGTGCGCCTGCAGCGCCGCCTGCATCGCGATATGTTCGCCGGGCGCGAGTTCGGCCGTCGTCACGAACGCAGGCGGCAACGGCGTCTCGGCGCCATGCATATGACGGAACAGACTGTGCGCATAATCTTCCACCGTTTCGTCGGTGATGGTCTCGCCGGCGCCCCGCACGCGGCGCACATACCTGAAATCAAACACGGGCTCGACGCCACTCGACACATTGCCAGCCAACAGAGAGATCGTGCCTGTCGGCGCGATCGAGGTCAGGCAGCCGTTGCGGATGCCAGAGCGCGCGATGCGGGCGCGCACATCTACCGGCAACCGCGTGACGTTGGGGGAGGCGAGAAACGGCTGCGCTTCGAATAGGGGAAACGCCCCCTTCTCGTCGGCGAGGTCCGCACTCGCCGCATAGGCCGCCCGCTCGATCAAGGCCATCCAGCGCCGCGCCAGCCGCTGCGCTGCATCGCTGCCATACCGCACGCCACAAGCGATCAGCGCGTCTGCCAATCCTGTCACACCGAGGCCAATGCGCCGCTTCGCTTTGGCTTCCTTGCGTTGAGCCGGCAGTGGATAGGCCGACACGTCGATCACATTGTCGAGAAAACGGATCGCAAGCGGCACCAGCGCCTCAAGCCGAGCCTCATCGAGATGGGCGGACGCCGCAAAGGGCGCGCGCACAAGGCGCGCCAGATTGATGGAGCCGAGCAAGCAGGCGCCATAAGGCGGCAACGGCTGCTCGCCGCACGGGTTCGTAGCGCGGATCTCTTCGCAATAGGCTAGGTTGTTCATCGCGTTGATGCGATCGATGAAGATGACGCCCGGCTCGGCATAAGTGTAGGTCGCGCGGAGTATCCGGTCCCAGAGCTCGCGGGCCGGCAGCGTTCGCGAGATCTTGCCCTCGAACTGCAGTGCCCACGGGCGATCCTCTCGGACCGCCGCGATGAACGCGTCGGTGACCAGCACGGACAGATTGAAATTGCGCAGCCGCCTTGGGTCGGACTTCGCGTCGATGAACGTCTCGATATCCGGATGATCGCAGCGCAGGGTGCCCATCATGGCGCCGCGGCGCTGGCCGGCCGACATGATCGTGCGGCACATCGAGTCCCACACATCCATGAAGCTTACTGGCCCCGATGCCCCCGCTCCGACGCTTCGCACCAATGCACCGGATGGTCGCAACGTCGAGAAGTCGTGGCCGATTCCGCCACCGCGCTGCATGGTGAGCGCGGCCTCGCGCACGTTGTCGAAAATCGAGCTGAGGTCGTCCTCGATCCGGCCCATCACGAAGCAATTGAAGAGGGTGACCTCGCGGCCCGTGCCGGCCCCGGCGATGATCCGGCCGGCAGGCAGAAACTCGAGGCTGTTCATGGCGTCGAAGAAACGGGCGGCCCAAACCTCGCGGACGCGCTTTTTCTCAGGAACCGCGCCGGCTGCTGCGACCCGCTGCCAAGTATCAGCCAGCGTCGCATCGATGGGTGTGCCATCGGCCGCACGCAGCCGATACTTCATGTCCCAGATCTGGGTCGAAATCGGCGGCAGATCGAGCGCGGGAGACGACATGGACGGCGACGCTGACGCTACGGTTGGAGTTGCTGAAGCTCACCCCTACTAGATACGCGAACCGCTGCGTCTGTCAAGAAATGTTCTCTTTAAGTTCTCTTTTTGTATTAACGACCATTGAACAGACCATAGCCTACTGCTCTGCCTATTGCTTCTTAGATGGTGCGTCCGCTTCGAGGCGCTCCAGCCGGGTCTTGGCGGTCGCAGAACCGAGCGCAGCAGCCTCGCGATAGTGGAGCTTGGCCTTCTCGGCATCCGTCGTCCCTGGTGGCACCAGGAAGCTCCTGAGCTCGACGGGGTCGTAGGTGCGGCCCAGCTCGGCAATCGCATCCGCATTACGGGCCTTGCCGGCATCCTCGAGGACTGCGCGCGCGCCCATGACATTGCCGATACGCAGCAGCAGATCAGCCCGCTCGATCATGGCGGCCACTGTGGCGAGTTGGGCCGTCGAGGCATTCTTGGCTGCAGGAGCAGCTGCAGGAGCGGCCGGCGGCAAATTGGCGACCTTGCTGTCAGCCTTGGGATCGACCTTGGCAGATGCCGCCGGAGCGGTTGCAGGAGCGTCGCCTCGGCGGCCCGCCGTAGTTGCCCGCGGATCAGCAGCGGCGGTCGATTTCGCGGCTGAAGCCGCCGGCGGCGTCGAGGCCGATGCCGGGATCGCTGCGGCGGGAGCGGGCGCAGCAGGTTTGGCTTCGTGCAGGATCCGCGCTTCGGGAATGACGGGTGTCGCAGGCGGCGCCACCAGTTTGGCGGCGGGCGCCGACGGCTCGGTTTTCGGCGGCGCCTTCACGGGCGGGAGACTGGCAAGCGGCGCGGGGGAAGCTGGCGCAGGCACGGCCCTGTCAATCTTCGCAACCGTGCTGGACGGCTCTACCGGGCGCGGAGATGTGTTGGCGATCGTCGACTTGCTGGCAGCCGGCGCCACAGACGGCTGCGGCGCCGGCTCGGCGTGGGGAGCGGCAACGACCGATGGCTTGGCGGCGACAGGCGCCGGCGCCGTGCGCTCCTTGGCGGGGACGTCGGCGCTCCTGGGCGCCTCGACGGCGGCCTTGTGGACGATCGACGATCTCCTCGGAGCCGAACTCGCGACCCGGACGGGCGGCGGCCCCATATCATCCTTGATGCTGCCGTAAACGCTCGACGCCGGCTCGTAGGTCCCGGCGCAGCCCGACATCAGAACGGCCGACGTCAGCGTGACGATCATGGCGATGCGGTTCGGCGTGACAATGATCAAGGCACTGATTCCCGTGCAGACGTGAAGCGGCAAGCGGCAGATAAGCCGCCGCGCCTACTCTCGCGCAGCCCGGTAAACGGTGACTTAACAGGTGCCCCAAATCGGCACACATACGAACGAAGGTGCCCTCAACGGACAACGCCGCCCGAAGGCGGCGTTGCGAACTTGGGCCTCGACCTGATCCGATCAGGCGATCGGCTTCTCATCGTCCCAGACCTTCTCGGGCATCGGCAGATCCTTCCAGACGTCTGGTCCAAGCGGGTCCGTGGGCGCAATCCCCATGAAGGTCTCGAGGATCATCATCATCTGCCGGGTGTGCTGGCCTGCATGCCAGGTCGTGCGCTCCAAGAAATCGTGCTTCGACTGCTCGCCGTAATAGGTATCAGCCGCTTCGTCGAAGTCGGTGTCCTTGCCTTGCGTCGCCCACCACGCGTTGAAGCGGCGCTGCACATCCGCGCCATAGGCCAGGATGTCGGCCTTCGACGCTTTGCCCTCCGGCGCGTTGCGCGCGTAGGAGCCGTTGATCAGCGCCCGCCCGTCCACCTCGTGCTCGAGCCAGGCATCGATGACGTTGAAGGTGTGCCACGCCAGATTGGCAAAGCTGCGCGGACGCCCCGGCACCTGGCCCTGCATCTTGTCCTCGGGCATCTGCCCGAAAAAGCGTTGCTCACCCGTCAGGATGATATCGATCCGACGGGCGAGCTCCGCCGGCGGCAGCATCGTCTGCTCGCCAAGCTCGATGCCGACGAGGTTTGCGACATCGCGCAGAATCTGCCCGTTGGCGTAGCTGGCGCCACGCGTCACGGTCGGCAGCATGCGGATGCCGAAGGGCTTCAGCTCATCCCACGCGGCCGGATCTTCGAGCACGTTGCGGGAGAGGAATGGAATGCCGTGTTTGCCAAGGAACTCCTTGGTGCGGAGGCAGCTGGTTCAACCAGGGTGCCAATAGACGCGGATGGCGTCATCGGCGGCGTTTTGCGTGGTCATGGGATGATCCGTGGCGGATGACTTCAGTGATCGGAAGCTGGCCGAACTCTAATCCCGAATCGGGCCAGCCGCCAACCCTCAGTCGCCGGACCGGGCCCGAGGATGCCGCCGTCGCTCAGGCGCCAAAAATCTTGTCGCCCTGCTGATCGACGAGCTGGGCGCCCTTGCGCAGCGCCACTTCGGCCGCGTCCTCAAGCGAGCCGAAGCGGTCGGCGCGAACGAAGCGGTGCTCCTTTTTCTCGCCGTTGACCATCTTCGAGACGGTGCCGGCGACCTGGTATTGGCCGCCGTCGGCGTAGGGCCGCGCCTCGATCTTGTAGCCGTTGTGCTCGGTCTCGCTGCACCGCCTTCGCCGTGGCCGGGTTCGCGCTTTTCGCCGCGCCACCGCCGAACAGGGATTTCCAGAAGGACATGGCAGGGCTCCGGGTTGGCAGTCGAACGGTCAGGCGGTCTCGGGCTTGAGGCCTAGTGCTGCAAGACTGACGGCCAGCGCGGGAACATCGAGCGGCATCATCGTCTGTGCGGCATCGACCTCGCGAACCGACTGGAATGCACCGTCGAGCGGATCGCGATGAATGCGCGTCACTAGAGTGCGTGCGTCGATGACCCAATAGTCGCGAAGCCCGAGACCCGCATAGATCGCAGCCTTGCGTCCGAGGTCATAGCCGAGGCTCGAGTCGGAAATTTCGACCAGCAGCTGCACGACGCCGGGTTGAGATCACGAATGCCAAATGCACGTGGCCAGAACACAAAATCGGGCTCCAGGAAGTCGCGCTCGCCGTAACGGAATGTGGTTTCTGTCGCGAGATCGATATCCGGCGTCAGCAGTGGCACCCAGAACCGCGTGAGTTCCTTCTTGGCCGTCTCGTGGAAAGCCCCTTTGGGCGACATCGGCACGATTTCCCCGCCGATCAGCTCGATGCGCTCGTTCTCGGCGATAATGCCGGCCTTCACCATTTCCTCGACCTCAGCCACGGTCCAGGCGCGCCGCGGCATGCCTTCGGCAGCTTGTGTCGTGGCGGGCGGGGATTGGCGGACGTAGAGGTTCATAGGGGCAGGGTAGCAGACGTTGCCAAACGACGGTAGCGATCGGCTGCCGCGGTATCCTACGGCAAGCCAGCCCGGAGGACGACACCTGATGCGCTATGCCGTCATCATTAAGAAGGCAGAAGGCAACTATTCGGCCTATGTGCCGGATCTGCCCGGTTGCATCGCGACGGGCGATACGCTTCCCGAAGTCGAAGCCGAGATTCGCGACGCGATCCGATTTCACATCGAAGGATTGAAAGAGGACGGCCTGCCGGTGCCGCTTCCCACGACGGTGGCGGAGTACATCGAAGTGTGAGGGCCACGCCGAGGGGCGGGTGGTGAGTGGCGGCCGAAGCCAGACCGAGATCGGCTGGGCGAACCGCCAGGATGCGCGAGATGGGGCGTCAGCGTCTCGCTCGCGGCCACTCACGAGTAGGGCGCAATAGCAATTCGCGTATTGCGCCGGTGCCGGGCGATGGCTTCAAGTTCGGAACGCGATGGTTGCCTCTCAATCAAGACAAGAGCCACGAAGATAGGACGCGAGGCTCGCAACCTAACGCGTCACGTTGCGATGAACCGGCCAATGACTGCCAAAATTGCGGCAGCCAATGAAGCCAGCAAGCCAAAGTCGCGCAGCCGCATATGCTCATTCTGCAGGCGAATTTTCAAGTCCTCGATCACGCCTTCGAACCCTCGATTGTGGACATGAAAGATCGGATTGTTTCCTTGGCTGTCGTTCACCTCCTTGTAGATCGAGGCGATACCGATCGAATACGGATTGCAGATCGAAAAATAGGAAATCGCGTTCGAGAACAGCTTTACCCTGCGCCGGTACGAACTTCGATAGTAGAGGAACAGCGACAGAAAGATCGTTATTGCACCTGCCAGGAACATATAGCTAACCAGCTTTTTGACCGTATCGAGATCGCTTAGCGCCGCAGCAAGTTTCGACCACACTGTAGGAGGCGACGACGATTGATTGCCGACGCTGAGCACGTCGTGGCGGAGTGACACCCACACTGTGAATATCAGCAGGATTGCGACAAGCTTAAGAAGAAACATCAAGAACGAGGCCGGCAGATAGTGGCTATTGGTCTCCTCGCGTTTCCGAATTTCGGTCAGACCGGTGCTGTAGAGCCAATCTCGCCGCGTCCCCATCAGGCTTTTCAAGTAAAGCAAGGCGTAGTGCTCACCCGCACTGCCTAGCGCAGCAACACTGGCAATCGTCTTGCGATCAAGCATCGCGAGGCACTTGTTGTCACCCGCCAACACCTTCAATTGCTCGAGCCAGCCGTCGAGCGTATCGGGTCGTGTAGCAGCAAGCGGCGACGTGAGGCCCATCGATTGGAGGCGCTTGCCGTAGGCAGGCTCCCAAGCGTCCTCGCAGACCACGACCTTGTGAATGATGCGGCCTTTCTTGTCGGTTCGCAGCGCCGAAAATTTCTGCCGCAGAACCGTCCGTCGCACATGATCGGACAACGCGTTGCCAATGCTCGTTTGAGCGTCGATCGACTTGAATTCATCGCGAAATTGGGCCGTGATCATCAGCACACCATCGAGCCGCAGCACCCAAACCGCACCAGCGATCGGGTAAGAGCCGAAAAGTTTTTCTGACGGGCTGCCGGCGATCTTGCCCCATTTGATGACGTTGGTTTGGATCGCCGAGGTCGCGAACGGAATCCAATCGATAAATGTGATGAATTGCATGGCCGACCCAATGTCGAATACTCAACGAGATGGGCGCGCCAGCATCAGCGCGTACTCGTAATCCGTGCCAAACGATCTCAGGTGACCTTGCGAATCTCTTCGAGCGTGCGGTTCTTGATGCCGAGCACTCTTTCCCATCCGCGATCGGATATGGCGTACACCAGGGTGGCTCCGACGTTGCGGCCATTCAGCGTTTTGGATTTCACCGTTCCGACGAACACCGCCGCCGCCACCTGTTCGCGTTCTTCGCCGGAGAGCAGCTCCAAAATCAACGCTTCGCCATTGTCGATCCGGTCGGCGTCTTCAGGGGTCAATGAGTTACGCAACTCGTCGGAAATAGTCTGTCCAATACCAGACATGCGCAGCTCCAGAATATTGACCGCCTCGGGACTGTCGGCACGCTACAGCGCTCAAATGTGTCACGCAATGGTTAACAACCTTTAGAGTGATTCTAAGAGGTGAACCATGGTTTATGGTTCCGGGAGGCGCATTTGCGCTACCCGGAACGCGATAGCTCAATTGTCGAGGAAAGAGCGCAGCTTCCGCGAGCGGCTCGGGTGCTTGAGCTTGCGCAATGCCTTGGCTTCGATCTGGCGGATGCGCTCGCGGGTGACCGAGAACTGCTGGCCGACCTCTTCCAGCGTGTGGTCGGTGTTCATGCCAATGCCGAAGCGCATGCGCAGCACGCGCTCCTCGCGCGGCGTCAGCGAGGCCAGCACCCGCGTCGTCGTCTCGCGCAGGTTCGACTGAATCGCCGCGTCGATCGGCAGGATCGCGTTGCGGTCCTCGATGAAGTCGCCGAGGTGGCTGTCCTCCTCGTCGCCGATCGGCGTTTCGAGGCTGATCGGCTCCTTGGCGATCTTGAGGACCTTGCGGACCTTCTCGATCGGCATGGCGAGCTTCTCGGCCAGCTCCTCGGGCGTCGGCTCGCGACCGATCTCGTGCAGCATCTGCCGGCTCGTGCGCACGATCTTGTTGATCGTCTCGATCATGTGCACGGGAATGCGGATGGTGCGCGCTTGGTCGGCGATCGAGCGAGTGATCGCCTGCCGGATCCACCAGGTGGCGTAGGTCGAGAACTTGTAGCCGCGGCGGTACTCGAACTTGTCGACCGCCTTCATCAGACCGATGTTGCCCTCCTGGATCAGATCCAGGAACTGCAGGCCGCGGTTGGTGTACTTCTTGGCGATCGAGATGACGAGACGCAGGTTCGCCTCGACCATTTCCTTCTTGGCCTGGCGGGCTTCGCGCTCGCCTTTCTGGACGGCCTTCACGATGCGGCGGAATTCGGTGATCTCGAGGCCGGTCTCCGACGCGAGGTTATGGATCTCCTCGCGCTGCTTCTGCACGTTACCGCGCTCGGCCTTGACGAGACGATCCCATGTCTTGCCGTTGGCGCCGACGCGATCGAGCCAGGTCTGGTCCAGCTCGTTGCCGTAGTACTCGGAGATGAACTCGACGCGCGGCACGCCGTAGCTGTCGGCCAGCCGCATCAGCCGGCCTTCGAGGCCGACCAGACGCTTGTTGATCGAGTACAGCTGATCGACGAGGCTCTCGATACGGTTGTTGTTGAGCGAGAGGCTCTTGACGTCCTTGACGATCTCATCGCGCAGCTTGTCGTAGGCCTTCTGGTCCTTGCGGTTGCCCTGCTCGCCGGCGACCTGCTGCTCGAGCTTCTTGTCCTGCTGCTTGCGCAACTTCTTATAGGTCGCAGCAATGTTGTCGAACGTCTCGAGGACCTTCGGCTTGAGCTCCGCTTCCATCGCGGCGAGCGACAGCGCGTTCTCGTAATCGTCCTCGTCGTCCATCTCGCCTTCAGGCGGCGCCTCGCCATCGGCGCCGGGCGCGCCGGCTGCGTGCCCATTACCGTTGCCGTTCCCGTTGGACGGACGCGGCGCTGAGCCCGGCGGGCCGATATGGGGGTGCTCGACCATCGGCGCCGACTTCGCCTCGGGGCCTTCGTAGGTGGCTTCGAGATCGATGATGTCGCGCAACAGGATCTTGCCTTCGTTGAGCTCGTCCCGCCAGATGATGATGGCCTGGAACGTCAGCGGGCTCTCGCAGAGGCCGGCAATCATCGCCTCGCGGCCAGCCTCGATGCGCTTGGCGATCGCAATTTCGCCTTCGCGCGACAGCAGCTCGACCGAGCCCATCTCGCGCAGGTACATGCGCACGGGGTCGTCGGTGCGTTCGGCGGGCTCCGCCCGCGTCTCGGTCTTGGCCGGGAGGCTCTGGGCCATCACCGAACGGCCTTCCTCGTCGTCGGCCGCGCCGGCGACAGCGGTGTCGGCGGGCTCCGCGCCCTCCTCGCCATCCTCCTGCTCGACGACGGTGATGCCCATGTCGGACAGCATCGCCATCGTGTCTTCGATCTGGTCCGGCGTGACCTCCTCGGACGGCAGCACCGCATTCAGCTCGTCATGCGTGACGTAGCCGCGCTGCTTGCCGACCTTCAGGAGGCGCTTGACGGATTGATCAGAGAGATCGAGGAGCGGGGCATCCTTTTCGACGGCCTCGGCCGAGCCCGCGGGCTCTTCGGTTTTCTGCGCGGCTTTCTGCGCCATATGTCACGACTCCGATCAATGCCGCGGCTCGCGGCGTTCAATCATTGGATGCGAACCGGCATCCGGCCTCAGGCGTGTTCCAGAACAGACCCCGGTCCGCCAACCCCGGACGTTCGGCACGCGTGTGCCGACGCTGGCTGGCAGCCTGGATCGTCTCCGTAATCGTCGTTCGTCCTCGTCGTGGCGCGCCAGACAGCAGCATGGGCGTGGCCGCAAGCGCGGCGTTGGATGATCCCGTCGGGCGGGTCATCCAGGGTCACGTCCCAATGGTGTCGCGAGCAGCCTCCACGCCGTCCGTTCGGTTGAGCAGCTTCAATAACTCACACATGCGAGAAAAAGCCTCCTGGCTCCCCTCGTCATGGAATGCCTGCTCGGCTAACGCCAACTCCCGCCGCAGCCCCTCCTTGAGGTGGAGTGCGACAGCATGACGCCATCCGACTTCGACGGCGGCCCGGTCTGCCTCTGGTTCGGCGAACTTGTCGCCTTTATGCGTGATCGCACGCTGGACGAGGGCAACGACCTTGGCCAAGCCTAGAGCCGTGACATGGGAAGCGAGAGCCACCCTGTCAAGTGAATTCTGCTCCGCCGCAAAAGATAAGAGGGCATCGCGCAGTTCGCCCAGGGGCGGCGCGCTGAACACGAGCCCCGAGATTTCCTCTGAGTCTTCCTCGATTAACCAGGGATGGTTCAGGAGCGTGTGCAGCAACAAGGCCTCCCGCGGCGGGATGGTGGCGATGCGACTGGCAAGCTCATTGCTGGCGACCACGGCGGAAGCCAGCTGAGGCCCCGGTGGCGGGCGCTTTGGCCCGCCCTGCATACGGGCCCGCTCCTGCGCCCGCCAATCGAGCTGGGTGTTGTTCCGGCGCCGGCCGACCACATCGGCGCCGCGCCGGCCGGCCGCGCCGGTGAGTTCGCGCATATGGCGGCGAGTGCGCTCCCAAAGCGTCTGGCGCATCTCGGTTTCATACTGCGCCTTGACACCGGGATCGCCAATCCGGGCGACCAGCGCCTTTAAGCGTTGCTCGAGGGCCGCCCGCTGCTCCGGCGTCACCGTCTGGCCTTCCGCCAACTCTTCCCGCTCGATCAGCACGTCGAACAGCGGCCGCGTGTGATTGGCGAGGATCTGCTCGAAGGCAGCGGATCCCTGGGCCCGGATCAGATCATCGGGATCGAGGCCGTCAGGCAGAAAGGCAAATTGAACGCTGAAGCCCGGCTTCAAATGCGGCAACACCGTCTCGACGGCGCGGAACGCGGCCTTGCGCCCGGCGCTGTCGCCGTCGAAGCACAGGATCGGCTCGGGCGCCATCCGCCACAGCAGCTGCACCTGGTTCTCGGTGAGTGCGGTGCCAAGCGGCGCAACTGTTTCGCCGAACCCGGCCTCCGAGAGGGCAATCGCATCCATATAGCCTTCGACGGCGATGATCCGCCCCTTGTCGTAGGCAAGCGGGCGCGCCCGGAAGGCATTGAACAACACGGCGCCCTTGTGGAAGAGCGGGGTCTCCGGTGAGTTCAGGTATTTGGCGGGCGTATCGGCATCGAGCGCCCGGCCGCCGAACGCAATGGTCCGGCCTTTGGTGTCGGTGATCGGAAACATCACGCGGTTGCGGAACCGGTCGTAAGGCACGGGAATGTCGTCGCCGGCAACCAGCATGCCCGCCTGGATCATCTCGTCGGCGGTGAAGCCGCGCCCGCCCAGCGCCTCCTTCAGCGCCGAGCGGCTCCCGGGCGCATAGCCCATCCGGAAGGTCTGGATCGTCTCACGGCGCAGTCCGCGCTTTTCGAGGTAGCGGCGGGCCTCCTGCCCCTGCGGACCGGAGAGGCGGTCCTCGTAGAAGCGAACGGCCATCTCCATCAGTTCATAGAGGCGCGTGCGCTCGTCGGTGCGCTGCTGCGCCTGCGGACCGCGCTCGGCGGGCGCCGGCAGCGGAAGACCTGCTTCTTCCGCCAGCCGCTCGACCGCCTCCAGAAACGACAGGCCTTCCGTTTCCATGACGAACTTGAAGATGTCGCCGTGCGCACCGGACGCGAAGCAGTGGTAGAAGCCCTTCTGATCATTGACGAAAAACGAGGGCGACTTTTCGATCTTGAACGGCGACAGCCCCTTGAACTCGCGGCCCGCCTTCTTCAGCGCCACCTTGCGCGCGACCACCTGGCTGACGGGCAGCCGGGAGCGGATCTCATCGAGGAATTGCGGGGTGAAACGCATGCCCCAGCTATATGTGATTCGCCGCCTCCGGCCCGGACCCGAAAATCCTGATCAGGCTCCCCATGCCCGCAATCCACAGGGGGGATGCAGGTTGCGCACGCCGATCAGATTCGCGACCGGTAGCCGGTTGGCGGCCAGACGATCAGCGCAATGAGCGGATAGACGAGCAGCGAGGTCCACAGATACAGGTTGAAGGCGTTGATGTAGCCGATGTTCGTGGCCTGGCGCCCCACCTCTCCGGCGATCCGCGCGAGACCTGTCGCGCTGTCGGTGCTCCAGCCGCCCATCGCAATTTGCAGGTTCAGGGGCGCGCTGAACGGATTGATCCACTGCACCAACTCGCCGTAGCTGATCTTCTGGGTATGAAAGACGACCACGACGCTTGCCGAAATGTAGAAACTGGAGCCCACACTGCGCACGAAATGAAACATCGCCGCGCCCTCCGCCGATCGGCGCGGGTCGAGGTTCGAGAAAGTGACCAGCGTCATCGGCACCCAAAGCCATCCGACGCCGAAGCCCTGCACCCCCATCGCCCAGGCAACCTCGGACAGAGACACGTTCGTCTCGAAGCGTGTCATCTCGAGCCCGGCATAAGTGTGGAGGCCGAAGCCGATGAGGAACAACAGCCGCGGGTTCCAGGAACTTGCGAAAAGGATCATGATCAAACTCGAGACCGCTGTCCCGGCGCCGCGCGACGCAATCAGCATTCCGACGGTGAATTCGGGCAGATCCCTGAGTTGCTGCAGCATCGCCGGCACGAGCACCATGGGCGTCACGAACAGCATGCCGAAAATAGCCGATATGCCGATCCCCAAGGCGAAGTTGCGCTCGAGCAGCAGGCGCGGGTCGAGAAACGGGCGATCCTTCGTCAGGCTGTGCATAAGGAAAATCCAGCCGAACAGAAGCGCCAACGCGCACGCGACGATGATCTCTGTCGAGCCGAACCATTCGGCGCGTTCGCCGCGGTCGAGCATGAGCTGGAGACACCCGACGGCGATCGAGAGGCTCAAGAACCCCGTCCAATCGAGCTTTGGCCGCTCCTCACGCGGCGGGTCCGGTTTGATGGCGGTCAGCGCACCGGCGAATGCGACCAGCGCCAACGGGATCAAGATGAAGAAAACCCAGCGCCATGAGATCTGTTCGCTGATATAGCCGCCGAGCAGTGGCGCGAGCGTGGGAGGGATGCCCACGCCCATCGAATAGATCGCCAGCGCCGGTCCGCGCTTCGCCCCCGTGAACTCGTCGATAACCACCGATTGCGAGATCGGCGTCATCGGTGAGCCGAAAGCCGATTGCAGCACCCGCCAGAACACCAGCTCGGCGAGCGAGGTGGCAAAGCCGCACATCACGGTGGCGCCGATGAAACCCGCGATGCCCCAGATCATCGCGCGGCGGCGCCCGAAGCGGGCAGCGATCCAGCCGGCGAGCGGGATGGTCACCGCCGTCGCGATCAGGTTGGCCGTCACCACCCAGGAGATCTGATCGGGGCTCGCCGATAGCGCGCCTTGGATCTGGGGCAGCGACACGTTGGCGATGGTGAGACTGGTGGCGTAGAGCGTCGTGACCAAGGTACAAGTGATGAGAAGCCACACAGTGTCCCAGCCCCAGATGCGTTCATAGGTCGTCGCGTCAAGCACGGTCCGCCGCACTCGGACAGCCTATCTCGCTTTTGCCATTTCCCCGAATCGCCCCGCAAAGCCGAGAGGCGGTCCTCGGTCGGATCATTCGCGAGTTGCATCACGGATTTTTCGTCGCTGAGCAGAGGGGGCTGCCGTCAGGGCGCGACCACTTTCAGCCACCTGATCATCGAAGCGACGCGGTCTGTTGACCTCCGACAGCGGACCCTCGGCCGATCGTGCGCTGGTCAGGCGACGGCCCGCATGATCATCTATATTGGCACTGTGGCCAGAAACTGACCGTAGGTGTCCCGACGTGATGGGCCAGGTGCGGAATATCGCAACCAAGGACGATCTGACGTAGCATGTACTTCAGGCCACACAGGTGCGCCCTGCGCCGGATCGAAATTGCTGCGGCGCAGCTTGCTCGGCGGCGATTTCTGCGACGAATGGCAGCTTTCCGACCGACTACGACCGGCAGGCGCGGGCCCTGTCGACGGGGACCATTAACCCGGAGCCAAAGTCGCGCGCTTCACACTCGTGTGCTTGGTTAGTGTCGGCTTACTACTATCACGTCAATAGGTAGGAGCGCGGTAAGGGCCGAAAACAGAAGTACAGTTCGGGCTCACGTTGCGGGCGTGAAAGCGTATCCGCTACCGTCTTTCGCCAGCGTGCCAACGCTTGGTAGAAGCTAATGAGTTCCCGTCGCGATGCCTTGACGGACTATGTCCGCTGCAGTTCGCTTCGAACGAAGCGAACTGAGGAGATCCGGACACCGCGGGAATCGCCCACTCGGTCACTCTTATTCGCTTGCTGGCAAGACACGCATCAATGACGCGGGACTCCGCCAAATACAGTCCCGACGACGATATCAGCGGCTCTTCGTCGTAAGTCGCCCTTTGGAAGACTTAGTGGCGAGGTATCGAGAGCTTTACCGCGACTCCGGCGTGATCCGACGGCCAAAGGCCCGACGGGGTTCGGTCGCCCGGGTTGTCGCCGACGACATCAGCCGCGAGCACTTCGAACGCGCCGCGTACCAGGACGTGATCGACCCGTGTCGAAAGGAGGGAGGTCGGGTTCATGACATCGGGTGCCTGGCAGCAGGTCAAAGCGGCACTGAGGCCCGCAATGGCGACGGTGTCTCGAAATCCGGCCGCGATCAAATCGTTATAGGTGACGCCGCTGCCATCGCCTGCCGAATTGAGATCACCAATGAGCACGACGGGCAGCGGAGTGGTAGCCGGTCCGCTCAGAATTTCAGCTGCCTGCGCTTTTTGGACATTGGGTGAAAACTGGAGGCAAGTGAAGTCCAACCCGGTGCTGATCAATCGGAATGTCTTACCCCGGATCTTAACATCGACTGCGACCCATCCCCGCTCGAGGGTTAGTTGCCCAAGCAGCGCTGTCGGGATCGTGCAGTTGGTGGCGAACGTTCCGCTCTGCGCGTTGGATATTTTTAGGTCAGATACCTGCAAGTCCGATCGCACCAGGATCACGTTTCGCTCGGTTTGCCGGACATCGAAACCGAATGCGCTCGGAAGTTCGGCATCATCGATATTCGATTGCACGGCGACCTCGTAGCGAAGCCCGTGGGCCGCCAATGCATTGAGGAAGATATTGACGAAGTCGAGCGCAATGGTTGTGGCAGGCGTCGCCGGACCGTCCGGTGGCGATTGGGTGCGCACCAGAACCGCCTCTTGAAGGCCGATCACAGCCGGTCGCGTCGCCTCGACCTCACGGGCCAGAGCCGCCGCCCGCTCCGGGAAGTTGCGCGTGAAATAGCCCTGATACACTGCAGCCACTTTTTGCAGCAGATCTGGCAAGTCCGTCGCTGTGACGAGGGCCGCGATCTCGGCGTCGACACCGGCATAGACGTTCCGCGTCAAAATGGTGACGACCCGGTCACCTGCAAAAGGCACGGTTTGCTGTGCCGCAGCGGGCGTGGTCACGTGCATCAATAAGAGCGCTGCAAATACAATCTCGCGCATGATTACATTCCTCCAATCAGATGAAACGGCGAAAACATTCCGGCAGTGGCGGCCAGTGAATTTGTGCTGGACTCGCCCTCAATCTTCCAAAATTGACATTATTATTCGGGGCAGCCAGGCAACTATATGGGCGATTGGGCAACTACGCCACTGGTCTGGATTTTTTCAGCGCACCCGGACCTTGGCTCCGCACTCGTTGCAACAGGAGTGTTGCGCACCGGCACGATGTCCGAGTTGGGTCGTGTGTCACGAGCGTAGCCGGTCCACACGGCTGCGCGCAACTGTACGAGAGATGAAGGAGGGCCCTTCGGGTTCGGCGATCAGGTCGTCGATCCCAAGCCACCGTGAGCTGCTGCGGTCAAAAGCCGTGGTGGTGAGCGTCACGGAAACGTCGGGACTGATGATCCCGGCAGGCACGGTCGAGAGAGGCGAGCGCAAGCGAACCGCTGCAGAAGCGTCGAAAGCGGATTAGGCGATGTCAAAATCGCGGGGTGACCCTTCCTGCGAGATCAGCTCGGGCGATGTCCTGATACGGACCGAGCGGCATCCGGCGTGTAGGCGGCGCGAAGCTCGACCAGGCTTTCGTATGGAACGTGAGAACCTGCACTGCGTCGCAGCGCCGGCGACATCGATGGGGCGCTGTGAAGGGAGAAGCCACAAGCGGCTGACAACCGCGAGGGCGAGAGTACCGACGCGCAGCGCAGGGACGGAGCAGCCCGTAGTAGTGCTGAAGGCCCTGTAATGGGGCTGGAGCGAAGGGGCTGCGTTGTTCAGCCTTGGCCACTGGCCAACTGGAGCCGGGCAACCGGCAGCGGGAGGAGCCCGTGGACAAGGCAAAGCCGTTCTCGATCGCCAAGCGCGAGGTCTGGGAAGCCTTCAAGCGTGTGAAGGCCAACCAGGGAGCGGCTGGAGTGGACGGACAGTCGATTGCAGACTTCGAGGCCAACCTTTCGGGCAACCTCTACAAGCTCTGGAACCGGCTGTCGTCAGGGAGCTACTTTCCTCCGCCGGTGCGGCGGGTCGATATTCCGAAAGCGAATGGCGGAACGCGGCCGTTGGGCATTCCGACGGTTGCCGACCGCATCGCCCAGGAGGTCGCCCGGCGCTTTCTGGAGCCGATCTTGGAGCCCGTCTTTCACGACGACTCCTACGGCTACCGGCCCGGCAAATCTGCCATCGATGCCGTGGCCAAGGCCCGCGAGCGCTGCTGGCGCTTCGACTGGGTTCTCGATCTCGACATCAAGGGCTTCTTCGACGGCATCGATTGGGAGCTGATGCTCGCGGCTGTCCGGCGTCATACGGACTGCCCGTGGGTGCTGCTCTACATCGAGCGCTGGCTGAAGGCACCCGTGCAGATGGAGGATGGCAGTGTCGTCGCGCGCACGGCGGGCACGCCACAGGGCGGGGTGATCTCGCCGCTGCTGGCCAACCTGTTCCTGCACTACGCCTTCGACATGTGGATGGCGCGGGAGTTCCCGCACATCCCGTTCGAGCGTTACGCCGACGACATGATCTGTCACTGCAGAACCGAGGAGGAGGCGCAGGCCCTGTGGCGTGCGATTGCGGACCGCATGGCGGCCTGCAAGCTGGTGCTGCATCCGCAGAAGACGAAGATCGTCTACTGCAAGGATGTGAACCGGCGGGGCGACTATCCCGTCATCCGCTTCGATTTTCTGGGCTACCAGTTCCGTGCCCGGAAGATCGATGTGGGTGAAGAAGGATCGGCGCATCTTCGCGCACAGCTTCATGCCGGCGGTCAGTCCGAAGGCGCTGACGCGCATCAGCCGGGAAGATCCGGCGCTGGGCGCTGCACCATCGCAGCGACAAATCCCTGGAAGAGCTGGCCGCGATGTACAATCCCGACGATCCGCGGCTGGATCACCTACTACAGCCACTTCTATCGGACGCAGTTGCGCCCGACGCTGCGCAGGATCGACGCCTATGTCATCCGATGGGCCCGCCGCAAGTACAAGCGGATGGTGCATCAGACCAAGGGGGCGAGGGACTGGTTCGACCGGCTGCGCCGGACGACACCGAAGCTCTTTGCTCATTGGCCTCTATGCCATGGCAACGGCCGGACATCGGGAGCCGTGTGAATCGAGAGGGTCATGCACGGTTCTGGGAGCGCCGGGGGTGAAACTCCTCCGGCTGAACTCGACATTCTCGTCGAACGCCCGTCATCCGACCGTCGAAGTGACCGGAAACCGACCGGGCAGCCGGTGTAGCCGAGGTGAAGGTGGTACGAGTAACGGTGTCAACGCAATGCCCTCGATAGCGACCGGACTTGTCGACGGCCGAGACCCTATCGGCGACGCGCCTGTCGACAGCCCCTTCTATATAATTGCGCCGAGCGAGCGCGAAACGGCCATCCCGCCCCGCCCGCTACTTCAGAAGGTCCTTCACAAGCGCGCTGGCGCGGCCGAAGTCCATCTGGCCGGCGTACTTGGTCTTGAGCGCGCCCATCACTTTGCCCATGTCCTTCGGGCCGGCGGCCCCGGTTTCCTTGATGACGCCCGCGATGGCGGCCGTGGCAGCGGCCTCGTCCATCATTTTGGGCAGATAGGCTTCGATGATCACGATCTCGGCGGCCTCCTTGGCGGCGAGCTCGGGACGGCCGCCGTTGGTGTACTGCTCGATCGAGTCGCGGCGCTGCTTCACCATCTTGGTCATCACGGCGATGATGCCGGCATCGTCCAGCTCGGCCTTGACCCCGGGCTCCATGTCGGCGGCCTTCATCGCCGAGATCATCAGGCGGATGACGCCGAGACGGTCCTTCTCACCGGCCTTCAAAGCGGTCTTCATGTCGTCGGACAGGCGCTGGCGCAGCATCGGTGCCTCCATTCGTGGAATCGCTGGCAATCCTGAGGCCTCGCAGCCGCCGCCGCAACCTGCGTCGTCTGCAATTTCAATTCCTTTGTCATCCCGGGGCTTGTCCCCGGGACCCATCCCTCTGCTGGGAACGGCGCGTGAGACGTGTCACCGACGCGCCTCCGGCAGCATTGTTACCGACGCGCCTCCGGCAGCATTGTTACCGACGCGCCTCCGGCACGATGGGTCCCGGCAATAAATGCCGGGATGACAAAGGAACTGAAAATCCGGCGATTTGACCCGGGGGGGTCCTTCCCCTAGTTTCCGCGCAAATCGACGAGTCGGGCCCGGCCCGGCAGGAGACCGCCCATGACCTCCCCTCAACGCTCCGCCTCGCCCGCGCCATGGGCCGAGGTCCCATCGACTGCGCGCCTCGTCCTGGCGGACGGCTCGGTGATTGCCGGCGTCGGCCTCGGCGCCGTTGGCCAGGCGGTCGGCGAAGTGTGCTTCAACACCGCCATGACCGGCTACCAGGAGATCCTGACAGACCCCTCCTATGCCGGGCAGATCATCACCTTCACGTTTCCCCACATCGGCAACGTCGGCACCAACGCCGAGGACAGCGAGACCTCGAACCTCGCCGCGCGCACGGGCGTCCGGGGTTGCGTGCTCAGGGCCGACATCACCGACCCCTCGAACTACCGCAACGCCGAGCATCTCGACAGCTGGCTGAAGGCGCGCGGCATCATCGCGATTGCGGGCATCGACACGCGGGCGCTCACCGCCCTCATCCGCCAGAACGGCATGCCGAACGGCGTCATCGCGCACGCGCCCGACGCGCGGTTCGACCTCGCCAAGCTCAAGGCCGACGCCAAGGCCTGGCCGGGACTCGACGGCATGGATCTCGTGCCCGACGTGACGAGCGGCCAGAGCTACGCCTGGGACGAGGGCCGCTGGGTTTGGGACAAGGGCTATCCGCGCTCCTCGTCGGGGGAGTTCCATGTGGTCGCGATCGACTACGGATTGAAGCGCAATATCCTGCGCTGCCTGGTCAGCGCCGGCTGCAAGGTGACGGTCGTGCCGGCAACCACCAAGGCCGCCGACATCCTCGAGCGCAAACCCGACGGCGTCTTCCTGTCGAACGGTCCCGGCGATCCCGCGGCAACAGGCAGGTATGCAGTGCCCGAGATCAAGACGCTGGTCGCGTCGGGGTTACCGGTGTTCGGCATCTGCCTCGGGCACCAGATGCTCGGCCTCGCGCTCGGCGCCCACACGTCCAAGATGAAGCAGGGTCACCACGGCGCCAATCACCCGGTCAAGGATCTTGCGACCAACAAGGTGGAAATCACCTCGATGAACCACGGGTTCGCGGTCGACCGGACGACACTGCCGGCCAATGTCGAGGAGACCCACGTCTCGCTGTTCGACGGCACCAACTGCGGGCTTCGATTGAAGGGCAAGCCGGTGTTCTCGGTGCAGTACCACCCGGAAGCCTCGCCCGGCCCCGAGGACAGCCATTATCTCTTCACGCGCTTCGTCAACATGATGCGCGCGAAGGCGGGTAAGCCGGTCCAGGCGGAGCGGTAAGGCCGATCGAATGGCACAGCCCAACAGATTGGACCAAATCGGATCTTTGCTGCTCGTCGCACTCCTGGCTCTGGCACTTGCCCCCGGCACACTCAAGGCACAGGTCCGGTCGCCCGACCGGGTGATGGACCAAAGCCGCTGGATCTCGACCGAGCTTCGCGATCATCCGTTGACAGGGACAATCTGGGATGTTGGCGGCGTCCGCCACATCTCGTCCAATGCACTCACGGCCGTCACGCGAACGAAGGACCTGCTGCTGATCGGCGAGACACACGACAACGCCGATCACCACCAGTTGCAGTCCTGGCTGATCCACCAGAGTATGCGCGGCCGGACCGCGATCGTGATGGAGATGTTTGGAGCCGACGAGCAACCGCTCCTGGACCGCTTCATCGCCGAGTTGCCTTGGCATCGCCTGCCCTCCTGGCAGGAGAAGAACGGACGTTTCCGCTGGTCCGACCTCGCCATCTATGAGCCGATCTTCAAAGTTGCGGCCGCCGCGCAGCTTCCGATCATGGCCGGTGATCCGCCGCGCGACACGATCCGCAAGATTGCCCGCGAGGGCCTCGCAGCCCTCCCGAACAACGAGCAGATCCGCCTGGGGCTGGATCGCGCGCTCGACGCGAAGCTCAACGACGCGCTGATCGACGAACTGGACGCCTCGCATTGCGGCCTCGTTCCGAAAGCGCATTTCACCAATATGGCGGCGGCCCAGCGCTATCGCGACGCGCGGCTCGCTCACGCAATGAGTACAGCGCAACGCGAGCACCGCCACGCAATCCTGCTGGCCGGCAACGGTCACGTCCGGAAGGACCGGGGCGTGCCCTTGTACCTCGCGGGTCACAGTCCTGTGACCGTCCCGCTCACCGTCCTGCTGATCGAAGTCGAGGACGGTAAGACCGATCCGGCGGCCTATGTGCCGCGCGATCCCGACGGCAAGCCGGCCGCCGACTACATCGTCTTTACGCCGCGGGTCGAGCGGAAAGATCCGTGCATCGCCATGCGCGAGCAGATGAAGCCTAGGCAATAGTTTGACGCGCCCGCGCGCGCCATGCCAGCTTGCAGCCATCAAAACACCAATCAATCCAAAAGGAGACAACGCATGGCCGGATGCATGGCAGGCAAAGTTCTGATCGTTACGGGGGCCGGCCGCGGCATTGGCCGTGAGATGGCACTGCTCGGCGCCAAGGAGGGCGCGAAGGTCGTCGTCAATGATCTCGGCGGTAGCGTCGATGGCGAAGGCGGCGCCAGCCAGCAGCCGGCAGAAGAGGTGGTCGACCTGATCAAGAAGAACGGCGGCCAGGCCATTGCCAACTTCAATAGCGTCGCCGATCCCGCCAGCGCGCAGGCGATCGTCAAAGCCGCCGTCGACAATTTCGGGCGCATCGACGCTGTCATCAACAATGCCGGTATCCTGCGCGACCGCATTTTCCACCGCATGTCGATCGAGGACTGGAAGCAGGTCATCGACGTCCACTTGAACGGCGCGTTCTACGTCAGCCGGGCCGCCGCCAACTACTTCAAGGAGCAGGAGTTGGGCGCCTTCGTGCATTTCACCTCGACGTCGGGGCTGATCGGCAATTTCGGGCAAGCGAACTATGCCGCCGCCAAGCTCGGTATCGTCGGTCTCTCGAAAGGCATCGCGCTCGACATGGCCCGTTTCAACGTGCGCTCAAACTGCGTGTCGCCGTTCGCCTGGAGCCGCATGATCGGTACCATCCCGACCGAAACGCCCGAGCAGAAGGCGCGCGTCGAAAAGATCCAGAAGATGACGCCCGACAAGATCGCGCCGCTGGCCATCTTCCTGGTGTCGGATCTGGCAAAGGGCGTCACCGGCCAGATCATGGCAGCGCGCATGCACGAGCTGTTCCTGTTCAACCAGAACCGCCCCGTGCGGTCGGTGCATTCGAGCGATGGTTGGACACCAGCGAAAATCGCCGAGGTGGCACTCCCGGCCATGCGATCGTCGTTCACGCCCAACGAGCGCTCGGCCGACGTGTTCAGCTGGGACCCGACGTAAGGATGCGGGGCCTTCCGTTCCCGGATGAGGCGCGCACCTCATCCGAAATTTCGGCACAGATCACCCCACCAAGCGGGCCGTGGCGTAGCCGGACACGACGACGTCGCCTTTCTGGTTGGTGGTGGTGATCGTCATGTCCACCAGCGTTTCGCCGCCTTCCTTGCGAATCGCATCGACCACGGCTTTGCCGACCAGATCGTCACCGGGCCAAACCTGATTGGTGAAGCGGACGCCGTATTTCTTGACGTTCTCGGCACCGAACCGGTCGGTGACCAGCCGGCCCGTCATACCCATGGTCAACATGCCGTGCGCGAACACCCCCGGATACCCCGCTGCCTCACGGCAATAGAGGTCGTCGGTGTGGAGCGGGTTGTAGTCGCCCGATGTACCGGCATACATGACGAGTTGCGTGCGCGTCAGGTCCTTGACGAGAACGTCCTCGTAGGTGTCGCCGACAGAGACTTGATTTGCTTTCAATCGCATGACGCTGGTCCTCACTTCTGATCCACGGGACGCTCGGTTCGCACACCCACACCTCGTGAGATGCAGACGAGCTCGCCTTTCGGGTCACGGTACTCCGTGACGCGCTCCGTGAAGATCAGCTTGCCCGCGCGCTTGCTCTCTTTCTCCCAGGTCTTGCCGACGTGCTCGGTCACCGTCAACAAGTCGCCGGGGCGAACCGGCCGCATGAACTCGAAGTGCTGCTCGGCATGGAGCCCGCCCGAAGAGGCCGGCTTTCCGGCGACGCCCGAGGCCGTCTTGCCGGAGCCGAACCACTCCGTCCCCGGCTTCAAACGCAAGTGATAGTCTGGATCGAATTGCGCCACTGCGCGTGGAAACGTCGGTGGCACGGCGTCGTTCCCGAGGCCCGTATCCGCGACGGAGTAGTCGCCGATCGACCGTCGAAACATCATGACGTGCGTCGCTTCCACTGGAAATGTGATCGTCTTCTCGCCTGCCATTGTCCCGTCCCAACGCTTGATGACACCTCTCGCGGTTGTGCCGGTCGGCGCCAACCCGAGACCGATATGAGCGCACCGCCGCCACGACGGCAAGTCCCAGGAGGCAACCTCCCATGCGACGACAATCGCTCCCCAGACTACGGTCCGGATGGCCGCGTACCGCTTCGCGGTTGCACAAGCAGCGTCATGGTGCCAGGTCGAAGCGAGGCACCTGATCAGCCTTGCCGCTCTCTGCAATTGCTGCAACCATTGTGGAACCAGCCACTGCATGGAATGCTCAACGATGCTCCGCCACGCTCTCTCCGCGCTCACATTGGCCCTGTCTGTCGGCTTTTGGGCAATGCCCGCTAAAGCTGAGACACCGAAGCGGGGCGGCATCCTGCAGTACGCAATTACGACTGAGCCACCCAACTACGACTGTCACGGCAACACCAACTTCGGCGTGTCGCAGGGCATCTTCTCGTTCTACTCGCGCCTCGTGCGCAGCGTCGGCGACTACCGCAAGCCCGAGATCGTCGGCGACGTGGCGGAAAGCTGGCAAACCTCTCCCGACCAGAAAACCTTCACCTTCAAGCTGCGCCAAAACGTGAAGTTCCACGATGGTCAGCCACTCACGTCCGCCGATGTCAGGGCGACCTACGAGCGGATGGTGAAGCCACCGCCGGGCGTGCTGTCGGCGCGCCAGGCGCTCTACCAGGACATCACGGCCATCGAGACACCCGACGATCACACCATCGTCTTCAAGCTCGCGGCGCCGAATGCGGGCATGCTCGACAGTTTCGCCAGCCCTTGGAATTGCATCTACAGCGCCGCAAAGCTCAAGGAGAACCCGAAGTACCCCGAGACCAACATTCTCGGTACCGGCGCATTCAGTTTCGTCAACTATGTGAAGGGGCAGAGCCTCGAAGGGCGCCGCTTCGACGGCTATTTCATCAATGACCGGCCCTATCTGGACGGCTTCAAGGCCTACTTCATCAAGAGCGCGGCCCTTGCCAATGGCATTGCCGGAGGCCAGTTCGACATCGAATTCCGCGGCGTTACGCCCGCCGAACGCGACCGCATGGTCGAGCAGATGAAGGGCAATGCCGTCGTGCTCGAGGCGCCGTGGATCGTAACGTTGATCGTCACCTTCAACAACAAGCGGAAACCCTTCGACGATGTGCGCGTGCGCCAGGCATTGACACACGCGCTCGACCGTTGGGGCAGCTCTGAGAGCATCGCCAGGATCTCGCTCATGAAGCACGTCGGCGGTTTCCTGCGCCCTGGCTACGATCTGGCGCTGCCGCCGACCGAGCTCGAGAAGCTGCCCGGTTTCTGGCGCGACATCGAGAAAGCCCGCGAGGAGGCACGGCGGCTTCTGAAGGAGGCCGGCGTAACCACGCCGCTTAAGATCTATCTGCTCAATCGCGATACGCAGCAGCCTTATACGCCGGCCAGCGTGTTCGTCATTGACCAGTGGCGGCGGATCGGCGTCGAAGTTGAGCATCGCCAGATCGATCCCAAGGCCTACTACGATGCGATCTCACGCGGGGAATTCGACGCCGCCATCGACTTCCTGTCAGATTTCTCGGACGACCCGAACCTTCACTACATCCGCCTGCTGTCGGACGGCCAGTCGCCTGTCTCCTATGCCGGCCACACCGACCGGCGGCTCGACGACCTGTTCGAGAAGCAGAAGCGCGCGCTGACGCTCGATGACCGGCGGCGGCACGTCAACGAGTTTGAGCGCATCGCGCTCGACGGCGCCTACAACATGCCCCTGTTCTGGTGGCAGCGCATCGTCGTACACCACAAGAAAGTGAAGGGCTGGCGGCTGCTGCCCACCCACAACAATGGCACCGACCTGATCGACGTTTGGCTCGATCAGTAAAGGGGCGACGAGATGACCGACGCACTTCCGACGGCGACGCGTGTTTCCGATCCCGGGCTTCGCGCGCTCTATAGCCAGGAGAGCCGCTGGCAGGCCTGGATCGACGTCGAGGTGGCACTCGCGAAAGCGCAGGAAGAGCTCGGGATCATTCCGGCCGGCGCCGCCGCAGCAATTGCGAAGGCCGGGCGGCTCACGCTGTTTGACCGCGCGCGCCTCGACGAGGGTTTCCGGCGCACCGGACACACCTTGGTCCCACTCGTCTGGGAGATGGCCCGCGTCGTCGGCGAGCCGCACGGCGGCTGGGTGCACTGGGGCGCGACCACGCAGAACATCACGCAGACGGGTGACCTGCTGGTGCTTCGCCGCGCGCACGGCATCTTTATGCGCCAGATCGGCGACGTGCTCGCCGCCATGGCCGGACTTGCCGAACGCGGCGCCGACATGGCGCTCCCTGGCCGCACGCATGGCCAGCACGCGGTGCCCGCGACCTTCGGCTACAAGGTGGCGATCTGGATCGACGAAATCCTGCGCCACGTCGAGCGGTTGGAGCAGGCGGCGCCGCGCTTGTTCGTTGCTATGCTCGGCGGCGGCGCCGGGACGTTCGCCTCGCTCGGCAAGATGGGTCCACCCGTACAGGCCGGGATCGGCCGCCATCTGGGTTTCGGCAGCATGCGTGTGCCGTCGCGTGCGCTTGGCGATCACCTCGCTGAGAACATCTGCCTGCTGGGTCTGCTGGCTGCAACGTGCGGCAAGATCAGCCGCGAAGTCTATACGCTGATGAAAACCGAGTTTGGCGAGGTCGAGGAACCGGTGCCGCCCGGCACCGTCGGCTCGTCGACGATGCCCCAGAAGCGCAACCCGAAGCTCTGCCAGGACGTCATTGCGCTCGCCGCCGACGTCCGCACGCAAGTACCGCTGGCGCTCGAGGCCATGCAAACCGAGCACGAAGCGGATCGCACCACCACCCTGATGATGGACGCCGCCGAGAGCCGCGCTGCGATCGCAACCGGCGACATGCTGGGACGCCTCGCCGAGATCATGCGCGGTCTAAAGCTCGATCCTAAGCGCATGCGCGCCAATCTCGACCTCGGCGGCGGCCTGATCATGGCCGAGGCGATCATGCTGGAGCTTGGGACCCGGCTCGGCCGCCAGCACGCGCATGATGTCGTCTATGACGCGGCGCAGGCCACCGTCACCGAAGGCAAGGCGTTCTCGGACTTGCTCGCGGCGGACGCCCGTGTGACCGCGCATATCGACACGGCGACGATCGCCAAGCTGCTCGATCCCGTCGCCTACACTGGGCTCTGTGCCGACATGGCACGCGACGGCGCCAAGCGGGCGCGCACGGAAGCGGCCCGGCTACACACCCAGCTCAAGGCCTGATCCGATGACCGATCGCTCCAAGGACCAGACGTAGGACAGAACACCTAACCCAGCGTCGACAACGCCCCGAAAGACCGAACCATGCCCACCATGCCTCCGAATAAAGACCTCAACGTCCTCTTCGCCCACGTCGCCTATGAGTTCGCCGCGCCGTTCACGGCGCGCAAGACGGGGATGACGTTCGAGATCGCGCGAAATTTCGCCGAGCTCGAAGCCAAGATCCCGAATGCCGATGTGCTCTCCGTCTCAATGATGTGGAAGAACGAGCTGGCGCCGAAAGCCGATCGCCTGAAGTTGATCCAGTCGATCAGCGCTGGCACCGACCAGTACGACCGCGCGGTCTTGAAGTCGCACGGCATCCGGCTGGCGAGCGGTCAGGGCGTCAACGCCAACGCCGTCGCCGAACACGCCATTTCGCTGATGCTGTCGCTGTCGCGGCAATTACATTTCCTGCGCGATCACCAGCACGGCAAGCACTGGCGGCCGATGCAGGGCGACCGGCGCATCCGGGAAGACGAGATCCAGGGCAAGACCGTGCTGATTGTCGGCATGGGCGGCATCGGGCAGCAGCTGGCGCACCTATGCAAGGCGTTCGGCATGACGGTCCTCGGCACGCGGCGGGACCCGGCCAAGGGTGGCGGTGCGGCCGACGAAATCCACGCCGACAAGGAGATGATGAAACTGATCCCGCGCGCCGATTTCGTCGCGCTGACCACCGCGCTGACGCCGGAGACGACGGGACTGATCGGCGCCGCCCAGCTCGCGGCCATGAAGCCATCGGCGTTCCTGGTGAACGTTGCGCGTGGAAAGGTATGCGACGAGGCGGCGCTTACGGCGGCACTCGGCGCGAAGACGATCGCGGGCGCCGCGCTCGATGTGACGGTTGAGGAGCCGCTCGCCGCCTCATCGCCACTCTGGGCGATGCCGCATGTGATCGTGACGCCGCATTCGGCCGGCGAGACCGTGCGCTATGAGGACCGCGTGATCGATCTGCTGATCGAGAACGTCGGCCGCCTGCAGCGCGGCGAAACCAAGCTCGCCAACGACATCGTGTAATCGTGGGAACTCATGGCTCATTCACCGACCCGACTGCTGACCCTCGGCCATGACGACATCATGCGCCTCGTCGATCCGCAACGCGCGATCGTGGCCTTGGCCGACGGCTTCAAGGCCCTGTCGCGCGGCGAAGTGCAGGCGCCACCGCGTCCGAAGATCGACGTTCCGGGAAAGGGCTTCTCGCTGGCGATGCTGGCCTATGCGCCCGGGCAGATGATCGCGTTGAAGACGGTCAGCGTCTTTCATGACAACCACAAGCTTGGGTTGGAAAGCCATCAGGCGCTGGTGTCGCTGTTCGACAGCACGACTGGCGTACCGGTCGCCGTGCTGGATGGCTCGAGCATCACGGGCCTCAGGACGACAGCGGCCGCGGTTCTCACCGTACGTGAGATCGCTCGCAATGACGCACGGATTGCAACTGTCGTCGGGGGTGGTGTGCAGGGGCGCGAGCATGTCCGCCTGCTGCATCTCGCGCGTCCGTTCGATGAGATCCGCGTCTTTGCGCGTTCGGCCGAAGCCGCGCGACGGGCCGCGCAAGGCACGGCCACTGCCGTCGTCGTGTCCGATCTCGAGGCGGCCGTGCGGACGTCGGACGTCGTGTGCCTGACGACATCATCCGACAAACCTGTCATCGAGGACGCCTGGATCAAGCCCGGCACGCACGTGACATCGGTCGGCTATGCACCGCCCGGCACCGAAGTCCCGACGGCCCTGATCGAACGCGCGGCGCTGTTCGTCGAGGCGAAGGCCGCGTTCCAGCCGGCCCCTGTCGGATGCGCGGAGTTGGCCGGTCGCGATCCCTCACGCGGAGCCGAGATCGGCGAAGTGCTGCTCGGCTTAAAGCCCGGGCGCATCTCAGAGGCGCAAGTCACGCTCTATAAATCGATGGGCAACGCGATGGAGGACATGGTAGTCGCCAACCTCGCCTACGCGGAAGCAAAACGGCTGGGGATCGGACAGACGATCGTTTTGTAGGCGCGCGCGCATTTTCCGAAAGGACGTCCAATGGGGACGATACTGACACGATCGACTGCCGTTGCCCTTCTTACGCTGGGCTTTTCGGCGGCAGCCGAGGCGCAATGCACGACCGTGCGTGGCGAAGGAAACGGGGCAACCATTGAAGCGGCATCGGCCAGCACCCTGCAATCGTGGGTACGCGCTGCGCGAGCCGTCGATCCGGCAGCCGCCGACTGGAAATATTCGATCGGCCTCACGGTCACGTGCAAGGTCGTGACGGCCGGCAGTGGCCCCCGCCGTCATCGTCGCTGGCGTTGCGAGGCCGAGGGCAGGGCCCGCAAACCCGGCGAGGTCTGCGCGCTCTGAGGTCGACGCGGCCTGAGATCGCGACGGTGTTGTGGTCGCTGCATTTGCCCGCCGGAACGGGCGCGTTACTCCAATTGCGAGACAGAGACATGTCGCTGCTTCGAGTTCTGGTTCGGCGGAACGATGCTCCTGATCGTGGGTTGGCTGATCTGGGCCTTTGTTCCCGTCCTGGTGCCCATTCTCGGGTTGACCGGAGCAATCGGAGCGCTGGTCGCCGTCATCGTGCTGGCTGCCCGCCGGCTCGAACGGGCGCGCGACAAAGGTCGTTGAGCCGTTGAGTTTCCGAGCAACAACGGTGATCGCGGGAACGCTCCCTGGTGACCCGCATTGGCAGCTGCATCCATTACCGTCTTCGACCACCGCCGCCGGCACCACCGAAGAGCACGGGCGGGCGGCTGACGGCCCGCTCGACTGTCCTCTCGATCCGTCTCGGCTCGGGTTTTGAGCGCGTCGCAACCTCGACCTTGGGCTTGGGAGCCTCGGATCGCCTTTCCGGCTCCCGCCGCTTCACGGGTTCGGACTTCGGCTTCGGCTGTTCGATCTTGCGCTTCGGAACTTCCTTCTTCTCGATCTTCTCAGTCCGCTTTGGCGGATCAGGCTTCTTTTCGACCTTTGGTTCAATCCGCTTCGTCGGCACCTCAACTTTCTTCGGAGGAGGTGGATCGACCTTCTTCGGCGGCGGCGTATCGCCCCGCTTCGGCGGGTCGCCTTTGGTTGGCGGCTTCGGATCGGTCTTCGTATCCGTCGACTTGGTCGGCGGGATCGGCTTCACAGGCGGCACACGCACGTCCGGCACACAACCGCCGTTGCTCAGGCGTTGACCTGGGCCGCAGTTCCGCGTGGTACCGCCCGTTCCCGCAACCACGCAGACACCCTGCGCATTGAGCACCAAGTTGCCCGGACAGCCGCGCGGTGTATCCGTCGCCGTGCCTTTGGTCGGCGTCAACGGGATGGTTGGCCCGCACTTTCCTTGCGGGTTGCGTGTCAGAGACAACGGGCACGGTGGCAGCGTTGGTCCCTTGGGGGGACCGTCCGGGCGGGTGGTTGTCGACGGCACGCAGCTGCCGAGCGCATTGAAGACGAGATTACCTGGGCACTTCTTGGGTGGTGTCGTGCCGGGTGGCGGCAGCGGATCGCACTTGCCCCCGCGCGGATTGAATGTGGCCGAGGCCTGGCACACGATCGGCGGGCAGAAGCCGTTCGGTTGGCGAATGCGACCATCCGGGCATCTCTGCACCACCACGGGCGGCACCGGGATTGGGATGCAAATGCCGGCGAACGCACGGACAGTACCCCACGGGCATGGCTCGAACACCAGCGGCGGCGTGCGGCAAGCGCCGTCGATCAGCCGCGTGCCAGACGGGCAGCAATTTCCATCGGGGCCGCGGCGCCAGACGTCGGGACAGCCGGCTTGCGGCGGTGCCTGACAGGTCCGCGTTTGCGGCCAATAAACCGACCCAGTTGGGCAGCACGTCCCATCGTGGCGCAGGCGAATTTTGTCCCAGCAGACGGGACGCGCCCGGCACGATCCCGTATCGGGATCGTAAGGAGCACTGACCGGGCACGGGCAGCGACCACTTGCCAGCGGCGAGCGGCCGTCGGCGCACCTCGAAACGTCACCCGGCGGCGAAAACGATGACGCAAGGGTCGGATTCCAGGTGCCGGCGAACGACTGATACTCCGGCGTGGGTGCTTTCGCCGGGGCCAGCGGCGGGCCCGGGATCCTCACCCAGACGCAGCTCGGATGGCCGCTCGGCAAGGCGCCGGTCGCCTGCCTGATCGGCGTCAGCAGTCTCTCGAGCGCCGCCGTATCGTTCAGCAGCCACGGATCGGTGAGACCGAAGCAATTCTGGAACCATGCGTTCGGTTTTGCCGGCGTCATCACCGTGATCCAGTGCGTGCGGCTTTCGCCCGCAGCCAGCGCGAGCTTGGACACGCACGCAAATGGCAGCGCCTTCGGATCCTCCTTGCAGCCGAGCGGCGGCGAGATGGACGTGATGGATGCCGGCGTGACCTTACCGCCGAGCAGCAGGCTGTCGGAAAGCAGGACGTCGCCGCTGTACGGTTCAGTTGTCGTGTTGGTAATGGTGATGCCGAAGCGGCAGTCCGTGCCCGCCCGGCAATCCACCGGGCCGGTCTTGCGGACAATGATGTCACCGCCGCCCTCAGCGCAGGCTTTACCGACGCCGTTCGGGTGGTTGATCGTCGCGCAATTGCGATAACCGACATTGCCCGCGAGGACCAGCGGTTGCGTTTCAAACCAGACCTCGAGCTGGCGGTAAGTGCCGGGGCCGATCAGATTGGCCGGAAGGCGGCACGCATAGTCGCCGTCCGCGTTGACCTGGCAGGACCACTCCGTTCCGTCGGGGCGTACCGTCGCCAGCGGAATGACCTTGCCGGCGCCTGGCCCCCACAGCACCCGCGTAGCGTCGACGAGTTCGATCGTCTCGCTCGCGGTCTCGTCGCCCCTGTTGCGAACGACAATCACGCAATGCACGCGGCCGCCGAGCGCGCCAGCTTTGCAGCGCTTCTCGACCACCAGGTTCGGGCCCTTGGTCCAGATCGGCACCCGGACGTCGGTTGCAGCCGTCGTGATAACGCTGCCCTGGCACGGCGCGAAGATACCGACGTTGCCGATATGGCCGAAGGACTCGTGATCGCCGAAAACGGCGTCAAAATCGACGAACCAGGATTCGAGCGGCGGTGCGTGTTCCGGACGCAATCGGGACTTGTAGATGCCCTGAATGCCGTTGACATGAGGCGGGCCGCCGGTCGCAATGCGCTGGAGGTCGCTGCCGGCGCGCAGGTGCTCCCCCGTCGTCCAGAGCGTTTCGCGGCAGCGGCCATAATCGATCTTGCCCAAGCGATCGTAGCCGTAGTTGAGCGCGAGCCCGCCGAGGGTTGCGTGATGCTCGCTCTGGAGGCCAACCGCGAGTTCGGAAGGCGCCGAATCCCACCGCCGGCTCGTCGCGTTCCAAGTGTAGCGCAGGACCGTCGATTCCTGGGGACGTGTGAACGCGGAGTAGTCGTAGCTGCCAAGATGCACGCCGCGTTGCGCGACGAACAACGTATCGGGGCCATCGAACATGATGTTGCTGACGGCATTGCCGGCCGGCGTACCCGTGACATCGAGCTCGAGGCGCGCGTCAGTACCGAACGAACCATTGTCGTTGAGGCTGACGGACCAGACCGTCGGGCCCGAAGCGACAGAGTAGTAGAGCCGGCGGCCCTCGACCGCGAGCCCCCAGACGCGCCGCTCGGGATCGGTGAAGCCCCATGATTTCGGGGATCTCGGTGTTGAACGAGTCGACGGTGCGATCCGTCCGGTAGGCCGGGTTGTAGGCGGCGATCGGCAAGCCTGCCGATTCGCGCCCCATGGATCCGTGATCGTAGGAGTCGACAGCGCGGCCATCGAGCCCGAGCCGCCAGACGAGGCCCGTCTCCAAGTCGCTCACATAAAGTTGACGCGAGCGCGGATCGAAAGCAATCGAGCCGAGGCCAGCGCCGCTGTTCTCGAGATCGCCGTTAGTGATGTTGGCGAACCGCGAAACCTCACCGGTGGCTCCATTCACTTTCCAAACGGTGCCGGGACCGCCGCCCTTTGCTGTTCCGAACAGGCCGTTCATCCACTGCGCACCGGGCCGTCCCGTCATGACGCGCTGCGGCTTACCATCGGCGTTAGGCATGACGAGCTGGAGCCCATGGATCGACGTCGCTGTGAGATAGATGTTGGGCGTGCCATCCTTGCCGTCACCATCGAAGGCAATGCCGAAGACGTGACCGATATCGCGCGCCTTGAGACTGAATTTCACCGGCGCATCGGCGAGCTGTCCCTGCGGCGCACCACCGAGGCGCGTGAGATCGAATATGCGCGCCGTGACGCCCTCGACGTCGAGATAGGTGCGGTCGAGCGGATGCACGTCGGGTGGCAGATCAGGGCCGGGCTGCGTCGTGCCGGAGAAACCGGTGACCACCGCATCGCCGCGCTGCACGATCGGCGGCTTTTGAGCGTGAGCCGTCGATACGGCTGATAGGGTGATAGCTAGTGTCAGCACCGACGTCAGGCATTGCGCCGCAGTGCGCAAGCTGGAAAGAGGCTCGTTCTGAAACATGTCACAGCTTTCTATGCAGGCGTAAAAATCAATTCCGGCTCGGCCTGGCGGCCGCAGGTAGAATAAACCCTGCCTCCGAATTTCTCCAGGCCGTCTTGGGACCATGACAAAAGCAGTTGATAGATGAACCCGTCATGTACAAGACGCCGGTCGCAGCAATGTGACCCGGCGTTAGCCGACGTGATCGGTAAGACGAATCGCTGGGATGGATGTGAAGCGCACGATGCTCGACAAGCTCAAGATTGGCATTGACCATCTCGGCCATCGGCTGAAGGCGTCGGCAAACATTGCACTCGATGCCCCGGCGGCCGCAGTCGCGCTGCTGGTCGCGACGTTAACTCTGTCGCTCGGTTTGATCTACACCGGCACGCGATCGTCCGCCGACACCGGACGCAACGCAGCACTGCAATCCGACCCGGGAACATTCGTCATTCTGTCCTTCAAGCCGACTGCAACCGCCGCCGACATCACCGCCCTGCTGCAGGAGCGAAAGATCGAAATCGTCGAGGGCCCAAAGGCTGGCATCTGGCGGGGACGCCTGTCGCATGCCGAGCTGCCGCCGGCCCAAGCCGAGGCGATGGTGGTCGAACTGCGGGCGGCGAATGCGGTGATCTTTGCAGCCGTCGCCCGATAGACAGCCACGTCACAGGGTCGCCTCCGAAATGTCGCCTCCGATGTTGCCGCCTTGCGCGCAACGGCCTAGATTCAGGCGACATGGCAAGGGGAGGCGGCATTGGAATTCGACTATGTGATCGTGGGCTCGGGCTCGGCCGGCTCGGTTCTCGCAGACCGGCTGACGGCCAGCGGACGCTATACGGTCTGCGTTCTGGAAGCCGGCCCCAGCGACTATAAGAACCCCTATATCCATTTCCCCGCGGGCTTCTTCAAGCTGCTCGAGAACACCAATGTGAACTGGGTCTACCGCACGGATCCGGAGCCCCGCACCAAGGACCGGCGCATCCTCTATCCGCGCGGCCGCGTGCTCGGCGGCTCCTCGTCAATCAATGGCGTGATGCAGGTGCGCGGCCAGCGCGAGGACTTCGACGATTGGGCCGCCATGGGCGCGCACGGTTGGAGCTACAAGGACGTACTCCCCTACTTCAAAAAATCCGAGACCTATCTGCCGGGCGATCCCGCCTATCGAGGCAAAACCGGGCCGCTCGTGGTCGAGGACTACCGTGGCCATCACCCGCTGACGCGCGATTTCGTCAAGGCGGGCCAGGAAGTCGGGCTTGCCTACAACCCGGACTACAACGGCGCCTCCCAGGACGGCATCGGCTATGTGCAGCAGACCCGGAAGGGACGCTGGCGCGTCTCGACCGCGCGGGCGTTTCTGCATCCGGCGATGAAACGGCCCAACCTCACGGTGCAGACGGGAGTGCTCGTCACCAATCTCAATTACGCGGGCAACCGCGTGTCTGGCGTCACGTTTGCGCGCGGCATGGGGAAGGGCGTACCCGAGCCCGTGACGGCGCGCAAAGAGGTGATCGTCTCCGGCGGCGCCATCAACTCGCCGCAACTTCTGCAGCTCTCAGGTATCGGCCATCCCGAGCACCTGCAATCGATCGGCGTGCCGGTGCGCGTGGCGTTGCCAGGTGTCGGCTACAATTTCCACGACCACTACGTCGCCCGCGTCGTGCGCGAGATCCACGGCCAGACCACGGTCAATGAGCTGTCGCGCGGGCCGCGTCTCGCCTGGCAGATCGCCCGTTGGGCGCTGTTCGGCGATGGCATCCTCACCTATTCGGCCGGCAACGGCATCGCGTTCGTGCGCTCAAAGCCGGAGATGACGCGGCCCGACCTGCAGATCTCGTTCGCACCGGCGAGCTATCCGAACGGCCAGATCGGCAAGCTCGATACCATGCCAGGCATGACTTGCGGCGCCTGGCAATGCCGCCCCGAAGCACGCGGCAGCGTACTTGCGACCTCGTCGAACCCGCAGGTCGCGCCTTCGATCAAGCCGAACTATCTCGATCACGAGGTGGACCGCGCGGCGATCGTCGCCGGCCTGAAGCTCGCCCGGCGCATTACGCAGGCCGACGTCTTCAAGAAGAGCGGCGGCAAGGAGATCTACCCTGGCCCGCACGTCGACAAGGACGATGAGTGGCTCGACTACGCCTACCAGAACGGCAGCACCGTCTATCACCCGGTCGGCACCTGCAAAATGGGCACCGACAAGCTCGCCGTCGTCGATCCAGAGTTGCGCGTCCACGGCATCGCCGGGATGCGCGTGGTCGATGCGTCGGTGTTCCCGAAGATGACATCGAGCAACACCAACGCGCCGACGATCATGATCGCAGAGAAGGCGGCCGACATGATCCTCGCGTCGGCGGAAGCATAGGATGACCCGTTGCCCTATAACACCGAAATCCACCCACATCCTTTGCAAGGGGGTCTGACATGACGCGACGCTTCGAAGGTAAAGTTGCCATGGTCACCGGCGGCGGCCACGGGATCGGCGGCGCTATCGTCGATCGCCTGACGGCCGAGGGTGCCGCCGTATTCGTCTGCGATATCCGCCGCGAACGCGCCGATGCGAAAGCTGCCGAGATAAAGGCTGCAGGCGGACGCTCAGCAGGCGCCGCAGCCGACGTTCGGGTCCGGTCCGATGTCGACGCGATTGTGGCGCGCGCGACAACCGAACTCGGCCGTATTGACATGCTGATCAATGCGGCCGGCGTTATGGACCGTGCGCCCTTTCTGGAGACGACGGACGAGCTGTGGCGCAAGGTCGTCGACACCAATCTCTATGGCACCTTCCTGTTCTGCCAGGTGGTGGCGCGCGCGATGGTCGCCGACGGCCGCGGCGGCGCCATCGTCAACATTGCATCGGGCTCGGGCATTTTGGGCGGGCAAGGCCGCGCCGCATACGGCGCCAGCAAGGCAGGCGTCATCAACCTGACCCAGACCATGGCCATCGAGTTGGCGCCGCACAACATCCGCGTCAACGCTGTGGCGCCCGGACCGACCAAGACGCGTCCCGAGCAAGGCGATGCGATCGGTCCGCATGTCGCCGCCCGCATGCCGATGAAGCGCTTCGGCACGCCTGGCGAGATCGCGGCCATGACCGCCTTCCTCGCCTCCGACGAGGCGAGCTTCACGACAGGCCACACGTTCGCGGCGGATGGCGGCTTCATGATCGCCGGCATGCTCGACGGCTGATCAGCGCGCGGCCACGGGCGCGGCAACTGCGGGGCGGTCACGTGGCAGCAGCAATGCCGCCGCGAGGATGGCGACCGCAACCGCCGCCAGAACGCGGAGCAACGGCGTGAATCCGTCGGCTTCCGTGAACAGCGTCGCGACGAGTTGGACGCCGATCGGCCCGGCGATGATTGCGATACCGTGGCGGACGCCATAAGCGAGGCCGCGCCGTCCACTCGGCGTATAGCGCGCGATCAGCATATTCTCGAGCATCGACGCCATGTCGAACACGAAGGCCATCGCCATCGCCGCGGCGACCACCGGCCATCCACCAACCATCGCCGCCAGCAGCAACGCCGCGATCTTCAGGGCGAAGCCGGCGACATAGACCGGTTTCAGGAAGCCGCGGTCTGTGAGCGCACCGCCCGTAAGCTGCCCGAGCGCGCCGGCCAGATAGATCAGCATCACCATCGCGCCAAGGCCCGTCAGGCCCGGCCCGAGAGATACGCCGATCTCACGGCCGATCCACTTCGGCAGCATCGTCGCGAACGCCTGATAGGTGAGCGACGTCAGTGTCATCGTGACGACGAGAACCAGGAACGCACGGCGCACATCGCGACGATCGGGGTCCGGCTGTTGCGCGACGTCGGTGTCGCGGTCGACGATGCGTCCGCTTGCGTAGGCCGCCATCAGCACCAGCCCTACGGCCACGGCAACGCCACCCGGAATAGCGAACGCGGCGCGCCATCCCGCAATGTCATTGATGCCGGCCGCCACCAGCGACGCCGACGCAATTCCGATGCTGCCGCAGATGCCGAGAATGGCAATGGAACGGCCCTGGCGCGTGACATTTTTCACAACCCAGGCCGTCCCGACCGGATGATAGATCGCGCCAAAGAGCCCCATCGCGGCGAGCGCAACCCTGAGCGATTGCGGCCCGTCTGCGAAGCCGCAGGCAATGGACGCCGCCCCGATCCCGAGGAAATAGACGATCATCACCCGCGTCTCGCCGAAGCGATCGCCGAGCCAGCCGGCGATCGGCGCGCCAAAGCCCAGCAGAAACGCGCCCATCGTCCAGAGCGCGATCAGATCATTGTAGCTGAGCTTCCAGGCCGGCTGCAGCACCAGCACCAGCGTCAGAAACAGCGCCGCGATGATGTGGAACAGCGCATGCCCGAGGCAGGCGAAGATCAGAACGGGACGTCCGGTGCTGTCGATCATGCCGCGACCCTACCGGCCCTCCTCCAGCTGCACAACCAAACCTAACGACAGTTGGCAGGCGGCGGGATGTTCGTTAACTGTTGGCCGACAAATTCAGGGCAGGAGCTCGCCATGCAGGAACGCAATCTCGGCACATCAGGCCTCCGGATCTCGGAGGTCGGGATCGGGTGCAACAACTTCGGCGGACGTATCGATACGCGCGAGACCGGCCGCGTCATCGACAAGGCGATCGATCTCGGCATCACGTTCTTCGACACCGCCGACATCTACTCCAACCAGGGCGGCTCCGAGACGGCGATGGGCGAGGTGCTCAAGGGCGGCAAGCGCAACAGAATCGTGCTCGCAACCAAGTTCGGCATGCAGATGGACAAGGACGGCAAACAGATCGGCGGCTCGCGCCGCTACATCATGAGTGCCGTCGAAGGCAGCTTGAAGCGGCTCCAGACCGACTACTTCGATCTCTACCAGCTGCACCGCCCGGATCCGCTCACCCCGATCGAGGAGACGCTGCGCGCGCTCGACGATCTCGTGCGGGCCGGCAAGGTGCGCTACATTGGTTGCTCAAACCTGCCGGCCTGGCAGGTCGTAGAGGCGCAGGAGACGGCGCGGCGTTGCAATCTCAATGCTTTCGTGTCGTGCCAGGACGAGTACAGCCTGATCATCCGCGACGCTGATCGCGAGCTGATGCCGATGATGTCGCGCTACGGGATGGGCCTGATCCCCTACTTCCCGCTGGCCTGCGGCCTGCTCACCGGTAAGTACTCGCGGGGCGCGATGCCGCAAGGCGCACGTCTCACGGAGACGAAACGCTGGGCCGACAAGTATCTCAACGACCGCAACTGGCGCGTCACCGAAGAACTGGCCGCATTCGCCAAGAAGCGCGGCCATTCGCTGCTCGATCTCGCGTTCTCCTGGCTGTTGGCGCGCCCCAACATCGCGAGCGTGATCGCGGGCGCAACCAGCGCTGAACAGGTCGAGGCGAACGTCAAGTCGGCGGCGTGGAAGCTCACGGCCGAAGACCTTGCCGAGATCGACCGCATCACGACGGGATGAGTTTTTCAGGCGCGGTTGCGAGTGAACTTTTGCGCGCTTTCGGCGCGACGGGCAGCCGAAGGGCCAACCAAAGACACGCAGCCGAGCTGTTTCCCCCTCCCCGTTCTTCACGGGGACGCTGGCGATCATTGACGGCGCTTCGGTTGTCCGGCGCAATTGCGCTGGTAGGCAACGGAAGCGCCGAACAAAAATGCGTGGTCCGGTTTTGATTGTGGAGCGACCGCATTGCCATTGATGCGATGCGGCCTAAAGACTTCGGGCAACCACGATGCTGAAGCGTGCTACGGCGATTGATGTCGACTTGGTCGTCGCGTTCGAGACCCAGGTGATGAACGAAAAGCTCTATGGGAAGCCGCTCGATCGCACCGCTGCGAAGTCAGAGATCGATGCCAACGAATACTACTTGCACCTGCGTGACGGAAGCGTAGTAGCGACTGGCGCGCTCCGTCGTCGTGAAGATGGTAGCACCTATCTGAGCAACATTGCCGTGCATCCAGAGGCTCGCCGCAAAGGATTTGCGCGAGCGATGCTGAACCACCTTCTGTCCTTGAGTGATGGCGCTCGTTCCATCGACCTCGCCGTTCATCCCGACAATCATGCTGCCCGCGCGCTCTATGTCTCGGTGGGCTTTTCCCCAGGGCAACTCCGCAAGAATTTCTTCGGTGACGGTGAGCCCCGGCTGATCATGCAGCGCGTGTCTTGTGGGACTGCGGGAGCCCCACGGCTCTGAGCGATGTCTCCTCCGGGTCTTGGTCGCGCTCTCAGGGTTTGAGCCAGTTTGCCGGCCCGCTCCAGCCACGGGCGGTGATACGAAGCAGGTTCACCACCCTCTCCGCCGCAACACTATGCCTTGCGTCACGAGCTAGCAGGCCACTTGAATTCTGGCCGCAACCCTGAATACACGGGCCGGCCGTCAGACGGCTCGGCGTATCCCTTCGTTTCGTCCCAGAAGGCATGGTACGTCGCCTTTGGGAACTTGCTGGTGTCGTACCCCATGATGTTCGGCACGGCAACGCGGATGCGCCGCTGTTTGTCGTCCAGCATCAGCACCGAACTGCAATCGGTGCAAAGGCATATCTCCAGTGGACCGCCTGGATTATCGGCGTTGAAAGGTACGCGCTTGATCTTTTCGGGATGGTCGACCTTCAGGTCGCCGTAGTTGAAGAAGACCACGTGCGTGGTGTGTTGCTTAGTCACGGACTTGCAGACATTGCAGTGGCATTCATGGTTGTCGATGGGCTCAGCGGAAGCGGTGACATGCACATGCGCGCACCCACCGGAGTATTTTGCTGCCATAGCTTCGCACTCCTTGAGACGGCTCTCGGGTCTGAGAGGCCGGCGGCAGTCTAACACTTCCCGTCGGCTCGGGAACCTGCACTCGTCGGCTTTCGTCGGCAGAGCTTCCGTGCCTCATTACAGCCCGCACCGAGTTCACAAGGTCTCTTGCAGGTCAATCGTGTTCCTCGGGTTTGAGCGGGATTGCATCGCAAATTGAGCTGCCCACTTCGCAGCCGGGCTCTTTGTTTTGCCCTTCGGCTGCCCACTTCGCAGCCGGGCCTCATGCCTTCGGCTTGCCACCCGGCCATACCGGCGACTGCGCGAGGCTCGGCCAGCCAGCTGGCGCCTCCGCAGCCCCGCGGTTCACTTCGACGGAGAGCGCCGCGTCCCATTGCGCGGCGATGTAGCGCTTGCCGGTCACGCCTGCCGCCGCATCGGACGCGAGCCAGACGATCGGCGGCGCCATCGCCGCGGGCGGGATCAGTTTGGCGCGCTCATAGCCCGAGACGTCTGGCACCATCGCGGTATCGGCCGGCCCGCCGGGCACCACGACATTCACGGTGATTCCGTCTGGCGCAAACTCCTCCGCGTGGCCCGCCGACATCGCCTCGAGTGCGGCCTTCGATGGGCCGTAGGGATGAAACTGGCCCCGCAGCATCGTGAACATGCTGGTGGTGACCGTGATGATCCGCCCCGAGCGACGCCGTTTCATGCCGGGCACTGCCGCGCGCGTCAGGTACCAAGCACCCGACAGATTGACGCGCATGAACTGATCCCAGATCTCCGGCGTGATCTCCTCGATGCCGACCAGATTTTTCATGTGATCGGCCCGGATCACGCCCATACCCAGTGCGCCGTTGTTGACCAAGATATCAAGGGCGCCGAACGCCTTTTCAGTTTCGGCAACCGCCTGGGCGCAGGCCACATGATCCGCGATGTCGAGGCAGCGCGTCTTGAGCTGATCGCCCGGATGCGCCTTGGCAAGCGCCGCCAACCCTGCATCAGAGATGTCGGCCGCCATGACCCGCGCGCCAGCCGCCATCAAGCCCGCCGTGATCGCCCGACCGAGGCCACCCGCCGCGCCTGTGATGAGCGCGGTCTTGCCTTTGAGCTGCTGTGCCATTGTCGCCTCCCGATTGGTTGAACGAACCATTGTTACGCCGTGAGCTTCTCGTCCTGATCGTCTGGTTCGAGCATTACCGGAAGATACTCCTGGAACCACGCCACAGTCGCCGCCATCACCTGGCTGAAGGCCGGCTCGCTGTAGACCTCATAATGGCCGAACCCCTTGAGCACGATCAGCGCCTTCGGATCGCCCGCCTTCTCGTGCAGCGCGATAGATTCCTCCGGCGGCACCAGCCGGTCGTCGTCCGTCGTGATGAACAGGATAGGCCGGGGCGCGATCTTGTCGACGACCCACTCGGGATGAAACTGCAGCGTCTCGTCGATGAACTCGGTCGGCAGCGTGTTGATGGCGTTCGGGTTGTTCTTGCGGGCCGCCGCCGCCAGTTCCGCCGACTGCCGGTCCGGCAATAAGATTTCCGAACGGTCGGCCAGCGCCGACTTGCCATCGAGCACCCGCTTCGCACGATCCTTGTCGGCGCGCTCGTGCAGGTCATGCCATTCGTCGGGTCTGCGGACGCTGCGCATCCAGCGCGCGCCATGCCCAACGCCGACGCACGAGACGATGCACTTGGCGCGCGCGTCGATGGCGCCGGTCCAGACCACTGTCGCGCCGCCGTAGCTGGTGCCGTAGAGGCCGATGCGGTTGGCGTCGACGCTCGGCTGCAGCCCGAGGAATGTCATCGCGGCCTGCACGTCGGCAACGCGGCTGTAGGGCGCGAGCCGGCTGCGCGGGCCTTCGCTGGTGCCCCATCCCTTGTAATCGAAGGCGAGCACCACATAGCCCGCCTCGTTCAACACCCGCGCGTTGTCGGGCAGGTAGAGATCCTTGACACCGGTATAGCCGTGGCAGAGCACGATACCCGCGCGTGGCTCATCCAGTCTGAGCCCGTCGGGCAGATAGAGATCGCCCGAAAGCTTGAAGCCTTCGCTGTAGAACGTGGTCGGCTGCTTCATCGGCGGGCGCCTTTCCTGGCGTGTTCGGATCCGAGCAAGATCATGCACTGGGCCCGCGCCGAGCGCTACTGGGTCTGGGCCGCGCATGGCAAGCCGCCTCAGCGCCAGGCGAACCGGGGATGTCCGAAGTGGGCGACGCGCGTCGGGCGGCCGTGCAGCGCCACCTCGCGGAACTGGTAGAGCATGGCGGCGGTCGGCGCATAGACCTGACCGCCGGTCGTTGGCAGCGGCGCCGACATGACGGGCGGCAGGCCGTCGCCGGCCGGCTCTAATTTCGGGATTGCGGGACTGTCCAGCTCGACGAGCGGAATCCGGAACACCTTGGCCACCTCGACCGGATCCGGCTTCAATTCGCGCGCCTCGCCGCCCCAGGCGACGATCGGCGTAATGCGGAACCCCGACTGCGTCGGCATGTCGTCGAGCAGGCCAAGGATATCGCTTTCATCGAGCACGAGCCCAAGCTCCTCGCGCAGTTCGCGCAGGGCCGCGGCCCGGATGGTTTCGCCCTCGTCCAGCCGTCCGCCCGGCAACGCGAATTGGCCGGCGTGACGGCGCATATCCTCGGGCCGTTTCGTCAACAGGATCGAGGCGCCGCTATCCGCCAGATTGCGGGCGATGACGATCACGACACCGGCCTGCCGCAAACCGGGATTGTCGACGGTGGTGCGATCGAACTCGGTCAAATTGGTCAGAATGCGCTCGCGCAGCGCGGGATCGAATGGAAATGACGTCGGCATGCCTGGCTCCCTCCGGTCCGGGGCGCATGCCCGCGTCGGCGCCTGGGCATTGGTATGGAAATCGGCTCGATTGGCAAGCACCGGTCATGCGACCTAGACTGCGGCACGCCAACGGGAGCGCAACCCATGTCCGACGATCTCATCAAGATGACGGCGCGCGAGGCCGTCCGCCGGCTCGGAACGCGAGAGATCACGCCACTCGACCTGATCGACGCCGCGGAAAGACGCATCGCCGCCTGCGAGCCGCATCTCAACGCGCTGCCGACGCTGTGTTTTGAGCGCGCGCGCGACCATGCCAAGCGCCTGATGCGTGGCGACGGCCGGGATGCCAAAGGCGAGGCCGGTTGGCTCGGCGGTTTGCCCCTAGCGATCAAGGATCTGGCCGATGTCGCGGGAGTGCGCACGACCTACGGCTCGCCGATCTTCAAGGATCATGTGCCGACAACTTCGCACCCCGTGGTCGAGCGAATCGAGCGCAAGGGCGGCATCGTCATCGCCAAGTCGAACACGCCTGAGTTCGGCGCCGGCGGCTCCACCTTCAACGAGGTGTTTGGGCGGACCACCAACCCGTGGAACACGTCGCTCACCTGCGGTGGCTCGACGGGTGGCGGCGCAGCGGCTTTGGCGGCGGGCGAGGTTTGGCTGGCGCATGGCACCGATCACGCGGGATCGTTGCGCCGCCCCGCCACCTACTGCTCGGTGGTGGGTCTGCGCCCCTCGCCCGGCCGCGTCACGCGCGGCACCTCGAACAACCTCTACGCGCCGCTTTCGGTGCAAGGCCCGATGGCGCGCAATGTGCCCGATCTCGCGCTGTTCCTCGATACGATGGCCGGTTTCTGCCCGCGCGATCCGCAGACTTTCGATGCGCCGGCCATATCGTTCTCGGCCGCCGTTGCCGCACCCAAAGCACCAGTCCGCATCGCATTCTCACCTGACTTCGGCGGCCGCGTGCCAGTCGACCGCGAAACGCGCGAGATCTGCGCGAAGGCGATGCGTCACTTCGAAGCGATGGGCGCGCGGATCGACGAGGCCGCACCCGACATCGGCCGCATGGACGAGGCCTTCATGGTGCTGCGCGCGCAATCCTATGTCGTAGACCGCGAGCAGCAACTCGAAACCCATCGCCATCTGATCAAGCCAGATATCATCTGGAACACCGAGGAGGGCCTGAAGGCGAGCCCGAGCCGCCTCGCCTGGGCCGATCGCGAGCGCGCCGCCTTCTATCGGCGAGTCGCCGCCTTCTTCGAGACCTATGACATGCTGGTGACGCCCGGCGCATCGACGCCGGCCTTCGACGTCGCCCGCCGCATGCCCGAGACCATCGACGGCAAAAAGCTCGAGCACTACCTCGGCGCATCGCTGATCACGGCGATCCCGACGCTGATGGGCGTGCCCTCGATCGCGGTGCCGGCGGGTTTCGATCGCTTCGGCCGGCCGATCGGTATCCAGATCGTCGGCCGCCCGCGCGGCGAAGCGGAGTTGCTGCAAGCCGCCGCCCTGTTCGAGACCGCCACCGGCCTCGCCCGCGAGGTGCCGATCAGCCCGCGCATGGGCACAGTCCCGCCGCCGGAATGAGACAGGCAGATGGCATGCCGGCGCGCGTACGATTTCCAGCATCATCAAGATCTGCTGTCCCATCCCATTTCGAGCATCACCGAACGATTGAGGCCCGCGGCGCGATGGGCCATGAGGGCAAGTTGGCGTGGGAGCGCCCACATCGATCTTGCCTCCGGGCACAATTCCAGCTCAACGCAATCGTTTGTTTGATCGATCCCTGAAGCGCCAAGCGCAACTTCCTATCGTGACAATTGAGGTTCACCCTGAGACCGGCGCTGCTCGCACCGCGCTGTGGTCGCCGCGACATCTCTGTCTGGCGTTCATCAGGAGTTGCTCGACTTTTTGGAACGGCTGCTGAACGCTGGTGCGTTCCGTCAGCGAAAGGTTGAGCCCGTTCTGCTCCAACACGTGAGATGGGATCGCCCGGTTGCCCTTCTGCGATAGCAACACCCATGCCCGCGCCAATTCGTGGCACAGTCACTCCTATGGCCCGTCGCGTCAAGCAACCGCGCATGCTTGGCGGATCAGCTCGTCTTTGCGTTCCATGTTCGGATAGCTGATGAGGACCGCCCGGCGCGCACCCTTGAAGACGAAGAGTGAGCCGGCGCCCGCGCCGACGACTCCACACGTTCGCACCAGCGCCGCGATATCGTCCAAGCTGCCGGCGCCGCCGAGCACCGACATTTGGATCTGGATATGGTCCCGGACCCGCCGCGGCAGCTCCAGGTCGTAGCCGGTCATCATGCCATCATTGTCGATCGAATTGAGCACGATCTCGCCTGCGCCGAGCGTCTCGAATTCCATGGCCGCCTGGACGGGATCCTTGCCCGACGCGCGCGTGGCATTGCGCGTCCAGACCTCGTAGTTGCCGGCCGGCGATTTTTTGACGTCGAGTACGACGACGACGCTTTGGCTGCCAATCTCTTCGGCGATCGCCGTGATGACCTCTGGCGTCTCCAACGCCGCGGAGCTGATCGCCACCTTCTCGACGCCGAGGCCGACGATGCGCTTCGCCTGCTCTGCGGTCCGCACGCCGCCGCCATAGCAAAGCGGCATCCGGCATTCCAGTGCCAGGTGGGCAATCATCTGGAAGTTCGGTTCGCGGCCGTCCCGAGTGGCATCGATATCGAGCACGATGAGCTCGTCGGCCTCCTTCTCGTTGAAGATCTTCACGGCATTGATCGGGTCGCCGACATACTTCGGCGCCGCGAATTGCACGGTCTTGACAAGCCCCCCCTTGTGGACGAGCAAACATGGCGTAATCCTCGGCCGCAGCATGTCAGGCCTCCGCGAAATTCTGCAGCAGACGCATCCCGTAGCGATGGCTTTTCTCGGGATGGAACTGGACACCGTGAATGTTGCCTGAAGTCACAGCGCAGCAGAACTCCAAGCCGTACTCGCACACGGCCCCCACGTTCTCCGCCTTCGCGCACGCAAAATAGAAGGAATGCAGGAAGTAGAATTTGGCGTCGGCTTCCAGTCCTTTGAACAAGCCGACGTCGTGGACCGGCCGAACGTCGTTCCAGCCCATATGCGGCATCGGCCGGCGCTGGTTCGTGGCCTGCTGTGCCGCCTTGAGCGATTTGACTTCACCAGGGATCCACCCAAGTCCACCGCGCTGGCCCTCATCGCTGCGCTCGGCCAGGATCTGCATGCCGACACAGATCCCGAGAACGGGAACCTTTTGCCGGAGAACCAGATCGTCGAGGGGCTCGCGCATGCCCGATCGTTCCAGCAGGTCCATCGCATGATCGAAGGCGCCAACGCCGGGCAGAATGATCCGCGTAACACCCTTGAGATCATCGGCTGACGTTGCGACGTGCACCGGGATGTTCAATCGCTTGTTGTAGAGGTTCACGAACGCGTCGATGTTGCCAAGACCATAATTGATGATCGCGATCATCGGATGATCGCCCGTTGCACGCCGACGGCCCGCAGAACGCTGGCGCCGAGACTGATGACGGCCATGTTGGACTTGTAGTCTCGGTAGCTCTTGTTCGGGCCGTCCTTGAGGGCCTGCAGCTCAGCGACCGTCAGGCCGAGCTTGTTGGCCACATACTCGAAATCCTGCGCGATCGTGGCTTCGTCGTACGCGGGAATCGCGATCTTCTTGAGGGCGTCCTCGCGCGCGATCTGCCCCGTCACGATCAAGCTCGAGAAGTGCGCGCGCCGCTTGTCGTATCCGAACTTGGTCGGCAGCCAATACCCCTCGTAAAAGCGTGTGAAGCGCGACTCGTAGTGCTTGTGCGCATACTTCTGCCAGCCGAAACGATCGACCAACTCCTGCATCGCGTCTTCCTTGATGTAGGGCACAAAATTCAGCGGCTTCACCACCCGCAACCCCTTCACGAATCGGTAGTAGATCTTGAACTTGAAGATATCGGCCAGCGGAAACGTCGTGAGCGGCTGCTTCCCGAACCGGCTGTGAATGTCCTTGAGTTGGCGGAGATCGGATGCGTGGTAATGCCACTCCAGCGGCTCGCGGATACATTCCGTCGAGTAATTGGCCCCAGTCAGAATGTACTTCACGTCATTCTTTGCCGCGAAATTGTAGAGGCCAGCGAAGAAGGCATGATCCTGCGGGGTATCGACGTGCGGGACCTGCGCCTTGAAGAACGCGAGCTGCAGGTCCTTCATCTCCTCCCAGTTCACGACCTCAGTGTGCAACTCGAGATCGAGGCCATCGACCAGCTTCTCGATGTTGTTGGTCGCCTGTTGGGAGTTCCAGCCAGCGTCAACATGAAAGATCAGCGGTCGCAGGCCGAGCTTGGCCTTGGCCAGATAAGTGACGTAAGAGCTGTCGACGCCTCCGCTCATGCCTATGATGCAATCGTAATCGCGGCCCTGACCATGGCGCTTGATCTCGTCGACCGTCCGCTGGAGTTCGGCGGCACCCCGCTCGTCTGTGTGCCAATTCGGACGAATGGTCGCGTGAAAATTGTTGCAATAGTCGCACCAGCCCCGCGCGTCGAACACGATGTTGGAATCCGAGGTATCCATGATGCAGTTGGCGCAAATCTGATAAGGGCGCTTGCTGCTGTGTGCTGCTTGGCTCATCGTCAATCACATCTTCTGGTTGACTAGGCGCGCGATGCCGCGCAATTTTACGGTGTATATGATGTTCGTTCGGGCAAAGCGATCCACCAAACGCAAGGTCGAAGTCAAGGCATTGCGGCCGGGGCGGCCTCGCCCTGTGTGGACGGCCCCAAACAGCCCGGAATTTCAATGGCGAGTGGGCTGCTGGGCGACGCGGTCGACGCCGACACCTTTGCCCGACAGGGTTGCCATGATCAACGACAGATCGCCCACGAAAGTTGCAGTTTTCACGTAGTTGGCGTCGATGGCCGCCAGCTTCTCAGGCTCGGACATATCGACGCCCTGAACCTGAGCAAGCCCGGTGATGCCCGGCGTCACGTCGAGCACGCCCAGCCGCTTGCGCGCCTCGACGAGTTCTGTCTGCGTCGGCAGGCACGGCCGCGGCCCGACGAGGCTCATCTGGCCAACCAGAACATTCCACAGCTGGGGCAATTCGTCGAGCTTCCAGCGACGCATCTTGGCCCCGAGCGGCGTAACCGCCGAGGCGCCTGTCATGTGGGACGGCTGGTGAGCGGTGTCCTTGTACATGGTGCGCAATTTGAGGCAGGTGAATGGACGGCCGCCGCGACCAACCCGTGTCTGCGCGAAAATGGGACTGCCCGGTGTCTCCAGACGGATTGCCAGCATGGCCACAAGCAAGACAGGCAGCGAAACAATGAGACCCAACAGGGCCGCCGTAACGTCGAGTGCTCGTTTCATGCCCAACTCGCTTTCTGCACCGTACGCAGTTCAGACTAGGCGCTGTTCAGACCTGATGTCCACGCCCCCCGCAGGATCGCATCCGCCGCAATAGCCGAATTGGCATCGGAACTCAACCCATGTCCCTTGGCGTCAGGCCGAAGGGGCGTGGCTGGAAACCGAAATCCCTGGCCGCATCCGCGTGCTCGAAGACCATGTCGGTGTTCATGCGCTCGGCCATACCGGCCGACACATGCCGATAGCGAGGCAGTGCGCGCATCACGCCGACACCGGCCCGGATTGTCCACAAGGGGATCGGCAGGAAGCGGGGCTTGCGCCCGAGCGCCTCGAAGACGCGCGTGGCCATCGCGCGGTAGGTCAGGATCTCACCACCTGAAATATTGTAGGCACGGTTGGCGGACGCTGCCGCGGAAAGGGCACTGACGCATGCGGCGGCGACATCCTCGACGTGCACCGGTTGGCGCAGACCGACCGCACGGCCCAGCAGAGGGAAGGCTCCAAACCTCCGAATGACGCTCGCCATCTCCGAAATATTTCGATCCTGCCCGCCGCCATAAATCAGCGTCGGCCGCAGAATAGTCCACGCCACGCCATGGCGTGTCGCCCAGTCCTGGACTTGCGCTTCCGCGTCCGCGAGCTTTCGAGCGACATTCCTTTCCGCAGCATCGGATGACTGCGGCTTGGTAAAGCGGCTGGTCGAGGATACCGCCACCAGTCGTTGTGCGCCGAAGGCCTCCAGCATATCGAAACAGTCAGGTAGGGCCCAGATATGCGCGACGAAGATCCAATCCGAGATGGCCCCTGCCGCAGCGGCGGTTGAATTTGCGCCCGCATCGCCAGGGGACAGGCCGCACCACGTCAGATCGCCGCCGTTCTGCGCAGGACTTTGCCGGGCTGGATCCTGCCGCGTGAACGCGGAAACCGAGCGCCCTTCGGCCGCCAGCGCCGCCAGCACGCGCACGCCGACCTGGCTTCGTGCCCCGACGACACCCACCCGCCTGCGCTGCTGCATTTCATGCATCTCCAGCCTCTCGCGCTTCGACACAGGCGGTTGAACGATAGCACCGGCCGTCTGACATCAAACCTTCTCGTCCCTGTCCCCATTCGTCGCCTATCATCGGCTAGCGCGCCGCATCTCCATCCCCTGCAGCCACACATCCAGTCGACTGAGCAAACTGGCGCGACCGAACTCTTTCTCACAATAGACGCGCGCGGCCGCACCCATCCGGGCCCGCTCTTCCGGCGCAAAGTCGGCAAGCCGGCTGACGATGCCGGCAAGCGCCGCGCTATCGCCGGCCGGGCAAACCAGCCCCGCGCCAGACTCTTCGACGACCTGTGCGCCCTCGCCATCCAGCATCGCGATGATAGGAACGCCAGAGCGCATATAACTTTGGATTTTCCCGGGGATCGTCATGGCAAATACCGGTTCCGGCTTCAGCGAGACGAGCAGCGCATGCGCGCCCTTGAAGAAGCTCGGCATCCGCTCGACCGAATGGCTGCCAAGTAGGATGACGCGATCGTCGAGCCGACGCGCCTTGATATCGTTCCGGACGGCATCGACGGCGCGCCCGCCGCCGACAATGAGCCAACGTATGTCACGCCGATGGCGCAGGGTGTCCGCCGCTGCAAGGATCGCGGGAAAATCCTGAGCTTCCCCGACATTGCCCGCGAACATGACATTGAACGTGTCTTTGAAGCGCTCCAACTCAGCGGCCGGCTCGATCTTGTCCGGGGAGATCTCGAACGTCGCCTCCGCCCAGGCGGGGAAGTACTTGACGGGCACCGCGCCGCCGGTTCGGCGATCGACACTCCCGACGAACGCACGAGATTGGACCAGAATGATGTCGCACCGGCGATAAATTGACCCCGACCAGCCGGCCGACCCAACCCAGAACCCGCTGCGACCGAACGGCGCCGACGGCCGACAGCGTTTCCGGCCACAGGTCCAAAATCCACATCGCGAGTGGCGCCCGCTTCAGACGGCGCTGAAGCAGCGCCGGAATGGCTACCGTCACCGGCGAAACCTGAAAAACCAGGATCGCGTCGAAGGAGCGGCCACGCAGTCGCCATGCACCGGCGGTCACGCCCGAAACCGCAAAGCTCAAATAGTTCAGCATCAGGCGCAGGCTCGAGCTGCCACGCGGCAAAAGTGGAATGCGCACGATCTCGGCGCCTTCGTATCTGGTGAAGGCCGCCGGATCTTTCTGGTAGTCCGGGAACACGGTCCCGCCGGGATAGTTGGGCTTGCCGGTCAGGACCGTGACCGTGTGCCCACGCTCACTCAGGTAGGCCGCAATCTCGTTGATCCGGAAAAGCTCGGGCCAGAAATACTGAGACACGATCAGGATTTTCATTACGCGCTCGGGGACCCTTTGCGCCACACGATGCGGTTCACGTAATCCGTGTAGCTGTGGATGATCCGAACCACCTTGTCCGAAACGTTGGGCATGCTGTAGTCAGCCACGAGCTGTATCCCCCGCTCATTGCCACGCGGCTGGTCTGCGAGGATCGCAAGCGCCTGTCGAACCCGATCAATTTCGAGCCCGACCATCATTGCGGCCGCTTCTTCCATTCCTTCGGGGCGCTCGTGCGCTTCGCGAATGTTCAGCGCGGGGAAATTGAGAATAGAGGCCTCTTCGCTGATCGTGCCGCTGTCGGACAACACGGCACGGGCCGACATCTGCAGCTTCACATAGTCGAAGAACCCCAGCGGCTTGAGCAGCCGGATCATGGGATGGAAGGCGGCGCCGGTTGCCTCGATACGCTTCTGCGTGCGCGGGTGCGTCGAGACGATGACCGGCAGGTCATGGTCCGCCGCGATCCCATTGAGAAGCCCGACCAGCTTCCCGAACGTCCGCGGCGATTCGATGTTCTCCTCGCGGTGCGCGCTCACCACGAAAAACTGCCCCGCGGTCAGCTGCAGGCGCGAGAGCACATCTGCCCCCTCGATGGCCTTGCGATAGTGGTTGAGCACCTCGTACATAGGGCTGCCCGTCTTGATGACGAGATCCGGTTGCAGACCTTCGCGCAGCAGGTATTCGCGTGCGATGTCGCTGTAAGTCAGGTTGACGTCGGCTGTATGATCGACGATCCGCCGGTTGATTTCCTCGGGCACGCGCTGGTCGAAGCAGCGGTTGCCAGCCTCCATATGGAACACGGGAATCTGGCGCCGCTTGGCCGGGAGAACCGAAAGGCAGCTGTTGGTATCGCCGAGCACCAACATCGCCTCGGGCGCCTCCGTTTCGAGGACGGCGTCGACGGTTTCTATGACCTTGGCGATGGTCTGGGCCGCGTTTCCGCCAGCCGCACTGAGGAAATGGTTCGGCCGGCGAATCCCGAGGTCGTTGAAGAATACTTCGTTCAGCTCATAGTCGTAGTTCTGCCCTGTGTGCACCAGGACGTGGTCGCAGTAGGTGTCGAGCTTGGCCAGCACGCGGCTCAAGCGAATGATCTCGGGGCGCGTGCCGACAACGGTGACAACCTTCAGCTTTCTCACTGCGCGACCTTTCGGGCGTAGGTGTCCGGCGCGGACCGGTCGAATATCTCATTGGCCCAAAGCATCACGATCAGCTCGTCGGTGCCGACATTCGTAATGTTGTGCGCCCAGCCTGGGGCGGTCTCGACAATACGCGCCTCTCCCCCCTTGCATGTAATCTCGAACGTCTCGCCGGTCACAATATGGCGAAAGCCGAAGTGCGCGGTTCCCCGGATGACCAGGAATTTTTCGGTCTTGGAGTGGTGGTAGTGCTCGCCGCGCGTGATCCCAGGATGGGCCGTAAAATATGAGAACTGTCCGCTATCCTCCGTCTTGAGCATCTCGACGAACTCGCCCCTGGGATCGCCGTGGCGCGGAACAGAATAAGCAAAATCCGCTGGCGGAAGGAAGCTCAAATACGTCGCATGCAGCGCACGTACCAGTCCACTGCCGACGCGTGGCGTTACCAGCGAGCTGCGGCTCTCAGCAAAACTCTTGAGGATACCAGCAACCTCGCCAACCGACGTCTCGTAAGCCGGCCCTGCCGACGCCTCATGGAAACCGGTCCCCGGCGCCTTGAGCACAGCAGCGAAGGCATTGACGACATCGTCGACATAAACCAGTCGCAATGCAGCCTTTGGATCGTGAATGGTCGGCGCCTGCCCGCGAGCCACTTGGTGGCAGAACGTGGCAACCGCCGAGTTGTAATTCGGACGCGACCACTTGCCGAACACGTTCGTCAGTCGGAAACTCGTGACAGCGGCCCCTGTCGTTTCAGAATGCCGGCGCAACACGTCTTCCGCCGCGCGCTTGCTGCGACCATAGGCGTTGTCGAGTGCCGCTTGCGTCGACGACGAGAAAACGATGGGCGCGGCATTTGCCGCCGCCGCCAGTTCCCGGCACAAGCTCGCGGTAAAGTCCGCGTTCCCCGACTGGAACTCGCTCTCCTGCTTCGGACGGTTGACGCCAGCCAGATGGAAAACGAAATCAACATCCGCCACCGCCCGCCGGAGCGTATCGGCTGAGGTCTCGCGGGAGATTTCCCGGACGTCCGTCACGCCCGTCTCGGCAAGGCGGATGGCCAGATGTCGCCCGATGAAGCCTCCGGCCCCCGTGATCAGTACGCGCATGGCGTTACCCCTCGAACTCAACGGCTTCGCCACGCGAAAGACGTTGCATGACATCGAGACGCAGCAGCAGTTCCTTCATCTTGGGGACATCGAGGCGGACGGTATTGTGGGAGTTGTAGTCCTCGGCGCGGTTGACCCGCTGCTCGCCTTGATCGACGTACTGGGAATAATTCAGGTCCTTCCGAGCGTCACTCGGCACCCTGAAGTACGCACCGAGGTCATCGGCGGCCGCCACTTCCTCGCGGCTGAGCAGCACCTCGAACAGCTTCTCGCCGTGACGGGTTCCGATCTCCTTGATCTCATGGCCAGGGCGCTTCATGATGTCGAGCACGGCCTTGGCCAGCGTCCCGACCGTCGCCGCCGGCGCTTTCTGGACGAAGATGTCGCCATTCTTGCCGTGCTGGAACGCATAGATGACCAAGGCTACGGCATCATCGAGCGTCATCATGAAGCGCGTCATGGCGGGGTCGGTGACCGTCAGCGGCTGTCCAGCCTGCGCCTGTTGGACAAACAGCGGGATCACGGAGCCGCGCGACGCCATGACATTCCCATAGCGGGTACCGCAAATGACAATGCCCGAGCCCTCGAGATTGCGCGACATCGCCACCATGACCTTCTCCATCATAGCCTTGGAAATGCCCATGGCATTGATGGGATAGACGGCCTTGTCGGTCGACAGGCAGATCACTCGCTTCACACCCAGTTGGATGGCGGCCGACAGAACGTGCTCCGTTCCGAGAACATTGGTATGTACGGCCTCCATCGGGTGGAATTCGCACGAGGGCACCTGCTTCAGCGCAGCCGCGTGGAAACAATAGTCGACACCGCGCAGGGCAGCTTCGACGCTGCGCAGGTTCCGTACATCTCCGAGATAGAAGCTGAGCTTGGGATGATTGTAGCGCTTGCGCATATCATCCTGCTTCTTCTCGTCGCGGCTGAAGATGCGGATTTCGCGCAGGTCTGACTTGAGAAAGCTTCTGACAAGGGCATTGCCGAACGAGCCGGTGCCGCCGGTGATAGCCAACACCCGACCGTTGAACATAAGAACCGCTCCTGGGCATCAAAAAATGCGACTTCGCATCAGCCGACTGATTTTGTGGTCTTTAGGCCATTTGGCAATGACTTGCATCATCCAATGACAGCCACATCGTGCACCGCTGAGCCAACCGGTGTCTCGGCCAGATCGCAGCCAGTTCAATCAGTTTCAGATTTTGCACCAATCACTTGAGCGCGCGCTGGTGCATGATATGCTCAGCGTGCCAAAAACTGTGCGACCTGTCGATGGACAAATCGTCCTGCACCCAGGTTCTTCACTGGCACAGTGGCGCCATCACAACGGACCGGGCTTAGCGGCGACAGGCCGGAGCGGTGACGGTCGCCCAAAGGGTCGCTCAGATGTCGACGACATCGCCGGGGCGTACGGCGCGGAATTGCTCGGCGGCATGGCCGCGCGCTGCCAACGCCTTGGCGAGATCGGCTGGCGGCTGTTCGTGCCCTTCCGTTGTCAGCGGGAACGTCCCCCAATGGTGGCCCAGCGCCGTCTCGGCGCCGCAAATCTCTAGCGCCTGCACCGCGTCATCCGGGTTCATGTGCTGATCGCCCATGAACCAGCGCGGCTCGTAGGCGCCGATCGGAATCAAAGCCTTACGGATCCGCGGATGGCGCGCCGCGATCTGGCGGAACGTCCGCCCATCGCCAAAGCCGGTGTCGCCGATGGCATAGATCTTTCCGGCTGGCGTCTCCAGCACGAAGCTTGCCCAGAGTGCGTGGCGACGGTCCCGTGTGCCTCGCGCCGACCAGTGCTGCGTCGTCTCCGCATGAACCCGCACGTCAGGCGAGAGCACAAATGCATCGCCCCAGTCGACGGTCGTTGCGGACAGCCCCGCGATTGCCTCGCACATGATTGTATCGTTGCCAAGCGGCGTCACGATCTGCGGGCGATCCCGCTGCCAGATCCGCGCCAAGGTCGGGATGTCCAGATGATCGTAGTGGTTGTGGGTGACCAGCACCGCGTGGATCGGGGGCAAATCGTCGAAAGCAATGCCCGGTGCATTGACGCGTTTGGGGCCGGCGAACGACACCGGGCTCGCGCGATCGGACCATACGGGATCGATGAGGATATTGCAGCCGCCTGCCTGGATCAGCCAGCTCGCATGCCCCACGAACGCGATCCGCGCCGCCTGGCCCCCGACCAATGGCGGCGGCCGGTCAAGGCGGGAACTCGGGTATGCATCCGGCCACTTCGCCCATCTCTCGGACGTGTAGAGTTGCAGCAGGCGCCCCAATCCCTTGGGATCGCGCCCTCCGGGGTTGAAGAATGTCGTACCGTTGAAGTGATCGGAGACCGGGCCGGTGTAATAGGCGTTGGCCTTTCGCGGCACGAACAGTGTCGCTCCGCCAGCCGCGGCCGCCCCCGTTGACATCACATATTTGATCAGCCGGCGTCGGGTTAGTCGCATGCGCGTCGATCGCTTCCAGTTGCGGACGGTTGACATAGGCGGCGATGCCGTCGGTGGCAAGATCGGCTGTTCGCGGCATCCCGATCCAGTGGCGAACAGAGCCGCAGATCGTGACACAATCATGCCCTGGTGCGCAGGTTAGCCTTTCCCGGGGAGCGGATTCTCAAACCCATGGGGATCATCATGATGGCCTGGATACTTGCCAAGCTGAAGTCATTGTTTCTGCTCGCGGCCCTCGGCGGCCCGGCGCTCGCCGGCTACACGTGGTGGGACGCGCAACACATCAAGGACGTGGAGACGCGCGGCAGCGAGGCTACCGCCACCATAGAAGGCGCAACGCGCGTCAATCGCCGGCGCGGCGGCACGGGCTACGACATCAATCTCGCCTGGAATGACCAGGGCGGCCAGCCGCGGACGGCTGAGCGTGTCTCCGTCAGCCACACCTTTGCCGGCCAGATCATCCGCGCCGACAAGATCGTGCGGAACACGGTGAAGATCAAATATCTTGCCGATGACACCGAGGCGAAACCGATCCTCATCGAGGATGCGGGCCGGCAGGTCCAGACCGACAACGAGCTCGTGTGGGTCGGGGGCGGCGTCGGCGGCGCCGGGCTCCTTGGCTCGCTGGCATTCCTCGTCGCCGGCCGGCGGCGACAGCAATCCGCATGAGACCGCGCGCCATGCCGACACGGGGCCCAATCACTGGCGTGCACCACTCGCGGCGCGCCATTCGACGCCCCGCCGTCATGGCAGCAGTCATTTGCATTTGCGCAACGTGCCCAGGCGCACCTGTCAGCGCATACAGCCCTCCGGTGTCGGCGTGGCTGGAAGCAGCAGCGCGGCCAAGACTGGCCGAACTATCCCAGGACTTCTTCCCTGGCACCTGGGAGACACGCAACGTCGAGTTCGGCCAGGACGTCACGATCATCTGGACGCTCTGGGGCAGCGGCCGTCTCGCCTACAGCTTTGTTGTCGACGGCGTCGCCAGCGACGGCTCGGCCGGGCACTGGACCGTCGCGAATGGGGTCATGATCGAGCGATGGCTGCGCCGCGATGGCACGGAGGCGCTCGGGCGCGGCAGCGTCGAGAAGATCGATGACAACACGATCCGCCTCACCATCATCGACAATGGCGGCGCCGCGTACCGCGGCCTTTCGCGGGTCTACCGCCGGCGTGCGCCTGCACAGGTCTCGCAGCGTATCCACAATTAGAAAGGCCGCATCGGTTGCCCGACGCGGCCTCTTTATTGGGCCCTCCAGATGCCCATAAGCATCCGGGCCGGCGCGGATGCGACGTGGGCATCCGAAGCGCCAGCGAAGCGCTCCCTTACATCATGCCGCCCATGCCACCCATGCCGCCGCCGCCATGGTCGTGGCCGGCGTGGGCATCCTTCTTCTTCGGAGCCTCGGCGACGCCGGCCTCCGTGGTGATCAGCAGCCCGGCGATCGAAGCTGCGTCCTGTAGCGCCGTGCGCACGACCTTGGCCGGATCGATGATGCCCTTCTCGATCATGTCGCCGTACTCGTCCTGCTGGGCGTCGTAACCGAACGTGGCGCCGCGGGCCTCGAGCACCTTGCCGACCACGATCGAGCCTTCGACGCCTGCGTTCTCGGCGATCTGGCGGATCGGAGCTTGCAGGGCCTTGCGCACGATCTGAATGCCGGCGTCCTGGTCCTCGTTCTCACCCTTGACGGTGATGGCCTGTGTTGCCTTCAGGAGCGCGACGCCGCCGCCGGCGACAACGCCTTCCTCGACAGCGGCACGGGTCGCATTGAGCGCGTCGTCGACGCGATCCTTGCGCTCCTTCACCTCGACCTCGGTGGCGCCGCCGACCTTGATCACGGCCACCCCGCCTGCGAGCTTCGCCAGCCGCTCCTGCAGCTTTTCCTTGTCGTAGTCCGAGGTCGTCTCCTCGATCTGCACCTTGATCTGGGCGACGCGGGCCTCGATGTCCTTCTTCTTGCCGGCGCCGTCGACGATCGTGGTGTTCTCCTTCTCGATCGAGACGCGCTTGGCCTTGCCGAGCATGTCGATGGTGACATTCTCCAGCTTGATGCCGAGATCCTCGGAGATCACCTCGCCGTTCGTGAGAACCGCGATGTCCTCGAGCATGGCCTTGCGGCGGTCGCCGAAGCCCGGCGCCTTGACGGCGGCAACCTTGAGACCACCGCGCAGCTTGTTGACGACGAGCGTGGCGAGCGCCTCACCCTCGACCTCTTCCGCGATGATCAGCAGCGGACGGCCGGTCTGGACAACCGCTTCGAGCAGCGGCAGCATCGGCTGCAGGCCCGACAGCTTCTTCTCGTGGATGAGGATGTAGGGATCCTCGAGCTCGGCGATCATCTTGTCGGCGTTGGTAATGAAGTACGGCGACAGATAGCCGCGATCGAACTGCATGCCTTCGACGACGTTCAGCTCGGTCTCGAGGCTCTTTGCCTCCTCGACCGTGATCACACCCTCGTTGCCGACTTTCTGCATGGCGTTCGCGATCATCTTGCCGATCGACTTCTCGCCATTGGCCGAGATCGTGCCAACCTGCGCGATCTCCTCGGAATTCTTGACCTTCTTCGCCTTCTTGCCGATCTCCTCGATGACCTGTGCAACGGCCTTGTCGATGCCACGCTTCAGATCCATCGGGTTCATGCCGGCCGCAACCGACTTCAGGCCCTCACGAACGATCGCCTGGGCGAGAACGGTCGCGGTGGTGGTGCCGTCGCCGGCGACGTCGTTGGTCTTCGAGGCAACTTCGCGCACCATCTGGGCGCCCATGTTCTCGAACTTGTCTTCGAGCTCGATTTCCTTGGCGACGGTGACGCCGTCCTTGGTTGTGCGAGGTGCACCGAAGCTCTTTTCGATGATGACGTTGCGGCCTTTCGGGCCGAGCGTCACCTTGACAGCGTTGGCGAGGATATCGACACCGCGCATCATCTTTTCGCGCGCTTCAGCAGAAAATTTGACTTCCTTGGCAGCCATTGTTGAGAGGTCCTGCGTGTGGAGGGGATTGGGGATGGGAAAAGCGAGGTGGGAAAAGGGAGGGGCAAGCAAGCCGGTGGCGCCGATGTGCGCACCTTCAGCCGATCGCCTGATCCCTACGCGTCGAGGTTACTTCTCGAGCACGCCCATGATGTCGCTTTCCTTCATGATCAGCAGTTCCTTGCCGTCGATCTTGACCTCAGTGCCGGACCACTTGCCGAACAGCACCTTGTCGCCCTTTTTCAGGTCGATCGGGATCAGCTTGCCGCTCTCGTCGCGGCCACCCGGGCCGACGGCGATGATCTCGCCTTGGCTCGGCTTCTCGCCGGCCGTATCGGGGATGATGATGCCGCCGGCGGACTTGGTCTCGCTCTCGGCGCGCTTGACGACCACACGGTCGTGGAGGGGACGAAACTTCATCTCAGATTACGCTCCAGATACAGAGGGTTGACGAATGTCGAACCCAGGCTCGGTTATGGGGACATCTTGTTAGCACTCAATTTCATCGAGTGCCAAAAGATGGTTGTTCTTACCTAGGGCAGCTTGGCCAAGTCAACGAAAAAGCAACGGCGCCGGTAAATGCCAGACCGGCCCGATACGGCCGGCGACCAGCGGCTGCGATGGGTCTGGCAGCGTTAACGGTGATGGCAAGTCCGATGCCATTTGGGCCGTCGGCATATTGACCTTGATGACAGCGCCCCCATCAATCACGCCAACTGTGCAAGTGGGGTAAGTGATGACACCAACCGTCCTGTCCGACGGGCAACTGAAGCTCTTCATTTCCTATGCTTGGCCGGATCTGGCTACCGCCGAGACGATGGTTAGCGCCCTCGAGACGCGCGGGTTCACCGTCACATTCGACCGGCAGGACCTGCCGTTCAACGAGAGCGGACAGGCCGAGCGCGCGCGGCTGATCCGGGCGGCCGATGTGGTGCTCTGGCTGACCAGCCCCAGCGCCACCAAGTCCAAATGGTGCCGATGGGCGGCCGCCGAAGCGCAGCGCCAAGGCAAACGCCTGGTGATCGTCCGCGTCCAAGTCGACCCTGCCGAACAAGCCGAGCCCGGGATTCGGGCGAGTGGCGTGCCGCAAACCGGCATCTTCGACCCGGACCAGCACATGACGGAGCTCGTCGACGTTCTGAGCAAGGATGGCGTGTGGATCCGTGAAGGCACGCGGCTCGCGACCCGGGCTTATCAATGGATCGAGCACCAGCGGCCCGAGGCGCTGCTGCATAGCGCCGAGCTTGCCGCAGCCGAAGCCTGGCTTACGCGGCGACCGCCCGATCATCCCCGCACCGGCGACGGCATTGCCGAATTGGCGCTTGCAAGCCGCCGCGGAAGCGCCCAGCCGAGCCGTTGGCTGACCGGGGCCCTCGGCGCCTTGGCACTGGCCGCGCTCGGCTATGCCTGGTCGCTCAGCGAAACGCGGTCGCAACTCGAGATCTCCGGCAACGTAGCCCGGCGCCAGGCGGAGACCGCGGCCCAACAGGCGAGCGAAGCGGCAACCCTCGCCAAGACCGCCGAGACGGCTCTTGCCGCCGAACGCCAGGCGCGCGAGGCCGAGGCCAAGGCCCGGGCGGCCGAGCGGCGGGATCTCGCTGCCGCCACCGACGCCCGCACCGCCGCCGAAACCCGGCTGAAGCAGGCCCAAGACCGCGAAGCCAAGGCGATTGCCGAACGCGACGCCGAACGTCGTGCCCAGCGACAAGCCGAAGCGGATCGCAAGCGTGCCGAACAGAAGATTACCGATCTCGAGCTCCAGCGCCGGCAGGCAGAGCAAACCGCGCAGGCCGCCGATACCGTTCGGCGCAGGGCGATCGACCGGCAGCGCGAGCTGGAACAGACACTCGGAGCGACGCAAGCGTCCCTCACCGAAGCGATCGAGCGCGTGATCGTTCAGGCACGCGCCGCTCCGGACCAGCGTACGTTGAAACGCGTGCTCGATGCCGGCGAGGCCAGTCTGAAACGCCTCTCCGCTTCGCCAGCCGCCGATCCGAGCCGCGATATCGTTGCCCTGCAAATCCGCAATGCGCTCACTGTTTCCTACCGCGCCTTCGGCCATTCCGAGGCCCAGCTCGCTAGCGCCGCGGATGGCTCGCGGCGCGCCGAAGATGTGCTCGCCAAATCGTCAGACCGGATACCGGCCCGGCACGAAGCCGCAATGGGTCACTTGCATCTCGGCCACGCCCACCGGGAGCAAGGCCGGTTGCAAGACGCCTATGTCGCAACGTGGCGCGCGACCACGATGCTGCTTGCGACGCCGGTTTTGCGGTCGACGTTTGAAACGCAGCAGCGCTTGCTCGGACAAGCACACCTCGACCTAGCCATAACGTGCCGGCTGATGGGCGATCTCGCGTGCGCCGCCCGCCGAGGCCTCACCGCCCGGCAGGCGCTCGCATTTGGCGGCGCAGGTCCACCGGCAATCCACGAGCGGATGCCCGATCGCCAGCGGATCGCGATGCGGGCCGCGATCGAGATCGCCGATGCCGCAGCCGACCGTGGCAACCTCACGGACCAGCGCGCCGCTTTGGAAGTCGCAGCGCGCCTGGCTGAAAGCCAAGCGAAGCTTCCGGACCGCCGGCCCGACGCCCCCCTCGACCGGGCGAACATCGCGGACCGGCTGTCGGCGCTGGAGTTCAACGTCGGCCATCACGACAAGGCGCGCACCGTCGGCGCTCAAACGGCGCAACGCCGCCAGCAGCTCGAACGGCTCGATCAAGCGAGCCTGCCGGTGCGCCGGGCGCTTGCCGAAACGGCCATCGACGACGCGGTCGACGAAAAGGAGCGGTCAATTGCCACGCGGCTGCTGACGGATGCGATCAACAGTACCGAGGCGCTGTTGACGGAAGATGCAGGACACACCGAAACGCGGCTTTCACGCGCGCGCGCCTACGCCGAGCGCGGCCTGCTCGCCGCCCGCTTCGACGACCATGAAGCCGCGCTCAAGGACTTGCGCCAAGCCCTCGACCAACTCCGAAAGCTCGAGCACGAGGATCCTTTCCGGCGACGGACCAGCCATTTGATCGCGCGCCGGCTGATGGATATCGGCGACATGTATCGCGCGCGTGGCGACCGCAGCCGCAATGCCTCCAGCGACGCTGATCATCAATCCGCGCTGAAGGCCTATCAGGAGACCCTGGCGATCTGCACCGGCCTGCTCAGCTATTCGAGCGCCTCTCTCGAGTGGCAGGCCTGCAGTGCGCGCGCCAGCGAACGGATCGGCGATCAGCGCGAAAACGCGGGAGAGACCGGACTTGCACTCGACGCCTATCGCAAAGCGCATCGCCAAGTCCTCGACATGGGGAAAGTTGCAGCAGCCCACAAGGGGATCACGTTCAACCTCGCCATTCTCGAGCGCAAGCTTGGCGACACGATCTGGAACGGCGCGCTCGCCCGAAAAGGTAACGACGAGGCGTTCGAGGCCGCCCGCCCGCACTATCTCAATTTTCACGAGATGATGCGTGCGCTGCACGAGCACAGCGCCGACCATGGCTCCTGGATGGTTGCCTACGCCACCTCGTATGAGCGGCTCGGCAACATCCGCATCGGCAATGATCGTGATGTGCAGGGTGCGCTGGCAGCCTATCGCGCCTGCGTCGATCTCCTCGACCGCAAGATGACGGGCGCGTTCCGCGCCAGCGAAATGACAGTGCGCAACACCTGTCAGAAACGTCAGTGGGAGATGGAAGCGCGCGCTCGGCGGTAGCGACGGCCGCATGGCCCATCGCGCCCCCCGAGCGATCCCAATAGGCAGCGCCCCGCCTGTCGTATAGGACCGTTACATGAGTGAAGCACGGAACGACTGGCCGGATCTGGCGGGCCGCATCGTGACCGACGCCACGGGGCGCCGTCACCTGTTGCCGGTGCGCGTCTACTTCGAGGACACGGACTTCTCCGGCCTCGTCTATCACGCCAGCTACGTGCGCTGGTGTGAGCGCGGACGCTCGGATTATCTGCGCCTGCTCGGCAACGACCACCGCGCGCTGATCGATGGAAGCGGCGGCCGCGAGCCGGCAGCCTTCGTCGTCCGGCGCATGAGCCTCGAGTTCCTCAAGCCCGCGCGGATCGACGAGATCCTCGAGGTCGAGACCCGGGTCAAGGAGCTGACGGCGGCGACACTCGTCCTCTCGCAATCGGTCTCCCGAGGCCGCGATCGCTTGTTCGAGGCCGAAGTGACTGTGGTGCTCGTCAGTCAATCGGGCAAGGTGCAGAGGCTTTCCACAACACTGCGGAAAACGCTGGGGCCGTCGGCGGAGCGCTGAGGCACATGCCCCGGCGGCTCAGGCGATACCGTTGGCTGCGCCGAGGCACGAGGCCTCCCAGATCGTCAACGCCTGCCGGGTCGCGGCGACATCATGCACGCGAATGATCTGCGCGCCCTGCATCACACCAACCAGCGCCGAGGCAATCGAACCCGGGCCCCGCTCGGCCGGCTCGACGGCACCGGCCAGCTGGCCGATGAAGCTCTTGCGCGATGTACCGAGGACGACAGCCACGCCGAGCGTGTGGAAGAGGCTCAGGCCCGCGATGATTTCGAGGTTATGGGCGAGCGTCTTGCCAAAGCCGATTCCCGGATCGACGAGCAAGCGTTCCCGCGCAATCCCGGCGCGCAGACACGCATCGATGCGTGCCTCCAATGTATCGAACACGTCCAGCAACGCGTTCTGATAGCGGGGATCGCGCTGCATCGTCGCGGGATCGCCTTGCGCGTGCATGAGGACGACCGGCAGGCGCGTCTCGGCCGCAACACGCAGGCTTTGCGGATCGTGGGTGAGCGCCGACACATCATTCAGAATATGGACACCGGAAGATGCAGCGCGCCGCATAACCTCGGCTTTGCGCGTATCGATGGACAGCCGCGCGCGCGTCTTCCCCGCCAACCCCTCGATCACCGGGAGCACGCGCCGCAGCTCCTCGTCGAGCGACACCGCGTCGGCACCGGGGCGCGTCGACTCGCCGCCGATGTCCAGAATGTCGGCGCCGTCGTCGGCCAGCCGCTGGGCGAACGCGATCGCGTCCTTCGCCGTCCGGAAGTGACCACCGTCCGAGAAACTGTCCGGCGTCACATTGACGACGCCCATGATGCGGGGCCGGTCGAGCGGCATCCCGGCGATGGCAGCTCGCGGCGCGGTTGTATGTGCCAGCGCCGCCTTCAGCCGGTCGCCGACCATGCCGCCGCGGGCGAGGATCTGCTGGCCTTCGTCCATCAAGATGACGCGCTGATCGCAGGAGCCGTCGCCATGCCGCTGGATCAGCTCGAGCGCCGCAAACACGACGTCCTCGCGGCCGGCGAGCCGCACGACCTTGTCGGGGGCCGCGTTCACGCGCCCCGGTGGCCGCGCGATGCGGCCAACCGGACGGAAATAGGATGTCGTCGTCACCAGGGGCTCTCTCGGGCGAGCGCAGTCGTCCGATTACTTCTCGACCGTGCGGATGCCCGCGGGCCCGCCCGTGGTTTTGATGGTCCCGGTTTGTGCCAGGCTGCCGGCATTGAAGCTGAACGAGGTGATTTGCTCGTCGGCCGTACACTGCACGAGCAGCTTGCGGCTGTTCGACGACCAGGCGATACCCTGGCACCAGCGCCCGACCGGCGCTTCCGCCGACTTGGCGAGATCGCGGCCCGTGCGGCGCAGAATGACGAGCCGCCCCTTCGCATTATGGAATGGGTCGTCACTGGCCTTGTTGGTACCGTTCATCACGGTGATGGCGACATAGTTGCCATCGGGCGAGAATTTGATGCCCTCGGGCGTCTGGCCGACACTCATGGTGGTCACCACGCGTGGCGGCTTGGCGGCCAGATCGATCAGGCTCACCGTATCGTTGTCACCGCTGCCGGTGCCGATGTTGGCAACCACCGCCACGTCGCCTTTGGAGGCGACGTCGAGGCCGTAGGGACGCATGCCCGCGGTCATGTCGCGCTTGGCGTCCGTCACCTTGTTGCCGTCGATGTTGAGCACCGAAATCTTGCTGTCCCCGTCGCGTGAGACCAGCGCCATCTTGCCGTCGGGCGTAAAGGCGACAGTGGCCGGGCCGGATTTCTCGTCGCCGAGCTTGATCTTCTCGCCCACCGGCGTGACGGTCTTACCCTTGATCTCGAACACCGAAACCGTGCCCTCACTCCGATTGGCAACCAGTGCCAGCGTGCCGGCCTTGTTGATCGAGACGCCCGAAGCGCCTTTGCCGGCCTTCAGGGTGGCCAGAACCTTGGGCGCATAGGCCGGCGGCGGTGCCTTGCCGCGAATACGGTTGGCGATGCCGGAGACCAGGCCGCCCGACTTGCCGAGCTCAATGATGGTGACTGTATCGTCGGGGGTCTGCTTGGTCGGATCGGCCGGGTCGATCTTCTGGGCAGCCGTGACCAGCGCAAACTCCTCGTTCGGCGACACGGCGACACTCATCGGCGGGCCGACGACGCTCGCCGGCGCCTTAAGCTCGGCGACCGCCTTCGGCGGGTTCGCCGACAAATCGATCAGCATGATGCTGTCGACGCCGTCCTTGTTGACGCTGGTCTTGCCATTGTCGAGGCGCAGTTTGCCGTCGTTGGCGGAGACGGCGATCTGGGCGTTCGCGGTGGCCATGAAGCCGCCGAAAGCGACGCTGAGGCCGACCAGAGCCGGCGAGAGGAGTGAGCGATCGAAGCAAACCAAGTGAACCTCCAGACGTTGCACGACGACGACGAGCCGGGACTGTAGCATTCGGGGGGAGACGCGCGGTAGCCGTTTTACCTATGGAAAAAGGCCGCGAAACCATTCGCGGCCTTCAATGATGCGTTGTGCATTGCAGCGTGACGCGGGTCAGGTCTGCGGTTGCGGTTCGAGGCCGCCCGGTTCATCGCGGGAGGGGCGCTGCTTGCCGGCAACCGGGACCGCCGAGCCCATCGGGCCTTTCGAATCCTCGTCGTCCGACTTGCGTATGATCTTGCCGCCGCCCATGACCGTCTTGCACTCGTCGCCGCTGATCGTCTCGAACTCCATCAAAGCCTGCGTGACGGCCTCGAGCTTGTCGCGGTTGGCGCCGAGCACCTCCCACGCCTTGGACTGGCCAGCCGTGACGATCTTGCGGACCTCCTCGTCGATCAGTCGCGTCGTGTCTTCGGACATGTTCTGGCGTTGCGTAATCGCATGCCCCAGGAACACCTCCTGCTGGTTGTCTGTGTAGCGGAGCGGCCCGAGCTTTTCGCTCATGCCCCATTCGGTGACCATGCTGCGGGCCAGCGCCGTCGCCTGTTGGATGTCGCTGGAGGCGCCGGTATTAAGATGCTCCTTGCCATAGACAATCTGTTCGGCGACGCGGCCGCCGAACGTCATCGCAATGCGCGCCTCGCACCAGTGCTTGGAATAGCTGAGTTTGTCGCGTTCCGGCAGGCTCATGGTGACGCCGAGCGCACGTCCGCGCGGAATGATCGTCACCTTGTGCAGAGGATCGTTGCCGGTCACGAGCACGTTGACCAGCGCATGGCCAGCCTCGTGATAGGCGGTCGCGAGCTTTTCCTCCTCGGTCATCGCCATGGAGCGGCGCTCGGCGCCCATCATCACCTTGTCCTTGGCGTCCTCGAACTCCGCCTGAGTGACCAGGCGTTTCGAGCGGCGGGCGGCAAGCAGCGCCGCCTCGTTGACGAGGTTGGCGAGGTCGGCGCCAGAGAAGCCGGGCGTTCCGCGGGCCAGCACCTTCGGGTCGACATCGGGTGCCAGCGGAACCTTGCGCATATGGACACGCAGGATCTTCTCGCGACCGCCCACGTCCGGATTGGGGACGGTGATCTGGCGATCGAAGCGGCCGGGACGCAGGAGGGCCGGATCGAGCACGTCGGGACGGTTGGTCGCGGCCAGGATGATGATGCCTTCGTTGGCCTCGAAGCCATCCATCTCGACGAGCAGCTGGTTCAGCGTCTGCTCGCGCTCATCATTGCCGCCGCCGAGCCCGGCGCCGCGATGGCGGCCGACCGCGTCGATTTCGTCGATGAAGATGATGCATGGGGCATTCTTCTTCGCCTGTTCGAACATGTCGCGCACGCGGCTCGCGCCGACACCGACGAACATCTCGACGAAGTCGGAACCCGAGATCGTGAAGAACGGAACGTTGGCCTCGCCGGCAACGGCACGTGCAATCAGCGTCTTGCCGGTGCCGGGCGGGCCAACGAGCAAACAGCCACGCGGAATCCGGCCGCCGAGACGCTGGAATTTCTGCGGATCGCGCAAGAATTCGACGATCTCCTGCAGGTCGACCTTAGCTTCGTCGACGCCAGCCACGTCATCGAAGGTGACGCGGCCATGGCGCTCGGTGAGAAGCTTGGCCTTGGACTTGCCGAAGCCCATCGCGCGGCCACCACCCGACTGCATCTGGCGCATGAAGAACACCCAGACCGCGATCAGCAGCAGCATCGGGAACCAGGAGACCAGGACGCTGAAGATCGAGGGGACGTCTTCCTCGGACGGACGCGCATTGATCCGCACACCCTTCTGGAGCAGACGGTCGACGAGGCCCGCATGGTCCGGCGCCAACGTGGTAAACGTCGGGGGCGTCCGGCTTTTGTCGGCGAACGAACCGGAGATCCGGTGGCCTTGGATCAAGACGTCATTGATGCCGCCGGCATCAACCGCAGTGAGGAACTCCGAATAGCCGATCTCATTCGCCCGCCGGCTTTGCGCCGGGTTCTGGAAGAGATTGAAGAGTGCGAACAGCAATAGGCCGATTACGACCCAGATCGCGAAGTTCCGGAAGTGAGAATTCATAGGGTTCCCTTCCTGATGGGCGCTGCCGTTGGCCTCAAGGCCACTATCATGCTGGCGTTAACCGAGCGCCCACGTATGCCCGTAACATAGGGTGCTGCAGGAGTCTTGCCAAGTTACGGGTCGGAAACTTCTGGTAATGCGGCAATCCCCATCAACAGCAAAGGCCCGGGCGCGATCGCAGCGGAACTGCAACTCTGCTCGAGCGGGCCGGACAGCGCCATGGCAGCCGCGACATCTCCCTGATTTCGCGCAAATTCCGCAAGCATTGGAGCAGCGACGAGGACGCCGGCGCTGCGAAACGCTGGCAGACCTCGCACGGCGGCAACCGGCACCGGAACCCCGGAAAGGCATGTGTGCCGGGCGACGAGCGCTGGCCAATCGGCTCCAATTGGCCCCACATCGACCGTGCCAGAATAGCCCGGAGCGACGCTGGCCCAGAAACGGCGATCCCAAACAGCGGTCTCGCCCGGCGTCAGCTTCATGACCGGCAAGCCGCCGTCACGATCGGGTTCGCGATAGATCCGAAGCACATGGGTACCGTCGCGGTACCCCCCCTCCACGATGCATCCACCGATGGTAAACGGCGGATGCAAATCGGGCGTATCGTGAAACAGGCGGGCAACCGCTGTCTCAATCGTGGAAAGCTCGGCCGGATTGGCGTCGCCACCCGCCTGGCCCAGCGCCCGGCGCAGCAACCGGAGGCCGATCTCGCCGGGGGCGCCAGCAACCCGATCGCGATCGATCTCAAGGACGACGCCAAGAACCGTCTGAACCGCCTCGTCCCAGAGCGCATTGGTGGCGGACCTCAACGCCGCTTTAGCGGACTGCATCCGCATGGCGGTCCGCGCCAGCGCCTCGCGGGTGAGACCCAGTCCCTCGAGGATTGGCAATGCGTCGCGAACCCGGACGCGCTCGAAACGGATGTCCCGGTTACTCGGGTCGTCAACAAACGGAACGCCGGCCCGCGCAAGCGTCGCCACGAGACGGGCGCGCGGCACATTCAATAGCGGGCGGACGACCGGACACCACCACCGCTTGCCATTGGCCGCGCGCCGCTCGACCCGGCCCAAGGCCGGAATCGCCGCCAACCCATCGACGCCGCTGCCGCGCGCCAACCGCATAAGCAGGGTTTCGGCCTGATCGTCGGCGGTGTGTGCGGTGACGATGGCGGCCATACCCGGCGCATCGATTGCCTGGATCAAGACATCCGCCATCAACCGGTAGCGCGCCTCCCGGGCGGCCGCCTGCAGGCCAGTCCTGGGCTTCGGGTCTGACCAGCAAAGGGTGCGGTGCTCGAGGCCGAGCGCCTGCGCTTGCCGGGCAACGACAGCCGCCTCGGCCGCTGCCTCCGCGCGCAATCCATGATCGACAGTCACTGCGACCAGCTTGCGGGAGGCATTGTCGCGGCGCGACCAGTCAGCGACGAGATGCATCAGCGCCGTACTATCGGCGCCACCGGACACGGCAATCACGAGGGCGCGATAGCGCCGCAACGGAGCCAGCAGCGCGTCCACCTCCTCAGCGCGAAGGGGGAGCGCGTTCACAGCCGTCAGCAGCCCACACGCTGCTTCATCGCGCGGGCCTTCGAGCGAACATCGGCGGGCGCATTGGGATGGCGTGTCTCGAGTTCGGAGAAGAGGCCGCAATCCTTCTGGCCAAGCTGCTCGAGCGTCATCGCGAGCTTCAAAATGCTGTTGGGCACTTTGGCGCTCGCCTGATGTTTCTCGATCACGCGCAGGAAGGCCTGCCCCGCCGGCTTGTAGCGGCGTTGCACGTAGAGTGATTCACCCAGCCAGTATTGGGCGTCAGCCGTCAGCCGATCGCCCGGATATCGCCGCAAAAATTCATCGAACGCCACTTCAGCGGCACCGTAGTCCTGCTGCAAAAGATAGCCATAGGCCGTCTCATAGAGTTCCTTGGGGCTTCCGGCATTGGCGGCAGCGGGCGGCAATGGCTGCGCCGACGCCGGTTGCCGGTCCTGGGCACCCGGTGTCAGCAAACGGCCGATGGGATCGCGATCGGCCTCCGGCGGCGCCGTTCCTGGCGTCACTGTCGTCGACCCGAATCCGGGAACCGCGACCCTAGCGGGGTCGACCGGGGGTGCGCTCGGCCGTCCGCCAATCGACGGCGTTGGCGGGACGGGATCGCGTGCTGCCAGACCGCCGGTGCCGCCAGCAGGTCCGGCATCTCCACGGCGATTGAGCTGGCGCACCTGATCGGACAGTTGCTCGACCTGACCCGTCAGGGCCCGGATCTGGGTCTCGAGGCTATCGACGCGAGCCTGATCGACGCCACCACCGCCCGTGGTGGCCCCACCGGCTCGATAACTCGCCGACGCGGACGACGAAGCCGCACCGCCCTTGCCAAGCGACTCCAGCGTGCCGATGACGACCTGCATATCGGACAGTTGCTCCTCGAGCTGCTCGACGCGCGCGCGCAGCTGACTCTCGGTCGGGCGTGGTCCGGCGTCCTCTTTCGATTCTTTCGGTTGGGCCTTGGGAGATGCTTTCGGCGCGGACTTGCCAGCGGGCTGCTGGACAGTGGGCTGTTGGACTGGCGTCACGCCACCCGGCAACTGTTGCGCCAGGGATGCGCTGCTTGAGAGCCATAGCGCCGTCAGGACAGCCGGCGCCCAACGGATCGGCGAGGTCAGGATGGTGGCGCTTTGCATGTCAATGCCTATCGGGGCAGGATCTCTCGCTCATCGACCGGGCCCCGACCAGTCGCATCACCGTCAAATTGCCTGCGCCGCCAAAGACCTGTCAACCAAAGGGCTGCGGTTTTCGTTCGCTTCGTCGCCGGCTGTGGTTTTCACTCCCGCCGGCCGCCGCCGAGGCTCGTCCGTGTGGGATCGCGGACCGGGGCAGTGGCTGGCATCATGGCCTCGAGTTCGCTCGGCAGGATACTGGCGACCGCGCGACGGTTTTGCGCGGCGCATTCCGTCGCCGGACAAGTCGCCACCGGCATATCACGACCACGCGCCGCCAGCTTGATTCGAACTCGCCTCGACACCTTCCGCAATTAGCCGGTCGCGTACCGCCTCGGCACGGCGCATCGACAGAGCCATATTGGCCTCGCGCGAACCATGGTCGTCGGCGTGGGCCTCGATCGTGATGGGGGCTTGCGGGTGGCGGCTCAGCCAGCGCGCCTGAGCTGCAAGCACGGCCCGTGCACGAGCACCCAGATCCGCCATACCTTCGGCAAAAAACACGCGATCACCGGCATGAGCCCGAAAATCCTCATCAAGTAGGCGCACCTTCTGTATCCTGGTGGAACTTCTGGCCGTGTCGATCGGTGGCCGATGAAGCGTCGGCAGTTCCGGCGACGGGCCGATTGCGGGCGGGCCCGCCGGCACCGGCACGCCGGACCGTGACGCCTCCATGGCACGGCTCAGCTCGCGGCGCGCGATGGAAGCCGCTTGCGAATTGGGATGGCGATCGACAAGCAGCTCGAGTTGCTGCTGTGCCGTCGTGGGATCGCCTCGCTCCAGGGCCTGCCGGGCATGGTCGAGCATGCGCGCTGCGTCGCTCTGGGTATCGTTGCGGCCTCGCCCGAAGGGGCGGGCATCGCCACCGCGATCGACACTTGGCGCTGACAAGTCCCGACTCTGGGCGGCGCCGTCACCTGCCATCACAATGGCCAGCAGTGGTCCGATCATCAGGACAGCACGGGCACGCCGTCTCAGGCCACGACGGCCTGTGCCTTTTGCGTCAGGCAGAGAAATGACGGACATGGGGCGGCCTCGATCGAACGACGATGGAAGCACTGACGGAACAATGGGGCATATTTTTGATGCCGACGGACGTGCCGTGGACAAACCCCGGCTTGCCGGCGGTCCACAAATGAAAACGGCCGGGCAAGCCGGCCGTCACGTCGTGGCGTTGCTATACGTTCTCAGGAACCGGCCCGGCTATTCAAGATGGTCTGCGCACGCCGATTCTGCGACCAGCATGAAATATCGTTACACACCGCCACCGGCCGTTCCTTGCCATAGGAGATCGTGCGGAGCCGAGCCGCGCTCACCCCATTTCGGGTTAAGTACGCCTTCACCGCCTCGGCGCGTTTTGCGCCCAAGCCGATGTTGTATTCGCGCGTGCCGCGCTCGTCGGCATGCCCCTCGATGGTGATAGTGAACTGCGCATACTTCTGCAGCCAACGGGCCTGATTTCCGACCGTCTGTTGGGCTTCCGGCGACAGATCCGTGCTGTCCGTCGAAAAGTATACGATGTCGCCAACGTTCTGGCTGAAATCGCGGGCAGAACCCGGCGTCGCCGGTCCGCCGTCACGGCCATTGCCGTAGCCTTGGCCAAGCTTCGCATCATCGGGTTTTGGAGCGTTGTTCGCGCATGCTCCGACAGCGAACGCCATGGCTGCAACTGCTGCCCAACGTGCTCCCCGCTTCAGAATGCTCGCCAACTCCATGAGTACCCCCTTCCTAAACGTCGCACCGAACGACGGCGCGCGATCCGTCCGAAACTGGACAGTCGCCATGGTGCCTACCTTATGGACCTGTACAAAAATAAGGCCACTCCTCGGAAAACCTGAGCTGTATCAGCCCAAGTGCGCAACCCGGGAGCTCAATCTATCCACATAAACCTGAAGATCAGCCGCACACGCCGGCTGAACTGCAACCCGCAAAAATCGAAGCCGCCCGGGAGCTTGTCCCTCGGGCGGCTTGATCAATTCAGACGCTTGCGATCGGAGTCAATCGCGCACTCTTGCTCCGGTAGCTCAGCGAGCTACCTGCTCCTGAACTGCAACGTCACTGCCGAGCTTCATCGGCTTGTGAGCTTCTTCTCTGCGGCAAGCGCCCATGGCGATCGCGGCAAAAACCGTAGCAAGAAGGATAGCGCCTTTCATTGTAGTCTCCTTTAGGCCCCCAAGGGCGTAAACTCGTTCACGCGTCGGCAAGCGTTAGCGAGCGATCTGCTCAGCAACCGGGAGGTCTGCGCCCAGCTTCATCGGCTGGTGTGCTTCTTCACGGCGGCAAGCAGCCACAGCAAACGTAGCCAAAATCGTCGCGAGGACGATGGTGCCCTTCACAGCTTTCATTTGTTCTCTCCTTCGTAGTGGTGCTAATTCGGCAATCGCCTAGTTTGGGTACCGACGTAGCCGGCCAAGATCAAGAACCGCGAGGCTTTTCCACCGTTTTTCCACCGGTCTAGGTGCGAAAATACAACGGCCAGCCAACGGCATGCACGCACCGGTCCTCAGGCCCAAAGAACGGCCACGAAACCGGCGAACTAGCGGACTTTTACGCGTCACGAGCGTCTCGCTGAGACATCTTAGTGCCTCCAGCGGGTAAATTGCACGTTAACAGGTGGGCTATTTCAGCAACGGCGACCACGCCGGATCCGAGGCAAACGACGGCGTCTTGACTGGCCGCTCATTACGCCCCGTAAGGTCGACTGAATGGAGCCGTGAACCGGCACCAGCCCCTGGTTGCTCTCTGAAAAACATCAAAAATCGGCCGTTTGGCGCCCACGTCGGACCTTCGTTGTGATAGCCGTCCGTCAGGATGCGTTCACCGGATCCGTCGGGCTTCATGACGCCGATCAGAAAGCGTCCTGAAAGCTGCTTCGTGAAGGCGATGTAATCGCCACGCGGCGACCAGACGGGGGTCGAATAGCGCCCTTCGCTGTGGCTGATTCGGCGCGGCGAGCTGCCGTCGCCGCCCATCAGGTAAAGCTGCTGGTTGCCGCCGCGGTCCGACTCGAAAACCATCTGCCGGCCGTCGGGCGCATAGCAAGGCCCAGTGTCGATGGCGCCGCCGCCGGTCAACCGGCGCAGCTGACGGCTGCGGAGGTCCATTTCGACGATGAACGAGTCGCTGCCTTGGGTTTGGCTCATCACGATTCGCTGCCCGTCCGGCGAGAACCGCGGCGCAAAACTGCCGGGAAGATCACCGACGACCTGGCGGTTGCCGGTCTCGATGTTCATGATCGCAACCCGCGACTGATCGCGGGAATAAATCATGTAGGTGATCTCCTGGCTGGTCGGGCTGAAGCGCGGCGTGATCGAGAGCTCCTGGCCCTGGCTCAGCAGTCGCACGTTGGCGCCATCCTGGTCCATGATCGCCAGGCGCTTGACGCGCTTTTCCTTGGGGCCGGTTTCGTCGATGAACACGATCCGGGTGTCGAAGTAGCCCTTTTCGAGCGTCAGCTTTTCCCACACCTGATCGGCGATGATGTGGCCCACCCGGCGCCAATTCTGCGATGCCGTGCCGAACTGCTGGCCGGTCAACTGCTTGCCGAGGACGACGTCCCACAAGCGGAACTCGGCGCGCAACCGCCCGTCCGCCTGACGGCCGAGCCGGCCGACGACCAGGGCCTCGGCGCCGATGCTGCGCCAATCGGCAAAGCGCGGCGCAACGTTGAGATCGCCGACGCGCTCGATGAAAGCGCGGGGATCCAAGGGTTCGAACAGACCGGAGCTTTCGAGGTCCGCGGCAATAATGCCGGCAATGTCCTGCCCGAGCTTCGGGTCGTCGGACAGAAACGGCGCCACCGCAATCGGGCGCGGCTTCAGATTGGCCTCCCGGACGGGGCCTGTCAGTCCGCCTTCGCTGGACTGCTGACCGAACGCCGCCTGCGTCAGGCCAAAGGCGCTCGCGGCACCAAGCCCGGCAAGAACGGCGCGACGCGGAAGTGGGCGGGTGGTCATGGTCTGACGGCCTTCGCGATGTCGTCGAATGGTGGCGTGTTCTGCCGGTAGATCGGCACAATTTCAAGGCTGGCCGGGTCTGCGTGTGTGCAACCCGATGCGCTCAGAACATCTGGCTCGGATCGAACTCGAGGGTGACCAGCTTCCACTTATCGTACTTGTCGGCCGGCAGCTCGTAGTTCTGACAGCCCAATACTGCCCGCATGGCAGCGTCGGCAGCGGCCTGGAACTGGGGAGTCCCCTGGGGATTCATGACCCGTGGCGTTCCGCGGACCGAACCGTCACGGTTGAGCTCGAACCGAATCACAGGCACCAGCTGGCTCACCCCTTCGCCACCGGCCTGGATGTTCCAGCAGGTCTTCACCTTGCTCACGATCATGCCGAGCAGCATCGACGCTTCATTGCCGGCGTTCTGCGAATCTCGTCCCTCGGCCGCGCCCTTGACCGGCCCCTTGGCCTTGGTTGGTGCCGCCGGCTGCGGGGCTGCAGCCGGCGCCTCCTTCGGATCCGGCGTCTTGTCGAGGAGTGCCGCCACACGATCAGCCGTCGATTTGGCTTTCTCCTTGGCGAGCGCCTCGGCTTTTGCCTTGGCGTCGGCGCGGGCCTTGGCCTCCGCCTTTGCCTTGTCCGCGCGGGCCTTGGCGTCGGCCTTGGTCTTCGCATCGGCGTCGGCCTTGGCTTTGGCGTCGGCCTTCGCCTGGGCGTCGGCCGCAGCCTTGGCGGCAGCATCTGCCTTGCGCTTCTCCTCGGCGGCCTGAAGCATGGCCAGCTCGTCGAGCTTCTGATCGAGGGCGGCCTTGTCGGGCTCAATCTTCGGCGGTTCCGGCGCCTTGGGTGGAGGCGGTTCCGCGGCCTTTGGTTCGGGCGGCTTCGGCGCTTCTTCGGGCGGCGGCGGGGGCGGCTCCGCTGCGGGCGGCGGCGTGGCAACGGGCTTCGGCTTCGGCGCCTCTTTCTTCGGCTGATCCGTCTTCTGCGAGTCCTTGGCCTGGGCGTCGTCGAGCTTGGCGTTGCGGGCGCCCTGGCGCAGCTTGTTGAGATCGGACTGCGTGATCATCTCGGCGATGATCGGCTCGGCCTCGGTTGGCTTGAACTCACGCGTCGCCGCGATCGACACCAGTGCCCAAAGCAGCAGTGCCGAGTGCAAGACGACGGAGATGGCAAACCCGAACTTCAATGGCCTACTCTGTGCAAACCGAAATGTTGGTTAGCCTCCGTCGGTCTCGGTCACCAGCGAGATCTTGCGGAAGCCAGCTTCCTTGATACGAGCCATGACGCGCGCGACATGGCCATACTCGACGCTCTTGTCGCCACGCACGAAGATGGCCTGCTCCAAGCCGCCGGGGCCCTTGCCGGTGAGCACAAGCCAGTTCGTGAGCTCGTCCAGCTTCATCTGCCGCTTGGTCTCCTCGCCAACATAAACCTCGCCACCCTTCGTCACCGACACGACGAGCGGTTGCTTGTTGGCCTCGAGCTGCTTGCCCTTGGCGTTCGGCAGTTCCAGCGGCACACCGGCCGTCAGCAGCGGTGCGGCCACCATGAAGATGATGAGCAGAACCAGCATCACGTCGACGAACGGGGTGACGTTGATTTCGCTCATCGGCGCATGGCGGCGGCGGCGTCCGCGACGCCCCGCATGACCGCTGCCACCCGAATTGAGACTTGCACCCATCGTCAGGTCCTCTTTCTTCGCGCGTGGATCAGCGGAGCCGCGCGTCAGGCCCGCACGTCGATCTGGCGCGACACGATGGCCGCAAACTCGTCGGCGAACGCTTCGAGACGCTGCGCCAGACGCGCCGAGTCGGCCGAGAATTTATTGTAGGCGATCACCGCCGGGATCGCAGCCAGCAGACCCAGCGCCGTCGCAAACAGTGCCTCCGCGATACCTGGCGCGACAACGGCGAGGCTGGTGTTCTTCGAAACCGCAATCGCCTGGAAGCTGGTCATGATGCCCCAGACCGTGCCGAACAGGCCGACGAACGGCGCCGTCGAGCCGACCGTTGCCAGGAACAGCAGTCGCCGATCGAGGCGCTCCATCTCCCGGCTGATGGTCACGTCCATCACCTTCTCGACGCGCAACTGGATGCCGCCGAGCGCGCGGATGTTGCCTTCGACTGAGCGCTTCCACTCGCGCATGGCCGCGACGAACAGGGCCGCCATCGAAAACGTCTGCCCGCGCGAAAGCCCGGTGTAGAGTTCCTCCAGCGACTGGCCGGACCAGAACATCTGCTCGAACTTGTCGGCCTCGCGGCGGGCGCTGCGGAAGGCGAAAATCTTCTGGAAAATAATGGCCCAGGACCAGATCGAGGCCAGCAGCAGGCCGATCATGACGACCTGCACCACGATGTGGGCCTGCATGAACAGCCCAAGGAACGAGTGGCCGCCACCCGTCGTCGTGACTGCGCCCTTGATGACGTCCGTCGGATTCATGTTGTTCCCGTCGCTCGCAACTGCCCCGCTGGCGCGCCCCGTCAGGCGCCGCGCACGTGCCGGCAACCCAATCCACACTCAAATCTAGGCCTGACCGTGGCCCCCCGAGACCCGAGAGCCCGTTATGCTCGTCAATGTGACTAAACTTCGACCCTGCCGCGACTGAACATGATTCGGGAAGCCATCGGCGCGGGAATTTCGGCACGCCTCCATTACAGCCAGCGGCCAAGCCGCTGCGGCCTTTGCGTCTGAACGCGGGTCAGCGGGCCGGCGAGAAAATGAAGCGGCCCGTGCTGTCGACAACACGCCGCGCCCGCCCGGTGCCAAGCAGGTGGTGCGCATGGGCCAGCGTTTCGGCGAAGGCATGACGCCCCTGCCCCTCCGCGACTGCTTTCGCGAAGAGGCCGCGCGCCATATCCATTGCAGTCCCAGGCTTGGCCATCAGACCCAGCAATTGATCGAGCCGAAGCTCGTGATGGTGCGCCAGTTCCTCGACCCTTGTCCGCAAGCCGGTGAACGGCAACCCGTGCGAGGGCAGCACCAGGGCATCGGCCGGCAAAGCGCGGAAGCGGTCGAGCGAGGCCAGATAGTCGGCGAGCGGATTTGCGGTCGGCTCGGACGGCATGACGCCGATCATCGGCGAGATTTTCGACAGGATCTGATCGCCGGCAATCAAAATATTGTCCGCCGCGCACCAGAACGAGGCGTGTTCGGCGGCATGTCCGCCGCACACCATGACTTCCCAGTCGCGGCCCCCGAATCGGATCATCTCGCCGTCCCGCAACCGCGCGATCGCCGGCGGCATCGGCAGCATTTGCGCGTTGGTGCGGCGCCGCTCGTCGCGGAAGCTGTCGACGGTTGCGGCGTCGACGCCGTGCGCCGCCATGAACGCCAGGTTTTGCGGAGCGATCTGCGAGCGTGATTCATCGATGCGCACCGACGCCGAGAGCCATTCGGTCAGCGTGATGTGATAAGGCGCGCCGCCCGAGCGCTCGAACAGCCAGCCGGCGAGGCCGATATGATCGGTGTGCCCGTGCGTCGCGATCTGGCGCACGATCGGGGCGGCCGAGAGCACCCCCGTGAACAGGTGATCCCAAACCGCCTTCGCTTCCGGGTTGGAGGTGCCGGTATCGATGACCGTCCAGCCGTCCGCCTCGCGGATCAGCCAGACGTTGACGTGGTTCAGGCGAAACGGCAGCGGCACGCGCGCCCAGAGAATGCCGGGGGCGACTTCCCAGGTTTCGGCGCCGCGCGGATGATTGGGGAAGAGATAACTGATCGGGCGGTGGGTCGAGGGCGCGCGCTCCTCGATCAGCGCCACATCGTCGGGCGCCGGGCTCCGTGTGCCGTGCATGAGGCGTCAGTCCCCTTCGGGTCGCAGGTCGCGATCGCATTGTCCGGACAAAACGTTACCGCAGCGCAACACGCTTGGCTACCGCGGCCGCGATGATGCGGTGTCGCATGGTAAAACTCAATGCAGCGGGCGCGACCGGCGACGCCCGAAACTGCCGGACGGAGCGAAGCCTGCCGATGCCGGATGCGGGAGGGCCGCAGCCGGAGGGGCACCTTTGCGGCCGAACGCCGGCGCCGGAACAACACCTGCACCTGCGTCGGCCTGCGAGAATGGGACATCCGCGAGTGCCAGGACTTCCCGGCCGTTGCGGCGACGCCACGTCGACGTGCTGGGTGCGCCGGCAAACTGCTGCAAGGCCGAGATGCGGTCATCGAGCGAGGGGTGCGTCGCAAGCCAATCACGGCGCGGGGAAGAAATCATCATCGCGGCAACGCACGGATCGAGGTCCGGGATCTCGTCGCGATTGCGCAGTTTGAGGAGCGCCGATACCAGCGAACTCGCATCCTTCGTCAACTCGACCGCGCCGGCATCCGCCATGAACTCGCGGGACCGCGAAATCGCGCCGCGCGCGACCGCCGCCAGCACGTAGGCGGCGACCAGAAACGCGCCGGTCACCGCCAGCGTAAACCAGACGGGCCAGAACGGCGGAAAGAACAGCAACTTCGGCGATGGAACAAACCGGAACTTGCCCGTCGGATCCGATCTACGCGCCTTCATACGGCGCACCGCAACGCCAACCAGGACCGGGACAAGAAGAAATGGCATCACAAAAAGCAGGATGAGGCCGACCACGACTTTCCAGGGCGTCATGGCGAAAAGGTCGGATGAGGGCTGATTGCGGCTCTCGATGATGAGGTCGGCTTCATCGCTGCGCTCGTCACGGAAGATGTTCGCGATCGGCGTTTTCTGGCGAACGATGTGTCGCCATGCCAGTTCCGCGATCATGCACATCGTGCCCGACAGCACGGCGGCAATCACCATCATCCGCGTGTCGTAATTCTTGATGTGCGTAATCTCGTGCGCAATCACGGCCTCGAGTTCCCGCTCATTGAGCGTATCAAGCAGGCCGCGCGTCACGGCAACCGTTGCGTCATCGGGGCTGAGCCCGGCCGCGTAGGCGTTGAGCGCCGGGGACTCCATGATCTCGATGCGCGGCATCGGGATGCCCGCGGTGATCGCGAGATTCTCGACCATATTGTAGAGCTTCGGCGCCTGGCGCCGCTGCAGCGCCTGCGCGCCGGTGGCGAGACGAATGATGTAGGCGTGAAAAAAGACGCCGCCGATCGTCCACAGGATGGCCGCCAGGAACGGGTAGTGCAGACGTTCGAACGTCATGAGCAGGACGCCGCGCTGCGACCATTCCTTCATGAAGGATCGCGGCAGCCAACCAACAAAGCCGAAGATCGTCACGAAGGTCTGGAACAGGACCGCCCACAGGATCGCCAGCGTTACGGCAAACGTCAGAAACAGCGCGAACGATTTCAGGTTATTGTTTCGAATGTGGCCGTAAAGGCCATTGGCATTGACCATGGTGCGACCAGCGTTCCACGAGAACCACAACAGCCGTTCCCCACTCCGCATCAGAACTTGACGGACGGCGCTTCCTCAACGAACACGCGATCGATACCGAGGTCGTAGCCCTGACGTGTCGTAGCGCCAAACATGCCGCCGATCAGGCTGCCCGGGAACTGCTCGAGCGAGGTGTTGTATTCGTTGACGGCGAGGTTCAGATACCGGCGGCAGGCCGCAATTTTGTTCTCTGCATCCGCGATCTCGTCGCGCAGGCCGGCAAAATGCGACGATGCCTGCAATGTCGGATAGGCTTCGACCAGCGACAGCATCTGGCCGAGCTGTGCGCCGAGCACCGTCTCGGCCTTCATGCGCTCGCCTGGCGTTCCCGCGCGGATCGCGGCGGCGCGGGCCTGTACGACAGCCTCGAGGCTGCCACGCTCGTGGGCGGCGTAGCCGCGCACGGTTTCAACGAGATTTGGAATGAGATCGTGGCGCTGTTTCAGGTGCACGTCGATATCGGCATATGCTTGATCGCATCGGCGGCGTAACGCGATCAGCTGATTGTGGACCATGATGCCGAATGCAATCACCAGCGCGAACACGCCAAGGCCGCCCAAGAGTGCGACTTCCATGACCAGATCCCCTCACACCGCCAATCGAGTAGGCTGCAGGGTAAATGACGGCGGTGAATGAGCGTTCAACAAGCACGGTCAAATTGGCGCTCACTGGCGTGCCAAAACGGGGCATCGCTCCGCTCAACGACGATCAGCCCGTGCCGCAATAGAAGTTAGACGAATTTTCATGGCTCACAGCTAATCTGCCACGGTCGTGCATCCGGACACCCGCTGCCAGATCGGGCCGCGGACCATCGAATGGGGATTGGTCACCATGAGCGAGAACATTGTACTGCGTGTGAAGCGCCTGATGTCGGGCAGTGTCAACGGACTGGTCGATGCCATGGAAAAGGGCGCATCGGAGACCGTGATGCGCGAGGCCATCCGCGAAGTCGACCGCGCCATCGACGAGGTTCGCAGCGAACTTGGCCGGGTCATCGCCCAGCGGCATCATGCCAGCCGCCGCATCGCGCTGTCGAAATCGAAACAAGACGAGCTTGCCGAGAAAGCCCGCTTCGCCGTCGCACAGAACCGTGACGATCTTGCCGAGGCCGCCCTCGCCCGTCAGCTCGAGCTCGAAGGCCAGATCCCAGGCTTCGAAACGAACGTGACGGAAGCAGCCGCCAAGCAAGCCGAGCTCGAGAGCTTCGTCGCGCAGCTGTCGGATCGCAAGCGCGACATGGAGAACGAGCTGAAGGCGTTTGTTGCCGCCCGCAGCGAAGCCGCAGAGGCGAGCGGAAGCAGCGCCAATGCCGAGCACAATCGCAAAGCCGCTGCCGAGCGCCGCGTCGAGAACGCGCAGAACGCCTTTGAACGCGCCATGAGCAGCGTCGCGGGCCCCGGCCTCGCCAAAGCCGACCGCGAGACCGTGCAGAAGCTCGGCGAACTCGACAAGGTCGCGCGTAACGTCAACGTCGCCGAGCGCCTGGCCGCGATCAAGGCACAGGTCGCGGCACGCTAAGCCACCAACGTCGGACGCTCAGGAGTCCGCCACCAAAACGGCAACGCGCTCGCCCGGCCGCACCGTGGCGAGCGCGCTCACGTCGTCGATGGCCGTGGCCCAGATGTTGACCGGCGCCGGCATGCGGATCTCGCCCGGGCGCGACAAGGGCGTGGGCCCGAATCCGATGATGATGCGGTCGTCCTCGATCCAGAAGCCGATATCACCGGCAGAGACGCTCTGGCGTGGCGCCGCGGTCGCGGCCGGTTTCGACGTGCGTCTCGAAGTGGAGCGCCTGGCCCCAAAGCTCGGCCGTCGAATAGATCGGCAGCGTCGCCCAGACGCGATCGGCGGTCGGCGTTTCGTTGAGACGGGCGCGGATCGCGACCGTGCCGGCGCGGATCAGGATCTCGCGCTTCTCGCGCGGCGCGGCGCGCGGCCGACTGGCGGCCGGCTTCGATGCCTGCCGCAGGATGTTGGTTGGCGACATGCGCGCACTTTCGGGAGCCGACGCGCGCTCCGTCAAGCCGCCGGAACGGTTATCTCGACAGGACTGACGACGGTGTCAGGCCGGAGGCCAGACACCGTTGGCGCTTTACGGCCTACGGAAACACCGTCTCCACCTGCTGCGCTATCACCTTCTTATGCTTGCCCGTGCCCTTGCCGATGGTGTCGATAGTAGCTGTAGTCCGTGACATCGATGCCGGCCAATGTCGCCAGATCTCGGCGCCCATCGATGCGCTTGATCCGCTCGTCGGAAAAGGCGAAAAACGGGAGGCCCCGAGGGACCTCCCGCCTGTCGTTCCAAAGGATCCGCCGGCGGGATTAGTTGCCGATGCAGATGTAGTTGACGGCGATCCGAGTCGCGTCTGAGAGCTAAGCGTGATCACCGAGTCGGAGTGTCCGAACAAGTTGGACCCTGTCAGCGGTGGTTCGTGATGTTTTGGGCCGTGCACCTGTAGCTTGTGGCGCTGGTGAACACGGCGCTGCCCGTGAACGTAACGGTCACGCCCGCCGTGGTGACACCCGTTCGATTGCCAATGACGATCTTGGGAGCGGTCACCGCTGCTGGGGCAGCACACCCGGTTCCTGCACCGCAGGTGAACACGTTGGCGGCACCGGCAGCACCCGTTGCGCCTGTGGCCGTTGCGCCTGTGGCACCGGTTGCACCAGGATCACCCTGCGGTCCTTGCGGTCCCGTGGCACCCGTTGCGCCGGTCGGATCCGTCGGGCCTGACCTCGGGCCCGCTGGACCTGTCGCACCCGTGGGACCCGCAGGGCCTGCTGGGACCTGCTGGACCTGTGGCACCTTCATTGCCCGCTGGGCCAGTGGCACCGGCCAGCGCACCTGTGGCACCAGCCGCGGCAAGCACTTCCCACTCGGCAGGCGTCACGTCGGGAGCCAGCCCCGCCGTGGTCGGGCCCTTTGCACGATAGCTCGACGCCGGCGTGCCGTAGGTCAACACGTCATTCAAGACGTAGGTTGCAGCAATCTGCCAACCACCCGCGATGGCGTTCAAGCCAGCGGGACCTGCTGCTTGCGCCGGTGGCACCCGTGGCGCCAGTGGCACCCGTGGCCCCGGCTGCACCAGGATCACCCTGCGGGCCTTGCGCTCCGGTGGCACCCGTTGCGCCGGTCAGTCCGATCGGGCCTTGAACTCCGGCCGGGCCGGCCGGTCCTGTCGCACCCGTGGCACCCGCTGGGCCTGTGGCACCCGCTGGGCCTGTAGCACCCGCTGCGCCATCGGCACCTGCAGGGCCTGTGGCACCGCTGGGCCGCGGCACCGGCCGGCACCTGTTGCACCGGCCGCGGCAAGCACTTCCCACTCGGCAGGCGTCACGTCAGGAGCAAGCCCCGCCGTGGTCGGGCCCTTTGCACGATAGCTCGACGCCGGCGTGCCGTAAGCCACCACGTCATTCAAGACGTAGGTTGGAGCAACCTGCCAGCCACCCGCGATGGCGTTCAAGCCAGCGGGACCTGCTGCGCCTGCAGCACCCGCCAGGCCTTGCAGGCCTTGCGGTCCGGCCACACCCTGCGTGCCTTGCGCTCCGGTCAAGCCCTGAATGCCCTGAGGACCGGTCGAGCCGGTCGCTCCGGTCAAGCCTTGAGGGCCGGTTAAGCCGGTCAGACCGATCGGGCCAACCGGACCGGTCGCACCCAGTGGTCCAGTTGCGCCTTGAGGGCCTGCCGGCCCGGCAGGACCGAAAGGACCGGCCGGTCCAGCAGCGCCCTGCGGTCCTGGCACGCCGGCAGGGCCAACCGCACCAGCAGGCCCGGCAGGTCCGACCGGACCGCTCGACCAGGTGCCGTCGCCGCGCAGGAAGGTCGCGGCGCTCGGCCCGCCGGAGATGCCGCCCAGGGCTGCGACGCCAATATTGGTGAGGTTCGCGCCGCTGCCGGTGAATTGGGTCGCCGTGATCGTGCCGTCTGCCAGTATGGCGCCGTCGACGTGCAGCTTGGCGGTCGGGATGATGGTGCCGATGCCGACGTTGCCGGCAGCACTCACAAAGAACGGCACACCGGAGCCTTGCCGGAAGCTGATGGTGCCGCCGGGCGCGATGTTATTGATGCGGTATTCCTTGGTGCTGTTGTTGAAGCCCTGGAACACGCCGAGCGCGCCAGTGTGGTCGTACATCAACGCACCGGAATAGCCGGTGGCGCCTGTGTTCTGCAGCGCGAAGCCGGTCTGTGTCCCGCTGGTGTTATTGAATCTGATGGCCATGAAGTCGAACGGCGCCGTGGTGCCGAGGCCGATCTGCGGGCCGCTCTGAAACAGCACGGAGTCATTGAGCGTCGTCGAGCTTGAGAACTTGCCGATGAAATCGGTGGTTTGAGCCAGTGCAGTCGACGAAGAAAGCGCCAAAGTGACGAGGCTGCACACGCTAAGCGTGCGCGCGGACGTGTTTCGTATGTCCATGATAAAATCTCTCTGCTGAAGCCCCACAAGCGGCAGAGAAAAAGATGAAAATGTATATCCTGACCCCGCCGCATTATGAGCCTACGGAGCCTAATGGGCCGTGTCAAGATAACGGTTTACACGGTGCCATTGATTGAACGGGGAAAATTCACCCGTTCGGCCGTCAAGCCCATTTCAACGCGAAGCGAGCCCGCCAACATCTGGCCAAGCTTCGATCGTCGGAGTCCACAAATCCTCGGGTTGCCGCGGCGCACCCGTTGCACCCCGGAGATCCGGTCAAGCTACCAGGAGCATCACGCGGCGGGCGGCGGCCCGAACACGAGCACGGCGTTGAGGCCGCCGAACGCGAACGAGTTCGACATCGTATACTTGACCGGCTTCTCGCGCCCGACGTTGGGCACATAGTCCAGATCGCAGGCGGGATCGGGATCGGTGAAGTTGATCGTCGGCGGCACGAAGCTGTCGCCCATCGCCTTGATGCAGGCAATCGCCTCGACCGCACCACCGGCGCCGAGCAGATGCCCGGTCATCGACTTCGTCGAGGAAATCGCGAGCTTCTTCGCGTGATCCTTGAACACCATCTTGATGGCGTTGGTTTCGTTGGTGTCGTTCAGCGTCGTCGCGGTGCCGTGCGCGTTGAGATAATCGATCGCCTCGGGGGCGAGCTTCGCACTGTCGAGCGCCATCTGCATCGCGGAGCGCGGGCCCTCGACGTCCGGGTTGACCATGTCCTTCGAGTCCGAGGACATGCCATAGCCGACGATCTCGGCCAGGATCTTGGCGCCGCGCTTCCGGGCGTGCTCGAGTTCCTCGAGCACCAGAACGCCCGCGCCTTCGCCGAGCACGGTGCCATTGCGCCGCTTCGAGAACGGGAAGATGCCGTCGGGCGACAGCACGCGCATCGCCTGCCAGACGCGCAGACCGCCAAACGTCAGCACGGCTTCGCTGGCGCCGGTGACGGCAACGTCGGCGACGCCGTGGCGGATGTAGTCCAGGCCGACGCCGATCGCATGCGTTGCAGTCGAGCACGCCGAGCATGTGGCAAAAGTCGGCCCCTTGAGGCCGAACTCGATGCCAACGTGCGCCGCCGCCGAGGAGCCGATGATGCGCAGCAGAGTGAGCGGGTTCGTCGCCTTCTTCTTCAGGATGAAGAGGTCGCGATAGGCGCTTTCGGTGGTCGTCATGCCACCGGCGCCGGAGCCGATGATCGCAGCGCCGCGATAAGGATTGTCGAAGGGCGTCGGCAGCCCCGACTGTTTCCACGCCTCGTCGGCGGCGCGTCCGGCAAACCAAGAATAGCGGTCGCCGTACTGAACCTTGCGGCTCGGCACATGCTTTACCGGATCGAAGCCTTTGATCTCGCCGGCGATATGGATGTAGAGATCCTCAATCGGCCAGTTCTCGATGCGGGTCACGCCGCACCGGCCAGCTTTGATCGAGGCCCAATAGTCCGCCACATCCAGGCCAATGGGCGTCACCGCGCCCATGCCCGTCACAACAACGCGGCGCAACGCCGATTTATCCGACAAGTCCGTTTCCTTTACAGTCGAGCAACCCCCGTCGCTACGCGGTGACGCCCGTCGCTATACAGTGACAAACGTCGCGATTGCGACGCTCATCGCGCCCCAATCAGGCCTTTGCGGCGGCGGTCTTCGCGCCGGAAGCAATGATCTGCTTCACACGATCGACCACGGTGCCAACGCTCTTGAAAGCCGCGGCTTCCTCGGTGTCGTTGGCGTTGTAGGGCACCTCGATGCCGAAGGTGTCCTCCAGCTCAAACATGATCATCGCAAAGTCGATCGACTCGATCTTCAGATCGGCCAGCGCCGTTTCCGGCGTAATGTCATCGCGAGGCTCCTTCATATGCTTCTTGAGGATCTCGATGATCTTGACTGTTGTATCGTCCATTTCGCTCTCCCGTCCCTCGTGTCGCAGTAACACGGGGTCGATGTCCATGGGCTCTTGCTAGAGCAAGCCCGTCCTGAGAGCAAGCCGGCCGTCGGTTAACTATAAACACCAGACTCGTCCCGCTTGCCTGGGCTGCCAGCGACTTGTGCCCCTGATCCCACAGTCGGCACAGCAAGCCTAATGCCAACTCCCGCGAAGCCTCTGGCGCGGCGCCGCAATTCCGTGCTCAATATCGAAACAGAAAACCGGATGCACGCGGCAGGCCGCGAAGCTCCAGAGCGTGGGTGCGGCGGCCATCCACGGGGATAGCGAGGGAGGTATCGGCCCATGGCGACACGCGAGGAACAATCGGGCCCAGCCAGCATTTCGCTCCATTACCCGTGGCTGCAACGCTACCCAGCAGCGGTCAACTGGCATCAGGAGTTCCAGCCCGCGCCACTCTACGAGCTGATCGACACGGCAGCGGCCCAGCATGGCGCCCGCATCTGCACGAATTTTCTTGGAAAAACTATAAATTATAATGAAATCAAACAATTGACGGACCAGGCCGCGCGCGGCCTGCAGAAGCTCGGAGTTACCAAAGGCACAAAGGTCGGTCTGTTCCTGCCGAACTCGCCAACGTTCATCATCTACTACTTCGCCATTCTCAAAGCTGGCGGAACAGTGGTCAATTTCAATCCACTGTATACGGTCGAGGAATTGACGTTTCAGATCCGCGACAGTGAAACCGAGATCATGGTGACGCTGGACCTCAAGGTGCTGTTCGACAAGATCGAAGCCCTGATGGCAGCCGGCACCCTGAAGCGCTCGATCGTCGCCTCGTTCCCAGCCCTGCTGCCGGGCGCCAAATCTGTCCTGTTCAAGCTGTTCAAGGCCCGCGATCTCGCCCGGCCCAAGACCAGCAACGTCGCCGCCAATGTCATCCTGGATGCCGACGTGCTGGCGAACGATGGCCGGTTTCAGCCGCCCACCATCGACCCGGTCAACGATGTCGCCGTCCTCCAGTACACCGGCGGCACTACCGGCACGCCCAAAGGTGCAATGCTCACGCACGCCAACGTGCTGATCAACGTCAAGCAGTCGGTGGCCTGGGTTCCCGGCCTCGAGCCCGGCAAGGAGCGCGTCCTCGGCGCCCTCCCCTTCTTCCATGTGTTCGCCATGACCGGCGTCATGAACTTCGCGTTGGCGACGGGAGCAGAGATCATCATCATGCCACGCTTCGTGCTCAACGACGCACTGGCGCTGATTACCAAGATGAAGCCGACGATTATGCCGGGCGTGCCGACGATGTTCATCGCCATGCTCAACCACCCGAAGATCAAGAGCTTCGACCTGTCGTCACTCAAGTTCTGCCTGTCGGGCGGCGCGCCGCTGCTGCTCGAAACCAAGCGACAGTTCGAGAGCCTGACGGGCTGCAAGGTCGTCGAAGCCTACGGACTGTCGGAATCGTCCCCCGCCGTCACCATCAATCCGCTGGACGGCCCCGTGAAGGAAATGTCGATCGGCCAGCCGATCCCGGCGACGATCGTGTCGCTGCGCAATCCCGCGAACCCGACCGAAGAGGTCGCGTCTGGCGAGAAGGGCGAGATCTGCATCAAGGGCCCGCAGGTCATGAAGGGCTACTGGAAGAAACCGGCCGAGACCGCCGATCAGTTCACCGCCGACGGCTTCCTGCGGACCGGCGACATCGCCACCATGGACGAGGACGGCTTCATCTACATCGTCGACCGGATCAAGGACCTCATCATCTGCTCAGGTTACAATGTCTATCCGCGCAACGTCGAGGAGGCGATCTCGAAGCACCCGGCGGTCGAGGAAGTCACCGTCATCGGCATCAAGGACCAGTACCGGGGCGAAGCCCCCAAGGCCTTCATCAAGCTGCGCAAGGGCATGGCCGCGACCAAGGATGACATCCTGAAGCACCTTGAGCCGAAGATCAGCCGTATCGAGATGCCGGCCGAGATCGAATTCCGGGATGCGTTGCCGAAAACGATCATCGGCAAGCTCTCGAAGAAGGAGCTGAAGCAAGAGGAAGCCTTGCGCCAGAAGGCAAAATGACCAACGCAGACGAACGAGCCAAACCAGAGCCCGGCGGCGACCCAGAGCTGCGCTACACGATCGGCAGCCTGGCAGCCGAGTTGCAGATCACGACGCGAACGATCCGGTTCTACGAGTTGAAAGGCCTCATTCAGCCCAAGCGCCGGGGCGTCGCGCGCAGCTACAGCCGCCGCGACCGCGCCCGCCTGCTGCTGATCCTGCGCGGCAAGAACCTCGGCTTCTCGCTGGACGACATCCGGCAATATCTCGAACTCTACGACGCCGACCCCAATCAGACCGCGCAGATGAAACTGCTGCAGGCGAAGGTCGACGCGCATATCGCAGAGCTGCAGGGCAAGCGCGCCGATCTCGATCGTACGCTCAAGGAGCTGCGCGAGATCCGGAGCCAGATCGACGCGCATCTGGCGGGCCCGAAGCGGCGGGGGTGAGGCGGCGCTCTACTTCAATCGCAAGGTGCGCAGGCGCGTGATGGCGGCGGGCACCTCGGAGAGGGCGTCGACCAGCGCGTCGGCGCCGAGTTCAGATGGCGCGCCTTTGGCGTAACCATAGCTGACCGCGACGCTCTGGCATCCGAGCGCCTTCGCCGCACCGATGTCGGCGGCGCTATCGCCAATCATCAGGGCGTGGCCTGGCGCAACACGGAGTGGCGCCAGCGCCGCCCGCAAGGGAGCCGCATCCGGCTTCTTCGGCAGATCATCGCGCGCGCCAACAATCGCCTCGAAGTAGGACTTGATACGCAGCGCTTCGACGGCGACCGCCGTCACATGCTCGGCCTTGTTGGTACACAGCGCCAGGCGCACACCCTGACGCTGCAGGTCGCCGAGCAACTCGTGGGCACCGGGATAGAGCCCTTTGCCTTCGGCTGACGCTGCTTCGTAAACCTCGTAGAACCGGTCGAGAAGCGTGGTCTCCTCGGTCTCGGACAACGTCATGCCGGACTGGGACGCGGCGCGCCGGACGGCGGCCCGCGCGCCGCCACCGATCAGGCCCTTGACCGCCGGCAACGAAAACGGCGCGATTCCGAGCGGGCCGAACGCCGCGTTCACGGCACGCCGGATATCGGGTGCGCTGTCGACCAGCGTTCCGTCGAGATCGAAGATGATCGCCTGCGGCCAGGATGTGGTCATTGGCCACGCGTCCGCGTGAGTGCGGCGACGCCCGGCAGCTCGCGGCCTTCGAGCCATTCGAGGAAGGCCCCTCCCGCTGTCGACACATAGGTGAACTGCTCGGTGACGCCGGCCGCATTGAGGGCGGCCACCGTATCGCCGCCGCCCGCCACCGACACCAGCGTGCCGGCCTTGGTCATGCGGGCCGCTTCGCGGGCAAGCGCAAACGTGCCCTCGCCGAACGGCGCGATCTCGAACGCCCCCAGCGGACCATTCCAGAGCAAGGTCCTGCAGCCTTGCAGAACCTTGATCAGATACGCGACCGACTTCGGACCGACATCCAACATCATGCTATCCGCCGGCACATTACGGACGTCGACGACGCCCGACGGCGCACCGGCCTTGAACTCGCGGGCGACGACGCCATCGACCGGCAGCACGATCTCGGCGCCCTTCGCCTTGGCGGTCGCCATGATCTCGCGTGCGGTGGCGTGGAAGTCGGGCTCGGCCAGCGATTTGCCGACATTGATGCCTTGCGCCTGCAGAAACGTGTTGGCCATGCCGCCGCCGATGATCAGCTTGTCGACCTTGGCCAGCAAGTTGGTGAGCACGGGGATCTTGGTCGAGACCTTGGCGCCGCCGACGACGGCCGCTGTCGGTCGCTGCGGCTTCTCGAGAGCGGTGCGCAGCGCGTTGATCTCCTCCATCATCAGCGGGCCAGCAAAGGCCGGCAGATGATCGGCGAGCCCCGCCGTCGAGGCGTGTGCGCGGTGCGCGGCCGAGAACGCGTCGTTGACGAAGATGTCGCCGAGCTTGGCGAGCTCCGCCGCGAACGCTGGATCGTTCTTTTCCTCGCCCTTGTGGAAGCGCGTATTCTCGAGAACGGCAATGCCGCCCGGCGCCAGCGCAGCAATCGTCCGGGCCGCCGCATCGCCGATGCAGTCGGGTGCCATCGCGACGGGCGCGCCGACCAGCTTGGCCAGGATCGCTGCAACGGGAGCCAGCGAGTTTTCTGTGTCAGGCCCGCCCTTCGGGCGCCCGAAATGTGAGAGCACGACCACCTTTGCGCCGCGGGATGCGAGATCCTTCAAGCCCGGCACCAGCCGCTCGAGCCGCGTCGCGTCGGTGACCTTCCCGTCCCTCACCGGCACATTGAGATCGGCGCGCACCAGAACGCGCTTGCCGCGCACGTCGATGCCGGCCGTGGACTTGAGATTGTCGAGATTCATCGGGACCTCCAAGGGGTGCGCGCGATCCGCCTGTACCGTCTCGGCGCCCCATTGCGCAAGAGGATTGGCGGCGCGATCCAAATAATACTGAATGGTTGCGGACAGTTGAGTATGGGGCCGATCGCGTTCGTTGACGACGCGTTGACAGAGCTGATCACGGCACCGACAATGATTAGGCGTCGCACATAATTCACAGCGCACGCCATTGTAGAATTGTGGGGGAATGAACATGCTTGGAAATCGTATTGTTGCACTGGTCTTGGCTCTCGCGTTGGCCTGGCTCCCGATGACGGCGCACGCCGCGCCTGTCACCTACACCACGACGCTCAGCGGTGCGGCTGAATCGCCGCCGGTTGTCTCGTCCGGCACCGGTGCGGCGACTGTGATCATCGATACGGCGGCCCATACGATGCGTGTGATCACCAATTTCAGCGGTCTGACGGGAACGGTGACCGCCGCCCACATCCATTGCTGTACCGCGACACCCAATGCCGGAACCGCTGGAGTTGCCACCCAGACCCCGACGTTCACAGGCTTTCCGTCCGGCGTGACCGGCGGGTCCTATGATCAAACCTTCGACATGACACTCGCCAGTTCATTCAACGCTACCTTCTTGGCCGCGAATGGCGGTACGGCAGCCACCGCAGAAGCTGCACTTGCTGCCGGGGTTGCCGCGGGACGGGCATATCTCAACATTCACAGCACCATTTTTCCGGGCGGCGAGATCCGCGGGTTCCTTGCACTACCCGCGGCGACGACGACGACCCTCGTATCATCAGTGAACCCGAGTGTGACGGGACAGTCCGTGACATTCACAGCGACCGTCGCCTCGACGCCTGGCATACCCACGGGCAACGTCACCTTCAGGGACGGTGCAACGACGTTCGGCAGCGGCGCCTTGAACGCCAGCGGCGTCGCGACCTTCGCGACGTCATCACTGGCTATCGCGGCCCATAGCATCACGGCGACCTATGATGGTTCCATCAGTCACGCCACATCGACCTCGGCCGTGCTGACGCAGACTGTGAACCCCACCAGCTGCACCGACAATTTTGTCGATGCGTTCGCGATTTCCGGCACGCACGGCTCGGTTGCCGGCAGCAATGGGACCGCAACCGGTGAGCCCGGAGAGCCGAACCACGCCGGCAACTCCGGCGCTCTCAACTCGGTCTGGTGCAAATGGGCGGCGCCCGCCTCCGGCGCAGTTTCATTCGACACGACAGGCTCGTTGTTCAACACCACGCTCGCCGTCTACACGGGCGCCGCCGTCAACGCGCTCACGCCCGTGGCGGCCAACGACAATATTTCCGCAAGCAACTTCCAAAGCCGCGTCACCTTCGCGGCAACGCAAGGTGTTACCTATTACGTCGCAATCGATGGCGCTGCGGCTTCCATCTCGAGCTACCTGCTGAACTGGGCGCAGGTTGAAGCGGGCGCCGTCACAGTTGCAGCTGTGCTGCCCACCGCCCGCTCGGTGACGACGGGCACGGCGGCCACGGCCTTCGGCACCATCATCAACACGGGAACAACCGGGGCGACGGGTTGCATCCTGGCCAAACCCGATGGCTTCCCGGGTACGTTCTCCTACCAGACCACCAGTGCCGCGAACCAGCTGACCGGCACGCCCAACACGCCAGCCAATATTGCCGGCAACAACGGTGTGCAGAACTTCGTGTTCGCGATTACACCGACCGCGGAGCTCAATGCCGCCGACGTCGGCATCGTGTTCGACTGCGCCAACACTTCCGCGACGACGACGATCGTTGGGTTGAACACGCTGCTGCTGTCGTCGTCTTCGACACCGACGCCCGACATGATTGCCATCGGCGCGACGCCGTCGAACGATGGTATCGTGTCGATACCGGGCAACACCGGCACTGCGTTCTTCGCGGCCGCAGTCGTCAATATCGGCGCGGCGGGTCCCATCACGGCAACGGTGGACGATAACGGCCAGCCGTTCGCAATCACCGCAGGGCTGTGCGAATCGGACCCGGCAACGGCGGCGTGCGTGAACCCCGCAACGTTTGGCTCCAGTGCGACGTTCAACAGCACGACGAATGGAGTCAACACGTTCACGATCCGCGTCAACGGCACCGGCAACGTGCCGTTCGACCCCGCCAACACGCGCATTTTCCTGCGCTTCAAGTCCGCCGATGGCGTCACACGCGGGGCAACCAGCGTTGCGGTGCGCACCATAGCGGCCGATCAGACGCAATCCGCAGCGAAGTAGCCGCGCGGGTGTGCAGTGGGCACCTGAAGCGCCAAAAAAAGGAAGGCCGCCCCCAACGGGCGGCCTTTTTGCTTGGTGCCAGTGCCGTGCGCGTGTCGAGACCTGGACCTTACTCCGCGGCCTGGCGGAACTCGGGCGCCGGACGGGCCCCGCGCACGAGGCGGCCCGGCAGCGCACCGGTCGCGACGCCTTCGCGGGTGACCACCTCGCCGTTGACCAGCGTCGCGACATAGCCGTCGGTCCGCTGGATCAGGCGGCGCCCCTGGCTCGGCAGATCATAGACGACCTCGGGCGCGTGCATGCGCAGGCGCGCATAGTCGATCACGTTGATGTCGGCCTTGGCGCCACGCCGGATCAGGCCGCGGTCATGCAGGCCGATGGCAGCCGCGTTGTCGCTGGTGATCCGCTTGATCGCCCAGGCGAGCGGTAGCTTCGGGCCGCGCGTGCGGTCGCGCGTCCAGTGGGTGAGCATGTAGGTGATGGCGCTGGCGTCGCAGAGGATGCCGACGTGGGCGCCGCCATCGCCGAGCCCAACGAGCGTGTGCGGGTGGCGCATCATGTCGTGGACGGTATCGAGATTGCCGTAGGTGTAGTTGCTCAACGGGCGATAGAGGATCGCCTTGCCGCCCTTCTCGAGCAGCATGTCATAGGCAACCTCGGCGGGCGGGCGGCCCTCACGCGCGGCGCGGGCGGCCACACTTGCCTCAGCCGGCGGCTCGTAATCCGGCGGGTCCCCGAGCGGAAAGATCCGATCCCAGCGCGTCACCCGGCGGGCGAGGACCTCGTCTTCGATCGCCTCGTCAATCAGACGCGCGCGGGTCTCCGGCTTGCGCAGCTCGACCATCTTTTTGTCAAAGCCGAGATCCTCGATCGCACGCCAGCTCGGGCGGCCGATGAACGGGTTCTGCGAGATTTCGAAGCCGAGCATGATGCCGGTCGGCCGTGTCAAAACCTGCCCCATCATCGGCAGGCCCGCGTTCTGGGCGTCGGACACACGCCCCATCAGCTGGCGCCATTCCTCCGGCTTGTTGTCGCGCTGCAGAATGGTGATCGACATCGGGCGGCCCGATCGCTCGACCAGACGGCGGAGCAGCGCCATCTCCACTTCGGGCTCATCGAAGTCGGAGATCACCTGCAGCCAACCGGAGCCAATCGATTTCAAGGCACCGGCAATCTCGGCCAGCTCCGCCTCGTCGGCCTTGAGAGTCGGGATCGGGCGGCCATCCTTGGTCTTATGATTGAGCGTGCGCGAAGTCGAGAAGCCGAGCGCGCCGGCTTTCACTCCGGCGGCCGCAAGTGCTGCCATCTTCGCGCGGTCCTCGGCCGTTGCCGGCTCGCGGTCGGCGCCGCGCTGGCCCATCACGAACACACGCAGTGCGGCATGCGGCACCTGCGTCACGATATCGAGATCATAGTGCCGGGCATCGATGGCATCGAGATAGCTCTCGAACGATTGCCAGTTCCACGGCAGACCTGTGGTGAGCACCACCTCGGGGATATCTTCGACACCTTCCATCAGCTTGACCAGCATGTCGCGCTGATGCGGAAGGCAGGGCGCAAAGCCGACGCCGCAATTGCCGATCACGGCTGTGGTTACGCCGTTCCAGGTCGAAGGATCGATGCGGCTCGTCCAAGTTACCTGCGCATCGTAGTGAGTGTGGACATCGATGAAGCCCGGCGTCACCAGCAGGCCTTTGGCCTGGATCTCCTCGCGGCCAGACCCAAGGCCTCTGCCCACCGCCGTGATGCGCCCGTTGTCGATGGCGACATCGGCCTCGAAGGGCTCGGCCCCGCTGCCGTCGACAATCGTGCCGCCGCGAATGACTAGGGAATGCGTGCTGGCCATGGCCTCGCTCCTGCAATCGACTGGTGGTTGCCCATCCGCGAGCGACAGAGACCGCGGCTGCACCTCGGTCGAGGATGTACCGGCCTTGCTCCGTCGTCAAATCGGCCATCGGCTGGATCCCCGGCATTGCGGCAGGCAAAGAAAAGGGCCGTCGAAACGGCCCTTCCCGCAACCATCGACCCTTGTATGTCAGTCTTCGATCACGATCTTGGTGCTGCCGAACCCATAGGATGAGACAAGGCTATAGAAGGTCGCGGCATTGCCAGTCGACAAGCGGATGCAACCGTGGGACGCGGGGCGACCGAAGCGGCCTGTTCCGCCATGAATAGCGTAGCCGCCCGAAAAGAAAACGGAGTAGGGCATCGGCGCGTCGTCGTATTGGCGCGAGTACCACTCCTTCTCGAGGCGCTGCGGCCGGTAGGTTCCGGTTGGCGTCTCATAACCCTTGCGTCCGGATGCGACGGGCCACGCATGGCGCAGCTTGCCGTCGACCCACACTTCCATCTGCTGACCATTGAGGTCGACACGCGCCACGATTTTGGCGTCCACGCTGCCTGCCTGGGTCAACAGCAACCCCATTGCCATCACCAACCCGTACAATTTTCGCATCTCAACACCCGCTATATAGCTGATACTACTGATTTTTACCCCGCCACCGCCGTTCGCACCAAAGATGAACAAATGGCGTTAACCATGAGAAATTAACCAGTTGCATTAACCATCGCAAGCGGACAACTCGCGGCAGCTGGAAATTACGGGGACGGGATGGGGAACCAGTCAGGCAATAACCGGTCGAGCCTCCTCGTGGCGGCAGGAGGTGCCAATGATTTGTTGGCTAAACAGTCAGAAGCCACAGCGTCGTGGCAAGACCCGCCCTATCGGGGGCATCAGCGGCGCCGCGGCGACCGCAACCATTCCATCAATCGAGGACGATCAGACCATCGGCTGTCTTGATTGTCGGCGGCGCAGAATTCGTTGGCCGGCGCACTAGACGCAGCGTCGTCAAATAACCCAAGGGCCGACGCGTATCGCCGATCGCAGCCGTGCGGCCGATCGACACCATCGGACCATCATCGGCGGCACCGGGTTCGCGGGTCGAAGTGGAGATCGATAGATCCATGTACTCGACTCCGAGCTTGGCGAAGGAACCGAGGCCGCCGAGCCGCGTGACAATCCGTTCCATCTCTCCGGACCAATAGCGCTCCGCTGATGTGCCGTAAACTTCGGCCACATCATATGTCCTGAATTCCTGGTACTTGCGGGACAACTTCACAACATGGAACTTGCCGTCGAGCAGGGTTGCTGGCGCGTCGAGATTGTCCATGCTGTCGACGATGCCCCGCAGCATCGTCTCGGGAACAGCCAGCGTTAGTCTTTCAAGGCGCTGCCGATAGAACAAAGAAGGAATTTCTCGGCTTCGCTCCCAGCGTGCCACCGCCGTCCGATGGGCACCGATGAAATCAGCGAAAACCTGTTGCGTCATCTGGCGCTGCTTGCGGAAAGAAACGATATGCGCAGCCCATTCGGCATCGTTCAGCATGCGACTCACATTTGAGCTACAGACGGCACCAATCGGATCATTTACGCATTCCTTTAAGCTGTTCTCTCCTGAGGTTTCAGCTTGGCAGACGGTGGCTCCCGTTCAATCGGGAGCCACCGCCCTTACTCGAAGCGGGTGCGGGGCGACCGCTTCGAGATTCGAAATTATACTCTCAAATCATATTTGAACGCTACGGCGACCACTCAGGTGGTCGCCAATTGCGTCGATTTCATGGAATTCTAGGGTGCGATCCACTGTGCGCGCAAGCAGCAATCTTGATTAAGCTGAGCCGGTGCTTTGATCAGACACCAATCAATCCGATCACGCCTTAGCAAGGCCTGCCGCCGTAACGACACGCCCCATCGCTTGGCTCTGCGCCTCCATGAACTTGGCAAAATCCGGCCCGCCGCTCCACACCATCCCAAAACCACGCCGCTGCATGGTGGTCTTGAATTCGGGGCTGTCGTAAGTCCGCTTCAGAGCCGCGATGAGCTTGGCCTGGCGGTCCGGTGGAAGACCCTTCGGCGCCCCAATGCCACGCCAAGCGCCGGCCATGTGGTTAAGCCCCATGGCCTGCTGCAGGGTCGGCACGTCACCGAAGCGGGGAACCCGCGTCCTGGACATGGCAGCCAGTGTCCGCGTCTTTTTAGCGAACGGCGTGCCGCGGACCTCAGGGATCGAGCAGACGATAACGTCGACGCCACCCAGCTGCTGGTCCTCGAGCGCCGCCAGCGGACTGGTTGCCGGCACCCAGGGCATGGCGCCAACCGGCAACCCTTGGACCTGCAGCCAGCCGACCGTCGACAGATGCCAGATCCCGCCAGCCGGCGTGCTGGATGCCTTGATTTTTCCAGGCTCGGCCTTGACGGCGGCGGCGAGTTGTTTGACGTCCTGCCACGGCGCGTCCGCCCGCACGTGAATCCCGGCCGGATCCTCGTTGAAGAGAGCGAGCGGCGTGTAGCTGTCCGGCTTCACCCCCGTCAGGCCGCGCCAGTGCATGATGGCGGCATCCACCGTGACGAGGCCGAGCGTGTAGCCATCGGCAGGCGCATTCGCGATCGCCTCGTGAACGGCGGCACTGGGCGCCTCGGGATGGTCCACTGTGACGGGCTGGCCGATCTGCTTCTCGAGCGCTGCTGCCAGCAGGCGCGCCGAGAGGCCGTGACGGCTACCGGCAGGCGCTGGAACCAACAGCCGGATCGGCTGGACCGGGTAATCCGATTGTGCGAGTGCCGGCAGGAAGCCGAACCCGGCGGTCGCGCCTCCAGCGGCAGCGCCGGTGAGGAAACGACGGCGGTTTAGGTTGCGCATTGTGCCTCCTTAGGCGGAGCCATATCGCCGATCACGGGACCGTGAACCCATCATTGGCCTAACGGCGCGGATGTCAATGAGCCAGCGCGATTTTGTCGAAAATGTTGGCTCGTGCCTGCACCCGTTGGGTTGGGCGTCCCCCAACATCCCGAAGCCGAAAGACTAATTGCGCGGCCCCGGCAACGGGCTACCGGCCCGTCCCGGCCCCAAAGCGCCGGGCGCCGCCGACGCCGGTGACCCGCTGCCACGGGCGGCGCGCTCGGCCTTGCCGCGCTCATAGAGACTGGCGACGTCCTTCAGATGATCCTTGATCAACTGGATCCGCGTATCGCTGGCGGGATGGGTCGACAACCACTGCGGCGGCGCCCCCTTCGAGGCCGACGCCATTTTCTCCCAGAGCGTCACACCGGCTGCCGGATCGTAGCCAGCGCGCGCCGCCAGCTCCATGCCGACGAGATCGGCTTCCTTCTCGTCGTCGCGGCCGAACTTCAGGGTCAGCAGGTTGCCCGCGCCCGCGCCGATGGCCTCACCGGCCTGGCCGAAAATAAGCGCGCCGATAACGCGGCTACCGACATTTGTGATCGTGGATTTGGCGGCGCGTTCGCGGGCGTGCTCGCGCAGCGCATGCGCGATCTCGTGGCCCATGATCATGGCCACCTCGTCATCGGTGAGCTGCAGCTTTTCCAGGATACCTGTGAAGAACGCGATCTTGCCGCCGGGCATGCAGAAGGCGTTGATGTTGCCCGAATTGATGGCGATGACCTCCCACTTCCAGTCCTTGGCGCGCGGGTTCCACTTGTTCGCGTGCGGCAGCAGGTCGCGCGCAATGCGGCGCAACCGTTCGCTCTGCGGGTGGTTCGGCGGCAACAAAGCCTGCTTGCCCTGGGCCTGCTGGCGCATCGCCAGGAATTGCTGGGCAGCCCCCTGCTCCATACGCTCGGCTGACACGAGTTTGCGCACGAATGAGGGATTGCCGACCTTGACGCCCTCGTCCGGCTCGCGCGCCACCACGGGCGCGGCCACGATCGCCGTCGCCAGAGCCAATCCCAAGATCGACGACACCCAAAACCGCTTCATTCCGTCCTCCCTGAACGCCGGACGTTTTGTCGAGCGCGCACCGCGCCCGGACGATAGCCCAAATGTCGGCTTTGATCCATGCCACTCCGACCGGCTATGATGACCAGGCTGCATCGAAGGAGAGCTGAATGGCTGCCAAGTCCGAAGCGGTTGCGCGGATCGTGCCGTCGCTTCGCGAGATCGATGCCGAAACCTGGGATCGCCTGGCGAACCCGCCGGAGCTGCCGTTCGATCCCTTCATCTCGCATGCGTTCCTGAAGGCGCTGGAGGATGCCGAGACGGTGACACGGCGAACCGGCTGGCTGCCGCAACACGTCGTGCTGGAAATCGGTGGCGCGATCGCGGGCCTGATGCCGTGCTACCTGAAGAGCCACAGCAAGGGCGAGTACATCTTCGACTACGGCTGGGCCGAGGCCTATGAGCGGGCCGGCGGCAGCTACTATCCCAAACTGCAATGCGCGGTGCCGTTTACGCCGGTGCCGGGACGCCGCCTGCTGGTGGCGCCGGGCGCCGATGCCGACACGACCGAACGGCTGCTGCTGGCCGCCGCGGCCGAACTGGCGAAGCAGCATCAGGCCTCATCACTGCACGTGACGTTCATGACGGAGGCGCAATGGACACGGGCCGGCGACGCGGGACTGTTGCAACGCACCGACAAGCAATTCCATTGGGCAAACCAGGGCTACGCCACCTTCGACGATTTCCTGGCGACGCTCGCCTCGCGCAAGCGAAAGGCGATCCGCAAAGAACGCGCGGAGGCGCTGACCGCCGGCCTCACGATCGAGCGCATCACCGGGCGCGACCTCACGGAAGCGCACTGGGACGCGTTCTTCGCGTTCTACATGGACACCGGCAACCGCAAGTGGGGCCGGCCCTATCTCAACCGCAAATTCTTCTCACTGCTCGGCGCCGCCATGGCCGACAACTGCCTGCTGATCATGGCCAAGCGCGACGGACGCTATGTTGCGGGCGCGCTCAACATGATCGGCGGCGATTGCCTCTATGGCCGCTACTGGGGCACCACCGACCCGCAACCGTTCCTGCACTTCGAGATCTGCTACTATCAGGCCATCGATTTCGCGATCGAGCGCAAGTTGCCGCGCGTCGAAGCCGGCGCGCAAGGCGAGCACAAGCTGGCGCGCGGCTACATGCCGACGCCGACCTATTCAGCGCATTGGATCGGCGATGCCGGCTTCCGCAAAGCGGTCGCGCGCTATCTCGACGATGAGCGCCGCCACATGGAGGCCCAGCGCGAGGCGCTGGCGGAGTACGGGCCCTACCGGAAGGCCAGCGCCGACGCCGAGGCGGAGTGAGCGCGCGAGTCCCGATGTTCGCAGGCACGACCCAGCCTGCGGGTGCTATGGCAAGAGTGGACCGATGTGTTGCAGGCCCTGCAGCAGAGCACCGGCCAGCGCCGCGCACAGCAGAAGCGCCAACATGCGCAACAGCCAGCCTTGCCGGCGCCGAGCCACGAGGTGCGACGAAACAAGGCCCGCGTCTGCCGCATGTTCGCGGCGGGCACGATCAGTCTCGGCGGCCAGAGCCTCGATGGTATCCAGTGGAGACGACATCGCCCGCTTGTCGCACAGATCTGCTCAGCACCGGTTAAGTCGGCAGTGGCCTTGACGCGGTTCACTGCCGACGGCTAACAGCCGGTTAACGCGTCGCCAAGGAGACCGCCTATGACCTATGACCCGAGCAACGTCTTCGCAAAGATCCTGCGCGGCGAGCTGCCGGCCCACAAAGTCCACGAGGACGCCGAGACGCTGGCCTTCTTGGACATCATGCCGCGCTGCGAGGGCCACGCGCTGGTGATTCCGAAAACGCCCGCGCGCAACCTGCTCGACGCCAGTCCGGCGCAACTGGCGGCGTGTCTGGCCACGGTGCAGCGGATCGCGCGGGCACAAATGCAGGCGTTCGGCGCTCACGGGATAACCATCCAGCAATTCAACGAGCCGGCCGGCGGTCAAGTGGTGTTCCACCTGCATTATCACGTCATCCCGCGGTGGGACGGCGTGAAACTCGGGCCCCATACGGCGACGATGGAAAAGCCCGAGGTGCTGGCGGCCGCGGCCGAGAAGATCCGCAAGGCGATCGCGGGGTGATAGGCTGATCGAATCGCGCCCGCCGTCGCTCGCCTGATCCTCTCCGGAACTGGACTCCATATGTCGCTCGAACGCCGGGTCCTCATCTGGATGTGTGTGCTGGTGGGGGTCAACCAGCTCGGCTTCGGCGCGATGATCCCGACGATGCCGCTCTATGCGCAATCGTTCGGTGTTGCGGCGTCGGCGATCGGGGCGGCTGTCGCCGTCTACGGGCTCGCACGTTTCGTGATCGCGCTGCCGGCGGGGCAAATGGCGGACCGGCTCGGACGGCGGCCGACGATTGCGATCGGCGGGCTGATCTCGGGGATCGGTAATCTCTGGTGCGCGTGGGCAACGAGCTATCCCGAGTTCATCCTCGCGCGGTTCGTCGCGGGCGCCGGCGCGGGCCTCATTGTCACCACCGGACAGGTGGTGCTCGCCGATATCAGCCCGCCGGAGCGGCGCGGCCGCACCATCGCCATCTACCAGACCACATTCATATTCGCGGTCAGCATCGGGCCGCTGCCGGGCGGTTTGCTCGCCGAGCAGTTCGGCCTTGCAGCGCCGTTCACGGCGTCGGGGATCGCGAGCCTGCTGGCTGCGGTCGTCGCCTGGTTCGCCGTCACCGAAACGCGCGATTTCCAGCACTCCGGCAAACCGAGCAGCACGAAAGCGCCGCGCCCGCCGTTCCTGGACCAGATGCGACTGTTGACGAGCCAGATCGGATACGTGCTGGTCAGTCTGCTCGCGTTCATGACGACCGTGGTGCGCACCGGCGGCATGTTCGCGATCATTCCGCTGCTGGCCAAAGAGAAGCTCGGCATTTCGGTTTCCGCGCTCGGCTTCGCGATGATGCTCGGGGGCATTGCGGGACTATTGGCGGGCTATCCGGCGGGCTGGTTGTCGGACCGGTTCGGGCGCAAGGCGGTGATCTTGCCGGCCGTGCTGGTCAACAGCGGGGCGATGGTGCTGTTCTGTGTGGCGCCGTCCTATGGCTGGTTCCTGGCGGCTTGTATCGCGTGGAGCGTCGGGATCTCGATTGGCGGCGCGGCACCGGCCGCCTATGCCGCCGACAGCGCGCCACCCGGCATGAACGCGACCGCGTTGAGCACGTACCGCATGACCGGCGATCTCGGCTATGTCGTCGGTCCGCTGGCGCTCGGATTGATGGCCGATCTCTACGGCACGGCGAGCGCGCTGATCGTCTCCGCAGCACTGCTGGTCTTGGTCGGCCTGGTGTTCGCGCTGTTTGCGCCGGAGACCCATCGCGGCCGACGTTGAGCCAACTTATACGACCACGAACCGGCCGAGGATCAGTACGCCCATGGCGGTTGCGATGCCGATGCCGAGGCTGCGGGCCGCCAGCAAATAGGCGGCAATGCCGGCGAGAAAGGCCGCCGCCCGCAGCCCGAGCGCCACATCGGCCAGCGCGCCGGTCGGAAACAGCAGCATGCGCGCGCAGAGGCCTGCGACGATCGCCGTGGAGACCGCCCGCACCCAGGCAAAGAGTTCGCTCGCCGGATCGATCTCGCGCCCGACGATGGCGCCGGCCCACCGCCACGGCTCGCTGACCGCAAAGCCCGCGAGGAAGAACGCGAGATAGCCGCCCCACTCCCCCCACACCCCCGGCAGGCTCATGCCCGGCTCCTGCGCCCGATCGCCCAAGCGAGCGTGCCGCCGACGAGCCCCGTGATCAGCAGATCGAAGCCCGGCAGCCAGATAAAGCACAGCGGACCAATCACGGCGCCGAACGCGATCGCCAGCCGGTCGCCCGGGCCGCGAGCCGTCTCGATCAGCGAGAGCAGGAAATAGATCGGCGTCAGGAACAGCAGCGCGGCCACCAGCCAGCCCGGCACCGCCTCTGTCATCAGGTAGCCGATCGCGCTGCCGAGCAACGTACCCGACGAGACGCTGACGCCGATGCCGAGATAATGCGCGAGCCGCAGATGGACGGGCACATCCGGCAGGCGGCGCAGCCCCTCCAGCCATTGCGTGACGCCGACGAAATGAACGGTTGCGAGTTCATGCCAACGCGGACCACCGTGGCCCTTCAGAAGCGGCATCAGCACAACGGTCATCGGGAGCAGGCGAACCGCTGTGAGAGCGACGGCAATGGCGGCAGCCGCGAGCGAGGCATCGCGGGCGGCGTGATCGGCGAGCACCAGCTGGGCCGGCAGCGCCTGCAGCATGAGCGGCAGGAACATCATCTGCGCGAATGAGAGGCCGCAAGCCTTGGCAAAGGCGCCGTAGCCGAGGCAGCTCGAGAACAGCATGAGCGAGGGCAGGCCAATGCCGGCCGCTGTGCCCCGCCAAAACGCCATCGCCCGTGTCGCCGTCTCGGGCCACACGGGCGATGGTTGATGATCTGGCGTCGATGCCGCCAACAGCTACTCGTCCTTCTTGCGCCGGGGCACGGTTGGCACCGCGCCAGGCGGACGGCTCTGGTCCTTGCCGTTCTTCGGACCAGGCAGCGCCTTCTTCGTGTGCCGCGCCGACGAGGGCTTCGCCGCCGCCGGCCTCCGGTAACTCGTCGTCCTCCTCGTCCTCACGCGATCTCGGCTTCTTCGAGGGGTCGCCCGCAATGTACTCGAAGGCGAGCTTCGCCTCCTCGCCCTCGCCGGTCGTCGCGATCCGCACGATGCCGCCGTGCTCCAGCTTGCCGAACAGCAATTCCTCGGCGAGCGGCTTCTTGATGTGCTCCTGGATGACGCGGGCCAGCGGCCGCGCGCCGTAGCGCTCGTCGTAACCCTTCTCGGCGAGCCACTTGGTCGCGGCTTCGTTGATCTCGATGGTGACGCCACGATCGGCGAGTTGTGCCTCGAGCTGGAAAATGAACTTTTCGACCACCTTCAAGATGACCACCGGCGGCAGACCATTGAACGGGATCACCGCATCGAGACGGTTGCGGAACTCCGGCGTGAACAGGCGATTGATCGCCTCGGTGTCGTCGCCCTCGCGCTTCGACCGGTTGAAGCCGATCGCGGCCTTCGTCATATCGGAGGCGCCCGCATTCGTCGTCATGATCAGGATGACGTTGCGGAAATCGACCGCCTTGCCGTTGTGGTCCGTCAGCTTGCCGTGGTCCATCACCTGCAGCAGGATGTTGAACAGGTCCGGATGCGCCTTCTCGATCTCGTCGAGCAGCAGGACGCTATGGGGATGCTGGTCGATGCCATCGGTGAGCAGGCCGCCCTGATCGAAGCCGACATAGCCTGGTGGCGCACCGATCAGGCGCGAGACCGTGTGCTTCTCCATGTATTCCGACATGTCGAAGCGCAGCAGCTCGATGCCGAGCAGACTGGCGAGACGCTTGGCGACCTCGGTCTTGCCGACGCCGGTCGGGCCCGAGAACAGGTAGCAGCCAATCGGCTTCTCCGGCTCGCGCAGCCCGGCGCGCGACAGCTTGATCGCCGACGACAACGCGGTGATCGCCTGATCCTGGCCGAACACGAGCCGCTTCAAATCCTTTTCGAGATTGGCCATCACCTCGGCGTCGGACTTGGAGACGGTCTTTGGTGGGATGCGCGCCATCGTCGCCACCGTCGCCTCGACCTCGGCGACCGTGATCCTGCGCTTGCGTTTGCCTTCGGGGACCAGCATCTGCGAGGCACCCGTCTCGTCGATCACGTCGATCGCCTTGTCGGGCAGCTTGCGGTCATTGATGTATTTCGCCGACAGCTCGACCGCCGCCTTCACCGCCTCATTGGTGTACTTGAGCTTGTGGAATTCCTCGAAGTAGGGCTTCAGGCCCTTCATGATCTCGATGGCGTCTTCGACCGACGGCTCGTTGACGTCGATCTTCTGGAACCGGCGCACAAGAGCGCGATCCTTTTCGAAATGCTGGCGGTATTCCTTGTAAGTGGTCGAGCCGATGCAGCGCACCTGCCCCGACTGCAGCGCCGGCTTCAACAGGTTCGAGGCATCCATGGCACCGCCCGAGGTGGCGCCGGCGCCGATGACAGTGTGGATCTCATCGATGAACAGGATCGCGCCGGGATAGGCCTCGATCTCCTTCATCACGGCCTTCAGCCGCTCCTCGAAGTCGCCGCGATACCGGGTTCCTGCGAGCAGCGTTCCCATGTCGAGCGAGAAGATCGTGGCATTCTTCAAAACCTCCGGCACCTCGCCGCGGATGATCTTCCGTGCGAGGCCTTCCGCGATCGCAGTCTTACCGACGCCGGGATCGCCGACGAACAGCGGATTGTTCTTGGAGCGGCGGCACAGGACCTGGATCGTGCGCATGACCTCGTTGTGGCGCCCGATCAGCGGATCGATGCGGCCGTCGCGGGCCTTCTTGTTGAGATTGACGCAGTAGGTGTTGAGCGCGTCGGCCTGCTTCTTGTCGCCGCTGCCTTCCCCGCTCGACTTGTTCTCTTCGTCGTCGGCGCCGCGCACGGGACGCGGCTCGGTCATGCCCGGCCGTTTGGCGATGCCATGGCTCACATACTGGACGGCATCGAACCGCGTCATCTCCTGCTCCTGCAGGAAGAACGCGGCGTGGCTCTCACGCTCGGCGAAGATGGCGATCAGCACGTTTGCGCCTGTCACCTCCTCGCGGCCCGAGGACTGCACGTGCACGACCGCACGATGAATGACGCGCTGGAAGCTCGTCGTCGGTTGCGCATCGGCCGAGCCTTTGCGCACGAGACTGTCGAGCTCGGTGTCGAGATAACCGGTGATCCGGCGGCGCAGCTCACCCACGTTGACGTTGCAGGCGCGCATGACGGCCGCGGCATCGCGATCGTCGATCAGGGCCAGCAGCAGATGCTCGAGCGTCGCATACTCGTGGTTTCGCTCGTTAGCGAACTCCAGCGCCCGATGAAGAGCCTGCTCCAGGCTTTGAGAGAAGGATGGCACTTGGGAGCTACTCCTTTTCCATGGTGCACTGCAGCGGATGCTGGTGCTGACGTGAAAAATCCATGACTTGGGTCACCTTGGTCTCGGCGACCTCGTACGTGTAGACGCCACAAATTCCGACGCCCTTCTGGTGGACGTGCAGCATGATGCGGGTGGCCTCGTCGCGCCCCTTGTTGAAGAAGCGCTCGAGCACGTGGATGACAAACTCCATCGGCGTGTAGTCGTCGTTGAGCAGCATAACCTTGTAGAGACTAGGCCGCTTGGTTTTCGGACGCGTCTTGGTGACGAGGCCGGTCTTGCCCTCGCCGCCATCGTCCCCGCCGCGAGACCCTTTTTTGTCGTCTGCCATCGTGATCACGCTTCGAACCCGCCCCTCGGCCGTCGTCGCCTTGCCGCCGGTCCATTGTCGACCCACGGCAGGAACCTGTCGGCTTCACCCTGCACCGTCCTATACTACCGGCACCTGGGCACGGTTCGCAAATCGAACGACATGGCTGATCGACTGGCTGGCCCGCCGTCGTCAATGTGGTCATCAAGGGCGACGAAAAAAAGGCCCGGCGCATGGCCGGGCCTTCCAAATTTTTCAGCGGACAGCGCGCCTCCCGCGGGAGGCTGACCAACCAGCGTGACTTACGCCTTCGGGACGTTCTGGAACACGCGCTCGAGGGGGCGATAGGCCTCCTTGGCGAACTCGGCGTACATGCCACCGATCTTCTGCATCTGGTGCATATACTCGTCATACTGGCGCTTGGCGTAGCTGGTCTGGATCTCGACGGCCTGCTCGACCGACTTGACGGACATCAGCTTTTCCATCGTATGCGTGCCATCCTCGAAGGAGCGCTTCGAGTAATCGGTCATCTCGGTGGCGATCGTTTGCCAGCCCTTCTGCCATTCGCCGAACAGCTTCATGGCGGTATCGACGTTGCCCTGATTGACCTTCTGGACGTCTTCGAACGACTTGATCATGATCTTAATCCTGATGCCTGTGACCCAATTGCGCTCATGCGCGGGAAGCCGCAGGCTTAGCGTCCTGCGATGCACACATATTTATGTGCGATGCACCATTATGTCAAGCACCAATATTGCATTGCACCATAATCCGTCGTCGTTAACCAGATATGAGCAGTCCCAGCCGATGATAGCGGGCCTGATCCGCGCCTCGCCGTCCGGTCGCAAAGCCGCCCCAAAACCATGGTGCCGTCTGATTGGGCACACGTGGGGACATCGGCACCGCCACCAGACGGACGACCGGTCGGAGCGCGTAGCGATGCGTATGTTTAGGTCGGGGTCATGAGGGTTGCGTTCAAGTCCGGGTGGCACGGTGGCGCTTGGTCAAGGGCCGCCACGGTTGTGTGCGGGCTGGTCTTCAGCTGGCTCGGGCCGGGTGCTGCGTGGGCTGCCGGCCGGCACGCCGCCATGATCATCGACGCGAATACGGGCCAAGTGTTGCATGCACAGGCCGCGGATGAAGCCCGCTATCCCGCCTCGCTCACCAAAATGATGACCATCTTTCTCGCATTCGAGATGATGGAGCAGGGACGCCTGACACCCACCACGCGCATCAAAATCTCGGACGAAGCCGCCGGCACCTCGCCCTCGAAGCTCGGCCTCGCCGCCGGCTCCGATATCGCCGCGATGGATGCAATCAGGGCGCTGATCGTGAAATCGGCCAACGATATTGCTGTGGCGCTCGCCGAGCACATGGCCGGCAGCGAGACGAAGTTCGCCGCCCTGATGACGCGGCGCGCGCGCGAACTCGGCATGACCGCCACCACCTTCAAGAATGCGCATGGACTTCCCGATTCCGGTCAGGTCACCACGGCGCGGGATATGCTGACACTGGCGCTGGCGCTCAACGATCGCTTCCCCGAGCGCTACCGGCTGTTCTCGCTGGCGATCTTCAACTATGGCGGCCACGTCTATCGCAACCACAACACAATGATGCACTCGTTCAGCGGCATGGACGGCCTGAAGACCGGCTATACGTCGCCGTCCGGTTTCAATCTGGTGGCGTCGGTGCGCCGGGACGGACGGCATGTCGTCGCCGCCGTGTTCGGTGGAGCTACGGCCTCGGGACGCAACGCCCACATGCGCACGATCCTGATGCGCGCGCTTCCCCGCGCCTCGACCGAGCGGTCAAGAAAGCCCGCCCCGGCGCTGATCGCAGCCAGCGGGCGGCGTCTGGTCGCGGCCGCCACCAAAACGGCGGAGCCGCCGGCACCGAAACTGGTCGAAGCCATCAAACCCGCCGCGCCGCCAGCGCGCATCGCAGCGGCAACACCGCCACCAGTGAGGCCGGCGCCCGCTGCCCAGGCCGTGACGCCTCAGGCACCAGCCCCCCACCAGGCCTTGGCTCAGGCCCAGCCACCAGCGCAAGCACGCAGCCAGTCCCGGTCCGTCGTGCAATTGCAGGCCCAGGCGCCCCTCGCCCCGCCGGCGCTGACCGACGCCAAGTCCGCCGAGATCACGCCTGAAGCCAACGCCGGGGCACCAATCCACGTGGCGCAGGTCCGCCAGGTCGCCGTGCCGTCGCAGCAACGCCAGTTCGCCGCCCCGGTCGCGCTGCTGCCACCGACAGCGCCCGCGTCACCGCAAGCCAGTGAGACCGCGACGCCCGTGGCCCCGCGCGAGCCTATCGCCGCGGCGCTACCGCCCGCCGCTGCGCCGGCTGCTGCCCCCCCGCGCATGGCTGGTACCGGCGCCCCTGCCATCGCACCAGCAGCGCAACCCTCTACGCTGCAAGCGCAGGCCGAGCGGATGGCCGGTAAACCGTTCGCGGTCGCATCGGCCGCACCGACCGTTGCGCCACCGACCTTCCGCCTCGCGGGACCGGGTCCAGGACCGAGCAGCGCTCCGCAACCGCGCGCGTCCGAGCCCGCCATCGCACCGTCCGCCTCCGGCAAAATCTCGATCCAGGTTGGCGCCTATGCGAGCGCCGCCGAGGCGACACGCCAGCTCGAAGCCACCAAGGCGAAATCCGGCGCGCTCCTCGCGCAGGCGCGCCCGGTGACGCAAGCCGTCGCCAGCGGCGGGCGCCAACTCTACCGCGCACGCTTCGCCGGCTTCGATGCCGCGGCAGCTGCTGCCGCCTGCAACGATTTGCGCCGGCTGCAGATCGACTGCCAGGTGACACGCGACTGACGCTCGCATGGCCGTTGCGTCGAACCGTTAGCGCATCACGCTCCATCAAAAGCGCGGCGGGAAGCCGGGGTGTGGGTTTGGAGAGAGTTTGCCGCGTCAGCCGACAGGCGACATAAAAAACGCGCGAAAACCGCGCGTGTCTCTCGATTATATAGCTCGATCAGATCCCAGTTCTGCAGCTGAACAAAACTAGCACAAAACAGCGGTGCGGTCCAGCGCGTTTCACGTCCCGAATCCCTGGGTGGTAGGGGTCCGAGACGTTGCCATCCACGCTGGCCCGCGATGCGTCACGCCTTCCGGCGCATCTTGGCGAAGTCGGGCTTGCGCTTTTCGAGAAAGGCGGCGAACGCCTCCTTGGCTTCGGCCGAACGCATGCATTCCGCGAACGCCACGCCTTCCTTCTGCATTTGCGCCAGCGCCTCGTCGGGTGTGCCGCGCATCAATTTGCGGGCGATCGCCAATGCTCCGGGTGGCTTGGCGGCAAGACGCAGAGCGGCCTTCATCGCCTCGGCCTCGAGATCGGCCGCCGGCACCACACGATTGACGAAGCCCGCTCGCAGGCCGGCGTCGGCATCGAACGGCTCGCCGAGGCAGAGCAGCTCGAACGCCTTTTGGTGCCCCATGATGCGCGGACCGAGCAGGCTCGACCCCGCCTCCATGACGAGGCCGAGATCGAGGAACGGCGTGCGGAAACTCGCTGTCGGGCTGGCGTAGACGAGATCGCAATGGAACAGCATGGTCACACCGACGCCGATCGCGAGGCCGTCAACGGCCGCCACCAGCGGCTTCTGCAGCACCGGCAGCGTCCCAATGAAACCGGACGCACCGCCCTTCACCTGTGTCAGGTCGACGGACCGGCTGGCGAAATCGGCGATGTCGTTACCGGCCGTGAAGACGCCGCCCGAGCCGGTGATCAGATGCACCGCGATGTCGTCCGACTGCTCGGCCTCGCGAAAGGCCGTGACCATCGTTTCGTACATGGCGCGGGTCAACGCGTTCTTCTTCTCGGGCCGGTTGATGCGCAGTACCTGCACGCCGTTTGCCCGCTTGATCTCGATCTCGGTTGTCATTCGTTGCTCCCTCATTCAGGCATTGCCGCTAAGAAACGCCCGCATACGCGCGTTGGCGAGCGCGGGCACCTCGACGTGCACGAAATGGCCGGCTTCTTCGGCCCGTTCGAGCGTGTGGGCCTCGAAATAGTCGGCGAGCTTGTCGGCAAAGTCGATGCGGAGCACGGGATCGTGCGCGCCCCAGAGCAAGATAGGTCGGCGCCTTGACCTTCGGCATCACGACGCCGCCCTCCTGCATCATGCGGCGGCGGAACTTGGAAACGCCGATGTACCAGTCGAAGCCGCCTTGCAGATTGCCGGGCTGCATGAAGTTGTCGACCCACTCCTCCAACAGATCGTCGAAGGCGTGCTTCTGGTGGCACCAGTGAGTAAGGAAATGCCGGAAATAGATGCGGCACGCCTCACGCGACGAGCCGACCAGGGCGGCGGCGAAATCCTTCTGGTGGAACTGCTGGTACCAGGTCTCGGGGAAGTGGCGGAAATCACCCCAACGCTGGCCGATGCCGGGATAGGCGCAATTGAAGAAGAACAGCTTCGAGACGCGCTCGGGCCAGGCGAGCGCGAACTGGTGAGCGACGAACGAGCCGACATCGTGTGACACGATCGACACCCGGTCGACACCCAGGCGATCGAGCAGATCGCGCATGTCCTTGGCGAGCAGCTGCGGCGGCGAACCCTCGGCCGAGCGCGCGACCTTGGTGACGGTTCGGCCGAAGCCGCGGAAATCCGGCGCAATGCAATCAAACTGATCGGCGAGAACGGGCAAGTTGTGCTGCCAGGTCCGCTTGAACTCGGGCCAGCCGTGCAGGAAGAGCACGGGCTCGCCCTGGCCGGCCCGTACGTAGCTGATCGACAGCTCGTCCGTTTCCGCCGCTTTACCGCTCCAATCGATGGTCATAGCGTCGTCTCATGTTGGACTCAGAGGGCCGAGTGAACTATGAGCGGGCCATGATCACAAGGCTCATTCCACTGCCGGCGCTGCGACGCTGGCGCCGGTGCACAACAGGCCTGCTGGCGATGGCGCTATGCGCGGGCACGGCGGCGCTTGCTGTCCCAGTTGCTACCGCCCAAAGCCTGCTCGAGCAGTGCTGGCCGGAGGCGGCACTCGCCAGCAAGCCCGGTGAGAAGCCGCCGGTGCGCGGCGCGCCCGGCCATCTCCAGAGCAATCCGGCGCAACGCCTGCCCGACGCCAAACTCGCCGCGTTTCAACCGGTGCCCGCGCATCTCGCCGGTGCGATCCGTCGCGTCGACCTGCCCAAGGGGCAGAAGCTCGTCGCCTTGACACTCGATCTCTGCGAGCAGCCGGGCGAGGTCTCGGGATACGACGGCGCGATTTTCGAGGTGCTGCGTCGCGAGCGCGCAACAGCGACCGTCTTTGCTGGCGGCAAATGGCTGATGTCGCACGCCGAGCGCGGCCAGCAGCTGATCGCCGACCCGCTGCTGGAGATGGGCAATCACGGCTGGGCGCATCGTAATGTGCGCGGCCTCGATGCGACGGCGTTGGCCCAGGAGATCCGCGGACCCCAGGCCGCCTTCGAGATCCAGCGCGCCAATCTCGGCACCCGCCAATGCGCGGCGGCGAGCCCAGCCGCGATGTCGCGCATCGCGGCGCGGCTGGGGCTCTATCGTTTTCCCTATGGCGCGTGCAATCCGGCTGCGCTGTCGGCGCTGCGGGCCAACGGTCTGCTGGCGATCCAGTGGGATGTGTCGACGGGCGACGCAACACCGGCGGCGTCCGGCTCGGTTATTGCGGCGCACATGATTGCGCGCATCCGCCCGGGTTCGATCGTGCTCGCGCACGCCAACGGGCGCGGCTATCACACGGCCGAAGCACTTCGCATCGCCGTGCCGAAGCTCAAGGCGATGGGCTATCGCTTCGTCACGGTGTCCGAGCTGATCGCCGCCGGCACACCCGTCATCACCGACACCTGCTATGATGCGCGACCGGGCGACACCGACCGCTACGATCGCCTTTTCACCCGCGCTCCGGAGGCAACGCGTGACGCTCGCCCCGCCAACCCAACCGTTCCGCGCTGAAACCGTCGACCTCGGGGAGGGCCGTGCGCCTTTGCGGCTCGCGCCGCTCAGGCTGGGCGAGGCTGCGGCGCTCGGCGCGGCATTTGCCGCGATCGATCCCTGGGCCGCCTATAAATCGACGCCGGCGCGGCTCGCCGCGTTTTTTGCGGCGACCGAAGTCGATGCCCCCCGCTGGTCGATCCGCAACGGTGATGATGAGCTGATCGGCGCGGTCGTCATCCGGGCGCCGTGGTTGCATGGGCCTTATCTGCAGTTCCTGGGGCTTCTTCCGGGGCATCAGGGGAGCGGCGCGGGGGCGGCCGTGCTCGGTTGGATGGAGCGCGAGGCGCGGCCCGTCTCGCGCAACCTGTGGCTCTGTGTGTCCGGGATCAACACGCGCGCGCAGGCGTTCTACGCGCGGCATGGTTTCGAGCGCGCCGGCACGCTCGATGCGCTCGCCGCCGACGGCATGGACGAGATCCTGATGCGCAAACGATTGTTTGGATCGTCGCCCGGCTAACAGTAGGTCCGCACCTGCTGGGCGGATTCACCTGAACCTCACCTCCGCCATTTCATATCGAGTCGAAACCCGCCCAATTCCTGCTCTTCAATTCGATATTGAGGCGCACGCAATCGCCGCGATAGGTGATCTCGCCGAGATAGATGACCACGCCGTCGTGGTCGGTGACGACGCAGCGCGCCTCGACGGTTGGCGCATTGAGCGCACATTTGAGCGCGCGGGCGGCCTCGATGTCGGCGGTGCCGATCGTCAGAGTCTGATGCGCGCGACCGATCGCGAGACCCGCCATCTCGCTGATCACGCTCAGCGCCGGTTGGCGCGCGAACTGGCCGGGCGCCAACGCGTAGATCGGGGACGCAATGTGCACGCGCGCCAGCGCGAACGGTGCGCGGCGGCGCGTCTGCGTGCTGGTCAAGAACCGGTATTCGGCAGCCGGATGGCCCTCGGCGGCGGCGAGCCGCGGCGGCCCGCTTTCGACGACAACGAGATTCTGTGGCACGTTCCCGCGGATCGGCCGGATCAGGCTCTCCCAATCGGTCGCCAGCTGCAGCCAGCGATCGTCGGCGGGCATGGCGATTACGAACGTGCCCTTGCCTTGCACGGATTTGATCAGGCCCTCCGACGCCAGCAACACGATCGCCTGCCGCACGGTGATGCGCGCCACGTCGAACTCACACTCCAGTTCGTCGATGGTTGCGATTTGCGTGCCGACGGGCAGGCGGCCCTGACGGATGCGCGCGCGCAGCGCCGAGGCCACCTGCAGATAGCGCGGGATGCGTTCGGCGGAGGTGGCTCGGCCGCTCGCGTGTCTCAGACGGCGCGACATGGGTTGGCTCCTCGCTGTGTCTTCATGCCGGTTCGCCCCCAACGGCGTGCGCATCGACGACGCCGCTGACCAGATTGGCGTCGAGCAGGCGGGCGAGATCGAGATGCGCACTGCGCACCGGTTGCAACGTGCCGGCCAGCGCCGCCATCTCCACCTCGAGCGCGCGCCGCGCGGTCTGCGCCGCCTCGATGGTGACCTGCTCGAAGCGGAGCGTCGCGCCCGGCGCCACCCGGCCGAGCGCCGGCAGATCTGCCGAAATCACGGTCGCAATTTTGGGGTATCCGCCCGTCGCCTGGCGATCCGCCAGCAGCACGATCGGCAAGCCGTTGCCGGGCACCTGGATGGCGCCCGGCGCGATGCCGTCCGAGACGATATTGTAGCCCTTGGCGTGGACCAGCGGCGCGCCGTCGAGGCGAATGCCCATGCGATCGGCCTCGCGCGTCACGGTGTAGGCGGTGCCGAGCAGCGTCTGGATGGCCTCGCGCGTGAAGTAGTCGTCCTGCGGACCGAGTACGATGCGCACGCGGGCCGGTGGGACTAGATCAAAGTTAGCGAGGTGCAGCTCCGCCCGCTCCTCGGCTGAAGCGGCCTTGAGCGGCAGCAGATCGCCATCGCGCAACGCGCGGCCGTCGAAGCCACCGAACGCGCCGCGCACATAGGTCGAGAGCGAACCCAGAAACGGCGCCAGATCGAACCCGCCAGCAACTGCCAGATAGCCCACTGCGCTGCCGGCCACCGGGCCGATCCGCACGCGATCCCCCCTGACGAGCCGCACACTCTGCAACGCCGGTATCCGCCGCGCCTCGCCGCCCGCGTGCGACACCTCGAGCGCCACGCTGCCGCCGGCGACCGCGACGCGGACACTGTCCGCCATCACCTCGAGTGTCGGCCCGAGCAGCGCGATCTCGAGACCGGCGCTCGCCTGCGCGTTGCCGACGACGACATTGGCCGCGCGCAGCGCGATCGCATCGACCGCACCCGACACCGGAATGCCGAAGCGCTGTCCGCCCGTGCGGCCCAAGTCCTGCAACGTCGTGCTGAGGCCGGCCTGGATCACCTTCAACGCGGGGCTCATGCGGGCGCGACCCCGGGTGTGAGCACCAGCGTGCCGGCCATCGCCTCGGTGTCGAGGCGCGCGTATTCCGCCGCCGAGATCGGCTGATAGCGGACCTTGTCGCCCGGCTCGAAGAACACCGCCTCGGCGCGGCGCGTGTCGAACATGCGCACCGGCGTGCGCCCGAGCAGATGCCAGCCACCCGGACTTTCGAGCGGATAGACGCCGGTCATGCGCTGCGCGATGCAAACGGCGCCCATCGGCACCTTGATGCGCGGGATCTCGCGGCGCGGCAGCGCCAGCCGCTCATCGAGATCGCCCATGTAGGGCCAGCCCGGCAGGAAGCCCAGGCAATAGACGTGATAGGTGACGGCGGCATGCATCTCGACGACTTGGGCGGGCGACAGTCCGGTTCGCTGCGCCACCTCATCGAGATCGGGGCCGTGCTCGCCGCCATAGCACGTCGGCAGCACCCAGAGCCGATGCGCATGCCCGACCGCGGTCAGGCCTTCCATCAGCCGGCGCACCTGGATGCCAAGCTCGACGAAACGCAGCACGCACGGGTCGTAATGCACCATCAGCGAGCGAAACGTCGGCACCATCTCGACGATGCCGGGGATCTTGGCATCCGCGATGCGGTCGGCCAGCGCCAGCACGCGCGCATTGATCTCCCGGTCGATGGTATCCCCGAATTCGACGACGAGCGCCGTATCCCCGCTCGCCAGCAACCGAACCATTGCCGTCTGCCTCTGCCTGCCGGGTGGGCCCACCCGATTGCCTCATTCGCGCGCCATATAACGCGCCATATAACGCGATTGTCGGGTCATCCTAAAGATAATACCATTTCGGGCAATCGATCCGTTTCCGGCTGAAGGACTGTCCCATGGCACTGCGCATCAACCTCAACGCCGACATCGCCGAAGGCTATGGCGCCTATGACATCGGCAACGACCCGGAACTCATGAAAATCATCGGGTCGGCCAGCGTCGCCTGCGGGTTTCACGCGGGCGATCCGAACACCATGCACCGGCTGTGCATGCTGGCGAAGGAGAACCACGTTTCGATCGGCGTGCACCCGGGCTTCAATGACCTGTGGGGCTTCGGACGCCGGCAGATCAAGATGAACCCGGCCGACCTCGAGTACATGACCGCCTATCAGATCGGCGCGCTGCAGGGCATGGCGAAGTATGCGGGCCTCAAGGTCACGCACCTGAAGCCGCACGGCGCGCTGAACAACATGGCGGCCGAAAACGAGGACTACGCCATGGCGATCGGCCGGGCGATCAAGACCGTCGACCGCGACATCATCTACGTCGCGCTTTATGGCTCCGAGATGGAGAAGGCGGCGAAGAAGCTGGATCTGCCGCTGGCGCGCGAGGGCTTCGCCGACCGCGGCTACGAGGACGACGGCAATCTCGCGTCGCGCGCCATCAAAGGCACGGTCTACAAGGACCCCAAGAAGGCGCTCGAACAGTGCCTGATGATGATCGAGAACAAGCAGCTGATCTCGCGGCACGGCAACAAGGTGAAGGTCGAGGTCGAGACCATCTGCCTGCACGGCGACGAGCCGACTGCCGTGATGGTGGCGGGCGAGGTCAAGAAGGGCCTCGAGAAAGCCGGCGTCAAGCTCGTCACTATCCCTGAGATGCTGCGGGTGTGACGGCGGGCGAGGGTTAACGAAATATATCGGCTGCTGGAGTAGGCTTATCGGAGCTTTTCGCGAGCCTCACGTCGATGGCGGCTGCACTGGAGACCCGAAATGACTGCACCTGCCCCTGCCCCTGCCCCTGCCAAATCCGGAACCTTTGTCACCCGCCTCGCCGCATTGACGGAGCGTTCGCTCTGGCATGCGGGTTCAGCTGTGGTTTATACCGTCGTGGCGGGTGTGATGATGTACGCTTGGCTCAGTCAGCCGAAAGATGCGTTCTTCCTGATCATGGGAGCCATGTTCGCGGGGTCGGCGCTGCAGGCGTTGGTGAAGCTGGCGTTTCCGGGGGGCAACCAACTCGCCGCAACGCTGCTCCCGCTGGTAATGATCCAGATGGCGTGCACCTATCTCTTCGGCCGCGACGGCCATTGGGGGTACGGGGCGATCACCGTGCTGGGTCTGGTGCTATTCGCCGGCGCAGCCGTCATGGGCGCAGCCTGGGGGCAGCCGGACAAGGCCAAGACGCTGAACGACGGCAGCGTCCGAACCTGATCGGTTCGGCCAGCGTCGCCTGCACACGACCGAACTCGCGGCTCAATTCGCTTTGTCACCCGCTGGGATCGCCGCCATATCCATCCAAAATGCCTCGAAGACATGGCCGTCGGGATCGGCGAAATTACGATTGTACATGAAGCCGGGGTCCTGCGCGGGGTTGATGTCGGCGGTGCCGCCGTTCGCCCCCGCGGCCGCGTTCATGGCATCGACATGCTCGCGGCTATCGCACGACAGGGCGATCATGACCTCGCTCGACGAGTTGGGCGGAATGGGGCGGCGCGTAAATGTGCGCCACTTGGCGTGCGTCAACAGCATGACGTGGATCGCCTCGCTCCAGACCATGCACGCCGCTGTGTCGTCCGAAAACTGCGGATTGATCTCGAAGCGGATCGCTTCGTAGAACGACTTCGATCGGCCGAGATCCGTGACAGGGAAGTTCACGAAGATCATCTTGGGCATAGGCTTCTCCGTTTGCTCCGGCTGCTCCACCCTTACGCTGCGGCGCGGTTGGCGGTAGGGGTTTTCGCGCCTTCGACGATGGCCGCGACGCCCATGCCGCCCGCCGTGCACACCGAAATGAGGCCGCGCCCGCCGGTCTGCGACACAAGCTTGGCGAGATTGCCCAACACCCGTGCGCCAGTCGCCGCAAACGGATGGCCGAACGCCAGCGACGAGCCCTTCACGTTAAGCTTGGCGCGGTCGATCGCGCCGAGCGCCGCATCCTTGCCCAGCCGCGACTTGCAGTAGGCCGGGTCCTCCCACGCCTTCAAGGTGGCGAGCACCTGGGCGGCGAACGCCTCGTGGATCTCGTAATAGTCGAAGTCCTGCAGCTTCATGCCCGCGCGATCGATCATGCGGGAGACGGCGATGGTCGGCGCCATCAGCAGGCCTTCGCCCGCGACGAAATCGTTGGCCGAGGTCTGACCGTGCGTGAGATAGGCCAGCACCGGAAGCCCGCGCTTGGCCGCCCACTCCTCGGAGCACAGCAGGACGGCCGCGGCGCCGTCGGTCAGCGGTGTGGAGTTGGCCGCCGTCAACGTGCCGCGCTCCGATTTGTCGAAGGCGGTCTTAAGGGTCGCGATCTTCTCGATCTGGATGTCCTCGCGCAGGTTGTTGTCGCGGAACACCCCGGCGCACGGCACGATCAGGTCGTCCATATAGCCGGACTTATAGGCCGCCGCCGCCTTGGTGTGGCTCTCGTAGGCGAGCTGGTCTTGGGTTGCGCGCGAGATCTTCCAGTGCTGCGCCATCAGCTCGCAGTGCTGGCCCATCGAGAGGCCGGTGCGCGGCTCGGCAACAGAAGGCGGCTGCGGCGCGAGTTCGCCCGGCCCGAAGCCCTTGAAGGCACCAACGCGCTGGCCGAGCGAGCGCGCCTGCTGGGCGGCGACGAGGCGCTGCGAGAATTTTTTCGAGAACACGATCGGCGCATCTGACGTCGTATCGGAGCCCATGGCGATGCCACTGTCGATCTCGCCGGTTGCGATTTTCGCGCCGATACCCATCGCCGCCTGCAGGCTGGTGCCGCAAGCCTGGATCATGGTGATGCCGGGCGTCGAGGGCGCAAGCTTGGTGCCGATCACCGCTTCGCGCGCGATGTTCCAGTCCTTCGAGTGGGTGACGACGGCGCCGCCCACCACCTCGTCGATGTGGACGCCCGCCAGGTTGTAGCGGTCGACCAGGCCATTGAGCGTGGCCGTCAGCATGTCGAGGTTGGACAGCTCGGCGTAGAGCGTGTTCGAGCGGCAGAACGGGATGCGGACACCACCGACGATGGCGACACGGCGAAGGGTTGGTGGTCATTTGCGGTCACCTTCCTTGGTGCGCGTCGACTGGTGCGCGAGCCGCCTTGCAAGCAGCAATCATTCCGCAGACTTGATGCCGTCGATCGTCAGGTCGCCATGCAAGGCGCATCAGATCGAGCATGCCGTCCGGAGAGTCGACCTTCGTGATGCGCAGCCCCGGAGAGATTCGCGTTCGTTGAGCGCGCGCCCGGCGAGATTTGCGTTGTCGATGACCAGGCCGGACAAATTGACGTCGTCGCATGCGCCAGCCCGCAGATTGACATTGTCGAGCGCCGAGCCCGAGAGATTGACGTCGTCGAACGACGAGCCGAAAGGTTGAGCCTGTCGACGTCGAGTGCGATGGCGCTGCTTCTCGATCTTCATCGGCGGTTCCCTTCCGCTGCGGCTCGCTGCGGCGGCTGCGGCTGCCACTGGCGCCGAGCCGAGGCTCGGCTTGTAGTGCAGCGGCCCGCCGCGGAACGGCGCGAAACCTGTGCCGAAAATGACGCCGGCGTCGACGAGGTCGGCGCTCTCGACGATCTTTTCGTCGCGACACTTCTCGCATTCGTCGATCAGCGGCTGCACCAGTTCGCGGCCCAGCCGCTCGAGTTCGGCCTTGTCGAACGGCTTGTCCGCCTTGATCGGCTTGTCGTCCTTCCAAGTGTAGAAGCCCTGACCGGACTTCTTGCCGAGCTTGCCGGAGGCGACCAGCTTGTCGAGACGCGAGCCGTCGCTCGGATACTTGAGAATGCGGCCGACGTGCGCGCAAACGTCAAGGCCGACGGTATCGGCTAGCTCGATCGGGCCCATCGGCATGCCGAACGTCTTGGCAGCTTCGTCCAGCTTTTCCGGCGACTCGCCCTTTTCGAGGCGCTGCATGGCGCTCATCATGTAGGGCGCGAGCACCCGGTTGACCAGGAACCCCGGGCAGCTCTTCACGATCAACGGGAACTTGTCGATCGCCGTGACGAAGGCGCAGCCCTTGCGCACTTCGTCCTCGCGCGAGGCGGCGCCGCGGATCACCTCGACCAGCGGCATCAGGGCCACCGGATTGAAGAAGTGGATGCCGATCAGGCGACCCGGATCGGCCAGCGCCTGCGCGATATCCTCGATCATGATCGACGACGTGTTAGAGGCCATCACAGCGCCGGGCTTCAATTTGCCCTCGAGGCTCTTGAACAGGGCCTGCTTGACCTCGACCTTCTCGACGATCGCCTCGATGACGACATCGGCGCGGCCGATCATGTCGCCTTTGGGATCGGCGATCAGGCGGGCCTTGGCGGCGTCGCGCTGCGGCTTGGTCCGGAATTTCTTGGCGAACAGCCGGCCCTGCGCATCGATGCCTTTCTTGATCGCCTCCTCCGAGAGATCCTGCAGCGACACCTCCATGCCGGAGGCGACGCACCAGCCGGCGATGTCGGCACCCATCACGCCGGCGCCGATGACGTGGACGCGCAGCGGCTTGAAGCGCAGATCCTTCGGCGCCTGCGCCTTCATCATCTCGGAGAGCTTGAACACGCGGCGCAGATTGCGCGAGGTGTCGGAGACCATCAGCGGCGCAAATGCCGCCGTCTCCTCGGCCTTCATGGACTTCAGGTTGCCGCCCGTCCTCTCGAACAGGTCGATCAGGCGATAGGGCGCGGGATAGTGCGCCTCGCGCGCCTTCTTCGAAGTCTCGGACCGCATCTTGGAGACCAGCATGCCGCGCGCCGGCCACTGGCGCGCGAGCGCCCGCCAGCCGCCGACCGGCTTCGCCCGGCGATTGCGCTCGATGGCCTTGCGTGCCGACCAGGCGAGGTTCTGCGGGCTCGGCACCAACTCGTCGATCAGGCCCATGCCGCGGGCCGCGGTGGCGCGAATCATCGAGCCGGACAGCATCAGCGGCATGGCAGCCACGGCGCCGGCCTGCCGGATCGAGCGGAACGTGCCATTGAAGCCCGGAAAGATGCCAAGCCGCACCTCGGGAAAGCCGACGCGGGTCCCCTCGTCGCGCGTCGCGATCCGCCAGTGGCAAGCGAGCGCCAGCTCGAGCCCGCCGCCGAGACAGAAGCCGTGGATGCCGCACACCACCGGCACCGGCATCGCCTCGATGCGGTCGAGCATGGCAAGCACCGGCTTGATGGCCGCGCTGACCTCGGCCTCGGTCTTGAACTGCTCGAACTCGCGCACGTCGGCGCCGACGATGAAACCTTTTTCCTTGCCGGAAAGGATGGCGAGGCCGCGAACCGACTTGTCCCGGGCGCCGGCCTCGACACGCTCGACGATCGCCATCAGTTCCTCGAGCGGGCGGCGACCCAGCGCATTCTGGCTCTCACCCTCGCGGTCGAAAATCGCCCAGGCGATTCCCTGCTCGTCGACGGAGAACCGCCAGTCCTTCAAGTGGGCGATATCGGTCGTCATGGACTGTACTCCCAAATCTCGTTCCGCCGGCGCGCATCCAGTGGTTCTGGTGACGCGATCACCCGCGTGAGCGCTCCAGCAGAACCACCATCATCAGGCCGAGCAGGGCACATTGCTGCTCGTTGGGTGTCAGATCGCCCTTCTGGTCGATCGTAAACGTGCTTTCCAGAAACGAGCGCTGCTTTTTCATACGCAGCGCCTCGGGCCCGCCGATCCGGGATATGATGTAGGTCGGATTGAAGAAAAAGCCGGTCAACATGCCGACGAACGGGATTTGTCCGATCAGGTTGTCGACGAGGCGTACGAACGCACTTTCCTCGTGCACCTCGAACGACGGCTGGTCACCGACGTTGATGACGTAATGGGCGCGCCAGAGGGACCGCATGCCCTCGCGACGGATTGTGCCGACCTCGGCGCCAGCGTTGTTCCTCAGGTGATAGACGGCGTTGAAGTCGATCACCCGGTCGGCCTGGATCGAATAGATGGGCTTCGCCTGCGTATCGTCCTCAAAGACAGTGACGTTCTCCTTGAACGCCAGCAGCTTCTGCTTGACGTAGCCGATGCTCTGGCCATTGCCATCGCGGACATACATCTGTGGAGCGAGAGCCAGCAGCTTGAAAACGATCTGGACGGGGAAAATCATCGGCGGTGCTCTCGGTCTCTGGCTGGCGGGGTGAACTATTCGGCAGCACGCGGCGTCGCGGAGCGCGCGTTGTGGCCAGCGGTCATGTAATGGGGCTTCAGCTCCTGTGGATCAAAATGATCGACGGCGATGACGCGGTTGGTCAACTCCTCGACTTCGCGCAGCAATAGCGCCTCGGCTTCCGTGATCACGTCCTTGGCGCGGGCGTCGCCGATCCAGTCGATGCCGTGATAGCGCCGCACGGTACCGGCGCGGATAGCGCGGTCGAGCTTCTTCTCAGCTTCCTCGGCGGCGACGACCTTCTCGAGCGTGACCTCGAGCAGGCCAGTCGGATCGTTGACGTCCTTCGAGACGAAGATGTAGCGGGTGAGACGATCGCGCACCTCGCCCGGCTCGATGGCGAGCCGAACGCAGGTCGAGCCGAGGCGGTCGCTGGCCGGGCGCATGCGGGCGCCGAACGGGAACACGACAACGCGCATCAGCCAGCGCGCCCAGGCGACGGGGAAGTTCTCGATCGTGCCGAGCATCGCCTCCTGAAAGCGGTGCAGGCCGTTCTGGGCGGCGAGCGCCACAAAATGGCGGTCATTGGCGGGCTTGCCGTCGTCCTCGTAGCGCTTCAGCGTGCAGGCGATCAGATAGAGCTCGGAGAGCGCATCGGCCATCCGGCCAGTGATCTTCTGCTTCGTCTTGAGGCCGCCGCCGAGCAGCGCCACGGTGAGGTCCGCGACGAAGGCGAAGCTGCGCGAGGCGCGCCACAGCTGGCGATACCATTCCGCGGTGCCGTAGGCCTGATCGGGCACCGTGCCGAAGAGGCCGCCGGTGACATTGTGGAAGAACGCACCGAAGCCGTTCGACAGCGAGAACGCCACGTGACCGCAGAAGGCCTCGTCGAAGGCCTTGAGACCGCGGCCCGCGTCGGTGTCCTGGCAGGCCTGGATCTCCTTGTAGAGATAGGGATGCGAGCGCAGCGCGCCTTGGGCGAACGTGATCAGCGACCGCGTCAGGATATTCGCGCCTTCGACCGTGATGCCGACCGGCACCATCTGATAGGCCGACTGCAGATAGTTCGACGGGCCGTCGCAGATGCCGCGGCCGCCGTGGATATCCATGGCGTCGTTGACGGCGCGGCGCATGCGCTCGGTCGACTGGTATTTCATGATTGCCGAGATCACCGACGGCCGCTCGCCCCGCGCCACCATAGCAGCGGTCACAGCGCGGCCGGCCTCGTTGACGTAGGCGCTCTCGACGAGGCGGGCGAGCGGCTCCTCGAGGCCCTCCATGCGCGCGACCGGCAGACCGAACTGCTTGCGGATGCGGCCATAAGCGGTCGAAAAACGCAGCATCGTCTTAGCACCGGCAGCCCCCGACGAGGGCAGCGAGATCGCGCGTCCGGCGGCCAGGCACTCCATCAGCATGCGCCAGCCGTGACCGGCCATCTTCTCGCCGCCGATCACCCAATCCATGGGGATGAAGACGTCCTTGCCCCAGTTCGGGCCGTTCGGGAAGGCAGCACCCGAGGGCAAATGGCGGCGGCCGATGTTGACACCGGGATGGCTGGCAGGGATCAGGGCCACTGTGATGCCGACGTCCTCGACGGCGCCCAGCAGCTTCTGCGGATCGAACAAGCGGAATGCGAGCCCGACTAGCGTGGCGTTGGGCCCGAGCGTGATGTAGCGCTTGTCCCACGAGAGCCGGATGCCGAGCGTCTCGCGGCCCTCATGCAGGCCGCGCTCGACGGTGCCGATGTCACGCATGGTCGCGGCATCCGAGCCCGATGTCGGGCCGGTGAGCGAAAAGCAGGGCACCTCCAGGCCTTTCGCGAGGCGCGGCAGGAAATGATGCTTCTGCTCGTCGGTGCCGTATTTTTCGATCAGTTCGCCGGGGCCAAGCGAGTTCGGCACCATGACGATGGTCACGACATCGGGCGAGCGCGACGCGATTTTGCCGAGGATCAGTGACTGCGCTTGAGCCGAGAAGCCAAGACCACCGTGCGTCTTAGAGATCAGCATGCCGAGGAAGCCATGCCGCTTGACGAAGTCCCAGATCGCCTCGGGGATCTCCTTCTGGGCATGGCGCACCTGCCAGTCGTTGATCATGCGACAAAGGTCTTCGGTCGGACCGTCGAGGAACGCCTTCTCCTCGTCGGTCAGCACGATCCCGGGCACCGCGCGCAGCTTCTCCCAGTCGGGACGGCCCGAGAACAGTTCCGCGTCGAAGCCAATGGTGCCGGCTTCCAGCGCCTGCGCCTCAGTGTCCGACACCTTCGGCAGAACTTTCTTGATGGCCTGGAACGCGGGCGCCGTGACCAGCGAGCGGCGGAACGGTCCGATGGCAAGCCCCCCCATCGCGATCGCGGGCAGCCAAGCAAGCCAACCGAGAACGCCAGGATTGGGCCAACCGAAATCGCCGTGATAGAGGCCGGACTGCCAGATGAAGACCGCCGCGGCTGACGCCAGCGCCCACAGCCAGAGTGGAGAGCGCCGCATCGCCAGCACGAATATGGCGCCGATCACCAATAGGGCGAAAACCAGCTCACTCATGGCGATGCCTCCAAATTCAAGGGGCTGGGCCCCGTCATTGCAGCCGCGAACAATCTACCCGAAAGTTGACGTTTACGTCAATTTTCTTGTCTCTGGACAGGCCTTTTTCCGAGTATACGGCGGCTTGGCGCCCGCCGGACAATTTCATTCGCGCCTCGCGCTCGGTTTGCAGTGCCGCATCGAGTTGCAGGAACCTCTCAACAGGACGCCGGACCAAGCTGAGGGCCAACCGGCGATTGCCGAACGGCGCATTGAGTCCTAATCTTGTATTGCGGTGCGAATGGAGTGCGCCCGCCCCTCAGCGACGGACCCCCGAATGCCGCCCCATCCGATCGAATCTCCGCCGGTCCCTGAGCCCCTCTCCGAGACGCTTCCGGCCGGTCCCGTGCCGCCGGCAAACCCGCCGAACGTTGCGATGCGCGCGGCCGCCACCGAAGCGGCCGGGCTGTTGCGGGCCATCGGCAGCCCCTACCGGCTGCTGATCCTCTGCCTTCTGATCGACCGCGAAAAGACCGTCAGCGAGATCGCGACCGCGATCGGCGCCCGCCAGAGCCTGACCTCGCAGCATCTGACGCGGCTGCGCCTCGACGGCCTTGTGAAATCCGAGCGGCGCGGCCATTTCGCCTACTATTCGTTGACGGATACGGTCGCGAAGGAGATCGTTGCCGTGCTCTATCGCCATTATTGTGCGCCGGCCGCCGACGATTGTCGCAGCAAAGGCCACGCCTGAGCATGACCAATCCGCAATCCGAGGCTCCAAAACCCGAAACCATAACAATGACTTCGACCTGCCGCACGGCTGGTCGCGGCCTACTGCTACTGGCCGTGATCGGCGGGGCACCAGTGCCCCCATCTCGTGCCGACGACGCCAAGATGCTCGCCTACGGCCGTCATCTCGCCAATGAGTGCAGCGGCTGCCACCGCACCGACGGCCGCGACAATGGTATTCCCTCCATCACAGGCTGGCCCGCGGCCGAATTCACCGCAACCTTAGCGTTCTACCGGGACGGGGCGCGGCCCAATGCGGTGATGGTGTCGGTCGCCAAATCCCTCGACGAGGACCAGACTAGGGCGCTGGCGGCCTATTACGCCACGCTGCCGAAACCCGCCGCCTCGAAGGCCCCGGCGAAATGACCATTGTCACCCCCGCCCACCAGCGCAATTGCGCGTTCAGCTGCGAACCGCTATGAGGAGCGCCAGATTGTGGCGCCGGGGGAACTTCGGCCACGGAAGGACGCATGACAGCTAAGTTCAATGCGAGTAAGGCGAAGTCCGGCGCCCGCGAATTCGGAACCATCTTCGTCCACGCGCTGCTGATCGCGTTCTGCGTTCGTGTGTTCTTCTATCAACCGTTCAATATCCCTTCGGGGTCGATGCAATCGACCCTGCTGGTAGGCGATTACCTGTTCGTCTCGAAGATGTCCTACGGCTACAGCCGCTACACCTTTCCGCTGGGCTTCAACCTGTTCTCAGGGCGTGTCTTCGCCAGTGAGCCGAAACGCGGTGACGTCGCCGTGTTCAAGTTGCCGCGGGACAACTCGACCGACTACATCAAGCGCGTGATCGGCCTGCCCGGTGACGAAATCCTCGTCCGGCGCGGCATCGTCTCGATCAATGGCCAGGAAATCCCGCGGGAGCCGATCGACGACTTCATCCAGATCGAGGAAGATGGCCGCCAGCGGCGCACCAAGCGCTTCATCGAGACGCTGCCTGACGGCCGCAAGTACGTCGTGCTCGATGCCCGCCCTGACGGCGACTACGACAATGCCGGGCCGTTCAAAGTGCCAGCCGGCAACTATTTCATGATGGGTGACAACCGCGACAACTCGACGGACAGCCGCGTGCCCCCGCACCGGTACGGCGTCGGCTTCGTACCGTTCGAAAACCTGGTCGGCCGCGCCGACATCATTTTCTTCTCCGCGGCCGTGGACGAGCCCGGAACATTTCAACTGACGCGCCCCTGGACGTGGCCTTTCGACGTGCGCTGGCGCCGGATTTTTAATCTGGTCCGTTAGGAGGCGCCGTGGCGCGCGGACGGAACATCAAAGGCCTGGAGACCACTCTCGGCTACACGTTCCGTGATCGCACGGCGCTCGATCGGGCGCTGACGCACGCCAGCACGCGCACCGAACGCAGTCGCACCGAGGACAACGAGCGGTTGGAATTTCTAGGCGACCGGGTGCTGGGCCTGACTATCGCCGAGCTGTTGGTCGAACGCGATCCAACGGCAAGCGAAGGCACACTCGCCCGCCAGTTCAACCGTCTCGTGCGCAAGGAGACTTGTGCCCGCGTCGGCCGCGAGCTGGACCTTGGCCCGCTGCTGAAGCTCTCCCTGTCCGAGGACGAGAGCGGCGGCCGCGACAAGGAGACGATCCTGGCAGACGCCGCCGAAGCCCTGCTCGCCGCCATCTTCCTCGAGGGCGGTTACGCAGCGGCGCGCGACGTCGTGCGCCGTCTCTGGGGACCGCTGCTCGATGGCCTCCCCGAAGGCGTCAGCGATCCGAAATCCACGTTGCAGGAATGGGCGCAAGGCCAAGGGCTGGCATTGCCGAAGTACGTCGAGATCGCGCGCGAGGGACCCGACCACGCGCCGCAATTCACCTCCGAGGTGCGGATCGCCGGCTGCCCGCCCGCCCGCGGCAACGGCAACAGCAAGCGGGCCGCCGAGCAGGCGGCCGCATCGGCCTTGCTCATTCGCGAAGGCGTCGAAAACGGCGCAAAGAGAGAACACCATGGTTGAGCCGACAGACGTTTCCGCCGGCGCACCTGCTCCCCCAGAGCTACCGCGGCGTTGCGGCTTCATTGCCCTGATCGGCACGCCCAATGCCGGCAAATCAACACTGATCAACGCCCTGATCGGCGCCAAGATCTCGATCGTCTCGCGCAAGGTGCAGACGACCCGCGTTCCCGTGCGCGGCATGGCCATCGAAGGCTCCGCCCAACTCGTCTTCATCGATACGCCCGGTCTCTTCGCGCCGCGCCGGCGCCTCGATCGTGCGATGGTCGACGCGGCCAAGGCCATGGCCGGCGACGCCGACGTCGTCGCCCTGCTCGTCGACGCGGCCAAGGGCATCGACGAGGAGGTCGAGCGCATCCTGACGAGCCTCGTAACGATCGAATCGCCGCGCCTGCTCTTGCTCAACAAGATCGACCGCGTGAAAAAGGACAGCCTGCTGGCGCTTGCCGCCGAACTCAACCAGCGGCTCCCGTTCACCGATACCTTCATGATTTCGGCGCTCAACGGCAGTGGCGTCGCCGACATGCGCCGCGCGCTCGCCAAGATGGTGCCCGAGGGCGCGTGGCACTATCCCGAAGACGAGATCACCGACGCCAACGAGCGCACCACGGCCGCCGAGATCACGCGCGAACGCATCTACGATCACCTGCACGACGAGCTACCCTACCAGACCACCGTGGAGACCACCGACTGGCAGGAGCGAAAGGACGGCAGCGTGCGCATCGAGCAGACGATCTTCGTCGAGCGGGAAAGTCAGCGGCGCATCGTGCTCGGCGAGAAAGGGCATACGATCAAGATTATCTCGACCGAGTCGCGCAAGGAATTGACGGGCATGTTCGATCGCCCCGTCCATCTGTTCCTGTTCGTGAAGGTCCGCGAGAACTGGGAGAATGACCCCGAGCGTTACCGCGAAATGGGCCTCGATTTTCCGAAGGAGTGACGGCGCACGCGCGAAGCTGTGCGCCGTCACCGTCATTGCCGGGCTGACCTTTGGCTTGCCAGGGCTTCTCCCTGCGAAAGAAGTCGACGGGCATCACCAAACTCCGTCCGCCGAATCACCCGATGAGCCTCGCCGATGCCGGCGATCTCTGTGCCACGGTCATCATCTCCCTGGCACGCTTCGCTCTTGACCCGGAGCCGCCGGCCGGCCGGCTTAGCCGGACGTCGCCGCTCCAGGAACCCAGGCCAGTCACCATGCGCTCACCACTCAGCGACGCAGACCCTCGAGTTCTTGCTTCGCCCAGTCGATGACCTGCTTCGCCGTAGCGCCAGCCACGGTGCGTGCCACCATCGCCGGGATCATGTAGCGGCCCCAGATCTGGACGCCGAGATCGGGAGGCCCACTGGAGCCGACGATGTAGTACTCGGCATCGTGGTGGGGGCGAAGCGGGTAATTATAGATCGTGCCCTTCGGTGGCTCGATATCGGCCCAGATCGGCAGGTCCGCCATCGACAAGAATGGCGGGATGTCGTAGCCGGCGGCGGGAACGCTGAGCTTTGTTACGATTTCGCGTTGGCTGAGGTACGCCATCAAGTCCTTCGCCGCCGGCTGATTCTGAGCCCACTGCCAGATACCCCAGAAATAGGGGCGATGCGGCACAAGGCGACCCATCTTGCCTTTCGGGTTTGGGAAATGCCAACAGTCGGCTGCGACGGCGGGCGCATCACGTTTGGCCACGGCCCAGGCGCTGGGCGGGTTCCAGATCAGTGCCGACGTGCCTGCAATAAGTGCGCGGTTGTTGGCCGCGTCATCGAAGGATGCGGTCGCAGCTGGCAAGTAGGGGGTGAAGCGCTTGACATAATCGAGCACCTCGCGGACGGGATCTGAATCGACGGTGATGTTACCCTTGGCATCCACCAGATGCGCACCGAACGCGCCGAACGTCGCGCCCCAGGTCTGGTTCGCGTCCGTGCTATTGGAACCGCAGCCCAGCGCAAATGTGTGCCCCGCCTTGTGGCACTGCTCAGCCATCTTGAGTTGCTTTTCGTAAGTCCATTCTGCGGCGCCCTTGGTCTTGACGTCCTTGGCCGGATACCACTCGGTCACGTCCTCGCCGGTATCCTGCTTGATCATTGAAATGCGCGCGCACGTCGGCAAGGGAGCCGTGCCCCAGGCTACCGGCACACCCAGCCATTTCCCATCGGCTTTGCCGAGGTATTCGACGGCCTTGCTGACGGGCCCGTACTGTTTGAGCAAACCGTCCATGACGTCGTTCACGGGCACCAGCTTGTCGGCATACTGGTGAGCATTCCATTGGTCGAAAGCCAGGATGTCGTGCCCGGTGCGCGACAGCGCCTCTGCTGCCTGCGTCAGAATCATCTTGTTGCCGGCCGAGGCGATAAAATCGATCTTCACTTCGACCTTGTTCTTGGCGGCCCATTCATCGACCAGCCCCTTCAGCACCGGGTTGGCCGCCGGTACCCAATGATCCCAGATGCCCATCGTCAGCTTGCCTGCGGCGCCGGCTGTCTGGACGTGAACCAGCGGCAAAGTTCCAGCACCGACGGCGCCAGCCGTCACCTTCATCGCTTGGCGACGAGTGATCCGGGGGACACGTGTCATGAGCTGTTACTCCTTTTGCCTTGCGATCCGTACCTCAGGATTTTTTTTGATCTGAATATTCTGATGCCCTGCGCTATTTCAATGATCCAGGGATCAGCAATGCACCAATCGTATATTCCCGCTGAAAAAGAAATGAAATTTGTCGGCCACGTCGTATAGATCCGGATAAAATCGACCGCCTGCTGAGAATGCCCTGTTATCATGGCACCCTATTGCGAAAAATGTACGAGTTTCATATAAAAACCCACCTTGCGCATTTTGCAAATTCAGATTAAACACCATGGAATTTCCCGAAATATTATCAGGCTTGGCCCTTCCGGATGCCACTACGGTCGCGGTATAGTTTGCGACCGCCGCGGGCCTTCCGGTGGTGGGGTCAGTAAATTTGGTGAGGGTTACCAATTGGTTCTGAAGGCGGAAATATTCCTCTACCCTGCCATCACTCCAAAATACATTTTGGATCAAGGGGTCTGGGACAACCGTCCAGCTCTTTGATTGCGCCCGCTCGATTTGCGAACCGGGGGGGAGACCGAGCAGGGCATTAAAAAACGGAGGAATTTGCGAAGGCTCTAACGCTTGCCAGGTTGTCGCCTTCGTATCGGGTAAAATATTTGCGGAGGAATAATACGTCTCGCCGACTTCCGCAATTCCCATGCTACGCCTGCTCGTGACCGTTGGGCTAGCCAATGCGGCCTCCAAGCATTCAACCCGCGAGCGCAATTCCTGCAGCTCTGATCCCATTTTATCATCGCACATATTATGCCTCCATTGTATTATCGAATCTTATGAAAAAGACGTACGTAGCAAATTACGCCGGGGAGCACGTTGCTCCCCGGCGTGTCCATCATTGGCCCGGCGCTTTATAGGCAGCCTGCAGCTCGATGCGCTTTTTCCGAACTGCAATCACTTCATCATTGGTCCATAAGCGCGTCATCTTGATGTCACGGACGCTGTCGGTCGCCGCGACTGTCCCAACTATGGCCGCGGCCGAAGTGGGTTCGGCATCAATAATCGTAAGCACGCCCGGGCCATCGGAGGTCGTGAAATAGAAGCCCACGATCTTTCCGCCGGCAGCGTTGACCAATTTCTCAACAGCCGCGCGCCGATCAGTGTTCGGGTTCTCACCCATCGCGTTAAGCGCCTTCGCCGTATAATTTGCGGTTATGCTGAACAACATGGAAGCTACTCCTTGCTATACGCTCGACGGCGCCTGCAAATTCAGTGAGCCTCGGTTGGAGACCAACCAGGAGCCGCCGCAGGGACACTATGCCGCATTGCTCGCGGGTGCAATTGCAACTCGAAGCAATGTTTGGGGCTGGCCCGGCGCGTCGCGCAACCTATGACCGCCAGCAAAGGCGGCTGCGGCCAAGGCAGAGGCCCAACCGCAGCATGTCCTGGCACGCAATACCCCCCTTCGTGCCGGACCGGATGGCTGCGGCAAATGCGGGGCCTCAGCCCCTCAAGGTCCCCGTGCAGGGGCTGGCCTCTGGACCCGTGACGGGCCAACGAGACGGCGCAGAGGTGCCTCTTTCAAAGGCGGAGCTCCATTAAGAATCTGCGGAGGGAAAGCTCGACAAAGGGTGCCACGCACGTGAACCCTGTGTCGGCATTGCCTGCGATCCGATAGTGCTTGGAGGTGCGTCCATGAGCGAACCCGCCGCCGACGTTTCGGGAACGGTCGCGTACAGCATGGACAAATGGCTGATCGACCGAATTCCCTGGGCCTTGTGGGGCTGCGTCGCCGGCCTTGTCATCGTAGTGCACACCAGCAGCCGCGGCGGCGCTGGCGCGGCTGTGGCTTTCGTCTACCTAGCCCTGCTGGGTTTGGCGTTCGCAGGTTGGGCATTGACCACGTTGGTCGCGCGGTCCGGCATCTCATTTCTCGTGGAATTCCCGACCTACCTCCTCATCGCTTTTGTCGTCGCATTCGTCATCGCTGGCGTGAGCGGATCGGTTGGCGCAACCCGCGCCTACGGCCAACTCTGGTGGAGCAACCTGGTCGACCCGCCGACCAATGTGCTCGGCTGGATGCTGATCTACCTTGGGATCGGATGGATCGCCTTTGCGCTCGTCCGGCACGTCTATCCGGCGAGACCGATCGTCATGCTGTCGCCGGCGGGCGTCGCGTTCCACAGGTCCTGGCTCCGGGACCTGCTCATTCCCTGGCAGGAAGTGCATGGGGTCGGTCCGCTCGACATCTCGGATACAGGACTGGCCGGCGCCACCAACCCGAATTTGATCGCCGTGGTGGTCCCGCAGGATTTCTATGAGCGCCACATCGCACCGAAGCGGAGTTTCTTCGAGCCACCCGGGACCGAGTTCATGTTTCGGTCGAAAGGCCAGATGATGCAGATGGTGTTGAGCAGCAGCGAAGTCGCCGTCGCCCCCAAGGATTATCGTGGGCCGATCGAGGCGCGGTGGAAAGCGTTTCGAGATCGGCCGAGGCCCGCACCCGAAACTGCACACCAATCCGGCAGCCCGCCCGGTCCGAGCGTCGTCTATGGGCGCTGGACGTTCGACGGCACATGGAGGCAAGCCATCCCGTTCCTGGCGCCGCTCGTCGCCATGGCCGCCGTCGGCTTGCACGCGAGCGGTATCGCACGGGGTTGAACCGGGCCGCGACCGGTACCAACGCCGCCGCTTCGCCCCCCGCGCCACGCCCCAGTTCCCACCGCGCCCCCGGCGGCGTAGACAGGGGCCATGAACTGGTCCGATGAAGGCATCATTCTGGGCGTGCGCAGCCACGGCGAAACGTCGGCGGTCATCGAGGTGCTGACGCGCGCGCATGGCCGCCATCTCGGGCTCGTGCACGGCGGACGCTCGCGGCGCCTGCGCCCGATCCTGCAAACCGGCAATCATGTCGACGTTGTCTGGAAGGGGCGGCTCGCCGAGCACCTCGGGCACATGACGCTTGAGCTGCAGCGCGGGTTTGCGGCCGAGGCGATGGCGGATCCGGCCCGGCTGGCGGCGCTGTCGACCCTCGCCATGCTCGCCCGCCTGCTGCCCGAGCGCGATCCCCATCCCAATCTCTACGAGGTGACGCTGTTCGTGCTGGGTTTCCTCGACGACCCCGGCGTCTGGCCGGCGCTGATGGTCCGCTGGGAGCTGGCACTGCTGGACGAATTGGGCTTCGGCCTCGACCTGACGGAGTGCGCAGCGACCGGCTCGAACGACCAGCTGATCTATGTCTCGCCACGGACGGGACGCGCTGTCTCGGCCTCGGCGGGCGAACCCTACAAGGACCGCCTGCTGGCGCTACCCGGATTTCTCGCGGGACGCGCGACGGGCACGGCGGCGCCACACGATCTCGCTGCCGGCTTCGCGCTCACCGGCCATTTTCTCAGCGTCCGCGCATTGCATCCGCGCGAGCAGGTCATGCCCGAGGTGCGCGGCCGTATGCTCGACCTGATCGCCCGGATATCGACTGCGTGACCTGACGCCGTCGCGGTGCGACATCCGGCGCGCCACTACGAACTGGGTCTCGCCAAGTGCTGGCGCCTTCCGCGCGCTCGTCGCAGCCCGCATTGCGCCCACCCGTCCGCTTGCTCTTGACACGATCATAATATTGATCTATTTATTGATGATCATATTAGTGATGGACACCTGTTGATGCCGAAACCCGACATCAAGACCAAGCGGACGCCGAAAACCGCGACAGAAGCCGAGACGCCACCGCAGCTTTTTACGATGGCGCACCTCTGTCCGACGGTGGCAATTCCCCTGCCGCGCGCGCCGGTGCCCATGGCACGCCGGTTCGTCCAAATCGTCAATGCCATCTCTGTCGAGGCATTCGCGTCCGAGGACCTCAGTGTGCTCGAGTTCGCGGTGCTGCAATTTTTGCGGCGCGAGTCCGGGCTCGACCAGATCAGCCTCGCGGTCCGCGTCGGCGTCGATCGGACCAATATCGGCGTCATCATCGACCGGCTGGAAGCACGGGGCTTTGTCGAACGCCAGGTCAACCCGAACGACCGGCGGGCGCGCCACTTGCGATTGACCAAGACCGGGCTCGATGTGCACATACGGATCTCGCCGCAGACGGCGACTGTCCGAGACAAAATTTTTGCACCGCTGACCGAGGCCGAGCGCGAGACGTTTTACGATTTGCTCGAGCGCATGATTGCAGCCAACGAGAGTTACAGCCAACCCGGCGCCGGGCGCCGCAAGCGAAGCGGCTAACCGCAATTCAAATTTTCACGAACCTTTCCAACCTGGCGCGGCGCCGGGATCGGGTAAGGTGTGTCCATTGCACGCGCCGCGGTTTCAACCCAAAGTCAATTTGGAGAGCATAGCTATGTCGCACGTCAATCGCCGTCATCTCATTGCGTCCGCCCTCACCCTCGGCGTCATGGCACCGAACCTTGCCTTCGCGCAAGCCTATCCCAGCCGGCCGATCACATTAGTCTCGACGTTCGCAGCAGGCTCGCCGCAGGACCTCGTTGTCCGCGCGATCTCGGAAATCGTCGCGGCGGATCTCAAGCAACCCGTGATCGTCGACAACAAGCCGGGCGCAGGCGGTGGACTTGCCTTGGGCGCCACCGTGACGCAGAAACCGGACGGTTACGCGCTCAATGTGAACACTTCCGCCGGCTTCGCCAATCTGCCGTTGATGCAGAAGCTGGCCTTCGATCCGACCAAGGATTTCGACTACATCATGCAGATGGTGAGCTTCCCAATCGGCATTGTCGTCAAGGCTGAGAGCCCATTCAAATCCTGGGCCGACGTCGTGGCTCATGCCAAAGCCAACCCTGGCAAAATCACTTACGGCACGCCCGGCCAAGGCACCATGGCGAACCTCGGCATGACCCGGCTGCAGTCGCTGGCCGACATCACGCTGACGCATGTGCCGCACAAGGGCGCCATGGAAATCATTCCGGCAGTCCTCGGCGATCACGTCGGGCTTATGGTGACCGGTACCGAGTGGAAGCCGCTGGTCGATGCCGGCCAGATGCGCCTCCTGATGATCTGGAACGACAAGCGGCTGGCCTCGTTCGCGAACGTGCCGACGGCGCGCGAGAGTGGCTATCCGTTCGAACTCGATGTCTCGTTCGGCCTCGTCGCGCCGAAGGGCCTGGAGCCGGCCGTTGCGGCCCAAATCCATGGCGCCTTCAAGAAGGCGCTGGAAACGGCCTCGGTGCGCGCGCTCATCGAGAAGTACAACATGGTTGCGGCCTATTTGGATGGCGCGGCCTTCAAGGCGCGCATGACCGGTATCGCCACTGACATGAAGCCGGTGATCGACAAGCTCGGCCTCGCGAAGAAGGATTGAGCCACAACAAGATCCTCATGGTTGTCATGCTCGGGCTTGTCCCGACCACCCATCCAACCGCAGGTGCAGCGTGAGCGTCTCGCTTCAACTTCGAAGCAAACGCCGACACGCCGAACCTGCTGGACAATGGCTCCTCGGGACAAGCCCGAGGATGACACCTGAGGGTAGGAATTGCCTGCGGTCTTGCATCGAACGAAATTTTTTTGAGGTAGCACCTATGCTCATTCGCTCCGCCAGCCGCGAATATCGCACCTGGGTTTCCGACAGCCGGCGCTGGCAGGCCTATCGGCCCCGCACCGGCGACATCGTGATCGCCACCTACCCGAAATCGGGTACGACCTGGATGCAGCAGATCGTAAGTCTTCTCATCTTCCAATCGCCGGAACCGCGGCCGGTCGCCGAGATTGGCGAATGGCTGGAGCGGCGCAGCGCCCCAGGAGAATCGATCGGGCAGTTGATGGCGATGTTCGACGCACAGACCCACCGCCGCTTCATCAAGAGCCACCTGCCGCTCGACGGACTGCCACTCTATGACGAGATCAAATATGTTCACGTCGCGCGCGACGGTCGCGATGCCTGCCTCTCCTATCACAATCACTGCACCGGCTTCAGTGATCGGCAGCAGGCAGACTTGGATGCCAACGGGCTCGGCGACGAAACGATCGGTCGCGCCTACCCGCGCGCGCCCGCCGACGCTGCCGAATTCTTCCGACGCTGGATGCGTGAAGGAATTGGCGGCGCCCGCGACGGCATGCCCTTCACGTCATGGTTCGATCTGGAGCGCTGCTACTGGGAGGCGCGGCACCGGCCCAACGTCTTGCTGGTCCATTATCGCGACCTGAAGGCCGATCTCGACGGCGAGATGCGACGGATCGCGGCGTTTCTCGACATCGAGACACCGGCGGCGATCTGGCCATCCCTGGTCAAGGCAGCGACCTTCGACGAGATGCGGCGCACCGGCGAGCAACTCGCCCCGAAGATGATGCAGCGCTTCCAGGGCGGCACCGCGCGCTTCTTCCACAAAGGCGAGAACGATCGCTGGGCGGGCGTGCTCACTGCCGACGACATCGCAGCCTTCGAGACCCGCGCTCGCGAGCAGCTCGAGCCTGACTGCGCGACTTGGCTGCGTTCGGGCCGCCTCGCATCATCCGGAGCAATCGCTTAGCGTTCGCGCGGCACTACGAGCCCCGCCGGACCATCGGGACTGGACGGCCCACGTCCAACGTGCTCTGTGACGCCGACATTGTCCCGCCAGGAGGCACCCATGTCCCGCATCGCATTTGGCCGTCCGGTCGCCTTTGCAGCCCTGCTCACGCTTGCCGTCACACTCGCGGGTTGCGGCGTCAACAACATCCCGACCTATGAACAGGGCGCAAAAGCGAAATGGTCGGAAGTGCTCAATCAATACAAGCGCCGCGCCGATCTCATCCCGAACCTGGTCGAAAGCGTGAAGGGCTTCGCCGAGCAGGAGAAATCAGTTCTGACTCAAGTGACGGAAGCCCGCGCCAAGGCGACGAGCGTGCAGATCCCTGCCGACATCATCACCAACCCCGAGGCGATGAAGAGGTTCCAGGACGCGCAGAACACGCTCGGCGGCGCGCTGCGCCAGCTGATGGTGGTTGCCGAACGCTACCCGGATGTGAAATCAGGCGCCAACTTCCTGGCGCTGCAGAACCAGCTCGAAGGGACCGAGAACCGGATCTCGATCGCGCGGCGCGACTACATCGAGAGCGTCCGCGTCTTCAATACCGAGATTGCGACCATCCCCGGCCGCTGGTGGCGCTCCTTCATGTATCCAACAGCCAAGGAGATGGCGAGCTTCGACATCCCCGTGGAAGAAACCAAGGTGCCCAAGGTTGATTTCGGCACCAAGAAGTAGCCCTCCGATCCGAGCGACGACGCCAGGCACGAAAGAGCCGACGATGCCGAGCTCCTTGGCCGTGCACGCCCCGGCCCGCTCCAGGATGCGCGCTGCGATGCTCGCGCTGGTAGCGGCCTGCTGGCTGTGGGCCGCGATCGGTGATGCTCTCGCGCAACCGAAGTTTCCCCCGCTCACCGGGCGCATCGTCGACGATGCCGGCCTGCTGACGACGGCCGATCGCGTCGAGATCCTGCAGCTGCTGCACCAGCTCGAGGAAAAATCGTCGGATCAGATCGTCGTCTATACGACCAAATCCTTGCAGGGCTATCCGATCGAGGATTTCGGTTATCAGCTTGGCCGCCATTGGCAGATCGGCCAGAAGGACAAGAACAACGGCATCGTGCTGATCGTGGCGCCGAACGAACGCAAGGTGCGCATCGAGGTCGGCCGCGGGCTCGAACCGCTGATGACCGACCTGATGTCGAAGCTGATCATCGACAACGCGATCCTGGCGGGTTTCCGGCGCGGCGACATTTCCGGCGGCATCAAGGCTGGCGTGCGGGATATCCGCGACGTGCTGCTCGGCGATGCGGCCGAGGTGGAGAAGCGCGCGCGCGGCGGCAAAAAACGCAGTCCGGACAGCGGCAGCGACTTGGTTTTCTTCCTGATCGTCGTGGCGATCCTCGCGGTCTTTTTATGGTCCCACATCCGGGCCGCACGGCAGACGCCGCTGAATTCCCGCCAACAGCGCGCGCGCCGCAAGGACGGGGGCATCGTCGTCATCCCCGGCGGCTCGGGAAGTTGGGGCGGCGGATGGTCCGGTGGCGGCGACAGCGGTGGCGGCTGGTCGGGCGGCGGCGGGGATTTTGGCGGCGGCGGCGCGTCGGGGAGCTGGTAGATGGCAACGAATTCAAATGGCGCGAAGGGTGGCAATGATGCTCATCTCCGAAGCTGACCGGACGCGGGTCGGCAAGGCTATCGAGTCGGCCGAGCGGCGCACCGCCGGCGAGATCATCGCCATGATCACGGCGGACAGCTCCACCTACGCCTACGCGCCCATGTTGTGGGCGGCGCTGATCGCACTGCTGCTGCCCTGGCCGTTTATTGCCTGGACGTGGTGGCCGGTGCAGACCATTTATCTGATGCAGCTCGCCGTCTTCGTCGCCCTCGCGCTGGTGTTGAAGTGGCGCCCGCTGCGCCTGGCGCTCGTGCCGGCCAGCGTCAAGCGGCAGCGCGCGCATCACCGCGCCGTCGAGCAGTTTCTCGCCCAGAACCTGCACACGACAGCGGGTCGCACGGGCGTGCTGATTTATGTCTCCGTGGCCGAGCGCTATGTCGAGATCCTGGCCGATACGCGTATCGATGCCCTGGTGCCGAAGGGCGATTGGCAAGCGATCGTCGATTCCCTGACGCGGCGCATCGGCGCGGGTGAGCCGGCCGCCGGGCTCGTGGAGGCGATCGAGGCCTGCGGAGCACGATTGGCCAAACACTTCCCGCCGGGGTCGCATGATCCCAATGAGTTGCCCAATCACCTGATCGTGCTGCCGTCGGCTGCCGAACTCGAGCGCTCCCTGCGTTTGCCTCAGCCGCCGGCCCGGCGATAGGGGAAGCAGCGGTCGGCCTCGAGCGGCATGCCGATATGCCGGCCCAGTGCCGCAATGGCTGCGCTGTAGGTGGGGAACGGATCGCCATTCGACGGGCCGACGATGATCGGGCGGAACGCGGTATCCGCCTTGCCGCCCGGCGGCAGCATGCCCGTGACCAGGGCTTTGCCGGAATTGTCACGCAGCGTGACGAACATCGGCATGGTCCGCTGAATATGATCTTTGAGCCCGATCTTCTGCTCGAACGATCGCAGCGTCGCTGGCGGCACATAGGACTGCTCCGCCTGCTCGCGGCATTGCCGGTAGTGCTTGGCGACCGCATGGCTCATGGCCTGCGATTCCTGCTCGGCTTCAGCCACCGTCTCGATGCAAAACCACGTGTTCGGCGGCGCGTCGCAAACATACCGCATCGTCGGCTCCCTCGATTGGACCGTCATCCGGCCGCGTCGATAGCTGGAGCAAGCCTATCAGTTTATCCGCTTCCCCAGAAGCGCTCCCAGCGTGGATCGGACCGTCGAAGCGCCGCATGGCGTGACCAATTGGCCACGCCTGGTTGCGACCAGCCGCGCTCGAGGCGGCGCCGGCGGTTACGCCCCTTTGAATTTCGGGGCGCGCTTCTCCTTGAACGCATCGCGCCCCTCGATCCAATCGGCCGAGGTGTCGATCCGATCGACCTGGGCGCGGGCGATGCCGCCGATCTCGGTCGGGCCCTTCGGCAGCGTGGCGTTGGTCCAGCGCTTCAAGGCGCGCGAGGGCAGCGGTGCAGTTGCCGCGATCCGCATCGCGTAGTCCATGGCGGCAGCGCGCAACTCGCCAACGGGTACGATCTTGTTGACGTAGCCAACCTCATAGGCGCGCTTGGCATCGATGGTGTCGCCGACCAGCAGCAGCTCCATTGCGATCTTGTGCGGAATGCGCGTGACCAGGTTCGTAATCAACCCGCCCGAAAACCCGACCTTGACCTCCGGATAGGTGAATTGGGCATTGTCCGCGGCCACCAGGATATCGCACATGGTCGTCAGCACCATCCCGCCGCCGACGCACCAGCCCGCGACCGCGCCGACGATCGGCTTGTCGACATCAACGCCGACACCGGGAATGCCGTGGTAGAGCCCGCGCGGCGGGTTCGCCAAGTCGGCACCCGCGCAGAATGCCTTGTCGCCGGCCCCGATCAGCAGCGCCACGCGATCCTCGTCGGACGCCATCAGCCGCTTCCAGGCCTCGTGCAGGCCATCCATCATCGCGTTGTCCATGCGGTTCATCCGCGCCGGCCGGTTCAGGGTGATGACGGCGACGCCATCCTTCGAGGTGTATGTGATTGCCTGCTCGCTGCTCATGGGGCTCTCCTTCGGGTTCAACCGACAGGTTGCGGGGATGGCATGCCATGGTCAAGGTGGGGCTTGCGGCAATGGTGACCTTCCCATTTAGATGGCCCGACACACACACCCGCCTGGAGACAAACAATGCCCAACATCACCACCAGCGACGGCGTGAAGCTCACCTACGAGGAGGCTGGCCACGGCGACCCGATCGTCTTCGTGCACGAGTTCGGCGGGCATCATCTCTCCTGGGAGACGCAGATGCGCTATTTCTCCCGCCGCTACCGCTGCTTCACCTATCAGGCGCGCGGTTGGCCGCCGTCCGACGTGCCGCAGAACGCCGACAGCTACAGCCAGGCGCGTGCTGCTGACGACATCGCCGATGTGATGACGGGCGTGGGTCTTGCCAAGGCCCACATCGTCGGTCTCTCGATGGGGGCGACGGCGGCCCTCGAGTTCGCGATCCGGCATCCAGGCAAGGGCCTCTCGATCACGGCGGCCGGCGCCGGCAGCGGGGCGACCCGCGACCCCGACGAGAAGAAGCGCTTCGCTGCCGAGGCCATCGGCGTTGCCGAGCTGATTGAGACCAAGGGCATGCAGGCGCTCGGCGAGCGCTACCTCAACGCCCCCTCGCGCCAGCAGCTGAAGGCCAAGGACCCGCGCGGATTCGCGGAGTTCTTCCGGCAGTTCGTCGAGGGCGCATCGGCGGGCCGCGCGCTGACCATGCGCGGCGTGCAATCGCGGCGCGCACCCATGTTCGAGCGCGAGGCGGAGCTACGCGCGATCAAGGACCCGGTGCTGATCGTGTGCGGCGACGAGGACGACTCCACCCTCGAGGTGTCGCTGTTCATGAAGCGCACGATCCCGCGCGCCGGTTTGATGGTGTTCCCACGCACCGGCCACGGCATCAATCTCGAGGAACCCGCCGGTTTCAACGCGGTGGTGCAGGATTTCATCCATGCCGTCGAGCACGGCCGCTGGGGTGAGAGCGTCTCGACCCACGGCCGGGGCTTCGCCATGCTACCAAAGAGCTGAAGTCAGATGATGCTCTGCGGGTCCGCTGCGGCACTGTCGCGGCGATCTTGACGCGTTGCGGGTGGAGGTCGGCATTGCCCGCTAACGCATTGGTCCGGCGGTGCGTCTCAGAATTCCTTGGAAAAGTGGATGAGAGTTGATACCTCACTCCGGTCTCCCGGACCCAAGCATCGCGACGGAGGCTAAAGGCACGAGGACGCACATGGCGGCGACAAGCACAGCGACACCCGACAATCTGATCAGAGGCGCAACCGGCGACTGGGAGATCGTCGTCGGTCTGGAGGTGCATGCTCAGGTCAATTCCCGCGCCAAGCTGTTCTCCGGTTCGTCCACGGCCTTCGGCGCCGCTCCGAACAGCCACGTCTCGCTCGTCGATGCGGCGATGCCCGGGATGCTGCCCGTCATCAACCAGGAATGCATCGCCCAGGCAGTGCGCACGGGCCTCGGCCTCAACGCCCAAATAAACTTGCGCAGCGTCTTCGACCGCAAGAACTACTTCTACCCGGATTTGCCGCAGGGCTATCAGATCAGCCAATACAAGCAGCCGATCGTCGGCGAGGGCGCCATTGAGATCGACGTCGATGGCCAGACCATGACCGTCGGCATCGAGCGCCTGCATCTCGAACAGGACGCCGGGAAGTCGATCCACGACCAGCATCCCGACTACTCCTATGTCGATCTCAACCGTTCCGGCGTGGCGCTGATGGAGATCGTCTCGAAGCCGGACATCCGCAGCGCCAGGCAGGCACAAGCCTACGTCTCCAAGCTGCGCACCATTCTGCGCTATCTCGGCACCTGCGACGGCGATATGGAGAAGGGGAACTTGCGTGCCGACGTCAACGTGTCCGTCAGGAAACCCGGCGCATCGCTCGGCACGCGCTGCGAGATCAAGAACGTGAACTCCATCCGCTTCATCGGCCAGGCCGTGGACGTGGAAGCGCGCCGCCAGATCGAGATCATCGAGGACGGCGGCACCATCGATCAGGAGACACGGCTGTTCGATCCGGGACGCGGCGAGACACGCGCCATGCGCTCCAAGGAAGAGGCGCACGACTACCGCTATTTCCCGGACCCCGATCTGCTGCCGCTGGAGTTCGCGCAGAGCTTCGTCGACGATCTGAGGGCGCACCTGCCGGAGCTGCCTGACGCCAAGCGGGCGCGGTTTATGGCGGCCTACGGGCTCAGTCCCTATGACGCCGATGTACTCACGGCCGAGCGCGAGAGCGCGGCGTATTTCGAAACGGTGGCGAACGGACGCGACGGGAAACTCGCGGCCAACTGGGTCATCAACGAGCTGTTCGGGCGCCTCAACAAGGAAGGCAAGGATATCGAGCATTCGCCTGTCTCGGCTGCCCAACTCGGTGCGATCGTCACACTCATCGGCCAGAGTGTCATCTCCGGCAAGATCGCCAAGGACCTGTTCGAGATCGTGTGGACCGAGGGCGGCAACCCCGCCGAGATCGTCGAGACGCGTGGGCTTCGCCAGGTCACCGACACCGCCGCCATCGAGACGGCCATCGACGCAATCATCGCCAAGAACCCGGACAAAGTGGAGCAAGTGAAAACCAAGCCCGCAATGCTCGGCTGGTTCGTCGGACAAGTCATGAAATCGTCGGGCGGCAAGGCCAATCCGCAGGCCGTCAACGACATCCTGAAATCCAAACTCGGACTCTGAACCCGTGACCGATATTTACAAGTGGCTGTTCGGCGCGCGTGGTCGCAGCGCGGTCACTGCGCCGCTTCCCCTGCTGCCGGACGCCCTGCAGCCGTTTGCCGGCGCGATCGGAGAGACCCTCAGGCCGATCATCGCCGCTGGCGTGCTCGACGGACCGCCACCGCGCATCGACGGCAGCCAACTCGGCGGTCGCCCCTGGTGGCCGAAGGGCAGGCCCTTCCCGAAGGACAAGAATGGCGCGCAGCTATATCTGCTCTCCCAGATCAATTTTGCGGAGACGCCAGCGCTCGATCCCTTCCCGCGTACTGGCCTGCTACAGGTCTTCATCGGCCAGGGCGATCTTTATGGTGCCAATCTGGAGGATCTGCTGACGCCGGACGGATTCCAATGTGTCTATCACGAGGATCTCCAAGTCGCGGCCGACACCAAGATCGCGCCGCAAGCGTTGCGCGCTGACGGTTATCTGCCGCTGGAGCAACCGTTGACGCCGCGCGCCCTCGCCTTCCATGCCGAGCAGATGGTGGTTGATCCGAGTGACTATCGATTTCAGCGTCTGCTGCCGGAAATCGCCAACAGCGAAGAACTGGTCGAGGCCTACGCTGAATGGATCAGCAGCTCGGCCGCTGTGTCCGCGATCCGGCTTGGCGGCTATCCGACGTTCACGCAGGAGGATCCGCGCGTCTACATCAAGAAGGGCACGATCGGCGACACCTCGCTGCTGACCATCGACACGACGACCGGCATCATGTGGGGCGACAGCGGTGCCGCGCAGTTCCTGATGCACGAAAAGGACCTGGTCCAGCGCGATTTCTCCCGCGTCGCCTACAATTGGGACTGCTGCTGAGGCGGTCGCACGGGCCTTGATCCCGTGCTATCGTTGGGCTCATGAACCTCGTCCTGCCAACCCGCCCGCTGACGGTCGACGAATTCCTGGAGTGGTCGCAACGCCAGGAGCGGGGGAAGTACGAGCTGCTGGATGGGGCCGTGATCATGCAGCAGTCGCAGCGGTGGGCGCACTCCAAGTTCAAGTATCTCATCTTCGATCGCCTCAGGGCCGCGATCGAGGCAACGCAATTGCCGTTCTACGCGGCTCCGGAAGGGCCCACGGTGCGCGTCCATCAGCACAAGGCATTCGAGCCCGATGCCTTGGTTGCCCCACTTCCCGAGCCCGCGCCCGACGCCCTGGAGATCCCCAACCCGATCATCGTGGTCGAGGTCTTGTCGCCTTCGACAGCGCAGATCGACGTGACCACGAAGCTCAAGGGCTATTTCGAGGTCCCGAGCGTCCAGCACTATCTGATCGTCGATCCCGATGGCCGCACCCTGACGCATCACAGACGCACAGGCGGGCACGATGCTGGAAACGCAGATCGTGGCCGCGGGCGTTTTGACACTGGATCCACCGGGGCTCAGCCTGGATGTCGGCGCGCTATTCGCGGCAGGCGCAATCGGCGCAGGCCCCACCGAATGACCACCGACCGGCAACAGGCACTCGCGTCACTGCTGGCCGACGCACGTCGCGACGGCCGCCAGATCCGCGACCTACCGGCGGCTCTGGTGCCGGAAACCGCCGCCGAGGGCTACGCGGTGAACGCTTTAGTTGCGCAAACCCTCAGCTGGGAGCCGCTCGGTTGGAAGATCGCTGCGACCACGCCGGAGATGCAGCGCCGGCTGCGCGCCACCGAGCCGATCTATGGCCGCTCGTTCCAGCGCTTCGCCACTCCATCACCGGCAATATTCCGTCATGCGGAGCTGCTCGATCCGCTGATCGAGTGCGAATTTTTCTTCCGGCTCGCACGGGACCTCCCGCCGCGTGCCGAGCCGTATACCGGCGATGAGGTTGCCAACGCGGTTGCCAGCGTGCATGCCGGCGTCGAGGTGGCGGAGTGCCGCTTCCCGCTCGATCGACTGCCGGCGATGCCCGCCATCCTCGCCGACGGCGCCGCCAATGGGCGCTATGTGATCGGCCCGGCCATCCCCGACTGGCGCCGGCTGGATCTCGCGGACATGCCGGTCACGCTGACGGTCAACGGAACGTTGCGCCGCTCCGGTTCCGGCCGCGAGGTCATGGAGCATCCGCTGAACCCGCTCGTCTGGCTCGCCAATCAGCGCTCCGCCTGGGGCGACGGACTGAAAGGTGGCGAGCTGATCAGCTCGGGAACGGCAACCGGCATGCTTCTCGGCCAAGCGGGCGACCACATGATCGCCCGTTTTGGTGATGTCGGCGCCGTCGAGTTGACACTCGAGGCGTGAGGCTGCGCGATGCTCACGCCGCGGCAAAGCCACCGTCGACGTTGTAATTCGCGCCCGACACGTAGGCCGCGCGATCCGAGCAAAGCCAGCACACCATCTCGGCGATGTCCTGCGCCGTCCCCATGCGCTTGAACGGCACCAGCGCCATGATCTGATCGCCGCGCCGCGACATGACTTCCTTGGTCATCTCGGTCTCGATGTAGCCGGGGCAGACCGAATTGACGCGGATCTTGTCGGGCGCGTACTCGATGGCCGCCGTCTTGGTGAGGCCGACGACACCATGCTTCGCCGCCACATAAGCCGACGACGTCGGCAGGCCGAAGAGACCCGCGATCGAGGCCGTATTGACGATCGCCCCGCCCCCCTGCTTGACCATGACGTCAAGCTCGGCGCGCATGGCGAGCCACACGCCCTTGAGGTTGACCGCGATCATGCGATCGAACGCTTCCTCGCTCCACTCTGCGGTCTTCTGGCCCTTGGAGCCCACCTGATAGCCGGCGATTCCCGCATTGTTGAAGGCGCAATCAAGCCGGCCGAAGGCATCGACCGCGCGCTTCACCATGGCATTGACCTCATCGGGCTTGGTAATCTCGACGGCAATCGCGATCGCCTGCCCCCCGGCTTTGTTGATGGCGGCCACGGTGTCCTTGGCGCCATCGGCGTTGAGGTCGGCAACCGCGACGCGCGCGCCCTCTTTCGCAAACAGCAGCGCCGTTGCGCGACCGATACCGCGCGCGCCACCTGAAATAAGAGCTGTCTTGCCGTCGAGCATGCCTGCCATGGGAACCTCCTGGATGTTTCGCCCATGATGCGTCTAGCGGGCAGGAAGTGCAATTCGGCAGTCAATGCTCCGAAGACGACGTGGGGCCCCGAAGGCCCAACTTCGCGCCGGATGCGCCGGTGGGCTTCTGAAGGCGCCCCTAAAAGAACGCTTTGCCGGTCAGGAATAGGCCGAACAGAATCAGCAACGGTCCGCCGATTTTCGCCTGACTGCCCCAGCGCGCGCGCCAGGCCGACGACTTGTTGGGATTGGACGGATTGGACTGCAGGATGCCGTAGCCGAGCAACGAGGAGTAGACGCCAAATCCAGTCACGATCAGGCCATTGAGAAGGGCGGACGTGAAGCTCAATGCTAGCATTTTGAGGTCCCGGTTTCTTGCTTTCATGGTCGATGGAAAACGATGAAATCTTTCACCCGGACCTACTCCGCGGCGTCCGCGACCTCCGCCTTCTCCACCCGCGCGGCCGCGAACTTGAACTCGGGGATCTTGCCGAACGGGTCGAGCTGCGGATTGGTCAACATGTTGGCCGGTGCCTCCGCGAAGGCAAACGGGATGAACACCATGCCCTCGGCCACGTCGCGGTCGGCGCGTGCTTTCAAGGTTAGCACGCCGCGCCGCGTCGACACGCGCACAAAGCTGCCGGGCACAATGTCCATCGTCTCCATGTCATGCGGGTTGAGGCCGGCGATGGCCTCGGGCTCCAGATGGTCGAGCGTGGTGGACCGGCGCGTCATGCTGCCGGTGTGCCAGTGCTCGAGCATGCGACCGGTCGTCAGCACCATCGGGTACTCAGCATCCGGCAGCTCATCGGGCGGGCGCAGCTCCGTCGGCACGATCTTGGCGCGTCCAGAGGCGGTTGGGAACGACTGCGCGAACATGATCTCGTTGCCGGGCTTGTCGGGCGCCTCGCACGGATAGGTGACGGCGTCCTCGCGGAGCAGCCGCTCCCACGTGATGTTCGCCAAGGACGGCATCACCTGCGCCATCTCGGCGAAGACCTCGGAGATGTCCTTGTAGTTCCACGCGAGGCCGACGCGTTGCGCCAGTGCCTGGATCAGCAGCCAGTCCTGCCGCACCTCGCCGGGTGCCGGCACCACGGGACGCGCGATCTGCACCTGCCGGTTGGTGTTGGTGAACGTGCCCCACTTTTCGGCATGCGCGGAGGCCGGCAAGATCACGTCGGCATGCCACGCCGTCTCGGTCAGGAAGATGTCCTGTACGACGAGGTGCTCGAGGTGCGCGAGCGCCTCGCGGGCGTGCTGCACATCGGGGTCCGACATCGCGGGGTTCTCACCCTGGATGTACATGCCTTTGATCACGTCGTCTTTGATCGCATGCATGATCTCAACGACCGTCAACCCGCGCTTCGGATCGAGCGTCGCGCCCCAGAACGCCTCGTATTCGCCACGGATCTGCGGGTTCTCGACACTGCGATAGTCAGGAAACACCATCGGGATCAGGCCGGCGTCGGATGCCCCCTGCACGTTGTTCTGGCCGCGCAACGGATGCAGGCCGGTGCCCGGCCGCCCGGTCTGGCCGGTGATCAGCGCCAGCGCGATCAGGCAGCGCGCATTGTCGGTGCCGTGCGTCGATTGCGAGATTCCCATGCCCCAGAAAATGATCGAGCGCTCGGAGCGAGCGTAGAGGCGGGCAACTTCGCGAATTGTTTCGGCCGGGATGCCGCAGACCGGCTCCATCTTCTCCGGCGAGAACGCCGCGATGCCGGCCTTCAGCGCGTCATAGCCCTCGGTCATGGCCTGGATGTACTGCACATCCACCATGCCTTCTTCGATGATGGTGTGAAGCAGTGCATTGAGCAGGGCGACGTCGCAGCCTGGCTTGAACTGGAGCACGTGGCTCGCGTAACGCGAAATTCCCTGGTTCTGGCCACGCGGGTCCATGACGATCATCTTGGCGCCGCGCTTGGCCGCATTCTTCAGGAACGTCGCCGCCACCGGGTGGTTTTCGGCCGGCCTCGCACCGATCACGATGATGCAGTCGCTGTCCTTCGCCGCCGTAAACGGCGCCGTCACCGCGCCCGAGTTCAGGCCCTCCATCAGCGCCGCCACCGAAGAGGCGTGACAGAGCCTGGTGCAATGGTCGACGTTGTTGGTGCCAAAACCCTGCCGGATCAGCTTCTGGAAAAGATAAGCCTCCTCGTTCGAGCACTTCGCCGAGCCGAAGCCGGCAAGCCCTTTGCCTCCATGCTTGGCATGGATCGACTTCAGACCACCGGCCGCGCGGTCCAATGCCTCGTCCCAGGTCGCCTCGCGGAAGTACTTGCCCACGTCCTCCCGCTTGATCTGGAGATTGGCGTCCTTCGGCACGCCATCGCGACGGATCAGCGGCGTCTTCAGTCGGTCGGGATGATGGATGTAGTCGAAGCCGAACCGGCCCTTGACGCAGAGGCGGTTGTTGTTGGCCGGGCCATCGCGGCCATCGACGTAGAGGATCTTGTCGTCCTTGACGTGCACCTTGGTCTGGCAGCCGACACCGCAATAGGGGCAGAGCGTGTCGACGCTCTTGGCCTCGAAAGCGACGCGTTTCTGGCTGGCCTTGTCGAGCAGCACAAACTCCATCAGAGCACCGGTCGGGCACACCTGCACGCATTCGCCGCAAGCGACGCACGTCGAGTCCCCCATGCCCTTGTCGAAATCGAACACGACCTTGGAGCCATGACCGCGATAGGCCATGCCGATGACGTCGTTCATCTGCACTTCGCGGCACGCGCGCACGCAGAGGCCGCAATTGATGCAGGCGTCGAGATTGACGGAGATTGCGGCATGCGTCGTGTCGCGCTCGGGCCGCTCGCCCTTCGGATAGCGGCTGACCGGCGCCACGCCCATGGCGTCGATCCAGCTCCAGAACTTGGAGTTGGGGTCGCGGCTGTCGGCGCGCGGCGGCTGGTCGGCGGCCAGCAGCTCCAGCACCATCTCCTGGCTTTTCTTCGCCCGCTCGGACGCGGTTTTCACTTTCATCCCGGCGGCTGGCTTGCGCTGGCACGACGCCGCAAGCACCCGTTCGCCCTCGACCTCGACCACACAGGCACGGCAGTTGCCGTCGGCGCGGTAGCCGGGGGCGGGATGCCAGCACAGATGCGGGATCGTGGTGCCAACGCGCTGCGCCACCTGCCAGATGGTCTCGCCCGGCTCCGCCGTGACCTCTGTGCCGTCGAGCGTGAAGGTGATCTTCGTCATTTGGCTTCCTTGCGATCGATGACAGTCAAGCCCTGCTGACAGGTGCTCGGCAGGCCGATGCGAGACGCTTGCTCCTCGCGGTTCAGCTTGCAGCTTGTTTCAAACTCGGCTCTTGGCGTCGTCGCATATTCGGCACGCGACGGAACGCTATCGAATGCAACCTTGAAGGCGTCGTAAGGCTGTGTCCCGGGCTCACAACCGCAACGCTCGATGAACGCCAGATAATGGCCGCGCGTAATGCTGATGTCATTGCCGCAAGCCCTCGGGAAAATGTGACGATTGACATGATACGCAACCAGGCCTGCGGGCACCGGCCCCTTTGTGTTGCCATTCTGGCATAGGCCCTCTCCGGCCGCTGCGGGGGTGGCCAGCCCGAGCCCCATGGCGATGGCGGCACCACACCTCAAACCTGCAAGTACAAAACCAAATCTGCGGTTCATCGGTCCTCAACGTGCGGCGTAACCACGGAGCACAGCGTACTTGGCACGCTGCTCGGCAGTCAGGTACGGCACCACCTCGATGTGGGCTTCGAGATGGGCCAATCGCTTGTCCGCCCGGAACTGATCCGCTTCGCGCGTGAGACGGGTCACGGTCGCCACATCCGTCGCGCCGGTCTTGAACGCCGCATCGATCGCCTTTTCGGCCGCAACGTAGCGTGCTGCACTTTCCTGAGCGCGCGCCTTCATGCGATCGAAAATGGTCTGGATCTGGCGGCGTTGACTATCCGACAAGCCGAGCGTGTCGGCGAGTTCCAAGAGGTGCATCGGGCCGGGATAACCGTTGAGCTCAGCTGGCAACGCAAAGCCCATCCCGCGGCCAGCCAGCATGGCCGCCACATCCTCATCCGGGAACGACGCGACCTGTCGCTTGCCAAAACCGGCATAGGACGTTTGGCCAGCGCCGGAAACCGCTCCGGAACCCGAGCCTGCGCCGGAACCGCTGCCACGTTGCGCCAGCGCCGCCGTTGCGAGTGCCGCCACCAGCAGAGCCGCCATGATGGAATCACGCGTCACACCAGATCCTCCGGGAAGAACTTGATCACAGACTTCAGCGGATTGGGCGCGGCCTGCCCGAGCCCGCAGATCGAGGCATCCGCCATCACCTGCGCGAGATCGGCAAGCAGGGGCTGATCCCATTTCGGGCGCGACATCAGCGCGACCGCCTTCTCGGTACCGTTACGGCAGGGCGTGCACTGGCCGCAGCTTTCGTCCTCGAAAAACTTCATCAGGTTCAGCGCCACCGCTTTCATGTCGTCCTGGTTGGACAGGATAACGACCGCGTGGCTGCCGACGAAACAGCCGTGCTTTTCCAGCTGGCCGAAATCCAGCGGGATATTGGCCATCGAGGCCGGCAGGATGCCGCCGGATGCGCCGCCCGGCAAATAGCCCTTGAAACGGTGACCATCCAGCATGCCACCGCAACGCTGAAGGAGATCTTCCGCCGTGGAGCCCGCGGGCGCCAGCACGACGCCCGGGTTCTTCACGCGGCCCGACACCGAATACGACCGAAACCCCTTGGCGCCGTTGACGCCTTGCGCAGCGAACCAGTCCGCGCCCTTCGCCACGATGTCGGGGATCCAGTAGAGCGTTTCGACATTATTGACCAACGTCGGCCGGTCGAAGATACCGGCTTGCGCCACATAGGGCGGGCGATGCCGCGGCAGACCGCGCTTGCCTTCGATCGAACTCGATCATCGCCAATTCTTCGCCGCAAATGTAGGCGCCAGCCCCGCGTCGAATGTGCACCTTGGTATGCGCGGCCAGCCCCGCATATACTACCCGGTCGAGTGCATCGCGCAGAATTTTCAGCACGGCCGGATACTCGTCGCGCATATAGATGAAGACTTCCGCTGCCTCGACAGCCCAGGCTGCGATCAGCATGCCCTCGAGAAACTGGTGCGGGTTGGTCTCGAGATAGTGGCGATCTTTGAACGTACCGGGCTCGCCTTCGTCGCCATTGACGGCCATCAGGCGGGGGCCCGCCTCGGCCCGCACGAGACCCCATTTGCGTCCCGTCGGGAACCCTGCGCCGCCGAGTCCCCGCAGCCCGCCGTCCGAGAGCGTCTTGATGATGTCGTCGACCTTGCGCTCGCCTGCAAGGCACGCTTCCAGAAGCGTGTAGCCGCCGTTTGCGCGATAGTCGTCGAAGGTCCGGTAGGCTGGCATGGCCGCGTGTGTTTCGCCCGCCTCCGCCAGTTCCTTCACCTTGGCGAACGTCGCGTGGTCGACATGATGATGGCCGACCTCGCAGGCAGGCGCTGTGTGGCAGGAGCCGATACATGGGGCCCGAACCACACGCACATTGGCCATCGCCTCGGCCTGCAGCTCGTCGATCAACAGCTCGGCGCCGGCAAGCATGCACGACAGACTATCGCAGACGCGGATCGTCACGTCAGGCGGTCGCGCCTCGCCGTCTGCGACGACGTCGAAGTGGGCGTAGAACGTGGCGACCTCGTAGACCTCGGCCATGGACACGCGCAGCAGCTCTGAAAGGCCGTGCAGATGCGACGCCAGCAGGCAGCCTTCGGCATCCTGGATTTTGTGCAGGTACTCGATGAGCAGCGGGCGTGCGTAGGGGCCAGCCCCAATCAACGCCCGGACGGCATCGACGTCGGACTGCCGCAAAACCCGGCCTTTGGGGAAGAGGGGTGCGCTCCGGCGGCCAGCTCCTGGATGGATTGAGCGCCGCCCCTGCCCCGCAGCGCCGCTGGCCTTCGCCGTATCATTCATCCGCGCCGTCCTGTCGCTTCCTCACGAACCCTTCGCTGGGTCCATATTATTGTTGGCATACCATATGCCAAAACCCCGTTGCAAACGGCAAAGCAAACTACTTCTCGCGCTCCGCGACAACAATTCCCGCGGCCGCCACGTCCGGATTCGCTTGATCGGTGTTGGCGGCACCATGTAACCCTTATCATCGCCGAAAGTCGATGATCCCAGGGGCTCATCGCATCATTCAAGACAAGATGTAGAACACTAGGGAGGGGAAGACCCGAATGCTGACTGTTTTCGCGCAGATATCGAACTGGACCGGCGGCATGCCAATGACCGAGTTCTGGCCTGCACTCGGCCAGATCATGCTGATCAATCTGATCCTGTCGGGCGACAACGCGGTGGTGATCGCGCTCGCTTGCCGGTCGCTGCCCAAGTCCCAGCGGATGTGGGGCATCCTCCTCGGGGCCCTCGTCGCCATCCTGATGCGCGTCGTATTCACGGTCGGCGTGACGTCGCTCTTGCAGATACCGTGGCTGCAGGTGATCGGCAGCGTACTTTTGTTCTGGATCGCCATCAAGCTGCTGGTCGAGGACGGCGAGGAAAAGGACGTCAAGGATTCGAGCAACATCTGGGGCGCGGTGCGCACGATTGCCATCGCCGACCTCGTCATGAGCCTCGACAACGTGCTGGCCATCGCCGCTGCCGCCAAAGGCAACTGGTCGCTCATCATCATCGGCTTGGCCACGTCCATCCCGCTCATCATCTTCGGCGCGACGCTGGTAATGTGGCTGCTGACAAAACTGCCGATCTTGGTCTGGGCTGGTGCTGCGCTGCTCGGTTGGATCGCCGGAGAATTGATCGTCACCGACCCGGGCATGAAACTCTACGCAGAGACGGTCGCCCAATCGCTGGGTGTCACCATCCCGACGCTCAAGCACATCGCGGCGGCGCTAGGCGCAGCCTTCGTGGTGCTGATGGGATGGCTCCTGCGGCGACGGCATGCGACGGCTGCCGCGCACTGACGCGGCGCCCCCTCGAAACCCAAGAATGGGCGGCCCGCTGGGCCGCCCATTTTCATTCCGCGTTCGGTTGTCTATTTGGTCCCAACACACCCTTTTCGGCTCGTAACGAACGGATCGCATGGGGTCAGATCAATAGGAAGCAACGGATTGCTTGCCCGCGACGACATCGCTGGTGTATGGCATGCCACGTACCACAGTCGAGGACTACAGAGCGTGTTGATCCGCCCCATGATTGATACAGTGCTCCGCATTCAACCAATCGCCGAAAATCTGAGCCTCAAGGTTCGGGCCTATGATGCCCTGAAGTCGGCGATCATGAACATGAACATCTACGCGCCGGACGCCGAGCTGAAGCTCGACGAGCGAGATCTGTCACTGCGTTTCGGAGTTAGCCGCACGCCGCTCCGCGAGGCCCTCGCCCAGCTCGACTCCGAAGGCCTTGTCCGGATTGCGCCGCGCCGCGGTATCTTCATCGTCCGCAAGACCAAGGCCGAGATACTCGACATGATCACGGTCTGGGCGGCGCTCGAAAGCATGGCGGCGCGACGGGCGACCCTGGAAGCCAGCGACGCCGAGCTGCGCAGCCTGCATGCCCTGGTCGACGTGTTCTCGACCGACGAAGTCGCGCGCAAGATGGGCGAGTACTCCGACGCCAACATCAAGTTCCACCAGGCGATCATCGGACTTGGCCGCTGCCCGCTGCTCGCCAAGATCGCGGATGATCTGTTCTTTCACGTCCGCGCGATCCGGCAGCGCACCATCTTCGAACAGGACCGGGCCCGCCGCTCGATCATCGATCACAAGGAAATCGTTGCCGCGCTGGAGGAGCGCCACACCGAGCGCGCCGAACGGCTCGTGCGCGAGCATACGTTGAAACTTCGCGAGCACGTCGAACGCTACGTCGAAATCGACTGATCGCAGCTGAACCGCGGGCGCGCCCGCCAATGACGAAAATCAGACCCACAGGGTGAAACGGGAGTGAAATCGGAATGTCGAGCACCACGCAATCGCAGGATCTGACGGATGGGTTCCACCTCGTCATCGACGCCCTCAGGTTGAACGACATCACTACGATCTATGGCGTGCCGGGTATCCCGATCACCGACCTTGGCCGTTTCGCGCAGGCCGCCGGCATGCGCGTGATCGCGTTCCGGCACGAGCAGCACGCTGGTTACGCCGCCAGCATCGCCGGCTATCTCACGCAAAAGCCAGGCATCTGCCTCACGGTCTCGGCACCAGGCTTCCTCAATGGCCTGACAGCGTTGGCCCACGCGACGACGAACTGCTTCCCGATGATCCTGATCTCGGGCTCGTCCGAGCGTGAAGTCGTCGACCTGCAGCAGGGCGACTACGAGGAGATGGACCAGCTCGCCGTCGCCAAGACGGTCTGCAAAGCCGCCTATCGCGTGCTGCACGCCCAGGATATCGGCGTTGGCATCGCGCGCGCCATTCGTTCAGCCGTCTCAGGCCGACCGGGCGGTGTCTATCTCGACCTGCCGGCCAAACTTTTCTCGCAGACGATGGATGCCGATGCCGGCGCCAAGTCGCTGATCAAGGTGGTCGAAGCCGCACCCCGCCACATTCCCTCGCTCGAGTCCGTCGACCGCGCCCTCGATCTGCTCAAAGGCGCCAAGAAACCGCTGATCATTCTCGGCAAGGGTGCTGCTTATTCACAAGCCGACGACGATATCCGCGCACTGGTCGAGAAAACGGGCATCCCCTACCTCCCCATGAGCATGGCGAAAGGCCTGCTGCCTGATACCCACCCGCTGTCGGCAGGTGCTGCCCGCTCGATGGTGTTGAAGGACGCCGATGTCGTCATGCTGATCGGGGCCCGGCTCAACTGGCTGCTCTCCCACGGCAAGGGTAAGACCTGGGGCGCACCCGGCACACAGAAATTCATCCACGTCGACATCGCGCCAACCGAGATGGACAGCAACGTGCAGATTTCGGCGCCCGTTGTCGGCGACATCGCCTCCAGCGTGGCGGTGATGCTGTCGCGGATCACCGGCGAGTGGGCGAAGCCGACAGCATGGAGCGGCTCCATCCGCGCCAAGGTCGAGGACAACGTCGCCAAGATGGCGCCGCGTCTGCAGAACAACAACAACCCGATGGACTACCATGGCGCGCTCGGCGCCTTGCGCACCATCATCAAGCAGCGGCCCGACACCATACTCGTCAACGAGGGCGCCAATACACTCGATTTCGCGCGCTCGATCATCGACATCTACCAGCCGCGAAAGCGGCTCGATGTCGGCACCTGGGGCATCATGGGCATCGGCATGGGCTACTCGGTTGCAGCCGCCGTCGAGACCGGAAAGCCGGTGCTCGCCGTCTGTGGCGACAGCGCCTTCGGCTTCTCCGGCATGGAGATCGAGACCGTCTGCCGATACAAACTGCCGGTCTGCGTCGTCGTCTTCAACAACAACGGTATCTACCGCGGCACCGACACCAACCCCGGCGGCTCGGATCCGGCCTGGACCACGTTCGTCAAGGATTCGCACTATGAGCTGATGGCAAAGGCGTTCGGCGGTGTCGGCGTGCGCGTTACGTCGCCCGCCGAGCTGACGGCCGCCGTCAATGAAGCGATCGACTCCGGCAGGCCTACGCTGATCAACGCCATCATCGACGAGAAGGCTGGAACCGAAAGCGGCCGCATCGGCAACCTCAATCCGCAAAGCGTCGTCGGGAAGAAGGCCTCCTGATGTATCAACCCGCCCATCACCGCGAGGACCGGCTGGACGTTCAGCATCGACTGATCACAGAACATCCGTTCGGGCTGTTGATCTCGGCCGGCAGCGGCGGACTGACGGCAAACGCCGTGCCGTTCGCGCTCGACGCAACGACGGGAGAAAAAGGCACGCTCAGGGCACATCTTGCGCGGGCCAATCCGCAATGGAAGGAATTCTCGGGCGAAGGTTGCGAGTGCCTGATCGTGTTCCAAGGTCCGCAGGCCTACGTGACGCCATCGTGGTATCCGAGCAAGAGTGCGACGGCGAAAGTGGTGCCGACGTGGAACTACGTGATCGTGCAGGTGCGCGGCACCGCGCGCGCCATCGAGGACGCGGCTTGGCTGCAGGCGCACCTCGAGACGCTGACGCGCAAACATGAAGCGCCTCGCGCTGTACCGTGGGAGATTTCCGACGCGCCCGACGATTTCATCACCATGCTCAAGAAAGCGATTGTCGGCATCGAGATCCCTGTCACAGCCATCGAGGGCAAGTGGAAGGTCAGCCAGAACCGTCCCGAAGCCGACCGCCGAGGCGTGCACGCGGGCTTCCTCGAAGGTGGCGCGGCGCACACCGCGATGGCGGACCTCGTCGCCGACTACGGCAAGATCAATTCCTGATTTTAATCCGATCATAGAAGGCAGGCAAAACACACATGACCCAAGCCCTGAAAGGTGTCCGCATTCTCGACTTCACGCATGTGCAGTCGGGACCGACATGTACCCAGCTCCTCGCCTGGTTCGGCGCCGACGTGATCAAGGTCGAGCGCCCCGGCACCGGCGACATCACGCGCGGCCAGCTGCAGGACATCCCCAAGGTGGACAGCCTCTATTTCACGATGCTGAACCACAACAAGCGCTCGATCACGCTCGACACAAAGAACAAGACCGGCAAGGAGGTGCTCGAGCGGCTCATCATCTCATGCGATGTGCTGGTCGAGAATTTCGGCCCCGGCGTGCTCGATCGCATGGGCTTCACCTGGGAGCGCATCCAGGCGCTCAACCCGACGATGATCGTCGCCTCGGTCAAAGGCTTCGGTCCGGGACCTTATGAGGACTGCAAGGTCTACGAGAATGTCGCCCAGTGTACCGGCGGGTCAGCCTCGACGACCGGTTTCCGAGACGGCCCGCCGCTCGTCACCGGCGCGCAGATCGGCGACAGCGGTACCGGGTTGCATCTGGCGCTCGGCATCGTCACCGCGCTCTTCCAGCGGACCCGTACCGGCGTCGGGCAACGCGTCACCTGCGCCATGCAGGACGGCGTCTTGAACCTCGCCCGCGTCAAGCTGCGCGATCAGCAGCGGCTGGCGCACGGGCCGCTCACCGAGTACAGCCAGTACGGCGAAGGCGTGCCCTTCGGCGACGCGGTGCCGCGCGCCGGCAACGACTCCGGCGGTGGCCAGCCCGGCCGCATCCTGAAATGCAAGGGCGCCGAGACCGACCCCAACGCCTACATCTATTTCATCACGCAGGCGCCGGTCTGGGAGCCGATATGCGACGTCATCGGCGAACCCGGCTGGAAGACCGATCCCGAGTATGCGACGCCGAAGGCCCGGCTGCCGAAGCTCAACGCCATTTTCGCGCGCATCGAGCAATGGACAATGACCAAGACCAAGTTCGAAGCGATGGAGATCTTGAACGAGTTCGACATCCCCTGCGGGCCGATCCTGTCGATGAAGGAACTGGCGCAGGACCCGTCGCTGCGGGCGACCGGAACCGTCGTCGAGGTCGATCATCCCACGCGCGGCAAGTATCTCTCAGTCGGCAACCCGATTAAGCTGTCGGCGAGCCCGACCGAGGTGCAGCGGTCGCCGCTGCTCGGGGAGCACACCACCGAGATCCTGGCAAGCGTGCTGAAATACTCGCCAGCCGAAATCGAAGCCATCAAGGCGTCCGGCGCGACCGAGCCGCCACCCAAGAAAGCCGCCGCGGAGTAATCTCGACCAAGAACTCATCAGCCCATAAAATCTAACAATCAAAGAGGCATGCTTTACCCTTGTTCCCCTTTCCTTGACGGAGAGGGGTTTGGTGTGGGGTGAAAATCCAGAACGCAAGCCCGCCGGACTTGGTTCCTGGTCGATCCCCCCACCCCCAACCCCTTGTCGTGCTGAAGGCGCGCTTTCAGCACGACGGAGGGGGAGGGGAGAAGGCGCGCCTCCATTCAGGAGGAAACACATGCGTATCGTCGTTCACGGCCAGGACGCTTTCGGAAAAGCCGTCCTCGAGAAGCTGCTCGCACGCGGCGAGAACATCGTCGCAGTCTGCTGCGCACCGGACAAGGCGGGGCGTCCCGAGGATCCGCTCAAGGTCTTCGCACGCGAAAAGGGTCTGCCCGTCCACCAGCCGAAGAGTTGGAAGACGCCGGAGGCGCTGGAGCTCATGAGGAGCTTCAACGCCGACATCTGCGTGATGGCCTATGTGCTGCTGTTCGTGCCGCAACCGGTGCTCGACGCACCGAAGCTCGGCACCTTCCAGTATCACCCCTCGCTGCTGCCCGATCACCGCGGTCCCTCCTCGATCAACTGGCCGATCGCGATGGGCAAGACGAAAACCGGCCTCACGATCTTCTGGCCAGACGAAGGGCTCGATGAAGGCCCGATCCTACTGCAGAAGACAGTCGACATCGGGCCCGACGAGACGCTCGGTGACGTGTATTTCAAGAAGCTGTTCCCGCTTGGCGTCGACGCCATGATGGAAAGCCTCGATCTCGTGAAGGCGGGCAAAGCGCCGAAGATCGACCAAGGCCTCAAGGCCGATCCGAAGAAAGGGTCTTACGAGAGCTGGTACAAGAAGGAGCTGACCGAGATCGACTGGTCGAAGCCCGCCGCCGAGGTTTACAACACCATCCGCGCCGCCAACCCGGCACCCGGCGCCTGGAGCACGATCAAAGGCCAGAAGATCGACATCTACGACAGTGCCAAGGTGGCGGGCGACGGCATCCCCGGCGAGGTCATTTCGATCACCGCCGACGGCATGACCGTTGCGGCCAATGGCGGCCGCATCCTCGTCAAGCGTGTCCGTGCAGCCGGGGGCCAGAAGATCGCTGCTGCCGAATGGGCGAAGTCGGCCGACATCCTCGTCGGCGCCGCCTTCGATCCACCTGCCCCGAAATCAGCCGAACCCGAGAAAAAATCAGCTGGAGGAAAACCCGTGGTCAGATCCGACATCGAGATTGCCCGCGACGCCAAGAAGAAGCTGATCCAGGAGATCGGCGCGAAACTCGGCATTCCGACCGAGCATCTGCTGCCCTTCGGCCATGACAAGGCGAAGATCTCGGCTGAGTTCATCAAGTCGCTCGCCGCCAAGAAGGACGGCAAGCTGATCCTGGTCACCGCGATCAACCCGACGCCGGCCGGCGAAGGCAAGACCACCACCACGGTCGGCCTCGGCGACGGCCTCAATCACATCGGCAAGAAGGCCGCGATCTGCTTGCGCGAGCCCTCGCTCGGACCCTGCTTCGGTGTCAAGGGTGGAGCTGCCGGCGGCGGCTACGCCCAGGTGGTGCCGATGGAGGATATCAACCTTCACTTCACCGGCGACTTCCACGCGATCACCTCGGCGCACAACCTGCTCGCGGCCATGATCGACAACCACATCTACTGGGGCAATGCGCTCAATATCGACACCCGCCGCGTCGTCTGGCGCCGCGTGATGGACATGAACGACCGGGCGCTGCGCGAGAATGTCATCTCGCTCGGCGGCGTGGCCAACGGGTTCCCGCGCGAGTCCGGCTTCGACATCACGGTCGCTTCGGAAGTGATGGCGATCCTGTGCCTCGCCAACGACCTCAAGGATCTGGAGAAGCGCCTCGGCGATATCATCATCGGCTATCGCCGCGATCGCACACCCGTCTTCGCCCGCGACATCAAGGCCGACGGCGCCATGACCGTGCTGCTCGCCCAAGCGATGCAACCGAACCTCGTTCAGACGCTGGAAAACAGCCCGGCACTGATCCACGGCGGACCGTTCGCCAACATTGCCCACGGCTGCAACTCGGTGGTTGCAACGAAGACGGCACTCAAGCTCGCCGACTACGTGGTGACCGAGGCGGGCTTCGGCGCCGACCTCGGGGCCGAGAAGTTTTTCGATATCAAGTGCCGCAAAGCCGGCCTGAACCCGGCCGCAGCCGTCATCGTCGCGACCATCCGTGCGATCAAGATGAACGGCGGCGTCAAGAAAGAGGATTTGGGCAAGGAAAACATCGAGGCCGTCAAGAAGGGCCTCGCCAACCTCGGCCGCCACATCGAGAACGTGAAGTCGTTCGGCGTTCCCGCTGTCGTCGGCATCAATCACTTCATTTCGGATACGGATGCCGAGGTTGCCGTGGTGATGGATTACGTCAAGTCGCTGGGCTCCGAGTGCTTCTTGAACAGGCATTGGGCGGAAGGCGGCAAGGGCATCGCGGCGATGGCCAAGCGCGTCGCCGAGATCGCGGACAGCGGTACCTCCAAGTTCGCGCCAATCTATCCCGACGAGATGCCGCTCTTCCAGAAGATCGAAACGATCGCCAAGAAAATCTACCGCGCCGACGGCGTCGTCGCCGACAAGGCGATCCGCGACCAGCTCAAGACCTGGGAGGACATGGGCTATGGCAAGTTGCCCGTGTGCATCGCCAAGACGCAGTACACCTTCTCGACCGATCCGAACCAGCGCGGCGCGCCAACGGGCTTCACGATCCCAGTGCGCGAAGTGCGCCTCTCGGCGGGCGCGGGCTTCATCGTCGCGATCTGCGGAGAGATCATGACGATGCCGGGCCTCCCCAAGGCGCCGTCGGCCGAGTTCATCAAGTTCAACGAGAAGGGCCAGATCGACGGGCTGTTCTGATAACTGCCACAATTTTGCGACGATCGTTCCGGCCTCGCGGGCAAACACCTGCGCGGCCGTTTTTCGTCTGACGCAATGGATGGCCACCCCGCATGACGCTCGACAGACGAACGATACTTGGCGCTGGCTTGGTTCTGATTGCCGGTCGATTCCCGGGAGTGGCGCAGCCCGCGCAAGGATTGATCGCCGATACGGCGCGCGCAGCGGCCTTGACCGCAGCAGCAACAGCGCAGATCGGAGTCACCACTCTTTACGATCCGGCCTACGTTCGTCTCGCCTTTCCGCGCGGCGATGTGGCGAGCGACCGGGGGGTGTGCACCGACGTCATCGTGCGCGCCTATCGCGACGCCTTCAATCTCGACTTGCAAGCCCTGGTGCATGCCGACATGCGAGAGAACTTTGCGCGCTATCCTACGCGTTGGGGTCTCAAGGCGCCCGACACGAACATCGACCATCGCCGTGTCGTAAACCTGCGCGTCTTCTTCGCACGCAAAGGCGCGGAGCTGTCGAGGCCGACCAACGGCGCCGAATGGCAACCGGGTGATATCGTCACACAGGAACTCGTGGCGCCAGGCAGCCGGCAGTCGGGTCTCCCCCATATCGGCATCGTCAGCGATACGATGACCACTGACCGCCCGAGACGCATGGTGATCCACAACGTCGGCGCCGGCACACGCACCGAGGACATCCTCGAGACCTACAAGGTCACCGGCCGCTATCGCTGGCTACCGGCCGGCTAACGCACTGATTGGCGCCGACGCCTACTCAGCAGCCCTCGGCTCGCCAAGTGTCGGCCCCCAGCGCGTGAGTGCCGCGTCGTCGGCCTCGCGCGCGTCGACCCACTGGCCGGCGCCGTCAGCGCCGGTTTCCTTCTTCCAGAACGGCGCGCGGGTCTTCAGGAAATCCATCAAAAACTCAGCCGCCTCGAAGGCCGCGTGCCGGTGCCGCGACGTGGTGACCACCAGCACGATGTTGTCGCCGGGCTTCAGCTCACCGATCCGGTGGACGATCGCCGTCGCATCAAGCGGCCAGCGCGCGACAGCCTCGGCCTCGACGCGCGCCAACTCGGCCTCGGTCATCCCCGGATAATGCTCGAGCGTCATCGAGGCAATCGGATGGCCCTTCGCCGCGCCGCGCACAGTTCCCGTAAAGGTAACGATGGCGCCGATGTCGGTACGCCCCGCGGTCAGCCGGCGCACCTCGGCCGCCACGTCGAAATCCTCGAGCTGCACGCGAACGGCCATGACGCTAGCCTCCCGTCACCGGCGGAAAAAATGCAATCTCGCGCGCGCCGGCGAGCCGCGCTTCCGACTTCACATGGGTCTGATTGATCGCCGCGCGCACGACCTCGGGCCTGGCAAACGCCTCGGCATATTCGGGCCCGCGCGCGACCAGCCACTGAACGAGATCGGCGACGGTCGCCACATCAGGCGGCAGCTCGACGGTTTCGGTGGCTTTTCCGATCTTCTCGCGCACCCAGGCGAAATAGAGAATATTGACGGTCGTCATCTCACGCCTCTCGGGCTCCGGGCTCACCGGCCCGCCCTACTGTTCGATCGCATGCTCGACGGCGGCTTTGAGATAATCGTAGCCCGTGTAGAGCGTCAGCAGCGCTGCGATCCAGAGCAACACTGTGCCGATCGCCCACACGCCCGGGACAATCTTGTCGCCCGCAGGCCCGGCAATCAGCACGCCGAGCGCGATCATCTGCAGCGTGGTTTTCCACTTGGCCAGCTTGGAGACTTTGATCACGATCTTGTTCAGCTCGGCCAGGAACTCGCGCAAGCCCGACACCAGGATCTCGCGGCACAGGATGATGATGGCCGCCCAGATCGAAATGTTGTCGATCGTGTTGTCCCAGACCAGCACGAGGAGTGCGGTGCCCACCAGAAGTTTGTCCGCGATTGGGTCGAGCATGCGGCCCAGCGTCGATTGCTGGTCCCAGGCGCGGGCCAGATAGCCGTCGAGCCAGTCCGTCAGGCAGGCCGCCGCATAGATCAACAGCGACAGCCAGCGGCCGGTGTCGTCCCTCACCAGCAGAAAGCAGATGCCAAACGCCGGCACTGCCAGAATCCGCCCATAAGTCAGCAGGTTCGGCAGGCTTGTCAGCAGCGGTCTTGGCGCGGCACGATCCATCCTCGCTTGGTACACGATCGGTATGTCCCGTCAATGGCTTGGCGGAAAACGCCTGGCTGGCCGTGGCTTAAGCGGGGGCCGCTTTCACGAACCGGTTGCGCAGCACCCCGATCCCCGTGATCTCGACCTCGACCACGTCGCCGTGCTTGAGATCTGGCGAGAAAAGATCCGTCCCCATCCAGAGCACGTCGCCGGCTTCCAGCGTGCAGTAGCGGCTGATCGTCGAGATGTAGAGCGCAACGCCATGGATCATATCGTTGGTCTTGAAGCGCACGGATTCAGCGCTGTTGACGCGAACGATCGTCTCCAGCTTGTCGAGATCGACGTCCGTCTCAATCCAGGGCCCCATGGGCTTAAATGTATCGGTGTTCTTGGCGCGCCAGAGCGTGCGGTCGGCCTTCTGCCAGGTACGCTCGGAGACGTCGTTGCCGATCGTATAGCCGAGCACATGCTTCAAGGCGTCGGCCTCGCTGACATTCCTGCAACGTTTGCCAATGATCGCCACCAGCTCGCCCTCGTACTGCACTTTCTCCGTGGCATCGGCAGGAATGATCACGTCCTGTCCATGGGCAAGCAGCGCGTTGTTGGAGCGATAGCCGACGTCCGGGCGCTCGGGCAGCTTCGCCTCGATGCCGAGCCGCTTGGCGGCCAGCAACACGTGCTGGGCATAGTTGAGGCCGACGCAGAAGAAGTTTTGCGGCACGACGGGCAGCTCGATCTTAACCGCTGCGAGCGCGTGCACCGTCGCTGTCCTCTCATAGCCTGCAAACGGATCGCCTTTCACTTCGACGATGCGGTCGCCTTCGAGAAGGCCATAGGCCGTGCGGCCTGCGGCCGAAAACCGGATCCAGCGCATAGGGTGATCTCCTCAATACCTACCACGCGAGCTTAGCCGAGGCGTTCGTTGCAGGCATCTCGGCGATATTGAACGACATTCATTTGCCATATTTGTGTGTGATCCTTGTTCAGGACTGCCGCGATCCAATCTCCTGGAGCCTGAGCATGTTGCCGTTGCTGATTGTGGTGTTCTGCGCCTGTGTCGTTTTCGAGCGCCTGCATCCCGGCTGGCCGCTGCCGCCCGTCAGGTCTTGGCCCTATCGTGTGCTCGCCATCAACGCCATCCAGATCGCCATCGTCTTGCTGGCGGGCGTGACCTGGGAACGCTGGCTCCAGTCGGCCTCGGTGTTCAACCTGGAAGTCCATCTCCCACCGTTGCTCGCGGGCTTTGTCGCCTATTTTGTCGCGACTTTCGTTTTCTACTGGTGGCACCGATGGCGGCATGAGTCGGACGTTCTCTGGCGCATCTTCCACCAGATCCATCACAGCCCGCAGCGGCTCGAAACGATCACCTCGTTCTACAAGCATCCGATCGAGATGATCGTCAACTCGATCCTCGGCAGCCTGATCGTGTACACGTTGCTTGGGCTCTCACTGCAGGCTGGCGCCATCTATACGGCCTTCACCGCGCTCGGCGAATTCTTCTACCACATGAACGTGCGCACACCGCAGTGGGTCGGCTATGTGTTCCAGCGGCCTGAAATGCACCGCATCCATCATGAGCACGAGCGTCACAAGAACAACTACGGCGATATTGTCTGGTGGGACATGCTGTTCGGCACCTACGCGAACCCGCGCACCTGGGAGGGCCGCTGCGGCTTCGACCCAGACAAGGAAGAGCAGCTCGGCGCAATGCTTGCAACACGTGACGTGCATCGCTGAGTGCCCGGCGATTACAGCGGCACGACGCGCCGCACCGGCGTCAGGTCCAGCGTTGCGATGATCCGTTCGACGACGCGCTTGGGCGGCAGCGTCACCGACACCACGACGGGGCGCTCGTCGTAGGCGGGCTCCTCCAGAGTCGCGAACTGGCTAGTGAGCAAACTTGCCGGCATGAAGTGGCCTTTGCGCCGGCTCATGCGTTCCCCGATCACGGCGATGCTGCCTTTGAGATACACCAGAGCCACGTCCCCCCGATCGCCGATGAGCGCGTGTCGATAGCGACGCCGCAGCGCCGAGCACGAGACGATAGCCGTCGTGCCTGCAGCGCGATGCGCGTCGACCCAAGCGGCAATCGCCGCCAGCCACGGCGCCCGGTCGTCGTCATCGAGCGCCTCGCCGCGGCTCATCTTGGCGACATTCTCTGGCGGATGGAACGTATCGGCGTCACGGAACGGCCAATCGAGCGCTACCGCGAGCCGCCGGCCGATCGTGCTTTTGCCGGCGCCCGCAACGCCCATCAGCACGATCACACGAGGCGGCGCCTGCGAGCGCCCGCGCCGCCGCCGGTGCGCGCCCTGCGTCACGGCTTCTTCTCCGGCTCGACATGGCCACCGAAACCTTTGCGCATGGCCGACAGAACCTTCTCGGCGAAGGTGTGATCCTGGCGGGAGCGAAAGCGCGTGTAGAGGGAGCTCGTCAACACCTCGGCCGGAACCGCTTCGGCAATCGCCGCCTCGACGGTCCAGCGGCCTTCGCCTGAATCCTCGACGTGGCCGGAGAAGTCAGCGAGCGCCGCATCCTTGGCGAGCGCCGCCGCGGTCAGGTCGAGCAGCCACGATGTGATCACGCTGCCCCGCCGCCAGACCTCCGCGATATCGGCGACGTTGAGATCGAGGCGGTGCTCGGGCGCCAGGCGCGATGAGTTCGCATGTTTCAGAATGTCGAAGCCTTCTGCCATCGCCTGCATCATGCCGTACTCGATGCCGTTGTGGATCATCTTGACGAAATGGCCGGCCCCGTTTGGCCCGGCGTGGATGTAGCCATCGACGGCGCGGGGATCGAGATGGTCGCGGTCTGCCGTTTTTGGAATGTCGCCGGTTCCCGGCGCGAGCGTCCGCCAGACCGGGTCCAGGCGATCGACCACGGACTTCGGTCCGCCGATCATCAGGCAATAGCCGCGCTCCAGCCCCCACACGCCGCCGGACGTGCCGACGTCGAGATAGTGCAGACCCTTTGGACCCAGTTCGGCCGCGCGGCGGATGTCGTCCTTCCAGTTGGTGTTGCCGCCGTCGATGATGGTGTCGCCGGGCGCCAGCAAGGCCGCGAGATCCCGGATCGCGGTTTCGGTGGCAGCCCCCGCCGGCAGCATGATCCAGACCGTACGCGGCGTCGCCAGGGCGCCGACGAGGCCCTTGAGGTCGGTCACCACCGCCGCCCCTTCGGCTGCAAGCATGCGGCCCGGCGCGGGATCGCGGTCCCAAACGACGGCGTCATGCCCTCCCCGCATCAGGCGGCGGACGATGTTGGCGCCCATGCGCCCGAGGCCCACCATGCCGATCTGCATTGCCCACCCCCGATGCTGCTGGCTCTGGCGGTCAACTATGCCGATTTGGAGCCGCGCGCAAAGGTCTGCGGTGGCGTAGCGGACAGGTTCCCCGCGGATTACGCAGGCGAGAGATGCCTGATCTTCGGGAGCACCTCGTTCGCCAGCAGCTCGAGCGAGCGCCGCCAGGCATCGGCGCGCTCGACGTAGTCGAAGCCAAACACCAGCAGATGCCCGAACCCGCCGACCTCGTCGTGAATCCGCGCGATCTTTTCGGCGACCGTTGCCGGCGATCCAACGATCCAGTTGTGCTTCGCGCAATACTCCGGCGTCACGTCGCCATCGGGCACGTTCTGGTCGTGCTTCAGGTATTGGAGGAAGTCGAACTGCTTCAGCAGCGGCAGGAAGTATTCGCGCATCATGCGACCCATGTCGCTGCCAACCGAAAGGCGCATCGCCTCGGCGTCGGTCTCGGCGACGAAAACCTCGCGGACCATGCGCCATTCGGACCGCTTGGGCGAGCGGCCCGATTTCCGCGCGCCGGCCTCGACCGACTCCCAGTGGCTGCCGACATAGGCCGGGTTGAGATTGAGGCTCATTGGAATGTAGCCGCGCTCGCCGGCGAGCTTCAGCGTGTCCGAGCCTTTCGAGAGGCCTGCGACGCCGATCGGCGGATGAGGTTTTTGCAGCGGTTTGATGTGCGGCTTGAGGAAACCGTACATCAGCTCCGGGTTCTTCACCGTCCAGAACTTGCCAGCGTGCACGAAGGGATCATCGGTCGACCAGAGCTTCAGGATGATATCGAGGGCCTCGCGCGTCATCAGGCGATTGACGCCATTCGCACCGTCGACGTTGAACATCTCCCAATCACTGGGCAGGCCCGAGGCCGCAATACCGAAGTTGAGACGCCCGCCGGAAATATGGTCCAGCATTGCGATCCGGTTCGCGAGTTCGGCGGGGTGATGATAGGGAAGCAGGAAACCACCTGGTCCGAGCCGGATGCGTTTCGTCTGCAACAAGGCCTGCGCGATCAGAAGATCGGGCGCGGGATGCGGCTCCCAAGGCGCCGTATGGTGCTCGCCAATCCAGCATTCCTTGTAGCCGAGTTCATCGAGCCAGCGGATCACCTGCAAGTCCCACTCGTGCCCGTCCTTCAGAGACCTCTCGGGCGGGTGTGACGGCATCGTGAAGTAACCGAGTTCCATGGTGTGTCCTCACAGGGCGATGAGCACGCGGGTTCCGCGCAACAGACATGGGTCGCTATGCGGCAACCTAACATCGGCGCAACGGCCGTGCTATAGCCCGCGTCGCCTGGACCCGATGACCGCGATAGATGCCGCTTTGCCGTAAATTACGGCGGGCCGACTGGCTTTGCCGCGGCCAAAGCGCGGGACGCAATGATCTGCTGGATCGCCGGCGGTATCAGGAGAGCGAGCGCGACCAGGTCGGTGAGGTTGCCGGGCGCAATCATGGTGACGCCAGCAAGCCCCAACAGGATCCGGTAGAACATGGGCATCGGAGCGAGACCGTATCCGATCAGCGCGGCACCAAGAATGGTTGTTCCGACGGCACAGGTCAGCGTCGTCTGCAGGAACGCGGCCCAGGTGAAGTATTCCGGCAGCACGATCAGCATGGCCGGCGAGTAGCAGAACACGAACGGCACCATGATCTTCGCGTTCGACAGTTTGAACGCGGTGTTGCCGGTCGTCCAGGGGTTGGCACCTGCGATCGCAGCGGCCGCGAACGCGGTCGAGCACACGGGTGGCGTGATCTCGGCAATGATGCCGTAGTAGAAGACGAACATGTGGGCGGCGAGCGGCGGCACGCCGAGCTCCTTGAACGCTGGCTGCGCGACGGTCGCGAGCATGATGTAGAGCGCAGTCGTCGGCACGCCCGAACCGAGCAGAATGCAGGCGAGCGCGATCAGAACCATCGACAGGAACAGCGCCGCATCCTTCACCGTAAACAGCTCGAACGGTAGCCACGCGAAGGCGCCGTGCACGCTCTGCGCCAGTTGCAGCGCACCACTTGTGACTTTGAAACCCAAGGTGAACGCGAGCCCGGACAGCGTGATCACGCCGACGACGATACCGACCGCCGCGCTGATGGCGCCGACCGCCAGCGCATTGCGTCCACCCTCATAGAACGCGTCCGCCAGTTGCCGCACGCTCATCCGGTTATAGGGGTTGATGAGGCCGATGACGATGCAGGCGGTAATGCCCCAGAACGCTGCCATATAGGGTGTGTAACCCGAGAACAGCACGTACAGCAGCACGATGAGCGGCACGACCGTCAGCCAGCCACGCTTGAGGACATCCATCAAATTCGGGATTTCTTCCTTCGTGAAGGTTCTGAGGCCCAGGCGCTTAGCCTCGAAATGGACCATGGCGATCACGCCGATGTAGTGCATAGCCGCCGGAACAGTCGCTGCCAGCGCGATCTCGGAATACTTCATGCCGAGAAACTCGGCCATGATGAAGGCAGCCGCGCCCATGATCGGCGGCGTCACCTGGCCACCGGCACTGGCTGCCGCCTCGACGCCACCGGCGAAATGTGCGGGATAGCCGAGCCGCTTCATGTTCGGGATCGTCAACGTCCCGGTTGACACAGCGTTGGCGACCGATGACCCAGAAATCATGCCGAACATCGCAGAGGACGCAACGCACACCTTGGCCGGCCCCCCCGTGAAGCGACCGGCCAGGATCGTCGAGAGGTCGACGAACAGCTGTCCGAGCCCCATACGATGGGCGACCGTCCCAAACAGCACGAAATGGAACACCACCGTCGCGACCACCCACAACGTCACGCCAAAAATCCCTTCGGCGGGAAAGTAGATGTTGTTGATGAATTGGTTCCACGTCACGCCCGGGTGCTTCAGGAGGGTGAAGGGCATTGACGGCCCCCACAGCGCGTAGGCGATGAAGAACAGAATAATGATCGGCATCGTCCAACCGATGGTGCGCCGCGTCGCCTCCAGCACGAGGGCGATCATGATGGTCCCCATGATCACGTCGAGCCCGGCCGGATTGCCCTGCCGCATCGATTGCTCGGAGAGCTTCAGCCGATAGCCGAAGAGATTGACGTCGACGCCTTCCCAGGTGATGCCGATGTAGAGCGCGGCAAGCGCACCGGTGATCCCGAGCATCCAGTCGGAAATGTGGATTCCGCCGAGGCGGAAGCGCCCAGCCTCGACGTCGGTCTTGGCGCCGATATCAATCTTGCGCATCGGGTAGAGCAGGAACACCAGGAACAACACGCCGCCGAGGTGGATGCCCATGTGCCAGTGATCGATTGGCAACCCGAAGCCGGCGGTAATGTAATGGTAGATGCCGAAGGCGACGAGAAAGACATAGGTGAACCACCGCGTTCCCGTCGTTACCTGGCGCGTCTGGCGCTCCGAGTCGTATTGCGCCTCGAGCGCTCTAAGCCGCTCGGGATCGACCACGGAGTGGGCATCAGCTGGAGTTGCTGAAGGCGTTGGCACTGTCATGATCTGGTCCGGCCGGGGTGGAATGACGCGTGCAAGCACGCGTGCGCCAGCACTCAAATGTTGGTGATGGTGATCAGGCGGCCGGCAATTCGGTATTGCCGGTCGCAGAAATTGGTTTTGGCGAAACGCGAAAGCTTACTTCGCGATGCCTTTTTCCTTGTAGAATTTCTCAGCACCTGGATGCAGCGGCGTCTTGACGGCCTGCAGCGCCGACTTCAACTGGATATCCTTCGCCTTGATGTGGCCCGAGTCGAGCAGCCTGCGCGTGTTGTCGTTCCACAGCGCCTTGGTCACCTCGTAGACCAGCGCCTCAGGCACGTCTGCCCCCACAACCCACTGCGCGCCGACTGCTACCGTCTTGATGTCGGCCTTTTGGCCATCGTAGGTGCCGGCCTTGATGACATCTTCGTAGTAATAGGGCACGGCCTTCAGGAACTTGGCGCGCTCATCATCCGAGAGCGCGTAGAGTTCCATGCCTTTGAGCGAGGCGAGCTGGGCAAGCGCCGACAACGGCGTGCCGCCGACAATGAAGAACGCATCGAGTTGGCCATCGGCCATGCGGTCCGCGCTCTGCTGCGGATTGAGTTCTGCTGCCTGGATGTCTTTCTTTTCGATGCCGTAGATCTTCAGCAGTTCGAGCACGACGACCTGCGTACCGGAGCCCGCCTGGAAGATGCCGACGCGTTTGCCTTTCAGTTCAGCGATACCGCCGAGCTTGCCGCCTTTGGGCAGCACGACATGCATATGCTCGGGGAACAGGTTCGCGATCACGCGCACCTTGTCGTACTTCTTCTCGAACTTGGCCAAACCGTTGACGGCCTGGAACACAATGTCGGCGGCCGCCAGCCCTGATTCGATCTGTCCGGTCTGTACCGACGTGACATTGGCAACCGACGCGTTGGTCGTTTGCGCGATCGCGACCAGACCCGGCACGCCACACGCGCCGCCCTTGTCGCAGGGCGTCGATCCGGGTGGTGCCGAAATGGCATTGGCCAGGAGACCACCGATCGGGAAGTATGTTCCGCCAGCGCCGCCAGTCCCGATGCGGAAATATTTGGCGTCCTGCGCGTGTACCACGGCGGTTGCGAGTGTCGCAGCAAGTGCCAAAGCGGCTGTGCCGATTTTCAGATACGTCAAAGTTTCCCCCCAGGTTTCAGGATGTCCCAGGTATCAGCTTATCGGCCCGTACCATCGTGGCAATCCAAATAATTTCTGCGCTCCAGGATGATGCGCGCCGCGGGTGTGCCTGCCCGCTGCCGCCGCACAGGACCCAATTCGGCCGTCCATCACGCCAGCTTTCGGTGTTGAAGAGGTTCCACGTCGTCTTCAGCCTGTCCTATAATACTGCGATGGAGGCGGTTCCCGGGAGGGCCCCGACAGCCTCGGGCCGGAGACGAAAGGGCGGACACATGCGAGCAGTTGGATTGATGGTTCACGGGGCCCCGGAGGTCCTGACGGTCGTCGACGTTCCGGAATCGCACGCCGGTCCTGGCCAGGTGCGCATTCGGGTGCACGCGGCAGCGGTCAACCCAACCGACACGATGGCCCGGAACGGCTCGCGCGCCGAGCAGCAGAAGGTCGATCCGCCACCCTATGTGCCTGGCATGGACGCTGCCGGAATTGTCGACGAGGTGGGCCCAGGCGTGTCGACGGGCGTGCGCGTTGGCGACGCTGTCATGGCCATGGTCGTTCCGAAAGGCAGCCATGGCGCTTATCGCGAGCAGATCGTTCTCGACGCACGGGCGGTGGTCCGGGCGCCGGCCGGTACCACGCACGTCCAGGCTTGCACACTGCCCATGAACGGACTGACCGCGCGCCTGTCGCTGGACCTGCTCGACCTGAAGCCAGGCCAGTCGCTCGCCGTGACCGGTGCTGCCGGCGCTTACGGTGGCTATGTCGTGCAACTCGCCAAGTCCGAAGGACTGACGGTGATCGCCGACGCATCCGAAGCCGACGAGACGCTGGTAAAATCTCTCGGCGCCGACATCGTCGTGCGCCGGGGACCCGATGTGGCCTCCCGCATCCGCCAGCATGTCCCCGATGGCGTCGATGGTCTCGCCGACGGCGCCGTCCTGAATGAGCGCGTCATTGCCGCGGTACGTCACGGCGGCGCATTCACTTCGGTCAGAGGGTTCCAGGGCGCGCCGCAGCGGGACATCAGATTCACGACGACTTTTGTGCGCATCTACGACGGCGAGTTCGAAAAGCTCGACAGGTTGCGGCAACTTGTGGAAGCTGGCGCCATCACGCTACGGGTGGCAGACACCTATCTGCCGGAGCGCGCCGCCGAGGCTCATCGCCGTCTTGAAGCCGGCGGCACGCGAGGTCGTCTGATCATTCAATTCTGAAGGAACAGCCAGCAATCCGGAAGGGCCTCGGCGCGACAGGTTCGAAAGCCTGCGAACAGCTGCATGCCACCCGTTCGCCGCAAGCTGCGCGATCGCAACACAGTCTTCACGCCTGCGCGGACGGGGAGATGGAGCCGCGCCGCCACCCTACTCCCCGAATCGTAACGCCAGGCTCGCGCTACTCCGCCTTGATATTGAGCCGCTTGATAAGCTCACCGAAAGTGGCGTGGTCCTTCTTGATGGCCTCTGCAAGTTCCTCGGGGGTGCCAGGGTTCGGCGAAATCGCCGACTTCAACAGCTGCTCCTTCATCTCAGGCAGGCGCGAGATCTTGGCCAGTTCCTCGTTGAACTTCTTGACGATCGCAGGCGGCGTGCCGGCTGGCCCGAGAATGCCGAACCAGAGCACGAAATCCATCTGCGGATAGATTTCTTTGAGCATCGGCACGTTCGGATAAAGGGGATGCCGTTGGCGGTCGAGCACGGCGAGCAGGTTCGCCTTGCCGGCTGCGATATGCGGCAGCGTGTTCGGATCGGCGTGAATCTGGTGCACGCCCGCCAGGAAGTCGGCGAGCGATTCACCGCCGCCACGATACGGCACATGCAGGATGTCGAGGCCCGCAGCGGACTTCAGGCTCTCGGACATAATGTGACCGTAGGAGCCGACACCCGCCGTGCCCCAGCTCAACTTGCCGGGATTGGCTTTGGCGTGGGCGACGAACTCCTGCACCGACTTCGCGGGGACGGACGGATGCGTCGACAGCAACAGCGTGCCATCGGTGAAGGCGGCGACCGGCGTGAAATCCTTCATCGGATCGAACGGCGTCTTGCGCAGGTGCGGGAGGATGACGAACGTCAGCGACGGCGTGACCAGAAACGTATAGCCGTCGGGCGCCGACTTCATGACGGCCTCGGCACCCAGCGCGCCCGAGGCGCCGCCCCGGTTCTCAACGACGAACTGCTGGCCGAGCGCCTTGCTCAGCTTCTCCGCGTAGGGCCGCGCCGAATTGTCGGCGGTGCCGCCGGGTCCAAAATTGACGATCAGGCGGACGGTCTTGTTCGGCCAGTCGGTTGCTTGCGCAAGGACGGGGGCCGCTCCGGAGATCATGACTGCGGCGGCGACGAGGCCGCGCGCGAACGTGGTCAACATGAAGATATCCTTCTTGTGAATGCACGGTGTCCATAGCATCCGACGCACGGCGTTGGAAGCGGCCGAACCCGCTCGCGCTCTCAGATCAGGAGAGCGCAAGCGGGCGGATGGAACCGATGGCTTGAAGCGCGCCTATTCCGTCTTGATGTTGAGTTTGCGGATGACCTCGCCGAAGCGGGCGTGATCCTTTCTCAACAGCGCGTCGAGGCTCTCGGGCGTGCCCGGTGCGGTCGTCAGCGCCACTTTCAGGAAGTTCGCCTTGAGCTCGGGGTCCTTGCCGATCTTGGCGATCTCGTCGCTGAACTTCCTGACGATCGCCGCCGGCGTGCCGGCCGGTGCAAAAACGCCAAACCAGACGAGATAATCGAATTGCGGATAGATCTCCTTGAGGAGGGGCACATTGGGATAGTGCGGATGACGTTCCCGATCGAGGACGGCGAGGAGCTTGGCCTTGCCGCTGGCGATGTGGGGGAATGTATTCGGGTCCGCGTGGATATGATGCACGCCGGCGAGGAAATCGGCGAGCGATTCGCCGCCGCCGCGATAAGGCACGTGCAGCGAATCGAGGCCGAGATTGAGCTTCATCGACTCGGCCATGATGTGGCCGAACGAACCGACACCGGCCGTGCCCCAGCTGAGCTTGCCCGGATTGGCTTTCGAGTAGGCGACGAGTTCCGGAACCGTTGTCACAGGAATCGACGGGTGCACCGCGATCAGCAGCGTGCCGTCGGTGATCTGGCTGACCGGCACGAAATCCTTGAGCGGGTCGAACGGAACTTTACGCAGATGCGGGGCAAGCACGAACGTAATCGAGGGCGTCAGTAGGAACGTGTAGCCGTCGGGTGCCGCCTTGGTGACGGCTTCGGCGCCGAGCGCACCCGTCGCTCCGCCTCGATTTTCGATCACGAACTGCTGGCCGAGCGCCTTGGTTAGGCGTTCTGCATAGGGGCGTGCGGTGTTGTCGGCCGAGCCTCCGGGCGCGAAGTTGACGATCAAGCGAACGGTCTTGTTGGGCCAGTCACCGGCGCCTTGCGCGTTGGCCGTACCGCCGAGCACCGTTAAGAACGCGACACCTGCAATGCCGCGCGTGAGCAAATTCCACATGGGTCCTCCACCGACAATCTAGTTTGGCCGTTTCTTATTTCGGCAGAGCGTAGCATTGGCTGGAGCCCAAAAAAAGACGGGAGCCAAAAGGCTCCCGTCCACGATCATTGCGGCGATGGGTTCAGCGCGTGCGCCCGTCGCGATCGAGGCGCTCCAGGCGCCGGTCGCTGCGGCTGCCGGCGTTGGAATTGCCGCGTGGGCGATCGCCGCCGTCCTTCATGAACCGCATTCCCGCAAGGTCTTCGCCGCCGCGCGCGGGCCGGTCGGCCTGCTGTTGGCTGGCTGGACGATTGGCGCCCTTCGAGGGAGCACGATCCGATCGGGCGCCGGCGTGGGCGGGACTGCGTTGGCCATCGCGGTCGTTCGGCCGGCGGTCTGACTGTTGGCGGCCCTCGCCGCGGTCTGCGCGCGCACCTGGATCACGGCTTGCGCCGCCATCACGATGGGCGTCGCGGCCACGAGACTCCGTACGCTCCGGGCGGGCATCGCGACGATCATCGCGGCGCTCCGGCCGCTGGCCAGACTGGCCACCAGACTGGCCACCAGACTGGCCACGGGCGTCGCCATTGCGACTGTCCCGGCGCGGCGCCCGTTCATCGCGATGCGGATTGCCGCGAATGGGTGCTTCTCCGGCGCGGTCGGCGCGAGCGCCGCCATGCTCGGTCGGGCGCGCGTCGTCAGCGCGATGTCCACCGCGGCGCTGCTCGCCTTGGCGTGAGCCCGAGCGATCACCGCGGTCACCGCGGAATGACGGCCGGCCACGCTCGCCGCCGCGCCCGGGGGCGCGTTGCTCGCTGCGGCCACGTCCGCCGCGGGTAGATTTTGAGCCCGCCGCTTCGGCCACCAGATTGACGTCGCCGCGACGGTCCTCGGCCAGGATCGTCTGCCGCGTGATGCGTTCGATTTCGCGCAGGTTGCCGCGCTCCTCGCCGTCGACCAGCGAGATCGCTGTGCCCGTGGCACCGGCACGCGCCGTCCGCCCGATGCGGTGGACATAGCTCTCCGGCACATCCGGCATCTCGTAGTTCACGACGTGGCTGACCTCGTCGATGTCGAGGCCGCGGGCCGCGATATCGGTCGCAACCAGCACGCGGATCTCGCCGACGCGGAACGCTTCGAGCGCCCGCTCGCGCTGGCCCTGGCTCTTGTTGCCGTGGATCGCGGCAACGTTCACACCGGCCGCCTCGAGATGAGAAGCAACCCGATCGGCGCCGCGCTTGGTGCGCGTGAAAACGAGCGTGCGCGCCATCGCGGGATCGGCGAACAGCTCGACCAGCAGCGACCGCTTCTTCGATTGCTCGACGAGAATGACGCGCTGTGCGACACGATCGACGGTGGTCGCTGTCGGCGCTACCGAGACCTTGACCGGCTCGTGCAGCAGCTCGGCGGCAAGCGCGCCGATCTCGTGCGGCATGGTGGCCGAGAAAAACAGGCTCTGCCGTTTACGCGAGAGCTTCGAGACGATGCGTCGGATCGGCTTCACGAAACCGAGGTCGAGCATCTGGTCGGCCTCGTCGAGCACGAACACTTCTGTGCCCTCGAGCGTGATATGGCGCTCGTCCATGTGATCGATCAGGCGGCCCGGAGTGGCGACGAGCACGTCGACACCTTTGGCCATCTGCTGGATTTGCGGGCGATGGCCGACGCCGCCGAACACCACCGCAACGGTGATGCCGAGATGGCGGCCGTATGCACGGAAGCTTTCGCTGATTTGAGTTGCGAGTTCGCGAGTCGGCGAGAGCACGAGGACGCGGCAACCGCGCCGCATCGGCTCGCGCCGGTCAGCGGCGAGGCGGTGGAGGATCGGCAGCGCGAACGCCGCCGTCTTGCCGGTGCCGGTCTGGGCGATGCCGAGCAGGTCGGAGCCGGCCATCACGCCGGGCACGGCCTTCAGCTGGATCGGCGTCGGCTGGGTATAGCCCTCGTCGGCCAATGCCTGGAGGATCGGCTCAGCGAGACCGAGGTCTTGAAACGTTGTCAAAGGAGGTACTTTCTGGTGTGGCCGCACACGAGGGCACCGGCGGGCGCTCTGGCCACATCTCCGGGGCCGCAAAAACGCGGCTCGCTTCTGGAGACGCCCCGCGTGGCCTGGGCTGTCGATGGGAAGTCGTTCGGGGCGCTCAACAGGGGAGACGACGGGCTCGGCAGGTTTCGGCTTATGAGCCAAGGCCTTGGTGAGCCGTACGAGGTGTCCCTTCACGCGGCTGGAGCGCCGGAAGTGCTCGTTTCAGAGCATGCGCCTTATCTCATGCTGCAGCGCAACGGTCAAATGGTTTCTCGAGTTGTAGGGATCGGCTCAGGGCTGCGCCCCCCCCCCCAGGAATTCGGCGCGTGATGACAGCAGAATTGAACTGCCCTGCGGCGCGCTGTGCCGAGGATGAAATTGAGAGTATTGGGCCGAAGCGCCGCCGCCCTGAACGCCCCGCGGGACGATGAGGCCGACGCCAGCGGCATCCGTGTTTCAGCATTGCCGACGCCGATCAGCGTCGACGCCACCCTCAACCCGGAGGCCGCATTCTGGTGTTAATTGCGCCACCGGTAGAAGAACGTCATGTAACCCAGTGACACATATACGCTGACGGCCGCGGCCCAACCGAGAGCAACGCCGATCGCCCGCAACGGAATGCCAAGCACGTCCGGCATCGGCAACGGATTGAGGAGCGCATCGACCGGGATCGACGGGTTCGGCAACTTGGACCAGGCCGAGAAAATGGCCTCCTGCGTAACCTGCTGGATGGCTGCAGCACCGCCGAGGAAGGCGAGAGCGATCGACATGAGCAGAAATCCCAACACGCGGATCGCCAGCGGCGCATCTTTCAGGAACAGATACAAGCCTGCCATGTATCCTGACACGATCGTTACAAACATCGAGAACAGACTGATGATGATCTGCGTCGAGGCGTAGATGGCTTGCAGCAATTCTGATTCGGTCACTTTGGGTCCCGCTGAAGCTGCGGCCGTGGCCTTGCGTCAACCTCGACGCTTGACGCCAGCCCTAACCAGCAAGCCTTCTATGGCCTCATACGGCTGTGCGCCGACAATACCGGAGCGGCCGGCCACGAACGTCGGCACACCGGTTACGCCATAGGCGCGCGACTTCGCCCAATCGGCATCGACGGCGTCTTGAAAGGACCGCTTGTCGAGGACCGTCTGCGCGTCCGCCCGACTCAATCCGACGCTCTCGGCAATTTCGAGCAGCACGTCCCTGTCGCCGATGTTGCGCGTGTCGACGAAATAGGCGCGATAGAGCGCGTCGTGAATGGCACCGCTGTGGTCGACGGTATCCGCCCAAGACCCGAGTTCCTGCGCAAGACGGCTGTTGTAGGTATGCGAGCGCACGCCATACGGTAGACCTTCGGCCGCCATCAGGCCCTTCATCCGGGCCTGCTTCTCGGCGACGACGCCGGGCCCGCCGCCAAACAGATCCTGCAGCGCACGCCCCTCCGCGGGGGTGTCAGGGTGCAACGGAAAATGGACGAGTTTGACGACAATGTCGAAATTCTGGATCAGCTTCGCAATACGCACGGTACTGAGATAGCACCAGGGTCAGACATAGTCGGTGAACATTTCGAGGACGACGGGCTGATCAGCCATCCCTGTTCCTTTCGTGACTGGGGCGAGGTCTCACCCTGCTGCGCTCATCTCGCACGATGCCGGCAAAGCCGCGGGCGGTCAATGGCCGCCCGCGGACACCTGCCCTCGGTGTGCGGTCGCCGAAACAAACCCTCCGACTGGCGCTTGCGGAGCCGAAGTGGCTGCATTTGAGTTGACGCCGAGACATGCGTTCTGGTCAATCGCCGAACCGCGTCTTACCTGGACCTTAAACGACCGCGCCAAACAGCTTGCCGATGCCGGCCGTTGCCGCCATGGCGAGCGCACCCCAGAACGCAACCCGCGCTGTGGCTTTGACGACGTCCGCCCCCCCGGCTTTGGCGCCGATCGCACCCAGCAAGGCGAGGAAGCCCAAGGAGGCGATCGATACGATCGCAATCAGCATGTCCCTGGGCGACACCAGAACCATGGCCAGGGGCATCGCCGCACCAACCGCAAACGTGGCGGCCGAAGTCAATGCCGCCTGCACGGGACGGGCCGTGGTGATCTCCGAAATGCCGAGTTCGTCCCGCGCATGGGCGCCCAAAGCATCCTTAGCCATCAGCTGATCGGCAACCCTGACAGCCAGCTCGTGATCAACGCCGCGCTTGACATAAATCTGCGCCAGTTCTGCACGCTCAAGCTCCGGACTATCGGCGAGTTCCTGCGTTTCGCGCGCGAGATCCGCGTGCTCCGTGTCGGACTGCGAGCTGACAGAAACGTATTCGCCGGCAGCCATCGACATGGCGCCTGCAACCAGCCCGGCAACACCGGTCAACAGGATGTCGCTCGGCTTGGCAGACGCAGCGGCAACGCCGACGATCAGGCTCGCCGTCGAGACGATGCCGTCGTTGGCGCCGAGAACCGCAGCCCGCAGCCATCCGATTCGGTCGACGTTATGCTTCTCGGCGTGGGCCCCCAATCTGCTCATGCGTCGTTCGCCGCCCGCCGGGACGCCAGCCAGCCGAGCGCCACCAGCGCCATCGCCGCCGCAACGATCATAACCAGCGTCATGTTCGGTACGTAGAAGGTGCGATGCACCTCCCAGCCGAGCGCGCGCAGCACTTTGGACAGATCGGTGTAGATGCCGGCGAGATGCCCGCCGAGCGTACCGGTGACACCGAGCAGACCACTGCCGAGAATGGCCAGGCCCGCCATGACCCAGCGCCCCGGACCGTCCCAGATCGCCTCGCCCTGGATCCAGCGCGTCGCCAGCATCAGCGCCCAATAGGCGACCGTCCAGACCGCGAGCAGGATGTGATTGCGCCCCATCGGCGATGTCGACACTGCATCCCATGGCCACACCATCAGGCCCACGGTCATGGCGGCGATGCCGGACAAGAGACCGATCGTCAGCAACGGAATGAGGGCGCGGTCGATCGCCAGCGCGACCGGCCCGTTCGAGACCGCACGCCACAGGATTGCGAGTGTCGCTGTCATCCAGAGCGCGATCGGAAAATGTACAAGAACGACATGATAGGCCGCCATGATCAGACTCCCCGTCCGCGCTTCAATGTAGCATTGAGGGCAACCGCGAAACCGACGATCAACAAGACGCCAGCCAGCATCGTCAGCAGCCATTGCCGCCGGATCGCGTCGTTGAATTCCATCTCGACGCCGTAGTGAGCCAGCTCGGCCTCGCTGTGCCGGAACTTGACCGGCACGCCGGCCTTCACCTTGTCGGCGCCGGGATGCTTGGCGCTGTTGATGTGGGCCCAGCTCACCTGTCCCGGATAGAACAGCGTGATGGGCTTGGCGGGCTGATCCCAAGTTGGCGTCTCGCCCTCGAAGCGCGCAGCATTAATGTCGGCATCGCGGCCGAGCCCGACCGTGTACGGCAGCGAGACATAATGCCAGCGACCGCCCGTCGCCTGCCGGTGCACGGCAAACGCCACATGATAGACACCGCGATCGACCAGGATCTTATCCTCGAGGCGGTTGCCCGTATCCATCTTGCGCGACAGCGTGACGTCCCAGAAGCCGTTGGCCCAACGCGCCTTCCCCAGCACCTTGATATCGGCGCGCGAGCCATCGCCCGGACGGACGATCCGGCGTGGCAAGCGTATCGCCTTCCTTCCAGGTCGCAGCCGCATCGAAGGGAGCTGCGATGTCCTCACGCAGCGCATAGGCGCTGTCCTGCGTGATCTTGCCGGACTTGATGTCATCCCACTTCAGGGCGGCATGACCGGCCTTGGCGGTATCGAACATCAGGCGCGGCACCTTCTTTTCGCCGTCCCAGTTGGTGGCATACATCCCCTTGCCGGCATCGCTGAGACGGGCCTCGGCCACCAGCTGGTCGTCGGACTGATTGACGGGGTTGGAGCGGTTGGCGCGCCAATGCCACAGATCCAGGAAATAGCCGGCGGCGCGTTGTGCCTTCAGCTCGTCTTCTGGCACCACCGAGGCCCAATCGTCGATGCTCTTGCGGGTGGCCGGCAGATACTTGGTCGGCTCGTCCTGCTTCAGCTTGGCGCCGAGATAGGGGTGGGCCGCGACCTCCTTGCCGCTGACTTCGTCGCTGAAGCCTGCCAGCCGCCGCCCGACAGTGATGTAGCCGCCGTAGCGCGAGAACTCCGGCACGCTGCCGTCGTCCAGCATCATCGCCACGCGGTCCTCGTGCAGGCCGTCGGGCTGCGAGCCTGGAACGGCTGCGCCTTTCACCACCCATTTGCCGCCTTCGAAACGCAGCACATCATGAAAGATGCCGGGCGTGGGCGATGGCCAACGATAACGGAAGAAGACATCGCGACCATTGTAGGCTGCCTGCACCTGCAGCGGCATGGTCAGCGGCGAGGGAATGGCGATGTGACGGGCCGGATCGTTGTGGACGACGCCGCGACCGTGGGTGAACCAGGACAGTCCCAGCGCCCCCACAAAAATGGCCACTGCGGGATAAACCAAAACCTGTCGATCGAGCATTCCACCCCCTGTGTTCACAAGCGACGCAAGACTGCATGGCGCAATTTGATCCGTACTGACAGGGCAGCCAACACGGGCACGCGGGGGTCCGCCTTGATCTCGATCAGTTTGTTTGCGGATTTGGGGGCGAGGCCGGGGCAAGGTCGAGGCCGGGGCAAGAATGAAGCGGCCCTCGCCGCCTTCCGGCTTTCGTTTGCAAGAGCTGCCCTTAAGGTCAGCTGTGGCCGCAAACAACGTATTGGC